>NZ_BMNW01000108.1 GCF_014646755.1 Pseudomonas asuensis | reverse complement strand
TCAAAGGTCGAAAGCGCAACTTAATTGTTGATACGCTGGGCGTAGTCGTAGCGGTTACAGTTACCGCAGCCAGTGTCCAGGACCGTGACGCGGCTGCTGCGGTCATCCAGCAGGCCTGCAGCAAGGCACCTTGTATCTAGAAACTCTATACCGATGGCGCATACGGTGGTCGTAGCGCTCGAGCCATCGAGGACACCCAGGGCATTCTGGTTGAGGTGGTGCGTCGGCCTGGCAATGGCACTACAGGAACGCTGCAGGCTATACAGCATGCATCACCGGCCCAAGCATCTACTGGCAGCGGTTTTACCGTTCTGCCTAAACGATGGGTAGTGGAACGCACCCATGCCTGGATTGAGCGCTGGCGACGTACGATCATGCACCATGATCGCAAGCTCTCAGTTGCCGCAGCCTGGGTATGGCTGGCCACTGCGCGTATCCTGCTCAATAGACTGGCGTGAAAGGTTTTATTTTGTCTACACCCTCTTAATCGACATTTCAATAATTTC
>NZ_BMNW01000107.1 GCF_014646755.1 Pseudomonas asuensis | reverse complement strand
AGCTCCGACCTGACCCTACAGACCTTCGTCCCGCTGGGCTCGAAAGCGCCGTTAACGAAGGGATCAATAACCATGGCCTACATAGTCAAACACGAGCAGTGCTCAACAGGGCGTTGGGGCTTGTGCTGGTAGCCGAATCGGGAAAGGTGAGGCTTACGCCCACCCTTGCCGAGCATAGTCAGCTCATGGCCTCGTTACCACAAAGCCTAAACTCCAACGATCGCTCAAATATCAACCTTTTCCTGTGCCACCTGGAGCAACAGGGCCAGACTTGGTCGCAGCTCCGACCTGATCCGACTGATCCTCGTCCCGCTGGGCTCGAACGCGCGGTTAACGAAGGGATCAGTCGGCATGGCCTCCACAAGAGCACACGAGCAGCGCTCAACAGGGCGTTTGGACTTGTGCTGGTAGGCGAATCGGGACAGGTGAGGCTTACGCCCACCCTTGCCGAGCATAGCCAGCTCATGGCCTCGTTGCCACAAAGCCTAAGTAAACAATATCGCTCATC
>NZ_BMNW01000106.1 GCF_014646755.1 Pseudomonas asuensis | reverse complement strand
TATAGCCTGCGGCCTCTAGCATCTGACCATGGTTTATCAAGAAGCGTTGTGTCGGTGTAATATGACTGTCTGCAATAGCGTTCAGGTGCCATTGGGTTTGGCGTAGCGCGAGTAGGCCATCGGGGTTTGTTGAGGCAGTATGTCCCGCTATCCGATCCAACACCTCCTTGGGAAGCGTTGCCAGATTAGAAGAGCCAAGAGGTCTAGAATCCGTCCTGGGCATGAATTCCGTTGTGGGAAATGTACGCTCAGGGTTAGAGGTAGATTTAGCTGATAATTCTTTGAGCTGACCGTTACTACCAAACACAAGGGTCGCCTCAAAAGGGTTATCCGGGTTACCGGGCACATGCGCAACTTGGTAGCGGCACTGGATATCCCCATTAGGTAAACGTTCCTGGTTAACCTTGCCTTCTTGCTTGAACAAGTAAGGTAACAAGGCTTTATTCCTTTCATCCGTAAGCATCGTGTGGCTACCAACCTGTACCAGGCTTCTACCCAGCACCATTCTGCTGGGTACAATGGG
>NZ_BMNW01000105.1 GCF_014646755.1 Pseudomonas asuensis | reverse complement strand
AAGGCCAGCGCAGATAGCTGAGCAGATACCCGGATTGACAGCAAAACAAGCTGAAAGCGTTATAGAAACTATGACCGGGAGTAAGAATAAGAGCCGTGCCAAGCTTGCCCAGAAGCTCACAGGCAACCCCGAGGCTACATCGGCTGATTACAGGAGAATGCAGAGCGCTAAGCGTGCCCAAGAGCTCACAGACAACCCCAACGCCACGTCAGCTGATTACCAAAGAGTGATGGACGCTAAGCGTGCCCAAGATCTCACAGGCAATTCCGATGCCATGGCAGCTGATTACCAGAGAATGCAGAAAGCTAAGCGGGCCCAAGAACTCACAGGCAACCCCCATGCTGCGGCAGCGGATTACGAGAGAATACGCAGAAAGGCGCGAAGGGAAGGCCTAACTTATGAGCAGGTCGTAGAAGCAGAAAGGCAAAATCCCACGGCATAATTTTGCTTGTTTTTTCTAGATCTTAGCAAGGGAGTCTTTTCAGCCTATTAAGGCATCACCCAGTAGTGCTTGTACCTCCATTCAC
>NZ_BMNW01000104.1 GCF_014646755.1 Pseudomonas asuensis | reverse complement strand
GTGACTGGGTTCAAGCTGAGGCCTGGCCTAACATGCTCTGAGGCAGTAAGAGTTCTCTTGCTTCCTGCATAGCCAACTGTCGGAGCAAGGTGGCTTGATCAAGACCGGTGTAATCCACCAGGGCATTGATCAGGGCCTGCTCGTAGTCGTCGAGGTTTATCGTGGCGCGATTTTTCCGAATTCGCTTACTGTCCTGGTACATGTCAGAGTCCTACTTAACGTTTCCCGCAACACTGAAAAGCCCTTGCGCAATGCCGGGCATGCCATCAACTCAAAATCACACCTTCTTTCAAACCCAGTAGAACGGCAGCTCGGTGAGATTCACCACGCGTGCACTTCTTCTGTCCGTTCAAAACGGCATACACAGTGCTGGGGCTCAGCTTGTTAGCTTTTGCGAACTCCTGCGCAGTAATTCCGAGCCGTCTTAGCCTGGCTTTCGCCTGATTACGGGCTTGCTCGGGTATGTCCGCGTTCGGCATAGTGCGAAACCGTGTGATTCTAGTGAATTTACACAGAGTTTTTACCGTATTTT
>NZ_BMNW01000103.1 GCF_014646755.1 Pseudomonas asuensis | reverse complement strand
CGTGAACAGGGTGTGAAAACACCCAACGGTAGGCATCTACGTCCGCAGATCAAAGCGCAAATAGCCGACCTGCATAGGCAAGGTAAAAGGCAAGCGGAGATAGCTGAGCAGATACCCGGATTGACAGTAAAACAAGTTACTAACGCTGTAGCACGTATTAGTGGTACTAAGGATAATAGCTCTGTTAAGCGAGCCTGGGAGCTCACGGGCAAGTCTGATGTTACGGCAGCTGATTACAACAGAATACAGGAAGCTAAGCGTGCCCAGAGGCGCACAGGCAACCCCGAGGCTACATCGGCTGATTACCATAAAATGCAGAGAACTAAACGTGCTCAGGAGCTTACGGGCGACTCTGATGCTACGGCAGTTGATTACTATAGAATGCAGAGAACTAAGCTTGCTCAGAAGCTCACAGGCAACCCCCATGCTGCGGCAGCGGATTACGACAGAATACGCAAAAAGGCGCGAAGGGAAGGCCTGACTTTTGAGCAGGTTGTAGAAGCAGAAAAGCAAAATCCCACGGCATAATTTTGCTTGTTTTTTCTAGATCTTAGCAAGGGAG
>NZ_BMNW01000102.1 GCF_014646755.1 Pseudomonas asuensis | reverse complement strand
GACCGCAGCAGCCGCGTCACGGTCCTGGACACTGGCTGCGGTAACTGTAACCGCTACGACTACGCCCAGCGTATCAACAATTAAGTTGCGCTTTCGACCTTTGATCTTTTTACCGGCATCGAAACCATTCCTGCCGCCCTGAGGCGATGCGCGGGTTGATTGCGCATCGATTACCGTGGCGGTTGGTTGGACGCCGCGGCCCATGCGTAAGCGCCACTGTTTACGCAGACGATCCTGCATAGCTTCAAAGGTGCCGGCTTCAACCCAACGCGCGAAAGACTTGTAGACGGCCTGCCAGGGGGCAAAAGTCTTGGGCAGCAGACGCCAGGCACAGCCGGTACGCAGCACATAACAGCAGGCATCGACCAGCTTACGTCGAGCGTAACGGGGCGGAGTTCCACGGGTACCAGGGTCACGTTCGAAAAGATCAGCAACCAGAGCCCACTCGGCATCCGTGAGGCTTGTACTATAGGGTGTCACCTGTTCACGATGATGGGCCTGGGTATAGCCATAGCGTTTACCTACCTGAGCGGGTGTGTAAACGTGACGTTTGACCTTTAACCGTACGATGC
>NZ_BMNW01000101.1 GCF_014646755.1 Pseudomonas asuensis | reverse complement strand
GTCAGCCGGGCGAACTGGCGTATCGACGTCATCTCATACAAGGCCTCCTCCATGGCCGGATCGCTCAGCGAGAACCAGTTCTGCAACAGGTGGATGCGCAGCATCGCCATCAGCGGATACGCCGGTCGGCCGCCTTCACCTTTAGGGTAATGCGGTTCGATCAGGGCAATCAAACCCTTCCACGGCACCACCTGATCCAGGTCGATCAGGAACAACTCCTTGCGGGTCTGCTTGCGCTTGCTGGCGTACTCGGCGTCGGCGAAGGTCATCTGCTTCATGGAAGAGCTCGGGCGTGGGGCGTCTGGGCATTTTGCCAAATCAACAAGTCTTCTTCAGGATTTCCCTAGGGAAATATCGATACTTAACAGACTGACCAGAAAGTAACCCCCATGCGCGAGGCTCTCAACGCTATTTCGGTGCACTTATTTCAATTCAAGTCCAAACACCTTATCGAGCACTGCTCGTATGCCGCGATGTAGGCCATGGTTATTGATCCCTTCGTTAACGGCGCTTTCGAGCCCAGCGGGACGAAGGTCTGTAGGGTCAGGTCGGAGCTGCGACCAGGTCTGGCCCTGTT
>NZ_BMNW01000100.1 GCF_014646755.1 Pseudomonas asuensis | reverse complement strand
AGCGCTCGTGAGAAGACACAGATCGTGATAGCGCTCCGGCAGCACTACCCACTGGCCTGCCTACTCAAGTCAGCAGGGCTGGCTCGCAGTACCTTCTACTACCAATCCAAGGCATTAGCTGCCGCTGATAAGTACGCCGGGCTCAAAAGCACTATCAAGACGCTTTTTGAGCGACACAAAGGCCGCTATGGCTATCGCCGTATCACTGCTGCCATCCGTAACCAAGGCACTGGGATAAACCATAAAACCATCCAGCGCTTGATGGGTAGCTTGGCACTGAAGTCATCCATTAGACGACGCAGCAAGTACAGAGCTTACCGAGGCTCAACGTCTAGGGCTGCTCCTAACCGGCTCAATCGCGACTTCTCAGCCGAGCGGCCTAACGAGCGATGGGTGACAGACATTACCGAGTTTAACCTCGGTGGCCAAAAGCTCTACTTGTCACCGGTACTGGACCTCTATAACCGAGAGATCATAGCCTATGAGATGGCTAGGCGACCGGTATTCGACATGGTTCGAGACATGATGGGCAAAGCCTTCAAGCGCTTAAGACGCAACGAGGCTCCGCTCCTGCATTCGGAC
>NZ_BMNW01000099.1 GCF_014646755.1 Pseudomonas asuensis | reverse complement strand
CCGTCTTCTTGGCAAACTGAATGCCGTTGTCAGTCAGCACCGTATGCACCTTATAAGGTAACGTTTTAAGTGTGGCCTCCAAAAAGTCGACCGCATCTTTGCGCCTCATCTGCTCATGCAACTCGGCATAGACAAACTTCGACGTGCGATCAATCGCCACAAAGAGATAGGCTCGGCCCTCGGCGGTATGCACCTCGGTGATATCGATATGCAGATAGCCCAGCGGATAGCGTTTGAAGGCTTTCTTCTCACGTACCGGCTCAGCTGAGCGCGGGAGGTTGCTGATGCCGTGTCGCTGGTAGAGCCGATGCAGGCTGGAGCGTGAAAGCCCCGGTATAAAGCGCTGCAAGGCATGCAGGCAATCGTCCAGAGGCAGCAACGTCTTCTGCCGGAACGCGATGGCAACAGCCTCTTCAGCCAGAGTCAGGGAGGTCGAATGCGGCTCCCGAGGTCCCATGGGCTGATCTTCAACCGAGTCACGCTTACGCCATTTGATCACTGTTTTTGGGGGCCCGCCTAGGGATTTAAGTTGTAGCGCTTACTCAGCGTCGCGATCGAATCCTGCGATCGCTGTAACTCCGCT
>NZ_BMNW01000098.1 GCF_014646755.1 Pseudomonas asuensis | reverse complement strand
TGTTTGAACAAGTAAGGTAACAAGGCCTTATTCCTTTCATCCGTAAGCACCGTGTGGCTACCAACCTGTACCAGGCTTCTACCCAGCACCATTCTGCTGGGTACGATGGGGCCCTGCTGCTGAGGCGTCGCAGAGGGCGTGGTAGATTGAGCCGCTGCTGATGCCGTTTTAGCGAGTTCATCGCTAAGCTCTGGGGGGCTGTACGAACAAGGATGGTGCTGTTCCAATGGGATGCATAAAGGACCTCATGACCTATCAAGAGAAATCCTCTAAGTGGTCCTTTGTAACACCAGGGTTCCTTGAACCAGTACTTTGATTCTATGGTTCACCGGACCTAGCTTCTCTCGATGTTAGGCTGGAGTGTTACTTGCAATAGAAGCGTTTGAGTTCTTGAGCCGGAACTGAACAGGGCTCAACCCACCCAGCGAAAGCTTGAGCCGGTCATGGTTGTAATAGCGGATATACCCACGCAGCGCCTTTTCCAACCCAGCGACGCTGTTGAAGGATTCCCGGCAATACAGCTCTGACTTGAGCACGGCAAAAAAGCTTTCCATGGCAGCATTATCCAGGCAGTTACCGCGTCG
>NZ_BMNW01000097.1 GCF_014646755.1 Pseudomonas asuensis | reverse complement strand
CCAGCGACGCTGTTGAAGGATTCCCGGCAATACAGCTCTGACTTGAGCACGGCAAAAAAGCTTTCCATGGCAGCATTATCCAGGCAGTTACCGCGTCGTGACATGCTTTGAGTGAGGCCACGTCGCTCCAGGAGACGACCAAACGCTGGCATCTGATAGTGCCAGCCCTGGTCCGAATGCAAGAGGGGAGCTTCGTCGCGTCTTAAGCGCTTGAAGGCTTTGCCCATCATATCGCGCACCATATCAAATACAGGTCGCCTAGCCATCTCATAGGCCACGACTTCTCGGTTGTACAGATCCAGAACGGGGACAGGTAAAGCTTTTGGCCGCCGAGGTTAAACTCGGTAATGTCTGTCACCCACCGCTCGTTAGGCCGCTCGGCTGAGAAATCGCGATTGAGCCGGTTAGGAACCGCCCTAGACGTTGCGCCTCGGTACGCCCGGTACTTACTGCGTCGTCTAATGGTTGATCTTAATGCCAGGATACCCATCAAGCGCTGGATGGTTTTATGGTGTATCCCAATGCTTTTGATTGATAGTAGAAGGTACTGCGGGCTAGCCTGCTGCTTTGAGCAAGCAGGGCAAC
>NZ_BMNW01000096.1 GCF_014646755.1 Pseudomonas asuensis | reverse complement strand
TTAGCGTCTGGCCGTGAGTTAAGACAAAAGTTCGCCCGGCGGCAGGCTGTGCGGCCAAGCGGTTCATGACATAACCGTTATAGCCTGCGGCCTTTAGCGTCTGGCCGTGATTTAAGACAAAAGTTTGCTCGGCGGCAGGCTGTGCGGCCAGGCCGTTCATGGCATCACCGTTATAGCCTGCGGCCTTTAGCGTCTGGCCGTGATTTAAGACAAAAGTTCGCTCGGTGGCAGGCTGTGCGGCCAAGCGGTTCATGACATAACCGCTATAGCCTGCGGCCTCTAGCGTCTGGCCGTGATTTAAGACAAAAGTTTGCTCGGCGGCAGGCTGTGCGGCCAAGATGTTCATGGCATAACCGTGATAGCCTGCGGCCTCTAGCGTCTGGCCGTGGGTTAAGACAAAAGTTTGCTCGGTGGCAGGCTGTGCGGCCAGGCCGTTCATGGCATCACCGTTATAGCCTGCGGCCTTTAGCGTCTGGGCATTGGTCATGACAAAGTTTTGCTGGACGACAGGCCGTTCGGCCAAGGCGCTCATGTCATCACCGTCATAGCCTGCATCCTCTAGCGCCTGCCCATTCTTCACCAGGA
>NZ_BMNW01000095.1 GCF_014646755.1 Pseudomonas asuensis | reverse complement strand
AAGGCCAGCGCAGATAGCTGAGCAGATACCCGGATTGACAGCAAAACAAGCTGAAAGCGTTATAGAAACTATGACCGGGAGTAAGAATAAGAGCCGTGCCAAGCGTGCCCAGAAGCTCACAGGCAACCCCGAGGCTACATCGGCTGATTACCAGAAAATGCAGAACGCTAAGCGTGCCCAAGAGCTCACAGGCAACCCCGAGGCTACATCGGCTGATTACCAGAAAATGCAGAACGCTAAGCGTGCCCAAGAGCTCACGGGCAACCCCCATGCTACGGCAGCTGATTACCAGAGAATGCAGAAAGCTAAGCTTGCCCAGAAACGCACAGGCAACCCCGAGGCTACATCGGCTGATTACCATAGAATGCAGAACGCTAAGCGTGCCCAAGAGCTCACAGGCAACCCCCATGCTGCGGCAGCGGATTACGAGAGAATACGCAGAAAGGCGCGAAGGGAAGGCCTAACTTATGAGCAGGTCGTAGAGACAGAAAAGCAAACTTCCGAGTCATGACTTTTGCTGCCCATGGTCAAAAATAGCGGGTGTGGGTTCTTTTGATGCAGAGGCAGGTTACGACAGCAACAGTAAGCC
>NZ_BMNW01000094.1 GCF_014646755.1 Pseudomonas asuensis | reverse complement strand
CGCACAGCCTGCCGCCGGGCGAACTTTTGTCTTAACTCACGGCCAGACGCTAAAGGCCGCAGGCTATAACGGTGATGCCATGAACGACTTGGCCGCACAGCCTGTCGCCGAGCAAACTTTTGTCTTAACTCACGGCCAGACGCTAGAGGCCGCAGGCTATGACAGTTATGCCATGAACCGCTTGGCCGCACAGCCTGCCACCGAGCGAACTTTTGTCTTAACTCACGGCCAGACGCTAGAGGCCGCAGGCTATGACGGTTTTGCCATGAACGACTTGGCCGCACAGCCTGCCACCGAGCGAACTTTTGTCTTAACTCACGGCCAGATGCTAAAGGCCGCAGGCTATGACGGTTTTGCCATGAACGACTTGGCCGCACAGCCTGCCACCGAGCGAACTTTTGTCTTAACTCACGGCCAGACGCTAAAGGCCGCAGGCTATGACGGTGATGCCATGAACGACTTGGCCGCACAGCCTGCCGCCGAGCGAGAAGCTAAACTGAGGCGTCTAGGCATCGCGCTTTAACGAGCGATGCGAGGAGCTAGCTAAGGCTCACAGGCTTTCCGTTTACCTTGGCGCGACCCTTCACGCGGC
>NZ_BMNW01000093.1 GCF_014646755.1 Pseudomonas asuensis | reverse complement strand
GATGAGCGATATTGTTTACTTAGGCTTTGTGGCAACGAGGCCATGAGCTGGCTATGCTCGGCAAGGGTGGGCGTAAGCCTCACCTGTCCCGATTCGCCTACCAGTACAAGCCCAAACGCCCTGTTGAGCGCTGCTCGTGTTTGACTAGGTAAGCCATGCTGACTAATCCCTTCGTTAACGGCGCTTTCGAGCCCGGCGGGACGAAGGTCTGTAGGGTCAGGTCGGAGCTGTGACCAGGTCTGGCCCTGTTGCTCCAGATGGCACAGGAAACGGTTGATCGATGAGCGATCGTTGGAGTTTAGGCTTTGTGGCAACGAGGCCATGAGCTGACTATGCTCGGCAAGGGTGGGCGTAAGCCTCACCCGTCCCGATTCGCCTACCAGCACAAGCCCCAACGCCCTGTTGAGTACTGCTCGTGTTTGACTAGGTAGGCCATGCCGACTAATCCCTTCGTTAACCGCGCGTTCGAGCGCGGCGGGACGAGGATCAGTAGGGTTAGTAGGCCACAGCTGTGACCAGGTCTGGCCCTGTTGCTCCAGATGGCACAGGAAACGATTGATCGATGAGCGTTCTTGTTTACTTAGGCTTTGTGGCAGCAAGGCCATGAGCTG
>NZ_BMNW01000092.1 GCF_014646755.1 Pseudomonas asuensis | reverse complement strand
GGAACCCAGGCGCTAAGGGCTACCACACAGAACCTTTAATACGCCATAAGGACCCTCTGCATGAACCTCGTTAGCGCCTCGACCTCGCCCCTTTCGCTAGCCTCACTAGACCTTGACTCCGTCCATCCTCAAGCAAGCCCGGCAGTCCAGCCAGCAGAGCCTTTGGCAGCACATCAGGGCAACAATGCGGTGCCTGGCAGGCTTATGCTTAATGACAAGCTTGTTCTGATCGGCAGCTTCAAGCCTCTTAATTCAGACGAAAAGACGCTACTGCCCGACTTGTTTAAACCTCAGGGAGCTATCGAGGAGACCTCTTTAGCCCATGGCGGCACCCAGTTTAGCTACCCTGCCACTGCATCCCTCAAGCCTGATGAGCCTGCTCACGCCTATAAGGTCAACTTGCAGGTTCGCTCCAACGGTCAGCTCAACCGCCTTAACGCCTACGATATCTCCCACCCTGAGCGAAACAGTGAAGAAGGCATAGCCTTTAGCCTAAACTTTGAGCCCCCTGTTTCCCACCTGCAAAATCTCCCCGCTGAGCTTAAGCTACATATCGCCCAATACACCGGTAAAAACGGCACAGGTGTTGATCTGGCATTACGGCAAACCAGTCGC
>NZ_BMNW01000091.1 GCF_014646755.1 Pseudomonas asuensis | reverse complement strand
CCTCAGTGGCCTGGAGAACCTACGTTTAAGTTATCGGCGCTTGCTCAATTTGCTTTAGGAGAATTCTCTTCAGTGTTTCCTAAGCAGTTGGCTAACTTCGCCCCACTGCGCTTAAATGTGCAGTGACCCAAACTGGTTATTCTTTATTTCGGCCCGACTTCGATTTGCTTTAGTGTTACCACACTGAAATTTTCAAACTCTCTTTACCTATCAATAAGTTGACAGTTTAAACAGAGTAGCCAAATTATCGACTGACAGACCTATATAATCCTTTATATAGCCTGCCTTCGAACAACCAGGCAAGCTTTCTTAATTAGCTTTAAGCCAACTTACTTTCAGAACGACTTGGCAATACTTATTTCTCAAGAAGAACAATTCTGCAACAGACCAGCTAAAAAGCTAAGCTAACCCCCCTTCTTATCCCATTAAGTTTTTGCATAAAAAAGGGGATGCTTTCGCATCCCCTTTTGTTAATAGCGGCTCTGATTAGTTGAGCAGCTTGAGCACAGCGTTCGGCAGCTGGTTGGCCTGAGCCAGGATCGCAGTCGAAGCCTGCTGCAGGGTCTGCTGCTTGGTCATCTCTGATGTCTCGGCAGCAAAGTCAGCATCCTGAGTACGGCTGCGAGCAGCAGTGGC
>NZ_BMNW01000090.1 GCF_014646755.1 Pseudomonas asuensis | reverse complement strand
GTACTGCGGGCCAGCCCTGCTGCCTTGAGCAAGCAGGGCAACGGGTAGTGCTGCCTGAGTTCTATGACTATCTGTGTTTTCTCACGAGTGCTAGGCGCTGCCGGTGTTGAGCTAAGGCTTTTAGCTCGTTTCAGATAGGCATTTTCCAGCCGCAACCTCACGATCTCGTCGATGAGGTCTTGTTGGGTGCGCTGAGTCTCTGTTGAACCGTTGAAGTTTTCGATGGCAGACGCGTTGCTCTGCTTCACGTCAGCTCCTCGTCGCTTGCGTGCCAGGGCTGCCAGACCGCCTCGCTCATACGCTTGCTGCCAGTTCATAACGCTTGATTTGTTGGCGATGTTGAAGATTGCAGCGGCCTGACGGTAAGACAAACCTTCTTTATACAGTCGCTTGAGAACAGCGAGCTTGAAGGCCGTAGTGTAATGAGATCGAGTGGGCGTGAGGCCTGCTTCGCCATGCTGCTGAAAAGCCGCAACCCAGGTGCGGACCAGGCCTCTCTCTACCTGGTGCCGATGCGAAACCCTGCTGAAGCCATCAGCGCTTTCCAGATAATCGCGAATGACCATGAGTTTGAACTGAAGCGAGTACTTCGCCATAAAGAACCCTCGAAGGTTGTGTCCAACATTCGGGGGTCAGTTCA
>NZ_BMNW01000089.1 GCF_014646755.1 Pseudomonas asuensis | reverse complement strand
TTAGCGTCTGGCCGTGAGTTAAGACAAAAGTTCGCCCGGCGGCAGGCTGTGCGGCCAAGCGGTTCATGACATAACCGTTATAGCCTGCGGCCTTTAGCGTCTGGGCATTGGCCAGGACAAAGGTTTGCTGGACGACAGGCTGTGCGGCCAGGCCGTTCATGGCATAACTGTGATAGCCTGCGGCCTCTAGCGTCTGGCCGTGGGTTAAAACAAAAGTTTGCTCGGCGGCAGGCTGTGCGGCCAAGCGGTTCATGGCATAACCGTTATAGCCTGCGGCCTTTAGCGTCTGGGCATTGGCCAGGACAAAGGTTTGCTGGACGACAGGCTGTGCGGCCAAGTCGTTCATGGCATCACCGTTATAGCCTGCGGCCTCTAGCGTCTGGCCGTGAGTTAAGACAAAAGTTCGCTCGGCGGCAGGCTGTGCGGCCAAGTCGTTCATGGCATAACCGTTATAGCCTGCGGCCTTTAGCGTCTGGCCGTGGGTTAAGACAAAAGTTCGCTCGGCGGCAGGCTGTGCGGCCAGGACGTTCATGTCATCACCGTTATAGCCTGCGGCCTCTAGCATCTGACCATGGTTTATCAAGAAGCGTTGTGTCGGTGTAATATGACTGTCTGCAATAGCGTTCAGGTGCCATTGGGTTTGGCGT
>NZ_BMNW01000088.1 GCF_014646755.1 Pseudomonas asuensis | reverse complement strand
TGCTGCTGAGAGACGTTGAGAAAGCATGGTTTAGCCTCAGGGCCACTAGCGGAGCAAATGTTCTAGACATTCGCGTGATAGAGCTAAGTGGTTAGGCTGGCTATGGGGTTCCCTCAAGGCAGGTTAGAGACGTAATTGGATGTTGTTATTAAGGTATGCCCCATAGACTACACCTAGGGAAATATCGATACTTAAGGATAGTCTGAAGTAGCCCTGTATTTCCCGTCGCCTTCAGCCCCGCCGATTTGGAAAGCAGCGAATCAATCAAAAATGATCGGATCGTCTGCTCATCCCGGCGTTTCTGGCCGCCACGATGACCTTGCGGCGACCATTTCCCGTATCACAGGCGTACCTCGCCTACATCGGTCAGTAAATGTCGGCGTGCCATCCACAGGTTCGACAGGGCAAACAGGGTGACCAGCTGCGCCGTGTTCTTGGCCAGGCCGCGAAAACGTACCCTGGTGTAACCAAACTGGCGCTTGATCACCCGAACAGGTGCTCGACCTTGGCACGTACCTGGGTCTTGGCTTTCTCGATCTTGCGCTTGGCTTTGTAAAGTATGCGCCTTCATGCCGAAGTAGTACTGATTGCCTTTCCTGGTCTGATGCATCTCGGGATCGTGCTTGCCGTCTTGGTTCTTCGTCGAGCTAGGGGCATGGATAATCGT
>NZ_BMNW01000087.1 GCF_014646755.1 Pseudomonas asuensis | reverse complement strand
CAGCGACCACATGGCTGAGCTTTGAATACAGCCGTGTTATGGTGAATGGAGGTACAAGCACTACTGGGTGATGCCTTAATAGGCTGAAAAGACTCCCTTGCTAAAGTCTAGAAGAAACAAGCAAAATTATACCGTGGGATTTCGCTTTTCTGCTTCTACGACCTGCTCATAAGTTAGGCCTTCCCTTCGCGCCTTTTTGCCTATTCTGTGGTAATCCGCTGCCGCAGCCTCGGGGTCGCCTGTGAGCTCCCGGGCACGCTTAGCGTTCTGCACTCTCTGGTAATCAGCCGGCGTAGCCTTGGGGTCGCCTGTGAGCTTCTTGGCACGCTTAGCTCTCTGCATACTCTCGTAATCAGTTGGCCTGGCCTCGGGGTTGCCTGTGCGCCTCTGGGCAAGCTTAGTTCTCTGCATCCTATGGTAATCCGTTGCCGTGGCATTAGGGTCGTCCATGAGTCTCTGGGCAAGCTTGGCATAGCTCTCATTCTTATTACCGAACATAAGTTGTATGGCGTTAGCAACTTGTCTTGCTGTCAACCCAGGTATCTGCTCAGCTATCTGCGCTGGCCTTTTACCTTGCCTATGCAGGTCGGCTATTTGCGCTTTGATCTGCGGACGTAGATGCCTACCGTTGGGTGTTTTCACACCCTGTTCACGGTTAACTACCGCG
>NZ_BMNW01000086.1 GCF_014646755.1 Pseudomonas asuensis | reverse complement strand
ACACCGCGGTAGTTAACCGTGAGCAGGGTGTGAAAACACCCAACGGTAGGCATTTACTTCCGGAGATCAAGAATCAAATAGCCGACCTGCATGGGCAAGGTAAAAGGCCAGCGCAGATAGCTGAGCAGATACCCGGATTGACAGCAAGACAAGCTGAGAATGCTATACAGATTATGGGCGGTAATCGCAAGAAGAGCTATGCCAAGCTTGCCCAGAGGCTCATGGACGACCCTAATGCCACGGCAACGGATTACCATAGGATGCAGAGAATTAAGCTTGCCCAGAGGCGCACAGGCAACCCCGAGGCTACATCGGCTGATTACCATAGAATGCTGAGAGCTAAGCTCGCCCAGAAGCTCACAGGCGACCCCAAGGCTACGCCAGCTGATTACCATAGAATACAGAACGCTAAGCGTGCCCAAGAGCTCACAGGCGATCCCAACGCAACGGTAGCGGATTACGAGAGAATAGGCAAAAAGGCGCGAAGGGAAGGCCTAACTTATGAGCAGGTCGTAGAAGCAGAAAAGCAAAATCCCACGGTATAATTTTGCTTGTTTCTTCTAGACTTTAGCAAGGGAGTCTTTTCAGCCTATTAAGGTATCACCCGGTAGTGCTTGTACCTCCATTCACCATAACACGGCTGTATTCAAAGCTCAGACATGTAGTCGCTG
>NZ_BMNW01000085.1 GCF_014646755.1 Pseudomonas asuensis | reverse complement strand
GGGGCGAAGTTAGCCAACTGCTTAGGAAACACTGAAGAGAATTCTCCTAAAGCAAATTGAGCAAGCGCCGATAACTTAAACGTAGGTTCTCCAGGCCACTGAGGCAACCGCCAGGCCGGGGTATCAATCAAATGACTTTGTGAGTATCTCATCATGGCTATGACCGTAAACACTAACGTTGCCTCCTTGTCTGTTCAGAAGAACCTGAACCGTGCTTCCGACAGCCTGAGCAGCTCCATGCAGCGCCTGTCCTCTGGCCTGAAAATCAACAGCGCCAAAGACGACGCCGCCGGCCTGCAGATCGCCAACCGTCTGACCAGCCAGATCCGTGGTCTGAACGTAGCGGTCAAGAACGCCAACGACGGTATCTCTATCGCTCAGACTGCTGAAGGTGCTCTGCAAGAGTCCACCAACATCCTGCAGCGTATGCGCGAACTGGCTCTGCAGTCCCGTAACGACAGCAACAGCGAAAAAGACCGTAACGCACTGAATGCTGAATTCAGCGCAATGACTTCAGAATTGAGCCGTATCTCTTCCACTACCACCTTTGGTAAGGACAAGCAGCTGTTGGACGGCTCTGCCGGTACCATGCAGTTCCAGGTAGGCGCGAACACTGGCACCAACGAAGTGATTTCGATTGACCTGAGCACTGGCTTTGACGCCACTACGCT
>NZ_BMNW01000084.1 GCF_014646755.1 Pseudomonas asuensis | reverse complement strand
GGATGGAAGGGCTTGGTTAGCCGATGTTCAATGCCGTGCCGATAACAGATCACATCGAAAGGATGGGCCCGGTAGCGTTCAGTACCGATCTTCTTGGCAAATTGAATGCCGTTGTCGGTGAGTACCGTATGCACCTTATAAGGTAACGTCTTAAGCGTGGCCTCCAAAAAGTCGACCGCATCTTTGCGCATCATCTGCTCATGTAACTCGGCATAGACAAACTTCGAGGTGCGATCGATCGCCACAAAGAGATAGGCTCGGCCCTCTGCGGTACGCACCTCGGTGATATCGATATGCAGATAGCCCAGCGGATAACGTTTGAAGGCTTTCTTCTCACGTACCGGCTCAGCTGAGCGCGGGAGGTTACTAATGCCGTGTCGCTGGTAGAGCCGATGCAGGCCCGAGCGCGAAAGCCCCGGTATAAAGCGCTGCAAGGCATGCAGGCAATCGTCCAGAGGCAGCAACGTCTTCTGCCGGAACGCAATCGCAGCGGCCTCTTCAGCCAGAGTCAGGGAGGTCGAATGTGGCTCCCGAGGTCCCATGGGCTGATCTTCAACCGAGTCACGCTTACGCCACTTGATCACGGTCTTGGGGTTTAAGTTGTAACGCTTACTTAGCGTCGCGATCGAATCCTGCGATCGCTGTAACTCCGCTCGGATGGCGTGCGTGGTCGTGGCGCGTTTGTGTAGAACTTGAGCCATGGATCCTCCTCCGATAGA
>NZ_BMNW01000083.1 GCF_014646755.1 Pseudomonas asuensis | reverse complement strand
CGCAACGCGTCTGTCATCGAAACGCTCAATGGTTCAAATGATGCCCAGCGTACCCAACAAGAACTCACCAACGAGGTCGTGAGGTTGCAGCTGGAGAATGCCTACTTGAAAAAAGCTCGAAGCCTTGGCTCAACGCCGACAACCCTTAGCACCCGTGAGAAAACGCAGATAGTGATAGCGCTCCGGCAGCACTATCCTTTGGCCTGCCTACTCAAGTCAGCAGGGCTGGCTCGCAGTACCTTCTACTACCAATCCAATGCATTAGCTGCCGCTGATAAGTACGCCGGGCTCAAAAGCACTATCAAGACGCTTTTTGAGCGACACAAAGGCCGCTATGGCTATCGCCGTATCACTGCTGCCATCCGTAACCAAGGCACTGGGATAAACCATAAAACCATCCAGCGCTTGATGGGTATCTTGGCACTGAAGTCATCCATTAGACGACGCAGCAAGTACAGAGCTTACCGAGGCTCAACGTCTAGGGCTGCTCCTAACCGGCTCAATCGCGATTTCTCAGCCGAGCGGCCTAACGAGCGATGGGTGACAGACATTACCGAGTTTAACCTCGGTGGCCAAAAGCTCTACTTGTCACCGGTACTGGACCTCTATAACCGAGAGATCATAACCTATGAGATGGCTAGGCGACCGGTATTCGACATGGTTCGAGACATGATGGGCAAAGCCTTCAAGCGCTTAAGACGCAACGAGGCTCCGCTCCTGCATTCGGAC
>NZ_BMNW01000082.1 GCF_014646755.1 Pseudomonas asuensis | reverse complement strand
TCGATAACATTGCGCTTACGATAGGCGGGGCGGTCAAACAGTCTGGGCAAGCCTGTCCTAGGGCGCCGATGCATCTGGCGTAACGGGATAATAGGCTTGATCCTTAAGCGATCACAGTACTGACGTAGCGACTGGCTGTCATATCCTTTATCTGCTAGAACTGTACGGCACCGCTTGATAGGTCGACCTGGCGGAGAGGGCAGACAAACCTTATCCAGTACACTTGTAAAGTAACGGCTATCAGCGTGATGCCCAGGCGAGACAGTAAAGCTTAAGGGCATGCCTTGTGTATCGCAGGCGAGATGGAGTTTGCTTGTCAGCCCGCCACAGCTGCGTCCCAGCGTTTGGTTACCCCTTTTTTAGGAGCGCCTGAAGCGGCACGCGTTGCACGGATAGAGGTTGAGTCAACCATCCAGGTGCCTAGATCAATACGACCGTCCTGCCTCAGCTCCACATGAAGCCGTTTGAGCAGAGTCTTAAACAACAAGCGGTCTCGCCAGATACGGAAACGGTGGTAGACCGTTTGCCAGGCGCCGAAGTGATCGGGTAGGTCGCGCCACTTCGCCCCTGAGCACAACACCCAAAGGATGCCGTTAAGCATCAGGCGATCATCCTTGCGGCGCCGCCCCCGCTGCTGCCTGTGAGAAACCAAATCGCGAATCAGCGCCCATGCTTGATCGTCTAACGCGTAACGGCCCGTCATCTCTGCTCTCCGTTCGGAAAAGACAGGATAGCCTAGCAAATCGATTTTTCAGA
>NZ_BMNW01000081.1 GCF_014646755.1 Pseudomonas asuensis | reverse complement strand
GAGAGACCTCGACGATTGAGCCCTTAAGGTATGTAAACGTACCAACGCAATTAGCCGATGCCTCAACCGTCCGAGAAGTACTCTGCGTTATAATGGAAAACCGCTTAGGCAGGCTTACTGTTGCTGTCGTAACCTGCCTCTGCATCAGAAGAACCCACACCCGCTATTTTTGACCATGGGCAGCAAAAGTCATGACTTGGAAGTTTGCTTTTCTGCCTCTACGACCTGCTCATAAGTTAGGCCTTCCCTTCGCGCCTTTCTGCGTATTCTGTGGTAATCCGCTACCGCAGCATGGGGGTTGCCTGTGAGTTCTTGGGCCCGCTTAGCTTTCTGCATTCTATGGTAATCCGCTGCCGTAGCATCAGAGTTGCCCGTGAGCTCCCGGGCACGCTTAGCGTTCTGCATTCTTCTGTAATCAGCCGATGTAGCCTCAGGGTCGCCTGTGAGCTTCTGGGCACGCTTAGCGTCCTGTATTCTCTTGTAATCAGCTGCCGTAGCATCAGACTTGCCCGTGAACTCCCGGGCTCGCTTAACAGAGCTATTATCCTTAGTACCACTAATACGTGCTAAAGCATTCTTAGCTTGTTTTACTGTCAATCCGGGTATCTGCTTTGCTATCTCCGCTTGCCTTTTACCTTGCCCATGCAGGTCGGCTATTTGCGCCTTGATCTCCGGACGTAAATGCCCACCTTTCGGTGTTTTCACGCCCTGCTCACGGTTAACTACCGCGGTGTCGTGAGCCTGTAGGCTAGCTTGAGCCGGCAGCGATACAGGCTTAGGCATAGCAAGGCTTAAACCCGCCGCATGGGC
>NZ_BMNW01000080.1 GCF_014646755.1 Pseudomonas asuensis | reverse complement strand
CGCTGCCGTAGCATCAGAGTTGCCCGTGAACTCCCGGGCAAGCTTAGCGTTCTGCATTCTTCTGTAATCAGACGATGTAGCCTCGGGGTCGCCTGTGAGCTTCTTGGCACGCTTAGCGTCCTGCATTCTCTTGTAATCAGCCGATGTAGCCTCGGGGTCGCCTGTGAGCTTCTGGGCACGCTTAGCTTCCTGTATTCTGTTGTAATCAGCTGCCGTAGCATCAGAGTTGCCCGTGAGCTCCCGGGCTCGCTTAACAGAGTTATTATCCTTAGTACCACTAATACGTGCTAAAGCATTCTTAGCTTGTTGTGCTGTCAATCCGGGTATCTGCTCAGCTATCTCTACTGGCCCTTTACCTTGCCCATACAGGTCGGCTATTTGCGCCTTGATCTCCGGACGTAAATGCCCACCTTTCGGTGTTTTCACGCCCTGCTCACGGTTAATTACCGCGGTGTCGTGAGCCTGTAGGCTAGCTTGAGCCGGCAGCGATACAGGCTTAGGCATAGCAAGGCTTAAACCCGCCGCATGGGCGAAGAACGTAGGCGGCTCTTGACGGGGAGAGGCCGCTTGCGTGGCTAAAGGTGGCGAGCCGGTGGCAGCCCTGACGCGAGCCTGGGCGTCCAGTAACGGCCTCTGACTGGCTTGAGGCATCGGGCGTTGAGCAGGCGGTGCCGCCAAGGATGGCCCTGCTGAAGTCGACGCTGCGGCTGGGTGGGGCGTCTCAAGATGAGCGTCGCAATAGACCCGGCCGTTTAGGTCACCCATCAGAAGCCTGCTTACGTTCAGAGCAGGGTCAAGCGTACAGGTGACTAATAAGGGTTCTGGAAATTT
>NZ_BMNW01000079.1 GCF_014646755.1 Pseudomonas asuensis | reverse complement strand
CCACTACATCTCGCTCGGCGGCAGGCTGTGCGGCCAAGTCGTTCATGGCATAACCGTAATAGCCTGCGGCCTTTAGCGTCTGGCCGTGAGTTAAGACAAAAGTTCGCTCGGTGGCAGGCTGTGCGGCCAAGTCGTTCATGGCATCACCGTTATAGCCTGCGGCCTTTAGCGTCTGGCCGTGAGTTAAGACAAAAGTTCGCCCGGCGGCAGGCTGTGCGGCCAAGCGGTTCATGACATAACCGTTATAGCCTGCGGCCTTTAGCGTCTGGCCGTGAGTTAAGACAAAAGTTTGCTCGGCGACAGGCTGTGCGGCCAAGTCGTTCATGGCATCACCGTTATAGCCTGCGGCCTCTAGCATCTGGCCGTGAGTTAAGACAAAAGTTCGCTCGGTGGCAGGCTGTGCGGCCAAGTCGTTCATGGCATCACCGTCATAGCCTGCGGCCTTTAGCGTCTGGCCGTGAGTTAAGACAAAAGTTCGCTCGGCGGCAGGCTGTGCGGCCAAGCGGTTCATGACATAACCGTTATAGCCTGCGGCCTCTAGCGTCTGGCCGTGGGTTACGACAAAAGTTTGCTCGGCGGCAGGCTGTGCGGCCAGGCCGTTCATGGCATCACCGTTATAGCCTGCGGCCTCTAGCGTCTGGCCGTGGGTTACGACAAAAGTTCGCTCGGTGGCAGGCTGTGCGGCCAAGCGGTTCATGACATAACCGCTATAGCCTGCGGCCTCTAGCGTCTGGCCGTGATTTAAGACAAAAGTTTGCTCGGCGGCAGGCTGTGCGGCCAAGTCGTTCATGGCATCACCGTTATAGCCTGCGGCCTTTAGCGTCTGGGCATTGGTCAGGACAAAG
>NZ_BMNW01000078.1 GCF_014646755.1 Pseudomonas asuensis | reverse complement strand
GGCCAGACCTGGTCGCAGCTGTGGCCTGACCGCAGTGATCCTCGTCCCGCCGCGCTCGAACGCGCGGTTAACGAAGGGATTAGTCGGCATGGCCTACATAGTCAAACACGAGCAGTGCTCAACAGGGCGTTTGGGCTTGTACTGGTAGGCGAATCGGGACGGGTGATACTTAAGCCTACCCTTGCCGAGCATAATCAGCTCATGGCCTTGCTGCCACAAAGCCTAAGTAAACAAAAGCGTTCAGTAATCAATCGTTTCCTGTGCCACCTGGAGCAACAGGGCCAGACCTGGTCACAGCTCCGACCTGACCCTACTGATCTTCGTCCCGCCGGGCTCGAACGCGCCGTTAACGAAGGGATTAGTCGGCATGGCCTACATAGTCATACACGAGCAGTGCTCAACAGGGCGTTGGGGCTTGTGCTGGTAGCCGAATCGGGAAAGGTAAAGCTTAAGCCCACCCTTGCCGAGCATAGTCAGCTCATGGCCTCGTTGCCACAAAGCCTAACGCCACAAGAACGCTCAAATATCAACCGTTTCCTGTGCCACCTGGAGCAACAGGGCCAGACCTGGTCACAGCTCCGACCTGACCCTACTGATCCTCGTCCCGCCGCGCTCGAACGCGCGGTTAACGAAGGAATCAGTCGGCATGGCCTACAGCCCAGCACACGATCATCGCTCAACAGGGCGTTTGGGCTTGTGCTGGTAGGCGAATCGGGACAGGTGATACTTAAGCCCACCCTTGCCGAGCATCAACTGGTCATGACTTCGCTGCCACAAAGCCTAAGTCAACAAAAGCGTTCAATGATCAATCGTTTCCTGTGCCATCTGGAGCAACAGGGCCAGACCTGGTCGCAGCTCCGACCTGATCCGACTGATCCTCGTCCCGCCGCGCTCGAAAGCGCGGTTAA
>NZ_BMNW01000077.1 GCF_014646755.1 Pseudomonas asuensis | reverse complement strand
AGCATGTTCAGGACCAGCCTGATCCGCACGATCCCGACCATAAGCAACGTCAGCATTTGGCACAGCTTGCCCAGCGAAGCCTGGGTGGGGGTAACCTGAAACTCCACGCGCTCCAGCCTGGAGCGGCCGTCTATAAGGGACCCATGAACTCCCGGGAGACAGGCCCTGCCGAACTCACCCTGTGCGTCAAAGGCAACGAGCAGAGCCACTACTATATCGCAGACATCACGCTGACCGGGTTAAGCGCGGGCTCGACTCCTCAATCGGTCTCTTTGCCTGGACCCAGAGCCGAAAACAACCCTGCGCTATCGGGGCAACAGCCGATTGCGACTCACTTGGCTACAGATACAAGGGTTGCCCAAAGACCGTTAACGCAAGTTCAAGGTAATGCTCAGGAGGCCTACACCTCTGCGCTTGCTTTCGACGCATCGATCAATATCCTGGCCACAGCACCTTCGTACAGCGACTCGGAGATAGTTCAGCCGTTTAGTACTGGTCCTATCCGCCATTCGTCATCCCGGGAGGCCGTGCGCCAAAGCCCTTACCCGCGCTCACCACGTCTGGCAGCCTCTGGCTTAAGGGATGTAGGGGCTGCTCTACTGCAAGGCTCTTTTGAGCCTAACCGTAACGGCCGCGCCCTACAGCGGCCTGCCGTTGCCGAGCATCAACTGGTCATGGCCTTGCTGCCACAGAGCCTAAGTCAGCAAGAACGCTCAAGGGTCAATCGCTTCCTGTGCCATCTGGAGCAACAGGGCCAGACCTGGTCGCAGCTGTGGCCTGACCGCAGTGATCCTCGTCCCGCCGCACTCGAAAGCGCCGTTAACGAAGGGATTAGTCGGCATGGCCTACCTAGTCAAACACGAGCAGTGCTCAACAGGGCGTTGGGGCTTGTGCTGGTAGCCGAATCGGGACGGGTG
>NZ_BMNW01000076.1 GCF_014646755.1 Pseudomonas asuensis | reverse complement strand
CCTTCGTTAACCGCGCGTTCGAGCGCGGCGGGACGAGGATCAGTAGGGTCAGGTCGGAGCTGTGACCAGGTCTGGCCCTGTTGCTCCAGATGGCACAGGAAACGGTTGATATTTGAGCGATCGTTGGAGTTTAGGCTTTGTGGCAACGAGGCCATGAGCTGACTATGCTCGGCAAGGGTGGGCTTAAGCCTCACCTGTCCTGATTCGGCTACCAGTACAAGCCCCAACGCCCTGTTGAGCGCTGCTCGTGTGCTGCTCTGTATGCCATGGTTATTGATCCCTTCGTTAACGGCGCGTTCGAGCCCAGCGGGACGAAGATCAGTAGGGTCAGGTCGGAGCTGTGACCAGGTCTGGCCCTGTTGCTCCAGGCGGTACAGGAAACGGTTGATCGATGAGCGATCGTTGGAGTTTAGGCTTTGTGGCAACGAGGCCATGAGCTGACTATGCTCGGCAACGGTAGGCGTAAGCCTCACCTGTCCCGATTCGCCTACCAGTACAAGTCCAAACGCCCTGTTGAGCGATGATCGTGTGCCGGGTTGTAGGCCATGCCGACTGATCCCTTCGTTAACCGCGCGTTCGAGCCCGGCGGGACGAGGATCAGTCGGATCAGGTCGGAGCTGTGACCAGGTCTGGCCCTGTTGCTCCAGGTGGCACAGGAAACGATTGATCGATGAGCGTTCTTGTCTACTTAGGCTTTGTGGCAGCAAGGCCATGAGCTGACTATGCTCGGCAAGGGTGGGCGTAAACCTCATCTGTCCCGATTCGCCTACCAGTACAAGTCCAAACGCCTTGTTGAGCGATGATCGTGTATGACTATGTAGGCCATGCCGACTAATCCCTTCGTTAACCGCGCGTTCGAGCGCGGCGGGACGAGGATCAGTAGGGTCAGGTCGGAGCTGTGACCAGGTCTGGCCCTGTTG
>NZ_BMNW01000075.1 GCF_014646755.1 Pseudomonas asuensis | reverse complement strand
CTCGCCAGATGAGCAAAGCCACAGGCATCTCGCCTGCCAGCGTGCAGCGCATCTGGCATGCATTCGGGCTCAAGCCGCCTCTGGACGAACCTTTAAGCTATCGGACGACCCGAACTTCGCCGATAAAGTTCATGACATCGTTGGGCTATACCTGAACTCACCGGATAAGGCTCTGGTGCTGTGTATTGATGAGAAAAGCCAGATCCAGGCCCTGGATCGAACCCAGCCAGGTCTGCCTTTGGCACCAGGCCATCCCGTAACTCGAACACAGGATTATCAGCGCTTTGGCACAGCGTCATTGTTTGCTGCGCTGGATGTTGCCACAGGCGAAGTGATCGGGCGTCTCAAGCGTTGTCATCGTAGCGCTGAGTTTGTGGAGTTCTTGAAGGCTATTGATGAAGAGATCTGTACTGACCTACCGTTTCACTTGATCATGGACAACTATACGGTACACAAGACCGATCAGGTAAAGGCCTGGCTAGCCGCACACCCTCGTTATCAGGTGCATTTCACCCCAACCTCGGCTTCCTGGCTAAACTTGGTAGAACGCTTTTTCTCGACCCTTAGCCAGAGATGGATCAAGCGGCAATCACATACCAGCGTAAGCGATCCTGAGCAGTCTATTAACCATTACCTGGCTACTTACAACTAGAACCCGAGGCTCTCTCCCGCTGGAGTAGGAGCGCTGGTGAAGTCCTGGCTTCGGTAGGTCGGGCAGCACGGGCTTTTCGCAGGAACTAATTAAACGTGTTTGTGATTCACCACGCTAGGTGTTAGGTCCCGGGAAGAAGGGGTTAGGATCGGTTAAAAAGAGCTGTGGTTGTTTATGCCATTGCCCGAGGATAAAGCCAATCGGTGTTTGCCCTTTCAAGGCGCGCAATGGACGAGCGCTGTTATACGCCCACAGATAATCCTTTATATGCTCCTGCAGCTGTTTAAGCGAGGC
>NZ_BMNW01000074.1 GCF_014646755.1 Pseudomonas asuensis | reverse complement strand
AGATCACCACCCTTATCGTTGCTGTTAGTCATAAACATACCCGTTTGCCTATCCCTTATCTTAAAGGGGGGGAACGGTGTCCTGTCTTTTATGGGGCTCGTTCACATTCTTTATAAAAAACTAGTGATTAAGCCTCTTGATAGCTCAGCTTAATAATAATCTTAAAAGACAACTATTTCTGAGAGGTAAGACTGTCCGTTTTAGTTCACAGGCGTCTTGCCAACATTGGCCTTGAAAACGGTCTTGATAACTTACTATTGGGTTACTAGCGCTGCAAGATTTAACGGCAATGACGAGCTCCCATCCGATGGCGCAGCCCCTTAAGAGCGGTAAGGTCACGTCTTAAATCGGTGTGTATACGCTACCAAATAGTGGCGTGTTTACGTTAGCAGGGCAGAGCGACCAATGTAACATAGTTGAGTATGCTGAATAACCCATATCTTTCTACACCAGATCTGACGGTCACGTAGACAGACGATCCTTTGATAGGCCTAACTTCTGCTCCGGTCTGGCTTCAAAGGTGCGCCCGATGCGCACAACATGATCAACCCCAGCTTTAGCGAGGCAGGTACGGTAAAGCGGTGCATTGGCGTGGCAATAATCAGTAGCTCGCTGCGCTCCAGCTCACGGATTAACACTTCGAAGCGCTTAAAAACCGGAGCAGCTTGGGAGGTGCGTAGTGTTAAGGGTAGCCATAATGAAAGGCCTGATCATCCAAATCATGGATAGATAAGAGCTGCCAACAAAACCGATTTTTGGTTAGCTGATATAGGCAAGCACAAGCTTGATACTCACCGAGCCCTGTTATCGCTGGCGTGCAGCATTATCTGCCTGCGTTCATTGGGGAAATTATTGAAATGTCGATTAAGAGGGTGTAGACAAAATAAAACCTTTCACGCCAGTCTATTGAGCAGGATACGCGCAGTGGCCAGCCATACCCAGGCTGCGG
>NZ_BMNW01000073.1 GCF_014646755.1 Pseudomonas asuensis | reverse complement strand
GATCAAGGCCTGGACTGTGGCCAACCCGGAGCTGACCAATAACCTGGTCAAGGGCGCAGCTGTGGTCGCCGCCATTACTGCCGGCATGGGCACCCTCACCCTGGTCATTGCCAGCGTGCTCGGCCCGTTCGCGCTGCTGCGCTATGGCATGGGTCTGCTGGGTCTTAGGGGCTTTAGCCTGATCGGCACACTGTTCCAGTTGGCTAGGTCCGCCCTGCCCCTGGTGGCCACCGGGATCCGCCTGGTAACAGCCGCTGCCATGGCCAACCCGATCTTGGCCCTAATTACCGGCATCGCCCTGGCCGCCACGCTGATCTACCAGAACTGGGGCACAGTCGGCCCCTGGTTTGCCTCGCTCTGGCAGGAGATCAAGAATGGTTTTAACGGCGGCCTGACCGGCATCCTGCAGTTGCTGGCTAACTTCTCCCCGATTGGCCTCTTTTACAGCGCCTGGGCTGCTGTGCTGAGTTACATGGGTATTGAGCTGCCGGCCAAGTTCACCGACTTTGGCGGCATGGTGATTGATGGCCTGGTCAACGGCATTACCAACAACATGGGCAAGGTCAAGGACGCTATCGTCAACGCAGCCGGCGGAGCTATTGACTGGTTCAAGGAAAAGCTCGACATCCACTCGCCCAGCCGCGTCTTTGCCCAGTTGGGAGGCTTCACCATGGCAGGCCTCGCGGTCGGTCTGGCCCATGATCGAGGGTACGGGTCGAATCATGGGGCTCTGGGTCATCGAAAGCATCAGTGAAACCAGAACGATCTTCTTTCGTGACGGTGCAGCCCGGCGTATTGAATTTACCCTCTCACTCAAGCGCATTGACGACAGCCGCACCGACCTGCTCGGTGCCGGCATTGCTTCCGCCAATGGCATCCTGCGGAGCATCCTATGATCCGCGAAGCTCTCAACCAGGCAACAGGCCAGCTGCGCAAGCTGTACGACCAGGAGGTGAACGGTGCCAGTTAC
>NZ_BMNW01000072.1 GCF_014646755.1 Pseudomonas asuensis | reverse complement strand
CAACAGGGCCAGACCTGGTCGCAGCTCCGACCTGACCCTACTGATCTTCGTCCCGCCGGGCTCGAACGCGCCGTTAACGAAGGGATTAGTCAGCATGGCCTACAGCCCGGCACACGATCATCGCTCAACAGGGAGTTTGGGCTTGTGCTGGTAGCCCAATCGGGACAGGTGAGGCTTACGCCCACCCTTGCCGAGCATAGTCAGCTCATGGCCTCGTTGCCACAAAGCCTAAGTCAGCAAGAACGCTCAAGGGTCAATCGCTTCCTGTGCCATCTGGAGCAACAGGGCCAGACCTGGTCACAGCTGTGGCCTGATCCGACTGATCCTCGTCCCGCCGGGCTCGAACGCGCCGTTAACGAAGGGATTAGTCAGCATGGCCTACATAGTCATATACGAGCAGTACTCAACAGGGCGTTTGGGCTTGTGCTGGTAGGCGAATCGGGACAGGTGAGGCTTACGCCCACCCTTGCCGAGCATAGTCAGCTCATGGCCTCGTTGCCACAAAGCTTAAATAAACTAGAGCGCTCACATATCAATCGCTTCCTGTGCCATCTGGAGCAACAGGGCCAGACCTGGTCACAGCTGTGGCCTGATCCGACTGATCCTCGTCCCGCTGGGCTCGAACGCGCGGTTAACGAAGGGATCAATAACCATGGCCTACAGCCCGGCACACGATCATCGCTCAACAGGGAGTTTGGGCTTGTGCTGGTAGCCCAATCGGGACGGGTGATACTTAAGCCCACCCTTGCCGAGCATCAACTGGTCATGACTTCGCTGCCACAAAGCCTAAGTCAACAAAAGCGTTCAAAGATCAATCGCTTCCTGTGCCATCTGGAGCAACAGGGCCAGACCTGGTCGCAGCTCCGACCTGATCCGACTGATCCTCGTCCCGCTGGGCTCGAACGCGCGGTTAACGAAGGGATCAGTCGGCATGGCCTACAGCCCGGCACACGAGCACCGCTCAATGAGGCGTTTGGACTTGAATTGAAATAAGTGCACCGAAATAGC
>NZ_BMNW01000071.1 GCF_014646755.1 Pseudomonas asuensis | reverse complement strand
TTTCCCACCTGCAAAATCTCCCCGCTGAGCTTAAGCTACATATCGCCCAATACACCGGTAAAAACGGCACAGGTGTTGATCTGGCATTACGGCAAACCAGTCGCAAGATGAAAGACATTGCCGAAAAAACGCTCTCTCAACGGCAGCAGTTCCTGGTGAAGAATGGCCAGACGCTAAGAGACTTAGGCTATATCCATTATGTCATGAACGCCTTGGCCAGACGGCCTGCCGCCGAGCAAACCTTTGTCCTGACCCACGGCCAGACGCTAAAGAACGCAGGCTATGACGGTGATGCCATGAACGGCTTGGCCGGATTGCCTGCCGCCGGGCAAACCTTTGTCCTGACCCACGGCCAGACGCTAAAAGACGCAGGCTATGACGGTTATGCCATGAACGGCTTGGCCGGATTGCCTGCCGCCGGGCAAACCTTTGTCCTGACCCACGGCCAGACGCTAAAAGACGCAGGCTATCACGGTTATGCCATGAACCGCTTGGCCACACGGCCTGCTGCCGAGCAAACCTTTGTCCTGACCCACGGCCAGACGCTAAAGGCCGCAGACTATCACGGTTTTGCCATGAACGACTTGGCCGCACAGCCTGTCGCCGAGCGAACTTTTGTCTTAACTCACGGCCAGACGCTAAAGGCCGCAGGCTATAGCGGTTATGTCATGAACCGCTTGGCCGCACAGCCTGCCGTCAAGCGCGAAGCAGTCCTGCAAAATCTCACATCAAACAGCTAATGCCTACGCGCGGCCTGTGTCCACGATCCAAGATTGCTGGGCAAGGCCTGTCAGAAGAAGAGCAAAAGGTTTTGATAGAAGCTTTGAAAACAGATGGATAAAACAATGTCTTCCCAAAACTCGCTTAGATGTAACTTTTAATACTTACTGTATAGGGAAAAATAGCCTCTAGCTTGAACTGACCCCCGAAAGTGAACTGACCCCCGAAAGTTGGACACAACCTTCGGGGGTTTCTTTATGGCGAAGTACTCGCTTCAGTTCAAACTCATGGTCGTTAGGGATTACCTGGAAAGCGCTGATGGCTTCAGCAGGGTTTCGCATCGGCACCAGGTGGAGAGAAGCCTAGTCCGCGCCTGGGTTGCGGCTTTTCAGCAGCATGGCGA
>NZ_BMNW01000070.1 GCF_014646755.1 Pseudomonas asuensis | reverse complement strand
TGGCTAAAGAAAAATTTGAACGTAACAAACCGCACGTCAACGTCGGCACCATCGGCCACGTCGACCATGGTAAGACAACGCTGACCGCAGCCCTGACCAAGGTTTGCTCTGAAACTTGGGGTGGCTCTGCACGTAACTTCGACCAGATCGATAACGCTCCGGAAGAAAAAGCGCGCGGTATTACCATTAACACCTCCCACGTTGAGTATGATTCGGCCTCTCGCCATTACGCTCACGTTGACTGCCCTGGCCACGCTGACTATGTGAAGAACATGATCACCGGTGCTGCGCAGATGGACGGTGCTATCCTGGTTTGTTCGGCTGCTGACGGCCCCATGCCTCAGACGCGTGAGCACATCCTGCTGTCCCGTCAGGTAGGCGTTCCTTACATTGTCGTGTTCCTGAACAAGGCCGACATGGTTGATGACGCTGAGCTGCTCGAGCTGGTAGAAATGGAAGTTCGCGATCTGCTGAACACCTATGACTTCCCAGGCGACGATACTCCAATCATCGTAGGTTCTGCGCTGATGGCGTTGAATGGCAAGGATGATAACGAAATTGGTGTTTCTGCTGTGCGTAAGCTGGTAGAGACTCTGGATGCTTACATCCCTGAGCCGGTTCGTGCCATTGACCAGCCGTTCCTGATGCCAATCGAAGACGTGTTCTCCATCTCCGGTCGCGGTACTGTGGTGACCGGTCGTGTTGAGCGTGGTGTCGTGAAGGTGCAGGAAGAAGTCGAGATCGTCGGCATCAAGAACACCGTTAAGACTACCTGCACTGGCGTTGAAATGTTCCGTAAGCTGCTTGACGAAGGTCGTGCAGGCGAGAACGTAGGCGTGCTGCTGCGTGGTACCAAGCGTGAAGACGTAGAGCGTGGCCAGGTTCTGGCTAAGCCGGGCACTATCAAGCCGCACACCAAGTTTGAGTGCGAAGTGTATGTGCTGTCCAAGGAAGAAGGCGGTCGTCATACTCCTTTCTTCAAGGGCTACCGTCCTCAGTTCTACTTCCGTACTACTGACGTAACTGGTAACTGTGAATTGCCAGAAGGCGTTGAGATGGTAATGCCGGGCGACAACGTTAAGATGGTTGTTACCCTGATCGCTCCGATCGCCATGGAAGAAGGTCTGCGCTTCGCAATTCGCGAAGGCGGCCGTACCGTAGGCGCCGGCGTGGTTGCCAAGATCGTCGA
>NZ_BMNW01000069.1 GCF_014646755.1 Pseudomonas asuensis | reverse complement strand
CCACTACATCTCGCTCGGCGGCAGGCTGTGCGGCCAAGTCGTTCATGGCATAACCGTAATAGCCTGCGGCCTTTAGCGTCTGGCCGTGAGTTAAGACAAAAGTTTGCTCGGCGGCAGGCTGTGCGGCCAGGAAGTTCATGGCATCACCGTGATAGCCTGCGGCCTTTAGCGTCTGGCCGTTAGTTACGACAAAAGTTTGCTCGGTGGCAGGCTGTGCGGCCAAGCGGTTCATGGCATTACAGTCATAGCCTGCGGCCTTTAGCGTCTGGCCGTGAGTTAAGACAAAAGTTTGCTCGGCGGCAGGCTGTGCGGCCAAGTCGTTCATGGCATCACCGTGATAGCCTGCGGCCTTTAGCGTCTGGCCGTGGGTTACGACAAAAGTTTGCTCGGTGGCAGGCTGTGCGGCCAAGCCGTTCATGGCATAACCGTTATAGCCTGCGGCCTTTAGCGTCTGGCCGTGGGTTACGACAAAAGTTTGCTCGGTGGCAGGCTGTGCGGCCAAGCGGTTCATGACATAACCGCTATAGCCTGCGGCCTTTAGCGTCTGGCCGTGAGTTACGACAAAAGTTTGCTCGGTGGCAGGCTGTGCGGCCAAGCGGTTCATGGCATAACCGTTATAGCCTGCGGCCTTTAGCGTCTGGCCGTGGGTTAAGACAAAAGTTCGCTCGGTGGCAGGCTGTGCGGCCAAGTCGTTCATGGCATCACCGTTATAGCCTGCGGCCTCTAGCGTCTGGCCGTGAGTTAAGACAAAAGTTTGCTCGGTGGCAGGCTGTGCGGCCAAGCGGTTCATGGCATAACCGCTATAGCCTGCGGCCTTTAGCGTCTGGCCGTGGGTTAAGACAAAAGTTCGCTCGGTGGCAGGCTGTGCGGCCAAGCGGTTCATGACATAACCGCTATAGCCTGCGGCCTTTAGCGTCTGGGCATTGGTCAGGACAAAGGTTTGCTGGACGACAGGCCGTTCGGCCAAGGCGCTCATGTCATCACCGTCATAGCCTGCATCCTCTAGCGCCTGCCCATTCTTCACCAGGAACTGCTGCCGTTGAGAGAGCATTTTTCCGGCAATATCTTTCATTTGGTGACTGGTTTGTCGTAACGCCAACTCAGGGCCTTGGCCGTTTTTGCCGGTGTACCCAGCGATATCCAGCTTAAGCTCGGCTGGGAGGTTTTGCAGGTGGGAGACAAGGGGCTCAAAGCCTTTCCTAAGGGCTA
>NZ_BMNW01000068.1 GCF_014646755.1 Pseudomonas asuensis | reverse complement strand
TCGGACAGCCTGGCGACATTAGTCTTGTCCCGATCAGGCAGTGGCTTACCCCGCTTGGACACTGGGAGGTAAAACGCAGAGGCCGGTGAATCGGCCGGTATTCGAGGCGTTTTACCTTTGCGCTGCAGGACCTTTGCAGCGGTGTTTTGAGCGGTTTGCATAACGTTTCCTTGTACAGCGGGCAGAGCTTCCCCAAACCCATTGAGATTTATGGGCTGGTATTAGTGAGTTGAGCTGGGGTTAGGCGGCAGATCCGGATCGTCGATACAGGCCGCGAAGACTTCCGCTATGGGTATTCGGTAACGCCGACCTGATTCCGGATCGACCAGCACAGCGACCAGGCCGGTGCTGCTGTCTACGTCCAGGTAGCGATGCTCGGGTTCGGGCTTGAGTTCGGAATAGGCACGGTCAACCAGGCGCTTAGCCGTGTGCTCCGGCACCTGCAACCGCTCGTTCAGATGAATCACGGCGCGCATGAGTAACTGGTCAGTGTTGCCCAGGTGTTCGGCTTGATGGCGGATCAGGAAGGAGAGGGCAGCGGCCTGCATGCTGTCCAGATAGTTTTCAGGGGGCTGAATATTCATGGACGCTGCTCCAGACCTGATTTATCCAGCGAGGCTGGCTTGGTGGAGCCCTGCGGGATCTTGGGCTTGAGCTTCCCGGTCACGGTTGGAGCCATGGGCACTACGTGATAAGGATTCTCCAGCGCAGACGGCCGGATCTGGTGAACGATAGTCTGATGACCTTTGAACGTGGCTCCGCAATCGAAGTTGGTGCACTCGTACCATACATTCTTGAAGCATGGTGCCTCCTCTTCAGTTGTGCGCATACGGAGCTTTTCACGGCAGCTAGGGCATTTCATGGCCGTTGCTTCCATGGTCGATCAGCTCCCAGCGAGGCGGAAGCGGTGGCGTAAAGGCCTAATTCTTCAGGTACGGACATCATTCTCGTAAACCTTTGATACTGCAGGGCCTGGCGTTGGTTGGCAGTCGCTACTGCCGTCGTTCAGGCGTTCTGATTGGGTTCATGGGTTCCTCCTTCTTACACTTCATACAGGGCTCGGTTACGGCCTGTGAGCTTTATTGCAGCTCGACGCAAGCGAGCCTTAACTAACCATTCCGCCGCCTGGTTTCGGTCGGTTAATCCTTTGCGCTGCTGGACCCGGTCGAGCAGGTCGCACTCGTTGTCTTCATAATCAAAGCTGGCTTGAGGCATTCAAGGTACTCATA
>NZ_BMNW01000067.1 GCF_014646755.1 Pseudomonas asuensis | reverse complement strand
TTTCCCACCTGCAAAATCTCCCCGCTGAGCTTAAGCTACATATCGCCCAATACACCGGTAAAAACGGCACAGGTGTTGATCTGGCATTACGGCAAACCAGTCGCGAGATGAAAGACATTGCCGAAAAAACGCTCTCTCAACGGCAGCAGTTCCTGGTGAAGAATGGGCAGGCCTTAGAGGATGCAGGCTATACAGTTGATCAAATGCACCGCTTGGCCGAACGGCCTGTCGTCCAGCAAACCTTTGTCCTGACCCACGGCCAGACGCTAAAGGACGCAGGCTATAATGGTGATGACATGAACGACTTAGCCGCACGGCCTGCCGCCGAGCAAACTTTTGTCCTGACCCACGGCCAGACGCTAAAGAACGCAGGCTATGACGGTTATGCCATGAACGGCTTGGCCGGATTGCCTGCCGCCGCGCAAAACTTTGTCCTGACCCACGGCCAGACGCTAAGAGACTTAGGCTATATCCATTATGTCATGAACGCCTTGGCCAGACGGCCTGCCGCCGAGCAAACCTTTGTCCTGACCCACGGCCAGACGCTAAAGAACGCAGGCTATAATGGTTATGCCATGAACGGCTTGGCCGGATTGCCTGCCGCCGGGCAAACCTTTGTCCTGACCCACGGCCAGACGCTAAAGAACGCAGGCTATGACGGTTATGCCATGAACGGCTTGGCCGGATTGCCTGCCGCCGGGCAAACCTTTGTCTTGACCCACGGCCAGACGCTAAAGAACGCAGGCTATGACGGTTATGCCATGAACGGCTTGGCCGGATTGCCTGCCGCCGGGCAAACCTTTGTCCTGACCCACGGCCAGACGCTAAAGGACGCAGGCTATAATGGTTATGCCATGAACGATTTGGCCAGACAGCCTGCCGTCAAGCGCGAAGCAGTCCTGCAAAATCTCACATCAAACAGCTAATGCCTACGCGCGGCCTGTGTCCACGATCCAAGATTGCTGGGCAAGGCCTGTCAGAAGAAGAGCAAAAGGTTTTGATAGAAGCTTTGAAAACAGATGGATAAAACAATGTCTTCCCAAAACTCGCTTAGATGTAACTTTTAATACTTACTGTATAGGGAAAAATAGCCTCTAGCTTGAACTGACCCCCGAAAGTTGGACACAACCTTTGAACTGACCCCCGAATGTTGGACACAACCTTCGAGGGTTCTTTATGGCGAAGTACTCGCTTCAGTTCAAACTCATGGTCATTCGCGATTATCTGGAAAGCGCT
>NZ_BMNW01000066.1 GCF_014646755.1 Pseudomonas asuensis | reverse complement strand
ATTAAGCGCTCTCTAGAGACTCTTCGGGACTGCGCAATGAAATTTTCAATGAATAATATTCTGGAATTCAGATCAGAGGAAAGTGAGCGTCGCAAAAGGGTTGCACTTTAAAAAATCCGTGATGCCGCAGATTAATGATAGGAGCCAAAATACACTGACATACAAGTGTGGAGGTGCTACGTAAGGCCTGGCTTGCTACATTCAAAATGCCGCCCAAACTCAGACAGAAGAAGCCTTCCAGTCCTTTCCTTTGCAATTACGATCTAATGGCTTGGCTAACATTGCGGCTCCTCTCTGAGAGGAGCCGCAATGTTAGCTGAGATTTACCACATCAGGATGGTCACCGCCCAGCCGACCCACATACAGTCACTGAGAGTGGAACCAATTACTTCCAAATGCCACCTAGTTTGGCATTCGCACAAACAAGCACTCTCTATTATTCGCTGAGGCATCTTTTATGCGTATAGATTCAACCGGATCATCTCCTGCTCTACCAGAAGAGTCTGCTAAAATTCCTGAAGCTTCGCCACTGCAGCAACAATCACCAGCAAAAAACGACAGCAGCATCGCCTTCAGCTGTACTCAGAGCCAGCAGCCTATAACGTTTGGTAATGAGTCAGTAAAACCAAATGAAAATGATAAGGGCTCACTCAAGGATAAGATAGCCAGTGCTGGGGAACATCTAAAATACGTTCCGGGGCTTGGTCAAGTTTTAAAGGGCATCGGAAATAGTGATGCCGGGATTGGCAACACCATAGCCGGTGGACTTGGAGGAGTTGGGGAGGTCTTGAAGAATAATGTAAAAGGAGCAGTGGAGGGCGGCTCGTTGAATCCTCAACAGCTTTTAGTAAACGCTTATATGGCTAATGTTGAGAATTTTGATAAACCTAAAAAATGATCTCAGGGCATCACTAATGTGATGAATCACGAGCGGAATTAATAAGTGCTTGAAGGATTTGGCTACTCTAAAGGGAATCGTAATGCTTAACGTCAGTGATTTACGCAAAATCTCTTTTAGTTAAGCACCATTTAATTATCCTAAGTAGTTGTGATTCACCATATTAGAGCTGTTAGGATTTTACATAGAATGCGTCTGTCTAAACCTAGATAAAAGCGTCTTAATAGGCGCCTAAGGACGGTCTGAAGTAGCGGCGTATTAGTGAGGAATCGCCGAGCATCCCGTCGGACCCATGCAAAAACAGCCCGAATAGGTCAAAACGCAGCTATTTTAGTGCGT
>NZ_BMNW01000065.1 GCF_014646755.1 Pseudomonas asuensis | reverse complement strand
GCATCGTACGGTTAAAGGTCAAACGTCACGTTTACACACCCGCTCAGGTAGGTAAACGCTATGGCTATACCCAGGCCCATCATCGTGAACAGGTGACACCCTATGCTTGCTGCCAAGCTTGCCCCGATCCGTCGTGTACATAGGCCTCCGGGGGCTAGATACGCTGGCGTCATCTATATTGACTCGGCTTAAATCTAGGCTATCCGCGTCACGCAACTCTTCTAGCAGGACACAGTGCAAGCGGTGCCAGAGACCACAGGCCTGCCACTGCTACAGACCCTTCCAGCAGACTTACCTAGCAGCCGTTGACCTTTCAACGGCCGGAGTTTGAAGAGCTGGTACGCCAGGCACGTTCAGACCGCTTGCCAGGGTTAGTTGACCCTCAGCGGGGCCCACCAATGGCCTGATCCTGTGCTTATCGGTACGGCTCAACGACCGGATGAGGCTATTTCGGCTGCCTTGCTTTGGAGCGCTCTAGAGGCACCCCGGTATGATGCCTTGGGACCATTGTTCTGGTCAGCATAGATGTCATTACGCAGGAAGTGCTTGGCATCGTAGTAGGTTTCAGGGGCAGCCCATGCTGCGTCCGAGAAGGTTAGGTTCTGTACGAAAAGTACTGCCGTAGGCATCGCAGCGTGCAAGCCAGCGTGACCATGGCGGCAAAACTTCTTGCCAGCTTGTCGTAGCGAGTAGCGATCCTACGATTCTTCTTCAGCCAGCCGAACATCTGCTCAATGATGTTCCGTTGCCGGTATTTTGGGCGGTCGAACAGTCGAGGCAGTCCCGGTTTGGGCTTGCGTTTCATGGTTCGTAGCGGAATCACAGGCTGCATCCGGTAACGGTCGCAATACTGGCGCAAGTGCTGGGCATCATAGCCCTTGTCTGCCAGCAACCAGCTGCAGCGCGTACGAGGCCGGCCTGCCCTGCCGGGGATGCGAACTTGATCCAGAAGTGCTTGAGCATTTGAGATGTCGCTGACCTGACCCGGCGAAAGCACAAAGCGCAGAGGTACCCCGTTGGCATCACAGAGCATATGTATCTTAGTGGTCAGACCGCCTCGACTGCGGCCTAATGCATGATCTGGCGGTTCTTCTGGCCCCCCTTTTTCCCGGCGCCAGAAGAGGCTCGGGTTGCTCGCACCGCTGTTAATGCATGCCAGATGCGCTGCACGCTGGCAGGCGAGATGCCTGTGGCTTTGCTCATCTGGCGAGTACTCCAGTGACTGGCGTCACCGGGTTTGGTCTGGAGGGC
>NZ_BMNW01000064.1 GCF_014646755.1 Pseudomonas asuensis | reverse complement strand
CCAGGGTGAGGGTGCCCATGCCGGCAGTAATGGCGGCGACCACAGCTGCGCCCTTGACCAGGTTATTGGTCAGCTCCGGGTTGGCCACAGTCCAGGCCTTGATCTTGCCGACCACTCCCGTGAGATTTTGAATGAAGCCTCGTAAGGGGGCGTCCTGGCCTTCTTCCATTTGAATGCCCAGGTCTTCCCAGGCGCTGCTTAACCCATCGAGGTCGCCACGCATGTTGTCGGCCATGACTTTGGACGTTTTGCTAGCTTCGCCACTGGAGGCCTTGAGCGTTTTGATAAACGCCTGCAGCTCGCCTTTACCGGCCTGCTCGACTAGCACCTGTAATCCGCTGACGGCTTCCTCGCCGGCAATGTCCTTGAACAGCCCTGCGACCTTGGCATTGCCCATACCTTTGGTCTTTTGGCTGAGGTCGGCCAGGATATCCGGCAGCGAGCGCAGGTTGCCCTTGGCATCCTTGGCTTTGACGCCCAGTTGGTCGAGTGCTTTGGAGGCGGCCTTGGACGGTGCGGCCAGACGGGAGAGGATGCCGCGCAGGGCGGTCCCGCCCATGCTGCCCTGAATACCGGCATCACCCAGCTTGCCGGCCATGGCAGCCACCACTTCCAGCGGCTGGTTCAGCGAGGCAGCGACCGGGGCGACGTATTTCATCGTCTCGCCCAGCATCCGCAGGTCGGTATTGGAACGGGTAAAGGTGCCTACCAGGACATCCCCCACCTGTCCCATATCCTTGGCCTGAAGCTTAAAGCCGGTCAGGATGTTGGAAGCGATATCAGCCGTGTCGGCCAGCTCCGAGCCACCGGCTTTGGCGAGATCCAGCATACCGGGCATGGCATCCTGAATGGCCTTGGGATTAAAGCCGGCCATGGCCAGATACCCTTGCGCATCGGCGGCCTGGCCAGCAGTGAATTGCGTTGACGCGCCCAGGTCTCGGGATTGCTTGCGCAGTGCCTTGTACTCGCCCGAGTTCTTGTCCAGGCGAGTCAGCGCCTGAACCCTGCTCATGCTGGCATCAAAGTCCAGACCTGGAGCCAGGAGCTTGCTGCCGGCATAGAGAATACCGCTACCACCAGCCAGCATGCCGGCACCGGATCCGGCCATTGAACCGGCTACGCCCTTGGTCTTTTCATAGGACTGCTTCATCTGGCCCAGCCGCTCCTGCTGCGCAGCGACCGATTTCATCCGTTCCTGCTGGCGTTTGTAGGCCTGGGTGGTGGCTTCGATCTTGCTCTTGAGCTGGCTTTCGCT
>NZ_BMNW01000063.1 GCF_014646755.1 Pseudomonas asuensis | reverse complement strand
TCCAGGTCTGGATCAACGATACGCGCCTTATAGTCCTCCAGGTCTTCAAAGACTACCGCACGGCCTCGATGCTGCATCAGCTCAGCGGTAGCAGCCGAAGGCTTGAGTACAGCCCCCTTGGGCGCCAGATTACCGCGCAGTACACAGATGCCGCCGTCCTGGCGAATCGGATTATCCAGCGTACGAATAACCTCATCCTTGCCATAGATAGGGGCATCAGCGCAGTTCTCCCAGAGGGATTTGCCATTGGCTGTCAGCGCATCAGGGTTGGGTAGCAGGTTGGCTTCACCCATACGGCGAATTACAGCAGGCAAGCCGCCGGAGTAATAGAACTCTTCCATCAGGAAGCGCCCGGAAGGTTGGAGGTCAACAATAGTAGGCGTGCCACGGCCTACGCGTGTCCAGTCATCCAGATCCAGCTCCACTCCCATGCGGCCAGCAATGGCCTTGAGGTGGATTACGGCATTGGTCGAGCCACCAATGGCGGCGTTAACCCGGATGGCATTTTCAAAGGCCTGCTTGGTCAGGATCTTTGACAGGCGCAGGTCCTCATGAACCATGTCCACGATGCGCATGCCGGAGAGGTGCGCCAGCACATAACGACGAGAATCCACGGCCGGGATCGCGGCGTTATGCGGGAGCGAGGTGCCCAACGCTTCAGCCATGCAGGCCATGGTAGATGCCGTACCCATAGTGTTGCACGTACCGGCCGAGCGGGACATACCAGCTTCGGCAGACAGGAACTCGTTCAGGTCAATCAGTCCACCCTTGTAGGCTTCATGCATCTGCCAGACAATCGTACCGGCCCCAATGTCGCGGCCATGATGCTTGCCGTTGAGCATGGGGCCGCCGGTCACAACGATCGCGGGCACATCACAGCTGGCGGCGCCCATCAGTAGCGCAGGGGTGGTCTTGTCGCAGCCGGTCAGCAGTACCACGGCATCGACCGGGTTGCCGCGGATGGCTTCCTCTACGTCCATGCTGGCGAGATTGCGGGTCAGCATGGCGGTGGGTCGCAGATTGGATTCGCCATTGGAGAAAACGGGAAACTCAACGGGAAAGCCGCCAGCCTCATAGACGCCGCGTTTTACATGTTCGGCAATCTTGCGAAAGTGCGCATTGCAGGGTGTCAGCTCCGACCAGGTATTGCAGATACCAATGATGGGTTTGCCCTGAAACTCATGGTCCGGGATACCCTGGTTCTTCATCCAGCTGCGGTACATAAAGCCGTTCTTGTCGGCATTGCCAAACCACTGGGCCGAGCGCAGGGTGGTTTT
>NZ_BMNW01000062.1 GCF_014646755.1 Pseudomonas asuensis | reverse complement strand
ACGAAGGACAGGTTAACCAGGAACGTTTACCTAATGGCGATACCCGCTGTCACTACCAGGTTGCGCACGTACCGGGTGACCCGGACAACCCTTTTGAGGCAACCTTTGTGTTTGGTCGCAACAGCCAGCTCAAGGAGTTATCTGCCAAGTCTACCTCTAATCCTGAGCGTACATTTCCCACAACGGAATTCACGCCCGAGGCGAGGTCTATACTTCCTGGTTCTTCCGATCTGGCAAAGCTTCCTAATGAAATATTGGATCGTATAGCAGGGCATATTGCCTCAGATGATCCCAACGGCGTCTTGGCTCTACGGCAGACCAACTGGCACCTGAATGCCGTTGCAAATAGTCATATCACACCGACACAACGCTTTTTGATAAATCATGGCCAGCGTCTCGGAGACATTGGCTTTAGCAAAGCCGATATAAAAGACTTGCTCGAAAGGTCCGAAGCGGTACGGGGTTTCGTTGTGGAGAACGGCGCGACCCTTCACGCAGCAGGCCATAGCGCCGAAGACATGCGAATTCTAGCCGAAGAGACTAAAGCGGTACGTGATTTCGTTTTGGAGCATCGCGCGACCCTTCACGCAGCAGACCATGACGGCTTCGACATGCGAGCGCTAGCCAAAAAGCCTGAAGCGATACGTAGTTTCGTTTTGGAAAACGGCGAGAAACTTCATAAAACAGGCCGTAGCCCCTACGACATGGTAAGGCTAGCCACCAAGCCTGAAAGGGAACGTGGTTTCGTTTCGGAGAACTGCGAAAAACTTCATAAAACAGGCCATAACGTCGACGCCATGCAAGAGCTAGCCGAAGAGCCTGAAGCGGTACGTGATTTCGTTGTGGAGCATTGCGCGACCCTTCACGCAGCAGGCCATAACGCCGATGCCATGCGAATTTTAGCCGAAGAGATTAAAGCGGTACGTAGTTTCGTTTTGGAGAACGGCGAGAAACTTCATAAAGCAGGCCATAGCCCCTACGACATGCGAGCGGTAGCCAAAAAGCCTGAAGAAGAGCGACAGGCTGTGATAGAGGATTTAAAAACAAAAGGGTAAAACAATGACTCCCTTGGGGTTCTCTTAATGTGAGTCCCAATCTCTACCGTACAGAAAGGATAAGCCTCTAGTTCTGTCATTGAGTTAAAGCCTTGCTAATGTGTCCAACTTTCGGGGGTCAGTTCATTCTTTAGGCCTTATAGCTAGCGCTCGCATGTCGATAGCGCTATGGCCTGCTTTATGAAGTTTCTCGCCGTTCTCCAAAACGAAACCACGTACCTCCTCAGTCT
>NZ_BMNW01000061.1 GCF_014646755.1 Pseudomonas asuensis | reverse complement strand
GTGGACTTGCCCCTACCAAACCGGACACCAACTCTCCGTTAAATTGATGCTGCTGCCAAGCGCCTGAATTCTCTCGGGGATCGATATTTCAAAGCGCTGTGCGGATGCTGCTCGTTGTAATGCTCGAAGGCAATCGACAGATTGCGCAGCGCCGTTTCTCGATCAGGTTTGGGCATGTGCGTCACGTAATCTCGCTTGATCGTCTTCACGAAGCTCTCCGCCATGCCATTGCTCTGCGGGCTGCGCACCGGGTGTGGTCACCGGCTGCAAGCCGATCTGGCGGGCAAACTGCCGTGTCTGCTCGGCGATATAGGCCGAGCCGTTATCGCTCAACCATTGCACCGGCGTGCTCGGCAGTTGATCACCAAATCGCTTCTCCACGCTTTCCAGCATCAAGTCTCGGATGTCATTGCCGCTGTAGCCTGTCGGGCTGGCGACCCAACCAATGGCTTCGCGGTCACAGCAGTCCAAGGTAAAGGTCACGCTCAACTTTGCACCATCATCACAGCGGAATTCGAAGCCGTCAGAGCACCGCGGGTATCACTGGTGGTAACAGCGATACGGCCTTTATGCCGGCGCGGTACGCCCGGTTGCTTGAGGCGTCGCGCCAACAGCAGGTTGTGGTCGCGCATCACTCGATAAACCCGCTTCGCATTGATCGGGGCTAGCGAGTGGGTTTCACGCTCGCGGCGCAACAAACCCCAGACGCGACGGTAGCCATAGCTGGGCAGCTCGCTGACTTGCTGCTTGATCTCGGCAACCCGCTCCGTATCGTTCACCAGCCGGGGTCGCCGCGTTTTGGGCGATACCGATTGCTTGATTCGAACCGTTAATTGCGAGCGCGACAAACCGAGACATTTACTGACCAGTTTCACTGGTCGTCCCCGGCAACAAGGGTGAGTGCGCAATCCATTTTCGCGACCGGGCGATCTCCACGGCCTCTTTGAGGACTTCCGCTTCCATCGCTTTTTTGCTCAGTATGCGTTGCAATTTGCGGATCTGCTTGAGCGCGTCGTTCAGCTCGGAGGCCGGTACCACAGCCTCACCAGCACTGACCGCCGACAGGCTTCCGTCTTGGTAAAGCTTGCGCCACGGAAACACTTTGTCCGGGCTCAAGGCTCTCGCGAACCATGGCCAGCTTCTGATCGGTGCTCCAGCGACGTCGACGTTCCTGGCCGAGCAGATCACCACCCTTATCGTTGCTGTTAGTCATAAACATACCCGTTTGCCTATCCCTTATCTTAAAGGGGGGGAACGGTGTCCTGTCTTTTATGGGGCTCGTTCA
>NZ_BMNW01000060.1 GCF_014646755.1 Pseudomonas asuensis | reverse complement strand
GGGCCCGCCTAGGGATTTAAGTTGTAGCGCTTACTCAGCGTCGCGATCGAATCCTGCGATCGCTGTAACTCCGCTCGGATGGCGTGCGTGGTCGTGGCGCGTTTATGTAGAACCTGAGCCATGGATCCTCCTCCGATAGAGGTCTATATCATAAACCCCTTCCCCCTGGGACCAAACAGCTAGGTTCTGTCTGAAAATTCTATTCACCTGCTTATCGATTCATTTTGGGCTTCTTTTCGATACGTAAAATCAAGTGGTTAAGCAGTCAGTTCAGATAGCTCATATTTGGACATCTGATATTTTTCATACAGAACTTAGATGGCATCGATGCGGATCATCGCAACAGGTCTCGAAGGAGTGCGGCGCAGGCAGCAGCACTTTCAGTCGGCCAGTTCACTTTGACCGTGCCGCGCGGGTGCTGAATTTCAACGATGATATTCGCAGATCCTTGCGCCACTGATTGCATAGGCACCGGGATAAATGCAGGTTGAAGCGCCATGCTGTTCTGCATTTGCACCCGAATCCACTTGTGGACGAGGTTCGCGTTGAGGCGATGGTTGAGGGCGACGCTGGCAATCGAGGCTCCGGGCTGGGCGCACTCTTGAATGACCTGGGCTTTGAAGGATTTGGAATACGAACGGCGTGTCGGCTGCATGAAATACCCGCTTAAAAAGCTAGAACTGGTGCCCACCTAAATTTAAGTGCACACCATGTCCTCACTTTTCGAGGTTGGGTAGATGACACATGGCCGAACGTATACTTTAATACGCTCTAATAAGCGTATTAAATCAAGTTTTCTGTATTAGGTTACCCTTAGCGACTCAAACAGCTTCTTACCTTGATGTTATAAGATCCCAAACCTTAGTGCCATTTCCGTCAGTGTATACGTGAGAAAAGTGCTACTTTGACAGCTGAGAAGAAACCTGGGTCTCCATAATTTTGGCACTGAACACAGGAGACGCAGCAGCACACTGGGCAAGCGCATATTCATTCAGTACCCAACCCGCCCATCGTTTTACGCGTGGCAGGCACGATGCAAGGGACTCGCGATAGTCGGTATGTAGAGGGCTATTATCGATAACATGTGCCCGCTCACCTAACAGCATCACGTCTGGCTGGCCCTCATTAAGATCGATTCTCTGCCCGGAGGTAAGCATTACAAATACATGCTCATAATTTCCTACCAAGGTTCCGCTAAACAAAGCCCTTGCTTGAACTGACCCCCGAATGTTGGACACAACCTTCGGGGTTCTTTATGGCGAAGTACTCGCTTCACTTCAAACGCCAGGTCGTCAGAGATTACCTGGAAAGCGCTG
>NZ_BMNW01000059.1 GCF_014646755.1 Pseudomonas asuensis | reverse complement strand
ACTCACGTTGAGAGGACCTCAAGGGAGTCATTGTAGTGGTCTACTAAATCCGGACACTCATTTAAGGCGAGAATACTTGCCATAGAGAGGTGTCTGATGACCAAGCAACGCCGTACGTTCACACCCGAGTTCAAGCGAGAGGCCGCCAGCCTGGTGCTCGATCAGGGCTACAGCCATGTTGAAGCGGCCCGTTCACTTGGGTTGATTGAATCGGCCCTGCGTCGATGGGTAAACCAGCTCCAAGAGGAGCGAAACGGCATTACCCCAACCAGTAAAGCGCTGACCCCTGAGCAGCAAAAAATCCAGGAACTGGAAGCCCGGATCAATCGGCTGGAGCGGGAGAAGTCGATCCTAAAAAAGGTCACCGCGCTCTTGATGGCCGAGGAGCACGAGCGTTCGCGTTGATTGATCAATTTCGTGCTGAAGAGCCTGTTGATCTGTTGTGCTCGGTATTTGAAGTCCCCCGTTCCTGCTATTACGCGCACTGTCGTAAGCGCCGATCTCCGGACGTTGAACGACTGGTTTTGCGCAGTCGAGTAAACGAGCTATTCACTCAAAGTCGCAGCGCAGCGGGCAGTCGAAGCATCATGCTCTCTATGAGAGAAGACGGCATCGAGATCGGACGATTCAAGGTGCGCAAGTTGATGGCTGAGATGAACCTGATCAGCAAGCAACCCGGTTCGCATGCCTACAAGAAGGCCACGGTGGAGCGGCCAGAGATTTCGAATGTATTGGATCGAGCGTTCAACGTATCGACGCCGAACGAGGTCTGGTGCGGCGACATCACCTATGTATGGGCCCAAGGCCAATGGCATTACCTAGCTGCGGTGATGGATCTTTTCGCTCGCCGTGTAGTGGGCTGGTTTTTTTCGTCAAAGCCTGATGCCGATCTGGTGATCAAGGCTTTGGACATGGCCTATGAGCTAAGTGGGCGGCCACAGGATGTGCTGTTTCATTCGGATCAGGGCAGCCAATACGGCAGCCGGAGCTTCCGTCAGCGGCTCTGGCGTTATCGCTTCAAGCAGAGCATGAGCCGGCGCGGAAACTGCCATGACAATGCTCCGATGGAGCGGCTGTTTCGCAGCCTGAAGACAGAGTGGGTACCGACCACGGGGTATATGAGTGCTTCACTTGCCCAACAGGATATCGGTCGGTTCCTAATGCAGCGGTACAACTGGCAACGGCCGCATCAGTTCAACGCAGGCTTACCACCAGCGCTGGCCGAGGAAAAACTCAATTCTGTGTCCGGAAATTGTTGACCACTACATCTCGCTCGGCGGCAGGCTGTGCGGCCAAGTCGTTCATGGCATAACCGTAATAGCCTGCGGCCTTTAGCGTCTGGCCGTGAGTTAAGACAAAAGTT
>NZ_BMNW01000058.1 GCF_014646755.1 Pseudomonas asuensis | reverse complement strand
GGTATACCCTAATGGCTACAGCGCAACGAAGTACGCATGATTAAGAGCACTTCAAAATAGCTGTACATGATTAGATTCTTGTACTGAATCTTGCCTTTAACTTGTACAAGGCAGCTGCCTGGTCGGAAGAAAGGAACAAGCTTGATTAGCACCTAGTCATGACGCTAATGGCTTTCCCGCCTGAAAGCCTTCTTATGACTATGCTGAGACCTAATAGCACCGCTCCTCCTACCGCTCTCCTTTGTGAAGATGAAGAGCTCATACGCGAATTGGTTCGAGATGTTTTGGAAATAGAGGGGTTTTCTGTCGCTGTATTTTCAACTGCTGATGCAGGATGAGCCTACCTGCAACAGCACCTCAACGAGGTTTCGCTACTGGTTTCGGATATTCGTATGCCGGGACGTTTAGACGGAGCAGACCTAGCTTGTCTTGCCTCTAGTGCCTGTCCGAACCTACATATCATTCTTTCATCTGCTTACTGTGCAAGGGCTGACTACCAAGATTGGAGCAGTTAGTATTTCTGTCCAAACCGTGGGAGCTGGAGCGACTAATGCTTTTTTGTCATCAAGCCATGGAGATCTATAACAACAGCCTCCAGCGCTAATACTGTTTCCTTTGATCGTTTATCTAATACGCTGATTGCCATTAGATAGTCCCGTTTGTAACCATGATGAGTCCAGGACTAATAGCTATACAGCTTACCCATCAGCGATAGGCGCTCTGACATTCAGCGCTTCTTTATCGACCTAAGTGCTCTTTTTGTTTGTCCCATCAGGACAAACAAAAGGTGGGCCTATGAACATTATCGTGATTGGCACCTCTACCGGTGGACTTGGGACGCTGAAATGTTTGCTGGCAGGGCTGCCCGCCGACTTTCCCGCTGCAGTCTTGGTCGTCATGCACATCGGCGCCTACGACAGTATTCTGCCTGAGCTTTTAAAAGAGTCGTCCTCGCTGCCTGTCCGCTATGCTCAGGATAGGGAAGCCATTGTCCCAGGCGTTATAATGGTCGCACCGCCGGACCGGCATCTTCAGGTCGAGCATGGCACCCTCAAGCTTACCTACGGCCCCAAGGAAAACTACTCCCGCCCTGCCATTGACCCATTGTTTCGCTCGGCCGCCATGATGTTTCGCCAGAATGCTATTGGCGTCTTGCTTACCGGTAATCTTGATGACGGAACTGTAGGCCTGCAGGCCATCAAGGCCTATGGCAGAACAGCCATCGTTCAGGCTTCCGCTGGAAGCCAAGGCGCCATGTATGCCGCTCAGTGCGCTTCAACACGCCGATGTCGACTTCTGCCTGCCGGTTAACGACATTTCAGCCGAGCTAATCGAATTGGTTGGCCAGGCTGAGCGCAAGACACCGCATGATGCGCCTGAGTGGGTGAGTAAAGAGAGTCAGCTTGCTGAAGAAGAAGTGAACTGACCCCTGAAAGTTGGACACAACCTTCGGGGTTC
>NZ_BMNW01000057.1 GCF_014646755.1 Pseudomonas asuensis | reverse complement strand
GCACAGTCGGGCAAGCGGTTATTCTGGACGGCGATTCACTGATCGGTGGCTTTTTTGCCGCACGACGGACAGGCCCGGCAGTGGCGCGTGTTGCACAGGTATTTAATATGCGAGCAATGCTCATTGCCGCAGCTGTAGTGCTAGGTGCCGCCGGTCAGCATTTTGCTCACCGACTCCACTTCGATCTCCCGCAGCCCGCCGGCCTCCAGCAAACCTGCCCAGCAGCCGTTGGCCCTGGACAGGTTTTTCAAGGGGCGAGGTTTGAAGCCAGCGGACCGGCTGAAACGGACTCTGGAGTGGCGGCGGGTCACCCAGACTATTGCTGTTTATGCGCAGCCTGCAGCTGGGCCACGATGCGGGTGGCGGCTGCCCCCAATCCGGCGGCGTGCAGGGCGCGGGCGACTTCCCTATGAGTTCTCAAAGACCCGTCGTCGTTGCACAGGTGCGCGTTGATCTGAGCCTCCGTAGCGCCGGGCAAATACCGTGCCCCCCGGCAGCCTGCAGCTTGGGTGAACTGACCCCAAAAAGTTGGACATTAGAAGTGGGCTTTAAAGCGTAGCTAACTCAGTGCTTTGAGTTAGCTACGCTTTTTGAGTCAGCTTAAGCAAGCTATTGCCTTTATGGATGGATATAACGCGGCAATAACATAGCGGTTGAACACTTCTGTATAATTATAACGGCGTAGACATCGACATCATGCACTTGGACTCAGAGCTTGTACTCTTGCGTTTCGTACATCAGCAGATTTCCGAGCCAAACTGTAAATCTCATCACCATTCATACCTGCGGCTAGTAGCGTCGCCAAGTTGTTCATAACGAAGTTTCTTCGATCATTATCAAGCTCTGATACATGGTATATCCTAAACCCACTGAAGCCAGCATCCTTGAGCGTCTGGGCATTTCCCGTAACAAAATCTTGTTTATCGCGGGGTCGGGCAGCCAAGCCCATCATCATTCCAGAGCTATAACCAACGCTATTAAGCAGCGGCCCGTGTTGGAGAACAAACTCTTGCCTGGCGGGTAATAGCTTAAGAAAACTTTTTATTTCAGTCTTGCTAAAGTTGCCAAGTGTCTGGCCCTGGTTTATCAGAAGACGTTGTGTCGGTGTGATCTGGCTATCTGCAATGGCATTCAGGTGCCAGTTGGTCTGCCGTAGAGCCAAGACGCCGTTGGGATCATTTGATGCAATATGTCCTGCTATACGATCCAGCGTTTCATTGGGAAGCGTTGCCAGATTAGAAGAGCCAAGAGGTCTAGAATCCGTCCTGGGCATGAATTCCGTTGTGGGAAATGTACGCTCAGGATTAGAGGTAGACTTGGCAGATAACTCCTTGAGCTGGCTGTTGCGACCAAACACAAGGGTTGCCTCAAAAGGGTTGTCCGGGTCACCCGGTACGTGCGCAACCTGGTAGTGACAGCGGGTATCGCCATTAGGTAAACGTTCCTGGTTAACCTGTCCTTCGT
>NZ_BMNW01000056.1 GCF_014646755.1 Pseudomonas asuensis | reverse complement strand
GTAACTGGCACCGTTCACCTCCTGGTCGTACAGCTTGCGCAGCTGGCCTGTTGCCTGGTTGAGAGCTTCGCGGATCATAGGATGCTCCGCAGGATGCCATTGGCCGAAGCAATGCCGGCACCGAGCAAGTCGGTGCGGCTGTCGTCGATGCGCTTGAGCGAGAGGGTAAATTCAATACGCCGGGCTGCACCGTCACGAAAAAAGATCGTCCTGGTTTCGCTGATGCTTTCGATGACCCAGAGCCCCATGATTCGACCCGTACCCTCGATCATGGGCCAGGCCGAGCCGGACTCGGCCATGTAGCGCAGCACGTCAAGGCTGGCAGCAGTGCCGGTAAGCTCGGGCGCAAGCCAGCCGGGCAAGGTAATGCTGTCATCACCACGCCCCACAAACTGACGCGCCGGTGGGGCACCGACGCGCGAGCTGCTTGCGTGCCGGTATTCGGTTTGCCGTTGCAGCTCCTGGTAGGCGAGGGTAGAGAGGCTAAAGATAAAACGTCCTAGAGCCATCATCATGGCGGGTTACTCCTGGTCTCGCAGGCTGCTGCGGCCGCGGGCGGATTGTTCAGACTTGGCCTTGGCCAGCTCGGCGCGAACCATGCGAGCAATAGCCTGCGGATCCATACCAGGAGCTGCGTGGATGTGAATTTCGTAGCTGTCCTGGCTGACTATGCTGGGCGTAGCAATTTGCGATACCGGAGGCCGGTCATCAAAGCTGATCCCGGCCATGGCCGGAGTGGCGGCAGTAGCTACGCCAACCGCGACCGCACCGGCTGCAGCCAGCCGCTTGGCCGTGCCGGCCATCTGAGCAAGTGGCCCGTCTTCGTTCTTGGCCAGACCTACCGCAAGGCCCGCCATGGTGAAGCCGCCCAGCTCGGCAAAGACGCGGCTGGGCGAGTGGATGTCGAGCTTTTCCTTGAACCAGTCAATAGCTCCGCCGGCGGCGTTGACGATAGCGTCCTTGACCTTGCCCACGTTGTTGGTAATGCCGTTGACCAGGCCATCAATCACCATGCCGCCAAAGTCGGTGAACTTGGCCGGCAGCTCAATTCCCATGTAACTCAGCACAGCAGCCCAGGCGCTGTAAAAGATGCCAATCGGGGAGAAGTTAGCCAGCAACTGCAGGATGCCGGTCAGGCCGCCGTTAAAACCATTCTTGATCTCCTGCCAGAGCGAGGCAAACCAGGGGCCGACCGTTCCCCAGTGCTGGTAGATCAGCGTGGCGGCAAGGGCAATGCCGGTAATAAGGGCCAGGATCGGGTTGGCCATGGCAGCGGCCGTCACCAGACGGATACCAGTGGCCACCAGGGGCAGGGCGGACCTAGCCAACTGGAACAGGGTGCCGATCAGGCTAAAGCCCTTGAGACCCAGCAGACCCATGCCATAGCGCAGCAGCGCGAACGGGCCGAGCACGCTGGCAATGGCCAGGGTGAGGGTGCCCATGCCGGCAGTAATGGCGGCGACCACAGCTGCGCCCTTGACCAGGTTATTGGTCAGCTCCGGGTTGGCCACAGTCCAGGCCTTGATC
>NZ_BMNW01000055.1 GCF_014646755.1 Pseudomonas asuensis | reverse complement strand
TGCGATCGCTGTAATTCCGCTCGGATGGCGTGCGTGGTCGTGGCGCGTTTGTGTAGAGCCTGAGCCATGGATCCTCCTCCGATAGAGGTCTATACCATAAACCCCTTCCCCCTGGGACCAAACAACTAGGCTCTGTCTGAAAAATATTAAATTGCCATCATGAATGGCCTGAAGCACCTCTCTAACTTATTGATTTTCCTCAATGGCAAGACGCGGAAAAGAAGCTATCGGGCCGGTAACAAGACTTTTCAGACAAACCCTAATAGACGTCGGGTCCAAATACCGCGCGATAGCGAATTGTGATTGCCATGGATTGGCCTCCAGACCTTGAAAACACTGCTCTCTGCCAAAAAGCATTCCACGTAACTTACTACAACGCCTAATTGGCACTAAACACTTGAAACCCAAGGCGTTTTAGCTCGTCCCTGATCTGGAAATAGGGCGCTCCATCTTGATCTCTAATTTCTTGGCTAAGGCGCAACGAGCAATTACGCAGGAATCGTTATTCGAGAGCACAACAATAGGCGTTTGTTTGAGATCAGGCCTGAACACTCGCGCGCGATGCATAGAAACTATTGAAAGCGAACAGGAAATAGATTTTATCAGGAATGAACGCGATGAATCCACAGACTGCACCGCACAATACCCCACACCTCAAGGTCGTCACCTTCAAGGATCAGCCGGGGTTGGTAGAGAGGATTATCAGAGAGAGGCGCCAGCGTTTCGCCAACTCTGCCAAGTCGCTTGACTACAGGCTCGCCGTTGATAGCGGCAATGATCACGTCACCTTGTACTGCATCAGCGGATCGATCAACGACCAGCAGGTCACCGTCATAGATACCACTCCCGATCATGCTATCGCCATGGGCACGCACCAGGTAGGTATGGGGTGCCTGGATCTCAAGCAGATGGTCCAGCGATATGCGTTCCTCGATGTGGTCCTGGGCGGGACTGGGAAAGCCTGCCGGAACGCGATACCCGTAAAGCGGGAGGGTTAAATCCATGGTCGAAAGCGGGCCTAAAATAGTGATGGAGTGGGTTTGCATGACGATATCTGAGCGACAGGGCTAAGTGTATTTATATACAGCATGTACATGCGAACAGTTTTCATTAATCTTTCAAGCCGCTTAAAAGAGCACTATGAATATGCTTTATTAAGACAGAAAGCCTGCATTTAAGCGATATATGTAGGAGTATATGAGCAAATGCTAACTAAATGGCATCACTTGCGAGAGGAAAGAATCTTTCAGTTTGAGGGCAAAATCAGGTGATTAGGCGTAGTCGTTAGGTGTAGCGAATAGGCGGTGTAGTCGTTTAAGTCCTCCTGACTATTTATCGCTATACCCAGACGATAGTTGCTCGCTGTTACCGCTGGAGTACACTTTAATAACAACATCCAATTGCGTCTCTAACCTGCCTTGAGGGAACCCGATAGCCAGCCTAACCACTTAGCTCTATCACGCGAATGTCTAGAATATTTGCTCCGCTAGTGGCCCTGAGGCTAAACCATGCTTTCTCAACGTCTCTCAGCAGCATCCTCTGTCCTGCAGAACAACCC
>NZ_BMNW01000053.1 GCF_014646755.1 Pseudomonas asuensis | reverse complement strand
CGGTAATGTCAACAAAAAGGCACGATTTTATGACCATTGGTTCGCGACTCAGAGCTGAACGGAAACGTTTAGGTATGAGCCAGACCGACTTCGCCAAAGTAGGCGGCGTAGGCAAGAACACTCAGGTGATTTACGAAAAAGATGCTGGCAATCCAGATACGGGTTATCTGTCTGCAATTGCAGCTGTAGGCGTGGACGTAATCTTTGTTTTAACAGGTCGATATATTCAGGAGGGTACTCCTGCACTATCGCATGTTGAGCAGGAGATTCTTTGCAATATCCGTGATTTAGAAGATATTGAAAGGGAAACAGTAAGGCGTATGTTGCACGGCCTTGTCGTAACCGCAGATAAGAAAACCAAAGATGACTGATAGATCTTTTAATAGCCCAGCTATGAAGCTTGGCTTTTATGTCTACAGGATCTGCATTAAATCCGTTATGCTTGTACATTAGTCAAACAACTCCATTTGTAGATCCTGTCACACAAAAGCACTGTATAACTAACCAGTGCCGGACGAATGGTAGTGTATATGGATACAGTTAACAACACTGTATAAGCACTTTTTTGTGTGCCTACTCCGTTGCCTTTGCTTCCTGCATCTTTTTCCACTCCCGCTCTACGGCGCGCTTTGCCGTGTTCTTGTTGGCGTATAGGTAGTGCAAGCGCTTAGGCTTGGCCTGATCGCCTGCCGTTACCGCAACCTCTTTGCCCGTCTTCTTGTCCCGGTAGTACGCGACTACGCCGGTGTAGTCGCCCTGAGCGTTTTCAAACAGATCCGAAACCAGATCCTCTGGTAGCTTGGCTTCCAGATCCAGGCGCGTGGTGTAGCCACCGTCTGCGGTGAGGCTGTGCTGGACGTTGCCGCCATGCCAGATAATCGCGTCGATCTCGGCCTTGACGCCGATCAGGGTGTAGCTGAGTTCGGGAATCAGATCCGGGCGGCCCAGAGCCAGCTGGTAGGTGAGGGTGGCGGTGCCGCGCTGCAGACGATTCCATTCCGCACGCGCTGCACGTAGAGCACTGGCCTGGTCGCTGTAGGTATGCCGCAGGTCCTTGAGGTTGTCTCCGCCTCCGGCAATAGCGTGCTGTTTCTTTGCGCTGTTTACATCGTAGTAATAGGCCCGCACACCTTCGTAGCTTTCCCGATCCGCCTGCAGGTAGCTGTGCTGGTCGCCATCCTCGCGGGTGAGGGTGATATGGCCCAGATCCGCGCCGCTGGCTGTCCTGCCTTTGCCTTGCTGGATGAAGATCAGCCGGCCCGCTTTGACGGTGGCCACCGCGTCGTGATCCTCGCCCAGGCGGGTGAGTAGGTTGGCGTCGGACTCGCCGGTCTGGTCCAGCTGCAGCACTGGGAGCGTGTCGAGTTCCTTGGCAATGACTGGCGTCAGGCCTTGCCGAGTGGCAATGGTGCGCAGGATCGTCCCGAGCGTAGTGCTGGTGTAACCGGCGTCTCGTTTCGCTTTCAGCGTCTTGCGTAGGTCCGCACTGCGGGCACGAATACTCAGGATATCCGGTGTACCGCTATGCTCGGTCTCATCCACCACATAGGTGCCTTTGTCGATCAGGCCGGTGGTATTCCAGCCCAGCCAGAGGCGTACCTTGGCACCACGAGGCGGGATAGCGAGCAGGCCATCGTGATCACTCAAGACAATGCTGAGCTGATCAGCTTCCAGTCCTCGGTTATCAGTCAGGTCCAGGCTGATCAGGCGCGGCGCGATCAAGTTGCTGATGTCCGTTCCGTCCACGGTGAGCTTGTAGGTAGCGACCGGGTAACTGGCACCGTTCACCTCCTGGTCGTACAGCTTGCGCAGCTGGCCTGTTGCCTGGTTGAGAGCTTCGCGGATCATAGGATGCTCCGCAGGATGCCATTGGC
>NZ_BMNW01000052.1 GCF_014646755.1 Pseudomonas asuensis | reverse complement strand
GGTGTCGCGGGGCGGCCAGTTCTCATGTTCGGACTCCTCGACAGGCTTGAATCAACAAGTGTAGACCAAGGTTATGAGCTTAACTTCCGAGACACCACACTAGGTAGAAGGCGCACAATTTCCTCGTGGTGCAAAGACATGGCACCCCGTTTATACTATGTGCTGTTGAGAAGGATGTATAGGATGTACTCATAAGCTTCGCTAATGCTCATGACACAGACAACGGCAACACCACATGGCATATATTTCACAGGGCCTTTAACCGGCTAATGCCCTACTCTTTTTCAGGATACAGGGCCATGTTATTTGGAGGGTCCGTTGAAGAGCTGTGTGATGACAATAAGATAGCGATACTTTGGAACGCATCCAGCTACCATTCTCTTCTGACAAAGTTACCTGGTCCTGCCAAGAGTGCTATCACTGGTTGACACAGTCTCTGCTTCCCGCTGCAAGCCTTTGGAATGCGAAGCGAAGCCTGAAATGGCGAAAAGCCTGTTTTAGCCCAATCAAAACCTATCTGAGCTTTAAGGAAGCTGTTTGCTATTACAGCGGACCTGAAGCATTTAAAGCAGTGCACCATACCGCCTTGCTCGACAATAACCGCTATAGAGAATTGATCTTGTCGCAACGGTGAATATATTGCAGGCGTTTTTAACAGTGGCTGGGTTAGCGATCGAGCCTATTTCGATGCGGGCCAATTATCTGCCTTATAAGGGACACTATTGATCCTTTTGCAAGCACAGCGTGGACATCTCAGCTATAACTGCGCAAAATTAAATATCAGCGCAAACATTCTAGTCATTTAGGCTGGCACAGGCTGTCAGAGTGCTAATGATTGAGGCCAAACCCTGTACCAATACTTCACCTCATAGATAATGTGATTCGCGCTATGCTGGAAGCACTTGATGATGACGCCAGCTGGGTATCTGCAGCTGATCAGGAACGTATCTTTGGAGCTTTGCTTCCCTTCGTAATCTTTCATGACAAAAAGCAATTGATCAATCACTACGTCTCTATCTCTAAGCAGTACGGCAAACTGCCTTTAAAATCAAAGTGTCTCATCATGAGACACTTTTTAGACCAATTGCTAAACATTACTAATTTTTTCACAAATGGCTTGTGACCACGTGTTCGTCAGGTCGTCTGTTTGCTGAATTTGGCTTTCATCAGATCGCTTGGAAAATCCATAGGATGAATAGCGTAGAAGCCTAGCTTCCTATAGTGGTCTCGTCTGCTGTTCAAAATATGCGTTTACTACTGAAAGCGGGCGCCTCCCCACTGCCCACAAAAAAAGCCGGGTCCCACAGGACACTATGTTAACAGCTAGAGGCCATTAGCTCAGGACACGATTGTTTCATACGCCTACTCGAAGCCCCATTTCCGGTGCGGCAAGCTGAGAGAGTAAGCAGGTCTACCACAACGGCCACCGTTTTAAGGTTTAAGATAGCTACGGTCTGGCAGGATACAAGCTCCACTCTCGCTCAATGTCGCCGCTTGCAGGAGCTGGTACTTCAATGTTGTGGTTGCTACCGATATTAAGCTAAGTCTTGGACGGGGCTAAGTAAGCGTCGACCTCGGTTCTAAAGGCATTGCAAAATGCAACGATGGCAGCAAACTTGAAAATCAGCAGTTCTATCAATATCTGGGGTCTAAGCTTGCCATCGGTCAGCGCAGCCGAAACAAGAAACGCACCTAGGTTATTCACGCCAAAATCGCCAACCGGCGCAATAATGAATTGCATAAGTTTAACCGCAAGCCGGTAGATAACTACGACACAATCATTGTGGGCGACGTAAGCCCTTTAAAGCTCGCAAAATTAAGATGGCTAAATCCGTGCTGCTGCTGAGCCAGCTGGAAATAATGCTTAAACACAAATGCGCTCACGCTGGAGTTGTTTTCAAGGAAATAGATGAGGGATACAGCACCCGCACCTGTTCAGCTTGCGGCACCCTAAGAGGACCAAAAGGCGTCAATGGGCCGCGTATAAGAAAATGGGTTTGCAGTGAGTGCGGTGTCGCTCATGATCGCGATATTAGCGCAGCCAAGAATATTTGTGCGCTTGGGCAGGAGTTTTGTCAGCGGAATACATATCCTTTTAGGGGGGAAGGATATCACCAGACCTATAACAATAAACCTCATGATAGCCCATTGCCATTAATATTCAGCCCCTAACTCTGAACTAACCCCCGAAAGTTGGACATTAGAATGTGGACTTCAAATAGCCTCTAACTCAATAATTGAGGGAGAGGCTATTCTTCCCTATAGAGTAAGTATTAAAATTTACATCTAAGCGAGT
>NZ_BMNW01000051.1 GCF_014646755.1 Pseudomonas asuensis | reverse complement strand
TGCGATCGCTGTAATTCCGCTCGGATGGCGTGCGTGGTCGTGGCGCGTTTGTGTAGAGCCTGAGCCATGGATCCTCCTCCGATAGAGGTCTATACCATAAACCCTTTCTCCCTGGGGCCAAACAACTAACAAATATAGTTATTTCAAACACTTAACTAGAGCGGAATTTATTAGCTAAGCTTTTAACGTAATCTTCTAAAAACGCGTCAAATAACCCGCTGGGTTGTTGTTGAACAATTAGAGAAAGCATAGGATCCTCGACTTCAGTTCTCACTTTAACAAGCTCTTCAATAACTGAGTGCCCGCAAAAAGGAACATATGTCTCGGAATAGCCGCCTTCATGAACAAGAACTAAACGGCCATTACATAAAAAGTCAGCAGTATTTTGTATCTTAGCGGTCATCGATCGAAATGTTTCACTATGTAGCTGCATCCGTGCAAGCGGATCAACTGCATTGGCATCAAAACCACAGGCCACAATGATGAGTTCAGGTTGAAATTTTTCCAATGCAGGGACTACGATGGTATCGACTGCTTGTAGATAGGTTTTATGACCGATACCTGCAGGTAATGGTATATTTATATTATATCCTTCGCCTTTTCCAATTCCTCGATCCTCAAGACCGTTATAGCCAGCAGGAAAACAACGATCTTGATGTAAAGAAATAGTTAGAACGTCGTTTCGCTGCTCGAATATTGCTTGGGTACCATTTCCATGGTGAACGTCCCAATCAACTACTGCAACTTTGCCAAGTCCATAACGTGCTTTAGCTACTTCAATTGCAATGGCAATATTAGCTAGAAGACAAAACCCCATGCCTTGATCCGGAAGACAATGATGACCCGGTGGACGAGACAAGGAATAAGCATTGTCGATTTTGCCGGTAAGCACAGCCTCTACAGCAGCCATAGCAAGCCCTGCTGAAATTTGGGCAATCTCATAGCTACCAGCCCCTACGGGCGCTGCTAAGCCAACCATCCCCCCCCCATTCTGGCTAGCTGATTTCAGGCGTTCTAAATACTCGCGAGAGTGGACGCGTAAGATATCATCTTCTCCCACAGGTGGTGCGTCACACATTATAAGCTGCTTTGATAGTCCCGAAATATCCATCAAATTTTTGAGTCGACGTTTAGTCTCGGGCGACTCAGCAAACCCTTCAGATACTGTAGGCTGCACCCAACCCCCAACTGGAAGTACCAGCGCATGAGGGTTAGTACAATGCCAGAAACATCTCTCATTATAAAAAAAACCAGTTTTACGCTTCATTTTCTGCCCCTATAAGTACTTACTAAAACAGCCAGCCAAGATTTGTAATGAATTCACAGCTTATGTACCCAACGTAGGTTAAACCTGCTTCCCTCCGGACGATTTCTAGCATCTGACTCAAAATACATGTTTGCTACCAAAAGATTTTCTTTTGAAAATCCGTACATAAATCCTGGGCCTATACCTTGAATTCTTTCTCTTCGTCCGGAAACGCTATTACCATTTAGTTTTGTATCGGTAAATTGGCTTAGCCAATATCCATTTATACCCACCTGGAATTTATTATTCAGCGCATATAGAATGTTATAGTTAAAATGTATGGCCTGACCTGCTTGTACCTCGCTTATGCCTGAATCATAACTCTTTAGCGAAGGATTAGAATTTTTAGCGTTCCATAGATAATGAGCACGCCAGGATATACTTACTTTTGGTGTCATCCAGTAAGTAGCTGCCCAGTAGGGGTTAAAGGAAAAAAAATTAGATCCTGGATTTATGGCATAATTTTTACTGTATCTACCTGTTGGCAAGCTAATATCAGCCTCTACTCTTTGTGAAAATACTATTTTGCCATCTCTTACTATTGGCTTTGATTGTAAATAGAGCCCTAAGCTTAAATCTGCAACTCCGTCGTTAGCATTTAAAACCGAATTTCTTAATCCATCCTCTACTTTGGCGCTAATAAGAATGGGAAGTAAAGCACTAACCCCCCAGTCACTCTCTAATGGCCCACCAGTGCCTTGATAAATCAGTTGTAAAGCGGTCGTGTCAATTTGTGTTGTAGACTTTGGGATTGAAACCTTATTACCCTTATTGTCGGTAATTCTTTTTGCATCATAATGTGTATAGAAAATTGAGCCTGTCCAGCCTGGCCCTCCTGGTACAGGGGCACCATCATAAAATGACGTTAGACCAAGATTAACGGCTGGCAGATCAGTAGCATGAATAATTCCACAATTACAGAAAAAGGTGAGGCTAACGCTAACCTTTATAGAAACTAGTCCAGAGGCCTTTTTTCTTATCATGGTTTCCCTAATAGTTATAATCAATAAAGATATGCTATTTATCTTTTCTATAAGGCACCTCTACCATAGAACCTTCATCAATACTTTGTATCAGCTACCAGAAAGAATTAAATATTTATTTTTACCGATAGGAGTGAGTATTGGTATGGCAAGACAACTAGCTTGAACGACTATACCTTTCAATTATTTCAATTAATCGTAACTGTTTGTTTTTCAGAAAGCAGCTCGGGTAGCTTAGGCTCTGCCTGAAAAAGATTTTCTCAAGCAAATCCGTAAGCAAGCCAAAGAAATCATAGCCTCGAAGCTACTGGTAAGTTTCTCGAAACGGGTGGCTATTCGGCGATGCTCATTAAGCCAGCTAAAGAGCCGTTCGATAACATTGCGCTTACGATAGGCGGGGCGGTCAAACAGTCTGGGCAAGCCTGTCCTAGGGCGCCGATG
>NZ_BMNW01000050.1 GCF_014646755.1 Pseudomonas asuensis | reverse complement strand
GGTGTCGCGGGGCGGCCAGTTCTCATGTTCGGACTCCTCGACAGGCTTGAATCAACAAGTGTAGACCAAGGTTATGAGCTTAACTTCCGAGACACCACACTAGGGATATGGGTAGGCCCCTGTGTAGCGCTTGGAGTAGCCTTAGCACACGTGGAAGGCAGACAATAAAGCAGCGCTGCTGAATCAAATTGGTGTCATAGCGTGCATTGGGCTGTCACTGGTAGGATGGTCGCAATACTTCACATGATTGGTTGTCTTCAATAAAGAGTTAGGAAGTCACATAGAATCAGTCAAGATCGTTAAAGCCGGCGCATTTCAAAGGTTTTCCAAAAGGCAGCGGCATTTTTTCTTTCTTTCTTTATTCTTGCTGGCCTCTGGTTCACCGGCGATCAGCTGGTTGATGACTTGTATATCACTGGAAAAGGACGCAGGTCTTTACGGCTTTTTGTTCCAGATATCTTGTCTGATAAGGATGTTGTTTATCCTTCAACAAGTAGGTGCTGTGCGTGCAAGGTATATAGCCTTGTTTGCATCAACATTGACGGCATGCTTGTTTTTAGCTTTCCATGGCTAACTGAGCTTTATACGAAGCTAGCCGTTGGCTCTATCTGCAGGACTATGCTGCTCATTATGTTCGTGCAGAAAACCGCTCCATTCCTGCATAAGCCCTCTCCTCTTTTCCAGCAGATCCCCTCGGTTATAGGCCGCTTCCACCTTACTGCCCAGCGTATGCGCCAGCGCCATCTCGCAGACCTCTCGCGGGTAATTCGTGGTCTCCGCCGCCCAGGTTCTGAAGGTAGCACGAAAGCCATGTGGGACCGCCATGTGAACCTTTAAGGTATCCAATACGCGGCCAATGGCATTGCCGGGAATACAGCCTGTACGCCTGCGATTGGGGAAAACCCATTCCGGATGCTGGCCCTTCTGCTGGCTGATCACCTCAATCATGGCCTCGGTAAGCGGAATGCGATGCGTCTTGCCGGTCTTCATACGCTCGCCCGGTATGGTCCAGAGTTTCTGCTCAAGATCCAGCTCGGCCCAGCGGGCACCGCAGGTCTCGCTGTTTCGGGTTGCAGTCAGGATCATCAATTCAGCGGCCCGGGCGGCAGCACCCTCCAGGCTATCGAGCCGATGCATGAGCCGTGCGGTATCCTCAGCAGACAACGAGCCAAACGGTTTGACCCTGCTGCCCTGCCTGGGCAGAAGCTTGTCCAAATGCCCGCGCCAACGCGCCGGGTTCTCCCCTTCCCTTAGCTTTCGTGCCTTGGCCGCATCGAGGACCAGTTCAATACGGTTGCGCAGCCGACTGGCCGTTACCGGAATAACGCTCCAGATGGGCTCGAGCACTTCCAGCATATCATCGGTGTCGATCCGGGCCAGCGGCATGGAGCCAATCATGGGAAATACGTGTTTAGCCAGTGAGTTCTGCCACTGCTGCGAGTGCTTGGTACTCCAACTGGGCGAGTGCGTTCGAATATAGCGTGCAGCCTCAGTCTGAAAGGTCTTTGCTTCCAGCTTCTGAGAGGATTTGCCCTCACGCTCTTTCCGGCGCTCGAGGACTGGATTGATCCCCCGGGAGATTTCAAGACGGTACTTGTCTGCAGCCAGGCGCGCCTCACGCAGGGACACTGCCGGATAGCTGCCCACCGAAAGATCATGCCGCCGGCCATTGATCATGTACCGAAATACCCAACTCTTGCGCAGCTGAGCGGAAATGCGAAGTTGAAGGCCCCGGCCATCCTGATAGCTTCCGGGTTCGGATATGGCTTTAACAAGTTTTGGAGTTAGCTTGCTCATATAAGTCCATGGTACTGCTTAACTCATTGTAATGAAAAAAGTGTACGAGGATAACTAATCCTCATACGTATACAACTATAAGCTGCATGAACATTAAATTCCTCTAACGACATCATAATTTCTCCCACATGTTTTCCCCACAGACCGCCTGCCCCAACGTATAACCATTTCTCAGCGCCTGAGCCAGCGTCTGCCGGGCTACCTGAACCGGGCGTTCCACCATTTCGGTAACGAGTGGCGAAAAAGAAATGGCCGAGACGGCGCGCTCTAGCCGGTTACGTGAACTCACTAGTGCCAGCGCAGCCATGCACAGGGCGTTGATCCACGCCATGTCCTTTACCCTGATATCGGTGGCTTTCCATCGCTTGTAAGTCACAGCAAGCACCTCTTAGCAGCCTCAATCATTGCCGCCTCATAGCCGTCATTTGGATAGCCGGTCCAATCAGACGGAGAGCAAAACCCTTTCTGTGGCTTTTATGATGCGAATAAAGCTTTTGTCTATTTCCATGTGGGCGCCATAAACCCGGACGATTGGCATTTCCCTTTTTGTGTTTGGTTTGTTTAGGCTCATCATACTTGGCCTTAACATCACCACAGAGTGGGTAATGATGGTTTTAGGGTCTGTTGTATTGATCCTGATGGAATATTTCGCGCTGTGGGTATCGCGGTCTCTAGATCGACGCGAAGCAATACGTGGCCTAAGTCCGGGTAGGGGAAACTGACAGCTTCAAGATATGAAGTCATCGCGCCGTTAGGTGTCGCGATAGCCACACAAAGCGATCAGTAGATATCAAAGCAAAGGAATTCGTAGGTGAAGTTTACAGGTAAAGACCGAATCACCACCCGTCACAACTTGCTTTATAGCTTGATGACTTACGGTGATGTCGTAAAAACAGATGAGAATCACCTTTCTTATAAGGTGGGCAATTGGAATTCGTGGAGTTTGGCACCTGTGGCATATTAACTTGGCTTGTGTCCCAAGCTCCTAATGTTCATCGTCATCCTTGGCACCCGGACGTTTGCCAAGCAAATACGCCTATAGACAAGAAGGAAGAAACCCTACGACTTCTCAAGGAGCAATTTGATACTGACGAAAAGGTTCAGGTTGCAATCAATGAAATTCGCCGCATTTATAAGTGGACTTGCCCCTACCAAACCGGACACCAACTCTCCGTTAAATTGATGCTGCTGCCAAGCGCCTGAATTCTCTCGGGGATCGATATTTCAAAGCGCTGTGCGG
>NZ_BMNW01000049.1 GCF_014646755.1 Pseudomonas asuensis | reverse complement strand
ACAGGGCCAGACCTGGTCGCAGCTCCGACCTGACCCTACTGATCTTCGTCCCGCCGGGCTCGAACGCGCCGTTAACGAAGGGATTAGTCAGCATGGCCTACATAGTCAAACACGAGCAGTGCTCAACAGGGAGTTTGGGCTTGTGCTGGTAGCCGAATCGGGAAAGGTAAAGCTTAAGCCCACCCTTGCCGAGCATAGTCAGCTCATGGCCTCGTTACCACAAAGCCTAAACTCCAATGATCGCTCAAATATCAACCGTTTCCTGTGCCACTTGGAGCAACAGGGCCAGACTTGGTCACAGCTGTGGCCTAACCCTACTGATCTTCGTCCCGCCGGGCTCGAACGCGCCGTTAACGAAGGGATTAGTCAGCATGGCTTACCTAATCAAACACGAGCAGCGCTCAACAGGGCGTTGGGGCTTGTACTGGTAGGCGAATCGGGACGGGTGATACTTAAGCCCACCCTTGCCGAGCATAATCAGCTCATGGCCTCGTTGCCACAAAGCCTAACGCCACAAGAACGCTCACATATCAATCGTTTCTTGTGCCACCTGGAGCAACAGGGTCAGACTTGGTCACAGCTCCGACCTGATCCGACTGATCCTCGTCCCGCCGCGCTCGAACGCGCGGTTAACAAAGGGGTCAGTCAGCATGGCTTAAACCGTGGCACACGAGCAGCGCTCAATGGGGCGTTTGGACTTGAATTGAAATAAGTGCACCGAAATAGCGTTGAGAGCCTCGCGCATGGGGGTTACTTTCTGGTCAGTCTATTAAGTATCGATATTTCCCTAGGTATAGTCTATGGGGCATACCCCAGCGACTACACAAGAAAAGCTATCATTCGAGTGAGCGAATCAGAACGACTAAGATATTTTCATTCGCTCAACAGACGCTTTAGCTTTAGATGACTGCCGCTGTGGTAGTTGAGGAAATCTTGCATAGTAGGCGATAACTCTTCTACCGAAGCAATTTGCCAGAATCGTTCCTTTCCGAGAATCGGTTCAAATCTGTTTATGAGCTCTTCGGCAGCATTGTGACTGCTTGTTCGTAGCAAGTATTTGAATAAATCTTGGTTTTCACGCTTAGGGAGCTGAGCGGCCTAAGTCATTATGAGCGCGAATCGATAATTCAATGGCTAGAGCTGCTTGAGAAAATCAATTCTGGCAGCAACTGGTAGTCCTATAAGCCAGTGTCTAACCAATCTGTCCATTTTAGATTGGCCAGACCTAGATGCTATTTGTTCTAGGCTAAAAGGTGGTTCGTTCATAGCATAAGTAACCTTAGAGCCGAAATGATAAGGATGGCTAGTCTGCTTCCTTCTCTGCAATGGCCCTATTGAATCATACGGAATGCTTGGGTTAGGCAACCGTTTTGTCAGCAAATCTCCAGACTAGTAAATATGCTATGTGGTCGCTGGGGTATACCCAAATAAATACCTACAAAGAGGTAGCTAAACTAGGTCCAACCGCGACGGCGGGGGAACCTAGTTAGGTCTATATGCCACATAAGCGATATCTATGATCTCGTGTGGATTACTATTATGTCTATGGAAGTGTTTAGGCCAGTGGGTCAGCCCTTTGGGCTGGAAGCAGGTACCTATCAGAGCTCCCCAAACTTCGAGAGTGGCCAAGGCAAAAGCCATGGCAACGGCACTATCGATTTCGGCGGCTCGACCAACCTATGCTTGCAAAATAACCAGGTTAATTTTGGTAGCAATCACCAGCAACTTAGTCCTTATAAGTCTTCGGCTAATGGGCAGTCCAGCCAGGACGATGACCTTATGGCATTGGTGCGCGACCTGATCCAGCAAATCGCTCAGTCGCTATTGCAGTTTATGCAACAGAATCAGAATGGTAATACCGATTCATCCAAGAATAATTTCAAGGGTAATTCATCGCCGAATAATAGCATTACCCCCCAAGACGCCATGGTATCGCCTCCCGTTCAGAACATTGCGGCCACTCAGCCTCCCGTTCCAGAGTCAACTTCAGTACCGACGTCGTCCAGTACTCCCACTGCTCAAGCGGACGCCGCCAAGCCTTCCGAGGTTGCGCCGAAGACAGACTCCTATACCTCTGTGGGCGGCGGCCAGACTGCGGGTAGTGGGCCCTACTCGATGAATATCAGTAACACACAGGACCATGAGGTCAAGATTGGCCAGTTCGACCAGAATGAAAAACTGATTGGAGAAATCACCTTAGCACCCAAGGGACAGCCTGGCTCCACCGGTACAATGAAGTACCAGGCAGACACCACAACGCTGATGAAGCAGGCGGATGAGGACGGCCAGTACCGTCCAGATGCGAGCCGGCTTGAGGCCTACAATGGCTTTATCAACACTAGTTATATTGACGGACGTAATGCCTCTATCCATGCCAGCGATGGAAAGGGCTTTGAGATTGGCGACAGCAAGAGCATCGCCGAGGAGGCGAAGAAGGCCGGCCTTATTAATAACATTAATGATACCATCCCAGGCTGGTACGACGGCTCGACTACCGAAATGCAAGAGGGTGGCAAGTTCCTAGAAAAAGAGCTGGGTACCGGGGATAGCTATATTCATCCCAATGACGACCAGCTCGGCCAGGGCAAGAACCCCATGCGCCACACCGACTCAATGACCCTTAATGTGGAGTTCGGCGAAGCCTGACTCTCATTAGCTGGCCGAATGTGTCCAGGCCAGTACCATAACCTGCTTACAGTCAGCGCTAGGCAGGCGGTGTCCACGTCTTCCTGTGGGGTTACACCGCCTGCGCTGGCCGAAGAAGGACTTAGCAAAATAAAATCTTTTAAGTCAGTCTATGGAGCAGAATACGCGCATTGGCTAACCATACCCAAGCTGCCTCGCTCATGATTGCATTCACTCGTATGTATGAGAGAAGGTATGAGCTTAGCTAAACAGATCTAGATTGAATGCAGCTCAACTAGCCTTGTAGTCGCTAAGGTATACCCTAAAGGTAACATCCAATTACGTCTCTAACCTGCCTTAAGGGAACCGGATAGCCAGCCTAACCACTTAGCTCTATCACGCGAATGTCTAGAACATTTGCTCCGCTAGTGGCCCTGAGGCTAAACCATGCTTTCTCAACGTCTCTCAGCAGCA
>NZ_BMNW01000048.1 GCF_014646755.1 Pseudomonas asuensis | reverse complement strand
CGGATGGCGTGCGTGGTCGTGGCGCGTTTGTGTAGAACTTGAGCCATGGATCCTCCTCCGATAGAGGTCTATACCATAAACCCTTTCTCCCTGGGACCAAACAGCTAGGCATACAGGTTATGTTACGGGTAGATTGAACACGGCCTGAACCTTACCCTTTCAAGCCGACGACGGCCTGTTGGCGGCGTCAAAACATATTGTTGAGGCGCTTCTTGAGTAAGCCATGCCAGTGCTTTCTGCTCGTGTCCCCTATGAAGCTGCCTTGACTTAGAGAGTAGGCCGCAACGCGTTGCTGGCCCAATTTCACTTCTACCACTACCTGTTTGAGCGATCACCCATCGAGTATGTTGGGGCATTTAGCATGGTCAGCGGCATGCCGTTGCGCACTAACAGGTGGTTCAAAGTCAAAATCGCGAAACTATGTGCGTTGCCATCAGGAAGCGGATGCAGCCGTTCTAACTTCTGGCACAGGTCGACGATGTTCTCCAACCTTTCATTCTCGGTACGGCAGTTGAGCATGTTCCTTTCATATTCAACGATGAAAGCATCCATGTGCTTCGCCAATATCACGAACGAGGTCTCTACATTGGCCACATCGCCGGTTGGCTCTGCTGGCGGTGCTACAGGCTCACCGGGTATCGTTTTGTTCCACTGAGCATCGAATTTTTCGAAATCTTGTCGGTTGGAGGTTACCACGTAACCAAGCAGGGTTTTACGCAGCTCCCGGCCGAATGCCAAAAGCTCATTACGACCCTCGGGCGTCATATTTTGCCCATAGTCAATCCGAAGCTGCTCCTGATGTAGTCCTTCTTGTCGACGTCTGGACCAGTACAAGCAGCTCTGTGAAAACTGGTAAGCAGCTTGGCGTTGAGAGACGCTTTAAGAGATTTCATTGAAGTAGCCCACCCGCTGAGCAATCCGTGCAGGTAACGGGCTCAGCGTCCATTATAAAGGGCAGTAGCGGGTTATCTCGGCTCCATCGATGTGTTTTTCGATTGTGTCCACAAAGGCGGGGTTGAGGCACAGACGCCACCGGTGTTCGGCCGGGACGTTAGCCAATGGTGTCTTTGACGTGTCGATCGACCGTTGCAGCTTCGCAATGTCATCCAAGTGTAACGGTACTTTGCTAAGTGCCGCAGCGCCCAGTGGATACCTGACAGGATCTTTACGTAGCATCTCAAGCGTATTGTTCAGTAGCGGCTCGATGCTCTCCGGTAGCTGACCATGGGCCAGCGCTCGCGGAGTACGCCGTTGACTGCTTGCAAGGCGCAGAGCATCACTAAGTTTTTCACACCAACAAGGGCTGTGCCAGGCGTCGCTTGATTGAATGTATTAGTAACATGCCCCTCGAGTGAGGCTTTTACTCGTGCTTGCAGTGCGGAGAGCGGATATTCCCCAATTTTTTGTGTTTCTTCGGTATGGCGGGTACTGGAAGCTTGAAAAGAGGACGTGTGTAGTGGGTTCTTCAGAGTCCGTGACATTGCATGCTCAGTTGCACTGAAGAGGATAGGGAATGTTGACTATTGGTTGATAGCGCTTGCCCGATCAGCGGCACTCTCCAGATGAGTAGGCAATATGGCCCGGTAGGTTCCCTAGATTAGCTTTTCGGTCTAACGACTGCACTCAACAGTGCTCAAGCCATCGTTTCTAGTAGTTCCGGCAGCAGTATGGGAGCTGGATTACTATGCTAGAAATGAGAGATCACGATCGGCTTGAAATTCCGAGATGCTGTCATCTTAAGTTGGGCACCAATCAATTTGCAGCCACGCTACGACGGGCTATCAAAGGCACTGCGTTCCAGAAATATCCATTGAGCGTTGTGCTCAGCGATATCTTACTTGCTCTTCTGCTGAAAAAGCTTGAATTACTGATGGTTTGGGCTGGTCGGGCCGGTCTCGAAAGCAGGGTCATGCCCTCGCTAATGAAAGAGCCGCTTGAATAGCGTCTTTGGAACGACCTCTCTCAGCTTGACCACATAGATCGTATAATCCGAGGAAGAAGCTATATGCGTGGTTTATTATCGAGTTGTTTATGTCTACTAATTACATATTACAAGCATGAAACTACCCGAGAGCATATCGAATTACAGCAAGTATCACCGCACACGCTACTGGAGACGCCTCAAGCTACTTTGAAAGCTGATCAAGAGCAAACGCCTGAACTTACGATAAGAAAAATGAACGATGATCGTATTTACAAACTCATACAGCGGAAGAAAGCCTTGCCTAAGGAGTTCCATGGTGATGTAGATCAAGAAACTAACGATGCCAAGAATCTTGAAAATTACGCTGCAATCTTAATGGAAGGCATCAAGCACGAGCAGTCTCCTCTCGAAGTGTTGCATAATTTATCTAACAATATTAATCAACATAATTTGATTAATTATCACTCTACTAGCTTGCGTAATGCTTATGCTCTTATGACTCATAAAGCAGGCGATTGTGAGTCAATCTGTAAGTTTTTTTGTTTTATCGCTTGGGCTGCTGGTCATAGGCTGAAACAGCTTGAAGGCGCCTTTACTTTCCATATGGTTGCAAATAATCAAATATTCGGTCAACCGAAGGACATCTGTTTTAATTTTGTCTCACATACGGTCATTGAGTTACGTGATGCGCAGCGCTCATCAATTTACTACGACCCCTTATTTGGCCAGACGGTCAACCTTTCTAATTACGGTGAGATTCTAGCTGGTTATTTAGAGCCGCTAAAAAAAGTCTCATCAGTGAGCGAAGACTAAGAGGGTGTAGACAAAACAAAACCTTTCAAGCCAGTCTATTGAGCAAGATACGCGCATTAGTTAGCCATACCCAGGCTGCAGCGATCCAGCACTTTGGCAGAATAGTGAAACCAGCTCCTCTCTCAGGCAGAGCCAGAGCCGTTTGCAAGGTTCCGGTAGCGCCATTACCCGGTCGCCGCACCACTTCGACCACAAGCGCATGAGCGTTTTCGATCGCCCGGGCACGACTTCCTCCATAAGCGCCATCGGTATAGAGTTTCTAGATACAAGGTGCCTTGCTGCAGGCCTGCTGGACGACCGCAGCAGCCGCGTCACGGTCCTGGACACTGGCTGCGGTAACTGTAACCGCTACGACTACGCCCAGCGTATCAACAATTAAGTTGCGCTTTCGACCTTTGA
>NZ_BMNW01000047.1 GCF_014646755.1 Pseudomonas asuensis | reverse complement strand
TTTAGTCGCTTCCCCGAATTGGGTATGTGATCTGGTTTTGCGGTTCAACAAGCTTTCGGCTGTGTCTACCAAACAACAGATTGTTTGGGTGTTATATGGTCAAGCCTCACGGGCAATTAGTATCGGTTAGCTCAACGCCTCACAGCGCTTACACACCCGACCTATCAACGTTGTAGTCTTCAACGGCCCTTCAGGAAGCTCAAGGCTCCAGTGAGATCTCATCTTGAGGCAAGTTTCCCGCTTAGATGCTTTCAGCGGTTATCTTTTCCGAACATAGCTACCCGGCAATGCCACTGGCGTGACAACCGGAACACCAGAGGTTCGTCCACTCCGGTCCTCTCGTACTAGGAGCAGCCCCTCTCAAATCTCAAACGTCCACGGCAGATAGGGACCGAACTGTCTCACGACGTTCTAAACCCAGCTCGCGTACCACTTTAAATGGCGAACAGCCATACCCTTGGGACCGGCTTCAGCCCCAGGATGTGATGAGCCGACATCGAGGTGCCAAACACCGCCGTCGATATGAACTCTTGGGCGGTATCAGCCTGTTATCCCCGGAGTACCTTTTATCCGTTGAGCGATGGCCCTTCCATACAGAACCACCGGATCACTAAGACCTACTTTCGTACCTGCTCGACGTGTCTGTCTCGCAGTCAAGCGCGCTTTTGCCTTTATACTCTACGACCGATTTCCGACCGGTCTGAGCGCACCTTCGTACTCCTCCGTTACTCTTTAGGAGGAGACCGCCCCAGTCAAACTGCCCACCATACACTGTCCTCGATCCGGATAACGGACCAGAGTTAGAACCTCAAGGTTGCCAGGGTGGTATTTCAAGGATGGCTCCATAGGAACTGGCGTCCCTACTTCAAAGCCTCCCACCTATCCTACACAAGCAAGCTCAAAGTCCAGTGCAAAGCTACAGTAAAGGTTCACGGGGTCTTTCCGTCTAGCCGCGGATACACTGCATCTTCACAGCGATTTCAATTTCACTGAGTCTCGGGTGGAGACAGCGCCGCCATCGTTACGCCATTCGTGCAGGTCGGAACTTACCCGACAAGGAATTTCGCTACCTTAGGACCGTTATAGTTACGGCCGCCGTTTACCGGGGCTTCGATCAAGAGCTTCGCTTGCGCTAACCCCATCAATTAACCTTCCGGCACCGGGCAGGCGTCACACCCTATACGTCCACTTTCGTGTTTGCAGAGTGCTGTGTTTTTAATAAACAGTCGCAGCGGCCTGGTATCTTCGACCGGCATGAGCTTACGGAGCAAGTCCTTCACCCTCACCGGCGCACCTTCTCCCGAAGTTACGGTGCCATTTTGCCTAGTTCCTTCACCCGAGTTCTCTCAAGCGCCTTGGTATTCTCTACCCGACCACCTGTGTCGGTTTGGGGTACGATTTCTAATTACCTGAAGCTTAGAGGCTTTTCCTGGAAGCATGGCATCAACCACTTCTCCTTCATAAGAAGGATCGTCATAAGCTCTCAGCCTTAACCGTCCGGATTTACCTAAACAGTCAGCCTACCGCCTTAAACTTGGACAACCAACGCCAAGCTGGCCTAGCCTTCTCCGTCCCCCCATCGCAGTAATTAGAAGTACAGGAATATTAACCTGTTTCCCATCGACTACGCCTTTCAGCCTCGCCTTAGGGGTCGACTCACCCTGCGTCGATTAACGTTGCGCAGGAACCCTTGGTCTTTCGGCGTGGGAGTTTTTCACTCCCATTGTCGTTACTCATGTCAGCATTCGCACTTCTGATACCTCCAGCAAGCTTCTCAACTCACCTTCACAGGCTTACAGAACGCTCCTCTACCGCTCAACTTGCGTTGAACCCGTAGCTTCGGTGTGTAGTTTGAGCCCCGTTACATCTTCCGCGCAGGCCGACTCGACTAGTGAGCTATTACGCTTTCTTTAAAGGGTGGCTGCTTCTAAGCCAACCTCCTAGCTGTCTAAGCCTTCCCACATCGTTTACCACTTAACTACAACTTTGGGACCTTAGCTGACGGTCTGGGTTGTTTCCCTTTTCACGACGGACGTTAGCACCCGCCGTGTGTCTCCCATGCTTGCACTTCTGGGTATTCGGAGTTTGCATCGGTTTGGTAAGTCGGGATGACCCCCTAGCCGAAACAGTGCTCTACCCCCCAGAGTGATACATGAGGCGCTACCTAAATAGCTTTCGAGGAGAACCAGCTATCTCCGAGCTTGATTAGCCTTTCACTCCGATCCACAAGTCATCCCCTGCCTTTTCAACGGAAGTGGGTTCGGTCCTCCAGTCAGTGTTACCTAACCTTCAACCTGCTCATGGATAGATCGCCCGGTTTCGGGTCTATACCCAGCGACTAAAACGCCCTATTAAGACTCGCTTTCGCTACGCCTTCCCTATACGGTTAAGCTTGCCACTGAATATAAGTCGCTGACCCATTATACAAAAGGTACGCAGTCACCCAACAAAGTGGGCTCCCACTGCTTGTACGCATACGGTTTCAGGATCTATTTCACTCCCCTCTCCGGGGTTCTTTTCGCCTTTCCCTCACGGTACTGGTTCACTATCGGTCAGTCAGTAGTATTTAGCCTTGGAGGATGGTCCCCCCATATTCAGACAACGTTTCACGTGCGCCGTCCTACTCGATTTCACTCAAAAGATCCTTTCACCTACGGGGCTATCACCCACTATGGCCGCACTTTCCAGAGCGTTCGGTTAAAATCAATTGAGCTTAAGGGCTAGTCCCCGTTCGCTCGCCACTACTTAGGGAATCTCGGTTGATTTCTTTTCCTCAGGGTACTTAGATGTTTCAGTTCCCCTGGTTCGCCTCTCACACCTATGGATTCAGTGTGAGATACCTGACTTATGTCAGGTGGGTTCCCCCATTCAGAGATCTCCGGATCACAGTCTATTTGCCGACTCCCCGAAGCTTATCGCAGGCTATCACGTCTTTCATCGCCTCTGACTGCCAAGGCATCCACCGTATGCGCTTATTCACTTGACCATATAACCCCAAAGAATCTGAAGTTATGTTTGGTTTGGAACACGACATTCGCCGAAAACTTGCGCTTGAACTCGCAAATTTACCTTGACCACATAGTCTGCAGTGAAACAGCCTATGTGTTCGTACTTCTATCACATACCCAAATTTTTAAAGAACAGTCTGAAAACAAAGTTCAGAAGTCAATGCTCCGACCCAACCCTTAGGGGGGGG
>NZ_BMNW01000046.1 GCF_014646755.1 Pseudomonas asuensis | reverse complement strand
AGCATGGTTTCCAACGGATAGGGTCTGCGGCCCATGCCCGCCTTCGGATAGTACGGCTCAATCAACGCGACCAGCCCTGCCCAGGGTACGACCTGATCCATCTCAGCCAGGAATCGCTCCCGGCGCGTCTGCTTGCGTTTGCCGGCGTATTCGAAATCGGAAAAGCTCATCTGGCTCATAGGGTCTGCCATGTATAGCTAAACGGATGGCGTCTATTTCAGCACAAGCGCAAGAGCTTGTGATGACTTGTTCGGAGAATCCCTAGGTCTTTTGTGGGGCCTGCTTTCAATCTTTCTGTATCGGATAGGCACAACTGCTAGATCTTTACAACGAGCTATTGGATCTTATAGCTGAACAAACAGCCTTAACAGCCTCCAATGGCATACTCGCGCTACGCCAAACCAACGGATACTTGAATGCCGTCGTAGACAGCTATATAACACCTACAAAACGCTTTTGATAAACCATGCTCAGACGCTCTATGCAGTAGGCCATACTGCTACCGACATGAGAGAATTAGCCAGTAGGTTAGAAGAAGAGCGAAAGGCTGTGATAGAAGATTCAAAAAAATTTACTTTTCTAAACTCGCTTAGATTTAGATCTTAATAATTACCATATAGTGAAAAATAACATTTAACCCAATAAATAAGTTAGATATTATTTAAGACCCACTTATAAAATCCAAATTTAGGGAGTCAGTTCAAAATTAGATTTTAAATAAATTACAATACCACCTTCTAAGCCACTATATCTCTAGCTATGTTTTTGTATATAACATTATATAAAATATTAGAAAGATGTCAATCTGCGTCTAATATTTTTATAAGACTAGCGAAGACAGATAAAGTCTTTTCTTTCCGTGCTCAATAAAAGTAATACTCCGCTGATACGAGGAGCGATTTAGAGTTGAATATTTTATATATTTGATATTCAAATTATACTATATCAAGTCTTACAATCCAATATTTATATAAACTAGAAGCACTTTAATACCATTATAAGCCAATATAATTAAGATACCTTTTTCCCGATATTCCTGTTCTTCATTAAAACCAATGACTGGTCTTCGTGGTAAGTGGGGGTAGCTTTTCCTCAAGAGCTTGCTTAACAGCTCCTCTAAGCTGATCAAGGGACCAAGGCTTCGCTAATAAACATACATCTTTTGGAATTGACATATGGGACTCGGCATAGCTAGGTGTAAAAATAGCATGAATAAAGTACTGCCTTTTTGATATTGCATAGGATAGTTCAACTCCATGCCTTTGATCCGAATTTGCTCCATTAATTTTGGATAGCCAAATACTTAGTCTGTCGCTCTCCTGAAAATCAATCGCTTCGCCTACTGCCCCATAAGCGAATACACTCAATCCCTCACCTTTGAGAGCATCAGAGATTATTTCTCTTAAGACAGATTCGTCTAACGCAGTAGATACGTGGGCTTTAAAAAATGAAAGCTTAATGATATTAGTCATAGCATGACCTTCTTATCTTGTATACCTATCCTAAGGTACTCCATATCCAGATACCTACTACCTGCCCAGATGTACAGGGTCGTCTACAGACAAGGGTGCATTGTAGTAACGGATAATCAATAAACCATGAATATATGTATCTACTTCTTTCCTTCATGAAGGCACTAAACATCAGATTTTATATACCGTTTGTTTCAACGTATATCATACAAAAAGCATCAACATTCCAGTACAGATATTGGCCTTTTATTTATAATCTATTCTGACTATAAATAATAGAGAACAAATTATTAAACAGCCACTCCTAGATATTATTCTTGTGCCATTTTGGCAGTAACAAAGTACATCCAAAAAAGTGAAATAACTTTGAGTTTTTGGCTTCACGGGTTTGGGCTAATCTTTCCCATATTTAGCAGGGCTTTAGGCCCACAATTTTTTACAACCGTTGAAAGTCAGCATCAAAAAACCGCTGCTATTTGTCTTCATAGTTTTCCTCGCCTTTCGATTGGTATCATCTGTAACAAGGAATATGGTTTAGCTGCATCTAATATGCGCTTCAAGTCGTCCGCTGGGTCGGACTAAAGCCCGCCCTTTAGCTCAATGGTCACGATTATAGGGACTTTCGCGTATTACCAATACCGAGTCACCAAGCGTGATCCCTACAATCTTGATAAGTCTGGGCTGCATCTGGGGAGTTCGAGTCTCCATTTTTAAACACCGAGTAAGCTATAACCCATCGTTTCAACCGACAAGCTGATCAACTACTCCCAAAGGCTTGCTATGTACAGGGCTTCAAACCCTTCATAGGCGCAACCGATGGTTTCAAGAAGGTACGTGAAGCCGTAATGCTATGAAGGTGCATGCAAATCTGCAAAAGCAGAGAAAATTGTTATTTAGAGCCGCTAACAAAACCCTCTTGAATCTAAGCCTGGTTATGTCCACGATAGAGGCATGAGACATCGCAAAGAGATTACGGCTGCGTTATGGAGGCGCATCAAGCCGCTATTACCGGAGCATAAACGCTCACCCAAAGGCGGTCGTCCTCGTCTGGATGATGAGCTCGCCCTTAATGGCATCGTATTTGTCCTGCGTACAGGCATTCCCTGGGAAGATCTACCCCAGGAGCTTGGCTATGGCAGCGGTATGACCTGCTGGAGGCGTCTTGAGCAATGGCAAGCGTGCGGTGTCTGGCACCGCTTGCATCGTGTCTTGTTCGAAGAGCTGCGCGACGCCAATTGTTTGGATCTGAGCCGGGCCAGTGTGGATGCTGCCAGCGTATCCAGCCCCCGGGGGCCTATGCACCGGCCCAAACCCGACAGATCGAGACAAACTTGGCAGCAAGCGGCACCTGATTACTGACCGTAACGGTGTGCCGTTAGCCTTCTATGTCAGCGGAGCTAATCGACATGACTCGATTATGTTCGAGCCGCTGGTTGACGCCTTACCAACACCTGGAGACAAACCCAGTAGAGCCAGGCGTTGGCCTGAGAAGCTACACGCTGACAAAGCGTATGACATAGAGCGCTGCCATAGACATCTGTGCAAGCGAGGGATCGCTGATCGAATCGCCCGTAAAGGAGTAGATAGCAAGGAGCGACTTGGCCAGCATCGCTGGGTGGTGGAGCGTACCTATGCCTGGTTGGCCGGTATGGGCAAGCTGCGTATCCGTTTTGAGCGCAGGCTTGATACTCACCGAGCCCTGTTATCGCTGGCGTGCAGCATCATCTGTCTGCATTCGTTGGGGAGGTTTTGTTAGCGGCTCTTAGAGGGTGTAGACAAAATACACTTTTCCCTTAGCCCTGTAGCTTTGGGAGCCGCTCATGACACGACATAATGATGCCGACCAAGCCTTGGTCAAGATCAATCGTGGTGGACGCCCACCTGCCTTCAAGCCAGCACATGTTCAGATCTTGCTCGACATTGTTGCTGCGCGACCTCAGGCATCGCTAGATGAAATTGCCAACGAGTTGTATCGCCGAATC
>NZ_BMNW01000045.1 GCF_014646755.1 Pseudomonas asuensis | reverse complement strand
GCGGAGCAAATATTCTAGACATTCGCGTGATAGGGCTAAGTGGTTAGGCTGGCTATCGGGTTCCCTCAAGGCAGGTTAGAGACGTAATTGGATGTTGTTATTAAAGTGTACTCCAGCGGTAACAGCGAGCAGCTATCGTCTGGGTATAGCGATAAATAGTCAGGAGAACTTAAACGACTACACCGCCTATTCGCTACACTTAACGACTACACTTTGGGTACCGTTTTACCGACACTCCACATCCTTCTTGAAACCATCAGACTGTGCCTCTCGCTCCGTTCGATAGGCCACCCGGATACAGGCCGGGATCGAGTGGTAGGACGGGCAGAGCGTTGGCACAAAATAGGTGCCTGGGCGGCGTGAGGCATAACCATCTCATCGGTACGGGTCGGATCAATCGGTTCGATTTCCTCTTCTACAACACTATTCGAGGCACATGCCTCCTGCAGGTCAGGGAAGAGTTCCTTGACCGTCTTGTCGCGTTTGATGATGCAGGCAAGGCCTGGCTTTCGATCCAGCGTCCAACTGGCCTGCCCGGTCACAAACGAATTGTGATGACTCATGACCCTGGCGATAGGAGTGTCCCGCTCCTTTTCCCATTCGCTGACCACAAAGCGCTTGTCCCAGCTCATAAAGAGCTTTTTGCTGAAGCCTCGACAGGGTGATGCCATAGCGGTCACTCATGTAGAAATGCGTATGGGCAATCAGGTCCTTCACAGCGTTGTGCGCAGCGCAGGATCAATCCTGAGATCACAGGGCCCTTAACGGCTGGCCATGCCCGGCAGTTCACCGTACAGATAACTGCCTCGGTCGGCATTGGCCTCTCCAATGGCAGGGGCCAGGTTGTGCAGGTCGGCATCGATTCGGTTAAACAGAGGCTCAGCCCGGTAAGCGCCTGAACCGCCTTCGCGCCAGCACTGAAGCTGATGGCCAAAGGACCAGACGCTCTGGATATGCTCCCACTCAAGACGAATGGCGCGATCGGGCAGGGCACGTGTCTGGCAACCGCAGGACTCATGATCCATCACGCCGCCGCTACGGCCTACTCATTCCCACTGGCAGCCGCAGTAGAGGTCACCTGATGCCTTGGGACCATTGTTCTGGTCAGCATAGATGTCATTACGCAGGAAGTGCTTGGCATCGTAGTAGGTTTCAGGAGCAGCCAGTGCTGGACTTGAGAGAGTAAGCGCCAGCAGGACCAGAGCAGCTTTCATGGTTCAACGGCCTCGGGGTTGGCGACTGGCTTGCGAGTCAGCTTGTGCCAGACAGAGAAAGCAAGCGTCGGGATGACTACAAACAACAAAGCTGACAGCACCGCAGCCACACACAGCATCAGGTTGCTTACTGCTATCCACTGCATCGCCTCAACGGTCCAAGAAACTAGCCAGCGCTCGACCTGGATGAACAGGCCCTCGATATAGGGGAAATGAGCCGGGCGGATAAACCAGAGCAGAGCGCCAATAAACAGGGCAATCGGGGTAAAGGTAATCAGCCCATAGCTCAGCCGGTGCAGATCGGTCAGAGTGGGTACCGCATGTAGCGAGACCAGAAACAAACCGGTGATGATCAGAAGGCTCAAGGGATCGCTGTCTGCCTCGGTCCACAGGCTCCAGAGGATTTCAGTCAGGGCCTCAGGAATCCAGACGAGAATATCTATTGAATTCTGGGGCGGCGCAGGGACGTCATAGGCAATGCCCGTCAGCAGGCACAACAGTACGCAGCCTACGGCGCAGGGCGCAGTCCTTCCAGTACTCGTCCCATGTAGCTGAGCGGTCCGGAAAAAAAGGTGTAGTCGACATGGCCAAGCGTACCGTCTATATCACTGCGCTTGTACAGCGCTATGCGGGTGAGCTTGAAGTCCATGTACAGGCAGACGATAGCGCGAGCGGTCTCGCGTATGGGTGAGCCAACCATACCGGTAAAGGCATAGGCAGGCCATGTGGGCAGTCTGGGACTGGCAATCAGGAAATGCTTGGCAAGGCCGGTCAGGGCGAGCACTGCGGCGGTCGCACTCAAGAGAGCAAGTAACGGAGTCATGACGGTTTTCCTGGTAGGGTGGCCCTGCAAGGGTGCCTCGTGCAGGGCTGGACGGCTTTGGGGTTGTTAAGGCAGCATCAACCTGACGGGCGAGCTGTAGCCTTGCTCGGTATTGATACCCTGCGCCTCTTGAAAACTCAGCGAGATGCCCTTCTTGAAGTCGGCAAACGGATTCAGGCGCGGGATGTAGTTCTTCATCTTGAGCTTGCCGTTATCGTCCGGTACCAACTGGCGCACCAGTTGCTCAAGGGTCAGCTGATCGTCAATGATTCCGATGTTCTTGGCTGTGCCGGCTTCCCAGACCAGTCCCTCAAACATGTCATCGGTGGGTTTTAGTCTGTCTCCACGGCCCTGCTTTACGTCCGCGATAAACTTCTGGCGAGTCGCCCCCAGTACGGTTTTCCAGTACTGGACCTGCTCATCCCTGGCCGGGGAGAAGGGGTCCAGCATCGACTTGCTGGTGCCGGCGGTGTAGATGCGGCGCTCCAAGGGGCTCGCTATTGTTGCGGAATCTTCTATTCCTGAGCCGTGGCGATCACGGATGGCGGCCGCGAGCAGGGGATCAACCAGGGTCGTTGAAGGCTATTATGTTCAGGACTGGCACAAGTTTCTCAGGATCTGGACAAATGAGTGCAGCCAGGTTGAGGTTTTGTTGTATCGAAATGCTGTAACTCGTAACAGGTGAAACTAAGCTACCTAATGAAACCTGATAGAGCATACATGCCATGGCTGATGCCAAGAGCTCTAAGTCTATAGAGCTGTCCGAGCACACGTATAGGCTAGGCTGAGGCACGGCTGTACAGTCAGCGGTCAGGATTGAAGACAGTACATTAGGGAAGGTGGCGATGTATTAGCTATAAAACAAATTGCTGGTGGGAAGGCAGAAGCAATATCAATTTAACATAACTTATGTTATGCGAAGCTGACGCGAGCTTGGGGTTATTCTGTGGACCAGCAGAGCGCTTAGTTTAAAGGCTCCCGATTAGGAGCCTTTGGAATTTGAGTTCGGGTTAGCCGCTGGTAATCCGAAACAAGGCATAGGATAGGATGCCCTACTATGATCGGAATACTAAGTATTGCAGCGGCCCACGGTATGAAGCTACTGTGGCTTTGGCGCGCTTCGACTTGGTGCATGAAGTTCTGGAAGTCTCACTGAGCCTTGGTCTTGGGTGATTCTTGCGGGTTTAGCATCTTGGTACTCCTGAATTTTGTAGAAGGCGGTTACACCGGTAGCAACTGCTGCACTGATAGCTGCGACCATAGTGACCACTTTCTGCGTTCTCTCCCATTTCTGGTAGGTTCTATAGCTTCGCAGCTTGGCAATTTCTTCCATCAGCTTTTCTTTCTCAGCTGCAGGCCGCCTCAGCTTCTCAACTTCGAGGCTTAGCTTTTCAATTTCAAGTGCGGTCTTTCTCAGTGTATAGACTGCCTGCTGGGATGCAATATCCCTAGGTGGACTTGCCCCTACCAAACCGGACACCAACTCTCCGTTAAATTGATGCTGCTGCCAAGCGCCTGAATTCTCTCGGGGATCGATATTTCAAAGCGCTGTGCGG
>NZ_BMNW01000044.1 GCF_014646755.1 Pseudomonas asuensis | reverse complement strand
CCGGACACAGCTGGTGTCCGCACCCCCCTCATAAGTCCTTGATTTATAAGGAGGGAATCAAACCTCTTTCTATACTCTATCCGGGGACCCCGCGATTAGTGGGGATCATTTAAAAAACCGGCCTGCGGCCGTGGTTTGTCCATAGCCCTCTGCGCCTTGAAAAGCGCAAAGGGGGCTGTGGGCAATACCACGGCCTGCAAAGGCAGGAAATGCTCTTGGAGTACAGCAACTGGGGCCCCAGCGTGCTGGGGTTGCTGTACTCTCTGGAAGGGGCACCCTTCCAGTCGCTGTGCGCCGACAAACTCCTAGTTATCCTTAAACAAAGTGCAACGGCTGCTTCGCTCCTTCAGGGTGCTGACTACGTCCTGCGCGCTTCGCTTGCTATGTAATCAAGGCGAAAAATATGGCTATCCGAATTTTTTTCTTTGTCCGGTTTTTTAAGGAAGAAAAGCATCGCCAAGATTTTATAAAAGGCGATCTTTATATGAACCGATTGAAGTATTTTAAGCACTATGAAGAAGAAGATCCGTGCAATATCGGCGATCCTCACGAGGGTGCTTATAAGTGGTTGCAGCCGGATCAGGTGGTCATTCACATCACTGATCCGAGAACAGGAAAGGAATATCCAATAGAAGGGATTATTAAGCCTGTTGTATTTCAATACACAGCTCACGACGACTATCACGTTTATTGCATGTCAGCCCTGTATTTCAACGATGATGATCGTTTTGATAGTCATGAAGAGATGGCAGCAGCATCGTTACTCGATACCTCAATTGGTGACCTGGGTGATTACTGCCTGATTATCAAAGCTCAACCTTTCATTGATCGACTAGATAAAGCGCTAGAAGCACTGCCTAATGATCATGTTTTTGGTCATGGTTTAGTTCAATACTTTGATCCAGAAGTCTTCAGCGGATCGTTTGAGGGTGATGCTGCAATTTTTCACAAGCGGAACTGCTTTAGTCACCAGCGGGAGTACCGAATATTTGTTGCCGACGAGCAGCAAGGCAACACTCCTCGAATCATTAACATTGGCGATTTATCTGACATCGTGATGAGTTGCTCTAAAGCTGAATTGAACAACATCGTTAAAATTCAAACGGTAGATAACTAGACTTTTTAGCAGGAAAGCTTTGAGCTTTTTTGCCCCGCAGGGGCCGAGCTACTTTCGAAGAAAGTGTAGTGAGTCCACTCTGTAAAACAGAGGGGGCTTTTACGTGCTATCCTGCAAGCATGGGATACGCAATTTTGAGAACGCAAAAGCTGAAATCGCCGGTCGCTGTGCGCCGGTCGATGAGGCACGCCTTTAGGGAACAGGAAACACCTAATTCTGATCCGGCCAAGCACTCGCATAACACCCATATCGGAGCGCATTCGGTAACCGAAGGAATGGCAGCATTCAATGCCCAGTTACCAGATAAGTACCGCAAGGATGCTGTTCTGGCGATTGAGTACCTTGTAACCGCCAGTCCCGAGGCAATGCACGCCAAGACAAGAGAACAGCAAGACCAGTATTTCTATGATGCCCTGGAGTGGCTGCGATCTAAGCATGGTGTGGATCAGGTGATCTATGCCGGGATACACCGTGACGAAACCACGCCACACATGTATGCGTATGTGGTCCCCCGTGACCCTGATACTGGCCGGTTGAACTGCAAAAAGTGGCTAGGCGGAGCAAAAGCACTCAACCAGATGCAAACTGATTTTGCGGAGTTAGTTGGACAGCGTCATGGGTTAAAGCGCGGGATCGAGGGCAGCAAGGCAAAGCATCAGCGGGTTAGCCAATTCTATGCGGCCATACAGCAAGAGCCGACTCATGTGGACCTTAAGCCTGAGCAGCTAAAGCCTGAAGTGCTAAAAAAAGGGCTATTCAGCAGTGTCTATGAGACTCCAGAAGCCCAAGCAGAGCGTCTGAGCAAATGGGTACAAAAGCATTATTCCCCAATTGTGATTACTGCCTCTGTAGCGCAGCAGGAGGCCCGTAGAGCGCGAGAAATGACCAAGACGGCCGAAGGCTTAGGGAAACGGCTAGAGGTCGCTACAGAGCGTCTCAGGGGCTTTGACCGCATCTTTGAAGGGCTGACTACGACAGATGCTAAAGAGGTTGCTAAAAAAGCCATTGAGCTACGCAAAAAGCGCGAAATTGAGGCAGAGCAAAAACGTCGTGTTGACATGCTCCAGACCCTAGTCAGAACAAAGGCTGGTGCGGCCTATACGTTTGCTAAAAATGCAATTGAGGCCATGCAGGGAAAGTTTGAGAACTGGCGTCGCGTTGATTGGGCGAAAGTGGAAGAGAAGGCAATTCATGAAGCTGTGAATGAGCATCGTCAGTCTATGCGCTCCGTGGTTGAAGCCATCATGAAGTATTCGCCAGCTCAAGCGGATAAGACTTCAGACCAGATCAAAACCATAGTAGCCGAAGTAGAAGCACGCACTTCTACTCTAAGCCAGCCAACTCTAAGAAAGAATCACGGACCTTCACCAAGCCGTTAATATTTCAACAAGGAATTTTATTAGGGAATTCGTAAATAAACTTCATCAGCATTTCCAGAAATGCAATAAGTTCTTCGGCATCTGATTTACTCATTGAAGCGATTTCATGAGTGGCTTCGTTTCCTTTTTTCCTAATATGATCAACCCAACCGCGACCATTAGGAGGAACATATCCTTTATCAGCTAAATAAGTTACATAATAAATAAACGGTTTGCCTTCTTCAGCTCCTTCTCGTACAGCAATATTCATTAGTAATTTACGAGAGATAAGTACAGAGCCCGTATAAGATGAGGCAGCAACACAGTTTCTAGCCTCCTTATAGAGACCTTCTATGTCTTCAGGAAGATGCTGAACGTCATTACCAGGCGCAATATCTGGGTACTGATAATTCACATCAAAGTGAGTTGGCTGACCGCAGTGGGAGCAAATATATATTCTTTGATTAGATCCGTTTCTGGTATATCCAGCTGAACTAGCAACAATATTTCCACAATGACCACACGTAAACTTTCTAGATCCTAGATTTTGAACACCTAGCCAACTCATTAGAAATATATCCTTTATCAAGTTTATTGTTCATTTAGAGCAGGTAAATCAGGTTCCATACCTGGAATTGAAGGCTGAGCGGGAGGATCTTCACCGGGACCACTGGCAAATTGTTGTTCACCAGGATAAAGCGTAGGAATACGACGAAGGTCTTCGTGCTCAAGGGTGGCATGGTCCTGATCTTCAGCATCAGCAATAACTGTTGCTGAAAATACAGACAAACAAAGCTGATCCCTACGCTGACCCCAAGCGACACGATCATTTACTACGTATGCAGCTTCCTTCCCACTGCCAAGCCTAACTACTTGTATCCATCGTTCTTCAACTAGATCAGCGACAGCACGACGTACTGTACGCTCATGAATCCCCATTATTTTCGCTAGTGTTTTTTGACTTACTACGACTGCGTTTTGATGACCCATCTGGGCAACTAGATGATGTAACAGCATTGCTGCCCGAGGCTTACGAGCAATTAGATTGGCCCATGCTTCATGCGCTTTGCGCTCCGTCTGTACCCAGTTACCCGGTTTGTTTTTAGCAGGAATGCCTACTTTGTCCTGAGGTGCGGTCATCGTGGTCATAATATGAGACTAACCTGTCCTGATTTGTGACAGATTAACTGTCTAAAATTTGGAAAAATTTGTCAAGTTTTTGGACAACCCCGGACACAGCTGGTGTCCGCACCCCCGGACACAGCTGGTGTCCGCACCCCCCTCATAAGTCCTTGATTTATAAGGAGGGAATCAAACCTCTTTCTATACTCTATCCGGGGACCCCGCGATTAGTGGGG
>NZ_BMNW01000043.1 GCF_014646755.1 Pseudomonas asuensis | reverse complement strand
GACTTGAGTAGGCAGGCCAGTGGGTAGTGCTGCCGGAGCGCTATCACGATCTGTGTCTTCTCACGAGCGCTAAGGGTTGTCGGCGTTGAGCCAAGGCTTTTAGCTCGTTTCAGATAGGCATTTTCCAGCTGCAACCTCACGATCTCATCGATAAGTGCTTGCCCAGTGTTAGTTGAACCATTAAGAGTTTTGATGGCAGAAGCCTTGTGCGCTTTCACGTCAGCTCCTCGTCGCTTGCGTGTCAGAGCGGGTAGACCGCCTCGCTCGTATTGCTGCTGCCAATGCATGACACTTGATTTGTTAGCAATATTGAATAGCGCAGCCGCCTGACGATAAGACAAGCTCTCTTTGTAGATGCGCTTAAGAACAGCGAGCTTAAAGGCCATACTGTAGTGGGTCCGCGTGGGCGTAAGGCCTGCTTCGCCATGATGCTGAAACGCCGCAACCCAAGAGCGGACTAGGCCTCTCTCTACATTGTGCCGATGTGAAACCCTGCTGAAGCCATCAGCGCTTTCGAGGTAATCCCTGACGACCATGAGTTTGAACTGAAGCGAGTATTTCGCCATAAAGAAACCCCCGAAGGTTGTGTCCAACTTTTTGGGGTCAGTTCAAGTTTTTTTACCCCTTATGAAGTTTGTCGCCTCATGGCACAAATGAAATTCAGGGATGCTGATGAGCTACAACAGGTAATTAACCAACGCGGTTACGTGACGGTCCATGAGCCGGCGTGCGGTGCTGGCGCCATGATCATCGCGATGGCTGATACCTTCCATCATATGGGCATCAATTATCAGCAAAACCTTCATGTCGTTGCTCAGGACGTCGACTCCCGGGCGGTACACATGGCATATCTTCAACTTACCCTGATGCACATCCCTGCCATCATTATTTTGGGTAATACGCTTACTCTTGAGCAGCGCGAGGTGTGGTACACCCCGGCGCATGTACTGGGGAATTGGAGACGAAAGCTTTCCCAGGGCTATCTTGAAGGTAGCGAGCTTGATCCAGCTAACCTTCGTAAGAGCACATCCGAAGGTCTAATCGAACAGATGGGCATGTTATTCCCGACAGAGGCTGAAGTTAGCGAAGAGCTACCAATGCTTGACGCCTATGGCACCTGATCACCCAAAGAGAATTCCCATGAATGGATACATCTGTGTGTTCGTAGAATGGCGAAGCGCGAAGCCAGTCGCGCTTCATTATGTAACTCGCCCTTTCCCAGGCCATCCTGACTTTGAGAGCCAAGTACGCGCCCTAGAGTCGTTTCGCTCACATGAGTTGACGCCTTTCAAAAAGGCCGTGTACCCAAAGGGTCACCAGACCGGTTCAGTTTCAAGCATCTGGATGAATTTGAAACGGAGCTTGCTGTATATCGAGAAAGCAATATTGATATCTATGAGGCACTACCTCTTCATCAGTACGACTCGACATGGGACTTCTTTGTAGCGATCGCCTTCGATATAAATACAAATAGGTTTAAGCCAGAAAGCTATCGTAGCGGTAACCTTGAGATATCCAGCTCATCCCCTACGGCTGTTGATGTTGGGAGGAGGTAGGGATAGCTGATATTGCTTAGAACTGAATGTTGGAACGCGTCAACGCTCCCTTCCTGATTAATAAAATACGTCCCTATCAGTAATCTCATCTAGCCTGCTGGCAAGCCAGTGTATTCAAGGCTCTGGCGCCCAGGATGATTCTGCCTCACCGGGAACAGCAACTATCGAGTCGAAAGCCTCTTCAGCGATGAGTACCTCCTGGTCGTTTAATAGAGCAAAATGACTCTGCCGCTTCGTTTTCGAAACCTTTCCGCCATTCTGATAAAGCACAGCGATCAGCAGCTCAAGATCCCGATTACTTAAATCAAGCTCTGTGTTGAGCCTTTCTTTCAAAGCATCTCGGGCAACCAGATATGTAAGCTCATCATGTAACAACGTACTCAGTACGAGCTCAGCACTGCTATTGAGCGGCGCCTGCTGCTCAGTCAAATCAAGGTGGGTAAACAGGTGCGTATTGTCACGGACGAGTTCAGGCGGCTCTCCCAGGTAGTTCTGCTCATATTGGATAGCAGACATTAGCCTTGTGGATAGGCTATCCAAGCTCTGTATGTAGGCCTCAAGCTTGGTCTGCAGACCGGCAGAGAGCGGCAGGATAATCCCTTTTACACGTAGCCCCTCACTTGCCAACACATCCTGCATCAAGAACCGAGAAAGGCGCCCATTACCGTCCATGAAGGGATGAATATAAATGAAGCTATGCGCAATGGCATTAGCTTTCACGATAGCTGGCGCATTACTAGTCTGGATACGTTCATGCATCTCAAACCATCGTTCCATAAGCTCAGGTACTCGCTCTGGGGGCGGCGGTAAAAGGTTAATGAAGTCCCCTCGCCCTAGCCAGTTTTGCTCATAGCGAAATGCCCCAACAGACGGGTCAGGCCTGTCTTTACCAACTGCTATACGGTGGATATCAAGAAGCATTTCCTCTGTCAGAACTCTAGTGCCTGCATGCTCCAGAAGTCTGATAAATCGGTGGATCCGATCCGGAGCAGCCCTCTCCTGCTCAATCGCATAGGAGCTGCGGGTCTCTGAGGTCATGATATACAGTGCAGCGCGAGCCAGAGCAGCTGTAGGAAAGCCAGCTATTTCATCATGCATCCGCTGCTGTATTGCGTCGTTTGTGAGCGTATCCGGCACGCTTGATAGCTCAATCAGGACTGACAGCCTAGGCGTACCGAACAAGTTGTCCCTTACTTTATAGCGACGTACATTTTGAGAAGGACCGACAAAATAACGCTCTGCTGGAATGAGATCCTCATAGGGCACATTGGCAAGCGCATCATCGAGGGCCAGACGGTGCCCAGCTACTTCCTCACAGATAAACCATAGTCGCCGCAGATAACCACTGGATGGTTTCTCTTTAAGCGCCTGTGTCAGCTCATCGCGTATCTCTTGGATCTGAAAGGCTCTTTCAAGGCAACTCAGGTTTACACCTTCATGGGTTAAGGCAAACACCATATGCTCAATAGCGGCCGGCTGGCGCGCGTAGCTGCGAGGGAATACCTCAATGTCATAACCTGCGCCACGTGTAAAAGCCTGTCTGGGGCCCAGTTGTGCTACCCGTGACAGTGCTGGGATATTCAGGCCATAAGTATGTTGCAGCCAGGCGTAGCCAAGATACTCGATAGTTTTCTTCATGCACGGATTTCTTATAGTTTGCGCAGATTTCTTATATTTCTGAGCAAAAAGGTATGAATTCTTATAGTCACGAAGCCTCTGGCTTACGTCAATAGGAAATCATCCTAATAGATGACCTGTGTACAATCTGGAAGCCATTCGTTTCAGCTAGCAGCGCTCAACAGAATGAGCAGCTGCACCGACAGCTGAATTCATGGTTCTTACCGATCTACATCGTAGGTCGCTACACCTTCTCCTACCTGTATCCAATCAGCTTCAGGAAGCCCAGGTCTGCTTATGGCGACGGTTACGGTCTGGCTCTCACCTGGCTCGGCCGGAAGCAGAGCAGCATGGCGAAAAGGTGTGTAATCAGGTGGCCGCATATAAGAGTTGGCCGAACGATGAAACTCCCCCGTACCACTAACAAAACGCTCTATGTGGATAAACTCAAACTTTTAAATATGCAAATAGACTTAGGGACGGTCTGAAGTAGCGGCGTATTAGTGAGGAATCGCCGAGCATCCCGTCGGACCCATGCAAAAACAGCCCGAATAGGTCAAAGCGCAGCTATTTTAGTGCGTTCAGTGGCCTTTCATTGACTTGATCGGGCCTTTCAGCCGGGTTTGGCTTATTACAGGCGCACCTCTCCCGCATTCGTTAGCACATGTCGGCGAGCCATCCACAGGTTCGACAGCGCGAACAACGTGGTCAGCTGAGCGGTGTTTTTCATCAGGCCACGAAAGCGTACGTTCACGTAACCAAACTGTC
>NZ_BMNW01000042.1 GCF_014646755.1 Pseudomonas asuensis | reverse complement strand
TGCTGCTGAGAGACGTTGAGAAAGCATGGTTTAGCCTCAGGGCCACTAGCGGAGCAAATGTTCTAGACATTCGCGTGATAGGGCTAAGTGGTTAGGCTGGCTATCGGGTTCCCTCAAGGCAGGTTACAGACGTAATTGGATGTTGTTATTAAGGTATACCCTAATAACAACACGAAAGGTTTCGTCAAATTGAAATCAGCAGACATGCAGGGATCAAGTTGGGTGCTAGGAGCCTGCCATCTCAAGTTAATTATGGGCCAATGTACCGCAGCAGGCTGCCCAATCCGGAACTCTCCGGCAAGGGAGTCCACGTGTGTTAAGGATCGGATACACAATCGTAATTAAGCCGCTAACAAAACCCTCTTGAATCTAAGCCTTGCTATGTCCACGATAGAGGCATGAGACATTGCAAAGAGATTACGGCTGCGCTGTGGAAGCGCATCAAGCCGCTATTATCAGAGCGTAAACTCTCATCCAAAGGCGGTCGTCCTCGTCTGGACGATGAGCTCGCCCTTAATGGCATCGTATTTGTCTTGCGTACCGGCATTCCCTGGGAGGATCTACCCCAAGAACTGGGCTACGGCAGTGGTATGAGTTGCTGGAGCCGTCTTAAGCAATGGCAAGTGTGTGCGGTGTCTGGCACCGCTTGCATCGTGTGTTGCTCGAAGAGCTGCGCGACGCAGATCGTTTGGATCTGAGCCGGGCCAGTGCTGCGTATCCAGCCCCCAGGGGGCCTATGCACCGGCCCAAACCCGACAGATCGAGGCAAACCTAGCAGTAAGCGCACCTGATTACCGACCGTAACGGTGTGCCGCTAGCCTTCTATATCAGCGGAGCTAATCGACATGACTCGATTATGTTCGTGATGTCTTACCAACACCTGGAGACAAACCCAGTAGAGCCAGGCGTTGGCCTGAGAAGCTACACGCTAACAAAGCGTATGACATAGAGCGCTGCCATAGACATCTCGCCCGTAAAGGGGTAGATAGCAAGGAACGACTTGGCCAGCATCGCTGGATGGTGGAGCGTACCTATGCCTGGTTGGCCGGTATGGGCAAGCTGCGTATCCGTTTTGAGCGCAGGCTAGATATTCACCGAGCCCTGTTATCGCTGGCGTGCAGCATTATATGCCTGGTTTTGTTAGCAGCTGTAAGTACGAAGCTTGACTTGTTCAGAGAATTCTCAACGCTTTCCGAGGCTGGTCATCTTGTAGTTAAGCACCCCAGATGTTCCGCTCCGGCATGTTGAATCCATGACGTGCCGCGTGAAAGGCCATTTAGTTTGCGCAGGTGTTCCGAAGGTTCTTTTGAGCAGTTGGAACCAATGATGATCGGCGACCACTTACTGAAATACGGTGCCATCCATTGATTGGCTATTAACAGCACCATCATTTCAAAGGTAAGACCGATATGAGCTTATCCATACAAGGACCTGTTCCCCAGAGCTTTCAGTCTTTAGATTCCAATAGCACGAGCTTTTCGCAGAACAATCCTGGACAGAATGGAGCAGTCGCATTTGGCACTGGAGACAGTAGCACCATCAACTTTGGTAGTGTCAATGGTACCCACAGCAATCCCCTGAATTACAGTTCCGGCAATAAGTCCGCGCAGGGGCTGAAAAGCGGCGTTGATTTAGAGCAGTCTTTGGCGGATATGCTGGAAATGCTCAGGCCCCTGATTCAACAGTTGCTCATGATGCTGCAAGGCGGGCAACAGCATACTTCCTCCGACAATACTGGCGGGGGTGAGAAAAGCGGCGCAGGGAAAGGCAATACTCCGATCACTTTCGGTAATGAGAGCCAACCCAATGCACAAGGTGCAAGTGGAGGAGAAGGGGTGCCTAAGGCAAATGGCTCGGGTGAGGGCCAGAAAGTAAAGTCAGGCAACAATATCAGTTCGGCTGATGCAGGCAACTCCCCACAGGACATGCCCCAGAAGCTGTGGGAAAATTGTGTAAGGGCAGGCGAAAAGCACGGGATCGATCCTTTCGTGCTTGCAGCCCAAGCCAAACAGGAAAGCAGCTGGGGTCAGGACATGGGTAATGGCAATGGCTTCATGCAGGTCGAAGAGGCTACTCGACGCGAAAATGCTGACCCATTCCGTCAGCAGGCTGGTCATGAGTATGATCACTCCAGTCAATCCGATCAAGTCGAGATGGCCGCCATTATCTTGAGCAATCTGGATGGAGACACTCAAAATAAATTGGAGAAATACAACGGCGGACCTAACTGGCAGCCAGGCTCGACTGATTCCTTCCAACGCGTTACTGATCCACAAGGATACGCTCAAAAAGTGATGGCAACGGCGGAAGCATTGCGCAGTAGCGCGGTATAGCCGTAACTCGGTAGGGTAAGACCCTAACTAGCCGGCACTCATTTATTGGTAGCTGAAGTAATGCCGGGCGGAGGTGAGTGGCGTACCTCCGTAAGGTAAATCAAGATCAGCGATACCCAAACGATGCCATAAAGCAGCATAAAACAAACTGAGTTGACCCTATGATTCTGAAGGGGATCGACAGCAGGAAACCACCAAGTCCTCCAGCCATACCTATGATTCCCATGTTTTGGGATTATGTGGAATGGAAACGCTATAGCCGGAGTCTCCATAACGTGTCGTCATGTAGGCACGGCATTGGATTGTTTTGGAAAATTGGCATTCAATCAAATTGGGCTATATGGGGTTCCTTCAGACCACCCCTGAAGGAACTACTTGGTACTGCGTGCCACTCACGAAATTATGATAAGAATCGGTATTGGGAAAAATAATGGAATCCGTTCGGGGCAGTAGTACCTATAACGTGCAAAGTAGTTCAGCAAATCCTGCGCAAACCGCACAGGCAGCAGCAAGAACGCACCCGTCTAGGCATGGCAGTTCGCTGATATCAGCTATGTTAAGCCATCACTCAGTGGCTGCGTTGAATGCCAAAGAAACTCAGGGGACTGAAAAGGAAAAGGACTTGGCCAGGCTTGCAAAAAGAGCTATTGGAAGTGACCAATTGAAGATTTCGTCCAATCAGCCCGCGAACGGTATTTTTCAATTTGGGATAGAATGCAATCAGGGTGTTTTGGTGATCAAGACAAAATTAAATGAACGCTTGGAAGACGACGTTTTAAGCGTAGGTTTTCGAAGGGGTTCAGAAGCGCCTGTATCTATGACATTGCCTAGACCAAGCACAGCGGTGGTAGGCACAGCCCGGCATCCGTCTGCCTTGCTGGGCCTTCCGAACGAACTGTTGCTGCAGATCGCTGGTAGTACTGCCAGGCAAAGTGAGGGCATTAACCTTAGCTTGCGACGGGTTAGTAAGCATATGAAACTCATCGCAGATGATCAAATGTCGTCAAGACAACGTTTTTTAACGGAACATGCGCAAACCCTCAGCGCCTCAGGCTACGGCCGCGCCTCTATGGAAGATTTGCTACACCTCAGCCCCGCTCAACAGAATTTTGCCTTGACGAATGGCCCAAGGCTTCATGCAACAGCTGGGTATAACGGCTATATATCAATGGTTTAGCTAATTTACTGCCCGCTTACCAGCAATTTGCGTTAGTAAATGCCGCAGCGCTTCATGCAAGGTCTGGCTATGATGGCGAGTCTATTAATTTTTTAGCTACGTTTACGCCCGTTCAACAGAATTTTGTTCTGACTAATGGTCCGAGATTGCATGCAGATGGCTATGACAGTTCCGACATAAACATGATGGCGATCCGTCGAGACTAGACCTGCTTAAGCATATACGTACCGCAAGGTATAACCGGCCTGAGCTATATGAACTATCGTTTTCAAATGCAGGCAGTAACCGGATTTCTGTCTGACTATATTCATATATTGAGCTTAGATAGTAGCGGAATCAAAAATCGACATAAGCTTTATGAGCGTCCTCCGAAATCCCCTTACTATTTACTTAAACCGGTCACACCGAGAAAAACCTGCACATCCTTATCTAGCGTGGTTTCTCGGAAGTTAAGCTCATAATCTTGGTCTACGCTTGTTGATTCAAGCCTGTCGAGGAGTCCGAACATGAGAACTGGCCGCCCCGCGACACCTATCCCCCTAACCGAAGCGGAGCGAGCCGAACTGGTTCCATCCTG
>NZ_BMNW01000041.1 GCF_014646755.1 Pseudomonas asuensis | reverse complement strand
GCTATGCCGTGTAAGCCCTTAGCTATACCTAGATTACTAGCTGAAGCTTCTACAGGTGTGGTGGGCCCTACTTGGTTATTTAACTCAATACGCATTACGCGAAGTGGCTTTATCTTCTTTTTCGCAAGAGTAACTTACGCAAGTTAAATAGCTTACGTAAGTTACTTAACTTAAGCGGTCATTGCCTTTCTGAGATTGTGTTGAAGCGTACCTGTCAAAGGTTCACATGCATGCTAGGCAGCTGGAAAAACTTAGCTATCGAGGCTGCTGTTTTGACGCAGTCAAAATGCCAGACACAGCGAAAAGCATAGACAGCCGCACCCCCATAGCCTTTTCTGAAGATAAGCAACATGCATAACTTAAGTAAGTTATGCATGTTGCTTAAGTTATGTAATTTCTTAGGGCTTATGAGCTCTGCCAATTCATCGATTTAATATCCGGAATTAAGAGCAGCTAACAAACCTCAACAATGAGCGTAGGCGGCGAGCAGGGGTAGGAAATTTCAGTGAGTATCAAGCTTGTGCTTGCCTATATCAGCTAACCAGAAATGGGCCTTGTTCGCGGCTCTAAATGCGGCACGTTTCTGCGTAGCCTCTTCCTCCACCAAGGTTTTCAGAGAGAAGGACTGAAATAAGTTACATAAGTTATGCCTTAGTGTATTCTTACGTAACTTACATAATGAAGGGCTTGAGAATGGATGCTTCGATGATCCTTTTGCTTGGTGGGGAAAAAGGTGGAAGTGGAAAGAGCTGCTTGGCACAAAATTTAGCTGTATGGTTACAGGCTCAAGGCGGCGACGTTTTACTGCTAGATGCAGACCCTCAAGGTACTACAGCAGATTGGGCTGCTGAAAGGCAAAATGCAGGTGATCTACCAGCTATTCCTGTAGTTCAAGCACACGGGAATATAAGGCAAACCTTGATGGATCTTCGACGTCGCTATAGGCAAATCGTAGTTGATGCAGGTGGAGCAGATTCTGAAGCTCTTAGATCTGCGATGACCGTAGCTACGCATATGCTGATTCCGTTTCGTCCCAAGCGAAGAGATTTAAAGACTTTGCCTAAGGTTGAAAACCTAGCCCGGCTAGCTATCGCAGTGAACCCAAACCTAACAGTTCGGGCTGTGATTACCCAAGCTCCCTCACTTCCTAGCCAGGTGCAAAGAATTCTTGATGCGAAGGATGCTTGCTCTTCATTTGGTATCGAGCCTCTACAAGCAATCACAACTGCCAGGAATGTTTATGACGATGCTGATGAGAATGGAAGCTCTGTGCTGGAGTCATGCAATGACACAAAAGCAGTAGAAGAAATTGAAAGCCTGGCAAGAGAGCTATGGGGTAACCAGTCATGGGCCTAAAAGACTTAAGGAAGCCAGCAGTCCCTCTTGTTAAAGACGAAAAATTAGGTAGCGATGAAGCAGCAGAGGCGTTCATCTCTGGTGCGCCTGTCTCGACGGCTCCTGCTGTACCTAAAAAGAAAAAGAAATCGCAAGCGGTCTTTGTCCGTACAACCTTTAGCCTTTCCAAAAAGGTAAACAAAGACATCGATAAATTATCGTTGCTTCCAAGAGATTTTAGAGTTTCAAGAAGTGACGTTGTGAGGGCTGGGATTTTGGCTCTATCCCAGCTAGAACAGGCAGAAGTCCTAGCTCTCCTAGAGAAAGCAAAGAACGAAAATGTTACATAAGTTAAATAACTTATATAAGTTATTCGCTAAGGCAAGCTGTACCCCGCATCATGACTGGGCTACAGCCGAGCTAATCGACTGTTGTACCAAAGAATTTGGTGTGCTAATTCCGCCTCCAATTTCCATTGGCTGAAGGTTCATGAGGACCTGTATCGATTAAGTAGCCATTACAAATACAAATAAAAAAGCCCCGGCTTGTAGGCCGGGGCTTTGAAAAAGATATTGAGTAGCGAGTTTTCTTGGCGGATCGCGCGCTACTCAACACACAGTGAGCAGATTATGGCTTTCACTGCGTGCCTGCGCAACCAGAAAATGTGCCATTTATCGTATGCTCACCGCCGGCGGGGCGGTGAGTCATGGCGTTAAAACAGGGCACGCTACAGCGACAGCATGATGCTCCAGGCTCAGGCTTTTACGCGCCTTTTGCCGGCAAGCCATCCTCGTCCTCAAAGATCACCTCTCGTAACCCCGGCAAGCTTTCCGAAAAGCAGGCCCAAACTTTCCTGGGCGAAGCCGCACGACGTATCCGTACCGAATGTAAGACGCGGGCAGGCACCTGGCTCTGGCGTCTGGACCGGATTCATAAAAGTGGTTGCCGCACCAAACAGCAACGCTGGGACGCCCTGGCCGCCATCGCTGAGTCGCTCATGTCACGAGTTGATCTGGCCACACTGGTTCTGGGCTGGATGGACAGCAACGGTGACTTCCGTTTGAACCGGCAACGTCGCCTGGTCGATGATGGTGGTCTGACAGATTGTCGTGTCTCTCGCACACTTAAAGCGCTCGAAGAGGCGGGCTATATAGGGCGTAAGCAGCGCCGCCTGTTCAAAGATGGGGTGCGCTGGATGACACGCACCATGATCCATTTACGACCGCGGCTGTTTATCGATCTGGGGCTTGGCCATCTCCTGTCGGCCGCCCGCACCCGCAAAAAGAACGAACGCACCCGCAAGCTGGACGCCGTCAAACAGCGACAGCAGATGGAAGCGCTCCAGGCGCTGATCTATCATCACCAGAAGCAGCAACGCAAACGCGCCGCTCAAGCCCGAGAGGGGAGGGTACTGGCTGCCCAATACGCAGCGCTCAGCGTAGCCGAGCGGAGACAACAAGCGGTATCGCTGCTTGAGCTAAAGGCTCAATACCCCGACCTGTCCGATCAGGACATCCTCACACTGCTTCGCCAACAAGCCGGCTGACCGCTCGGCCTGGTCTCCTATTGCCAACCCAGGCAAATCACGCTGAAAACGCCTTTAGCGCGCCTCTGAGTAGCCCTTTCTCTGCTGCATAGGACGCCATTTACATCGTAATTGAGCAAAAAATGCGAAAGGCTCTTAAGTGCCTCATCTGTTCTTGAGGCTTTCTGCAAAATTTCAGGTCGAGTGGTACCACAGCTTTGCTGTAAGAAAGCCTTTAGAAACAGTGCAGATCTAAAGCACTTCTCATGACCACACTATTCTAAAAGGATCCCCAACTTCCACGCCCTGCGTGGTGGGGTCCCTAATGCCTTCGGCGACCAGGGGGATAATCCCCCTGGACCCACATCTCTAACACCAAGGGCTACGCGCCCTTGTCATCCCCGTCGGGGATCGCCCCGAACGCTCGGGGGATGATGACAAAGAGCCGTCACCATCCCCACTCGCAAGGCTCTCTCTTAAGGTCGTGGCGTCAAGGGAAATACGGCCGTTGGCCGGTCCTGCGGACGTGGAACCCCAGCAGAGCCGGGGCCCCCCGCCATTTCCCTTGACGCCACAGCGTTACAAGAATGGTGATTGGCTAGATTACCTACAGCCTGGTTAGCAGACCGCTTAAATCTTCCGTCAGATTGGGCTCTACGATGCCGGCATAGATAGATAACAGTCGCCACAGTGCATAAGGCACCTCATCCCCTACAGTTGTCCATCTACGGACCCTGCTGGGATCTATACCTAGTAGCCGCCCAACTTTGGATGTAGAGAGATCCATCAGGCGCATCATCTCCTTGAGCTCTTCTGGAGTAGGCGCTTTCCAGGTATCAGAATACGGCGCAAATAACCCAGCTCTACTCAGGCCAATCATTTCCAGCAAGTCGGCTCGAGTAAACGTCCACGTTTCTTCATTCATGCAGATCAGGTTTTCGGCACCCAACCTCCAGGCCTGCCTGCAGGCATCTTTCAGGCCTTCGACCTTGAGGGTTTGCCGGGTGGCGTCAGGAAGTTTTGCTATCGCTTGCATGGTGCTCTTCTACAACTCATGAGACTGCTATTCGAACAGTATCGAGGCTGATAAGTAAATCAGCATGGGGCTTGTATAGTCGTTAGAGGTAGCAAAAAGGCGGTGTAGCCGTTTAAGTCGATCTGGCTACTTATCGCTACACCTGGACACTGGCTTTTTAGTGTAATCGCTGGGGTACACCTTAATGATAACATCCAATTACGTCTCTAACCTGCCTTGAGGGAACCGGATAGCCAGCCTAACCACTTAGCTCTATCACGCGAATGTCTAGAATATTTGCTCCGCTAGTAGCCCTGAGGCTAAACCATGCTTTCTCAACGTCTCTCAGCAGC
>NZ_BMNW01000040.1 GCF_014646755.1 Pseudomonas asuensis | reverse complement strand
CAGGCCACCACCAAGGCCTTTCATTATGCCTCGCTTAAACAGCTGCAGGAGCATATAAAGGATTATCTGTGGGCGTATAACAGCGCTCGTCCATTGCGCGCCTTAAAAAGGGCAAACACCGATTGGCTTTATCCTCGGGCAATGGCATAAACAGCCACAGCTCTTTTTAACCGATCCTAACCCCTTCTTCCCGGGACCTAACATGTGATCCTTTCCTAAGTGTTATGGGCTACAAGGAGCTATTAAACTCCTAGGTTAGGCTGAGATCAGTAAGGATCTATACAACACTACTATCCAAACCTTTGTACTCAGCTATCCAAGGCTTGGTGACGACTAATAGCTTCGCTAACAAACGACCTCAATTAGGGTCTGTAAGGGAGCACGCCAACTTGTCGGCGGCTCAATCTATACATCGGGTGCTATAAAATTGTCATATGTCCTTTCGTACGTGGCTAACTGAAAAAGCTGCTGTATTTTCTGCCTGTTTTTACGACTTCAGACAAATTAACAGCTGGGTACATCCAGCCAGGTATCCAGTCTCGCTCTACATTAGCAGAAGTAATCAGACCGTCTCTCTGTACGGATTTGCACAAGCCGAGCTTTAACGTCAATTACATTTAGATCAGAAAGATGACGGAAGAATAACGGCCGTTGCTTTTCCAATTCTTGAAAAGAGTATCGACTAGCTCTAAACAGGGGTAGCTTCAGAAAACAGACCGTAAGTACGTTAAGCCAGTGTAAGCAGCCGCGGCAGCCCGTATCCGTCAGCTCCGATACCAACATCCTTCTTCCTCAGCTGGACGTATAGCCAGCAGTTGAGTTACTAGCCGCCGTTTCAGGAGAAGCAGACCGGGTAAATGCTCTAGACGTCCGAGCGGCCTATCAGAAAGCAGCGCGCGTCATGCTTTTACTAGAAATGCACCCTCGCGCTTGGAATATGGAACGCTTCGCCAATTTTCGTCACATAGCATCAAAGCAAGACGCTTTTAGCACTCAGATGCCTGGGCTACAGCAGTCACCCGCTTAATGCTTCCTGTCCATTGGATGAGCACATACCTATGCCCTACGATCGCTACCCGTTATCTTCCATCCGCATTCCTGGCCCCTCATTGTTCGATAGCGAACCCAGCACCCCCGATACCGAGCATCATTCTGCTGTTGCGACGTCTTCCGCCAATTCGTCCCAAACTGGACAATCGCTGTCTCTCCATGAAAGTGGCCTAAACACAAATCGTACGTCTAGGTCGCCCTCGTCAATGAACTCGGCCGGCAGTCCATCGTTATTGGAACATCCACGTACATCCGCGGCACAAGCTAAGTTGAATGATTTTCGCGCTTCGCTGCATGAAACTGACCACGCCCGTTTCGACGGCATTCGCAATACTATTGACCAGGCTTATCATCAGTGGCGCAGCAGGGCTGACAGAGTTGATTTACCAGCATTTGATGATGAAGTAGCTATACGCACTATGGAACTGACGGAATATGGTTACAATGCTGAACGCCTCGAAAAGTTAGAAGAAAAAGCCAAGCGGTTGGATGAATGGGCAGATAAGGTCGTTGGCGGCGCCAAATCAACTCCATTCGCTGTAGCCAGCGTTCTCACTGATCTGCTGCCGGCACTGAGCGGCGGTAGCCGCATAACGGACCCATACATCAAGGGTTACATCGCGGGCAGCGTGAGTGCGATCTTCGATACGGCTGGTAGTGAGGCCTTGAGTCGTGCGGTGCATGACGCCTGGTGGCTACGCGTCAATGCAGGGGATCAGACCCCCAATCTTCAGTACAACCCTGAGACCAAAACGGTCCACGTCAGCCATCACCCCGGCGAAATGTCAGCGGTAATGCAAAAGGCGGTGGAAAACCTGGATGCGGACATTGGGTTGCCAACGAAAGTAGGTCAGGCCGCCTTGTCGTTTCAGTCGTACACGGCACGAAACGTTGCCCGGACGGGTATTTCACCTAGCGCCGCACTATTGACGAGTGAAAAAACCGTTTCCCAAATTGATACTGGCGTAGCCGCCGTTGGCGGGATACTGGCGGGCGCGGCGGCCTACCGTATCCTCGGGCATTTCGCCCACAAAAATGGACTGGCAGGCTTCTCAGCGCTGTTGAGCCGTCGTGACTACCTGGATCGGCTAGAGCACCTGGAAAAAATCACTCTGGCCCGCCAGGCAAAGGGTGCCTTAGTTCGCACCGCAAAGTTACCGATCGATATGCTAACCGATGGCACCGATGCATTGCAGTCAGTGTTCCGGCCGGAAAACCTTACTGCTGCGCTTGGTCCGCTGGCCGGTGGGATCGCCGCCATTGCGCTCGCCAAAACCAAGGCCACCGCTTTTGCTGCGCAAAGAAACTTCTCCACGGCAAGCGGACTGGCATTCACTCAACTGGTGGGAACGCTAACAATGATACCCGTACTCGGGGCTTGGCCAGCGGCTTCGATGATCATTAATCACTACAAGAAACCGGCTGCTAAGTTTATCCATCAACGCTTTCATCAGCAGCCTGCCGGTATCGGCGGTTCAGGGATGGCCAACTTCGGTGCGGAGGTTATTTCCGGAACGCAAACGCTCAACCAAATGCCCCGCATGGGAATGGACGAGGCTCGCAATACATCAGGCGAGGTGCGTACCCGGCTTGGTCATCCACCTACCTCATTATCTCGGGAAGAAGTGTAAGCCTAGGTTCGGAAGGAAACTGCACGGTCCGCTGTTCGCTCCTGTGCGCCATTGAGCAAAAAAGCCTGTTGATATTCCCGGACACTAACAATGATCTGATACGTTACCACATGTTTAGTAAAATCGACCTGTCCATCATCTGGCAACGGTGTGGCTTGGCCAATCACCAAGGCTTGGCTGTGCAGCTCTGCTACATGCGCTTTCCCGGCATTATGCTCACGGTGGAAGAGCAGCTGTTCCCGCCGTTGCTGAGTCTGGTCGCAATACAATTGAAGGTGCCACTCGAAGCCTGAACGAGTTACGGCCAGCAGGCCGAGACGCGCCGCTAGTACCCTCTGGAATTTCAATTTGTCTTTGGCTTCCAGCCGTTCACAACACGGCACTACCGCCCTAGCGTGTACAGTCTTGATGAAGTTAGGTTATGGAAGTCTAACGTGTAACACCGTGCTGTTAGGCGCTGTTATTGCTGTCAGCAATGCTCATCATGTCATCCCAATTCTGTTCGATCTTCAGTATTCGGCCTGGTTTATTCGCCAGAAAACAGATTCTCCGTGTCTGCTAGACGAAGAAATAGTTCATCTATATACCTGCATACCTGCATACCTGCATACCTGCATACCTGCATACCTGCATACCTGGCTAAAGACTTATCAGCGAGTTGGCCCCTGCTTCTGCTATATCTTTCAGCTTCTTAAGGGCTTTGGCGGGCTAACGTGCAGTCGGGCAGCCAACCCCTGTTTTCTCGATGCGGTTGACGCGGTCGACAGCGGGCTCATGTTGCCGGACGAAGGCGGTATGTGGTCAATACTCAAGGAAGGAAGTTTGGTAGCGATGGTATTTTCATTTTTATTCAGTGCGTGGGTGTTATTGCTTGCGTGGCGACAATTGGCGATCAGGCTCCATTGGACTTCGTTGCGCCAGCGGTTAAGTTTGTCTGCAAAGTCGAGTCTGCTAGCCTGAGCCCTTTATGGCAAACGGTGGTAAGCATGGCGGGGGTACCAGCTCTCGAACCAGCGCAGGACATTGATCGAAGATCATTGTTTCTCTACTTTAGGTTCTGTATGAAAAATATCAGATGTCCAGATATGAGCTATCTGAACTGACTGCTTAACCGCTTGATTTTACGTATCGAACAGAAGCCCAAAATGAATCGATAAGCAGGTGAATAGAATTTTCAGACAGAACCTAGTGTGATGTCTCGTAAATTGCATACATAACTATCTGCCCCGTGCCATCGCTGCACGCGCTACGCTGGCCAGGATGTCATCCGCCTTCTTGTGCCAGCGGAACGGCTTAGGATCCTGGTTGTAAGTTTCCAGGTAATGCTCGATGGAAGACTCCAGATCCTCCACGCTAGTATGGGCCTGACGCTTTATCCATTTCTCGCTCAAGGCTGAAAAGAAACGTTCGACCAGGTTCAGCCAGGATGCCAGGGTCGGCGTAAAATGCACCTGGTAGCGCGAGCGTGCTGCCAACCAGGCCTTGATCCTGTCGGTCTTGTGTGTAGCGTAGTTGTCCATGATCAGATGAATTGGCATTTTCTGTGGTAAGACCGCATCGATTTCTTGGAGGAAATCGAGAAACTCGGTACTGCGATGGCGACGCTTCAGGCGCCCGATCACTTCCCCGGTAGCCACATCCAGAAGTAGTGCCGTGGCGTTCATAGTTATGAGTTCGGGTCGCTGGGTAGTCCAGAGACAGCGCAGTGCCTGGCTGTGTCCGGTTCAACGCCTGGATCTGGCTTTTCTCGTCAATACAGAGCACGACTGCCTTGTCTGGCGGATTCAGATACAGGCCGACAATATCCTGAACCTTGTCGACGAAGTTCGGGTCGCCCGATAGCTTAAAGGTTCGTCCAGAGGCGGCTTGAGCCCGAATGCATGCCAGATGCGCTGCA
>NZ_BMNW01000039.1 GCF_014646755.1 Pseudomonas asuensis | reverse complement strand
CCGCAGCCTGGGTATGGCTGGCCACTGCGCGTATCCTGCTCAATAGACTGGCGTGAAAGGTTTTATTTTGTCTACACCCTCTTAATCGACATTTCAATAATTTCATTCATGAAAAACAGGTGCTCTCAACGTCCACTACGTATGGGTAAACGTTGACAGACACCTTTTCTGGCAGCTTCCAATGTATAGGAACCTTTGAAATCCCTATACTTCAAGAGTGCCTGGTGGTTGCCACAGGGGCTAAGGACAGCCGTTTCACCGGGTGCAAGGCTTTAGCGAATCGGCCCAAGTTGACGCATAGGCTGGGTGTGCGGAATTCTATATTCACCTCCCCCCATAGTGCTCTCTAAGGCATCTACGTATTCAAACTGCCGCCCGCTGCGTAATACATGTACCGCGCCCAAGTTCGTTACCTCGTTATCGGCATACTCGTCGTTATCATCGACTGCTACAAGTGCCCCCATCCGCAATGCTTTTTCTTGAACTAGTCGTAGAGTGGCAGCCTTGAGTTTGTCTGGAACACCAAGGTTTCCGTATTCCCTATCGACATAAATCACAGGTTTTTCGTGTTCTATGCTCCAAGTCAGCCGCAGCATTCTACGCCACATAAGAGCGCCCTGATCATTGCAAATTTGTGCGCTCAGGTATTTACCATCTAGCAGATAACCGGGCAGCGCTTTGGTGAAGGAAGGGTTGCCATGGATATTTAGACATGAGCCCATGATTTCGGTACCACAAAGAAACAGATCTTCCCTATTATCTGAAATGGATGCTTTTAGGCTCGAGCATTTTTCAGCGGATAATGGTTGTGGTTCAAGCTTTTTGATCAGGGTTTTGATATCAAACGCCAGTTGGGGAAATGGCATATCCTGGGAAATGGCCCGTAGATGTTGGGCACTCTGTGACATTGAGTTGCCAGGCGCAACCGCCATCAGCAATTGTCGCTCAATGGCTTTATGCGGGCTTGGCGCATGTTCAGGAAGCTGCTCAAGTGCCTTAGCAACAGAGATTTCCTTGTCCAGCACGGATATCAATAGCGAGAATTCATCTTCCGGGGCATGATTTTCACGAATAATTTTATCGTGTAAAAACCTTGCCGGGTCAACGTGATTAACTAGATCATCAGCGTTGAATGTAATTGGCTCGGTGCGCTGCACAGGTTCTTGCCACAGGCGCCACGCATCCGGTGCTGTGTCTTTAATCTTTGCATTATGAGGACTGTTTTTCACGTCATATCGGAGGTCTTTAGCCATGGCACCACCGTCCCTAGCCACCAGCGCTCTTGCCATCAGCCCTACCTCGTCTCGCATAGAAGCTGGTACTTCCTTACGAGCAATACCAAGGTATATGGAGGTTGCATAGAAGCTCAGGGTCGTGTTGGCCCTGGAATGCTGCATGAATTTTGAGTAATCATCGTGGAAGTGAGTGCTCTCCTGATCCGTGATGCCATATAGTATTTTGCTTAACGCTTTGCTAGCGGCTTGTGTGTCACTCCTATCATGCAAGCCCCGCAGCGCCGCTAAGGCTAGCCCTTTATCCGAAGTGTCAGCATCTGCGATTTTAACCAACGCTAGGGCGTGGGCCATGTCGGGGGTTACACCGTCTCGATAATTGGAGGCACCTTGGCTCACCACATCAAGAATTCGCTGCTTTTGCATGGGATCGAGCGATTTACTCAATGCCATTTCTGAAAGGAATTTCACCATGGGCGCGACACGGCGAGTATCTTTGAATCCGCGGCTTTGTACCACTTTAGTTAATTCAGGTAGCGCGCGCGGGTCGCCTGCGGCCAGCAAAAATAGTGGGGCGGCGAAAATCTTCGTATGCTTTGCCTTGAAACGCTCAGTAAAAGTTTTGAAGGCTTTGGCTGTGTCTGGATCACTGACCGCTCGATACAAGCAAAGCGTAACGCCCATCCGGTAGTGTTCGTTATGGAAGTTACCAATGCTTTGCAATTGCTCGGTAGCTATCTTGGGAATCTGATTTGGGGCCCCAAGGCTATGCCAGAGAAGCCCAGCCATTTGTACCCAGCCCAAGAGTGCCCGGTTGTCCGTTACTTCGGCTTGCTCAGCAATTTCGCGTAGGTTCGGGTACTTGTCGGAAAAGCGGTACTCGCCATCGTCTAGGGTCTCGGTGAGCAGGCCATTGAGGTGCAGTGCGCGATTCATTAACTCTGCGGGATCGCTGGTAGCAGCCCACGCTTTGATCTTAGGAAGGATCCACTCGTAGGCCTGGTTGGTATCCAGTGTCAACACCACTGGAAGGGCTAGGCCGGAGGAAGACGAATTGTCCATCTCGTCATTGGGCTTCAACTTAGCAGCCAACATGTGTGCCGCTCGTGGATCGGCATCGATCAGATATTCTGTCAGCCCCTCTAAAAAGGCTCGATCCGGATTTGCCGCGCGCCGTAATTGATCCGCGCTTTCAGCCTTTGGAAGCCAACTTCCATACGCTGGCATAACCTGGCTCCGTTCCTCTCCTTGATTGATCAGGCGGCCTATAGTACCCAGCACTTGCATCATTTCCATAGCGCTCTGCGCCGAGTTGTTAGATTGCTCCACGTGGTCTGCAGCAAGCCTCAGTAAATACGCCTTGGCTTCCGGCTTCAGTTCTGCGGTACCGCTGAATTCAGACAGAGCCTGGACCATCGTCACATAGTTCGGGAGGTGGTAGCCGAATTGAAAAGGCATAGCTTGGGCAAAACGTCTGGCTAACTCAGGTTCTTCGGGCACAGCGGCGTGTAACAGCAATCCCAAAGGTTTATCCTTGAAGCCACGTAAGGTCTCGCACAGAGCAGGCAGGTTTTGAGAGCGTCCTATGAGTTGGCTGCCGATGTAGTTGAGCTCGGGTAATTGAGCCAAATGCACGAGTGTCTCGTCCAATACCTGGTCGTCTTGTGGTTGAAGTCGCCTGTCCAGTAAATGCGCGGCGGTATAACCCAGCCAGTGTCGATATTGAGGGGTATTACCAAAACGCCCCTGAAGATGCCTATCCAGGTTATGCATCAGGCGCGGAATACGGGGAGAGCCTGTACCCATTAGTCCGCCGGGGCCGAGTAGAGCCTCGATATTAGAATACTCTGTAGCTGAGTTCGTGGTACCGGTAGTCAGTGCGGGGGTATGCATAAGCCACGTCCCCACCAACTCAATGAGCTGGTTTTGAGGTAACTTGAGCGGTTTGTACGCAGGGTTGATTTCTATCGAATGATCTTCAAAGGTTGCAGTACCGTGCAAACGGTTAATGTAAGGTACGAAATCCGCGTCAGACTCTTGCGCTAGACGTTGGCCAATTTTGAGCAGCATCGCGACGTTCTGCTGGTCTGGGTTAAGGTCGTCGATGCTCTTAGCAAGGGCTTGTACCGCATTCAGATCGGGCAGTGTATTAAGAATGACGTGTTTAGCGTGTGCCTGGGGACGATCTTGACCTAGGCGTAAGGCTCGCAGTACGGGGCCAGGCTCAACATTACCCTCGATGGCTAATATGGCCACAGCCAATTTGACGGAGAGCGGCTTGTTCGCCAGATTCTTGAGTGCTGGCAAGTCATAAGACGATTCGTCATCATTATCTGTAATATTGCGATAAATCGCTTCAAGCAGCACCCGGGCCTGATTAAATGACTCCCTACGTGCAGCTTTTTGGATCGATTCTGCTGAGTGTCCGCTAATAACGCCAGCAGTGCTTGATATACGCCTGGCAGCAGAAGCCGCAGTGGCTGTAGGCGCCCCCTGTGCCTGGGTCACGGCTGGCTGCATGTGCAGACGGATATTAAATAGCTCTCTGCCCATGCCGCCATTGGCTAAAGCAAGCACGTCTAGTTCATTGGCCTGCATCCGCACTGGCACGTTGCTCTTGTTTAGGTGCACCTGGACTTCCATTACTTTCTCTTCGGAAAGTAATGAAGCGGGCTGCAGAGGGACTTTACCTCTACGAACGCTGCCATGAGGTAACTCAATGTTTTCCATGGACTCGACTGATTTGCAGGCCTGCTCGAATGCATGCAATTGCTCCTTGTTTAGGAGTTGATTGTCAGCATTTCGAGGAGTAATCGCATACTCGCCTTCAGCAAGCTTTAAACGAAAGCTTTGAGACGGTTGTACCTGCGCCTGATTAAGCCTAGGTATAATCGGGGCAATGTGCGTGGGCGAAATAGGGCGGGAGATATCCACAGGTAAACAGCGTCCTTAATCAGGCTGGATGGACTCAGTTCGGGCTTGCCAGGGCGAGTTGGCTTTGGCGTTCGCTTGCCCCGGGTGGTGGCCGGAAGATCGCGAAGGTCAGCGTTTTTGACGGTAGTCCATCGTAGGTAGGGCTGAAAGCCCGCAACTTGAGCAAGCGCCCCTCGGTATTTACCACTACCGCGACCTGAGTTTCTTGACTAGCGAGTTGCGCGATATAAAGCCAGGCGCTATGGCCCCGGCTATCACGCTGGGGATGAGGCCAATCCAACCGCAGCGGCTTGAGGGCGGCGAGAAACAAGGCTTGTTGCTGGATGTCCAGTGGCGTCATACAGCGGCCGGCCACAGTGAAGTGCATAGAGTCGCACTTCACCTCAATTGGCAGTTCAAAGGTCGCCACGGGCGTGGGGGGCTTGGTCGGAAGAGGCATGCGGGGCCCTTTCTCAAATGGTTCTGACGTTTAACGCCTACCCCTGAGTGGCACGAGGCACTGGTTAGTTCCCAATGCGCAATGCTGCTAGAAGCCCTCTACGCGCGCAGGTAGCGGGCTTCGAAGTCAGCCATCAACTGCACCCGCGTGATCTGCCCCAGGCGCTTCAGCAATAGGGCTTTGGCCGCTTCGAAGTCTTCAGTAAGTGCTGCGTTTAGGGCATTACAGATGGTCGGTAGCAAGCCCTAGGTGTTAGGTCCCGGGAAGAAGGGGTTAGGATCGGTTAAAAAGAGCTGTGGTTGTTTATGCCATTGCCCGAGAATAAAGCCAATCGGTGTTTGCCCTTTCAAGGCGCGCAATGGACGAGCGCTGTTATACGCCCACAGATAATCCTTTATATGCTCCTGCAGCTGTTTAAGCGAGGC
>NZ_BMNW01000038.1 GCF_014646755.1 Pseudomonas asuensis | reverse complement strand
AAGCAGGCCACCACCAAGGCCTTTCATTATGCCTCGCTTAAACAGCTGCAGGAGCATATAAAGGATTATCTGTGGGCGTATAACAGCGCTCGTCCATTGCGCGCTTTGAAAGGGCAAACACCGATTGGCTTTATCCTCGGGCAATGGCATAAACAGCCACAACTCTTTTTAACCGACCCAAACCCCTTCTTCCCGGGACCTAACACCTAGCATGGAGGATCTGGAGTCTTCCATCGAGCATTACCTGGAGACTTACAACCAGGATCCTAAGCCGTTCCGCTGGCACAAGAAGGTGGATGACATCCTGGCCAGCGTAGCGCATGCAGCGATGGCACGGGGCAGATAGTTATGTATGCAATTTACGAGACACCACACTAGCATAGCTAGATTCTTTCAACGTTACGTTGATCGTTAAAGAATAAAATGCAAAAAATAATTCAACTATCGAGTTTGCTAGCAAACATGCTGACAGCCTTGACGGCGTCGCTGGCCCCATCACGGATCTGTACGATAACGGTCCCTGCCTGATCTGCTAACTCAACACCTTTGGCGGCTCGATCATGAGTCGTATCCATACTGGTCACTGCGTGCTGGGTCTCGCCAAGAATCTTCCCAATCATTTCCGCGATCTCGGCTGTTGCGCTGCGCGTTCGCCCTGCCAACTGACGAACCTCATCGGCAACCACCGCAAAGCCTCGTCCCTGATCACCGGCACGGGCTGCCTCAATCGCTGCGTTAAGGGCAAGCAGGTTGGTTTGGTCAGCAATGCTGCGGATGGTATTGACAATGGCTGTGATTTGCTCGGAGCGCTGACCTAATTGCTCAATAACCTGTGCCGAACTGCTTACGCTGCTTGCAATTTCGCGCATCTCGGTTGCAGCGGCCTGAATAATCTGCGTGCCGTGCTCTGCTATTTTCTCGGTCTCTACAGAAATATAATAGGCACGAGAGGCGCTGCGGGCATCACTTTCAAGTTTTTCTACTCGCTCAGTGATGTCACTAGCATATTTGACCACCTTGAATAAACGCCCAGTAGCGTCAAACATAGGATTATAGCTAGCTTCCAACCATATGACGCGACCCTGCCTTGTAAGCCGCTTAAACTGCCCATTAACAAACTCACCGGCATTTAGACGTCGCCAAAAGTCTTGATACTCAACACTGTTAGCAAGATTTTGTTCGCAGAACTGCCGATGATGCTTACCTACCAGCTCCTTTAGCGAATAGCCCATGGTGCGCAGAAAGTTGTCATTGGCGGTAATGATGCTGCCGTCAAGGTTGAATTCAATAACTGCCATGGCACGGTTTAACGCAGTGAGTTTACTTTGGGCCTCATTCTCACGCTCGACCTGTGAGGTAACATCCAAAGCGTATTTCACTATCTTGATCACACGTCCAGCGGTATCCAAAACAGGGTTATAGCTAGCTTCCAACCAGACCATGCGACCTTGCCTGTCGAGCCGCTGGAATGTACCGGAAATAAACTCTCCACGGCCCAAACGGCTCCAGAATTCGAGATAGTCTTTTGCCTGGTATACAGACGCAGGGCAAAACCGGCGGTGGTGCTGTCCTATGATCTCTCCCAGGCGGTAGTCCAGTGTGCTTAGAAAATTCTCATTGGCTTTTAGTACCTGACCCTGGGTATCAAACTCAATCACTGCCATAGAGCGCTCAAGTGCCCTAAGTAGGCTTTCATTAGTTACATTCTGAGCTTCAAGCCGAGCGATTATTTTTTTATTACTTGAGTTGAACATGGCAGTCTCTGTCTGCAAAGAGATATCACCTCTATATCGGTTACTGGCTGACTTCTTTAAATACGGCAGATAAGCGGTTGATTGAAGGTTATGAACGCCTTTGAACGCTATCTAAGTGTTTTTCTTGGGAGAAAAGGTTTAGGGTATAAACCTTTATCAGAAAATGGTCTATGGCTTAGGCTTCTAGGGTTTGTCTGAAAAGTCGCGTTTGTTAACCTAATGCCGTTGTGGCAAGCGGAGGCAGGAGGCGGAAAAAAAGGGGCCCGGACGAACCTTTACATCACTGCCTGGGACGCAGCCGAGGTGGGTTAGGTACCAAGATTCACCTGCTTTGCGATGCCAATGGTTTTTACCCTCTCGCCTGGTCAGCAGGCCGCTTCGCGTACTTTTATCCCGTTACTGGATCAGGTGCGTCTTCCTGGCTCTCAGGGCAGACCACGCAAGCGTTGCCGGACGGTGTTCGCGGACAAGGGCTACGATAGTAAAGGGTCGCGTCGCTATTGCGACCGCTTCGGTATGCAGCCGGTGATTGCCCAGCGCACGATACACCGCAAGCCCCGGCCAGGTCTGCCTCGCCTGTTTGACAGGCCCAGGTATCAACAGCGTAACGTGATCGAGCGGCTATTCAGTTGGTTAAAGGAGAAGCATCGGCTCTGTACTCGCTTTGACAAGCTGGCTAGCAGCTTCAAAGCCGTGGTAACGCTGGCCTGTATCGAGCGATGCATGCGTGCCGACTTTTCAGACAAGCCCTAGTGGTGGCGAGAGTGGCGCGACGATAAAACATACAAACAGGGCGCTCGAACGTCTACACCTCAGGCTTGAGCAACAGGATCCAATCGATCTGACAACCTAATGATTAATTCTATCGCCATCCGTGCAACCCGAGCTGCTTCTTACGCCAAGAAAAGGAGGCCTGAAGAGCAGATAGACCATGCTTAGGGTCGCAGCCGGGCTACCTTAATGACCAAGGTGCACATGCTTTACGATGCTAATGGTCTCTTGTTGATCGTTGTATTAACACCAGGACAGGCTGGCGATATCTTGAAGGCTCAGACAGTTCTGGATCAGGTTCGTAACCCAAGTAAACAAAGCCGTTCATGCAAATGCCGCCGCTGGTTGCTAGCAGATAAGGTAAACAATGCTAAGTACCTGCAGTACTACTGCGACTGGTACCGGTATAGGCCTGTCATTCTGCGGCATAACATTGAACCTAAGTCCGAAGCGAGGACAGCCCAGATTGTTGGATCGTCCCAAACACAAGCAGCGCAACGTGAATGAGCGGATGTTCGGCTGGCTGAAGGAAATGGGTAGCTGGCAACTCAATACGACAAACTGACCAAAAGTTTTGAGGCCATGGTTACGCTGGCCTGCGACTTACCCTGAGTGCGCAACTATTTAAAGTACAAAACTTTGGGCATATGATATTTAGATATGTAGAGTAGATCACGATATTAGAATAAATAGCTTTCTATTGAGGGCTGTAGCTTCCTAACTTCTAACATTAGAAAACCGGTTCCAACGCCACAAAGGTAATTGCTATGCAATATGTTAGTAACTTACAAGAATGGTGGGAAAATCTATCCTGGCAAATGGCGTCAAAACAAACACCTGATGAGATATATCTTTTATTAGGTCAGAGTATGACATCTCACGGATTTACCTACTATGCGCACGGTATAAAAAAAGCATTATCATTTTCAAATGCTAAAACTACTGTTTATGGTACATATCCTGACGAATGGAAGCAGCGCTATAATGAAATGAATTATGGTGCTGACGATCCGTGCATTTCGAGTAGTCTAGATTCTGGCTGCAGCGTCGTATGGGATAAAAGGTTACAGAAACAAAATGAAAAACTGTTCAATGAAGCTAAGGAGTGTGGGCTGAAGTTTGGTATTACCTTGAGCGTACGCTCTATTGGCAATACTATTAGCGTGGTTTCTTTAGCAAGAGAATATGAGCCAATATCACTAAGTGAGAGGCTTAATTTTGAGTTTAAAATGAGGGCGATCCAAGCAATCTTACAAGAGTCACTTGTTCGACTAGGGGATAATCGTTTTGTGCCTACAATAGTTACTCTCAGCAAGCGTGAACGTGAAATCTTACAGTGGACAGCTGACGGGAAAAGTTCTAAAGATATCTCGATAATACTATCAATTTCGGAAAATACAGTAAAATTCCATATCAAGAATATACAAGAAAAATTTAACGCACCCAATAAGGTTTCAGCGGCTGCGTATGCAGCCGCTCTAGGTATAATCTGATAGGTAGCAATTGCCTTTGCTATGGATTTATCGATTCACCCTACCCAAAAGGGTAGGTTGATGTCCTGCCCTAATCACCTATAGTTAGTCTAAAGAACAACAAGATATTCTTGGGGGGTTCTTATGACTAATATCCTTATACAAGTTAGCTGTAACATGGATTACAGCTTGAAGCTAAAATTTGCTCAGTTCAGATATAAAATCTTTGTAGAAAAATTAGGATGGGAGATAAATGAAGCCTTTAAAGAAGAAGGATTAGAGCAGGATGAATTCGATAGAGATGATACAGCGTATATCTATCTATTAACTGAACATAATGATGTTGTTGCGTATGCAAGGCTTCTTCCCACTACTTCAGAGTATTTGTTGGGAAACGTTTTTCCATTCTTATGTGATGCTCCCCCCCCACGCTCCTGCCACATACTGGAAATATCTAGATATGTTTATGTTGGAAAAACTGAATCAAGTGCAGCAATCAGTTTTTTTAGAAATTGCTTGCTCTTCGCTAAAAAGATGGGAGCCACTGATGTTGTAGCTGTCACATCGGTGGGGCTCGAAAGGCTCTTTGAAAGAAATGGTATAGAAACTGAACGTCTGGGAGGACCAAAGCGATATAAGGGTGAGATGCTGGTTGGCTTAAAATTTCCCCTTAAGAAAGTTCAGGATTGCAACAATACAATTGAAGCTCCGGTAGGTAGGTTTAGTGAAGTAACTATATGAAAATTAGGCTCGTAATTTTCTTTTGAAAGGTAACTATATGACCGCTAAATGACCGCTAATGCCAATTCAATTTCTAGGGGTTCTCCGAACAAGTCATCACAAGCTCTTGCGCTTGTGCTGAAATAGACGCCATCCGTTCAGCTATACATGGCAGACCCTATGAGCCAGATGAGCTTTTCCGATTTTGAATACGCCAGCAAGCGCAAGCAGAACCGCAAGGAGTTGTTCCTGATCGAGAGATGGATCAGGTCGTACCCTGGGCAGGGCTGGTCGCGTTGATTGAGCCGTACTATCCGAAGGCGGGCATGGGCCGCAGACCCTATCCGTTGGAAACCATGCT
>NZ_BMNW01000037.1 GCF_014646755.1 Pseudomonas asuensis | reverse complement strand
CGAATACCGGCCGATTCACCGGCCTCTGCGTTTTACCTCCCAGTGTCCAAGCGGGGTAAGCCACTGCCTGATCGGGACAAGACTAATGTCGCCAGGCTGTCCGAAGCTCAGAGAAGGACGTTCCTGGGCGAAGCCGCAAGACGGGTCAAAGTAGAAGCGAGCGAGCGTAAGGGAAAATGGCTGCGCTCCCTGGATTGCGTTCACCTATCCGGCCGCCGTGTCAGACAGGAGATCTGGAGCAAACTTTCAGCCGTCGCCGAGCCGATGATGGCCCGCGTCGATATCGCCACAATGGTACTTGGCTGGATGGATAATGACGGCCAATTCCACCTCAATCTGCAGAATGGCCTCGCGGTAGACGCAGAGATCCATCAATGTTCTCTTTCGCGGATGCTAAAACTCCTGGAAAAGGCGTGCTACATCCGCCGTGAGCAGAAGCGGCTGTTTCATGATGGCAAGCGCTGGATTACCCGCACCATGATCATCCTGCGGACGCGTTTATTTATCGAGCTGGGTCTAGCTCACCAACTCAAGCAGGCTCGGGAGCGTAAGAAAGAAAAGCGCCGCCTAAAACTCAAAGAGATCCAGCGTCGGGAGCAACAAAAGGCGCTACAGCAAGCTGAGGCTGCCGTAGCCAAACAAGCGCGTCGTCGTGATTTCCAGACACGTGAGCGAATCAATAAGGAAAGGACTTTGAATGAGCAGCATCAGCAGGCAGGGCGTAATCAAGGCGCAAACATTGTAGAGTTCGCTAAGCAGCATCAACACCTTGGCCACTCAGAAATGCTGACACTCTGGAAAAGCCTGAACCAAGTTTAACCTTTCATATAACCTTAACCGCCTCTGGCGGTGCCTACGCTCGCCTTCTTTTTATTCCTCCCCTTTTCTCCTATCAAATCCCTTCAGAAACAGCTCAGAACGGCTTAACACAAAGCTAAACAAGTCCGCCGCATAGATATCCAGAAGTTCGGTAATGCTGTAGAGCTGGTATTACAAAAGATAACTGCAAAATTAGATGTGTAGTGGTACCAGCTACGCTTATAAAACAGAGCCTTTAGGCCATGCAGTACTTAACTCCGAACAGGACACCGCTTTTGTAATGATGCTTCCCCGACTTCGCGCCCAAAGGCGCGCGGGGTCCCCAAGCTCTCCCTGGAAAATAGAGCTGCCAGGATGTTCATGCGCCCTTCCAGTCGTTGTACAACGCCCTACCCTCTCAGTTTTTCTTAAAGCACACAGAGGCGTCGTTTCACTCCTTCACGGCGCTGCCTTTCGGCTTCGTCTCGCAAGCGAGCCGGGATAATCGGTAACGGAAGAGGCTGACGATTTCTCACTCGCTCCAAACGGAGTGGCTTGAAAGAAGAGCACAGCACTCAAAAGCACATCAAAGTAGGGATCGCATGTATGGGCGCGCAGGGGGGCCTTGGAAAGGGGGACCTTTGCAGGGTTTTGCAGGGTTTTGTTGAGGCTGAAAACGCCGCGCAGGCCGCGCCGCGGGCCGTACAGAGGCCTGTGTAGAGGTGCAGAAAAAGCGACCTATTTAGCCCGCAGGCGTCGCGGGGGGACAACTGCGCGCGCCGGGTGCTGAAGGTATAAATTTTTCTCTTTCGGAATCTTTTGCCGCATGTCCTTACTCTGTCGCTGGCTCAGATCGTACAGAGGAAGAGAAATAGGCTGCATGCATATAATAAACATATGAAATACATCCAAAATAATACTGATATATGTATTTCATACGTATAAAATATGTATTGCATATGCATTTAGTATTGATATGATCCGTACCGCATACATAACCAGATGCCACGGGAGGCGTCATGATCGTTCTCATAGGCAATACGAAAGGCGGTACCGGCAAGAGCACCACTTCCGTTCAGCTCGCAGTTGCACGAGCTAATCAGGGTAAGAATGTTTGGCTGGTCGATGGAGATCCGCAGAACAGTTCCGGCCAGGCCATTACGCTTCGTTTGATGGATGGAGTAAAACCAGCTGTTGCTGCATCTCATTACCCAAAGGGCGATGACTTCTACGTACAGGTTGAGCATCAATCTAAACTTTATGATGACGTGATCCTGGACTGTGGTGGTTTCGATAGCGAATCGTTGCGTTCAGCCTTGGCCTTGGCCGATGTACTGGTGGTCCCATTCCAGCCTCGCGCCTTTGATACCTGGGCACTTAGCAAAATGGCTTCTCTTATAGATGAAGCACAACGCGCCCGCTCACGAGCCAAGATTCAACCTCTCCGTGTACATGCCATGCTTTCTATGGCTGACCCTGGTGTGAATGCATCTGACAACCTCGAGGCGGAGAGGGTGCTTGAGCATTACCCGCAGCTTCCTTTCTTAGATGCATCACTTGGCGATCGGAAAGCATTTGCTGTGGCATCAAGCCGTGGACTGAGCGTCGATGAGCTTGAACGTAAAGATCAAAAAGCCAGCTTTGAACTTAAGCGTTTGGTGCGTCATATCTTTGGAGATGTTGAATGAAAAAGAGGGTATCGATGCTTCCCCCTGGAATGGCTCCAGCTTCACCTACCGAGAAGCCAGATAACCAAGCCATAAAGCAGTTCATCCAGGGTGCTCCAGACAGCGGTAAACCAGTCGAGACAGAAGCGCCTAAAAAGAAGAAGAAAAGGGAGCCGGTAACGATGCTTTACCCGTCTGATCTGCTTGAGCGTGTAGATGACTTCGTTCGAAACGACGAGGTTTTGAACACCAGAACAGCGTTTGTGATGCAAGCTATTCGGAATGAGCTCAAGCGGCTACAGGAGTGAGCCGCTTGTTTTAAAGCTCAGCTTAGCCACCTGATGTGCATATTAAATACATATAATATACGTATGAAATAATTATAAAATACATGTTCTGTTAGTATGGAATAGGTAAATCATACGTATAACGTAAATATTTTATATGCATTTAGCTTTCGTGCTACAAATTCCGGACTTTTCTGGGATAGAGGCTGGCAACCTAGAAATGGGCTGGAACTCCTTTCCTAATCAACGCTTTTCAGCTTGTCTGTCAGTTAGTGGCGAGGCTCATGCTACAAATACCGGACTTTCTGATTTTCATAGCGAGTAGAGGAGGGCAGGTAGCTTCCTTAGTGCTACAAATTCTGGACTTTTGCTCTTAAAAAGACTCAAAAAATCAGTGTTCTTGATCTGTTTTTTTATCTTGTTTTTTAACTTGTTTATAGGGATGGCTGCAGCCCTTTAGCCATGCGGCTTCCAGCGAAGCGAGTGCTACAAATGCCGGACTTTGCGCTACAAATTCCGGACTCTCTGCTACAAAAAACGGACGTTATCCACATTCGAGCTACAAATTCCGGACATGTAGCAGATAGGCTTTTGATTGGATACACTCGGCCTTTCATTCCCGGCATGTGACTCATTATGACGGACCTGATGATCGATGAGGCCGACCACTGGGTAGTAAAGGGTAACGCTCTGTTGGAGGCGGCATACAAAATGACGCTCCAGGAGAAGCGCTTGCTTTTGCTAGCCATCTCCAAGATTGACTCTCGCAAGCCAATCCCTGAGCCGATCCGCATCTATGCGCATGAGTTCGCTCAGGCATACAACCTGCCGGGAAAGTGGGCCTATGAGGCCATCAAGGAAGCGACAGAAAGCCTATACCACTGCACCATCAAGATTCCTGAAGTAGCAAACAGCCCCGAAGACGAATATCGCTGGATTTGGCGTAAGAGCACGACCAAATACGACGGCTTCGTTGAGCTGTATTTCACGCCTGTTGTCGCACCCTACCTATCTGAGCTGACAGGCGATTTCACGCGCTACAAGCTAATGCGCGTGGCTAACTTGACCTCAGTCCATAGCGTACGGCTGTTCGAGATGTTCATGCGCTACGAGGTCGAGGGGTTCGGCTATTGGATCGTCAAACTGGACGACTTCCGAGAGCGCCTTGGCCTGGGTAAAGCTTATGAGCGTATGAGCAATCTGCGAACGCGTGTGTTGGATCCAGCAAAGAACGAACTACCCGAGAAGGCCAACATGGTGATGGACTACGAGATCATCAAAAAGGGCAGGGTGCCGGATCGGTTGAGGTTTACGTTTTACTCAACGACAGACGCTGAAGCGCTGCCCATATCCTCCGATCGAGGATAGAAGAGACCATGCTAATAGTTCGCTTAAAAAACGGTGTTACCTTAAGTTTTGAGCGATCTATCGGCAGGCGGGAAAGCATGAGATCTGGGAGTTTCATCGTGCGGCTAACTCTTACATGCGGCCGCCGAACTACACGCCTTTTCGACATGCCGCAATACTTCCGTCAGACCCCAGTGCTAACCAGACTGTAAGCGTAGCAGTCTGTGCTCCAGGCATGCCTGAGTCAGACTGGATTCCAGTAGGGGAGGGGACCGCTACACATGAGGAATGGTAGCGGCGTTATTCGCATAACACCCAATATGTAAAGGCCCCCGATCAGAGGCTTCTACTTCTACAAAATAAAAAGCTGGTCGTCTGACTGCATTAGCGCGGCAGCCTCCCGTTTGAATCGGGACACTGTACTGGTCGAGCAACTCAGGAGATCCGCCGTTTTACGGACGGAGAAACCCTTAGCCAAACACTCCTGAATCCTACGCCGTTGCTCCTGGTCGGTTTGCCTTCCCCGGTATAGGCCAGTGCTCTTGGCTTTCTCGATGCCTTGTATTTGCCGCTCGCGCCGTGTGTCGTAGTCCTTCCGTGCAAACGTGGCCATGAACTCCAGAAACATCTGGCTGATCGCTTTAAGCATCCATTCCTGAATGCCGTCTTCGCCCGTAGGTTTGAGTACGGCATGCGTGATGGGCAGGTCGAGCGCGACGACCTGGAGGCCTACCGCTGCGATCTGGTTACGCAACTGCTCCCAGGCCGGTCTGGGGAGGCGGGTCAGACGGTCGACTGATTCGACCAAGAGCACATCACCAGGTGAAGCGTCAGCAAGTAGCCGCAGCAGCTCGGAGCGGTCCACTGTCGTGCCCGAGGCATTCTCTATATAGAAGGCAGCGATGCGGACACCTTGATCTGCTGCAAAGGATTGGAGCGTCTTTCGAGCCCGGTTGGCGTCTTGGTCGTCGGTGCTGGCTCGAAGGTAGGCGCGGATGAACATTTAAGGCCTCGGGTGTAGTCGTTAGATGTAGCGAATTATAGGTGTAGTCGTATAAGTCCTTTTATCTATTTATCGCTACACCTGAAAGGCCTGTTTTGGGTGTAGTCGCTGGGGTATACCTTAATGATAACATCCAATTACGTCTGTAACCTGCCTTGAGGGAACCCCATAGCCAGCCTAACCACTTAGCTCTATCACGCGAATGTCTAGAATATTTGCTCCGCTAGTAGCCCTGAGGCTAAACCATGCTTTCTCAACGTCTCTCAGCAGCATCTTCTGTCCTGCAGAACAACCCCACCCACGCAGCTGATCACCGCACGGAAACCATGCAGG
>NZ_BMNW01000036.1 GCF_014646755.1 Pseudomonas asuensis | reverse complement strand
ACGGTTAGGATGGCAGAGATCCGTATGAGTGAGAAAACCACCCTGGCAGGTTCCCTTCTCTGCTTTAGCTTATTTCTTCTTGCCGTTGTCATTAGGGCATACCCTAGTGGCTACAGCGCAGCGACCTACGCATGATTCAGGGCACGTCAAAATAGCTGTACATGATTAGATACTTGTACAGACTATTGCAAGTAGCTGCCTGGTCGGAAGAAAGGAACAAGCTTGATTGGCACCTACTCATGCCTCTCATAGCTTTTGTGCCTGAAAGACTTCTTATGACTACGCTGAGACCTAACAACACCGGTCCTCCTACCGCTCTCCTTTGTGAAGACGAAGAACTCATACGCGAATTGATTAGAGATGTTTTGGAAATGGAGGGGTTTTCTATCGTTACATTTTCAACTGCTGATGCAGGATGGGCCTACTTGCAACAGCACCTCAACGAGGTTTCGCTACTGCTTTCGGATATCCGTATGTCGGGACGTTTAGACGGAGCAGACCTGGCTCGTCAAAACGCAGAAACGCTTAAGGCCGTTGTCTACCGTAGGGAGTATATGGCTGATTCGATAGATCCCGTTGAGTAGTGAAGGTAACGCGTAGTCAGGCTTATCGGTCATGAGCGTTTAACGAGGAGTGTATGAGTAATCCAGCCGAATTCGATCCGCGCGGCTCGTATGATGTGATCTGTAACCAACTCAAGGTCGCAGAGCTTCATCAAAGACGCTTTATGGAAGGGCCTCGCTTTGAACTCTGTACGGGTGAAGTCGTGGATGAGCGGCTTTTTATCAAGGGCTCGCCTGTAGGAATGTTGTCCGGACTAACCATCATCCGTCTCAATGACGGCGCCTTTTACGAGCTGAAACAATCGTAGCGCCGTGCCTTAAACCTTTAACTGTCCTTCTTTTGGCTAGGATGTACTTTAATAACTACAGGAAATGTTTGATGCCTACCAGAGTGTCTACCCTTGAGAATGTGGGCCAGAAGGCTAAATCTTGTAGATCTCATTAACGTGTCCAGGTCTAGATGCTCATCCATAGCCCGTCCGCTGTCTTCGTATACTGCGTGTGTCCAGGCTATTCTCTTGTAAATCTCATGGTTTCAATCAGAGCATTTCTTCGTTTGCAGAAGACGGTCAGCCTAGCCTGAGCTATTGCTGCTCGAAACTACAGGCCGCGATTCTATTAATCGATTCATCTGCTCAGGGCTCCAATCCATATAACACCAAGAGTTTACAGAAATGCCTGTCCCTCGTAACGGCTAGCCAAACGGAGAAGCGCAAACAAATCAAAGTATTTGCCAGCCTAGGCCTACTCAATTTCTGTCTACACTTACTAGTGAAGCGGTTTTCAACTCAGTTTTCTGAGAGGTGGCGTTACCATGAATGGAGTAGGCAAATGCACCACCGAAAAAAAGATTCTTATCGTTGAAGATACAGATTACCTCCGGTTCCTGATGACTGAGGTGCTGGACTCAATTGGGCCAAGAGTCGAAGCGCTTCCTACCGCCGATGATGGCTATTCCTACCTACAAGAACACGGTCAAAACGTAGCCGTTCTGGTAACAGACATTCGTACACCAGAACGCCTGGACGGCGTTGATCTGGCAAAGCTGGTCGCTAACAAATGGCCTCATATCAAGGTTTTGCTGACTTCAGGCTATAACACCAATTTACTCTCTAACCTCGACACGTTTGATCAATTCCTGGCCAAACCGTGGTCAAGAGATCAGTTGCGAGGAACGGTACTCAAAGTACTGGAAGAGGCGGATCCATCCTCTACCTAAGCGGATACCTCCTCTTACAGCCCGGGCAGATAAGCTCCATGCGGATCTCCCTCAGCCTTGCCGGTGTGATCCATCGGCAAGGCTCCATCGCGTATGAGCAATACTTCTATCCTGGAGGATCCAGCTCTCCATACCCAGGCCGTCACCTCTGCTCTGATCAAACTCACCCAAACGCTATGCGCCTTTTTCTATGCGAGCGGCTGGAGCTGCGTACGCAACCGGATAAGGAAATTGATAAGCAAAAGACGCTGCCCAGCGCCTATGATCAAACGCAAGGCTTCTGGGCAGGCGCCGTCATAGCTCAGGCGCTTCTTTACCCTCAAGAGGCGCTAATGCTATGCCTTTCACAGACCTGCCTGATCTGCCGTGCGGCAATGGGCGTAAATGAACTGACCGCGGATTTAACTAAAGACCTGACAGCAACGTTTCTAAAGGTCAGCTAGGTACACCGGGTTGATTAATGCGACGACTAAATCCAGGCGCATTACTTGGCTCATCTCTAACGAAAGTGCGAGTCTTGATGAAACAAGAGCTAGATTTCCAGACATTATTCGAAGCGCTTCCGCACCTCGTGCTGGTTCTGTCTACAGGTCCAGAGTTCATCATGCTGGCTGCTAACGAAGGGCGGCTTAGGGGAGCCAATACACGGCGTGAGGACTGCATAGGGCGGTCGGTATTTGAAGTATTTGGAAGAAATCCCGAAGAGCGGACAGAGTTTGGTGCAGGTGTGCTACGCGCCTCGCTAGAGCGTGTGGTACAGACCCGAACGCCTGATCGCATGGCAATCACCAAGTACGACTTTCCCCGGCCCGCAGCGCTGAACTGACCCCCGAAAGTTGGACACAACCTTCGGAGTCAGTTCACCCAAGGGGCTCGCAACTATTTGGCCAATGATATGGAAATTATTACCAAACCCTTTGCCATTGATGCACTGGCGACCAAGATTCGCGAGATGTTGGCCGCCGGCTAATTAAGCCATGATGATAGGGGCTGCTTCGCCGAACGGATCTTATGGTAAATCCGTTGTTTAAGCAGATAGATTAAGTGATAGTACAGACGAAACCCGAGTTTATAATATTCCTTTAAGGGAATATTATTCCTTCCATGGCATGAGAAATTGAATTCACAGACGAGTTTGAAGACTGGTGAGAGGATCTGACTGAAGCGATCTAAGAGGACATCGACGCCCACGTAATCCTTCTAGAGGAACGGGATCCTCAGCTTCCCTTTCCGTTTTCAAGTTGTATCAACGGCTCCAGGCATGAGCATATGCATGAGCTCAGAGTGCAAAGCGGAGGTAGTCTTATCAGGATCTTTTATCCTTCGACCATAGACGCACAGCCATTTTCTTGATCGGCGGGGATAAGACTGGAACAACCGCTTTTACGAAAAATAATTCCATTAGCGGATCGTCTGTATGACAAGCATTTTGACGAAATAAGGAAAGAGCAGAGGTAAGCATCATGTCTGGTAAAGAGTCGTTCTCATCTTTATGTGACAGGATGTTCCCTGAGTCGAAAGCACGCAGTGCTGAAAAGGCTGCTGCGTTACGCAGAAATGAACCTGTCCGAGATCCGCCGTGCTCGTAAGCTCTCTCAAGAACAGCTTGCTGAAATCCTGCATGTAAGCCAGGGAAGCGTCGCTAAACTCGAAAAGCGAACAGATATATACATCAGCTCTATGCGCCGCTTTATTGAGGAAGTGGGGGGATGAGCTGGAGGTAACGGCCAAATTTGCAAATCATACTGTACGGATCAGCCAGTTTTCTGATCTGGATAAGGCAAATCCATAATCGTTTTCTGCTTCTAATAAAATAAGGCCCCGTTATGAACTGACCCCCGAATGTTGGACACAACCTTCGGGGGGGCAGTTCAAACTAGGGCTTTTGTCTTCATGCTCAACATGCCTGTGTCGTATTCCTTGAATTGAGCATGAAGCCAGCGGCGTTAAGCGGATGATAAGCGGCATAAGAAATAAGAGAAAACCACATTTTTGATGGCATGATTAGCCCTCAAGTTCAAGGATGATGATTATGATGTACACGTCGATGCTCTGGGCTGCCCTCACGCCATTACTATGGACATTGCCCTTTCTAATTCTAGTTGCCTTATTTAGGGCTCCTCACCTTAAAGGCTGGTTTGGTGAGCGCCGAGTCAGTTGGGTAACCCGCCGTCGATTGGACCCGTCCATCTATCATCTCCTAAACAACCTCACGCTTCCCGACGGCGCTGGTACAACTCAGATAGTCCATGTGCTGGTGTCACGCTATGGCATGTTTGTTATAGAGACTAAAAACTATAGCGGTTGGGTCTTTGGGAGGCCTCACAACAGCAATGGACGCAGCAAATTTATCGCCACAAAAGCCGGTTTCAAAATCCGGTTTCAAAATCCGCTTCATCAGAACTACAAACATTTAAAGACGCTTGAAACGACACTAGGCCTGCGATCCGAGCAGTTACATGGGATTGTAGTGATGGTGGATCGGCGGGGCTGAAGGCGACGGGAAATACAGGGCTACTTCAGACCATCCCTAGGTTTAGTTCTGCCTTAAATATATGCTACAGACTAGACATGAGTCAGAGAAGATAGCTAAGCAGTCTGTCAAGATACCTGAAAGCTAAGCGGTAAGCCTTAAGCTATTGCCCAAAATAAGTGGAAGAATATCTCGATCTATCCGCTTCGTACATTATCTTTTCAATGTGCTTGTATCGGAAACAAAAGATTCTGCTCAGTCCCGAATTAGCTTTATATACGTAGATTAATCTAATGGAAACAGTGCCCAATCCCATATAGATATTCAGGCCACTTGCCTAAAAGCTAGCCAGATTAGGATACTAGTGCTAAAAGAAAACCAGGATATGAAGTGTTTAATAAAATAGCGTAATTTTTCCAGCGAACTTACCAGGTTCCCTGTTTTCAAGGCTGTTCGCTAGACCTATATATGCTAGCTTCTCGTTTCAATAGTTGAAGCCCTTCATCTGTGCAGCCTCTTTTCAATATCTCTACTGGCGTTTCTAGTTCATTATTAGCGTTTTCAATAGGGTAAAGAAAAAATAGGCATTTAGACTCAGGATCAGTGTCGTTTAAGACACTAAGTAAAACATCCAAGTACTCTAACCGCTTATTTTTATGAAATTGAAAGCCTGGATATTCATATTCTTCGCCTCTTTTCCAGGCAATCAGCTTTCCAGCGTCTCTCCAGTTAGAAACAGTTTGTCTTGATACATTGGCTATTTCACAAATGTCCCTAGCCCTAAGTAATCCACCATTACTACCCAAAAATTCATTGAACTTTGCACGTGCTGCGACTCTTGACCTGCGATCACGCTCTTCCTGCTCATCGACAGGCTTAACTAGGACGCTTGTTTCATAAAACATTTCTACAATTTTACGATCTGTCAGGGCAGCTATTTCTTTTAGTGAACTGTTTTCTTTCCAATATTGAACAGTTTCGGAAAATAGGGTGACCATGCGTGACAAAACAATCTCAGCCACTGGGTCAATGGAGCGCTTTTCTTCATGGGTAGGGCCAGTATTTTTAATCATGCTGTTGCTGCTCATGATCTACCTCTCTCGGTATTGGACAATTGAAGGCTATGCTCATTTTGACAAATTGCCAATTATTGGGATTGTCCACTTGTCCACTTGTCCACTTGTCCACTTGTCCAGTAATTGCGTTGTGGCATAGGGTGTAATACCAAAGCTTTATGACCCAAGTGTCGGCCATGGATCCTTGTAGTTGAGCATGTGGATCTATGTTCATAGCAACGATTTACTGCTACGTTCTGTCTGAAAAATCGATTTGCTAGGCTATCCTGTCTTTTCCGAACGGAGAGCAGAGATGACGGGCCGTTACGCGTTAGACGATCAAGCATGGGCGCTGATTCGC
>NZ_BMNW01000035.1 GCF_014646755.1 Pseudomonas asuensis | reverse complement strand
AGCGCTCGTGAGAAGACACAGATCGTGATAGCGCTCCGGCAGCACTACCCACTGGCCTGCCTACTCAAGTCAGCAGGGCTGGCTCGCAGTACCTTCTACTACCACTCCAAGACGTTAGCTGTCGCGGATAAGTACGCTAGACTCAAGCGCACTATCAAGACGCTTTTTGAGCGGCACAAGGGCCGCTATGGCTATCGGCGTATCACTGCTGTCATGCGTAACCAAGGCACTGCGGTAAATCATAAAACCGTCCAGCGCTTAATGGGCATTCTGGCACTGAAGTCGTCGGTTCGGCGACGCAGTAAGTACCGGGCGTACCGAGGCGCAACCGCTAGGGCGGCTCCTAATCGGCTCAATCGCGATTTCTCAGCCAGACGCCCTAACGAACGATGGGGGACAGACATTACCGAGTTTAACCTCGGCGGCCAAAAGCTTTACCTGTCACCCGTTCTGGACTTGTATAACCGTGAGATCGTGGCCTATGAGATGGCTCGGCGACCCGTATTTCATATGGTTCGAAACATGATAGGCAAAGCCTTCAAGCGCTTAAGACACGACGATGCTCCGCTCTTGCACTCGGATCAGGGCTGGCACTATCAGATGTCCGCCTTTGGCCGTCTGCTGGAGCGGCGTGGCCTCACCCAAAGTATGTCACGACGCGGCAACTGCCTGGATAATGCCGCCATGGAAAGCTTTTTTTCCGTGCTCAAGTCCGAGCTGTATTACCAGGAATCGTTTAGCAGCGTAGCTCAACTGGAAGAGACGCTGCATGGCTATATTCGTTACTACAACCACCACCGGCTAAAGCTTTCTCTGGGTGGATTGAGCCCCGTTCAGTTCCGCCGCAAACGATCTGGCATTTACTCCTGGACCTAGCAGCCTGCGGCTGCAAAGGGGTCCGCATGCACTCTAGAACAGCCCGGTTTATCAACGATCAAATTCTATCGGTGGAACAACCCAGGCCCTCCTAGCTACTCACAAGATCCAAGCCGCTATAGCGGTCGGTTCGATCACATAGCATAGGATCAGACAGCAATGACCTCAGAAGGCCTACGTACCCGCCGCTATTTAGGAATCAGTAAATACGTTAGCTGCGGTGGCCCATCTCTCGCAAGAATGCATCGCGCCGATCGGGACTTGCGGCCAGATAGGTGATCTCGAAAGCGAACTTGTAGCCGGCGGCGCGCAACTGATCAGCGTGGGTAATGACGAAGTCACGTTCAGTTGCTGGCCGTGCGGCCAGAGCATTCATTATTTTACCGTTGTAGCCAAGGGTTTTAAGCGTCTGGGCATTGTTAAGAACGAAGTCATGTTGGTCGGCAGGTTGCGCGGATAACTCGTTCATTTGATTGTGATTGTAGCCAACAGCATTAAGCTTTTGACCGTTTTTTGTAAGAAACGCTGTTTGGCCGACATCTGATCATTGGCAATGACCTTCATCTGTTTATTGACACTTCGCAAACCAAGGTTAACTCCTTCACCGCGATTTGCAGTACCACCACCGATTTGCAGCAGAAGTTCATTTGGAAGCTTCATTAAGGCGGACGGGTGTTGGACTTTACTTACCACAGCAGCATTTGGCTTAGGCAAGGTCATGCTTATAGGCTTTTCAGTACCCCTTCTAAAGCCAACGCTTAAAAGGTCATATCCAGATGGATCATTCCATTTTGCCTTAATCACCAATACGTCCTGATTGTGACGCATCCCAAATTGAGCAATACCGTTCTCGGGCGGATTGGACGAGATCTGCAACTGACCACTGCCGATGGCTTGTCTTGCACATCCGGCCAGCCACTTTTCCGTTGGATTACCTTGAGTTTCTTTAGCGTTCAAAGCACCCACTGCATGGTCGCTTAACATTCTAAATATTCACGAATGGGCGTGACCAGACGGGTGCATGCCAGCTGCCGTTTGTACAGCCTCTGCAGGGTTTACTGAACTGGCCTGCACGTTATGATTATGACCGCTACCAGTAATTGGAAACATACTACCCTCATGATATAGGCCCACCATGGGTGATGAGTGACACTACTTACAAAGCGGTTCCCTTTGGCCCGTATTTCAGATCCATTTCACTATACGGCGCACTGGCACATAGGTGCCTCATAAAAGGCATTCTGCGCGTTAAAGGTTACTGAGAAAAACACATGGCTATATGGTAGTCATTACGCAAGCGCAGATTGAGCCTTCGGCTCAAAAGGTAAGTGCGGCTAATCTCAAGGAAGAGCTAGCCGCACTTTTAGCAGGATTTAAACTGCCCAACATTCGGGGGTCAGTTCACTTTGAACTGACCCCCGAATGTTGGACATTGAGACCGGGCTTTAAGTAGCATTTAACTCTCTTACCGAGTTAGATGCTACTCTTATCAATACTATAAAAATTAATTATATTTTGAGCGAAGTCAGGAAGGTAACTCTTTATCCCTTCTTTGTTAAGCTGCTTATCACGGCCTCTCGCTTATCTTTTGGCATTTCAGCTATATTAAATATGTCAATATTGCTATGGCCTTCTGCATACAGTTTCACGCAGTTTTCCAAGAAAAATATGCGCTGCTCTTCAGACATTTTTGCTACGTCTGGCATATATGCAGCTCTAATACCTGCAGCGTGAAGTTGCGTACAGTTCTGCACAACAAAATTACGAACTTTTTCAGGGTTTTCAGCTAAGTTCGACATGTCTGACGGAAAATGGCCTGCTGCATAAAGCTTTGCGCCATTTACCACGACAAAATTATGCACCTCTTCAGACGTATAAGCTAATATTTGCATGCTATAGATATCATGACCTGCTGCAAGGAGTTTTATAGCATTTTCTAAGAGAAAGTTACGCTCTAGTTCGGGTATTTTGGCTAAACTGTTTTCCATGGTAAGGGCGCGCCCTGGTTCGGTTCTTTTGGCGAAATCCTTCATATCTTCAGTATTGTGTCCTAATACCAGAAGTTTCACGCCGTTTTCCACGATAAAACTGCGTTGGTCTTCGGGCATCTCGGCTATTTCTCCCATATCTTCTGCGCTATGTCTTAGTGCATGAAGTGCTGTGCAGTTTTCTAAAATAAAACTTTGCTGGTTTTCAGACATTTCAAATACTTCTCCCATGTCTACTGGGTCATGTCCTGCTGCATGAAGTTTCACACAGTGTTGAAGAACAAAGTTACGCTCTTCTTCTTCTTGGGCTAGCGCGTTCATCTGGAAAGCACTATGGCCTGCTGCATGGAGTTTCACGCCGTTTTCCACAATAAAGTTACGATGCTCTTCAGGCATTTTGAGCAAGGCTTTTATATCTTCTTTGCTAAAGCCTAAAGCCTGAGCGTGTTTCATCAGAAAGCGTTGTGTATCGGTTATATGCTTGTCTGCAATAGCATTCAGGTGCCTGTTGGTTTGGCGTAGCGCAAGTATGCCATTTGGGTCTGTATGTTCGGCTATAAGATCCAACATCTCATTGGACAGTCTTTCTAGGTCCTTCTCACCTGACAAAGAAAGGTTGGAAACTGACGAGACAATAGAACTAGAAGACTTAGAATGGCCCAGAGCTGTAAACATCGTCACGGGGAATTTTCGGTCAGGATTGGAGGTGGACTCAGCGGATAGCTCTTTGAGCTGCCGGCCGGGACCATATACAGCAGTTACTTCAAAGGGGCTATCAGGATGCACAACCTGATACTGGCACCGAATATCTTGATTGGGCAAATGTTCCTCAGTAACTTCACCTTTAGGTCTAAACAAATACGGCATCAGGTTTTTATCTTCTTCTTTTTTAAGAGGTTGCCAGCTCCCGACCTTTACATGGGTTTCATTAAGAAGATAGCTATTAGGCACAGTTAGACCTTCCTGCTGAGACGTCGCGGAGGGTTCTGAGAGTTGAGTAGTTGCTGAGGCGGTCTTAGAGAGCGCATCGCTAAGCTCTGGAGTTCGTACGAATAAGGAAGGTTGTGCTCCAACGGGGCGCATAAAGAACCTCATGATCTAACGAGAGAAATCCTCTAGGTGGTCCTTTGTAACATCGGAGTTCCTTAAGCTAGTTCTTTGACTCCACGGCATGGCTCACCGGGTCTGATTTCTTTTGAGGTTAGGCTGAAGCCTTGCTTGCAATAGAAGCGCTTGAATTCTTGAGCCTGAACTGAACGGGGCTCAGTCCACCCAAGGCTAATTTCAGGCGGTCACAGTTGTAATAGCGGATATAGCCATGCAGCGCTTTTTCCAGCTGAGCCACGCTACTGAATGATTCCCGGTAATACAGCTCGGACTTGAGCACGGCAAAAAAGCTTTCCATCGCGGCATTATCCAGGCAGTTGCCGCGTCGTGACATACTCTGGGTGAGGCCACGCCGCTCCAGCAGACGGCCAAAGGCAGGCATCTGATAGGGCCAGCCCTGATCCGAATGCAAGAGCGGAGCTTCGCCGCGTCTTAAGCGCTTGAAGGCTTTGCGCATCATGTCGCGTACCATATCGAAGACGGGTCGCCTAGCCATCTCATAGGCCACGATCTCGCGGTTGTACAGATCCAGAACGGGTGACAGGTAAAGCTTTTGGCCGCCGAGGTTAAACTCGGTAATGTCTGTCACCCATCGCTCGTTAGGCCGCTCGGCTGAGAAATCACGATTGAGCCGGTTAGGGCAGTCCTAGACGTTGCGCCTCGGTACGCCCGGTACTTACTGCGTCGTCTGATCGTCGATCTTAATGCCAAGCTACCCATCAAGCGCTGGATGGTTTTATGGTTCACAAGGGCTCCCTGGTTCCGTAAGGCGGCGGTGATACGCCGATAGCCATAACGGCCCTTATGACGCTCAAAAAGCGTCTTGATAGTGCTTTTAAGGTCAGCGTATTTATCAGCGACAGCCAATGCTTTTGATTGATAGTAAAAGGTGCTGCGGGCCAGCCCTGCTGCCTTGAGCAGGCAGGCCAGAGGGTAGTGCTGCCGGAGTTCTATCACTATCTGCGTTTTCTCACGGGTGCTGAGCGCTGCCTGCTTTGAGCCAGAGCTTCGAGCTTTTTTCAGATAGGCATTCTCCAGCTGCAACCTAACGATCTCGTCGGTGAGTTCTTGTTGGGTGCGCTGAACGTCAGCTGAACCATCAGGAGTTTCGATAACAGAAAGCGTATTGCTCTGTCTCACGTCAGCTCCTCGTCGCTTGCGTGCCAGGGCTGGTAGACCACCTCGCTCGTACGCTTGCTGCCAATGCATCACGCTTGATTTGTTAGCGATGTTGAATAGCGCAGCCGCCTGACGGTAGGACAAGCCTTCTTCATATAGTCGCTTGAGAACAGTGAGCTTGAAAGCCGTAGTGTAATGAGATCGAGTGGGTATGAGGCCTGCTTCGCCATGCTGCTGAAAAGCCGCAACCCAGGCGCGGACTAGGCTTCTCTCTACCTGGTGCCGATGCGAAACCCTGCTGAAGCCATCAGCGCTTTCCAGGTAATCTCTGACGACCTGGCGTTTGAAGTGAAGCGAGTATTTCGCCATAAAGAACCCCTGAAGGTTGTGTCCAACATTCGGGGGTCAGTTCACTTGGTTGCGTTGATCAAGCCATATTATCCAAAGGCCGGCATGGGCCGCAAACCGTATCCATTGGAAACCATGCTGCGCATCCACCTGTTGCAGAACTGGTTCTCGCTGAGCGATCCGGCCATGGAGGAGGCCTTGTATGAGATGACGTCGATACGCCAGTTCGCCCGGCTGAC
>NZ_BMNW01000034.1 GCF_014646755.1 Pseudomonas asuensis | reverse complement strand
ATAAGTGCACCGAAATAGCGTTGAGAGCCTCGCGCATGGGGGTTACTTTCTGGTCAGTCTGTTAAGTATCGATATTTCCCTAGGTGTAGTCTATGGGGCATACCCAAACGGCAACACCAAAATAGCTATGTCCCTGATGACATTTTTATGTCGCTCACCTTTGAACTTGACAAAGGACTAAATTTAGCCTAAATTTAGTCCTGTAGCTCACATATGAGCTCGGACACCAGCAGTCCCACTAGCTACTGAAAGAGCTTAGGGAATCGCTGATGTGCTCTTTTTCGCTATGCAACAGAGGTATCGACAATGAGAGTCGAAACTATCAGTTATTTAAAAAAGAACGCTGCCGACCTGGAGCTAGATGGACCATTGGTTATCACCCAAAATGGCATTCCTGCTTACGTTATTGAGTCATACGAGGAACGTAAACGTAGAGATGAAGCTGTTGCTTTAATCAAGCTTCTATCTATTGCCTCCCGTGATAAGGAGCAAGGAAAGCTTGTTTCAGGTGATGACCTCTTGAGTCGACTGGCACAGCGATGCCACCGATATCAACAAGAGGATCATTATGACGACAACGTACAAAGTTAAATACGCAACAACAGCCCAACAGAGCCTACTAGACCAAGTTGATCACTTGGAGACTCATGTAGGAACTGCAAAGGCAGAGCTGAAGCTTAACCAAGTGGTTAAGAGTTCAGAGGCAAGGCTTGAGAAAAACCCTCGTGCTTACCCAGTAAGCCAACAAGCTGCATCTCTAGGGGTAACGAGGTATCGTGAAATGCTCAATGATACCTACCGTGTGCTCTATGAGGTTTATGAGTCAGAGAAGCTAGTTGTAGTAGCTCTGATAATTGGACAGACGCAAAGCGTTGAAAAGCAGCTGATCAACTATTGCTTGATGCACGATTTATAAGCGCCTTTCATCGTTAGATGATTCGCATAACGGGGTTAACCCGCTATGCGAAGCTAGGCCCTATGATCATGTTCTCGGCAAATTCCTAAGATTGTCCAAGGCTGTATGGTTCGGGTTGGCTCGCAAATAGCTGCCTTCGAAGACGCTCACTTCTGCGCCTGTGTACCATTTTTCATTCTTCTTATAGCGAACACTGAAAGGAAGCCCCGACTGGATCAGTTGGGCTATAAAGCCTCGCGGTATCCAATAGTCGTACTTTTCGCCCACCTTATGCACTTTGAGAGAGGTAATGTGCTCTTCTTTCTGGTCTAGCTTGACACCATAAACATGATATTGATCAGCCATATGTGCTCCCTAGATCAATCGGCTAATAAATGTTTAGGCTCTTGGGCCTGGTCGAGCGACTGAGCGTTCAGTAGCACATTTTCTTAATGATTCAATGATCTCATTTATACGATGTGATCGTCATGCGAGAAAGAATTACCAGCAATTAGCACTCCCAGAATGCTATCGTCTTAAAGGATGCTAGTTCTGGTTGTTAAAATTCACTGGCTGGTCTTTCAATAGCCCTAAAACTCAGCGATGGGGTGCTGAGCTCATTCAGGTTGATCCAGGGCAGAGATGATGTCATCAGGTAACGTTCTTACAAAGACCTTCATATGGCGCAAAGGGGAAGGGCTATTTATGATGTCGAACATGTGTTGCCTATAACGCCTGGGTAACGCTTTGGAATATCGTTTAGCTGCATCTGCCACTGCTCGATCAGTACCGTGTATTTCGGCTACAAGCGCGAGCGCGACGATTGCGTCATAGAACCGCAATGGGCTTTCCTCACTATAGAGCTATCAGACAGAGCTTGATTATAGCGCTTTGCAATTAGCGCACCTAGAAAGCTTGCGTGCTATATCAATGAGGAGCAGCTCATAGTCTGGTAAGAAGACATGAACTGCTTTAGGCACACTTGGTCCTTGGTCATGTAAGCCAAACCAGGACGAAAAGAATGCTTAATATAGACATGAAGGTTCTCTTGCGAAGGATGAGCAATAAGCACTGCCTGTATAACGTGGCCATGGCCCTGTTTGTGCCCGCGCTTCTTATGATCGTGAGTCTATTATTCCCTTACCATGCCGTACCCTGGATTCCCTCTGCATTGTTTGGCGGATTTGTAGCGACGTCCATCCTGGTCTCGGCCTGCCGAACCGACTTAAAATAGGGGCGCTAGCTCAATCGGTGCTAGCCCCTTTGAATCAGTCATCGTGTCACGAAGCATGTGCACAGTAGTCAATAAGCACCATCAGCCATTCGATATCTATATTGGCCGAGGTAGTCGTTGGGGCAACCCCTACCAGATCGGAAAGGACGGCGACCGTGACCAGGTTATTGCTCAGTATCGTGAATATCTCTGGCGCCAGATACAGAATGGTGAAGTGACCTCGACCGACCTACTCAACCTTGATGGAAAACGTCTTGCTTGCTTTTGCAAGCCAAAAGCTTGCCATGGTGATGTAATCGTTGCGGCAGTGGCCTGGGCTAAAAATCGCGCCGCGCAAGCGCCGCTATAGCTCAGACTGGATGAGTTTCAGGCCTTCCGTAATGTGGCCTTTCATCTATATTAGGGGTCTAGCTGATATCTGCAGAAAACTCCAAAGCTGGCCCCGAAGAAACTATGAAGCCAATCATTCAAAGAAACGAACCTGCAACAGTTATCGTTTGCGGTAAGTGCTCACAGCCTCTTCAGACTATTATCGATCGATATGCATCGGACGATGATGCGCGATCAGTTGTACTACATGCTCAGAAGGGGTGCTCCATCAAGCAGATCACAGTAGAGCCGCTTGTAGTTGACCTGCACACCAGCTCGCCGCAGCAATATATGCAAGCGCCGGTAGCCAAAGCGCCGACGCTCCTGTGCCAGTTCCACGAGTTGGGTTTGCAGCTTGATACTTTGCTCGCTGGAACGAGGTTGATAGCGCAGCACCGAACGAGATAGCCCGACCAGCTGGCAGGCACGGCGCTCGGAGATGCCGGTTCTGGCTTGCATCTCCTGCACCGCCTCCCGCCGCGCTGTCGGGCTTACCCTTTTCCCCGAACGACCACCTTTAATGACTCGATGTCTAGATGGGCTTCGGCCAGCAGCTTCTTCAGCCGGCTGTTCTCCAGTTCGAGATCCTTGAGTCGCTTGGCGTTTGGCACGGTCATGCCACCGAATTTGGCACGCCAGGTGTAGAACGAGGCATCACTGACGCCGTGCCGTCGGCACAGTTCCTTCACCGACATACCGGCCTCGGCCTGCTTGAGAAAGTCGAGAATGTGCTCTTCGGTAAAACGCTTTTTCACTGCCGTCTCCTACTCGGAAAACGGACTCTACTAAGTTCAGTGTGGTACTGAAATCGGGGAGCAGGTCAATTGAAGCAGTGGCTAGTAGCGTTTCGTTTATATACCTCAAATCCAGCACATTATGACCTTAAGCTTACTTTCCTTGATCGTATATGCAAATAAAGCATCCGGTTGCTACCACACTATACAACATCACGACGAAAGCCAATGTTGTGCATGGGTGTCATGCAGTATAAAAGTGGCGGTCTGGAAGCAATGATATGTAGGCGCAAGGACCAAAATAAATAAAGCCATGCTTCCTTGGAACTGATACGTAAGGAAGACCACGGATATTGCTGGGAAGGGGAGAAAGGCTTCATGTATATTAAAAGTAACTTACCTACTAGCAATCAAGGCATAATTGACGTCGGCTCAAATCTGCCAGATGTAGCAGGGCAAAGACTGCCTGTTGTTCAGCAACGACACTCATTAAGCCAGATCAGTGGCAGCGGAGATCTTGCAAGAGATGGGCAGAACGGCATGTTGCCAAGACTTCATCAGTCTGAGCGACCACCTTCGATTAGCTCAGCATTGTATTCATTGGATGGAAACCATTCGAGTGATACGAGTAGTCTCGAAGAATGCTTGGCAGGCCTTAGGAAAAGTTTAACTGGATTTGAGCAAAACCTAGCTGGGCTTAGGACGAGTGTTCAAGAGTTTAGAAATTCTATACCCAAACCACCAGCATACTCTGAGAGCTTATTAAATGAGTATATGAGACCGTCTTCGTCTGGGAGTAGTGTCGCTTCATCACGGTCACCAAACAAACTTTCCCTGAGTGCGCCTAATGGAATATTGCAACGGCAAATTGGTGGAAACTCTCCCACGTTGCCTACAAGCTACTCTGCTAGCGCGTCAGAAGCGAATAGTTCTAGACCAGGTACAGCTAGTCCGATTCAGGAGAGTAGAGGCTCTCCAACGATGTCTGCACCTTCTCAACTCGAGAGACCTTTGGGAAGCCGTGGAGGGAGCAATAGAGATATCAGCCACCTTTCTCAGCCATTAGGCAATCAACCGCTCCCTGCCAATTCCTCCATAGTACAAAATAGGTCATCAGACCTTAACCGTAGAACACATAAACTCGAACAGAATAAAGATGCTCAGGGTTCCACAAGAAACAAGTTGAAAAAGAGGCGGCCGGACGAGAACGATAAAAAAAGCTGGTCAGATCGTTTTGGTATCAGACGGGACGGTGGCGGCCCTGAAATTCAGACTTCTGCGTCAACAAAAATACCTGATAAGTTTGGAAGCCGACTAAAGGCCGAATTTAAGTCTTTATTTTCAGCCTTCAAAAAGGCTGATCTAGCAAAGCAGTAATGTTGGTTTTTGACTAGCCTTAGAATAGGAGTCATTGTTCTGATGCATTACATAATGCTGCCTAGCTTATCGAAGAGGTATCTGTTGGAGTGTTTGGTAATTATTTGAATGGAAATAAGACGCGATGCTCGAGATTGGCTCCCTGTTCTATAGCTTTCAAACTCTTAGGGCTTCGACGCAAGGGCGGCACTTCTTATTTAGGATACAAGCTCATCTGTCTCGTTGTTCTGTTATCGCTCAATCATGAAGGCATAGCTAAAATGGAAATAACTCCAGCGTTGTATTATCTGTATCTATAATTGGTTTATTTTTTGAACTGCTTTTAAAAAAGTAAATTTCGCATAAAAAGGATATATCTCGTGAATGCCCACATACAGCTAGATAACCTCCTTCATCATTTTGCTAAAGCTTGCAAGACTTCACTACGAATAGACAAAGGCGTATGCGCACTTTATGGCGACGATCAACGCGAAGCAGCAGTCTTGGAGATGCCACCAGGAAGCACAATTTTATTCATTCATTGCGAAATTTCCACGCAGCTAATAGCCAATCAGGAGCTCTTGAATTTGCTCATGAAAATGAATTTCGAAGCCAATGCCATGCGTGGTTGCTGGCTGGCGATAGATGAATACAACACGCTACGCCTTTGTACCCAACATGGCATTGGCTCGTTGAATGAGCAGCAATTCACTTCCCTATTAATCGCATTTATTGCCTTAGTAAAAGATGTACGCGCTACATTGGGTTCTTTGATCCAGTAGGGCAGTATAGTTATTTACGTAGAGATCAGCGCCCATTATCAGTACCTAACCAGTTGTGAAGACATAGATTACTATCAGTGGGTTAAATATTAATTTTTAAGTGGCCATGCCTACTATAATATTTCAAGAATGCATATGCGCCTATCACCATCGCTACAATATAAGTTAGACCTAGGTTTTGTACGTAAAGTGCCTGCGCTCGGCCATGCTGCGTTAAAAGCCGGCTCGGAATGCTCATTTACTCCAGTAAAGTCGGCCGCGACTCCGACCGTTTCTCGCCTGTTTTTGCCTTGCCTGACCTTCGCTCGCCGACTTTTCGTACAGAACCTAGGTGTTAGGTCCCGGGAAGAAGGGGTTTGGGTCGGTTAAAAAGAGCTGTGGCTGTTTATGCCATTGCCCGAGGATAAAGCCAATCGGTGTTTGCCCTTTCA
>NZ_BMNW01000033.1 GCF_014646755.1 Pseudomonas asuensis | reverse complement strand
GCCCTGCTTGAGGAAGAAACACCTGATTCTTTGAGGCGGAACTGGATAGGGCTCAACCCACCCAGCGAAAGCTTGAGCCGGTCATGGTTGTAATAGCGGATATAGCCATGCAGCGCTTCCTCCAACCCAGCGACGCTGTTGAAGGATTCCCGGCAATACAGCTCTGACTTGAGCACGGCAAAAAAGCTTTCCATGGCAGCATTATCCAGGCAGTTGCCGCGTCGTGACATACTTTGGGTGAGGCCACGCCGCTCCAGCAGACGGCCAAACGCAGGCATTTGATAGTGCCAGCCCTGGTCCGAATGCAGGAGCGGAGCCTCGTTGCGTCTTAGGTTCTGTCTGAAAATCGATTTGCTAGGCTGTCCTGTCTTTTTCGTGTGGAGAGCAGAGATGACGGGCCGTTACGCGTTAGACGATCAATCATGGGCGCTGATTCGCGATTTGGTTTCTCACAGGCAGCAGCGGGGGCGGCGCCGCAAGGATGATCGCCTGATGCTTAACGGCATCCTTTGGGTGTTGTGCTCAGGGGCGAAGTGGCGCGACCTGCCCGATCACTTCGGCGCCTGGCAAACGGTCTACCACCGTTTCCGTATCTGGCGAGACCGCTTGTTGTTTAAGACTCTGCTCAAACGGCTTCATGTGGAGCTGAGGCAGGACGGTCGTATTGATCTAGGCACCTGGATGGTTGACTCAACCTCTATCCGTGCAACGCGTGCCGCTTCAGGCGCTCCTAAAAAAGGGGTAACCAAACGCTGGGACGCAGCTGTGGCGGGCTGACAAGCAAACTCCATCTCGCCTGCGATACACAAGGCATGCCCTTAAGCTTTACTGTCTCGCCTGGGCATCACGCTGATAGCCGTTACTTTACAAGTGTACTGGATAAGGTTTGTCTACCCTCTCCGCCAAGTCGACCTATCAAGCGGTGCCGTACAGTTCTAGCAGATAAAGGATATGACAGCCAGGCGCTACGCCAGTACTGCGACCGCTTCAGGATCAAGCCCATCATCCCGTTACGCCAGATGCATCGGCGCCCTAGGACAGGCCTGCCCAGACTGTTTGACCGACCGGCCTATTGCAAACGCAATGCGATTGAAAGGCTCTTTAGCTGGCTTAAGGAGCATCGCCGAATAGCCACTCGTTTCGAGAAACTTACCCGCAGCTTCGAGGCCATGATCTCTCTGGCCTGTGTACGGATTTGCTTAAGGAAATCTTTTTCAGACAGAGCCTATGACTCGCGTTCACTGTAATCGACTTGAATACATTGAATCGTAGGGAAAGGCGCATCTATCTGGCCATTTCTCGTTGAAACGCGGGCGTCTGTTCGCAGCTCATGACAAAGCGGCAATAGATTCTTGTGAAACCCGTCCTACGTAGACATGAAATTTCGTGGAATCGATTACTGTAAATCACCACACAAGGAGAAATTGATATTTTCAGGAAAGCTCATGAAAACTGTTGGCTTAAATTCTCCCTCTTTATCTCAGCCTCGGCAGCAAACTTCGCCGTTGGAGAAAACACACAGCAAGCTACCGCCCCCTCTCACGCTTCGAACGCTTCCCCATGATCAGTTTCCTTTGGAGAAGGGTGTTTTATATGAAGTAACCTTATCGGCTTTGGCTAAGCGCGCAGTAAATGGTTCAGCACACGCGTTTCAGCTACTGTGCTTTGACGATAAAAATTTATCGCCATTTGGCCCGCCCAGCCGAGCCTTCCTCATAAAGGTCGAGCCAGAGATTGAGCCGGGGAACATCAAGCTACATATCAGAATCGAGCAAACAGATAAAAATACTCAGCATGAGCTATCTACGGAAAGCGAAGGTGCGCTTGCCGCTGAACTCAAAAACATAATTGGTGAAACGTCACACCTTTACCTTAGTGCGCTGGAGCCTCTGACGTCAGAATCAACAGAGCAAGAAAAAATTGTGAAGCTTGGCTTATTTTGGCATGGAGATAAGAATTACGACGATGCTTTTAATGGTTATAAAGGGCCGCCACCTCACCGAGACCTTACGGAATTTGCTCTTCCGTTAAGAGCATCAATCGGAACCATTGCGACAGATCGACCCGGCACATTCATAGCTCGTCAGCAAGGGGTCGTGGCAACAAGTGCAGCTTTGCTCAATCCAGCGTTGGCGCCCTTTATCGATATAGAAAAATATGACGCCATTTTCTCCCCACATAAGTCAGATCAACTTTTTGTAACTGCTTCGCTGGCTTTTCGCATTGCCAAAGATCATATAAGAAACAAAGGGATGATGTCGGATATATGGCGTTATGCACTTCCTGTGGCGCGTCTACGAGAAAACTTATCAGCCCAAGTGTTCTACTCAGATTTCGACACAGCTGACTACGCACGTCGGGCTGACCTCAACTTCGACAAAGAAAGAGCAGTTGACAAGCAGAAAGCAAAGTTAAACAAAATTAAGCAGGGCCTTCTTGAATTAGGGCCAGAGGGCGGCGTTTACAGTGACGGTATGGATTGCTTCGGTGTTACTGGAGAGAAGGGCTTGAGCATTTTAGAGGCGGTGCTCCACAAAGCGACATTTAACGTTTATCGGGCAATTTTGCCTGACGTACTTGACCCTCATAAAGTTGATGCGCATTTAAATAAGATAATTAACGACACCCCCATACAGGAGCTTGATAGATCGCTATCTATGTTCTTGATTAATCAGCGGTCAAAGCCTGATCCAGAGTTATTGAAAACTGATTCACTCGTGTCAGCCGATACTCTAACCGAGACGCCTTTTGTAAGAAGTAAGAGAGCCAAAGAATTATTCGACATAAAATCAATAGAAGAAATCCAAGCCATTGAGGCGACAAAAGCCATTAACGAACTGCTGACCGTAAGAAAAGATATTGATGGGCAGGAAATCATTTCTCACCTATCTAATCAACATGTTGAACATTCAACTTCCCTCAAGAAATCGACCGAAGAGATAGAGGAAAAAGTTGGCGATACTAAGAACTTCTCCAGCTGGGCAAAATCGCGTTACGAACAAGCTTGTCGAGACAGATTAATTAATGAGGTACGTGAATTTTTCTTGTTCTTACAAACAAAGCAGCCTGAGTTTTATAAAAAAATCGCCGTACGTGTAGCGGAAAAACCTGCTGAAGATAAGCTTTCGAAATTAAACGACATACTTAGGGAAGATTTAAACTCAATGCTCTCTTCGATACCGGAGACTATTGACGAGAATAAAGTCTTGAAAACTCTCATTAATAAAATGGAAAGCTACTATAATGATTTAAAAATAATAGACGCCTGCAAGAATGAGAGTGATTTAAGTGCAAGTGTGACAAAAGCTATCAGAGAGGCTTCGGACGTAACTGGCCGTTTCGCGACAAAGTTATATTTTTCTAATTTAAGAGAAGGTATCAGCAATGATAGCAAATCATCCAAAGCGGGCCGCCGGGTGACATTGGCAGAAATTAAAAAACTTCCTCAAGAAGCAATTGCCATTATTGGGCAGGATCGAACTCAGGCGCTGTGGGAGTCAAAAATACTTACTGCCATGACAACGGGCCCCCGAGTGTGGGCGGCATTCCGCGGCGAAATGGTGCCGCCGCCTCAAAGCCGTGACCGTGACACTTTAAAGCATGATTTGTTCGGCTCAGATCGAGAGAAAATCAAGGCGACGTCCGATGGGTCTTGGATGTGATTACTTGCGGTCGGGTGAGTCCGCAAGCGCACCAAGCCGCGCCGTGTAAATCTATACGAGGTGTGGTGTGCGGTACTGTACCTGCTGCGTACGGGTTGCCAGTGGTGCGCCTTGCCGAGTGACTTTCCGAAGTGGAGAATCGTTTACGCCTACTTTGCCAAGTGGAGTGAACCGGACGATAAGGGTGTCAGCCTGCTGGAGCGGGCATGAAAAAATCAGATTGGCGAGGCTCGCGAGAAATGAACTGACCCCCGAATATTGGACATCAGAAGTAGGCTTTAAAGCGTAGCTACTCAATACTCTGAGGAGCTACGCTACTTATTGATACGGTGAGAGTGTAAATCTAGATTAAGCGGGTGTAGGGTAATGTCCGTTTATCCCTTCGCTTTTAACTCTTTGATCACAGCCTCACGCACCTCTTCAGGCTTTTCGGCTAGCTCTTGCATGTCGTAGGCTATATGGCCTGCTGCGTGAAGGGTCGCGCAATGCTCCAAAACGAAACTACGTACCTCTTCAGGCTTTTCGGCTAGCTTTCGCATGTCGTAGACTATATGGCCTGCTGCGTGAAGGGTCGCGCAATGCTCCAAAACGAAACTACGTACCTCTTCAGGCATTTCGGCTAGCTTTCGCATGTCGTAGGCTATATGGCCTGCTGCGTGAAGGGTCGCGCAATGCTCCAAAACGAAACTACGTACCTCTTCAGGCTTTTCGGCTAGCTTTCGCATGTCGTAGGCTATATGGCCTGCTGCGTGAAGGGTCGCGCAATGCTCCAAAACGAAACTACGTACCTCTTCAGGCATTTCGGCTAGAAATAGCATGGCGTCGGCGCTAAAGCCAATGTCTCCGAGACGCTGACCATGGTTTATCAAAAAGCGTTGTTCAGGTGTGATATGGCTGTCTGCAATAGCGTTTAGGTGCCAGTTGGTTTGGCGTAGCGCAAGTAAGCCATTGGGGTTTGTTGAGGCGGCGTGTTCTGCTATACGACCCAACATCTCATTCGAGAGCTGTGCCAGATCGGAGGAGCCAAAAAGTCCAGGAGCCCGCGTAGACGTGAAGCTTGTTGAAGGAAATGTACGCTCAGGATTGGACATAGACTTGGCAGATAACTCCTTGAGCTGGCTGTTGCGACCAAACACAAGGGTTGCTTCAAAAGGGTTATCCGGATTGCCTGGTACGTGCGCAACCGGATAGCAGCACTGGATATCACCATTATCTAAACGCTGCTCGCTAACCTTGCCATCAGGTTTGAACAGGTAGGGTAGCAAGGCCTTATCTCTTGGGTCCGCGGGCGGTTTGTGGCTACCGATCTGTAACAGGCTTCTACCCAGCACCATTCTGCTGGGTATGATGGGGTACTGCTGCTGAGGCGTTGCGGAAGGTGTTGTGGATTGAGCGGTTGCTGAGGCGCTCTTAGAGAGCGCATCGCTCAGCGCTGGGGTCTGTACGAATAAGGAAGGTGTTGCTCCAACGGGGCGCATAGACGGACTCATGACCTACAGGAAAGATCCCTCTAGGTGGTCTTGCTTGATAGCGGGGTTCCCAGCACTTTATGAGTCATGGATGGAGTGGGCACACGTATAAGCAATCAGAACGCGTTATACGACTCTATACTCGCCTTAACTACGCCTAGCTCTGAGCTAAAACTATGCTGAGGAGAAAACGCCAGATCTTTTGCGGCGGAACTTGACGGGGCTCAACCCGCCCAGCGAAAGCTTTAGCCGGTCGTGGTTGTAGTAACGAATATACCCACGCAGCGCTTTTTCCAGCTGAGCCACGCTACTGAATGATTCCCGGTAATACAGCTCCGACTTGAGCACGGCAAAGAAGCTTTCCATCGCGGCATTATCCAAACAGTTGCCGCGTCGTGACATGCTTTGGGTGAGGCCACGCCGCTCCAGCAGACGGCCAAAGGCGGACATTTGATAGTGCCAGCCCTGATCCGAATGCAGGAGCGGAGCTTCGTCGCGTCTTAAGCGCTTGAAGGCCTTGCCCATCATGTCTCGAACCATGTCAAACACTGGTCGCCGAGCCATCTCATAGGCCACGATCTCGCGGTTATAGAGGTCTAGAATCGGTGATAGATACAGCTTCTGGCCGGCTACATTGAACTCGGTAATGTCTGTCACCCATCGCTCGTTAGGCCGCTCGGCTGAGAAGTTGCGATTGAGCTGGTTTGGGGCAGTCCTGGACGTTGTGCCTCGGTAAGCTCTGTACTTACTGCGGCGTCTAATGGATGACTTTAGTGCCAGGACGCCCATCAAGCGCTGGATGGTTTTATGGTTTATCCCAGTGCCCTGATTACGGATGGCAGCAGTGATACGGCGATAGCCATAGCGGCCCTTATGTTGCTCAAAAAGCGTCTTGATAGTGCTTTTGAGCCGGGCGTACTTATCAGCGACAGCCAATGTCTTGGATTGATAGTAGAAAGTACTGCGGGCCAGCCCTGCTGCCTTGAGCAAGCAGGGCAACGGGTAGTGCTGCCTGAGTTCTATGACTATCTGTGTTTTCTCACGAGTGCTAGGCGCTGCCGG
>NZ_BMNW01000032.1 GCF_014646755.1 Pseudomonas asuensis | reverse complement strand
AGATCACCACCCTTATCGTTGCTGTTAGTCATAAACATACCCGTTTGCCTATCCCTTATCTTAAAGGGGGGGAACGGTGTCCTGTCTTTTATGGGGCTCGTTCATCGCCAGCCGAGGCGAAAATCCTCAAAGCCCTGCTGTAGAGTCAGGTGAGTGGATCATTATAAATCGCTCACTTGATGGCCAAATTGCTATTCCAACAAACTCTGTAACGGTCAAGAACTGGGATAAGGTTAAGCCCCAGTTAGAATCGTCTTATCTTGCAGATCATGGCTATAGAAGGAACGAGTTTCGATCTGATCATGAGAAAGCTAAGCGCTATCTCGATAGTAAATCAGGCCAGTTAAAGCCATTAAGAGGATTCGCCTACCCCCACTATCATCCAGCTAAATTACCCCTGAGCTGGGCTAAAAGGGTAACGTTGACACGAGATACGTACCGAAGGCTTGGCCGTCGATAGAAATAGCTATAGCAGAGCGTATAAGTCATAACCTATAGGCCTCGACGGGTATCTTTTTTAACTACGGATAGCTAGGTCATAAATACACCCGACCTCAACAACCTTAGAGGCATCCAAGCAGCTACTTATGGGGCTGTCCTCTTTGCTCGCAGAATGCTTCCCTATCGTTGTACGAGGATCAACTGTTCGTTGCTAAAGCGCTCCCCTTCATCTTTAAGGCCTACGGGGCCGATGCGGTAATTACCACTTACACGTTAGAAATGATCGCTGAGGCTCGCAGCAGCATTGGATGTGGTTCAAGAATCCTGACCTTCGCTGAGCTAATCGGTTTGGATAGCGAAACTGGCATACCTCTCCAGCGCGGGGCTAACCCAGTCGAAACCAATGTGATTGTAGTCCTCGGAGCAGACGCGCTTGGCATTGAGGAAATGAATTACCTTCTAGAGGCTGCGCCTACAAACGGGCGTCTTTACCTTTTGGGATACCCCAAAGACTTACCAAGCCTTCTATAGCTGATCTGCTTGATAGCCATCAGATCAAGGCCTTTCACTCGCGTTTCTGGGGTGTGCCAGACAGCAACAAACGGGATGCGCAGGAAAGGTTATGGGCAGGCGAGGTCACTCCTGACCTAGATGCATTCGACCCCACACAGCCGGTTTCTTGGCTCGAATGCTCTTTAGAGGACCTGCCAACATTCATACCTGAGCTTCTGAGAGAAGCCTCTTTATCACTTGGCCTTGATCCGCTGGCTGATATCCGAGTGGTCGTGCCAAATACAGGTCATGAAATCGTAAAGAAGGTTCAGGAAGCCATCGTAGAAGAATATGGACAGGACTCTCTGCCTGTAACGTTTCAAGGGCGGCAGTACCACCCTGGCTTACCAGTGGTGGTGCGCCAGCCTTTGCAGTCGCCCACCTGCCCTGCTTTTTCTGTCTACTGGCCAACCGTTATTACTCCAGACCAACTAACCGTAATAAACACAAGCGGAAAAGAGATTACGCTAGGCGTCGAAGACCGCATTGATGTGTTCGATGCCCTGGTATGAGCCCTAAATTCATTCGTGGCCACTGGTACGAGCTGGTTGTTTTACTCGCGTTTGGCGACCAGCGTGAAGCTATAAACTAGGAGCTACTGAGCAGCCTGATCAACACCTCGATTCGCTCGCTTATTGTAGTAGGCGAGATACAACAGCTGGCTGATGGAATCGCGTGTCGCCCATCCAGTAGAGCTCGCTCAAAGCTTTTAGACTGGGTATCTGAAAAATGACTATCCGCTCCGCACGCAGGGATTTGCAGGAACAGAAACGCGAAAAGCTCGACCGTCAACGCAAGATGACGATCAGTGGCGCCCTGTTAGGCGCTGCAATTCCATTCATGCCTGCCCTTATTGTGGTCGCCATGGGATTAGCAGCGGCTTACCTTACGCTTGGCATCAGCGCTCAAGCCATAGAGATCGACCAACCTCTTGTATGGGATTCCCAGCTAGAAGAAAGCGAACTGACAGATTGCGATTTACGCAGGAATACGTACTTCGGTCAGATAATGTCCTACCAGGAGTGTAAGGACAACATCGAGCAAGTTCGGAATGAAAAGATCGAGTGACGGCGGACGATGTACGCCAAACACTCAACGATGTTTATCCCCAGATGATGCCCTTCATGCTCACGGATGACCTCATGACCCGCCATATGGCCTTTCTGACGGCGACAGGTACTGATAAGACTGAGTTGCTGTTATCAGTCATCCAGCAGCAGATTAGGTAGAGTCGCTCCTTGCACAGGTGGCAACGTGAAGCTAGCACCCAAAAACTTGAGAGCAGCAACCCTTTCGTTGAAGCGGTTCAACCGTTGGAAAGCGCGTGCAAGTCGCTTCGCCTCGTCGCCTTCCGTAAAGGGGCGTAGCAGTTTGGCGAGGTCACTTTGTGATTCATTGCAGAGGTCACTGCGCATCGTTTCGCTACGTAAGGCGACTCCCAAGCACCCGTATCGATTTCCCCGAGTGTGAATGTCATACACTAGCCGATACTTCACTTCGCCCTTATGGTACGGAAAAAGGGCCATCATCGGCTCAATGAAGATGACCTCAGCAGCCGCGTACTCATCAAGCTTTTTTACCCAGTCCATTAGCTGGAGCTTAGTCGTCTTTACTCGGCCCCGAGCCGCTTCAAGCTGGGCGAGGTAGGCGCCCTTTTCATAAGCGGGCTCACCAGCGTTAGAACTCATTGAAATGACAATATCCTGATCACGGTTCCTGATTGTCGCGAGAACCTATTCGAGAATCATCTCAACTTGATGCCGTTACTTGCTTCTAACAAAGAAGACTTCATCTTCATGCAGAAAATAGAGGGATGAACGGCTTTCCTCACCCTTTCTTCTAGGAGCCGCGCTTTATCCACGTGAGACCTACACATTTCTTCGGATTATCATGCCCCTGCCTTCTAATGACCTTCACCGTTCCTGCTGATGCTGTATCCCAAACCCAGGCCACCTCCCGATACAAGCACCCTGCCACTGAGCTACCTTCGAAACATCAGTTATATAACTTCGGAATTCATCGAAAAACCCACAAGCTTCTTGGAATACCATGGGGATTCACTTCTCCCACCAGTGAGATCCAGCCGTTTATCAGTATGAACACGTACCGGGCATTTACTAACCAGTGAAAAAGGCTCTGCCAAACCTGAAGATTTCGTCGGGAAACGCATAGGCTTCTTGGAATACCATGGGGATTTCCTTCTCCCACCAGTGAGATTCAGTCGTTTATCAGTAGGAGCGCGTAACGGGCAATTACTAACCAGTGAAAAATCTCTGCCAAACCTGAAGATTTCGTTGGGGAACCCTTACGCAACGGTGCTTTACCTAGGCGAATCAGTCGCGGACAGTTAGATACCTGAAGTTACCGTAGGAAGATGCAGGTGACCATTAAGGCACCCGTAGGCAGGCTAACAGCATAATGAAACGCAAGGTAAAGCTGGCCTTGAACGCGCTTCATTGCAGCCAGAAGTCCCAACGAATACCCCTAGAACAGAAGCGGAAGTCTTTGACGAAAAACCGAGCGAAAGGATGAGTCGAAAGAGCGCGAAGAGAGTTTCTACTTATCGCCCGGCACACCACAAAAACAGGACAATATCACTAAGCTAGGATGGTGCCAGCAAATTATGACCAAAAAAAAGCGCTAAAACATACCACTATAATAATTGGCTTCTATGCAACATAAAGGGCCAATAACAGCTACATTTACCGGCTTAGTCGATGACCAATTATTCAGCCTAAAACATACCGCTAATGAATATTGGCTCTCTATAACCCTGGCCCCCCCTCCGTATTGAATGGGCAATAAATGACCAATTTTTAAGGCTAAATGGCCGTCTAATGTAATTATTGAGTCAGGCCCTCTACTTTCTCCCATTCAACCCTATAGCGAACTTTTTCTGGCTTACCCTACGGCTTTGTCTCAGTCATAAAAAAAGCCGGCACATGGCCGACTTGTCACTGGTGTTTCTCGGCTTAGAACTTGACCCCCTCACCCACAGGTTTTGCGTTCTGGCTCTCGTACAGCTCGATCAGCATCTTTACTACCTCATCTGAGGCCTTCATGCCTTTGTTGCCCGCCTGGACCACCGCCAGGGCATCGAACTCTTCATCGCCGATATACACGACCTCCTTGAGCGTCTTCTTCGGTGTCTCGCACCAGATACAGGAGATCGCAGGACGGCCCTGGTGGGTTTCCTTCACATAGACATGCAGTCTCCCTTCTACCTTCTTGGCGAAAGCCTCCATTGCTGAACTGAGGTTGGATACGGAGGTGGTCTGGGTATTCATGTTTGCGCCTTCAGCTTTGTTTATCAGTACCTCTTTTATAACGGGCCACTATTCCTCACTACACACCCTCAGACTGTTTTCACACATTTAGGGGCCAGCATGTCCACCTGACCCATGTGGGGTAGGCGTAACTGCATTCAGTTGAGTTGCACGCTTGCCCCCAAATCCCAAGAATCAATTCTGAGCTGAACGCTTTGGCGTCGGCGGGGCGATAGACCCCAAACACAGATTGAACAGAAGGGGGGAGCGGCTGTTGTCGTTCCAGTCGACGGATGCTTGTAGGAGGCACGCCGTGGAATACCGCACAATGTGGTTAGCAGACCTGACAGATTCAGAGCTGCGCGAACTTGACCCATGGCGCATCTTGACCGCCGATAAAGCCCGAGGCTTTCTCATCATGGCGGCTCGCGATGCTCTGGGCAGGTATAAGAAGTTCGGCCTTGCCAAGATGGACAATGATGAGCTGCTGCATGAGGTTTATCCCATACTGTATGACGCCCTGCCCGGAATCTTGGCTAGCTGTGTCGATGCGACCGAACCCGAAAACCGGGATCGCTTCATATACGGTAGCTTGCGGCGCCTGATCCGCTGCCGCTTGGCTGAATAGCTCCGAACGGCCTCATCTCAATAGAGGAGGTGAGCACTGTTATCGACGATGCAGACGAATCCTCGCTGGTCTCCCTAAGTAACTTGGAGAGCTCTTAGGTTTTTTAAAGGACAAGTCACGACCTCTGACGGGAGAGGTGATGAAAACCGGACGGCATAAGTAGAACGTGAGAATCGAATAGTAAGAGCTTTTCGCAAACACGAACCACGTCGAGGTAAACGTGTTATTCCACTGCCCGACGATTTGCCCTAGTGCACCTTTTCCCTTGATAGGCCGAAGTAAGCCAGCGGCCAGGACAAATTTGATAGGAACAGCACAAGCGTGGCTTGGGTCGTGCTTCGGGTTGCGCTTTCGTAGGTAATAGAGGGCAAAGTCGCAACCTTTGCGTGCCATGTCAGTTCGCATGGCGATTAGATTTTCTTCAGCGCAATTAGTCACAGACTCAACAGAAGAAGGGAAAGCCTCTTCAATTGATCCATAACAATGAAATCGGCACGGCTATTAGCTGCTTATCGAAAGACACAACCTGATCACCAAAATAGAAGACCACGCCACATTTGAATTGCTGCGGTGTTACCTCTCGCAGTTGGCGAAGACTGCTGAAATCTTTACTGCTGATCGTGGCTGCTGACTTAACCTCAACACCTAACAACTCGCCTTGCCGATTCTCAAGAACAAAATCAACCTCAACGCCGGTATAGGTACAGTAGTGCATTAAATGTGTGCATGATGCCGACCAGCCCTGATGCTTAACTAATTCTGCATGTACAAAGGCTTCGACAAGATCAGCGGGTAATTCAAATTTGTCTTCAATTCGGCTGCTGTTCAATGCTTGCAAATGAGCCATCATGCCGTAGTCAGTCACGAACAGCTTGGGCGACTTCTGAAGTCGCTTTCCTAGGTTAGAAGCCCATGCCAGCACCTGACGTATCAAGAACAAGGCTTCGAGCAGAGTCAGGTAACGCTTAAGGGTCGTTTGCGGTATCCCAATTGAGCGTGAGAGCTCGGCTGCACTGAGCAACTTGCCACTACGAGCCCCAAGCAGCCTCATCAACTTTGGCAACTCTATTAGCCCATCGATTTGAGCCAGGTCACGAATATCTCGAGTTAGAACAGTGTAGAGGTAACTTTCGAACCAAGCTTCGCGGTGGCGATTATTTACACGCCCCAGTGCCTCGGGATATCCACCTTGCAATAATCGGTTTATAAAGTCCTGCCTTTGAAAACCGCATCTGTCGGGAAGGTCGTTTCTGTAGAGTCGATCAATCACGCTCGTCGACTTGCCTTCTATCTCGCACTGCGCTAGCGGCCAAAGGCCAATTACTTTCATACGCCCTGCTAGAGACTCGGCTACCTGAGGCAGAAGCGTCAGGTTAGCCGAACTGGTGAGCAGGAAACGTCCAGCGGTACGGTCTTGATCTATAGACGCCTTGATCGCGAGAAATATCCGAGGCGCGCGCTGGACCTCATCAAGACAAACCGGCCCCTTGAGGGAATCTATGAAGCCGAACGGGTCTGCTTGAACCGCAGCACAGACTGTAGGATTGTCGAATGTGTAATAAGTGGCTTTTCGTTCAAGGCTCTGAATTAAAGCGCTCTTGCCGGTTTGGTGTGCACCATTGAGTAGCACTACCGGGGTATCCTGCAGAGCTTCTATTATATTTTGGTGGATTTTTCGTGGATACATGGCTGTAATTTCATCCACTTGATGGGTGAAATTACAGCCTAACTCAAGTCCCATTTTGTTCATGTGGCTTATGCTTTAACCGCACACAACTCTTTGACTTCGTAGTTGCAGGTAGGGCAGGCGCAGTTTTTTCTCTACCGAGTCGGGAATGCGTTCACGAGCCTGTTCCTCAGTCAGTCCATGACGTTTCATGGCGCGACGGCGTAGCCGCTCAGAACTGCTATCGACCTGAACCCGTCTAACCTGACTGTGCTTAGTATTGGACGGTACAGCCGCCACGGCGCTAAGACGTACATGATCACGCATACCCGTTAGCCAAGGCACTACTAGAAGATCGTTAAGTGCAGCTTGCCCACCATGTAGCCTTAAAAAGTCGCCCAGCCCGACAGCACCATTGCGAGCCCTGGGAAAGCCACTTACTGCACCATCATTGGCCCTACCATCGGGGTCAAACCCATGACTTGGTTCCGCAGGGATGCAGAAACTTCAGCTATCGATTGTGGAGAGGTCTAATCTCGACGCATCGCCATCATGTTTATGTCGGAACTGTCATAGCCATCTGCATGCAATCTCGGACCATTAGTAAGAACAAAATTCTGTTGAGCAGGCGTAAATGTAGCTAAAAAATTAATAGACTCGCCGTCATAGCCAGACCTTGCATGAAGCGCTGCGCCATTTGCTAACGCAAATTGCTGGTAAGCGGGGAGTAAATTAGCTAAACCATTGATGTCATAGCCATTATACCCAGCTGTTGCATGAAGCGTCGGGCCATGCGTTAAGGCGAAATTCTGTACAGCAGGGATATATTCGGCTAGATCGTTAATGGTGAAACCGTTATAGCCAGCCGTTGCGCGAAGCGTCGGACCGTTTGTCAAGGCAAAACTCTGTTGAGTCGGGTTAAGATCTAGCAAATCTTGCACAGAAGTGCGGCCATAGCCCGAGGCACTGAGAGTTTGCGCATATTCGGTCAAAAAACGCTGTCTTGACGACATTTGATCATCTGCAATGACCTTCATGTGCTTACTGACCCGTCGCCAGCTAAGGTTAATGCCCTCACTCTGCTTACCGGTGCTGCCAGCGATATGCATCAACAGTTCGTTCGGAAGGCCCAGCAACGCAGACGGATGCCGGGCAGTGCTTGCCACCACTGTGCTTGGTCTAGGCAGTGTCATGGATACAGGCGTTTCTGAAGCTCGTCGTAACCCTACGCTTAAAACGTCGTATTCGGACCGTTCATTCAATTTCGCCTTGATCACCAACACGTCTTGGTTACGTTGCATCCCAAATTAAGCAACACTGTTCGGTTGCTGGTTGGGCGCGAGCTGCAAATGACCCCTCCCGATGGCTTCTTTTGCAAACCTGGCCAGGGCCTTTTCCTGTTCAGTACCCTGCGTTTCTTTGGCATTCAACTCAGCCACTGAGTGATCGCTTAACATGGACGATGTCAACGATCTGTCATGCCCAGACGGGTGCGTTCCTGTCGCTGCCTGAGTCCCTTGTGCAGGGTTTGTTGAACTGACCTTTGTGTTATAGGCGGTACCGCTCCGAATGGATTCCATTCTTTTTCCCGGTGCTGATTCTTATCGTAGGTTCATGAGTGGTACGCAATACCGAGTAGTTCCTTCAGGGAAGCTGGAGCATTCCTGAAGGAACTGACCCCCGAATGTGAAGCGCCCCCCGTCTTCGATATGGTACGCGACATGATCGGCAAAGCCTTCAAGCGCTTAAGACGCGACGAAGCTTCCCTCTTGCATTCGGACCAGGGCTGGCACTATCAAAT
>NZ_BMNW01000031.1 GCF_014646755.1 Pseudomonas asuensis | reverse complement strand
TCACAGACGACCCTAATGCCACGGCAGCTGATTACCAGAGAGTGCAGGACGCTAAGCGTGCCCGGGAGCTCACGGGCAACTCTGATGCTACGGCAGCTGATTACCAGAGAATGCTGCGCGCTAAGCTCGCCCAGAAACTCACAGGCAACCCCGAGGCTACATCGGCTGATTACCAGAAAATGCTGCGCGCTAAGCGTGCCCGGGAGCTCACGGGCAACTCTGATGCTACGGCAGCTGATTACCAGAAAATGCAGAAAGCTAAGCTCGCCCAGAATCTCACAGGCAACCCCGAGGCTACATCGGCTGATTACCATAGAATGGTGCGCGCTAAGCGTGCCCGGGAGCTCACGGGCAACCCCCATGCTACGGCAGCTGATTACGAGAGAATAGGCAAAAAGGCTCGAACGCTAGGCCTAACTTATGAGCAGGTCGTAGAAGCAGAAAAGCAAACTTCCACGGCATAATTTTGCTTGCTTCTTTTAGACCTTAGCAAGGGAGTCTTTTCAGCGTATTAAGGCATCACCCGGTAGTGCTTGTACCTCCATTCACCATAACACGGGTATATTCAAAGCTCAGATGTGTAGCCGCTGGGATATACCTCAACGACTACACATCTGAATTCAACAGAAATCCGCCGCGTGAAGCATCTTTGCAGCGGCACGGTCGATATCTGTAGTGGTCAACTAATCCCGGACACTGCGTTAAGTTTTTCCTCGGCCACCGCAGGCGGTAGTCCCACGTTAAACTGATGTGGCTGCTGCCAGTCGTACCATTGCATCAGATACCGACCGATATCTTGCTGTGCCAGCGCAACGCTCATGTAACCCACGCTTGGCGCCCATTCTGTTTTCAAGCTGCGGAACAACCGCTCCATTGGCGCGTTGTCATGGCAGTTCCCGCGCCGGCTCATACTTTGCTTGAACCGGTAACGCCACAAGCGCTGACGGAAGCGGCGACTTCCATATTGGCTCCCTTAATCGCTGTGGAACAGCACATTCCGAGGGTGGCCCCGCTGCTCATAAGCCACATCCAACGCTTTGATCACCAAGTCGGCACCGGGTCGCGATGAAAACGCCCACCCCACCACGCGACGGGAAAAGAGATCAATCACAGCCGCTACATAGTGCCAGCAGCCTTGAGCCCAGACGTACGTAATATCTCCGCACCAGACTTCATCTGGTGCCGAAACCGTAAACCCCCGATCCAGCACATTGGGGATTTCCGGGCGCTCTACCGTTGTCTTTTTGTAGGCATGTGAGCCCGGCTGCTTGCTGATCAGCTTCATCTCACTCATCAGCTCGCGCACCTTGAAACGCCCGATTTCAATACCTTCCTCTCGCATCATGTACATGATGCTTCGATTGCCGGCCGCGCTGCGACTCTGGGTGAACAGCTCATTTACCCGAGCGCGCAGAGCCAGCCGCTCAAGATCAGGACAACGACGCTTGCGGCAATGCGCGTAATAGCAGGATCGGGACACTTCAAATACCGAACACAACAGACCAAGAGGCTCATCGGAGCGCAGTTGATCAATCAACGCGAGCGCTCGTGCTCCTCAGCCATCAAGAGCGCGGTAGCCTTTTTTAATATGGATTTTTCCCGTTCCAGCCTGTTTATCTTGGCCTCCAGTTCCTGAATCTTCAGCTGTTCAGGTTTTAGGGCTTTGATGGTCGGGGTCATGCCGTTTCGCTCCTGCTGGAGCTGGTTTACCCATCGGCGCAGGGCGGACTCGACTAGCCCAAGCGAGCGGGCGGTTTTGATATAGCTGTAGCCCTGATTGAACACCAGGCTGGCAGCCTCGCGCTTGAGCTCAGGCGTAAAGGAACGACGTTGCTTGGTCATCAGACACCTCTCTATGGCGAGCATACTCGCCTAAATCGGTGTCCGGGATCAGTAGACCACTACAATCAAGAGACACCTCGACGATTGTAGTCCTGAGTAGGGGCTACGAGCCGGTGATTAATGGGAGGACTGTTTTAAGGTATGGAACGTACCAACACTACTGGCCGAGGCCCTAACAATCCAAGAAGCCCCTGCGTTATAAATGAGAGAACGCTTAAGCAGGCTCAGTATTGCTGCCGTCATCTACCCCTGCCTCAGAAGAACCCACACCCGCTATTTTTGACTATGGGCATACAAAGTCATGCCTTAGAGTTTCGCTTTTCTTCTTCTACGACCTGCTTATAAGTCAGACCTAACGTTCGCGCCTTTATGACTATTCTATCGTAATCAGCTGCCGTGGCATTAAGGTCGCCCGTGACTGCTTGAGCTCGCTTGGCACAGTTCTTCTTGTGATTAACGCTGATAAGTTGTATAGCGTTAGTAAATTGTTTTGTTGTCAGCCCGGGTGATGGTAGCAGCCGGCTTTCAGGTCGTTGCGCTCGACCTCCCTATCACCCATAACGTACTCAAGCTATCCGGTATGGACGGAATCCAGGAATGGATGCTTAAAGCGATTAGCCAGATGTTTTTGGAGTTTATGGCCACAGGACTATAAAACCCGTTGGGAACGGCAAGCACAAGGCATCAAAAAGGCTAAGTTCACTGGCCTGTACCGAGGAAGGCAACCCGGCCAAGAGAATCCAATAATGTTTGGCTAAGGGCTTTCTGTCCGCAAGACGGCAGATCTACTCGGCTGCTCGGCCAGCATAGCCATAGGGTTTAAGCGTGAGCAGTCACAAATGTTCGTACTACGTTCTGTCTGAAAAATCGATTTGCTACTCGGTGATGTCTTTTCCGAGCGGAGACCAAAAATGATAGCCCGTTATATGTTAAATGATCGATCATGGGCGCTGATCAGCGATCTGGTTTCTGGCACCGCAAGAATGATCGCTTGATGCTTAACGGCATCTTTTGGGTGCTGTGCTCAGGAGCGAAGTAGCGTGATCTATCCCGTCACTTTGGAGCCTGGCAAACGGTCTACCACCGTCTCCGTATCTAGCGAGACCGCTCACTGTTTAAGGCTCTGCTCTGAACTGACCCCCGAAAGTTGGACACAACCTTCGGGGTAATTCATCCTTACATCAAGTAAAACTTGACGATGAGCTAAGCAGGAGATCTGACTGTAAGAGAGAGCTCACTCAGGAACGCTACAAGGTTCAGTGGAACTTGCCCTTAGCCTATTCAGAGCTGATCTTTTGCTATCAGCCCTTTAGGCAGTACAGGACTTATCTGCTTGCTCTGCCTTCTATTATTCAACCAATTTGGAACCAAATAGCTGTTTGCAACCGCTCATAGTGCTGACCTCTAACCGCTTGTGTCTGAGCAATCGCCTAAGCGAGAAAAACCTATGCTTCCAATTCGAGGCTCTCTTGGATTTACTCCGACCCAAGACGCTCCTAACCTATTAGATAATAACCCTGCAGTAAGGACGCCCCCTCGGGTTATAAATCTGCCATTGGCACGTTCTGTCAGTACCGGAAACATCACCGCCCATACTGGAAAATTGGTGACAACCCTTTCTGATTCTGAAAAATGTGTCCTTTACGGTGCGATTCATCCTGAAACGAATAAACAGTTAATTTTACATTCACCTGACAGTGGATCCTTCATATACGCTGTTAGGACGAACAATCGTTTTTTAGCCCCACATTCGTCACATAAATTACCGGAGAAGATGATAGTCAACTGTGTGCTTGACCCCCTCTCAAACATAGAGCAGGTGAGCATTAGTGACTTGAATCAGCGTGTCTATTGCCGTGCTCGTTTTGAGCCGCGTACTTTGGCATTAGAAGCACTGACTGGGCAACAAGATGCCCCACTACCCGATGCGACGCCCAATTTGCGTGGATCAGGCATTGTCCCTCGTAACATGCAAGGAGTAACTGATGGGCTGTCATTAGCAAGTACAATGAGTCCACAGGTGTCAGTGAGACGGCAGCCTATAATTGAAACATCCGACAATATTCTGAAGCCTACTTCGAGCGGCCAGTTTGTTAACTACGAACCTGTCTTATTGGTCCAACCAAACCCCCATTCTTGGCCGCTTCAACGACATCCTCAAAATCCTACTCTTTCCACTGATCCTAACGATCCTTACTGTCGTGCATTAAATACATCAGCAATGCAGGAAAAGCAGGGAATACACAGCTTAAGAAGCCGGTTCAACGGTTATAAGTATCAGTCGGCTGACCTACGAGATGGTATTAATAACTTTAGATCGATCCCTGGCATAGGAACAAATCCCAACCGACCTTACCATACAGATCCAACATTTAGGGAAAGGGCACAAGTTAGTCACTACAACCCTAATTCAGATAGTTTAGAGGCTGGGGACGTTGCTATTGGAGAACATGGGCATGTGAATGTAGAAGATTTACCCGATCTTGATATGCGGTCTGGGCGTACTTTTGGGCATAGCCATCCACCTGGCCCATACACGGCCTGGGAACCTTCTCTAACAGATCATGTGGGCGCGCGTCAGATGCCGCACCTTCAATCCTTTGTAAAAGTCCCCGATGTGGCCGGAAAGCCTGAAATGGACATATTGCAGTTCAACGGTGCTTTCCCGCCGCGTCACTATATCTCGCTGCCCAATCCTCAAGGGTATCCGGTTCCCCCCGACTCGCCCGACATTCCACCGTCTCCTGGAGGGTCTTTACGCTACCCATCCTTCAAAAATCCGCCTGCTACGTATCAGGGGCCACCCGTAGCGTATCCAGGACCTCATGGGTATGATTCCCGGTCTCCCTCACCAGAGGGTGAAGAAGAAAATCATTAATCTTTGGCGATAAAGCAAATGTTAATCTGTCGACTTGAAAGGAGAGCTATAAAGCTTTGAGTCGGTACTGCACTGGGCTTACGCCACCCAGCGATAATTTCAGCCGGTCGTGGTTGTAATAGCGGATATACCCACGCAGCGCCTTTTCCAACTGAGCCACGCTACTGAATGATTCCCGGTAATACAGCTCGGACTTGAGCACGGCAAAAAAACTTTCCATGGCGGCATTGTCCAAACAGTTGCCGCGTCGTGACATGCTCTGGGTGAGGCCGCGCCGCTCCAGCAGACGACCAAAGGCGGACATTTGATAGTGCCAGCCCTGGTCCGAATGCAAGAGTGGAGCCTCGTCGCGTCTTAAGCGCTTGAAGGCCTTGCCCATCATGTCTCGAACCATATGAAATACGGGTCGCCGAGCCATCTCATAGGCCACGATCTCGCGGTTATAGAGGTCTAGAATCGGTGATAGATACAGCTTCTGACCGCGGACGTTAAACTCGGTAATGTCTGTCACCCATCGCGCGTTAGGCCGCTCGGCTGAGAAGTTGCGGTTGAGCTGGTTAGGGGCAGCCCTAGCGGTTGCGCCTCGGTACGCCCGGTACTTACTGCGGCGCCGAACCGACGACTTCAGTGCCAAGCTACCCATCAAGCGCTGGATGGTTTTATGGTTTATCCCAGTGCCCTGGTTACGTAAGGCTGCGGTGATACGGCGATACCCATAACGGCCCTTATGTCGCTCAAAAAGCGTCTTGATAGTGCTTTTGAGCCCAGCGTATTTATCTGTGACAGCCAATCGCTTTGATTGATAGTAGAAGGTACTGCGAGCTAGACCCGCTGCCTTGAGCAGGCAGGCTAGTGGATAGTGTTGCTTGAGCTCTATCACTATCTGCGTTTTCTCACGAGTGCTGAGCGCTGTCGGCGTTGATCCAAGGCTTTTAGCTCGTTTCAGATAGGCATTCTCCAGCTGCAACCTTACCACCTCGTCAGTGAGTTCTTGTTGGGTGCGCTGGGTATTGACGGGAGTTTCGATGGCAGAAAGCATGTCGCCCTGTTTTACCATGGTTCCTCGTCGTTTGCGTTGCAGGCCTGCTAAGCCACCCTGCTCGTACTGCTGCTGCCAACGCAGAATGCTCGAAGGCGTAGCAATCTTAAATAGTGCAGCGGCCTGACGATAGGAGAGGCTCTCTTTGTCTATTCGTTCAAGAACAGAGAGTTTGAAGGTCGTGCTGTAGTGAGACCGTGCGGGTGTAAGACCTGCTTCGCCATGCTGCTGAACGGCCGCAACCCAGGTGCGGACCAGGCCTCGTCCCATCCGGTGCCGATGAGAGACTCTGCTATAGCCGTCGGTACTGCCGAGATAATCTCGAACGATCTGTAGTTTGAACTGAAGCGAGTATTTCGCCATAAAGAAACTCCCGAAGGTTGTGTCCAACTTTCGGGGGTCAGTTCACTCAGACGATTTTATTTGGGGCTGAGGCAGGACGGTCGTATTGATCTAAGCATCTGGATGGTTGACTCGACCTCCGTCCGCGAAACGCATGGCGTCTCAGGTGCTCCTAAAAAAGGGATAACCAAACGCTGGGATGCAGTCGTGGCGGGCTGACAAGTAAGCTTCCTACAATATGCATAGCATTCCCTTAAGCTTTACTGTTTCTCCTGGGCATCACGCCGATAGGCGCTACTTCTCATTCGTATTGGAAGCGATTTGCCGGGCGTCTTCGCTAGATCGATCTATCAAGCAGTGCCGTACAGTTCTAGCAAACCAGGGCTATAACAGCCAGGCGCTGCGTCAGTGCTGAGATCGCTTCAGGATCAAGCCCATCATCCCGTTACGCCAGAGGCATCGCCGTCCTAGAACAGGACTGCCCAGGCTGTTTGACCGACCGGCCTGTCGTAAGCGCAATGCTATCGAGCGGCTCTTGAGCTGGCTTAAGGAGCATCTTCGGATAGCCACCCGTTTCGAGATGCTCACCAGCAGCTTCGAAGTCATGATCTCTTTAGCTGCATACGGATTTGCTTGAGAAAATATTTTCCAGATAGAGCCTAGATCCGGTAACAAAGCTGGAACCTTTGTCTAGTAGAAATTGAACAACACTTTTCCTAGATCATTAGAGCCTATCGCTTATGAGTCTTTTAAACGCGCCTTTGCTGCAGGTTATTGAACGCCCAAGTGTAGACCGTGAAAAATGTTCCACGACTCCACAAGACGTTGACCAAAGGATAATGGTTAATGGGATGGATAAGCTATCTGACTGCCACGGCCTTGTTAAGAGTCATGGACAGATGCTTAGAAAAACAGGATACGATGGTCGAGCCATAACAGCCCTGGGAGGTCAGCCTGTTGACCAATGGAATTTTGTCGTGCTCCACGCATTGACGCTCAAGGACATAGGCTTTAGCGCTTTTTCTATGAATATGGTGGCCAGCTATCCCGAGGAAGAGAAGGCCTTCATATTGACTCACGGCCCAAGACTCAAAGCAGTTGGTTATGGGATCTGGCCAATGATGGCTTTGGCCCGTCAGCCAGCCAATCAGCGAGACTTTATCCTCGCTCATGCCCAAATGCTCCAAAACATAGGCTATGCGGCCAATGACATGAACGAGTTGGCCGACCGTCCTGCTGACCAGCAAATGTTTGTCTTGAGCCATGGGCAAACACTCAGGTACGCAGGTTACCGAGGTCTCCAAATGAACGTGCTGGCTGGTCTCCCAGCAGATCAGCAGGTCTTTATTCTGACTCACTATCAAACGCTTAAGGATGCAGGTTACAGGAATTATCAAGCCCACGAGATGAACGAGTTGGCCCGCCGTCCCGTTCAGCAACAAAGTTTTGTTCTGACGCATGGCGAAACGCTTATCAAAGCAGGCTTCGATGGTAGGAGCATGAATGAGTTAGCAGGCCGTCCCGCTGCTGAGCAGAACTTTATCTTGGCATATGGCCAAATGCTTAAAGCAACCGGATACAACGCTAAGGACATGAACCACCTCGCCTGCCAACCCGCTAATCAGCAGGCCTTTATCTTAACTCATGGTCAGATGCTTCAAGACGTAGGGTATGCAGCTACTGAGATGAGCAAGCTGGCGAACTGTCCCGTTGATCAGCAGAGCTTCGTCCTAACGCACGGCCGGATGCTTCAAAATATAGGCTATGTCGGTAATGAGATAAACCAGCTTGCCAGTCGTGCCGCCACCCAACAACGGTTTGTCTTAACGTACGGGCCTATGCTTAAAGAACTAGGATATGGCGGCTCTCAGATGAACACGCTGGCGAGCCAACCGGCTGACCAGCAGCGCTTTGTCTTGGCTCACAGTCTTTGCCTTAAAGCGTCAGGTTATGAACCTGATGAAATGAACGAGCTGGCGCAACTTCCCGCCCATCAGCAGCAATTTGTAATAGCCCACGGGTTGGCGCTCAGAAAGGCAGGCTATGTCGCCAGTAAAATAAACCAGCTTACTAACTGCCCCGCCGATCAACAGCGCTTTATTCTAACGCACGGGTTGAGTCTTAATAGACTCGGCTTTAAGGCACATGAGATGAATGAATTGGCCAACCGCTCTGCTGAGCAACAGGGCTTTATCTTGACCTATGGACGTAATCTTGCCGATATAGGATACAGGGGGTCTCAGATGAACAAGCTTGCCAGCTGCCCTGCCGATCAGCAGCGCTTTGTTTTGAACTATGCCTACACACTCAAAGAGGCATGTTTTACAGATCATCAGATGACCGAGTTGGCGCACTGCCCTACTGACCAACAGAACTTTGTCTTAAGTCATCTTCAAACACTCAAAGACCTAGGGTATGAGAGTTATGGGATAAACGAGTTGGCACGGTGCCCAGTTGAACAGCAGAATTTTGTTTTGCGTTATGGGTTGATGCTCACAGAGGCTGGATATGAGGGACGTGGCATGAATGAGTTGGCCGGTCGCCCTGCTGATCAGCAGACCTTTGTTTTGACCCACAGCCAGACGCTCAAGAAAGCAGGCTATAATAGTTGGAGCATAAATGCGTTGGCCCTACAGCCAGCCGAGCAGCGCAGTATGCTATTACTTCAGCTCGGCTTAGACATGGCCTGTACTGCCTAGCGCCTCCATCACGGATTGACTGCAGCTGAGTTAAAACGGTGGCGGAAAGCTCTACTAATATAAATAACAGCGTGAAGCGTATTGAGTACATCAACGATCGCTTCACATCTCCTTTGGTCACGTGATTGGGAGTACCTAATCCCCGAACCTCAAGTCGAATACGCCTACTCGTTGTTGATGGAAGTGTTGTCAACGCCACTTCCATTACTTCAGTCTTAAGTAAGCTGTTATCGCACCTGAACTAAGCTACTGCGTAGATTTTCAGGTATTTGGTCTAAGGTCATTACTACCATTTTGTTTTTTGAAGCTTGAGCCACAGGCTGCCCCATATCAGCAGAAGCATCCTCAGGAAACTTAAACATTCCTCCAGTTGCGGGATCAACAATAAGCATACCAATTACTCCGCGGAGCGGAATGTTGCTCCAGTACCAACCACCTAGGGAAATCCTGAAGAAGACTTGTTGATTTGGCAAAATGCCCAGACGCCCCACGCCCGAGCTCTTCCATGAAACAGATGACCTTCGCCGACGCCGAGTACGCCAGCAAGCGCAAGCAGACCCGCAAGGAGTTGTTCCTGATCGAGATGGATCAGGTGGTGCCATGGAAGGGTTTGATTGCCCTGATCGAACCGCATTACCCTAAAGGTGAAGGGGGCCGCCCGGCGTATCCGCTGATGGCGATGCGGCGTGTGCACCTGATGCAGAACTGGTTTGGCTACAGCGATCCGGCGATGGAAGAAGCGCTGTATGAGACCACCCTCCTGCGTCAGTTTGCCGGCCTGGGGCTGGAGCGCATTCCCGAT
>NZ_BMNW01000030.1 GCF_014646755.1 Pseudomonas asuensis | reverse complement strand
TGGGGTTGTTCTGCAGGACAGAGGATGCTGCTGAGAGACGTTGAGAAAGCATGGTTTAGCCTCAGGGCCACTAGCGGAGCAAATATTCTAGACATTCGCGTGATGGGACTAAGTGGTTAGGCTGGCTATCGGGTTCCCTCAAGGCAGGTTAGAGACGCAATTGGATGTTGTCATTAAGGTGTACCCCCAACGGTAACACCTAGTGTCTATCCTCTGGGTGTAGCGATAAATAGTCAGGGGGACTTAAACGACTATACCGCCTATTCGCTATACCTAACGACTACACCTAATCACCTGATTTTGCCCTCAAGCTGGAAGATTATTCCCTTTCAATAGATGATGTCATTTAGATAGCATTTTTTTGGATACTTGCGCGTACCTCGTCCAAACACACCCTTTCTCGCTTAACGAGGCATGTTCGCTTTACTCCTTTGTATGGTTTGAAACATTGACGAGAACTGTATGCATGGCCATGCTGTATAAAAATACACACAGCCATGTCGCTCGGATGTCGTCATGCAAACCCATTCAATCACCATTTTAGGCCCACTTTCGGCCACGGATTTAACTCTCCCGCTTTACGGGTATCGCGTTCCGGCAGGCTTTCCCAGTCCCGCCCAGGACCACATCGAGGAACGCATATCGCTGGGCCATCTCCTTGAGATCCAGGCGCCTCATACCTATCTGGTGCGTGCCCATGGCGATAGCATGATTGGGAGTGGTATCCACGACGGTGACCTGCTGGTCGTTGATCAATCAGCGGATGCAGTACAGGGTGACGTGATCATTGCCGCCATCAATGGCGAGCCTGTAGTCAAGCGACTTGGCAGAGTTGGCGAAACGCTGGCGCTTCTTTCCGATAACCTCTCTACCAGCCCCGGCTGATCCTTGAAGGCGACGACCTTGAGGTGTGGGGTGTTGTGCGGTGCAGTCTGCGGACGCATCGCGGTAATGTTTGATAAAACCTATTGCCTGGCAGATTGCAATAGCTTCTACGCATCGTGTGAGAGAGTATTCAGGCCTGATTTAAAACACACTCCGATTATCGTCTTAAGCAATAACGATTCCTGCGTAATTGCTCGTTGCGCCCTGGCCAAGAAATTAGGGATCAAGATGGGAGCGCCCTATTTCCAGATCAGGGACGAGTTAAAACGCCTTAGAGTTCAAGTGTTTAGCGCCAATTACGCGTTGTAGTAAGTTATGTGGAATGCTTTTTGGGCTAGTCTGACGTTGTCGACGCTCCGAGGTATCCATCATGACCTCTATCGCATCATACCAACAGGTGCTGAGCCGCTATCCCACTGTCCAGCAATGGCTAGCGCTTCTGGGTAATCTGGGACGGGCAGCGGCTACGTTGGAAGCCTATGGTCGAGGCCTTGCGCATTATCTTCGGCACTGCGAAACGCTTGGCCTTGAGCCAGAATCGGCTACATTCGAGCAGATTACGCTTTACATTCGGCAGCTGTTACCGGGGCAAGCCCATGCCATAGCCAATGCTACGTTGCATCAGCGGATAACCGCCATCCGCCTCTGGTATGATCATCTGGTCTATTGTGGTATTTGCCAGCAAAACCCCGTCCCACGAGGACAACACGCTCGGCTATTTCAGATACCTGCCCACTCAGGATTTGTTAGAGGTCTGGTTCCTCGGCTAATAAAGCTTCCCTGCGTTCCTACCGATGAGGAATGGAAAGACTTACTAGCCGTAGCCGCTAAGGCCTCTATTCGTGATCGGCTCATGCTTGCCCTGGCCTATTGTGGCGCGCTCCGGCGTGCCGAACTGGTGGCATTAAGGGTGGAAGACCTGGACGTTGCGCACCGGCTGATATCGATGCGGGCTGAAACAACCAAAGGTCGTCGCAGCCGGATCGTTTGTTACAGCCCGGCAATTAGTCCTGTCTTGATGAGGCATCTTCACGCACTTCGCCGTGAAGGATGGTCTAGAGGGCCTTTGTTTCGCTCAGCGTCCGATCGTAATCGGGGCTCTCCCCTGACAGGATGGACCTGGAGCAAGACGGTAGAGGCCTGGGCCAAGACAAGTAGTATCCAATGCTTGAGTACTCACACTTTTCGCCATCTCCGGTTCACACATCTGGCTCGGGCAGGCTGGAAGCTGCATGAGCTTACCGGCTATGCCGGTCATCGAGATCCCAAGACCACGCTGGTCTATCTGCACCTGTCGGGCATTGAGCTGACCGCCAAGACGGCGCACTCAGTGGGTCATTTAGACACGCAAATGTTTACCCAGCTCTTCCACTCGGAGTCGCTACAATGAGCCCTCTACCCAAGGTCAGCTATCAGCCGTTTGATGTGGGCCGCTATACGCGTAGCGAGGTATTAACAGATACTGAGCGAGACGTCCTCGCCAACAGGCATTACCGCTCTGACTGGCTTTATCTTCAGCAAGCGGCTCCTAAGCTGGTAAAGCCTTTGTTGGATCTGGTCGAGCATAGTGATGTATCCAGGCCAATGGCTGTCCAATGCATTGCAGCCATTCTCTGGCAGGTTAGTAAAACAGACAGGCCCTATTGGGTTTGATCAGAGCAACAGTGGTTGAGCCTGCTTAATGCCTATGATCGCGCACGTCCTTATCTTGCCGCCGTTGCCTATCATCTGGGAGGCTTTCGTACGCCTCAACGCATCGCCAAATTTCGACAACCCGCGATTTATGCCTCAGCGATTTTTGGAAAGGACATTTTCAACTTCGAACATGCACGCTTGAGTCAAACCTTAAGATCGCTGGGGTATGCCTCACGCCACTTGGAGCTTTTCCTGTCCAGTGTCCTTGGCGCACTCATGCTGGAAAACGGTGATCCAAGGCTTGAGACCTTCACCGAAGAGCTGCTGATATGCGGGCAAGCGCACCGAAGCGAGGGGATTGCCAGGGCCGTTGGAAAGGTCTCTCACGGTCTGGCTGCGATGGGTGTTCTGGCGAAACCCTTGCGGATGCGCGGGTATACCAGCTGGCGTGAAAAAAGCATTGAGGGCATCGATCCCCTCTGGGTCCAGTGGTGCCGTCGTTGGCGAGACACCTCAACCTCACGGCCCAGGACGAAAGAAAGTAACTACAGCTTTATACTGAGAACAGGACTATGGCTGGCACGAGAGCACCCCGGGATCAGGTCTCCAGCTGACTGGAGCCTGTCTACTTGCTCGGCCTTTATCGCTGCTGTTGATCGGATGACAGTGGGCGAATGGACGCTGGCGTCTGCGCGCCATACAAAGCTTCATGGATTAGGCCAGCCCATTGCGGCCAACTCCAAGCGTACTTTTTTACATGCGCTGAGGCGTTTCTTTATCGACTTTGAGCTATGGGGTTGGGGCGTTTGACCTTCAGTCCTCGCCACCATCTGGCGACACCCAGAACTATTGCATTCAACTCAGGTGTCAATCCACGCGTCATTGACGATGCCAGTTGGCTGAAACTCATCTGGGCCAGTCTGAACATAGAGCGTAAGGACTTACTGCCGGAGATCCACTATCCGTTAGCCATGGTCCAAGCCATTGCCGTGGTGTGGACGCATACCGGTCTGCGTAGTAATGAAATTATGCGGCTCGCCGTCAACTGTGCGCACGCTCAGTCAAACGAAGTGGTGCATGACGACGGAACCACAACACCTGCTGGGACATTGTGTTACCTGGATATTCCCGCTAGCAAGACATTCAAGGCCTTTGTTAAGCCTGTGGCGGCTGTTGTTAAAGAGCGAATTGACGCCTGGCTCCTGGAAAGACCTGTGAATCAGGCGCCTCTGCTTGATGAGCGTACAGGTGAAAAGGTCAGCTACCTGTTTCAGTTTCGCGGTAAGCGGATCGGTACCAGTGCGATCAACGACACGATTATTCCACTTCTCTGCGCACGGTGGAAGACAGTCGCGGACGCATCACCAGCCATAGAGGACGAGCCTCGGCGGTCACTGCATTGGCCAGTGTGCCTCAAGGCATGTCCTTGATCGAGTTGATGCAGTGGACAGGGCACAGCTCCCCTACTTCGACGTTACATTACATTCGTATCCGGCCTACCAAACTTGCTGCCTCATTTGTCAAAGCTGATCAGATGTCGCATATGGTCTCGGTGCTTATTGACCATGACGTCATAGCGCGTCAGTCGGAAGAGCCCTATACCTTCTATGATTTGGGGGATTCGCACTGCTCAAATCCTTTCTGGAGCACCTGTCCTCATCGTATGGCCTGCATTGGATGCGATTTCAACCTGCCCAAAGCCAACGCTAAAGCGCAGGCCCTGGAAAGCAAGGCTTCGATCCGCCGATATCTGGAGCAGGTTCCGTTGACCGTTGATGAGCGGGCCATCGTTGAGGGCGACCAGGAAAAGATCGAGGACTTTATCCGCAAGCTCGAACGTATTCTAGCCCTTGATGGGCATACTACAAGGCCAAGAGGAGCTATCGGAACCGAGAAATAGGTTCAGACCACTCAATTCCATCAATTTGAAGACCATATTGTGAGGAGTATTGTGGACCCCATTAGAGGCAGTAGCAGCTATAACGTACAGAGCAGTAATGCAGCAAACCCTACAGAAGCTGCGGAGGTAGCAGCAGGAGCGCGTCCGTCTGGCCATGCCGACTTACTGATACCACGCATGTTAAGCGATCACGCAGTAGCTGCGTTGAATGCCAAAGAAACCCAGGGTACCAAACTGGAAAAAACCCTGGCCGGATTTGCAAAACAGGCCATCGGCAGCGGTCAGTTGAAGATTTCGCCCAATCCGCCCGAGAACGGTATTGCTCAATTTGGGATGTGCCGCAATCAGGACGTGTTGGTGATCAAGGCGAAATTGAATGAACAGTCTAATAAATACGACGTTTTAAGCGTAGGGTTTAGAAGAGGCTCTGAAGAGCCCATCTCCATGAAACTGTCTGCGCCCGCTCCCTATCCAACTTCTCATTTAGAGCGTATGCCTAAAGAGTTAATTAATATGATTTTAGACAATATCTCAAACAGGGGGCCCAACAGTCGTGTGACCTCATTGACACTTAGTTCCAAGCATTTGTATGCATTGGGAGTGGAAAAAACTCAGGAAAAAGCAAAATGTTCGGCGCTTCTTGATCGCTTGACAGCTATTAAGAATATTCCGGCAAATCAAGGCCCCGGTGGATTGGGCGACGCTAGACTTATTGAATTTAAAGCAGTTTTAGGGAAAGTTAAGGAATTTCGAGGCAAGGAAAAAATGGATTTGATAGAGGGGCTAGTAGACAATATTTCCAACCTTAATTTTAAAAGTGGTGATGGCTTCAAATTAATGCTGGACCTGGCAGAAAGCCTCAGCCGTTCTAAAGCTCTGAAGTCAGCTGATCCAGAGCACAAAGCCGCACAGATTCATGATCAAAACAAAACTGTCGCGAATTTGGTGAGTAAACTTGCAAGAGCTGGAATAGGTAGTGATGTAAGTGATCAAGATAGGCCTGAGGTGTTTGAGAAGCTATGCTCAATACTTGAAGGACTAGAGGGAAAAAACGGAGCAAATCACGCAGCAGCTGCTTTGCCTAACTTGGCCAGCTGGTATCTTTGGCATTCTGAAAAGCTTGGTCCGGAACGATTCGGAAAGCTTATAGAACTCGCAAATCGAAACAAGCTTGATACGAACGATGAGCTTAAATCCGAAATGTTGACAAGTCTTACATCAAAATTAGCACAACACGACGAGGCTGAGGATATAGCCAATCATTTCAATGTACTTTGCGGAATCAGTCAGACAATTGAAAGGGACGAAACCAAGGCACGTGTCATAACGTATATGACCGAAAGGTTGAATTGGATCGAAGACGAAGCTCTTCGAGAGATCAGTAAGAACCACATTGCTGATGCAGTAGGCACCATCAATAACCCAGTGCTGAAAGCACAGGTCGCTGCTGTGACGCCTGTCCTGCAGAACGATTAGAACAGTCTCGCCAGAGCGGTAGCTGATGCAGCTCATGCTTGCTATAGATACGGCTTTCAGCGTCACATTTCAGTTGCTTTTCCATTCCACATAAATGCCGACCTTAGCGCCCGGGTCATGTCATGTATAGAATCTATTAGCCCGTCTTGCGAGATATATTCTACAGATGAAATATTCCTAGATCTATCAGGAATACAGAAATGTCCTGAAAAGCTTGGCAGGGAAATCAAGGCGCGGGTGTACAAATGTACCGGCATCCCTATAGGTGTTGGGATCAGTACCACCAAGACGCTGGCCAAGCTGGCTAACCATGCAGCCAAGCGCTGGTACAAGTCCACTGGTGGGGTACTGGATCTGCGCGACCCGGACCGGCGTAACCAGGCGCTGCAGCACATCGATGTCGGTGACGTCTGGGGCGTTGGCCGCAGGCTTGAGGAAAAGCTCAAGCTGCTGGGCAGCGAGATGAACTGACCCCCGAATGTTGGACACAACCTTCGGGGGTTTCTTATGGCGAAATACTCGCTTCAGTTCAAACTCATGGTCGCTCGCGATTATCTCGAAAGCGCTGATGGCTTCAGCAGGGTTTCGCATCGGCACCAGGTAGCGAGAAGCCTGGTCCGCACCTGGGTCGCCGCTTTTCAGCAGCATGGCGAAGCAGGCCTCACGCCCACTCGATCTCACTACAGTACGACTTTCAAGCTCGCCGTCCTCCTGCGTATGTATGAAGAAGGCTTGTCCTACCGTCAGGCCGCTGCAATCTTCAACATCGCTAACAAATCAAGCGTCATGCATTGGCAGCAAGCGTACAAGGGAGGTGGTCTACCCGCTCTGGCACGCAAGCAACGAGGAGCTGACGTGAAGCAGAACAACACGCATTCTCTGGTTGAAAGCCTCGATGGTTCAAAAGACACGCAACAAGCGCTTATCGACGAAATCGTGAGGTTGCAGCTGGAAAATGCCTATCTCAAAAAAGCTCGAAGCCTTGGCTCAAAGCAGGCAACGCTCAGCACTCGTGAGAAAACACAGATCGTTATAGCGCTCCGGCAAGACTACCCACTGGCCTGCCTGCTCAAGGCAGCAGGCCTACCTCGCAGTACCTTTTACTATCAGTCAAAGCGACTGGCTGCGGCTGACAAATACGCAGGGCTCAAAATTACTATCAAGACGCTGTTTGATCGGCACAAGGGCCGCTATGGCTATCGTCGTATCACCGCCGCCTTACGCAACAAAGGAGCCCTTGTGAACTATAAAACCATCCAGCGCCTGATGGGGATTCTGGTACTAAAGTCATCGATTAGACGGCGCAGCAAGTACACGGCCTACCGGGGCGCTACGTCTAGGGCCGCTCCTAACCGCCTCAACCGTAACTTCTCAGCCCAGCGTCCTAACGAGCGATGGGTTACGGACATTACCGAGTTTAACGTCGGTGGCCAAAAGCTCTACCTCTCACCGGTTCTGGACTTGTATAACCGCGAGATTGTGGCCTATGAGATGGCTAGGCGACCCATCTTCGATATGGTACGCGACATGATGGGCAAAGCCTTCAAGCGCTTAAGACGCGGCGAAGCTCCGCTCTTGCATTCGGATCAGGGCTGGCACTATCAGATGCCTGCGTTTGGTCGTCTGCTGGAACGGCGTGGCCTCATCCAAAGCATGTCACGGCGTGGCAACTGTTTGAATAATGCGGCCATGGAAAGTTTTTTTGCCGTGCTCAAGTCCGAGCTGTACTACCGGAAAGCCTTTAACAGCGTGGCTCAGTTGGAAAAGGCGCTGCGCAGTTATATCCGCTATTACAACCATGATCGGCTGAAACTTTCGCTTTGTGGGTTGAGCCCCGTTCAGTTCCGCCTTCAACACTGCTTGTGAAACCTGATCTTGCTTCCCAACGGCCGTGGATAGCCGCTAGACAGTACTTAATACAACGGAACCGGATTAACTCAATAACCACTTAACCGCTGCACAGTCAGCCAGAGTACCGATTGGCATTTATCCCTGACAACGGTGTTGGCATCTGCCGTGCTCGACAAAAAGTAGTACGGCCGATTTCAGTCCCGGAAACGCGCTATGGAGGAATGTCCCAGCATATCCCTCCTTTTGCTCGTCATACAAAGGTACAGACAGAGCCTTCTTTCAGCTACATGTAGATATGCACTTGTGGTTGCTTAGGAAAGCCTAATTAGGGACTCGCTATTTTGTAGTGATAAGCCCAAACATACAGGAACGCTTATGCCAACTATCAGCAGGCCGAATAGCTCATACGTGGGTCAATCCGCTACAACACCGCCACAGGAAACACAGCAACGCACTTCACCACAGTCTACTCATATCTCTCACGAGAGACCGCCGGTGCCTAAGGCCCCGGACTTTCTACTTCAAATGCGCCAAAAAGGCCAGGTGACACAAAGTAGCCTAAAACAGCAAATAGCAATAGAGACAAGTACTGTAGAGACATTGCGTCATTCGATAGGCATGTCCAAAGCGGCAAAAGAGCTAGCAGAGGGAAGTGGGCATGCCACGCGTGCTCATACTGACTCACTCACCCAGGCAGAAACACGTTATGAGCAGGCGAAAGAACGATTGGCAAAGCTCCTAAAGCAACAAGAAGGCGTCGATGCTGAAAACGCCCGCGTAATAAAGTTAATAGATCAACAATTTGATGAACTTGAAAAGGAGATAATAGACCAGCAATTCGACGCGCTTGACAATGAGCAGAGCCCTTCAGGTCAGCCGGCTAGCCCTATAAGCGAGCAGCCACAAGGCAGCAATACAGCCCGACCACTCCCTCCTCCAACTACCCGTCTCTTACAGCCACCAGTGAGCAGTCCCTTAGCTCAGCACCCTGAACAGAGACCCGAAGCCTCACAGCCTATTTCCCATCCTGCCCTATCTGTTGGTGTACAAGGGCATCATAGCCCAGCCCTAGCAGCGGCAACTTCTCAAACAGCTGTCGCATCGGGTGAGTCACTACAAGAACAAGCGATCACTAGATTGGCAATAACCCGATTGGTTGAGCAAGCCCACATAGCTTTAAAGGAAATCACTGCGGATCTTTCTGAGCGTAGTCTGGAAAACCTTGCTAATGGTCTTACAGAACTATTTACGACGCCTGCTACACGAGAATCTCGATTAAGGGCAGTTAATGAAGCGTTTAGGCTCTCAGTGCTTGATCCAGGAACGGCGGAAGGAAACCATACGCTTAATTGCCTCTATACGCTTCGTGCTTTCTCAAACCACCTACCTGATGAGAGCACATTGCCGATAGAGGCAGGCACGGAAAATACTCGCTCAGCTACAGCAGATCCTGCACTCCCTATTCAAAGAATTCGTGTTGCTAATCCTCAAGAGCAGACGTTTATATCTAGTAGCATTCGTGCGGCAGGTTTTCTCTATAACTTTATTCTCCCACGTGAAGCAATTGCTGCACGCCAATTTGAGGAGGCCTTTTTTAAGCCAACGGCTGATATAGCTGTACGCCAGAAGGTACTTAGGAATTTAGGGAAAGAGATAAAAAACTTCCTGTCCGTAAGCGATAGTACCGATAGTAGATATACGGATGTAGCTCTATACGGTAACTTGAAGCTACTCCAGCATGTTTCAAGCCGCCTTCCACCCAATGTCGTTTATCCGCGTCCGGCACCTATTGTCGGAGCGATGACGGGGTCAAATGATGTAATCGATGCCGGTCTATGGCAGTTACAAGAGTGGGGGAAACATGAATTGAGTTTTATCTATGACCACCTAAAAGATAAGGCGCCAGGCGCAGCTTTGTCGTTAGCACAGGCGTTCACAACACCCACGCCCCCCCAGATGAGGCAAGATCTTCTAGAGAAGATTACCTCGAGAATGATTAATCTTCCTAACCCAGATATTAAGCGCTCTCTAGAGACTCTTCGGGACTGCGCAATGAAATTTTCAATGAATAATATTCTGGAATTCAGATCAGAGGAAAGTGAGCGTCGCAAAAGGGTTG
>NZ_BMNW01000029.1 GCF_014646755.1 Pseudomonas asuensis | reverse complement strand
AACACGAGCAGTACTCAACAGGGAGTTTGGGCTTGTACTGGTAGGCGAATCAGGACAGATGAGGCTTACGCCCACCCTTGCCGAGCATAGTCAGCTCATGGCCTCGTTGCCACAAAGCCTAACGACATATGAACGCTCACATATCAACCGTTTCCTGTGCCACCTGGAGCAACAGGGCCAGACCTGGTCGCAGCTCCGACCTGACCCTACTGATCTTCGTCCCGCCGGGCTCGAACGCGCGGTTAACGAAGGGATCAGTCAGCATGGTTTACATAATCAAACACGAGCAGTACTCAACAGGGAGTTTGGGCTTGTACTGGTAGGCGAATCAGGACAGATGAGGCTTACGCCCACCCTTGCCGAGCATAGTCAGCTCATGGCCTTGCTGCCACAAAGCCTAAGTAGACAAGAACGCTCACATATCAATCGTTTCCTGTGCCACCTGGAGCAACAGGGCCAGACCTGGTCACAGCTCCGACCTGATCCGACTGATCCTCGTCCCGCCGGGCTCGAACGCGCGGTTAACGAAGGGATCAGTCGGCATGGCCTACAACCCAGCACACGATCATCGCTCAACAAGGCGTTGGGGCTTGTGCTGGTAGCCGAATTGGGAAAGGTAAAGCTTAAGCCCACCCTTGCCGAGCATAGTCAGCTCATGGCCTCGTTGCCACAAAGCCTAACGCCACAAGAACGCTCAAAGATCAATCGCTTCCTGTGCCATCTGGAGCAACAGGGCCAGACCTGGTCGCAGCTCCGACCTGATCCGACTGATCCTCGTCCCGCCGCGCTCGAACGCGCGGTTAACAAAGGGGTCAGTCAGCATGGCTTAAACCGCGGCACACGAGCAGCGCTCAATGGGGCGTTTGGACTTGAATTGAAATAAGTGCACCAAAATAGCGTTGAGAGCCTCGCGCATGGGGGTTACTTTCTGGTCAGTCTGTTAAGTATCGATATTTCCCTAGGTGTAGTCTATGGGGCATACCCTAGTGACTACAGTGCTTTGCCTTCGAGTTACTACTAAATTTCCCCAATGCGTCGTTGCTCTATAAGCCTCATGTAAGCATCGACGTAGCGTTGGGTGCCTCGGCCAAGCCGCTCCAAATGAAACTGTCCATTCACTTCTAATTCAACCCACCAAGCTGAATTACGTGTTTTGCGTCCGGCCAGATATTCAACTCTTGCATCGCTTGTATACGTAATCGTTTCGCAGTACGGCAGCCGCTCTTCTACCTCCTTCATCCATCGCAGCCTATCCCTCTCTTTAGCCGCTGCTTTTATTTCAGTCATCTTCATATAGGTTCATTCCATGTTAGTAGTCATGTCCTCAATGACGGATGCCCTAATGAAAACATACTTCTTGCCTCTCTTTTGAATTATATATATAATTCAAAAGAGAGGCAGTGGCCTTGTTAGAAAGGAGAAGCGATGGAAGACAAAGGACAAACAAAGGAAGAGCTAGAACGACTCAAGCTGATTCAGGACATAAGAATCGGAATGTTAAACGAGGAAAAAACCAAAGCCGAAACGGCAAAGCTAAAAAGGGAGGCAATCGGTTACTGGGTAGTCATCCTAAGCGGTCTGATCGGTGCATTAGGTGTTCTGCTAAACAACCTTCACAAATGATCCAAGCCCCCGCCGAAAGGCGGGGTTCTATACAGTAAAGGCACTAAGGGCTATAGTTTTCCCATAGGCGAACGCCACGCGATAGGAGGCAACCATGCCGACCAACGAAAAAGACATTATTAAGGAACTGCAGCAGCTGCAGGCCGAAAGCGACGCGCGTGCCGCAAGTTTCAGCAGTCCCGCATGGTTTATAAAGCCAGTTCTGGTAACTGGTGCGGTGTGGACTGTTGCGGCGCTGCTTTGGGTTGTGGCTCCTAAGTTTCTAGGTCACTAAGCGGGCCAGCTGGAAAAAGCCGCTCTTCGGAGCGGTTTTTTTTGGCCTTCATATTGGAAGGGTTAATCTCAATGACAGAAAAAACAGCAAGAGGCGGCGCTCGTGCAGGCGCTGGGCGCGCCGCCGATTTGCCAGAAGGCATTAAAACTCAAAAGCGGCTTATGACGTTGGACGATGAAACTTATCAGCTATTTGTTGAGCTAGGAGAGGGAAATGCCAGCCGCGGTGCTCGTAAAGCAGCAAAGCTTTTAGCAGAACTTCAATCCATAGATAGGTCGTAGTCTTGAAACCTTTAAGCTATGAGCTGTGGCGGAATGCATATACCCATCTGCGAATCGCTTAAGATCAGCTCATTGCAAATATGCTAATTTGTAAGTGCTGCCGGCAATGCCTATCTAAATTCGAATCGCTGTTATCTTTGATAGCCAGTACCGGCAGTTCTGCTTTAGATCATGAATGGATGTTTATGGCTATGCACAAAAATGGAATGCGCCCAATTCATCCAGGAGAAATTCTGCGAGAAGAGTTTCTAAACCCGTCGGTTACCTTAACTGCAAGTTTTGCTCAGACAATCTCTATTCCAGAAACCACACTGAACGAAATCCTGTGTGAGCGTCAGGAGATAACACCTGACCTGGCTCTGCTACTCAGTAATGCTTTAGGCACTACAGCTAAGTTCTGGATGAACCTTCAAAGCGCGTACGATTTACGCGTGGCCGAACTGGCAAAGGGCGACGACTCGTGGCATTCAGAATCAATTCGAGAGGGGTTGGCCGAGGCCGAAGCCGGCCAGATAACCGACCTTGAGGATATCAATTCCAAATGGATAGGCCGTGCTAAAGCGCATTTATCCAAAGACAGTTCATAGAAAGCCTCCATTTGGAGGCTTTTTCGTAAAGCAAGCAGGTAGCCTATCAAGCCTGTAGCGCAGAAATAACGTGGGTTGGGTCTTTCTCAACCTCGAAGATGCGGGAGGGCTCCCGCTCCCCCGCAACGATTTCGTTCATCTGCTCCATGCTTTTGACCAGATCATCAAAGAGTTCTTTGTCCATATTTACCACCTCTCATTCAGCTTTCTCGTCTGGATAGCAGGTCGTCCTTAATGTTTTTAAGCATAACTTATGCGATAGAAGGTGACGTCAAAAGTTGACGTGGGCAACACCTTTTAGGAAACTGTATCCATAGGTAGCGCTGACCGGTGAGAGCGCCCGCCCACCTCGAAAGAGGCCCGCACCCTAGAGTGGGATAACCAAGAGGCTCCGGATTAAAAAACCCCGCCATCGTGCGGGGTTTTGCTTTTTAGCGAGGAGGTGGCTTGATGGGCTTACCTTGTAGTCTGTTTAACAGGATGAAGTGAAACTTGATCGGCTTGGTGTACTTGAGTGGGTCGTATCGTTCATGAGCACTGTTCACAAACAAGTTCAGGTCTGCTCGATCAGCTCTTCCTGCCTTGGTCACAGTGAAGAACACTGCGTACTCCAAGGTTCTTCCCTGATAAGGTACCTCTAACGTTACGAATTCTTCCCGGCCTGTATGCATACAGCGCCGCTCCGCGAGCGTTGCAATGATTCCCGGCAGTTGCTTCGAAAGCTCCCAGCGAATCTGGCAGAAAACTCGACGTTCTCGATTGTCCTGATACCAACAATCATCGCTAACCCTTTCGCTTGGCAGTGGATCTCTGGCAAAACAGTGCAGCCCAAAGGAGACGTTTATGCGTATCTTTCTTTCAGGCACGGCTGGATGCTTGTCGCTTTTTTCCTTTCCAGGAATTACCACCTCCCAAATATAAGGATGTAGGTGATTTAAGTCGTAGCGCACCCCTCCAACGATTGCTGTCGTCCAGGCAATACCGCTTGTTGGTCTTCCCATCACTGCTGGCCACTGTTGAATCGATTGGCATATTCTGCCATGTGATGCTGGACTGATTCTTACTCATTGGGCTTTTGGACTGAGCTATTGAGGTACAGCGAGCTCGTAGGGTCTAAAGCGGATCACCTCATCACCGATCCACTCGTTGAGCTGGGCCAGGCGCGCCTGGACGGGTTCGAGTTCGTTGGCCGCATACCCGGATCGAGCCAAAGCCCCCGGCGTTTTGCGGAACGATGCCCATCAGCTGTGGCGGGATGCGCAGGCCCGCAAGCATGTCGTCGCGGCTGATGTTTTTGATCGAGCCGAAGTCATCCTTGGCCGCCACCTCGCTGATCGGAATGAGCTGGATGCCGTCCTTTTTGCCGTTGGGCGAGTACATGAACAGGTTGCGGAAGTTGCTCGGTCCCTTGGCTGACTTGAGCGCCTGCCGCATGGCGTCCACGTCGCCCTCGTTCTGGGCCGGGTCGGTCATGTACAGGATGAAGCCGGCGTGGCTGCCGTTGTTGTAATACTTACGGCGGAAGAGGGTAGCCGACTCGTTCAAGAGCGCCGACTGCAGCGCGGCGATCCACTCCGGCAGGCCATAGATCTCCTGGTTAATGTCCACTTCGCGTAGGTGATAGATCGAGCCCGGCTCAAAGGCGTGCTCCTCCCTCCAGGCCTGAACCATGTAGAACTGATCGTCCTTGCCGCGGCGCATGTACTTAGCCAGGGCAGGGGAGAGCGTGAGCGTGCTGCCCAGCATCGAGCGGCGGCGTTCCAGGTAGGCATTGCCAAAGGTCAGCCAGTCCAGGACCAGCTGCTCGAAGGCCGCGCGGCTCAGGAGCTTATGCGGGATAAAGGTGCGGGCCAGCATGTTGCGTTTGAAGTTAAGGCCCGACTGCAGGTACACGCTGGCCCGCACTGATTTAGCCAGACCATCAAACGAGAGCGGCGGGTCGTAGTAACGGCCGTTGTACCAGCATTCCAGGTAATCGAGCACTTCGCGGCTGTCTAGTACCGGGACGGCATCGCCAAAGGTAAAGGCTTCGATACCGGCCGGGCTTGAGGTATGGCCTGCCACCAGCACCGGTGGCAGATCCTGAAGGGTAGTGCTCATCAGTGAATCTCCATAAAGCCGGTATTGGCAGCGGTCTGCCCTTCAAGCGGCTCGTTGTGTAAGGCGTGAAATAAGGCCCAGGCGAGGTCCGCATGGCCGGTCTCTTCATTGCGCCCGGCGGTATAGGTGAACTGCCGGCCGCTTGCGGTCACGGTCTTGCGGATGGCCATCAGCGCGGCGGCCATGTCGGTCCAGCCGGCGTCGAATTCGAGGCGACCGTTCTTGAGGACGTCAAACGCCTTGAGGACCAGGCGCGTCTTGACCTCGGGCGAGTAGTTAAAGGTGGTGACGGCGGGAAAGAACTGCTTTACCAGCTGGGCCACGCCGGCGCCCATGCCGGTGGTATCAATGCCGATATAGGTCACCCAGTAACGCTGCGTAACCTTGCGGATAAATTCAGCCTGGGCGGCAAAGTCCATGCCCTTGAACTGGTGACGCTCCAGGATCCGGAACTTGCCTCCCGGAACGAGCGGCGGAGCCACAACCACCAGGCCAGCCATATCGCCCGTTTCGGCCGGGTCATAACCAATCCAGACCTGACGATCCCCCAGGGGACGGGCCGCAAACGGTTTGTAGTCCTCGGCCCATTCGACCCAGCTGTCCACCATGCACGGCTGCAGCATGATCAGCGGGAAGATGGAGTCGCCATCGTTGACGAACTCGCACATCAAAAGGTTCTGGAAGGCCTCGGCTGCATATTCCATGCGCAGCTCTTCCAGGTCGAACAGGTCGCAGCCGCGCGCCTCGGCGTCCAAGATGGTGACGATCTGACGCCATATCTTGTCCTCGCACAGTCGGCCCTGCTGCAGGGCATCGTGTGACACGTCGATCTTGAGGTGCTGCGCGGTCGGTTTGCCCTTGTTCAGCCGTTCGCCGGTCCACCACTTATAGGCTTCATGAGCGATGCTTGAGGGCGTCGAGAAGTAGGTCTTTCGCCACTTCTTGTGCAGGGCCATGCCTGAAGCGACCTTGTTCAGCTCCTCGAACTTGTAGGTCCAGAAGAATTCGTCGAAATAAAAATTGCCCGAGCGGCCCTGGGCGGTGCGGGCATTGGTGCCCAGAAAATGCAGCTCGGCATTGTTGGGCAGCACGATGGGGTCGCCGGTGAGCTGCCGGCCGAGCACTTCATTGACGAAGGCTTGCATGTAGTTCTTGAACTGATGCGCCTGGGCTTTACTGGCTGACAGGAAGATTTGGTTACGGCCAGATACCAGGGCATCGATCAGGGCTTCGCGGGCAAAGTAGAACGTGGCCCCGATCTGACGTGATTTCAGAATCATTCGGGTCCGCTGGTTCATGGTCCGATACCAGTCTTTCTGGTAGTCGAAGCAGCCGTCCACAAAGGCCTCGGTCAGCTTCTCGATGTCCTCCTCGCTAAAGTCGTTTTTCTTCGGCGGCTTTTTGGGTCCCTCGTTACGCTTAGCCAGGTTCGGATTCAGCTCGGTCTCGGTGCCGCCGTCCTTGAAGCGCTGGATGCGTGCCTGCCGCTCCAGCTGCCGGTGCAGGAGATCAATCTCCTTGAAGTCACCACCGGTCTTGGCCTCTTTCAGGATCAGCTGCACCAGACGCGCCTCGAGCGCTCCGCCGATGCGTTCGACGTTGTCGGCCCGGTCCCATTCATCGCGGGTCTTCCAGCTGTGCAGGGTCTTTTCTTTCTCGCCGGTGGCCTCGGTGATTTCGGAGATCCGCCATCCCATCCAGTAGAGAAACTTGGCTTGGCGGCGCGTATCCATCGGCAGGGTAAGGGTGGCTTCGTTCATGACAGGACTGGCTGTGTTTGATGGCTGTCAGTCTGCGGCCTCATCCCTCATCTGCTTAGCACCGCATCTTGTAAACGGCCGATCTACAACCCCGGCTCGTTGCTGCGCCTCCCTCACAAAACGACCATGCCCTTACTGCCACCGCACCCCGCGATCCCCCCGCATTGAGGACCTCACGGCATGAGCACTAAAAAGAAATTCCGTTCCAAGCAGTTCCGTGTTGCCGTCGAAGGCGCAACCACGGACGGCCGCACCATCGAGCGCAGCTGGATTGAGCAGATGGCCGCCAATTATGACCCCAAGGTCTACGGCGCGCGCATCTGGATGGAGCACTTCCGCAGCACGCTGGCCGACTCTCCCTTCCGCGCCTATGGCGACGTCTTGGCCCTGTCGACGGGCGAAGTCGAGATCAGCGGCGAGAAAAAGCTGGCCCTATTTGCCCAGATCGAGCCCACCGACGACCTGGTAAACATCGTCAATAACTTAAAGCAAAAGGTGTACACCTCCATCGAGGTCAACGAGAAGTTTGGCTCTAGCGGCCAGGCGTATCTGGTGGGTCTGGCCGTCACCGACAGCCCAGCCAGCATCGGCACCGAGATGCTCAGCTTTGCGGCTCAGCATCCGGACATGAGCCCGCTCAAGTGAACTGACCCCCGAAAGTTGGACACAACCTTCGGGGGTTTCTTTATGGCGAAGTACTCGCTTCAGTTCAAACTCATGGTCATTCGCGATTATCTCGAAAGCGCTGATGGCTTCAGCAGGGTTTCGCATCGGCACAATGTAGAGAGAGGCCTGGTCCGCACCTGGGTCGCCGCTTTTCAGCTTCATGGCGAAGCAGCCCTCACGCCCTCCCGCTCTCATTACACTACGGCCTTCAAGCTCGCTGTTCTCAAGCGACTGTATAAAGAAGGCTTGTCCTACCGTCAGGCCGCTGCAATCTTCAACATTGCTAACAAATCAAGCGTGATGCATTGGCAGCAGCAATACGAACGAGATGGTCTGACCGCCCTGACTCGAAAGCGACGAGGAGCCGACGTGAAAGAGCGCAACGCGTCTGTCATCGAAACGCTCAATGGTTCAAATGATGCCCAGCGTACCCAACAAGAACTCACCGACGAGATTGTTAGGTTGCAGCTGGAGAATGCCTATCTCAAACGAGCTAAAAGCCTTGGCTCAACGCCGGCAGCGCTCAGCACTCGTGAGAAGACACAGATCGTTATAGAGTTAAGGCGACACTATCCTCTAGCAGCCCTGCTTAAAGCGGCGGGCCTGGCCCGCAGTACCTTCTACTATCAATCCAAGGCATTGGCTGCTGCTGATAGATACGCTGGGCTCAAAAGCGCTATCAAAAAGCTATTTGAGCGTCATAAGGGCCGCTACGGTTATCGCCGTATCACCGCAGCCTTACGCAACCAGGGAGCCCTTGTGAATCATAAAACCATTCAGCGCTTGATGGGGATCCTGGCACTAAAGTCATCGATTAGACGCCGCAGTAAGTACAGGGCATACCGAGGCGCAACAGCCAGGATTGCTCCTAATCAGCTTAATCGCAACTTCTCAGCCGGGCGGCCTAACGAGCGATGGGTGACGGACATTACCGAGTTCAATGTAGCCGGCCAGAAGCTGTATCTGTCACCGGTTCTGGACCTGTACAACCGCGAGATCGTGGCCTATGAGATGGCTCGGCGACCTGTATTCGACATGGTCCGAGACATGATCGGCAAAGCCTTCCAGCGCTTAAGACGCAACGAGGCTCCCCTCTTGCATTCGGATCAGGGCTGGCACTATCAGATGCCTGCCTTTGGCCGCCTTCTGGAACGGCGTGGCCTTACCCAGAGCATGTCACGACGCGGTAACTGCTTGGACAATGCAGCCATGGAAAGCTTTTTTGCCGTGCTCAAGTCCGAGCTGTATGACCGGGAATCATTTAACAACCTGGCTCAGTTGGAGGAGGCGCTGCGCGGTTATATCCGCTATTACAACCACCACCGGCTAAAGCTCTCCCTCGGGGGGCTGAGCCCCGTTCAGTTCCGGCACAATAACTCAAGCGCTTCTATTACAAGCAAGGTTCCAGCCTAACGCCAAAAGAGGTCAGACCCGGTAAGCCATGGAATCAAAGAGGGCGCAGGTACCTCTATGAACTTGGCAGCCTATGGCTGCAAATGGGTCCGTGCCCGCTTTAGACGTGTTATCTGGCCCATGTGCCTGACCCTCTTCGGAACCCCCTGAACGCTTTCGGCCACCCACTGGATCAAGGCCACTTCCTGCGGCCAGTTAATCATCTAAAACAGGCCAGGCACAGTGAGTCCCCTTCTATCAGGTATCCCCACCCAGCACTACACCGGCTCAATCAATACCGACCAGCCATCGGCAGCCGCACGTTCGCCCACCCCGCATGCTCACCTCGCAGCGCTCTCGCTGACCAGCCTGAGCCCCAACGCACACCTCGCATTGGACCAGACCGAAGCTCAGCCCAACAACCACCATCAGCTCATGGCACTGCTGGCCCGTAATGGCATCGCCGACGGCACCATGCACCTACGCTCAACTCAAGGTGCAGACGCTCATTATGAACAGCAGGTCAACGTCCTACCGGAAAATGATGTTGCCAATCTCACCGTACGCACCCGATTGAACGAGCAGGCCCAATATGACATCGCCGGCATTGATCTGCATGTGCCTTCATCAGGCAGATAATCGTCGCATCACGGCCCAGCTGCAGGCTGCGCGTGAACAGCAATAGTCTGGGTCGCCCGCCAACACTCCAGCGTCCGTTTCAGCCGGTCCGCTGGCTTCAAACTTCGCCCGCTGAAGAATTTGTCCAGGGCCAACGGCTGCTGGGCAGGATTGCTGGAGGCCGGCGGGCTGCGGGAGATCGAAGTGGAGTCGGTGAACAAAATGCTGACCGGCGGCACCTCGATCCTGGGCGTCAAGCACTACAGCTGCGGCAATGAGCATTGCTCGCATATCAAAGACCTGTGCAACACGTGCCACTGCCGGCCTGTCCGTCCTGCGGCAAAAAGGCTACCGATCAGTGGATCGCCGTCCAGAGTAACCGCTTGCCTGACTGCCCCTGGTACCCCCTGGTGTTCACGCTGCCCGACACGCTGTGGCCGCTGTTCTTTCTCGTGTGTGGCGTCCTTAGACAGAGCGGTTCCAGAAGTCAGCCATGGGGTTTTGGGCCTGTCATTAGGGGACGACAAGCAGACTCCCCTGGAACCCAGGCGCTAAGGGCTACCACACAGAACCTTTAATACGCCATAAGGACCCTCTGCATGAACCTCGTTAGCGCCTCGACCTCGCCCCTTTCGCTAGCCTC
>NZ_BMNW01000028.1 GCF_014646755.1 Pseudomonas asuensis | reverse complement strand
TTGGTCATCAGACACCTCTCTATGGCAAGTATTCTCGCCTTAAATGAGTGTCCGGATTTAGTAGACCACTACAATGACTCCCTTGAGGTCCTCTCAACGTGAGTCCCAATCTCTACCGGATAGAGAGGATAAGCAGCGTAGCTAACTCAAAGCACTGAGTTAGCTACGCTTTAAAGCCCACTTCTGATGTCCAACTTTCGGGGGTCAGTTCAGTCAAGCTCCTGCAGGAGAATGCCTACCGCGAGCTGCTCTTGCGTCAGCGCGTCAACGAGGCCGCCCTGGGCACCATGCTGGCCAAGGCCACCGGCACCGACCTTGAGCAGATCGCCGGCGGTGTCAATCTGACCCGCCTGACCATTACCCCGGCCGATACCACCAGCGTGCCGCCGGTTGCAGCCGTAATGGAAGGCGACGATGCACTGCGTGAACGCGTGCAGATGGCCTGGGAGGGCTTAAGCGTAGCCGGCCCCCGCAATGCCTATATCCTGCATGCCCGTAATGCCAGCGGCCAGGTGGCCGACGCCTCGGCGGTCAGCCCTTCCCCAGCCGTCGTGGTCGTCACCGTTCAGTCTTACATCGGCGACGGCACGGCTTCCCCTGAGCTACTGGCCACCGTGGCCGAGGCGCTTAACGATGACGATGTGCGCCCATTGGGGGATTGCGTCACCGTCCAGTCCGCCGAGATCCTGCCTTATAGCGTCAAGGCCAGGCTGTACCTGGAGAATACTGGAGCCGAGTCCGAGCTGATCCTGCAAACGGCGCAAGCTAATCTCAAAACGTATGTAAACCGCCGTCGCCGCCTGGGCGTAATCGTGGCCCGCTCCGGCCTTGATGCTGCGCTGCATGTGGCGGGTGTTTCCAAGGTCGAGCTGGACGGCTGGACCGATATCGTCCCCACCAGTGCCCAGGCCGCCTACTGCACAGGAACCCGCGTTATTCTGGGAGACCAGGCATGAGCCTGCTGCCGGCCAACTCTACAAAGCTCGAGCGCCTTGCCGCTGAGGCTCTGGCTCAGATCAAACGCGTACCCATTCCGCTGCGTGACCTGGTGGATCCAGACCGCTGCCCGCTGGAGCTATTGCCCTATCTCGCCTGGGCACGTTCGGTGGATCGCTGGGACAGCAAGTGGTCGGAGAAGACCAAACGCGAAGTCATCAAGGCCTCGTATTTCGTCCACTCGCACAAGGGCACCATCGGTGCGATCCGTCGCGTAGTCGAGCCCCTGGGCTACCTGATCCGCGTACGCGAGTGGTGGCAGGAGTCACCCGAAGCTACCCCCGGCACTTTCAAGCTGGATATCGGCGTGCTGGACAGCGGCATTACCGAGGAAATGTATGACGGCCTGGGGCTGCTCATCGATGACGCAAAACCCCTCAGCCGGCACCTGACCGGCCTTGCCGTCAGCCTTGAAACACGCGGCACGCCCTATATCGGTGTGAGCACTTACCAAGGCGAGACGCTTACCGTTTACGCCTATCAACCCGAAGCCATTGTGGTCGGCGGCAGCTACTCGGCCGGCGGCAGCTACTCGGCCGGCGGCATCTCTCACGACATCGACACCCTGAGCATCTACCCATGAGTCAGACCTATTTCGCCATTCTCACCGCTATTGGTGAGGCCAAGCTGGCCAACGCAGCCGCGCTTAACACCACCCTCAAGATCAGCAAGATGGCTGTAGGCGACGGCGGCGGTAGCGTCCCTACCCCTGACCGCAGCCAGACCGCGCTCAAGGGCGAATGGTATCGCGCCGGGCTAAACAGCCTGACCGTGGACAAGGCCAACAGCAGCCAGGTCATCGCCGAGCTGGTGATCCCCGAAACCACCGGCGGCAGCTGGATCCGCGAGATGGGCCTGATCGATGCAGACGGCAACCTGATTGCGGTGGCCAACACCCCGCCCAGCTACAAGCCGCAGCTGGCTGAGGGTTCCGGCCGCACTCAGGTCCTGCGCATGGTCCTGATTGTCAGCAGCACTTCAAACGTCGAACTCAAGATCGACCCGAGCGTTGTGCTGGCCACACGCGGCTATGTAGACGATGCGATCACCGTGGCGATCAACCGGCTGGACAACAAGCAGTCGGTCCGTGCCGCCACGACCGCCAACATCATCCTGAGCGGTCTGCAGACCGTCGATGGCATCGCCCTGGTGGCCGGTGACCGCGTCCTGGTCAAGAACCAGACTACAGGCAATGGGAACGGCCTATATGTGGTCGGCACCGGTGGCTGGCTTCGCGCGGTCGATGCGGACGAAAACGCTGAAGTGACACCAGGACTTCTCGTCTATGTCGAGGAAGGCGCAACCCAGGCCGACACCATTTGGAAGCTCACCACCGATGCACCCATTACCCTGGGCAGCACCGCGCTGGTGTTTGCCGATATCACCCAAGGCTATATGCCTACCAACGGCGGCAACTTTACCGGGCCGGTCAAAGGCCAAACGCCGCCCCGCTTTGATAACAGCAAACAGCTCATCACCAGTGAGTTTTTCAAGCAGAATTCCGGGCAAATGGCAGGCTTCCTGTCCCTCTCCGCCAAGACCACCCTGACGGCCAGTTCAGCGGGAAGCTTCATCACCTCAAACGCCGGTTCCGGTTATGTGAACGTTGCGCTGCCGGCCGTGAGTACGGTGCCCATCGGCGCGATGTACATCATCAGCCATTCGTCCTCTGCTATGTCTGGTTTTGCTGTGGGTGTAAATGGCTCGGATGTTCTGGTGATGGGCGATCTATCGACCAACACTGCCCCGTACTCGATGAACTACAACGAGTCGATTGTGGTAGTCTCGACCGGCACTGTCTGGAAGATCGTAGCCAGCAACGGCGCGGCTTTCTTAAAGATGGGTGGTGCCTTTGCATCGTCGCTTACTGCCAATGCACCCAGCTATCAGCGCTTGCCGTCAGGCTTTATTATTCAGGGCGGTGCCATCAGCAACGCCAATGCAGGCTCGGCCCCGATTACCTTTCCGGTGGCCTTTCCCACTACTGCACTTGCCTTGATTGCCATTCCAGTCTTCTCCGGCAGTACGTCCGTGCTGGCCACGCTGATCGACGGAACCCTGAGCAAGACCGGCGCAACCGTGGGCCGCTACTCCGCCACCAGCGGCACCAATAACCAGATCTTCTCCTTCTACTACATCGCCATCGGCTTTTAAGGACGCCCCAATGACTATTTATGCCTCCAAAACCGAAAAGGGTTTCTTTGATAGCGAGCTGACCGCCCCGGCCAGCCTGCCGGCCGATGCCGTCGAGATTTCCGCCACGCTGCGCGATACGCTGATTGCCGCACAGTCGGCCGACAAGGTCATCGACTTTTCCCAGGTCCCGCCGGTGGCAGTAGACCCTGCCTCGCGGTTGAGCCTGGCTGATGTGAAAGCCCAAAAGCTGGCCGAGTTGGAAACTGCCTGCGCGGCCCGGATCACCGCCGGCTTCACTTCAAGCGCCCTGGGCGAGACCTATACCTACCCGGCCAAGCCGACCGACCAGTCCAACCTACAGGCTTCAGTACTGGCTTCGATCCTGCCCGGCGTCGACGAGAAATGGACCACCCCGTTCTGGTGTGCCGATAGCGAGGGCAAGTGGGCCTATCAGACGCACACTGCTGCGCAGATCCAGCAGGTTGGTTTAGACGGCAAGAACGCCATCAACGCCGCCATCGCACAAAAGATCGTGCTCGAGCAGAAGGTGGAGGCGGCCAAGACAGCGCCCGAAGTGGCCGCTGTCGTCTGGTCTAAAGATGAGGTGTCAGCATGATCCATGCTGGCCCTCTATAAGGTTCTAACAGGTTCTATGAAAAGCTAATAAGAATCGTAGAAATAGTCAGAAAATATGTTAATGCGCTATCCCAAGCTGCTCTAATAATGAGCTGCGTTCAGCAGGCGGTTGAGCTGCCAGGTTATTGATAGCCCAACCGTTATAATCATGAAGTTTGAGTCTTAGAGCATACGTTAGAGCAAATTCTTGTTCTTCAGGAGGCTGACTGGCCAAATCATTCATTTCGGACCCGGTATAATCCGCTGCCTTAAGCGTATCAAGATTATCCAAGACAAATTTTTGCTGTTCAGGTGGCTTTTGGGCTAGATCATTTCTCTCCCAGCCCTCATATCCTGCCTTCAAAAGTGCTTGGCAATTACTATTACTTAATACGAAGTTCTGAGCGTCGATAGAAAGGCTACCCAACGCGCTCATTTCCCAGCCCTCGTATCTTATATCTTCAAGAGTTTGCCCCTTGCTCACGGTAAAGGCTTGGCCATCCGATAACATTTCGTCTGCGATGCCTTTAAGTCGCTGATTGACGCCTCGTAAACTTACATCCACTCCATTGGTGCTTGTGTGTTTAGCAATGTGTAGCAAAAGCTCGTCCGGGAGAGTAAGCAAGCCTATTGGAGAGGGGCCAGGACGTGGATAAAAGTGCTGAGTAAAGGCTGACTCTTCACTGTTGTATTTAGGGTGAGTAGACGATTGGGCAGTTAAGTATTTAAGCTGACCACTGCTATCTACCTGAACCAGTACTACAAAGCTATGCGTTGGCTCAGCTAAACCATCTCGCTTGGTTTCAGCCTCATACCTATACCAGGCATCACCAGGGATGGAGGCAGCAACTTGCGATGCCGGAGCGTCTACCTCGTTGATGGCCCCCTGTGGTTTGAGTAGAGCGGCTAGCAGTGCTTTACTCTGCCCTTTAGCAAGCTTGAACCCTCCTACCCGGACCGGACGGCCATTGAGTAACGTAATTTTAGAGGGAACGACTTTCTGCTGCTTCTGACCCGTGGCACCGTCTGATGGAGATAGAATCGGCGAAGTGGCGATGTCAGACTGAGATTCGAAGATGGGAATAGTGTAAACGGAAGATAGTCGGCTAAATGATCTCATAAGAATTGTGACCTAATTTCTTTAAAAGAGATAGGTGACGTTTAGGGGGGGAAGGTTCCATTAATATCAGTGAAATAGAGATATCTATAGTTATAGGTTAATGCCCATTGGTATAGTGATATTAATACTAATCTCCCGACATACAGGGCTAGAGCACATCTTAATAAGATGTGCTCTGTAAAATAACATTATTTTATCAAAGCTAGCTTTAAATTACTATAATTTTTGTTATTTTAGCTTTCTAGCTCAACAGGAGGTGGTAGAAGTAGGTCATCGTGGAAAAGGCCTTTTTCATATCTTAATCTAACAAGTATTTTTGGATTTTCTTTTACACAGGAACGCCATTTTTCATTGTTTGGATTAATCCACTCATGTTTGTCACGAATTAATTTATTGCCCGTATTCCATTTTTCCATCTTTTCTAGAAATTTTTTTGGGTAATCTGGAGCGGAGCAAGTAATATTAGTCCATGGATCACACACATGGATATGTTCTGGCCAAGCCGCCAATGGCAAATTGGCAAGATCAGGGGTTATTTCTCCAAGGGTCATCAACGAATGACCTGGTAGAAGGAGTCTAGCTACGGATATCTCTGGATGCTTATGGCTTACATAGTCCATTGCAGCTAATGCAAGTCCATCACAGTTGATTTTAGTGGATTCCCATATAGCTTGTGATCGCATGGCAGATTGATGAAACCTATTTGTGATATTCCCTATGTCGCTAAAATTATAAAATTTACCTTTATTTATCCTGGAACCTTCAGAGTCTCTTTTATCTAAGTTAAATTTATTGTCTGATTTCAAGGATCCATAGTTCTTATTATAAAGGGCTAGTCGAACATCTTTAAGTGCCTCTTCCGCGGCGGACTTATTCTTCTGTGCTGACAAAGCTCTCTCTTCAGGTGTTTGAGCGAATGCAGGATCCCACTTCGGGTTCGCGGCTATTTTAGGGTTTGCCGAAATAAACGCGGTTAACTTTCGCGCTTGGCTAATGAACTGGCTACGAATACGATAGGCTGTTCGTCGCTCATCCGTCGGGCGTACTTTTATTGGCAATACATCCGATAAACTAGTTGAAGGCTTTTCGACTTTTTCTGGCGAGTGGTTAGCAATCTCTCCCGGCCTATGCCATGTTATTTCGTAGTTGGTAGATGGGATTTTCATAGTCATCTCCTGGGAGATGCGTTTATAAGTTGTACATAATCTCTATGTGGCATGCTCTAGCTTGAGGTTCCAAAGGTGCGAGCTAAGCTGATCGAGCAGGTTCCAGCCATCTGGGACTTCCTGCCGCTGCCTCAGATAAGGAAGGAAGTAGTCGAGGAGCTGCTACAAGCCGAGCAAGGCGCAGCCTATGACTGGATCGGGATACTGGGCAGCCAGATCCTGCCTATAGAGATCCAGAGCGAGTCGCGCTGGATCTGTTCGAAGTTCTGTGCCCAGATAATCGGCCTGAAGAACCCACAGCGCTACTCGCCTGGCAATCTAAGTTTCTAGGAACTTATCGACTGCGAATTACCACTCATCTGGTAACGAAGAGGATGACTCAATGAGTATAGGGCTGCTCACATCAACCGCTAGCAGGATTTTAGCCACCGGGACCCAAGTTGCGGGCAAAATCTCTATTCCCAATTCCTCTCGTATGATCAATGCGGGCTCGATGAGTTGGTTAAATAAAGCAGGCAACTCGATCGGGAAGCATATCATTGCCAGTATCGAGAGCGGGAAGCTACTCGAGTTGGTCTCCTTGGGGGCCAACATGTTTGGCGTTCCAGCAATTTTAGACGGTGGCTCAACACACCATCCTGTAGTGAGGTTTGAACCCGGTCCCGATAACGAATTGAATCTTGCCAGCGTCTTTATGCTAGACAGCGCTGGTAAGCCAAACCATTGGAAATCGTCACCAAATGCGGCTGCTGCTCCTTCACCGCCATGGTCTAGTATGCAAACTAATTCTGCTTCGTCTTCATTACCTCAACGGCCACCCGCAGGTTTGGGACTAAGCTTAATAGGTGTCGCGTTAAATAATCTTCAGAAAACGCAAGGCACAGATAAGCCTTCATCAGTTTTTCCTGGCAGCCTATTATCAGGAGCGGCAGCGCACACGACCAACAGACGTCCAAGTCGGGAGGAGTACGAGGCCAAAATCAATGCAAGACAAACAAGGCCGGCAGCATCTACGGCTAATGGTATTTCCCAGACAAACAACAATCCGAATCTCAATGTGCAAAAGGATGCAACCCAACGCTTTGCTGAAAGTATCAATAGCATGCGAGAGCATCAAGATGAGATGCAGCGTGCCCAGGCTTTTCTCAGCACTGAGCCAGAAGTTCCTTATAGTAAGCCTCGCTTAAGTCGCCAAGAGTTTGAGGACAGACTTAATGGCAAGCGATAGTCTTAGGCTTCGTTTGAAAAATTTTTTAGCCAGCTTGCCATCCCTATCCCTACTCAGCTTCTGAGTCTGAGGTCAATATCTTCACCACCAGCAACTGCGCTCAGACTCTATTAGCCTAATCTTGTAAATCCCCGTCTTACAACCCGCGCCTAATGAACCCCGCGCGGGTTTCCCTCAGCCTTGCCGGTGTCATTCACCTGCGCAGGCACATCTCCAATGGCCGACTACTTACACGGCGTCCGTGTCCAAGAAATCAACGAGGGCACGCGCTCTATCTCCACCGTTTCCACCGCAATCGTCGGAATGGTCGTCACTGCAGACGACGCCGACGCCGCTGCTTTTCCCTTAAACAAACCCGTTCTGATCACCAACGTCCAGACTGCGGCTGGCAAGGCCGGCACCAAGGGCACCATGGCCGAGGCCCTACAAGCCATCGCCGACCAGTCCAAGCCCGTCACTGTCCTGGTCCGCGTCCCGGAAGGCGCAACCGAAGCCGAGACCGTTTCCAACATCATCGGTGGATCCGCGAACGGCAAATACACTGGCATGAAAGCTCTGCTGTCCGCCAAGGCCCAGCTGGGTGTTACCCCTCGCATCCTGGGCGTACCGGGTCTGGATACCCAGGCCGTCACCGCTGCCCTGGTCAGCATTGCCCAAAAGCTGCGCGCCTTTGTGTACGCGAGCGCCTGGAATTGCGAAACCATGGAAGAGGCCGTGGCCTACCGCAACCAGTTTGGTGCGCGCGAACTCATGCTGCTTTGGCCTGACTTCCTCGCCTGGAGCACCTCGCAAAACAAGACTGTCACAGCTAACGCAACCGCCCGCGCGCTGGGTTTGCGTGCGCAACTGGACAAGGAGATCGGCTGGCACAAGACCCTGTCCAACGCCCCGGTCAACGGGGTGACCGGCATCAGCAAGGACGTGTTTTTCGACCTGCAGGACCCTTCCACCGACAGCAACTACCTCAACAGCCACGAAGTCACCACGCTGATCAACCAGAGCGGCTATCGCTTCTGGGGTTCGCGCACCACCACAGACGACTCGCTGTTTGCCTTCGAGAACTACACCCGCACCGCCCAGGTGCTGATGGACACCATGGCCGAGGCGCACTTCACCTTTGTGGACAAGCCCCTGCACCCGAGCCTGGCCCGCGACATCATCGAGGGCATCAACGCCAAGCTGCGCGACCTCACCGCCCAGGGCTACCTGCTTGGTGGCGAGTGCTGGTACGACGAAGAGGTCAACACCAAGGAAACCCTGAAGGCTGGGCAGCTGCGTCTGGACTACGACTACACCCCGGTCCCGCCCCTGGAAGACCTGACCCTGCGGCAGCGCATCACCGACTCGTACCTGACGAGCTTTGCCGACCGCGTGAATTCCTAACACCTTTTGCATAAGCGCGTTTTCGGACGCGCCCCAGGAGAGCTGCCGTTATGGCCCTGCCCCACAAACTTAAAAACGTGAACTTCTTTAACGAGGGCTACAACTACCTTGGTCAAGCCAAGAGCGTCACCCTGCCCTCTCTCGGTCGCAAGATGGAAAGCTACCGAGGCGGCGGCATGAATGGCCCCGTCAAAATCGACTTTGGCATGAGCGATGACGGACTGCAGCTGGAGTGGACCCTTGGCGGCCTGGATGTGACCGTGCTCAAGCAGTTCGGTATCACCAACGCCAGCGGCGTGATGCTGCGCTTTGCCGGCTCCTTTCAGCAGGACGATACCGCTACCGATACCTCGGTCGAGATCGTGGTGCGTGGTCGTCACGAGACCATCGAAATGGGCGATGCGGCCCCAGGCGAAGACACCGAGCACAAGATCACTACCCCTTGCACCTATTACAAGCTGACCGTGGACGGCGAAGTCGTGATCGAGATCGATCTGCTCAATTTCATCGAGAAGGTCGGCGGCGTGGATCGCCTGGAAGGCCAGCGCAAAGCGCTGGGTATGTAAGCCCATTTTTTCGATTTAGAAATTTCTAAATTCCAAATTTGCCCGTTTCGGCGGGAACTCTGCTAGGAGCACTACCCCATGACTACCCCAGCCCAAGACCAGGCCATTACTGCCCCTGAAATGGATCAGAACATCATTGTTCTGGACGAGCCAATCAGACGCGGTACCCAGGTCATTGACCAGTTCACCTTGCGTAAGCCCAGCGCCGGTGAGCTGCGTGGCGTGTCCCTTTCCGACCTTTTAAACCTAGATGTAACCGCGATCATCAAAGTGGTCCCGCGCATCAGTTTGCCTTCGATTACCGAGGCTGAAGCCCGCGCAATGGATCCAGCCGACCTGGTGGAAGTGGGAGGCAAGATCGGCAGTTTTTTGCTGAAGAAGTCCATCAAGGCGGAACTCTCCCCCGCCACGTAGAGGATGCGATGGCGGATCTCGCCATCACTTTTCACTGGCAACCGGCCCAGCTTGACCAGTTGGGCCTGGCTGAACTGATGGACTGGCGTGAACGCGCCCGTAAACGAGCGAGCCCCGATGGCAGCGAATAATCTTCAGATCCGAGTGCTGCTGTCGGCGCTCGATAAGGTCACCTCTCCCTTAAAGCGCATCATGGCCGGCAGCAATGCTACGGCCAGAGCGCTCAAGGACACCCGCGACAAGCTCAAGCAGCTCAACGCCCAGCAGTCCGATATCGGCAACTACCGCAAGCAGCATGATGCCGTGCGGCAGACCGGCGAAGAACTCGCCCGCGCCCAGCAAAAGCTCAGGCAGTACCAAGAGCAGCTCAAAGCAACAGACGCACCCTCAGCGGCCTTTCAGCGCACCTTTATCAATACCAGCGCGGCAGTAGAGCGGCTGAAGAACAAGCACACCGAGCAGCGCGCTGAGCTGCAGCGGCTGATTCCCAAACTACGCGAAGCCGGCGTCGATACCCGCAACCTGGCGGGTAGCGAAAGCCAGCTCAAGAGCAAGATCGAAGCCACCACCCAGGCCTACAAACGCCAGCAGGAACGGATGAAATCGGTCGCTGCGCAGCAGGAGCGGCTGGGCCA
>NZ_BMNW01000027.1 GCF_014646755.1 Pseudomonas asuensis | reverse complement strand
CTGAGGCTTCTTCAGTCCTGTTATGCTTAGTCATAAACAGACCCCCAAAGGCTCAGAACCAGAAGGTCAGCTTACTCCAGGTATATTTTGTCTACACCCTCTAAATCAAGCCCTTTGGTTATTTTGCATGAAGAAAGAGTTGAGGCTATCTGATACTTTCCCCTCATGAACCTAACGAGATAGGTGCATTACTACGATAATATGTGTGCAAAATTCTGTAATGCTTCAAACCGCTTTATGCAAGATCTTGCGCTGGATGATATTTCTAAAACTCATGTATTACTTATAAATCAATAGCTTAAATTAACTCATAAAGCTGGCACGTCTATCGCTATAGAGAACTTACCAATACAATGGAAGGTAAGTCCCATGCATGCCAGCATCTCCAACGTCATTTGCGTATCAGCCGGTATTCGTCAACTCACCAGCGATCAAATCCAGATGTTGCGAGCCTTCATTCAGAAGCGAGTAATGAACCCGGACGATGTGGATGACATTCTCCAATGTACTTTTCTTGAAGCCCTGCGCAGTGAACACAAGTTTCAGGGAACCAGCAAACCCCAGACCTGGCTTTGTGGCATAGCCCTGAACCTTATCCGTAACCATTTTCGTCGACTATACAAACAGCCTTATCAAGAGAGCTGGGATGATCATCTGCATTCAGAGATAGAACAGGGTGGAGATATTGGTCATCAGGTCGATGGTCATCGTCAGCTGGAACGAGTCGTCGATGCCATTGACCGATTGCCGATCAATATGCAGCGCGTGATCAAGGTCAGTCTTGAAATGGACGGCAATTATCAGGAAACGGCCTCATCGCTGGGTGTACCCATTGGTACTGTCCGCTCACGTTTATCACGAGCAAGGGAGCAGTTGAAGCGACAGGTAGAAACAGTGGCATAAGCGCAGGAGTACGAGAGAGGCTGAACCTGTTTGTATCGCAGTCACGTATTAATACCTAGCAGGCGGTCGTTTGATACACGGGAAAGTGCCAGAGATAGAGCCAACTGCGTCTTTCTCAGAGACAGGGGCATCATCCCTTACAACGGGACAATGCCCCTTGCGTTCACGGTGTCACTTTCATATTAATGATTGTTTCTGTGGCTGGAACATAGACAGCATATCGCTTGAGCGTATCTAACCGAGGTGCATACTTGCACATAAGCATATCAAGGTGCTTTACTTCAAAGCCCATTTGTAAGTAACCCTCACCAAATCATTACCAGATGCTCTACGGCAAATGTAGCCTTATATAGTAACTATGCCCGCCAGTGCTCATCCATACGTAGTGGACGTTGGCAACACCTGTTTCTCATGAATGAAATTCATTGAAATGTCGATTTAATAAGAATGTCCTCTGCTTTTGCAGTTTGTGCATGCACCTTTCCTGCATTAGGGCTTCACCTACCTTAACCACACGATCGCTTGCGCATTGGCCATCTGCGCGAAATAAAGCTTTGCCGCCGGTCCTGCGTGCCCATCTTCACTCGCGCAGGCCACTGGCCTCCAACAAACCCGCCCAGCAGCCGTTGGCTGTGCACAGGTTTTTCAACGGCCAGGGTTTGAAGCTCACTGGCATAGGAAAGCAAGGTAAGCAGGCACCTACGATACCGCCCTTGAGCGAAACTGGCATCAATTTGCAGCCGCAGTCTGCCCAGTTCTGCTGGTACTGCGCAGGTTCGTGTTCCAGCGAGGTGGAATGGTGCTTCCATTTCTAGCGATAACCACCCTATTACTCGGGGGTAGAGTCACGCAACCTCACATTCGCCCAATCTGTCGCTTCGGCCAGCTCTGTATTGAGATTAATAAACACAGGTACGGGCCGACCGAGGCTCAACCCAGCTGCTAAACGGTGGTGGCCGTCTACCACGCCGAGCTGTCCTTGCTCTGTCGGAGCCAGTTGTACTAGTTCAAGCTGAGCATGCTCCCCTTCGTTAAATTCATCCCGGTAAAACTCTAGATGCTCATTGATTAGGGGGCCTGGCCTGGAACAAAATCCGAAAAATTCGTTCCAGCAACGTTCATTGCTTCAGTGGGTTGGTAATGCCCTTGATAGTGTAATTGCCCACGCTCGCTGGTTTGGCTTCCGGTAAGAACCAGCTGACCATGTTGCATATTGGCTTGGGCATGGTCAACTAATTGTGCACCCCGCGTATTTATCTCTTGCTGTGAAAGCGGCCTCGTGCTTGCGGAAGCCGATGTGCCGAACTGAGCGCCGTGAACAGCGGTGAGGTACGCCTGTGTGGATGAATATTGGGACATGTGTTGCCCAGGTCTGTTGGGCGGCAGATGCGATGCTAGCTGTTGCGCAACACTTGAGGCATGGCCTTGATCCTGGTGTGCTGAAGCTTGTGCGAAGCCTCCAGTTGTTCGATTAGCCGCATCTTGAACCGGTGCTGGATTATCCCACCAAGCCCGATTATCCATGGATGGTGTACGATTGATACCTAACATGTTGAAATTCCATCGATCGATTTTAATCGACTAAGTAGTGACGAAGCAGACTTGGTTCCAGATTTTGAAAATTCGACGGAGGCTGACGAGTAGATAGCTACTTCTTGTCATCAAAAACGATGCTGATGAAAATTCATACTTGGCTCGCGGCCACTAGGTATGCCCAGGGCGACCTGCCATGTCTCAACGGTACAAGCTTGCTAGAGCGCGCTAGTCTTACCTTGTTTTAGGAGCGACAACTTTAAATCTGCAGTTGATCAATGCCATGTCTAGTTCACAGCAACTTGATCGGCACTTTTTGCAGAGCACAGTCCAGAAATGCCCCTGCATCAAATCATAAGAACATTCATTAATAAAGCACTCTAGGCTCTGTCTGAAAAAATATTAAATTGCCATCATGAATGGCCTGAAGCACCTCTCTAACTTATTGATTTTCCTCAATGGCAAGACGCGGAAAAGAAGCTATCGGGCTGGTAACAAGACTTTTCAGACAAACCCTAACACGCGGGTTTGCAAGTCTGTTCTCTAGCGATTAGGCTCCAGATACAAGTCGAAACGTGCGTCCCTAAGAAAACTACTCATGCACCCTAAATGTTTTGCTCCTGTCTGCTACTCGCCTGCAATCTAAGTTATGCGGCTACAATACCCCACAGTGAGCAACCTTCAATCTGTTATTCACCCAGTGCTGATCGCATCACTTATTGCCATCTGGTTTCACAGCTCTGGAAGGACGTTGCAGAAGTTCTGCGACAATGGAATGGGTGAGGGAGGATCTGACTCGGGAGTTTGTCAACTGCCCCACCTTTCATAATGAGCCAGACATGCAACGGATCAGCACCTTGGCTATACCGTCAGTAATTTCACCCGTTCGCTGAGCTAGCCCCCGCTCAGATTGAGCTATTGCAATAAAATGAATGCGTAGCAGCTACCCATAGAGTAAAGAAAAGGCTATAGCACATATGTCAGTACGGCTGTACTGTGCTGACATATGAAAAGCACCATTGTGCATCAGGCATCAGACCCTGTAACGAGCCGTTGGCTATATAGCTCTTTCAATTCTACTCACGTGTCGGCGACCAATCCTGGCAGGCTGCTAGTAAGCCCGGGGTTATATGACCATCCGCGGACGATTGACGACGAGCAGACCTTCGCTTGTGCAGCCCAAGGGGAGTCATTGGACTGACAGGTCTGGGAATATTCCTGTGTGATCCTTCGGCGTCCATTGAGGCTTTCATTCGCCAGATCGACTATCTGGCAGAACGAGTTGGGACAAGCCATATTGGCCTAGGCCTGGATACCGAGTTGCATCCGACAACAAGGATCGGCTGACGGTGAGAGTGAAGACGATTGGTGGCCAACTCAATATTATGGACAAATGAGTGGGCATAATCAGGTTAAACCAGAGACGCTTGGGTAGGTCATTCAGTAGTTGTCGCGAATAGACTATAGCTCTTCAGATGTCAGGGCTAACTTTAGTGGTAACTTCGTACGTGTCGCTAAAGTCTCGTGGCCGATCGAGTGAGTGGACTTGAAAGCGAAGGTAATTAGCCAAGTAAACATTTCGATTAAGGCGCAACACAGGAGATGTCAGGCACTATAGCTATAGCTGCCGATGCTTTCAGTAGGTAATGCCCCTCTTTCCAATGGATGCCTGGGGACGAGAGAGATGCAATTGTTATCTTAAGCGAGACCTTTTTCGTAAGTAATATGATAGGCCTGTACGCTTCCATTGACCCCGGACCGTTTCTATCATTGATACTTGGTTGCTAGCACCTGGCGCGCTGATTATCGTTTTAGTCAAGGTAAAGCAGTTGGCAACTCCAAGGGATATCGAACAGTTTGCAATCAGTTGGTATAGGAGCGCTTCCCGCACCGGCAACTACGCCTCTAGCTCTACTGGCTGCCCAGACGGGCCTGAGTGAAACAGGCCCTGTTCATACCAAAAGCCCTAGTGATTCCGGCAGTTAGTGGCGGTAGCGACGGTGACTGAGCAGAGCGATTGCTGCCGGCTCGCCATGCATTGAGATCAAAGCAGGTGAATATTTTGACTGTGAAGAAGTTAAGGCCTCCACGAATCCCGGAGCAATTCATGCTTAACCTGCTTAGGATGGGATCGCCTCCTCAACCGAGCTGAAAAAATCCAATAACAGTCAGCTTGAAATCGATGAATGAATACGCTCAAGTACCTTCGCAATCTGGGCATTCGATTGAGGCACGTCCGGCAACATTGACTTGAAATCATGCTCAGGGTGTTGACTCGCATACGCCAGTGCCTGGCGAATACCGCTCAACTCTTCAACGGTATATTCCTGCGAGAGGCGTTCGACTTGGGTACTCGACAAACCGGTAAATCCTTCGGCGTCGTCAAGGTCATACAGCAGGTTCATGGGAATGCGTAAGAAGTTGAGATTAACTGAGGTCTTCATCAACGAATACTCCTAAAATGCCCTGGTTTTTCAAATGGTTAACTGCCTGATTCAGCTGCGCGGGGGTAGGCCGATAATGACCGCTCTTACGGGAGATGGCGGTTATTACACCGTTTTCGATACGGATATCACCCGCTGCTGCAACAGGGCCACCGCCGAAAAAGCTAGAATGGTGGAATTTGCCCGGGGTCTGCTCATTCGATATATACATCGCGCCGGTGGCGTCCATCACGAATATTGCACGGCCTTTATTATGCTCGAAAGCGGTAGAGGCGTTGCGTGTATCGAACAACTTACCCGCTGCATCGTACACTTTTCCGTTCTTGATCGTGATTTTAAACGCCGCGCGTTCACGCTCATTCAGGTATTTGACCGATGTCCCAAAGACTTCGCCAGTTTCCTCACCCTTGTAGATTTGCTGCATGGGCTGCAGGTTAGTAAACCGTACAGGCGCGCTACTTGAGGACTGTACCACTGCTGGTCGTTGAGTCGTCGACAATGCCATCGCCGACGCTAGGCGACTACGGGCCTCGATCGCATTTGCAGGCTCGCTTGAGCGCCGTTGTGCCGGGCCAGGCCGTAACGCGTCGGGAATGTCCGATGAGGCCGGAACCGATGCTACGTTAAAGTCTCTATTGACTGGATTTGACTGAACATGCCGACCTAAGCCTGGGCGCAATGAATCAGGTATATCCATCGCGGTCCCACGGATATGAGATGGAATAGGCCGAGACGGTACTTGCCGGTGTTGGTCTGCTGGGAACGATGTAGCGCGCGGCGCCTGAGCCATGGGTTTGGGCTGCGACGGGATGAATGGCTCAGACGCCCTTCGCTGAGCGCTCGCTTGCACAGTTGAGGCACGCGCCGGATCGCCGAAAGACGGTCCTACCAGAAACTTCTCAATGTCATCCAGCGACGTACCTGCCAAGTCTTGCGTCGCGTCCTTACCTGATTGCAGATAAGCGGCAGCCGCGGACTGCTGAGGCGACATGGGTGGGGTTGTCGGGGGAGTGGGCAGGGCAGCTGCTCTGCCCCCTTGGGGTTTACCCGTTGAGTGGCGCGGGGGCAAGGGTGGCGGCGTATCCATTACAGGGTTGTTGAGTTTTGCTGGATGCAGGTTGCTTAGCGCTACCCCTATAGAGGTTAGTGTCGAGCCTGTACGTGGTCGTTGGGGTAATAAAGGGGGAGCTCCCTCGCTCTGGGCGCGGTCAGGGGACGCTGGCGGTGTAGCAGGAGCAGGAGTAGTAGCTGCGGGAGCTGCTGCCCACTCATCGAGCTTGCCCGTGGGGCTTTGCATATCAACGCTGGCCAGGTTCAGATCCTGATCGTGGCCAGGCTCAAAGTGAAGCACTGGACGATGTGTTTCGCCGCGCTCCGAGAACGCGGGAATGCCGAAAATGTTGGCACCTAGGGAGGCCAATTCGAATAACTGGCCGTTCTTGATACTGGAGGTGATATGTTTACCAATATAAGAGCCAAGTTTATCCAGCCATTTGAGCGAGTCCGCGTTGATCTGCCGTGATGACCTCGGGATGGGCAGCTTGGCTACAGCTTGGGTGCCTGCCGCTAACAGGCTAGTGGTATTTAATTTTGTAAGTTGTCCTATATTCATTGAGCTGCCCCTCTCGCTGCCTATGAGTGGCAATTCGCGGCGGACGGTTCCTTACCCGAGGAGGAGGTATATCAATGAGGTCTCGACGCTGGAGCGCAGAGTTGAGGCGATACCGTAATTCGAGTTGGACTTACCCACTGAATCTCATTCTTCTTGTCTGGATTTCGGGTCATCCTAGCAGCACGATCCTGGCCGCCAAGAATCTGGCCAGGATGCCAGGCGATTTTTACTACATATCCAAGTCATTCGTGCATGAATCATGCTGCTATGGATATGCTTGTTTTCTGGTCTTCAATTGCTCTTGAACGGAAAGGAAGATAGGCAAATATCTAGCTAATGGGTGCCTCCAGAAGCTCACGTACCTTCAATGCAAGCAGGTCCTAAGTTCTTGGACGGCGTTGTGATTACTTGTTCGCAGCAAATATCTGAATAAATTTTCGTTTTCACGTTTAGGGAGCTGAGCAGCCTGAATCAACATCAGTGTGAGTCGATAATCTAATGACCAAAGCTGCTTGAGAAAATCAACCCGCTCAGCGAGTAATAGGCCTACTAGCTACAACCTGACTGGTCTGTCCATTTGAGATTGGCCAGATCTTGATGCCATTTGCTCTAGGGTAAATGACAGCTCATTAATAGCATCAGTAATCTTAGGTATTTGGTCCCAGGTAGAAAGGGTCTCTAGTACAGACCTCTATTGGAAGATGATCTATAGCTCAAGTTCTACACAAACGCGCCACGACTATGCACTCGATCCGAACAGAACTACAACAATTGCAGGATTCAATCGCGACGCTGAGCAATCGTTATAATCTAAGCCCCTAAGCGGGCCCTAAGAGCCATGATTAAGTGGTGTAAGCGTGATTTGGTAGAGGAATAGCCAATGGGACCCCGTGTCCGCATTCGACCTCCCTGACCTTGGCCGAAGAGGCTGCTTCGATCGCGCTCCGGCAGAAGACGCTATGCTTCTAGATGATAGCCTGCATCGCCTCTACCAACGCCACGGTATCAGTCATCTGCCCCGCTCAGCTGAACCGGTATGCCAGAGGACGGCCTTCAAACACTGCCCGCTGGGCTATCTGCATATCGATATCACCGAGGTGCATGCCACAAAGGGGCGGGCCTATCTGTTCGTGGCAATCGATCACATCTCAAAGTTTGTATGCCGAGTTGCATGAGCAGATGAAGCGCAAGAAAGCGGGCAGCTTCCTAGAGGCTACACCCATGGCATTATCCACAGTTCTGACTGACAATGGAAACCAGTTTGCCCATAAGATCGGCACGGAAAGCTACCAAGTCCATCCTTTTGATCTGGTCTGCTACCGACACGGCTGACCAAGCCCTTCCATCCCTGGAGCAATGGCCAAGTCGAATGTATGAACCGCATGATCAAGCAGGCCTAAACACCAATTTGCTTTATCCTCCAGCAATGGCATAAACAACCACAGCTCTTCTTAACCGGCTAAGCCCCTTCTTCCTGAGATCTGACACTTAGGCATATGATTTGTCATAGGAATTTCTCAATATTTTGCGATATGTCATTCGGGGTCACTCCTAGCAATCAGTTCGAATAGGGAGAGAGCAGAACCTCTTCCTCCTCAATGCTGATGTTGAGCATTTCCAGTGTGACGGGATAATCACCCCTTTAGATAACTTCACCAGCAGCCTCAAGGCCATGATTTCGCTGGCTTGCATACGGTTTTGTTTGAGGAAATCTTTTTAGACAGAACTTGGATATAGGCGAACTGAATCAGCTCGGTTAGTAAATTGAAATAATTTCTTAACTATATTCTGGAATTCTAATGATCTGATCTATGAAACTTGCCTAGATGTTAAACGCTCCTCCTGGAGGTGATCGGCATGCGCATTCCTTCGCTTCCCAGCTTTTCCCGGCCCTCGCCATGCACCGGCGAACCCCATGAGTCAAGTCCTGCCAACGAGACATGGTCGGGCGTTACATCGGCTAAAACGACGCACCACACGACGACGCGTGCTCCGAAGCAGATCATCCGTGATGGAAAGCTGACGAAGCTCTCTCCACAAGCACGCCGTGCTGAGTCACTGGCAAGGAAAGGGCCAGTCAACGTTCAGTTGCAACAATTCCAAGATGCCTTAAACCAGTGGGATACCGATCACCCATTGGATCTGTCTAAGGTAACTCAAGCGCTGCGCCTGGTGGCCGACGGTCACGATGAAAAGCTCGGAATTGGCGAGCGTAGCAGTAAGTACAGTCGCGCTCGTAAGCTGATGCGCGAAGGCTGTGGAATTGACCAAGCCACCTACGATAAGGCTAAGCATGCCATCGGCATGCAAGGTCTGGTAAATGTTTACGAATCTGCATTCACCACGCTAGTATTATCGCCAACGTTGGCGGCTGCAGCCGGGCCCGGCGCTGATACACTCGGTGCAGGCGCAGTCAAGGCAGTCAAATACGCGGCACTATGGGCCGCCACACCGTTTTCCAACGGTGCCGGGCAAATCGTCGTGGATGGCTATCAAGACATGATAGCTAAATTCAATGGCGTTCCCGCTTTCGCCAATGACATCAGAGGTAGCAACAAGCTTGGCGTAGTACGCCAGCAGATTAGTTATGCTTTGAAGGAGGCGACGCGCCTCCACCAAGCCTATAGCGACCCTGGCGCGTCAATTGGCGCACGCCGAGAAGCGCTTGATGGCTTAGAGGCCTGTGGGATCCGTCTCGAGAACTTGCACGACGACTACCGTAAGCGGGTAGCGTTGGGACAGTCGAATTTTGTGAAGTACGAAACTCAAATTGCTTATAAAACAGTGACCGCGCCCGCAGTTATCGCCGCAGGGGTGTTCGGCGGGCCGTTCGCATCAGCCGGAGCGCTCGCCGCGCAACAGGCCCTCCAAGCACCCTTCGGCTATCTGGACGAGATCTTGCTCAAAGATCACATTATGCGGGCCAACACCAAGTATGCCGACGTCTTAACAGAAGTCGCCAAAGCTGCCGGCAAGAGCCGTCAAGATCCTAATCTACGCCCAGAGGACCTTGATCCGGCAAAAGTACGTCAGCTCTGGACGCATCCTAAGGAAATCGTCACCGCCAACGTGAACGCGGTAGCTGCGGATGAGTTGGCCGCGCGCCTAGCGTCATTAGATAAACTGGACGCGACCATAGAGGCAAAGCAAAACAAGACTACCCGCCTTGATAGGCTGTTACCACGCCATGGTGCAGAGAGCGTCAAGGCGGTCTCACCCGAGTTGCGTAAATTGCAGGCTAGGCGGGCGAATGAAGAGGCCGAGCTTGAGAGTCTGAAGAAAGACATTGTGCTTTTTAAAAACGGCCAATGGACCCAGTTGCACAGCGGGGGCACCATCGCCGCGATGCTGTTATCAAGTAAGGAGCATTTCACGCTGCTAACCAAAGCGAAGTTTCGCCGCCCTGGTGAATATGTCGCGCAGGTACTGGATCGCCACGGCGGGCTGTCATTACCACGCACCTTGTTTGTAGCGTTCGAGGATGGTTTCCAAGTTTCAGATAGGCACTCCACACCCATCACGTCAGCGCCCGGGGAGGACAACAGTTTGGGCTCAGCAGCTGGGATAACCGGTTCCAATCCAGCCGCCGCTAGCCTAGGACAGGCAGGTGTGCTTTCCGGTAACGCCTACACTAACCCGGTGGCAAAGTTCACTAAGCAACATGTGACCCGTCGGCAGCTAATGCCGCAGAAGGAGGAGGGAGAGGCTTTGCGGCAAAAGAAAACTATCACTGGCAGCAAGCCGCTCAAAGCAGACTTGCGCCTGCAACCACAGATTGTACTCAATAATGGTCAAACCTTTACTCCTATCGACCTGCGACAGACCCGCGCTTGGTACATGCAGAGCCATAGCGCCTCACGAGCACTGATGGAGTCTATACATGATACTGGCAAGAGCTTTGCCACCCATCTGAAAGCGGCGGCCACCCTACCCATACGTAGCGCACGTGCATCTAACACTGACCGGCAGGCCAAGGCCGAACGCACACGCCTGAGTAATATAGTGCAACGGGGACGGCACGAACTCGAACTGGAAGCATTGCGCGAGAAAGCACGAGTAACCACCGCCGAACCTGTTCCAGACTTAGAGGGTGTAGACAAAATATACCTGGAGTAAGCTGACCTTCTGGTTCTGAGCCTTTGGGGGTCTGTTTATGACTAAGCATAACAGGACTGAAGAAGCCTC
>NZ_BMNW01000026.1 GCF_014646755.1 Pseudomonas asuensis | reverse complement strand
GCACAGTCGGGCAAGCGGTTATTCTGGACGGCGATTCACTGATCGGTGGCTTTTTTGCCGCACGACGGACAGGCCCGGCAGTGGCGCGTGTTGCACAGGTATTTGACGTGAGGACAACGCTCCTCACCGCAGGCGTAGTGCTTCACGCCCAGGATCGAGGTACCGCAGGCCAGCATTTTGCTAACCGATTCCACTTCGATATCGTGCAGACCGCCAGCCTCCAGTAAACCCGCCCAGCAGCCGTTGGCCGTGAACAGGTTTTTCAAGGGCCTGGGTTTGAAGCTATCTGGCATGGGAACGTTGGGCAACGGCTGTTATAGGTTTTGCGCTTCTGTAACCCTGGCTTAGCTAAGTAAAGCCAACGCGGATCGTAAATCGTAAACGGTCTGCTTGGGTTATCCAGATCAGGCATGTAATGGATCAGATTTACTGATAAACTCCGGAATTGCAAATGTCACCTGTAGGCGCGTGGCTGTGCCGCTCGCCTTCAGCAGGTTTGGGTGATCTAGAGGTTTGTCAGTAACCTGTTACCAATGCTTGGAGGAAAGACCCGACCCTCACGGGTGGGGTAGCTCACCCTTCAATAAAGTGGAAGCTGATCTGGGGTATGTACCAAGTGCGCTGGCGGGATAGGGCCCTCTTCACCAAAAGGCTTTTTAAAAGGCCCGTAAACCTTGGACACTGCAAAAGGTGAGTTTGAGTTTTGATTTGGGAAATTTTTCAATAGCGTCTTGAGTTTTTCAGGCGAATCACAGCGTGACGCTAGCCAATTGATGTAGTCCCCGTTTTTCACCACACCGCGACCATATTCTGCTTCTATCAAAAAGCGTGATTGATACTTCTTAACAAAATCTCTTTTTTCAGCCGACAGGCTAGCGAGGTTGATTAAACTTGTAGGCGTATAAGCACCATTCAAGAGATGCAGATGAGTTGCGACAAATTTCATTCCCGTTGGAGGCAAGGCCAGGAATTTATTTTTATGAGTGGCATATACCGCATCACCAAACGTCGACTTGATGTGGCTACCATGTTTTTCCAAAAGGGCACGTTTTTTAAAGTCGTCAACCTCCCCTTGTATCTTCTTGTCGCTCAGCTTTTCTGCCGACCACCGCTTTTTATTATCTTCAATGAATTTAGCGACCGGCGACGCGCCCGAGTCTATTGACTCGTGCAGCGAAGCGCTCGTGACCTCTCTCGTCTGCCGGCTGGAGGCCAACAATGCCAAATTGGTTTCTTCCTCTTCACCTTTGAAGTACGCCTCTTCGACGATGATTTTCTGTAATTCCATGGGCAAATCGATTAGGGTTTTTTTCGGCTCATGGAAACGCCTAAAAATGTGAAGCGACTTTTCTTCGTCGCGCTTTTTCGGCACGGTATAAACTTCTACGCTGTCGACGTATTTGGAGGCGTCCCGATTTTTCTTCGCTTTTACGCATACCTCGAACGTCTTATCTTTCCCATTTTTCTTGAGGGTTTTCAGGTACGTATGGCATTGAATTTCCGAACTTCCCTGCCCATGCACTTCACTTTTAATATTCTTCAGTTCTTCCGGCTCGAGCGTGAGCAATTGGTTCACCATGTCATTTTCTTTTTCAGTGGATTTTCTGTTTTTATCATGGGCTGCTGCCGCCATGGGCCCGAGCCTGATGAACGCCCCCCCGTTGAGTAGGAATCTATTAGGCTGCCTGACCTGCGACACCTCGCCGGTTCCGCTGGGTTGAGAGGGGGTGGACGACTGGCTGACTTCAGGAAGCGAGGTCGATATGGAGTTTATGAATGATTTAAAGGATAGTTTCATAACGTGATGTTCCTGGTCATGAACGTGCTGGGTGAATTATTGCCATTTAAAGGGCCCAGGCTCTTTACGAACGGTCAGCGAACGATGATCGGGCTCAGGCTGGCGGGTGTAGAGTGATAGGGTGAGGAGGCTGGGCTTGCAGGCTTGCTGCCACCACTGGTTGGCCGGTATTACCGGCGCGGTGTAGTGTCGGGAAGGGCTACCTAACGGGAGTGGATTCATCGCTGGCTGAGCCTGTTCTGGGAATGTGAGCGGTCGAGATGGACGACCTGGATCCAGGTAGGTGGTCAGAAGGGCTTAGGGGGTTCCGAAAGCGGTCCAGGCACATGGGCAGGCAATACGGCTCTAAAGCGAGCACGGACCAATTTGCGGCCGCAGGCTGCCAGGTTCCAGCCGATTGATTCGGCCTCCAATTCCTGAATCTTCAGCTGCTCAGGCGTCAGGACTTTGTTGGTTGGAGTGACACCCTTACGCTCCTCTTGCAGCTAATTCACCCATCGGCGAAGCGCCGACTTAACCAGCCCAAGCGAACGGGCGGTTTTGATATAGCTGTAGCCCTGATTGAACACCAGGCTGGCAGCCTCGCGCTTGAGCTCAGGCGTAAAAGAACGACGTTGCTTGGTCATCAGACACCTCTCTCTGGCGAGCATTCTCACCCAAATGAATGTCCGGCTTCATTAGACCACTACACTTCATCATTCAAGGTCAGTAAAGACTGCAGCTAGCCGCTGCTTTAGTTCATGTGTAGGAATTTCAAAATTCCTACACATGAACGCAGACTATAGGCAAGAGCGTTACGGCGCGATTGGCCTGGCGAATCAGAGACCGGATAGTAAAATCAAATGGATTTCACTATAATCCGCTGATCGGGAAGTAATTTTTAGCCCCAAGCCTGCACTGCGGACGCACCTTCTCCGTACCACGGTTTTACATGCCTCATCAGCTCAATCGCGTGAGCATTAATAACCAGTCCCTGCGTCAGTCCGCTGATCGCCGCTGTGTACACCATCCGTGAACCACACAGCACGCAGCTGAACGGATCAACGTTTAAAACACTTTGGCCATCTGCGCAAAATAGAGCTTATGCTCCGGTACCAGCGGCTTTATGCGCCTCCACAGCACAGCTGTAATCTCTTTGCGATGTCTCATACCTCTATCGTGGACATAGCCATGCCGAGTTTTGTTAGCCGCTTTTAGTCATAAACCAACCTTAAAGCTGGGAACTAGAGGGTCGGCTTACTCCAAGTATATTTTTTCTACACCCTCTTAATGCCGTTGATGACCTGACGATCGAAAGGCCATGCGGGCACGCTATTACTCACACTGGCAAAACGCAGCCATTACCTAGGATGGGTACGATTGGAACTAACGGCAGATAAAGGACCACAGAGCCTGCGAATGTAATGATTAAGATTATCATTATTATTAAAAAATCTCTTGGTTGGAAAGCCTTTCCACGCGAAACACTCTAGGGCATCGCATGAACGTTAAAGCTGTCAATGAAATGCTTCATTCTCTCGGCTGCCGTGACCGAATCGGCAACCTCACCCTGGCCGACAACGGTTGTGCTGGCCTAAGTCTAAGTGATGGAACCTCGGTTTACTTCGAGTGGAGCGAGCCACAGCAAACGCTACATGTGTACACGCCTCTAAGCGATCGCCGAAGCGTGGCATCCAACGGCCCTACTAGCCAGGAACTATACCGTGCTCTGCTTAGCCTGAATTGCCTAGCCGAAGGGCCCTTAATCTCCATGCACCCACAGCACGAGCATATCTATCTTCAGATGCGCTTTCCTGTCTCGGGGCTGGACGTAGAAGCGCTCGATACGGGCATCAATGATTTGATGGCCCGTCGTAATAGCCTGCACTACCATCTGACCCGCCAGGGCTTCGCACTCTGAGAATAGTGTTCGTTTTAAGGAGATGCTTAATGACTTACACATTCAACCTGCCCCGTCTAGGGGGCACTCAGCATGCTGTGGTCAGCGATCTTGAATCGGGCCATTGGTTACTTGGCGCGCATTCTGCTCCTAGCCAGCCGATCGCTCAGGCTAGCGGCGCTTATGGATCGGTGGCGCCATCGTCTAGAGCAGGAGCCCGACTGATAGTAGGCACGATTCAGCGGCTGAGCGATGTTGTCCTGGGAGTTGGCCAATGGCTACCGGCTGCTAGCCGGCGTAGCGCGACCTCTTATAGCCATGTAACGGTTGAAAACGATGATATTGAAATGGCTGAACGCCCAGTCATAACACCGTTAGCTGCAGCTTCTTACGGGGAGCTCGAGTACCAGCTGAAAAAGGATGTCGATGATGTGCTGGCCAACAGCTTCAACTGGCAGAAGGCTGGTTCCGAAACCGGTAAGGCTCTTGCCCGTGGCGCGGTAGCGGGAGTAGCAGTTTATGGAGCTTACACAGCGGTTGACGCATTGGTTCAGGCCAAGGCACCCAGCGATCAGCAGGGCACCGCCCGCGGCTTTATTGCCATGGGAATGCTGACGCCGATATACCAAGAGGGTAAGGAGCTGCTCAACGGCGTGCGCGAGGCGGTCACCACCAAGGCCAAGCTCAGCTACGCCGAGGCTTTGGAAAAGACACACTTGCGCCGCCAGGCACAGAATGACGCATACCTCAAGATTCTGCCCGACCATATCCAGACTAGTTGCCGCAAGATCGACATTTTCTTGCTACAGGCCTTTGCCGCCGCGAAGAAGGGTGACAAGGTTAATTACGGGCTGATCCGCGGCATGATGCACTGGCGCCAGGACTTTATGGTCGGCCGACCGATGAAGACTCAAGAAGTACAAGCCATCAAGACCGACGCCGGGCGTGCTGATCTGTTGGTACGCATGGACAGCCATCTACATCGCTACCCGCCGGAACTGCGCGATAAACTCAGCGGTTTCACTCTAGGGATTGCAGCCCGTTCTTTGCAACGCGAATTGCCACCAGCTTTCCAAGCCAACGCCGACTTTGATTTACTCACGCTCAAGGACAGTGACGACTGGCACCGCTGGACCGAAGTGCCCTCGGTGAGCAAACAGATGATGATGCTGGCCGGTGCACCTGGTACCGGTAAGAGCCGCTATGCTGAGCACGTGCTGCCTGAGCTGCTCGGCTTGCCAGTGCAGAGCCTGGTAATGCCTGACAAACAGGCCGGTGGCATCAACTCGTTGATGGCCAAGGAATGGTCAGCGCTAGAGCAGGATGAGTTCGTCACAGCTGACACCGACGCCATGGGTAAAATCGGTTTATTGCTTAACCGCGCCCAATGTACCAATCCGATCTTGCTGCTGGACGAAGCGGACCTCGACGATATGGACGGAATCAAGCGTTTGACCGATCCCAGCCGTAAGCAACTGGAAGCTATCGCCTTGGAAACCCTATTGGATTTTTCCAACGTAACGATCCTGATGGGAACCAACGCGCTTCGACGGGGAGCGAATACTCCGGTGGACGGCGGTGCCGGCGAGCTGGAGCCGGCCTTGGCTGACCGCTTGGAAATGGCTGTATTCGAAGGCACTGATGCTCCTACCAAACGCGAGGCAGCGATCAATGCCTATCACGGTTGGGCAGGGATGTATTGCCTGCCAATAAAAGGTGGCGAGGGCGCACTGCTAGACCACAACCAACAAAACCGTTTGCAAGGATTGTTCAAGGGTTGCCTAGATTACATCGTCGAATCGCACCACAACAAAGCGAAAATTCCTGGTGCGCGGATGCAGGTACCTGTGGCCTCGGTGGTCAACTTCATTGCATGGCGCTTATTGGGTGAGAAGCATGGGCAGACACCTGAGCTGCGTCCCGAGCAAATCCGTACCTACATTGATCAGTTCTATGCCTTGCGCATGAACAGCCCTAAAAATGAGCAAGCGGTCGACCAAGATGTGGAGGTGGCCGCTGAATCCTCGCGAATGGCCGAGCAGCGGGCAATGCTGATGGGCAATCAAGCTGGCAGCTAGAGAAACTCCAAGTAACCCAGCCGTTACCTGTTAAGTTGCTTGAAAACACCCAAAGGCATTATCTCTGATGTCCAGTGGGCTTTTTCATCACGTGACGCGGATCGCCTGGGTCTAAGTCGAGAAGAGTTAGCCGTTGGCCTGAGAAACTCCATACCGACAAGGCGGACGAACTTGAGCGCTGTCACAGGCATCTGTGCAAACGAGAGATTACCAGTCGAACCGCCCGTAAGGGAATAGACAGCAAAGAGCGACTTGGTCGCCATCGCTGCGTAATAGAGCGTTGATCTTGCCCAGCAACCGTGGATACCCCTTAAGCGATACACTGCACGAGGTGAGCCACGGCAAGGTTAGCAACAAGCTAGATGAAACAAACCCGCACCTGCTACTCCCACGCCTACAAGGACGAAGCGCTAGCGCTGGCTGAGCGAATCGGCGTCAGCAAAGTTGCCGGACAGCTTGGCTTCCATGCTTCCCAACTCTATGGCTAGCAGAGCAAGAAACAACAGGGTCAGGCCAGCTCCTCAGCTTGCTCGGCTAACAGTCGCTTGAGCCAAGCAAGCTGAGGAGCTGGCCCTTGTAAAAAAGGCCGCCGCGTACCTTGCCAAGTGCCTCAATTGAACACGCCTTCATGAGCGCTTATGCCGTGTACCTCTCAATCAAGGCCATGTGCCGTGTATTGGGTGTCGTCCGCAGCGGTTACTACGCTTAGTGCTCATGCGCACAGTCAATGAGTCACCAGCGAAGAATCGAACTAATCAGCAGGGCGTGCAGGTATATGGAGTACATCCACGGCGAGCGCTTCACGAGTCGAGCCCAGATGCGCGAAACCGTGTTTGAATGCATCGAAACCGACTACAACGATCAGCGGTGTCATCGCATGCTGGGTACATTAGCCCGGAAGCTTTCGAGGCTCGAATGCGTGCCTAAACCCGTGTCCACGATTGCTGGGCGGGATCACTGACCGTACTCATAGCAGTTATCAAACTGCTTTTAGCTTAACAACAGAGAGAGCAGGGTATGGATCGAACCTAGTGCTCTGACACTGCTGTTTTGAAGTGGCTCAACCCTGTTGGACAGCAGTGTATGCCTCACAGAGTTTTACCTGTGCCAAGACCGTCACGTAAGGGCTTCGTGTGGTACACCGTTTGATATCGTTGCGCTTTCCGGCTCAGTTTCACTGTAGTCGAGCTTGATGGCCGCTAAGAATGTCTACGATATTTTTTAGACTGCTACTTAACCAGAAGGAAAACCTGACTGGAGAGCTCACCCTGGCGCCCAAGGGGCAGCCGGGCTCTACCGGCACCATGAAGTATGAAGCAGATACCACGACGCTGATAAGGCAAGCGGACGAGGACGGCTAATACCGTCCAGACGCGAGCAGGCTTGAGGCCTACAATGGCTTTATCAACACTAGTTATATTGACGGACGTAACGCCTCTACACACGCCAGCGATGGAAAGGGCTTCGAGATCGGTGACAGCAAGAGTATCGCCGAAAAGGCAAAGAAGGCCGGTCTTATTGATAACGTTAATGACACCATCCCGGGCTGGTATGATGGCTTGACCACCCAAATGCAGAGGGCTGGTAAATTCTTAGAAGAAGAGCTGGGTACTGGGGATAGCTACATACACCCCCACGACGACGAACTTGGCCAGGAAAAAAATCCCATGCGCCATACCGACTCGATGACTCTAAACGTCGAGTTTGGCAAAGCCTGATGCTCAACATAGGATCGTGAGCAATCAATGCCGTGCTACATCATCCGCTTGAAAGCTGGTACGTGGCAGAGTGCGCAATTACATGCAGATCACCATACGCGGGGACAGCATTAGATACTGGCAGAGTCATTCGCCTGAGGAGGTTCCACAGTGAGTTAAAACGAGTACTTGATAATAAAAGAGCACTCTCAAGTTGACTATTCCTGTCCATCCCTGGGCAGGATAGTTCATACAGCTTGAGGAACATTATCCATGAGCTTGTCTAACGTGATCAGCAGGTCGCGGATACGCTTGCCGGTGGCGTGATACACCGCATTGGCAATGGCGGCGGCCAACCCTGTAATGCCGATCTCACCGATACCGCGTGCACCAAACTCGTTGAGGGCATAGTCTGGATAATCAAGCAGGATTACGTCCATTTCCGGCGGCTGGTCAGCATGCACTGGCACCATGTACTCGGCATAGTCATTGTTGGTGGGCATGGCGTTACGTTCGTCATAATGTGTAGCCTCAAACATTGCCATGCCAATGGCCATTACGATCGCACCTTCCACCTGATTCGCGGCAGCCTTGGCGTTGATGACCTGGCCGACATCAATTGCACTGACCACACGTGATACACGCAGGCGGGAGATACCTGGATCCCAGCGCACTTCCACGAATGCGCACCAAAAGAGCGGATCGAAACATCATTCTTGTCGGCTGTTTGTGTCCGGGCCTCGCCCTCAGCACTGCCCAAGCGCAGGGTGGTAAGCAGATGACAAAAATCCAACACGTCATCACCGCTGACCAGCCGGCCATTGGCGAACTGCAAGGCCTGGGGATCGACGCCCTGGAACGGACCGTCCTCTACGGCAAAGCTTTTGAGCTGTTCGATGGCATCACGGGTGGCCTCAGCCACAGTCGGGAGAGCGCTGGCGGTAGCCCAGGAGCCAGGAGACCGGTCCGGGCGGAAAGGATGAGTCACCCAGCTGTACGGTGATCTTCTCGAGTGGTAGACCGGTAATCTTGCTCACTACCTAGGCGACAATGGTGTAGGTACCAGTACCGATGTCCTGCACGCCACAGGTAACATACGCCGTACCATCAGCACGCAGGGATACCCGTGCCTCACAGGCGCAGCGCAGTGCATCCCAATTGCACGCGGCCAAACCATAACCGATCACTTCATGACCGTCGCGCATCGAGCCGGGTTTAAGGGTGCGCTTGTCCCACCCGAACTTGGCCGCGGCCTTATCAAAGGCTTCCTCCAGATGATTGCTGGACTAGGGCATGTCCTTGCTCTCATCTCGTGTTGAGGCATTGAGTTTGCGAAACTCCAAAGGGTCTATGCCAACCACCTCGGCCATCTCGTCCATGGGTGATTCCAGAGCGAACAAACCTGGCGCAGCACCCGGGGCACGCATGGAGGTAGGGGTCCCGTGGTTGACCTGCAGCGTTGCATGGTAACAGCTAGATTCGGGCAGCTGTATAAGCTCTTGGTTACACTACCGCAGCTCTCGGTGTTCTGGTCGGTGAACGATGTGCTGTTGACCGATTCATGTCGTACCGACAGCAACTTGCCCTAGTCATCCGTGGCGAGCCGCAGTCGTTGCTCAGTAGCCGGACGATGACCGGTAGTGGTAAACATCTGCGGGCGTGGCACCACAAATTGTACGGGGCGACCGACAAGTCGCGCGACGGCACAGGTAGCAGGCGAGGGCGGCCACGCCCAGAACTTGCTGCCAAAGCCTGAATCGATGAAGGGCGACTGTAGCTCGACTTTGTCCGGGCTCAAACCGAATATACGAGCCAAGGTATTACGGTGCACGATTACTGACTCGTACACAAACAGCCGGTCGTCCTCCCAGTAGGCAGTCGTGGCGTGCATTTCCATCGGATTGTGGGTTTCGACAGGGGTAGTATAGGTCGCATCAATGCGATGAGCTGCGGTATTGAAACTGGCTTCCGGGTTTCCACGTGAGTAGTCAGAGCCTGCAGCCTGAGGTGCCTGTACCTCTTTCGCTTGCGCAAGCGTGGCCAGAGTGGCCAGAGTGGGCTCTTCCTTATACTCAACCTTGACCCTGTAGGCTGCCGCGCGAGCCTGCTCGAAGGAGTCGGCCACGACCATGGCCACGAACTGACCGGCGTAGTAGACCCGGTCATCCTCGAACGGCAGCCGGCTTTCATCGACCTTTACTAGCGGGTCAATCTTAGCTGGATTCAGTTTCATCTTGGGTGGACGGTAGAGTTCGGTGAAGTGGGCGTGGTGGTAGATCCCGAGTACACCCGGCATGCGCCGGGCCTCATCAACGTCGATACGGGTGACACGGCCGCTAGCGATGGTGGAGTAGACACCATAGGCATACGCCATGTGCTTGAGTCCATGATCGGCAGTGTATTGCCCGAGGCCGGTCACCTTGAGTCGACCGTTGACTCGCTTAGGGGCGGCACCGATGATGTCGTTCATGCCATGCCTCCTGTAAGAGTCTGCAGGTTACGGACGATGGCCTGCTGGGCAAGCGGGATCTTGTAGGCATTGTGCCGATACGGCGTGGCACCCTGCAGCGCCAGCTGAGCCGCACGGCGGAAGGTCTCTTCATTGGCGGGCTGACCGCGTAATGATTTTCTGCTTCATGAGCCCGCCAGGGCTTGGTACCGATCCCGCCCAGGGCAATGCGTGCCTCGGTGATGCGGTCGTCCTGCAGCTGGATGATTACTGCACTTGATGCCAGTGCGAACTGGTAGGAGGCGCGATCGCGTAGTTTCAGGTAGCCAGAGCGACTGTCGACCAACGGGGGCGCAAGTGTGATATGGGTGATCAGTTCGCCCGGGGCCAGGGCGTGCTCGCGCTCAGGGGTATTGCCGGGCAGCAGATGGAAATCAAGGAAGTCGATCTTCCGCTCACCCTGGGGGCTCTGCACATGAACGGTTGCACCAATGGCCGCCATGCACGCGCTGCATGACGTTACCGGCCGTGGTGGCCTTGTTGCGCAACTGCGTAGTAGCACCTGCTAGCAGTGCCTGAGACAGCACAGGATAGGCCAGGACAACGTACTCATCCCGGGCCAGTGTTGTGTTGGTCACCAAGGCACCGATGCGCACACTGCCATCACCTGGGCGCTCGATACGGTTAAGCCCAACGCGATTGATACCCACTAGCCGCTCGGGCTGCATGACGTCAAGCTTGACCAGATCAAGCAGGGTAGTGCCGCCAGCCAAGTACAGCGCATGGTTTGCTTGGCCAGCCTTAAGTGCCTGCTCGGTACTGGTTGCACGGTCAAACTGAAAGTTACGCATCAGCTGCCCCCTTTAGCTTGCCGCGCGCTAACTGTATAGCCGCAAGAATATTCTTGTAGGCACCGCAGCGGCAGATATTACCGCTCATGGCCTCGCGTAGGCTGGCATCGTCGCTGCCAATGGAGAGATCATGGAGGATGGCTACGGCGCTCATGATCTGCCAGAGGTGCAATAAGCGTCATGCTCCCAGAAGGCTTCCTGTACAGGATGCAGCTTGCCGTCCTTTTCCAGGCCTTCGATAGTGGTGATCTCGTCACCGTTATGGCTGACGGCCAGCGACAGGCAGGAGTTTACCGCCGTCCCGTTCACATGCAGGGTACAGGCGCCACATTGACCGTGGTCGCAACCTTTTTTGGTCCCAGTCAGCTGCAGACGGTCACGCAGTACATCGAGCAGTATGGCATTGGCTGGCACATTGACTGTGTGGGCTTGGCCATTCACTTTTAGGGTAATACGCTGCTTACTAGATTGCAGAGGTTGTTTGGTGTCGTCGACAGGCGCGGCCTGTATTGCCTTGACCCATATTGGAGCCGAGGCAACGGCAAGGCTAGATGTTTGGTTCCGGGGAGAAAGGGTTTATGGTATAGACCTCTATCGGAGGAGGATCCATGGCTCAGGTTCTACACAAACGCGCCACGACCACGCACGCCATCCGAGCGGAATTACAGCGATCGCAGGATTCGATCGCGACGCTGAGTAAGCGCTACAACTTAAATCCCTA
>NZ_BMNW01000025.1 GCF_014646755.1 Pseudomonas asuensis | reverse complement strand
GTTGTTACCCTGATCGCTCCGATCGCCATGGAAGAAGGTCTGCGCTTCGCAATTCGCGAAGGCGGCCGTACCGTAGGCGCCGGCGTGGTTGCCAAGATCGTCGAATAAGTTCTTGATCTTGGGTTGTTAGGTCGGCATAATAGCCGGCCTGATTTAAGTTACAGGCCAGTAGCTCAATTGGCAGAGCGGCGGTCTCCAAAACCGCAGGTTGGGGGTTCGATTCCCTCCTGGCCTGCCAGATTTTAATCTGGCATTTCCTGACAGGATTTCAATTGATGAGCGTCAAGGCGGAAGCCAAAGAGTCACGCTTCGATGCGGTAAAGTGGCTTGTGGTCGTCTTGCTGGTAGCAGTAGGTGTTGTTGCTAACCACTACTACTCAGCCCAGCCGATCCTGTATCGCGTTATCGGCTTGCTGGTTCTGGGTGCTGTAGCTGCTTTCGTTGCATTACAGACTGTCAAAGGGCAGGCGTTTTTTACGCTGCTCAAAGAGGCGCGCACCGAGATTCGTAAGGTTGTCTGGCCTACAAGGCAAGAGACAACTCAAACCACATTAATTGTGGTTGCAGTAGTGCTGGTCATGGCACTGTTGCTATGGGGATTAGATTCCCTGCTCGGATGGCTTGTTTCCATGATCGTAGGTTAAGGGTTCGCCGTGGCTAAGCGTTGGTACGTAGTGCATGCATACTCGGGTTACGAGAAGCATGTCATGCGCTCTTTGATTGAGCGAGTCAAGCTTGCCGGAATGGAAGAAGGGTTCGGCGATATTCTGGTCCCCACTGAAGAAGTGGTAGAAATGCGCAATGGCCAGAAGCGCAAGAGTGAACGTAAGTTCTTTCCAGGTTATGTCCTCGTTCAAATGGAAATGAATGAAGGTACATGGCACCTTGTTAAAGATACCCCTCGAGTGATGGGCTTTATTGGTGGAACGGCTGATAAGCCAGCACCGATCACTGATCGTGAGGCAGAGGCGATACTTCGTCGTGTATCCGATAGCAGTGATAAGCCTAAGCCGAAGACATTGTTTGAGCCAGGCGAGACCGTCCGTGTTATTGATGGTCCATTTGCTGACTTCAACGGTGTTGTAGAAGAAGTGAATTATGAGAAAAGCCGGATTCAAGTGGCTGTCCTAATTTTTGGACGCTCCACGCCGGTTGAGCTGGAATTCAGTCAGGTCGAAAAAGTCGTCTAACTGATGCCTGGTCCCATACCCCGCAGTTTAGGCTGCGGGGTTTTGTCGTCAGTGGGATAAGGTGAATCAAACCGGGGAGCCTTAAGGCGCTAGACCCGTCATTGGAGTAGCAAATGGCTAAGAAAATTCAGGCTTATATCAAGCTGCAGGTTAAGGCAGCTCAAGCTAACCCGAGCCCGCCAGTAGGCCCGGCTTTGGGTCAGCATGGCGTGAACATCATGGAATTCTGTAAGGCATTCAATGCTCGTACCCAAGGTATGGAGCCAGGTCTGCCAACACCGGTAATTATTACCGTTTACAGTGACCGTAGCTTCACGTTCGAGACTAAAAGTACTCCTGCCTCCGTTCTTTTGAAGAAAGCAGCAGGCATTCAGAGCGGTTCTAGCCGTCCGAACTCTCAGAAAGTAGGCACTGTAACGCGTGCTCAGCTTGAAGAGATTGCCAAGACTAAGAATGCTGATCTGACTGCTGCTGATATGGATGCGGCTGTACGTACTATCGCTGGCTCTGCGCGTAGCATGGGCCTCAATGTGGAGGGCGTGTAATGGCCAAGCTCACTAAGCGTCAAAAGGCTATTGCTTCCAAGATTGAAGCGGGCAAGCAGTACAGCTTTGAAGAAGCTGCTGCGCTTTTGTCTCAGCTATCCACTGTTAAGTTTAAAGAATCAGTAGACGTATCGGTTAACCTGGGTGTTGATCCTCGTAAATCCGATCAGGTTGTTCGTGGCGCTACTGTTCTACCAAACGGTACCGGCAAAAGCGTCCGTGTAGCTGTATTTACCCAGGGTCCTAACGCAGAAGCGGCTTTGGCTGCAGGCGCAGAAAGAGTGGGTATGGACGACTTGGCTGCCGAGATGAAAGCTGGCGATCTGAACTACGACGTTGTTATTGCTTCTCCAGATGCAATGCGTGTAGTAGGTCAGTTGGGTCAGATCCTTGGTCCTCGTGGTCTGATGCCTAACCCTAAGGTTGGTACTGTGACTCCGGACGTTGTTACCGCTGTCAAGAATGCAAAGGCCGGTCAGGTACGCTTCCGTACTGACAAGAACGGCATTATCCACGCTTCTGTTGGTAAGGTTGATTTCGAACCTGTCAAGCTCAAGCAGAACGTTGAAGCGCTGTTGGCTGACCTGAAGAGACTTAAGCCCTCTTCCTCTAAAGGTATCTATGTCAAGCGCGTGACTCTGAGCACCACTATGGGGCCAGGTCTGCAGATTGATCAGGCTTCTCTGGAAGCTTAAGTGATACGAGCGAAGCATTGCTTCGCTCTCTTATTGGGGTCCCTGCCTGGCGGGGGCTGTCCAAGACCGTAGGTGACGAAAGTCTTAAATTAAGCCTACGCAGATGGTGCTCCCGATTCGGTTACCGAGTCAGACACCAAAACGACGTCCAGCTTAGGCTGGGCGATACGGTAACATCCAGGAGTAAAACCCGTGGCAATTAAACTCGAAGACAAGAAGGCTATCGTCGCTGAAGTCAACGAGGCTGCCCAAAGTGCCCTGTCTGCTGTTGTGGCTGATGCCCGTGGCGTGACTGTAGGTGCAATGACCGGACTCCGTAAAGAGGCCCGTGCGGCTGGTGTTTACGTGAAAGTTGTGCGTAACACACTGCTGCGTCGCGCTGTTGAAGGTACATCTTTTGATGTACTGAACGACGCGTTCAAAGGCCCGACCCTGATTGCTTTCTCTAACGAACATCCGGGCGCTGCTGCTCGTATTTTCAAGGAATTTGCTAAGGGCCAGGACAAGTTCGAGATCAAGGCAGCCGCGTTTGAAGGCAAGCTGATCCCAGCTAACCAGATCGACGTACTGGCAACTCTGCCAACTTACGACGAGGCTGTGTCTCAGCTGATGAGTGTTATCCAGGGCGCAACCAGCAAGCTGGCTCGTACTCTGGCAGCTATTCGCGACCAGAAAGAATCTGCTGCAGCCTAAGGCTAAGCATCTACTTTCTCGCTTTTTTGTTTAATTCTAGTGGCTACGAAGCCCCTAAACGATACAGGAATTAGAGTCATGGCTCTGACCAACGAAGACATCATCAACGCCGTATCCGAAATGTCCGTCATGCAAGTGGTCGAACTGATCAAGGCGATGGAAGAGAAGTTCGGTGTAACTGCTGCTGCCGCTGTAGCTGCTGGTCCGGCTAGTGCCGCTCCTGCTGCTGAAGAGCAGACTGAGTTCACTATCATGTTGACCGAAGCTGGTGACAAGAAAGTGAACGTTATTAAAGTTGTTCGTGAACTGACTGGTCTGGGCCTGAAAGAAGCCAAGGCAGTAGTTGACGGCGCGCCTGGCGTAGTTAAAGAAGGCGTTTCCAAAGAGGAAGCCGAGGCTGCCAAGAAGTCTCTGGAAGAAGCTGGCGCCAAGGTCGAGCTTAAGTAAGCTCAGACATTGCGTCTACAGCCTGAGCGTTAAAGTTCGGCTGATGGCTGGTGGCAATAGCCACCGGCCTTTTTCTGTTTCGATGCGACCCGGTCGGGTTTGTGATCAAATAGAAATAAAGAAGGCCATCATAGGTGATGGCGCAAACGGTAACGTTTGCAAGATTTTCCGGCTGCTCCCGTCGGAGAGGCCAAACAAGCAGGTGACCAAGCTGGGGAACGCTGATGGCTTACTCATACACTGAGAAAAAACGTATCCGCAAGGACTTTAGCAAGTTGCCGCACGTTATGGACGTGCCGTATCTATTGGCTATCCAGCTGGATTCGTATCGCGAATTCCTGCAGGCGGGCGCAGGCAAAGATCAGTTCCGCGATATCGGTTTACACGCGGCCTTCAAGTCCGTTTTCCCGATTATCAGTTATTCCGGCAATGCTGCCTTGGAATATGTTGGCTATCGCCTTGGCGAGCCAGCATTTGATGTTAAAGAATGTGTTCTACGTGGTGTGACTTTTGCTGTCCCGCTGCGAGTTAAAGTGCGCCTGATTATTTTTGATCGTGAGTCCTCTAACAAGGCGATCAAAGACATTAAGGAGCAAGAAGTTTACATGGGGGAAATTCCCCTGATGACAGAAAACGGTACCTTCGTTATTAACGGTACCGAGCGTGTCATCGTTTCTCAGTTGCATCGCTCGCCTGGTGTCTTCTTTGACCACGACCGTGGTAAGACTCATAGCTCTGGCAAGCTGCTGTACTCTGCTCGTATTATTCCTTACCGCGGCTCTTGGTTAGACTTTGAGTTTGACCCGAAGGATAGCGTATTCGTTCGTATCGATCGTCGCCGCAAGTTGCCAGCGACCGTTCTGCTACGTGCGCTTGGCTACGGTACAGAAGAAGTACTGGATACTTTCTACGACACCAACGTATTCCATATCAAGGGCGAAACCCTGAATCTGGAATTAGTACCGCAGCGTCTGCGTGGTGAAATTGCCAGCTTTGATATCAAAGATGATGCTGGCAAGGTGATTGTGGAGCAGGGGCGCCGTGTTACTGCGCGCCACATTAACCAGCTTGAAAAAGCAGGTATCACTGAACTGGAAGTACCGTTCGATTACGTTATTGGCCGTACCACTGCCAAGGTGATCGTGCACCCAGCTACAGGTGAAATTATTGCCGAGTGCAATACCGAGCTCACCCTCGATATGCTGGCAAAAATTGCAAAGGCAAATGTTGTTCGTATCGAAACGTTATATACCAACGACATTGATTGCGGCCCATTTATTTCCGATACGCTGAAGATTGACTCCACAACCAATCAGCTAGAAGCGTTGGTTGAAATCTACCGCATGATGCGCCCAGGCGAGCCGCCAACCAAGGAAGCTGCCGAGACGCTGTTTAACAATCTGTTCTTCAGTGCTGAACGTTACGACCTGTCTGCGGTTGGTCGTATGAAGTTCAATCGCCGCATCGGTCGTGACGAGATCGAAGGTCAGGGCGTACTGAGCCGCGAAGATATTGTTGATGTGCTTAAGACGCTGGTAGATATTCGGAACGGTAAAGGTATTGTTGACGATATCGACCACCTGGGTAACCGCCGTGTGCGTTGCGTAGGGGAAATGGCTGAGAACCAGTTCCGTGTTGGCCTTGTGCGTGTTGAGCGTGCGGTCAAGGAACGTCTGTCGATGGCAGAAAGTGAAGGGTTGATGCCGCAAGACCTGATCAATGCAAAGCCAGTTGCTGCTGCGATCAAGGAATTCTTTGGCTCCAGCCAGCTGTCTCAGTTCATGGACCAGAACAACCCATTGTCCGAGATTACGCACAAACGCCGTGTTTCTGCACTCGGCCCGGGTGGTTTGACTCGTGAGCGTGCTGGCTTTGAGGTTCGTGACGTTCACCCGACTCACTACGGTCGTGTGTGCCCGATCGAAACCCCGGAAGGTCCGAACATCGGACTGATCAACTCGCTGGCTACTTATGCGCGCACGAATCAGTACGGATTTCTGGAAAGTCCTTACCGTGTAGTTAAGGATGCCGTTGCGACCGATGAAATCGTGTTCTTGTCTGCAATTGAAGAAGCCAACCATGTGATTGCGCAGGCCTCTGCTGCTTTGGATGAGAACAATCGTTTGGTTGACGAGCTCGTAGCGGTCCGTCATCAAAACGAATTCACGGTTAAAAGCCCAGAAGACGTAACGTTAATGGACGTTTCGCCTAAGCAGGTTGTTTCTGTTGCTGCCTCGCTGATTCCGTTCCTTGAGCACGATGACGCCAACCGTGCTCTGATGGGGTCGAACATGCAGCGTCAGGCAGTGCCGACTCTGCGTTCGGACAAGCCGCTGGTAGGGACTGGGATGGAGCGTAACGTAGCGCGCGATTCTGGCGTCTGCGTTGTTGCTCGTCGAGGTGGTGTAATCGATTCGGTCGATGCGAGTCGTATCGTGGTACGGGTGGCTAATGCAGAAGTTGAAACGGGAGAGGCAGGTGTAGATATCTATAACCTGACTAAATACACTCGTTCCAACCAGAATACATGTATTAATCAGCGTCCGCTGGTAAACAAGGGTGATGTTATTGCGCGTGGCGACATCCTGGCCGACGGTCCGTCGACTGATATGGGTGAGCTGGCCTTGGGTCAGAACATGCGCGTTGCGTTTATGACATGGAATGGCTTCAACTTCGAAGACTCGATCCTTTTGTCTGAGCGTGTTGTACAGGAAGACCGTTTCACTACGATTCACATTCAGGAATTGACCTGTGTGGCTCGTGATACCAAGCTCGGCCCAGAAGAAATTACGTCTGACATTCCGAACGTGGGCGAGGCCGCGCTTAACAAGCTCGACGAGGCCGGTATCGTTTATGTTGGTGCCGAAGTACAGGCAGGTGACATTCTTGTTGGTAAGGTAACGCCGAAAGGCGAAACTCAGCTAACGCCTGAAGAGAAACTGCTGCGTGCTATCTTTGGTGAAAAAGCGTCCGATGTTAAAGATACTTCGCTGCGTGTGCCTACTGGTACCAAGGGTACAGTTATTGATGTGCAGGTCTTTACCCGTGACGGCGTAGAGCGTGATTCTCGTGCATTGGCAATCGAGAAGTCTCAGCTCGACGAAATTCGCAAGGACTTGAACGAAGAGTTTCGTATCGTCGAAGGTGCTACCTTTGAGCGTCTGCGCCAGGCTCTAGTGGGTCAGATAGCTGATGGTGGTCCAAACGTCAAGAAGGGTTCTGTTATTACAGACGAGTATCTTGACGGTCTGGAGCGCGGCCAGTGGTTCAAATTGCGCATGGCAGAAGATGCTCACAATGAGCAATTAGAAAAGGCGCAAGCCTATTTGTCTGATCGCCGTCAGCTCTTGGATGATAAGTTCGAAGACAAGAAGCGTAAGCTGCAGCAGGGCGATGACCTTGCGCCTGGCGTCTTGAAGATCGTGAAGGTTTATCTGGCAATCCGTCGCCGTATCCAGCCTGGCGATAAGATGGCCGGTCGTCATGGTAACAAGGGTGTTGTATCGGTGATCATGCCGGTTGAAGACATGCCTTATGATGAGATAGGTACTCCGGTCGATATCGTACTGAACCCGCTAGGCGTTCCTTCGCGGATGAACGTTGGTCAGATTCTTGAAACGCACCTGGGCCTTGCTGCCAAGGGGTTGGGCGAGAAGATCAATCGTATGCTCGAAGAGCAGCGTAAAGTGGCTGAGTTACGTGGTTTCCTGCATGAGCTCTATAACGAGATCGGCGGACGTCAGGAGAACCTGGATGAGCTGAGCGACGAAGAAGTACTGCGTCTGGCTAATAACCTGCGTGGTGGTGTGCCAATGGCTACACCAGTCTTCGACGGTGCGAAGGAGCGCGAAATCAAGGCTATGTTGAAATTGGCCGATCTGCCAGAAAGCGGGCAGATGCGTTTGTTCGATGGCCGTACCGGCAACCAGTTCGAGCGTCCGGTTACCGTCGGTTACATGTATATGCTGAAGCTTAACCACTTGGTCGATGACAAGATGCATGCCCGTTCCACGGGATCGTACAGCCTGGTTACCCAGCAGCCGTTGGGTGGTAAGGCGCAGTTCGGCGGACAGCGTTTCGGGGAGATGGAGGTCTGGGCCCTAGAAGCTTATGGTGCCGCTTACACCCTTCAGGAAATGCTGACAGTCAAGTCGGACGATGTGAATGGCCGAACCAAGATGTACAAAAACATCGTGGACGGAGATCATCGTATGGAGGCCGGCATGCCGGAGTCCTTCAACGTACTGATCAAGGAAATTCGCTCGCTCGGTATCGATATCGAATTGGAAACCGAATAACACGCGACGCTAAAAGGGCATGGCCGTCAAGGCGGTCATGCCTGGTCCGTGAGGAGGAAAGGCCTTGAAAGACTTGCTGAATCTGTTGAAAAACCAGGGTCAACTCGAAGAGTTCGATGCCATTCGTATCGGTCTGGCTTCGCCTGAGATGATCCGCTCTTGGTCCTTTGGTGAAGTTAAAAAGCCAGAGACCATCAATTACCGTACGTTCAAGCCTGAGCGTGATGGTCTTTTCTGCGCCAAGATCTTTGGCCCGGTAAAAGACTATGAGTGCTTGTGTGGAAAGTACAAGCGCCTCAAGCATCGTGGCGTTATATGCGAAAAGTGCGGTGTAGAAGTTGCTCTGGCTAAGGTGCGCCGTGAGCGCATGGGGCACATTGAGCTGGCTTCTCCAGTTGCACACATTTGGTTTTTGAAGTCGTTACCGTCCCGTATCGGCTTGCTGTTGGACATGACCCTGCGTGATATCGAACGCGTACTCTACTTCGAGAGCTACGTTGTCATCGATCCAGGCATGACTACGCTCGAAAAATACCAATTGCTCAATGATGAGCAGTATTTTGAAGCCCTTGAGGAGTTCGGTGATGACTTCGATGCCCGTATGGGCGCCGAGGCGGTATTCGAGCTGCTGGGCGGTATTGATCTAGAGCATGAGATTGGTCGCCTGCGCGAGGAAATTCCGCAAACCAATTCCGAAACCAAGATCAAGAAGCTATCCAAGCGCTTGAAGCTGATGGAGGCCTTCCAAGGCTCCGGCAACAAGCCTGAATGGATGGTAATGACTGTGCTGCCTGTTCTGCCACCGGACTTGCGTCCTTTGGTACCGTTGGATGGTGGCCGTTTCGCAACGTCTGATCTAAATGATCTTTATCGACGCGTTATTAACCGTAACAATCGTCTAAAGCGCCTGCTCGATTTGTCAGCGCCTGACATTATCGTGCGTAACGAAAAGCGCATGCTGCAGGAAGCGGTTGACGCATTGCTGGATAATGGTCGTCGCGGTCGAGCTATCACGGGCTCTAACAAGCGTCCGTTGAAATCGCTGGCCGATATGATCAAGGGTAAGCAGGGCCGCTTCCGTCAGAACCTGCTGGGCAAGCGCGTAGACTACTCTGGACGTTCGGTAATTACCGTAGGTCCTACCTTGCGTCTGCATCAGTGTGGCCTGCCTAAGAAAATGGCATTGGAACTATTCAAGCCGTTCATCTTTGGCAAGCTGGAAGCCCGCGGTATGGCGACCACTATTAAGGCCGCCAAAAAGATGGTTGAGCGTGAATTGCCTGAAGTTTGGGACGTTCTTGCTGAAGTCATCCGCGAGCACCCTGTTCTGCTAAATCGTGCTCCGACATTGCACCGGTTAGGTATCCAGGCGTTCGAGCCCGTACTAATCGAAGGTAAGGCGATTCAGTTGCATCCGTTAGTGTGTGCGGCTTACAACGCTGACTTTGACGGTGACCAGATGGCGGTTCACGTGCCGCTGACCCTGGAGGCTCAGCTTGAAGCTCGTGCGTTGATGATGTCGACCAACAACATCCTGTCGCCTGCTAACGGTGAGCCAATCATCGTGCCGTCGCAGGACGTTGTGTTGGGTCTGTATTACATGACGCGTGAGGCTATTAATGCTAAAGGCGAAGGTCGTGTATTTGCTGACCTGCAAGAGGTTGACCGGGTATTCCGTGCTGGCGAAGCTGCACTGCATGCCAAGATCAAGGTTCGTATTAACGAGAAGGTGAAGCAAAAAGACGGCTCTGTCGTCAGCAATACGCGCATCGTTGATACGACAGTGGGTCGTGCGCTACTGTTCCAGGTTGTTCCTGCGGGCTTGCCGTTCGACGTTGTAAATCAGTCTATGAAGAAAAAGGCAATCTCCAAGCTGATCAACCATTGCTATCGCGTGGTCGGTTTGAAAGATACTGTCATCTTCGCTGACCAGCTCATGTACACCGGCTTTGCTTATTCGACTCTTTCAGGGGTTTCGATCGGTGTAAATGACTTCGTTATTCCAGACGAGAAGGCTCGTATCATTGATGCGGCTACGTCTGAAGTAAAAGAGATCGAAAGCCAGTATGCCTCTGGTTTGGTTACGCAAGGCGAGAAGTACAACAAGGTGATCGACTTGTGGTCGAAAGCCAACGACGAAGTATCCAAAGCGATGATGACTAATCTCTCGAAAGAGAAAGTTATTGATCGTGAGGGTAATGAAGTCGATCAGGAGTCATTCAACTCCATGTACATGATGGCTGACTCGGGCGCGCGGGGCTCTGCTGCGCAGATTCGTCAGCTAGCCGGTATGCGTGGCTTGATGGCCAAGCCAGACGGCTCCATCATCGAAACACCGATTACTGCAAACTTCCGTGAAGGTTTGAACGTACTGCAGTACTTCATTTCTACTCACGGTGCACGTAAAGGTCTAGCGGATACTGCCTTGAAGACGGCCAACTCAGGTTACCTGACTCGTCGTCTGGTTGATGTTGCGCAAGATCTGGTTGTAACCGAAGTCGATTGCGGTACTGAGCATGGCTTGGTTATGACGCCGCACATTGAAGGCGGCGATGTGGTTGAGCCTTTGGGTGAGCGCGTATTGGGCCGAACCATTGCGCACGATGTATTCAAGCCGGGTGCGGATAACGAAGTCATTGTTCCGGCTGGCACATTGGTAGATGAGCGCTGGGTCGAGTTTCTCGAACTCAACAGTGTTGACGAAGTGGTGGTCCGCTCTCCGATTACCTGTGAGACCCGTCATGGTATCTGTGCCACGTGCTACGGTCGTGATCTAGCTCGCGGTCACCGTGTAAATATCGGTGAAGCAGTAGGTGTAATTGCGGCTCAGTCGATTGGTGAGCCCGGTACTCAGCTGACTATGCGTACCTTCCACATTGGTGGTGCAGCCAGCCGGACGTCTGCTGCAGACAATGTTCAAGTGAAGAATGGCGGCACTATTCGCCTGCATAACTTGAAGCATGTAGAGCGTGCTGATGGTGCGCTGGTAGCTGTATCCCGCTCTGGTGAGCTGGCTATTGCAGATGATTTTGGTCGTGAGCGTGAGCGCTATCGTTTGCCGTACGGTGCGGTAATTTCCGTTAAGGAAGGCGATAAGGTTGATGCGGGTGCGGTAGTAGCTAAGTGGGACCCGCACACTCACCCGATCGTAACCGAGATGGATGGCACCGTGGCCTTTGTGGGCATGGAAGAAGGGATCACGATCAAGCGTCAAACCGACGAATTAACGGGTCTGACGAACATTGAAGTGCTGGATATTAAGGATCGTCCGAGCTCTGGCAAGGATATCCGGCCAGCAGTGAAGTTGATCGATGCCAATGGCCGTGATTTGCTGTTGCCAGGTACTGATGTGCCCGCTCAGTATTTCTTGCCACCAAATGCGCTGGTTAACCTGAACGATGGGGCTAAGGTCCGTGTAGGTGACGTCATTGCACGTATCCCGCAGGAAACGTCCAAGACTCGTGATATTACGGGTGGTCTGCCGCGCGTAGCTGACCTGTTCGAGGCGCGTCGACCGAAGGAGCCAGCAATTCTTGCTGAGATCAGCGGTACGATTTCTTTCGGTAAGGAAACCAAAGGCAAGCGCCGCTTGGTAATTACACCTACTGATGGCAGCGAACCGTATGAAGAGCTGATTCCAAAGTGGCGCCACCTGAACGTCTTTGAGGGTGAACAGGTAAGTCGCGGTGAAGTTATCTCCGATGGTCCAAGCAACCCGCATGATATCCTCCGGCTGTTGGGTGTAAGTGCACTGGCGAAATACATCGTTAATGAAATTCAGGATGTATATCGCTTGCAGGGTGTGAAGATCAACGATAAGCACATTGAGACCATTTTGCGCCAGATGCTGCGTAAGGTTGAGGTGAGTGAGGTCGGTGATTCAAGCTTCATCAAGGGTGACCAGATGGAGTTGACTCAGGTGCTTGAAGAAAACGAGCGTCTAGTCGCAGGTGATAAGTTTACTTCCAAGTACGAGCGCGTATTGCTGGGCATTACAAAGGCATCTCTGTCGACAGAGTCCTTTATTTCGGCAGCTTCCTTCCAGGAAACAACGCGCGTTCTGACTGAAGCAGCGGTAACAGGTAAGCGTGACTTCCTGCGCGGCTTGAAGGAGAACGTGGTTGTGGGTCGATTGATCCCAGCGGGTACTGGTCTGGCTTATCACAGTGAGCGTAAGCGTCAGCGTGAGATCGGCAAGCCTCAGCGTGTAAGCGCAAGTGAGGCAGAAGCCGCTTTGACAGAAGCGCTTAACTCAAGTGGTAGTTAAGTAGTAAATCAAGCGAAGCCTTGGCTGAGTGGTCAGGGCTTCGTATTGACGGTACGGGAGAACCTCTTTAGACTTTCGTACCCCGAAAATTGGCAGGGCCCATGGTCCTGCCATTTCGTTTGTGTCGTAAGACAATCAGTGGAGCTATAGATGGCAACTATCAACCAGCTGGTGCGTAAGCCGCGCAAGCGTCTCGTCGAGAAGAGCGACGTGCCTGCGCTGCAAAACTGCCCGCAACGTCGTGGTGTTTGCACCCGCGTATATACAACTACCCCTAAGAAGCCAAACTCGGCATGTTCGCGGCTCTCTGGACACCTCTGGTGTTAAAGACCGTAAGCAGGGTCGTTCCAAATACGGCGCGAAGCGTCCGAAGTAATCTATTCTTTTGTTCGAGTCGATAAGAGTAAGGTCAGACGTAACCTCAATGTTACAGTTCTGAGCTAACCTGAAGACCGTTTTGAGGGCTTATCAATGCCAAGACGTCGTGTAGCGGCCAAGCGCGAAATACTTGACGATCCAAAATACGGAAGCCAGATCCTGGCCAAGTTCATGAACCACGTGATGGAAAGCGGTAAGAAAGCCGTTGCTGAGCGTATCGTTTATGGTGCTTTGGACAAGGTCAAAGAGCGTTCCAAGAATGCCGATCCCCTGGAAGTTTTCGAAAAAGCGCTCGACGCCATCGCTCCGCTGGTCGAAGTAAAGTCCCGCCGTGTAGGCGGTGCTACCTACCAGGTGCCGGTCGAAGTTCGTCCGTCCCGTCGCAATGCTCTGGCCATGCGCTGGCTGGTGGACTCCGCGCGTAAGCGTGGTGAGAAGTCCATGGCTCTGCGCCTGGCGGGAGAGCTCATGGATGCATTCGAAGGCAAGGGCGCCGCAGTCAAGAAGCGCGAAGATGTGCACCGCATGGCAGAGGCCAACAAGGCCTTCTCGCACTACCGCTTCTAATCAAGCGAGGACCTTATCGTGGCTCGTACTACTTCAATTAATCGCTACCGTAATATCGGTATCTGTGCCCACGTGGACGCAGGTAAAACGACTACAACGGAGCGAATTCTGTTCTACACCGGCGTGAACCATAAAATGGGTGAGGTTCATGACGGCGCAGCTACCATGGACTGGATGGTTCAGGAGCAGGAGCGTGGTATTACCATTACTTCTGCTGCCACTACTGCGTTCTGGTCAGGCTCCACCAAGCAGTACGACAATTATCGCGTAAACATCATCGATACCCCCGGTCACGTTGACTTCACTATTGAAGTTGAACGCTCTTTGCGCGTGCTGGATGGTGCTGTGGTTGTATTCTGCGGCACTTCTGGTGTTGAGCCGCAGTCTGAAACCGTATGGCGTCAGGCTAACAAATACGGTGTGCCTCGTATTGTTTATGTCAACAAGATGGATCGCGCTGGCGCTAACTTCCTTCGTGTGATTGAGCAGATCAAGAAGCGCTTAGGTCATACGCCTGTTCCGGTTCAATTGGCTATCGGTGCTGAAGATAATTTTCAGGGTCAGATTGATCTGCTGAAAATGAAAGCAATCTTCTGGAATGATGACGATCAGGGCATGTCTTACCGCGAGGAAGAAATTCCTGCGGAGCTTCAGGATCTGGCCGAAGAGTGGCGCTCCAACATGGTTGAAGCTGCTGCTGAAGCCAACGAAGAGCTGATGAACAAGTATCTGGAAGGCGGTGAGCTGTCGATCGATGAGATCAAAGCTGGCCTGCGTCAGCGTACCATTGCTTGTGAAATTGTTCCGGCTGTCTGTGGCTCCTCGTTCAAGAATAAGGGCGTTCCTCTGGTTCTTGATGCTGTAATTGAATTCTTGCCGGCTCCGACTGAAATTCCTGCGATCAAGGGTGTTCATCCGGACAATGAAGAGCAGGAAGATGAGCGTCATGCTGATGACGCTGAGCCTTTCTCGGCTCTGGCGTTCAAGATTGCTACTGACCCCTTCGTTGGTACTCTGACTTTCGCGCGCGTTTACTCTGGCGTCCTAAACTCTGGTGACTCTATTCTGAACTCTGTTAAGGGTAAGAAAGAGCGCGTGGGTCGTATGGTGCAGATGCATGCAAACACTCGCGAAGAGATCAAAGAAGTACGTGCAGGCGATATCGCTGCTCTAATCGGTATGAAAGATGTCACTACTGGTGACACGCTTTGCTCACTGGAAAAGCCGATTATCCTGGAGCGTATGGACTTCCCTGAGCCTGTGATTTCGGTAGCGGTTGAGCCGAAAACCAAGGCTGACCAAGAAAAAATGGGTATTGCCCTAGGTAAGCTGGCACAGGAAGACCCGTCTTTCCGTGTTAAGACTGACGAAGAGTCGGGGCAGACCATTATTTCCGGTATGGGTGAGTTGCACCTGGATATTCTGGTCGATCGTATGAAGCGTGAGTTCGGTGTTGAAGCCAACATCGGTAAGCCTCAAGTTGCATACCGCGAAACTATTCGTAATAAGTGCGAAATCGAAGGTAAGTTCGTTCGCCAGTCTGGCGGTCGTGGTCAGTTCGGTCATTGCTGGATTCGTTTTGCTCCGGCTGACGAAGGTCAGGAAGGCCTCGAGTTTACCAGTGAGGTAGTGGGTGGTGTGATTCCGAAGGAATACATTCCTGCTATTCAGAAGGGTATCGAAGAGCAGATGAAAAACGGTATTGTTGCCGGTTATCCGCTGCTTGGTCTGAAGGCGACTGTATTCGACGGCTCTTATCATGACGTCGATTCCAACGAGATGGCGTTCAAGATTGCCGCTTCGATGGCAACTAAGCAGCTGACTCAGAAGGGTGGTGCTGTTCTACTCGAGCCAATCATGAAAGTCGAGGTGGTAACACCTGAGGACTACATGGGTGACGTTATGGGTGACCTGAACCGTCGTCGCGGCCTTATCCAGGGTATGGAAGACACTGTATCCGGCAAGGTAATTCGTGCTGAGGTTCCGCTGGGCGAGATGTTTGGCTACGCTACAGATGTGCGTTCCATGTCTCAAGGTCGTGCTAGCTACTCCATGGAGTTTGCTAAGTACGCTGAAGCGCCATCGAACATCGCCGATGCTATTATCAAGAAACAAGCTTAATAAACGCTTTCTAGTAGGGGTTTATACTCGTGGCTAAAGAAAAATTTGAACGTAACAAACCGCACGTCAACGTCGGCACCATCGGCCACGTCGACCATGGTAAGACAACGCTGACCGCAGCCCTGACCAAGGTT
>NZ_BMNW01000024.1 GCF_014646755.1 Pseudomonas asuensis | reverse complement strand
CAGCGCTTTCCAGGTAATCTCTGACGACCTGGCGTTTGAAGTGAAGCGAGTACTTCGCCATAAAGAACCCCGAAGGTTGTGTCCAACATTCGGGGGTCAGTTCAGTTCAATAAGGGGCTAAAGATTCTCTGAACGATGTACCGGACCATTCGCACGAGACCTCGTGGATATTAAGGTTATCGGCGCGAACGCAAGAAGCTTTAGCCGTTCTGTTCAGGCCCCTTTCACAGAAGCCGTGAGCGCCAACCCTGCTATCCATGCCACCAGTCCTAAGGCCAGTGCCAGGCCCGAAAGCCAATACGAGCCAAGACCGATTTCAGCAAGCTGGCTCATAAACAACAGGCTGACGATGCCAATAGAAATGCCCGCTACCCCTACTTTGCGTAGGTCATGAGAGAGTGCGATACGCTTGCTTAATGATAGCCCCATAAGTCGTTATCCTTTGCGCTAAGGTTTGACGCAGATGCTGGGTTTATCTTTGACCAGCCGCTTGATGCTATTTCTGCGCTTTTTGAGTTCACTAAGCCTCTATCGCTCCTGCATCCCCTCGGTGAGGCAATACCAGGGATGTCTTGCGTCTTCCATCAATGCCTTATCAGAACACTGGATGTCGACTGCTCTTAGGTATTGAGTTGTACCGTGAGAAACGACAACACGCCATGGTTGAGCGTTGTACAAGGTATCTATAGGCAAAGGAAATGGGTTGCCCCTGATTGCACCACTAATAACGGGGACTGACCATTCCATTATCAACTTTGCACCATGGTGCTCGTATTGCTGGCTTGATAGAGGCTCGCCAACAATGCCTGCGTTCAAGCCTGAATCGGAGCAATGAGGTGCATGGTCTACCGGCTTGAACTGCTGGGAGGCCATAATACTTCGCGCCCTTTCAATCGAGGTCACATGAAATAACGTTATTGTGGGGTATGACATGCGTAGGGTCATTTGCGTACTTTAAACACCTTTTATTTAGCACAAAATCTCCGCGCAGGTACTTTTTCAGAACTCGCATAAAAGGGCGTAGCAGGATGAATCAGAATCTATAGCGGGTAAGCTAGTAGTATTAAAGTACGGTCACTTTGTACATTCTATACATCCATAATACCAGCCGTATGTCTTATACATCGAAATCCCCCTCCCCAACCAACCGCCCCTAAAGAAGGAAAGATGTAGGAAAAGAAAAAAAAAGAAAAAGGAAGGAAAAAGGCTCATGGGAGGGGTTTCAGGGGGAGACTAATGGGATATTGCTTCATACAGGCTGGTATTACAATGTACAGAATGTACTTTCTAAAAAGACATCGGAACGATCGATGTACAGGCTGTACATCGTTTAGCTCTCTTCCTCCGCCGAATACAATTCCAGAATGATAGGTGCGCGTGGACCCTCGAGCCTGCGGATATATTCAGCCAGCGTATTGAGGTTGGCCCACGTCCTGGGTGACTTACGCGCGTTATAAAGAACACACTCCCCTGTTGTCCGCCATGTAAGCGCAACCACCAGACAATACCGGCCAGGCTCCATTTCCTGCATGGTCATATGAGAAATTGCACCGTTACGCGCAAAATCAAAAAGCTGATGCTCGTCGATTGCGTCCACTGATTCTCTCTGTAGTATCCGATTAGGCAATATCGTAGCTGTACGTGAAGGTTTTGGCACGGCTGATAGCATTCAAGGCCAACACTTTTGATGCTTTTGTAGCAACAGAAAACAATTCCTGTGCTTACAAACCCTCCGGTAGTGCGCCATATCCTGCAATCAAGGTTTATACTTCTCTATACTTACCATAAAAGTTTACCTAAACTGGCGCTGCAGGGTTTTTTAGGGCAAAAAAGCAAAGCTCCGTTCGGCGGCAACCGGAACAGGGCTTCTGGTCACAACTACGGAGTCGGTAATAGTTTCGACTGCTCCCCGCCCTAAAGGACGGAGATTCCCAATTCACTGCGAACAGGACACAGGTACTTGACCTCTGCCGCTTACATTCGCTCCAAGGGCTAACACGACCAGCCCGGCCGCTTTGATATTAAGGGCGGCATTCACGTCGCGGTCATGTTCTGCCTTGCATTGAGGGCAAACCCAAGAGCGGACACTAAGCGGCATCGAGTCCATTACAAACCCGCAGCCAGAACAACGCTTTGAGCTGGGAAACGAGCGGTCTATGGCGACCACTTGCCTGCCTGCCCAGGCGCCCTTGTATTGCAGCTGACGGACCAGTTCACCCCAACCCGCGTCGGCGATGGCTTTGCTCAGTCTGGGATTTCTGATCATGTTTTTTACAGCAAGATTTTCGACACAGACCACTTGGTTTTCGTTGATGGGTCTGCGTGACAGCTTGTGCAAACCGTCGAGTCGGCAATCAGCGATCCTGGCGTAAATCCTCGCAACCTTCTGGCGGGCCTTGGCTCGATTGGCAGAGCCAAGCTCCTTACGGCTCAGACGGCGTTGTGCCAATGCCAGCCGGGAGGCGTATTTGGCTGTATGGCGAGCATTTCTAGTGTGCATGCCGTCGGAGGTGACAAACAAGTCCTTAAGGTCCATATCGATGCCGACTATTTTCGGCGTGACGGGCAAGGCTTGAGATTCGAATTCACACAGGCACGAGACGAAGTAGCGCCCGGCGGCATCCCTTGAAACCGTCACGGTAGAAGGGGCAGACGGCAGGGCGCGACTCCATCTGATCGCCAATGGCTCGGTGCTCTTGGCCAAGTATAATTTGCCATCCTGATACTTGAATGCTGATGCCGTAAACTCTGCCGATTGATGGTTTCGCTTTTTCTTGAAGGTAGGGTACCTGGCCCGTCCTTCAAAAAAGTTCTTGAACGCACTCTGCTGGTGGCGCAGGGACTGTTGAAGAGGGACGCAAGAAACCTCATTCAGGAACGCCAGTTCCGGCTGCTTCTTGAGGGCGGTCAGATAGGCACTAGCAGCGGCATAGCCAATTTTCTGCTGCTCCTTTTGAACGCATCGGTGCGCCAGCGAAGCAGGGTGTTGTAGACCAAACGCACGCAGCCAAACGTCTTTGCAAGCAGCTCTGCTTGTTCAGCTGTTGAGTGGAACCGGTATTTGTAGGCGCGTTTAGTCATGCCTTACAACATACAAAACTTGATGTGAGATAGAAATTGGTCATCAGCAGGAAGCGATAAAAGGGGCCTTGCGCGCTGCGGACTTGAAGTACGAGGTATCTCAAGTAAAAGTTATGACTAAGTGCAATGATACGTGCAGAATCACAACACGACCAAGTTCGATCTGGATAGACCGTGGGATCATGCTATGACTCCGAAAGCAACAGGGAATGCCGCTCGCATAATTGTCATGCAGCTAAAAGCAGCAGCAAGGAAAAGTACTGTCACCGACAACACTGAGCTTTCGGAAGCAGAGCCATCCCAGCCGAAGACGCCCTTACTTAAAAAGGAAAAGCTATCCAGCGAGAAACCCGATGTTGTTGCTCCTGACCTGGAAGCATCTCAGTATCAGTTGATGTTGCCACTTTATGGGGAAGCAGAGCGAGCCATCCCTAATACGCTGGCAAGAACTTCACTCTTTGCGCCTATCGCAGCCGGTAATCGTCCCCTCTATGACAGGGAATTGATTGCTGGCCGAAGTGACATAAAAATTTTCTACACCGGCAGGCAGCTTGATATGGCGGATTCTGACGTATTCATGCAAGCGCTGGCTGAGCAAAAGAAACACCCCGTCGGTACCAACTTCTTTATCAATCGGGGCGCGTTCTTGCGCTCGATGGGAAGAAGCACAGGGAAGGGAGATTACAAATGGCTGCACGAGAGCATCCGCAGGTTATCCCTGGGAGCACTTGAGATCGAAGCTGGCCCAATCAGAATTGAAGGCGAAAAGGAAGGAAAGACCAGAGAAAGGCTTTTCCATCTCATCGCAGGTTATGACCTCGATGAGACTGTCGATCAGTACTATCTACGTCTGGATCCAAGGGTCATTGAGCTGTTCAAGAACCATCAGTTCGGCCTGGTGGACTGGGACAAACGTCTGGCTATCGCCAAGCAGCGCGATATGGCCAAATGGCTTCAAAACTACATTTCTACCCACCAGAAGAGTACCCACCGCATCGGCTTGCACTATCTGAGAGAGTGGATGTGCTACAGCAGCCCTCTTTACAAGTTTCGGGGTGCGCTTACCAAGGCTTTGGATGAGCTGGCCCGGCTTGAGATCATCAAGGATCAGCGGTTAGAAATGAGCACCCGCGATCAGGAGCAAGCTGCATGGGAAAAGCTGTAGCCTGAGTGACAAGCAGAGCGTTCTGCTGCGGAATCTGAAAAGACCTATCGGAACGCTCCTTCTATTCGCGCCCTACCCTGCCCTTCTTCTGACAGCTTATAAGTCTTGAGTCGGGATAGCGTTCTGTTTCATCGGGATAGCATTCTGTAGCGCCCTAAAAAATCCCATATAAATCAATAGCTTATACCTATAGATAAGTCCTTAACCGCTTTAACCTTCTTTAACCAAGATCCTTATTTCTTTCTTTTTTTTTAAGGATAGGGATAAGAGCTGTGAACAATGCATCGCTAATTCCTAAACAGTTTTATGTTATCTGTAGCTACAGGAATGGTTAAACTGATATCACTTAAATTAAATTATTGTTGAAAACAACGGGATAGCATTCTGTAGATTTGCCAGAAAGGGTAAATTTAAATATCCTCTGAATACATAAATTCCCTTATACTGTGTTTTCCAAGCGGCAACTTGGATAATAACCAGCAAAATGGAGTTGGTATGGAGCACCCGAGGCCAGCAGATGCGAAAACGCGAACCCCTATCACCCGAGGAATTCGACCTCCTGCGCCCACACTTCGGAGCGCGCTGGAAGCCTGCCAACATAGAAGCGATGCGCCAGATCCTGGTTGAAGGTTGCAAACAAAAGGATATAGCGGCAGAACTGGATGTTACAGAAAAAGCTGTGTCGCAAATGGTGAAAAAAACCTACGAGATGCACGTTAAGTATGGAGCGAAGCCATCAGGGTGGGTTACGGTCTTTGTCACCCTCCCCCCTGAGCTCGCAGAACATGTTAAGCAAATGGAACACACAGCCCGTGAAAACCTTGCAAACAAAGGGAGGTAATGTACGGCTGTTGACCTTGTTTAATAGTTAAGTGCTTAACCCATGAACGCACCTCTAGATTTAAAACTAGATGGTTAATTGGTTGCTACGGTTTTTAGCAGAATTCCGCGTAAACCCTCGCCTAATCGGGCGGGGATACAAGCGGGAAGCGCGCAGCGCTTCTATTCTGGCTTAGAACAGGTAGGCACTGTGTATTTAAGCTTCATGCTCATTGGTCTTATAGAGGAAGCATCTTTTCAAATGCACATCTGGAGACGCTAGAGGTATTGTTTTGGAAGGTGTGCCCAGACTTTGAGGCAGACCTTTTGGAGTTTAACGGGGAGGCAGATCATGTTCACTTGCTAGTGACGTACCCGCCGAAAGTTCCTCTCCCTAAACTGGTTAACAGCTTGAAAGGGACGTCTAGTCGGCGCATGAAGCAGTTGCATCCCGAACTAGTCACCAAGGCCTATCAACACAATGCCCTATGAAGTCCTAGCGATTTGCGGGTAGCGTGGGAGGGGTCCCGCTTTCGGCAGTAAAGAAATTCATTGAACAGCAAGCCAGACCGCTATAGGAAGGCTGCGCCTTCCGTGCTATCCGTCCCTGCACTAGAAGTACAGGATTTTTCGCGCAAAAGTGGTAAATAGCGGGAAACGTCTATTCCGGATATCAGGCAGCTAACGACAATAAGGTGATCAAACTTTAACGTTGGAAACCGCTCTGATGACTCTATCACCGCCCTGTCTATTCGTCTCCGGTCTCCGGTCTGCGCAATGCGATTGTTTGAAGCTTTCCTGGAGGCAACTGGCAAAGTAGTTGCTTCTGGACTTTCGTTTTCCATTTCGCAAAACAGTCTTATGAATTGCTGCCAGTCAGCAATTATTTAGGGCCAAACCTCAGATAAACTACATCTTGGAAGCCAATGCATTCTGGTACCCGGATTAACCAGTTATGAAGGCTGGACTTCAAAGGGGCTGACCTTCACAGGCTAACCTTATGTTGCGATAGTCCTTATTAAATGCCATTGGTAAGGTAATTAGCACATATCTATGCTTTACTTACCAATGCCGTTCTGTCTATCATCAAGAATATATTTTTAACCAATTACGCTAAGGTGAGTCGGCATGAGAGATGTCACTAAAGAGCCTCTTTCCTCAATAGTCCTGGGCGTTGAGAATGCTGCGCAGCTTTTCGCAAAGTTCTCAGCTGAGGGAAACGAGGAACTGGAATCTCTTCGTACTTCTATCATCAGCCCAGAAGAGCAAAAGCAGGCTCGTATCTGGTCCATTACCGAAGCCGCCAAGCTAATTGGTCGTCATCCCAACAGTTTGCGAATGAACCAGGATGTCCGTCAGAAAGATGCGCGTGGTGCGTGGGTGTACTCACTGGATGACATCAATTACTTCCGTGAAAAATATGGTACTCGATACAAGCGGCCCACAGGTTCTCAGGCAGCCATCCTGGCAGTTAGCAATTTCAAAGGTGGAGTAGCAAAAACTACTACAACAGTACATTTGGCGCAGAAAGCAGCCATTGATGGATTACGTGTTTTAGTTGTGGATCTTGATCCACAGGCCTCGACAACATTCAACCTGGGACCATTAATCCCAGATATGGAGCTGGGTCCGGACGATATCATTAATAATGCGATGACCAAGGATCCGCAGCTCATTAAGTCTGTTATCTGCGATTCTTACTTCCCGGGCATCCGCCTCGTCCCGTCCAATCTTCATCTCCAATCGTTAGAGTTTCTCTACACGGACCGTGAAAATGAAGACAGGCTCGGTGTCCCAGCTGAGCGACTCTCAAGAGCGCTTGAAGTGGTACGGGAGGATTACGACATCATCCTGCTTGATTGCGGCCCGAATATGGGCGCAGCTTCCTTAAACGCGATGGCTGCGTGCAATGCCGTACTTATTCCGATACCGCCCAGTACTTACGACCACGCCTCCTTCGTAATGCTTTCAACCACTTTGACCTCTCTGTTCGCCTCCCTAGAGAAGAGCCTTGATTATCTTCGCATCGTTATTACCAAGCATCCGGGGAACAAAGGCTCTGCGCTTGTTGAGAATCGTATTCGCAAACTCTATGGCGAGTACGTACTGAATAATGTCGTAAGCATGACGGCAGAGATAGAAAAGGCTAGCGCCGAAATGTCCTCTGTTTACGACCAGGTAAAAGGCAAGAACAACCGTCGCCAGTATCAGAGAGCCATCGACATCATAGACGCCGTAAACAACGAAATTATCGATGATCTCAAACTTCTCTGGAATAGACAGGCCGAAGCGGTCAAGGGAGTTGAGTGATGACTGATCACCCAATACCTGGAATTGCGGGATACTTTATCAATGACCTCAACCGTAAGCGAGAGGAAAAGCGTGCAGCCGCACAGGCTCGGATAAAGAAGCCCTACGCCGACTCTCAACCTGCAGAAACATTGCCAGAGCACGCGAAGGCCGAGACCGTATCAGCTAAAGAAGAATCTTCCAGCTATGCTTCCGCCCCTTCAGCTATAGAGCGTTTCGAGCAAGATGTAAGTAAAGTCACCCCCTCCCCTACTCCTCCAGCCGCGGCTGAGCCCACCAAAGATAAATCTTCCAGACAAGCAGCCAACGAAGACACTATTGTTGAGCTTGATCCAGATCTTATTGATGAGTGGGAGTTGAATGATCGCCCTGTTGACGAGTTTGGCGACATAAGTGACCTGACCTTACGAATCAATCAGCATGGCCAGATCGTCCCCATACTTGTACGGCCTAAAAAAGGCGGACGCTACGAGCTGATCTATGGCCGTCGTCGGTGGACTGCCTGCAAGGAATTAGGGCTAAAGGTTAAGGCTTTTGTTCGTAAGCTCACTGATCAAGGGGCCTATCAGGCCATGGTCAATGAGAATGCCGGACGCGAGGATATCTCCAGTTGGGCACGCGCCTTGAGCTACAAGAAAGCTCTAGATATGGGTGTTTATCCCAGCCAGGCAGCCCTCGCCGCTCATTTAGGGCTTAACAAAGCCACCCTTTCAAATATCATGATCTACAACCGTATCCCAAATGAAATCGCCTCGGCAGTAGGCTCATTTGCAAAGGTAGGGATAGGCACGGTCAAGGCGATTCTTAGCCTTGCAGAAGACAAAGCCAATATCGAACATATTGTTGCCAACGCCGCACTGATTCAAAGCGGCAAAATGGCAGACAAGGCTTTGACGCGAACTGTTGAGGCTGCACGCACCTCAAGCCCCTGCCCTAGCGGTACCAAATCTGTTCTTGATGCCTCCGGCAATAAACTATTTTCCATGCGCCGAACAGAACGCGGCGTCTGGAGTGTCACGTTAGCGAAAGACCTTACCCGAGACCTTTCAGAAGAAGAAGTTGAGGCCCGACTGAAGGCTGCCTTTAAATGCGAATGATTATCACCAATATAAGTTGTAGGCCTACAACCACTTTGTTTGCGAAGAGTAGTAGGCCTTTTTCTTTAATTACGGATCAGGGTTGTAGGCCTACAACTACAGCTATTGATTCAGGTTGTAGGCCTACAACCTTTGATGAGCATCGAATAGCAGGCTCACCCAAACGACCGTCGAACGCCCCGCCAGGTAAACCAATACCACTTGGCCCGGGGCTAGAAAAGCCCTCCCCCAGAACCCGCCAACAGGCGGGTTTTTTTATGCCTGGAGAAAAGTCCATGACCCTCGCTGCTACGTCTACAGCTATAGACGCTCTGTTAAAACACAAGGAATTTAGGCTATTAAGTGCTCCTCTTATGCGTCACGTAGTCAGTACGTCTACGTTAAGCGATGGAGCAAAGGTTTTATGGTTTTCACTCTGGGAGCTGTGCGCTTTAGAGACCGAGCGTAAACGTAAACTGACGTTAGGTTTTTTGGCTAAAAGGCTTGGTAAGTCAGTTGACTCAGTCAGACGTTACGTCAACCAGCTTCAAGGAAATGGCTATCTAGTAGTTGATGAGCAATATGACGTAAACCAAAGACAGCTACCTTCCATCTATAGAGCTACTGCTCCAGCACAGGTCGTTGCGCTTATCACAAAGGAGATACCCGATCGAAAAGGTAGACGTCTTAATCAAACAAGTGAATCTAAATCAAGTGACGTAGCTATAGGTGATAGGCACGTAGACGGATTTACTATAGGAAACCCTATTCAGGTGAATGCCGTAGACGTCTGTAAAAATAATAACTGCGAACAAACAGATCTATTACATGGCGACGACGTTAAGGTATCAGGATCAGCAGTAATACGACCATGCGTCGACGTTGCGTCAACTACAGTTGAAGAAAAGAGTGATTTATCTGCCCGCGATTGCAAACTAGCCCAGCGGCTCAATGCTATTCGATCGCGAGTCAGACACCCTCATATCTCCCAGAAACAGGCAGTGAGTAAATCTGAAGTCAATGGGTATAAACATGAGGTGCAAAACCGAGTCGTTACACCACTGGATAGCGAAGTCTGCGCGCACGGCAGTAAAGCGGAAGAGGGTGGCAAATCTGCACTTGATCGGGATAGCAGATTTGCGAGCCAAGAAAGTATTCCGAAGGAAGACAATAACATAACAACAAGCGAGCCCGGTGGACTTCGGTTCTGGATCTATCGTCAAATCAAGGAGCGCAAAGCGTTTAGTTCAGATCCGTGGCGGTATGTTGATGAAATTGCAGTAGCGATAGAGAAAGGAAGTCTCGCTAAATTCAACCTAGCCAAAGCCATTAACATAGCCTTGAAACTCATACGCGAGGGACGCTGGACAGCGCCCCGTTTTGTTGTTTGATTTCCAAATGGTTTATTTCGCATGAAAACCGTAGCAAGAAGTTCTAATTACACGGTTGCAGCTGGCATTTAATTTGGGCTGAAACACTTCTGGCAGCAATGCGATGTCGCGAAAAGCCTTTGCAACAGGCGTCAGATTAACAAGGTAAAACTCTGCAATTTAGACTGCAGCTTGCTTATAATTTCGAGGGTTCTCCGCGGAGTTAAACGGTGGTTCACTTAACCTGTAACGATGACGGTGAAGCGAAGCATCTCCGAAACTAGCGCCTATGCCCATATCAACCAGCACTTTGCTAAATACGCCGCTGGCCCCGCGAATAAGGATAACAATGGCCGCACTCTGCAGCGCTTATCCAATAACATTGGTGACCTGCTCAGCGGTCCAGCTACGACTCACGCTAAGAACATAGGTGCACAGCTTAGAGTCGACCAACACCGCGATCAAAGGAGCGCCCAGCTGGGTGAGGACGTCATAGACAAGCGATCCTGGAGACAGAGGAGAGCCTGCCAAGTACCCATCAATATCAGGACGATGGGCAATGGAATAAACGACAACACAAGTCCAAAACCTAACGTCCGCGCAGAGGACCGTGATGCAGCAAGCCCTGTTGGAGCTTCATCAACGATGACAGCGGCTGCGCTCAGTGTCGGCAAGCTTGGTGCCATCTCGCGTTCTTGAGTCCACTACTCAAGACAGGTATCCGTTACATGCTGCCCATCAGAAGTCTCAAGAAAAGATGCTTTCCTCAATGCCCTCAACCTATCGACTGGATCAAACGATTCACCTATCAGCGGTTCACCTAACATGAGCTTGGATATAGTCCAGGCGATATCTTGCTAAAGCGGGCACGGACCAATTTGCAGCCGTAGGCTGCCAAGCTCAAGCACTACATGCTGGACTCAGGGCCAGAGGTCTATCGCCCCTGTGACGCTCTACAGCAGACCATAAGCAGGCTCTACCGTCAGGCGGGCATCAAGGGCGGCAGCAGCCACTCAGGCCGACGAACGCTGGCAGCGCGGGTGCTAGCTGCAACGGGCAATGTAGATACGGTACAGGCTATCCTGGGACATCAGTGTCTGGATCACAGCAAGCCCTATATGAGCATTGATCAGGACACTATACGGCGAGCTTACGAGCTGGCACTGTAGAAACATTGTATCTACCTATGCCTTGCGTTTCTTGTGTGGCGTATCTACAATGTTTCTACACTAGCGAGGTGTTTATGGAAGTCAAAGTTCAACAGTGGGGCAACAGCGCGGCGATTCGGCTGCCCGCCACCGTGCTCAAACAAATGAGTATCAACGTGGGCAATGTGCTGAGCCTCGATATCACGGGTGAAGCGATGACGCTGAAACCGGCGAAAGCCAAGCCGCACTACAAGCTAGCCGATCTCATGGCTCAGTGCGATCTGAGCGCGCCGGAGTCAGCAGAGCTTGCCGCTTGGAATGCAATGCAGCCTGTGGGACGTGAAGCGTGAAGCGAGCGAAGTACGGTCGTGGCGACATAGTGCGCCTGAATCTGAACCCAACGGCAGGTCGAGAGCAGCAGGGCGATTTCCGTCCAGCCCTGGTGCTTACCCCAGCAGCTTACAATGCGACAGGTCTTGCAGTAATCGCGCCGATCACGCAAGGCGGCGATTTCGCCCGCTACGCCGGATTTGCTGTGACGCTGAGCGGAGCAGGCACCGAAACGCAGGGCGTGATTCTGTGTAACCAGATTCGCTCGGTTGATCTTGAGGCTCGCGGCGCTAAGCGTATCGAGGCCGTACCTGATGTAGTGATCGAAGACGCCTTGGCCCGTGTCCAGGCACTGTTTGAGTAGCGAGGAAAACATGATGAGTATCAGTGCTATGAGTGTGACCTCAACGCTAAACGAATGTCCCGAATGCGGCGCTTAGGTCAGCATGAACGCTTATACCCGCTCATCGTGCAACTACGAAGACGTGCATCCGGGATACGTTTTTGCATGCTCGGAATGCAGGGTTCGCGTTGATGCCTAGAGCTACATACGGCCAGTTAACGCTCAAAAGGCCATCAGAAAGTGGAATCATCTCTCCGCGATATGGCCTGGCGAGAAAGCGCGTGAGCGCCGAAAGATGTGGCCCTATTACAAGTACTGAAAATTGCACGAGGTGCACACCAAGCCCAGCCATGCGCTGGGCCGAGGCCGTAGAGGGGCACGATGCACGCTGTCCAGGATCGAGCAGGAAAGAGCTGATGGGACGTCAGATCTACGAAAAAACCGCGAGGGAAATTCTCAAGGACATGCTGTTGGAGTGGGACATCCAGCCTGGTCAGGTATTTACTGCCGCTAGGGCGCTGCAATGGTTTACCGATCATTGGCCTCTGCTGACCAAAGGAAGCATCCGTGCTCATCTGGTGCAGGCTTCGACGAATGACCCGAGCAGGCTGCATCACCCATCTACAAAAGCGTCAGATGATCTGCTCTTCAAGGTGGGTCCAGGCCAATACAGGCTTTATGTAGCCGGGCAAGACCCTGCACCGATCCGCGAACTCGTGAAAGGCGATGCAGTTCAACAACTTGAACAAGGGGAAGAGCAGGAGGCCGAGTCGGATCTATCGGAGTTCGAAGCCGAGCCCGGATCAAGTGAATTCTTGCTGGAAAAGGATCTACAGCGCTATCTGGCCGAAAACTTGTCCATCATCGAACCTGGGCTGTGTCTCTACATTGATGAGGATGATGTCCGTACGATGCTGACGGCCGTCGTATCGACATTTTAGCTGTCGACCGCGACAACAGCCTGTGCGTTATCGAACTGACGCGGGCTACATGTTTTGGCTATAGGCCAACCAGCCATGCCTTTACTTCACCCTCAGGAAGCTGAGGTAGAAAAGTCGTGGTCACAAGAGCCGTTACGTAGAGCCTTGATCGTGTCCAATTAATTTGTTTGGACAACCTGTAACTACCAGCACTGTGTGGCTGATACCGGCCAGTAGCTGCCTGTCGGATGTATCTAGAAAATGCGGGGGTATTAACATCACTGGGTTGTAGAGCAGGCGAATAGCATTTTCACTAGACTGCTGTACACTCGGCAGCCTCAAGAAACACTACTTACCACTTGCCTGCCGTAAGGTCTGTCGTTAGCCGGATTTTTTGGGAGGCACGCAGTCATGACCACTCAATCTAGCTCAATACAGTACGCTTACGCCCTAAATGGCCAGGGCACACTCACGCACATTAGCGATGCTCTGCGCTCACACACTTACACCTGCCCAGGTTGCAAAAGCCCCCTCACACCGGTGCTAGGCGAAATCAACGCTAAGCACTTTCGTCACTCGGAAGAATGCTGCGCCCTCGAAACCTACCTTCACAAGTGCGGCAAAGAAGCATTCTTCTATCGCTACCAACAAGCTCTCAGCCGTGCGGTGCCAATTAGCTTAGAGTTAGAGCGAAGGGTTTCCTGCAATGGAGCTCGTTTAGCCTTAGTCAGAGACAAAACAAGTCAGTGCTTGGAATCAGTGCCCGCACGCTACAACATGACTAAATTTTTCGATCTGGCAGAGCTGGAAAAACGCGATAGGACTACCGGGCTGCAACCAGACGTGATGTTGCGTGATACAGCAGGCAAAAGGCGCTGTTATATAGAGATCTGTGTTACGCACCCCTGTTCTCAAGAGAAGATTGATACCGGCATCCCCATACTTGAGTTTAAGGTTCAATCTGCCGCTGACATCCAGATGTTGCTTAGCGGGTCATATTCAACCAAGGATAAGCGCCTAAACGCATTCAACTGGCGTCCGCCATCACAAGTAGTGGATAGCTGTAGCGGTCCCTGCTCAGTTGGTAACGTAGGGATGTCTGTCTGGAGCCTGAGTGATTCCGGCCGACTAAACGAGCAAATAATGCCTCTCGCTGAAGTTGACTTATTAACCAGCTCATACGTTAACACATGGCCTAAGTCGCTCGGGGGGCTGAGCTGGCGGAGAACCTACGAACTTTTATCCGTCATGCCGATCCTCATGCGCTATTTCCTAACTGCATTACGTGCCAACAAGCTGGCCGATGGGAGGACGGCTATCTGCAATGTCGCAGTAAAGCAAAACAGGTTCCTTATACTGAAGCGCGTCAGTGCGCCAGTTACAAGGTTGATGCATGACCAAAAAGCTAACTTGGGAGCAAAAAAGTATTGTCAGCCATGACATCGGACATGCGCTGGTTAAAGCCGTACCTGGTAGCGGGAAAACAACCACCCTCGTAAAGCGCGTTGAACGGCTGGTTAAGACGGGGACTGACCCTCGTTCCATTCTGATCCTTATGTACAACAAGTCTGCGCAGCTAAGCTTCACCGAGAAGTTGAAGACGGCATTAAAGTCGACTGTCATTCCAGAAGTTCGTACATTCCACGGTTTGGCTTTGAAGATCGTTGGTTACGGAGAGCGTCAACAGATAATCAGGAAGAAAGACCTCCTTACTCCGGACAACTACCGCTATGAGCAACTGGTTAAGCAGGCTTACCGCCATGGTTTTGGCCATGAGGCGAGTTACATTCCCCCCAATGAAATTGAAAACTTCGAGCTGTTTATCGCTCGCTGTCGGGCGGCGCTTGTAACGCCAGTTGATGCAGCTACAGATCCTACTTTTAGCAACATAAAACGGGAGTTTATTCGCGCCTATAGCCGCTATTGCGAGTTACTAGAGGAAAACAGCCTGCGAACCCTTGATGACTGTTTGATTGAGGCTGTCTCAGTGTTGCGTAATGACACCAGCTCTGGAGCCCACTTCAAACACATCATTGTGGATGAATATCAGGATGTTAACCTGATACAGCATGACATGACTCGCTTGCTATCTAAATCAGATACGTCAGTTATGGCTGTTGGTGATATCAACCAGTGTATATACGAGTGGCGCGGTGCTCGACCAGACTTCATCGGTGGTCTGTTCGAGAAGCATTACCAAAATACAAAAGTGTTTCAGCTTTCATGCACGTTCCGATTTGGGCATGAGCTTTCCTTGATAGCCAACTCGGTAATTCGGCGAAACTCTACGAAGCTGACTAGGCTCTGTGTCAGTCACCCCAGCGCCCCAAAAACAGAGGTGAAATTGCACTTTGATAATTGTTTATCCGAAGTGCTATCAAACCTTTCGGTAAACCGTGGCACACAAGCCATCCTGTCTCGGACCAAGGCGAATCTTGCCGAAGCCGAACTAGCTTTACGCCTGTGCGGACTCCCTTATCGCTATCTCAATGATTCACCTTCATTACACACCCGCACTGAAGTCGGTATGTTGGTGGTAGGCGTATTGTTGTGTGTTTACGGCAATTTGCAACAGCTCGAGAACTACCCCAACAAACGGGCTATGGTCTACGGCTTCTTAAAAGAGGCTGGTTTCAATTGGCAGCAGGGGCAATTCAAAACTGCACTTAATTTTTTGATGGCTCCCTATGCCGATCTATGGTCTGTTCTGGGGAAACTATTCGAAGGCTCATCCTACCAAAAGGATCGACTGGAAAGGCTCGCCACAATCTGCCAGAAAGATGGAGAGAAAACTCCTGCTATTGATGTATTGAGGCGTCTGAATATGGCAGGTTTCACAGATTGTATCGGTTCAGGAGGAGTAAAACGTATTGATTCAAACGATCTAAAACGAGGAGTTGTGAGAATTGAAGCGCTACTAGAATCGAGCAAAATCGACTCCCGCACGTTTTTAAATCTTATCCTGAATTCAGTGGAAACTTCGGCTGACCGCGAACCCTTCATCCTTTCAACATTGCATGGTTCCAAAGGTCTAGAGTGGGATAACGTGGTGCTGATCGGTCTGAATGAGAAAGAGTTTCCTGGCGGCAAACCCGATGATGTTTATAACGTGCACACATCGATGCATAACCCTCCGACTGAGGAAGAAATTGAGGAAGAGCGTCGGTTGTTTTATGTCGGAATCACTCGCACAAAACAGCAGCTTCATATGGTTGCCCCTCTTGATGAAGGGCTAACTTTGTGGCTTAACAAGCGTTGGGATAGCTCCCCGACGAAGTCACCTATAGCTACTCGGTTCGTCTATGAGGCTGGATGTACTGCTTGTGCGGTTACCAGTGATGCGATCTATAACAACGCAGCAGAAAAGCAGACGCCAGAATTCAGCAAATTTCACCAATGGTATCTAAGAGATCTTAAGCGGCTAAAAGTCTAAGCCCCAGAAACCGTTTGTGTTCTGGACTACCCCCGGTGCGACAGACATTCCCAGCCTATATTTCTGGCCGATCCTCACCCTTCGCGAACGGCAGCTATGGGTCGATTCTGTTGAAAAAGTCGAATTTTCAGCTGACGTGAACTCAGCCACGATCATCGCCTAAGAACCGACCCACCACATTGAGTGGTTCCTCGGCCCTTCGTTGACCGTTGCTGCTCAGTTGGTGGTTAATTTGAGGTTTTTTGCTGAGTGCAGACGCACCTATCCCGTAACCGGTGGCCCTTGTGAACTAAATTTGGCCAGCCGTCGCAGGTTCTGCATCGCAGCGGCCAGCGTAAACTCATCGGTCGCGCCATTCATGCCGCGTAGACGTAGGCGATCCAATTTCAGGATGCGTTTGAGATGGGCAAACAACATTTCGACCTTTTTACGTTCGTGACGGGAGCACACGTACGCAGGTGTCGCTGCGATTCTTCGAGCCACATCACGCGCAGCTTCATGGACGCTCCGAGCGATCTTGCGGAACGCAGTATTTGGGCAGCACTTGGCTTTCATCGGACAGGCAACACAGTCGGTCTGCCGGGATCGGAAGATGATGGTGTTGGCTTTGGTGACGTGCGAGCGCTCGTTCTTGAATGCTCGCCATTCGCTACATAATGTATTGCCGGCAGGACAGCGGTATTCCTCTGCCTCTTCATTCCAGTGGAAATCGTTGCTCGAAAAGCTGTCATTCTTGCGCTCGGTTTTGTCCCACACCGGCACATGCGGCTCGATGTCTTTTTCTTCCACCATCCAGGCCAGCATCGGCGCGGTACCGTAAGCGGTGTCGCCAATAAGGCGTTCCGGCTTGATGTCGAACCGCGCTTCAACCCGATCGATCATCGTCTTGGTGCTCTCGACTTCTGCGGTTCGATGAGCCGGTGTAGGTTCCACATCCATGATGACGCCGTGCTCGGTATCGATCAGATAATTCGTAGAGTAAGCGTAGAACACTGGGCCGCCTGGAGCAGCTGTCCAGCGGGCCTGAGAATCCGTCAGCGACAGGCGCTTCGGTAGTGTTTCGGCCATAGCCTCTTCATCGAGCGTCTCGAGGTACCCACGCACGGCGCGGGTGCTCAGGACCGGATCGCTCCAGTTGACCGGTTCATCACCCGCGCATGGCGACCGCGGAGGCCAGTACCGTTCAGCGGCTTACCAGAGCCTATCACTTGCGATGCAGCATGAGCGCCAAGGGCAACTGCTACAACCATGCCTGT
>NZ_BMNW01000023.1 GCF_014646755.1 Pseudomonas asuensis | reverse complement strand
GCTTCGGTTAGGGGGATAGGTGTCGCGGGGCGGCCAGTTCTCATGTTCGGACTCCTCGACAGGCTTGAATCAACAAGTGTAGACCAAGGTTATGAGCTTAACTTTCGAGACACCACACTAGCCTACCGTCACTATACGGCTTGCCCATCTTCTACTTGCAGGAAAATAGATCGGCAAGCAACTCCCAGGCTGCATCTATTAATTTATAACGCCTTGCCAGCCGACCTTCCAAGTTGTCATCTTACCTATTCGGACTTTTCGTACAAAACCTAGGAACTGTTTATGACTTCGAACCACACAGGGCTGATCTGGTTGAGGTACCTACGGCTATGTCGCTGTCCTTTCTATTATCAACTGCAACGTGCGCGCTGCGGATATCATTTTTTTCCTTGATCGTTATATGCGCTAGCTGCCAGCTTAAAAACGCCTCTCCATCACAGGAAATCCAGCCGCCGCGGCTGGTAATTCATGAGCTTCAAAAACGTACGCGTTTGCCCGAAGACCTGCATATGCCTACCCGCGTTGTGGATGGAAATGATATTTGGACAAGGGTAGGGCAGCAGTTCACCCTGCTCAATCAAGTTGGTAGTAATACGCGGATCGATCAACAGCTGACTTGGTTGCTTCAAAACAGAAGCTTTCTGGCCAGCGCAAGCAATAGAGCTGGACCTTACTTGCATTTTATCGTGGAGGGCCTAGAGGAACACAACCTTCCTGCAGAGCTCGCACTACTGCCAATTATTGAGAGTGCGTACAATCCAGTTGCCGTCTCTAACCAGAAGGCGGTTGGGTTATGGCAATTCATGCCAGCTACTGCGAGAGATTTCGGATTAGAACTGACGCCTTCCTATGATGGAAGACGTGACATCATCGCGTCGACGCAGGCAGCCATGAAATACCTCACCCGATTGCATAAGCAATTTGATAATGATTGGCTTCTGGCCTTGGCCGCTTACAATGCAGGCGAGGGAACTGTATCACGCTCGATAGAGGCCAATCGCAGGAAGGGATTACCTACCGATTACTGGCACCTGAACCTACCGCGCGAAACTCAAGCGTACGTCCCACGCCTTCTGGCTTTATCGATGCTGGTTGGGACACCTGCAGGGTACGGTATTGATCTGAAGCCGGTAGCCAATGAGCCTTATTTCATGGCGGTTGAACTGAGGCATCCGGTAGACCTCACACAAATTGCACTGACGTCTGGAATTACAGAAAAGGAACTGCAGCGGCTAAATCCTGCCTATATACGTGGTAATACTGTTGGCGGACCAGGCCATTTGCTGGTACCCATATCCAAAAAACACTTGTTAATGGCTGGTCTTGATGCGTTAGGTAAAGTGGGAGAGGGTGGTGCCCATCATTCAGCTTTACAATTAGAGCAAACGGCGGTTGCAGCCGTACCTAATGAATGACTTGTTACTTATGTAGGTGGCAGTACCTTGTAATGGTTGAACAGGATTACTGCATGGGGAGGCTGATGGATAAATCAGTCCTCTTAAGCCTTTCTCATTGGTTTTATGGCAAATGATTACTTAATCGTTGACTAATAATATTACAATAAGGCATTTGCGCCTGACATTCTCATTCATTCTCTTTTCCTGACTCTTTACTCATTTACCTACAAGATGAGCGGTCACTCAGTTTGTGAATTATCCTTGCTATTTTCTGAATTTATAAAGAAGTTGTATCAATATATTCAAAGTTTAGTTGATTGATTACATTTTAGACTCCTTTTATTAGCCAAGCTGAATATTTAAAGAAAACCGCTAGCGTGATTTATTTGATCACGGTGTAAAGTTATTTCTCATAACTAAGACCTTTGATTTTATTAGTATTTACAGATTATAGAAAAATTCTCTCATTGCAATACAAAAAAACTATGGATAATTTTTAAAATATCTCAAACCTCATAATTTAATTAAATTTTAAATTTTAAGTCATTGATTCTTATAAGATTAATAAAAAATTCAAGAAAATAAACGGGAATTCATGAAACTATTTAAATGTCTTATTTAAATAGAACAATGTGACAATAATATTGTTTTTTATTTGTTAACTCTTTCACATAAATTGTGTTACGTATTGACGTGTTTGATTACAGAGTTATCTACTCAAGGTGACAACTGTGATGAGAAATGTTGATAAAAAAGTAGAAGTCGCTATAGGTGATCGTGCAAGCTCTAATAATAATTTTAATGACATCCTGGGGGCTACTCTGAATCCATATTATTTTAAAACGGATCTTCTGCTTTACGGGGAAACAGGTACAGGAAAGGATACGCTTGCTAAAAGAATACACGACGCCTCTGAGCGATCTGGTGCCTTTGTTGCATTGAATTGTGCGGCTATTCCTGAAGCACTTGCCGAGAGTCAACTCTTTGGTGTGATGAATGGCGCCTATACTGGAGCACATTGCACTCGACACGGATATATCGAAGCGTCAGATGGTGGCACGCTTTACCTGGATGAAATTGACAGTATGCCACTGGGGCTACAGGCCAAATTACTGCGGATTCTGGAAATGCGGGGAATCGAACGGCTGGGATCTACGCTCTTTATTCCGGTCGACCTTCGAGTTATAGCTTCCACCCAGCGTCCTCTCGATGAACTTGTAGAGCTAGGCTTATTCCGCCGCGACCTGTTTTTTCGTCTCAATATGGTAACGATTCGGTTACCGGCGTTACGCAAGCAACGTGAACAGATACTGCCGTTATTTGATCAGTTTACCCAGGCTACTGCCGCAGAGCTGAACAGGCCGGTTCCGGCCTTGGGCAACCATTATGTTCAGCTTCTACTCAGCCACTCGTGGCCGGGTAATATCCGTGAACTCAAATCTGCAGCCAAACGCTTTGTGCTGGGGTTTCCTTTGCTAGGTGCGGAAGGAGGTGATGTTAGAAACCCTGTAGAAGACTCAGGGCTTAAGTCACAACTAAGGGTGGTCGAACGATTGCTGATTGAAGATGCCCTCAAGCGGCATAATCATCGGTTTGATGCGGTATTACGGGAGTTGGACATCCCCAGACGTACGCTATATCACCGGATGAAGGAGTTAGACATCTAGTCCGGATCCCCTAAGGGGATAGATTCTCGCACAGGGTATGTCCCGCGCTCTTGAAGTATTCGAGGTCAAGAATGAGCGAGTATGATTTGCTTGATGACCAACTGGCTAGCGATCACTGCTTGCCAAATCTAGACGTCATAGCCTTAAGCCTTGGTGAGTTGGGTCTTGATTTGCTTCTGGCAGGCGAAACTGGCTCCGGAAAGGATACTCTGGCTCAACGTCTGCATCGGCTTTCAGGACGCAAAGGGCCCTTTGTAGCAATGAATTGCGCTGCGATTCCTGAGTCGCTTTGCGAAAGTGAGCTCTTTGGCGTAGTTAGCGGCGCTTATACTGGTGCTGACCGCTCACGAGTGGGTTATATCGAAGCGGCGCAGGGAGGTACGTTGTATTTGGATGAGCTGGACAGCATGCCGCTGGCGTTACAGCCAAAGCTGCTACGAGTGTTGGAAACACGTGTATTAGAACGGCTTGGATCAACCGTACCGATACCTCTAGATATATGTGTAATGGCTTCTGCTCAGCGTCCACTGGGCGAGCTTGTCGAGCAGGGAACATTTCGGCGTGATCTGTATTTCCGCCTTAATGTTCTAACACTAAAACTGCTGCCGCTGAGGCTCCAGCGTGAGCGCATCATTCCCATGTTTGACCGCTTCGTCCAGCTTGCGGTAGAGGAGCTGGAACTCGTTGATGCCAAGAGGGCTGACCCGACCATGTGCCAAGTGCTATTGAATCATGATTGGCCAGGGAACATTAGGGAGCTGAAGTCCGCGGCAAAGCGGTTTGTGCTGGGCCTGCCTTTGTTTGATGACGAGCCGGTTGAAGGCCAGGCGTCAACGACTGCACTGAAGTACCAGATGCGCCTCATCGAACGAGTACTGATTCAGGAATCACTCAAACGTAACCAGCATTGCATCGAGGCCGTTAGCCGCGAGTTGGATATTCCACGGCGTACCCTTTACCACCGTATGAAGGAGCTGGATATTTGATCTAACCCAGCCTGCACAGCAAGAGAGGTGTGAGCTTGATAAGCGCTTGGCAATCATGAATATTGATCCACACGCCCCGCCAGTTGGTTCAGGCGGGGCGGCTCTTTCACGAGGGAGAATTGCCGTTCTCTCAGTGAGCCTTGGGAATGCCGAATTGCTCTAGCGTAGGATCTACGTTGTGATCAAAGGATTCCTGCTTCTTGTGTTTGTTCACCGCGTCGATGATTGCCTTGATGCCAAAGCCAATGGCCAGGACCGCATCAATCGCCCACCCAATTGGCCCAGCTGCAGCACCCACAGCTGCAGCAGCCGCCAATCCCGCCGCTTCACCAGCAATAAAACCTACTACTCGACCTGCTACTGCGCCTGCCATACGACCCAGACCCGCTGAGGCATCTTTGCCAAGGCTTTGGGCTGCAGCGTTATAGCCTAGCTTGCCCAGTTCGGCTGTGCCTCTAGCGCCATCATAGATCGCTTTAGCAGCTCCTGAGCTATCGCCGTTTTTCAGTTTATCTGAAACAGTCAGCAGGCTAGCTACGCTGAAGATCGCGCCTCCTGCTAACAGGGTCTTGCCATTTGTAGCTGACGTTTGCTTTTCCACATTATCCCGAAGCTGGGAATACATTTGCTGGCCTGTCATTTTTTTCTCATCGGCATCTTTTGGAAGCGTGCCTGCATCTTTCAAATCCTTGAGTACGCTGGCGCCCTTTGCAGTGGTGGTTAAGGCTTTCATGGTTGCTTCAGCGTAACCGCTCTGCGCGGCGGTTGTAGCACTTTGTGGAATGGCCGCCTCGTACGCCAACTTTTTCTCATCAACTTGGAAGAGGACGTCCTTAGGGTCTGACTTCTGGTCCTGTTTAAGCGCACTTTCTGCGGCTTTACCTTGGACGAAGTTCTCCTGATAGGAGCGATCGATTTCCTGTTTGAGTTCTGGGCGGCTGTCTAATACTTGACTGGTTGTTGGTACGTTATCCTTGCCTTTGATGTCGCGCTGCAACTGGAGTTCTGCCGTCATATGACCGATAACCTGGCTGTAATCTACAGGCTTACGGTCCTCAGGCTTCTTATCCTTGTTGTCTTTGGCTGCTTGATCCCGAGCGGCCTGCATATCCTTTTCAAGTGCCTTACCCGATACCAGATCCGCATGGCGTTGGTTGACTGCCTGCGTTAGCGAAGGGTCGCTGGCAATCAACGTCTGTTCCTGTGCAGGTACTGCCTTATCCAGATAGGTCTTTACGCTCTTATCGGCCTGCAGCTGAGCGATTTTTTGCTGTAGCGCCTCCGAGGTCTTGTCCACTTTTCGTAGCTTGCTTCCCCCTTGGACTTGCTCCAGAGTTTCCTGCAATTTGACCATGACGGCTGCTTTCTGCTCGCCGGTGTATTTGTCAGGGTTGTTGAATACGTCCTCGTTGAGTTTGCTGATGTCTACGTTAGCCACCGCGTTACGGGTGGCGGCGTCGCTCATCATGGATGCAAACTCTCCACCATTTTTGGGCGCTTGTTTCTTAATCCAGTCGTCTATGTTTTTGGTACTGATCTTTTTATCTGGATTGTGGAGTGCAAGACTTTCTCCTTCGAAGCCTCCCTGATCAAGCATGCGTAAGAAACCAGGTTGTGAGAATGTTTTGGCTGTCTGGGCAAGCGCTGGCGAGAGGCCTGGGTTTCCCGCTTGCAAACCCTCCAAAGCATCACCGGTAATGTACTTATCAACTTTGCCATCTTTGTTCAAGGCGCCCGCCTTTGCTAGCGGCTCACTGGCGCGAAGCATAGCGGCAGAACGGACCATAGCCAGTGATTGCGGGTCTGCATTCGGGTTTTCCTTTTGATACGTCTCGACATCCTTTGATGCAGCCTTCGCGGCGTTTTCCATGTTCTTGATAAAAGATTTGTAGTCATTTTTAGAAATATTGCCATCGGGCTTTCCGCCGTGCTTGCTGGTATCCAACGCGGTCTTGAGCGCAGGATTTGCCTCGATGAAAGCGGTGGCTTTGGCTGAGTTATCCCCGCCTTCGGCCGCCATCTTGGCAGCTGCGACTGGGCGATTGAGTTCCTTTGCCGCTTGCTCGCGCTCTGCTGGGGGTAGATGGGCCACCAGTGCATCGTATTTCTTGAGTTCCTCTGGCGAGGAGTATTTGGAGGTGTCGAGGAAATCAGCCTCGGCAGCTTTGGGTGCGGTTTGTGTTTCATTGGCTTCAGCACTTCGCTGAGTATCGCCCACAGTGCTTGGATTGCCAGTCCTCTCTAGCTGTTCTGGCTTCTCAAGAAGGCGATTCATGTTTGGGCGGTCTGGTTGGAGCAGCCTTGACTCAGTGTGGTTCGTAGGTGGTTCTGGGGAGGCAGCAGAGCGCTCTAGTACTTTTAGAAGCTGTGTGAGTAGGGAAGCTAACCCCTCATGCGCTGGCGACGACTGTTCTGCCGTTGGCTGACGTATAAAAGGGACGTCGCTTCCAAATTGAATAATGTCAGCTGTGTTTGCCTTAGGTTCAGTAGGCATTGCGGTTGGCAAAAAAGATCCATCAAGGCTGCCGTCCGAATTGGGAACATTGCCCATTCCTGACATAGAGTTGGATACGCGCATCGATACTTAACCTGTATAGGAAGCCGGAGAGTAGAGGCTGAGTGGCAGGTAATGCTATGCGGTTCCGTCTTGAATCATTTGGAGCTAGCTGTGTGCTGTGTTGGTTTTGCAGCATCTATTAAACAAGCAGGGGGTTGAATAAAAGAAATCCAAAATTTTGTGATTGAAATGGAACCGATCCTGAGGGTACGCCACCCATTGGCACCACACGATGGCGTTGGTATCCATTATCCAAGAGGGGTAGCTCTAACATGACGTATAATATCAATTCAGTTAATAATCCAAGCACTGGGGTTACAGGGACCATCAACAGTGCCATTAATGGCGCTGGCCAAGTAGCACAAGGCGCTAATCAAGCCAGCGCTCATGTAAGTGATCAAAAAGCTGTCGTCGAAAGTACCGGTAATTCGCAAGCAGTAGATGCGCAGCGTAGAGAAAGTAAGCTCTCTGATGAGAATCAGGCAGCCCTTATCGGGCTTCAGGGTGAAGAGATGCGTCGTAAGCAGCAGCAGGACGTGCTTAATGCCATCAGATCAGGCAAAGAAGACTCGGCAAACAAGTCTATCAGTGCTACAGCACAAAACGCCAAAGGCATCAGTTTCTAATGTTTCTGCCCCTCTTTTTGAGGGGCTCAAGTCCAGCTTAGGAAAAGACTATGTCGAATATAAGTCCCGTTATTAGCAGTCAGATACAGCCGATGGATACGAATATCGGATCACTCATGCTGCAGGGAAAAGAGAGCACCCAAGGTAATCAATCGCTGAAAAACGTGATTGAAAAGCTGATACAGGAACTGACCGAAAAAGGATCCCTGGACGAAAGCTCCCCCTTGGGCAAGATGCTCGCTAACCATATGCAGGAAAAAGGCATACAAAATACTGGGCCGGACAGTCTCAAAGAGGGTTTAGAGAGTCTGATCAGTGACAAGTTAGGGCCAAACTTTGGCGCTGCTGAATCCTTTGGGCTGGGTGGTGGTCAGCAGGACCTGATGTCCAAAGTGCTAAATGGGCTTGCCAAGTCTTCGCTGGACGATCTACTCACTAAGCAGGGGGAAGGTACTCAGTTCTCTCAGAGCGATATGCCCATGCTGGAAAAAATCGCTGAGTTCATGGATAAGTTTCCTAAGGACTTTCCACCTCCAGATTCAGGCTCATGGAAAAATGAGCTCAAGGAAGACAACTATTTGAGCGGCAGTGAAACAGAGGCCTTTCGCGCCGCGCTCGACAAGCTAGGTGGGCAATTAGATGCCAATGCTGCGGGTGGTGCTCTCGGCCAGCCACAAGGAGGGCTTGGCGCTCCTCAAGGATTAGGTGCCCCAAATAGCCAGGGGAACTCCAACAGTGTTTCTCCAAGTAGTAACTCCGTTCAGGATCTTGAAACCTTGTTGATGGATTTGATCAAGAAGGGGATTCAAGCCACCTTGGCCGGTAATACAGGCAGCACCGGCAATAGTCCTGGGAGTGGTCAGCAAACCCTGGACAGCAGTGCAGTACAAACAGCTGAGTCTTTGATAACAGCCCTTTTGCAAGGAGGCGGTGGCCAGACCTCGTCTCTGAGCTGATTTATCCCTTCATCGACACCGTCTGTTGGAGATCTCACATGACTATTACTTCTATTAGCAAATCAAAACAGCCCCATCTCGATCTTGAGCAAGGGCTGGTTCAAGAACCCCCACAGGCGGACGTCGATCTTTTTTCAGCCGCAATGAATGCTGGAGCGGCGGCTGCCATGCCAGGGCATCTTCCGGCGATAGTCGCTGGAGCGCTGATCGATCGCGTACAGAGCACAGATAAGCTGTCGCAACAAGCGATGCGCAATATGAAATCTGCTGCAACCTCCGAGGACCCTATGGATATCACGCAGATGAGCAGAACGTTGTCAGCCTATTCGCTGCAAATGGCTGTGACCACGAAAGTGGTCAACAAAACGGCCCAGACGCTCGATAAGCTCACCAACCTGCAATAGGGATACCTCCGTGAATCGGCCCATCGCGACGCTATTACTGTGTGTTTTGCTCCTGACCGGATGTAGCAAAGAGACTGATCTTTTTAGCGGGCTTTCCGAGCAGGACTCTAATGACGTCATCGCGTCGCTGGCCGAGCAGCACATCGAGGCATATAAGCGCACGGAAAAGACAGGTATTGTCGTTTTCGTAGACAGTTCCGACATCAACCGCGCCGTACGGGTACTGGACGCTGCGGGTCTTCCGCGGCGGGCGCATACTAGCCTTGGGGAAATTTTCAAGAAGGAGGGAGTGATTTCAACACCCTTGGAAGAGCGGGCTCGGTATATCTATGCCCTGTCTCAGGAGCTAGAAGCAACTTTATCGCAAATCGACGGGGTGATTGTGGCCCGTGTCCATGTGGTGTTGCCCGAACGAGTCGCACCGGGCGAGCCGGTACAGCCCGCATCGGCAGCAGTATTTATCAAGCATGCCACTTCGCTTGATCCGGATAGTGTGAGAGGGCGTATCCAGCAAATGGTCGCGAGTAGCATTCCGGGAATGTCGGGTGCGACCTCGCCAGACTCCAAGAAATTTTCCATTGTATTTGTGCCGGCGGCTGAATTCCGCGATACGCAGCGCCTGGTCAGCCTCGGTCCCTTCATGATCAATAGCGAGCAGGCTGCCTTCTGGGGACGCTTGTTCTGGATGGCACCAGTGGGGTTTGTTCTATTGCTCATGATAATGATGCTGATGGTTCGCTCAGATTGGCGTTCAGCTTTACTGCAACGGGTGTTATCACGCCGTAGCGGTGGGTCAAACATGCCGAGCCGAATCTAATGTTGATTGATACCGCCAAGCGCTGGACACAATGGTGGTGTAATGCCTGGGAGGAAGCGCATCCCACTTGGAAAGCTCGATTTTCCGAGCAGGTAGGCTTGCCACTTTCTATATGCGAGCAGCTCGCCCAGCATCGGTGCGAGGCATTTATGAGTTTCGCCGAGATTACGACGGAACAGCCTCCTGAACCGGATGACAGAGTCTTGCAGTGGTTAACGTTGAATGCGGCGCAAAATGAGCTCGCGTTAATGTTGGTAGACCACATCTGTTCTTCCGGGCACTCAGATCTTCCCACGCTCGATGAGCATGATGTCTGGTGTCGTAGTGTAGCCAAGGCACTAAGGCCGGGACTCTGGCTGCATGGTCATACAGCTGACCCTCGGCTCCTACTTGGGGTCTGGTTAGGAGTGCGGTACTGGCCTAGGCTGCGGTTGTATTGGCCCTTGGACTCGTTGAGCGATCTTGCTGGGCATAGTCTGCTGCTCAATGCCGCTGCTGTTTCAAAGCTTCAAACGCTGTGGCCTGCAGTATTGTGGCGCGTCACAGCGCTGAACCCACCGGAGACGGTACATGCTGGTTAAGCGCACTCTTTCTTTAGGTTCGCCCGTCATTAATGAGCCTATTCTGCGTCGCGAAGCGATTGCTGATGCTTGGCGAGCACAAGAAGTCCTAGACCAAGCCCTACAACAGGCTGACCTAATCCGAGCTAAGGCAGTGGAAGAGGGACAGCAGCAAGTCGATCAAACGATCGGTGAATTCTGGAACATCGCCAACGCCTTTTTACAGACACTCGAAGCGGAGCGAGAAGCCTTTAGGCGAGACATACTGATCTCGGTTGAAGAGCTACTGAATCTGTCATTGTCACGGTTATTGGATGATACCGATCTGCCAGAGCGAATCAGGGCATTATTACGCGATCTGGCCCAAAGTCAGTCGGTTGATATGGTTGCCACCCTGAACTGTCATCCTGACCTTGCCGAGAGCGTATCTCAATGGCTGTCACACAGTCGCTTTGCTGCGTTGTGGCGGATTGAAAGCGACGCGTCGATGCCTCTTGCAGCCCTGCGACTCAGCCATGCCACGGGCGCCTTTGAGGTTGATTGGGACAGTTTGCGCAATGGATTGATGATCATGTCATCATAAGTATCTTAGCCAAGATGTTCTCGATTGCCGTGCAACGGTAAATATGGAACTACTAGCACCATCGGCTCCACTCAAGGCTGGATCCTTCAGATGGAGTTTCAGAATGTTTAATTTCAAAAACCTGCAAAATCGCCTCGATCACGCTTACAAAAACGCTCAAATCGAGACGGACTATACTGCCCTTGAAGCGAGCGATAGTGGTGACATTGAGGATATGCATGCCTTCAATGATGCTAGCCGTAAAATGGCTGTTGCCAGCACTATTCTTGGCGAATCGCTTCGCGCCAAGCACGGCATTACCAAAGCCATCATCGATGGTATCCAGTAAGCATTGAGCACTGCTCAAAGGCGCAGCTCGTACGCTGCGCCGGTCTCATTTCCTAATGCCGGGAGCAAGAAATGCGAAAGGCCCTGATGTGGTTGCCTTGGTTATTATGTGTCATCAGCTCGCCGGTATGGTCGGCAGTACCGGACAGTTGGAAGCATACCGCCTATGCATACGATGCTCGGCAAACTGATCTCAATACAGCACTTGGCGACTTCGCCAAGGAGTTCGGTATGGGGTTAGACATGCCCCCTATGGATGCTGTTCTGAACGGTCGCATTCGTGCTGCCAGCCCGCAGGCATTTCTTGACCGTCTTGGTCAGGAAAATCATTTTCAATGGTTCGTTTATAACGAGACCTTGTATGTCAGTCCTACTCGTGAGCAAACGTCTGAGCGTATCGAGGTATCCCCAGAGACCATTGATGATCTTCAGCAGGCTCTTACCGACGTAGGGCTTTTGGATAAGCGCTTTGGCTGGGGCATCCTGTCGGATGAAGGAATGGTGCTGGTACGCGGGCCCGCCAAATACATCCAGTTCATTCGCGACTACAGTCAAAAAATCGAACCGCCGGAAAAGGCGGAAAAACAGGATATCGTCGTATTACCGTTGAAGTACGCCAATGCGGCAGACAGGACTATTCGATATCGCGATCAGCAGCTGAACGTGGCGGGTGTAGCCAGTATTCTGCAGGAGCTGCTGGAAAGCCGCTCACGAGGTGAGTCTATTAATGGCATTAACCTCACGCAACGCCCGGGCGGGACGTCCAGCGGATTGGGCGCCAACGGACTAGGCATGAACTACGGGGGTATGAATGCCGACATGGACATGGGTGTACTGGAGCAAGGGTTGGACCAAGTGTTAGGTCGTTCCGGCCGAAAGCCCCCCAATGAGAGTAATAATTCCCGTCAGAAGATTCGTGTCAGTGCGGATGTCCGTAACAATGCAGTGCTGATCTACGATCTGCCCAAGCGTCGGGCCATGTACGAAAGAGTTGTCAAACAGCTAGACATACCGCGCAATGTTATTGAGATCGACGCCGTCATTCTTGATATCGACCGCAATGAACTGGCGCAGCTATCGAGCCGCTGGAACTTCAACGCGGGCAGTGTCAGCGGCGGGGCCAATCTGTTTGAACCCGGTACGAGTTCTACGCTGTTTATTCAGGATGCAGGCAAGTTTTCTGCTGATCTTCGCGCGCTGGAGGGTAAAGGTTCGGCTTCTGTTATCGGCAACCCTTCGATTCTGACGTTGGAAAACCAACCCGCCGTCATTGACTTCAGTCGAACGGAATACCTTACGGCACTGGCCGAGCGGGTCGCCAATATTCAGGCCATCACAGCCGGAACCAGTCTCCAAGTCATTCCTCGGGCACTCGATACGGGTGACAAATCTCAGGTTCAACTGATCGTCGACATCGAAGATGGCCAGATCGATGTCTCCCAGATCAATGATGAGCAGCCTTCAGTTCGCCGGGGTAATGTGAGCACCCAGGCAGTGATTGCCGAGCATGGCTCCTTGGTCATTGGTGGCTTTCATGGACTGGAGGCTAACGACAGGATTAACAAGGTACCTTTGCTGGGTGATATTCCCTATATCGGCAAGCTGCTCTTCCAGTCCCGCAGTCGTGAGTTGAGTCAGCGCGAGCGTTTGTTCATCCTAACCCCGCGCCTGATTGGCGATCAGGTAAATCCCGCGCGTTATGTGGAAAATGGTAATCCCCATGATGTGGATGAGCAGATGAATCGAATCGACATCCGTCGTGATGGATTTGTTCAGCCTACCCGAGGCAATATCGAGCATGTTTTTACGCAGCTACTGGACGGAGTTTCTCCTGCGGGCTTCACTGTTTCTGATGCCTTGCCCTTTGAGCCCGATAGCTTATGCGACCCTGCCAATGGGCTTGCGCTTGACCGCCAACGCTCGCAGTGGTTTACCAAGAAAGAATGGGGGGTAGCTGTGGTTGTTGCCCGGAATCAGACCGATAAACTATTACGTATTGACGAAAGTCGTTGTGGCGGACGCTGGGTTATGGGCGTCGCTTCCTGGCCTCATGCGTGGTTGCAACCCGGTGCAGAGAGTGAAATTTTCATTGCTCTACGCCAACCGCAACAGTCCCTGAAAAATGCTGCGCAAAGTCGGCCATCACTGCTTCGGAGAGCTCTCCCATGACACGCTATCTCTATCTCATTATACTTGTCACGGTGTCTAGCCTGGCGGGTGGGTGTGCGAGCCGTTCAGGCTGCGCAGATTATGCGTGTGACCGTCCCGATTCCACCGATCGCCAATTGGTCATCTGGTGGGCTCAGGATATGCGACAGGGGTTAAATGACCGTGATCCACAGATAGATTTCACTGTAGTGCCGCTAAGGAATTAAAAGCGCATGATACGGACGGTCGAGAAACAGGCTTTTTACACCCTAGTGCTGGCTGAACGTGTAGCGATCTGGTCTGTAGCAAACGGAGTTTCCTTCGTCAGCTGCCGTGAGCACCTGGAATGGGGAATGGCCCTGCACATCCAAGAGGATGTGCTCACCCCTGATCAATTGCGAACGGCTGTCAAGCGTCGATTTTCCGAAGCTGAGCGTTACCGGAATTATTTTCTGTCTCTGGACTCGCGGTGCAAATTTGCTGTATGGCACGCATTGCCCAATTTTCTAGGATCGGATATGTCCCTTGAGGAAATTCGACGTAGACAATTTATCCTTACTGGGCTAGAGCATCTGATGTCGTAAGTATGTATCTGCAGTGGTCTAATGAAGCCGGACATCCATTTGGGTGAGAATGCTCGCCAGAGAGAGGCGTCTGCTGACCAAGCAACGTCGTTCTTTTACGCCTGAGCTCAAGCGCGAGGCTGCCAGCCTGGTGCTCAATCAGGGCTACAGCTATATCGAAGGCGCCCGTTCGCTTGGGCTGGTTGAGTCGGCGCTTCGCCGATGGGTGAATTAGCTGCAAGAGGAGCGCAAGGGTGTCACTCCAACCAGCAAAGCCCTGACGCCTGAGCAGCAGAATATTCAGGAATTGGAGGCCCGAATCAATCGGCTGAAACGGGAAAAATCCATATTTAAAAAGGCTACCGCGCTCCTGATAGCCGAGGAGCACGCGCTTTCCATTGATGGATCAACTTGCTCAAACGAGCCTATTGATCTGTTGTGCTCGGTCTTTGATATTCCTCGATCCTGCTATTGTGCCTGTGCTAAGCCAAGTGGCTAAACAGCGTGGGCAGGCCAATTTTGGACGGCGAGGAATCAGGCGTAACGGGGATGATAGGCCTAATCCTGAAACAGTTCCAGTATTAACGTAGCCCCTCATCGTTAAAGCGGCCGCTCAAGCGACAAATTCTTGAAGTTTAATACAGAGCTTTTGGCCAGTTGTCTACTCTTAGTTAGCCGACATCTGGTATAAGCCAACTGGAACTGATCTCCTTGCAATGTCCACGTAACTACATGCCTGCTGCTTCCTAGGGGCATCCGTCCAATAACAATAATAGGCCCATCATGTCCCTTGAAAGCTACCAAGCATTGATCAATGAGCTATGTAAACTCACTATTATACCTAACCCAGAAACGCTCTATGAAATGGCTAGCTTACGGGTACGGGAAATAAATTTTTCTCTACTTTATAACGAGAGCCCAGCCGCTGGTGAGGTATTGATTTATTGCGGGTTCGGCCCACTCCCGCAACAGCACCGCGACGCAGTGATGCAGCGCCTGCTGGAAACCAACCTTCATCTCTTCAATGGTCAAAATAGTCCCTCGTTTTCTTATAATCCCGAAACGGGTCACGTAATACTCGTCAGTGTGCTTTTACTGGATGCGCTAGATGCTCAGCGGCTACTAGATATGCTCGGTTACCTCGCTGCTTTGGCTCAAAAATGGCGAGAAACTTATTTTTTAGATAATGAAAATAAATCTGCACAGCGTACCCCAGAAAGATCTCAGCACTCTGCTTCTTTCGCTAGAACTACCATTCGCTAATAGGTGGAGATCCTAATGACAAGTTTTTCAGGTATTAGGCGCTCAAACTCTATTTCCAGTCTTGACATTCAACCAGTTGAAAGTCGCTCTCCTAATAATAACTTGATGATTGCAGACGTTTCGCAATCATCAAGTCCGCCTATTCTACTAAAAGCCCATAAACAGCCAAAAGCTCTTGGACAGGATTTGATCTACAAGTTGCAAAGCGATATGACGCGGCTGGCGAGACTGAGTAAAAGCGAGGGGACTGATAAGATTGCTTTAGCTAAGCATCATATGATCATGGAAGGACGGTTACTAAGTAGTAATACTAATCATGATTTCTTGTCTACTCAAAATACTTTGCAGTCTATGGGGCGCTCTCAGCATGCTTGGACTGACTTCAAAGTAAATCAGGGAGAGTTTCAACAGCAATTTGAAAACCTTGCTCAAAGTAAATTTAGTTCTGAAGGTTTAGATCAGCTGCACAACAGCTTCATGAACAAAGTGGTCAATCAAATGACTGCTTATCACTCGCTTTACGATGAGATTTTAGCGGGAAACCTTTCTCAAGAGGAAAGAGGTCATATTGAGTCTGCAAAAAAAGCATTTGCTGGATTTGCTGATTATATTTACCAAAACGCTGAAAAGGATTTTAACAGTCGTGTCAGCCAGTGCGAAGAAGCAGTTGATAGCCGAATTAATAAGTTACAGGATGACATCGCTGCCCCTGGGAATTCTAAAGAGCATAGTGACACTTTAAAGTCTGAATTAGACCACTGGAAAGATCTAAAAAGTGATTTTAACAAAAAAAGCGAAGGGAGTTCTGCTTCAAAGGAGAAAGCAAATTGGAAAAATGGCTTAGCGCATATTCGGCGTGATGAGTTTGTAGCAGAGCTAAATAAGCAGAGACCTGGTTTTATAGAGCTGGCACGTATTTTTGTTAATTATGGCATCCCACAAGGCTTGGCTTCGCTCCTTCATTTTGGTTATGCACGCAATACTGCAGAGAATAGTCTTGAAGATCAAAGTTTTGCAGCTCAAAGCGTTGGAACGGGCGTTGCACTAGGCGTAGCCCATAAAGCTGTTACTGACTTTCCTCGAGCGCTGACTCAGCTTGCCATGGATAATACGATAGGCCTAGGATTAAAACCAGTTTCGGCAATGGAGGTGTTTCCTAATGCGCCAGCAGTGATAAGTCGTAACGGCGAAATGTATCAGCAATCTACAAATGAGCTTGATGCCCTGAATAATACTGCCAAACAGCATCGCCAAGGCTTTACTGATGTTCAGTCTGCAAGCAAGTTCGGAACGTTGTCAGGCGACTTTGCGGGTTTCCTCTCATTTGGTACGACCCACATGTTACGTGTAATAGCCCATGAGTTTGGGCAAGCAAACTTGCAGAGTATCCATGCAAAAGCTGTTGCATCTGCGGTAGCTGGTATGGCGATGGCTGGCGGCCAAGCAATAGCCCAGGCTACAGCAACCTATGGAGCAGAAAAAATCCCAACGTATAGAACTTTTCGAGTTCAGCAATCTATGGATGAGCAAGTTAACGCTATGGGTGCAAAAATGTTGGAGTCCGCAAAGTTTCTGAAGGGCGCCTCACGGGATGATTTGATCAGCAAAATTGGTGGAGCCACTGAGGGTATTTTGCTAAATAACCTTCTTGGCCTAGCCTCAGATGCTATTCCCGGAAAAGATGATTTAGAGAAGAAAACCAGGGAGTTATTTGGCGCTATATCAAGATCCTCTGTTCAGGATCTCAGCGGTAAAGAAATAAAGGAGCGTATTGGCAAGGCGCTAATCACCTTCCTTCAATCTCCCGCCGTGTTACAGCCCTTTTTCGCTAACAATCAGGCGGGTGCAGAGGCTGCCAAAGCCAAAGTGGACCGCACGCAAATCGGTTGGGAAAATACAAAAAATCCGGGGCGTCCATCCTTGCCACATGGCACTCCGGCAGAAACAAAAAGGCGTGTACTAGAAGAGACGTTTGATCGCACTCGAGGCTTATCGCAGGTCATTCCTCAAGCATTTGTTGAGCCAAGAAACGCAGCGGGTCATATTGCCAGCAACATAAGCGCAGCAGCAAGCGGCATAAGTAGTGCAGTCAGCAGTGCACCAACCACAACGCTCCGCCGCCGTCAGGGCAGACAGCTTAATACTGCCACAGAGGAGCATGAATTGCAGACTGCTCCTGTTCGCTCTAACCGTGAGCCTGATCTTGAGCGAGGTGAGGGGTAGCAGCGTCAAGATAGTTGATATTATCTTGGAATGGACACAGGGTTTAGATGTAACCGCTCGGTTAGGATAATCATCCTACTATTATGTCTATGATAGTTAGGGACGGTTTGAAGTAGGGGCGTATTAGTGAGGAATCGCCGAGCATCCCGTCGGACCCATGCAAAAACAGCCCGAATAGGTCAAAACGCAGCTATTTTAGTGCGTTCAGTGGCCTTTCATTG
>NZ_BMNW01000022.1 GCF_014646755.1 Pseudomonas asuensis | reverse complement strand
CATCGGCGCCCTAGGACAGGCTTGCCCAGACTGTTTGACCGCCCCGCCTATCGTAAGCGCAATGTTATCGAACGGCTCTTTAGCTGGCTTAATGAGCATCGCCGGATAGCCACCCGTTTCGAGAAACTTACCAGTAGCTTCGAGGCTATGATTTCTCTAGCCTGTGTACGGATTTGCTTGAGAAAATCTTTTTCAGACAGAGCCTAGGGAACCGATATTTCATATAAACCACCAACTGTTGCTCTTACCACTGACATTTCTTACCCTTGGCCTGCTGTCTACGCTCATTGATGAGGTTTTGGTAGCGGCTCTAAGTATAGGTGATTTCAATGACACCAATAATAAAGTCCTCATACGTTTTTATAGGTTTATTCAAACCTTTTCAGAATGCTCAGGCATTTCATGGAAAACCTTATGGTAGCTATGTCATGAGTAACTCAGACAGCACCCGAGAAGCTTTTGCCTTAAATCACGGCCCAATACTCAAGGATTTAGGCTATGATTCACAAATGATAAACTGTTTAGCTAGTCGCCCAGCTTACCAAAGAAATTTTATTTTAGCTCATGGACGAACGCTTAAGATGCTAGGTTATGATACATATGCAATTACCAATTTTGCGCGACAATCCTGCCAGTCTAATCAGACGTAGTTGAATTTTTAATGGGTTCCACTTCACTTTCTCGGGCGGTTTCCAAAAGATAAGAATTTGAAATTTCTAAAGCTGCATGCGGAACCGCTCGATCTATACAGACAGACAGACAGACAGACAGATTGCTTGCGCTTCATTGGAGCTCATTAATAGAGTTCAACAAGGTTTTGAGTATCTACCCACCCTCTAGGGAAAATCTGAAAAAGTCCCTCTGACTCTGGCAGACTACCTGGATTCAACCGCTGAGATTTCTCATGAAGCATGATGACCTTCGCCGACGCTGAGTACGCGGGTAAACGCAAGCAGACGCGTAGGGAACTGCTCTTGATTGAGATGGGTCAAGTGGTGTCCTGGAGCGGCTTGATTGCCCTGATCGAGCCGCATTACCCCAAGGGTAAGGGTGGACGTCCGGCCTATCCTTTGCAGGCGATGCTGCGGGTCCATCTGTTGCAAAACTGGTTTGGTTATAGCGATCCGGCGATGGAGGAAGCGCTGTACGAGACCCCTCTCCTACGTCAATTCGCCGGTCTGAATCTGGAGCGCCTTCCCGATGAAACCATGATCCTAAACTTCCGACGCCTGCTGGAGAAACGCCAGTTGGCCGTAGGGATTTTGCAGGTCGTCAACGGTTACCTACAGGGCAAGGGTCTATCGTTGCGCCAGGGCACGATCGTGGATGCAACGATCATTCATGCCCCCAGTTCGACCAAGAATAAGGAGGGCAGGCGCGACCCTGAAATGCACCAGACTAAAAAGGGTAACCAGTACTACTTCGGGATGAAGGCGCACATCGGCACCGATGTGGAGTCTGGCCTGGTGCATCATGTTCATGGTACTGCGGCTAATATGGCGGACCTCACACAGGTCGCTGAGCTGCTGCACGGCGAGGAAAATGCGGTGTACGCCGATGCCAGCTATACCGGCGTCGAGAAGCGTGATGAGCATGCTGATCGACCAGTGATCTGGCAGATTGCGGCGCGGCGCAGCACGTACCGGCGTTGGCGCCCTTTATCGACATCGAAAAATATGACGCCATTTTCTCCCCACATAAGTCAGATCAACTTTTTGTAAGTGCTTCGCTGGATTTTCGCATTGCCAAAGATCATATAAGAAACAAAGGGATGATGTCGGACATATGGCGTTATGCCTTTCCTGTGGCGCGTCTACGAGAAAATTTATCGGCCCAAGTATTCTACTCAGATTTTGACACAGCTGACTACGCACGTCGGGCTGACCTCAACTTCGACAAAGAAAGAGCAGTTGACAAGCAGAAAGCAAAGTTAAACAAAATTAAGCAGGGCCTTCTTGAATTAGGGCCAGAGGGCGGCGTTTACAGTGACGGTATGGATTGCTTCGGTGTTACTGGAGAGAAGGGCTTGAGCATTTTAGAGGCGGTGCTCCACAAAGCGACATTTAACGTTTATCGGGCAATTTTGCCTGACGTACTTGACCCTCAGAAAGTTGATGCGCATTTAAATAAGATAATTAACGACACCCCCGTACAAGAGCTTGATAGATCGCTATCTATGTTCTTGATTAATCAGCGGTCAAAGCCTGATCCAGAGTTATTGAAAGCTGATTCACTCGTGTCAGCCGATACTCTAACTGAGACGCCTTTTGTAAGAAGTAAGAGGGCCAAAGAATTATTCGACAGAAAATCAATAGAAGAAATCCAAGCCATTGAGGCGACAAAAGCCATTAACGAACTGCTGACCGTAAGAACGGATATTGATGGGCAGGAAATCATTTCTCACCTATCTAATCAACATATTGAACATTCAACTTCCCTCAAGAAATCGACAGAAGAGATAGAGGAAAAAGTTGGTGATACTAAGAACTTCTCCAGCTGGGCAAAATCGCGTTACGAACAAGCTTGTCGAGACAGATTAATTAATGGGGTACGTGAATTTTTCTTGTTCTTATAAACAAAGCAGCCTGAGTTTTATAAAAAAGCACCGTACGTGTAGCGGAAAAACCTGCTGAAGATAAGCTTTCGAAATTAAACGACATGTTTAGGGAAGATTTAAACTCAATGCTCTCTTCGATACCGGAGACTATTGACGAGAATAAAGTCTTGAAAACTCTCATTAATAAAATGGAAAGCTACTATAATGATTTAAAAATAATAGACGCTTGCAAGAATGAGAGTGATTTAAGTGCAAGTGTGACAAAAGCTATCAGAGAGGCTTCGGACGTAACTGGCCGTTTCGCGACAAATTTATATTTTTCTAATTTAAGAGCAGGCATCAGCAATGACAGCAAATCATCCAAAGCGGGCCGCCGGGTGACATTGGCAGAAGTTAAAAAACTTCCTCAAGAAGCAATTGCCATTATTGGGCAGGATCGAACTCAGGCGCTGTGGGAGTCAAAAATACTTACTGCCATGACAACGGGCCCCCGAGTGTGGGCGACATTCCGCGGCGAAATGGTGCCGCCGCCTCAAAGCCGTGACCGTCACACCTTAAAGCATGATTTGTTCGGCTCAGATCGAGAGAAAATCAAGGCGACGTCCGATGGATCTTGGATGTGATTACTTGCGGTTGGGTGAGTCCGCAAGCACACCAAGCCGCGCCGCGTAAACCAATACGAGGTGTGGTGTGCGGCACTGTACCTGCTGCGTACGGGCTGCCAGTGGTGCGCCCTGCTGAGTGACTTTCCGAAGTAGAGAACCGTTTACGCCTACTTTGCCAAGTGGAGTGAACCGGACGATGAGGGTGTCAGCCTGCTGGAGCGGGCATGAAAAAAATCAGATTGGCGAGGCTCGCGAGAAATGAACTGACCCCAAAAAGTTGAACACAACCTTTGGGGGTCAGTTCAGGATTCTATTTGCCACAAGCCCATGCCGGACAGATTGTTGAGCTGCGCGAACGCTGTTTGCAAAACGAACAGAAATTGGGCTGGGACGAACGTGGCGCCATCCTGACTTTATTGGGTAGCGCCGAACGCGCACTCCACCTAGTACAGCGTATCACTGAAGAAAGTTTGTCCGTTTCACGAAAACTAGGACATGGCGATGAGACGCGGACCGCTGACCATGCACCACCCGGCATGCTTGCCAAGCCTCTTTAAGGTCAGCAGCAGTGCATTCGATGAGCGCCATTAACTATAAAGCTGGAAAGGAAAAAGGCAGGGCTTAGCACAGCGATGCCGACCTGTCGAAACGGCCCAGCAGGGACGTAAAGCTGAGTCTGTAAAGCGCTGTCTGTATAGCTGATTAAGGGGGCGTATAAACGTGGCCCTTTCTGGCATACCGTAAATCAGTCGCGATGCTTCCATTGCTTCTTTTGATGGCCTCGATGCAAGCCATTGTCGTGGCGGCGACCCTCGTAACGATGACCGCCGCTGCGATGATCGTCCGAGTCACCCTTGCTACCGAGCGCAGAGGCAAGCGGCTCCAAGCATGGGGACGTCAACCACTCGCATGGTCCGCTGCACCATCCCTGGTAGCACTACTAAGGGGCAATGGAACTCGTAGGTCTGTCGCACCACTCAGGGTACAAGACTCTGTCCAGAAGTGCGCCATGAAGATTGTTCCGTCGATCACACCTCATACCCCGCATCTGCCGCCATCCGTGCCGGCGCAGTCGCGCGTCACTTCGCCTGTTGTCCTACGTCCGAGCACTGTATCAGCAGATGACAATGGCCGGACGTCAACCGAAGCCAATGCTGCGCTGTCTCAAGATGAGCAAACGACCAGTCGACGTGAATATGCAGCCCTGATCAATGGACTTCAGTCGCAGGCAACTCAGTCCTTGGAGCGAACCCAACATCTGGTCGCTCAATACCGAAGACGTCTGGACGCAAATACGCGTGACTTGCGCCGGCAACTTAAGAACAGCCAATCACAAAAGCAAGATCCCAAAGAAACCCTACAGTTAATTCTCGAAAGCTGTGAGGGGGACGTAGCAGTTGCTCATCAAAGACTGCAATACGCACTAAAACAGATAGGAAATGAACAGGCTCATAACGAAGGCAAAGAGAGCGAGTTGTCGTTTTTAAAGGAACAGGCCAAGCTGCTACGTCAGGAATACGGTAAACCCGTTCGCTCGCCTTCTACTACTACCTTGATAAGAGGCCTAATAAGAGGCCATGGACTTTCGCGCACCAAAGATCAGCAGAAAATAAGCAGGTCGAAGACGTTATATAGCGCTATGGTTGATGACCCGCTCAATATTATTGGACTGGTCGATGCGTTGCTTGGTGAGCTGCGGGAGCAAGGCCAGTTCGACCTCTCTTTGAAGGAAATGCGCTCCGAGATGGCGGCAAACATAGCGGAAGTAGTCTCTTCCAGTACATCTCAGAAAGCGCGCCCCTTGATGAATGGTCTTACAACCGCACGGTACGTAGCCGCCCTGCTGCATGAGTGTGAACACATACTGGGCCACATGTACGGTAAGAACCCGCAATTAAAAAAAGTGGCGCCTATAGCGCTATTAAAGCACCTGCTGACGCTGACCGGTACGTTAATGAAGCCCGATCAAACATTAACACTGGTCAAGCTCATCGGCGGAGACCAACTGCCACACCAATTGGCATTTCTCAATGCATTGAGAAACTTGCTGCTTTACCGGCTCCCCCAAACGCTCTGGAGTTCCAAGAAAGATTTCTACAGCGTGAAGGACAATCTGCTAGCCCTTAGCACCGAACTGACGAACGAGGAGCAAAAGCTTGCTCAGGAGAAACTTGCCTTATGCAATCTGTAATTAACTTCCTGAATGCTATTGCCCTGGCTGCCATGCGCCGTTCGGAAGTCGTCGGTGCGTTCGTAGTGATCGCCATCGTATTTATGATGATCACACCTATGCCCACTGCATTGGTAGATATCCTGATTGCCATCAACATTTGTATTGCCTGCCTGCTGATCATGTTGGCCATGCATCTACCCCGGCCATTGGCGTTCTCGACGTTTCCGGCAGTACTGCTTCTCACCACAATGTTTCGTCTGGCCCTTTCGATTTCGACCACTCGCCTGATTCTGCTCGATCAGGACGCTGGGCACATCGTAGAAGCCTTTGGGCAATTCGTGGTGGGGGGCAACTTAGCTGTAGGTATGGTGATTTTCCTCATCCTCACGGTTGTGAATTTTCTGGTCATCACCAAAGGTTCTGAGCGAGTCGCCGAAGTAGGCGCGCGCTTTACTCTGGATGCAATGCCAGGCAAGCAGATGTCCATCGACAGCGACCTACGGGCAAACCTCATTACCGTTCATGAAGCGCGTACCAGGCGCGCTGAACTTGGCCGAGAGAGTCAACTGTTCGGTGCCATGGACGGAGCGATGAAATTCGTCAATGGCGATGCCATTGCAGGGCTCATCATCGTAGCTATCAACATGATAGGCGGTATCACCATCGGTGTAATACAGCACGGGATGGCTGCCGGCGATGCACTGCAATTGTATACAGTGCTTACCATCGGCGATGGATTGATTGCGCAGATTCCGGCTCTGCTGATTTCTGTAACCTGCGGTATTATTATTACGCGGGTTCCCAATGGGGACGCAGCGGTCCCTAGCAACATCGGCCGCGAAATCGCCGAGCAGATTACAAGCCAGCCCAAGGCCTGGATCATTGCATCGGTTGCCATGCTTGGCTTTGCCGCCCTCCCTGGCATGCCGACAACTGTTTTTATCGTCATTGCGATTATTTGCGGCTGCGGCGGCATGTTGCAGCTGTACCGTGCTCGTCCTGAGACGAACCTGGGGCAGGCAGAGATCGTAGCGCCAGAAATGAACGGCAGTGAAGATCTGCGAACTTTTTTGCCAAGCCGTCAATTCGTACTGCAGTTCCATCCGAATCAGGACCAAGCGTGTATAGATGCGCTGGTGAGCGAAATACGTCAGAGACGAAATCGGCTGGTAGTTCAGTACGGACTGACCTTGCCATCTTTCATTATTGAATTCTCATCGCAACTAGCGCCGGATGAGTTTAGATTCTCCGTCTATGAGGTCCCTATGCTTAGGGCCACGTTCACTCAAAGTCATGTGGCAGTGGATGCACAGGTTTTCGCACAGCAAGCTCCGCAACAGGCAATCTCTGGAACCGTAGATCGACAGGAAGCACAGTGGGTCTGGATGCCAGCTGACACTCCCGAGCTGCAAGGAGAAACTGTCGAAACATTAAGTGCAAAGACATTGATCGTGGAACGGATGGAGCGCGCCCTGCATGCTTGTGGGCCACAGTTCATTGGTCTACAGGAAGCCAAGGCGATTCTTGGCTGGCTGGAATCCGAACAACCTGAAGTCGCTCAAGAAATGCAGCGGGCTGTACCACTTGCGCGCTTTGCCGCGGTCTTGCAGCGACTCGCCTCTGAATGCGTACCGTTGCGCTCGGTACGGGTCATTGCCGAGACACTCATCGAGCACGGCCAGTATGAACGCGAGACAACAGCACTTACCGATTATGTCCGCATAGCTCTGAAATCTCAGCTCTACCATCAGTATGCCGGTGTAGAGGGCTTACTGGTCTGGCTGCTGACCCCTGAAAGCGAAAATATCCTTAGGGACGGCCTGCGTCAGACCCAGACCGAAACATTCTTTGCACTAAGCAATGAAATTAGCCAATTGCTGGTGCAGCAGCTCCACCTCGCCTTCCCGCTTAGAACACAGGAACAGGCCGTACTGCTAGTCGCCCAGGATCTACGCAGTCCTTTGCGAACCCTGTTGCAGGAGGAGTTCTACCATGTGCCGGTCATGTCATTTGCTGAAATCGGAGCGACTGCCCAGGTAAAGGTTATGGGGCGCTTCGAGTTGGAAGACGACATGTTAGCCCTAGACAATGAATACGCAGCCTGAGCAAAGGAGGCCTGAAATGTTCGAATTGCGGGTGCTAACCGGGTTGCATCAAGGAGCCGCACTGCCCTTGGTTGGCGAGCAGTGGCTGATTGGATCGAACGATGATCTGGACCTAGCACTGCATGATATAGGTGTTGAGCCACAGCATTGCCGGCTGCAACGAGAGGACGATCGCTGGATTCTAACTTCTGAAGAAGGCGCCGTTCTTGACGATGAGGGCCATACGCATCCGCTGACGGCAGTCCATCCCAATAGTCCTTTTGTGCTGGGCTCGGTCTGGCTCTCGATTTCCCCCGCCGGCGAAGCATGGCCGATGGTACCCGCGTCCGTTCAAGACGCTACTTCACACGCTGCCACGGATCAGTCGTCGGAAGGCTCTCAGGACCGCACGCCTACACGAAAGGGTGTCTCCCTGTTTAGCCGCTCTGGAACCGTCATCATTGGCATTCTATTGGGTGTGGTCGGAAGTGCCTGGAGCTTATCCCAGACAGGGACATCCTCAAGGGTGCCAGCCGAGCGCTTTGAAAAGAACGAGCAAGTCCAGGCGAAACCTGAACTGACAAAACCCGGTATTCAACGCATCCGATTAAGTGCCGAAGAGACACGGCTCCGCCTCAAGACGATGCTCAGTGACCGTCTGCTCAGTGATATTACCGTCGAGCAGATGGCACATGGGCTGGTCTTGCGCGGCAATCTTCAGGATGAGATGCGCCCGGTCTATCAGCGCATGCTACAGCGTTTCGATGAGCAATATGAGAGTTCCGCGGCGCTTGTTGACCAAGTTTCCGTAGGCGGCACAACACTACCCTTTGTCATCGTTCAGATCATGTCTGGACCCCAGGCTCATCTCGTTACAGCACAGGGCAAGCGCCTATATGTAGGCGATGAACTGGACGGCCTACGCCTTACCCGTATCGATGACGGGCGGGTTGTGTTCGACGGAGAACGGCACTACGAGGTGGTCTGGTGAATACGGCTCTACAGGATTGGACGTCAAGACAGGCTGCTCGCTTGGCCCATTACTCGGCTGTACGCATCAGTGGGCGGGTCAGTGCTGTCAGCGGTATCTTGTTGGAGTGCCAGATTCCAGCGGCCAAGGTAGGCGATCTGTGCGAAGTCAGTAAAGCGGATGGCAGCACGATTCTTGCCGAGATTGTAGGCTTTACCCGTGACTGCACACTGCTTAGCGCACTGGGCACACCGGATGGCATTCAGGTAGGCGCTACTATCCGTCCTTTGGGTATGGCCCATCGCATTGGCGTTGACGAGCACTTGCTGGGCTGTGTGCTCGATGGCTTTGGTCGTCCACTGCTGGCGGGCTCTGCCGGTGCGTTTGCTGGTCCTTTTGATAGTCGCCAGACCATGCCGGTAATTGCCGATGCTCTGCCGCCGACTCAACGGCCGCGTATCACCAATGCCCTGCCTACCGGCATACGGGCTATCGACAGTGCCATCCTATTGGGCGAGGGACAGCGCGTAGGGTTGTTTGCTGGCGCAGGTTGCGGCAAGACTACGCTGATGGCCGAACTGGCACGTAACATGGAGTGTGATGTGATCGTTTTCGGACTGATCGGCGAACGAGGTCGGGAACTGCGCGAGTTTCTCGACCACGAACTGGATGAAACCCTGCGGCGGCGCTCGGTGTTGGTCTGTGCAACCTCAGATCGTTCAAGTATGGAGCGTGCACGCGCTGCCTTTACCGCCACAGCCATTGCGGAAGCCTATCGCGCCAGAGGTCTGAAAGTATTGCTCTTACTCGACTCACTCACCCGCTTTGCCCGAGCCCAGCGCGAAATCGGTATTGCCGCCGGTGAGCCCCTGGGCCGTGGCGGCCTGCCTCCCTCGGTATATACCCTGCTGCCTCGACTTGTGGAGCGCGCTGGGATGAGCGAGACGGGCTCTATCACCGCGCTCTACACGGTACTGATCGAGCAGGATTCCATGAACGACCCCGTGGCGGATGAAGTAAGGTCACTGCTGGACGGCCACATCGTGCTCTCCCGTAAGCTGGCTGAGCGGGGGCATTACCCGGCTATCGATGTTCAGGCCAGCATTAGCCGAATCCTGAGCAATGTTACCAGCCGCGAACATCAGCAGGCCAATAACCGCTTGCGCAGGCTTATGGCGGCGTATCGGCAGGTAGAGATGCTACTACGCCTTGGAGAATACCAACCAGGGGGCGATCCGGTTACCGATTGTGCAGTAGAGCTGAACGAGCCGATCAATCGCTTTTTGCAGCAGGATCTACGTGAGCCGGTGCCTCTGGAAGAAACCCTTAATGCCCTGATGCGCCTTACCGCGCAACTGCCGGAGTAGACATGGATAGCGAACTAGAAGTCGATCCACAACGGGCTGCCCTGGAAGAAGTGATCAGCATTCTGATGCCCTTGCGCCAACACCGCCAGGCACGGGCCGAGCGCCAGCAACGCAACGCGCTGGGTGAGCTAAAAAGTAACAATGAACGTTTGACCGAGACGCGCGTAGCACTGTGGGATGAACGCAACCGGCAAGTCGAAAGCCGCCAGACGCTCGCAGTCGAACACGTCAATCAATCTCTTACACTTGGCGATGTCGACCGCTGGCACGATCAGGAACGCAGCATGCTCGATCAACTGTCGCGGTTGCGCCAGGGCGTGCAACATCAAACACTCGTCGTCAAGGAATGCGAACAAACACTGCAACTTGCTCAACAAGGAGCCAGAGCCGCCCAGCGCGCCGTAGAGAAATTATCTTGTCTAGCTGAGGCCATAAACGATGAAGTCTGAAACTCGGATTCCTTCACAAGCCAAACCCATACCTACGTCTTTGCCCACGGCTGCACCTACTAAGGAAGCACCGCTTTCAGCGGCGGCCAGCCGCCGAAGCGAAGGGGAACGTTTGCGCAGTTCCTGCCTTGGGCGCGAGCCTGAGGCCGCTCTCAGCGCCGATGGTCTGCTCTTTTTTCAATTGATCCAGCCGGTCGGCGAAGACGGTAATCACCAAGACCTAGGAAGCAGCGGAGGTATCACGTTACCGATTCAAAGCGAAGAGATGCCAACGCAACTGATCGACGAGCTGGTACAACGGCTGGCCAAAGATCCTCTTGCCTCATTAAACGTGACGTTGCTGATGCCTAACTTGGGTAAAGTGCAGGTAAGAGCTAGCAAACGTGATGACCGCTGGAGTGTTGAGCTAGGCTTTTCTCGCCAGGATGTTTTTAAGCGTCTCCAGCCACGGGAAAATGCCTGTGAATCAGCGTTGGCTAACGCCTTGGGCCAGCCGGTGGAGCTTTCGATGCTGAACGAGGCACAGGCATGAAGAGGCTCACGCTACAACCGATCACGGCTGCATTTGCCCAGGCGAGCCGGAAACTGGGAACAGGTGTCACTCTTCCCTTTGCAGTTAGAGGCATACCAGGTGAGCTCCAGTTAGAGGCTACACAGGCAGGCGAAGGTCACGATCAGGGTATCTGGTTTGGCAGCGCCGCGGGCCCTTTTAAGCTGAGTGACGCCAGTGCCGTATTAAGTCTTCTGGGCGAGAGCCCTGTGATCGTCAAAGGCGAAACGCAAGCCTGGTATTGGCAGTTCATTAGCCAACACTTAAGCCCGGCGATAGCAGAAGGGTTAGCACCTCTTGAACCTTGGTGTGCAGAGCCGCCTCAAGGTCTGCTCATACACTGCCGCCTCAGGGTACAAGTGGGCAACAATCAGGTGCATGCCTATTGGAGCGCTTCTCCTGAAACCTTGTTGCAGTGGTTGGACACTCCTAGTTGGCAATACCATCGCAATCCACTGCCCGCTATGTTTGAGCTGACGTTTCCACTAGTGCTTGGGCGAATGACCCTGACCGCTGCGCAGCTTGAATCGCTACGCCCCGGTGACGTGCTATTACCGACTGAATGCCTGTTCAATAGCGAGGGCTATGGTCATCTGGTATTGGCGGACCGCCGCTGGCTTGGCCATACGCAGTGCAGCGATCGACATCTTTCCCTGACCTTAAGCCATGAGGAGGACAGCCATCATGAGCAGTACTGACCATTACACCGAGGCGGAGCTTGACGAGCCAGCAACCCTAGAGTCAGATGAATCATACGAAAGGGAACTCGATGAAGAGCAAGACGATTTCGAAGACTCTGCCGAAATCAACGACAGCGCCATCACTGCCTTGGAAGATGAGTCGCACGTATATCGATCAGATGAACTTGAGTCTTTAGAGCGCCTCCCGTTGGAGCTCTCCCTGCGTTGTGGACGCTTGACCCTGAGCCTGGATGCGCTGCAACGGCTAGGCAGCGGTACGGTGCTTGAGGTAGGTGGCATTGCACCCGGCCAAGCTACTTTATGCTATGGCGAGCAGGTAGTGGCAGAAGGTGAATTAGTGGACGTGGACGGCCGCCTGGGCCTGCAGATCACACGGACGGCATCGAAACCATGATAATGGAAGGGGTGAATCCCGTTCTGCTAGCGCTCTTTCTTGGTGGCCTATCGCTGATTCCTTTTCTGCTGATCGTCTGTACCGCCTTTCTCAAGATCTCCATGACCTTGTTGATCACACGTAATGCCATCGGTGTACAACAGGTACCTCCCAATATGGCGGTATATGGCATTGCCCTTGCCGCAACGATGTTTGTTATGGCGCCAGTCGCTCACGACATCCAGCAAAGGGTCAAGGCGAACCCGTTGGATATCTCGTCCACAGAAAAACTGCAAGCCACTGCCAGCGGCGTGATTGATCCGCTGCAAGGCTTCATGACTCGCAATACCGATCCGGATGTCTCAGCCCATCTACTTGAGAATACCCAGAGGATGTGGCCCAAGGATCTCGCCGACCAAGCCACCAAGAATGACTTGCTGCTTGCCATTCCAGCCTTTGTGCTTTCGGAGCTTCAGGCAGGGTTTCAGATAGGCTTTCTTATCTACATCCCGTTTATCGTGATCGATCTTATCGTTTCCAATCTCCTGCTCGCCCTTGGGATGCAGATGGTTTCGCCAATGACGATCTCCCTGCCACTCAAGCTGCTGTTATTCGTGCTGGTAAACGGTTGGACCCGTCTGCTCGACAGCCTCTTCTATTCCTACATGTGAGGCGGTCATGGAAGCGTTAGCGCTGTTCAAACAAGGCATGATTCTGGTAGTAATCCTGACGGCCCCTCCCCTGGCTGTAGCGGTGCTGGTCGGAGTGGTCACGTCACTGCTCCAGGCGCTGATGCAGATTCAGGACCAAACCCTGCCCTTTGGCATCAAGCTGGCCTCGGTAGGTATTACCCTGGCGATGACTGGTCGCTGGATTGGCGTCGAACTAATTCAGTTCATCAATATGGCCTTTGACCTGATTGCTCGATCCGGTGGTGCCCACTAGATGCCATTTGACGCACAGCACCTCTTCGAGCTGATGCTCGGAATAGGCCTGGGCATGGCTCGTCTACTGCCGTGCATGATTCTGGTTCCGGCCTTTTGTTTCAAATACCTGAAAGGCCCCTTGCGTTATGCTGTGGTGATTGTAGTGGCGATAGTACCCGCCCCCTCAATCAGCCAGGCACTTAGTGGACAAGAAAACCTTATTGCCATGGCAGGGCTCCTGATCAAGGAAGGGGTACTCGGCACGCTTCTGGGTCTGCTGCTTTATGCGCCCTTCTGGATGTTTGCCTCGGTAGGAGCCCTGCTCGATAGCCAGCGCGGTGCGCTTAGTGGCGGCCAGATCAATCCGGCGCTTGGGCCGGATGCAACACCTCTGGGCGAACTCTTCCAGGAAACACTAATCATGCTAGTGATCCTGTCTGGAGGGCTATCACTGATTACCCAGGTTATCTGGGATAGTTACCTTATTTGGCAGCCTACAGAATGGATGCCTAGCATGACGATTGACGGGCTCCACATTTTTCTCGAACAACTCAATCAGACGCTACAGCATATGATGCTATATGCCGCTCCCTTCATAGGCCTGCTGCTGCTCATCGAGGCGGCGCTTGCCATTATTGGTTTGTATGCGCAACAGCTAAACGTCTCGATCCTGGCGATGCCGGCCAAGAGTATGGCGGGGATCGCCTTTCTGCTCGTTTACCTACCTACGCTGTTGGAACTGGGGAGTGGACAAATCGAAGGGCTCAAGGATCTTAAAACCTTGCTTGGTCACCTAGTACAGGTACCTTAGTCATGGGCGAGAAGACAGAAAAAGCAACACCCAAACAGCTACAGGACGCACGCGAGAAAGGTCAGGTCGCTCAAAGTCAGGATCTGGGCAAGCTGTTGGTGCTCATGGTGGTCAGCGAGATAACGCTAGGTCTGGCCGATGAAAGCATGGAACGGCTGCAGCACCTGTTAGGGCTGGCACTGATAGCCACCGGACAGCCTTTCCTGACCATGGTGGGCCAGGTAGCCTATGAAGGACTTACTGTCCTGATAGGTTTCGTACTTTGTAGCGTAGGCGTAGCGGTGCTTATGAGTTTGGTGGGTAGTTGGTCGCAGATAGGTTTTTTGTTTGCCCCCAAAGCACTCGCCTTTGACATCAAGAAAATTGACCCTTTCTCCCATGCCAAGCAGATGTTTTCTGGTCAGAACCTGACCAACCTACTGTTGAGTATCCTCAAAGCTATCGTTATTGCAGCTACCCTTTATATTGTAGTTAAACCTGAGCTGGGTACGCTGATATTGCTGGCCAATTCAGATCTAACCACTTATTGGCATGCGTTGCTTGAACTCTTTCATCACATTCTACGCGCGACGTTAGGCTTGTTATTGATAATGGCAGGGCTGGATTTCGCGCTGCAGAAATACTTTCATGCCAAGAAGCTCCGAATGAGTCATGAGGATATCAAGAACGAATACAAGCAATCTGAAGGTGATCCTCATGTCAAAGGACACCGTAAACAGCTTGCCCATGAACTACTGAACCAAGCACCCTCCGCACCGCCCAAGCGTATTGAAGAGGCTGATCTGCTGGTAGTCAATCCAACGCATTTTGCAGTCGCCCTCTACTACCGTCCTGGCGAGACTCCGCTACCACGCATCCATTGCAAGGGCGAGAATGATGAAGCCCTAGATTTAATCGCTCGCGCCAAGAAAGCCAAGATTCCTGTGGTGCAAAGCATCTGGCTTGCCCGCACACTTTATAAGGTCGGTACAGGCCGTTACATCCCGCGCCCTACGTTGATGGCCGTTGCTCATATCTATCAGATCGTAAAGCAATTGGATGAAGTTACTGATGACGTCATTCAAGTACGAGATGAACCGTAGGTAAGTGCTACATCATCTTTACCGAGCGCTGACATAATTTTTTACGTTCTGTCTGGAAAAGCGATTTGCTAGGCTGTCCTGTCTTTTCCGGACGGAGAACAGAGATGACGGGACGCTACGAGTTGGATGATCGATCATGGGAGCTGATTAGCGATCTGGTTTCTCACAGGCAGCAGCGGGGGCGGCATCGCAAGGATGATCGCCTGATGCTTAATGGCATCTTTTGGGTACTATGTTCAGGAGCTAAGTGGCGCGATTTACCCGACCACTTCGGAGCCTGGCAAACGGTCTACCACCGTTTCCGTACCTGGCGAGACCGCTCTTTATTTACGGCCCTGCTCAAACGGCTTCATTTAACTCTGAGGCAGGACGGTCGTATTGACCTAAACACCTGGATGGTTGATTCAAGCTCCATCCGTGCAACGCATGCGGCTTCGGGTGCCGCAAAAAAAGGGGTAACCAAGCGCTGGGACGTAGTCGCGGTGGCCTGACCAGCAAGCTCCATCTCGCCTGCGACACACAAGGCATTCCCTTAAACTTTACTGTTTCGCCTGGGCATCACGCTGATAGCCGTTACTTTACAAGTGTACTGGATAAGGTTTGTCTGATATCTCCGCTAGATCGACCTATCAAGCGGTGCCGTACGGTTCTGGCAGATAAAGCATATGACAGCGAGGCGCTACGCAAGTATTGCGATCGCTTCAGAATCAAGCCCATCATCCCGTTACGTCAGATGCATCGTCGCCCCAGAACAGGACTGCCCAGACTTTTTGACCGACCGGCCTATTGCAAACGCAATGCTATTGAAAGGCTCTTTAGCTGGCTTAAGGAGCATCGCTGGATAGACACCCGTTTCGAGAAGCTCACCCGCAGCTTTGAAGCCATGATTTCCTTGGCTTGCATACGGATTTTCTTGAGAAAATATTTTTCAGACAGAACGTAGAAAGTGATGCTAGAAGTTATACGTTGGTGTTGGAAAGGCATTAGATGATACGCGGAAGAATGCCCCAAAGTGTGGGGGCATTCTTTTGGGATTATTATCAGGATTTGCTAGTAGCAAGTCTGCTCTGTGAAACGCAAATACACTTATCTACTGACTACCAGCGCGCAGGCGCCTAGTCAATCCAGTCGACTCTTGATGGCCTGTTGCGCTTGCCACTGCATCACCTTTTTTAAGCGATGAAAAAGCTGCTTCAAGAATCAACTTGTATTTACTATCTGAATCTTTGCTATTTTGAGAAACTTGGCTTTCTAATTCATTAATCTGGGTTTGCATTCGTTCTCTCAGCTGTTTCGCAGTTTCAGAGGCCGCTGAAGGTTTTTCCTGCACCACATCCTTTGCCGCAGCCTTATCGTACAGATCTACTACGTCCTGGAAATAACGCTGTATGTTTTCTTTAGATTTTTCTTGCAAGCCATCGATAAGCGGATTCAGATCTGCAGGGGCGCGCGCTGCGGCTTGGTCAAGCTGGGTGGCTAAACCAGCGACTTCAGTTTTCAATGCAACGTGTACCTCTCGGAGGAATAGTTTCGCGTCGTCCCGGAAAGAATCATGCCTTTCAAGTTCTCCCATTATAAAGGGAGAAATCTCCTTGAATATCTTATCCATTGCTGCAATTACACTCTGCTTATGAATCCTTGCCATATCGTTGACAATTAAATTTATATATTGATCTATACGCTCCTTATAAGCTTCTTTAGACCAATTAGGAAACTTTATCGAAGCGGTGAAGCGACTTCCAAGTGCCTTATTTTTGACAAAATCGAAACCATGGTTAGTACAAATTACAATCATCGGCATTGCATTTGGGCGAATTCTCAACCTTTCAACCGCCGGGTATTCAGATGGGTCAATCGTTAATGCTTGCTTGAGCTCTTCCATCAAATGCAGATGGTTGGGAGGATCACCGTCATCCTTAAACTTCACTTCATCTATAAGGATTATTTCGTTAAGACTATCAGCATCTGTAAGACGCCCCTTGTGGGGTTCTGGAATTACCTCCAAATCAGGGTCTTGATACGTACCAAATTTTGTCTGCGTTTTTTTCACTCCAGTGTGTATCAGAAAGTCTTCAATCGACATCTTCACCACGCGGGCGTTAAGGAAATTCTTACCTGCCTGGTTTGTAACCCAAGTTTTTCCTGTAGAAGGAGGCCCATCAAAAAAGGCTACGACTGGTCCAACTTGTGGATTAACTGTCGAATAGCGGGCCAACGTGAATAGCGAATCAAGTTTATCTGTAAGTTCTTTATTCAGGAAGCTTTTAGTTAATTTATCTTGGGCGCTCTGAATTTTTTCAGCTTTTACAGGGTCGCCATTAATACCTAGCTGGTAAGTATCCTTCATAGCAACCGGATAAGATAAATGTAAGTAAATACGATCGAATAATTTCTTAATATGATTATAGTCAGGAGGAAAAGCAGATCGCCCAATACCATCAATTTGACCGCGTAATTCTTCAAATGCACTATCGAATCGCTCACGGCGATCATCAGGCAACATAACGCGTAATGGCTCGACTTTTTCACTCATCCGGCGAAATGCCGTCTGTTTAATTTTAGCTTGATGATCAGCCCCCTGTTGTGGTAACACCAATGCCTTCAACAAGGCGCTGATAGGTTCTCCCATACGGGTCAGTGCCCCCGTAACCGCCTGGGTAAGTACCAAATTATTTGCCACACCGCCCGCGGCCGCCGCTGTCGTTAAATAGCTGGCCAAATCCTTTTGCACTTGCGGGTCAGAAAATAGATTGGAAATGTGCTTGCTAAGCCAATTAGGATTATCAGCGTTAGCAAGTAGCGAGGCCGCATACGCAGATCTTGAAAGAATACTAGTAGATACAAAATAAATAGCAGCTGTAACTACAACACTAGATGCAAATTGTGCTCCAAATTCTAAACCTTCTTTTTTTCCAAGTTCCATTAGCCAATTTGACTTTGTACTCGTATCATTCCAAATCGAATCGAATACTTTCTTGTTGCGTTCAAAATTCGTGAGCTTTAATGAGGCAGAACAAGAAGGAGAAGAAGGCCTGGATGGTGACACGCTTTGAGAGTCTGAATTACTGCCATGAGCTGCTTCTATATCACGTAGTGCTTGGCTAGGTATTGCTCCGTAGCTATATACGTTAACAGGAAGAATCGAACGATTAGACATATGAAGATAACTCTTTTAATAAAATTTTGAATACACCAAGCCGGATTAGTGGTTATCCTCAGGCTTCGGTTCCATCTATTTTAAGAGCAATTATATATTCAAAAAGAATCTATTTCAGACATTTGCTTCGAAGATGGATTAATTCGAACTAAGGTGTTAGCTTCTTTTTAACCGCTCTGTAGCCCCTCATAATATCTGACTGTAAAACAAATAAGTTAGAGAGGCGGTTTAGATAGCTAGTAATAGCAATCCAGTTTTTTCAGAAAAAGCCTAGTGTCAAATTAATTTTTAGTTGGAGTGTATAGGCAACACCCTACTTTCTATTCTTATCTCTTGAGCAAGATATATGTGGTAACCAACTATGTCAAAATAGCTAACCGAGAGTTTTCACGACCCATGGTGGGATATGTTACTACTCACCGGAAGCGTGGTAAGTGCTAGCCAACCGCTTAGTTGAAGGTTTGGCTAGCAAAGTCAAGACAGTTTGTAATGTTTAAATTGTGCCACAGCTTGTCCGCCGTATCATCGCATGTGCCTAAGTGTAGGTCCCGGAAGAAGGGGTTGGGGTCGGTTAAAAAGAGCTGTGGCTGTTTATGCTATTGCTGGAGGATAAAGCCAATAGGGATTTGGCCTTTCAATGAGCATAACGGAATCGCGCTGTTATAGGCATGGAGGTAGGCCTTTATATGATCCTGCAGCTGTTTAAGCGAGGCGTAGTGAAAGGCCTTGGTGGTGGCCTGCCTGATCATGCAGTTTATAGGCTCGACCTATCCTTTGATCAAAGGATGGGAGGGCTTAAAACCGATGCTCTATGCCGTGCCGATCTTCTTGGCAAACTGGATGCCGTTGTCGGTCAAAATCCTATACACCTCATAGGGTAGCGTCTTGAGCGTAGCCCCAGGAAGCCAACTGCATTGCTCCGATCCTGAATGGACAGAGTAAGGCTCTAGGTGTTTGGTCCCAGGGAGAAAGGGTTTATGGTATAGACCTCTATCGGAGGAGGATCCATGGCTCAAGTTCTACACAAACGCGCCACGACCACGCACGCCATCCGA
>NZ_BMNW01000021.1 GCF_014646755.1 Pseudomonas asuensis | reverse complement strand
AACAAGTAAGGTAACAAGGCTTTATTCCTTTCATCCGTAAGCATCGTGTGGCTACCAACCTGTACCAGGCTTCTACCCAGCACCATTCTGCTGGGTACAATGGGAGGCTGTCCCTGGGACGGCGCAGAGGGCGTGGTGGATTGAGCCGTTGCTGATGCCGTTTTAGCGAGCGCATCGCTAAGCTCTGACGTCTGTAAGAATAAGGACGGTGCTGTTCCAACGGGGCGCATAAAGGACCTCATGACCTATCAAGAGAAATACTCTAAGTGGTCCTTTGTAACACCAGGGTTCCTTGAACCAGTACTTTGATTCCATGGCTCACCGGGTCTGACCTCTTTGGGGTTAGGCTGGAGCCTTGTTTGCAATGGAAGCGCTTGAGTACTTGAGCCGGAACTGAACAGGGCTCAATCCATACAGCGAAAGCTTTAGCCGATCGTGGTTGTAGTAACGAATATAGCCCCGCAGTGCTTTTTCCAACTGCGCCACGCTATTAAAGGCCTCCCGGTAATACAGCTCGGACTTGAGCACGGCAAAAAAGCTTTCCATGGCGGCATTGTCCAAACAGTTGCCGCGTCGTGACATGCTCTGGGTGAGGCCGCGCCGCTCCAGCAGACGACCAAACGCTGGCATCTGATAGTGCCAGCCCTGATCCGAGTGCAGGAGCGGAGCTTCGTCGCGTCTTAAGCGCTTGAAGGCTTTACCCATCATGTCTCGGACCATGTCGAATACAGGTCGCCGGGCCAGCTCATAGGCCACGATCTCGCGGTTATAGAGGTCTAGAATCGGTGATAGATACAGCTTCTGGCCGCCGACATTGAACTCCGTAATGTCCGTCACCCATCGCTCGTTAGGCCGCTCGGCTGAGAAGTTGCGGTTGAGCTGGTTAGGGGTAGTCCTAGACGTTGCGCCCCGGTAAGCCCTGTACTTATTGCGCCGCCGAACCGACGACTTCAGTGCCAGGATGCCCATCAAGCGCTGGATGGTTTTATGATTTACCGCAGTGCCTTGGTTACGTAAGGCAGCTGTGATACGGCGATAACCATAACGGCCCTTATGTCGCTCAAAAAGCGTCTTGATAGTGCTTTTAAGGTCAGCGTATTTATCGGCCGCAGCCAATGCCTTGGATTGATAGTAGAAGGTACTGCGAGCTAGATCCGTCGCTTTGAGCAGGGCTGCTAGAGGATAGTTTTGCCTGAGCCCTATAACTAGCTGTGTCTTCTCACGAGCGCTAAGCGCTGCCTGCTTTGAGCCAAGGCTTCGAGCTTGTTTGAGATAGGCATTCTCCAGCTGCAACCTAACCATCTCGTCGATAAGCGCTTGTTGGGTGTCCTTTGAACTATCGAGGCTTTCAACCCGAAAACGCGTGTTGCTCTGCTTCACGTCAGCTCCTCGTCGCTTGCGTGCCAGGGCTGGTAGACCGCCTTGTTCATACGCTTGTTGCCAATGCATCACGCTTGATTTGTTAGCGATGTTGAAGACTGCAGCGGTCTGACGGTAAGACAGGCTCTCCTCATACATATGCTTGAGAACAGCGAGCTTAAAGGCCGTAGTGTAATGAGATCGAGTGGGTGTGAGGCCTGCTTCGCCATGCTGCTGAAGAGCCGCAACCCAGGTGCGGACTAGGCCTCTCTCTACCTGGTGTCGATGCGAAACCCTGCTGAAGCCATCAGCGCTTTCGAGATAATCCCTAACGACCATGAGTTTGAACTGAAGCGAGTACTTCGCCATAAAGAACCCCCGAAGGTTGTGTCCAACATTCGGGGGTCAGTTCAAAAAGGGGAGTATTTTTTCACGGTGCAAGAATGTTCAGAGGCCTGTGACATGTCTCCATTGGATCTTGGCAAAGGATAGTAGTGTCAGCTGGAGGTCTGGGTAGACATATGCATACTTTGCAAATTCACCAGAATAGTAAATCCACAAGGTAAGGTTTTCACGGTGAAATGATTTAAAAGAGCCAGGCAGAACAAGCAGATGTTAAGAGTAGGAAATAAAAGAAAGGAATGACTGAAGCGGTCCTTACTAAAGGATTAGAGAGCCATGAGCCATGAGTTATAGGATTGAGGTAAGGGATCAAGCTAGTAAGGCTGCCAGAGACTAAACTAATTTTTTTGGGGCGGTATATGAAGGTAAAGGCTTGATTGAGGGTTTTCACGGTGAAAACATTTCACCGTGAAAACATTTAGATTTCAGAGATTTAGCTAGGGCTGAATGTATTTTTCAGCAAGCTCAAAAGCTGCTCAGGTGAGATTTCACGGAGGCATGTCAGTATGAGTTTGTGTCCATCAATCTGCGCATTGACTAAGCCCATCCCATTATCTAGCGTCAATGACACAGAGGGCTTAGGGACCTTGGGATGAACTGTGCGGGTAACTTCAGCCTTAAGCCATTGGAGCGCAGCCTCCTGGGAAGTGCCTTTGGAAATTTTGCGGACGGCTTCAAGAACTAACTCAGCATATCCCTGATCTGTGAAGCGCACAAAATCTCCAACAAGCTTGTTGCCAATTAAAAGAGGATTTTGATCGAGCATGGCGATTACGTCAGCGGGAAGCTTGAAATAAGCAAGACAGCGGCTAATGGTAGACATACTCTTGCCGACCCGCTGGGATAGCTGAGTCTGGTGTTTGACCATGCCCGAATCCAGTAGCTGCTTGTACCCGCGGCCACGCTCGTAATCAGAGAGATCTTCTCGCGCATCATTGTCAGTGCAAGACATGATGGCGGCTTCCTCATCACTATACTGACGTATAAGTGCGAAGATATGGGATTTGCCGAGCAGCTTGTGTGCTCGCAAACGACGTTCGCCTCCAATGAGTTCGTACCGCTCCCCATCAACAGGACGAACAATGATAGGGTTTGTCAGGCCCTGTCCGCGCTCAATCGTTGAGGCGAGTAGGCTAATACTTTCCTCATCAAAATGTAGGCGTGGTTGATAGCGGCCTGGATCGATAATATCAATGGGTAGTAGAGCCAGAGAAGCATTGCCTGCATCAGACGTAAAGGCAGGCGGCAGTTTGACATCCTCTGTCTTGCCCGATGGTCTGCTCTTGGCGGCCTCAAGCAAGGCAGCGGAAGAGGAAGGCGAAGGCGAAGCTTGAGAAGAGTCTAATAAGCCCAACTCCTTAAGGATATCCTCCTGGGAACGGGAAAGGTCAGCCTCGACAAGCGGTACGACTCGAGAGTGACCCATTTGAGTGCCATCCTGACCAAGTCGGCGTGTCGATTTCATTTAACCAACTCCAGTACTTTTCGAATACGGCCTGTGATCTCACTAAAGACAAGACGCATGGCACCCAAGGAATTATCGGTAGCAGGGCGCCATAGTGACAGAGGTACGCCATCTTCAAGACTCTTGGAGTAGTCTTCAGAGAGATACAACGGCTGCTCTGTTACCTTGTTTGGGAACAGATGAGCCAACCTTGCCAAATTGGCCTGTATACGTGGCCTGTTACGGATGTACATCGTTGGAATGGCAATTATCTCAGGGGCGCGCTTGAAGTCCTTTTTGAACTCGGCAAGTTTGAATGCCAGCCTTGATAAGGCTCGGAAAGAAAACTTGTCCATACGTACCGGGCAGATTAGGAAATCTGCCGCTACCATGGAGTTACGGGACAGCATCGTACCTGAGGGAGCATTGTCCATAATGATGACGTCGTATCTGGAGAGATCGCAATGAGGATATTCACCATTGCGGGCTGACGAAATGAATAGGGAATAGCGGAAGTCAGAGCCTTGGGCATTACGCAGCACAACATCCAGGTCATCCAGGGAATCCTCAGCAGGAATCAGATGAGGACCATGCTCACCAAAGGGCTTTTTGATGACTTCATCCAGCGTCATCGGTTGATAGGCATTGCCAAGGCGCATCAGGTTACCCAGATGACCATTCACTGACCTCTCGCCAGGTACACCTATCTCTTCAAGCTCTTCAACAGTCAGATCTGGATCATAGCCAAACATCGAACTGGCATCTCCCTGGGGATCATTATCTATGACCAGGGTACGAAGGCCCATCAGGCTAAAAAGGATCGCAAGGTTACAGGTAGTAGTAGTTTTAGCTGTACCACCCTTCTGTACATAATCACAAATAGTAATAGGTCGCGTAAATCCTTTGATCTGTCCATTTTGGCGGCGTATTGCCGCAATTTGAAAGAGATCATTCAAGGTGTAGCTGCGTACTTCTACAGAACCGCGGGCAATACGACCAATCTGAAGGTTATTTTCTTTTTCAATGTTCTTTAGGGTTTGTGGACTTATGCCCAGGCAATCAGCTGCAAACTGTGGTGGAAACTGAAGAGCTGAAAAATCGGTATAGGGATACGCTTCCACATTATCAACTTGAGAAGTAGCCAGAGCGTCCATTGAAATCCCTGCAATAAGATGAGTAGATGTTAATTTTGAACATCGTAATACGGTCATGCAAGAAAAAAAGGCCTAAAACCCTATAAAATTTTCTAAAAGTTCTATTTCCTTACATAGTAAATGAAAGACCGAAGTTGCTTTGTGCTATAGGGTTTTTAGAAAAATCGCTAAAAATCATATGCTTGCCATTACTAGCAGGTCATGGTTCGTGGCATCCAGCAAGTACGCTATTAAACCCGTTTGACTGGCTCAAGGCCCCTTTTTGGTCTTGTTCAGGAGGAAAGGGCTACTGCATCTAACCCTGCTATTGCCGTGCTGTGTGGGCATTCACAGGCCTTGACTATGCAGATCAGGGGATCATTTTGACTTGAATCATGCGTTTAGTGACGAATATGAGCGGGGTGAGAGCTACAAGGAAAGGGCTAGAGCCAAGTGCTTACAAAGAGACTTAAGTAATGGCAAAGCTGCTGTATGAGCGATGCGGCTTATATTTATGATGATGATTTACTTGCAGAAGTTTCTATAAAAGGTTACCAACTGGCAATATGACAGTCGTGCTAAATGATTGATGTTTTATAGCAGTTGGTAAAGCCCGGTTTAAAATTGGAGTATAGGGCTAGGATGCAGGGCAAACACTTTTCAAGGTTGACCAGTGGTTTGCCAATTCCAAGATCTGTCCGGGCTACACGGACAAGGTAGACGTTCTGCCGTCTTGAGTAGGCTACTGGGCATGCTCAAGCGGTGTTGGCAGGCATGACAGTGACGTAAATGCATGCCGTCCAGGCACTATCAAATTGCGAGCTGGGGAGCTGTCGGTTCCTACCCATAGAGGTGTGCGTAAATCCGGCTACGGGCCTGTTGCCGAGTAAGAGGTTGAAAGTCTTACCTGATAGGGCGGAAGCAGTTATGGATCTGATTGCCCCAGCAATAGGCTGAAAATCATCTTGTTAGGCTCTGTACAGGCACTTGATATCAAAGCCTTATGCCTGTGGGGGCAAAGGGAGCGGACATTAGAGCCACTTGGAGCTAAAATATTCGCCATAGGGATGTTCCTGCTTGGGCAGGACTATCTGAATGTTCACTCAAGGGAAAGCTTCGAATTTGACGTTTCTAGATGCGATTGTGGCTCTGGCACTGATAGCTGAAATTCATGGTACTGATAAAGCGGTGGCGGATGCAGCCAAGCGTTTTTCCAAACAGCTACCTAGGCGTTATCGGCAGTACATGTATGAGATCATGAATAGCCGTTCTCCGCTGCGTCATATAAAGCTATTTATTACAACGCTGCCTGACGATATTCTGGATCTCGTGAACCAGGAGGGTGCCATAGCTGAGGACAGTAGCGCTATTACCCCGTTAAAAAATGCTGATAGCCAGGCTAACTAGGTTCTGTACGAAAAGTCCTATCGTTTGGAATTGGCGCGATGAGAGACGGAAGGCCCGCATGGTAAAGCCTTCCCAATACGGCATGGGAGCAGATCGCCAGTCTGGTTTCCTCGAACAGAAGATGGGGCGACCTTGCCATGATGATCAACTAATGCTCAACCGTATCCTCTGAATCTTGTACTCAGATGCTACCTGGCGCAGCCTGTCAGAGTGCCTTGGCCCATGGTCGACGCTATATAAGCGCCTTTTTTGACGGGAGAGACGACGGCATGTTCAATCAAATGCTTGAGTGTTTGATTATCCGCCTGAATCAGGAAGGTCTGATTGATCTGAATACCTAGATGATTGACTTAACAACGGCGCGAGCACCCCGAGTTTCTTCCGGCGCCGGAAAAAGGGAAGGTAGAAGAACTATTTGATCATGCATTAGGCTGCAGTCGAGGCGGCCTTATCACCAGGATGCACATGCTTTGTGATGCCAACAAGGTAGCTTGGCGCGTTCTGCTTTCGCTCGGTCAGGCTAGCGACGTCTCTTAGGCTCAAGCACTTCTGAATCAGGTTCGCATGCCCCCGGCAGGGCAGGCCGGCTTCGTACGGGCTGCCGCTGGAAGGGCTATAATTGAATAGCTGCGCCAGCATTCCGACTGTTATCAGATGCAGCCTGCGATTCCGTTGCGAACCATGAAACGCCAGCCCAAACCGGGACTGGCTCGACTGCCCGAAATACCGGCAACGGAACATCATCTAGCGGATGTTTGGCTGGCTGAAAACAAGCTTGCCTGAATGCTGCCATGCCTACAACAGTACTTTTTGTAGAGAACCTAGCAATGTTGAATGGCTCAGCGGCCTAACGATAAGACAAGCTCTCTTCCTACATACGCTTAAGAACAGCGAGCTTAAAGGCCAGGCGTGAAGCCCGTTTGAAAGCTGCACCCCAGGTGCAGACTAAGCCTCTCTATCTGGTGCCGATGCGAAACTCTGCTGAAGCCACCAGCACTTCAAGTTAACCCTTGGCGACTGTGAGCTTGAAATGAAGAGAATATTTAGCCCCAGGCGCCCTGGAGTTTTGCCTGACTTTTGTGGGTCAGTTAATGAAAGGGGCTAAAGAATGCTCTGAACGATATAGCTTGACCATTCGCGCGCGAGCTCGTGGATAATCAAGGTATCGGCAGGTTTAGTAGGACACCCTTATCCAAGCCTCCTGCCCAGGAGGCATGAGTGCTATCCAGCCAGTCACCCCAATGCCAGCGCTAGGCTCGAAATCTAATATGCATTTAGGCCCAGCTCACCCCTTAGACTGAAAATAACGGGTTGATAACATCAGTATCGATACGGGTCACGCGGACTTTACGCAGGTTCTGTCACAGTTGTCGAAAGACTCATTTGCAGAGTACCTACTCGAAGATATCTGGACCTACAGCAATGTAGTGAGTGGTATCAACCCTTTTGCTGATAGAGCCGAGCGGCCGTCATTCTGAGCATAGAAAAACAGGTGGCCGGGTCAAGTCCTACCTGGGAGGAGAGGGCGCGCATAGAAAGACAACCCAGTTCAAAGGCCTTGTCAGGTGTAATCGGCACAATGATCGAGCGGCTTGGGGCCTGCATCCTAAGCAGCAAAACACCTCGCTCAGGCTGGTTTTGCAACAGCAGTGATTTTGAGCGATCTTCCCCATGGTTTCTGGCTTCGAATTCAGATACCAGCCCAGTCACGGCGCACATGAAAAGGGTGGTTTCGCGGGGCGTGACCTGAAAGGTAAGCTTATTGCCCCATTCGTAGCCATTACCTGACTTATTAGCTGCATCCACACTAATGACGGGCTCGCCAGATCGATTCTTTGCCAGCTCGAATTTTAGGGCACCTGAGGAGGCGTAGACGTTAAATCCAGGATAATGATCAGTCATGATTATTAGCACATCGTTGAAATAGCCTTAGCTATACACGCTATAGCTATATCGTTTCACTTCTATCAGCCTGCTTTCATTGAAAATTATACGTCATGCAGCTGTAATCGCAGGCATAGGGTTGCAAGAAAATCTCTGTTTTAAGAAGCGATTTAAAAGGGTCTCTATCTCAAAAAATTAAGTAGGATGGCCATTAATACCATTTGAATCTTCAACTGATAGTAGTAAAAGTGCTGAAGTAATCGCCAGTATTCCTTGTCTTCCTAATTGAATATTGGCTTCGTCTTGAATAAGTAGCAGATGCCCGTACTCCTTATCCGCTATGGGCTGTAGTGGAGGATTTAACCATAGACTTAGGATTAAATTTATATTTTTTATACCACCCCTATGTAAAGTCTCTACTTTTGTACCCTACAAAATCTGTACGCTCTATTCTCAATTTCCCATATTTATAGAAGGGAAAAATAGGAAAAGGAAGGCGAATGGATAGGGGAGAGGAGGATTAGTATTGATGGGGTAGTCATTGATTGGGATTATCTTTAAAGGGGTGGTATAAAAATATATTTACTGGTAGGTGAGTCATGTACGAAGCTATTGTCGATGCCTATACAGAGCTTAACCAGAAGGTCATTACCTTTAACAAGGTATGGCCATCTCTAGTGGTTGATGGCCACGTATGGACGCTGCCTGTCCTGAACGAGCCGCGAACTCCTGACGTGATAGAAGTGGAGCACCTCTCGGGTGCTGAGGCAGTAGACCTGGCAGTGCGTGCTTTTGCCACCTTCAGGCTTGATGCTGGGCAAGCTCCCGGTACCGTATCACGGCTGCCTGGCTACTTTCGGCTCCGCGAGTCTGTGCTGAACCAGGTACTTGATATCAATGCCTGCAAGCATCGTGTTCAGGAGGCGCTTGAGGCGGAGCGACTGGAGCAGGGCCTTGCACCCATGATGCGGCCCACGGTTCTGCGCCGAGCCCTGGGTCATGACATCAACACCTACCAACTCTTGCGAACTATTCATGCCTTTGATGGTAGTCCTCGTCGGATCTCGTTCAACTGGGCAGGTCATACCGGGGGTACTGAGCGAGTTACCGTGGCGCGTATTCGTGAGGATCTTGCTGAAAAGGCCAAGCGGCGGGCTGATTCGCAGCAGATACCGTTGGAAAAGGCTCGTGAGTTCATTGAACTGCGCAGCATTTCGCATTTGGCTGAAAACACTGTCTTGGTCTATCACAAGACCGTCTCACCGCATCCACGCTGCACACTCTGGTTCAAGCCCAGGGGTGAGCGCTGGGACGCGATGATCAAGGGCAACCTGCCGGTATTTGTTGTTGCCTCGGACAATGCGCTTACCGTCACGCCCCTTAAGGACTTTAACCGGCAGGCGCGCAGAGCACGGCGAAACGATGAAAAGATAAGACAGGAGGCGCTGGCGGGCAGGAATTTGTATATGCCGGGCAAGAGTCAGCCTCAGTCGCGAGAAGAAAAGACTCCTGCTGTACTTTCGACCTATCGTCTTGGAGGTATCAACTACGTACTTGATACCTGATGGCAGATCGTAAAAGGTACTTCACTTTCTTATCCCCCCGGTCGTTAGCAGATGTTCAGGTGCATGATTGGCGCCCTGACCCATCTCCAGCTATAAAACGCTAGGCAGCTACGCTTGGTCGCGTCCATGGCCCATGCACTCCTGCTAAAGGAGAGAATATGCCGCTGATAGGCCTGAGAGGGGAGGCACGCATTATGGTCTTGTACGAGTTCAAATCGGGCGATTTCAAGCTGCTGTTTGCACACGGTCATGGGCCCTGGCTGTCATTGACGCAGCCTGTTCCTCTCACCACATGACATGAGCGTTGAGCTGGTAAGCGGTTATGACGACTATGATTTCAAGAATATTCTGGATGTGTACTGGTCCTAGAACAAGCGCCTTAAATCATCCAGCTGGTCAAGGCAGGGTTTTGCCTGACCGGCCTGTACTGTTCAAAGTCCGTGAGCACATAAAGCACACATGAGAACATACGGTTGTGCTTCTGGCCGAGCCAAGGCGGATGCTTTGATGCCTGACCTATCATCCGGGGTTAACACCTAAAGTACTCATTTACCGGGTCAGTTAGCTATTAGTATCAGTAATATAGGCGCTAATGTCTCCTGAATGAGCAGCACCCTTTTAAGGAAAACCTTGTGAAACACGCTGTATCAGAGCTTCTTAATAAATGCACAGAACAGGAAGCTCTTCGTCTTTCCATACTCGCAACACTCTTGGTTGCCCTGTTCGGCATCATGTTTGGTGTGCTCTCTGGCTCCTTCGCCATTGCGTTTGAAGGGTTCTATTCACTGATGGATGCGGGCCTGACGACTTTAGCCTTGATGGTCACGAGCCTCATTGCTTCCTCTAGTGCTACCGGTCAGAAAAGAAGCAGATTAAATCAAAAGTTCACTATGGGATTCTGGCACCTTGAACCTATGGTGCTTGGTCTAAGCGCAACTTTATTGTGTAGCGCAGCAGTATATGCCTTGATTGGCGCAATCCAGAGCTTTCTCGGCGGGGGCAAAGAGCTTGAGTTCGACGAGGCGATTTTCTATTCCGTTGTAAACCTGGCGGCCTGTATAGGGATGGCCTTTTTTAATCTAAGAGTCAACAAACGGCTTGGCTCTGAATTTATTGCATTGGATGCCAAGGGCTGGTTAATGTCCGCATTCATTACTGCAGCATTACTGGTCGCATTTTCAATCGGCTGGGCCGTGCAGGATACGCCTTTGGCCTGGATCTCTCCTTATGTTGACCCAGCTGTGCTGGCCATTATCTGTCTTGTCATCATACCCATGCCGTTAAGCACCATACGTCATGCCTTGACCGACGTGTTTCTGATTACACCGACCGAACTCCAAGATCATGTGGATCTGATTGCTGAACAGGTCGTGACTAAGTATGGTTTCCTCTCCTATCGCTCCTACACAGCAAAGGTCGGTCGAGGTCGACAGATAGAACTCTACTTTATAGTCTCCAAAAACCTGCCTCCAAAGAGACTTGAAGAATGGGATCGTATTCGAGATGAGATAGGTTCAGCCATCGGCGAGGAAAGCACGGATCGTTGGCTAACAATAGTTTTTACAACCGACTCTGAGTGGGCGGAATAAGGGTTGTCCTCTGTATAAAAATGTATTGTCTTGTTCAGTACAGCTAAGCGGGACGAAACCTTTGCCTGTATTAATGAAGGAGCACTCAGGCGCGTTTGAAACCTTGGGATAACAGCGCGCCTCTTCAAAAAGCGTCTTCCTGACCGTCGACGCAATGATTTACATCTAAAGCTCGCGGTTGGTGCCCACGCGGTTATCAACCACAAGGCCTGGTGGTAGCCGCACATCGTAGTATCAACGTATCGCCACTACGATACGCATGCCATGAAACGACACGCCTTTGTTCCCGTTCTTTTGCTGGCCAGTGTGGTTGCCGCTAATCTTGAAGATAAGGCTTCAGATCTTTCGCCTGAACAGGCTATCGTCTACCTCGCAAGGGCTGGATAGCCAAGGAGGCTCCAGTCATTGCCGGCAACTCACTAGGTATACTTTATAGCGTTAAAGCCATCCACAAGTGGCTCAGTCCGCTTGAAATCATAACTTCACGGCTAGAACATGGATTGGCACAGCCAAGACAGCAGGCTCTTTAATCAGATCTAGCCGAAATATCCACTTGGCTAGATAGGCATGGCGTACAACTTGCTGCCATGTATTGGCATCCAGTAACAGTCGTTGTCAACCTTCGTCCCTTTGATGCCTCTGCCTGGCTAGGAAAGTCGGATTGACTAAAAAATGGTGTATGCAGTTGATTGGTATGAATGCTTCTTGGACAAAGGGTGTGTTGAGTAGAATCGCAGTACTTACGGTTGGATTTTTCAACTGAACCTGAAAGTTTTTCGGTAGAGCAATAGCTGCGCTCATACCAAAATCTGAAGACGTGGAGATAAACACTGATTACCATATGTGCTATGCCCTGTACCAAGGGGTGATCTGGCCTTTCTTACGTCTTGATATCCTTCAGTCATGAGCATAAGGGAGCATAAGCTTCCATGGTGGTTGTACGAACAAGGAGTGTTCGCGTCCGATGTTTCAGTCTTTACCTGTATCCGTTTCTCTCCATCCCGATGCTGCCGGTCTCCATCCTCTTACTGTGCTGCTTGCCCTAACGTCCGAGTGTTCATCGGGAGGGACTCAATCAATTTATCGCGAGATTCAGCGTTCTCCGGCTGTTGTGAACAAAGACGCCTTCAAGGTAGGGAAACAGCCTGAGCGACTTATCCATGGCCTTGTAATAAGCAGGGCAGGTTTTAAGTTTTATGGACAACCTGTTGGTGTCCTTGCGTGTTTTTTGACAGCCATACGCGGCCATGACGCTGTCAGCGGAGCGCCAAGGCTGGCGTGCCGCTTATATCATCTTCCATGGGATAAGAGTTTGCAGTGTAAAACTCAGGCGGAAACATTGTGCATCGCCATATAAGACAGGTTGTCGCGTTTGTTAAGTTGAGTTCTTTCCAAATGAGCAGCCTGGTGCGCAGGCTTCTAAGGAGTACTAAAATGACAGGGACTGATCACGGGCAACCCGCCCAGCATTCTTCTCTTGATAGCCAGGCGCGTCACGACACCTGGCGCGAGACGCTAAAAGCAATAATTGCGCCTATAGACAACCTGCCAGAGCGCATAGGCCGGCCAGGGCTGGCAGACGATATCCTGACCTATCTGCTTGAAGGTGCAAGTCCCGCTGTACTTACCGAGTTGTCCCAGCGACCACGGGTTGGAATGTACCTGAATGTACTCAATCAGACCGGGGCCGTTATATACCATCATGACTGGCGAGCCCACTACCAATCTCTGCAGGTAGCGCCCGCCGGTGTCCTGCTGCGCTGGGCGCGAGTACTGGAAGCCTTTACCTGGAGCCATGCCAACAAGCTGATGTTCTCGATCGATATGCCCGATGGGTCGCGCTGGACCGAGACGCTGATGCTGCATAGCCTAAATGTCACACTTGATGGTCACTCAACTGTACGCCCCTCAAGGCAAGGCATTGCGCTGGACGTCATAGAAACGCTACTCCGTGAGGTAAACCTTTCGCCAGCCGCGTTTCTGGAGGCTGCATTTGCAAGGCCCAAGCCCTACTGGTTGAACACGGGGCGGCTTCTGTCAATTACCTGTCTGGAAGGCTATTCAGTCGCTGTAACTCGTCACGCGGCGTGCTTGCGTCCCCACGTGCTAGCGAAGCCTCTGGAAAGGCGACTTCATGCCATGACGCTTCTAAAAAATCTTGATGATCATGACCTGCAAGTATTTAGCAAAGAAATTGTTGAGTTGGCAGTTTCAGAAAGTAAACAAGTGCAGGGGAGCGCTCAGGATATGCTGTTCCGGATACCTCAAGCGGCGATGGAACCGCTTCGTCAGGTAGCGACTGCAGCAACCCCTGAGCAGCGCAAGTTGGCCCTTGGCCTTATCTGGACAATGGCACGTGCCGAAGAGGACACGGCCCAGCTTACATTTGCCCTGGAGATGGCCAGGGCAGACAAGGCGGCTAGTGTCAGGGCACTGGTTCAGGAGTGGGAGCTGGCTGAACAGACGCAGCATGAACAACCGGCCTACACGGTTCCCCCTGTTAGCTGGAATCATGAGATGACGCCTGCCTTTGCTGCTGCGCTGGATACCCTGTGGAGTGAACTTAATCAGCTGTTTGTGCAACGGCATGAGCAATCCCATGAGTACCGCCAGACGCTGCAAAATACGGGTCGAAAAAAGCCAGCGCCTCAACTCGACGAGATCGAGCTTGGCCGGTTGAAGCACCTTCTTACCCTGCCTGGCAGCGAACTGTCTGCGGCATCCGTCGGGCGCGGGTTCAGGTACTATCTGGGGCACTTCCACCCAGGCATGCTCTACCCTGCGTTTGCCTTGTTCGTCCACAGTCAAGTTGTATCACCTACGGAATTGTTCAAGGTCCTCTTCTTTTTCAACCTGATTATGCAGGCTGAATGTATTAGCAACGCCCGTGACTCTACTCGAAAGAGCGGTCTTGCAAGTGTTGCAATACGCCTCTTTGGTGCGCTGTATGAGAGCACGGGGCGTCCCTCACTGCTTGAGCTGTCAGAGATGCTTAAGGCTTCAGGATATCCGTCCGAAGCCGTACTGTATGCCTGCTGTGGGAGGTGGACGTCCGAGCCGCTGCCATGGAATGCGGAGGCAGTATGGCCGTATCTGGCTGAGCATGAACAGCTGCTGACCGATACGCTTGCCAATCCGGACCCTGGTAATTACAGCCTGGACCGCTCAAAACTTTTTAAACTTGCCGCTACGATGCCCGTCCTTCCTGAGGGCCTGGCCCGGACCTTGTTCAGCCTGGCAACAGGGTCGGCCAAGGGGGAGCGGCTTGAGGCTCAGGCGACCCTAAGCCACTACCCAGGCAAGCAAGTTCACATACTGACTGCTCTGGTGGATGGAAAGGCAGAGACTCGCATTGCCGCGGCGCAGTGGCTTGGACGTCTGGGCGACAAGCAGGCTATACCGAACCTTGAGAAAGCGTTAGCCAAAGAAAAAATGATCTTGTCAAAGGCAACCTCCTCGATGTACTGGAACAGTTGGGTCAGCCCATCGAGCAATATCTAGACCGTAACGTGCTTGTGAGGGAAGCTGAAAAGTCAGTGGCGAAGGGATTACCAAAAGAGCTTTCTTGGCTTAACTGGGGTCTTTTGCCACAAGTGCGTTGGGTCGATACTGGCGAGCCGGTAACCACGTGTGTACTCCAGTGGATATTGGCCCAGGCAGTCAAGCAAAAGTCGCCTGAGCCCAACGCCGTATTGCGCAAATACTGCACATTGTTTGCACCGCGCGACCGTGAAGCATTGGGGCAGTTTTTATTGGAGTCATGGCTTTCGGAAGACACGCGCCCGATCCCACAGGAAGTTGCCTTAGAACGAGCCGAGGCTAGTGCTACCTGGACGTTCAATCATATGCGGGCCAACCCGACGTGGTACACCAACAGTCCTGACACCGGCAAGACCGTCGAAGAGCTCACCGCTAGACTTTTGCCAGCGCTCTTGCGTCAAGCTGCCGGATCAGCCATCAACAGCAAAGGTCTACTGGCCGTTGTGGCTGCGTGTGCCGGTGCCGATGCTGCCGCCCCGGTAGCACGCTATCTGAAAGAGTATTACGGTACCCGGGCTGCACAAGGTAAGGCGCTTATTGCCATGCTGGCGTGGATTGACCATCCGGAAACCATTCAGTTGATGTTGTCAGTAGGTAATCGGTTCCGCACGAAAAGCTTTCAGGAAGAAGCCCTACGACAGGCTCAGGCACTAGCTGAACGCAAGAACTGGACGCTCTCGGAGCTTGCAGACCGCACCATTCCTGCCGCTGGCTTTGACGACTCCGGCATACTGGAGTTGAACTATGGCGGCCGCGTCTTTGTTGCTCGCGTGCAGCCCAGCTTACAGATCGGCCTGTTTAGCCCAGAAGGAAAGACGCTCAAGGCATTACCGGCGCCTAGGCAAAGCGATGATGCAGAGCTCGTGAAGGAAGCGAAGAAGGCCTTTACCTCTGCCAAGAAATCCCTCAAGGGAATAGTAGACCAGCAAACCGAACGGCTTTACGAGGCGCTTTGTACCGGTCGGGAGTGGTCGTTTGCAGACTGGAACACCTGCCTTAACCATCATCCAATAGTACGACATCTGGTGCAGCGCCTAATCTGGGTGCATATAGAGAACAATCAGGTAAAGGCAAGCTTTCGCCCATTGGACGACGGTACGCTCACCGGTCATGACGACAACGAGATTTGTCTTCCACCCACTGCGCGCATTCGTCTTGCTCATGACCTGCTTATGCCAGGTGAGGCCGGACAGTGGGGTCAGCACATGCTTGATTATGAGGTCAATCCGCTGTTTCCCCAATTGGGTAAGCATCCCTATGTCGTGCCGCCAGAGAAGGCTGATAGTTTGAGTCTTGAAGACTTCAAGGGCTATCTGATCGAAACGTTTTCGCTGCGTTCCCGAGCGCTCAAACAAGGCTATACGCGCGGCCCCGTTGAGGATGGTGGCTGGTTCTCTACCTATGAGAAGTCCTTTATCACACTGGGCCTGGTTGCGGTTATTGAATTCACAGGCAATCCCGTACCCGAAGAAAACCGCACGGCAGCGCTTCTGAGTCTTTCGTTTGCCAGGGCTGGTGACTACTGGACGCGTTCGCAGATCTGCTTGAAGGACGTACCTCCCATACTCCTTAGCGAGTGCTATGAGGATATGCGTCTGATGGCAGGGGAAGGAGCGGGTTATGCAGAGGACTGGGAGAAGAAAAGTGAATATTGATTCAAGGGACAGCAGGAATATGGACGCATGCACATCCTCTCCTTTGCGCGCGCCTGCAGAGCAGGTTTATGCCGAGCAGCTAATCCGACTGCAGGAGCAGGATCGCAGTCCCCGTCCAGAGGGGTGGAAGCTTTCCCCGCGCGCGGTCCGCTCGTTTATCCTAGGTGATCCTGAACTGGCTGTCAGTCGCAAATTTTATGGCGACGATGCATTGATTGACCGCTGTATTGTAACGCTGATGAGTAATCGAGGGCTGTTACTAGTAGGTGAACCCGGTACTGCCAAGTCTATGTTGTCTGAGCTGCTGACCGCCGCCATCTCCGGGTACTCTGGATGTACGATCCAAGGCACTGCCGGCCTGACCGAGGACCAAGTAAAATACTCGTGGAACTATGCGCTACTGCTGGCAGAAGGACCTTCGCCCAGAGCTCTGGTCCCAGGTCCCATGCATCAAGCCATGCGCGAAGGCGTGATCTGCCGCTTCGAGGAGCTGACCCGCGTTCAGCCTGAAATACAGGACTGCCTGATCAGCCTGCTTTCCGACAAGGTGCTTACTATTCCCGAGCTTGAAGGGGAGCAGAGCCACCTGTTTGCCACTCATGGATTCAACGTCCTGGCGACAGCCAACTTGCGTGATCGAGGCGTGCACGAAATGTCCAGCGCCTTGAAAAGACGCTTCAATTTTGAAACTGTCAGATCTATTAATGACCGGCGGCTTGAGGCACAGCTGGTTCGTGAGCAGACCCGTGCGTTGCTGAAACATGCGCAGGTGGACGTCGTTCTCGAGACAGACATCATAGAGCTTTTAGTGACTGCCTTTAACGATCTTCGATACGGCACTACCGAAGAAGGAACGGTGATAGAACGGCCCGCTGCTGTGCTGTCGTCTGCTGAGGCCGTTGCCGTTGGCTATGCCGCCAGTCTGGACGCCCACTACTTCGGCGACGGTGTAGTTGGCGGTGAACACATTGCCCGGCAGCTCATTGGGACCGTGCTAAAAGATAACCCCGATGATGGCAAGAAATTGCGCCACTATTTTGATGTGGTGGTCAGGCAGCGTGCTATTAAAGATGCCCAATGGCGACGTGTCATGAATGCACGCAGTGAGCTGGATCGCTAGATGGAACCAGGCCGCTTACCCATTACCAGCAAGTCGCTCAGGCAGGGGGCAAGTGCACTCGTCACCCCTGAGCTGATTGTCTTTCCGGTGCGCCATCATAGTCCCTCCTGTGCGTGGCAGCTTCACAAGCTCTTGCAGGAAATAACCCCGAGCGCTGTGCTGGTCGAAGGGCCTCGCTCATTCTCCTCACTGATCCCGCTATTGACACATGCCGAAGCCAGGATGCCGCTGGCCGTTTATGCGTACAGCGTAGCACGGCCGTCAGCCTCGGAACCCGAGAGTAGGCGTTCGGCATTCTACCCGTTTTGCGATTACTCACCCGAACTCGTCGCACTGCGCAATGCAAGCAGCCGGGAAATTCCGGTTCGGTTCATAGATCTTGAATTTTCCGAGTTGTGCCAGCTTGAGGATCAGAGCATCGTCCCGGGTGCACCCGTATCGCTTCTGGATGAAAGTCACTATCAGCGCAGCCAATACCTCAAGCGCCTGGCAGATCAGTTGGGCTGTCGCAGCCATGAAGAGTTCTGGGAGCATTTGTTCGAGGCACCTGCGCCCGGGCAGGGTTGGCGCGAGCATCTATCAGCCGTTAGTGCCTACTGCGAATTGGCAAGAGCGGACAGCAGCGAGCAGGAGTTACGCGAAGACGGCACATTGCAGCGTGAGGCAGAGATGGCTTGGCATATACGGCAGGCGCTGGATGAGCGTCAGCCCAGTCAGGGGCCTGTACTGGCTGTCGTAGGGGGCTTTCATGCAGTAGTGTTGCCCCAGCTGATAGCCTCAGATATCCAGCGGCCGTCACTCCCATGCAGGAACATCAAGGATGAATTCAATGCAGTGGTCCGTTATGGATTTGAACGCTTGGACCAGCTCAATGGCTACTCCGCAGGCATGACCTCACCAGCCTGGCATCAGAAAATCTGGGACGCGATGCGAAGGAAGGAGCAGCTGAAGCAACCGGTAACTGCTGCATTGCGCTATACCGCAGGGCTTGAGGTCCTGCTGGACCTGGCGGCGACCCTGCGCAGCACATATCAGATGGCTATTCCAACCCCGATGCTTATTGCCGCCAACGAGCAGATGTGCGGCCTGGCTGCGCTTCGCGGGCGCGTGGCGCCGATACGCGAAGATATCGTTGATGCGGTGACCAGCTGTTTTATTAAGGGGGAAACCGACGGTGACGGAGCACTGATTCGCAAGGTATTGACGGATCAGTTAAGCGGGCAGGCATTAGGCCATGTTCCTTCAGCAGCAGGTGTTCCGCCCCTGGTTCGGGACTTTGAACGTAGCGCCCAGCAGTTGCGGCTAAAGCTTGGGGATACCAGGCCTCGCTCCTTGGTGCTGGATATCTACCGGCGACCTGCGCATCGGCTGACCAGCCGACTTTTGCACGGTCTGGCGCTGCTCTCAGTACCGTTTGGAGTGCGCCTAGCAGGGCCGGACTTTGTCAAGGGAACAGGCCTTGATCGCCTACTGGAGCGCTGGGAGTACCGTTATACGCCTAGCACCCAGGCAGCGCTCGTGGAGGCCTCACTCTACGGAACTACGGTCACCTAAGCAGTTTCCAGCTGTTTTCAAATTCAGCTGGACACACTGGCGGCTCAAGGCAGCGCGATTGAGTCGCGGGCAGCTGTAGCGATGCTTGTGAAAGGGTGCGTGCTTGGCTTGCACGAGCACCTGGCGCCAGCCATGAAGCTGTTACGCCTTGCCGTGACCACCGATGCGCGTTTTGAGTCGGTGGTCGATGTCATGCAAACGGTGGCCATGCTCTGGAAGTCCCGGGAGCCACTTGAAGCCACGACGATTGATGAGCTGGCCGATGCGCTCACGATGCTATATGAGCGAGCGATCTACCTGGGAGAGCATCTGCCTGACCATTCTAACGATGCAGTTCCTGCGGTTAATGCGCTGGTTATGCTGCGTGAGCTAGTCTGCAGCGAAGCAGGACGTGCACTTGACAGTGACCTGTACTGGAGCATGGTGGCAAGGCTTAAGGACAGCCACGCGCATACCCTGATCCGCGGTGCCTCTGCAGGACTTCTTTATCTTGGGGAGCTGCTTGGGGAGAAGATGCTGGCTCGGGAATTAACCGGGCACTTGGAAGGCTTAAGCGATGCCCATAGTGGTGTAGCTTATCTTCGGGGTGTGCTGTGTGTCGCACGGGAAGTGCTCTGGCAGCTACCAGTCTTGCTGGAGGTATTGGACGGGTTGCTAACCCGCTGGAGCGAAAGCGAATTTATTATAAATCTGCCCGAATTAAGACTTGCCCTTGCATCACTGACACCGAGGGAAACGGATCGCGTTGCCCAGGCAGTGGCCCGGCGCCATGGCATGGAAACATTAGGACCGCTTGTTAATTATGCACTGGATGAGACCCGATTGCAGCGTCACCTGGAGCTGTCGGCAGCTGTGCGTGAGATTATGAGTAGTGATGGCCTGAGCGCCTGGGTGCAACCATGAAGGCATTAGAGCGGTGGCGGCTGGTCCTAGGCAAGTATGCGGACCATAGGCTGGGCGCACATGCTACCGGAACTATCCCGGAGGAGCGCTATACCCGTATTGACGATGCTCTGGACTATCTATATGGCCGTGAATATGAAGGCCGCGGCATAAGGATATCAGAGGAGGCAGGTTCACTTGATGCTTCGCGGCTGACCCTAGTTGTTTGGTCCCAGGGAGAAAGGGTTTATGGTATAGACCTCTATCGGAGGAGGATCCATGGCTCAAGTTCTACACAAACGCGCCACGACCACGCACGC
>NZ_BMNW01000020.1 GCF_014646755.1 Pseudomonas asuensis | reverse complement strand
GCTATGCCGTGTAAGCCCTTAGCTATACCTAGATTACTAGCTGAAGCTTCTACAGGTGTGGTGGGCCCTACTTGGTTATTTAACTCAATACGCATTACGCGAAGGAGCTGAATACTTGATAGATAGCTAGATAGCTATCTATGGGCTTGATGGCTTCTGTTGCTTCCTACCTGAAGCCAAGCTCTAGGCTTCACAAATATCAGTTACAACCTATTGCTTTTGATTCAAGAAATGAAGTCCTGTGTTTTTGATAACCCATTCTTTAACGCTGCACTAAAAACAGTACGGGTAGTGCTTCTCGGTAAGCCTGAAACTAGAGCTTTCTAGATAGATAGCTATCAAGATAGCTATCTATCTCTATGCTGGTTATGTATATTCCCCGCCCTATGCTGTAAAAAACTGTAGCAGGTTATAGCTAGATAGCTATCTATCTTAAAGATGGAGGGAAGCATGATTTTTTCAGTAGTAAACACCAAAGGTGGCGTAGGGAAAACTACAACAGCAATTCACTTGGCATCTCTACTAGCTCGCCAAGGCAAAACACTACTAATCGATGGTGACCCACAAGCTAGTGCAGCAAGCTGGGCTGCCTGGCGTAGAGAGAATCCAGAGTATGAAATCAGTCCTACCACAACGTGTTTAGCTGGAAAAGCGATCTTGAGCGAAGGCAAGCAATTAGCTCAAGGGTTTGAACACGTGGTCGTTGATGCAGGCGGACGTGACTCTGTAGGTCTTAGATCTGCTTTGCTGTTAGCTCAAAGAGCTGTAATCCCTGTAGGGGCTAGCAACCTGGACGCAGCGGCTATGACTGATTTGTTGACAGTGGTAGAGCTGGCTCGAGATTACAACCCAGATCTAGATGTGCGTGTCCTTCTCACACGAGTAGACCCACGTACGAAAGACGCAGCTGAGATGCTGGAGTTTTTAGCTGAGCAACAACTCTCTGTGCTGCCTACTAAGGTATGTGAGCGAGTAGCATTTAGACGAGCTATTGGTGAAGGGGCGACAGTCCATGAGCTAGGCAAAGACCAAGCGGCCATGGCTGAGATAGAAGCTTTTTTCAAGGAAGTAACAGAATGAGGAAAAAACCAGATCTATCAGCTTTTTCAGCTAATGCTAAAGATCCTAATGACTTTCTATCTGGTGGGGCTGCTGACCGGGCAGACAGAAATGTACAGGTAGAGGCTCAAAACCCTCAACCAGAGGTATACAAACCAGAACCTACTGTTCAGAAAATTTTTAGGCTTCGCTGGGACGTTGCTAACGCATTGAAGTTACATGCAGCTCAACAAAGCGCAAAAACTGGAAGCCGGGTAACCGAAACAGAAATAGTTGATCGCCTTCTTCGAGACTATCTAAAGCTTAAATAGAGATAGCTATCTATATAGCTATCTACACATATTGAAAAGGAAAGCTGTTAGAGCCTGCATTTTTAAAGGGATACAGCTAGCGATGCTATATAGATAGCTATCTATATAGCTACATAGATAGCTATATTAGTTCCTGTTTTGATTTTATGGCTTGATGTGATGACAAGATCTGATATCTTGCATCGAATAACTTAGTAGGATATAAACTGTGAACATCGATTCACTTGGTGTTACCCCACCCTCAGTGATGCGAGAGTTAGTAGCCGCAGGAAGCGTGTCTGATGTGTCCATCCAGGCAGCTGAGCAGGGACTAGTGATTATTGTGCGTTTGGGTTCAACTGAGCGCGTTTTAGGTGTTGCACGAGGCGGGATCCGACATTTTAAAAGTCTTGATGGAGCGGCATCGTTCTTACAAGACTTGGGCATATTTCAATTTGAGGTCGATACCAATAACTGGATACCCAAAACGAAAATGGTGACTGAGGCAAGCACTTAGCCTCAAGTACAAAAGAAAAAGCCCCAGCTGGCAGGCCGGGGCTTTAAACATTGAGTAGCGAGTTTTCTTGCAGGATCGCGCGCTACTCAACACACAGTGAGCAGATTATGGCTTTCACTGCGCGCCTGCGCAACCAGAAAATGTGCCATTTATCGTATGCTCACCGCCGACGGGGCGGTGAGTCATGGCGTTAAAACAGGGCACGCTACAGCGACAGCATGATGCTCCAGGCTCAGGCTTTTATGCGCCTTTCGCCGGCAAGCCATCATCGCCTTCAAAAATAGCCTCTCGTAATCCCGGCAAGCTTTCCGAAAAGCAGGCCCAAACGTTCCTGGGCGAAGCCGCACGACGTATCCATACCGAATGTAAGACGCGGGCAGGCACCTGGCTCTGGCGTCTGGACCGGATTCATAGAAGCGGTTGCCGCACCAAGCAGCAACGCTGGGACGCCCTGGCCGCCATCGCTGAGTCGCTCATGTCGCGGGTTGATCTGGCCACACTGGTTCTGGGCTGGATGGACAGCAACGGTGACTTCCGTCTGAATCGGCAACGTCGCCTGGTCGATGATGGTGGTCTGACAGATTGTCGTGTCTCTCGCACACTTAAAGCGCTCGAGGAGGCAGGCTATATACGGCGTAAGCAGCGTCGCCTGTTCAAGGATGGGGTGCGCTGGATGACACGCACCATGATCCATCTGCGCCCGCGGCTGTTTATCGATCTGGGGCTTGGCCATCTCCTGTCGGCCGCCCGCACCCGCAAGAAGAACGAACGCACCCGCAAGCTGGGTGCCGTTAAACAGCGGCAGCACATGGAAGCGCTCCAGGCGCTGACCCATCATAACCAGAAGCAACAACGCAAACGCGCTGCCCAGACCCGAGAGGAGAGGGTACTGGCTGCCCAATACGCAGCGCTCAGCGTAGCCGATCGGAGACAACAAGCGGTATCGCTGCTTGAGCTAAAGGCACAATACCCCGACCTGTCCGATCAGGACATCCTCACACTGCTTCGCCAACAAGCCGGCTGACCGCTCGGCCTGAGCCCCTATTGCCAACTTAGGCAAATCACGCTGAAAACGCCCTTAGCGCGCCTCTGAGTGGCCCTTTCTCTGCTGCATAGGACACCATTTACATCGTCATTGAGCAAGGAATGCGAGAGGTCATTATGGGCGGGATCTTCTTTTTAACTTTTCTGCAAAATTTCAGGTCGAGTGGTACCACAGCTTTGCTGTAAGAAAGCCTTAAAGAACAGTGCAGATCGAAAGCACCTCTCATGACCAGGCTATTTCAAAAGGATCCCCAACTTCCACGCATTGCGTGGTGGGGCCCCCGATGCCTTCGGCGACCAGGGGGATGATCCCCCTGGACCCACATTTCTAACACCAAGGGCTACGCGCCCTTGTCATCCGCGTCGGGAATTGCCCCGGAGCAAGGCGGTAGTCAGTTAGCGTTGTTGATAGGGGGTGGTCGGATCAGCGAGCCATTCTGACCATGAGTGTGGCGCTCCTTTGGGGTTTTGTTTGGCGTATTCGTAAAACAGCAAGATGAATTCCAAGCGGTCATTGCGCAAGTTGGCGCGGCCTTCGTGAGTGACATCCTTATTGAAATCCAACGCGCGACCCGGATTGAACGCGAGTTGGCGTTCTATCAGGTCATGAAATGATACATGGTGAGCGTTCCTGAGCATGTCATGCATAGCGATGAAGATGCCTGTGCGGCCTTGCCCGACGCCACAGTGGATATGTACCCGGCCGTGCTTGGGCAACGTGCGCTGCATGGCTACGAATAGGTCAACGTCTTCCGAACGCGGCCCCATGTGGTCGGTTACCATCAAACGTAGGTACTCCGCCCCCGTGGACTTCACCAAGTCTTCTTCACTAGAGATATCCGGACTCTTCAGCACTACCTTACGAGGGTTTTCCAGCCCATGTTTGGCATCCTTGCGGTGAATGATCTCCACTGTTGGTTGCTGCTTAAGCGCAGCGATGCGAGATTGCTCATCGGCGATCACAGCATCACGACTTTTACCCACGTTTGCCCAATTGTTGCCCAGCCGCCAGGTGCATGGGTAGCCACCAACGATCGCGTGAGATTCCTCTCGTACATCCAATACCACGACCGGTTGTCCGGGGGAAGGATGCAAGCGTTGCACTTGCTCCAAGCTGGCGATACTGGCACTGCCGGAAATGTGCAGCGTGTCCCAGCCTTTTTGATTGAGGTGATGAGGGAGAATAAAACTGTCCGAAGAACGAAAATTTTCCAATTCTCCTGGTGTGCGGTCATAGAGAAACACGGGCTCACCGGTCGGCCGCTCCGGTGTGGTCAGCGCTTGTTTGAATTTCGTAATCAAGTGTCGGTAGGCGTCAGGTGTTAACCGCGCATAAACCGACTTCGCCTCGCTCGCTGAGGCCTTATTAGATACAGGCGTGGCACCATGGGGAGTAATGACGAGGCTCAGCATGGATTGGATCTCTTGGATAAATTAACCTCATCCGTGGTGCATATCATCCCAACGGTTCCTATGGTCCAGGCGATATCTTGCTGAAGCGGGCACGAACTAATTTGCAGCCGTAGGCTGCCAAGTTCTTTGCTCAGGAGGATGCGCCGCTTCCGACCCTGCTCAAGGTGATGGACCTGCAGCAGGAGCAGCTGGCCCGCTCGCTAGGGGAAGGGCATCGGGTTATTCATGGCGTGGCCGGCAGTGGCAAAACCATGATCTTGGGGTATCGCTGTATGCATCTGGCTAAGGCGTCTACCAAACCGATCCTGGTGCTCTGCTACAACAAGTCACTGGCCGGGCGGCTACGTCAGGTAATGGAAGAGAAAGGGCTGGGCGAAAAGGTCAGTGTACGTAACTTCCATGCCTGGTGTTCCGACATGCTGAAGGCCTATCACCTGGATCGCCCAGAGCGAGGCCTGTCAGTCGAAAAGACCATGGCTCAGATGGTCCAGAGCACGATCAACGGCGTAGACAGTGGCCAGATTCCGCGTGCGCAGTATGCGGCGGTGCTGATTGATGAGGGTCATGATTTCCAGCCGGAGTGGTTCAAGCTGGTTGTGCAGATGATTGATCCAGAGACCAACTCGCTTCTGGTCCTGTATGACGATGCCCAGGCGATCTACCGCGGCAAGACGGGTAAGGGTGGACTGGATTTCAGCTTTGCTAGCGTGGGGATTCAGGCCCAGGGGCGAACCACGATCCTAAAGCTCAACTACCGCAATACCATTGAGGTGCTGTCGGTGGCTCGCGGGTTTGCAACCGAGATCTTGAGCGGACGTGAAGCCGCCGAGGATGGCGTACCCGTGCTGGTCCCGGAGAGTGCCGGACGGCGAGGGGCCTTTCCCGAGCTTATTCGCTGTGATTCCGCCTGGCAGGAATGGAATTGCCTGGTTGAGCGGATCCGGGATGAGCAAGGCAAGGGCAGGGCGCTGAGCGATATGGCGGTGATCTACCGCACCACCAGCCAGGGTAAGGAAATCGAGCGGGTCCTGGCCCAGGCGGATATCCCTTACCAGTCGGGTGTGTCCTCCAGCAAACGCGGCGCACTGTATAGCGAGAAAGACTCGGTTAAGGTGGTCAGCATGCATTCGAGCAAAGGGCTGGAGTTTGGCCTGGTAATGATTCCGTGCCTGGGCGAGATGCCTAAGAAAGGCGAGCCGGAAGCCGATGAGGCCCGCCTGCTCTATGTCGCTATGACCCGAGCCATTGACCGTCTGGTGATGACCTACCGCGAGCCTTCCGATTTCACCCGACGGGTACAGGAAGCCATCAGTAGTGTTCGTCAAAGCCTGGAGATAGCATAGCGTTACGCGATATACCATGGTTCATCAGGGAGGAAAGCTACCGGATATAGCTCGGAATCTAGTGCTACTTTTGCCGGTTAGAGAGTACCTCTTTGTGGTTACTCCCTGCTGAGCCAGACACAGGCTATTGCCAGTGCCGTGTCGTGATCATCAAAGATCCCTCCATCAATAGGAGGTTGTCCCTCTTCTTCATAGAAGAGCAGCTGAAAGCCGCCTCCAACCTCAGCGGGTCGCGGTGTAATGGTGTAGCCGTAAAATGGGTCGGGGTTTTCTGTAGTCATAGGTTCCGCTTCCTGACAAAGGTTTGCAGCCCTGTCTACTCAGCTCCAAAGGCTGATCAAAATGGCAGAGCGCATTGTTTTATGAGAGGGCATGCCAGGGCCCTCAGCTGCAGGCCTGGCTTACTGGCTGGTTTGCTAATGATCTAAATCCTGCAGCAGATTGGGCTCTACGATACCGGCATAGATAGATAACCGTCGCCACAGTGCATAGGACACCTCATCATTTACGGACTTTGCTGGGGTCTATACTTTCAGGCCACTGCCTAAGGTCGGCGCACTACGTTTGCCTGTAATCAATATGAAAGGCTACTGAGGATCAACAATGTCACTGCTTTTAAAACTGCTCGGGATCGGTGATCACAGAACTGAGCTTGAAAAAGAAAAAGATCGAGCCTTTGTCAGGGCAGCCAACGCCTTAAAAACGCTTAGTGTAAGGAATGGCTCTGTATCCCTAGATACCTCAGAACTAGCATATAAGGTAAGAGAAGCGCGCCAAAAGGCAGCCGTTTTAGTTCAGCGAGACTGATGCACCTTGATAATGACCTTAATCTGACAATGACCTGCATATGGTGTGTCGATAACCCGCCTATAGCGTGTCGATCATTAGTCTATGGGAGGTCGTTACGCTGCGTAAAAGTAGTTTATATGAAATAGCCCCCCACACAAATGACCCCCACAGTAGTGTTTCTTCGCGCTTCCGAACACCATAAGTGCTAACGTTGGTGTACCCCCCCTTAGGGGTATTGGTATAAAACACATTTTGCCGTTATGCAGGGATTTCAATGAGCAGTAGCGAGCTAGTAGTAGCTGGTTTTCAGAAAGCACCCTCTAACCTGCCCTATTTCGACCTGTCAGATGACTGGGCCGAGTCTTATGTCGTGGTATTCATCAATACGGTCATGAAGATCATTCCCTATCGAGGTGAATGCTTTGTAGGCAGCTTAACTTTCTACATGAACAAACTGGGCAAGCGAGAGCCTGGTATGTACGAGCAGTTCTTTGCATATCTCTTGGGGTTACAGCATGCGGGAATTATGTCAGTAGATACTTACTTGGAGGTTTTAAAGTTAGCTGAGGTAGGACGTCGGGAGGGGTGGTTGTAACCATGAAAGAGGCTGTTCCGGAAATCTCAGCAGCTCTACCGCCTAGGTGGACCAGCCGAGAAGGACTGTATTGCTGACCATAATGGAGCTACTTTGCAGGGCGTCAATCTAACTGCCTAAAGCTGGCTATCGCCTTTCTGCTTTTGTTTGACTATCCAAGCGTTAACGTCAACCTGATGCTTAAGGTCCAGTCTGGAGACCGCTTTATCAAGTAATCTGTAAACTTGTTGCTTGTCCTCATCATGAGGCATCCAGTCATCAAGCTCTAGATGATCAGGTTTTCTATCCTTCAAAACAGCTGAAAGTACCAAGTCAGCAATCGCTCTAGCATGAGTCGCTGCATATGTAGGGCCTTCATGCTCGATCTGGAGTTCATCCAGTAGTTGAGAGCAATCATATATTCCTTCTTGGCCCAACAAGTCTGTTGTATCCGTTAAACAGCCTTTACCTGAAATAAAAGAACGTGAGCGAGTTTCCCTCTGCCGGAAGAAAGTCTGTTCCATGTGCCAGTCGCCTGTCCCTCTAGGCGAAGGAAGATTTAAGGCCGCCATACCCCCTAGATAGCGATCAGGTGCAGTTGCAGAAATCCGAATACTCTTGTTCACGCTCAGATAGTCCTAGACATCTGCTTATGTACCTTTAGCGGCTAACAGTGCATCGCCTGTCTTCTTGAAATCAGCCCTTTGAGATTCACTGAATTGCCCACGATGTATCTGGATTAACATTCCTAGCAGTTCGCCTCGATCCATGACAGGCCTTCCAGTCTTTGTGTCCACCAACCCAGACAATATGAGCAACCCTGCGCTGTTATAAAGCTCTCGATCCCGTGCTTTTCGGGCCTTAAGCTTTTCCGCGTTCATCACTCGGGCTACATCAGCTTTCGCCTTTTGTGCTCTCACTTCTGCCTTTTCTGCTCTCACAAGCAGTGCCAGCTTGCGAGCCTCTTCTGTTGACCGGTCATTTTTGCGGGCCAGCATGACGAGAAGGCGCTGGGAATCAGTAGGGGACTTCAATCCTTCAATGTACGCAATTCTTGAATCTAGCCATTCACTTCTCATGATTCCCAGCCTTAATAGCTCTCTGTAGCCATTTGGAGTTTAGCGTGAAATTTTCGACACTGGCACACACTGCGGTATCCTTCCAAGAATTGGAAGGCGCGCTTAGTTGTTTCTCGATAAATCGAGAAACGCGCGGTCCCTAAAGGGACAAAAGCAAAGAGCAGTCCGCTGTTTTCTCTTAGAGAAAGCAGCGACCATGAGCTGACGATACGGTGTCGATAATATGGCGATAGCAAGGCTAAGCATGAAGGTCGGAAAATCCGGAAAGGCCGGGCCTCATGCTGCCTATATTGCTAGAGAAGGAAAGTACCAGGGCAGACTTGAACGTGGCGAAAAACTAGAAGCCAAGGAACATGGAAACATGCCAGCTTGGGCGCAGCTCAATCCGCAAGAGTTCTGGAGCGCGGCGGATCAATTCGAGCGAGTTAATGGAACAACCTATCGAGAGATGGAGATTGCTCTTCCGAGAGAATTAACCTACGAGCAACGTGCTGATCTAGTACGCCAATTTGTACAGCAGGAAATTGGTAACCGGCACGCCTATCAATGGGCAATCCATACGCCATTAGCTAGCGATGGTGAAGAGCAGCCTCATGTTCATCTAATGTTCAGTGAGCGGCAGGTCGACGGTATTGATCGAGACCCAGCCATCTACTTCAAACGCTATAACTCTAAATCTCCTGAGAGGGGCGGCGCACGCAAGGGCTATGGCCCAAGTGCGGGCCAGACCTTGACGAAGACCGAACGCGCCGCCGAGCTGAAGGAGCTGCGTAGGCGTTGGGAGGCCATGTGTAATGCGCACTTGGACCGGGCCGGAGCATGGCAACGCATCGATATGCGCAGCCATGCTGAGCGCGACACAGGTTTGGAACCAGAGCGCAAGCAATTACCTAGTCAGTGGCGAAATTCAGAGCATCGGGGCAAGGTGATCGAGTTTCGAAAGGCACGCACTGAGCTTTCACAAAGCCGTGAAGTAATTAACCGTGAAATCCCTAATGCCATAGCTGAAATCATCCAGTTGGATGAGGCTCGCAAGCTACGAGATCAAAAACTGTCTAAGTCAGGATTCAAAGGTTTGATTAACAACCTTAGAGAGCATCTGACGCTAAAAAAAGCACTATTTAAAAGTAATGAGCAAGTGGCTAAAAACGTCGAGCCTGCCGCCAACCTTGAGGTTAAATCTTCGGCATCGCTACCGACCAAGCCTGAAACAGAAAATAAAATAGAAATAGAGCAACCAAAACCGGTAAGTAGCCAACGCTTATCAGTACAGGAAAGACTACAGCTTTCGGCCAAGATAGCTCAAATTCATGAAGAGGCTGAGAGAGAATTCCAGAGAAGCTTAAGAGAGGCCGAGGAAGAAGAGAAAGCCATCCAAAAGCGCAAGGATAGAGATATGGATATGGATCTTTAACTGACGCGCTTCGCTTGTCTGCTACCTGGTGACCCTGAGGCTCCGCCTCAGGGTCACCAGGTAGCTTAAGTATTAGTTTTAAGTTCTTTTCTAAGCTTTACCGCTTCCTTTCTAAGCCGCTCATAGCGGTCTGCCAATGTCTTGTACTCTCTTTCCAGACCGCCCCCGACCATTACACTCAGAGGGATAGCTGGGTAGGGGTTTATGTCCTCCGTTACTGGCCCAAATTTTTCAGGCATTGGAAACCCAGATGACTCAAGCAATATTGCCAGCTTATTAATGGCTGACCATGTTTGGGCTGCTCTCTCAGCATTAAAAGGATGGATACCTTCGAGGTGAGCTTGAGCAGCGCCCATCATGATTTTAACAACGGCCTCGGAGGCGGACTTAAGCTGAGCCTCTCTAAATCGGCCTTCCTGACGATCCTTCCAACGTTTCCAGTCGTCTATTTCCTTTTCGGTCATCAGGCTTTTGATCTCTTCTGGCAGTTCATCTGCCCAGCGATCAATCACACCAATAACCTCGTCCAGTCGCTTCCCGTCAATAAAGTGGTAGCGAATGCATAGGGCTGTGTTTCCCTGAACCCTAATACCGCCTGCCGACTTGTTTATGTAGGTGTTTGTCTTGAATCGCACGATGCTTCCGTTAGAAGAGAATGTGAAACCATCCCATTTTCGCGTGCTTTTTGACTACAAAACTATAAATAATATCCGACGAACGGTTTTTATCTTTATATATCAATTACTTATTAATTTTAAAAACCTTCAGGTTTACTTTCTACCGTAAACCAAAAGCGGCTATTTAGCATTGGATTTTACTGAGGCGGTTTGTAAGACGCCTCAGTCAAGCATAGACTTTCAGCAAGATCAATCGAGAGTCTTTGCCATGGCTGGATCAATGCCTTTTTCCCCCTGTAACACCAGCGACAGCGGTGAAAACTGCTCAGACGTTAGCGTTAATTTACTGAGCACTATTTTTGGACCAGTCATTAACAAGCTCACGGCAGGTGCAGATCCTAATGCCGTGGATGCAAGCTCAAATGCCCTAGCATCAATGTCTGCCTACTTCGGGAGCGGGCTGCTAATCATTGGCGGTCTCATCGTTTCGTATGTGGCTGTAATGGGCGCGCTTAATACCGCGAACGATGGCGAGGCCTTAGGTAAGAACTGGTCGTCTCTTTGGACGCCTATACGAATCGTAAGCGGGGCGGGTGTGCTACTGCCCACGACCTCTGGTTACTCCTTTATCCAGTTGATCGTTTTAATGATTGCGCTCTGGGGGGTTGGCTTCTCAAATGGGCTTTACAAGATAGGCGTTGAGGCAGGGATTATCAGCGGAGCACTAACGAACGTAAGTGCTCAAATTGGCCTTGGTTCCGAAGCCAAGCCGAATCCCAATTATCCTCTCTACGACATAAGAGAGTTTGCGCAGAACTACTTAGCAACGGCCTACTGCCAACGAACAGTAAACAGTATTTATCGAGATCGATACGACACCAGTGTATCAACCTACGTGAGCCCTAAAAGCACGCCTGATGTCGTTCTCGAAGAGAACAGCGATAGAACCGCCTCGATCTACTACATCCGTGACCGCAACCCTAAATCGAACCTAGCTGGTAGTGCGCCGCTGTGTGGTTCACTAAAGACCTATACCTATAACGTGCCGGAGAGCTTAGAAACAACCAGTACCGTCGATTCGATCTATGACCCGACCAAGATCAAGAGCAATACCGACGCTATGTATGCCCTGCGTATTGCCGCACTAAATGCCAAGATTACAGCCATAAACAAAGTTATGGCTGACATTAAAGCATGGGTTAACACCTGGCCTACTGACATAAACCAAGAAGGTTGGGACACCGTTAAAAGCAACCAACTAAACATCATTGTTAATGAAGCCCAAAATACGCTGACAGCTGCCCTAACCCAGCAGATAGTCCAAGACGCCACGTTGAATAGCATTATGCAAACGTACGTAAAGGACACTACCAGCGACGGCTGGATGATGGCGGGCGGCTTCTATCAACGCCTCAGCGGTATAAGAGAGGAAATGGGCAAAATTTACGCTGAGCCTGTAGCGTTTGCCACATTGCCAACTTTAACAAGCCTGACGCGCGATCCTCGTGGAGCCTTGGCGTACAACTCCTACACTACGGCCTACAACACCATAATTAGCAAAGCGGCCAACGCCTCCAATTACACTGGAGCTACGGCGCCCCGCGTATCTGATTTCAAATCCACGTTTGCACCCTCTAGTCTGGATGATTTAAACATTGATACGTTGGGCAGCCGTGGCGATAGCCTAATGAGCAATTTTGTCGGCTGGGGAATGTCTCGGGTTACAGCCTCGCTCATCGGTGGCGATGGTGACGTTGATGCAATTGCACGGATCAAGACAGTTGGCGATATCGCCCAGCTAATGAGCAGCACCGGCAATGCAATCGTTAGCAACGTAGACACTGCGATTACAGGGCTAAAAGCAGCGGCTGCGGTAGTTGGTTCAGTCTCGTTTATGGGAACCTCAGTTGATGCCGTACCGCTAGCCGATACGTTTTTGCAATGGGTACAAAGACACTTGGCACAACCTGTCGCCAAGATGCTCGTATGGCTAGACTTGTTTGCCTTTTACTTTGGTGTATTTCTGCCTTCCCTCCCATACACCATCTTTATGGTTGCCTGTGTTGGTTGGCTGCTTGCTGTCTTCCAATCAGCGATAGCCGCCCCTTTATGGGCAATCATGCATATGACCCCGGATCGCACTTTCGTAGGCTCTCAAACGCAGGGTTATCTGCTCCTGCTTTCCCTGTTTGTTCGGCCTGCGCTGATCATCCTTGGCCTATTTGCCGCAATGGCAATCGCTAACCCCGTGCTGATGTATATCTCAAAAGCCTTCTGGGCCATGCGTGAAGCAATTGTCACCAGTTCGGAGTCGTTAGGCTGGCTGATGGAATTCTTCTCTTGGCGTAACTGGCTCGTGATGTACGGCCTGTTGCTACTGCCGATCATGTACATGATTTTCGGCCTCTCTCAAAGCCTGCCTGATGTTGTCCTGAAGTGGATTGGTGCTGGTATTTCGTCGATGGGCGAAACCCAAGCAACCGAGCAAATGCGGACAAACACAGAAAAGCATGGGCCAAATCGCGGCCTAAGTTCGGGGGGACCACAACCGAGCGTACCAAAAACCGCAGCCCAACACGTCGCAGGCTATCGCAGCGGCAGTGCAGAGAAACAACCACCTACTAGCCCAAAACCACCACTCTTGCTTGCTAATGGCCAGGGTGTGGCACCGATAAGGGATGTAGATAATTAAGGGGCATAAGATGAGTTATGACTACACCGCAAATGCTGATGGCTTCGTAGCTGGACGGCGCAAAGGGTACGAAATGGGCTTCAACGAAGCCGTTAGCCGTTGGGACCCTGCGTTAAAAGATAGTCAACAACAGGTAGAGCAGCTCACCGCTGAACTTAGGCAAGTACAGCAGCAGCTAGCACAGGCTCAGGAAGAAATAGCCAAATACAGGCATGGCTTTAACAGCTTGCTCCTGATCACCAAATGCACGGCAGATGTTTTGGACGACACCCCACAGCAGCGAATCAAAGCCATTAGTGCGTTCAGTCACTTAGCTCTGGATTGGCAGAAGCAAGGCTACATCCGTGACACGCCTTTAAACGATCCGGCCCTAAAGGAGCGTGCTCCTCGGCTTTTGGGGCAGCTCACCAAATGGCTGAACGAAGCCATTTCATATGCAAAGCAAGCCACACAAGGGAAGAAGCCATGAGAGAAGATCTGATTCACCTAACAGAGGCGCAACGTGAGGCCATATTCAAAGCCGAATTGATCGAGGTAATGGATGAGGTTGCGGAAAAGGTACTCGCTCAGTCGGAGCAACATAGACTGCGTCGATTACGCCGGGCACGGGTTGCTAGTACTATGAGTCCTCGAGCTGGACGTGGTGGCGTTCGGCGTCATAAGTTCGCAGCTTTGAAGAATTAACAACATAGAGGCTGAGTGGTGGTGCACTCAGCCTCTACTGACCATAACCACAGGGGAAGGAGCTGCGTTCATGGCTTATCAGCAAGCATATCAGCTTCAATCTACTCAACTCTACAAAAGCCAATGAGTAAAGGTTGCCCATACTTTCTTCATCTCTCTACTAAGCGACTCACCTGCTTGAGCACTAGTATTTTCTAAGTTGAGGTCAAGCTTTTCTTTTTGTATTACTCGTCGAGTGTAGCAAGTTCCATTTTAATCTTTATATATCTGATAATGTCCTTTATCAAACGCTCTTTTCAGCTATTCTGGGGGAAAGGGTCGTTTTGGCTCCTGTATGAAAATTTCTAATTAGAAAGACGAGATTAATAGATTCCATGTTGCCCAGCCTGCTGTCCACCTCATCACTGCCTCCGCTGCCGGCACTCATCCATGAAGCGGGGGATCACGCGCAGCTTCGCTTCCTGGAATTTTTCACTTCCAATATCCGTAATCCAAATACCCGACGCGCCTATGGCCGAGCGGTGTCAGATTTCCTGCAGTGGTGTCAGGAAGTGGGAGTCGGCTCCATTACCCAGGTGCAGCCCCTGCATGTAGCGGCTTGGATTGAGTTGCTCTCGCAACAGGTATCGGCGCCCACGGTTAAGCAGCGCTTGGCGGCACTCAAGCATCTCTTTGACTGGCTGGTAACAGGACAGGTAATTCCTACGAATCCCGCTGCTTCGGTGCGCGGGCCACGGCACACGGCACGTCAGGGCAAGACACCTGTATTAGACGCCACGGAAGCGCGGCAGCTATTGGACAGCATCGATGTCAGTACACCGGCCGGGCTTAGAGACCGCGCCCTGATTGGGCTGATGGTGTTTTCCTTTGCCCGTATCGGCGCCGCGCTGGCGATGAAGGTAGAGGATCTCTATATCCAGAATCGCCGGTTGTGGGTGCGGCTGAAAGAGAAGGGCGGCAAACGGCATGAGATGCCCTGCCATCATCAGCTGGAGGAGTACCTACATGAATACCTGGACCAGACCGGTATTGGTAATGACCCTAAAGGGCCACTTTTTAGAACTATAAAGCGTGGGACTGATCAGCTCAGCAACACGCCTCTGCACCAGTCCAATGCCCACGCCATGGTACGTCGGCGGGCTAAGGCCGCAGGGATCGGTACCCAAATCGGCAACCATACCTTCCGAGCCACGGGAATTACGGCGTATCTCAAAAATGGGGGCACGATTGAAATAGCGGCCGCCATGGCCAATCATTCCTCAACCAAGACGACCCAGCTATATGACCGGCGCCGCGATGACATCAGTTTAGGGGAGGTCGAGCGGATACATATCTAAAGAACTACCTAATATCCTTGCTCAACTACGAAATTTGGAAGTGTTCTTTCAACCGTTCTACGGTGATACGCCATTGCGGCGTTGTAGGGCGGCAGATGGTGTTCTGGTTACCGAAAAGCCCTGTTTCGCGAATAGCCTGCGTCAGCGGAACCGTATGCAGCCACTGAACCGACACAAAATACTCGCAGTGCTCGGGATCATTGACCAATTCAGGATGATAATTAGCACGAGTGGCTGCTTCCAGCACGGGCCGCTCTATGCCGCTTTGGGTCTTTACGTAGAACTCTGCGGCAGAGGTAGCACGGCCAGTAACTTGGCCCACGCCAACATATCCTTGCCTTGGTACATTGACCCATACGCGGTTTCCAGGCTCCAGCAATTGCAAGGTGCGGCTGTACCAGCTACCTCCGCCGCCACAAATGAAGCCGAACTCCACAGCATCTTCCCAGGAGCGGCTAGGCCCCTCTCCGAAGGAGCAGTAGTACTCGCCATTCCAGGGCTCATTGGTGCCAGTGGGCTTGCTGACTACATTGAGCTGGGTTTCCACTGGATCACGCAACCATGCGCGGCTGATCAGTTGTTGGTCGCCTAATTGGAAAACCTGAAAGCACAACACATTAATAGCAATATCGCTTTCGCTCAGGTAGGCAACGATGCGCTCGCTACTGGCATCAAGCTCAGCAGCAACTATTACGATCTGATGGCTCTGGTTGACAGCTTCCTCGCTCCATTCCGAACCGAAGCGAGCCTGATAGTCGGCTACCAGATCGCCTCCAGCTTTGAAGCGGCGATAGATAGCAGCAATTTCCTCAGCCTTAAGCTTTTCCACCCAGGCGGCATAATCCAGTGCCTGCGCGACCACCTCACGTGGAGTACGGTCGCGCTTGAGCTCAATCAGCACTAATGAGGCATCCGGAGCAAGGGCCAGCAGATCGATACGTCCGCCGTGGCCGGTGTTTTCCTGTCGGCCAATGAGCATCCAGTCATCTGACAGCAGGCTAGGCGCCTGCACAATCATATCCTCCAGCAATTGTTCACTGACGAGCTGCGCACCTTTCAACAGCTCCGGTTGTGCTCCGACAGTCCAGATTTGGGTACGAATAGGCATCCCTGCGTTCTCCTTTTAAGCTACGGCTTGTCCTACTAAGGCATTAGTCAGACGTACTTGCACTTGCTGGACTAGGCGTATATGGCCTTTGAGTTGATTACAAAGGGTAACTATTTGATAGATTTTGTTGACAATGCGGTGTTGTTCGAGAAGAGGCGGGATCGGCAGCACAAAGCTAGCCAGACTTTCCTTATTTAGCTTCGGCATTTTGATTCGGTTTTCCGCAATTCTAACTTGACGAAGAAACACTTCGGAAAGGATTTCATTCAGCAGAAATTGCGGATCAATAAATACGTCCAGAGGGTACATGTCAGCACTGCAAAGGCCTTCAAAATCAACCAAAATAGCTTTCGACAGAGAGGGACGTATTTTCGAATAGATAATTTGTCCTGCATAAAATCTATTGTTAGGACCTTTAACCCCTGACTCCTTAACTGTTCGTCTTTTGGTAAGTAGCCCTGTGCCTTTTTCAATACAGTCTGGTGCAACCTGGCGCAGCTCAGGAAAGTCCTCTGGGCGAACCAGCTCGCTACTGATAGAGCAAATATTTCCAAATCGCGCCCATTCCCATCCCTTAGGTAAATTGAAAGGCTTTTCTTCCTGACTAATCTCCACGGGAGGCTTCTGCTTTTTGATTTTTCCTTCCGTTATTAGCTGTGCCTTTTTCTTAGCGATGTGCTTGAGCAACTCAGCAGCCGGCTCATCGTTAGGATCCTGCGGTACCAGCTTGCCCATTACAGCCAGTTGCAGCAGGGTCTGCTTAAGGGCATCAATGCTGGATTCAGTGGTGAACAGTGTATGGAAGTGCTCAGCCAAGCGCTGCCAGCTGGCGGCAAAGTCATCGGCGTCAGAGGCTTGAGTAAGGCTATCGAGCAGCGCTTGTACCAACCGAGCGTGGGCGCTTTCGGCGTCGACCTGCTGGGCTTCCAGGCGGTCACATAGGGCCATCAGCTCATCGACTTTGGTGACGATGCGATGTTGTTCTGGTAGTGGAGGCAGTGGAATAGGTGCCAGCTTCAATTTCTCTTGTGAAATATTTACTTGGCTGGCTGCCATGCCGGACTTGGCTTTTGCCAAGTACTGAGCTGTTTCCCCTGTATTTAGACAAAGAGCGATATATCGCCCATATGCCCCTGCCTCTACCGGATGAAATCGGATGATCTTGTCCGAAATCATAAGTTTAGGTCTTGTGCTCTCAACTAGGCATGAAATACCCACCCGATTCATCGGACCCGCGCGGGTAAACAATATATCGCCGGCCTTAACCTCTGCCTCTGGACGAGGATTTAGGTGAGCAGGTAGCTCTTTATTTTCTCCTTGGAGATACTTAAACATTTGTACAGATGTAGTTTTAAGTACTCCCCAAACTTCATCGTTAGGCGAGGAAGTGGCCTCACATGCAGGGCTCCAACCTGAATCCATGCCTAGTATGATTTCAGTCAGAGTTACCCATTGCCATGATTCCGGTAATACAGTCAGATATTCTCTCGAGTGTACTTTCGAAGGACTTTTCGTTTCTCTAAGCAAACCAGCTTCGACTAGTTTAGCTTTTTCATTTTCAATTTGATTTACCCAAAAATCAGCAGATTTGTCATTAGGATCTTGCGGCACTAATTTGCCACGCACGGCCAATTCCAGAATCAGCTCGCGTAGCTTCTGTATTCCATTTGGTGCGCCGGCCAATAGCGATAGGTCCGTCAACAAGCTCGATGGGCTTGTCGTTTCAGAAGCCATGCCTGGTTCATTAAGCATGTTCATACCTGACGCTCCAGGGCCTCTGACAGCACAGCCTTGAGCTGCTCACGTAGATCAGTGATTTCGCCTTGAAGCCTCGCGTAGCCACGCAATAATTCGTCCGGGTCGTGGCTGATTTGCTCGCCCACATGTGGGTTCTTGCAGTCGAGGTTCCAGTTACGCGCTTCAAGCTCTTCACGGCTGACCTTCCAGGCGAACTCGTTCTCTACCCGTGTGGCAAAGCCATCTGCCTCGCTACCCCACCAGGCTGCCTCAATGTCAAACTCCTCAATGCGCATGGGGCGCGTCTTGGAGTAGTTCTTATAGCCAGCTGGATACTGATGCTCGTAGAACCACACGTCTTTGGTCGGCGTGCCCTTGGTAAAGAACAGCAGATTGGTCTTGATGCCGGTGTAAGGGTTGAATACACCATTAGGCAGGCGAACGATCGTATGCAGATTGCATTCAGTTAGGAGCTTTTCCTTGATGCGGCTCTTGATGCCCTCACCAAACAGGAAGCCGTCCGGCAGTACCACTGCAGCGCGACCACCGTCTTTCAAGAGATGCATGATCAGTACAAGGAAAAGATCAGCGGTTTCGCGTGTACGGAAGGCTGTAGGAAAGTTGTTTTCGACCCCATCTTCTTCCATGCCACCAAAGGGCGGATTCGCCACAATGCAGTCCACACGCTCTTTGGAGGTCCAGCTGGTAAGCGGCCTGGACAGCGTATTGTCATGGCGTACCTGATTAGGTACTTCGATCCCATGAAGGATCATGTTTGTCGTAGCCAAGAGGTGCGGCAGCGGCTTTTTCTCAACGCCAAAGATACTGTGCTGGAGGGTTTGCTCATCTTCAGCGGTCTTAACGTAGTGCTTACGCTTGTGCTCGATCGTGCAGGTTAGAAAGCCGCCCGTACCACAGGCTGGATCCATTACCTTCTCGTCCAGCTTGGGACCTACCATGCGTACCATAAACTCGGTAACTGGGCGCGGCGTGTAGAACTCACCGGCATTCCCCGCGCTCTGCAGGTCACGCAAGAGCTGCTCATAGAGGTTACCGAACTCATGACGCTCCTGAGCACGGTTGAAATCAATGCCTTCTTGAATCTTGTTGATGACCTGGCGGATCAACTGGCCTGACTTCATGTAGTTGTAGGCGTCTTCAAAAACGCCACGGACTACATAGGCCATAGGGGTAGTGCTGTACTGATGCAGGTTTTGCAGCTCGGGAAACAGCTTGTTATCGATGAAATCCTTCAGCTCATCGCCTGTGATACCTTCCGGATCTGCCGCCCAGGTACGCCACCGGCAGCTCTCAGGCAATGGCGAGCGATAGCTCTCATCAAACAACTCCCACTCCATCTCTCTATCGTCAAGAATCTTGAGAAACAGCATCCACACGAGCTGACCAATACGTTGAGCATCGCCATCGACACCTACGTCCTTGCGCATGATGTCCTGGATAGATTTGATCGTAGAGCTGATAGACATGGAACATCCTGTTTCTGACCAAGCACCTTGGCCAGTGAATTATTTCTGGTAGAATGAGGTACAAATGGACTGGGAGTTACCCGGTCGGCGTCTGGGCCTCGGTGTGATCACCGGGGCCTTTCGCTTTTTAGGGGAAGCATTTTAATCCCCATCCTGCCTTTTCTCCGCCATAGAGTTTTTTGCGGAGCACATCATAGGCTCGGTTTGGCTGGTCGGGGCGCAAAACCGATAAGCCGATGGGACGGGCAACCATGTCGGCTAGCTGTAGCCCGGCTGAGTTGGTCTTTTTGTCGGCAAAGCGAATAGCCAGAGGCAGGGGCTTGTTAAACCAGTTCGCGCCGTCGCAGATACGCCGAAACTCAAGCTCCAGTTCGTCATCTTCCTTCCGGCCTCGGCATTCCACGACAATATGCGTGAGCCGATCACCTTGCCCCTGGCTTTCCAGGAATCGATAGACCCGCTCGAGGCCAAAGGCAAGTGCCAGATGGTAGGGATTGTTAGGGGAGGCGTAGCGCTGAAGGAGCCGCTCCTTCTCGATCACACAGGCAACCAGGGTGAAGTCGGCTTCTTCAATGATCACGGTCAGTTCACTCAGAAACGCATTCTTCTCTTGTCGACTCCGGAAGAGCTTGAAGTCCCCAGTCTCCTTACGGATCTCATGTTCGTGCAGAATGGCCAGGTCATGGCCGAAGTGACGAAATTTGAAGGCCTGGAGCGCTGGGACTACCCGCTCGCTGTAGTGCTGCTTGGCAAAAATGCAGAATGCCAGGACAAAGACAGGGTAATTCGGGTCCAGCGACGCGAGGCCATGATCCCCGCTCTCATCCACATACACGATGTAATCACTAAACGACATCAAGCTGCCCCATTGCTTGCATCATATAGCGCCTGCTCCAACTGCTGGATGGCTTGCTGATAGCCAGGTTTGCCACCGAATGCATTCAACAGCTCTACGGGGGAACCTAGTGAGCGGAAAGGATCAAGCCGCAGGATTTTAATGTCCTCGATGTGTTCAATACCGGTATCCGCATACTTTTCCAGCAAGGCTTCTAGCACCTGCCGTGCTTCGCCCTGGTACTTGGTGAAGTAATTGCGCTTCTTGACCTGTTCAGCGCGCTCCTTGCGGGTGAGTGGCGGTTGGTCAAAGACTATATGGCAGATCAGGTCAAACGGATCTAGCGTTGCACCGCGCTTCTTCTCGACCTCTTCTGCCAAGGCTTCCCACAGGACACCCTGACTGGCCAGTTCATCAATGATGGCTTTCTTCTGCTCAGCGGTACCCCAGTGACGTAAGAAATCATCAAGTGAGGCGTACTGCTTTTTCACGCAAGTGCGGGTGTAGTCGTGCAGTGATTCGGTGATGAGCTTGCCGTCAGGCCCGTAATACATGACGCGCTCGCCAATCACTGAGATGGTAAGGTTATCAATAACGTACTTAACACGTTTCTGTCCTTCCTCTGGCTCAGGTTCGACATCACCAGAGCCAGTGCCGCCTGCAGTAACGCCATCACCTTCCTTGGTAGGGTCCTCCGGTGGAACAGGAGGCTCGCCGCCGTCAGGGCTATAGATTACGACAGGCTCGCCATCAAAGGCCGGATCAGCAAAGAGCTCGGTAGCCTTTTTGAAGTCCATGATGGTGAACCAGAACTTGTTGTGCTCCTCGTTGATCCGGGTACCACGGCCAATGATTTGCTTGAACTCGGTCATTGACTTGATGTGCTGATCAAGTACCACCAGCTTACAAGTCTGGGCATCCACCCCCGTGGTCATCAGCTTGCTGGTGGTAGCAATAACGGGGTAGGGGTTCTCAGGGTCAATAAAATTATCGAGCTCAGCCTTGCCCTCTAGCTCATCGCCCGTGATCCGCATGATGTATTTACGGTTCTTGGCCACTTGCTGGGGGTTAAGGTTAACCAAAGCCTCACGCATACGCTCAGCGTGGTTAATGTCATCGCAAAAGATAATGGTCTTTTGCATAGGATCGGTTGCCTTGAGAAACTCCGTGACCTTTTGTGCCACCAGCTGCGTTCGGGCTTCGATAACCAGGGTGCGGTCCATATCCTGCAGGTTATAGATCCGGTCTTCGATCAACTGCCCATTCTTGTCGACCATGCCCTTAGGCGGACGCCACCCCTGCAGGTCTCGGTCAAAATCAATACGGACGACTTTGTAAGGGGCCAGGAAGCCATCCTCAATACCCTGCTTTAGGGTATAGCTATACACCGGCTCCCCAAAGTAAGTAATGCTGGATACCTCCTTGGTTTCCTTGGGCGTTGCGGTAAGGCCAACATGGGTCGCGTTCTTGAAGTACTCAAGGATTTCACGCCAGGCTGAATCCTCGGCGGCGCTTCCCCGGTGGCATTCATCAATTACTACCAGGTCAAAGAAGTCTGGCGAGAACTGCTTGTAGACATTGCGCTCTTCGTCGTTACCCGTCACCGCCTGATAGAGCGACAGATACACCTCATACGAGGTATCGATCTGACGCTTGCTGATCTTGGTCATTGCTTGGCCGAAGGGCTTAAAGTCGTTGTTCCGGGTCTGGTCAACGAGGATATTCCGGTCAGCCAGGAACAGGATCCGCTTCTTCTGCTTGGACTTCCATAACCGCCAAATAATCTGGAACGCCGTATAGGTCTTGCCGGTTCCGGTAGCCATCACCAACAGGATGCGGTCCTGACCCCGGGCAACAGCTTCTACCGTACGGTTGATGGCGTTGGTCTGGTAATAGCGTGGCATGCGGCCTGAGCCGTCATCGTAGTAAGGCGCCTCAACCTTCTGCTGGGCGTCGCCTCTCAGGCCTTTCCATTGGCAGTAACGCTGCCAGAGCTCGTCAGGGCTTGGAAACTGGGCCAGGCTCAGATGGGTTTCCTTTTGGGTACCGGTATCGCTCCGGTCGTGGAACAGGAAACCATCGCCGTTACTGCTAAAGACAAAAGGTACGTCCAGCGCTTCGGCATAAGCCAGCGCTTGCTGGATGCCGTGGCCAACAGTGTGCTTGTTATCCTTGGCCTCTATAACCGCAATGGGTAGGTTTGGCTTATGGTAAAGGATGTAATCTGCCCGCCTAGACTCGCCACGGCTATGCAGCTTACCTCGCACGATAATGCGGCCTTTGGTAAAGCTGACTTCCTCGCGGACCTGCTTGTGGATATCCCATCCCGCCTGTTCAATGGCTGGCGTGATGAACTTGGTACAAATGTCCCGCTCGGATAGCTGCTTTTTATCCATGAACTCCAACATCCTTTACTAGCCTAGGCATCCTAGAGGACAGCCTATTGCCTTTTACCCGTACCGTAGCACCCAGGCAATCTGGCCCAGGAGTCTAACATGTCGACTCGTTTCGCCCCTTTCCTGCTGGCTTTACCTACACTAGGTTTACCCATGCTCGGCTGCGGGCTTTCCTTGGACTTGAAGCCGTTCTTAGCAAACAGCTCCAAGCTTACCTTTAACGATAGCTTGTCATTGGGCAGGGCATCCGTTCTGGATAGCTTGTATGACTCAGCCTTGGCTGAACACTTTAGACCGAGTCGTTCTTCGACCCAGTGCGCTGCAAACAGCTTGTATCACCGATCATTAAAGACATTGATACGCGGTCCAAGGCTGTAGCAGCTAAACAGTAATGTCCCGTCAGAGCCTTTGAATTGGAGGTTGATCTATGGAGGTAATGCTCAACAAAGATATTACTGAGTATAAGAGCTAATTAGATCCGGAATTTTTTTCAGGATCAGGCTTTCTCTTTTCATCGATCATCTCGTTGTACCTGCTTACTTGAAGCTGCATCAACTGGTTGGGTAGCGTCAATGAGATGATGAACGCTAAAGTAGTAAGCGTCAGGTAAGATCTTTCCAGCCAGACAAGGGCGTATGTGTAGTCTTTGCTTTTATCCAAGAGGTTGGCAGCAAACACCATCCCAAGCACAGTTAAATAAAGCATAAATAACCATTTGTAGCGGATGATGCGGTTGACGAAGGTTGTCTTTTTTGAAGCCGCCTCACGCCAGATTTTTGCAGTGGGCTTGGGCTCAATGAGTAACGTTAGAACAGTCATTAGAAAGCCAGCCAATATCGAAAACACGTCGGTAATCATTGATCTGGCGTCATCGCTTTCATGAACCAGCGGCTGCCCATGCCACCCGCACCAAATACTCACGCCGGCTGCTCCTAGGAAGAACAAAACTCGACGCCAATCAATATCCATCATTGCTCCAGCAGTTTTTGTTTCTTGAGCTGCCCGAAGTACTTAACCATTCCATCCCAAATCTGCACATGATCCAGCGAAGTGCCTTTTTTCTCGACTAAGATAGCGGAGTGTAGCTTGACATCCTCACTCGTTATCGGAGTGCCATCTCGCGTAATAATAGTGAAACTATCAACTGGCGAATCGTCATCGGAAAGCACCTCATTCGCTAGATCTGTGATGGTGTCCTTCGACTCAACAGTAGCTCTGGAGTTACCTTCGAGTGAAATTTCGAGCGCGACCGTCATATCCTCCAATGACTTCTCCTGTGAGCGACTTGGGTCTTTGCTGATTAGCGCTTTCACTTCTTCGCCCACAGAAGCTAGTACCTCGCCAAACCATCCTGTGTTTGCTTTTGGTACGCTGAGTTTGTAAGCATTCACATTTAACCGAATTGACTTCGCACCTTGGGCGTTGAGGATCATAACCTTGTCAATGTTGCTTGAGGGATGGAGCGTTATAGGCTCAACGTCGTATCCTTGGTCCTTGATTAGTCGGAAGATGTATCCCGCACATTTCTGGTAAGTAAGGCCGTGTCCGCAAAACAGGACATTATGCTCATTGATCAGCAGATAGGATTCACCTGTCTTGAATTCCTTCCCAGTTGGTGCGCCGAGACTACCTTCGGTGTCGAGCTTCCCATTTGCTTTAGGCGTCAACGTTGAGCTTCGGGTACCTGGAGAGTAGCGAGCCAGGTGATAAAGTCTACCTACTGCAGAGTCTTTAAATCGCTGAATTCGTACAACATCTTCAAATAGACGGATTTCACTCTCGCCAATGCTAAGCGCATCTGAGATGTCGATCATGACTTTGCTAACGTCAACTAATTCTCCAGCTTGATTCATCGTCCGGAAACAATAGATACGCTTAGGAGCCCGACTCATCTACACACCCCTGTAATCGAAATTGATAACGGATGGCAAAAGGGAGATCCCTAACCAGCGGCCCAGCTAAATTTGGGCCTAAAGCGAGGGTCGACATCCCTTTGTACCCACCTTGCACTCTCAGATATATACTTTGAGAGGAAAAAGCTAATCCATTGATCTATGTAGTGTCACAGGCGGGAGACCGAGCCTGCAACCTTTCAGTTAGGTGGGGCAAGTTAAGCAACGTTAGAGTTACGCCAATCTAGCGTATACCGACCAAACGCAGCGTGGTAAGTGACATTATTGATAGCTTCTCCTATTACATCTTAGGCAAAACTTTAATTGCTAAAAAATGGTGCTAATTGCGGTTAGTCATTTTAAATTTGAGAATCTGCTTTGACTCAAAAGCAGTTAATTAAGAATATTGTCTTTACGATATGTCCCTGCAACTAAAATTACTGTGTTGATTTACCATAAAATTCGTTGCGCGTAGCTCTTCTGTAGCGCAGAAACAGCCCCAACAGATCAGAAGAACATACGGGGAGTTGACCGTTTTAAGGAAAATTTCCTCTAAAAGCCGGACAAGTTTTAGAAGGCAACTTATTACGTTCCGGTCTTAATGCCTATTGCCTCAATCTAACATGCGCCCCGCGTTGCTCGACTTGGACTAGATATTTCTCGTCCCACGGGTGCCTAAAAAGTTTTCGTACATTTTCCTTCCGTAAGCAGACACCTCATCGGAGTTCTAAGTGACTGGGTGCTTGCGCATACTGTGCGGCACGCTTCCAGCCCGCGTTGACTTCGTCGATCACTCCATTGCGCGACCAGCCATTCAGAGCATTGGAATCAGCTCAGAGTAGAAACTTAAACAGCGAGCGGTCTCGCCAGAAACGGAAACGGCTGTAGACCGTCTGCCAGGCTCCGAAGTGATCCGGCAGATCATGCCATTTAGCACCTGCATACAGCACTAAAAATGCCGCAGGGCATCAAGCGATCATTCTTGCAGCGCCGTCTCCGCTGCTGCCTATGAGAAATCAGATCGCTGATCCGCTCCCATGATTGATTATCCAGCTGATAACGCCCGATCATCTAAACTCTCCGCTTGGAAAAGACATGGCAGCTTAGTGAGTTGATTTCTCAGACAGAGCATAATGAAGGATCACCTGAGCTTTGAAAGCTGCTGATTATCAAAGTCATTCAGGAGTACCTGAGAGATATTAGTGCGCGGCTGGCTTATCGCTAACGCAGCCCATATAGGATTGCACGGGTCTTCAGCCATGTTCTCAAGATGCTCTAGCCACTGTTGTACAGGTTTCTGAGCACCTTCAGGCAAGTCATTCACCATGTGGGAGTAGACATCATCTGTATAAGCCTTCAAGAACTCTACACGCAGCGCCTTTCGATTAGGCAAGTATTGAAGTACGTGCCTTACATCATTTAGATAAGGATTGTGAGTGTTAGGAGGATAAACGATCGGAAGATGCTGTTCATCCTCGGTTTTATAACGCTCTTTGCTACCCCGTGCATGCTTCTCGAACATTTCAAAGTAATACCCGCCATGCAGAAAGACTTCATGCGTCAGATCTAGTGCATAACGCGCCAGTTTCTGGTCATGTGATAGCTCTGGCTCAGCATAGCCTGCGATTTCAATGGTCACTGCACGCTGCGCTACGTGAGGTTCAGTAGTACCGTCTGTGGTAGTGCCATCGTTTTCCTCAGCCACATCAGTAAGCGGTTTGATATGGATTGTATTAAAGCCTGGCTTAGCGATCGCGCTGAAGGCGCGGAGCACATAGGGCGCGATTTCCCTGAGTTCTGCTGGGCAATTTGCAGCGAAACTTACATTTACAAGAGGCGCGAGATGACGGTTTTCGTCTATCAATGGGATGCGGTTAGCGCTGAAAGTCTGTCCTTTCTCAGTAGAGGTAATGGACGGAGACAAGTAATTTTGCTCATATCTAGGACTACAATCATTAATCCGCATGTGTATGGTCCTTTGATGGGATAGACCCTAAGTGATCAAACCCGCGACAAAGGTTCCACGCACACCAACCGCCATCAACGGAACCTTCATGCTCGAGGTTGGCTGATAATTACAGTACTGTAATGGCTTTAGGATCTACCTCAGCCTGTCCAGACTCTCTAACCGACCAGCCTACCGAAGGCGCAATATCACCGAGCGGCTGTTTAGTTACTTAAACCCGTCTCGAGAAGCTCCCCACAGTTTCGAAGCCATGGCTGCTCTAGCGCGCATAAGGATTTGCTTAAGGAAATTTTTTTCAGGCAGGACCTAATTTTCTTCTTGCCTCCAGCTTCTGGATTTCTTGTTCAGAATCGCTCCGTACATCATCGGAGCGGAGCAAGAGAGGGATCCAAATCCACATAACAGTGCGATTGGATCGGCAAATCCGAATAGCAAACACAAGGTTCCAATGAGAGCCAATAGAAAACCAAAGCTAATCATCATTTGCGGCATCCCCACTCATGTGCATAGGCATACGCCAAGATTTTGAATGAGTGCGCGGTTTGCTAAATATGTGCCAATGGACGTTAAGGCTTTACCTGTAGTTATTAGGGTGTACCCCAGCGACTACACCTAAAATGGGCCTTTCAGGTGTAGCGATAAATAGGTAAAACGACTTATATGACTGCACCTTTAAATCGCTACCTTTAATGACT
>NZ_BMNW01000019.1 GCF_014646755.1 Pseudomonas asuensis | reverse complement strand
GAGGCTAGCGAAAGGGGCGAGGTCGAGGCGCTAACGAGGTTCATGCAGAGGGTCCTTATGGCGTATTAAAGGTTCTGTGTGGTAGCCCTTAGCGCCTGGGTTCCCGTGGAGTCTGCTTGTCGTCCTTGGGGTATACCTCAGCGACTACATCAATTGACTATCTGCTGCAAAAAGGAGGCTCATAACTTGTGGTAGTACAGGTAACTCCGCCAAAATTGAGTCTTTCAATCAATTGTCTAGTAGCTATCTAATGGAACGTTTATTTGTTTATGGCACCCTTGGCCCTGGTCGTCCTAATGAGCACGTAATGCTTAATATTGGTGGCTCTTGGGAAGAGGCAAGCCTCAAAGGCAAGCTGATCAAGGAAGGCTGGGGTGCCGATATGGACTTTCCGGGCTTAGCGATTGCTGACGATGGAGAGGCTATTCATGGTCATGTTTTTGCCTCCGACAACCTTGAGCAACATTGGGATGCTCTAGATAGCTTCGAAGGCAATGAGTACAAGCGAGTTCTTGCTACTGTAACGCTAGCTAGTGGTAGCACCGTTAAAGCTTATGTTTACGCGCTTCGTAAATTCTCCTAAGCAACATTTATAAAGGCTAGTCATCAGGCTTGATGACTAGCCTTCAAGCTAAACATAAACATTCATCTTTCCTTGTCTCAAACGCCATTTTTGTCTTTCTGATAGATATGTTTATCTCGTCATTAGGGTGTACCGCATTAGCAACAGTGGCTGGCTATCGCTTGGGTGTAGCGATAAATAGGTTGGAGGACTTAAACGACTACATCGCCTAATCGCTACATCTAACGACTACGCCTGAGCACTCAGTTGAGACTTGCGCTGGGAGCCAGAAACAACATAACGGCCAGCAGCAAAGGAAACGGAACAAGAAATCTGTTTTTGCATGTTATCCGCCTCACCGTATGCCTGCGCTGCTCCTGGCCTACTAGCCCTTAGGAATCGTTTCAGGGCGTAAATGGGGAAGCATGTGCGCCACATAGTCAGCCTTGCCAAGGTTGATTCTTTCGCTACGCAAGATTGAATAAGCCGTCATGATGTAGAAATAAAACTGAGCCAGCGTCCAGCCTCGGGCATATTGCTCAGCGGTCAGATCGAAAATCATACCGTTGGGAAGTTCATGCACAATTGGCTGATCCAGCTTTGCATCCAGAGCGTCAGGAGCGAGGCCATTAAGTAACGCGACCGTTTCATCAATCCGAACTTGTGCATCCGCAAGAGATCCAGGTCGCTCGCCAGCACGTCGCCCTTCTTCAAGCAGCTCATTGATAGAGGCTGGGAAAGCCGCTCCTCCAAGACGAAAGATAGCCTCTTGAGCCTGCACGCACGCAAAGCGAACCTGAGTTGACAGTGGATACATGTCTGGCGCTAGACGTGCAGATAGCAACGCTTCCGCCTCTGCCTTCGTTACCTGCTCCTGAGCCTTTTTGATGACAGACAAGAGATCTATCTGCCCACATCTCCTCTCTCAAATAAAGCATAATGTCCATAACGACCTTCTCCGGCCATGTTCAATATGCAGCTCAACTGAAAGTATTGTTACCGCACGGAAAGCCAACTCACCGGTCCCAATGATTATGATTCTTGAGGAATAGTGATCGATGAGACCCGATACAGATACGCGCAATATTGTTGTCATTGGCGCTTCTGCTGGAGGTGTTCAAGCATTGACTACATTGTTTGAACATCTTCCTCATGATCTTCCCGCTACTTTTCTAGTTGTGCTTCACATTCCAGCCTATGCGCCCAGCGCGCTACCTAATGTCCTCTCACGTGTGACGGCAATGCCCGTTGTAGCAGCTGATCACAACCAGCCTCTAAAGGCCGGGACCGTTTATGTGGCTACGCCGGATCGGCACCTTATCCTGGAGGAGGAAGGACTACGTGTTACGCGAGGTCCAAAAGAGTGCCGGGTAAGGCCAGCCGTGGATGTTCTGTTTCGCTCAGCCGCAGTAAGCCATGGCGCTCGCGTGATCGGCGTAGTCCTTACAGGGGCCCTTGATGATGGGACAGCAGGGCTCTGGGCAATCAAGGACAGGGATGGGTTAGCTCTGGTGCAAGCTCCATCCGAAGCGATGCATAGCTCAATGCCTGAAAGTGCTATAAAGCATGTAAAGGTCGACTTTGTAGGTTCCCTCGACGCGCTGGCTCAGCAGATAGCTGAGGCGGTGGGGTCACGGGTAGAGACTCAGCATTCGCGTCCTGCTAAGGAAAGACATGTCATTGAGAATCAGATCGAACTTACAGGCAACGGCATCGAGACTGGAGTCATGAACCTGGGAAAAGTATCGAAATATACCTGCCCTGACTGTCATGGCGTCCTCGTACAGATTGAAGAAGGGTCGATTGTTAGGTTCCGTTGTCACACCGGGCATGCATTTTCAATGAAGACGCTTATTACTGAAGTGAACGAGGCAATAGATACCGGACTTTGGGATACCCTGCGCGCGATTGAGGAAAGGGTTCTCCTGCTGCGGCAAATGGCCGAGCTTGCCGATAAGGCAGGCTCATCCGATGAGGCCAAGCAGTACCGCCACCAGGCTGACGAATCGGAAAAACGACTAAAGCCGCTACGTGAACTTGTGCTAGATCCAAGCTTTTTCGGCCATGACCAGGCTGGATGAACGCTAGATCAAGGTAATCCGAAGGATTGTGTTAGGTATCGAGCATAAGACCAAAACGGTCTTATCAAAGCAGTGGCAACAGCCTATGAAGGGTCATGGAGCCAACGGCCAGGACGACATGGTGTAAAAACCACTTGTACCATGTTTACATGGGAAAGTTATCAACCATTTACTTTCCCCTCCTCTTAATCTAAATCGCATACCTCCATAAGCTCTATCCACAGAGCACATCTTCGCTCTATGGATAGAGCTTAACGTTCATTGGCACATATTTAGCAAACGACGCACTCATTCAAAATCTTGGCGTATGTCTATGTACATGAGTGGGATGCCGCGAATGATGAGTAGATTTGGTTTTCTATTGGCTCTCATTGGAACCTTGTGTTTGATATTTGGGTTTGCTAATCCAATCGCATTGTTATGTGGGGTTGGAGCCCTATTTTGTTCTGCTCCGATAATTTACGTAGCGATTCTGAACAAGAAATTCAGGAACTAAGGACAAGAAGGTAATTAGAAAAAAACTAGCCTGCGGTGTCTAAATAGCAGAGGAAGCCGAGGCCCATAGTCATTGATGCATACACAAACGACTACAGAGAAATATTTATAGATCGGCATCAACTCTATAAAACGCGGGAGTCCTACTTTCATAGGTCTTCTGCTCTGTCCTTTAGTAAGGGACTAAGCATGAGTTGAAGCGCTACCCTTGACCAGAATAATGATCAATTCTTGTAGCTCATCTTTAGCCTCATCGGCAGTGATCTCTTTGTTGGCCGCGGCATTAGAGAGTGCTTCAGCTGCGCCTATCATTGCCTTCAAACTAGCCAGTCTAAGTTCGCCTGAATTTGTAAAAGGTTCAAAGATCCGCCGGCATTTATCCATAAATACCGACTCGTATTCGCGTCTGATCTTTTCAAGTTCAGGTGTACTGGCCAATGCGGCGATCACGCTGGGAATTTCGCGGCCTTGAAACAGCACGCAATCCACATATGACGTAGCAATGACATGCGCCTTACTTTCGAGCGTTTTTTCACTAGCCTCAAGAGCTGCGTCCATGAGTCTTGTCTGGCGTATATCAAAATCCTTGTACAGTTCAGCTAGCAGGCCGGAGCGGGTTATGAACTGGCTATAGACTACAGGCTTGGTTACCCCAGCCTGCTCAGCCAGTCGGCCAAGAGTCAGGGCTTCGGTGCCCTCGCTTTTTATCAGCTGCCACGCTACATCCAACAGTTGTCTGCGCCTCTCCTCCCGAGTGAGCCTTCGTCGTGGTGATACCTCGTTAGCTACTTTCTCTCTTCTGCCGCTTGACATCGCTATATACCATTAGTAACTTAGCTAAACTAATATACTAAAAGTATATAGCTGCGACGGTACACTCTCAACTTGCATCTATAGGTATCACTATGCACGCCCTTATCGTTGTTGCTCATCATGATCCCAGATCCTTGACACACAGCGTTGCTAGCCAGATTGCGCAAAGTATCGATACCGCTACTGTCGGCCACACCTATGAACTGGCAGACCTTGCACAGGAGCGTTTTGACCCTCGCTTTACAGCATCAGATCATGCAGTACACCGCAAGGAAGCCGCGCCTCCAGCTGATGTAATTGCTGAACAGGCACGCGTCGACCGGGCCGACGCTCTGGTGTTGGTCTTTCCCGTTTATTGGTGGTCAATGCCCGCTCTAATGAAGGGCTGGATCGATCGCGTCTTTTCAAACGGTTGGGCGTTTGACTTCGGCTTGGAGTCCACGCTTGTGAAAAAGCTTGGCCACCTAGACATTCACTTGGTTGGAATTGGTGGAGCTGATGCTGCTACCTATACTCGCCATGGTTATACAGAGGCTATGAGGACACAAATTGATCATGGCATCTTCAATTACTGCGGGGCTAACGTTGCAAGCTCACAGCTGTTGCTTGACTCAGAAACCGATGGGGCGGATAGGGCTTTACAAGCAGCCAGAGAGCTAGGCCAAAGGCTGTTCACTGCTGCGTAAGTCCTGAAATGCAGCTGGATAAGAGCCATGTAGTCGCAGCCTGCATGGTGATCCAGACGGAAACTTCACTACTGATCGAAGTCATGAAGCTCAAACAGGGTCGCGGCGGCACGCGCGTAGGCGTCGTCACCAAGTTTGCCGTCGAGCATACCCAGCAGCGGTCGTCTATTTCGTATCGAGACGGCCACAGCGAGGGATGGTCTGTGCGTCCAGAAACAGTTATTACCAACAAAGCGTTATTCGAAGACTAATCAACTTACACTCCAAGGAGGGCAACCATGTTTTTTTCGCTTCTGGCAGTCACTTTTATTGTTGCGCTGGCTGTATCGGCCTTGGTAGTAGCTCTTTTCAACTCATCCATCAAAAACGTTCTGAGTAGAGTGATCAAGGACGACGTAAGTAGTGCGTGGCATCGCTACATTACCTTTGCGAGCTTCGTAGTTGGAATCTCTGGAGGAGTCAGAATTTACTACCTGGAGCGCTATATCAATCCGCCATCCAAGAATGGCGAAATTCTGATACTGAACTCTGAGCGCTGGACACTCGAAATCTACAGGACAGTCATTGAGACACTGCAAAGCATCGCATGGATGTACCTTGTTGTTTTCGTAGTGGCCTTGATCGCTTTTGTAATAGTTCGTGCAACTGAGGCAAGGTACTCCAAAGGGTAACTTATGTTGATTTATTTAAGGTATACCCTAGCGATTACAGCTTGGAGCAAACAATAGACTTTGATTGGGGAGTATGTACATGCAGCTGCGCTTAATTAAGCGATAGACCACCGTCTACAATTAAGGTGTGTCCGACAACGTAGCTGGCCTCATTGCTTAGTAACCACAGAGCAGCCGCTGCGATTTCATCAGGTTTTGCAAACCGTTGAATAGGCACAACTTTCTCAATTTCCTTCCTATCAACTTTGCCTTGATTTACACGAGCTTCCCATCGTGGCGTCCATGTCACGCCAGGCGCGACCGCATTAATTCTGACGCCCTTGGCAATAGCTTCCGCGGCTACAGAGCGTGTAAGTCCTTCAAGGCCATGTTTAGCAGCACTATAAGCTGCTGCGCCTGGAGTAGGTCTTATCCCATTGACAGAGCTGATATTCACGATGGCACCACCTGATGTCATCAGGCCTAGCTCATGCTTGAGACACAGCGCAGGCACCCATAAATCACTTAACAGGGTACTTAACAACTGGCTGTTTTCTAGTGACTCGAAGTCTCCTCCTGACTCAAGGGCTGGAGAGGCGTTATTTACAGCGAGATGTATACTTTTGTATGTCGTTCGGATGTAGTCGAAAAGGAGATCTACTGATCCAGGCCGAGATAAATCTACTTCCTGAAAATCTACGGCTTCGCTGAGGGTGGGGTTTGCCTCTATGCAACCTTGCCAAGTCGACCTACTTCGGCCACACGTGATGACATAGTAATCTTTGGCCGTTAATGCCTCGACGATAGCCAGACCTATGCCCTTTGATCCGCCAGAAACAAAAGCATACCCCTTACGAGATGGCTGCACAGTCACCCTCCATTGCAAGAAAACAGTTATAGAAGCTTTAGCAGTTGCCATACGCTTTACAAGCCAAAAACATCCATGATGAGAATGGTGATGGTCTGAGCTATAGATATTCTTGTGCCGTCATTAGGGTATACCCCCAGCGACTACACGCAGTAAGAGGTCATCACGTAAGGCTCAAACGATATGACCTCAATTATATGGTCAATGCTGTTAGCTCAAATGGAGCACCACGGCTCCTGCGAGCACACCAAGGACACCCGCTACTTGTACGGGTTGCAAACGCTCTTTAAGGAAAAGAAAGCCCAGAATGGCGGCTACACCGCCAGATAAAGTGCTGATTACGGTGACAATTGCTACCGATCCATAGGTAGCGCCCAGAGCAAAAGTAGAAAAGCCTCCTAAATTCAGAAAGCTGGCACCTAGCAGGCTTGAGTAGTACCTCATAGGGGGCAGGGAAAACTGCAAGGATCCCTTAAGAAGCATTCCGGTCAATGACACTAGTCCAACGGCATAACCTAGCCATAGCATGGCTGTAGCACCCAGCTCGGGCAGTGCATATTTGCCTTGAAGCCAAAAGCTACAGCCATACAGGAGGGCAGCAAAAAGCGCATAGAGTACAGCCTGTGTAGAGGTATGCTTTTTATGTTCGTCACCCTCGGACGATAAGGTAGCCAAGATGACACCGGCCAAGCAGACCCCAAGGCCGGCTAACTGGGTTGCGCTTAGAGTTTCACCGCTAAGCCAGGATAGCGTTGCTGTTACTACACCGTATGATGTGACTAGTGGGGCTACTATTGATGCTTTTCCAATAGCAAATGCTCTTGATAAAGAAAGAGAGCCTGAGACTGTGAAAAGAGAAGCTATGAAACCAGCCACCCAGCCACTCGAGGAGGCGTTAGCTGCTTGAACTAATAGTTTGGGTAGGCATAGAAGAAGCAAACTCATGATAATGAAGCCTACCAACTGTCCAAAAAATACGGCTTTCTTAACTCCGACTGCCCTAGCGTTGATACCTACCAAAAAATCTGTAGCGCCCCAACACAGAGCAGCTAGCAGCCCCATAAGAACGTCCATGCTTAGCCTTCTAATTAGTTCTCAATAATCTAAGCACATTCATCCGCATGTCGACAGCTTTGAAGGCTGTGAGAAAAGACCTAACTAATAGCTTTTCTTGTGTAGTCATAAGGGGTACCCCAGCGGTAACAGCTGCTGGTTATCGTATGGATGTAGCGGTAACTAAGCAGGAGGATCTAACGCCTACGCCTGAGCGCTCAGTTAAGGCCTACACTGGGAGCCAGGGATGGATGGCATCCATGATTATTTAGACGCCTGTTTCCCGGTAAGCCGGTAAAACAGTACCAGTTGTGACCGATCCCTTAGTACACGACTGCTGACGCCTACAAACTCAACGGTGCTCTTTCCATAAATTGTATCCAGATAGTCCTGCGGCGATAGCCCAGAACTGATCGGCTGATACTCAAAGTGAACGCCCTACACGTTAAAGAATCCATCATGGAAGAATCAGTCATTCGCTCCAGGATTGGCACATACAATTCTAGTCAAGCCAAGAACTCATCCTATTTTCTAGGAGGCAGTAGCGCCTTGGGGCCAATCAGTTCTGTCATGCACGCCTTGCGATCAAAGGAATACGCCCAGGTGCAGCCTGCCTGTTGTGTAGCGACCATGATCATGCAGTCCTATTGCTGAAATAAGTCCAGAATCACCAAAGATCCGCTAAATGACAACAAAGCGCGCTAGGACTGCGTACAATTCGGTACAAATCAGTTAGCTATAAACATGCCACATCGAATAGGACATCGCCCCATGGCCTCACCCGACAAACAACGCAAACGTACTCAGCGAGCTAAGGACAAAGCCAAGCAGAATCGGTCTAGCAAAGCCAAAGCGAAGGTCGGGTCCCAACTACTGGCCAATCCGCTGGTCAACGAGCCATTCGACGATGTCGAAATCGACCTGAGCACCTTCAACTTCAAGGATATTGAAGAGAACGGTTTCGATCCGGCGGACTTCGACGATTTGTTTCAGGCGATGAAGGCTGCCGAAGGCATAAACCTGCTCGCCATGTGCTTGGTGTTTTTGCAGTACCCAGTGCTGGAACTGGTAATCGCTGAGGAAGGAGAAGAGCCTGCCATCGACTTCATGATGGGCCTGCTCATCGTCTATCGCGGCATGTTCCACAATGATGACGAGGAGGCTGCTGTGAAATGGATTGGTGGCAATACCTTCCAAGCTGCTTATAACGAAGCGTCGACGATCCTGCAGCAAAAGAAAGTACGCGGCGCCTCAACAGCACAGATTCAGTAGGCCGTAGATTAATTACACTGGCCACTCCATTGGGGCGAGACCAAACACTTGTATTAGCTTATCCAATGGCAGCTTTTGGCCGAACGTAGCCGGTTGCTGCCGCCCCCGGACAAAAACAAAACTTGAACAGAGGGCGACAGCAAGCTAGCAGACTCTTTCTCAGAAGATTCACGTAGGCTCAAATCATAACAAGGTCAAAGACTTTGATTGAAGCTTAGCTACCGCCCTGCTAACAGAGGCTACAGCCTCCTCGAAGAGATAATCGATATTGCCAGAACAGTTCATTCGTAAACAGCTTACAAAGTCCCCACCTACTGAGAAAACTCTACCTGACGCTAGCTGGACACCTTCGTCTAGTATCGCCCTGTTCACATCGTCCGCAAGCACTCCCTTTGGAAGCTCGATCCAAAGGTAGTAGCCACCAACGGGGCTGGTTACATTATATGGAGTGATAAAGTGCTTCTCCAAAAGCGCCTTAGCTTTCGCTATGTTTTGCCTGTAACGATCACGCATCCTTCTAAGGTGGGCCTGATAGTCACCTTTTTGCATAATTTTCGCGATAGCTTTTTGGGCTGCCGTAAATGAACTTCCGGAGCTGATGTACTTTTCGTGGAGGATCAACTGGTAAAGCGGACCAGGCTTGACCCACCCAATTCGCAGACCAGGAGCCAACGTTTTAGAAAATGAACCGCATAATATTACCCGCCCACAAACGTCGAAAGACGCAATCGCACGTGGTCTAGGATACGAAAAGGACAAGTCGCCATACGTGTCATCCTCAACGATATAAAAGTCGTGCGCAATGGCTAGCTTCAATAGTCTATGACGCCTCTCAGATGACATAGAGAAGCCTAGCGGATTGTTGTTAGTTGGATTCACAATGACCGCAGCAATTTTGTATTTCGACAATGAGATCTCTAGGGTCTCTAGATTTATACCATGTACTGGATCAGACGGAACCTCCAGAACTTTGATTCCAAGCGCTTTAAGTATATGTATAACTCCATGAAAGCCTGGTGACTCTACCGCTACTATGTCGTTAACTCTGCAGATAGACCTTAACGTGCATGAAATCGCCTCCTGGCAACCGCTTGTAATTATGATTTCTTCAGCAGAACATTTAACCTTCGCATCGGCCAACTGCCTCGCGATCTGCTCCCTAAGCACCAATGAGCCCATGACACTCTCGTGAAACAGCGCATGTTTGGCCTGATCTTTGAAATCGCTTGAAAGATGCTTAAGCAGCGAGTCTAAAGTTGGAGTGAACACATAAGGCATGCCTCTGCCGAGCTCAAGGCGAACGTCACTGTATTGCTGAGAAGCGAACCTAGATATTTCATCCCACCCGGCGATTGCTACCGGGTGAATATCCTGAACCCTAGCTTTGCTGTACTACAGATTGTCTGGAAAGTCGTAGTTATTAGTCTGCTCATGCATAGGTGTTGCCTTCCATATCTCAGCTACCACGCAGGTCACTTGGTGACGATCAACTTAATGACCGCCAGTATGGTTCCTCAACCTACCTCTCTGTGGTTTTCACCTCTTAATCAAAGTGATTGGGATAGAAATCCTTCTGCAACCGCGGGCGAAGAGCCTGTGGGGAGAGCAGGAAGCGTGTCGGTTATCATTGGGGCAACGGATACGGATGAAAAGGAAAAGCACAGATTCGAGGCAGCCTCAGATGTTCATAGACTACTCAGCTCCGACCGGACAAACGCTTGGGAGACAAGCGCTCGCGCGGGTGTCGCCTGCCCGCCAAGACTGATCGCATAAAGGTCGTCCTACGAAACGGCCCACTCTGGAAGTACTGGACCCAAGGCGCCTGAGGCAACGTACGTCGCGGTCGTCAAAGTAACGCTCGATAAAGTCCTGTTTGGAATCGCTGAAGTAGTGGTTTACTAGGCTCGTCCTCGCGCATCACATGCAGGGATTTAACGAACCTGTCTGGCAGATCGAGCATCTACTGGGCTAGAACGCGCCACTCAAGGGAAACTCGACCGCCAAACGGATCTGATCAGCATCCAGCTCGGCCTGTGCCATATTACCCCGGTGCACGTTATACCTTAGCGAGACGCTCATACCCTTGGCCTTGCCACTCTGCACAACATAATGGGCCTCAAGGTCTCGCTCCCAGTGTTTTCCACCCTTGCCATATCCCAGGTAGGCATAACCTCCGTCAGGATCAACATGGGTGCCATCAATATGGTCGCCTCGCAAGTAGGCGGCACTTAGGACCAGGCCAGGCGTAAGCGCAAGGTCATACCTTAGTTGCCAGGAGCGCTCATTGGGGGCATTGAAGTCAGAAAGCTGTACGGCATTGCTTAGGTAAATGGCTCCGCGGGTTACATAATCGAAGGGTGTATTACCATCAACTTGCTGATAACCCAGGCTAAAGGTGTGGCGATCCACAACGTAGCTGGATAACAGGCTCCAAGTGGTGTTATCGATATGGGCAGAGAGCTTCTTCCCTATCCCGGTAGTACGGTAAAGGTTGAAGTTAAAGGATAACGCGCTGTCATCATCAAGCGCATGGCTGTATACGCTCCCGATATAATGTTGCTGCCAGGTGTCCTCATAACGTGAGGTGTACAAGCTGGCGGTCAAACCTTCCACGCCGCTATACACCGCACCGGCAAGATCAACATTATTACCTTGCCGGCCATTTGAGTAATTCACCACAAAACCTCGGTCATGGCTTGCGGCGTTACGGTCAGTACTCTCGGTAAAATGGCCCGCAACCAGGTTGAGGTTTTCGAACTCACGACTGCTCAGGAAAAAACCGGTGGCGGTCTCTGGCATGAGTCGGCTGTCGGCCGAACTGAAAACGGGCGTTTTGACACGTTGTTCACCATATGACAGTACGGTGGATGACGTGCGCAGCTTTAGCGCTGCCCCACCACGCGCACTGTTGTCTTTCACATGGTTATCGTTGTCAATGCCAAGCAGTCGCGCCTTGCCCGCACGGCCGCCCCCACTATCAAGCTTTTGGCCGTAATAGAGATGGGCATCTACGCCCACGCCTATTGTTCCAGGCGTAAATCCTGAAATGAACGTGCCCATCAAGCCATAGCCCCACTCCTCCGCATAGCCGTTTCGCTCGCTGCGAGGCTTCAGCGCATTGCGTGCGCCATTGCTGCGTGCACCATGACGGTAATCACGACGGTCATACACCGACCGATTAAGCAACGCCCAGCGGTTGTCCTCAACAAAGCCTTTAGCATGCTCCTGGGCCGATTGCGCCTGAACGATACCCGCATAGGCAGCCATGGTAAGTGGCGATAATAAAAAAAGGGTCTTTCTCACACTAGGTCCTTTGTCCAGAGCAGGCGCTTCACTGCGCTCTTTGTTGTGCCGTGATCGTAGGAAATAACGAGGCCTATCCATTTGGCGCTATGGCTGATTGACGCGGTTCCGAGCGCGCGTACTGGGTACGCTCGTCAGGAGCGGTCAGACGGATACGCTGATCAGAGACCGCGTTGATCAGGGCCTCGTCGTGGCTAACCAGGAGTACAGCGGTTGCACGCTCGTCAGCGGCTTCAACCAATAGCTCAATCATTTCCCTTTGAGTGATAAGGTCCAGCCGTGAGCTGGGCTCGTCAGCAAAGATAAACACCGGGTCAAGCATCAGGACGCGCAGCAGCGAAAACCGCTGTAGTTCACCCCCAGAAACATTTGTCGGATAGCGTTCAAGCAGTACCGGCTCCAGCCTTAACCGCTTCATCAGTACAGGGATGCGACTGCTATCGAGCCGATGCAGACGTACAAGGTCAGCCAGGTTTCTACCCAGCGTGACGGATGTCGGAAAGGCGGCAACCGGATCTTGATAAAGCTTTTGGAAAGCCGTCCGCGGTACGCCGGTCTTACGCTGGAGAGTGCCGGTCTGAGCAGCCGCCAACCCCAGGATAATGTCGCCAAGGGTAGACTTGCCGCAGCCGGATGGACCTGTAACGCCTACAATCTCACCGGGACGAACATCAAATGAAAGCCCCTGGAACAGAGTCCGGTCGCCGCGTATGGATGAAAGGCTGCTTATGCTTACTACCGGCTCGCCCGATCGATTCTGGAATGGCCGGGCAGGCCAGCACGCAGGATCGGCAGCCATCAGCGACTGAGTGTAATCATGCTGGGGGTAGTTGAGGACTTTGTCGGCAGGACCGGCCTCGACGACCTTGCCCTTGACCATGATCATCACATCACCGCCGAGCCGCCGGGCGACTTCGATGTCATGGGTAATAATCAGCAGTCCACCACCGCTGGCAAGGCCGGCCTTTAGTAAAGCGATAACCTCACCGATACGGGCGCGATCAAGCCCCTTGGTCGGCTCATCAGCAATAATCACGGGTGCTCCGCCAGCATGGGTGGCAGCAAAGGCCAGGCGCTGCGCCATCCCTCCTGAAAGCTGGAACGGATATTTGTTTTCTGCACCCACTAACCCTAGTTGATGCATATCGGCCTGTGCCTGACGCCGAGCATCAGAGGTGGTACGTCCACCTATGTGGGTATAGGTTTCTATGACCTGGGCGCAGGCGCGCATGGTTGGATCAAGGCTTAACCAAGGCTCCTGTGGCAGTACGGCAATCTCCCGTCCCCATAATTTGTGCCGACCGCAGGCAAGCCCGTCTTCACTAAAGCCGCTGCCAAAATAGATCTTGCCATGCGCATGGAGCCCAGCAGGTAGGTTGCCAACCACTCCTTGTGCAAACAGACTCTTTCCTGATCCTGTTTCACCGATAATGGTCAGAGCCTTTCCAGAATGCAGCTCGATCGACAGGGGCTCGACGAGTTGATGCTCGGCAGTACGAATCTCCAGCGCTTCCGTTCGTAGTAATGGCGTCATCTCTTGCGCCCTCCTGCAATAAGCATCAACGACAGGATGATCAATAAAATGACCAGAATAGGCAGCGCGATAACAATCGGCGCCTCGGCATAATAGGGCAGCAACTCGGTAATCATGAGTCCAAGCTCTGCGGTAGGCGGGCGTACACCAACGCTTATAAACCCCAACGCCGCAATTGCCATGATGGCTGACGCCGCGCCAAACGCAGCAATGGTCATCAGTACGGGTGAAAGTTCTGGCCAGAGATGACGCCGAATGATGTAGAGGGGGCCAAAGCCAAGCAGCCGACTGGCCGATACGGCAGGCGATGCCAGCACCGTACGCGACAGCGCTCTTGTCATACGGAAATACTCAATCCACAAGACAAGCGATACAGCGCCGTATAGTGCTAGAAACGAGCCTGGGAAAATCGCCACAATCAGCAGTACCAGCAATAGACCCGGCAGCGCTAGAAACATCTCGGAAAGCAGCCCCAAGAGCTTATCAACAGCCCCACCCTTCCAGGCTGCCACGACACCTAGCAGGACGCCCGGTACAGCAGCAGTCATGACACTGACCAGGGCTAATCCCAACGATAGACGAACCGCGGCGGCGAGCCGTGCAAGCATGTCTCGGCCAAGATGGTCTGTACCCAGTGGATGGGCCTCTGCTGGACCGGACAGGATGGCGGTATAGTCCTGCTTGGCGATATCCACTTGCCAGAGCAACGGCACTGCAATGGCAAACAGAACCAGCAGCAGAAAAAGACCAATACCCCATAGGCGCGAGGTCACCTGTGCGGGGGGAGCTGTGTTAACAGCAACGGTTTCCAGGTTCATACCTTCCTCCCACGAGGATCGATCCAGTGATTTGCCAGGTCAACAAGCGTATTGAGGACGACAAACATCAGACCCATTGCCAGCGCTGTACCCTGCACCATAGGCACATCACGCTGGACAATTGCATGCACCAGCCCATGACCAATGCCCGGCCATGCAAACAGGGTCTCAACCACCACTACCCCCTCAATGAGATACACCAGCTGCACGCCCAGGTAGGTCACTACCGGGACCCCGATATTGCGCAGCCCATGCCGGGTAAACAGACTGAAACTACTCAGCCCTTTAAGACGGCCAAACCCGTAATAGGCAGAAGCTGCCACATCGATAGTGGCGTCCCGTGCCACCCTGGAAGACACGGCGGCCAGACCCAGCGCCAGCGTCAAGGTTGGCAAGACTGTATGAGCTAAGGTGCCGTGTCCTGCTGACGGCACCAACCCTAGAGACACCGCGAATACGATTACCAGGACAACACCCAGTACAAAATGCGGTACGGCACGTGTAACGGTTGTCAGCAACAGCAGGCACCGGTCAAATACACTACCTGGACGCAGCCCTGCCATCACGCCTAGCGGCGGACCCATGACGAAGGAAAGCGCCACAGCGCCTATAGCCAATCGTATGGAACTACCCAGCTCATGAGCTACCGCTTCCATGACCGGCTTTCCAGAAACCAGTGAGTGGCCCAGATCCAATGTGGCGAGATCGCCAATCCAGGCTAGAAAGCGCCAGATGACAGGTTGATCAAGGCCTAGCTCGGCCCTTACCGCCTCGGCCGCTGCTGTACTCACCATGTCATAACCGTATCGGCCGGCTGCGATGCGATAGGCCGCGTCGCCCGGTAGCAGACTCATCAAAAGAAAGGTGAGCGCGCCGACCAGAAGGGCAACCATAACGGCCTGCAAAAAACGGAAGGCCAGTAGACGTGTCATTCAGACCACCGCATCTTTGTCAGGCCAAAAGTACGCTCGAAAGGATCAATCGAAGCCCCTTCGACATTCTTGGCCACCGCGATGGACTGGCGATACCAGGCAATAGGAATGACCGGCAAATCATGCTGGATTAGCGCAACGATTTCATTGCGCAGTTGCTGTTGTTCGGTGGGATCATTGCTGGCCAGTAAGGTTGTCATCGCCTTGTCGAAGGCCGGGTTGCTCCAACCCAGGGGACCCCACTCACTGCCTCCATGGCCGAAATCGCCAAGGAGGGTAACCAGCGGATCCGGCACCAATGCGTAGTTACGCCCATACAAAGCCAGTTGTAGCGATCCATCACTGTGTGCAGACGGGATGGCACTGGCGTTTTCCACCGCGACCTCAACATCCACTCCGACCTCGCGCAGTTGAGCTTGCAGCGCTGTAGCAATCAGCGGTAATTCAGGACGGTCCGAATAGGTCAGCATCCTCAGACGTAGCGCTTTTCCGTCCTTCTGAAGAATACCGTCAGGACCCTTTCGCCAACCTTGGGCATCAAAAAGCTTGCGAGCCGCGTCTGGATCATAGGCCAAGGGGGATAGATCTGCGTTGTGCCATGCGGCTAAATTATCGGAAAACATCTGTGTTGCACCAGTATCCGGTGCGCGCAGTACTGCGGCTGCAATACCCTCACGCTGGATAGCCAAACTTAAGGCCTGCCGTATTTCGACAGGTGCTGTAGCACCACTACCAGAGTTGCTTTTTAAGACAACTACACGAGGGACAGCACCCGTTATTACCTTGACATTGTTGGAGCGCTGCAGTCGGGCAATACTTGGAGGGTCTAGCTGGAAGATCAGCTCGGCACCACCACTTTCAGCCATTAACGTACGCGTTTCACCGCGTCCAGCGGCAAGATAAGTCGTCTTGTCTATCGTGGGTTTCTCCCCCCAATAGCCTTCGAAGCGTTTGGCAGCCAGTCTCTGTGGAGGCTCCAACAAGGTCAGTTGGTACGGACCTGTTCCAATAACCTTTTGTACTGCATCGTTCTGACCATACGCGGCGGGAGCGAGAATCTTTGTAGACGAATGAGCGAGCAATGCCAACAGCGGCTTGAATGGCTCTACCAATTCGATAATGACGTCATTGCCTTCGGCCTTGATTGCTTCGATCTTGGCGTTCTGCAATACACCCGTTTTTTTACGAGCAGTATTTAACGAATGGGCAGCCGCCTCCGCTGTAAGATCAGTACCATCATGAAACTTCACACCCTGACGGATCGTGAGGGACCACCGTTTACCATTATCGGATACGTCCCACTTCTCGGCTAATGCTGGAAGGGGTTGTCCCTTGGCATCCACCTCAAGCAATGTTTCAGTGATCTGCATCCGCTGAAATATAAAGCCTGATACAGATGGATCGAGGCCACCAATTTCAAACGGAGCAACAACATCAAACACGTTATCTTTGGCAAAAGAAACATCCGGGCCTAACGTAAGGACAGCGGCAAAAGCAGTAGCAACCAGCGTTCGGCAAAAAGTTTTGTTCCGATACATGACGATCCTTGCAAGGTGCAGCACCTAAGTTGACTTATGGAAAGCCATACACAGGCTGAGAAAAGGTGATACGTCTACTATTGCGTGTATGAAGACGACGGGGGCGCATGATACAGATGTTATATCATAACATCTGTATCATGATGTTTCATTGATTGGTAAACATAGAAAGCACCACTCCCGTGTGCCAGCAGTACGTCCAGAATGATTAGCTAATGCCAGTACATGTTTTTATGGCCGTGTTGTTTAGATGTTGCGTCGGCACCAGAGTGGATAAAGGAACTGCTCAGGGTGGCAGAAGCAAACCCCAGGTCACGCTGGACAGACGCTGAATTAAGGGCCAGGGACATTGACCCTTTACGCTTGAGACGATGGTTCAAACAGCATTTTGGCATGACTTTTCATGCTTACATCAGAACACGTCGACTTGGGATAGCATTGGGTCAGATCGCGGATGGCGACACTCTGGATAACACGGCCTTTGATTCAGGCTATGAATCTCTCAGTGGGTTTCGGGACGCATTCAAAAAAACATTTCAAACTACGCCCGGTAAAGCCATTGCTAGCACTCTACTGCTCTATAGACACCTGCATACACCGTTAGGTCCGATGATTGCCATGGCAGAGGAGCGTGGGTTAGTACTGCTTGAGTTTCTTGATCGATCTGCTCTAACAGCAGAACTCGAAGAATTACGGAGCCGCTACGGCTACCGCGTAGTCCCTGGAACAAATCATCACCTTGAACAAACTGAAGCAGAACTCCAGACATACTTTAATGGCCAGCTTAAAGAGTTCACAGTCGCATTGCATATGCTTGGAAGCTCATTTGATAAGAGCGTATGGAGTGAGCTTTTGAACGTGACCTATGGGCAGACATCAACATACTCAGGTATCGCCGCAACTTTAGGAAAGCCTAGTCTTTGCCGCGCCGTTGGTGCAGCAAACGAACGTAACCGCATATCTATTATCGTTCCTTGTCATCGTGTTGTAGCAGCCGATGGAGCGCTTACTGGCTACGGTGGAGGCCAGCCGCGTAAAGTGTATTTGCTCAGACTGAAAAAAGCCGTCATGCAGATCGTGGAGTAGGTACAAATGCTATTCTGAGTTTATAGATCTGCAACAGTCTATTAACCCAGCAAGGAGATACCATGCACAAGGATAGGGAAAAGTTAATCGCCATGCTCGACGCACGAGTACAGCATGAAACCGGCTGGCTCAGATGCATTTCCTGCTAATAGAAATACTCGCTGCCGTCATTGCCTGCTACGGCTACCTTATATTCTGTGGGACGGTCATGGTTGTGGCGCTTTTCATTCTAACTATTGGCGTCACTGCACAGGCTGTACTCTGGTTTCGAGCTGTGGGATTTAAATAAGCGCCAGTGGCACTTCAAAACACATCCTTCCATTCCTAAATAATTGTACAACCATCAGATCAGCGGCTCTTGGTTATATCTCAAGATATCTTAGCCAGAAAGTCGATACATACGTATCTGCTCCAAAACCTGTTTCAAAGGAGCACTTACCTTTCTGGTGGCTTACATGAACCGCACTGCCTCGCTTCGCCTACGAGACCTCTCCATTTCCAAGAAACTCGCCTTAGGCTTTGGCTTCCTACTGACCATGGTAGCGCTTGTCTCTGCGCTTGGTTACTCTACGGCGGATACGTTTATCAGTCGTCTGGGCAAGACGGCTTATAGCGCCAACTTCAAGGCCCTGCTTTTTGACATGCGCGCAGGCGAAAAAGAATATCTTCATACCTTGTCCAGCGTGGCAATCGAGCAGCAGAAGAGTCGGCTGGCGATTCTTGAGAGCGAGGCAGACAAGGGGCTAAAGATATTAACCTCTCCCCTTAATATCGCGACCCTACAGGAAATACACAAAGAGACGCAGCACTACCAGAATCTCTTCGAAAATCTTGTAAAGACCAACGAGGAAAGTGCCGCTGCGCAGCAAGAGCTGACCAAGGTATCCGACAAGATGACTGCGGCCTTTGAGCAGCTGTTTGAAGGTGCCTTCGCTGAGGGCAGCTCCGCTAGTGTCAGCCAGCTTAAGAGCGTAGCCCAGATAAAAGCTCAGATGGTAAGTGTACGCCTGACCATTCGCCGCTTCTTGGGTCAGCCTGACGACGCCAAGGCCGAGGCTGCCCTGAAGGCGATAGATACCTTGTCGCAAAACCTTACGGCAAGTCAACCTCGTATGGATGGAATTACCGCTGAGCGTATCGGCAGCGCCATTGGAGACGTCTCCCGCTATCGCCAGTTTTTCCAGTCAATCGTCGAGCAAGACCACAAGGCCAAGGGTAATATGGCTGCGCTCACCATGCAGAGTCAGAAGCTGCTGCAGTTAACGGATAAATTGCTGGCTGGGCAAAAGAAAGCGGCGGATGACGAGCGCTCAGCGGCGATGACCAAGCTTTTCGCCGTAGTAGTTCTTGCACTCTTTATTGGTCTGCTTGCAGCCTATGTCATTACTCGTCAGATTACTGTACCGCTGCGTGAGACCATGGGCATGGTGAGACGAGTTGCCGGAGGTGACCTGACCAGTACCGTACGGGTTGATCGACATGACGAGCTGGGCCAGTTGCAGAGCAGCATGCAGGACATGACTGAGCAGCTGCGACAGCTAGTCAGTGGTGTTGCAGGCGGCATTACCCAAATCTCCAGCGCTGCAGAAGAGCTATCGGCTGTGAGTGAGCAGAGCAGCGCCGGTGTCAACCAGCAGCGCAGTGAGATCGATCAGGTAGCAACAGCCATGAACGAAATGGCTGCCACGGCGCAGGATGTGGCTCGCAATACCGCTACGGCTTCTTCCTCTGCCAGTCTTGCAGAGGTCAAGGCTCAACAAGGTAGCCAAACCGTGAAACGTGCAACCGCCGAAATCAACATGGCGGCGGAGGAAGTTGAAGAACTGGGCGAGGCAATGGAGCGCTTGAATCAGTCGAGCAGTCAGATTGGCAGTGTGATTGATGTAATCAAGTCGATTGCAGAGCAGACCAATCTTCTTGCCCTCAACGCTGCTATCGAAGCTGCTCGTGCAGGTGAGCAGGGTCGTGGATTCGCCGTAGTTGCTGATGAGGTACGCTCCCTGGCCCAGCGTACTCAGCAATCAACCAAGGAGATCGGAGAACTCATCACTGCATTGCAGGAAGGGGCAAATACTGCTGGCCAGATGATGAACTCGAGCCGTGAGCGCACGCTAGGCACTGTAGCGCTTGCAAAGGAAGCTGAGGTGGCACTTGACGATATCTACCGAACCGTCTCTGATATCCAACAGCTCAATCATCAGATTGCAGCAGCAGTGGAAGAGCAGAGCTCTGTTGCCGAGGAAGTCAACCGTAGCATCATCAGCGTACGGGACGTTGCTGAACAGTCAGCCTCGGCTACCCAGCAGGCAACAGCTTCAACTGCTGAGCTGGCTCGTCTGGGGGTTGATCTGCAGCGCATGATTGCCACGTTCAAGGTATAAGCGTAGGTGAGTAGAGCAACTGGGCTAGTGCAAGTCAGTTGCTCTTCAGGTCATTAGGACGCATGCTCAACTGCCTACTAACCTAACAGGATAGGCACCCTCTGCACCTCTGTTTGCTGATTGGACGAGCAAAGCAGCAGGGCCAACAATCACACCCAATATCCATAGCCCTGCGTATATGCTGGAATTCCTGCGTTTGATCATGACCGTTCAGATCCAGGAAGAGGAAAGCGCTCGCCAACTCGGCATCAAGCCGAGCTTTACGACGCCAATGCCCATAAGCAAGGCTGCGAAGGATTTGGCTATCTTATGGCGCAAGCGCCTAGTGCGTGACGTATACACACTAGGGCTTTGTACTGGAAGTCCTGGAATAGACAAGGCATTCCTTGTACTTAACTTCTACAGCCAGGCAGGTTCGCTGCCTATATCACTGCTTAAGGCATCGCTCAACGAAGCTATTGGGGCGTTCCTTGTCTCTCGAACATACGAGGGTCAAAGGGGAAGACATAGACTTCCAACACTTTGATAAAGCATGCCTCTCGGTGAAATGGGTTTATTACCACATTACGCTCCAACGGCAGGATAGCCGAAGGAATAATCAATCCCAGGTGTTAGCGGCTTTGTAGCCAGCGAGTACCAAAGTTTGTGCTAGGGCGATCATAGGGGATACTGTTCCAGCCGGAGGGCAGCCGGTCGTTCTCAAGTTCGAGATAAAAACCTCTGTCCTCAGACAGTTCAAACTCAGTGATTTTCATCCCTTTACGGGTTCGCCATTGGTATGAACAAAGGTTTCCAGGCTATAAATGGCTGGTGTAAATCCCATATACACGGCCGGGGTACGCTCGTGGTTCCATCTGCCACCGGCAATAGCCGCCCCATTCCTGTTAGATCCGTTGCACGTCTTTGTTTTGCTACCCTCCACGCGCGCATCAGGCAGCACCGCCCCACTCAAGGGCATTAAGTACACGAAGAACCTGCATGGCGCCAATCTCTGTTTCGCAAAGCATGATCGGCGTTATATTGCCAAGCGTCTGGTTGGGGCGCGCCATCCACTGCGCAACTACTTCCCTGCCTCCAAAGATCTCTCCGGACTGGTGGAGGATAGTTGCTCTTCGATCCAGCCGCTCAGAAGCTACCGTATCAAAAGGCTTTTTTCCCGCATTCGTCGCTCAAATGTGAAAGCGAAAGCGCCATGCTGGCCTACGTCAGACTACCCTATTCACCCTGGCTGAAATACTCCAAAAGACCTGCCTCAAAGCCGTGGCCTGCACTTCGCTCAGCTAACGTCAGCTCGTTGGCTACGCGGCGCGGATTGCCGCATAGAAAGCATCCTGCCTGGCCGCAATTCAGAGCAGCCTCTTTACGCCATTTGCCCATGGGTCTTTTAAAAAGACCATTGTCAATCGAGTAATAAAAACGGCTAATCGTTAATTGCCTTTTGATGGCCACCTTGACCCTCGTACGCCGAGCCTGCCGCGCGTGTTTGCTATATGACATGAACTACCTCTCACTTCGCGCCCTCCCCGATCTGGAGAGGGCCATCACATGATTGGCGGGGCTAATAAACTGTTCAGAGGTAGTCTCCTTTGGACAACCTTACGCTATACCGGCTCATACACTGCCAACTGTAATAAACATTACTTCTGGCAAGGGGTCATAAAGGTATGCGTAGATCTCTGGCGAGTTAGTCTTATTATATTAATGATGCTTAAAGGTTACTTATTGCCCTCACTGAGTCATCCCTGCGTCAATGACAAGCAATGCTTTAAGCTGGCCACTTAGACCTTGCGCGAGAAATCCTGTGCATAACCCTTTGATAGCAGTCGGTGGCCGATACTGTGCAGTTTTAACAGGAGGCCATAGAGATATTCTCCTGATGCCTATTAACGCGAGCATCGCCGCTTTGTGGGCTCCTTTCTAAAGCTCTGTTGGGTAAACCCTTTGCTAACGGCCAGATCCTTATCGGACGTGGTAATCAGGGGATTTTCGGTTCGCCCCAACACGCTGGAACTAAACATGGAGCTCTCTTGGAACGCGGTAAAGCTGTCTACGACCTTTTGAAAGCGCAGATCCTTAAGGCAGGGATTGATCTGTACACCTTTATCGATCCCACCTATAACGCAAAAACTGACCAACTTGTGCGCAGTAAAGAGATCAAGCGCTTCAAACGGCTCAGTCCCCCCGGTTGGTCTTGAACCAGTCCTCAAGCGTAACGATCTTGGGCGCAAAGAAATGCCAAAGCGCTTGTGGGTCAAGCGTGGCCTTAAGTGTTTTTTCGTCAAAATCCTTCTGGTGCCTGTAGAACTCGGGCTTAGCCAAGTCCTTAGTCTCGTGCGTCCTATAGCGAGATATAAGCTTGCCCGCCTGATCGACATAGTCAAAAAGGCCCATGTAGAGCTTTCCACAAAAACCGACATAGAAAGGCTGGTAGGTATTTGATTCGATTAGCGTTGCCTGGTCGTTATAACGGGCGATCAGCTTTTTGACATCACTCACAAGCTGGGGCTCAGGCCCACCCTTTTCCTTGATAAAGGTCTGGGATGCACGATGATAGACAATGGACATGTCGACCCCATAGCCGGCCTATGAGTCGTAGTAGTCGTTGAAGTCACGGATTATTCGCATCATTTTCCTTTTCTTGAGGCGACATTCCAGATTATCAAAGGCTTGATTCAGCGTAAATAAAAATGTAGCCGTAATGCCTACCCAAGGGCTGGATCGCCTCGTTCAGAGCGAAGTCAGGCAATCAATGTAGGACCTTGTCCCCGCAGCAGCCAGAGCATAACTCTTGGAGCTCAGATATGTGTCCAGGTCAGCTTCTTAAGCGCACGATCGATGCCAAGAGAGCTCATAGCCGCCTTCTCCTGCGGCCTGTCAAACCTCCAAGGCGATACGGCCTATAAATCCTGTGAGCCATGTCCGGTAGCTAGACCCAGCGATAAAGGAAAATGTGCCTGTCACGGCCTTTGTGCCATGCCCGCAGACGGCAAGGCTAGCGGCCAGAACCATATTGAGTTTGGTAAACAACGGATCGTTTAGAGGATCAGATGAGCAAGGAAAGCAATCTCGTTTCACTGTCAGGTAGTCCTATCTTTACCTATACCGACGGGGAGAAGGAATGGCAGGCACCTCATGGAGAGGAGTGCATTGAGGAAATCTCCACGCATATCGAGCGTCACCTGGGTGAGGTGAGCGGGGTGTTTCACGAGCTGGTATCAGACACCGTCCACATTGATGTTCACTATGTCAAACCTACGCAGGAAAGACCGTATCACACCCTTGTAACCTCAGGCATGAGCGATTTGCCCATGAGCGTCCCGGAGCAGGTAGACGCGACTCGCTTTATGGAGCTTGTCGTAACACTACCTGAGGAGTGGCTTGTCGATCAGGAGGCCTTTGCCAATGAAGCCTGGTACTGGCCGATACGCCAGCTTAAATACCTCGCAAGGTTTCCACACAAGTACGACACCTGGCTTGGTTGGGGGCATACCCTTCCCAACGGCCAGCCCGCAGAGCCCTTTGCCGACAACACACGGCTTAGCGGCGTGATTCTCCTGCCTTCGGTTAATGTCCCTGAAGAATTCTTTACCCTTGAGATCAACCCAGAGAAAACCATCGAGTTCTATAGCATTGTTCCGCTATACGAAGAGGAAATGAACCTAAAGCTGGCGCGCGGAACCGATGCGCTGCTCGAGCGATTCGACAAGCATGGTATTTCCGACATTATTCAAATCGGCCGGCAGAATACTTGTAAAAAGCGCTTTGGCTTCTTCTAACCTGTCGGGGCTCAACAACAAGAGGTAACCGAAGACGACGCGCCTAACTAACCTGTCCATGAATGATCAGGGAGCCGAGACCAACACGGCCTAATTGAGTCCCGAAGCTTTCGTTGAGCTTGCTCGGGCGCCTATCGAAGCACTTGGTCGATTCTTTAGTGAGATACGTTAACCTGCTTGGATCCGGGCAGGTTAACGCGGTTACGAGAAGCCATCATCCCGGCGACTGGCAGTGCATCACTAAGCTGCCTTTTAACAAAGCTGCTGCCTATGGCACCGTACGATCTGTGCCGTGACCTTTCGCCGTCCATCCGTGATGTCGCCAGGGCTAAAGGCACTGGTGCTTTCCGCCTCTCTCGCGCCTCCTCCAACGCCTCGGCCTTAGGATTTGTTACCTTGAGAATAGACATCCTGTGACGATTGCCTGATGTGGCATCAGGATAGATTTTGCACACGCCATGCGACAAGGTCACGAAGCGTGTCTCTGGACCAGTCTCCATTTTGTAAAGCCGATCGCATGAACTGCCCGTGCAGTTCGTCGCAGTTTGACGTTCTGGTTATACAAGGTACGAGACTCGTATCTATCTGACCCTGTGTCCAGACTCTTTAAATGGGCAATCATCGAATTAAAGCACATTTATTTCAATTTTCTTCTTATGAAACAAATGTGTTTCATCCCTGCTAGAATGAAATCTATATCTTTCAATAAGGGTCAGTTGCATGCCATATGTTTCATTGACCCCATTGCTCTGCTTATTCTGGCGAGGTAATTGATGTCTTCTTCTCTCATTGAGCAACTTATCAGGCGCCGTAAAGCACTACGCCTTACCCAGACAGACATGGAACAGAAGACTGGTATAGCCAGACAGCAGTATGGAAAGATCGAGCGAGACGGCAATCCTCGACTGTCCACACTTGAGCAGATAGCATTTGGCCTAGATGCCGAGCTCTTCCTGGTTCCCGCTGAGCAGCGACTGGAAGTCATGGCGCTCCTGAATGAGCGCACCGGTGAGACCGCATCAGAGGAGAATCCTCGCTCAAACGAAGCCTTTGACCAGGAGGACCCTATCACCGACCCCTGGCAGGAGTGGGAGCAGCACAATGCGTAAGGAACGGGTCGCCGCGCTCAGGATAAGCCTTCATGATACAACTGTGGGCTATCTGGCCGGTTACGAGGAAGGGCGGAACATACTGACCTTTGATCATGATTACGTGGCCATGCCCCCATTAGCGCGCCCTACCCTGACCCTGTTCACGGCTCTTCCCGCGCGGGCCAACCACTTTTTCCAAAAGCCTCTGGTTACGCGGCAAAAGCTGCACCCCCTGCTGAGCAATCTTCTGCCTGAAGGGGCCATGCGCGAACACCTGGCCCAACAGCTCAAGATTCACCCGGACAATGAGTTTCCTCTGCTGGCCTACCTGGGGGAGGACCTGCCCGGTGCACTCAAGGCAACGCCGGTTGATCCACACGACATTCCCTCAAGCGCCCTGACGGGACGTACCTCCACCCTACCCGTACCAGTCGATGTGGCCTATGCGCCAGCCCATTTCTCCCTGGCCGGCGTCCAGATTAAGTTTTCGATGAAGGCAAGGGACGGCCGTTATCTTTACAAGGATGGCGATAGCCACGGTGACTGGATCATCAAGACCCCGTCCACGCTGCACCAGCATGTGCCGCTCAATGAGTATACAGCCATGTCCCTGGCCTCACTGATAGGCATCGATATTCCCGAGATCTCGCTCATCGAACTTGATCGGATTGGTAACCTGCCCTCCATTCCCTTGCCGGATGAACGCTATGCCTATGGCATCAAGCGCTTTGATCGAAGAGAACATGGGCAGCGGATTCACACCGAGGATTTTGCCCAAGTATTTTTCGAGTACGCCCGAAACAAATACGAGAGGCACAACTATGACGAGATCACGCGCAAACTCAAAGAGGAGACCCTGCACCGACCCGACAACATCCGTCAGATCACCCTACGCCTGCTGGCCAATATCCTGCTGGGTAACGGTGATGCCCATCTCAAGAACTGGAGCCTGATCTATCGCGACAAGAGGCAAGCCGATCTCTCTCCGGCCTACGACATTGTGTTTACTCGAGCCTACATGGATGACGAACGCAAACTTGCACTCAACATGGGAGGTGTGAGGCGCTGGTATGAAACGTCCCTTGCGACCTTTGATGCCTGGGCCGACGCGTCCGGCCTAAATCGCCGCTTCATTGGCCGTATGGTTAAACAGGCTATAGAGCAGGCACGCGATCTCTGGCCAGAGGCCCTGGCTCAGAGTCCCATGCCTCAGGCGCACCAGGACTTGCTAAAAGACCACTGGCAGCAGCTCCACCCTGACTTTCGGATCACGAGCCGCTAGCCATCCGCCGTGCGCCTTGACGCGGTAGCCTATGCAGAGCATGGCGTTTTGCAGTGGTCCCAAGGGCCCCTATTCGCATGCTTAACAGAAAATGGACTATCGGGATTGCCGGGCCTGAACATTTGATGGTTTCCATCAAATGTTCAGGCATCGCCCAGAGCACTTCAAGTGTTATATAGCAGAGCGCTTGACTCCACCATAAACGACTTAGGCCCGCTGATAGCAGAGATGACAACCAGAATTCTCCTTCTGTCCATGCGACGTCCTGGTTTGCTGGGCGCAGCCTTTGTCTTATGTTCAGCGGTCATCGCTTATACCTTGGTTGAAAGGCCGAACCCCTTCGACAAAGCCACCTTTGATGCTCAGCGGTGGCTTGTCTCTACTAGCAACGAAGGGGATGCTACCTGTTATCGTGGCGAGATAGCTGAAGACATTCGACACAGCGTGCTATCCAGGGGAATGACGCAGGCCGCCGTCGTCCAGGTACTTGGCGAACCCGATGGCTATTCAACTGAGCGGGAATACCAGTATGTCCTGGGCCTGTGCAGCGGGATAGGAATGGACTACGACAACTTGCATGTGTATTTCGACGCGTCAGGTGGCCTGATTGACAGCAAAATCCTTCAGCACTAGGCCTGCTGCCCTGCTTCCTGAACGCTAGCGGTGGCGGCAACCAGAGTTGATTCGCAAACACTTGGGATAGATTATTCCGTAATCGAGTGCCCCATCAGAAACTCAATCAAACAAGCACTCGAAACAACGGGTACGTCGCTTGTTAAATGCACGCCGTTGCCTGTAACGGTTTGCGATCCTGCAAATCGCCAGTGTGAGCATCTAGTTATGCCCCATCTGATTCAGCAGGATCCTGTTTGAGCTGCCGACCTGATGGACCGCCGCTTTTTGACTGATCCCTGTCTGCTCTATGGGCAAATAGTTCATGCTGCCTTGCGTCAGCGCAGTCACTACATGTCCAGATCCTTCCTGATGCCCTTCATACAGATTCAATTGCCCGATTTGCCTGTAGTAGAGCTCGTTCAAACGACCAGACTGGACCATATCAATCGAATTGGCCTCCCCGCTCTGCTGAAGACCTGACAGGATGCCAGACTCAGCCGGCGCGGCCAGGGCCACGTTGTTATCACCATCCTGCAGAACAGACAAACCGTTACCTGAACCGCTTTGAGTTGAGGCAATCAGGTTGGAGTCTCCTATCTGGGTAAGCGCAGTAGCGTTATCATCGCTTTGAAACTGCAGCAGATAAGCAGAATTGTTTTCGCCTTGTTGCCTGGTGAATCCCACGCTGTAGCCTGACGAGTTCAACTGGTCGACAAGACTTAAGTTTTCCGCGCCGCTCTGTAGCTGCAAGGTATAGGTATCATTTGAGGCAGTATGCCAACTCGTAGCCTGATTACCCTCGCCCTGTTGAAACATATCAGCATTGGACTCAAAGGCACCGGAGTCTATGTAAACGCGTCCATCGTTGTTGTTGCCCGTCTGCTCGAGCAGTACATTTGTGTCTTGTGTGTCTTCCTGATGGATCAGACCAGCGTTTGACGAGCCCTCCTGGTCAATTTTAACGCGGGAGTCTGTGCTGCTGATCTGCATAGATATAGCGTGGTTTTGATTACCTTTTTGAGTTACTAATGAACGTAGATCAGCACCGGCCTCTTGACTAGGTGTTAGGTCCCGGGAAGAAGGGGTTTGGGTCGGTTAAAAAGAGCTGTGGCTGTTTATGCCATTGCCCGAGGATAAAGCCAATCGGTGTTTGCCCTTTC
>NZ_BMNW01000018.1 GCF_014646755.1 Pseudomonas asuensis | reverse complement strand
CGAATACCGGCCGATTCACCGGCCTCTGCGTTTTACCTCCCAGTGTCCAAGCGGGGTAAGCCACTGCCTGATCGGGACAAGACTAATGTCGCCAGGCTGTCCGATGATCAGCGACGGACGTTTCTGGGCGAAGCTGCAAGACGGATCAAAATAGAGGCCTGCGAGCGTAAGGGAGCATGGCTGCGCTCGCTTGATTGCGTTCACCTTTCCGGCCGCCGTGTCAGACAGGAAGTGTGGAGCAAGCTTGCGGCAATCGCCGAGCCGATGATGGCCCGTGTCGATATCGCCACAATGGTGCTTGGCTGGATGGATAATGACGGTCAGTTCCACCTCAATCTGCAGAACGGTATTGCGGTAGATGCCGAGATCCACCAATGCGCCCTTTCGCGCACGCTAAAACTCCTGGAAAAAGCGCGCTACATCCGCCGCGAGCAGAAGCGGCTGTTTCATGATGGCAAGCGCTGGATCACCCGCACCATGATCATCCTGCGGGAGCGTTTTTTTACCGAGCTAGGCCTGGCTCACCAGCTCAAGCAGGCTCGGGAGCGCAAGAAAGAAAAGCGCCGGCTAAAGCTCAAAGAGATCCAGCGTCGGGAGCAACAAAAGGCGCTACAGCAAGCTGAGACGGCCGTAGCCAAACAAGCGCGTCGTCGTGCCTTCCAGACACGTGAGCGAATCGCTACAGAAAACCAGCAGCACGAGCAGCAGATTGAATTCAACCGCAGAAGAGCCGAGCTTGCGGTTCAGCTAAACCAACAAAACCCCAGCCTGACAGGTAGTGCGCTTACCCAGGCGGTAGACGCCCTCTTTCGACGATAGCCTTCCCTTTCAAACGTACCGCTGCCCAGCGGGGCTTTTGCACGCCTGTACCCCAGTCATTACCCTCCCGCCCTCTTAAAACCTCTCAAAACGCCCCAGATTCACGCTAACGGGTATGCGTTTCTACCCATTCAGTTCTCGATAGAGTCAATCTGGTCAGTTCCCCCTTTAGCTGTTTTGAGTTAAATGCAAAAAAAAGTGTTGAGTGGTACCCGCTTCGCTTAAAGAACAGAGCCTTTAAGCCCTGTGCATAACCCAGGCACGGTGTAAGACCGGGCTCCTCTGTAATTTATGTTCCCCGACTTCGCGCCTACAGGCGCGCGGGGTCCCCTGGGTTCTCCCTGGAGCAACAGAGCCGCCTGGAGGTCTTAGCGCCCTTCCAGCTGCTGCACGCCGCAGGCGTCGTTTAGCAGCTTCACGGCGCGCCTCTGGCTTCGTCTCGCACGCGAGCCGGGGTAATCAGTGACGGAGGTGGCTGAGAATCTTTCGCTCGTTCCAAACGGAGCGGCTTGAGAGAAGAGCGCAGCGCTCAAATCAGGCAAAAGCAGAGACAGGCCGTATGGGCGCGTAGGGGGGCCGTGGAAAGGGGGACCTCTGCAGGGTTTTGCAGGGTTTTATTGGGACTGAAAACGCCACGCAGGCCCCGCCGTGGGCCGTACAGAGGCCTGTGCAGGGGTGCAGAAAAAGCGACCTATTTAGCCCGCAGGCGTCGCGGGGGGACAACTGCGCGCGCCGGGTGCTGGAGCATGGGAAATTTCCCAAAAGCGCACCAGGGCTGCCGTGCGGGCCTTTGTCGTGATCGAGCCGCGTGCGGCTGGCCTAGGCCTTACCGTTGGTCGGTGGCAGGGCTGGAAAGCAAGGGAAGGCAGGCAAGATGGTGACTGGTCGAATGGCGGCATCGTTGCGCCGGGTCGCTTCGCCGTGCATCATAAGCGGCGGTCTTTTGTCTGGACCAAACGGCTGAGGCTGAAGATGCGCCCGGCAAAGAGAATTCATTGCACCTGGAGCGGCCTGAAACAGCTGGCCAATCGAGGGGAGAAAAGCGTAGCGCGTAGATAGATATTGCGGACACAAAAAAGCCCGGCTGGAACCGGGCTTTTTTGAACAATTCAGAACAGTTCAATCTTGGCGGATCTGTAGCTGTTCAACAACGCATTTAGCTGAGGCTTAGTATGGCAATCAGTGCACTTTCGTGCAACCTGAAAAAAAGCCACTCATCGCTCAGTTGCGGTCCCTTGGGCTGTAAATGAGGCGGTTGTGTGGTAGGGCGTATGTGACACGGGTCAACAACGGCGGCAACTTCTGCGGCCACGATCCTGCAGCACCACGCCTGGATTTAAGGAGCAGCACCGACAAGCAGCGGCCCAAGATCCTGCGCGCCCTGCAGGAGCGGATCTGCCGCTATTTCAGCAATCCTGCCTGCCTTCCCTCCTTAAACGCAGCCAATCAAAGCACTCGACAGCAGCGCAGCGAGCGGCGCGAGGCTTGTCTGCTTGCCCTTTCCGTCATACTTGAGTTCCTGGACCTCTCTTCCCTTCGATGTGGTGTTCCAACATCGACCGGCTTTATGTCTCTTACGGTTGAATACCTCTGCAGCTTTACTGGCATGAGCCAGCGCCGCATGGAGCGCGCATTGGCCGATCTGAAGCGGGCTAACATCGTGACTGTTGCCCAACCCAGGCAGCTGCAGGCTGACGGCTCCTGGAGAGGACTGGCTGCAGTCAAAGCCGTGTCTCAGCATTTATTTACAGCATTTGGCCTGACCGAATGGCTCAAGCATGAGCGGGAGCGGGCAACAAAGCGCCTGGCCAAGAAGGCAAGCAAGGCCGGCGGTACACTTACTCAATGGGCACGAACTCACCTGGTGATCGGTGGCCGGAGTGACCGAGCCGCTAACAAGTCATCCAGTCGACCAGGCCAAACCAGGATTGATCCTCAGACCTGGTCGAAGGCGAGGACCGAGCTGGCCATTGCGCTGCAGCTGAAGCACCCCGACTGGCCTGCTACTGCAGTAAACAAAGAAGCCGACCGGATCCTGACCGAGCGATACGGCGCAGCCTGATTAGGCCCCTACCCTTTCCGCCTCTGCCTAAAGTCCTTTCTGCTAAGCCTTCCTGGCTGAATTTCTACTTGTGAGTGCGTCTTATCGACGAGACCTATGTTGGTAATGGCAATACAAAACCAACCGAATCTCTCCAGTTTCAATTAAGTGTCGGAATTATTGATGTTAGGTGTCACTCATTAATCAGCCCGTTAAAGAAACAGAACAGCAATGGAGCCATGCTCCATTAAAAATGCTCCCCATCGTCGCGCTAAAGCGCGAGGGGGTCCCCCAGGCACGACCAAGCATTTTCATCCTGCTGAACCCGCACCGCTCCAGAGGCTGTAAGCCTTCGGCTTTTCGCCACTTCACGGTGCCGCCTTACGGCATAGGCGCGCAAAGCGCACCGGTGATCAAGATAGAGCAGCTTGTAACCCGCATGAACTCTGGCGATTAATACTCGCTAATTAGCGTTTTAGCGAAATAGCTAAAACATGTTGCATTCGGTTTTAAACCAGTTATGCTTGCACCGTTCTTAGCGAATTAGCTAATTCGCTAAATAGCGATTCATAAGGGAGGGTAGTAATGGCCTTAAAAATTGCCGTTGTGTCTCAAAAAGGTGGTGTAGGCAAGTCAACATTTTCACGTGCATTAGGAGCCGCATATGCCGGTGCTGAATGGACCACTTTGATTGCTGATATGGATATTCACCAAACGACCTCACGCGTATGGCATCAACGTCGATTAAGGGCTGACATTAAACCTGTCATTGATGTCCAGACCTTCGGTAGTCCTGCGCAAGCTTTAAAGCTTGTAGACAGCTATGACGTAGTGATTTTTGATGGTGGTCCACAAGCTACCCGTACAACGGCAGAGATCGCAAAAGCTGCCGATCTCGTTGTCCTTCCTACCGGCCTGGCTATTGATGATCTTGAGCCAACGACAGTGCTAGCTAACACTTTGGCTGATAAGGATGGTGTGGACCCTAAACGAATTGTTTTTGCATTGTCCCGGACAACTGGATCTCCAGCTGAGCAACAAGCAGCACGCGAATACCTGGGATATACCCGCTTTGAATGTTTGGCCGGTACGATTCCTGAGAAACCGGCATTACGCCAAGCTCAGGACAGCGGCCTATCAATCATAGAGGCTCGATTCAAGGGGCCTAGAGATGCTGCGGACGAAGTCATACAGGCCGCAATTCTCAAACTCGAATCTATTACTGAATAGTTAGCTAAAACGCTATTTAGCGAATTCGCTAAATAGCTATAATACTGGAGATATGGAATGGCTGGACCAACCAAAAAACCTGGCATTAGCAAAGGGACCCCACCACCGGCAGGTGCTCCAGTTGTGGGTTCAGAGAATACTCAAAAGGTCGGAGCCAAGGATCTAGTCGATTTGAACTTCAAGGTCCCTGAAGACTTCCGTCTTGAGTTTCAGGAGAGACGGTTACGCCACCGCATGAAGTCGGGTAGGGCATATCTGGAATACTTGCTTGAACTAGATAAGAAAGTGAACAGCTAATTCAAAGCGGAGAAAAAGCTCTGACCTTTTTCTTTGGAATAATTCGCTAAATAGCTATTTAGCGAATTATGAATTTGATCAGCGGGGACTCTGACCTCCCCGCTGATCTGTAACACACAAATATCCTGCGAGAGATTTTTATATGTCACATCTGCAGTATACAGCAGTGCTCAATACTTCCCTATCTGATGCCGGAAAATTGCCGTGCTGGCACCTTGCCGCCTATATGGCTAGGCTGCGCCCTCGGTTTCGCGTGTTGCTTTTGAATCAACTGGCGAAGGGGGGAGCAAATGGGAAAAGAAAAAGATTGTACTAAACAGCTGAGAACGCTTTTAAAACGAGCCCAGGTATACGTGGCGTATTATGCGAGCGATGAGAAGAACACGGCGGCTCAGGATCTAGCAGCACAGATTGATGATCTGCTTGGCCCGGATAAAAATAACTCTAAATTAGCTAAATAGCGAATTCGCTATTTAGCTAATTATATTCCGCTCTATCCTCTATAGGAAAGCGCAGTAAAGGTACGAAGCTATGCTCATCGTTCGACTAGAAAGCGGTATAACCTTAAACCTTGAGCGATCTGTAGGCAGTGCGGGAAAGCATGGGATTTGGGAGTTTCACCGTGCAGCTAACTCTTACATGCGCCCGCCGAACTACACGCCTTTCCGACATGCCGCGATACTTCCATCAGACCCAAGTGCTAACCAGACGGTCAGCGTAGCGATTTGTGCTCCGGGGATGCCGGAGGCGGAGTGGATTCCAGTAGGGGAGGGGATCGCCACCCATGAGGAGTGGTAGCTAACTTGGAATGACTATGAAGCCTAATAGGAGCCTCATAGTCATTAGGTATATTTATTCGAGGCGCAGATCAGGCTCTGGCATGTGTACAGCTGCACTAGGCGTTTTGAGGCGCTGCCAGGAATAGATTTCGTCCTCTACCTCAAAGGCGAGATATTCCGCTTTGTTACGTTGATCATAATCGTATTCAACCCATCTGCCCCGAATACGCTTGGCTAAGACCACCCAGCGAGTCTCTCCGCCGTTATCTTCACGAAGCGTCAACCAAGCGCGTTGGATGTCTTTAGAAGGAACTCCCTTAATCCATTCATTAGACTGATCCTCCTGTTGTTGTATCCCTGTCATTACCTGCCCTCATACATAACTGCACAACATTATGCTTTCTAAAGGGCTTGAAGTCCTTACAGCATAGAAAGCTGGTCATCCGACTGCATTAGCGCGGCAGCCTCCCGTTTGAACCGGGACACTGTACTGGTCGAGCAGCCGAGCAGATCCGCCGTTTTGCGAACAGAGAAACCCTTAGCTAGGCAGTCCTGAATCCGGCGCCGTTGCTCATGGTCGGTTTGACGTCCGCGGTACAGGCCGGTGCTCTTAGCCTTCTCAACGCCTTGTATTTGCCGCTCGCGCCGTAGGTCGTAGTCCTTCCGTGCAAACGCAGCCATGAACTCCAGAAACATCTGGCTGATGGCTTTAAGCATCCACTCCTGAATTCCGTCCTCGCCCGTAGGTTTGAGTACGGCATGCGTGATGGGTAGATCGAGCGCGACGACCTGGAGGCCTGCCGCTGCGATCTGGTTACGCAACTGTTCCCAGGCCGGTCTGGGAAGGCGGGTCAGTCGGTCGACTGATTCGACCAGGAGCACGTCACCAGGTGAGGCATCAGCAAGCAAGCGCAGCAGCTCGGAGCGATCCACTGTCGTGCCCGAGGCATTCTCTATATAGAAGGCCGCAATGCGCACACCTTGATCGGCTGCAAAGGATTGAAGCGTCTTTCGAGCGCGATTAGCGTCCTGGTCGTCGGTGCTGGCTCGAAGGTAAGCGCGAATGAACATTTAAGGCCCTAGGTGTAGTCGTTAGGTGTAGCGAATTATAAGTGTAGTCGTATAAGTCGTTTTACCTATTTATCGCTACACCTGAAAGGCCTGTTTTGGGTGTAGTCGCTGGGGTATACCCAAATGACTACAGCTATAGTGGCATAGGAGTTGAATAAGAAGTTAATGGAACCGAGGCGACAACACTGTCACTTATAAGTCTTCTTGATTATCTAGATTTTGTTCATGATCCCTATCAGAACAACTATTTGTCACCTTCCGACTTGGCCTGGATTTACTCAAGGAACCGCATTGCAAAGTCCGGGGTTGTCTACTGGCGCCTCCATTGCTAAGCAAGAGCCTTACACGATGATTCCAAAGAGCGTCACGCTCGATGGGCGCCCGGTACCAGTAGGAAGCTTTAAACTTTCTGGAAGTGAGGACAAAGCTTTGTTAGCAGCCCTGCTTAGACCGCAGAGTGAGGTACAAGAAGCAGATGTACCTACTTACATGCAAGTAGTCTCTAAACCTGATGATAAATGGCATTGCTATCATGCTAAATCTTCATCTAATGGAGAAAACAAGCCGGTTTGCACCTTTGAAGTGTATACCCAGTCTGACAGAAATGGGCTTAAATACTTAGCCGCTAAATGCCTTTCTCACCCTGACCGTAATGATGAAAAAGGGGTAGCTTTTACCAAAGAATTTGATACACGATATTTGAGACAGCCAGAGCTTTCTCAGAGCGAAACACATTCAAACCCTTCCTCTAGCGTATTTAAAGTCACTTTTGACTCTCAGAGCCAGAGTAGTCTGGCCAAACGATTACAGGCTCTATCAGAATTGATCGAATCTAGGACTCAGCTTTCAACTACTGGTTATCAAGCAGCAATAGTTCGTCTAAACCATACTTCTATATCGGATAGTAATGTAAGAATGACTATAAAACGGGCTCAACAGTATATAGATTCAGCAAAGCATTATTATCCAGCTGATACGTTAAAAAATTTAGCAAAGTTACAGCGCGATAAGATTAATAGAACTTCAGATGGAAAGCTTTTAGGTGGGATAGAGATGACACCTACGCAGCTTACTGAATGTTTAACGAAATGTAGAGAGATTGGGTTTTCTAACTGTGACATGCAAGCTTTAGAAGTTGCAATCCATATCCAACATTGCTTAGGAATAAAAGACTTTACAATATTTAGCAATAAAGAAATAAGCCATAATTATGTTGTAATAAATAAAAGCAAAGAATTTCCCAAAGGCATGATTGTTGATTCTTGGACTGGGAAAGGTCTGCAAGAGCTAAATTTTAAAAATAAATTAATATTTAAACATCGAGAGCACAATTTGGAGGTAAATAAAAACATGCACGAATGGGTAAGCATGTATGGAAGCAAGTACATTTTAGATGAAATATAAATAAAGCTATATTTTTATAATTTCTTATATAGGTTGTTAGCAGAGTATAAGAAGCTAGCTCAGGCAATATAGCCTTTGAAAAGCTATGTGGTCGTTAGGGTACACCCTAATGAATACATCAGAGTAGAGCAGCCACAGGTCTAACTACTACTTATCTAAATATTACTAGTGACCTGATAACTATCTTTAATCCTAATCTCAATGTGGTACGCGCTGAACACCTCGCGGATCGCTGGGTGATTGTTCAGGCTGATGATGGCCTTGCCCTTGAGCTGGCCTAGCATGCGGGCTATTTCCTCGAACTGCTCAAAGCCAAACGGCACGCCGTAGCCTTCTGTTTCCCAGTAGGGCAGATCCATGTAGAAGAACGTATGTTCGCTGTCGTAATTCTTGATGCAGTCCTGCCAGGACAGGTGCTCAATTTAAGTATGGGACAGGGCTCGGTGCGCTGCAGAAAGTTTTCCCTCGATGAATAGGAAGTTTAGGCAGGCTGAAGTGGCGGTGCCATAGGTCTGCTGTTCAAGCTTGGACATTAGGGTCATTTGCTACAGGTGGAAGCAAGCGAATTGCGCTCTGAGACTTAAATTCAAAAACTGTTCGAGTTTATGTGAAATTAGTTCTTTCTACTTCACTGGATTAAGTAGTTAGGTTGAATCTGCGCCCAGTTTTTCAACAATATTCCTATAGGGTCTTCTTTGACACGAGGATCAGGGTGACTGCCATAAAGCACGCCAATAATGTTGTCCAAATCTTTAGTATCAACTCTAGCTCGAAGTGCTTCAGGACGAATATCGCGATTAAACATCATGCCCAGCTCTTTCGCTTCATCAATTTGTTGAGCAGGATTTGCTTGTCTAGATCTGCCGAAATCACCAATTGCTACACGATGGCTATCCGCATCGTGAAAGAAATTCTTTATATCAATGTCGCCATGCTTAAATCCCTTGTCGTGCATAGCTTTTAAACATGATAAATAGCCATGTATTGCATCAAGCATAAGCTCCTTTTTTTCATCGGGACGGAGCGCGCGTTCACGAAAGATCTGCTCCAAGTGGGCTTTACCATCGCCCCCGGTCATGCGCTCCATAAACATATAGGAGCACTCATCGCTTGTTACATGAGCAACATCAAGGGCTTTAACAAATCGAGGATTGTCTCCTAAAGCCTGATGATTTGCATACTCTAAAGCAGCTTGCTCATAACCGACGAACGTCTTCATAGCAACGTATGCATTAGCGTGATCCTCAGGAAGCTGATGGTTACGTGCAAGAGATATATTTACCGAGTTTGTACCACTCCCGAGTATAAGATTACCGTTTCGATCATAGTTTCGTGGTAGCTCTAGCCGTTCCACTATGTGAACCGAAGGGCGTTCTTGAGTAATATACGCGTGGCCACTTTCTGCGTTAATTTTACTACCGATAATACCCGCTGAGGATAAGTCATCCCGAGTACCTAAATAGTCTCTGGCTATAGGCCCACCGCTGTGAGGGTCTATAGCTCCTGTCTGAGGCCGTTGGGGTGTATCGAATCTATTTCTAAGCAAATTCAATGCATTATTGAGCATCATGAGTTACTGATGACTAATCAAGGTTAATATAAGTGAACCATTTTTTTTATTGGTTCCAAATATAAGTAATGTTAGCTTGCTATGGTTGTTCAGACGAGCACCATATATTTCAACGCCCTCAACAAAAAGCTTAAGCCTCAACCTTGGCAATTTTTTTATTGCTGTAAAGCGAGTTCATAGGGTTTAAAGCGGATCACCTCATCACCGATCCACTCATTGAGCTGGGCCAGGCGCGCCTGGACGGGTTCGAGTTCATTGGCGGCATAGATCAGCGCCGCATCCCGGATCGAGCCAAAGCCCCCGGCGTTTTGCGGGACGATGCCCATGAGTTGTGGCGGGATGCGTAGGCCCGCGAGCATGTCGTCGCGGGTGATGTTCTTGATCGAGCCGAAGTCATCCTTGGCCGCCACTTCGCTGATCGGGATCAGCTGGATGCCGTCCTTTTTGCCGTTGGGGGAGTACATGAAGAGGTTGCGGAAGTTGCCCGGTCCCTTGGCTGACTTGAGCGCCTGTCGCATGGTGTCCACGTCGCCCTCGTTCTGGGCCGGGTCGGTCATGTAGAGAATGAAGCCCGCGTGGCTGCCGTTGTTGTAGTACTTGCGGCGGAAGAGGGTGGCCGACTCGTTCAAAAGCGCCGACTGCAGCGCGGCGATCCACTCCGGCAGGCCATAGATCTCCTGGTTAATGTCCACTTCGCGCAGGTGGTAGATCGACCCCGGCTCAAAGGCGTGTTCTTCTCTCCATGCCTGAACCATATAGAACTGATCGCCCAGGCCTCTGCGCATGTATTTAGCCAGGACAGGGGAGAGGGTAAGCGTGCTGCCCAGCATCGAGCGGCGGCGCTCCAGATAGGCATTACCAAAGGTCAGCCAGTCCAGGACCAGCTGCTCGAAGGCGGCGCGGCTCAGGAGCTTATGCGGAATAAAGGTGCGGGCCAGCATGTTGCGTTTGAAGTTAAGGCCTGACTGCAAATAGACGCTGGCCCGCACGGACTTGGCGAGGCCATCGAGCGAGAGCGGCGGATCGTAATAGCGGCCGTTGTACCAGCATTCCAGGTAATCAAGCACCTCGCGACTGTCGAGGACCGGGACGGCATCGCCAAAGGTAAAGGCTTCGATGCCGGCAGGGTTTAAGGCGTTGTCTGCCACCGGCGCCGGCGGTAGATCCTGAAGGGTAGTGCTCATCAGTGAATCTCCATAAAGCCGGTATTGGCAGCGGTCTGCCCTTCGAGCGGCTCGTTGTGTAAGGCGTGAAATAAGGCCCAGGCCAGATCCGCGTGGCCGGTCTCTTCGCTGCGGCCGGCGGTATAGGTGAACTGCCGACCGCTTGCGGTGATGGTCTTGCGAATGGCCATGAGCGCAGCGGCCATGTCGGTCCAGCCGGCGTCGAATTCGAGGCGGCCGTTCTTGATCACGTCATAGGCCTTGAGGATCAGGCGCGTCTTGACCTCGGGCGAGTAGCTAAAGGTGGTTACGCCTGGAAAGAATTGCTTTACCAGCTGCGCAACGCCTGAGCCCATGCCGGTGGTATCAATACCGATATAGGTCACCCAGTAGCGCTGGGTCACCTTGCGTATAAATTCAGCCTGCGCGGCAAAGTCCATACCCTTGAACTGGTGACGCTCCAGGACCCGGAACTTGCCACCGGGAACTATCGGCGGAGCCAGGACAACCAGGCCAGCCGTGTCGCCGGTTTCGGCCGGGTCGTAACCAATCCAGACCGGACGATCACCCAGCGGCCGCAGGGCAAAGGGTTTGTAGTCCTCGGCCCACTCGACCCAGCTGTCCACCATGCATGGCTGCAGCATGGCCAGCGGAAAGATCGACGCACCGTCATCAACGAACTCACACATGAGCAGGTTCTGGAAGGCCTCGGCGGCATACTCCATGCGCAGCTCTTCCAGGTCGAACAGATCACAGCCACGCGCCTCGGCATCCAGAATGGTGACGATCTGTCGCCAGATCTTGTCCTCACACAGCCTGCCTAGCTGTAGCGAATCATGGCTGACATCAATCTTAAGATGCTGCGCGGTGGGCTTGCCTTTGTTGAGTCGCTCGCCGGTCCACCATTTATAGGCCTCATGAGCCATGGAGCTGGGCGTTGAGAAATAGGTTTTCCGCCACTTCTTGTGCAAGGCCATGCCCGAGGCAACCTTGTTCAGCTCCTCGAACTTGTAGGTCCAGAAGAATTCGTCAAAGTAGAAGTTGCCCGAGCGTCCCTGGGCGGTGCGGGCATTGGTGCCCAGGAAATGCAGTTCGGCATTGTTGGGCAGTACGATGGGGTCGCCGGTGAGCTGACGACCGAGGACTTCATTAACGAAGGCCTGCATGTAGTTCTTGAACTGATGCGCTTGGGCCTTACTGGCTGACAGGAAAATCTGGTTTCGCCCAGACACCAGGGCATCGATCAGGGCTTCGCGGGCAAAGTAGAAGGTGGCCCCGATCTGCCGGCTTTTCAGGATCATCCGGGTCCGCTGGTTCATGGTCCGATACCAGTCTTTCTGGTAATCGAAGCAGCCATCCACAAAGGCCTCGGTCAGCTTTTCGATGTCCTCTTCGCTAAAGTCGTTTTTCTTCGGCTGCTTTTTCGGCCCCTCGTTACGCTTGGCAAGGTTTGGGTTCAGCTCGGTTTCGGTACCGCCCCCCTTGAAGCGTTGAATCCGCGCCTGACGCTCCAGCTGCCGGTGTAACAGATCAATCTCCTTGAAGTCGCCGCCGGTTTTGGCTTCCTTGAGGATCAGCTGTACCAGGCGCGCCTCAAGCGCACCGCCAATGCGCTCGACGTTATCGGCCCGGTCCCACTCGTCGCGGGTCTTCCAGCTGTGCAGGGTCTTTTCTTTCTCGTCCGTAGTTTCGGCTATTTCAGAGATACGCCAGCCCATCCAATACAAGAACTTGGCTTGGCGGCGAGTATCCATCGGCAGGGTAAGGGTGGCTTCGTTCATGACGGGACTGGCTGTGTTTGATGGCTGTCAGTCTGCCGCCTCGTCCCTCATCTGCTTAGCGCCGCATCTTGTAAACAGCCGATCTACAACCCCGGCTCGTTGCTGCGCCTGCCCCACAAAACGACCATGCCCTCACTGCCAACGCACCCCGCGACCCCGCATTGAGGACCTCACGGCATGAGCACTAAAAAGAAATTCCGTTCCAAGCAATTCCGTGTTGCCGTTGAAGGCGCAACCACGGACGGCCGCACGATTGAACGCAGCTGGATTGAGCAGATGGCCGCCAATTACGACCCCAAGGTCTACGGCGCACGCATCTGGATGGAGCACTTCCGCAGCACCCTGGCCGATTCGCCTTTCCGCGCCTATGGCGATGTCCTGGCCCTGTCTACCGGCGAAGTCGAGATCAATGGCGAGAAAAAGCTGGCCCTGTTTGCCCAGATCGAGCCTACCGACGACCTGGTAAACATAGTCAATAACCTTAAGCAAAAGGTGTACACCTCCATTGAGGTGAACGAGAAGTTTGGCTCTAGTGGCCAGGCGTACCTAGTGGGTTTGGCCGTCACCGACAGCCCAGCCAGCATTGGCACCGAAATGCTTTCGTTTGCGGCTCAGAACCCCGAAGCCAGTCCCCTGAAAGCCCGCAAGCAGTCTCCCGACAACCTTTTCACCGCCTGCGAAGAAACCTGCATCGAGCTGGAAGAAGTGCAGGAGAAGGCCTCCATCGGTTCGGCCTTGTTCACGCGCATCCAGGACATGTTCAAAAGCAAACAAGTCCAGGACAACCAAGAGTTCACCCAGTTTGGCGAAGCCGTGGTCGAGCTGGCTGGCCACGTCCGTGATCAGGGCGAGGACCTCGCTAAGGTGCAATCCCAGCAAGGCGAATTCAGCCAGGGCCTGGAAGCACTTGAAGCCCGTCTGACCGAACTCACCGACACCCTGGGCAAGACCGCCGACCACAGCCAGCAGCAGCGTCCGCCGGCCACCGGCAGCACCGGCCAGATCCTCACCGCTTACTAAAACCCGCCGCATTCTCGGGAGAACCCCATGCGCAAAGAAACACGTATTGTCTTTAATGGCTTCCTGGGTCAGGTGGCCAAACTCAATGGCGTCAGCTCGGCCGAGCAGAAATTCAACGTCACGCCGGCTGTGCAGCAAAAGCTGGAAACCGCCATTCAGGAGTCCAACGCGCTGCTGCAAAAGGTCAATGTCATCACCGTGACCGAGCAGGAAGGCGAGTCCATTCTGCTCGGCGTGAACGGTCCGATTGCCAGCCGCACTAACACCAAGGGCGGCAACCGGCGCAATCCGCTGGACCGTAGTTTGCTGACCAAGGACAGCTACAGCTGCAAGCAGACCAACTTCGACAGCGCGTTTCCCTACCAGCTGATCGATGCCTGGGCGAGATTTCCAGACTTCCAGGTGCGCCTGTCCAAAGCCATCACCGAGCGGCAGGCCCTTGACCGCATCATGATTGGCTTTAACGGCAAGAGCGCCGAAGCGGCGACCGATCTTGGTAAGAATCCCCTCCTGCAGGACGTGAACAAGGGTTGGCTGCAGAAGATTCGCGAAGGCGCAGCAGATCGCGTGCTGGAAGAGGGCGCGGAAGGCTCGGGCAAGATCAAGGTCGGCTCGACGGGTGATTACAAGACCCTGGACGGCCTGGTCTATGACCTGGTCCAGATGCTGGAGCCGTGGCACCGCAGCCGTCCGGACCTGGTCGTCCTGATCTCCCGCGATCTCATGCACAACAAACTGTTGGCCGCAGTTGAGAAGGGTGGTGCGTCCAACGTCGAGGCCAACGCTGCCGACCAGATCGTCGCCAAGGCGCGCCTAGGTGGCTTGCCGGTGGTTGATGCACCGTTCTTCCCCGAAGGAACCATTCTGGTCACGACGCTGGTCAACCTGTCGATCTACGTTCAGGAAGGCGGCCGCCGTCGTTATCTGAAAGACGAGCCGGAGTACGACCGCATCGCGGATTACCAGTCCTCGAACGATGCCTATGTGATCGAGGACTTTGGTCTGGTCGCCCTGGCTGAACACGTCGAGGCGGTGTAACCCATGCTGACCCTTGCTCAACGTACCCAGCTGCGCAAGCGCGCTGCCAGGGAGGCCGCTGAGGCCTCACCGCATGGCTCCATGGAAGGGGCCACCCGTTATGAGCTGCAGCTGGCCAAGTTGCTCCAGGACCGCCTGCGCCTAAAGCAGATCCAGTCTGCCCAGGGCAAGGCCGAACTCAAGCGGCAGCTCTTGCCCGAGTACGAGGACTATGTGGCCGGCGTGCTGTCCGCAGGCCAGGGCGCGCAGGACGAGGTCATGACCACGGTCATGATCTGGCGTATCGACGCCGGCGACTACGCCGGTGCGCTGGATGTGGCGGGCTATGTGTTGGGCAAGGGCCTTGTCATGCCGGATCGCTTCGCCCGGACCACTGGCTGCCTGGTCGCCGAGGAAGTCGCCACCGCTGCGCTCAATGCGCAAAAGGCCGGCGAGACCTTTGACCTGGAGACCTTGAAGCGTACCGCCGAACTTACCGCTGCAGAGGATATGCCTGACGAGGCCAGGGCCAAGCTGTACCTGGCCATCGGCAAGGCAGAACTCCATGGCATCGATGACGACAGCGCCGGCCAGCCTGGCCAGCTCCAGGCGGCCATCGAATCCCTGCAAAAGGCCATCGGCCTGCATGACCGCTGCGGCGGAAAAAAAGATCTGGAGCGCGCCGAGCGCCTCCTGAAGAAACACGCCGGAACCCCCGGCTAAACGAGCGTCCCCGCGCACCCCGCCGGCTCAGGGCTGACTGCAAACCTAGTGCTTCGCAGAAAAGCCCTGACCACCGGCGACCCATTCTTAAGGCGGCACCATGAGCGGTTTTATAGCAGTAGCCCAGGCCTCCGAACTCACCGTGATCAATGACGGCTGGTGGCCGGATATCGATGCCAATCAGCTGCGCGCAGCCCAACGGATCGACTCAAGCGTCACGGATACCCGTCTGCAGGTCGCCATTACCGGCGCAATGATTTCTGCCAACCGCGACCTGGTCGCGTTCAAGGCGCGTAACACATTGCTCGGTTATGCCTCGCTGGCTGAAGTCCCTTCGGATTCGATATCAGGACAGAGCCTTCTGGTGCAGCTCTATACCCGCGCTGTGTCGTGCCTGGCCTGCTCGGAACTCTACGAGCGTTACCGTAGCTACGACACCACCAAGGCAGGAAGCCAAAGCGCTGACGAACTCACGCCAAGCATTGATGAGTACCGCCGCGATGCCCGCTGGGCCATCCGCGACCTGCTCGGCCTGGGCCGCAGCACGGTGGAGCTTATCTGATGGCCACCACGGTCCGCGCACAGCAAAACGATACCCTCGACCGGCTCTGCTGGAGGCACTACGGCGCAACCGCCGGCGTCACCGAGCAGGTCCTGGAGGCCAATCCGGGCCTCGCCGAGCTAGGGCCAGTCTTGCCGATCGGACACCCCGTCACCCTGCCAGACGTATCCACCACAACCGCTGAAGCCCAAGAGGCGCAGCAGGTGAACCTCTGGGATTGATCACCATGAATAACGAGAAGCCCACCATGCCTCCCGAAAATTTCGATATCTACGCCTGGCTGATCGCCCGGCTGCAAACAGAATGGAGCACGATCTATGCGGGCCTGTTGGGCTGCACGGTGGCGGCTCTACGCGTCCTCTACGGCGGCGGCAATTTCCGCCAGGTCCTTCTGGAAGCCCCGCTGTGCGGAGCCATTAGCCTGGCCACCAGCTCCGGCCTGGACTTCTTTGGTATTGCCCAGACCGCCGCCCCGTTCTTTGGCGGCGTTATTGGCCTGCTGGGGGTAGAAGGCGTCCGCCGCCTGGCTGACCGCTACCTGAGCAAAAAGGTAGAGGATGCGCAATGACCGTCACCTTAAAGCACGGCGACAAAGGCCAGCCCGTCATCGACCTGCAGAATGCCCTGAATAAACAGGGCGCGCAGTTGCGCCTGGATGGCATCTATGGCGACGGCACCGAGGCTGCCGTTAAGGCCTATCAATTAAAGGCGGGTCTGGTGGCTGATGGCATTGCCGGTCCCAAGACCCAGGCGCGCCTCTTGGGTGTCAACGATACCAAGCACCTGCAGCACAGCGATCTGCTCAAGGCAGCAGGTCAACTTGAGGTATCGCTGGCCAGCGTATACGCCATCAACGAAGTGGAAAGCCAGGGCCAGGGCTTCTTGCCTAATGGCAAGGCCAAGATCCTGTTTGAGCGGCACGTCTTCCGGGAACGACTGCAGGCCGCTGGCCACGATATCTCCAAGCTGGAGGCTCAATACCCCAACCTGGTCAACACTACGGCCGGAGGATATTCCGGCGGTACGGCCGAATGGCAGCGCCTGGCCCTGGCCCGGCAGATCGATGAGACCGCCGCGCTGGAGTCCGCCTCCTGGGGGGCGTTCCAGATCATGGGCTATCACTGGCAGCATCTGGGCTATGAGTCGGTGCAGGCCTTTGTGGCTGCGATGAGCGAAAGCGAAGGCCAGCAGCTGGAGGCCTTTGTGCGCTTCATCCTGGCTGACACCGCCCTGCATAACGCGCTCAAGGCACGCAAATGGGCCAAGGTGGCCGAGCTGTATAACGGTCCTGCCTACAAGCGAAACCTCTATGACATCAAGCTGGCCCGCGCCTATGAGCGGCACGCAGCCGAGGATCTGGCCAAGGAGGCCGCATGATCGACGTTAATCAGATCCGTCGGCTGCGGCCGCAGGATGGCGATGTGTTTGTATTTTCGGCAGACACACCGTACGAAACAGCCAATGAGTTTGGTGAAGCCTTGCACCTGGCCCTGCCCGGTATCCGGTGCCTGATCGTCCTGGGCGAGCTGGAGCAGTTCGACCGCGCGATGCTTTCTACCGAGCACGCAGATTCTTCCTGGTTAGGGTGGGCACACGCATGAAAATCTCCATCTTTATCAGCGCCCGGTACGCCCGGATTTTGGTCAAATTACTATGGCTTAACCTTGGTTTGACAGGGCTGCAGGTTGCCCTCGATTTTTTAGATGTCTATTTAAAGCTGGGCTGTGACGCATTATGAGCATGCTCAAACAACTCGGCTACGGTCTGGCCCTACTCGTTGCGTTGGCGGGGTTCCTCTGGATCCAGCACCTGCGCCTGGAGATGGCCGAGGCCGCCCAGGCCAGTGCCGAGAGCCGGGCCACCCAGGCCGAGCAGGCCAATCTCGACCGGCAACACATCATCGACACCCTCACCCACACGCTGCAGGGCGAACGCGATGCCCAACGGCAGCTGCAAACCGTCCAGGCCGACCTGCGCCGCGAGATCGATGTACGCAAGGCCCGACTCAAGGAACTGGAAGATGAAAACCAAACGTTTAAAGACTGGGCTGCTGGTCAGCTGCCTAGTGCTGCTCGCCAGTTGCGGCAGCGTCCCACCCTTACCGGCGTCTCAGCTTATCGTCAGTGGCTGTCCGGTAGTGACTCGCTGCACCCTGTCCCAGACCAACCCCACCCGTAACGGCGAGCTGCTCGGGGATATCGAAACTATCGAGCACGACTGGGCCGTCTGCGCCGCCAAGATCGATATGATTGTTGATTACCAGGAAGGCCTGCATGAATAAGCCGGAAAGCCTGCGCGCTCATCTCATGGCCGCCGTGCCCGAACTCAGGCACAACCCCGACCGGTTGCTGATCTTTATCGACCAGGGCAAGGTGCGCTGTACCGCTGCGGCCAGCCTGTCCTATGAGTACAACTACGAGCTGCAGATCATCCTGACTGACTTTGCCGGCCACCCGGACGCGGTGGTGCTACCGCTGCTGGCCTGGGTCCGGACAAACCAGTCGGAGCTCTTGGCCAACCTGGATAAATCGGCTGAGGGAATCCGCTTCGAGGTCGACATCCTGGACAAGAGCAAGGTGGATATGTCGATCACTCTGCCGTTGACCGAGCGGGTGATTGTGAAGCGGCAAGACAACGGCACCTATTCGCTCACCCATGCCGGCGAGCCGCAATACACCGAAGTAGAAGCCTCTGGCCTGTTCCAGGTCTATGCCGGCGATGAACTCCTGGCCGAGTGGCAGACGCCAGACGGCAGCGATGCCATGGCCCTGGAGACGCCACAGCTCAAGCGGAGCAGCGGGTTATGAGTGACGACCTGAGCGCGCTGGAAACCTGGTTGAGTCCGCTGCTGGCAAAGATTGAGCCCCAGGAGCGCACTCGACTGGCCAGGGAGGCGGCCCGCGAGATCCGTAAAAGCCAGGCCAAGCGTGTCACTGCACAAAAGAATCCGGATGGCTCAGCGTATGAAAAGCGCAAGCCGCGCGCCCTTCGTGGCAAGCAGGGCCGGATCAAAAAGAAGATGTTCCAGAAGCTAAAGATGGCCCGCTACTTGAAAGCACAAGGTAGCGAGCAGGCCGTGACGGTCGGCTTTACCGGCCGGGTCGCCCGGATCGCCAGGGTACATCAGTACGGTTTGAAGGACCGCGCTCAACGTGGTGCGCCGGATGTCCGTTATGCCAAACGTGAGCTGCTGGGCTTGTGTAAGACAGACCTAGATATCGTACAAAACACTGTGTTGGACACGCTTGCTATGTAGTTTGTCTCAGAAATCGTACAAATTGAGACAGAATGCAATGGCTGATGTATGCTCATCTCAAATGGCTTTATTTTTGAGATGACTATGATCAAGACACCACCGGCCAGAATACGTATGCCTATGGTGGAAATCACCGAAAAGGCGCCTAATAAAATAGATGATTATATGCAGTTATATGCTGCTCTTGATTCTAAAGGCAGATACCAACATTTTGATAAACTCCGCTTTAGAATTCCTGAAGGCTTAGACCATAGCCTTGTTTGGTCTTTAGTAAAGTCTGCTAGGGATAGGCAACTTAGTGAAGTACTGCCTTTAGGAGAACCGCCAAAGTTATGTAAGTTGATGCTTACCCCAGCTATGCATATGGCAACTTCTGAAAGTGACAGACATACGACTGGTGCGGCTTTAGAGTGGATGTGCAGTAAGATTGGTGAGAGAAAGCATATACATTATTTACTTAATGATCTAATTGAAGATGAAGCTATTAGCAGTAGTCAGTTAGAGGGAGCTGCAACAACAACAAAAGCTGCAAAGGACCTCTTAAAAAGAAACCGGGGGCCAAGAACTCCTGATGAAAAAATGATCATCGGTAATTTTAAGATGATGCAATGTGCATGGAAACGCCGTCATGAGGAACTGACCACTGATCTTATATCTGAAATTCATCAAGTTGGGGTGGAAGGTATAGATGATGAAAAATATCATCCAGGCGCCTTCAGAAATACGGATGATGTAGTGGTAGAGGACGGTGATGGAAATGTAGTCCATAATCCGCCACCAGCTGCGGGCTTGGAAAAAAGACTTAACGATCTAGTAAAATGGGTTAATACAAACCATAGTGTCAGTAACAGTAATGTTTATTTACACCCATTAATAAAAGGAATTATTCTGCATTTTGCTATTGGTTATGAGCATCCATTTCATGATGGAAATGGAAGAGTAGCTAGATCATTATTCTATTGGTTTTTGTTTAAGCATGATTTTGCGGCTTTTAGATATATAGCGATTAGTACTTTGCTAAAATCTGCTCCTATTCAGTATGGGAAAAGTTATCTCTATACTGAAACAGATGATATGGATCTTACTTATTTCGTTGATTATCAGAGTAGAATAATAATAAGGGCTATTGAAGAGTTCAAGAGAGCCTATGAAGAAACGCTGGATGATATGAATAAATTCAACGTTTTTCTTTATGAGTCAGGTTTGTTTGGAAAGCTTACTGATAAGCAAAAGGTTGTTCTGCAGGTTGCAAAGAGTGGGCGCGCTCAGGAGTTTACAGCACAGAATGTTAAAGAAAATCTTAATTGTTCATATAATACTGCTTCGTCGATATTAAATGGTTTGGTTGAGCTTAAGCTTTTTAAAAAGGTTAAGATTGGTAGAGAGTGGGTTTTCTCGATGAAGCCCACAACTGACATTATAAAGAACTGGAAGCCTTGACTACTTCTTGTAAAACAGGCTTTTACAACCTCAACTAGCTGCACGCCTCGCTCGTCCCTTTCATCCTTGGCGGCATGAATGAATACGCCGCCCTTTCCCGCCTGATCGAGAACCTGATCCGCCTTGGCACCGTTGCCGAAGTGGACCATGGCAGTCTCAAAGACAACCGACCTCCACGCCTACGCGTCAGGAGTGGTGAGCTGCTGACCGGCTGGCTGCCCTGGGTCGCCTTTCGCGCCGGTGCTGATACCGAATGGGACCCACCCACCGTAGGCGAGCAGGTTGTGCTATTCAGCCCCTCTGGACAAACCGCCCAGGGCATCGCCTTGACCGGGCTATTCAGCCAGCAGCATCCAGCCAATGCCGACCGCGCTGGCCTGCATCGCCGATCCTATTCAGACGGTGCCGTGGTCGAGTACGACAGCCAGAGCCATACGCTCATGGCCACGCTGCCCGATGGAGGCAAGGTCCGGCTCACCGCCCCCGGCGGCGTCTCGATCCTGGGCGATGTAGATATCAGCGGCCTGGTAACCGTCTCGAACGATGTCATCGCGGCCGGTATCAGCCTGGTTAAGCACCCGCACGGCAACGTCGAGCCTGGTTCCGGGCAGTCGGGAGCACCGCTCAAATGAACCGCAGCACCGGCCTCGCCCTGACCGACATCGAGCACCTGCAGCAGTCCGTGGGCGACATTCTCACCACGCCCGTGGGTTCACGGCTTATGCGCAGAAGCTACGGCTGCGACCTCTTCGAGCTGATCGACAAGCCCCTGAACGATGCCACCGCGCTGGAAGCCAAGGCCGTGGCCGTTATGGCCCTGATGCGTTGGGAGCCACGTCTGCGCCTGACCCGTATCGGCCTGTCGCTGGGCAGTCGGCCGGGCCAAGCCGCCGTCGACCTGGAAGGCTATAGCACGGTGAGCGATGCCGCCGTGAGCCTTCGCGTTCCCCTAGCCTTTGGTGGAGTCTGATATGGCCAGCACCTTTACCCCGATTGACCTCTCCCAGCTGCCCGAACCCACCATTGTTGAGCAGCTGGACTTTGAAAGTATTTATGCCGAGCGTAAGGCGGCGCTGATTGCCCTGTACCCGGCCGATCAGCAGGCCACCCTGGCCGCGCGCCTGGAGCTGGAATCCGAGCCCCTGGTCAAGCTGCTGCAGGAGAATGCCTACCGCGAGCTATTGCTGCGGCAACGGGTCAACGAGGCCGCCCTAGGCACCATGCTGGCCAAGGCCACCGGCACTGACCTCGAGCAGATCGCCGGCGGCGTCAACCTGACCCGCCTGACCATTACCCCGGCCGATACCACCAGCGTGCCGCCAACCGCAGCGGTGATGGAAGGCGATGATGCCCTGCGTGAACGCGTGCAGATGGCCTGGGAGGGCCTGAGCGTAGCCGGTCCGCGTAATGCCTATATCCTGCATGCCCGTAATGCCAGCGGCCAGGTAGCTGACGCCTCGGCGGTCAGCCCTTCCCCAGCTGTGGTGGTTGTCACCGTTCAGTCTTACATCGGCGACGGCACGGCTTCCCCTGAGCTACTGGCCACCGTGGCCGAGGCGCTTAACGATGACGATGTCCGCCCATTGGGGGATCGCGTCACCGTCCAGTCCGCCGAGATCCTGCCTTATAGCGTCAAGGCCAGGCTGTACCTGGAGAATACCGGGGCCGAGTCCGAGCTGATCCTGCAAACGGCCGAGAAGAACCTGGCCAGCTACGTGAATCGCCGTCGCCGCCTGGGCGTAATCGTGGCCCGCTCCGGCCTGGATGCTGCGCTGCATGTGGCCGGTGTTTCCAAGGTCGAGCTGGACGGCTGGACCGATATCGTTCCCACCAGTGCCCAGGCGGGCTACTGCACCGGAACCAGCGTCATTCTGGGAGACCAGGCATGACGCTGCTGCCAGCTAACTCGACCAAATTGGAACGGCTAGCGGCCGATGCCCTGGCCGAGATCAAGCGCGTGCCCATCCCACTGCGTGACCTGGTGGATCCAGACCGCTGCCCGCTGGAGTTGTTGCCGTATTTGGCCTGGGCGCGCTCAGTGGATCGTTGGGACAGCGCCTGGTCGGAGAAGACCAAGCGCGAGGTCATCAAAGCCGCGTACTTCGTCCATTCCCACAAGGGCACCATCGGTGCTGTACGCCGGGTGGTCGAGCCACTGGGCTACCTGATCCGCGTCCGCGAGTGGTGGCAGGAATCACCCCAGGCCACGCCCGGCACCTTCAAGCTGGATATCGGTGTGCTGGACAGCGGCATCACCGAGGAAATGTATGACGGCCTGGGCCTGCTCATCGATGACGCCAAGCCCTTGAGCCGGCACCTGACGGGTCTTGCCGTCAGCCTCGAAACCCGCGGTACGCCCTATATCGGCATTGCCACCTACCAGGGCGAGACGCTCACCGTTTACGCCTACCAACCCGAAGCCATTGTGGTCGGCGGCAGCTATGCGGCCGGCGGCATTTCCCATGATATCGACACCCTGAGCATCTACCCATGAGTCAGACCTATTTTGCCATCCTCACCGCTATTGGCGAGGCCAAGCTGGCCAACGCGGCAGCGCTAAACACCACCCTCAAGATCAGCAAGATGGCCGTAGGCGACGGCGGCGGTAGTGTGCCTACCCCTGACCGTAACCAGACCGCGCTCAAGGGCGAATGGTATCGCGCCGGGCTTAACAGCCTGACCGTGGACAAGGTCAACAGCAGCCAGGTTATTGCCGAGCTGGTCATCCCCGAAACCACCGGCGGCAGCTGGATCCGCGAGATGGGCCTGATCGATGCCGATGGCAACCTGATTGCGGTGGCCAATACCCCGCCCAGCTACAAGCCGCAGCTGGCCGAAGGTTCCGGCCGTACTCAGGTCCTGCGCATGGTCCTGATTGTTAGCAGCACCTCAAACGTCGAACTCAAGATCGACCCGAGCGTTGTGCTGGCTACGCGTGGCTATGTCGATGATGCCATTACCGTGGCCATCAACCGGCTGGACAACAAGCAGTCGGTCCGCGCGGCCACTACGGCCAACATCACCCTGAGCGGCCTGCAGACGATTGATGGCATCGCCTTGGTCGCGGGTGACCGCGTCCTGGTTAAGAACCAGACCACAGGTAACGGGAACGGGCTGTATGTCGCCAGCACCGGCGGCTGGCTTCGCGCGGCCGATGCAGACGAAAGCGCCGAGGTGACGCCGGGCCTGACCGTCTATGTCGAGCAGGGCGCAACGCAGGCGGACACGATCTGGAAGCTCATCACCGATGCACCCATTACCCTGGGGAGTACCGCGCTGAGCTTTGCCGACATTACCCAAGGTTACATGCCTACCAGCGGCGGCACCTTTACCGGGCCGGTCAAAGGGCAAACGCCGCCCCGTTTCGACAACAGCAAGCAGTTCATTACCAGTGAGTTCTTCAGGCTGAACTCGGGGCACTTCAGCGGCTGGAACGCAGTTTCGGCCAACACCACGTTTACCGGTGCCGACTGCGGAGTCCACCTGGTCACCCATCAGGGTACTGGAGATGTAGTCGGTACGCTGCCCCTGGCCGGCTCCGTACCGCCCGGAACGACCTTTACCCTCGCGCATGCCTCGGCCGCAATGAACAGCTTTTCCCTGACCACTCAGGGTAAGGATTCGCTGGTTCTGGATGGGCTGGATACCAGCGTTGCACCTTACAGGATGACGCCTAACGAGACCGTCACCCTGGTTTCCACCGGCGAAAGCGCCTGGAAAATGGTTTACAGCAACGGTCCTGTGTTCCTGAAAAAAGGCATCACCCAGCTCAAGGGGATGGCTCGATACGGTGCCAACGGATCGTTTACCGTCCCGGCCGGCGTAACCCTGATGTACGTCTCGGCCTGTGCCGGCGGTGGAGGCGGCGGCGGTGGAGCGGGCTATAACGCCAATTACTCCGGCGGCGGTGGTGGCGGCGGCTCAGGGTATGTCGCTATTCGCGTCCCGGTCGCCGTTACGCCAGGCCAGGTCTGGAACATCGCCATTGGAGCCGGCGGCGCAGCGGGTATCTCCGGTGCCAATGGGGGCGCTGGTGGGAATGGCGGACCGGGTGGCAACACCACGCTAACCCTCTCCGGCGCATCGAGCAGCCTTCTTCCTTTGAGTGGCGGCACCGGTGGTAGTGGCGGCGGCGCAGCAGCGCAAACCGGCGCAGGCGGTGCAGCGGGTAGCCCAGGCGGCTCATGCGGCACCGATGGTCGCTCGCCTGGCATTGGCGGCGATGGGGGTGCCGGCGGCAATGGCCCCTACGGTGTTGGCGGTGGCTCGGGCCGGGCCGGGAGTGGTCTGGGGGCCTCTGCGACCGGGGCTGTAGGTTTCGGTACTGGCGGAGGCGGTGGCGGTGCCTGCTACGGCTCAGCCGGTGCAGGTGGTGCAGGTTCTGCCGGCATGCCCGGCTTTATGCTAATCGAGTGGTAATCAATCATGCGTTACGCCTATTTCGACCCTAATAATCGCGCTGTGTTGGGCTGGTTTGATACCGAGGCCTTTGACGTAAACCTGCCGCCCGCTGAGCTGCTGGTTGAGCTAACCCCAAAGCAATGGGATACCTACTCCAGCGCTAATTGCTGGGTAGACTACAGCGGCAGGCTGGTCACCTCTGCACCTGAGCTGGTGATTCCGCTTGAGCAGGCGGTTGCGGCCAAGCTGGCCGAACTGGAAACCGCCTGTGCGGCCCAGATCGCGGCAGGTTTCACCTCAGATGCACTGGGTGAGGTCTACACCTACCCGGCCAAGCCAACCGACCAGTCCAACCTGCAGGCCTCGGTACTGGCCTCGATCCTGCCCGGTGTCGATGCGTCCTGGAGCACGCCATTCTGGTGCGCCGATGCCCAGGGTAAGTGGGCCTATCAGGCACACACGGCCACGCAGATCCAGCAGGTCGGTGTGGATGGCAAGAGCGCGATCAACGCCGCTATTGCGCAAAAGATCGTGCTAGAGCAGCAGGTGGAAGCCGCTAGGACCGCAGCCGAAGTAGCAGCCATCATCTGGCCTAAAGATGAGGTAGCCGCATGATCCAGCTGGCCCTCTACAAGGCACCGGGCGATCTCTACGACAAACTGATCCGGATCTGGACGCGCAGCCCCTATTCGCACTGCGAACTGGTCCTGCTGGATGGCCGCTTTGCCAGCAGCTCACCGCGCGACGGTGGAGTGCGGGCCAAGCTCATTGAGCAGGATCCAGCGGTCTGGGACTTCCTGCCGTTGCCCTGGATGCGCGAAGAGGTCGTCGAGGAGTTGCTGCAGGCTGAGCAAGGTGCGGGATATGACTGGATCGGAATTCTGGGTAGCCAGATCCTGCCGGTCGGTATCCAGAGCCCATCGAAGTGGTTCTGCTCGGAATTCTGTGCCCAAGTGATCGGCCTGGAACAGCCGCAGCGCTACTCGCCCGGCAGTCTGGCTGAATGTATCCGCTGGGCAGCTACCAGAGAAAACTGCTAGATAGATCACATTTCACTTTTGTATCCTGCTTGCCTCGGCATTAACGGACTAAAGCCTGTGCGAGCGCTTCCCCACAAGATCAAAACCTTTCAAAAAGAGTTCAGCCTTTTACCAGGCTATGCGTTTTCTATGCGCATATTTTGGCTGGTTGCACTGCTTGCCGCGTTGATTGTTGGCTCATTGATCTTTAATGCAATCAACACCATTGTCTTAAAATCCCAGACCTATTCTCATCTGCCTTATGTCTCGTTGGGCTTTGAGTTTTTTGTCCTTGTACCTAGCTTTTTGCAGGTCATATGCGAGGTCGACCAGCAACGCTGCAAACGGTTATATCCGCAAGTGAGGCCAGCTAGCTTCCGTGCCGCTGTGACGATGATCAACCGAGCTAAATACGAGCGAATCGAGGCTCTATTTGGCCCTCAGGAAAGCCTAGAGAAATTGGCTAAAAGCCTGATTGAGGAATGGAAGTGGCGACGTGAAATTCAGCTTAATGCTGGAGAGACGGATGTCCAAAAGGCTCGGAAATTTTTTCGCTTGCCGTCAAGCAGTAACCTTGCCACTTATCTCGCCGGGGTCCTGGCTATCGTGGCCGGTGTCGTTGTAGCACTGATAGATAAGGATAACTTCTATCAAGGTCTCCCTAATTTATGGGATAGCTTTGAATTTTGGTACGGAGCGCTCTTTAAATTAATCGTCGTGCCCATAGCGATTTGTATTATCCCGCTCGCTGCCATCTGGAGCAGCATAAAAGCGATAGGCCGGATTCTTGCTGAGAACATGGACGATGATTTTCTAAGTCAGCCTAAGTTCTATTCGTTCATCAAAGAGCTTCTAGAGTTGGCTGATCGCAAAGAGCGAAGGCTACTGCTTAAAACAACGGGCCGAGCTTATTGGTCCATTCGCCTGCTTACTGCTCCAATTCATGAAGTACCTAATATTTACAGAAATGTCCGTCGCTCGAAGCGGCTAGCCAAGCTGAGAAAAGTAAAGAAATCGAAAGCCTTGTCAGGCTAAGCCCGACCAAGTTTTGTCTACACTTACCCGTACAGAGGTTTTCAACTCAGCTCTCTGAGAGGTAGCGGTAATATGAATGGAGTAGGCAAATGCACCATCGAAAAAAAGATTCTTATCATCGAAGATAAAGACTATCTAAGGTTTTTGATGGCAGAGGTGCTGGACCCTATTGGCTCAGGGATAGAGGCTCTTCCTACCGCTGATGATGGTTATTCCTTTCTACAAGAACATGGTCACAACGTAGCTGTTTTGATAACAGACGTTCGTACTCCAGGGCGACTAGATGGCCTCGATCTGGCAAAGCTAGTGGCTAGTACATGGCCTCACATCAAAATTGTGCTGACCTCGGGTCATGACACAAACTCACTTGCTAGTCTCAACGGTTTTGACCAATTCTTAGCAAAACCGTGGTCGATTGATCAGTTGCGTGGGGTGGTACTCAAAGTATTGGACGAGGCTGATCCTTCCTCTACCTAGTACCTAATATTAAAACTCGTGGCTTATGAATCTTATGCGAGTTTCTCTCCGCTTACAGCAGCCATTTGCTGATTCTAGTTTCTAGAAATATTAAACATATTTTAGACAAATCACCTTAAATAACTATACAAAACATGTACTTATTGCCATTCGTCACACCATTTTGAACAAGATAAAATGGTGTGACTCCCTTTAGATATGAATGCAGACAAGGCTCTTTCAAACAAGACCATCCTCGTTGTTGAAGACGAAGTTTTTCTGCGTCGATTGATTATTGAAGTATTAAAGGAGCTAGACGTACAGATAGTTGCCTTACCCTCAGCTGATGCCGGGTATGATTTGCTTGAAAAGAAAGCTGGGGAGATTGCTTTATTAGTGACTGACATACGAATGCCAGGACACCTGGATGGGGTTGATCTGGCTAATATCGTTTGTAAAAAGTGGCCCCATATCAATGTGGTTTTAACCTCTGGCTACGATGCGGAACGACTAGTCAAACTCGAGCAGCCAGCGCCCTTTTTACATAAGCCATGGACTGTCGATGCTTTACAAGACGCAGTTATCAAAGCACTGATCAAGTCCCAAGGAAACGCATCTGACGATCAGCCTTAACTCTCCATTGTCCTCAATCTTGTAAATCCCCGTCTTACAACCCGCGCCTGATGAACCCAGCGCGGGTTTCCCTCAGCCTTGCCGGTGTCATTCACCTGCGCAGGCACACCCCCAATGGCCGACTATTTACACGGCGTCCGTGTCCAAGAAATCAACGAGGGCACGCGCTCTATCTCCACTGTTTCTACCGCGATTGTCGGAATGGTCGTCACTGCAGACGACGCCGATGCCGCTGTATTCCCCCTGAACACCCCCGTCCTGATCACCAACGTCCAGAGCGCTGCCGGCAAGGCCGGCACCAAGGGCACCATGGCCGAAGCACTGCAGGCGATTGCCGACCAGTCCAAGCCGGTCACCGTCCTGGTCCGCGTCCCGGAAGGCGCAACCGAAGCCGAGACCGTTTCCAACATTATCGGCGGATCCGCGAACGGCAAATACACCGGCATGAAAGCTCTGTTGTCTGCCAAGGCTCAACTGGGCGTTACGCCTCGCATCCTGGGCGTGCCCGGTCTGGATACACAAGCTGTCACTGCTGCCCTAGTCAGCATTGCCCAAAAGCTGCGCGCCTTTGTGTACGCGAGCGCCTGGAACTGCGAAACCATGGAAGAGGCCGTGGCCTACCGTAACCAGTTTGGTGCGCGCGAACTCATGCTGCTTTGGCCTGACTTCCTCGCCTGGAGCACCTCGCAAAACAAGACTGTCACGGCCAACGCAACCGCCCGCGCGCTGGGTTTGCGTGCGCAACTGGATAAAGAGGTCGGCTGGCACAAGACCCTGTCCAACGCTCCGGTCAATGGCGTGACCGGCATCAGCAAGGATGTCTTCTTTGATCTGCAGGACCCTTCCACCGACAGCAACTACCTCAACAGCCACGAAGTCACCACGCTGATCAACCAGAGCGGCTATCGCTTCTGGGGCTCGCGCACCACCACTGACGACTCGCTGTTCGCCTTCGAGAACTACACCCGCACCGCCCAGGTGCTGATGGACACCATGGCCGAGGCGCATTTCACGTTTGTGGACAAGCCCATGCACCCGAGCCTGGTCCGCGACATCATCGAAGGCATCAACGCCAAGCTACGCGACCTCACGGCCCAGGGCTATCTGCTCGGCGGCGAGTGCTGGTACGACGAAGAGGCCAACACCAAGGACACCCTCAAGGCTGGCCAGCTGCGCCTGGACTACGACTACACCCCGGTCCCGCCCCTGGAAGACCTGACCCTGCGGCAGCGCATCACCGACTCGTACCTGTCGAGCTTTGCCGACCGCGTGAATTCCTAACCCCTTTGCATAAGCGCGTTTTCGGACGCGCCCCAGGAGAGCTGCCGCTATGGCCCTGCCCCACAAACTTAAAAACGTGAACTTCTTTAACGAGGGCTACAACTACCTTGGTCAAGCCAAGAGCGTCACCCTGCCCTCTCTCGGTCGCAAGATGGAAAGCTACCGAGGCGGCGGCATGAATGGCCCCGTCAAGGTCGACTTTGGCATGAGCGATGACGGACTGCAGCTGGAATGGACCCTTGGCGGCCTGGATGTGACCGTGCTCAAGCAGTTCGGTATCACCAACGCCAGCGGCGTGATGCTGCGCTTTGCCGGCTCCTTTCAGCAGGACGATACCGCTACCGATACCTCGGTCGAGATCGTTGTGCGTGGTCGTCACGAGACCATCGAAATGGGCGATGCGGCCCCAGGCGAAGACACCGAGCACAAGATCACCACCCCCTGCACCTACTACAAGCTGACCGTAGACGGCGAAGTCGTGATCGAGATCGATCTGCTCAATTTCATTGAGAAGGTCGGCGGCGTCGATCGCCTGGAAGGCCAGCGTAAAGCGCTGGGCATGTAAGCCCATTTTTTCGAATTAGAAATTTCTAAATTCCAAATTTGCCCGTTTCGGCGGGCTTTCTGAAAGGCAGGAAAACAAACCATGACTACCGCAACGACTGAAACACTGGACCAGGCCCCCGCTGTTGAAGATCCAAATCTTATCATCCTGGACGAATTCATCCTCCGTGGCCAACAACAGATCACCGAACTCAGGCTGCGTAAACCCAAGGCGGGCGAGCTGCGCGGCGTGTCCCTCTCCGATCTTTTAAGCCTGGACGTGGCCGCAATTATCAAGGTGGTGCCGCGTATCAGCCTGCCCTCGATCACCGAAGCCGAAGCCCGCTCGATGGATCCGGCCGACCTGGTTCAGATAGGAGCCAAGATCAGCAGTTTTTTGCTGAAGAAGTCACTGAAGGAGGAACTCTCCCCCGGTATGTAGAGGATGCGATGGCGGATCTCGCCATCACCTTTCACTGGCAGCCCGCCCAACTGGATGAGTTGGGCCTGGCTGAACTAATGGACTGGCGTGAACGCGCCCGTAAGCGAGTAAACCCCGATGGCAGCTAATAGCCTACAGATCCGAGTGCTGCTGTCGGCACTCGACAAAGTGACCGCGCCTATGAAGCGCATCATGGCCGGCAGTAACAGCACGGCTAAAGCGCTGAAAGCCGCCCGCGACCAGGTTAAAGCCCTGAACGCCCAGCAGTCCGATATCGGCAACTACCGCAAGCAACATGATGCCGTGCGGCAGACCGGCGAAGAACTCGCCCGCGCCCAGCAAAAGCTCAGGCAGTATCAGGAGCAGCTCAAGGCAACCGACGCACCCTCAGCGGCCTTTCAGCGCACCTTTATCAATGCCAGCGCGGCAGTAGAGCGGCTGAAGAACAAGCACACCGAGCAGCGCGCCGAGCTGCAGCGGCTGATACCCAAACTGCGCGAAGCCGGCGTCGATACCCGCAACCTGGCCGGCAGCGAAAGCCAGCTCAAGAGCAAGATCGAAGCCACCACCCAGGCCTACAAACGCCAGCAGGAACGGATGAAATCGGTCGCTGCGCAGCAGGAGCGGCTGGGCCA
>NZ_BMNW01000017.1 GCF_014646755.1 Pseudomonas asuensis | reverse complement strand
GGCGTGCGTGGTCGTGGCGCGTTTGTGTAGAACTTGAGCCATGGATCCTCCTCCGATAGAGGTCTATACCATAAACCCTTTCTCCCTGGGACCAAACAACTAGGCGGTGTTCCTTACTTCAAGCACGGCTACGGCTGTGCCGTTAAATTACCTACAGGCACAATAGACTTTGATTTTGGAAAACGCGGCGAGATTGATGGTTTTGACGAATGGCGGCTCATTCGCTTTGCTGGCTTAAAACTGTTCGAGTATGGTTTTCCGAGTGAGGATTCACTTAAGGAATGTTTTAAAGCAGAGGTGACAGCAGGCTCGCTAGTGTACTCAGGGCATATCCTCTACTACATCACGGATGCCACGTGACTAGATGATCAAACCGCTAACTCTTTCACTGGGTCCTGTACAGACCTGTCCTTGACTTAATCGCCATGTCTCATAGCCGAGGCCGCAGAGTGTTAAAGATCCGAATCGATCTTCCAGTATTCTCATCCGAGACCGAGTTCTACGGACTTGTCAGCGGTATGATGGAGATTACCAATCTCCCGCAGCCACAGACTCACTTTCCATGGCCAGAGGGGGTATACGCATGTGCTGCTCGCTATCTAACACCACAGAATTCACTTGTTTGGTCTATAAACTCTTGGGATCTTCCGGGGGCCTCCCATCTAATCAGCATGTACAGGATCGTCTGCTCAGGACAGACAGAAGCGCATGAAGTCGGGATTCTCCTCGGTGACATCCCCGGCTTGGAATTTGGCTTACATTCTTTAGAGCGAAGGTGACCCCGATGATACCTGCCTGTGCTGCAAAGGACGTCGGCTTGTCTGAACCCGGCAAGTCGGATGCCGTATGGGATAACTTGCACCATTAGAAACCTTTAAGGTGTCCTGCAGAAAGTAGCTACCGTCTCAAAAAGCCACCAGCTAGCTAAGATTTTTAATATCAGCTATTTGGCTCTATACATTGCATTGCCTTGGCCGACTCAAGTCGCTCATAACGGCGCTCGAAATCTTCAGCTAACTGCTCCAATGTGACGCTCCTCAAGCGCTCGTTCAGCAGAGCCTGCGCGGCATCAAACGCATCCGTTAGCACAGTGTTTACAGCTTGCTCAACCAGACACTCGGGATGATCGGTAGACAAACCGATAGCGAAAAGTGAGGACGATCCCAAAGCCAAATGGATATCGAGGAGCGTTATTTCGCCGAGCGGTTTTGCCAGCGACCACCCACCACGATGCCCCTTCTCTGACCGGACATAACCCTGCTCCTTAAGCAGTGCCATGGTTCTACGTACCACTACAGGATTGGTACCTAGCATCTGGGCGAGGCTGTCAGAGGTCGCGGGCAGATCGTGACGGGCCATGTGGATCAACACATGCAGCATACGTGACAAGCGCGTGTCGTTTCTCATAGATAGAAGTCCTGAGACAGGCCGTGCAGTATAGCTCGAAACAGTAAAAGTTACGAGAGTCTTGACAGCTACTACTCATGTAACTTACGTTGTTTCTAGAAATTTGATTGAGTTGATTTTGCAGAGGTGGGTCATGACTTACGACGTAATCATTATTGGTGGCAGCTATGCTGGCATGTCTGCCGGTATGCAACTGGCGAGAGCGCGATGTACCGTATTGGTGATTGATGCAGGTCAGCGCCGCAATCGATTCGCAAAAGCGTCCCACGGGTTTCTCGGTCAGGACGGCCGTAGCCCTGATGTCATTGCCGAACAAGCACGCGGGCAGCTCCTGGCTTACCCCTCTGTACGGTGGCATAAGCAAACAGCTATCGAAGCGAGGAGCGATGGCGAGGGGTTTAAGGTGACAACAGGCAATGGCGAGACTTTTAGCGCCCTGCGCCTGATCTTGGCTACCGGTGTGACTGATGAATTGCCCAACATCCCTGGGCTCGCGGAACGTTGGGGACAACAGGTATTTCATTGTCCTTATTGCCACGGCTATGAACTGAACGGCGGAGCAATTGGGGTATTAGCCGCCTCGCCCCTTGCCATCCACCATGCCTTGATACTGCCCGATTGGGGACCAACAACGCTCTTTCTTAATAGAGTATTCGAACCGGATGCTGAGCAGCTGGTCAAGCTGGAAGGTCGCCGGGTCGTGCTGGAACGCGAGCCAGTCGTGTCGATTAGCGGCGAGGGCGAGCAAGTCGAAGTGGCTCTGGCAAGCGGTCGGGTGGTCAAGCTTGCAGGTTTGTTTACCCAACCACGCACGCATCTAGCGAGCCCACTCGTGGCACAACTTGGCTGCGCTCTCGAAAGCGGCCCCACCGGCGAATTCATCAGAGTGGATCTAATGCGCGAAACCAGCGTGCCCGGCGTGTTTGCCTGTGGTGATACAGCATTAGCCGCTGGTAATGTCGCTATCGCTGTAGGCGATGGGGCCCGCACAGGTGTCGCAGCCCATCAGTCGCTGCTTTTTCGCTGAACACTGATACTCGAAATAGCCTGCCTGTCACGTTTAATCGCTTCCGTCCTACTGCGGTCCTTAGCTCTTGAGGCGCTCTGCCTTAAACGGCACGGTTCCAGCAGACTTTGTACAGGACCGAGCCTTGCAAGTGGTCGATAGCTGCTTCCCAAGAATTCTCGATTAGATCAGTGGCTTGGAATCAGCCAATAGTTAGTATTATTCAGGTCTAATAGCATAGACTTCATGTGTCCGAGCTGGTCCACACGTATCCAGCTCGATTCTTTAATCCCTATGCAGCGCTAGTCTCAACAACAACGTTTGCCGCCTGCTCTGCATCCATGCCCATACTCCACGCCTGCTGCATCTTGAACAGCAGAGCCTCTACAATGGCTGATGCATCTGAGTGGCCTACATCCAAAGCAGCGGCGACCTGTTCAGCTACAGCTTCTTCCCACTCAAAATATTCATTCATCCTGATTTCCTCGTGGCACAGGAAAGAGTGCAAGCCTTCGGCCTTGTCAGCCGCAGCCACTTTCTCCACAGGAACTACCCGAATCACCAACGCCTCCGGCGCAAGTGGGTCCCGTGTCGCTCAAAATCGTCAGCGTGGCAGGTGTTGTCATATCAGCACCACTGCTGTTTAAGGCGCTACTAGACCGAGCGGCGTAGCTGCTAGCGCGGAATGCGCTCTTGTGCTGCCCTGCTGCAGGCCGAGCTGAGACCTTTAGGGTTACTGGCTCCTCCTCTTGATCAGCTACGTGACGAGCCAACCCAGCGCCAGCAAAAGGCTAACCATGAGAAGAGCAATCATTGGATTGATGGAAGCGTATAGGCCCAGCATATGGCCTACGCCCCAGATCAAGCTCAAGGCGGCGATGTGGATGATGACAAGCTGTTTCGTATTCATGGGAGAGGTCCTAAAAGTGGCAGACACTTTTACTCTCTCACGAGACTTCGGTTATGCAAGGGCGCGAAGCGCAGCAGAAAGAGCACTAGAGCACATGGGACAGGTAGAGGCGCCCGTTACAATTAGCAAGATTTATCGCTTTCCGAGCCAGTACGAACCCTCATAACAGCGCTAAGGGTGTTATTGAGTCGATGGCTCAGGCTGGTGGTTGATAAGGATGAGAGGTTATTGAGGCATCACGGCCGCAAGACCTTGAAGATGGTTGATTAAGGATGAATGACTAGCATGTGTAGTTATAAAAGTCTGCTCAAGGGCCTGTCTCTGACAGTAGTGTTCGCGTTCATGGCAGGCTGTAAGGACCATGACTACTCCAAGTACGTGGGTACTTGGAAAACAGTAAATGATGATGTAGCAAAGACTTTGGTCCTGAGAGAGGAAGGCGACAAGTTACGCGCTACTGAAACCATTGATGAATACGGTCCAGGTCTAGGCTGGGACGTGGATATATACCTGACTGCTCAAACTGATGACGTGCTGGTCGAGACCAGCGATGGAGAGATTACTCCCAAGCTGGAAATGCAGAAAGACGGCACATCGCTAAGTCACTTCAGGTCCATTGACGCCATCTTTAAGAAAGTAAACTGATTTCAGTGCATTCGCTTGATCATGAAGGGCCTTTTCTATTGGCCATTCTGATCAAGACATCCGCATGGCAGGCCTCATCCAGACGACACCAACAGGCCAGAGCCTTTCCGCGCAGCTCTGTTATGTCCAGGGTACCCGCCGCCAGCTGTTGATCAAGATATGCAGAAAACAGTGCTATGGCCTCCTCACGGCCATGCTCAGCAACACTGAAGGGGTTTCCCCACTTGCCCGGTCTGGCAACACGTACAGCGCCCTCCGGCAAACGCCAGCCTTTGGTACGGCGTAGCTGTATACGTGCAGGCAGTTCATTCATGATTACTTTCTAGTAGCTCCAATTGAACAGCAGTACCCAGCGCATATTGATTAGCGCAGTAATGGCGGTTATGGCCGACTATTCAAGAGGCACGATGCGCTCACATTTAACACGTTCGGCTCGGTTTTGCTGGGTGCGTGCCTGATAGCTACAGGAGGCCAGATCAAAAAGTCCATTTCTGGTAAACCCAATGTTTTCATCAGCACCCGCCTGCCAAGGGCAGACGGGTGGCGAATATAGCCAGCCTTCTGTTAGGTCATTGCCTTTGCACGGTTAGTGATAACACTGGAACGGCAACCACTTTATTGCTGCGTGATACTTGCGCTATTTGCCATACCGTTTTGAACAAGCCTGGCCTCGTTATAAATACCGCTCTGCTGCACCGTGACAACACCAAGCAACCCGCTCTGTAACACCTCAAGGTTACTGCTGCTTGTATTGTCCTGGCGGGCGGTAACGTCAAGCTCATCACCATGTTGGGTAATGGTCATTCTGCTTGGGAGGCTAAGTTCATTGCTGACCTGAAAGACATCGATGCTGTTATTTGAGCCAATTACATCCGTTAAGAGACTAGAGGCAAAAACACCGCTTTGACGCTCCTGCCGGACGTTTACGCTATTAGAATTCCCATCCTGGTAAGCCTCCAAACGGGATGCACCATTCTGATCGATAGTAAGTCGGTTATCACCGCCGTATATGGAGGCAATCGCATCAGGAGCCAAACTTTCACCTTCATTTCGTTGAAGCGCTTCAACAGTATTGCCGCTACCTTCCTGTCTTGCCCTAATGTACGCTCCTGTACCACTTTGCTCCACAACAGTAGTGTTGGCGTTACCAACCTGGATGGCGCCTACGCTGTTATCCATTGACAGGGTACCTGGGAGCGTCGATACCGAGATCCTATTATTGTCACCGTAAGAGGCAAGACTTGCGTAGTTCAGGTAACCATCCTGCATGACAGCATGTTCATTGTTATCTCCGGATTGCAGGCTTTGTGTGTAATTCTGGATTCCACCCTGAGTCACCTCCGACAGGTTTCCACTACCTACCTGGCTGATAGCCCCACCATTAGCAGCTGTGTAGCTTTCACTACCTGGCTGTTGCTGAACCATTGCCTGATTGGCTGTCCCATTTTGATCGATTTGTATGTTCCCCTCTCCAAATCCAGTCTGAAGGGCAGTCGCCCGGTTCCCGGTCCCTACCTGGCTTGTCTCGATGGTGTCATATCGGCCGCCTTCCTGACGCTGCAAGGAATAGTTGCCCGATCCTGCCTGGGTAAGCGACGACTTGAGCCCTGTCCCATCCTGATATTGCTCTGCAATATTGTTATCTGCGTGGATAGCAACGGAGGCCAATAGCAACGTTATCCCTATCGAAAGTGCTGAACGTTTCATAGAAAACTCCATAAATGCTCATAGATAAGCCGAGCTTTTCGGCCAAGAGGAGCACCGGCACTCACGCAGCCTGACCTCGCTTTTGTAAACGTCTGCCGGGACCGTCATCCAGACATGGCGGTGGCTTGAAGCATAGTGGATATTTTGGGAATGACCTTTCACTTTAAATAGGTGACAAGTGCGGCAACGTCCGTCTTAGGGAAGCCGGCAGGCGCTATTTGCACTCGGCAGCCTGTCAGTGCATGTAGCCTCGGACTACCGCTCTCTACTGAAAAACAGGCCTGCCAGATCGCCAGTTTCTATCAAGCATGCAGGTTGGATGGCGATCAATGCCTCATCCATATCAGACTTGGCTGTAGACCTCTCTAGCAGATCCGGGGGTCGCCTTGCTGATATCAAACCGCTCCTGCATGGCGTCATAACAGGATTAAAGCGGGCATCAGCTCCTGTCCGACGTTTCTCCTCGACCAGCTGGTAGGCCTCGGTATCAAGGCCGCCGCATAGATCGATCAAAAGGCCTTCATGGCGGTAGAAATAGTATTCGCCCGTCTACCCCGTTTTCAGGGCGTCCCCACAGCATTCACATGATCGGATAGGCATGGATCGCTCAATTTTGCTGACTCAATCAAACCTGACATGCAAAACCTGCGATGCAAGTGGCTACCCGCGCCCGCGCTGCAGTCGGATCAGCTGCTATATCCTTCAATGTTTAAAGAGCCTAACCAAGATTGCAACGGGGGTTACAAGAAAGAAAGCCATCCATCCAAATACAGCACTGCCATAAAGTGCAAGATCCACCTTTGACGTCGAGAATCTGAAAAGACGGGTATCCTGACTCTCGAATAATCTCCAGAAACCGACAAAGAGAAGCGCCATGAACAGAGCTGAAATGATCAGTGCAACTCTGTCCTTGATGGCTAGTCTAGGTTTCGCAATTAAACCCGTTGATCGCATCCACACGTAGCGCCAACTAATGTAGCAGTAGAAGGGAATTGAGTAGACGAGGATGGAATTACACAGCAACGTTACCTGGTAAAAGTGTGAGGCCCTTGACCACCGCTCAGTTGGAAAAAGCAGTTGCTGAAGCATAACGAAGTGTCTTAGGACATTATGTCTGTCTAGTACCGCGTCGCTGGCACAGATGGCAATAAGTGCGGAAAGTCCCCATAAACTCAACACGGCCACAAGAGAGAATACGATTTTGCGGTCTTTGAACAGGACGTCCTTGAACACGATGGATACCAGTAGCTAGGTTAGTGTGGGCATAATAGTAATTAGACCACAAGAGGCCAGCCATGCAGGAAGACAGGGAAAAGTTAATCGCCATGCTCGACGCACGAGTACAGCATGAAACTCGATGGCTCAGACGCATTCCCCTGCTAATAGGAGTACTCGCTGCCGTCATTTCCTGCTACGGCTACCTCATGTCCTGTTGGACGGTCATGACTGTCGCGCTTTTACACTCACTATTAGAGTCACTGCACAGGCCTTGCTCTGGTTTCGAGCTGTGGGATTTAAACAAGCGCCAGTGGCACTTCAGAACACATTCTTCCATTCCTAAATAATTGTACAACCATCAGATCAGCGACTCTTGGTTATATCTCAGGAATCTTAGTCAGAAAGTCGATACATGCGTATCTGCTCCAAAACCTGTTTCAAAGGAGCACTTACCTTTCTGGTGGCTTACATGAACCGCACTGCCTCGCTTCGCCTACGAGACCTGTTAGTAAAAAAATAACTTAATGAAATTTCCGGGATTCGTTGACCACTACAAAGCTACCCGATTCAACCTTGGGCATCATTGCGTGGTTTATTTATAGAACCTGAGCATGGCAACGGAAAGCAGCGCTTTCCCTATCAAGTAAACCTGGCTGAGCGACAAGACCTGAGGGGACCGGTAACAGGGCTGACTTTCAGCCAGGAGTATTTTTATTAAGGTTGGGCAGACCTAGGTCGATAACTAAATAGTGACACCCATTTCAATTGCTTCCTGTGTAACAAAGCAATGGATGCTGATGGATTCAGCCCTGCCATCCGAAGAGGCAGCAGGAGAGTAATCTTTTAAGATTACTGCCCTGTTACCTTTTAATATCACCATAAACAGCTATTGGCTGAGTCACCGATGCTACTTGGCCCCAGTGAGCTCCTTTTCGGAAAGCTCCTTGATCATGCTTACGGTCAGGTACAACCTTGGCGCAATACTAGAAAGGTCAATGTACTCTTCAGGCGAATGTAGCCCAGCGCCTACGACGCCCATGGTTTCAAGAATGGCAGGCTTACTTTCACCGGGTACATAGGCATACCCGGCATCAGTTCCAAATCTCATCGCCACCGGCTCCAGAGTATGTCCAATAGCTGAATAAAGACCCTTGGCTCGCTCGGCAAGCTGCTCTGAGCCTGGGTTTCTTACTAAGGGGGGCCGGCCTTTATCGATACGAAAGCTAACCTCGGTATCCGGTATTAGCTTTTCCTGGATAAGCCTGGTGCCTTCCGAAAGGACACGGTCGTATTCGGAAAGATCCGAATAGCGCATATCACCTTCAGCAACTGCCGACGCAGGAATAATATTTCGCTTATCGCCTCCGTTGGCAATGGTCCAGTTTACTGTGGTGCCTTTAGCCGGATTTCCTAGATCCTTGAGTCTGACAAGCTGATGCCCCAACTCAATTACAGCGTTTCGACCCTCCTCGGGAGCTGAACCTGCGTGAGAGGCTCTACCCTTCACTGAGAGGTGTACAGCATTGATACCGTTGGTGGCTACGGTAACCGCTTCCTTATCTGGCGGTTCATAGGAAAAGACGTAGTCGTGCTTTTGCGCTAGCTCTGCAATAATGGCCTTCGATCCAGCGGAGCCTGTTTCCTCATCTGGATTGAATAGAACAGTAATGGTCCCAAACTGTTTGAAGTCCTGCTCTTTGAGCAGCTGTAGCGAATGCAGGATCATCGCTACGCCACCTTTAGCATCAGCTACCCCAGGTCCATAGGCACGCGCCTCATCCGCTCGAAATGGGCGCTTAGCGGCCGTGCCAGGGGCAAATACAGTGTCGTAATGCACCATGAGCAGAAATCTTGCCTTACCACTACCTTTGATCGTCCCAACAATATTGCCGCCTACCGACGGGCTGGCTGGGGTTACGCTAACCTCTGCGCCCAACGACTTAAGACGATCAACCAGTATCGATCGATACCAACTGCTCAAGCGTTTTCAGGTAACTGGATTTCTGTGCTTCGGCTTGATCAAGTATCTCTTTGGATGTCGGATCAGCCGCTAGTGTCATTAGCGGGGCGAAAGAGAACATCAAAACAGCAGCGATTTTTAATGGTTGTCCAAGCATGGGAGGCACGCCCTGAGTTAGATAGCTACTGACTACGGATGCATCCTAGGGGGATTAAGTTCACTGGACGGATACGATAGCTAGAGGCTGCTCAGTATAGAGCTTCCTGAAACTGAGCTATTATCCAGTTGATCAAGCCCGACATAAAGCACATAACCTTTCAACAGTATTTACGCAGTGTCTGGTAGCCACAGGAGGCCAAGTCAAATGCTCTTCCAAATGGTCCAGATTTCGACTGTCGAATCCATCGGTACTACGGCCTCGTGGCAGGCAGATAAGCGCCATTATCATAACGGTAGCAAGGCATATTAAATGACGGCTGTTACCAAGCGCATGCGCCCGAAATACAGCATATCCTCCTCAAGCTTCTCCGGAAGGGGAATTCACCACCTGCCTAAGATTTCAAACGTCCTGTAAGGGCGCGCATTCGTTGAAAGACACGCTGGAAAGATGTGCGTAAAGAAATCACGTGCAATTGGATGTAGATCCAGTGCCGGTAACCACCTGAGTCATTGGACCTGCACGCCAAGTGCCGAAAGCAGCAGACTCTTGATCTGCCACTGATACAAGCTCTTCAAGCTGTATTCGTCTGATCAATCTCGACTGACAAGAAGACTGCTGCAAGCGGAAGCACTACCTTAATATCCGCTACTTCCCTCGCCCCCTGTTACAATTGCAATGCCGGAGCTGGTGCCCAGCCGCGTAGCACCCGCTTCAATCATCGCCATGGCAGTAGTGACATCCCGCACACCACCTGATGCTTTTACTCCCACATCAGGCCCTACTACTTTTCGCATCAGAATCACATCGTCGACAGTGGCTCCGCTACGATTAAAGCCTGTAGAGGTTTTAACAAATGCTACCCCCAGGTCACGGCAGATTTCGCAGGCTCGTATCTTTTGCGCTTCGTCGAGCAGACAGGTTTCCAGGATGACCTTCAAAGGCACCTTGCCGCAGGCCTTTAGCACCGCATCGATATCATCACGTACAGCCTCGTACAGACCGTCCTTAAGCCAGCCGATGTTAAGTACCATGTCGATCTCCCCAGCACCTGCGGTAATTGCCTGTACAGCCTCGTACGCCTTGCTGGCACTCAGCGAGGCTCCCAGGGGAAAACCAACCACGGCGCAGATCTTCACTTCAGTTATAGCCAGTTGCTCAACAGCATAAGGAACATGCGCAGAGTTGATACAGACCGAATAGAATCCGTGTGCTCGGGCTTCAGCACAAAGCGTATCAATCTGGGCGCGAGTGGCATCTGCAGCCAATAACGTATGGTCGATGAGTTTAGCCAGTTCAGCGGGAGCGAGGGGGTTCATCTGCCAGTTCCTGTCCTTAAGTAAAGAGACGCAGGCATTTAGCCATACGTTATTAATTTAACAATCAGTGTTATATTTATAACATCAATGACGAGTTTCCGGAACGCCTGTGGACGCTAAAAAGACAGATCGAATCAAGCTTATCCAGCAAGCCCTGCAAGACCAGAAGGCGATCCATCTCCGTGAGATGGCTTCTCTTCTTGAAGTCTCCGAGATGACCCTGCGGCGTGACCTGATGAGGCATCCCGATCAACTCCGCCTGCTCGGTGGCTATATCACCCGCGCTCGAGACGATCTGGAACCAGGCGACTACCGAGTCAGCGAACAAGACACTCGCCACGTTGAAGAAAAGCGGCGCATCGGCAAGCTCGCTGCCAGCTTTATCCAGCCTGGGGATACCGTATTCTTTGACTGTGGTACAACCATCCCTTTCGTCGTCGATTTTCTTCCTGACGATCTTGAGTTCACAGCCGTGTGCAATTCCTTGAATGTGCTGCTTAAGCTCCAGCTAAAGCCCCGATGCAATATCGTCTTGTGTGGCGGCACCTTCCACCGTAAGAATCAGGTCTTTGAAAGCCATGCGGAAGCCAGCATTCTGGACGGGGTGCGCCTGAGTTGGGCCTTTGTATCAGCAGCCGGTGTAAGCCTGGATTTTGGTGTCACCTGTTTTAATTTTCATGAGGTGGAGGTCAAGAAGAAGGTGATACGTCAAGCCCAGCAACGCCTGCTGCTGGCTGACCACTCCAAATTCGATGCAGTTCGCACCGCCCATTTTGGCGCGCTGAGCGACTTCCATTACGTCGTGAGCGACAAGAAGATTCCGCGCGCCTACCGTGAGGCAATTGAGGCCGGAGGCGCGCAGTTGGTAATCTAGGGCACTCAAGGTTGAAATGCACTCCGCTCAGCAGGGCTCAAATAACCGGTGTTAAGCCTGAACTCTGCATGAGCTCCCGGTTCGAGGCGGCGCACGTTGCCTTTAGCCAATTCTGCTTTGTAGCCCTCGGGTTCACAGGTGGCAGGCAGGACAAACGCCGCCACCTGTTGGTCAGAGTTATGCAGTATCCAACGCGCAGCATGATTAAATTGTTGTGGGTTGTAACTGGTATAAAACGCTGCGCCGTCAGGATGCTCAAGAAAAAAGTGGGCGTGACTGCGGTCGTCACTGGGTACATCCTCAAAAAAGCAGACCACCTCCGGATCGTACAGCGCTGGAGAGTCAAGCACCTGCAGGCGTGCGGGGTCAGCCGTTAGCTCAGCCATGTAAGCGGTCCAGGCAGGCGTCGGGCGTACATGGGCGGGTACGCTTGCCCGGACCCGTGTGCGGCCGCAGCCGAGCGGCTCAAACAGGCGCCCACCTTCAACATAGGCGTAATTCATGTGCGCCATGTACATCAGTTCCATAGGCCTGCCCGCCAGGTTGAGCACATGCATGCCGATCCCGAACAGGCCGCTATCCGGACGTAAGGTCACGCTGGGGGTGGCCCGGTAATGATCACCAAAGCCTTGTACATATTCGTATTCACCTGCCAAACGCAGGTAGGTGCCCTGCTCATCCTCACCCACCTCAAGCCAGGCACTGTCCATTGGCGCGCAGGGCATCTCGCCATGCAGCGCGTGATCATCCTCGGGGGCTGGGCATCCGTTGCGCAGCAGGCCACTATGGAACATGAAGCAGCCATAGGTGCCGATCACACTTGAACTCGGCCGCGGCTGATGAAACATGTTGTGCATGGTCAGCGTCTGGCCGTCGAATTCGGCCGTCCAGATCATTTGCCCTTGCCACGGCAGGACCACCAATCGCCCACGACTGTTCTCAAGCGAGAGAGCCCTGACCCCGCTGGGGTAAGTCCAGGCATGTGCGCTGAATTTGTTTGATTTGAGGAGTAGCCGAGAGGTCTCTCCCCAAAGCGCAGGGTACAGTGGCAGGTGCATGTGTTGATCACTCATGATGTCACCACCTTGGCGCCACTGACCAGAACACGCGGCTTACGCAGGCAGTACAAGGCGTAGGCGACGATCACGACAAAGCATAGCAGCGGTACGCTATAGGCAATCTGCATGTTCCCACCATTGGCATCGCTTAACAAACCCTGGAAGATCGGCAGCACACCGCCGCCAACAATGCTCATTACCAACAGCGAGCCGCCAACACTGGTGTCCTCGCCAAGACCATCAATGGTCAGGCCATAGATGGTTGGCCAGCAGGGACCAAGAAACACACTAACACCTACAGCGGCATACACTGCCGTGATATTTGGCACCAGAACGGTATAGGCCAGTAACGCGATACTTAAAACGCCATACAAGGCCAGGACCCTGGCCGGATGCATCTTGCGCATCAGCAGGTTGGCAATCATCTTTCCCACGAAATATGCAGCGAAGGTAATCAATAAAAACCAGGAGGCGCTGCGCTCATTCATGCCGCCCATTTGCATGGCCAGGCGTATGGTAAAACTCCATACACCTACTTGTGCGCCTACGTACAAGAACTGCGCCAGCACCCCAAGACAAAAGCGTGGGTTACGGCGCAGTCGGCCAAGGCTTTGGATGATACTGGTTTTCGCTGCAGTTGCCTGGCCGTTCCCTTTACAGGCAGGAAAGCGGGTAACGGCAATTAAAATAAACATTAGGGCAAGAACCGCAATCATCCATTTATACGGCAACAGGGTCGACTGGATCATTTGCAGTTGCTGCACGGCTGCCTCAGTGGCACTCATCTGAATCAGCTGCTCGTGTGTTGCATCAGTCTCCTTGAACATCACAAAGCTGCCGACATATACCCCTGCCATCGCGCCGAAGGGATGAAAGGTTTGCGAGATATTGAGTCGCCGTGTGCCGGACTCGCGCGGTCCCATTAGAGTCGAATAGGTATTGCACGCGGTTTCCAGAAATGACAGGCCAGCAGCAATCACAAACAGCGCTATCAGGAACATACCGTACTTGGCGGTAGAGGCGGCGGGGAAAAACAGAGTGCAACCCAGCATGTAAAGCATAAGGCCTATCAGGATGGTAGTCTTATAGCTAAAGCGTCTTACTACCAGCGCTGCTGGAATGGCAACAAAGAAATATCCAAGGTAAAACGCTGATTGAACGAAGGCGGTCTGAAAGTCACTGAGCAGAAACGCTTTCTTGAAATGGGCAATGAGGACGTCGTTCATGCTCGCTGCTGCGGCCCATAGGGCAAAAATGCAGCACAGCAGCAGAAAGGCAAACCAGGGAGTACGATTCAGATAGAATCCGTCCGGGGTTTGTTGCAATGCAGGCTTGTTCATTATTGTTCTCCGCAAAATGCACAGGTAATCGTTGGGAAATCGTTAGGATCCAGTCTTAAGAGCTGCAACAAAGCGCGCAAACGTCGTAGCATCTGGATAGGAGGACTGAGTACCCAGGCCTGTCACTGAACAGGCCGAATAGGCCACGGCCTGTTCCATTGCCTTCCGAATGTTGCCATCCTGGCTCCAATGGTGGGCAAAGCAGCCAATGAAGGCATCGCCTGCACCGCTAGTGTCACGTGCCTGTACCTTGTGCCCATCAACCCTCCACTCGCCCTCCTCCCCTACATAAAGAGCGCCCTGTTCGCCCAGGGTAACAATGACGTGGCGCACGCCTTCGGCGACCAGACTGCGTGCAGCTTGAGCAGCAGCCTGGGGCGAATTCACGGGCTTCTCACTCAGCAGGGCCAGCTCGCTTTCATTAGGAATTAGAAAGCTCAGCTGGCTCAGGTGTTTACGACTCAGTCCTGCTACAGCCGGGGCTGGGTTGAGCAGTACAGGAATGGCATGTCGATGCGCGAAGTCGATGGCGTGATACACGCTTGGCAAATTGATCTCCAACTGCAACACGATCAAGGCGCAGTTACGCAATATTGCTTCGGCGCGATCAATATCAGCTGCCTCCAAATGCGCATTTGCACCTTTAACGATCAGGATGCTGTTATGCGAGTTCTCTTGAACAAAAATGGGTGCTACACCGCTTGAAACACCAGGCACACGCTCAACAAACCGGGTATCGATCCCCAGGCGCTTGAAGTTAGCCAATGTGGTGTCAGCGAATGCATCATCACCCACCTTACTGACCATCAACACGTCAGCGCCAAGCAGTGCAGCGGCAGCCGCCTGATTAGCGCCCTTGCCTCCACACCCCATGGCAAAGCGCGGTGCTTCGAGTGTCTCACCCTGCTCGGGCATTCGATCGACATAAGTGATCAGGTCGACCATGTTGCTGCCAATGACTGCGATCTTGCTCATTGTTCTTATGACCTCAACCGTCCCGGCGGACTTACCAGGGCATCTATCTTTTGTTATTTAAATAACATTTTTTGTGATTATTCAATCTTTATTTGCAAAGCTCGTTAGAGCAGAATGAGATAGCCCTGCATCGGCCGAACCGGGAATAGCCTGCACATCCAGGCTACGGCGGTCAGCGTGAATAACCACATTTATCAACCGATGCACTCGGTCGAATTCCATAGTTAAATGAACTACAGTGTGATAAACGGCGCTTACCAGGCATGTGGCTTCGCTGGTGGGTGCTCAAAACCTGGTCGAGTGGTACGCGGTGAGAATGGGCAACCCTGCTGCACAGATCAGGCGAGCCAACCTGAGACATGCAGAGCTCAGCCGCCGTAGGGGCCAACATAAAGCCCCCTTGCGGATTCAAAGCTGCAGACTGACATCAGTCTCTATTGGATAGGAGTGAACCTGTCTCATCGAGCGCCAGGCGGCCGGGTTGTAACGCTCAGGCCGCATACAGGTAGCATGCTTGCCTTTCATAGCAGAAGCTTGTGGAGACGAACTCTTGGCGGCTCAGCGGTAGCATTAATAAAAAGATCCATGTTGCTTACTTTCAGCTACTTACCCTTCGATAACCGACCGCCGGCCCCAGGTCAATGGCGCTTCTCATGAGTGGCCCAACCAGGTGGCGTGCAATACTGTAAAGAACCACATCCTGAGAAAAGCGGCATTACTATGCCTGCGTACCGTCGAAAGCCACACTTAAGAGGATATCTCCTTGATAAATTGCGCCCTAGAGCGTTTATATATGCATTGAAATGCTGACTTGGTTTAGAACGCCTAATAACGCGTCCTTGAATCTCAGCCTAGCTATGTTTACGGCAGTCGGATGTTGCTAAAGCTTTAGAAAGACTGGCTACCGCAGGTCAAGCTTCTATTGATCATAACTGCACGAATAGCTAAATGCTTACACGGTACTCTATTGCGCCTTCAGTAAAGCCCGTAATCTACTCCCATCAACTGCAGCACAGGATGTGCTCAGAGAGATCAAGGATGATTGATCGTCGCCTGGATGGCACTCGACAGGACGTTGAGTATGATCAACAAGAACCCGCTTCGGCGGGTTTTTTGTTGCCTGTAAGCAAAGCGAGTCTGATTAATTAACGGTAGCTCCTGAAGAGACTTAGAGTAGAGGCCTCTGGCTGTAGTATCTGGTAATGAGATGCTTTACCCCTAACGGACCAGCAACAAGATTTATTGCCCGCACTCTTAAGACGTGCCTCAAGAGTAGGCTACCTCGCATTGGGAGTCGGGGATGCTCTGGATCCTGTATCAGGACCAATCCATCCATGACGGCTCTGTGTTACGCAACATGGTAATAGCACTGTTTGAGCACTGGTCAAAGGATCCTACTGAAATTACGCCCCCGATTCAGGAGCATCTGGAAATCTGCCGTTACTACGGTGGATTAAGCAGCGCTTCGTATGAAACGCTACTCGAGAAAATAAAGCTCAGGTAATGTGAGATCGCCTAGCGCATTCAGCCACCCCCATTGCGCCTGCAGGCTAGAAGAACATAGCTCCTTCGCTAGGCATTAGCACCTTCTGGATGCAGTCTCGCTATTGACGATGTAATCGTACGGTATAGCTGATAAGCGCATGGCCATTCGGCCATGTAGCACGCCATACCTGATACTCACGTTCTGATGAGTACACATCGAGCTTTAGAGTAAAAGGAGGCGATCATGGACAGGCAATAACGGATTGCCTGAACAGATGCCTCCTTTAACCTGCAAAGGCTCCAGGCGTGTATGTCACGGTCAGGTAGTAGCTGCTCATTATTCCCTACCAAGCCTGAGAGCAGGGCTGCCTTACGAATCTATGCAGGAAATAAATGCGGTTAACGGCTCTAACGACGCAAGTGCAATTGGATGACTCTTTACGCTTGCAATGTGAGGCTGGATTGATCCCGACAGATGTACCACGGGATCAATCCAGTAGAGGTTGTACTTACATATCAAAGGCGGATGGAAGCACAATCATGTCGCGGATAGTGACATTACGTGGTCGCGTCAGTATGTACATGACAGCATCTGCAACTTCCTTGGGTTCGATGATACTGCCGCTTTCCTTGGCTTTTCTGAGGTTCTCCTCCGGCCAGTCAGCCAGCAGGGCGCTCAGAACAGGACCGGGAGAAACCGCCGAGACACGAATACCATGTTTGTTGACCTGACGCCGTACAGTCTGGACAAAGCAGTTGACCGCCCATTTGGACGCAGCATAGACAGGCTCCCAGGATACGGGGAAATGCCCTGCAACTGACCCGGTTACCACGATATCTCCGGTGCCGCGCTCAATCATATGAGGGAGCACATCGTGGACATTTTTCATTACTGCATTGACGTTGAGGTTGAGCATGCGATCGATGCCTGCCGAGTTTGCTTCCAACAGATCCCCACCGATATAGCTACCCGCATTGGCATAGAAAATATCCAGCTGCCCTGCCTTTTCCAGAACACCTGGCAAAAGCGAGGCGCAACTCTCCGGGTTGAGCAGATCAATGACTAGAGGAATCGCTGAGTCGCCTAGCCTGTCACAAGCTTTTCTCAACCCCTCCTCGTCTCGATCGATTAGAACTACACGGGCGCCTGCGCTAATCATTGCCTCGACGCTAGCCAAGCCAATACCAGATGCCGCCCCGGTCACCGCAGCGACTTTGCCATCTAACTCGTTTGCCATTGTATTTATCCTTGTTTTTAGCAGCAGCCTTGCAGGACAAGGCGATTTTTATTGTTGATCGGTCTGGCGTAACCAATGTCTTGTCGATGCGCAGAACCGAGACGCCACAGCCGTAGTGCTTAGCATGCCTGGCATCACCTCCTTGCAAAGAGATGTCAAGCTTGTACCAAACACAATGTTAACGTTTACATAGAGGGGCAGAAAAATCCAAAATCATGGCATATGCGTATCGCTACCCATGAATGTTAACGTCAACATTAATCGAACCTAGCATGAGCTCTACAGGTTGACAAGTAGCGCTCTGTTCACGGCACGGACTTGATAAGGTCTCCTGTCGCAAGCGCTACAGACATTCAGTTGGCGCCTGGCTAGTTGTAGATTGTCTTGGAAGCCTTACGAAACCAAGAGAGCATTCAGCGCGGGGCACAGGCAGTGATGACGTATGCCCCGAGCGCCTCCTTTCTACATCCAGCAGCGGACTCAGGCTCGCCAGACACTTCCCTCTCCGGTCAAGTCTTCAGCTCGCCTTTGATGATTTGATCCACTGGCTGGTACTCGGGATTATCAATTTTGCGCAACAGCATGTTGACTGCATTGAGCCCTACCTGAAAGGTATCATGGCTCACACAGGGAATCGGATCACCATACAGGTCCGCGTAAGGTACGTGGTCTATGCTGAAAAGCCCGATATCCGTCCGACTGAACCCATGCTGACGCATCGCCTCAAGGCTGCCCAGAGTGATAAGGATATTCAATCCAAAGATGGCGTCTGGTCGTTTGCCACTGGCCAAATAGGTACTGACGGCGTCAAGTGCGGGCTCTCGGGTATAGTCACCATACAATACATCCAATTGGGTAGGATCCGGACATTCCCCCAGTGCGCGGCGGATCCCCTTGAGCCGGGAAAGGGTGATATTGGATCGCTCCGGCCCTCCCACCACCAGAATATGCCGATGCCCTTGGTTCAAGAGGGTACGGGCGCCCTGATAACCGCTCTCCTCGTTTTCCAGATAAACGCCTGCAAAGGGAGCACCGCTTAGCTTGCGATCGATCTGGACAACCGGGATTCTGGTCATCTCAAGCTTGGGCAAATAGGCTGGCTGGTAGTCATCATCATCAGAGATAACTGACAAGATGATTCCTGATACCTGGTAGCTCAGAAGTGTATCGACTGCGCGAGCTTCCAGTTCTGGAGAGCCATCGGTATCAAAAAGCAGCAGCGAGTAATTTTTCTTTTTGGCCTCACGGGTAATAGCCTTGATAATTTCCCCATAGAACGGGTTATCCAGGCTAGCCGTGATCAGGCCAATCAAGCGGCTCTCGCGGCTCTTCAGGTGACGCGCAAAGGCATTGGGCACATAGTTGAGTTCGCGAGCAACCTCAAGGATCTGGGCAAGCGTTTCCTTTTTTACTTTTTCCGGCTGGTTCAATGCACGTGAGACGGTAACGGTCGTCATGTTCACGCGTCTTGCGATATCAGTAATAGTCGCTTTGCCTGGCTTTGTCATGGATTACCCTGTTACTGCGCGAACTTACGCATTATATCAATATTAGCGGACCGCCTAGTGGTCACGACATTCGTCTTGACGAGCTATTGCAAAGCAAAATTGCACATGCTAGGTTCGATAAATGTACACGTTAACATTTACGACTGGACTGGGTTATTTAGTCATAGCGACTAGGTCTCCTCCAGATAGAGTTATCTAGCTCCGAGTAGAAATGTAAACGTCTACATTTTGCCGTATAACAATAACCAAAGGTAAACCCATGAAGACTTCCAAGAATAACAAACTGGTCTCTCTCCTCCTGGGCGCCTGCTGCACGGCAGCGCTGATCCCATTGGCAAAGGCAGACACGCTCAAGATTGGCCTGTCTCTTCAGGAGCTGAACAATCCCTACTTCGTGACCATGAAGGAATCGCTGGAGCAGGCTGCGAAAACCATTGGCGCCGAGGTGATTGTTACTGATGCTCACCATGACGTATCCAAGCAGATCAACGATGTCGAAGACATGTTGCAGCGTGGCATCAACATCCTTCTCCTGAATCCCGCAGACTCTGTTGGGGTTCAGTCAGCTGTCATCTCAGCCCACAAGGCAGGCGTTGTAACCGTTGCGATTGATGCCCAGGCTGAAGGCCCGTTGGACTCCTTTGTCGGGTCCAAAAACTATGATGCTGGTTACATGGCCTGTAAGTACATGACTGAAAAACTAGGCGGCAAAGGTGAAGTCGCCATTTTGGATGGTATTCCTGTTGTACCGATTCTTGAACGCGTGCGTGGCTGTAATGATGCCGTCAAGGAATTCAAGGACGTCAAGATTGTTGCCAAGCAGAATGGCAAGCAGGAACGGGATATGGCGATGACCGTAACCGAGAACATGCTGCAGGCCAACCCTAATCTGGCAGGCATATTCAGTGTTAACGACACTGGAGCACTGGGTGCATTGACAGCCATTGAATCCAGCGGCATGGATATCAAGCTGGTAAGCGTCGATGGTGCGCCCGAAGCCATCAAGGCCATCCAGAAAGCAAACTCCAAGTTTATTGCCACCAGTGCTCAATACCCACGGGACCAGGTTCGTCTAGGTCTGGGTATAGCTCTTGCCAAGCACTGGGGGTCCAAGGTTCCAGCCGCAGTCCCGGTTGATGTGTCTTTGATCGATAGAGAAAAAGCGGCCGGCTTTAGCTGGTAGGCCTCTTCTGATCGCCCCGTCTGCAGATGGCAGCTACAGGCGCGGTTAAACGATCCTAAAGGTACATAACCATGTCCAGTCTCCTTACGCTCGACCATATCTCAAAATCTTTTCCTGGCGTTAAAGCGCTGACCGATATCAGCCTGCAGCTTCGCGAAGGAGAAATTCATGCCCTGCTTGGTGAGAACGGTGCAGGCAAGTCGACGCTCATGAAGATCCTGTGCGGCATTTACTCGCCTGATGCCGGATCGATTGCCATCGACGGTAAAGAGCAGCACTTTCATACCTACCATGATGCCATCAAGGCTGGCGTCGGGATCATCTTTCAGGAGTTCAGTCTGATTCCCTATCTTACGGCCACCGAAAACATCTTTCTTGGCCGTGAGATAACCAATCGGTTTGGGATGCTGGATAGCACATCGATGAGCAAGAAAGCCGAGGCGCTTTTCCAACGTCTTGGCGTCACTATTGATCTGACCGAGCCGGTTAGCCATCTCAGCGTTGCCGAGCAGCAGTTTGTCGAGATCGCCAAGGCACTGTCACTGGAGGCCCGAATTCTGGTACTGGACGAGCCTACAGCCACCCTCACGCCCAGCGAAGCCGACCATTTGTTCAACATCATGCGTGAGCTTAAATCGCAAGGTGTTGGCATGATTTTCATCTCCCATCATATGGATGAGATCTATGAGATCTGCGATCGGATAACCGTACTTCGGGACGGGTGCCTGGTGGGGGAATGCGAGGTCAGATCTACTGATGTGGATGACCTGGTGGAAATGATGGTTGGCCGCAAGATCGAAAACAACTTTCCGCCCAAAGCGCTGCACACTACAAGCGAGGTTGTGATTGACGTTCGCGCCATACAGTTGACTCGAGAGGCACCGGTCAACAGCTTTACCCTGCACCGAGGCGAGATTCTTGGATTTGCAGGTCTGGTTGGCTCTGGACGTACAAAACTTGCGTTGGGGCTGCTTGGCGCAACGCCGGTCCATCGTAAGGACGTGCTGGTCAACGGCCGTGCCGAAAGCCTCAAGTCACCTGCGGATGCCCTTAATTGCGGAATAGGATTGCTACCGGAAAGCCGCAAGACGGAAGGGCTGGTCCTGCCCTTCTCCATCCGCGAAAACATCACGCTTAACAACCTGGCCAAGCATTGCGACGTAGGTTTCATCATCAACCGTAGCCATGAAGGCCAGGTGGTTGATGACCTGATGCGCAAGGTAAGGGTCAAGGCCCCTGACCATGAGTGTCCGGTGGGTAACCTCAGCGGTGGCAATCAGCAAAAAGTAGTCATTGCACGCTGGCTCAATCACAACTGCAAGGTATTGATTTTTGATGAGCCCACACGGGGTATAGATGTAGGTGCCAAGGCCGAGATCTATCGCTTGATGCGAGCTCTCACCAACCAGGGCATCTCCATCATCATGATCTCATCGGAATTGCCCGAAGTGGTTGGGGTAAGCGACCGGGTGGCTGTGTTCAGGCAGGGACGCATAGTGAAAACCCTGGCAGGCGATGCGGTGGATTCCAGCAATATCATTCGTTATGCAACGGGAGGGGCATGAAATGGGCAATGTCACCGAGACCAAAGTCCAGGGCCAGGGGAGCTTAAAGATGAACGCGCAACTTGGCAGGTGGCGCAAGTCGCCGGTTTTTTATCCTCTGATTGGCTTTATTGTGATCTTTGTTGTCATGGCCCTAGTCAATGACAACTTCCTTACCGCCAACAACCTCAGCAACGTCGCGCGCCAGGTCTCGATCATTGCCATCATTGCGGTTGGCATGACCTGTGCGATTCTCACCGGCGGCATTGATCTCTCGGTGGGGCCTGTCATGGCGCTTTCCGGCACCCTTACCGCAGGCCTTATGATCGCCGGCTTTCCGGTTGAACTGGCAGTTCTGGCCGGGCTGCTGGTTGGCGCCCTGTTTGGGGCGGGTAATGGCCTGTTTGTCGCCTATGCCAAAATGCCGCCAATCATTGTGACATTGGCAACCATGGGTATTGCCCGTGGCCTGGCCCTGATCTACACGGGAGGCTATCCCATCTCTGGTTTACCCGAGGGGTTCGCCTTTCTGGGACGCGGAGAGATCTTTGGCCTTCAGCTACCGATCCTTGTCATGCTGGTGGTCTATATCCTTGCATTCATCCTGCTCAACAAGACCCCGATTGGTCGATACATCTACGCCATTGGTGGCAACGAAGAGGCTGCGCGCCTGAGCGGTGTCCGCGTTTCACGCTACAAGCTTTTGGTCTACACCTTGAGTGGTCTTACCGCGGCGCTGGCGGGCATTGTCCTGACGTCACGCCTCATGAGTGGCCAGCCCAACGCCGGCGTTGGGTTTGAACTCGATGCAATTGCCGCAGTAGTGCTCGGCGGCACAGCCATTGCGGGTGGCCGAGGCGCCATTGTAGGAACACTTATCAGCGCCATGATGCTGGGCGTGCTGAACAATGGACTCAACCTGATGGGCGTACTGCCCTACGTCCAGAACGTTATCAAGGGCGGCATCATACTGTTGGCAATTTACATCAGTCGCAGCCGCGATAAATAACAACGCCTCTCTCATTGCGTATCGGCTCGCGTGCAGAGCCTGTGCTTCTTCAGGGACAACGGTCATGCAGTATGTAATCGGAGTGGATGTTGGTACACAAAGCACCAAAGCCTTGCTGATGTCTACCGAAGGTCGCCTTATCGCCCAGGCGTCTGCAGCCTACCGGGTCGACCAGCCCCGTCCGATGTGGGCGGAACAGTGGCCTGAGGTATGGCTGGAGGCCGTGTATGAGGCGACCGCGGCGGTGGTTGCCAAGGGCAGAGTGCCTGTTCATGAGATCGCCGCAATCTGTGTGAGCAGCCTTTATGGCGGCTCGGGTATACCCGTCGACGAGACTATTAAGCCGTTACATCCCTGTCTGATCTGGATGGACCGGCGCGCCCATGAGGAGGTCGACTGGGTCAGGCAGAATGTAGATATAGAAATGCTGCAGCGCATCACAGGCAATGGGGTGGACAGCTACTATGGCTACACCAAGATGCTGTGGCTCAAGCGCCATCGACCCGAGATCTGGGCAAGGACGCGTTATCTGCTGCCGCCAAACAGCTACGTCCACTATCACCTTACTGGGCAGTTGATTGTTGATCACTGCTCAGCCGGTAATATCGGGGGCATTTACGACATCGAGGCGCGCAGCTGGTCGCAGGCTTTGCTGGAGGCGCTTGGTATTGATCCCGCGCTAATGCCGTCTAGGCTGGTAGAGCCCAGTGAGGTAATTGGCCATCTCCTGCCTGAAGCTGCGCAGCGGCTAGGCCTGCAGGCAGGGACAAAAGTAGTGGCGGGCGGTATCGATGCGGCAATGGCAACGCTCGCCGCTGGTGTAATGGAACCTGGAAACCATGTCGCCATGATCGGTACCAGCATGTGCTGGGGATTCATCAATCAGTCAACGCATGCACGCAACGGGCTGGTCAGCATGCCCTATGTCTATAACGGACTAAAAGATCTCTACATATTTGGCGGAGCTATTACAGCCGGTGCATCCATCAGCTGGTTTCGTGACCAGTTCTGCGCCATGGAGAAGCAGGCAGCGGCCTTGCTTCCCGGAACAGACGTACACGAACTGATGGAGCTTGAGGCGGCCATGACCCCTGCGGGTGCCGAGGGGGTCGTGTTTCTGCCCTATCTGATGGGCGAGCGTAGTCCAATCTGGGATGCCAGAGCGACAGGTGCCTATGTTGGCCTGACCTTGTTTCATACCAAGGCCCATCTCTATCGTGCAGTTTTAGAAGGATTGGCCTTCGCGCTGCGCCACAACATGGAGTGTGGGCAGCAGGGTGCAGTCCGGCTTGATCCCGAACTGATCGTTGTGGGCGGGGCAGCTGCCTCGGACCTCTGGATGCAGATCATTGCCGATGTGACGGGATATCCCGTCATGACGATTGAGGAACAGGTAGAAGCACCGCTGGGAGGTGCGATACTCGCTGCGCTGGCGATAGGCGCAGTTGACAACCTGACACAGGCACGCCAGTGGCGAACGCTACGCGCCCGCGCGCAACCTGATCCTGCAAACAAGGCCATCTACGACCGCATGTTCGAGCAGTACTGTGCAATCTACCAGGCCCTGAAACCCTCCATGCATGCCTTGAGCAGACATTAGCCGCAACGCCGCCCGGTTAACCTGGGCCTGGCCGGTACAAAAGGACAAAGCAAATGAGCATATACCTAGGGGTTGATTGCGGCACACAGGGCACCAAGGTGGTGATTGTGGATCTGGACCAGGGACGCCTGTGTGGTGAGGGCTATGCACCACATGGGCTAATCAGCCATGCCAATGGCCGTCGCGAACAGGAGCCACAGGAGTGGATCGATGCGTTTCTTAGCGCTTACCGTCAGGCCTTGGAAACCTCAGCCATCAATGCCCGCGCTATTCGCGCTATAGGCGTATCCGGTCAGCAACACGGCCTGGTAGTGCTGGATGCCGAGCACAGGGTTATTCGACCTGCGAAGCTCTGGTGCGATACGGAAACTTCCCCACAAAATGCCGAGCTGCTTGCGCGGCTGGGCGGTGAACAGGGGGCAATGGAGCAGCTTGGACTAGTACCCGCTACAGGCTATACCCTCTCAAAGTTATTGTGGCTCAAAGAGCACGAACCGCATCATTTCTCCCATATCAACCATATCCTGCTTCCCCATGATTATCTCAATTATTGGCTTAGCGGTCGGAAAGCTGCTGAGTACGGTGATGCGTCCGGGACTGGCTATTTCGATATCCGCTCTCGCCGCTGGGCGCCACAGGTACTTGAGCTGATCGATACATCCGGCCGCCTGACACAGGCGCTGCCCTCCTTAATCGAGTCCCATGAGCCAGTTGGTCGAGTGCGCACTGAAATCGCCCGGGAGCTGGGCCTTGCCGATGACGTAATCGTCTCAAGCGGTGGCGGCGACAATATGATGGGCGCCATTGGTACAGGCAATATTAGAGAAGGCGTGGTCACCTTAAGCCTGGGCACCTCAGGCGCGTTGTATGCCTACTCCCGTTGTGCACCGCGTCAGCCTTCTTCGCTGGTGGCGCCCTTTTGCTCATCCACTAACGGCTGGCTACCCTTGATCTGCACCATGAACGTAACGGGTGCAGCCAACGCCGTACGTGCCATGTTTGACTTTGACCTGCCCCGCTTCAACGCAGAAGCCCAAGCGGCGCCCATCGGCTCTGATGGAATAAGCATGCTGCCGTTTCTGGGAGGCGAGCGAGTGCCAGCCTTGCCCGATGCAACCGGCAGTCTGCTTGGACTGAGCGCACACAATCTTCGTCCTGCCAACCTGTGTCGGGCGGTAATGGAAGGCGCGACCTTTGGCTTGCGCTATGGTCTGGATCTCCTGCGCAGCGCTGGCATCCGGAGCGAGGAGGTGCGCCTTATCGGCGGAGGGGCCAGGAGCGCAGTATGGAGGCAAATGGTAGCGGATGTGATGGATACCCGCGTCGTCTGCCCCCTGATAGGCGAAGCCGCTGCCCTGGGCGGGGCCATTCAGGCTGCCTGGTGCGATTTGAGCCGCACCAGCGCCTGTGAGGTATCGCTCGAATCGCTATGTGAGCGCCTCGTAGCGTTTGACGACACCGGAGCGATCCAGCCTGCGCCTGCTGCCGTTGCAGCTTATGAGCACGCTTACCAACGCTATGTAGGACAGGTAGATGCGATGTACCACCGGGCCTGATAGCCAAACCAGCATTGGCCGGTGCGCCTGGCAGGCGTGGGGCCAGAGATTGTGATGACACAACAAGGGGCAGCAAATGTTTGATGATCTGGCGCACAAAACCATCGTGGTCACCGGGGCGAGTAGCGGTATTGGCTGGTACTGCGTCGAGGCTCTCCGTGCCGAGGGCGCTCAGGTACTGGCTATAGGTCGTAACGCTGAGCAACTCAACGAGCTAAGACAAAAAACCTCATGCGACATCGTTGTAGCAGACCTTGCACAGCCGAGTGGATTGGCAGAAATAGAAAACCAGCTAGGCAAGGTAGACGGTTTGGTCAACTGCGCTGGAATAGCGATACTTGAACCCGCTACGGAGGTCACTGCCCTCGCGTTTGACCAGATGATGGCAGTCAATGCGCGCGCCACGGCGCTTGTGAGCAAACTGGTTGCACGTCGTATGATCGATCAGGGCAACGGTGGATCAATTGTTAATGTTTCGAGCCAGGCCGCTATAGCCTCACTGCCAGACCATCTGGGCTACTCTGCATCAAAGGCAGCCATGGATGCGATGACACGCGTACTCTGTGCAGAGCTTGGCCCTCATAATATCAGGGTCAACAGCGTGAACCCCACCGTAACCCTGACGCCTATGGCAAGGGTGGGCTGGAGTGACCCGGCAAAAGCCAGCGCCATGCTTTCCAGGATACCCCTGGGGCGGTTCGCCGAGCCCCAAGAGGTGGTCCTGCCTATACTGTTTCTGCTGAGCCAGGCCTCATCAATGATATCAGGCGTCATATTGCCAATCGATGGAGGATTTACTGCAGGCTAAGGCTGACTATGGTAATTAGCCTGTTGAGTATCTTCGACAGGCTAATCAGCACAGCACTACCGCGACCCCATTCACACAGCGCTCAGGGAGAAAGTATTGTGTCCAGCAGGAGCCGGACATGCATCAGATTTATTGAGCCTGTTGGTTTGAGGCTTGAGCAGCATTGATCAGGTCTGTACCAATTTCGCTTTCAAACGTCTTCCAGACCGGCTTCATGGTTTCGCGCCACTTCTCGCGTTGCTCACGTGTCAATGTGACGACCTGGCTGGTTCTGGAATCGATAATTTTTTGCCTGGCACTCTGATTCAACGCCTCGGCCTGCCTGTTCACTTCAAGCGTAACTTCAGCCACAATCTTTTCCAGCTCATCGCGCACCTCCGGCGTCAGCCCCTTCCAAAATGAGGCGTTGGTAATGACCATGTAGTCGATCAGGCCATGATTTGACTCCGTAAAGAATGGCTGGACCTCATTGACCTTTTGGCTTTCATAATTTGACCAAGTGTTTTCAGTACCATTGACCACACCGGTCTGGAGCCCCTGATACACCTCGGCAAAACTCATCTTTCGAGGGTTGGCGCGCAAGGCTTTGAATTGTTCCTCAAGCACACTTGAGGCCTGCACACGAAACTTAAGGCCGCGCGCATCTTTGGGTTCAACCATCTTCTTGTTGGCCGACAGCTGCTTAAGCCCATTGTGCCAGTAGGCTAGTCCAAGAATATTCTTGTCTTGCATGGCTAAAAGCAGCTCCTTTCCCTTTCCGGCCTGGAAGTGATCGACAGCCTCCAAATTGTCGAACAGAAAAGGTAGATCGTAGATCTGGATCTTTTTGTTGTATTGCTCGAACTTGGCAAGCGACGGTGCAAGCATCTGTACATCACCCAGCAGTAACGCCTCCATCTCCTTACCGTCGCCAAACAATGAGGAGTTCGGATAGACCTCCACTCGTACCTTGCCGGCCAGACGCTCCTCGGCCAGCTTCTTGAACAGCAAAGCGCCCTGTCCCTTCGGCGTATTGTCAGCAACCACGTGGGCAAACTTGATCGTAATGGGATCGGCGGCCTGGACCAGACCCGCCATTGCGAGCAGAACGGCGCAGAGAAGTACCCGGGTAAACGTGAGCATAGCCATTTTCCTTTTGTTGTTGTCATAGGTCCGCAGAATGCGAACGGCTTTTCTTCAGGAGAATCTGCTTGTCGCTAGGCGTATTGGAGAGTTGAACGCTAGTCTGCCTGTTGCAGACCTTGAAGCAGGCGTTGAGCTTTCTTGATTACAGGCGCATCAATCATCCTGCCTTCCAGGCGTATGGCTCCCTCGCCGGAGCGCGCCGCCTCTATTACCCGTCTTGCCCATTCGATCTCATCGGCACTGGGCTGAAATATCTGATGAACAGTGTCCACCTGGGTGGGATGGATACACAGCAAACCACCAAACCCCATGTCCCGAGCGTTTAATGCAGCACTCGCAAGCCCCTCGGGATTGCCAATATCAGCAAATACCGTATCCAAAGGAGGCGCCAGCGCCCTGCCTACTGAATGAACAAGCAGCGAGTAACGGACCTGATCAAAGACTTTCTGCATGCCCTCCCCCGCCTCCCTTAACCCCAGATCAACGGCCAGGTCCAGAGCACCAAACGTCAATCGTTCAACGCCTGCGCTTGCGGCAATTTCAGGTAGCGCCAAAAGGCCACGAGCAGTCTCAATGAGGGGCCAGACAGGTTTACCGGCGGTGGCTAGTGCTTCGATCTGTGCTGCGGTTTCGGCCTTGGGAAGAACAATTGCAGCCACCGCAGGGTGAGCAGAACAAAACCTGATGTCTGCTGCCTGCTCAACATGGCCCGGTGCATTGATGCGCACTGCTATTCTGACGTCCTGGTTCTGGAGCAGAAACGCTTCCAGGTTTTGGCGAGCCTGGGGCTTTTGGTTTTCCTCTACCGCATCTTCGAAATCGACGATTACGCAATCTGCTCCGGCTGCCAATGCCTTGCCAAAGCGCTCAGGGCGGTTGCCAGGAACAAACAGGGCGCTTCTTACCGGACCTGTTAAAAAGGGAGTCATAGTGTCCCCGCCTGCTTAAGCTGCTCGATCGCCTGGCTCGTGAAGCCAAGTTCGGCAAGAATCGCCTGGCTGTGCTCTCCCAGGGCCGGTATGGGATCCATACGTGCGGTGAAGGCATTGTTGGTAGCAGGAGGCAATAATGCAGGCAGCTTCCCTTGGGGACTGTCTACCTCCACCCATCGCTGGCGTGCGCGCAACTGTGGATGAGCCCATACGCCATGCATGTCATTAACCTTGGCACTGGCAATCTGCGCATCTTCCAGGAGCTCAAGAATCTGCTCAACAGTGAGCTGTGCAAAGGTCTCGACAATAATGTCTCGTAGCGGTTGCCGATTGGCTGTGCGTCGATAATTGGCGGAAAATCGCTCATCAGTCTGAAGTTCTGGCTGGCGCAGGACCTTTTCACAAAACGCCGCCCATTCTCGTTCGTTTTGTAGACCCAGCATAACGGTCCCACCCTCTCTGCAGGGAAAAGGCCCATAGGGGTAGATAGTAGAATGAGACGCGCCTGCGCGTGGCGGCGGCTCGGCGCCTTCGTACGCGTAGTACATGGGGTACCCCATCCATTCCACCAGGCTTTCCAGCATGCTGACATCCACCTGACTGCCTTTGCCTGTACGCCCACGCAGCAACAGTGCCGAGAGAATCCCACTAAACGCATACATGCCCGCCGCGATATCAGCAATGGAACAGCCTGCCTTGGCAATTTCTTCCTCTCCAGGCCCGCCTGTTACCGACAGAAAGCCGCCTTCACCCTGGATCAGGAGATCATAGGCCTTCTTGTTCTCATAGGGCCCACCGGCTCCATAGCCAGATATGTCGCACACGATGAGTCGAGGAAATTGCTCATGCAGCGCCTCAAAGCTCAATCCAACGCGTGCCGCTGCACCCGGCGCAAGGTTTTGAACCAATACGTCTGCCTTCGCCAGTAGTGCTTCGATAACCTGCCCTGCCCCCTCCGCCTTGAGGTCAAGGCTCAAGCTTTCCTTGGAGCGATTGGTCCATACAAAGTGTGAGGCAAGACCATTGGTGCGGGTGTCATAGCCACGGGCAAAGTCCCCCACACCGGGCCGTTCAACCTTTATCACGCGTGCACCCATGTCCGCGAGTTGCCGGGTGCAGATGGGTGCTGCGATGGCATGCTCAAGACTCACAACGGTAACGCCGTCCAGGGGACGCTCTTGGTTAGTGATGCTTGCCATAATCAGCACCTCGTCAGGATAGAAAGATCGGAGCGGTCGCGTATCGACCACACGGCCTGGATCAAGTCCTCTCCCTGATCCGGCGTCCGTGCGCCAGAGAAATCAATCAGGCGCCGAAACTTATCCTCAAGCTCAGGACGTGAAAGCGTATTGCCTGGATCTCCTTTGGGCTCATCGATCGCTGCGTGCAGAACGCGCCCATCAGTAGTGGTAACCGTTATCCTTCCCAACCAGCGTGCAGGATAGGCATCATCGACCTCTGGGCTTAAAACCATTTCCACCTTTTCACCAAAGGCTTTCACGGCGGGGTCTGCCAGGGCGTAGGAGTGAAACTCGGTAAGTCCAGCTTTGCCATATACGGCAATCAATCCTAGTACCGTACCCATATGGAATTTCGCCTGGTGTACCGTTTGCGGTATCACGACACGCCCCAGAACATCGATAGCACCTTGATGGACGTGTGCTACAACCCCAGCGACATGGCTGTGAACCAAGTTTTCACGCTGCATTAATTCCAGCAAGGCGTCCGCGGCGGGGTGCGTATGACGACAGGAGGCGTGGAATTTGAAAGAGGTTTCTGTAAGGGCCCAACGGCTGCCGAGCCGGTCTGCCAGTCTGGCGGGATTGGCATCCGTAGACATCCCGGCAGCAATGCCTTGTGGCCCTTCAAGTATGTTACGGGCTCCGGTCAGGCCTTCGCGGGTCATATAGGCAGCCAGTAACCCATCAGCTGCCGCCTTGGCCGTGTGAAGCTGCTTGGAATCGGCAGCGTCCCGCAGGAACTCCCATAGACCGGCTGCCTGCGTACCAGCATTACCTAACAGGTTTAGGAACTGCTCTTGATCGAACCTAAACAGCTTCCCTACCGCAATGGCTGCAGCCAGTGTGCCTACCGTTGCAGTAGTGTGAAAAATTCTATAGTGCGAACGACCCAGGAATTCTCCGATCCTGATGCCGGCCTCATACCCCGCGATTGACGCTAGCAGTAGTTCACGGCCGGTGTATCCACCCTCCTCGACCGCTGCCAGTGCAGCGGGAAACACGACAGTAGCCGGATGCAATACCGAGCTGTTATGCAAGTCATCCTGTTCTACAAGATGGGACGCTGCAGCGTTTACAAGAGCGGCAAAATAAGCCGAAGTGCCTTTACCGTTGGTCAATATTCCTGAAGGCCCTTCGCCTGGGCCCATCATTTCTGCATATCGCTCAAACAGCGGACTTGGATGAGCACCCTGACTTGCCAGGGCAGAACCCATCCAGTCCAGAAATAACTCCTCGGTTCGGTCAAGTACGGAGGCTGGAATGTGCTCATAAGCAAGTTCAGCAAGAAAACTGGCCAGTGCTCGGGTATGGCTCATGGTCAATTCCTCAGAAGCTACGCGGCAGCTCAAGCAAGTGCTCGGCTACATAGGAAAGGATGAGATTTGTCGAGATGGGGGCAACCTGATAGAGCCGTGTTTCGCGAAATTTACGCTCTACATCGTACTCAGAGGCAAACCCGAAACCGCCATGAGTTTGCAGGCAGGCATTGGCTGCTTCCCAGGAAGCCTTGGCCGCCAAGTACTTAGCCATATTGGCGCTCGCACCAGCATTGAGGCCGCGGTCATATTGCTTGCAGGCTCGCCAGCGCATCAGGTCTGCCGCTTCGATTTCGATATGCGCTTCTGCAATAGGAAACTGCACACCCTGGTTTTGCCCGATAGGCCGGCCGAACACCACCCGGTCCCGGGCGTAAGCGCATGCTTTCTCGACGAACCAACGCCCATCACCAATGCACTCTGCAGCAATAAGTGTGCGCTCGGCGTTGAGCCCATCAAGGATGTACCTAAACCCCTTGCCTTCCTCGCCAATAAGGTTTTCCGCCGGTATCTCAAGATTGTCGAAAAACAGCTCGTTTGTTTCATGGTTAACCATGTTGGGAATTGGCCGTACAGTCAGGCCGCTGCCAATGGCTTCTCGTAGGTCAACGATGAAAATGGACATGCCTTCTGACTTCTTCGTGACGTCAGCCAGTGGGGTAGTGCGAGCCAGAAGGATCATTAAATCCGAGTGCTGAACGCGGGAAATCCAAACCTTCTGACCGTTGATTACATATTTATCGCCCTGCCTGACGGCTGTGGTCTTGATCTTGGTGGTGTCCGTACCTGTAGTGGGCTCAGTCACTCCCATGGACTGGAGCCGCAGCTCACCACTGGCAAGTTTGGGCAGGTATCGTTGCTTTTGTTCTTCGCTGCCATGCTTAAGCAAAGTAAACATGTTGTACATCTGTCCGTGTACAGTCCCGGAGTTACCGCCGCTGTGATTGACTTCCTCAAGAATCACAGAGGCCTCTGAAAGCCCTAGGCCAGAGCCACCATATTCAACTGGAATCATCGCTGCTAACCAGCCTGCCTCAGTCAGTGTTCTGACAAAGGCCTCGGGAAACCCCTTTTCTTCGTCGATCCTGCGCCAGTAAGCTGCATCGAATTCAGCACACAACGCGCGAACGCCTTCACGTATGGCATTGAGTTCTTCATTTCTGTTCGGGTTCATGGCCTTGCCTTATTCTGATGGAATGGGTGTGTTTGCATGCCCAGTCAACTCAACCGTCAAATTCAACTTCAGCCTGCTGAACCACTCCTCCCTCATTACCTGCCCAGAGCTGCGCCTTGCCGGCAGTCTGGACGCAACCTGTCAGCTCAAGAGGAGATGGCGAGATCAACGGTCTGACCCCACGGTAAGCAAAGCGGCGAATACGTGCCTCGGGATGGGCTCGCGCAAAGGCGCGCAGAGTGAGGGCGGCTATCAGGGGGCCATGAACCACGAGTCCTGCATATCCTTCCGTCTCGGTAGCATAGGGATAGTCATAGTGAATTCGATGACCATTAAAGGTCACTGCCGAATAACGAAAGAGTAAGGTGGGTGTAGGTATAACCGTCTCGCTCCACTGCCCCTTGGGTGAAGGCTCAGCGCCACCAGCCCGGGGTGGATTCGGCTCGCGATAAACAATGTCCTGTTCCTCGAGAATACATACCTGGCCGTTCTGCACGTACTCATGTTGCACGGTAACAAACAGCAGTTTGCCGGTACGCCCTTCCTTCTCTTGTATTTGCTTGATAGTAGAAACTCGGGAAGCGTCACTGCCCACTCTAAGCGGCTCGAAGAACTCAAGACGGCCACCCGCCCACATTCGGTTGCGATTATCGGCAGGAGGAAGAAAACCACCTCGTGCTGGATGGCCATCCTCTCCTAGGGCTGGCTCGGGAAGCGGTTCCTGGAAAAAGCACCACTGCCAGAGAAGCGGGAGAGTTTCACCATGAGCAGGAGTATCTTCACCAAAGGTTGCGGCGATTCGCTTGAGCAGATTAAAACTGAGCTGATCATGGGCCTCTTCAACCCTTCCGACCCATTGATTCAAATCCATGTCGCTCATGGCAACTTTCTCCCGTTCCGACTATGAGGTCATCATCGGAGAAGGTCTGCCGTTCTGGGAATCTGCTTTTACAAAACCCCGCGTTAAGGCAGGATGAACGCTCATGGCCAGTACTGCTACCTGGGCTCTTTTGTGTATCGCCACATGAGTAGGATGACATGCACTTCGATCTTACGGATCTGCGCCTTTTTATTCATATTGCCGAAGCGCCCAGCCTGACCCAGGGTGCCCGTAAGGCTTTTATTTCTCCAGCAGCAGCTAGCATGCGTATCAAGGCATTAGAAGCTCAGCTCAACAGCCACTTATTCTACAGGGACAGCAAGGGCGTAGAGCTTACCGAAGCAGGGCAGCGGCTGTTTAAGCATGCGCGCCTAGTCATGCGTCAGGTTGGTTATCTAAAAGCTGAGTTCACCGAGTACGGTACAGACTCGGCGGGTCATATCCGGATCTTTGCCAACACTACGGCCGTCACTGAATTCCTACCGGAAGTGCTAGCTGGTTTTCTCGCGCAGAGACCGGGCGTAACCATTGATCTGCAAGAGAGGCTCTCCCGCGATATCGTACGAGGTGTTCTGGATGGCTCGAGTGATATGGGCATCATTGCCGGGCCGGTAACTGCTGCTGGATTGGAGGTTCTGCATTTCAGTACCGATAAGCTGGTGCTTGTATCACCTAATGACCATGAGCTGACCCAGTATCCCTCGCTTACGCTTCGTCAAACCTTGTCTTTTCACCATGTTGGTTTGCATGAAGGCAGTACGTTGCAGGCATTCGTGCGTGAGCAAGCCGAGAAGCTCGGTGTAAACCTGCTCTGGCGTATTCAGCTCTCAAGCTTTGAATCTATCTGCCGGATGGTAGAGGCAGGTGTGGGAATAGGCGTTATTCCTGAGTCAGCTGCATTGCGCCATAGTCGTACTATGAACCTTACAATCATCCCATTGGATGAGCCCTGGGCAATACGCGAACGCAGCATTCTTATCCGTCAACTAGATGCATTGCCTGGATGTATACGTGCGCTTATCGCAGTCATGACCCAGCATTGCTCCTGATCTGTTGGAGCATTTATCCGCTGAGCCAGGAATCCTCTGTTCGATTTTCTTTCTCTGTATCTTGCTAACGGAATGGATAGTGGTGGTTCCTAAGGTAAAGGCTAACCATTGAAGAGGATCAATCCAGGGTGCGGTAGCGCTGCTGATCATGTTAGTAAGGGTTTTCACGGTGAAAAGTCTGCTTTCAGCCAGTGGCTTGCGCTGTTATACCAATCTTTCAATTAGTCTTAACTATTGAAGTTTACTATGAAGCTTTAGTAAATGTCTTGTTGGTTTCTGAATAGAACAAGCCATAGTTCCTTCTTCGTGCTTGTCCATAAGCTTGCCAGTGGAGTCGTCAGATATGTATCGATCTACCTGCTGGGTTTGCTTCTGCTTTTTCCGCTTTTGATAGAGAAAAAATGCTTTTTCTGTTTAAACAAACAGTTTAAGAACTGTTTAGAAACAGTTTAAGTCAATAGAAAACCAAAAAAAATCAATAAAATCAGTAGTTTAAAGCGCATGCGTGCGCTGTTGTCCCAACTAAACGCGCCGTTATCCCAGGAAGGTGCGATGCTATCCCAATTTTTCACGCCGTTATCCCAAGACGCTGCGCTGTTATCCCATCACTGATGGCGCTGTTATCCCAATTACTGTGGATAACCTTATCAAACCTGCTCGTTAGGTAATTCCTTTGCTTTCTGGGGGCGGAACCACTTGACCATAAGCTGTTTTTTGCGGCCATTAGGGCGTTCATAAATATCCCAGTCCCGTATCACTCCATGACTTTCCAGCTCAGCAAGTGCAATTCGAAGCCCTCTTTCTTTATGTTCAGCGAAGTCTCTAACTCTGCCTGTACTACCGCTCCAGTGCATGAGGTTTTCAATGGACACAAAGTGGTGCTCTCCTGCGCGATGGCCGCAGGCATAGTTCTGCAGCCATTTGGATAGGGCATACCGCAGCTTTTTACGGACTTCAAAGTCGATATAGGCAATCTGACTTTGCTGGAAGAACTTGACGATATGTGGATCCAGAGCAAGCCAGTATTCATCCTGCTTCTTGTTCCATGCCATGTCCTTGATCAGCCGCACCATAAGCCCCTGCCCCTGATCGCTCTCTATAAACAAGGTTGCTTCAGCAAGACGCCGAAGGCTGTTTTCAAGCCAGGCATAGGTGTTCTGGCCACTAGCAGAGCGGCCAATCCCTTCCAAAAACTTGGAACGAACAAAATGGATAACCTGACCTGCATCCTGATTTTGGGCCAGTTGAAGAGCATGGAGAAATACATCGTTATCAGCCATGTCCAGCTGCTGACCGGTATACAGGATTGTAAAATCTGATCGGCTGGCTAATTGCTGACGATGGTGCAATTTGCGTTTGCCGCGTGCAATGCTGGCGAACAGGGTTGTCCGAGTCCAATGGTGCGGCATGGCCGAGGCATATTCAGGAAAAAGAGGTAGCTGAAGATCTAGCGTGCTCTGCCTATTTGGCTCGACATGTAGCTCTCTGACTTCCTCGCTAGCTTTCTCAATTTCTTCCTGGCGGGCCCGTGCTTCTGCCTCCCGCTTCTGAAGGAGTGCCTTTACACGGCTGCCGGATGGGCGTGGTACAGGTTCCTTTGTCACGCCGGCGCCTCCTGTAATCCTTCTTGCACCTCTATAATAATTTCACCGCTTTCCGCCAGGCTAATGCCCTCAACATAAAAAGCGGCATCGAACGCATCCAGTGAGGCATTGCGTGGCGTCGACTTGCCCTGCTCGAATAGTGAAATGGCCTTGGCTGACACATTACTCCGCTGGGAGAGATCTTCCCGGCTCCATCCCAGCAAGACTCTCGCCGCGGCATACTGACGACCTCGTGCAACCTTAAGGCCTCCTTTAAGACCTATTCCTCCGTCATCTCCTAATATGACGCCTGCGCCTTCGAAGGCGTGCTCAATAGCCAGAAGGGTCGAGTTCCTGATACTGGTCTTCCCGGTCTCAAAAAAGGATAGCGCTTTGGGCGACAGTTTCGCTCTTTCAGCAAGGCTGGTCTGGTGCCAGCCAAGCAATGTTCTAGCGGCTGCACATTGGCGACTTCTTGGGATAACGACACGATTGATCATAAGGCTTCATATATCCATTTGAGCCATTGTTACGTTAGTGGCCCATCACTACATCGGAACATGCTTTATACGTAGGTTACCCTTGCGACAACATTATGTGAAGTAATATTAAAAGCATAAGTGCTATTTGGATAACCAAATATGCGCTGTTCTACCAATTCTATATAGACATTCGGGATTTACCTCAGATCACACCATATGATCCCGGTAACCTGATATGCATTACGTCTGTATGAACAGGTCTCCAAGCTTAAAAGGTAATATAAAAAGTAAATATGGCTTATATATGTATATTTCTGAGATGATATCCCAAGTTTGGAGGTAGGGCCCAAGTTTATTCCAAAAAGTTAATATAGGAGGCATTAAAGCCATTTATAATAACTAAATCCCCACTATATAGCGCAGTTATGCCAAGATTTATACGGATATAACTGCTATCTTCTGAATCATCAGGCTACCTTATTGGAATAAATGGTATATATATTACCTTTGTAGGGCATTGCCAGGAATAAAGCTCAAAAAGCGAACGCATCTACTCCCTTGTATCTTCCAGTCCCTGAGTGCGTACGGCAATTCCTCAAGCAGCTTGATGTAAGATAGCTAACGAAGGTTATTCATCTAGACGTTTTAGCCTTTGAGATAACTTTCGCATGTTTTTTGCGTTGTTATCCCAAGCTTTTCAAAACGTACCATCACCTCTACTGCTAGCCTATAAGGTAATATTTATACCCTTGCTGGGTTATATATTACCCCTTATAGGGGTAATATGCGCTGATGTCCCAACCTCTTTCCTTATAGCGTTTCGCTTCGACTAGCAGAGGGGTATAGCGCGGCTTTTTTATGACATTTCCAAGAGAGCACAAGCTGTTCCTGATGGGTTATTTCTTTAGAAGCTTGATGCTCAGTACTTTTAGTAAGGCCTTTCCATTTTTCACCGTGAAACATGGATCGTGTCGCCCTCCTTTTTTGAGAAATGCTAAAGCAAAGGTAAAAGCGCACGGCTTAAAGGGAAATTGCTCTAGAAGTAATAGCACTAGCTTTGGTGGGACGCCTAAGCCCTAAATAAGGCAGCAAAAAATCAAGGCTGCTCGTCAGAGTCTCGAAAGCTGATTTCTATCATGAATCAATCTCCTGTGTAGATCGCTCCTAGCGAGTCCAGTTTTCACCGTGAAAAACGCAGCCTATTTATTACCTGGAAAGTTTCTCGTAAGACTTATGTTCCACGCGTTGAGGCCGGAAAACTGCTGCTTTGCTTAGTAGCAGAAACAGAGCCCTCTTGTATGCCTTCAACTCGGGTTCATCTGAACTCCTGGTTATTAATTGCGGCATTACTGCATCTGAATAAGCGTTCGCAGATCAAGCAATGTTCGCGCAAAAACCTGGATTGTGCTTACAACTTTTCACCGTGAAAACAATGGAAGCGGTAAGGAAAATGAACTGACCCCCGAATGTTGGACATCATAAGTGGGCTTTAAAGCATAGCTAACTCAGTGGTTTGAGTTAGCTATGCTGCTTATCCTTTCTATACGGTAGAGATTGGGACTCACGTTGAGAGGACCTCAAGGAAGTCATTGTTTTACCCTTCTGTTTTTAAACCCTCCATCACAGCCTCTCGCTCTTCTTCAGGCCTTATGGCTAAAGCTCTCATCTGATCAGCATCATGGCCTGCGGCATGGAGCATCTGACCATGATTTATCCGAAAGCGTTGTGCAGGTGTAATATGACTGTCTGCAATAGCGTTCAGGTGCCATTGGGTTTGGCGTAGCGCGAGTAGGCCATTGGGGTTTGTTGAGGCAGTGTGTCCCGCTATACGATCCAACGTTTCATTAGGAAGCGTTGCCAGATTGGAAGAGCCAAGAGGCCTGGAATCGGTCCTGGGCGTGAATGTTGTTGGAGGAAAGGTACGCTCAAGGTTAGAGGTAGATTTAGCTGATAATTCCTTGAGCTGACCCTTCGCAAACACAAGGGTCGCCTCAAAAGGGTTATCCGGGTCACCGGGCACATGCGCAACCTGGTAGTGACAACGGGCGTCCCCATTAGGTAAATCTTCTTGGTTAACCTTGCCATCAGGTCTGAACAGGTAGGGTAACAAGGCTTTATCCCTTGGATCCGTGAGCGGTTTGTGGTTACCGACCTCTACCAGGCTTCTACCCAACACCATTTTGCTGGGTACGATGGGGGCCTGCTGCTGAGGCGTCGCAGAAGGCGTGGTGGATTGAGCCGCTGCTGATGCCGTTTTGAGAGCGCATCGCTAAGCTCTGGGGTCTGTACGAACAAGGATGGTGTTGCTCCAACGGGGTGCATAAAGGACTACCTAGGAAGAGGATGAACAAAGCCTGTGAGCCTGCATCTATCATTAGCCAGCTCCTCGCATCGCTCGTTAAAGCGCAATGCCTAGACGCCTCAGTTCAGCTTTTCGCTGGGCGGCAGGCTGTGCGGCCAGTCCGTTCATGGCATCACCGCTATAGCCTGCGTCCTTTAGCGTCTGGCCGTGAGTTAAGACAAAGGTTTGCTCGGCGGGAAGCATTGAAGCCAAGCGGTTCATGGCATAACCGTCATAGCCTGCGTCCTTTAGCGTCTGGCCGTGAGTTAAGATAAAGGTTTGCTCGGCGGCAGGCTGTGCGGCCAGTCCGTTCATGGCATCACCGCTATAGCCTGCGTCCTTTAGCGTCTGGCCGTGAGTTAAGACAAAGGTTTGCTCGGCGGGAAGCATTGAAGCCAAGCGGTTCATGGCATCACCGCCATAGCCTGCGTCCTTTAGCGTCTGGCCGTGAGTTAAGATAAAGGTTTGCTCGGCGGCAGGCTGTGCGGCCAGTCCGTTCATGGCATAACCGTCATAGCCTGCGTCCTTTAGCGTCTGGCCGTGAGTTAAGACAAAAGTTCGCTCGGCGGGAAGCATTGAAGCCAAGCGGGTCATGTCATAACCGCCATAGCCTGCGGCCTTTAGCGTCTGGCCGTAAGTTAAGACAAAGGTTTGCTTGGCAGGAAGCATTGAAGCCAAGCGGTTCATGGCATAACTACTATAGCCTGCGGCCTCTAGCATCTGACCATGGTTTATCAAGAAGCGTTGTGTCGGTGTAATATGACTGTCTGCAATAGCGTTCAGGTGCCATTGGGTTTGGCGT
>NZ_BMNW01000016.1 GCF_014646755.1 Pseudomonas asuensis | reverse complement strand
CCGGCAGCGCCTAGCACTCGTGAGAAAACACAGATAGTCATAGAACTCAGGCAGCACTACCCGTTGCCCTGCTTGCTCAAGGCAGCAGGGCTGGCCCGCAGTACCTTCTACTATCAAACCAAGGTGCTGGCTGTCGCTGATAAACACGCTGGACTCAAAAGCACTATCAAGACGCTTTTTGAGCGTCATAAAGGCCGCTACGGCTATCGCCGTATCACTGCTGCCATCCGTAACCAGGGCACTGGGATAAACCATAAAACCATCCAGCGCTTGATGGGCATCCTGGCATTAAGGTCATCAGTTCGGCGACGCAGTAAGTACCGGGCCTACCGAGGTGCAACCGCCTGGGCGGCTCCTAACCGGCTCAATCGCGACTTCTCAGCCGGGCGGCCTAACGAGCGATGGGTGACGGATATTACCGAGTTTAACGTCGGCGGCCAAAAGCTCTATCTGTCACCGGTGCTGGACCTGTATAACCGTGAGATCGTGGCCTATGAGCTGGCTCGGCAACCTGTATTTGACATGGTTCGCGACATGATGGGCAAAGCCTTCAAGCGCTTAAGGCGGGACGAGGCTCCGCTCTTGCATTCGGACCAGGGCTGGCACTATCAGATGCCAGCGTTTGGTCGTCTCCTGGAGCGGCGCGGCCTAACCAGAGTATGTCACGACGAGGTAACTGTTTGGACAATGCTGCGATGGAAAGCTTTTTTGCCGTGCTCAAGTCAGAGCTGTATGACCGGGAGTCCTTTAGCAGCGTGGCTTAGTTGGAGGAGGTGCTGCGTGGGTATATTCGTTACTACAACCACGACCGGCTGAAATTATCGCTGGGTGGCGTAAGCCCAGTGCAGTACCGACTCAAGGCTTTATAGCTTGCCTCTCAAGAGGGCAGCCTGCGGCTGCAAATTGGTCCATGCCCGCTTTAGAGCAGGGTTGCCTGATCCATGTCACAGGCCAGCCTGCGGAACCTCATCAGCTCTTATGACCACCTACTGGCCTCCAGGCTGTTTATCTCGGCCTATTATTTTTTAGGCATAGGCTAATCAGCAATGAATCCCATCCACACAGGTTTTGGGGTAACACATCACACCGTGTTGCCTTCTTCCGGTGAGCACTCAAGGCCAGAAACCCTACAGGTAGGTACGTCAGTTCAACCTACAATCGCCGCCTTACCTGCTTCTGTACAGGTTGGTAACCTTACCTTCCACATCGGGCGTCTCATGACAAGACTTTCCGATACCAAAGCCCAACTCCTCCATAGCGCACTCCGCTCCGAAACGCCCAAAGAGCCACTGGCACACTCACCTGATAAACCTGATAACGATGGCGTGTATACCTACGTTATCGGAGCACAAGATTACTTTGCATCCATGCATCTACCTCGACAGTACCCCGAACGGATGATGCTCAGCTGCGCGCTTGACCCATCCCTGGGTTTGAAAAGAGTAGTCATTAGTGAGCTTAAGCGTGATCTTACAATGGGGCAGGTCTATTGTCAGGCCCATTTCGAACCCCCTCATATGGCGACACAGACGCCAGCTTCGGTTCTGGCCGCGCAAGACTCAAGCGGGCAATTGACCCGGGCCCTGGTCATACAGGGCAACCCTCAAGATCTTGAGGGGGCACCGCTGCCTTCAGGTGTCTCAGTCAGTACCCCGAGCATGCTCTTTTCCCATGACGGCTCGGCCGGCGCCTCGACGGGCATGCCCGGGCCTAGCCGGAGCCGGCCCGCGCATACGGCACGTAGCGAGCCGTATCCTGCTTCGTCACAGTCCGGTGCCTCATCCTCACGTGGCAGAAACGCACGCGTGCCGGACCCGGAGCACCCGGGGCAGACCATTTCACGAAACGCGCTGAGTCAGCGGCAACAGGTGCCGGACCCGGAGCACCCGGGGCAGACCATTTCACGAGCCGCGCTGACCACCCGGCAGAGCCGAGCCCGTGCAGCCGGCAGAAAGGCCAACGCAGAAAACGCATAACGCCTATTGCCCAACGTTTCCATGTCAGCTAGCTTCAAACCCCGGCCCTTGAAAAACCTGTTCACGGCCAACGGCTGCTGGACGGGTTTGCTGGAGGCCGGCGGGCTGCGCGAGATCGAAGTGGAGTCGGTGAGCAAAATGCTGACCGGCGGCACCTCGATCCTGGGCGTCAAGCACTACAGCTGCGGCAATGAGCATTGCTCGCATATCAAATACCTGTGCAACGCGTGCCACTGCCGGGCCTGGTCTGTCCTGCGACAAAAAGGCCACCGATCAGTGGATTGCCGTCCAGAGTAACCGCTTGCCTGACTGCCTCTGGTACTCCCTGGTGTTCACGCTGCCCGACACGCTGTGGCCGCTGTTCTTTCTCGTGTGTGGCGTCCTTAGACAGAGCGGTTCCAGAAGTCAGCCATGGGGTTTTGGCCCTGTCATTAGGGTATACCCTAATGACTACAAAGCCCTGAGTGGCAGCTATCGGCCGATTCTGTTGAAAAAGTCCCGTAGCGACGCTCGCCTATGAAAGGAGGTGAGCGACATTGAAATCTGATTCGCTCAAAAGGTAGAGATGCATCGGATTTTACATAGCAACGCGAAAATCGAGTGCTTTTCGACCTGCTGACAACCCGTGTCCGTAAAAGTCGACTTTTTCAACAGGATCGGCCAATAGCGGACGCCCAAGGATGTCTACGAATCTCGAGACGACCAAGTCTCCAATAAAGGTTCGAACGATGTTATTTATGAGAATGGAAGGTATCTAGAAAAGCCAGAGCTATTCAGCGTGTGAGAGTATCGAGCAGGCCTTCATCCAGGCGTCATACGGCTACCAAGCTCCAAGCATCTGGCCTCAGAGACAGCACTTTTTGTACTTAATGCCGCTTCCGCAAGGGCAAGGTTCGTTGCGTCCATACTTCTTAAGAACAAGTGCTCGCTCCATTGTCTTAATAGCCCTTCCGAATGAAGAAGAGGGCTTCATGCCTTTGGTTAACTCATCCATCTCAGAGGATCGTCCCCAAGGGAAACTGAGCGTGATGCCGAATTGGATTTCGCCCTTGAGCCCCACAGATACTCCGTACCACTCCGCCGCTCGTTGAACGTACTTTCGTTTGGAGCAGTGCACCTGCAGAGATCTAATAGCCTCCTCGCTGGGTGTAGGATTGCAATGGAAGCAAATCCCAGTCCCCGGCTCAGACATTCCAAGCACGAAGTCATGGCGTTTGCCATCCATCTTTGCCATGGCGGTCAGGCCTTCGATGGCCTTGTGAACCATGTTACATGATTCCTCTCCCATAGATAGCAGAGTGAACCCCAGCTCAAGAACCGCAGAGTCAGGCCGGCGCTCGATCTGTTCAATCAATCGCTAGTAGTACGTCCCTTTCATCTTGGTGAGGATGCCTTCAGGGACTCGCTGGCCCGGAAGACCTTCCCGCCGCGCAGCCATAGCGGTATCTAAATCCGCTGCGATCGAGTCCTCAAGCATTACCATGTTGTATTCATCATCGAGCCACAGGTTGCATCGCAGATGGTAGGCAAGTGCGGTGAGCTCGTGTCCCATCATCAGCTTTTGTGCCGACTCCAGGCGCATTCGGACATAGCTCAGAAAGCGCAACGGTGTGCCCAGCATCTCTGCGAGTACATCCAGCAGAAATACGTCCATCACGAAGGGCGGGCGAACGATCTCATCAGCGGTGTATTTCAGGTACTGGCTGGCTTGAAACGCTAACGCAGGGTAGTGATCGGACACTACGCAAAACGGGTAGATCTCCTTAACCTGCTTTGGAAGCACGACAGCCTGGCCACGATCATCTTCGAGCCGGCATTTTCCAGAATTGATAGCAGCCGCACACTCAGCCCCTTGGTCATAGGCCTTCTGTATCGCAGCGGCGAAGTCCGCCTTGATATGCCCATCGCTACCTTTGCGGGCAGCTAGGGTTAGCTTTTTGGCTTTAGCCTGAACGATGATGATCCGGTCACCGAAGATGACCAACACGTCCGCCTCGGCGACAATCCGCTTTCCCTCAAACAGATTGATATTGGTGTAGACATTGGCTTTTCCAAACACGGATGCCAAGCGGCGCTGAGAGAACTGTTCGGTGAAGGCACCTCGATTGTCCGATGCCTGTTGCTTGTATTCTTTATCTTGGTTCATCCAGAAGAAAGGCGACTCGTAAAGCGCTTCGTAGATCGAATAGTGAGAGAACAGCAATACTGAGCCCCGCCCTGTCGGCAGCAGTGGGGTTGCGGCGATCTGGTTAAAGTCTCCGACCTCCTTAAATTGGCCATTGTCACCACTGAACATTAGCGCTTTGAAAACTGCTTGAACGACAGCGAGCTCCTGACCCGAACGCTGGGCTATCTCCTGCGCAGTAAACTCAAACAGCTCCAGCACCGAGCCTGTAGGTATCTCTCCTACCTGGATTTCGCCGAGCGATCCCGCTCCATTGGTTGCTCGCGCGTCCATCAACGAACACATCGCACTCGCTACTCGCAGTGCCTGGGTACTGCTGAATCCCATGACCCTTTCTAACCAGTCATCATCAGGGGCATATTTCTCCGCAAAAAAATCTCGGTACTGGAAGCTGTATGCTGACTCGGTGCCATAGAAAATCGGCTCCTTCATCATTGCGCCTTGCCAAAAATCGTCCATAGCCGCGCCCTGCTGAGCCTGGGTTACCAGCTCACCGATCGTCAGGCCGGTCATGGCGTCGTGAAGCTCGCCCAACAACTCGTCAGTTCGAGAGGCATAACTTCGAAGGGTGGCTTCATCGACCTCAGCTAGATCTAGAGGCTGACGCATCATCAACCCCAACAGCGTACTCACTTCATTGCGGTTGAGTCTTTTCCGGTCAAATAGATGCTCAAGGTCGGAAGCCTTGTACTCACCTTGGAACGATACGAGGTTGTCGCGGTAACAAATACCGGCCACAGTATGAACGTAGCCAGGCTGGGCCGTTAGAATTCTCAGTTCCTCAAAAACTTCGGCTTCGCTTCGTTGCGTGGAATGCATTCCCGGTACTCCAAGGTTCATGACTTAGGATTCGTGTCGGTGGACGCTCTTTACCTAGGGTAAGCCGATGCGGCAGCCAATCATTAGATTCGTGAGGCTAGCTGAAGATTTTGCAGAGGACCTGTCCGACAATAAGCGAAACTGACCATTCTGAGGTACAGGACGCACCGCGAGCAAACAGGGGCTGGGGCTAGCAATGCTCACCTACTGGGATGTACATGACGATCTTGAGGAGAACAGCGTACGACTGGTGGAGCTGGAGGAAGCAACCCCGAGTAACTATTCATCACGGCTGTGCTTCCAACCGCCAACAGGTGCCACATCGCGCGTGTGTCTTTCTCGACTAGCTAGAGGCATCTCTGAGCAATCCGCATTGACCGCTATTGGCCGATCCTGTTGAAAAAGTCGACTTTTACGGACACGGGTTGTCAGCAGGTCGAAAAGCACTCGATTTTCGCGTTGCTATGTAAAATCCGATGCATCTCTACCTTTTGAGCGAATCAGATTTCAATGTCGCTCACCTCCTTTCATAGGCGAGCGTCGCTACGGGACTTTTTCAACAGAATCGGCCGATAGCTGCCACTCAGGTCACGAGGGCAGCTCCAAATAACTACTGGGCCGCGACAGGACGCCTACGCGCAACGAACGTTATGTTGAATGCAGTTAACTAAGTGTGTAGTCGCTGAGGTATACCCCAGCGACTACATCTTGTTCTATAGGCTGTTCTGGTAACCTTTTGCTCAGGCTGGGTCGTAAGCAATTATTGGTGTGAATGAAAATGGCAAATGACGCGATATCTGTACGGCCAATCAAACCTGGCGAGTGGCAGCTTTATCGGGATATGCGACTGTGTGCACTTCGCGACTCTCCAGACGCTTTCGCAAGCACCTATGAAGAAGAGGCGCTAAGGGCAGATCAGAATTGGAAAGCCCGAATCATTTCAGCTTTTTCCTCTAACCATGACCATGCCCTGTTTGCACTGAATGGGAGTAAGATTTGTGGTCTGGCCTGGGGAAAGTTATCAGCGGACACCGCTGACATCTTTCAAATGTGGGTAAGTCCTACTTCACGAGGGCTAGGTGCAGGCCGTGCTCTGCTCGATGAACTCTTGGCCTGGGCAAAGAGGTGTGGAGCGCTCCGTATCCGTTTAGGTGTTATGGCAGACGCCACACCAGCGATGCATTTGTATAAGGCGTTTGGCTTCCTGCCGGATGGAGATCTGGAGCCTCTGCGTAAAGACTCTCTTCTCATGAGTCAGTCAATGGTATTAGAGCTAAGGCCTACACTACCCTGAGCGTAAGTTTCTAAGTAGTGATTGAGGTATGCCTTAGTTGCTACACCCTACTGGGATGCAGCCAAGCTCTAGGCAGGTGGCGTGGACGTATTGTTGGGGCTACGTTATCTTGCCGACCTTTATAAGTGGCTATTGCCTGCGTTGAAGGACTGACATGTTGCAGATTCGGAAAAACCGCATATTCGCCATTTTCATAGGTGTAATGTTTGTTGCATTGGACCAATGGGTAAAACTCCTGGCCCTTGAAACATTGCAATCACAGAGCTTCCGCTTCGGTGGTAGTTTCGCATGGCTTGATATTGTTTTGAGTTTCAACCCAGGGGCCTTCCTGAGCTTAGGTGCTGGCTTCAATCAAGATATCAAGCAGCTGATATTTATCTTTGGAGTAGCGGTAGGCGTGATCTTCGCTATCAGCTGGGCATTGCTGCGCTGGACAGCTAATCCAGTTAAAGCGATAGCTGTCTATTTTATTGCATTAGGAGGAGCCTCCAATCTTTTGGACCGGTTATTGCGTAACGGTCATGTAGTGGATTATCTCGTCCTTAACCTAAGCTCGCTGCATACAGGCGTTTTTAACATTGCTGACATAGCCATCATGGCAGGAGCCGGGTTCCTGTTATTCGAAGAATTGCTGAAGCCTCGTACTCAATCAAGTAAGGTTTGAATACAAGCTGAGTTATCAATTCTCTGTTTTCGCTAGCCTCTGCTTTTTAAGCTGACCTTTGGAAGCATCAATCTGTGCTTAGGTCAGCTTTCCATTCTCTAGCCTCGGTACTTCTCATTTCTTGGCCCGAGCTCTATGTAGCCACTGGGGTATACCTCAGCGACTACACAACTGAGTGCAGCTATCGGCCGAAAGCTGTCTCTCACGAATGAGCGCAGCAAATAACCTTAGTAACGCATTGCCTGTCGCACGCACTTGTTTCGTTGCCTTACGCTTCATCAAAACGAGCACGTGCTGCGCGAAAATCTTGTGCATTCTCTAAAAGCCACATCCATAGCGGCACCATATGCGCCAGAAAACTTCTACCAAGTGAGGTCAGCTCGTAATCGACACGCGGCGGCACCTCGCTGTGGTCAAAACGTTTGATCAATCCGTCTCTTTCAAGCTGACGCAAGCTCCGGGTAAGCATTCGCTGTGTAACCCCTTCAAGCCGACGACCGATTTCGGCGTGTCTCAGCTTCCCCTCTACTCCAAGTGTGTGGACAATCCCCAGTGACCAACGATTGCCCGCGTGGGTCAATACCTCTCGCTTGAGACCATCGTCCTCATCACTGAGCGTGTCGCAGACCGCTTGAGATAGGCGGATCACTGCCTCTTCAGTCATTGTGTTCATGCGGTATCACTCGTGTGCCTTCTTTTGAATGTTAGTGAATGGTGACAGGATTAACCAATCATCATTGATCACTCACTGGAAGTAACTGATGCAGCCGACCGACAACATTCTTGTTCTGGGCGCTGGCGAACTCGGCATGGCCGTTCTTCGCGAACTGGCAGCCCTACCAACAACGCATGTGACAGTCATGCTACGACCGTTAGCTCTCGACGCCACATTCGAAATAAAACGACAGATGCTTGATGCGCTCGACAAACTAGGCATCAAGGTGACGTTCGCCGATGCTGCAACTGCCCCCGAGGATAAGCTCGCTGCGTTGTTCGGTGGTTTCGACACACTGGTCAGTTGTCTGGGATTTACAGCTGGGAAAGGAACACAGCTAAAGCTAACCCGAGCAGCAATACAGTCAAGGGTGAAACGATTTGTACCGTGGCAGTTCGGTGTGGATTACGACGTGATCGGTCGCGGCAGCCCGCAAAACTTGTTTGATGAGCAATTAGACGTTCGTCAATTGCTACGTGCTCAGTCAAAAGTGCAATGGCTGATCATCTCCACCGGGATGTTTACAAGCTTTCTATTCGAACCTTCGTTCGGCGTTGTGGAGCTCAGCCACAACACTGTTCATGCTCTTGGTAGCTGGGACACAGCAGTGACCGTCACCACGCCGGAAGATATCGGACGCCTAACGGCTGCCATACTGTGCGAACCAGAGTTGGCAAACGAAGTCGTCTTCATTGCAGGAGACACTCTTAATTACCGAGAGCTGGCAAATACAATTGATCAGGTTCTAAATCGCAAGGTTGAACGTGTAGAGTGGCCGTTGCCGATGCTTAGAGATGATTTGATTGCTGCGCCCGATGATTCAATCCGAAAATACCGCGCAGTATTCGCCGAAGGGAAAGGCGTCGCTTGGCCAAAGGCCGATAGCTACAATGCAAAAAAGAAGATCAATACAATGACCGTCTCGCAATGGATTAAGCAGCATTTGCTCTGATAAAACAGCACCCCTATATTGGTTGGTTTCGCCACGAGTTGCGGTTCACGGATGGCCACTTTTGGCCGATAACAGTCACGCAACCTGATGGTTACAGGGTAGATCCAAATAACTACTGGGCTGTTACAGGGCATCTGCGCGCAACGTCAGTTACGTTAACTGTAAACTTTGCTCAGATGACTTCTATCCCAGAGCGCATACTGAACGATATTTTGTGTGAGCATCAGGAGATAAGGCTAGAGCAGCTAAAGTGGTATTCACCAGGCATCTTGAGCGAAACTATTAGTGGGACTTAGGCTTATTAGAAGACAGAGTAGTCTGTTTGAATAATCTCTAGAAGATTCAATAACTTCTACAGATCTTTGACGTAAGCGCTAGATAGTTGGACCGCACTTACTTATTCAGGCAATCTATCTGAGCATAGGAACGCCACCCCTTTTTTTGACTCATGTCACTGTGACTGAGAAAAAGAGCGAATCTGAAAAAAATAGTACTCGTACTTGAGGACGAAGCCTACTTGCGCATGCTTGTGGCAGAGGTAATGAAAGAGCTTAACTTGAACGTTATAGCACTACCTTTGCCGACGTAGGCTGAATGCTTTTACAAAAGCATTCAGCCCATATCGATTTGGTGCTTTCTGATATTCGGATGCCAGGAAAAATGAGCGGTGTCGATCTCGCCAATCGAGTCTCTCTGGAGTGGCCGCATATCGGTATCATTTTAACATCTGGATATGAAGCTCCGGCCATGGTTGGCTTGGTTAAACCAACCGTGTTTCTTCCAAAGCCCTAGACGGTTAGTGCAGTGCAAGAAGCTGTTTTTGCGCTTTCAAATGACTCGGTAGCTAACTCTTGCCGTCATTGCCTCAACCAAACAATCATTTTTAGATATTAAAGCCAGGCTACCTTCTTTTTGCCTACACTTACTAGTGAAGAGGCTTTTCAACTCAGCTTACTAAGAGGTGGTGGTACTGTGAATGGAGTAGGCAAATGCACCACCGAAAAAAAGATTCTTGTCGTTGAGGATACAGAATACCTACGGTTTTTGATGGCAGAAGTGCTGGACTCAGTTGGACCAAGTGTCGAAGCACTCTCTACCGCTGATGATAGCTATTCGTTTCTACAAGAACATGCTCACACTGTAGCTGTTCTGGTAGCAGACATTCGTACACCAGGGCGACTGGACGGCGTTGATCTGGCAAAACTAGTCGCTAGTAAATGGCCTCATATAAAGATTGTTCTGACTTCAGGCTATAGCGCGAATTCATTATCTAACTTCGACGCCTTTGATCAGTTCTTGGCAAAGCCATGGTCAATCGATCAGTTGCGAGGGGTGGTACTAAAAGTATTGGAAGACGCTGACCCATCCTCTACCTAATCTTGTAAATCTGCTTCTTACAACCCGCACTTGATGAACCCGATGCGAATTTCCTTTAGCCTTGTCCCGAAGCTTGCTGTCTATGACAAGATCAAACAGAGCGAGATCCCGGGTTTTCTCACCAATTTGGAGCCTGACTTGGATCGCCCAAATATCCCTGAGCCGAGGCGGCGCTTCCTACCCGACTAGCTTTCCTTTATTCCAAGGTTGGTGGCACTGTGTATTGTCGGTTTTCATGGCTTGTCCTCCTCGTGAAGGAAGCCAAGGATGAGCCGTCATGGCGACGGTCGTTAACCGTCCAGAAGCGTACGCTCATTATGTTGTCTAGTCCCCCAGTCTATGGTGATCTCAGTCGCGCTTTAAAGTTTTCCTCACCAGCCGTGAGGAGTAGGATGACGGCTAGTATATGAATCACTGAGGCGGCCCATGCGGTACTCCGAAGATCACAAGGCTCAGACTCGTCAACGCATCGTTGAAGAGGCCGCGCGCCGCTTCCGTCGCGACGGTGTGAGCGCGACCAGCGTACAGACGTTGATGAAAGCTTTGAACCTTACACACGGAGGGTTCTACGCCCATTTCAGCTCCAAGGATGAGCTGATCGAGGAAGCTCTTCGGTATTGCGCAACTGAACTCGATGCGGTCACTCCCACCGGCCTGTCCGGCGACCAACCGTTGGCGATCTTTATTCACCGTTATCTGTCGAAAACCCACCGTGACGAGCCGGCGAAAGGTTGCGTGTTTCCAACAATATCAGCGGAGCTTGGTCAGCGGGGACAGGCTAGCTCAGTGACCGATGAGGCTGTAAACGCAAGACTGGGGCAGATCAGCACACACACTGAAAGCAGCCAAGACGCTACGCTGGCGCTCAGTGCAATGGTCGGTGCGTTGTTGCTGTCGCGGAGCGTGGTCGATCCGAAATTGTCTGATCGCCTGCTTGATGAAACCCGTGCCAGTCTGCTCAGGCTTTTTGGCGAGGAGCTGCCGGAGCTCTAAACCTCGCATGAGTATCAGAGAGTCCTGGCCGCAGGGCAGATTCCACTCAAGTACATCGCGAGCAGCAAGAAAAAATTCCAATCTTTGACTTCCGGCTTTGACAGCAGAGTGAGGTCTCATTCAGTCGGAGCGGCGCCGCCATCACTTCGGCTTCTCACAATATACAGCTGTATTCGGTCTAGGCTCGTGCCGCTGTACTCGCATAAGGCGGTCCTAGATCGCGGGCGAGGGAGTACAGTTCACTGCTCTTCAATTGACAATCTCTTTACATGATGACCATCATATGATTTATATGTCGATCATAATCTAAAGCGTATGCAATTGTTCGCTCGTTGATATCCGATAAGAGTTTTTAAAAAATGAAGACTCTTTAGCCGCCTGGCTCTGGCTGAAGGCTGAGAGTGTATGCAGTGCGTACAGGGTTGGGACAGCGCCTATTACTAACTTGGCTCCTATAGGGCGCGTCGTTTGAGTCAATGACAGGTGCGCTGAGATGCCGGTATTTTACAATAAGGGGCAAGACATGAATGTTCAAAAACCAGTTCGAATTGTCGTGACGGGTACAGGGGTTGTAGGGCCTCTGGGATGCGGGACAGAAATTGTGTGGTCTCGTCTTTTGGCAGGTCAATCGGGCATCCGTGTGCTTCCTAACAATCTCTCAGAGGGTACCGGTTGCCGCATAGCTGGGCAGGTACCGAGTTTGGCTGACGATGGTGAGGCCGGCTATGACCCTGACCTGCACGTCTCGGCTAAGGACCGAAAGAAGATGGATCGCTTCATTGAGTTTGCACTCCTGGCAGCGCAGGAAGCGCTTGCACAGGCTAATTGGTACCCAGTCGAAGATATAGCCCAGCAGCGCACAGCTACTATTATTGCCTCGGGCGTCGGCGGATTCGATGCCATCGCCGAAGCAGTGCGTACAACGGATAGCCGCGGCCCGCGCCGGCTTTCCCCCTTCACGGCACCGTCATTTCTCGCCAATATGGCCGCTGGGCACGTGTCCATTCGGTACGGATTCAAGGGCCCGATTGGCGCGCCGATTACTGCCTGCGCTGCTGGAGTGCAAGCCATCGGGGATGCGGCCCGCCTGATCCGTAGTGGTGAGGCGGATATTGCCATATGCGGCGGAACTGAGGCCGCGATCCATCGTGTCACACTAGGAAGTTTCGCGGCTGCCCGCGCGTTATCGACCGGGTTCAACGACCGCCCACAGGAAGCTTCTCGTCCGTTCGACCGCGACAGGGAGGGCTTCGTAATGGCCGAAGGTGCAGGGCTGCTGGTGATTGAATCGCTGGAGCATGCATTGGCACGTGGTGCACGGCCTCTTGCTGAGCTGGTCGGCTACGGTACAAGTGCAGATGCCTATCACCTGACTGCCGGGCCAGCGGACGGGAGCGGCGCGCGACGGGCAATGGAGCTGGCGCTTCAGCATGGCGGAGTCGCTCCCGGTGACGTCCACCATATCAACGCCCATGCAACGTCGACTCAAGTTGGCGACCGTGGAGAGCTAGCCGCGATTCGCTCCGTATTCGGGACAGGCTCGGGCGTAGCGATTACCTCGACCAAATCCAGTACGGGTCATCTTCTCGGTGCCGCAGGTGGGATCGAAGCCATATTTACCGTCATGGCGCTACGCGACCAGATTGTGCCGCCCACGCTGAACCTGACGAACCCCGACGAGGCTGCTTGCGGACTTGATCTGGTCGACTTGCACGCGAGGGAAATGCCAATCGAATACGCTATGTCCAACGGTTTTGGATTCGGGGGCGTTAATGCCAGCGCGCTTTTCCGGCGTTGGAAGCCATCGCGTTGATGGCTCCGGAAGCTTGCAGGCGCTGGATAGGCATCTCATGGCTCTCGGCTCCTGCGCTTTGAAAGGTGCAGCTCGGCTTTTCTATCCACTGAACGGCGGAGTTTACAACGGTGAGCAGTCCGGTATCGTCATTGGTATGGCACAAAAAACGAAATCTATGAAATCGGTTTTTGATTACTAATAACCGTCGTGTCCGCTAAATGGGGCCATGCGCATCCAGGATTGCAACTTACACATTGCCGCTGTCTTTCCAATGCTCTATTTTTGCTACAAAGGATAATGAGAAGGAATCAGGTATGAAAAATGACGATGGACATTCGTGTGCACATATTCTTGCTCCTGCCCGGGATAAAATTCGTCGTATGCAGCAATCACCACGATATCACAGCTTTTTCAACAAAGAAGCAATCGACGCCTTTGAAAAAGTTGAGAATTCAGTCCTTGCTGGTAAGTCGCTACAACAGGATGTGTGCGAAGATCCGGGAGTCAAAGGTAAGCAGTAAGTCTTTGCCAGCATTAGCGGATTATTCAGCTTGATTTGATATGATGAACACTGATTCCTTTCATCAAACAGCTCATAAGCGCGATCAGGAATGCGTGCCGTCTTGTTAAGTACCAAGCAGCATGTAGTGCCTACGTACTCATCTAACCAGTAAAGTTTGTCTCCAACGCCTATGCCTATTTCCTGCAAAGCCTCGTCAGGTATGGTATTGCGCTATTTCCATCCCGCTCCTCAATGATTATATGCTGATCCATGGCTGTTTCTCAGAGGAGGGAGGGGTATTCGCAGGGGAGGCAACGGCGAACCGCTGCCAATCAGCTCCCTACAACGCTGGCCGATAGCATATCAATAAAATTGTTGGATCAAGGCGGGATAATGTTAAAGGTGTTAATTCGCCAAATAGCGTTACTCTTACAGGATATATTACTCAAAGCAGCGCGCTATGGCGTCCTTTCACACTTGTACTCAGAAGGCGCCGCCCCTGTCTGCAAGCTGACTGAGTACCTTCTCCAGATAGACTTCGGTCAGCTAAGCCCGGTCTCGGTCTACAGGATCACTGTCAAAGACTTCGATCTGAAAGGCGTGCAAGGCATGCTTGCCATTTCTAATTTGTACTTGACGAAGAAAATCTTGAGCCGCATCGTGGGACAATCTATCGCTAGAGCAGCAAGCAACCGGCACGCATCAACTCTTAACAGGGCGCCGTTGCCTTCCAATACGCAAGCGTGGTGAAGCATGCCACCAATGTGTTTGGCACTAAGATGTTGGCTGAAGAATGGCTGGAACATAGCTGGAAGGTGACGTGCCGCTGGATGTCACCGGCAATCCTGTCGGACTCTAAGCCGTTGAGTATTTCCTAGGACGTATAAAGTACGGTACTACCAGTTAGTTTTTATATGTAGTCTGGCTCATGCTACGCATAGCGCCTCTGCCTTAACCACAGTAGATACTAGTCAAGAAAGATCCGCTCCATTCAGATAATGGGCTACCGGGTCGGTATAAATCAGTTTTGTTAAAAAGATAACTGTACAAGGATGTCTACCGCATAAGCAGTGACGGCATTAGACTGAAGCATCCATAGATGCCGCCATCTGCCTGAAAAAAGAGCAGCTATGGTATTGCTGACACTGCACCATATAAAAATTCACTAATGTTATGATTCCAACGGAGTCAACACGATCACGATGACCCGGATCAGCTTGACCTGTTTTTCGATTTCAGTACTACCCCTAGCTTAGTAGAGTCTTTTTAATGGGTAGGAGACGACGGTGAGAAAAGCGTTTTACCCAAGAGCAGATTATCGCTTTTATCACATAGGCAGAGGCATCGTACCGATTAAGGAGCTGTTCCGCCGAAGTGGCTTCAGTAATGCCTCGCTCTATACAAGGGGAGCCAAGTTCGGCGGTATGATCGCCTGATGCCAAGCGGCTTTAGAAAATTATTGATAAAAGCTAACAGCCGAGGCCCATCTCAACATCGAGACGCTCTAGATTGTCGCCTAGGGAAGAGGATAAGCCCGGCAGTCCAGCGATAGGCCGTGCAAAATATGTGGAATCTATAAGCACCATAGCTATCAGTTTATCGGGCTATCTCGTCCGATGCCGCGCTCACAGCCGCGTACTATCGACCAAACACAGCAGATAAATAAGCCCATCTGAGCGATAGTGGTCAACTAACGTGAACGCTTGTCGTCGCCATTAAGAACGCGGCGGCCTTTTAAGATAATTTTCCCCGTTTCAGCCGCCTGCTCTGCCACCTCAAATACAACAGCCCTGAGGGTTCACTCATCGCGATGGACATTATCCATAACCCACTCAGGCTAGGGTGACCACGCGTCAAACGACAAATCTGGGCATGGTTAAGCATCCTCAATTTGGAAGATGCAATTCCGCCGAGAAAATCGTGCAAGTTTTTAAGGGCTCATTCACTAGGAAATCCAAGGTAGAATAAGTTTTCGGTCCTTCTACGCGGTAAACATATCCAAGCTCTCGGTCTTGCTCGTTGCGTATGGAGCAGACCTCTACCAGCGGCTCCATCATCCAGCGTCCTGTTTTATTTAGTGAGCTTGGTGAAACTAGTAGAGCTTGTTCTATCCAGGCGTTGTCAGTTTTTACGGCCACGATCTGCTCAAGCAATGGGATTGTGGGAACCATCAGCATGCTTCGAAAAATCTCTTGGCCATCAACCTCTACTAGCTGGAGATAAAACCAAGGCCAGGCTATCTCTTGCTCGACAAATGACCAGAACTGCACGCCGGCTGGGTCGTTTGAAAGTCCAGGAAGTAACTCGGCATTACGATTGGTCTTGAACACGTCGCGCCTCGGCTTTTGATGAGATTATATCTCGATTGGCGAACAATATATGTTGTAGTCATAAATTGTTCAATACCGCTTCATCCTTCCATTTTGCGGGGACGTAAAATGGATGTTAGAAATTCGTTCGGTCAGGCGCTGAGACTGGTAAGGCAAAGCCAAGGCCTTAGTCAGGAAGATTTTTCAATTGTCAGTAGTCGCACCTATGTCAGCTTAATAGAGCGTGGAGGTACGAGCCCGACGCTTGAAAAGCTTGATAGCTTGTGCAGGGCTCTCGACGTTCACCCAGTCACCATGATAGCTCTGACCTATTTACTTGGTACGGGCAGTCTGGAGGATTATGAAACGCTGCTGAGCCGGGTTAGTAATGAGCTAATGAAGCTAGTAGCAGAGCAAACTACATCGGCTCGCTGAGCGATTTTGCCTACGTCGTTGATAGGCTTTGATGAGTTGTGCGCTTGGCATTTCGGCAATGACGCCACATTAATGCTTACACTGCCGGTTGGTTCGCGCTAGCCGTTAGGTACCAGATAAAACAAACAATTGTGAGAGTTCACGCACGGATATCATCAACACCGCTAAAGATAAAATTCGTCGACAACAGCGATTACCAAACACCGAAGCTTCTTCAATCCGAAGAAAACCGATACATTTGCCAAAGTAGGGAGCTTTGCCCTCGCAAGTAGGTTGTTGCCACGTGACGAGCATGACGGCTTGAAGCAGAAGATGTAATCTTGGACCTTTACGCTTTAATGTTGCTCACGTGGCGTCGATGTTGAAGCTGGTCATAGATTCCCCGGCTGTCGCTGACTCAGCAGCTCATCAGTTGAATTCCAGAAGCCTCTCGACTCTGGTCTCGAATATTCCCAAAGCTTTCATCAAACATGAACCAAAAGTGGCTTCTTTTGAATGGATACAACAGTGAGTGCTATCACAAGTTTGATTTAAATTCTGTCTCAAAATCGATTTGCTAGGCTTCATGTGGAGGCCAGAGATCACGGGCCGTTACGAGTTGGGCGACCGATCATGGGCACTGATTAGCGACCTGGTTTCTCTCAGGCAGCAGCGCGGACGGCGCCGCAAGGATGATCGCCGGATGCTTAACGGCATCTTTTGGGCGCTGTGTTCAGAGGCGAAGTAGCATGATTTACCCAGTCATTTTGGCGCCTGGCAAACGGTCTATCACCGTTTCCGTCTCTGGCGAGACCGCTTGCTGTCTAACGCTCTACTCAAGCAGATGCATCTGGAGCTGAGGCGGGACGGCTGTATTGATCTAAGTATCTGGATGGTTGACTCGATCGCTATCTATGAACGCGTGCCCTCTCAGGTACCCCTAAAAAGGGGTAACCAAACGCTGGGGCGCAGTCGTGGCGGGCTGGCAAGCAAGCTAAATCTTATCTGTGATACCCACGGCGTTCCCTTGAGCTTTGCTGTCTCGCCTGGCCATCATGCTGGTATTGGTTACTTCACACCTATACTGGAAGCAGTTTGCCTACCGTCTTCGCCAGGTCGGCCTATCAAACGGTACCGCACGGCTCTGGCTGATAATGGTTATGACAGCCAGGCGCTACGCCAGTACTGCGACCGCTTCAGGATCAAGCCCATCATCCCGCTACGTCAGATGCATCGCTGTCCCTGGAAAAGTCTGCCCAGACTGTTTGACCGACCCGCCTACCGCAAGCGCGATGTTATCGAGCGGCTCTTTAGCTGGCTTGAGGAGCATCGCTGGATAGCCACTCGTTTCGAGAAGCTCACCAGCAGCTTTGAAGTCATGATTTCTCTGGCTTGCTTACGGAGTTGCTTGAGAAAAGCTTTCTTAAACAGACTCCAGAAAATCCAAATACATTTCAAAAGTAGAAGTCTTTATAAGCGGCATATTGATAACGAAAAAGTCACTGATTTCTAGGTTTTGTCCTTGAAGGTTTTAGGCATTTCTAAGCACTAGCAGGCCCCGGTTGTGAAGCCACATTAACAATTATGGAACTTGAGTTAGGCTGTAATTTCACCCATCAAGTGGATGAAATTCAGCCATGTATCCAAGAAAAATCCACCAAAATATAATAGAAGCCCTCCAGGATACCCCGGTAGTGCTACTCAATGGTGCACGCCAAACCGGCAAGAGCGCTTTAATTCAGAGCCTTGAACGAAAAGCCACTTATTACACATTCGACAATCCTACAGTCTGTGCTGCGGTTCAAGCAGACCCGTTCGGCTTCATAAATTCCCTCAAGGGGCCGGTTTGTCTTGATGAGGTCCAGCGCGCGCCTCGGATATTTCTCGCGATCAAGGCGTCTATAGATCAAGACCGTACCGCTGGACGTTTCCTGCTCACCAGTTCGGCCAACCTGACGCTTCTGCCTCAGGTAGCCGAGTCTTTAGCAGGGCGTATGAAAGTAATTGGCCTTTGGCCGCTGGCGCAGTGCGAGATAGAAGGCAAGTCGACGAGCGTGATTGATCGACTCTACAGAAACGACCTCCCCGACAGATGCGGTTTTCAAAGGCAGGACTTTATAAACCGATTATTGCAAGGTGGATATCCCGAGGCACTGGGACGTGTAAATAATCGCCACCGCGAAGCTTGGTTCGAAAGTTACCTCTACACTGTTCTAACTCGAGATATTCGTGACCTGGCTCAAATCGATGGGCTAATAGAGTTGCCAAGGTTGATGAGGCTGCTTGGGGCTCGTAGTGGCAAGTTGCTCAATGCAGCCGAGCTCTCACGCTCAATTGGGATACCGCAAACGACCCTTAAGCGTTACCTGACTCTGCTCGAAGCCTTATTCTTGATACGTCAGGTGCCGGCATGGGCTTATAACCTAGGAAAGCGACTTCAGAAGTCGCCCAAGCTGTTCGTGACTGACTACGGCATGATGGCCCATTTGCAAGCGTTGAACAGCAGCCGAATTGAAGACAAATTTGAATTACCCGCTGATCTTGTCGAAGCCTTTGTACATGCAGAATTAGTCAAGCATCAGGGCTGGTCGGCATCATGCACACATTTAATGCACTACTGCACCTATACCGGCGTTGAGGTTGATTTTGTTCTTGAGAATCGGCAAGGCGAGTTGTTAGGTGTTGAGGTTAAATCAGCAGCCACGATCAGCAGTAAAGATTTCAGCAGTCTTCGCCAACTGCGAGAGGTAACACCGCAGCAATTCAAACATGGCGTGGTCTTCTATTTTGGTGATCAGGTTGTGTCTTTCGATAAGCAGCTAATAGCCGTGCCGATTTCATTGTTATGGATCAATTGAAGAGGCTTTCCCTTCTTCCGTTGAGTCTGTGGCTAATTGCGCTGAAGATAATCTAATCGCCATGCGAACTGGACATGGCACACAAAGGTTGCGACTTTGCCCTCTATTACCTACGAAAGCGCAACTCGGAGCACGACCCAAGCCACGCTGGTGGTGTTCCTATCAGTTTGTCCTGGCTGCTGGCTTACTTCGGCCTATCAAGGGAAAAGGTGCACTAGGTCAAATCGTAGGACAGTGGGATGACATGTTTAACTCGACATGATGCGTGTTTGCGAAAAATTCTTACTAATCGACTCTCACGTGCTACTTATGCCGTCCGGTTTTCATCACCTCTCCCGTCAGAAGTCGTGACTTGTCCTTTAGAGTTCTCCAGGTTACTTAGGGAGATCAGCGAGGATCCAGCTGAATATCAGTAGAGTTCACTCACCCATCGGTGAGACTCCGCCGAATACTAATAGAATTCATCCATTCACCAACGACGTTCCGCCAAATACCAATAGAGGGCAGCGAGCCAGCAGCGACATTCCATCAAGTACCAACAAGGGGCAGCGAGCCACCAGTGAGATTCCGTCAATACCAATCGGAATCAGTGAGCTACCCGTGAGATTCCGCCAAATACCAATAGAATTTATAGCCCACCCATCGGCGAGACTCCGCCAAATACCAACAGGGGGCAACGAGCTACCAGTAAGATTCTGTCAAATACCAATAGGAATCAGTGAGCAATCAGTGAGCAATCAGTGAGGTTCTGTTGAATACTGGTAGAAACAAGTGCCGGGCTTTTACTTACCAGTAAAAAAGCAATGCCAGAACAGAGACATTCATAACCATACCTTTAAAAAAACACTGTCTTACCTATGCGAATCAACGGCGGGAACTTGAATATCTGTTAGGTAACCATTAGGACACCAGTGAGAGTGCTAAAAGCAGGTTTAGATTTAAGGCAAAAATGACCTTGATTGCATTCCACCCTGCTGATAATTCCAACAGGCAATGCAGAAATACATGAGGCGGTATTCAGCGAAGAAACCTAGGAAAAGGATGATTCGTATAGCGCGGATAGACTCCTTGACTAGTACTCGACAACCCCTTCAAACCAGACGATTTCACTAATCCCAGCTAGCACCTGCAAAAAATGACCAAATAATCCGTGTAAAACATACCGCTATAATAATTGGCTTCTATACAAAATAAAGGGCCAATAATAGCCATAATTACCGGCTTGGTCGGTGACCAATTTTTCAGCCTAAAACATACCGCTAATTAATATTGACCCTCTATAACCTTGGCCACCCCCCTCCGTATTGCATGGGCAATAAAAGACCAATTTTTAATGCTAAATAGCCGTCTAATGTAATTATTGAGTTTGACCCTCTACTTTTTCTATTCTCCGAGCATTACTGTCCAACCATGGACCTAACGATGTTTCTTGTAATGAAACGCCAGCACACATTATCGGTATACAAAGGTCTGACTTCGGAAAGAAGACTTTGGCGTATCTTTAAGTCTTTGCCATTGGCACCACTTAAAGGTCGTACTCGCAGGTAATGCCGTCGGCGAAAGTCGCTAAACTTTTTTGGCCACTCTTTCTGCCCCTGTAACTGAAACACCAAAATGCAGTCGCGTGTCCCGCTACGAGTTAAGCAATGTTGCATGCAAGGCTTCGCGCGCAAGCGCTAGACATGGCCCGACGACCAGATTTCCGGGGAGCCGCGTGACGCTCAACTCTGCCCCTCTATTATCAAGAATGCGCTGGGTTTCGATCGGAGCTGCCATCGTTGAAAGTGAATCCCGTAGCCCTAGCTCGTGCAAAGCCCGTGCTGCATACCCTGGCAAGTAGAACCCAGTGCTTCCCTGTGGCGCATCGGCCTTGCGCTTGATCAAATCGGGGCCGAATCCCTGCTGTTCTAGCGCCCTAACCATTGCAAGGCCAGCTATACCTCCGCTAACTATCATTATCCTCACTGCATTACCCGTTAAGACACAGAAGTTGTAGCCATTGAGCCATGCGCAGCGAGAACCATGTCGGCAGCACGTTCACCAATGACAACGCATAGAGCCATCGTATTTCCCACAGTGATTCGAGGCATGATCGAGGCATCCGCGATGCGAAGTTTCTCAATGCCATACACGCGAAGCTGGCAGTCGACTACTGACATCGCATCGCGGCCCATTTTTGCGGTGCAGGACTGATGCCAGTAGGTTAAGACAGCATTACGTATGAACTGCTCCATCTCGCGACGTTCTTTCGGCCCTGGAACGACCTCGCGCTTTACCAACCCGTTGAAGGCTTCGCTGTTACCGAGCGCCCTGCACAGGTTGATCGACGCGAACGCCGCTGCCATATCCTCAGGGGCACTCAGCGAGCCCGGCTCAATGAGCGGGGCGTCCAGTGGGCCAGCACCCGACAGGCGCAAGCGACCTCGACTAACAGGCTTGGCCAGCCCTGCAAACATCGTCCAGCCATGTTGCGGCGGCTGAGTACCAACTTCAGGGGGAGAGGGCACTGGAAATTCGAGCTGACATTGCAGCAGGTCTGGAGCGTCCAGGCGGCTGTCGCTCCTCCAGTACAAGGTGGTTTCACACCCACTACCGCCTATCAGCTGAGGTTGCCGATACTCCCAGGTACAGCCAAAGGCAATATGGTCCTGAAGATTTTGGCCCAGACCTGGAAGGTGATTGATCAAGGCGATGCCATGGGAGTGCAGTTGATCCTCCGGGCCAATCCCCGACTGCATGAGTACCTTTGGCGTGTTTACCGCGCCCATGGATAGAATGACTTCAGCTCCAGCATGAAAGCGGTGCCGCTTGCCTTCCACTACCGCTTCAACACCGATTGCCTTTGTCCCGCTAAGCAGTACACGGGTCACCAACGCGCCCGTCAGGACCGTCAAATTCTGCTGCTGCAGCCGTGGCCGGATGTAGGAGTCGTAAACGGATTCGCGTTTGCCCTGGTTGATGCGTAGATCGGTAATCGCGACGCCGCCCGGGCCTTCCATCATCTCTCCATTGGGACTGTCGTACCTAGGAATACCTAGACTGCTGGCCGCTTCCAATGTCGCCCGGGCGAGAGGTTGAGGTGTGGCAGGCATGCTCAACATGCACGGGCCCGCCTGAGCCGCGCCGCGCTGCATCCGGGCTTCCTTGCCAATTTTCAATCCTGCGATAGTAATCTAGTACTGAGTTGTAGCTCCAGGCGGGATCGCCGGACTCGGCAGCGAAATAATCCCAGTCCGAGCGGTGCCCACGCGCCCAGACCATTACATTGATGCTAGATCCACCTCCGAGCCCTTTGCCCATGCTCAGGGAAAGGCGACGATCATTGAGGTGGGGATTAGGTTGCCCCTCGAATGCCCAGTCACGGTCCGTACCGAGGTTCATCGGTCATTGTGCCGGTTCGACAACCTCAGGCCCTGAATACGCGTTGCCTGCTTCTATCAGCAATACGCGTGCGTTGTTATGGTCGGCAAGACGGGCAGCAACCACGCATCCCGTCGTACCTGCGCCACACACAATGAAGTCATAGCTCTGAGCATGTAGATGGTTCATGTCCGCTCCGTATCAATGTAACGAGTGGGTTCAGGAGTATTAGTGGCTTCGGGGATCACTAACCACCATCGCTTCGCACTGCTTCGAGTATCACCTTAGCTACCTCGGCAGGTTGAGACTGTTGTGGAACATGGCTCGTGTGTAGCTCATTCAATTGAGCGCCGATACGCTTTGCGGTAGCGCGCTGGACGTCGGGGTGAATCATCCGGTCCTCAGTGGCGAGCAGATACCAGGACGGTTTGGTCTTCCAGGCAGAGACGGTCGTTCTATCCTCGAATGCAGATGCCTTGATGGGCCCTTGCGTTGCGGTCATCACGGCGGTCTGCGCTGCTGGGAGGTCCTGAGCGAAGCCCTTGGCCATACCTTCTGGCGTCAGGTAGAGAAAGCCATTGCCGTCTGCCTTGAGCTGACTGATGCCAGGAGGCGTAGGAGCGCCTTTGCCCTGTTCGCCGCTGGTTTGTCCGGCATCCGGCGCGAATGCGGCGACATATACCAGAGCGCTAACTTTCTCGTCGCTGCCGGTCTCGGTAATCACTGTACCGCCCCATGAATGACCGACTAGAACCGCCTTTCCCTGCTGATTGTTTAAGGCACGGCGTGTAGTGGCAACATCGTCGGCAAGCGAGGTGAGCGGGTTTTGCACGACCGTAACGGCAACCCCTTCGGCCTGAAGCAGCGGCACGACTTTGGCCCAGTCGGATCCGTCGGCGAATGCGCCATGTACGATCACCACCGAAGGCGTTGTATCCTCCGCTTGACTAGTACTTGCGATAAACGTGCCTGTAAGGGCAAAGGCGAAGGCGGCGATTTTTGATCTGAGTGTTTTCATTGGATTGGCTCCTGTGTTGGAGCTCAAATTCTGCTGACTTGCCTGCTTTGTGGGCATCGGTCATTTATCCGACTCCGGAGTATTTTTCAATGAATAGCGCGTTGGCATTGAACATCTCATTGAGCGGAGCACTAGGAGTGATTGCCCAGGTCGGTGACCTCAACATGGGACAGCCTCTCCGGCATTCCCAGCGCGTTGCTAGACTGGCGCGAATGCTGGCCTGGGCCAGGCACGGCGACGGTGAGCACCTGAGGTTAGCGGAACAGGTTGCCCTACTGCGCTGGTCTGGCTGTACCGCAAATGCCGAAGGGTTTGCGGATCTTCTGGGTGATGATGTGGATGGCCGCCGCGCGATGCTCGACCTGACTCTAGGCAAGGAAGAAATGAATGCGGTGCATCAGGCAGCCCCGCTTGCTGTCGTGCACTGTGAGGTATCTGGAGAAATAGCCAAAACTCTCGAACTTGGTGCCGCTGTCAAGGCAGGCCTGTGCCACGTATTCGAAGCCTACGATGGGACCGGTCGGCCGCAGGGCCTGACGCATGAATACATTCCGGAGGTCGCCTATCAAGTGGTGCTTGCTGGTGATCTGGATATTCTCAGCCGAGCCTATGGCCTTGATGCGGCGCTACGCCGGATCCGTGAGCAGTCGGATCGGCGTTATCCTGCTTATCTCGCATCGTTGCTCATAGGAAACGCAAGGGAATGGCTGGCGGACTTGGAAGCGCCTTCTCAACTCACTGACCATGCGCAGACCGAACGTTACGTCTCGCTAACGCTGGTAGGAGATGTGATTGACCTGAAGCTTCCCTGGTTGGCAGGGCATTCACGACAAGTGGCACATGTCGCTATGGGAGCTGCATGCCAGTGGGGGCTTGGTGAGCCAGCCCTTAACGAGATCGGAAAGGCAGCGCTTGTCTACAGTCTCGGCCGGGCAGCCGTTTCCAACCACCTCTGGAATACTGCGGGGGCGCTCCCATACGGCGCTGCGGAGCGGGTACACCTCGTTCCCTACTGGACGCAACAGGCGCTAAGGCCTTTTAATTAGTTGGCCGCGTCTGGAGAGATTGCAGCCCATGCTTACGAACGGCTCAACGGCAGTGGCTATTTTCGAGGCGTAATGGGCGATGCGCTGTGTGCCGAGCATCGACTGCTCGCCGCTTCCGTAGCCTGGGTCGCACTAAGGCAAGCCCGGCCATGGCGGCCGGCCTATAGCGAATCAGATGCGGTGAGACTGCTTAAGCAGGATGTTGGCAGTGGCTTGTTTGACAACAATGCGTGCCAAGCGGTGATGGCGGCCGCACGGGGCGAGCGAGGGATTTATAAGCACAAGGCTTCGTTACTGACTACGCGAGAGTGTCGCATCCTCCTTGAAATCAGCCGTGGCGCCAGCAATAAGCAGGTGGCGCGGCTGCTGGACATCAGTCCAAGCACGGTTCGCACACACATGGAAAGCATCTTTTGCAAGCTGGGATGCTCAACACGAGCAGCGGCTACCTTGAAGGGCCTGACACTCGGGTTGATCGCTTGATCAGCCTAAATCCGATGGTTAGGATTTGAAACACGACGCAAATCCCCAGATTTCGAACTGCATGCCCGCCATCCATCCACCACTAAAGATGAGTAGCCCGCAGGCAACACCTTTTGCAACACGGTGGATGGATCGTGTTATCAAGCCTATTGCCATACCACCGACGCTTGCGCTGAGAAGTAAGAATAAAAGGCTGATGTTTTCAAGCTCAAGTGCGCGAGCTGGGTTACCAAGCGCGCCACCTTTCACGTCCCCAATACAGCCCGCCTCAAACGTGACGAATAGTGAAGCCGCTGCACTTAAAATACATAATAGACAGAGGCTAAGCGGAAGGCATTTTGAAGCATTGGTTAGCAAGATAATTAAAGCCTTGAAATTTAGCATAACCGGCAGCCTGGAAGTAGTCCAGTTGACTGCAATGTTAGCCATTATGACGCTCCAAAACGGGGTTGAAAACGGCGAGGACGATAGCCTTTCCGACGACATGGGACGCTTCAGAAACCACAATTTCGCGGCCTCGCCAGAGTGTGTTCGGATATGCCTCGGGGGTAATAAACCATACGTTTGCCCGGCATTCGCCACCAGGTGCCAGTTCAGCAATATCAAGCAGTTCGATTCTTGCCGATGTTTGGTAGTCATCGTGAACGGCAAAGTTAGGCAAATATCCTGAGCTGATCGACCATGTCTTTCCTCCTGCATCAGTGGGATCAGGCGAAGGATTATTTCTGCATCGGCGGGGCGGTTCACTTGGTTGGCTCACGTTTATCAAGGGGCGGACTTTAGCCCGTCCCAGTGAGCGAAGAGAATGGTTTGAACCGTGTGTTAGGCCTTTCAGATGACCCACGGCCCTAGGTTCTGTACGAAAAGTACCGGCGTAGGCATCGCAGCGTGCAGGCATGAGTGCTGACACAGCCACAGACCCAGTACTTTGACCGTGAGGCAAGTCATCACTGGGGCTGCCTCCAGCGCTATGGCTAGGCGCTGCGGTCTGCCTTTCCAGTCTTTGTAATTAATGGCGCTCATCGAATGCACTGCTGCTGACCTCAAAGAGGCTTGGCGAGCATGCCGGGCGGTGCATGGTCAGCGGCCCGGGTCTCATCGCTATGCCCTAATTTTCGTGAGACGGACACACTTTCTTCAGTGATACGCTGCACCAGATGAAGTGCGCGTTCTGCGCTCCCCAATAGAGTCAGGATGGCGCCACGTTCGTCCCAGCCCAATTTCTGTTCGTTTTGCAAACAGCGCTCGCGCAGCTCAACAATCTGCCCCGCATAGGCTTGTGGCAAGTAGACCCCTTGGGGGCCATTTTTTACAGCGGGCTCTACGATGTCGAGGAGGGCGGAGACAATAGCCTGGCCGTTTTTGGAAAACAGTTGGCGTTCGATACGCCGCGCAATTTGCGACAAGGTTTCCGTAAGACTTGCACTGAAGTCTTCTTCTTCGATCAGGCTCGCGAGCAGATTGGTCTGGTGTGCATTCAAGTTATTCTTGAACATCTGTGCCGTGTAAGCACGAATTTCCTGACTTAGGCAGTTCAATGCCTGCTCATGTTCGGCAACGTCTTTCAACGCGTTGGGTTCGCCACGAGCAGCGGCCAATAGCAAGCCTGCGCCTTGAGTATAGCGCGCCAGTTCCTTGCTCACGGCAGCTACACCGGTATTGATATCGTTGAGTGCTGCACGGTCGAGGTAACGGGGCATGGAGTAGTCCTCTTCCTCGCCCCGGCTCGAACCAATGCGGGAGAGTATGCGGTCAAACACCCCTATGAACGGAAACATCAATGCCGTGTTGAAGATGTTGAACCCAATGGAGTACAAGCCTACCGCCACCGGTACGAGCGGGAAGCTCTCCTTGCCGTCGACCGTTACCGATTTGGCGACGTCCATACCGAACAGGCTCATAGCCCACTGCAGAATGTCCATTGACAGGAAGAACAGCGGGAACATCACTGCCACGCCAATGAAGTTGAATGAGATATGCGCATACGCTGCGCGCTTGGCGTTCTTTGACAGGTTTAGCGATGCCAGCCACGAGGTGATGGTTGTCCCCAGGTCTGCCCCCAAGGAAAATGCCACGGCGGTTTGCCAGTCCAGGATGCCTGCTGCCCCCAGGCCCATGACAATACCGATGGTAGCCGACGATGAATGGATCATCGCCGTGATACCTGCTGCTGTCAGCACGCATAGGGCCAGGCCGCCATAGCTATCAGCCTGCAGACTTGAGATTGCCGCCATTATTTCGGGCAGGTCGCGCAGTGGTTTGAGCCCACCGGTCAGCAGGTTCAACCCATAGAAAATCAGTGAAAAACCAATGGCTGCCAGCGAGATACTTCTGACTTTGTCATTCTTACTGAACACATAAACCAGAGCAAACAAGCCCGCGAAGATTAGCCCCAGAGGTCCCAAGGGCAAGGCGATCAGGCCGTTACCCAACGTTGTACCAATGTTGGCCCCCATAATCACGCTAATCGCGGGTCTCAGGCCTACAACACCGGCATTGACCAGGCCGACCACCATGACGGTCATGGCAGTACTCGATTGCAGCACACCGGTAATGACCGTACCGGCGGCAAGTCCTTTTACGGGCGTGCCTGCGAGTTTGGCAAGCCAGGCGCGCATGCGGTTGGCGGCTAGATTATTTATCCCGTCGGACATGAATTCCAGCCCGAGCATGAAAATACCCAGGCCGCCAATGACGGGGACCAGCAATTCTTTGAAGATGTCAATTTCCATGACAGCTCTCCAATAGAGGGGAGGTTGCCGGCGCGGACCTCTGCCCACCGGGTAGCACATACCGGCAGGTGCGCAGGGTTCAAAGCATGAACGCTAGAGGCAAGATGTGACATACCGGTGACAGCCAACCGGTGTTTTATAAGGGAGGTGACCAATGGTCTCTGTACAATCGTGGCGGCAACCTGAAGGCCATTTAGGGTGAGCCTTCTTTTCGATGTTGTTGGCCATACTACTCTGAGCAAGATAAGCACATGATCGGTAGGGATCGCGCCAAGCACAACCTTACAACCGTGCGGGACACGGTTTGCTTGCTATTTGCTCGAGGCTGGTTTATCAGGCGATGTCGTATGCTTTACATAAACAAGGGCACGGCAGCAAGACACTACCTCAGTACTGCAATCAATTTAGGAACAGGCCCATATCCCGGTCCGCTTGATGCGTTGAGGTCAGAACAGTGAGCTGAAACGTTATTTAAAGCGCTTAGAAGGCTTTGCCGAATTGCTACTCTATCGAAAAGAGACCATTAGCTTCAAAGCGTGACCTTTCAGGTCTTCTTATGCATAAATTCTTTTTGCACAGAATCTATTCTTTGATTGCATCACGCAGTTCCTGCTGGGCCTCTGCCAGCTTCCGCCTGCGTTTATTAATGGTCTCAGCCGAGCTGCTGTTGATCACTTCTTGCAGATCAGCCTTACGCTCATTGACCTCTTTGCGCGCTTTGCTGATTTTTTGTTGCCGTTTGGCCTGTAGCCCTGCGTCTGTACAATTATTCCGTACGGATCTCAGCGCTGTTTCCAAGCCGCGAATACGGCTGTCGTTACCATGTTCTCGGGCATGATCCAGTTGTCGCTGAATTTTATTTTCTTTCTCTGAGCAATTCTGCGCCTCAGCAAGGCTCATAGTAAGTAATAGATAAAGAGCAGCAATTGCATATCGCATTCGTTGGCGGACCAAGTTAGTCATACAGTGGGTTAAGCAGCATAGCTGCTGTCGTAATAGTTGCCGTAGAGGACGTTTAGGCGTCTTGATGGCAGCTCAGCACTCCAGCACTCCGCTCCGGCAAACGAAAGTCCGCTAGTCAGTACGAGATTTGTGCAGGTGGCAGATAAAACCTGACTCAAAAGCCTGTCTGTTTTTCAAAAACTGAGCCATGTGGGGCTCATGTCTTTATCTCACTTCATTTTTCATGAGTGCAGATGAAAGCCTGAACCTGCTGCCTAGCATCCGTTATTGGACTCGTCATGGTTACCACCAGAAAATCTGCTCATTCTGCCTTTAGATGAAACTTCCATATACCTCTCATGGGCCTAACGAGTTGGGTCCATTATCACCATGATACGTGTGCAAGATTTGGTAATACTTTAGAGTGCTTTATGCAAAATCTTGCGCTGGATGATGACTGTAAAGCTAAGTTATTGCTTATAAATCAATAACTTATATTCAATCAATAAGCTGGCACGTCTATCGCTATAGAGAGCTTACCAATTACAATAGAAGGTAAGTCTCATGCATGCCAGCATCTCTAATGTCCTGTGCGTATCGGCCGGTATTCGTCAGCTCACCAGCGATCAAATCCAGATGTTGAGAGCCTTCATTCAGAAGCGCGTAATGAATCCGGACGACGTGGACGACATTCTTCAATGTACCTTTCTTGAAGCCCTGCGCAGTGAGCACAAATTTCAAGGAACCAGCAAACCCCAGACTTGGCTTTGTGGCATAGCCCTAAACCTTATCCGTAACCATTTTCGGCGGTTGTACAAGCAACCCTATCAGGAGAGCTGGGATGATCATCTGCATTCAGATGTGGAGCAGAGTGGAGATATTGGTCATCAGGTTGATGGTCATCGTCAGCTGGTAAGAGTTGTCGATGCCATTAACCGATTGCCGATCAATATGCAGCGCGTGATCAAGGTCAGCCTTGAAATGGACGGTAATTATCAGGAAACGGCCTCATCGCTGGGTGTACCTATTGGCACTGTCCGCTCACGTCTATCGCGAGCAAGAGAGCAGTTGAAGCGGCAGGTCGACACAATGGCATAAGCACATTAGTACAAGGTGAAGTGGATTTGGCAATCTAGGGCGTAATGACACAGGCATGAGCAGCTGCCAGCGTTACGCCGCTGTGACAAGCCACAGCAGATACACCAAGACAGGCAGGGTTTTCAGGTCAACAAAGCCAGCCTGACCTAAGCATAGATGGCGACAGTGTTATGTATGCATGTCGCCACTTATGCATGCTAATAGGCCTGTCTGCTACTTTCTGCGATCGCTAAAGCATGGGCGAGGCTGTAGGTAAATGTTAGGTTGTCCTTAATCCTCATCTTTGATCCCTGTCCCTGAGCAGGAATTTTTTATCGATGTTACATCTTAAAGTGATGCCAATATATTGGCATTTTGATTTTAAGAAGTCCGATTTCAAGATGCTGTCTAAGTGTTGTCCTTCTGCCATTGGTTAAGCCTGATGAATGGTCCTTAAGAAAGGACACGCAAATCAGCAAGTTACCAAGCAGAGGTTTCTATACTTATCTGTATGTATATGATCGGCCCTATCTTGGCATAGAGTTTGAATTACCTACTGCATGTGCCCGGAAGCGCTTCTGTCATGAATTTAAGTGGCTGAAACATTTATTTTTTAGATCTGGCTTCGCAAATATGGATAGGAGACGCCAATCCCTGATTACTTCGCAGTAGGGTTTATCTCATTATGTTCTCTTGTCTTTCCAAGCGTTTTGTAAAGTGTCTTCCTGTTGTCGCTGCACTGGTTTTGGGTGGCCAAGCTGCTCAGGCGGAACCCATTGACCTGGTGAGCCTTAACCTCTCCGGTGCGGGATTTGCGCCTCATGTGCTTCCTGGCATCAATGGTACCAACTACATCTTCCCGATCGAGTCGTATTTCCAGCAGTGGAGCGCCCGGGGCATCAAGACGTTTCGCTTTCCCATTATCTGGGAGCGTTTGCAGCCTAAGCTGGGTGGACCGCTGGATCCTACCTATGTAGCCTTGATTGACCGTACGTTTGGCTATGCCCAAAAGCACAACATCAAGATCATCCTGGACCTGCATAACTATGCGCGTTATCGCGGACAGGTGATTGGTACCAGTAGCGTCCCCTATGTGCGCTACCAGGAGATCATGACCAAGATCGCGCAGCAGTGGAGCAACCAGCCCGCGCTGTACGCCTATGACATCATGAACGAGCCCAACGGCGCACTGGCCTATTGGGCAACGGCTGCCCAGTACGGTATCAACGGCGTACGTGCAGTAGACAAGACGCGTCCGATCATTGTGGAAGGTAACGGCTGGTCGAGCGCGACCCGTTGGGCCGAGTGGAATGATCCGTTGCTGAACCTGAAGGACCCGTCCAACAACATCATCTTCTCGGCGCACTCCTATTTTGATGAGAACGCCGGTGGCAGCTATGGCGATGTGGACGTTAACACGCTTGATGTGATGTATGGCGTCAACCGGGTCAAGCCTTTTGTGGAGTGGCTGAAAAAGCATGGTCAGCGTGGTTACATCGGTGAGTTTGGTGTACCGGATAACAACCCACGCTGGAACATCTTGATGGACAACATGCTGGCGTACCTGAAAGAGAATTGCGTACCAGCTTCCTATTGGGCAGCAGGCCCAGGCTGGGGCGATTATTTCATGTCGGTTGAGCCTATCAATGGTGTAGAGCGTCCGCAGTGGCCGACTCTCAAGAAGTATATGGACAACAGCAGCTGTACGGAAATCGGTCCTAAAAAGACTGTTGTAACTGCACCAACAACACCCACCACACCAGTTGCAACTACACCCGCTACAACAGGTGTTGTGAGTGAGATTAACAACATTACCAATGAGGACTGGCTAAACGGTGTGTATCGCAAGAAGCCGGGCTTTTCAATCCCTGCTACCGACGCCAACAAGGTAGCCTTTAAGGCTGGTGCGTCGGTCCGTCTGGCCGACGGGCAGGTAAGAAAGGTCACTTCTGCTCAGGTGGGTACCAGGATGGCCGTATACCTTGAAGGAGCTGCGGTTGACGGCGCAGTAGTTGGCTATCCCAAGACGCTGGTGGTAGTGGCCAACTAAATAAGGCAGGGTTTACGCTGTTCAAAACCTATGAAAGGCCGCCTTCAAAGGTGGCCTTTCATATTCGTTCCCGTAGTGCAGTACAATATATTTAGGGAGCAAGTAATGATCCAATATAGTTTTCGCAACTGTTATTCCGGTTTCGGAGTACAAACCTTTGGCTTTTGTATCTAATAGAAAAGCTGGAGCCAGCAGCTTTAGGATCACAACGAGCGAACCAGTAATGCTTTTACTACTCCACTCAGCCGTTCATCCTTTGTGGTCGCGTTATACATTAATTAACTGCAACAAGATGAACCATAGCAACGCCAATAAGCCAAATAAATTAATCTGTATCTGATTACAGAAGAGAAGCTTTGCGCTATCTGAAAACTGATTTTAATGGAAAGTCGTATAACAGCAGACCGACTAGTCGCAAGTGTAATTTAAGATCAGGTCATAGCGGTTCAATAGCGACTGATCCCGTCCATTAAAAATAGGCTCTCTAATGGCTAGCGAGATTGAAGTTCAGCCGTCCAATGACACACTCACTTTTATGCAGGGAGGAGGTCAAGCGGGGCAGCTTATCCGAACCTTCGCTTGGGAGAGTTCACCGCTGGGTAAACCGGAAACTTGGCCTCAAACCTTGCAAATGCTGGTCAGCATTGTGCTTGGGGCAAAACAGGCGATGTTTATTGCCTAGGGTTCTGACAAGATCATACTCTACAATGATGCCTATGCAGACATCCTTGGGTTCAAGCACCCCATGTCTATGGGACGGCCATTGCTTGAGGTCTGGGAAGAAGCCCGTGAAGAGTTGGCTCCCATTGTGGACTCTGTTTATAACGGCACGTCCATCCATATGGATGACATTACGTTAACCATGCACCGTCACGGTTACCCTGAGGAAACCCACTTCGCTTTTTCCTATACGCCTGTGCGCGATGAATACGGACAGGTTGCTGGATTTTTCTGCCCCTGTGTCGAAACCACCGCTGAGGTACTGGCTGAGCGTCGCCACCGTAAAGAAATCGAACGCCAACGCCATCTGTTTGATCAGGCACCCGGTTTTATCGCCATTCTCTCGGGTCCTGAACACGTCTTCGAATTTACCAATGCTACCCATGCACGCTTATTTGGCAATAGGCATTTCATAGGTAAAACCATCCGGGAGGCTTATCCTGATCTACAGGATGGTCGGCTCTTTCAGTGGATGGACAAGGTATTTGAAACCGGTGAGCGATTCGTGGCCACCCAATTGCCCTTTCGTCTGCATGGAGAGGGCACCAGTGATTCCACTGAGCGGTATCTCAATTTTATCTATGAACCCATAAAAGACGAGACAGGAAAAGTCACCGGTATCTTTGTTGAAGGTTATGATATTACCGAGCAATATCAGGCCGAGCAGGCCCTTCGTGCTAGCGAGTTGCAATTTACAGCCCTAGTGCAAGCCATTCCCAATGGAGTTTGGAGTGCTACACCTGATGGTGCACTAAGTTGGGCAAGCGATTGGCTTGTCGCCTATTGCGGAGCTGAAAGTAGTGCTCACTTGGCTAGAGATTGGCTTGAATGGGTCCATCCTGAGGATCGCCCTGCAGTTGGTCGCTTATGGTCCAGCTGTATACAATCTGGAATGCTCTATGAGACAAAAATGCGGCTTCGTCGTTTTGATGGAGCGTACCGTTGGCATATCGCCAAGGCAGTGCCGGTTCATGGAGTAGGGGAGGAGATCCTTTGGTGGATTGGTACAACTACCGATATCCATGAGCAAACGCAGGCAACAGAAGAGCTTCAACAGTTAAACATAACACTTGAGCACAGCGTTGCGGTTCGTACTTTACAGTATGACCGAGTCTGGCGAAACTCAAGAGATCTCTTAGCTGTAACAGGAGCCGATGGCGTCTTTAGCTCCGTCAACCCGGCATGGAAAGAAATCCTTGGGTACGATCAGGTCCAGCTTGAGGGACAAAGTCTTTATGATTTTGTATGGCATGAGGATATAGCCGAAACTCGACAGGCTATCCATCGGGCAGCCTCAAGCGATCATCTGACAAGCTTTGTAAACCGCTACTGTCACCGGGACGGTACTCCTCGTTGGATCTCTTGGCATTCTTCAGCCGATGGCGACGCCTGCTATTTCTATGGCAGGCATATTACAGCAGAAAAAGAACAGCAGCAGGCGTTACAGCAAGCTGGAGAGCAGCTTCGGCAAGCGCAAAAGATGGAGGCGGTAGGTCAGTTAACGGGCGGTATCGGTCATGATTTTAATAACCTTCTTGGCGGAATCATTGCCTCTTTAGGAATGTTAAAGAAGCATGTCGCCTATGGCCGCACCGACAAACTGGAGCGTTATACAGGCATCGCCCTGGAATCAGCGCAGCGGGCTGCTGCACTGACTCACCGGCTGCTCGCCTTTTCACGCCGACAGTCGCTTACCCCGAAACCAGTCGATGCCATTAAGCTTATAAGTGATATCGAGGTGCTCTTACGACGCTCTATTGGTCCATCTCATATTTTGAGGATCGAATCAGAACAAGGGCTTTGGCTAACTATATGTGATCCCCATCAATTAGAGAGCGCTGTTCTTAATCTGGTTATTAATGCCCGAGACGCTATGGGGGAAGGGGGTGAGCTACACATCAGGCTTGAAAACTGCCTTAGTGCTCCAGGTGTCGTCCAGGGTGAGTATGTCCGAATTGCCCTGACTGATAACGGAGCGGGCATGCCAGCGGATGTTTTGGAGCGAGCGATCGAGCCATTCTTCACTACCAAACCGATGGGACAGGGAACAGGGCTTGGACTTTCAATGGTCTACGGCTTTGCCAGACAAAGCGAAGGCCAACTTGAGATTTCCTCTACGGAAGGTAAAGGAACAACTGTTAGCCTCTATCTGCCTCGCTACGAAGGCAAGCTCTATGAGGATACTACTGAGCTTTTGGGTAATCCTCAGAGAATGAGTATACGCGAAACGGTTCTCCTTGTAGAGGATGACCCTGCTATTCGCGAGTTGATTCCAGAAATGCTTGAGGATTTGGGTTATTTCACACTTGTAGCGGGTGATGGATATGAAGGTCTGGAAATCCTGAAAAGTCACAAAGGCATCGATTTGTTGATAACCGATATAGGGCTACCAGGCCTTAACGGGCGAGACCTTGCTGCTCAAGCGCTCAGAATGTATCCCAGCTTAAAGGTACTTTTTATCACGGGTTATGATCAGAGCGTCACGCTACAAAAAAGCCTCCACCGATCAGGGGTAGAGCTTATGACCAAACCCTTTACGATTGCAGCACTTGCCTCAAAAATAACTAGTATGACTGAAGGACAATAAAGGACAGGGGTTTCCCCTTCTAGATGGCAATGCCTTACTGTTGGGATGGAAATGTTCTGGCCTGCATTCACATTCCGATCAGAGGTGACACTGCATTCCATACACTCTCAGTATCCATTTACGCCCTGTGGCTCGCTGAGCGATCTACAGGCCAAACAGGTACGGGGCTGTAGACCTCTTCATTTCCTTGAACATAATGCTTGCGCAAGCGCACTTTATAGAGGTCCGAGCCCAGACAATCAAGCTGAAAGGGATAACACTATCGAGCATACTAATGGCCAGAAAACTAACCCAAGTATTCCGGTCTTTTGGCAGAATAAGGTGAAGCAAGTAGGTGAGCCCGAGTAGTACAAGCGCTGCCTGAGAGGTTCGCAAGGTTACGATGCAGAGCGGAGGAAAATCCTTTACCGCTATACCAATGAAAATAAGGAAGAAGCCCTAGAATGCTGACAACAAGAGCAACCGGTACCAGTACTTACCATCCATTGCGTTGTCTGCGGGCATATCACATCTCTTTGGTCTTAAAAGTCTGATTAATTAAGTAGCCCTATAATGGCACTTATAGGTGTAAGTTTTTGGGCCCGTGCTATGTCAGATGCGGTACTGCTGTGACTACCTGCTTATGACTTTCAAATTTTTGTAAGGCATTCCTTAAGCTGATTCAGCTATGGTGATGTGTCTTATCTGCTGATACCTGAAAACACTGATGCAGACGGGCTGCAAGACTTGCTGACTGGGTCTTGTTTTGCACATTGGTAAAGCCTAGAAGCAAACCTTTCGAGGTTTCTGGCCCCGCGTACCACCTAGACAGAGCCTGAACGGCGAGTCCTGCTTTCTGAGCCCGATCGGCAATTATCCTGTCATCGTATTCAGGGGCAAGGCGGACGATGATATGCATACCACCTGCCTGTGGATCTATATGAGCGGCGCTGCCTAGCGTGTCGAGAAGCGCCTCGATCAAGAGTGCTCTGCGCTGTGGATATAGCGCTCGCATCTTTTTGATGTGACGTCCAAAATGGCCCTCCTCGATAAAGGTCGCAACGGTTGACTGCAGGACGTGTGGGCAGTGGTTTTGCAGCGTATCAGCCATATAGGCAAAACGCTTTACCTGCGCTTGGGGTACAACCACATAGGCAAGCCGCAAGCCGGGCATGAGTACTTTACTGAACGTACCGATGTAGAGCACCCGCCCCTGACTATCAAGACTTTTGAGTGCAGGCAGTGGACGTCCCCTATAGCGATACTCGCTGTCATAGTCATCCTCAATGATCCAACTCTCCTGCGCCATGGCCCAATCCAACAGGGCTTGGCGACGGGGAAGGGTAAGAGACACTCCTAGCGGACTTTGATGACTGGGTGTGACTAGGGCAAATCGGGCATCCGGAGCCATCCCCATAGCCGCCTGTACATCCAGGCCCGCTGAGTCGACAGGAATGGGCACTGGCTCAAGGCCTATCTCCTTCAGGAATTCCCGCGCGATAAAGTAGCCTGGCTCCTCAAACCAGCCGTGATCGCCAACCCTTAGAAGACTGCGATAGATAAGCTCCAGGCAGGCACGATACCCGGCGCATACAAATATCTGATCTGAAGAACAGCTAATACCCCGTGCAATGCCAAGATACCCTGCTAGCGCAGTACGTAACGAGGCATGGCCACGTGGGTCTGGATAAACCAGTCCATCCAGCCCGCCCTGGCGCAGGGTGCGACTGGCCAGGCGTATCCAAAGCTTGCGAGGAAAGGCGTCCAGCGCAGGCAACCCCATCTGAAGTGGCAGTGGAAGCACACCGGTATGTACCAAGGATTCATGCTCTGTCACGACAGCTTCCAGCACAGGGGGCTCTGCCGGATAAAGATCATGGGCAACCATAGTGCCTGCAGGTCCATGTGAAACTAGGTATCCCTCGCCAATAAGCATCTGATAGGCCGCCTCGACCGTCCCTCTAGCAAGATTGAGCTCGGCGGCCAACGTCCGCACTGATGGGACACGCTCACCGGCTCGCAGCTTTCCACTCACGATGGCATCGCGAAACCGCCAGTAAATTTGTCGGTAAATAGGCATGGGCCTATTACTGGATAACGGTCGGATAATAGCTTTCATGTCCTAGTCATTTATCACTTTCTTGGCCCTATAGCGTATGCCATTACAGGACTATAGTGCCCATGGATTCTGGAGAGCACCTATGGAAAATAAATCGGTTGTCTATCTGCATCTAGAGCATGAAGCCCAGCAGCGGAAGGCATTTGAACTAATGCTGGTACTGCGGCCGCATCTGGAGGATGCCGACACATTTGTTCAGCAACTAGCCCGACAAGCTTCACAAGGCTATCGCCTGTATGGCGCCTTTGAAGGTAATGAAGTCATAGGTCTTATCGGCTTTCGTGAGCTGGAAAACCTGCTGTATGGCCACTTTACCTATGTGGACGATCTGGTTGTAGCTACGTCACGGCGCCAGTTAGGAATTGGCGCAGCCCTGCTTGAGGTGGCCCGTGAGCAGGGCAGTCAGCAGGAATGCTCTCATATAGTACTGGATACTGGGTTGCATATGCCGTTGGCTCAACGGTTCTATTTCCGTGAAGGACTTCTGGCAAGGGGCCTTCATTTTGCCGAGCCTTTATCTCCACCACAGGCGGTAACTCATGTGTGAAGTCCTGTTTATCAACGCTAGTGCCCGAACAGGGCAATCAACGGGATATGCCTTGGCTAAGGAGTTGATAGAAACCATCCGCAACCGAGACAACAATCTTTCGATCACGTATCGCGCATTGGGTGAAGGATCCGTGCCTCCGCTGACAGACGACTACGAGACGGCCCTTGCGCAACGTACGTCTAGAGATGCCACAGTATTTAACCACTCAGAAGAACTCATCAAAGAGCTTGAGCGCAGCGAGCTACTGATTATCGCAACGCCAATGCATAACTTCACGGTACCGGCTTCGCTAAAGCTATGGATTGATCATGTCGTACGGATCGGACGCACATTTGAAGCGACGCCGGAAGGCAAGATAGGCCTACTGGCGGACCGCCCGGTGTACATCATTGTAAGCTCTGGAGGATTTCACCAGGGGGCGCATGCGAGACAGGCGGACTTCCTGAGTCCATACCTGCGTCATGTCCTGGGTACCATTGGCCTCCTTGATGTTCACTTCATCTACCTGGAGGGACAGGCGCTCGGGACCGAAAGCGCTCTGGCTGCCAATGCTGAAGCCCGGTGCCGACTGGCCCGTTTGCCTCTGCTACAAACCACACCAGGCTAACCCCATTCTCTTTATTACAGGAAACTCTATGAGCCAGCTTCGCCTCCCGTTTTCAACCCTGTCACCTGCTGCCTATGAAGGTCTGCTGGCAACTAATCGCGCCCTGGCTGATAGCTCGCTAGGCCCTACACTGGTTGAACTTGTCTACCTGCGTATATCGCAAATCAATGGCTGCGCGTTCTGCCTTGGTAAGCATGCCAAGGCCCTTCGTGATAGCGGTATAGCGCAGGTCAAACTGGATTGTCTGGCCGGTTGGCGTATCAGCGAACATTTTGATGAGCGAGAAAAGGCCGTCCTTGCCTGGGCAGAGGCATTGACGCATGTTACTGACAAGGGTGCGCCAGATACTTTTTATCTGCCTCTAAAAGATTACTTTAACGATGCGCAGATTTCAGATCTGACCTTTGCCATCTCTCTCATGAACGCCTTTAATCGGCTGGCGATAGGAATGCAGCTCTAGCACGCATAATCCTGGGCATGGCTTATATTTTTTGCCTTAAAGACCTTGCTAGTTAAACATGAGCAGGAGCCCATATGCTTATCTTCAAGCTTAAGATAAGTAAGCAGCAATCAGCCGTCGTGCAGCATCTTTTATGATGGGAAAGTGGGTGTTGTCATACGGAGCCAAGAGAGATAATGCTCCATTTAATACGGCGAAACGTAATGTGTGAAGGAGTTGGTTAGTGTCAGCTCTTCACAGGTAACAAGGGGACAGTTATAGGGCATTGCTCCTTGCGTCAGGTGCGATGTCCTATCAGGATTCGGACTGTCTCCATGGCTAGAGCTGCAGAGCCTCCAGCGCTTTTGGGAAACGGAAAGTTACCGCTTCGAGTAGCTGTAGCCCCATAGCCGTTATGGCTCCTTGACTACTGTTTGTGCTGGTTTGGATTATTCAGCAAAGAGGTACATATGGATACTTAGAGGGTTTATTACCTTTATCAGCCTATGAACTCTCATCGTTGCTTTATACGCCGCTAGCGTTTAGTCATTCAAACTCTGCCACCACCGCGTCAATGAACGCTCGAAGCTTTGCTGTTTTATGCCGATCGGCATTGAACAAGAGATGCATTGGCCGAGACGGCGCTTCAAAGTTGCTCAATATCTGTGTGAGTTGACCTGCACCTATCGCCTCGCTTAGTAATATCTCTGGCGCCAGTACTATACCGTGACCACATAGAGCTGCTGTCAGTAGAGCTGCGCTATCACTTACCTGCAGTCGGCCTGTTACCTCTACCACATGGATCTTTTCTTCCCGAGTAAATTGCCATTGTCGATTGAAGGGAGGAAGCCCATAGGTATACCCAATACACTCATGGTTTAACAGCTCATCTGGAGTGTCTGGTACACCGTTGCGTGCAAGATAGGCAGGAGCGGCACACGCTATAAGACGATACGGTTTAAGTGGGCGCGCTACTCTCCTAGAGTCTGCAAGCGGACCAATACGGAAGACTGCTTCGAAGCCCTCCTCAACCAAGTCCACAAGACGGTCGATCAACACCAGATCTACTTCTACCTGTGGGTAGTCCGCCAGGAACCGACTGATAAACGGGACCAGACGGCGAGAGCCAAACGTGACCGGCGCGCTGATTCTAAGCTTCCCCTGCGGGAGAGTACTGATCTCCTGGGCCAAGGCATCCGCAGCAGCCACCTCGGCAAGAATTATCTGGCAACGCTCATAATAGGCAAAGCCCAGCTCAGTCAGTTTCTGCTTGCGGGTGGTTCGGTTCAGGAGCCGGGCACCGAGGCGTCTCTCCAGCATAGCGATATGCTTGGCTACCATCTGTGGTGAGACCTCAAGTGTGCGTGCTGCCGCTGCGAAAGAGCCTTGTTCTACCACCCTCACAAACGTCTGCATGCTCGACAGCGTTAGATCCATTGGACACTTCCAGTAGCTGATCCCAAAACCAGCCGGCTATTTATCCAGAACCCCCAAGAGATAACCATAGGGCCGTTCAACTACGGAGCAATGATAATGCGGATTGGAATCATCGGTGCTGGCCAGCAGGCTAAGGGTATTGCTTATCTTGCTTTAGCTAATGGCCATGAGGTCATGTTAAGTAACTCTCGCGGTCCTGATACCTTGGCGGACGTTCAGTCTGAACTTCTTCAATGCAAGTTGGGCACTGTCGAAGAGGCGTGCAGATTTGGACAGTTGGTTGTTGTCTCAGTCCCGCTCAAGAACTTTACCGGGCTTCCGCAAAAGGCATTTGCGGGAAGGACGGTAGTAGACACCAATAACTACTATCCCGAAAGAGACGGGCACATCACCGAGCTTGACCAGCGACTGATTACAACCAGTGAATTGTTAGCCCGAGCGCTACCTGCCTCAGTGGTAGTCAAGGCGTTTAATGCAATCCTTGCTCAGGACCTGTATGTCGATGCGCGACCATCAGGTTCATCCGAGCGACGTGCACTTCCAATAGCAGGTGATGATGAGCAGGCCAAGCGGCAGGTAGCAAGCTTTATAGAAAGCCTTGGGTTTGATGTGGTAGATGCAGGCTCTCTAGCGAACAGTTGGCGGTTCGAGCGCTAAACCCTGCTATTGCATAAGACTCGACCAGAGAGGTCTACAGCAGGCTCTGGACAGAGCTGAGCGAGAGATAGAGTTACCTCATGGCTCATGGAGGCGCTCCTTGATACAGGATGAGTAGAGACGTTCAGTGGTGTTACCCAACTCATAGCAGCAACAGCAGCCTAAAAACCTAAGCTAATCAACGGGTCTGCCTTAGGTAGTCTGTAGCTACGCAACAGGCATGAGTAGCTACAGGTTGCTCCACTTGAGCTTCGCAACAAATAAGATTACCCGGATAAGGCTCTAGGGACTCTAAAGGCTTCAAATAACAAGCATTTCTAATGCCTCTATACTTTATCTACCCGAGCCGCATAGCAGCCGCGCTTTGCATAATGAATGTGCAGGTAATCGATTACAGGGTTCGAGAAAAGCTTCCTGATAAGACTTTCCAGCTGGGGCCCCTCAACAACGTCGGCATCTATCATAAGGCCCTTATTGTCAAAGCCGCGAACCGAGAGCAGACGAAGTCTTAATGACTCAGGGACCGCGTCAATCTGGTCATGGCGCTGAGTCATACCTTCCCTGATAAAGATGGCATGGCTTGCCTGATATGGCGTTTGCGCTGGCTGATGCATAAAGTTGAGCAGCAGGACTGCTTGCCCTGGTTCTACGTCTTTTAAACTGACCCGATCAGGAAAGCCTGGCGTTTGATCCGCGATATATCGCATGGCTCTCGCATTGGAGAGTTCTGCCTCGCTTAATCCGAAGAGAGGCTTGAATGGAGCAGGATCAAGGCCGGTAATACGAAATGACATAAGGTTATCTTTATGGTCGGACGGGAAACAAGGAGAGCGTCTGCGTTTCAAACGAGACAGGTCTTATTTAAGCGGTACGGCTGTTTGAGGACGTTTGATAAGCCTCATCACGCGTCCGTCAAGTGTCAGAAGACCCGCAGCAATGACTGCCATGCCTGCAAAATGAGTGGCTTCAAGTGCCTCATCCAGGATAAGCCAACCAAGCAGCAGCGCACTAACCGGGACAAGAAGCGTCACGAGCATAAGGTTGGTTGCACCCGCCGAGGCCAGTAGCCTAAAGAACAGGATATAAGCCAGTGCGGTTGAAAAGACGGCAAGTCCTGCTATGGCTATCCATGTCTGCCATCCGGGCATTGGAAGCGTCCAGGGCTGATCAATCATCAACGTGATCGGAACCAGTAATACTGTAGATGCCAGGACCTGACCCGTTGCGCTTATAACGGGGCTTACCCCAATGGCTTTGAACCGGCGTCCGAACAGGCTGGCAAAGGCATAAGACAGGGCTGCGCCAAGCACTGCGAGAGAGGCTAGAACATTTGAGTTCTCACCTTGAAAGGCCTGAGGCCCCATCACGAGTGCTACGCCTATAAAGCCTGTCAGAATCCCGAACGCTTTCCGCGACGTCACTTTTTCATCTGTTGTTAGATGGTGGGCCACAAGGATGGTCATGAGTGGCGTGGTTGCATTAAGGATCGAGGCCAGACCACTAGTTATAGAAGTCTGAGCCCAGACAATCAGGCTGAAAGGGATGACATTGTTGAGCATACCCATGATCAGAAAGTTGCCCCAGACAGGCCGATCCTGCGGCAGGGTAACGTGAAGCAGGCGGGTGATTCCTAGTAACACAAGTGCAGCAAGACCCACTCGCAAAGCTACGATGCAAAGCGGAGGAAGGTCTTTGACCGCTATGCCGATAAACAGAAACGAGCAGCCCCAGAAGGCTGACAAGACAATTAACAGACTCCAATCCTTACCTGTCATCCCATTCATACAGCGTCGCTCCATAGCCATCAAAGAATGACTGGAAACAGCAGCGCTGGTGGTGATTTCTCGACGCTGGCTTCCAGAACATCCTTGTGCCGCAGCTGTTGCTGCCCTAACCATCCGCTTCAGACTTTCAAATTTGAGGTCGGGCAATATCGATGATTGAATAGATTGCTTTCGTTGCTGCCATCTGAGTTGATGGGATATACGTTCCGTTCATACAAATGATTTTATCGAGGCAGCTTGGGATGGCTAGAGAGCTGGCGGCAGGGATTGGGTACGTCGTAGCGATAGCGCTTCGAGGATAGAGCGCATCGAAGCCTATTTCAGCGGTCATGGCTATGAACCACACCGCCATGATACCTATGCCATCGGTCGTACCCTGTCAGGCGTGCAGAGCTTTCATTATCAGAAAAGCATGCGCCATAGCCTACCGGGCGGGACCCTGGTTCTGCATCCAGATGAGCTCCATGACGGCGAGGCGGGCACAGAGGCGGGTTTTCGATATCGAATGATCTATGTTGAACCAGTTGTGATTCAGCAAATTCTTGGGGGCAAGCCTTTACCTTTCATTCCAACCGGCCTTTCAACTGATCCCCGTCTTGGCTTAGTCCTTGAGACCTTCATGCAATCCATTGATGCTCCACTGGAGCGGCTTGAAGAAGAGGATGCGCTATTTGATCTGGCGCAGGCGCTCGATGCAGTGGGTAACAAACGTCGCGGCAGACGTGCCTATGATTACCAGGCAGCAGAACGGGCGCGGGACTATATTCATGCCAGTAACGGTGCAAGTATTACCCTAGATGAGCTTGAATACGTAAGTGGCCGGGATCGCTGGAGCCTATCGCGGGATTTTCGGGCACTGTATGGCACAAGTCCCTATCGGTACATAACACTGCGTCGGTTGGATCTAGCTCGAAAGATGCTGCTAGGCGGTTTCAATTTGGTTGATGCGGCTATGGCTGCTGGCTTTTTTGATCAAAGCCATATGAATCGTCATTTCATGAGGTGCTACGGCCTTTCGCCGGCGCGCTGGCTAAGCATGCTTGGACGGCAAACCTGCACGATCGTCCAAGAGTAATCAATTATGTCCAGTTAGTGTAAGGGCTCCGCAAGCAAAGGAGCCGGTCTCATGGATATTACTGCTACTCAAGCCTCTTACTCCGCCATAAATCTGCTGCAAAAGCTGTCGCTGGTAACTGAGCAGTGGTCACCAAGGGTCGTTGCTGAGATGAATGACTACCAGTTTAAGATCGCACGGATCCAGGGGGACTTCATCTGGCATTCCCATCGGGAGACAGACGAGACCTTTTTGATACTTGAAGGCACGCTTCGGATTGACTTTCGGGACGGTAGCGTGACGCTAAAAGCGGGTGAGCTATTTGTGGTACCTAACGGCGTTGAGCACAAACCCTATGCAGAAGAAGAGGTCAAGCTGTTGCTGATCGAGCCGCGTGGTGTCCTGAATACTGGACATGAGGGTGGAGACCGTACGGCTATCAATGACGTTTGGATTTAGCAGATAAACATTCGATTAACATCACAGTGTAATTAGAACAGAGCTTTGAGCCGCACGGTGCAAAGCTCTAGGTTCTATCTGAGCAACAGTACTGACATGTGGCTGCATGTATCAGCATTTATCTGTAAGAGCCATGGGATATCAAGTTCAAACACTGCTCTAACGTGTTTAAAAAAAGATAACTATGTAGTGATATGACTTTTCTTACGTGGGTCAAGTAGTACGGCTTAGCCGATAAATAGAGTTTCCCTTTGAATACGAGACGAATATCTCGCTTCGAAGCATGACCCATCACGTGACCTTGCGATTAGATCTCAACGCGAGTGACCTTGAAGCGCTCGCTCACCTGCTAATGAAGCGTCAGGCAATTGCTGAAATGGTTGCAGGGAGCGATGTCAGGGAAGAAGTTAGAATCAGAGACGTATTGGATCTTATAGCTGAAGATTTCGCCTCATCAGATGCGGGCAAGGGAGTGTTTAGTCTTGATTCCGAGTGATTGATACGCACCACTTTTTTTGTAAACGCCTTGGCCGCGTAGTGACGGTCAGTGCTATCAAGGCCACGAAAGCGGCTAGACCTAGCAATGTGGCCAAGGTAAATGCTCCAACTTCAAGTGATGATACGTCTATTATAATTCCTGTGAGGATTGGCAGGAGTCCTGCTGGTAGATAGCCTCCCAGGTTGAAGAGGGCATTCGCTTCTGCTCGGCGATTATCTGGAACATGCTGAGCAATCAGACTAAATCCTCCTAACTGACCGGCCCCTTGGGCAGCGCCAGCCAAAAGCGCAGCCAGGATCAGCAGCACAGCAGAGGACCAGTGCAAAGCTATAATTAACAGAGTCATGGCGCCGCAGGTAGCGCAGCCACTTACTAAAAAGATCAAATTGACCGCGGCTTTCTTAATGCCGAGCTGTATCGCTACGGCTACGCCAAACATGGCGCATGCAGTCGTACCTGCTATGAGCGGACTTTGGACATGCAGGATAGGCGACAGCATGGACGGACCAAGCGATAGTACGAACGAGGTCGCACTGATACCCGGTCCAAAAAAGGCGATACCTATAAGGACATGCCCCAATGAATGCCCCGGGACCGTGGGAAGACGCCATTGACGTCGTTCATTCTCGTGTGATCGCACGTTGGCAGGCTGCACTATGAGAGCAATGATCGCGCTGAGCAGAATCACGAGCTCAGCAGTGAAAGTCATTACGGTCGGTTCGGGCTTATATTGAACAATAATACCTGCGAAGAGGGGACCAAGCCCTGCACCTATTACTATGGCCATCGATGCAAGGAGCGCACCTGATGAAAGCTTGGAAGGACCCGCATGATCAACCACTAGTGCCATCCCGGCGGTTACGACGATTCCTACAGCAATACCTGTCAATAGACGTGCCAGAAACAGGAGTGTTACTGAGTTTGCCGTCTCAAAGAGCAGCGTGGCCAGAATTGCCCCTATGAGTCCTGGCACGAGTAATCTCTTACGACCGTACCGGTCTGCAAGCTGGCCTGCGAACAACAATGTTGTGATCAGCCCAATGATATAAGCAGCAAATATAAGTGTCAGAGTGCCAGAGGAAAAGCCTATCTTCTGTTGCCAATAGGCATACAGCGGCGTAGGTGAATTAGACAGCATGAATACCGCCACCACGATCCATGCAGCAGACCACATCCTCTACGCTGGATAATCCGCATCAGCCGTTACCTCGCAAACAAACTTTTCTTCACTGGTAACCTTAATAGGAAACGTTACTTGATTCTTGCAGCGTACGTGTGACATTGCTGGGCACCAGCCTTAATGGGTCATAGAGATTAAATTTTGGTAAACGGAAGTAAAAGCGGATGCCGCCGCATCAGTGCACGTCCGGAGTCAGCGGCGCAGGTAAGCTGTCTTTAACGTTAGGCGCTTGCCCCGCATGAACCTGAATTCGTCCGAGCAATAGCACCACGAGCAGAGCGGTTAAAACGCTCAAGCCTGCTAGAACAAAGAGTAAAAACCGAAAGCCTTCCTCATAGGCTTCACGTATGGCCAGGGTTTTGTTGGGTAGCATGGTAGATGCGGTCCGCAAATCTCCTAATGCTGCGCGACTGGATACCTCGGTCAGTACGCCCCTTGGTACATCTCTCATGGAGAGAAACAGGCCTGACTGGATAAGGGTGGCAAGCAGGGCACCCACCAGTGCAATGGCGACGCCATCCGCGGAAACCCGCACAGCATTGAAAATTCCAGTAGCCATTCCCGCTCGCTCGGGCTCTACAACGCTTACTGCCATACCATCCATCAAGCCCCAGGGCAGTCCTATGCCAATGCCTATCACTATCATGGGCAATACCGCATGTGCGCCGCCCTCACGCCCTACTGTTGTGCCCAGCCACATTAGTCCTATCGCAACCAGCACTAGGCCTAGCCCGCAGAGCACCCCGGAGGTTAGCCAGCGCGACAGCAGCGCGGCGAGAAACGGTACGACCAAAAGAGGAGCAGCAAGGCCTATCATGAGCTGGCCAGCCTGTAGCGCAGTAAGACCCTCTATGCCCATGAAGCGGGCTGGAAGCATGACAATCAATACTACAAAGAAAAACGCCGGAGAAGCAGCCAGCACCTGCACGCCGACGAAGCGGGCGCTTGAAAATAGAGACAGATCAAGCATGGGATTCGCAACGCGCTGTTCTATCCGGATGAAAGCTGCCAGTGCTATCCCTGACAAGACCAGTGCTCCCAGAACCCACCCGTCCCGCCAGCCATACTCGGGAGCCAGCAGGACCCCATAGGTAAACGCGGCCAGCGCCAGCGTAAAGGTGACGGCGCCAAGCCAATCGAGCCTTTGGCCGGCCAAGGTCATGGACTCCCTCACAGTTCTGAGCACCAGAAGAAAACCTGCAACGCCGATTATGGCGGTGGCATTAAACACCCAGGCCCAACCAGCGACTTCAACCAGCCAGCCAGACGCCAGAGGCCCAAAGGCAAGGCCCACACCGAATGTCGTGCCTATTAGGCTGAAAACACGCGTACTAATAGCGCCATGAAAGGTCTGCGCCAGTGAGGACATCGCACCGGCAAATGCAGCCGCTCCTCCAAGTCCCTGTAAAAGGCGAAAGATATCAATCCAGAAGACAGACCTAGCGTAGGGGATCGCGAACGTAACCAGCGCGAAGAAGGCCAGCCCGATCAGCCATATGCGTCGTCTACCATAAATATCGGTTAGGCTGCCCGCTGCCATCATCGCACTGCCATAGGTGAGGATATAGCCGTTTACGACCCAGTTAAGCTCACTGGCACTACCGCCCAGTTCCTTGCTCAGCATGGGAAGTACTACGGCAGGTCCTGTGAAGCAGAGCGGGATGAGTATCCCCGTAAGGCAGGCGGCCAGCAGGTGAAGGAGGTGTCTCGTGAAGAAGGACTTGGAAGGGTTCATCTCTAACACCTTGTAGGGAAGGAGGGCTTTTAACCAACACCGATCTGTTGATCTGTACTGACAAGGCGGTAGGGTAGAAGAGCTTGTGTTCAGGAAAAACAGGCTTAAAATCTGAACATATCGGAATAAAATTCTTTAATTAGAGCAGGTAATGGAAAACCTAAACGGGATTGCCGTGTTTGTTCAGGTCGCCGAGACGCGGAGCTTTACCAGAGCTGGAAAACATCTGGAGCTGTCTTCTTCCGCCGTGGGTAAGAGTATTGCTCGACTGGAGGAGCAGCTGGGGGCTCGCCTGTTTCACCGAAGTACACGAAGCATCACCCTGACTCAGGAAGGGGTAATGTTTCTTGAGCGGTGCAGACGCATCCTGGCAGAGCTTGAAGCCGCAGAGCTTGAGCTATCACAGACCCACAAGGCCCCGCGAGGACGACTTCGCATCAGCTTGCCACTGGTAAGCGGGCTGGTCATGCCGGTACTGATCCGCTTTATGAAAACATATCCAGAGGTTGAGCTGGATGTTGATTTCACTGATCGCCTAGTCGATATCATTGAAGAAGGTTTCGATGCAGTCATACGCACCGGTGAGCCTTCTGACTCAAGACTTATGTCTCGGCGTCTCGGGACTTATCATCTGCAGCTCGTTGGCTCTCCCGCGTATTTTGCTGAACGCGGCATACCTCACGAGCCACGAGACTTGGAGGGGCATGTCTGCCTACAACACCGGTTTCCCTCCACCGGTCGATTCGAGCCCTGGCCAATACGGCAAAGCGACCAGACAACACCTCTGCTTTCACAGACGATTGTATTCAACACCTCGGAAGTACTGGTAGATGTGGCCAGAGCCGGACTGGGCATAGCTTGCCTCCCGGATTTTATGGTGAGAGAGTCGCTTGAGAGGGGGGAGCTGGTTTCAGTGCTGGATGACCACATCGAGCATACCGGTTGCTTCAATATCCTGTGGCCGTCCAGCCGGCATATGGCGCCAAAGCTCCGGGTCTTTATCGACTTCGTTTCGGAGCACCTGTTGCCTGCTCCATAATCTGTTAACCCCCGATGTAGTTGAGTATGTCACTGATTGCTTCAAGCTCAGGTGCCAGGTTGGTTAGTTCTGCTTGTGAAACCCAGGGATATGGTAGCGGGGCTACCCATGTCATGATCGGACAGAGCGCGTCATAAGGTAATACCTGCATATGCTCGATCGTGATCTGAAGCCTGCTTACCAATCCTGATGTAAATGACCACTCATAAAGACCGCAACCAACTTTTACCTCTGCAGTTTGCTTGTCGGACATGGCTACCAGCCACTTACTGGTATGAGCACTCGCATCTGGCTCAGGCGGCGTTCCAAGGCTAAAAGTATAGACATTTTCATAAGTGGCCCCGAATCGACTTACCAGTACATTACTGATTTCCTTTAATCCCTTTGTTTTTGCAGGAAATGAGATTGCGCCAGTATGTACCTGCATCTCCAACGTAGCGTCTGGATGAAAGGCCATAGCCATCAGATGCGGACGATTACCGTCCTTGGCACGAATGTAGTGTTCGATAGCAGAGCGAGAATTTGTAGTCATTATTATCAACGATACTTATGGACGGAATTCGCCTCAATATAACAAGGTCTTGAACTGACTATTGTAGAGATCACAATGCATGGCAGAGCAGGGTGCCAAGCTGCGTTTAACAGGCCAACGATAAGGTTTCTATGAATCGTCTTGCTATCGCTGATGTAACCAGGGCTGATGCTGAAGACCTCTTGCGCTTCGAGGTTCAGAACAGAGCTTATTTTGAGTCGCAGATCAATGCGCGCAACCCGGATTACTATTCACTGCAGGGAGTATCAGAAGCCATCGAAGCCGCTATTGATGACGCCTGTAACGACAAGGGATACCAATATCTACTTAGGAATCCGTCGGGCCATCTTATTGGTCGAGTGAACCTCAGAGCGGTTCAGCGGGCTCACTATCATTCAGCCGTTCTCGGCTACCGCATCGACCAGTATGAAGCTGGCAAAGGCTATGCCACAGAAGCTGTCAGGCTTGTCGTTGGTCTTGCATTCACAAGGCTTGGCTTAAAACGTATCGAGGCGGATGCTCGAATCGATAACTGTTAGGTCCCGGGAAGAAGGGGTTTGGGTCGGTTAAAAAGAGCTGTGGCTGTTTATGCCATTGCCCGAGGATAAAGCCAATCGGTGTTTGCCCTTTCAAGGC
>NZ_BMNW01000015.1 GCF_014646755.1 Pseudomonas asuensis | reverse complement strand
GAAAGGGCAAACACCGATTGGCTTTATCCTCGGGCAATGGCATAAACAGCCACAGCTCTTTTTAACCGACCCAAACCCCTTCTTCCCGGGACCTAACACCTAGTGACATGGCTGAACGAGGTTCGGGAACTATTTCCACAGGAAACCGTGGAAGTCATAGAAAAGCATGCACTGGATCGTTATGGGCTTACAGATCTCATTATGGATCCCCAGACGCTTGAGCGACTAGAGCCTAACCAGGCTCTTCTGCGCACTGTACTGTCACTGCGCAGCCATTTGAATGGGGACGTGTTGATCGCGGCTCGCCGTATCGTTCGGCAGGTGGTTGATGAGCTCAGGCAAAAACTCAGTGCTGAGGTCCGCCCCGTACTCTCGGGTCGTTTAAATCGTTTTCGCCACTCCCCACTGGTCGTAGCGCAGAACTTTGACGTACGTGGCACCATTCGACGAAACCTCAAACACTATGATGTCCAGGGGCAACAACTGGTCCTAGAGCAGCTCCTGTTTTTTGAGCGTAATTCCCGGCGGCTACCCTGGGACATCATCTTGTGCGTCGACCAGAGCGGTAGCATGGTTGACTCGGTGATTCACAGTGCTGTCATGGCTGGAATCCTGGCCGGGTTGCCAGCCTTCCGAGTAAAGGTAGTGGTATTTGATACTTCCATTGTAGATCTTTCCGCCCATCTGGACGATCCGGTTGAGATGCTGATGCGCGTTCAACTAGGAGGTGGAACCGATATTGGTCAGGCGATACGTTATTGCGCGCAACTGATCGAAAATCCGCACCGTACCGTGGTGGTACTCATCAGTGACTTTATGGAGGGAGCACCACCAGGAGAGCTCTTGCGCACGGTGTATTCGCTTTATGAGGCACGTGTGAAACTGCTGGGTCTTGCATCCCTGGATGGACAGGCGGAGCCCTCGTATGATCGACAGATGGCGCAGCGACTGAATGAATGCGGCATGGAAATCGCGGCGCTGACTCCTAAACGCCTGGCCCAGTGGCTGGTGGAGGTAACGTCGTGAAGGCTATTCCGGAGCGTTTGCGGGCGTACATTGCCCGCCTGGACGATGACACCCTTGTGGCACTGGCCAGCCGGGGGCTACTCAGACGAGCCCATAAGGACCTCGAGTCGCTTACCGTTGAATGGGACGCCAAGGGAGGGGACAGTGTTGAGGTTATCCTGGGAGTGCAACGTATCCAGATGGATATGCGGGGAATTGGCCAGGCTCACTGTAGCTGCCCGGCAACCGGGATATGCCAGCATATCCTTGCCGCCGTTGTTGCTCTACAGCGTCAATGGGCCGCTGTAGGTGTTCAGGAGGAGATCACCAGCCCGGGCAGTGAAGAACTGGCAGTACCCGAGCCGAATGCACTACTGGGAGAGCTGCAACAGGCCCTCCTTGACTATCCTGCTCAGGCGCTGATCAGCCATGCCGGCAGGGCTGGATTTCGGTGGGCTTGGCAGTACGCGCAGGAACTGGATCTTGAACATGAAGTGCGCTTGTCTGGTGAGCGGCAGGTTATAATCGAGTTTACTCGACCCAGGATTACGTTCCGCTTCATGGGCGGAGCAGTAGAAAATTTGGTCGCGGATGTAAACCTGATTCCACTGGAAAGGTATCAGGTCGCGGCGGTACTTGCCTATCAACGAGCGCAGGGTATCGAGCTTACACCCCTACCAGCCGACAAGGTTGCGAGTGGAAGGCCAGCAGGGGAAGAGCATGACCAGCAATTGTCTCGTGCAAGGCTTCTGAGCAGTGTAAGGACACTGTTGTGTGATTGCCTGGACCTGGGTTTGACGCATCTGTCCTCGGCCATACAGCAGCGTTTTGAAGCCCTTTCTACATGGGCTCAGGCCACGGGCTATCATCGTTTGGCAAGGCTCCTGCATCGACAGGCTGACCACATTCAACGCCTGCTTTATCGCAGCGCTACAGCCGATGAGCATGCATTATTCGCAGAGGTATGCCTGACCTTTGGGCTGTCCGCGGCGCTGGAGCAGTCTCTGCAGGCTCAGGCTGAGCCGATGCATTTGATCGGCCAGGCTCGCAAACGCTATGAAGCAGCTGGGACGCTGGACATGCTGGGGTTAGGGGCTTATCCATGGCAAACCGAATCAGGCTTTACAGGGCTGACCATGCTGTTCTGGTGTATTAGCCACCAGACCTACGTTTCTTATAGTGACGCCCGTACGCTACAGCGGGGCTTTGATCCCTTGCTGCGCTATCGGATGGCAGGACCATGGACTGGCCTGGGAACACCAGAGCAGGCAACCGGTAGGCGTATCATTCTGACCAATGCGCAGGTTAGCGAGGCTGGGCGGCTGTCTGCAGCCGCGAGTATACGCGCCACCGTTCAGGAGGTATCGGCAGATATCCTGCCAGGACAACTGCCTGTTTGCCAAAGATGGTCCACATTACAACCATCACGTCCTCTCCAGCAAAAAAGTCTGCTGGCAGAGCGCGATGTAACCACCCAGTGGGCTATTGTCGCACCTGCCGCGGTCGAGGCCAGCTATTTTGACGATACCCGGCAGACGCTTGTATGGCCAGTGCTAGACGACATGCACCAGCGCTTGTATCTGGAGCTACAGTACAATCGCTACACCGCAGAAGCGATAAGGCAGCTTGAGCGGCTCGCAAGTCACTCTTGGACACCAGGGCTTCTACTGGTAGTCAAGTATCGGTATACGTCCAGAGGGCTGGTAGCAGAACCTATCACGCTTATCGATAGCAACAAAGGTAATACCACAGAGGCGATCAGTTCACTGTATTTCAAGCCAGGTCACAACGAGGTGTCTCCAATCACCACTATCCCGCATCAGCCACATATAGGCTCTGACCGTTTGATACAACTACCCGGGGTACTGCTCGAGTTTCGTCACTGGATAACTTGTCAGGTTGAGAAGGGTATAGGCGCAAGTCATGGGGCGATCATTGCGCAACAGTTGGATACATGGATTGCAAGACTCAAAACTCTAGGGCTCACAACGTTCTATCGAGATACTCAGGCAAGCATAGCCGCCAACTTGATGCGGGCCGGGTATTGCATCATGCAGTATGAACAGGTAATCGTCGGGAATGAAAGAGATTAAAAGCAGATCACACAAGACATAAGTAGCTTGCTAAAGGTTTCGCTGGTCGGCATTAGTCGTTGACGTGCAGAGCATTGACACTTTTTCATTACTTAGCAAATTTGGCTCACTTCAAGAGCCGAATAGCTGACTTATTTGGCTCATGGTATAGGGGCCGTTAATGAACTTGCCTGACAATGGCAACCAGATCTACTAGATCGTACAAATGTCTTTATAGCAGTGTTTGTGGTTGCCACAAGCGTAGACAGAACTTCTGCTGTTACCAGTAGTTTCTGGCACATTAACTACAGGGCGATTGCTCTAGGATTGAGTTTGGCTTAAGAGCAAAAAGGTAAGAAAAGACGAGAGTTATGGGTTCGTAGTGTAGAGCAGCATCCTGAGCGTTTGGTCTAACTGAAGCTGTTATTGGTGCGGATGATGCCGGCCTTACCAGAAAACGATGACTATTGCTCCCACTCTACTAGCCCAAGGAGACGGTTGAAGCCGCCTCGCAAATGCCAGGGCTATCAGTTCTGCCGTACAGTAAAGGCTTCATCGGAGCGGGCCTCTTGCAATAGCTGCTGGATGACCTGCTCTTGATCTTCATAGCGTCCCTCACCAAAGTAGCTGAAGCGCATCCGGCCCCTTGCATCAATAAAGTAATGAGCAGGCCAGTATTGGTTATTGAACGCTCGCCAGATCTTATAATTGTTGTCGATAGCTACCGGGTAGGAAATACCCAGATCCTTTACTTTGCGTCGCACATTGCTGATCAGCTTTTCATAGGGATATTCCGGGGTGTGTACACCAATAACTACCAATCCTTCCTTCTCATATTTCTTTGCCCACTGTTTTATATAAGGCAGGGTACGCTGGCAGTTGATGCAGTCGTACGTCCAGAAATCTACTAACACTACTTTGCCGCGCAGTGACTCAGTACGTAATGGTTCAGAATTCAGCCATTCAACTGCTCCCTCAAGCGATGGCATACGATCGCTATCTTGCTGCTCTGTGAGCGAGATAGCACTGGCCTTGCTGACCAGAAAACCAATAGCTTTTGTCGCATATTCCAGGACACTTTGTTCGATTCTATTGCTGTGTTCAGATGAGGCCTGCTCATAAAGCTTTCGGTCCGCTCCGCTGGCAATCAGTAATGCTGCCAGCAAGGCCGCAAAACCAGTTCCGCGTCTCAACCAGGAAACTATTGGAAGCGTAGGTTTCAAACGTGCAACCAGGCCTTGTCCGGCAACGATTAGTATTCTCAAGGAGCTAGCGCTGCCTAAACCGTAGGCAAGCAACAGCAGGCTGGTCCTGGTATTTGCTCCCTGCAGTATTGCGCTAGAGAGAATTGCTCCGAGAATAGGACCTGCACAGGGCGCCCAAAGCAGGCCCGTGGCTGCCCCTACCATGACTGATGCCAGCGGACCGCTGACTCTACGTGTAGAGGGATTGATACGGTTTGCGAGCATGACAAAGGGCGTTGCCATCCATGAGCCCACCCTGCTAAAAATCAACGATAGGGCAAACAACATTAAAACCATCAAGGCTATATGACGACCGGCCAGGTTGGCATATATCACCCATTCGCTACCAACAACCGCCAGGCTCGCTACTAGGGCGAAGGTCAATGCCATTCCGCCTAGCACTAGAAAGATAGAAGCTCGCGAGTGGCTTACACCCGCAAATAGAAACGGCACTACAGGAAGTATGCAAGGGCTGAGAACCGTGAGCATCCCTCCCAGAAAGGCGATGAGAAGCATAACTTTACCTAAAGGTTTATGGATCAGCGGGTATTGATTGGTGTACTGACGTTGCCATCATTCACGCTGATCCTGTGGTTCAAGCCTGGATGGCTGTTACATTCGGATAGAGTTGCCGACCCAATGGCGTTCGAATAAGACCATCGGAAGCGAGTCCCTTGGTTTGCACACTTTCCAGGGGGCGGCTAAAGCTACCGTTTGAATGCTCCAGATGCTTTCCCAGCCTCGTTCGGTCGAAGCCGTTCTCCGCCAGTGAATGAAACGCTCCTTTACCAACCAATTCGATAAGCTGGAAACAGATTCCACTGACGCCTTGTTGGTTATCACTGGCGGCATTTGCATGAACGGCCACTCCGGCCAGCGAGAAGGCAAGAGCGGTTAAATAAGTCTTCAGATTCTTCATGAGGGAGCCTATCTGCACAGTAGTTGGAAGGTGAGTGAACGGGCGGCAGCATCAGCTGCCATCGTTGCAACTCGTGGCCAACTTGCTATAAGCCAGGATCCGCTTCTCACCATAGGAATCCAGATAGGTCATCTGAGCATTTACTACACCACAGCCAAGACCGTCGTCCTCGTTTAGAGATATCACCTGATTGATGTCCAGATGGTCGCCATAGGAGTAGGTTTCGGTTATTGGATTGGCCTGTGCCGTGGCAGATAGTGCGCCAACGCTCAGAACAGTGATCAGGCATGCAGCAGAGATAGACTTGAAGTTCATGGTCGTTTCCTCTCATTCAATGGATAGGTGTCGTGCCGTAATCGAGGCGGATCGTGTTGCCTCAATGAAATCCATTAAATGCCCGTGACGTATCGCTACTGTGTCGAGAAAACCGCTATTGAATTCGTTACGTGTCAGAGACGGGTTGAGATACAAAGCGATACATTCACCACCGCCTTGCAGGCAGCTATATACTCGGCACGCTAGAGATTGAGGGAGCCCACGAGCAGGCATCGGGGGCACCGCCACATTGGGCAGTCCATGTACGCACATCGGAGGTCGGGTAATGGAGCATGTCGATCACATCTTGATCGTGGACGATGATCGCGAGATCAGGGAGCTGGTTGGTAACTATCTAAACAAGAACGGGCTGCGTACTACTGTAGTTGCAGATGGTCGCCAGATGCGGGCCTTTCTTGAAACCAATCAGGTCGACCTGATTGTGCTCGATATCATGATGCCGGGCGACGATGGCCTATTACTGTGCCGTGAGCTACGTGTTGGCAAGCACAAGGCCACCCCTGTGTTGATGCTGACCGCACGCACCGACGAGACCGACCGCATCATTGGCCTGGAAATGGGTGCCGATGATTATCTGACCAAACCCTTTGCTGCACGCGAATTGCTTGCACGCATCAATGCTGTGCTGCGTCGTACACGAATGTTGCCGCCCAACCTGGTCGTTACCGAAAGTGGTCGCCTGCTCAGGTTCGGCCGTTGGCGGCTCGACACTACTGCCCGCCATCTGCTGGATGAAGACGACACGCTGGTTGCCCTCAGCGGCGCGGAGTACCGACTGTTACGTGTGTTTCTTGATCACCCACAACGGGTACTCAGCCGTGACCAGTTACTCAACCTGACCCAAGGCCGTGATGCAGATTTGTTCGATCGCTCCATTGACCTTCTAGTTAGCCGCCTTCGCCAGCGCTTGCTAGATGATGCGCGTGAGCCCGCTTATATAAAGACAGTGCGCAGCGAAGGTTACGTCTTTACCTTTTCGGTCGAGATGCTTGAGGAGCGCGTATGAGGTTTGCGTTGCATTGGCCACGCACACTGGCCTCACGGCTGTGGCTGATCTTTCTGACCGGCCTGATACTGGCTCAGGCATTGTCATTCGGAGCGCAGTATTACGAGCGGTATCAGAGCACCAAGACGGCCATGCTGGGCAATTTTGAAAACGACACAGCCACCGCCATTGCCATCCTTGATCGCCTGCCCGCTGCTGAACGCCCCGAGTGGACCAAACGGTTACAGCGCCGCAACTATACCTACCTGCTTAGCGAACACTATCCCGGTGTTCCGCTCATCTCAGACAATCTCGCGGCCACTGTCGCTCATTCTCTCAAAGCCTCCCTGGGCCGCGACTATGACCTGACCTTTGTTGAGATCCCTGGCCCACGCGAACATTTCCAGGCCCAGTTGCAACTCTCCGATGGCAGCCCCGTCACCATTGATGTGCGTCCCTCGGTTAGACCCTTGTCGCCGTGGCTACCACTCGTGCTGCTCTGCCAACTCCTATTAATGATCGGTTGTGTGTGGCTCGCCGTACGGATTGCGATCCGCCCGCTTAGCCATCTTGCTAAAGCAGTTGAGAACCTCGACCCCAACGCTCCCCCCGTACAGCTGAATGAAAACGGTCCCCGTGAAGTGGCCTATGCTGCCCGAGCCTTTAATACCATGCAGGCATGCATCGCCGATTATCTAAAGGAGCGCATGCAATTGCTGGCTGCCATCTCGCATGATCTGCAGACGCCCATCACGCGCATGAAGCTACGCGCAGAGTTCATGGACGATTCAGCAGAGAAAGACAAATTGGGCAACGACCTTAACGAGATCGAACACCTGGTCCGCGAGGGCGTCGCCTATGCCCGCAGTATTCATGGCGCAACCGAAGCCAGCTGCCGCATCAACCTGGACTCCTTTCTCGACAGCCTCGTGTTCGACTACCAGGACACAGGTCAGGAGGTCAGCCTCTCCGGCAAGAACGGGTTGGTTATCGAAACAAGGCCCCATGCCTTGCGTCGTATACTGGTGAACCTGGTGGATAATGCATTGAAGTATGCAGGCAACGCCGAAGTGATCATTGCTGGCAACCCCAGCACCGGCGTTTCGATCAGCGTACTGGACCGCGGCCCGGGCATTTCAGAGGACGCTCTGGCTGAGGTGACCAAGCCATTCTACCGCGTGGAAAGCTCTCGCAATCGCAGCACTGGCGGTGCGGGCCTGGGCTTGGCTATCGCTCAGCAATTAGCCATGGCTATTGGCGGTTCACTGAGTTTAAGCAATCGGGAAGGCGGCGGTCTCTGCGTCACACTTAATCTTGGTTCCAATAAGTAAGTTAACTGGCTGTGCATCAAGCGCAGCCCCTTTAAAGGCATTCAACTAGATACAGCTTTGTAAGCTACTGTATCTAGCGCATACACATACTCACAAACATGCATAACAGCCGGTTCCAGACATAGCCGGTATACACACCCCTGCAAGACTTCTCCCTGTCGGCTCGCCATCGGATACCCGAATGGAAAAGCCTTTCCCAAAGGAGACCTTGCGATGAAAGTTCAATTAAATAGCCTCCGGGGCTGGCAGCTGTTCGGCCTAATCGCAGCGCTGATTGTGGTAATGAGCGCCATGGCCATTGCCTTACAGCCCGACCTTGTCGAGGGGCTGCGCAGCGCTATACGTGCCACTGCACGCTCTTCCTTCATGCTCTTCCTGGTCGCTTTTACCGCATCGGCCTTTGCCATCCTGGTGCCTACGCCCTTTTCAAAAGCGCTCGTCCGTGAACGGCGCTTTATCGGCCTTGCTTTTGCTTTTTCCCACTTCATCCATGCCGTACTGATCTATGCCTATGGGCAGCTGAACACGATTTTCTGGCCGGCGCGCACCGTAATAGACAATATCCCAGGGACCACCGGATACGTATTCATCCTGCTAATGGCGTTGACCTCATTCAAAGGTCCAGCGCGCCTGCTGGGACCCAAAGCCTGGAAGGTACTACATCTCACCGGGCTTTGGGTCATTGTCGCCGTATTCGCTTTTTCCAACTTCAAGCGCATACCCATGAGCGCCTGGTACGTGCTGCCCTTTGGGATCATCTGTGCTGCCGTGGCCATCCGTTTGGTTGGCAAGTTGGCCATCGCCAGCAGGCGCAGCCAGGTTAAACAGACATCAGTACGTCAAGCTGCCTCTGCATCCTGAACACATACAACAAGCGTTGACATATCAGCGTCGACAACGACTGCTAGTAACGAAGTTGCAAGCCTTAGATATGCCACCTCTTTTAGTGCTTTTCAAAGTGATCATTCCGATTGCCCAAACCGAGGAACCATAGATGAACAGAATCACCAACACACTAATAGCTGCTAGCGCCGCCTTTGCTGCATTGGCATCAGACGTCAGCTTCGCAGAGGCACCGCCCACGCATGCCCAGAGCTACATTACGACTCCGGATGGCGTGCAGCTGTACTATAAGGATTGGGGGCCGAAGACTGGACAGGTCGTTACGTTTAGTCATGGCTGGCCGCTGAACTCGGACAGCTGGGAATCACAGATGCTGTTCCTTGCAGACAAAGGCTATCGCGTTATCGCACATGATCGACGTGGCCACGGTCGCTCTAGTCAGCCCTGGGAGGGCAATGATATGGATCATTATGCTGATGATCTGGCCACGGTGATCAAAACGCTCGATTTGCATGACGTCACCCTGGTTGGCTTTTCAACCGGTGGAGGAGAGGTTGCACGGTACATAGGCCGGCATGGTACCGAAAGAGTCAAAAAGGCAGCCCTTATCAGTGCCGTTCCTCCCATGATGCTTAAAACTCACGACTACCCCGGCGGCCTATCTATTGAGGTATTTGATGGTCTTCGCAAAGCGTCGTTAGAAAATCGTTCGCAGCTGTATCGTGATATTGCTTCTGGTCCGTTCTTTGGTTTCAACCGTGCTGGTTCCAAGCCCTCGCAGGGGCTAGTCGATTCCTTCTGGGCTCAAGGCATGCAAGCTGGCCACAAGAATACATATGACTCAATTGCAGCCTTCTCAGCCACTGACTTTCGCCCAGATTTGGCCAAGTTCGACGTACCCACATTGATCGTACATGGGGACGACGACCAGATCGTGCCGATAGATGCCTCGGCCAATACCGCCGCCAAACTGGTAAAAAATGCCAAGTTAATTGTTTATCCTGGTGCGCCACACGGTCTGGCCGATACGCACAAGGACCGACTCAATAAAGATCTGTTAGCGTTCCTCCAGCAACAGTGACCCACCGCCCCGCGCAAGCGGGGTTTCTTTATTGCTGGAGACGCAAGCAAGCTTGCTCGACTACTACCGAGGTAACGATCTGGCAGGCGGCGTTACTCGGACGCCTCGCTTTATCATCATCAATCGACGAAGCGAATGCCAGTTAAATCCAGTCGCCAAGAATGACCTTAGTCACTTGCTCTGGTGCCTCAGCAGGCAAATGATGGGCTGCATCATTAATGGTTATGGCTCGCCCAAACGGGACGGAAACTGCGATCTCTTTTCCAAGCGTTGGTGGCGTTGCCTGATCCAGGGCACCAGAAAGAACCGTTACTGGAGGGGTAATGTCAGCAAGTAAATCTCTTGTATCGTCTCGCTCGAAAACGGCAGCGCTCAAAGCGGCACTCAAGAGCGGCGGCGTATGCTTCATCATGATGGCATGCTCTTTCAGAGCCTCGTTGGGATGAGAGGCTAACCATTCAGCTGATGTCGTCAATCTTTGAATGTCATTAAACATTGCACTACGCTCCTCGTCGCAACCGAGCAACGCATCTTGCCACTTGCGCCATTTAGGTAAGCGCTCTGGTGGCTCAGCCTGAGCGGATGTATTCACGAGAATCAATTGATCCACTAGCTGTGGAAACCTTGCAGCCAGGCGCAATGCGATCATTCCGCCCTGACTATGGCCAACAATCGTAGCTGGAGTCGCATTATTTTCTTCCAGCCACAGCCCAATGTCTTCGGCGATCCCATCCAGCGTAAGTCCGGTGCGCCAGGTACTGATTCCGTGTCCGGGCATATCAAAGCTCACGCAGCGCCGCCGATTTCCAAGCTCTTGTAGTTGCCTGTGCCAAAAGCTTCGATCTAGAAACAGACCATGCAGAAAAATTACAGGCTTTCCTTGGCCTACGTCATCCCATCCGTAAAGCGTACCATTGAGCCGTGTTGTGCGTGCCTTTGCGGCACTTGCTCGCGCCTGAGCAATTAAAAGAGTGTCTTCAAATATCTGATACCGAATAATCAACCCGTCCTGGATTGTAAAGCGGATGACAAAGTCACTATCTACGATACTCTCATGAGGTAGCACCCTATGGCGGAAGCGGCCAATAGCGATAACGTCATTCTGGTCAGTCAGGAAGCGGTCAACGGAAAAATTTAAGGGACGGAATCCCTGAGGAAAACGTATCAGCCATGCGCGTACCGCCTCTCGGCCACGAATGATTCCAACGGTTACAACACTTGGATCACCATCGATATGCCACACTGCCTCAGCATGAATACACGCTATCGCACCTTCAATGTTGGCCTCGGCGAAGGCCCTGAAATAGCGCTGGATCAGTTCTGTGTGTTCAGGCATGGTTCATTGCCTCTACTGCCCCAAGCGCGGCAATTCCATTTAGGGCAGCTGGGAAACCCGCGTACAATGCCATCTGGATAATGACCTCTATGAGCTCTTCCCGAGAGGCGCCTACGTTTAGTGCGGCCTTGAGATGTACGTCAAGTTGTGGGCGAGCATTTCCCATCGCGACCAAGGCTGCAACAGTTGCCAGCTCCCGAGTTTTAAGATCCAGGCCGGGGCGACTGTACACATCGCCAAACCCAAATTCGATGATATAACGGCCTAGATCTGGAGCCAGATCTGCAAGCCCGTCAATTACTCGCTGGCCAGCGTCGCCATCAACCTCTGCTAATCGGGCAAGTCCACGCGTATACCTGTCGTATGTCATGCTTTTATCTCCTGAGACGAGCTGAGATCATGACGCAGGACAGAGGTTAGTACCGATAGACAAACTTGGAAGACAGTTTTCCTATTATGAAAAACGAGCTGGACTGGAATGATCTTCGCTATTTCCTGGCAACTATTCGCTGCGGAGGATTAAGCGGAGCAGCACGGTATTTGGGCGTTAGTATCCAAACCGTTGGACGTCGTATCTGTGCCTTGGAACGGCACACAGGCACTGCCCTCTTTTTACGACATGCCAGTGGCTATACACCTACTGATGACGGACGTGCGCTGGAAGCGGAGGCGGAGCGTGTGGAGGAGGCTATTACTCAATTTCGTGCACGCACAGATGTACAGGGTACAGATATGGCGGGCGTTGTCAGACTGGCTGCTCCAGAAACAATCGCAACTCATATCCTTTGGCCTGCTCTACAGCCCCTTCTAAGTCAGCATCCCGCCCTGGAACTGGAGCTTGTTACAGGAGTGCGTACTGTTGGTATTGCCCGTGGCGAAGCCGATATTGCCTTACGGCTAGTCCCTCCTGAACGTGGTGCGCTGACCAGAAGACGATTGGGTTTGATGTCCTATGGCCTTTATGCCGCTCCAGGTACTACGACAGATCTGGCAACTGCTCGAATGGTCGGTTGGACAAGGGATTTCGACTTGCCTGCGGTACGCTGGTTGAAACAGTTGACGGGACGCGAAGCTGATATACGGACTACTCAACTGGAGGCTCAACGTGCCGCCATTCAGGCTGGAGTAGGGATTGGAATTCTTCCCTGTTTTCTCGCCGACACACTCATACGTATTCCTACAGACATCAATATGTCTGAGCCGTTATGGCTAGTAGGCCATGCGCAAACGGCCACTAAAAGAATCCGCCGCGTTTATGAAGAGGTTGTATCAATTATCGAGGCGGCCGAAGAAAGGCTATCACCCCAATATTAGTTGCCTTAAAGGGTTAATTCTGCATAGTGGCCGTTATGGTAGACCTGACCCCTTTCCTAGCTTGCAGCATCGGTATTGACTGGAATCCAGCTCAGGGAGCGACGCACGCCGTCTGAATTAGGCCGATCCAAGCATAAATTCTTGAGCTGCTTGGGACAGACGACATATCCTTCGGCAGTGCGCCTGTGCATTTACCTGCGCCTTGCATGTATAAGAAGTAGTCCATGCTTAGTCAGAAAACCCCTACACACATGAACAGATCGCAACGCTCCTTTTATTGATTGCTTGCCGGCGAGCTGGTTAGCGCTTTTATTTGATATAAGAGTGAGCTTGTTATATCAAATTGGGCGCCTTTATCGTGAAGAGGCTGCAAAACGGCCTCAAGTTGAGAAGCAGTGTTTGGTTTGTTCTCTGATTTTATTTTATCAAAATGGATGATCAGGTAACTGGCTAGACCAAGTTTTGCTTGAACATTATTTAGGTCAGAAAAAGTATTAAGCGTACTCTCAGCCAAAACATTAAATGTCTCTAGATTTTGGCAGTTTTCTTCAATAGTCTGGTAATATTTATGCAGCTTTCCAGCCTGAATTATATTAGTGGTTTCGCTTAGTGTCTTATGAATCTAAGTGGCCTCATTAGAGTTTAATATATTATGTTGCTCCATGACATTACTGATGTACTTAAGTGGGCTGATGATCCTGAGCTTGCAGTTGAGTCTGGTAGATAAGGCTGTTATGACTTCTTAGAAATCCATTGACCCTAAAGATTTCAACCCTCACTCATGGCTTATATGCCAGTCTTTTAAAAAAGTTTAGTAAAGTTATCATATAAAACAGTGCATTATAGAGAAGTACAAGACAAAAATAGTCTCCTTTCACACCTGCTGGTTTCCAAGGGGTTTAATCATGAAAAGGGAATATGGGTTATCCAGTATTTTTATTATATTGACTACGCTTATTTCATTCGATACTTCAGCTGCTACAAAGGAAGTCAAATCACTCGCTGAGGTACTTGGATATCAATTTGGCTCATTAAGCTGTATAGATATTAAGGACCCTGCTGAAAACTATGCTTGTCAGGCAGGATCCATTTCGAATGGGAAGGGTTGTATGGGATTGTCAGCCACTAGCATGCGGTAAAAATGCATGGACTATCAAAGGCCGGACACGTTTGTTCCCTTTACCCCAAAATTCAAAGTCAATCCCGAAAACTTTAGCTCACCTCATAAACTGAATTAACGTACGCAAGCTTAGGATAAGTTTCGGGTCCAGATGCAGTCATGGCATTTAATGATCAGTCTGATGTATGAGCCATTATGGCTGGGCAAGTACGTATCATGCAGCTGGAGATTCTAGCGCTTAGAAAAGGCTCAACTGATCATCAATCAGCCTGGCAAAGCGGTCTCCTACAAACGGCAGGATGGCATCGGCAATCGGTTCCAGCTGGCGCGTAATGTAATGCTCATAGTCCAGCGGAGCTGTCCTCACTTCAAGCGGCTCTGGACCTGCTACGGTCATTACATACCGGATTGATCCACCTCGCTGGTACTGCCGTGGTCGTCCCTGCTGATCGTTATAAGCATCAGCGATGCGGGCAGCTCTTACATGGGGCGGGGCGTTGCGCTGATAATCATCCAGCCGGCGGCGCAATTTCTTGCGAAAGATAAGCAGCTCATCCAGTTCGCCCGCTCGGGTCCGCTGCACATAGTCACGTACATAGGGCTTATAAGGGGCACCCTTAAAGATACGTATGTACAGCTCACGCTGGAACTGCTGCGCCAGGGGCGACCAGTCAGTGCGTACCGTCTCAAGGCCCTTGAAGACCATCTCTTCCGTGCCATTGTCTTTACAGATCAGACCGGCGTAGCGTTTCTTGCTGCCTTCCTCAGCGCCACGAATGGTAGGCATCAGGAAGCGGCAGAAGTGGGACTCGAACTGAAGCTCAAGAGCACTTTCCAGTCCAAATGTATTTTCGAGGTGATTACGCCACCAGTGATTGATCATGTCTACCAATGAGCGGCCAATCTGCGCGGCCTCTACTTCTTCGTGCGCTCGCCCCAACCAGACAAAGGTCGAATCCGTATCGCCATAAATAACCTTGTAGCCCTGGGCCTCAATCAGCTCGCGGGTCTGGTGCATGATCTCGTGCCCACGCATGGTAATGGAGGAGGCCAGACGCGGATCAAAGAATCGGCACCCGTTTGAGCCCAACACGCCATAAAAGGCATTCATGATGATCTTCAGGGCCTGGGAGAGCGGCTTGTTACCCTCTCGCTTGGCCGTGTCTCGTCCGCTCCATACCCGCTCAACCATTGCTGGCAGGCAATGACGAGTACGCGAGAAGCGTGCACCACGGAAGCCTGGCACAGAGTGGGCATCGTCTGGTTGGCGCAGGCCTTCAACCAGCCCAACTGGATCAATGAGAAAGGTGCGAATAATAGAGGGATACAGGCTCTTGTAGTCGAGCACCAGCACTGAATCATAGAGCCCCGGCTTTGAGTCCATCACAAACCCGCCGGGGCTCGCCTCGGGAGGCTTTTCGCCAACATTGGGGGCCACAAAGCCCTGACGATGCATCAACGGCAAGTACAGGTGGGTAAACGCGGCAATGGAGCCTGCATGACGGTCGGCTGGTAGGCCTGTAACACTGGCACGCTCCAGGAGAAAGGCGAGAATGTCGGTCTTCTCGAAGATACGCAAGACCAGGGTACAGTCCTTGATGTTGTAGCGCGCCAGCGCAGGCTTGTCGTTGGCAAACATCCGGTTGATGGATGCCATACGCGAATAAGGATTGTCGATGTCCTTGCCTTCGCCCAGAAGCGTCTGGGCGACATTCTCCAGGCTGAAAGAGGGAAAGCTCCAGAAGGCTGAGCGCAACGCTTCCACACCATCGATCAGCAGACGGCCCGGGGCTGAAGCGAAACGACCGTCTCGCCACTCGATCTCGCTGCCACCGCGGCCCAGACGCAGTGGCACCTTTAGCGTGTTTGCATGCTCCTGAAGCACACGTAGGTCAAAGCCAATAACATTCCAACCAATAATGGCATCCGGGTCATGCTGGGCAAACCACTCATTGAGCTGTTCGAGCAGTTCGGCGCGGGTATTACAGTAATAGAGTTCAAAGCCGAGTGCGTCACAGTTGCCATTGGCAGGCCCCAGCATAAAGACCTGGCGCACACCATCGCACTCGATGCCAATGCAGTAGAGTTCGCCCCGCTCGCTGGTCTCGATGTCCAGCGAGGCCAGCCGGAGCTTTGGCCGGTACTCAGGAGCGGGTTTTAGCTGGACGTTAAGGAGCTGCCCGCTTTCATCCGGTGCGCCGCCAAACAGGACCGGGGCGGTGATAAAGCGCTCCATGAGATAGCGCTCGTGAGGCCGGATGTCCGCCTCGTAGACCTCGACTCCTGCGGCTCTGAACTTCTCTGTAAGACTCAGGAGCTGGCGATAGGTCGTGCAATACAAACCCAGCACGGGACGGTGCCTGAAATCGCAGAGATCCAGAGGACGCAGCTCTATGCCGGGTTCGCCCCTGATAAGCGCAGTTGCTTGGTCGTGTTGCTCCGCTGGGATGAAGGCGATGGACGATTGGCAGGACAGAGCGACCTTGATTGGCCCCGCGTCCGTGGCGAGCCAAAACGCGATTTCCGTACCGGCTGGGGTATCTCGCCAATGCCGCGTTAGCACAAAGCCCTGTTTTATAAACACCGTTATATCCCGATTGATAACTCTGGTAATTCTACCGGCTGCTGGCAGGCTTGAAGAATTGCCCTATGGCTGTTTGGCTACGTTATTCAGGATTGAGAAGCGGTTAATGCCGCGTGAGGCGCTTCTTCAAGCGTCCACCTTATGCCCTTGATGCATTCAACTATGGCTGGCTGATGGCATGTCAAGAGGATGGTGCTCCTCCTACTATACTCATCAAATAGCTCGATAAGCTCTTTGGATGCCGCGTCGTCCAGCCCATTAAAAGGCTCATCCATGACCAATAAAAGGGGCTGCAGCAGCATTGCTGTAAATATGAAGAACTTTTTCCTTGTCCCAAGCGACATCTGGCTAAAACTATAATTTAAATACTTGCGGATGTTGAAACGGTCAATCAACTCCTCGTAACGCGGTTGATTGGCAGCCAACCCACATTTATGGGCACGAAAAACAAACTCAGCAAATTGTCTCCCAGTGACAAAGGGGTAAAATTCAGTACTGTCAGGCACAAAGCCTAGCGATCGACGTGCTGCAACACCATTCTCGGAAAGCTCGTGCCCATTTACCAGAATCCGCCCCTTATAGGGGAGACTGCCAGATACGGCTGATAGCAATGTTGATTTGCCAACACCGTTACCGCCCTGGATGATATGGCAGCCAAGTGTAAATGCATGGGAGAACTGATTGAATAGTGGATCTTTTTGGTAGCCTAACGTGAGTTTTTCAATCGCCAGTACAATCATCAGAACACCCCTGTAAACAAAGCAATATTCAGTACAAGCACGATGATTATGATTGCAGTTGCCAGACCTATAACAACCGCGTGCCTTGGTAGTCTTTGATAAGTCAGGTATTGGATGCAGCACAGTAATGCAGTTACGAACAGTGCAAGAGCGGCGATCTGCCATTGGGAAGCAAAACAGGATGCTCCCAGGCCAAGCAACATCGCTGGAAATTCAACTGCAACGACCATATCGACCATCCGGCGAAATCGGCGGGTGGGTAATGAGGTTAGAAAAGCCCGATAGGTGGCTTGATTGCTTAGAGCGGTCGGGAAGCTTAACCCGTATAACCCACTCATCAATGCACCATGCGCGAGAAGAACTCCAAGTTCATGCATGGGCTTATCAGTTATTCTGCAAAGCGTAACGGCGAGGGCTGTTAAGGAGAGAGTCAGGACAAGGCACAGTCGATAACCGCCATGTGCTGACTGGTAAATTGATCGCCAGTGCAATTCTGTCCAGCTGATAGCATCACGCCTGAATCCTGTAATAAAACGTGCTTGTCGATAATCACCAGTCTTCCCGAGAACATGCCCTGGCATTTTCCAGAGCGCAAGTAGATTTGCTAACACCATAATTGGAAGGATATCTGCCCGGTGTATCCTTCCTGCAATTACCGCTGAAACGATGGCTACAGCTCCCCATATGACAGCCTTGCGAATCACTGCCAGCTGAGCTGTGGCTGTTGCCAAAAGCAGAGTTAGCAAGACAAGCACTTTATGCACAATGCCCAGAGGCTGGGATACCACAAGTGCCACCCCTAACAGTATCAGCAGGGGTAACGACACAAGCGCGAGTACAAGAAGGTCCCGAGCGAGCAGCGCCTGCCTTGAGATCGGCAGACTGGCGAGCAACCCTGCTGCTGGAGGATACGCGATGGCATCTCGGTGTAGACCCGCCCACAGCATTGCGACACCCACAAAAGCAGCCGCAGCCCATGCTCCTATCAGTCCTTCGAGCTGGCCAAAGACCGTGGAAAGTGGATACAAAATCAGTTGATTAAACTCACCTACGCCTGGGAGCAGAAGCAGTAAACCGATCAGAATCAACTGTTTATATCGAGCTACGCGCTGCCTGACTTCGGTACCGCAGTACCGTAACGCTAATCCAAGCGGTGTGACTGTTGAACGTGACGGTCTGTTAGGCATGCTCGTTGAAGGCTCGACTCTAAATAGGTTCAGGAACCAGCGTTACCGATTGTCTAGCGACCCGTACTTCTCTCCTGAGCAAAGCCGCATTCGGTCGATTGTCTGTTTCCAGCATCTTCAGGTAGGGCGTATGCCTGGATACTCTCTTCCCGGTTGGTTAGCTGCCAGATCGCAATAGGTGAATGATGTGTGCCAGCTTCTTTTGTAATACATCAGGATTACGCTCTGGGAGTTCGCCAAGACGATAGGATGCTAAGTATTTCATGTGACATTCACATGTATCGGGGACTCACGCGTAGCTAAGACATTGTGGCCTGCAGTATGGGTAATCCAGCAGCGGGGTAAATTTCGCCGACTGCACGGCCGAGTCACACAATGCGGTCAAGCGCCGACCACTCGTGTGATGTTCTACATACATAAACGCTATGAGCTATCCAGGCCAGTCTGATAACAGCAACTCCAGTCAGTATCCTGTGAAAGAAGCGTGATGATCATATCGCAGCAGTCATGGACTACCATTACCTGCTTGTAACAGGCGAGGATAGGTGATTGCCTGGGTCCAAGCCTGGAGATAATGGCATTGCTGCTCCCATCACGGCACGATATGTAGAGCCAACAGAGGCATCTACTACACATAGAGTGCGTAAACAGTTGCTCTTATTAGTAACAAAACAGCTCTGTTTATTACTTGCTACAAGACTGCCCACGCTACGACAAGGTCTCGGCCAAGAATCAACTATTCCTTAGTTGGGAAATCAAGGCGCAGGCAGCGCGGGTATAGAAAGCCAGCGAACTCTAAATGACAGGAGATCGACCCATCCAAAACTTACATATTTGAGAAGACCTGGCCTCGTGCGTTAAGGGTTTTACGAATATGGGTTCGGATCTCATTGCGCCATCCTTCCTTTATGAGATCGGTGACTCCGTTAACGGCCTGGGGATCTCGCTGCTGGAGGGCTTCCATACGCTTTCTTGCGGACGGCACGTCAGCACTGGCAAGCCAATACCATTTGTAAGCTGCTACGTGATCTAGCGGTACTCCTTCACCCTTCTCATAGAGATACCCTAGATTAGCCTGAGCGATTGGAAGGCCCATTTTTGCAGCTGCTAAGTACCACTTCTCAGCACCAGTCATATCCTTGATGCCGCCGTCGCCTGTCACAAGGCACTTACCGTACAAAAACTCACCTTGTGGTACGCCTCCCTGAGCAGCCTTCTCATAATAGTGACAAGCCGAAACCTTGTTGATTGAGCCATTCAAGTCATCAGCCAGCCCTGCTAGTTGAAGATATGCACTGCCGTACCCTTTTTCAGCCGCCTGCATATAATAGGTTTTGGCCTGCTTCACAGAGCGCTCAACGCCAAGGCCACTCTGGTAGATGAAACCTTTGTTGTATAAGGCAATGGCGTCACCGGCGTCAGCAGCCAGGTTGATGTAGCGCAGCGCCTTGGGATAATCCGTACCGCCCACCTGTGCGCCGTCCAGAAAGAGGCCGCCAAGAGTCGATTGGGACTTTGTATCGCCCTCGTTTGCTAGCGCTTCCCAAAGCTCAAGGGCTCGCGGTATGTCACGCTCAGTGCCTTTGCCTGCGAATAGCAAACCAGCCTGCATACGCCGGGCCTGTACCTCACTCTTGACCAGCGCCAACTGGCTGACGATCTTGTACGCCTGATCGTAATGACCGGCTAGGTATTCCGACCTGGCTGTATGGTATGACGGCTCGCCTGCAAAGCAGGCACTACAAAACAAGACAACTCCCAATAGAATCAGATTAGTTTGGAGCATCGAGCAAACATCCTTTTTTTGCCTGATTATCGAGAAGAAGCGACAACTTATCGAAGGCGGGCCATCCCAGCACGAAGGGCGCCAAAGGCGTTGCGTCTTTCAGAACCGAGAGTTCCATCGGGTATTTGCGCTGGTGCAGGGTGACATCGGTCTGGTAGGTGCGCTGATTAACCGCTCGCAGTCCTGAGACATCCCACATGGGTTTAGTAGCGCTGGGGTGATCCGAGCCAAAGAGTGGAATGGGGGTGAACAGTTCGAACATCGACCCCGTGTCGATTCCCACTGGTCGAGGTTTGCCGGCAATTATTGCCTCAACGTAGATGCTCTGGTTTGAGCGCAGAAAATCTGAAGACCATTTTACAGGGGCTACACAGTGATCGAAGCGGTCAGTAAGAGCCGCGCTTGAAAGATTAAACTCGACCCTATCATGGTCAATCAGAAGGCTATTAACCCTGAGCATCATGTCCAAACCCAGCATGCTCATTTGGCCGCCAACTCGTACCAGCACATCATTAAATCGAGAACCAGTGATCTCAAGCTCATTAAGAATGCCCCATTGGACCGGCTCGTTTCCTTTACCATAGTAACTGCGCGCATGACCCATTCCCCCAAGGAGCTTAACCCCAAGGCGTTGAGCGTCCCTAGTACTGATAATTGTTACGCTTGAGCCCGTATCAAGTAAAACTTTGCTGTTCTGTCCATTGATGATGACCGGTATCTTCGGCCAGGTATCAGCCAATAACACACCATCTTCAATATCACTCAAAGCGATGTGGCCAGCAACTTTTTCTTCTGAGCTGTTACCTACAGCTTTTGCCAGTGCCGCGATGTTCGGCGGAAGATATTGATCAATGACTGTCTGGAGTGAGGCCGGCAATTGATCGCTTTCGTGGGTTACTTCAGAAAAATGCCCGAGCGCAAGATTGTCGCCTAACCTGATGAGTCGGCAGGCTTGCACTTCAGCGAAAGTATTGCTCCCTTTGCAACTGGTTACCCCAGGGACCCACCAGTTTCGATCATTGATAGCGTTGGCCAGAGATTTGGCTTCTTCCGTACAGTCAGACGTGCTTACGCAGTTGGCAACATACGCTCCTTGCCTGTAGCGCAGTAATTTTTCAATCTCCTCGAGCGAGGCAGCGGATGCGGCTTGCGGCATAGACAATAGCGATGCAGGACACAGGATCCAGGTAAGGAGGATAAGATGGGTCTGCCTAAACCAGGAACGTCGTATACCCCGGGCGCTTGCCAATAAATCCCGTACATCCATGTTGTCATCCGTTAAAATCTGCTTACAGATCCAACATAGCTCCAAGTTGTTTCATATCTTTTACAGAAAGGTAGGGGGAGCAGCCACGTGAGAATCTTCTGGCCCAAATAAGAACGGGCACTGTATATAGTGGTAATTGCCTCAACTATCTTTGTTAGCGCATAGAGCAGGGGGTGTGTGGCAGAGCTGGGTAGCAAAGCCCTGCATTAGCCTAAGATGCCCGAAATCTACGTCGATCCTGCCATCCATTGGGTCTCCGCGCGGGCTCTAGAAAGAATTAGCTTACAGCCAGACGCTATACCGGGTGAGCGCCCAGGTCACGTGTTCGAAGCTCTCAACATTTGACCCTCAAGGCACATTTTTTCAGCCGTAAGAGGCTACATGATCACCATTTTATGGCTTTGTTGGCAATACATGGCCTGGAATGGACAGAAACCAGGCGTCTACAAGGTTAAGCTCATGAGATAGTGCTGCCTGGACCATGCTTGAAACGATCCTTCAATTTGCCATCCAAGTTTTCTGTAATAAAGCGCCTTATCATGAGTGTGCAGGAATAATTGCTGTACCCCAGCTGTTCGAGCGTAGTTGCAAGTTTCAGCGATCAAGCGCTGAGCGACTGCCTGTCCCCTCCAGTCAGGATGCACAAATAAACAGGCTAGCCAGGAACCAAGATCAGGCCGCATGGCTAAGTCTTTTGTTGCTAACGACACACCTCCGACCAGATCTTGCTGATGCATCGCAATAAGGCATCTCCATGCGCCGTTCTTCTGGCCCTCGGCAAATTCGGCTTGCCACTCCTCCAGGGTCTGATCAGAGAATTCATAAGCGAACTGGCGATGCAACCAGGCCGCATATGTATTGCTGTGTTGCATATGGTTGCTCATCCAATCCAGAGTAATCATCTTTAATTCTCCGACTGTTTAATTGTTGTTTCAGAGGGAGAAGGCCTTTCTGTTCTGCCTGAAGTGACACTGGATTCCGTAGTTATTGCGATAGGTCCCAGCGACTACAGACTTGTATAGTGAATGAGTCTTTGTAAAGGATAGGCAGTGTCATAGCTTGCACGCGCATACGCTATCAATTAAAAGTCGTTTTCGCCGCCAGATTAGTTAAATACTATCTAGCAGGCCATCTCTTTCTGCTGCTCGCGTCCGTTGGGTGAGATAAAAGCATCCGTGTTTCTTTTTAATCTCTTCTCTGATCCCCGAACCATTGGTAATGCGAGTTCTAGGATGCTCAGGCTTCAATGGAAACATTGTTTTTCGAAAACGGATGGCCGAATTCATTAGCAATCTATAGTCAAGCGTTGCCTCATCCCATTGCGCTTGAGCCTGGCCCATCAGCTGAGCTACAGGGCTTGGAATACTGCTTCAGCAGCGCTTTCAAAAGGCTAGTAGCAGAAGGCCTTTCATTACATCACCCTTGGCTGCTTGTTAGCGCCCACAAAGCCCTGTGCTGCCGGCCGTACGTATATTTATTGTTTTAGATTTACTATCGCATGCCGATAGCTACCTCTATAGCCTTTAGCTATTGAGGTAGCTATGAAGTTCAAATCTATTCAATTCTCTATCATGCTTTACGCGGGAGCCTGCATTCTGGCTGTCGTATTGGCTTTGGTAGGGTATGCACTGGTGTCATGTGCCAGGAGCCAGGCAACCACTGCAGATGGTACACATCGCCTGGTTGAGCAACTTATCAAGGCACGCGTAACTACACTGGCACAGGCCAGCGTGGATCGTTTGCAGCATGAGCTAGAAGCCCCACTTGGTATTGCCAAGCACCTGGCCAGCCTGAGTGCCTAGGCCGGCAGCAATACCGCAACAGACATATCTCTGAGCCGAAACGATCAGGATAAGGTCGTGCATGACACTATGGTTCGCCATCCTGAGCTTATAGGCGCCTATTATGGCTGGGAGCCCAATGCGTTTACTGGCGATGATGCTCAGTTTATTGGGCAAAAAGGTAATGATGCTGCTGGCCGTTTCCTACCTTATTGGTATCGAGATCAAAACGGATCACTAGCACAAGATATAATTTTTGCGATGGAAAGTGAAAAACGCTCTGAAATGGGAAATCGCGAGGGAGAATATTACCTATGCCCCAAAGAGCAAAAGAGGGCCTGTGTTGCTGGTCCCTTCACTTATGAGATAGGCGGCAAATCCATCATGATGGCCTCCTTTACTGCTCCGATTCTGGTTGATGGAAAATTCCAGGGAATTGGAGGCGCAGATCTTTCTGTCAACTTTATTCAGGACATGCTTGGCAAAACCAACCTGTCCCTGTACGAGGGCGCAGGTCAAATGGCGCTGATAGCCGGTAACGGCAGTCTGGTCGCCTATACGACCGATGCTACCAAGCTTGGCGAGGCTGCTAATAAATACATACACAGCGACACGCTTACTAAACAAGCACAATCGACAGATAACGAATTTACTTATCAGGTAGATAACCAGAAAGGCATTATTGACTTGGTATTGCCATTTTCAATTGCTGACACAAGTACTCGCTGGATACTGTCGATCCAACTCCCACTGAATGTTGTTCTTAGTGAGGCAATAGCCCTTCAAGCTGACATGAAGAGCCAACATGACAGTAATGTCATTGGTATGGCCGTGGTTGGGCTTATCATCGGCACGGTGGGCCTATTGCTGCTATGGCTGGTCAGCCTGGGTATTGCGCGGCCACTAAAGCAGATGGTGGTAATGCTGGACGATATCGCCCAGGGTGAGGGAGATCTTACGCGGCGCCTAACGGTAAATCGAGCCGATGAGCTTGGCGCAATTGCAGGGAGTTTCAACCTGTTTCTGACAAAGCTACAAGCCATGATTACCACAGTGGTGAGCTCTGTACAGAAAGTTAGTGATGCCTCAGAGAGTACGGCTGATATTGCGACCCGGACCCATCAGGGCGTACAGCGGCAGCAGGGAGAAATCGACCAGGTTGCTACGGCTATTCAGGAAATGTCAGCAACCGCGCAGGAGGTTGCGCGAAGTGCTAACCAGGCGGCGCAGGCGGCAGGTCATGCAGATCAGTCAGCAACCCTGGGTAAGACTATCGTACAAAACTCTACCCAAGCCAGTTTGGCGCTGGCCGAAGAAATCAAGCGGGCCGTGCAAAGCGTCGAGACGCTGGCTCAGAACAGTGACAATATCACGACTATTTTGACCAGTATCAAAGGGATTGCCGAGCAGACCAACCTACTGGCGCTTAACGCTGCTATTGAAGCCGCTCGAGCGGGTGAGTAGGGCCGAGGTTTTGCGGTAGTTGCTGATGAGGTTCGTAACCTGGCACAAAAAACCCAACAGGCTACCTTGGAAATTCAGGGCATGATCCAGCACCTTCAGGCTGGTACGCAGGATGTAGTCAAGGTGATGCAGGACAGTCAGCAGAAAACCGAGACAAGCGTCCGGCATTCGACCGAAGCGGTAGCTGCACTGGCTGCAATTACTGAGGCTGTTTCTGTCATTACTGAGATGAATATACAAATTGCTAGCGCTGCTGAAGAGCAGAGCGCCGTAGCGGAAGATATCAATCGTAATGTGACAACAATAGGCATGGTCGCCTGCGAGGTAGCTACTGGTGCAGACGAAGCCTCTAAAGCCAGTGTGCAACTCACCCAGTTGGCCGAACAGCAACGCCACCTGGTCAATCAATTCAAAGTTTAAGAAAGCATGGTAGACAGTGATAACAGGGATGTTATTGATTTCATGGCAGTGCTATTCATATCGTCTAGCGGTACTGCTTTGCTAGAGAGGATCAGGAGTAATCTTTATCTATTCGATCAGGTCGACCTAAAGCCATTTAACGCATATAGCCTGGCACAGGTTAGGCTCTAGCTGACTGAACGGAATCTGGAGGCCAAAGCTGGGCCTGCGAAGTTGTCGAGTTTGCACGGCATACGATTCTTTCGATTGGCGACGATCAGGCTGCGAACGTTTATTTCGACCCTGTATTTGGCTGTCAAGTTGACCCTGAAGAATACGGTAAAGACCTGAATCGCTATCTAATGAAAGCTTGACCCCCTGGGTCATCTTATGAAGATATTGGAGATTCGCACTACCAGTCATCACCGGCTGTTTATCTGTGGGATCTGATGTGGGATAAAAATTAATCAAAGGCTTTAATTCCTTTATTTTCATAGCCTGTAGCAGAAATGTACGGGGATAAACTCTCCTCTTACATTTCGTTCCATTTTGATGAGTTGAGCAGTATCATGGCGTTATATGAGCAAGCTAACTCCCAAACTCGTTAAAGCCATTTCCGAACCCGGAAGCTATCAGGATGGCCGCGGTCTCCAGCTTCGAGTTTCAGCTCAGCTGCGCAAGAGTTGGGTGTTTCGCTACATGATCAATGGCCGCCGGCATGACCTCTCGGTTGGTAGCTATCCAACCGTTTCCCTGCGTGAGGCGCGTCTGGCTGCAGACAAGTACCGTCTTGAAATCTCCCGGGGGATCAATCCGGTCCTTGAGCGCCGTAGCGCACGTGAGGGAAGAACAGCACAGGAGCTAGAAGCGCAGACTTTTCAGACAGAGGCCGCCCGTTATATCAGAACGCACTCACCCTCCTGGAGCGCCAAGCACTCGCAGCAATGGCAGAGCTCCTTGGCCAAGCATGTCTTTCCGGTGATAGGCTCCATCCCGCTGGCACAGATCGACACGGACGATGTCCTGGAAGTGCTCGAACCTATCTGGAGCGTTATCCCGGTTACAGCCAGCCGGCTGCGCAACCGTATCGAGCTGGTCCTCGATGCGGCCAAGGCGCGAAAGCTCCGGGAGGGGGAGAACCCGGCTCGCTGGCGCGGGCACCTCGACAAGCTCCTGCCCAGACAGGGCAGCAGGGTAAAACCGTTTGCCTCGTTGTCTGCAGAGGATACCGCACGACTCATGTATCGGCTCGATAGCCTGGAGGGCGCTGCCGCTCGGGCCACCGAGTTGATGATCCTGACCGCAACCCGAAACAGCGAGACCTGTGGGGCACGCTGGTCAGAGCTGGATCTTGAGCAGAAACTCTGGACCATACCGGGCGAGCGTATGAAGACGGGAAAGACGCATCGGATCCCGCTAACCGAGACCATGATTGAGGTGATCAACCAGCAGATCGGCCAGCATCCCGAGTGGGTTTTTCCTAATCGCAGGCGTACAGGCTGTATACCCGGCAATGCCATTGGACGCGTATTGGATACCTTAAAGGTTCACATGGCAGTGCCACATGGCTTTAGGGCTACCTTTAGAACCTGGGCGGCAGAAACCACGAATTATCCGCGCGAGGTCTGCGAGATGGCGTTGGCGCATACGCTGGGCAGCAAGGTGGAAGCGGCCTATAACCGTGGAGACCTGCTGGAAAAGAGGAAGGGGGGCGATGCAGAAGTGGAGCGGCTTTCTTTATAGAAATCATGAGTGGACCTCATCAATGGAAACAGGCCTAACGGCTGCCCTAACGTAAAGTTGCTGCCCCGAACGAGAGAAGCGAACAAACTTGAACCAAATGTTAGCCGGACTCTCATGTATCGCTAGAAATAGCATGGATGACTAGGCCGAGCGAGCTATCGGTCCGCGATGCGTTGAGTGAGTAAGGAAGAATAGATAGTCCGGTTTCGTGCCAGATGGCGTTAAGACGTGGGTGTAGGGACGGTTTATCAATATGGATTTCCGGGTCCTCATTTTGGATCGCGGTGAGGCGGCCTGACCACTAAGGTACACATGCTTTGTGATGCCAATGGGGTACCTCTGCGCTTTCTGCTTTCACCGGACCAGGCCAGCGACCTCTCGAAGGCTCAAGCTAGACCCTTCGAATTAGTCCATGTACTCAAGACTCAATGGTTATTAAGTTAGTGAGTTCGCTTTGTAGTAGTGACTGATGCTGATCTTTACAAAGAGACTGACGCTTGAAAGGCGTTAACCCAGGTAGCGAATCGGCGCCTGATACCTGGTCAATATGTGGTCGCAGGTTAGTAGAAACATGCCCTCCTCAATAGCTTGGCCAATCAGCAATCTGTCAAATGGGTCGTTATGGTGAGATGGCAGCGCGGCAGCAGTAATACTGTGACTAGAGTTAATCGGCAACTCTCGGTAACCTGCACTAATTAGCGCTGTTCGTGTCACTGCAGGATCATAAGGGAAGTCTGGCTTGTTTAATGCACGCTTGATACCGATCTCCCATATGCTTGCGGCACTAAAGTACAGCGTGCCAGGCCCTGTCAGGAGTGGTAGAGCCTGCTTTGGCAATTTAGTGCTGTCAAAGCAAGCCCACAGTAAAAGGTGCGTGTCGACGATAAGGGTCATACGTTGAACATTGCCTCAATATCGTCTTTGAATTGTGCATCAATATCGGCTGGCACAGACGGATACATACCATCCAACATTCCAATGCGCTTTTGAGGCGTCTCAGTGTAAGGGATCACCTTAACCACTGGCCGACCAGCTTTGGCAATAACCTGTTCTACACCTGTACTAACTACCTCGTCGATAATCTTTGACAAATTGGTTTTGGCATCGTGAATGTTCACACTTTCTGGAGTCATGATAGACCTCGACATATAAGGTTAGCTAACTTAGCTTAGCTAACCTTGCTGAGTATGTAAACGTAACTATATATATGTTCTAAGACTGTGAAAGGAAGAAGGGCAGGGCGATGGCCGAACCGCTGTATCACCAAGGGATTAACTGAACCTTTGACCGAATCGACCCGCTGATTTACGGAACTGCTTAGAGCCGCTAACAAACCCCTCTTGAATCTAAGCCTGGTTATGTCCACGCTAGAGGCATGAGACATCGCAAAGAGATTACGGCGCGTTATGGAGGCGCATCAAGCCGCTATTACCGGAGCATAAACTCTCACCCAAAGACGGTCGTCCTCGTCTGAATGATGAGCTCGCCCTTAATGGCATCTTGGCAGCAAGCGGCACCTGAGCTTCTCTTGATTACCCTCTGCTCCAGCCAGCTCAAGATCTGAAGGCATAAGCAGTACCAGCCACAGGATGACTACCGGTGTGACCAAGAGAACACTTATTAGGTATTCAGCCGTTGTTTTCCGCGCTGGCCTTTGTGCCATGTAGGTGTATGCCGGTCGGCAACAGAGCCGGAGTAGGGAAAGCGGCTGGACCTTGAGGGAAAAGGAAAGTATTGCTAGTAAACACGCTTCAGGTGAGTGGATAGTCCTATGTCAACTGGCAGGGTTCGTAGCGCCTGGTCCCTTATCCGATGCTGCTTCGTTGTGAGTCATCAGTTCGGCGATCCATTCAATAAACACACGTAGCTTGGCGCTAACGTGCCTGTTTGGGGGGAACGCCACGTACATTGGCATTGGGTCGAGGCGCCAGTCCTCAAACACCGGAACCAGCTCGCCTCGAATCAGATAGTCTCTAGACATATAATCGGGTAGCCAGAGAAGGCCTAGCCCTGCCAGCCCAGCTGCCAGGTAGGCGTTACCATCATCAACGGCAAGCGCATAACGACCCATGACATTGATGCTTTCGTTACCGGAATGCATGGCATAGGGAAAGAGCTTGCCGGTCCGTGCCCATAGAAACCCTACGATGCAGTGGTCAGTGCCCTCCAATTCCCTAGGGTGTAGCGGCATCCCTGCGCGTCTCAGATAGCTCGGCGCTGCATACACCCTAAGCCGTAAGTCGCCTATATGACGAGCAACCAACGACTGATCAGTAATCTTGCCACCACGAACGACGCAATCCACGCTGTCGCCAATAAGGTCAACCATACGATCGCTGACACCCATATCAAGTTGGATATCTGGGTACTTTTTGTAAAATGCTGGAAGTGCAGGAATCAGAACCAGACGGGCAAAAGGGCTTGGAACATCCACCCGTAGCCGCCCCCTGGGAGCCAAAGAAGCGCTAGATAAGCTCGTTTCGGCATCATCCATGTCTGCCAGAAGTCTTACTACACGTTCATAATAAGCGGCCCCATCGGCCGTCACGTTGACACGGCGTGTGGTCCGGTTGAGCAGCTTGACGCGTAACCGGGCTTCCAACTGCTGCACCAGTTGGGTAACGCTTGTCTTGCTCATATGAAGTGTTTCGGCTGCCTTAGTAAAGCTGCCTGCCTCCACGACGCGAGCAAACGCTTGCATTGCATCAAAACGATCCATCGCTGTTCCTGCTGTCTCGGAGATTATTTGGATTTTACAAATAGTGATGACCGCGCTTGCTAGTTTATTCAACAGGTAAACGTGCCCTAAAGTTTCTCTACACCGGAATAAAGGGTCAATCCGACCACTAGGAGAGCAACCATGAGCATACGCAAAGCCGTTTTTCCAGCTGGGCGTCGGGCATTATATGAGCGTAATCGGTATTCTCCCGCGATTCGCTCCAACGGTTTTTTGTTTGTTTCAGGACAGGTTGGTAGTCGTGAGGATGGTTCACCCGAGCCGGACCTAGACTCACAAGTGCGGCTTGCTTTTGAAAATCTGAACGCGATTCTGGCTGCAGCAGGCTGCTCGTTCAAAGATGTCATTGACGTAACGGTTTTTATTGTTGATCCCGAAACACGCTTCGATACGATCTGGAAAGTACTGCCTGAATACTGGGGAGAAGCACCTTATCCGACGTTAACCGGCATTGGCGTTACATGGCTCTACGGCTTTCAATTTGAGATAAAGGTCATCGCCAAACTTCCAGAGGCTATTGCTAGCTGAACTGGGTAGCGAAAAATTACTGCAAGCTAGGCAATTGAGCTGACTTTCTACTGCAGCTCAGCCTACATATTACTGTTCTATCATTTAATAAATGGAGAAGGCTGTGCTTTAACGGCCTGCAGGCTCACACTCTGTTATGTAGATAGAGTGCCCCGTGGAGAAGACAATGCCCCGCCATCTCAGCCGTAGACCAAGGCTAGCAATCGAACCGGCACCTGGCATGGCGTTAATGTTAAGGGGGTAATGTGGATTCTTATCCTCGTGGTTGGTACCCGCGCGGGTATCAACCACGAGGTTTGGTAGTAAATAAATCTCAAAACAGGGGTAAGTGGATGCAGCGGATCGGATTGCCAAGTTAAATTTCAAAGCTGAAACGGTAGGTCAGTCCTATCAGTTCTATGCACTGGTGTTGATTAAAAGGTGTGACGCTGGAATCCATCCAGACCATGGAATCCGATGACGGCTGGTATGTACTTGCGATCAAGAGCGGAGTATCTCCTCGGGCATTCTTTGATGTTGCGTTTTCTCAAGATTCCAGCAGAAGCTACGCGGCAGCGAAGGAACGTAACGATGTCTTGCGTCCTTATGCTGGCGCTGTACGCAACCATCAAAACCAGCGCAGTGATAAAGAGCATCCAGAGCTACCTGTCGGCATTAACCATCGCCGCAATTACCACAGTTGGTGGCGACGCAACTGTAGGCGCCATCCAAAGCCTAGGCGGATTATGATCAGAGGGCTGAAACGCGCCGCGAGCATCTTTTGAAGTTGCAGTCCGTCTTTGGCTTCCAGCCATTCACAACACAGCACTATCGCACAAGCGTTTACAGTCTTGATGAGCTGGCATAGCAAACCGAGAAGGGCATTGTGCTGGCCACGACACTGGTAGAAAGCCTGCGCCGAAAGACTGTGCTTCTTCCATCGCCTGGCATCATCGAGCGCATTTGCTCCGAGGCAATCACCCGCGCCAATCGGTGTGTCTACAACCGAGCCACTGTCGCCGCCTTGACAACCTTCTCAAGCGATGGGACGACTTGGTTAGCCTGTCTGCGTCAGTCGCCCGTCAAGCCCAATTCTCGGCACATGCTGGAGCACATCGAACGACCCAAGGCCTGGCAGGCGTGAGTGCTTTTGGGTAAGGCCATTAATGTTGACCGAGCGGGCAAGGATCCATGATTCCTAAACATATTTTTAATTATTTGTCAAAATAGTTGGAAAGAAGTATACTCGCCCCTTGATATAAGCCATCTAGGAACAAAATACTTGAGATTTTTTGACGCAGCGGTCTGTCTTTCCCTTTCAGCGCAGATCCATGGTACAAACAAAGAAATACGTGAAACCGCTAAACGTTGCCTTCCAACTTTGCAGAAGGCTGACCGCATCCTTATCAACCGGATCGCGAAAAGCAACACGCCGCTCGAAGACGTTAAAACGCTCGTTAAGACGCTTCTGAACGATATCGTAAGTGTTAAAGCCAGCACTCTATCCTTAGCTTAATTCGCTGCACTGAAGGCTGCCGAAACCCTTTGGCTGCTTTCCATAGGTAGAGAGCTTATCCTGCTCACTCATTGCTTCCAACAATCATGAGCAGGGCATATACCACTCCTACCTTGTACTAAACACTTTGTTTTATAGCTAAAACATCGCTGACCTTCTTAATGCATAGTTTTCAACTCTGACCGCTGGCTGTACAGCCGAGCCTCGGCTTGGCCTATGCATAGGCTCGGACAGTTCCTCAGCATCAAATCCAACCTGATCACGCATGGCATTGTTGACGTCAGCGATGACACGCTCAGCATTACGCAACCACTTGCTGCAAGGCTCTGCGTATGCTTCATGCCTCTCGCTTAGATCGACACGGATGATGTATTGGACTATCTGGAGCGTTGTACCGGTAGCAACCGTATTGAGCAGGTCCTTGAGGCGGCCAAGGCACGAAAACTTAGGGAAGGAGAAAACCCGGCACGCTGGCGTGGGCACCTCGACAAGCGCTTGCCCAAGCAGGGCAGCAGGGTCAAACCCTTTACCTCGTTGTCTGCAGAGGAAACCGCACGGCTCATGCGTCCTCTGGATAGTTTGGAAGGTGCTGTCGCACGCGCAGCAGAGCTCATGATCCTGACCGCCACCCGAAACAGCGAGACCTGCGGGGTACGTTGGTCCGAGCTGGATCTTGAGCAGAAGCTCTGGACAATACCGGGCGAGCGCATAAAGACAGGCAAGACGCATCGTATCCCGCTTACCGATGCCATGCTTGAGGTGATCAGCCAGCAGATCAGCCAACATCCCGAGTGGTTTTTTCCCAATAGCAAGCGTATAGGCTGCATCCCCAGTAATGTCATCGGCCGCTTACTGGATACCTTAAAGGTTCACATATCCGTACCGCATGGCTTTCGGTCAACATTCAGAGTCTGGGCGGCAGAGACTACAAACTATCCCCGCGAAGCCTGCTAGATGACACTGGCGCATACGTTGGGCAGCAAGGTGGAAGCAGCCTATAACCGCAGGGATCCACTGGAGAAGAGAAAGTGGCTGATGTGTAAGCGGAGTAAATACCTCGTTGAAAAGGGGGGATCTGATCGCTCCCTTTAGTTAAAAGGGAGCAGGGTAATGCAGGTTCTTTGAATTCGTTTTAAGCCAATATTCATTTGGGGTTTAAAAGCCCAGCGGTCTCTGCGCCATCAACCGTGAGTGTCGTTCCGTTGATGTAACTTGATGATGGAGAAAGGAGCCAGCAGATTGCTTCTGCTACATCTCGAGCCGTCCCAAGACGTGCAGATGGGATTCGTGCGGTTAACGCGCTAAGGCGAGCCGTATCCTGAACGATTTTCTCCATCATACGGGTTGCGATTTGGCCTGGGCAGACGGCATTGAATCGTACTTCGGCGCCGTACTCCAAAGCCAGGGCCTGGGTAAGCCCAAGAAGTGCCGCTTTGGTCGAACAATAGGCCGCGAGTCCCTGTTCTCCGGTTTTCCCCGCTATAGAAGACACCGTCACTACAGAGCCCCGACCGGCTTTAAGTCCCGGTAGAGCATGCTTGATATAAAAGAACACTGATCGTGTATTGACTGCGAAGAGCCGGTCCCACTCCTCCTGAGTAGTATCAATGAACGGCTTACGGCTAGACATCCCTGCATTATTAACCAAGCCAGCCAGACGCCCCTCACCAGAATGCATTGCACAGGCCACGACGCGCTTGCAGTCCTCTTCATCCAGTACGTCCCCCGCTACAAACTGTGTTCCAGGTAGCCGAGCTTGCAGTGCTAGTCCAGCTTCTTCGTCTCGTCCGGTAAAAACCACACGGTGACCTTCTTCTACCAGCTTTTCAACCGTTGCCGCGCCAATACCTTGAGTTCCGCCCGTTACAATAAACATGCCTTGATTCTCCATGTGCTAATCATGACGGATGAGGCTATTGCACGCTCCGTCGTTTATTTGTTTGTTGAAGGCAAGCTAAGACCTTTGCTTGCTTGTTGTGCCCTGACAGCAAGCCATGTTGTGCTCACTAACCCTACAATGGCCAGGAGCAGTAAAAAGCTCGACATCGCTACGATGGAGGGATCAATGGTGTCGCGAATGCCATCGAACATTTGCCGTGGAAGAGTGCGCTGTGACGGTCCACCTACAAAAAGCACAACTACGATCTCATCAAACGAGGTCATGAAGGCAAAAAGGGCACCAGAAATGATCCCAGGCGAGATGATGGGAAGCGCTACATTCATAAAAGCTTTGGTAGGCGAGGCGCCCAACATGGCAGCCGCACGTAGCAATGTCATATCAAAGCCTTGGAGGCAGGCGGCTACGCTGATTAACACAAACGGGGTCGCCAGAACGGTATGCGCCAGGATAAGACCGGATAAGGTTCCTGTTAGTCCAATTTTACCGAAGAGAAAGTACATCCCCAGGCCCGAGATTACGGGAGGGATGATCATGGGAGAAATCAATACACCCAGAATTCCCGTTGCTCTTGGCAGGTTTCGTCTGGCAAAGGCAAGCGCTGCCAACGTGCCTAAAACGGTGGAAATCAGTGTCGACGCGATACCTACCAAAACACTGTTCCTGAGGGAATCAAGCCAGGGGCCGGGCGTAAACACGCGCTCGTACCATTGTAAAGACCACCCGTGAATGGGGTAGGACAAAAAGCTGCTGTCGCTAAACGAAATAGGGACGAGGGCCAGGAGCGGAGCCATCATGAAGACGGCCATTGAAATTCCGAACAGTTGGAGCAAAGCCCAACCTATCCGGCACAGTCTAAAGTGAGTCATCCGATCAGTTCTCTTTTTAGCGTAAGCCGGCAATCTGGCGAATACCTACCAGCCGCGCGGCGAGTAGATAAACCATCAGTACGCCCGCAATCAGGACAATACCCAGTGCAGAAGCCATGCCCCAGTTCACCGTCGTATTCGTGTAAAACGCAATGTAATAGCCAAGCATTTGCTCACGGGCGCTACCTACAAGCGTTGGTGTCACGTAATACCCAGCTGCCACAATAAATGTCAGTAGAGTTCCAGAGCCGATACCGGTCAATGTGAGAGGTAAATACACATAGAAGAAACCTCGAATTGGATGTCCACCCATTGATTCAGAGGCACGCATGTAATGGGAGGGAATCCCTTTCATGACGTTGTAAAGAGGCAACACGGTAAAAGGAAGCAGGATGTGCACCATGACGATGTACACGCCAATGGAGTTGAAGATTAATGCAATGGGTTGATCGATAACGCCCAGACGCATAAGCAGGGTATTGAGGAGGCCTTTTTCCTGCAGGACAACAATCCAAGCGGACGTGCGCGCCAGCAATGAGGTCCAAAAGGGTAACATAACGGCGAGCAGAAGGACGATTTGTATTGTCCTTGATGCCTTCACCATCAGTGCGGCGAGCGGAAACCCAAGTATCAGGCAAGACAGGGATACGATACTGGCAATTTTAAGCGTACGTAGCGTCAGGTCGAGGTTTACCCGTTGATGGGCCGGAACCCGCTCAATGCCTTCAGGGGTTTGTTTAAGATCAAGGGCGGCAAGCAGGTAATAAGGCGTGTAAGCAGGCGAGGCCCGTTGAAAGTCACGCCATAACACTGGGGTTGTCCAACGATTATCTACCGCTTCAAGACGCTCCCTGGCTGATCCTGCCTGCAAGATAGTTTGAGTGCGTTTGCGGTAATACCGAGCCGTTGTCATGATAAGAGAACGATAACCACTGTTTTCATAATTCAGCCGGCGGGCCGCATCACCAATCACACCCAGGGATGTGGCCTTTATGAAATCCTGCTCTAAGGCTTTGAAAACCGTTTCTTCAGGCAGATCAGCGTCCCGATCAAATGACCTATGGTTCAGAGCCTGAACCGTACGAGGAAAGGCATCTATCAACTCCGGATTGCTAACTGCACGATAGAGCATCATGCCTATAGGCAGTAAAAAGAATACAGCGGTATAGCTCACCAAAGGCAGCAGCAATAAGACTGATACCATGCGTTTTCTGCGGCTGGAGCGGTGATGAGCAACAGCCAGGGATTCGGAAGCGTCCATCTCAATGACCTTTCTTTTATATGAAAGGCAGCCTCTGAGCGAGGCTGCGTGAACGTTACTGCGCAGCCCAGTTAGTGAAGCGGGTCATGAGATGCTCTTCATTGTTCAACCAGAAAGGCGTATCCAGCAAAAGACCTGTCTTGATATTGTCCGGCGCAGTAGGCAGATTTTTAAGGTTCTCTGGATCTAGCTCGGACAGCGCTTTCTGGTTTGCGATGCCGTAGGGAATTGCGTGTGCAAAAGCCTTTTGGGCATCGGCACTAAGCATAAAGTCTAACAACGTGTAACTGGCTTCAAGATTTGGAGTACCCTTAATAATGGTCCAGTAATCCATGCTGTAGAGCTGCTGATTCCAGATGAGGGGGAAGTGGTGACCCTCTTTGTTGGCAATAGCGATACGCCCGTTATACGCTGCTGTCATGGCAAGGTTACCGGCCGCTAACCATTCCAGTGGCTGAGCGCCTGTTTCCCACCACTGAATATAGGGTTTGATCTCGTCGAGCTTTTTGAACGCTCGTTCTTCTCCCGCCTGGGTGGCCAATACCTTGTATACCTCTTTGGGCTCGACGCCATCGGCCATAAGCGCTATTTCAAGAGTCATCCGCGCCTGTTTACGTAGCCCGCGTTTGCCAGGCCATTTCTTCACATTCCAGAAGTCAGCCCAACTCTTGGGGCCATCCTCTCCAAATTTCTTTGTGTCATAGGTCAGCACTTCTGACCAGACAAATGCACCTACGCCACACGTGGCAAAGGCCGTAGGGTTTACCTCGCCCGCATGGCTTAGTCGGGTCTGGGCTACCTCTTCCAAAAGACCTTGATCACAGGCCAGCTCCATCTCGTTTTCATCCATCTGAACGACATCCCAGGTAGGATTTCGCGAGTCGACCATGGCTTTCTGCTTGGCCAGACCACCTGCATAGGAGTCCTGAATGATTCGGGTATGGGTCTGTTGGGCAAAGGGTACGAAATAGGCTTTTTCAAAGGCTTCCTGCATCGCGCCGCCAAAGGCAACAACAGTAAGATCACGAGCAAATACGCTGCACCCTATAAGGGAAAGAGAAAGCACAGCGGCGGCACGAGTGAATGGAAAAGACATGAGCATGACTCCTGCTGTTTGGCATTTGTTAGTTTGTTGTGGGTTGGCAAACGGGCAGACAAAATGTGAGCGATAACACGTCACCTTAATGGCTCTTGTTATGTAAACGACCTGGGTCAATTGAGAGGAAAGGCATGCGCATCGGCTACATCCCAGCGAAACCCAGTGATGTGTCCACACTGTAGGTTTCTGGAAGCCTGGTCATTGGCAACCCTGACGACCAACTTATGCTCGTTGGCCAGTTGCAGGTGGACGCGGATATGCTCTCCTAGATAAACCTTGTCAGTGACCACTGCGCGGTAACTAGTCTCACTAGCTTCGGTGAGTCGAATCTTTTCAGGACGTATTATCAGCTCTACCTGTTTAGGCAGGTAGCCGTTGAGATGGCTAGCGGAACCTTTTACAGTTACTCCACCAGCCAGACTGATGTGACAACAGCCATTCTCGACTAAGGCCGGCGTACCGGTGAGAGTATTGTTCTCGCCAATAAAGTTGGCTACGTACGCAGTATTAGGGCGCTCATAAAGCGTTGAGGGCGAGCCGATTTGAGCAATGTCCCCTTTATGGAAGACCGCTACCCGATCAGACATGGTCAGGGCTTCGCTCTGATCGTGAGTCACGTATACTACTGTTACACCCAGCGACCGATGCAATTGCTTGATCTCATACTGCATATGCTCTCTAAGGTTTTTGTCCAGAGCACCCAGTGGCTCGTCCATTAAAATAACGTCAGGTTCAAATACCATTGCGCGAGCCAACGCCACCCGCTGTTGCTGCCCACCTGACAGTTCAGTTGGGCGCCTCTGTTCCATGCCATGTAACTGAACCATATCGATGGCTCGCTTGACCTTGATATCACGCTCGGTACGATCCATCCGGCGCATCTTCAAGGGATATGCAAGGTTTTCTGCAACGCTCATATGCGGAAACAGAGCATAGTTTTGAAATACCATGCCCATACCACGCTGGTGAGCCGGCACATGTTCGATAGGCTTGCCGCGCATTCGAATTTCACCGCGTGTAGGCGATTCGAAGCCAGCCAGCATCATTAATGTGGTGGTCTTTCCGGAGCCCGAAGCACCCAGTAGGGTAAGGAACTCCCCTTTGAAAATGGATAAGCTAAGATTCTTGATGACCAGTGATTTTCCGTCGTAACTCTTCTGGACATCACTGAACTGAATGAGTGTGTCAGCAGTTTTATTCATGTCGGTCGCTCACTCGTCTAGTTAGAGGATATTTGCTGCCGCCACATGATCCAGGGCGACAGTGAGCTTGCTCATCAACTCGCCGATTTGCTCAGGCTCGATAATGAACGGTGGTGCTAGTGCAATCGCATCACCCATGTTGCGTACGATCAGCCCTTGCTGACGAGCCGCCCGCTCGACCTGAGCACCGATGGTGATATGCATAGGGAAAGAAGCTCTGGTCGCCTTATCCCTTACCAATTCAATCCCGGCGACCAGGCCAATACCCCGGATTTCTCCCACTAACGGATGATCGAGCAGTGGGCTGAGCATGTCATGTAGTGTCTGCCCTAGAAGGCGGGTCCGCTGGGGAAGCTGCATTTCTTCATAGATGGTTAATGTTTCCAGGGCTACGGCAGCCGCGACGGGGTGACCGGAATAAGTAAAGCCATGGCCAAACCCTTTTAACTGCGCACTTTGCTCTTCCAACACTGCGTAAACAGGGCCGTCTACTACTACGCAGGAGATCGGTTGATACCCAGAAGATAGGCTTTTGGCACAGGCCATGAGATCAGGACGGAAATCCAGGGTCTGGTGACCAAACCACTGGCCTGTCCGGCCAAATCCACAGATTATTTCATCAGCCAGAAACAAGATGTCATGTTGTTTAAGCAGAGCCTGAACCGCGGCAAAATAGCCTCGTGGCGGTACAATTACTCCTCCTGCCCCCAGGATTGGCTCTGAGATAAAGGCCGAAATGGTATCAGCACCTTCTTGCTCAATGCACTGGGCCAGCTGTGCGACCAGACGATCCTTGAATTGCTCTTCAGTTTCGCCCTCATGAGCGAAACGGTAATAGTGAGGGCACTGTACATGCACGATGCCTTCCAATGGTAAACCAAATGCCTGATGCATATTGGGTAAGCCAGACAGGCTTGCGCCCATTACTGTAGAGCCGTGGAAACCCTTTTGATGAGCGATAACCTTGCGCTTTCTAGGATTACCTCGTGCCCGATGATATGCCCAGGCAATCTTGACCATGGTGTCGTTGGCTTCTGATCCTGAACAGGCAAAAAACACTTTGGGAGCGCTCATTGTCGTGAGCCGGGCAATACGCTCTGCCAGCGTTACCACTACATCCGGCACTCGATGGTTGAATGTGTGGTAGTAGGGCAAAACGGTCATTTGCCGGCTGGCAGCCTCGGCCAAGCGTGCATTGGAAAAGCCCAGCCCGGTACACCATAGACCTGACATTCCCTCCAGGTAGCGATTTCCGGCCTCATCGATGACATGAATACCATCCCCCTGACAGATAACAAGCGGACCCTCACTTTGATGATCACGCAGGTTAGTTTGCGAATGCAGGTGGAAATGAGTGTCCGCTTGAGCCAATTCTGAAAGGCCGGTGGATTGCTGCATGGTCATCGCTGCCTCACTATTGATTAATTTATATCTTATAAGATGTATGTCGAGCCTATTAAAAAGCAACCCCGTCTAGGTGAAATTTTCCTAATGCGGCAAGTGATGCATCACACGGTGATCCATACAAAGCTAGCCACACGTTAAAAATTTCTATCCTGTTGCTTGCTGCATTAACTTGTATCTTATAAGTTATAAGAAAACAAACCCAAGCGATACAATCGAGGAGCATCAACATGCTGAACTCAGTTTCGGGAGAAAAGGCGACGTTTCCCTCTGTTCCGGTTACTTCGGATGAAGTCGACCTGCTAAAAGACCGCTCATTGTTTATCCGTCTTGAAACGATCCGTCTGATTTCAATTGCCAAAGTAGGCCATTACACGTCTGTTTTTTCCTGCGCCGAGATTTTTGCAGCGCTCTACTACGATGTGATGTGCTTGAAGAAAGGCGAACCAAAATGGGAGGAACGCGACCGGTTTCTTATGGGAAAAGGGCATGCAGCCGTTGGCCTTTATCCTATCCTGGCAGATTGGGCATTCTTCGATAAGTCGCTATTGGATGGTTATACCCGCCTGGGGAATCCGCTGGGCGACCACCCTGACATGCGCAAAGTGCCAGGCGTTGATTTCAGCTCGGGATCTATTGGCCATGCGCTCTCCGGTGGCCTTGGTATGGTCCTAGGTGCTCGTTTTCAGGAGCAGGCCATTAATGTGTATGTACTGCTAGGTGACGGAGAAATGCACGAAGGCCAAGTTTGGGAGGCGGCCCTGTCAGCAGCACACCATAAAACAGGAAATCTTGTCGCCATTGTAGACCGCAATGGATATCAGCTAGACGGCAAGGTTGACGACATCCTTGGCATTGAACCGCTTGCAGATAAGTGGCGTGCGTTCGGCTGGCAAGTGCATGAGGTTGATGGTCACGATGTTGAGGCCGTCGCGAATCTGCTTCGGTTCCTCAAGGAAGACACTGATCGTACCCAGCCTGTTTGTATCATTGCTCAAACCATTAAAGGGAAGGGAATCGAATACATGGAGACGGAGCCTGGGTGGCATCTTGGATGGCTGGCCCCGGAAGATGAAGCGTTGGCCATTGAAGAGATCACCCTTAAGGGAGGTGCAAAATGAAGGCTCCAATTAGTGCAGATAGCTGGCAATACCGGCAGATCAATGCCCGTGCACCCGGGCTTAACTATCTGTCACAAGGGCTGATTGATCTTGTGGCCGATGGGCACTCCATTGCAGTGGGCACAGCCGATCTGCAATATTCCAATGGACTTAACCGCTTTGCCGAAAAACACCCTGAGCGGTTCATTCAGTTCGGCATTTCCGAGCAGAACATGGTGTCTGCTGCGGCAGGCATTGCTACAACCGGTACAATGCCTTTTGTGGCTACATTCGCTTCCTTTCTGGCGCTTTTGTGTTGCGAACAGATTCGTACGGACGTCGCGTATTCGGCTTTGCCAGTCCGCTTGATTGGTCACCATGCTGGTATCAGCCTTGGCTTTTACGGTACGTCTCACCATGCAACAGAAGACCTGGCCATTACCCGTAGTATTGCTGATCTGACTGTGGTCGCACCCGCAGACGGCCCTCAGCTGGCCGCAGCGATCAGGGCTTCCATTCATCACCCTCATCCAATTTATTTCCGGATCGGGCGTGGCCAGGAGCCAGTGGTATATCCGGACGATATCAAGTTCGAGTTTGGTAAGGCCATCGTGCACGAATACGGTCAGGACATCACGTTGATCGCAACCGGCACGATGCTTCACCCTACATTGGCCGCTGCCGCCCTATTACGTGATGAAGGACTCTCAGTGGGTGTGATCGACATGCCTACTGTTAAACCACTGGATAGCGAAGCGGTGCTAAAGGCGGCAGCCACTACCTCCGTGATCATGACAGTCGAGGAACACAACATCATTGGCGGGCTCGGTGGAGCTGTTGCCGAGATACTGGCTGAGCAGGTCACAAGGGCACGTCTGGTACGTCATGGCATTCAGGACGAGTACAGTCTCATCGCACCGCCCACCCACCTCTATCGGCATTATCAGTTGGACGCGCCTGGGATTGCACAGGTTGCTCGCGAAGCAGTGGGCATTCCCGGAGGAAAGCGCCATGCGGGTTGATTTCAACCAAACCCTTTTTGACCGTGCACAATGTGTCTTGCCGAGTGGACATCTTAGTCCCAGCCGCAAACTGGGGCAGCCTTATGTATTTGTAAGGGCAGAGGGTGCCTATCTGTACGATGCCGATGGCCAGCGTCACGTGGATTATCACTGCGGTTTTGGTGCTCATGTCCTGGGACACGGGCATCCGGGCATTCGTGAAAAAGTTGCTCAGATCGGTGAGCACGTCGATCTGATCGGCGCAGGCGTTCTGGATCTTGAAGTAAGGACGGCCGAAGCACTCGTCCAGTGCATTCCGTGTGCCGAACAAGTTGCATTTTGTAATAGTGGCTCGGAGGCTACTTATCACGCCTTGCGTCTGGCCAGAGCTGTTACCGGGCGCCAGCGCATCATCAAGTTTCAAGGGGGGTATCACGGCTGGCACGATTATGTTGCCATGAACGGGCAGACGGCACGTGAGCGAATGGGCCAGTACGACCCGATGTCCGATGGCATCTTGCGTGATGCCTCTCGGCATACCGTGGTGCTTCCCTACAACGACACCGAGGCCGTCGAGAGTTACCTGCAGTCAAACCCAGGCAAAGTCGCCGCTATCATTGTTGAACCCATCGCTCATAACATGGGTGCCGTAGCCGGTACTTCCAGCTTTCTAACGGGGTTGCGGCGTCTGGCTACGGAGCACGGTGCCCTGTTGATCTTTGACGAAGTCATTACTGGCTTTCGTCATGCGTTGGGTGGCTACCAGTCAATCGTAGGCATAACGCCAGACCTTGCGACCTTTGGTAAGGCTGCTTCATCTGGATATCCGGTAGGTCTGGTGGCCGGTCGCCGTAACTTGATGGAGCGTATCGGACAGATCGGCGAACGCGGTGTATTCATGGGAGGTACGTTCAATGGAACACCTTCAACACTAGCCGCTGTTCTAGCCACGATTGAAGCACTGTCTGCCGATGGAGTCTATGAGCAGCTGTTTGCAATGGGTGATTACCTACGCGCTCAGTTGGATGATATCGTCCACCGCCTGGGCATACCTGTACAGGCGGCCGGTTATGGTTCTGTCTGGCTATTGTACTTTTTCACTGGCCCTTATGAGCAGTACAGCGACCTGCTGCGTAATGACGACGCGACTGATCTCGCCTTCCGCCAAAAGTTGATTGAACAACGACATATCTTTCAGCCGCTTCCGCTTAAGCGGCTCTACCTTTCTACCTCCCATACCAAAGACATCATCAACGAGTCGTTGGACGTCATTGAATCCACGCTTCGTACGGTCTTTCACCAGGAGCGCAGGAAATGAAGGTCTTTTACAGTGAAAAACATCTGCATCATGTCCAGGGCGAGGTATATGAAAAAGGAACATGGCGCGCTGGGCGCGATGTTCCTGAGCGTGTAGCCTGTCTTTTGAACGCAGCCTGCCGTTTAGGGTTTGATCCTGTTGAAGTCAGGGAGCTGCAGCAAGCACCTGCGGCTTCGGTTCATACCTCACAGTATATGACGTTTCTTGAAACGGCTTATGCCGCTTGGGGTCGGGTGGATGCCACCGGTGAGCGGGTTATACCCAGCTCGTTCCCGATTCGTCAAAAAGCAGCAAGTTATCCAGACTCTATAGTAGGCAGGGCCGGCTATCACCTGCAGGATCAACTTTCACCCATTGGCGAGCACACCTGGACAGCGGCGCTGGCAGCTGCCAGCGTGGCCTGGTCAGCTGCAGCGCACCTAGTTAAAACAAAAGAGCCAACCTATGCGCTATGCAGACCGTCTGGCCATCATGCGTCGTCTGATAAGGCCGGAGGCGCCACCTATTTGAACAATGCAGCTATTGCTGCCCAGTGTTTACGACAACGTTATTCACGTGTAGCACTGCTGGATATCGATGTTCATCATGGCAATGGTTCTCAGGAGATTTTTTACCAGCGCTCAGATGTCCTGTTTATATCCATCCATCGTGATCCTGCCGACTATTTTCCCTATTTCAGCGGTTATGCCTGTGAGCAAGGTGAGGGTGATGGCCTTGGCTTCACTGTCAACTTACCGTTACCTGCCGGAAGTGACGACACCACCTTCACGTCGGCATTAGAAGAGGCCATTAGCCAGATCAACGCATTTCAGCCTGGAGCCCTGGTAGTTTCCCTGGGCTTTGATGGCTATCGGGAGGACCCTGCGGGCGGCTTTGATCTTTCGTCAGATGCATTCTATCAAGCAGGACAGCAAATCAGATCGCTTGGGCTGCCGGTTGTTTTCGTCCAGGAGGGTGGCTATGCCCTGGAGTATCTGGGGGATCTGCTGACCTGCTTTTTTAACGGCTATGGGTTTCGAGATATCTATGGCTGTCGGGACAGTAGGGGGGCAGCCCATGGATAGGCCGTCGCGTCATGTACTGGTTACCGGAGGTGCACGTGGCATTGGGCGAGCAGTCGTTCAACAGTTTTGCGAAGGTGGCGAGCGGGTGACGGTGTTTGACTTGAGTTTCCCAAACGAGGCACTTGCTCACCCGGAGCGCGATCCCGACAGCGGCAATCCATTTTGCCATAAGGTTGATCTCTGCGATGAAATGGCGGTCCAGCAGGCAGTGAGGGACGCTGAGCATAACCATGGAGCCATAAACGTTCTGGTCTGCAATGCAGGTGGTGGTAGCGGGTCGATTCTGGATAACCGCGCCTCGGTGATGAGCAACGCAGAGTTGCAGGCTTCTCTGGAGCAAAACCTTTATTCAGCTATCAATGTTTGTCGCGCCTGCCTTCCTGCGATGAAAGGCGCTGGAGGAGGGCGGATTGTACTGATCTCATCCCTCAATGGCTTAGCGGCGTTACCTCTTGGTTCGTACGCCCACTATGGTATTGCCAAGGCGGCCCTTGTCCAATTCGGCAAATACCTGGCCCGGGATCTAGGCACTCTGGGTATTACCGTCAATATGCTAGCCCCCGGGCCGATTGCGACTCCCAGACTCATCGAACGCTATTCAAAAGATGGTCTGTCCATGGACGCAGCAGATGCCGCCAATAAGCGTTGGGGCCAGCCATATGAAGTGGCTCACGCTGTGGCGTTCCTGGCTTCACGAGAAGCGGGGCATATTACTGGACAGGTCCTTAGCGTGGATGGCGGAGTTCTGGTTTGACCCCTTAAAAAGAGAAGAGCACTGGCTCGCTGCGGTTGCGACAAACAGCACTTCAATTCTGCCCTGACACATAAAGCGTGGTTTTTACTTCGCAACAAGAGCTCATCAGGAGAATGTGTGATGCCTTATTCAATAGTCCAACAGGTTGATGACTCGGAGCCAGTTACCCTTACTGCTGCCCAGCGCAAAGGAATCATCGCGGCCTGTATCGGTAACTTCATCGAGTGGTATGAGTTCGTCTTGTATGGTTACTTCGCTGCCACACTTGCTCAGCTTTTTTTTCTGCTTACTCAGCGGCAGCATCACTAATGCTGACCTTCGCCGTGTTTGGTGTAAGTTTTCTAGTGCGTCCGGTAGGCGGGCTTATATTTGGCTATGTGGGTGATCGCTATGGCCGTCGTATTACGCTGTCGGTCATTATCATCCTGATTTCAGCAGCTACAGCCTTGATGGCGGTAGTCCCCAGCTATGCATCGATTGGTATTGCTGCACCCATCTTGATCTTGCTGCTACGATTCGCCCAGGGGCTCTCTGCGGGAGGAGAGTGGATGGGCGCAGCCGCCTATGTCATTGAGACAGCTCCGTCGAACAGGCGGGCTTATTACGGCAGCTGGCAAACCGTGACCATCATACTGGGTATGATGTCTGCGGCGCTGGCCAGCCTTGTGACCAATCGGTTGCTTAGTCCTGAAGCGGTTCTGTCATGGGGTTGGCGCATTCCCTTTTTACTAAGTCTGCCGCTGGGGCTGTTTGGCCTTTACCTTAGGCTCAAGCTGGACGAGTCTATCGAGTATCAGGAAATGGCCAAGGAGAATGCCAAGGAATCTGCGCCTCTGCGGGCTACCTTAAAGCATGATTGGCGTTCAATTCTTCAGGTAGCTTCCCTGGTCAGCTCAACCACCATGTGCACGTATGTGCTCTTGGTCTACGGACCTACCTTTATGACGACACAGCTAGGCATACCGGCTGTACATGCCCGACTTGCAGGGTTTGGATCCATGGGCGTACTCATGGTAGCAACAGTACTGTTTGCGATACTCAGTGACAGGATTGGGCGTCGGCCGCTGCTGATTGGCGGCGCACTGTGGGTCATCTTCAGCGCCTACTTTGGGTTTTATCTCTTACATCAGCAGGGGCTTGGGTTTTGGGTGGCGGGTTTGTCGATTGTCATTATTGGCCAAGCCATGATGCTCGGTCCACAACCCGCAGTATTTTCCGAGCTCTTTCCAACCTCCAGACGTTATAGTGGCCTTGCCATTGGATACAACATTGGTGTTGTTCTGTTTGGTGGAGCAGGCCCTTTTGTTGCCGCTGGGCTGATCGCTTTAATGAAGAGCACCTACGCGCCCGCGCTTTATCTTGTCATTGGTGGGCTGATCAGCCTGCTAGGTGCCTGTACTGTCCCTGAAACACGAGACCGGAGCTTGAGGGGGCATTAAGCTAGCGAGCGGACCGTTCAGACTTATATGATATACGTTGCCTACTGTATTAGTGATTTTAGGAGTCTGACGTGAAGATCCAACCGCTCGACCAGGGCAATTTGTCTGTCCGCACCTATTTCGCCATTCGAGAAAGTCTGATCGCAGGCAATTTCAAGCCGGGAGAACGTTTAGTCATGCAGGAGCTGGCTGACAGCCTAGGCACCAGCGTCACACCTGTACGAGAAGCCTGTTTGCGCCTTGTTGCAGAGCGTGGCCTGGAGTTGCGCTCAGGTCGGTTTGCCACGGTGCCGGAGCTGACTATGGAGCGCTACATGGAGGTACGCACGATCCGTATTGCTCTGGAGGGTCTGGCAGCTGAGTTAGCCACGGCTCATGTCACTGAAGATGATTTGAAAAAACTTGAAGAGCTTCATGTTCAGTTCGAGCGTGCGGATCGCGAGTCGGATGGCTTGAATGCAATGCGTTTTAACCGGGAGTTCCATTTTACCGTCTACCGGCTTTCTGGCATGGACATGCTGGTCGCCCAAATCGAGTCGCTCTGGGTGTCCATGGGGCCAATTCTTAATCTGTTTTACAGCGAGGGAGGGCATGAAAACTACCTGGGAGCCGATGAACATCAGGTGCTGATTGCCGCCCTTAGAGAGAAAAAGCCTGCCAAGGCACGTAAGGCAATGGCTGAAGATATTATTCGGGGTGGTGAAAGCATCATCAGCTTTATTCGTACCAGCCGCCAGAAGACGGCGTAAACATTTAATAGCTCGCCAGTCGATAGTGCTGGCTAAAGGGGTCAATTGTGGCGCTGGGTCCTATTGAGCAGCAGCTTGTTGAACGGTTTTGTCGGTACGTTGCTATCTCCAGTCAGAGTAACGCGCGCTCAACGCAGCTACCGAGTTCGGATGGCCAGCATCACCTTGCGGCGCTCCTGGCTGAAGAGCTGCAACAGTTAGGACTTAAAAATGTTGTCGTTGATGACAACGCGATCGTAACCGCCTTTAAACCGGGCACCCTTAAAGCTGCGCCCGCCGTGGGGTTTATCGCTCATCTGGACACTGTTGATGTAGGGCTCTCACCTGATATCCGTCCACAGATACTACAATTTACGGGGGATGATCTTTGCCTGAACAAGCAACAGGGCATATGGCTTTGTGTAGATGAACACCCGGAAATTATGCCTTATTTAGGGCAAGAAATTTTATTCAGCGATGGGACAAGTGTTCTTGGCGCTGATAACAAGGCCGCTATCGCTATCATCATGACGGCCATGGCCAATCTTACAGCAGATACCTCGCATGGCGATTTGCATATTGCGTTTGTACCTGACGAAGAGATTGGGCTACGTGGCGCTAAGACGCTTGATCTAAGCCGTTTTCCTGTTGAGTTTGCCTATACGATTGACTGTTGCGAAGCAGGCGAACTTGTCTACCAAACGTTCAATGCGGCCTCAGCCCACATAGAGATTACCGGCGTAACAGCTCATCCGATGTCAGCCAAAGGAGTGCTTGTTAACCCCCTATTGGTTGCAACAGACTTCATAGCATATTTCGACAGACAGCAAACGCCAGAATGCACGGAAAGCCGTGAGGGTTACTTTTGGTTTCAGGAAATAGAGGCTGACCAAAATCGTGCCAGCTTGCGAATGGTTATCCGGGATTTTGACCTCGATACCTTTAATGCTCGGAAAAGCCAGATCATAAGCGCCGTTGAACAGATCAAAAAACAACATCCAAAAGCCGAGATTTCGTGCTCAATATCAGATACATACGCCAATATTGCCAACGCTATAAAGAATGATCGCCGTGCAATTGATCTTGCCTTCAAAGCTATGTCCTCCTTAGGTATTACCCCGAAGGTCCTTGATATGCGAGGAGGTACTGATGGGTCTGAGCTTTCCAGGCGAGGAGTATTGACGCCAAATTACTTCACTGGCGCCCATAATTTTCATTCGCGCTTTGAATTCTTGCCAATCACTTCTTTCGAGTTGTCCTATCAAGTTACGAGGCAACTTATACACCTCGCTGCTAACCCAGCAGACAGTGAGTCTTGAGCTGACAAGGCATCGCAGGTAATTGATCTGTGCTGCCATTGCGGGTAATCATGAACCTCTTCTCATACATGTTAAAAGCTAGGCGTTGGTTCCAGCGTTAATGATGCCTAGGCTTTTTTGCGCCTGGAAACTTTAATGCATGAACTGACCTCACATAAGGCCACCTGACATTTACAGCGCTCTGACAGCGAACATATGAAACTCCAGGTTCAGCTTACCGAGGCATGCCTGAGGTCATCAACACAGTAAGCATGCTGACAAAGTTGATGCCAACAAGGCTATATATCTTGCCAGCACGGCTCCCACTTTTTGAATTACAAGTAACATCCCTATCAGACAAGATATCCAGAACAAAAAGCTGTAAAGCCCTACAGCTTTATTCATTGTGATATGAAGCATCAACCAGTTCACTGCTGGTGAACTTGAAGCCACCAAAAATAAAAAAGACCGAAATATGCCGTTGCCGTTTGGAGAACCGCTGATATGCATTGACCCTAACGATCTTAGCTGAGTCCACAGGGCTTGGTTATGTAGAGCAACATTAAAAATGTAAGAGATCTTATCTTTAGCTTTCTTTGATTCACTAGCAGACTTGATCTCTGCTTGGCCATCTGGCTTTAACACACGTTATGGTTATCCCCAGTGCTGCGCAGGGCACTATCCATACCCCAAAACTCAAACATTAGCTTTCGATTCTGTTTACTTAACTCCCTCAAACTTCTGTTGCATGTAATCGAGCGCTAGGAACAAACAGCTGTCTTGGGCACCTTGCGTCGCGCATTCGATATCGCCTGAGTCTATATTTGGTATATCCCATTGACATATCCCTTTAGATAATTACCATGGGATCTATGTCTGATAGATCCGTAGAGGTCTGATATGGAACAAGGTGCTGTCTTTCAAAGTAACCGCAGCCAGGCCGTGAGGCTGCCCAAAGCCGTCGCGCTTCCTGAAGGCGTAAAGCGCGTAGATGTGGTTGCCCTTGGTCGAACACGAATCATCACTCCGGCTGGCGAATCGTGGGATAGCTGGTTTGATGGCGAAGGTGTCACTGCCGACTTCATGGCGGAGCGTGAGCAGCCAGCAGATCAGGAGCGCGAGACGTTCTGATGCTCAAGTTCATGCTCGACACCAACATCTGTATCTTCACCATTAAGAACAGGCCGCAGGAGGTTAGAGAGGCCTTCAAGCGGCATCATGGTCAAATGTGCATCAGCACCGTGACCTTGATGGAATTGATCTATGGAGCGGAAAAGTCTTCTAATCCTGAGCACAATCTGGCGAACGTGGAAGGCTTCGCGGCTCGACTGGAAGTGCTCAAGTATGACCAGGAAGCTGCTGCACATACAGGACAGCTTCGCGCTGAGTTGGCCCGGCTTGGTAAGCAAATTGGCCCCTATGATCAGATGATCGCAGGACATGCCCGCTCTCAGGGTCTGATTCTCGTCACTAACAATCGCCGCGAGTTCGACCGTGTACCCGGCTTGAGAGTCGAGGATTGGGTAGCCCCAGTCGCGTAATGTAGGGTGATACCAACGGCAGGTGCTGTTGCTTTTTGCAGTTGCCCAAGCGGTGACTATGCGCAATCCTCTAGCCCAATATAAAAAAGCAGCTAGTAACAGCCATACGAAATCAAATAGTAGAGTTTATTTCCAGGATTAGGCTCATCACCGCCATCTAGTGGCTGCGGACCGCTGAAGAACATAATTGCGAGTACAACCGATGCTGGACAAGGGTTGGACTAGGTCGCTCGGATATCCAGGTCCTTGAACAACACTACAGCCTCTTTGTGCGGCGCTTAAAAATCCTCTTGTAGGTACTAATCACTTAATCTTTCTGATAGCCAAGCAGAATACGACCTAGCATAGGAGCTTGCTTGGCTCTTATGGCAGCGCAAAGAGAATATTTAATACTTACAAGGTCTGCGGGCGATTTCTCCCAAGACGCTCAGGAGCATGAGCAAAGTCATCAGACGCTATAGCCGATAGGGTTGATAACTCTAGAGCCAGACAAAAACTTGCAATAACTTCTGCAAAGGCCTCTGACTTGTCTGTTCCAGCGCATCCCATCAGTTGTAGACACTCCCTCTGGCCAGGCCGCCTACTGTACCGATGACTAAACTGGGTAGGGTAAGGGAGGTATAAACTGCATCCTGATCATCCATCTCAAGGTGCAAGTGCCCGATTGAAGACTCATGCACGCTGGCAATATCCTGGCCTGTCGCCGTGAAAATGGCTGCAATTGCATTTGAGATGTTTACATTTATGCCCACCATCCCAGAACAGAGAGCGCCTGATGCCAGGTGACGATAACTACTGACTAACTGCTGCGGGTCGACTTTAAGGATGCGCCGCACGACTGAGCCGGGCAATAAACAGTCCACAGCGACACGACTGCCTCGACCACGAATAAAGGACTGGTAGGTCACCTTCTTATCGTTTGATAGATTAGCTTCGATAAGATAGTTGCGTAAAACAAGACCACACTCAGCTATTTTGTGCTTGAGCCATTGCACGGCGTTCCACGTAGCAGTTGTGGTCATGTTCTGACCAGCTGCATCACCGGTTTCATAGATGAATTGAACGTGAACGCAACGCCCATTAACTTGTGGCTCAATACTTTTTAAAACCGCATACCGTGAGCTGCTTTCAGCCTGGACTTTGATATCAGCAAAAGAATCATTAACGAGTTGGGCAAATATCAGAGCTGTTTCAAGCGAGTTGAACTCAAACAAAGGTGCTCGAATCATGCGTTTGCCAATAAAGGCTGCATTTGCTCCTCCTGCCATTGTTAGCGCTGTTGCTCCACGAGCGATAGAGGCGATCAAAGCACCTTCGGAGGTGGCTAAAGGAGCATAATGCTTACCTTTGGCGAAGCGACCATTGATGAGCAAAGGGCCTGCAACCCCAACAGGCACCTCTACAGAGCCAATTAATGATTCGCAGTTGTTGCGTACATGGTCAACATTAAAACCGATCTGTTCGATGTTAGTTAGCTTGACGCTAGTCTTCTCGTTCAAATACTCCAATCGACGCTGTCTGGCTTCTTCAGTATACAAGCCGCCCCCAGGTACTCGCTCGATCGTCCTGAATGCCTGTTTGCTAATCGTCTCTACACTGATAGGTGTTTCGGCTGACATACATGATTCCTCTTTCCGGTGTAAAGATAATCGTGGCACCTATCAACTATGTGCCACGGACGTGACAGAGGCATGAAGAGGAGGAGGTAGAGGCTGTCTGAAAAAGATTTCTTCAATCTGCGGGCCAGAGAGATCGTAGTGTCGAAGCTGCTAGTGAGCTTCTCAAGACGAGTAACTATTTGGCGATGCTCCTTGAACTAGCTAAAGAGTCGCCCTATGACATTGCGCTTACGATAGACCGGTCAATCAACCAACATGTGGCCAACCATGTTCAAGAAGTTACGTGGGCTTGGGCCAATGATGTCGAAGATATGATTCAGTAAATCGGTAGGGTGGCAGGCTCAACATAATGCCTAAGCTGCTCACTGGTATGACGCACGGCATTGAGGGCTTCCGGGCGGGTTGGCCAAGGGCCCGCCTGCTCGACAAGGACAATACGAAGCGGTGCAGGATCAGACGCAAGAGCCTGGACGAAAGGTGTCTTTTGAGCAAAGTGCCCCATTCCTGCCCAACCTTCACCTACCAGCGGGCCTGAAGATAGACGGTCCCGGGTGGGCTTCAAGATAAACATCTATCCTTCTTCAGATCAAAATACCTTTACTTATCCTTATTGATAATGTCATGGATGACAGGTAAACCTTGACTCATACATCATTGGTTAAGGTTACTTGATGCCTCGCATTATTGTCGCAACTACGCCCCAGGTGGGGCATGTGCTTCCCATTTTGTCGTTACTGCCGCGCCTGAAAGAGCAGGGGTATGACATCACCTTTATTACGGGGTCCGGGTCAAAAGAACGTGTTGAGCGAGAAGGCATCCGCCATGTCACGTTACAGGGAATAGCGAATTATGATGCACACGATGTGAATCAAACCTTTCCTGACCGTAAAAGGCTCCAGCCTGGCCCAGAGCTGCTCGATTTTGATTTCCGCGTCCTGTTTATCCAACCGTTGGCCGACCAGACCAGGACAGTTCAAGCCGTACTAGACGAAAGCGATGAGCCCTCCGTGCTCATAACCAATCATATGTTTGCAGGAGGATGGCCGTTCCAGCTGCGATCGTCCAATGCACGGCCTGTCGGTTTAATCTCACTGGGGATAACACCCCTCATGCTCAGTACAGACGCGCTCGCACCGTTTGGAAAGGGTCTTCCTCCCGCTGTCACCGAAAGCGAAAGACATCGGTATTTACAGTTGCGTCGTGATTTTGACCGGGATATGCAGGGATCAAAAGCAGCCCTTGATGCCGTCCTGAGCGAGCTAGGTATAAAGCCTTTATCTTATTCCTTTATGGATGCAACAACGCTACTTCCAGACATGTTCCTGCAAATGACTGTTCCAGGCCTAGAATATGCCGAAGCGTGTCTTCCTCCCTCTGTAAAATTGATAGGCACTGCACCTAGCCAGGTACAAGCCTGTTCTCTTCCAGCTTGGTGGAGTGAAGTAGAGGCAGCGAAAGCAGCGGGTCGGCCTGTTGTTTTTGTCACTCAAGGCACCGTAGCCCGTAACCTGGAGGATCTGGTGTATCCAACGCTTGATGCTCTTGCAGATAGCAATGCATTGATAATTGCTACAGCCGGCAAACAAGGGGAACACACAAAGCCATTTGTTACCCCAAATGCTTACATGGCTGACTATCTACCCTATGAGCAGATTCTTCCGTACGTCGATGTCATGATCACCAATGGCGGGTACGGTGGCGTACAACAGGCATTACGACATGGCGTTCCGCTTGTGATTGCAGGCACTTCGGAAGACAAGGCAGAAGTCGCAGCGCGTGTAGCCTGGGCAGGCGCAGGTATCAACCTCAAGACGGATCGTCCCGCCACACAGGATGTATCAGAGGCAGTTACAACTATTTTGAGGGAGGGGCGATTCAGGAGAGCCGCGATGACATTGAGTCAACAGTATAGGGAGCTTGATCCGGCCTTGGCACTTAAACAGGCGGTCGATTCCTTTTTCCAGTCGTAATCTTCAAACCTAAAAGCTTGTCAAAACCTACTAATCTGTAACGTAGGCATTACCGAAAACCGTTTTGTTAATGTGTGCCATACAGTGGCATCAGGTAGGAACCATGGCGAAGTTGATCAGTCGTGAACCTTGGTGGGCAAAACCTCCTGAGCCAGGACAAGATGAGTTGAATCTTGAGTGGGGATATCTTGAAATCTATGACAATCTTGAATTCAACTTTGTCTCGATTAGACCCTCTGATGAAGAGATTCGCCTGCGTAAAGGCTGTCGGGTCATTAGTGAACCGACAGCACGCTCATCATAAAACGGTTGTCGTTAATTTCTGTAAAACGGAAATTGACTGCAAAAGTAGAACCTGTTTGCTGCACGCTTTGGTGTGTCAGAAATTTCCGATTATGGCCTTAATCGGAAACGATAAAGCGGCTAAATGCTTCTATCTTCTTATTAATTTTTTACTTCGCATAAGATTGATTATGTTAAATTAATATCAATCCTCTCTTGTACCTCGCGCTTTGTTTTATAGCTAAAATATCGCTGTCCACTCTTAATGCGCTGTCTTCAAACTTGACCGCTGGCTATACAGTCGCGCCTCAGCCTGGTCCATGCTTTCGCCTGTCCTTTGCATATGCTTGGTCAGCTCGTCAGCATCAAATCCAACCTGATCACGCATGGCATTATTGACGTCAGCCATGACTCGTTCTGCATTACGCGACCACTTACTGACAAGGTTCTGCGTATGCTTCATGTCCTCTTTAACCCATGCTCGAGGATCAGCGCTGTCTGTGATCAAGAGTCCCAGCGTGCGGCCTACCGCTGGCAACAAACTCATATAAAGCGTGACCCAGCAAATGGGCTCCATCGGTTCGGTCGGCTCAATCAGGGCATGATGGAGATAAGGCTCTGGGCTTGAGTCATCCAGCTCGTTGGCAATATCGATAATTAGGTCGACGATCTGCTCTTCCTGAATATCCAACCCATCCAGCTTGAGCGCCATATAAGAGGTGGATCAGCTCATAAAGCGTATTCACTTTGGTAGGTCCGATTGTATAGCCATGATATCTCTCTGAGAGACTGGTCCTTAACCAGCCATGTGCAATGGTGTGGGTGTGTCGCTCTGTAGGCTCACACCTAGTCGCCGAGAGATTTCCTTTCGCCCGCCCATGGTTAAAGTTAGAGCGCGACTATCTAGGTCTCTTCTCAACCAGCTCCGCTTCAGGACCAGATCGAGCATGGCAGCGCCTAGAGCACCTGCCAGATGGGGCCTGCGCATGCTCCAGTCCATACACGCACAGGCGAACCGCCTACGTTGATTAGATAGCGCACCGGTCTCCAGCCCTAACGCTAGAAAGCCGTGCTTTCCAGCTTCAGTAATCACATATTCAGGAGCATCTGATGACTGTGCTGCCAGCCAACCTGACTCCATGAAGTAATCATGGAGCTGCACGGCCAAGGTGCCAGCCATATGGTCATAACAGGTGCGAGCGAATTGTAATCGGTCCGGTGTATTGGGAATGAAATGATGTGCAGTGCTCTTGCTGATTACCATCAAGGCTTCAAGTGCTTGAGCAACAGGCTGTCCAGATAGGCTGTAATAGCGATGCCGGCCCTGGACATGCAGCCGCACTAGATCCAACTCCTTCAAGCGTCCTAAATGAGCGCTGGCGGTTGAGGCACTGACCTCAGCTATGGCCGCAAGCTCGGTGCTCGTTCGTGCATGCCCATCCATGAGTGAACACAGCATTCGCGTGCGCGCGGGTTCGGCAATCGCTGCAGCCACAGCAGAGACGGAACAATCATGTTGATCAGCATCCATATTTCGCTCCACATCGAATCGTGGTGATTATCCCAGGTGGATAGTAGCAGCCCTAAATGACGAGCGCCTAAGGTCAACACATGGATCTGCTTAAAGCGGCAACACACCGTGACCCCTACCCCTTCTATTCATCGCTCAGAGCTGAAGGAGGTCTGTTCTATCGCAATAGAGAAGCCCTGTGGATTGCTAGTGATGCGGCCTCCGTAGCCGCGGTACTGGCTCATCCAGAGTGTCGGGCTCGCCCTGTAGATGAACCGGTTCCGCAGACAATTCTGGAAAGTGCTGCGGGAGAGATATTTGGTCACCTGATGCGCATGAATGAAGGCACGCGGCACAGCTGTCCTCGGTCCTTAGTGATGCCCCTGTTGAAAGAGCATCAACAGCTACCCATCAACGACTTGGCTACAACCTTTCAGCGAAAGGTAGGATCGGCATCTACAAACATATCTATAGCAGAGTGGATGTTCACGTTTCCGATCATGGTCGTTGCCCGCTTGCTGGACATTGCTCTGGACGCAGCTAGGCCACTGACAGATTTGACTCACGACTTCGTTGCCTGCCTGTCGCCTCTGAGCGACAACGTGCAGCTACAGGCGGCACATCAGGCGGCACAGGCGCTTCATGAAACGCTGAAGGATCATCTTCCAACGCTGCGAAAAGCCGGTCTCATCAGGGAGCCTGAAGCATCAGCGCTCATTGAGGAAGACGTGCTTGTTTCCAACCTGGTTGGACTCTTGTCCCAGACTTACGAAGCAACTGCTGGCCTCATTGGCAACTGTCTTGTGAGGCTGTGCCAGGAGGAAGGCTTGCTCTCAGATCTAGGTCTATCACAGGAGTCGCGAACCTGTTTTGTCACTGAAGTCCTGCGACACGATCCGCCTGTTCAGAATACACGGCGCTTTGTAGCCAGGACATGCACCATCAAGGGTATTACCCTGCCCGCAGGGAGTACTGTTCTTGTGCTGCTGGCTTCTGCTAATCGTGATCCAGAGCTAAATACCCAACCTGATGAGTTTCTTCTGGACAGGCCCTACAGACGCTTCTTCAGCTTTGGCTCTGGTCATCATGAATGTCCTGGACAGGCACTTGCCATCGCTATCGCTGATGCTGCACTTCTGGCTCTGACCCAGGCGATCCCAGCATGCTCGTTAGGAAGACTTCATTGGGTTTACCGACCCTCACTTAACGGTCGCATCCCGATATTTAACTTCGAGGAGGTAAAATCATGATCACTGTGATCTTTGAAGCCTGGCCGCATCAGGAGCATTTCCAACGCTATCTGGATATTGCTGCCGAGTTAAAACCCCTGCTTACTGAAATAGAGGGCTTTATTTCCATAGAGCGGTTTGAAAGCCTAAGTGAACCAGGGAAACTCCTCTCGCTTTCATTCTGGCGTGATGAGCAGTCGGTAAAGCAGTAGCGTGAACTGGAGTGCCATCGAGCGGCTCAACACGCGGGAAGAAATCATATTTTTGATAACTACCGGCTACGTATTGCGCATGTGGTCTGAGATTATGGCCTGAATGAGCGCGAGCAGGCACCCGCTGATAGCAGACAAATACACGTTGCAACGCAGACGATAAACCTCTAGATGTTTTAAGGTCCGATAACGGCACGACTCCTGCTTTTACACTAAAGAGGAGTCGTGACCCAGGATGTGCCCAACCAGCGTGGTAGCAGGTGAGGATAGAGCGCTAAAGCTATGGGCACAGACCTACACTGGTCAGAGCTGGATCTTGAGCAGAAACTCTGGACCATACTGGGAGAGCGTATGAAGACGGTCAAGACGCTTACTTAATGCACCGTCTTCAAATCAGCATCAAATCCGATCTGATCACGCATGGTACTGTTGACGTCAGCCATGACACGCTCTGCGTTACGTGACCATCCACTGATAAGGTTCTGCGTATGCTTCATGTCCTCTTTAACCCATGCTTGGGGATCAACGCTTTCTGCGTTCAAGAGCCCCAGCTTACGGCCAACCGCTGGTAGCAAGGTCATGTAGAGGGTTACCCAACAGATTGGCTCCATAGGCTGGGTCGGATCAATCAGGGCATTATGGAGATAAGGCGCCGGGCTTGTCTCATCCAGATCGTTGGCTATGTCAATGATTAGGTCGACGATGTCTTCCTCCTGCAGCTCAAAGCCATCAAGCTTGATCGCCATATGCAGTAGATGAATTAGCTCAAAGAGCGTATTCACCTTAGAGGGTGCCTGGTCAGAATGCATAGTCATGATGTACCTCAAGAAGTGTAGTTGCGCCTACTAATGTGCCTAGATCATTAAAACTCATTTGAAGGCTGCGCATGGATGTTCTTATGGGCCTACTGGCTGCTCTATGCTCGGGTGGCACAGATTTCCTGGTAGGGATTAACGCCAAGGCAGTTGGTGTCAAGAAGGCCGTATTCTTTGGGCAGTTGGTCATTATGTGCTTACTGCCCCTGTGCTTGCCTAGAACCCGGACTTTTCCCGTGTTCGGCGCTTTCTCTCCTGGCTACAACAGGAGCTTGGCCATGAGTTCAGCTACTAGGCTCTATACGAAAAAGTCCTCGAACGAACGGCCTTATCAGTTACCGCCCCCACAAGAACTGCTTGAGTAGCCAGCAGCTTCCGTGCAGACAGGTTTCTTGTCGATATCACTCAGTATCGCCAGCGTAGCAAGGGTTGTCAGATCGGCACCGCTGCTGCTTGAACCTAATGGCGTAGCTGCTGCGCGAAAAGCGCTCCATTGCCGACTGGTTGTAGGCTTGGCTGAGGCCTCTTGAATTGAGGGCTCCTTTTCTCTGATCGGCGCTGTAACGAGCCAACCGAGCGCCAGCAACAGACTAACCATCCCTCGGGAGATCCCGAGCCCAGCGAGCGTGACTACGCCCTGCAGGGCGTTGGAGCTGGTTGGTATCCAGGCGCTTGATCACGTTGTGGTGTGATCGAGGGTGCGTATCGCTGGCCGAACGAGGTTATTTGTAGTCCCCAGGCCAGAGCGGGTTAGTACATTGCTTGCGGTCAGGCTATTATGAGGGCTTGTTTTTATATCTCTATGGTAAACACATGAATAAATCCGAACTGATCCAGGCCATTTCCGAAAAAGCCGACCTGAACAAGGCCGTGGCAGAAAAAGCCCTGAATTCACTGGTTGAGGTAATCAGCGGCGAGCTTGCCAAGGGCGAGACGGTGGCGCTGGTTGGGTTTGGCACGTTTCAGGTTAGTGAGCGTGCGGCCCGCAAGGGACGTAATCCGCAGACTGGTCAGGAGATCGATATCCCGGCCAGCAAGAACCCCGCCTTCAAGCCAGGCAAGGGCCTGAAAGACGCCGTGAATGCCTGATTGAATGGCACAAAGGTCTCGCCAGGCGGGACCTTTGCTTCTGCCACCACATGCGCCTGACGCAAGGCCTTGATAGGATGTGGTAGCCAACAGCTTACAGGACCTACTGCAAGCCTCTACTTTTCGATATCGTTAGAAGTCTCGTAGTGTAGCCACCTTACGATGGCGCACACGGTGCCGGCACACTGGTATCAAAGGTTTCTCTCAACCCAACAGGATGTTGGAATAGTGAGCGCTTCTCCGGCTTAATGAGTTGGGACATCCAAGGGCGGCATTAGCTCCAGAATTCTATCGCGACCACCTTCAGCTACTAAATAACTTCCCTTGGTAGTACGTACAATTGACTGGGGCGCTTTCAAAAATGAAAGAACTGTCTGTCGACGGCCTTGGTAGTCAATTAACAGCAACCGAGCACGATGAGTGGAGTCCTCACTTACCCAGATTCCGCGTTCATCGCACATCAAAAAGGTTGGCTGGTTCAAGTCAGCTAACACGATCGGATCGCTACGGTCTTCGGTCAACTGCCGAACGATTCCCTTTTCCTTTTCTGTATAGAGCATACGTCCATCCGTACAACGCATGATGGATTCCGATTCATTCAGATTATCTCGCACAACAGTTAGGGTCCGATCATCCCAGTGGTAGCGTACTAAACGGCCATTCCCTTTCCTGTCTTCGATCGCGTATAGATAATCGCCTTCACCCCAAAGCCCCTGTACGCTGTTACCTTTGAACAGAGGTAAAATCCTGCCTTCCTTAAGAAAACTTACCATGGCTCCGTCAACTTCCTGGCTGTATACCAAGCCGTCACGAAAAGGAATCATGCCATCAGGTTTGGATAGATCAGCCACTACTTTTTCGCGTCTGCCATCCGGGTGGATACGTATGATGCTTCCAAGCCCGTCACGCAATTCCTGACTCACCATTAAAGAGCCGTCCTGCATAGGAACAAGCGATGCAGCTTTCGGTACATCACGGTAAGCAACCTTGTAGCTCCAGCCCTCAGCTGGCTGCACAGGATAAAAGTTCTGCCACATGAAAAATCCAAGCGTGGCCAGGAGCATGATGCCGCTAATACGCAATGCAACTCGGAATGTTCGAGATGCTAATCCTACGCTCCTAGTGTTGCTATCTGCCCTACTCAAAATTATACCGCCGTCAAAACTTGTAGAGGATTGTCACGCCAGCTGGAATCAGCATATTGCCAGCGATGGTTGAAGACGCTTTCATCCATTGCTGCGGATAAACGCTCCACTGTAATGGTTACGTTCATCACTATCGTTGCGGCAATGCTCACTATTGAAGTGTTGGCCTGGAGATTGATGATGACCAAAGGCAAGCCGATACCAACAGCCCACGCGCGAATATCAGTGACCGACACAATAACCGCCAAAATGACGAATTAAGGCGAGTCGGTTTTCCTCTAGCGGATATGAACAAGGCCGGGGTGCCAGGTCTCCTGGCCCCTTTCACTATCGCGAGACGTTGATAACTACAGGCGAAGCCTCTTGTTATAAAACAGCTTACCTCTTCAACGATCTGATTTTTCACCAGCTTCCGTAGGGAATCCCGTAGCGCTGGATATACTGCTGGGCTTCTTCGCTGACCTTGTAGGCGTACTCGCCATTGCTTTTACCCTGATCAGGTCCGAGTGGTTCTACCTCAGCAATGCCACGAGCCGCCTTCACCGGTCGAGCGCACTCGTCAAGCACCCAGACCTGTACGATGCCGCCGGGTGCGAGTCCCAGCGTGAGATGTCCTCCTTGCGGGTCGTGATTTGTCGGCTGCTCTGGACACAGTTCGGTACTGGCCCGCTTCAGGATCTCGCGCGCCTCCTCGGGTATATCGACCCACGCCCGGTACGTCTGTGGCTCGGCGATAGATTGCCAGCGAACAAAGATACGTCTGGGTAGACCAGCCCCTACTGCCGGGTACTTGGTAAAACCTTCTCCCAGCCACCCTCGGGCATATTCCTTGTCTAGCCCCATTTGACCGCCAGAGGCACTGCCCTCGCCAATGTGAGGAATGAACTTCCCGTTTACATCTTCTGCAGATGCCTCCTCCACCCAGACCTTCATATAGGCAGGCTCAGTGAAGCCGATATTCCACCACCGTGTTGCCGCGGCACGAGCATTCTCATAAACACAGCCGCTGGTTAATACCAAAACCACGAGAGGACCAAGAATTTTGAGTTTGAATTTCATATGTCTGCAACATGTAGAAGACGGACACGATTGCCATCTGTGTCAGGAACGCCTGCCGGTTCTATGGAAAGCGAGTCATTCGCGTAAGGCCTTGGTTCCCTTGGCTTTTCTTAATTAGCACTTTTACCTGTTCTGCGCAAAGATCATCGGTGCGATGGGCCTGCCAAAACCGAGCCTTTGCCAGCACACGATCAATGCGCGCCATCGCCTGTTGCAGACTTTGCAGGAGTGTTTGCAGAACCCACTTCAGCCAAGCGGTAATCTCCAGAGTACCCTTCTGGCTTGATTCAAGGATGTAGTAGTAGGCGGTACGATTTTCAAGGATGCTGGCCGACATGGTGTATAAACGGATTAATTGTTGCTCACCCTGGGCAAGTGCCAGATCGGTAAGCGCACGAGTAAGCCGGCCATTGCCATCGTTAAAGGGATGCAAGGTCACAAACCAGAAATGCGCTATGCCGCTATAAATAACATCAGAAAAACGGGCGAGAGCACTGACAAGACAAAGCCACTGATGATTGCGTAATGGATGGTGTTTTCTGGACAGGTCAGTTTAACGATCGGAAGCGTTGCATCCATGGCCGTTGCGCCTGTTGCACCGATACACGCCTGAGGTGCGACGCGCCCAAGCGTGTACAGAAGCATAATGGCTAGTATCTCGCGTAAGAGGTCAGCCACCAGCACCATTACACCATACTGGCTGCCTAGTGCATTACCTACCATGGCACTTGAGAGGCTCATCCAGCCAAAGCCGGATGCCAGAATAAATCCCATTCTGAGCGGCTCTCCCAGCAGAAAGGCAGCCATCATTCCCCCTGCAAAGGTCCCTGTGATGGCCAGTATTGGAAGGCCAAGCGCGCCCTTGGAAAGCCATTGACGATCTATCTTCATGCGTGACAGATCAATCCCGACCAGAAAGACCAATGCATAAATAAGGTGACTGATGTCTGGCAGCCATAAATGCTCTTTAATAAGTGCCAAAGGTGTAAGTGAGGTAACAGCGCCTGCGGCTACGATAAGGAGTGTCAACGCACATCCTTTAAGACTTGAGCACAGGGCATGGCTTCTGTTCTCTGATTTAGGATGGGTTACATCAGTGGCTCGTCTGTAGAAACAGCGGATGAGTATCCATGAGGTCAGGGTGCAGCAGACTGCAAAGGTCGCTCCTGAAATTAGAGAGTGACCAGCCAACTGAGGACTGGTCAAAACCGCGCCAAACTCGCAGCCAATGGCAAAAAGAAGTGCTGTTACCAGAGGGGAGATAAGTCGGGTCGCGCTCTGGACAAGCTTTTGCCTTTCCCCTGACAACTTTCCAAGCGCTATCCCACTACATAAGTACTAATGCTTCAAGTGCTTCGTGCATGCGCTGTCCTAAACCAAACCATGTATCACGTAGCCTAGTTTGACGAACCGATGCACACAAACGAGACTATCTGCATAACTTATGCAGAATTTCTCATTCATGTCCCTTTCCCTTGATATTGAACTACTTCGGACATTTCATACTGTTGTGAAAACGGGGCAGTTTCTGGCTGCGGCTGTACACCTCAATCGCAGCGCTTCTGCTGTCAGTCTGCATATCAGGCGTCTTGAGGACATAGCCGGTGGCAAGCTCTTTGAACGCGATAACCAGTCGGTATTGCTGACCGCGCTTGGTCAGCAATTTACGCTTCAGACTGCGGAGCTATTGGCCCTGCATGATCGCATCATCGGAGGGCTTGTGGATCAGCCGCCGCGAGGTAAGGTTCGCCTGGGTGTATCAGATGACCGCGCCTGTACCGTTGTGGAAAGAATCTTCACTCAGATCGGCTCACTATATCCCTTGATCGAACTGGAGGTTGAAACGGCTACCAGTGGTCAGCTCAAATGCCGGCTGGATCAGGGGCAACTTGATCTGGCTCTCGTTGTACAGCCCTACCTGTCAGAACCTCTATCTACGCCGCCGCTGGAGATAGTGCAACCAGTCTGGATTGCTGCCCATGGCTTAACATTAGCAGATGATGACCCTGTTCCTCTGGCCCTTCATGGTGAAGGATGTCCTTACAGGGTTATGGCTATTGAAGCACTTGAACGTCAGGGCCGGCGCTGGCGGCTGGTCATGCAGAGTGCCAGTTCAAACCTTGTTATGTCTGCTGTAGAAGCCGGAGCCGCCATAACCATTGCAGACCGGACTGACTTGAGCCTACAAGTGCGCCTTCTCACGGAAGAAGATGGCTTCGCCAGACTTGTTACTCATGAGCTAAGGCTTCTTTGCGCACCTGCCGCAGATAACCAGGCGTGTCAGCTCATAGCAGAGATGGTGAAGAGGCTGTCCAGATAAACCTACCCATTAGCAGCAGATCTCTCCTACATAGGCTAAGGCTGAAGTGGTCTTAGCTGACAGATGCTCTAAATAGTCTTACCCCGAGAAACTTTCAGTCCCGATTCTGGATCATCGCATAAGCAGCCCGCCATCCACGGCATACTGACTTCCGGTTACATAGGAGGAATCGCTGGACAACAGAAACAGAGCTACCGCAGCTGCTTCCTCGGCGGCTCCTACCCGGGCGAGAGGGACGGCCTCTACAACACTATGCTCAAAGGCCTGCTTGATATCCTCGCTCATGAAGTCCCGAAAACGTGTCTCGATGGGGCCAGGCACCAGGACATTGACCCGTATGCCCTGCTCTGCGAAAGCGGCTGCCCAGCAGCGAGCCATGGAAATCAGTGCTCCCTTGGTTGCCGCGTAAAGACTGGTCGAAGAGGTCTGTTCGTAAGCAGACGATGATGAGGTCACCACTACTGATGCGCCGGGGTTAAGAAGCGGAGATAATTTCCCAAGTTGCAACAAAGGTCCTCTGACATTGGCAGCCATCATTTTGTCAAAAGACTCAGCCGTTATCTCCTGTAGTGGGCCGACTTCCGCATAGCCTGCGTTTAGCCATAGTCCATCAAGCTTGCCCCATTGAGCTACCGCTAAAGCAAGATCCTCCACAGCCGCAGGATCTGCCGCATCGTTGAGTAACACCCGAGACGCTGATGGGAATAACTGAGCTGCTGAATCGGCATGACTTCTGCTACGACCTGTGAGCAGAACAGTACCCTTTTCTGCAACGATTCGCCTTGCACCAGCCAGTCCTATGCCACGGGTTCCTCCTGTAATTAGCACCTTTTTCCCTACGAACCTGCTCATCTGCTTTTCCTCTTGTTGAGATACGCAACAAGATGTCAGGCTCTGGCTATGTTGATAATCCGCTATTATCCAAATAGGTTGTTTATCCAAGAGTGCATAATGCGCGGTAGCGACTACATAGAACTCAAAGCCTTTGTCGCTGTGGTCGAACAAGGAAGCTTTACACGTGCAGCGGCCCATATGGGGATGTCTGCATCGTCACTAAGCCAGACGATCAGGTCTCTGGAGACTCGTCTCGGTGCACGGTTGCTCAACCGCACCACTCGCAGCGTTGCACCTAGTACAGCAGGTACTCGCTTGCTTAAGCGGCTGATACCTACGCTTGCAGAACTGGAAGCCGCTGTGACTGACATTAAAGGTTTGCGTGACGAGCCTTCTGGCACTCTTCGGATCAATAGTACCCGTGTAGCCGCCGTTCATTACCTGGCTCCGCTAATAGCCTCCTTTCTTGAGGCCTACCCTCACATACAGCTTGAGATCGTAGTCGAAGACCAGCTGGTCGATATCGTAGCGGGGGGTTACGACATTGGCATACGGCTGGGTGAGCGGCTGGATCAGGACATGATCGCTGTCCGGCTAAGCGGTAATCTGGAGATGATGGTGGTTGCTACGCCCTCCTACCTTGAGCGCTATGGAATACCACACGGACCACAGGACTTACAGCACCATCGTTGTCTTTCCTACCGCTGGCCCACAAATGGAAGCCTGTATCGCTGGGAGTTTGAGCAGGCCGGCAGGACGCTTGAAATCGCTGTTAATGGACCGCTCGTGGTAACCGAGCCTGAGATGCTTACACGCATCGCACTGGATGGCGCCGGGATCGCCTACCTGTTCGAGCATCAGGTCAAGGAGCTGGTTGAACAGGGAAAGCTGGTTAGGCTTCTTAAAGATTGGACGCCTGCTTTTCCCGGATTTTACCTCTATTACCCCAGCAGACAGCACATGTCCGTCCCATTACGCGCCTTTTTGGATCATGTAGCGAATACAACGGGTCAACCCGATCAAGCTAGACCGAACACGCCTGCATATTAGACTTGAATATTTGAGAGTGAATGGCTTTGATAGCCTGTTGATTCTAAGAGGTATGCTATGGAAGCCATCGAAAGAGTTCGGGGTATTTATAACGGCAGAAACAGATCATCTGCCTATAAGGATCTGGTTTGGACAGTCGCCACTGCCAGTGATACTGCACTGGATATGCGGGATCAGACACTTCAGACCTTAGCCACAATTGAACAAAATCTTACCGACCTCGGCTCATCAAAACAGCATATCGTTTCTGCGCAGGTTTATATCGCGAATATGCAGGATAAGCCTCTGATGGACAGCATCTGGTGTGACTGGATTGGGGAGAATCCTGATCATTGGCCTCAGAGAGCTTGCCTCGGGGTTACCCTTGAAGGCAATGTTCTTATCGAGATCACCGTTACGGCTATAAGGGCCATCTAGGGGTCTAAGTAAGAGCATAAAGGCCAAGGGCATGTGCCCTGCTCTCCCTTAATCAGAATTCCTCTCTAGGACCAGCACTTAACTGATCTAGTCCTCTAAGTGATGCTAGATAAACAACAACGTCTGGCTTCTGCAGGGTTCAGGCATTGACGGTCTAGCAACAAGGGCGAATTCAGCATGCTCAAGCATCACAACATGCCTGGCTAAATCCTCTGGTGTCCACTTGGCAGTCTCACTAAAGGGATAAACGCTATCAAGTTGCACGATTTCAAGCAGTACCTGTAATGCCTTTTGCCGCTTCACGATACTGCAAAGCTGTCACAGGGCTTCGCGCCGCCTTCGTTCACGCTTCATCAAGTGAGTGACCAACTGATCGTCAACGCCGTTACCTCTTAATCTGTTCAAGGGCTGGCGCATCATAACGACACACTATGCTAGGGATGCATCTTTCAGTTCGTGTCCCAAGGCCTTAATGGCTGACTCCATTGTGTTTCCCTGAAGCAAGGCATAGTTGAGACGTAAACAGTTTCGGTACTTACCGGCAGCAGAGAAAATATTCCCAACCGCAAATTCATAGCCCCTGCTTCCCAGATGCTCATTCAGGCGCAGCGCATCTATTTCTTCGGCCAACTCGATCCAGAGCAAGAAGCCGCCCTGAGGCTGACTTATACCTGCTGACGTTGGCAGGTAGTGCGACAACCAGCCTGAGACACGCTCAAGGTTTCGTTTGTACTGGCTGCGTACACGACGCAGATGTGGATGATAGTGCCCTGCTGCAATGAACTCCGCGAGAGCCATCTGCGGCTGGGTTGAGGTAGCCCCTGTGCCGATATACTTCATGTGGAGCACCTGCTCCAGATACCTGCCTGGAGCAATCCAGCCAACGCGAAGGCCAGGCGCCAGTGTCTTGGAGAACGAACTGCACAGCAGGACTCGTCCCTCCTGATCCATCGACTTGATCGATCGTGGCCTTGGATAGCCATAGGCCAGATCGCCATAGATGTCATCTTCGATAACCGCCACATCAAATCGCTGCGCCAGTCGAAGCAGCTTTCTCTTGCGCTCCTCGGGCATGTTGAAGCCCAGCGGATTGTTACAGGTGGGTGTGACCAGTATGGCCTTGATTGGCCACTGCTCAAGAGCCAGTTCCAGGGCCTCAAGACTGATACCCGTAATTGGGTCTACCGGTATCTCGACAGCCTGTACCCCTGCCCCGTTGAGGGTCTGCATGATGCCGTGAAAGCCCGGGGACTCGACGGCAACGATCTCGCCCGGTTTGCATAGCGTGCGGACGGCAGTCGAGAGTGCCTCATGGCAGCCCGTTGTAATCACAATCTCATCGGGATGCAGCTGGCAGTCAGAATCCACTAAAAGTCGTACAACCTGCTGGCGCAGATCAGATAGACCCTGAATGTTGTCGTAGCGAAGCATGGCCGGATCATGACGGCGCGAAATACGGGTAAGTGCACTAAAGAGTGGCTTGAGCGTTGGTGCGCCGATGTCAGGCGTTCCTCCTCCCAGATACTGTACATCCGCTCGGGGTGTTGACCTCATCTGTTTGAGCAGAAGATCCCACTGCCCTACCTCCACCGGGCGTTGGGCTGGACGACATGTCCGTGGCAAAGGCATCTGTCGCCAGCCTGAGGCCACGAAATACCCTGACTTGGGTCTGGGCACGGCAAGTCCCTGGTCCTCAAGCACCCGGTAAGCCTGCTGGACTGTCGAAAGACTTACGCCATGCTCCATGCTCAGCGTTCTGACCGAGGGCAGCCTCTGACCGGGCAGATAGAGTCCCTGTTCGATTCGCTGGCCGAGCAGCGCAGCAAGATTGTGATAAAGATTCATCTCCTAACTATAAGAGCTTTGGATCACGAGGTGACCATACAGATTGCTTTAAAACTCACCATTCAGAGCGCGAGATAGCGTTTCTGTATGCTCGAGGTCATCCATTGCTGAGTCTGCCATATAGATGTCTTTTGCCTGATCCTTTTTATCAGACGCGGCGAGGCATTTCCTGCCTCCCTATCAACTGTGCAGATAAAGAGTGACCAATGAATACAGACGCAAACGCCTCGTCATGCACGGCTGGCAAGAGCTGCTCTGGGACAAGCCAGACTGGACTATCAGGAGTGCTGATAACCCTGCTCTCATTTACAGCCGGCATTTCCGTGGCCAATGTCTATATGGCGCAGCCCCTGCTGAATGCCATGGCGCATGACCTTGGTGTAAGTGCCGCGCATATCGGTCTCGTCGTAACGGCCACGCAGATCGGATATGCCCTTGGGTTGTTCTTTCTTGTCCCCCTCGGCGATCTCCTCAGCCGTCGCAGGCTGATTTTGGTGCAGATCCTTTTGTCCGCCTGCTTTCTTCTCACAGCCAGTCTCTCGGACAGCTTTTTTCTGCTTCTGCTATCTCTTGCCGCAGTAGGCCTCATGGCCACGGTGGTACAAGTGGTGGTGGCCTTCGCCGCTACCCTTGCACGACCGGAGGAGAGAGGTAGCCTTGTGGGAAGAGTGACCAGTGGTATCGTGCTCGGCATTCTGATGGCGCGCCTGCTTTCCGGAGCTATGTCTGATCTTGCCGGCTGGCGCTCCGTTTACATGACATCCGCAGCGCTGGGAATAGTTACAGCCGGGACGCTTGCCATCATGTTGCCCCGACATAACCAGGGCGCCATGCCAGCCGGCTATCTGGATCTTCTCTGTTCGGTGCCACGGCTTTTCATGTCCGAGCCTGTTCTCAGAGTACGAGCGGTATTGGCCATGCTGATCTTTGCAGCATTCAGCATTCTTTGGACGGCGCTGGTGCTGCCGCTGAGTGAACCTAGGGTAGGTCTTACCCATACACAGATTGGACTCTTTGGTCTGGCCGGGGTTGCGGGTACCCTGGCTGCAGCCCGTGCGGGCAAGCGCGCAGATGTCGGCAAGGGACAACAGACCACAGGGCTGGCTCTGGTGCTCCTGCTACTGTCGTGGGCACCCATCGCCGGGTTACATGCCTCAATCGCAGTACTTGTCCTGGGCGTCATTATTCTGGATTTTGCCGTGCAGGCTGTGCATGTTACCAACCAGAGCCTGATCCTTGCCGTTCGACCAGAGGCCTCAAGCCGACTGGTCGGGGGTTATATGATTTTCTACTCAATCGGAAGCGCCACAGGGGCCTTCGCATCCACCGCCGCGTACGGATGGGCAGGCTGGAATGGCGTCTGTGTACTTGGCGCAGCCGTCAGCCTGATCGCCTTGGTCTTCTGGCAACTGACACGGCCCTCCTGCTAGCGCTATCCATGAGTTCTTCTTCTGCGTTTGGAAACCTGTCCATATGAAAGCCCGCCATCTATTGCTTGCCGTCATGATCACTGCGATCTGGGGATTCAACTTCTCGGTTATCAAGCTTGGGCTCGCTACGGTTGATCCCTTTATTCTGGCCGGGCTACGCTTTCTTCTCTGTGCCGTGCCGGCAATCTTTCTGATCCCCAAGCCAGCAGTGCCCTGGCGTTATCTGATCAGCTACGGACTGGTCTTTGGCGTAGGGTTATGGGGGATCGTTAATTTAGGTATCAAGATCGGGCTCTCGGCTGGTCTGGCTGCACTGGTGCTTCAAGTCAGCGCATTCTTCACCATTGCCCTAGGCGCCCTGGTCTTCAGTGAACCGCTGCGTCGTCATCAGATAGCAGGAGGCCTCCTTGCCCTGCTGGGGCTGGCGCTGGTTATGCTGATCACTGACGGCTCGGTATCACTCCCCGGCGTTATGCTCGTAGTTTGTGGGGCCGTCTGCTGGAGCATTGCCAACCTCATTATCAAGCGGGCAGACACCAGAGAGGTCCTTGGGTTTCTGGTGTGGTCCAGCGCTTTTGCACCTATCCCGCTATTCATGCTCAGCTATATCTTGAATGGAGCGACCGGCTACGCTTTGTTGATTGAGCAGCTAAACCTGACGGCGCTTCTGTCCCTGGCGTTTCAGGTCTATCCCAATACGCTGCTGGCATACTGGATCTGGAACTCCCTGCTCAGGCAGTATCCACTCTCAACTGTCGCCCCGCTGTCCCTGTTGGTTCCAGTCTTTGGCCTGCTGGGCTCCGTTCTGATCTTTAACGAGACGTTACCTATGATAAAGCTGATAGCCATGGTGCTGGTCCTGCTGGGCTTGCTGGCCGGGCTTTACGGTCAGGCAGTCCTGGCCTGGTTTATCCCGGTGAGGCAACGGTCCCTATAGGAGCTGGTTCAAGTGTCGCAGCCATTGCCTGATTAGATCCATGAAAGCCTCAGACCAGTTCTGCGCCTCTGAGCCGGGCGGGCCTATGGTTGATAAGCGGTTCTACAGATGTACAAGGACAGCGTACAAGGTCGATAGCCTGAGGGTCATTGTGCACCTAGAGAAAGAGGTCAGACCATGATTAACAGCATCTTAGGCAGCAGTCAGGCCCTTGCATTGACGAAACCGGCCTTGTCTCAATCGAGTTTAGTCGGCGTGCCTGATTTTTAGTCTTCCGAAAAGAAGTTCAGCTCGTTATATGCCTTTCAAAATGGAGCTTATCAAACCACTCTCCGCTTAACTCAAAGCTTCTTACGGAGTGTCCATATTGAGCGAACCCATTACGCATCAATACTGCCAGTGAGGCGACGTTATCTGTTTGGTCCCAGGGAGAAAGGGTTTATGGTATAGACCTCTATCGGAGGAGGATCCATGGCTCAAGTTCTACACAAACGCGCCACGACCACGCACGCCATCCG
>NZ_BMNW01000014.1 GCF_014646755.1 Pseudomonas asuensis | reverse complement strand
GGGAGGCGTATTCTACACAAGCCCAGGGGCTTGTCAACCACGCTTCCCTCCTCCGCTGCCATCAGGCCTGGACCTGAACGCTACCGGACAGCTAAGTCATTGATCTACAAGACTTTTTGCCGTTCCGTTGCAGCGGAAGTGGGGCGCATTATAGGCCTATGAATCAGCAGGTCAAGCTTTATTTTAGCTTAGCCTTGGAACCTTTCTTCTGCTTTAGACGAGTGGATATAAAGGGCAAGCGAAGCATAAGCAGTAGAAGTCCTACTAGAGCATAGATGAGCCATTCACGGATGTCTGAGCGTACTATCCAAAACATATGCAGCAAGCCCATTATCAGTGCTACATAAACAAGACGATGCAAAGGCTTCCAGTGCTTGCCCAGCTTACGCATGCTAAATCGGTTGGACGTTAGCGCTAGAGGAAACAGCGTCAATAAAGCGATGAAGCCTACAATAATATAAGGACGCTTTTGTAATTCTCTCCCTAGACTAGAAAGGTCCAAGCCAAGTACGAAAACTAAATAAGAGCAGAAATGAAGCAGCGCGTAGGTAAAGGCCCATAACCCCAACTGGCGGCGAACGAGCATCCAACCTTTCCAATGCGTTACTTTCTGAAAAGGCGTCAAGCTGAGCGTTATCAGCAAAAGCACTAATGCCCCAAGGCCAAGCCTATCAATGATGACCTTACCGGGATCAGGTCCCAGCGCAAAACTCCATGCCTCATACAGCCAAATGCCAAGCACCGAGAGCGTGATCATAAAGACCGCTACCCGCCACATTCTCAACACCATCAATACTGCTTCCTCAGGTCCATGCCGGCATATAGGCTAGCCACCTCTTCCCCATAGCCGTTAAATATCTGCGTCTCTCGGATGTTAGGGCTAAACAGTCCACTAGGAAGCCTTCGCTCTTTAGCCTGACTCCAACGGGGGTGATCGACCTGAGGATTGACGTTGGCGTAAAAGCCGTACTCATTTGGCGCCATGCTTTGCCAGGTTGTCTGCGGCTGGTCACTTACCAAGCTGATGCGAACAATCGACTTTATACTTTTGAATCCGTATTTCCATGGCACGACTAGCCTAATAGGTGCGCCGTTCTGATTAGGCAGCACTCGTCCATACATGCCTACTGCCAATATAGCCAATGGATGCATGGCCTCATCCATACGCAGCCCTTCTCGATAGGGCCAATCCAGTAGAGAAAAACTGGAACGCTGCCCTGGCATATGCTGGGGATCATTCAATGTTTCAAAACGAACGTACTTAGCATTAGCTGTCGGTTCGAACTGCTTGATGACATCCGCCAGTGGTATACCTAGCCACGGGATAACCATGGACCACGCTTCGACACAACGCAGGCGGTATATCCTTTCTTCCAACCGCTTAGGCCGGATAATGTCTTCGAGCGAATAGGTACCTGGTTTACCTACTTCTCCGTCTACCTTGACAGTCCAAGGTTCGGTCACCATTTGCCCTGCATTGGCATAGGGATCACCTTTATCAGGACCGAACTCGTAAAAGTTGTTGTATTGCGTAACGTCCTTGAATGGCGTTATAGCTTCGCCCTTTACATCTACCGCTTTCCAATGGATAGCAGACTGGTTCTCAGTAAACCAATCAGGCGCCTTGCCTGGCTCCACATCTGAATAAACAGACCCATCAGCAAGTGCCCAGTTAGGCAGTGTGGCAACTGTGATGGCAGCGCCCGTCGCGCCCATAAATTGCCGACGAGATAGATAGATGGCTTCTGGTGTAATTTCAGATGGTTTGCAGGCAGAACGCAGAGGGACTTTGATCAGCATGGCAATCTCCACAGCGACTACTATCAATACGTAATGTCACTGTGGAGATAATCTGGCAATTAATCAATTGTGCGATTGCGATGACGGCGGAAGCGCATCAGTGCCTTGACAGGGCCAGATACTGCATACGCAAGGAAGCCTAGCAGTAGCACTCGTGGTGGATCAGTAAAAATAATGGCAAAGACCAGGACAGCTACAATGATACCTACGAAAGGAACCCGTCCTTTCATATCCAGAGTCTTGAAGCTCCAGTATTTGAAATTGCTGACCATAAGCATTCCAGCTGCGGCAACCATAAGCGCAACCAGGAAAGACAGTTTGGAGCCTTGAATACCAAAATCGCTGAAGCACCAAACGGTTCCAGCAACTAGTGCAGCGGCCGATGGACTTGCCAGGCCAATGAAATAGCGCTTATCAACAGAGCCAATCTGGGTATTAAAACGAGCAAGACGAAGCGCCGCTCCTGCTACATAAATAAACGCTACAGCCCAGCCTACATTACCCAGGCTGATCAAAGCCCACTCGAATGCAAGTATGGCTGGCGCTACTCCAAAAGCCACCATATCCGACAGCGAATCATATTGTTCACCAAATGCACTTTGAGTATTGGTTAAACGGGCGACTCGACCATCAAGACCGTCAAGGATCATGGCGATAAAGATAGCTGCAGCTGCCGCAGCAAATCCTATGGCTGCCTCCTCCGAATGCCCCTGAATGAAGGCAGTCTGTGCTGCGATGGACTTGATTATTGAATAAAGCCCGGCAAAAAGCGCAGCTGTCGTAAATAGGTTTGGAAGTAAGTACACACCTCGACGGCGAACCTTTCGTCCTTGGGCATCGTGTGTTTCTTCGAAATGCTCATCGACGGGAATAATGCTTTCAGTGCTTGAGGAAGCTGTTTCGTTAGCTTCGTCGGGACGCTCGCTCATGAAAATTCCTTGCATAGGACTTGAAGTCTTGGATGATCCCCTCCTCTCAGGGTTCATCCTTAACACGTTACAGCTTTTATATCAGAAGACGAGCTGAAACGAAAAAACGCGGCCGTGGCCGCGTTTTTCCGAAACTGAGATCAACAGGACCTTTGACAGCCCTAATGATTAGTTTTTGCTCTTGTCGACGATCTTGTTAGCAGAAATCCAAGGCATCATGGCGCGCAGTTTTTCACCGATCTGCTCAATACCATGCGCCGCATTATTGCGACGATATGCCGTCATGGATGGGTAGTTGCTTGCGCCTTCACTGATAAACATCTTGGCGTATTCACCATCCTGAATACGCTTGAGTGCATTGCGCATAGCCTGGCGAGATTCGGCGTTAATGATTTCAGGACCTGTCACGTACTCACCATACTCCGCATTGTTGGAGATGGAGTAGTTCATGTTGGCGATACCGCCCTCATACATCAGGTCCACAATCAGCTTCAGTTCGTGCAGGCACTCGAAGTAGGCCATTTCAGGAGCGTAGCCCGCTTCAACCAGCGTTTCGAAACCTGCTTTAACCAGCTCAACGGTACCACCACACAGAACAGCCTGCTCACCGAACAGGTCAGTCTCGGTCTCATCCTTGAACGTGGTTTCGATAATACCAGTACGGCCGCCGCCCACGCCGCAAGCGTAGGACAGGGCTACGTTCTTGGCATTGCCAGAGGCATCTTGATAAACAGCGATCAAATCAGGAATACCGCCGCCTTTAACGAACTCGGAGCGCACAGTGTGACCCGGTGCCTTTGGGGCAATCATGATGACGTCCAGATCTGCACGCGGTACAACCTGGTTGTAGTGAATCGCAAAGCCATGAGCAAACGCCAGGGTAGCGCCCTGTTTCAGGTTGGGCTCGATTTCATTCTTGTACAGTTGAGCCTGAAATTCATCAGGCGTCAGGATCATGATGACGTCGGAAGAGCTTACTGCTTCTGGAACACTCTTGACAGTCAAGCCAGCTGCTTCAGCCTTTTTGGCAGAGGCAGAACCTGGACGCAGTGCAACAACAACGTCCACACCTGAGTCTTTCAGGTTGTTTGCATGAGCGTGGCCCTGAGAGCCATAGCCGATAATGGCGACTTTCTTGCCCTGAATGATGGAAAGATCACAATCTTTATCGTAGTAAACGCGCATGAAATTCTCCTTAGAATTAGCCGCGTGGCTTTATCAATTTAAATGCTCAGAGCCTTGTCGCCACGGGAAATCCCTGTGACACCACTGCGTACAACTTCCAGAATAGACGTCGCACCGATTGCCTGGATAAAGCTATCGAGTTTCTCGCTCGTGCCCGCCAGTTGAATCGTATAGACGCTACTCGTTACATCTACTATTTGTCCACGGAAGATATCTGTGGTGCGCTTGACTTCATCGCGCTGAGCCCCGGCCGCCTTGACCTTGACTAGCAGAAGCTCTCGCTCAATATGAGAGCCCTCTGACAGATTTACCAACTTAACAACCTCGATCAGCTTGTTAAGGTTTTTGGTAATCTGCTCAATGGTTTCATCATGACCAACCGTTGTCAGCGTCAGACGTGAAAGCGTCGGATCTTCTGTCGGAGCGACTGTCAGGCTTTCGATGTTGTAGTTGCGCTGCGAAAACAGACCGACTACGCGGGATAATGCGCCGGGCTCGTTTTCTAGCAGAAGGGAAATGATATGCCGCATGATTAAGTCCGCTCCGTCTTGCTCAGCCACATTTCGCGCATCGATCCATCTTTAATCTGCATCGGATAGACGTGCTCACTGGTATCAACCTGAATATCCAGGAAGACCAGACGGTCCTTCATGGCAAAAGCCTCTTCCATCATGGGCTTGAGATCCGCCAGTCGTGTAATGCGCATACCGGCATGACCGTAAGCCTCAGCCACCTTGACGAAGTCAGGCAGTGACTCCATGTAGGAATGTGAGTAACGACTGTTGTACTGCATATCCTGCCACTGACGAACCATGCCCAGCGCCTGGTTGTTCAGAGTAACAATTTTGACAGGGAGGTCATATTGTAGACAGGTAGACAGCTCCTGAATGTTCATCTGGATACTGCCCTCGCCGGTTACACAGGCAACGTCAACATCCGGAAAGTTAAGCTTGACGCCCATGGCTGCAGGCAAGCCAAAGCCCATGGTGCCCAAGCCACCAGAGTTGATCCAACGGTTTGGCTTGTCATACAGGTAATACTGCGCCGCAAACATCTGATGCTGGCCTACATCAGAGGTAATGAATGCATCTCCACGGGTGACCTCGTAAAGCGTCTCGATTACCGTCTGCGGTTTGATGATGCTGCCATCGCCCTTGTCATAAGGGAACAAGCCGCCCTGCGAAGTGCGCCACTCCTCAATCTGCTTCCACCAGTTGGCTTGCGCCTCCGCAGCGGGCTTCTCGCCAATTTCCTTGAGAATAGCGACCATTTCCGTCAAGACGCTATCTACCGGCCCAACGATCGGCACGTCTGCCTTGATCATCTTGGAAATAGAGGCAGGGTCGATATCAATATGAATGATTTTGGCATTCGGACAGAAGCGCTTGGCACCATTGATGACACGATCATCAAAGCGGGCTCCTACAGCCAGGATGACGTCGCTGTGGTGCATCGCCAGATTGGCGGTATAGCTGCCATGCATGCCTAACATGCCCAGGAACTGACGATCACTGCCTGGAAAACCACCTAACCCCATCAGGGTGTTAGTGACTGGCAGATTGAGAGTCCTGGCAAGCTCGGTCAGTTGAGCGGCGCCATTTCCCATAATGACGCCACCACCGGCATACAGAATGGGGCGCTTGGCCGCCAGCAGCATCTCGGCTGCCTTGCGGATCTGTCCTGAGTGACCACGGACAGCAGGGTTATAGGACCGTAGCTTGACCTTCTTTGGATATACATATTCAAACTTTTCCGTAGGACTGGTCATGTCCTTTGGAATATCAACCACTACTGGGCCGGGACGGCCAGACTCCGCCAGATAGAAAGCCTTTTTCATGACCTCTGGAATTTCGCAGGGGTGCTTGATCATGAAACTGTGCTTAACGATGGGGCGGGAAATGCCCACCATGTCGACTTCCTGAAATGCATCGGAGCCGATCATGTTGCTGCCGACCTGGCCAGACAGGATCACCATTGGAATGGAATCCATATATGCCGTAGCAATACCTGTAATGGCATTGGTGGCCCCTGGGCCCGACGTTACCAGAACGACGCCAGCCTTTCCGGTCGCACGCGCATAACCATCCGCCATATGCGTAGCTGACTGCTCATGGCGAACCAGAATATGGGTGACTGCTTTTTCTTTGAACAGGGCATCGTAGATGTGCAGCAGTGCGCCACCGGGATACCCGTAGATGTATTTAACGCCTTCGTCACGCAAAAAACGGACGACCATTTCAGCGCCGGATAAGAGCTCCACGTTTCACCTCTCAACGCAATACGAGCGCCCACGAGTGGGCTGTCGGGGTTCGATCGACTGCAAGGCAGAGCATGGGCGACGGTGATCGCCGACGGGACAGCTGCCAAGAAAGCCGTGTTGGAAGAGCTCTAGAGTTACCAAGTTCTTCCACCCAGCGCGAGGTAACGCGTTGCGGGTATGACTGCGGCGGCGCGGGTAGGCACCTCATGGTCTGCCGAGAAGCTAGCTTTGGGCTGGCTTTCTACAGCGAACCTTGGATTCTTCGCATTCAGCCGGTGCAAGTCAAGCCGTCTATGCACTTAATTTATGCACAGATCAAAGTCTCATTTTTTGAGAGCAAGTTTCGCTATAGTAGAACCCTCTAACCCTTACGCTAAAGGATTCAACATGTGGCGTACGTTTTTAGCCATTAGCAGCGCCTTTGTCTTGATGGGCTCCGTTCACGCCGCTCAGGTTTACAAGTGGGTCGATGCTCAAGGAGTAACCCACTTCAGTGCACAACCACCAGCTGACCACAGTGCCGATGAAATGAAGGTAAAACCAGCGCCTAGCCTTTCAGGCCAACCTAATGCGTCTGGAGCCGGAAGTGGTGCTGGCGATACGGTGAATAATGCTGCACAGCGCTCCATTGAGCAGAAGGTTCAGCAAGACGTCCGGGAGCAAGAAAGGAAGCGTGAGGAGTACTGCAAATCTGCGCGAACCAATCTGGCACAGTTACGCAGTAATCCTCGGGTCATGGTTGAAGAAGGCCGGGGCCAGATGAGGCGGCTCACTGAAGAAGAACGCCAGCAGCGCATTAGTGAAGCTGAATTCTCTATCAATCAAAACTGTAATTAGGCTTTAGCGATGTTCGATCAACCGATCGAACTCGCCTAGTGCATCTAGTAGCGCAGCCACGTTATGCGTATCGCTTTGATAGACCACCTCAGCCATGGGGCGAATGCCTGAGCGCTCAGGCAGCCCGCTATCTGACTCAATGATAATCTTCATACGCGGCAGAAAAATCCACTGAAGCCATTGTGCAAAGTTAAGGGTGTCTACACAGAAGGGCTCTTGACTGGCCAAGTCCTGGGCAGTGGGCGATACACTCTCCCACCACCCCAGGATGCGCAGCTCCCTCTCGATCAGAAGCAGTTGCTCTGCCAAATCAGACAATCGAGCGTCCATCAGGCACCCACCTTGGCGCGCTGGCGTGCTGTTGCAGCGCCTGCAGCATCGCCTTGGCGTTCACGGGACTGCGCAATCAACTCCCATAAGCTGGCCTGTAAAGCAGGCCGTCCATTGGCATAGGTCAATCCGCGCCTAGCCAACTGCTCAGCCTGTGCAGCATCACCCTGGGCCAGACGGACTTCAGCCAGCCGATACAATACTTGAGGCTCTCGGGGCGCAATACGCATCGCCCTTTCCAGGCTTGAAGACGCGCCGTTAAGGTCACCGCCTCCCTGTTGCTGCTGCGCAGTCGTCAGCAAGGCTAACAATGGCCCATCCAACTGTTCGTCGGCCGACAGCGTATTGCTGCGACCGGAAGGAATACCCGTGGGCGCGCTGGGTACTGGCTGGGGCGCTGAATAGCTATCGTATCCCTGAGCAGCAGGCGCGCCGGCTGAAGGCCCTATAGTGATAGGGCCCGTGGAGATGGGTGCAGTAGCTGGAGCTGCCGCAAATGTCTGGATGGGTGCCGGGTTATCACCTGGCACCATAACCGTGACACCGCCATCCTGTGGTTGGGGCGCCTGGGCTGCCATGGGTGGTGGTGCGTTAGTTGGCATACGACCGCCATTGCGCGTCAGCTCCTGATTGGAAACCGGCGTACTTGAATCGACGACCGGAATGGCGCCTTGCTGTGGTGTAGCGCAACCCGCCAGAATTACTGTAGCGGCCAGTGCCGCCCATACCGCTTTAGTCACGTTCTACCCTCTTAGTTCAACCAACCGCGGACCCAGTCCATGACAGAGTCGGAAGGGTTTTGTCCACCACATGCCAGCCCTGGAGGAGGCTCACTACCCTGAATATAGGGCATTTGGACCGCGCCAGGGCAATTTGGATCAGTTCCCTGACCTGTAGCCGGATTAACCCATGCCTGAACAATGTTATCGGGCAAAGGCAGATCCAGTGACGTTGGCTTGGCACGCTTCATAAAGCCAGTCCATACCTGCAGTGCACCTGTAGCACCCGTCAGTGGTGTCTTGCCGTTGTCATCACGACCGAGCCAGACCACTGCAAGCAGATCCTGACTGAAACCTGAGAACCAACTGTCTCGCGAATCATTGGTCGTACCGGTCTTACCTGCAAGATTCAAGGAAGAAGGTAGCTGGTTATAGACCGAACGAGCCGTGCCCTCGCGCATGACGCGCTGCATCGCGTATTGAGTTAGATAAATAGCTCCCGGATCGAAACGCTGTTGAATCTGGAACGGATAACGCTTGAGCGGCTCACCATCAGAAGCCAGCACACTTCGAATGCTGCGCAGCGGCGTATTGAAGCCCCCGTTGGCAAGCGTCTGATACATGGTGGCGACCTCTATAGGTGTCAGTGCGCCGGCCCCTAGAAGCGTTGATGGATAAGGTGGCAGCGAGCGGCTCACACCCAGGCGCTCAACCGTCTTGAGCACCTCAGGCACGCCTAAATCCAAGCCCAGTCGAGCTGTAGACAGGTTGTAGGAGTGTGCCAAACCTTGATATAGGAAAACCGTACCGTGGGCGTTACGTTCGTAATTCTGCGGTCGCCAGATCTGGCCATCACCGGTTTTAACGGAGAAAGGCTCATCCTTGATGAAGGTTGTCAGGGTGTACTGACTTGGTCGCTCCAATGCCGTCAGGTATACCGCAGGCTTGATGATCGAGCCCACCTGCCGAACCGCATCCAGTGCTCGGTTGTAGCCGGCAAAGCGAGGATCACGTCCGCCCAGCAACGCCTGAACCTCTCCGGTTTCCGGATTGGTAACAACCATGGCCGCTTCGATATTTTCGACACCTTTGCGGCCATCCAGACGCTTCAAGGCCTCGGTCATAGCAGTTTCGGCTTTGAGCTGAAGAATTGGATCGAAGCTGGTGAAAATACGTAACCCTTCACCGGTCAAGTCTTCTTCCCGATAGTCCTGCTGGAGCTGGCGCTTAACAAGATCGATAAATGCCGGATAAGAGCTGTTTGTCAGCGATCCTGCTTTACTGATTCCCAGGGGGCGTTGCTTGGCCGCTTCGGCGTCCTCTTTTGTCACTGCACCCTGCTCGGCCATCAGATCAATGACCAAGTTACGTCGGGCTAGAGCACGCTCCGGATAACGTCTCGGATTGTAATAGGAAGGCCCTTTGACCATCCCAACCAGCAGAGCTACCTGGTGTAACTTGAGCTCAGATAACGGTTGGCTGAAAAAATACTGGCTGGCTAGACCAAAGCCATGAATCGCACGGGTACCATCCTGCCCCAGGAAAACCTCGTTAAGGTAAGCCTGAAGGATTTCGTTTTTGTCGTAGTGCAGCTCAAGCAATACTGCCATCAAGGCTTCAGTAAGCTTACGCGTCAGGCTGCGCTCACTGGTGAGATAAAAGTTCTTGACCAGCTGCTGAGTCAATGTACTTCCACCCTGACGCAACTGGCCTGTTGTGATGTTGATCCAGGCGGCTCGGCCAATCGACTTCAGCGAAACGCCATGGTGATCCCAAAACTCGCGGTCCTCGACCGAGACCAGTCCATTGATGAGCGCAGGCGGGACTTGATCCAGCTTAACGAGGATGCGGTCTTCATTGTGGGCAGGATATATCCCCCCGATCATGAGCGGCTCAAGACGCGCCACGGCCAGCTCCGAGCCATCCTTGCTGCTTAGGCCCGAGACAAAGTCACCCGAAAAACTCACCTTGATCGAGCGAGGTGGTTCTTCGCCTTCGTAAAACTGAAAGCCGCGGGTATCCAGCTCAACGCTGGAGCCAGCCACCGAGACGTCACCCGGCCCCTGAATTGCCTTCTCGCGACGATAGCCCAGCGCATCAAGCTCGGTCAGAAAGTCATCTTTGCTGAGTTTGAGCCCTGTAAACAGCTCAAGCGGCCGCGCATAGACCTTGGCAGGAACCATCCAGCGCTTGCCGGAAAACTTCTCCTGCACGATGGCATCAAGATAGATAGAAAATCCCGCAAGGACGACCAAGCCCACCAGGCCTAATTTAAGAGCCCAGCCAGACAGGGAGCGCCAGTTGAAGAATTGGCGAGACGGTTTTTTTGAGCGAGAGGATCGGGTGCGTTTCATGGCGGCGCATTATACGCACTTTGCATCTAGCGGGCAGACGCCAGCCAGCGGTTTGCAGGGTCACTCACAGCAGCCATAATGGCGATCACTTTTTATTGCTACGCTAAGGACCGCTTGTGAGTCAGACCCTGATCGCTGCGTTGCAGAACCCGGCCCTTTATCCACACCCGGTTACCGCGTTCAACGTTATTGAGACGCATATTTCCTGGGTGGTACTGACTGGAGAATATGCTTACAAAATCAAGAAACCAGTGAACTTCGGCTTTCTTGACTTCACCGATCTGAATGCCAGAGGCCACTTTTGTCGTGAAGAGCTACGCCTCAACCAGCGCCTGACTGAGGGGCTATATCTGGATGTCGTTCCTATTACTGGCACTGCCGAAGCGCCTCAAATAGCAGGAGAAGGCCCGGTTATCGAGTATGCCATCAAGATGCGCGAGTTTCCTCAGAGTCAGCTCTTGAGCGAAATGGAAAAGCGTGGCGAACTCACCGAGCAACATATCGATGCCTTGGCCGAGCAGATTGCGCGCTTCCATTTGAGCGCACCCGTGGTTGGCGCTACTAATGAGCTAGGGTCACCTGACTCAGTAATGGCCCCTGTGCGCCAGAACTTTGAGCAGATCCGTCCAATGCTTGAGCATACAGAAGATCTTGCTCAATTGGATCACTTGGAAGCCTGGGCGGAAGAGCATTTCGCTCGTTTGCACCCTCTGTTCGAGCGGCGCAAAAATGAAGGATTTATTCGCGAGTGTCACGGGGACATCTATCTGGCCAACGTGACTCAGCTGGACGGACAGGTCGTGCTCTTTGACTGTATCGAGTTCAATGAGCCCTTCCGCATGACGGATGTGATCGCCGACACCGCCTTTTTGGCAATGGATCTGGAAGATCGCAAGCACAAGGCGCTGGCCCATCGCTTCATTAACGCCTATTTCGAACGGACTGGTGATTACGACGGCCTCTACGTCCTGCCGTTTTACAAGGCTTACCGGGCCATGGTGCGGGCTAAGATCAACCTATTCCAGTATGGCCAGGCATCCGACCCGGCCCAAAAAGCTGAAATTCTAGCGCGCTATCGCAACTATGCGTCTCTGGCTGAAAGCTACTGTGCCATTCCATACTGCCTCCTGGCTATTACACATGGTGTATCAGCTGTAGGCAAAAGCAGTGCGGCCCTTAAATTGGTGGAGACACTAGGCGCCATTCGTCTTCGATCGGATGTCGAGCGCAAGCGTCTGATCAAAAGTGAAGCGCCGGAGGTGCTCTATAGCGCCGAGTCGGGAAGGGCGACTTATGATCACTTGCATCATGTAGCGGCAAATATCCTTCAGGCAGGGTATCCGGTTGTCTTGGATGCCACCTACCTGAAGCAGGCCCAACGTGAAGCGGCCGCTGAAGTGGCAGAAACAGCGGCCGTCCTGTTCCTGATCATCGATTGTTATGCTCCGGATACCGTCATTGCCCAGTGGCTGGCCGAACGCCAAGCTGAAGGTCGTGATCCATCTGATGCGACTCTGGCAGTCATACAAGCCCAGCAGCAAGGTCGTGAGCCACTAACAGAACAGGAACTGATTCGGACACGCCGTGTTGATATGACTGATCCGGCCAACCTGGATGTGCTCATCAAAGCCATGCAAGATAAGCTTCCGGTCAACTAACTGCAGGTTCCACACATCGTTTCTTCCTCCAGCGCCTGGAGAGGCCGCTACACTGAAGAGGTACTCAGGCGAGTGCATTCAGTGAGCACTAGGCAAAACGGGCCTGGAGGGCACGATGAGTAATGACTTACTGTTGTTGAAGAATCTCGGCAAGACGTCAGTACTTTGGTTACACGCTGTTGGTATCCGTACAGTAGATGAACTGCGTAATCGAGGTTCAGCGGGAGCTTACATGGCGGTATGTGCACGTGGTTTTCGGACTTCGAAAGTTCTGCTTTATGCCTTAGAGGGCGCTCTGCTCAACATTCACTGGAATGAACTGACGCCTCAGCACAAACAGGCCCTCCTCGCTCAGGCCAGAGCCTTGGCCCAAGAACACGAGATAGCTCACAAGCTCCGTTCATGAGGATTTACGCCGCCCATCAGCTTGCTTATTGTGCGAGCTATTTCACACCTCTGACATAAAGGATTCAGGGCTATGTATCTCCTTGGTGAGCAGCCTACCTATGCCGATCAGTTGATCAGCCGTCTACAGGGTATACCGGCGCAGTTGCTCGGGGGACTCTCCCCTTCAGGCGAGCCCATCTCTGTCTATTGCCTGTATGGCTTGAGTGAGCTTGAGCCAGCCAATCATCTCTTTCTGATACAGAAAGGCATGGTGCATGCCCAAGTAGAGGGACGTCCTCTTTTCTATTTACAGGAAGGTGATTTGCTAGGCATGAGGCAAGGCCTGGATCTTCCCGAATGCCTGTATACCAGTGATGAGCCCGTCACACTCATTCCTTATCGGCGCTCGGATGTTTTCCGGCATATCCATAGCAACGAACAGCGCCAGGAGTTACTACTCCAATACCTTATTGGACAAAATGCGCTGCTTTCCGATGCCTTGGTCAGACTGAAGCCTCAAGAAGTGCGCCCAAGTACAGGCTTTAAACAGTTTGCCCCGGGCGAAGAGCTTATCCGTCAAGGTGACGAAGCTGACCACGTTTTTATCATCATTGAAGGTCATGCCGAAGCACGGGTGAATGATCAGAAGGTTGGCGACGTATGCAAGGATGAAATCTTTGGCGCCATGGCCGTCTTTACGCAGGAAAAGCGTAATGCGACCGTTGTAGCAACTGAGCCCTGTACGGTCATGATCATTCCCAAAGATCAATTCCTGAGCCTGATGTATAGCACGCCACGTATTGCTCATAACCTCATTGAAAACATGGCTCGGCGTATTGATCTTCTTAATAAGGAAGTCACCCAGTTACGCCAGCAGATCAAACCCTAAGCCTGCTTTCTATCTGAGAATAAGAAATATTCTCAGATAGCTTGACATGAGAATGAGAACGTATATTATTTAAATCAACTGGTCGCGAGACTGGTTCTGATAACTGAGAGACTAGCAGGTCGGCCTTTCAGGTTATCTCCTCATCAGGCTAATCACGGTTTCGACCCGGCTCTGCCGGGTCTTTTTTTGCCTGTCACAAACTCAGTTGCTTATGACTGTATCGAGAACCAGCTTGACCATCTGGTGAAAGTCTTCCTGCCGGGCTTCTGGACTCAGGTGCTCTGAGGTCAGTAAGTGGTCACTTACCGTCAGAACGGCCAGCGCCTGTCGATTAAGGGAAGCGGCCAGCCCATAGAGTCCTGCTGCTTCCATCTCTACAGCTAGCACCCCCATCGCCTGCATAGACTCGAAGGCAATGTTGTTAGGCTCATAGAACAGGTCCGCCGAAAACACATTGCCTACCCGAACCGGGATATTTTGTGAGTTAGCTGTAGCTACCGCAGCCTGAAGAAGCTCGAAGTCAGCAATCGCCGCATAGTCAAAACCGCCGAAACGCTTGCGATTGACAACAGAGTCCGTACAGGCCCCCATTGCAATGACGATGTCACGCAAGCCAATCTCAGGTTTGACTGAGCCGCAGCTACCGACCCGGATGATTCGCTTGACGTCGTATTGGGTATACAGTTCATGCGCATAAATGGAGAGCGATGGAATACCCATGCCAGAGCCCATGACGGAGATGCGCCGCCCTTGATAGGTCCCAGTAAAGCCCAGCATATTGCGGACGCCCGTAACTTGCTGAGCGTCTTCCAGATGGTGTTCGGCAATCATGCGAGCTCGCAAAGGGTCGCCGGGCATCAGTACCGTGTCGGCAAAATCGCCTGGTTGCGCCTCGATATGCGGCGTTGGCATCAGGTTGCTCCTACGTGATCTAGTTTTTAAGAAAGAAATGATGTGCCATGAGCAAAGGCTTGCAGGCCGAAATAGTCCGCAAGCGTTTGCCCTATGTCAGCAAAGGTTTGTCGCTCGCCCAGAGAACCTGCTGTTATGCCAGCGCCATAGGCCAGTACCGGAATGTGTTCACGTGTGTGGTCACTGCCAGCTTGTGTAGGATCACATCCATGATCGGCAGCCAGTACCAACAACGTGTCTGAATCCAACTGCTTCAATAACTCCGGCAGGCGCGCATCAAATGCCTCAAGCGCCGCTGCATAGCCAGCCGTATCACGACGGTGCCCATAGAGCATGTCGAAATCCACGAAGTTGGCAAAGACAAGACTGTTATCAGGCGCCTCCTGATAGGCTTGGAGCGTGGCGTTGAAGAGCGCTTCGTTACCCTCCCCTTTATACAGTCGGCTTATCCCGCGATGCGCAAAAATGTCGCCAATCTTGCCTACGGCATGAACAGTCCCGCCCGCCTGCGTTAAGCGGTCCAGCAACGTTGGCTCATGGGGAGGTACCGCATAGTCGCGACGATTACCCGTACGGCGAAAATCACCAGCTCGCTCACCAACGAAGGGTCGTGCAATCACACGTCCCACATTGTAGTCATCGCATAAAGCTCGAGCGATCTCACATACAGCAAGGAGTCGGTCGAGCCCAAAGTGGGTTTCATGGGCAGCAATCTGGAAAACACTGTCTGCTGATGTGTAACAAATCGGCTTGCCCGTACGTATGTGCTCTTCGCCTAACTCGTCTAGAACCGTTGTTCCCGAAGCATGACAGTTGCCCAGTAGGCCAGGCAGCGCTGCCTTGTGAATAAGTGCTTCCAGCAACGCGGGTGGAAAAGTATGAGTACGCTCAGGAAAATATCCCCAGTCGAACAAGACTGGCACCCCCATCATTTCCCAGTGACCTGAGGGTGTATCTTTACCGGAAGACAGCTCACGCGCATAACCATACGCGCCTTCTGGAACAAGATCAGTACTAAACCCTGGTGGAAATGACCCGCCGCTGGCATATGCCGCATGGCCCAGTCCTAATCTGGCCAGGTTAGGTAAATGCAGGAGCCCATGACGATGGCTGTTATCAGCCTCCCCACGCTGACAGGCTTCGGCAATATGCAGCAGCGTATTGGCTCCTGCATCACCAAACCGGGCAGCATCGGCGCAGGCGCCTATTCCAAAGGAATCCAGAACCAGCACAATTGCTTTTTTCATCTGACGGCCCTACAAACGTTCATGAATCAGCTTGTTTAGAGAGGATGAAGTTCCCACCTGATAGGCCATTTGAAGTGTTTGGATCGCTTCGGCAGCGCTTGCCTCATCGCGAGCATGGACCCATCCCAGCGGCTGCTCGGCTTCTACCGTCTCCCCTACGAATGCCAGCTCACTGAAGCCCACAGAAAGATCTATCTCATCTTCAGGTCGACGACGCCCTCCTCCCAGTGCAACAACTGCCAGGCCGACCGCGCGCGTATCAATAGCAACAATAGTCCCAGGCGTCTTTGGCCATACCGGCCTGATGACAGGGGCGGCAGGCAGGTAGCGCTCGGGCGCCTCAATCAGATCTTCCGGGCCACCCAGAGCAGTAATCATTCGAGCAAACCTTTGTAAGGCTGCCCCGCTTTGCCATACATCCATCAGCTGTTGCCGAGCGGCATCAGGCGAATCTGCCAGCTTAGCCATAACCAGAATTTCTTCGGCCAAAGCCAGGGTGACGTCCCAAAGTCGAGAGCTGCGAATCTCGCCTTTTAACAAGGCGATGGTTTCAGCAATTTCCAGAGCATTACCCGCACTTCGTGATAGCGGCTGATTCATATCTGTCACCAGCGCACGTGTTTTCACTCCGGCACCGTTGGCAACGGCTACAATACTTTCGGCCAGCGCATGCGCCTGCTCAGCATCAGCCATAAAAGCACCATTACCGGTCTTTACATCCATAACCAGTACATCCAGCCCAGCGGCTAGCTTTTTAGCCAGGATAGAGCCAGTGATGAGGTCTATGGATTCGACCGTTCCGGTGACATCACGAATGGCATAAAGCCGCTTGTCAGCTGGGGCAAGGTCAGCGGTCTGACCGATAATGGCGCAGCCTACCTCTGCAACGATTTCCCTAAGCCGCTCGGAAGTCGGTTGGCAGTCATAGCCGGGAATGCTTTCCAGCTTATCCAACGTACCGCCTGTATGGCCCAGCCCACGGCCTGAAATCATTGGCACGTAGCATCCGCAAGCAGCCAAAAGAGGCGCCAATGGCAAGCTGACCATGTCTCCCACACCGCCCGTTGAGTGCTTGTCGACCACCGGACCGGGTAGGTTCCATTGAAGAACCTCGCCTGAGTCACGCATTGCCGCTGTAAGCGCAATGCGCTCTTCAATAGTCATCCCCTTGATCAGGACAGCCATAGCGAACGCTGCGATTTGGCCTTCACTCAAACTGCCGTCCGTGATCCCTTCAATAAACCGTTGGATATCTACCGCATCCAAAACCAGTCCATCGCGCTTGCGGCGAATAACCTCTTGAGCCAACCACATGTCAGCGGTTCTCCTTGGCACATACGTTCCCATATGCCTCACCGGCGGTTTGGCATTCAATCACTAACCGATACGTCATGCGATGCTCCAAATGAAATAGCCGGTCTCAAAGAGCGATGAAAAACCCAGCAATAGCAGCGCTCATCAGATTAGATAAGGTGCCAGCAATAACCGCTTTTACTCCAAGCCGGGCCAAATCCTGTCGCCGGCTAGGTGCCATTACACCAAGACCACCTAATAAAATGCCGATGGAAGACAAGTTGGCAAAACCGCATAGCGCAAATGTCGTAATGATTTGAGTACGCTCAGACAATACCTGCCGACCAGCCTCAAGCGCTTTGACTGGATCGATGTAGTTCGATAGATCCACATAGGCAACAAACTCGTTAAGTACGATTTTCTGCCCAATCAAACCTCCGGCCTGCATCGCTTCACTCCACGGTACGCCTAGAACGTAGGCTAGCGGTGCAAAGACGTACCCCAGCAGAAGCTGCAGACTGAATTGGGGATAGCCAAACAAGCCCCCGACCCAGCCCAGGAGCCCGTTGACCAGGGCGATGAGAGCAATGAATACCAGCAACATGGCACCTACATTCAACGCCAGCGTCAGACCACTCGAAGTGCCGACCGCGGCCGCATCAATAACATTTGCTGGCTTTTCAGTCTGAGTGTCTAGCACATCCCTCAACGTATCGTGAGGTGTTTCGGTTTCAGGCACGATGAGCTTGGCCATTAGCAGCCCGCCAGGCGCAGCCATGAAACTTGCTGCAATCAGGTATTTAAGATCGATACCGAGGCTTGCATAGCCAATCAATACTGAGCCGGCGACAGATGCCACACCGCCGACCATCACGGCAAACAACTCCGACTTTGTCATATTGGCAATGAAAGGTCGCACCACTAGAGGCGCCTCTGTCTGCCCCACGAATATATTCGCAGTGGCCGACATGGATTCGGCTCGGCTTGTTCCCAGCAACCAGCGCAGCGGCGTACCAATGAGGCGGATGATCAAGGTCATGATGCCCAGATAGTAGAGAACAGAGATAAAAGCGCTGAAAAAGACAATGACCGGCAATACCTTAAGCGCAAAGATGAAGCCCCCACTCCCAAATAACTCGAACATCTTGGGGCTGCTCAGGCCACCGAAGAGAAAATCAATGCCTTGGTTGGCATACCCCTGCAGGGATGAAACAGCATTCGAAGCAGTCGCTAATGTTGACTGACCCCAAGGCACATATAGCGCAAAAGCCCCAAGTACCACTTGAAGAGCAAAGGCCCATAAAACAGTGCGTGGCTTGATCGCACGTCGATGACTCGATAACGCAATGGCAATTGCAACAAGCACTGCCATTCCGACTAGACTGATCATGGTGTTTTCTCCGAACACACGGGCTGACCTTGAGTGCCGACCCGAACAGTCGGACCACTTTCGGCGATTTAGAAAGAATCAAAAGCGCCTGGCAGCAATTCCTTGAGCGTCCAGACCTTGGTCAACGCCGGGTCACTTCCCTGGCAGACGACGACCGCATCGGGTGCCATCAGCTCAATCAAGACTTGCCGGCAAGCACCGCAGGGACTGATCAGCGGAACCTTGGGCGCGTAAACCGCAATAGCTTTAAAGCTACGAGGCGGCAGTCCCTGGCTGATTGCAGAAAACAGCGCACTACGCTCGGCGCAATTGGTAAGGCCGAAGGAAATGTTCTCAACATTGGTGCCTCGAATTACCTGTCCGTCGGCAGTCAACAGTGCGGCCCCTACAGGGAATTCCGAATAAGGGGAATAGGTCTGAGCGGCGGCCTGTTTGGCCTCCGTCAGCAACGCCTCATGCTCTACATCGGCATGTTCATTCATGGAAAACCACCTCGACAATCAAAGGGCCGGTACTTTATACGTTCCGGCCAAAACTGATAGATCAGAATTGATAACCAACGCCCAAGTAATAGCCCCAGCCATCAGAGCGCGCGCGGAACGGACCTTCGCCAAAATCCAGCTGAGTACCATCCTTCCACTGGCCGCCGTTATGGAAATAACGCCCTACGGCCATAAAGCGTAAGTGTGTAAAGGAATACAGCAGAACGTTAGTGGCTACCGTGGCGTTGGCAGTACGTGCAGGGCCGGCCTTATCGTGCAGGTCCGAGCCAAAGTCGAAGTTGGTAAAACCGATATACGTCAGTGAAGCCCCATTATCGAACTTGCCCAGCGGCAGGATGTATTTCAGCTGCGCACGGTAACCGTCCCAGGAGTTTTCATTTGCTGCTCCATAGTTCTCCCACTGGCGACGTACATAGAAGTTGGCCGACAGGTTGACAGGCGTACCGGTCTCAATATCGGTTCCAAAACCGCTGTACAGGGTGTTACCGCGATTTTCCCTGTTGCGTCCGTGATCGTAGATCCAGTCAAAGGCGACATAAAACTCCTTGAACGGACCAAACCCCAGCTTGCGCCCTACCAACTCATCGATAGAGATCCGAGGCTCGTGCTCCATAAATACAGGCGAGCCCTTATCAAAGACCCCCTTATCATGGCTGTTACCAATCCCCAGCACTTTGGGGATGTCGATATAACCATAGAGCTCGAAGGGCCCCTTGCGCCCGAAGTACTCGTATTCCAGATAGATATCGTCGACGGGTTGCGGGCCGAAACTAATGTCTTTGCTGCCAATCAGTGTCACGTTCTGGTTGTACCAGGAGGACAGGTAGGTCCCCTTTTCCGACTGGGCTATCTCATAGCTGAGATCTTCGCCCTGGGCGCTCTGCTCTCCTTGTGCTGGAGGTGTAGCCGCTAATACAGGCAAGCAAACGCCTGCTATTAGCGAAAGACCCAGCAAGACCTTTTGTGCTCGTTGAGTAGAGGATGAACGTGAGAAGAGACAAGATGTAACGGCGTGCTCCAATGTTGCGCTCCTTCAAAGGTTTACATCACCCTCCCGATCAGGCAAAGCAAAGGCATAGGCTTTATCCCGCCGTGAGTGACAGCATTACGAAAAGGTTACGTATGGATACATTTTTAAAGTGGGAGGGAGCGCAAGCACGGGGTATGCCAAACCTGACTTCTTAGACAGGATTTATTTAAAGGCCCTCTAATGGCTTGGGTTTTCCTGCGTGAGCCGAAGCCAAGCGGTCTGATTGTGCTAAACCTAGTAATCGACGCACCGTTATGAGTCACTCATGCCCTGTAAGAGTACAACTGCTACAGGGCAGCATTCGCTCCGCTTTGGAGTTAAATCAAGACATCGAGCCGACGTGTCAAATGCAATGATTGTGGCGTGACGTCTGCACCATAGGCCAGAATTTCAACTCCAGCCTCCAATGCCTCACGCAAGGCACGCCCGTAGGCAGGATCGATGTCATCAGCGGAGCGAACCGCCTCGATGCCCGTAAGGTTGACGCAGTACAGGAGTACCGCACGTGCCCCTGCATGCGCCAGCGCCGACAACTCACGTAAGTGCTTGGCGCCTCGTACCGTGACGGCGTCTGGAAAAGCCGCTACACAGCCCATGTCGTAGCCGAGCGTCACACTCTTAACCTCGACGAAAACATCTCCCGCAGGATAAGTCAGACGAAAATCCGCACGGCTGTTTTCAGCGCCGTAGGCTACCTCTCGACGTAACACGCTAAAGCCGGCAAGCTCTGGAATCGTGCCGGCCAGCAATGCTTCCTCTACCAGCCGATTCGCCCTGCCAGTATTAATGCAGGCGAGTCGCCCCTGGGGGGTCTCTACAAGCTCCCACGTCCCGGGGAGCTTGCGTTTCGGGTCACTGGAGCGACTGAACCAGACGCGAGCGCCTTCTGCCTGACAGTTAAGCATCGAGCCTGTATTGGGGCAGTGAATCGTCAGGCGTTCGCCTGTAACTGTCTCGATATCGGCCAGAAAACGCTTGTAGCGCCGGATCAGGTGCCCCTCTTCAAGGGGTGGATCAAAATACATGGATTGTTTCCATTTAAATCATTCAAGGGCGCCAGGTCTTGAGACCACGAGCGATGCGCGCTACAGCCTCCTCCAGCCGTGGCAGGCTTTGAGTGTAGGCAAAGCGGACATGCTGTCCGGCGCGGTAGCGTCCAAAGTCGAGCCCAGGAGTGAATGCTACGTGCTCGGTCTCAATGAAGTGTTGGCAGAAAGCATAGGCGTCGCCGCCAAAGGCAGACATATCGGCGTAGAGATAGAACGCTCCCTCCGGCTCAACCTCAATACCAAAACCCAACTCCCGCAATGCTGGTAGCAGGAAGTCACGACGCTGTTGGAAGGCTGCACGTCGCGACTCAAAGATTTCGATTGCCTCCGGCCTGAAACAGGCCAGGGCAGCGTGCTGGGCAACTGTCGGCGCGCTGATATACAGGTTTTGCGCCAGCTTTTCGAGTTCAGGAATGGCCTCAGGAGGAGCCACCAGCCAGCCCAACCGCCAGCCAGTCATACCAAAATACTTGGAGAAACTGTTCAGGACAAAGGCCTCGTCATCGACCTCCAGTACGCTTGTTGCATCAAGCCCGTAGGTTAAGCCATGATAGATCTCATCCACCACCAGATGCCCGCCACGCGCCGACAGACTCTTGGAAAGCGCTGCCAATTCATCCTTATGCAAAACAGTTCCTGTTGGATTGGCTGGCGATGCCACCAGAGCGCCTACGCTGTCCTGGGTCCAGTGAGCGTCGACAAGCTCAGGTGTTAACTGGTAGCGCGTCTCGGGCCCGGCCGGTACCAATTGAGCAGCGCCCTCAATCAGGCGCAGGAAATGACGGTTACAAGGGTAGCCCGGATCTGCCATCAGCCAGTGCTTGCCCGGATCAACCAGAAGTGCACTGGTTAGCAGAAGCGCACCAGAGCCTCCCGGCGTGATCATAATGCGCTCAGGATCAACGTTAAGGTTGTAACGCTCAGCATAGAATCCAGCAATGGCCTGGCGTAGCTCAGGCAGGCCGCGTGCTGCAGTGTAACGCGTATTACCACTTGCCAGGGCGGCTTGCCCGGCCTGGATAATCGGTTCTGCCGTCGTAAAATCCGGCTCTCCGATTTCCAGGTGAATGACATCATGCCCAGCCGCCTGTAACTGATTGGCACGAGCCAGCAGTGCCATGACATGAAAGGGCTCAATGGCACGACTGCGCGCACTAAATGATTTGGTCATGGTCTATCCGAACTTGTTAGAAAGAGGGGATTCTAACCAAGGCTATAAAGACGACACCAATACATATAGCTCGAGCAAGACCCACAAGATATGCCTTGGAGCTTGATAACAAGAACTTCAGGTAGTAGCGCCGCACCAAGGCTTCTGGTAAGTTCGCCCGCTTGCATCCGCGGGGGCCTCTTGCCCAGTAGACGTATCCAGCCTGCGGACAGGATTAGCGAAAGTGAGAGGGTCATCCATGGCGACCGACGAAAAACAGCAAAACACACCTTTGACCCGTGGCTTCGAACCTTTTCAGGAGGAGTCAGGCGAGGAGTACATGAGTGAGCGCATGCGTGCCCATTTCACTAATATCCTCAATAAATGGAAACAGGAACTGCGGGAAGAAGTAGACCGCACTGTAAGTCACATGAAGGAAGACGCCGGCAGCCATGCCGACCCGGCCGACCGTGCGACCCAGGAAGAAGAGTTCAGCTTCGAGCTACGTACCCGTGATCGTGAGCGCAAGCTGATCAAGAAAATCGACGAGACGCTTCAGCTGATCGAAGACAACGAATACGGCTGGTGCGACTCTTGCGGTATCGAAATCGGTATCCGCCGCCTTGAAGCCCGTCCGACTGCCAGTCTGTGCATCGACTGTAAGACCCTGGCGGAAATCAAGGAAAAGCAGATCGGTTCCTAACCGGTTCAAGGGGCGCTCAGGCGCCCCGCTTTGCTTTTACAGCTTACCTTTCTTACACATGACAACCTCTTCCTATATAGGCCGGTTTGCTCCGACACCTAGCGGCTATCTGCACTTTGGCTCACTGGTTGCTGCCGTTGCGTCTTATCTTGATGCTCGTGCGGCAGGTGGCCTCTGGCTTGTACGCATGGAAGATCTTGATCCGCCTCGTGAAGTACCAGGTGCCCAAAAAGCCATTCTGGAAACACTGGAACGCTACGGCTTCGAGTGGGATGGCCCTGTAGCACGGCAAAGCGAACGTCATGAAGCGTATGAAGTTACAGTTACGCGCCTATTGCAAAGCGGTCTGGCCTACGCCTGCACCTGCTCACGTAAGCAGCTGGAAGGCTATGGGGGACTGTATCCAGGGCACTGCCGTAATGCTCAGCACCCCTACGAAAATGCAGCCATACGCATTCGCGTGCCTGAACTGACGTACGCGTTTACCGACAGGGTCCAAGGCGAATTCCGCCAGCATCTTGGCCGGGAGGTGGGTGATTTTGTCATTCGCAGGCGTGATGGCTTGTTTGCCTATCAGCTTGCTGTGGTACTGGATGATGCCTGGCAAGGCATTACCGATATTGTTCGAGGCGCAGACCTTCTGGACTCCACACCACGACAACTGTATCTGCAAGAACTCCTGGGTTTTTCTCAGCCTCGCTACCTGCACGTTCCACTGATCACCCAGCCTGACGGGCACAAGCTAGGCAAATCCTATCGCTCTCCTCCTCTTCCTCCTGACCAGGCCGGGCCGCTACTGCTCAGAGCCCTACGTGCGTTAGGTCAGCAGCCACCGCCCGAACTCCACGAGGCCAGTGCTCAGGAGATTCTGGCTTGGGGTATCCGCTCGTGGCAGCCTGCCCGCATCCCACATACCCATATGCTTGCCGAAGCTCAACTTCAGTAACGGCACGTACATTCTCAAAGCGAATAAGGTAAGGCCTGCGCTAACGGGTGCAGGATTACCCATCCATCGGCTACCATCCAGCCAAGGCCTATTTGAGAGTGCAGTATGTATATCTACCGGTTGGTCCTGCTCCTGGTCGTGGGCATCTACCTGTTTTCCCCCGCCATTATGGATTGGTGGATCGACCCGACTGGCGCTTGGTATCGCCCTTACCTGCTTTGGCTGATTCTGATCGTTGTTACCTTTATTCTTCAGAGCCAACGCGATGCCGATGAGCTTTAGTATTTCCCAACTGCTTGCCATCAGCGCAGGTTATCTGCTGATCTTTTTCGGCGTGGCCTGGATGACTGAGCGAGGCTGGGTGCCCCGTCGCCTGGTAAGGCATCCGATCATCTATACCCTGTCATTGGGTGTCTACACCAGCGCCTGGGCCTTTTACGGAACGGTCGGCTTGGCTTATGACTATGGGTATGGATTCCTGTCATATTACCTGGGCCTGTGTGGCGCTTTTCTACTGGCCCCCGTGCTGCTCTACCCCATTCTGCGACTGACTCGGGTCTATCAGCTGTCCTCGCTGGCCGACCTTTTTGCCTTTCGCTTTCGCAGCACGTGGGCAGGCGCACTAACAGCCCTGCTGATGGTGGTTGCTGTCCTGCCGCTGCTGGCACTCCAGATCCAGGCGGTAGCCACCAGCACCGGCATCCTGATCAGCGCACCGGCGCAGGATGGCCCAGCCCTGGCCTTCTGCGTTCTGATTACGCTGTTCGCCATGTTGTTTGGCGCACGGCAAATTACTGCTCGCGAACGCCATGAGGGGCTTGTTGTTGCAATCGCGTTCGAGTCGTTGGTCAAGCTCATTGCACTAGGCGCCGTTGGCCTGGTAGCACTCTATACCGTATTTGACGGCCCCTCCGGGCTTGAAACCTGGCTTACCCAAAATCAGACAGCACTTTCCACATTGCATACCCCCTTGCAGGAGGGTCCTTGGAGAATCCTGCTTCTGGTCTTTTTTGCGGCTGCCATCGTCATGCCGCACATGTATCACATGGCCTTTACGGAAAACCTAAGCCCGCGTGCGCTAGTCAGTGCAAGCTGGGGGCTTCCGCTGTTTTTGCTCCTGATGAGTCTCGCCATCCCGCCAATTTTGTGGGCCGGCCTCGCCCTTGGAGCGCCAACGAGCCCTGAGTATTTCACTTTGGGCGTCGGAATGGCCCTGGATAAACCCCTTCTGGCGCTGGTAGCGTTTGTAGGAGGATTATCCGCAGCCAGCGGCGTAATCATCGTGATGACCATGGCCCTGTCCGGCATGGTGCTTAATCATTTGGTTCTTCCCCTGTATCAACCGCCTACCGACGGCAATATCTACCGCTGGTTACGCTGGACACGCCGGGGGTTGATCGCTGCGATCATCATGGCGGCTTATGGTTTCTACCGCCTGATCGGTAACCATAGCGACCTGTCGAGCCTTGGTATTGTCGCCTTTGTAGCCACGGTGCAGTTTTTGCCTGGTGCCTTATCCGTCCTCTATTGGCAAACCGCCAATCACCGCGGATTTATCGCAGGCCTTTTAACCGGCATGGGTCTTTGGACATTAACCATGCTCCTACCGGCTCTTGGCTTTATGAAGGGCTTTGAAGTCGGCCCCTTCTCCTATTACATAGACGCTACCAACTGGCACTTGGCAGCCTTGTCTTCGCTAGCGGCTAATGTTCTGGTATTTGCTCTGGTCTCACTGTTTACCGAGGCTAGCGATGAGGAAAAAAGCGCAGCGGAAGCCTGTGCAGTGGATAACGTGAGACGGCCTCAACGCCGGGAACTGATTGCCGCCTCGCCCCAGGAGTTCGCCACTCAACTGGCCAAGCCCCTGGGTGCCAAGACCGCTCAGAAAGAGGTAGAGCGCGCCCTTACTGACCTGCTGCTTCCCTTTGATGAGCGCCGCCCTTATGCATTGCGCCGACTGAGGGATCGGATCGAGGCTAACCTGTCTGGCCTGATGGGCCCCCGGGTTGCACAGGATATCGTCGAGACCTTCCTGCCCTACAAGGAAGGCAGTGAAGCCTATGTCACGGAGGATATTCACTTCATCGAAAGCCGTCTGGAGGATTATCAGTCACGGCTTACGGGTCTTGCTGCCGAACTCGATGCCTTGCGCCGCTACCATCGCCAGACCTTGCAGGAGCTGCCTATGGGCGTCTGCGCCCTGGCGCAGGACTGTGAAATCCTGATGTGGAACCGGGCCATGGAGCGCCTCACGAACATCGACTCGGTTCAAGTTGTAGGCTCACGCCTCTCGGCACTACCAGAACCGTGGAAAGCCTTATTTGAACGCTTCCTTCGCTCCCCTGATCAGCATTTGTACAAGCAGCGTCTGGCTCTCGATAGCAATCAACGCTGGCTCAACCTGCACAAGGCTGCCATTGATGAACCTCTGGCACCCGGTAACAGCGGTAACGTTCTGGTTGTAGAGGACATCAGTGAGACCCAATTGCTTGAAGATCGACTGATTCACTCCGAGCGTCTTGCCTCTATCGGCCGCCTCGCAGCAGGGGTCGCCCACGAGATTGGCAATCCGGTTACCGGCATTGCCTGCCTGGCCCAAATCCTTCAGGAAGAGCGCGAAGCGGATGCAGAAATTCAGGAGATCAGTGGGCAGATTGTCGAGCAGACACGCCGCATTACCCGCATCGTTCAGTCGCTTATGAGCTTTGCCCATGCCGGTGGTCGGCAACATGACCCAGAGCCGGTCAGACTGTTAGATACTGCACAAGAAGCCATCTCGCTGCTGTTGCTTAACCGTCGCAGCGTCGATGTCGAGTTCCAGAACCTGTGCGATCCGCAGCATTGGGTCAAAGGCGACCCGCAGCGGCTCGCTCAGGTCTTGATCAATCTATTGTCCAATGCTCGCGACGCCTCTCCACCGACCGGCACTATTACGGTTCGTAGTGAAGCCCGAGGGCAGACGGTAACGCTTATCGTCGAGGACGAAGGCTCCGGCATCCCAAAAGCCATAATCAGCCGCCTTTTCGAGCCCTTCTTTACAACCAAAGACCCTGGCAAAGGGACGGGACTTGGCCTTGCTCTGGTCTATTCCATCGTGGAAGAGCATTATGGAGACATAATGATCGACAGCCCGATTGACCTTGTGCAGGGCCGCGGTACGCGTATACGTGTGAATTTACCGCGTTACTTTGAACAACCTGATCGAGCCGTAACCGGAACGTAGAGCGGAAACGAGATGCGCCACTGCCTGGCGCCTCCGCTCTGCCACCGTCGAGAGAGCCCAATATGGCACATATTTTAATCGTCGAAGACGAAACCATCATTCGCTCGGCCCTGCGCCGATTGCTTGAACGCAATCAGTTTCAGGTCAGCGAGGCTGGCTCTGTACAGGAAGCGCAGGATCGTTACGACATCCCATCGTTCGACCTGATTATTAGTGATTTACGCTTACCCGGCGCCCCTGGCACCGAGCTGATTGACCTGGCCGCTGGCAAGCCAGTGCTGATCATGACTAGCTATGCGAGCCTGCGTTCAGCCGTGGACTCTATGAAGCAAGGCGCCGTTGATTACATTGCCAAGCCATTCGACCATGATGAGATGTTGCAGGCGGTGGCGCGCATTCTCATCGAGCGTGAGCAGTCCCAGCAGCAAGCTTCACCGGAGCGTCCTGCGACTCGTAGCGAAGCACTACCTGTCCATGATAACGACATCGGTATCATTGGTAGCTGTGCTCCCATGCAGGATCTGTATGGCAAGATTCGCAAGGTTTCGCCTACGGACTCTACCGTATTGATTCAGGGCGAGTCCGGTACGGGTAAGGAGCTGGTAGCACGCGCGCTGCATAACCTGTCACGTCGTGTAAAAGCACCTTTGATTTCGGTTAACTGCGCAGCTATTCCTGAAACACTCATCGAATCAGAACTGTTCGGCCATGAGAAAGGTGCTTTCACCGGAGCTAGCGCAAGCCGTACCGGTCTGGTCGAGGCGGCTGACGGTGGCACACTATTTCTGGATGAGATTGGCGAGCTTCCCTTGGAAGCGCAGGCACGTCTACTGCGAGTCTTGCAAGAAGGTGAGATTCGCCGGGTCGGGTCGGTACAGTCGCAAAAGGTTAACGTCCGCCTGATCGCGGCCACGCACCGTGACCTTAAAACGCTTGCCAAAACTGGACAGTTCCGAGAAGACCTGTACTACCGCCTGAATGTTATATCCCTGCGCCTTCCTCCACTGCGGGAGCGGGGCAATGACGTGCTGGAGATTGCCCGGGTGTTTCTCGTCCGGCAGTCCAACCGTATGGGCCGTGAAGCCATGCATTTTAGCCAGGAAGCTGAACTCGCCATACGTCATTACAGCTGGCCGGGTAATGTGCGCGAACTGGAAAACGCCATCGAGCGGGCAGTGATTCTTAGCGAGAGGAACGAAATTGAGCCTGATCTGCTAGGAATCGATATCGAACTAGAAGACCTGGATCTTTCCGAACACTTCCTTGCCCCCCTCGATACGCCACTGGGCTCACCTCACGCAGGCCATGAGCCTACGGAAGATCTTTCCCTGGAGGATTACTTCCAGCACTTCGTATTGGAACATCAGGACCATATGACCGAGACCGAGCTTGCTCGAAAGCTTGGCATCAGCCGCAAGTGCCTGTGGGAGCGCCGTCAACGGCTAGGTATACCACGCCGAAAAACAGGGGCTACGAGCACCGACCTTTCCTAAATCGCAAAAACGCATCGTTACCGATGCGTTTTTTTTGCGGGTAACACGTAGCCTTCATTTCAGGATGTGTTACCGCCGTAACATCAAACGAGGTTAACGGTAACGAATTTCTCATGTTGCCCAGCTAAAAAAACACTACATAAATTCCTAAGTGTTTGTTTTTAAAGGCTTTCCAAAAGTTGGCACAGCATCTGCTTTATATCTGGCACAACAAAAATAAAAAACAGCAAAAACATAATAAAAATAAGACGTAACGACTCCAGCACAATAAGAACAAGCAGGCGGAGGCGTAGCTAACTGATCATTTTGGAGAAGAGTCGATTGCGGAGCACTTGCCCCGCACCAGGCCGAGAACAATAAAACTGCCCTGAGGCAGCACCAGCACTGGACAGATCAATTGTGATCATGACGACATCAGCGTCCAAAGTAATCCGTTTGCTCTTGGCCCCGAATTTGGGAGCCCTCCTGGCGGCAGGTATCCGACCAGGACGGACCAGACAAGAAAAACAACAGGTTCGATATAACAATAAAAACAAAGCACGTACCAATTTGGGGGGGAGCTTCGGCTCCCCCAGTGCCTTCAGCTTTACGCCAGCCCTCATTCAAGATCCCCTCCTAAAATGTTAGAATCCGCTATAACCGCGGGTTTCCGCTCGCTCCGCCGACCTCAAGAACAGTGCTATCAATGCTGAAAAAGCTGATCCAGTCCCTGCGTTCGCCATTACGTCGCGCACCCAGTAAGCCTGAACTACCTATCGTGATTCCTCGTAGCCAGCATGCGCTGGAGCGTGAGCAGATTAGTCGCCATGCCCTGAGCGTTGTGGATCGGCTGGAGAAAGCCGGCTACCAGGCCTATCTCGTCGGTGGCTGCGTACGAGACCTGATGCTAGGCGTTGAGCCCAAGGATTTTGACGTTGCAACCAGTGCAACGCCCGAACAAGTACGCGCTGAGTTTCGTAATGCACGTGTTATCGGCCGCCGTTTCAAGCTGGTCCATGTGCACTTTGGTCGTGAGATCATCGAGGTTGCCACTTTCCGCGCCAACCACCCTGGTGAAGATGAGGACGAAGATTCGGCACACTCCGCCCGCAATGAGAGTGGACGCATTTTGCGCGACAATATTTATGGCAATCAGGAGCAGGATGCGCAGCGCCGTGACTTCACCATCAATGCGCTGTACTACGAAGCCACCCAAGAGCGGATCTTCGATTACGCCAATGGCGCCTCGGATATTCGCAATCGCCTGATACGTCTGATTGGAGATCCAGAGCAGCGCTATCAGGAAGATCCCGTGCGAATGCTGCGAGCTGTGCGCTTCGCGGCCAAGTTAGGATTCGAGATAGAAGAGCAGACAGCCGCGCCTATTCGCCGTCTGGCGCCATTACTACGTGATATCCCGGCACCGCGCCTGTTCGATGAAATCCTCAAGCTATTCCTGAGCGGGAACGCTGAGCGCACCTATGAACTGCTGGTCAATTACGACCTCTTTGCCCCCTTGTTCCCGGCTACGGCTGAAGCGCTCGAGCAAAATCCTGAATACACAGGCCTCCTGATCAAGCAGGCGTTGGCCAATACTGATACCCGTATTCGCGAAGGCAAGCCAGTCACACCGGCGTTCCTGTTTGCCGCCCTATTGTGGCCCGCACTACCTGCCCGAGTGGCCTACCACCAAGAAAAAGGATTGCCGCCCATTCCTGCCATGCAGGAAGCTGCTCACGACATCACTCTTGAGCAGTGCCGTCGAATCGCCATTCCCAAACGCTTTACCATCCCAATGCGGGAAATCTGGGATATGCAGGAGCGTCTTCCTCGTCGTCAGGGCAAGCGTGCTGACATGCTGCTCGAAAATCCCCGCTTCCGGGCTGGCTATGACTTCCTTCTGCTGCGTGAAAGCGCAGGCGAGCGTACCGGCAATTTAGGTCAGTGGTGGACGCGTTATCAGGAAATCAGCGACAGCCAACGCCGGGAAATGATCCGAGAGTTGAGTCAGGAAGATGGCAAAGGCACTGCTCGCAAGCGGCGCCGCGGTAGTAATTCACGCAAGCGGCGCTCACCTGGCACTGACAAGCCAACCCCGCTAGCGGAGTAACCCATGGAACGCGTTTATATCGGGCTCGGTAGTAATCTCGCTGAACCACGCGCCCAGCTCGAGTCAGCCCTTGCTGCGCTGGATGCGTTACCGCAAAGCCAACTTGCCGCCCGGTCGTCTTTTTATGGAAGCGACCCATTGGGCCCGGCAGATCAACCTCGCTATGTAAATGCTGTAGTGGCGCTGGATACATTCCTTGAGCCCCTTGCCCTGCTAGACGCCCTGCAATCCATCGAGCAACAGCAGGGCCGTGTACGCAAGGATGAGCGCTGGGGACCCAGAACCCTGGACCTGGATATCCTGTTGTTTGGTAATCGCAGGATCGATGAGCCTCGCCTGACCGTACCGCACTATCATATGCACGCACGTGCGTTTGTCCTTTACCCACTGGCCGAAATCGCTTCAAGCGATCTGCCCTTACCAGAGGGTGGCACCCTACAGGCCCTGCTTGATCAATGCCCGTTCATTGGCCTGGAGCGGCTGGCGTAAATGACTTACACGTCATAGTGTTACCGTAACGTTCCGGTAACACATGATGATTGACTTCCCCTGCACCCACCGAGACTATAGGCACCCACTTGCCTAACCGCCTTTTGTTACTGCCTAGAGACAGGCTGTGTCCTCTACAGAATCGGCAGGCAAGCGATAGAGAGCTGTAGTTCGCTACAACGCTTTCCCAAACAAAAAGACCTGGCTGTTATGTCTGCAGCCATTCAGGACACAGCCTGAAGAGGATGTTTGATATGCCTGAGGTTACCCTCACCACGTTGCAGGCACTAAAACAGCGCGGTGAAAAAATCACCATGCTGACCTGCTATGACGCCACCTTTGCCCATACGGCCAGCCAGGCTGGCGTCGAAGTATTGCTGGTAGGCGACTCCCTGGGCATGGTCCTTCAGGGCCACGACAGCACCCTACCTGTTAGCACAACCGATATGGCGTATCACACGGCATGCGTAAAGCGTGGCAATCGGGGCGCACTTATCGTTGCTGATATGTCCTTCATGGCCTATTCGACGCTGGAGCAGACCTTTCAGAACGCCGCCGCGCTGATGCAGGCTGGCGCTCATATGATCAAGCTGGAAGGCGCAGCCTGGCTGGCTGAGCCTATTCGTCAACTGGCCGAACGCGGCGTTCCTGTCTGCGCACACCTGGGTCTTACACCTCAGTCCGTAAACGTCTTTGGCGGCTTCAAGGTACAAGGCCGTGACGAAGCACGTGCCCAGCAGCTACGCGAAGATGCTAAGGCGCTTGAGGCAGCAGGCGCTGCCATGATCGTGCTTGAGTGTGTGCCCAGCCCTCTGGCGGCCGACATTACACGCGCAGCCCGTATCCCTGTCATTGGCATCGGTGCAGGTGCGGATACGGATGGTCAGGTACTGGTCATGCATGACATGCTCGGCCTTGCCCTGACGGGGCGCTCGCCAAAGTTCGTCAAAAACTTCATGACTGGCCAAAACAGTATACAAGAGGCCTTTACGGCCTATGTCCAAGCTGTCAAGAACGTTACCTTTCCCGCACCAGAACACGGATTCTCGGCATGATTACCGTACATACCGTTCGCGAGTTGCGCGCTGCAGTCACCGAGGCCCGTCGTGCGGGTAAGCGCATCGGTTTTGTTCCCACCATGGGCAATCTGCATGCGGGCCATGTTGCCTTGGTCGATACCGCCAGAGTGCACAGCGACTTTGTGGTTGCCAGTATCTTCGTTAATCCGTTGCAGTTTGGACCGTCCGAGGATCTGGACAAGTACCCGCGGACGCTGGCGGCTGATCAGGAAAAGTTGGCTGCGGCTGGCTGTGCCATCCTGTTTGCGCCTGCAATATCCGAGATGTATCCCAGTGGTATGGAGAACCAGACGCGAGTCAGCGTCCCGGTCGTATCCGAAGGGCTGTGTGGCGCGAGTCGCCCTGGACATTTTGAGGGGGTAGCAACGGTTGTCAGCAAGCTATTTAACATGGTGCAGCCCGACATCGCAGTCTTTGGTGAAAAGGACTACCAGCAGCTCGCCGTCATCCGCAAGATGGTTAACGACCTAAACATACCTATCGAAATCATTGGTCAACCCACCATTCGTGACACCGATGGGCTGGCCCTATCGTCACGTAACGGCTACCTGAACAACGAACAACGCGCTACGGCGCCCTGTCTGTATACCCTGTTGAAGCAATTGGCAGAACGTGTGAAGACGGGCCGCCGGGACTATCCTGTCTTACTCGATGAAGCCAAGCAGCGGCTTGAGGCGGATGGCCTACGGGTAGATTATCTGGAGCTGCGTCAGCAAGGCACTTTACGACCAGCCACCGAGACGGATCGGCAACTGGTGCTGCTATTGGCCGTCTATGTTGGAAATACGCGACTGATCGATAATTTGTCATTCGAGCTTGATATCTAATCACCAGGATGAGTACCGCTTCGCTAAAGCCCGGAACACCCCGGGCTTTTTCGTGTCTGACGGCCATCATTAGCTTGACCGACGCGCTCTACCTGGCGTGCCGCAAGCTTTGTCCCAACATGTAGTGCACAACGTACGATAATATCTACAGAAGAAGGAAGCGAACCCCAATGGAGTATTACAAGCAGCCTATCAACGTTACTGAGTTGAAGTCCTGGCTGGCACTGGCGGAGCACCGTCAGGAAATGCAGTCCTTCAATATGCGTAATGCGTTCGCGGCAGACCCAGAACGCTTCAAGCAATTTTCATTAAGCGCCTGTGGGCTGTTTCTGGACTACTCCAAGAACCTGCTGACCCAGCAGACTCGTGACCTGTTGATCAATCTGGCACGCGAAGCGAATCTGGAGAGTGCTATCGGCGCGCTACTCTCAGGCGAACCGGTCAACTCCTCGGAAAACCGCCCTGCCCTGCATACCGCGCTACGTCGCCCACTCGGCGACAAAGTAATGGTTAACGGACAGGATGTCATGCCAGAGGTGCATCGCGTACTTGGCCGCATGACCGACCTGGTCAACCGTATCCACAACCGCCTCTGGCGAGGGCATACCGGTAAGCCGATCACGGATGTCGTCAACATTGGAATTGGTGGCTCCTTCCTCGGTCCGCAGCAGGTCGCCGAGGCGCTGACGCCTTACGCACAGTCACAGGTACGCTGCCACTACTTGGCGAACATCGACGGCAGTGAGTTCCACGAGCTGGTGACCCGCCTAGAGGCAGAGACCACGCTGTTTATCGTTTCCTCCAAATCCTTTGGTACTCTGGAAACGCTGAAGAATGCTCAGGCCGCACGCGCCTGGTGCCTGGGCCAGGGCTGCGCCGAGCAGGATCTGCATAAGCACTTCATTGCCGTCTCCAGCAATGTGAAGACCGCTGTTGAGTTCGGCATTAGCGAAGAAAATATCTTTCCCATGTGGGACTGGGTGGGTGGCCGCTACTCACTGTGGTCAGCAATCGGCCTGCCTGTTGCCATCGCCATCGGCGTATCCAACTTCAAGGAACTACTGGCTGGTGCTTATGCCATGGACCAGCATTTCCTGAACACGCCTTTTGAAAGTAACCTGCCGGTTTTGCTAGGTCTGCTGGGCGTGTGGTACGGCAACTTCTGGGATGCCCAAAGCCATGCCGTACTGACTTACGATTACTATCTGCGCGACTTCACCAAGCATTTGCAGCAGCTGGATATGGAGTCCAATGGCAAGCGCGTTCGCCAAGACGGTTCTCCCGTTGCCATGGCAACAGGTCCGGTTATCTGGGGTGGCGTAGGCACCAATGGACAGCACGCCTATCATCAGTTGATGCACCAGGGAACGCTGGTAATTCCCTGCGATTTCATCGTACCTGCTTCCAGCCATCATCCCATTGCTGACCACCACCCCTGGCTGTATGCAAATTGCCTTTCCCAAAGCCAGGCGCTCATGCGTGGCAAGACGCTTGAAGAAGCAAAGGCCGAACTGCGCGCCAAAGGCGTGCCAGAAGAAAAAGTCGCTGCACTGGCACCGCACAAAGTCATCCCGGGCAATCGCCCCAGCAACACACTCGTATTCGAGCGTGTAACCCCCAATAGCCTGGGTGCCTTGGTGGCACTCTATGAGCACAAAGTATTTGTGCAGAGCGTTATCTGGGGCATCAATGCTTTCGACCAGTGGGGTGTAGAGCTAGGCAAGGAGCTGGGAAACAATGTCTATCAGCACTTAGTGGGTAACGGCGAAGAAGCTGCAGAAGATGCTTCGACCCAAGGCCTGATCGACTACTTCCGCCAGCACCATCGCGGCTGATCGATCCGCCCATTCAAAACGCCGCTTTCGCGGCGTTTTTTATTTGCGCCTACGACTTTCGGCTAGAAATGCACAGACTCTATCGCCCGGCTGAACCCCATCGCCCAAATAGCGCCTAATGTGGTTGAAGCGGAGAACAACCACAACAGGAGCCCGCCATGTCGGAACACCATCGCTACCCCGTGCCTGAAGCAGTGCAAAAACAAGCCCTCTTGGATAAGGACGGCTATGAGCGCCTTTATCGCCAGTCCGTTGAAGACCCTGAAAGCTTCTGGGGCGAGCAGGCTAAGGCTATGCTGGACTGGTTCAAACCCTGGGATGAAGTTCACCACAGCGACTTGGCTAAGGGTGAAGCCTCATGGTTCAAAGGCGGTCAGCTGAATGTTTCCTACAACTGTATCGACCGCCATCTCGAAAAGCGTGCTGATCAGGTCGCCATTATCTGGGAAGGTGATAACCCTTCTGACTCTCTAAAAATCACCTACCGTGAACTGCACCAGAACGTTTGCAGACTGGCCAATGTCCTGAAGGAACGTGGCGTCAAGAAAGGTGATCGCGTCTGCCTGTACCTTCCCATGATTCCTGAAGCGGCCTATGCCATGCTGGCCTGTTCCCGACTCGGTGCAGTGCATTCCGTAGTGTTTGGCGGCTTCTCACCCGATGCGCTGCGCGACCGTATTCTAGACGCCGATTGCCGTACCGTTATCACAGCAGATGAAGGGACTCGCGGCGGCAAATGCGTCCCGCTCAAAAACAATGTGGACAAGGCGCTAGCTTCCTGCCCAGACGTAGCCAATGTCATCGTGGTACAGCGAACCAAGGGCGAGATTGCATGGACTGAAGGCAGGGACATCTGGTATCACGACGCAGTACAGGGCGTCAGCGAAGAATGCGCAGCCGAACCGGTAGACGCAGAAGATCCACTCTTCATCCTTTACACCTCTGGCTCAACCGGAAAACCCAAAGGGGTATTGCATACCACCGGCGGTTATCTGTTGGGCTCTGCAATGACCTTCAAATATGTATTTGATTACCACGAAGGTGAAATCTTCTGGTGTACGGCAGATGTAGGCTGGGTAACCGGCCATAGCTATATCGTTTACGGCCCGTTGGCTAACGGAGCCACAACACTGATGTATGAGGGCATGCCCAGCTATCCGGATGCCTCACGCTTCTGGCAAGTCGTGGATAAACATCAGGTCAACATCTTTTATACGGCTCCCACTGCAATTCGTGCGCTGATGCGTGAAGGGGACGCCCATGTGCACAAAAGCTCCCGCGCCAGCCTCCGTCTCTTGGGGAGCGTAGGCGAGCCTATCAACCCTGAAGCCTGGGAGTGGTACTACCGCGTCGTAGGCGAGAAGCGCTGCCCCATTGTTGATACCTGGTGGCAGACTGAAACGGGCAGCATCCTGATCGCACCGCTCCCTGGCGCGACAGATCTTAAGCCCGGCTCGGCTACGCGTCCTTTCTTTGGCGTTCAGCCGGTCCTCCTGGATGACAAGGGCAAGGAACTTGAAGGGCCCGCCTCAGGTGTCCTGGCCATCAAGGCCAGCTGGCCCAGCCAGATACGAAGCATCTATGGTGATCATCAACGTATGATCGATACCTACTTCAAGGCCTACCCTGGCTACTACTTCACCGGTGACGGTGCCCGTCGCGATGAAGATGGGTACTACTGGATTACTGGCCGTGTAGATGACGTAATCAACGTATCCGGCCACCGGATCGGTACGGCAGAAGTAGAAAGTGTGCTGGCCCTGCATGACGAAGTGGCTGAGGCCGCGGTAGTGGGGTGTCCCCATGATGTGAAAGGCCAGTGCGTCTATGCATTTGTCACTCCAATGGGTGGCGTACAGCCCACAGACGAGCTGAAAAAGCGTCTGCTGGCTCAAGTCAGCTCGGAGATTGGCAGCTTCGCCAAGCCAGACTTCCTCCAGTGGGCACCACGTCTACCCAAAACCCGATCGGGTAAAATCATGCGTCGCATCCTGCGTAAGATCGCCTGTGACGAACTGGATACCCTAGGTGATACCTCAACACTGGCTGATCCGTCTGTAGTGCAGGAGCTGATCAAGCACCGACAAAACCTTGCAGCTAAAGGGTGAGCAGGACCGCCGGGCATAGCCTTATGCCTGGCGCCTCGTTATCCATTAAGCTTTATGTGATGAATCATCATTGGGGCTGTAATGGAAATCTTGCGACGCCGTATCGAAAATCAGGTCATGAGCCTGACTGGATTAAGCCTGGGCGGAGTCGACTACGAGAACCCACCAGGCGATCCGGGACTGTTCGGGCCTGATTCTGCCTGCTGGAAGGTCCATAGTGATTTCACCTGCATGATAATCGGTGGTGTAGCAGCTCTACTCTTGCAAATGCTGCACCCACTGGCCTTGTCGGGTGTTTGGGATCACTCCCGCTTTCGAGAAGACATGCTGGGTCGTCTACGCCGTACCGGTCAATTCATTGCAGCTACTACGTTTGGCAACCAGACCGATGCGCGGCGGCTGATCGAAAAAGTCCGAATGATTCATACTCATGTCAAAGGCACAGCCGCCGATGGACGTCCCTATGCTGCCGATGACCCTGAGCTATTAACGTGGGTCCATGTCGCAGAGGTCAGTAGTTTCCTAAAGGCATACCTGCGCTACTTCAATCCGCAGTTTCCTCCTGACGAGCAGGACCGCTATTACCGAGAAGTCTCGCTGATTGCCAAGCAGCTGGGTGCCCGACAGGTGCCGGAATCGCGGGCGGAGGTCGAGCGTTATCTTGATATGATGCGCCCACAACTCGTCTGTGACGAACGTACTCGAGAGATCACCCGGATACTCCTTTCAGCTCCGGCACCCAGTGCTCTGGCCAAGCCATTCGGCTCGTTGATCATGAGAGCAGGCATCGACCTGCTACCTGAGTGGGCTGCGCAGCAGCTGGATATCCTGCCCGGCCAGGCGGAACGGCATTTGGTAAGGGCCGGCATCAATCGTACCGCTCCCCTGCTACGTTGGGCGGTACGTAACGGCTCCTCGCATCGGGCTCGCCGCCGCATGGGCCAGACAATCAAGCCCTGATCATTCATACGGCGGGTCATAGTCTGTATCCTATGAGCCTTTCTTGACCTTTGCTTCAAGGCCTGCTCATGCAAACCCTTTTCTCCGCGCTGGACACAGCACTGTCCCGCCGCGAGTCACTTATCGCACGACTCCACGCCCAGGGTACCGATTGCTACCGGCTGTTCCATGGGTCCCAGGAAGGGGCAGCAGGCCTTACGCTTGACCGTTACGGCCCGCAGCTACTCATTCAGAGCTTTCATGCATCGATCGAGAATGATGTGGTATTTGCATTGCACCAGCAGGTGCAGCGTTTCTTGGGACAGGAGCTGTTTCTTGTCTATAACGACCGATCACAGGGCAACTCCCGGATTGACCGTAGCGGAGCCGTTCACATGGCTGAGCCAGAAGCACTGGAAGCCACTACAGCTCAGGAGTGGGGTCTGACCTACCGTGTACGAGGTCGCCATGCGGGTCAGGACCCGCTGTTATTTCTTGACCTCCGTAACGCTCGAGGCTGGATCAAGCAAAACAGCCAAGGCAAGTCTGTCTTGAACCTTTTTGCCTATACCTGTGGCGTAGGGCTTTGTGCTGCGGCAGGTGGCGCCCGTGAGGTGTGGAACCTGGACTTTGCCACTCGCAATCTGGCGGTAGGCCAGGAGAACGGCGCACTTAATCCTTCGTTACCGCCCATGCAGTTCGTTCAATCAGACTACTTTCCAGCTATCCGTCAGCTGGCCGGCCTGCCCATTACTCATCGTCGAGACCAGCGCTTGCCAAGCTATCCACGCCTGGAAAAGCGCACGTTCGACCTAGTGTTTCTTGATCCACCTGCCTGGGCCAAGAGTGCATTTGGGACAGTAGATCTTCATCGTGACTATCAGAGCCTGCTCAAACCAGCGCTCCTAGCTACCGCAGAAAACGGCACTCTTGTCTGCTGTAACAACCTGGCCAAAGTGTCTATGGCAGAGTGGCGCGAGTCTGTTTTGCGATGCGCCAGCAAACAGGGTCGACCAGTACGTGATTGTCAAATCATCGCTCCAGACGAGGACTTCCCCTCCTTTGATGGCCAGCCACCCCTTAAGACCTTGATTTTACAGTTGTAAAGATCACGCTTTGTACATGGTGACGTTGGCACTATCACGGCACGTGCGATACTGGAGAGCACTCTTGATGGATAGACGCCATGCCCAAAGCATTGAAACGCGCCCCCATTGTGTTGTCGCTCTTCCTGTTGTATTGCCTGATTGGCTTCCTGATTGTTCCGCGTGTCGCGCTACATCTTGCCCATCAGCAGTTGACGCGTTACACCACACAGCCTGCACAGATCGATCAGATCACATTTAACCCGTTTACGCTTGAAGCGACATTAACGGGTTTTCGCATTGGGTCCGCCGAACACCCGGTTTTGGCAGCTAAACGCCTCTACGCCAACGTTGAGCTAAACAGCCTCTGGCGTAGAGAAGCGCATTTGGCGCGTATCGAGCTGGAAGAGCCTTTTGTCGATGTTACGCTTGAAAAAGACGGCTCGTTGAATCTGACCAAGCTTTTTAAAGTTTCCAAGGATGCGACTGCCCAGGAAAAGCCTACGACAGATGCCTCTGAGCAACAATTTCCGCTAACCATAGATGCTCTCGTCATTACACAGGCTCAGGTGCGTTACCGCGACCAACAGCTCAAACAACCCGTTGATATAAGCCTTAACCCTGTTGATCTGACCCTGGAAAACGTAAGTACTCGCCAGGAAAGTAAAGCTCGTTTTACCCTAAGCGCCCAGACAGCTCAGAACGGCGCACTCAAGAGTGAAGGAACGCTGCAACCCCTACCCTTTGCTTTAAGCGGCTCCCTTGATCTTAGAGAGGCTGCGCTCGCGCCCTGGTGGGCTTATGTGAGCGAAGCGCTACCGCTTTCGCTCAACAAGGGTAGGCTGAATGGGCATACCCAATACCACATCGAAACCGGAAAGACCTTTCAACTACAGCTGACCAAAACCAGTCTGAGCCTTGATGAGTTTTCCAGTAAAGCCGCCCATGCAACACCACAGGTCCAACTAGGCCGTCTCGCTATAGGCGGTGCCACCCTGGACTTAGCCAAACGCCAAATCCACATAGACCAGCTTGAGAGTCGGAGCTTAGAAGCCTGGGTATCCAGAGACAAGGATGGCCAACTGGATTGGGTCAAACTGTTCACCTTTCCTGACCAGCCCGAGCCTGCCAGGAGCATCCCAGGCTGGCAGGTAAGTATCGGTAAAACTCACCTGCAAGACGGCCGCCTTCATTTAAGCGACCAAGCCGCCTCAACACCTGTAGATCTAGATATCAAGAGTATCGACCTTGCATTATCCCATCTGGACCTTGCAGCTCGGACACCTACAGAAATCAAACTAAACGCTCAAATCGGCTTGCATGGGCGACTTGAAACTGAGGGTGAGCTGACGCTCAACCCCATTACTGCCCACCTGCATATCGTCAACAGCGATATCGATCTGCGTCTAGCCCAAGCCTATATCGCCCCGTATATCCGCCTTGAAATCCGTAGTGGCATGCTGGCGAGCGACATACATCTCTCCCTCGACAGCGTAACTCCTCTAGCGCTAACCCTTACCGGGCAGGCCCAGCTCAACCAATTGCATACATTGGACACGCAGCGCCAGCGAGACTTTCTGCGTTGGCAGCAACTCACGGTCAAAGGTATTGACTACAAGCACGGCAAGAGTCTTGCCATTGATGGGATTACACTTAAGCGCCCTTATGCGCGTCTAATCATCAACGAAGACCTGACAACCAACTTCCGCCAATTGTTAATTGCTCAGCCCAAGCAGGAAGCGCCTGATAACACCGCTCCGCTGGCGTTAAGCATCGGGGGCATACACATTGTTAACGGCTCAGCCAATTTTGCCGATTACAGCCTTACACCCAGCTTCATAACGGCAATCCAGGAGCTCAACGGCCAGATTGGCACACTGGATACCCAGACCCCTGATCCTGCAGAGATAAGCCTAACCGGCAAGGTAGACCGCTTCGCGCCTGTTAGCATCCAGGGTCGCCTGAACCCGCTAGACCCGCTGAATAAATTGAACGTGACGGCTGCCTTTCGCCATGTTGAGCTCACTACACTCACGCCTTATTCAGGTAAATTTGCCGGTTATGCCATTCGCAAAGGGCGCTTGGATCTAGACCTCAATTACCGGATCGATAACAGCAAGCTGGATGCTCAGAACCATCTCGTGCTGGACCAGCTTGAACTAGGTGAAAGGATTGACAGCCCGGATGCCGTTGACCTGCCTGTAAGACTTGCCGTGGCATTACTCAAAGACTCTCATGGCAAAATCGACCTAACCCTTCCGGTCGCAGGTAACCTCAATGACCCTAACTTCAGTGTAGCGCCCATCGTCTGGCAAACACTGCGCAACATGGTTGCAAGAGCCGTTCAATCGCCCTTCAAAATGCTAGCAGGCCTGGCAGGACGAGCAGAAACTGATTTAAACGAAATTCCATTTGAGGCAGCTTCGGTTAATTTGACGGATCAGGCTCGCCAGTCGCTCGATGCCCTGGCTCAAGCGCTAAAGAAACGTCCGCAACTACAGCTGGATGTAGAAGGACGTAGCGCAGCCGAGATTGATGGCCCCTCACTTTCAGCGCAACGATTAGAGCACGAATTTCAGACGCAATATTACAACCTGCTACAACGACGGGGCGATAAGGTGCCTGCAGAGGCCAGCCAGCTCTCCGTTCCGCAAGACATGCGACCTGCTCTGCTAGAGGCAGTCTATCGCACCCGCTTAAAACAGCAGCCGCCCGTAGAATGGGAAAATCTACCTGATACAGAACGGCAAAGCCGGCTGAGCACTGCCATTCTCGATTCCTGGAAAACGAGCGAATTGCTTCTCAGGCGTCTTGCTCAAGCGCGCGCCCAAACCATCAAACAATATCTGATAGAGAATGCTGGGTTAGAGGAAGGTCGCATCTATTTAATTGATGTCAACACAAGTCAGCAAGGCAATAATGGGCGTATCGCTGCACAACTTCATATTGGCAGCAACTAGGGAACGCTTATGAAGTACACAGTAGTAATAATAGCCTTGCTGGCAGCCCTCTCGCCCTTAGCCGTCCTAGCTGATACGTTCAGGTGTGGTAACAGTCTGATTAACCAAGGCGATCGTACTTTCGAGGTACGAAAGAAATGCGGAGAGCCTGCCCATCGGGATTTTATAGGCTATATGCAAGGTGACTACGGCCGCAGAGAATCTACTCGTGAAGAGTGGGTTTACGGTCCTCGAAACGGCGGTACTTATGTACTAACTTTTGAAGCCAATCGGCTGGTTAGTATCGAATTCGCTCGGGACTAAAGCCTTTTATGCCTTATAACGTTATCAAAGCCTGGACCTTCATTACCCTTATTGTTATAGCGTGGCCGACTCAAGCAGAATCTTTAAGATGCGGCAGTCAGCTCATTAATACACATGACCATATCAGTGAAATCCATCGTAAATGTGGAAAACCCAGCAGCCGTGCGAATTTAGGTTACGTTGAGATCAGTGATAGGTATGGGGGACGTAGCGAAGTTAGGGTCGAAGAATGGATATATGGCCCATGGAACGGTATGTATTACTACTTAACCTTTCGGGGTAACCGCCTTCACAGTATTCAAAGCAAACGAGGCCAGTGAAGGCTAGCGATCACGCCACATTAAGGCGCAGCTTAAGCTCAAGCAGATGGTCGTGGCATAACTTGGCTTTTTGCAATTGCCCTTGAACGAGTGGCTGAGCTTCTAGCTCTGGAGCGTCATGTATCGCCTGCTCCAGAAGGTGTAAGAGCTGGTCCTCTGACTCTTCTAAAGCCTGAATGTAAGCGGTGTCGCTCGTTTCTAACAAGGCGGCGTGGGCCTGCTCATAAAGCTCCTTAAAAGAACTTACAAAGCGGCTGTCATTAGCAGGCTGCCTACCATGAAGAGACGTTTGACTGCTTAATAGGATAACCAACCCCGCCTTCATTTGAGCCATTTCCGAGAATAAGGCTTTGAGTTGAGGACTGCTTACAGCATTGATTGCCGACTCATAGAATGCTCTGCCATTACGAGAAACTTCTATCAGATCCTCAAAAGCATCTGCTTTTCCAGACATGGCGACTACCTCATCAATACTAAAGGTGGCGAGCTTGTAGCTCGCCACCTTTAGGTTACTCGGCCGATTTCAAGCCATCGGCCGATACGGCTTTAACACCTTTGATGTTCTTTGCTTTTTCAACAGCCAACTCACGCTGAGCATCTGTTGACACGGTACCCGACAGAGAAACCACACCCTTGTTGGTCTCAACTTTGATGTCAGTCCCTTTGATATGATCATCCGCAAGGAAAGAAGATTTCACTTTTCCAGTAATCCATGTGTCGGAAACTGTTTCTTCTGCCTGCTCTACACTGTCATTGGCAGCCAGGGTCATCGTTTGATTGTTCGTGGCAGCAAATGCGCCTCCAGCAAGCGGCATGCTCAGAGCAGTAACAGCAGCGGCGGCAAAAGCAAATTGGCTGAAAGTCTTCTTCATAATGTGACTCCTGTTTTGGGTGTACGCCGTATCCTGGCGTTAGCACTAATCATGATCGCAATCAGCATGCCAAGTTAGATATTAAAAAAATTCCTTACTTTTCAAGCAGTTATATATATTATGATTTTCACGTTAATTGCACATTGCAATAAATCGTTCATGCAATACATGCAAGTTGCATGAATTAGAGGCATAAAAAAGCCCAGCAAAAGCTGGGCTCTTAACCACTATCTATCAGGTGCCAGAAGCTTCAGCTGCTGCTACGTCCTTGATGGATAGCTTGATACGGCCACGGTTATCCACGTCCAGTACCAGTACCTTTATTTCCTGACCTTCTTTCAGTACATCAGAAACTTTCTCGATGCGCTGATCACTGATTTGGGAGATATGTACCAGGCCATCCTTACCAGGCAGGATATTTACGAAAGCACCGAAGTCCACGATACGCTCGACTTTACCTACGTAAATCTTACCAATCTCAGCTTCTGCAGTAATGCCCAAGACGCGCTGCTTGGCAGCCTCAGCCGCTTCACGGGTTTCACCGTAAATCTTCACACTGCCATCATCTTCGATATCAATCGAAGCCTTGGTTTCTTCACAGATTGCACGGATAACAGCGCCACCCTTACCGATGACATCGCGAATCTTGTCCGGCTCGATCTTCATAGCGATCATAGTCGGTGCATTAGCTGACAACTCTGCACGCGGCTTGGCGATGACCTGATTCATCTGGGACAGGATATTGAGGCGAGCCTCTAAAGCCTGAGCCAGCGCGACTTCCATGATCTCTTCGGTAATACCGTTGATCTTGATGTCCATCTGCAGAGCAGTAACACCCTTATCAGTACCGGCCACCTTAAAGTCCATATCGCCAAGGTGATCTTCATCACCCAGGATATCGGTTAGGACAGCAAACCTGTCACCCTCTTTCACCAGACCCATCGCAACGCCAGCAACCGGAGCGCGAACAGGAACGCCTGCATCCATCAGGGCCAGCGAAGCACCGCATACGGAAGCCATGGAGCTAGAGCCGTTGGATTCAGTAATTTCAGACACCACACGGATGCTGTAGGGGAACTCTTCCTGAGACGGCAGCATGGCCTGAACACCACGGCGTGCCAAACGGCCGTGACCAATCTCACGACGGCCTGGGCTGCCCATACGCCCACACTCTCCTACGGAGAAGGGTGGGAAGTTATAGTGCAGCATAAAGGTGTCACGACGCTCCCCTTCTAGCATATCGAGGATTTGAGCATCACGGGCAGTACCCAGGGTAGTTGCCACCAGCGCCTGTGTTTCACCACGCGTGAATAAAGCGGAGCCGTGAGTCTTGCTCAAGACACCCACTTCAATATTCAGCGGACGAACAGTACGGGTGTCACGGCCATCGATACGTGGCTTACCATCTACAATGTTCTCACGAACAGTGCGGTACTCCAGCAGGCCAAAAATCTCTTTGATCTCAGCAGCGCTGTACTGACCTTCTTCTTCGCCAGCAAACTTGGCAACAGCTTGATCACGCAGCTCACCCAGCGCCGCATAGCGGTCCTGTTTGACAGTAATGGTATAAGCCTGCGAAATGGCTTCACCAAACTCGGCGCGCAACTGGTTAACCAGCGTAGTATTTTCAACAGGAGCTTGCCAATCCCAAGTAGGCTTGCCTACTTCAGCAGCAAGTTCCTTGACTGCCTCGATTACAACTTGGAACTCTTCATGTGCAAACAGCACAGCGCCCAGCATCTGGTCCTCTGTCAGCTCATCAGCTTCAGATTCAACCATTAGAACGGCATCAGAAGTACCTGCTACAACCATGTCCAGGCTGGAGCTTTGAAGCTGCTCAAAGCTTGGGTTGATGATGTAGCCTAGTTCTGGGTGGAAACCAACACGAGCAGCGCCAATAGGGCCCGCAAATGGAATACCAGAAATAGCCAGAGCGGCAGATGTACCAATCATGGCAGCGATATCTGGATCAGACTTCTTATTTGTCGAAACGACAGTGCAGACAACCTGCACTTCGTTCATGAAGCCTTCTGGAAACAGCGGACGGATTGGACGGTCGATCAAACGAGAGGTCAGTGTCTCTTTTTCGCTCGGACGGCCTTCACGCTTGAAGTAGCCACCAGGAATGCGGCCTGCGGCATAGGTCTTTTCCTGATAATGGACAGACAGCGGGAAAAAGTCACGGCCTTCTGCTGGAGACTTGGCGCCCACAACAGTTACTAGAACACTAACGTCTTCAGTGCTAACGAGTACTGCACCACTGGCCTGGCGCGCAATGCGGCCCGTCTCCAGTGTTACGGTCTGCTGACCAAACTTAAATGTCTTGATTACTGGATTCACAGTATTTCCTTCTTGTATTGCCCTTGGGGAAATCTTGAGAGCGGCAGGGTATCGGACCCGGCGCGATCTCAGGGACGCATGAAGCAAAAAAGCTGGAAATCGGCATAACCGACTCCCAGCTTTTAAGCGACTAGCGTCCAGCTTGCATCGTGATCAACGACGCAGGCCCAGACGGCTGATCAGGTCACTATAACGAGTAGTGTCCTTGGCCTTCAGGTAGTCCAGCAGCTTACGACGCTGGTTAACCATACGGATCAGACCACGGCGGCTGTGGTGATCCTTATTGTTGGCCTTGAAGTGACCCTGCAGTTTGTCAATGTTGGCAGACAGCAGAGCAACTTGTACTTCAGGAGAACCAGTGTCGCCTTCGGCGCGCTTGTACTCAGTTACGATCTGGGCTTTTTCTTCAACGCTAAGTGCCATGATAGGGCTCCTAGATATAACAGGCCGAGGGAATTACCCTCGTGTTAGAGAAGAGGAATGACCGTGCCTATTAACAGCCACCCTCGCATCAGTCTTACGACCGAACCAAACGACGAGGCGCAATACGTCCATCGTCAGTCACTTCACCGATACCGATAAAGCGACCTTCATTATCCTGTACCCGCATCCAGCCAAATTTGGGTGCGTTAGCTGCTCTTACCGGCTGTCCATGCAGCCAGTAAAAAGCCGTGTGCTCGGTCAGTTGTAACAGCGGCCAATGCTCCAAACCACTGTCAACTGGAAGCAGGAAAGCATCGAGTGCTTCTGCACCACCTTCTTCGTGCGCCTTCTCCAGCGCCTCAAGACTTACGGACTGAGCCAAGGCAAAAGGCCCTGCCTGGGTTCTGCGTAGCTCAGCCACATGGGCACCGCAACCAAGCGCTTGCCCCAGGTCTTCGACCAAAGATCGAATATAGGTGCCCTTGCTGCAATGCACATCGAGTGTAGCGCGATCTGTTGTCAGCGCCAGTAGCTCAAGGCTGCTAATAGTAACAGAACGCGGTTCCCGCTCCACGACCTCACCTGCCCGAGCCAACTTATAGAGCGGCTTACCGTCTCGCTTAAGGGCAGAATACATAGGTGGAATCTGAAGGATATCACCACGGAAGGCAGGTAACACTGCCTCTAAAGCCGAGGCGTCAAGACTTACCTCTCGGCGGTCAACAATCTCTCCCTCTGCATCACCTGTCGTTGTGGTGACACCTAGTTGCATGACTGTTTCATAGCCTTTATCGGCATCCAACAGATATTGCGAAAACTTTGTTGCTTCACCAAAGCACAACGGCAAAACACCCGTCGCCAATGGATCAAGGCTACCGGTATGTCCAGCTTTTTCAGCATTAAGCAACCAGCGTACCTTTTGCAGCGCCGCATTAGAGGTTAGTCCACGCGGCTTGTCGAGTACCAGAATACCGTTAACCGATCGACGGATTCGTTTCACTTGGGCCACGCTTACTCTCCACCCTCGTGACGACGGTCTTCAGATACTGCACGCTCGATCAATGCAGACAGTTCTGCTCCGCGACGGATGCTCTCATCATAATGAAAGCGCATTTGCGGGATCGTCCTAAGCTTCATTGCGCGTCCTAACTGCTGACGCAAAAAGCCGGAGGCTTCATTCAAAATCCCTAAGTTCTGGGCAATATCCTCAGACGAATCTTTACCCAAAACAGTGATAAATACTTTGGCATGGGAAAGATCACGCGCCACATTGACGTCAGTAATCGTTACCAAGCCCAGGCGAGGATCTTTAATTTCCCGCTGAATCAAAAGCGCTAACTCACGCTGCATCTGATCGCCGATGCGCTGAGTACGAGTGTATTCTTTAGCCATCTTCGCTCTCTCTTAAAGCCAGGTGCTGTTAAAAAGACGAAGCTGGAAGCTGTCTTCCGACAACTTCCAGCTCCTGGCTTTTCGCTTGCGTGAATTACAGCGAGCGCGCTACTTCGACCTTCTCGAAAACTTCGATCTTGTCGCCGACCTTAACGTCGTTATAGCTCTTCACACCGATACCGCACTCCATGCCGGCACGAACTTCAGCCACGTCATCTTTGAAGCGACGCAGAGATTCGAGTTCACCTTCAAAGATCACAATATCTTCACGTAGAACACGAATCGGACGATTGCGATGGACCATGCCTTCAACAACCATACAGCCTGCAACAGCGCCAAACTTCGGCGAACGGAAGACGTCACGAACTTCTGCAATGCCCAGAATATTCTCGCGAACATCACTGCCCAGCATACCCGTTAGCGCTTTCTTAACATCTTCGATAATGTCGTAGATCACGTTGTAATAACGTAGATCCAAACCTTCCTGCTCAATGATCTTACGAGCACCAGCATCGGCACGAACGTTAAAGCCGAAGAGAACTGCATTAGAAGCCAGCGCTAGGTTCGCATCACTTTCAGTGATACCGCCTACACCACCCGCAACAACACGCACCTGGACTTCATCGTTACCCAGACCACTGAGCGAGCTTTGCAGAGCTTCTAGAGAACCGCGTACATCGGACTTGAGAACGATGTTAAGCGTCTTTTTCTCGTCCTGGCCCATGTTTTCGAAAATATTTTCGAGCTTGCCTGCCTGAGCACGCGCCAGCTTGACCTCACGGAACTTACCCTGACGGAACAAGGCAACTTCACGTGCTTTTTTCTCATCGGTCAGAACAGTCAGCTCATCACCGGCATCCGGCGTACCATCCAAGCCAAGAATTTCGACGGGGATGGATGGACCAGCCTCTTTGATCGGCTTGCCATTCTCATCGAGCATGGCACGGATACGACCGAAGTTAACACCGACCAGAGCCATATCACCCTGGCGCAGAGTACCGTTTTGCACCAGAACAGTAGCAACCGGCCCGCGACCCTTATCAAGGCGCGACTCAATTACGACACCACGGCCTGGAGCTGAAGGTGTTGCAGTCAACTCAAGAACTTCAGCCTGCAGAAGAATCGCTTCTAACAGCTCATCAACGCCAGTACCTGCTTTGGCAGATACATGAACAAACTGAGTATCACCGCCCCACTCTTCCGGGATAACGTCACGCCCAGCCAGATCATGTTTAACACGGTCCGGATCTGCATCAGGCTTGTCGATCTTGTTCACTGCAACAACGATCGGCACACCAGCAGCCTTGGCGTGCTGGATAGCTTCTTCTGTCTGTGGCATGACACCGTCATCGGCCGCTACAACCAGAATAACAATATCGGTTGCTTGAGCACCACGGGCACGCATAGCTGTAAAGGCTGCGTGACCAGGGGTATCCAAGAACGTCACCATGCCACGATCCGTATTTACATGGTAAGCGCCAATATGTTGGGTAATGCCACCCGCTTCGCCTGCTGCAACCTTGGCGCGACGGATGTAATCCAGCAAAGAGGTCTTACCATGGTCAACGTGACCCATGACCGTTACCACGGGTGCGCGGTGAACTTCTTCGCCTTCAAACTTGAGCGACTCTGCCAGTTGCTCTTCCAGTGCGTTTTCGCTGACTAACTTGACCTTATGACCAAAGTCTTCAGCTACTAGCTGTGCTGTTTCACGATCCAGCACTTGGTTGATAGTGGCGGGAGAACCCATCTTGAACATGAACTTGATAACTTCAGCAGCCTTGACGGACATTTGCTGCGCCAATTCAGCAACAGTAATTGTCTCACCCAGAGCTACTTCACGAACGACTGGACCCGTAGGGTTCTGGAAGCCATGCTGATTACGTTTTTTAAGCTTGGACTTGTTTCGACCGCCACGACGACCGCCAAAACCATCATCTTCGTCCTCACCTGCGGTGCGAACAACGCGCGGGGTACTAACCTTGTCCTTCTCCTTCAAAGAAGGACGATGCTGTGCATGTTTGCGATCGCGACGCTCATCGTCATCCCGTTTGCCGGCTACAGGGGCAGCTGGGGGACGACGCACTTCTTCGCGCTTGCGCTCATCAGATACAGCTGCCGGTGCTGCCGGCGCTGTTTTATTTGCAACCACTTCTTCCACTACTTCCTCGGACTTGGTTTCTGTAGCGGCTTTCGCAGCCGCTTCTGCCGCCTCTTGAGCGGCCTTGGCAGCAGCCTGCTGACGAGCTTCCTCTTCAGCGTTAAGACGAGCCTCTTCTTCGGCCTTCAAGCGAATCTCTTCCTCTACTCGCTGACGAGCTTCTTCTTCAGCCTTCAGACGTGCAGCCTCTTCAGCCTCACGTTGCTGTTCTACCGCCAACTCGTCAGGGCTTTGCTTGACATATGTCTTCTTTTTGCGGACTTCGACATTAACTGTCTTGCTTCCAGACACTTTCAACGTCGTTTGAGTCTTGCGCTGGAGCGTTATTTTACGCGGTTCGTCCAGCTTGGTGTTTCCTTTCAGATGAGACAGCAGTTTTTGCTTTTCAGTGTCGGTTACAACCTGGTCTGCACTGCTATGGGACAGACCCGCTTCCTGCATTTGTTGCAGCAGGCGTTCAACCGGTGTATTGACCGTTTGGGCCAGTTCTTTCACCGTGACTTGCGTCATGCACTCTTCTCCTCAGGCAGCACCGCTCACTCAAACCAATGGGCACGGGCAGCCATGATCAACTTGCCGGCACGCTCTTCATTCATGCCGTTAATATCGAGCAGGTCATCAATGGACTGCTCGGCAAGATCTTCGCGATTGGCAACGCCTCGCTGCGCCAGCTCAAGCGCGAGTTCCTCAGTCATGCCTTCGAGACTAAGCAAATCTTCCGCTGGCTTTTTGTCAGCCAGTTTTTCTTCCGTCGCGATGGCACGGGTTAATAGGCGATCCTTAGCCCGGTTACGCAGCTCATTGACGACATCCTCATCGAAGCCATCAATGTTGAGCATTTCTTCCATGGGGACATAGGCGATCTCTTCAAGTGTGGTGAAACCTTCTTCAACCAACACTTGAGCCAGCTCTTCATCTACATCCAGTTCATCTACAAACTGCTGAAGAATATCGCCCGTTTCTGCCTTTTGCTTAGCCATGATGTCCTCTTCGGTCATCACGTTTAATGTCCAGCCTGTCAATTGGCTCGCAAGACGAACATTCTGGCCACTGCGGCCAATGGCCTGAGCCAAGTTGTCAGCAGCAACAGCGATATCCATGGTATGGGTATCTTCATCAACAATGATCGACGCAACTTCTGCGGGTGCCATGGCGTTGATAACGAATTGAGCCGGGTTGTCATCCCACAAGACGATATCTACCCGCTCACCACCCAACTCACCAGATACTGCCTGGACACGCGAGCCGCGCATACCAATACAGGCGCCCTGCGGATCGATGCGCTTATCTTTAGAGCGTACGGCGATTTTGGCGCGCGAACCCGGATCACGGGCGGCAGCCATGACATCAATTAACTGCTCGGAGATTTCCGGTACTTCAATACGAAATAGCTCGATCAGCATTTCAGGCGCTGTACGCGACAGGACCAGTTGAGGTCCGCGGTTTTCTGTGCGAATTTCTTTAAGCAACGCACGAACGCGAACACCAACACGGAAATTTTCCCGTGGAATGATTTGATCACGCGCCAACAATGCCTCTGCATTATTGCCCAGATCGACAATCACATTATCCCGGGTAACTTTTTTGACAGTACCTGAAATGATCTCACCTACTTTTTCACGGTAAGCATCAACAATCTGAGCGCGCTCAGCTTCACGTACTTTCTGAACGATTACTTGCTTGGCTGTTTGGGCCGCAATACGACCGAACTCAATGGATTCAATCTTTTCTTCAATCAGATCGCCAAACTTGGCATCTGGATTGATTTCCTGGGCTTCATCAAGCGTCAGGTTCGCTGCTGGATTATCGAAGTCTTCATCTTTAACAACTGTCCAGCAACGAAACGTTTCGTAACTACCATTGTGGCGGTTGATAGCCACACGCAGTTCTACATCTTCTTCATAGCGTTTCTTTGTGGCAGTGGCTAGGGCTAGCTCCAATGCCTCGAAAATGACACCGGGCGGAACACCTTTCTCATTGGAAACTGATTCCACTACCAGTAGAACTTCTTTACTCATCGTACGCCTCGCCTGTCGCAATCCTTTGGGATTCGCGGATTTGCGCTTTATTCAAATCGGGGAATGACATTAGCCTTATCGATCATCTCGATGGGAAGCAGATACTCATGGTTATCAACCTGAACCACGACGTCCTGATCTTCCACACCGCGCAAAAGGCCCTGAAAGTTGCGGCGGCCTTCATAAGGCGAACGAAGCCTTATTTTTACTTGCTCACCTACAAAAGCGCTGAATTGCTCAAGAGTGAATAAAGGTCTATCCATACCTGGAGAGGAAACCTCCAAGGTATATTCGCCCGGAATTGGATCTTCTACGTCTAAAATCCCACTAACTTGACGACTGACTTTTTCGCAGTCCTCAACCAGAATTCCGTTTGAATGATCGATATAGACCCTTAGCAGAGAATGCCGGCCCTGGGAAATGTACTCGATGCCCCAGCATTCATAGCCAAGCGCTTCGATGACGGGGGCCAGCATGGCTTGCAACTGTTCTAGCTTGCTCGACACCTGGTTGCCTCACGCATGCTGTGCAAATAAAAAATGGGCATAACGCCCATCCCTTGTGGTCGCCGCAAGAACGCGCGACCTGACTGTTCAGCTAACAAAAAGCCCCTATAAAGGGGCCTTTGTTGACTGGTTGCGGGGGCAGGATTTGAACCTACGACCTTCGGGTTATGAGCCCGACGAGCTACCAGACTGCTCCACCCCGCGTCAAAGCTGGAGCGAAAGTATAAGAAAGAGTCTCTTTCAGGTCAATCTACTTACGCTCTCGACACTTAATTAGTGTCTTAATTATGGTGCCGAAGATGGGACTCGAACCCATACAGCCGTTGGCCACTACCCCCTCAAGATAGCGTGTCTACCAATTCCACCACTTCGGCAAAACGTCTTACTATTTCTGACTTCCCGGAACATCACCTTCTGAGGATGTCGAAGGCTTTTGCTGTGACATGGGAACATCATCATTTGCCACAGGCTTTTCAACTTCAGGCGTCTGCTGAATGACTGCAGGCTTAGGAAGACCAACTTCCTGCAGTGCATTTGCTTTTTCCTTGGCGAAGTATGCCAGACCCAGGCTAGTAGCGAAAAAAACCGCCGCTAGTATAGCAGTAAATCGACTCAAAAAGGTAGCAGAACCTTGGCTTCCGAAAACAGTACCCGAAGCACCTGCACCAAAAGAAGCACCAGCGTCCGCACCTTTACCCTGCTGAAGAAGCACAAGGACAACTAAGCCCAGCGCCATTAGCAGATGCACGACAACAACTAGAGTTTCTAACATCATTTACTTCCAGCAGCGTGATAAATCACGCCAAATTCATTCGCATTTAGGGAGGCTCCACCAACAAGCCCACCATCGATATCAGGCATACCGAACAACTCGGCAGCATTACCGCCCTTTACACTACCACCATATAGAAGCCTGACTTTATCAGCCACATCGCCACTATAAGATCGGAGGAACTGCCGGATTTCCTGATGCACCGCCTGAGCTTCATCAGGAGTTGCTGTCAATCCTGTACCTATCGCCCATACAGGCTCGTAGGCTACAACTGCATTCTCAAAAGCCTCAATCCCTAGCGCGTCTATTACCGACTTGAGCTGACCTTTAACAATCTCAAAGGTTTTACCAGCTTCTCGCTGCTCTTGAGTCTCACCAACACAAAGGACGGGCACTATACCCATCTTTTGGGCTGAAGCAAACTTTTTTGTAACCGAATCATCATCTTCACGCAAAATTAGACGACGCTCGGAATGCCCCACCAAAACATATCTACAACCCACATCACGCAACTGGGACGCTGCTATCTCACCCGTAAGCGGACCTTGCTCTGGCTGCACAGCACAATCTTGTGCACCGAGTACTATACCGCCACCAGCGAGACCGACCTCAACCTGATCGATAAACAAGAATGGTGGAAACACTACCATCTCAACATCATCAGATAAGGCGAGCTTACTTAATCCCTCTATCAGCTCGGCTACATCGGCACGTGTTCCGTGCATTTTCCAGTTACCAGCGACTAAGGGCTTGCGCATGCTAATGCCTCAGTAAGCGAAGTGGGCGCAGATATTATCTAAGATTTTTTGCTTTGACAAGCCAAATCAAGCACATACCTCGCTGACCAGCTTAGCCAAAGCTTCTGCATGCTTGTGGACCTGACGCTCATCACTGCCTTCGACCATCACACGAACAAGAGGCTCGGTTCCAGATTTGCGTAATAAAACGCGCCCCTTACCGGCCATTTGTTCAGTCACCGACGTGCAAGCTTTTTGTACGTCCGGGTGAACCAAAGGGTCGACTTCTCCGGAGTAACGTACATTGATGAGAACTTGCGGGTACTTCTTGAGCCCTTTACGCGCCTCCGCCAATGTTTGCCCGGCACGCCTCAACGCCATTAAGACCTGTAGCGCAGAAATAATGGCATCGCCTGTCGTAGTGTACTGGCAGCACACAATATGACCGGAGCTTTCGCCACCCAGTGTCCATTTCCGTCCTATTAACTCGGCCATCACGTAGCGGTCACCCACCTTGGCCCTGGTAAATGGAACTCCCAGCTCAGCCAGACCTAACTCTAGCCCGAGGTTGCTCATCTGAGTGCCTACAACGCCACCTTCAAGGCGATTACGGCCTTTTAAATCCTTAGCGATCAAAAATAGAAGCTCATCCCCATCAACAATTGCGCCGGTATGATCAACCATTAATACACGATCACCATCACCATCAAATGCAATACCTAAATCAGCATGCTGATCACGCACAGCTTTCTGCAACTCTCCCAGATGAGTAGAACCGCAGTTTTTGTTGATATTGAGTCCGTCAGGCTGAGCGCCGATAACAGTAACCTGAGCCCCTAATTCCCGGAAGACACTAGGAGCAATCTTATAGGTAGCGCCATGAGCACAATCGACTACGATTCGCATACCAGCAAAGCTAGTGCCGCTCGGCACGCTGCTTTTACAAAATTCTATGTAACGGCCTGCGGCATCATTGATGCGGGATACCTTGCCGATACGAGCAGACTCCACAACCGTCATAGGTTGATCTAGCAACTCCTCAATCATCAACTCCACTTCATCCGGCAGCTTGGTACCCAGTCCCGAGAAAAACTTGATGCCGTTATCGTAAAAAGGATTATGAGATGCACTGATCACAATACCGGCGTTAGCCTGGAAAGTACGCGTCAGATAGGCAATGCCGGGTGTAGGCATAGGGCCTAGTAGCATGACATCAGCGCCAGCTGCAGAAAGCCCAGCCTCAAGAGCAGATTCGAACATATAGCCAGAGTTACGCGTATCCTTACCTACTAGAACTCGACAGATACCTTGGCTACGAAAGGCAATACCGGCCGCCCACCCAAGCTTTAGCATAAAGTCAGGTGTAATCGGATACTCACCTACGCGCCCACGAATTCCATCTGTTCCAAAGTACTTTCTAGCCATTACTCTCGCCTTGTTTCAAGCCTGCTCTACTGCAGCTATCATTTTTATAACGTCTACCGTCTGCTCTACATCATGCACTCGAATGATACTGGCCCCCTTAGCGACTGCTAGCGCAGCCAAGGCGAGACTACCGTATAAGCGTTCATCGACGGGCTTATTCAAGACAGTCCCAATCATGCTTTTACGGGAAACACCGACCAATAGCGGTAGTGCCAGCCTAAATAACTCAGGCATACGCTTGAACAGCACCAAATTGTGCTCAAGGGTTTTAGCAAACCCAAAGCCAGGATCAAGAATAAGCTGATCACGCGCAATGCCTGCACTTTCACAGGCAGCTATGCGCTCACTTAAAAACGCAATTACGTCAGCAACAATGTCTTCATATTGGGGAGCTTGCTGCATCGTATCGGGCTCGCCTTGCATGTGCATTAGACATACAGGCAGGCCTGCCGCAGCTGCAGCCTCAAGCGCGCCCGGACGGCGCAAGGCGCGCACATCATTAATAAGCCCTGCGCCTACTTTTGCACACTCGCAAATTACCTGAGGAGATGACGTATCAACCGAGATGACAACATCGAGTCTTTTAGATAACGCCTCAACTACAGGCACTACCCGCTGCAACTCTTCATCGAGAGCGACACGGGGAGCGCCAGGACGAGTTGACTCTCCACCGATATCGATAAGCGTGGCACCAGCCATTACCAGATCACGCGCACGAAACAGCGCTTTGTCTAAGGTATTGAATTGGCCACCGTCAGAAAAGGAATCAGGAGTAACATTAAGAATCCCCATGACATGGGGACGTGATAAATCAAGAACCCGACTGCCGCAAAGCAGTCGGGTTTGAGTCGAACCAGGAATCATGAGGGTATCAGTGCTCGCCTGCTGGCCCACCTATAGGGGTATCAGGATGACCACCTCCCTGGGTAGCACTTGTACCAGTAGGTCCTGAGCCGTCCTGCCAATCACGCGGCTCTCTAGGCACCCGCCCTGCCATGATGTCGTCGATCTGGTCGGCATCAATCGTCTCGTACTGCATTAGGGCATCAGCCATCATCTCTAGCTTGTCACGATTTTCGTCTAGCAGACGCTTAGCCGTGGTATAGCAGTCATTGATAATCCGACGAATTTCCGAGTCGATCTCTTTAGCTGTCTCGCCAGACATGCTGCCGCTAGCACCACCTGCCCCTCGACCAAGGAAGCTTTCATTTTCTTCCTCACCATATAGCAATGGACCTAATTTTTCTGACAGGCCCCACTTGGTGACCATGTTACGAGCCAGTTGCGTCGCACGCATGATGTCATTCGAGGCACCCGTCGTAACGCCTTCGAAGCCTAACGTCATTTCTTCAGCAATACGACCACCAAAGAGCGAGCAGATCTGGCTTTCTAGTGCACGCTTGGACAGACTGTAACGATCCTCCTCAGGAAGGAACATGGTTACACCCAAGGCACGTCCACGCGGAATAATAGAAACCTTGTAGACCGGGTCATGCTCAGGCACCAAGCGACCCACAATAGCGTGCCCAGCCTCATGATAGGCCGTGTTGCGCTTTTCCTTTTCAGACATAACCATGGTCTTGCGCTCTGCGCCCATCATGATTTTGTCTTTAGCGAGCTCAAACTCGCGCATATCTACAGTACGCTTGTTAGAGCGTGCAGCAAATAAGGAGGCTTCGTTTACCAGGTTAGCAAGGTCTGCACCTGAGAAACCTGGAGTACCACGCGCGATAACACCCGCATCAACTCGATCCCCCATGGGCACTTTACGCATGTGGACCTTGAGGATTTGCTCACGACCACGAATATCCGGCAGCCCTACTACAACCTGACGATCAAAGCGACCCGGACGCAAAAGCGCAGGATCCAGTACATCAGGACGGTTAGTAGCGGCAATGACGATAATACCGTCATTCATTTCAAAACCGTCCATCTCAACCAGTAACTGGTTTAGGGTCTGCTCACGCTCATCATGACCACCCCCCATACCAGCGCCACGATGACGACCAACCGCATCGATCTCATCGATAAAGATGATGCAAGGTGCATGCTTCTTTGCCTGGTCAAACATGTCACGTACACGGCTAGCACCAACACCTACGAACATCTCAACAAAATCTGAACCAGAAATTGTGAAGAAAGGTACCTTAGCCTCACCGGCGACAGCTTTTGCCAGTAGGGTTTTACCTGTACCGGGCGGACCAGCCATGAGTACGCCGCGCGGAATACGGCCACCCAGACGCTGGAACTTACCCGGATCACGCAAAAACTCTACTAACTCGGTTACTTCTTCTTTCGCTTCGTCACACCCAGCAACGTCTGCGAAGGTTGTTCGAACCTGATCTTCAGAAAGTAGTCGCGCCTTGCTTTTACCAAAGCTCATCGGACCACCACGGCCACCTGCGCCACCCTGCATCTGCCTCATAAAGAACATGAAGACAGCAATAATCACCAGAATCGGGAAGCTTGCTACTAATAGCTGCGTCCAGATGCTCTGCTGTTCAGGCATCTTGCCTTCGACAACCACATTATTATTAACCAGATCGCCAATCAGACCATTGTCCTGAATAGCAGGCCGAACCGTCTTGAAAGTATCTCCACCACGATGTTTTCCCGTGATGACATAACCATCGACAGTCACACGCTCTACCTGACCATCTTTCACTTGCTGAATGAAGTCAGAATAATTGAGCGTTTGCGGCTCATTGGGGCTGGAGAAATTATTCATCACTGTGACTAATACAGCCGCAATGATGAGCCATAGAATCAGATTCTTTGCCATATCGTTCAATTGACTACCCTCTGAGCCGGCTTCGCCTGGAACCGTTCGTATCGAAACCGGCTATTGGCCGGTAAGTTACTACACAACGCTAACGTTGAGCAGCGGCCGTCTGTAACCCTTTATGAGATCCGTTGCTCTTCTCACTTTAGCTGAGACTTTAGGAAGAGTCTGCCGTTGCATCTGGCCGCATTACCTTTAAAGCCTCACGCTAGCAAATATTGCTCACGAAACCGTTCTTGAGATGCCGAGCGTTTGCACATGAGGGCTTTTTCGAAATCCCTCTGCGCCAGCTTCAGGTAACTGCCAAACCCTTCATTTTGAAATATTTTGATTAAAAACCCGCTGGTCGGACGCAGCACACGCTGCGCAAAAGCAAGCACTAGCCCATAGAGATATATTGGTTTTGACCAATATATTGTACTTATCCCAATCATATTGGGGGCTACTTCAGAAATAACAAGGCCAACGGGAGCCTTACCTGATTGCTTTGATAATCGACTCAAAACTTCGTCCCAAGTGAAGCTACCTGAAAACTCGATGGCAGCAAGGTTTTCACTAGCAAGATATCGGAAACAACCATACTAATACCCCGCCACGCCCTACGCTCAACGCTCAACGCTCAACGCTCAACAACCTAGTGCTGCATGCAGGCCAATAATAGTCATACCAGACTGCAAGAAACGATTCAGCCCTTATAATTCCAAATAGCCAAGAGAGCGATAGCCGTTCTGCGCTAGCTTTGCAGAATGGTCATTTAAATACTCTTTGGGCCAACGCTGACTCTTTTTTGATCAAGCCGCGTTTACCTCATCTTGTCCATATGGGCTATACCTAGTAGCTAGGGTACAATAGATGCCTTTTTCTCTGGGATTTAATTATGGCTCTCAATCAAGAGCAGAAAAAGCAATTCAAATCTATTGGGCACCATTTAAAGCCTGTATTAATAGTTGGCGAAAATGGTCTTACTGAAGGCGTACTGGGTGAGCTTGAGCGAGCACTTAATGATCATGAACTCATTAAGGTCAAATTCAGTCTCAGCGAGCGTGAAGATCGGCGAGTTCTGATGGAAGAGCTTTGCCAATCGGCCAAATGTGAGCTGATCCAGACCATCGGCAAGATGGCGCTTATCTACCGCAAGGCTCAGCCGCAAAATCGCTCGCTTTCAAATGTAGTCCGCCACAGCCTGTAACATCTACAAGCACACCGGGCGAGCATACAGATAGCGACCTTGCTGCTTGCTGGCGAAGGAAAGTCAGCCTACCTCAAAGCCAAGCCCCTTATTTTAAGAGCTCCTCTGGCAAGCTATTTATCAATGCCCTATTTAGCTGCATCCAATCGCTGCCTTTGAGACAGCGATTGGGGAGCCAGCTACCTAAGGTCTTAGATGTGGCGTACCTCGACAATTTCGTATTCAACATCCCCGCCGGGCGTCTTTACGATCACCACATCGCCTTCTTGCTTACCAATTAATGCACGGGCAATCGGAGAGCTCACCGATATCTTGCCCGATTTTATATCCGCCTCGTCGTCCCCGACGATTTGATACGTTACCGACTCATCTGTATCAACATTTACAATCTCTACGGTCGTGCCAAAAATTACCTTGCCCGAGCGAGGAATAGTAGAAATATCAATAACCTGGGCATTAGAGAGACGTCCCTCAATATCGCGAATGCGCGCTTCCACCATACCCTGCTGCTCACGAGCAGCATGATATTCGGCGTTTTCTTTTAGGTCGCCCAACTCACGCGCCTCAGCAATAGCCTGGGTAATTTGAGGACGAAGCTCTGTTTTGAGATGCTTGAGCTCTTCTTCCAGGGCGCGAGCGCCCTGGATTGTCATAGGATACTTGTTCATGCCTGAATTCCCGCGTGTAAATCTTGAAGCCGACGTACAGTTTTCTCTGCACCAAACTTCAAAGCTTCACAAATCGCCTGGCCTCCTGCAAGCGTTGTCGTGCAGCAAATCTTATGTTGAAGCGCATTACGACGAATCGAGTAGGAGTCAGCAATAGACTGACGACCTTCTGTCGTGTTGATCACTAACGTAATTTCATCGTTTTTGATCATGTCGACGACGTGGGGGCGCCCTTCAGTAACCTTGTTAACACGACGAACCGGCAGACCAGCCTCTTCGATAACACGAGCGGTACCGGCCGTAGCAACAACCTCAAACCCAAGCGCAACCAGTTCACGAGCCACATCAGCCACAAAGGGCTTATCGTCATCACGAACACTGATAAAGGCACAGCCGCTAGTAGGCAGTATTTCACTTGCGCCCAACTGAGCCTTCGAGAACGCCTCAGCAAAGCTGTCACCTACGCCCATGACCTCGCCAGTAGACTTCATCTCTGGGCCAAGAAGGGGGTCGACACCCGGGAACTTGGCAAAGGGGAACACTGCTTCTTTAACGCTGTAATAAGGCGGAATGATTTCTTTTGTAAACCCAATTTCTTCAAGGGTTTTACCTGCCATTACCCGGGCCGCTACTTTAGCCAGCGAAACTCCGATGCACTTGGAAACGAAAGGCACCGTACGAGACGCGCGCGGGTTTACTTCCAGCACGTAAACATCATTACCCTGAAGCGCCAACTGCACATTCATCAGCCCAACGACACCCAGCTCGAGCGCCATCTTACGGATCTGCTCGCGCATTTCATCCTGGATATGTGCTGGCAGCGAGTACGGAGGTAAAGAACAGGCTGAGTCGCCCGAATGGATACCGGCCTGCTCAATGTGCTGCATGATGGCGCCAATAACAACATCTTTGCCATCACATACTGCATCAACATCTATTTCAATAGCGCAGTTCAGGAAATGATCAAGCAACACAGGACTATCGTTCGATACCTGCACTGCTTCACGCATGTAGCGCTTAAGCTCTTCTTCTTCGTAAACGATCTCCATGGCACGTCCACCCAACACATAAGAGGGGCGAACCACCAACGGATAGCCGATACGTTTTGCACCTGCAATTGCCTCTTCCTCACTACGAGCGGTAGCGTTCGGCGGCTGACGCAGGTTAAGGCGTTCAATCATCTGCTGGAAGCGCTCACGGTCTTCAGCACGATCGATTGCATCAGGACTGGTGCCAATAATCGGGACACCTGCTTCTTCCAAGGCACGAGCCAGCTTCAATGGAGTCTGCCCACCGAACTGAACAATTACCCCCTTAGGCTGCTCGACACGCACGATTTCCAGTACATCCTCAAGCGTAACCGGCTCGAAATACAAGCGATCAGAGGTATCGTAATCAGTCGACACGGTTTCCGGGTTGCAATTGATCATGATGGTTTCATAACCATCTTCACGCATTGCCAGCGCGGCATGAACACAGCAATAGTCAAATTCGATGCCTTGCCCAATACGGTTAGGACCGCCACCGATCACCATGATCTTGTCACGACTAGAGGGATTAGCCTCACACTCCTCCTCATAAGTGGAGTACATGTAAGCGGTATCAGTCGCGAACTCTGCTGCACACGTGTCGACACGCTTGTACACCGGCAGTACGTTCAACTTATAGCGATGACGACGCAGGCTCTTTTCAGTCACACCGAGCAACTTGGCCAAGCGGGCGTCAGAGAAGCCCTTGCGCTTGAGCTTCCACATGAGGTTGCGATCGACGTCTGCCAACCCCAGAGTCTTGACCCTTTCTTCCTCCTTGATCAGGTCTTCGATCTGCACGAGGAACCACGGATCGATCTTGGTCAGCTCAAATACCCGCTCAACGGTCAGGCCGCGGCGGAAGGCATCTCCTACGTACCAGATACGGTCGGCGCCAGGCACTGTAAGCTCTCGCTTGAGAATGCTATCGGCCTCGGGGTCTTCCGGGTTCAGCTTGGGATCGAAGCCATTTACGCCAACCTCAAGACCACGAAGTGCTTTTTGCACAGACTCCTGGAAGGTACGGCCGATTGCCATAACCTCGCCGACTGACTTCATCTGAGTAGTCAGGCGGGCGTCAGCTTTGGGAAACTTCTCGAAGGCAAAGCGCGGTATTTTGGTTACAACGTAGTCGATAGCTGGCTCAAAAGACGCCGGTGTACGACCACCAGTAATGTCATTCTGCAGCTCGTCCAATGTGTAGCCAACGGCCAGTTTGGCGGCGATCTTAGCAATGGGGAAGCCTGTTGCTTTGGATGCCAACGCTGAAGAGCGGCTAACCCGAGGATTCATCTCGATGACAACCATGCGACCCGTATCAGGGCAGATACCAAACTGCACGTTGGAGCCGCCTGTTTCCACGCCAATCTCACGCAGCACTGCGAGAGAGGCGTTACGCATGATCTGATATTCCTTATCGGTCAGTGTCTGCGCCGGTGCAACTGTAATGGAGTCACCGGTATGCACACCCATTGGATCGAAATTTTCGATCGAGCATACAATGATGCAGTTGTCCTTCTTATCGCGGACCACTTCCATTTCATACTCTTTCCAACCGATGAGAGACTCGTCGATCAGAAGCTCTTTAGTCGGCGAAAGATCCAAACCGCGAGCACAGATTTCCTCGAACTCTTCACGGTTATAGGCAATACCGCCACCGCTACCCCCCATAGTAAAGGAAGGGCGAATAATGCAGGGGAAACCAACCTGCTCCAGCACGCCGTAAGCTTCTTCCATGCTATGAGCAATACCGGAGCGCGGGCATGCAAGACCAATCGCGCGCATGGCCTTGTCGAAACGCGAGCGATCCTCGGCTTTGTCGATGGTATCAGCGTTAGCACCGATCATTTCGACGCCAAACTGCTCGAGTACCCCATGGCGCTCAAGATCCAGCGCGCAGTTCAGCGCGGTTTGACCACCCATCGTTGGCAGCAGCGCATCGGGCCGTTCTTTTTCGATGATCTTGGCTACTGTCGCCCACTTGATAGGCTCGATATAGGTTGCGTCAGCCATGGCTGGATCAGTCATGATGGTGGCTGGGTTGGAGTTCACCAGAATGACGCGGAAACCTTCTTCTTTCAGGGCCTTACAGGCCTGGGCACCGGAGTAATCGAATTCGCAGGCCTGGCCGATAACGATAGGGCCGGCACCGAGGATCAAGATGCTCTTTATATCTGTACGCTTAGGCATGGGATTCTCGTTGCAGTAATCAAGTCAGAGTTGCGGTCGCCAGCTTCACACTGAAGCCAACGAACAATGCACCGACACCAGTATTGGCACTGGCGGCGAGCCGCTGCCGCTGACGGAACCAAGCCGCCAGACGTACACCGGCAAAAATCAGGAAACTGAGGTATATCGCACTGACCATTTCCAGAATCAGCCCGAGCACCCCAAATGCCAACCCAGGATGAGCATATCCAGGGTCGACGAACTGTATGAAGAAAGACACAAAGAACAAAATGGCCTTTGGGTTCGACAAGCTTAGTAGAAGGGCTTTTCTAAACGGCCTGTCGGTATCTTCTTTTTTAGAGTGCTGCTCTGTAGACGGCAGTGAACAACGCCACTGATGCCAAGCTCCACGCAGCACGCCTATACCCAGATAAAGCAGATAAGCGGCACCCAGGTATTTAAGCCCTACAAAAAACAAAGGCTCGGCCTTTAAAAGCGAGGCGACTCCCAGGGCCGACAATGTCATTAGCAATGCATCCCCAAAGAACACGCCAAAGGCTGCACAATAACCTGCAGCCACGCCTCGCCTTGCAGAAGAGACCAGTACAAAGAGGGAGTTGGGACCAGGTAGCAGCACTACAAAAACTACACCCGCTACATATGTCCAAAGGTCAGTAATGCCCAACTCCGACCATGCCATCTATTAACGCCGCTCCGCCATGGCACTGATAAAGCGATCAAACAGCGGCGCTACATCATGCGGTCCTGGGCTTGCCTCAGGGTGCCCCTGAAAACTGAATGCAACCTTGTCGGTACGTTCGATTCCTTGCAGAGTGCCGTCAAATAGTGACTTGTGAGTAGCGCGAACATTACCTGGTAATGTCGCCTCGTCTACAGCAAAACCGTGGTTCTGGCTGGTGATCATCACCACCCCAGTATCGAGGTCTTGAACAGGATGGTTCGCACCGTGGTGCCCGTTAGGCATTTTCACCGTACGGGCTCCAGACGCCAGCGCTAAAAGCTGATGCCCCAGGCAGATACCAAAAACAGGAATATCTGTTTCGAGCACTTCCTGAATAGCCTTGATTGCATAATCACAAGGCTCTGGGTCACCCGGGCCGTTTGCCAAAAAGATACCATCCGGGCTTAGCGCCAAGGCTTCACTAGCGGGTGTCTGAGCGGGTAGAACCGTAACTCGGCAACCACGCGCAACTAACATCCTGAGAATGTTGTATTTAACACCGTAGTCAAACGCAACCACATGGTATGGCAACTGATCAGCCGGAACCTCGGGAGCACTGTCACTTTCCAGATTCCAAACTGAACGACGCCATTCATAAGATTCTTTAACGCTTACCTCTTTGGCGAGGTCCATCCCCTTAAGCCCTGGGAAAGCACGAGCCGCTTCCAACGCCTGCTCTTCGGTGATGCCATCACCTGCCAGAATACAGCCGTTTTGAGCACCCTTTTCGCGCAGAATCCGAGTGAGCTTACGGGTATCAAGCCCTGCGATTGCTACTGTGTTGTTAGCCTGAAGATAGTCTGGCAGCGACTGCTTGTTACGCCAGTTGCTGGCGACTAGGGGCAGGTCACGAATAATTAGGCCAGAGGCCCATACTTGGTTAGCTTCACCATCTTCAGGTGTTGTACCAGTATTGCCAATATGAGGATAGGTAAGTGTTACGAGTTGCTTGGCGTAGGAAGGATCGGTGAGGATTTCCTGATAGCCGGTCATAGCGGTATTAAACACCACCTCACCGACTGTGAGACCGTCGGCACCGATGGATTCTCCGTGGAAAATCGTACCATCGGCAAGTGCGAGAATGGCTGGCTTAGTCAAGAGACCTCCCAAAATCTAGTCTGAAGAGGCAAACGCAGGTTGTAAAAAAGCGGGATGAGGTATGAACCGCATCCCGCTTTTTATTAGATCATTCTGCGCTGGCTTTAGTGGACACACTAAAGCTGCATGATACGGAAATTACTTGAACAAATCCACACTTACTGACGCCATTTATCGCTTCAGAGGTAGAGAGTGAAACTAGTCATCCTCTAGCATCTCTAAACGCGCCGAATAAATCCTAGCAAATCCATGCTTTAGCGCAGACTTAAAACATCCTGCATGTCATAAAGACCAGGCTCTTTCCCCTCTAGCCATAGAGCGGCCCGAACAGCCCCTTTTGCAAAGGTCATGCGACTTGAAGCCTTGTGTGTTATCTCAACGCGCTCACCTTCAGCGGCGAACAAAACGGTATGATCGCCAACGACATCACCTGCTCGAACGGTAGCGAAACCAATCGTTTTGCGATCGCGAGCCCCGGTCTGGCCCTCGCGCCCGTATACAGCTACCTCGCTCAAATCCCGACCTAACGCTTGCGCAACGACCTCCCCCATACGCAAGGCTGTACCGGAAGGAGCGTCGACCTTATGGCGATGATGTGCTTCGATAATTTCGATATCGACTTCATCCCCTAGCACGCGTGCAGCCGTATCCAAGAGTTTTAGACAGAGATTGACACCCACACTAAAGTTGGCTGCAAATACAATTGGAATTTGCTTGCTGGCTTCCATGAGCACGAGCTTCTGGTCTGCCGTAAAGCCCGTGGTTCCAATAACCATTGCTTTGCCGGCCTGACGGCACTGCGCCAGGTTCTGAAGTGTCACGGCTGGATGAGTAAAATCGATCAATACATCAAACTCATCCGCAACCCGACCCAAGTCACCGGACAATGGCACGCCGATTCGACCGATACCTGCCAGCTCACCAGCATCTGCTCCAACCAACGTGCTGTCTGGACGATCGATCGCTGCTGTTAGCCCTGCCGCACCACTGGTCTGCTGCACAGCCTCTACCAGTGTCTTGCCCATGCGCCCGGCGGCGCCCATTACTGCTATACGTCGCATTATTATGCTCCATGCCGCAAGCAACAGGCCGACACGCCGCCAGGCCTGCGCCCGCCTAGCTTATAAATCGTCGAAAAAACGCTTCATACCATCGAACCAGCCACTAGCACGTGGCGAATGCGAGCTATTGCCTTGCAAGGTATTGCGGAACTCTTCGAGCAGCTCACGCTGACGCTTATCCAGATTGACAGGCGTCTCTACTACAACGCGGCACATCAGATCACCAGCGCCGCCACCACGAACAGGCACTACACCTTTGCCACGCAAACGGAACATCTTGCCCGTTTGGGTCGCTTCCGGAATCTTGAGCTTCACCCGGCCATCGAGCGTTGGGACTTCCAGCTCCCCGCCTAGAGCTGCGTCAGCAAAGCTAATCGGCACTTCGCAGTAAAGATGCTTGCCGTCACGCTGGAAAATGGCATGTTCACGAACATTTACGACCACATATAGGTCGCCGGCCGGACCACCCATGGTCCCCGCCTCGCCTTCACCGGAAAGCCGGATACGATCACCCGTATCAACGCCTGCCGGGACTTTAACCGACAGCGTCTTTTGCTCTTCGATACGTCCTTGGCCGTGACAGGTCTGACAGGGCTCAGGGATGATCTTTCCAGTGCCATGACAACGTGGGCAAGTCTGCTGAACGGAAAAGAAGCCTTGCTGCATACGAACCTGACCAATACCACCACAGGTAGTACAGGTAGTAGGCGACGTGCCTGGCTTGGCACCACTGCCATCACAAGTCTTGCACCCAACAAGGGTCGGTACGCGGATTGTGACATTAGTGCCACGCACAGCCTCTTCCAGATCCAGGTCCAGGGTATAACGCAGATCTGCTCCACGCTGCGGACCACCACGTCCACCGCCACGAGCATTACCAAAGAAATCACTAAATACATCCCCGAATATATCGGAGAAGCTAGCGCCTGCCGCTCCAGCGCCGAAGCCACCACCGCCCATACTGGGATCAACACCTGCATGCCCATATTGGTCATAGGCAGAGCGCTTTCCGGCATCGGATAGCACTTCATAGGCCTCATTGGCCTCTTTGAATTTTTCCTCGGCTTCCTTATCGCCCGGGTTACGATCCGGGTGATATTTCATCGCAAGGCGCCTGTAAGCCTTTTTCAAATCAGCATCACTAGCGCCACGCTCGACACCAAGAATCTCGTAATAATCACGCTTGGCCATAAGTTTCCTGCACCTTCATTTTTCAACCCTCCAGACACGCCAACGCGGGAGACAGGCTCCCGCGCAGCGGATCAGGCAGGCCATATGGCCTGCCGGGGCTCAAGCAAGCGCGAGGCTTACTTATTGTCCTTGACCTCTTCAAACTCGGCATCCACAACGTCATCGCCAGCTGGCTTATCGTTGTTGGCATCTGCCTTGGCTGCGCCTTCTGCATTCGGAGCGGGCTGCTCAGCATACATCTTCTGAGCCAGAGGAGCAGAAGCCTGAGACAAAGCGTTCATCTTAGCCTCGATGGCTTCTTTGTCGTCACCCTTCACTGCTGCTTCAAGCTCGCTGATAGCCTTCTCGATAGCAGTCTTTTCTTCAGCGCTTGCCTTGTCACCGGCTTCGGTAAGCATTTTGCGTGTGCCATGCGCCAGGGCATCACCCTGGTTACGGGCAGTAACCAGCTCTTCGAACTTACGGTCTTCGTCAGCATTGGCTTCGGCATCACGAACCATCTGCTGAATTTCTTCTTCAGAAAGACCAGAAGACGCCTTGATGACAATGGACTGCTGCTTACCAGTAGCCTTGTCTTTGGCAGACACATGCAGAATACCGTTGGCGTCGATATCAAAGGTTACTTCGATCTGCGGTACGCCACGCGGTGCCGGCGGAATCTCAGCCAGGTCAAATTTACCCAGCGATTTGTTCTGCGCAGCCTGCTTACGCTCACCCTGCAGCACGTGAATAGTCACAGCGCTCTGGTTGTCATCAGCAGTCGAGAACACCTGCGACTTCTTAGTTGGAATCGTAGTGTTTTTCTCGATCAGCGGCGTCATTACGCCACCCATGGTTTCGATACCCAGCGTCAGCGGGCTTACATCTAGAAGCAGAACGTCTTTGACGTCACCCGCCAGAACAGCACCCTGGATAGCAGCACCAATGGCCACAGCTTCGTCAGGATTGACGTCTTTACGTGCTTCTTTGCCAAAGAAATCAGCAACACGCTTTTGAACCAGCGGCATACGTGTCTGGCCACCTACGAGGATAACCTCATCGATGCGAGAAACATCGATACCGGCATCTTTCAATGCAGTACGGCAAGGCTCAATGGTACGCTCGACCAGATCTTCTACCAGCGACTCCAGCTTGGCGCGAGAAATCTTCACATTCAGATGCTTAGGACCTGTTGCATCTGCAGTGATATAGGGCAGATTCACATCAGTCTGCTGGGCAGAAGAAAGCTCGATTTTGGCTTTTTCAGCAGCTTCTTTCAGGCGCTGCATAGCCAGCGGATCACCTTTCAGGTTGATTCCACTTTCTTTCTTGAATTCGTCTACGAGGTAGTCGATCAGACGAATATCGAAGTCTTCACCACCCAGGAAGGTATCGCCATTGGTGGCCAATACTTCGAACTGATGCTCGCCATCAACCTCGGCAATTTCAATAACCGAAACGTCGAACGTACCACCACCCAGGTCATAAACGATAACGGTGTGGTCGCCCTTGGCTTTATCCAGACCGTAAGCCAACGCAGCGGCAGTCGGCTCGTTGATGATACGCTTAACATCCAGACCCGCAATACGACCAGCATCCTTGGTAGCCTGACGCTGACTGTCATTGAAGTAAGCAGGAACGGTGATTACCGCTTCGCTTACGGTCTCGCCCAGGTAATCCTCGGCGGTCTTCTTCATCTTCTTCAATACTTCTGCAGAGATCTGCGGCGGAGCCATTTTCTGGCCCTTGACCTCTACCCAGGCATCACCATTGTCTGCCTTGACGATGCTGTAAGGCACCATCTGGATATCTTTCTGTACCACATTCTCTTCGAAGCGGCGACCGATAAGACGCTTGACAGCATATAGCGTGTTTTGCGGGTTGGTTACTGCCTGACGCTTGGCAGGCTGACCCACCAGTGTTTCACCGTCGTTTGTGTAGGCAATAATGGACGGCGTAGTGCGAGCGCCTTCGGCGTTCTCAAGCACTTTTACACTGCCGTTTTCGAGGATGGCCACGCAGGAGTTGGTCGTCCCCAGGTCGATACCAATGATCTTACCCATGTTCACTCTCCAGAAATCTTGATTCCGTGCGATCCGTCTGCGGATCTTTTTTGCTCGGTTGTTTCACCAAATGGGGACCGAGCAGATTATTTCAAGCCTTTTCGTTAATTGTCGGCTGCTGATTCGAAGGCGCCTTGCTGACAACCACCATGGCCGGACGCAATAAACGCCCATTGATGGAATAGCCTTTCTGGAACACCTTCAGCACACTGCCCGGCTCAACGTTGGCACTTTCTTCCATTGCCATCGCTTGATGCAGCTCTGGATTAAAGGGCACACCATGCGGATCAATGACTTCTACCTGGTAACGTTTGAGCGTGTCTTGGAATACCTTGAGCGTGAGTTCCATGCCTTCACGCATGGGGCGTAGCGCCTCATTATTAGCGTCCGACATCTCTAGACCACGCTCAAGGCTGTCGATCACAGCCAGCAGATCACTTGCAAACTTTTCCAGCGCAAACTTGTGAGCTTTCTCGACATCCTGCTCTGCACGGCGACGGACGTTCTGCAACTCGGCTGCAGTGCGTAACGTCTGATCTTGTGCAGCCGCCAGCTGTTCTTCCAGTGCCGCTACGCGAGCTGCCAGGTCATCCGCCTGCGGAGCCTGAGCATCCTGATTGGTTTCTGGCTTTTGAATATCTGGGTTTTGCTCGTCAGCCATGTCGTCCTCCTGTCGAATCGTTTGGCAGGTCATACGCAGTATAAAAGTGCTGCAAATCCTGCGGTTCTGCCCGCTATATGGGGCCGACGTTTAAAGGTTCAAGGGTTAGGGTTATTGCCAGGACGAAAAGAAAAACTGTATAAATGAACACTACTGAATAAATAACCAGACTTACGATTTCGGAGCCCACCCACATGCTGGTGCATCTGTCCGTCCGCAATTACGCGATTGTTGAACATCTCGACCTTGAACTTGAGCGTGGCATGACAGTGATTACCGGTGAAACGGGAGCCGGTAAGTCAATCATGCTGGACGCGCTCGGCCTTACCATGGGTGACAGAGCCGATAGTGGCGTAGTTCGTCCTGGTGCTGACAAGGCAGACATCCTAGCTACCTTTGATCTGAAACATATCCCTGAGGCACAAAACTGGTTGGCTGAGCGCGATCTCGATAACGAGGGCCTATGTATTTTGCGCCGCGTTATTACAGCCGAGGGGCGCTCACGCGCCTACATCAACGGGTCGCCTTGCCCTCAGGGGGATTTAAAAGCATTGGGTAGCCTGCTCATTGATATCCATAGCCAGCACGAGCATCAGTCGCTACTGAAAATGGATACACATCGCCGTCTGCTGGATGAATTTGCCGAGGCCAAAGAGTTAGCACGCCAAGTCCAACTGGCTTCGCAGCGCTGGCGCCAGACTAAGCAAACTCTTGAGCGCTTATCGAGCAGTGGCGAAGAGCAACGGGCACGCCACCAGCTTTTGAGTTATCAGCTTGAGGAGTTGGCCAACCTTTCCTTGAGTACAGGGGAAATCGAAGCGCTTGAGCAAGAGCAAAAGACCTTGGCCAGTGCAGAGCAGCTCTTGGTCGCCTGCCGCCAGGTTATTGACCTATGCAGCGAGGGCGAAGGCGGTAACGTCCTGTCGGCTCTAAATACAAGCGTTCACCGCTTGACCGGCTTTAGCCATGCGCCTAAAGCGCTTGAGGAAGCAACTAATCTTATCGGCTCAGCACAAATTCAGATTGAAGAAGCGGTGTCGGAACTTAACCGTTTCATGGACAACTTCGAGGCCGATCCAGAGCGCCAGCAAGTAGTCCAGGAACGCCTGGACGCTATCTACACCATGGCACGCAAACACCGAGTGCAACCTGAAGAGCTTATCCATCTGCAAGCGCAGCTTCAGAGCGAGCTGGAGTCATTGAATGCTGATGATGCAGCGGTTGAACGTTTGCAGGAAGAGTTGGCCGCCTATGCACGCCATTATCAGGAAAAGGCCAACGAGCTAAGTGAACGTCGTCAAACACGCGCCCCTGAGCTCGCAGCGGCAGTAGAAACAGAAATGCAACGCCTAGGCATGCCTGGTGGCCGCTTCTCCATTACACTGCAACCTGAGCCTTCGAACGATCTACAGCCTTATGGGCAGGAAAACGTAGAGTTTCGTGTAAGCGCTAACCCAGGCCAGCCGCTCAGGCCTTTGGCCAAGGTAGCATCGGGTGGTGAGCTATCACGTATCAGCTTGGCAATTCAGGTTATTACTGCCCAGACATCACGTGTTCCTACACTTGTATTTGACGAAGTGGACGTAGGCATTGGCGGCCCTACCGCTGAGATTGTGGGCCAGCTACTACGCCGTCTTGGTGAAGATGGACAGGTGCTGACGGTTACTCACCTGCCACAGGTTGCTGCTCAGGGTCACCATCACCTCTTTGTCCATAAGGAACGCGGCACGAGTGAAACCCGAACTGCAGTTGCGATACTGGACAAGCAACGGCGCATTGAGGAAGTAGCGCGCATGCTAGGGGGTATCGATCTCACACGCGAATCGCTTGCACATGCCAAAAAAATGGTTACAGCAAAGTAAACATTCTTTAGAGGAAACGAAAACAGCGGCCAAGGCCGCTGTTTTTTTATTGGGCAGCAAGGCCTATTTTCTTTTTTTAACGTACAGCACAAGATTGTGATCAACCAGCTCATAGCCGTGCTCTTCTACAATCTCACGTTGACGCTTTTCAATGGAGGCATCCGTGAACTCGATAACTTCACCCGAGTCTACACATACCATATGGTCGTGGTGCCCAGTATCTGCCAACTCGAATACAGCGTGACCGCCATCAAAGTTATGACGATCAACCAGCCCAGCGGCTTCAAACTGGGTCAATACGCGATAAACAGTAGCGAGCCCCACGTCCTCGCCGGCCTCCATTAACGCCTTGTACACATCTTCAGCGCTCATATGGCGCTGACCGGCGGAATCCAGCATTTGCAGGATTTTGACTCGTGGAAGAGTCACTTTTAGCCCGACTTTACGGAGCTCGTTATTTTCAACCATGTTCTTTCTCGGCTTCGAACGCTTCGCAGCACTTCGGAATGCAGGTATGATCAGAGTTCATTGCCTAGCAAGATAGTGGAAGTCTTCCCCCGATGCAAAACCTCAAGCTAACGCTGACCGGGCTTACCTTTCTGAGCCTCGCCACGCTCGCCGGATGTTCTTTTCCGGGGGTCTACAAAATTGATATCCAGCAGGGCAACGTTGTCACGCAGGACATGATAGACCAGCTTCGCCCAGGAATGACCCGACGACAAGTAAGGTTTATCATGGGAAGCCCCTTGATTACCGATACTTTCCACGCCAATCGCTGGGATTATCTCTATAGCATGCAACCTGGTGGCGGTCAGCGCCAACAGGAGCGTGTAAGCCTGGTTTTCGATGATAGCGATCATCTTGTAGGCCTCGCCGGCGACTTCAAACCGGGCGTTACCCGGGAGCAGGAAATCATGGGCACAAGCGGCCAGACCGCTGCGCCAGAGGCTTCCAGCCCAACGGATCAGCCAGCCCAGCAGCCACCTCAGCAACCAGAGGATCAACCGCCAGCCCCTGGCTCAGTTGAAGAGCAAATCCAACAGGAAATCGATAGAACGCAAGCCACTCCGATCCCTACGCCAGCGCCAATTGATACGCAAAACGAATAGATCCCATTATCTATTTCAAATAAAAAAGCCCCGCTCAGCGGGGCTTTTTTATGAAAATACAATTTATCAGCTGCTCGATTTCAACAATGATTTTAGCCCCTCACTCATGGAGGTAACTCTTTCAAAAGCAAAATGTGATTGCAAACGCGAGCTGTCCGCTTTTGAGTGACGAATATCACCTGCGCGCGCAGCCGCATGAGTGATTTCTGGCAGACCACCTACCACCAAGCCGATCTCGCTTAATAGCTGATTGAGGCTGATGACTTCACCATGCCCCACATTGACGGGCCCGATTACTGGCTCAACCATCTCTAAACCTTGAGCGATGAGTTTTACTAGATCACTCACATAAACGAAGTCTCGGGTTTGCTCGCCGTCACCATAGACAGTAATCGGAGCACCCTGACATGCGCGATTTGTAAAAATGCTGATGACGCCCGAATACGGTGAAGAAGGGTCCTGCCTAGGACCATATATATTAAAAAATCGAAATATTACTGGCTCTAAAGCATGCTCACGGCGGTAAAAATCAAGGTAATACTCGCTTGCTAGCTTATCGGCTGCATAGGGCGTCAGCGGCGCTTTAGGCGTGTCTTCAGCAATAGCCTGCCCTTCCCCATTCGGTCCATATACGGCAGCACTTGAAGCAAAAACAATACGCTGAATGTGGTGCTTGCGCATGGCTTCGCAGACATTCAAGGTACCGATGAAATTACTTTGATGTGTACTGACTGGGTCATCGACCGAGGCCTGAACAGAGGCAACAGCAGCCAAGTGTACAACAGCGGAGCAGCCTGCCATCGCTTGATCGACGGTATCGGTACTGGCCACATCGCCATGAATGATCTCCAACCGAGCACTATCTATTGGCAGGTTATCCCGCTTACCCGTGGAAAAATCATCCAGTACCCGGACGTGTTTTCCTTTGGCTAATAGCAAATCGACCAGATGGGAGCCGATGAATCCGGCCCCACCCGTTATAAGAATAGGTTGCTCAGTCATGGCGACTTCCTGTTTGCCTATAGTAACGATCCAACAAAGTGGGTATTCCGCTACGCCAGTTACGCGGCTTGATACCAAACGTATTCAAAATCTTTTTACAGGCCAAAACAGCATTCTGCGGCTCGTCAGATGCGTCTTGAGTAGCACCATGAGCCATGGGCTCAAGATTTGGCTCCGGCATTCTGCATAAGGCCAAGGCTTCAGCAATAATAGTCTGCCCTAGCGTCAACTGAGTAACCGCTTCGATGCCACCATAATGGTAGGTCCCCCAAAGCGGAGCACTGCAATCCAATTGCTTGATAACAGCCAGAATAATTCGCCCGGCGTCATCGACAGGAGTGGGGCTTCCGCGTCGATCATCAGCAAGGGGCAGCGGCTGACCTTCCTCGGCCTTAGACAGGAATCGGTCCAATGCCCCGTGGGGGCTCTCATCCAGAAGCCACCCTAGTCGCAACAAGACATGCTGAGGGCATAAGGCACGCACCGTTTGCTCTATGGTCCACAGCGCCTGCCCGCGTACACCAAGAGGGTTAGGTTCGTCTTTTTCACTGTAGGCACTGGCCCTACTGCCATCAAAGATGCGATAGCTGGAAGGCTGTATCAAGGCGATTGAATGATGCTGACAGAGTTCAGCCAGGCGCTCTACAGCGCTGGCTTGTCTCGAAAGCTGGTCATCATCGACGTGCTCCGCCTGAAACCAGTCGAAATAATAAGCCAGATTGATGATTACATCGGGGCGGGTGTCATCAAGCAACTGGGTCAGGTGGCTGGCGTTCCAGCCCTGTGCTGGCGGACGAGGTGCAAGAAAATGTATATCTTCTTCTGCACCTAGGCGGATCAGCGCCTGACCCAGGGCATTACCGCCGCCCAACAGCATGAGGCGCATGCGCATGGAGTTCGGGTATCTTCCAAAATCTGAACGTAAACGGCGCAGCCAAAGCAACAGGCACGCCGGACAATGTCATCATTGTGCAGCATAGCGGAAGCTTTCGTCATCCATGTCAGGATGGGACAGCTTCAACGGTAGTCTCATCTTCAGCATTTTCCTTAGGCGTACGCAGCACATAGGCCGCTGCGCTTTTCAAATTAGGTAGCAAGCGGCTGATCAAGGCCAGTTGAGTCAGCACCAGACGATGCCCATCATCAAGGTCATCAGGGAACTGCTCTAACTCGTCAGCCAGGGCATTCTCTTCTTCTGCTGTAGGAACCAAAGAGCGTCTCTCATTAAGCGCCTGAGCTATTTCAAGCAGCCCCGCACTCAGGCGGCTCATTGCTTTCTCGATGAGTGGATCTACCGGGTGTTCCGCGAGTTGTATCCGGTGTGCCCCCAGTGCTGACAGATACCCCAGCAAGGTATTGGATAAGGCCAGAAAGCGGAATCCTGCTTCTAGATTACGACGAAAATGTCCAGGCTCTCGCAACATATTGGCCAGCGCCGCCGATAAGGTGGCGTCTGCGTTATGCACGTTACGTCGGGCCACTCGGTAATTCAGATCATCCCGCTTACCATGACGGTATTGGTCGATAACACTACGCAAATAGTTATTGCTTGTTAACAGCGTGTTAGCCATTACCTGATGCAGACGCCTTCCCTGCCAGTCAGGCAAGATAAAGAAGACAGCCAGTACCGCAATGAGGCAGCCAATCAGCGTATCAATCAAGCGTGGCCAAATGAGACCAAAACCATCACCTACCTGATTGAAGCAGAACAGCACCATAACGGTGATAGCGGCTGTGGCTATGGTATAGCGATCAGTTCGGGTAACGAAGAAAACCGTTCCTGCAATAACTGCCAGCGAAAGCTGGGCCTCAGTGCTGCCGAAAAGTTGTAGCAATGCGTTACCCAACAGCAGGCCAATGACAGTACCCACGATTCGCTGAACCAGACGCATCCGCGTCGCACCATAATTGGGACGGCACACAAAAACCGTGGTGAGCAGTATCCAATAGCCGTAATTTGGATGAACCAGATGTAAAACACCGTATCCAGCAGCCAAAGCAATAGCCATCCTTAACCCATGTCGAAACAGAAGCGATGTTGGCGTAAGCTGCAGTCGTATGCGTTGCAACATATCCTTGAGGGATCTTGGTGTTGGATCAAGCAAGCTCGTATCCAACTCGCCAATATTCACTTCCGGCTGACTGGCATTGGAAAGCTGGCGCTCAAGGGTGCTTAAATTTGTAGAGAGTGAATCTAGAGAGCGTAAAAGCCCACGCCAGTGAGGATTGTTCTGCTGCTTGAGATAGTCGATTGAGGCATGCAAATCTGCCATAGCCTGATGGCTTTGCTGTCCGTATTCGAAAGGCTGGCGCAGTCGAGTAGCCTCACCCAGCAGTGCACATGCTTTCGCCTGCAAACTTAACAACCGCTGGCAACGAAACAGCACGTCACTATGGAAGAACGCTTCGGTCAGGGCGCTATAAGGATAATGGGAAGAGCTTGCTCGTTCATGAATATCCTGGGCCATGAAATAAAGTTTGAAATAGAACCCTGAACGCACACCAGGTCTACCCGAGCGACCAAAGCGAATCAGAATAGTGGCTTTAGCCTTATTCAGCGCATCAACGACACGACCGTTTTGCTGTGCCAGCTTTAGACGACGTTCATGAAGATCGACCTGACGCACCGGCTCAAGCAGATCGGCCTTGTAGCGCAGGAAAAGGCCCAGTTCGTAATACAGCGCTGCCAAGTGCTGACGTACCGGCTGATGTGCAAACAGGGCACACCACAAGACTGATAGAAAGCCGTACCAGGTTGCGCCAGCGAGCAGAAGTACAGGCTCATGCCAAATCGGCACCTCGCCACCAAGCCGCTGATCTACCCCGATCATTCCATAGATGGACAAAATGACCGTTGCCTGCGCCACAGACCCATATCGCTCACCAAGCGCACCCAGCAAGGTTAACAAGAATGTAGCCAGCGCCAGCCCACATACAAAGACCCAGGGATAAGGGAACAGTAGTTCTACAGAAAAAGCAGCTATAGCAAAGCAGATCAGCGTTACCAGCAAAGACTTCAATCGCCCAAGCCAACTGTCATCAGTTTCAGCTAGCGCACTGGCAATAATTCCTAAAAAAACAGGCGAAATGGAGCGCAGATCACCCAAATACCAGCATACAGCCATAGCCCCTGTAAGGGCGACAAACACACGAACACCGTAGCTGGCCTTGTTATGGGCCCACAAATGACGCAAAGGTTTGCCGAATAAAGTCATAGTGAGGCTTCGTTAGCTCCGTTGTGCCTCATGAAGGAGGCTATTGCCAATAGACGCTGAGTAAAGACGAAAAGACATCTTACAGATAAAAGTGTTTTTACTTTTTCCAGACCAATCCCGCAATGCAACAAGGAAAGCTGCCTCACACAGGTCGGCAGAAACAGAAATAACTGAACGCCTGCGTTAGCCCCGAGAAATAAAAAAGCCCGACCTTTTAAAGTCGGGCTTTTCATCACAAGAGGGCTTGATGCGTATCAGAACGGAATATCATCATCGAAGCTATCGTAATCCGGCGCTGGCTGCTGAGGTGCAGGTGCCGGACGGTTTTCACGCTGAGGCGCGGCAGAGGCAGGCTGCTGTGGACGAGGTGCGCGAGGCGCCTGTTGAGTTTGATTATACTCATCGCCGCCAGAGGATGCGCCGCCACGGCCACCCAGCAGTTGCATAGTTCCATTGATGTCTACCACGATTTCAGTGGTATAACGATCCTGGCCATCCTGACCTTGCCACTTACGGGTGCGCAGGCTGCCTTCCACATACACCTGGGAGCCTTTGCGTAGGTATTCCCCAGCAATTTCAGCCAACTTGCCAAAGAAAACCACACGGTGCCATTCGGTACGCTCTTGCTGCTGGCCGGTCTGCTTATCTTTCCAGCTATCACTGGTTGCCAGCGTAACGTTGGTTACCGCATTGCCATTAGGCATGTAACGGGTTTCCGGATCGCCGCCGACATTCCCGACCAGGATTACTTTATTAACACCACGAGCCATTTACTTCTCCTGAAATCTTCATAGATCAACCTACTGCCGGCGCGGGACTTACCAGCCGCTCCAAAGCATCACGATCGACCTGCTTGGTATCTATTTTAACGTAGACTGCAGCTTCTTCCGCTACGACTACCGCGTCGGTAACGCCCGGTAAAGCCATCAGCCTATCAGTCAATGCAGCATCCTGGGCAACGGATGGCGCCAACGGCATGCGCAGACTGGTGACATAAGGGGGTTCGCGCATCGTAACAGCTATTAACAACCATACGACACAAAGTGCTGCACAACCGAGAAAAACGGTATTTAAACCACCATGCTGGAACAGCCATCCACCCAGGATGCCACCCGCTGCAGAGCCTAAAAACTGACTGGTGGAGTAAACCCCCATCGCCGTCCCCTTCCCTCCCGCAGGAGCCACCTTGCTCACCAATGAAGGCAGCGAAGCCTCTAGCAGATTAAAGGCAGTGAAGAACACGACAATGCCAATGATAAGAGCTGTCAGGTTTTCATCGAAGGCAAAGAAAAACAGCTCGCATAGGGCTAATACTGCAACCGCACCCACCAGCACGCGTTTCATCTGTCGCTTCTTTTCGCCATAGATGATAAATGGCACCATGGCAAAGAACCCCACAACCAGGGCCGTCAGATATACCCACCAATGTTCCTCTTTGGGCAACCCGGCATGCTCAGCCAATGCCAAAGGTAGCGCCACAAAACTGGACATTAGAACGGCGTGAAGAACGCCAATCCCCAGATCCAGACGCAGAAGATCCTTATTGCGTAACGTTGTCCCTAGTGCCTGCCTAGCAACACTCGACTCACGGTGTTGCATTACACGTGACCCTTTGGGCACAACGAAAAGAATCAAAAAGAGCCCAACCAGCGCCATCGCCGAGGTTGCCCAAAATAATCCTGACAAGCCAAACGAGCGCGTGAGCAAAGGGCCGGAAACCATCGCGACGGCAAAGGACACGCCAATGCTCATACCAATGGTAGCCATGGCTTTGGTGCGATGCTGCTCTCGAGTCAAATCGGACAATTGCGCCATTACAGCAGCGGAAATAGCCCCGCCACCCTGAATAACACGACCCAATATCACGCCCCATATGCTGTGCGCATTGGCGGCTACCGCAGCCCCTGCTGCAAAGACCAACAGGCCAGCAATGATAACGGGACGCCGACCAATACGGTCTGAAAGCGTACCAAAGGGAATTTGCAGTACGGCTTGGGTCAAACCATATGCACCGATTGCCAAACCTATGAGGGCTGGCGTCGCATCAGCCAGTTCCTGACCATAGGTAGCCAGAACCGGTAATACCATGAACATACCAAGCATGCGAAATGCAAACACAAGGGCCAGTCCGACCGCTGCGCGGCGCTCCAAAGCGCTCATGCGGTCGCTGAGCTTATCGTGCATGAATACTCCTCTTGTCGGCACCCTAAAATTCATAGTGCCGGATAACTTTAAAAATAACGAAAGAATGACCACATATAAGAAAGAGGGACGAAGCCCAAGCATGCCGACTTATACCCCAGACATGCTGTCCCCTGGCTGTACCGCTGCCAAATTGGCAAGGCGGCCATTATCGCTGAAGAGCACTCACAATTTTACCAGTCTTGATCTGCCCGGCACAGGCGCGACGTTTCGACGCGCATCCTGCCGACGTCGTACAATTGCGGGTTCTCCGATGCCCGCCAAGCGAGGCCATAAAATACGTGGATAAGATCCTTATCCGTGGGGCGCGAACCCACAATCTAAAAAATTTCGACCTTACCCTTCCCCGCGATCAGCTTATCGTCATTACAGGCCTTTCCGGGTCGGGCAAGTCATCCCTGGCATTCGATACACTTTATGCCGAAGGGCAGCGCCGCTATGTCGAATCACTCTCGGCCTACGCGCGCCAGTTCCTGTCGATGATGGAAAAGCCTGAGGTAGACAGTATTGAAGGGCTGTCACCCGCGATTTCCATCGAGCAGAAGTCCACTTCGCACAACCCTCGCTCTACCGTAGGAACGATTACCGAGATCTACGATTACCTGCGCCTGCTTTATGCGCGCGTAGGTACACCACGGTGCCCTGATCACGATGTGCCTCTGGAAGCCCAGACCGTCAGCCAAATGGTTGACCAAGTCATCAGCATGCCTGAAGGCCGTCGTCTTATGCTGCTGGCCCCTGTCATCCGTGAGCGCAAGGGTGAGCATCAGGCTATCTTCGAAGAGATGCGGGCACAGGGCTTTGTTCGCGCTCGCGTAGATGGTCGCCTGTACGAGCTGGACGATCTACCCAAACTGGATAAGCAGAAAAAGCACACTATTGAGATCGTAGTTGATCGCTTTAAGGTGCGCGATGATATCCAGCAACGTTTGGCAGAATCCTTCGAGACAGCGCTCAAACTGGCCGATGATATCGCCGTGATTGCGCCTATGGAGGATGAAGAAGGCGAAGAGGTACTCTTCTCAGCCCGCTTCTCCTGTCCTATTTGCGGGTTTTCTATTGGTGAGCTCGAACCTAAGCTGTTTTCATTTAACAATCCAGCAGGTGCTTGTCCTACCTGTGATGGTCTAGGCGTCAGGCAGTTTTTCGATGCGCGCCGTGTTGTGAATAATGAGCTCTCTCTGGCGGAAGGTGCCATACGCGGTTGGGACCGTCGTAATGTGTATTACTTTCAAATGCTGGGCTCATTAGCGTCACACTACGGGTTCAGCCTGGAGGAGCCATTCAAAAATCTCAGCGCTAATCATCAGAAAGCAGTGCTTAATGGCTCTGGTCGTGATGGCGTGGAATTTCGCTACCTCAACGATCGCGGTGATATCGTTAAACGGTCTCATCCCTTTGAGGGCATTCTGCCAAACCTGGAACGCCGTTACCGTGAAACTGAATCGCAGAGCGTTCGAGACGAGCTAGCAAAGTACTTAAGCACCCAGCCCTGCTCAGAGTGTAACGGAACACGTCTGCGCCGTGAGTCACGCCATGTATGGGTAGGCGATAAAACACTCCCTGCCGTGACGCGTCTTCCAGTCGGGGATGCGACGAGCTATTTCTCGGACCTGAGCTTGGCAGGCCATAAAGGTCAGATTGCCGATAAAATCCTTAAAGAAATCCGTGAGCGTTTACAGTTCCTGGTTAATGTGGGTTTGGACTACCTCACTCTGGATCGCAGCGCTGACACACTTTCTGGCGGTGAGGCACAGCGTATCCGCCTGGCCAGCCAGATTGGTGCAGGCCTTGTTGGGGTCATGTACATTCTTGATGAGCCTTCCATTGGCCTGCATCAACGTGACAACGAGCGACTGTTAGGCACCCTAACGCACCTACGTAACCTGGGTAACACGGTTATCGTCGTAGAGCACGACGAAGATGCAATCCGCCTTGCAGATTACGTTGTCGACATTGGCCCTGGAGCCGGCGTACATGGCGGGCAAATTATTGCTCAAGGTACGCCAGCAGAAGTTATGGCACACCCTGAGTCCGTAACAGGAATGTACCTTTCTGGGCGAAAGAAAATTATCGTCCCTGCCGAGCGCACCAAACGTGACAAAAAGAAAGAACTCGTTATCAAGGGTGCTCGCGGCAATAACCTACAGAATGTTGACCTACGCATTCCGGTAGGCTTGTTCACGTGTATTACAGGCGTTTCAGGCTCAGGCAAATCAACCCTGATCAACAACACCCTTTTCCCTATCACAGCAACGGCTTTAAATGGGGCTACTACGCTTGAAGTCGCGCCATATGACTCCTTCGATGGCTTGCAACATATCGATAAAGTCGTTGATATTGATCAGAGTCCCATCGGGCGGACACCCCGATCAAACCCTGCAACCTACACTGGTATCTTCACCCCAATTCGCGAGCTATTTGCTGGAGTACCAGAAGCCCGCTCCAGAGGATACGGGCCAGGTCGCTTTTCCTTTAACGTCAAAGGTGGTCGCTGCGAGGCATGCCAGGGTGATGGCGTTATCAAGGTAGAGATGCATTTCTTGCCTGACATCTACGTCTCATGCGACGTCTGTAAAGGTAAGCGCTACAACCGCGAGACGCTCGAAGTTAAATACAAGGGCAAAACCATTACAGAAGTCTTGGACATGACTATCGAGGAGGCCAGGGAATTCTTTGATGCAGTGCCAGCCTTGGCCCGCAAGCTTCAAACGCTAATGGATGTAGGTTTGTCCTATATACGCCTAGGCCAAAGCGCTACCACGCTCTCCGGTGGAGAGGCGCAGCGCGTCAAGTTGGCCCGAGAGCTGTCCAAGCGTGATACAGGCAAGACGCTTTACATCCTTGACGAGCCGACTACCGGCCTTCACTTTGCGGATATTCAGCAATTGCTCGATGTGCTTCATCGTTTACGTGATCACGGCAATACCGTAGTAGTGATTGAGCATAACCTGGATGTCATCAAGACAGCGGACTGGCTGGTAGACCTTGGGCCTGAAGGCGGCTCAAAGGGCGGCCAGATCATTGCCACAGGCACGCCAGAAGACGTAGCCAAGAACCCGGCCTCTCATACTGGTCGATTCTTGGGACCTCTCTTGGAGCGTGATCGGGCTTAAGAACCTCTACAATCGTTAGGAGTTGGTAGGGACACTATCGACGAACTTGGGCGCTGCCGGCCTACTTTGCTGGCAGCGCTCAAGCTCTTTCGCATCATGGCTGCAGAATAGTTCTATCTCACCAGCATGCATCAGCGAAAGCTCACGTAAGCGCTGCTGATTATGCAAACGGAGCTCTCGATTAACTTCCATCATCGTTTGATAGAAACGCAGGCCCGGCGTACAAGAGCGCTTCGACTGCCCGACCTCGTCCCGGTAAAAATAAGCATCACCAGCATGAAGCAACCAGCCTGTTGGTGTTTGGATTGCAATACCTGCATGCCCCCAAGTGTGCCCCGCTAAAGGGATCATAAGAATTTCCGGCGGAAGCCCCTTCAAATCGCGAACTGCAGAAAATCCGTACCAAGCCTCACCTTGAGGTTCATATAACTCCCAACGTTTAACCTGATCCCACTGATGAAATCGATAACGCCGGCTACCAAGATAACCATGAGGTAGGCGGGCCGTGTTCATTTCGCGCTCAAGCACATGCACTGTTGCTTCAGGAAAGTCTTCCAGACCACCCGCATGATCAAAATCAAGATGGGTTAAAACGATATGCCGCACATCACTTGCTTGAAAGCCAAGCGTCTTAATTTGCTCAATAGCCGTATAACGCATCTCAAATTGGATATTGTTGAACCCAATAAAGAATGAGCTAAGCCGCTTATGAGGTGCATGAACATCACGTGCACCAAATCCCGTATCAATTAATACGAGACCATCGTGGTCCGTCTCCACCAGCAAGCAATGGCAAACCAGATGCCCGGTTAGCCCCTTGCTAAACCCGTCAAAAAGCGCACCGCCCCATGGGCACATACAACCGCAGTTGAGATGATGTATACGCATGAGATCCACCTTGATATGACTTCTCTATTGCGACACGCATTGAGTTCCAAGTGTTTCCGTAGGCAAGACATTTATTTACAGGCAATAAAAAGGCCCCAAGAGGGGCCTTTAGAAGGTACGAGACCTATTCTACTTCGCTTAAGGGCACGCTCAAGCCATGAGCAATACCTTCACCGTAGGCACGATCTGCTTTAAGGAAGTGACCAATCTGGCGACGCTGAACATCACGCGTAACAGATTGCATGGCACCAACGATATTACTGATCAATAAGGCCTTTTGCTCGTCAGACATCAGACGGAACAAGGCACCCGCTTGAGAGTAATAATCTTCATCTAATCGATGATCATAACGATCAGCCGAGCCACTTAGTGGCATTGCTGGCTCACGATACTGAGGAGCCTGCTTAGGCGCACTGTTAAAGCTGTTAGGCTCATAATTTGGCGCTGACCCGCCGTTTCCATCAAAGCGCATAGCTCCATCGCGCTGGTAGTTTTGATAAGGCGAGCGCGGTACGTTTACCGGTAATTGCTGATAATTGGTACCAATACGGTAACGCTGAGCATCTGCGTAAGCAAAGACACGTCCTTGAAGCATACGGTCAGGCGATAAACCAACACCTGGAACCACATTACTAGGCGCAAACGCCGCCTGCTCGACTTCAGCGAAATAGTTGAGCGGATTACGATTCAGCTCTAACTCACCTACTTCAATCAGTGGAAACTCTTTCTGCGACCACACTTTCGTGACGTCAAATGGGTTTTCAGCACGGCTAAAGGCTTCCGCCTCCTCCATTACCTGAACACAAACACGCCACTGGGGATAATCGCCTCGCTCGATTGCCTCAAACAGATCACGTTGCGCATAATCTGGATCAGTACCTGCTAAACGGGTAGCTTCAGTAGGCGTTAGGTTCTTAATCCCCTGCTTGCTCTTGAAATGCCATTTCACGAAACGGCGCTCACCCGCAGCGTTGACGACACTAAATGTATGGCTCCCAAAGCCATGCATGAAACGATAGCCATCCGGAATACCCCGGTCCGAGAATAGGATGGTCACCTGATGCAGAGACTCGGGCGAATGCGACCAAAAGTCCCACATCATTTGCGGGCTCTTTAAATTGGTCTGCGGATTACGTTTTTGCGTATGGATAAAGTCAGGAAACTTAAGAGGATCACGCAGAAAAAATACAGGTGTATTGTTGCCAACGATATCCCAATTGCCTTCTTCAGTATAAAACTTCAAGGCAAAACCGCGAGGATCACGCTCTGTATCTGCCGATCCACGTTCTCCCCCAACAGTAGAAAAACGCAAAAATACAGGTGTCTGCTTGCCTACACTGGCAAAGAGGCTGGCAGAGGAAAGATTGGTAATGTCTTGAGTAACCGTAAAAGTACCATAAGCACCAGAACCTTTCGCATGGACACGGCGCTCAGGAATTACTTCACGGTTAAAGTGAGCCAGCTTTTCAACTAGATGGAAGTCATCTAACAGTAAGGGGCCACGCTCCCCTGCGGAGCGAGAGTTCTGGTTATCGGCAACTGGAATGCCACTAGCAGTAGTGAGCGTATTGTTCTGGCTCATGAAACTTCTCCCTTCAATTGCGCGTCAGCGCGTCTTGTAGAGAAGTATCTTAAAAGTGAGGCAGTAGATCCAATTTATTAGATCTAGCTTTTTAATAGAAAAATCAATAGATAAAGCCACAAAAAAGCCGGGCACAAGGCCCGGCTTTTTATAACGCTTACCGCTTACTCAGCGGATTCGGCCTCAACTGCACCGCCAATAGGACGGTCAATCAGTTCAACATAGGCCATAGGAGCGTTATCACCAGCGCGGAAGCCGCACTTGAGAATACGCAGATAACCACCTGGGCGGTTCGCATAACGCTTACCCAGATCGTTAAACAGCTTACCAACGGCAGCTTTCGAACGAGTACGATCGAAAGCTAAACGACGGTTAGCTACGCTGTCTTCTTTAGCCAAAGTGATCAGCGGCTCAGCAACGCGGCGCAGTTCCTTAGCTTTCGGAAGAGTAGTTTTGATCAGTTCATGCTCGAACAGCGACACAGCCATGTTCTGGAACATAGCCTTGCGGTGTGCGCTCGTGCGGTTCAGGTGACGACCACTTTTACGATGACGCATGGTTAAATTCCTTACCAAACTAACGTTCGGTGACTAATAACGATCAGGCTGTAGCCTTATCGTCCTTCTTAAGACTTGCCGGGGGCCAGTTGTCCAGGCGCATGCCAAGCGACAAACCACGTGAAGCTAGGACATCCTTGATCTCGGTAAGAGATTTCTTACCCAGGTTAGGAGTCTTGAGCAGCTCTACTTCAGTGCGCTGAATCAGATCACCGATATAGTAGATGTTCTCAGCTTTCAAGCAGTTAGCCGAGCGGACGGTCAGTTCAAGGTCATCAACCGGACGCAGCAGAATCGGATCAATTTCGTCTTCCTGCTCAACGACAACAGGCTCACTGTCGCCCTTAAGATCAACGAAAGCAGCCAATTGCTGTTGCAAGATGGTTGCAGCACGGCGGATAGCTTCTTCTGGGTCAAGAGTACCGTTGGTCTCGAGATCTAGAACCAGCTTATCCAGGTTAGTACGCTGCTCAACACGAGCGTTTTCGACCACATAGGCCACACGGCGAACCGGACTAAAAGAAGAATCGAGCTGCAGGCGACCAATCGCACGCGTCTCGTCTTCCTCGCTCTGACGAGCATCAGCTGGCTCATAGCCACGGCCACGAGCAATCTTCAGTCGCATATTTAGCGAGCCGTTATCAGCTAGATGAGCAATGACATGATCACCGTTGACGATTTCAACGTCATGCTCTAGCTGAATGTCGGAAGCCAAAACGGGACCCTGACCTTTCTTGGAAAGAGTCAGAGTAACCTCGTCACGACCATGAAGCTTGATAGCCAGACCTTTAAGGTTAAGCAGGATTTCAATAACGTCTTCCTGCACGCCTTCGATTGCGCTGTACTCGTGTAGTACGCCATCAATTTCGGCTTCGACCACCGCGCAGCCAGGCATGGAGGACAACAAAATGCGACGAAGCGCGTTGCCCAAGGTATGACCAAAACCGCGCTCGAGAGGCTCGAGCGTAATTTTGGCGCGGGTTGGACTGACCGCCTGCACATCAATGTGACGGGGGGTCAGGAACTCATTTACCGAACTCTGCATGGATGCACCTATTTTCTAGCCCTTACTTGGAGTAGAGCTCGACAATCAGGTTTTCGTTGATGTCGGCAGAAAGGTCGGCACGAGCCGGAACGCTCTTGAACGTACCAGACTTCTTCTCAGAGTCGACTTCTACCCACTCAACACGACCGCGCTGGGCGCAAAGCTCGAGAGCTTGGGCGATACGCAGTTGATTCTTTGCCTTCTCGCGTACTGCTACCACATCACCAGGCTTAACTTGGTAGGACGGGATATTTACAGTCTGACCATTAACAGTAATGGACTTGTGAGAAACCAGCTGGCGAGACTCTGCACGAGTAGCGCCGAAACCCATACGATAAACAACGTTATCTAAACGAGTCTCGAGCAGCTGCAGCAGGTTTTCACCTGTCGCGCCTTTGCGACGAGCAGCCTCTTTGTAGTAACCAGCAAATTGACGCTCAAGAACACCGTAAATACGACGAACTTTCTGCTTCTCACGTAGCTGCAGACCATAGTCGGATAAGCGACCACGACGCTGACCGTGAGCTCCAGGAGCAGTTTCAATATTGCACTTGGATTCAATCGCGCGCACACCGCTCTTCAGGAAGAGATCGGTGCCTTCACGGCGGGACAGTTTGCACTTGGGACCAATGTAACGAGCCATCTCTTACTGTCTCCTATTACACGCGACGCTTCTTCGGCGGACGGCATCCATTATGCGGGATGGGCGTCACGTCGGTAATGCTGGCGATCTTGTAACCACAGGCGTTCAATGCACGCACTGCAGACTCACGGCCCGGGCCTGGGCCTTTGACATTTACGTCAAGATTCTTGAGACCGTACTCAAGAGCTGCCTGGCCGGCACGCTCAGCTGCCACCTGTGCAGCGAACGGAGTGCTCTTACGGGAGCCACGGAAGCCGGAACCACCAGAAGTAGCCCAGGACAACGCATTACCCTGACGATCAGTAATGGTTACGATGGTGTTGTTGAAAGACGCGTGGATATGGGCGATCCCATCGACCACTGTCTTTTTGACTTTTTTACGAGGACGAGCAGCAGGTTTTGCCATGACTAGATTCCTGTCGATTCGCGGATGCGATTACTTGCGGATCGGCTTACGCGGGCCCTTACGGGTACGTGCGTTGGTCTTGGTACGCTGACCACGAACCGGCAGACCGCGACGGTGGCGAAGGCCACGGTAGCAACCCAGGTCCATCAAGCGCTTGATGTTCATATTGATTTCGCGGCGCAGGTCACCTTCGGTAACGAGCTTAGCGACTTCATTACGCAGCTGATCAATCTGCTCGTCGCTCAGTTCCTTGATCTTGGCGGACGGGCTGATGCCTGTAGCCGCACAGATATTCTGAGCAGTAGTGCGACCAATACCATAGATATAGGTCAGCGAGATAACAGTATGCTTGTTATCCGGAATGTTAACGCCTGCAATACGGGCCATTCTAGAAAAACTCCATGTGACAGCAACCCACGCCCTGGAAGCCAAGAAAAGGGCGCGAGATATTAACGCTGTAGTAAAAAATGATCAACCCGACAGCACACTAGCTGTCGGGTTATACGCGTGTATTCACACTCAGCCTTGGCGCTGCTTGTGACGCGGCTCCGCGCTGCAGATCACCCGAACGACGCCGTCGCGACGGATGATTTTGCAGTTACGGCACAGCTTTTTGACCGATGCACGAACTTTCATCACCAACTCCTTAACCTTACGGGTAGCGATTAGCGGAGCATTCCGCCGCCGTAGCCCTTCAGGTTGGCTTTCTTCATCAGAGACTCATACTGGTGAGATACAAGGTGTGATTGGACCTGAGACATAAAGTCCATGACCACCACAACCACGATCAGCAGCGAAGTCCCGCCAAGGTAAAACGGCACGTTGGCTGCAACCACCAAAAATTGGGGTAACAAGCAGACCGCCGTCATATACAGGGCGCCGAACATGGTCAAACGCGTCAGCACGCCATCTATATAACGTGCAGACTGCTCACCAGGACGGATTCCTGGAATAAACGCACCAGACTTTTTTAGGTTCTCGGCAACGTCTTTAGGGTTAAACATTAGAGCTGTATAGAAGAAGCAGAAGAAAATAATCCCTGCACTAAACAGCAGAATATTGAGTGGCTGTCCAGGTGCAATGGCTTGAGCCATATCCTGAAGCCAACCAAAACCTTGAGACTGACCAAACCACGACCCTAGCGAAGCCGGGAACAGCAATATGCTACTTGCAAAGATAGCAGGAATAACACCCGCCATATTTACTTTCAGTGGCAAATGGCTGTTTTGCGCTGCAAACACCTTACGGCCTTGCTGACGCTTAGCATAATGAACAGCAATACGACGCTGGCCGCGCTCGATGAAGACCACGAACGCAATGATAGCAACAGCAACCAGACCTACAGCTATCAGAGCGAAAATATTGATATCGCCTTGACGAGCAGATTCGAAGGATTGGCCAATCGCCCGCGGTAAGCCAGCAACAATTCCCGAGAAGATCAGCATGGAAATCCCATTGCCGACACCGCGCTCGGTTATCTGCTCACCTAACCACATCATGAAAAGCGCGCCTGCAACAAATGTGGTAACAGCAACAAAATAGAAGCTGAACCCAGCTGAAAAGGCTACGCCTTGACTCGCCAGCCCTACAGACATGCCCGTAGCTTGAACTAACGCAAGTACGAGCGTGCCATAGCGAGTGTACTGGCTGATCTTGCGGCGACCAGACTCGCCTTCTTTCTTCAACTGCTCTAGCTGTGGGCTGACAGCGGTGAGAAGCTGCATGATGATCGATGCTGAAATATACGGCATGATCCCAAGAGCAAAAATACTCATCCGCTCCAGCGCACCGCCAGAGAACATGTTGAACAGGCTAAGAATGGTCCCCTCGTTCTGCCGAAACAGTGCAGCCAGTTGGTCAGGATTTATACCTGGAACTGGAATATGCGCACCAATTCGATAAACGATGATTGCAAGAAACAGAAAGCGCAAGCGCGCCCACAGTTCCGACAAACCGCCATTACTGAGCGCAGAGAGAGAACCTTGCTTAGCCATTTATTCCTCGATCTTACCGCCAGCTGCTTCGATAGCCGCACGTGCACCCTTAGTGGCAGGAATGCCCTTTAGGGTAACGGCACGACCGATTTCGCCAGAGAGAACGACCTTAACGCGTACAATGCTACGATTGATAACGTTGGCATCTTTCAGCGCTTGCAAGGTGATCACACCACCTTCGACCTTAGCCAGCTCAGAAGTACGAACTTCGGCACGGTCAAGAGCTTTCAGCGACACGAAACCGAACTTAGGCAGACGACGGTGAAGGGGCTGTTGGCCACCCTCAAAACCTGGAGCAACCTTACCACCGGAGCGGGAAGTAGCACCTTTGTGGCCACGGCCGCCAGTCTTACCCAGACCGCTACCGATGCCACGGCCTGGACGTAGCTTCTCGCGACGCGCACCAGGAGCGGAACGTAGATCGTTAAGTTTCATAACTTAACCCTCCACACGCAGTAAATAGTAAGCCTTATTAATCATGCCGCGGTTTTCTGGAGTATCCAGAACCTCGACGGTATGACCAATGCGACGCAGGCCTAGACCTTTGACACAAGCCTTGTGATTAGCCAAACGGCCATTCACGCTCTTGATCAGAGTAACTTTAACAGTTGAAGTAGCCATGATTAGAGAATCTCCTCGACACTCTTGCCACGCTTAGCTGCAACCGAATCAGGCGATTGCATATGCTTCAAACCTTCAAACGTAGCGTAAACCACGTTTACTGGGTTAGTGGAGCCATAGCACTTAGCCAGAACGTTCTGAACACCAGCCACCTCTAGAACAGCACGCATAGCACCGCCAGCGATGATACCTGTACCTTCAGAAGCGGGCTGCATAAACACTTTGGATGCGCCGTGAGAAGACTTCACAGGGTACTGCAGCGTGTTACCGTTCAGATCAACCTGAATCATATTACGGCGCGCAGCTTCCATAGCTTTTTGGATCGCAGCAGGAACTTCACGAGCCTTGCCACGGCCAAAACCAACACGGCCCTTGCCATCACCTACTACAGTTAGTGCAGTAAAGGCAAAAATGCGGCCACCTTTTACGGTTTTAGCAACGCGGTTAACTTGAACAAGCTTCTCAATGTAACCTTCGTCGCGCTTTTGATCGTTGTTTGCCATGACTTAGAACTCCAGCCCGCCTTCACGAGCGGCATCGGCCAGCGCCTTAACGCGACCATGATACTTGAAGCCAGAACGATCAAACGCTACCTGAGTAACGCCAGCCGCTTTGGCACGCTCTGCTACCAGCTTGCCGACCTTTTGCGCCGCTTCGATATTGCTGGTTGCGCCTTCGCGCAGATCCTTGTCCAAAGTCGATGCACTGGCCAGGACTTTGCTGCCATCGGCCGCGATGACCTGGGCATAGATATGCTGAGAGGAACGGTATACGCATAGGCGTACAGTTTCCAGCTCGCGCATTCTCAGGCGTGCCTTGCGAGCGCGACGCAGTCGAGTTTCTTTCTTTACGCTCATTTGCTATGCCCTACTTTTTCTTGGCTTCTTTACGGCGAACGACTTCGTCGGAATAACGTACACCTTTGCCTTTGTACGGCTCTGGCGGACGGAAATCACGAATCTCTGCTGCCACTTGCCCAACAAGCTGCTTATCAATACCCTTAATCAGGATATCAGTCTGGCTCGGGGTTTCAGCAGTGATGCCTTGCGGCAATTCATAGTCGACCGGATGAGAGAAGCCCAGGGAAAGCGAAAGAACTTGGCCCTTGGCCTGAGCTTTGTAACCCACACCAACCAGCTGAAGTTTACGCTCGAAGCCTTGGCTAACGCCAATGACCATATTGTTAACCAGAGCGCGTGTCGTACCAGCCATAGCACGAGTCTGCTGATCGCCGTTGCGGGCAGCAAACCGGAGCTCGCCGGACTCTTGAGAAACTTCAACAGAAGGATGCACCTTCAGCTCCAGAGAGCCTTTGGAACCCTTGATAGAAAGCTGTTGACCAGCCAGGTTGATTTCAACGCCAGCAGGGAGCTTAACGGGGTTTTTAGCAACGCGAGACATGCTTCTTCCCCTTAGAAAACAGTGCAGAGCACTTCGCCGCCAACACCAGCAGCCCGGGCTGCACGATCCGTCATCACACCTTTGTTGGTGGAAACGATCGACACACCCAGGCCACCGCGTACTTTCGGCAACTGGTCAACAGATTTGTACTGGCGTAGGCCAGGACGGCTAGAACGCTTAAGCTCTTCGATTACAGGCTTGCCTTCGAAGTACTTTAATTCGATGGACAGCAGTGGCTTAATTTCCGTGCTGACCTGAAAACCCGCGATATAGCCTTCGTCTTTGAGGACTTTAGCCACTGCCACCTTCAGCTTGGAAGAAGGCATGCTTACGACGGACTTTTCAGCCATCTGGGCATTACGGATACGAGTTAGCATATCTGCTAACGGGTCCTGCATACTCATGGGCTTGTAGCTCCTAAATGCATAAATGAGCCTATAGCTCTGAAACTGCCCAACCAAAACACGCGGACTCGGGCGAGCCGGATATTCTAATAGGCATATAAAAACGAATCAAGCCCCAAAAGGGGCTTGATTCGTTAACTTACTACAAATTTGCTGCGATATTACCAGCTAGCCTTGACCAGACCTGGAACATCACCACGCATTGCAGCTTCACGCAACATAATACGCGATAGACCGAACTTACGGTATACACCGTGAGGACGTCCAGTCAGACGGCAGCGATTACGTAAACGACTGGCGCTAGCGTCACGGGGCTGCTTCTGTAGAGCAACCTGTGCAGCCCAACGATCTTCTGGAGAAGTGTTAGGGTTAGCAATAGTTGTCTTCAGCTCAGCGCGCTTCGCTGCAAACTTAGCGACCGTTTGCTGACGCTTCAGCTCACGGTTCTTCATGCTCTGCTTAGCCATAGGTAACTCCTATCAGTTACGGAACGGGAAGTTAAATGCACGAAGCAGTGCACGCCCTTCTTCGTCCGAACGAGCAGTTGTAGTCAGAGTGATATCCATGCCACGGAGCGCATCGATTTTATCATAATCGATTTCCGGGAAGATAATCTGCTCTTTAACACCCATGCTGTAATTACCGCGACCATCAAAGGACTTAGCGTTCAGACCACGGAAGTCACGAACACGCGGCAGCGAGATTGCCAACAGACGATCAAGGAACTCATACATGCGATCGCTACGCAGAGTTACTTTAACGCCAATTGGCCAACCGTCACGGATTTTGAAACCAGCAATCGACTTACGCGCATAAGTTACAACAGGCTTCTGACCCGCGATTTTCTCGAGGTCGGCCAACGCATTGTCGATAATTTTCTTATCACCTACCGCCTCACCAACACCCATATTCAGGGTGATCTTAGTGATACGTGGAACTTCCATCACATTAGCCAGCTGAAGCTGTTCTTTCAGCTTGGGCGCGATGTCCTTCCGATAAACTTCTTTCAATCGTGCCATGGTGATCTACCTAGCAACCTTAAGCCTGAACCGCTTTCTGGTTCGACTTAAAGATACGGATTTTTTTACCGTCTTCGACCTTGAAACCTACGCGGTCAGCCTTGCTGGTTTCAGGATTGAAGATAGCAACGTTGGAGACATGCAGAGGAGCTTCCTTCTCAACAATGCCACCTTGCGCGCCCAGCATGGGGTTAGGCTTGGTGTGACGCTTGACAAGATTTACACCACCAACAACCAAACGGTCATCAGCTAAAACCTTGAGCACCTTACCACGCTTGCCCTTATCCTTGCCTGCGATGACGATTACTTCATCGTCACGACGAATCTTTTGCATGACGGATACTCCTTACAGCACTTCGGGGGCAAGGGAGACGATCTTCATGAACTTCTCAGAACGAAGTTCACGCGTCACCGGCCCAAAGATACGGGTACCGATAGGCTCCTGCTTGTTGTTCAAAAGAACAGCAGCATTACCGTCGAAACGAATGATGGAACCGTCAGTACGACGCACACCGTGCTTGGTACGCACCACAACAGCCGTCATCACCTGGCCCTTTTTCACCTTTCCGCGAGGAATGGCTTCTTTAACGGTGACCTTGATGATGTCGCCGATACCTGCGTAGCGGCGATGCGAACCACCCAGCACCTTGATGCACATAACACGACGAGCGCCGCTGTTATCGGCCACATCGAGCATGGATTGAGTCTGAATCATGGCTCTTCACCCTTACACTTGTACGGCGCGCTCGACGACATCAACCAGCGTCCACGCCTTGGTCTTTGCCAGAGGGCGAGTTTCACGAATGGTGACAAGGTCACCAGCGCGGCACTGATTGTTTTCGTCGTGGGCGTGCAGCTTAGTGGAACGCTTGACGTATTTACCGTAGATCGGGTGCTTAACGCGACGCTCAATCAATACGGTGATGGTTTTGTCCATTTTGTCACTGACCACTCGGCCGGTCAGTGTACGGACGGTCTTTTCAGCTTCAGCCATGATCACTTACCTGCTTGCTGGTTCAGCACAGTCTTGACACGAGCAATGTCGCGCTTCACTTGCGAGAGCATGTGAGACTGCCCCAATTGGCCAGTTGCCTTCTGCATACGCAGATTGAACTGGTCACGCAGCAGGCTAAGAAGCTGCTCGTTCAGCTCCTCGACGGATTTCTCACGTAATTCTTGCGCTTTCATTACATCACCGTCCGCTTAACAAAGGAGGTTTCAATTGGAAGCTTGGCAGCTGCGAGAGCAAAAGCCTCACGAGCCAGAACTTCAGAAACACCCTCGATCTCGTAGAGGACCTTGCCCGGCTGGATCTGGGCTACCCAGTACTCAACGCTACCCTTACCTTTACCCATACGTACTTCAAGGGGCTTTTTGGTAACAGGCTTGTCCGGGAACACACGGATCCAGATTTTACCGCCACGCTTAACGTGACGCGTTAGGGCACGACGAGCTGCTTCGATTTGACGAGCAGTAAGACGGCCACGGCCAACAGCTTTAAGCGCATATTCGCCAAAACTTACTTTACTACCGCGATGAGCCAAGCCACGGTTATGGCCGGTCATCTGCTTGCGGAATTTCGTACGCTTGGGTTGCAGCATGATGCGTACTCCTTACTTAGCAGCTTTTTTACGCGGAGCAGGAGCTACAGGCTTAAGCTCTTCCTGGCGGCCACCAATGACCTCACCCTTGAAGATCCAAACCTTCACACCGATCACACCATAAGTGGTGTGTGCTTCCGCAGTTGCGTAGTCGATATCGGCACGCAGTGTGTGCAGAGGCACACGACCTTCGCGATACCACTCGGTACGAGCAATCTCTGCTCCGCCAAGACGACCACTCACCTGGATCTTGATGCCTTTGGCGCCAAGACGCATCGCGCTTTGGACCGCACGCTTCATAGCGCGACGGAACATCACACGACGCTCGAGCTGCTGAGCTACGCTTTGCGCAACCAGCGCACCGTCGAGCTCCGGCTTGCGGATCTCTTCGATATTGATGTGCACTGGCACACCCATTTGCTTGGTCAGGTCCTGACGCAGCTTTTCTACATCCTCACCTTTCTTACCGATAACGATACCGGGACGAGCGGTGTGGATAGTAATGCGTGCAGTTTGAGCCGGACGATGGATATCGATACGGCTTACGGACGCGCTTTTTAGTTTGTCTTGGAGATACCGACGGACCTTCAGGTCAGCAAGCAGATAATCAGCATAAGTGCGCTTATCTGCATACCAAACGGAAGTATGCTCCTTGACGATGCCCAGGCGAATGCCATTGGGATGTACTTTCTGACCCATCTGATCGACTCCGTTACTTGTCCGCAACCTTGACCGTGATATGGCAAGACCGCTTCACGATGCGATCAGCACGACCTTTGGCGCGCGGCATGATGCGCTTCAGCGAACGCCCTTCGTTGACGAAAACTGTAGAGACTTTTAGGTCATCTACGTCTGCGCCTTCGTTATGCTCGGCGTTGGCAACAGCCGACTCCAGCACTTTCTTCATGATCTCGGCAGCTTTCTTACTGCTGAAAGCCAGGAGGTTGAGCGCCTCGCCCACCTTCTTCCCGCGGATCTGGTCGGCGACCAAGCGGGCTTTCTGGGCAGAGATTCGAGCGCCCGACAGCTTAGCGGCTACTTCCATCTTTCCTTACCCCTTAACGCTTGGCTTTCTTGTCAGCCGCATGACCGCGATAAGTGCGGGTAGCAGCGAACTCGCCGAGTTTATGACCAACCATGTCTTCGTTGACTAGCACCGGAACATGCTGACGGCCGTTATGTACAGCAATGGTCAGACCAACCATCTGCGGAAGAACAATCGAACGACGCGACCAAGTTTTAATTGGCTTACGATCGTTTTTTTCTACCGCAACTTCGATCTTCTTCAATAGGTGAAGATCGATAAAAGGACCTTTCTTAAGAGAGCGTGGCACAGTCGTATCCTCAATTCATTACTTGCGGCGACGGACGATCATCTTGTCAGTGCGCTTGTTCGCACGGGTCTTCGCGCCCTTGGTCGGGAAGCCCCATGGAGACACTGGATGACGGCCACCGGAGGTACGACCCTCACCACCACCATGCGGGTGATCGACAGGGTTCATCGCCACACCACGAACAGTTGGGCGAACACCGCGCCAGCGCTTAGCACCTGCTTTACCCAGGGAGCGCAGGCTGTGCTCAGTGTTGGATACTTCACCCAACGTCGCACGGCATTCACTCAATACCTTACGCATTTCACCGGAACGCAGACGCAAGGTTACATAAGCACCCTCACGAGCAACCAGTTGAGCAGATGCACCAGCGGAGCGTGCAATCTGAGCACCCTTACCTGGCTTAAGCTCGATACCATGAACAGTGCTACCCACTGGAATGTTACGCAGCGGCAGGCTGTTACCAGCCTTGATCGGCGCACCTGCACCAGAGATCAGCTGATCACCAGCAGCTACACCTTTCGGAGCGATAATATAACGACGCTCGCCATCAGCATACTTTAACAGCGCAATGTGAGCAGTACGGTTTGGATCGTACTCTAGACGCTCAACAACCGCAGGAATCCCATCCTTATCGCGACGAAAATCTACCAGGCGGTAGTGCTGCTTATGACCGCCACCCTTGTGACGAGTGGTGATACGACCGTTGTTATTACGGCCACCGGACTTACCCTGCTTCTCTAGAAGAGGAGCATATGGGGCGCCCTTGTGCAGATCATTATTGACAACCTTGACCACGAAACGGCGGCCAGCGGAGGTCGGCTTACATTTTACGATTGCCATGATGCCCCCTTACTTACTCAGCATTGCTGGAGAAATCAAGGTCCTGGCCCGGCTGGAGAGCAATGTATGCCTTCTTCCAATCGTTACGCTTGCCCAGACCACGTGCAGTACGCTTAGTTTTACCCTTTACGTTCAGGGTGCTAACACTACGCACTTTGACGTCAAACAGTTGTTCGACCGCTTTTTTGATTTCCAGCTTGGTTGCATCGGTAGCAACCTTAAAAATGAACTGCTTTTGGTTTTCCGCCAGCACAGTTGCCTTCTCGGAGATGTGCGGACCAAGCAGTACCTTGAATACACGTTCCTGGTTCATCCCAGCAGCTCCTCGAATTTCTTCACGGCAGACACTGTGACCAAAACCTTGTCATATGCGATCAGACTAACAGGATCAGAGCCCTGCACATCACGAACATCAACGAAAGGTAGGTTGCGGGCAGCCAAGTAAAGGTTCTGATCGACATTATCAGTTACGATCAGGACATCTTTCAGGCCAAGGCCGTCAAGCTTGTTTACCAGCCCTTTAGTCTTAGGGGCATCGATAGAAAACTCGTCTACTACGACCAGACGATCCAGACGTACCAGCTCTGCCAGAATGGAGCGCAGCGCAGCACGGTACATCTTTTTATTGAGCTTTTGCTCATGATTTTGCGGCTTAGCAGCAAAGGTGGTACCACCGCCACGCCAGATTGGGCTACGAATAGTACCCGCACGAGCACGGCCGCTGCCCTTTTGACGCCAGGGCTTTTTACCGCCACCGGACACTTCAGAGCGAGTCTTCTGAGCGCGAGTACCCTGACGACCGCCAGCCATATAGGCAACTACTGCCTGATGAACTAGAGTCTCGTTGAATTCGCCGCCAAAGGCGCGCTCAGAGACTTCGATAGCCTGTGAGCCATTTACATTAAGTTGCATGTTCCGTTCCCCTCTTAACCGCGAGCCTTGGCTGCAGGACGAACAACCACATCACCGCCAGGCGCGCCAGGAATGGCACCCTTGACCAGCAACAGGTTGCGCTCAGCATCAACACGGACAATTTCAAGGGACTGCACAGTTACACGCTCAGCACCCAGGTGACCGGACATTTTCTTGCCCTTGAACACTCGACCAGGAGTCTGGCACTGGCCGATAGAGCCAGGTGCGCGGTGAGAAACGGAGTTACCGTGAGTATTATCTTGACCACGGAAGTTCCAGCGCTTAATGGTACCGGCATAGCCCTTACCTTTAGACTGACCAGTCACATCGACTAGCTGTCCAGCCTGGAATATATCAACTGTGATCTGATCACCAGCGTTGTATTCGCCTTCTTCAAGACGGAATTCAAGAACGCTACGACCAGCAGCAACGCTTGCCTTGGCAAAGTGACCTGCCTGAGCCTTGCTGACACGAGAAGCACGACGCTCACCGACTGTTACTTGAACAGCACGATAGCCATCAGTATCTTCTACCTTCATCTGTGTAACACGATTCGGCTCAATCTCGATGACTGTAACCGGAACGGAAACACCTTCCTCGGTGAAAACGCGGGTCATGCCGCACTTACGACCGACTACACCAATAGTCATTGTATAAACCTCTTGAGTGTACGGGGCTTTCACCCGCTATGGCCGCCCATTTCAGAGCGTTACACGACTAAAACCCCAAGGTTTTAGCCGAGGCTGATTTGTACTTCTACACCAGCAGCAAGGTCGAGCTTCATCAGCGCATCAACGGTTTTATCCGTTGGCTGGACAATATCCAGCACACGCTTGTGAGTACGAATTTCGTACTGGTCACGTGCATCCTTGTTGACGTGCGGAGAAATCAGCACAGTGTAACGTTCCTTGCGGGTAGGCAGAGGAATCGGACCACGCACCTGAGCCCCAGTACGCTTCGCGGTTTCCACGATTTCCTGGGTGGACTGATCAATCAGGCGATGATCAAAAGCCTTCAACCGAATACGGATTTGTTGGTTTTGCATTTGACCTCAGACTCCAAGCTTTCCCCTCAGGCAGAATATGCCCGATAAAAGGAGGCGCAATTCTATAGAGACGCCAGAGGGGTGTCAATAATAGACAAAGCAGAAAAGGCCCCGAAGGGCCTTCTCTAGACGAACGTCGATATTACTCGACGATCTTGGCAACCACGCCGGCGCCTACGGTACGGCCGCCTTCGCGAATTGCGAAGCGCAGACCTTCTTCCATGGCGATCGGAGCGATCAGGGTAACAAC
>NZ_BMNW01000013.1 GCF_014646755.1 Pseudomonas asuensis | reverse complement strand
GCCTGACGGTAGGACAAGCTTTCTTCATATAGTCGCTTGAGAACAGTGAGCTTGAAAGCCGTAGTGTAATGAGATCGAGTGGGTATGAGGCCTGCTTCGCCATGCTGCTGAAAGGCCGCAACCCAGGTGCGGACTAGGCTTCTCTCCACCTGATGCCGATGCGAAACCCTGCTGAAGCCATCAGCGCTTTCCAGGTAATCCCGAACAACCATGAGTTTGAACTGAAGCGAGTATTTCGCCATAAAGAAACCCCCGAAGGTTGTGTCCAACTTTCGGGGGTCAGTTCACAAATGGGGCTTTTTTATGGACGGTCCTTACAGACCTGTATGTTGAAGCACTTGTAGCAACGGTTGAGGGTAAACACCCAGCAGTAGTGTCAGCGCTGCGATAGCAATCAACATGACGCCTCCCACACGCTCGCCCCAGTTCATGGGTGCGTCGTGACGACTCAGGCCCGGTTGAACCAGATACATGGTTACCATGACACGCAAGTAATAGAACAAGCTGATAGCACTACCTAACACCACAGCCGCTGTTTGCCACCACAGTTTGGATTCAACACCTACAGTAATAATGTAGAACTTACCGATAAAGCCCGCCGTGAGGGGAATACCGGCAAGGGACAACATCATCACTGTTAATACGGCGGTAAGATAAGGACGTCTCCAGAAAAGGCCGCGATACTCGAAAAGCGCATCGGCATCACGCTCGCCATTACTGGGGCTGGACATAAGCACCACAACACCAAAGGCACCCAGGCTGGTTACAACATAAGTAACCAGATACACACCAATTGCTTCGACAGCCAAACCTTTGCTGGCGGCCAATGCTACGAGCAGGTAACCGAAGTGCGCAATGGATGAGTAACCCAACAGGCGCTTGAGGTTGCTTTGCATCAGTGCCAGAAGGTTGCCCACCATAATGGAGATGATGGCGATAAAGCCAACCAGACTGTGCAACCAGGTATCGTTCAAGGCTGCCGGCATGGTCTGGAACATCCGTACCACAACTGCAAAGACAGCGACCTTGCTGGCAGTAGCCAGGAAGGCACCGACAGGAGCAGGTGCGCCTTCGTACACGTCGGGTGTCCACAGATGGAAGGGAACGAGTGAGAGTTTAAAGGCTAGGCCAACAAACATCATGCCTATACCTATTTCCAGCAACAGCCCCGCAGAGGCCTGCTGAGCCAGTTGTGCACCAATACCGCTAAAGCTCAACGTGCCTGATTGCGCGTACAACAGCGCCATACCGAACAGCAAAATGGCCGAACCAGCAGCGGACAGCACCAGGTACTTCATGCCGGCTTCGAGGGAGCGGCGATTGAAATACGAGTAGGCTACCAGGCCATAAACCGGTACGGACAAAAGCTCCAGCCCAATGAACAACGAGGCCAGATGCTGGGCGCTGACGAGCACGATACCACCGGTGCAGGAAAGAAGCAGCAGCAAATAAAGCTCTTCGCGGTTGCTTGAATATTTCTCCATATAGGCATGTGACAAGGTCATGCATGCCAGCGTAGCCACCAGGATAAGCGCTATATAAAAGTGCGTATAACCATCTATACGCATAAGGCTGGTGACATCAATGTCACCCACGCGCATCGAGTACACGATGGAAAGCAAGGCCAGGTTCAGGCCGATGACCGACAAGGTCGGAATTACGGTATGACTGCGCCGCCAGGCTATCGCCAACATCACTACGATGGCTGTAAGGCCAGTGATGAGGAGCGGCAGAAGTGCGATGAAATGTTCCGTTGTAAAAGTCATGGCGCGACTACCGGGCAGAAACGATGGAAGAGAAGGCCGTACCGAGCCACTGGTGCACACCGTTCATGCTGGCTGCAGACGTATCCAGTATGGGCTGCGGATAGACACCCAGAAGGATAAGCAGGCCTACCAGGAGTAACACCATAGACATCTCCCGTGCGTTAAGGCCTGGCAGTGGCGCGTCTGACTTGGCGGGACCGAAGTACGCACGGTGAATCATGATCAATGAATACACCGAGGCGGCTACCAGACCAAATGTAGCAATGACGACTGTCACTGGCACCATTGGGAATGCACCCATCAGAATCAGGAACTCGCCCACGAAGTTGCCGGTACCCGGCAGGCCCAGTGATGCCGACGCGAAGAACAGACTGAGGGCCGGTAGATAAGGGAGACGACCCCATAGCCCGCCCATCTCCCGCATGTCGCGGGTATGCAGACGCTCATAGAGCTGGCCGCACAAGATAAACAGGCCGGCAGCAGAAAGACCGTGGGCAATCATCTGAACGACCACACCCTGCAGAGCATGCAAGCTGCCGGAGTAGATGCCGATCAATACAAAGCCCATGTGCGAAACGCTGGAGTAAGCCACAAGGCGTTTGATGTCGGTTTGTGCAAAAGATAGGAACGCACCGTAGAAGATACCGATGATACCTAGCCACATTGCAATAGGTGCAAATTCGGCAGAAGCATTCGGGAACAGCGGAACGGCAAAGCGTAGGATACCGTAGGCTGCTGTCTTGAGCAGGATACCGGCAAGGTCGACGGAACCCGCAGTAGGCGCCTGGGCATGAGCATCAGGCAACCACGAGTGCACCGGCACGGCTGGCAGCTTCACGGCGAAAGCAATGAAGAAACCAAGCATGAGCAGGTACTCAGTGGCTGGATCCATCTGCGTTTTCAGCAGGTCCTCATATTCAAACGTCAGGATACCGGTTGAGCTGTAATTCACCAGTACCAATGCCACGATTGCTACCAGCATGATCAAGCCGCTGGCCTGGGTGAAGATGAAGAACTTGGTGGCTGCCGTAATCCGGCTCTTCTTGCCGTCGGCAGAGCTATGACCCCAGAGTGCGATGAGGAAATACATCGGCACCAGCATCACTTCCCAGAAGACGAAGAACAGGAACAGGTCCATGGCCAGGAACACGCCAACCACTCCACCCAGAATCCACAAGAGGTTCAGGTGAAAGAAGCCAACATGCTTTTGGATTTCGCGCCAGGAACAGACGACGGCCAAAAGACCCAGCAGACCTGTCAGCAGCACCATAAGCAGCGATAGGCCGTCCATGGCGAAGTGCAGGCTGATACCAAGGCGCTCGATCCAGGGATACTGGAACTCAACCGCCCAGGCCTGTTCGCCTCCCGGAGCAGGGGCTAGGTTGTAGTCGCCATGCCACCAGGCCCACAGGCCCAGGACTAGCTCAAGCAGCATGGTTAATAGAGCAATCCAGCGTGGCAGGAGATTGCCGGAGCGATCTCCCAGCCAGCACAGCAGACCGCCTATGAAGGGGATCAGGATTAGCCAAGGCAGAATCATGACGGGCTCAATTCCTTTCGTAGATTCAAGTCAGGCCAGAAGCAGTGCAGCAAGAAGCAGCACTGCACCACCCACGATGGAGGCGGCATACCAACGCAGGCGGCCATTCTCGGTAAGGCTCAGCGTGAGGTTACCGGCACGTGCCAGCAGCGGAACGATAACGAGTGCTTTATCAATCGGATCGCTGCGCAGCAAGTGGGTAATAGCCAGGTAAGGCTTCACGAAGATCCAGTTATAGAGCCAATCAAAGCCCCATGCGTGGTACCACCAAGTGCCGAAGAAGCGGCCTGGAGCACTTTTGGCAAGCGCATTGATAAAGCGACGCTTGCCCAAGAAAAGCAGCGCTGCCAACAGGATGCCAGCCAGCGCAATAGCGCCCGAAGCAATTTCCAGGCTGTGCTTGGCTTCGCCACCGGCATGACCCGCTGATTCAGGAAGCACACCTGCCAGCGGTGGTGTAATCCAGGCGCCGATAAAGGTGGATAGTATGATCAGCACGATCAGTGGCAAATGGTGAGCGATACCGTGGCCGCCATGAGCCTCCGTCTTGGCTTCACCGTGGAACACGATAAAGATGAGGCGGAAGGTATAGATCGACGTCAGGAAGGCACCAATCAAGCCTGCAATCAGCAGATTCTGATGACCGCTAGCAAAGGCTTCCCACAGGATCTCGTCCTTAGAGTAGAAACCAGCAGTCAGCAACGGTAGAGCTGCTAGCGCTGAACCACCCACCAGGAAGCTTGCATAAGCCAGCGGAATCTTTTTCCAGAGGCCGCCCATCTTGAAGATGTTTTGCTCGTGATGGCAGGCCAGGATGACCGAACCGGAAGCAAGGAACAGCAGTGCCTTGAAAAATGCATGGGTCATCAAGTGGAAGATTGCACCGCTCCAGGCACCTACACCCAAGGCCAGGAACATATAGCCAATCTGACTCATGGTGGAGTAGGCAAGGATACGCTTGATATCGGTTTGTACGAGTGCTGCAAAGCCTGCCAACACCAGCGTAACCGCGCCTACGATACCTACAAGATGCAGGATTGAAGGCGTCAGCTCAAACAGGCCATGACAGCGCGCGATCAGGTAGACGCCCGCGGTCACCATGGTAGCGGCGTGGATCAGCGCCGATACAGGTGTCGGACCCGCCATTGCATCGGCTAGCCAGGTCTGCAGGGGCAGCTGGGCAGACTTACCTACCGCGCCGCCTAGTAACATCAGCGTAGCCAACATGAGCAGCGGATCATTCATGGTGAATACATCTGGTGCCCGAGCTAACAGCTCCTGAATGTCCAGAGTGCCTAAGGTCATGAACAGGATAAACATGCCAAAGGCCATGAACACGTCACCCACGCGAGTCACGATAAAGGCCTTGAGTGCTGCGTTACCGTTGGCACGTTCGCTGTAGTAGAAGCCGATCAGCAGATAACTGCACAGGCCTACACCTTCCCAACCGAAGTAAAGAAAGAGCAGGTTATCGCCCAGTACCAGGAACAACATGCTCGCCACGAACAGGTTGGTATAGGCGAAAAAGCGCGCATAGCCTGCTTCGCCACGCATGTACCAGGAGGCGAATAAGTGGATCAGAAAGCCTACGCCGGTTACCACACAGAGCATGGTCACCGAGAGGCCATCCAGGTACAGAGCAATATTGGGCGCAAAGCCATCGACCGTCATCCAGTTCCATAGGACTTGGGTGACAGCCCCCTCAGGTGGAGGGCTGGAAAGAAACTGCCAGGTGACCCAGGCGGTCGTCAGAGCAGAAAGCCCTACGGAGCCTACGCCGATTAGTGCAGACAGGTTTTCCGACCAGCGACTGCGGGAAAACGCCAGCAGTACAAAGCCAATGAGAGGAAAAACGAAAGTAAGAGGTAGCAGGTTCATCCGCGCATCTCGCTGGCAGCATCGACATCGAGGGTATGGAAACGGCGATAGAGTTGCAGCAGGATCGCAAGGCCAATGCTGGCCTCAGCCGCCGCAAGGCTTAACACCAGAATGAACATCACCTGGCCGTCAGGTTGGCCCCAACGACTCCCGCCCACGACAAAAGCCAAGGCAGAGGCATTCATCATGATTTCCAAACTCATCAATATGAACAGGATATTGCGCCGTACCATCAGGCCAACCAGACCCAAGGCGAACAACGCGCCGGCAAGTGCCAAGCCATGTTCCAAAGGTATCGCATTCATAGGTCCATTCCTTAACGGGTTACTCGCCGACGCCTTTGACGTCTTGTTGCCGGCCCAGGTGGTAGGCCGCAACCAGGGCAGCCAGTAGCAGCATCGAAGCCAGTTCAACCGCCAGCAGATAAGGTCCAAACAAGCTGATACCTACCGCTTTTGCGTCAACCGTTGTGTGGCCGATGGTGTTGCCGCCAGGCATTCTGCCCAATACCAGCAACAGCTCGACCAGTAACGCAATGGCCAGAATCGACGGGCCAATCCATATATTAGGCGTCAGCCACTTGCGTTCCTGCTCGACAGCCGCAGGGCCAAGGTTGAGCATCATCACTACGAAGACAAACAGCACCATAATGGCACCTGCGTATACGATGACCTCTAGAGCACCTGCGAACGGAGCGCCCAAGCTGAAAAAGGTCATCGCTACAGCCAGTAGGGAGATGATGAGGTAGAGCAGGGCGTGCACCGGGTTATGATTGGTGATTACCCTGAACGTAGCCAGTACGGCGACACCAGCAGCGAAATAGAAAGCAAATTCCATCTTTCCGTCCTTAGGGCAGCAGGCTCTTGACGTTGATCGGCTCGGCCTCGTTCTTCGCAGCACCCTTTGGTTTGCCCGCAATGGACATACCGGCAACGCGATAGAAGTTGTAGTCCGGGTACTTACCAGGTCCGGAAATAAGAAGGTGTTCCTTCTCATACACCAGGTTCTGGCGATCGTACTCACACATTTCGAAGTCCGGTGTCAGCTGAATTGCAGTAGTAGGGCAAGCCTCTTCACACATGCCGCAGAAGATGCAGCGTGAGAAGTTGATCCGGAAAAACTCCGGATACCAGCGACCATCTTCTGCTTCGGTTTTCTGCAGAGAAATACAGCCTACCGGGCATGCTACTGCGCACAGGTTGCAGGCTACACATCGCTCCTCGCCGTCGGGGTCGCGCGTCAGTACGATTCGCCCGCGGTATCGGGGAGGCAGATAGACCTGCTCTTCCGGGTACTGCAGGGTGTCACGCTTTCTGAAGGCATGGGAAAAGACCATCAGCAGGCTGCGTAGCTGAGTCCCAGTACCATGTATGACGTTAATGATTTCTTTAAACATGGACGGTCTCCTCACTAAACCGCGACGGGCGTGGCGTTGTAAAGCACCACGGCTCCGGTGACGAGCAGATTGATCAGGGTCAACGGCAGGCATACCTTCCAGCTGAACGCCATTACCTGGTCATAGCGCGGACGTGGGATAGAGGCACGTAGCAGAATGAACAGCATGATGAAGAACGCAGTCTTCAAGGCGAACCAGATAAAGGGTGGTAACAGCGGACCATGCCAGCCACCAAAGAACAGCGTGACGAGCAGAGCAGACACCAGCACGATGCCAATGTATTCACCTACGAAGAACATGCCCCACTTCATGCCGGCATATTCCACGTGGTAACCATCTGCCAGTTCCTGTTCTGCTTCAGGCTGATCGAAGGGGTGGCGGTGAGTAACCGCTACACCTGCAATAAAAAATGTACAAAAGCCGAAGAATTGCGGAATGATGAACCACAAACCCTGATGCTGTGCTTCAACGATGTCACGCATGTTGAAGGAGCCGGTTACAGCTACGACGCCCATGAGCGAAAGGCCCATGAATACTTCGTAGGACACTGTTTGTGCCGAAGCGCGCATGCTGCCAAGCAGGGCAAACTTGTTATTGCTCGACCAGCCGGCGAACAGCACGGCATACACGGCAAGACCAGCCATCGCAAAGAAGAATAGAAGGCCGATATTCAGGTCTGCTACGCCCCAGGTTGGCGTGATCGGTACTACAGCAAAGGCGATCAAGAGGGCACTCATCGCAATGACGGGTGCCAGCATGAACGTCACCTTGTCCGCAAATGGTGGTGTCCAGTCCTCCTTGAAGAACATCTTGATCATATCGGCGCCCAACTGGAATGCACCGAAAGGACCTACACGGTTTGGGCCGTGACGGTCCTGCCAGAGGCCGAGCAGACGACGCTCGACCCAACTGAGCAGCGCGCCGCAAATCACTACGGCAAGCAGGATCACGATGGCCTTCACGACGGCCAGGATAATGGCGATGACGGAAGGGGTTAACCAACTCATTGCGCAGCCTCCTGAACGCGATCGATGGTAAGACCCGCCAGGCGGGTAGGGATGCCTTCAAACCCTACTGGCAAACCGATCAGGCCGGCAGCCAGGCCAGGCTTGACCACCAGCGGTAGACTCAGCGCCTGACCAGCAACCGTAACGCTGACCTTGGTGCCAGGATTAACGCCCAGACGGTCTGCATCCGCTTTTGCAAGCGCAACGTAAACCTCGGGGATACGCTCCTGGAAGGTCTCCGAGCGAGCCGAGGTCTCTTCGCTGCCGAACAAATGATGGATCGGTACGGCTTTCCATTGGTTCGTCTGAGCCGTGTAGGCTGCCGGAATGGTATTGAACCAGCTTAGGCGGTCGCCAGAAGACTCGATCAGACGAATACCAGGATCGCCCGCACGCAAATGACCGCCTACCTCGTCCTGGAACTTGTTCCAGGCTTGCGGTGAGTTCCAGCCCGGAGACCATGCAAACGCGATCTGCTGACGTGGCTCGGCGCTGCCGTAATAACCTTCCATGGAGAAGGCAAAGGCAGAGTCGATATCCTGAGGCGTACGGGGTTCATGCACGCTGATATTGGCGCGCATGGCGGTACGGCCACTATAGCGGTGTGGTTCACGGGAAAGCTTCTGTCCCTTGATTCGGAAGGACGCGCTGGGCGCCGCATCGCGAATGCCAGCCAGGCTTGGATGGCTTGCCGCACAGGCTTCGGTAACCTGATCCAGCTGTGTCCAGTCCACAGCCTTGCCCTGCAAGGTGCTGTGCAGCGCATGTAGCCAGCGCCAACCTTCACGAATCAAGCTGCTTGGATCGTAGTAAGTAGGCTCGTAAACCTGGAAGAAGCGCTGAGCGCGACCTTCTTGGCTAACCAGTGTGCCGTCGCCTTCAGCAAAGCTGGCTGCCGGTAAGATCAGGTCTGCACGTTCAGCCGTGGCGGTACGTTGATGATCCAGAACGATCAATGCCTTGACGGCCTTAAGTGCTTCCTCAACACGAGCAGCGTCGGTGCGGCGGAATAGATCGTTTTCCAGCACGACCAAAGCATCTGCCTTTCCAGAAGCAAGAGCATCAAAGGCATCGTCAACGGATTCACCGCCGAAGATAGCCAGTCCCATGCTGTTGGCTTCAGGAACGACAAGGCTCAAGGAGCCAGCCTTTTCCTTCAATGCCAAGGCTTTGGCGATGTTGGCTGCGGCCTCGATCAGCGCTCTCGAACCCAGCGACGTGCCGGAGATAATAAGTGGGCGCTTAGCATTAAGCAGCGTATCGGCTACCAATTTGACCTGCTGAGCTACTTCTTCGCTCAAGCCTTCTACGGCAGGGGCGGATGCATCAAGCGCGTTTGCTAGTGCAAAACCGAAGCGGGCCAGATCCTCTGGTGCGCCATGGATGGTTTGTGCAGCGATATCATCCAGACGTGTTTCAGCCAGGCTAGCCAGGAACACAGGGTTCTTGCTGGATTGACCAATGGTTTGAACAGCAGCCTTATGCCATTCAGGGATACGAGCTGCCGCTGCAATATCCGTTGCCTTGCCCTTGGCGGCCTGACGAACCGCTAGTGCAACACGTGCTGCTGTTTGGGTTAGGTCTTCACCTAGTACCAACACCGCATCATGGTTCTCGATATCGCGGATGGTCGGTACCGGAAGCGGGCTGTTACGTAGGGCATCTAGAACAAGGCGGACATTTTCCAGCTCATGCTTGGCCATGCCGCTGTAGTAGTTATCCGCGCCTACCAGTTCACGCAAGGCATAGTTGCTTTCCAGGCTAGCGCGAGGAGAGCCGATACCAATGACTTTACGTCCGCGCAGGAGCTCGGCGGCTTTATCCAGTGCAGCATCTACACCGGCGTTAAGCGAGCCATTTCGCAACAGGGCCTGACGTGGGCGGTCCTTACGGTTTACATAGCCGTAACCAAAACGGCCACGATCGCAGAGGAAGTAATGGTTAACTGACCCGTTATAGCGGTTCTCGATGCGGCGAAGCTCGCCATAGCGTTCGCCGGGGCTGATGTTACAGCCGGACGAGCAGCCATGGCAGATGCTCGGTGCAAATTGCATGTCCCACTTGCGGTTATAGCGCTCTGAGTGGGTCTTATCGGTGAAGACACCTGTCGGGCAGACTTCTGTCAGGTTTCCGGAAAACTCGCTTTCTAGCGTTCCTTCCTCGACACGGCCAAAGTACACGTTGTCGTGAGCGCCATAAACGCCCAGATCAGTACCGCCTGCATAATCCTTGTAATAGCGCACGCAACGGTAGCAGGCGATGCAACGGTTCATTTCATGAGAAATGAACGGGCCCAGGTCCTGATTCTGGTGGGTGCGCTTGGTGAAGCGATAACGGCGCTTGTTATGGCCTGTCATCACGGTCATGTCTTGCAAGTGGCAGTGACCGCCTTCCTCACAAACCGGGCAGTCGTGCGGATGGTTAGTCATTAGCCATTCAATGACACTACTGCGGAAGTCTTTGGCTTCCTGGTCATCGATGGAAATATAAGTTTTGTCCGTCGAAGGCGTCATGCAGGACATGACGAGACGACCACGGGTGTCGTTCTCATCAGCAAACTGCTTGACCGCACACTGTCGGCAGGCACCGACGCTACCGAGCGCCGGGTGCCAGCAGAAATAGGGAATATCGAGACCGAGGGACAGGCAAGCCTCCAGGAGGTTGTCCGCACCGTCGACTTCGTACTCTTTGCCGTCTACGTGGATAGTGGCCATGGTTCTTCAGTCTTCGTTTGCCGGGGGACCTGGACAGGCTTTAGCCTCTCCATAGCCTTACCGCGGCGTGGCTATTGGAATCACGGTGTCGCCGTCTTTACGCATGCGTTCAGGCGGCGACAGTGGCCAGCTCAGCGAGCCGGCACACAAATCAAATGACTGTTTCTACAACGGAAGGCTGGGGCTCGCTGGGAGCCTTCTTCACGCCCGCCTCAAATTCGCTGCGGAAATACTTGATTGCGCTGGCCAGTGGCTCGACCGCACCAGGGGCGTGGGCACAGAACGTCTTGCCCGGGCCAAGGAAGGTACACAGTTGCAGCAGCGTCTCGATATCGCCGCTCTGACCGTCGCCTTTTTCCAGTGCGCGCAGGAGCTTGACGCTCCATGGCAGACCGTCACGGCAGGGCGTACACCAGCCGCAGGACTCACGAGCAAAGAACTCTTCCAGGTTGCGCAGGAGCGAAACCATGTTGACGGTATTGTCCACTGCCATGGCAAGGCCTGTACCCATACGGGTACCGACTTTGGCGATGCCGCCTGCAAACATGGGGGCCGAAAGATGCTCTGGCAGCAAAAAGCCTGTGCCTGCGCCGCCTGGCTGCCAGGCCTTCAAGGTATAACCCTCACGCATACCGCCGGCGTAGTCTTCGAATAGTTCTTGAGCAGGTATGCCAAATGGCAATTCCCATACCCCAGGATTCTTAACCTTGCCTGAGAAGCCCATGAGCTTGGTGCCCATGTCTTCACTGCCTTCGCGCGCCAATGATTTGTACCAATCGACGCCATTGGCTACGATGGCTGGCACGTTGCACAAGGTTTCGACATTATTCACGCACGTCGGCTTACCCCAGACGCCAACGGCGGCAGGGAAAGGCGGCTTCGAGCGTGGATTGGCGCGGCGGCCTTCCAGTGAATTGATCAGTGCAGTTTCTTCACCGCAAATGTAGCGGCCCGCACCGGTATGCACGAACAGCTCAAAGTCAAAACCGCTACCAAATATATTTTTGCCAAGGTAGCCAGCGGCTTTGGCTTCATCGATTGCGCGATTCAGATTACGGGCGGCATCTACGTATTCGCCGCGAAGAAAGATATAGCCGCGATAGGCTTTCAGCGCACGGGCGCTGATGATCATGCCTTCTACCAGGAGGTGTGGCAGCTGCTCCATGAGCAGACGGTCCTTCCAGGTATTAGGCTCCATTTCGTCAGCATTGCAGAGCAGGTAACGAATGTTCAGGCTCTCATCGGCAGGCATCAGGCCCCATTTGACACCGGTAGGGAAGCCAGCGCCGCCACGACCTTTAAGGCCAGAATCCTTGACGGTTTGAACAATATCCGGTGCAGCCATTTCCGCCAGTGCCTTGCGTGCAGCGGCATAGCCATCCTTGGAGGTGTATTCCTCAAGCCAGACTGGGGCCGCATCATCACGCAACCGCCAGGTAAGAGGATGGGTTTCGGGTGTGCGAGCGATTTTATTCGCGGGACCCACGGAGGTAAGCGTCATACATAACCCTCCAGCAGTTTGGCGACACCAGACGGTTGGATATTGCCGTAAGTGTCTTCATCGATCATCAGGGCAGGAGCTTTATCACAGTTACCGAGGCAGCAGGTTGGTAACAGGGTGAAGCGACCATCAGCTGTCGTCTGACCCAGACCGATGCCGAGTTGCTCCTGGATCTGCCCCAATACCGATTCATGGCCGCCGATATAGCAGACCATGCTGTCGCAGACACGAATGATGTGGCGGCCAACGGGTTGACGGAAAATCTGACTATAGAAAGTAGCAACACCTTCCACGTCGCTTGCAGGAATCCCAAGAATTTCACCGATGGCATAAATGGCGCCATCCGGGACCCAGCCACGTTCTTTTTGAACGATCTTCAGTGCTTCGATAGAGGCCGCACGCGCGTCCTCGTAGTGATGTATTTCATGTTCGATGGCGGAGCGTTCGGTTTCACTCAGCTCGAAACGGTCGGTTTGAATTAGTGTACTCATGATCAGCGGTCCACATCGGCCATGACGAAATCGATACTGCCCAGGTAGGCGATCAGGTCCGCCACCATGCTGCCGCGAATCACCGAGGGGATCTGCTGCAAGTGCGGGAAGCTGGGCGTACGAATGCGAGTTCGGTAGCTCATCGTGCTGCCATCGCTCGTCAGGTAATAACTGTTCAACCCCTTGGTCGCCTCGATTATCTGCATGGACTCATTAGCCGGCATGACCGGACCCCAGGAAACCTGCAGGAAGTGAGTGATCAGGGTTTCGATGTGTTGCAACGTGCGCTCTTTTGGCGGAGGCGTCGTCAGCGGATGATCCGCCTTGAACGGGCCTTCAGGCATGTTCTTCAGGCACTGGTCGATGATGCGAAGGCTCTGACGCATTTCTTCGATACGGACCAGGCAGCGATCATACGCATCTCCGTTGTGAGCGATGGGCACTTCGAATTCGAAGTTCTGATAGCCAGAGTAAGGTCGCGCCTTGCGCATGTCGAAATCCAACCCAGTGGCTCGCAGGTTTGGACCGGTAACGCCCCAGCGCAATGCCTCTTCGGTATTGTAGTGGGCTACACCAATCGTACGGCCTTTCAGGATGCTGTTTCGAATCGCCGCCTTTTCATATTCATCAAGGCGCTTGGGCAGCCAATCAATAAACTCTTTGACCAGCTTGTCCCATCCACGAGGCAGATCATGGGCAACGCCACCAATACGGAACCACGCCGGGTGCATACGGAAGCCGGTAATCGCTTCTACTACCTTGTAAGCGCGCTGACGATCCGTAAAGGCGAAGAACACTGGCGTCATGGCACCTACGTCCTGGATATAGGTACCCAGGAACAGCAAATGGCTCATGATGCGGAAATATTCGCACATCATGATACGAATGACTTCAACCCGTGCAGGTACAGTAATTCCAGCAAGCTTCTCGACAGCCAGCACATACGGCAGGTTGTTCATGACACCGCCCAGGTAATCAACCCGGTCGGTATAAGGAATGTAGCTGTGCCAGGATTGACGTTCGCCAGTTTTCTCGGCTGCACGGTGGTGATAGCCGATCTCGGGTACGCAGTCGACGATTTCTTCACCATCGAGCTGGAGGATGATCCGGAAGGCACCGTGGGCAGAGGGGTGGTTCGGGCCCAGGTTCAGGAACATGAAGTCAGACGTCTCGTTCTGCTGCTTCATGCCCCATTCTTCAGGCTTGAATCGCAGGGTTTCCTGCTCTAGATCCTGCTTGGCCGCGTTCAGGGCATAGGGGTCAAATTCCGTTGCACGCGCAGGATAATCCTTGCGCAGCGGGTGACCTTGCCAGGTATCAGGCATCAGCATCCGCTTGAGAAGAGGATGGCCGTCAAACCGAATACCAAACATGTCCCAGACTTCACGCTCGTACCAGTTGGCATTGGGCCAGATGTCCGTCACGGTAGGTAATGTCAGGTCGTTCATCGACAGGGCGACCTTGATCATCACATCGCTATTACGCTCGATGGACATCAACTGATAGAACACAGTGAAGTCGGCAGGTGGCAGGCCGCGACGCTGAGTGCGCAGCCGCTCATCCATACCATGCAAGTCGTACAGCATCACGTAGGGACGCGGCAGATTGCGCAGGTAAGTTAGTACTTCTTTAAGCTTTTCACGGGGCACCCACACTACGGGCATGCCAGTACGAGTGGTTTGAACAGTCAACGCATCGGCGCTGAAACGTGCCTTGAGTTCACCCACCACGCCTTCATCTTGGGCAGCGTGCAGGGGTGCGGACAGAACAGTGTCTGCAGTCATGATTATCCGTCGCTATCGGTCAACGTCGCGTGTGAGCCGAGGCTCACACTTCGTCGGGGCTGCGCAGGTTGGTTACCTGAATACGCTGTTCGCGCCGCTGCTCTCTTTGGGCTGGCATCTCGGCACGATAAATGCCCTGCTCGCCGACTACCCATGAAAGCGGGCGACGCTCTTCAGCAATCGAGTCCTGCAAGAGCATCAAGCCCTGGAGGAAAGCCTCGGGACGAGGAGGGCAGCCCGGTATGTAAACGTCTACAGGCAAGAACTTGTCTACGCCCTGAACCACCGAATAAACGTCGTACATGCCACCGGAATTTGCACAGGCACCCATAGAGATGACCCACTTTGGCTCAAGCATCTGCTCATACAGACGTTGAATGACTGGGGCCATTTTGATGAAGCACGTACCTGCCACAACCATGAAGTCTGCTTGGCGCGGTGAGGCTCGAATAACTTCGGCACCAAAACGAGCAACATCGTGCGGTGCTGTAAAGGCTGTGGTCATTTCCACGTAGCAGCACGAAAGGCCGAAGTTGTAAGGCCAAAGGGAATTTTTGCGCCCCCAGTTGACGGTGTTATGCAGGACGTCATCGAGCTTGCCCATAAAAATATTTCTATGAACCTGCCCTTCGGTCGGATCGGACACAGTTTCCCGTGTTCCGGCCGGATAGCGTTCTACGACCGCATCGGGATCGATCCTGGTAAGTTTGTATTGCATCGCCAAAGCCTCATTGTTTTAGCTTCGCCTGTCGCTTACGACGACCTTCAGGAGCCCAATCGAGTGCCCCGATTCGCCATAGGTAAACAAGACCCGCCAACAGAATTGCTATGAAAACTGTAGCTTCGATGAATCCAGCCCATCCTGTTTCACGGACGGAGACGGACCATGCGAAGAGAAAGAGCGCTTCGACGTCAAAGATCACGAATAGCATCGCGACCAGATAGAATTTAGCGGAGAGGCGCAGCCGCGCTCCACCGGTAGGAACGATACCCGATTCAAAGGGATCGTTTTTACTACGGCCAACAGCACGGCTGCCTAGCAGGCTAGAAACGCCGAGCATGAATCCTATAAGACCGACTACACCCAAAAGGAAGATCGCAAAGCTCCAATTGTGAGCTAGAAGACCGGTCGTATCAGGCATGCTCATGGTCCTTATCGTTTTTGCTAGTGAAAATCCTGCCTCATCCTGCGACATGACGTCGCAAGCGGCGGTGGAATTCTATGCCTGAATAACGCGTGTGTAAAATTTTTGACGAAAAAAGATTTGTTTAAATGATTTCCGTCAATCATGTTCAAGAGAAGTTGAGTAAATCCTTGTTTATTAAGATTAATTCTCAACTAGAGGCTGTTATTCAGGTGCTTCAATAATTGACTAATTTGGTTGGTTTTATTGTTATAGATTAGTGCTGTTATTAGCGTAGCAGGCTCACACTCAATTGCTAGAAGTAGAGTGTTTTATAATTAACCAAATGCAGGTTAAATGTTTTATATAAGAAAAAGCCGGATGATGTCTTATTGATATCATCCGGCTTTAAAGAGCAATAACGATGACGTTATAAGACCAGGAGGCTAAATAAGCGCACCTCGATCATTGAGGTCTTATGTGAAGATAGTATTCAGTCAGTCGAGAAGATCTACCTTGACTCTCAGCTGGGTATCCTGGCTGCCTCTAGTCGAATATTCATAAAGTATTCCATCTTCGGATCTGGCGGCATTTTGTGAAAAGCCACTTAGCGTAATCCATTCACCCAGGCGACCACTAACGCGTGTGCTGGTAGATTGGGTATTGATGGTATTAGGCTGATTCCTGTCCAGGCTGTTATTGCCCCCATCTATCGTAAGATGGACAAGATTACCGGTAAGACTGGCTGTAACGTAAAAGCCCCGGTTGAGATCTCTGTATTCGGTGCGGGTATAAGGGCGGCCGTAGGGGTCGATTTCGGTTGTGGAAATCGGCACGCTTTGACCGATTTTAACCAGAGCCGGTGATCCCTCAGTAGCTTGTACCTGCTGTGTGCCGTCCTGCTGGGTCCCTGTGCTGTTGCTAATGATCCTGACCTGAGTGTCAGGGTGGCTGCCAAGTCTTCCGTTAACCGAATAACCTTGCTCGTCCCCTTCATCCGCATCGCGTGTATCGACCGTAATCAGGAGGCGGTGCGGCTGTGTATCCAGTTGAGAGAGTAGGCTCTTTATTTCAGTAATCTTGTTGGATTCGGCATTGACGATGAGTTGATTGCCATAGGCGCTTACCTTGCCCTCAGACCCGAGTGTGGACTGCACAACAGGCAAAAGCTCATCAGCAGTTCTGTAGCTGAGTGGAATCACTTCAGTACGAGGGGCTGCCTGTAACGCAGAAGCAAAGATCAAGGAAAGCAGTAACAATAAGGCCGGGTACGCGCGATAGAGCTTCATAACAGCATACTTCTCACGTTGGGGTCTGATTGGCTGGTTTGCCAGGTGCTATCGAATCTGTTTTGCTGCAGGCGAACGGTAGCCCTGGCGTTGTAATACGCTATGCCAGCGTATAGCTGTGGGTTGTTGCGAATAAGAAGGCCTTGATCATCTACCAGTACATAAGCCGTGTCGTCTGCCGGGTAGTCTGGAGAGCGCTTGCGGATTAAAAAATTGCTGGTTAGCCGCCGTGCCAGATTAATAAGCCGGTGACTTTGGCGTACGGCTTGGCCTGAATCCTTGATCAAAACACGTAACCGATTACGTGGATGTGCAAGCAAAAAGCGTGTAATGGCGTGCTCTACATCGGTGCGGTTGTAGAGAGGTGGCTCGAAATCTGGTGTGTAGATGCAGATGGTGCGCCGTGCCTGTGAAAGCAATTCGACAATGTGTTGAGCGGCAGCATCACTACTGTCGAAGCGCACTTCGTGCCTATTATTGGTTTGTACGGACTCGGTGAGGTCCAGCGTGGAGTGTCTTGTCATGTCAACATGGGCAATGCCGGCCTCCAGGTATTCATCACTGGCAACACTAAATCCCAAGCGCTCATAAAACGGAATCGCCTGAATTTGCGCGCTTAATACCTGGCTGTGTAACCCACGTCGCTCTGCCTCGTATATAACCGCTTGCATGATGGCCGAACCGACTTTGAGGCCACGCCAATCCCGCAAAACGGCAACGCGCCCTATACGGCCGTCGTCCAGTAGCCGAGCAGTGCCTACTGGATAAAGGCCTTCCATGGCCAGAAAGTGAATGGCATGCTCATCTTCCAAATCCCACTCCATCTCTGGCGGTACAGCTTGTTCCTGGACAAATACGGTTTCCCGTATCTGTCTCAAGGCCTTGTTATCATGCTTCCAGTCGGCCACGCGGATAGAGATATCACTCATCGGCAAATACCAGGCTGCCTTGTTCAATGAGTTCACGTACCAGTTCTTGACCGGCTTCGTCATCTAGCCATTTGCCCAGGTTCTCCTGGTGCAATGCATCGGCTGAGCATATCAGTGTAAGCAATGGCTGCAGGTAGCCGGGAAGTAGCCGGCTTTGACCGCTCGCGAAAATCATTACATCTTCACCCATCTTGGACCATGCCAATCGTGCGCTGGGGTTGCGTACAAGACATGCGCCATCGTCCAGCGCTTGTGCCAGGTCGCTCTCTTCAAGAGACTCACCCGTAACCAGCTCAGGATAACGAGGCTCGGTCATAAACTGGCCAAACCAAGCCATTAACATGCGGTCATCGTTGATATGCTCTTGTATAAGCAGCTTCAGGCGATCTACGGCGTCCTGCGTGATTTGACCAGGATCTGCCTGTACAGGCTCGCTGCCTGCGTCACTGTAGCGTTCTTCTTCTGGAATGAACTGAGTCAGGAAATCGGTGAAGTGGGTGAGTACTTCGGAGGTGCTGGGCGCGCGGAAGCCGATGGAGTAAGTCATGCACTCATCTTCGGCAATGCCATCATGTGCAAATTGCGGTGGCAAATAAAGCATATCGCCTGGCTCCAGTACCCATTCATCGGTCTGTTCAAACTCCGCCAGGATCTTGATATCGGGGTTGTTCTGCAGGGGGCTTTCACTGGTGCAGCGTTGACCCACCTTCCAACGGCGTCGGCCATGGCCCTGGAGAAGAAAAACGTCATAGTTGTCATAATGGGGACCTACGCCACCACCGGGTGTTGCGTAACTGATCATGACGTCATCAATACGCCAGCTCGGCAGAAACCTGAATGACTCCATCAACTCAGCTACTTCTGGTACGAACTGATCGACTGCTTGAACGAGTAGTGTCCACTCACGCTCGGGCAGCGTGGCAAAGTCTTCCTCCTTGAAAGGGCCTCTGCGCAACTGCCATGAGCCTTGCTCGTCAGATGCGATGATACGAGACTCAACTTCCTCTTCAAGAGCAAGCCCTGCCAACTCGTCGGGAGATAAGGGTGTCTCGAAATCCGGTATGGCTTGTCGGATCAGCAGCGGTTTTTGCTGCCAATAGTCGCGCAGGAATTCTCGAGCCGTCAGGCCGCCCAATAATTGTAAAGGAGTGTCTGCGTTCATATTTGTCTCTGAAATAAAAAAGCCCGGCGCAGCCGGGCATAAAAAATAGGCTCGGCTTTAAATGCGCTTGGCTTGTTCGATGGCATTGCCAATATAGTTGGCAGGTGTCAGCGCTTTGAGTTCTGTCTTGGCTTGTGCGGGAATATCCAGCCCTTCGATAAAAGTTTGCAGCGCTTCGGCGCTAATCCCTTTACCGCGGGTCAGTTCCTTGAGCTTTTCATACGGATTGGCTACTCCGTAACGACGCATAACGGTCTGCACCGGCTCGGCCAGGACTTCCCAGCAATTGTTCAAGTCTTCAGCAATACGCTGTGCATTCAGCTCCAGTTTGCTGATCCCCTTGAGTGTAGCTTCATAGGCAATAATGCTGTGGGCAAAGCCGACACCCAGGTTGCGAAGTACAGTCGAGTCGGTCAGGTCACGCTGCCAGCGAGAAATAGGTAGCTTGGTAGCAAGGTGCTGCAGAAGCGCATTGGCAATGCCCAGATTCCCTTCGGAGTTTTCGAAGTCGATCGGATTGACCTTGTGTGGCATGGTCGAGGAGCCAATTTCCCCTGCTACCGTTTTTTGCTTGAAGTAACCTAGCGAGATATAGCCCCAGATGTCTCGGTCGAAATCGATCAGAATGGTATTGAAGCGAGCGATGGCGTCGAATAGCTCTGCAATATAATCATGCGGTTCGATTTGCGTAGTGTAGGGATTCCAGGTCAGGCCCAGGTCCTCCTCAACGAACGCTTGAGCATTTGCTTCCCAATCGATTTGCGAGTAGGCAGACAGGTGGGCATTGTAGTTGCCCACTGCGCCGTTGATCTTGCCAAGCAACTCAATTGTAGAGACCTGCTTGATCTGGCGCTCCAAGCGGTAAACCACATTGGCCAGCTCTTTGCCCAACGTGGTAGGAGAGGCTGGCTGTCCGTGAGTCCGTGACAGCATGGGGACATCGGCAAAACGATGGGCTAGGTCTCGGATGGCACTTGAGATATTGCGCATCAAGGGCAGTAGAACGGTATCACGGCCTTCGCGCAGCATCAGGGCATGGGAAAGATTATTGATATCTTCCGATGTGCAGGCGAAGTGGATGAACTCGCTGACAGCCTCAAGCTCAGGCAGCGTAGCAGCCTGTTCTTTCAAGAGGTACTCAATGGCCTTGACGTCGTGATTGGTCGTACGCTCAATTTCCTTTACCCGCTCAGCCTGCTCCAGGTTAAAACTGGTCACCAGCTTTTCCAGAATCTCATTGGCTTCTTTGGAGAAGGGCGCTACTTCAGGGATGGCATCATGCGAGGCCAGGCGCTGGAGCCAGCGAACTTCAACCATCGCGCGGAAACGGATCAAACCGTATTCGCTGAAAATCGGGCGCAGGGCTTGGGTCTTGCTGGCATAGCGGCCGTCGATAGGCGAAACCGCGGTAAGCGAGGAAAGCTGCATGGGCATTCTCGACAGTCAATGAGAGGAAAAAGGCGCAATAGCATACACCAAAGCGCCATGGTTAGCTGATTGCCGGGCAGGAAGGTTAATCAGCTGTTTAATAGAGGATAAAGTTCATCAAGCATCTTGCGCCGGCTAAAGACCATCTGCCACCGGTGCCCGCCTAGTTGGCGCCAGAGGCGGGCAGAGCGAATTCCTGCCAGCAGGAGTGCCCTGACCTTGGCGGCATTGGCTGGTATCTGTAGGTAACGCAGCTCTCCATGTACCTGGATGCGTTGGCGAAACGTGCTTAGCGTGTCTTCGTAAATGCTGCCAAAGCTGGCAATTACATTCTCGTGCGTCAGACCAAAATGCTGAACCTGCTGCTGCGCCTGGTCAAGGCGCTTGCCTATCAGGCTCAACATGTCTTCGCGTCGGTCCAGGCGTCGCTCTAGGGCAATCATTGATAGTGCGTACTTGAGCGGTTCACGTTGCAGGCTTGAGGGATTGCGTTCCAGAGCACTGGACAGTGCCCTCATGCCATCACGTAAGTCGATGCTATCTCCACCATATACTTCGAGCGTGGTTTGCGGATTTGTAACCAGCAGGCTACCTAGCATGCAGGCAAGTGGCGCCTCGCTGACCTGTCCAGTCTTGGCCAGGCGGTCGACCAGGAAGGCTGCTTCGAAAACAGCGCCTAATGCTACCAGTTGCTCGTGTATCGACGTCATGCTGCCGGACTCTCCCTATATGCAGGCTCAGCGTCTTCGATGACGCCACCACCTAAACAAATCTCGCCATCATAGAAAACGACGGATTGGCCAGGCGTGACGGCGCGTTGTGGCACTTCAAACACGGCACGATAACCAGTGGCTGTTCTCTCGAGGCGGCAAGCCTGATCCTGTTGGCGATAACGCACCTTGGCCTTCAGATTAAGAGGGGCTGTCAAGTCGACCGGGTTGACCCAGTAAATCGTATTGACAGTCAATGCCTGTGCGTACAACCAAGGATGCTCATTGCCTTGGCCAACCACTAAAACGTTACGCTTCAGGTCTTTGGCCAAGACATACCATGGATCGTCCCCTGAGTCCTTCATGCCACCAATGCCCAGCCCTTGTCGCTGGCCGATGGTGTGATACATCAAGCCGTGATGCTTGCCGATTATCTTGCCTTCAGTGGTTTCGATATTGCCCGGCTGAGCAGGCAGGTATTGCTTGAGAAAATCAGCAAAACGACGCTCGCCGATAAAGCAAATGCCTGTCGAATCCTTTTTTCGCGCTGTAGCTAGGTCGTATTTTTCAGCGATTGCTCGAACTTCAGGCTTCTCCAGTTCCCCGACGGGGAAAAGTGTCCGCGCCAGTTGTTCGCCACCTACTGCGTGAAGGAAATAGCTCTGGTCCTTGTTGGGGTCCAGACCTTTGAGTAACTGGGTCTGATCATTTTCGTCTCGACGGCGAACATAATGACCTGTTGCGATAAGGTCGCCTCCCAGCATCAGGGCGTAATCAAGAAACGCCTTGAACTTGATCTCCCGGTTGCACAGGATATCCGGATTAGGTGTCCGTCCTGCCTTGTACTCCTCCAGGAAATGCTCGAAAACGTTATCCCAGTATTCGGCTGCGAAGTTGGCAGTGTGCAGCTTGATACCAATGCGGTCGCATACGGCTTGGGCATCCGCCAAATCCTCTTTGGCGGTGCAGTATTCCGTACCGTCATCCTCTTCCCAGTTTTTCATGAAGAGGCCTTCGACCTGGTATCCCTGCTCTTTCAGGAGCAGCGCTGAAACAGAGGAGTCCACTCCACCTGACATGCCGACGATGACGCGTGTTGAAGAGGGCGTATGCATATGCAGAAGTATTCAGGAAAAAGCACAGTTTAACAGGGTAGAGGAGGGCACGGCGACCTAGAGACGGATCACTTCCAGAGGGAAGCTGCCGGTGCTCAAGTAATCATCAATGCAACGCAGGACCAATTCACTGCGCCACTGGGCCTTGTTTGCGACAAGCTCCTCCCGAGTCATCCATTTTGGGCCAATGATACCCTCATCCAGCGGATGATCCGGCAAATGACGAAGCGGGCGTGCTGAAAAGCAGACGCGCTGATAGGTAACACCATTGCTGGGGGCGGTGTACAGATAAATGCCTGTAATGCCAGTGAGCTCAACTTCCCAACCGGTTTCTTCGAGCGTTTCTCTAAGTGCGGCATCTAGAAGGCTTTCCCTGGCCTCAAGGTGTCCAGCGGGCTGGTTAAAGCGTGGCTGTCCGTCGATCAGCTCCTCAGTAAAAAGAAAGCGTCCCTGATCTTCGATGACCGTTGCAACAGTGATGTGAGGTTCCCATTTCATAAGAAGGCCTATGCTCAATTGTACTGCAACGCGCAGCGTAAACGAAAAGTCTGAAAGCAAAACCCCGGCCTTGGGCCGGGGTTTTCTGAGGCGCTAACGTGTCATATCAGGACAAGGCGGCCAGCGTTTCGTTAAGCGTCGCGCTTGGACGCATTGCTTTGCTGGCAAGCTCTGCGTTTGGATGGTAGTAGCCACCGATATCTACAGGCTTGCCTTGTACTTCGTTCAACTCAGCCACAATTTTGGCTTCGTTATCACTCAGCTGCTTGGCCAGTTTAGAGAACTTTGCCTGAAGCTCGCTATCCTCGGTTTGCTCAGCCAGGGCCTGAGCCCAATAAAGAGCAAGATAGAAGTGGCTGCCGCGGTTATCTAGCTCACCTACTTTGCGCGAGGGCGACTTGTTGCTGTCAAGGAACTTGCCGTTTGCCTGATCCAGTGTTTTGGCGAACAAGCGGGCCTTAGCGTTATTGGTGACGTTGCCGAAGTGATCCAGCGATTCAGACAGAGCCAGGAACTCGCCTAACGAATCCCAACGCAGGTGGTTTTCCTGCACAAACTGCTGTACGTGCTTGGGTGCGGAGCCGCCAGCGCCTGTCTCGAATAAGCCACCGCCATTCATGAGCGGAACGATGGATAGCATCTTGGCGCTAGTGCCCAATTCCATGATCGGGAACAAGTCTGTCAGATAATCACGCAACACGTTACCCGTGACGGAGATTGTGTCCTTGCCTACGCGGATGCGTTCAAGGGACAGGCGAGTGGCTTCAACCGGGGACAGGATCTGAATATCCAGGCCGTCAGTGTCATGATCCTTCAGGTAGGTTTGTACCTTCTTGATCAGCTGGGCATCATGCGCACGAGCAGGATCCAGCCAGAAGACTGCTGGAGTATCGCTGGCACGGGCACGGTTCACGGCCAGTTTTACCCAGTCACGGATCGGTGCGTCTTTGGTCTGGCACATGCGCCAGATATCGCCAGCTTCAACGTAATGCTCAAGGAGAACTTTGCCGTCAGTGTCGGTGACGCGAACTACACCGTCAGCTGGAATCTTGAACGTCTTATCGTGAGAGCCGTATTCCTCAGCTTTCTGAGCCATGAGGCCTACGTTAGGTACGCTGCCCATGGTCGCTGGGTCGAAAGCACCGTTTTGCTTGCAGTCTTCGATAACGGCTTGATAAACACCCGCGTAGCAGCGGTCAGGAATCATGGCCAAGGTATCGTATAGCTTGCCGTCAGCGCCCCACATCTTACCCGACTCACGGATCATGGCTGGCATCGAGGCATCGACAATCACGTCACTCGGAACGTGCAGGTTGGTGATGCCCTTATCGGAGTTCACCATAGCTAACTGAGGACGCTGTTCGTAAACGGCTTTAATGTCCGCTTCGATTTCAGCCTGCTTGTCTTCAGGCAGCGTCTTAATCTTGGCGTACAGATCGCCAAGGCCGTTGTTCAGATCAACACCGAGCTGGTTCAGCGTATCGGCATGCTTATTGAGCGCATCGGCATAGAACACCGAAACCACGTGACCAAACATGATTGGGTCAGAGACCTTCATCATGGTTGCTTTGAGGTGCAGAGACAGGAGGACGTTACTGTTTTTTGCATCGGCAATAGCGGCTTCGATAAAGCTAGCCAGTGCCTTTTTGCTCATGACGGAGGCGTCGATCAGTTCGCCTGCTGTGACAGCTGTTTTTTCCTTAAGTACCTGGGTGCTGCCATCTTTGGTGGTCAGCTCGATCTTCACGGCACCGGATGCTTCGATCAGTGCGGATTTTTCGCTACCGTAGAAATCACCCTCACTCATGTGGGCGACTCTGGTCTTGGAGTCTGCACTCCAGGCACCCATTTTATGAGGGTGCTTTTTGGCGTAATTCTTGACAGAGAGTGGAGCGCGGCGGTCAGAGTTACCCTCACGCAGAACCGGGTTTACGGCGCTACCCTTGATCTTGTCGTAGCGGGATTTGACATCTTTTTCTGTGTCGTCCTTCGGCTCATCTGGATAATTCGGCAGCTTGTAGCCTTGCTCCTGAAGTTCCTTGATTGCTGCTTTTAGCTGAGGAACTGAGGCGCTGATGTTAGGCAGCTTGACGATATTGGCTTCGGGAGTAGTAGCCAGTTGGCCGAGCTCAGCCAAGTGGTCGGAAATCTTTTGGTCTTCGCTTAAATATTCAGGAAAAGTTGCGATGATGCGGCCGGCTAGAGAGATGTCGCGGGTTTCAACGGCAATGCCTGATGATTCGGTAAACGCTTTGACGATGGGAAGCAGGGAGTAGGTTGCAAGGGCAGGTGCTTCGTCTGTAAGCGTATAAATGATCTTCGACGTTGTAGACATTTGTTACGTTAACCTCTCTGTATCATAGCGATTGCGCCTATTTGGAAGGGCACCGAACCAGCTAGTTCACCGACAAGGCACCGGTAGACGCAGATGAAAACGCGAGATTTGAGAACAATTCCGGGCACTTGAGCAGGCCAGAAAGGTTTGCCGTTAACGACGCGCCGGGTTTCAAGCCTGCAGACACTGAGGCAGGTCCGACCGGACCCGTCCCGGATTGATCCCGGGCTTCTAAGGCCCAAAAATCGCCACGGAGTATACCAGCTAGACAGTCCTTTCGCATTGCCGGGTTTGTTTGAATAACAACACAGATCCTTGCGGCGAAAGTCATGCTGTTTATTGGTCTATCTTCTGAGCAATTGCCGTATCAAGTAGCGTAGTTCCTTCTTGAAACTAAGGCTAAATTCATTAGCTTTAATAAATTGGTTTTTAAACGAATAAAGTCTTTTAACTCCTGTGCAATAAAAAACCCCGACTAGTCGGGGCTTTTTATTTGATTTAGCGCTGTTGGCGCTGCAGTGCCTCTATGCGCTCCTCCAAGGGAGGGTGGCTCATGAAAAGGCCGGCAAAACCGTGGCTCTTACCGCTCTTAATCCCAAAGGCAGTCAGGGTGTCTGGCATCTGACCCTGGATGTTCTGCTCAGCACGCAAACGCTGTAACGCAGAGATCATCGCATTTGTACCCGCCAGGCGTGCACCTGCTTCGTCAGCACGGAACTCACGGAACCGTGAGAACCACATAACAATGATGGTTGCCAAAATACCCAACACGAGCTCAGCCACGATGCTGGTGATGTAGTAAGCAGGTCCGTGTCCTTCTTCAGTCTTGAATACGGCCTTGTCAATGAAGTTGCCAAATATGCGGGCAAAGAACATGACAAAGGTATTCACGACGCCTTGAATCAGACTTAGCGTCACCATGTCACCGTTGGCTACGTGACCAATCTCATGTGCCAGAACAGCGCGCACCTCTTCAGGTGAGAATCGCTCTAACAAGCCTTGGCTAACCGCAACCAGCGCATCATTCTTGTTCCAGCCGGTTGCAAAGGCATTCGCCTCATAGGCAGGAAAGATACCAACCTCAGGCATCCGAATACCTGCCTCGCGGGATAGATCTTCAACCGTTTGCAGTAGCCATTGCTCATGACGGGTCCGGGGTTGACTGATGATCTCGGTCCCGGTGCTCATTTTGGCCATCCACTTGGATATGAATAGCGAAAATAGCGAGCCGGCAAAACCAAAGACGGCACAGAAAACCAGAAGACTTCCATAGTTCTGGCCTGTAAAACGATCTACTCCCAGCACTTTAAGCGTAATGCTGGCGATCAGCAGTACGGCCAAGTTGGTGCCAAGGAACAGCAGAATTCGCATCATGGTGTAAAGCTTCTCCTAACAACCGGAAGACTATTTCCTAGCGGCGTATATAAGGTTCGGTTGTTAGGGTTTCAATCAAGCGACTATTTCAAACTATGTCGTTTTGTTGGCAGTCCTAAGTAAAAGCCGGGTCAATAGCACTACGCGTTCGCTGTCGCTTTCTGCCAGAGCGTCCCGTAAATGCTGGGCTAGGGTAGAGCGTTGACGCCTTACACTAGGCGGCAGGGCTTCCGCCTCCTTCAGTAAATGGGCATGACTGGCTGAAAGACGTAGAAACGCTTTTTCGGTCAGTATGGCTTGGTCAAGCGCGTCATAACCCAGGTTGGTGGTGTAGCGCAGATAGTCTTCCTCTGCGAGCCAAAGCAGTGCACTGAAGCAGCTTTGATGTCTAACGCTGGGCAGCCCGAACTGGTCAGGCTCTTCGCGTCCAATCAGATCTTCAACATACAGCGTGGCCTTGCGTGGAAAGCTTTGATAAAGCGCTAGCAGGCCTTTCGCGGCATCCTTGTAGAAGTCTTCAATATGGAGGTCCATGCGTTACTGCCGATAGTGTTTGAGGAAGTTGCCAATCCGACCAATAGCTTGCTCAAGATCATCCACGCGAGGCAAGGTAACGACTCGGAAATGGTCAGGCCAGGGCCAGTTGAAGGCAGTGCCTTGAACGATGAGCAGCTTCTCCGAAAGCAGGAGATCCAGGACGAACTTTTCGTCGTTATGGATCGGGCACACCTTTGGATCAATTTTGGGGAAGGCATACAGCGCGCCCATTGGCTTCACGCAGCTCACGCCCGGAATGTTGTTCAGGAGCTCCCATGCACGGTTACGCTGTTCCAATAGGCGACCGTTTGGCAATACGAGGTCATTGATGCTCTGGTAACCACCTAGTGCCGTCTGGATAGCGTGCTGGCTGGGCACGTTTGCGCACAGGCGCATATTGGCAAGAATATCCAATCCCTCGATATAACTCTGAGCTTTATGCTTGGGACCGGAGATGGCAACCCAGCCCGAGCGAAAGCCCGCCACACGGTAGGATTTCGATAGGCCATTGAATGTCAGGCACAGCACATCAGGTGCGAGCGAAGCTGTCGAAATATGTACCGCTTCGTCGTACAGGATCTTGTCGTAGATTTCGTCTGAAAAGATGACAAGATTGTTCTTGCGAGCCAGTTCTACGATGTCCTCCAGAACCTCCTTGGAGTACACAGCGCCTGTAGGGTTGTTCGGATTGATCAGTACCAAGGCCTTGGTGTTAGAGGTGATTTTGCTGGCCATGTCTGATAGGTCTGGGAACCAGTCTGACTGCTCATCGCACAGATAGTGGACAGGTTTGCCACCCGCCAGGCTGACGGCGGCAGTCCAGAGGGGATAGTCCGGGGCTGGAATCAGCACCTCGTCACCATTGTTAAGCAAAGCCTGCATGGCCATGACAATCAGTTCGGATACACCGTTACCTAGGTAGATGTCTTCAATTCCGACACCCTCTACCTGTTTTTGCTGGTAATACTGCATAACCGCCTTGCGTGCGCTGAACAGACCCTTGGAGTCGCTATAGCCCTGGGCGGTAGGCAGGTTGCGGATCACATCCTGCAAAATCTCTTCAGGTGCTTCGAAACCGAACGGTGCGGGGTTGCCAATATTGAGCTTGAGGATGCGGTGGCCTTCCTCCTCCAGACGCTTGGCATGCTTTAACACTGGCCCACGAATGTCATAGCAGACGTTGGCTAGCTTGTTCGATTTGCTGACCTGCATGTGTAACGGATCCTGGTTGGTAGTAGCGAAGAGCGACCCGCATATAAGTGCAGGGTCGATGTCTGGTAGCGATGACAGGCGTGCCCATCGGCTTGGCAGCGCCCTCAACGAGTGACAGACTGAAGGCAAATCATACGACTGCCCCTGAGTTTTCAAAAGAGACAGATGGGGCCTTTTCCGTGGCGGAGGTGTTCATCCTATGGATAAAGTCATCAAATCCGAAGATGTTTGGCGTGACCAGCTGGATAATGACCAGTTTCGGGTGTGCAGGCTAAAGGCGACGGAAGCGCCGTATACAGGTAAGTACTGTGATACCAAGACGCCTGGGGTATACCAGTGTATCTGTTGTGGGCAAGCGCTTTTCGATTCGGAGACCAAATACAGCTCAGGCTGCGGCTGGCCGAGTTTTTACCAGCCGATCTCGAATGATGCCTTGCGAGAAGAGGAGGATTTCACTCACGGCATGCATCGCATAGAGGTGCTTTGCTCGTGTTGTGATGCGCATCTTGGCCATGTTTTCCCAGATGGTCCACAACCCACTGGGTTGCGCTACTGCATAAACTCCGTTGCGCTAGACCTTGTACCACGTGATGAGTAAGGCAGACGTCCAGTCAGGAAGCGAAAGCCTTCTTCAGGTTCCGTTTACGCTAATGGGTGGGAAAACATGCCGTCTGGCTGATTTTCCTGCTCAGGCGTATCTATTGGTGAATACGGCCAGTCGCTGCGGCTTTACGCCTCAATATGAAGGTCTTGAGACGCTATGGCAGAGGTACAAGGCTAAAGGGCTGGTGGTTTTGGCTTTTCCATGTGATCAGTTTGGTCATCAGGAGCCGGCAGGCAACGATGAAATCGAGCAGTTTTGTAAGGCTCGATTTAGCGTTTCCTTTAGCGTCTCTCAAAAAATTGAGGTGAATGGCGTTAATGCGCATCCTTTATTCGATGCATTAAAGCGAAGCGCACCGGGGGTGCTGGGTACTCGGCGTATAAAATGGAATTTCACAAAATTTCTGGTTAGTGGTGATGGCGCACAAGTCAAACGCTTCGCTCCGCTGGAAAAGCCTGCTTCGTTGCATGGGCAAATAGAGCAATTTCTTTCGCTCTGACCCATGTGCCAGATTGAATCTTGCGGTTTCTCCTTCACAAGGTAGTCCGCTGTTTTCTCGTAAGGATTGGTCCGTGGAATCTAGACTTGATACATTCTTGGCTCGTGCAGAGCTTGTGCTGGCTCGTTTAGAGCCTTTGTTGCCGGCAGTGCGTGAGCCCATTGATTGGTCTAGGACAGTTGCAGCACGCTGGCGTCGAGAGGGGCAGGGAGGGTACCTGCAACCTATCGAAGTCAACCTGGATCTGAGGTTGTCTGATTTACAGGGCGTGGACAGACAACAAGCCCTGCTTGGACAGAACACGCAACAGTTTGTAGACGGTATGCCTGCCAACCATGCTTTGCTATGGGGCGCTCGTGGCACAGGAAAGTCATCTTTGGTTAGGGCGTTGCTGGCTGAGCACGCACAGCGTGGGTTGCGACTGATTGAGATCGAGCGTGATCACCTAACGGATCTGCCTAGGGTGGTCGCACAAATCAGTAAGCAGCCACAGCGGTTTGTGTTGTTTTGCGATGATCTGTCATTCGATGCCAGCAATGATGACTATCGAGTATTAAAAAGTGTCCTGGACGGCTCTCTCGAGCAGGCGCCTGATAATGTTCTTCTTTATGCGACCTCGAATCGTCGCCATCTGGTATCCGAACGGCAAAGCGATAATGCCGACTGGGAGCGAAGTGCTGATGGTGAGCTTCATCCTAGCGAGGCGGTAGAGGATAAAATCGCGCTTTCAGATCGATTTGGATTATGGCTTTCTTTCTATCCTTTTACTCAGGATCAATTCCTCCAGGTAACCAGACACTGGGTATCGGTCCTTGCTGAGCGAGCGCAGCTTGTCTGGCAGTGGAATGAAGAGACTGAAAAGGAAGCTATTCGCTGGGCGCTTGGCCGAGGTAATCGGAACGGTCGTTGCGCCTATCAATTCGCCCGTCATTGGGTTGGCAAACAGCTTTTGGATGTAGCAAATGCGTGATTTAAGCGATGTAGGAAAGGACTTGGGTGGTTATGAGTTGCTTGCGGCTCAGTTGGAGGCACTTCTCTCTGGAGAAAGAGATTTCATTGCCAATGCCTCACAGTTTTCTGCCTTCATTTTTCATGAGTTGCCTGACCTGAACTGGGCTGGCTTCTATCTGTGCAAAGACGAAGAGCTTGTACTTGGCCCGTTTCAGGGGAAGGTCGCCTGCGTCCGTATTCCTTTTGGTCGTGGCGTATGCGGTGCGGCAGCACAAACACGTGAGACGCAGCGGGTTGAGGATGTACATGCCTTTGCTGGGCATATCGCATGTGACAGCGCGTCCAACAGCGAGCTGGTTATTCCGCTGGTAAAAAATGATCAGTTGATTGGGGTGCTTGACCTGGATAGCCCCAGTCTGGGCAGATTCAGCCCTGATGATCAGAGAGGTATAGAGCGATTGGCTGAGATATTCCTGGCCGCAAGTGATTGTTGATAACAAAGCGCAGCCTCAGAGGCTGCGCTTTTTTGGTTATCAGTCGTAGAGTGACTTCATAGGAGCGTCTTCCTTTTCCATCTCCTCTAGCCCCTGGAGTAGCTGTGTAGGTTCACGAACCGGCTGTCCTGCGCCAATCTCTCCCTTGATGATGCTGACCTGCTCATCAAGATACTGAAGGTGTTCATTGAACTTGTCCGAGTGAGGCTGCTTGCGGATATATTGAGCGGCTTTCTCGAATGCCTGCCTGGCAGGAGCCAATTGTCCTTGCTCAACAAACTGGCGCCCCAGGTGATCAAAGAACTCAAAGTGAAGCAGTGTCATTAGGGCTCTTATTTCTTCATCCCAATAACCGGCCTCTTTAGCTTCGATCAGTCCATTCTGGATGGCATAGGTAATTTGCGCATGCAAATTCTCTAGCTGAGCGCGCACCTGCTTTGCCTTGGCTTCATTCGCAATAACTTGAGCGCCGTTTGTGATCTCTATCTGATCACCCTTGGCCAGCTCAGCTTCTAAATGGTTCATGCGGGCAGCCAATGCAGGGTTTTTTTCCCTGGTAGGCATGCGCTGAAGAAGCGTCAGCTCAAGCTTTGAAAGCAAAAGCTTAAGGGCGGGGGTCATCCATTGCCCTGGTAACGTGTCAGATAACTGTTCGTAACGTCGGATACGGTTGACCAGCTCCGCCTTCAAACGTGTCTTCTCGAGCTGGTGCGCCTCAAGCTTCTGGTTGAGAAAGCTGATGAAAATCAACAGCACAGCTCCCACTACAACCAAAATGGCAATTATAGATACAGACATCAAGGCCTCCTGCTGGCCTGCGAGTCAATAAAACAAGTACTACTATATTGGCAGCGTCGCCATCTTCTTTAGCTGCAAAGTCATTGATTTAAAAAAATTTTAAATAGGTGTTGACGGTTTTCGAATGTCTCCCTAGAATGCGCGCCACTTCAGACGCAAAGCTAAACGCGAAGCGAAAGAGGTAGGAACTGTAAAGCTCCAAGGCTGCGTCCCCTTCGTCTAGTGGCCTAGGACACCGCCCTTTCACGGCGGTAACAGGGGTTCGAGTCCCCTAGGGGACGCCATATGCGGGAATAGCTCAGTTGGTAGAGCACGACCTTGCCAAGGTCGGGGTCGCGAGTTCGAGTCTCGTTTCCCGCTCCAAGTTTTAAGGCACGGCTAAAGCGGTGCTTGTGTTGATAGAAATGTGCTTTTGCATGTTTCAAGGGTTTGTCCCCTTCGTCTAGTGGCCTAGGACACCGCCCTTTCACGGCGGTAACAGGGGTTCGAGTCCCCTAGGGGACGCCATATGCGGGAATAGCTCAGTTGGTAGAGCACGACCTTGCCAAGGTCGGGGTCGCGAGTTCGAGTCTCGTTTCCCGCTCCAAATTAAAAAACACCGCCTTTTGGCGGTGTTTTTGTTTGTGCTTTTTGTTTTGCTTTCAGTGAAGGCCTGTACGGCCCTCACTCTCAGCGTTAGTGAGTCTGTCCGTTTTCCGGTAGAAACATTAATTGCTTCTCTTGATTCCAGTCAAAAGGCTTTCCAGCAGCCTCTGCCTCAAAGCGACGCTCATCCAGTGCCTGATAGCGAGCAATTTCTTCGTCAGGCATGAAGTGCAGACAGTCGCCACCGAAAAACCATAGCAAGTCTCTAGGTACTAAATGAGCAACTTGAGGGTAGCGGTGGAAAACCTGACTGATCAGGTCTTGTCCCAGGTAATGATTCTCTTCGGGGTGCTTAGGCAGTTCGGCTAAAAGCTCATCAAAGCGGTCAAGGAACAGCCCGTGGTTGTCCTCGGGGATCTGCTCTGACTCGCCCAAGGCACCCAATATGGTCCTTAGATGCGCCAAAAGCGCTAAGTTGTGTTCTAAATAGTCGGTGGCCATGTGTATGTCCCAGTCGTATACAGCGGGGCAGTATAAAGGGGGATGGCAGCACTGTCTTTTCTTGCTCTGGTTGGAATGATGCGAGCTTACATTCGTCAAAGGTTGTAAATGGGGTGTTGAACCCTCATTTAGCCCCTCTAATTTTCTGACAATTTGTGAGCGAGATGAACACAGCTCTGTCCATACGGCAACTCACTAAAACTTACGGGAATGGCTTTCAGGCACTCAAAGGGCTGGACCTTGATGTCAATGAAGGCGATTTCTTTGCGCTTCTCGGGCCTAACGGCGCAGGAAAGTCTACAACGATAGGAATCCTGTCCACGCTGGTAAATAAAAGCAGTGGTCAGGTTTCGGTGTTTGGAAATGACTTGGATCGTGATCCGGCAGGGCTGAAGCGTTGCCTTGGTGTTGTTCCGCAAGAATTCAATTTCAATCAGTTTGAGAAAGCGTTCGATATTCTAGTTACGCAAGCCGGTTATTACGGCATACCGGCCAGGTTAGCCAAGGAGCGTGCCGAGGAGTATCTGACGCAACTAGGGCTCTGGGATAAGCGAGATACGCCTTCTCGTATGCTCTCTGGAGGTATGAAGCGGCGTTTGATGATTGCCAGAGCGCTTATTCATAAGCCGCGATTACTCATACTTGATGAGCCTACTGCGGGTGTTGATATTGAGTTGCGACGTTCGATGTGGAGCTTTTTGACTGGCCTTAATCAGCAGGGCGTCAGCATCATTCTAACAACGCACTATTTGGAGGAGGCAGAACAGCTGTGTCGGAATATTGCCATTATTGATCATGGCACTATCGTAGAAAACACCAGTATGCGTGAACTCCTTCAGAAGCTACACGTTGAGACGTTTGTTCTTGATGTAAAGCAGTCACTTTCGGTTGCGCCTGCTCTTCAGGGCTACCCGGTCAAGCTTATGGGTAGTCATGCGCTTGAGGTGCAAGTCGATAAGAGCGTTGGCATTAACGGCCTGTTTGTTCAATTGAATGCTCAGGGCATTGAAGTCGTTAGTATGCGAAACAAGGCTAACAGGCTTGAGGAGTTATTCGTGTCATTGGTAGAAAAGAACTTGGCAAAGGTGGCCAAATGAAGACTGAAGTGAAGGCCAACCTTATTGCATTACAAACCATTGTCTATCGGGAGGTGCGGCGCTTTACACGTATCTGGCCGCAAACATTGTTACCTCCTGCCATAACCATGGCGCTGTACTTTGTCATTTTTGGCAACCTGATCGGCAGCCGCATTGGAGGGATGGGCGGGTTTAGCTATATGGAATATATTGTGCCGGGCTTAATCATGATGTCCGTCATTACCAACTCCTATAGCAATGTCGTTTCTAGTTTTTTCAGTAGCAAGTTTCAGCGCTCTGTAGAGGAGCTGCTCGTATCTCCTGTTTCGCCCCATGTGATTCTTATTGGCTATGCGTGTGGCGGTATTCTACGAGGATTGGCAGTTGCGGCTATCGTTACAGTTCTTTCTTTGTTCTTTACACATGTGCAGGTGCATCACTTAGGCATCACACTGCTAGTGATCATTCTGACTGCTGCTATTTTTTCTCTCGGCGGTTTTATAAACGCTGTCTATGCACGTAATTTTGATGATATTTCCATAGTTCCTACGTTTATCCTGACGCCGTTAACCTATTTGGGAGGAGTGTTTTATTCGATCGACTTGCTGCCACCATTCTGGCAGGGCATGTCAATGGCCAATCCCATCCTGCATATGGTCAATGCGTTTCGCTATGGAATATTAGGTGTTTCGGATATTCGAATTGGTGTTGCAATTAGTCTTATGCTGATTGCTGCCGTTGTTCTCTATACCTGCTGCATTCGTCTGTTGACGACTGGCCGTGGTATGCGCCACTGATATATTGAAGCGTTATGCAGGCTATATACAGCACAACGCTTCAGCTCCTTGAGAAATTCTATGCAAACTGTCGAACATTCTCCGCTGGGTAAAACTAGCGAATACGTAGATACCTATACGCCATCGTTGTTATATCCCATTTCACGTAGCCCTAAATGGGCTGAACTGGGACTTACACGAGAAACGTTACCGTACCGCGGTATAGATATCTGGACCTGTTATGAGCTCTCTTGGCTGAACCCCAAGGGCAAACCTGTAGTAGCCATTGCTGAATTCTCCATACCTGCCGATTCGCCTAATATTATTGAGTCCAAGTCGTTCAAGCTCTATTTGAATTCACTCAATCAGACGACTTTTGAAAGCGCTGAGGCCCTTGCTGAGGTGCTCACAAAAGATCTCTCTCGGGTAGCAGGAGATAAGGTTGAGGTTTTGGTTAAGCCGGTCGATGCGATTACCGAAGAGGGGCTTGTTACTCCGCCAGGTACCTGTATCGATGATCTGGATGTCGACGTGCAACACTACGATGTACCAAGGCCGGATTTGTTGAAGGCTCTGCCTGGTGAGTATGTGAAGGAATCACTATATAGTCATCTGCTGCGCTCCAATTGCCCGGTTACAGGACAGCCAGACTGGGGAAGCGTTGTAGTGGACTATGAAGGAACATCAACGATTGATAGGGCGTCCTTATTGGCTTATATCGTCTCGTTCAGACGTCATGCTGATTTTCATGAGCAATGTGTTGAGCGTATCTTTCTCGATCTTCAAAACGTTTTGGAGTCCCGCTCGTTGACCGTTTATGCTCGTTATGTGCGGCGTGGAGGGCTTGATATCAATCCTTACCGAAGCACTCACGCCGCCTATCTACCAGCAGTAGCGCGTCTGGCTCGTCAATAACGCTAGATACCCATGCTTGCAAGGCTGTGCATGATCGAGCGGAGCGTGTTAGCTACCCTTGGATGGCTGACTTCGAACCGCTCAACTGCGAGGTTAACACCATCCACAAGGTTGGAGTCAGGTTTGGTTGAGCCCTCGTGGGCAAGCTGTAGCTCAATGTCTCTGATCAACAGCTCAAGCGAGGCGCGATCCTCCTCGCTTTCAGGAGGGCTTGTCTTGAGCTGGTGTTGTAACTCGATCAGCTCCTGTTGCAGGCGAGAGGCAGGCATACGTTTTCTCCTTTTGAAGCGTACTTCCCTGTAGACCTAATTGAATGATTAAAGGTCAATAAAGCAAGTTGCTTCATTCGTAACCACTTGCAAAGACATCACAGTTATAATTTCGCCACTCTGCCAGTACGACTGGATAAAAACATTAGGAGAATATGATGCCGTTTAGCAAAGGAGCATGGAGTACCCGTATTGCCGGCATTGCCTTTGGTGCAATGCTGACTGTTGCGAGTACTGCTGTGTTGGCCGCCTCTGAAGATGACCCATGGGAAGGAGTCAACCGAGGTATTTTCCGTTTCAATGACACACTCGATACCTATGCGCTGAAGCCCATCGCGCAAGGCTATGACAAGATTACTCCTGACTTTTTGCAAACAGGCGTCAGCAACGTTTTTCGTAATATTGGTGATGTCGGCAATCTAGCGAATGATGTTTTGCAAGCAAAGCCGTATGCGGCTGGTGTAGATACAGCTCGCCTGCTCATGAATACCACGTTGGGCGTATTGGGTATATTTGACGTTGCCACCCATGCGGGCCTGACAAGGAATGATGAGGATTTTGGTCAGACGCTGGGCTATTGGGGCATTGGAAGCGGCCCTTACGTTGTATTGCCTTTCCTTGGCCCTAGCACGGTCCGTGATGGATTTGGCCGTATCCCTGATTCCTATACGTCGCCATACCCCTATATGGGGGATGTAGCAGCGCGAAATTCAGCGTTCGCGCTTAGTACTGTAGATACACGAGCCAATCTTCTCGATGCTGAGAAGATGATTACGGGCGATAAATATATCTTCATCCGTAATGCCTACCTGCAAAGTCGCGAATATAAGATCAAAGACGGTCAGGTCGTCGACGACTTCTAAAGGCGTCCATCACGTCAGGCGGTAGGTTGTCCGCTTGACGTGATGCAGATTTGTGATCTAATTCATAGAAAGGATGCTGAGTCCTAGCAATTGAGTTCCTTGTTCCAAAGATGTGACACGAATCACTTCGGCCTCGGCTTCGAGCCCCTGTAATTCTGGATGCTCAGAAGGGATTACTACAATTACTTTGTCTCCTTCCTTGGCGTGACTATTAGCTTCGATCTGAAGCCCTGTGCTCGACAAATCTCGACAAATTGCATCAATTTCCTCGCCATTTGTACGAAGAATGGCCTTAGAATCAATTTGCATTCTAATAAAGTCGCGCTTTTCGCTGTACGAACGATCGCTTAAGCTCATTGGAACAAGTCTCTCAATAAAGGTACTTCGCAAGTAAACGAAACCATATAGCCTCAGCCTCAAGACCTTGTAAAGCCGACCTCAGCCGTTTGGATGGAAGGGGTGCTTGAACGGCTCGGCTGATGGGAGTAGTGTCTGCGCCGTATTAAAAATAGTACCTATTGCGTGCGCCCTGGCCTGATTCAAAAGACCATCTCATAGGGATACGCATGCCTGGATAGTTTATGCCTAATCCCAGCGCCACACTTTTGATTATCGATGATGATGAGGTTGTACGCCTGAGCTTGGCGGACTATCTCGAAGATAGCGGCTTTAGGGTGTTACAGGCCCCGAATGGCATGCAAGGTTTGCAAGTGTTCGAGCGTGAGCAGCCTGATCTCATCATTTGCGACCTTAGGATGCCTCAGCTAGACGGGCTTTCCTTGTTACGGCGTATTTCTGAAATGTCGCTTGATACGCCTGTGATTGTTCTTTCGGGCGCAGGGGTGATGAGTGATGTAGTCGAAGCGCTGAGGTTAGGCGCAGCCGATTACCTTATCAAGCCTCTTGAAGATTTGGCTATTCTGGAACATTCGGTTATGCGGGCACTCGACCGTGCAAGGCTTCGCCTTGAAAACGATCGGTACCGTATTAAGCTGGAAAACGCTAATCGAGAGCTCCAGGCAAGCTTAAGCCTTCTCCAGGAAGACCAAAATGCTGGCCGGCAAGTCCAGATGAATATGTTGCCGGTGACGCCTTGGGAGACCAGTGGGCTCAACTTTGCTCACCAGATTATTCCTTCTTTGTATCTCTCTGGTGACTTTGTTGATTACTTTCGAGTCGATGAACACCGCATTGCCTTCTATCTGGCCGATGTGTCTGGGCATGGTGCATCTTCAGCGTTTGTAACGGTCCTGCTGAAGTTTATGACGACGCGACTGTTGTACGAATCGCGTCGTAATGGCACTCTGCCTGAGTTCAAACCTTCAGATGTGCTAGGGCATATCAATCGTGGTTTGCTGAATTGTAAACTGGGTAAGCACGTTACCATGTTGGGTGGCGTAATCGATGAGGACAGCGACGTGCTTACTTACAGCATTGGTGGGCACCTGCCGCTTCCGGTATTGCATACTTCGGAAGAGACGCGCTTTTTGCAGGGAAAGGGGTTTCCGGTTGGTCTTTTTGAGGAGGCCAATTATTCAGACCATACTTTGGAGCTACCCGCCAGTTTCAGCCTTGCGCTGTTTTCCGATGGGATTTTTGATTTATTACCTGGAGAGAACTTGAAAGCGAAAGAGGCTTCTTTACCTGAACAGGTTCGCCTGGCCAATGGAACGTTAGGTGGAATTTCAAAACAGCTTGGACTGGCCAACTTGGGCGAGATGCCGGATGATATCGCCATGCTGGTGTTAAGCAGGAACCTTGCATGAGTACCGGTAAAATCCAGTTCGCTGAAATGAATGGCACCTTTGTGCTCAAGTTCATCGGCGAAGTGCGCCTGACGCTGTGCTCGGCGCTGGATGCCACTATCGAGCAGATCTTTTCTGCGTTGAATTTCTCATCGATCGTCATTGATCTGATCGACACCAAAAGTATCGATAGCACGACGTTGGGTTTATTGGCAAAGCTTTCTATTCTCTCGCGCCAAAAGATAGGCTTGTTGCCCGCGCTGGTTACCACCAATCCAGATATCACTCGGTTATTGGATTCGATGGGGTTTGATCAAGTCTTTAATATTGTCAATCAGCCTTTGCCGTGTTCAGACTGTTTGCATGACCTTCCGCCACAGGATGAGTCGGAGGAGGTTGTCAGAGACAAGGTTCTGGAAGCTCATCGGATATTGATGAGCCTCAATGAGTCTAATCGTGAGGCCTTTAAGGATCTGGTCAATGCTTTAGAAAAGCATTGACCAGAAGAGCTATCACTTTTTGGCGCTAATCAGACCTTCCAGTTTTTCTTGATCGCGCGCGAATTGGCGGATGCCTTCTGCCAATTTCTCAGTGGCCATCGCATCTTCGTTCATCGACCAGCGGAAGGCGCTTTCATTAAGTGAGTGCAGCGTTTCGGCTGCGCCACCCGCTACTAGATTGCGCTCAAGAGTGCCTTCATCTTCAGCTAGGTTTTGTAGCAGCTCAGGGCTGATAGTGAGGCGATCACAGCCTGCCAGCTGTTCGATCTGGTTAAGGTTGCGGAAGCTTGCGCCCATAACCACGGTTTCAAACTTGTTAGCCTTGTAGTACTGATAAATGCGAGAAACCGACTGGACGCCTGGATCTTCCTTGCCTGTAAAGTCGCGGCCTTCAGCTTTCTTATACCAGTCGTATATACGGCCGACGAATGGGGAAATAAGGAACACACCAGCGTCAGCACAAGCTGCTGCTTGGGCAAAAGAGAAAAGCAAAGTCAGATTGGTCTGAATACCATCTTTTTCGAGCTTTTCAGCGGCGCGAATGCCTTCCCATGTAGAGGCAATCTTGATCAGCACGCGGTCTTTACTGATCCCGGCTTTCTCATACAGATCGATCAGGCGCTCCGCGCGATTAAGGGTCGCATCTGTATCGAAAGAAAGTCTTGCATCGACTTCAGTTGAAATACGGCCAGGAATTACATTCAGGATTTCCTTGCCGACCGCCACTGCAAACTTATCGCAGGCAAGACCGATATCGTCGCCCGTATCGTTCAAGGCATCGCCTAGCAGTTGAGCGTAGCCGGGTAGGGCTGCTGCTTTCAGCAAGAGGGAAGGGTTGGTTGTAGCATCAACAGGTTTGAGACGCGTAATGGCGTCCAGGTCACCTGTATCGGCTACTACTGTAGTGTATTGCTTGAGTTGCTCTAGCTTGTTCATGCTTGCTATCGATCCTCACGTAGTGATTAGAGTGTCTGACCAGATTCAATGACCTACCAAGAGTTCAGTGGCCTGATCAAATATACGTAGTGGTTCTGAGCTTTTATGTACATCTACTGAGAGTAGCTGCCTGAAGCGGCGTCCTCCCTTAATGCCTTGGGAAAGGCCTAGAATGTGCCGGGTTATATGATGCATGGCACCGCCTGTTGCCAGATGATTCTCTATATACGGACGAAGCAACTGTAGAGTTTGATGGCGAGTCATGACAGGGCTGCTATCCCCAAAAATCGACTGGTCAACAGAAGCTAGAAGATAAGGGTTATGGTAAGCCTCCCGGCCAAGCATGACGCCATCGAAAGTCTTCAGGTGCATCTGTGCATCTTCCAGGGTCTTGATTCCACCGTTCAAGATGACTTCTAGGTCAGGGAAATCATTGACTAGCTGTGCGGCTACGTCATAACGCAATGGCGGGACTTCGCGGTTCTGCTTGGGAGATAATCCTTCAAGAATGGCAATGCGCGCATGTACGGTAAAGCTGTTGCAGCCTACCTCTTTGACAGTAGTGACGAATTCCTGCAAATGTGCGTAGCTGTCTCGACCGTTGATCCCAATGCGGTGTTTTACCGTAACAGGAATGCTCACAGTGTCACGCATTGCCTTAATACAATCAGCTACCAGTTGAGGATGAGCCATCAGACAGGCACCGATCATGTTGTTTTGCACCCGATCACTTGGACAACCAACATTCAGGTTAACTTCATCGTAACCGGCTTCCTCGGCAAGGCGGGCGCAAGCAGCTAGCTCATGGGGAGTGCTGCCACCTAGCTGCAATGCAATAGGGTGCTCACTTTGGTCATAAGCCAAAAAGCGTGACGAGTCGCCACGAAGTAAAGCACCTGTCGTTACCATCTCGGTATAAAGTAGAGTTCGCTTCGAAAGCAAGCGCATGAAGAACCGACAATGCCTGTCCGTCCAGTCCATCATTGGTGCGACGGAAAAGCGGCGGGATACTACAGGTGGCTTGTTTAGGACAGTATGAGTGTTCGAAGCGGTCATTAGGTGTTCCAGTTACTACGTTACAGCCTGTTCTGATTCACCGTCGGAAATTTGGGTCAGTAACTTCGGCAGACTAGGCTTCTAGCTTATCAGGAAAGCCTGCGTTTGATCGAAGGTGAAGGTCGTCTCCCTGGCTATGGGCAGCGTTCAGTTCAAAAGTCTTAAAAGACGAAATACCTCATATTTCAGCGAACTCTATAGGGATACGCTTTGTCTTGTCGGTAACATCATGAATGTTCGTATCGGTATCCTTTCCAAACTGCTGTATTCTAGATCTGATTTATTAACCATATGGTCGGCTTGTTATTCGTTCCGCCCACTGTATAAGACTTATTTCATGCCACGAAGAGATTCGCTGTGATACTGACCATGCCCTCAGACAAGCTCAAAGCCTGGGGCGCCCATGGCGTCACCGCCACGGGTGTTGTCCTGGCGTTGCTTGCAACACTTGCCCTGTTTGATAATCAGCCTAAAGAATGCCTGCTGTGGCTCGGTGCTGCCCTGATTGTAGATGGTCTGGACGGAACCCTGGCACGTAAGCTTAATACCAAGTCTGTATTGCCTCATTTCGACGGTTCTGTCTTAGACCTGGCGATTGACTATCTTACGTATGTCTTTATTCCTGCTCTATTCATCTACAAGTACATACCTCTCCCAAGCTACACCGCGCTCTTTACCGTTTCGGTGATTCTGGTTTCGTCCCTGTTCTGTTTTTGTAATGTGAACATGAAGAGCAGTGATAATTATTTCGTAGGCTTTCCAGCAGCCTGGAATGTGGTTGCGCTTTACTTGTATATATTGTCACCCGCGCCTTGGCTTACTCTGTTAGGCGTTATCGGCCTGGCAGTGCTGACGCTGACGCGCATGAAGTTTCTGCATCCGTTTCGGGTGCGCAAGTTCATGCCCATCAATATTGCAGTGACGTTCGTCTGGTTGCTATCCAGCATGTTATTGATTCTGAACCATCCAGAGCACAGCCCGACCTTGTTAACTGTCTGGTTTGCAATGTCTGCCTATTTCATCGGAATTTGCATCTGGCGCTCTGCACTCGAATGGTTTGATCATTTGCGAGCCTAAATAACTGGTCTTAAGCTGTTTAAAAGCCTCGCTGACCCGAGGCTTTTTATTGGTTGCTGCGTTTAATACGGCCCGACTTGCTCACATAGTGATGACTGACTTGTGAACAGATGCTTAGCAATCGGGTCTATTCTTAACGAAGCAGTGTTTCAAAACGAAAGCAGACCAATAACTTAAAAATGAGGGCAGCTATGAAAACCAGAGCACTAGCCGTATTAGCATTGACAGGATTGATGTCTGTGACCGGTATGGCCTTGGCTGACGATAAGACGAGCCCTAATTCTGCCGGCATGGGAACCCCTGATGGATCATCCACAGGTAAGGGTGCCGGGGCTGATGTAGGGGGGGATGTCACGTCTTCGCCCAAAGAAGAACAGGGCGACAAGAGCGACAAATAATCAGATAGGCTTATAGAGCTCAAGTTTCCAGTCGAGGGAACTTGAGCTTGTTTTATGGTCAAAGCAGCGTGTTTAATCGAGTGAGACGGTTCATGAGTTCTACAGATAAAGTAGTATTGATTGTAGAGGATGAACCTCAAGTCTTATTGATACTCGTTGATTATCTTACTGAGCTTGGCTACAAGGTGCTGCAGGCGCCTTCATCGACCGAAGCTTTTCTTATTCTGGCTACAAAGCCAGAGCTTGATCTTTTGATTACCGATTACAGGCTGCCTGATGGCGTATCAGGCGTGATGATTGCCGAGCCGGCTCTCAAATTACGCCCTGACCTCAAGGTGATGTTTATCAGCGGTTATCCGGCTGAAATTATGGATACCGGGAGCCCCTTGATCGGAACAGCCCCTGTATTGGCGAAGCCGTTCTCGCTGGATAAGCTGCAGGATTGCATACAGCGACTTTTGGCTTAGTGCGGTATCGGCACAACACTTTCTTCCACTGCGTATCTGAATATTGAGCACCTTGATCTAGCAGGGCGCCAAGTCATATCAATCAGTATCAGCAGATATTGATTCTTTTGTATCTTCAGGCAGATCGTTTTATTGCCGTATCAGTCTATTAAGTATCCGGTTGGTCAATATGTACCAACGATAACTTGAAGAGGACTGTATCTATGGCAATTAAGCACTTTGAGCATTTCGAAGCAATTTCCTCTGCCGTACCCGCTTCTGACGGCTTCGACGCCGTGATTGGGGTTAAGGCCCGCGAAGAGGGCAGTCAGCCACGTTTTCACCGTGTAGCGACGGAGCGGCATTTCGATTTGGCCTCTGAGGCCGAAGAAGCTGCCGATGCGGCGCTTAGTCGAGTAGTTGAAGTTGCTGAAGATGGCGGTCTTATTTGGGAAGAAAGTGCCCGTTAAGCGAGGAAGCTCCGTGGATCCGGTTGATAAGGGAAAAACACCTGGCCTTACCGCCGAGGAAGAGCAAAACGTCAGTGAGAACCAGCCGCCTCGTGCGGTTGTTCTCCATGAGACGATCAGAAAGCAGGGTGAGCAAGAGCTTGAAAGAAGCAGTAGCGCACTTTTCTGGTCTGCCTTAGGTGCAGGCTTAACCATGGGCCTTTCGCTAATAGCAATGGGTCTCTTGAATTCTCATCTGCCTGAAGGAGAAACGAGCAAAATCATCTCTAGCCTTGGTTATTCGGTAGGCTTCCTGGCTGTCATTCTCGCTCGGCAGCAACTTTTTACTGAAAATACCATTACTGCCGTACTGCCTATAATGACGCAACCGTCATTACATATGTTCAGGCAGTTGCTGAGGTTATGGGGCATTGTATTAACAGGTAACTTGATCGGTACATCGCTGATTTCCTATGTGGTGCTCCACCTCCCGCTATTCGAACCCAGGGTTGACGCTGCTTTTCTGGAAATAGGCCGAAAAGTAATGGAAAACGGTGTGCCTGAAATGTTTTCGAAAGGCATCATTTCCGGCTGGATGATTGCAACCATGGTTTGGATGATTGCTTCGGCAGAACAAGCCAAAATCTGGATTATCATTCTTATTACTTACCTGATGGCCCTAGGCGAGTTTACTCATATTATTGTTGGATCGGCTGAAGTGGCTTATCTGGTGTTTTCTGGGGAGCTTTCATGGGCAGAATTCGGGCTTGTATTCGCTGGACCGACCTTGGCAGGTAATATTGTAGGAGGAACGTTTATTTTTACCCTCCTTAGCCATGCCCAGATACGAAGCGAAACCCCATAAAAAAGGCCCCTCAGGGGCCTTTTTTATTTGTTGTGCTTTTACTCTTCCATCGGAGCCATGGCGGTCGTATTGAAGCCGCCATCGACATATAGAATTTCACCGCTAATACCTGAGGCCAAGTCAGAGCACAGGAAGGCGCCAGCATTACCTACTTCATCAATCGTCACATTACGACGCAGAGGTGTTTGACGCTCATTAGCCGCCAGCATTTTGCGGAAGCTCTTGATGCCCGAGGCCGCCAGCGTGCGAATAGGGCCGGCCGAGATTGCATTGACCCGAGTACCTTCCGGGCCAAGGCTGCCAGCCAGATAACGGACGCCTGCCTCAAGACTGGCCTTGGCCATACCCATAACGTTGTAGTTGGGCATTGTGCGCTCAGCACCCAGGTAAGACAGGGTCAGCAAGCTGCCATTACGGCCTTTCATCATCTCGCGCCCGGCTTTGGCAAGTGCGACAAAGCTATAGGCACTAATGTCGTGAGCGATACGGAAGCCTTCACGGGTAGTCACTTCAGTAAAGTCACCGTCCAGCTGATCGCCCGGCGCAAAGCCAACAGAGTGGACAATGATGTCCAGGCCATCCCACTTCTTGGACAGTTCTGCAAAAACAGCTTCGATGTCTTCGTCTTTGGCAACATCGCAGGGGAAGCACAGATCGGCATTGGAGCCCCAGCCAGCAGCAAACTCTTCAACGCGGGACTTGAGCTTATCGTTCTGATAGGTAAAGGCCAGTTCAGCGCCTTCACGGTGCATCGCAGCAGCGATACCGGAGGCAATGGATAATTTGCTGGCGACGCCTACGATCAGGACGCGCTTACCGGCGAGAAATCCCATGTGTTTTCTTCCTCTTGGTTAATAGGCAGGGGCGGACGATGCAAATGCCGCATCCAATAACTGCCGTGTATACGGGTGCTGAGGTCTTTGGAAGACGTCTTCAGCACTCCCTTGTTCTACAACCTGTCCTGCTTTCATCACCAGTACCTGATGACTTAGCGCTCTTACAACAGCCAGGTCATGGCTGATGAATAGATAGGTCAGATTGTGTTTGGATTGCAGGTCGCGAAGTAGCTCTACGACCTGTCGTTGAACGGTTCGGTCAAGCGCTGAAGTAGGCTCATCCAACAGAATCAACGAGGGTTTTACTATCAGGGCTCGGGCAATGGCGATACGTTGCCGTTGCCCGCCTGAAAATTCGTGAGGATAACGGTGACGGGCCTCGGGATCGAGTCCTACCTCCTGCAATGCCTCGATTATTGCTGCTTCCTGCTCTTGCGCCTTACCAATACGGTGAATCTTAAGGCCTTCTCCTACTATGTCGCCAACAGACATCCGTGGACTCAGACTGCCATAGGGATCCTGAAAAACGACCTGCATCTGACGGCGTAACGGTCGAATTTGGGCAGAGGATAGCTGATCGAGCGCCTGATTGCCGAAGCGTATGCGGCCACGGCTTTCCAATAGACGAAGAATAGCCAGGCCCAGTGTGGTTTTGCCGGACCCGCTTTCACCTACAATACCCAGCGTTTGCCCTTGCCTCACTTCCAGTGAAACATCTTCAACGGCCTTTACATGATCAACCGTTCTACGAAGCAGTCCCTTGCGGATTGGGAACCAGACGCTCAGATGTCCAGTGGCCAATTCTATGGGGGCATGAAGGCTGGGGGCTGGGCTGCCACTCGGTTCTGCTGCCAGCAGTAGTTGTGTGTAAGGGTGCTGAGGATTTTGAAACAGTACCTCGCACGTTTCCTGTTCGACGATGCGCCCGCGCTGCATGACACATATGCGATCGGCGATTTGCCGTACGAGGTTAAGGTCATGACTGATAAGCAGGATGGCCATGCCTAGCCGTTTCTGTAGGTCCTTTAGCAGGTGGAGCACTTTTTGTTGAACAGTGACATCAAGAGCAGTGGTAGGCTCGTCTGCAATAAGCAGATCCGGCTCGCAAGCCAATGCCATGGCGATCATGACGCGTTGGCGTTGACCGCCTGAGAGCTCATGTGGATAGGCCGAAAGACGGCTGGCTGGATCAGGAATTCCCACCAGTTCCAAAAGTTCGACCATCCGTTTGCGTGCAGCGGGACCTCTTAGTCCCTTATGTAACGCCAGTACTTCCCCTATCTGCTTGTCGAGCGTATGAAGAGGGTTGAGCGAGGTCATTGGCTCCTGAAAGATCATGGCAATACGATTTCCCCGTATCCCGTGCAGCTTTCTTTCGGGTAGCTTTAGCAAATCTTCGCCGCCATATAGCGCATGACCGGCGGGGTAGTTGACTATGGACTTTGGCAACAGGCGCAGCAACGAATGGGCAGTTACCGATTTGCCCGAGCCGCTTTCACCCACCAACGCCAATGTTTCGCCAGGATAGATATCAAAAGATACCTGCTCGACTACGCGGGCTGCTTCCTGTCCATTTCTAAACTCAACGCACAGGTCACGTACCTCAAGCAATTTGGTTGTTTGAGCTGAAGGCGCCACGTTATTTTCGGGGATCGAATGCATCGCGTGCTGCCTCACCAATGAATACCAAAAGGCTTAACATCAATGCTAGTGTTGCGAAGGCTGAGATACCTAACCAGGGAGCCTGCAGATTTTCTTTTCCCTGCGCGATCAACTCGCCCAAGGAGGGGGCGCCAGCCGGGAGTCCGAAGCCCAGGAAGTCCAGGGACGTCAAGGTTCCGATCGCTGCCGTAAGCAGAAAGGGGAGAAATGTCATGGTGGCAATCATGGCATTTGGCAGGATGTGATGAAACATGATGGCCGGATCTTTCATGCCGAGCGCGCGTGCAGCCCGCACATACTCTAAATTGCGACCTCGCAGAAACTCCGCCCGAACGACATCCACGAGAGATGTCCACGAAAACAGCAGCATGATGCCTAGCAGCCACCAGAAGTTAGGCTGTACGAAGCTGGACAGGATGATGAGCAGGAATAGAACGGGCAGTCCTGACCATACCTCCAGGAACCGCTGTCCCAGAAGATCGATCCAGCCGCCAAAATACCCTTGCAGTGCACCAACCAGTACTCCGACCAGACTGCTACCGATTGTCAAAATCAGAGCAAACAGGACCGATATACGAAAGCCATAGATGATACGTGCCAGTACGTCTCTTGCCTGATCATCCGTGCCTAGCCAATTTTGCGCTGACGGTGGGGCGGGTGCTGGTACATTGAGATCATAGTTGATGCTGCCATAGCTGAAGGGAATGAGCGGCCATAGTATCCAGGCTGCTTTTTCTTCCATCAGCTTTTCAAAATAGGGGCCCTTATAGTTCGGCTCCAGAGGAAACTCTCCGCCAAAGTCGGTTTCGCTGTAATGGATCATTGCCGGAAAATACCATTGGTCATCAACATGGATGATCAAGGGTTTATCGTTGGCGATAAGCTCGGCGCAAAGACAAAAAGAGAACAGGACGAGAAATAGCCAGAGTGAGTACCAGCCTCGTTTATGGGCTTTGAAACGGCTCCAGCGGCGCTGATTAAGAGGAGAAAGGCGCAGCATCAGTAGTCCCGGCTTTCGAAGTCGATGCGAGGATCGATCAGCATGTACGTAAGGTCGCTAATCAGTTTGGTCACTAACCCGAACAGGGTGAACAGAAAGAGTGTCCCAAATACGACGGGGTAATCCCGATTCATAACCGACTCAAAGCTTAAGAGCCCAAGGCCATCCAGTGAGAAAATCACTTCGATGAGTAGCGAGCCGGTAAAGAATACGCCGAGCAGGGCAGCAGGAACGCCTGATATGACCAAGAGCATGGCATTTCGAAAGACATGCCCATAAAGAACGCGGCGCTCTGTCAGTCCTTTGGCTCGCGCAGTAATGACATACTGCTTATTGATCTCCTCCAGAAAACTGTTCTTGGTCAGTAACGTGAGTGTTGCAAAGCCGCCAATGACGAGGGTGGTTACGGGTAATGCCAAGTGCCAGAAGTAGTCGATGATCTTGCTGCCCAGGCTCAGCTCTTCAAAGTTCGGCGAGGTGAGGCCGCGCAGTGGGAACCATTGCAGATAACTGCCGCCTGCAAACAGTACGATAAGCAGGATGCCGAACAGGAAAGCTGGGATCGCATAGCCGATTACAATGGCTGAGCTGGTCCATACATCGAATGCGCTGCCGTGACGGATAGCTTTGGTAATGCCTAGTGGAATACTGATCAAGTACAGAATCAATGTGCTCCACAAGCCGAGCGAAATCGAGACGGGCAACTTTTCCACGATAAGGTCAGTGACTTTGGCATCTCTGAAAAAGCTTTGACCAAAATCCAGCTGAGCATAGCTTTTTAGCATTAGCCAGAAGCGCTCCGGGGCTGGTTTGTCAAAACCATATTGCTTTTCGAGTTGCTTGATTAGGTCTGCATCCAAGCCTTGAGCACCACGATACTGGGTATTACCGCGCTCTGCAGATTCGCTTCCGCTGCCAGTGATCCGGCTGGTAGCGCCTCCCGCGCTCAGACCCTGCAGGCGTGCCATGGCTTGATCTACGGGGCCACCCGGAGCTGCCTGAATGATGATGAAGTTGATGAGCAAGATGCCGAACAGTGTAGGGATGATCAGCAATAATCGACGCAGGGCATAGGACAGCATCAGGGATTTACCTGCGAAGTTTTGCGGGCAGTATCACTGATTTGCCACCACGTCATCAGCCCGAAATCAGAGTCTGGCTGTTTGGCGGGACGCCCGAAGCGATTCCAATAGGCAACTCGCCAGCGGTTGGTATACCAGTTAGGAACTACGTAGTGTCCCCACAATAGGGCGCGATCTAATGCTTGAGCATGGGTGACAAGCGAGGCGCGGCTATCAGCGCCGATTAGCGCTTCTACAAGGCGATCAATAGCAGGGTCCTTTAACCCGAGCAGGTTTCGGCTTCCTGGATCGTCTGCGCTGACTGAGTGCCAAAAATCACGTTGTTCATTACCAGGAGAGCTGGTTTGTGGCCAGCTGGAAACGGTTATATCGAAGTCGCGTGAGCGAGCACGATTGACGAACTGAGATACATCTACTCGCCGAATATCCATGGTAATGCCGACTTCAGCGAGGTTACGTTTATAGGGTAGTAACACTCTTTCAAAGGCAGGCTGGGCTAGCATGAACTCAAAGCGCAGCGGATTGCCTTGCGCATCGACCATGCGGTCATTTTCAATGTGATAGCCAGCCTCAAGCAGGAGCCGGTAAGCCTCTCTTTGCTGCGGGCGGACAATACCGCTTCCGTCAGTGCGGGAGGGTTCTGGTGCTCTGCTAAATACTTCTGGAGGAAGTTGACTACGCAAGGGTTCCAGGATCTTTAGCTCTTCTGGACTGGGCAGTCCCTTAGCGGCCAGCTCCGAGTTTTCGAAATAACTATTGTTACGGGTATACGCGCCGTAGAACAGCTGACGATTACTCCATTCAAAGTCAAATAATAGGGCGATAGCCTGACGTACCCGCTTGTCTTGAAACATCGGGCGGCGGAGATTGAAGATAAAGGCTTGCATGCCTTGAGGCTGGTGGTTAGGTATTTCTGCCTTGATGATCCTTCCTTCTCGCAAGGCAGGCGTTTCATAGGCTGTTGCCCAGTTCTTCGCAGACATCTCCTGGTTCACATCAAACTGGTTGGCCTTGAAAGCCTCAAGCCCTACATTTTGATCGCGATAATAATCTACAGTGATCGTATCGAAATTGTAGAAACCTTTATTAACAGCAAGATCCTTGCCCCACCAGTCCTTTACTCGCTCCAGACGAAGCGAGCGACCTGCTTGGACACTGGCGATTCGATAGGGGCCACTACCCAACGGGGGCTCTAGGGAGGACTTTCCAAAATCTCGGCTGGTCCACCAGTGCTTAGACAGGACTGGTAGCTGCCCCAGAATGAGGGGCAGCTCTCGATTCTGTGTTGTTGTGAAGTCAAAGCGAACCACTAATGGACTTTCGGCTGTAACGTCTTTCACGTCCGCGTAATAGCTGCGGTAGAGCGGATCGCCTTGGTTGATCAGTGCGTTGAATGTGAATACAACGTCATCAGCAGTAACGGGCGTTCCGTCATTGAAGCGAGCCTGAGGGCGTAGGTAAAAGCGAACATAACTGTTATCAACGGCTCTTTCGATCTTCTCGGCTAATAGCCCATATTCCGTAAAGGCTTCATCCTGAGAGTGAAATGTCAGCGTTTCATAGATCAGGCTGATCTGGCTAGGTGGTGTGCCCTTGTTATTGAAGGGATTTAGCGTATCGAAGCTGCCGAAACCAGAAAGACGCAGGATGCCACCTTTGGGCGCGTCCGGGTTGGTGTAGTCAAAGTGAGTAAAATGCTCTGAGTACTTAGGGGGCTCGCCATACAGCGTTATTGCGTGCTGAGGCGCGCCATACGCAGTACCCAACAGCACCCCTAGCGTGGCAAACAGGAGAGCGCTATAGAACCAGGCGGAAAAACGAAGGGCCATCTTAGCGCTCATTGTTTGTAGTAAGAATTGGCTGGCTTGATCATAAGCTGTACGGCCAGGCAGGACCCTATCTGTAAAGCGTTGGGCCGTAACGGTACCAGTTCGTCTCAGCTTGAAAAAGAGGCGTACGGCAGCCGCCTTTGGCACGCCCAGATCAATCAGTCGAGATACAGGGTCAACGTCTGGCCGGGAGTGAGATTTTTCCCACTCTTGGGATTCCATTGCTGAATATTTTGCAACTGCACATTGAAGTGTTTGGCAATCATATACAGGGAATCACCTGGTTTGACTCGGTAGTACGTTACGTTTTGGCGCGATTTGCTGCTATTGGCCACCTTGGTTGTTTTAATGGGCGCACCGTAGAGCTTGAGCACCTGACCCACCTTGATCCCTTGTTTGCTCAAATCGTTCCAACGTTTCAAATCACTCAGTTGAACCTTGTTATCACGGGCGATGGTCCACAGATTGTCGCCACTTTTAACGCGATAGGTCCGTGTCACTGGCTCTTCAACAAGGGATGCAATGTCTTTTTGGGTGGTTACCGGTGAAATGCTGCCCGTTACACGAGGAATCATTAGCATCTGGCCCGCCACTAAACGACTGGATTTAAGCTTGTTTAGGGACAGAATTTGCTGACTGCTTACGTTGTAACGATTGGCAATAATACCCAGGCTATCACCACGACGTACCTTGTACTCCTGCCATTTTACGATTGCCTCAGAGGATTTGTTTGCTAGATTTTCGAGTAATAACTCGGCCTTTTCGGCTGGAATTAGAAGCTGTTTAGGACCGTCCATGGTAACCCGGCGAGTGTAGGCCGGATTCAGGCGATACAGCTCATCCTCATCAAGGTCAGCGAGTTTTGCGACCTTGGCAAGGTCCAGGTGCTGCTTGATCTTGACGACTTCGAAATACGGTTCGTTGGCAATCGAGTCTAACTGGATACCGTACGATTCCGGGTTCATGATCAGCTGGGAAACAGCTAATAGTTTGGGCACATAGCCCTGTGTTTCCTGTGGCAGTGAGGACAGGTTCCAGTAGTCAGTAGGCAATCCTAGCTTCTGGTTGCGCTCAATAGCACGACCTACAGTGCCTTCACCCGCATTATAAGCCGCCAGTGCAAGCAGCCAGTCCCCATTAAACATGTCGTGCAGCTTGGAAAGATAATCCAGGGCTGCATTGGTGGATGCTGTGATATCTAACCGACCATCGTACCAGCGGGTCTGCTGCAAATTGAAGTAACGGCCTGTAGTTGGAATGAATTGCCAGATCCCGGCCGCTTCGCTGCGCGAAAGAGCAAAAGGATTGAAAGAACTCTCCACAATTGGGAGTAGGGCAAGTTCAAGGGGCATGTGCCGCTCTTCGAGCCTTTCGACGATGTAATGCAGGTATAAACCGCCCCGGTTAGCCGACTTTTCAATGTTGGCCGGGTTACTGACATACCAGAGGCGCTGTTGCTCGATCCGAGGATTTACGCCAATCTCACCCTGTAGCTGAAAACCGCTACGCATGCGATCCCAGATGTCCTTGGGTACCTGATTCTGAGTGCCGAGCTTTATCCACTCTGGCTCTCGCTGCAGGTTAATGTTGCTGCTCAGGCTGTCCTCTGGCAGGTAGCGCTCCTGATCTTTTGGTGCCATTCCCTGACAGCCTGCCAAGAAGACAGCAAGGAAAAGAGCAGAAAGTTTCGCGGTGCGAGCCAGTCCGTCTACGTCGGCATTAAGTGGCGGCTGTGGCGGCATTAGCTGAGTGCATCCCCGGAAAAATTTGCGCGATTCTAGGAATGCCGCTCCGCAGGGTCAAGATTGACTAGTCCTCAGAAATGATCTTTCCAGGCTCGTAACGTCGTGAAAACCTCTACCTCGGAGCGGTTTGGAAAGCCATTTTTTTCATCTGCAGCGCGTTTAACAGAAGGGGTTGAACACCGCATGAATGGGTTGGTGGCAAGCTCTAGCGCAAGGGTAGAGGGGAGCGTCATTTCGCCACGCTCGCGCATGGCCTCAACGTGCTTGTAACGTTCGTTCAGTTCGTTATTGGTCGGTTCTACTGCGCGGGCAAAACGCAAGTTGTTCAGCGTGTATTCATGTGCGCAGTACACTTTTGTATTGGGAGCGAGTTGAGAAAACTTGCGCAATGAGTCATGCATTTGTGCAGGAGTGCCTTCAAATAGTCGGCCACAGCCACCTGCAAACAAGGTATCACCACAGAACAGCAGGGGTTGGGCGCCGGTACGAACGTACGCAATATGCCCCAATGTATGTCCGGGTACGTGTAGAACATGAAAAGGCCTTTCAAAAACCTCCAGGCTGTCACCTTCATTGAGTGCAGTATCAAGGCATGGCACGCCCTCTAATGCCGGGCCATAGACGTGTGCCGAGGTCGCGCTTTTCAACGCCTGTACACCGCCTACATGATCATGGTGATGATGCGTAAGAAGAATGTCTGTAAGCGCCCACTCGGAATGTCGCTCAAGCCATGCCAGGACCGGAGCAGCATCACCTGGATCTACCACTGCACAGCGTTTGGAAGACGGATCCTGCAGCAACCAGATGTAGTTGTCCGAGAAAGCGGGAAGGGCGTCTATCTGTATCATGTGCAGTAACTACCGTTTGATGTGCAAAATTGCATATTAGGCGTTTCTGACTTTCGGATGCGAGTGATAAAACATCGTTGTGCTCTTATCGCTTGTCGGAAGTCTGCAAGCAATCATGAAAAGATACAGTCTTCATGGGTAGAACTGTTTAAAGTCTGCAGATGGCTGTCTGCCGTGAGGAGCGCTTGCTGATTACACCAAGAGCTCTATTTTGGTGCCAGGCCAATATCAAGTAGGCGTTGAAGCTCGGCTGTCTTGAATTCCGGGTGCTCTTGGCAGCGCCTCTGGAGGAAAGCAAATGGTAAATGATGCCTTCGCCCAGGCTGACGAGCGCTGGCTGACGCTGATGCGCTCAGCTCGCCAGTGGCTTGATGGCCCCTTGGGTCAGTTAATGATTGAAGAGGAAGAGCGCCTGCTTTCTGAGGAGTTGAAGCGCCACTTTGGAGGCTATCTGGTCCACTATGGCCCTTCCTTAAGGATTCCTCCGGGCGCTGACCAGTTGCGCCATGGGGTGCGGCTTGGCCCACCGTTGCCGGGTGTCGATATTGCTTGTGAAGAAGGTGCTTGGCCATTGGGTGAGAATGCAGCGGATGTGGTGCTGCTTCAGCATGGGTTGGACTTCTGTTTGTCGCCTCATCGGCTATTGAGGGAAGCGGCCCTTAGTGTAAGGCCTGGGGGGCATCTGCTCATCCTAGGAATCAACCCATGGAGTACGTGGGGGCTCAGGCATTATTTTGCTCGCGATGCGTTTCGTAAGGCGCGCTGCATTGGCGCCAGTCGCGTAGCCGATTGGTTGGCATTGCTTGGATTCGCTTTGGAGAAACGGCGGTTCGGGTGTTATCGTCCGCCGCTTTCTTCGCCTGTCTGGCAGAATCGTTTGTCTTGGTTGGAGCGCAATCGAGAGGGCGAGCCTTTGCCAGGTGCAGGCTTCTATTTATTATCGGCTCGCAAGCTGATGGTAGGGCTACGCCCCTTGCCACAGACCCGTCGTGAACCCCGTGGAAAGCTGATTCCCATGCCGGTTGCCAAGGTGAGCCGTCGCGAAACGAGCGGAACGAATGAGTGACATCGTAGAGATCTACACGGACGGTGCGTGCAAGGGAAACCCCGGCCCTGGTGGATGGGGCGCCTTGCTGGTCTACAAGGGCAACGAGCGTGAGTTATGGGGCGGGGAAGCCGTTACCACTAATAATCGAATGGAACTGATGGCAGCTATTCGGGCCCTTGAAGCGCTCAAGCGCTCTTGTCAGGTGCGAATAGTGACAGACTCCGAGTACGTGATGCGTGGTATCACAGAATGGCTACGCGGCTGGAAAGCGCGTGGCTGGAAGACAGCTGCCAAGCAGCCGGTTAAAAACGCTGATTTGTGGCAGGCACTCGATACCCAGGTGGCTCGACATGAGGTTGAGTGGGAGTGGGTCAGAGGGCATACCGGACATCATGGCAACGAGCGGGCTGACCAGCTGGCTAATCGTGGTGTTGATGAAATCCGCGCCATGCGGACAGTGTGATAGGTGATTAATAGATGCGTAGCGTAGTGCTCGATACGGAAACAACTGGCATGCCCGTTACTGACGGGCATCGGATCATCGAGATTGGTGGGGTCGAGGTTATTGGACGTCGGCTGACGGGTCGCCATTTCCATGTCTATCTAAACCCCGATCGTGAGATTGATGAAGGCGCGATTGCCGTTCACGGTATTACCAGTGAATTCCTGGCAGACAAGCCGCGTTTTCGTGACATCGCAGAAGAGTTCTTCGAATTCATCAAGGGCGCAGAGCTGATCATCCATAACGCTGCGTTCGATATCGGCTTTATTAATAACGAATTCCGCCTCTTGGGTAATCGTCCTGAATGGGCGGAAATTACTGATCACTGTACGGTGCTTGACACCCTCATGATGGCGCGTGGGCGTCACCCAGGGCAGCGTAATAGCCTTGATGCGCTGTGCAAGCGCTACGGTGTCGATAACTCAAACCGTGAGCTGCACGGCGCCTTGCTTGACTCTGAGATCCTGGCGGATGTTTATCTGGCTATGACGGGAGGACAGACTTCCCTTTCATTGGCTGGACAGGGTCAGGAGGGTAGCAGTAATGCCAATGAGGCCAGCCCGATTCGTCGCTTGCCAGCGGACCGCGTCAAGACACGAGTTATCACGGCAAGTGAGGCTGAATTAGCTGATCATGCTGCACGATTGGCGGCTATTGAGAAATCAGCAGGCACACCCGCCTTGTGGGTCCAGATGGAAGAGGGAACCATCGTTCATTGATGACCTCAGGCTCTTGGTGGCTGACACCAGCTACCAAGGCCTATGTCTGGCTTGCTGCACCTTTCACCTGAACAAATCCTGTCAAAAAGCCACTCAGACGTTCAGAAACGGTTGTTTGGCACATCAGTACAAAGATTTCGAATTATCAACTGAACCGTATTGCTTTATGATGTGACTAAAGTCGCAGTATGAGTAGCGGCATATCGCTATTAGGGCAAGGCGGCTTTGTATCCGCTATCTATTGCCGAGAATCGTTCCAGCTTGGAAGAGGAGCAGATGGAAGAGTTCAGCGCGTTCCGTCTTGAGCGTGTCGATAAGGTCGCTCATGTGATTATTAATCGACCCGAAAAGATCAATGCCATGAATGCAGCGTTCTGGCAGGAGATACGTGACCTCTTTCATTGGGCTGATCAGGAACGTTCAGTACGTGCTGTCGTGCTGTCAGGTGCGGGTCCGCATTTTTCCTCTGGTATGGACCTTTCGTTACTTGGCGAGACCGCCGGTCAGCTTGGACGTGACGTAGGCCTCAATTCGGAGTTATTACGCTCCAAGATTCTTGAACTTCAATCGTCCTTCAATGCAGTCGAGCAATGTCGCAAGCCGGTTCTGGCTGCTATCCAGGGGTATTGCCTGGGCGGTGCTGTTGATCTGATAGCTGCATGCGATATGCGCTATGCCACAGCTGAAGCTCAGTTTGCCTTAAAGGAAATTGACCTGGGTATGGTGGCCGATCTAGGTTCCTTGCAACGCCTGCCTCATCTGATTGGTGAAGGTATGTTGCGCGAGCTGGCTTATACAGGACGATCTTTCAGTGGTGAGGAAGCGTTTTCCATGGGGCTGGTCAACCGTGTCTACACGACGGCTGAGCAGATGATGGAAGATGTGTTTCTACTGGCGCAAACGATTGCTGCCAAGTCACCGCTAGCAATACGTGGTACCAAGAAGATGATCGGTTTTATGCGTGATCATCAGGTAGCTGAGGGGTTGGATTACATCGCCACATGGAATGCGGCAATGCTGCAATCAACCGATTTGCGTACCGCATTGGCGGCGCAAATGAGCAGGCAAACTCCGGAGTTTCCGGACTGATGGCAAGCGGATGTAGCGCAGGAGGCGTTTGACGGTATGGTTACCGGAGCTAGAGCATTGAGTCTGGTGCGCGACGAATTGTTCGCGACTATCGATCAGGCGGAACAGAATTTAGAACGTTTCATCATGGAACGGCACTGCAGCAGTCTGCTTCAGCGTGCTGTCGAGTGCATTCATCAGCTTCGTGGCGCCTTGTCCCTTATCGAGTTGGCTGGAGCTGAGCTACTCGCCCACGAAACATTCGAGCTGGTGACAGATATACCGGCGGGTGCTGGCGCAGAACGCGATGATCATCTTATGGCGCTCTGTCATGCCTTGCATGTCTTACGCCGTTATATTGAGCAGTTCCGCAGTCGCTATGAAGAGATGCCGGAATTGTTGCTGCCAGCTATCAATGAGCTGCGGCGCGTGACTGGACAACCAGCGTTACCTGAATGTTATTTCTTTACGGTCCGGCTGGACCTGCCACGCACCCCTGTTTCACAAACAGATGACTTGCCTCTTAAAGAGCAGCAAGGCTTGGCGCGGCGCATGCGACAAATGTATCAGATTGGCCTGTTGGGGTTACTCAAAGAGCAAAATCCGAAGGCAAGCCTCAAGTTGATGGAGCGCGCGCTGGCGCGTCTTGACTATCTGTTGAGTGATCGTGCTGGTGCAAAATTATGCTGGGTTGGCGCAGCTGCCCTCGAAGCCTTCCGCGAAGGCGACCTGCTCCTTCATCGTACTCGAAAGCAATTGTTCTCCCGTCTGGATCGGGAGCTCCGTCAGCTATTGACTGTGCCCGATTACGAGCCACCACGCAGCATTCTCAAAGATCTTTTATATCTCATCGCCTTGTCTGAAAGCACAGGCGTAAGAGCTGAAGAGCTGCGGGAGGCGTTCTCCATTGATACGCTGCCCTATACCGACGCGATGCTTGACAGAGAGTACCGTCGATTGACAGGGCCAAGCCAGGCGGTCATGCATTCCCTGTCGCAAGCGATTCATGAAGAGCTCGCAACCGTTAAAGAGCTGCTGGATCTAGTCGAGCGCCGTGTGGCTGAGCCTGATGCCTATGCCCGGCTCTATATTCAGCTCGGCATCCTCGCGAAGACACTGATCATGGTAGGGCAACCCTCCGCTGGGCAGGCTCTGCAAGCTCACTTGCCCGTGCTTAATCATTGGGCCAGGGGTGAGGATGTGGAACAGGTGCAGCTCGATAATCTGGCCGATGCCATTTTGTATGTAGAAAGCCTGGTTTCCTGCTTTGAACGTGAAACCAGTAAGGAAACGTGCCCAGTGCTTGCATCGCCAGGGCAGGAGGGCGAGTCGTTTGGAAACCATTTGCTAAACGAGGCGCAAGTGCTGCTATTGGCCGAAGCCAAGGCAGGGCTCGCCAACGCAAAGCAATCTATCTCTGCGTATTTGGATGCCAGAGGTGAGGCCATACATCTGGCCAACGTTCCGGCATGCCTGCATAACGTAAGAGGCGCCTTGCTATTCCTTGAGCACACCCGTGCAGCGGAGCTGACGGGTATTTGTGCTCAGTATGTTCAAGCGCATATGGTGAATAATTTGAACATGCCGGCTGCTTCGTTACTCGAAGTACTAGCGGATGCATTAAGCAGTATCGAATTCTTCCTCGAAAGCGGTGCTATGGCATCCCGTTCTGGCCAGCCCGATATTCTCGAGTTGGCTGCCGATAGTGTAAGTGCCCTGGGGTGGAGGCCTGTTGCCGCAGCATGAGTCGTTGGGAGCCGGGTTGCCTGGACCTGTCAGGCAGTGTTGATAGCTTGATTATTATCCATAGTCCAATGGGTTTTCTTACCCGGGAAGAGAGTGTGCTCTTTCCGCAGGACGCTCCTTTTTTAGACAAGCTGACGGCGTCTGGTATTTACGGGCTTGGCTATTTTGATGGGCAAGCCATTGCCCTGCACGAAGTCGAGTCTGCGTCGGACATTCCCGGTCATGAATGGCAGCCTCTCCGCCCTCTGATGCTCAAGTCCGAGTACGACGTATTCAAGATGCTGGGTTATGCCGCACAGATTGGTACGTGGGCAAATGATCATCGTTATTGTGGCCGTTGTGCTACGCCTACTGTAATCATCAAAGGGCAGCGTGGACTTAATTGTCCGGCTTGTGGGTTAACTCAGTATCCTCGCTTATCGCCTAGTATCATTGTGCTGATTACTCGGGACGATGAGGTATTGCTGGCGCGCTCTCCGCGCTTTGCACCAGGCGTCTACAGTACCTTGGCTGGGTTCGTCGAGCCGGGTGAAACCATCGAGGCTTGTGTGGCGCGTGAGGTCAAAGAGGAAGTGGCGGTCGACGTTAAGAACCTTCACTATCTAGGTAGCCAGAGTTGGCCCTTTCCTCACTCGCTGATGCTGGGCTTTCATGCCGAATATGCCGGCGGCGACATTGTTTGCCAGCCGGAAGAAATCGAAGATGCCCAGTGGTTCAGGTTGGATAACCTACCGCAGCTGCCTGCCAAGCAGTCGATCGCGCGTTTTCTTATAGAACTTTATATTGCTCGCAAGCTAGGCATGCCCGAACCAGTGTTGCCAGACTAAACGCGCCGTCAATGCGAGTACTACCAGAATGAATAAGGGGCGAATGAATTTCGCTCCCCCGGCTATGGCTGTATGGGCTCCCAGATAAGCACCAAACATCAGCGAAATGCCCATGGTTAACCCAAGCATCCAGATGACCTGACCAAGACAGATAAAGACTGCCAAGGCTACGCCATTGCTGACAAAGTTCATTGTGCGTGCCACGCCGCTAGCCCTGACCAGGTCAATCCGGTAGAGGATAAGCGTGCTAATGGTCCAGAAGGCCCCCGTACCTGGACCGATCAAGCCATCATAAAACCCTAGGCCCAGCCCCTGTGGCCACTGCCGCTTTTGAAGGATTGGCGCGTCTGCATCAAGCGGAGCATCGGGAAGGCGGCCAAACAGCAGATATATACCGCATCCGAATACGGCGAGGGGTAATAACCGATCCAGCCAGTGAGCCGGAAGATAATGCGCACCAACCGCTCCGATGGCTGCACCTAGCGCTGTAGCGCTCAGCGCATGTTTCCATTTGATGGGAGCAAACAGTTTCTTGCGATAAAACGTGTAAGCCGCTGTTGCGCTGCCAAACGTTGAACTTAGTTTATTGGTGCCCAATACAAGGTGTGGTGGTACGCCCGCCAGCAGTAGGGCAGGAACTGTTAACAGGCCGCCTCCGCCTGCAATGGCATCGATAAAGCCGGCCAGGAATGCAACGGCGGCCAGGACAAGGAGGGTGAGGGGCTCAAGGGCAAAATCATAAGGCATGGTTACAGCTCGACAAGACCGCCGTCTCGGCGGGGCGGGCCGTATAGTGCCTAATAATGGAAAGGTTAGAAAGCCTAACTCGCTAAGCCAGCAAGCCTCCGTCTACGTTAAGAATCGTACCTGTGGTATAGCTTGATGCCTCGCTGGCGAAATAAAGCACTGCGCCAGCCATCTCATCAGGCTGGGCAACACGCTTGAGCGGTATTTGCTGAAGCGCCAGATTAAGGATGGATGGGTTAGTGACCAGTGCTGATGCAAAACGGGTATCGGTAAGACCGGGGAGTAACGCATTGCAGCGAATACCGAACGTGGCACACTCCTTGGCAAAGACTTTAGTCAGGTTGATAACCGCCGCCTTGGTGATTGAGTACACACCCTGCATAAGACCCGGAGAAACGCCATTGACAGAGGCTACATTGATGATGCTTCCACCTTTACCACTCTGGCGCATCAATTTTCCTGCCTCGATAGACATGAATAAATATCCGCGGATATTCACATCGACCGTTTTTTGAAAAGCCTCTGCATCTGTATCGAGAATATGCCCGAACTGCGGATTGATAGCAGCGTTGTTGACGAGGATATCCAGAGAGCCGAAGCGCTCGCCGATCTGGGCGAATGTCTGTTTGATCTGGTCCAGGTTGCCAATGTGACAAGGCATGACGGTTGCTTGGCCGCCTGCCTCGATAATGCTATCTGCAACGGCCTGACAGCCTTCGACTTTACGGCTGGAGATGATGACATGAGCGCCCTGCGCTGCAAGCAAGTGAGCAATGGCTGCGCCAATACCACGGCTTGCGCCAGAGATAAATGCTATCTTGCCGGTAAGATCGAACGCAGCGCTCATATCATTTTCTCCTGCAAGAAAGCCGGAGAATGCTCCGGCTTGATCCCTTAGTTAGGGAACAATTCACTCAGTTTCATAGCCAGCATCATGTTGCCTTCGGCGCGAACCTTACCGGCCATAAACGCCTGCATCCCGTCTGTCTCGCCAGTGACAATACCTTTGAGCGTGTCAGTGTTCATGATAAGGGTGCAGTCTGGTTCGTCAGCATTACCAGCTTTAACGTCACACGTTTGATCTTTCACAATCAGGTGATAATTATCACCATCTTCGATGTCAAACTGATAGGTGAGGTCAAGGCCAGTAGCAGCATCGGGATTGAACTTGTTTTTCAGATTTTCGATGATGTCGGAGCTGCTCATATGCGCAATCCTTAGGGTCGTATGTGAATGCGGACGTGTCCGCGGTTAGCCCAGCCGCTTATCGGCGGCAATGAATCGAGAGTAGGGTGGCCCGTGGTTACTGTCAATGGAAAATCATACGGTTGTTTGAATGCGCTATAGTTGCTTCGGTGTCTTGTTGGCTGGCAAGCGTAGCCATGAGTATGCTTATCGGATCAAGAGTCGTGGATGAGCTAAAGGCTTATCGACAGTAAGGAGAGCACGTGGATTTTTTTGCGGATTACGCCAGTTTTTTAATCAAGACCGTTACAGTTGTCATTGCCATCCTGGCAGTGCTGATTTTTATCGCAGCGCTGCGTAGCAAAGGCAAGCGAGCCTCAGGTGGACACCTTGAGGTGCAAAAGCTGAATGATTTCTACAAGTCATTACGGCTGCGGCTGCAACAAAGCGTCCTTGATAAAGACCGCTTTAAGGCACTGCGTAAAGAAGAAGCCAAGGCTGATAAAGCCAGTCGAAAGAAGGGTGATGCCAAAAACCATGTTTATGTGTTGAATTTCGATGGTGATATTAAGGCATCCGCGACCGAGCAGCTGCGCCATGAGGTGACAGCAATATTGACACTGGCGACATCCAAGGATGAGGTAGTTGTTCGCCTGGAGAGCGGTGGGGGTATGGTACATGGCTACGGGTTGGCTGCTTCACAACTCGCGCGTATTCGCCAGGCCGGTGTTCCACTGACCATTTGTGTAGACAAGGTCGCCGCCAGTGGCGGATACATGATGGCCTGTATTGGCGATCGTATCCTGAGTGCTCCGTTTGCGATCCTCGGCTCTATTGGCGTTGTCGCTCAGCTACCTAATGTCCATAAGTTGCTGAAAAAGCATGACGTCGATTATGAAGTTCTTACGGCAGGTGAGTACAAGCGCACGCTGACTGTATTTGGTGAAAACACCGAAAAAGGCCGTGAGAAATTTCAGGAAGACCTGGAGACCACTCACGAACTCTTCAAGAATTTTGTGAATCGGTATCGGCCACAATTGATCATGGATGAAGTAGCCACTGGTGAAGTATGGCTGGGTGAATCAGCCCTGGGTAAGCGCTTGGTTGATGAGCTTAAAACCAGCGACGAGTATTTGTGTGAACGATCGAAAGTGGCAGAGCTTTTCCAGGTTCGTTTTATTGAAAGAAAGACATTGCCTGAGCGAGTAGGTCTGTTTGCCAGCATAACGATTGATCGTCTGGTGACGACCTGGTGGGGAAAATTCACCCAGCACCGCCCTTGGCAGTAAGGCAAGGGGTCTCTTCTAGCATTACGATAAGGAGAAGGTAGGTGGATACTTTTAAAGCGCTCTGGGTTACGGAAGGTCCTCATGGGGCTTTCCGGCAGGATGTTATCCAGCGCCGTATCGATGAACTGCCCGCTGGCGAGGTGCTGATCAAGGTCTGTTATTCCTCGCTCAACTATAAAGATGCCCTGTCAGCCATTGGTAATCGTGGCGTTACGCGTCGCTATCCTCATACGCCAGGTATCGATGCGGCGGGTATTGTGATTGAGTCACAGGCGGGTGAGCTTAAGGAAGGCGATGAAGTAATTGTGACGGGGTATGACCTCGGCATGAATACGCCAGGCGGCTTTGGGCAGTACATCCGTGTCCCGGCAGCCTGGGCAATCAAGCGGCCTGAGGCGTTGTCACTGCGTGAAGCCATGACGCTAGGGACGGCAGGTCTGACGGCGGGGCTGTGTATCGACAAGCTCGAACGTGTTGGCCTTGTACCTGAGGCGGGCACCATTCTGGTAACAGGTGCCTGTGGTGGTGTAGGCAGTCTTGCCGTTAAGCTGCTTAGTAAGCTCGGATATCGAGTAGCAGCCTCAACAGGAAAACTGGAGCAGGCAGAATTTCTGCATCATCTGGGGGCTCAACAAATTCTGGACCGTGCAACGGTGCTGGACGGCATTGAAAAGCCTCTCTTGAAGGAACAGTGGGCTGGCGCAGTCGATACCGTAGGCGGCGACATACTTTTCAATATTGTGAAGTCTCTAAGCTACGGGGCTAGTGTGGCCTGCTGCGGGCTGACTGCCGGTAGTGGTTTCAAGGCATCAGTCTTTCCGTTCATTCTACGTGGCGTCAATCTACTGGGTGTAGATTCAGTCGAATTGCCCTTATCCGTAAAGGCAGTCATGTGGGAAAAGCTTTCGGCTGAGTGGAGGCTGGAAGGGCTGGATGAGATTACCCGTGAAGTGCCGCTGGATGATTTGCCAAACACCATCAACCAGATGCTGGCAGGCAAGATGATCGGCCGGGCGCTCGTCAATCTGAACTGAGTAATCAATAAAAAGCCCCGCAGATGCGGGGCTTTTGGATCAAGCCAGGCGCCGTCGGAAAAGCGGTTGAGGCTGATCTGCTCCCGTCTGGTATGTAACCGTGAAGTCGTTCAGGCCTGCCAGGGCTGCTTCCGGATCACGGTCTGCCCGGATGACGTAAGCATCAAAGCCGCAGCGCTGCATGAAGTACAACTGATCCTGAAGTACATCGCCAATGGCGCGAATCTCGCCTTTGTAACCGAACCGCTCGCGCAGCAGGCGTGCGTAGCTAAAGCCGCGGCCGTCAGTAAAGGCAGGAAAGTTAATGGCGATTACCTGAAAGTGCTCCAAAGAGTCGGCAATGCTTTCGGGCTCTTCATCACTGTCCAGCCAGACGCCAAGTCTGCCATCGCGTGTCGTCAGGGCATGACCATGCTCAAGCCAGAGCGCAACTGGAATAATGACGTTATCGGTATTCGGGATTTCTTCAAATGTCGTTTCCTTTGGCAGCAGGTGCCAGTTATCGGTAACGATCTCGCGTCCCTTAATGATTTTTTGCATAGACGCGCTCCTTGAAAGGCTCAATGCCGATACGGCGATAGGTATCGATAAAACGTTCATCTTCAGTGCGCTGACCGACATAGACGTTGATGATCTTCTCGATTACATCCGGCATTTCTTCCTGCGCGAAAGAGGGGCCCAGAATCTTGGCCAAGCTCGCGTCACGACCAGCATAGCCGCCGAGCGATACCTGATAGAACTCCTCGCCTTTTTTATCGACGCCCAGAATACCGATGTGGCCTACATGGTGGTGCCCACAGGCGTTCATGCAGCCGGAGATATTCAGGTCGATGTCACCAATGTCAAACAGGTAGTCCAGATCATCGAAGCGGCGCTGAATCGACTCGGCTACTGGAATGGACTTCGCGTTGGCCAATGAGCAGAAGTCACCACCCGGGCAGCAGATCATATCTGTCAGAAGACCCACATTTGGCGTTGCAAACCCGTTTTCGCGTAACTCGTTCCACAGCGTGAACAGTTGGTCCTGCCGGACATCCGCGAGAATGATATTTTGCGTATGGGAGGTGCGCAGCTCGCCAAAGCTATAACGGTCTGCCAAGTCAGCAACGGCATCAAGCTGTTTGTCGGTAATATCGCCGGGCGCTGTTCCGATAGGCTTGAGGGAGAGCGTCACCGCTATATAACCCGGCTTCTTGTGCGGGAAGGTATTGCGGGTTCTCCAACGGGCAAAGCCTGGATGCTCGGCCTCCAGCTTTGCTAAGGCTTCGCTCTGATCTTCCAGTGCTTCATAGGCTGGGTCGACAAAGAACTTCGATACACGCTCGACTTCCGCTTCGATCAGCATGCTCGGGCCGTCCTTCAGGTAAGCCCATTCAGCTTCAACCTTTTCAGCAAAGACGTTTTCTCCCAGCGCCTTGACCAAAATCTTGATGCGTGCCTTGAACTTGTTGTCCCGGCGGCCATAGCGGTTGTAGACGCGAAGAATTGCTTCCAGATAGGTCAGCAGGTGCTGCCAGGGCAGGAAGTCCTTGATGAATGCACCAACGTAGGGAGTACGACCCTGTCCGCCACCTACCAATACACGGAAGCCTAGCTCGCCCGCTTCATTCTTGACGGCTTCAAGACCAATATCATGAACTTCGATGGCTGCACGGTCCATCTTGGCGCCGTTGACCGCAATCTTGAACTTGCGTGGCAGATGAGCGAATTCAGGGTGGAAGGTCGACCACTGACGGATGATTTCACACCAAGGACGTGGATCAACTAGCTCGTCCGCCGCCACACCGGCGAACTGGTCGGTTGTCGTGTTACGAATACAGTTGCCGCTGGTCTGGATTGCGTGCATCTGCACAGTAGCCAGTTCAGCCAGGATGTCCGGTATCTCTTCAAGCTCGGGCCAGTTGAACTGGAAGTTCTGGCGCGTGCTGACATGAGCATAACCCTTGTCATAGTCCCGGGCGATCTGTGCCAGCTTACGAACTTGCTTGGTATTGAGCAGGCCGTATGGTACTGCGATACGCAGCATGGGGGCATAGCGCTGGATGTACAGGCCATTTTGCAGGCGGAGTGGGCGATACTCTTCGCCTGAAAGCTCACCAGCCAGATAGCGGCGGGTCTGATCGCGGAACTGCTTGACGCGTTCCTCGACGATCTTCTGGTCGTATTCGTCGTATACGTACATTAAAAATCCTGCTCAGGCTAAGGCTGTGCGCGCACGACTGCGCGTTCTTATCAGATGTGCCAACGATAACAGTCCCCGTATATGCTTAAAAGTGATGTTTTTTTATATAAAAATCGATTTGGGCGATAAGAGGCTTTTCGAGGGGGCACAGCAAAGCAGCGCCTCTCACGTGTACTGGGATAAGCGCTGCTTTGTAAAAAACGATGGGCTAGTTGAACTGGCTTTTAAACCAGTCCCATACCCCAAAGGAGAAGTTGGGGAAGATGTCGATATTCAGTGCTGACTTGATGAGATACAGGACCACCAAGCCTACAGCGAGGCTAAACAGCAGAAAAACAGCAATCACAAAAGCTTTAGCCATCTGCGACAGCTCATGCTGACGCCGGGACAGATCACGGCGGTTACGGCCGACCAGAAATACGCAATAGTAACGCCACCGCCACATCTTGAACGTGGCGCGAAGATCAACCGCGTGTTTTCCCCATTGACGGGCCCCAAATGCAACCTTGAGCGCCTGAAGCTGCTCCTCGGTAAATGACTCTTTCAGGTCGCTGGGCAAGCGCTCCTTCAGGCCTTGAACGAAGGGGTCTTGATGGATATCGATATCCGGCATCGTACAGATCCTTTTTGCGTCTGCAGCGCCAAGGGCGGCAGAGGCCTTATGAGCTAACAGGTTTCCTTCCTGCGCAGGACGCGTACATGTCTATCTCATCATGCCGGCTGATGAAGCGCTTTGCCTGGAACGACCGCCGTCTTATATGGCCCTGTCGTAATAGGTGTGCGTTCCGGTAAGTGCTGCTATGGCCTGAATGTAATGGCTTACATGGGCCGGAATAACCAAGCCCTTGACCATTGTCAGGTTACGCAATGTCGGATAGATCAGTACATCGTCCCAGCTAAGGGTGTTACCGTTGTCGGCCGGTAGGGGCAGAACCTTTAGCCCTGCAAGCATTTTTTCTACGGCTTTCTTGTGGAGGAGCGTTTCTCCAAGAGCCTGCTCGAATAAGCGTTCAATCATCTTTTCCTTGCGTACCCGAAAATAGTCGCGCGCCGATTGGGTTGCGAATTCTGGTAGGCCAATGGCTATGCTGCGTAGAAACAGCAGGCAATACGGCGAGGCATGCGCTGTCGATGCATTCGAGAGTGGCGGTAATGTCGGTTTTAGGGCGGAGGACCTGCTCTGGGCTACCAAGCTCATCCAGCTTTTGAGCAATATCGAGACTTTCACCCATGCGGCTACCATCTTCGAGCTGGAGGATAGGTACCCTCTTTGCACCGATCAGTTCGAAGTAGGTAGCCTCGTCGTCATTAGGCAAATAGACCTTCTTATGCTCGACTTGCTTGCAATTGGCAACCATGTCGGCACGGACGCAAAAAGGGCATGACAGAGTTTCATGGGCATCCTTGTTATTGAGGGTCTGCCTGAGGTAGGCAGGCCTCAGGCAAAGGAGGTCCATGTGTAAAACGGTACGATAATGCCGTCAAGGACAGGGATTAGCGCACCCGCTTGATAAGTCGCTTGCTATCAAGGGGCTGTACGGCGCGCGCCCTAAGTTGGCCGCACCCACCCTCGATATCCTGTCCGGCAGAATTACGCACCTTGGTCAATACACCGCGACTGTGCAGATAGCGGACGATTTCAACGATACAGTCGCCGTTTGGGCGCTGGTAATCGTCGTCGTCCAGGCTGTTATAGGGAATCATATTCATGACGGCATACTTGCCCTTCAGCAAGCGCAGAATACCCTCCAGTTCGTCCTGGTTATCATTGATGCCAGCCAGAAGCGTCCATTGATACTGAATGGGGTAGCCAATTTGGCGAGCATAGGCTTCGCCAAGCTCTACCAGCTCCTCTGGATCTATACGGGGCGCTTTGGGTAGCAGCTGCTGCCTGAGGTCGGCACGAGTGGTATGCAGCGAAAGGGCTAGAGCTGGCCGTACGGTTTGCTGAGGCAGGCGCTCAAATACGCGCATGTCTCCAACGGTTGAAAAGACGAGATTCTTGTGACCGATACCGCCATCTGTACCGAGCAGGTCAATCGCTTCCAGTACGTTATCCAGATTATGGGCCGGTTCGCCCATGCCCATGAAAACCACTTTTTTCACCGGCCGAAAACGACGTGCCAATGCTACTTGGGCCACGATTTCGGCACTGCCTACCTGACGCAGTAGGCCGCTCTTACCCGTCATGCAGAATACGCAGCCGACTGCGCAACCCACTTGTGTCGAGACGCACAAGCCGTCCCGAGGCAACAGTACGCTTTCCACCATCTGTCCATCGGCCAGCTCTACCAGCAGGCGAGCCGAGCCATCGGCAGCAGGGTGCTCCGACTTCAATCGAGCAAGCCCTTCAAGTGTATGGGCAAGCTCAGGTAGGCCTTCACGAACGGTCAGCGGCAGGAAGTTTTCCGTTTGCTGGTGTCGAGTACCGGTGTCGAGTGGCAGGCCTCTCAGCCAGGCACGGCTGACCCGTCCGATATGCATGGGTTTAGCGCCGAGATCGGCAAGGCGGTTTTGAACGTCGTGAATTCGCATGGATAGACTAATGGTTTGTAAGGGGAGTACGGTCCTGTGGGCTTATCAGCCTCTGAGCCGCAACGTCAGACCCTTCAGGAAATTTCTTAATAACTGGTCGCCACAGGTGCGGTAGTTGCTGTGTCCAAACTTGCGAAATACGGCATTGAGTTCTGGCTTGGTGATGATGAAATTAACAGACTGCAATATCTGCAGAATGTCTTCTTCCCGCAGCTCAAATGCGACACGCAGCTTTTTCATCACCAGGTTATTGGTGACTGGCAGCTCAAGTGGAAGAGCGGGGCGGTTGTCATCTTTGCCCCGCAGATGGAAAACCAGACCATCCAGAAAACTGGCCATCAGCGCGTCAGGACAGAGCTCGAACCCGGCTTCATCGTCTCGCTTGAGAAAGGCTGCGATTTCATGGAGACCAACAGTTCTGCCAGCCAGTTGAAAGATATCCGCAACCTCTTGGTCGCTGATGTCTAGCATGTAGCGAACACTACGTAATACATCATTATTGAGCATGCAGGTGACCCCGAAAGCAAGCGTAAGGAGAATACATTAAAGGGCTGTCAGAAGCGTTCCTGAGTGGAGAGGTAGCGCCATTGGCCCTGGGGCAACTTACCCATCGAAACGCCGCCTATTCGTAGCCGCTTCATGCTTACTACCTTTAGCCCAACGCTTTCACAGAGACGCTGAATGATCCCTGGCGCAGGATTCTTCATGGCGAAGCGCAGGCGTGTTTCGTTCTGCCAGCTGACCTTGCAGGCAGGAAGTGTCTGGCCTTTATGGGTATGGCCACGCTTGAGTCTTTCCAGTCCATTCTGAGCCAGGTCACCGCTGACTTCTACGACATATTCCTGCTCAAGCTTGGCGGCATCGTCTGTCAGTTTGCGCAACGTCCGCCAGTCCTGGCTGTAAACGGCCAGCCCCTCGGCGCCGGGCTGTAGCGCAAGCCCTGCTTTCAACCGAGCGAAATGCCCCTTGAGTACGGGACGTTCCGCTGGGTCTTCCGCCCAGTGCGTTTCACGGCTAAGCAGGTGTCTGTCAGCGTCAGGCATGCTGCCCGCGGGTTGATACACCAGAAACGTCACCGGCTCCAGTGGCGTAGCGGAGGCACCAGGTAACAGCGCAACAGTTTCTGAGTGAACCTGGAATTGCGGCTCATCGACAACGTTGCCATCGACTGTAACCCACCCCCCCTCGATATACAGCTCTGCCTCACGGCGCGAGCAGCCCAGCAGTTCAATGAGGCGTTTGGAAAGGCGAATGGAGTCAGTCATGAGGGAGGCAAACGTCAGAAAAGAAGACTAGTTTACCTGGGATGCACGAAAAGGGCGGGACTTATCCGACCCGCCCTGATCTTATGCCGCTATCTGGTAAACGGCTGCCCGTTGATGGTGACATTCTGTGCAGTCAGACCCTCGACGTGCTCAAGCACCCCAATGCCATCTGCTTTCTGGAAGTGAACATCCACCAGTCGCAGGTCTTTTATGGGGGCCCGCTCAAAGCCACGAACCTGAAAGACCTGATCGGCACGCTGGCAGACAAGATTGCGAATCTCGATATCGCGCACTGTGGGGTCGAACTTACCGGCGTCGCCTTCCTCGTAGTGGAAGTCTATAACGATCGCATTTTGGACCTCACCGATGGTGATATCCCGGTAGCGAATATGCTCGATTACTCCGCCGCGTATGGAGTTGGTCTTGAAGCGGATACCGCGCTCCAGATCAGGGCTGCTCATGCTGCAGTGCTCGACAAAGATGTTGCGCGCGCCACCCGAGATCTCACTGCCAATCACGACGCCGCCATGTCCTGCCTCCATCTTGCAGTTAGCAATGACGATATTCTCGGCAGGCCGGTTGATGCGGCGTCCATCCGCATTGCGGCCGGACTTGATGGCAATGCAGTCATCACCCGTATTGAAGAAGCAGTTCTCGATCACCACGTTGCGGCAGGACTCAGGGTCACAGCCATCCGAGTTTGGCCCCAGGCTTTCCAGATGTACGCCACGGACGGTCACGTTTTCGCACAGTACAGGATTCAGGAGCCAGAAGGGCGCACGTACGATACGCACATCTTCAATCAGCACGTTCTCGCACAGATAAGGCTGCACGAAGGGTGGGCGGAAGTAATACCCCTCGGCATACATTCGCTGCTCAGGCGGTACGCCAGCTTCCACATCTCTCATAAGTGCGTTACGGCCAGCATCCTGGGAAGGATAGCCCTCAACACCCCATTCCTTGTTGCCTTTCCAGGGCCACCATGTAGTACGGTCGGCTTGGCCGTCCAGCTCACCTTTACCGGTAATGGCAATGTTCTTCTGACGGTATGCGTAGATCAGAGGGGAGTAACCCATCAGCTCCATGCCTTCCCAGCGGGTGAACACCGCAGGCAAATAAGCCTTGGGATCGGTGATGAAGCGAATCTTCGCGCCTTCCTCAATATGCAGGTTGATGTTGGACTTGAGGTGAATAGGCCCGGTCAGATAATCGCCCGCAGTCACCAGAACCCGGCCACCACCGGCAGCGGAACAGGCTTCTATTGCCGCTGCAAAGGCCTTGGAGTTATCGGTTCGACCATCACCTACCGCGCCATAACGGCGGATATCAAAGTCTACCTTTGGAAAGCGGGGGATGGTGGTCTTGCGGCGGATCGCATCGGCCATGGCCCAGTCATTGTTCTGGCTAGACCCTCCTGACCCAAACAATGAACACCCTTGAAGATTGATCAGCGCGAGGCCAGCAGCCCCTCCTGCCATGGACGTCAAGACATGACGACGACTAAACATGCTCACTCAGCAATTCCTTATTCGAGTTGTTTGCTCTAGGTGATGCCGCAGCGTGCGGCCCTTCCACTATAGACGCAATCGAAGCGGCGCGAGACCATAAGGCTACTAAGGTCGGTAGTGAAATGGGCGCATGGTTTGCCAGGCGAGCCAAGTGAGTACAAGACCAGCCTTGCAAATTACTCAGGCAAAAAAGGTATGTCGTGCAGGTTTTATCCTCGCTGCACAACATGCTTAAAGTTAAGCGTCGGTAAGGAAAGCGATTCACGCAAAAAGGCAGGGCGCAGATCTAAATCATGAAGGGCTGCCCTGGGAAACCATCGAAACTCCAGCCGAGCTCCAGCCTCAATGCTGTTATGGCTACGTGATGTATCAAGAAGGGCAGAGTGGCTATGAGGCTGTGCCCGGAAGTACAAGCCGATTTCATGATTTGGCTGGTTTAGGTCATCAAAGAAATTTTCAACCAAATAAAGTAGCTCACCACAGACGACAGGCTCATCAAGCTCCTCCATCATTTCGCGAACAAGTGTGGCTTGGGCGTTTTCGCCTGGCTCAACCCGCCCTCCAGGTAAGGTCCAGAATGAGTCGCTCTCGGCTCGGTGTAGCAGAATATAGCCATCGTGCTCCAGCACAGCCGCTGCGCGTACTTGGAAGCGGTAGCCGTCAATATCGACAGAGATCATGAGTCATCGCTTTTATCGGGTAAGAGCAAGGCATGGTATCTGGTAACAGTAAGCAGTTCAGGCTTGACCCAGCTGTTTGGCTGCTTTGGCCATAGGAGCCAGAGCTGTCACCTGCTGATGAGGCTTGAGAATCTTGTTTGCAGCTATCAGGTTCTTGGCTGGAAGAGTCAATCCTGACTCAAAAGGGCTCAGCACAAACGTCGTGATCAATGCGGTCATCAGCCCGACCGTACGCGCCTTGGGATCAAGGCTACGGCAGAGCTTGTGAACGCGCACGGTGTAGAGCAACACAGGTGGAAGCGTGACAAGTGTAAGCAGAACTGACGCCTGCATATCGTGCTTTTCCCACTGCAACGTGAAGAACACACACATAACCACAAACCACACAACATGCATCACATAGGTATGAATCAGGCCGGTACGGGCCTTGGCAAGGTCAAGAACAAGCTGATCTTTCGAAGGGGGCATCAGCGCTCCTTGTCATCTTGGCTCTCCTATTGAGGCGGAGCGTTTCCTGGGCGATATAAAGCCTGAGTGAAGGAGAGGGCTTCGATGCCTCTTGCCATGAACACGACCTGGAGGCGCGCTGCTTAGTAGGTTTACGGTATAGGGTATGGATGACAGATTTTTAAACGTTCAGCCAGCAAGGCATCTAGCGTACGGTTTTGAGCGTCCGTGGCGATACGGGTCAGAATGGCCATCCCGCACGATAGGCCCCTAAAGGCCGGATTTACTTCCACAGCGCCCATTCTTACGATGACCCGCTTCGGATATGATGCGCGCCCCTCAACGCTGTACTCAAATCAGGTCATCATGCCCGGCAACGCCCTCTATACCGACCTGTCGGGTTACTACGATCTCATGTGCGCCGATATCAACTATCAGGCGCAAAGCCACTGTGTTCATCGGTTGCATCAGTTATTCGGGAATGGCGGACACAGGCACCTCGACCTTGCCTGCGGAACAGGGCCGCATGTTCGGCATTTTATTGATGCTGGCTATCAAAGTGCGGGGCTCGACATCAATCAGCCCATGCTGGATAGAGCATCCACTCGCTGCCCCGAAGCTCAGTTTTCCTTGCAAGACATGTGCGGCTTCACGATAGAGGAGCCGGTCGACCTCATTACCTGCTTTTTGTATTCCATTCATTACAGCGCAAGTGTTGAAAGGCTGAAGGCCTGTATTGCCAGCGTATATAGTGCACTGGCCAATCATGGCATCTTCTGCTTCAACGCGGTCGACAAGAACACCATCGATAACAACTCATTTGTATCGCACACCGCCAATCACCCTGAAGGTTTATTCAACTTCAGTTCGTGCTGGAATTATGGTGGGGAGGGCGAGCGACAGTCGTTGAAACTTTGCATTGAAAAAACGACAGCACATGAGCGCCAGGTATGGCACGACGAACACCCTATGGTGGCTGTAAGTTTTGACGAGTTACAGACGCTATTGCAGCCGTATTTTGAGGTTCATGTTCTGGAACATGATTATGAGAAGATCATCCCTTGGGATGGGGCTTCTGGGAATGCGATTTTTGTTTGTGTAAAGACTTAACGATGTATGAGATAGCGGCCATTCATGACAGGGAATTGTTGTGTGGTTGAGACAGTACAAAAGCCTATGCTTTTGCTCAGCGTTAGCGGTTAGATGCTAACTTTATTCAAATCTGAATAGCCTAAGAGATGGGCTTTAGCCCGCGCAGTGAGCGAAGCGAACGATTGAACCAATTGTTATGCTCTGCACCATAGTTAAAACCAATGTTTCTTCATGGCAGAAAGAAACTCGTTGCTGATCTGAAAGCCAGAAGCAGACCCGATTACCGAGTCAATTCCGCAGCTAGGACATAAAGCCGTACCCCCATCATCTATCCAGTCTTCAATGTTCCTGTAGTCGAAGATATCAAGGCAGTAAAAGCAGCCGCAAACCCTGCTATCTCTAAGCTCCTCACGATGATGGATGGAATGCTTATGGGCTTCCTTTATATCCAGTAAATTAAACATGTTTGGCTGAAATGGGGCATAGTTCTACGGAATGGTTAGGCATCGTTGCTTGGCCTAAAGAGGGTGCCGCCATTGCTATGACGCTCGGGTAGACCGAAGAGGCGACGGTCAAAGAATTGAGGAAAACGTTCTTCAGCCTTCGTAAAGTGGTGCTCATCAACAATCACACCTCCTAGATGAAGCCTGTACGCTGCCTTCATTAACAGTTCCTCTCTATACTGTTCATCTGCATTAACGACGACGCTTCCCATAAGTAGAAGGTCGACTTCGTTTCTACGCCACATCGACACCTTGACTCGAGCTTGTTTAACCGGTTCGTGCTCGAAAAGGTAGAGAAGAAAAGCAGGCTCGCCTTCCTCTGAAAGAGGTAACTCAACTTCGATTTCTGACGCACTGGCCTCACGGAGGTCAAGTTCGAACGAATGTGTGCAGATCCTCGGCTCCCACTCACTCCTGACCGTTGACCTCATGCGGCTGAGCTGAGAGCTCTATGCTCCACGAAACCCGCCAACTGTCCTGACCACTGCCGATGTAAGCAGTTAGATTCGCCTCGGCGATAGGGAAAACTTGGTCCGCGATCTGAATGATATCCATGCTTGAGATCCTTGATGCCTAACGCTTAGCTAACCGGCGAAATAAGAGCGTAGCGAGTGTCTTATCCGATAGAGCTATTTGTTAGTCGCATTTGAGAAGTCATTTAGCAGTCCTTGAAAATCTCCCCACTCTTTGTCTTGGTAGAATTTAATTTCAATTGGGTAACGAGGGTGGTTATTTAAAGCCTGATTAAATGCTTCCAAAAATTGTTCTTGATCATGAATATAGTAAACCAACTCTTTGAGATTGTTTCCGGTTCGGCTGTAAGCGTGTTGAAGAATTCCAGCTCGTTCAATTCTGTCCTCGATTGTATCTTCGAGAGCGATCATTTTTTGATTTTCAGCTTCTAGTGGCATTCCATGGTTCGAGCTGCCGTCATATTTCCATGAAATAACAGTCAGCCATCCGAGTTGACTTCGTATCCTCTCGGCAGGTAGCTCATTAATGAATTTATATATAACAGGGAAACCTTTTTCATAGACTCTACCAATGATTCCCTTTTCTTCTTCTTTCCCAACACTTGCAGCCATGAGTAATAGTAATCCTAAAAATGAGGTCTGATATTTTTGTGTGTCTAATGTTTGGTTAAGGTGCGGGCTTAAATCGTACCAGTTCGCGAGGCGAATGGTTTGAACCATTTGTTAACCTACTGTTACTTCTCATTGACTGATAATGCAATAAGAAATGAGGCAAAGACGGTAAGCAAAAGCATTAATAAGGCGGCCCATTCAAAACGATTAAAATTCTTAAATGGAAAAAATAGCCCTGGCCGCTTATTCCCAACCCTTCGGAAATGGTAACCAATAAGAAGATTCACACCTGCGATCCATATAACCGCAGCAAAGACTAAAATAGCTAAACTAACCGGAGAATTTGCACTAATAATTTTTTCTAGCAAGGGTAATACATCAAGTTCAGAGGTTTGCGCCATAGAAGAGTTAGCCTAACGGACAGGTTAAGGCGCGCGCGGGCGCGCCAGAGTAAACGAAGCGAACGAACTTGAACCGTTTGTTAGGTTTCATTGTAAGCCTCGCTTTGACCCTATGTGCTTTGCCCCTGTGTCTATCAAGAAGAACGCAGAAATAGGTAGCGATAGCCAAAATAGAATTGGGCCCCAGCACATGCCGAAACCTAGCCAAGGTAGAAGATCAAAGCCACCTACAGAGCACGGGGCTAGGTTTTTGATGTTTCCTTGGCAGTCAAAGTGATGGTAGAAGAAAATTCCTAGCTTCCAAAGTGCAAAGAAAATTACCGGTGGTGTTGCTGCAGCGATATATTTGGACATCCATGTCATTTTGAGACCTAACGTTTGGTTAAGGGGCGGGCTTTAGCCCTTCCCAGTGAGCGAAGCGAACGATTTGAACCACTAGTTAGACGTTACACTTCTACTTGGACGAACGGGAAATAAGTTCGAAACTCAGTAAGAATTGCATGGTTATCATGTAGTGAATTCAAAGCTCGATCCCTGCTCGGGCCGTCAAATACTTCACGATTGCGGAGATATGCAATTCCGAAGATTGCTTCATCCTCCTGCTTTGTAAAGCTACGACCAGGGCTGAAGCCTATTGAGTTGTAGATATGAAAGCGAGGTGCGTCAAAAGTTGTTAGTTCCGCTATGTAGTCTGGATATGATTCTGCTGACTTCAGAACCATGAAAGCCCACTGCTGCAATTCTTCAGTGTTGATTGCATCACTAAAATAACAATTCAAGACAAAGGCGATAGTCGATGAATTATCGCGTGTAAGTCCATTCATGATCTAGGTCTAACGTTTGGTTAGGGGGCGGGCTTTAGCCCGTCCCAGTGAGCGAAGCGAACGACTTGAACCGCTTGTTAGGCCATTGCATGACGCATAACGCTAAGTAGCGCTGGAACGAGAATGGATTTTGCAATGGCAATGTAACCGAAAACTAACATGTAGGCAGCAAAACGCCCAAGCACGCCCCAACTTGAAAATAAGGGCCGATTTTTGCTGGGGAGGACGATGATCAACAGCATAGGAAGGCCAACGATGCTAGACGCAAAAAACACTATCGCGAAATCAACATTAAAAAACGCTGCTGCGACCGTAAAGGCAATGCAGCCTGCAATAATCCAGTGAGTCAGATAATTTTTTCTTTCGAGTGGAATATTAAGTTTCAGAGGACCTGTGTTCATGGTACTAGCCTAACGTTTGGTTAAGGGGCTGGCTTTAGCCAGTCCCAGCGAACGAAGTAAGCGGCTTGAACCGCTTGTTAGGTGCTATTTTTTCTTGGCCGCTGCGAGTATGAGACCGCTAATTACAGTGCCTGCAAACGTTAGTACCGTTTTTCCAATAACTTTCAGTCCGTCTGTAGCTGTTTCTGTGCACGACGGGCATAGTTCGTGATCGTATACCTGTGTTCCTTTTGCATAATCTTGGCAGCCCGGAGATCGGCACAGAAATACAAATTCATGGCATTGCGGGCACCGGCACTTGTCTCGCCTAACTGTATTATCTTCTACTAATATTGCTGCCACGTTTTCTTTGCAAAACGGGCACGTTCCTTTCTGCTTTGTTTTAGCGTCCAATACCGATTCCATTTTCATTCCTGACTGCTGGATGGCCTAACTATTATTAGATGTCATGTGACGGATAACACGCTGGACGCGTTTGACGGATAACCTTCCTTGTTATCTTCATTCTTCCTGTCTAGGGTGGACGTTTCCGAGGAGCACTGACTGTATAAAGGAGTTATACGTCATGGAAGGGAAGCCACGACTGCTGGATCAAGTGCGAGAGCAAATCAGGCTCAAACATTACTCGATCCGAACAGAGCGCGTCTATTGCGAGTGGGTCAAGCGATTCATTCGTTTTCATGGTTATCGACATCCGGTCGAAATGGGAGCACCGGAGGTTGAGTCGTTTTTATCTCATCTGGCTGTCAATAAAGATGTGGCTGCGTCGACCCAGAATCAGACGCTGGCTGCGCTTCTGTTTCTTTATAAAGAAGTATTACGGCAGGACTTGCCCTGGCTGGGTAAAGTTGTGCGAGCTAAAAAGCCAAGTCGTTTACCTGTAGTGTTATCAATAGAAGAAATGCAGAAGATTCTGGCGAATCTGAAGGACGAGCCGTGGCTTATTTCAAGCTTGCTGTATGGCACAGGGATGCGGTTGATGGAGGCCGTCAGGCTGCGCGTCAAGGACATCGATTTTGGTCGGCGCGAAATTCTTATCCGTGATGGAAAAGGCCAGAAGGACAGGGTTGCAGTGTTACCCCTGCGCTTGATTGAGCCGCTCAAGGCGCAACGTTCTCATGTGAGACATCTTCATCAGCATGAGGTGATACAAGGACGCGGTGATGTGTATCTGCCCGATGCCTTGGCGCGCATACCCTAAAGCACCTTGGGAGTGGGGCTGGCAATACGTGTTTCCGGCTTCTGGCTTATCGGTTGATCCCCGCAGTGGCGCCGTTAGACGTCATCACTTCAATGAGCAGAGACTTCAGCGTGGCTTCAAGCGTGCTGTTCAGGTGGCAGGCATTGTTAAGCTGGCTACGCCCCATACATTGCGGCACAGTTTCGCAACGCATCTGCTGGAGAGTGGCCAGGATATTCGGACGGTGCAGGAGCTGCTGGGCCACGCCGATGTAAAAACCACCATGATTTATACCCACGTGCTTAATCGCGGTGGGCTGGCCGTCTTGAGTCCATTGGATCGGGTTTAAAAGATTCCTTTATTCGTCTTCTGCGTCAACGCCAACGGCTTCGAAACAGACGAGACGATGCTCTTCTATCAGCCAGCTGTTTGTTGCCGCGTCGTGCTCGGCCTCCATTACGCTGTTGTAGCTGAACTGCCAGCGCTTGCGTTCACGTCCGTCCAGCGCCTCGATGTTCAGGACGATCTCTTCGCTTTCAAAGGACTCGTCCGCTTCGGCGGCAGCATCGGCCTGGTCGAGAAGGTCATCGTTCAGGGTGAAGTTGGCTGCATGAAGCCCGTCGATTTCGAGCATGTCAGCGAGTTCGAGTTGGTCGAGCAGGTAGGGCGTTTCGGTGGTCATGGGCAGGTACGAGTGTCAAAAAAGAGAAGGGGGTGGGTTAGCCAGCGGCATAACCCACCTTATAGGGTCGTTAATTATCGTAGCCCAGATTAGGGGCTAGCCAACGTTCGGTTACGGCAAGATCCTGGCCTTTACGCTGGGTGTAGCTTTCCACCTGATCCTTGTCGATCTTGCCAACGGCAAAGTACTGCGCTTCAGGGTGGGCGAAGTACCAGCCGCTCACTGCGGCGGCGGGGAACATGGCGTAGTGTTCGGTCAGAAACACACCGCTGCGGCCCGCCTGGTTGAACTGCGCTTCGGGGTCGAGCAGGGCGAAGAGCGTGGCTTTTTCGGTGTGGTCCGGGCAGGCCGGGTAGCCAGGAGCAGGACGGATGCCCTTGTAGCGCTCCTTGATGAGTTCCTCGTTAGAGAGTTGCTCGTCACTGGCGTAACCCCAATGCTCTTTACGCACACGCTCGTGCAGCCACTCGGCGCAGGCTTCGGCCAGGCGGTCGGCCAGCGCCTTAACCATGATGGCGTTGTAATCGTCACCCTTGGCTTCGTAGCTCTTTGCCAATTCTTCTGCGCCGATACCGGCGGTAGTAATAAAGCCGCCCATATAGTCGGTTACGCCGCTTTCCTTGGGCGCCACGAAGTCAGCCAGGGAGAAGTTGGGCTTGCCGTCCGGCTTGATGGTCTGCTGGCGCAGATGATGCAGTGTTGCCAGAGTTTCACCGGAGTCGTTGTAGACTTCCAGATCATCATGATGGACCTGATTGGCCGGCCAGAAGCCGAACACGGCGCGTGCCTTGATGAGCTTTTCATCAATCAGCTTTTTCAGCATGGCTTGGGCGTCATTGAACAACGCGGTAGCGGCTTCGCCCACGATTTCGTCTGTCAGGATGCGCGGATATTTACCGGCGAGATCCCAGGAGATGAAGAAGGGCGTCCAGTCGATGTATTCGGCAAGCACAGCAAGGTCGATATCATCCAGCACCTTGACCCCGGTAAAGCTAGGTTTGGGTGCCTGATAGCCTAGCCAGTTGAATTGCGGCTTGTTGGCGACTGACTTCTCATAGCTCAGGCGCTCAATGCGTGCGCTGCGGTTGGCGGTGCGTTCACGGACTTCAGCATAGTCGATGCGAGTTTTCTCGACAAAGCCCGCCTTGAGCTCCTTGGAAAGTAGCTGGGTGGCTACACCCACGGCACGGGACGCGTCGGTCACATAGACCACGGCGTCATTCTTGTACTGCGGCTCGATCTTGACGGCCGTATGGGCTTTGGATGTTGTGGCGCCGCCAATCATCAGTGGGAGTTTGAAGCCCTGTCGCTGCATCTCCTTGGCAACATGAACCATCTCATCCAGCGATGGCGTAATTAGGCCGGAGAGGCCAATAATGTCGCACTTTTGCTCGATAGCGGTTTGCAGGATCTTCTCTGCTGGCACCATCACGCCCAGGTCAACAATGTCGTAGCCGTTACAGCCCAGCACCACGCCTACGATGTTCTTGCCGATATCGTGAACGTCGCCTTTTACCGTAGCCATGAGGATTTTGCCTTTGGCTTCAGGTTTGTCACCTTTTTCCGCTTCGATGAAAGGGATCAGGTGTGCTACGGCCTGCTTCATCACGCGGGCGGACTTGACCACCTGGGGCAGGAACATTTTGCCAGAGCCGAATAGATCACCAACGACGTTCATGCCAGACATCAGCGGGCCTTCGATCACTTCGATAGGGCGTGTGCACTGCTGGCGGGCTTCCTCGGTGTCTTCGACGATAAAGGTGGTGATGCCTTTGACCAGGGCATGTTCAAGGCGCTTGTCTACCGGGTAGCTGCGCCATTCTTCGGTTTCGACTTCCTTGACTGAGCCGTCACCCTTGTACTTATCCGCAATGGCTAGTAGAGCCTCTGTACCATTGGGGGTGCGATTGAGAACGACATCCTCAACTTTGTCGCGCAGCTCCTTGGGGATTTCGTCGTAGATTTCCAGCTGACCGGCGTTAACGATACCCATCGTCAGGCCATTTTTGATGGCGTAATACAGGAAGACAGAGTGGATGGCTTCGCGCACCGGGTTGTTACCGCGGAACGAGAAGGAGACGTTGGATACACCGCCGGATGTAAGTGCGTAGGGCAGATTGTCTCGAATGAAGGCACACGCGTTGATAAAGTCTACGGCGTAGTTGTTGTGCTCTTCGATGCCGGTTGCGACCGCAAAAATATTTGGGTCGAAAATGATGTCTTCCGGCGGGAAGCCTACCTGATTGACCAGGATATCGTAGGAGCGTGCACAGATCTCGTTCTTGCGTGCTTCGGTATCAGCCTGACCATCCTCATCAAAGGCCATCACAACCACGGCCGCGCCGTAGCGCTTGCACAGCGTAGCGTGATGGATAAACGCGTCGACACCTTCTTTCATGGAGATGGAGTTGACGATGCCTTTGCCTTGGATGCACTTGAGACCCGCCTCGATCACTTCCCATTTGGAGGAGTCGATCATGATCGGCACACGGGAGATATCCGGCTCGGAGGCAATCAGATTCAGAAAGGTGACCATGGCCGCCTTTGAGTCCAGCATCCCTTCATCCATGTTGATGTCGATTACCTGAGCGCCAGCTTCTACCTGCTGGCGGGCAACATCCAGAGCTTCTGCGTAGTTCTCTTCACGGATCAGGCGGGCAAATTTGGCAGACCCGGTGATGTTGGTTCGCTCGCCCACGTTTACAAAGAGGGAGCTGCGGTCGATGGTGAACGGCTCAAGGCCGGACAGGCGGCACGCGCGCGGAATATCTGGAAGGGCTCGCGGCGGATATTTTGCTACGGCTTCGGCAATCGCCTGAATATGGCCCGGCGTGGTGCCGCAGCAGCCACCCACAATGTTCAGGAAGCCGCTGGCGGCGAACTCTTCAACGACTGCCGCCATTTGCGCAGGAGTTTCATCATATTCACCAAACGCATTGGGCAAGCCCGCATTCGGATGTGCTGAAACGTGGGTTTCAGCTTTGGCGGCCAGCTCTTCTAGATAGGGGCGGAGTTCTTTCGCGCCTAGCGCGCAGTTGAGGCCGACCGAGATAGGCTTGGCATGGCGGACCGAGTTCCAGAAGGCTTCGGTGGTCTGGCCGGACAGGGTACGGCCAGAAGCATCGGTAATTGTGCCGGAGATCATGATCGGCAATTCAAAGCCGACCTCCTCGAATACACCTTGTACCGCAAAAATCGCCGCTTTGGCGTTTAGGGTATCAAAGATGGTTTCGATCAGGATCAGATCGGCGCCGCCTTCGATGAGCCCACGGGTAGCCTCGGTATAGTTCTCTACCAGCTCGTCAAACGTTACGTTCCGGTAGCCGGGGTTGTTTACATCTGGGGAAATAGAGCAGGTACGGCTGGTTGGACCAAGAACGCCTGCGACAAAACGTGGTTTATCTGGCGTTTCAGCGGTCTTTGCGTCAGCAACTTGACGTGCTAGTCGTGCACCCTCGACGTTTAGTTCATAAACCAGTGCTTCCATGCCGTAGTCAGCCTGGGAAACACGTGTGGCATTGAACGTGTTGGTTTCAAGGATATCGGCTCCGGCATCCAGGTAGGCCTTTTCAATCGCCTGGATGACATCAGGGCGGCTCAGGAGCAGCAGGTCATTATTGCCTTTGACATCACTTGGCCAGTCCGCAAAGCGCTGCCCCCGGTAATCGGCTTCTTCCAGCCGGTAACTCTGGATCATAGTACCCATACCGCCGTCCAGAATAAGAATGCGCTCCTTGAGTGCGGTTTGCAGAGCAGAGAGGCGTGCGGCGCGATCGATCATGGGCAGGTATCCAGATTACAGCGACAAAAAACTGATGATAGCAAAGCTGTCAGGTGGCACGAAGGCTGCTTTAGTCATCTGATATATGAGCTATCTTCAAGTAATGACGCTTCCCTTTTTAATGAGTATCGATTGTGACTGCGACCCCGCTACTGGTTTGTGATGATTCTGCCATGGCACGAAAGCAGCTGATTCGTGCATTGCCTTCTGAATGGTCTGTCGACATAACACAGGCGACTAATGGGAGCGAGGCACTCAGTGTGCTGCGTCAGGGGCAGGTCAAGGTGATGTTGTTGGACCTGACCATGCCGGTCATGGATGGTTATCAGACATTGCAGGCGATGCGGGCTGAAAATATCAACTGCAGCGTGATTGTGGTCTCGGGTGACGTTCAGGAAGAGGCCATACGTCGTGTGTTGGAATTGGGAGCGCTTGCTTTTCTGAAGAAGCCAGCCGATGCCGAACAGCTCAAGGCGCTGTTGCTCAAGCATGATTTGCTCACATCTGCACCGAACAGGGACGCTGCTATAGAGGATCGTCCTGATCCGGAGGTCAACTTTCGCGATGCCTTCCGCGAAGTAGTCAACGTTTCCATTGGCCGTGCGGCAGCCCTGTTGGCCAAGGTACTCAACGTTTTCGTGCAGCTCCCGGTTCCCAACGTCAATATTCTGGAGGTCGGTGAATTGCATATGGCGCTGGCTGATGTGCAGCGCGGCAGCCGGGTTACGGCGGTCTGCCAAGGGTTCATTGGTAACGGCATTTCAGGAGAGGCCCTGTTGATCTTCCATGATTCGGAAGTCAAGGACATGGTGACATTGCTCCGTGGTGGCAGTACGCAAAACAATGATCAGATGGAAATGCTACTCGACTTGGCGAGTATTCTGATCGGCGCCTGCTTGAGCGGTCTGTCGGAGCAAATAGACGTTCGTTTCTCTCAGGGTCATCCCATGATCCTTGGGCAGCATACTGCGCTTGAGAGCCTGATCCAGATCAACCGTCAGCGTTGGAAAAAAACCCTGGCTGTTGAGGTGAGCTACAGCCTTGAGGGGCATGATATACATTTTGATTTGCTGCTGCTGTTTACCGAGGACTCGGTCAAGCGGCTTACTAATAAAATCAATTACATGATGGATTGATACATGGCGATCGAACTCGACGATCTTCACTGGATGCTGGATATCGTGCAGCACATCGATGTTGGTGTGTTGGTGATCAATCGCAAGTATGAAGTGGAAGTCTGGAACAGTTTCATGGAAAACCATTCGGGGATCGTTCCGAGTGATGCGCAGGGCAAGCCGGTCTTTTCACTTTTTCCCGAAATGGATGAAGACTGGTTCCGTTACAAGGTAGAAGGCGTGGCCATGTTGGGAACGCCAATGTTTACTATCTGGGAACAGCGGCCCTATCTGGTCAAGTTCAAGACTTACCAGCCCATCACAGGGCTGGAAGACTATATGTACCAGAATGTCACTATTCTGCCTCTGCGCGACACGCGGGGCGGGGTGGGCTACATCGGCATCATTATTTACGACGTGACGCGGGTAGCGACCAATACGCGCCAGCTTCAGTCGGTCAATGGCCAGTTGGAGCAGTTGTCACGAACGGACCGGCTGACCGGGTTGTTTAATCGTGGCTATTGGGATGAATGCCTGAAGCATGAGTTTGCGCGTCATTTGCGTTATCGCTGCAATGTCGGGCTGGTGATTCTTGATATTGATCATTTCAAGAAGATCAATGACACCTATGGTCATCCGGGAGGCGATAAGGTCATCCAGGCGTTGGCCAACCTGATTAATGGTCATATTCGGGCAACTGACAGAGCAGGGCGTTATGGTGGGGAGGAGTTCGTCATTCTGATGCCCGACACGCCTTATAGCGGTGCTCAAATCTTCGCAGAGCGCTTACGCCAGCAGGCAGAGCAGTTGAAGGTAGAGCATGAGGGTAAGGTCATTACCTTTACGATCAGCTTGGGGATTGCTGATTTGAGTCAGCCTGTAGAAAGCCATGAGGTCTTGCTGGAGCGTGCCGATCAGGCGCTTTACCAGTCCAAGCGTAATGGTCGCAATCAGGTAACGGTCTATTCCGGCGCTTGAGTCGAGCAATAAAAAAGCCCGCGGTTCAAGGCGGGCTTTTTGTTAGTGCTTTAATCAATCCAAACCTTGTAGTAACCCTGCCATATCGTCGGCATGTTCTTCTTCCTGGGCAAGAATGTCTTCGAAGATGCGTCGTGTGGTTGGATCTTTATCGCCAATGTATTGCACGATCTCGCGGTAGGTGTCGATGGCGATGCGCTCGGCAATCAGGTCTTCTTTGATCATGTCGCGCAGATCATGGCCTTCGGCATACTGCGCATGGGAGCGGGTAAGCAGGCCTTCCGGGTTGAAATCAGGCTCGCCACCCAATTGTACGATACGCTCGGCCAGGCGATCAGCGTGCTCCTGCTCCTGGGTAGCATGCTCTTGAAATTCGGCCGCTGCAACACTGGCTTTGATGCCAGTAGCCATGAAGTAATGGCGCTTGTAACGCAGCGTGCACACAATCTCGGTGGCAAGTGAGTCATTAAGAAGTTTGATGATGGTATCGCGGTCAGCGCTATACCCTTCAGTTACCGGGCCGTCTTCAATATGTTGGCGGGCCCGTTGGCGAATAGTTTCTATATCAGTTAGAAAAGGTTGGCTGGTCAGCATGGGGCATTCCTCTTAAGCTTCACGGTCCATCTAGGGTGGCCCTCTGGTGGGGCCTGCCCAGATGTGATTCCCCTGCCTGGTAAAAGTTTTGTCCATGATTTGGCGACCAGCCGGACTTGAAAGAATCCGGCAAAGGTGCCATTTATCCTACTAAACTAGTAAGTCTTTAACCGTGACCCGCTCTGGCGTACACTGCGCCCAGGTAAGCGAGGAGTAGAAATGAGCGCTATCACCATTACTGAAGCCGCCCAGGATTACCTGGCTGGCCTGCTTGAAAAGCAAAACACTCCCGGTATCGGCATTCGTGTTTTCATCACGCAGCCGGGAACCCAATACGCCGAGACCTGTATCGCCTACTGCAAGCCAGGCGAGCAGAAGCCGGAAGATACGTCGTTTGACTTGAAAGATTTTACCGCCTGGATCGATGCGATCAGCGAGCCCTTCCTGGAAGATGCAATCGTGGACTATGCGCAGGATCGCATGGGTGGTCAGCTGACCATCAAGGCGCCTAATGCCAAAGTGCCGATGATCAGTGAAGACAGCCCGATCAACGAACGTATCAACTATTACCTCCAGACTGAAATCAATCCCGGCTTGGCCAGCCATGGTGGTATGGTGAGTCTTGTTGATGTAGTGGAAGACGGCATTGCCGTATTGCGTTTTGGCGGTGGTTGCCAGGGTTGCGGTCAGGTTGACCTGACATTGAAGGATGGTGTCGAGCGCACCCTGATTGAGCGCATTCCAGACCTGAAAGGCGTTCGTGACGTAACGGACCATACCAATCGCGAAAACGCCTATTACTGATAGGTTTTTGCGAAAAGAAAAGGCGGCCTATGGGCCGCCTTTTTTGTTTCAGGCTTTGATCAGTGAGGGGCGTAGATCTGATCAAACACGCCGCCATCAGCAAAGTGTGTTTTTTGCACGGTGCGCCAGTCACCAAACAATTGCTCGACCGAGAAAAAGTCTACCTTTGGAAAGCGGTCCTGGTACTGGGCCAGAACTGCAGCATTACGCGGGCGTAGATAGTTATCAGCTGCGATGCGCTGGCCTTCGTCCGACCAGAGATACATGAGATAACCCTCAGCTACTTCGCGTGAGCCTTTCTTGTCGACAACTTTGTCGACTACCGTGACAGGCGGCTCAGCCTCGGCTGATACGCTTGGGTAGATCACTTCGAAATTGCCGCGACCGAATTCACGCGCGATCATTTCTGCTTCGTTTTCAAACGTCAGCAGAACATCACCAATCTGGTTTTGCATGAACGTTGTAGTGGCAGCACGGCCGCCGGTATCCAATACGGGGACATGCTTGAACAGCTCGCCTACGAACGCTTTGGCCTTGGCTTCATCGCCCCCGGTTTTCATTACGTAACCCCAGGCAGAAAGGTAAGAGTAACGTCCATTACCCGTAACCTTGGGGTTTGGGATGATGACTTCAGTGCCGTCCTTGACCAGGTCGGGCCAGTCCTTGATGCCCTTGGGATTACCCTTGCGAACGATAAAGACAGTCGCAGAGGTAAAAGGGGCGCTGTTGTTAGGCAGGCGCTCGGCCCAGTTCTTGGGAATCAACCCGCCATTGTCGGCCAGGGCATTGATATCCGTTGCCTGGTTCATGGTAATGACATCTGCCGGTAAGCCATCGATCACCGCGCGAGCCTGTTTGCTTGAGCCACCATGAGACATCTGAATGGTTATGTTCTGGTCATGCGTTTCCTTCCAGTGCTTCTGGAAGGCAGGGTTATATTCCTTATAAAAATCACGCATCACGTCATAGGAAACGTTTAGCAAGGGCGCCGCCTGCGCTGCGCCTCCCAGGAATAGACCTGCAGCCAGCAGTGGAGCGAACAGATGTTTCTTCATGGTATTTCTCTTATCGATTGTTAGCAGAGCGTCCCGCTCTAAAAGGCGTGCATTATTCCGGTATTACGGCTCGTTTATAAAGCGAGTTTCCACAACGGCTGCAAAATGAGGCCTGGGCTTCATGAAGCTCCTTGCCGCAGGTTCCGCATGGTTTAAGAATGCTGTTCTCGCCCCGAATGGCATTGGAAAGCTCAGCGGTAAAGATACCGGTGGGTACTGCAATGATCGAGTAGCCACTGATCATGACGATGCTGGCGATGGCCTGACCTAGAGCAGTTTGCGGAACCATGTCGCCAAATCCTACGGTTGTCAGCGTCACGATCGCCCAATAGATACTTTTGGGAATGCTGGTGTAGCCATTTTCCGGTCCTTCCACTACGTACATCAGTGAGCCGAATAGCGTCACCATCGTCAGAACACTGAGCAGGAAGACAATGATCTTTTGCCGACTACCTCTTAATGCCGTCACCAGAAAGTTGGCCTGATTCAGGTACTGACGCAACTTTAGAATCCTGAATATCCTGAGCAGGCGCAGGATACGGATCACCAGCAAGTATTGAGCGCTAGGCACAAAGAGCGCAATAAAGCTGGGCAGTATCGCCAGCAAGTCCACTATGCCGAAAAAGCTGAAGGCATACTTCGCAGGCTTTCGTGCGCTGTATAGCCTTAACAGGTATTCGATGGTGAACAGGAAGGTAAACGCCCATTCACACAGGGACAATATTTCGTCGTATTTAGCATGGATCTCCGCCACGCTATCAAGCATGACCACCACCAGGCTGGCCAGGATGGTAAACAGGAGGGCTTCATCGAACCAGCGTCCCGGAACGGTATTGGAATGGAAGATGATAATCTCCAGACGTCGGCGCAGGCGCTGAGCGTCGGCCATGGCATAGACTCCTTCTAATGTTAAAATCACGCCCTTGTGTCTTCTCGCCATGCGGGTAATGAAGGCACGCGAAGGAAGGGCACATGCGGCTAAAATCCATCAAGTTAGCGGGCTTCAAATCATTTGTAGACCCAACAACCGTTAATTTCCCCAGCAATATGTCGGCAGTTATAGGGCCGAACGGATGCGGCAAATCGAACATTATCGATGCCGTGCGCTGGGTCATGGGCGAAAGCTCAGCAAAGAACCTGCGCGGCGAGTCGATGACGGATGTCATCTTTAACGGCTCGAACAGCCGTAAACCGGTTACTCAAGCCTCGATCGAGTTAGTTTTCGATAATTCGGACAATTCTCTGGTCGGTGAGTATGCCAGCTACGCGGAAATATCCATTCGCCGGCGGGTAACTCGAGACGCGCAGAATACCTATTTTCTCAACGGCACCAAATGCCGTCGTCGTGACATTACCGATATCTTCCTGGGTACAGGGCTTGGACCACGCAGTTATTCGATCATTGAGCAGGGGATGATCTCCAAGCTGATCGAGGCGCGCCCTGAAGATTTGCGCAACTACATCGAAGAAGCGGCCGGAATCTCTAAGTACAAGGAGCGCCGTCGCGAAACGGAAAGCCGTATCCGCCGTACACAAGAGAACCTGGCGCGCCTGACGGACCTGCGCGAAGAGCTTGAGCGGCAGCTTGAGCGCTTGCATCGGCAGGCTCAGGCGGCTGAAAAGTATCAGGAATACAAGGCCGAAGAGCGTCAGCTTCGTGCTCAATTGGGAGCGCTTCGCTGGCGTGATCTTGATGTGCTGGTGCAGCAGCGTGAGCGGGTGATTGGCAACCAGGAGGTAACGCTTGAGGCACTGGTCGCCGAGCAGCGCAGTGCTGATGCCAGTATCGAGCGGCTGCGGGACAGCCATCATGAGTTGTCCGAACGTTTCAATCAGGTGCAGGGTCGCTTCTATTCGGTTGGCGGGGATATCGCCCGAGTCGAGCAAAGTATCCAGCATGGACAGCAGCGTTTGCGTCAGCTACAGGATGATCTGCGGGAAGCTGAGCGCTCCCGTGAGGAAACGGCTGCGCATCTAGGCAATGATCAGACCTTGCTCACTACATTGGCTGAAGAGCTGGCCATGCTTGAGCCTGAGCAAGAGATCAGTGCCGCCGCTGCTGAGGAGTCTGCTATTGCGCTGGAAGCGTCCGAGCACGCTATGCAGACCTGGCAGCAGCAGTGGGATGGCTTCAACCAACACAGCGCAGCCCCCCAGCGTGAGGCTGATGTTCAGCAGTCTCGTATTCGACATCTGGAGCAGAGCTTGGAACGCCTCATGGAGCGTGAGCGACGGCTGCGTGACGAGCTGGCGCAACTGGCATCTGATCCTGAAGACGCGGCATTGCTTGAATTGGGCGAAGAGCTGGCAGGCATCGAGCTGATTCTTGAGGACCTTGCACAGGAAGAGACGGATGTTGGTGAGCAGCTTGTTGCTGGCCGAGAGCAATTGCAGGCAGTGACTACCCGCCGAGCCACGGCGCAAGGTGAACTGCAACGACTGGAGGGGCGCATCGCCTCTCTGGAGGCCCTGCAGCAGGCTGCGCTTAACCCGGGAGAGGGTGCAAGCAACTGGATGCGCCTGCATGATTTACATAAGCGTAGCCGCCTGGCTGAGGGCATTCGGGTTGAGTCAGGCTGGGAGAGAGCTATCGAGACAGTTCTGGGGGCCGATTTGCAGGCCGTTTGCCTGGATGACTTGTCAGGTCTCGATCTGTCTGCATTCGAGCAGGGTGAATTACGGCTGGTTACGCCTGAAAGGTCCACGCCCCTCAAACCTGGGAGCTTGCTGGAAAAAGTCGAAGCGTCTCATGATCTCTCGCCTTGGTTGGGCAATGTTTTTCCTGTGGAAACGCTTGAGGAGGCATTGGCACAACGTGAGGGACTCGTTGACGGGCAGAGCCTGATCAGTCGCGAGGGGTATTGGGTCTCTCGCCATTTCCTGCGGGTGCAGCGTTCTAGTGAGACGGAAAGCGGTGTGTTGGCGCGTGGGCAAGAGCTTAAACGCTTGCATGCAATGCGTGAGCAGCTTGAGCAGCAATTGACTGACAGCCAGAGAGCATACGAAGACGCGCAGGAGCACCTGGCAACGTTGGAGCGCAACCGGGAGACGGTGCGCCGCCGCATACAGGAGGAGGGTCGCCGCCAAGGTGAGGTTAAGGCACAACTGTCGGCACGGCAGGCTAAAGCCGAGCAGCTTGGTCTGCGCCGGCGGAGGCTTGAAGACGAGCGGGCCGAGATGGCGGAGCAGCGTGCGATCGAGACCGGGCAGATCGGCGAGGCGCGGTTGAGTCTTCAGGATGCTCTTGATGCCATGGCAGCCGATAACGAGCGTCGGGAGGAGCTGATTGCTCAGCGAGACATGTTGCGCGAGCGATTGGATCGTATGCGTCAGGAAGCCAGGCAGCACAAGGAGCAGGCTCATCAGTTAGCCGTAAGGCTGGGATCACTCAGGGCACAGCATGACTCTACACAGCAGGCACTTGAGCGTCTTCTATTGCAGGCGGCAAGGCTTGACGAGCGCCGCGAGCAGCTCAGCCTTAATCTGGAGGAAGGTTCCGCACCGATTGAGGAGCTCAGGCTGAAGCTTGAGGAGTTGCTTGAGCGCCGCATGAGCGTTGACGAAGAGCTAAGGACCGCGCGGATGGCTCTGGAAGAGGCGGATCGGGAGCTGCGAGAATCCGAGCGGCGCCGAACGCAAGCTGAGCAGCAGGCGCAAGTATTGCGCAGTCAGATAGAGCAACAACGGCTTGAATGGCAAGGGTTATCTGTACGCCGAAAAACCCTTCAAGAGCAACTGCTTGAGGATGGCTACGACCTGCAAACCGTTGTGGATACCTTGCCTGAAGACGCCACTGAGTCTGCCTGGGAAGCGCAGCTAGAAGCGCTTACGGCGCGTATTCAGCGCCTGGGCGCTATTAACCTGGCCGCTATTGAGGAGTATCAGCAGCAGTCCGAGCGCAAGCGTTACCTGGATGCGCAAAATGATGATCTTGTCGAAGCATTGGATACCCTTGAAAGTGTGATTCGCAAGATTGATCGCGAAACTCGCAATCGTTTCAAGGAAACGTTCGACCAGATCAATAGTGGCCTTCAGGCATTGTTTCCAAAAGTTTTTGGGGGCGGGCATGCTTATCTGGAACTTACGGGAGAAGATTTACTCGATACCGGGGTTGCGATCATGGCGCGCCCACCAGGCAAGAAGAACAGCACGATTCATCTCTTGTCCGGTGGTGAGAAGGCATTGACGGCAATCGCATTGGTTTTTGCGATTTTCCAGCTTAATCCTGCGCCATTCTGCATGCTTGACGAAGTAGATGCGCCTCTGGACGACGCCAATGTTGGCCGTTACGCACGGCTGGTAAAGGAAATGTCCGAAAAAGTGCAATTCATCTATATCACACACAACAAGATCGCCATGGAAATGGCCGATCAGCTGATGGGCGTGACGATGCACGAACCGGGCTGCTCGCGTTTGGTGGCCGTTGATGTCGAAGAAGCTGTTGCTTTGGCTGAAGCTTGATACGACAGACGGTGTAAAGTTAGTGGCGGGCGTGCTAGTTTATGCCCGTTTTTGGGCGTTTGGCATTTTGCTATACATCGGCAAGTGGCGAGCGTGAAGTTGATTTTTGACAGAGGTATGCGTCTTACATGGATATCGGTCTGCGCGAATGGCTGATCATCATCGGCATTATCGTAATCGCCGGCATACTTTTCGATGGCTGGCGACGGATGAGCGGGAAAGGGAAACTCAAGTTTCGCCTGGACAACAATCTCTCCGGCCAGTCCGATGAGGGCGGTAGTTCAGAGCTACTGGGGCCGTCTCGTGTAATCGAACATAAGGAGCCGTCTTTTGACAGCGAGGAGGAAACCCCTCGCCCAAGTCGCACCTCTCGCAAGCGTCGCGAGGAAGCGGTTACAGAGGATCTGGAGCTAGGCGGTGCTGAGCCTCAGTTCAGCGCATTGGCTGATGACGATGAAATGCCGACTCAGGGCAAGAACAAGGCGCGCAAGGATGTGGGTGACGCCGAGCCTGATCTGTCTGCAATGGAGGAGCCGCGCAAAGAGCGTAAGGAGCTACCTCCCGTCGACGAAGTATTGGTCATCAACGTGATTTCACGTGATGAGAATGGCTTCCGCGGCCCGGCCCTGCTACAGAATATCCTGGAAAGCGGCCTTCGTTTTGGTGACATGGATATCTTTCATCGTCACGAAAGCATGTCAGGTAATGGTGAAGTGCTTTTCTCCATGGCCAATGCCGTACGGCCCGGTACGTTCGATCTGGACAATATCGATAACTTCCGTACGCCAGCAGTAAGCTTCTTTCTGGGGCTCCCTGGTCCGCGGCATCCCAAGCAGGCTTTTGAGGTCATGGTGGCTGCGGCTCGTAAACTGGCCTCCGAACTCAACGGCGAGTTGAAGGATGAGCAGCGCAGCGTAATGACGGCGCAGACCATTGAGCACTATCGCCAGCGCATTATCGACTTCGAGCGTAGGAGTCTGACTCAGAAACGCTGAGCTAATTTCAAAGTCGATTAAAGAGCAGCGTATGCTGCTCTTTTTGTTTCTGCCTGTTGCTGGACATGGCGTCCAGCCTTGGTGCTAGAGAGAGAACAGCATGACCCAAGCCCAAGATGCCGCCGAGCGGATCGCTTCTTTGCGCAGCGAAATCGATGCGCACAATTACCGTTACTACGTCCTGGATGAGCCCAGTGTTCCAGATGCCGAATATGATCGACTGTTTCGTGAGCTGAAAGCGCTTGAAGCAGAGCATCCTGAGCTGATTACCCCCGACTCTCCTACGCAGCGGGTGAGCGGCTCGGCATTGTCGGCTTTTGGTACGATTCGCCATGAAGTGCCCATGTTAAGCCTGGGTAATGCCTTTGAAGAAAAGGACCTCCTGGACTTTGACCGCCGCGTACGTGACGGCCTGGCTGATGACATCGGGGCTACAGGTAATGATCTGTTAAGTCAGGCAGCGGACGTCGAATACACCTGTGAGCCCAAGCTTGATGGTCTGGCGGTGAGCCTGCTATATGAGCAAGGTGTGCTTGTGCGCGGAGCCACTCGGGGTGACGGCACGACAGGGGAGGACATAACGGCCAATGTGCGTACGATCCGCAACGTCCCGCTCCGGCTTCAGGGGAGTGGTTGGCCGGACGTACTGGAGGTGCGGGGAGAGGTGTTCATGTCCAAAGCGGGCTTTGAGGCGCTGAATGAGCGCGCCATGGAAGCCGGTGGAAAGACATTTGCAAACCCGCGTAATGCTGCGGCAGGTAGCTTGCGCCAACTTGACTCCAGCATTACAGCCAAGCGTCCGCTTGAGTTTTGCTGCTATGGGTATGGGCGCGTGGAGGGCGGCACGCTGCCAGCTACCCAGTATGAAATTTTGCAGTCAGTTCGCAAATGGGGCGTGCCGATCAGTAAAGAGCTGAAGCTGGTAAAAGGCGCTCAAGCCTGTCGTGATTACTATCACGACATTGGTGAACGACGTGATGGGCTTGCCTATGAAATTGATGGCGTCGTATTCAAAGTCAACCGTATCGACTGGCAGAAAGAGCTGGGCTTCCGGGCAAGGGAGCCGCGCTGGGCAATTGCTCACAAGTTTCCCGCTCGTGAGGAGCTGACAGAGCTTACTAATGTCGAATTCCAGGTGGGGCGTACTGGCGCTATTACACCTGTGGCTCGTCTCAAGCCTGTTCAGGTTGGGGGTGTTACTGTCACCAATGCAACCTTGCATAATATGGACGAGGTTGAACGGCTGGGAGTAATGATTGGCGATACAGTCATCATTCGTCGTGCGGGTGATGTGATTCCTCAGGTCATGCAGGTGGTGCTAGAACGTCGTCCAGCAGATGCACGTTCGATTGCCGTGCCGACGCATTGTCCTGTCTGTGGCTCCGAGGTAGAGCGTACCCAGCTCGTCAAGCGAGGCAAGGGGCGGGAATCGGTTAGCGTGGGCGCTGTTTATCGCTGTGTGGGCCGTCTGGTCTGTCAGGCGCAGCTCAAACAATCCATTATTCATTTTGCATCACGCCGCGCCATGGAAATCGATGGGCTGGGTGACAAGATTATCGAGCAGTTGGTTGACCGTGGCATGGTTAAGTCACCGGCTGACCTATACGCCTTGACCTATGAGCAGGTCATTCAACTGGAAGGATTTGCAGAGGTATCGACCAATAACCTGCTCAACGCCATTGCAAACAGCCGCACGCCCGCACTGGCACGCTTCGTCTTTGCTCTGGGTATCCCTGACGTAGGAGAGGAAACGGCCAAGCTACTGGCGCGTACGCTCGGAAGTCTGGAACGTATCCAACGAGCCTTGCCGGAAGTCTTGATCTACCTTCCAGACATTGGTCATGAAGTGGCTTATGAAATCCATAACTTTTTCGAAGAAGAGCACAACCAAAACGTTATTGGCGATTTGCTGCGCAATGGTGTGCAGGTTCAGGAGGAAGGTGAGTTACATCCTGAGTTTGCTGGCTACGCCACGTTTGCAGATTTCATTGAAAAGTTAGGCATTCCTTATGTGGCGGCAACAGGCGCTAAGAACCTAGCCAATCATTTCAAAACGCTCGACGCCCTGATTACCGCCGATTGGCTGGACCTAAGCGCCATGAAAGGCTTGAACGAAAGGGCCAAGAACGCCGTGCGTGACTTCTTTGGTCAGGCCGAACATGCAGAGCGTGCTCGAGCTATCGAGGCGCAGCTGCGCGAATTCGGCATGCACTGGGAGAGCGAGCGATCAGAAGTGGAGGGGTTGCCTCTGGCTGGCCAGACATGGGTGCTTACAGGAACACTTGAGGCAATGAGTCGAGACGTAGCCAAAGAAAAGCTGGAGGCGCTGGGCGCTAAGGTATCTGGGTCGGTCTCTGCCAAGACAACGTGTGTTGTAGCGGGCCCGGGAGCGGGATCAAAACTAGCAAAGGCAACGGAGCTGGGAGTTTCGGTCCTGGATGAGCAGGCACTGCTGGACCGCTTGGCCAGTCTGGGCATCAACTAAAATACAGTGGCGCCATTCTTTTGGATGGCGTTATTGGATTAGTTATCTGCTAAATGACTGAAAAGCTTGTAAGTTCTGCTCAAGTGAGTAGAATGATGCGCCTCACCTATTGGTGACGTTCGTTATGGTGGTCCTACCGGTCCCCCCGCAACGATCAACCGTGAACCCGGTCAGGTCCGGAAGGAAGCAGCCGTAGCGGTGACATCGTGTGCCGGGGTGTGGCTGGTGGGGCCACCTCCATTCTCTAAGCGCTCATGCTTATCTCTCTTTTAATCTTCTCCATTTCGATGCTCATGCAGTCGGATTTTGTCGTTTCTGAACAACAGTCTTTTGCTATGAAGGCACTTTGATACCGTTCATCCGTCTGTCACAATTTTTCACGCTTAAAATGGAATTAATCAACGTATTTCATTTCTACAGCGTGACGTAGGTCCTAGTTGTACTGTAGCTCTTGCTCGTATGCGTTGTTTTGACCTGCTTGCCAAAGAATATTGTTCAGCGTGCATCCAATAGTCCTTTCTACAAAAAGGATGAGGAAAGGGCTGCAATAATAAAATTCAAAGGATGAGCAAAGAAAATGGAAAGCATCCAGACATCATTATCCCCGGAAGAGCCTGTTTCATTCGTATCCATTATTCAAAAGACCGTGCAGGAGGCATGGGCTGTGATTTATGCACATGGAGGAATCATTTCGGAATTCAGCAGCGAGCAGGAAGCTAAATGCGAAGCAGAGCAATGGGGCGGGGTGTGTTTCCGTCTTAACGTCTGACATTTCTTTCAAGTTGTGCGGCTGCATAGCAGCTGCACAACTATGCGCAGTCATCCCCTTCTTATTTTCCTCTTTTCAGCTTCCTCGTCTAATCATATGATGATTAGAACGCTTCATATCAATAACAATACGTCTTTGCGTTGATCGAGCATCGACCTTCAACAGTCGCTAAGATGCTCATGGATCAAGGCGGGCGAGGGCGAGGTCTGAATGTCGAATAATTTTCACGCATCAGCCGTAGATAAATTGGGTAGTTTGATTGCTTCTGGGCAGTTCAAGCCTGGAGATGCGCTGAAAGTTGAAGCGGATCTGGGTGAGGAGCTAGGTGTCAGTCGCACGGTGGTACGCGAAGCGATCAAGACGCTTGTTGCCAAAGGGATGATTGAAGTAGGGCCCAAGGTGGGAAGCCGAGTGTTGCCTCTTAACCGGTGGAATCTCTTTGATCCTCAGGTGGTGGCCTGGTTAAGCCGCAGAGGCTTGCCGGAAAATTTCGTCAAGGACCTTCTCGATTTGCGCCGTGCTATCGAGCCGGTAGCGGTGCGTTGGGCATGCGAGCGTGCAACGCCAGAACAGATCAGGCGCGTACAGGCGGCATATATAGCATTGGAGGCCTCGCTTTCAGGCGGGGATTACAACAGTGCGGACCAGCATTTCCATGAATGCGTCCTGGCGGCAAGTCACAACCAGTTCATTGAGCAAATGGTGCCAGCGTTAGGTGCCTTGCTTGCTGTTTCTTTCCAGATTTCCTCAGTCGATCCTTCAGAGCTGCAGCGGACGCTGCCTTTACACAAAGAGCTGGCAGACGCTATTGCTGCGCGGGACGCTTCTCGTGGCGTCTGGGCGTGCATGACATTGATCGACAAGGCTGCTGTCACGATATCTAAATACACTCAGGCTAGTGGTTAGTGTGAGTTGTATGCATTCATAACTACAAATAAGGATGCTCTATGGAATGGCAACCCGTTATATCCCACCGCTTTAAACTGGCCGAAGGTCCTTTTTGGGACCAGCACACTCAGGCTTTGCACTGGGTAGATATTGTGGGCAAGAAAGCGTGTCGCCTGGAGGGAGAACGCTATTCGGAATGGCAGGTAGCCGAGCCGGTTTCGGCCTTTATCCCGACGATACGTGGCGATGCGTTGCTAACCATGGTCAGTGGGGTTCATCGTCTCGACCTTGATTCGCCTCAATACGCGCCTTCGCTTTCTCTGTTCTGCGTACCCGATCCCGTCGAGGGAAACCGTGCCAATGAGGCGCGCTGTGATGCAGCGGGAAATCTGTGGTTAGGCAGCATGCAGAACAATATCGGTGAGCAGGGCGAAGATCTGCCGATTACACGCCGCTCGGGTGGGTTATTTCATATTGGACCTGATGCAAAGGTCACTCGTCTGGCCAGCGATATTGGCATCGCCAACACGCTACTCTGGAGTGCAGAGGGTGATTGTGTTTACACCGCTGATACGCTGGAGAGTGTGATATACCGTCATACTATTGGCGCTGACGGTCTTGGGGAGCGGGCGATTTGGGCGCAGGCGCATGAGCGTGGACACCCCGATGGCTCTGCCATGGATTCGGATGGATATATCTGGAACGCACGCTGGGATGGCCACTGCCTGATTCGGTTTGCTCCAGATGGCTGCGTCGACACCATTATAGAATTGCCTGTATCCCGGCCTACCAGCTGTGTGTTTGGCGGGGCTGATCTCAAGACGCTCTATGTCACAAGTGCTGCAGGTGATCAGCCTCTGGACGGCTCGGTGCTCTGCGCTCGTGTCGAGGTGGCCGGAGTGCCATGTCATCGCTTTATGGGTTGACGCTATACGACTTGACTTGTGATCCAGCACTCCTCTTTTGTTCCGATTGTTCAAGGAGGAGTTGCAGTCGTTTGAGTCCAATCATATTATGATATGACTGTTTCGACTGATCTACGCCGATAGGTCAGGCGTCAGCACAATTTGATGCAATACACGCTAGCTATTCAATAAAAATAAGGAGGTAGCTATGTTTCGTGGCCGTGGGATTTCTTCCCTGGTGAAATCTGCCCTGGCAGCTAGTGCGCTGGGTTTGTCGCTATCAGCGGCGTCGTTTGCTCATGCCGAAGAAGTAAAGATCGGTTTTCTCGTCAAGCAACCTGAAGAGCCTTGGTTCCAGACCGAATGGGCTTTTGCTGAAAAGGCTGCGAAAGACAAAGGCTTTACCCTCCTCAAAATTGCCGTTCCTGACGGTGAAAAAACGCTCTCTGCAATTGACAGCCTGGCGGCCAACGGAGCCAAGGGCTTTGTGATCTGTCCGCCTGATGTCTCCCTTGGCCCGGCAATCGTCGCCAAGTCAAAAATCAATGGCCTGAAAGTCATGGCTGTAGATGACCGTTTCGTGGGCTCTGATGGCAAGTTCATGGAAGATGTGCCTTATCTAGGCATGGCTGCTTTCGATGTAGGCCGCCAGCAAGGCGAGGCTATGGCTACAGAGGCCAAGAAGCGCAACTGGCAGTGGGAAGACACCTATGCAGTGGTCAATACATTTAATGAGCTGGACACCGCTAAACAGCGTACTGACGGCTCTGTAAAGGCATTGCGTGATGCAGGGTTACCGGAAGACCACATCATCTTTGCACCGCAGAAAACCTTGGATGTCCCCGGCAGTATGGATGCCACCAGTTCTGCACTCGTTAAGCTTCCTGGCAGTGCCAAACATCTGATCGTAGGTGGTATGAACGACAACACGGTGCTGGGCGGTGTGAGGGCGACAGAAAGTGCAGGCTTCAAGGCTGAAAACGTTATCGGAATCGGCATCAATGGGACTGACGCCATTGGCGAATTGAAGAAGCCTAACAGTGGATTCTTCGGCTCCATGCTGCCAAGCCCGCATGAAGAGGGTTATCAGACAGCGACCATGATGTATGAGTGGGTGACGACCGGCAAGGAACCGCCCAAGTACACCGCCATGGACAAGGTTACGCTGATTACCCGAGAAAACTTCCAACAGGAACTCGAGAAAATCGGGCTCTGGAAATAACCGTCTCCTGCGTTATCCGGTCCGCCTGACGGACTCCTTGCAACCTTGCGACGCCTGCATGGTGTCGCTTTAGGAGGTGATATGGAAGCATTACAGCAGTCGGTGCAGGGTGAAAGCCTTGCGTTCCAGGGCATTGTTAAGACGTTTCCTGGCGTCAAGGCGCTGTCCGACATCAACTTTACGGCTCGACCCGGCTCCGTGCACGCTCTGATGGGCGAGAACGGCGCTGGTAAGTCAACCTTGCTCAAGATCTTGGGCGGCTACTACCAACCCAGCAGCGGTCACCTGCGTATTGGTGATCGCGATATGGTTTTCAAAAACACGGCAGACAGCATTCGTAATGGCGTAGCCGTGATTCACCAGGAACTTCAACTCGTTCCTGAAATGACAGTGGCTGAGAACTTGTTTCTAGGGCATTTGCCTGCTCGTTACGGCATTGTTAACCGTGGCCGTTTGCGCCAACAGGCGTTGCAGCTGCTTAAGGGATTAGCAGAAGAAATTGATCCCAATACGCGTGTTGGGCGTTTGTCCCTAGGTCAGCGCCAATTGGTCGAGATTGCCAAGTCCCTGTCTCGCGGCGCCCATGTAATTGCTTTTGATGAGCCCACCAGTAGCCTTTCTGCTCGTGAAACCGAGCGGCTGATGGCGATCATTGCGCGTCTGCGCGATGAAGGCAAAGTCATCCTTTATGTTTCGCATCGTATGGAAGAGGTCTTCCATATCTGTGATGCCGTCACGATCTTCAAGGATGGCCGTCATGTGCGTACGTTCGAGCACATGAGCGAAACCACACCTGATCAGCTGATCACCTGCATGGTGGGGCGAAGTCTGGATGATATCTACGATTATCGTCCCCGCGAAAAAGGCGAAGCCTGCTTGAACGTATCTGACCTGATGGGGCATGGCTTGCAAAAGCCAGTCAGCTTTGAGGTTTGCCAGGGCGAAATTCTGGGGCTCTTCGGGCTGGTGGGAGCAGGGCGTACCGAATTGCTTCGCCTGCTGTCGGGCCTGGAGCGGCACAGTGCCGGCGTGCTCAGACTCAAGGGTGATGAGCTGACGCTGCGCAATCCACGCGATGCCATTGCGGCGGGCATCCTGCTTTGCCCGGAAGATCGCAAGAAGGAAGGGATCGTTCCATTGGGGAGCGTGGCTGAAAACATCAACATCAGCGCACGTCCACGGCATGCATCCTGGGGCTGCCTGCTCCAGGGCCGCTGGGAAAAGGAAAACGCTGAAAAGCAGATCCGCGCGTTGAATGTGAAAACACCTACGCCTTATCAGAAGATCAAAAACCTTTCCGGTGGTAACCAGCAGAAGGCCATTCTAGGGCGCTGGCTATCCATGCCCATGAAGGTGCTGCTGCTGGACGAGCCTACTCGCGGTATCGATATCGGCGCGAAGTCCGAGATCTACCAGATCATTCATTCGCTGGCGGCCAAGGGTATCGCGGTGATTGTTGTATCAAGCGATCTCATGGAAGTGATGGGGATTGCGGATCGCATCATGGTCATGAGTGAAGGTGCTGTAACGGGTGAGCTGGCACGTGCCGAGGCAACTGAAGAGCGCCTGTTGGAACTTGCATTGCCCCGGACCCGCGCCTGATAAGTAACAAGCCTGCGTTGCCTTGAAGGCTTCGAAATACAAAAATAATTGAGGTGTTCCATGTCCACGCAAAACAACGCCTTAGCGGTACCACGCCGCAGCTTTGATACTCGCCGCTTTATTGATGACTGGGCGATGATGCTGGCAGCTCTGGCAATCTTTGTACTCTGTACCTTGTTTATCGATAACTTTCTTTCGCCGCTCAACATGCGAGGGCTGGGGCTGGCAATTTCCACAACGGGTATCGTCGCCTGCACCATGTTGTTCTGTCTGGCCTCTGGGCATTTTGACCTGTCTGTAGGCTCGGTCATTGCCTGTGCGGGTGTCGTCGCAGCGGTAGTAATGCGCGAATTCAATAGCGTGGCGTTAGGGGTAACCGCTGCGCTGGCAATGGGATTGTGCGTAGGGCTCATCAATGGACTGGTCATTGCCAAACTCAAGATCAATGCCTTGATCACAACCTTGGCGACTATGCAGATTGTGCGCGGGCTGGGCTACATCTTTTCCAACGGCAAGGCCGTAGGTGTCATGGAAGAGAAGTTCTTTATCTTTGGTAATGGCCAGATGTTTGGTGTTCCGGTGCCAATTCTGATCACGCTGGTATGCATCCTGTTCTTTGGCTGGTTGCTCAACTACACCACGTTTGGGCGCAACACGTTGGCCATCGGTGGCAATGAAGAAGCAGCGTTGCTGGCAGGTGTACATGTTGATCGCACCAAGATCATCATTTTTGCCATGCAGGGGGTCATCGGAGCATTGGCAGGGGTAGTCCTGGCCTCCCGTATGACCTCCGGTCAGCCAATGATAGGGCAGGGGTTCGAGCTTACGGTGATCTCAGCGTGTGTGCTGGGCGGTGTATCGCTGGCCGGTGGTATCGGCATGATCCGTCACGTCATTGCCGGTGTGTTAATCCTGGCGGTGATCGAGAATGCGATGAATCTCAAGAATATCGACACGTTCTACCAATACGTTATCCGAGGAACGATCCTGCTGCTGGCTGTTGTGATCGACCGCTTCAAGCAGCGCTGATACCTGACGAAGACCTCTCGGCACATGCTTTGTCGTGTGCCGATGGGGCCGCTTTTGCCTGTGACTTGGCCTATCCCATATAGTAAGAGACATCCATCATGTCCACGAAAAAAACCACCCTGCGCTCGGCCCAGTGGTTTGGCAATGCCGACAAGAACGGCTTTATGTACCGCAGCTGGATGAAGAACCAGGGTATCCCGGACCATGAGTTTCA
>NZ_BMNW01000012.1 GCF_014646755.1 Pseudomonas asuensis | reverse complement strand
TGAAACTCATGGTCCGGGATACCCTGGTTCTTCATCCAGCTGCGGTACATAAAGCCGTTCTTGTCGGCATTGCCAAACCACTGGGCCGAGCGCAGGGTGGTTTTCTTTTCAGGCATATTGTTGACTCTTATTTGTCATACTAAACGTAAGCATTGGTCAGAATTTAGACTTAATAAGCTTTTGTGTGAAGTGTTGTTGAGTAAAAAGTATTACTTTATAGTCCATATCACCCAGTGCGGCTGTTACTCTCAGGTCGTACATAACAAAAACAATCGGAGACTTGGCTATGAGCCCAGAAATGCGGCTGATCCGCCTCATTACACTCAAACTCATTCCTTTCCTTATCTTGTTGTATCTTGTGGCTTATGTAGACCGTTCCGCTGTTGGGTTTGCCAAGCTGCATATGGGTGCTGACATTGGCATCAGCGATGCAGCTTATGGGATGGGGGCAGGGTTGTTTTTTATTGGTTACTTTTTGTTCGAAGTACCCAGTAACCTGTTCCTGACACGGTTTGGGGCCCGCCGTTGGTTTGCCCGGATTTTGATTACATGGGGCGCGATTACCATTGGTATGGCGTTTATCCAGGGGCCGACTAGTTTCTATGTAATGAGGTTTCTGCTGGGTGTCGCCGAGGCGGGATTTTTTCCTGGGGTTCTGTTCTACATCACGCAATGGTATCCAATACGCCATCGCGGCAAGATCCTGGGCTTTTTCATTCTTTCCCAACCTATCGCCATGATGGTAACGGGGCCGCTTTCCGGGGCGCTCCTAGGCATGGATGGTGTGATGGGGCTGCATGGCTGGCAATGGCTATTCATCATTATCGGTACGCCTGCGGTTCTACTGGCATGGCCGACCCTGCGCTTTCTCCCGGATGATCCGGCCAAAGTGAAATGGCTATCTGCCGATGAAAAGAGCTGGCTGGCAAATGAGCTTGAAAAAGATTCGCAGGAGTATGGTCAGACCAGTCATGGCAATCCGCTTCATGCACTTAAAGACAAGCGCGTTCTGCTGCTAGCCCTGTTTTATCTGCCAGTGACTTTGAGTATTTATGGTTTGGGCCTCTGGCTGCCAACACTGATTCATCAGTTTGGCGGAAGCGATATCATGACCGGGTTTGTATCCTCAGTGCCTTACCTGTTCGGTGCCATCGGGCTTTTATTGATTCCACGCAGTTCGGATCGTCTGAATGATCGCTACGGGCACCTGGCCGTTCTCTATGCACTAGGTGCCATAGGGTTCTTTTTCAGCGCCTATTTGAGTGCACCGGCCCTGCAATTAGGTGCTCTGTGCCTGGCTGCCTTTAGTCTGTTTTCCTGTACAGCGGTCTTTTGGACTTTGCCGGGTCGCTTTTTCTCGGGTGCCAGTGCTGCCGCTGCTATTGCATTGATTAACTCGGTAGGAAATCTGGGTGGCTATATTGGGCCGTTTGGTATCGGTGCACTTAAAACCTACACTGGTACGCTATCGTCCGGCCTGTATTTCCTGGCAGGCGTACTGTGCATAGGCCTTCTGATGACATGGGTTGTGTATAACCAGCTAGAGCGCCGCCTCTCGCTCAAGACTGCCTCGTCCTCCTGAACCCTGCCGTATAAAAAAAGCCACTCCGCTGGAGTGGCTTTTCGCTTTATCAGTGCTGGGTATGCAAACCGCATTCACGATTCTCTTCGCCCTTGGTAGGGTCGAAGTAGTCGAAGTTGTTTGGCAGGTTATGCTCGACTAAATACTGGTACAGGTCTTTAGACGTCCAGCTCAGTAGAGGGGCAACTTTGATTAGACCGTCCTGATTGATGCTGACCGGCTGCATCTGTGCACGTACAGCGGTGTCGCTTGCGCGCAATGCAGTAAACCAGACGCTGGGAGCCATCTCACGCAGTGCGCGAGCAAACGGCTCAAGCTTTACTTCTTCGGTAAATGCGTCATGACGCGGGTCGTCCAGTCCAGGTACAGGACCGTCAATCGCTTCGCGATGAGCTCGGGACCGCTTGGGCAGATAAGTGATCAGGTTCAGGTCTAGTGCCCGGGTAACCTCATCGGCAAAGCGATAAGTCGCTTCGGTATTGTAGCCATTGTCCATCCATACCACAGGAATGTCGGGCTTCACCCGCGTTACCATGTGAAGAATAACCGCCTCAAACGGACGAAAGTTGGTTGTGCAGATAGCCGGCTTGCCAAGGCTCAATGCCCAGGCAACGAGCTGCTCTGGCTGATTGGCGAACTCGGCATTGATGCGGTCCAGATCAAGTGACATGACAAGGCTCCAGCGCTAATAAGTCAAGGCGAGCATGGTAACAAAGCCCCGTCTGGGCTGCACGGCGTAGCGCCATTCGTCAGCACCTGTGCTTCCAGGGTGCTCAACAGTACGCGTACTTTGGCAACCGACTCGTCGTATTCATCCTGCCACTCTGAATCCCTGACGATCGCTCCTCCCCCCCAACAACTGGCCATGCCATCTTTGATCAGAACACTGCGAATGGCGATGGAGCTATCCATTTCGCCTCGTACATCGATATAGAGCAGGGACCCACAATAGATAGAGCGACGAGTTGGCTCCAGCTCATCAATGATTTCCATTGCCCGGATCTTGGGAGCCCCCGTGATTGAGCCTCCTGGAAAACTTCCGGCCAACAGATCGAATACATCGCAATTAGCTGCCAACTCACCCGTCACGCTGCTAACCAGGTGATGCACATTGGGGTAGCTTTCCAAAGTAAATAACTCAGGAACCTTTACTGAGCCAACTCGACAGCTACGACCTAAATCGTTGCGCAAGAGATCAACAATCATCACGTTTTCAGCGCGGTCTTTGGGGCTGGCTAATAGCGCGTCTGCGAGTGCTGCATCCTCTGCTGGATTCAGGCTTCGTGGTCGTGTGCCTTTGATAGGCCGTGTTTCCACGTGTCCATTACGCACTTGAATGAAGCGCTCGGGCGAATGGCTGAGAATAGCGCCCCCTTCGATCGGCAGGTAACCGGAAAAGGGGGTAGGGCAGGCGGCTCGCAGTGCACGATAGGCATGCCAGTCTGAGCCTGAGCAGGGTGCCTGGAAGCGCTGGGTGAAATTGATTTGGTAGCAATCTCCAGCCGTGATATAGGCTTGAGTCCGCTCGATTTGCTTCCGATAGTGCTCTTTAGTCAGATTTGCCTGAAAAGGCCCTTCAAGACGGAACGGCACGCTTTGGCTTGAAGTAATCGGCTGGGTAAAGAGATCAGTCAGGCGCGAGCATTCAGCCTTACTTAATGTTGGGTGAAATACCAGCTGACTGGTCTGCAGTTCATGATCGGTAATTAACGCCCAGCCATACAAGCCTAACCGGGCATCAGGCAGCATCAGGTCATCCTGGGCCTGAGTGGGAAGACGCTCCAGGCGGCGGCCAAAGTCGTAGTTCAGATAACCCATGATACCGCCCGCAAAAGGCAGATCTACCCCGGCGGGAAGCTGTGCCTTGCCGAGCGTGGCAAGTGCTCGACGAAGGCGATCGAAAAAAGCATTGCCTGACTCTTGCGGTGCTGGAACGAGATTTTCCAGTGGCCAGGCGCTAAGCAGGTCATATCGTCCACGAGTGGCTACAGGTCTGCCTGAATCCAGCAGAATGGCGCCGTCCGCCTTACGGATACGCTCGAAAAAATCACCAGGATCCGCTTGATAGGGAAGAGAATAGAGCGTGCAGGTACACATGTCTGTCTAGAGAGTCGCTGTGGGTCGAGAGACGTGGCCAAACAAGCCTTGAGAAAAGGCCACGCGCTCTTCTGCAGTTTCAACGATACCCTGGGCCTGCATCTCGGCGAGGCGGGCTTCTACCGCTTGGGCCCGCAAGGTAAGACCGCTGTCATTGGCAATTTGAATATTCAGGCCAGGCCGTGCATTAAGCTCAAGAATCAAGGGGCCTTTATCCTTGTCGAGTACCATATCGACACCAATGTAACCTAGCCCAGACAGCTCATAGCAGGAAGCGGCCAGGCGCATAAACCCATCCCAGTCCGGCAGTTGTACACCGTCTACCGGGTGGGCTGTATCCGGATGCTTTTCGATCTTGGCATTCAGCCACGTACCACGAAGCGTGAGCCCGGTTGCCAGGTCTACGCCCACGCCAATAGCGCCTTGGTGCAGATTGGCCTTGCCCCCGGACTGCCGCGTCGGCAAGCGTAGCATGGCCATGACCGGATACCCCATCAGGACAATGATACGAATGTCCGGCACGCCCTCATAACTGATGTTACGAAACAGCTCGTCAGGAATGACACGGTATTCGATCAGCACCCGATCCCTGTGTCCGCCGAGTGAATAGAGGCCTGAAAGGATGCTGGAAATGTGATACTCCATATCCGATCGGCTGACGATCTTGCCGGACACTGTTTTCAGGCGGCCTTCGAAACGGTCGGCAATAACCAGGATTCCATCGCCGCCTGCACCTTGTGCCGGTTTAACTACAAAGTCCTGGTGCTGCTCGATAATAGTGTCGATCTTCCCTATATCGTGCTCCGTCGAGATGATCCCGTACAAATCGGGGACATTAATGCCTGCCTCGATTGCTCTCTGCTTGGTCAGGATCTTGTCGTCTACAACAGGATATAGGCTGCGCTTGTTGTACTTGAGTACATAATCGGCGTTACGCCGATTGATACCCATGATCCCGCGAGCTGAAAGCGCCTTCCATGTTTTGATCAGGCCGAACATGTCAGTCTTCCTTCAGCAGAGCCTTGAAACGAACAAGCTCGGTCAGGCGGTAGCCGCGATAACGGCCCATTGCCAGCATAAAGCCCACGAGAATCAACAAGACGGCTGGGAACGTAAATACAAAGTACACCAATTGTGGAATCTTCATTAGAAGATAAGCCAGCGAACCGGCGAACAGCGTGCCAATGGCGACCTTGAGAGCATGATTGGCGCCACGCTCCTCCCACGTAATCGAGAGTCGTTCGATAGTCATGGTCAGAATCACCATGGGGAAGAGTGCAACTGAAAGCCCGCTTTCCAGACCTAGTTTGTGACTGAACAGGCTAATGGCTGCAATCATTACGACTACGAACGTCAGCACAACGGACAGGCGCGGCAGCATCTGCAGGCGCAGATGCTCAAGGTAGGATCGCAGTGAGAGGCCCATTGCAGTGATTACTGTAAATAACCCAATGCCCCATTGCAGGCCTGTCTCGCGGAAAGCCAGTGCAATCAGTACAGGGGTAAAGGTGCCAAGTGTTTGCAGGCCGATCAGATTTCGCAGCACCAGAATCACGAGTACGCCAAGCGGAATCATAATCATCGTCTGGTAGGTCTGCTGTGTCTGAAGGGGCAGGCCGTACAAGGAGTAGTCCATGAAGGCCGTCTCGACACTTGAATTCGTCAGTTGAGCCAGACGAATAGCATTCATCTGGCTGCTGTCCAATGTGAAGGTCACGTTAGCCTTGCGACCGCCATCCAGGGTCAGTAGCTGGCCATCACCACTCCACCAGATCATGCGATCGGAAGGCAGTCCACGCTCACCTGTTTCGGGATTGAAATAAATCCAGTCCTTGCCGTTATAGCTGCGCAACCAAAGTTCCGGGTTTTGCTGGATATGCGCAGCAAGGCGCAGGGTGTGAACCTTTTCCAGTGGAACGCGTGCCAGTGAAACTAGTAGGTCAACAATCTGCGCGCGCTTGGAGGTGCTGGTATCGCCATTGAGTAGCAGCTTTACGTTGTCGTCGTTAACGTTATTGACGCGCCTGATGGCTTCGCTGATGAACGTTTCCACGTCGGCTGAGTGTTGGCGAATAGGTGCCACCAAAGCCTCGGCAGCCAGACGCTCAGGGCCCTCGGGAAGCACTATGGGGTCGCGAGTGATAGCCCCCTTTTCCTCGCGCGGCTTGTCGCTTCCAAACCGTTTTGTCATGACCAGGCGGTAGTACAGGGTCTGGTCACCTTTAGCGCGTCGTGCGGACCAGGTCAGCTGACGGTTGCCTTCAACGCGACTGACGTTAACGCCGTAATTATTTGAGACGAAGCTCTCATTAAGGCTGACGTAGCCTTGCGTCAAGGGTGGTACGAACAGTTGTACCTTGACCGGCACATGAGGCGTGGCAGTAAACGTTACCTTGGCATCGATACTCCATAACTCATCCGTTTCGTCTTGCGTGATCGGGATGCCCAGCCCAAAAATCTGGTAAGCAGTAATGGACGCGCCGAGTAGAACCAGAACGGCAATAAGTATCTTTAGATGCAGGTTGATGGAGCGCATGCAGGTTACTCGACTTTCAAATAGGGCATGCCGGAGTACCGGCTATATAAGAGCGGGAAACGTCGATCAGGGCGTCATAGCGCCTGAGCGCCTTGCTGCCAATCAGCAGGGGATAATCGAAGTGGCTACGATCCGTGAGATTGACCTCAATCGTATGCCTCTGCTTTCCCATGCAAATTACCATTGGAATAACAGGGCGACTGGTATGCATCTTGGGCTCGACCCCCGGTGTATGGTCTGCATGACGACGCTTAATGTGGCTTACGCGTAGCAACGGACGCTCCAGCGTAAGGTCATGTGCCTGATCAATGGCCAGGGAGAAGCGTACCCATTGCTCCCCGTTACGCGTAAACGTGTGGATACGATGTGCGCTCAGGGAAGCTGTCTCCGCACCTGTATCAAGTTTTGCCTTGAGATGTATATTCAACTCTGGCAAATACGCATGCTCGTGTAAGCCATAGATTCGCTTCTCTGCCGAAAAGCACAAGGTGCACCATAGCAGGGGCAAGCTAAACAGTAGATAAATTACAGATTTCATCAAGCTAATGCAGGGCCAGGCATGTGCCACCCATTACAGGTTTCTGGCACATCGCGTAAGTCAAAAGGGCGCATTCTAACATGGGCCCCTTTCTAAACCAGTAAGGTCTGCAAAGGTGCAGGGCTGAATTACTTCAGGCGACGCTCGACGCCTTTCTCTACCAGTATCTTGGCCGCTATTTCCTCAACGGAAAAATGGGTTGAGTCGATAGAGGGAATATTTTCCCGTCGAAACAGGCTTTCCACCTCCCTGACTTCAAATTCGCATTGGGCAAAGCTGGCATAGCGGCTGTTAGGACGGCGCTCGTGCCGAATTGCGGATAGGCGGTCTGGATCAATCGTTAGGCCGAACAGCTTGTTCTTATGTGCCTTGAGAGAGGCAGGGAGCTGCAAGCGCTCCATGTCTTCTTCCGTTAAAGGGTAGTTGGCTGCCCGAATTCCAAACTGGAGCGCCATGTAAAGGCAGGTGGGCGTTTTGCCGCACCTGGAAACACCGACCAAAATCAAATCGGCCTTGTCGTAGTGTTGCGTACGCGCGCCATCGTCGTTTTCCAGGGCAAAATTCACGGCCTCGATACGCTGCATGTAATTAGCGTTATGCATCATAGAGTGTGATTTACCGACCGAATACGACGATTCAGCACCTAACTCCTGCTCAAGCGGGGATAAAAAAGTAGAAAAGATGTCAATCATGAATCCATTCGACTGGTCGAGAATCGCACGTATTTCCCGATTGACGATGGTGTCGAAAATAATGGGTCGCGCGCCGTCCGAAACGGCGGCGTAGTTGATTTGCTGTACCATGGCCCGGGCTTTTTCAACGGTATCGATGTACGGCCGGGTAAGTTTTGTAAAGCTGATGTTCTCGAATTGAGCGAGTAAGCTTTGACCGAGGGTTTCGGCTGTAATGCCGGTACCGTCAGAGATAAAGAAGGCGGTTCGTTTCATCAGGGTGAAACTCCCGAGGCAGTGGTGTTTGGTCTTATCGTAAGGTGTGCTGTAAAGGCTGCCGGCAAACCGACAACCTTTCAATAATGCCTGGAGCTTATTAGTAGGCAGATAAATCGAATTCTACCGTTTCTGGAGTAAAGACCTAATGTAAACGTGCCAGTTGCGTACGAGCTTTCCCACAAATACAAATATGGAGAGATCACCTTGGACGAGTACGTAGTTTCCCTGGATAAACTCGGGGTGCACGATGTTGAGCACGTGGGCGGCAAAAACGCATCCCTTGGCGAGATGATCAGTAACCTGGCGAGCGCAGGTGTTTCGGTTCCTGGCGGTTTTGCTACAACTGCACAGGCTTACCGGGATTTCCTCGAGCAAAGTGGGCTGAACGACCGTATCCACGCTGCTTTGGACGCGCTCAATGTAGACGACGTAAACGCGTTGGCTAAAACGGGTGCTGAAATCCGACAATGGATCATGGATGCCGAATTTCCAACTCGACTGGACGCTGAGATCCGAACGGCCTTTGCACAGCTGTCAGCGGGAAACGACAATCTGGCTGTTGCCGTACGGTCTTCCGCTACAGCAGAGGATTTGCCGGATGCTTCCTTTGCCGGCCAGCAGGAAACCTTCCTGAATATACGTGGTGTAGATAACGTCATCCGGGCGACCAAAGAAGTGTTCGCTTCGCTTTTCAATGACCGTGCCATTGCTTACCGCGTACACCAAGGCTTTGATCATAAGCTTGTTGCGTTGTCGGCAGGGGTGCAACGCATGGTCCGCTCTGAAACAGGCGCGGCAGGCGTTATGTTTACGCTTGATACCGAGTCGGGTTTCCGGGATGTGGTCTTTATTACCGGCGCTTATGGCCTGGGCGAGACAGTGGTACAAGGGGCGGTCAACCCTGACGAATTCTATGTGCATAAATCCACGCTGGAAGCGGGGCGCCCTGCAATTCTTCGTCGAAATCTTGGTAGCAAGGCTATCAAAATGGTCTACGGCGAGGAGGCCAGGGCTGGGCGCTCTGTCAAAACCGTTGATGTTGACGCTGCTGATCGTGCCCGCTTCAGTATTACTGATGATGAGGTAGCTGAGCTTGCCAAGCAGGCTCTTATCATTGAAAAGCACTACGGCCGCCCAATGGATATCGAATGGGCTAAAGATGGAGACGATGGCAAGCTTTATATCGTCCAGGCGCGCCCTGAAACCGTCAAAAGCCGTGCCAGTGCAACCGTTATGGAGCGCTACCTACTCAAGGAAAAAGGTCAGGTTATCGTTGAAGGTCGTTCAATCGGACAGCGTATCGGCGCCGGTCCGGTCAAGGTTATTCGCGACGTCTCCGAAATGGACCGTGTTATGCCTGGTGATGTGCTGGTTTCCGATATGACCGACCCAGACTGGGAGCCAGTCATGAAGCGCGCCAGCGCTATCGTGACTAACCGCGGCGGCCGGACCTGCCACGCTGCCATTATTGCTCGTGAGCTAGGTATTCCGGCTGTGGTTGGATGTGGCAATGCCACAGAACGTCTTCGTGACGGACAAACCGTAACCGTTTCCTGTGCGGAAGGTGATGCCGGCCTGATCTATGAAGGCGAGCTGGACTTTGATATTCGTCAGAGCTCGGTAGACGCTATGCCTGATCTGCCGTTCAAGATCATGATGAATGTTGGCAATCCTGATCGTGCATTCGACTTTGCGCAGCTGCCCAATGCCGGGGTTGGATTGGCGCGTCTTGAGTTCATCATCAATCGCATGATTGGTGTGCATCCCAAGGCATTACTCAATTACGACAGCCTGCCGCTCGACATCAAGGAAAATGTCGACAAGCGTACGGCTGGCTACAGTGACCCGGTTGGGTTCTATGTCGAAAAGTTGGTCGAAGGCGTTAGTACGCTGGCTGCAGCGTTCTGGCCAAAGAAGGTTATCGTTCGCTTATCCGACTTCAAATCCAACGAGTACGCCAACCTGATTGGTGGCAAGCTCTACGAGCCTGAAGAAGAAAACCCGATGCTGGGGTTCCGCGGTGCTTCTCGTTATATCAGCGAGTCTTTCCGGGATTGCTTCGAGCTTGAATGCCGCGCCATGAAAAAAGTGCGCAACGAGATGGGGCTGACCAACGTCGAGCTCATGGTTCCTTTCGTTCGTACCCTCGAAGAAGCCGCTCAAGTCATTGATCTGTTGGGCGCTTATGGGCTTAAGCGGGGTGAAAACGGTTTGCGCGTCATTATGATGTGCGAGCTGCCCTCGAATGCCATTTTGGCGGATGAGTTCCTTGAGTACTTTGATGGCTTCTCCATTGGCTCCAATGACATGACTCAATTGACGCTGGGGCTAGATCGTGACTCTGGCATCATTGCTCATCTTTTCGATGAGCGTAATCCGGCGGTCAAAAAGCTCTTGGCTCAGGCCATTGCAGCCTGTAACAGGGCGGGTAAATACATTGGTATTTGCGGTCAAGGCCCCTCTGATCACCCAGACCTCGCCAGGTGGTTAATGGAGCAGGGAATCGAAAGCGTGTCGCTCAATCCAGACTCGGTGCTCGATACATGGTTCTTCTTGGCAGAGGGACAGGCTTAAAATAGCGCGTCATTCACAGGCGGGGGCAACCCCGCCTTTTTATGTAACGGTAATCATGCAAAGCAGTAGTCAGCTTTTCCCTGTTGCGCTCGTGCGCGCCGAGCTTTACGGGGACTTAATCGAAGACGTCTATCTTCTCAAACCCAATAACAGTCCTGACCATAGTGTTGAGCTGTCTCTAACGCGTCTAGGGCGGCTGCATCAGCAGACTCCTTACAGGCCTCCCGTCATTCTTGTTCATGGTGCCTTTGGTAACCGTTTTACTTGGTATGCCCCAAGAGGATCCGGGCTGGGCATTGAACTTGTTGATGCCGGGTTCGATGTCTGGATTGCCGAGATGCGCGGCCATGGTTGCTCACCGCGCAATCTTGAGTACAGGAATAATCAACTGTCTGATTATGCACACCATGATCTCCCGGCGATTGCTGCTTTTGTAGAAGAGCAGTCTGGGCTGGCCAGTCATTGGATAGGGCATGGCCAGGGCGGACTTGCTGTCATTTTAGGGTTGCTAAACGAATGGTTAACTGAGCGCTCAGTCAGGTCATTGGGATTGTTGGGGGTGGCGGCCTCTGATCGGCTTTGGAGTCTTCTGTCATGGCGCGAGAAGATGCGCGCGATTATCTCCGGCTGCGGAGTAGGCGTCGGTCCTGAAGATGAGCCAAAGGCTTTATTAAAGGGGCTTCAGGAGGAGCGGATATTTGGTAAAGATCGTTCTGAGCGAGAGCATTTATTATCACGACTATCTTCGCTTTCCATGCCTGTGCTTAGCCTGGCAGCCACCAATGATCCCCAGGTGAATGCTGAGGCATGCCAAGCATTATTTAACCGTTTCGGGGCCCAGCAAAAGGAGTTCATATCATTAGGTCATGCCCTTTCTCGCGAAGCCGTCATGAGCTATGGATCTCCCTTTATGGCTCGAGAGGCTCATCAACATTTTAGCGGACTGATTACGCAGTGGCTGAAGGCTATTGAAAACACTTCCCAGGGGCAGGACGTTGCACCTAGTATCGAGCTGATTGAATAATCGTCCTGGCCTCACTCAAGGCCCGATACGTAGCGGGTTATGGTGTTGGGAGAGCTTATGTTCGTTCCGCTTGAAAGGTTGTTAAATCTTGAAGAGGGGTATCGACAGCGTTTCCTTGTCAGGGGAGTGCCCGTCGTACTCGTTGTTGCTCATGGCAAACACATCCTGTTTGAAGATAGGTGTCCTCATCAGGGTGCATCGCTTTTTCAAGGCGCCATAACGCCAGACTTAGTGCGATGCCCGAAGCATGGTTTTGAGTTCGACTTGCATACAGGTAGAGCGGTTAACGCTCATTGCACCGGGTTGAGGCTGCTTGATCCTGCGTATGAGCAAGATCGTATCGGTGTTGACGTTTAATATTCTTGAGGGCTCCTTCATGCGCTACATAACGCCTGACCTCTGTGATGCTTATCCTGACCTGGTTCAGGTCGTAGAGCCGCTCTTTAGTAACTTTGGTAGCTACGATTCGTTTGGTGGTCAAATTGTCACGATTAAGTGCTTTGAAGATAATTCGCTCGTAAAAGAGAGAGTAGAAGAAGACGGCACCGGAAAGGTCCTGGTAGTAGATGGCGGCGGCTCCATGCGCTGTGCGCTATTGGGCGATATGCTGGCTGAGAAGGCTGCAGCCAATGGCTGGGCCGGTATTGTGATCTATGGGTGTGTCCGGGATGTGGATGTGTTGGCTGAGACGGGTTTGGGTATTCAAGCATTGGCTTCGTATCCTAAAAAATCTGAGAAGCACGGGGTAGGTCAGCGTGATGTTCCTCTTGCCTTTGGAGGGGTGACCTTTGAGGTGGGGCATTACCTATACGCTGACAATAACGGCATTGTTGTCTCGTCAAAGCGGCTGGAGATGCCGGGCGAATAAAGGGTAACGAGAGTCTGTAATGCAGGATTACGAAAGTGGTAACGAACGCGGTCTCGTATATGGCTATGTGTTAAATGGACGAGGTGGCGCCCGCCGTATTCAGCGCAACGAGCTGGATATTCTTGATCTCCAGCCCGAGGAGACCCTGTGGCTGCATTGGGACAGAGGCGTACCTGAGGCGCAGCAGTGGCTTCGTCAGTCCAGCGGTTTGAATGAGTTTGCCTGTGACCTTTTATTGGAGGAGGCAACCCGTCCTCGCATTGTTCCTTTAAGTAGCGAGAGCCTTCTTCTTTTTCTGCGTGGTGTAAATCTAAATCCCAATGCTGTGCCTGAGGATATGGTGTCGCTGCGTGTTTATGTCGAGGCCCAGCGTGTCTTTTCCATACGGTTAAGGCCTCTCAAGGCCGCCGCAGAAATTCAGGAGGATCTTGAAGCAGGTGTGGGCGCTGAAAACGCCCGAGCGCTCATTCTTCAGCTCGCGACCTACATGACGAGTCGCGTTGATACGCTGGTTGTTGAGCTTGCTGAACAGCTCGATGAGATAGAGGAGCGAGTAGAGGCAGACGAAACGGACTTGCCTGAGCATAATTTGATTCTAGGTTTACGCAGGCGCGTCGCCAGTCTCAAGCGCTATCTGGCTCCACAACGTGAAATTTATTCTGATCTGTTACGTCAGAAGCCAGCCTGGCTGGTAGCTGAGGGTGATGCAGAGTACTGGAGTGAGCTTCACAATAGTTTGACTCGAAACCTGGAGGAGCTTGAGCTTATGCGTGAGCGAGTAAGTTTCTTGCAGGAAGTGGAGCAGCGCAGTGTGGCTGAGCGGACTAATCGCACCATGTATTTGCTTGCCATCATTACCGGTTTCTTTCTACCTATGAGCTTCGTGACAGGTTTGCTAGGTATGAATGTGGGGGGAATTCCTGGGTCGGACTTTTCTCTGGGGTTTGTTGTGGCATGTGCCGGCATTCTATTGATTGCGCTGTTTCAGTGGTGGCTCTTCCGGCGGCTGCGATGGTTGTAAGTGTGACTTGCTGTTTTGGACAGCCGTCTAGCATGAAAGTGGTGAGAGGTGCGCTATGCCTGATCCTTTCGAAGAATCATTAAAAGATATGCTGAGGTCCAGAGCCGAGGCTCCGACTGAGTACGACAGACTGGACCGCGTCCTAAAGACCGCCAACCGGCAGGTGGGCGCAGGCGATCTGTTCGGGTTGATGGGGCGCTGGGGATCGGCTGTCCTGATGGCCATCAATAATGGCTCAGGACATGTTAAGCCTGTGTGTGGCTCTTCTCGTAGAGCTCGTTCTTCTTCCAAACAAGCCGAGTAATCATGGAATTTGATATCTGGACGCAAAGCCTGCTGTCAGCGATGACGACATTATGGAGCAAGGTGGCGGGCTTCATTCCCAACCTTCTGGGTGCTTTGCTGGTTGTCATCCTAGGGTTCTTTTTTGCGAAACTGCTTGATCATCTTCTTTCCAAGCTGTTAGCGAAATTGGGTCTGGACAGGCTGATGACCGGGACCGGGCTGACCAAGATGCTTGCCCGGGTAGGCATCAAGGTACCCGTTAGTACGCTTATTGGGCGTATCGTCTACTGGTTCATTCTGCTGGTGTTTCTGGTGTCTGCTGCAGAGTCGCTTGGTCTTCAGCGTGTTTCGTCTACGCTTGATGTCATGGCCTTGTATTTACCTAAGGTCTTTGGTGCCGCTCTGGTTCTGGTCATAGGTGTACTGCTGGCGCAGTTAGTCAACGGCATCGTCCATGGCGCTGCCGAGGGTGTCGGGCTTGACTATTCTGCCGGTCTTGGGCGGGTCGCTCAGGCGCTGGTCATTATTATCAGTATCTCTGTAGCTATCGGACAACTTGAAATAAAGACCGAGCTGCTCAATACCGTCATTGCTATTGTGCTGGGGTCGCTTGGCCTTGCAGCTGCATTGGCATTGGGTTTGGGTAGTCGTGATCTAGTCGGCCAGATTTTGGCTGGAATCTATGTACGAGAAATTTTCGAAGTGGGTCAAGTCGTACAGGTCGATGAGGTTGAAGGGGTTATTGAAGAGATAGGCACGGTGAAAACACTGCTGCTTACAGCGGATGATGAGCTAATATCGATTTCGAACAAACGCCTTCTCGATCAGCGTGTAAAGGCTCGCTAACAAGTGAAAAAGTTGCCGACAGCGAGCTGTGAGATGGATATCATGCCGCCCATTGAACGGCAGTCCGGCACCGTCCGCTTTGAACGAAACCTTGTCTACAGCCTATGACCCCCGCCAGCTCACCGATGAAGAGCTGGTGCAGCGTGCACATACTGAGTTGTTTCATGTGACGCGTGCTTACGAAGAGCTAATGCGGCGCTACCAGCGCACGCTGTTCAACGTATGTGCGCGTTATCTGGGGAACGACCGTGATGCAGATGATGTCTGTCAGGAGGTCATGCTAAAGGTGCTGTATGGACTTAAAAACTTTGAGGGTAAGTCAAAGTTTAAGACCTGGCTCTATAGCATTACGTACAATGAGTGCATAACCCAGTACCGGAAGGAGCGGCGTAAACGTCGTCTGGTAGATGCCCTGAGTCTGGAGCCGATTGAAGAGGCCTCGGATGAAAAGGCACCAGGGTTAGAAGAGCGGGGTGGTTTGGATCGCTGGCTGGCCCATGTGAACCAAATTGATCGTGAGATTCTGGTGTTACGCTTTGTGGCGGAGCTCGAGTTCCAGGAAATTGCAGACATCATGCATATGGGGCTCAGTGCTACCAAGATGCGTTATAAGCGGGCACTAGATAAGCTGCGTGGCAAGTTCGCAGAGGAAGTTGAGGGTTAGGTAACATCCTAGCCCCCTGTTTTTTATGAACTTCTGAAAAACTTGTTGTCAAAGCCTCCGGAGATTGCCGGAATACTAATATCATTAAGATGGGGATACATAGGATGAAATTGAAGAGCACCTTAGGCGTCGTCATTGGCTCCCTGGTCGCCGCTTCTTCTCTGAGCGCGATGGCTCAGGGTCAAGGCGCGGTAGAAGGCGAGCTGTTTGGCAAGCGCTACTTCACCGACAGCCAGCGTGACATGAGCAATGCCAACCTGTATGGCGGTTCGGTGGGTTACTTCCTGACTGACGACGTCGAGCTGGCGCTGTCCTATGGTGAGTACCACGACGTACGTGGTGATCGCGATGAAGGCCACAAGAAGATTCATGGTAGCCTCGCTGCTCTTGATGCCTACTACCACTGGGGTACTCCTGGTGTAGGTCTGCGTCCTTACGTTTCCGGTGGTTTCGCCCACCAGTCTCTGACTGATGCACATGCTGATCATCATGGCCGCAACCACACTACCTTCGCTAACGTAGGTGCAGGTCTGAAGTACTACTTCACTGAGAACCTGTACGCTCGTGGCGGCCTGGAAGGCAACTACAACATTGACGATGACCAGGGTGAATGGTCTGCTGTAGTTGGTGTGGGTGTGAACTTCGGCGGTTCTTCCCGTCGTCAAGAAGCTGCACCTGCACCGGAGCCGGTTGCTGACGTATGCACCGACTCTGACGGCGATGGTGTTTGCGATAACGTTGACCAGTGCCCAAATACTCCAGCTAACGTAACTGTTGATGCTAATGGCTGCCCGGCTGTTGCAGAAGTTGTTCGCGTTGAACTGGACGTGAAGTTTGACTTCGACAAGGCTGCTGTGAAGCCAGAAAGCTATGGTGATATTAAGAACCTGGCTGACTTCATGCAGCAGTACCCACAGACTTCTACTACTGTAGAGGGTCACACTGACTCCGTTGGTACTGATGCTTACAACCAGCGTCTGTCCGAGCGTCGTGCAAACGCTGTTCGTAACGTTCTGGTTAACCAGTACGGCGTTTCCGGCGATCGCGTAAATGCTGTAGGTTACGGTGAGAGCCGTCCTGTTGCTGATAACTCCACTGAAGCTGGCCGCGCTGTTAACCGTCGCGTAGAGGCTGAAGTTGAGGCTCAAGCTAAGCAGTAATTAATTACTGTCTAGTAAAAAGCCCGCATCTTACGATGCGGGCTTTTTTATGTTTATTGATTAATAAAAAAAGCCCCTTGCGGGGCTTTTTTTATTAGCGATTAGTAATGGGATCAATGTCGCGCTTAATTGGGCCGGTATAAAGCTGACGAGGACGTCCAATTTTATAAGGTCCAGAAAGCATTTCCTGCCAATGGGAAATCCAGCCTACTGTTCTCGCAAGAGCAAAGATAACAGTAAACATGCTGGTAGGGATGCCGATGGCTTTTAGGATAATGCCTGAGTAGAAGTCAACATTGGGGTAAAGATTTCTCTCAATAAAGTAAGGATCTTTACGCGCAAGTTCCTCTAATTGCATGGCGAGCTCAAGTTGTGGGTCATTAATGCCAAGTTCAGCAAGCACTTCGTCACACGTTTGCTTCATAACTTTGGCGCGAGGGTCAAAGTTCTTATAAACGCGATGGCCAAAGCCCATTAGTTTGAATGGATCATTTTTGTCTTTAGCCTTGGCCACAAACTTATCAATATTGCTAACGTCACCAATCTCATCCAGCATCCGCAATACTGCTTCGTTTGCGCCGCCATGGGCAGGGCCCCAGAGTGCTGCGATACCGGCTGCAATGCAGGCAAATGGGTTTGCACCCGAAGAGCCTGCCAGGCGAACCGTTGAGGTGGAAGCGTTTTGCTCGTGATCGGCATGCAGGATGAAGATTTTGTCCATCGCCTTCGCGAGAACCGGACTGATCGGCTTAACTTCACAGGGTGTATTGAACATCATGTGAAGGAAGTTTTCTGCGTATCCCAGGCGGTTGTCGGGATACATCATCGGTTGGCCCATGGAGTATTTATAAACCATGGCGGCTAGCGTTGGCATCTTGGCAATCAGGCGCATTGCGGAAATTTCGCGATGATGCGGGTCCTGAATATCCAGTGAGTCATGATAGAAGGCAGAAAGCGCACCGACTACGCCGCACATGATAGCCATGGGATGTGCGTCACGACGGAAGCCGTTGAAAAAGGTCTTGAGTTGCTCGTGAACCATGGTGTGGTTCTTGATAGTGCTTACAAACGTCTGCTTTTGTTCTTCATTAGGCAATTCACCTTTTAGCAAAAGGTAACAAGTCTCAAGGTAGTCAGACTTCTCTGCCAGTTGTTCGATGGGGTAGCCGCGATGCAGAAGAACACCGTTATCGCCATCAATGTATGTGATTTTCGATTCACAGGAGGCCGTCGACATAAAGCCTGGATCGAACGTGAAAACGCCTGCGTTCGTAAGGTTACGAACATCGACAACATCAGGTCCGAGTGTTCCAGACATTACGGGCAGCTGTACCGGGTCTGCGCCCTCAATGATTAGCTGCGCTTTCTTGTCAGCCATTAAGGCCTCCTTATTTATGCTTGAAATCATTTATACAACCCCCACGCAGGGCCATGGCCACTATAGAGGCAATCATTTGAAAGTCAATTTACGAACATATTGCGCCAATAATTACTTAGGTTTCAAATGTGCTCATAACTTACACTATTGAGCGCCGTTTAGGGCAGCGACATTAGTCTATTTGTATGGGATTGGTGCGTTGTCATGAGCAGCCTAACTGTCTATACTTCATGGCCGACCGCCTCAGGCTGTGTGCCTCTCCAGTGCGGTTGTCAATCCAGTAATGGATGTCTATTAAAGCAATTCCCAATAACTAGCCCGGCAACTTTGGGCTCTCAGTGTGAAAGAAGCCGTGAATAGTAAACGACCTGTAAATCTAGACCTCAGGACCATAAAACTCCCTATCACAGCTTACACCTCGATCCTTCACCGTATTTCTGGCGTTATCCTCTTCATCGGCCTTGCCGCGCTGCTTTATGGGCTCGACCTGTCGCTGAGTTCCGAAGATGGATTTGCTCGGGTGAAAGCGTTCCTGGCGTATCCGTTGGTTAAGCTCGTGATTTGGGCCGTGTTGTCCGCATTGCTGTATCACCTAGTAGCAGGCGTGCGCCATTTAATTATGGACATGGGTGTGGGTGAAACATTGCAAGGCGGCAAATTGGGCTCCCAGATCGTATTGATTGTATCTGCGGTGCTGATCGTTCTGGTGGGGGTCTGGGTATGGTAACTAGCGTCACTAACTTCTCGCGCTCAGGTCTTTATGACTGGATGGCTCAGCGCGTATCCGCTGTGATTCTTGCGGTTTATACGCTTTTCTTACTTGGATATGTCGTACTTCACCCCGATATGTCGTTTGAGCAATGGCATAGTCTGTATAGCAATGGCTGGATGCGAATTTTCAGCTTGCTTGCCTTGGTCTCGGTTGGAGTTCACGCCTGGGTAGGCATGTGGACCATTTCTACCGACTATCTGACTCCCATGGCCTTGGGCAAGGGCGCTACAACGGCGCGTTTCCTGTTCCAGGCTGTATGCGGTGTCGCCATGTTCGCCTTGTTTGTCTGGGGCGTCCAGATTCTTTGGGGTGTGTGAGTCATGTCCAGTATTCGTACTCTTTCTTTTGATGCCATCATTGTGGGTGGCGGCGGCGCAGGCATGCGTGCAGCGCTGCAGTTGGCCCAATCAGGTCACAAGACGGCCGTTGTCACTAAGGTTTTTCCAACTCGCTCGCATACAGTATCTGCCCAAGGCGGCATTACTTGTGCCATCGCTTCGGCTGATCCAAATGACGACTGGCGTTGGCACATGTACGACACCGTAAAGGGGTCGGATTACATTGGTGACCAGGATGCCATCGAATACATGTGCTCAGTAGGCCCTGAAGCGGTCTTCGAGCTGGAGCATATGGGGCTTCCGTTCTCTCGTACGGAAACAGGTCGTATCTATCAGCGTCCTTTTGGTGGGCAGTCCAAGGACTATGGTAAGGGTGGCCAGGCGGCTCGTACGTGTGCCGCGGCTGACCGTACGGGTCATGCCCTTCTGCATACCCTTTATCAGGGCAACCTGAAGAACAATACGGTCTTCCTGAACGAGTGGTACGCAGTTGATCTGGTAAAGAATCAGGATGGCTCCATTGTTGGAATCATCGCGGTCTGTATCGAAACGGGTGAGACTGTCTATATCCGCTCCAAGGCTACTGTTCTAGCTACCGGCGGTGCTGGGCGCATCTATGCCTCTACCACCAACGCGCTGATCAATACCGGCGACGGTATCGGTATGGCACTGCGTGCAGGCGTACCGGTTCAAGATATCGAGATGTGGCAGTTCCACCCGACAGGTATTGCCGGTGCAGGCGTGCTGGTGACTGAGGGCTGCCGTGGTGAGGGTGGTTACCTCATCAATAAGCATGGCGAGCGCTTCATGGAGCGTTATGCGCCTAATGCTAAAGACTTGGCTGGACGAGACGTTGTTGCTCGGTCCATGATCAAGGAGATCATTGCGGGCAATGGCTGTGGTCCAGACGCCGATCATGTACTGTTGAAGCTTGATCACCTGGGCGAAGAAGTACTCCATGGCCGTTTGCCAGGCATTTGTGAGCTGTCCAAGACATTTGCACACGTGGATCCGGTCAAGGCGCCTATTCCGGTTATTCCAACCTGTCACTATATGATGGGTGGTGTCGCTACCAATATTCATGGTCAGGCCATCACGCAGGATGCTAATGGTAATGACACGATTATTGAGGGGCTGTTCGCTGTAGGCGAAGTAGCCTGCGTGTCAGTTCACGGTGCAAACCGTCTGGGTGGCAACTCCCTGCTTGACCTTGTAGTCTTTGGTCGTGCAGCAGGACTGCACCTGGAAAAAGCATTGAAAGAGGGCGTTGAACATCGTGACGCCAGTGCTAGTGATATCGAGCAGTCTTTGGCTCGTATTTCTGGCGTTAATGAGCGCAGCACTGGAGAGGACGTTGCGCCTCTGCGTAAAGAGCTTCAGAGCTGCATGCAGAACTTCTTCGGTGTATTCCGCACGGGCGAATACATGCAGAAGGGTATCGCACAGCTCGCTGAGCTGCGCGAGCGAATCGCAAACGTGAAGATTGCAGACAAGAGCCAGGCATTCAACACGGCCCGTATCGAAGCACTCGAGCTACAGAACCTTTTGGAAGTTGCTGAAGCCACTGCTATTGCAGCGGAAACCCGCAAGGAAAGTCGTGGAGCGCATGCTCGCGAAGATTTTGAAGAGCGGGACGACGAGAACTGGCTCTGCCATACCTTGTACTTCCCAGAAGACAAGCGTGTCACTAAACGCGCTGTCAACTTCTCTCCGAAGACAGTTCCTACGTTCGAACCTAAAGTTCGTACATACTGAGGTTTGCCGTTATGTTGCAAGTCAGTGTTTACCGCTACAACCCTGAGAAGGATGAACTTCCTTTCATGCAGGAATTTCAGATCGAGACCGGTGGTAAGGATCTGATGGTTCTCGACATTCTGGCTCTGATCAAAGAGCAGGATGTTACATTCTCCTACCGTCGTTCTTGCCGTGAGGGCGTTTGCGGCTCCGATGGTATGAATATCAATGGTCAAAATGGCCTGGCATGCATTACACCGCTGTCGAGCGTTGTCAAAGGCAATAAGCTGGTTGTTCGGCCTTTGCCCGGCTTGCCTGTTATTCGTGACCTTGTTGTAGATATGAGCATCTTCTATAAGCAGTATGAGAAGGTTCAGCCCTATCTACAAAATGAGACGCCTGCACCTGCTATCGAGCGCCTACAAACGCCTGAAGAGCGCGAAAAGCTTGATGGTCTGTATGAGTGTATCCTGTGTGCATGCTGCTCTACGTCTTGCCCGTCCTTCTGGTGGAATCCTGACAAGTTCCTAGGCCCTGCAGCACTGTTGCAAGCCTATCGTTTCTTGGCAGACAGCCGTGATACACATACGCAGGAGCGCCTTGCTGCCATGGATGATCCCTTCAGTGTCTTCCGTTGCCGTTCTATCATGAACTGCGTAACGGTGTGCCCGAAGGGATTGAACCCAACGAAAGCAATCGGTCATGTTCGTAGCATGCTGCTCCAGAGCGGTACTTAATAGCGGTTTGCACCGGCAAAGGAACAGAATCCTTTGTCGGTGCTCTAAAGCGACCTGCAAGGCTTGGGCTCTGCTGGTTGATTGAATATATATTAGGGGCAACCGGGCTGGTGCCCGGACATCAATGAATGCTGTATTGCTTTCTGGCGCGCAGTATGACTCGATGGTGTTGTCCCTGACCGAGGGGTGACTTAAATGCACGAAAGCGTTATGCAGCGGATGTGGGAAAGCGCTCACCTATCAGGTGGGAATGCCTCCTATGTCGAAGAGCTCTATGAGCTCTATCTGCACGATCCCAATGCCGTTCCAGAGGAATGGCGCTCCTATTTCCAGAAGCTTCCTGCGGACGGTAATTTCTCCCCTGACGTATCGCACTCAGCGATTCGCGATCACTTTGTTCTCTTGGCAAAGAATCAACGTCGTGCTCAGCCTGTTTCAGCAGGTACAGTCAGTAGCGAGCATGAGAAAAAGCAAGTCGAAGTTTTGCGCCTTATTCAGGCCTATCGTATGCGCGGCCATCAGGCTGCAAGTCTGGATCCGCTGGGGTTATGGCAGCGCCAGGCGCCTGCCGATCTATCACTCAATCATTATGGATTGACTGAAGCAGATCTCGATACGACGTTCCGTACCGGCGAGTTGTACCTCGGTAAAGAAGAGGCAACTCTGCGGGAAATACGGGATGCTCTGCAAGAGACATATTGCCGCACTGTTGGCGCAGAGTTCATGCATATCGTGGATTCTGAAGAGCGTCGCTGGTTCCTCCAGCGTCTGGAGAGTGTTCGTGGGAGCCCCCAGTATTCTACTGAAGCCAAGACACATCTGCTTGAACGCCTAACGGCTGCAGAAGGGTTGGAAAAGTATCTGGGTACTAAGTATCCAGGCACTAAGCGCTTTGGTTTGGAGGGTGGAGAAAGTCTGATCCCCCTGATTGATGAGATCATTCAGCGCTCTGGATCTTACGGTGCTCAGGAAATCGTAATCGGTATGGCCCACCGTGGCCGCTTGAATGTACTGGTTAATACGCTTGGTAAGAACCCGCGCGATCTTTTTGATGAGTTCGAAGGTAAGAAAATCGTTGAGCTGGGCTCTGGCGATGTGAAATACCATCAGGGGTTTTCCTCTAACGTAATGACTGAAGGTGGAGAGGTTCACCTGGCGCTGGCTTTCAACCCATCTCATTTGGAGATCGTTTCTCCAGTGGTCGAAGGGTCGGTACGTGCGCGTCAAGATCGCCGTAGCGATAAGTCCGGCGATAAGGTGGTTCCGATCTCCATTCATGGTGACGCGGCATTCGCTGGCCAGGGTGTGGTAATGGAAACCCTGCAGATGTCCCAGACCCGGGCTTACAAGACCGGTGGTACGCTGCATATCATCATCAACAACCAGGTGGGCTTTACCACCAACCGCCAGGAAGACGCTCGTTCCACCGAGTATGCGACCGATGTTGCAAAAATGGTGCAGGCGCCTATCTTCCATGTGAATGGTGATGATCCAGAAGCGGTGCTCTTCGTGACACAGCTGGCCGTTGATTACCGTATGCACTTTAAGCGTGACGTGGTAATTGATCTCGTTTGCTACCGTCGCCGTGGTCACAACGAGGCTGACGAACCTAGCGGTACTCAGCCGCTGATGTATCAGCAAATTGCCAAGCAGCGTACAACGCGCGATCTCTATGCCGATTCGCTAGTACAGGCTGGGGTAATGAGCGCCGAGCAGGTGCAGGCTCAGTTCGAAAACTATCGCAGTGCACTGGACGAAGGTCGCCATGTGGTAGAAAGTCTGGTCAAAGAGCCTAACAAGGGCTTGTTTGTTGATTGGCGTCCTTATTTGGGCCATGCCTGGACGGCACGTCATGACACTCGCTTTGATCTAAAGACGCTGCAGGAGTTGTCCAACAAGTTGCTGCAACTGCCGGAAGGCCTGGTTGTGCAACGTCAAGTTGGCAAGATTCTGGAAGACCGTCAGAAGATGAGTGCCGGTGGGCTTCCAATCAACTGGGGCTACGCAGAGACCATGGCCTATGCAACGTTGTTGCATGAAGGTCATCCAGTGCGTATTACTGGTCAGGATGTTGGTCGCGGTACGTTCTCGCATCGTCATGCTGTTCTTCATAATCAGAAGGATGGTGTGCCGTACGTTCCGCTGCAGCACTTGAGTGAAGAGCAGCCAAGCTTTGAAATATATGACTCTTTGTTGTCTGAAGAGGCTGTGTTGGCCTTTGAGTATGGCTATGCCACTACTACGCCAAATGCCCTGGTTATCTGGGAAGCGCAGTTTGGTGACTTTGCCAACGGAGCTCAGGTTGTAGTCGACCAGTTTATTACCAGCGGCGAAATCAAGTGGGGCCGCCTCTGTGGCCTGACAATGCTGTTGCCTCACGGTTACGAAGGGCAAGGTCCTGAGCATTCGTCCGCTCGCTTGGAACGTTACCTGCAGCTATGTGCCGAGCAGAATATTCAGGTCTGCGTACCAACCACGCCAGCCCAGATCTATCATCTGCTTCGCCGTCAGGTTATTCGTCCACTGCGTAAGCCGCTCGTAGTTCTGACGCCTAAGTCGTTGCTGCGCCACAAGCTTGCCATTTCGACCCTGGAAGATTTGGCTGAAGGCTCTTTCCAGACGGTCATTCCGGAAATCGATGCAATCGATCCGCAGAAGGTAACGCGTCTGGTCATGTGTAGCGGCAAGGTCTATTACGACCTCCTGGATAAGCGTCGTACTGAAGGCCGTGAGGACACTGCGATCGTGCGCATCGAACAGCTCTATCCGTTCCCTGAGGATGACCTGACAGACGTCATGTCTGCCTATAGCAATCTAACGGATATCGTCTGGTGTCAGGAAGAGCCCATGAACCAGGGTGCTTGGTATTGCAGTCAGCATCATATGCGTCGTGTCATTTCAGCGCTTAAGCCTGAGATTGGCCTTAAGTACGCAGGACGTGATGCCTCCGCTGCACCGGCAGTTGGTTATGCTTCGATGCATGCCGAGCAGCAGGAAAAACTGCTGAACGATGCTTTTAATGGTTAACGCGCGCGCATAAAACGAATTAAGGAATCCAATAGAATGGCTATCGAGATCAAAGCCCCAACCTTTCCAGAGTCGGTTGCAGATGGCACCGTCGCTACATGGCACAAGAAGCCTGGTGAAGCAGTAAAGCGGGACGAACTGCTGGTAGATATCGAGACCGATAAGGTTGTTCTGGAAGTTGTGGCTCCCGCTGACGGTGTTTTGGCCGAGGTTCTGAAAAACGAAGGCGACACTGTACTGAGCGAAGAAGTCATCGCACGCGTTGAAGAGGGCGCTGCAGCTGCTGCGCCGGCTGCCAGCGCTCCGGCAGCTACTCCGTCCGCTGCACCTGCTGCCGCAGCTCAGGATGAAGAAGATCCAATTCTGGCACCAGCTGCTCGTAAGCTGGCAGAAGAGAACGGTCTGGATCCGGCTAGTATCAAGGGCACGGGTAAGGGCGGGCGCGTAACCAAGGAGGATGCCGTAGCCGCTATCGAAGCCAAGAAGTCTGCTTCTTCCGCGCCGGCAGCCAAGCCCGCTACAGCGGCAGCGCCGACCCAGGCCTTCGCAGCAGGCGATCGCGTTGAAAAGCGTGTGCCGATGACTCGCTTGCGTGCCAAGGTAGCTGAGCGTCTGGTTGAAGCTCAATCCAGCATGGCCATGTTGACTACGTTCAACGAAGTGAATATGAAGCCGATCATGGACCTGCGCTCAAAGTACAAGGACATGTTTGAGAAGAAGCACAACGGCGTACGCCTGGGCTTCATGTCCTTCTTTGTCAAGGCTGCGACCGAGGCGCTGAAGCGTCAGCCAGGCGTCAATGCCTCCATCGACGGTGGCGATATCGTTTACCACGGTTACCAGGATATTGGTGTAGCGGTTTCCAGCGATCGTGGTCTGGTTGTTCCCGTGTTGCGCAATGCCGAGCTTATGAGCCTGGCTGAAATCGAAGGCACTATTTCTGATTTCGGCAAGAAAGCCAAAGCTGGCAAGTTGACGATGGAAGATATGCAGGGCGGTACGTTCACCATTTCCAATGGTGGGGTTTTCGGCTCGCTGCTATCTACGCCAATTGTTAACCCGCCACAGACTGCCATTCTCGGTATGCATAAGATCCAGGAGCGGCCTATGGCTGTGAATGGCCAGGTTGTCATCCTGCCGATGATGTATCTTGCTCTTTCCTATGATCATCGCCTGATCGATGGCAAAGAGGCCGTGACGTTCTTGGTGACCATGAAGGACCTGCTGGAAGACCCGGCCCGTCTGCTGCTGGACATCTAATCTAGTCCATATATAGAGACGGCTTCGCAAGAAGCCGTCCGGTTTATCGAAATAGGATGAAACTTATGAGCGAAAAATTCGACGTAGTCGTGATCGGTGCCGGCCCTGGCGGCTATGTGGCTGCCATTCGCGCTGCGCAGCTCGGCCTGAAGACTGCCTGTATCGAACGATACAAGGGTAAGGAAGGCAAGGTCTCTCTGGGTGGTACCTGCTTGAACGTAGGTTGCATTCCTTCTAAGGCGCTGCTGGATAGCTCTTACAAGTTTCACGAAGCTCATGAAGGCTTCAAGGTTCATGGTATCGATGCACCCAACGTGACTATTGATGTGCCTGCAATGATCGGTCGTAAAGATCAGATTGTTAAGAACCTGACTGGTGGTATCGGCACGCTATTCAAGGCCAACGGTGTAACGCTGCTGGAAGGCCATGGCAAGCTGTTGGCCAACAAGCAAGTTGAGGTGACGGGTCTGGATGGTCAGACTCAGATTGTCGAGGCTACAAACGTTATCCTGGCTTCAGGCTCGCGTCCAATTGAAATTCCTCCGGCTCCGCTTGTTGAGGGCATCGTTGTTGATTCCACGGGTGCACTTGACTTCACTGAAGTTCCAAAGCGCTTGGGTGTTATTGGCGCTGGAGTTATCGGTTTAGAGCTGGGTTCTGTATGGGCTCGCCTGGGCGCCGAAGTGACTGTATTGGAAGCCCTGGACAAGTTCCTGCCGGCTGCCGATGAGCAGATCGCGAAGGAAGGCCTCAAAATTATGACCAAGCAGGGCCTGAACGTTCGTCTAGGGACTCGCGTAACAGGTTCGGAAGTCAACGGTAACGAAGTAACTGTAACGTTTACTGATTCTACTGGTGAGCAGAAGCAGACCTTCGATAAGTTGATCGTAGCGGTAGGCCGTCGCCCCGTAACTACCGATCTGCTGGCATCTGATTGCGGCGTAGAAAGCGATGAGCGCGGATATATCTACGTTGATGACTATTGCGCTACCAGCGTGCCGGGCGTTTATGCCATTGGTGACTGCGTGCGTGGTCTGATGCTGGCTCACAAGGCTTCCGAGGAAGGCGTTATGGTGGCCGAACGTATCGCTGGTCACAAGGCTCAGATGAACTATGATCTGATTCCTTCGGTTATCTACACCCATCCGGAAATGGCATGGGTTGGTAAAACTGAACAGGCTTTGAAGGCTGAAGGCGTTGAAGTGAACGTTGGAACCTTCCCGTTTGCTGCAAGCGGCCGAGCCATGGCAGCAAATGATACGGCTGGTTTGGTAAAAGTAATTGCTGATGCCAAAACTGATCGTGTGCTAGGTGTCCATATTATTGGCCCAAGTGCAGCGGATCTGGTTCAACAGGGCGCCATTGCCATGGAATTCGGTACTAGTGCCGAGGACCTGGGTATGATGGTGTTCTCGCACCCGACACTGTCTGAAGCGCTGCATGAAGCGGCCCTGGCCGTGAATGGTCATGCCATTCATATTGCCAACCGCAAGAAGCGTTAAGACGGTAGACCAACGGTGAGCAGCCCGCCGCTACTCCAGGGGAGGGCCGCAGGAACGCTCACCGGACTGCCAGAGGGCAGTTACAGGTGGCGCGGCGCCAATGAGCGCAGCGCCGAAAATGCGCAATACCTAACGAAGACGGTAGATAAGCATGAATCTCCACGAGTATCAGGGTAAGCAGCTGTTCGCTGAGTACGGCCTGCCTGTATCCAAGGGCTTCGCTGTAGACACCCCCGAAGAAGCGGCGGAAGCCTGCGACAAAATCGGCGGCAGCGAATGGGTCGTTAAAGCACAAGTTCATGCGGGTGGCCGTGGTAAAGCCGGCGGTGTGAAGCTGGTCAAGAGCCGTGAAGACGCCAAGGCGTTTGCTCAAAACTGGCTAGGTAAGAATCTGGTAACGTATCAGACTGATGCCAACGGCCAGCCAGTTAGCAAGATCCTGGTTGAGTCCTGCACGGACATCGATAAGGAATTGTATCTCGGTGCGGTCGTTGACCGTTCTAGCCGCCGTATCGTTTTCATGGCTTCCACCGAAGGTGGCGTAGACATTGAAAAAGTTGCGCACGACACGCCTGAAAAGATTCTGAAGGCGACCATTGATCCTCTGGTAGGCGCTCAGCCTTATCAAGGCCGCGAGCTGGCTTTCCAGCTTGGCCTGACCGGTAATCAAATCAAGCAGTTCACCCAGATCTTTGTTGGTCTGGCCAAGTTGTTCCAGGACTATGACCTGGCACTCCTGGAAGTGAACCCGCTGGTCATCAAGAAAGACGGTGATCTGCACTGCCTGGACGCCAAGATCAACATCGACAGCAATGCCATGTATCGTCAGCCCAAGCTGCGTGCAATGCATGATCCTTCCCAGGATGACGCGCGTGAAGCTCATGCGCAGAAGTGGGAGCTGAACTATGTTGCGCTTGAAGGCAATATCGGCTGCATGGTGAATGGCGCGGGTCTGGCCATGGGCACCATGGATATCGTCAACCTGCATGGCGGCAAGCCGGCTAACTTCCTGGACGTAGGTGGTGGCGCGACTAAAGAGCGCGTGACCGAAGCGTTCAAGATCATCCTGTCCGACAACAACGTCAAAGCCGTGCTGGTTAATATCTTTGGCGGTATCGTTCGTTGCGACATGATTGCAGAAGGCATCATCGGCGCGGTGAAAGAGGTAGGCGTTAAAGTTCCTGTCGTTGTGCGCCTGGAAGGCAACAACGCAGAACTGGGTGCCAAGGTCCTGGCCGAAAGCGGTCTGAATATCATCGCGGCAACTAGCCTGACCGACGCTGCCCAGCAGGTCGTCAAGGCCGCGGAGGGTAAGTAATGAGCGTCCTGATTAATAAAGACACCAAAGTTATCTGCCAGGGCTTTACCGGTAGCCAGGGTACTTTCCACTCTGAACAAGCTATTGCCTACGGCACCAAGATGGTCGGTGGTGTAACACCTGGCAAAGGTGGTACTACTCACTTGGGCCTGCCCGTTTTCAATACGGTCAAGGAGGCGGTAGAGGCGACAGGTGCTGAGGCTTCAGTCATCTATGTCCCGGCTCCTTTTTGTAAAGACTCCATCCTTGAAGCCGCATTGGGCGGTATCAAGCTGATCGTTTGCATTACCGAAGGTATCCCGACGCTGGATATGCTGGATGCCAAGGTCAAGTGTGATGAGCTAGGCGTACGTCTGATTGGCCCGAACTGCCCAGGCGTCATTACACCCGGCGAGTGCAAGATCGGTATCATGCCTGGTCACATTCATCAGCCGGGCAAGGTTGGTATCGTTTCCCGTTCCGGTACCCTAACGTACGAAGCGGTCAAGCAGACTACTGACGCAGGCTTTGGTCAGTCCACGTGTGTGGGCATCGGTGGCGATCCGATTCCAGGTTCCAACTTCATCGATATCCTGAAGCTGTTCCAGGAAGATCCTCAGACTGAAGCGATTGTCATGATCGGCGAAATCGGCGGTTCTGCTGAAGAAGAGGCTGCAGCCTTTATCAAGGAAAACGTGACTAAGCCTGTCGTATCCTACATTGCCGGTGTGACTGCACCTCCTGGCAAGCGCATGGGTCATGCGGGCGCGATCATCTCTGGCGGTAAAGGTACTGCTGACGAGAAGTTTGCAGCACTGCAGGATGCAGGCGTTAAGACTGTACGTTCCCTGGCGGATATTGGTAAGGCCTTGGCCGAACTGACCGGTTGGGAAGTCAAGAAGGCGTAAGCTTTATCTTGATTTAAAGGCCACCTTTTAAGGTGGCCTTTTTTATGGGCGCGATAAATATTTTAGCCATGTAAACCTATAGCGGATCGGCAATACTGTATTCAGTAGCCCAATTTCGGCTCGTTTAATCGGCGTACAGGACGTTTTTGCTGCCTTTGGCTGCAGATTTCGTTAGGATGTGCACCCTTCATAGCGACCATCTCCAAAAGAGGTATGGTAGCCATTAGTGGTCCGCTTTAGCCAAGTGGGCGTCGTTCCTAATAAGCAACGGGAACCCTTCGCGATCAATCTGTCTGAATCCGGTATTCCCTGAAATGAAATCTTTGAAAGGCCAGGATATCCTGGCACTTGGCTTTATGACTTTCGCTCTCTTTGTGGGAGCGGGTAACATTATTTTCCCACCTATCGTAGGTTTGCAGGCTGGCCCCCATGTCTGGGCTGCTGCTATTGGCTTCCTCATTACAGCAGTAGGCTTGCCTGTGTTAACAGTCGTCGCCTTGGCCCGTGTAGGCGGAGCCATGAACGCGCTAAGCTCTCCAATCGGTCGGGTAGCTGGTGGTTTGCTGGCAGCGGTCTGCTATCTGTCAGTCGGCCCGTTGTTTGCTACTCCGCGTACTGCAACTGTTTCGTTTGAAGTTGGACTTGCTCCACTTACAGGCGGTGGAGCATTGCCACTATTTCTTTATAGCCTCGTCTATTTCTGCGTTGTACTGGTAGTGTCACTGTATCCAGGACGATTGCTGGATACAGTCGGACGCTTCCTGGCACCGCTTAAAATTCTGGCGCTGGCTATTCTGGGCGCGGCAGCGTTTCTATGGCCGGCAGGCGGGACGGGCGAATCTGTCAAGGCCTATCAGGCACAGGCGTTTTCTCAAGGGTTCGTCAATGGTTATTTGACCATGGATACGCTGGGCGCTTTGGTCTTTGGCATTGTGATCGTAAATGCGATCAAAGCCCGTGGCATTGAATCATCGACCCTGATTACGCGTTACGCTGTAATTGCGGGTTTGATTGCGGGCGTAGGACTTGCCTTGGTTTATGTCAGTCTGTTCCAGTTAGGCTCTACCAGTCACTCATTGGTGCCCACCGCTACTAATGGTGCAGAGGTGCTACATGCTTATGTTCAGCATACCTTTGGCGAGCCAGGGAGTATTTTTCTGGCCTGCTTGATCTCTCTTGCTTGTCTGGTCACGGCTGTTGGTCTGACCTGCGCCTGTGCAGAATATTTTAGCGAAGCCCTGCATTTACCTTATAAGGTTCTGGTTGTTGCCTTGGCGCTCTTCTCTCTGCTTGTTTCGAATCTGGGTTTGACTCATCTGATCCAGATATCGGTACCTGTGCTGACGGCTATTTACCCGCCCTGTATTGTCCTGGTCGTGCTGAGCTTCTGCTCTAGGCTTTGGCATTCATCCACACGTGTTGTGGCACCAGTCATGCTCATCGCGTTCCTGTTCGGGGTTGTGGATGGCATAAAGGCTGCTGGTTTTGAAGTCAGTTGGATCAATTGGCTAGAAGCCAAACTTCCGCTTGTAGATCAAGGGTTGGCTTGGTTGATCCCATCGCTTGTAATTGGCGTACTTGCTACTCTTTGGGATAGACAACAGGGTCAGCCTCAGGCCATACGAGCTTCATAAGAGCTTTGTGTTGGCAATAAAAAAGCCCGCTATTGCGGGCTTTTTTATTATCAGCTTACTGCTGTTTGGTATTCGGATCACCGCCTTGCAGAGGCTGATCCGGATTTCCCTGTGGGGAGCTGTTAGTGGCGGTATCTTGAGCTTCTTTAGCTTGTTCTTGAGCAGCTTCAGTGCGTTCCTGAGCAGCCTGATTGCTTTCTTTGGCTGCTTCATTCATGTGTTCTTGAGCTTTCTGCTCGGATTGCTGTGCGTCTTGAGCCTTTTCTTCGGAAGGCTTATCGCAGGCAGCTAAGCCAAGGGCTGCAGCGAGCAGCAGGGCATAAGCGAAAGGTTTTTGCATGGTCTTCTCCTTGTTTAATTCACGGCAGCACTTCGAGCATACGTATACAGCGAAGTTCCACGTCGACCTTTGTAGCGTCTATGACGGTGTGCGCACCTGACGGGCACGGCTGCCAGGCCTATTGGCAGCGATCATGACCAAGTAGTTCCTGACGTTTAAATAAATACGTCATATATGAGACCTGTAATCTGTTTCGGGTTGAAAAATAAGGACTTGCCCCCATTTTTGCGTCCATCACCGCTATCGCGGCTCAACCGTCATCTGTGGAGTTCGTAACCATGAGTGTGGAGACTCAGAAAGAAACATTAGGTTTTCAGACTGAAGTGAAGCAGCTGCTTCATCTCATGATTCATTCTCTGTATTCCAATAAGGAAATTTTCCTTCGAGAGCTGGTTTCCAACGCATCCGATGCAGCGGACAAGCTTCGTTTTGAAGCCTTGGCCAAGCCTGAGCTCCTTGAGGGTGGCGACGCGCTCAAGATTCGTATCAGCTACGACAAAGACGCCCGTACCGTCACGATTGAGGACAATGGCATTGGCATGAGCCGTGAAGATGTCATTACGCATCTGGGCACGATTGCCAAGTCAGGTACAGCTGATTTTCTTAAGAACCTGTCGGGCGACCAACGCAAGGATTCTCATCTGATCGGCCAGTTCGGGGTTGGCTTTTATAGCGCCTTTATCGTCGCAGACAAGGTAGAAGTCCTTACGCGTCGTGCTGGACAGCCTACCGGGGAAGGCGTTTATTGGAGTTCGAAAGGTGAGGGCGAATTCGATGTTGCGACTATTGAGAAGCCTGAGCGCGGCACCCGCATTGTTCTTCATCTGAAGGCAGGTGAAGAAGAATTTGCCGATGGTTGGCGGCTACGTAACATTATCAAGAAGTACTCTGATCATATTGCTCTGCCGATTGAGCTACCAAAAGAGCAGCATGGAGAGGAAGCACCTGCGGAGCAGGAGTGGGAAACGGTCAATCGTGCGAGCGCGCTGTGGACACGACCACGCACTGAAGTCAAGGAAGAGGAATATCAGGAGTTTTATAAGCACGTCTCTCATGATTTCGAAAATCCTCTGACCTGGAGTCATAACAAGGTAGAGGGCAAGCTTGAATACACCTCGCTGCTTTACGTGCCTGCACGTGCGCCGTTTGATCTGTATCAGCGTGAAGCACCACGCGGGCTGAAACTCTACGTGCAGCGCGTCTTCATTATGGATCAGGCTGATGAGTTCCTGCCTCTCTATCTGCGCTTTATCAAGGGTGTAGTGGATTCCAATGATCTCTCGCTTAACGTGTCTCGTGAAATTCTCCAAAAGGATCCAGTGATTGACTCCATGAAGTCAGCGCTGAGCAAGCGGGTCCTGGATATGTTGGAGAAGTTGGCCAAGAGCGAGCCGGAACAATATAAGCAGTTCTGGAGTGCGTTCGGGCAGGTTCTTAAAGAAGGCCCTGCAGAAGACTTTGCCAATCGTGAAAAGATTGCAGGTTTGCTGCGTTTTGCTTCGACTCAGGGCGATGCGGGTGAGCAGGATGTTGCACTTGCCGATTATATCGGCCGCATGAAGGAAGGGCAGGACAAGATCTATTACCTGACCGGTGAAAGCTACAATCAAGTCAAGAACAGTCCACACCTCGAAGTATTCCGTAAGAAGGGCATTGAAGTTCTTTTGTTGACTGATCGTATCGATGAATGGCTGATGAGCTATCTCACCGAGTTCGATGGTAAAGCATTCATCGATGTTGCTCGTGGCGATCTGGATCTGGGCAAGCTTGACTCTGAAGAGGATAAGAAAGCTCAAGAGGAGATAGCCAAGACGAAAGAGGATCTTGTTGGTCGCATTAAGAAAGCGCTGGAGAGCGAGGTCAGTGAGGTCCGGGTATCTCATCGCCTGACGGATTCCCCAGCAATTCTTGCGATTGGAGAGCAGGACTTAGGGCTACAGATGCGTCGTATTCTTGAGGCGAGCGGGCAAAAAGCCCCTGAATCCAAGCCTATCTTCGAGATTAATCCACAGCATCCGCTAATTGAAAAACTGGACATGGAGCAGGACGAAGATCGTTTCGTGGATTTGGCTCATGTTCTGTTCGACCAGGCGGCTCTGGCTGCGGGTGATAGTCTTAAAGATCCGGCTGCCTATGTGCGCCGTCTCAATAAGCTTCTGGTAGAGCTTTCTGCCTAATGCACTTAAAAAGCCCGCTTCTGGCGGGCTTTCTTTTAAACCCAACGATGAAGAGGTAACCCATGGCCGAGATGACGGTTAAGGCAATCCAGTATGAAATCGATGGACAGCCGTTCGAGGGACAACTGGTATACGGCGCTAATCAGAGTCAAAAGCGGCCAGCAGTACTGCTTTCGCCTAATTGGATGGGCGTATCGCAGGGGGCAATCGATTTAACCAAGCGTCTTGCGAGCGAAGATGGATTGGTTTATTTCATCGTGGACTTTTATGGGCAGAGCGTGCGTCCCAGCAATGCAGATGAAGCATTGGCGGCCATGATGCCTATTCGTAATGATAGAGCTTTACTGCGTAAGCGTTTGCAGGCTGCTTATCAGGCACTTGTTGCGCAAGCGGACGATGTTGCCATAGATACTAGGCAGATTGCTGCTATTGGTTTCTGCTTCGGTGGCTGTGCGGCGCTTGAGCTGGCGCGCGATGGTGCGGAGCTTTCTGCTGTCGTCACCTTCCATGCGAACCTGGATACGCCAAATCCTGCAGATGCCAGCAACATCAAAGCGCCTGTTCTAGTCTTGCATGGTGCTGCTGATCCGCTAGTGCCCAGCGAGCAAATTTCTGCCTTTGAAGCCGAAATGACCGACGCTAATGTCGATTGGCAGGTTGTCAGTTACGGTAACGCTGTTCATTCCTTTACTGATCCTGAAGCTAATAACCCAGGTAAGCAGCAATATAATCCTACCGTTGCTAAGCGTGCCTTCCTGGCTATGCACAATCTGTTTGATGAAGTTATGCCGCGCTGAGTGATAGCGTACAAGAGAGGGTGTATTTATTTCTCTTGCCGCGTTTATAAAAAAGCCCGTCAATTAGGCGGGCTTTTTTCATCATGGCTATTCAGTCATCATCATGCATATTGGACTGCAGGTAGTTTTCAATACCTACCTTGTCAATCAGACCCAATTGAGTTTCCAGCCAGTCAATATGCTCTTCTTCCGACTCCAGGATATCTTTGAGCATGTCACGACTGACATAGTCCCGGACACTCTCACAATACACGATGGCATCTCGTAGATCGGCAACCGCTGCGATTTCAAGGCGCAAATCACACTCAAGCATTTCCTTGGTATTTTCACCAATCATCAGTTTGCCCAGATCCTGAAGATTAGGAAGACCTTCAAGGAAAAGGATTCGCTCGATCAAACGATCCGCATGCTTCATCTCATCAATGGACTCATGATATTCGTGGTGCCCAAGTTTTTTCAGGCCCCAGTCGTTATACATGCGTGAGTGGAGGAAATACTGATTGATGGCAACAAGCTCGTTTCCAAGTATCTTGTTGAGATGCTGAATGACTTTAATGTCGCCTTTCATGACGGCTCCGCCCAAGGATTATGTAGCACAAGTCTGGGCGTGAAGTAGAACCTTGTCAAACGTAAGTTATTGAATTGATTATGAAAAACATCTGCTAATAACAAGCTTTCGCAGTTGATTCGTAACCCGCTGATTTCTAGGCATAAAAAAACCGGGCTAAATGCCCGGTTCTTGAAATTATGCCAATCAGGCCTGGGATAATCCCGCAGGATAAGCCAGGCTTTGAGCGGCTTGAAGCTCGCCAAGGGTCTCCCTAACCACAGTTTTAGCCAGACAGGCGCATTTACCGCACTGTGTGCCTACTCCTGTGCACTCCCTTACTTCCCGATAACTACAGCATCCCTCATAGATAGCTTCACGGATTTGTTTGTCGGTGACACCTCGGCACAAACATACATACATGGCGATTCGTCTACGGCTAAAAAGGTATATCGGCAGACTAATCGTAGTGAGAATGATTGTCAAAGCGTTCTGGGAGGAGATTGTTCCTAACCTGCTGAGCGGCACGTCGGCCGCTCATGACGAGTTTATTCAGGATCCATCCAGCCGCCTAGCTCACGCCAGCGATTAACGATGCCGCAGAATAGATCAGCTGTTTTCTCAGTATCGTACCGAGCGGAATGTGCTTCCCGGTTATCGAACTCAATTCCGGCGCTTTGGCACGCCTTGGCCAGTACCGTTTGACCATAGGCCAGGCCGGCCAATGTGGCTGTATCAAAGCTTGAGAAAGGATGGAAAGGGTTGCGCTTAATGCCGCAGCGCAGGACGGCAGCGTTGAGAAACGCAAGGTCAAAGCTACTGTTGTGGCCTACTAGTATCGCTCGCTTGCAACCATTGGCTTTTAAGGACTTACGCACACCTCGAAAGATTTCTGTAAGCGCGTGCTCTTCTTTAACAGCCATTCTCAACGGGTGATCAAGTTTGATCCCAGTAAACTCGAGTGCTGCGGGTTCTACATTGGCACCCTCGAAAGGCTCGACCCGGAAGAAATGAGTGTGCTCGGGAAAGAGGAAGCCTTTTTCATCCATACCAATGATGGTTGCAGCTATTTCCAGCAACGCATCAGTAGCGGCATTAAAGCCCCCGGTTTCAACGTCTATAACAACAGGCAAATAGCCACGAAAGCGACGTGCCATTGGTACACGTGAGTCGGACATTGGAGCGGAGTTTTCCATTTCTTCCGCGAACAGTTCTTCATCATCACTCATGCAGAGGTCTCCAGACGCCAACGCAACGTTTCTCCGGCACGCAGCGGCACAACTTCAAAATCGCCAAAAGGCAGTGTAGTAGGTGCTTTCCATTCTTCCCGCACCAGCGTTACTGTATCGGTATTGTGCGGTAGACCGTAAAAGTCAGCGCCAAACAGGCTGGCGAAGCCTTCAAGTTTGTCCAGAGCACTGCGGCTCTCGAAGGCTTCAGCATAGAGCTCAAGTGCAGCATAGGCGGTGTAACATCCAGCGCAGCCGCAGGCAGACTCTTTTGCATGCTTGGGATGGGGCGCCGAGTCAGTGCCTAGAAAAAACTTTGAGTTTCCACTGACGGCTGCGTCCAGTAGTGCTTCCTGATGCGTATTGCGCTTAAGGATAGGCAAGCAGAAGAAATGCGGACGGATACCGCCTACTAACATATGGTTGCGGTTGTAGAGCAAGTGATGTGCCGTGATGGTAGCGGCTACATTGTCTGCCGCATCGCGTACAAATTGTGCAGCATCGCCTGTCGTTATGTGCTCGAGCACTACGCGAAGGGTAGGGAAGCGTTTGACAATAACGCTCAGCTGCTCATCAATAAAGCGCTTTTCCCGATCAAATATATCCACTTCCGAACGTGTTACTTCACCATGTACCAGCAATGGCAAATCGACCTCTGCCATTGTCTCAAGTACCGGAAAGACATTCTCAAGCGCGGTAACACCTGAGTCAGAGTTCGTGGTAGCTCCCGCAGGATAAAGCTTGACGGCATGTACCAAGCCGCTCTCTTTAGCCGTACGGATCTCATCTTTTGTCGTACGGTCCGTCAGGTAAAGTACCATCAGCGGTTCAAATCGACTGGCGGCCGGGCGGGCAGCCAGAATGCGCTCGCGGTAAGCAGCAGCTTGTTCTGCATTGCGCACCGGCGGTACCAGGTTGGGCATGATGATGGCGCGGCCAAAAGTGCGTGCAACATCGGCTACGGTTTGACTCAGGGCCGCACCATCACGAAGGTGTATATGCCAGTCGTCGGGACGGCGAAGCGTTATCCGGTCGGACATGCTGATTTCCAGGCGAATAAATGTAATAGGAATGCTACCGGAAAAGGTGGGCTCGGGCACGTCGCCTAGCCTAGAAGTATTCCAGAATAGCCAAGCGATCAGCTGCAACGGGCGTAATTGCTTACGAAGAGGGGCGTCCAGAGAATGCTGATGTGCTGCGCAAGTGCTGATTGAATTCAAGTTTTCAGGGTAATTAACCGATATCACGAAGGTATGATTCTTCTATTGGACTCGGAGCCTCCCTGTGCGCCTTCGTTACTTGACCCTTCTACCGCTCTTGGCCAGCCTGCCGGCAATGGGCATCACATTCCAGGACCGTATTGAAAAAGCGGGATGGAAAGTGGAGGGCGACCAGTTTGAGTGCCGGCTTTCCCAAGACGTACCACGCTTTGGCACGGGCGAGTTTGTTCGTCGCGCCGGAGAGCAACCTGTTTTCAGGCTTAAAACGTCTGAAAACTGGCTTTCCCATGGATCTGCAACCCTGTTGGCTGCCGCTACACCATGGCAGCCAGGCCGTGGCGATGAATCGCTGGGGTCTGTCAGAATTCAAGGCGGGGCTACTCCGCTCAATACGAGCGAGAGCCAGGGACGACGTTTGTTGACCGGGTTGATGGAGGGACGTAGTCCGTTGGTTAAAGCCCGCAGTCGTAACGGCGATCCGCTTGAGGTTCGTATTTTGCCTGCCAAGTTTGAGTCGGCGTATCAGAATTTCCAGTTGTGTGCTGCCAAGCTTTTGCCAGTCAACTTTGATCAGATTCGTCATTCCATGGTTGGCTTTCCCAAGGGGGGAAGTGACCTGGATGAGGTGGCGCGTAACAAGCTGGACATTATTCTTCAGTATCTGAAAGCCGATCCCACCGTCAATCATGTGGTGATTTCCGGGTTTACGGATAATTCTGGTAATCGACTGGATAACCGCCAGGAGTCGCGCTTACGCGCTATGGCTGTCATGCAGTATCTAAAAGCCAGCGGTGTGCCTGAAGAGCAGATGGAAATTCGCTTCTTTGGCGAACAGTATCCTTTGGTTGCCAATAACAGCAAGGCAAACCGAGCCAAGAATCGACGGGTTTCAATGGTTTTTACTCGTGAACCTGTGGCTGCTGAGCCCAAGTCTGAGTCTTCTACAGACGCTCCGGCTGAAGCGCCTGCCGCTATACCGGCAACAGCTTCACAGGGAGGCAAACCTAGCAGTTAAGTGCGTACCGGGTGTCGCTTGAGCAACTTCTTGTGTCGCGCCCCTGTAAATAGCTATGCTTGGCAAGTAGAATCATCTTCTTTCTAAGCAATGCGTGGGAGCGAGTGGCATGACGGACGTCAAGAAGGTAGTCCTGGCATATTCAGGCGGCCTGGACACTTCGGTGATCCTCAAATGGCTGCAGGACACCTATAACTGTGAAGTCGTAACATTTACAGCAGACCTCGGCCAAGGGGAAGAAGTAGAGCCCGCTCGCGCTAAAGCCAAGGCTTTAGGCGTCAAGGAAGTCTTTATTGAAGACCTGCGTGAAGAATTCGTACGCGATTTCGTTTATCCGATGTTCCGAGCCAATACGGTATACGAAGGCGAATATCTGCTAGGGACCTCAATTGCTCGCCCGCTTATTGCCAAGCGATTGATCGAAATCGCCAACGAAACGGGCGCTGATGCCATCTCCCACGGCGCAACTGGCAAAGGCAACGACCAGGTACGTTTCGAGCTGGGTGCTTATGCGCTTAAGCCTGGCGTAAAGGTCATTGCCCCATGGCGTGAGTGGGATCTCCTGTCCCGCGAAAAGCTCATGGACTATGCTGAAAAGCACAATATTCCGATTGAGCGTCACGGCAAGAAAAAGTCTCCTTACTCCATGGATGCTAACCTTCTGCATATCTCTTATGAGGGCGGTGTGCTGGAAGATACATGGACTGAGCATGAAGAAGACATGTGGCGTTGGACCAAGTCCCCAGAGGCCGCGCCGGACCAGCCAACTTACATCGAATTGACTTACCGTGCCGGCGACATCGTTGCTATCGATGGCAAGGACATGACACCTGCTCTGGTGCTGGCTGAGCTCAATCGTATTGGTGGTGAGAACGGTATCGGCCGCCTGGATATCGTTGAAAACCGCTATGTAGGCATGAAGTCTCGTGGCTGCTACGAGACACCCGGTGGCACCATCATGCTTAAGGCGCACCGTGCTATTGAGTCGATCACTCTGGATCGTGAAGTGGCGCACCTCAAAGATGAACTCATGCCTCGCTATGCGAGCTTGATTTACACGGGGTATTGGTGGAGTCCAGAGCGTCTAATGCTGCAACAGATGATCGATGCCTCCCAGTCCAACGTAAACGGTGTAGTCCGTTTGAAGTTGTACAAAGGCAACGTGATTGTTGTAGGACGCAAATCTGACGATTCGTTGTTTGATGCGAACATTGCCACGTTTGAAGAAGACGGCGGTGCCTACAACCAGGCCGACGCAGCGGGATTCATCAAACTCAACGCATTGCGTATGCGCATCGCTGCCAACAATGGGCGCAAATTGTTCTAAAGAATAGGTTCCAGGCCCAAGCGGCCTTTAGCTCCCAAGCCCAAATAAAAAAGCCCGAAAGGGCTTTTTTATTTACAGGTCGAAGTCGTATTCCGAGATCTGACGCTTCAAGCGGCGTTCTTCAAGCATGTTATCTATCAAGCGGCGCTTGGTCAGGTTAGTTTTGCTGACAGGCACATCAGCAGCCTCAACGTCACCCTCGGTTTCTACGAAGTCATCATCAAGTTCGATATCACTTTTCTCAGTCGCCATGAGAAAACTCCTAGCATGGGGTGGTCAAGGAGCGAGTGCAGCCGGGGAGCTACACGGGCCTTTTGGCGCACCTTATAGCGACAAAGTGATGAGTCGTAAAAAAGATTTTTTTAATCGATTCGCTCGAAAGTTACGGTACTAATCAATTATCCGATGTCTTGGCCTTGTATTCGCACAAGTCTTCGATACGGCAGCTCCCACAGCGTGGTTTTCGCGCCTGGCATACGTAGCGCCCATGCAGAATCAACCAGTGGTGTGCATCTAGCAGATATTCCTTTGGAACCACCTTGAGCAGCTTTTGCTCCACCTCAACCACATTTTTCCCCGGGGCAAGGTTGGTCCGGTTGCTAACGCGAAAAATATGCGTGTCAACGGCCATCGCAAACTGCCGAAACGCTGTATTTAAAATGACGTTTGCAGTTTTACGGCCTACGCCGGGAAGTGCTTCCAGCGCTTCGCGCGTTTGCGGTACTTCGCTGTTATGCTGTTCAATCAGAATACGGCAGGTTTCGATAACGTTTTTGGCTTTTGTGTTATAGAAATTAATTGTATTGATGTATTGGGAAATCCCCTCTACACCTAGGGCATAGATGCTCTCTGGGGTGTTGGCAATTGGGAATAGCTTTGCAGTTGCCTTGTTTACACCTTTATCAGTGGCTTGGGCCGATAACATTACTGCAATCAACAGTTCGAATGGTGTCGTATAAGACAGCTCAGTCTTGGGATCAGGATTGTCTTCGTGGAGACGACGAAAGATTTCCAGACGCTTGGCAGCATTCATTGTGGTAATAGCTCGGCTTTCACGGTGTAAGGGCTAGCGTGTTATCACGAAGCCAAATGGTCTGACAGCTTATCTTCAAGCTCGATCAAGTGATTGCGTGCATCCAATAAGGCAGCGGTGGAAGCACCATTCTCACGCTCAAGGCGTTTTACTTCCGCTTTTGCATAGGCAATTTGCGTCTTGAGAGTTCGTGTTACGAGGTCGACAGGCATTTTTTGCAAGCGAATATGCTCTGGTAAAGGCCTGTCGGAAGTAGCCTCGGCTACATTCAAGGCCTCCTCAGCCTGGCGAAGCGCTTGGCGCAGGCAAGCGAGCTCATCGTGTGTTGCACCATTACGCTCTGCCGATTGCAGGGCAGCGCGTGCGCCTATCAAGTCCAGTTTGGCCTTTTTCAACGCATCTGCAGGTGCTGATGGCTTTTGGTGCTCAAGGCTTATAAGTGTTTTTGCAGCATGGTCTGCTGACTCGCGCAGTGCTTTCAACTGCTCTTGCTGCTCTGGCGTTGGCTCGTGCCCGAATGCCTTTTCGGCCTTGCTCAGTTGAGCACGAGCCATGGCCGCGTTGATTTTTGCGCGCTTTATCGCTGCTGTGGTGTCTGCAAGTTGTTCCGGACTCTGATTTTTCTTAAGCGCCTCGTCTAATGCGCATTGAGTGGCTTGAGCGGCCTGCTTAAGCACTTTAACTTGTTCTTCCAGTTGCGGTGTAGCCCGCTGCGCTAACTGCTTTTCAGTCTTTTTTAGTGCCATTTGGGCTGTAGATGCACTGATCTTAAGCTTTTTGATTATGGCATCATGATCGGTGGAATCGTTTTTCTGCGTTTTAATGCGCGATATCGCTGCTTGAATAGGATCTACTGGCGTCGCGGTTTGAACCGCTTCAGCTGCCTCTCTAGAGCGTATCAAGCGTGCATTCCGCTCAGTCTGCTTACGCTGCTCTTCACGGGAAAGGCGTGTATTACGAGCTTCATAGCGAAGGCGGTAGTGAACAGCATCTTGTCGTTGCTGTTCACGGGAAGGCTGCACAGGTAATGGATTGAGGTCAATGCAGTCAACAGGGCAGGGCGCAATGCACAACTCACAGCCAGTGCATTCAGCGGCTATAACCGTATGCATGAGCTTTGCCGCGCCTACGATCGCATCGACCGGACAGGCCTGTATACACTTGGTGCACCCAATACACTCCGCCTCACGAATAAATGCAACCTGGGCAGGCGTTGGCGGATAGGGTGAATCGAGAGGTACTGATTCAACGCCCAGCAACTCTGCCAGTTCGTGGATGGTTTCATCCCCGCCAGGGGGGCATTTATTAATAGCTTCGCCTGCCGCGATGGACGTGGCATAAGGAAGGCAGCCGGGATGTCCGCATTTACCGCACTGGGTTTGCGGTAGAAGTGCGTCGATTGCATGTATCAGGCTCATGCGCATGTACCTAGTAATGCGCAATCAGCGCCAAAAACAAGTTCAAACATGGTCAGCAGACAAAAGCGGATAGCCAAACGGGGGCTTATTATCCGAGATATGCGCATGAATGAACACCTGCCGCCAGCCGGCGGCAGGTTGCTAGACCAACGATGTGCTGTGAAGACCGTCAATCAGGACTTGCGGGTGACCTTTGGAGCAGCATTCAATCCGGGCACGAACGCCGTAAACCTCTGCTAGGCTGTTTGCATCAATGACCTTCTGTGGCGTGCCATGAGCGGCTAACCGGCCATTCTTGAGCATTACAATATGGTCGGTCTGCCTCAAGGCAATGTTGATATCGTGCAATACGATAAGGGTAACCATATTGCGCTGGCGTGTTTCCTGTGCAATCACGTCCATTACATGGAACTGGAAATTCAAGTCCAAGGCGCTCAGAGGCTCATCAAGCAGGAGCAAGGTAGGTTTACGTATAAGGGCCTGTGCAAGACCTACCAGTTGTTTTTGTCCCCCCGAGAGCTGATCGAGGTAGTGCATACCTAGATGCTCGATTTCGAGACGTCTGAGCAGGGTAAGTGCATCCTCAGTATCCTGGGCATGCGGTTGACCAGAAGCCCGACGTGCTACTAAAAGGGATTCGTATACACGCAGATGGACGCTGGCGGGTAGCGTTTGAGGAAGATAGACAACCTTCTCGGCACGCTTGGCGAAGCTTAGGCTTGTTAGTGCTTCTCCATCCAGCTCGACCGTGCCTTTGGCCGGCGTCAGGCCTGCGATGGCCTTGAGCAGGGTTGATTTCCCACTCCCGTTCGGCCCAAGCAAGGCGGTTACCTTGCCATGGGCGATCCCGTCAAGGGTAAGGTCCTGAATGATTGTTTTCTTCCCATAGCCAACATTCAGGCCCTGTAGGGATAGTGCATGCATTACAGCCCCCCTTTGTTACGCAAGACTACTGTAAGGAAGAAGGGAATACCGACAAGGGCCGTCACGATACCAACCGGGATCAACACGCCTGGTAGCAGGTTCTTGGAAGCCACGGATGCAAGGGAAAGGATCAGTGCACCCGCCAAGGCGCTGGCAGGTAGATAGAATCGGTGATCCTCGCCAAATATCAGGCGAGAGATATGAGGGCCGACCAAGCCAATAAAGCCAATAGTGCCTACAAACGCGACGGCTAAGGCAGTAAGAATACTGACCCTTAGCAATGTACCTAATCTCAAGCGTTTGACGTTGATACCAAAGCTGGCTGCGCGGTCCTCACCTAGTCGCAAGGCTGTGAGCTGCCATGCTCGACGAAAGGATAAAGGCAGTGCAATAGCCAGTGCTAACGCCAGAATGCCGAGCTTAAGCCACGTGGCACGGGCAAGGCTGCCCATGGTCCAGAAGACAAGCCCGGAAAGCGTGTCCTCACTGGCCACAAACTGAACCAGCGATACCAATGCCTGAAAGGTAAAGCCTAAAGCGATTCCAAACAGCACAATGGCACTGGTCGTGGCCTGACGAAGCCGTGCGACCACATCGAGCAGCAGGGTTGCGGCCAGCACAAATATAAAAGCATTGACCGAGATAAGCCATTCGCTAGGTACGCCCGGGATACCCAGGTCGAGTACGATGGCTAGAGCGGCGCCAAATGCAGCAGCGTGTGAAAGCCCAAGAGTAAAAGGGCTGGCCAGAGGGTTATTTAATATTGTCTGCATTTCCGCCCCTGCAAGGCCTAGTGCAGCACCAACACAAACAGCCATGAGCGCTTGTGGCAGACGAATATTCCAGACAATAACCGCCTGGCTGGGGCTTACTGACTCGCGATGAACCAGAGTTTGCCACAGATCGCTTACGCTTAGGCCGGCGGGCCCAAGCGTAAAGTCCAGCAATAGCGAACAGCCAATCGCGATTACAAAGATCGCCAGAATAAGGAGTCGCTTACTCAGGAGCGAGTGATAATCGTGATAGAGAGAGGCATCCAGGGCCGGATGCTCAATCGGTTGCTTGGCGTTCATGGAGTACTCTTGGCTTGCGTCCAATAGGCGCCACGGATATCAACCGGAAGGAATTGCTTGTTCAGCTCGTCCAGTGTTTGCTTAGGGTCGACATCCTTGAACGCTTCTGGATAGAACCACTTGGCGAAGGCCTCAATGGCCAGAATGTTATAAGGCGAATTATAGAAATTATGCCAGATACCATAGGTGCGGCCTTCATGCACAGCCTTGAGTGGTGCTATTTCCTGACGCTTAAGCAACCCTTGCAGGCTGGCTGACGAAGCGGCATCGGTAACACCGGCCCCTGATTTGAGGCCATTAGTGGTGGCAGTCATATCGGCTGTACCACTTGCGATATAGATATCAGGGTTAACGCTTAGAAGCGTTTCGGCATTGATGTCGCCAATCACGCCTGGCAGTAGGGGCGCTGCCAGATTATTACCTCCAGCCGCTTCGATAAATTCGCCAAAATTACCTTTGCCAGCCGTATGGCAGCAGGCTGCACCGGGCCAAATGCCTGCTAGCATCTCAATGAACACGTTAGGGCGCTTATCGTTGGGGATAGTAGATACAGTCTTCTGGATTCTATCCAGATGCTGCTGATAGAAGGCAATGTAATCTTCGGCTTGTTTCTCCCGATGCACAGCCTTGCCTAGCACGCGCATGCTAGGAATAGTGTTTTGCATGGGGTGCTGGCGGAAGTCAATGAAAACAACCGGAACACCCGCAGCATGAAGCTGCTCTACCAACTCATTCTTAACACCTGGACCATGACCTGCAATACCAAAGATCGCGATATCGGGTCTTAAGGAGATCGCTTTTTCGCCGCTGACACTGGCTTCAGAGGTTTTGCCAATGGTCGGGATCTTGTCAATCTGAGGATATTTAGCCTTATAGGCTGCATAACCCTGCTTATCCACGGTGGTGAGTTCGCCTTGCCAACCTACAATACGGTCGAGTGGCTTGTCGCCTTCAAGTAGAGCCAGAGCATAAAGCATTCGACCTTCACCCAAGAGGATACGGTCTACGTTGGCAGGAATTTCTACTTGGCGGCCCGCGATATCAGTGATCGTTTCGGCATGAGCGCCGCTTGACATGATCGCAGCCAACGAGAGGCTCGATAGGAGGCCAAGCCAGCGCTTGGTAGACAACATAGAATTAAACATTACTCGTCCTGCAAATGAGATGCTTTATTATTAGGCGACTAATGCTCCTTCTTTTTCAAGTCTCTTCTTAATATTTAGCTGTTATTACCCAACGACTTACAAGAAAACGGCCGCATATAGCGGCCGTTTTGATTACTTCACTCGCTGCCCTGGCAAGGCACCCGCGTCCGGGCTCAAAAGGAAAATATCCTTTCCGCCGGGACCCGCCGCCAACACCATGCCTTCGGAGATACCAAAGCGCATCTTGCGTGGCGCAAGGTTAGCGACGTATAGCGTTAAGCGACCTTCAAGCGTGGCCGGGTCATAGGCGCTTTTGATGCCTGAAAACACATTACGCAGTTCGTCGCCAATATCGAGCGTAAGTTGCAAAAGCTTGTCTGCACCGGCTACAGCTTCCGCTTTGACGATACGAGCCACTCGTAGATCTACAGCGGAAAAGGCATCGAAATCGATGGCTCCTGCAATAGGTTCTTTGGTCAGTTCACCATTATTGGATGCCTGAGGCGCGGTGCTATTAGCAGCCAGATCTTCTTTTGATGCTTCGATCATGTCGGTCACTTTTGCAGATTCGATCCGTGTCATGAGTGGAGTAAACGGGTTGAGCTGATGATTAGTCAGTGCCACTGGGAGATCATCCCAGCACAGCGGAGCAACATTCAGGAACGTCTCGGCTGCCTGGGCCAGCTTGGGAAGTACGGGCTTCAGGAAAATGACCAGCTGACGGAACAGGTTGATACCCAGCGCGCAGATTGCCTGGACTTCATCCTGCTTACCTTCCTGTTTGGCCAGCGCCCAGGGCGCCTTTTCAGCAATCCAGGCGTTGGCCTGGTCGGCCAAGGCCATGATCTCACGCATGGCTCGCCCAAACTCACGGCCTTCGTAGGCTTCGGCAATGCTGGGAGCAGCAGCCTGAAAGGCTTGCCAAAGCTCAGGTGCAGGGTTGGCATCAATCAAAAGACCGTTATTGCCCTTGTGAATGAAGCCGGCACAGCGACTGGCAATATTGACAACCTTGCCCACTAGGTCAGAGTTGACCTTCTGGACGAAGTCTTCGAGGTTCAGATCAAGGTCGTCCACGCCACGACCTAACTTAGCTGCGTAGTAGTAGCGCAGGTACTCAGGCGACAGATGCTCAAGGTAGGTGCGCGCTTTAACGAAAGTACCACGCGACTTGGACATCTTTTGGCCGTTGACTGTAACGTACCCGTGGACGTTGACAGCGGTAGGCTTTCGGTAGCCTGCGCCTTCCAGCATGGCAGGCCAGAACAAGGCATGGAAGTTGACGATGTCCTTGCCGATAAAGTGATAGAGCTCGGCAGTTGAATCCTTGCCCCAGAACGCATCGAACTCAAGCCCCAATTCTGGGTGATGGGTAATCAGATTCTGGAAACTGGCCATATAGCCAATCGGCGCGTCTAGCCAGACGTAAAAATACTTGCCAGGGGCATCAGGGATTTCGAATCCGAAATAGGGTGCATCACGGCTGATATCCCACTCCTGCAAACCGGAATCGAGCCATTCAGCTATTTTGTTCGCTACTGATTCCTGCAAGGCACCGCTACGCGTCCAGCTTTTAAGCATGGCGTCGAAGTCAGGCAGTTTGAAGAAAAAGTGTTGAGATTCCTTGAGGACAGGCGTGGCGCCAGAGATTGCTGATTTAGGATTGATCAGATCCGTGGGCTCGTACGTGGCGCCGCACTTCTCGCAGTTATCACCATACTGATCCTCAGTGCCGCATTTAGGGCAGGTGCCCTTGATGAAGCGATCTGCCAGGAACATATTCTTGTCAGGGTCGAAGTACTGGGTTACCGCGCGCGTAGCAATGTGGCCGGCGTCGCGCAGTTTCAGGTAAATCTGGCTTGCCAGCGCACGGTTTTCTTCTGAGTGGGTCGAGTAATAATTATCGAAATCCACAAAGAAGTCGGCGAAATCCGCCATGTGCTCGGTGCGTACGCCGTCGATCAGCTGTTGAGGTGTAACGCCCTCACGCTCAGCACGCAACATAATGGCGGAGCCATGGGCATCATCCGCGCAAACGTAGATGCACTGGTTACCACGCAGTTTTTGAAAGCGCACCCAGATATCGGTCTGGATGTATTCCAGCATATGGCCAAGGTGAATCGAACCGTTGGCATAGGGGAGGGCGCTAGTGACAAGAATCTTCCGGGGCTCGGACATAGGGCTCGACTGTCAATTAAGGCTAAAAATAATTGAACACTATAAAGGCCGAACCGTTTTTTTTCACGCTTGGTCCAATGTCTGAGTATTCGGGTAGGTTTTATCCTGTCTGACCGGTAGCATAGTGACTACGATTACACCGTACCTTTGTTTGGAGCTGTTATGAGCGCACTTACCCGCGAAGTGGTAGAAACCACTCTGCGCCAATACACCGACCCCTATCTCAACCAGGATCTGGTCAGCGCAGGCTGCCTGCGTGACGTCACCCTCAACGGTGGACATGTTGCCGTTAATATTGAGCTGGGCTATGCGGCAGCGCTGTTCAAAAACGGCATGGCACAGGTGCTCAAGAATTCCCTGGAAAATCTGCAAGGCGTTACTCAGGCAGATGTGCAGATTCACTGTGTCATCAAGCCCCACGCCGCTCAGCCTCAGGTTGAGGCAATGACGAATGTAAAAAACATCGTTGCAGTTGCATCTGGTAAAGGTGGTGTCGGTAAATCCACGACAGCAGCAAACCTTGCGCTGGCCTTGGCTCGCGAAGGTGCCCGTGTTGGCATTCTGGATGCTGATATCTACGGCCCTAGTCAGGGCATTATGTTTGGGCTACCTGAGGGTACACGCCCTAAGATTCAGGATGAGAAGTGGTTCATACCCCTGGTATCACACGGGGTTGAAGTCATGTCTATGGCTTTCCTGACCGATGAGCGTACACCTGTGGTCTGGCGTGGCCCGATGGTGTCAGGCGCCTTGCTGCAACTGATCACTCAAACCGCCTGGAACAACCTGGACTATCTTGTTATCGACATGCCGCCAGGTACTGGTGATATCCAGCTTACGCTGGCGCAAAAGGTCCCGGTGGCAGGTTCCGTCATTGTGACGACTCCTCAGGATCTAGCCCTTTTGGATGCTAAAAAGGGCGTGGAAATGTTCCGTAAGGTCAACATCCCTGTGCTGGGTGTGGTCGAGAACATGGCCGTGCACATCTGCTCCAACTGCGGCCATGCCGAGCACTTGTTTGGCGAGGGTGGCGGTAACAAGCTAGCGACCCAGTATGGCGTTGATCTGCTAGCCTCGTTGCCGCTGTCGATGACTATTCGTGAGCAGGCAGACCAAGGCCGTCCTACGGTCATCGCAGACCCGGACAGCCAGATTGCCATGATCTATCAGGACATGGCGCGTCACGTTGGCGCACGTATTGCCCAAGGCGGGAAGAAGGCTGCAATCATGCCTACTATTACGGTTTCGGACGACTGATACCCTAATAGGCGAGGGGCTGAATACCGTTAGCCCTTCGCTTTCTCATTGTTTAGGTCTTTGATGCGCGCCGCCGTACCGGTAAGATGCGCGGTCATGTTTTTACCCCTGACAGGACAGTGCCATGAGCATCAAAGCAGATAAGTGGATTCGCCGCATGGCCCAAGAACACGGCATGATCGAGCCGTTCGTTGAGCGGCAGATGCGTGGTGAAGGAGCAGACCGGTTAATCTCTTTCGGCGTGTCCAGCTACGGCTACGATGTGCGCTGTGCTGATGAATTCAAAGTGTTCACCAATATTCATTCGGCAACAGTCGACCCCAAGAACTTCGATGAGAAGAGTTTCGTTGATATCAAAGGCGACGTCTGCATCATTCCCCCGAACTCTTTCGCACTGGCGCGTACAGTTGAATACTTCCGTATTCCACGGAATGTTCTGACTATCTGTCTAGGCAAAAGTACTTATGCGCGCTGCGGTATTATTGTTAACGTCACACCGCTTGAGCCAGAGTGGGAAGGGCATGTGACGTTGGAATTTTCCAACACTACAACTCTGCCCGCCAAAATCTACGCCAATGAAGGCGTGGCCCAAATGCTGTTTCTAGAGTCTGATGAACCGTGCGAAGTGTCGTATAAGGACCGTGGTGGGAAATATCAAGGCCAACGCGGTGTGACGCTGCCTAAAGCCTGATCGAGTCGATATTGGTGTGCGAAAAAAGCCGGGCGTGTCCCGGCTTTTTCATGTCTGCTGTAGCTCTTAGGTTGGTCGGTCCAGATCTCGGCCAACTTGAGGTATCAAATACATATCCAGGCTTTACTTTTTGGTCTTCAAAAGGCTTGCCTAACAGAGGAGTCAGGGTTTTATTCTATTGAGAAGGCAGCTGATTAGGCCTGTTAATAGTAAATGCTGTTCAAGCGAGCCCTTTACAGGCCGATAAGCTTAAACCTGTCGCACCATTTGTCGTGGCCGAGCGGGTGGGCTTTTCCGGGGTTTCGCTTCAAGGTCTTTGCAAGATGGCCGATACCTAGGAAACGCTATTCTTAGGAGAATTTAGCATGGCCAGCATTCTTGACTCGGTCGACCAGCGCACGCAGCTGGTGGGCGAGAACCGTCTGGAAATTCTGATGTTTCGTCTGTCCAGCCGGCAGATGTTTGCCATCAACGTATTTAAGGTGCAGGAAGTACTGCATCTGCCCAAGCTGACCTTGATGCCCAAGCGTAATCCGGTTGTTTGTGGTGTTATTCATCTGCGCGGACAGACACTACCGGTTATCGACTTGGCATGCGCCATTGGGATGAAGCCGATTGTGCCTGATCAGAACAGCACGATTATCGTGACGGAGTATAACCGTACTGTTCAGGCATTCCTTGTGGGCGGCGTAGATCGCATTATCAACCTCAATTGGGACAGCATTCAGCCGCCTCCTGGCGGGGCTGGTCGTCAGCATTACCTGACCGCCATTACCAAGTTTGAAGACAAACTGATAGAAGTCATCGACGTGGAAAAGGTACTGGCTGAAATTGTACCTTACAGCGTCAGGGTCTCCCGTGAGCGTCTGGATGACTCATTACTGAGCAAGGCCAAGGCGCGCGAAATCATGCTGGTGGACGACTCCAGTACCGCGCTTAATCAGATGCGCGAGACGTTAACGCAGCTCGGTTTGACGTTCCATATCGCTACAGATGGTCTTAAGGCGTTGCAAAAGCTTAAGCAGTGGACCCAAGAGGGTGTCGATGTTTCTCAAAAACTGCTAATGCTTATTACTGATGCAGAAATGCCGGAAATGGATGGTTATCGTCTGACGACTGAAATTCGCCAGGACCCTCAGCTTAGTAGCCTTTACGTTGTGCTTCATACATCCTTGTCAGGTAGCTTCAATGAAGCGATGGTCAAGAAGGTAGGCTGCAATGCGTTTCTGTCCAAGTTTCAACCTGACTTGTTGGTTGAGGCCGTACGGACTCGGCTGAGCTTGTTAGAAAAGGACGCGTAAGGTCTGTGTGACGACTTTATAGTCGTCAAGCCTGCACATTAACGCGGATCTTTTCTAGACTCACGGCTTCTTTGGTCGACAGGAAGCCGTGCCATGCTCCATCTCAGCGGACTTTATCGCTACCCCGTCAAATCCACCGCGCCTGAGCCTCTTGAGCGTGCCTTTATTGATCGCCTGGGTGTAGCGGGTGACCGACGCTGGATGGTGGTTGATGCTTCGACAGGGCGTTTCCTGACTCAGCGGTTGTTGCCTACCATGGGGCAAATTGTTGCCCGTTGGGCAAGTGACACCTGTCTCTTGCTCAATGCGCCTGGAATGCCGGAACTTCAGGTTTCCGTTCCTCCTGCTAATGAGGCCTTGCAAGGTGTTACGCTCTGGCGAGATACGTTTCAAGTGCCAGATGCAGGAGAAAAGGCAAATACGTGGCTAAGTACCTTCCTGGCCAGACCCTGCCGTCTGGTCTATATGCCTGAAAGCCGTGCACGCCAGGTAGACACTGCTTATGCCAAGCCAGGCGATCACGTTAACTTCGCAGATGGGTTTCCGTTACTCCTGATTGGCCAGGCTTCTCTGGATGACTTGGCTCGGCGTGTAGGAATGCCTCTAGATATGAGGCGTTTCAGACCAAACCTGGTTGTCAACGGTAGTGAGGCGTATGCAGAGGACCATTGGAGGCACATACGGATCGGTGAGGTTGAGTTCCAAGTTGTGAAACCTTGCTCACGCTGCGTGCTGATTACGGTAGATCCGGTTACCAGCGTGCGCAGCCAGGACCGCGAGCCTTTAGCGACACTAAAAACCTACAGAGAGCATGAGGGCGCCGTTTACTTTGGCCAGAACCTTATTCAGCTCAGCCCGGGTACAGTGAGTGTCGGTATGCCGATTGAGCTATTGGCTTAATGCAGCAGAAACGAAAAGGCCCTTCCTGAGAAGGGCCTTTTACATTAGCCGGCTACCAGAACCCGTATGGCTTCGAGGCGAAGCGATGCTTTGTCCAGGTGGTTGATTCCGTCTTCACGCTGTTGGCGCAAGGTATCAATTTCCGTATCCCGAACACTTGGATTGACTGCCTGCAAGGCTGTCAAACGAGCCAGCTCTTCGTCCATGTTGGCGATAAAGCGCTGACGTGCCTGCTCGACACGCTCATTATGGCGAGGCAATACTTTGCCTTCTCCGGCAGCAACCACCTTGCTAAGAGCGTCGCGCTGAGCCTGAACAAACTTGTTTGCACTACCGCGCGGCACACTTTCCAATTGATCATTGAGTGTCTCGAACGATACACGCGCTGCCAGATCATTACCGTTTGCATCCAGCAGGCAGCGAATGGCAACAGGAGGCAAAAAGCGAGTCAGCTGGAGTGAGCGGGGCGCTACGGCTTCGCTGACATAAAGCAGCTCAAGCAGCACAGTGCCGGGCTTGAGTGCCTTGTTTTTGATCAACGCTACTGCCGTATTGCCCATCGAGCCGGAAAGCACGAGATCCATGCCACCCTGTACCATCGGATGTTCCCAAGTAAGGAACTGCATGTCCTCTCGGGCTAATGCCAAGTCACGATCATATGTGATCGTCACACCCTCATCGTTACCCAGAGGGAAGCCTGCATCGAGCATTTTCTCGCTGGGCTTGAGGATGAGTGCATTGTCAGAATGGTCTTCGCTGTCAACGCCAAAGGCATCAAGCAGCTTTTCCATATAGATTGGCAAGGCAAACTGGTCATCCTGCTCCAGAATCGCTTCCTGAAGCTCCTCACCTTCACCAGATCCGCTGGAGTTGAGTTCAAGCAGGCGGTCACGACCAGTGTGCAGTTCTGCTTCAAGCGTTTCGCGGGTACGGCGACCCTCTTCCAGCAGGGCTTGCCAGCTTTCTTCATCGCCTCCTGGAAGTAGCGTACTGAGCTGCTCGCCAAAGCGCTGCTCCAGCGTGTTACCTGTAGGGCACGTTGAGAGGAATGCATTAAGTGCCTGGTGATACCACTGGAACTTGCGTTCCTGGGCGCTGGCTTCCAGATAGGGAACATGCAATTGAATAGTGTGGCGCTGACCAATGCGGTCAAGGCGGCCAATCCGTTGCTCAAGCAGGTCAGGGTGTCCAGGCAGATCGAACAGCACCAAGTGGTGAGCAAACTGGAAGTTACGGCCCTCGCTACCAATTTCAGAGCAAATCAATACCTGTGCGCCGAACTCTTCATCAGCAAAGTAGGCTGCGGCCCGATCGCGCTCAAGGATGCTCATCCGCTCATGGAAAACTGTTGCCGGAATACCCGAACGTAGACGTAAGGCGTCTTCCAGATCCAGTGCAGTTTCCGCGTGTGCACAAATAACCAGAACCTTGAATTTCTTCAGACTTTTCAGGGTTTCGATCAACCATTCCACACGCGGGTCATGACGCCACCAGCGATCGTTATCATCCTCTGGAACATAAAGCGTTTCAGGGTACAGTGAGTCTCCGACATCCAGGTATTGATCTGGAAAGGGCAAAGCTGACGCATGAAGATTTCGCTCTGGAAAACCTTGCACTGCTGCGCGGGTATTACGGAAAAGAACACGGCCTGTACCATGGCGGTCCAGTAGCTCACGAATAAGACGTGAGCGAGCTTCCTCATCCCCGGCTGCGGCGGACGTCAACAATGTATCGCCTTCTGCTCCCAGGAAGCCGTGGATAGCAGTACGTGACGCATCGCTCAAGGTGCCATGATCAAGCAGCTCCTGAACAGCCTCAGCCACTGGGCGATAATTAGCGCTTTCACTGCGAAAAGCTTCAAGGTCATGGAACCGGTTAGGGTCCAGCAGGCGTAGACGGGCAAAATGGCTGTCCTGTCCAAGCTGCTCAGGCGTTGCTGTGAGGAGTAACACGCCAGGTATGACCTCAGCCAGTTGCTCCACAAGCGCATATTCGGGGCTCACATGCTCTGGATGCCAAACCAGATGATGAGCCTCATCGACAACCAGAAGATCCCATCCTGCCGCGAATGCAGCATCTTGGGCGCGCTCATCGCGCCTTAGCCAGTCCAGCGAGACCAGTGCAATCTGGCTATCTTCGAACGGATTAGTCGCATCGCTGGCGCGGAAGCGTTCTGCATCAAACAGGGCGACTTCCAGGTTAAAGCGGCGCCGCATTTCCACGAGCCATTGGTGTTGAAGGTTTTCAGGCACCAAAATCAGTATGCGACGTGCGCGACCATTCAGCAGCTGACGATGGATAATGAGGCCTGCCTCGATTGTCTTGCCAAGTCCCACTTCGTCGGCCAGCAGGACGCGTGGGGCAATACGGTCGGCTACACTACGGGCAATATGCAGCTGATGCGGAATAGGTTGCGCACGCGCGCCAGCCAGCCCCCACAGCGAGGATTGCAGGAGACGACTGCTGTGGGCTAGCGTGTTATAGCGCAGGCTAAACCAGGAAAGGGGATCGATCTGCCCGGCAAACAGGCGATCACTCGCCAACCGGAATTGGATGAAGTTGGACAATTCCGCTTCGGTCAGGGTGTGAGGCTCATTCTTGGCATTTAAGCCATGATATGTAAGCAGTCCTTCGTTCTCTTCTACTTCCCGGACTGTAAGCTTCCAGCCCTCGAAGTGAGTGATTTCGTCGCCTGGTGCGAAGCGTACGCGGGTTAGGGGTGCATTGCGTTGAGCATACTGGCGTGTTTCTCCGGTGGCCGGATACAGTACGGTCAGAAGGCGTCCATCCTGTGCCAGGATGGTCCCGAGCCCCAGCTCGGCTTCACTGTCACTGATCCAACGTTGCCCTGGTTGATACTGCGCCATGTAATAGCTTCTCCCGCCCATTCAAAAAGCCGGTTATGTTAACGAATGCGCCCGCTGAGGCCAAAGCCTAATGGCATAAAAACTTTCAATAGGTATCTCGTGAGAGGATAAGTCGATGTTACCCCCGATTCCACAAGCCTTGATTCCGGTTACCACACAGCATGATTCAGTAAAGCCTCGACCAGACATCGCTCCGGTAACGGCTGTTGCTCATTCAAAGGAAGCAGGCTTTCAGTCAGTACTGGATGAGCAGAAACTGGAGCAGGAGAGTGAAAAGCGCCGTAAGCGCAGGCGTGCACTGCAGGTTTCGTTGCCAGATGAGCGTGCCGAAGCATTGATGGAACCTTCCGAAAAAGGGCAGTGTGTCGATATCAAAGTTTAGGTGCCGGTTAGGTTCTATCAAGCTATATATGCTGGTTTGTAACCGCTTGGCTAAGATCGTGCTGAAAACACAACGATTAGTGATCCAAGGGGCGCCATGATCCAGGTTGATTTGCCCGATGCCGATATATTGTTTTATGAGCATTGGGTTGCTTCTGGAGAAGCCAATGACTGGCTGATAGAGTTGATCAGGCAAACACCCTGGGAGCAACCGCAGGTACGTGTATACGGCAAAAGCTATTCAACGCCTCGGCTGGTAGCTTGGTATAGTGACCCTGGAATCGATTATGAGTATTCCAGCCTTGCACATCCTTCATTACCCTGGACAGCTCTTCTTGATGAGATCCGTGGTCGAGTAAGTCAGTTTTGTGAGCACCCGTTTAATGGTGTCTTGATTAACTACTATCGTAACGGCCAGGATGCCATGGGATGGCACAGTGATAATGAAGCTGTTCTAGGCAAAAATCCCACCATTGCTTCATTGAGTTTGGGGGTGGCGCGGCGTTTTGATCTACGTCGACGTGGCGCACAACGTATCGAGCATTCCATTGAGCTTACACATGGTTCGCTTTTAATCATGCGAGGAGCTACACAGCATTATTGGCAGCATCAAGTTGCCCGAACAATGCGATCAATATCTCCTCGACTCAATCTTACTTTTCGTTGGATACGAACGTGAGCGATAACAACCTGATTGATTTTACTTCTGAACGCAGCAAGCGCATCCATGACTTGAATGAAAAACGACTGAATGAAATGCGTCAGGCATTCGAACAGGCGCTGCCATTAACGAAAACAAAAAAGAAAGGCAAGTCAAAGCCTAAGAAGCGTTGAGTGTCAAATTACTTACCTGCCCAACTATTGACTGAGGTCAATAACCCCAAGCTGGCTCTGGTTTAACGTATATCCATTGCTTCGCTGCAGAGATCATCACCATGTTTATTGATGATGTTGTCACAACAGGTGTTGGCGCTTTGATCTCAGTATTATTGTTTGTTGCAGTTGTAGGTTTTATCGTTTGGAAGGATATGCATAAGCCCTGACCTTCCAGATAAAGGGCACGCAAGGCACTTGGGCGACTTCGGTCGCCTTTTTTTTGCTCTTTTTTAAGGCAAAAAAAAGGCTGGCTAAAGAGCCAGCCTTTTTAGGCTTAGTGAGCGGTTACAGGCTTGGTGCGATAGCCTTTCAAGCCGTAGAACAGAATATAGACGTAGCCTACCATCGGGACGAAGAACGACATCAGAAGACCGAGAGAGTCAGCAAACATAGCCTGAATAAACGGAATCAGTGCACCGCCAACAATGCCCATGCACAGGAGGCCAGAGCCTTTGCCGGTGAACTTGCCTAGGCCATCCAGAGCCAGGGAGAAAATAGTCGGGAACATGATGGAGTTAAACAGGCCCATGCATAGCAAGGCCCACATTGCCACCTTGCCGCTTACTGCCATGGCAATTGCCAGCAACACAACGTTTGCAATGCTATTGAAGGCGAGTACGTAGTTGGGTCTCACACGGGCCATGACCACGCCACCAATAAAGCGGCCAACCATTGCGCCACCCCAGTACAGCGCCAAGTAACGACCAGCAACATCGCTTGACAGGCCTGCAACGTCAGGGCTCTCCATTAGGCTGATGAGGTAGGTGCCGATGGATACTTCGGAGCCTACATACATGAAGATACCAACAACCCCTAGAAGAAGATGCTTATATTGCCAGACGCTTTTGGCTTCTTGCTTCGGAGTGGTGTTCTGAGGTTGAACTTCATCGTTGCCGCCCTTGATCTGGGGTAGCTTGATGAAGCTGATGATCACGGCAATTGCTAGAAGCATACCGGCCAGGATGACATAAGGCATCTGTACCGAGGACGCATCCGTACTGTGCTCAACCAGCGCCAGAATGGTCACGGCGCCAATCAGCGGGCCTACTGTAGTGCCCAGGGAGTTGAAAGCTTGAGTAAGCGTCAAACGGCTTGCGGCGGTTTCAGGCTTGCCTAGCACGGTAACGTAGGGGTTAGCGGCTACCTGCAATATGGTAATGCCGCCAGCCAGCACAAACAGGGCTAGCAGGAAGAAGGCGTAAGAGTGTGCGCCGGCTGCTGGATAAAAGAGCAAGCAGCCGACAGCGGCTGCGCACAAGCCAAAAATAATTCCCTTCTTGTAGCCAAGCCCCTCAACCAGGCGACCCGCTGGAAACGAGACGATGAAGTATGCGGTAAAGAAACAGAACTGAATCATCGAGGCTTGAACATAGCTCAGCGTGAATACAGCCTTGAGGTGAGGAACCAGAATATCGTTCAGTGAGGTAATCAATCCCCACATGAAGAACAGTACGGTAAGTACCGACAGAGGGCCTCTATAATTTGGAACTTCGTTGGAATTATTCATCTTCTCTCCAAAAGGGTAGGCGACTCAAATAAACGCCCGTTTAAAGCTCGCATATGATTGATCCAAGCCGTTTCGGTTCAATCAGCGCGAAATAATAATTATGAAACGCGCAGAAATCGATTCAGCCATAGGCTAAATTTTTAAAAAATTCGTCTAAGGTCATGTTTTAGCTGTAAAAAAGCCCGCACATTGTGCGGGCTTTTTTAGACGCTATAGCACTTGCCTAATCAACTGTTCCAACGCTTGAGGATCAGCGTAGCGTTGGTGCCGCCAAAACCAAAGCTGTTACTCATGACGACGTCCAGCTTGGCATTCTCGCGAGTTTCGCGAAGAACTGGCAGATCTGCTACTTGAGGGTCGAGCTCATCAATGTTGGCGGAGCCAGCAATGAAGTTACCTTCCATCATCAACATGCAGTAGATAGCTTCATGGACACCGGCAGCACCCAGTGAGTGACCCGAAAGGCTTTTGGTAGAACTAATAGCAGGAGCCTTGTCGCCAAAGACTTCACGTACCGCTTTGATCTCGGCAACGTCGCCCACTGGAGTAGAGGTGCCATGAGTATTCAGGTAGTCGATCGGTGCATCTACTGTAGACATCGCCTGGCGCATGCAGCGTGCAGCGCCTTCGCCACTTGGGGCGACCATGTCATAACCGTCAGATGTTGCACCGTATCCTACGATTTCTGCATAGATTTTGGCGCCGCGTGCAAGGGCGTGCTCCAGCTCTTCAACCACAACCATGCCGCCACCGCCCGCGATGACGAAGCCGTCACGGTTGGCGTCGTACGCACGAGAAGCCTTTTCAGGCGTTTCGTTGTACTGGCTGGAAAGGGCGCCCATGGCATCAAACAGGAAGGACTGAGACCAGTGTTCCTCTTCACCGCCGCCAGCAAATACGACGTCCTGTTTGCCAAGCTGAATCTGCTCCATGGCCAGGCCAATACAGTGAGCACTGGTGGCGCAGGCAGACGCTACGGAGTAGTTCAGGCCCTTGATCTTGAATGGAGTTGCAAGACAGGCGGAAACCGTACTGCTCATGGTGCGGGTTACCCGATAAGGGCCAACGCGCTTTACACCTTTTTCACGCAGGATATCCAACGCTTCCATCTGGTTGAACGTGGAAGCGCCCCCAGAGCCGGCAATTAGGCCGGTGCGTGGATTTGAAACCTGCTCTTCGGTCAAGCCTGAGTCTTTAACAGCCTGTTCCATAGCCAAATAGGCATAGGCAGCTGCATCACCTACGAAGCGCTTGACCTTGCGGTCGATCAGCTCTTCTAGGTTCAGGTCGACGGACCCGGACACTTGGCTGCGAAGCCCCATTTCGGCATATTCCGGATTGAAACGAATGCCGGGACGACCTGCGCGCAGGTTGGCGGAAACGGTGTCTTTGTCATTGCCGAGGCAGGAAACGATGCCCAAGCCGGTGATCACGACGCGACGCATGCGGAAAGACCCTTAGAAACTTTCTGTTGAAGTGAATAGGCCGACACGAAGACCTTCGGCCGAGTAAATTTCGCGACCATCAACGCTGACCGTACCATCTGCGATGGCAAGGATCAGCGAACGTGTGATGGTACGCTTGATATGTATGTTGTAGGTCACTTTCTTGGCTGTGGGCAGGACTTGGCCAAAAAACTTGACTTCTCCCGAGCCCAGCGCTCGGCCGCGGCCGGGGTTACCCTGCCAGCCAAGGTAGAAGCCTACCAGTTGCCACATGGCATCCAAACCCAGGCAGCCCGGCATTACCGGGTCACCTTCGAAATGGCATTTAAAGAACCAGAGGTCTGGATTGATATCCAGCTCGGCGACCAGTTCACCCTTACCGTACTTGCCGCCTACATCGCTGATATGAGTAATACGGTCAATCATCAGCATGTTTGGGGCGGGCAGTTGCGCATTACCCGGACCGAATAGCTCGCCACGGCTGCAGCGCAGCAAGTCTTCGTGGGTGAAGGCGTGTTGTTTGGTCATGCAAGCTCCTGTAGCTGGCCTGGTGATCAATGTCGGCGATTATAATGTCGCTCTCGCTATTAGACAGCCACCACATAGACAGCCAAGCCATTTTGAAAGTCACAGCGAGGCGGTAAAACCTCGCGAAAGACGAATTGTGCACGTTGGAGATCAAATACTCCAATAGTGATGCATCTTCGATTACAAGGACGCTGCTCCTTGGGATCGATCGGGCTGGCTAATCCAGCGCTGCAGCATCTGCTGAAGGTCAGCGCGCTTGAAGGGTTTTGCCAGGTAGTCATTCATTCCTGCGGCCAGGCAATTTTCCCGATCTCCCTGCAGCGCATTGGCCGTTAGCGCGATAATAGGAACAGCAGGCCCAGCTGACTGTTGGCGGATCAAGCGAGTAGCTTGGTAACCATCCAGTACCGGCAGCCGACAATCCATGAGAATTGCACTAAAAGACTGCTGCTCGGCCAGACTTACCGCCTGGGCACCATCCCCCGCGATGGTGATATGATACCCTAGGCTGCGTAACATGGCTTCGATAACTGTCTGATTGACGGGGTTATCTTCGACCAGCAGGACGTTCAAGCCGTTAACCTGAACCTCCTGAATGGGTGATTGGTTACGCTCTGTCTGCTTGACATGCCGGAATGGAAGGGGCAGTTCAAGCGTAAAGGTCGATCCTTGGCTTTCCTGACTCATGGCATGCAGTGAGCCCCCCATTCGCTCCGCAAGTGTGCGGGCGATCGAAAGCCCCAGGCCTGTGCCACCGTAGCGTCGGCTAATAGTTGGATCAGCCTGTTGAAACGCATCAAACATACGCTCTAGCTGTTCAGCTGAAATACCTATGCCACTATCATGTACGGAGCAGGTGAGCCAAAGCAGGCGTTCATCCAGCGGCTGGCAATGGCATTTCACCCCAATGGAGCCGCTTTCTGTAAATTTAAGTGCATTTCCAACCAGATTGACGAGGATCTGCCTTAGCCGCGTTGGATCTCCAGTAACCTCAAGGCGTTCCATATTTTCAGCGCCTTCGAGTGTCAGATGCAGCCCACGCTGTGTTGCGCTGTGCTGAAAGACTTGTACTGATCCTGTAATCAGGTCAGCCAGATTGAACGGTATGCTTTCTAATTCCAGGGCGCCACGCTCGATGCGTGAAAAATCCAAGACATCATTGATCACTTTCAATAGATGCTCTGTAGATTCAGTAGCAAGGCTTGTGTATTCGCTTTGCTCGCTAGACTGCTCTGTTGTCTCGAGAAGCTGCAGCATGCCCAGGACGCCGTTGAGTGGCGTACGAAGCTCATGGCTCATCATGGCTAAAAAGTCTGATTTGGCCCGGTTCGCTTGCTCGGCTTCTTCGCGTGCTGCAACCAGTTGATCGATGCTGCGTTGCTGCTCTTCGCTGGCCCGTTGCAAGGCCTGTGCAAGGTCGTTGATCAGATGTGCCAGAACGCCCATTTCGGAGTTGTCCGATACCGGCAGGCGGCTGTGATAGTCACCCGCACGAATGGCATTGACAGTGCGTCCCATGTCGCTCAGCGGCGCTGAAAGGCGTTTAGCCAGGCGCCAGGCCAATAGAAACGTAAGCCCTAGGGCTAATAGAGCCAATGCGCCGGCCTTCGTCAAAATGGCTTGTTGACGCTCATGAAAGGCTTCGTTGGTCACACCTACCGCAACACGGCCAAGGGATCCATTCGAATTCGGAGTGCCAGAGCGGCTGATGCTGGCGTGAAATATCTCTACCTGCGAGGCCGATTGTGCATTAGGGGGCGGATTATGCGCATACATAATGATGCGTTCTTGGCGGTCGCGGATTTCGATGAATCGAACATAACGGGTCGCCAGTGTAGCTTCCAAAAGGTTACGCAGCATTGGAAGGTTGTCGGTTGAAACCCCATACTCACTCGCAGATGCCAATTGAATTGCAATCAGCTGGCCCGTATGACTGAGCTCGTGATGCAAATCCTGAAGGCGCGCATATGTGAAGTAGCCCGTCAGTACCAGTGTAATAATCAGGGCAGGTCCCAGGCTGATGGCTAAAGTGCGGGTACGTATGCCCCAGCCGCGTCGCTTATCCAATAGAGCGTTCTCCGTGAGCCTTGAGCTCGATGCTCTTACTACAATAGGCCATTCTGGCCGTTGTGGGGTTAACGTCCATCTTCATAGCAGAAGGATACGGAATTACACATGGTTCAATAAAAGAGGGCGGAATGTTAAATAGGGGCTTCGTATAATGTAGATACCGTCGCACATTGCGATATAAATGGATAACCCGATGAGTGTAAAGCAACCTATAGCCGTGTTGGGTGGTGGCAGTTTTGGAACGGCCCTGGCCAATCTGCTGGCGGAAAATGGTCATCCTGTAAGACTCTGGATGCGTGATCCTGAGCAGGCTGAAGCCATTCGTCAAGTTCGCGAGAATCCGCGTTACTTGAGAGGCATCAAGGTGCATCAGTTAGTTGAGCCAGGATGTGATCTTGATCTTGCCCTGGAATGCGACATGGTGTTTGTTGCTTTGCCCTCAAGCGCCTTACGGCATGTTCTTGCGCCGGTAGCCGACCGCCTGACGGGTAAGGCGTTGGTGAGTCTAACCAAGGGGATTGAAGCCCATAGCTTCAAGTTGATGAGTCAGATCCTTGAAGAAGTTGCGCCAAAAGCACGGATTGGTGTCATTTCAGGACCAAACCTGGCGCGAGAGATTGCAGAGCATGCGCTGACGGCTACTGTCATTGCCAGTGAAGATGAAGCGCTCTGTCAGCAGGTGCAATCTATTTTGCATGGTCGCACTTTCAGAGTCTATGCCAGTCGTGATCGGCTAGGCGTTGAGTTGGCCGGGGCATTGAAAAATGTGTATGCCATCATGGCAGGGCTGGCCGCGGCACTGAATATGGGTGAAAACACACGCAGCATGCTGATCACTCGCGCCCTGGCTGAAATGACGCGATTCGCCGTACAGCAGGGCGCCAGTCCCACCACTTTCATGGGGTTGGCCGGAGTAGGTGATCTTATCGTCACCTGTTCGTCTTCTAAAAGCCGCAACTATCAGGTAGGACATGCGCTTGGCGAGGGCCTTACGCTTGAGGCAGCTATTGCCCGAATGGGTGAAACTGCAGAGGGGGTCAATACCTTGCGTGTCTTGAAGGAAAAGGCTGATGAGCTAGGCGTGTATATGCCGCTGGTGCAAGGCCTGTATGCGGTTCTATTTGAGTCTCGCACTCTGGATCAGGTCATTGCTGCGCTAATGCGTGGAGAACCTAAAACCGATGTCGATTTTTATTTGCCGATGGGCCCTGAAGCCTAGGAGAAGATATGTCAGCTGATACCCATGAGCGCGAAAGCGTGGCACTGCGTCTTATTTGGATGGTGCTTTTTCTGTTTGTATGGTTGGTAGCTCAATACATTTTTGCAGGTGTGGTGGTTGTTCAGCTTGTTTGCCGCCTCGTTAAGGGCAGGCCAAGTAACGCATTGAGTGAGTTTGGTTTAAATCTTTCCCGCTATCTGGCACAGATTGTCCGTTTTGGAACGTTTGCTACGGAAGAAAAACCATGGCCTATCGCTGACTGGCCTGCTAGCACGGCCACTGTACAAGAGGAGCAGATATGAGGCTTTGGTTGCTGCGGCACGGCGAGGCTGAGCCTCGTGCAGAAGGGGATGAGTTCAGGCCGTTGACCGCGAAGGGGCGTGATGAGGTCAGACGCAGCGCTGCACGACTGCTAGGGAAGGGTATTGATGCGATTTATGCCAGTCCATACGTTCGAGCTCAGCAGACAGCTGAGCTGGTAAAGGAAGTTCTGGCGTATAAGGAGCCTATTGTTACCTTACCTTGGATAACACCTGATGATGATGTCAGTAAGGCTATCGATCATTTGGATAGTCTTTCTGGCAGAAATATTCTGCTGGCTACTCATAATCCCTTCGTTAGTGATTTGGCGGGTTTTTTGGTGTACGGAAATCGTCAGCAACCGCTGAGCATGGCTACGGGGTCGTTGGCTGTGCTTGAAGGAGAGCTGCCCATTGCAGGGGCTATGGAATTGATTGAGCTTTTCCACCCCTAACGCTTTCGACGATTCCACAATTTCTAACAAAAAGAGGGTCGCTATGTTAGCTCTTGCCTCAAGTGTTGCTTCAATCGCCTGTTTGGAGTGCTCGGAATGAGTATCTGGTTTACTGAGCCGGACCTTGCTGCTCTGGACGAAAGCTTGCGAAACACTATATGCGAGCGTGTGGATATCCGCTTTGAAGCTTACGATGATGATTCGCTTACAGCGAGCATGCCGGTAGACGAGCGCACTCATCAGCCATTTGGGCTGCTCCATGGAGGCGCGTCTGTTGTCTTGGCCGAAACAGTAGGTTCTATTGCGAGTTTGCTGTGTATCGACAGAAGCCAGTATTCCTGCGTAGGCCTTGAGGTCAATGCTAACCACTTGCGCGCCGTCAGAAGTGGGCGCGTAACGGCTGTGGCAAGACCCATACATTTAGGACGAAGCACACATGTATGGGATATTCGCCTGTCTGATGAAGCTGGGCGCGCGACCTGTATTTCTCGTTTGACCGTAGCCGTTATCCCGGAAAGCCGCATTTCCTCTTGATCTTGCGTTTGGGCCAGCTTTTGAACGCGCACCATGGCTGGCCCTTCGCCCGCTGTTCTATGCATAGGTATTTCATGGCCGACGGGGAAGTCTTGTTGTATCCATTCTTTCTGCGAAGCCTATCCTCTTGCGGTATTGTCTGAGTTGGAAATCAACCATGAGAGCTAGACATGACTGCCCATGTACAGGAGTTGCGCCTTAACCTACCTCACCTTGAACTGGCCGCTCGCTTATTCGGCCCGGAAGATGGGCAGCCTGTATTGGCCTTACATGGTTGGCTTGATAATGCTATGACGTTTTCCCGCCTTGCCCCCCATCTGGAAGGTTTGCGGATTGTCGCAATCGATCTGCCAGGGCACGGCTTATCAGCTCATCGGCCTGCCGGTGTTGGCTATCTGCTCCAGGATTATGTGCAGGATGTACTGATGGCAGCAGAGCAGCTGGGCTGGGAACGCTTCTCTCTACTAGGTCATTCACTCGGCGCGATTATTTCGGTGCTCTTTGCGGCAGCCTTACCTGAGCGCATAGAACGTTTGGCCTTGATCGATGGTTTGCTACCTTATACGACCGAGCCAGATGAGGCGCCTGAAAAGTTGGGCAATGCCTTGCGCGCTCAGCTCAATTTGCCTAATAAGCGCAAGCCGGTCTATGAAACCGTTCAGCAGGCTGCTCAAGCCAGGCTGAAAGGAGTAGGCTCGGTCAGTATGGAGGCCGCCGAGCTACTGGCGGAGCGGGGGTTGATGCCTATCCCCGGTGGATATACATGGCGATCGGATGCCCGTCTGACCTTGCCAGCAACGCTCCGCCTGACAAGAGATCAGGCATTAGCATTTATTAATAAAGTGCAGTGCCCAACAAGTCTTGTTGTGGCTGGCGAAGGGTTGCTTGTCAATATCCCGGATATCGACACGCTCCTGAAAGGGCTTAACTCCTGTGAAGTTACTCACTTGCCAGGAGGGCATCATTTGCACCTGGACACGGAGGTTGGAGCAAGGGCGGTAGCAGATTGTTTCAATCGCTTTTTCGCTGCTACTTGACTCGTCTAGACGTATTGATGAGTCTTCCCGCATCAAGGATTCGATGGTGATCGATTTATACACAACCGCTACATCCAATGACAGAAGGTTTCCGCTGCCCTTGAGGCTTTCCATTTACTCTGTCAGGTCTGTGTCTGAATCATGGGAAGAGGGAGCAAAAGGCTCCGCTTGTTTTACGTCTGAGTCCCAACGGGCATATTCCGCGCATTGTCTATCATATGTCTTCAACCAATACAGGGTGATCCGTTAATAACTATGCGACTTTTTCTTGCGCTTGGCCTAGGGGTTATGACATGCGCTGCAGTGGCGGCGGATATAGCAGGCAGTGTCGACCTTCCAGTTTTAACACGGCCGGCTCATGCTGAAATTGTTGACTATAAAAAGGCCGGCCCTGCCGAGAGAACGTATCCGCAGGGGGCTGTCAGTCGTATTGGAGGAAGGTTACGCCTGGAAAGTAGCGTTCAGGCTGAGGGTGAACTCATTACTCTAACCTACGAGCTGCCGCGCGGACATGACCCCGTTGTAGCACTTAATGAGGTGCGGAGAGTACTGCATAAGCAGTCCGCTATACCTCTATCATGGTGCGAGGGCCGAGACTGCGGTTCCAGTAATGTCATTGCCAATACTATTTTTGGTAAATCACAGCTTTATGGGCCAGATGAACAGCAGGCTTATCTACTGCTGCGCCTTGCTCCTCCACATGATGATACGCTGCTGGCCCTTTATGCCATTACGCGAGGCAACCGCAAAGCTTATCTGCATGTTGAGCAACTAGAGGCTTCTACATCTCTAGGCACGCTAGTGGCAAGTCCTGCTACCTTGCTCCGCCAGTTGCGGCAGGATGGTGAATTGCATCTTCCGGCCTTAGCTGACACACCAGACGGAATCTGGCTGGACCTAATAGCGCAATGCCTTAATTTAGATGCTGGCGCCAGAGTTATCATCGGAGGGCAGCAGGCCGGTGAGTGGGAAAAGGCATTGCTGGCTAGACGAATACGAGCGGCCCGCCTTGAGGTCGATCCAGGCCGTGAGCCGGGACTCTATCTGCAGCCTTGATCTAAGCGTGTTTGCCTGGCGACAGGCGACTGTCCCAGCGGTAAGCTCTCGCCATTGCCTCACCTGCTCATCCAACGGAACTCGATTAAGCAGGGCATGACTCGATTGTCATCTTAGGAATTTTTATGCGGCTTCCTGCTGGTCAGTCTCCTCAGTTACCCCCGTCTATGTATGAGCATGACCGCCTGCTTGTCAGGATACTTCTTCTATCCTTGCTTGGTGCCTGCCTTTGGGTGCTGCTGCCATTCATGTCAGCACTCTTTTGGGCTGCTGTACTGGCTTATGCCAGTTGGCCTCTGATGCGAGGTATGACTCGTAGACTCAACGGTCGCAATACGGTAGCCGCTGCAGTTCTTACTATTGGCTGGATATTGCTTGTAGCATTACCGCTTGTATGGGTTGGTATGGGACTAGCCGATCATTTGCATGGAACCATCGAGTTGATCCGTAGCATTCAAGTAGGTGGACTGCCTCCAGTGCCCGAATGGATCGTCCGACTACCTCTTATTGGTGACAGGCTGGCCAGCCTATGGCAAGCCCTGGATGCTCGGGGTGCTGCCTACTTTGACAGCTTAAAACCCTATTTAGGGCAGGTAGGTAATTGGCTTCTGGCGCGAAGTGCACGTGTTGGTGGCGGCTTTTTGGAGCTAGCGCTAAGTCTGGTTCTGGTATTTTTCTTCTACCGAGACGGACCACGGCTGGCTACCTTGGCTGAGAAAGCGCTCATCAGGCTCATTGGTGCACAGGCTGGTCATTATATGCAGCTGGTTGGCGGTACCGTGCATCGCGTCGTCAATGGCATTCTGGGAACAGCAGCAGCCCAGGGTGTCTTGGCTGTAACAGGTCTTATGATCGCCGGCGTTCCGGGTGCATTGGGGCTAGGGTTGCTGACCTTTGCCTTAAGCCTGATTCCGGTTGGACCTCCATTGGTCTGGATCCCCTCAACAATCTGGCTTGTGCTTCAGCAGGAATACGGATATGCCATATTCCTGGGGCTCTGGGGGCTGTTCGTTATTAGTGGCGTTGATAATATCCTCAAGCCCTACCTTATCAGCCGAGGAGGTGACCTACCGCTGGTGGTGGTGCTGCTTGGCGTGTTTGGGGGGCTTCTGGCATTTGGCTTTATGGGGCTCTTTCTCGGGCCTATTCTTCTAGCTGTTGCCTACAACCTGATCCGTGACTGGATGGCAGGGGCTGCCGACCAGCCACCTAAGCCATAGGGTTGAGCGAGGCTGAACAAGACGTTAGCTTCGCTCTGGCTGGTTACAATGGAAGACTTTTGGCCTGTACATGCAGATTGCGTCCCGCCAATAGACCAAATAGTGCAGCCGAAAGAGCAATCCCAATAAACAGGATGCCTACACTGTTCCAGCCATGGGTCATGTCGTGAATTACGCCCACCAGCAGGGGGCCCATAGCCGCCAATGTATAACCCACGCCTTGGGACATCCCTGATAGACGAGCCGCAATATGTGCATCAGGCGAGCGCAATACGATAAGAGCCAATGCAATGCTAAACGTCCCGCCTTGGCCAAGACCCAGGATACATGCCCAGAGCCAGAGGCTGCCAAGCGAGCCGTACAGGCACCCAAGAAGTCCTGTTAGTGTCATGCTTAGCACCAGGATAATAGCCAGGCGTTGATCTTTGCCGCGTGTGGCCAGCCAGGGGGTAATAAGAGCAGTCAGTAACTGCAACAGCACTGAAACTGACAGCATGAGCCCAGCTTCTACAGCGCTTAGGCCTCGATCTATCAGGATTGAGGGCAGCCAACCAAATACGATGTATGCAAGTGACGATTGCAACCCCATGTACAGGGTAACTTGCCAGGCTAATCGATCTTGCCAAAGGCCCACCACATACCATTTCTGGCTATTGGCGTGATGATTGGCACGAGCCTGCGGCAACCAGACGATAGCGGCTAGAATTGCTGGAATGGCCCAGAAGGCTAGAGCGGGTTGCCAAAGATCATTAAACATATGTTCAAGCGGAGCGGTTGCACCTGCAGCAAGTGCGGCGCCCAGGCAAAGCGCCATGGTATAGGCCCCCATAAGCATGCCAGCCTGCTTTGGGAAATCCCGCTTGATAATGCCAGGGAGTAAAACGCCGATGATGCCAATGCTGGCTCCGGCAAGAAGACTCCCTATGAAGAGCCCGGTAGGTGGAAGCAGGCTACGTAAAACAATACCGCCAGCCAATGTGAGCAGTATAACCAGTATCGTCCTTTCGCTACCTAGCCAGCGAGAAAGGCGAGGTGCCAGTGGGGCGAACAAGCCGAGACAAAGTACTGGCGCAGTGGTTAGTAGTCCTGCAGCAGAGCTGGATAAACCCGTCGAGGCTTCGATTTGGCGAAGTAAGGGCGAAAGGCTCGACAACGCTGGCCTGAGGTTGAGTGCTACTAGAAAGAGGCCTAGCAGGAGTAGCCACGCGCGGGCGGGTACTGAGCTGGATTCGATTGATGAAACAGGCATTGAATAATCCAAAATATAAAACGCGCTCATCCTACCTGAAAGGGGCTGGCAGAACAGGCTGTAGTCTTACTGTAATGAGATATGCACACCTTGCTAAAACACAGTCTGACGTAATGTCAAGTAGGCATGGCAGCACGCATAACACTATTTAAAAAATATAAATGCCTGAAAAGGAAGAGAATTTATGAATTGTCTAAAAAAGCGACAGTTTAGTTAAAGGTCGCATGGCTACTGGCGTCGCGATGCTTTCCACCATCTTTTCCACGAACTTATCCACAGCTTCTGTGGATTAAAATTATTGATACTCATCGCTTGGGTGCTTGGGTGCTTGGTTGTAGCAGCTATTTCGCGACATTTTGTCCTCCTAAGTATGCTGTCAGTTCCATAATCTCAATCTTTACAAGGTCTCGAACCGGCTAACTCACAAGCGTATGCTGGCTTGGTTTATTTGATTTATGGCACTGTCAGGAACCTGATCCTGCCCAGGCTTTGTTAGAATATTTTTACTCGTTTCTCATGTAAGCGCGCCTCGCGCGTATGAAAGCCTTAGCTTTTTAGCGGAGTATCTATGTCCGAGCCTATTCGTCTTACCCAGTACAGCCATGGAGCCGGGTGTGGTTGCAAAATATCGCCTAAGGTATTGGAAATCATCCTAGCCGGCAGTGGGGCCCAGCATCTGGATCCAAATCTCTGGGTGGGAAATGCCTCAAGGGACGATGCGGCGGTATATGCGCTTGATGCTGAGCGTGGCGTGGTCTCTACAACGGATTTCTTTATGCCAATCGTGGATGATCCGTTTGATTTCGGGCGAATCGCGGCCACTAATGCCATCAGCGATATCTATGCCATGGGCGGTGACCCCCTGATGGCTATCGCAATCCTGGGCTGGCCGGTTAACGTGCTTGCGCCAGAGGTCGCACGTGAGGTCGTAGCCGGAGGGCGTAAGGTATGCGACGAAGCCGGTATACCGTTGGCTGGCGGACACTCCATCGACGCGCCTGAGCCTATTTTTGGTTTGGCCGTAACAGGCGTTGTCGAAAAGCGAAACATGAAGCGCAATGACACTGCTTCGCTAGGCTGCAAGCTGTTTCTGACCAAGCCGCTTGGCATTGGCATTCTCACTACAGCTGAGAAAAAATCCAAGTTGCGCCAGGAAGACAAGGGGGTCGCGCGGGACTGGATGTGTCAGCTCAACAAGCCGGGCAGCCGCTTTGGTAAATTGGCTGGTGTCAAGGCAATGACAGATGTGACGGGCTTCGGCCTGCTAGGGCACCTGGTAGAGATGGCGGATGGCAGCGGTCTGACGGCTCGAGTCGATTACAGCGCGGTTCCTCGCTTGCCTATGGTTGAGCAATATCTGGAGCTGGGTTGTGTGCCTGGAGGCACACTGCGTAATTTTGACAGCTATGGTGATCGTATCGCCTCCTTACCTGAACAACAGAAATTGCTTTTATGTGATCCCCAAACCAGTGGTGGACTCCTGATTGCAGTCGATCCACAGGATGAGTCTGAATTTATATCAGTGGCTAATGAGTTAGGTCTGTCGCTTCAGCCAATTGGTGAAATGATTGATCGACAGCGCCATGCGGTCGAGGTGTATTGATGCGTGATGACGCCCGGGATTATCGCTCCCTGTTCCTTTCAGGCGCTCCACTGATGGACGTACGCGCACCTGTGGAGTATTCCAAGGGCGCGTTTCCCTGTGCAGTTAACCGGCCGCTGATGGACGATGTTGAACGGCAGAAGGTTGGCACTTGTTATAAGTTGAAAGGCCAGCAGGCAGCGTTGGAGCTTGGGCATTCACTGGTTTCTGGACGGATAAAGGAAGCGCGTATTCAGGCGTGGGCTGATTTTGCACGGAACAACCCAGAGGGTTACCTGTACTGCTTTCGGGGAGGGCTTCGCTCGCAAATTGCTCAACAATGGCTGCTTAGCGAGGCGGGTATTGCGTATCCACGAGTAGCCGGTGGTTATAAGGCCTTACGTACATTTCTCATGGAGTCACTGCTTCAAGCGGTTGAGGAGTGTCGTTTTGTATTGGTGGGTGGGATGACCGGGACTGGCAAGACAGAAGTCATCGCCCAGCTCGACGATAGCGTTGATCTGGAGGGACATGCCAACCACCGTGGCTCAAGCTTTGGTAAGCGCGCGACGCTACAGCCATCGCAAATTGATTTTGAGAACAGTCTCGCCATTGACTTGTTGAAGCGTCGTGCCAATGGACAGGGACGTTTTGTACTAGAGGACGAATCGCGGCTGATCGGGCGTTGTTCATTGCCTTTTGAACTACACCAGGCTATGCAGCATTTTCCGATGGTATGGCTAGAGGATACGCTAGAAGGCCGTGTCGAGCGGATACTCAAGGATTATGTGGTTGATCTGGCGGCCGAGTTCAGCCGTGAGCATGGCCAGGATAATGGCTTCAGCTTATTTGCCGAGCAGCTTCGCAAAAGTCTTTCGAATATTGCCAAAAGGCTTGGGGGCGAGCGTTACCAGCGGCTGGATGAAATCATGGGTGAAGCGCTGGCTGTGCAGTTGTCCAGTGGCGATGTAGGACAGCATCGCGAGTGGATCCGAGCGTTATTGGCCGAGTACTACGATCCTATGTATGCCTATCAGCGCGAGAACAAGTCAGGGCGCATTCTCTTTGCTGGGAACCAGCAGGAAGTCGTGACCTATCTCAAGGTAAACCGTTGAACAGGCTAGTTAAAAAGCGGTCTTTAGTGCGCTGGATTTACTTATCCATTGAAGGAGTCAAGTCATGAATCGCTATCTTGCAATGATGCCTGTCGTAGCACTGGTGCTTGCTGGTTGTGCAGCCAAAACAGTTAATCGAGATAGCTGTGCGACTGAAGTGAGTGCTGCCTGGAAAGAGCTGGATATAGCCAAGACTGAAGGGTTTGCAGGAACGGTCAGCTATTCCAAGGCATTGGGCCTGATCTCAACAGCCAAGACTCAACAGCAGGTCGAAGCTTATAATGGGTGTGTTCAAAATGCCCAGAAGGCGCGTTTCTATATCCGCGAGTCACGCGCCGGCCGCTAATTGATTCAAGGATGAGCACCCTCCATGTTCATCCTTTTTCGTTTCCGCTTTCTTAGCCCTGAGCGTCGAACGCTTGCCCATTCACATGGGCGCTGTCAGGTCCCATCAGATAAAGGTACACCGGCATGATTTCCTCAGGCGTTGGGTTACGCGTAGGATTTTCAGCTGGATAGGCGAGGGCGCGCATATCGGTTCGGGTTCCGCCGGGATTGATGCTGTTGGCGCGAACTGCTGCGGTGCCATCCATTTCGTCAGCAACTACTTGCATAAGGCCTTCATTGGCAAATTTCGAAACGGCGTATGCTCCCCAATAAGCACGTCCTTTACGACCTACACTGCTTGATGTAAAGACAATCGAAGCGTCCTTTGACTGCCTGAGTAGTGGTAGTAGGGCGCGCGTCAACATAAAGACAGCGTTGACATTGATTTGCATGACTTGCATGAAGGCTTCCCCGCTTGTCTGCTCAACAGAGGCGCGAGGTCCCAGAATGCCTGCATTGTGTAAAAGACCATCAAGCTGGCCAAGTTCCGTTTCAACCATTGCAGCCAGTTCTTCGAACTGCTCGGGCTGCGCTGTTTCAAGGTCGAAAGGAACTACAACGGCTTGTGGATGGCCGGCGGCTTCGATCTCATCATAGACCGCGTTTAGGTTTTCCTCGGACCTTCCTAATAAAAGGACCGTCGCGCCATGGGCGGCATAGGTTTTCGCAGCTGCTCGTCCAATGCCTCGACCAGCGCCTGTAACAAGGATGACTCTATTTTTAAGAAGATCTGGGCGCGCAGTGTATTCAAACATCGTAACTCCCGACCGCCCCTGCGAGCGGCCTTACTTTTTAACAGCCGCAAATAGCGCGGTCTAAGGCATCACGCAGCTCAAGTGGATGATCAACTACCAAATCGGCACCCCAGTAAGCAGGGTTATCGTCAGGATGAATATACCCAAACCTCACCGCTGCTGTTTTGGTACCTGCCGCACGTCCAGATTCGATATCACGACGGTCGTCACCTACAAAGATGACAGCTTGTGGATCAATGTTGATCTGTTTGCAGGCAAGCAGAACAGGCTCAGGGTTAGGTTTGCTGTGTGTGACATGATCCGGACAGATTAAAACGGCTGATCGTTCTGCAAGGCCGAGGGCCTGCATGATGGGCTCTGCATAACGGACGGGTTTGTTTGTAACCACGCCCCACGTCACGCGGGCTCGCTCAAGATCTGCCAGTAGCTCTGCCATACCTTCGAATAGGTGTGAGTGAACTGCGCAGTGATGCTGGTAGCGCTCAAGAAAGTCCAGGCGCAACGGCTCAAAGGCATCACTTAAAGGATCTATTTGGAATGCACTGGCAACCATGGCTCGTGCACCACCGGAAACCACGTCACGAACACTCTTTTCATTGACAGCGGGTAAGCCTCTATCCGCTCGCATGGCCTGAATGACGGCAATGAAATCAGGTGCCGTATCGAGCAGTGTGCCGTCCATATCAAACAGGACCGCTTTGATTCGCATCCTATTACTCCTCGCGAACGGTGCGTAGCATGTAGTTCACGTCGACATCATTGCCAAGCTTGTAGACCTTGGTGATGGGGTTATACGTCATGCCAATGACATCCCGCACGTTTAGCCCGGTATTGCGGCACCATGCGCCTAGCTCAGATGGACGAATAAACTTGCGGAAATCATGAGTGCCGCGTGGCAGCAGGCGCAGGACATACTCGGCGCCTACGATGGCAAACAGATAGGATTTGGGATTGCGGTTGATCGTGGAGAAAAAGACATGGCCGCCCGGTTTGACCAGCGTCTTGCATGCTTGAATCACAGATGCTGGGTCGGGAACGTGCTCGAGCATCTCCATGCAGGTAACGACGTCATATGTGCCTGGTGCTTCAGCCGCCAGGTCCTCAGCAGTGATACGGCGGTAGCTGACAGGGACTCCAGACTCCAGCTGGTGGAGTTGCGCCACTGAAAGGGGCGCTTCGCCCATATCAATTCCAGTGACGTCTGCACCGCGCACAGCCATGGCTTCGCTCAGGATGCCGCCACCGCAACCGACATCCAGCACTTTCTTGCCGGCAAGGTTGGCATGCTGGTCGATCCAGTTGACGCGCAGTGGGTTGATGTCGTGGAGCGGCTTGAATTCACTTTCTCGATCCCACCAGCGAGAAGCGAGGGCTTCGAATTTGGCGATCTCGGCATTATCGACGTTGGACATCCATTACACTCCATTCTCTAAATTCGTTATGCAGATGCTTTTATGGTCTGGCATCTGCCTGATGAGCCTACAGCTGATTGGGCGCTTGGTTAGCGAGCTGCTATTTTCCGGCCCCACGCACGTGCGTTCTCTATCAGTTCTTGTTCATCTATTCGGGTCAGACTGCCGTCTTTCAACACGGGGCGTCCACCCACCCAAACGTGTTTCACGCAGTCACGATTACTGGCGTAAATGAGCTGGGACACTGGATCATAAATAGGCTGCTGGGCCAGTCCGTTCATGTCAAAGGCAACCATATCGGCAGCCTTACCCACTTCCAGTGAGCCCAGGCAGCGCTCAAGGCCCAGCGCGCGGGCGCCGTTAAGCGTAGCCATTCGCAAGGCTCTGTGTGCATCCAGTGCGGTTGCGGAGCTGGCGACTGCCTTGGCGAGGAGGGCTGCAGTACGCGTTTCGCCTAGAAGATCCAAGTCGTTGTTGCTGGCTGCGCCATCCGTGCCTATGGCAACATTCACCCCCGCCTGCCAAAGCGTTTCGACCGGACAGAAACCACTGGCAAGTTTGAGGTTGGATTCTGGGCAGTGGATAACATGGGTATTGGTCTCAACCAGGTTTTCCAGGTCTTCCTCATCGATCTGTGTCATGTGTACCGACTGGAAGCGTGGCCCAAGCAGACCCAGCCTGCGTAAGCGTGTAAGTGGACGCTCTCCTGTTTTTTCAATGGCTTCCTGTACTTCTCCAGCCGTTTCGTGGACGTGCATGTGAATGCACGCATCAAGCTGGTCAGCCAGCATCAAAACATTAGCCAGCTTGTCATCGCTCACGGTGTAAGGGGCATGAGGGCCAAAGGCAACCTTGATGCGCTCATGCAGCTTTAAATCATCAAACAGCTCAAGACCCCGGCGTATGGACTCATCTGCGGTTCTTGCGCCAGGAACAGCAAAGTTCATGATTGGCAGGGTAACTTGCGCGCGCATTCCTGACTCGTGGATAGCCTCGCATGCCACTTGCGGGAAAAAATACATATCTGAAAAACAGGTAATGCCGCCTTTGATCTGTTCGGCAATCGCCAGTCGAGTCCCGTCGCGGACAAAATCTTCGCTTACCCATTTGGCCTCAGCAGGCCAGATATGCTCTTGTAACCAGGTCATGAGCGGAAGATCATCTGCAAGGCCACGGAACAATGTCATCGCCGCATGACCGTGCATATTGATAAGGCCTGGACTTAATAGCATGCCGGGCAGTTCGACCCGTTCGGCAGCTTGATAGCGTCGCAAATCCGAACAGGGAGCAAGTACAGCAATTTGTCCATCCTTTATGCCTATGGCGTAGTCAGTCAGTACCACCCCGGCCGGTTCCACTGGAACAATCCAGGTGGGGATAAGGAGCAGATCGAGTGCTACGGTGTCGGGCATGAAAAGACTTCCTGAAGACAAATAAATGAAAGTATAACTGGCGTCAGCCTGATGGCGGGACTCAGGCATGCCAGATTATCGATAAAAGCGTCCATAAACCCACGTATTAGCGATGTCCTGTCACAGCGGTATGTGTCACCCCTGTATAATTGACGTTTTGTTTCAGGCGATGAGGGTGATCATGCGCGAGCGACTTCTGGCCGCAGAGAAGGTCAAGGCTATCGAGTGGAAAGAGGGTGTGCTGCATCTGCTGGATCAGCGCTTGTTGCCTATGCAGGAAATCTGGCTCACGTACGACTCAGCAGCGGGCGTGGCTGAGGCTATCAAGCAAATGGTAGTGCGAGGCGCGCCGGCGATTGGTATCAGTGCGGCTTATGGTGTGGTGTTAGGCGCTCGCATGCGTCATCAGTCGGGGGAAGACTGGCTGCAGACGCTGGATGAAGATATGCGAATGCTCGCTGATTCCCGTCCTACGGCCGTTAATTTGTTCTGGGCGCTTAACCGGATGCGGGAGCGCCTGAAGCGACTCAAGCCTGGTGAAGAAGCACTCTTGGCCCTTGAGGCGGAGGCTATTGCCATTCACGAAAGTGATCGTGAAGCCAATCTGACCATGGCACAGCTTGGGGTCGAGTTGATCCGTAAGCATGGTGATGGCGTTCAGACGCTTTTGACCCATTGCAATACCGGAGCGCTGGCTACGGGTGGATTTGGTACTGCCCTGGGCGTCATTCGTGCGGCTCACATAGCGGGGCTTGTAGATAAGGTTTTTGCTGATGAGACACGTCCTTGGCTGCAGGGGGCTCGTCTGACTGCTTGGGAACTTGCCGGTGAGGGGATTCCAGTCACATTGAATGCCGATGCGGCGGCAGCTCATCTGATGAAAACCGGTAATATCTCCTGGGTCATCGTAGGAGCTGATCGAATCACGGCCAATGGTGATGTGGCCAATAAAATTGGTACTTACCAGTTGGCTGTCAATGCTATGCACCATGGTGTGCGCTTTATGGTTGTGGCACCAAGCTCAACCATTGATATGAATCTGATGTCCGGTGAAGACATCCCCATCGAGCAGCGTGAAGGACGAGAGCTGCTCGAGATTGGTGGCGTTCGGATTGCAGCAGATGTGGATGCCATAAACCCTGTTTTCGATGTAACACCGGCCGATTTGATTGATGCGATTGTGACTGAGCGGGGGGTCATTGAACGACCTACCGCCGAGAAAATGGCCGCGCTTATGAATCGCAAGCGGTTGCATTGATTTTTCAGCTTAAAACGACTCACACATATCCTGCGGGGAACCGCAGGCAACCCTTGGTTTGTGGTAGTATTTACCGCTTTCCCGCAGGGTGTTGAAACTAAGGAACCAGGCTTCTCATGGGCGAACTGGCCAAAGAAATCCTCCCGGTCAATATTGAAGACGAACTCAGACAGTCTTACCTCGATTATGCAATGAGCGTAATCGTCGGACGCGCATTGCCGGATGTGCGCGACGGCTTGAAACCTGTGCATCGCCGTGTGCTTTATGCCATGAGTGAACTAGGCAACGATTGGAACAAGCCTTATCTCAAGTCCGCCCGTGTCGTGGGCGACGTAATCGGTAAATACCACCCACACGGTGACTCCGCGGTATACGACACTATTGTACGTATGGCGCAGCCGTTCTCCCTTCGCTACATGCTGGTGAATGGTCAAGGCAACTTCGGTTCGGTTGATGGCGACTCTGCAGCCGCTATGCGATACACCGAAGTCCGTATGTTCAAGATGACCCATGAAATCCTGGCGGATCTGGACAAGGAGACCGTCGACTGGGTAGACAACTACGACGGGTCCTTGAAGATTCCGGCTGTCATGCCAACAAAGGTCCCCAACCTTCTTGTCAATGGCTCTAGCGGTATTGCGGTAGGTATGGCTACCAATATCCCGCCTCACAACCTGACCGAAGTAATTGATGGCTGTCTTGCTCTGATCGAGAACAGTGAGCTGACCATTGACCAGCTCATGCAATACATCCCGGGGCCTGATTTCCCGACAGCGGGTATTATCAATGGCCGGGCCGGGATCATAGAGGCTTATCGTACTGGGCGTGGGCGCATCTATGTGCGGGCACGTGCGGGCGTTGAAGACATCGACAAGTCAGGTACTCGTCAGCAGATTGTCATTACCGAGCTTCCTTACCAGCTAAACAAGGCTCGCCTGATCGAGAAGATTGCTGAGCTGGTGAAAGAGCGCAAGATCGAAGGTATTACTGAACTGCGTGACGAGTCTGATAAAGACGGTATGCGTGTCGTAATCGAATTGCGCCGCGGTGAAGTAGCTGAGGTTGTGCTGAATAACCTCTATGCACAAACACAGCTCCAAACAGTATTTGGTATCAATATCGTCGCGCTGGTAGATGGCCAACCCAAGGTCCTTAACCTTAAGGACATGCTTGAGGCATTTATTCGGCACCGCCGCGAGGTGGTTACCCGTCGAACCCTCTATGAACTGCGTAAAGCACGCGAGCGTGGCCATATCCTTGAAGGTCAGGCTGTTGCGCTGTCTAATATCGATCCGGTTATTGAGCTGATCAGATCTTCTCCTACGCCTGCTGAAGCAAAAGAGCGGCTGATTGCGACGGGGTGGGAGTCCAGTGCTGTCGAGGCCATGGTAGAGCGCGCTGGCGCTGATTCCTGCCGCCCGGAAAATCTGGATCCGCAGTATGGCCTTCGTGAAGGTAAGTACTGGCTGTCTCCTGAACAGGCTCAGGCCATTCTTGATCTGCGACTGCATCGTCTGACTGGCCTTGAGCATGAAAAGCTGCTGGCCGAGTATCAGGAAATCCTGAAGCAGATTGGGGAATTGATTCGAATCCTCAATAGCCCCGAGCGTCTCATGGAAGTCATCCGTGAGGAGCTGGAAAAGATCAAGACTGAGTTCGGCGATACACGGCGTACCGAGATCGTTGCTTCTCAAGTCGACCTGACCATTGCTGATCTGATCACGGAAGAAGATCGTGTAGTTACTATCTCCCATGGTGGCTACGCCAAGTCCCAGCCTTTGCATGCTTATCAGGCCCAGCGTCGTGGTGGTCGTGGTCGCTCCGCTTCAGGCGTGAAAGACGACGACTACATTGAGCATCTACTGGTTGCCAATAGCCATACCACGCTGTTGTTGTTCTCCAGCCTCGGCAAGGTGTATTGGAAAAAGACCTATGAAATTCCAGAGGCTTCCCGCGCTGCTCGGGGCCGTCCGCTTGTAAATCTTCTACCCCTGGCTGAAGGCGAGCGCATTACAGCAATGCTGCCAGTGGATTTGGAGGCCGTGCGTCAGCAAGCACCTGAAGATGAAGACCTGGGTGACCAGGACGATGTAATCGAAGAGGTGACGCCTGAGGATGAGGCTGAGCTGGACGAGAGCCAAGACGGCGCTGAAGACAGTGGCAAAGACGAGCCGACTGGATCCTACATCTTTATGGCAACAGCTTACGGTACAGTCAAAAAGACGCCGTTAGTGCAATTTAGCCGTCCGCGTAGCAATGGCTTGATTGCTCTGAAGCTGGAGGAGGGTGATAGCCTGATCGCAGCAGCCATTACTGATGGCGCTCAAGAGGTCATGCTGTTCTCCGATAACGGTAAGGTCATTCGCTTCAAGGAGCGTCATGTTCGCACGATGGGCCGTACGGCTCGTGGGGTGCGCGGTATGCGTCTGGGTGATGGGCAGCATCTGATTTCCATGCTGATTCCAGAGGAACAGGCGCAGATTTTGACTGCCAGCTTGAATGGTTATGGTAAGCGTACCGCTATTGCTGAGTATCCTCAGCGCGGTCGTGGTGGCCAAGGTGTGATAGCCATGGTTGCCAACGAGCGTAACGGTCCGTTGATTGGTGCTATTCAGGTATTGGAAGGCGAGGAAATCATGTTGATTTCCGATCAGGGCACGTTGGTGCGTACGCGTGTTGATGAGGTGTCGCTTCAGGGGCGTAACACTCAAGGGGTTACCTTGATCAAGCTGGGCAACGGCGAGAAGCTGGTAGGCCTTGAGCGTGTGCAAGAGCCTTCGGTTGATGAAGAGCTGATCGAGCATGAGGGTGAGCTTGACGAGGCGTTGCTTGATAAAGAGCTTCCTGTAGTCAGCGAAGAGCCAGGCGACGAGGATGTCCTGCCGGGTGCTAATGATGTTCCCTCTGACGACATGCCTAATGAGGACGATGAGTAATGAGCAAGCGAGCGTATAACTTCTGCGCTGGCCCGGCTGCCTTGCCGGAAGCGGTACTGAAACAAGCTCAGGCTGATTTGCTCGACTGGCAGGGGCGTGGCTTATCTGTCATGGAGATGAGCCATCGTGGTGATGACTTCACTGCGATCAGTTCGAAAGCTGAGCAAGACCTGCGGGATCTGCTTGTAATTCCTTCGGATTACAAGGTGCTCTTCCTGCAGGGTGGTGCAAGTCTGCAGTTCGCCCAAATCGCACTAAATCTGCTTCCTGAGGGCGGAAAAGCTGATTACATCGACACAGGGATCTGGTCGCGCAAGGCTATCGAACAGGCCCAAAACTATGGCGCAGTTAATGTCGCTGCTAGTGCGAAAAAGTACGATTACCTAGCTATCCCTGGGCAGAATGAATGGCAGCTTTCCAATGATGCAGCCTATGTTCATTACACTCCCAACGAAACCATTGGCGGCCTTGAATACAACTGGATTCCTGAAGTCGGTGATATTCCTCTAGTGGCTGACGCATCATCGAACTTGTTGTCACGTCCTCTCGATGTGTCACGGTTTGGTCTGATTTATGCGGGTGCGCAAAAAAACATCGGACCCAGTGGCCTGGTTGTGGTTATTGTTCAGGAAGAACTGCTGGGGCGTGCACGCTCATCTTGTCCCAAACTGCTCGATTATAAAGTCGAAGCAGACAATGGCTCGATGTACAACACGCCAGCGACGTTTTCCTGGTACTTATCTGGCCTAGTTTTTCAGTGGCTGAAAGACCAGGGTGGACTGCCTGCTATCGAACGGATCAATCGTCAAAAGCAAGAGCTGCTGTATGGATTCATCGACGGCAGTGAGATGTATACGAACCCGATTGCCACGAACGATCGCTCCTGGATGAACGTGCCTTTCCGTCTGGCAGATGAGCGTCTAGATAAGACATTCTTGTTAGGTGCCGAAGCGCGCGGTCTTCTCTATCTCCAGGGGCATCGCTCGGTGGGTGGCATGCGTGCATCTATTTACAATGCAGTAAGTCTTGAGGCTGTACAGGCTCTAGTGGCTTATATGACTGAGTTCGAAAAGGAGCACGGTTAAGTTATGGCTGAACAAGAGCTCAAGGCCCTGCGCCTGCGCATCGATAGTCTGGATGAAAAGATTCAGGAGCTCATCAGTGAGCGTGCTCGTTGTGCTCAGGATGTGGCTCGCGTGAAGATGAAGTCGCTAGACAAGGGCGAAAGTCCGGTCTTTTACCGGCCGGAGCGTGAGGCGCAGGTGCTTAAACGGGTAATGGAGCGCAACCAGGGCCCGTTGAGCAATGAAGACATGGCTCGTTTGTTTCGAGAGATCATGTCCTCATGCCTTGCGCTTGAGGAGCCGCTAAAAGTCGCCTATTTAGGGCCGGAAGGTACGTTCTCGCAAGCTGCTACGCTCAAGCATTTCGGTATGGCCGTAAAAACACGGCCAATGGCGGCTATTGATGAGGTTTTTCGTGAGGTTGCAGCCGGTGCTGTGAATTTCGGTGTTGTTCCTGTTGAGAACTCAACAGAGGGTGCCGTTAATCACACGCTGGATAGCTTCCTGGAGCATGATCTCGTTATTTGTGGTGAGGTGGAGCTACGTATCCACCATCATCTGCTTATAGGCGAAGCAACAAAAACAGACAGCATCTCGCGTGTCTATTCGCATGCGCAGTCTCTGGCTCAATGTCGCAAATGGCTGGATGCTTATTTTCCAAATATTGAACGGGTTGCTGTTTCAAGTAATGCTGAAGCCGCGAAACGAGTCAAAAGCGAATGGAATAGCGCTGCGATAGCTGGAGATATGGCTGCATCTTTATATGGCCTGTCCAAGCTACACGAAAAAATTGAAGATCGCCCGGACAACTCTACGCGTTTCTTGATTATCGGCAATCAGGAAATTCCGCCTAGCGGCGATGATAAAACGTCTGTCATTGTATCGACTCGCAATAAGCCAGGCGCATTGCATGACTTATTGATGCCTTTTCATGCAAACAACATTGATTTAACGCGTATTGAGACGCGTCCATCTCGCAGTGGAAAATGGACGTATGTCTTCTTCATAGACTTTATCGGCCACCAGCATGATCCTCTTATCAAGGATGTACTGGAAAAAATTAATAGCGATACAGTCGCTTTAAAAGTCTTGGGGTCGTATCCCAAAGCTGTGCTTTAACACTCAAAAGCCACACCGTCAGGGTGTGGCTTTTTGTTTGCTACTTAACACACCCTGAATCGTCAAAACTAACAGTACGTGAATGTCTTTTGTGTTGTGTCACGTAGTGATAGCGGGCGCGGCTGTTGTGCTCGGTGATTCTGTCTGGTTTTCCCAGTGCACTTTCAACATCCTCTCTCGTCATGCCTGCTATAACTTTCTTTTGAATAATCGCAGTTCTTCTCTCTGATCCAGAAAGTGTGCTCAGGCAAGTTGCTTCTTTGGCTCCTGCAATCGCTGGTTCCTGAGGCGCAGGCAATTGATTTTTAGACGTCGAGGGCTGAAGTAAAGATTGCGGCATTATCGAGAGATTGAGTCCGGAGCCGCCAGGTTTTGGATTTTTAATTTCTTGATGATTGATTGCTTCCTCTTTAAGGCAACCATTTGCAGAAAAACTAACACGACCTTGTTCGCTTACACACCGAAATACGGTTGTGGCAGTAGCTGTATGTGAAAAAAACAGTATTGCCAAACACATGAATGTAACAGGATTGCGGTACATAGCTGTCCTCCATGACATCTAATGGATAGGGTAATGCAGGGCATTCTATGCCGCTGTGATTCATAGCGCAGTTCGATTGCTAAGCACGGGCTAGGCACAAAGATTGAATGCCAAATAATTGTTTTTTAGTTGTTTTACATCGCCGATTCAGCACATGCAGTGCTATTATTCCGCTTGTCAGCCCCGCCGGGGCTCGTGGACCTTTTCCATGGACATACCCCGATCTAACAAATTTCGATCGCCGTTTCGTTTATTAAAGATTTAATTCCCGCAGCGCGCTCCGTTGTCGGGGATGGAGTGCGCTTATGAGTGAAGTGGAAGCAAGAAAGCCGCAGGAAAGTTTGCAGGAGCGACTGGCGCAAGTCGTTGAGCTGCTACATCAATATCGCTTCGTAGAAAGCCCCTCTCATGACGAGCAGATTGCTCAGCCCGATGAGGCATTGCATCAAGAGGGGCTTTCCGAGCTTCGTCGTCGTTTGGATGAGCTGCATCCAGCAGATATCGCTTTTATCCTTGAGGCGCTACCACTTCAAGAGCGTCTGACCGTCTGGAGTCTTGTTAAAACTGAGCGTGATGGCGATATCCTGCTAGAGGTCTCTGACTCTGTTCGTGAAACGCTGATTGCTGACATGGATGATCAGGAGATCCTGGCAATAGCAGGGCAGTTGGATGCCGACGAGTTGGCGGATCTGGCACCGGATCTTCCTCGTGATGTCGTTCATGAGCTTATGGAGGCTCTAGACGCTCAACAGCGCGAACGAGTGCGCTCAGCGCTTTCCTATGAGGAAGATCAAGTCGGCGCGTTGATGGATTTCGAGATGGTGACCATTCGTGATGATGTCACGCTTGAGGTTGTCCTTCGTTATTTGCGTCGCCTGAAAGAGTTGCCAGGTCATACGGACAAGCTTTTTGTTGTTGATTATGATGGCGTATTAAAGGGCGTTCTGCCTGTTAAACGTCTCTTGGTCAACGATCCTGAGAAACAAGTCGCTGAGGTAATGGCTAACGACCCCGTAGCGTTTCACCCTGATAACGATGCTTATGAGGCAGCCCAGGCGTTTGAGCGTTACGATCTTATTTCCTCACCTGTTGTTGATAAGAACGGGAAGTTAATAGGCCGCCTGACCATTGATGAAATGGTGGACTTGATTCGTGAAGAAAGTGAGTCCGAAGTACTCAATATGGCAGGTCTTCGTGAGGACGAAGATGTTTTCGCTTCTGTTTGGAAGTCGATTGGCAACCGATGGACTTGGCTCGCTACAAACTTGGTGACAGCATTTGTTGCCTCTCGGGTCATCGGTCTTTTTGAAGGCAGTATCGAAAAGTTGGTAGCGCTGGCAGCCTTGATGCCTATTGTTGCAGGTATTGGTGGAAACTCCGGCAATCAGACCATTACCATGATTGTGCGTGCTATGGCATTAGGTCAGCTTAATGCAAGCAGTACCATGAGGCTGCTGCGGAAGGAGTTAGGTGTTGCGCTCTTTAATGGACTGATCTGGGGAGGGGTGATTGGCGTAATCGCTTATTATCTCTATGACAGTTGGTCGCTGGGAGTGGTCATGACCGCTGCCATGACGTTGAATCTATTATTGGCCGCATTTATGGGTGTGCTGATTCCCATGACGTTGCAGCGGTTTGGGCGGGACCCTGCGATGGGATCAAGTGTTTTGATCACGGCAATGACTGACAGTGGAGGGTTTTTCATCTTCCTTGGTCTTGCCACAATGTTCCTTCTATAGCTGTGAGTGGCGGATCAGGGCATGTGCCTGATCCGCCACCAAGATTTTTATTCCTGTGATGACTCGACATCATTGGCAATAAGAGAAAGCAGGGCGTTCTGCTGACGCCCAGAGAGTTGCCTGAAGCGCTGCAGTAGTTCACGCTCGTGAGCACTGAGCTCCGGACTATCAAGGCGCATGCTGGGGTCCGTATCAATAGCTCCCTCTTGAATAAGGCTTTGCTCCAGTCGAGCAATGATTTCAGAGTTCATGCTGCGATGATGATTGCGTGCAACTTCGGCGATACGCTCACGCATTCCTTCAGGAAGGCGGACGACGAATTTGTCAGCTGTGCGACTGGAGTACGATCTAATTGCCTGAGTCATGAGTACATTCATCTAAAGTGGTCAAGGACGATGCCAACAAGGCTTTCATAAAGCTTGGGACAATATTTGTTATTTGATTTCAACACCTTCATGGCGTGATCTTATTGGCGTCAATTTAGTGACAATTTTCAAAAAAAGCAAAGTCGCTTACCTAAAAAATCAGTGCTTATGAGAAGCTTAGCAATGATTTTTGGGAATGTCGGTGTTTAGAGGGCAGGTTTTACATAACGCATGACAAAGAGCTTTCTTATCGTTAACATTCTGCTCCAGTGCAAATCACTTGGTCCCAGTAGCTCAATTGGATAGAGCATCCCCCTCCTAAGGGGAAGGTTGTGAGTTCGAACCTCGCCTGGGACGCCATCAAATCTGCTGTATCTTACTCGTATCTAGTCTTCGTGTTCCTAATCAGCGCATAAATTAGACTTTATGGTCTTTTATATTATTTATACGTGACGCTTTATCCTTTCATTTTTATGTCAACCAATAATATGGCTTCTATAGTAAAGTGATATTAATAGTTACTCATCCTATGACTGATATATAAATATGTGATGAGGTTGGCAGGTCGGCGGGGAACCTTCGGTAGGAGTGGGAATCTATCGCTGGCGCTAGCGTTAAGGGGTTATCACTATTCCTTAATTATAAGCTATCTTATTCCGGTGCTCATTGGGCTGAGCGTGTTGGCCTCGATAAAGATTCGAACAAGCAGAGCCCAACAATGAACTTGTTTTACTCACGTAGTCAATTTAGTTGACTTGTGATGGTTTGTTCGTTATGTCGCGCCCATTCTTAATGAAGCCGCAATATTAAAGTTTATCTAAACAGCTTTGCTGAATATGGATCAACCCACTTGGGCTCTCTGAGAGGAAGCGTGAATGTCTTATTATCCCGTCCTGTTATCAATCGTTTTTGTTGTTCGTAATCAGTCTAGGGAGCTTGCAGAGTCATTGACTAATGCAGCGAGCATCATCGCTTCACTGGTGAGTGACTACGAGCTGATCATTGTCGATAATGCTTCTACTGATGATAGCGTGGCTATGCTGAAGGGGTTGACCAGTGAAAAGGGGCTGCCAAACCTACAAGTGTATGCCCTAACTAAAGAGGTCGACACGGACACAGCCTGCTGGGTTGGTTTGGAGAATGCCCTGGGCGATTATGTGGCTGTTATTGACCCGCTAACGGACGATATCGGCTTTTTGCCTGAGATGCTCGAAAAAGCAGCAGAGGGAAGTGACGTCGTTTTTGCGGCTAATGCCCAAAAGCCTAAGCGTACGGTGGCCTACAAGGCCTGCTTCTCTGGCTTTAATTCTCTGTATAAGCGGATGGGTGGCGTCGACCTTGCAAACGATGCTCCTCAGTATCGTTTACTGAGCAAACGTGTGGTCAATTTCATCCTGCAGCACCCCGTTCCTGCCTTGACCTATCGTCATTTGCCAGCGACAGCAGGTTTTGCGCAAACCAAACTAACCTATAGCTCCACGCCTAAAGCTGCTCAAAGAAAGCGTCTTGGAAACAGTATCGAGCGTGGAATTCGGCTGCTGATTTCTACAACTCGTGCGCCTATGCGCTTGGTTAACATGCTTTGTATGTTTGGAGCCGCTGCTAACCTTATCTACTCTATCTATGTTATTGCAGTGGGTCTGCTTAAGTCTGACGTGGCGCCAGGCTGGGTAACATTATCTCTGCAGCAGTCGGGCATGTTCTTCCTCCTATCCCTTGTACTGTTGGTCTTGGGTGAATACATCCTGCAAGTGGCTACCCGGACAAATGAGGGGCCTGCTTACCATGTCGCTCAAGAATTCACGAGCGCGATTATGACGCGGCGTGAAAAACTCAACATTGAAGTCGTCAGTAATCAGCAGTCGTCCGCAGTGACCGCTACTACCTCTAATATGGCTTAAGGCATACGTCATGCAGGATGCTATTGTTATTGGTGGCGGCTTTTACGGATCCATGATTGCCTTGTATTTGATGAAGATGCGGGGCTTCAAGGCAGTGACACTGATTGAGCGGGAGGCTGCTTTACTCAATCGTGCGTCTTATAATAATCAGGCCCGTGTGCATAACGGCTATCACTATCCGCGTAGTTTTACGACGGCCTTCAGAAGCCGAGTTAACTTGCCTCGCTTTATAAAAGATTATCCTGACGCAGTAGTCACGAACTTTACAAAGCTTTACGCCATAGCTCGAAATAACTCCAAAGTTACAGCTAAGCAGTTTGAGCGGTTTTGCCATGAAATTGGTGCAAAGCTTGAACCTGTCCCTGCTTCAGTGGAAAAGCTTTTTGAACCACGGCTTATCGAGGCTGTGTACCTGACGGAAGAGTACGCATTTAATTCTAGAGAGCTGGCAGGAGAGGCAAGGCGCGAACTCGACGAAATTGGGGTAGAGATCTTACTTAATACCAGAGTGAAATCTATTCACCGTCAGGGCAATGAGTCGCTTTCGGTGACTTATGAGCAGGACGGAAAATCAATTGAGCGTTCCACGCGGTTTATTTTTAACTGCACATACAGTGGTTTGAATCAGTTTACTGGGGATTTTCCAGGTACTCAGACTAAGTTAAAGCATGAGCTGACAGAAATGGCCCTGGTTGAGATGCCGGATGCCCTTAAAGGGCTGGGCGTTACAGTGATGGACGGGCCCTTCTTCTCCATGATGCCGTTTCCAGCGAGAGGGCTGCACACGCTCTCCCACGTGCGATATACCCCTCATATGCAATGGAATGATGCACCAGACGTCGACCCTTATCACCGACTTGAGCATTATCATCGTGACACGCGAGTTGATCGCATGATTCGGGATGTAGCGCGCTACATGGCACCCGTTGCCAATGTTCAATATCGGGACTCGCTTTTCGAAGTAAAAACCATTCTTGTTAAAAATGAAGGCGATGATGGTCGGCCCATTCTTTTTGAACAACATGCCCAACTGCCAAATTGTTACTCGGTTCTAGGTGGAAAGATCGATAACATTTTTGATGTTCTGGAGAAGCTAGATGCCGAACCCATCCACTGATGCGACAAATTTTGCGGATGCTGCTCCGGCTAGGTCGGTCCGTTGGCTTGGGCTTTTCGCTTTATTCGCTTTTGCTTTTGTTAGCTTTTTCACTCTAGGCCCAGGAACCATCGTCGATCCCTTTCATCAGGGTGAGTTCTTTGCCACTTTGCCTGGCATGCTGCACGGCCAAGCTAGCGAGCATGCCTTTACTATTCATGGTGCGCTCGACTTTTTACCTGCTTGGGCCGCTACCTATCTCAGTGGGCTGAATAATAATTTCCTTTATACTCAAGTCGCTTATGCGTTATGCAATTTAGGCGCTGCACTGCTGTTCTACCTAATAGCGTCACTGTTCGTGCAGCGGAGCGGTAAATATGAGCTACTGACACTTATTGCGGTCGCGGTTGTGTCCAGCCAATTAGTTGGTTACCGCGATCTGTGCCTGTTACTTTCAATCTACCTGTTTCTGCTCTGTTTACGTGCGAATCGCTCTTCTGATTTTTTTATCAGAGCGACGCTCTTAGGCGTTGCTGCAGCGTTCAACATGTTCTGGTCGTACGATCGGGGTATTACAGGTTTTGGAGCAGTAGGGTTGGGAGTGTTTCTGGCGAGCTTCTATGATCGCCGTTTCATATATGCCATGGTTATCTTCATCGGGACGTTTCTTGTATTGTCCTTGATGACTGAAGTCTTTTCTCTTAGTGATTATCTACGTAATTTCGATTTTCTGCTCAGCACGTCTTCTCAATGGACCTATCACAGCCCGCGGTTCATCATTCAGAGTGCGTTGCTGACCATTCCAACGGTACTGGCTTACTATGCATTATTCAAAGCATTGCCTAAGCCGTTTCGCTTCAGTCCTGCTTTTGCTGTTATTGGACTGTTAGCTGTCTTAATGCTGGTCTTATATAAAGTCGCTACTAATCGAGCAGACTTTATTCATGTGCCGATGGGAATGTGGGCACCGTTACTCAGCTTTCTTTTTTCTTACGATCAACTGCGCAAAGCAGGTAGAAAGCAGGAATTTGTCCTGCTGAAAAAGCCGGTAGCCATGATAGTTGTCGGAGCCATGCTGCTTCTGGGGCTGATTGGTAAAAACCCAATGCCCTTTTTTGCCGTCTTGCTTGGATTAGTGCTGATCGGCAATAACCGTAAGCCCCTGGGGTATATGGCGCTGATCGCTCTTTCTGGATTGCTCGCTGCCTTTACACTTTATAAATCGCCTGTCCCCAATGTTCTTGCAAACGGCTACAAGTGGCTACCCCATATGGCCTCACCACCGCAGAACGACCTTCTGGTTTCTGAGGGCGCGCGTTGGGCGGCCAGTCAGATCAAGGAGTCGGGATCACAGTGTGTGTTTGATCTTTCCAATAATGGAATCATCAATGGCGTTACTGGACTGCCTGCATGCACCAAATACATCTATCCGGTGTATGCCACGCGTGTGTACGAGCAGGACATGATTTCGGATCTGAAAAAGTCGGACCCCTCTGTTGTCGTCTACTCCACAACGTTCTGGTCGTTCAACATCAACGACATATCAATGCACGACAAATTTCCTGAACTCAAAAAGTACCTGGATGAAAAGTATCCGTACGAGAAGTGCGAGTCGGAATATTGTCTTCGTTTTAAAAATACTCAGGGGTAATAGGAATGAGTTTGCCAGACGCACTTATAGGATATAGCGGCTTTGTCGGTTCGACATTGCTTAAGCAAAAAGACTTTGAGGGCCAGTTTCGCTCGACCAATATCTCTGAAGTAGGCGAGAAGCCTTATCGCACGCTTGTATGCGCAGGCGCGCCTGCGCAGAAGTGGATTGCCAATAAAGATCCTGATGCTGATCGAGAAAAGATCGATGGTCTAATCGAGCATCTTAAACAAGTTAAGTGCGAGACGTTCGTTCTCATTAGTACAGTTGATGTGTTTGGCTCACCGGTTGGCGTAAATGAGGAGACGCCTGTTGTCGAGGAGGGCCTGCATGCTTACGGTCTTAATCGCCGACGTCTTGAGAAGTTTGTTGAAAGCTATTTTCCTAATTATCTGATCGTCCGGTTACCCGGCCTAGTTGGCCCAGGGTTGCGCAAGAATGTCATTTTCGACTTCTTGAATGACAATAATCTCTCTGTTATCGATAGCCGCGGAGTGTTCCAGTTTTATCCAATGGTAAATCTCTGGTACGACATCCAGACGGCGCTGAAGGCAAACCTCAAACTCGTTCATTTCACATCAGAACCTGTTAGCGTCGCTGATATTGCACAGCAGGGCTTTGGGTTTGAATTCACCAACGAGTTAGGCAATTCTCCTGCCTCGTATGACTTCCAATCTCTTTATGCCGAAGAGTTTGGTGGCCGAGTTGGTTATCAATATAGCAAGCGCGAAACACTTCAAGCAGTAAGAGCATACGCGCAGTCCGAGCCGTTGAAAGCGAAGACTGACTCGGAGGCTCACTGATGCGAGTCGCTATTTCCAATATTGCCTGGGACATTTCAAGTGATGAGGAGGTCGCTCAGCTGCTTTCTCGTTATGGGGTAGATGCTATCGATATAGCTCCAGGTAAATATTTTCCTCAGCCTAAAGCTGCTACCTATGCAGAGATCCAAGCGGTTAAACAATGGTGGAACTCGCGCGGTATTTCGCTGACGGGTATGCAGTCTTTATTGTTTGGAACCACTGGATTAAACGTTTTTGGTTCTGCCGAGTCGCAGCAGGCCATGCTGGATCACTTAGACGCTGTCTGCCGTATTGCGGCGGGTCTGGGCTCTACACGTTTAGTGTTTGGTTCCCCCAAAAATCGCGATCGTTCGGCAATTGCTGATAATCTGGTCGATAGCATCGCTGTTCCATTCTTCCGTCGTTTGGGTGATGTTGCTGCTCGTCATGGTGTTTTGATCTGCCTGGAGCCAAATCCGACCTGTTATGGGGCCAACTTCATGATTAACAGTGTGGAGACTGCCCGAGTAGTAGAGGCGGTTGACCACGACTCTATCCGGATGCAATTGGATACCGGTGCTCTGGCGATCAATGATGAGAGTCCAGAGGAAGTTGTCACGCGCTTTGCCTCTTTCATTGGTCATGTACATGCCAGCGAGCCCAATTTGATTACGCTGGGCGATGGGGGCTCTAAGCATGAGCAGGTCGCTCAGGCTTTAATGAAACACCTGCCTAACCACGTTGTGACGATTGAAATGCTGTCTGCCAAGGAAGAACCCAATATGGCTTCTATAGAGCGAGCACTGGGATTGGCTACACGCGTCTATCGCGACGGCGTACAGGCAGAGGTAACCGTATGAAGTGGATGATCCTCATTCTAGGCATCCTATCTAACGCATCTGCCAGTGTCCTTGTGAAAATGGCCATGATGCCCCCAAGAAAGTTTCCCAGCCTTTCGGATCCTATGGGGGCCCTGAGCAACTGGCCGTTTTGGCTTGGTCTGTTTCTGTATGGGCTGGCATTTCTGCTGTATGCCGCCGCGCTTGCGCGACTGCCCCTCAATGTGGCGCATCCCGTTTTGACTGCTGGTGCGATTGCAACCGTAGCAATCATGTCGGCCGCAATATTCAAAGAACCTTTCCCATGGACGACCATTACCGGGATCATCATGGTAATCGCCGGCGTTGCGTTGATTACGGCCCGTGTAAGCTCATAACGTAGAAATGACTATGACAGCAGATATCTCCGAACATATACGCACGTCCTGGCAAGTTCCGGCGTATGAAAAGACGATGTGGTTAGGCAAGCAGCACGCCACATGCATCATTATTCCTGTTATCAATGAAGGAAGCCGAATCGTCAGTTTGCTGACTCGAATGAAAGATCTGAACGTTGATCAGGCGTCAGATGTGATCATTATCGATGGCGGTAGCACTGATGGCTCGCTGGAATTGGAACGGCTCAAGTCCAAAGGCGTTAGGGGGCTTCTTCTGAAAAAGGGGCCCGGCAAGCTAAGCGCACAGCTGCGCTGTGCTTATGCTTTTGCGTTAGAGCAAGGCTACGAAGGCATTGTAACAATTGATGGGAACGACAAGGATGACCCTGAGGCCATTCCACGGTTTATTACCGCGTTGGAAGAGGGGGCGGATTTCGTGCAGGCCTCGCGCTTTCTACAGGGTGGAGTTGCTGAAAACACCCCGAAGTCCCGTGATTTCGCTATTCGCTTTATTCATGCGCCTATGCTCAGTATGGCATCGGGGTTTCACTGGACAGACACTACCCAGGGTTTTCGGGCCTATAGCCGTAAAATGTTGCTAGACCCGCGGGTGGCACCCTTTCGCGATGTGTTCATGACCTATGAATTGTTGGCTTATCTTTCCTATCGTGCCCCTAAGCTGGGCTATCGATGTATAGAGCTACCAACCATTCGCCGCTACCCTAAAGGGGAAGTGCCTACCAAAATCAGCAGCGTGAGAGGTAATCTCTCCGTGCTTCAGGTTTTGTTCAAAGCCTGCACAGGGCAATATAACCCTTAAGTCAAGATAAACACGGCGGCTCAGGCTGCCGTGTTTGCTTTAGCCATAAAATACAACCCCGCATTAGCCGAACTCTCGCGCTTGCCACCCATCGAAGGGGTACGTCAAAGTCAAGGCAATAAGCCTTGGCCTCTAACGAATAAGAATTCATCTTCGAGGCGTATTGTTTTGCCTTCGTAAGGAGCTGTAATGGGTCGTACGTTATCTGCCTTCCGAGCGCTCTATGTTGCCACACTGCTTATGCTGATTGGGTCTGGCCTGCTCAGTACGTATATGGCGCTAAGGCTTTCATCTGAGCAAGTTCCAGGCGGCTGGATTGGTGCACTGACGGGCGCTCAATACTTGGGTCTGGTATTGGGAGGCAAGGTCGGGCACCGACTCATTGCTCGTGTAGGGCATATACGTGCTTACGTTGCTTGCGCAGGCATTGTGACTGCAGCGGTTCTGGGAACAGGCATACTGCCTTTTCTACCTGTGTGGCTGCTGCTGCGTATGCTGGTAGGCATGGGGATGATGTGTCAGTACATGGTGCTGGAAAGCTGGTTGAATGAGCAGGCCGAGCCAAACCAGCGAGGCAAGGTGTTTTCTGGCTACATGACAGCTTCTTACTTCGGTCTGGTGCTGGGGCAGGGTGTCTTGATGGCATGGCCTGAGCTGGGAACCGAAAAGCTTATGCTGGTTGCCCTGTGTTTTGCGCTGTGCCTTGTGCCAGTGGCCGTTACTGCGAAAATTCACCCTGCACCTATGAGTCCAGCGCCCCTTGACCCTGGGTTTTTCTTCAAGCGAATCCCGCAGGCGCTAACGACAACTGTGGTGAGTGGCCTTGCTATCGGTTCGTTTTATGGCCTTGCGCCTGTTTACGCCTCAGCCCAAGGACTGCCAACCGAGCGAGTAGGTTTATTCATGGGGGTCTGTATTTTTGCAGGACTACTGGCTCAATGGCCTATTGGCTGGCTTTCCGACCGTCACGATCGTAGCTGGCTAATTAACAAGGTTGCGCTTGTCCTGGTCATAACGGCTTTACCGTTGGCGTTATTGCCTAAAGTTCCTCTGCTGTTGCTTTTAGCGCTTGGATTCGCAGTTAGCATGCTGTTATTTGTGCTCTACCCTCTGGCCGTTGCGCTTTCCAATGACCATGTGGAGGGGGAGAGGCGGGTGTCGCTTACAGCGATGCTTCTGGCTACCTTTGGGGTAGGCGCCTGTATAGGGCCACTACTGGTAGGTGCTTTGATGAATTGGTTTGGCGCCAACATGTTGTATGCATCCATTGGCGTCTGCGGATTGATTCTGGTATGGCGTATCAGGCCGCAGGATGTAAAAGGTTTGTATCGTGTTGACGAGGCGCCCCTTCAGCATGTACCGATGCCTGATAGTCTCGCCAGTTCACCCTTGGTCGCAGCACTGGACCCGCGAGTGGATGAGCAGGTGGTTCATGATCAGATGCAAAATGCAGATGTAACAATGACGCCGGAGGAGAGTAAAGCTGAAGAGGCCTCGGCAACCTCAGCTGCTGAAGCCGCACAAGAGGCGGATCCTGCAACTGAAGGTGAGTTAAAGCGTTAGTCGATTCGACGCGTTTCTCGTTGTAGCTGGTAAACGAAGCGTTCTACTTGGCGTTGAACAAGGCCTGACATGCGATAGAAACGGAGACCTACTTCAGTGCAGTCGAGCTTTTCGTTATAGGAAACGTGGCGAACTTCGACTGTTGACGAAATGGCGCTTCCCGGTAGACCAACAGAGAATTTTTCCAGCAATTCACCGGGCGATACCATAGAGGTCGCATTCTTGGCAATGCGAATCTTGCAGCCGGTCGCAGAAATATCCAGAAGCTGACCCTTCAGGTATTTTTTACTGGGAAGGTCTGAAAGCTCAGCTGTTGGCTGACGATTCAGCTGCAGCCGAACTCGGAATGCATTGCGACGCTGGTGATAGCTCACTTCCTTTGGAAGTGGGAACAAGTAACAGCGGCTGTCGTTCAGCTCGCTCGGGCTTCCAGGAGTATCGTACTCCCATATGATTTGTACACCCTCATGACTGCTGTCGATACGAAAACGCTCGCCCTGCAGCAGTAGTCGCTCTCCTTCAAGTGGAACGAGTTCGTCTAAGGCGATAAGCCCTTGCTCCGTATTGATATCAATCAGAAAGCTTTGGAACTGCCTGTTGCGCTCCAAGAAGGTGACGCGGAGTGGACTGCGGCTTTCCACCAACGGTTTTAGGTATGCAGCTATCTCAATAGGTGTCTTGAGTAGCTTGGGTGGCTGAGGACCCTGCACATCGTTAAATGCGTTGGACACGCCCTGTCTCCATTTCGTGACAAATAAATAAAGAATGGCTGGATTTATGAAATCCCAGCCATTGTTTCAACAATTCATACCTGACTTAACGGGCGTTGGTAATTCGAGCGAGGCAAATGGCCACGTCTGTTGTACAGACTAGGCACCGGAGGCCCTTGCAGAATTTCGAGCATGCTTGCCACCGTATACTGGTTGGCCTTGATAATCTGGCCATTCCGATTATTGGTTTCCTTGCAGTGCTCAATAATAGTCGTAAGCTGGTCTGCCGCCTCGATCAATTGATCGTCTTGCTCGAAGCGCTCGGCATAAGCTAACAGGCCTTCACGACTTAGCGGTAACCCCAAGCGCTGCAATTGTGCAGAACGCAAATGGTTATGCTGATCCAGTTGAACCAGGAGTGGCTGCTTTTCATCCAGCAGCAGGCCGAGCAAATCGAACTTGCGATTTACCAAGGCATCATGTTCTAACTCGATCAGTTCCAGCAACCTCGTAGCGATGTTCAGGTCGCTAAGGGTTAACTCAAGCAAGCTGGCGTTGTGCATACGATCTACACTCGTGCGTCATATTTCCAACGCTGCGTCGCTTAGCGCTGGGATTCAAAATCAAGCAGTTTGGAAGCTACACGTTGGCTATCGACTTTATAGCTGCCATCGGCAATGGCTTGCTTCAGGCGATTAACGCGCTCGCTATCAACTACAGGTTCTTGGCGAATCTTTTCGACAGCCTTCTGAAGCGTTTGGGCTTCATCACTCAGCTTTACGTTCTCACCTGCCGGTTGGGTTGGAGATACTGCAGCTGTCTTAGCAACTTCACTTGCTTTATTAGTTGCATTGGTTGCTGCAGGTCCAGTAGTCCGGCTAGTGCTGGCGGTGCTGGAAGTGCTGTTCGTTCTGTTGAAATCAATAACCATGATGGATAACCTCGGACAGTTTCGGTCGCATGCCCAGCTTTTCGGCTTAGCCCAAAAAAACTTTAGGCTAAATTTTGTGCTCCGTTTGGCAAAAAGCTAATGGGCCAGTATAAACCATCTGTTAGAGGCTATGGTGGCTCTTTGGTTTACATGGCGACCTCGACCATTCCCGGACCCGTCACACGTGCTTTAATGACGCGCTTGGAGTTCAGGTTCTTGACTCGAATCTGCTCTCCTTGGGCTCCGTCAACCAAAGCTTCTCCCTGCATCCGTACAGTAAAGCCTCCTGAACCTGTACTGATAACGACCTGATCGCCCTTGCGTACAACTTCAGCTGCCTGAAGAAAAGAGGGCGCTAATATCTGGTCAGCCACTACCTGTCGCTTGAGTTTCTGCCCCATTACTAAATCGATATCTGTTAGATAACCTTGAGGCAATTTTCCAACGTCACGCTCCAGCAATGCCACATTTTGCGAGTCTATAATCGTATCGCGCAGCAGTGGACGAGTAGTGACCACGACGTTGCGATGCAGACGTACCTCAGCGGGTATGTAAACTGTCCAGGGGGTGCTCCCTTCGCACCGGACACGTACAGAAATACGGCCCAGCGGCGCTTCAAGTCCCTGTTGTGCGACTGTCAAGGGCTTATCACAGCTAGCCAGTCTTAAGCGCGGATCCAGGTCTTTTACCTGAATCTCGTGCCGACCCTCTGTATGACTTTCGATCAAATATTCCTGAACACGCTCCTCAAGAAATCCCTGAGCTGCGCCGATAAGTTCTTCAGGCAGGGTTAGCTCGGCAGCTGCATAGGTCTGGTTTGCAGAGCAGAGCCCTACAAAAGTTATCAGTAATGAGATACGGCGTCTGTTCATGCGTCGAGAAACTGTCTTCGGCGGTTCATGAATCTACTTAAGCAATCCGTGTGCCGTTTTCTGTCATCCGATGGGCCGGCCTTTTCAGGAGTTCACAAATGGCTGGCGTATTAGATGCAGTCAACCAGCGTACTCAGTTGGTCGGGCAAAATCGGCTGGAGCTGCTGCTGTTCCGCTTGGACGGTCCGCAGCTTTACGGAATCAACGTCTTCAAGGTAAGGGAAGTGTTGCAATGCCCTAAACTTACCGTGATGCCAAAGTCCAGCGCTGTTGTACGCGGTGTTGCAAGTATTCGTGGAGGCACATTTCCAATCATGGATCTGGCGCTGGCTACGGGTGGGCGTGGTCTGCAAGACCTGACCAACAGCTTTGTCATTATTACCGAGTACAACACTAAAGTTCAGGGCTTTTTGGTGCGTTCCGTTGAGCGAATCATCAATATGAACTGGGATATGATTCAGCCTCCCCCAAAGGGGACAGGCCGTGACCATTATCTGACAGCGGTGACGCGTGTCGATAATCAGCTGGTCGAAATCATCGATGTAGAGAAAATTCTGTCGGAAGTTGCGCCCTCGGTTGAAACCATTTCTGAAGGTGTAATAGATGTAGTCACCCAGGCTAAGGCTATAACCAAGCACGTTTTGATTGTTGATGACTCTTCAGTTGCGCGTAAGCAGGTAAGCCGGTGTTTGGGAACAATTGGCGTGGAAGTAACAGCACTCAATGATGGACGCCAGGCGCTCAATTTCCTTAAAGATATGGTTGATAACGGTGAAAAGCCGGAGCGGGAACTATTAATGTTGATCTCTGACATTGAAATGCCCGAGATGGACGGCTATACGCTCACCGCTGAAATTCGTAATGACTCACGAATGAGCAATCTCCACATTCTTCTTCATACCTCACTTTCAGGTGTGTTCAACCAAGCTATGGTTAAGAAAGTAGGAGCTAACGATTTCCTTGCTAAATTCCGCCCCGATGATCTTGCCTCTCGGGTAATTGAGCGAATCAAAGCAGCCGATGAAGGCTGAGATGATTAACGCTCTTCTTTTCTGATTCAGGAGCAGAACGGAAGTGTCAGCAGTTAATGCAGATTTTGTGCAGTTCCGTGTCTTTCTCGAAAAGGCGTGTGGAATCCTGCTTGGTGATAACAAACAGTATCTTGTCTCGAGCCGTCTCAATAAGCTGATGGAAACCGAGGGTATCAAGACATTGGGTGAACTGGTTCAGCGTATTCAGAGCCAGCCGCGCAGTGGCTTGAAGGAGAAAGTTGTCGATGCGATGACGACTAACGAGACCCTATGGTTTCGTGATACTTATCCATTCGAGGTGTTGAAGAATCGCCTATTGCCAGAATTGACCAAGGCCAGCCCTGGACAGAGGCTCCGTATCTGGTCAGCGGCCTGTTCGTCGGGTCAGGAGCCCTATTCATTGTCGATGACAGTGGATGAGTTTGAGCGTAGTAGCCCAGGCCAGTTACGTAGCGGCGTGCAAATCGTGGCAACAGATCTATCCGGCGCGATTTTGACAGCAGCCAAATCCGGTGAGTATGACTCTCTGGCGATTGGGCGTGGCCTGTCTCAGGAAAGACTGCAGCGTAATTTTGACGTTGTTCCGCCGAATCGTTGGTCTGTAAAGCCGCCTATTAAAAGTCGTGTTGAGTTTAGAGCGCTGAACCTGCTGGACAGTTATGCCAGCCTGGGCAAGTTCGATATGGTCTTTTGCCGCAACGTGCTGATTTATTTCTCGGCTGATGTGAAGAAAGATATTTTGACGCGAATTCATGGCACGCTTAAACCGGGAGGCTACCTTTTCCTAGGAGCATCAGAGGCCTTAAATGGCCTGCCTGAACTCTATCAGATGGTGCAATGTAACCCTGGCATTATCTACAAAGCGAAATAAGCCAAAGGCCCGACATGTCGGGCCTTTTCTTTTTTGCCTTCTTGTCCTTCCTGTCAAAGATTTGCCGTCCCCATTGCCGCTTGACCCTGCCAGACGCGGAAAAACGTTGCCGCTTTTGGCGCTCCAGTGCGCTGCTATTTCGTAACTTATTGATATGTAAGGTTTTTAATAGTTGGCATGTGCATTGCTAAAGGGAGATAGCCCTTCTGGCAATAGGTTCATGACCATGAGTATCAGTTTCGATAAAGCATTGGGTATCCATCAGCAGGCGTTGAATTTCCGTTCTCAACGCGCCGAAGTGCTGGGCAACAATATTGCTAACGCCGACACGCCTGGATATAAGGCGCGCGATCTGGACTTCTCAGCTGTCCTGGCAGAGCAAGCCAACAAGTCGTCGCATAGCAAGTTCAATCTCGGTACGACTAACGTTCGTCATATTGAGGCTGAAGGTTTCGGTGATCTGTCAGCGGATGCTGCGATGCGCTATCGCATTCCCACTCAGCCTTCGCTGGACCAGAACACTGTAGATGAGCAAATAGAGCAGGCTAACTATGCGGAAAACTCTGTGCAGTTTCAGGCCAGCTTCACATTGCTTAACAACAAATTCAAAGGGCTCATGTCTGCCCTTCGTGGAGAGTAACCATGTCCCTGAGTAATGTATTCAATATTGCTGGTACAGGTATGAGCGCACAAACGACGCGCCTGAATACCATTGCCAGTAACATCGCCAACGCCGAGACCGTTTCGTCGAGTGTGAATGAGACGTACCGTGCCCGTCACCCTGTATTTGCCACCATGCTCAACCAGGCGCAGAACGGCGGTAGCACTTCCTTATTCGATGAGCAGGGTGAGGCTGGTACCGGTGTGCAGGTACTGGGCATTGTGGAAGATCAAAGCAATCTTGAGGCCCGTTACGAGCCCAATCATCCAGCTGCTGATAAAGACGGCTATGTGTACTACCCGAACGTGAATGTTGTTGAGGAAATGGCTGACATGATTTCGGCAAGCCGTGCCTTTCAGACCAATGCTGACATCATGAACACTGCCAAGCAGATGATGCAGAAAGTGTTGACGTTAGGTCAGTAAGCGGAGATCACATATGTCCACCATCAATACGAACACCAATAACACAGGCGTTGCAGCATCAGCGTTGACGAGTCTTACAAGCACGTCGTCAGCAGATTCTGCCACGTCTACCGACAAGAAAGGCAGCCTGGGCAAGGACGACTTCCTTCAGTTGCTGGTAACGCAGCTTAATAACCAGAACCCGCTCAGTCCTCAGGATAACAGCGAGTTCGTGGCTCAGCTTGCACAGTTTAGTAGTGTTGAAAGTCTGCAAAACCTGAATACGTCGGTAAATGGCATAGCGAGCAATTATCAGTCTTCTCAAGCGTTGCAGGCATCCTCGCTCGTAGGGCGTTCAGTGATTGCTCAAACAGGCTCCTCCATGGTGGATACTTCGAAGAGCTTTAACGGCACGCTGATCATGCCAGCTGCAGGCACTAATGTAAGTGTAAGTGTTTACGACACCGCAGGCTCGCTGGTTAAAACCATCGATCTAGGATCCGCTCAGGCTGGCAAGTCCGACTTCATTTGGGATGGTACAGATGATAAGGGCAACAAGTTGAATGCGGGTGTTTATAGCTTCAAAGCAACTGCTGCAATTGATGAGACTAAGCAGGCGCTAACAACTTATCTACCGGCCACGGTTAACAGTGTAACGCTGGGACAAGATGGCGGTGAGATGCAACTTAACCTTGCTGGGCTGGGCAGCGTGACGCTGTCGCAAGTTCAGATGATTGGACAGTAAGCCGGCAGTCCGGCAGAGGAACGTATTATGTCATTCAATGTTGGTCTGAGCGGTCTGAAAGCGGCAAGCACTCACCTGAACGTTACTGGCAATAACATTGCTAACGTAGGTAGCACAGGTTTCAAAGCATCTCGTGCTGAATTTGCCGATATATATGCAACCTCCATGTTTGGTGTAGGTAACAACACAACTGGGAGTGGTGTATTAACGGCCAATGTTTCCCAGCAGTTCAGCCAGGGAACAATCAGCAAGACCGGGAATAGCTTGGATATGGCCATCAATGGCAATGGCTTCTTTATCATGAGCAACAACGGGGCGGAAACCTATACCCGTAACGGTACGTTTAGTACTGATAAAGAAGGCTTCATTGTCGATAATTCGGGTAACCGCCTTCAGGGCTACCGTGCAGATATCGATGGCAACATTGTTCCTGGCGCAATGACTGATCTTGTGGTTGATACCACTAACCAGTTGCCAAAAGCTACTACTGCTGTAGCACAGACATTGACACTGAACTCAAGCTCCACTGTTCCGACGTCCACCACGTTTGATCCTAACTTGGCTTCCAGCTACAACTGGTCCACTTCCGTCAGTGTGTTCGATACCCAGGGTAACGAGCACAACATGATGCAGTATTTCGTGAAGAACGATACGAATCAGTGGACCATGCACGTGACTGTAGATGGCCGCAATCCTGCGGACCCAACATCGACTACACCCTATTCGGCGAATGTGAATTTCGACGCTGCAGGCCGTATGAGCTCGATTGCCTCAACTGATTTCCAAGTTGACGCAAACAATGTGTTAACGATGAACAACTGGGTTCCTGCGGCTGTTAAAGACAGCAAAGCTGATCCTGTTGTATGGGGCCCAAATGGTGCCGCTGCTAATGGTGCCGGTGTGACCCTGGATATCACTAAGGTTACTCAAACCAATAGTAGCTCTGCCGTAACCAAAGTAACGCAGGATGGCTATACAACGGGGCAACTGTCAGGCTTGTCTGTAGACAACTCCGGCACGCTGTTCGCTAACTATACTAATGGTCAATCCAAAAACATCGGCCAGACTGTGTTGGCTACTTTTGCCAATATGCAGGGTCTGCGCCCGGTAGGTGGCACTAACTGGATTCAGACTGTAGCTTCTGGCGAGCCTGTACGTGGTACTCCAGGTTCCGGTGTAATCGGAACAATCGAGTCTGGTTCTCTGGAAGACTCTAATGTGGATCTGACGGCTCAGTTGGTTGACTTGATCGTTGCGCAGCGTAACTATCAGGCCAATGCCAAAACAATCGAAACTGAAAACGCCATTTCCCAGACGATTATCCAGATTCGTTAATAGCGGAAGCAGATTGCCGCTGTCGGCAACAATATTCCGACGTTCCGCAAAAGGCCTCGAAAGAGGCCTTTTTCTTTTGTGTCAATGAATTATGTTTGAATAAAGCACCTGGCACACGGCTTGCTATAGAACCTGTACGAAAGCAGTTCACTGCAAAAAACCGTCGCTAGAGGATTCTATGGACAAGTTGCTTTATGTCGCCATGAGCGGTGCCAGCCAGAACGAAATGGCACAACGCGCCCACGCCAACAACTTGGCGAACGTATCCACTTCAGGGTTCCGTAAGGACTTTGAACAAGCGCGTTCAATGCAGGTGTTTGGTGATACTCATCCCTCACGTGTTTATGCCATGAGTGAGCGTCCAGGCACTGACTTTACGCCTGCAGCGCTTCAGGAAACGGGGCGTGATTTGGACGTGGCTATCGAGGGCAACGGCATGATTGCCGTACAAGCACCCGATGGGAGTGAAGCGTATGTGCGCACCGCAAGCCTGCAAATTGATGCCCTAGGTCAGCTCCGTACCAGCTCGGGCTTTCCTGTTATAGGAAATGGCGGTCCGATTGCTGTTCCTCCTCAGGCCAAAATCGCAATTGGACAAGACGGTACGATCAGTATCCAGGCGCTGGGTGAGAGTCCTCGCGTGCTAGCTGAGGTTGACCGAATCAAATTGGTTAATCCTGACGTCAAGCAAATGGAGAAGGGGACTGACGGTTTAATTCATACCAAAAACCAACAGCCCGCCGCTGCAGATGCTGGTGTCCGTGTTGTTTCAGGTTTCGTAGAAAGCAGCAACGTTAATGCTGCTGAAGAAATGACGTCCGTTCTTGCCTTGGCTCGCCAGTTCGAGTTGCACATCAAAATGATGCGCACTGCTGAAGACAATTCAACCGCTATGGCAAAGGTTTTGCAATCTTAATACTGACTTGCATGAAACGCCGTAAAGCCGGCGCTTGAGGAGAATACTATTATGATGTCTGCACTGTGGGTTAGTAAAACAGGCCTGTCTGCCCAAGACACCAACCTGAGCACCATCTCCAACAACTTGGCCAACGTTTCGACAACAGGCTTCAAGCGTGACCGCGCTGAGTTTCAGGATCTGCTGTACCAGGTACATCGTCAGCCAGGTGCTCAGTCCACTCAGGACAGCCAGCTCCCTTCTGGTCTCCAGGTAGGTACGGGTGTCCGTATTGTTGGAACACAAAAGAACTTTACTGAAGGTAGCCTTCAGACAACAGATCAGCCGCTCGACATGGCTATCAATGGTCGTGGTTTCTTCCAGGTTCTGATGCCGGATGGCTCCGTTTCCTATACCCGTGATGGAACATTCCACCTAAATGCGGATGGCCAGGTTGTTACGGCAAACGGTTTCCCGCTTGAGCCTGCGATTGTCGTTCCCGCCGGAACGAAAACCTTTACCGTTGGTGAGGACGGTACGGTTTCTGTAACAGGTACCGATAGTGCAGCACCGCAGGTAATCGGCAATCTTCAAACCGCGGACTTCATTAACCCAGCGGGTTTGCAAGCTGTAGGCAACAACCTGTTTATGGAAACCGCCGCGAGTGGTGCTCCCCAGAACGGTACGCCTGGCTTGAATGGTTTAGGCACGGTCATGCAGAGCACATTGGAAAATTCGAACGTCAGCACGGTTGAGGAGTTGGTGAACATGATCACCACGCAGCGTGCCTACGAGATGAACTCCAAGGTTATCTCGACTGCCGACCAGATGCTTGGCTTCCTGACCCAGAACCTGTAATCGCTTTTACCTTGCGAGGTCGTTGTTGTATGAACCGCCTTCTTGCTCTTGTTCCTGTACTAGGCGCTACGTTGTTAGTGGGTTGTGTAGCACCAGCTGCCAAGCCCAACGATCCATATTATGCGCCTGTGCTGCCGCGTACGCCCATGCCGGCTGCGCAGAACAGTGGGTCTATTTACCAGCCGGGGTTCGACCAGAACCTGTATACCGACCGCAAGGCTTTCCGCGTCGGCGACATTATTACTATCACGCTGGAAGAACGGACGCAGGCGAGCAAGAACGCGAGTTCAGATATTTCGAAAGACAGCTCAGCCAATCTGGGTGTTGGATCATTATTTGGTACCAAGGCTCAAATCGGTAACCCGCTGTCTGGCGGCAACCTAAACCTTGGTGCTCAATTCGAGGGTTCTCGTGAGTCCTCTGGCGACGCCAAGGCCGCTCAGGGCAATAGCCTGACGGGCTCGCTGACGGTAACTGTGGCAGATGTCATGCCCAATGGTGTTTTGTCCATCCGCGGAGAGAAGTGGCTGACTCTTAATACCGGCAACGAGCTGATGCGTATATCAGGTTTGATCCGGGCTGACGATATCAGCACCAATAACACTGTGTCTTCGACTCGCGTAGCGGATGCCCGCATTACGTACTCTGGTACCGGTGCATTTGCAGATGCCAGCCAGCCGGGCTGGTTAAGCCGGTTCTTCACCAGCCCGCTATTTCCGTTCTGAGGCGTGAAACCATGTTGAAACATTTATGCGTTGCTTTCGCTCTGGTGCTGTCGGCAACAGCAGCCCAGGCAGAACGCCTCAAGGACATCGCCTCGATTCAAGGGGTGAGGTCTAACCAATTGATTGGTTATGGTTTGGTCGTGGGGCTGAATGGTTCAGGTGACCAGACGACTCAGACACCGTTTACGGTCCAAACCTTCAATAACATGATGGCGCAGTTTGGGATCAAGGTTCCCAGCGGTGGAAACGTGCAGCTCAAAAACGTTGCAGCGGTTTCTATTCATGCAGACCTGCCAGCCTTCGCCAAGCCAGGTCAAACGATCGATGTCACTATTTCGTCGATTGGTAATGCTAAAAGCTTGCGTGGCGGTAGCCTGTTGATGGCACCGCTTAAAGGGATCGACGGCAACGTATATGCCGTTGCCCAAGGCAACCTTGTTGTAGGTGGTTTTGACGCTGAAGGTAAAGACGGGTCACGAATTACTGTCAACGTTCCGTCAGCTGGCCGTATTCCGGGTGGTGCAACCGTAGAGCGGCCTGTACCGAGCGGTTTCGATCAGGGTAATTCACTCACGCTAAACCTCAATCGCTCGGACTTCACGACCGCTAAGCACATTGTCGACAAGGTTAATGAGTTGCTTGGCCCGGGTGTTGCAACAGCATTGGACGGTGGTTCGGTACGTGTCACGGCTCCGCTCGATCCTGGTCAGCGCGTTGATTACATCTCCGTGCTGGAGAACCTGGAAGTAAATCCAGGCGAGGCGGTAGCCAAGGTCATTATCAACTCACGTACCGGCACGATTGTAGTGGGGCAGAACGTCAAGGTTTCGCCGGCAGCGGTTACGCACGGCAGCCTGACCGTCACCATCAGCGAAGATCCGATTGTCAGCCAGCCTAATCCGCTGTCCGACGGTCAGACCGCGGTGGTGCCGAACTCGACGGTTAAAGCCAAGCAGGAAGCCAAGCCGATGTTCAAGTTTGGTCCTGGAACAACACTCGATGAAATAGTACGCGCCGTCAACCAAGTGGGTGCAGCACCCAGTGACCTGATGGCGATCTTAGAAGCACTCAAACAGGCCGGCGCCTTGCAAGCCGATCTGATCGTGATTTAACGGAGCAGTATCATGGACTCTCGTTTGGGCGGAACCTACAGCAGTAACGTCGATTCCGGCGCCTTTACCGACCTGAACCGCCTTGCCCAGATGAAGGGCAAGAATCGGGACAGCGAGGAAAACATCAAGAAAGTGGCTCAAGAGTTCGAGTCACTTTTCCTGAACCAGATGATGAAGTCCATGCGCTCGGCCAACGAAGTGTTGGCTGATAAGGACAGCCCGTTCCAGAGCGAGACTACCAAGCAGTACCAGAGCATGTACGATCAGCAAATGGCTGTGTCGCTGTCTCGGGAGGGGGGTGGTCTTGGCCTGTCCTCTGTACTGGAGCGTCAACTTTCCAAGACGGCAAAGACTAGCCATCGCCCCAATCCTTTTGCTCAGGTTGGGCAGGCTAATTCACCAGCAGGTGATGTGGTTGCCAAGCAGGATGGGTTAAAGGCGTCTACAAAACTGGCTTCCGTAGATCCGGCGCGTGATGATTCCAAGCTGCTCAATCAGCGCCGCCTTGCATTGCCAGGCAGGTTCGTTGACCGCGTAATGGCGGGTATCGTACCGGATACCCAGCAGCCGAACGTAGGTCAGCAGCCAACCATTGCAAGTCAATTAAGTGACTCATCCAAGACCGCATTGTCCAGGAGCGATTGGAAACCGTCTCAAGCTTTTGCCGTAACAGCCGATAGACAGGTGAGTACCCATAAAGCGCAAGACGTTAGCGAGCGTCGCTACGCCCAGCCGCCTCTCGCCAGTAAGTCATCGTTCAGTAGTCGTGAAGACTTTGTCAATACGATGCTGCCGATGGCAAAAGAAGCCGCAGAGCGCATTGGCGTCGACCCACGTTATCTGGTTGCCCAGGCGGCACTGGAAACGGGATGGGGTAAGTCTGTTATCCAGCAACAGGATGGCTCTAGCAGCCACAACCTGTTTGGTATCAAGGCTCATGGCTGGAAAGGTGGTTCAGCACGTGCGCTAACAACAGAATTTGTGAATGGCCAGCCTGTAAAAGAGGTCGCCAAGTTCCGTACGTATGACTCGTACGCAGACAGCTTTCATGACTATGTAAGCTTTTTGCAAAACAACGATCGGTATCAGAAGGCGCTTAACAGCGGAGGCGACTCAGAGAAATTCATGAAAGGACTTCAGCAAGCCGGCTATGCCACTGACCCGAACTATGCACGCAAGATAACGCAAATTGCTCAAGGCATTGGTACATACCAGAACATTGCCTCAACTAGCTCAACTACGATTCGTTCATAAGGCCTGATCATGTCGAACCTCATTTCAATCGGACTTTCGGGGCTGTCAGCCAGCCAGAGTGCTCTGAGCACGACAGGCCACAACATTACTAATGCGGACACCGCAGGCTATACCCGTCAGCAAACGGTACAAAAGGCGATTGCGCCGCGCCTGGAAGGAACGTCCTATATTGGCAATGGCACTACGATTGCCGATGTCCGTCGCATCTATAACGACTACCTGGGCACTCAGGTACGGACGACTACGGCGCTCAACAGTGCTTCCCAGGCATTTTATAACCAGGTGAAGCAGGTTGACTCCTTGCTGTCAGACGGTACTACCGGCGTTAGCAAAGTCATGCAGTCCTTCTTTGCAGCTCTGCAGACGGCGGCAGCCAGCCCAACGGATAATGCGTCTCGCCAGCTTTTACTGACGCAGGCTCAGGGCTTAAGCGAGCGTTTTAATTCGATAACCAACCAGTTGGTTGACCAAAATAATTACGTTAATGAACAGCTGGCCAGTATGGCAAGTCAGGCCAACAAACTGGCTGGCAGCGTGGCGCAGTACAACCAGGCTATTGCTGAGGCCTCAGGCAGTGGCGCATCGCCCAACGATCTGTTAGATGCACGTGATGAAGCTGTGCGCCAGCTTTCCGAGATGGTGGGCGTCACAGTTGTTAATCAGGATGGTAACTATAACCTGTATATTGGCTCTGGCCAGCCGCTGGTAGTAGGTAACTCCGTATCCACCTTGGCTGCTGGTCCTAGCCAAATGGACCCGTCGCGCTATGCTGTTACCCTGACCAAGGCCAACACGACGCAGGATGTTTCTTCCGTTGTGAATGGCGGAGAGATGGGCGGACTGCTCAACTACCGAGACAACGTGCTCGATCCTGCTCGTAATGAGTTGGGACGCATGGCTATGGTCCTTACTGAGCAGGTCAACAGTCAATTAGGGCAGGGGCTGAGCCTGAATGGCAATTTCGGCTCACCGATGTTTGCGGATCTTAACAGTGCTACCAACGTATCTCATCGTAGCCTGGCCCAGGTGGGTAATAGCGACAAGAACGCAAGTTTGAACGTCCAGATAAAGGATACCAGCAAGCTGACCACCAGTGACTATGAGGTCACTATGCTGGAAGGTAACCGGTATTCCGTGCGTCGTCTTGACGATAATCAGTCCATGGGCTCCTACAGCCTGGACGCTTCGCCAGCGCCGGTTATTGATGGCTTTACGCTCAATCTGGCTAGCGGTACGGCAGTGAGGGGGGACAAATTCACTGTCATGCCGACGCGTACAGGCGCCGCGGATATTTCCGCTCAGCTTAAGGACGCCACCCAGATCGCATTTGCAGCGCCCCTATCGGCTACGCTTACTACTGGTAACAAGGGCTCAGGCAGTGTGACGCAGCCGGCTTTGACGACTCGGCTGGATGTAAATGATGCTACGGCTAATGCGCAGATGCAGGCGGGTATCAAGAACGGTACACCAGTCAAGATGGTGTTTGGGGCTGCGGCAAATGGGTCGCAAAGTTATTCTGTATTTAATACTAAGGGCGAGACCGTTGGTACAGGCACTATCGTGCCGGGAAACAACAACAAGGTTTCGATTAATGTTCCAGTAGTTGATGACGCTGGGAACGCAGTACTAAATACAGACGGTACGGCCAAGACATTTTCTTTTGAAATGACCGTAAGCGGCTCTCCGTCCCAGGACGATAGTCTGACCGTCTCCTTTAATAAAGGTGGCGCATCGGACAACCGCAACGCTCAACAACTGCTGGGTTTGCAAACTAAAAACTCCATTGGCGTCACTGGCGGTAGTGTAGGGACCAGCATTACTGGTGCCTATAGCTCTCTAATCGAGCGGGTAGGAGCGGTTACCAATCAAGCTGAGCTGGATACCAAAGCAACCACGGCAGTGCTAACCCAAGCTAAAAATAGTCGCGACTCAGTCTCTGGAGTAAATCTGGATGAAGAGGCCGCTAACTTGGTGAAATTTCAACAGTATTACAACGCGTCTGCGCAGGTGATCTCTATCGCCCGCAGTACGTTCGATACGCTGATCAACGCAGTACGATAGAGGCTTTATTCATGCGCATCTCTACTTCACAAATGTTTGCTTCGAATATCGCCGGATATCAGAAAGGCTATTCGAGCATTGTCAAAACCCAACAGGATATCTCCAGCGGTGTACGTATACATACGCCCGCGGATGACCCTGTCGGTGCTGCACGTTTGCTTCAGCTGGAGCAGCAGCAGGCTCAATTGGGACAGTACAAGGGCAACCTGGATACGGCTAAGAACAACCTGTTGCAGGAAGAAAGCGTATTAACGTCTATGACCAATATGCTTCAGCGCGCACGTGAACTGGCATTGTCAGCTGGTAATGGCTCGTATTCGGATATCGATCGTGATTCAGTTGCCGCGGAGCTGGATCAAATTCAGCAGCAGCTTCTTTCTGCGATGAATAGCCGTGACGCCAACGGTCAGTATTTGTTCGGTGGTGCAAAAAGCAGTGAAATACCGTTCACTCAGAACCCGGACGGAAGTTATGGCTATGCAGGCGACCAAGGGTCACTCGACCTGCAGGTTTCCAGTTCAATGCGCTTGTCTTCCAATGATAGTGGTTGGAGTGTGTTCGAAAACGTAGCCAATAATGCACGTACTCAAACACAGTTGACAGCTGCGCCAGCTGGTGGCCAAAAGGCAACAATGGGGCAGGGTGTGGTTGGCAACAGCCAAAGCTTTAGTAATTATTTCCAGGATGGTGCGCCCTATGTAGTAGAGCTGACCAGCAGTAAAGAATACAAAGTTTTCAGCAAAGCCGATCCGAGTCAGGCTTTGGCGACAGGCACAATCGATCCAGCTAAATCCACAAACAATATCTCGTTCCGAGGCGTAGATTTCTCGCTGGGTATTACAGGGCTGTCAAAAGATCCCAATGTGAGTCTGGACACACAGTTGGCAGGGCATCAGTTTGAGCTTACAACCGCCTCGGACAAGTTTTCCGTGTCCGGTCAGAATGCGTCTAATGCTCAGCTAAGTGGCGGCCAGATCGTTAACTCTAATGCCTATACCACGCAGTTCCCTGCTTCTGGTATTTCAGTCAAGTTTACAAGTGCTACAGAGTATCAGGTGTATGCTCAGCCAGTAAGCGAGAGCAGTAAGCCAATGGCTCAAGGAGTACTCAGCGGATCGTCATTGACGTATGCGGGTGTACAGCTGCAGGTGGGTGGGACTCCTCAGGCCGGCGATCAGCTCAGCGTATCGCCTAAGTCTCAGACAACGCAGGGTATATTGGACACACTTTCTAATTTGTCCAAGGCGTTAAGAACCCCTGTAATGGGCAATGAGAGCGCTCAATTCAAGCTGAACGAGTCGCTGAATCTGGCTGTTAAGAATATCGACAGCGCCATGGCTAATGTCGCTTCGACTCAAGCTTCGATTGGTGCACGGTTGAATACAATAGATACGCTTGCAGTTGAAAATGAAAGTTTGAACATGACAAACAAGGCTACTCAATCTGATCTTCGTGACACAGATATGGCTGAGGCGTCATCCAAGCTTATTCTTCAGCAGACGATGCTTGAGGCGGCTCAAGCTTCCTTTGCGCGTGTCAGCCAGTTGAGCTTGTTCGATAAGTTATAAGTTCAAATAACAAAAGAGGCGAGCTTAGGCTCGCCTTTTTTGTTTTTATGATTTGTATTAAAAGCTTTCTACTCAAGGGTAGGAATGTAATCAGGTAAACATCAAACAGGCTACCGATGAAAGGTATGAGTGGCCTCTAAAGCAAATCGAAGCCGGGCCGAAATAAAGAATAACCAGTTTGGGTCACTGCACATTTAAGCGCAGTGGGGGCGAAGTTAGCCAACTGCTTAGGAAACACTGAAGAGAATTCTCCTAAAGCAAATTGAGCAAGCGCCGATAACTTAAACGTAGGTTCTCCAGGCCACTGAGG
>NZ_BMNW01000011.1:68803-111850 GCF_014646755.1 Pseudomonas asuensis | reverse complement strand
GTTTTCCTATACGGTCCTCAACGATTCTAGGACGCTGGCAACTCCATAGTTTCTTAACTCACTTGGAGACGTTGCTTAAGAGGGTGAACGATAGAGCAGGAAACACCTTCGTAAGTCCATCGCCACCAAGCTTGGTGCCCATCAACCTTTACGGTAATACGGCCATTTCCGCCATGATCGTAGATGACTTCCCCTTGCGCCCCGCAAAACTCAATAATGGTTCCAACTGGTAGTGGTTGCCTGTCATCAATTGTCATGAAGTTGCCTATCGTCAATCACAGTGTTGTCTAACCCAAAGTTGAGCGTTAAGGCTAGTAAAGAAGCAATATGCTGCCCAACCTAATAGAACCGCTTCTGGAAGTAATGTCATCATCAGGATTTTCCTATCTAAACCTGCACCTCTGTTTCAGGCTCGCCAAGCCAATGAAGGGCGTCTTCTGGCGTATGGAAATACGACGCCTCGCCTCGGCTGGTTTTGATAGTGCCTGACCCATTCGGATGCAGCGTTATGCTCACATCCACTTCATGCCCAGCTTGTACCTTCAATGCCCATTCAGTAACTGACAAGTCTTTGATCTTCTTCATTGGCATGGCGTTTTCCTATTCGTTTTCAGCAGCTTGCAATGCCGCGTTGATGGCCTTGCGCCGTGCCGCTGCGCGCTTGGATTTCCCGGCCTTTTCGATCACGCTATGCAACCCAGCCTTGGCAGCTATCAGATGCGCTACGTCACCCGAACTGGCTTCAAGGATCGCGCTCAAGTAGCTGGAAATGTCATGCAGCGATTCAAGTTCCTGGGCAGTGACATAAACGCTCGATCCCTTCATGGCTTTTTCCTATCATTCAGTGATAGGTTCTTTCGAAAGGAACTTCCGCCCTTCTTCGAACCAAGATCGTGCTTCGGTGTAGTTGCCCAAATCGAGGGCTGTCATTACATGAGCCACGGCCCCCACAGCAGCGTCCTTAGTGATTTCACCGGTCTTGTAGCCGTCAAGCACATGCCTGAGAAATGCGTCCATGTTCTGATGGTCGCGCTGGTCAAGTTCAGGTTTCGATGTCATTGCGGGATTTCCTGGCTCTGACCAAAGCGTCGAGCCAGGTCTAGCGCTTCGTCCCGACGCTGAATGGCATCTTTATCATTTTCGGTTGCCATTGGCTTTTTCCTAGCTGTCTTTGGCGAAATCAGTTTCCTGTTTCTTCCCATTGCCAGGCGTTTGCTTACCAATTTTGAGACCTTCTGAAAATCCTTCGGCCCAGCGGCATGAGCCATAAAGTCGGCCGCAGAAGCCGGAGTAGACAATGGCTACTATCGCTGTCCATTTACTGCAAGGTGAAAAAAAGATAGCGGCTGCTGGAAGCAAGACAATTAGCAGAAGAAACTCATTACCAAGATGACGCCCCAGTGCTCGTATCATTTTGTTTTCCTCGAACTTAGGTTGACGCATCATCACTCGAATCTTTGGTGGGTATGAATGCGATAATCATTAGAACTAAAGCGGTTATGTTCACAACTAGCCACCAGAGCAGGCAGAAGAACCATGTCAATGCCGATAGAAAACCGCCTTCTGCTATGTTTTGCGCAGTGTCGTACTGGTCTTGTGCGCTCGTAGCGATAAAGTCAACAATTGCGCTGAAGTGGTACAGCTCGACTGCTATAAAAAAGAGGCTGATCGCGCCTAGTATGCGGAACATTTTCATATTTTGGTTTCCTATCGCTTCGCCCTGAATCGACTGGGCGGTGGTTTATCCCGGTAAAACTCGCCAGTAGGTAAGTGCATTGCCACCATCGAGGGGTTCAACGCAACGATAATGCTTGGCCCTTTCGACGCTGCTACGGGAATATCCCAGCCCTCTACCGTAGAAGGGGAAAGCTCGTACTCAACATGTGTCGCCACGTCGCGCAGTACCCACGTTCTGCGGCCCGGCTCGCCCTCCTGTTTCACTACTTCAAACTCTGAACGCAACCCTTGCGGGAGCTGCGGAAGCGATTGAGATTTCATGCTGTTTTCCTCTAAAATTTCCACTTGTTCGCTTGGGCAAGCTCACGCCTGTCGTTACCCCACGGGAATTCACCTCGGGTCTGCTCCCAGCAGCAGAAATGGAGGAAGTCTTCCTCTCGCTCTGTAATGGGCTCCCACGAAATCATATTGACCTGCTGAGAGAAGCTGCCCCACGCTACATACAGGGCCAAATCGCCCCAACTCCCCAGCTCGGGGTATAAGTCCCGCAGCTTGGCAACATCTGTTGCCGTCTCGGAATCTACATGCAGATCGGACGAAGCCTCATGTCCTGGATTGACAAAGTGCGGCGATGGCGTGAAGACGAATTGCATGATGGTTTCCTAGGCAGCAACTCTTAATGGCGATATGAGTTTTTCTGTCGCTTCAAAGCTCTTTCGGACGCTGCCGACGTGACTTCAGCAACTTGGAGCAACATAAAAGCAAAGCTAATAACAGCAATCATTGAGGCTATGAAAAACATTGAGCCAAAAGGAGCTACGAGGTAGAAAAAGAAAGTGGCTATGGTCGCAAGAGTCATCGATATAGTAGATATCGGAGCTTTCTGCAAAGCAGCACATGCTTGATCTATTGCTGAAGTATTCATATTGTTTTCCTATTTGTACTAAGCGGCGCGAAGGGCTGCATACACAAGTGAGCGCTTACTTCTTCTTCATACCGATCCTTTATTTTTTGTATAATACTTATTATACAAAAAATAAAGGAAAATCCTTACAGTTTCATCTTATGTTTTCTGCAGCCCTTCAATACGCTGGGCAGCAAGGTGGAAGCGGCCTATAACCGTGGAGACCTGCTGGAAAAGAGAAGGAGGCTGATGCAGGAGTGGAGCGGTTTTCTTGATACCCGCCATTCGCCACCGGTCGATGGCGGAACAGACATCCAGAACAGCCGTGTCTACGAATAGAACTGGCACCATCCCACGAGCGAAAAGGTCATAAAAAAGAGTCCATAGCATACGATCTCACCCGCTCTACCTCCTCCCTTGATACCAAGGTGTGCCCTTTTGAGTGGAAAGTACGTAGTCACCAAGGCAAGGATCAAACATACAGCGGCTACATCCGCCACCGTGATTTTGGATGAGGCATAATCACGCCAAGCGAAAAGCAAAAACGCGACGATAAAACTCCCGTAACAGATCAGCTCTCCAATGCCAGGTCTTCCCTTGATACCACGGTGTTCTCTTTTGAGTGGAAAGTATGTAGTCGCTACGTGAAGCGCGAAAAATACGCTGGCTATGCTCAATACAGTTGTTTCGTTCATGGCTTGAGTTCCTACAGCTTGACGTTAATTGCAAAAACCTCAACCGGCTCTGAGCCGAAGTGCGGATGGGTTATAGTCGTTATTCGGTAGCCTCTCCACGGCAGCGACAGCCTCCGAACCTGATCCCCCCGCGCTGGATAGCCCTTGGTAAGCTCGATGCAATCATAAGTACAGCCTTCCAGCCGCTTACGCCAGTAAGGCGTTAGCAGGCGGAACTCCTCGGGCTTTATGCCCGCCTTGATCGCGTCAAAGTATTCACCTTTGAGGGCCAATGTCAGAGTCGCCATGGTCATGTTTTCCTATGTCAAAACAGATATGTAATGAGCATGTCGCCTAACAGTTGACCAACGCCAAAAAACTTGGGCCAAAGCAATACGACGCATACCGCCAGGCCGACTTGTAGTGTTGCGACCGTGAATCTTCGAAAGAAGATGAGTGGTTTCATGCCGGTTTCCTTGAACTTCCGAACGGTCAGACTCCGCACGCCTGCTGACCAGTGTATTTGAAATAGATTTTGTAGGCAGAGCCAACACTGACTATTCCGCACCAAAAACCACTCTCGTCTGGGTTGCTGGCTTCAACAGGGATGCCTTGAGAAATGAGATATGCAGAGTTCAGTGGTGCTAGATCAGCGCTTGTATCGGACTCTCGGATCAGGTGCTTTTCAATCAGGTCTTCCACGTGGTCATAGAGAGCTTTGTTCTCAAAGAACTCATTGCCAACGGACAACCGTTTTATACCCATGACCAGTTCTTCAACCTCTGCACACGGGGTGAACGCAGCAGTATCCATCGTGTTTTCCTAGCTGTCCTGAATAAGTGGCATTAACGACTGAATAGCTTGTGAAGCAAGTAAATGGCCGGGGGAAACACTATAAAACCAAAGACCAAGGCAGCTATAAAATCACTCGTATCCATATCAGCTTCCTTTAACTGGTGTGCTGCTCGATCTGCATGAGTGCCCGCAGCTTAGGGCCGTCGCAGTTTGGATACTTGGCCACAAAAACCTTGTTATGAGCCTGGATCAGCTGTGCAGCTACTTCTGAAAGCCCCCATTGTGAGGGCTCGCAGTGCTCTCCATATATGGTTGAGTAAGGGTCGGCTAGCCCTTCAAGCTCTTTCTCCACGCTGTTGAACGTAACAAGGATATCGGGAGCATCAGCCTCCGCGTATTGATCGTAGTCGCCCAGCGGCCACTCTCCCCAGCAAATGTCCGGGTGCATCTGCTGAAGCGCTACGATCAGTTCCTGGGATGTACTGGTAACACTCTTTACTTGAGCCATGCGGATTTCCTTTTACTTCTCGACGTGATTCAAGGGCACTGGTCTTACCTTCAAAAAGTGGCTTTGATTCCAGACTCCGGGCTCTGACTCAACCAAGATCGACTGGCTGCTGATCACACAACGCCGCCCAGCTTTGGCGTATACAGCCTTGAGCCCTTTTGAAGCCTCGGCCCGAGCATTTGGCTCGGCGGGGTTCAACACGATGATTGCTTCTTGATCATCCTCAAGACGTGCATAGTCCGACATACGCAAGTGCCCAAGGATGAAACGACTGCCATTAGCTGCCATCTGCTGTTTTCCTTGATCATCTTGTTGTGTGCGTGGCGCCGCGCTTCTCAAACGATCCATTGTACTTACCGCACTCGTAGAAGAGTTTGATAGTCAGCACGACAGCCCCGGAGAAACAAAGCCCCCAGGCGAACTGAGATACCTGGTAGCCAATAACCAGCGGGACAATCGCCAGGATAAAAGCCAGAACGGAAGCCAGGCCCAGCTTGATGTTTTCCTGTAGGTAGGTCATTACAGTTTTCCTATACGGTCCTCAACGATTCTAGGACGCTGGCAACTCCATAGTTTCTTAACTCACTTGGAGACGTTGCTTAAGAGGGTGAACGATAGAGCAGGAAACACCTTCGTAAGTCCATCGCCACCAAGCTTGGTGCCCATCAACCTTTACGGTAATACGGCCATTTCCGCCATGATCGTAGATGACTTCCCCTTGCGCCCCGCAAAACTCAATAATGGTTCCAACTGGTAGTGGTTGCCTGTCATCAATTGTCATGAAGTTGCCTATCGTCAATCACAGTGTTGTCTAACCCAAAGTTGAGCGTTAAGGCTAGTAAAGAAGCAATATGCTGCCCAACCTAATAGAACCGCTTCTGGAAGTAATGTCATCATCAGGATTTTCCGTTAACTCGTGGTTGCCGGTTTATTCTTGCGAAGCCGATGCTGCGGCAGGCTCTACAGTAAGTACATAACGTGCAGTGCGGTAGAACAACATTATCGCGAGAGGAGGTATAACAGACGCAAGAATCGATATCAGAAGGCTTTTGAAAGCATGATTCCTTTGATAAGCAGAGAGTCCTCGAAGGTTTGATATCCCTAAAACCAAAGCAAACAAACTTATAAGCATAAAACCTACAATAAATATGATTGTTTCAACTGAAATATTCAGTGGGCTTACTGCTAGAAGCGACTCAGGTAGAACCATCTCTGAAAGATTTAGTGATGACATAATGCCTCCTTATTTTCTCTTGGTTTAGTGTTGAAAAACGTGGGCCTTCCATTGCTTAGTTATCGTGGGAGCCTAAGGCAGGCTCGAAGGTTACTTTCTCAATTGATGTTTACTCTAGACCCGCTCGGTCCAGTAGAACTCTATGGTGCATCCAGTCAATCCCTAGTACCCGGTGGTTTCCATATCACTAGCAGCATTTACATGATGTTCCATTTATCTGCCTCACTTAACGTTGAAGGGATTCCTATAAGCTGTCTTGCGCTTCAATAGGTGTAAATTTAGTTCCATTTAACGGAACTGTCAAGGCCTTTTTAACCCCGGCACGCTTTAGTATTTCCCCCCATGACTCCACCCGATACTCAGGGCCATTCTTGACTATCACAGTCCCAAATTCGGCATTCAATGCTTGCACATAGTCGTCAATTTTGCCCTTGCTGAGCCCCGTCAATGCCGCAACGCTGGATGCTGTCGCACGCTCCAGGCGATCAATGGCCGCCAACGTCACTAGAAGGCGACCAGCATGCCCTTTCGGGTACTGGGGAACACCGTTCTCATTAATTTCAAACACTTAATACAAACTCCGACCGTGCCGATTAACGGAACTATAAAGCCACTTCGAAGGCCCGTCGAATGGTTTCTTTGTCAATGCTCATGTACGCCTTGCTGTGGTCAAGACGAGCATGCCCAAGGATCGCCTGCACAGTCTCAACGTCGCCGGTTGCGGCCAGCACCTTTGCGGCCAGCGAACGCCTGCCGCTATGCGAGGTACCCTGTTTGATACCGGCCTGCCGGTAGAGCCTGCTGATCGTCTGTTGGAGTGAATCACAGGCCTGGTATACCTCCGGCCCGCTGTCCAGCATTCGGTGTTTGAAAGCGAGTTCGAAGGCTTGCCCCTTGTGCGTCATGACCAACTTTGAACCTGGGCGAAACCCTCGGTATTCATCAACGGCGGAAAGGCCCCAACGGCGCTGTTGACGCACGTCTAGCCACGCATCGAGTGCCGCAAGGCAGCGAGCATGGGTTAGGTACACATTTCTCGCACGACACCCCTTTGTGATTTCTGCTCGCAAGTACACCTCGGGCTTGATAGCACCGCTTGGGTACAGCACGTCTGCGACTTCCAGCAAGGCCAATTCTGTAACACGAATGCCAGTCGTATGAGTCAGCCACAACAACATCACGTCGCGCTCTGGCTGTCTACCAGTGACGGATGCAACGCGGATCAGGTGCTTGAATTGTCCAGGGCGAAGGGAAGTAGCGCGGCGGATGGTCATAGGGCCTCTCTGTCAGGATTGCACGGAATTCGTGCTCGATCTGGAGAGAGTCAGGCCGGGGCCTCCTAACAATGGTATCAGCAGGCCCTACCTGGAGTTCACGGAAAATACCCAAGGATTCGCAAGGTCAAATTCTGAAATGCGAAAGCTTAGAGTGAAATATCACTCTGCCAGTCTTGGCTGGCAAGCCAAGAGATCAGCATCTCTTCCGTGCAACGGACGCCAAGATCATAGCCTTTTTTACAACATAACATCAGGTTGGTCTGGATGCCTCCGGGAGCTAGGTAGATAAGGTTATCTGCCTGTGAGCGATACCAGGCCCAACCCAAACTTACTTGAGGTAGACCACTCGTACTCGCCCACTCACAAAAACCTGCCGTCTTTGAGTCGAGACCTAACATTTGCATTTCTTCCTGCAGCTCGGCATCCATCCAAACCATGTATTGCTGGAAGGTTAGTTGGCTGAATTCTTTTAAAGACTGTCTGATGAAATGGTCAGGCGCATGAGCAAGCATAGGATGGTCTTTGATCAGGATGGTTATTGCTAGAGGGTTGTAGGCAAGCTTAAGACAGATTAGTCGCTTTTTTCACAGCAAATGCTACGTGCTCAGCTACAATTGGATACCTGCCCATTCAGGCAGCTATCCTTTTTTAGTTGAGTGTGATTATCAGTGAATGACTGGCGTGAAAGCTATCTCAATCTATGCTCCGTAGCACAGTCCGAGGACGAGCTTTTTAAAGAGCTGGAGAAACTCATTGAGAGTCTTGGATTCCAGTACTGCTCTTACGGCTTGCGCGTACCACTTCCGGTTACTAACCCGACTTTTCAGTTACTAACTAATTTTCCATCAAAGTGGAAAGAACGCTATGTAACAAACAACTATGTTGATATAGACCCAACGGTCAAACATGGCATGACCGAAGATTTGCCTCTTGCGTGGGCAGCTGATCAGGCTGAGGATCAATACGAGTTCTGGGAGGAGGCTAGGCAGCACAATATTTGCCATGGCTGGTGTCTGTCTTCGCTAGGAAGCCATAGTACGGGAGGATTACTTTCGCTTGTACGCTCATCAGATAAGATAACGTCCCAAGAATTGGACGATAAAGAGGCCAAACTTATTTGGCTGACGCGGCTGATACATTCGGCTATGACACGGCTTTTAACTCCAAAGCTGATGCCCGAATCAACAGCAGAGTTGACGCCACGTGAGACGGAAACACTGAAATGGACAGCGGTAGGAAAAACCTACATAGAAATAGGAATGATACTTGGCATTGATGAACGAACGGTCAAGTTTCACTTATCCAATTGCATGCGCAAACTTAATGCAGTCAACAAGGCTGAGGCAGCAGTAAAAGCATCCTTGCTAGGCATGCTCTTTTGATAAGGTTAGGCAAAGGGAAGCGTAGGGCTTTGGCCAGGCCCATGCTCCTATCACTGTTGAAACATATCGATCTGCTTGTTTTCAGGGTCAGCTTTGGGCTGATGGCCTAGCATACCATCTTGAAGCATTTAAAAACTCTGACGCGCTACGCTTGTCGGCTCCTAGATCCCGCCTCAGCGAAGCTGACGCCCGCTCTAGGAGCTTCGCGATATAAGAACATGCTCTGCTCAAATCATCGATCATAATAAAGCTTATAACTTTCATATGTCGTTAATGAACTCACCATTAAAGTGCTCTGCGCGAGCCACTCTAGATATTCAGATACGTTTCCAGGATAGCCAATAGCTAGCATCGCTCCATAAAATACACTTTGACCTACCAAGCTTATCAGCGCACCTGTACATACCCCGGCAAATATCCAAGGAAATGCACTAACAACCAGAGAAAGCCATTGAAAATTGTTCATGAATTTGAACTTGGTTATTTCATCGCGAGTAGCTAATCCATTTGCAATCTTACGTTGTAGCATCTGTCGGTTATTCAACATCAACCTTGATCTCCTTTGTGCAAGTGGTAAAGGTCAATCCATTAATTTCAAGCCTATCTATCTTATAGGGGAGCCCTCTAACAGCATCATTCCAATGGGATGCCCTAGACGGGTTATTGGTAAGCTGACTCACCCAAGATTCGGACAGATTCCAGCGTGCTGCCAAGGCTTTACTTGTCCAGCCCTTACTCCTGTATGACTGCTTAAACTCAGCTGGGGACATGATAATAGCCACTACTCTAACTTATAAAAGAGGCTAAGCCATACGACCTAGCCTAAAAGTCACTTATTGCATCTGAGCGACGTTAAGAGCTATAGCAACGTTTCGTACCCAGATCGGCATACTATTGAGCATGAACGTTTCGCCCGCTGCAGCCAGGAGTAAGGTTGTCCCCATGACTTCCGCTATCGCCTGCGCAGCAGCAGGAGGGACAGCATTACCTATTCTTTCTCGCCAATCGCTATTACTGTTACCCGCGAGCGTAAAATGCGAACAAAACTGCCGGCGCTTAATCTCTAACTGATCGAAAGCATCAGTGGACCAATGCTCTTCAGGATCAATCAAAGATTGTAGAGCAGCTAATTCGAGGGTCGTAAATGGACGATGCCAGGTATTATCCAAACTTCGGATCATGCAGGTGAGCCTGTCATTCTCTGCAGGTATGCAGGGGTCTGCTACACTCCAGCGCCCATTGTCATGACAAGCACTGGCTGATACTGCGCCGGCGTATTCATTGAAATCCACTACACCGTAATGTCCACCCGTTAGGTAGGCGTCCCCCTTCTGACGAGCCATTCCTGGCCTAGGATCTGCAATGGACATCCACCCTCCTTGAACCCCTTTGCCTCCAGCTATAACTGTCCGAGCCGGACCATCCCAATCCATCACAGTCATATTGTTGCCGTGCCGCTTCCATTGTGGCCGAGGGTCATTTAGTGGCAAATGATTATGTGTTTGAGGAAACAGATTGGCGGGAACAATTCTGTAGCCTAGGCTTTGGCCCTCTTCAGGTAAGCGCGGATCTGCTATCGAATGGGGACCGCCTCCTACTAACATCTTCCCTGTTACGACGCCAGCCGATTGGTCCCACTGCCTGATACCCATCTGTACTGATTTAGGATGACCTTCGATCCTAGGATCTGCAACCCTTGCAAAATCAACTGTAGATGTTGAGTATTCTGCTTCGGGGGCCAGCACGTAGTCACGTAGATAGCCATTATCAACAGCAAGGCGGTTCAGAGATCGCCAGTCCTTACCAGCCTCCACTAGGGCCAAGCGCACCCAAGTTTTCCATTGCAGTTGAGGTACGCGGTGCATAGGACCAGCGGCACCGATATCCCCTGCTAACGGCATACGGCTGAGAACATCTCCTACGGCACGGAGTGTTTTCTTAGGTGGTTCGTATAGAAAAGGTGGGACCTTTTCTATATGTCTTGCAACAAGCAGAAAGCGTTTGCGCGATTGGGCTAGCCCACCCAACTCTCCGCAGTCATGAGTTGTTTCAGCTACCGCATAACCATAACTGCTCAACAAAGCTCCTATTTGGTCAAGGAGATAGCGACCTCTGGTGGCAAGACGGGGCACATTTTCGAAAACAATTAGATCGACAGGATTGTCTTTCCAGGCTTCGCACATAAGCCAAACACAGCGTAACGTAAGTTCGTTCAGCGCCTGATATTTAGGGGTTCTACTCATTTCCTCCGGAAGAAGACCTGATGCACCCTTGCAAGGAGAGCTAATAAAGACGCAGTTCGGATCTTGATATTGAGCAGCTCGTCGAATGTCATCAGCTGTAGCTTCTCGCCAACCTGCAGGAGGCTCCATACCATGGAAGCGAACGTACTGATCACGAGTGAAGAGATCCATTTGAGTACCAGGAACACCAGCTAAGCGTTCAAAGTCCTTCAATGCAGCACCATCTACGTCAACACCTCCTAAGCATTGCCATTCAGCTTGAACATTGCCTACTCGTGGAGAAGCTAGGTTGAACCCTTTAGCGCCGCCGCCTAAACCGCAACAGAAATGGAAATGTTTAAGAACCTGCTTCATAAGATCCCCTGCATCACTCGATTATTTAACTGAGGTTAAATTCCAAGAGAATTATTTAACTGTAGTTAAATTTTTGCAAGAGATATTTAACTGGAGTTTAATTTTTAGAGCCCTTCAGATCCTCCAAACCTCGCACTGCATCATCCCAGATGATCTCCCTCGCAGTGTTTTTTCCCAGACGACTCAACCATTGTGGCGTTATGTTCCAGCGAGCAGCCAACGTTAATCCTGTCCAGCCCTTCGCTTTGTAGATGCGCTTGAACTCATCTGGCGACAACCTAGTATCTGTCATTCAAACCACACTCCTTAACAACTAGACAATTCAGCATATTTTACTTCCAGCTTTGAAAACGATGGGGGAAAGAGTTGCCGGATGAATAAAACAGCCTCTTAAAGAGTTGGATTCGCAATGCCGCTATGCAAATTTCCAGCTCCAGAACAGGAGTTTTCCAAATATGATTGCCGCTCGCGATCTGTGAGAGCAGAAAGTGCACGTAAACGAAGGACTATGTACGAGGATCAAGTATCCTCGTACATGCGTGCCAGAACGCACATAGAATCTATAAAAACGCTCTAGTAGACAAAGCTCTCCCACAATTAGAACCACACCTATTCTTCACGCATGCGGGAATTGCTGAATCTGAAACAGTCTTCTTCTAAAGCTCACTGCGGTTCTTAAGTATGCAGGTAGAGTCTCCTGGCTTGGCTCAAGTGAAACCTGCAATTTTGATGTGGCGGAGAAACTTACAAGCTTCAGCGGGGGACATTTGTTCCATACGAAGGCACAGACCTGCCCAGTTAGGCTCATACGTACCATCAGGCAGCTTTTTACAGACAGTACTAACGATTTTCATATTAGCTTGAGCTGATACATCGCCGGTATTAACACGTGCTAAAGCGGAGTATACGACTAGAGCACTCAATATCATGATTACTAAACGCATTACATCCCTCTTCATTCGCAATGAAAGCGCCTGAGCAAAAGCTGTTCCCAAACTCAATATCTAGACATGCAGGGCAAGAAATAATCCTAGCACTAGGCTTGGGAAAAATATTGAGCTGAGAGAACCTTTACGTACTTGCGTAATTACGTAATTACGTTACTATCAACTAGAGCACGACGTTGATCGTGGTGCAAGAAGTCAGCAACCTGACAGGCGTGGAACGTCTAGGAGTTTGATATGCTCAATCGGACCCACTCTCAAATACATACTCAAGCTAACGAGTTTGCTAAGACTATCAACCTTCTTCTAGGGGTTCCTATAAACAGTCTTAATCATGTAGCTACCGGCCCAGGCTGTAATTGGAACGATTTAGAAAGATGCTGGATATTGCGCCTGTCTGAAACTGACGAGCACTTCCTGCCAGTCGTAATAGATCTTTTCGAAAAGGTGGGTGCCACGATTGAAAGGACAACATTAAGTGATGTTTCAACACAAGTTGACAGACTTCTTTGCCTAACAGCAAGGGTCGAATCGAATAACTTTTCCTAAGACGACAATATTAAGATAAAAGTATTAGCGGGAAGTGTATGAATTTTATATCACCATTCAAGAAGTCTGAAGCCATATGCAATCTAGCTCCTGGCGATAGTTTAGTTATTACGTGCGGAGATCGATCAATACAATCAATTCAGTCAGAAGTAAACAGAATATTATCTCGCAAATTATTGCTTAGTGAAGATTATTATCAGGCAAAAGCAATGATAATTGTGGATGATAAAACTAAACCTGTAATTGTAAATATTGTTACTAGAAAAAGCGGAGCCAGATAGGTTAGAGGCTTGGATTATGGCCTCTTTAGCTTAACTAAAGTTTTTCAGAAATCAGACATAGGCGAATACTCAGGGTCAGTTACATAGGCCTATGACGCACTAATTTCTTCTTCCCTACATTCGTTTCGCGAGTATTCATATAGGCCAATTTGGGATTTTCTATCCCTGGCCTTTCATTACTCATCCAATTCTCCTCAAGTTCGGTTTCTCTCAAGTAAGCATTCTTGGCAGCACCTTGATGTATAGCCAAATCCCTAATCACCTGCTTAGCTATCTGCCTCAGGGCTGGTTCAGCTCTGGAATCCTCTATTGCTTCAATCAATGCCTTATATTCGCTCCCGTTAAGTCTGGGTCTTTTTTTCTCTTTGATATCTTTGAGTGTCTTCAACCAGTGATCAAGATCATTATCAATAGTCATGGCTCGCCGTAACGAAAGAAATTATATATATGTTCAAATCTTACGCCTCCGCTGGAGTTTGGCTTAGCGCAGTTAAGCAACTCCGGTAAGGGTCAACTAGAGTTTCAAGCTAGCCAAAGGAGCATTCGTTTGAGCGTTGCTGAGATGGATCTGGACATGAGTGGGCACTGCTAAGGCTGTACCCTCTTTAGCTTCTGGCACGAATATGTAGAGCTTTCCTGTAAGCTGTAAAGCATTCTCAGACCTAGCTGACTCGATCATCTTTGCTTGATCTTCATCTTCAACTTGAAGACTGCACGGTAAGTCCGAGCCAATTATTCTCATTGTTGCCCCTTGCTGGTTTCTTATCACGCCGCCCCAGCAGTTCTTTCCATAACTTATAATTGGAAAGCTCTTGGTTCCAAAGTCATAAGCCCCAAGACTAATATTCGTCAGAGTTAGAGGCTGTTCGGCATAAGTAGATATAGGTATCTGGAAATACTGTTGTAATTTATATTTTCTAATGACAGCATCAATCTTTGGTAGCTCAGACCTAGCTAGTTCTCTTTTCTTGAATACATCAGACTCATTATAGTAAATGGGAGATAGTCTATTCAGAAGCTCATCTTCTGATATAGGCTCAAGAGAGCGGGAAGTGATTAAGTAAGTAAGACCCATACCATTGGGCTCTTGATTAAGATCTGTATAACTTGAAACCGAGACATTTGCATTTGGTATGGCAGTCACTTCATTCTGAGTAGTCTGCGGTGTATGGCTTAGTTTCGGCTTCGGACTACTTAGTAAGCTGGATGGTGGAGAAGCTTGACTAGCTTTAGTATTTTGTTGCTGTGATGCTACTACTCTATCTTGATCATCGCATCCAACTATTGCTAGTGCTACCGTCATGGCCAATACAGTAGTGTTTCGCTTCATTTAAAACTCCATCAATATTTATCGATCAACTGAAGATCGAGTATAGATATGCCTCAGACTCAGAGAATTGGCTTCTTTTAATATTTAACCCAATAACTGGCATATTTGGTAGCTGAGTCAAGAGTTTCATCAGTACAGCCTTTTTGCAATCATTGTCCACTTGCCATGCTTTGATCTTATCAAAGGGTACAATCACTTCAGTCCCATCGTTGATGTCGATAAACAGAACAGAGCGGCTCTTTGAGTCGAAACCTAAATAGCGGTTGTAGATGAGCGAAATTATCTCTTTTTCGGGCTTAAAACCACTCAATTTGAATCTTTTGGCTTTATCCATAAGGCGAGACTCCATCCATTTTGGAATCACCCTCAGCAAGAAATATCCAAAAATAAAATATAGGAAGCTCAAAGCTATGACCGGATTACCTACTTCTGGGTGCCGTCCAAAATTGAGTATGAATATTCCGCCTAATGGTACTACTGCAAAAAGGCCAAGTAGATAAAAGCTTTTCAGTACCCACCAGATTAGGTTCATTCACGACCTCCTAGCCGTCTTTGTATTCCGTATAGCATATAGCATACGGAATTAATAGATAATTATTCTAGCACGCATATCTTTTATCCTCTAGCATAAAAAAGGGCTGGCATCTAGCCAGCCCTTTGTTTCCTCGTCAAGAAAACCCGTTTCCACTCCCTCCCCCTGGCTGCCTATTTCGATTGAGATTAGGCGTGCCTCTGGGGGTTAAATGGTCCAGCTTCTGACCAAACACCTGAATGGCATGACGCATCCGATCGTTGTCATCACGTCCCAAAGATGCAGAAGCTTGGCCGCCCACCCAATTGATAACCTGGTCAGGCACGATATAGATCAAGTTGAAGCAGGAATGTATCAGATTCAAACACATGGATAAGTAAATGGTGAGGAAGAAAATGATACTTATCATTCCGGTTATTGAGTCAAACTGGGCATTAGCAAGTGCAATCCCAAATAGCTGATTAAGAAGCGTCCCACCTGCAACAATTGCAGCTCCACCAAGGAAGAAACCAACTACCATAAGTATAGGGCGCGTCATCACATTTAATATAAATATATAACCATGTGCTGTTCGTGGCCCCATACCGTCGCCGTCACTGCCTAAGTGTGCAAACGCCCAGAGCGGCGCTGCTACAATGGCTTCGCCAACAACAATCAACCAGTTGATTGCCGCTCCAAACCAAATAATAAACGGAACCATCGGTACATAAGTGCTCAAAGTACCACCTAGAATGATAAGGGCAACTATGAGCATGATTACAAATGGTGACATCGCCTCAAGCACCCCTTGCAAGGCATCGCCTATTGATGTCACTGCATTGACTACACTTGAAAATGCACCGGCTATACTTACCCCATTTTTAACATAAATAATCGCTTTAGCAGCTGCATAGGCACCTAGAGCTGTTTCAGCCGCGACCATGGTGTAGTCACCGAGGTTTTTCATTTTTATAATTGGATTGAGCTGTCCTCTGCCCTCGCCTCCAGCATTGGTATCAATCAGCCCATTGACGATGCTCTGACCTGGTGCAGAGAAAAAGCTTCCGATGATTTTATTCGCATCAGTCCCTGCAGCTCCTTTCGAGTAATCTCCAGTACTAACTGTACCAATCGTTGGAGTAAAGTTAGACGTAGATTGTTGAGATTTATAAGCTGCCATGACATTGCCATATATGGCTGTCATGGCAGGATCACCCTCGGATGACATACCATACACCGCAGCTCTCGCTGCTACCGCATCAGAAAGTTTTGTATTGGCTTGGGCGTATGTCTGATACCAAGCTCCTAGGGTCCACCATCCAGCCTCTTTGATGGAAGTACTCAGCTTTTCCGCAAGTCCTGCTATGTTCCCCTGCTTTGTTGCAGCTGCAGCCACAATAGTATTTTCATACTGCAGCGCAGCAGACTGAATGGCCGTTTCGGCATTAGGTAAGGTAACGTTTCCGCCATTCTTCCTCTGCACCACCCCATTAACAAAAGCTTGGGCAGAAACCGAAAGGGATGTCTGCATCTGTTTTATAGCTTTGAGGTGTGCTTGGCGTATTGTAGAGGTGTCAATAGTGCCTGAAAACAAACTCGTCGACTCGGCCTGCATTTCCAGTAAAGGATTAACATCAGCCCCACCACATACAAAACTCTTATTACGTAGCGCAAACCCACTGTTAGTAGCATTTTGTTGAATGTAACCATCTTGAGTTACTAATGCTCCATTCGCTTCTGCTTGAGCGAGTCCAGCATTGATGCCATGCATACAAAGGTTCAGTTCATAAATACTATGAGCCAACTTGATGGTACTTGGCATAACTGGCTGCACAACCATTGATTGGCCATTGTTAAAGGCTTCAATAGATGCATCTACACCAAGATTGGCTGTACCCACTCCCATAACAGAGGCTGCCCACAACATGAGAAGTTGAGAAAGTGACCAACCATTGGCCGTAGGTACTAACGTGCAAAGTCCCCATACAAGTTTAATAGGCCCCCATAATGTATGTTTTTCGCGATCAAAAACATTACCGTCATGGGCCGTCTGAGTGACCTTGCGAAACATGATATAGCAGGCAAACATAGCTCCTACAACGAGGAGTGATCCATTGATAACAGCAAAAATGTTGGCAAGGATAGTATCGCCCCCTCCGCTACCACCTGTTGCCAAAGGATCATTGACGACATTTCCGAAAATACTGATTAATGCTTGGCGGGATTTGTCTGTAGACCTTTCGGCAGCACTTTTTATCTCGCCTAGAGTGGTAGAGTCCGCCAAAGCTGGCATGGCATATAAACACGCCGAAGCAATGGCAAAAAGGGACCATTTTATTTTCATGTTATGTTCCCTTTTTTATGCCCTATCTCAGGATTTATAACGCTCCACCACCAGCCTGCATTTTCTTTTTTGTAATCCTCAAATCCCCCATTTTCAGCCTTTGAAAGACGCCGAGTTTTAAGCTGCCACAATCTCAAGTCAGCACTCATCGCTAGGATAAAACAGAAAGGCTGGCTTACTAGGATCGAGGCTATCCCAAATACAAGCCCCTTGTTGTCAAGGGTAAATCGGATGATTGAACTCTCCAGGGCGGGAGCACTAATCGCCAAGCTTGTAGAGATTGACACTAACGAGAACGCAATAAACAAAATAGCCGCACAGATAGCTGCGCGTTTCTTTCGTAAAAAGAACAGATAAAGTTCATCAATATTCAAGGCATTGGCACTTCTTCTTTGCATTGCCTCCTCGAAATTTATATTTGCCTGAACTGTAGAATTATCCCTAGACTCTTTAACCAAGGCGGCAGCGCGGCTGGAAAGCTCTTTGATTGACTCCAGGTTTTTTTTCTGATCTTCCAATGCTTTTTTATGCAGCGCTATGGTCTGCTTCATGGCAGGGATTGGTGTTAAAAGCCTCCAGGCAATGTTTCCTGCTACACGCAGTCTAGTGGTTTTGATCTCCTCCATTACTGTCCCCCTAGGCTACCGCTAATGGTTCGATAAAGTTTTGCAAGAATGGGCTCGAACTCCTGTCTCGTTGCACTACCAAGGGCAAGCCCATTAATGATATTTCCTCGCTGAAGCTCGTTTTTAATACCCAACATGAGCCAATTGCTCATGCTAGTGACGCGGATCTGTTCGCGAAGGAGATTGTCTCCAGACATAGCCTGGAGATCGGCCTGATATTCTGTATTAGCGTAACGACGACCTACTTCAAAGGCCTCAAATTCACGAGTCGACATCATGCCTGTGGATTTAGCCTCTTCAGAGGCCACTTGACTGAAGTAAGTAGCTGCAGAACCGGAGGCTGTTGCTTCCGCAATCAACTCTTTAGTAGCAGGATTGGCAATGCTGTCAGCAATACGCTGCTCTTGAGGATCGGCAGCAGCAGATAGGTTGGAGGCAAGCTGGGTCATGAGCCCCACATACTGTGATCCAGCTACAGTATCTGCTTCTCCTTTACCAAGTTGTGCCCCTACGGATCGTCGGACAGAATTCTGCGTGTACATTAGAGCAGCATCTGTTTGCTCTTGTGAAAACGTAAGGTCAGGGGCTTTGCCGTCTACTCCGGCACCATTTAGCACTGAGTCCACTCGCTTATCAGCACCTGGCATTGTGGCTGATACAGAGGGGCACGCTTTTGCTCCGCCGTATGCTGCATAATCATCAGCATCACAATAATGAGCATGTATTTTGGCTGAGCGAGCGGCATCAACCTCTTGAGAAGGCGCAGGTGAATTTACAGCCTGAGCTACGCTAGCGTTTGAAAGCTTTCCCGTCACTCCTGGTCGCAGTTTTGCTTTGGCTCCAACCGAAGCCGCAGCCACTTGATAAGATCCACCAGCACTGGACTCACTGCAAATATTATCGGGCAGCTGATAGCGCTGCCTTGCATCTTCTAGACGTCGGTTTTGCTCCTGTGCTGCCTGGAACTCACGCTCTGCACGAGATGCTGCTTCAACAGTACTCGAAACCTTATTACCCGTCTGGTTAATCGCGGTGCCAATGTTATAAAGAAGTGTGCTGACACTAGCATTCATTGCAGTGATAGATGCATCAACAATACCCACCGCTGCAGCGGTCGCTTGTGTTGATTCATGGACAGCTGGGTCATACACGATATCCTTTGACCAGGCCATAGGAGCGCATCCTATCGAGGCAAAGAACAGAACAGCACTGACCGGTTTACGCTTGAATCCGATCATAATTGGCCCCTTTCTGTTTGCTCACGCTCGTATTCATCCAAGAGCTCATTTGCAAGAATCTGTACAACCGAGCCGGCATTATTCTCACCGGCTTGTAAACGCATTTGTTCAAACTTATGGGAAGCTCTACCCAGTGGGAATCTTGAGGCCAAAAACTTTCTAGCTTTGTATGAACCCAGCGCCTTATAAAGGCGGTCACGAAGGGCTGTATCATCATGTGAGCTTGAAGAAGCCCACAGTTCAAGTGGGCCGACGCTATTGGTTAGGATCTGCGCGATCGAGCCCAGCCGTGTTTTGAATAAAGCTAAAAAGTTGGCTCCATCATTAGTATGCCCAACGCACTCACGCTCAAGCCTTGCAATCGTTTCTTCACTAACTTTAAAGGTTTTCCGCAATACATCAGCATCTGAAGAACTCCCTCCTCTAACCACATATACCGAAGTAGCAGCGTTTAGCAGTTCTGGGGGATAATCCTCAAGGTACTGTGAAACGGCCACAACACGTATCCCCCATTTTCGCACTTCACGGCCATCTCGTATCACTGTATTAACGAAGGCCTCTTGTCCCTTAGTGTTATGAAACTCCTCGTATGCGATGACTTTAAGCTCATCCTTCACATCGTTGATACGTTTGGCGTGATACTCGCGATAAATATCTGGGATGACAGGATTAAGTTCATCCTCATGAAGGAAATAGTTCTTAGCCGCAACCTGACGAGCAAACATAAACATAATTGCTGTTTGCAGATGTCCTTCATCGGTTTTAGTCCCCATCACTCCATGAAGATTAAGCGCAACTATTCGTGACTCATCATTCAGTTCAAAGCGAGTTCGCCCCGCGAAAAGTTTGAATTTGTTTGCTGCATACGACAATGATCGAGACATTGCCTGAAGCAAAGGTTCGCCATTATCCAAAAGAGCAGTGCCGTATGTTTGACGAACAGCTTCGCTATTGAGATATGCAGGAAAATCGATGAAAACAGGAACAGCCTGCCGCTGAGCTATTGCAGCTTCACGCACGTATCCTGCTTCAAAGAGTAGGTCAGTTATTTCCCACCATGTAGCAGCGGACCACCAAGTGGAATCGTATTTTGCTTTGATACCTGAGCTTTCTAGTACCTTATCTACCTCTACTTCAACCTCTTCCTCATAAGCATTTTGGTTCTTAGAGGCTCGGTCTGTATATGCAGCTTTGATGATGAGTTCATTCACCCTTGCGCACTCTGGATGTATCGCTCGCTTTTTTGCAGGATTGGTAGAAAACAAAGTAAGGAAGTCAATAAGAAAGGTCATTTCAGCGCTTGTGGGAAAGCGTGCGCCTAATTGCGTGTCAAACGGGTTAACTGCAAATTCAAGTGAATTCTGCAGCTTGATTCCTAATGCTTCGTGTTTACGATGTTCGGGTAGGCCATCCTGAACCATCCTGACAAAGCCGGATTCGCCGTTGCTAACGTCAATGAATGTAATCAACGGCAACCGGCTAGCCCCAGGATTATGTAACGTACCCGTGAGCATAGTATTGAGTAATACTGACTTACCGGCACCAGGAGTTGCAGAGACCAAATCGATCCAAGTGTCTTGTAACCGACTTCCCTGCTGGACTGGATAGATTTTCCCATCAGGCGTTCGAAGGATTAAGTTACCCCCATCAGGCCAAGGAGTAGCTGGACGCTCCAGAGGCATCATGCGGATCGCATCAGTCAAAGGTGGGACCAATCGGTTTGCACAGTTTTTGCTGGTGAACGCCGGAATTGAAGACGCGAACGCCGCAAATGGATCGCCGTGGCTTGTTGTCGTTTGGCAGACCCCCCATCCCTGTAAAGATTTATCCAGTACAGCTAAACGCCGTTTGGCTTTTTCTTCACTATCTGCCCACGTAGAAGCCATCACTTTCATTGACAATACAGGCTCCTCTCGATTGGTAGCCTCAAGGTCAATAAATGACTGACGAATTTCCTTATTGTTAGGAAACAAACCGGCAAAGGCTGTAATCATGCGACGGGAGCGCATCTGGTTTAATCCACCAGGTTCAAGATCGAACCGTATCCGCCAAGGGATCTCTCGGTCCATATCACCCAGCAGTTTAGAGAAAGGGGTAATGAGTTGCGGCCCTAACTCTAAGGAGATGGTCGAATGAAGGAGGTTATGAGTTTTTACATATCGTCCATTGATATCAACATCATTGCTACAAATCTGATGACGAATCTGCGGGGGAGCCAGGTCAGAATAATCTTTGTCATCTTCACGACCACGAGGGGTATAAGGATCACCAATCAGAACAGGCCTGAATTTATGAGATGTTCTTTCTCGATTCACCATCAGACGTACTCGCTTGATAGCGTCATGAGCACTGATCGGTCGTATCAGGACACCAGGTCTTCCATTAGTACCGGATTTCATGAAAATCTGCATGACCCTCTCAACCATTGTGTCATGTCGATACTTCATGGCCGCTAGAATAGCCGCAGGATCTTGAGCGTAATCCAGCCTGGGTAAATTGTGCTTGATAACCGCTTCAGATCGAGACTTCATTTCCCGTTTGATTTCGTCTGAACCCATTACAGTTGGATGGGTATAAATCACTAGCAGATTTTGCTCAAAAGCTACCAAAGGGGCATTGCGCTTGACGCGATCCAGAATGATATCTTCTGTTTCAAGACCGATGCGCCGCGCTGTTTTGATCTGCGGCTCAGCCAGCTTCATTAACTCATCAAGAGCCCTATCGGGATCACGCTCGAAGCAGAACGAAAGGCTATAACCAGGGCGTTGGAAAACCGGGTTTAATGAAACACTGATATTCTCAATTACTCCTGAATATTCTTCAGGGGAGAGCCCCTGGAAAAGGCCCTGCATATCGCAGACCGTAAGAATAGAGTTGGTTTCTGTAAAAAGGGCATAGGGATCATTAAAATCTGGATGACGCTTCCTGTCATCATCAGTCAGGACAAGCGCGGTAAGCAATTCACAGTAACTAACAAGATCCTTACCAATCATGTATTTAGCAGCGTATGCAAGGGCATGTTCGACTGTATCAACCGCGCCCTCAAGAAAGCTTCCCATACCAAATTACCTCTATGCCGGCGCAACCATTACGCTATGAGACATGCTGCTCCACTCACTTATTGGAAAAGCCCGATAAGCTTCTTGAGCCCAAACCATGGTGTACTTTTTAAATACAGAAGGATTGAACACAACACCTATATCTTTAAAAACTACTTCTCTTTTTTCTTTATCTTCTTCTTTAAGTCTTAAGAGGGCCTCTGCGAAGACATTTGGCTCATAACTGCCCCATGCCTCTTTTATATAGTCACGATGAGACCCAAGCCAATTTAGGATCTTGTTAGCATCTTTTTTTATTTGATCATCGCCAGTCTCAAGCGCAACCATAATGGTACGTTGTAGATGGTTTAGATCTTGTGCAGACAATCCTGGAAGATAAACCATTACAGCATCAGTACTTGAAAGCTCGCCAAGATGTTGCCAGCGATGACATAGCGGGTCGGCAACTCTCAGATTCTCTTCACGATCATCTTGATGATTGTCACTTAAACTATGAATTTCATTCTCTACGGAGTGATATCCGCAAAACATGCATTTGTAAGAATCAGATTTGAGTACTTCTTTTCTCTGCTCTGTAGAAAGTACAGGTTCTAATGCCTGACCGGACTTATCTCCGAATATTCTGCTTTTACTTGATAACAGTAAGGGGGATAAAAGCGTAGTTTCAAAACTCGCGCCTAGACCAGGGAGCGGATTAACCTGATCGATAGAAACGTTGGCTGGATCTTTAGGATCATTCTGGCTATTCATATTAAAGAGGCGGCCTTACGACCGCCTACTCCATCAAAGTGCTTATTGCGGCAATGCACCCTGCTCAGAACTTGCAATGCCAACAGTCTCACCGGCTTTGATTAGCATGAAGCCAGTCGCGCCAAGAGCGGCTCCGCCTACCAGAGGCCATATAATCTGGCCGCCTTTGATCTGGCTCTGCTCGCCCTCTTTACCTTTACGCCACCAGTTGTAACCCCCGACACCTGCACCACCAAAGCCTGCAGCAGCAAAGAGCTTGCCCGCCGATTCCTTGATCTGATCACCCTGCTCGGCTGAGATATTAAACATGTCAGCGAAACCATCAGCATGCGCAGAATTGGAAAGAGTCAGCCCTACCAAGGTAAAAGCTGCACTTGTTTTATAAATTGCACGCTCACGAGGGTTTTGGTTCCACTTCTCAGCACGAGCCAAAAGACTTCCGTGCATTTGCAACAGAGTCAAATGCGCTTTTCGGCCAATGTCAGTGATTAAAGCGAAAGGTTTTTTGATCATTTTTTTCATGTGAGTGCTCCAGAAAGGACTTACCAGTAGAGATGAAATGACTCGCGGAATTTCTCAATCATTTCCGCAATTTGAACAAGCATCGCCCCGCCCACGATATGGGTTAGTGCTCGCCATACCCCATCATCCGCTCCCTGTGACTGCTGACCGTCCATGAGCGATTTCTTCAGAATCACTAGCCCTCTGAGAGCGAAAACGCCACCGGCCACACTTGCTAGAGTTAGGACTGCATTAATCGCCTCGGCGAAACGGCCAAAATCGGCAGCACCGCTGTACGAAACCGCGCCATAACTCACTGTCCCAGTTGCAAACGTGTTCCATGTTGCATTGATGAACCGGGACAGATTCGCGACTAATCCGCCGACAAGAATCACCGGCAAAACGTCGCCAAACGTTACAGGTATCTGGCCTGGAAACCTTTGCGATCTCTGCATTTTCAGCAAAGAGTTGCCCACATATACAGTCCCAAGCAGCCCACCTAATGCCCAGAGCAAACCCCACAATGCTGTTGCAAATGTAGGGGCAAACGCAGTAATCATCTGGGCTAAATCCACAATTGTTCTCCTTAACGAATCACACCGTGGTTAGTCACAACTTTCCGACTCAGCGGATCAATACTTACTATTTTCAGTCCTTCAACGACATCACCAGGCTGTACTACATAAGTACGTTCAGCATTTTGTATCCAAGCTTGATCTCGATAGACCGTATTCAAACTAAATTGAGATGAGCTTGTAGCCTTATGTGCGACTTGACCAACTTGCACTTCATGCTTTGGTTTTGATGCAACAGTTTTATGTACCGCAGCCTTGGGCTTTGAAACTTTTACTACTTCCTTGTGTGTATTTGATTTTAGACAGTTAGCGATTTCAGGCTTGTCATGGCTTGACTGCTTCAAATGTTCCACAAGAAGTTGGGTCTCATTAAGCTCATGATTAGATTTTTGTAGTTGTTCCTCCAGAATCGCGATCCGGCCTGCCATTTCATCATGCTTTTCACCAGACTCAACAGACGAGACTGAAGGCTTTGGTCCACCATCCATTGGCCCTGGAACTGGCTGTTCAGATGAGACTTCCTTAGGCTGCAAGGAAGTATCTTTCTGATCAAGGCCTACACCCTTAGCAGGGTCATTGCGCATTGCTAATGCTGGCTCTAATACATGTGTATTTTTTGCAGGAGCAGAAGATCCCGGCAAAAAAATCCAGGTTGCGGCTGCGATAGCTGTGATTACACCAAAATGCCAGCCCTTAGCCTGAAACCCTTTCCTGCTCTCTGTATTAATCTGTTTGTCTTCAACTTCTGTATCAGATGAGCTAGACGAAGCGGACGGCTTGAATATGTCGAAATCTGAGTTCTGTGCGTCGCGGTTCTGTTGATCAGTCATACTCAATACCAATTTTTGTATGATGCATATTATACGGAATTAATAGCGCACATTTCCATAGTTTGGCAAGGGATAATTTTGCTGATACCCACCACTTGGCGACGAACCGTATGGATAGGGTGAGCCGTAAGGCGAAGAACCTGAACCATAATTCTGAAACTGACGCTGACCGAAGCCTGGAGGCAGCATTTGCTGAGGAGGTTGGGAGGCTGGCTGAGCCATATTCATAAAAGCCTGATTTTGACCTTGCTGGCCATCAACCGGACAGGCATTGCTCTCGTATACCCCGCCCACAAATTGAATGCCGATAGTCTCATTCATCCCTTTGAGAATTTGCTTTTGGGGCATATTTGCAGCGTCGTTTGCAAGAACTCTACCTGCTTGCTCAGCCATGCCTCCTACTATCGTACCGGCTACATTCCGACCGCTTGGTGTACTGGGATAGGTTTGTACAACGGCGCTATCTGTAATGATATTTTCTGAACTAGAACGCTCATAGAGCTGACCTGTTCGGCCAATCCCGGCAGCGATAGCTGGCAGAATGATCCTTTCAAAGTACCGATTGTTCACTTCGCCACTTAGGGAAGTACGGTTGGTCTCAGGATCAACAGGTTTAGCCGTAACGTTGTAACAACGCCCGTTGAATGACATGGATGTAAAAGTCATATCAATGGTATTGGTGAGGCGCTTATAACCCATTGCATATAGCTTGGCTCCGGCCAGCTTTCCTGTAGGAACCACAGCTGTGACCATAGAGTTTTCATCGGTATCAAGAGCTGTACGGAGCAAGGCTGGGGTTACAAAAAAATCATCGACGACCTTACCATTGGCCAGATTATTTAGAGGCTGAGGTGTTAAAGAAGAGTTTGTATTATTTGGAGTTACTTGAGAGGCACGGATCGACTTAGCGTACGTATCCATATCATTGGAAACAGTAGCCACTACATGAGGCTGGGCTACCCACATATCCAATAATGCTTTTGTTTGTTCCTTAATTTCCTCGGTACGTTTTTGATCGGCCTTTGAAGGTGCCTGCTGTATCTGCGGCTGCGGCGCAGGTTGGTAGTAAACTATCTGTGGCTGTTCAGGCTGAGGAGTTGGTTTAGCTTGCTGATTGTTAATATCTTTAGGCCCAGCTGTAGAAGGCACAGAAATATACGAATCACCGTTAGCCTCTGCTTGAGCTGACTCTTTTCGATTATAACGATCTAAGACTTGGCTATAGTGAGGAGACTCCTGCGACGCTGTGGCCGAGCCCGTCTGCACTCTACGTATGTCGGATGCGTGGTTTTGTCCCTTCTGCCAGTAGCCAAAGCCTATATAAAGGCCTGTGCCTACAAGGATAAGAGCCCCAATTGCCAAAACTTTGGTATTACGACCAATATCAGCTTGCGCCTTCATGGAGCCTCCTATTGGATTTCAAGTTGTAAGGGAACTGCACGTCCCATATCAGATAGCGTGATGTATGGCGTCAAAGGCAGCCGATACACACGCGTACCGTCACTAGCGGCCATGGTCTGATCAAATGCAGTTTGAATATCGTTGGCTGTTCGGACAAAAAGGCTCCCATTGAACTGCCAGACGTGGGTGTTATTAGGGAGATCACCACTTACCTTGACCTTTTTGGCATCTTGAGGAGGGACACCATCCAAAAACCCCTGCAATACGTCGTCATATAGGGCAATTTTATTAGGACCCAGCAGAGGAGCTTTCGCGTTGGGGCCTCGACCTGGAACGCGAATATCTAGACGCCAATCCACGACCCTTGTATTAGATTTCGAGTCTGGTTCACCACTAGCCAGTTTGACTACGATAGGTGTTGGAAGCCCTTCAAGGAAAACAGTCAGGTTGCCATCGTCATAACTAGACAGAGCAGTGATAACTACCATGGGTGTGCCTGCAAGCCACTCAACTTGAAAGATGTTGCCACCTGTAGACCTAGGAGGAGCAGCCAGTGGCCATGGAGCACCAGTCGAATCTACAAATACAAGCGTGGACATCTGGCCTGGCATTGAGCGGACAATTGGTATGGCAGCGCCTGGAGAAAGGTCAATAGAGGTACTACTAATCCTGGGAATAGCTCGAACAGGTTCGTACCCCATGGCTTTACGAGTCTCCTCAAGATGCCCACGTATCTCTTTGATATCGTTTGCCGGCCATGGAGCAACGACCTGTTCTGCTTGCTGTAAAGCGGACGGTGGCGTAAGAGGTGGAAGATTCGCCATCCCGTTTTGAGAAGGCGTCTGCTGATAACTACCCTGCTGGGGAGGTGCTGCTTGAGAACCAGCAACGTTATAGTTGGCCGCACCATAGTTACTAGGCGGAAACGCAGCCTGTATCATCTGCTGAGACGATGAAACACTTGCCTGACCAGGTGGTGTAGGAAATGGCTGCCCTCCCGTAGACGCATTTACCCATTGAACGGGACGATCCTGCATTTGACTTTGCTGAGACTGAACCTGCATAGCTTGTTGCGGTACAAACTGCGGTTGCCCCTGTGTAGATGGGGAAGACTCTTGCGCCCACGCAGAGGAAATAGCACCCATTGCAATTAAATGGATTACTGATTTCAGAGAAAATAGGTTCATGTGCCACATCCTCAAAGCGGCTTGGTAACGAGTTGCCCCACACCAATCCCTTCAATTGAATCCAGTGTAGGAATACGCTCGACGCGAACAATGGCGAGGAAACGTTGATTAGGTAGCTCCGAGGTCTGACCGGCCAGCTTGATCTCGATGGGCACCTCAACGAACCAGACGTATTGACCGTTATCAATGCCTTCTTTGATGAGCACACCTGTATTCGCTGTAACGGTCATATTCATCCGCTTAGTACGGACATTTTCTAAAAGCCCAGCCGCTTGAATAGCATCGATAAAGCTCTTGAAACCAGAACGCGTATAACGCTGCCGTTGATCCTCTAGCTGCTGACGCCAGTTGAGAAAGTCGAGAGAAAACGATCCATTCAGTGTGTCTTTGGCAAACTGAATTACATCGGCGGTCTTACGATAAGGTGCAGAAAGAGGAACCATCGGGAATATTCGGCCATTGTCGGACGCGAAATACTCCGGCTGAACATGCGTAACATTCCAAGCTAGATAGCTGTTAGTTAGAAGCGACAACACTAACGCTGGACCCAATATGAAATTAAGCTTTACGGAAGAAACCGCGATAGCAGCAACCTGCTTACGATCTTTCTGTGTCGCAACAGCGGGATCAACTGCATCGCGGTCCCGCTTGAGTTTTGCAACTACTTCATCAATCTCATCTTCAACCTTTTCATAAGCACTCATTAAAGGCTCCTCCTTTTTTCCGTATTATATATATCATGCGGAAAGGAACAAGCCCGCTTATCCCCATTTCAGATGATATTGCCAAGAAGCCTTGTAAACCCTGAGTTTTTATCGTGGTAGAAATACGAAATATCAGGGATGAGCCGTCTCAGACCAGAAAATCTCAATGGATATTTACTACCCGACTGGACATCGCAGACAGGGATAGATATCGCCTACGGTTTACCTATGGACATCGCCGACAAAAGACATGAGCTTTTGGACATCGCCGACAAAATTAGCCATCACAGATTGGCTAATTAGCTTGTATTCAAAGGATTTAGAGGGTTCATGACTCTTCGCGGTTATTGCTGGGCTGGTATTAATAGCTTTGGACATCGCCGACACTGAGCTAGTAGGCCTCAAACCTGAGATATCTGTGGATAACTCAGGTTTAAGATTGGACATCGCCGACACATTTTTATGGACATCGCCGACACATTGCTGGACATCGCCGACACTGAAATTGGACATCGCCGACAAATACCATTTCTAAACTCAATAAAATCAAAGGATTGGCTAGTAATAAGAAGGTGCTAACACGCGCGCACGGTTTTAACGCTCTTTAACAGAGCTTTCTCTTTAACCGGATTTGATCTGTATAAAAGCGCGATGGATAGGGATGAATCACATAGCATTGATACTGGTAGAGACAATCTACCTCATGCTATCTACCATGAACGACCTATTTAGTTAGTAGTAGCCCTTAGTGGTAACAATTATGTCATCTTCTTAAAAGTTGAAAAAAAGCTGGACCTGCATATAGTATTTTTCTGTAGAATGTACGCAATACGGATTTATTTTTAGTGAGAAAACGAAGAGAGACGGTTATGTACATTGCAGATGCTAGCAATATCGCAGAAGATCCAATCTCTTCTGAACAAGTACCTGTTGAAGCTTTTTGCGCTGACTTTAGCGAGTGGTCAGTGAAGGACGATGTAGCTAGTATGGAATTCCCTATCTTTTCGCTTTCAAAGCAAAAAGATATTCGTATTCGTGAATACACTAATCCTACAACGGGGAAAACGATACGAGTTTCACCTACTATGGATGGAGCAGCCACTGTTTTTGATAAAGATCTACTGATCTTTATAGGCTCTCAGCTTATTCAAGGTAGAAAAGCTGGTAGACCAGTTTCACAGTATGTTGAAGTAGATGTTAGTCGATTTCTAGCAGCAACTGGCCGCAGAGTGGGCGGCAGATCATTCGAATTGATCGTAGCAATGCTACGACGGCTGAAAGGAACCTCGCTAGAAACAAACATTGTAACAGGCGGGAAAGAGCAGCTTAGGGGCTTCGGATTGATCGAAGACTATGAAGTGACTAGATACACCTCTAATAAAAAAGGTGTTGCCGAAGTCCAGGTCAAGATTTCAGAATGGCTATTCAACGCCCTCTTGGAATATGAGGTTCTTACGTTGGATAAGAAATATTTTGAGTTGACACAATCCATCGACCGACGATTGTATGAAATAGCTCGCAAACACGTCGGGGCCAAAGCATTCTGGAAGTGTGACATAGATATCGTTCGTGAAAAGACAGGAACCACACAAGACATAAGGAGATTTCGATCTGAAATTAGAGATGTAATCAGACGCGACCCCCTTCCTGAATATCGGATAGCGTTAGATAAAGCTAGCGAATTACATCGCATTGTCTTCTACACTCGTGACAACAAATTACTGTCAAAAGCCTTAATAAACAATGACTTAGCGGGATGGTTTGAAAATCTAGAACGTCATCAATGTGCCTGAAATGATGCTTCATGTTTTTTTGGACATCGCCGACAATTTTGGACATCGCCGACAATAGATCCTGCCTCATCAGAGATATCTACACTCTTCGCCTGTCCAAATGGACAGGTTGAACCTCCTCTCGCCTTAAAAAATAATGCCAAAAGGCCATTTCTATTCTCCTGTAGGTGAAATTCAGGCTCCTTTTCTCCCATTTTGACCACGCGGGAGCATTTTGCCGAGTACTGGACTTCGCCGACACCTCCGTTGGACATCGCCGACACACGCTTGGATATCGCCGACGCTTACCCGGAATAACCTAAAGCACCTAATGGCATCCGTTTATAGGAGGATGTAATGGCTGGCATCTATTACGTAATTATGCATTTACGCAATTACGTAACTATTATAATATTCGTGATCCTATTGCGACTTTTGGCGGCTACCTGACGCAATAGGAATTCCGCCTAGGGGGTGAACGATATGAATCCTGATGATGTGTCTGTAAAGGATAATAGGGCAATACTGGAAGCTGAGTTGAAACGCGCATTGGAAGCACAGCGGGTGATGGAAAAGGCACACACCGCATTAATTGCTGATGATGTTCAAGCTCTTATAGAACTAGGTTTCGGGCAAGAACACATAGCTGAATTGAAGGCGCGAAGCTCTGTAAAAGGCGGCGGGTATCCAGCTTACTCACTTCGTTCCATACGTACAAACATAGCTTGGTTACGTCGGCGCTTGAGAAAAAGTCAGCGTACAAGCCTCGTATCGCGTCATATGCGAACTTGAATTCAAGGGTTTATGTATGCATGATTTGCTTGTTGTTACGTACTTACGTATATAAGTAATCAAGATAGCCTTGAGACTCGACAAAAGTCAGCCTATTGGGGCTAGTTTGATCCCTGACAGGGAGGAAGTAATCTAAGGAGCATACATGGCTAACAAATCTGATGCTGAGACACGGCTAAACAAGACCTTCCGATTAAGAGAGAGCTACTTCATGCGATTGAAGGAAGAAGCACTTGTTCAGACTCGCGATAAGGGTAGCCGTGTAAGTGAGTCAGATATTATTGATGAGGCTTTGTCAGACTATTGGGCAAAACTAGATCGTAAAAAGTCCTAATTCTAATGTAAATCTCCCTTTCAAACCCAGCCGATTGGCATTCGAGAACAAATTCTTCTCACTGTGTACGGCTCCCTCCTCCAGGCAGTCAAGCCAGCCTTGCAGCACTTTGCTTTAGCAAGGCTGGCGGCATGTCCTCTGCGCACCTGTACTAGGTCCCACGAACCGCATCTACTTCTAAGGGATAGAGATTTACTGTTCCTGCTTTCCCTCTTCAAAGATAGGTCTTTGGGGCTTTTAAGACTTTTAAGCTTTTTAAAGCTTTTAAGCAAGCTGTAACCTAGACGTGGCGCGGCCTCCAGCCCTCTAAAGGATAGAGATTTATTGCCTAAGGATAGAAAGATATTGCTAGAGGATAGAAATATACTGTTGAGGGATAGAGATTTACTGTTGAGGGATAGAATTATACTGTCAGTTAAAGGATAGAGATTTACTGTTCGATACTCCGTCTCCTTAAGGGATAGAGATTTACTGCTGGGATAGAGGAAGTTGACTTCTATCCTTTACGCTTTTAGGCTCCTCTGCTTGCGCAGAGGTGGCAGGATGAAGGCAGAAGCAACGGATCTAGTCGTCAAGTCAAACAAGCTGATCGAAGCAAGCTATCGGCTGGATTTGATTGAGCAGCGCATTGTTCTAGCTGCCATTGTAGAAGCACGAGAAACTGGTAAAGGGCTTAACGACGGCTTCCTAACGTTGAACTCGCGTAAGTTTGGCGAGATGTTTGGAATGAATCCTGAGACGGTATACTCACAACTGAAAGCAGGGATTGAGAAGCTATACGAACGTAGCATTTTGTTCTATGACATCGATCCTGAGACCGGTAGTGAGAGGGTTATATCGAGCCGTTGGATCGGTAATAAAGCTGTGGTGAGTCGGCCTGGCGTAGTGCAGCTTCACTTTAATCCCATGATCGTACCGCTCATTACACGGCTAGAAGAAAAGTTCACCAGCTACCGACTAGAACGTATTGGCCGCATGACAAGCCAACATGCAATCCGTCTGTACGAGCTATTGTTGCAGTATGAAAAGATTGGCTTTCGGGTTTTCCCTATGGAAGAGTTTCGGCGAACTCTTCAGCTAACAGATATGTACAGCAAGCTATCAGCGCTCAAGCGGTATGTAATTGAGCCCGCCGAAAAGCAAATCAACGAGCTGACCGACTTAACGGTTGAATGGAGCGAACGCAAGACAGGGCGTCAGGTTACACACCTAGTCTTTACCGTGAAAATGAAGAATATCCTACCGATAGAACAACCCTCTTCACCTTCAAAAAAAGAGCCTGAAAAGGATGATGCTCCCAGGCCTATCATTAAGTCAGAACTTAGTCGCCTAGCTTTTCCAGGTGAAAGCGAAAAGGATGCGCTGCGTCGCCTGAATGCCTACCTGAAAGACGAATAAGACTCACTTCTTCCAGTCCGGTAAACCGGACTTGCAGCGCCTTGCTATGGCAAGGCTTGCCGCATGTCTTCTGCGGTCCCGTACCAGGTGCCCGGCTTGATGAGCCGTAGCACAGTCCAAAAGGTGTACCACGAGCCGCGCCTATGCCGTCCAGGGGCGCTTCGCTTCTGCCCTTGACGGCGGCCCGTCCCGAGGTCCACCGGCCTGTCGCTACGAACTCATACTGCGCAGGGCACCACCAGCAGCGGTAGCGCTGCTTGTAAGTCATGCAATCGGAAGCGACCGCAAGCGGTCGCGCTAGGGTTTATGGGTCGCAAACGACTCACCAGCTAGAGCATCACCCGAAGAGCGTCAAGCGTATTATTGCGTATAATATAGTTATACAGACATTGACAGATGAGACCGAATAGGCGATACTATCTGTGTTGGTAGGGCAGTCCTACCAGCCCCGATACAGGCGGCGGCAACCGCTTCGGGTCAGTTCTTCGCAGGAGTCTTTTTATGCTGATTTATATTATTGCCCTTCGGAAAGTATCTATTGATCTAAAAGATTATGAGCGTGGGGAAATCTATGGACAGGCTAAATCCATATTTACGGCTATGGATCATGTTAAGAGACTTAACAATAAATCTAGCTGGGATGCATTTGGATATATACAGCGCAGCGAGACCTTAAAAAAAGGCGAGGTTTATCTAGATCACCTGGAGCAGCATCTGCAGGAGGAGTTTGATAAAAAGGCTACACAACTAATGCTCCAGGTTTTGACATTAAATGAGACAGGTCAGGGTAAAGACGCCTTGATTTCTCAGCAGCTTCAAGAAATGAAATTGAGTTATGAGCAATTGGCGGAACGTTACGAAGGGCGAGCTTTGGAGTTTCGTGCTCAACAGGTGCGAATAAAGGGCGATTTGGCTGAAGCTAAAGCACGGCAGAAGGCTATAAAGGAAGAGCTTGAGAAAGCAGCCGATGAATTCTGTTATTCCTTCCCCGCAGTTAGAGGCATTCAGGCGGGTGAAGCCTTCTACGCTTGCCAGATCCCTTACAGTATCCTTGCACGCTTGTTTATACGAGACGACGATGAGTCTCTTCCTGTTGAGTTAAGAGCCCAGCGCGATTTACTGCCTAAACACGCAGATGGCATTAGCGATTACATTCTAGCTAATCCTAGCGATTATATCCTGCCAGCCATAACAGCTTCAGTTTCAGAAGCTATGACTTTTGAGCCCCTAGATGAGTCTGGCTCATTGGGAATGCTCAAAATTCCCATGAATGCCACAAATCTTATCAATGATGGCCAACATCGCCGTGTAGGTATCGAATACGCTATTTCGAAAGATCCATCTCTGGCAAATGAAACCATTGCTGTAACGATCTACTTCGATCAAGGACTTGAACGTTCACAACAACGGTTCAGTGACATCAACTCCAACCAGCGTAAGCCGTCTACTGCTTTGAGTGCTGCTTATGACCACCGAGGTCCATATAACGTCTGGATCAAGAAACTCCTAGCAAGCATGCCAAGTGTACGCTCAAAAATCGATTATGAACGTTCAAGCGTGGGGCCTAAGAGCCTAAAACTATGGAGCCTGATCAGCTTTAAAAAATTCATAACTCAATTTACCGGGATACATGAGCGAAACGTTCCTGATGAAGAGTTTCTGGACGAAGTGCAAGCGCTTATCTGCCGGTTTTTTTCTGAAGCTTCGCAGCACATTCCTCAGTGGGCAGCGATGATCGAAGGACGAGTAGCCGCAAGCGAGGTTCGTAGGGATCTTGTTGTAGGCCATGGTGTGTTTCTTGAAGCTTTGGGCCTGTTTGGTCATGAAACAGTCTGGGACGAGTTCTTGACTGCGCCTAAGAATTCTTCGGGTAAAACCGATCTCGACAAAATGGATTGGGAGATGATCAAGCATCTTTCAAAGATCGCACCCAGGAAAGACAGCCTCATGTGGGAGGGGCGCTGCATCGTACATGGCAAGCTTCAGAAGACCTCTGACGGAGTTAAATCTACTGCCGCCCAACTGCTCAAAATGTGCAAAGCCCCTGTTCCACCGCATTTGATTGCACTGGATCAGCGAGTTTTGGCAACTACCTCAGGAAGTATGGCAGCAGCGTAAATGTATCAGCAGGTTGGCTTTGCCAGCCTGCTTTGATCTTTGACAGAGGAACTAACATGTTTGCTTTCATGATTACGCGAGACCACACGCACCGTATCCATCCTGGTTATGTTAAGGCATCTGGCTTTCCTATAAAAAAGAACGATATAGAGCAATTTGGTGTACCGTTCCGCCTGGTTAATGCGGCTAATGGATCTGTGTTCTATGAGGGACAATGCTGTGGAGATCATGTAGAGGTAGAGGCTTTTGAAAGTCTTGCCTGCCCTTCTCCTCTTATCTTCCAAATACGCTCAGAAACAGGACAGTGGCAAGATGGATATGTATAACTGAGTATTTAAAAGTTATACATGCATTGACAGAATGGCTCAACTCAGCCATACTCTCACCATAAGTTCTTAAACAGCTCCTGATATCAGGCGGCGGCAACCGCGATCAGGAGCACTGCAGGAGTCATCGCTATGAACCAGGCACATGCTCTCGATACTATCGTTACCGGCCAACGGGTCCGTTGCTCGCTTCCTATGTGTGGAGATGGGCTTATCTACAAAATGGTGCGTGATAACGCATCCTGCTTGAATGTCCGCTCCATCTCGAAAGATGCACGTCTGCCTGCAATGAGCAGACGTTATTACATCGTATTTTTTAATGGTCATCTAACAGATGTTCATGAGGCAATGCTTAACACTCCTCAATGGTCGATCTATGCCAGCGTAGCTTCAGCTGAGGAGATCAGGCGAGAACTTGAAAACGCCCAGAAGGTGAAAGCGGATAAAATCCAGCTGAGCCAGGCGGCAGAGAGCAAGTTCAACATGGAAGTGCAGGCCTTGTTGAGTGATAGTCGTTACATGAAGCTCACCAGGGCAGACAGTGATCCATACAATGGAAAAGCGGCGGCAGCTAATATTCGTAAACAGCTCGCCAAAACCTATCCTGACGTGAAATTTAGCGTACGCAAAGCATCTGGCGATGCTATCGCTGTACAGTGGACCGATGGCCCGACTACAAGCCAAGTCAACACTATCACGTCACAGTATGTCTCTCAGCGTTTCGATCCAGATACCAGGCACCATGTTTTCAATCGGACGGCATGGTCGGCTGTCTTTGGCGGAATAGCACATGTCCGTCTTACGCGCACTAAATCTGATGCATTGATGGCTCGGGCCATTGATGCAGTTTTCACAAAATACCGAGCTGAACTAGCAGACATTTCCATACCCACTGTCAACGAGTACCGCAGCGGCCATACGAACTGGATTGAAGTTCCAGTTCTGAATAAGAACCTGCAACACCTTATCTCTGAGGTAGCAGGGTCATTAGCCGTTTAGATCATCAACAATCAAAACGACTTAATCAGTGGAGTGGATTACGATGAACGCACATGTACAGTTTGACAACAGTAACCTAGCAGTAAGAGCAATTATCATGACCAAACAGGACGAATCCAAGGAAGCTAAGCAGACGCCGATGTTCACTCCCGAATACTGGGAAAAAGAAGTGGTTCCTTCGCTTAGCCGATTGTCTATGAGAACCGTTGAGAGGGCTCGGCTTGTTCTAGTTGAAGGTAATGGTCCTACTGCAGCTGGCCGAATCGCCGGCGCAAGCCGTGCCGACGTTCATAATGCCGTATTGCGTGTTAAGAAACATCTTGAGGAGCATATGGGCATGGAGGAAGTGACTGTATGGCTACCAAAAGATGAAGCGGCAAAAGTACGGGCGATGGCAGAAAAATATAAGGGTAACTAAACAGAATCTTTGGCGTGGTACTAATCTTGATGAAGACTTGGGGAAGTCTTGATTTGCCCCGCAATACCTAAAGACTTAACACGCAAGGGTATAAGCAATCAGGCACATAACACTCGGGAGGTGAAGGCTATGGAGCATCTTACGAATATTGATCTTCTGGATGTATTTTATGTGGCTGTATGTGCAGGTATTTTATCTGTTGCATGGCTTATAACTTCTGGTAATCGTCGTGACTCAGAGCGTGAAAAGCGCAGATGCTACGAAAACCGTTCTTGAGTTCGCATAACATCCCATATGCAAGGCACCTGGAGTAAGCGGATGACTAAGAAAATGAGCTTGCTGGCCCTCATCGAGGCCTGTGAAGAAAATAATCAGATGTATGACTCGCAATGGAGCCAATGGCAAAGACTAGACGACATCATTTATGCCTATGGCCATGACGAAGGAGGTCCTGGCACATGGGAACAAAACTATGATGATGTAAATGGCACTGTACCTGTTGAGGAAGCACAGGACATCCTGCAACGTGCTATCGACACAAATGGTCAGACTATCCAGATTGATAGTCAACGCATCTATAATCGCTTAAACAATGTACCCGAGTTCTACAACATCACAATTGATCAATTGGAGTTGTATTTGAAAGCGACTCTGTGAGTAATCGGAGGCGAAATTTGAGAGCCTATTTAGCCAACCAGGAGGGTTGGGATAACCAAATGGCGGCGACGATGAATCAAGGGAAAGCCGCCATTGCTTTTGAAGTTACTAATGCCGTAGGTCGTTCTAAAGGAATAGAACCTTGGGAAAGCAATTTCGTATAATTTAGTATAATAAACTTATACATGCATTGACATTTTGGTTTGGCTAGGCGATACTGTGCCTGTTGGTAGGACAATCCTACCAATCCCGATACAGACGGCGGCAACCGTCTAGGGTCAATCCTTCGCAGGAGTCAATGTATGAGTCTCAATTCTACCTCTACCCTTATCAGCCTTACGGCAATCCGCGTCCAGCATGGAGGTGAGATTGACGAGCTATGCCGTAGTATCACGGATGCAGAGCGGTGTTTTCCGGCTTCTACTCTCGATAATGGTATGCAGCTCGAAGTATCGATAGGCCTGCTTCGGGATCTGCTTGGCTATGATCATGATGTGATTTCTCAGGACAAATGTGAAGCAGTAAATCAGCTCTCGCCTGTCAACTGATGATGTAAGCCCGGACTTTGCAAAAGGTTCGGGCTTAACGTTTGGAGATCACCATGCCAGATATAATGCTTGTTGAACGTAGCAAGTACCTTTCCCATGATCCTCATGAGTTAACGCAAGAAGTCTTTGTTCATTTGGCAACGATAACCGCATTGTCTAACCATGGTCGGAAATGGCAAGTAGCACTAGGCTCCAACTCAGCATTCTCAGATGAAGAAAAATCCTATGCCGCTCTTATCGATGTTCATCGGGCTTTTGTGAATAACGCGCTCTGCTTGAATCAGCCTAATGGCCTTCAATTGGAGTCCAAACCTACACTCCCATCTTGGTGTGTATTGTGTGATTACCCTGAGTTAATAATGCTCTTCCCGGATGAGTGTCAACAAAGCGCTTACGGTGATGTGAGAGATATAGAATATGAATTGGAACAACTTACCTCACGAGGACTGGAGTTAGACCTGATTCAAGAGAAGCGGGCATGGACCCCTATCGAATTAACCGAGATTGATGCAACTGCAAATAAGGATCGAGCCTTAAGACTTTTATTGCAGTTGTGCAAAGAAAGACGCAGCCACAATTGTGAATATTAAGAAACTTTGCAACCGTCTCTAAGAGGCGGTTTATTATTGCCTTACTTTACATTAACTACCTTCTTGGGCTGAAATTCCCGCATGCGGGAAAACTTAGGGCAGGGAGTGCCCCTTTGGGTCGGGCTGCCTGTCGAGCCAAGGTCTCGACCCTTCGGGCGGCATCCTTCCCTCGCTACGCTCGGCTCACTCCTTCCAGGCCGGCAAGCCGGCCTTGCAGCGCTCCGCTCGCCCTTGAAGCGCCTTGCTATGGCAAGGCTTGCCGCATGTATTCTGTGATCCCGTACCAGGTGCCCGGCTGGATGAGTTGCAGCACAGTCCAAAAGGTGTACCACGAGCCGTGCCTATGCCGTCCAGGGACGCTTCGCTTCTGCCCTTGACGGCGGCCCGTCCCGAGGTCCACCGGCCTGTCGCTACGAACTCATACTGCGCAGGGCACCACCAGCAGCGGTAACGCTGCTTGTAAGTCATGCAATCGGAAGCGACCGCAAGCGGTCGCGCTAGGGTTTATGGGTCGCAAACGACTCACCAGCTAGAGCATCACCCGAAGAGCGTCAAGCGTATTATTACGTATAATATAGTTATACAGACATTGACGTGAGAGGACGAATAGGCGATACTATCTGTGTTGGTAGGGCAGTCCTACCAGCCCCGATACAGGCGGCGGCAACCGCTTCGGGTCAGTTCTTCGCAGGAGTCTTTTTATGAGCCATACCAAATCTACAACTCAAGCCAGTGACAACGCCACAACCATTGATGCACCCTGCCCAAAGTGTGGAACATTTGTATCACTCCCCTCCACTGTGGCTATAAAGGAAGGATGCCTACATCTCTATCGGTGGATGTCAGGCCAGGCGCTGCGCCCTGCATATGATTTCCAAATTCAACATGATTTTCTCGACCTAACCGACTTCAAGGAATTTGCTAGCGGTATCCATCGCGATCCTCATTCAACCATTTAACGCAATCAGAGCAGGGAGGTATCTCCCTGCTTTATTTGAAGTGAGGACGGCTGCATGAACATTCTTGAAGATACTGCTTCAGCCAATTGTGAGCGACAGACCATTACTAAGGTCATTCAAATCCTTTCATTACGGGATGAAAACATCCTAGATGATATCTCGACCGACACTGGCCCAAGCGAACAACGGGTTGTTATAGAAGTCACCCGCGCCCTCCTTTTGAGGGATGGATATAGTCTTCTCGATTTAATAAATGCTGCTGAGAGGGGTGACGAGCATGCGCTCCTGGCGGTTAGTCATGCAGCAAGTATCGTGAACTTTGTTAAGGCGGCGTTGAGATCATGAAATTTGAATCATCTGTTGTTGGCTATCCAGACCGAGGTCACTGGGGTGACAATGAATACCGGGGGAATTGCACTGGTCATATCATTAAAAGCTTTTTTGAAACCTATCACCGTAACAAATCAGGGATTGCTGTTGATCCAAGCATCGGTGGAGGGACTTCTGTCCAGGTAGCGGCGGAACTAGGACTGAAGTTTGTGGGGACAGATTTACATCAAGGTTTCAACCTGCTTTTAGACGATCTAAGAGCTTTTACAGGGGAGGACGCTCACAGTGCGTTTTGGCACCCCCCCTATGCGGATATGATTCATTACAGCGGTAATGTCTGGGGGGAGGAAAACCCTTGGGACATGAGCCGCATGCGTATGCCAGAGTTTGCAGAAGCGCTTGAACTCGCGGTCATGAACATTCACGACTGCGTGGAAAAAGGGGGACATTACGGCATTTTGATGGGGAATCTTAGACGAGAAGGAGCTTACTACAACCTATCATCTCTAGTTGAGCGTATAGCCCCTGGCAAACTTGTCGATGAAATCATCAAGGTCCAACACAATTGTCAGTCAAATTCACGTTCATACTCAGGAAAGATCATTCGTATAGCCCATGAAAAACTTCTGATTTTTCGCCGTGGTAAAGATTCCCTTTTCTTTCTTGCGACTATTGAGCAAAGAGCAGCGGCCATGACAGGTATCACCTGGAGAGCAGCTGTTCGGCGACTCTTACAAGGGAACAAGACACTAACTCTTCAGCAAATCAATGTGCTTATCGAGCCGTATGCACGGACAAAAAACAATAAGCACTGGCAAGCCAAAATTAGGCAGGTTGTACAGGACGAACGCTATTTTGTGCGGGTTGCATCTGGTACGTATCAACTGGCTGCCTAAGACGTCTGTTGTTACATCACCGATAGACCTACCTTCACAAGAGAGAAACTTATGAACAGCACACTGATAGCAGTGTCAGCGATGATTTGTAATCATTTAACGTCACAAGCTCAAGAGTCGATCATAGATGGGGAATTTCTCTATAAGACAGAGAACGGTTTGGCCGATCCGGTGGGGGCGTTGTTAGACAATGCTGCCTATTCATCCGACATTGAAGGACATCCCGTAGAGCATCTGGACATCAATCTGATTGTGGAATCTTTGCAAAGAGCAGGCGTAGTCGTTGCCGACGACAGCAGGAAGGACTTACTTCATATGCTGATTGTATGGCAGGAGTATCACGAAAACTATATTGACCTGGGTGACGTTGAGTTGGCTTATTCTGAGTGGGTTGATGGGAAGGTGGCTCACTCACCTCAGAAGCTACATGCTGCGATTATCAGCGGTGCCTTAGATGGGTACTATGAAGTTTAATGCTTTCAGCGGCAACTGAAAGAAATGCAGGAGTCAAAGATGCGTAGTGTACAAATTTCAGAAGAACGTTATGTAGAGTTAAAGGGGCAGCGCTGCATATATTGTAATGGAGACGCGCTTTGGGGATTTGGTATGGGAAGAAGTGATACGTATGTAACGCAACAAATTTCATGTTCTGGATGCATGAATACGTGGCATGACCAATACAAACTTTGTGGCTACGAAGTAGATACCTGTCCATATCCTCTCACTGATAAAAAAATTAGCTCAAGTGAACTTGAGGAAGCTTGTCAGGATAAAGGGCAAACTGAGCATAGTTATTACACTATCGCGAAATGGCGGCAGGCAGTATCCAAGGATTATTCTTTACTTGGCTACTGGGATTGGGTATTTACGAAGATTCATTCCGACAGCTGGCAGTAAATCGAACATAGCCTCTCCATACAGCTTATCATTCACGCATGCGGGAACTCTCAAGACTGGGAGTGCCCCTTTGGGTCGGGCTGCCTGTCGAGCCGGGGTCTCGACCCTTCGGGCGGCATCCTTCCCTCGCTGCGCTCGGCTCACTCCTTCCAGGCCGGCAAGCCGGCCTTGCAGCGCTCCGCTCGCCCTTGCAGCGCCTTGCTATGGCAAGGCTTGCCGCATGTCTTCTGCGATCCCGTACCAGGTGCCCTGCTGGATGAGTTGCAGCACAGTCCAAAAGGTGTACCACGAGCCGTGCCTATGCCGTCCAGGGACGCTTCGCTTCTGCCCTTGACGGCGGCCCGTCCCGAGGTCCACCGGCCTGTCGCTACGAACTCATACTGCGCAGGGCACCACCAGCAGCGGTAGCGCTGCTTGTAAGTCATGCAATCGGAAGCGACCGCAAGCGGTCGCGCTAGGGTTTATGGGTCACAAACGACTCACCAGCTAGAGCATCACCCGAAGAGCGTCAAGTGTATTATGATGTATAATATAGTTATACAGACATTGACACGAGAGGACGAATAGGCGATACTATCTGTGTTGGTAGGGCAGTCCTACCAGCCCCGATACAGGCGGCGGCAACCGCTTCGGGTCAAGCCTTCGCAGGAGTCTTTTTATGCCCCTAAGTCCAATTAACGAAATGGCTATAGCACTTTCTCGTATAACCGAGCGTGAGTGTCGTGCAACAGATCGCAACTGGCAGAAAATACCAACTATGTTCTGGTTTGATTCTTTAAATCAGCTCAACGAGTTCAAATCGTTCAAGGTTATCAATGTTCCTACTGATGACTCAGTTACAGCTTATGCAGTAATTGGAGAATTGGAGAACGTCACGGAACTATCCGTAATGGATTGCGTGGCTGAATTTCCATGTTCAGCCTATGCCGAATTGTTTGCTGAGTTACTAAACAAAGCGTTTTCCAAGCAAGCCACCGCTTAGTGCCATGTGACGTGCGTACTTTTTAGTACGCACGTGATCGTAGATGAATTACCGAGGGAATAGATATGTGTAATGCATTGAAAGCCACCTACGACGCACGTATTCAATACATCAATGCTTCACTTTCAATAGATGTTTATGGTCCGACAGAAGATGTCTGTGAGGAATTGCTTTGGGCGGCTCATATGGCCTACGAAGTAGGAAGAGACCAAGCGCTTGCTAAAAAACCTCGATACGGAAAAGAGGCAAACGGAAACCTTATAATTCCACCATTCTTGGCAGATGTAGACTGTCTGGCCATCAGCTATAGGACAGGATACTTTGACGGGTGCGAGGAAGAAGAAATGGCCTACTGTGAAGAATGCAATGATCCTTCACTAGCTGCCTGCCGGTATCATCCCTAGTAATAAGGGTGCGGCAGCAAACTGCCGCACCCTTATTACTAGGTGCTCCGTTTTCAGGCCGCAGCTTATTAGAGTCTCAAGGTAGACAAGATATCTGACCTGCATATCCCGTTCACGCATGCGGGAATTCTCAGAGTTGGAAGTGGATGCCACAAACGACGACTCTAAGAACATCAGACATGGTGTATGTATAACAATATTATACAGACATTGACATAAAAGCCCAGATAGGGGATACTGTCTCTGTTGGTAGGGCATTCCTACTAACCCCGATACAGGCGGCGGCAACCGCTTCGGGTCAGTCCTTCGCAGGAGTCTATATATGAATCTCAATTACGTGGACACAGGAACAAGTCACTCAAAAAAAATCTTCGATTTGCCTGAATCTTGGACTGGAAACTTCCAGATTCGTGGCTGCATTATCAAAGATGATTGCGTTGAAGAATGTGAAGATTGCGATGCGGAGTTCTTTGGAATCTTTGCGCAGGACGCAGATGGATTACATATCTGGGTTGAGGATTGCGACACCCGAAGTCAGGCAGACGATCTCGTCAAGTACCTCAAAACCACAATATAACTATCTCCAACTGAAATTCACGCATGCGGGAACTCTCAGGACTGGGAGTGCCCCTTTGGGTCGGGCTGCCTGTCGAGCCGGGGTCTCGACCCTTCGGGCGGCATCCTTCCCTCACTGCGTTCGGCTCACTTCTTCCAGTCCGGTAAACCGGACTTGCAGCGCTCCGCTCGCC
>NZ_BMNW01000011.1:0-68562 GCF_014646755.1 Pseudomonas asuensis | reverse complement strand
CCAGCAGCGGTAACGCTGCTTGTAAGTCATGCAATCGGAAGCGACCGCAAGCGGTCGCGCTAGGGTTTATGGGTCGCAAACGACTCACCAGCTAGAGCATCACCGAAGGAGCGTCAAGCGTATAATAATGTATGTATTAATTATACACGCATTGACATAAAAGCCCAGATAGGGGATACTGTCTCTGTTGGTAGGGCATTCCTACTAATCCCGATACAGGCGGCGGCAACCGCCTCGGGTCCATCATTCGCAGGAGTCTTTTTATGAGCAACGAATTATCTTTACAAGAAACAGCTAACGAGTTGGTTGTTCAAGTAATCCCTGTCATTAGCACTGCCCACATCGATCATGAAACAGCGAAAATCCTTGATGAAATGGGTGATAGAAATAAGTGGTGTACGTGTGCCAAGTATGAGCACGGCTGGTTTTTATACTTGGAAGAGTTCTCAGATGAGGGATCTGTGCCCGTGTGCCTTACCCTTATCCGCAATTGGTTGAGAGTGATGAAAAGAGGTCCGTGGGTGCGACTAGATCAGGCATACGGCACCACTGATGAGCTACCCGTTTATGATTGGGAGTAAATGATAAGGAAATCGTTTATGAAAAAAAGTTGGGGTAGACTAAAATCACTATGGCAAAACCTTCAATTCGACATTGAAGGTTTGAGAGAGGATGCACGCAAGATAGGGCAGGGGATGATCATAGCCGGATTCGTCGGCTGGTTGATTCCTTCTGATAAACTACCTGAATCTCACAGCCAGATACTTTTTGCCGTTGGATTGGTCTTATGGGTATTCGGTTTGATTAAGCGAAGAGGTGAAAGTGAATGATAAGCACAAGTACTTGGTGGCTTCTTGCACAAGCTGCGCTTCTTCTAGCCACTGTTTCGTTTATGGCAAAACGACCCGCAGTTAAACAGAAAGAAGACCCTAAAAACTAAGCAATAAGGGCGCTAAGCGCGCCCTTATTCATTCCCAGAGATTGGAACTAACTTTTTCCCAGATTGATATTGGCGGCGGCAACCGCTTTGGCAAATCTCTTTAGCAGGAGTCAGATCATGCAAACGAATCCCTCTTCGGAATTTCTAGTATTAGATAACGTCGTTCTTACCCAAACTGAGCTAACTATGCTGGTTGAGCGGAGCGAATGTCTGGACCGTATTCATAAGCTTTTGGATGTACCTGAGTGGCCTGACCATGCTTTATGTGCTATCGCAGATGAGCTTCTTAGTGTTGGTCTCGATATTTGCAGCACAGACGACAATTTAGCCGATATTTGATTTATTCACGCATGCGGGAACTCTCAGGACTGGGAGTGCCCCTTTGGTTCGGGCTGCCTGTCGAGCCGGGGTCTCGACCCTTCGGGCGGCATCCTTCCCTCACTGCGTTCGGCTCACTTCTTCCAGTCCGGTAAACCGGACTTGCAGCGCTCCGCTCGCCCTTGCAGCGCCTTGCTATGGCAAGGCTTGCCGCATGTCTTCTTCGGTCCCGTACCAGGTGCCCGGCTTGATGAGCCGTAGCACAGTCCAAAAGGTGTACCACGAGCCGCGCCTATGCCGTCCAGGGGCGCTTCGCTTCTGCCCTTGACGGCGGCCCGTCCCGAGGTCCACCGGCCTGTCGCTACGAACTCATACTGCGCAGGGCACCACCAGCAGCGGTAACGCTGCTTGTAAGTCATGCAGTCGGAAGCGACCGCAAGCGGTCGCGCTAGGGTTTATGGGTCGCAAACGGCTCACCAGCTAGAGCATCACCGGAGGAGCATTAAGCGTATAATCATGTATGTATTAATTATACACGCATTGACATAAAAGCCCAGATAGGGGATACTGTCTCTGTTGGTAGAGCATTCCTACTAACCCCGATACAGGCGGCGGCAACCGCCTCGGGTCCATCTTTCGCAGGAGTCTTTTTATGCTAGCTTCAAAATTTCGAGCCATTACCCAGCTTCGCAAAGATCACCCGCTGGACGATAGCCAGATTGCAAGCGTGGCTCCAAGCATCTTCGCGCTTGATAAACATGAAACGCGCTCAGACAGATATACCTATATCCCTACTATTGATGTGCTAAACCATCTTCGTAAAGAGGGGTTTATGCCTTTCATGGTGTGCCAGACAGCAGTTCGTAATGATGAAAAGCGGGAGCATACAAAACATATGCTGCGCTTGCGTCATCGTGAGCAAATCAACGACCGAGAAGCTAATGAGATTATTCTTCTGAATTCTCATGATGGCAGCTCCAGCTACCAGATGCTCTCAGGTATGTTCCGGTTCGTTTGCTCGAATGGGCTAGTTTGTGGAGAGAATATCTCAGATGTTCGCGTTCCTCACCGTGGTGACGTGGTGGGGCAGGTAATCGAGGGAGCTTATGAGGTTCTGGAGGGGTTCGAGGCAGTGAACGAACACAAAGATATTATGAAGCAAATCAACTTGAGCCGAGAGGAACAAGAGATCTTTGCCCATGCCGCTCTGGAATATCGCTATGCCGATTCCAAAAATCCGAACGCTGCGTTTCCAGTTACGGAATGGGCAATTCTAGAGCCAAAGCGCTACGAGGATCGCTCAAATGATCTCTGGACGACATATAACCGTGTTCAGGAAAACATGATCAAAGGCAACGTGCCAGCTCGAAATGCGAAGGGACGCAGAACGAAAACGCGTGAAGTGAAAGGCATGGATACCAACTTAAAGTTGAACCAAGCGCTTTGGAAAATGGCTGAGCAAATGAAAGCGCTCCGCAGCTGACCAACGCGAGCCTTGCAAGCTTGCGCTTGCAAGGCTCCTTCAAGCGTCACATGAGAGCAGGGCTGAGCAATGAATTTTAAGCATGAAGTAACGTTAAATGACGTCATACGATTCATCGATACATGGCTCGATGGGGAAGGCATTGATGAGTATGATGATTTTGAGGCGTTCTATGATGCATACGATGTCGCTACGGCGTACGAGGATCGTCCAGCTGATTTTTCGAAGGAAGACGAGCGCGAACTGGTAAGACGGGCCTATGAAGCCATGACTAAGAAGTGAGGATAAAAAAAGGCCGTGATTGCATCATGGCCTTTTCTATTTTCCTTGATCGAGCATGGTGATCAATGATTAGCGATCACCAGAAATAGAGAAGCCCGAGATCCGGCAAGATACATCGGGCTAGGCTTTCCGCAGGAGTCAATACTGCTGAAAGATGATTTAAGTATATGCGAGCAGTATCGAATTGCCAATGCTTTTTTATCAGTTAATTTTGATCATATACACCAAGTGACGTTTATGACTGGGAGTGCCCCTTTGGGTCGGGCTGCCTGTCGAGCCGGGGTCTCGACCCTTCGGGCGGCATCCTTCCCTCGCTGCGCTCGGCTCACTCCTTCCAGGCCGGCAAGCCGGCCTTGCAGCGCTCCGCTCGCCCTTGCAGCGCCTTGCTACGGCAAGGCTTGCCGCATGTCTTCTGCGATCCCGTACCAGGTGCCCTGCTGGATGAGTTGCAGCACAGTCCAAAAGGTGTACCACGAGCCGTGCCTATGCCGTCCAGGGACGCTTCGCTTCTGCCCTTGACGGCGGCCCGTCCCGAGGTCCACCGGCCTGTCGCTACGAACTCATACTGCGCAGGGCACCACCAGCAGCGGTAGCGCTGCTTGTAAGTTATGCAATCGGAAGCGACCGCAAGCGGTCGCGCTAGGGTTTATGGGTCACAAACGACTCACCAGCTAGAGCATCGCCCGAAGAGCGTCAAGCGTATTATTACGTATAATATAGTTATACAGGAATTGACATTTAAGGCTGGATAGGCGATACTATCTGTGTTGGTAGGGCAGTCCTACCAGCCCCGATACAGGCGGCGGCAACCGCTTCGGGTCAAGCCTTCGCAGGAGTCAAACATGAAACAGTCTCTAGTTAACTCAAGTACCCTCAAATCTCAGCCGGATTATGCAGCTAACATGGCCCTTTTCCTTTTAGAGCAGGAGGGTTCCGTTTGGGGCTCTTGGTCAGGTCGGTTAACTGCCAGTCAACAGCGGTCCTTATTTGGACGATTTCTAGGTAAGGGGTTGATCCTTATTAATGGCCAGACAGAAACGGTTTGCAACAGAGTAAAAGTCTGCTTTGGGCTGGACATCGATGATAGAAATATAACCAAGTGGCGGGATTTGACTTAAAAGATGCTCTATCTGCCAGATAGAATTGGCGAGTTTCATTTCCGTTTGTTGGGTGTGATGTGTGACGTTATCTTTGTGGCTTGATTATTTATGAGGATGATATGAAGAAGTTCCTAATGTTTATTGCTGCAGTGTGGTTTGTTAATCAGCTGATGCCTGAAGATGTTGCGTTTGCCATTGTTGGCTCGATACTTTATGCAGGCAATGTCACTGCTTCATGGCTTGATAACAATCAGATATTTGCTATTGCAATGCTTGTTGCCTCCCAAATCATTGTTATTCCGCTGGGCATTTTCATTGCAAAACTTTGGGTCCATCGCAAACGGAGTAAAAACTAGGAAGGATTATTTTGCCTTGGTTTTGTTAGGTGCAGATTGGCAATCCAATACCAGGAGAATATACATGGAACTGTTTCACACCAGCCCAAGTGAAATTACAACTATTAACACTGATGGTCGTTTCTTCGAGTTCTTGTGTTTCGCAGTTGATGAATACGTAATGACTACAGAAGAGTTTGTAACGTACCGAATAACTGTAGACGAGAATGACATCATAGAGGCTGGTTCGCTGTTCTATCATCCCAATGCAGCTGATCTGTCGCCCCTGGTTGAGGGTGTGATGCGGATGGTTGGCTGTGACGAAGGCACTGCTGAAGAACTCATCTCCCAGCGCATTGACGTTTTCAGCCTCGATGATATTGATGCCGCTGATGCTGGCGAGTTGTCGTGGGATATACAAGCCACCACTGCAAAGGCGGCCAAGATACTCGGTTTTCGTGGCGTGTCTATGCTGGATGAACAGGGAGCCTGCTACATGATAGACATGCTTGGTCATGAGGCCGAGCTAGAGCGCGCTAGATGACTCCTGCCAATCCATGCCCCATCTGCGGGCAGCCTATTCCAGAGCGGGCTAAGGGTAATCGTCATGGCCACCCTCCCAAGACATGCAGTGAGTCATGCCGAAAAGAGCGTACTCGCCGCATCGAGAAAGAACGTTATCAACGCGTTAAGGACTCCGCTGCATGGAAAACCACGCGTAAGAATTATCTAGCCAAGCTACGCGCTAAGCTTAGCAGTGACCCGGATTTTGCTAGGGTATTCCGGGCCGAAGCTGCAGCTCGGTTGCGAGATTGGAACGCTAGGCTCCGACGCGAAGACCCTGCACGCCATGAGCAAATAAAGGCGGAAAAGCGTGCGGAACGCATGGTATGGCGTCAGAAACTTATAGAAGACCCGGTTGCTTGGGAAGCACATCGGGAGAAGTGCCGAGCGTGGTATCAGTCACTTTCAGAAGAGGAGCGTGATCGGATTTTCTATGAGCCTCGTAGGCACCGTGCACGCAAATTGAAATCAGATTAGTAAATCGTGGAATAACAACAGAGCTTTCCTTAGACAGCCAAGGTGGCTCTTTTGCCCATGTGTGTTGACGATATCTGTATATCTAGCCATGCTGTATATAAATACATGCCATCATGCCGCTGGAAGTCGTCATGCAACCTTTAACAGTCACCTTTTTAGGGCCTCTATTGGCCATGGATCTAACGCTTCCCTTTTACGGCTATCGTGTACCTGCAGGATTCCCAAGTCCGGCCCAGGACCATTTAGAAGAGCGAATCTCACTGGACCAGCTGCTCGACATTCAAGCACCGCATACGTATCTGGTACGCGCACATGGCGACAGCATGATAGGCAGTGGTATTTATGATGGTGATCTGCTAGTTGTTGACCGCTCAGTTGATGCAGTACCTGGTGATGTAATCATTGCTGCAATCAATGGCGAGCCAGTTGTAAAGCGGCTCGGATATATTGATACAATTCCCGCTCTTATATCTGATAATCCACTCTACAAGCCTCGCCTTATCCTTGAAGGCGATGATTTTGAAGTCTGGGGCGTTGTACGATGCAGTCTGCGTACCCATCGCGGTCATGTCTGAGCCGAACCGAGCTTTCATGCTTCTGGATGCGGACTCGTTCTATTGCAGCTGTGAAAGAGTCTTTCGACCAGATCTAAAAAATACGCCTATTGTTGTTTTATCGAACAATGATTCGGCGATCGTGGCCCGCTGCAGGATAGCCAAACAATTGGGCATTAAGATGGGAGTTCCTTTCTTCCAAGTCCGGGACGAACTTAAGCGCTTGAATGTCAAGGTTTTTAGCTCAAATTATGAGCTTTATGCCGACATGAGCGCAAGAATGAGGGCTGTCATAGAATCTATGGTGTCCCGCTCTGAGTGTTACAGCATAGACGAGCTGTTTGTGGATACCAGTGGAATGCGCGGCTCATTGGAGGATCTAGGGCACCAAATCAAGGCACGTGTCTACAAATGCACAGGGCTTCCAGTTGGCGTTGGTATAGGCACAACAAAAACGTTAGCAAAGCTCGCTAGCTACTCAGCAAAGCGGTGGCATAAATCTACTGGCGGCGTACTCGACCTGTGTGATCCTGACCGCCGTAACCGAGCGCTACAGCACATCGATGTCGGTGACGTGTGGGGCGTAGGGCGACGACTCAACGAAAAGCTCAACATGCTCGGCATCGGGAAGGCCTGGGATCTCGCGCAGTATGACGCATGGTCGATCCGCAAGATGTTTAACGTAACTCTGGAAAAGACGGTACGCGAGCTGCGCGGCATCTCGTGCATCGATCTGGAAGAGGTAACTGCACCTAAACAAGTGATCTGTACCAGCCGCATGTTTGGTCAACGCCAATATTCGTTTAGTGATGTCGCGGAATCAGTGGCCAGCTATACGGCACGGGCTGCGGAAAAGCTCAGGGCGCAGCAGTCGCTTTGTCTAGTCATGCGTGTGGGTATTCAGACCAGCATGCATTGCCTGCCTGAGGATCGCTACTCTAACGGCGCTATTGTGAACCTGCCCTACCCAACCGATGACACGCGCGTGCTCGTCCAGTACGCCCTGTATGGACTCAAGCACATCTACAGAGAAGGCTATGGATATGCAAAGTCTGAAATCCTGCTCATGGATCTAAGGCAGCGTGGCGAGTACTCCATGAATCTATTTCAGCCTGAGCAATCGGCGAGTGCCGACCGACTCATGAGTACGATGGACAGTATCAATAGGAAGTTTGGTAAAGGCACGCTTAGACCAGCTCGGATAACTGCCGCCCCTGGCTGGTCTATGCGACGACAGTTGATGAGCCAAAGCTATACAACCCGCCTGGATCAGCTTTGGTGTGTGAGTTAGAAGAATGAAGATTTGGGTGGGGCTTCTATTTGTGAGACATACTCATCCATCTGACCATGAATGACTGGATCAAAAGAGTGACCCGTCAATCTGAAAAGGAGTTTGACTTGATCCGCTGTATCGGCTGGCATTGTCTTCTCATCGTTCCCGTCCATGTAAACGGTTCTGTTAATTAAGCCAGATCTGCGCAATGGAATAAGCAAGGTGCGTACGATTTCCCAGGCGCGAAGTTCTTTATAGGCAGTCCAATGCGCAATGACAGGCAATGGTCCTTCTACAAATAATAAAGTGCATTCCAGAGTTGCTTTGAGGTTTGGATTGACGTCGGTACGGTTGCTTATGCGTATGTAGCCGATCTGATCATGTTCTAGCAGATTGATGAAGTCATCAAACGGGGGGCTTGAGGAGCCGTCGGTTAAAACGATTCCCTTTTGCTCGTTTAGTAAGCGACGGATCTGTCCAGTAAGGTGTGCCGAGCCAACTAGATGCCCTTTTCGTATAACATCAGAGAGTATTACTGCAGTCTCTTTCGTCGCATCTCGCTCATAAAATTGGCCAAAGAAGAAATCTTTTTGATTCATAAGTGTTCCTCGATTTGTGAGATGTATTAGTAGGTAGGCAATCGACTCCTGCCTACGGCCATGATTTCGACTTACCAGCTATGATTATTAGGATTGCAGACCCGATACTCTGGAAAGGTTGTTTCAAATCCAAGTACTCCGCAGGCAATGGCAGTCTTGATTGCCATTTCAATGTGGTCTCGCTCCTCTGCAATAACCTTGTCAAACATGTCTTTGGCAAATGAAGGATCGGTGTTGAATACCATCGTCTCCAGTTCCTCATAGCTGCGTGGTAGAGAGGTCGGAAGCGGTGCCCAGGCTTTGATAACCGAAGTGGGAATAGAATGGCCGTCAACGTAGCTGAATGATTGGGTCAAACTACTCCATCGACCAGAAATCACAGTTCGATCCTCCAGCAAGACCAAGAATAGTCCGCCGAGCTTGTAGGTGGGAGGGGTTTTTCGCTTTAGGAGACTTTCTGGAGACGGATTAATCGATGCAGTTTCAGAGCAGAGAAGATGATAAAACTCAACTTGCATAATCGTAGATGCCATAGAAACACGCCTCTAAAACAATGGATATAGCCACATCACAGACAAGCTAGTTAATGCCAGTGCCGAAGCAACGAGACTGAGGTTTCTTCCTGCAAGTACTTCATGTCGTACTTTCCAAAGCGATACCAGGGAAAATGTAGATCCGCCTATTGCCATCAACCATCCAGATGGGGCTCTAGCCAGTGAGTTGAGCAAAAAGCTAAACATGCTTTCACCTGGCATAAAATGAGCCCAGTAGGGAACTCTACCAGACGTTAATACAGCTCCTACAAACATACATAACCCGCCTAGACAACAGAGTCCTATAAGAAGCCATCCGCATGATTGGAACCAAGCAGCTGTAGAACTACGGTTGGCGATCTTCTCACTGGTACGTCTTACCTCTTCACTGAGAGAGGCCATGACTTTTTTGCTTTCGGCATCAGCCATCGCTGTGAACGTTTTACGATGTTCTGAAAGCAGCGTTGAAGAATAGTCAGCTATAGCTTGTGGATATTGTTTGAAGTGATTGTCGTAAGACTCAAATGCCATGATTATGAGCCAAATAGCATCATTGTCATGAATGCCTAGTGTATTCTTAACCCGGTAGAGCCTTTTGATCTCTTCATCGCTTGGCTGCCTATCGAGAAGTCTAGCAAAAACCTCTTTAACATCATCCATCGATGACCTCGCCTAGAACTTTACGTACTTCAGATAACCATCGAGTAAGTTCGGCTCTGTTACCCAATGGCAACTCTTTCATAGCTCTGTCAATAGAAAAACGCTTACTATATAAATCATCACTAACCCGATCAGCTAGCTCTGGAAATGTAAGAGATTTACCACCTTTATCCTCTACCGATCTTCTAATTTTCGACTCGTTATAGAGTTCAAACTTGCGCTCTTCTCCATAATAGCCATTTCTGACGACATGTACTACAGAGTTCGGTAAAGCATCCATGTATTCCTTAAGAAGCTCAAGGCTATCCCGTTGCCTGTTTATGACCCATAGAGTAATTAAGTTTCGATTAAGATCTTGGAGTGTGTTGTTTAGTGTTTCGCCATATGCAGTAACACCCCTGTTGTTTCTTGCAGCGGTATTTATAACAACATTGAGGCTTGGGTTCATATCACAGATATTTACAAGATCAATCCAGCCGTTTGCATCATCTAGGTCAATCAACTCAGTTTTTATTTCATCTTTGTAAAGTTTCCATACATCAGGGTTGGAGGTGTCGGACTCTATAAGTAGTACTTCTTGATCAGCACTTCTTAGAGTATGGATAAGTCCCATTGTGTTGATTGACTTACCTACACCACCTTTACTACCACCAGAAACATATATTGGATTATTCATTTGAGATCTCAGATATCGTCACTATCTTCACGTGGAGTGAAAGATGAGTTTTTATGGGATTCGCCATAGCTTGAAGCTGATCCAATGGCTGCTTTCTTTCTAGTACTACTTTGCCTGTCTATCGCAGATTTATTACTAGCAGAATCGTTAGTGATAGGTACTACATTAGATTTTTTGCTTGAAGCCGGAGCTGTTTTTGCTCTTTTCTTTCCAGATTGATTTCTTTTATTTCTTATTTTTCCCATATAAGTCTTCAAAGTCATTGCAGGGATGTCCATATTCATTCGTTCCATAATAAAATTTGATATGGCATTCCATGAGTGACCCATTTCTACCAAGCATTGAAGGTCATCGTACAAACCTTCGATAAGCTCAGCTTTGGTAATCGCCTCGTTCTCATCCCGCTTAGGTGGAGGAAACTCTTTGAAAGCTTTCCGTAGCTCCTCGATATCAGCTCTTGTAGGTCTCTTCATAAAAATAAATAGCTCATTGTATGTTGAGGAATGCATGACAGGATGGCTTCGATCCAGCAAGAATCAATCCTCAGCTGTGATTCCGCATTCAGGACAGAATACGAAAATCTGTAAACCTAAAAAAAGACTACTCCAGTTTCTCTAGGATTTCTACTCGGTTGCTAAAAAACGTCTCTAGAGTGTCTCTATTTTCTTAGCTGCGTTGTCTTTTTTGGTACGCTGTGAGGATCTTTAAATCGTCGCATGATCTTCTTAAAAGCTTGTCTCCTAGCTGGTTGATGCTTGCGAAAAAAAATATCCAAATTTTCTCAGAATCTTCTCCTTGCGTTCTCCAAACCATATCCTGACTTTCTCCAAAACCCATTCCAGGTCGTTGCTGGAACGTCTCAAAAGGATCAGCGGAATCAGCTTCAATGCTTCTGAAATTACTCTCCAAACTCTCTACCAAGCTTTCTCCAAAATGTAGCGTAGGTTTTTGCTGAGATGTCTCTCAGGCATCAGCAGGATTAGCAATGAGGCTTCGCAACACTTCTTCAAAATCTTCTTCCAAACCGTCATTCTTAAGTTGCTCAGTAATTTCTAGATCGTCGCCTGGGTAATCTTCTAGGTATCTCCGCTCGATTATCAGATTTGGTCACTAAAAAATCTTGGACCTCTCCGTGATTGTTCTTTGCCTGCGTCAATTTTTTTTCATCCCCCTCCTCTTTGATAGCTGATTTTTTGCTTACTCGTTTTGTATTTTGAGTATCATGCAAAACTATTCTATATTGCTATGAAGAAGGTACTTAGGTTTGGGACAGGGTAGGGTTTGTACTCCCGCCAAAAATGGCGTACGTACAACCGGCACGCTCCAGTCGTTCCACTCCCTCTGCTAAGCCTACCTCCCTGCTCAGGGCAAGCCCCGAGACCCCGACAGCACATGTCACACTGCTGAATAAGGTGATGTATGAGTGATAGTGAAACCAGACGCCGGACAGGACGACTCCCGGCTATACGCTGCTACGAAGATGAAGAAGACGCAGTTCGTCAAAAAGCACGTGACTGCGGTATGAGTATTGGACAGTTTCTTCTTAAGGCAGCCTTAGGGCGTCAAACACGCTCCAAGATGGACGCTCATATCCTGAATGAGTTACGGCGGCTTGGTGGCTTACAGAAGCATCTTTTCAACGAGGGTAAGGGCGTATTCTCCAAAGAATACTCTGCAATACTTATTGAGATCCGGCAAACAATTGCCAGGATTGGGGAATAGTGGATGATTCCCAAAGTCCCTGATCGACGTAAAGATAAGAAAACATCATTCAAAGACCTGGTTGAATACATGACCAACCGGGAAGAGGATAAGGAGTCACTAACTGATGAGCTCGATCCAAGCGACAGAACAAGATACGACAAAATTCTTAAGCAAGCTGGAGCAAATCTCCGCGCAGCAAATCATCATCTGCAGGCAGTTAGACGAGTTACTGCACTTGATGCAAATGCCATCAGAATCCGTAATGGAAGTCGTCGAGAAATTGTCTACCCCGATGGGTTTGGAGATGCAGACTTTGGCTATTCAAATGACGCACAAGCTCAAGGAGGCGTAGATGACAATAAACATCAACGAAGTATTTCCTCTGCTAGAGACCATCTACGGGCAGCAGCAAACTATCTCCGACAAGCTCCAGGAGTTGACCGAGACTTTCAAGAGCGTGCCCGAGCCCGTAGAACCTCAATTAAGAGCGCTCCTAGCGCCCATAAGCGAGGGTATAGCTCAGATGAATCAGACGTTATTGACGACCTCGAATCAGGAAGACTCTTAGGTGATGCCCAAACAGTAATCTCTCCATCAGGGATTGTTTGTCAGCATAATTGCCTATCGCTAAGTAGTGCCAGCGCAGAGATGAAGGCAGTAGCTGCACAAAATGCACGTGTCGACGATCCTGTCTATCACGTAATACTTTCTTGGCCTAGTCATGAGTCACCGAGCGATTCACAAGCTTTCGCGTGTGGATTACATGCTGTAAAAGCTGTTGGAATGGAAGGGCATCAATATGTTTTCGCCATTCATAGGGATACCGATAACGTGCATCTTCATATAGCAGTTAATCGAGTTAATCCCGACTCGTTTAATGCTGTATATCCTGACCGTGATTATTTCAAGCTCGATAGAGCTATGCGGGAGCTTGAAATAAAATATGGATGGACTCATGACAATGGACCACACGCCGTATTTGAGCGCGGAGGCAAAAAAGTAATAGATTGGGCGAGCACAAAATTTGATTCCAAAGGAAAAATACCTACTAAAGCCGCTGATATGGAGCGTTATGGTGCTGAGGAAAGTTTGTTTTCATATGCACGAGCAGAACCACGTAAGGCACTTACCGCAGCTCTAAAAAATAGTGATCTAACTTGGCAACAGCTGCACGATGTATTGGCTAAATATGGACTCGCTCTTAAGGAAAAAGGACAAGGCTTTGCAATTTATGATTTATTCAATGATAAGACTACGCCTATTAAAGCTAGTGATATGCATGAGCAGTTATCAAAATCTAGACTATTAAAAAGGCTAGGCGACTTTCAAAATTCAAGTCCGAACATAAAGCCAATAATTAAATATAATAAATTCGTTGAGCCTAAACGTGACCCTAATATTCGAGAAGAACGTAGACAAGAGCGTGCTGAGGCCAGAAGGAAACTTCGTGAGCAATACAACGATTATAAGAAAACTTTTGTTTTTCAGCGTTTAAACACTGCGGACGTTAAAGCGCAATTTGCTGCAATCAGGGATGAAAGCAGACGAAAACGGTTGCTAGTTAAAACAACAGTCTCAGACCCGGCAGCTCGAAAAGCTCAATACAGTATTATTGCGTTTGAAACTCTACGGAACAGAGAGCGTTTGAAACGCAAGCTCAAAGTTGAGCGTGAAGCTTTGAAGAATAGTCCAGCCAACAAACGACTCTCTTATAAGGAGTGGGTTGAGAAACAGGCAGCCCTTGGAGAGCAAGCTGCCATTAGTCAACTTAGAGCTTTTGCGTATGCGGAGAAAAGAAAAGAATCGGAGTTGTCTAGAAGCTTCACGAACAATTCCGTAAATGGAATCAAGTCTACCGAGCCCTCCGAACCTTTAGCTAAATCAGAGAGTCCTGACGTGACATATCGGGTTCGTAGAGATGGTGCTGTGGTTTACAGGGTAAACACAGACAAACCATGCTTTGTTGATCATGGACCATATATTGAGATTCTCGCCAGAGGGGAGTCGACACAGAAGGTATTAGCAGCTGTGATGCATGCGAGGGAGAAATACGGTGCAAGTTTCGATTTCACAGGAACCGAAGCTTTCAAGCGTCACGCAATATCTGTGCTAGTTACCGAACAGATAGATGTGAAGCTCAAGGATGCAGCTCAAGAAGCCATCAAACGCGAAATGGAAGGCCAGGCAGAAAAGGATCGTCGGATTTCCCGCCCGCGTCGATAAATTCGCTAGGTTTACGTCTTAATATTCCGTATAGTAGCATGAATACGAAAAAAAACGTGAGGTGCCCCATGGCATACTATCGCTACTCTATTGTTGCTACGCTTCTTGCTGCAACAGTTCTCACTGGCTGTGCATCAAAACCCAAAGTCGATGACGCACAAGTGCTAGTTGATCAGAAAATCTTAGATGCCGCCCGAAAGATTCAAGCAGCTCAAGCTGATTTATACCAAGCCGGCGCTCTCAACCAGGCAAGGCCGCAATTCCCACAGTCGATTCTGGAAAATAACCAGCTGGTTTCAGTCCACTGGCAAGGCGATGCGCTACAGCTTCTAAACAAACTTGCTCATGATCGCAATGTTCAGTTTTCTTTTATGGGGGTGAGAGTCCCCCTGCCCGTCAGCATAGACGTTAAGGCCACGCCCTACAGCGTCGTAATCGGGATGCTAAGAGCCCAGATTGGCTATCGAGCAAACCTTATTGAAGAACCTTCCAAAATTGTCTTGCACTATAACCGGCCTCAGAGCTGATGGGGAACGCAAATGAAGCGCTTTGCCGTCGCCACACTTCCCTTTTTTGTTAGTGGCATCGTTTTAGCTGGTGAACCGCCCCAATTAGATGCGGCATCAACAGCCAATGCCCCTAAGACTTGGCAGGAAGATGATTCTGTATCTCTTGAATCTCTAATGCATCCTGAATCCAAGGTGTCTTCGGGTATAACAGATCTACGTACTCAAATGCTTAACGAGGCCGGGACCACAGTAGGCTTTCGTGGTGGGATGGCAGCACGTAGTAGAGAGTTAGTCAAAGCCCTAGAAAAACGTAACCATGCGTTGAGTATGGAGTATCAATTTGCGCCTTTGATCAGTAGGTCAGGAACGCTCCCGCCTGTCATTGTTGAGGCACAAGATGTCGCTGCCTTCGCCCCTGACCAAGTGCGGACAGCTAACAAGGTCTACAAAATTCACAGAGAGGAGCGTTTCGTTAGTGTTCCTCCAACATGGAGGGATTATCTATTTACGGGAATGACCTTTGCCTCGACGGTTGATTTACCTGTCATGGAAGCAAGGCCGCAAAACAGTCAGGAACAAAAGATTTGGGAGAAGGCTGTTCGGGCTGGTTGGGTTGAAGGGGAGAAACAGGCAGATGACATCCTGGACGCTAATTTTAACCGCCTGGTAAGAGACATGACAGGAATGATGTTGTATTCGGCACTCCTGCAGAATGATCTGATTAAACCTACACGAATTGCAGAGTCAGAGCAGACAGTAACTGGTGATGGCCAGCAACTTATGCTTGGTGACAAGTTGCGAAGACTTACTGAAAAAGCCTCTTTTGAAACTGATCCCAATAAGTGGCGACCTACGGTTCATAAGCCTCGAAAAAAAATCATTCCATCAGCCGACACAAATCAACCACCGATTGTAGGGCCTCAACCATCCCCATCTTCAACAGATAGTAAAAAGTGAGGTGGCTATGATCAATGCTGACGATTTGAAGCCATACGATTTCAAGGGTGATTTTAGCGTTCATACATTTAAAGAGTCGCTCATATATTTAGCAGAGCAAGGTGTCTCGGATATCTTGGTCCAGGGCGGCGATTATATGTGGGCTGAGATTCATGGGCGGCAGCGTAAGGGTAGTATTCAAAAAATAAAGCAAGGGAATCTGCCACTTATCATTGCAGGTCTTTGGGGTGCAGAGTTAGAAAGCCATATGCGCAGAGGGGTGGGTGCAGATAGGTCTTTCGAACTACAAGGCGAAGAGTACGGTTTAGCTCGTGGGGAAATTATCAGGTTCCGCTGTAATTTTATCCAGGCCCGAATAGCGGGCTTAGAAGAGGCCTACTCAATCACCATGCGTGTGATTCCCACCAAGCTGCCAAACATCCTAGAAATGGATATTGAGCAAGACTTATTTGGGGCGTTCTTTCCCGGAAGTGGTTTAGTAGTCGTCTGCGGTCCCACTGGATCGGGTAAGTCTACCCTGTTAACAGCGAATTATGTTTATGCGGGTGAGGTATTTCCTGATCGAAAATTAATCACCTATGAAGATCCTATAGAATTTGTTTTGGGGGGCGAACACTGGCGTGGTCCGCAGCCTGCCCAATCTCAAATTGGACGTGATATTACTGATTTTCCGGCTGCCTTAAAAAACGCAATGCGAAGAAAACCAAGCATCATTGGAATCGGTGAGCTACGTGATTTGCCGACTGTTGATGCAGCAGTCGAGGCAAGTCTGACAGGTCATCTATGTGTCGGCACGCTTCATACTGAATCAGCTGCAGAAACGATCAATCGTATGATTCAAGTCTACCCACCTGCTCAACAGTCATCTATCGCTTCACGTTTGATAGGATCACTTAGAGTCATTGTCGTACAACGGTTGTTAAAAACAACAGATGGACGCCGCCAAGCTATCCGCGAATACGTGATATTTGACCGCGAGTTAAGGAATACTCTTCAGAATGAACCGCCTGAAAAATGGAGTTTGATGATTCGTACAAAGCTTGAAGAGCAAAGGGCAACAATGGCGGATAAAGCTTGGGTTCTATATGAGCAAGGACGAATCGATAAAGCAGAATATATCGAATTAGCAGGCGCTAAGGCATTCAATGATCGCTTTAAAGAGGCCTTATGAAATCGATTTGGCGGCATGCAAGCCGAGCACCAACAATTATGGGCATTCCTTTTATAGCCTTTCTTCCATGCTTGATATGGCTATTTCATATGACTTGGGGGACTTTTTATAGTGCTATCGGAATCATCATTGTATTTGCTGGATTAGCAAAGCTAGGCTGGACCTTTAGAGTCTTATGGGAAAGGTTCTTACATATTCTTCGTGGTTCGCGTATTTATGCAAGACCTTGGTGGTATCGAAACCGCTTTCGTGATGAGTGAACTTCATTCTGTTTATGGTGACAACATAGGGCAATGGCCGGCTCAATATCGGTAATGCTTTTGGATCGGGTATTCCCGCATGCGTGAATATCCAAATTCGATATCAGCGTGCTGATGGCCCGAGCGGTTATTATCTGCTCCCAGCAGTAAACTGATCATATTTTCAATATAATCTTATACCTATTTCTTGACGGTGCACCAAGGTGCACCTATTCTTATAATCATTATTTCACGCAACGTGAATTACCACTGAAGAAGCCGGCATCGATGCACGGCATGCACAGAGGACAACATCATGAAAGTAGCAACTGTTCGTCTTAACGTTCTATCTGACAGCATCGGTACAGAGTGGAATGATATTGAGGCCGCAGGCGAGGCCTATGCTTCTTTCCTTCAATCCAGATTGCAGCAGTCAGCGAGCGAAGCTGGGTTCGATACCAACGACATTTCTGTTACCTACCATCATATACTGGCAGGTTTTTCCAATGATTCGGTTTGGGCTGATCGGCTTGATGCTGAAGAGCAGCTCCGAGATATCGTGCGCAACATTCGAGAATCTGCCTGGATAGAGTTCTGCGAGTCTCACAGCGAGTTTTAATCAATATCCTTTACTGGCCATAGTGCCTGAGTAACCTTTCATAAAGGCGACATTATGACCAAGAAAGCCGGAATTCATATTGGCCCTCAACTGGACGCCATTATTGGCGTCACAGGCGAAAGGGCTGGTATCACTACGAGCAGACGCGTCAATGTAATTGGAGATCGCTATGCTGAAATCCTTCGCCGTGAACGCATTGAGAAGCACTTTAGCGAAGCTGAGTGGAATGCTTTGCGGGACATGCTTTGCGGTGTTTCCAGCGAACCAGCTGCAATGATTCGTGGCAGTCTGGCAATGGGATGGGAGGATTCTCTTGAAGATGGTCTTGCGTTCAAATGGGATGTTGATGCTGTGATTATGAATCATAAGCTTGCCGAATTAACCTACCTTCAGGAGGTGTGCATAATCGAGGCAGTTGAGCGCTGGTGGCGGAATCACGACGATGCCGGCTCCGCTTAATCTAGCTGGTAGGCGCTTCGGTCGGTTACGTGTACTTGCAACGAATGGACGAATCAAATTCGGACGTGAGCAGACTGCCTGGCTTGTAGTGTGCAATTGTGGCCGACAAGAGACGGTTGCCCAGAGCCTACTTACCCAGCGCGGATGGCGAGAGTGCTCCTGGTGTCAGCGGCCAGAGTGCCTGATTTGTGGCAACAAGGTATTATCGGATAGGCCGCGCAGCAATACGTGTTCTGATACCTGTGCTGCTGTCCAGCGGCGCAAGACAAATCAAGAGCACTATCATCGACGTGTTGCTGCTGATGCCGAGTTTAACCGTAGACGCTATCAACGATTGACTGACCGGATGATGCTCGATGTTGAGCTGGCCAAGCGGGTTCGTCAGATACAGCATGCCTCTGGTAAGCGGTGGCGGAACGACCCAGCTAACCGAGAGGCAATTAGGCAGTACATGGCTGCTCATTATGCGATGAATCGAGTAGTTATTCAGGCGCGCCGACGAGCACGGCTGGACGCTATGACACCCGAGCAGCTGGCACATTGGCGGGTTCGTATCCGCAACTATCAACGGCTGTATGCTCAGCGCTACCGCGACCTGATACGTAGTGATCCTGAGCGACATCGTGCCTATCTGGATAGGATGCGCGAGTATCGCAGACGGCTGGATTGGGCTGTAAAGAAAGTGTTTTAGGAAAATAGGATGACGATTTATTTGCATTTAACACCATATCAATCGGCATCTCCTCGCTTTCCGTGCAAGTTGAGCGATCATCTCAACTTGACCCGCGTTGTGTTCCAACAACTTTTCCCGACTCGTAAGCGCTGACATCTTATGGCTGGCTATGGGTGTAATCAGGCTGGCTCGAAGAGTGGTTCAAACCATTAACTCGACATCGTAGTCGTGCGCCTGGTATTGCTCAAACTCAATCGCTGCAGCCTGACTATTAGTTTTCTTACTGACCTATTTCCATACCTCACTCCAAAAAGCAGAGGAAGACGAGGCACCACTCTTGGCGGACTGATCGATTCTTACAGGTGTGCCGACGCCAACGTCCACCCCAATTGGCCTTCCGATATCGTTAACACCTGTATCATCAATCTGGCCATTGATGTCCCGCATGACACCACCAATCTGGCTATTGACCTCACTTATAGCACCGTGAACCTGATTGCTAGCTATTGCGCAAACCTTGTCCTTTATGGCCTCCCAGATCTCAGCCAGTGATGGGAATTGGGGGGCAGTTGTTACAGCAGTTATTCCACCTATGCATTTCCCTAGAATATCTGATGAACTTCTATCTCTGTCCGCAGTTTCCTGAGCTGCCTGCTTATCCCGGTCATATCCTTTCTGGCCTCCTCTTTCAGCGGCCTCACCGCTTCGGCACGTTGCCGCTTCAGTTATAGATACTGAGCACAGCATTGCTACGATCAACGTGCATAGAAAACCTTTCATTGAACTCCTCCCAGGATAAGCAAGCATATCGATTAAGCTCGGGCCATTCGTGGCCGTTGAGCCTGTTTTGCAACTTCGTTGAATGCATTCTCGGCAGATGCATGTGCTGGTGATTGTGAGGGAGCCGGAATTGAAGCCGGCATTTGTTTAGTCGAATCCTTGGGCCTTTCCAGTCGCTCCTCGACAAATCCTAGCTTGCGATGCATTTCCTCATCAACATGCTTAGTTATCCTGGCATTAAGCGTTTGGCCGCCTACGTTAAAAAGCATTTCGTCAAAGTGAACTTGCTTATTATCGTTACGCTTATTAACGGCGTTTCCAAAGCCAATCTCTTTCCACTGGCCATCGCCCACCCGTTCACTCAACTTTAAGAAATTTGGCTTCAATTCACCGGTTGTAGTATCGACCTTCCGTTCATTGATGTGTGCAATTACGTGATGCTTTTGATCTCCAATTTTGACAAATCCTTGGAGATAGTCCCCCTGTCCTTTGAACAAAAGAACCGTAGTTTCATAGCCATTGCCATTTTCGTTGCGCTTAACTCCACGTAATACTAGATCTTCTGCTTTATTCGAGTTTTCGTTGCTATTCATAACGAACTCCTTAAAGTGATTTTCAAGCTCAGCGGCGCTACTATTCATGCTTATTGCGTCACGCCCACGCAATACGTTTGATCCAGTATCAGAAGATTTAAAGTTACGGGCCAACTCGTGCTCATAGTCATCTATAGGAGCTTGAGCTGGACTACCTGATTTATCAAACCAATAGATCTGGCTTGCCGGTGGCTCAGCTCCCAGTAACTTGAGGTCGGCCTGCTTTTCCTCGTCATTCTTGGCCCATTCTTCAATCAATTGCTTTTGAGTCGTCCACCAGTTATGGGCGCTCACCGCAATTAGCGAATCAGAACGCTTCAAAGATGGATCATTATCAAAGGATGAACTGGAGGTATTTAAGGTAATAGCACCGCTTTCTTGGAGCTGTGTATAACGATCAGCGATGTTCTCGAATAGAGCTTTATTAAGGTTGTTGGCGAAATGGTCGATGTCATTGTTGAAGACATTTTCAACTTGATCTTCATGACGCCTCCAAAATGGGGCATCAGTACCTAGCGAGTTCATGTCTGATAGGACGGCTTCAACTCTTTCAAGCTTTTCTTCGTCCATTGATGCAATAGCATTTTTGATATCGCCTGATCTAACCTTTTCGATTAGCTCATTTTCAAAAGCAACATCATGCCCGGTATAATCAGACTCGAAATCTTCCAGTGTTTCCTCAACGGCTGGGCGATCCAGTAAATCGGCTCGCCAAGCGTTTCTATAGGTTTCTAACTCGTGAGTCCCTACCTGATTACCAGTTTCATCGTATTCGGGAACCGGAACGATAACTTTCTCTCGCCCTAAGTTTTCGAGTTGTATTGTATCTCCTGCCTGGATATCTGCCTTATGCAGCGCCCTTGGCAGGTCTACTCCCCAAACAGTATTATATTTTCCATCTGCATTTTCCAAAGTAACAAAGAAGCTCTCTTTGGCTTTGGGCTCGTTGTGATATGGGGCAGCACCATACTCCTTGACTACCCCCTGCATCCTATCAACAGGCTCTTGCTTGACATTCAGTAACGAGGAAGCGAGTGCAACATCATCCGCAATGACTTTTGATGCAGACGGTCCTGTGGCAACAGACGCTTCCTGTGCTGGCGTACCTAGACGAGCATCACTATTGAACTGGGCAGACTCAGATTTAGACTCAGACTCAGGCTCTTGCTGTTCTTCCCGCTTCTTGATTAAGTCATTTTTGAGGGCGAGTTGTTGAGGGTCGGAGAATTTAACGTCGATTTCATATTTCAGCATCACTTCCATAGCCTGACGCTTGAACTCATCAGTGCCGGTAATATTAAAAGAGCTACCAAACTTTTCTTTGGCAAGCAGGATTGCAGCCAAAATAGCCTCATCTTCCGAGGCTTTGGGAGCCATTAATATCTGCCGACCATGATCAATGAATGCTTCATTATCATTTACTAGGTAAAGCACAGAGCCATCGTTGCGGTTCTTATAGGTGATCCCTTCTACCAGGCGGGCTATGACATCCTTGGGATCTTCAGCAGATGCTGTATCGCTAGGCTTATCTGGAAAAATGAACCCGTTGGCTTCTAAGGGGTTTGATCTTTCATGGGTAAGCTGATCCGCAATCTCAGCTTCACGCAGTTTACGTTGCTCCTCTATTTTCTCTTCTGCTACCTGGTTCTTTGCTGGCAGTAGCTCGCCAACATCCTCTGCTTGATTGGATTCACCGGCAGTTGTTAGAGGTGAACTGGATGTACTGTGGGACGGGGTAGCTTCTTGCTGATCCACACTAGGAACGGAAGAAGCGCTTAGAATGCTATCTGGTTGCTCATGACGAGAACTAGATTGGGGTTCTGGAGCAGGAGCAACTGGAGAGGCAAAGCCATTAGCTCTGGGCTCACTGACATGAAGTTGCAATTCATCCTTGTTAACTTTTTCAGAAGATGTGTGCTGAGGTGTTTCAGGAGAAGCAAACTCCCTTTGGCGGCTTAAGCTCCTGAGCTGGCTTGAAGCAAAGTAACTAATACTAGATTGAGCGAGGCTGTCTCCATCCCTCAATTTCTCAGCAAAAGCGCGGGCATCTACTTTTAGCTTATTTTCTATCTCTTGAAGAAAATGCGGTGAATATTCGGGAGCAGTAGGCCTCGGACTTAGATCGAAATTAGGGCTTACAACTCGTTTCACTAATTCATCTTCTACCCATTGCTGCTTTGTTGAACCTCCACCTATTACGATTCCTCTGCTAATTCGTTCGCGATCATTCTCGCGCTCATATTCGAGCAAGGAGGAGAAAGACATCTTCTGTGGCTCGATCTCTTTCGGAGTTGTCCGCTCTATCTCTTTAATAGCGCGATCAATTCGACTGATTTCATGTGTTTTGCTTCCAGGCTCGACCCCGGCCATTTCAGCTAGACGTTTAGCAAGCGGCTTAGTACTTCGATCCTTTTTTTCTTGTTTTTGAAGTTCATTCCGAATGTCTTTTAAGGCGCTGAGCATAGCGGCCTTAACAGTCTCTTCATCGCTGATTCGTTGATTTAACCGATGCTTTTGAGCTTGTTCCCACTCGGAACCAAGCTGTTTTTCAGCTGCTGCGAGGGCTGGAGCTGATGCATTCATCAATGCCATGTCTATTGCTTTGCGAGCTTCCTTCAGATGGATCTGATGAGTATTTTCAGCATCCAAAGCTCTAATTTTTTTCGTCATCTCGTCATCGACGGAACTCATTAATTCCGTATATGGTGGATATGTGGAAAAATTAGATGACATTAATGTGGCGGCTGATGCATGATCTTGAGGCGAAAGTTGTTTGAAGTCTGAGATATCAGCAGCTATCCAATGCCTCAATACGGGGGTTGGGATATTTGGCGACTGGCCCAATGATTTGCTCAATGCTGACCAGTCAGCAAAAGCCACATTCCGGTCTTCAATTGAACCTAAGGGAGATGACTCATGCTTTCCAGGATTATTATGTCGTTCATAAATGGTTTGCCTAAAGTGCTCCCATTTCTGCTCAATTTCTTCTGTCATGCCTTTTCCCCTAGGTTTGCCTGCGTAAGTCATCGGTCTGCCTCAAGAATCAGTTACCTCGCTCACAGCGAGCGTCATAACCGCGAAAGGCAAGTTAATTCATAGCTCTTACTAATACGTATAATGTACATTATACAAAATTATCTTGCTATAAAAGACCTTTGCTTTTGCTTTACATATAGAGCGATAAACGGAGCGCAACCTCTGCTATCATTGACCTTACAAGGGCGACCATGAACAATTTAGATGAATTGCACGAACTCCATCCTTTTCGTGGAACGGATTTGGAGCGTTGGCGGATCGAGAATGGTCTGTCCAAACCTGCTGCAGCTGATGCTTTTGGCTTGCAAAAAGCAAAATGGGAGGAGCTGACAAACACGGATAATTCGGCTGAGCCGATAACCGACCCCGTGATTGCCATGCTTTTATATTTATACCGTGAGTACCCTGAATCGTCCCCAATCGTAATACCCCCCAACGTTGTAGAGTTTTACGATTTTTTAGGCTTTACGGATTCACCACAGGATAGGGACAAGTTCGCTACATTGATTGGGCGAACACCACCAACTGCTTACAGAATTTTGTTGCATGGTGGGAACGCTGGACGGCCAGTTGTTAAATGGATTGAGGGGCTTAAGCGACTCAAGCTAACTCCAAAAAAAACACAACGGCTAATGGCAGATGTGGTGAGTACTGTAGGCGCACGTCAGGGAGTGAGTAAGGTCTTGATTCAGGGTTGGACAAAACAAGGTGATAGTGGTGAGCACGAATGAAAAGCCTGACTCACAGCACATTATAGAGCTATCGACAGTCTACTTTTATCAAGGGCAACCGCCGAGTTCCATTGCTCTGAAGGATTGTAGTCTTCCTATGAAAAGCCCCATACCTGGGGCTTTTTCTGCACTTTATGGCTATCAAAGTAAGCAGGAAGGCTTCATGGCCGCGAGGCAGTACGCCGATAAAAATCGATTACAATTCACGGTTATTGACTTCCTGGTCAAGCTAGATCAGAAACAAAACCCACTGATGATGAAGCCTGGTGATATACCTCGACACGATTTCCTATCGTTTCAACGGCTTTCACGCAACTCCCTAGACGAGGTTGAAGATATCTTAAGAAACAAATTTGAGCGGGATGGTTCGAATGTCTCAGGAATGGACCTATCAAAACCTCATCATCTGATTATGCAGCGCCCAGAATTAATCCAAGCTGTAATGTCCGCTTCGGGGTGGGAGCACCTTAAGGTATTAGCTTTTCCTGCTAAGTCTGCTGTAAGCGAAAGGCCTTTAACTGTAGGGGTTGTACCTTATGAGCACTGGAGTGCTATTCAGGAAGCCAGCTGCCGGTTACACCCCAACATCAGGATCACATTAGACTCTCCCTCTTCATCAGATAAGCAGATCAGTAATCAAGCACCTCAGGACATTGATGCAGACCGCAGCAAAGGGCCAAAAATGAGGTAATAAATCAATACCAATCAATTGCGCACAAAACTAAAAACCCTCTCAGCTGAGGGTTTTTTAGTGTATATTATTGTTAATAATACCATCCCTGTATTATTAATATAAGGTAAATGACACTTCAGTAGTTCAGTGGTAGACACCCAGTCAGATAGTTTTCACTTGTCTCCTTTTTCCCGCATGCGGGAAGGATGCAAGCTAGCTCGGCATACATACATTACTTCGTGAACTCGGCCCTGGTTCAGGCTGATAGGGTGACTTGGGTTCAGGTGCGTCGAACCAGGCAGCAATCAAGTTTCATTTTGGCTTCTTGACCCGGGTGCCGTTATTGGCACGGACATTCTGAATCTCTCGACGGCACTCCCCTACCTTTATAAGAAATTGATCCAGCATATCTTTAGGCGCACAGACGGTTGCTGTCTCCCAGCCGTCTGGAGGAAGTTGTACATATGCAGCATAAAGTTTGTCCCTTATAGCCAGCGCCCTTTGCTTAGTTAGCCCGTATTTGTCAGCTACATATTGAAGTGCCAGACCCTCGACTAGGAGTTCTCTTGCCGCTTCGATATTTTTAGGGTCCATCTTCTTGCGTCTTGTTTGTAGCAGCCTCTCAAACGCGTCAGAAGGGATACGGTGCTCTAATGAATTACTCTGCACCATCTTTATCAACTCTTGACTTTATATTTTCTGTTCATAATGGATTCGACCCGTTTAAGAGCGGATATCTAGTTCCTTAAGTCTCTCTATCTCCTCTTGTTTTGCTAGTAATTGCGCTTGAAGAGCTTCGATCTCTTTCTCAAGTTTCTCCATTTGAATAAGAAGAGCTTTATTCTCAATCTCTAAATCTCTAGTGGAGCGATGGTTGAAATCGGCTTCATCGACCTTTTGGATATTACTTGCTTTTGAAGGCTGACTAGGCTTCACCTGCTCAGGCTCGCTGTCAGACAACGCCTTATTTGGACTCGTTGTAATCGCCTTGGTGTCATCCTCTCTCATAGAGGATTCTTCAAAGCTATCTTCTGGGTGGGAAGAATAGTCTTCTTCTGATTTAAGCTTACTTACCCTTCCATTGATTTTTTCCCGCGTATCGCGGACAAGTTTGCGTAGGTTTATAGAGGGATCTTCTTTAACCTTTGCCAAAACTTCACTAGCAGCTTCTTGGTCTTGCTTTTCCAGGCGAGCAAGCTCTGTAATAGTAGTGATATCAGCAGTAAGACCTTCCTTGACTGCTTGGCTTCCAGCACCATCGGCTTCTACTACGCGTAAATAGTTAATACGCTCGGAAACCCAGTTGATTGATTTCTTCCACTCCCTAGCTACTGCCTCTAGTGAACCAAGCTCTTTTTTAGAATTTGAAAGGGCGGTCGCTATTTCAAGCTGAGTGAGATTTTCACGCTGAATGTTTTCGGCTCGCTGAAGGCGAATGAACTCTTGCTCAGACATATTGCGAATGATGCATTTAAGTTTGATCCCGGCGATTCGGCATGCTCGGAGGCGCCGCTCACCCGCTCCCATCACATATTTATAAGGACTTGCAGGATCTGGATTCTGCATGATTACAGCAGGTTGGAACTGGCCATCTCGTTTAATGGCCTCGGCAAACTCATTCAGAGACTCCTCAGTAAAGCCTGGGTTGTCAGCAGCCCTTATCTGAGCACGGCACTCGATATCATCGGGATCAACCTCAACGATCTGCTCTCCCCCCCTAGGCATTTGATAGGCTGACAGCTTTTTCTTTGTGGCTGGGGTAAGGAACGCATTAGGCTTATTAGTTTTATTAGCCATGTTTTATGCTCCAAAGCCGCTGTAGAGACGTTCAAAAACTGCATCACAAGCAGCTTTCATCTCTGCAGCTGCCGCTCTCTGTGCTCCACTTCTCGCTTGTTGCCATACGGCTTTGCCTTCAGCGAGAGAAGTAGAAACACAGGATCGATAAATGATTGCTTCTTCAAACATTGCATCCCCATACATCTCTCGGAGGCCAGGAAGTGCCTCGATCTCATTGCTTGAGCGACTGTTGACCAGATTAGGCAAAAAGCCCAATAGTCGAAGGTTAGGATTAACCTCTCTGATACTCTCAATAGTATTGAGAAGTTTGGGTATGCGAGCCAATGTAAATCGGCTGATATTGAAGGGCGTAACAACGGCATCTGATGCCACCAATGCCCCTAGCATACGTCTCTGTAAGTTCGGAGGTGTATCGATTATGCATAGATCGAACTGATCTGCGAAGGTAGCTAAGGCGTCTCGTGGGCCATACATAGCTTCGAGTGGCATGTCGTCGACATCAAGAATGGCGAGATCTGCTTCTATCAACCATAGATTTGGGGCAACCTGGCGAGGTATGCCTCCAACATAACTCCCGTCGAACAACTGGCTGGACTGAATGTAATTCTTTTCATCGGTCTCGGCTACCTCAGGAAAGACTTGAGAAACATCTCCTTCGTCAAAATCCACGATGAGTACTCGCTTGCCTTGCTCCGCAGCCCGTATAGCCAGATGGATATCGATGGTGGTTTTACCAACACCGCCTTTCTGATTAGAAACGCTAAGGATGTCCATGATGCCTCCTAATTGATGTTCGACGGGAGATGTATCTCTAAGGTGAACTCAAGATAATGCATGTAAACCCTTTGGTCAACCTATAAAATAGGTTTACTGCAAGTTTTCTTGGTTAGACCCTCGAATAGGCGGGGTGCTAAGAGGTAAAATGGCATTCTGAAGAAGTCGTTGAAATCTAGCTTGGTCCCCATGGACTAATGAATAGCCATCGGTAACATTCCCGCATGCGGGAACAATACCTCCGTTAGCATCATTCATTCATTTGCTATGGAAATCTCTAAAGGAACATGACAAGCGAGAAAGAAAAGCTGAGAGCTCAATTAATAGAGTTAGCTCAGCATTATCAGGGTGAGATTGTGACGTACGCCGCCCAACGAAAACCTGATCGTAATCCCTGGAAGAGGAGGCCTTCTATATTGGATAAAGCATATGAACAGGAGCTGGATAAAATGGCTAAGCAGGAGCCAGATACTAGCTCCTGATACTTCGAAGCGCTGAGACCGAGTTCCTTTTGATAATCGCTATCTCAGAATCTGAATCTCGAATGAACACTCACCGCTTTCCTCAAAGCGCTGCTTTAACTCGGGCCTCAGCACCTCTATAAAGTATTTACTATTGGACGACGCCTCATCAAGGAGTGCGTCGAGCGAATCAAAGTAGCCGTAGTCATCACCTTTCTCCCGCATTTTCTGCTGAAATGCCTCGGCTAAAATGCTTTGATCGATCTCAAGAAGCCGTCTTGCTAGGTATTGCAGACATTCGTGCTTGGTCTTAGCTGACATTAGCCCTTCGGAGATGTCTGGGTGTTTTAATACCCAGCTAGAGGAGTGCTTATCGATGTAAAAGCCGTCATAACTTGCTATTGCTTTATCTTTCATGATTCTTTTCTCCTGACGGACGTTCCTCTAATAAAGCTTCAGCAAAGCTAAAATTAAATGTATCTCAGTTTTAGTGATGCCTGATGTGCTGATAATTTCTGTATTATATATATAATACAGATTAAATATCGCACAATATAATTGCCTAGGTTATCCTTTTAGCTGATTCACAGTGGCGTGTGTAGCAACAGATTCAGTTACGCTAAGCAAAGCTCACCTGTCTAAAAGTTGCAGACTGTCCTTTCTCCAGCATTCTTACTGCACCGCTTTGCTGCGGGCGGAGATACCTGAGATCGTCGACCTTTATCTTTAACTTCCTAGCAGCATCATCCCAGTCTGATGTGGCTAAATTTAGTAGCAGCAACGTTCCAGCGTTGGTAATAAAATCGTTGCTCCAATGGGATGGAGACTGGCCCGCTTGCAAGAGCGCAAGGCCAAATTTACGCATTTCATTGACGATTCGATTTATAGGATTGCTGGGGTCTTCGTCGTTGAATTTCTTTGACTCATCTAACACGATGATTCGCCTTAATCGACCACCTGACTCACCTTTTTGCATCATTTCTCTAATGATTGAATTAAGGCGGAATCGTACAAACATCTTTAGCTCATCTTCTGATTGAGCTAATGGCTTCAGGTTGTAATGGCGAATTCTTGCGCTACCAAACGGTGGCGGATTTGGATTGAAGATACCAGTAGCATAAAGATTCTCAAGACGTGTAATGACACTCATGAGCACATCCTTGCTGTTGTACTTCATAGCCTCTTCAAGCTCACGGCCAGTTTTCAAATTATTTAGGTAATTAGTATGAGCTTCGATTGCTTTAGCCTTAGCTGCATCAAGCCTTTTCTGTAAACGCTCAATTTCTTCTTCGTTACTATCGCTCGTTTTGTTTTGCTTAGTTCGGATCTGGTTGATTGCCGCCATGGTTCGGCAATACTCATCCATCGCTGTCAGTGCTTGTTTACCTTCATCCTTGTCCTCAAGGCCTTGCCAAAGTGCTCTAAGCTTGCGCTTAGCGAAAAGAATTACATCTCCTATAGTCGGATAGACATCACGCAGCCCATTCCAATCCTTGCGATCAATAAGCGAACGAATTTCGGATTCGGTGGCTTCTCTACGAGTCCACGTGCGAGGATTATCTGCATAGATTCGCTTCATGCCATATGAGTCACTTAATAAATGCCGGAGCACCCCCTCCTGATTACCTCCTAATTTACGAGACGTTTTATTGATGGACTCGATGACGTCATTGATTGCCCGCCGTACGCCACCGTAATGAGGGTCTGAGTTCAAAACTAAAGGGTTGTATCCATAACGTGTGGCTTCGCTAAAAAGGACCGACTCCGCACCAGGTATCTCGATATCCCCATGAGCATCTAGGATGTCAATTTCCACATCATTGGGCATTCCACTCAAAAATTCACGAATCCAATGCGTTTTGCCCGCTCCAGATGTACCGGCCACACCAATATGGTGATTGGAAACAGAGTCTTCCTGCCAAAATACAGGGACTTGGTTGTTTTCTTTACGTTGCTTCCAAAAGTCATGGCCGATAAATACTTTTGTCATCAATCTCTACCTCAATTATTCGTCGTAAGCATCGTCAGGAATATCCTCATCTCCCACAGGCATTAGCTCATAAGGGTCATCGTAGCGAGGCTCATGCATATAGCCAGTACGTCCACCTGCTTCGGCTTCCTGCATTGCCTTGCGAGCTGCCTCAAAGAGCACGATTCCTCTTACTACTGGGGATGGAGGTGCACGCATAGGATCATTTTGGATATTGTTTAAGTGTGCAGCTGCATTATTTACGGCGCTAAGAATAGGATCGTCGAGATTGGGAAAGTAAGGCTTCTCTGATCGTATCAACTGGGCATATATGTAGTCCGCAGATACCAGGTCTTTTCCATCTTTCTTCTTGGCGCTCAGCGGTAATCGCTCAAAACTTGGTCTTTCAATTTGTAGGAAACGATTAATATGAGCTTTAAGTTTTACTGATTGTTTTTCATCATCAGGTATGTATAAAGATTGGCTAGGTAACACCGAATCTTTGAATATAACTAAACCCTCTCCGGCATTAAGCTTTTTTAAATCATTTAGGCTGATTTTGTCACGACGCTCAATACTTGCCGAAGTTTGCTGGGTTTGAGTTGTTGTGAAAGTTCCGGTGGTTGTTTCATGCCCTGACAATGTACTGTAATGAGCTTCCCCTCCGGCTTTTCTGATCAGCTCATATGTGTCTTCTGGATCTTCAAGAGCCAAGGTCCATTTGACCTTAGTATTAGCGATCATTGATGGGGCTTCATCAGCAGCTTCGCCGCGCTGTAAGCCTTGAATATCCTGTACAGCAGCGACCATCATAAAGCCCAAGCTTCGAGCTTGGGCGAACATAACGGCTATACCAGCAGCAAAATAATATGAGAGTTCATCATTGATGATCAGATAAGGAGTTGGAGCTGCAGTAGCTTTGTTATCAAGAACCTCGGCCTTTGTTCCTTCTAAACGATAACCCAGGTTTTGAGCCATCATCAGCCTGATTGATGCGATGTACAGTTTGCCAAGAGAGGATGCTTCCGATGCTGACTTCTCAAGCGAAGGAATCATAACAACACAAATACGGTTATTGAGCAGAACATCTAGCATGTCAATTTCAGGATATTTATCACTGAAAATGAAGCCATAGCTGTCCATCATCATGCTCAACGTACGAGCGAATTGGCCTGTCAAATAACCGTGCTGATTGAATACTTCTGGGTCCCACTTACTGGGGTCATCGGCCAAAGAAGGATTGAAGCCAGGGAGTCCTGTCTCGAAATAAGCTTTGATTGGCAGGTAAGCAAGCTCAGGTATTCTTCCCTCACGCCCTTCGATGTAGAACTGAACTAGGTTTTGTAGCGCAAGATAATGGCGGATAACTCCAATAGAAATATCCAACTCACCTTTTGCTCGCTTGTAGCATAGGGTTCGTAAGAGCGCATCAATCATGTTCAGCGCTTTTTGTTGCCAACCTGCTCCGTCACCTGATGCCTGAGGCAACAATGAGGCCATTAACTGCAGTAAAAAATCAGCAGCCCCTTCGGCATAAGGGTTCATTGAATTCGATTGGGGTAATGAAACTGAGTCCCTAAAAATACCGGCTTCAGCCTCAACCATGCGCCTGAAGGGGTCTTCTCCGCCTAATAAGTAATTCAGCATCAGGAAGTCATCTTCCCGCCCTAAACGTCGACACATAGACCATAAGCAAAAGGCTAGATTGGAGTCGGCTTTCCCATCTCCATACGTAGCTCCAGATCCCCAGCATAAGGCATTGAAGACAAGTGCCATTAAGGTTTCACTTTTACCGCTTCCCGTGGTGCCGCCCAACCATAGGTGGGTACGAGCATCAGAGTTTGTAAGCCACAGCTCGCGCCCTTTCTCATGGTCGTCAGGGGTCCGCAGATAACCTAAATACAGAATTCCACCGGCAGCTAATAATCGTCTGAAAGTTCGATTTCTACTCGCTAACCCTCCGAGCACCTTTTCTACAAAGCGCTCTTCTACAAAGTCCGTACGGTCCAGGCCTCCGATATCTTTAGGCATACGTAATGGCATCTTGAACTTCTGATCTTGGAAGTTCATAACCAGCTGTAAAAGAATTAGACTCCATAGCGGCCATAACACCGGCAGATACAGCTGCAAAGCGATGGATAAGATCAGGAATTTCCTGAAATTAGTGGGGCGGTTGAGTGCTGTGAAGAATTTTTGCCCAGTTGTACGCGTGTCTCGCGTAAGCTTTTCAAAATCTATTTCATGATTCGGATTCACTGCCATTTTTAATTCCCCACTTGTAGCTTGAAGCCTATTAAGTCTTCAAAGTGGCTTTGTAGTGCGCTCTTGAAAGTAGGGGCCTGCTTTATTCGGGCGAGTATTTCCTTGGCTTTAGTCGCGGCTTCTACCTGGGTTTCTGGTACAGACCTATCTAGGTTCTTGGTGATGTAGCTCGCCATGAAAGAACTCAATGGGATGGCTTCCTTGATGAGCGTATTCCATGCATCAAGGCCATTGGCTCTAATGAAACTATCAGGGTCCTCACCTTCAGGAAGAAACACGAACTTCGCTGATTTTGAATCTGGCAATGTTTCAAGAGTTAGAAGTGCCGCTTGTAAGCCTGCTTGCCGACCGGCCTTATCACCATCAAATGCAAACACTAGCGTGTCGATATGCGGTAGAAGCCTGTCTAGCTGTTGACTTGTAAATGCTGTACCCATCGGAGCGACCGCCTTATTTTCTCCTGCCTGATGTAAACCCATAACGTCGAAGTAGCCTTCGACAATAACAGCCAAACGAGCCGCTCGAATGGCAGGCTTAGCCCGATGCAGGGCAAATAGCTCACGGCATTTATGGAACAGATCCGTTTCAGGGGAGTTGATATATTTAGAAGTTCGGTCGGGCTTTTCGACTAAAGAACGACCTGCAAAACCAATAAGGTTTCCGACCTCGTTGCGAATCGGGATCATGATCCTATGTCGAAATCGATCAAATACAGTCTTGTCGTCACGCTCACAAGCAAGGCCTGACTCAACCAGGGCAACATGTGGAGTCGATGTCATATACGACACTACTCCAGTAGCAACGACTCCAAGACCGAATTCTTGGATTGTCTGTGAAGATAGACCTCGATTCTGCTCAAGATAACGGCGGGCAGCTGCGCTCTTATCTAGCCCACGGATGTAAATTCTTTCTGCTGTTTTTAGTGCTTGGTACAACGAGGCAAGGTGTTGCCGCCGTTCAATATTCTCTTCACGGCTTCCTATCGTAGCTGGAAGCTCCATGCCGGCCAGAGTTGATAATTGGATAACGGCATCATGAAAGGTAAGATTGTGGTGCGACATCATCCACTGGATGGCGTCACCACGGGCTGGACAGCCATAGCATTTATACAGGTTTTTCTCTGTAGAGATGTTGAACGATGGAGTTTTCTCATCGTGAAATGGGCAGCAGCCAACATAGCGGTTTGCACCGGATCGTTTAAGTTTTACCGTTTTACCAATGAGTTCGACCAGGTTGACTCGCTCACGAACATCATCCAAAAAATCAGTACTGAATTCGATATATCGGGCCATGTGATCCCTCACTTAGCTTGCGAGGCTTGATTCATCCACTGATCAATGGATGAAGCTTTGTTAGGTAAGGAAAGTGGTGTCTGCTCCCCTGCTTCATTGACTATTGTTGGTGTACCCAAGAAATTCATGTGACGGAAGACCAGATCGTTTGCCTTAATTGCCGCTGATCCCTCATCACATTCTTCGGTTTCCAGGTCATCTCCCTTAACAATTTTCTTCCATAAAGCCGCACGTTCTTCTGGTTTGGCACACAGCATTTTTGCTGCTCTATGGGTAGATGATTCCCCACCTATTACTGAAACGGGGAATAAGTGAATGGTGTAATCGCGAGCAAGCTGGTCGAGTTCAGGCTCAAGATCACGGCAATGCGGGCACGATGGGTCGCTGAAGACGTAAAGGACTCCTTTAGTACCACTCGATATCTGCACGCTATATTTGCCAGCCTTTATGCCAGCCGTTACTGCCTTAGAGAGTTCAGCTGGATCAGCTTGATTAGGTAATTGAATACCATTAGCTTGGGGTAAGGCTGTGCTGGGAATATAGGCCTGTGAGGGTCGTGGGGATGACGAACCCATGACGATTGGTTGATTATTAAGAGATTGAGAGGCAGCAGGAGATGGCAAATTTAATGCTCTAGTTGCAGCCATATTCAATGCCAATACGAACACACCTGCTACGAGTGGTCCTCCTATCCACTTCACAGCCCCTTTACCAAATCCCTCAAGGCGCTGAGTTGATGCATAACGATTCATAGCACTTCGGACATTACTGCATGCGGTGATGGCAAGAGCTTCATTTGGGAAGCTCTCCAAAACGCAGGCGTCTGAAGAATTACTGTATCGGTAATAGAGCGAGTTATCACTCCTGAATACCGACACACCTTGGTCCAAGCGAATAATGTTAGATCTATGAGATTCACCAGTAGTACCAAATGAAACAAAGAGAGATTTGCCAAAGGGCTTGATAACGTCGTTGTTTTTCATTGGTGCTCCTGAGCTTTCAATGGTGCTAGCAATCCGGTTTTGATCAGGTACTTTTCAATGCCAACAATCGCATCGTCGATGTATGGCTCTGTAAGCTCGTAACCATTGTCTGCGGCGAACTCTTCCCAAAGGCTTTGAGTAAACACGGCAGATGATTCAAGAAATGGGGCCTTCCGGCCTGTAGTGTTTAAGGCATACCAAAGACCTCGATCCATTCCCTTCAACCAACGAAAGTGAGATGACGGAAGCTTTCCCGTGCGCTGTGCCTTTTTGTGCATGCTATGCAGTAGGGTACGGACATAGGGATGCTTTTTGATCCAGATCGCTACGTCTGGATGCTTGGCATAGACCTCAAAGGTTCTGTCTGTGATGGCAAGATTTGGATAGCCTGGCTTTCCTTCCCATGAATGGGTATGACAGGAGTAATTAAGGCCGTCTAATAGCTCTTGGGCTTTCTTGAGGTCCTTTCCATCTGAAAGGACACGTGTGGCCATGATTGCGAACAGAGCTTTTTCATGCGGTTTCAGGTCTGCCAAGGACGTTATTCGTTTTCCAAGCTCTGCTTTCAACAAGTCACGGCACCGAGTCTTGTCGAGTCGGCCATTCACAATGAGCCCATTCTCAGCAACCCACTCCTCAGGGTTTTTAGATGAGCGATGCTCTGGAGGATCTACGTTCAGAAGCAGCGTGTCAGGATCACCGTAATAAAGGCTTGGAATAATGGCCGGAGAATGCTTGGCCATTATCCAGGGAAGCGTTCGAACAGTTATCACCCTACGGGTTTTATTTGCTGGATGCTGGGTCGCTTTTTTTATGCCTACTACAGCAATTAGCAATGGAATCCAGATATATAGGTATGCAGCTTTGTTCATGACAGAGAGCAGCTGGCTGAAACTGACTAGATGAGGGTTTGAAGCGAGCCAAACTGTCTCTTGACGCCAAATATGGATTGCATTTGGCATGAAACTTTGATCAAAAGGAGCGAGTAAATACCAGGTCCATAGAAGGGCATAATAAGTTATCGATGTGTGATAGGTGCTCCAGATCATGTAAGCACCAACGCATGCAAGGATGGTTACACCGATATAGACGATACCCATGTCATCTGACTTAGGAGATGTCGAACTACTCATGGTCAACCTCAGAATCTAAGCGAGTTCTTATAAACTCGCTGAATGTATGGGTACTTGAATTCTGGAGTTCGTGAGTGGTAGTGCCCTACGCCATCCCAGAAACTTCCCTTAGCGCGATTGATTTCAGAGCGAAGAATGTAAGCGGCACTTCGAACGGACCAGCAGAAATCATTCGTAAGCATGTCTCGGGTGACACCGAAGTTTTTCTGCAACTCATCAGCCCAAACATCGTTTATCTGCATAGGTCCGTGATCAATCGTCCCATTTGACTTGTTTTTACTTAGCGTTCCGATTTTTCCACCCTCTGTAAGCCAAACCGCTATCAGGCCTCTAAGGGGGATGGAGTACTCCACTGCAGCCTGAACCATGCAGGCAGGAACAGGAGGTAGATCAGCAGCAATAAGAAGCATTGTTCAATTTCCTCGAAAGGTTTCAATGCCAGTTGAGATTTTGTATGGTATATATTCTACGGAAATGGATCAAGCAAGACTTTTCAAGATAGGCGCTTATAGACGTGGCTTCTTGATCTGTACTTCACATACTTTACAGAGCGATGTAGATGAAAAAAATACTATGGGTTGCCGAAAAGAAGAGCCAAATAACAGAAGCGATACTGCCTTGTTTGAATACTCAGATCTCGGAGAGCAGTTCTGGGTACATTCGAGCCGGCGAGCATGAGTTCATTTATCTAAATGGACACGCTTTCGAGTTGGCTCCACCGGATGAATATCTTCCAGATAACGTGCCGACCGGCAGCTCCGGTCGCAAGCTATGGAGGAAAGAGGATTTGCCAATTATCCCTACGGCTTGGCAGCTGGTTCCAAAAGCGACCAAGAAAGCCTGTCTTGCGAAGCTCAAGCAGTGTCTTGCTAATTGTGATGTTATCTATCATGTGGGCGATCCTGACGCAGAAGGCCAAACGCTTGTCGATGAAGCATTGGAGTTCTACCGCAATCGAAAGCCTGTCAAACGGGTATTGATCAATGATTACAACCAGAGTGAGGTTCAGAAAGCACTAGCCAACATTCGTGATAATCATGAGGCAATGTTTAGGGGCTGGTATCTCTGGGGAACAGCTCGTGGCCGATATGATTGGCTTCTGGGTATGAACGCCACAAGAGCCATGACACTCAGAGGCCGAGAGTTAGGCATGAATAGGGTTCTACCAGTTGGCAGCGTCAAGTCACCACTTACCTACGTTGTGCGGGAGCGAGATCGGATCATCGAGGATTTCAAGCCGCAGCCCTTCTTTTCAGTCACTGCCCAGTTCAAGCATAGAAATGGAGTGTATCAGGCCACTTGGAAGCCTAAGCCAGATCAACCAGGAATGGATTCAGAAGGACGTCTGATAGACGAAGCAATCGCAGTCGATATTACGAAACGAGTTGTATCCGCTGACGCAGCTATTACAAGCTTCATGCAAGAGCCTAAAAAACAAAAGCCCCCCCTCCCCTTAGCAATGGATGAACTTCAAATAGAGGGTTTCAGCCGCTATGGTTATACCAGTCAGCAAGTTCTTGATGCTGCACAAAAGCTGTATGAAGCATACAAAGTTACAACCTATCCACGTTCTGATAATCGCTATCTATCCGAATCACACCATGAAAAGGCCCCAGCTGTCGTAGCAGCTATTCTTAAGCTAAGGCCAGACTTAGCATATCTGCGAGACGTCATTGACACGAGCCGTAAATCAAGCGCCTTTGATGATAAAAAGATGAAGACGCCTAAGGGCGAGCCAACACCTCATCATGGGATAGTTCCAACTGCACCCGAAGTTGATGTAAATGTGGCCGCATGGACGGAGGTTGAGCGTAACGTCTATGACCTTATCGTTCGTTCCTATCTTGTACAGTTTGCCGCGCCTTACGAGTATCTGCACACCACAGTTGAAACATCAGCTGCAAGTGAAGTTTTTAATGCAACTGGCAAGGTTCAGATTGCAGCCGGCTGGAAGCAGATCATCGCAGACACAGCTCCAGACGATGAGTCTTCAAGTGAAGAAGCTGATGTTAATGACTCGCAGGCCCTTCCATCAATGGAGACTGGGGATGCAGTAGCGTGCCTAAGTTGCGATAAGCACGCACGTAAAACTACTCCACCTGCCAGGTTCGACGAGAAGCTACTACTTGAGGCGATGAAGAATCTACACAAGTATGTCCATGATGAAACTGCGAAAAATCGTCTAAAGGAAGGTGATGGTATCGGGACAACGGCGACTCGTGGACCCACAATTGCCGAAATGCGTAGCAAGGGCGTGCTAGTACCTGTGAAACCAGGATCAAAGAAGTTGATGACTTCAGTGGAAGCGAGAGCTGCCATAGACGCTCTTACGATGGATGTAAAAGATCCAGCTCAGGCCGGTTTTTTTAAGTCACAGCTTGATCAAGTAGCTAACCGAGAACTCGCGTTTGAGACGTTCATGGAACGCACCGAGCAATATGTTACTGATGTGGTCAGGAATGCATTGACTGCTTCAATGGCTGTACCTGAGTCAGCTACCCCGATATGTGTTTGCCCCTTATGCAAAGGCAATATGAAACGTAGCGATAAAGCTCATAGTTGTGAAGATTGTGACTTCAAACTTTGGCATGTAGTAGCGGGTCGTCCACTTTCGGATAATGAGATTTTACAGTTACTAGGCAAAGGGGAAACCGGCCTCTTAAAGGGTTTCGATAGTCGGACCACAGGGAAAAAATTCTCTGCAAAACTTAAGTTGAACAAACAAAGCAGAAAAGTTGAATTTGAGTTTGAGGCTAAGCCAAACATAGCTGTCGATCATGACTCACAGTTCAATGCGATCTGTCCCAGATGCTCTTCTCCTGTCACCGTCAAGGGTGCTGTCTACGCATGTAGCGGTTGTGACTTCAAAGTCTGGGGTGAAATAGCCTCTCGAAAACTTGCTATATCTGAGGCTCAAGAGTTGATCAACACAGGCATGACTGCTGCTTTTCTTACAGGGTTCAAAAGCAAGCAAAAGAAGCCTTTTACCGCAAGACTCCGTTTGGATAAGACCAGTGGCCGGGTAAATTTTGAGTTCGAAAACAAGAGCTGATAGGGGCATTTATGCTTAGAAAAACAAATAGCTCAATCAAACGCGGCGCAAAGGATTGTAGGGTTGGGCTCAATGCAATAACGGCTGCATGGAGAGATGCTAACTCAAATTTACAGAGTAGAAGGTCTTTGCATGAAGCTCTATAGCGCAGCTGGCCTGTTGCTAGGATTTGGCTTACTTTTAGGCTGTGAGAAATCCCCTCCCCAAAGTGCAGACGGGCTACAAAGAGAGGCTTTACAAAGTCTCACGACAAGCTTTTACCGAGTTTCAGAAGGTACGGAAACGTGGTACGAGATGTCAATTTCGGTGGACGGTAGCGCAAGCTTTCGAATGCCTGTCTTTTTTATGACACAAGGCCAGCCAGTGCATGTAAGTAATGAGCAAGCAAAGAAGCTACTTGACCATTGGCTTAAAGAGCGTGCTCGTATGACGGCCTCATTTGCATCATTTAGCTACGAGCAAGGCCAACGCAGGCCTTTTCTCTCAATCGATCCCAATAAATAGGAATGTTATGCGTTTTGCTAACCTTGAAGCCGTTCCAGCCTATTTTGCCAAAAATTCAAATGGTGACTCAGTACCTTTCATTGTGACTGTGATGTTTCAAGACCAACACGGCCATCATCGCATTACTCCTGCAATAGAAAACTCAATAAATAGAACCATTGAGATTACCGGACGGGAGGGGTTAGCTATCGCATCTATAGCCCTTGGTGAGAACATTGAGTCTAAGGTTCCTGAGTGTATTGATAGAGCCATGCATATAGACGGCGCAATAGTACTGTTTAGATGTCAGACTGGTGAACTTTGCGAAAAGGTCATGCAACTGATCAATGTCTCTTATCAAATAAGCATGGTACGAGAAGACTAACTTAATTAAGTAATTGCGTAATTACGTATATGAGAAATACTTTTCTGAACTTGATAGCACCTAGACCTAAGGGTGGACGTAATGGCAATGAAAATAGTCGGATTAGGGGCCTGCCTAACAGCAGCAATATATATATTCTTTTTGATAACAAACTACCTTTCCAAAGGCACATTAGAAGGCGAATCGATTCTGGTAGCTTTGATATACGGCTCCCTAGGTGTCATGTTGCTACGTAGAACATTAAAGAAGGTCAAATGAGAGCTGTATAGGGAAATCCTTAATCGCCCAATTCATCTCAGTTCTAAATGCCTTATTTGAAATAAGGCAAAAAGCTGTTGCGTCATAGAGTTTAGCCGCTAATCTTTGCCCAAATGCCTTATTTTGTATAATGCATATAATACGGATAGCGAGGAGAAGCGGTGATGCCAAAAAAACGGCGTCCTGATCCTAACCAGGATCAGATGGCATTCGATTTCAACTTCAATGAGACTGTTGAAGCGATTGAACGTCTGCAAACTGAGATTAATATTGAGGAGTACGAAGGAGAAATCGCTCATGATAATCGGACAACAACAGCCATTGGAAATAGCAGCCAAACAACTCAAGGCTTCGACCCTTCGAGCCGTTCGCAAGTCCCCATCATTCAACCATCACGGATGGAAGATACTGGATCGTTGGGCATTCAACAGTCCAGAACAGTTGAGAAAGCTGGAGCAGGAGGGAGAAGTGATCCTTTTGGGCCGTCTGCTAGAGCAACAGATGCTGGAACAGCAGATCCTCAACGAGACGATCCAGTTGCGTCGACAAGGAATGACCGAGCACGAGATACTGGCCATCAACGAAGTGAATACCGAGCTTTAGATTATGTAATTACGGATTTGGACAGGTTGGGAGAAGGCGGAGCCAAGGCAAAATGCCAAGATAACCTGGCTGCAATACGTCTTCTACATACATTACGAGAGGAAAACCGCAGTGCAACACTCGATGAGCAACGGTCTCTGGTACGGTATGTTGGATGGGGTGGCTTGCCACAAGCCTTCGATCATCTCAATCAAGATTGGCGTAATGAGTACTTCGAGCTTTCAAGCCTTCTCAGTAAAGAGGAGTACGAGCGAGCCAGGCGCTCAACTCAAGATGCTCATTACACATCATCAGTAGTAACAAATGGGATCTACAAGGGGCTTGAGCGCCTTGGTTTTCCAGGCGGGAAAGTATTTGAGCCTTCCAGCGGCATTGGCAATTTCATCGGGCTTATGCCTGCCACTATGCGGGTCAACTCGCATTTCACAGCGGTTGAACTAGACCCAATAACGGCTGAAATAGGCCGTCACCTCTACCCTTCTGCTACATGTATTAATCGTGGACTGCAGGATGTAGTAATTCCCCAAGGCCATTTTGATGCCGTAGTCGGGAATCCCCCTTTTGGAAACCAGAGCCTTTACGACCCGTACAATAAAGATCTCAGCACCTTTTCTATACACAACTACTTCTTGGCCAAGTCAGTTAATTCATTGCGCGAAAATGGACTTCTAGCTGTAGTTGTTAGTAGATATTTTCTTGACGCCAATAACTCGGCACCGCGCGAGTATATAGCTGATAGAGCACATTTCCTTGGGGCTATTCGTTTACCGAATACTGCTTTTAAGAAAAATGCACTTACTGAAGTAACGACCGATATCGTTTTTCTTGCCAAAGCTAAATCCGGCGAGCAGACAGATAGAGCATGGGTTAACGTAGGTGAAGTAGCGGATCAGGAGACAGGGCAGCCTATAACGATCAATCAATACTACATCGATAATCCAGGCCAGATGGCCGGCAGAATGGCTATCACCAGCAAAATGCATCGTGATACCGCTGATCTAGTGGCGGAGCCGGGTATTGATTTAAGTAATGCCATTGAAACCCGTTTGGCTGTACTTCCAATCAATCTCTATCAAGCAAACCTTTTGAATGATGAAGCCTTACCACAAAGTATTAGGGAGGACCTTGTACTTCCTGACACATTGAAGATCGGCTCCTACTTTGTTCATCCCAATGGGCAGCTTGCTCGTAGACTTCCAGACATTCTCGACAAGCATGACTATCAGATGGTCACGCCCAAAAATGAGACGGCTGGAAAACGTATTGTTGGGATGATTGAAATCAGGGACGCACTTCGAGACCTGATGTCTGCGGAGCAAAGAGAGTCCAGCACGGATATAGACCTTCAGACCAAGCGCAATACACTTAATAAGGTTTACGATAAATTCATCCATAATTATGGACACATCAGCAATCAGGCAAACCGTTTGGCCATGTCTGATGATCCACAATTTCCTCTTATACATGCCCTTGAAAGTGATTATGACAAGGGCGTGACCTTTGAAATGGCTCGTAAAAATGGTGTCGAGCGCAGGGCTCCAAGCGCTAGCAAAGCGGCTATTTTTAATCAACGCGTGATGAGTGCTAAACGCACTGTTGAGCATGTTGAAACAGCCAAAGATGCGCTTGTTGTATCGATGAATGAGTGTGGCCGAATCGATATACCTAGGATGGTACAACTCTCCGGTAAGCCAGAAGAAGAGTTGATTAAAGATTTAGAAGGTTTGATCTATCACAGCCCTACCCGTAATGAGTGGGAAACGGCAGACCAATATCTGACTGGCAATGTCAAAGGTAAATTGAGAGCGGCTGAGGAAGCTTCAGAGCAAAACCCACGCTATCGTGAAAACGTGGTGGCTCTGAGAGCCGTTCAACCAGCAGATATTGATGCAGTCGATATTTCTATTCAACTAGGCTCTACGTGGGTGCCTGACAAGGTTGTCAACGAGTTCGTTGGCCACCTGTTAGATGACGTAGACCGGCGCATATCTTATCAACCGGCATTGGGCAAGTGGCTCGTCAATATTTCAGATGGCGATAGAACTACTTGCACAGTTACGTGGGGCACAGAGGACTATCCAGCTAATAAACTCATTGATGCCGTGCTTACCAATAAGCCAATCCAAGTAAAAGTAGAAGTTGGTAAGGATGAAAACGGTAACAAGATATACCGGGTGGATGAGTCGAAGACTGCTGCAGCCAATCAGAAGGCTGACGAAATCAAGCAAGCTTTTCTAGATTGGGTATGGGAGGACAAAACCCGTAGGGAGACTTTGGCCAATATCTATAACGAACGATTCAATACGAACATTCCTGCCCGATATGACGGCTCACACCTGACACTACCAGGTGCCTCACTAGGAATAACGCTTCGCCCCCACCAAAAAGATGCCATATGGAGGGGTATTCAGGACGGTACGGCCCTACTTGACCATGTTGTTGGAGCAGGCAAAACCCTTGCCTGTGTAGGCACAATCATGGAAAGCAGGCGCATGGGTTTGCTCAACAAGCCAATGGTTGTTGTTCCCAATCACCTCCTCTTGCAATGGAAGGACGAATTTTATTCGCTTTACCCAAACGCCAACATTCTTGTTGCCGAAAAGAGCGACTTCAAAAAAGAAAACCGAGAGCGTCTTTTCAGCCGCATCGCAACAGGAGATTGGGATGCTGTAATTGTGGCTCATAGCTCGTTTAAAAAAATTGGAATGCCAAATGAGACACTGAAGCAGATCCTGGATGAGCAGATTGAAGACCTTACAGATGCTATCCAACAACTCAAATCACAGTTAGGCGACCGCCTAACAATCAAAGAGATGGAAAAGGCTCGTGAGCGTATGCGCGAGCGGCTGGAACGACAGGCTGATACAGGAGCAAAAGACCAGGCGGTGAGCTTTGCTGATTTAGGTGTTGATGCATTGTTTGTCGACGAGGCTCATGAGTTCAAAAATCTCTGGATAACCACATCTCTTTCTAGGATATCGGGCCTTGGAAATCTGGCTGGATCAGAAAAGGCGTTCGACTTGTTTGTTAAGTGTCGCTACTTGCAGCAGAACCATGATGGCCGAGGTGTCTTTTTTGCGACTGGCACACCAATCAGCAACACGATAGCTGAACTCTATACCATGCAGCGCTTTCTGCAGTACGACGATATGAAGGTAAGAGGCATTGTCCATTTTGACTCTTGGGCGAGCACATTTGGCCAAGTTGTAACTGGATGGGAGTTAGATGCAACGGGCGTGAATTACAAGCTTAACTCGCGGTTCTCTAAGTTTCAGAACGTACCCGAACTTACCAGCATGTATAGAACATTCGCTGATGTGATTACCACGTCAGATTTGCAAAGACAGGCGGAAGAAATGGGTATGCGCTTTCCGTTGCCCAAGCTAAAAGGAGGAAAGCCAGAAAATGTCATCGTCGAGCGGTCGCACATACAAGCGCAGTTCATGGGCGTTCAGAACGTTCGGTTGGATGATAGTGGCAATCCATACTTGAGAAGCGACGGTTCTGCAATCAAGGAATGGAATAGAGGGTCCATTATTCATCGGATGGAGAATTTACCCAAAGATCCAAGCTTGGATAATCCGTTGAAAATCACCAACGACGCAAGAAAAGCTGGGCTCGATTATCGGCTTATCGAACCAGGAGCCCCAGACTTTGAAGGCAGCAAGATCAATGTAGCGGTTCAGAATATACACCGTATCTGGCAAGCCTGGTCTGAGGATAAAGGAGCGCAATTGGTCTTTTGCGATTTATCAACGCCAAAACTGGGTAAAAAGACGGTTTCAACTCTTCCCAGTAGTGAAGTAGATGACACGGATGATGATTTGCCAGCAATCAGCATGGATGACCTATTGGCGAGTGGATCAAAGTTTAGTGTTTATGATGATATCAAGAAGAAGCTAGTGGCTCTTGGTCATCCAGAGCACCAAGTCCGATTTATCCATGAGGCTCAAACAGATTTACAAAAAGCCAAACTGTTCGATGAGGTCAATCGCGGTGAGGTGCGTGTACTCATAGGGTCTACAGCCAAGATGGGCGCAGGCATGAATGTCCAGAAACGTCTAGTAGCCCTGCATCATCTCGATGCCCCCTGGCGGCCAAGTGATCTTAAACAGCGTGAGGGCCGGATTGAGCGACAAGGAAATCTATTCTACGCACGAGATCCTGAAAACTTTGAGATCGAGATCTTTCGGTATGCAACAAAGCAGACCTATGACTCGCGCATGTGGCAGACGATTGAATATAAGGCTGCTGGCATTGAGCAGTTCAGAAAGGGGGATAGCCTCCAGAGGGTTATAGATGACGTGGCAAGCGAGGCAGCAAATGCGGCAGAGATGAAAGCAGCCGCAACAGGAAATCCTCTTATCTTTCTGCAGGTGCAGCTAAGCGCTGAACTCAAGAAATTGGAGGCCGTGTATTCAAACTTCAAACGTAATCAATATAGGCTTGAGAGCCGAATCGACTGGCTGGCCGATACTGATAAGAGAGCTGATAGAGCTATTGGTAGACTCAATAAAGAAATCGAGCGGCGCGAGCCGGCTATGCCTACTGGGTTCCGATTTGAAGTGAATGGCAGGATCTTTAACGAGGATAAGAAAGAGGCTTTGTTGGGTGAAATTGGCTACGCGATGAAAAAGGCTGCTGAAGATAAAAGCGCATCGACGGAAAAACCAACAATCTTCGAAGTAGGTAAATATCGTGGCTTTGATATTTCCGTATCTAATTTGCGGGGTAACTTACAATTCAGCGTCTCAGGATCAAGTACATATCAACCTGAAAACCTGCGGTACTGGCCAGATGATAAATTCAGTCTGAGCGGATTCATTAACCGGACAGACAATTTCCTTGATCAGTTTGAACATTGGCGAGATCAGGCTAACAAGACTCGCGATAAGGAACTCAGGGAGCTTGAAAAAGCCAAGCTTGAAAAGGAACGACCATTTTCCCAAATGGAACGCTTAGAGTATCTACGGCAGGATGTCAGGGACGTCATGACGGAGCTTAAACTGATGCAAGCTGATGATGATTACGTATCACAGTGGAAGCCCAGATCTAGAGAAACGGATCAACAGGCTACACCGCTTGAACGAACCAAAGTAAGAGCATAAGAAATTCCCGCATGCGGGACTGCGCCAATGCCGTCATATCAGGCACTATGACGGCATCTTTGGCTTGTGGGCTGAAAGATTTAAAGGGTCAGGATCACTCATGAGACATTCTGAAATGTGGTAAACCTTTTCACCCGTAGGTCTTCTTATGTCGTCGAGAACTATTGCCACTGCCCACTCACGACACTCTAAATCACCACAATCAAGCACACAGTCATCAGGCACGACTCCGCTACCTGAAGTCAGCTTTATAAGATACGGAGGTTCGGTCTTATCGTATTGAACCTGAACAACATCACCTATAACCCTTCGCTTACTCATGGCATAGCACTCTCTTTTGCTTGGACACTGACGCGCTACGCTTGTCGGCCCGTTGATCAATCATCAGCAGAGCTGACGCTCGATCAACGAGCTTGATGAAAGAGCGAAGTGATCCATGGTTCATTTTCAACGTCAACGCTGTGGTTTTGAGCTAACCAGACTTTGTATGCTTAGTTACTCATTGTTGTTTTTACCCAACAAGTACTTAGCTTCAGTTGCACGAACGATCACGAAAGCAATTAAAGCCACTACGAAAACAACCAGGTACATCCATGCGATGCTTTGCAGTGTTTCAATGACTGTTCGGTAGACTTCAAGTGTCCAACGCTCAGAGTTCAGTATCAGAATCTCGCCATTCGTGGCTGGCGGATTGATATAGCGCTCCAGGTTGTAAATTCTTACTCCTCCAGAGATTCCAACAACAAAGCTTGCAAAGGTTATGTAGCGATGCCACGCGCTATTTACGTCATCTTTGATGACTCTGCTTAAAACCTTTTTAATAGATGAGTTGAATAGAGCTACTACTAGGGCCGATACGCCCAGCGCGACAATGAAAGTGACAGCCAGAAGCGAAAAAAACATGTTTGGCTTCCTTGCAAAGTAGGTGGATTAATCTTCGAGTAGCGCCTGATGAGTAAGAATTGCTTCCGGGCATATGCATATCAATCCTTGCTGGGCCCGTTTCGATGCGAGGTGAACAACGGATGCCGGGTATCTTAGGGCGAACATGCATGACCTAGCGCTGACTTCGCCAGTGATGAAAGCGCTCAACACATTCCAGCGATGCTGGGCCTTGAAACTCAGTGGCCTTCCCCTCCAGACGGTTTCCCGATCCGGCGAGCCAAAGCTCATGTTTGGTGTCTGGTCAACCATATCTGAATGCTCTATTCCAAAGTTTTTTTAGTGACGATATGTACGAAATAATAGTTAATGGCAAACCACATGAGCATACCAACCAATATAAACATCCAATATGGGGCAACATATTGTGGCTGATTTGAATTTATAATTTCTGTTGAGACGCGATAAAGAAAGCTGGTTAGTCCGAAGGCGGCTCCACTACTTACCGTACCAAGAATGACCAGTGCCCATATCTTAAAGGGGGACATTGCGATTTCATTATTCATGAATTTTTCCTACTGATCGAATTCCTCAACCAGTTGGTTGCGACAAGGAACGAGAGGAACTCACTGCATCCAGACGAATCATTTGGCTGGATCGACCGTTAGAACATAACGTGCAGTTCTAATAAATAGAATAATAGCAAGAGGAGGTATAACAGATGCTAGCATGGATAACAGAAGAGATTTAAAGGCATGCTTTTTCTGAAAGTGGTCGAGACCTCTACGATTTGCTATCCATAAGACTAGAGAAAACAAGCTTAGAATGACAATACCTGATGCAAGGATGATTGTACTGAATGAAAGATCAGGTGTGGTTAGAAAAAAGGAAGCACGGGGGAGAGTAATTTCCGAAAGATTTAATGATGACATCATAGCTCCTATGTACTAATAATTTCATATAAATATAATTACAATAAGCACGCGTCGAGCAGCCCGATTGCTAGGGCTATCTGCGTCACCCCGCATAAGCTTTACAAGAGCATCATATTGCTCGCCCGTCATAGACTTAAACATCCTCGTATCATAGCTGTCGAAACAATACAGATTGCTTATCTAAAAGCTTAAGGCTTATAGCAAGAATCAGTAAAATGTTCACAATCATCAAAGAGATGATTCGGCATTGGAGATCATGGACTCAAGTCGAGCAGAAGCCTGGGACTGGTCCATTCCATTAGGACGAACAGCATTCGGGTCCGATGAAGCCTCACGCAAACAGCTAATTACTTCATACGCATTTTTTGCCCTGTTTTGAAGGTTACAGGTCATTGAGAAACCAGCTAACACTGCCCTGTCTGCTTCGGTAAAGCTATCAAAAGAAGGCCACACTAGCTCTATAAGGGCTTTGCTTTTCTGGCCCTCTTGTTCTCCATACTGTTGGCCTAGCAAAGCGCTACCCACAACAACAACACTTAGGGTGATGACCAGTAACGTGCGATTCAATACTAATATTCCTTAAGAGTGGAAATTATACATCTCGTATCTTAAGCCATCCGTTCATCAATGCGAACGTGAATCTATTCATGATATGACTACATCAGGTTTGCATTGAATCATTCTAGATCAGTGTGAGGCAGTAATGCCAGTAACATGACTGTTCCAACACTCATTACGAGTGCTGCCCATATAAAAGCGTCAATCATTCTTAGCAAGGTATCTTCAAAACCTGCTAAAGCTGAAGAACCATCTAGAACAGGTACAAGAAGCGGTCGATCAAGGATGCAAGAGCTTAAAGTGTTTACAGCAGATAACTCTATGAACCCCATTAGGCGGGCACAAAAAACCAACATAGCAATCACTATAAACACTATTTCCATTAAATAAGAGTTTCTGCGTTTCATCATAATTGATCCATGCTCGGCTGAACTTGTAAACACAGTGTATCTCTCATGATAGAGGTACACAAAATAATACTCCAATCACTTCCTTCGATTCTTATGGAATGGGGCAGTAGCAATTGATGCGAACCCCAAAAAGAGACCTAAAACCGATAGAGACCATACTGCAAAAAAAGTAAGCCCTGCTATTACTCCTAAGAATTCCATAGCTGGGCCAGCCCAGCGTTCTATGAGCCCAAAGAAATAGATGATTGCATATACAACTGAAAACCCCAGAGTTCCTATACAAATCGATGCCGCTTTAGATAATGCCCAGCTCCTCTGAAGCCTTGGGACAACTAAAGTAAAAATGCATGCCAGCAGACCTATAATAACGTTGTTGAAAAAGAAAGAATTTAGTGCATCAAAGTCTAGGTCAGAAAAGCCATTCATAGGGATATCTCCGCACCATTTTTCCGAAGTAACTTATAAATGAGTGGAATAAGACGACAGCATCTTCTACATCTAGTTAAGAATTTAGCTGGGATCATCACACCGGCTCGTTGGATTTGTCCGGTAATGTCCTTGTGGAAACCACCGCAATAAGTAAACGTTAACCTATAACGGTTAATTAATCAACGATTATTAACTCTTATCGGTAAAAACTGATACCTCTTTGGCGATATCGCTAATTGCGCTCAAATCAGCCACCTTTCGCGAAAGCAGCGCTGGTTTCATGTTGAACTCACGACAGACATCTGCCTGCTTAAGACCCTCAACCAAATGCCCCCGCAGCGCAGCAACTACTGATTCGCCATGTATATCAGTGAAGCGCAAAAGCCCCGCTAAATTGGCAGGGTCTACCTCACCGGGAACCAGCTTGTTTTTCTCAGGCACTGCTAAACCTCAGATGTAGAGAGTTTACCTAATTCGGTTAACTACCTCACGAAGTTAAGTCTTCAGGAAACTCCTTAAAGCGCGACCTCAAAGGCTCGCCGGATATCGCCCTGTCGCTGCTAGGCGAGCTTTGATGAACGCGACCAGGATGTTAGCGCGACATTACTAGCTTCTTGGGATGGGCCATCTTGCGTCAATCTGGTCAGTAAGTGGCTTAGATCCACGCAACACAAGTGTGTCGGGATCATTAATGCCGGTAATGTATTGCTCTGGCCACCACCCGATGTGCTGAGATTCCACGTCATACCACGCCTTCGATATGCTTTTGAACTTTGAAGGCGGTAGAGGGTGAATGATTGTTCTTAGCTGTCCTTTTCTTAGAACAGTCAATTGGGGAGATGTAACTATCTTATGGTGGGTCTTACCCTCCTCCAGCGGCTCATTCCATAAAATCTGAGCAACAGGGCAGGCCATGTCAAAGCGAAAGTAGCTGTTAGTGACTGCGCAGTCTTGTCCCTGATGATTCAGTAGCTCCAGCGCCTCGCTTTTTGTTACAAGTCGCACAGCACTTTTTTCACCTGTCCAGACGCACCACGCTTCTGTTATAGAAACCACTTTTCGTTTGCGCATGAATCTCTCCTACCTGAATACCTGCACATTTCTCAATGATAAGTGCTAAAACCACCCCTACCTAAATGCGCTCTCAACAGAAGGTATGCGTTCAACAAAACTGCCCATGGTCAACCGCTCACGCTCAATGGTTGGGAGACGGAATACCTCTGATCGCTTGATTACAGCACCGTGATTGTCGAGTTGGTCAGTAAATTCTCCGACTCGGTTAATCCGCTTGAAGGCTTCCATTTTCGGTTGCGATTCCAAAGAACTGCCGTAAGTGAAACCGTTGGGATAACGTGGCTTGTAGCCGCACTGACTAGGATGCTTTGCACCCCACAACATCATTGCTTCAGTGATGGTCTCGAACTCGTCGTCAACTACGATGTAGCGCACACTATGCGTTGCAATATGACTTGCAGCGACCGCCCAGCGCGTTACTACTGTGAATTCGCGCACAGGGCTAGGTGTCTCGATAAGGAGCCCGTTCACCGCCTTTTGGCCGACCTTGCGACAAGCAACAAGATAGTTTTTGTTTGGGTAGGGACGTCGGGCAGTTAGCTCCTTTCCGCCAATCAAATTCAAACCAAACTCGTGACAAGTGAGGTCTACGAGCGAACACGGCACGTAGGTTCGATCAGCTAGGATATTGGGTATTAGATGAATGAGCATGGGATTCCTCCAAGAGGGAATACTGATCATAAGATCGTTTTGTATAAACTATATAATACGTATAAAAAAACCGCGAATCTGAAAAAAAAGGTCGATAAATCCGGTTAACAGGTCACTTATTCGTCCACACCAAGCAGCACAAAACTCTTTCAGGCTAGGTTTGTCAGCCCTACGTGTAGGAATCAGTTGAAGGAGTTGTACACCATGGGGACAGACGCAAAACAGATGACTGCTAAAGCTGCAAGCACTACTCGCATGCTTCTCGGCTTTTTACTCATAAGCTCTTTTCGCATAACCACCATAAATGTCGCTGCACACATCAAGGGGGCTGCATACATCAGATTCATATTTTTTCCTCGAACTGATTGACGTTATGCGCAGTCGTCGTGCTGCCGGTCCCGTTCTACTCGTAGTCTGATTCGTAGTCTGACTTATCGCTCATAAGCGCCTCTAGCGCTTCTTCGACCTCATCCCAATCAGGCTTGGGTGGCGGGTCAGACCATGCTCTACGCGGCTTGATTAAGCCCAGAGCATTCGCTGCAGCGTCCACATACCACGTTCGCTCTCGCAGCCAGAGATAAAGTTCAGCATAATGTCGGAGCGCTTCCAGCTCAGCTTCAGTAGGCTGCGCTGGCTTTATGTCGTCATCGGGCAAGTTCGCGGCGACGTACTCAAGGTCTAGACTGGCTTGAGTGACCAGGTTCTGTTCTAGATTAGTCATGGTTTTTCCTTGAACTAAAACGGGTTGAACAGCACGAGGAACATCCCAGTGAGCGCTGCCGCGCTGTAGTAGGTTTTTCCTTAGGAATCCTTACCAGTGGTCAACACCATTCCCTTCGGCACGAATTTCATGATCTGGCAGGTAAACCGCTCGGCGTCTTTAATATCAGACGTGAGTGATTCCTTTGCCTCTTGCAATACCCTGGCTGCAGGAGTTAAGGAGAAAGTTTCACGCAGCTCCGTTACATGGTCAGCGATCTGGAGCAGGATCAGGTTTGCACTGTGCACTCTGGGAATGTCTTCAATGGTCAGCACTTCTTGCAGGTGTGCGAAACGCCAAAGGAGTGCACGTTGCTCATGGGCAAAGCTCATCCAGTCGCGCAGAGCGTCGGCCATCTCTTCTATGGACTTACCATCCATACGGTTAAGGTCATCCCGATTCTTTTTAAATCCTGTCAGCATCATCAATTTTTCCAATTCAAATGGCGGGTAGATCAAGCCCAGCCGCCGGTAGCAGTACCGACGATAACCAAGCCCCAAGTCGTCTAAAGGCCCATGATGTTTTCCTTGAACTCAGAGCCAGCGGAGTGGAGCTGGAATCTCAACAGACTGAGCCGCAGCATCAATTGCAGACGCCAGCTCGCCGCTACCGATTTTTTCGGCGCACTCAGCAAAGGTAAACGGACGCACCGTGGCTGGCCGTAGCAGAGCGTCGGTCGGACTACATAGGCACTCCTGGCGATAGCGCTTCACTGTCTCCGCCTCGCTAGGATTCGATTCGGCCCACGCGATAATTGCCGCCTCACGCGCTTGATCAGCCGCTTTAACGGTTGTTACAAGCTGCATGCCGACAAGCGCGACAACTCCAACTAGACCGCCCCCAACACCGTAAGTAATGTGCTTCAAACTCATGAGTGTTTTCCTCGAACTAATCGTTTACACCAGGGGGAGCCATTCTCATACCTGACGTATGGTTTTCCCCTAGTTACCGATTGCTCATAGGTCCCTACTCAGAAAACAGGGTAGACCGCTGCTCGCATCGCGGGCCTCCTCCCTTCTGAGAAGAAGATCTATAGTGTCACGCTCCGTACGGCACCACTCTAGAATGCACTGCTCTATGTCGCTTTCTCCATCAAGAATCCGTTTCTGGAGGGCTACAAAAGCTTCTGTATCTAGTGGCTCATAATGAGCCAATGTGCTATCGATGGTACTCATTGCTTCGCTGATATGTTTCAGGAGCTTTCGAAACCAGCTGAACACTACCAGCCCCACACTAACTGCAATAGATATCAGAAGCCCTTTACCCCATACAGCCATATCCGTTAACCGATACAGCCCAACAAGCACCACTGTTGCCGGCAGGAGAAACGAAGTTGCTTTTAACAAAACTCCATTTGCTTTTATTCCCTGTTTGTTATGAATCAAATATCGTATTTCAGAGACAGTTTCTAGCTTGTTGAGCAGCCTTTTCACTTCTGGACGTTGCTCTGCTTTCTTCATCATACCCCCCTCTATCAGGTACTCTTAACTATTATATATATTCGCATAATATATATAATACAAAATAAGATCCACCTTATTTAGCGAATAGTTTTTGGATATGTGGTTTCCTAGAAACTCTGTGATGGTGGGTGGCTTCCTAGAACTATCAAATTATTTGCATAATGACGATCTTTCCATAACTTTAGTAAAGCTATTTCTTGGGTTTCATATTTTCGATCACCGAGTCCGTCAGGGTAAATTATTAACGGAGCGTCATCAAAACTAAAAAGACGTGTCACCCATCTTTTACTCTCAAACTCCAAATATCCACCAATACATCTGATAACATCATCATGGCCTAACTTTTTATACAAAAAGCCTGCATGACTATCTGATTCAGCTATGAAATAGCTTCCATCATCCATGATTAGATTGTCTCCATCGTTATTTATGGAAACAGGTGATCGACTTTGTATATGACGTGTAGCCTCCAAACTCAGAACGCCATGTTCTTCATGTGCCATGGAAACTTGAGCGTCCAGAACGTCGCTAAGCCTTAGGCACTCATCGTAATCCGCATCGCTGGCCTGGCCAGTCAAAACTTTTTCATCAATATCGACGTCATGCTCTTGCCATTGACGAAAGTGTGCGATCAGGATCTCTTCTATCTTAGTCATTGAAGCACTCATTGCAGGACGTTTAACTCAATATAGATCTAAGCATTACGGATTTGATCATTGGGTTTTACTTACGATTGATCTTGATCAGTGACCCGCTTTCGCGCAAAGCTCTTTGGCCTGCGTACGAGCATCCTCTGCAATGTGCTTTGGAAAGTCCTCGTGTTGCTCGATCATATCGAGGATAGTCATTTCGTCCTCGTTGGACGCAGCGGTGATTTCACCGCCGTGTTTCTTAACCAAGGTACGTACGCCTGTGGTGATTTTAGTCTTGGCATCTTGGCCTTTAGGCAGGCGGATAACGTAGGTGACGAACTTACTCATGGATAGTTTTCAGCCGGAATTATCTTAGGAAGTTGTTCCATGATGTTTACGTTGATCAATTCGCTTCGGCTTCAGGATGCGATGGCAGTACGCATATACCTTCAAATCCGCACCAAACCAGCTGCCGATTGTCTATCTTGTTCTCTGCATCTCGCCGCAACGCTTCTATGCAACGTGGAATACTCCGGCCAAACCTATCCCGCTGCTCATCCTTGCCAACAACAGCAACTTCTCCAATATGAACTCCGCATTGAAAACGCTGGCCGCCAATCACATAGAGCAGCTCATCGATGGAGGTAGCCCCCGCAGCGCGCAGCGAATACACAACTAAAACGCTATCATCCGTTCGCGTTGCAAGTGCTCCATCAAAATCACTCGAATCAAGATCGCTTGTGAGCATCAGAACATGATCTGAGGGTTCAACCTCCATAAAAGACAACAGCTCAGAGGCATTCGATAATTCAGGAAGCCCTTTGAAGTTACGCATAAGTCACCTTTTCCTAAGTGCTCCACCCTTTACAGTTATAGTTATGTATGCTTGGATCAAGCAACTATGGACAAAATATCCGTCTAACTGTTTCGTATAATAGTATTAATACGAAATTTAGCAAGCGTAAGACTTTTTCCTAGCTGTCCTGAATAAATGGCCCTAGCGACTGGATAGCTTGTGAAGCAAGTACATGGCCGGGGGAAACACTATAAAAGCCCGCGACTATTGGGGCTTATGGTGCAGCGGGTTCTCCGTGATCAGTTCGTATGAGAATCATGTTCGGCTGAGTAATCCACTAGGCGCTTTAAACTCTCAGAAGCATCAACCAAACTTAGGAGTTCCAAATGAAAAAAATTCTTATCTCCCTTACTCTCGTTACTGTGGTCGGAACCCTTTCTGGCTGTGCGACGAAACAGGACTTGGAGGCTTTAAGCGCTCAGCAAGTCAAAACCAACCAGGAGCTTATTAGTATTCATGAAACGCTAACGCGCAATCAGGCCGAAGCTTTGGACAATACAAAGTATTGCTATGCCGAAGGTAAGCCCTACTCCAAAGGAGCTAAGATCAACGGTCGTGTCTGCTCGCGTGGAATGGCAATCATCTCTAATGGTAAGCCTGGGCCGCTTGAGTGGACAGACCCTGAGCCGTTCGTTAATTAAGCTAGAGGTAGCTGAGCATGAATAAAGCAGTAGTCGAAGCTGCTGCTTTCGCGCTCACGAACCAGGAGAAGCGGGTATACCGCTTCCTTTTGAAGAGCAACATAGTCAGAAAGCAATGATTTCCTTGAAAAGTCACAGGGTCACATTGCAGCAAAGAAGCTATCGTCAATCAGCATGTCAGTCAGGGCGATCTGCTGTTTTGGCAGCTATTGCTTGCTTCCCAGCAAGATCCTTTTCCTCGCAGATACCCTGAACAACATTCAGATCACCAACCGTCCAAACGTCCCCGTTGTGAAATGTACCTCTTAATGTGCCACCAGGTTTTTCTTGGCTCAGCATCTCCATAGCGCATGAACTGGTCATAGCAGCTACTGCCACCTCATCAGGAGACGCTTCTGACGACAGGTAAAACCAGCGCCCAACATAACCGCTGAGAACCAACGCGCAGACCACGACTACACGAATTGCTATTTTCTTTTGCATCAGTGGTTTCCGTGATTATTCAACTTTAGTATTTGGGTCGGGCTTGTTGAATATGTCCAAGAAGCTAGTCACTTCTCCGAAGTCCGGTACAGTGTCAAGATTACGTCCGAATGAGTTACTTCCTACATTTCTAAAAAGCATGCAAAGGTAGGGGTGGTACTTCTGGAAGAACTCGGTCAGCTTGACCTGCTCAATCCTTTCATACGTTACATGGCCTGCAATCTTGTTCCGCATAGATCGAAAGGCTGGACCGAAATTTTGATCGACAGGTAGCATGCTTTCGTATTGGGAACGTAGGTGCATTTTGGCGGAGACAGCGCCTCTGTCGATGCTTGATAACCACTGATTGGCCTGAAGGTGAACTTGCTCATTTAGTTCCCTATCAGTGTACGTATGCGTACCGACTTTACTTTTTGCATCACCAATTAGCTTGGCCTGCTCACCTTTCACCCAAGCTTTTATCCTAGGGCAAGTTTTGATATCAGCGACTTGATGGTCCCGTGCAAAAAGGGCCATATACAGTTCGTACAGATGGTGAATGAAGCTGGAGTAAGCATTGTAGGCCCGGTATGCCCGCTGATAACTATGGCCTTGGAGGACCATGGACTCACCTTGCGCGACGAAGAGTTCAAAGGCATCTTTACACCGAAGATACTCATGCCTGATAGCCATACAATGCAATCTATCGGTTTCACTGTCCATTTCGTCTCCGCTAGACCCTCGCACCCCGCCGCCAGGTAGTCAGGTCTTTTTTCCTTTCAGTTCGCAATACGCCAGTAACTGCCGGTATCTTCAAACACCATCGAGGCGGGGGCTGTCTCTTTCAAAACACGGCGATTAGCATGAAGCGCAACAACCGACGGCGGATCAGTCTCGCCCTTGAGGCAGTAAGCGAAATCAACCAGGTCAGGTGTTCGATGCCCGTCATCGTCAACTGGCCCGTTGAGGGCATCCTGGGCAAGTCGCACTCGATGACTCTCATCGCAGAAAGGACATTTGAAAGTGGCCCACTCAGGCCATAGTGCGTGCGTCATAGGATTTTCCTCGCTTCCACGTCCGTGATGCTTTCTTGGGACTGATCAAAACGCCAAGCCAGCTCTAGCGCCTCATCTCAACGTATTTATCGTTGTTGTCGGCCTCGAAATACCGGAGGAAGTCGTACATTGCGGGGCTGTAGTTCACCGCAAAGAAACGTGCCACTGTCAAGTAACCTTCGCTGTCTCTAATCCCAGCATTCGGGAATTCAGCATCAAGCTTAAAAAGCGCAGGGAAAATTTCTTCACTGATTTGACCCCAGGTGGAGTCGTCGCGCTTCGCAAATTCAAGAGCGGCTACCAGCACAGCATTCAACCTGTTGACCAACTGTTCTTTAGTCTCCTTATCGTCAACCAACAACTGCCAGTCATCAGCGGTCGGGAGAGCAACGGTCAACCTCAATTCTGCCTGTTTTTCACTCAATGTCTTCATGGCTGTTTTCCTAGATCAGTTGTGTCTTGCTATACACACGTCGATAGCATCGGCACCGGCCTTCAGCATGTCAGCAGCCCAGACCAATATTTTGTCGTTCAACTCAGTACCTGGCTCGATGGCACGCTGCTTGAACTCTGACAAAGCAAATGTCGCCACTGCGCACTTGACGATACGCCCATCAACAGCCACGTTTACTGAGCAGCCGATACTATCCTCCAGGAGGTATCGGCGGCGCTCCATGGATGCCAGCCACTCCCCGGCTTCGTCTCCAGAAAGTCTGAGTGATGGGGCGTTGATAGGCTCCGTCAGACCATGTTTGGTCACATAGCCGTAGAGCTCGATGTAATTTGCAGAAAGGTCTTCGTACAAAGTCATCCCTGGCTCATCTACAACCCACCCCTCAGAGGTACGCTGCCAGATTTCGGTAGGCCCGCCGTTGCGTACTTGGACTCTGTTACAGTCAAAGCCAGACAGCGCCTTTGCGATGTCGGTGATGGTCGTGTTGGTGCGGATAAAGACGTCAATCATGCTTGGTTTCCTCGTTTCTATGTCCATGATGCTTTACTTGATCATTCAGCTGATCGAGCTAGCCTCTTTATCAGTCACGTTTAAATCCGAAGTCACCATCGTTTTCCTAATAGTACTAGGAGACGCGAAGGGCGGCATATGCAAGTGAGCGCTTACTTCTTATTCATACCGATCCTTTCGTTTTCGTATAATAAACATCATACAAAAATACAAGGACAATCCTTACAGTTTTATCTTATGTTTTCCTAGATCAATTCGAAGCCATGGCTTGAACGGCTTTAGACGCCAGAAGGGTGTCAGCAAACCCTCTATCTATCTTCTCGGCTACGACAGCGGCCTCGCTTGTGATGGCTACCAAAATCAACCCATCTATTTCGCGAATATCTCCAACCATTCCGCCGGGCTTTTCCCGCTTCATCACCGCGTGTACGTTGCACACCAGACCTTTGTCACCGATCACGTCGGCAGTGAAGCTTGCAATTGTCACGGTCTGATCCCAACCGTCCAACTTTGCAGGCTGCAATGCTTCCGCTACCTGACGGCTCCCACATAGCACGTTCTGCATATAGCTGTTGGCTACGGTGGGTTGCTGATCAGCGTAAACGTAGCCAGTACATACCGCTCCGCCCAGCAGCACCATAGCTGCAAATTTCTGTTTCATGACTTGATTTCCGTGATCAGTGTCTTGCGTACTCCAGGCCAACCCTTCAAAAGCAGCAGGGTTAGCCCTGTGCTGAAAGGCGCAACTGCGCACGCGGGGAAGGGTGCACGGCTGTAGCTGGGAAGCAGCGTAAAGTTCGCAGCGCTGATGACTAGGACGAACATTCCCCAGAATCCGAGCATGAACACGACACCAGCCAGCGCGCCCATGAGCAAAGGCCGGCCTTCCAGTCCGAAGTAGGCTCCAAGGGCGAGCCAGGTTACAGCCACAACAATCTCTATATTTCCCGGTCTTACATTCATCGCAGTTTTCCGTGATCCGTTCGTATGAGTGTCATGTTCGGCTGAGTAGTACCGGCCACCATTGAAATCTAAACTCATTCCCGCTTCGACTGGCGGGCTTTCATGGCCTTCGCATCGGTTTTGGAAAGCTCGGCCAGCTTCTGCCGCTCTGCTTCGGAGAGAAACGCTGACTTGAAACCAATGAGGCCATTGGCCTCGATGGTGACGCGATCACCGCCACCGATTGCGATAAGACCAACCCTAACTTTTCCCGCTTCGTATGCGGCTTTTACCGTTTCGTAGAACATAATTTCTTTTTCATTAGGGCGCGTTTAAGACAAAGATTGCATCGTCTACTACTCATGGCCGATTTTCCTATCATTCAGTGATAGGTTCTTTCGAAAGGAGCTTCCGCCCTTCTTCGAACCAAGATCGTGCTTCGGTGTAGTTGCCCAAATCGAGGGCTGTCATTACATGAGCCAAGGCCCCCAAAGCAGCGTCCTTAGTGATTTCACCGGTCTTGTAGCCGTCAAGCACATGCCCGAGAAATGCGTCCATGTTCTGATGGTCGCGCTGGTTAAGTTCAGGTTTCGATGTCATTGCGGGTTTTTCCTTGATGCTCCGGCGCACCGGGGCGTAGTCAATTAGTTAGCGCTACTGGCTTTGCAGGCGCCTTCGATAAAAGCCGATAGCTCGCCGAGTTCACCGAGCAACGAATGCCGCCGGTCATGGCTGGCAGCATGATCACCACATTCGATGCATGCCATCCGGTAGGCATGCAGAGCATCGCGGGCCGCCTCCAGCTTCTTGGCCGCGACCAACCCCAGTTTGTCGCGGGTCTGGAAGGGAGTTGAGCGAGCCATTACAGCAGCCCCATTTTGCGCTTAGAGCGAATGTCACACACCGTGTCATCTACCGACCACTCCTCAGCTTCAAGGTACTGATAGGTGACTTCTGCGGTTACGCTTGTCACCTTCACAACCGCCGCGATTTTTGCCTTCTTGTCCATTTGCTGCGTCCTCATTGATTCGCTTCAATGAGGACACATTAACCGTATACGGTTAACTATGCAAATATGTTTTAACCGTTATCGGTAAAATATTGATACCTCTTTGGCAATGTCACTGACCTCGTTCAAGTCCGCTACCTTTCTGGAAAGCAGTGGTGGCTTGACGTTGAACTCTCGGCATACGTCTGCCTGCTTGCGACCCTCGACAAGGTGTCCGCGTAGCGCGGCTACAACAGCTTCGCCGTGGATTCCAGTGAAGCGCAGCAACCCTGAAAGGTGAGCAGGGTCAACTTCACCAGGAACCAATTTGTTCTTCTCTGACACCGACAAACCTCGACCGAAACGTTTACCCAATTCGGTTAACTATCTCATGAATGAACGATCTTGAAAACCGGCCTACAAGGCAATTTCAAACGCTCGCCGAATGACCCCTTGGTCAACGCTGAGATAAGGCTTGCTGTGATCAAGCTGGGCATGCCCAAGGATCATTTGCACCGCTTCAACATCGCCTGTAGCAGCCCGCACTTTAGCCGCCAATGAGCGCCCTGTAGACCTCAGGGCCGGTGTCCAACATGCGGTGCTTGAACGTCAGTTCAAAGGCCTGGCCCTTGTGCGTAGTGACCAGTTTTGAACCTGGGCGCAGGCCCCGGTATTCGTCATCACCGGATGATGACCCCAGCGACGGCGCAAGCGAACCTCAATCCAGGCGTCCAGGGCGGCAAGCCAGCGAGTGTGGGTCAGGCTTTTGCACATGGGGTGAGCGCAGCAGTAGCCATCGTGTTTTCCTATGACTCGCTAATAACATCGAAAGGCTTCCCCAGGTACATGGGTGCCTGCTTCATCCCATAGACGACTTGATCTAACGCCTCATAGCTAGCTCCGACGATGGTGATTTCCCACCGTTTGAAAAGGCTATATTCGCCTGTAGGGTTGCCGATCAATGCCGGATACACGCTGGATAAATCCTGGAAACGGAGGTTAAGGCTCACACCAGCTTTATTGATCAGGCAGTTGCTTCGTCCATAGGTCAATAGATGCAAGAGCACATCAAGGCTGATGCAGTTCGGCACAGACGGCATTTCGACGTAAGCGTATGTGGTTCCTTCCTCGGGGTAATCGTCCCAGACATTCACGCACCATGCTTTAATATCATTTAGGTCAAACGATGCTTCCAGGGTCGCTTGATGGTCACTTTGCCGCTTGTGCCATGCTTCAAGGCATGAAATGAAGTCTTTCTTGGCTTCTTCACGCGCAACTGCCACCCTGCGTTCGGCCTCTTTAGTCGTGGTTAGCATTGGCCTACTTTTCCTTGAAGCCCCGGCGAACTAGGGCGGGATTGCTACAGACTCTTGGCCGCTTCGAGAATTTCAGCGATCAGCGTTTGCAAGTCGGCGGCGTCTTCAGGCTTAAGCGCGATCTGCCAGAACAAATCGCTCCCACTACCACCGCACACGTTGACCACTGGAATTTTGTTGAACGTCATTGTGGTCTCCTCGAAGCGCAATTGACCCAACTTGACCGCCATCTCGGTGTAGGGCTGCCCAATGCTCACATGCAAGTGAAACGGAGACACCTCGAACTTGACTGGTTGAGCACCCGGTAGGGTGGCAATGGGATGGTATTCACGGGTTTGTATCAGCATTTACGGCGTTCCTTACGGTTTGATGTAGTGGGCTGGAAACGGCCTGTTCGCATAGCGCATGAGCGTTTTCCTATCACTGCTGTGCCTGAGACCACCATGGCTCAAGAGTAACCGTTTGACGGCTTTCGATGGCATCTTCATTGGCGTCATAGAATGCTTGATAGCGCTCGATATGCTCCGCACAGAACGCTTCCAGCTCTGACACCGGAAGGCGAGGTGAATACACTGGGCCGTGCCCTGCTTCAAGGTCTGTAATCAGCGCTGTACCGTCATCAAACTCTGCTAGCTCAGAACCCACTAACTCCATAGCCATCATGACGTGTTCCATCCCATCGGCAAACTCACCAACGAGCAGCTTGATCGGGCCGGAATCATAGGGCTCGCCCGGAATATGTGTCTTCCCACCCTCCGCATAAGGAAGAGCGGCTACAGTGGTGACTTTTCCTCCTTGAGAGATCAAATCACCTACTTCTAACTCATTGACAGGCTTCGGAGCCCAATGGTCATACAGAAAGGTAACTATGGTTTTCATCGTGCTCTCTCCAAAGTAGAAATGGCATGGTTTTCCTATTCAAACGTCGTCGGGCACGTTCGGGTATGCGTACTGTCGGTAAAGCACCTGATGTTCGGCATCGATGCCACGAAGCTGATGCGAGGCGGCCTCAGTAAGCCCGCTATCTTGGATGTCTATCGGATAAAGTAGAGCGCTCAGCCTGTAGTAATGCTTCAGGTATTCATCGTAATCCGCTCCGCTGTGCTTTCTGGCCCTAACTTTTTCGTAATACTTGGCTACTTGCTCATGAGCTAGACGGGCTTGAGTTATCAAAGTCTGTTCTAGCTGGGTTATGGTGGCACTCATTGAGACTAGTTTCCTATCTACTTACGCCCAGTAACTGCCGGTATCTTCAAACGCCATCGAGGCGGGGGCTGTCTCTTTCAAAACACGGCGATCAGCATGAAGCCCAACAACCGACGGCAGATCAGTATCGCCCTTGAGGCAGTAGGCGAAATCAACCGGGTCAGGGGTTTGGTTCCCGTCATCGTCAACTGGCCCGTTGAGGGCATCGCGGGCAAGTCGCACTCGATGACTCTCATCGCAGAAAGGACATTTGAAAGTGGCCCACTCAGGCCATAATGCGTGCGTCATGGGATTTTCCTCGATCACTTAGTGTGTCGTTTAGACCATGAATAGGCCCCGCCGATAATGATGTTTACCTTGATTCATTCAGAGGTCTTCAGCCGGGTCCAAAGGGATCTCTAGCTCAACTTCAATAACTGTGCCTCGAAACTCATTACAGAGGCACCTACCAATGCTTTTGCATGATTTCAACTTTGCAGGCACCTTGAACATCCAGTCAGTGCTGTACTGACGCCAACAGCTTGGCATCGTCTTGCATTCTGCGGTGCCGCTTCTCCATTCCGACTCCTCAATTTCCGCGTATTCACGCACCTCTTGCTCAAACTTATTTTTTGCGATCTGAATAGCTCGGTCATTATCTTGACTATCGCAAGCCAGATATAAAGTATGCTCTAGATCGTCCACATCAGTGCGTGTATACAACCCAGGTCCCGCATAGGCCAAGCAATCCTCACCAGAGCGATACATCAATATAACCGAATCAAAATGCCCCCAATTCTCCTCGCTGTAGTCGAACAAAGTCTTGAGTTGATAATGGTTGAGCGTAATGGTCCCTGTGAAACTCATTTCGCTTCACTCATAAGTGAGTTTAAAGAGCGGGAACCATCGGTTTTAGCTGCTTTATGCAAGAAGGCTGTAACATAGCCATGATGACGTTCTGTCTCTTGTTCAAGGCTAGGATTGCCATATCCTGGCAAAGAGTTCAGATAGTTTTTCAGCAGTGATTCGTGCTTTGGCGGCAGACTTCCAGAATTGATCACCTCTTCTAGTTCGCGCAGAGAGGCTTTACGAGAAAGCTCATGGAGCGTGGCATGCGGCCAAATAGCAGTCGTCATTTCGTTGAATCGATTTTGATGCAGTTGCCAACCTACTCCACACTCATTGCACTCATTGGTTACGTTCTTCTGTGATTTATAAGTCATCATAATTCTCCTGTTCGATCATCGTAATCAGCCGTATAGCTCTTTAATGCATCTTGCTTTGAGCCAGTCGCAGATTTCATTATGTAGTTCTTCTAGGGCACTCTTAACTATATTATATTTTTGCATTGTACGCATAATACGGATTAATTTTTACAGCATGAGATGCTTAGTTTTTGGACGTGTGGTTTCCATAAGTCATGCATGGTCATGCTTTTCTTGAACAGCCAATTTGGGCACTACATTCATATTAGATAAGTTTGCCAGTAATTGCTCGCAGCGATCCGTTCACAAAATCCAGCCGGTAGTAGTCAAAGGCATCCCGAATGTCGAGCCACCCATGGTGATTTAAATCGCCCAAAGGTCGTTCGATTTCGTCGTCGCTGACGATGCGAACCAGACGCCCCGAGGGGGTCACCTCGTATTCATCCAGTCGGCATTCGAGGTCTTTAGTTTGGAAATTGTAGCCGTCGCGCCCGTTGGGCATCCGGTAGCTGAAACTCACATCGTCATACATTCCCATCTGATTATCCTGCTCAATCCTGTAGGCAACGCGCCTGTTTCTACCGACAAGGCCCGCACATGGCGGGCTGTTGATCGGCGGCGTTTTCATGGATGGTTACTCCTTTCGATAAGTTCGGCCTGGTGCTCTTCAGCCGTGCCCGGCCAAGGTACAAGGATACAGTTCACTTGCGGGAATGTGGGATGGGCAGCGTTTTTACGATCCAATTCGTCAAAATAGGCCACACACTGCTCTGCCGCTTCCCGGCTTGCCATGGCAATGAACTCATCCGGGCCTTGAGCGAAAGCGGCCCAAAGGCCACTAGGTTTCTCGGCATATTCACCGTTCAGATAGCGTTGATATTCGGCAAGGCAATAGCGCTCGTAGGCGGGTTCTACTGGACTGCCTATGTATTGAACATACTCACTCATAAGCCACTGGTGGTACTTCGCTTTAAACTCCTGATAGATCATGGCTGCGTCCTCATTTCTGACGGTCATAGAAGTTTCCACCCCGACGTGAATAGGTCGCGGTGGCGAATCGATAGGCGTTACTCCCAGCCTGCGAGCGGGGTTTTCCTATTCACATGGCGTTGTTCTGAAGGGCTTCGATTTCTTCAACACTTTCACCGTGAAGCTCGTAAAAATCTTTATCACGCCAAGCAGCACAAAACTCTTTCGAAAGGCCCGAGATCGCTGCCATGAACGTGACACAATCAGCGTCATCGAAGACTGGAAGACCAGTTCGGCCCTTCTTTATGAACTGCGGGTAGGCTCCCTGATCAGCCTCTAACTCGACAGACACTCCATCATCAACAATTCCGATCAGACGCATATACCGCCAATGGGCTGTGTCGAGCATATCAACCTGTTCTGCTGTTGCTGTACTCAAAATTGCTGTGAACTCGGCGTACGTCATAGCTGTTTTCCTAGATATGACTGCTTGTACTGAAAAGCTGGGCGAGACGATGAAACCATCTGCCTGCATTTGGCCGCTGCGCTTCGATTTGAGGTGCTTTATCGTGGATGTTCGCAACTGGCCCGCGATCAATCTGACCCGCTCGCGCTTGGCCGGCCTGTGTGAGCTGGAAGACTTCACCGCAGGCTGAACAGCAAACGAAATTTTCCGCAAAGCCCATTTGTACTAACCGCAAAGCAGCATCGAGTGCAACATCGGATAACGGAATGCACGTCCAGGTACGATTGATCTTCCAGTCGATTTCCCGACTCTGTACCCACCGGCCACGGGCAAGGGAACGCAGAGCTTTAAAATCATCGTTGCAGAGTCGCGCTTGAGCGGTCATGGCTACTTTTCCTTTAATCCGAGAAGGTGCTTACGGGCCTTTCTTCCGACCGTAAGCAACGAGCAGCGCACAGCAAAGACCGAAAACCGCAGCTGGCTTCTCCAGTCCAGGAGCCCAGATACTGCCAACCCAGCCTATAAGGGCGAGAATTGCCATTGCTGTTGCGAGCCACCTAACCGACCGTGAATGTGGATAATCTTTGCTCCGCGTGTGCGTTTTCATGGTTTTCCTCTAACTCTTCCACTCATTAGCTTGGCAAAGCTTCGCTCGATAATCACCCCAGGCAAACTCGCCGCGTGTTTGCTCACAGCAGCAGAAGTTTAGGAAGTCTTCGTCTCGCTCAGAAACAGGCTCCCAGGAGATCATATTCACTTGCTGGCAGTAGCTTCCCCAAGCGATATCCAACGCAGCGTCACCCCACTCGGCAAGCTCCGGGTGGTATTTACGAAGCGCGGCAATATCTTCAGCCGTATCCGCATCAGGAAGGCGATTAGCCTTTTCAGCGCCTTGATTGACGAAGTGCGGTGAGAGCAAAAATACGAACGACATGGTGTTTTTCTTTAACTGTTGGATTCCTGGTGGCAATCCCAGCCCAACCACCATTCGTTGTGCTTCCAGAAGTGTTCAGCGTAAGGATTGGCATCGCTGCCACTTCCAGCGGCAGCAGCGGCATAACCCTCATCAAAAGGAAGTTGCTCTGACAACGACCACGAGTGGATTACCCAACCGTCAACCTCGCACTTCGTTTTGACTGCCTCAAAGCTCTCGCCAGAAAGCTTCTCGACCAACTCTGTGTGTGGTCTGTAGACCGAGCCGTTGGTTTCGCTGCGTGTCAGTTCTAGTGATAGCTTTATCATTGTCATTGGTCGGTGGTTTCCTTGATTAGTTATCTTGGGCGGCTAAGGGAGGCTCGAAGGGTACTTTCTCAATCAAATACTTCGAAGCGGAGCGCCTGAATCTGAATTAGTTGGATCATGGGGTGAATTCCTAGATTTCGCGGACGCGAATATGAACGTCCTTCTACTGGCTCGGCCCCGGTTTTTAGGCCGGGGCTTGGGTGTACCTGGTGCGTTTTCCGTGATTCGTTTATCTGTTCAGTTCAAGGCACTGATTATTGTTCCGTAACACCGCTTCGTCGCCTCTCTATCCAGGAAAAGCTGCCCTTTCAGGCACGAAGGACAGATATCGTCATATTGTTTGGGGACTAGGCTCTCAGAAGGGTACGTTTTGTCCATACCTCCTCCGTTGCCACACTTAAATTCACAGGTAAACACCACTGTTACCGTGCCGCTATCTGCCATGCACTTCGTTTCCATGACGCTTCCTACTTGGATGGAGTGCGTTTGTCGGCCCCGTATATACCGAAGTCCACTGGCTGCTCGGCTTCAATTTCGTCAGAGTCACATGGCCCCGTAAGCCACATAGCCTGACGCGAAGCCCTAGTTTTGAACGGCCAATCCGGGTCATGTCCCCACTCAGGAATAACCACTTCCTCCTCGGTTGCCGTTGCAATATTAGGCTCAGAAAACGACACGCCTTCTCCGTAGCGCGGAACATTTCGCGCTTCATCGGTGGTCTCGAATAACTGACGGCAAACCCATCCGCCAATATCTTCGCTGATACCAAAAAGCTGTTTGCCATCCGCGAATTGAACCGTAAAAACGTTATGTGCCATATCTCCCTCCTCTATCCAGCGGGACTGGTTTCCTATACTTGGGCGCTATCGGCACTGAGCCGCCGAGCAATCGAAAAAAGGGCTTGCCGTTCGGCTGAATAGTCGGGCGTATGTTGATAGGCAATCCATTCGTCTGCGATCAATGCCAGCTCCGGTTGCATCACCAGCGACGGCCATAAATTACCCTTTGGCTTGACGATGGACTTAACGCTTCTCCCTTTCACATACAGCAAACCCCAGCGAGGCGGCACTTCCTCCGGTTTGATCATGTCTTCGGGGCAAAGGTAGAAGCGGTAATTGCCCAAGCCTCCACTCTCGCGCTCAGGCTTTTTTGAGTCGGCGAAGAAATCAGCTCGACTCACCTTAACTTCGATGATTGCCGAGCAAGAGCTACGAAAGCCGATAACGTCTGGCTGCTCGCGGCTACCGAAGCATGTCAGTTCCGTTGCCACCACAGCAAAGCCATTACGATTCAGCCATCGGGCACCTAGAACAGTGAGTCGGTTATGTTCTTCGCTTGGCATAGGTGTTTTCCTATATATTGACCTGATCGAACATGGACTAAACATGCTCCAAGGTCTTTTGCTCTTCTTGGGTCGTGCGCTCGTGTTCAATAAGCTTCTTGTAAGCAGCAAAGCGCAATTGTTCAGCCTCTGCCCATGCTTTGGCGGCGTGGTGTCTGGTGCGCTCGCTCCAGTAAAGACTGGCAAGAATTACGCCCCCAAGCAGCGACAAACCGAGGGCGACGGACAGTACTAATACGATTGGGTCCATGTTTGTTTTCCTAATAGTACTAAGAGACGCGAAGGGCGGCATATGCAAGTGAGCGCTTACTTCTTCTTCATACCGATCCTTTTTTCGTATAATATATATCATACAAAAATAAAAGGACAATCCTTACAGATTCATCTTATGTTTTCTGCGGCCCTTCAGGGAAGCTGCTGAGCGATCCTGCTATTGGTGATGAAACAACTTACTGTGGCACCCATACGCTGGGCAGCAAGGTGGAAGCGGCCTATAACCGTGGAGATCTGCTGGAAAAGAGAAGACGGATGAGTTTTCTAAACAATTCCACGTTGTTTTCCTCGAATTCAGGGCGCGATGCCTGTATCCCACCTGTATGTGTCAGGGCCGTCTTCACCGGCCTTCGCATCAGCTACCCAAGCTTCATATTCATCGCCCAGTAGGACGCGGCACATTTGGTCAATTACCCAAGCTTGATGGTGAATTTCCTGGCTCTGACCAAAGCGTCGAGCCAGGTCTAGCGCTTCGTCCCGACGCTGAACGGCATCTTTATCATTTTCGGTTGCCATTGGCTTTTTCCTAGTTGTCCTGAGCGAAATTAGTTTCCTATAACTCTGTGAGTGCGGTTGGGTCTGTACCAACGTTGCGTATGAGCAACCAGACTTGGAGTCCTTCTGGCTTTTCGGGCATGCGCAATAAATCTGCTCCCAGCGGCTTTACCAACGCCCAAACACCGGGGCCGATTGCCTGCATGTCGTCCACCTTCTGAAACGCGCCTTTATCGGCCTGCTCCTGAAGCTCTATCAACAACGCTCTACGATCCCATGCGCGAGGCGTTGAGTCGGCTTTCGAGTACGGTAAAGCGCGTAGGTGATCTAACGCTGCCTGAATATCCGGCTCCGAAACATAGATAGCTGTTTTGGCGTTAGCGAAGAACGAGCGCATCTCTTTTTCCTAGCTGTCTTTGGCGAAATCAGTTTCCTGTTTCTTCCCATTGCCAGGCGTTTGCTTACCAATTTTGAGACCTTCTGAAAATCCTTCGGCCCAGCGGCATGAGCCATAAAGTCGGCCGCAGAAGCCGGAGTAGACAATGGCTACTATCGCTGTCCATTTACTGCAAGGTGAAAAAAAGATAGCGGCTGCTGGAAGCAAGACAATTAGCAGAAGAAACTCATTACCGAGATGACGCCCCAGTGCTCGTATCATTTTGGTTTCCTATCAATTCTGGAGCGGGAGACGAACCCACACGCATTCGTGGCAAAACTCGATGAAAGCCAGCAGATCATCGTCTTGCTGACACTTCCGCATCTCTTCGTAACCGGTGGCCTTGTCGATCATCTCTTCCAGCGGATGACGAACCAGCTTCTCTCCGACATGACGACCTGTTAGACGATTGAACTCGCTCACCAGAGTCGGCGTTATGGCGCACTCCATTAGGCAGTCGTAGAAGGTCATCGTGTTTTCCGTTATCAGTTGGGGATTGAGTCAACCTCTAGAGAAGAGATCAGTTAGGCCATGTTTTAGTTGATCAGCCACATGATCACTGCCGTGGGCACACATGTGATTGCGATACGCCTCATCCATAGGTTTCCAGTCACGTAATAGGCGCATCCTATCCACGCAGATAAGCAGAGAAACAACAAGGCCGTTGCGCGAGTAACGCTGATATTGAACGCACCTTGTATAGCGATTGTGGCCATGAGGCAGGCCATGACACCGGTGAGGATTAAAACCACTCGAAATAATCCGATGCTCATGCTGTTTTCTTCCTCATTTCTGACGGTCATAGAAGTTTCCACCGCGACGCGAATAGGTTGCGGTGGCGAATCGATAGGCGTTACTTCCAGCCTGAGAGCGGGGAATCCCATTTTTGCTGTAGCCATTCGTCACGACTTCATCCCCAGCCGCGCTACTGAGCACAATGAGAGCTGCAAGCGGTGGATACTCCAGCTCATTCCCCTCAATGTGGTTGGCTAATGCTCTAAACCAATCTGCTAGCTCTTTACGCTCGGCCTGATGCTGCAAAACTTGGCGATTCTTGAGGCGTGCAACTTCGGGGAACTGATGGATTTCAGCTGTCATACGATGTTTTCCTATACGGTCCTCAACGATTCTAGGACGCTGGCAACTCCATAGTTTCTTAACTCACTTGGAGACGTTGCTTAAGAGGGTGAACGATAGAGCAGGAAAC
>NZ_BMNW01000010.1 GCF_014646755.1 Pseudomonas asuensis | reverse complement strand
CCTTTTCATCGTCAAGCACCTATACCCAAAACCCCCAGGTCAACAGGCCCGGGGGTTTTGCTTTGGGCGCAAAAAGGGCGTGGGCAGCTGCTTATTCGCTGCCACTAGCCTCTCCGCCTGGCTTAGTAAAAGCGACTATAAGGCAGCTAACGTAGCTGCCTTATGATGGATTCCTTATTCCTTGTAGGATTCCATGCGAAGCTCTATGGTTTTTCGGCTATAAATGTCGCACGTAGCGGGGCGGGGAGACCTTCTACTGTAAGGTTTGCATCTGTAGGGTCTAAAAAGGCGGGCAGCGATTGAAACTTCATCCACTCAGTAGAACGCTGTTCTTGAACAGATGTTTTACTAATATCTGCTAATCGAATGTTCTTGAATCCCGCACGGCGCAGCCATAGTTCGAGCGCAGCAGGAGAAGGTAGAAACCAAACATTCCTCATTTGTGCGTAGCGATCTTCCGGTACTAATACGGTGTGCTCATTCCCCTCTACCACTAATGTTTCAAGTACTAACTCCCCAGACGGGCGCAGGCAGTCCTTAAGTGCTAAAAGGTGATCAATGGGGGAGCGCCTGTGATAAAGCACGCCCATTGAAAATACTGTGTCGAACCCGTTAAGAGAGGGGGGGAGCTCTTCTAGTGTTAGAGGAAGACTCCAGACTGGTAGGTCAGGCAGATATTTCTTCATGGACATAAACTGGCATAGAAAAAGCCAATTAGGGTCAATTCCGATCACTGTATGAGCGCCAGCTCCTAACATACGCCATGCGTAATATCCGTTACCGCAGCCTACGTCTAAGACAACTTTGTTTTTTAAGTCTACATGTTTTGATACGCGCTCCCACTTCCAATCTGAGCGCCACTCTGTATCGATGTGAACACCAAATATCTCAAAGGGACCTTTACGCCAAGGCGATAGCTGTAATAGGGCTGATTTTAAGGTCTGTTGGATCTGAGGATCTATAGATGCATCTAGACAAAAAACGTCTTTCAAATAGATATTATTAGCCGTTATATCAGGTAAAGCTTGAAGAGCTGTCTGCCATCGAGCGAGATCGCCATGGCCTTTTTCAAGCTTAGCCCCAATAGTCTCTGGAAGATTTATCAACCAGCTCCCTAAGGGGCCTTCACCCAGTCGCTTTATAAGTGCATCAATATTTAATGTGTTGATCATGGAAGAGCTACGAATGATGCAAAGTTAAAGCATTGGAACCAAGGCGTGACTGAAGTAAAACCGGCTTCTTGCAGGCGCTGACGATGCACCTCAATAGAGTCAATCATCATGACATTTTCTAAAGCACTACGCTTTTGAGCAATTTCCATTTCGCTATAGCCATTGGCTCGTTTAAAGGCTATATGCAGATCATTTAAAAGCGTCTGATCTGCCTGAGATTCAAACCTGATTTTTTCGGACAGTAAAAGAGCGCCCTTTGGGTGAAGAGCACTATGAATCTTACGTAAAAGACTTAAGCGCTTTTCAGGATCGATAAACTGCAATGTAAAGTTTAAAGCAACTACTGACGCGGGCAGCAGATCCAGCGAGAGGATGTCAGCTTCAATAACTTCAATAGGCTGTAACTCCTCATACATTGAGCTTTGTGCAGACATGTATTCATCGCAGCGCTGAATCATTGCAGTGGAGTTATCGACAGCAATGATTTTTGTTGAGTCACACTGAACATGGCGTCTTAATGACTGTGAGACCGCGCCTAGGGAGCAGCCTAAATCATACAGAACAGTATTTGGCTGAGCGAACTGTGCTGCAATGACACCTATGTTTTCAACGATAGTGGGATAACCTGGCACTGAACGCTTGATCATGTCAGGAAAAACGCGAGCCACATTTTCGTTAAAGATAAAGTCGGCGACCTTGGCTTGTGGCTGGGCGAATAAATGGTCCTGTTCACTCATTAATAAGTACCACTAAAAATTGAATAGTTTAACCGAGCAGGTGGGTGACTATTTCACCTCTATGCGGCAGGTAAAGGTCTTTTCAGGAGTATTGTTTACCTCCCATGGCTGCTGATACTGCAGTTTGAGTTCAGCAGCCCCCAGCTGAGCCGCTTGAAAGCGCCAGGAAGATTGCCCCGCTGAGCCTATACCGTCCTCGCTTTCATCGGCGGATGAAAAAACTTCTGGCCCAAGGCTTTTTAAAACTGAAGGCGCGGTGTTATCGAGCTTCCATCTGTACCCTGTTGTCGGATCACTAGGAAGTGAAAGATGTAGCTCTTGACCCTGTTTTATTAAAAGAGGTTTACAACGCGTGCTCTCATTAACTGCAATGCTGTGCTTAGGAGTGCTTGTGCAACCGGCGACGAGCAGCGCTGCCAACACAGAGCAAAGCGTAGCTGATCTTAACATTCGTATCTCCAAAGTCTTTGCCAAGACGTAAGGATAGCGAAGTTAAGGCGGGCAAGGGCAGGCTCATATAGAAACTGCCCTAACCGATGGTTTAGAAGAGGAGTTTGGTTACATCTGAAAACCGCTTGGCAAAATGAACAGTCAATCCTTCTTTTAAATACTCAGGAAGCTCCTCGAAGTCTCCTCTGTTGGCTTCTGGGAGTATCAGTTCAAAGATTTTTTGCCGGCGTGCCGCAATGACCTTTTCCCTGACGCCTCCAATTGGCAGAACTTGGCCAGTCAACGTTAGCTCCCCTGTCATGGCTATGTTCTTCTTGGGGGCTTGGTTCCTTGCCAAGGACAACAGAGCACTGGCCATGGTAATGCCGGCACTTGGTCCATCTTTGGGTGTAGCCCCCTCTGGAACATGCAAGTGGACAAATGCTTGATCGAAGAAGCTAGGGTCACCTTTGAACTCTTTCAGATGAGACGTTATATAGCTGTATGCTATCTCAGCTGATTCCTTCATGACCTCACCTAACTGACCGGTAAGTTTAAACCCGCGGTTTAAGGTATGGATTCGTGTAGCTTCTACGGGAAGGGTAGCGCCTCCCATGCTTGTCCAGGCTAGACCTGTGATGATACCTATGCCATTTAAGACCTGCTCTTTACGGAAGACGGGTTTTCCTAAATAACTCTCGATGTCACTCGAGCCTATCTTGAGGCGAAGTTCAGGATTATCAATAAGCTTCATGATGGCCTTGCGTACCAGTTTGCCCAGCTGTTTTTCGAGCTGCCGTACACCTGCTTCTCGAGCGTAACCCTCAACAATGGTTTTCAAGGCGCTATCACTGATGGCTAAGCGCTCCTTGGGAACTCCAGCCTTTTCTAGCTGCTTGGGCCATAGGTGGCGTTTGGCAATAGCCTGTTTCTCTTCAGAGATGTAGCCGGACAACCGAATGACTTCCATACGGTCCAAAAGCGGGCCAGGAATAGAGTCCATAGTATTGGCGGTACATATGAATAACACATTGGATAGGTCGAGCCGCAGATCCAGATAATGATCTAGAAAGTCGACATTTTGCTCAGGATCTAGTGTTTCCAGTAGAGCAGACGCGGGGTCCCCCTGATAGCTGGCACCCATCTTATCGATTTCGTCCAGCATGATGACAGGATTCATGACTTTGACATCACGTAATGCCTGTACAAGCTTTCCAGGCATGGCTCCGATATAGGTACGGCGATGGCCTTTGATTTCCGCTTCGTCTCGCATGCCGCCTACGCTGAAGCGATAAAAAGGTCGGCTAAGTGATTCTGCAATTGACTTGCCGATGCTGGTTTTGCCTACACCTGGAGGGCCTACAAGCAATACGATAGAGCCAGACACTTCTCCTTTATAGGCACCCACTGCCAGAAACTCGAGAATACGACTTTTAATATCGTCAAGACCGGCATGATGACGATCCAAAACCTTACGCGCACGTTTAAGGTCGAGATTATCCTGACCCTGGATGCCCCACGGTAGATCGGTGGCCCAGTCTAGATAGTTGCGCGTTACACCATATTCAGGTGAGCCTGTCTCGAGAATAGAAAGTTTATTAAACTCATCGTCGATGCGTTTACGTACTGGCTCCGGCAAGACCTTGCCTTCCAGGCGCTGTTTAAAGCTTTCCAGATCGCTACTACGGTCATCTTTCGTTATGCCCAGTTCTTGCTGAATAAGCTTGAGTTGCTCGCGGAGAAAGAACTCGCGTTGCCGCTCACTGATCTTACGATTGACCTCAGCAGACAGCTCTTTCTGCAGGCGTCCAACCTCAACCTCCTTGCGTAGCAATGGCAGGACCTTTTCCATGCGCTTCAGGATTGGGACCGTATCCAGGACCTGCTGCAGTTCCTGACCCGGTGCAGTGGTTAAGGCCGCCGCAAAATCAGTCAAAGGCGAAGGATCATTAGGGCTGAATCGGTTGAGGTAATTCTTCAGTTCTTCACTGTATAGCGGGTTAAGCGGAAGCAGCTCTTTGATCGCATTGATAAGTGCCATGCCATACGCTTTGACTTCATCGCTTGGGTCGGTTGGTGTCTTTGCATGTTCGACTTCAACAAGATAAGGGTGCTTACGTCTTAGCCAACCACTTATTTTAACGCGTGAAAGACCTTGTGCTACGAACTGTAATTTACCGTTTTCCCGGCTTGCATGATGGACGCGAACCAGTGTGCCGTGCTCCGGTAGATTATCTGGATCAAAGCTGTTTCCATCTTCTGGCGGATTATCCATATAGAACAATGCCAAACAGTGATGATCTGTTTTGGCCACCAGCTCCAGTGTCTCGGCCCAGGGCTCTTCATTGACAATGACAGGCAGGACCTGGGCTGGAAAGAAGGGCCGGTTATGGATGGGAATGATGTAAAGCTTGTCTGGAAGATTTTGCCCAGGCAGTGCAAGGCCGGTTTTTGAACCGTCGCCACTGATGATTTCGGGAGTGTGTTCCTGATCGCTCATTGACTTACCTTAGAATGAATATTTGCGATCAACATGGGGAGGACTATGGCGCTTTTCAATGCAGCCAATGGCTGCTTTGGACTTGACTACAGATAAATAGGCGGGTGTGCGTCATTTAAGTAAGGTAAACCTGAGTGAAATTGGCCTGGCCTCTGGGTTGTTCATTTATTTATTGTCTCTTTGTCAGCAGTGCAGCATTCGCATATGGGCATTATTAGCTGTGCTGTCCTCGGTGGTGAGCGCTGACTTTGAAGTAGGAGGGGGCAGCGCAAAGGTCTGTCGTGTATGAGCCTGATCATTCCAGATGCTAGCGTCCATCCCTGTATCGGTTTAGAGGCTAATGTAGATGCTGATTGTCGATCTAGACTTAGACTTAGACTTATGGCTGAAAGGTGTGGCGTAAACACAGACACTATTCAGCCATGCTTAAGCGCAGTCCTTTCCCTTTGCCAAAGGTTCAGTTTCGCCTTCTGTTACAGTATTCCCGTTGGTCCAATGACACTCTAGATGCATGGTATTCGGGTGGATTTAACAATCATGATCGGATAGCGAAATAATCGTTGCCACTGATGATGCGTAGTTTGCTATTCGTGATAAGAAAGACCTTATGACGCTCAATTTACCGGCCGGTAAATATCATGTTTATTGTGTCCTTCCGTTGCCAGTATCAATCAAGTGATTGAGAGCAGTGGTTTCCTTATCCCAGCCAATGCTCGTTACGCTATTAACGTAACTGCCAGTGAGAAATCCTCGAGCTCTTTTCATAGCGGTATTGGAACAAGCTTTCCGAAGTCAGGAGACCTGGGCTTTTCCATGCAGGAAGGCCACAAAGTGCAGCAGCTGACTTGGCATAATTTCATCAGGCTGGTGGAGGGACTTATGGCTGCAATGGAAGCCTCAGTAGGTTCAGTTGCAAGGCAACGGCTGTTTTTGCACGCCTATCCCTTATACGTAGAAATGTCACTTATTAAGATTCTGCTTTTTAAGGCGCAACCCGGAAGGTTGCACCTTCTCTCCTTATAGCGTGACTGAAATGGGGTTAAGGCCTTGTTTCAAGAATATTTTTGATTGCCAATGGCTATCCCAACTTGTTGGCCAATTCCGTAGAATGTTCATCTGGCTACGGTTGCGCTTCGTCTGCTGATACTTTTATTGCCCGGTAGCCCAAGGTAATACCTAGCTGATCCATAACAGACCAGGAGACTGGTAGTTCCAGAAGACAGAATGGAACTCTGTCTGGTGCATACCTAATAGGTTGCCCAACGGTGACGGCATGTGCGTCGCCCTCTGCCAACGTGGGGACGATGGGTAGTTGACCCCACAACAACAAATAATGAGGGAATAATGAGCGTCAATACTCCTACTCTGATCACTTTCCTGATCTATATCGCTGCCATGGTCTTGATTGGCTTTCTGGCGTGGCGATCTACAAAAAATTTCGACGATTACATTCTGGGAGGGAGAAGCCTCGGTAGCGTAGTAACAGCACTATCCGCCGGTGCTTCAGATATGAGTGGCTGGCTGCTGATGGGATTGCCAGGCGCTATTTTCGTAGCGGGCTTCTCGGAAAGTTGGATCGCAATTGGCCTGATTGTAGGTGCTTGGTTGAACTGGCTGTTAGTTGCAGGCCGGCTACGTGTTCATACCGAGCATAATAATAATGCCCTGACGCTTCCGGATTACTTTACGCATCGCTTTGAGGACCATAGCCGCATCCTGCGTATTTTCTCGGCGGTCATCATTCTTGTCTTTTTCACCATCTATTGTGCTTCAGGCGTTGTTGCTGGGGCCCGCTTGTTTGAAAGTACCTTTGGCCTGTCTTACGAAACAGCACTATGGGCAGGGGCTCTGGCTACTATCCTCTATACCTTTGTAGGTGGTTTCCTTGCGGTCAGTTGGACGGATACCGTACAAGCCACGCTCATGATCTTTGCGTTGATTCTAGCGCCAATCATGATTCTCAATGCCACGGGTGGTCTTGAGCCAGCCTTTGCCGCAATCGAAAGTGTGAACCCTACTCATTTTGACCTCTTCAAGGGCGCTACCTTCGTCGGTGTGATTTCGTTACTGGCTTGGGGGTTAGGTTATTTTGGTCAGCCCCACATCCTGGCGCGCTTCATGGCCGCGGATTCGGTTAAGTCGATGCGCTCAGCACGTCGGATTGGTATGGCCTGGATGATCCTTTGTCTGGCCGGGGCAGTAGGAGTGGGCTTCTTTGGAATTGCTTACTTTGCCACGCACCCTGAGCATGCTGGCGCAGTCACAGAAAACCCTGAGCGAGTCTTCATTGAGTTAGCGAAATTGTTGTTTAATCCGTGGGTTGCTGGTGTACTGCTATCAGCCATCCTGGCTGCGGTCATGAGCACATTAAGCTGCCAGCTTCTGGTTTGCTCCAGTGCGCTGACTGAGGACTTCTACAAGGCTTTCCTACGTAAGAACGCCTCCCAGAAGGAGTTGGTTTGGGTAGGACGAGTTATGGTCCTTCTAATTGCGGTCATCGCGATCGGGATTGCTTCCAACCCTGAAAACCGAGTGTTAGGTCTGGTTTCCTATGCCTGGGCAGGCTTTGGTGCAGCCTTTGGTCCAGTTGTTCTCTTCTCCTTGCTCTGGAAGAGTATGACGCGGAACGGCGCGTTGGCTGGCATGATCATCGGTGCAGTAACCGTAGTTGTCTGGAAACAGTTAGGCTGGCTTGGCCTGTATGAAATTGTTCCTGGTTTTATCTTGGCGAGCTTGGCTATTGTTATTTTCAGCCGCTTGGGTGACGCGCCAAGTCAGTCCATGAAGCAGCGCTTTGATGTTGCAGAGCAGGAATACCGCAACAGTTAAGTGAAATGCAGTAAAGCGTTAAGAATGACGGTAGATATAAAGTCGTTCAAGAAAACGCGGTATACCAGTTAGTGTCAGTCCTAAAGGCCCCTTTTAAAAGGGGCCTTTGGATGAGCTAATTGATCCACGCAGTAGATCTTGCGTCATCGCATTTTTGTTAGTGACGACATCAGCTTTCTGGTGGCTGCTGCAAGTAATAGAGACCTCGTGGAGAACAAGACTCTAAGCGCTGCCATGTTTGTCCATAAAAAAGCCGGAGTAACTGCTCCGGCTTTTTTATGATTGTTCAAAGAGTAACGCTTGGTATGCCATTTGCTGAGTAAATGGTGTAGGTCACTATTTGGAGCAGTATTGGAAGACATGATCATGCCTCGCCTTTTTCGACGCAAGTGCTGGACTGCAGGCTTACTACTTGTCGCAAGCCTTAGCGTAGCGGCAGCGCCTGCAGCGTTCTTCAAGTGGCGCAGCAAGCTTAACGGGCAGGTTGTATGTCAAAGGACATCGCCTGGTAATGGGTGGGAACAGGTGGCGGGGCCATTTCGGGATATTGGCTGTCAGCAATCTGGCAATAAGCCGTTACAGCGGTGGGATAGTATACCTGCGCCCTCAAAGCCTTGAGGACGCAGGTGTGCCTCATGAGGTCATGGTGCCTCGTTGGCATACTGAGCGGCTTTGATCAGGTCCTGTCCAATCTGATTTTCAAAGTGCTGCCACACGGGTTGCATGGCTGTTTGCCAATGCTGGCGTTGCTCATTGGTTAGCGTGATGATTTCATTGCCGCCAGCACTGACGATCTTGGCTCTATCTTTTTGGTTCTGCGCGTCTGCCTGGCGATTCACCTCATAGGTTACTTCGCCCAAAATGGTTTCAAGCTTGATACGGACGTTAAAAGGAATCTGACGCCAGAAGCTGGCGTTGGTAATGAGCATGTAGTCCAAAGAGCCATGGTTGCTCTCGGTGATATAGCGTTGCTGCTCGTGGAGATGTTTGCTGTAAAGATTAGTCCATGGGTTCTCTGAGGCATTGATAGTCCCGTCAGTAAGCGCTTGGCTTACTTTGTTAAAAGGCATTTTGACGGGTGTAGCGCCCAGTAGTTGGAACTGTGATTCCAGCACATCCGAATCTTGGATGCGAATTTTTAGTCCGCGTATGTCTTCAGGCTCGCGCAGCGGTTTTTGGGCAGACAGCTGCTTCATTCCGTTATGCCAGTAAGCTAAGCCAGCAATATTCTGCTTTTCCATAGAGAGGAGCAATTGCTGCCCGGTTGGTTTGCTCTGGAACCGATCCAGCGCAGCTTGGCTATTAAACAGGAAGGGTAAGTCAAACAATTTTAGTTTGGGGGAGTAGCTGCCCAGTTTGGCCAGTGCCACTGCCAGCATTTCTACTTTTCCATCCTGAAGCGCCTTAATCTCTTCCTTATCGCCATAAAGCGAAGAGTTAGGATAGACCTCTACTTTAACTACACCCGCCAACTGCTCTTCTACTTTTTTCTGAAACAGAAGCGCACCCTGGCCTTTTGGCGTATCGGGTGCGGCAACATGCGAGAAACGGATAACAATAGGGTCAGCTGCCAGGCCCATTACAGGAGAGAGCATGGCTAGCGTGCATATGAGTAGTTTGGAGAGTGAGCGGTACATGTAGAAGTCCTTGAGGCGCATCAAGTAATTGCCAGTTCCAGATTTGGCGGGGCGACACTTTATCAGTGAGGCTTCTCTCAATCGAGTGCCGACAAGCAGGCGACGTATGGTCAGTCTGTCTCTTTGACAGAACGCAGGAGAAACATGGCGTCTAAGCTCAATAGACTTTTGGAGAACTAGCTATGACTTCTACTTTCCCTGCCGCACATGGCTTTGCCATTCCTTTTCTCCGTTATCACGATGCACCTGCCGCTATAGACTGGTTGCGTCTGACTTTTGGGTTTGAGGTAAAGGATCTCATCACCAACGAAGACGGCAGTATCGATCATGCTCAGCTTGTTTATGGACAAGGGATGGTCATAGTAGCTTCTGTACTGCATAACGATGTGGATACGTATATGGTGCAGCCTGATCAAGCTAGAGGGGTGACACAAGGCCTTTACTTAGTAGCGGAAGAGCCGGATGTCTTATGCGAGCGCGCCAAAGCATCGGGCGCTGATGTGATCATTGATATTCGTGATTCACCCTATGGCGGCCGCTCCTTTACCTGTCGGGACCGTGAAGGCCATCTTTGGAGCTTCGGTAGCTACAACCCATGGAAAGATAAGCCAGCCAAGACGTCTGGGACTGGTTATGCCACAGAAGGATATGCCTCATGAAGACTGTTCGCCTGCCTGATGGCACCGCTGTCCCAGCGCTTGGTCAAGGTACGTGGCATATGGGAGAGCAGGCCTCGGAGCGTGCGCAGGAGATACGGGCGCTGCGCCGTGGACTTGAGCTTGGCATGACGCTGATCGATACCGCCGAAATGTATGCCGAAGGTGGCGCCGAAAGCGTAGTTGGCGAAGCCATTTACGGTCAGCGCGATAGTGTTTTTTTAGTTAGCAAGGTGTACCCCCATAATGCAAGTCGAGGCGGGGTTCTGCAGGCGTGCGAGCGCAGCCTCAAGCGATTAGGTACAGATCGTATCGATTTGTATCTTCTGCATTGGAGAGGAGGAACGTCACTCAGCGAAACGGTAGATGCCTTCGAGGCCCTGCGAGAGCAAGGTAAAATTCTGCATTGGGGTGTGTCGAATTTTGACGTGGACGACATGCTTGAGCTTGCGGATGATCGTTGTGCTTCGAATCAGGTTTTGTATAACCTGGAAGAACGGAGCATTGAGTTTGATCTGTTACCCTGGTGCCAAAGGCAACAAATGCCATTAATGGCTTATTGCCCAATAGGGCAGGGCGGCAGCATGCTCCGGCACCCAGCGCTGTTCACTGTTGCAGAACGGCTTGGGGCTACGCCTGCTCAAGTTGCGTTAGCCTGGGTGCTTCGGCAGCCTGGAGTAATCGCTATTCCCAAGGCCGTAAGACTCGACCATATCGAGCTAAATGCCAAATCTGCCGTTCTTCAGTTATCTGAGCATGATCTGGCGTTGCTTGATGCTGCCTTTCCGCCGCCGCAACGAAAGCAACGTCTAGCCATGGTTTAACGTCGTGATTATGCCTGTCCCCTGATAACGGCTCTCAAAGGGAAGCGATTTGGGTGGCAGGCTTCCGCTATAGAGCGTGGCAATGGCAGTGGCTCATTATCCAGCCAGGCGGCCAGCAATTCACCGGAAAGGGGCGCAGTGATCAGTCCTCGAGAACCGTGTCCTGCATTAACGAACAGGTTGCTCAGCCACGGCACCGGTGTGTCAGGTACTTGGCGAGCATCCTTACCAAGGATAGCAAAAGCCTGTCGAAAGGCGTTCGCGTCAACTACTGGGCCGACGACAGGAAGATAGTCTGGAGTTGTACAGCGAAACGCCACTCGTCCCTCTAGTACTGCAGGGTCTGGATATTCAGCCTCAAGTGCTTTAGCCAATGAAGGTGAAATGGCTTTAAGCAACGCTAGATTGTCCTTATGCTCCTCAGCACACAATTCAAGGTCGTCACGCTTGAAGTCAAAGCTTGCCCCTAACGTATGAAGACCGCTTCGTGCAGGAGCGATATATCCCTCGCCGCATACTACACATTGCAACGAATGACTTTCAGGTGTCGCTGGCAAGTGAGTAATCTGCCCACGTATACGCTTGAGTGGTAATTGAGCACTCTCTACTAATTTAGCCGTCTCGGTCGCACTGGCGACTACAACAATAGAGGCTTTAGCTAGAAGTACCTCATTGCCAAAGGCTATCCACTGATCTTCGCTGCGCTCAAGCCGAATTGCCTCTTGAGAAGTTACTAGCGTGATATTGGGATGCTGCAATAAAAAATAACAGAGAGCAGGAGGATGGACCCAACCTGATTCTGGAAAATAAAGACCGCTCTGGGAAAGTGCAACTCCGGAAAGCTGTGAGGCTTCATCGGCCGTGATTCGTTGTAGTAGCGCTGATGGCAGCCGCTCGGCTAGTTGCTGCTGACGCTTCTCTTCGGCGGGGTCGATAGCTAATTGTATTGTGCCGCACCCATTCCAAGCCTGTGTCTTGTCCAGGCCTTGCAGCATGCGACGGGTATAGCCAAAGCCGCTTAATGCTAAGCGGGTAAGCGGCGTAAAATGAGGAGAAAGCTTAAGATACAGAACGCCTTGCAGATTGCCAGAGGCTTCTGCTGCAGGTGTCGCATGGCGCTCCAGAACCGTTACCTGCCAACCACGTGCTGCTAGACTGGCTGCTGTTGAAGCGCCTGCAAGGCCCGCGCCTATTACAAGGGCTGTCTTAGTGCCGATGTGCAGTGGCGGGCGACTAAACCAGGGCTTGGCAGGCCTAAGCATAGGGGCTGCGGAAATGCTACCTCTAAGCATTTCCCGCTTGTGCCCAAAGCCTGGTACTTTCTCCATGGTGAACCCTGCTTCAGTCAGACCGCGGCGAACAAATCCGGCGCAGGTGAACGTCGCAAGCGTTGCATTATTGGCAGCCAAACGGGCTAGTTGCTCAAAAAGGGCCGGGGTCCACATGTCTGGATTCTTGGCTGGCGCAAATCCATCAAGAAACCAGGCATCGCAACGCGCATCCAGCTCGGGTAGGCAATCAAGCACATCGCCTATCAGTAGAGTTAGTATAACTCGACCGTTATCCAGGGAAAAACGCTGAAATCCTGGATGTACTGCAACGTATTGAGCTAAAAATTCATGAGCGTAACAGGCGAGTTCTGGCCATAAAGCCAGCGCTTTTTCCAGATCTGAGGCGCTTAACGGATATTTCTCAACACTGACAAAGTGCAGCCGAGATTCAGGAGGCGCGATTTGCTCAAAAAGCTGCCATGCGCATAGGAAATTCAGCCCTGTGCCAAAGCCAGTCTCACCGATAGTAAAGACTTCGCCTGCCCTAAGAGCTTTGAAGCGGCGGTGGAGCTCATTCTGAGCAAGGAAGACATAGCGGGTTTCTTCCAAGCCGCTAGCCTTGGAAAAATAGACATCACCAAAGGAACGGGAGATCGGTTGGCCCTGATCGTCCCAATCCAACTGAGCATGAAAAATATCAGACATCGACTGCACTGCTTATTAAATGCCAAGCAAAGCGAAAGTGTAGCCGATTCGACCATTAAGTTTTTACAGCGATTAACCAGCCCGCTTCCGAAGTTCAGCGGCCTGAGTCATTCTAGAGACGTATCGCGCGATCTGATGCTCTGCCTCTTCACGCGTAAAGAAAGGCCCTTCAAGGGTGCCCTCTCGAGTAGTGAAGAAGTAATTGCCATTAACCCAGCTAATACGTTCGCTACGAAAGTGAGTGGCTGAAGTACTGTCTTCAGTGCGCTTACCAAACATGACTGATCTCCGAACCGATTTGCTTTCTGACCGCGATAAACAGGATTGGTTTGCTTTGTCATTCAAAATTGTGGCTATGGATGTATTGCCAAGCGTTTCCAAAATGACAAGGGTTGTAACGTGAGCGGTATTACTAGAGGTTTAGGTGATAAACCATTATTTGCAAAGTTCAAGGCATAACCATTGATCCTTAGAACCACAGAATCGGGCATGTGTTGCATCCATTCATCCAGACAAGGTTGATCGGCGGTCGCCTCGCTGTTATCTGTATATGCATACACTATGCGGCTCTAATACGCCTTTCTCTTCTTACGCAAAAACGGGCTGAGTTTGTTAATGCCCGCAGTGGTACTGTGATTCTGATGCAAGCTACTCGAGTTCTTGAAGACCCGTTTTACTACCTGAATAATTTCTACACGGTACTGGCGTGGACCGGTGAGCGATATGGCGATCTTCTGAACGATACAGAAAAGGCTTTTCTTCAATCCTTTCCTCTTCTTCCAAAGGCTTCACAAGCCTTGCTGGTCAGAATGGTCATGCGTAAGGGAGCGCTTTTCCGAGGCAGTAAGCTCTCTTATCAGGAAATTGGTTGCCCCCATCAGGCAGCCTTACCTCTAATCAACTTGGGTTGGGTTTCTAATCAGCCATTGCTCTCTTTGGAGCAACTGTTCACGCTGCTGAAAAAAGCGGAGTTAGCCCAAGTATTTCCTGAGCATCTGTCACGTTCCTCCTTAAGAAAAGCAGAGCAGCTCGAAGCGCTTAAAGCTGATTTTAGCCATCCACAGTTACTGACGCAGTGGTGCAGCACACTGGATGACTGTATCTACGAGATTGCTGTAACAGACCTGTGCGATCGGTTGAGACTCATGTTTTTCGGCAACTTACATCAGGACTGGAGTGAGTTTGTCTTATCGGATCTGGGGATTTTTCGCTATGAAAAGGTAGCGTTTTCCGACTCCTCTCGAGGGTTTCGTATTCGACGAGACATTGATGACTACATGATGCTGCATGACTGTCGCGAGCGGTTTCGTGAGCGCGCGGAGCTAGACGATATCTTGAGCGCATTGCCACGATCACCGTTAGATAACGAGTGGCTGGAGGCGCGCAGAGGTAAGCTGATTTATGAGGTTGCCTATTGCTGTGAACAGCAAGGTAATTTTAGTGCAGCACTGGAGCTTTATCAGAGTTGCCGACATCCTGGCGCGAGGGTGCGAGTCATCCGGGTAATGGAAAAGACCGAGCAGTATGATGCGGCTTTCACGTTGGCAAGCCAGGCAGAGCAACTGCCAGAAAGTGACAGTGAAGCTCAATCACTAATGCGTATCCTGCCTAGGCTGCGTCGTAAGCTGGGTTTGTCCAAACTACCTAAGCGTGTCGATCGCATTGTTAATCGTATCGACTTGAAACTGCACCGATTAGAAGCCTGTCATCCTGTAGAGCTATGTGTCCAGGATCATCTATCGGAGCCCGAAGCTCCAGTCTTTTATGTAGAAAATATCCTGATCAACGCATTGTTGGGTCTATTGTGTTGGGAGGCAATTTTTGTCCCTTTGCCTGGGGCATTCTTTCATCCTTTTCATCGCTCTCCAGCCGATATCCATATGCCGCAATTCGCAACGCGGCGTGCGCAGCAGTTCAATGCATGTTTGTCTCAACTTGAAAGCGGTATTTACAAGGACACTATCAGACGCAACTATCAGGAAAAACAGGGCATTCAGGCACCGTTTATTGCTTGGGGCGCCATAACAGCAGAGGTGCTCGAGCTGGCGCTGCTATGTATACCTGCAAAACATTTAAGGGTGTGGTTTGAGCGAATCCTGCAGGATGTCAAGATGAATCGAACGGGTTTCCCTGATCTGATTCAGTTTTGGCCCAACGAGCAACGTTACCGCATGATTGAAGTAAAGGGGCCTGGTGATCGTCTTCAGGACAACCAGATCCGTTGGCTGGACTACTGCATAGCTCACGAAATGCCGGTATGCGTCTGTTATGTGCAATGGAAGGAGTCCGACGTGTGCAATACAGCGTCGCTGTAAGAGCTCTATGCGAGTTTGTCGCCAAGCAGGGCGATCTTGATTTGCGCTTTACGCCGTCACCAACGGCTCTTGAAGGGATTCATGGACATGGCATCGTCACTGCCCGCCGAAAGTCGACCTATCAGCGAGAAGTTTTGTTGGAAGGGGCATATGAGCATCTTCGGGTAAGAGGACGTGCTGATGGGTTTGATCCAGAGCTAAACCGACTTGAGGAGATAAAAACCTACCGGGGCGATTTAAGCCTTATGCCTGCCAATCATCGTTACTTACATTGGGCTCAGGCAAAGATATACGGATGGTTGCTGTGCCAAAAGTTAGCGCTTGATGAGATTGAGTTGGCATTGGTTTATTTCGACATAAGTAGTCAGAAAGAAACCATCCTGCTTGAGCACTATACCTCCCAAGTGCTTAAAGAGTATTTCGAACACCAATGCAGCCTTTTTTTAAAATGGGCGAGGCAGGAGTTGGCTCATCGTGAGAATCGCCAGCTCCATTTGGAGTCGCTAGTGTTTCCTCATGCATCCTTTCGCACCGGCCAGCGCGATCTTGCCGAGTCTGTATATAAAGCTGCGCATGTGGGATGCAGCCTTATGGTTCAAGCACCCACCGGAATAGGAAAAACGATTGGTACTTTGTTCCCGCTGCTTAAAGCCATGCCACGGCAGGGGTTGGACAAGATTTTCTTTTTGACAGCAAAAAGCTCTGGTCGACAACTGGCATTTAGCGCGGTTGACGTTATCAATCAGGTCTCACCAGACCTTCCACTCCGTATTCTTGAGCTGAAAGCCCGTGAAAAAGCATGTGAACATCTGGACAAGGCATGTCACGGGGAGTCCTGCCCTCTGGCCAAAGGGTTTTATGATCGTCTACCTAAGGCTCGACACGCCGCCTTAAAGAAAAGAGTGCTGGATCATGACTCACTACGAGCTATCGCCTTGGAGTGGCAAGTCTGCCCTTATTACCTAAGCCAGGAAATGGCGCGCTGGTGCGATGTCATCATAGGCGATTACAACTACTATTTTGACAGTAGCGCCATGCTGTTTGCGTTAAAAGAGCAGAGCCAATGGCGGGTCGGTATCTTAATGGATGAGGCTCATAATCTATTAGAGCGTGCCCGCGGCATGTATACCGCCTCATTAGATCGTTTTGTAGTGGCCTCACTTTGCCGGAATGGGCCTGCTCTGCTCAAGAAGCCATTGCGTAGTATCAACCGATGCTGGAGTGGCCTTATTAAGGAACAAGCCTCGGAATACCAAGCTTATGAGGAAATCCCAGCAAAATTACTATCTGCCTTACAAAAAGCCGTTTCAGTTATAAACGATCTGCTTAATGAGGCAAGAAGCCCAATAGACATAACACTTCAGCGTTTCTATTTTGATGCTATCCAATTCATTCGAATGGCTGAAAGCTTTAGCAAGCACTCGCTGTTTGAGCTGGTGAGACAGGATGGACCATTACGCAAAGGAACGATGCAGCGCTCTGTCGTAACAATACGAAATGTTGTTCCTGCTCCCTTTATCGGCCCACGTTTCGGGGCTGCTCACGCTGCTATCTTATTCTCCGCGACCCTGGGCCCTGCTCAATTCTTGCGAGACACGCTGGGTCTTGCCTCGGGAACACCGTGGGTCAATGTAAAATCTCCATTTACAGCAGAGCAGCTGTCGGTTCGCCTGGTCGATAGCATTTCAACGCGCTATCAGCATCGGGAGCAATCCCTACAGCCAATGACAGCGCTAATGGCTTGGCAGTACAGGCAAAAGCCAGGCAATTATCTAGCTTTCTTTAGTAGCTTTGATTATCTCGATAAGGCGGCGTCCTTATTCTCCATTCTTTTTCCAGACATCCCGCTTTGGTCTCAGGCGCGAAAGATGAGCGAGGAAAATAAAGTCCAGTTCCTGCAACGATTCACGAACACGAGTAGTGGTATCGGCTTTGTAGTGTTAGGGGGCAGTTTTGGAGAGGGTGTGGACCTACCAGGCCAGAGATTGATAGGCGCTTTCATCGCAACCCTTGGACTTCCTCAGCTTAACCCTGTGAATGAGCAGATCAAGACAAGACTGGGCCGCCTATTTGGCGCCGGTTATGACTACACCTACTTTTATCCCGGTATACAAAAAGTAATTCAGGCTGCGGGGCGAGTAATCAGAACAACATCTGATAATGGTGTGCTGTATTTGATTGATGATCGTTTCGCTCAGCCTAAAGTAAGGCAGTTGCTACCTGAATGGTGGGACGCGAAGCCTTTTCACTGGCCTATTCAGACAGTAGCCGAAAACGAATAAAGCGTAAGGGCAGAGAAAGAGGAACGGATAAGTAGGGGAGGGGAGGCTCAGGACCTGAAAGAGCATCTCAGGTCCTGAGCGAAAGCACTGTTAGCGAGCCATCGCTACCAGTACTTCAGAGGCAGGAACATTGAAGTCTACTGACATCATTACACTCAACGCAGTGATTGTAACGATGGAGAAAACAAACAGCTTTCTTGCCCATGCATTGTCATCATTGGTTTTGTAGCCCATTAATGCCATGCGCAACCAGTAAACGCCCATTGCTGCGGCAACCACCAAGTACTTATAACCTGCATAGCCCCCAATGGTGAGTGCTAGCGTAGCGGCCAGGAAAGCCAGGATATAGACCGTGATATGGCGCTTAGTTACAGGAATGCCCTTCATGACAGGTAACACCGGAATAGAGGCTGCCCGGTAGTCGTTCAGTCTGAAGATAGCAATGGCATAAGAGTGCGGCATTTGCCAGAGGCAGAAAATCAGCAGAAGGATAGCAGCGCCCATATCGAATTCATTGCTTACTGCGCAATAACCGATGACAGGCGGAGCTGCACCCGACAGGCTACCCACTAGGGTGCCATATACAGATTTACGCTTCAGGCACAGGCTGTACAAGCCAACATACACCACAAATCCCATGAGCCCAAAGGCAGCTGATAATGCGTTTACCTTGAAGTAAAGGAGCGCAATGCCAGCAATGCCCAGGAGCGTTGCATAAGACAATGTGACATTTGGGGAGATAAGGCCCTGGACGAGGACACGGTTCTTTGTCCGTTCCATGACCTTATCAATGTCACGATCAATGTAGTTGTTAAAGACGCAGCCGGAAGCGATGACCAGAGACACCCCTACTGCGGTAGCTAAGAAAAGTGCTAAGTCGATGCTTCCTTTCGAAGCGAGGAAAAAACCTCCAGCAACCGAGATCAGGTTGCCGAAGATAATGCCTGGCTTCGTTATAAGTAGGTATTTCTTGATCATCGAAGCGACTCTTAGTGGGCGAGCATATTGCTATGCATGCCGTGAATGATCCACAGCGAGCCCGCGACCACGATAACAGTAATCAGAATAGTGAAAGCAAAAGCGATCACATTCCAGCGCTGCTCGGACGACGTATTCATGTGCAGGAAGAACACCAGGTGTACAAAGATCTGCACAAGTGCCATCACCCAGATCACGATCAGCGTAGCCGACTGTGACAACACCGGGTTCATGACAATGCCGAATGGGATCACGGTCAGGATAACGGACAGAACGAAGCCAATGATGTACGACTTCACAGTGCCGTGGCTGGAGCCCGCGTGGACAATATGTCCGTGTTCGTGAGCCATTACATAACCCCCATCAGATATACAACGGTAAACACGCAGATCCAGACGATGTCCAGGAAGTGCCAGAAGAGGCTCAGGCACATCAGGCGGGTCTGGTTGGTCGCAGTCAGACCTTTCTGGCTAACCTGAATCATCAGGATTGCCATCCAGATCAGACCGGATGTGACGTGCAGACCGTGAGTACCGACCAAGGTAAAGAACGCAGATAGAAACGCGCTACGTTGAGGGCCAAAACCTTCAGCAATCAGGTGATGGAATTCGTTGATTTCCATCACGATGAAGCCAAGGCCAAGCAGGAAGGTAACTGCCAGCCAGCCCAGCGCCTTGCTCTTTTGCTCCTTGTGTGCAGCGATCATGGCAAAGCCATACGTGATACTACTGAACAGCAGCAGGAAGGTTTCTACCAGAACATAAGGCAGTTCAAAAATTTCTTTACCGGTAGGACCGCCGGCAAAGCTACCGCTCAGGACAGCATAGGATGCGAAGATAGTCGCAAACAGAATGCAGTCCGTCATCAGGTACAGCCAGAAACCGAATACAGTCATGGATCCGGCATCGTGGTGCCCATGCTCCTCAGCATGGGCAACTTGGTTGTGAAGAACTTGACTAGACATAAGTTTAAGCCTGACTCGCTGCTAGTTTCTGGAGATGTTCATTCTCGATACGTGCCACTTCAGCGGCAGGTACGTAGTAGTCGATGTCATCGTCGAAGCTGCGAACGATAAAGGTAGCGATCATGCCGACGAATCCAACAGCAGCTAGCCACCAGATGTGCCAGATAAGAGCAAAGCCGAGGGCTAAGCTGAACATACCCATGATGAATCCAACGCCTGTGTTGCGCGGCATGTGAATGTCTTTGTAGTCAGCAGCTTTACGCTCAGCCAGACCTTTTTCCTTAGCTCCCCAGTACGCGTCGATATCATCAACAACCGGCTGTTCTGCGAAGTTATAGAAAGGTGGCGGAGAAGAAGTAGACCATTCCAGTGTACGGCCACCCCATGGATCACCGGTTACGTCCTGGTTCAGTTTACGGTCACGGATGCTGACATAGTACTGAAGCAGCTGGCATAGGACGCCGCACAGGATGATAGCTGTACCAATGGCCGCCACGATCAGCCAAGGATGCCAGTCCGGGTTGTCATAGTGGTTCAGACGACGAGTCATACCCATGAAGCCCAGTACATACAGCGGCATGAAGGCTACATAGAAGCCAACCAACCAGCACCAGAAGGCGTATTTACCCAGTCTTTCATTAAGCGTGAAACCGAAGGCTTTCGGGAACCAGTAGGCAACACCTGCAAAGTAACCGAATACAGCGCCACCAATGATCACGTTGTGGAAGTGAGCGATCAGGAACAGGCTGTTGTGCAGAACGAAGTCGGCACCTGGAACAGCCAGCAGAACGCCGGTCATACCACCGATACTGAAGGTGACAATAAAGCCAATCGTCCACAACATGGGAGTAGTGAAGCGGATACGGCCTTTATACATGGTGAAGAGCCAGGTAAAGATCTTCACACCGGTTGGGATGGCAATAATTGTCGTAGCGATACCGAAGAACGCATTGACGTTAGCGCCGGAGCCCATGGTAAAGAAGTGGTGCAGCCATACAATGAAGGACAGTACAGTAATGGCCAGCGTTGCCCATACCATGGACACGTAGCCGAACATGCGCTTGCCACTGAATGTAGACGCTACCTCAGAGAACACGCCAAAGGCGGGTAGGATGAGGATGTATACTTCCGGGTGACCCCATGCCCAGATCAGGTTGACGTACATCATAGGGTTGCCACCAAGCTCGTTGGTGAAGAAGTGCATACCCAGATAACGGTCAAGCGAGAGCATGGCCAGTGTAGCGGTCAGAATTGGGAAGGCCGCAACGATCAGAATGCTGGTGCACAGGGCGTTCCAGGTGAAGATCGGCATTCTCATTAGATTCATGCCAGTGGTACGCATTTTTAAAATGGTTACCACAAAGTTCACACCTGTTAACAACGTACCCAGGCCCGAAAGCTGCAATGCCCAGATGTAGTAATCTACCCCTACGCCCGGGCTATATTGAATACCCGATAGTGGTGGATAGGCTACCCAGCCGGTTGCTGCGAATTCACCTATGGCTAGAGACAGGTTGATGAGGATCGCACCTACCGCGAACACCCAGAAGCTGAAGGAGTTCAGGAAGGGGAAGGCAACGTCCCGCGCGCCGATTTGCAGCGGCACGACAAGGTTCATCAGGCCAGTCACCATCGGCATGGCCACGAAGAAGATCATGATCGTGCCGTGTGCGGTGAAAATCTGGTCATAGTGATGCGGAGGCAAATAGCCTTCTGCGCCACCGGCTGCAATAGCCTGTTGCGCGCGCATCATGATGGCATCGGAGAAGCCACGAAGCAGCATGATAAGTGCTACCAGGATGTACATTACCCCGATTTTTTTATGGTCAACCGTGGTGATCCATTCGGACCAGAGGTAACCCCATTTCTTGAAATAGGTGAGGCCGATAAATACGGCTATCGCACCCAGAATCATGGCACCGACCGCACCTACGATGATCGGTTCATGATAGGGAATGTCTGCGAGACTTAATTTTCCGAACATGTTTTACTCCGCCGCACCTTCGTGCGCACTCTTGTTCATTGCCTGATCCATTACCTGATCTACACGCTTGCTGTAGTCGCCTTTCAAGTATTTATCGATGATGTCCTGGAAAAGGTGAGGAGCCACGGATGAGTAATACTCGATCGGATGCTTCTCGCTGGGCATGGCCAGGTCTGCATAGACCTCGGAGCTCAGCGTTTTAGAAGAAGCCTTGACCTTGTCGACCCAGGCGTTGAACTCTTCAGGTGTTGTAGCGTGGGCGATGAACTTCATGTCCGAGAAGCCAGCGCCGCTATAGTTGGCTGAGCCACCGCCATATTGGCCGGTTTCATGAGCCATCAAGTGCAGTTGGGTCTGCATGCCACCCATGGCATAGACCATGCTGCCCAAGGCCGGAATAAACAGAGTATTCATAACGGTGTCAGAGGTGATGCGGAAATTGACCGGTGTATTAGCCGGGAATGCAATCTCATTAACCGTAGCGATGCCCTGTTCCGGGTAGACGAAAACCCATTTCCAATCAGTAGCGATAGCCTCGATGGTAATCGGCTTTACGTCAGAGTCGAGCGGCCTGAAAGGATCAAGCGAATGGCTGGTCTTCCAGATAAGCATGGCCAAAATAGCCACGATTACCAGCGGAACACCCCACACCACGACTTCGATCTTGGTCGAGTGCGCCCAATTGGGTGCGTAATCGGCATCCTTATTGGAGGCGCGATATTTGATTGAGAAAAGGATCGCCATAACGATGACTGGGATAACCACAATCAACATCAGGCCTGTGGCAGTCAATATAAGGTGTTTTGATTCTAACCCTACTGGACCTTTAGGATCTAAAAGCGTCATGTTACAACCACTGAGTAAACCAGTGGCACCTAAAGCCAATAGGCTAGAAAAAATACTATGTTTCTTTTTTCTCATCTCACGACCTCGGTTGAGGGGCACTCTTCGTTTCAGGGGGATAGCCAGTAATCGGTACCATCACTTATTTAAGTGCGGCGCAGAAATAGGTCAGGCTGATGAAGCTTTGGGTGTCGCAGTCATTACAAGCGTGTCGATGACATCGGTGCGTCATTGAGCTACATGTAAGGATATGTTACGACCGAAATCCATTTGAGCCAAGCTGAGCCAGTCTTTGGCCTACGTCTGGATTGCACGTTTCACCAGTCCTCCTTACCTAGCCTGCGTAGAGTGCGGGCTTGTTCGGGCCTTAATGTTGAAATCGATCGCGACTGGAAATGATGGGGTCTCTTCCAGACAGACTACGCGCTCGTGGTAGTACCAAGCATAGCAGGGGATGAGTTTTAGGGACTGGCAATGCCATGGATATCACCCACATACTGCCTAATGCCGAAAAACAACGCTGCAGCTTGGACAGCATAAGCTGCACCAATAAGCTCGATGCCTGTACGGACACGCTAATGGGCTGCATCCGGACCAATCTCGCTTGCTTACCGACCCGGGGGCTCAAAATTATCCGCTTGCAAAGTGATAGGTTGTTGCAGGTTGAAAGTTCAACCTGACTTATGCTATCACATCGCCATCAAGTGGAGCTTTTCTCTTTCTCAAGAGAACTTTGAGACACGCCATGGTGGGCCGTGCGCAGTTTAAGTTTATCTAGGGTTCACGTCTATAATTGAGTCGCTTTTAGGCGATGCAAGGGAGGAGCTAAGTCATTGATTTCTCAATGTCTGCTTCAATATGTCGCACCCTTGGCCAGCGATTCTTAACGGTAGGGCATTGACAGTAATATATGGCAGTAAAAAACAGAGGAAAAAGAGTAAAGTGAGCCGCTAAAAAGAAAGATTGTTACACGTTGTGAAATTATGTTTTGCTTAGGGTTCCATACAGGAATTTGCTGCTTTTGGTTCGGGACTGGAGCTTATTTTTATAAATATATTTATCAAAAAATATTAAGTCTTTCTTATTTAAAAGACTATTTATAAAAATATAGCCATTTTAAATGGCTACACAATCAAAGTTATTTATTCTAAATGCTTGCCCATTGTTTCTGCATCTTGAAGCCATCTTAAGCGCTGCTCTTCGTTACTTGCTCTGATAGAGGCAAGTTCCAAATGTTCGCGAATCTGTATGCCGCAAATATCTAGTGCTTCTCGCATCATAAGTCGGTGCGGGGGAAGGCCTCTAAGGCGTTTCCAGGGTGTAGGCAGGCTGTCGGCTGTGACGATTAAGTCAGCGCTTCTCCCTGATAGAAGTTGTTCACCTCCCCATGCCTGATCACGATAAGCGAACGCGAAGCCGGGTAGAAAGACGCGCTCGATAAAGCCGCTTAAAAGAGCAGGCAGCCCGCCCCACCAGATGGGGTAGACAAACAAGAGGTGCTCGGCCCAGTGGATAAGCCTCTGGGCTTCCAGTAAGTCCTCTTCGAGTATCTGGCTCTTGTCATATCCCTCTCGAAGCACTGGATCGAAGTTCAACTCACCTAGTCGAAGCTCACGAACTACATGGTTGTTCTGGCGTACGCCCTGTATATAGGCTGCGCTCAATGCGTGACAAAAGCTTTCACTTTTAGGCGAGCCCTGGATAACCAGAACTCGCTTGCCGTCACCTTCTATAGGCGTTGCCCCTGTCCTTGGCTCAGCCATGACTGCCAGCTTCTAACATGGTTTCAGGTTTTACCCACTCGTCGAACTGCTCTTCAGTCAGATAATTCAGTTCAAGAGCAGCGGCTCTGAGCGTTTTGTTTTCGGCATAAGCCTTCTTGGCGATTTCGGCCGCTTTGTCATACCCGATGTGGGGGTTCAAGGCTGTTACAAGCATCAATCCCTGCTCAAGGTGAGCCGCCATCATTTCGGCGTCAGGCTCCATACCTGCGACACAGTGTTTATTGAAGTTACGGCAGCCGTCAGATAGCAAACGAATAGATTCAAGGATGTTGTATGCGATAACAGGTTTGAAGACGTTCAACTGAAGATGCCCTTGGCTGGCGGCAAAGGTAATAGTTGTGTCGTTTCCCATTACCTGACAAGCCAGCATGGTCAGGGCTTCTGCCTGTGTTGGATTGACCTTGCCAGGCATGATGGAGCTTCCAGGTTCATTAGCTGGCAGCTTGACTTCAGCAAAGCCTGCTCTTGGACCAGAACCCAGCAAGCGTAAGTCATTACCAATCTTCATGAGCGCTACCGCTAAGGTCTTTAGCGCGCCGGAAAGTGCTGTAAGCGGCTCGTGTCCTGCCAGTGCGGCAAATTTGTTGGGCGCTGTTACAAAGGGAAGATTGGTGAGCGATGCCAGCTCTTTTGCAATAGCCTCGTCAAAGCCTTTGGGCGAGTTAAGGCCAGTACCTACTGCAGTTCCGCCCTGGGCAAGTTCATAAACAGCAGGTAGGGCTGCACGAATAGCACTCTGGGCAATATCGAGCTGAGCGACATAGGCCGATAATTCTTGGCCAAAGGTGATGGGAGTAGCGTCCATCATATGTGTACGGCCAGTCTTGACCAAGCCCATATGACGTGCAGCCTGCTGGGCTAAACCTCCAGAAAGCTCATCAATGGCAGGCAGTAGATCATTAAGCACGGCTTGCGCAGTTGCGATATGCATCGCAGTCGGGAAGCAGTCGTTGGAGCTTTGGCCGCGATTGACATGGTCGTTCGGATGCACAGGCTTCTTGCCGCCCTTGCCATGACCTGCAATTTCGTTAGCACGTCCGGCAATGACCTCATTGACGTTCATATTGCTTTGGGTGCCGCTACCGGTTTGCCACACTACCAAGGGGAACTGATCATCATGACACCCTTCAAGTATTTCAGTGCTTGATTGCTCAATGAGATCAGCTATTTCCTGCGGTAATTCACCGAGCCCAGCGTTAACCCGGGCAGCTGCTTTTTTAATTAGCGTAAGAGCATGCACGATTGCCAGAGGCATTCTCTGGCCTCCAATAGCAAAGTTCTCCATGGAGCGTTGTGTCTGAGCTCCCCAATAAGCATTCTCGTCAACTTCTACAGGGCCCAGACTGTCAGTTTCGGTGCGGCTCATGACGCTCTCCTGCATGCGGTTTGTGTGTATTCGTTGCGTTGGCTGGTGACCGGTCATTCATGTAGTAATGAATATTGGTAAAGCCAAGGCTAGCGCTTATCGGTGATTAGTCTACGTAGAGCCGAGCTGGGTTCCGAAAGCGTAGTTCGGGTCATACCTTCAATAAGGCTTTATCATTGAACATGCTGAAGCTTCCCTGAACAGAGCCGGAATACAACTTGAGTCATCTTGGGACACGTGGGCAGAATACAGATCTTTAGCTATCGCTATTCATGTTTAAAGGATGTCCGATGAAGACTTTTCGTGCTGTCTGCACCGCTGTGATGCTCTCTGGCGTCAGTGGCTTCGCCATGGCTGACGCGGCTAGCCATGCTGCCCAGGCCGAGCGCTTTCTAAAGCTGGCCAACGCCGACAAGCTCACTACACCGGTTTATGCCCAGGTGCATGAATTGTTCGATCAGCATTTTGCTCAAGCCAAGGCGCCAAACAAGAAAGCTGTTTTAGAAAGCTATGTTGCACGTGCCAATACAACACTCGATAAATCCATAGGTTGGGACCAGGTCAAGCCCGACTTAGTTAAGCTCTATACGCAAAGCTTCAGTGAAGCCGAGCTAAAGGATCTGATTAATTTTTATCAGTCCCCACTCGGCAAGAAAATGATGAATACACTGCCGCAGATTTCTATGCAGTCTGCCCAGCTGACCCAAGCCAAACTCGAGCAGGCAGTTCCTCAGGTCAACAAGCTGTTAAGCGATATGGATAAGGAGCTTGGAGTCAAGCCGCAAGCGGCTCCTGAAGGTGGAAATTCTAAGAAATAAGTGAGACCTATCCATGAGTATGCGCGACCGTATTCTTTCAACTCTAAGTATGTTGCAACCACAGTATCTTGATGTTGTGGACGAAAGCCACATGCACAGCCGTGGCCAGGAAACTCATTACAAGGCCGTAGTCGTCAGTGAGCAATTTGAAGGTCTGAATGCGGTAAAGCGCCATCAAAAAGTCTACGGTGCGCTCGGTGGGTTGATGGGGGAGTTTCATGCCCTGGCCCTTCATACCTATACCCCTGATGAGTGGACTAAGCAGGGAATGGCGCCTGACTCGCCGACTTGCCGTGGTGGCAGTAAGCACGATGGTTTGCAGGGCTAGAAGCCACTGTGATCCGCTTGCAGGCTCTGTTCAAGTTCGTTCCGCTTCCTTAGACTTGTCGCCCCAGCGCCGGCCAAAGCCGGCGTTGTGCATTAACCGGTCCGTCCCTTACGAGGACGACCACTGGAGAGGTCGACATGTCTAGTTCTATTGTAGTAGCTGCACTTTATAAGTTCGTTACCCTTGAGGATTACGTCGAGCGGCGTGAGCCCTTGCTCAATGCCCTGCTGGCCAATGAGGTAAAAGGCACCTTGCTGCTGGCGGAAGAGGGCATTAATGGCACAATTGCCGGTTCGCGGACCGGAATTGATGCGGTTTTAGCTTTTTTAAAGGCTGATCCGCGCCTGGTAGATCTTGAGCACAAAGAATCCTATTGCGATGAGCAGCCGTTTTATCGGACCAAGGTCAAGCTCAAGAAAGAAATCGTTACGTTGGGTGTGCCAGGCGTGGACCCCAACAAGAAGGTTGGGACCTACGTAGACCCGAAGGACTGGAATGCGCTTATTTCAGACCCTGATGTTGTGTTGATTGATACGCGCAATGACTATGAGGTAGGCATTGGTACTTTTACCAATGCCGTGGACCCTAAGACTAAATCCTTTCGTGAATTCCCTCAGTACGTCCGACAGAACTTCGATCCTGCGCGCCATAAGAAAGTGGCTATGTTCTGCACGGGTGGCATACGGTGTGAGAAAGCTTCGAGCTTTATGCTTAACGAGGGGTTCGAAGAGGTCTACCATCTTAAGGGCGGTATTCTCAAGTATCTGGAGGACGTTCCGCAGGAGGAAAGCCTCTGGCAGGGCGACTGTTTCGTATTCGATAACCGTGTAACCGTCAGGCACGATTTGAGTGAAGGGGAATATGACCAGTGTCATGCTTGCCGGACACCCATATCGACTGCGGACCGGGAGTCTGAACACTACGTGCCGGGTATTAGCTGCCCTCATTGCTGGGATTCGTTGCCAGAAAAAACGCGTACCAGTGCACGCGAACGTCAGAAACAGATCGAGTTGGCTAAGCTGCGTAACCAGCCTCATCCTCTTGGTCGGGATCCACGACAGGTTTCTAAGCTATCGCAGGAGGCTTGATTCATGAAGGCGCGATTGCTCTATGTGATGGATCCCATGTGTTCCTGGTGCTGGGGATTCGCGCCTGTAGTGGAGGCGTTGGCTGAGCAGGCGCGTCTTTACGATGTGCCTATGCATATTGTAGTGGGTGGCTTGCGTAGAGAGCGGGCAGCTATGGATGCCGTAGCCCGTGTACGGACTCTGTCCTATTGGCAGGCTGTTGAAGAAGCTACGGGTCAGCCCTTCGCTGTCGACAATGCGCTACCGGATGGATTTGTCTACGATACAGAGCCTGCCTGTCGTGCATTGGTTGCAGCCAGAGGACTGGACGAGCAGCTGGTATGGCCATTGGCGAAGCTCATCCAGCATGCTTTTTACGTAGAAAGCTGCGATGTTACGAAGCCGGCTGTTCTGGTTGATCTCGCAAAGAGAGCAGGATTGCCCGGAATTGAGTTTGCTCCTGCCTTTGATGCGCCCGAAACAAGAGCTGAAACTCAGAAAGATTTCGAGTGGGCACTCAATTTGGGCATAGCGGGCTTCCCAACTCTACTGGCGGAGCGAGAGGGCCAGTTAGCTCTTGTCACCAATGGCTATCAGCCCCTCGATAGCCTGTCCGAACTCCTGGGTATGTGGTTAGTGCGCGGCACTGACTTCTAGTTTCTTTAACATCCTTAAACCCTCATGTCCCCTTGAGGTCTATTAAGGTATGTCTGTGCGTGTGGCCATTAACCAATGATCAGTATATCCAACACCGTTTCCTTGCCAGATGCCGAAGTAGAATTGACGGCAGTGCGTGCTCAGGGAGCTGGTGGTCAGAATGTAAACAAGGTGTCCAGCGCCATTCATTTGCGCTTCGATATTCGAGCCTCGTCACTGCCTGATCTCTATAAGGAAAGACTTCTGAATTTGCAGGACACACGCATTACGCGTGAAGGTGTCGTTGTGCTCAAGGCGCAGCAATACAGAACACAGGAGCAAAACCGCGAGGATGCCCTGTTACGGTTGACTGAGTTAATCCAAGGCGTTACACGTGTGCAAAAGCCGCGTCGTCCTACCAAGCCCACATTAGCTTCCAAGAAGCGGCGACTCGAAGGGAAAACCAAGCGCAGTGCAGTCAAAGCTGGTCGTGGTCGGGTAGATTTCTCTTAGAACAGATCTCTAGCTGTTTTGTTTGCTACGCACAAGCGTCTGCTAGGTGTTATCTCTTCTGCCAAGGCTAAATCATAAAATGATTGATCTTTGATCAAGCCGTTCGTGTTTTAGCTGCATGTCATTAAGACTTTAAGTCTTTGTTTGTTATTGATCAGTTGTACAGCCAGGGCAGCCGTTAAGACCTTTGTCGAATAGTTGTCAGGACGCTCAGTCAGTAAAACGGAACTACAAAAACAACAAACTTCTCCGTTGAGGTAATCGCCATGAGTGCTGCATCCCTCTATCCCGTACGTCCTGAAGTAGCTGCCCTGACGCTGACTGACGATGCTAGCTACAAGGCTCTATATCAGAAGTCCGTGATCAATCCAGACGGTTTCTGGCGAGAGCAGGCTCAACGTATCAGCTGGACAAAGCCATTCACCCGCGTCAAGCAGACCTCATTCGATGATCACCATGTTGATATCAAATGGTTTGCCGATGGAACGCTAAACGCGTCTTACAACTGCCTTGATCGTCATCTCGAAACTCGAGGTGATCAGGTGGCTATTATCTGGGAGGGTGATGATCCTTCAGAGCATCGCCACATTACCTATCGTGAGTTACACGAGGAAGTGTGCAAGTTTGCCAATGCACTGCGTGGCCAAGATGTACACCGTGGCGATGTAGTCACTATTTACATGCCGATGATCCCGGAAGCGGTAGTAGCCATGCTGGCCTGCGCGCGAATTGGCGCCGTGCACTCTGTCGTCTTTGGGGGGTTCTCACCCGAATCACTGGCAGGTCGTATCAGTGACTGCCGCTCTAAAGTCATCATTACGGCAGATGAAGGCGTTCGAGGCGGCAAGAAGACACCTTTGAAGGCTAATGTCGATGAGGCGCTAACCAATCCGGATACATGCTGTGTTCGCAAAGTCATCGTATGCAAACGGACAGGCGCTCCTATTGCCTGGCATGCACACCGTGACGTCTGGTACCACGATGTGACTCAAGTGGCTTCGGCCCATTGTGAGCCCAAGGAGATGGGTGCCGAGGCTCCTCTGTTTATCCTGTATACCTCAGGGTCTACAGGGAAGCCCAAAGGTGTCATGCATACTACCGGCGGTTATATGGTTTATGCATCTCTAACGCATGAGCGGGTGTTCGACTACAAGCCAGGTGAGGTGTACTGGTGTACCGCCGATGTAGGTTGGATTACCGGGCATAGCTATATCGTATACGGACCCTTAGCCAATGGGGCCACCACAGTGCTTTTCGAAGGCGTTCCCAACTATCCGGACGTGACGCGCGTTGCCCAGATCATCGACAAGCATCAGGTAAATATTCTTTATACCGCTCCGACAGCTATCCGGGCCATGATGGCTCAAGGGGATGCTGCGGTGCGCGGGGCTGATGGCAAGAGCCTACGCCTGCTAGGGTCGGTAGGTGAGCCTATCAACCCAGAGGCGTGGCAGTGGTACTACAAGACGGTAGGGCAGGAGCGCTGTCCTATTGTTGACACGTGGTGGCAGACCGAGACGGGCGGGATTCTGATCAGCCCATTGCCGGGCGCTACAGCCCTGAAACCAGGCTCAGCGACACGGCCCTTCTTTGGCGTTCAGCCGGCACTTGTTGATAATGAAGGCAATATTATTGAAGGTGCGGCGGAGGGAAATCTGGTCATCCTGGATTCCTGGCCAGGGCAGGCGCGTACTATTTATGGCGATCACGATCGTTTCGTTGACACCTACTTCAAGACATTCAAAGGAATGTACTTTACCGGGGACGGTGCCCGGCGCGACGAAGATGGTTATTACTGGATCACAGGCCGTGTCGATGACGTACTTAACGTATCAGGCCACCGTATGGGAACGGCAGAGATAGAAAGCTCCATGGTTGCGCATCCCAAAGTGGCTGAGGCTGCCGTTGTAGGTATGCCTCATGATCTCAAGGGGCAGGGAATCTACGTCTATGTCACGCTCAATTCAGGCGAGGAGCCTTCAGAGGCGCTACGGCAAGAGCTTAGGCAATGGATACGTAAGGATATAGGTCCTATTGCAACGCCTGATATCATTCAATGGGCACCGGGCCTTCCAAAGACGCGCTCGGGAAAAATCATGCGCAGAATCCTGCGCAAGATTGCAGTGGGTGAATATGATTCCCTAGGGGACATTTCTACCTTGGCTGATCCAGGCGTTGTTCAGCAACTCATTGATACCCATCGTGGGATGAATCAGGCTGTGGCATAAGCCCTGTAACGACAACTGCCCTGAGTGAGGTCATCGGTAACACCTTGGCCTCATTTCTGGGCATTGTTTCTGCTCATTCATCTGCAAATCTGAAGCTAAGCAGCGGTTTCATAAGGAATTATTTTTCCTAGGCGCGCTTATTGCTCTGTATATCTATTTTTAATTTTTTTCAAGCATGCTATCGTATTGCCTGTCAAGACTATTTAGGTCTGCTTAAAACCCTTCTGTAATTACTTGTCGCATAGACGAAATAACCCTTACTAGGCTGCCGCTAGAATGCCGCTACCCACGCTGCTGCATTGCTGGTGCCATGCATGTGCATATTGTCTTGCCATGCGTATTGGTGGCCTGGGCTATTTATTAACGTCCGCAGCCCATTCCTTCGTAGGAGCTTGCATGAAAAAGCTGGCATTGCTTGGCGCTCTCGCGCTGTCTGTTCTCACCAACGTATCCGTGGCAGCCGATGGCAAGCCAGTTCGCATTGGAATCGAAGCAGCGTATCCACCCTTTGCGTCAAAAGCAGCTGATGGCAGCATTGTAGGTTTTGACTATGACATCGGTAATGCGCTTTGTGCCGAAATGAAGGTCAAGTGCCAATGGGTTGAGCAAGAGTTTGATGGGCTTATTCCTGCGCTCAAGGTGCGCAAGATCGATATGATCCTGTCATCAATGTCCATTACCGATGAGCGTAAGCGCTCCGTTGACTTCACCAACAAATACTACAATTCGCCAGCCAAACTGGTCATGAAAGAGGGAGCTCAGGTCAACGATATCAAGACCGACCTCAAGGGTAAGAAGCTGGGTGTGCAGCGCGGCAGTATTCATGACCGCTTTGCCACTGAGGTCCTGGAGCCTGCTGGCGTAAGTATTACTCGTTACAGCTCCCAGAATGAGATCTATCTTGATCTGACAGCGGGCCGTCTCGATGGCACATTGGCAGACGCTACGCTGCTGGATGATGGTTTTCTGAAAACCGACACGGGTAAAGGATTCGCATTTGCCGGGCCTGATTTCAATGATCCCAAATACTTCGGTGAGGGCATCGGTATTGCGGTGCGCAAGAACGACGGCGAGCTTAAAGAAAAGCTGAATACAGCAATAAGCACCATTCGTGAAAATGGCACTTATAAAAAGATTCAGGACCAATACTTTAATTTCAATATCTACGGAAATTAAGAAATCCTGACGAGGCGTGGTGGCTTCACTGCCACCGCGCCTGTTTTGTATCTGGGCGCCTGATTCTGTTGCGCTGAGGAGTTGTCCACTATGCTTAACGGCTACGGGGCGAATATTGCCGACGGTGCCTGGCTTACCATACAGCTGGCCCTGATATCCATGGTGTTGGCTTGCGGCCTGGGCTTGGCTGGGGCGGCCTTTCGCCTTTCACCGGTACGCTGGCTAGCTTGGCTGGGCGATCTGTATTCGACGGTCATTCGGGGTATACCTGACCTGGTATTGATTCTTCTGATCTTCTATGGTGGTCAGGATCTGGTTAATCGTCTGGCACCTATGGTGGGGTACGACGATTACATCGATATCAATCCATTTGCGGCAGGTGTGTTTACGCTGGGTTTTATTTTCGGCGCGTATCTATCAGAAACCTTTCGTGGTGCTTTCCTGGGTATTCCAAAAGGGCAGGCTGAGGCCGGTGTCGCCTATGGTATGCGTAGCACCCAAGTGTTTTTCCGAATTCTTGTCCCGCAAATGATTCGACTTGCTATTCCAGGGTTTACTAACAATTGGTTGGTGCTGACCAAGGCAACAGCGCTGATTTCCCTGGTAGGGTTGCAGGACATGATGTTTAAGGCCAAGCAGGCGGCTGATGCGACTCGCGAGCCCTTTACCTTCTATCTGGCTGTTGCGGCGCTTTACCTGATTATTACCAGTGTGTCGCTACTGCTGCTGCGGCTGGTTGAAAAGCGTTACTCGGCAGGCGTTAAGGTGGCTGACCTATGATCTTTGACTACAACGTCATTTGGGAGAATTTGCCGCTTTACCTGAGCGGTCTTCTGGTTACCTTAAAGTTGTTGGCCGTTTCTCTGGTCATTGGACTGACTGTTGCCATCCCGCTGGCATTCATGCGCGTATCCAGGCGAATAGTCGTCAACTTTCCCGCCTGGCTTTATACCTACGTAATCCGAGGTACCCCCGGGCTGGTGCAGCTTTTCCTGATCTATTACGGCCTGGCTCAATTCGAGGCAGTAAGGGAAAGTTGGCTCTGGCCTTGGCTGTCGAATGCCACGTTTTGTGCCTGCCTTGCCTTTGCCATCAATACCAGTGCTTATACCGCCGAGATTATTGCGGGTAGCTTGAAGGCAACGCCGCATGGTGAGATTGAAGCCGCTCAGGCAATGGGAATGTCCCGTGCGCTTATGTATAGGCGAATCGTACTGCCTTCGGCATTGCGTCGTGCTCTACCTCAGTACAGTAATGAGGTCATCATGATGCTGCAGACGACCAGTTTGGCTTCAATCGTAACCTTGGTCGACATCACGGGCGCGGCACGTACTGTAAACTCCCAGTTTTATTTGCCTTTCGAGGCCTATGTAACAGCAGGCATCTTCTATCTTGCCCTGACGTTCATCCTGGTCCGGCTATTCAAACTGGCCGAGCGGCGCTGGCTCGCCTATTTGGCACCTCGTAAACATTAAATATCGGGTACGAGCCGGGGCGGCGTGCACTGGCTAGACTAATCAAGGCTTTGAAACCATGTTCAAACTTGAAATACAGGATTTGCACAAGCGTTACGGTGATCACGAGGTGATCAAGGGTGTTTCGCTTGCAGCCAAGGCTGGCGATGTCATCAGCATTATCGGCTCCAGTGGCTCGGGTAAGTCGACGTTGCTTCGTTGCATCAATATGTTGGAGCAGCCTCATGCAGGCAAAATCCTGCTAAATGGTGAAGAGCTTAAGCTGCAGCCTACCAAGCAGGGTGCGCTCAGAGCTGCAGATCCGAAGCAGCTTCAGAAGATGCGTTCGCGTCTGGCCATGGTGTTTCAGCATTTCAACTTATGGTCCCACATGACTGTGATGCAAAACGTCATCGAGGCGCCGATCCATGTCTTGGGCGTCCCTAAAGCGGAGGCCATTGAGCGGGCCGAGCGCTATCTCGCCAAGGTTGGGGTATCCCATCGTAAGGATGCGTACCCTGCTCATATGTCAGGCGGCGAGCAGCAGCGTGTAGCGATAGCCCGCGCTTTGGCCATGGAGCCTGAAGTCATGCTGTTCGATGAGCCAACCTCTGCCCTTGATCCTGAGCTGGTAGGTGATGTACTCAAGGTTATGCGTGACCTGGCGCTTGAAGGGCGTACCATGGTGGTTGTCACCCATGAAATGGGCTTTGCCAGAGAGGTTTCCAATCAGGTTATCTTTTTGCATCAAGGACGTGTTGAAGAGTCTGGTAATCCTCGTGAGGTCTTGGCTAATCCAAGCAGTGTGCGGCTTCAACAATTCCTGTCGGGCAGCTTGAAGTAAATTATGGCCATCCGTATAGGCTTTTTGATTTGGCCTGAAGTCCGGCCCTTGACGGTTGCCCTGGCCGAAGAAGCCTTGCGAGTGGCTCAACGTCAGCAATCTGGTGCTGAGTATGTGCTTGAGCTGATTCGCATTGATCAGGCGGAACAGCGGTTGACGCATGTTTCATGGTCTGCTCAGTTAGAGCGCTACCAGCGGCTGTTTTTGCTTGCCGATGAAGTTCCGAAATCACTTTCGGCTTCATTAAGTACTGCCCTGAAGCAATGTGCTCGATCCGGCGTGCAGGTAGGCGCCATTTCAGCTGGTGTGTTTCCCTTGGCGCAGTCAGGTCTGCTCGATGGATACCGGGCTGCGGTGCATTGGCGCTGGCTGGATGATTTCGCCGAGCAGTACCCCAAGGTTATCGCAACTAACCATCTTTTCGAGTGGGATCGCGATCGACTTTCTGCCTGTGGTGGCCTGGCTATTCTGGATATGGTCTTGGCTATGCTAAGCCATGACCATGGCGCCGATCTGGCCGGTGTTGTCTCGGAGGAGTTGGTTGTCGAGCGCATCCGTGAAGGCAATGAGCGGCAGCGTATCCCGTTAAAAAACCGCTTGGGCTCCAGTCACCCGAAATTGACTCAGGCCGTCATGCTCATGGAAGCCAACATTGAAGAGCCGCTCACCACGGACGAGATTGCACAGCATGTGTGCGTGTCACGTCGCCAACTTGAGCGGATCTTCAAGCAGTATCTATCACGTGTGCCAAGCCAGTATTATCTGGAACTTCGGCTGAACCGTGCGCGCAAGATGCTGATGCAAACCAGCAAGTCCATCATCCAGATTGGTTTGTCGTGTGGCTTTTCATCAGGGCCCCATTTTTCCAGCGCCTATCGAAACTTCTTTGGGGTGACGCCGCGTGACGATCGTAATCAGCGGCGTGGAGCTGGGCCGGATATCACAGTTGTTGCCGAGCGCTGATAAGCATTAGGCACTGCTTCATTGACCAAATAGCAAGCTAAGCTCATGCGCAGGCAATGCCTTGCTGAAGTGAAAGCCCTGTACTTCATCACAGGCATCGCCACGTAGGCGTTCAAGTTGCTCTGCCGTTTCTACGCCTTCTGCTGTCACGATCATGCCCAGGGATTGGCCTAGTGTGATAATGGCCTGGACGATAGCGCGATCGTCTGGGTTTTTACCGATGCCTGCAACAAAGCTCCGGTCAATCTTAATGCCGTCGAAGGGATAGCTGCGTAAGTACCCTAAAGAGGAGAAACCTGTTCCAAAGTCATCCATATGGAGACGCAGCCCCAGCGCCTTTAGACTATTGAGTGTTTCCAGGGCTCCGTCAGCATCATCCAGCATGACGCGCTCAGTAATCTCTAACTCGAGTCTGGACGAATCCAGCCCGCTCTCAGTCAGCGCGTGCTGTACCTGGTTGATCAGGTCGTGTCGACCGAACTGTCGCGGCGAAAGGTTGACCGAAATGCCTACGGGTTGTGGCCAGCTCGCAGCTATCTTACACGCGCTCATCAAGACCCAGTTTCCGATAGGAACGATAAGGCCGGTGTCTTCCGCCAGTGCAATGAAACGGTCTGGCATTAGCAAACCATGCTCAGGATGGTGCCAGCGTAATAATGCTTCAAACCCAGTCAGCCGATCTCCCGTTAGGGAGTAACGCGGTTGAAAGTGGAGGCTTAGCTCGTCTCTTTCCAAGGCCTGACGTAAGTCACTTTCTAAACGCCGCCTGCTGATAATCAGCTCATTCATTTCATGTGAATAAAAGCGCCACGTATTACGGCCCGCAGCCTTGGATTGGTAGAGCGCTATATCGGCCAGTCGCAGAAGTTCTTCGGCCTTGTCAGTATCAGACGGAGCCAGTGCAACGCCGATACTCCCTCCAATAAACACCGTCTGCTCCTCAATCCGGATAGGCTGATGGAGCTGGTCAATGATACGTGAGCTTAATGCTGAGATTTCTTCATGTCCTTGAACACGCGTCATGACGACGATAAATTCATCGCCACCGATTCGAGCAACCAAATCGGCTTCGCGGATACAATTTCGTAGGCGCTTGGCTACCTCTCTAAGTACTCTGTCCCCTGCTGCATGGCCCAGTGCATCGTTAACTGGCTTGAAGCGGTCAAGGTCAATACTTAACAAGGCAACAGGGGCGAGGCGTGTAGATGAGCCCACATGCTTGTTAAGGAAATCATTTAGGCGATTACGATTAGGCAAATCGGTGAGGGAATCATGCAGAGAGAGGTGCTTTATCTGTGCAAGTGCCTTAACCTCGTCCGTGATGTCGCTAGCCGTTCCCCGGAAACCCTGGGTTCCATCTTTTATCGGGCGCGCTGAAACCCGGCAGGTTCGTTCTTTGCCTTGCCGATCATGGTAGTGGCAGACAAGGGGGGAAGAACCAGAAGTTTCCTTCTGGTGACTCAACCATATTGTCAGCGGCTCGTTGTTTGTCGATAAGAGTTCATCAAGACTTTTGCCGATCCATAGATCCGGTGCAGTGCCGGTTACTTCCTCGAAGCGGCCCGAGAGATAAGTCAGGCAGTATTTAGCATCAACTTCCCATAGCCAATCCGAGGCAGCTTCTGCCACATCCCTGAAGCGTTCCTCACTAATGGCCAGCGCCTCTTTGCTTCGAGTCAGCTCACGATAATGAGCTTCCATGAGCTTTGCTGTAGCGAGTGCATTGCGCAGTACCAGCCAGGTCGATGCGATCAGCATGAGTCCTGCGATACCGAAAAATGGAAGGATTGAGTCAAGCAATGCCTTTCCGTGCCGGGGCGGGTCCCAGGCAAGATAGCTATCAGCATCAGGTGAAAGTTGAAGTGTGGACGAGCCATCAATCTGAGGTGCTAGTGTGGTTCGCAGATTGATCAACCCGTATTGCGTGCCTAGCTCTTTCAACTTATCAGGCGTAAGGATATGGACGAAAAGAAGTACTGACTGCGGGCCGGGTCGCTCTTTAACGGTTGGATCTTTTCCAGGCGTAATGGATCCGGCGGCCACGATGGCAGGTATTCCATCAACCTTAAGAAGCTGGCTGAGGACCTCGTCTTTATTTTCAGAGGCGCGTGCTTTGTTCAGCAGTCCTTCAAGGTCGCCTTGTATCCATTGTTTGGCATCAAGAGGCGTCTGTTCGCCTTCAAACAATGAATAGACTGTTTCGTCCTGTGGGTTTAAGACCAGCAGTCCCTGAAAACCATAAAGCTCATAGATTGATTCGCCTAGATTCTCTCCGTCATAGGCCCAGTTGACGTTGAGCTTGAGGTGCATGTTCCTGTAAAGCTCACCCCATTTGGCATAGTCCGATATAGCCTTCTTAATGCTTGTATCCAAATCCTCAAGCGCTTTTTGGGCCGCGTACAACGTATCTGCCTGAGCTTGCTTGTCCTGGCTACGCGCATTATGGATCAACAATCCACACGTCAGCGTAAACATCAGAAACAGTAGCGCTGTAACCAAGGGGAATACGCGGCGAGTAAAAGCAGTACTGAGCATAGTAGGCAAAAGCGGCACAGAGTGGTTTTGGAGTATAGGTGTTGATACCGGATGGCCGCCCTTGGAGGCGAAGGCATCCTATAAGGTGTCGACTGATCTATGAAATAATTCAGCTAAAACAGATATTAAACAAAACTTTATGCTGTATAGCTGAAACGAGGTACTTAGAGAGGCTGGGTTTGCTGTTAGACGTGAGACAGGTAGAAGATCCGGCTTTAATGCGTGCTGCCTAAAGGCTTGATTGCAGCACGCCGTATTGAGTTGCTTTAATGGGTGTCAGTTGCACCACCATAATGAGCACAGCCTGACATGCTTTTGCCGTTAACGCGCAATTCAGCCTGAAGAGACTGGACCGTCCCTGTGCTTTCATCAACGCAACGCTGCGGGCTTACCCATAGCTCGACATGTTCACCGTTGGCCTCGGTAGAGAGGCTGCGTCTGCCATCCGGTAACTGTTCCTGTAGGTAGGGGAGCGCCTGTTGGCTGCGATCACTTGAAGCTATAACCATACCTTGGCCGCTTACGACAACGTTCCACTCGGGCGCATGACCGGCCGCACGAAGCGTTAGTCGCTTGAAGCTTGGATCCGAGCATCCGGGTCCGGTGTACTGCATGCGATATACTTCAGATACTGCAAATACACCGTCGCTTCCAGCAGAGCCTCCCGACTTCATCTTGCCGCGCAGATCTGCAAACAGGCTATTGGCCCCGCTATCAGCTGTCAGTTCGTGGGCATCGCTAATGATAGATGTATTGGCCGCATCGTCTATTTGAAAATAGCGTTGCTCCTGGCAGGGGCGAAATAACAGCTGATCGTTTGCCAGTCGAAGATCGCCCTGCAAGCGAACACCTTGAGAGGCCTTGGACGAAGCGATGCTATCGCTTGGGGTGCTATGGCAGCCTGCTAGCAGCGTGGCCAGTAAAGTCAGGGGCAACAGCAAGCGTGGCGCTAACATCGAGAGCTCTCCATTGAAACGAGGGTGGCAACGTTACTGAGCTATATCGATTAGGACAAGGCTGAAATGAACTTGTGCGCTCTTTTTGAACAGAGCGCACAAGCGATGTTCAACCCCCCAGGTAGGCTTTACGCACGTCCGGGTTGGCTAATAGCGCTTCGCCCGTATCCTGCATGACGATATGGCCGTTCTCCAGAACGTAGCCGCGATCTGCCAGTTTGAGTGCCTGGTTGGCATTCTGCTCGACTAGGAAGACGGTTACGCCATCCTCACGCAACTGCTCGATGATATCGAAGATCTGTTGGATGATGATGGGTGCAAGGCCTAGTGAGGGCTCGTCAAGCAGTAGCAGGCGTGGGTGGCTCATCATGGCGCGACCAATGGCCAGCATCTGCTGCTCTCCGCCTGACATGGTGCCGCCGCGCTGATGGTAGCGCTCCTTTAGGCGAGGGAATAGGCCAAGTACTTTCTCAAGCTGATTATCATAGGCATGCTTGTCAGTGAAAAAGCCGCCCATGGCGAGGTTTTCTTCAACTGTCAGGCGAGCAAAGACACGGCGGCCTTCAGGCACCACTGCAATACCCTTGCGCATGATTTCAGATGAGTCCTTTCCGACCAACTCCTCTCCTTCGTAACGAATACTGCCTTCGGCTGCTTTGGGAGAGCCGCATAACGTCATCAGAAGAGTGGACTTACCCGCACCATTGGCACCAATGAGCGTAACGATCTCCCCTTTGTTGACGGACAGACTGACCCCGTGCAAGGCCTGGATTTTTCCATAGAAGGTCGAAACGTTTTCAAACTGCAGCATCACGCTTCTCCCAGGTAGGCTTTGATCACGTCAGGATTGTTACGAATTTCTTCTGGCGTGCCATCGGTCAAAGGGCTTCCCTGGTTGATCACGACGATGTGATCGGAGATGCTCATGACCAAGTGCATATCATGCTCAATGAGCAGTACGGTAACTCCATGCTGGTCCCGTAGCAGGGAAATCAACGCTTTCAAATCATCTGTCTCTCGAGGATTGAGGCCAGCAGCAGGCTCGTCAAGCATGAGAAGTTGAGGGCGCGTCATCATGCAGCGAGCAATCTCAAGACGGCGCTGTTGACCATAAGCCAAGTTACCCGCGGGACGGTTGGCCACATCAGTAAGGTTAACTTCCTCAAGCCAGTGGCGGGCAAACTCCATGGCCTCCGCTTCAGCCCGGCGAAATGCAGGGGTCTTGAGAAGGCCAGCCAGAAAGTTCGTATTCAAGTGTCGATGTTGGGCAACCAAGAGGTTTTCGACCGCGGTCATTTCCTTGAACAGTCGAACGTTCTGAAAGGTACGAACAATGCCCCGGCGAGCAATCTGATGGCCAGGCAAGCCATGAATTGGCGTGCCCCTGAGGAGGATCTCGCCTCCTGTAGGTTGATAGAAACCGGTCAGGCAGTTGAAAACGGTGGTCTTGCCAGCACCGTTTGGCCCTATCAAAGAGACAACCTGTTTTTCGTCGACACTGATATTGACGCCATTGACGGCCAGAAGACCGCCAAAGCGCATGGTCAGGCCTTTAGCCTGCAGAATAGGCTGGTTCATTTGCGCAGCTCCAAATGGGGGCGCTGCATCGGTAGCAGGCCTTGCGGCCGCCAGATCATCATCAGGACCATCATGGCGCCAAACATCAACATGCGGTATTCGCTAAATTCACGCATTAACTCTGGAAGCAGGATCATGACAATAGCTGCCAGGATCACGCCTAGCTGCGAACCCATTCCGCCTAGAACGACAATCGCCAGAATGATGGCCGATTCGATAAAGGTGAACGACTCTGGTGATACTAGCCCCTGGCGAGCCGCGAAAAAGCTGCCCGCAAAGCCCGCGAAACAAGCACCCAACGTAAACGCGGATAATTTGATGAGTGTTGGATTCAAACCCAATGCCCGACAGGCAATTTCATCCTCGCGTAGGGCTTCCCATGCTCGGCCAATGGGCATGCGCAGCAGCCGATTGATTACAAAGAGCGTAAGTAGCACGAGCAACAACGCAACGAGATAAAGGAAGATCACCTTGTAATTCGAGTTATAGGCGATCCCAAAGAACTCGTGAAACGTCTGCATGCCTTCCGGTGCACGGCGCTCGAATGTCAGATTGAAAAGCGTAGGCTTGTCGATGCCGCTGATGCCATTAGGGCCGCCAGTGATGCTGGTAAGGTTGCGCAGCAGGATACGAATGATCTCGCCAAAACCAAGCGTCACAATGGCCAGGTAGTCTCCTCTCAGGCGCAGCACGGGAAAGCCCAATAAGAAACCAAATAGCGCAGCCATCAGGCCGGCAATAGGGAGGCAAATCCAGAATCCAAGGCCATAATAATGAGAGAGCAGGGCATAGCTGTAAGCGCCCACAGCATAAAAGCCTACGTAGCCCAGATCGAGAAGCCCTGCCAGGCCTACCACGATATTCAGCCCAAGACCTAGCATCACGTAGATAAGGATCAGCGTGGCGATGTCCACGGCCCCCCGCGAGCCCCAAAAAGGCCAAACCAAGGCGACCAGAATAAGCCCAAGAATGACCCAGCGCTGGACGGACGGTTCAGTGAGCTTGGTGCCCAGCCGGGTGAGTGGCGAGTTTTTGCTTCCATAGCCTCGGCGCGGCGTAGGGATACGGTCACGTACCAGTTGCCAGATGAACATCAGGACAGCTGCGCCAAAAATAATAGCTAGAGTGGTTGAGCTGGCGCCATGCACTTCAAGCCCGATACCCACCGTGGTCAGTTTAAGCCCGAGGACGGGGTAGGCCACAGCAATCACAAGTAACGCACTAAAAAAAGCCGTCTTGAGCTGCTTGTTGAATGAGGTACTGCTCATACTTTTTCTACCTCCGGACGGCCCAGAATGCCGGTCGGCCGGAACAGCAAAACAAGAACAAGCAGTGTGAACGCCACTACGTCCTTATATTGATCACCAAAAATATCGGCTCCAAACGCTTCGGCCACGCCCAGTACCAACCCACCCAGCATAGCGCCAGGAATGCTGCCAATACCGCCCAGTACCGCTGCGGTAAACGCTTTGATGCCCGCCAGAAAGCCCAGGCTTGGGTTAATCACGCCGTATTGCATGCCCAGCAATACAGCGGCAACGGCAGCCAGAGCTGCACCGATAACGAAGGTCAATGCGATGATATTGTTGGTGTTGATTCCGAGCAAGTTAGCCATCTTGATATCTTCAGCGCAGGCACGGCAGGCCCGTCCGAGGCGCGAACGCGAGATGAAAAGAGTCAATCCAAGCATGGCCAGTAGCGTGACCACAAAGATCAGTATCTGCATATAAGAGATGACAACCCCGCTCATGGCATCGGTGCCGAAAATGATGTTTCCGGGCAGCAGGTTGGGGATTGCCTTGTCCTTGGAGTCTTGCGCCAGCAATACTTCATTTTGCAGAAAGATTGACATGCCAATGGCTGAGATCAGCGGAATCAGGCGATTACTACCGCGCAGCGGACGATAGGCAATACGCTCGATACTGTAGCCGTAGGCACTGGCAACTATGATGCTGGCAGCAAAGGCAGCAATCATGATGATTGGCAAGCTATGGATACCCATGAGCGCCAGTCCAGCGATGACGATAAAGGCTACATAAGAGCCAATCATGTACACCTCGCCATGGGCGAAGTTGATCATGCCAATGATGCCGTACACCATGGTGTAACCAATAGCAATCAGAGCATAGGTGCTGCCAACGGTTAAACCGTTTACCAGCTGTTGGAGGTAGTGGTAGAGCTCAGGCATTACTTTCTCCTGAATAGCGGCCACAGTGCTTTTGGCGCCTTGGCACGCCTACTCATTTGGAATGAACAAAGCCCACGGCGAATACCGTGGGCTTTTGAGGACGCCTGCCAGACACAGTGCTGGCAAGTTCCTGCTTTAACGGTTACTTGGCTTCAGTCTTGGTGCCGTTGGCATGCCATTCATAGACGACGAACTCGAAGTTCTTCAGGTCGCCTTTCTCGTCAAAAGCCAGATCGCCAGTAGGTGTGCTAAATGTATTGCTACGCAGGGCTTCTGCTACGGCCTCGGCTTCGGTATTGCCAGCCTTCTTGATGCCATCAGCAATAACTTGCACTGCGGCGTAGGAAGGGAATACGAACGGGCCGCTGGGGTCTTGCTTCTTGGCCTTGAATGCCTCTACCAGCGCTTGGTTTTTCGGATCCTGGTCGAAGGAGCGTGGCAGTGTGACGAGCATGCCTTCTGATGATTTACCTGCAATAGCAGAAATCTCGGAGTTGCCTACACCTTCTGGGCCCATGAAGCGAACTTTCAGACCTTTCTCCTGAGACTGACGCATCAGAAGGCCTAGCTCTGGATGATAGCCGCCGTAGTAAACAAAGTCAGCGCCGGCCTGCTTCAGCTTGGAGATTAGTGAGGAGAAGTCTTTGTCGCCTGCGTTAATACCTTCGAACACAGCAACTTTAACGTTGGCGCCTTCAAGGGTCTGCTTGACGGCAGTCGCAATCCCTTCACCGTACTGCTGCTTGTCGTGAATGACAGCTACTGTCTTGGGTTTGACATGCTCGACAATGTATTTGCCGGCAGTAGGGCCCTGCATGTTATCAAGACCAATGGTGCGGAAGATCATTTTATGTCCGCGAGCCGTAAGGTCAGGGCTGGTCGAGGCCGGTGTAATCATCAGGATGCCTTCGTCCTCATAGATATCGGACGCTGGCTGGGTGGAGCTGGAGCACAAGTGGCCAACCACGAATTTTACTTCGTCGTTGACGATTTTGTTGGCAACGGCAACCGCCTGTTTTGGGTCGCATGCATCGTCGTAGACTACGCCTTCGAGCTGCTGGCCGTTAACTCCGCCAGCCTTGTTGATTTGCTCGATAGCCATCTTGGCGCCGACAAATTCCATTTCCCCATATTGCGCTACAGGACCGGTAACCGGGCCGGCCAGAGCGATTTTGATTGTATCGGCAGCAACGCTATAGCTGGTGAGTCCAGCCAAGGCCATGGCGGCGAAGAGTCGGGAGAGATGCTGAGTTGCCTTATTCATAGTGCTCCACTCGAAATACTTATTGGTTTTGGCAGATCACAAACGTTTATTGCAGTATTTTTCTTATTGCTGACTTTCTTGTTATGACGATAAATCGGCATCGCAACGTGCGGAGTGTAGAGCGCGGATTGCAGAATTGAAAAGTGGCACATCGACTGTATCGATACACTTTGTCGCATCATGTATCAGATATAAGGCTGAAAGCAGGTCTAGAACTTGTCAATCCTGACGATGGCAGGTTCAGCCGTTATCATGGCACTTTAATTTATAAGGATGAAGTAATGTCCGAAACCAATACCCTCTACGCTACCTTGTTAGGTCAGACCGCTGAAATCAGATGGCAGGAGTTACAGCCGCATTTTGCCAAGGGCGCATTACTTCAGGTAGGCGCTGATGTAGACCTGATCGAGGCGGCCGAAGCCATTGTGCAAGACAATACTGCCAAGGTGTCTGCTTGGCTGGCGTCTGGGCAGGTAGGAAAAGTAACTGAGGACGAAGCCCGGGACTTTCTGATGAATGACCCGACTTTCTGGGCAGTAGTCGTTGCTCCTTGGGTACTTATACAAGTCAGAAGCAGCGACGTGACCGCAGTATAAGAAGGCAGACAGGGTGGGTCAGAGGCTGATCCACCGTTGCCGAATCCAGGCGCTAAAAGCGTCTACCAGCAGTACCAAAATCAGCACGGCCAGAATAATGGTTGCGGCCTGCGCCAGCTGAAAGAGACTGAGGCTTATTTGAAGCATTTGTCCAAGACCACCAGCTCCTACGAATCCCAGTATCGTAGCCATGCGAATATTGTTTTCCCAGCGGTAGAGGGTATAGGCGAGTAGCTGAGGCCATACGTTTGGCAGGGTGCCATAGGTAAAGGCTGCAATGCGTCCGCCGCCGGCAAGCCTGATCGCCTCACTAGGCGCTGCAGGCGTATTCTCCAGTGCCTCGGCAAACAGGCGACCCAGTACGCCTGCCGTATGCAAGGCCAGCGCAAGAGTTCCAGCATTAGGCCCTAGACCTGCAGCAAGAACCATCAGGGCCGCCCATACCAGCTCTGGTACAGCACGCAGCGCATTGAGCACGAGGCGTGCAAAAGCCTTGAATAGACTGCCGAGTCGGCCTGCTGCGGGCAGCGCAAGCACCATGCCTAACAGAGCCGCTACCAGTGTTCCCATAGCCGACATGGCCAATGTTTCCAGGGACGCCCAGCCAATGGTACTTAAGTGGGCATGGGAAAAGTCTGGACTGAGAAAGCCTTTGGCAAATTTTGCCATCTGCCCAAGAGAGGTCCGCGAAAATAATTCGGCGAAATTTGTCTCAAGGTAGGCAAAGGACGAGACGATGGCTGCCAACATAGTGATAAAAGCGAAAAAGCCTTTGATCCTCATCGTTGCGGCTCTCGCAGTAAGCGGCTGATCAGGTCAGCTAGCATGACCAGAATCAGGAATGTCAGCATAAGGCTGGCAACTTCACCACCTGCAAACATCCTGAGAGACAGATCGACCTGCTGGCCCAATCCGCCAGCACCCACAAAACCCATGACGACTGAGGCACGGATGGCGCATTCCCAGCGGTAAATCGTATAGGAAATCATCTCACCGCTGGCGGCGGGAAGGAGTCCATACATGAACGCCTGAAGTCGCGAGCTGCCACCTAGAAGTAACGCCCGTGTGGAGTCGGCAGGGACCGATTCGAAAATCTCGGCATAAACCTTTCCCAGCATGCCGCCATAAGTAATGGCAATAGCCAGCACGCCTGCGGTGGGGCCCAGACCTACGGCCCGTACAAACAATAAGGCCCAGACAATCTCGGGAATGCTGCGCAACACCACCAAAATGATGCGGACAACAGTGCGAATTACTTGACCCGGCCACGAAGGACGCCCTTGTCGGTGCAGGGCTGACACCGAAAGCGCGCGCGTTGCCAGTAGGGCTGCTGGAAAAGCGACCAGCCAGGCGAGCGTCATACCGGCAGTTGCGATGGCCAGGGTTTCTAATATTGCCTTGCCGACTATCGAGAGAAATTCTGAGTCATAAGCCAGAGGCCAAAAGCCTGCCAGAAAGCTACCCATGATCCTGGCGTTTTCGCCCGTGAATAAGCCTGGAATATCCAGTTCGGACAGGTGGAATCCTGGCCAAAGCAGCAGCAAAGCCAGCAGGCTGATGCCTAGCCGAGGCAATGCTGCCGGGTCACGTGGGAGAGCAGTCGTCAGCATCGCGATGTGGCAGGTATAAAAGCGGTTTTAGGCGATTCGTCCAGCGCTAATTGCTCATTGACGTATAACGCTTCCAGATCTTCGGGCGTGATATCTGGGGTCGCCTTGTCGAACGCAACTATGCCCTGGCGCAGGCCAATAACGCGTGGAAAGTGCTTTAGCGCCAGGTCTATGCTGTGCAGACTGGCAATTAGCGTTGCGTTTCGTGATTCGGCATCGCGAGCCAGAATGTTTAAGGTGTGACTCGCCAATACAGGATCCATAGCGGAAACAGGCTCGTCTGCCAGTATCAGCTCGGGTGCCTGATAGAGCACACGTGCAATACCCACGCGTTGTAGCTGGCCACCTGAAAGCTGGTTGCAACGCTGGTACAGCTTTTCAGCCAGATCAAGCTTTGCTAGCGCTTGCATAGCGCCCTGCCGATCCAAAGGATAGGCCAGGCTGATCAGGCTTTTCCATAAGGACCACTGGCCCAGGCGTCCAGCCAGCACTGCCGTTATCACACGTTGACGCGCTGGAAGTGGGGGTGCCTGGTGAATCAAGCCAATACGCGTACGAAGCGCTTTCAGCCTGGACATGCCTGGGGACCAGGGGTTGGTCTGTAGTACTGTGAGCTGTCCTGCTGTTGGCTTGTGGCTCGTCGCCAGCAAGCGGAGCAGGCTGGTCTTGCCTGCTCCGGAAGAACCTATCAGCGCGACGCGTTCACCTTTGGCAATATTCAGTTCAAGGTTTGACAGCGCGCGATGGCCATTGGCGTGAAGAAGCTCCACGCCAGTTAACAGGACGCTCACTTCAACAGACCGGCCGCACGTGCAGAGGCTTCGATATCTTTATAGTTTTCTGGAGAGGTTTCTACGAAACGGCTGGCGGCCTGTAGATCCAGGATGGCTTTGTCTTCAGGTTTGGAAGGATCCAGCGCAAGGAAGGCTGCCTTTATTTTGGCTGCCAGCTGCGGGTCCAGACTGCCTCTAACTGTCCAGTTGTAATCATAGTAGGGCGGCGTAGTGGCAAAGACTTTCACCTTGTCCGTGTCTATCTTTTTCGCATCAACCAGTTTTTGCCAAACAGAGGCGTTCAGAACACCTCCATCCACTTTTCCAGCCTGGACCCAGGCAGCAGTAGCATCATGTGCCCCAGAGTAGGCTACACGTGAGAAGAACTGTTCGGGTAGGACTCCTTCCTGCTGCATGAAGTAACGAGGCATCAGGCTGCCGGAGGTGGAGGAAATCGACCCAAAGGCAAAGGTCTTGCCTTTCAGGTCCTGAATCGACTTGATAGCTGGATCGGCTGTAATGAATTTGCTGGTGAATTTCTGATCTTCTTCGCGTTGTACCAGCGGATTCATGGGCGCTTTGAGTTGCGCTTGCACAAACGTAAATCCACCTAGCCATGCCATATCTAGCCTGTCAGCGGCCAAGGCTTCCACTACACCGGCATAATCAGAAACGGGTACGAATGTAACGGGCATGCCGATCTGCTTCTCTAGGTATTCTCCTAGAGGTTTGAACTTGCGGAGTAATTCGGTTGGTGCTTCATCTGGTATAGCCGAGACGCGTAACGCCTCTGCAGCCTGGGTAAGAAGGGAAGTGGCGCACAGGGTGAGACCAGCCACGAGGGCCAGGGAACGCTTTAGCATGGGTTTCTCCGGTTCAATAGCGGAAAAAATAGAGCGGCGAAGTATACGGAGATTAAGGAAAATTCACAGCCGCTTAGTGGCAGATTAGCGTTGCAGCAGGAAACAAGGCAGAAACTGCAAAGCCAATGCAGCTCCTGCCATATCAATCACGTCTCGTCAAAGAAACGCTCATGCCACTCTACCAATGGCTGGGGAGTGTTGAGCTTTTGCCCGTAGATGACTGCATAAGCCAATACGTTCTGCACGTACTGGCGTGTCTCATCAAAGGGGATGGTTTCTACCCAGACGTCAAAGGCTAGATGCCGAGCATCTTTTAACCATCTTTTTACACGCCCAGGACCAGCATTGTAAGCCGCTGAAGCTAAGACACGATTACCGTTGAATTGCGCATGAACCATGCTCAAATAAGCTGTGCCCAATTGGATGTTTGTGTCTGGCTGGAGCGCTGATTGAGGACTTGCCAGTGGAATGGAGAATTTGCTGGCAGTATGTTTTGCCGTCGCCGGCATCAGCTGCATCAGGCCCATAGCCCCGACGCCTGAACGAGCATCAGCCATAAACCCGCTTTCCTGCCGGGTAATGGCAAAGACCCAACTACTATGCAGTCCGCGCTGGCGTGCTTCACGAATAAAGCTGTCGCGGTAGGCCATAGGGAAACGGATATCCAGATCGTCCCAATACTTTGCCAGGCTAATCGAGCGAATAGCAGGGAAGTACCATTGCATGTCATAGGCCATGCGGGCTTGGGCAACCAGTTCGTCTCGGTTGAAACTGCGGCTGACATGGAACCACTCGCGCCGCGCATTTACAAACTCACCCCGTGCGTAGAACTCAAGAGCTCGCTGAATACCCGGTGTGGTGCGCACCTGATTACGAAGGCTGTTACTTAGCACAAGCGGGCGGTTATTCAGCTGATAGGGCGCCTTGATGCGATCAGCTGCAAGAAACCCGTAGAAATCGCGCTCGCGCGAAACAGGCTGATAGCCAGTCAGGACACTGGAACTTTGCGGCTGAGACAATTCCAGCGTACGGGCACGCCAGTATTGCCAGCGGTTGGTTTCCATAAGTGAAGGTGGGAACCGCTGGATCAGTTGGTAAGCGTCCTTCCAACGAGCCAGGCGTAACAAAAGACGGGCGCGCCACTCACTGACCGTGTCATCACGGAGCTCCGGGTCGTAGCGCTCCATAAGGGGCAGGGCCCGCGGGTCAAAATTCTTGGCCAGGGTTAGACCGATTTCACGTGCTATGGAGACTTTTTCGTCACGAGAGAAGGGCAGATGCTGACTGTAAATATCGAGCAGGCTCAGCGCTTTCTCCGGATCTTGTTTGGCAAGGCGGCGTAGTCCCAGACCTACTACATCTGCCATGGCTTCGCTGGAACGTGTGAAACGCTGTACATCTGACAGTTGCTGGGGTTTCTGCGCTACATCGCTCATCAGAGTGGCAAACGTACCCAGCGTAGGCATCTGCTGTGCCAAATGCGTTACGAGACCATAATTGCGGGCTTCGGCAGCCAGCTTGGCGCGTTTCCAAACGATGCTCTCGGGCATTTGGCCGCGAGCAGCCCAGGCACTAAAAAGACCATCACAAGCAGCTGGCTGAGACTTGCCGACCAGCCATAGCTTTTCGGCTGTTTTGAAGGGCTGTGTTGTCTGACCTGCCTGGATTTGATGTTGCGCATTCAGACAGTCCAACTCCGTAAAGTTGAGTTTGGCATCGTAATAGCGATCAAACGTGCTCCAGTCGCCACGCTCGGACAGCCAGCGCAACCAGCGCAGCTTCATCCAGCCTGCCTGCGGCAAGTCGCCGTGCTCGGCAAGAAAAGCCTCAATCTCAGTATTACTGGCGCTCTTGAGGCGAGCGGTAAGCTCGTCGTATTGCAGGTACGGCTCTAGTGGATACCCTTGAAGTGCACTGCGCGACTGCAGATAGACGGTGGCGTCTCCTTTGGCCAGCGCTGCCTTGGCTTGGTCATATAAAAGACGTTGTTGCTCAATGGGGGCCGCCTGGGCGGCTTCTAATCCAATGAGAGAAGCAAAGACACAGGTCAACAGCTTGAACAGACGGCCGCGCATGAGATTCCCGGAGAAGACTACTAGGTAATGCGGCTCGGCCGCACAGAGACGGTTACTTTAGCCTGTCAGCCATTGTGACGAAAGCACGTGAGCTACCAGCGGTCAGGCTAATAACCTTGTCGTCATATGTACGAAAACATTGAGTGTCTGTTGTACGAAAGCATGCAGTTCATGCGTATGAGCACTAGAATGCACGTCCTTTTTGTTGGAGATGCCTATGACCTTGCTCAAATTCACCGGCGTGTCCCTGGCGTTCGGTGCCATGCCATTGCTGGACGGCGTGTCCTGGCAGATCGCCCGGGGCGAGAGGGTCTGCGTGATCGGGCGCAACGGTACCGGCAAGTCCAGCATGCTACGCCTGGTTAACGGCGAGCAGATGCCAGACGATGGCGAGATCTGGCGCGCCCCGGCGCTCAAGATCGGAGAGTTGCCCCAGGAATTGCCCCGGGCAGATGATCGGACCGTGTTTGATGTTGTAGCCGAAGGATTGGCTGGGGTAGGGGAGTTGCTGGCTGAGTATCATCGCCTGTCCCAGAATATTCATACCGACGAGGACCTGACGCGTTTGACTCGGGTTCAGCAGGACTTGGAGGCCAAGGATGGCTGGCGACTTCAGCAGCTGGTAGACAGTACACTGAGTCGCCTTCAGTTGCCTGCCGAGAAAACCCTTGCTGAGCTGTCAGGCGGCTGGCGTCGGCGTGTGCTGCTAGCGCAGGCTTTAGTGGCCGAACCTGACTTGCTCTTGCTCGATGAGCCAACCAACCACTTGGATATCGGGGCTATTGCCTGGCTGGAAGAGGCTCTGAGCCAGTATCCAGGAGCGATACTCTTTATTACCCACGACCGGGCGTTTCTGCAGTCTCTGGCAACACGCATCCTGGAATTGGACCGAGGACACCTGATCGACTGGCCGGGCGATTACGCCAGTTTCCTGGTGCACAAGGAGCAACAGCTGGCTGCAGAGGAGACAGCCAATGCGCTGTTTGATAAGCGTTTGGCTCAGGAGGAAACCTGGATTCGTCAAGGGATCAAGGCTCGACGTACCCGCAACGAGGGGCGTGTACGGGCCTTGAAAGCCATGCGCTTTGAGCGTAGGGAGCGACGCGAGCGGCAGGGGAAGGCCAATCTGCAATTGGAAACCGCTGACAAGTCAGGCAAGCAGGTCATTGTGGCTGAGCATGTCGATTATGCGCACCCAGGCAGTGAGGCAATCCTGCGTGATTTTTCTCTCGTAGTGCAGCGAGGCGATAGGATTGGCCTATTAGGACCTAACGGCTCCGGCAAGACGACATTACTCAAGCTGCTACTGGGTGACCTTGAGCCGACATCGGGCAAGATTGTGCATGGTACCAAGCTTGAGGTGGCTTATTTTGACCAGCTTCGACACGCGCTTGAGCTTGAAAAGACAGTCATTGACAACATGGCTGAAGGGCGTGAGTTCATCACGATCAACGGTCAGGATCGTCATGTATTGAGTTATCTGGGGGACTTCCTCTTTAGTCCTCAGCGTGCCCGAACGCCTGTAAAAGCGCTTTCGGGAGGTGAGCGTGCCCGCCTGTTGCTGGCAAAGCTGTTTAGCAAGCCTGCCAACCTGCTGGTGCTTGACGAGCCTACCAATGATCTTGATGTGGAAACATTGGAGTTGCTGGAAGAGGTGCTTCTCAGCTTCGAAGGCACGGTATTGATGGTCAGCCACGACCGGGCATTCCTTGATAATGTCGTGACCAGTACTCTGGTTTTTGAGGGTAAAGGTCTGGTTCGTGAGTATGTCGGTGGCTATCAGGACTGGCTGCGCCAAGGCGGTTCGCCTCGCTTGCTGGGCGTGGCAGGCATGAGGGCGGAATCAAGATCCGAAATGCCTGATACCCAATCGACACCTGAAGAAGCGCCCAAGGTAGCAGCACAGGCATCTGCTAAACGAAAGCTCAGTTATAAGGAGCAACGTGAGCTGGATGCCTTGCCGGCACAGATAGAGGCTGCCGAAAGTGAGCTGGCAAACCTGCAGAGCCAGATCTCTGCCCCAGCGTTCTACCAACAGCCACTTGAAGCAACGCGTGTAGTTGTAGAACGCTTTGATGCGCTACAGCTTGAGCTTGATCAGTTACTTGAACGGTGGGCTGAATTGGAAGAATGAAAAAGGGCTCCTTCGGGAGCCCTTTTTTGTATTACTTCCTGGTCAGGGAGACCGCCAGGGTATCGCAAGGGGCACCATGTAGCAGGTCATTGGCTGTCGAACCCAACAGCAGTGCGAGGCCATGACGGCCGTGACTACCAACAACAATCAGGTCACAGGCATTTTCACGGGCAAACCGGTGAATTTCCTGGCGTGGCTGGCCGTAGGCTAATTGGCACTGGCCCTCCAGAAGGCTGTATTGCGCAACAAAGCTGTCCAGACGTTCACGCGACTGCTCGATCTGCTGCTGTTGAAGGGAGGAAAGATCCATGGGTACGTCACCACCGAAGGCCATAGCCATTGGTTCGACCACGTGCACCAGGGAAACCTTGCTTTGGAGGCCAGCAGCCAGATCGACAGCACGACGGATTACGGCGTGGCATTCATCAGTCAGGTCGATGGCTACCAGAATGTGTTTATAAGACATTTTATTTCTCCTCCTTAAGGATGGCGAACATTTCAAGTATGGCCTGTCTGGTGCAATTCGCACCTGCTATCCAGATACCGTTTGGACCGCATCAAGCGGTACTTGCTCCTTGCTATAAGGGTCGCGCCTCGCTGTTGTTACCAGATAGCTGCGTCAATTGCACCTATCCTTTGTAGAGATTGGTAAATTTTCAGCCCTTTGCCAGTTGGGTGCAGACAGATGTTATGCCACGTTAAGGCGTGGGTCGAATTGACATAACGCAGGTTTTGAATGATCGTGTAGGAGCTGTCAAACACTTGTATGAATCAGATGTTTGTCTTGCGGGCCCTGTAATGCCTGGGCGAGTGAGCGGAAGTCACTGTGAAGTGCCCCTTTTGCTTTGTTCAGGCTTAAAGAATCCTAGTATCACGCCATGCCATTGGCTGCCTGAGTGAATGGGCAACAAGGCTTGGATGTGAGTGTTCCGCTTCCACGTATGGAGATCAGTTGATGATTTACGAAGGTAAAGCCATCACGGTTAAGGCTCTAGAAAACGGTATCGCCGAGTTAAAGCTTGATCTTACTGGCGAATCGGTCAATAAATTTAATCGCCTGACCTTGAACGAGCTGCGCCAGGCTGTCGATGCCCTCAAGGCTGACGCTTCGGTCAAGGCCGTCATTCTCAGTAGCGGAAAGGATGTTTTCCTCGTAGGGGCAGACATCACCGAGTTCGTCGAAAGTTTCCGTATGCCAGACGAAGAGTTGCTGGCGGCAAACCTCGAGATTAATCGGATTTTCAACGATTTCGAAGATCTTAATGTGCCTACTGTGGCAGCAATCAACGGCATTGCACTCGGCGGTGGTCTGGAGATCGCTATGGCTGCAGACTTTCGTGTGATGAGCGAGACCGCGAAAGTTGGCTTGCCAGAAGTAAAGTTGGGTATCTATCCCGGATTCGGGGGGACGGTTCGCCTGCCTCGTCTGATCGGTAGCGACAACGCTATCGAATGGATCGCTTCAGGCAAGGAAAACTCCGCTGCCGAGGCGCTTAAAGTTGGTCTTGCTGACGCCGTTGTCGCACCTGAACATCTACAGGCCGCTGCGCTGGATCTGGCACTTCGAGCCATTGCCGGTGAGCTTGATCACAAAGCACGCCGTCAGCCTAAACTTGAAAAGCTCAAGCTCAACCCCATTGAAGCCATGATGGCGTTCGAGTCGGCCAAGGGCTATGTGGCAGGCCAGGCAGGTCCGAACTATCCAGCGCCTGTAGAGGCGATCAAGACCATCCAGAAAGCCGCTAACTTTGGTCGTGAAAAAGCTTTGGAGGTTGAAGCCAAGGGGTTTGTAAAACTGGCTAAAACCACCGTTTCGCAAAGTTTGATTGGCCTATTCCTGAACGATCAGCTTCTGAAGAAGAAGGCCAAGGTCTACGATCAGCAGGCGGGTAACGTTAAACAGGCCAGCGTGCTGGGTGCAGGCATTATGGGCGGTGGTATTGCCTATCAGTCTGCGCTTAAGGGTACCCCAATCCTCATGAAGGATATCCGTGAGGATGCGATTGAGCTTGGTCTAAATGAGGCGAGCAAGCTACTTAACAAACGCGTTGAGAAGGGCCGTCTTGAGCCTGTAAAAATGGCTGAAGCGCTCAACCGTATTCGTCCGACCTTGTCCTATGGCGACTTCAAGTCAGTGGATATCGTGGTCGAAGCTGTGGTTGAGAACCCGAAGATCAAGCAGGCCGTGCTGGCAGAGGTCGAGGACCATGTCGGTGAGGACGCGATTCTGGCCTCCAACACCTCAACTATCTCAATCAGCTTGCTCGCTCAGGCGCTAAAACGACCTGAAAATTTCTGCGGAATGCACTTCTTCAACCCAGTGCATATGATGCCTCTGGTAGAAGTAATCCGAGGTGAGAAGACCAGCGAAAAGACTATTGCGACCACTGTGGCCTATGCCAAGAAAATGGGTAAAAACCCCATCGTTGTCAATGACTGCCCAGGGTTCCTGGTAAACCGTGTGCTGTTCCCTTACTTCGGCGGCTTTGCTGGCCTGGTAGGGCAAGGGGCCGATTTCCAGCGTATCGATAAACTCATGGAGAAGTTTGGTTGGCCCATGGGACCGGCTTACCTGATGGATGTCGTAGGTATGGATACCGCGCACCACGCTCGCGACGTGATGGCGGAAGGTTTTCCAGATCGTATGAAGGAGACCCGCAAGACGGCCGTTGATGCATTGTACGAGGCTAAGCGCCTTGGACAGAAGAACAGCAAGGGTTTCTATGTCTACGAGACCGATAAGAAGGGCAAGCCCAAGAAAGTGGCTGATACTGAAACATACGCACTGCTCAAGCCTGTCGTGTATGAACAGCGTGAATTTACGGATGACGAGATCATTCAGCGCATGATGATTCCGCTATGCCTGGAGACTGTCCGTTGCCTGGAGGATGGCATTGTTGAATCGGCTGCCGAAGCGGACATGGGCTTGATCTACGGCATTGGCTTCCCTCCCTTCCGGGGCGGTGCGCTGCGTTATATCGATTCCCTGGGCCTTGCCGAGTTTGTAGCGCTGGCCGACCAGTATGCTGACCTGGGGCCGCTGTATCACCCGACTGAAAAGCTGCGCGAAATGGCCCGTAACGGCCAGTCCTTCTTTGGTTAACGCAGACAGCACAGAGCGAGAATTCTTATGAGCCTGAATCCAAGAGACGTTGTCATCGTCGACTTTGGCCGTACACCGATGGGCCGCTCCAAGGGTGGCATGCACCGTAACACCCGAGCAGAAAACATGTCTGCTCACCTGATTACCCAGCTTCTGGCGCGTAATCCGCAGATCAATCCGGCAGAAGTGGAAGATGTAATTTGGGGTTGCGTAAACCAGACGCTTGAGCAGGGGTGGAACATCGCCCGAATGGCGTCCCTGATGACTCCCATTCCTCATACCAGTGCAGGACAAACTGTGAGCCGTCTTTGCGGTTCCTCAATGAGCGCGCTACATACAGCTGCCCAAGCCATCATGACCGGGAACGGTGATGTATTCGTAGTGGGTGGGGTCGAGCATATGGGGCACGTCAGCATGATGCATGGCGTCGATCCAAATCCGCATATGTCGCTTTATGCTGCTAAGGCTTCAGGCATGATGGGACTGACTGCTGAGCTTTTGGGCAAAATGCACGGGATTACCCGGGAAGCGCAGGATAAGTTCGGCTATCGTTCACATCAACTGGCCTGGAAGGCGACGCAGGACGGTGCATTCAAGGACGAGATCATTCCCATGGAAGGACATGACGAGAATGGCTTCCTAAAAATGTTCGACTATGACGAAACCATTCGTCCTGACACCACTGTGGAAGGCTTGGCTGAGCTGAGGCCTGCTTTTAATCCGAAAGATGGTACAGTCACTGCTGGAACATCCTCGCAGATTACTGATGGGGCCTCCTGTATGATCGTTATGTCTGGCCAGCGAGCAATGGATCTGGGCTTGCAACCATTGGCGCGTATCCGAGCCATGGCGGTTGCTGGTGTAGACCCTGCCATCATGGGCTATGGTCCTGTCCCTGCTACTCAAAAGGCGCTCAAACGTGCCGGCCTGTCGATGGATGATATCGACTATGTCGAACTCAACGAGGCTTTCGCAGCCCAAGCTCTACCGGTGCTCAAAGACCTAAAACTCCTCGATAAGATGGAGGAGAAAGTCAATCTCCACGGCGGTGCTATCGCTTTAGGTCACCCCTTTGGTTGCTCTGGAGCACGTATTTCCGGCACGCTATTAAATGTAATGAAACAAAAGGGTGGCGTACTGGGCGTAGCAACCATGTGTATTGGCTTGGGTCAAGGCATTACAACGGTGTTCGAACGCGTCTGACAATGACTCGTATGCTACCGAAACCGGGGCTTAGCCCCGGTTTTTCTTTCTGGAGGAGACATGTCTTTACAACCTGGGCTCTATCGGCATTACAAAGGGCAGGAGTATCGCGTGCTGGGCGTGGCCAAGCATTCCGAAACGGAAGAGGAACTTGTTTTTTACCAGGCGTTGTATGGTGAATATGGCCTCTGGGCACGTCCACTCAGTATGTTTCTTGAGAGCGTTGAGGTGGACAGCGAGCGTGTTCCCCGCTTTGCTTTGGTAAAGGCTGAGGAGAATCCGTTAGGGCTTGCTGATCACATGCAGCCTTGACCTTGCTCCAGTAGCCACTATATATAGCGGGGCCGTACAGCCATGCTGTTATGGTTCGTCAGTCACTGCCAAATGTCTGTCAGACTGTCTCGCCTTTCTTTTTACATCTTTTAATAACGCAGGAATCAACCGATACATGGGCAAATCGCTGGTCATCGTGGAATCCCCGGCCAAGGCCAAGACTATCAACAAGTATCTGGGCAACCAGTACGTGGTGAAGTCGAGTATCGGCCATATCCGTGACCTGCCTACCAGTGGGTCGGCCGGCGCGTCAAAAGAGCCTGCCACGAAAGGACGCAAGTCTGCTGCCGAAGCTCCAGCTCTTTCTCCAAAGGAAAAGGCTAAGCGTCAGCTTGTCGCTCGTATGGGGGTCGACCCTGAGCATGGCTGGAAGGCGCACTATGAGATCCTGCCTGGCAAGGAAAAGGTGATCGAAGAACTCAAGCGTTTGGCTAAGGAAGCTGACACTGTTTACCTCGCAACCGACTTGGATCGTGAGGGGGAAGCCATCGCCTGGCACCTGCGCGAAGCCATTGGTGGTGACGAGAGTCGATTCAAGCGAGTCGTGTTCAACGAGATTACCAAGAAAGCAATCCAGGATGCTTTCTCCAAGCCTGGCGATCTAGACATCAATCGAGTCAATGCGCAGCAGGCCAGACGTTTTCTGGACCGTGTAGTGGGTTACATGGTCTCGCCTTTGCTATGGCAAAAGATTGCCCGAGGGCTTTCGGCCGGACGTGTCCAGTCCGTTGCGGTCAAGTTGCTTGTCGAGCGTGAGCGAGAAATCCGCGCCTTTGTTCCCGAGGAGTACTGGGAAGTACATGCTGACTTGGCGAACCCCAAGAGCGCCAAGGTGCGCTTTGAAGTTATTCGGCAGAATGGCGAAGCGTTCAAGCCGCTGAATGAGGCTCAGGCAAGCGCAGCAGTCGAAAAGTTAAAGGCCTCCAGCTACAGCATCAGCAAGCGCGAGGATAAGCCGACCAGTAGCCGACCTTCCGCTCCGTTCATTACGTCAACGTTGCAGCAGGCTGCCAGTAACCGACTGGGGTTTGGTGTAAAGAAAACCATGATGATGGCACAGCGTCTTTATGAGGCTGGCTATATCACATACATGCGTACCGACTCGACGAACCTGTCCAATGACGCCATTACCATGGCGCGGGCATTCATTGAGGGTGAGTTTGGCGATAAGTATTTGCCGAGCAAGCCTAATTTCTATAGCAGCAAGGAAGGCGCACAGGAAGCCCACGAAGCGATTCGTCCTTCTGATGTGAACACCCGTCCGGATCAGTTATCCGGTATGGAGCGAGACGCTGAACGCCTGTATGACTTGATCTGGCGTCAGTTCATTGCATGCCAGATGCCTCCTGCTGAATACCTCTCTACGTCGGTTACGGCAAAAGCTGGTGAGTTTGAACTGCGCGCCAAAGGGCGAATTCTCAAGTTCGATGGCTTTACGCGAGTACTGGCCCAGCAGAGCAAGCCTGGCGAGGATGATGTGCTGCCCGAAATGAATCAGGGCGACTCGATGAAACTGCTACGTCTTGACCCCAGCCAGCACTTTACCAAGCCGCCTGCACGCTTTTCTGAGGCCAGTTTGGTCAAGGAGTTGGAAAAGCGTGGGATCGGTCGTCCGTCGACGTATGCGGCTATCATCTCTACGATTCAAGATCGGGGCTATGCCACTGTGCATAACCGCCGCTTCTATGCAGAAAAGATGGGCGATATTGTTACGGATCGGTTGGGTGAAAGCTTCTCTGATCTTATGGATTACGGTTTTACTGCCAGCATGGAAGGCAATCTCGATACCGTAGCTCAGGGTGAGCTCGACTGGAAAAATCTGCTAGACGAGTTCTATGGCGACTTCAAGAAAAAGTTGGAGGCCGCTGAGAGTGCTGAAGGAGGCATGCGTGCCAATGTGCCAACCCTGACGGACATTCCATGTCCAACCTGTGGTCGGCCCATGATGATCCGAACAGCGTCCACGGGTGTATTCCTGGGTTGCTCGGGTTATACCCTTCCACCCAAAGAGCGCTGCAAGGGAACGATTAACCTTGTTCCTGGAGACGAGATTGCCGAAGACGACGAGGGTGAGTCTGAATCACGTGTGCTGCGTAGCAAACATCGCTGCGATATCTGCGGAACCGCAATGGATGCTTATCTAGTTGATGAGCACCGCAAGCTTCATATCTGCGGTAACAACCCTGATTGCACAGGCTACGAAGTCGAGACCGGTACCTATCGCATCAAGGGCTATGAAGGTCCTTCGCTTGAGTGCGATAAGTGCGGTAGTGAAATGCAGCTCAAGACTGGTCGTTTCGGTAAGTTCTTTGGATGTACCAATTCAGAGTGCAAGAACACCCGCAAACTGCTCAAGAATGGTGAGCCAGCTCCACCCAAGATGGATGCTATCGCCATGCCTGAGCTTAAGTGCGAGAAGGTCAACGATACGTATGTGTTGCGAGATGGAGCCTCGGGTCTGTTCCTGGCAGCCAGCCAATTTCCAAAGAACCGCGAGACTCGTGCGCCACTGGTCAGTGAGCTGTTGCCGCATAAGGATGAAATCGATCCGAAATACCATTATCTATTAAGCGCACCTGCCAAGGACCCCGATGGCCGCTCTGCTGTCATTCGCTTTAGTCGTAAGACCAAGGAGCAATATGTGCAGACTGAGGAGAATGGCAAGCCGACCGGTTGGAAAGCCTATTTCGACAATGGCAAGTGGAAAGTAGAAGACAAGCGTAGTTGATGCGCTGCAATTGATTGCCAATCCCACAGGTTGGTAATCAATGTTTCTCTGGCGGGGTGGCTATTGCTGCCCTGCCTCAGGAGGATTCATACATGTCTCATGAGATCTATACGCGTACTAATCAGAAACTGTACTTTGCCGGTTTGAGCCTTGAGTCATGGCGTAAGGCTGAGCAAGAGCAAAGCATTAATGCCCAAGGGCAAATACAAGCTGAGCGCGAAGCTACGTTGTTTCATCTGTATGGTGCTGTTTTAGGCTTGTGCCATGAGGTGGCAGGCTATTACCGCATGCCTAACGCGCAGGCAGTTTCTGTCGATCAGTTTCTAAACCCAGAAACATTAAAGGATTCGCCGAGTCCAGAGCTGGCCGAACTGCTTGAGTTAGCAAGTTATAAAGAGACCTGGCTGGCTCAGCTGCTTGCTGAATTTTCGCTATTGCAAAAGCCGCCGCAACCATCCAAGCAAGCTAAAGTCGATCCGAGCCTTCCCCTGATTGAGTCCATTAGCCTGAATGAGGAGAAGATGCCGCTAGGTCATGCTGAGCTTGAGGTCTGGAGGAAAAACATCAAGGAGTTGGCGCTGCGCTTTCGTGGTGCGTTGATGGAGTGGTAAGTCGTGGGCTCTAAAGCGAGCAGCCTTTGCTTGATCGAGGAGCTGCCTTACGACATTTTAATCTTTATTGTGTTACGTTAATCGATAGAGCCTAGGGAAGGGCAGGTGCGACTGTTACAATGCCAGCGCCTGCTGGAGATGCACATATGTCTACGTCTTATCTTGAAATTGTCGAATTGGCTGATGGCCGTATTGTTTTGCGTCGTGCCGATGGTGAAGAGGCACTAGTGACCTTGGAGTTTTCTTCCGATGCGAAGGACTTCTTGCATGGTCAACAAGTTGAAGTGGCAAAGGCCATGTTTAACTTGGGCGTGCAGATGGCGGGGCGCCTTGCCGAGGGAGATATGATCGAACGCGAAGATACTCCCCGCGTTCTTCATTGATCAGCCTAAACGGATGTTAAGGCTTTGGGCGTTTCCTGTCTGAGCGGCCAGAGCCAGCTTTTTCTTCTCAGAAATCTTCATCCCATGGAGCCAGCTCACTACGGTATGGCTTTTTCCTGAGCGCAATGCTTCACAAGCCAGCTCTAGCGCCTGCATGCTCTGGCGTGGCTGTAATAGCAAGATCCTGTTCAGGTTTAAGTCTCTTGAGCGCAGCCATTTAGTGGTTAGCAGTGTCGGGGGTGCTATCAGCGTCAACCACCGGGGGTCCTGCTCATCACTCAACTCTCGCAGCATCGGCGCTAGCAAGTGCAGGCAGTGATCCTGGGCGCCGTTTAGAATGACTTCGCTAAAGCACTCGGGAAGGGTTACAGCTTGTGCAGGTCCAGCTAGAAACGGGTTGAGCGACGATTGAACCAATGCGTCATGAAACAACGGCAATTGTCCATGATCCGGTGGCAATAAAGATTGCACTGAACACCTCCTTATAGATGCGTTGACTCATTAACGCCTGATAACACCTACGCTCAGGCCTTCGATGACCAGGTCCTGCTTCTTGAGGTCCACTTCAATGGGTTGAAAGTCAGGGTTTTCGGCAATCAGCCAGACCTTGTCACCCTCACGCTTGAAGCGTTTGACCGTTACCTCTTCCCCTACACGAGCCACTACGACTTGTCCGTTACGGGCTTCGCGCGTGACATGAACCGCTAAGAGGTCTCCATCAAGAATGCCGATGTTCTTCATGCTCATGCCTTCTACCTTCAAGAGGTAATCTGCACGTGGCTGAAAGAAGTCAGGATTAATATTGCAGTTTTCTTCTACATGCTGCTGCGCCAGGATTGGGGCGCCTGCTGCAACACGGCCAATGACTGGCAACTCGCTTTCAGCTGGCTTCTTCGCCTCAAATCCGGGAATACGAATTCCACGGGAAGCGCCAGGTGTCATTTCAATCGCGCCCTTACGTGCAAGTGCCTTGAGGTGCTCTTCTGCCGCATTGGGAGATTTGAAGCCAAGCTTCTGAGCAATTTCCGCACGAGTAGGTGGAAAACCATTTTCTTCGAGGCAGCGCTTGATGAAGCTCAGAATTTCGGACTGTCTAGGCGTTAATTTCAGCATGATAGGTGTCTGGCTTTATATACAGTTGCTGGGATTATATACAGTATTGGATTGAGGGCAACTGACTTTTCATCATCGAAATGCCATTACACCCTTTAACAATACTAACCATTGACGCAGAAATGTTTTAAACATATGTTTAAAACATTTTACGATCAGGTAGTTAAGCAATGGCTCAATCCGAAACGGTCGAGCGGATATTGGATGCCGCTGAACAACTTTTTGCTGAGCGTGGCTTTGCTGAAACGTCGCTCCGTTTGATAACCAGCAAGGCAAATGTAAACCTTGCTGCTGTGAACTATCACTTTGGTTCAAAGAAATCGCTTATACAGGCAGTATTCTCCCGGTTCCTTGACCCCTACTGTGCCTGTTTGGAAAGCGAGCTGGATCGCCGATACGGCAAGTCAGGTAACAAAGCGGATCTGGAAGAGCTTCTTTATTTGCTAGTAGATCAGGCGCTGGCTATCAAACCGCGACACGGCAATGACCTCTCTATCTTCATGCGTCTTCTGGGGCTGGCTTTCAGTGAAAGTCAGGGACATCTGAAGAAGTATCTTGAAGAAGCCTATGGGCGAGTATTTCGCCGTTATATGGAGTTGGTTGCGGTAGCCGCCCCAGCCATACCGCCTTTGGAGCTCTTCTGGCGAGCCCACTTCATGATAGGTGTGGCTGCGTTCAGCATGTCAGGCATCAAGGCGCTTAAGGCCATGGCGGACAATGACTTTGGCGTGCACACCTCAACAGAACAGGTGTTACGTCTGATGGTGCCTTTTATGGCCAGTGGGATGCTGGCGGATAGCGCCATGACTGACCAGGCACTTGTGTCCGCTCAGTTCAAGCCTCGCAAGTCTTCTAGCCAGGACGCGCAACGCTTCTAATCCAGTATGTGCCACGCTTTCAGCAAAGGCACCCTAGACGCATTGATTGAAATGAGTTGAACGGGCACCATGCCTTACTTATTTTCTGTGCCTCAGGGATGCCTATGCAAGGCTCATTAATGGTGGATATCGGCGGAACGTGGCTGACCGCTGAAGACCGACACCTCCTGCGCCAGCCCGAAGTGGGTGGGCTCATCATTTTTGCTCGTAATATCGAGCATCCTCGCCAGGTGCGAGAATTGTGCGAAGCCATACGGGCCGAGCGGCCTGATCTGCTGTTGGCAGTCGATCAGGAAGGCGGGCGTGTCCAGAGGCTTCGACAGGGTTTCGTTCGTCTCCCCGCTATGCGGCGATTCGCCGATCATCCAGAGGCCGAGCATCTTGCCGAGGCGTGTGGGTGGGTGATGGCGACAGAGGTACTGGCTGTAGGGCTCGACTTCAGCTTTGCTCCGGTTTTGGACCTGGATCATGGCCGTAGCGCTGTAATAGGCCAGCGAGCCTTTGAAGGTGCGCCAGAAAAGGCTAGTGCTCTAGCTGGAGCGTTTATTCGCGGCATGCATCGTGCTGGCATGGCGGCGACGGGCAAGCATTTTCCCGGCCATGGTTGGGCTGAGGCTGACTCGCACGTGGCTATTCCGCGAGACGAACGTAGTCTTGAGGCTATTAACGCTATTGATCTTGTTCCGTTCAGGCAGTTGAGTGGACAGTTAGATGCGATCATGCCTGCTCATGTGATTTACCCCAGCGTAGATGAGCAACCCGCTGGGTTTTCGCAGCGTTGGCTGCAGGACATACTTCGTGGTGAGCTGGGCTTCAAGGGCGTTATTTTCAGCGACGATTTGTCTATGGCTGGTGCACATGTCGCCGGTAATGCTGCAGAGCGGGTTCAGGCTGCCTTGAATGCTGGATGTGATATGGGGCTTGTTTGTAATGACCGTGCAGCAGCTGAGCTGGCACTGGCTGCTCTGCAACGGTTAAGGGTCAAGCCATCAGAGCGTCTGAAAGTGATGCGTGCGAGAGCATTTCCGTCTACTGAGTATCGTCAGCAGCCTCGCTGGCTTGCTGCTTTATCTATCCTGCGTCAAGCAGGTCTGGTTGATTAAGGAGTTCATATGACCATTTACGCCATTATCGGCGGGACTGGCCTGACGCAGTTGGAAGGTCTGACGCTTGATGAATCCATCAGCATGAACACGCCTTACGGGGCACCTTCGGCTGATATTCTAAAAGGCCGTTATGCGGGGCGTGAGGTCTTGTTCCTGGCGCGCCATGGCCACCCACATCGTATTCCTCCTCATCAGGTCAACTACCGGGCCAATATCTGGGCACTCAAGCATGCGGGTGCTGAGGCTATTCTGGCTGTCAATGCTGTGGGGGGTATCCATGCGGCTATGGGCAGTGGACATCTCTGCGTGCCTCATCAGATCGTCGACTATACCTGGGGGCGCGAACACACGTTTTTTGAGGGTTCTCTAGAAGCCGTAACGCATATCGATTTCAGTTACCCCTATGATGAAACGCTTCGTCAGCAGCTGATCAGTGCTCTGCGCCAGCACGGCTACGCGCATAGTGATCAGGGCGTCTACGCCTGCACACAAGGGCCTCGTCTGGAGACAGCAGGGGAGATTGTTCGTTTGGAGCGTGACGGATGCGACATCGTGGGTATGACAGCTATGCCAGAGGCTGCGTTGGCACGCGAGCAAGACCTGGCTTATGCCTGTTTGGCACTCATAGTTAATCCAGCCGCGGGCAAAGTAACAGGCGTTATCACCATGGCTGAGATTGAACAGGCTTTGCATGAAGGCATAGGACGGGTTAAAGCCGTATTGGCATCGGTATTGGCCGGTTGAACTCCGTTAGCCAGGCACCTAGATAGGTGCCTGGCTAATTCCAGGCTAGGCTTCTGTCGGAGTCAAGCGTTCGAAAAGTGCTTCGATGATATTAAAGCGCTCCTCGGGACGCTCCATTGGTACTTGGAACTTAAAGAGGGTCGCACCCTCCAGTCGATACTTATTAGGCTGGCTTTGGATCATCTTGACCAAGACCAGCGGGTCAACTTTCGTATCATGCGTGAACTCAATACGACCACCTTGCGGACCAGCATCGACCTTCACGACGCCCAAGGCCTCTGCCTTGATCTTCATAAGGGTCAGGCGAACCAGATTCTTGACGGCATTCGGCAGCAAGCCGAAGCGATCAATCATCTCTACCTGCAATTCCTTTAGCGCATCCTCATCCGCTGCAGAGGCGATACGCTTGTACAGGATCAAGCGCGTGTGGACATCCGGCAGATAGTCTTCGGGAATAAGTGCGGGAACCCGTAGGTTGATGTCCGGGCCACCTCCAAGAGGTTGTTCCAGATTCGGCTGTTCACCCTTGCGGATAGCCTTGACGGCACGCTCCAGCATTTCCATGTACAGTGTAAAGCCCACCGCCTGAATCTGGCCGCTTTGGCCTTCTCCCAGCAGCTCGCCAGCGCCACGTATTTCAAGGTCATGAGTTGCCAGAATAAAGCCGGCACCCAAATCCTGTGCGCCTGCAATAGCTTCGAGGCGTTTCTCGGCATCAGGTGTCATGCCTTTGCGTGGGGGCGTCAGCAGATAGGCGTAAGCCTGGTGGTGGCTTCGTCCAACACGTCCGCGCAGCTGATGTAGCTGAGCCAATCCGAACTTGTCTGCACGCTCGATGATAATGGTGTTGGCGCTGGGCACGTCAATCCCGGTCTCGATAATGGTCGACGCCACAAGCACATTAAAACGCTTGTGGTAGAAGTCGCTCATCACCTGTTCCAGTTCTCGCTCTCGCATCTGTCCATGGCCAATACCGATACGGGCTTCCGGCACTAGTTCAGCAAGATCACGTGCACACTTTTCAATGGTCTTTACTTCGTTGTGAAGGTAGTAGACCTGTCCGCCACGCAGCAGCTCACGAAGCAGCGCCTCCTTGATAACAGCGTTCTGCTGCTCCATGATAAACGTTCGCACCGATAACCGTCGAGCCGGTGGGGTAGCGATGATGGACAAATCACGCATGCCCGCAACCGCCATATTGAGTGTGCGGGGAATCGGTGTTGCCGTTAGCGTCAGGATATCGACCTCACTGCGTAGCGCCTTGAACTGTTCTTTCTGGCGTACCCCGAACCGGTGCTCCTCATCGATGATGACAAGTCCTAGGTTCTTGAACTTCACGTCGTCCTGCAGCAGTTTGTGCGTTCCGATAATGATGTCGATATTACCGTCAGCCAGCTCTTGCACAGCCTTTTCAATATCTTTAGCAGATTTGAAGCGAGACATGACTTCAACCCGCACAGGCCAATCGGCAAAGCGGTCGCGAAAACTGTTGTAGTGCTGCTGCGCCAGTAGGGTTGTGGGAACCAGAACAGCAACTTGCTTGCCGCTGTGTACAGCTACAAACGCGGCTCGCATGGCCACTTCAGTTTTACCGAAGCCTACATCTCCACAGACCAGGCGATCCATAGGCTTGCCAGACAGCATGTCTTTCAATACAGCATCGATGGCGACTTGTTGGTCAGGTGTTTCCTCGAAAGGGAAGCCTGCTGCAAAGGTTGCGTAGTCAGCCTTGGGATCGTTGAAGGCAAAGCCTTCTCGTGCGGCGCGGCGCGCATAAACATCCAAGAGCTCAGCGGCAACGTCACGCACCTGCTCGGCGGCTTTGCGTTTAGCTTTCTGCCAGGTCTCTGAGCCTAGCCTGTGTAACGGGGCGAGGGCATCGTCAGCACCTGAGTAACGGGCAATAAGATGCAGATTAGCAACCGGCACGTAGAGCTTGGCTTCGTCTGCATATTCCAGTAGCAAAAACTCTTGCGCCTGACCTTCCAGCTCTAGCGTTATCAGGCCCATATAGCGGCCAACGCCATGATCGATATGGACGACCGGTGCGCCTTCGCGTAGCTCCGTAAGGTTCTTGACGACGTTGTCGCCATGCTCGCTGCGCTTTTCTCGGCGACGGCGCTGCATGATTCGCTGGCCGAACAGGGGGGTCTCGGCAATCAGGGCAACGTCCGGCCTTTCGAGTAACAAGCCTTCATCGAGCGGTGCAATCGTAATCGACAGGCGCTCTTCGGTGTCTTGAAAGCCTTCCCAGCCCTCTACGGTTGCAGGACGCAGGTTAATGCGTGCCAGCAGCTCAAGCAGTACTTCGCGTCTGCCGGCGGACTCTGCTGTAAACAGAATGCGTCCGTTAAAGTCGGCAAGGAAATTCTGTAAAGCGGCCAAGGGCTGACTGGCTTTGGCTTCAATGGCAAGATTAGGCAGTGGCCTTGCTGAAAAACGCTCACGCCCTACGCCTGATTCAATGTCATCGCTGCTGATAACAATTCGTGGCCATTGCTTGAGGCGGCCAAAACACTCTTCTACCGGAAGAAAAACTTCAGCTGGCGGAAGCAGGGGACGCTCCGGATCGACACGACGATCTTCGTATCGGGTGCGTACGTCTGTCCAGAATTGCTCGGATGCCTGTTCGATCCCAGGGAGCGAAAAGACCTGAGCGCTTTGGGGCAAGTAATCGAATAGCGTCGATGTCTCGTCAAAGAATAGTGGTAGGTAATACTCAATACCTGCTGGAGTCAGGCCGCTCGCCAGATCTTGATAAAGAGGGCTGCGGCGATAATCCACATCGAAGCGCTCCCGAAAGCGAGCCCTGAACCCTGTTATGGCCTCTTTATGCAGAGGAAACTCTCGTGCAGGAAGCAGTCGGATTGAGTCAACCTTGTCGATTGATCGCTGTGTCTCTGGATCAAATGTGCGCAGTGTCTCAATTTCGTCATCAAACAAATCGATCCGATACGGCAGGCTGCTACCCATCGGGAAGAGATCGATCAGTGCTCCACGGACTGTAAATTCGCCATGCTCGTAGACGGTATCGACATAGCGATAACCCGCTGCCTCCAGGCGAGCCCGCATCGCCTCTACGTCCAGGCGCTGGCCAATATCCAGTACAAGGCTGCTTCCTAACAGAAAACGAGTAGGTGCCATGCGATGTAGGGCTGTTGCAATAGGCACTACCAAAATGCCGTGATCAAGCTCGGGAAGACGATAGAGCGCAGCCACACGCTGGGAAATAATGTCTTGGTGCGGCGAAAAAATATCGTAAGGCAACGTTTCCCAGTCAGGGAAATGCAATACGGGAAGCCTGGGGGCGAAGAATCGTAGCTCCTGTTCGAGGCGCTCGGCGCTTTGGCTATCCGGCGTCAAAAGTAAGGTGAAGCGTTGGCTTGCAGCAGTTGCAGCCTCCGCGATGGCCAGACTTAGCGCGGCTCCGGGGAGATTTCCCCAATGCTGCCGTCCAGCGGTATCAGGAATTGATGGAATACGCAAAACGGGCACGCGGGTTAGGCTCCGTTGAAAAAAATCAGAGTTGAGATTGTAACGACGGTCTCGTCTCGCTGTCAGTGCATCGACGCGCGAAGATTGCCGGTTCAGGCAGGTGCGGTCATAATGTAGTTCCTTTTGTTAGCCCCTACATATGGAAGGTATCACCGTGAGTCAGAACTCCGACCAGTGTCTTGGTGAATGGATCGATCGTGAGGCGATTGCGGAGGCAATGATTCCGCTGATCGGTCAGCTCTACCGTAATAATAATGTTGTGACCTCTATATATGGGCGTGGTTTGGTTAATCGTTCAGTGATCGCCATTCTTAAGGCGCATCGCTTTGCACGTCAGGTCGATGATGTTGCATTGTCTGTACACGATACCTATCCGCTGCTTAAGGCTATTAGTGAACTTGAACTAGGTGCCGCCTCCATTGATTTGGCGCGTCTGAGCTTGAAATTCAAGCAGGCGGGGGCAGGGCGTGATCTAAAAGAATTCCTGCGCGAAGAATTGGCTGCCGTTGTAGGTAAGCAGGGCACCGAAAAGCGCCAGGGAACTGATGTAGTTCTGTATGGCTTTGGCCGTATCGGACGTTTGCTTGCACGTATTCTTATCGAGCACTCTGGCAGTGGCGACGGCCTGCGTCTGCGCGCTATCGTGGTACGCAAAGGTGCCGAAAACGATCTGGTCAAGCGCGCCAGCCTGTTGCGTCGTGACTCAGTACATGGCTCCTTCGAGGGCACTATTACTGTAGACGAGACCAACAATACAATCTGCGCCAATGGCACGCTTATTCAGGTAATTTATTCCAATGATCCGACCGCGGTGGACTACACCCAGTACGGTATCAAGGATGCGATTATTGTTGATAACACCGGTAAATGGCGTGATGCCGAAGGACTATTCCAGCATCTCAAGTGCCCGGGTGCATCCCGCGTAGTGTTGACAGCGCCTGGTAAGGGCTCGCTCAAAAACATCGTTCACGGCATCAATCACAACACCATTAGCCCGGAAGATACTATCGTTACGGCGGCTTCCTGCACGACCAATGCCATCGTGCCGATCCTGAAGGCCGTTAATGATAAGTACGGCATTATCAGTGGTCATGTTGAAACGGTTCACTCGTTTACCAACGACCAAAACCTGATCGATAACTTCCATAAGGGTGATCGCCGCGGTCGTAGCGCGCCATTGAATATGGTTATTACCGAGACTGGCGCTGCGAAGGCCGTGGCCAAGGCGTTACCAGAGCTGGCTGGCAAGCTGACAGGCAATGCCATTCGCGTGCCCACGCCAAACGTATCGATGGCCATCCTGAATCTGAACCTTGAAAAAGGCACCAGTAAGGAAGAGATCAACGAGTACCTACGCTACATGGCTCTGCACTCGGATCTTCACAAGCAGATCGATTTCGTCAACTCACCTGAGGTGGTATCCAGCGACTTCGTTGGGTCTCGTCATGCAGGTATAGTCGATGCAGGCGCTACCATCTGTAGCGATAACCGCGCCGTTCTATACGTCTGGTACGACAATGAATTCGGCTATAGCTGCCAGGTTGTTCGAGTGCTTGAGGAAATGGCTGGTGTAAATCCACCGGCTTATCCGACTGTTTAAGCATTTATTGTAAAGAGACGAAAACGGGAGCTTAGGCTCCCGTTTTTATTTATCGCTTTAAAATGAAAAGATTTTTCTAGTGTGACGAAAGGTCGCAACAAGAGGATAGGTGTACCCTATATAGAGATCATCGCTTAAATCGGGTTGCCGTAGAGCTGGCGATGATGTGCTCGACGCTCATGAGCGATCGGTTCGTTTTTTCGAGGAGTAATCATGGCTGTCTATAACTATGACGTAGTGGTGCTGGGATCGGGCCCAGCAGGCGAGGGCGCTGCAATCAATGCAGCCAAGCACGGTCGCAGGGTGGCGGTCGTGGACAGTCGCCAGGTTATTGGGGGAAATTGCATCCACCTGGGCACCATTCCGTCAAAGGCTCTGCGTAACTCAGTCAAGCAGATCATTCATTTCAATAATAATCCGATGTTCCGTACGATTGGCGAGCCTCGCTGGTTTTCATTTCCGGACGTGCTCAAGAGCGCTGAGCGTGTCATTGGGAAGCAGGTCAACTCACATACGTCCTACTTTGCCCGTAACCGGGTCGATGTGTATTTCGGAACGGCAAGCTTTATTGATGAACACACGATTAATGTCATCAATCCTAATGGGGGAACCGAACAACTGGTCGGCAAGCAGATTGTCATTGCCACAGGTTCGCGTCCCTATCGCCCTGCTGATGTTGATTTCTCCCATCCGCGTGTCTATGACAGCGATACCATTCTGACCTTAAGCCACACGCCACGGCGCCTGATCATTTACGGGGCCGGCGTTATTGGTTGTGAGTATGCATCTATCTTCAGTGGGCTAGGCGTTCTTGTTGACCTGATCGATACGCGTGATCAGCTGCTCAGCTTTCTGGATGATGAAATTTCCGATGCACTCAGCTATCACTTGCGCACCAATAATGTACTCATTCGCCATAATGAAGAGTACGAGCGTATTGAAGGACTGGAGCATGGGGTCGTCCTGCATCTGAAATCAGGCAAGAAGCTGCGTGCTGACGCGCTCCTGTGGTGTAACGGACGTACCGGCAATACCGACCAATTAACACTGGAAAATGTCGGTATTGAAGTGAATAGCCGTGGCCAGATCAACGTGGATGAGAATTACCGGACCAGCTGCCCGAATATTCTGGCTGCTGGAGACGTCATCGGCTGGCCAAGCCTTGCCAGCGCTGCGTTTGACCAGGGGCGTTCAGCGGCAGGCAATATTCTTGATGACGATTCGGCGCGCTATGTCGACGACATTCCTACAGGGATTTATACAATTCCTGAAATCAGTTCTCTTGGTAAAAATGAGCGTGATCTGACCCAGGCCAGGGTGCCTTATGAGGTCGGGAAGGCCTTCTTTAAGAGCATGGCGCGAGCGCAGATCTCAGGTGAGCCTGTGGGTATGCTCAAGATTCTGTTCCATCGCGAAACCTTGGAAGTACTTGGCGTTCACTGCTTCGGTGACCAGGCATCCGAGATTTTGCACATCGGACAGGCCATCATGAACCAGAAAGGTCCAGGCAATAACATCAAATACTTCATCAATACAACATTCAACTACCCCACCATGGCTGAAGCGTATCGCGTAGCAGCCTTTGATGGACTAAACCGGCTTTTCTAAGCCGGTTTAGTGTAGGTTTTATGGTCATCCAGCACGGTTCTAGCCAGTGCTGGATAATCCGTAATCAAGCTATCGGCACCAAAGTCGATAAGGCGCCGCATCAAAGAAGGCTCATTCACCGTCCATACCGATACGTGCAGGCCTTGGCGCTGGGCTTTTAAGAGACGTTCTGGCGTGCACAGCGCCCAGTTGAGTGCGAGTAAATGGCAGTTATAACTAGCGGCTACCTTTAACGGATCCAGCCAGGCGTACTCTGCAACCAGCCCTCGCTTAATCCAGGGCGTGTCCCGGTTAAGGGCTCTTAGGACTTCGCGCGAGCTTGACGTTACTGTAATCCGATCGCTGAGATTAAAGCGTTTTGCCAGCTCGTCTATCGCCTTGACGGTTCGTGCTGCCCTGACACGCGAGGCACTCTTGACCTCAAGCTGCCAATGCTCGAAATCCACCTGTTCGAAAAGCTCTTCCAGGCGCGGAATGGGGCATGGCCGCGGCCATGATGGACCTGCCATGCGGGCATCATAGGTAACAAGGGTATCGGCTGGCAGCTCGGCGACCTTGCCGCGTCGGCCTGTGGTGCGCTTGAGTGTAGGGTCGTGAATAACCATCAGCTCTCCATCATTGGACAGGTGAAGGTCTAGCTCACAGCGGTTTACACCGGCCTGCAAGCACTGCTCGAAGCTTGCCAGCGTATTCTCAGGTGCCTCGCCTTTGGCTCCTCGATGACCGTAAATGACTGTCATGGTGTTTCCCTACGATTGGATGGCTGATGATCACGAACAGCATCAATAACACGGTTGTTTTCAAAATAGACGCTGAAGTCGCGATAGTCCCAGCGAGTGATGGGAGGCTTACCTACGGCTGGATGTTCCATATCGGGCAACCCGAAGCGATTGAGCACTTCGGAGCGAAGCTGTCCAGGGTAGGGCAGTGCAGCATGACTGTCGCCTTGCTGGCCAATAGGGATTGAGAGCGTATCGGCAAAGATGGCTGTTGTGCCAAACGCAAGCCAAAGACCCAGCCAGTACCTCACTGTTCGTCCTTGGGTTGCGCTCTGAGCGTACGCCGCTCATGAGCCTGCTTCTTGAATATGTGCCGAGCCAGCAGTTGGCGCTGGGCATCGCTAATATCCACAAAACTGGTGCCTATTTCATAGCCGTCCGGTGCAGCTGGCTGGCAATGAATAACTTCGGCATTCAACTCAAGGCCTAGGGCTTGTGGCATCAGAATCATACGTAGGCTTATCTGGGTACCCAGTGGAAACGCCTCTGGGTTCTGAAAGCTGATGCCCCCCTCGGAAAGCACGACAGGTCTAGGCTCTCCAATCTCATGTATCAAGTTCCAGGTAAGTGCCTGCCCTAGAAGATCGACTCTTTTGTTGAGCAGCTTTACGCAGGCTGCAATAGAGCGATCACGCTCATTGAAGCTACGCAAGAGATGCTGTGATTCAAACTCCAGAAGATGCATTTCGCTCAACAGGTCAAACAAAGGTGACGCATTAGACGTGACGGATTGTTCTGTCCCGGTAATCGGGGTGATTTCCAGTGCGATCGAGTCTGTGATGCGATAGTATTCGCGGCGTTCATCCGCGTCTGGTGTAGTCATGGTAAGCCCACAGCGATGATCGAAGCGTTGAGTGTAATGCCTGCTGATAGGGGCATGCCAGTGTGTAAACTGGCGCTTTGTCGGGGCTGTGAAGCAACAGGGATTCGCTCTGCCTGAAGTGGCGAACGCTGCATATATGAGTGTAGTCGAGCTTGGGACTAAAACGGTTGCTCTGTATTGTTTGCCGTTTCCCTTGTCCATAAGGACTCGCTTGCGTCCCATTCCTGCTTAAGCCTGGATATGTTTAGACCACTACCTATCTACATCGGCATGCGTTATGTGCGTGCCAAGCGAAGAAATCACTTCGTTTCGTTTATCTCGCTGACCTCAATGGTCGGATTAGCACTGGGTGTGCTGGTCATGATCGTAGTGTTGTCGGTTATGAATGGGTTCGATCGCGAGATGCGTGATCGAGTCCTGGGAATGATCCCTCATGCCACTTTGGAGTCCTATCAGCCGATTGATGACTGGCGGATCGTTGCCGATCAAGCCAAAAAGAATCCTCAGGTAGCAGCCGTTGCGCCTTTTACTCAGCTACAGGGCATGCTGACTCAGGATAAAGCGGTTCAGACCGTGCTTCTCAATGCGATCGAGCCGAATGAAGAGCCGAAGGTTTCAATTATCAGCGACTTCATGCGTGAGGGTAAGCTGACTGACCTGAAGCCAGGTGGTTTTGGCGTCATTATCGGAACATTGGCGGCGCAGAAACTGGGCGTAAAGCTAGGCGACAAGGTTACTTATATCGCGCCTGAAGTAGCTGTGACGCCTGCCGGTATGTTTCCGCGTATGAAGCGACTTACTGTCGTCGGTATCTTTAGTGTAGGAGCCGGGGAGCTAGATGGCTCGGTGGGCTTGATCCATGTTGAGGATGCAGCTCGTCTGCAGCGCTGGCAGCCAAGTCAGGTTCAGGGTATCCGCCTGAAACTGCACGATTTGTTCAAGGCGCCTCAGGTCTCGTGGGATGTTGTTCGATCACTGGCAAGTGATAACGAAGACTTCTATGCGCGCGATTGGACCCGTACCCATGGCAACCTGTATCAAGCTATTGGAATGGAAAAGACCATGATTGGTCTTCTGCTTCTTTTGATCGTGGCAGTGGCAGCTTTCAACATCATCTCAACGTTAGTCATGGTCGTAACGGACAAGACCTCCGATATCGCCATTTTACGTACGCTGGGTGCTACTCCACGCCAGATCATGTTTATTTTCATGGTCCAGGGAACCTTCATTGGCGTGATCGGGACTCTGCTGGGCTGCGTACTGGGCATCATTGCCGCACTTAATGTCAGTGGCTTTATTGCCTGGCTGGAGCGAATGACAGGACACCACTTCCTGAATGCGCAGGTGTATTTCATTAATTATCTGCCATCCCAGTTACAGCTCAATGATGTCTTATGGGTGTGTGGTGCCTCTTTACTGCTGAGTTTTCTTGCCACCCTGTACCCTTCCTGGAGTGCTGCACGCACCCAGCCTGCCGAGGCGTTGCGTTATGAGTGAACAAGCCGTATTGCGCTGCCAGAATCTGGGCAAGCGTTACGAAGAAGGTCCACAGACCGTTAACGTCCTGACTGGCGTAGAGTTGGAGCTGCTTCCTGGAGAGCGTGTATCGATCGTAGGCAGCTCCGGCTCGGGAAAGACCACATTGCTGAATCTGTTGGGCGGGCTCGATACGCCTAGCCAAGGCAGCGTATGGCTGGACGGTGAAGAGCTTTCAGCGCTCAATGAGAAGGCGCGGGGCTTGTTGCGTAACCGCGCCATGGGGTTCGTCTACCAGTTTCATCACCTGCTACCGGAGTTCAGTGCGCTGGAAAATGTCTGCATGCCGTTGCTCATTGGACGGGCCTCGATAGCAGATGCGCGGCAGAAAGCTTCTGCGTTACTGGAGCGAGTAGGGTTGGGGCATCGGCTGAGTCACAAACCAGCTGAGCTATCAGGCGGCGAGCGCCAGCGAGTTGCCATCGCACGAGCATTGGTCAATCAGCCCAAGCTCGTGTTGCTGGATGAGCCTACGGGCAACCTTGACCAGCATACGGCTCATGGTATCCAGCAAATGATGCTTGAGCTTTCTACTTCCTTGCGTACGACCTTTCTCGTAGTGACTCATGATCAATCGCTGGCGGGTCAAATGGATCGTATCTTGCGCCTGGAAGATGGCCGCCTGGTTCCGGCCTGACGGCCTTTCCTCTACTGAAACAGTGTAAGGCGAAATGTTCAGACCTTTATCTCTTTTCATTGGATTGCGATATACACGGGCAAAGCGCCGTAAGTCGTTTATCTCCTTTTTTTCTCTGGTCTCGATGATCGGTCTGACGCTGGGTGTGTTGGCCATGATTCTTGTGCTGTCAGTCATGAACGGCTTTCAGCAGGAAATGCGCACTCGAATTCTGGGTATGGTGCCCCATGCGACCATAAGTGCAGAACAGCCGTTTGCCGACTGGAAAAGCGTAGCCGACAAGGCTGCTCAGCAGCCTCATGTACTGGCTGCAGTTCCCTATACCCAGCTGCAAGGCATGTTATCGCAGCGCGGTCGTATGCAGCCGCTGTTGGTGGATGGTGTTGATCCAGAGCTTGAGCCCAAGGTTTCGATCATTGGCGATCGGATGGTTCAAGGGCAATTGGATAACCTCAAGGCAGGCGAGTTTGGCATTATTATCGGTGAGATCACGGCTCATCGGTTCCAGCTTGGTATGGGCGATAAGGTTACTATTATCGTTCCAGAGGTAACGTCCGCCGCAGGTAATATCACCCCGCGGATGCGTCGCTTTACAGTCGTAGGTATTTTCAAGGTGGGTGCTGAACTTGACGGTTCCCTAAGCCTGATCAATGTGGCCGATGCAGCTCCGTTGAAAGGCTGGGAGCCTGGGCTTGTACAAAGCGTTCGCCTTGCATTTGATGATCTATTCAAGGCACCCCAATACTCTCGCCAGGTCGCCGGTGCCATTGGGGCAGGTTATGAGGCGCAGGATTGGACGAGTACCCAGGGCAGTCTGTTCCAGGCCATGAACATGGAAAAGACCATGATTGGCCTGCTGCTTCTGCTGATTGTGGCTGTAGCTGCCTTTAATATCATTGCAACACTGATCATGGTTGTCGCTGATAAAAAAGCGGATATAGCTATCTTGCGTACATTAGGCGCTACGCCCCGTCAGATCATGTTTGTCTTCATGGTGCAGGGCACTGTCATCGGCGTGGTGGGTACGTTTATCGGCGGCGTGCTCGGTGTAATTGCCGCCCTCAACGTAAGTCGGTGGATTTCGGCGCTTGAGCGTATTGTCGGGCACAAAATATTTGGCTCGGACATGTACTTCATCAGTAATCTGCCCTCTGATCTGCAGCTGAACGACGTGATGCTTATCTGTGGTGCTGCATTGTGTATGAGCTTTTTGGCTACCTTGTATCCGGCTTGGCGTGCATCACGTACAGAGCCTGCCGAGGCATTGCGATATGACTGATAGCGCCGTGTTACGCTGCGTTGATATTGGTAAGCGCTATGTAGAAGGGCCTGAGACAGTCGAGGTGCTGTCAGGCGTCAATCTAAATCTGCAGCCGGGCGAGCGTATTTCCATTGTAGGAAGCTCCGGCTCAGGTAAGACTACATTGCTGAACTTGCTAGGCGGTCTGGATACGCCTTCTCAGGGCAGTGTGTGGCTGGCGGGCGAAGAGTTGTCTCGTCTTGGTGAGAAAGCACGTGGCCTGCTGCGTAACCGCGCCATGGGTTTCGTCTATCAGTTTCATCACCTGCTTCCAGAGTTCAGCGCATTAGAAAATGTCTGCATGCCCTTGCTGATCGGATCTACCTCAATCCCGGAGGCTAGAGAGCGTGCCGCTCAATTGCTCAAGCGGGTAGGGTTAGGGCATCGTTTGAGCCATAAGCCTGCTGAATTGTCTGGCGGTGAAAGACAGCGAGTTGCAATAGCCAGGGCGCTCATCAATCAACCCAAGGTGGTTCTGCTGGATGAGCCCACGGGCAATTTGGATCAGCATACCGCTCAAAGCATTCAAGAACTGATGCTTGAGTTGAGTGACTCGCTGAGTACAGCCTTTCTGATAGTGACACATGATCTGGCGCTCGCAGCCCAGATGGATCGTTGCTTAAAGTTAGCTGAGGGGCGTTTGGCTAACGCATAAGGCAAGGCTCGGCAGGATGCTGGGCTTTTATTCTCAGGCTTCGATGGAGCGGAGTCATGCGTACAGGGATTGTTGCATTCATTGCAGGCCTTCTGGCGCTGCGTTTTCTGCCGGAATTACCTGGTCAAGAGGTTCTTATTGCCTGCTTGATCGTTTCGGTAGGTCTGATCTTTCTGCCTCGTCTATATGTAGTAGGCGCCTTCTTGATGGGCTTTGGCTGGGCTTGTTTGTCCGCTCAGTGGGCACTCGATGATCGTCTGGCTGATGCTTTGGATGGTCGAGTAGTCTGGCTTGAAGGAACTGTCGTAGGGCTTCCTGAATTACGTGAAGGCTCGACACGTTTTCTGTTGAAAGACGCGCAAAGTCGACATGGGGCTTTACCAAGCCGTATACGCGTCACATGGTCGAATGCGCCAGCAGTACGATCGGGAGAGCGATGGCGCTTGGCTGTCGAGCTGCAAAAGCCGGGCGGGCTCCATAACTTCCGCGGGATGGATGGCGAAGCCTGGATGTTGGCTCATCGGATCGGCGCGAGTGGGGCTGTAAAGGCAGGGCAGAGGCTTTCCCATCAGGCCAGCGTGGATGCCTGGCGAGATGCGTTAAGGCAGCAACTATTGCAGCTTGATGCCTTTCAGCGAAACGGTGGTCTGGCCGCGCTGGTTTTGGGCGATGGTTCAGGCATCTCAGCTCAGGATTGGCAGCTGCTGCAGACTACAGGCACTACCCATCTCATGGTGATTTCCGGCCAGCACATTACATTGCTTTCTGGGTTTGTGTTTGCGCTGGTTGCTGGTTTAGCGCGTTTGGGGTACTGGCCCGCCCGTTTACCATGGTTTCCGATTGCCTGTGTGTCTGCACTTCTTTCAGCGGCAGGATATGGGTTTCTGGCTGGTTTTGACGTTCCGGTAAGACGAGCTTGCGCCATGATTGCTCTTGTTACGTTTTGGCGTTTACGTTTTCGCTATCTCGGGGCATGGGTACCTGTAGGAGTTGCCTTGGCGGTGGTGCTGGCTGCTGAGCCTCTGGCAAGCCTGACGCCAGGTTTCTGGTTGTCCTTTATGGCGGTTGGCTTATTGATCTGGATTTTTGCCGGTCGGTTGGGGCAATGGAATTCCTGGCGTAGTTGGGGGCGAGCCCAATGGATGATGGCGATAGGGTTAGCACCCGTTTTGCTGGCTCTTGATCTGCCGGTAAGTCTGTCCGGGCCAGTTGCTAATCTTATTGCCGTCCCTTGGGTTGATTTTCTCGTAGTGCCAGCTGCCTTGCTTGGCGCTGTATTTCTGCTGACGATTCCTCCCTTGGGCAAGCTTCTGTTGTGGTGCTCAGGAGCAACTCTTGACGGGCTTTTCACGTTTCTTCAGTACTTATCGGTTCTGGCTCCAGCTTGGCAAGGGCTGCTGGTGCCTGCATGGGCCGTCGCTTTAGGTATGTTGGGTGTGTTGCTATGGCTGGCACCAGACGGATTGCCGGTCAGGCCCTTGGCACCATTTCTGTTGGTTCCTTTATTTTGGCCGCCAGTCAATCAGCCTGCCTCAGGGCTGGCAAACGTAGTCGTACTGGACGTCGGTCAGGGCTTATCCGTACTTATACAAACCAAAAGCCATTCGATACTGTATGACGCCGGACCGCTTGGTCGAGGCTATGACGCAGGTGAGCGAGTCGTTGTGCCTAATTTGAGGGCAATGGGAATCAGGCATTTGGATATGATGTTGATCAGCCATGGTGATGCAGATCATGCAGGAGGCGCCGCTGCTGTCTTTGGAGGAATAAAAGTCGATCAGGTCATTACCGGGGAAGTGAAGCGTCTTCCTGGCAGTCTCCATCCTATTTCTTGTGAGGATAATCAACGCTGGGTATGGGAGGGCGTCATGTTTACTGTCTGGCAACCTAGTCCCTTAATGAAAGGCAATGCTGCGTCATGCGTGCTTATGGTTGAGGCAGCAGGCGAGCGCCTGTTTCTTACCGGTGATATAGACGAAAAGGCCGAGCGTCGCCTTATAGAGTCTGGTCGGGATATTCATGCTCAGTGGTTGCTGGCGCCTCATCATGGCAGTCGAACCGCTTCAAGCGAATCTTTCCTTAAAGTGGTGCGACCTGAATATGCCTTGATCTCGAGGGGAATTCACAACAACTTTGGCCATCCACATGCACAAGTGATCAGTCGTTATGAACGTCATGGCGTCCAGATTTACGATACAGCCTTGAGCGGCGCAATATCATTTACCCTCGGTAAGCATGATTTGCCACAAGGCGCTCGTCAGAAGCGTTATTTCTGGCAAGAAAAATGACCGGCGCTTCGTGATAGAGTTGCGCACTTTTAAGGAAAGGGTTCAGGGCGTGTTCGAACTTGTCAAAGCAGGCGGCTGGATGATGCTGCCAATAATTTTAAGCTCTATCATAGGTATGGCTATCGTAGCTGAGCGGTTATGGACACTGCGGCGCACACGGGTCGTTCCGCCACAATTGTTGGCTCAGGTGTGGAAGTGGCTGCAAGATAACTCGTTGACCAGTGAGAAGCTCAAGGAGTTACGTGCCAATTCTCCTCTGGGCGAGGTAATGGCTGCAGGCCTTGCCAATTCTCGCCACGGTCGTGAAGTCATGAAGGAGGCGATTGAGGAGGCGGGTAGCCGGATCGTGCATGATCTGGAGCGCTATCTGAATACCTTGGGTACCATTGCGGCTATGGCACCGTTGATGGGCCTGCTGGGTACTGTATTCGGCATGATCGAAATCTTCAGCTCCTTTATGGAGAGCGGATTGGCTAATGCTCCGGTGTTGGCTGGAGGGATCTCCAAGGCGCTGCTAACCACTGCTGCGGGCCTGATCGTGGCTATTCCCGCAGTATTTTTCCATCGATTCCTGCTGCGTCGCGTTGATGAGCTGATTGTCTCCATGGAGCAAGAGTCCATCAAATTGGTTGAGGTTGTTCAGGGTGATCGCGAAGTAGACTTCGTCACTGAAGGTACCAAAGCGTGAAGTTCCGTCGTAAATCAGGCGGGGCTGCAAGAGATGAAGCCTCCGTCAATTTGACATCTCTGATCGATGTTGTGTTTGTTCTGCTGTTGTTCTTTGTTGTGACCACCACGTTCAACAAGCCTAGTCAGTTGAACCTTGAGTTGCCAGAAGCGCAGAGTGCAGAACCTGCCGAAGCAGCTGCAAAGGATCTAGAGATCAGCATTTCAGCCGAGGGCGTCATTTCGCTGAATGATCAGACGTTGGCCAAAAGCGACCTGACTTCGCTCATGACTGCATTGCAGCGTGAGTCAAACGGCGATAATACGGTGCCGCTGATTATTTCCGCTGATGGACGTACGCCTCATCAGGCCGTAGTGACAGCAATGGATGCGGCTGGAAAGCTGGGCTTTTCTCGTATACGCATCACTACAGTTGGGGCTCAGGCAGAAAAACAGTGAGTATTTCCTCACGGCTTCTCAGGGCTTGGTACCGTGGTCACCCAGCCCTGAACGCTTTAAAACCCTTAGAAGCCCTGTATTGTCATATTGCTCGTCGAAAACGGAAACGTTTTCTGGAAAGCGATAAGGGCGTTTTTACTTCGCCTGTCCCTGTGCTTGTTGTAGGGAATCTGACTGTTGGTGGCACAGGCAAAACACCAATGATTCTCTGGCTGATCGAGCACTGTCGTCGCCGTGGCTTGCGAGTCGGCGTCGTAAGTCGGGGCTATGGTGCGAAGCCGCCACACTTTCCTTGGCGGGTAAAGCCGGACCAGCTACCTGCCGTTGCAGGTGACGAGCCATTGCTTATCGTTCAGCGGACCCAAGTGCCTCTTGTCATTGCGCCTGATCGTCCCGCTGCGGTTCAGGAATTATTGCGAACTGAATCGTTAGATCTCATTCTGAGTGACGATGGTTTACAGCATTATGCGCTTGCGCGTGATCTTGAGCTTGTCATGGTAGATGCGGCGAGGGGCTTTGGTAACAAGCGATGCCTCCCGGCAGGCCCCCTTAGAGAACCTATTGAGCGTCTGCTGAGTGTTGATGCCATTCTTTATAATGGAGGCGTTAGTGATACGGAAGATGGCTATTCAGTTCAGCTAAGACCGACCGCCTTGATCAACCTGATGACAGGTGAGCGCCGACCCCTCAACTACTTCTCTCCTGGGCAGGACGTTCATGCGCTGGCTGGGATCGGTAATCCTGATCGCTTCTTCAATACGCTCGAATCGTTACAGTGGCGACCCATTACCCATCCCTTTGCCGACCATGCGGTCTATACCGCTGAGCGGCTACGTTTCCAGCCGGCTTTGCCTTTAATCATGACTGAAAAGGATGCCGTTAAATGCAAGGCTTTCGCAGCTCCTGATTGGTGGTATCTTGCCGTAGATGCTCAGCCTTCGACCGCCTTTATTTCCTGGCTGGATGGACGGCTGGACACGTTACAGGCTCAATAACTTAATTACCCAACAAGGATTCCTTATGGATCTTAAGCTTCTCGACATCCTGGCCTGTCCTCTTACCAAGAGCCCACTCAAGCTAAGTGAAGACAAGAGCGAGTTGATTAGCAAGGCCGCGGGGCTTGCGTATCCGATCCGGGATGGCATTCCGGTCATGCTGGAAAGCGAGGCTCGCGTACTCAGTGTTGATGAGCGTCTGGATAAATGAGCGCTTCGTATACCGTAGTCATTCCTGCTCGTTTTGCCTCCAGCCGTTTGCCTGGCAAGCCTCTGCAGGATATTGCGGGCAAGCCCATGATTCAGCACGTCTGGGAGCAGGCGAGTAAAAGTAGCGCCACTCAGGTAGTAGTCGCTACGGACCATGCGGATATCATGACGGCCTGCGAGCGTTTCGGTGCACATGCGCTGCTGACGCGTATCGATCATGCCTCGGGAACCGACAGGCTTGCAGAAGTCGTAGAGCTGATCGGGTTGCCAGACGATGCCATTATTGTGAATGTTCAGGGGGACGAGCCACTTGTTCCACCGTCCATTATCAATCAGGTTGCTCAAAACCTTGCTGCTCACCCTGAGGCGGGGATTGCTACGCTGGCTGAGCCTATTCACGATATTGCTACGTTATTTAACCCGAACGTCGTCAAGGTTGTAAGTGATCAGAACGGACTGGCCTTGTCGTTTAGTCGAGCGCCCATGCCTTGGGCGCGTGATGCCTTTGCGACAAGCCGTGATGCTATGCCTCCAAACGTTCCGTACCGACGTCATATTGGCATCTATGCCTATCGAGTGGCGTTCCTGCGAGACTTTGTACAGTGGGGCGCGTGCTGGCTTGAGAATACGGAAGCCCTGGAGCAATTGCGTGCGCTTTGGCATGGTGTGCGGATTCATGTAGCGGACGCTATTGAGGCACCAGCGGCTGGAGTAGACACCTTTGAAGATCTGGAGCGGGTTCGCCGAATACTAGGAGGCGAGTAGTGCGTATCCTGTTTGTCTGCATGGGAAACATCTGTCGTTCGCCTACAGCCGAAGCTATTTTTCGCGATAAGCTCGCCAAGGCGGGTCTGCTGGAGAAAGTCTTTGTCGACTCGGCAGGAACAGGCGATTGGCACGTAGGCAAGCCGCCTGATCCACGTTCTGTCCGCGAAGGGGCAAGGCGGGGATATGACCTGTCAGGTTTACGCGCGCGACAAGTCACGCCTGAGGATTTCTATTCGTTTGATCTGATTCTGGCGATGGACCATGAAAATATAGTTTTCCTGTCCGAGCTTCGCCCTTCTAACTCTACAGCCCAAGTAGATCTTTTGCTTCAGCGTTATGGTTCTCAAGTGAGTGAGGTGCCGGATCCCTATTTCGGTGGGGATGCGGGTTTTACACATGTTATCGATTTGCTTGAAAAGGCATGCGACGAGCTTGTGCATGAAGTAAGGAGGCGGCTTGAGTCTGGTAGTGCGTGAGTGGGTTTGTCTCAAGCCTTTTAATACGTTTGGTTTCAATGTGCGGGCGCGCTTTTACGCTGAAGCGCACACTGACGATGACGTTCATGAGGCTATAAAGTTTGCTGACAAGCAAGGCGTTCCGCTGTACATCCTTGGCGGTGGCAGCAATCTCGTGTTGACAGAGGATATCCGAGCCTTAGTGCTGCATATGCGTAGCCAGGGTGTTCGTCTTCTGCAAGAGAGCGCAGAAGGAGATGCTGTTGTCGAGGCGGAGGCGGGCGAGTCATGGCATGGCTTGGTCGAAGCTTCATTGGATATGGGGCTGAGCGGGTTAGAAAATTTGAGCCTTATACCGGGGACTGTTGGCGCTTCCCCTATGCAGAACATTGGTGCTTATGGCGTTGAGCTAAAGGATGTCTTCAATAGCTTGACAGCGCTGGATCGGACGACAGGTCAATGCCATGAGTTTACCCTTGAAGAGTGCTGTTTCGGTTATCGAGAAAGCCGGTTCAAGCAAGAGTCGGGTCGCTGGATCATACTTCGGGTTCGATTCAATCTAAGCAGGCATGGGGTTTTGCGCCTAGATTACGGCCCTATCCGAAAGCGCCTAGCAGAGCAGGGGATTAATGAGCCTTCTCCGCGAGCAGTAAGTCAGGCTGTTATAAGCATTCGGCAGGAAAAACTACCTGACCCTGCGGTGCTGGGTAATGCAGGAAGCTTCTTTAAAAATCCTGTGGTTTCAAATGAGCTAGCCGCAAAGCTCAGAGAGCGTTATAGCGACTTGGTTGTTTACCCTGTAACGAGCGAGCAAGTGAAGCTTGCGGCTGGTTGGTTAATCGACAAGGCAGGTTGGAAAGGCTTTCGTGAAGGAGATGCCGGAGTGCATGCACAGCAGGCGCTTGTCCTGGTTAACCATGGCGCTGCATCTGGTAAGGATATTGTCAATCTGGCACAGAAAATTCGTGCTGACATAGAAAGCCGGTTTTGCATCCTGTTGGAAATGGAGCCGGGAACGCTCAGTTGATTATCGCAGCGCAATAAAAAGGGATGCATATGCATCCCTTTTTATTTAGTGAGGCTTAAGGCTGCGGTTTAGGCACCTGCTTGTCCTCGTCATCTTCAGATGACTTTTTTGGCTCCTGTATCGTTTCCAGGTGAGGCTGTTGCTGCTCCGGGGCGGACGTTGAACGAGCAGGGTCCGCTGGGATTTCTGCAGGCTCAACCATCTGCGTCGGCAGCTGATTCAGGCTTTCAGTGCTTGGCGTTACGATTTCACCGGTTGGCGCAGGTTGGCTTTTTTCCAAAGGCCTATCCAGCAGTTGCTCATCACGCAGAGTCTGCGAAACCTCCTGATCTGTGACAGTGGCTGGGGCAGCCTCAACCACAGGCTCTGAGTCAGCGGCCATTATTGGAGAGGTATGCTCCTCAACCGCAGTAACCTCTGCAGAAAGGCTAGCTACAGGGAACGAACTGGTTGCAGCCTGCGCAGCTGCAGCTTCTTCCTGTTCACGTGCCAAGCGCTCGGCTTCACGCTGACGGCGACGGCGCTCACGGGGATCGTTAGGAGCGCGACCAGTAGAAGGCGGCGTTAACTTAGGCTGCTCTTCAGCTTCAGGTGTACGTTCGCTCTCTTGAGTAACCCGCTCCGCTTCAGAAGGAGTGGCCACTGGAGCTACAAATTTCTCTTCCTGTATAGGCGCTGTTTCAACAACTGCTTTAACCGGTTCTGTTTGGGGAGTATTTTGCTCTATTACCGCCACGGTTTGTTGAGTCTCCAAAGAGGTCTCGTGTTTAACCATTTCAATAACAGGCTGTTCCTCTGCAGGAGTAGTGGGAGCGCTTTGGTTAACTACCTCTGTTTCCTCCTGATACACCGGTTTTGGCTCTTTTCTTTCAACTACCGTTGTAGCTTCAGTCGCGTGGGCATTAACTACCTCGGCAATTACAGTGGCGCTGGCTAGGGAGTCAGTATTTGATTCCTCGGTCAGAGCAGCGGAGTCGCTGTCGTTTGCCTCGCCATGAGTATCGCGCTGACGCTCGCGTCGATTGCTACGACGGCGCTGACCACGGGAGCGGCGGCGTGGACGCTCGTCGTTATCTTGATCATCATTTTGATCATTTAGCTCGTCATCGTTTAGTTGCTCAGCTTCGACTGTTGCATCCTGACGTGTTTCGGCTTCCTCGCGGGCCTGACGACGCTCTGCGCGAGAAGGCCGATCGCTGCGGTTGGGCTGCTCTTCGCGAGCAGGGCGCTCGTCCTTGTTTGCACGTTCCTCACGGGCGGGACGTTCTTCACGAGCCTGGCGCTCTTCACGTGGCTGTCGCTCCTCGCGAGCAGGGCGCTCCTCACGAGCGGGGCGTTCAGCTCGTGGCTGGCGTTCTTCGCGCGGCGTACGCTCTTCCCGGCTTGGGCGCTCTTCTCGTACCGGCTGGCGCTCTTCGCGAGCAGGGCGCTCCGCACGTGGCTGACGTTCCTCGCGAGTGGGACGCTCTTCGCGGTTGTCGCGAGCCTGGGGCTGACGCTCTTCACGTGGTTTGCGTTCTTCGTCACGACGGTTATCGCGGCGGCGATTTTGCTGGCGGCCATTACGGCGCTCATCGGTGCGACGTGGTTCGCCGTTCGACTTGCTCGTTTCAGCGGCGACAACGGGCTCTTCTGACTTGCCAGCAAACAGACTGACCAGTGATCTTACCAATCCCTTGAACAGGCTGGGTTCAGGCTGGTGTGCGGGTTTGGCAGGTGCTTCAACTTGCGGCACTGGCGTTCGTTCAGGTGCAACTTTCACAGCGGCTTCCTGACGTACAAGGGTTCGAGTAGCGCTTGCAGGCTGAATCTCTTCGGCTTCGCTATGAGTCATTTCATAGCTGGACTGCACATTCAACAGATCCGGATTGTCATCACGCAGGCGTATGACTTCAAAGTGAGGGGTTTCAATATGATCATCTGGAAGAATGATGATGCGAACCCGGGTGCGTAATTCAATCTTGGTAATGCTGTTGCGCTTCTCATTTAATAGGAAAGAAGCAACTTGCAGCGGTACACGTGCGCGGACTTCCGCCGTCCGATCTTTAAGAGCTTCTTCTTCAATCAGGCGCAAGATAGCAAGCGATAGGGATTCGACGTCTCGGATAATGCCTTGACCGTTACAGCGTGGGCAAACAATCCCACTGGTCTCTCGTAGAGAGGGGCGTAGGCGCTGACGAGACATTTCCAAAAGACCGAATCGAGAAATACGGCCAATCTGTACGCGAGCACGGTCGGCTTCGAGTGCTTCGCGCATGCGGTCTTCTACGGCGCGTTGGTTTTTCACCGGCGTCATATCGATAAAGTCGATAACGATCAGGCCACCGATATCCCGCAAACGTAATTGGCGGGCAATCTCTTCAGCCGCCTCAAGGTTTGTCTGCAGCGCTGTTTCTTCGATGTCACCGCCTTTAGTGGCGCGCGCAGAGTTGATATCGATCGAAACTAGAGCTTCGGTGGGGTCGATTACAATCGAGCCGCCAGACGGCAATTTTACTTCCCGCTGGAATGCTGTTTCGATCTGGCTTTCGATCTGGAAGCGATTAAATAGAGGCACGCTGTCCTGGTAGAGCTTGATCTTGCTCTGGTACTGAGGCATGACCTGGCGGATGAAGCTCAACGCTTCTTCCTGCGCTTCTACGCTATCGATAAGAACTTCGCCGATATCCTGGCGCAGGTAATCACGAATGGCTCGAATGATGACGTTGCTTTCCTGATATATCAGGAACGGCGCGCTACGCTCAATAGAGGCTTCCTTGATAGCAGACCAGAGCTGAAGCAGGTAATCGAGGTCCCATTGCAGCTCTTCAGTGCTACGGCCAAGGCCTGCCGTACGAACAATCAGTCCCATGTCGGCGGGTGCATCCAGTCCGTTCAAGGCTTCGCGCAATTCGTTACGTTCTTCGCCCTCAATCCGGCGAGAGATGCCGCCTGCTCGTGGGTTGTTTGGCATCAGAACCAGATAGCGGCCAGCCAAGCTGATAAAGGTTGTTAGCGCAGCGCCCTTGTTGCCACGCTCTTCCTTTTCAACCTGAACAATGACTTCTTGGCCTTCGGACAGGACTTCCTTGATGTTGATGCGGCCTTCTGGCGCTTTCTTGAAATATTCGCGAGAGATTTCTTTGAGGGGGAGAAAGCCATGACGCTCTGAGCCGAAGTCGACAAAGGCTGCTTCAAGGCTGGGCTCGATGCGAGTAATGCGGCCCTTATAAATATTAGCCTTTTTCTGTTCACGAGCCCCTGACTCGATATCCAGATCAAATAGTTTTTGGCCATCTACTAACGCAACACGTAGCTCTTCAGGCTGCGTGGCATTGATGAGCATTCTTTTCATGTAATACCGTCGGTTTCCGGGCTACCGGAAACGGCGTTCGGCACACACGACTCGCCGAGGGTCGGTGCTTGGGGTCGTATCAAAAACGGAGCCATCCGTCTTTGTGTCCAGCAGTACTCGGTTGTATGCCGAGCCGCGACTACGTCTCCTGCTTGCTGTCGTAACAGCAGCAACGTCAAACAGTCAGGAGGAGGAATAAACTATCGAAAGCGGACGAATAAGCGTCTAAGCCAGGCATTACCGGCTACACAGTTCAACAGCGGTACATCTCCACCCTTCACGTATCCTTCAGGAATCCTGGTGCCGCTCGCAGAATCCGGAGCGGTTATTTTTTGTGCTCACCTTCAACAGTGGGCACGGTGTTTTTATAAGGCTTTTGTTTTAAGCGGCACGTGTACTGCTCTTAGCCATACGAACCACTCGAAGGACGGCCTGACGTCCACTGAACATGTTTATGACAGGGAGCGGGTTTGCAAGCTCTGTGTCATGCCAGGGTTATTGGCTTCCGGGACTATAACAGCAACCATTAAGTGCTTCAATTAAGTGGAAATTGCTATTATGTGGTAATGACTAATCCTACTTCTTCCAATATTGGCGTGCAGCTCTTCGAAGTTCCTTCAGAGCTAGCGGGTCAGCGTATCGATAATTACCTGCGTACTTTGCTAAAGGGTGCGCCGAAAACCCTCATTTATAGAATACTTCGCAAGGGCGAGGTTCGCGTTAACAAAGGGCGTATAAAGCCGGATTATCGACTCCAGGCTGGCGATATCATTCGTGTTCCCCCGATGCGTTTGCCGGAAAAAGATGAACCAGCACCTGTCTCTCAGGCGCTTGCCGAGCTGATGGAAGCGGCAATCGTCTATGAGGACAAGACGCTGATTGTTATTAACAAGCCAGCAGGTATTGCTGTTCACGGTGGAAGTGGCGTCAGCCTGGGCGTCATAGAAGTTTTTCGCCAGATTCGCCCTGATGCCAAAGATCTTGAGTTGGTTCACCGCCTGGATCGGGATACATCCGGCCTGCTTATGATTGCCAAGAGACGCAGCATGTTGCGTCATTTACACGAAGCGCTGCGTAGTGATGGGGTTGATAAGCGCTACCATGCGCTGGTTCGTGGCCATTGGCCTGCAGCAAAAAAGCAGATTCGAGCACCTTTGATGAAAAACAATCTGCGTTCTGGCGAGCGTATGGTTGAAGTCAATGTCGAGGGGAAGGATGCCCTAACTGAATTCAAGGTGCTTAGGCGCTATGATGATTTTGCAACTTTGGTGGAGGCAAAGCCGGTTACAGGGCGTACTCACCAGATTCGGGTTCATGCCAAACATGCAGGTCACTCTATTGCAGGTGATCCCAAATATGGCGATGAAGAATTTTCCAGGGAAATTCGGGACCTGGGTGGCAAGCGTTTATTTTTGCATGCTGCCAGTCTTAGGGTGCCGCTTCCTGATGGAGAGACATTACAATTGACAGCGCCCGTTGATGACGTTTGGGCCGCTACATTGAGTCGCCTGGATGCCTGATTACAAGTTACTAGTATTTGACTGGGACGGTACGCTTTGTGATTCGATCGGTCGCATTGTAGAGGTTATGCAGTCAGCTGCTGCTGATCTTGGGGTTCCGGTTCGAAGCGATCAGTCGATCAAGTCTATTATTGGGCTGGGCCTGCCAGAAGCCATTCAGACGCTTTATCCAGAGATGACTCAAAAGGATATAGAGCGCTTTCGGCAGTGTTATAGCGATCATTTCATTATGCGTGAGCAAGAGCCTTCGCCCTTTTTTAGTGGGGTGGCTGAGGGCTTGGCAGCCTTCCGGCGCAAAGGCTATCGTTTGGCAGTGGCTACCGGCAAAAGTCGAAGAGGTCTGGATCGGGTGCTTGCAGCAAAAGGATTAATTGATTTCTTTGACGTGACCCGTTGCGCTGACGAGACGGCCAGCAAGCCGGATCCTTTAATGCTTAATGAGATTCTTGCGCACTGTGACGTCCATCCGTCAAAAGCATTGATGATCGGAGATGCTCCGTTTGACCTGGAAATGGCACGCAGAGCCCAGATAGCTTCGGTTGCGGTCAGCTATGGCGCTCAGTCTATTGAAGTGTTGCGCGACTATGAGCCGACGCTTGTAATTGATCGTTTTGAGGAGTTGCGTGTCTGGTTGGGTGCGTAACGATTAATTGAACCAAGCAGGACTACCAATGGCAGATGATTGGAATGCGTCGGATCGCCCGGCGGATGAAAGAAGCTGGAAGCTTATTGAAAAAGCGATGCTCGCCAGTGTGCATGAGCAGAGAAGGGCGCGTCGTTGGGGGATCTTTTTCAAGTTCCTGACGTTTGCTTACCTTTTCATTATGCTGGCGTTCTTTATTCCTTTTTCCAGCTTTAAGGGAGAGTCCTCGCGTGAAGGGGCTCATACGGCGCTGATTGAAGTTAAAGGAACCATTGCGGCTGATGAGAAAGCAAGTGCCGACAATATAGTCGGAGCGCTCCGCGATGCCTTTGGTGGCGAAGGGACCAAGGCCGTTATCCTTCGCATCAATAGTCCAGGCGGAAGCCCTGTTCAGTCGGGTTATATCTATGACGAGATCAAGCGCCTGCGTGGGCTTCACCCTGAGATTAAACTTTATGCTGTGATATCCGATCTAGGCGCTTCCGGTGCTTATTATATCGCCAGTGCTGCAGACGCTATCTATGCTGATAAGGCCAGTCTGGTGGGTTCCATTGGTGTGACGGCGGCATCCTTTGGCTTTGTCGGAACCATGGACAAGTTAGGCGTTGAGCGCCGTGTTTATACTTCGGGTGAGCACAAGGCATTTCTTGATCCCTTCCAGCCTGCCAAAGAAGAGGAAACTCGTTTTTGGCAGCAAGTACTTGATACTACGCACAAGCAATTCACTGATAGCGTGAAAAAAGGGCGCGGGGATCGACTAAAGGTAGAAGGGCATCCTGAATTGTTCTCCGGGCTTGTATGGTCTGGAGAGCAGGCGCTTGGGCTAGGGCTGATTGATGGTTTGGGCAGTGCTAGTTTTGTGGCTCGCGAAGTGGTAGGCGAAGAAAAAATCGTCGACTATACCGTTCAGGAAAGCCCGTTTGATCGCTTTGCCAAGCGTTTGGGTACTAGCGTGGCAGAGCGGCTGGCACTGCTGGTTGGCTGGGAAGGTCCTGTGCTGCGATAAGCCGTAAGGCCTGACTTTGTGCAGGCCTTTGCTAAGGTATGATCATGCCTTCGCTCAAAAGCAGATCGGTTAGCCGAATCAGGGGCAAGCCGATCAGGCTGGTCACATCTTCACCTTCAGTAGATCGAAATAGGGTGATGCCCATTCCTTCAACCTTGAAGCTTCCTGCGCAGTCAAATGGCTGTTCCGCTTGGAGGTAACGCTTGATCTGACCAGATGTTAGCTCGCGGAAGTGTACAGTAAAGGGTACGCAGTCAACTTGGCATACGCCGCTCTGAGTGTTCAGTAGAGCGAGTCCGGTTAAAAAAGTGACACTTTTGTCGCTGGCATTTGATAGCTGTTTGAAGGCGCGGTCAAATGTCATGGGTTTGCCTAGTATTTGATCGCCAAGCGAGGCCGTTTGATCAGAGCCGATAATAAGGTGATTGGGGTAGGCAGGCGCAAGTGCGCGAGCTTTTGCCTCAGCCAGGCGCATAGCCAGGTGACGAGCGTTTTCGCTTGGGTGAGGGGTTTCGTCTATATTAGGTGAGGCGTATTTAAAGTTTAGTTTCAGGCGGGCCAGCAGTTCGCGTCGATAGGGTGAGCTTGAAGCTAGCAGTAATGGAAGCATTAGAATGAGCCTCTATGAGTGCAGAAGGGTCGGACTAACCGACCAAAAGTCAGTAAAGGATACTATCCTTTACCTAATTTCCTTTGACAGGCCTGAGGTCGTCTCTATAATGGCGCGCTTATGTTGAATGGGCCAATTCCACCTCACGTAGATCCACGCAAACTGGCTGATCGCGGTATCACGCTTCGGGGTGAGCTGCCGGTTTCTGGTTTGCCGCGTCTTTGCGAGCAGCTGTCGAGTTTTGAAGGAGCGGTGAAGGCCGTTCTCGAGTTCTTCCGCGACGAACAAAGACTCGTCGTCATTCATGGCGCACTGGATACTGAAGTGCAAATGGTATGTCAGCGATGCTTGGAGCCGGGCGCGTTTCCTATACATGGCGAGTATACTTATGCCGTGTTATGGGAAGGGCAGTCGGCGGATGCGTTGCCAAAAGGTTATGACGCACTGGAAGTCGGTGAAGAGCCTTTGGATCTGATGGAGTTAATTGAGGATGAGCTTTTGCTCGCCCTGCCAATTATTCCGACTCATGAGCCTGGCATCTGCCATCATCCAGCAGGATTCGAAGCGCCTGAAGCGCCCGAAGAAAGCGCGGACGAGGAAAAGCGAGCCAACCCGTTCAGCGTACTGGCGCAGTTGAAGCGTGACCCAAACGTTTAGGAGTTAATGAGTTATGGCTGTTCAGCAGAACAAAAAATCCCGTTCCGCCCGTGATATGCGTCGCTCCCACGATGCTCTCGAGCCGAATGCATTGTCTGTAGAAAAGAGCACTGGTGAAGTTCACTTGCGTCACCATGTGTCTCCTGACGGTTTTTACCGTGGTCGTAAAGTGATTGACAAGGGTTCCGACGAGTAATCCTTGTCGTCACCTGTCATCGCTATCGATGCAATGGGCGGGGACTTCGGTCCCCGCTGCATTGTGCCTGCTTGTATTTCCTTTCTTGCTAGCCATCCTGCCATTACGTTGACCCTTGTTGGGGATCCTGACGTTATCCTGCGCTATATCGGCCGGCACTCATTTGATGATTCCCGTCTGCGTATTTATGCGGCCACTCAAGCCGTTGATATGGCAGAAAAGCCTTCTCATGCTCTCCGCTATAAGCCTGATTCCTCAATGAGGGTTGCGCTAGAGTTGGTTGCAAATGGTGGGGCAGACGCCTGTGTCAGTGCAGGTAACACCGGCGCGCTGATGGCTTTTGCTCGTCAAGCATTAGGCATGCTGCCCTCGATAGAAAGGCCTGCCATATATACCCAGTTGCCTATTATGGGGCGGCACTGCGTATTAGTGGATCTTGGCGCTAACTTGGACTGTTCTGCCCTAAACCTTTATCAGTTTGCTTGCCTGGGAGCGGCAGCTGCTAAGGCTGATGGGGTAAGTGAACCCCGAGTTGCTCTCTTGAATGTAGGCACCGAGCAGACCAAAGGTAATAGTGTTGTTCAGCAGGCATCGGCGCTACTGAAAAAGTCTAGCCACCTTAATTATATCGGCTTCATTGAGGCGAATGGCGTGTTTCGGTGCGAAGCTGATGTTGTGGTGTGTGACGGGTTTGCGGGTAATGTGCTGCTGAAAGGAAGTGAGGGGCTCGTTTCCATGCTATTTAAGCACTTGGACGAGGCGCCTATCCTATTCAAATTATTGGCTGCGCCCTTGTTACACCGTTTGAAAAAGGATATTACGCCTGCTCGATATAATGGTGCGGGCTTTCTGGGTTTAGGTGGGCTGGTTATTAAAAGCCATGGTGGCGCTGATGAGTTTGGCTTTCAGCATGCGATACAGCAAGCTGTATATGCAGTCAAACTGCGCCTTAATGACGTAATAAAAGCGAATTTCCTGGACCTTTACGAGGATTCAGTTCCTAAGTGTGACTGACCTCAGTTGCCTGACATCAAACCAAGAACCTGCTGCAGCATGCTGTTAGGCTGTAGTTTTTGATGAGACCAATAAGAGATCGACTATGTCTGCTTCTTTCGCTTTCGTATTTCCAGGCCAAGGCTCGCAGTCCTTGGGTATGCTGGCCGATATTGGAGCTCAACACTCGCAGATACGCGATACGTTTGCTGAGGCTTCTGATGCGCTTGGCTATGATATCTGGTCGTTGGTTCAGCACGGGCCAGAAGAGCAACTGAATCAAACCGATAAGACTCAGCCGGCCATCTTGACTGCCTCTATTGCCCTGTGGCGGTTGTGGGAGGCTGAGCGAGGCGTGCGCCCCTCTTATGTAGCGGGTCATAGTCTAGGTGAATACTCTGCTCTCGTTGCTGCGGGCGCCTTGGCTTTTACTGATGCAGTGATGCTGGTTGAGCGTCGTGGAAAGCTAATGCAGGAAGCTGTGCCTGCGGGTGAGGGGGCAATGGCCGCTATTTTAGGGCTTGAAGATGCAGACATCGTGACCGCTTGTGCCGAGGCGGCTCAGGGTGATGTTGTTAGCGCAGTAAATTATAATGCTCCAGGTCAGGTCGTTATTGCTGGTAGCGCAGCTGCCGTTATGCGAGCCGTCGAATTGTGTAAGGCGCGTGGCGCAAAGCGTGCGGTGCCGTTACCGGTCAGTGTGCCTTCCCATTGTGAGTTGATGCGTCCGGCAGCAGAGCGCTTTGCTGAGGCGGTTAACACGATTCAGTGGCAGCAGCCCTCAATCCCGGTCGTGCAAAACGTAAATGCCGGGATTAGTGCAGACCTTGCAGCGTTGAAGCAGAATTTACTGGCACAGCTGTACAGTCCAGTGCGCTGGGTTGAGTCTATTCAACTGCTTGCGGACAAAGGTGTCACTCAACTGGTAGAGTGCGGGCCCGGAAAGGTCCTGGCGGGTTTGAATAAGCGGTGTGTCAAAGGTATAGAGACTTATAGCCTTGATGCACCTGATGCTTTTGCTGCTACACAAGCAGCATTGGCTTGATTAAGGAGAAAACATGAGCCTCCAAGGTAAAGTCGCATTGGTAACCGGTGCAACACGTGGTATCGGACAAGCCATTGCTCTTGAGCTCGGGCGCCTCGGGGCTACCGTAATCGGTACGGCTACCAGCGAAAGCGGTGCTTCCCGTATTAGCGAAAGCCTAAAGGCTAATAGTATTGAAGGGACCGGGCTGGTGTTGAACGTTGCAGATAATGCTTCGGTTACAGCTGCTTTGGAGCAAATTCAGCAGCAGTACGGCGCACCTGCTATTCTTGTCAATAATGCTGGTATCACACGCGATAATCTGATGCTGCGCATGAAAGACGACGAGTGGTTTGATGTTATCGATACCAATCTGAACAGCCTGTTCCGTTTGTCGAAAGCCGTGTTGCGTGGGATGACCAAAGCTCGCTGGGGGCGCATCATCAGCATAGGCTCTGTTGTCGGAGCGATGGGTAATGTTGGTCAGGCCAACTATGCCGCCGCCAAGGCCGGTCTTGAGGGGTTTACTCGGGCACTGGCTCGGGAGGTAGGTTCTAGGGCAATTACAGTAAATGCTGTTGCTCCAGGGTTTATTGATACTGATATGACGCGTGAGCTACCAGAGGCTCAGCGTGAAGCGCTATTGACCCAGATTCCATTGGGTCGGTTAGGGCAAGCTGAAGAAATTGCAAAAGTCGTCGCCTTTTTAGCAACGGACAGTGCTGCTTACGTTACAGGTGCTACTGTTCCAGTTAATGGCGGAATGTATATGAGTTAAGCGAATTTTGAAGGATTGAACAACTTTTTTGTGAATTTTCAAGACTAGCAAAAAGTCAGTTCAGAGGTCAGGATGTCGCGTCAGCTTGAAATATTGAAAACCCTTTCTATACACTTACGCGCAGTCCGGCTGCACGGATTATTCCATAGGAGTGAAAACACGGTATGAGCACCATCGAAGAACGCGTTAAGAAGATCGTCGCTGAACAACTCGGCGTGAAAGAAGAGGAAGTAACCAACAGCGCTTCCTTCGTCGAGGATCTGGGCGCCGACTCCCTTGACACCGTTGAGCTGGTGATGGCTCTGGAAGAGGAATTCGAAACTGAAATCCCGGACGAACAAGCCGAAAAGATCACCACTGTTCAGGAAGCCATCGACTACATCGTTGCCCACCAGCAATAAGTCGGTTCTTCTGTAGAACACGAAAGCCGCACGTCTGTACAGGCGTGCGGCTTTTCTATATAGCGGTCATCAATGCAATATCTTTAGATGATCGTATAAACGAGCTATGAGGAAATCGTTGTGTCACGTAGACGCGTCGTGATCACGGGCATGGGCATGGTGTCGCCGCTGGGCGGGGACGTGCAAAGCAGCTGGGAAGGCATTCTTGCTGGCCGCAGCGGTATTGCCCCGATTGAACACATGGACGTTTCTGCCTTTGCTACCCGCTTTGGAGGGTCAGTCAAAGGATTCAACGTAGAAGACTATCTCTCTGCGAAAGAAGCTCGGAAACTCGACCTCTTTATTCAATATGGTTTGGCTGCTAGCTTCCAGGCCATGCGCGATTCCGGACTTGAAGTAACAGATGCCAATCGCGATCGCGTTGGCGTCGCCATGGGTTCTGGTATTGGCGGTCTCTCTAATATCGAGAACAACTGTAAGTCCTTGTTTGATCAGGGGCCTCGTCGTATTTCGCCGTTTTTTGTTCCTGGTTCGATCATTAACATGGTCTCCGGCTTCCTTTCCATCCATCTGGGGTTGAAAGGGCCTAACTATGCAATCGCAACGGCATGTACAACCTCTACACACTGTGTAGGTATGGCTGCACGTAACATTGCCTATGGTGATGCAGACGTCATGGTAGCTGGCGGTGCTGAAATGGCTACCTGCGGGTTGGGATTGGGTGGTTTCGGTGCTGCGCGAGCACTTTCTACCCGCAATGAAGAGCCGCCCAAGGCCAGTAGGCCATGGGATCGTCAGCGAGACGGCTTTGTGCTATCTGACGGGGCTGGCGCGTTGATCTTGGAAGAGCTGGAGCATGCTCAGGCTCGTGGGGCACATATTTATGCTGAGCTTATCGGGTTTGGCATGAGCGCTGATGCGTTTCATATGACGGCGCCGCCTGAAGATGGCGCTGGCGCAGCGCAGTGCATGAGCAATGCATTGAAAGATGCTCGAATCGATCCTTCACAGGTCGACTATATCAATGCACATGGTACGTCTACACCTGCCGGCGATATGGCAGAGGCATCTGCTATTAAGCGGATCTTCGGTGAGCATGCTTATAAACTTTCAGTCAGTTCTACCAAGTCCATGACTGGGCATTTACTAGGTGCTGCCGGGGCGGTTGAAGCTATTTTTAGCATCCTCGCTATTCGTGATCAGCTTGCACCGCCTACCATTAACCTGGACGATCCAGATGATGGTTGTGACCTAGATTTTGTACCGCATAAACCCAAGCCGATGCCTATTGAGATTAGCTTATCCAATTCCTTTGGTTTTGGTGGTACCAATGGTAGTTTGATCTTCCGCCGTTATTCAGCGTGATGGAGGATTGGGTCAATGGTCAGCCTGTTGAGGCTGGCCTTTCCTGCCGGGATCGTGGATTAGCCTATGGTCATGGACTCTTCGAGACGATAGGTGTCCATAATGGACAACCACGATTTCTTGATGATCATCTGCAGCGTCTGTCTGCTGGTTGCCGCCGTCTTGCGATTCCTTTGGAGCTTGAGACGGTCAGGCAGGAGATCCTTGAATACACTGCATTGCTACGCAACGGCGTAGCTAAGCTGATCATTACGGCTGGCCTTGGTGAGCGAGGTTATGCTGCACCGCAACACCCGTTACCGCAGCGGCTCTTGTTGGCGTCTCCTGTGCCTCGCTATGCGTCCCAGAATGCTGATCAAGGAATTCGTCTGTTTCCCTGTCAGACACGTTTGGCATGCCAACCCTTATTGGCTGGGCTTAAGCATTTGAATCGTCTTGAGCAGGTGTTGGCGCGAGGGGAGTGGAAAGGCTTAGATTATGCCGAAGGCTTGATGTGCGACCCGTTCGAGCATGTGGTAGAGGGTGTGTTCAGCAACCTTTTCATGGTGGTCAATAACACACTCATAACACCTTCGCTTGATACCTGTGGGGTTGCTGGAGTGATGCGCGCTTATCTTCTTCGCAACGCAGAAAGGCTTAATATCAAGACAGAGGTCAGGCAGATACCGCTGAGCGACTTCACCGCAGCTGATGAGGTGTTTATGTGCAACAGTCAGTATGGTGTTTGGCCAGTATGCACGTATGCTGATCATGAATGGCCGATAGGTCCGTTGACACGTCAATTTCAACAGATCGCCGCGAAGGCTCTGGATTTTTAATGCGAAAATTATTGGTTCTGCTCGAGGGCGGTTTGCTCTTGATAGGGCTAGCATTGGCTGGAATGGGCTGGCTGCAACATGAGGCGCTTGAGCAGCCTTTAGCAGTAAATCAAGAGCAACTCATTGAAATTCCTAAAGGCGCAACGCCTGGCGGTATGCTGAGGAATCTTGAAGACGAGAAAGTACTAACTGGATCCTTCTGGCTTCGTTTGTATTGGCGTTTCAATCTCTCCGGGCAGGCTTTACACAGCGGTGAGTACCGGGTGACCTCAGAGATGAATGCTCGTCAGCTACTAGCCCTCTGGCAAAAGGGCAATGTGGTTCAGTACAACATTACGCTTGTTGAAGGTTGGAATTTTCATCAAGTAAGGGAAGCCTTGTCTCGCCAGGAAAAGCTGGAGCAGGCATTGGTTGGGCTGAGTGACGAAGAAGTCATGGCGCGTTTAGGTAAGCCAGACATGCATCCGGAGGGACGTTTCTTCCCGGATACCTATCGTTACGTCAAAGGAATGCGTGATGTTGATATCCTAAAGCAGGCTAGTCAGCGCCTGGAGCAGGTTCTTACTGAGGAGTGGGAGACACGCGCTCCGGATGTTCCATATGATAGTCCTTATAAAGCCCTGATCATGGCCTCGCTCGTCGAGAAGGAAACAGGAGTTCCACAAGAACGAGCGCAGATTGCGGGCGTTTTTGTACGCCGATTGGCGTTGAACATGCTTTTACAGACAGATCCTACGGTTATTTACGGACTTGGTGATAGCTATAAGGGAAAGCTGACTCGAGAGCATTTACGTCAGCCTACGTCTTATAACACGTATGTGAATTCTGGCTTGCCGCCTACGCCTATTTCCATGGTGGGAAGGGAGGCCATTCACGCGGCTTTGCATCCTGAGCCGGGTAAAAGTCTTTACTTCGTAGCGCGTGGAGATGGCACACACGTGTTTTCCGATGATATCGATGCGCATAACCGCGCTGTTCGAGAGTACCAACTTAAACGCCGAGCCGATTACCGTTCGAGTCCGGCGCCCGTTACCAAGGAGTCTGAGTGAGCGGTTTGTTTATTACTCTGGAGGGGCCGGAGGGGGCAGGTAAAAGCACTAACCGTGACTATCTGGCCAAGCAATTGCAGATGCACGGCCTTGAGGTGGTGCTGACGCGAGAGCCTGGCGGAACTCCGTTGGCTGAACGTATCCGCGAACTCTTGCTCGCACCCTGTGATGAAGGAATGAATCCGGATACTGAGTTGTTGCTTGTTTTTGCAGCGCGTGCACAGCACTTGAGTAGCGTGATCAGACCTGCCCTCAATCGAGGCGCAATTGTGTTGTGTGACCGATTTACCGATGCAACCTATGCCTATCAGGGGGGCGGGCGCGGACTCTCTGAGGAGCGCATCGCAACCTTGGAAAACTTTGTTCAGTCAGGTCTGCATCCTGATTTCACTTTGATCTTCGATCTGCCTATTGAAATTGGCCTTGAGCGAGCAGCTAAACGAGGGCGTCTTGATCGATTTGAGCAGGAGCAGCGTAGCTTCTTTGAGTCTGTAAGGCAGACTTACTTAGCTCGTGCTGCCGCTTCCCTTGAGCGCTACCGGGTGCTTGATGCCGCTCAATCGCTTGATCATGTACAGCGGCAAATTGACCGTCTTGTGCCTGAATTTTTGGGGCGCACCCGTGGTTGAGCGGTACCCCTGGCAATCTGCGCTATGGGAACGACTTACCCATCGTGAGCGGCATGCTCATGCTTATCTCTTTCACGGACCGGCAGGTATTGGTAAGCGAGCCCTGGCTGAACGGCTAGTAGACCGTTTGCTCTGCAGGGACGTAATAGCAGGCGATGCATGTGGTCAGTGCAAGGCTTGCCTGTTGTTGAGGGCTGGAACGCACCCTGATTATTTCCTGGTAGAGCCGGAGGAGGCGGAAAAGCCCATCCGTGTTGACCAGATCAGGGGCTTGGTCGATTTTGTTGCTCAAACAGCCCAGCTGGGTGGGCGCAAGGTAATACTGTTAGAGCCTGCGGAGGCAATGAATTTAAATGCCTCCAATGCATTGCTCAAAAGCCTGGAAGAGCCTTCTGGCGATACTGTTTTGCTGCTGCTTAGCCATCAGCCGAGCCGTCTGTTGCCTACTATCAAAAGTCGTTGTGTACAACAGGCCTGTCCTATGCCTCGTCAAGATGAAAGCATGACTTGGCTAAAGCAGGTTATGCCAGATCTCTCTGTACAAGATCTTGACGATCTGCTGATACTGGCTGGCGGCTCACCTTTAACTGCTGTTCGATTGCAGGCGCTGGGTGTTCAGGCTTATCGCTCACAGGTTGTAGATGGCTTGAAGAAACTCTTGAAACGTCAGGTGGCTCCAAGTCCTTTAGCCGAGGGCTGGAATAGTATTCCGCTGCTGCTATTGATGGATTGGTTTTGCGATTGGTCATTGTTGATCTTGCGTTACCAGATGACGCGGGATCAAGCGGTAACGGGTATGGCCGATATGAGCAAGGTAATCCAGTATTTGGGTGACAAGGCCGACTCAGGCCAGGTTATAAGCCTGCAGAACTGGTTGCTTGAGCAGCGACAGAAAGTAATGGGTAAGGCCAACCTGAATCGCGTCCTGCTACTTGAGGCGTTGTTGATCCGGTGGGCAAGCCTACCGCAGCAGGGCTAGAATTCACGTAATCATTGTTGAGTGCTGTCGTATGAGTTTGCCTCCGAATCTGGGTCCTCGAAATGGAATTCTGTCCCTTACGATCAAGGACAAATCTGTACTGTATGCTGCCTATATGCCTTTTATCCGCAATGGCGGACTATTTATCCCGACAAACAAATCCTACAAGCTAGGGGATGAGGTTTTCATGCTGCTCAACCTGATGGATGAGCCTGAAAAAATCCCTGTTGCCGGAAAGGTTGTCTGGATAACGCCTCGGGGTGCGCAAGGGAATCGTGCCGCTGGGGTCGGCGTCCAATTCAATGATGGTGACAATACCGCTCGAAACAAAATCGAAACGTATCTGGCGGGTACGCTCAAGTCAGACCGTCCTACGCACACCATGTAATCCTTTCTTTCGTGCCGCGTAGTCTTGGTGAACACGCACGTTATTTTATTCAGGTAAATTAATGAAACTGATCGACTCCCATTGTCATTTGGATCGTCTTGATCTGACTGCCCATAATGGATCATTGGACGCAGCGCTTGAGGCGGCAAGGGAGAAAGGGGTAGGGCATTTCTTGTGCATTGGGGTAAGTGCAGAGAATGCTGCTGATGTAAAGGCTGTTGCTGAGCGTTACTCGGATGTGCATTGTTCCGTTGGGATTCATCCCCTTGATGTTTCCGCTGACAAAGAGCCCGCTTTGGATTGGCTGCTGCGCGAGCTGGATCATCCGCGTGTAGTGGCTATTGGCGAAACAGGGCTGGACTATCATTACGAGCCGGAAAGTGCTGATTTGCAGAAGCAGTCTTTTCGCTTGCATCTTGAGGCGGCGCGTATCACTGATAAACCTGTCATTGTTCATACACGTGAAGCAAGAGCCGATACTCTGGTATTGCTCAGGGAAGCGCAGCTGGCTTCGGCTGGGGTATTGCACTGTTTCACTGAAGATTGGGCAATGGCCAAGGCTGCCCTTGACCTTGGCTTTTATATTTCGCTTTCAGGAATCGTGACTTTTCGAAATGCCGAGGCATTACGTGAAGTAGCCCGCCAAGTGCCAGCCGATCGACTTTTAGTAGAGACTGACTCGCCTTATCTGGCACCTATTCCGTATCGTGGTAAGCCAAACCTTCCAGAATACGTGCGCGAGGTCGCTGAGTTTTTGGCTTCGGTACGCGGTGTTGAGCTAGAAAAACTGGCTGAACAGACCACAGAAAATTTCTACCGACTTTTTCCTTTGGCACGGGCTATATAAATTATTACGGGCAAAAAAAACCCGGTTTTTGCTAACCGGGCCAAGACCATTAGGAGTTTAACGGGACGCGCCAAAAATGGTGTATCCCACCGGTAGCGCCTCGGGGGAGTGGCGCTGCCGGTAAGTAGAAGTATTGATCAGTCATGTGGAACATCCAGTCGTGATTGATCATTTTTTAAACAGATTTGGAATAGGCAACCTTTCGCTGAGCACTTATCGCGACAACTTCCGGATGATCTCCAGCGTCACGTCCAATACCTGTTGCGGTGTGTAAAAATGTGGTGAAAGACGTATGCCGGCGCCACGTTGTGCACAAATAATATTTTCCTGCTTCAGGCTCTCAAAAATCGCCGTATTATCTTTGCCCCCTAGTGTAAAGGTCAGAATGCCAGCTCTACGGTCATGATCTGTCGCACTATGAATGCAGGCACCCGGGATTGCTTTTAATCCTTGAATCAGTATGTGCATGCGAGTTTGCAATTCCTGTGCAACGTTCACCATGCCGACTTCATCAAGCAGTGACAAACTAGCCTCCAACGCTGCAGCTCCCAGCATGTTAGGACTGCCACACTCGAAGCGGCGAGCTGTACGGGCTGGTTGCCATTCACGGCTGTTGTAGTCACCGGCATTGTCCAGCATGTGCCAGCCATATTCATTCAATGTCAGTTGTTCTCTAAGATCGCTCCGACAATAAAAGACTGCTAGTCCTTCCGGGCCAAGCATCCATTTATGGCCGTCTGCCATGGCAAACGCACAATCACAGGCTTGTACATCCAAGGGCAGAGCCCCTAGCTGTTGAATAGCATCGACACACAGCAACACGCCGTTCTGGCGACATCCCTGTCCTAACTTGATCAGGTCCAGGCGTAAACCGCTTGCATATTGCACAGCACTAATGGCCATCAGACGCGTATGGGCAGTGCAGGCATCAAGTAATGCCTGTTCTGGGTTGCTTCCGGCGAGGCTGACCTCAATTACCTCTACCCCAAAGCGGGACAGTGCTTCCCAGACGATACGGTTCGATGGGAATTCTTCGTTACTGATGATCACCTGATCGCCGGCTCGCCAGTCCAGACCAAACGCGACAAATGACAGGGCCTCTGACGTATTCTTGACCAAAGCGATGTCTGCAGTGCTGGGCGCGTTTAGCAGTTTCATCAGGCGTGTTCGCAAACGCTGCTCAATTTCAAGCCAGGCAGGGTAGTCTTTTGCTCCCTGGAGAACGTTTTCCTGAGCAAAGGCTGTTACAGCCTGTGCGGCACGTTTTGGCCAGGGGGCCACTGCGGCATGGTTGAGGTAGCGCAATGTTTCGTCGTGTGGAAACTCGTTCGTCCAAGCATTCATGAGGCTTCATCCATACAAAAACATGTATTTTTAGGCATAATGCCGTAACCGATGTGACATCACTTACCATGTGCGTATCGTCCATCTCACGTTGTGCCAGCCGATGGTAATGACTTCCTCCACCGATACCTTCCGCATTCAGACTCTAAAAAGAAACCTATATCTATGCAGAAAGAACCTCGAAAGGTCCGTGAATTTCGCCGCCGCGAGCAGGAGATTCTAGACACAGCTCTTAAGCTCTTCCTGGAAGAGGGAGAGGACAGTGTCACTGTAGAGATGATCGCTGATGCGGTCGGGATTGGAAAAGGAACGATTTATAAGCACTTCAGATCGAAAGCTGAGATCTATCTTCGTCTGATGCTGGATTATGAACGAGATCTCGCTTCGCTGTTTCACTCGGAAGATGTGGCACGTGATCGGGAAGCATTATCTCGTGACTATTTTGAGTTCCGGATGCGAGATCCTCAGCGCTACAGGCTTTTTGATCGTCTGGAAGAAAAGGTGGTCAAGGCTAATCAAGTTCCGGAACTGGTCGAACAATTGCATAAGATCAGAGCGTCAAATTTTGATCGCCTGACCCAGTTAATCGAGGGGCGGATCGCTGAAGGAAAGCTGGAAGACGTTCCTCCTTATTTCCATTATTGCGCTGCCTGGGCATTGGTTCATGGCGCCGTGGCGTTGTATCACTCGCCCTTCTGGCGGGATGTAATCGAAGATCAGGATGGGTTTTTCCAGTTTTTAATGGACATCGGTGTACGTATGGGTAACCGCCGTAAGCGGGACACGGAAACATCGGCTTCCCGGTAAGGTCCGAGAGCCTGAACTTGAATAAGTCATGCTCGACCCAGATATCTTTTTTCTCTGTTAAGCAGTTGGAGTTTAAGCATGATTGTTGACCGTCAGGGTCGAGCCTTTCGCAACCTACGGATCAGCTTAACCGCTGCATGCAATTATGCATGCACGTACTGTGTTCCTAATGGAAAACGTCTTGTAGCGGCTCAAGATGAGCTATCTGCCGATGCAATGGCTCGTGGTGTTGAATACCTCATTGAGGCAGCAGGTATCGAGCGTTTACGTATCACGGGCGGTGAGCCGTTGGTCACGCCCAAGTTCGAACCTTTCTTGCAGGCAGTTTCTACCTTAAAGCTCAAGGACATTAGCCTGACCACTAATGGTCAGCTCCTGGCTAAAAAGCTGCCTATCATTATAGATAATGGTGTTCGGCGCTTGAATGTCTCTCTGGATACGCTTGATGCAGAAGCCTTTCCTGCGCTTGCGCGTGGAGGGGATTTAAAGACTGTGCTTGCTGGTCTTGAGGAGGCGCGTCAGGCCGGCCTCAAGATCAAGGTCAATATGGTGCCATTGCGTGGCCAGAACCTTGATCAAGTATTGCCACTGCTTGAGTACTGCCTTGAGCATGGTTTTGAGCTACGGTTCATTGAGCTTATGCGGATGGGTCACTTGGCTCGTGACCCTAACGGCTTTCAGCAGCAATTTGTGCGATTAGCGGAGCTTTTGGAAATCATCGGTGCTGTACATCCCTTTGTACAGGCTGATGCGCCTATAGATGCTACTGCCTTGCGTTATCAGGTAGAGGGGGGAGGCTACTTTGGTGTCATCGCGAATGAAAGCGTACCTTTCTGTCGTACCTGTTCGCGGCTACGCTTGTCTTCAACAGGCTGGTTGCACGGCTGTTTGTCATCCAGTAATCGCCACTTTGTAGGTGATTTGCTGGACAAGCCTCGTCACTTGGCTCTTCCGGCCTTGCAGCGCTTGTTGGTCAAGGCGTTGGCTGACAAGCAAGACATTGCGTTCTCTGGTGGCGTAACGGTGATGAAGATCATCGGAGGCTAACATTATAGATTGGCCTGGAAACTGCTAGACGCGTGTCAGCGCCGGTTTTTCGTCGCAGGTTTAGGAGAAAGAGATGCGTCGTTTCCTCGCCATTTGCGCGATTGCGTTGTTGTCCGGTTGTATGAATGTTAGCGATATGGCCGCTGGTACTACCTACCATCTACGCGATGCAGGGTTTCTTGATTACAGTCATACGCAGCGATTGAACAACTTCCGGCTGCAGCCGGACTCTTATATTTATATTGCACAGGGTGCGTTCGTGCCGCCAGGGCACCCATACGCCAGGCCAAATGTTGTGGCGGAACAGGCATTCAATGGTTTCGTAGAGTATTTTCCACGCGTACGCCGTGCCAAAGCGCCGGTTGGCCTGGACGAGGCAATACTTGAAGCGCGCAACGTGGGAGCCCATTATCTGCTTTACACCCGCTTTGCCTCTGCTGATGATGCAATTGGCAACTGGCAGGAGTGGGAGGATGAGGAAGCGCTGGGTCGAGTAGGCCGTGACCGTAGTGTCGTTCAGGTCATGTTGATCGAGACGGCGACTTATTATCTGGTGGATACAGCGCGTATTCGGAGCCGAGGTGGCTTTCTAACGTTCTACAATGAAAAGCCTGAAGACCTGCTGGCGCCTCCGCTTGCCGAGTATGCTCAGCACCTATTAGGTTTAACACGATAAGGAATACTCATGAGTGAACCGCATAAGGTTGATGACCTGATCGCTCAATTACCGAGCGCGGAAGGCAAGGCACTGCCGCCGGTCCATTCATGGAATCCTCCTTTCTGTGGTGATATCGATATGCGCATTGCGCGAGATGGGACTTGGTTTTACCAGGGGACACCTATTAATCGGCCTGCCATGGTTCGACTGTTCTCAACTATCTTGCGTAAGGATGAACAGGGTTACGTGCTGGTCACGCCTGTCGAAAAGGTTGGCATTCAAGTAGAGGATGTCCCATTTGTTGCTGTTGACTGTGACGTGCAAGGCCAGGGAGAAGGGCAGGTGCTACGGTTCATAACACAGGTAGGCGATACGGTTGAAGCGGATAGTCACCATCCCTTAAGGGTGACTATTGATCCTGTTACTGGAGAGCCCTCACCTTATGTGCTTGTAAGGGACCAGCTAGAAGCTTTGATTCATCGCAATGTTTTTTACCGACTCGTCGAACGCATAGTGCCGCAGCTCTATGAGGGAGCAATGTGGCAGGGGCTTTGGAGTAATGGAACGTTTTTTCCAATAGATCGGCAAGCGTGAATCAATCGTGAATAAAAAGGGCTCCCTCGGGAGCCCTTTTTTGATCACATGTTGGGATAGTTAGGGCCACCTGTACCCTCTGGCGGCACCCAGGTAATGTTCTGGGACGGATCCTTAATGTCACAAGTCTTGCAATGAACGCAGTTCTGAGCATTGATCTGGAATCGTTTCTCGCCGTCTTCCTGCGTAACAACTTCGTAAACGCCTGCTGGGCAATAACGCTGCGCTGGTTCGTCATACAGGGGAAGGTTACGGCTGATAGGGATAGACGGGTCCTTAAGCTTCAGGTGAACAGGTTGATCCTCTTCATGGTTGGTATTGGAAAGAAATACCGAGGACAGCTTATCGAAGCTGATCTTACCGTCAGGCTTGGGATAATCGATCCGCTTAGATTCAGATGCCTTGTTAAGGCAAGCATAATCAGGCGTTGTGTCATGCAGCGTAATAGGTAGCTTGCCGCCAAACAGGTTCTGCTCGATGAAGTTGAACGCGTTGCCCTTGATGGCGCCATACTTATGAATGGCAGCACCGAAGTTACGACTCTTATAGAGTTCTTCGTATACCCAGCTGTTTTTGAAAGCATCCAGGTAGCTGGTCAGTTCATCCGCCTCGCGCCCGGCTACTAGTGCTTCAGCGATAGCCTCAGCAGCCATCATGCCGGTTTTCATTGCGGTATGGCTGCCCTTGATCTTTGAAAAGTTGAGTGTGCCGCCGTCGCAGCCGATCAAGGCGCCGCCTGGGAAAGTCAGCTTCGGAAGTGAATTCAATCCGCCTTTGGTAATAGCGCGAGCCCCATAGGACACTCGTTTTCCACCTTCCAGATACTGCTTGATCACAGGGTGATGTTTGTAACGCTGGAATTCATCGAAAGGAGAAAGGTAGGGATTGCGGTAGGACAGATCTACGATCAAGCCTACTACGATCTGGTTATTTTCCAGGTGATACAAAAATGAGCCGCCTGGGTTGTCATCATCCAGTGGCCAGCCCGCAGTGTGTACTACAAGGCCTTGTTCGTGCCTGGCGGGATCAATATCCCAAATTTCCTTAATACCGATAGCGTAATGCTGAACATCGGAATGAGCGCTCAGGTTGAAGTGCTGACTCAGTTGCTTTCCAATATGACCGCGGCTGCCTTCAGCAAATAGTGTGTACTTGGCGCGTAGTTCCATACCGGGTGTGTAGTAACCCTCTTTGGGGTTTCCTTCACGGTCTACGCCCAGATCACCGGTTACGATACCGCGTACAACGCCGCTTTCGTCGATGAGTGCTTCCTGCGCGGCGAAGCCTGGATAGATTTCTACACCCAGACTTTCGGCCTGCTGGGCTAGCCAGCGGCACAGATTGCCGAGAGAAATGATGTAGTTGCCCTGGTTATGCATCGTCTTCGGAACGACGAAGTCCGGCAGTTTCCTGGCCCGCTCAGCGTCTTTAAGCAGATAGATGTCGTCGCGCTTGACGGGCGTGTTCAGTGGGGCGCCCAGTGCTTTCCAGTCTGGGAACAATTCATTGAGTGCTCGTGGCTCAAACACAGCGCCAGACAAGATATGGGCACCTACTTCGGAGCCTTTCTCCACGACGCAGACGCTGATTTCCTGACCGGTCTCAGCCGCCTTCTGCTTCAGTCGGCAGGCAGCGGAAAGGCCTGCCGGGCCGGCGCCGACAATAACGACGTCGAACTCCATAAATTCGCGTTCCACGGACAGTCTCCTCAAGGCAGTGATGCTAGTTATATTTTGGCGGCTGTAATAAAGAAAACATTATATAGGGGTCTTTCCAGAGGTCCAATACAAACGTTTGTTTGAATTTTTCTTCAGGCTGGTACATTCTGCTCATGCTGTGTCGAAGAGCGGCTAGGGTTATGTATGGTAACTGCCTGCTTGCATTGTCATTTGGTTGAAATTATGTCCGGATCACGCGTTTGTCGGACGCGCGTGCCGTTATTCGGATGGTTTGGCCTATCACATTTGCTTTTGGAGCCTGCTGACTTGCCCTGGAGCGTTGACCCTCTCGACCGATGCAGTCAACATACGGCGGTTAATGGTTATTTGTAAGCCGAGAGCCGTTATTTGGTCGATTCGATCGGCTAGGCCTGCCTGGCTACCCTATTTATTCACTACAGAATAATGAGGAACTCATGAAGGTTCTTGTAGCTGTAAAGAGAGTGGTGGACTACAACGTCAAGGTCCGCGTCAAACCCGATAACTCCGGTGTTGACTTGGCTAACGTCAAAATGTCCATGAACCCCTTCTGTGAAATCGCCGTTGAAGAAGCGGTGCGCCTCAAGGAGAAAGGTATCGCTACCGAGATTGTAGCGGTGTCCGTAGGCCCGACTGCTGCTCAGGAGCAGTTGCGTACTGCGCTGGCTCTGGGAGCAGACCGTGCTGTTCTGGTCGAGACCAATGATGAGCTTAGTTCATTGGCTATTGCCAAGTTGCTCAAGGCTGTCGTCGATAAGGAGCAGCCCCAGCTGGTTATTATGGGCAAGCAGGCCATTGACAGCGACAACAACCAGACTGGCCAGATGCTGGGTGCGCTGACAGGCTTTGCTCAGGGTACTTTTGCTTCCAAAGTCGAGCGTGACGGTGACGTATTAAACGTGACGCGCGAAATCGACGGTGGTTTGCAGACGGTTGCCTTGAGCCTGCCAGCCATTGTGACCACTGACCTGCGCTTGAATGAGCCACGTTATGCCTCGCTGCCTAACATCATGAAGGCCAAGAAGAAGCCGCTGGATGTGGTAACGCCTGATGCTCTGGGTGTTAGCACTGCATCCAGTATCAAGACGCTAAAAGTTGAAGCCCCGGCTGGCCGTCAAGCAGGCATCAAAGTTAAGTCGGTTGCTGAACTGGTCGAAAAACTCAAGAACGAAGCGAAGGTGATCTGATGGCTATTCTGGTCATTGCCGAACACAGTAATGCTGCGCTTAACGGCGCAACGCTCAATACCGTGGCTGCAGCCAAAGCCATTGGTGGTGATATCCATGTTCTGATCACAGGGCAGGGCTGCAGCGGTGCGGCTGAAGCCGCAGCCAAGGCTGAGGGCGTTTCCAAGGTGTTGGTAGCTGATAATGCTGCTTATGCCTACCAGCTGCCGGAAAACGTTGCGCCACTGGTCGTTGAGCTCACCAAGACTAACGGCTATACCCACGTGCTGGCACCGGCTGGCTCGAACGGCAAAAATTTCATGCCACGCATCGCTGCGTTGCTGGACGTCGATCAGATCTCCGAGATCATTGCGGTGGAAAGCCCCGATACTTTCAAGCGCCCGATCTATGCCGGTAATGCGATTGCAACCGTACAGTCGTCTGCTCCAGTCAAGGTCATCACTGTTCGGGCTACCGGTTTTGATCCGGTCGCTGCTGAAGGTGGCTCGGCTGCTATTGAAGCGGTTTCTTCGGTACAGGATGCGGGTATCTCCCGCTTTGTAAATGAGGAGCTCGCTACTACAGGCCGTCCAGATCTGGGCGCTGCTAAAGTTGTGGTATCGGGTGGCCGCGGTCTACAAAATGGCGATAACTTCAAGATTTTGTACTCCCTGGCAGACAAGCTGGGCGCTGCGGTAGGGGCGTCCCGTGCCGCAGTAGACGCAGGCTTTGTACCGAATGACATGCAGGTGGGCCAGACTGGCAAGATCGTGGCGCCACAGTTGTATATCGCGGTAGGTATCTCTGGTGCTATTCAGCACTTGGCAGGTATGAAAGATTCTAAAGTCATTGTGGCAATCAACAAGGACGAAGAGGCCCCCATCTTCCAGGTGGCTGACTACGGTCTGGTTGGCGATCTGTTCGAGTTGATTCCTGAGATTGAAAAGTCGCTATAAGCGATAGCCTTGAAAACCCGCTCAAATGAGCGGGTTTTTTATTGGGCGGACAAACGTCTTTCAACATGACAAAATTCTGGCTTTAGGCAGCCTCATAGCGCTGTCGCCTGACTCTGCAGGAAACCAGATAGTGAAGAGTTCTTATCGTCGGGTAGTTCCGGTTTTTGCCCTGTTACTTGCTGGATGCGCGAACGACCCTGCGCCATCTGAGCAAATGAAACTTACCACCCAGGCATTCAGCCAGGCTCATGACGTGGGTGTGGATAGCTCAGTCCCTGAGTATAGCCTTGCCAAGGACAAGCTTGAGCGAGCCCAAAAAGCCATGCTGACCGAGGAGTACAAAAAGGCGCGCGTACTGGCCGAGCAGGCTGAGCTCGATGTTCGCCTGGCAGAGGCCAGGGTGCTTAACAACAAGAGTCAGACGCATGTGGATGAACTCAACAAGCAGATCGCTCGATTGCAGAAGCGCTTGGAGAGTACCCCATGATGCGTTTGGCATTTTCTCTGGCTGGGCTGGCGCTGATGATTTCGCTAACCACGGGATGCGCAAGTAGCACTACAACCCAGCAGGCGCTACAGGATGCCAAGTCCCGCTACGCCTCGATAAAGACTGATTCCGAGGTGCTGCGCAGCGCGCCCAAGGATGTGCGAAGGGCCGAGGAGACCTTGGACAAGGCAGAGCAACTTGCTAGTTATTGGGGCAGCAGCAAGGATGCACGACACTTTGCATACCTAAGCCAGCGCTACAGCGATATTGCCCAAGAACATGCCAACCTTCGTTCGAGCCAGGACAAGGCAACGCAGCTACAGCTGCAGATCGAGCGTTTGCAGTTGAAACTACGCGAGAAGGAGCTTCGCTCTGCCCGGGAGCGTAACGTGTGGCTTACCGATCAGTTATTTAACTTGGGTACGAGCCAGACAGAGCGGGGGCTTGTTATGACGCTGGGAGATGTATTGTTTGCTCCTGGACGGTCGCAGCTTAATCCAACGGCCAATGAAACAGTTCTTAAACTGGCTCAATTTCTTCAAATCAATCCTAAGCGCGAAGTCCGTATCGAAGGCTACACAGACGATTCCGGTGACGGAGACCGAAACCTTTCTCTCTCCAGGCAGCGCGCTCAGGCCGTTGCTAAAGCCTTAAGCACGCTGGGAATAGAAGAAGGGCGTCTACAGGTTCTAGGCTACGGCGAAGATTACCCGGTTACCTCTAACGAAACCGCAGAGGGGCGTGCTAAGAACCGTCGGGTAGAGGTCGTGTTCTCTGATGAAAACGGTGACTTCGTACCGGCACGTTGAAGGGTAAAAGACAGCTTTTTACGAGCTGCTTTTTCTAAAAGCGGCATCCCTTGTTTCATCGCCGACGGAGCGGCCCTTAGCACTGGCTGTATTGTCCTAAATTCATCAAGCTGTACCGGTGCAATTTAATAAGACGATGCTACTGTTTCGGTTCAGTGAACAAGGGAATGCGTGCCATGACGAATCTGTTGCTCTACCAACGTATCGCTCATCAGTTGGCTGAAGATATTCGCCGTGGCGTTTACCAGCCTGGCGAACGTGTTCCCTCGGTTCGCAAGATGAGCCAGCAGTTGGGCGTAAGTCATGCAAGCGTTTTGCAGGCCTATGCCACGCTAGAAGATCAAGGGTTAATCCGCGCCAGGCCCCAGTCAGGCTTTTATGTACATCAAACGCCTGCACTTACAGCACCCACTCCTGAAATCGGTAGGGTAGAGCGTCCAACGCTGGTTACGCGTGGCGATATCATCAATCAGGTGCTTCTGGAGTCCCGTCGGGATGACGTGGTCCCTTTTGGGGCTGCTATTCCTAGTGTGGATTTCTTGCCAATCAGGGCGTTGCACCAGCAGATCAGCAAGGTCACACGGTTCCAGAGCCAGCGCGCCTTCAGCTACATGTACAGCCCAGGCTATGAACCCCTGCGCCGTCAGGTTGCGATTCGTATGCGCGATGCAGGGGTCGCGGTAGCACCTTCTGAGGTTGTCATTACACATGGCTGTGTGGACGCGCTGCAAATGTCGTTGCGTGTGCTGACCAAGCCTGGCGATCTGATCGCCACCGAGTCGCCTACCTATTACGGATTGCTGCAGTTGGCTGATGTCTTGGGACTGAAGGTGGTTGAGATTCCCTGTGATCCGCAAATTGGGCTTAGTGTCGAGGCATTGCAGCTGGCTGCCCGGCAGTGGCCTGTGAAGGTACTGGTCATGACGTCCCGGCTGAGCAACCCCTTGGGCAGTACCATGCCGGAGGCGCGTCAAAAGCAGCTGTTAAGGCTCGCCAATGAGCGGGACTTCATGATCATCGAAGATGATATCTACGGTGAGTTGGTCTATGAGGTGGGCGCAACGAAGGCGCTCAAAGCTCATGATCGGTATGGCAGGGTCGTCTACTGTTCAAGCTTTTCCAAGACGATCTCGCCGGGGGTGCGTATCGGTTGGGTTATTGCCAATCAGTACCAGCCGGATATTCAGCGCTTACAAACCTTTACTACGCACTCTGCCTGTAGCCTGACGCAGATGGGTGTAGCTGCTTACCTTGAAAATGGAGGGTATGACCGGCATCTGCGCTCCATCAGGCATGAGTACCGCAAGAACATGACTGCCTGGCAATTGGCTGTTCAACAGTATTTTCCGGAAGGGACTCAAATGAGCCGGCCAATTGGCGGCTTCATTCTCTGGGTAAGCCTTCCTGCCAGGGTTAACACTAAAGATTTGCACCTTCGGGCCTTGCAGGAAGGTATCAGCATTGCGCCAGGCATCATCTTTAGCAATACGGATCAATTCAACAACTGTATTCGGCTCAATTGCGGCATGGCTTGGAACCGACAAACCGAGCGCGCCCTGATGACAATCGGAATGCTGGCCAATCAGCTCTGCCAAGAGGCTCAGGTAGCTGCTTAATGGTATGAACTTGCTCGCTGTTTTGTGAGTCTGTTTGCATTAGGTGTGAAGAGGTAAAGGTGCCGATGGGGTCGATAGAGGCCACAAGCTGGCTGCCGATGATTGGAGTGTTGGGCAATGTGCCTCTGGTGCTTGTCTGGCTGACAGGGCTGCTGGTGGCTTGCTTGAAATGGCGAACACACCGCAAGGCTAGCCTGTTGTGCCTGTTGAGCATGATTATCCTGCTCGTCTGGCTTGCGGCTTATAGCGTGCTTACGCTGGCGTTGCCGGTCTTATTGCCGCTGTGGCAGATAGAGCTGGCACCCGGTTGGGCCTATGCGCTGCTCAATGCCATAGGAAACCTGATTACCGCAGTATGTTATGCGCTATTGCTGTGGGCCATCTTCACGGACAGGAGTTCACAACGTTCTGCCTGAGGCTTTTCCATGACGACTCTAAGTTGGATGATGAGTGATCATAAGCCGTACTGGCTGGTGCTGGTGTTAATGCTCTGTGGGTGTGATAACTCAGAAAAAGAGTCGCCTAAGAAGCCAGCTGAACCTCAGGCGGCGGCTGTAGAGCGAGCAGCACCACAGCCGACCTCACCAGCCGCTTCACATGCCAAGCCTATTCCAGAAGCTCAAACGAGGCAGGATCCGATCCTGACCTCCCGCGTTCCTGAAAGCTTTGAGGAGGAGGCTACTCCAGCTCCCGAGCCCGATAAGAAGCCTGAGCTGGTTATAGAAAAGCCAAAACCCAAGCCGATACCCAAGACAGTGAAGCAGAAGCTTCCGGAGCCTGAAGAGCCGCTTAAGGTTGACTTGACTATTCCTAAGGAGCTGATCGAAAGCACTGTGCCTGTTATGGTAGAGCAGGATGAGCCGCAGGGAAGGCTTCCTCCTCTATTCGATAAGCAGAAGGATGATGGCAGATTTAATTTGAGCGGGCGGATACTAAACCGCGAGCGCTCAGATGATTTCGAAGGCGCCGAACTGCAGTTTGAGTTCAAGCGCTAAGGCTACTTTGCAATGTGTGAGTATGCTCAGCGATTCCGAACGTCTTTGGCATCCATTTCTTCGTTACGCTGACGAATTCGCTGGCGCTGCTCATCGGTTAGCTCCACCTTGTGGGCCGAGCTACGAAGCATTAGCAGGCTTCCTAGAATTGAGCCTACTGCGAGAATCAGAAATAGCCAGGCATACCAAGGCATGGTGCAACCCTCCGCGCAAATAACACAGTCTATGCAGTTTAGACCTGTCTAGGCAGTAGGAGTGCTTTGCAGTAACGGTAAAACGCTGTTGTCTTTCAGATTTACACCCGTTATTTGAAGCTGAAGCGCTTTTTTTATCAGATAGTCAAGTTTGTAGACGGCTAGAGGGTAAGGCAGGCCTTCCGGGCGCACGTTGGAGATGCAGTTGCGTTCACTGTCCATGCGGCCTCGACGAGGCTGGTAGGTTATATAAAGCCCAAGGCTGTCGGGAGACGTAAGACCGGGGCGCTCTCCGATCAGCACTATCACCAGCTGTGCCTTGAGTAACTCCCCAATCTCATCGCCCAAGGCAACACGGGCTTGCTCGGCAATAACGACCGGGGTTTGAGACCAGTCGGTATCGAAGCGCTCTTTCAGCAGCTCCAGTAGCGGAACGGCGTGACTGCTGGCCGCAAATGATGACAGGCCATCGGCGATGACGATGGCAAGTTCCGGGGCGGGAGCTTCAGCCATTAACTGCTCACGGCTGGCACTGTCCAGTACTCGGCCATAATCCGGGCGTAACAGGTACTGATGACGATCCGCAGCCTTGCTATGTACGTGAAGCGTACGGAAGCCTCTGGAGTGGAGCTGTGTTTTTAGCGTGTCGATGTCCAAGGGGTGGTGGACGGCATCACGCGCCTGTGCATGAGCAAGGCCGAATCGAAGCAGCTCAGTTGTAGGCAGGCTTGAGCCAACCCGGCCCAAGGCTATACGGGCCGACGTATGCGTACGCAGCTCATCCCAGGGGTTGCTCTGGACCAGCGTGGGGTTGGCTGTGCTCATCAGGCGGCTCCTGGCAAGTGAGGAAGTGCACGCAGCAGTTGATGTCCGGCACTGATTTCCCGGAGCTTTCCTGAAGGCTCTGCAATGGACATGCGGGTTAGCCAGGCTTCAAATTCTGGCGCACGCCTGAGATCCAACACGCTACGTAGGTAGAGGCCATCATGAAAGGACGTGCTTTGATAGTTGAGCATGATGTCATCGGCGCCTGGTATGCCCATGATGTAGGTTAACCCCGCAACGCCCAGAAGTGTCATGAGTGTATCCATGTCATCCTGGTCGGCTTCAGCATGATTGGTATAACAAACATCGCAGCCCATCGGGACCCCGAGAAGTTTGGCGCAAAAGTGGTCTTCAAGTCCGGCCCGGATAATCTGCTTCCCGTCGTAAAGATACTCAGGACCAATGAAGCCAACCACGGTATTGGTCAGGAGAGGCTTGAAGGCGCGAGCGACAGCATAGGCACGTGCTTCACAGGTCTGCTGATCAACGCCATGGTGCGCACTGGCAGAAAGAGCGCTGCCTTGGCCCGTTTCGAAGTACATAACATTGTCGCCCAGCGTGCCTCGCCTGAGTGACCGGGCCGCCTCGTTGGCTTCGTGTAACATGCTCAGCGTTACACCAAAGCTTTCGTTGGTCTTTTGTGTGCCTGCGATAGATTGAAACACCAGATCAACCGGAACGCCTTTTTCAATCGCCTTGATTTGGGTGGTGACATGCGTCAGCACGCAGGTCTGCATAGGGATTTCAAAATGCTGGCGCAGCTCATCCATCATTTCCCATAGTGGCGTTAATGTAGAGAGCGAGTCACTGGCCGGATTGATACCAACTACCGCATCGCCTGCCCCATAGAGCAAGCCATCGAGCATACTGGCAGCAATGCCTTGCAGATCGTCAGTGGGATGATTGGGTTGAAGGCGTACTGAAAGATGGCCAGGCAGACCTATCGTGTTACGGAAGCGGGTAATGACCTGGCATTTCTTTGCAACCAGAATCAGATCCTGGTTGCGCATTAATTTGCTCACGGCCGCAGCCATCTCTGGCGTGATACCTGATGAAACAGCAGACAAGACAGTGCTATCAGTACTGTCGAGCAGAAGCCAGTTACGGAAATCACCTACGGTTAAGTGACTGATAGGTGTGAATGCAAGGTTGTCGTGGCCGTCCATGATCAGACGTGTCACGTCGTCTTGCTCGTAGGGAATCAAGGCTTCCTCAAGAAAACGTTTGAGTGGCACATCCGCCAGGGCAATCTTGGCGGCCATGCGTTCCTCAGCTGACCCGGCTGAAAGCCCGGCCAGTTCGTCACCCGAGCGTGCCGGGCTTGCCTTGGCCAAAAGTGTCTTAAGGTCTTCAAAACGATAGGTTTGATGGTCGACAGTGGTCTGGTAGATCATAAACACTCCGGTTTTGTTACTGCCTCATGCACCTGGCCTCAGAGTAGAGGCTGTCAGTTTTATACGGTGTTAACTTTCAACAGGCTATCCGTAGGTGCTTGGGCACGCTGGCGCGCGGTAAACAGGAAATAGACGAAGCCAATGACCATGAACATCAGAAAAACAAGGCCTACGACCGGGTTGAACCATGCCATGGCAACCAGGCAGACCAGTGCGAGTGCCAATGCCAGTGCTGGCACGAAAGGATAGCCAGGCGCGTGATAGCTGCGTGGCAGGTTAGGCTCTGTGCGGCGTAGTTTGAATAGGCTCAGCATACTCATGATGTACATGACGATGGCGCCAAACACCGACATGGTAATCATCGCAGCCGTCAGCGACATGCCCTGGAGATTGATCAGCCCATCACTGTATATGGCGGCAACACCAATTACGCCACCTGCCATTACGGCACGATGGGGTGTCTGAAAACGCGACAGCTTGGCAAGTCCCGCGGGTAGGTAGCCTGCTCGGGCCAAAGCAAAAAACTGGCGAGAGTACCCCAGGATGATCCCGTGGAAACTGGCGATCAGGCCGAAGAGGCCGATCCACACGAGCATATGCAGCCAGCCAGAGTGTTCACCTACGACCATTTTCATGGCTTGCGGCAAGGGATCGTTGATATTGGAAAGAGCCCGCCAATCGCCAGCGCCGCCTGCAAATACCATTACGCCAATCGCTAGAAAAACAAGGGTAAGAATGCCTGTGATGTAGGCCTTCGGAATAGTGCGCTTGGGATCCTTGGCTTCCTCGGCTGCCATGGCTGCCCCTTCAATGGCCAAAAAGAACCAGATGGCGAAGGGGATGGCAGCAAAGATTCCGGTAATAGCAGGCATGCCAAACGTATCTGAACCTGCCCAGCCATTAAGGGCAAAATTGCTGAAACTAAAGCCCGGCGCGACTACGCCCATGAAGACCAATAGCTCCAGCACGGCCAATACGGTCACGACAAGCTCAAATGTGGCTGCCAGCTTTACACCCAGAATATTAAGTGTCATGAAGGTGATATAGGCCCCTACGGCTACCAGCTTAGGGTCAAGGGTGGGGTATTGAACATTCAGATAAGCGCCGATAGCCATGGCGATGGCAGGCGGTGCAAAAACAAACTCGATCAGCGTGGCGAGGCCAGCAATCAGACCGCCTTTCTCGCCAAAGGCGCGGCTGCTGTAAGCAAAAGGGCCGCCTGCATGGGGAATGGCTGTCGTGAGTTCGGTAAAACTGAAGATAAACGCGGTATACATGGCGGCAACAATAAGCGCCGTGACGAGAAAGCCGAGCGTTCCGGCTACGCCCCAGCCATAGCTCCAACCAAAGTATTCCCCTGAAATGACCAGGCCTACAGCGATACCCCAGAGATGCAAGGTACCCAGAGCGGGTTTTAATTGTGTAGTCATCTTCGTCTCACCGAGTGGGTTCGCAGGTAACCATTGCAGCGAGCATGCCAGCCTGTTTTGGCTTTTTTAGCGGCTTTCTAACACCATAGCTGCCCAATCGTAGGGCGCCAGTCAAAACATGACTCTTTGTTTTGGTGCATTGAGCCAGCTGGGTGAGCAATGGTTTTGCCACGAATTAGCTTTCTGCGACAATAAGACTTTCCTGGATTCATTTGTGAGAGTGCCATGCCTGCTTGCCAGACACCGATTATTGTCGCCCTGGATTTTCCTACTGCTGAGGGCGCCCTGGCATTGGCGGATCAACTTGATCCGGCGCAGTGCCGCGTCAAAGTAGGCAAAGAGCTGTTTACCTCCCACGGCACGCCTATTATCGAGGCGCTGCATGCCAAGGGATTCGAGGTTTTCCTTGATCTCAAATTTCATGACATCCCCAACACGACGGCCATGGCCGTGAAGGCTGCAGCCGAGCAGGGCGTATGGATGGTGAATGTCCATTGCTCAGGTGGTTTACGCATGATGGCGGCCTGCCGGGAGACGCTCGACAAACTTAACGGCCCCAAGCCTTTGCTGATAGGTGTAACGGTGTTGACTAGCATGGAGCGCGAAGACCTGGCGGGTATCGGTCTGGATATTGACCCCAAGGAGCAAGTCCTCCGCTTGGCCGGGCTGGCTGAGCGTGCCGGCATGGATGGTCTGGTATGCTCTGCCCAGGAGGCCTCTTCACTCAAGACGGCTCATCCAGGGTTACAGTTGGTGACTCCGGGTATTCGCCCGGCGGGCAGTGCACTAGATGACCAACGCCGTATCCTTACGCCTCGGGAGGCATTAGAAGCCGGATCTGACTATCTGGTGATCGGCCGTCCCATCAGCCGCGCCGCTGATCCTGCGGCGGCATTGACGGCTATCCTGGCTGATCTACGCTGAAATCAGGAGATGCTCGCGTGGCTCGCTCTAGCATGAGTGTTGCCCGCGAGCGTCACAAAAGATTTCAAGCCCTGTTCTTCGCTTGCACGGTTCAAGTAGCATCGGGCTGTTCAAGAGGAGAACGTAATGCACGCGCAACTGGAAACCTGTCTCCAAGCAGTCGACAGGGTCCTGCTCGGCAAGGACAAGCAAGTCCGCCTGGCCATGACCTGCCTGCTCGCTAAAGGTCATTTACTGATTGAAGATCTGCCCGGTATGGGCAAGACCACATTAAGCCATGCGCTGGCCAAGGTACTCGGCCTTTCGTTTCAACGTATCCAATTTACATCTGATCTGTTGCCTGGCGATATATTAGGCACGTCCGTCTTCGATAAGGACACTGGGCAATTCGTCTTTCATCCGGGACCGGTTTTTACCGAACTGTTGTTGGCGGACGAAATCAACCGTGCAACCCCCAAGAGCCAGAGCGCACTGCTGGAAGCGATGGAGGAGGGGCAGGTCACCATTGAAGGCGCGACTCGTCCGCTCCCAGAGCCTTTCTTTGTGATCGCTACCCAGAACCCTGTGTCCCAGGGCGGTACGTTTGCATTGCCGGAATCCCAGCTGGATCGCTTCCTGATGCGGCTTTCGCTGGGTTATCCCGGGCGGGCAGCGGAGCGTGCCTTGTTGTTGGGTGGATCAGGTAGAGACCAGCTTCCCCGGCTTGAGCCGCTGCTAGATCATCGGCAGTTGGCCGCTATCCAAAGTGAAGTACCTAAAGTTCATGCCAGCGACGCGGTCGTAGACTATGTACTGCGCTTAGTCGAAGCAACCCGCACACAGTCTAATTTTGCGCTGGGCTTGTCACCGCGAGGCAGCTTGGCCTTGCTGGGCGCTGCACGCGCCTGGGCATTGTTGGACGGTCGTGATTATGTCATTCCTGAGGACGTACAGGTTGTATTGCCTGCTGTGGCCGGACATCGTTTACGTGATCAGGCCGATCCTGCGGGTCATGGTGGTGGCGCGCTGGTTCAATGGTTGCTCCGTGAAGTTCCGGCCCTCTGACGTCTTATGAAAGCAAGCCCTTTTCGGCGTCAGTGGAGTGCATGGCTGGACCGGCGCATACCGGCTGCCCCCTCAATGGTTTTGCACCAGAAGCGTATTTTTATCTTGCCGACCCGCCAAGGCACAGCCTTTGGCGTTTCGTTGGTATTGATGCTACTTGCGGCCATCAACTACCAAAACAGTCTTGCCTATGGGCTGACATTTCTACTGTTCTCGGTCGGGGTTGTCACCATCCTGCATACTTACCGAAACCTGGCTGGGCTTCGTTTGACGGCTGCTGGCTCGGCAACCGCGTTTGTTGATGAGCCAGTACGTTTCAGGGTGCGTTTGGACGATGACAGTCGAGCGCACCAAGCCGTTGCGATTGGCTGGCGACAAGAGGACATGCAGTATGTGGATGTCGAGGCAGGTGGTGCGAGCGAGTTGGATCTCTTTCTGACCTCAGTAAAGCGAGGCTGGCTGAGGCCGGGCAGGCTTCGTGTGGAAAGCCGGTTTCCATTGGGGCTGATGGTTGCCTGGAGTTGGCTGGACCTGGAGCAGAAGGCATTAATTTACCCTAAACCCATACCAGGCGATCTGCTCTTGCCGGCGGGTATCGATACAGATGCTGAAGAAGGCTCGCGTACTCATGGGCAGGGTGCTGATGATTTTTTGGGACTAAGACCTTATCAGCCGGGAGATTCGCGTCGCCGGTTGGACTGGAAGGCCTACTCGCGCGGGCAGGGACTCCTTGTTCGGGACTTTGCCATGCTGACCGGAAGTGATCTCTGGCTCGACTTTTCTGTATTGGATGGAGATGTGGAGACGCGACTATCCCAGCTTTGCCATTGGGTTTTGGCCTGCTCGGCCAAGCAGCAGCGCTTTGGCCTGCGTTTGCCAGGAACTGTACTGAAGCCTGACACGGGTGAGGCGCATCAGGCAGCGGCGCTCAAGGCACTGGCCCTGTTTGGACAGCCTTCATGACAGCCGCTCAACCTATCCCTCGAATTGCCCTGACGTGGCTGCTGGTGGCTCAGGCACTTGTCATTGCACCTCATTTATTCCATTTGCCGCCCTGGATCGTCGGGCTGTGGCTGGGATGTGCACTCTGGCGTATTCAACAATTCAGGATGAAGGTTCGAGCGCCTACCCGAATCGAAAAGGCTGGCCTACTGATTGTAGCCGCAGCAAGCGTCTGGTTTGCCCAGGGTACAGTGATCGGACTGGACGGCGGGACAGCACTACTCATTTCTATGTTTGTGCTCAAACTGGTCGAAATGAACACAAGGCGAGATGCCTTGGTGGTGATCTTTCTAGGCTTTTTTGCTGTTGTCATCGCCTACTTGTTTGATGACAGTTTTCTTGCCGCCTTATATAGCCTGCTGCCTATTTCTGCTTTGCTGGCGGCGCTTATTGGTCTTCAGCAAAGTGGCATGGCGAATAGGCCCTGGCCGACCTACAGACTGGCAGGGAGCCTGGTACTTCAAGCATTGCCGCTCATGCTTGTATTATTTTTATTCTTTCCGAGATTAGGGCCGTTGTGGTCAATGCCTCAATCAGCCGATAAGGCTGTTACAGGGCTTTCGGATACGATTGCTCCGGGTGAAATTGCTGAGCTATCCCAGTCCGCCGAGCGGGCTTTCCGGGTCAGCTTCGAGGAGGACTCTCCACCGCGTAATACACTTTATTGGCGAGCGGCAACATTCGAGCGTTTTGATGGGCAGCGCTGGTCGGTCAGTCAGGAAACTGCCTATAGCACTGCGCCGCAATGGCAGCCCGCCGGACCTGCTGTTAACTACACCGTAGTCATGGAACCAAGCCAGAAGCCTTGGCTGTTTGCGTTGGATGTCCCTCAAATCAATCAAGGTGACGCCAGGCTGGCTGCAGATTTTCATTTGCAACGTCGACGGCCTGTTGACTCACCGCTAATGTACAAGGCAACTTCATGGCCGCAGGTTGTCCGTGAGGTGCAGATTAGCCCGGCCAATTCCCGACGGGCCCTACAATTGCCTGCTGGCAATGATCTACAGGCACGTGCCTGGATCAAAGATTTGCAGCAGCGCTACCCTGAGGCTCAGGCATTGGCAGGGGCACTGCTGCGTTATTTTCGTGAAGAACCTTTTATTTATACCCTTAAACCTCCGGTAGGCGGGGCGAATGCTATCGATGCGTTTCTTTTTGAACATCGTCGCGGCTTTTGTGCTCACTATGCCGGTGCAATGACGTTTCTCCTGCGCGTCGCTGGCATTCCTGCCCGAATGGTCGCGGGGTATCAGGGGGGCGAATACAACCAGGCCGGTAATTACCTGACGGTTCATCAGTTTGATGCACACGCCTGGGTAGAGTATTGGGTTGCAGGGAAGGGCTGGATCAGTGTTGACCCTACTGCCCAGGTAGCACCCGAGCGGATAGAGCGTGGCCTTGAAGATGCCTTGGCTAGTGCACGGGGCGAGGGCGCCTTTCTGGAATCATCACCCTTTTCACCGATGCGTTACCGTCAATTCGCCTGGCTTAACGATGTGCGAATGACATGGGACAGGCTTAACTATGGGTGGCAACGTTGGGTGTTGAATTATCAGGCCGAAACGCAGGGCGACTTATTACGCGGCTGGTTTGGTAAGGTTGACAGCGCTACGTTTGTGGCGGCGCTTGTGGGAGGCGGCAGTCTTCTAGTGGCAATGCTAGCTCTATGGCTGCTTAAGCCTTGGCAGCGCGAAAGAGATCCGCAAAAAAAGCTTTTCAGTCAGTTTGAGCGCCTGGTTCGACGCTATGGCCTAGAGCGTGAAAAAGCTGAAACGGTACGTCATTTCATGCACCGTACGAGTCAGCGATTGCCAGATCAGCAAAAGGAAATCGAGGCGTTCTGCCTTAGCTTCGAACGGCAACGTTATAGCCGTGAAGACGTAAACGAAAGCCTTCTCAAAGAGCGGCTAAGAGCTCTAAAAAGAGCGTTGAATACACCTGGAAAAGCTGATCGAGTGTAACAAAGGCGCTCGGTCAGCTTACCAATAGTGAATGAGATTTTTTGCTAGGCTCGTGAAACTGGATAGCCATGGCGGCTACGATACCTATTCCGCCCACAGCCAGACTGGTAACACTGTGGCATAACAGCCCACTGACAACGGTCAGGACGGAAAGGCTAACCAGAGGCACTGATAGCATCAGCACTGTATCTCGTGAGGAGGCCTTGCTCATCATATGGTGCATGATTGCACTCCTGTTAATTGATGCACTTACTGTAAGGGCTTTGATAGTTTAGGTGCGAATTGCTCCTCGCTATCAAAGCCATAGAGCGTCTGTGCTTAAAGCTTAAGCTGTTGAATGGCGCGATTCAGGTCACCTGCCAATGCAGCGAGTTCCTGACTGGTCGCCGAGGCGCCTGATGTCTGCTGTACGGTATGCTCGGTTACATCTCGAATACCTACTACAGAACGGTTCATTTCCTCTGCCACGTGAGACTGCTGTTCTGCAGCCACCGCAATCTGCGTATTACTATCACGCATTTGCGCCACAGCGCCGGCGATAGCTGCCAGTGCCTGCCCGGCTTCAACGGCTTCTTCAACACACCCATCTGCTTTGATCGAACTTTCGTTCATGAATTCAACCGCATCGCGTGTGCCTGCTTGAAGCGTTGCGATCATCTGGGTGATTTCGTTGGTTGAAGCCTGTACACGTTTTGCCAGATTGCGAACCTCATCAGCCACAACCGCAAAGCCGCGCCCCATCTCGCCAGCACGTGCCGCTTCGATGGCAGCATTAAGTGCCAGCAGGTTGGTCTGCTCGGCTATACCGTGAATAACACTGACGACACTACTGATTTTCTGACTGTTGTCAGCCAGATGCTGAATCATTTCAGCCGTTTGCTGAACCCCTTGGGAAAGCCCGGAAATTGACTGGCCGACACGCTCGACTACAGCCTGACCAGCGCCCGCCAGGCGGTCAGCTTCTTTGGACTGATCCCGTGTATCGGCGGCATGCTGGGCAATATGATGAACCGTCGTGGACATCTCATTGATGGCTGTTGCTGTCTGGTCGGTTTCGCTCTGTTGATTGAGCATGCCGCGTTGCACTTCTCGCATGGTGCTGGCCAGACGTGCAGCACCGTCATCCAGTCGAGTGGCGGTCTCGGTTACAGTCATGACAATTCGTTGGTAGCCGCCCTGCATCGCATTGAACGCATTAGCCATCTGACCGACCTCATCACGACTGTTGAGCGGCACACGTGCCGATAGATCACCGCTGCGCTCCACGTGCAGCATGACATCCTTGAGCGTATGCAGATTGGTCAGGATAAAGCGGATCAGAAGCTGAGAAGCACCCAAAAGTACCAGCATCAGCACGAAAACAGCCATGCCGTATTCAAAGGCACGATGCATGAAGACTTCCCCAAAGCTGACCTGATCGACCATCACGGCAAAAGGCTGGCCATCAGCGGTCTGGGCAACCCATGCACCGGCCAATGCTTCACTATGCTCCAGTTCTACCCAGTCCCGCTTTCCGGTCAGGGAGACGGCATCAACCCCAATACGTGCCAGTGCAGCGGTGTCACTGAGCTTGGCCGCCGTGGCTGTTATGGGGAACTGGTCGGCCGTCAGCCTCGATAACTGGCTTGCCTCAAGCCTGGCAGCATTCTGTCCAGCTTCCAGGCGAGCGCTCTGCTCAAGATGCATGGCAAACAAGACCAGTAACAGTGTCGTAAAGAAAGCAACGGCGTTAACAGCCCAGAATTTGTACTTCAGGGAAATGTCTCGAATCCAAGCGCTCATGGAGTATCGTGTCCGTAACGGGAGTCTTTCCGGCATTGAGCCGGAGCAAAGTAGTGAAGCGGTTGATAGAGACAACCGCTTCTTTCCGCTCAGGTTAGCGGCACGATAGAGGGCAGCTTTAGGACGGATCTTCGAAAGTTGCTTCAACGGCAGGCAGATTGAAAAACTGGCGGGCCGTTACCGTGGTGTGGGCTGCCAGCGCCTGAGGCGACTCATTACGGTGGCGAGCAACTTCATGCAGTACTTCGGTCAAGAAAGCAGGCTCGTTATGGCCGCTTTTGGGCTTAGGGCGTAGCGTACGTGGAAGCAGATAAGGCGCATCGCTTTCCAACATTAGCCGCCCTATGGGAATGTCGTTCATCAGTGGATGAAGGTGAGTACCGCGACGCTCATCACAAATCCAGCCGGTAATACCAATATGTAGATCCAGATCCAGGTATTGATAGAGCGCTTGTTTTTCGCCAGTAAAACAGTGGACGACTGCTGCAGGAAGCTTGTCGCGAAAATCGCGTATAATGGCCAGCAGACGTTCGCTGGCGTCTCGTTCATGCAGGAATACAGGCAGCTGCAGTTCAACAGCTATAGCCAGTTGTTCTTCAAGAGCTTTCTCTTGCACTGAGCGGGGAGCAATATCGCGGTTGAAGTCCAGCCCGCATTCACCAAGGGCTCGTACTTTTTGCTCTTGTGCCAGTGCCTTGAGGCTACGTCCTGTCGTAGTGTTCCAGCTTGCCGCTTCGTGTGGGTGAATGCCAGCTGTTGTAAACAGCGTATTCGAATCATCCAGCAAGCGGCAGAGTTCGAGCGCAGCCTCGCTTTCGGTAAGGCTTGTACCGGTTAGTATCATTTGAACGACACCTGCTGTGCGTGCTCGCTCAATAACGGCTTCGGCCTCTCGTGCCAGGCTGGGATGAGTCAGATTGACGCCTATGTCGATCAATTGCATGAAAATACCTAATAAAGGGTGGCCAGCTGAGTATCAGCCTGTCCATTTGATAAAAAAGTCGATCATGAACAGGATTATCTCAGTGTTCATGAGTAGTTCGGCTTCCATTGCCTCCTGGAAAGGAGGGCGTCGTTGCGCCTTGTCTTGCGCTGGGCCAACCATGGAGAACCGGATGGCGCGTTATCTTATTGTTGTGTGTTGTCTGCTGTTGTTATCACCTTTCCCCGCCCAGGCACGGGTTGGAAGTACAGAGCATTGGAAGCAAGAGAGAACTGTACGTGACTTGTCCGCCATTCGTACGGCCGGCGTGCTCCGTGTTCTAGTCAATCAGAACCGTAACAGCTCTGGTGAGCTAAATGGCAAGTCCATCGGCGTAGAATATCGCCGCCTCTCTGCCTTTGAGCATTATCTCAACGGTCAGTCCAAAAAGGGGCAACCGCTCAAGGTTGTCTTCATTCCAAAGCCTAAAGATGAATTGCTCGCAGCGCTAGAACGGGGCGAGGGAGATATTGCCGCTCCCGGTGAGCTATTTTCAGGCCCCATAGGGGCAAAGGTCGTACGCAGCAATCCGCTTATGGCTAATACACCGCTTGTAATCGTCAGTCGAGCCGGGCAGCGCCGTTATACGCGTCTGGATCAACTGTCGGGGCGACGGTTGACCCTGCCGGCAGGCAGTGCTGCCGAGCCGGCCCTACGCGAGCTGAATGCGCAGCTGGTCAAGCGAAAGCTTAAGCCTGTGGAGCTTGAATGGGTTGACCCCAGCCTTGGGGTTGAGGATGTGTTGGAAATGATTTCAGCGGGAATCTTTTCCCTTACAGTGGTTGAGCAGCCTATTGCCGAACGTTGGGCTAAAGTCTTGCCCAAACTGCATGTCGAACGGCGGCTAGTCGTAGCCAAACAACAGGACATGACTTGGTTTGTCCGGCGCGATACGCCTGAGCTACGCAAGGTGGTTAATGGCTTTTTGGCTGATTACCGGTTACCGGCCGGTAGCGATGTTGCATTCCAGAAAGCTTATAAAGGTAGCACCAAGGTCCGGAATCCACTGGGTGCCGATGATCATCAGCGCCTTACTGAGGTACGTTCTGTCCTGAAGCGATATGCCGATACCTATAATCTGGACTGGTTAACCCTCGCGGCGATGGCCTACAAGGAGTCTGGTCTGGATGGCACCGCCAAGGGAAGCGGTGGTGCCACGGGCCTGATGCAAATCACGCCTTCGGCAGCCCGAAGTGTAGGGGTCAAGAATATTCGTACCGTCGATGGCAATGTGCAGGCTGCTGCCCGCTACATGGCAAAGCTAAGGCGGCAATTTTTTTCCAGCCGAAAGCTTGATGAGCGTGAGCGTCGAGCTTTTGTTCTCGCTGCGTACAATCTTGGGCCTGAACGAGTTCAGCGTTTGCGAGCCGAAGCAAAGCGGCAGGGGCTTAACCCTAACAAATGGTTCTTTCAGGTCGAGCGAATCGCCTCAGAAGAACATGGGATGGGCGTCGTCAACTATGTCAGTAGCGTCAATAAATACTATTTGGCATATGCCCGCGAGCGAGACCGCCTTGAGGAGGGGAAGCGTAGTATCCGTATTACCAGTCGTTAAGCCGCCCGGCAGTGAGCTGTAAACGCTGCGCTTGACAGCATAAGCACAGCTTGCCTAGGATTCGAATGCGCCGATTTAAACAGCAACTTGCGGGGCGCGAGTCTATCGAGACTCAAAAAATACCGCTAAAGCGCTGGCCGGTGATTGCCTCACCGCTGACCAGCGGGACTTATGAGGCGGACACAATCATCATGACCATTTCTTACTGCCAACTGCGCCTGACCCCCATTACTCACGGCTCACTGAGCTCTCATCCTTCTATCTTGCTGGGTGGCCTGCACCAACCTACGCTGCTCCGGTATCTGGAAGGCTGGCCAAGACGCTGGCCTGCGTCTCGTTCCTTCCAGATCCGTTTCGCTCAGCAGCCTCAGGAGCTGAGCCATTTTGCTAAGGATATGTTTGATTTTGCGGTCATCGAGGCGCCTTCCAGGGATCAGTTGACAGCGGTCGTGCACGAATTGACGCGCGTTGCCAGACAGGGAGTAATTGCCCGGCGTCAGGGGTAGTCGATCTCTACAATGTACCAGCGCTTATCGCCGGTTGGCGTCTGTACGGTAATCTCTGCATCAAGGGGTTTACCTACCATGGCGCGAGCCAGCGGAGCGTCGATGCTGATCTGGTTGAGCTTTATATCAAACTCATCCGGCCCTACGATTCGGTAACGAGCCTGCTCGCCCTCGTCATCCTCCAAGGTTACCCAGGCGCCAAAATAGACCTTGCCAGGGTCGGCAGGCCGCTCGCTGATGACTTTCAAATTTTCCAGCCGCTTACGTAAAAACCGCACGCGGCTATCAATTTCACGCAGCATTTTCTTGCCGTAGGTGTATTCGGCATTTTCGGAGCGATCGCCCTGGGCAGCCGCTTCGCTCACGGACTGAGTAACCTGTGGTCGGCGTACATTCCACAGCTCATGCAACTCAGCCCGCAAGCGTGCCTCGCCTTCAGGTGTAATCAAAGGGGTGCCCGCACTCCGGGGCGGTCGGTAGCGACTCATACATCCAATCCATACAAAAACATGATTTAACCTTCTCGCAGAATGCGCAGCGGACTAACCGTCAACGCTCGTCTCGTTCCAATGAGGCCGGCTGCGGCAATCATCGCCGCACCTATCAACGGCAGCAGTAACAGCCAGGGGTGCGGTTGCCATGGCATATCGAACACGAGCCGGTAGAGCAGGGCCGTGATTATTTCGCACCCCAAAGCGGCTAAAAGTCCGCTGGTTGCACCAAGCAGAGCAAATTCAACCCGACGGGTGCGTATCAATAATTGCCGCTCTGACCCCAGTGCCCGTAATAGAGCACCTTGGCGAATGCGTTCATCCAGCGTGGATTGAAGACCTGCAAAAAGGACGGTCATCCCGGCAGCCAATACAAACAGCAGCACAAACTCTACGGCAATCGTGACCTGTCCCAAAATACTGCGTAATTGCTCGAGAATGGCGTCGATGGGTAATAGCGTGGCAGCTGGAAAGTGGCGCGCCAGTTCAACCATTGCTCGATCATTGCCGGGCGGAATGTAAAAACTGGTGAGATACGTTACCGGAACATCAGTAAACGTCCCAGGCTGGAAGATCATAAAAAAATTCGGCTGAAAATTGTTCCAGTCTACCGTCCGCAGGCTGCTTACTTGGGCCTCTATGACCCTGCCGGCAATATTGAAACTGAGATGATCACCTATTCCTACTTTAAGGCTTTTGGCCAGTTCGGCCTCAACCGATACTCCCGGTAGGTCATGCGCAGACGTAGCGTCCCACCACTGCCCGGCTGTGATGACGTTACCTGAGGGCAACATGTCAGACCACGTCAGACTCAAGTCGCGGCGTGTAGCGCGATCTCCACGTGATTCGCTCTCCACAACGTCACTGGCGGGTTCGTCATTGATCAATACCAGGCGACCCTGCACGATGGGGTAGAGAGGTTTTGCATTAGGTGACAGTTGGTTGATTTGGGCAGCAAATGCATCTCGCTCAGCAGGCAGAATATTCAGAGCAAAATAATTAGGCGAATCCGGCGGAAGTTGCTCCTGCCATCGATCCAGTATTTCTCCACGCAGCAGCGCAATCAGTGCCATTGCCAACAGAATCAGGCCAAACGCCAGTGCCTGGCCAGCAGCGGCAAGCGGATGGCGAAGGAGTTGACCCAGCCCCAGGCGCCAGGCGAGTGGGGCGGAAGCCAGCATGCTACGAAGTCCTTTCAAACCGAGCAGCATCAATCCGCCAAGTACTATGGTAGCAATCAACCCCCCGCCGAGCAGTGCCAACGTCAGCTTCAGGTCTAGTGACAGTCGCCACATGATCAGCCCCAGAGCCAATAAAGCTGTGCCATAAACCACCCAGCTTCTTGGGGGAACAGGGAGTAGGTCGCTACGTAGCACGCGTAAGGGCGGTACTCGGCCAAGCGCAGCCAGTGGGGGCAACGCGAAACCCGCGAGGGCAACCAAGCCCGTGCCCATGCCCGCAAATGCCGGAAATAGCCCCCCGCTAGGAATGGTTGCAGGCAGCAGCCCAGCCATTAGGTGAAACAGCAGGAACTGGGCGAGCCAGCCTAATAGGACGCCGATTGCGCTGGCAACCAGCCCGAGCATTGCCAGTTGCAGACTATACAGAATCAAGGCTTCCCGGCGTGATAGACCAAGACAGCGGAGCAGGGCGCTGGCATCAAAGCGTTTGATCGCAAAACGGTTAGCCGACATGGCGACAGCTACGCCAGCCAAAAGTACTGCAGCAAGGCTGGCCAGCCCCAAATAGCGTTGGGCTCTATCCAGAGCGCTACCAAGCTGGCGGTTCCCGTCACGGGGATCCTCGATTCGCTGATTGACATCGAGACTGCCTTCGAGCGACGCCCGATAGCGCTCTAGTTGATCAGCCCCTCCGCTCCAGAGGTCTCGATAGCGAACCCGACTACCTGGCTGGATCACTTCAGTGGCTGGCAAATCGGCAATATTCATCAGGACACGCGGGGTCAGGCTGTAAAAGTCACCCGCACGATCAGGCTCATACGTCAAAATGCGTGTGATACGCAGTGTTTTACGGCCAACATCGATCGTGTCGCCTACCTTGAGGTCCAGGGCCGGCAAAAGACGAGCCTCAACCCATGCCTCTCCAGGGACCGGTAAGCCACCAACAGTCTCACTACCCTGTGAACTAAGCGTACTTTTTAGCTGGCCTCTAAGTGGATAGGACTCACCTACAGCCTTGATGCTTGATAACTGAATAGCCTGCTCGCCAGCAATGACACTAGAAAACTCAACGGTCTGAGCATGCTTCAGTCCCTGGGCAAGCCCTGCCTCTATCTGCTTCTGATGAGCTGCCGAGGTGCCTCGCAAGGCCAGGTCTCCCCCTAGAAACTCCGTAGCTCTCAAAACCATGGCCTCATTAAGACGAGCTGTGAAATACCCAATGGCGCAGCTTGAGGCCACGGCAATTACCAGTGCGAAAAAAAGCACTCGCAGTTCACCGGCCCGTACTTCTCGCATGAGTTGCCGGCTGGCCAGGTGCCATAGCCGGGAGAACGGAATACGGGTCATTTAAGACTCCAGTGTGACTAGGCGACCGCTTTCCAGTCGGATCAGACGATTGCAGCGTTGGGCAAGGCGTTCATCATGGGTAACCAGAACCAACGTTGTGCCAAGCTCAGTATTCAGCTCGAACAACAGATCGCTGATGCGAGCGCCGGTAGCAGTATCAAGATTGCCGGTAGGCTCATCGGCAAACAGCACTTTAGGGTCGGCAGCAAAAGCGCGTGCAATAGCAACGCGTTGCTGCTCGCCTCCTGAAAGCTGACGTGGATAATGGGTCAGTCTATGGTCAAGACTGACCCGCTTCAGAAGAGCCTCAGCACGATTACGCGCATTCTTATGACCTTCAAGCTCCATCGGAAGCATGACGTTTTCCAATGCGGTCAGGCTGTCCAGCAACTGAAAAGACTGAAAGACGAATCCGACATGTTCGGCGCGTACCCGTGCGCGTTCATCTTCCGACAGCGTGGCCAAAGCATGTCCAGCCAGGACAACATTGCCCTCGCTAGGTTGGTCAAGCCCAGCCAGCAGACCGAGTAGCGTGGATTTGCCAGAGCCTGAGCTACCTATGATCGCCAGGCTGTCTCCCTTTTCCAATTCAAGGTCAAGACCATGAAGGATGGTGAGTTCACCTTCCGCACTGGGTACAACCTTGCTAAGGTTCTGGGCAACTAAAATGCTGGCGCTCATGAGGATTCCGCATGCGTAAATGGTTATCGGGCGGCTGTCTGGCTCTATTGTTAGTTGCGCAGCAGGCCGCAGCACAGACGCTTTTGATCGTTGGAGATAGTATCAGTGCCGGTTTGGGGATAGAAATGGGCCAAGGGTGGGCTGCTCTGCTTGAAAAGCGTCTCGGCGAGCAGGGTGATAGCTATAAGGTCATCAATGCCTCGATTAGTGGCGACACCAGCGCTGGTGGGCTTTCCCGGCTACCGCTGCTTCTTAATGAGCACAAACCTGATGTCGTGATTATCGAGCTGGGTGGTAACGATGGTTTGCGTGGCCAGCCACCAGCGCAATTGCAACAGAATCTTGCCTTGATGGTTGATCAGTCCAAACAGGCAGGTGCCAGTGTGTTGCTGCTAGGCATGCGGCTGCCCCCTAATTATGGTGTTCGCTATACCGAACGCTTCGCTGCAGTCTATTCCAATGTGGCTGATGAAAAGAAGGTTGCGTTAGTGCCTTTCTTTCTGGAGGGCGTCGGTGGCATAGCTCAATACATGCAGCCTGATGGTATTCATCCCAATGTTGCTGCGCAGCCAAGGCTATTGGACAATGCTTGGCAAGCCCTGCAGCCACTGCTGAAGCAGGTCCAGGCACCAAAGCACTGACATTTCGTAAGAATTTACAGTTTGGGGCAGCTAAATCCTTTGTATCCGCTTTTCAGGTCAGCGGCTTTCCGCTAAGGTTGCGCCCCCCTTCTGGAGCCTCAAATGTCGCGTCACGCCTGGTCCTTGTTTGGCTTTCAACTTATCGTGCCTGATTCACAGCTCGATCTGTTCGCCTGCCAGTCAACACGACTGCATATCGTTGCTCGCCAGCTTGAGCTTGGCGGCCATGCCGACCGTACATTATGTGGCAGTCTTCTGCCTGCCGAGCCCAAATTCCAGCCGTTGGTTCGTCAATGGCTTCGGCACTCGCAGTTATGCCCTCAGTGCATGGAGCGCCTGCAAGCAGATAAACGGGGCGAAGTGGGTACTGTTTCGTTCTTTTGAGGTCTCACGGCCTTATAGGCGCAGTGTTACACTGACACCATTTACAGCATTCTTTCAGCAAGGATTTTTCGATGTTGTCTCGCGCACCATCTATCGCCTGTTTATCGCTTGCGGTCAGCCTGGCTGCCGGTACGGCCTCCGCTCTGGAGTTGCCACTTCCACCGCCTGGTGAAGATATCGTTGGCGAAGTACAGGTCATCAAGGCCGCCTACGAGGATACCTTTGCAGACCTGGGCGAAAGGTACGATCTTGGCTATTCCGAGATGGTGGCGGCCAATCCGGGTGTTGATGCCTGGTTGCCGGGCACAGGGACTGAGGTAGTCCTGCCTACCCGCTTTATTCTGCCGCCTGGGCCGCGCGAAGGGGTCGTCATCAATTTGGCTGAGTACCGTATGTACTATTATCCGAAAGGAGGTAATACGGTTTTTACTTACCCACTGGGGATTGGTCGTGAGGGGTGGGGGTCGCCGGTCGGGGTTACGCGAATCACTGCCAAGACCAAGGACCCGAGCTGGTATCCGCCAGCATCGATCCGCGCTGAGCATGCTGCTGATGGGGATCCACTTCCAAAGGTGGTTCCACCTGGCCCCGATAATCCGCTTGGGCCCTATAAGTTAAATCTTGCACTGCCGGGTTACCTGATACACGGCTCCAACAAGAAATTTGGCATTGGCATGCAGGTCAGCCATGGCTGCTTCCGGATGCTCAATGAGGATCTCAAGGAGTTTGTTGGCCTGGTGCCAGTGAATACGCCTGTTCGTATCATAAACGAGCCGTACAAGTTTGGTATCAGCCAAGGCAAGCTGTATCTGGAAGCGCATGAACCGCTTTCGAGCGAAAATGGCAAACCAGCCCTGATCGACCAGCACACCGCTGTTGTGAATGCCATGATCCGTCGTGAGGATTTGAGTGGTCATGACGAGCTGAACTGGGAATTGGTTAAGGACATTGTCACGGCGCAGGATGGCCTGCCAGTGGAGGTGGCCGCAACCAATCAGGCTTCACAAGCCACTGTTACTGTCTCTGAGTCGCCAGCCGCTGCGCTGTAAGACAGTCTGACAACAAAAAGCCCGCCAAATGGCGGGCTTTTTGTTGCTCGCAAAAGCCGACCGGGAAGGTCGACTTAACAGGTCAAAGACCTATTATTTGCGGCTGGCTTTTTCCAGCATACGCAGAGCGCGCTCGTTAGCTTCGTCAGCAGTCTGCTGAGCTTTCTGAGCAGCAGCCAGAGCGTCATCAGCATGGCGGTAAGCTTCGTCAGCACGAGCCTGAGCGCGAGCAGCTGCGTCTTCAGTAGCAGTCAGACGGGCTTCGCTTTCTTTGGAGGCGTGGCTGCAACCGGTAGCCAGGGCAGCTGTCAGAGCCAGAGCGGCAAATTTCAGAGCATTGTTCATCATTATCCCCTTGAGGTGGACTTCCATATAGAGTGCAAATTTCCTAGCGGAAAATTGCGCGCTACATACTACTCATAACGTGTAGTAAGTAAACTGAGCGAATGCAAGGTTCGCGTGTTTTTTTCACTTTCCCTTTCACAAGCTCGATGAATTGACATTGGGTTGTTTAAAAAGTGTCCAAAAGTTGCTGGCGCTGAGCGACTGCCAGCAGAGAAGGGGGCTGAATGACGGAAGCACTTGCCAGGTTAATGGGTTGTATTAATGCAAACTTCAAAGCACTATTAGGTCTTAAGTCTTGCGCCAAATGCTCGTTGTATTAAGCCTAAGGTCATGATTGTTGTGCGATGGTCGGCCTGAACGGGTACGCCATTTCTTTAGTCTGAAAATAGGCTCGGCAGCAATGTCGCTTCCCAATAAAAGAGATAAGGCGGGTAATCGGTTTTCCGCCAAGGAGCAGATATGAACGAGTCGTTTTCAATCGACCACGACCTCTCATCTCACCAGTTCGTTATCCGTGTCGATGGGCAGCGCGCGTATCTTGCCTATATGGATCTTGGCAAGCAGACCATGGATTTTTACAGGACCTTTGTGCCTGATAATCTGCGGGGCAGAGGAATAGCAGCCGCCCTAGCCGAGTACGCGCTAACCTACGCCGAGTCACGCGGTTATAGCGTGATTCCATCCTGCTCCTACGTTGAACGCTATATCGAGCGACGTCAGCAGAAGCTAACGGCTTCTCATTAATAAACCGGCATAAAAAAGCCGGGTAGATACCCGGCCTTCAGAAAACGACTGGCGCTTAATCGCGCTTACGCTTGGGTAGGACATCCTTGAGCTTGTTATGCATGCTCATGATGCTCTGTTCGGTCATTTCCCAATCGATGCATGCATCGGTAACCGAAACGCCATATTTCAGCTCGTTAAGGTCTTTAGGGATTGGCTGATTGCCATAACCCAGATGGCTTTCCACCATCAAACCGATAATGGACTGGTTGCCTTCGATAATCTGATTGGCCACATTGTCCATGACCAAAGGCTGCAGTGAGGCGTCCTTGTTAGAGTTTGCATGGCTGCAATCAACCATGACGTTGGCCTTGACCTTGGCCTTGTTCAATTCGCGCTCACACAGTGCAACGCTAACCGAGTCATAGTTCGGCTTGCCATTACCACCACGCAAAACCACGTGACCATAGGGGTTTCCCTTGGTCTGAACAATCGAGACCTGACCCTGCTGGTTGATCCCGAGGAAACGATGAGGATTGGAGACCGACTGCAGGGCATTAATGGCTACAGTCAGGCTACCATCGGTGCCGTTCTTGAAGCCAACGGCTGAGGAGAGGCCAGAAGCCATTTCACGGTGCGTCTGTGACTCTGTTGTACGAGCGCCAATGGCCGACCAGCTGATCAGGTCCTGGAGATACTGCGGCGAGATCGGGTCCAGCGCTTCGGTAGCTGTAGGCAAGCCTTTTTCAGCCAGCTCCAGCAATAGCTGACGACCAATATGCAAGCCATCCTGAATCTTGAAAGAATCGTCCAGGTAGGGGTCGTTGATCAGACCTTTCCAACCTACTGTCGTACGCGGCTTCTCGAAGTACACCCGCATGATCAGGAAAAGGGTATCGGAAACCTTTTCAGCGAGGACCTTCAGGCGATCAGCATACTCATGGGCTGCATTGATGTCATGAATGGAGCAGGGGCCAACCACGACAAAAATACGATGATCCTTGCCATCTAGAATGTCTCGCACAACCTGACGGCCTTGTGCAACCGTCTTGGAGGCGCTGTCAGTCAAGGGGATTTCTAGCTTAAGCTGTTCAGGCGTTATCAGAGGGTCGTTTGATACGACGTTTAAGTCATTTATAGGTAAATCGGCCATAGTGTTCTCGAAGGCCACGGTGCCTGCTTGGCATAACCGGCTGGCGTTACGCGGTAAAAGGTGGACAAGAGGCTAACCATAACGTGTCTTCATAGGGGGCGACAATGGCCTTTTCCACTTCGAGAGACGAAGCGGCCTGTTGCATTCATGACTATCCTGATTACTGATAAATAGCGAGGAATTGTGGAATTAAGCGATCTTGATGCGGATCAGGCATTACTGGCGCTTTCAGGCGTAACGTTGCTTATCTTTACCAGCGAAGGGTGTTCCAGTTGTCGATGGGCACGTGCGCGTTTGCCGGGCATGAATTTATCGTGTGATCGAATCGCCTGGGTGGATGCAGAGCGAAACGGTGGATTGATTCAGCGTTATGAGGTGTTTCGTTTGCCTGCCCTGTTTGTTGTACGTGATGGGCTATTTTTCGGTGCACTGAAAGCACCTATGGCTGAGTCTGAGTTAAACCAGGGTATTCAAGCATGCCTGAGCCACGATGCTGAAGAGTTGCCTTGATTAAAGGAATGCGGCGTTAAATAACCGAGTTCGCAAATTGGCATATTCACGTGTGTTTTCAACAGCGAAGTGGCAATACGCTGCTACGCTTTCCTATGATGAATAAGCATTAGGCATGTTGTCTGACGGCCATCCACGTCAGCAGTTGAGGAGGCCAATTGGTCCAGTCGATCCTTTATGCAACCGATCTAGGCATCTACTCGTCCTCTGTATTGCAGCACGCACTATCGCTTGCGCGAGCACATGATGCCAAGTTGTATGTCGTGCATGCTGTCGAGCCTTTAGGGTTGTTCGCAGACTCGATCTTGCAGACCTATATGGATGCCGTCACGCTGGCACAGTTGAATAAACAGGGCTTTAGTACTGTTTTATCTAATATCGAACAACGAGTAATCGAGTGTCTGCGTGATGAGATGGGGGATGCTGCGCAAGATTTTGATCGTATTCGTCTGGTCCGGGTCGTTCAGGGAGACCCTGCTCAGGTCATTTTGGAGCAATCCCATGATCTGTCTGTTGATTTGATTGTTATAGGCAGCCACAGCCATGGCAGTACCTGGGACATACCGTTGGGTCGTACTGCAGGTAAGGTTTTGCAGATGGCGGATGTGCCTGTCTATCTTGTACCCATGCTGCAGCATCGAAGCCATTGATAATTACTGAAAGCTATAAATATTTTCAGTTTACGTTACTATAAGTTATAACAACGATGCTGTTAGCTATAGCAAGGAGCCATCATGAAGCTTCAGCAATTGAGGTACATATGGGAAGTGGCACATCACGATCTCAATGTTTCTGCAACAGCGCAAAGCTTATATACCTCCCAACCCGGAATCAGTAAGCAAATCCGGTTGCTTGAGGATGAGCTGGGTGTAGAGGTATTTGCCCGTAGCGGCAAGCATTTGACCCGAATTACACCGGCAGGTGAGCGAATCATCCAGACTGCGGGCGAAATTCTGCGCAAATGTGAAAGCATCAAGCAAATTGCTCAGGAATTCTCCAACGAGAAGAAAGGCACGCTTTCAATCTCCACGACGCATACACAGGCCCGCTACGCGTTGCCAGATGTAATCAGTGAATTCATGAAGCAATATCCGGATGTTGCCCTGCATATGCAGCAAGGTACGCCGATGCAGATCGCTGAAATGGCGGCAGATGGTACGGTTGATTTTGCCATCGCCACAGAAGGTCTCGAGCACTTTGGCGATTTGATCATGCTGCCATGCTATCGATGGAATCGCTGTGTCATCGTGCCTCATGGGCATCCTCTGGCCAAGGTGTCCAAGCTCACCCTGGAAGCACTGGCCGAACATCCGATTGTGACCTATGTATTTGGTTTCACAGGACGCTCCAAGTTGGACGAAGCCTTCAGCCGAAAAGGGCTGGAGCCGAAGGTAGTCTTTACCGCAGCCGATGCTGACGTTATCAAGACCTATGTACGGCTAGGTTTAGGCGTTGGTATCGTGGCTGATATGGCTGTGGATCATAAGCTCGACAGTGATCTTGTCGCGCTAGACGCAAGCGAGCTGTTCGAGGCGAGTATTACCAAGATCGGCCTGCGTCGTGGCACGTTCCTTAGAGGGTATATGTGTGACTTCATCAGTCGCTTTGCACCCCATTTGACGCGTGATGTACTGGTGCAAGCGATGCAATGTCATAGCCGTCAGGAAGTGGATGACCTGTTTGCCGATGTTATATTGCCCACCTATTAAATCACTTAATCATCGTATGAAAAGAAAGGGAGTCACTTCGCCTCATTTTGTGTCAGAGTGACGGGGTAAGCTTTCCAGCGGCTTACAGATGTCCCTTACAAGAAAAACAATACGAGGTTCATACGATGAAAGTGTCCCGAAAGTCTGCTGTTTTGCTAGGTATAGGTTTCGCTCTTATGTCCGGATTCTCGCAAGCCAGTTCGCTGCATGTCGATCGTGCCCCGTTTGGCACGCTTCCTGATGGCCGTGCCATAGAGCGATATACGCTACAAAACAGTAATGGTATGCGAGTCGGTATCATTACCTATGGCGGTATTGTTCAGTCTATTGAGGTGCCCGATGCAAAAGGGCATATGGATGATGTCGTTTTAGGTTTTGATGATGTAAAGGGCTATCTGGATAACGGCACCGTTTACTTTGGTGCGTTGATTGGACGATTCGGTAACCGCCTGGCCAAGGGCAAGTTCGAGCTGGATGGAACGACATACCAGGTTCCGATCAATAATGATCCAAACGCGTTACACGGTGGGCCAGAAGGGTTCAATACCAAGGTATGGCAAGCCAAGCCTATCGAAGGAAAGGACTGGAAAGGCGTATCGCTGAACTATGTTTCATCTGACGGGGAGATGGGCTTTCCAGGCACCCTCACCACGACTGTACGCTATACGCTTAACGAGCGTAACGAGCTACAGGTTGAATACATCGCAACGACAGATAAGCCTACCGTGGTCAACTTGACCAACCACAGCTATTTTAACTTGGCGGGTGCGGGTAACGGGACCATTCTGGATCAGAAGGTTACTATTCATGCGTCCAAATATACCCCGATCGATTCGACGTTGATTCCAACTGGGGAGTTGGCAGAGGTAAAAGGTACGCCTATGGATTTTGTTCATCCGACTGCTATCGGAAAACATATCCGGGATGATGACCAGCAATTGAAATACGCTGAGCCTAAGCAGGGCGGCTTCGATTTTAATTGGGCGTTCGATAAGCCAGGTCAGCTCGATGCTGTGGCTGTGACAGCATTCGATCCATCGTCTGGGCGGCGTCTTGAGATGTACACGACTGAGCCGGGCGTACAGTTCTATACCAGTAACTTTTTGGATGGCACCATCAAGGGCAAGCAGGGTAAGGTCTATCCGCACTGGGGAGCCTTTACACTGGAAGCCCAGCATTTTCCCGATGCGCCTAATCAGCCTAATTTTGCCAGCACTCGCTTGAACCCCGGCGAGACGTACAAGCAAACCACGATTTATAAATTCTCAACGCTCAAGCAGTGACCTCTATTTATGGGGCTGCCCAGTCAGCCCCATATCCTGCCTTAACTCCTCAATAAGCATTTTTGCTGGCGCGGTTACATCTGCGCCTTGGCGAATCACAACGCTATAGGGTTCGCTGTTGATCTGCAGGTCAATGGAGAATCGCTTGAGCAAGCCAAACCGCTCACTAAAAAGCGCCACATCGCTAGGCATAACGGCCAAAAGATACGGATCTTCTTGCAGGAGACTGAGCATCGTAAAGGTGGAGGCTGTCTCGATGGGGTAGCGCGGGAAATCAAGGCCTGCAAGACGAAACTGCTGTTCAAGCGCCAGGCGCATAGGCATGTTGGAGGGGTAAACAACCCACCGATAACCTGTCAGCTTATCAAGGCTTGAGTGTGTCGTATTGGCTAGCGGGTGATTAGGGTGGGCGACCAACGCTAGACTTTCCGGATGCTCGATTAGCTTTTCATAAGCATCAGGTCGTGTACTAACACTGGTTCGGCAGATCACTACATCCACCCGGCCTTGGTCGAGAAGCGCCAGCAGGCGTGCACTGGTGTCTTCCACGATATGAATCGAGAGTTCCGGCTGCGTCTGGCGAAGCCGATTGAGTGACTGCATGAGTAGAGGAACCGCACCCATGATGACACCAATGGAGAGGCGGCCTCCCTGGCCCTGCAGGATGCCAATCATTTCCTCCCTAAGATGCGCGATATCCGACTGAATCAGGCGGGCGTACCGAATCACGCAGCGTCCTAAGTCATTAGGCACAAGTCCCTGACTGGTGCGCGTGAAAAGAGTGGCGCCCAGTGTTGTCTCGATTTCATGAAGGGCTTTCGTTGCGCCAGGCTGAGTAATAGCAACTTGTTCAGCGGCTTTGTGCAACGAGCCATGCTCCTCAAGCGCAATGAGAAGTTTTAGCTGACGTACACGCAGTCGAGAAGAAATGGAATTCAGGGATGGGATCATGGGAATAACTAAAGGTTATCACTTAATCAGTAGCTCTCATTAGGCAGCTTTCTGTTCACGCCGTAAAGTATGTTTCATCCACTCGGCCCATAACGATAAGAGCAAATCCCATGAGACTGATTCAGTTCGAAACTTCAGAAGGCCAGCGTCATGTAGGTATGGTTGATGGCGAAAATATCCAGATCGTGCGTAATGTTCGGACGATGCGTGAGCTAGCGTTGAATACTATCCGAAATAGCCGTGATCTGGCGGCTGAGGTCCAGATACAAGGCACCGAGCCAGGCCCCAGCTATGACAGCTTACTGGAGGGCCGCCGCGTATTACCGCCGTTGGATCATGAGGATGCAGCCCATTGCTTGGTAACAGGCACTGGCCTTACGCACTTGGGTAGCGCTTCTACGCGCGACAAAATGCATCAGCAGAGCAACCAGGATGAAGCCAAGCTGACCGACAGCATGCGCATGTTCAATTGGGGGCTTGAGGGTGGACGGCCATCTGCGGGTGAAGTAGGTGCGCAGCCCGAATGGTTCTACAAGGGCGACGGCAGCATCGTAGTCCGGCCAGGAGAGGATTTCTCTTTTCCTGAGTTTGCTGAGGATGCTGGCGAGGAGCCCGAGTTGACCGGTCTGTATGTAGTGGGTGATGAAGGACAACCCTATCGCGTCGGTTTTGCACTGGGAAATGAGTTTTCAGATCATGTCATGGAGCGGAAAAACTACCTGTACCTGGCGCACTCAAAGCTGCGTTACTGCGCATTCGGGCCAGAGCTGCTCGTGGGTGACTTGCCTCGTCACCTTGCAGGCGTAAGCCGGATTCACCGTGGCGGCGAAGTGCTTTGGGAAAAAGAATTTCTTTCGGGCGAGGAAAACATGTGTCACAGCTTGGCGAATCTCGAATACCACCATTTCAAGTACAACCAGTTCTTGCGTCCGGGCGACGTGCATGTGCATTTTTTCGGGACGGCTACACTGTCCTTCGCCGATGGTATTAAGACGCAGCCAGGGGATCGCTTTGAGATCAGTATGCCTGAATTTGGCAAGCCTTTAGTCAATGGGATCGCCCCTCATAAACCGGCCTTCATGATTGGTGGTGTCAAGGCGCTATAAACCTGAACGCTAAGCGCATTAAAAATGAAGTGTCAGCTAAATCTGCCCTGATAAGAGGCAGGTTAAATCACTAAATTACTAAGTTGTATGATGACTTAAGGTCCGACAGGATGTACCTTTAGTGGCTGACACCGATGTCTTCTTATTTTATCTGCGTGAGCACTGGCTCGCGCAGCGTCCTGAAACCCTTTAAGGTCAAGGAGTTAAGCATGCAGATCACAGGGCATAACTATATTGGCGGAGCGCGCAGTGCTAAGGGCGAAACTATCGTCTATAGCGTAGATGCAACCTCTGGAGAACAGTTATCGTATAAGTTCTATCAGGCTACGCCTGAGGAAGTCGATGCTGCTGCACGTGCTGCGCAAGAGGCTTATCCCATCTACCGCAGCCTGAGTGCTGAAAAGCGTGCCAGCTTTTTAGAAGCCATTGCTGATGAGCTAGATGCATTGGGTGACGATTTCGTACAACTGGTTTGCCGCGAAACCGCCTTGCCTGCTGGTCGTATCCAGGGCGAGCGTGGGCGTACCAGTGGACAGATGCGTCTGTTTGCACAAGTGCTGCGTCGCGGTGATTTTTATGGTGCGCGCATCGACCGTGCTTTGCCGGATCGCAAGCCTATGGCGCGTCCAGACCTGCGTCAATGCCGCATGGGTCTAGGCCCTGTCGCCGTTTTTGGCGCTAGTAACTTCCCCCTGGCATTCTCGACCGCAGGTGGTGATACGGCCTCGGCACTGGCTGCAGGCTGCCCGGTTGTATTCAAGGCGCACAGTGGCCACATGGGTACTGCTGAATACACGGGTGAAGCAGTTATCCGTGCGGCTGAGCGTACCGGTATGCCTGCAGGTGTGTTCAACATGATTTATGGGGCTGGCGTTGGCGAGCAGTTGGTCAAGCATCCTGCCATTCAGGCCGTAGGGTTCACGGGCTCACTGCGTGGCGGTCGTGCGTTGTGTGACATGGCGGCTGCACGTCCTCAACCCATCCCGGTTTTTGCCGAGATGTCCAGCATCAATCCGGTAGTGCTGCTGCCTGAGGCGCTCAAGCAGCGTGGTGACAGTGTCGCTAACGACTTGGCTGCCTCTGTAGTGTTGGGCTGTGGTCAGTTCTGTACCAATCCAGGCCTCATCATTGGTATGCGTTCGCCTGAACTCTCTGCATTCCTAGAGCGTTTTTCGGCAAGCATGAATGATCAGCCAGCACAAACCATGCTGAATGCCGGTACGTTGAAGAGCTACATGAAAGGCCTTGAGCGCTTAAACGCTCATTCAGGTATTACTCATCTTGCCGGTGCAACCCAGCAAAGCAACAACCAGGCTCAGCCGCAGTTGTTTAAGGCTGATGTCAGCATGTTGTGGGAGGGCGATGAATTACTCCAGGAAGAGGTCTTTGGTCCAACGACTATCGTGGTAGAAGTTGCCGACAAGGCTGAGCTGATCCGCGCATTGCATGCGTTGCACGGCCAGCTGACCGCAACGCTGATTGCTGACGCGGGTGATCTTGAAACCTACGGTACTGAGCTGACTGCGGTGCTTGAGCAGAAAGCAGGTCGCCTATTGATCAACGGTTATCCAACCGGCGTAGAAGTCTGTGACTCCATGGTACATGGTGGTCCTTACCCAGCAACATCTGATGCACGTGGTACTTCTGTAGGGACATTGGCAATCGATCGCTTCCTGCGCCCGGTCTGCTACCAGAACTACCCGGATGCACTGCTGCCTGAGCCACTCAAGAACGCTAACCCGCTGGGCATTGCCCGTCTGGTTAACGGCGTTACGACACGTGATGCGCTGAGCTGATCGCTTCGTGAATGAAAAAGCCCCGGCATGCCGGGGCTTTTTTATGGCTATTCGCCTTCTAGTACCAGTGTAAGAGCCTTGCGTGCGTCTTCCAGTTGTACCAGGGTGGCATGTTTGGCGCCCAGGGCATCGCCGTGTTGGATTGCCGTCAGAATTGCCTTGTGGCGGGGAAGGGCGAATTCATGGAGGTTTGGTCGCTTGTTGGACTGCTTGAGTGATTCACGCAAGGCCAGCGATAGCATATTGCAAAGATTGGCCAAAAGGTCATTATGGGTGGCTTCGGCGATCTGGCTATGGAAATCTAGATCGGGTTGTAACCACTCTTCAGGCGTATTGGCAGCTTCCATACGCTGATAGGCACTTTCAATAGCCGCTACGTCGTCAGGTGTCGCATGAGTCGCCGCAAGTGCTGCAGCGGCAGGTTCTATAATGCAGCGCACACTTGAAAGCATATTGAAAAAATCGTTTTGCGGCGTGGTTTCCATTAGCCAATGCAGGACATCAGGGTCAAGCATGTGCCACTCGCGCCGGGGTCTGACAACTGTGCCAACTTTAGGCTTGGAATATACGAGTCCCTTGGCTACCAGCACTCGTGTGGCTTCGCGTAACACCGGACGGCTAACCGAATACTCTTCACAAAGTGACGCTTCGGGCGGAAGCTTGGTGTCTGCAGGGAAGTGGCCAGAAACAATATGCCTGCCCAGCTCCTGAACGATCCGGGCATGCATGCTTTTGCGAAGTGATGGTTTGCGATATTCCATGAGGCGCGACGTAGCGATCCTGTTTTGAGGCCGCGCATCATAGCATTCGCCCCTTGTCAGTGTTGAAAGAGGCGGCGCTGAGAGCTCACTCAATGCGAGTGTCTTGGCACTTCAGACCCACGACAGCCGACCAGAAAGTCGAAATCGCAGCCTTCATCAGCCTGTAGCACATGATCCACGTACAGCTTGCGATAGCCACCACCAATCATCTTGGCGTTCGGGTCCTGCCAATCCGCCAGACGAGCTTGCAGCTCTTCGTCCGAGACTTCCAGATGCAAGCGGCCATTCTCACAGTCCAGCTCGATCATGTCGCCATTGCGCACTACAGCCAGCGGACCACCTGCTGAGGCTTCCGGTGCCACATGCAGCACTACCGTGCCGTAGGCCGTACCGCTCATGCGGGCATCGGAGATGCGCACCATGTCAGTGATACCCTTGGCCAGCAGCTTGGGCGGCAGGCCCATGTTGCCTACTTCAGCCATGCCCGGATAACCCTTCGGCCCGCAGTTCTTGAGTACCATTACGCAGGTCTCGTCGATATCCAGGTCTGGATCAACGATACGCGCCTTATAGTCCTCCAGGTCTTCAAAGACTACCGCACGGCCTCGATGCTGCATCAGCTCAGCGGTAGCAGCCGAAGGCTT
>NZ_BMNW01000009.1 GCF_014646755.1 Pseudomonas asuensis | reverse complement strand
GGGCTTGTCAACCACGCTTCCCTCCTCCGCTACCATCAGGTCTGGACCTGAACGCTACCAGACAGCTAAGTCATTGATTTACAAGACTTTTTGCCGTTCCGTTGCAGCGGAAGTGGGCGCACTATAGGCCCCTGAAGCAGCAGGTCAAGCTTTATTTGAAACCAAGCGGAAGTCCAGCTTTTCTGTAGCCTAGCCTAAACCTATGCCACCAGTGCCTCTAATGCGTGCTTTTTCTTATTTAATCGCCGGCCTTTAGCATGCTGGGCTTTCAGTCGGATCTAAAATCATTATAGAAAGCATCTCAATATAAATCTGGACCAGCATTAGTAGTCGTACCACTCATACTGTAATGCAAGGATTTCTAGCCTACCGTCTTTGAACACATAGAGCATATTTTAGCAATCTACAGTCAGGATGGTTTGCAGTCGAGCTAGGCATTCCCTTACGGAGTATCAGATGGCAAAGGACCAACAGTGGTACCTAGCATGAATGAAAGCGCTTAGAAGAAAATCAAAATTAGAGCAGTTGACAAGTGAGAGCAAATATATGAGACCGGTGATTACCTTAAGTTTCGGTCAATCGTGCGCATGACCTTAAATACTTGCTTGGCGAACGGCTTAAGGTAGTAGGCGTAATAGAGGACGACCGGAGGTTTTATAGGAAGGAAGCATCAAACGTCACTAATCATCTGTAAAGCTCGGGAATTTAATTAAAGTGGCAAACAGAGTGTCGGCGACTGACTCAAGCGGGCCCGCTTTGACAATGCTAAGAAGGAGGTCTGAATAAGGATGCGCCGCCCGCCCCTAAAAATGAAAAAAGCCTAGCGCGACCATAGTAGGCTCTGAGCATTGATCTTTGGTCGGGACGGAGTGATTCGAACGCTCGGCTCCTTGCACCCATGCCAGCAGGAGGTATCAAACCTAGCCAAACCGCAGTATCTACGGGCGCTCGCTGCAATCTGATGCCTATAGATGCCAACAAATGCGTGAGAATGTCACTCAAAAGTTACACAGCTCACTCTTGCGCCGACTCAAAATGCTGTTGAGCGACCTCTTCAGCATGTTCTGGTACTGACCGGGCTCTATGGCCATTAATCTGCTCATCAGCCCATGCCCTCCACTTTCCCCTCTTTACAGCTTTCTCGCCTACAACCCGGGTTAGCCTCTTCCCACGACCGCTCTACGTTGCTCCTATAGAAGACATAGGGTTCACCTCTATGCGATTCGATAGCGGCTCGTTCTTCCATTGATCTATTAGCATAAGTTGTGGCTCATGGCAGGTCTCCGCATTTGGCGACCATAAAGTACAAAGATAAATCTGAATGATTAGTCTTGACAGCAACAACTGGTTATCTGGGCGCTCAGCTACCACCTTTATATTCCTCATGAGTGGTGCAAACTGTATACCGCCAACTTACGTGAAGTGGATCACAAATGAGCAGTTGCAGCAAAGCCAAACAGGTTATTATCAAAGGCCTGTCGCCACTCAAGATCGAGTTCGATCAAAGGACTAGCGGTAGTCCTTTGATATTTGTCGCTTATGATATAGATGGGCAGCGGCTATTTGAATCGAATACCCTCCCTTCTTCCCTTTGCCAGAATTCGAAATCAGTTGAAATGTTAGTGGCAATGGCGAGGAAGGAATTAACGAAGCAGGGCTTCAAGCTTGGCCCCTAGGATGTAGTCATAAGTCTTAAACGCCTTGCTTGTTGGTCATGGACACAACGCAAGCATTTAAGATGAACAAGAAGATCCGCAACCTACTTCTCCTGTCTGCCGTCATTGGTCTATCGGCCCTCTCATTGATCAACAAGGGCCTGAGGAACGGCTGGTTCTAGATATACAGTTTTACGCTGGAGCAGTGTATCTCCGCGAAATCAACATCTAATGTAAAAATCTTCTGCTATACCTTTTCCCTAGCTGCAGCTCACAACTATAAGTCAACTTGCAATCTCAGGGAGAGCACATGCATAGCAAGCCTGCAGAATACGAAAAGTTCTACTTTTACAACGCATCGTTCGACGCCTTAAGCTTAGTCGAAAAGCATGCAGTATCGGAGCAGCAACCTACCGAAGAATGGCTTACTAATGCGTTCGGCGTATTGATAAACCCAAAGTACCTTCCTGAGATTCTGGCCGGAAGAGAAGGAACAGTAGAAGCACTTCCGATCCCTGCCAACTGGCATTCTGACCTTGCTGAGTTTGGAGCAGTTTTCAGGGCAATTGAGCTGGCCCCAGGCCCGAAATTCACTATGTTCGAGCTGGGATGCGGCTGGGGATGCTGGATGAATATATCTGGCGTAGTGGCGCGACGTGCTGGCCTTGAGTGTAGCTTATATGGAATAGAGGGCGATGAGGGCCATGTAGCTTTCGCCAAGGAATGCCTTGAGAAAAATGGATTTGATAAAACCCAGTCGAAGGTCGAATGGGGTATAGCAGCAGCTAGTAGTGGTTTTGCATTATTTCCTAAGCAAGAAAGAGCAGGCACATCTTGGGGCTGTGAGCCTATATTTGATAAGACTGAAGAGGAAGCAAATGAGCTTGTTGCTTCAGGAAAGTATGAACTTTTACCCCAAAAGTCTCTTGAGCAAGAAGCTCAGCACATAGATCGAATCGACCTTCTCCATATAGATATTCAGGGCGGCGAGCTTGATTTGGTTGCAAAGGCAATCTCTTTCATGAATGAAAAGGTTGCCTACGTCATGATTGGAACTCATTCACGTCAAATCGAAGGAAGCCTTTTTGACCATTTTATTCAGAATGGCTGGGTTTTAGAGATAGAAAGGCCTGCAGTCTTACAGGTTGGAGAGAAGCCGAATGTCCTTGTCGATGGCGTACAGGGCTGGAGAAATCCGCGACTAATATCAAATGCCTATTTGAATAGGGTCTCTGGCATTGGGGATATAACCATCAAGGAATATGCTGCAGAAGTCTCAGCTAGTAGTAGCTTCCAGCTAGAAGTTTATGTGCAGAACGCCTCCAATGATGCATGGAATGGTGATGGTGAATATCCAATCAACCTTTCCTATCACTGGCTTGATAATGAGGGAAATAAGGTTGTTTTGGACGGAGTGCGTACCAAGCTGTGCCGTTCCTGCATCAGTGCAGGCGACTTTGTCATTCAGACATTAACGGTTGACGCTCCTTCTGATCCCGGTGAATACCAACTACAGGTGACTGCAGTTCAGGAAGGCGTGCAGTGGCTTGAGGACTCAGGCCTGAAAACCCATCCTGTTCATATAAGCGTAGCCTAAACAAAAAAGTCTCAAGGAAGAGACTTTACGGCGACTCTAGATGCACTTCTTAGCTGCAGCCAGAATATCTTTCGGGCGGACCGGATTGTTAGCGGACCGCTCGTGAATGCTGATCGAAACTCCGCGTGACGTCCGGTCAACGAATATCACCGCTGCCGTCATGGGTGAGACGAACTGAGGCACAACGATCTTCTTGTGATCAACATTCCCTATCACCTCAACTTTTGCTCCTGGAGTCTTTCAGCTCAGGCACCACGCACTGCATATAGGCTTCTAGCGTCTTCCCTGATATAGCATCCATAGAAGGCGGGCGCTTCTCAATCCTCTCTTCGCTTGCGCATCCTGCAAGCGCTGCCGCACAAAAGATCCATAGGTAGCGCATTGCTATTCCTTAAAGATACCTAATGCTCATTAATGCCAGGCCCAGGTCGGCCTGATTCTCCTGCTTCCACTTGAACTAAATATGGACCTGCTTATCATCCCTTATTGCTTCGGCAGGGATATCAACTTTGTACTCTACAGGATTAGACCAGTCCATACGATCTGCATATATATCAGGTAGCTTCACATCGTTCATGTAGACTTCGAAGCTTCGATCTTTAATGCCGTCAAGCAGATAAGGAACAAGGAAAATAATTAGACTCCTTGGATCTTGAGCAGACTTAAACTTAAGGTTTGCGGGAGATTTACTTGCCCATACGTGATCACGCTCGATAGGCCACCAGCTAACATCCGTCATTCGTTGGGCGGTCGATCTGTTCTGTTTATCAGATCGAAACTTAATCCTTGTATCGGCAGGTATAACCGGTATTACCGATTTAAAATCATCGGCTACTAGATAATCTGGACCATCTATAACGCCGTCTTTCCTCATCCAGCTGAAGATTGGCTCATCATACGGAAGCTTTAAAACAGATCTAGCAATAAAATAGTTAATTGCCGGATGATCAACTTTCAGGTATGGAAGCATTTGGCCTGCGTATGGCTGGTTAAGCCCGTCTTCTGCGAGAATAGCTTGCGTAAGATCTATCTTTGGCGACAAGTAAGGATGCTGAACGGCAGTCAACAGCATCAGCAATATAATGGCATTCACTGATTTTGTTGCGGTTATAAAGCTTTTAGCTCTACTCATTACTAAGGTAAAAAATAGAAGCATCTCAGGTATGAATGTATATACCCACTTTGCAACTGGATACCAATTACCGCCTTTGACATGAGCGGTATAGGCGGCCACCAGAATTAATGGAGCAAGCGCTATAAACCCTGCTCCGTGCCAAACAGTCTGCTTGAAATCGATCTTCTTACCCAAGAATTGGACAACAAATAATGCCGCCATTAGCAAAAAAATCCCGATTGGCACGTTTACTATTGCGTCAACGTTAGCGAAATTTACTCCGCGTGCCACCAGCGCTCCGCCGGTTCCTGTGATCCGGAGAGCTGCCATTAAGCCATCAGATGAAAGAAGGACTGCAAAAGTAATGACTGCCCCTGCAGCCGCCAACAATAGACGGGTCGTAAGTTTCTCAGAAGGCAGCCCAATAGCCATACAAGCTAAAGTGGCCATGCACCATATAAAGCCGACCATATGAATCAGGGAGAGAATAACGGCAGACACAGCCATCATGGCAAGCAGGTGCCACTTACCATATCTCGACTGTGCTTTATAGATCAGTACCTGGGCAACTCCCAGGGAAGCTATTTGCGAAATAAAGGAATTTGAGACGATTAGATCTTTAAAACCAAAACACAGATATACAGAGCTAAACAGAAGCCCTAGCAAAACTATCACTTTGGTTGTAAACGATACCTCTCGCCCAGTCATAACCAGACAATATCTCAGGCTGAAAAATACACTAGCCAGAATCACTGAGAGCAGCGCAATAAGGGTAAGCCCCTGTAGATCGCTTATACCTGAAATCTTCGCAATCCAAGCGGATAACTGGTATGTCAGGCGGGGGTAGTATGCAAACTCTCCTAAAGTTTGCTTAATGTTCTCGCTAGAGAAGTCATCATTTACGTATATAGCGTGAGTAGTAGATGCGTGCGATGACCAATCGGCATGAATTGCTGGCATGAATCTGCCAGCTTGTGATTTATATATCTGAATGGCAAACAAGCCAATTACAAGGAGAATCGCAGTGATAAGAAGCGTTTTCCGACTTTTGCTTACCTGATCGAGAGCCTTTCTGAATTCCGTTTCTTTCTTGAGGGATGTCAATTTCTACTACTCGGATGTCAATATGCTGAGACAGGCGAGATGGTAGACGAAAGCGGCAGTCATGCAAAATCAAGTTGACGCATGACGGGCTTCTCACTAGTACCGAGAAGCCCGTCATGTTTACCATGCTCCGAATATTTTCGATGAGTACTCAATCGTTACATGAACAGCGCTGTTGGCCGCTGCGCCCGTTACGTAAGCTCTACTGCCATCTAAAGAGTTAACATTACAGCGGATCGCTTCAGAGCTATTGCCCTTATACGAATTCAGGAAAGCACTGGAACAAGCGAAAGGCAGGAAGCCGAGCAATACCTGATCCACCGGCTTGAGCAGTTAAGGCAGGAGAAGATCTACGGAGTACGAAGGGTACGAACTTGGCGGGATGCAGCAACACGCTTCTTAGTCGAGTTCAAGGATCAACCATCCATAAGCCTATCAGCCACCTACCTAGAACAGCTTGACCCCTATATCGGATACCTCCCCGTTACCCATATCAACGACACGACACTTGCTCCTTTCATCAAGGATAAGCAGAAGTTGACCGTGCTGGAGAGTGGAAAGGTAAAGCCGCCTGTGTCGAACCGGACAATCAACATCGCCCTGCAGCGGGTAGTACGGGTTTTGAACCTGTGCGCTCGGAAGTGGCGGGATGATGAGATGAGGCCCTGGCTGGATACGGTACCCATGATCACGATGATGGACGAGAAGACCAGCCGGAAGCCCTACCCCATGTCATGGGAAGAACAGTCGATTCTGTTCGCAGAGCTTCCGGCGCATCTTCAGACGATGGCGTTATTCAAGGTGAATACGGGATGTCGGGAACAGGAGGTTTGCAAGCTAAGGTGGGATTGGGAGATTGCGGTGCCGGAACTGGGAACGAGCGTGTTCCTAATTCCAGCAAACTTTGGAGGGAGGCATGAAAAGGCAGGAGTGAAGAATGGAGACGAGCGCCTGGTCATCCTAAATAGCGTAGCCAAGTCGATCATCGACAAGCAGCGTGGCCTGAGCAAGGAATGGGTATTTCCTTACAACGGCACCGCAATTCATCGAATGAACGACTCGGCCTGGAAGAAGGCACGCGTCAGGGCTGCCAAGATCTGGCAGGAAAAGAACTTGCGACCCGCTCACCCAGGGTTTCTATCGATACGGATCCATGACTTGAAGCATACGTTTGGCAGACGACTTCGAGCAGCAGGCGTAACAGAAGAAGACCGGAAGGTGTTATTGGGTCACAAGAACGGAAGCATCACAAGTCACTACTCATCTGTAGAGCTTGGACATTTGATGGAAGTGGCTAACAAGGTGTCGGCAACTGACTCACGTGGGCCAGCTTTGACGGTACTAAGAAGGAGGTCTGGATGAGGAAGTCCCGAAAAACTCCCTACAAATGAAAAAGCCTAGTGCGGCTACACTAGGCTCTAAGCATTGAATCTGTTGGTCGGGACGGAGTGATTCGAACACTCGACCCCTTGCACCCCATGCGCTTTTTTGGTGAATTACTGTAGATCAACATGGACTCTTATGGACTCACGAATCCTAGCAAATACGGGACTTACAGGCTATTCTGTTGTCCCATAGCGTCCAGTGCTATCCACCACCAGTCAAGCGATTCGGTGGGGTAAAAGTGGGGTAAAATTCTAAGGCAACCGAATCAGGCAAGGGGTAGAGAGTGGCGAAGTTAACGGCGAAGCAGCTAGACGCCCTTACTTCTGCCGATGACGGCAGAATCCTTCGGGAGGACGGCGGCCTGGTTGCCAGGGTTCGCGCAGGCGTCCGTGGTGTAACAGTGCAGTTTCGTTACGAATTCAAACAAGACGGACTGAAACGCGATCAAAGCCTGGGCAGCTGGCCAAAGAAGTCTCTTGCTCAGATTCGTGCCGAACGTGATGAGGTTAGAGCGACGGCCGCAAAAGGCATCGATCCAACCGCTGCCCGCAAAGCTGCCAGGATCGAAGCTCAAGCTGCAGTCGCAGCGACCATCGCCGAAGCCGAACGCCAAGCGGCCGAAAACAAGACGGTGGCGGACCTCTTCGACGAATGGACTCGCGACGGCGTCTCCCGCCAGGATGGCAATGCCGAACTGATCCGCAGCTTCAAGAAAGATGTCCTACCGCTGATTGGCCAGAAACCACTGCGCAACCTGACCGAAAAGGATCTGCTCGCAGTGCTGCGCTCAGTCAAAGCCCGTGGCCTGAACCGCACCGTCGTTATCCGCAACAACGACATTGGCCAGATGCTGCGCTGGGGTGAGAAACGCAAACCCTGGCGAGGCCTGATGACTGACGGCAATCCAGCCGACCTTATAGATGTCAGCAAGCTGCTCGATCACGATTATGAAGAACAACGCGACCGCCTGCTCTCCCCCGACGAAATTCGCGAGCTGCGTGACATCCTCGAACGCCTGGAGAAAGACTACGAGGACCTTCCCGCTGGCCAGAAGTATTCCGGCATTCGCCCGGTCAACACGCGAGTCCAGTGCGCTCTGTGGATATGCCTGAGCACCCTCTGTCGTATCGGCGAGCTGCTTAAGGCCGAGTGGCGCTACCTGGACCTGAAGAAAGGCACCTGGTTCATCCCCGCCGAGGCTACCAAGGGGCATAAAGGCAAACGCCAAGATCACCACGTATTCCTATCAGACTTCGCACTTAATCAGTTCAAGCTGCTGAAAAACGAAACAGGGCACACCCCGTTCTGCTTCCCTAGCAAAACCAACGAAAGCCATGTAGATACCAAAACGGTCAGCAAGCTAATCGGCGACAGACAGTGCCGCTTCAAGAATCGCAGCAAACCCCTTACCGGACGCCACCATGATGACTCGCTCGTACTGAGCAAAGGGTCTAAAGGAGAGTGGACACCGCACGATCTGCGGCGCACTGGCTCGACAATGATGCAGGAGCTCGGTGTTACCTTGGAAATCATCGACCGCTGCCAGAACCACTTGCTAAGCGGATCCAAGGTGCGTCGGCACTACTTGCACCACGACTACGCGAAAGAGAAAACCGAGGCATGGGGACTGCTTGGAAAACGCATCGAAACCATATTGGGCATTACATCTTTGCGTCAGTGCTCTTCTAGCCTTGAGCACCAACGACAAAGCTAGCTTTGACGGCGTCCGCCTAAGAGCTAGAAACTGGTTGCTGCGTCTGCCTAAAACGCTTGTGTCACATCTCTCGCTACCGCCACCCTTCCCGTCTTTAGAGTGCCTCGCCTGGATAACAAGGAGGTTCTCCATGTGTACGCAACGCCAATTACTCAACGCATTCTCAGCTCGCTTAGGTATTTGTTCCCTTCCTATGGAGCTATGGACACGAAGATGGAAGTGTTCGGCTCCGTCTCTATGAGCACGGCACGGTTCAAACCCGGCTCATCGCGCTGGCATATCATTTCGCACATCGCAACCAGTCGAGGGATGATTGCCCAGCTTATTCGCGAAATGCGGCACGAGCTCGATTTCATCACTTTCAAACGCTACTTACTCTGTATGGCTATCTCCCACCGGTTTCACATACGGGCTAAAACGCGGCTCAGTGAGCTCAGCATGATCAGGCATTATTTACACTGCACCAGCCAGAGCCGATCAATCCGTGTTGTGAAACTCTGACTCATCATGTCCCGCCGCATGTCCCACTCAAGCGCAGTCGTTACACATCCAGGCCTTTGCGTATTACGTTCCCACTTCGCGTTGATAGCATCGCTGTACTCGCCGCGTTGCCGCAGATCCATCAGAAACACCTCGGCTTTGCTAAACTCGATAAACATGCTCCAGGCCAGCGATAGCCGCACGGGTGATGTATCTGGTGTCGTCGGTGGAGTATGGCAGTTCGCAGATCACCCTTCTTGGCAAACTTGGGCCCATCTGGATTGAACATCTCGGTGCGGATGCTCAACCGTACGCGCTTGCACATGGAATGCTGCGCTCGTATTTTCTCGGCGGCCCGGGCGGCATACGCTACCACAGCCTCCTCGATAGGCTCGAGTTCAAGCAGCCGCTTACCAAACATTCTTGAGCAGAACCCTGCTTCGGCAGTGCGGCTTTTCCGAGACCGAGGCACGGCGTGCCGCGTAGTTCACGGTCCGTTTTCTCTACCACGACACTAAACTACTTACGCAACGTCCAGGCATCAGCAAGTCCAAATCCCAGCCGGTACGGATCCCCGGGAGTTCAGAACCCTATCATTCTTAGCCTACATTGCGCTCCGTCATTGTTCGGTCAATGAAACTGATGTCAAATTGACGCAAGTCTATGCCGCTAGGCCTTCAGCGTTGCGTACCAGATCCGTTCTCTGACCAAGCAAAAGGACGCACTATGACCGATGCTCTCGACACACTGGCCTCCGATTTCCGGCTTCATGAACTTTTTGGTGACGACCAGCTGGCTACCGCCACCCAGATCTGGATTCTTGAAATCGAACGCGCAGCGTCCGCGGAACTGCGGTTCCTCTACGGCCGATCACTGCCGGGTACCCACCAGTCTCACAAGTGGAGCGGCACCTCCAGTAGCAAAACGCCCGTGTATGATGGCTGCTCCGCCAAGACCCATGCCCTGGCGCTGTACACATCAACGCAGCGACTTAAGATCTTCCTGAAGCACTTCCTTTCTGGTGCGACACTGGATGCTGCCAGCCAGCTGGCCGATATCCAACTCGATGACAAACTGAACAGCAAGGTGGGGGCAACCCTGTGGCCCGCCCGGTCATGCACCTACCGACACGAGACTTCTTTCAGTTTCGTACCAGCCGCCTCAGCCCGACTAGCTATGCCAGCGTGGACAGCGCAGCCATTTCGTTCGACAGCAAGACAGAGACCTTCAACATGGCGGAGGGTTTGGATCGAAAGATCGCAGAAGCCGCATGCCAGAGCCTGAACGCAGGTACCGGACTGGACTTCGCGTCACTGGATGCATGGCGCATAGGGGATTTTGAATTCATCTGCATCCCCGGCCAAAATCGCGCGGAAAAGAGTAAGTACAACATTACGTTGAAGGGAGATGACGCCTCTCTCTAGCTTTCCGAGCCACTGACCCAAGACGCGTCCGACCTCTTGGTCGTAGTGAATGCTTATAGTGCCGACAGCGTACTGGCCACCCATACAGCTCGGCTGGACAAGCACGAAAAGTACCCACTGAAGCATGGCTTCAGGCTTGAAGCCTTCGTGAAGCAGATCTGTACATCATTCACCCTGGAAATCTACGCGCTCAGTGGCCTCGGCGAATCCTTCATGGTGCTACAAACCGGTAACTACTTCGTCCGTAGCATGAACCTCAACATGCAGATGGTCGAGCCTATCCGCTCGAATGAAAAGCTGAGCTGGTTGGAGAAACGCGTCCCGCCGAAAGATCAAGCGAAGCTTCAAGCCACCGCGCGAGTAGGCAGGGCGTCAAGAGATTCACGCTCACAGCTGGGAGGCCATACAGCTGACCCTTGGGTAGCTCTCAACAGCGCCACCGAAACAACCATGAAGCAGCTCTGCCCCAAGACTTCCAAGGGGCGCTTCTTCCTTACGCTTACCGACAGTGGTGGCACCAGCCGGATACAACTGACGGAATGGCTCCGTAAGATCTTCGAGAACCACCATGACGCTCAGATTGCCTGGTTCGATCCATTCATGGAGGACGTAGGCATCGATCTGCTTCATCGAATGGGCACCGCAGCAGGCGACTATCTCATCATCACGACCGAGAAAGAGTCGAAGGAAGATAGCAAAGCTGGCGCTGATCAGCCGAACCGCATTCAGAACCTTCTCAACCAGTGCGCTGGGTGGGGCAATGGCTATTTCGGCAATGTTCGCCTCAAAGTGCTCGCCGTACCTGAAAGCAAAATCCATGATCGAATGATCCTGATTCGATCAGCCAGCGGTCGCCCGCTAGCCGGCTATCAGCTTTCCAACTCGATACAACGCGCCAATGATAACTATCCACTGTTAGCAACACCTATCCCTCTGGATGTGATGCCGCACGTTTTCGAGTACTGCGACCAGATCATTCAAAGCACGCTTCATGGTGAGGGCAAAAATGTACCTACCGCCAAGCTAATTTTCGACTCAACTTCCTTCACTAAGTCCAAGAAAGAAGACGAGGAACAGGAGGGCTTGAACCATCGTTCCTGTTTCACTGACGCCCCTCGCGCGGGCGATGTGCTGGCTTGGTGGCTTGATGACCTGGAATTCGCAGGGTTGTCTGGTGCTGAATTGATGAATCAGTTGGAGGCCAAGGGCAAGGTCAAAGATGGGAAGCTCAATCCAGAAATGTTTGAGAGTATCCCTGCCAAGTTCTGGACCGAAGGTCTGCCTCTCGAAGATTTCCACTCGGCTTGGGATGCTCTTGGCTATGTGCTGGCGCACTGCCAAGGGGGTCAACTGTACACAGAGGAGCAAAAGCCCTTCCCGCAGGCGCTGCAGAGCGCCTTGCTCGAACACATTAATCCTGCACGCCAAGGTGCTTTACAGCCAAGGGTACGAAAGGCGCTGCTGGATCTTGAGCACTATCGCTCGCAAGACCTAACCAAGCTGCTGCTTTCCACTGATGATCCCAACGTGGCTTTCCGCTACTCGCCACCCGATACCTCATGGAGTGACTACTATGCCCTCAAGCTACTCTAGTCACATGCACCACAGGCGCTTGTCAACTGGTTGAGCGAAGTATGTGCGCAACCCGTCAAGGGCTTACGTCCTAACGTATTGGTCATTGAGGTCTTCAAGCGCATCTGTCTGTCGCTCGGCTTCGACAAGCACCCAGTACAAATAGAAGCCCTCCTGCACAGTGAGACGAGCATCGTCACCTGGGTAGGTCTGCATGCTTTCAAGGATGCAATCAACAAAGGCGTGTGGGGCGTTGAAACACTTGGCCTTATCGACCAGGTAACACCTGCCAGCGCTCATCGAACCATTCTTTGCTGGCTAATCAACGAAGCGAACTATGATGAGTCGGACGTCAAGCACCATCTGATTGCAAAGCTGACGCAATCACTTGAAAGACCACTGTCTGATCAGGAACTTCAGGACATCCTGCAGCCTGTACGCGGGCGTATTGGAAGGCTGCATCACTTCACGCCTTGGATTCTCGAGTCATTACTTCTTCCCATGCTCGAACAGAAGACAGTAGACACGGCTCAGGTCTCTAGAGAATGGTTCAGCGAGTTGACGAGCCAATGGCGCGGTTCACTGAAAGACAACAACAGCCTTTATTTCAAGCTGGAGGCAGACGGTGCTTTCACTGATGAACTTGCCACATTGACCCGCTATCTGGCTCCAGAAGATCAGAAAGCGATCGTCGCTGAGCTGTGGAAAATCTTCAATGCGCTGGCTCGAACGATTCGTCAACCTTTCAGCGCTCAGGTGAGCTGGCAATCGCACATTCGAGCGCATGAAGTGAACCTCTGGCTCTATGCATTGGCTCGACGTATCGACGCACTGGTTGATGTTGATGCAACCCCATCACTGGCTGAACTTCTGCTTGAGAGCGCTGAGATTATTGATCGGCTTCCCGATACATACCGGGACTATGCCACCAGCACCGAACTACTCACCTACATGAAGGGTGATCCTGACCAACTCAAATCTCATAGCCTGGGCCATACCATCACAAGGCTATTACTAGCGGCCAGTAAGAAGTAGCTGCACGGCAGGTGCCTCGCTCTACAGAGGCACTTACCTACCCGACGCACTGCAACAGCCCTTTGCACTCATTCCTCAAACAGTCAGCATGGGAGTCCGAAGCAATCAGAGTTCTGCTCCTCGGTCGCCTTCAAGAACCCCCGCGATGAACACCATCAGCACTGCCGCCGACGTGTGCCCGGTTAAAGCTGCCAGCCAGGCTCTGAGCACTATCGACGAAAGGTGTGGCCCCGGTGTCAATGGACACTGAAGATTGCCGACGACCACTCTGATCCGTATCAGAAATCGTCAATCGTGATCGATCACGCACCCACCGCGGCTGGCGTCAAACTTCGGAGCATAATACAAACATTCAGCTCTGAGACTACCGTAGTAGAGCCCTGTCAAAATGTTTTTGGGGATCCGGACAGCCTTTAACGGCTCGCCCCGAATCAACGCAGGCGCGTGATGCCGTGATCGGCTCGGCCCAAGGCGATCGGCATCGATCATCCACCTTGTCTGCCCAATGAACCATTCCACCTCGGCCAGTCCGACTAGCAGGACGTTAAACCGAGTGCATTTGGGAGCTTGGCCGATGGCGATACAGGATTTCCGGCCTTTGGATGAGCAGGTTAAGGCGGCGGACGTGCTTTCCGAGGAAGCTCCGCCGGAACACGCGCTGCACATCCCTAAGCTCCAGGTTGCAGCAGGGTAGAACTCAGTCAGCACATGAAATTGCTTTATTATTGATTTCCCTTCCTTATGGCCCTATATAGACAATGGGACGAAGGGTTAGGACGTCATCCACATATTTCATCGGGCCTCTAGGTCTATTCGTTTAACGAACTTACTGGTTCTGAAGAAACCATTCGGCGGAAGTCGTCAGGTGCTAGGCATTGGGTCGTAACGTTTAAAGACGAAACCCTTGATGTTGTTGCACGGGCTGGTGAGGTCGTTGCCTCTAGACTAGCCGTGGCATCACCGCTTGAAGCTTTGCTATCACCTGACACAGATAGAGGGCTAACCTACTGAAGGGCTCCAATGGGTCGACTGGCGCCTGTCGTGACAGGCAACACCCGGCTGATTTCTGCTGGTATCTCAGGGTTGCTTTGGGCCGGTAGGCGCCTGTCACGAGCGGCAGCAACCGACCCATTTCAGCCCTTCGGCACCGGCAGAAACCGGCCAGAAGCGGTCTATCAGTTCTTCAAATTGCGAACATCAGTTCGTCATATCTTCCAAGGTAAGACCAGAAGTCTCGAATGAAGCTTTGAGCTTAGTCCTGTTCTCTCTATTCCAGTCGGCTTCGGGGTGACGAATTATCAGTTCTTCTTCAAGGTAATTTCTGAGCGACTCAGTGTGGACTTCAATCCAAGCGATCTCTACCGTTCCACCGTCACATGCATGTGCTAACACCTGGGCCAACTTCGACCCTGTCTTCTCGTGCTTTCGGAAAAGATGGTTAGTGATCCTTTGTCGCGCTAGCTTCTTGGTAGTCTTTCCGAGATACCTGAGCGAACATTCTGCTGCACCGGATGCACCGGTAAAGATGGCGTATAGGTTTGCAGATCCTGAAACGCTGTCCAGTATCGACTTATTGATGCGAGCCAGCGCATCACCGTCCCAAGGTATAATTGCGGTGATTGGGAACGACACACTTACTCGCCGTTCTGGGTCTAAGAGACGTCTTTCAACTTGAGAAAGAAACTCTTCCAATGACGAAATCTGTTCGTAGTGCATAGCGACAATAAAGTCTCCTGAAATCTGAGGATTAAGCTAACGCACAGGCAATAACCCGCTCACGAAGGACAGCTTTGGGTCGCTTGTGCCAGTAGAGGCAGGCAGCTAACGACCCAGGCTGTATAAAAACGTTTTTGAGCGCAGAGACAGTCTAAAACAGGGCTCAAAACCGTGCTCCTGTGCGAAATTTGAGTATTCACCCGTCACTTAGCCTCAGATTTTGCGTAGGGGCGCGCCTAGCCCGATGATCACCGCTGCCAATCGATACAAACATCGCCTCTGGCTACTGCTGAATGCTCAGAGGTTCCATGCACGTTACGCCCTGCCGCTCCGAAACCCGGTCGAGCGCGCCACCCCCCATGATCCCAAGCGCTGTGAAGCTCAATCGCTTCGGCAGTCGGATGCCGAACTCGAGCCTTGCCGTGTTTGTTGTTCGGGCCAAACGAATAGACCAGCTTGGAATTCTTCGCTTGGGGATGCGGTATGGGAACATCGATGCTTGCGCTCCTAAGTCGCGCCCCATGATGAGGAACAAGCAAACCAATAGGCGCTTTTGCCTGAAGATGCTTAAAGAAGCGGTAATCACAATCACCCGGCAAAATAATGCTTTGCTCCACAGGTATGGAGCACTCTACTGCGGCCACAAGTCCGGAATCGTTCCTGTCCCGACCTGTTCCTTGCGCCCATCGTAAAACGCGACCTCCAGCAAGCGGAACTTCTTGAACGGCCGATGAAGGGGGACTCAGCAGAACCAGCCGCCCGCCATTCGCCTCAATATTTTTGGCGAAGGCGACGTGTCGTGGCCCGACGACCTGATCCGGCGCATACCATGTCTTCGTCAACAGCGAATCCGCCCCTGGACGCGCCAGCATAGCCCCAGCCCAGTGATCGGTATCCCAATGAGAGAGGAAAACCGCTTTCGCACCGCCAGCCTCCAACGAGAGGCCTGGCGGACGAGTGTTCTGATTGGCATAAACACCGGCCCCAGCGTCAAAATAGATCTCCGGCGTACCGCCTACTTTTGCAGCATGTGCGTTGCTTGAGATCGAAGCACTGGCACTACCCTGTCCTACGTCAAATACGACTACATGATCGCACTCAACATTAGCGAACAAAGCTAGATCAGCCGGCTCGAATTGCTTCTGACGAACGCCGGGCAAGGTGAAAATTTCGCTCAACATTTGTTGCTGCTGAGCCGCAAGCTGTAAGTGGACTCGCACCTTCTCAGGCTTTGAGAAAAGTCCACTGTAAGCCGTGGCTAGTCGGCCAACAGAATTAGAGCTTTTGACTATTTTAAACCAGCGGGAGGGGTCAGTATCACCGCCCTGACTGCTATCGCCGTATCTATCTGACCTTGATTTTCGCAGGAACTCAACGAGAATCGAGTAATTTCTGCATGAGTATGGATAGCATAGCTCACACGTAAGGTCACCACATCGATTGTCCCTTACCCGCCGCAGGTTCGTGGTCGAAAATACTACCTGCAAATGAAATAGAGGCATGCGATCAAAATCAGGAGTGGAATCGACGCGATAATCCCTTCCGCCTCTGGCCTTGCTGTGGTTCCTATCAATAAAATCTGCATCCACTACGTCGAAGCTGACACGTGCAGTTCTGCCGCTTCGACTGATTTCGACATCATCTACTCGGGCGTAACCAGCGCTTGGGAACTCGACAGCTTCTCCTTCCCCAAATCGATTGAAATGATTGTTCATGCGCCCTCAGATTATTTAGACAACACAGTCAAACTCACCGGTGGCAAGGATATACGAGTAGCCTTGGACATTGCTGCTTCGGGAATACGGACGCAGTACACGATGCTGGAACGAAGCTACGCCCCGCGATCTTTTTGCGAGATCTGGCTCGCGAGCCAATCGGTCCGATCGTTACAATTAGCTCAGATAATACGAGTGGTTCTACGTGCATCAGATATTCGCTCGGTCACAAGCTCTGACGGAAATCTCCCTGTGAGCCACACTGCTGCTAAGGAGTTTCCACATCTATCAAAGTTGCAATCGAAGCCGCCGTGGAAGGCAGCTATGGGTCGATTGCTGCCTGTTATAAGCACGCGCTACGAGGTAAGGATGTCCGGTCAGCGCCCCCAGCACATTGCTCATGTTTTACAGGTACGAGAACCAGTAGGCACGATCACATGCACCCTGGATACGCACTTCCGAGACTTGCCACTAGGCGTAGCGTTTTTTTGATCGATAGGCAAATTTCTCGGCAGTTGACTGACTAGCTTACGTCGCCACAAAATTCGCGTATTTACCATGAATAGGAAGGTACCAGCAGGTGGAGCAGAACGTCAAAAGTAAGCCGCATGCACCTGATCGCGTACGGCAATAACTTTTCTTCACACAGCGTCCGCCTGTCGCTACATTGCCATAAATTGCGTTCTTTCATCTGGACTCGAAAGAATCTCAGTCCTACATCACTGCAATGACATTGCCACCCTTGGAGTTTTAACCATGTCATTGCGATGCCCTTCCTGTAACTCAAATCAAATCGGCTCCCTTCGAATCGCTATGAAAGTCGGTGCCGCTGTCGGTACGATCGGCGGCGCAGCGCGCGGCATTAGTGGAGCGCTCGCCGGGTCTGAAGCAGGTGCTGCCATAGGCGCTATCGCTGGACCGATTGGTATCACTATCGGCTCGATATCAGGTGCCATACTCGGCGGACTTGCCGGCGGCGTTGGCGGCTGCGCGCTTGGTGCCAAGCTGGGCGATCAACTCGATCGCCATGTACTGGCTAACAACGTATGCCTTGAATGTGGCTATCGCTTCAATCAGTAAGCCAGACCTGCTCTTCTTACTTATCCCTTCTATTTATTAGGCAGAGGCTGCGCGAGGCGTGGCCTTTATGCCGTTACACATCTAAAGGATTACTTTCATGGCACATCTGATCGAACAAATGGCTTATGTTGGCGCTACTCCTTGGCATGGCCTCGGTAATCGCCTTACTGAAAAGCAACCGCTCGAAGTCTGGCAACGAGAGGCTGGAATGAACTGGCATATCCAGGAAAGCCCGGTTCACTTCAAGGCAGACGCTATCGGTGCGCTCGGCACTATCCATACCTTCCCAGAGCAAAAGGTGCTCTACCGCTCCGATACCAAAGCGGCGTTGTCAGTTGTTTCCAACCGCTATCAAGTCGTCCAGCCTCGGGAAGTCCTAGAGTTTTACCGGGATCTCACCGAAGTCTCAGGCTATGAACTCGAAACAGCCGGAGTACTTAAAGGAGGCCGCAAGTTTTGGGCGCTAGCCAAAACAGGACAAGCGGCAACACTGAAAGGTAACGATCTGGTCAGTGGCTACCTGCTCTTGGCTACCTCATGTGATGGCACCCTAGCGACTACCGCTACGCCCACCACGGTACGTGTTGTCTGCAATAACACCCTAACCATCGCACTGGACGGCACCGCTCAGGCCATCAAGGTTCCACACAACACCCGCTTTGATCCTAAAGTCGTCAAGAAGCAGCTGGGCATTGCTGTCTCCCAGTGGGATGAATTCATGTACCGCATGCGTCATCTGGCTGAACGCAAGGTGCAGTGGCATGAGGCGATGGGCTTTTTCATGAACGTACTTTGCGAAGTTAATCCAGCAAATCAGTTGCCTGAAACCCTGCCCAACGAGCGAGCCCTACGCAAGGTACAAAGCCTTTATGAGGGACAGGGTCGCGGAGCTACGCTTGAGTCTTCACGTGGCACGGCCTGGGGCTTGCTCAATGCCGTAACCGAGTACGTCGACCATGAGCGTCGTGCTAGGAGCAATGAGTACCGTATGGATTCAGCCTGGTTTGGCCAGGGGGCTCAGATCAAGCAGCGCGCGCTCGATACTGCCATCCAGCTAGTTGCCTAGAGGCGCTCGCCCCGCGCCTGATGAGCCTTTGCTCATATACCTGGTTCCTGCCGAGAGGCACCAGCCAGTGTTTACCTACTCTCTTCACTCACTACCTCTTTAGAAGCTTCAACGCGATTCGCCTCTAGAGGTAATCCCTTATCAAGAACACCATGACAGACAATGAACTGATTAAGCAGGCTGAACTGCTCTTAGCTAGCGCTAGGGAACTGCGTACCAGTGCGGCCTATGCTGATAACCGTACGGCACGTGACGCCGATCTCCTTGTAGCAGATAGATTTGAGCGGCGCGCCAATGAATTCATGGGGCGCAACAGTCAATACAAGAAAGAGGAACTAGAACGTTACAAGGCCTATTGGGCCAGGCAGCCCCATACCTTTCCCAAACCACCTGAGCATATCCGCCAGCGGCGCCTGGTTATTCAGGCTATGGGTAGACTTGAAGCATTCTTTGGGCAGCCGAGGAAAGCGTTATGACAAACCAAACGCTCGTTGCACTATTGAAGGAGATCCAGGGCGCTGCCCTTCGGGTGAGCTGTGCGGATCGCTATGTAGCTTTCGTCCACTATGACGGTAATGTTCAGTCACTGCTGATCCAAGTCCACCATTCCTGCAGACCTAATTTCGTAGCTGGCAAGCCGCCGCCCCTCATCTGGAGCGATGAAGTTTGGCTGGACCTGGACGATAACCCTCAAGCCAGACTGGAAACCATGCTCAGGCGCTTGAGTAACTTTCTTGAAGCAGTGACGGAGCAAGCCGTATGAGCGCCCAGATTCTTGTCTACCCCAAAACTCCTCCAGAGCTAATCGCTGCACGGAGCTTCAAAGGTCTAACCGCTCGCCTTGAGCGATTGGGATTCAGTTATCTCAAACAGATTCGCTTTAGGCGTCAGCCGTTTCAGAAGAATGGTTTATGGCGTGCCGAAGTGATCATATCTGCTCAACAGCAAGCGCAAGTGCATCTAGGTCTTGCCGAAAGAATAATTGGGCTAAACAACTGACTTTCCCCTAGCAAGCCAACCTCCTTCGCTCTCCCTGTACTCCCTAAACCTTAATTCATTTTCCTTTATGCAGCTGTTGCAGGCCTTCGGCTGCCTGGAGTAAACCCATGTTCAAATCAGAGTCCATAGCAGCGCTAGCCAAAGCACTAGCCGGCGCTCAAGCGGAAATTGAAAATGCCACCAAAAGCAGCGTGAACCCACACTTTCGTAACAAATATGCCGACCTGGCTGAAATCCTTAATACATCCCGGCCAGTGCTTAGCAAGCACGGACTTTCCATTGTTCAAATGCCCTTCTTCGAAGAGGGTAAGGTCGGAGTCGAGACTCTTCTCATTCATGAATCAGGCGAATGGATAGTTAACAGCTTACTCGGACCTTGCTCGAAGCTTGATCCTCAAAGCGTCGGGTCTGCCATCACGTACTATCGAAGATATTCGCTGGCAGCCTTTGCCGGTATTGCTCAGGAAGATGATGATGCCAACGAAGCAAGCGAGCAAGGCACTCCCAAGCGATCCGTGCCACCAGCGGTGACTAGGCAGCAACTGAACCACTTGGAAACGATATTGAATAACTGTAGCCCAAAGGTGATAGAGAAGTTTAGAAGTGATTATCCCGATACAGCTGAGATCACAGCAGACCTCTATGAAGGGCTAATTGTTAGCTTAGATGCGGCCGCAAAGAAGTATCGAGAGCGGCAAAACGCCGCATAATTGGAGATATGAGCTTTTTTGCAATCAGCGCTATAAATTGTCATAGACCCGGGTAGATAGCTTAAAAGCTATCTACCCGGGTCTATGACAATTTATATTTTTCTTTTATTTTAAATGCCATTGAAATTTTTCTAGGTTTAAAGCGATAGCGACGACAGGCCGCCGATTTATAACAACATTCGGAGCAATCTATATATTTTTCATGCCAACTATTCTGGCGGTGGCTATTCAGGAAGAATCTTAAAGTCAGTATTTTTGCTGTCCATAGGCTGGAACTGGACAATTCCAGGTATTCCATTAAGAGCTACGGAAGCTGGGTTAGATGAAAGCAAGAGACTTCGTAATGGCTGCATGATAACTTCCTTGACTGCCTGTTCATCATTTATTTGAGCGAGCCTTACCGTAAATGACCAAGAGGGATCTTCAGGATTGGAGTCCCACACCATAAGGGTATTGTGCTCTAAATGAGGTGGGTCCTCTTGATCAAGGGGGAATCCCATGCAGAATTCTTTATCACTGCTGAACGCCACCGCCCCATTCCAAAAGCCAATGTAGATTAAAGGCTCAGTGTTACCCGACGCATTGATTCTTTTGCCAGCAAGGCTAATTTGGAAAAAAACATGCTTTCTATCAGCTGACTCTCTTTTTTTATCAAACTCAGCCAAAGAATGCTCCCCAACAAATGCCACTTCTTGAGACCATGCTATTGAGTGCAGCATATGGCCGCCGTTAGGCGAGAGTTCTCGAGCGCTCTTCCAGTTCCCAATTGCCTGATATTTAGCTCTCATCTGTGGCTCTACTAACAGCTCGCTAAATTGCTCTTTGAGCTTTTCGCATAAATGATCACATTCCACGTATAGCAAATTTACATAAGCCATACAGTCACTAATCATCTTGGCCGTGCTAGACATTATTTTGGCTCTCTCTACAGCTGTAAAATGAGTTGCTCGGTTTATAACGGTACGATTAGCACTGGTCGGAGCCATTCTTCCAAAAGACCCAAAGAGGTGTTCCTTCTAATTGGGGCTGTTGAGCTGCTACAAAACCTGAAAATGGGGTGATTTGTAAACGATTGAGCAGAGCGCCTACCTGCTCGGCCCAGCGGCAGAGAAGAAGATCGTGAGTCAATTGGCTCGCTGCACATCCAACATCTGTCCATGTTCTTAGAAATAGTTGGCCATCGCTCCATGGAGCGTCATGTGCAGACTTAGCTTTAATCCCCTCGCTAATATCTAAGCCAAGGAAAACGTGAAGCGCTGTGGCTCTTTCATCAGGCATGAGATATTCCTGCCACTGCTTGCTAAGCTGTTCTCCATTGGTACCAAGTGTTCCGCTGCGCCACTTAACTTCAACTACAATTACCTGCCGTAATAGATTAGGCCATATAATTTCGACACGAATATCAGGCTCGATGCCATTCCGTCGAGACGGCCACAATGTCATACTTACTGAAGATGGATTGCCACCCTGCCAGGCTAGGCCTTGCGTTCCCTTTTTTAAAAGCTCTTTCCAAAAAGTAAAGATTGCAGCATCAGGCAAAAGCGCGAGGGATCCAAAAACAAGCGAGGTCATTTCATCCTCACCTGTAACACGTTCACCTAGTTCTCGCTGTCCGAGATATCGATGATATAGCGTTGTCTTAGATCTATTTATCGCATGAAGCATAGACAGTACCTTACAGCAATCAATAATTTAGTCGGCGGCACAACTTATACCCACCTAAGGTCACCAGTAAACTTGTAGTAATACAGCATAGCCTAGCCAAGCGCATCGTCAATTAAGTGATCAACAGAGACTAATTTAGCCTTTTAACTCTATAACTCATGAGTCCTAATTGAATTGCCAGTCAACTCACAGATAGAGCTAGCACGTTGACAAGTGGAGGCAATAATTCTCTTCGTCTCAAGGTCTCCACCGCGAACATGATAACGAAGAATGCCAAATTTACTTTTAACTTGCGTAACTTCTAAATTGAGATCAGGTTTTTTAGCAAGATAATACGAGAGATCTTTACTTAACTCTTGAAGCAAAGAGAACCAGCCGTCCCCGCATTCGAAACCCCAATGCATTGAACTTTCAGATTTTGGCTTGACATGTCCACAGTATAAATAAGGAAATTCTGTATATAGCTGCTCAGTCAGTCTTACATTCATAATTCAGCCTAAGATTATTTGAATATAGATAGAATATACCTGAAGTTACGGCCTGACATTATTTACTTCCTCAGACTATTAGGCAGTAAAATTACCTAGACTAGGTTTTATTTCGCTAAGTATATTTATTTTACCATCTTTTACCTGAATTACTTGCTCCACCCAAATAACCTCGCCGCCCCAATCTTTATCTAAGAAAATACGTATAACATGTCCTCTATCTTGCTGAAGCGCCAAGACTAACTTGATTGATAAAGAGTATTCGATAATAGGTGCATTTCGTGAAATGCGCACCTGAGGAAAGGAAATCACATAGCCCGTTTTTAGTCGATTTAAACAGCTAACAACCCATTCAGTTTGTTTTTCATTAAACCTATGGGCATCATCGACGAGAAAGCAGGATCCGCTCTCCAACTCATCATGGGTGACACTCATAAAATTTGTTAAATGGTCTAATATTAGAATCGGCCTCTCTGGAAATGCCGCTCTAAGTAGCATGCTTTTACCAACGCCACCACTGCCAGTAACTATCACACGCTCACTAAAGTTAACCAGATCAACGAGACGAGAAAGAAGTGGGCTATTTTCAAATAAAAGAGAAGCATTAAAACCTGATAAGACCTAGACATTAATATCTCTCAACAACAAAATAAATTATTACATAAAAACCAAACAAATAACAATTTAGCCAACTTTAATTATTTAACCCACCCTAAATATTATTCGCTTTTAATATATTTTAAATATGATAAATTGATTGATGAAAAAACAACTGAAGTGTGCGAATGCCTTTTTACCAAGCTAACTCCTCCCTATTCACAGCGCAGCTCAATGACTATGCAAGCCACTATAGAGCCAAGTAGATGAAGGCTTCAGACTAATCGTAGATATTACTTTTAGCAGATTGACTTTCTAGAAATCTATAGACCTTACCAGCCATGCCATTCCAAAGATAAATTTTTTCATTAAAGAAAATCTGAAAGCCAGCCGACACATGCACTACAAGACAAGGCGCGTTTGTTTCTTAGCGCGCTATGAACTTTATCGGTTTACCTTAGGATTTCGTATGGGCACAGCAATTACTACGACTAAACTTACTCAAGCACTTGAGTGGGCTTATGAAAAAGCAATGGATGGTATTCCTGGAACTGGTTCAGCAAAAGAGTTTGCCGAAGAGTATCGTCGTAACAATTCTACGCCAATGAGCGCGGCTAACTCACTCATTCGCTGGCAAAATACCAAAGCGGGAACTTCCGGATTCGTCACCGGCCTTGGCGGTGTTATTACTCTACCAGTTGCAATTCCTGCTAACGTAGCGAGCGTCCTTTACGTTCAGTTGCGAATGATTTCCGCTATCGCTTACTTGGGAGGTCATGACCCTAAAGATGATCGAGTGAAAGCCATGGTATTTACCTGCCTGGCTGGTAATGCAGCTAAAGATATACTTAAAGATGTAGGTATTGTTGTTGTTAATAAAGTAGCGATGAACTCGATCAAGAAAATTAGCGGTGAAACTATTAAGCGCATAAACCAAGCTGTAGGGTTTAGACTTGTTACCAAATTTGGTAGTACAGGTGTAATAAACTTAGGTAAAGCAGTACCAATCCTTGGCGGCTTGATTAGTGCCGGCTTTGACTCATTTACAACCAATACTGTTGGAAATGTAGCACGTGACATATTTATTGACTCTAAAGCCACATTTGATGCAAAGGCGCAAGCTTGAATAGCAGCATTTAAAGCCTAGCCGATTTATCGTCTACCTAAATCCAGTGGTTAGCCACCGCTCAGGCGATCTCGAGCCAAGCTAGGCAGATCGCACGTTGACTAACAAACTGAACGGCGCTAAATCAGGTCAGCTAGTAGACGCTTGATCAAATCGCAGTAGATCATGAAGACTGCGTATCGTTAGTAAAACAGGGTTATCTGTAGGAGACGAGCCAGGCTACTAATATGCATTTTCGCTTTACTCTTCGTGTTTGTAAGCATCCTTGCTGGCTGCTTGGCGATAATAGTGCTAGTGGTCCTGATGGCTCGCATTCCGCCACTGCTCGTGACTGTGCTGCTGACATACTGGATCCTGAGTCGGCTACAATAGAAGCTAATTCGATAAGCCACTGTTTAGGGAAAGCCGCATCCTAGCGGCTCTCCCTAAACAGATCATTAGATGTTCTTTTTTTGCCAGTGAGGCAGAATCCACCGCCTAATCGGACTACAGCCAAGCACTAATGAAACTGCTCAACACTTACGACGACCGCGATGAAGCTGAAGCAGCCGCCGAAAAGCTCAGCGGGGGAAAGCGTCTTGCCAGCGAACGCGACGCCACCATGGTGATCTACAACCTATTCGGCATACCGAGTTGGGGCAATTTTCATCGTCTCGGCATGTATAACCTGGGTGAGCTGAGAGGCTTACTAGAGCGCCGTGAGACCTGGATTCCGGCCGATCAGACACGGCATGCCGAGATTATCTCCACACTGAAGACCGTAGCGAAGAACTACGGAATAGATGTGCCAGGGCACTGGATGTAATCCGGAATAGCAGGAGCGTTCTAACGAGCGCGTCTATCACAAGCTTGCCTTGCCCTATTGGATCTATGGCGCCCGGCAAGCACAAAGATCGAGTAGCGACCCCTTCAGGGAGGAGCCATTGTATCGTCTCCCACAAGCCATCTTGCGCCCGAAGGCAACAGTCTAGCCAGTATCAGAACACAAGAAAGCAGCGACAGGTGCTAAACCTCGCCACTTGACATTCACAAAGCACCCAAGTAGCTCGTCATCATAAAGATCGCCATGCAAAATCACCATGCGTACAATAGATATACAATAGAACGCACCATATACTCTCTAAAACCATTAGCACGACCCCGACTCCAAAATGAGCCCCGCGAATGTCGAACGAACAGCTTGATGACCTAACACAGCCACAGCGCGATCGCCTCGCGTTTGTTGAGCTGCGTGTGCGGTTCATTGGGGATATCCGCCGCCAGGACCTGGTATCGCGCTTCGGAATTCAGTCGGCCGCTGCCACACGGGACCTGGCGATCTACAAGGAACTGGCGCCGAGCAATATCGACTACGACGCCAAAGCCAAGTCCTACGTGCTCGGCGAGCACTTCAAACCCGTATTCGACTACCAGCCAGAGCGGGTCCTGGCCTGGTTGACCCAGGGGTTTGGCGATGGCGAACCATCCCGGCTGAGAGCCTGGGTAGCCAGTGAGATCCCATTCAGCCTCACGCACCCGAATCTGGACGTACTGGCCGCCGTCACCCGCTCTATTCACCAGGAGCGACCGCTGGCCATCGAGTATCACTCCATTTCCAGCGGCCGAACACAGCGCGAAATCGTGCCCTTTGCCCTGATCGACAACGGGCTGCGCTGGCACGTCCGCGCCTTTGATCGCAAAACCCAGGAATTTAGGGATTTCGTGATTACACGGATAAAGCGCCCGACGGCTCCACGGGATGCCGGCGTGCAAGCCCACGAACGCAGCGACCAGGATATCCAGTGGACCCGCATCGTGGAGTTGGAACTGGTCCCGCATCCAGCACAGCCGCGCCCTGAGATCACCAAAATGGATTACAGCATGGATGATGGCAGTCTTCGCATGAAGCTGCGGGCTGCCACGGCGGGCTACATCTTACGCAAATGGAGCGTCGACTGTTCCCCGGATCACAGCCTGCGGGGGCCTGAGTATCGCCTGTGGTTGAAAGACCACCTTGCCATTTATGGCGTCAAGAGTGCTTTGCTCGCACCCGGCTACTGCTCATCGGAGCAGCAGCAAGCGGCCGAACTGGACTGAGGCCATAATGCTGGAGCAGCTCGAACAACGAATTAACGAAGTAGGCGCCCTGCAAACTAAGCTGGTCCTGCTGACTGGCCGCCCTGGTAGCGGCAAAAGTGCCTTGATCGGAGTATTAGCGAAGTATCACGGCATCCGTGTGATGAATGTCGGTGCCGCCTTGGGCCGCCAGTTGGCCGCGATGTCTCAGCGGCAGCGAGCACTACAGGCAAATGTGGTTCTGCGGGATCTGGCCGATGAACATGCCAAGGGCGACCTGCTGTTGCTCGACAATCTCGAGCTGCTGTTTGACCGCTCGCTCAAGCTGGACCCGCTGGACCTGCTCAAGCGCCACGCCCATGGCCGCCGCGTAGTCGCGGTGTGGCCGGGCGAGCTGCGCGAAGGCCGGCTCGTCTATGCCGAGATGGGGCATCCGGAATATCAGGACTACGGCCTGGATGGCCTGGTTCCAGTTGAAATTAAATCGTTGGGGTAAAGGGGAAGCACATGCGCTACGGGGATCTTATTCAGTTCGAGCCGATTGAGTCGGTCATTCAGCTGCTCGACGCCAATCGGCCCAACGAGGCCAAGAAGCTCGTCGCCACCTATGTCATTTCCGATGACATGGCCGAGCGCATTGCCAAGCAGATGATCCCGCAGCTCTCCTTCGATGAGTCGGTCGACCATAAGGGCGTGCTGGTGGTCGGCAACTACGGCACCGGTAAATCGCACTTGATGTCGGTGCTGTCGTTGATCGCCGAAGACGCCGCCTATGTGCCTATGGTTCAGCACCCCAAAGTCGCCGAGGCGGCCGGCAGCATCGCTGGCAAGTTCAAGGTGCACCGCATCGAGATCTCCAGTCAGATGTCCTTGCGCGACATCATCACCCAGGAGCTGGAGATCTTCCTGGAGAAGCAGGGCGTCAGCTACGCCTTCCCGCCGGCCGACAAAGTCGTCAATAACAAAGCGGCGTTCGAGGAAATGATGGCTGCCTTTGACGAAGTACACCCTGGCAAGGGCGTACTGCTGGTGGTCGACGAGTTCCTTGAGTTCCTGCGCTCGCGCAAGGACCACGACCTGGTGCTGGATCTGTCCTTCCTGCGCGAGATCGGCGAAGTCACCAAGCACCTGCGCTTCCGCTTTGTGGCCGGCGTGCAGGAAGCCATTTTCGACAACAGCCGCTTCCAGCATGTTGCCGACAGCCTGCGCCGTGTGAACGAACGTTTCGCCCAGGTGTTGCTGGCCCGTCAGGATGTCAGCTTCGTTGTCGCCGAGCGTCTGTTGAAAAAATCCGCTGACCAGCAGCACAAGATCCGCACCTACCTCACACCCTTCGCCAAGTTCTACCACAACATGAACGAGCGGATGGATGAATACGTGCGACTGTTTCCGGTGCACCCGGACTACATCGGCACCTTCGAGCGCCTGATATTTACCGAAAAGCGCGGCGCGCTGGTCACCTTGCGCGACCAGATCCAGGCCATCCTGGACGATGAAGTACCCACCGACCGCCCTGGCCTGATCGGCTTCGACAAGTTCTGGGAAACGGTCACATCCAACTCGGTATTGCGCTCAGACCCGAATATCGGCCCGGTACTCAATGTCGCTGAAGTGCTGGGCGAGCGCGTGCAAAAAGCGTTTTCTCGCCCCGCCTACAAGGCCATGGCCATTCGCGTCATCAAAGGCCTGTCCGTCCACCGCCTGACCACCGGCGGCGATATCTACGTGCCCGTGGGGCCGACCGCAGAAGAGCTTCGCGACACCCTGTGCCTGTACCAGCCCGGCATCGAGGACATGGGCGGCGAGCCGGCCGACGACCTGCTGACCGCCGTGCAAACCACCCTGCGCGAGATCGTCAAGACGGTGAATGGCCAGTTCATCTCCAAGGCCCCCGACACCGAGCAGTACTACCTCGACCTGAAGAAAGACGTCGACTACGACGCACAAATCGAGAAGCGCGCCGAAGCCCTGTCCGACGCCGCTCTGGATCGTGCCTACTACAGCGCCCTGATGCAGTTGATGGAGCACACCGAGGAAGACACCTACGTCACCGGCTACCGGATCTGGCAACACCAGGTGGAGTGGCAGGAGCGGCGTGTCGAACGCAACGGCTACCTGTTCCTTGGCGCCCCCAACGACCGGCCGACCGCCCAGCCGGAACGTGATTTCTACATCTACTTCATCCAGCCGTTCGAGCCACCACGCTTTCGCGACGACAGCCGCACGGATGAGGTGTTCTTCCGCCTGAAAGGCCTGGACGATGCCATCAAACGCTATCTGGCCTGCTATGCCGCAGCCCAGGAGCTGGCGTCATCAGCCAGCGGTGGCGCCAAGTCGGTATATCTGGACAAGGCGAAAGAAGCCCTGCGCGACATGAGCAAGTGGCTGCAAGACAAGCAGATGACGGCCTTCGAAGTCACCTACCAGGGCAAGACCAAAACCCTGCAGGAGTGGGCCAAGGGCGTCTCCATGCGTGACAAGCTGCGCCTGGGGCCGGATGAGCGCGCCAACTTCCGTGACATCGTCAACGTCACATCAGGCCTGGCCCTCGGCACCCATTTTGCCGACCTGGCGCCGGAGTACCCGACGTTCTCCGCCCTGGTCACCGAAGCCAACCGCAAGCAACTCATCGGCAATGCGCTGAAGGCACTTGCCGGCGGCACCCGCACCAAGGATGCCATCGTTATCCTGGATGCCTTGGAAATGCTCGATGGCGACCGCATCGAGCCGACCCGCTCCCGTTACGCCCAGGAAGTCCTCAGCCGTCTCACCGCCAAGGGCCACGGCCAGGTTCTCAACCGCGCCGAGCTAATCAGTGGTGCCACCGATGTCGAGTTCTTTGCACCGGTACGCTTCCGCCTGGAGCCCGATCTGCTGATGGCGGTGCTGGGTGGCCTGGTGTACTCCGGTGACATCGTGCTCGCCATCACCGGCGACAAGATCGACTCCGGTAAACTCTCCCTGCTGGTGGAGCGCGCCCTGGATGATCTGAAGACCTTCAAGCACGTTGAAGCCCCCAAGGAGATCAACGTTGCCGTTCTTCGCTCACTGTTCGAGCTGCTGGGCCTGCCAAGCGGTCTCGCGCAGATGGCCACCCAGGGCAAGGAAGAGCCCGTCAAGGAGCTGCTGGAAGCCGTTGCCAAACTGGTCAATCGGGTGCTCACCGTGGGCACCGACCTGCAAACCCGTCTGAGCTTCTGGGGTCAGTCCCTGCTGCGTGAGGAAGAGCTGCGTGATTGGCGCAGCCGCCTGGAGGCCCTCAAGAGCTTCCTGGAAAGCCTGTCCCCCTACAACACCGTGGGCAAGTTGAAGAACCTGCGCATCACCCAGGCCGACATCGAGGCACAGCAGAAGAACCTGGACGTGCTCTCCGCCGTTGAGAAGCTGCGTGATCTGGTTGCCGAGTTGGGTAGCGTGGCTGGCTACCTGTCCCAGGCGGAAATGGTCCTTCCTAATGACCACGCCTGGGTGCAGCAGGCTCAGTCGGCCCGCAAGGACATTCTCGACAAACTCGCCCAAGACAAGAGTGCAGCCCAGGCCGCCACCTACCGCCAACAACTGGCAGCGCTCAAGAAGGACTACATCAACGCCTATGTGGCCCAGCACAGCCAGGCGCGCCTTGGTGTAGCCGAAGACAAGACCAAGACCGCCCTGCGTCGCGATTCGCGCATCACCACGCTGCGCACCCTGGCGGGCATCTCGCTGATGCCTACCGGACAGCTCACCAGCTTCGAAGACAAGCTCGACAAGCTCAAAAGCTGCGCCTCGCTGGTCGAGGCCGAGCTGGCCACCAGCCCGGTGTGCCCGCACTGCGGTTTCCGGCCGGCCAACGAGCAAGCCGACCTGCTGCCGGCCGCCAACGTACTCAAGGCCCTGGATGAAGAGCTGGACCGCCTGCTCGAAGGCTGGCAGCAAACCCTGCTGGACAACCTCGATGACCCCATCATCCAGGCCAACTTCGAGCTGCTGAAGGCCAGCCAGCGCGAGCTGATTACCGCCTTCCTCGCGTCCAAAACACTACCCGACCCAGTCACGCCGGAATTTGTAGCCACCATCCAGGAGGCGCTGTCCGGCCTGGAGAAGATCCTGGTCACCGGCGACGACATCAGACAGGCGCTGCTGGCCGGCGGCTCTCCGGCCACGCCTGAAGACCTGCGCCGCCGCTTCGAGTCATTCATGACCGAGCGTTGCAAGGGCAAGGACGCGAGCAAACTGCGGTTTGTGGTTGAGTGATGATGCGTTGGGGAACCCATCGTGGCGAAGCTTGCATAAAGCTTAAGAATTCCTTGAGTGGACAGGCCATGGGCCTTACTGAGGCAGAATATGGACATTGAAACATCTGGAGCAATCAGGCTTTTCTTCCCCAACCCGTCATTAACGTTGGTGTATTTTGAAGCCGTTGCCAACGCTCTGGATGCCGGTGCAACTGATGTAAGCATCAATATTGATGTACAAGCATTTGATAAGCCAGACACACTCAAGATAACTGTTTCGGATAACGGCGACGGCTTCACCGACGAAAATTTCGAGCGTTTCAGAAAGCTACTGCGACCCAGGGACAAGTTCCATAAAGGCATAGGGCGCTTGGTTTTTCTCAACTACTTCAATCGTGTTGAAGTGACTAGTACGTGGGGAATGTGCCACAGGCACTTCATCTTCAAAGATTCTTTTGATGGCAATGCACCACTCGAAAATCTTGCAGCCGAGCAACCAGCCAAGACCACGTTGGAGTTCACTGGCTTTGCCAAAGACCGGGTTAAGTCCTACGACGACCTGAAGCCGGATGCACTAAAGCCGCTCTTGATCGAGCAGTTTTTGCCTACTTTGGACGCACGCAAGCGTGATGGAAATGTGTTCAGGATTTCCATCAACTTGAAAACCAATGAAAGCAATACGCAGAAGGAGTTCTTTCCACACGAAACTGCAATAACGGCAGACGATTTGCCGTCAATGACCAAGGTTACGATCCAGGACGATACCCTAGATGCCATCTCCAGCATCGACATGTACTACCACATTGAGTCAGTGGCAGGTAAGGGGCGCTCATTGACTGCGTTCAGTATTGATGGACGAACGATACCGGCCAATCTGATACCGCCATCGTCTTTTCCGGCGGGCTATCTATGTGTTTTTTTATTTGAGTCGGAAATATTTCACTCCAATGCGGACAGCTCAAGGCAAAAGCTTGTGCTGCCTGAAGGCATACAGGAAGCACGCCTGTACCGCGTAATGCGCAAGGAGCTTGGCAAGGTTCTTGCCGAACAGATTCCGTTAATCACAGAAAGAAACGCCAAGGTCAGAGCGAAATTTGAGGAGCAATTCCCTCACCTGCTCGGCTACTTCGAGACAGATACCGTCGGCTTGATTGACCGTGACGATGCTTTAACCATCGCACAGCAGCGTTTCTTCCGTGTTCAGAAAGAGATTCTTCAGTGCGAACATCTGAGCGAGTCAGCTTACGAGAAATCGCTTGAACTCTCATCCCGAACCCTAACCGAATACATCTTATACCGGGAAAAAATTATCGGCCGCATGAAAGAAATGACAGCCGATGACGCCGAATCTGAGATCCATAACCTCATCGTCCCTAGGTTCAAGGAGTTCTTACAGGATGAGATGCCGTCTGAGGTTTACCAGAACAATGCCTGGCTGCTAGACGACAAGTTCATGGTGTTTCGGACCATTCTCAGTGAGAAGAGCATGGATACCGTCATCAATGCCATACGACTTGATGAAGAAAAAATCGGCGACACGGGACGACCTGATATCGCCATGATCTTCTCAGCGGACCCAAACGATGATGTGCCGGTAGACGTAGTGGTGGTGGAAATAAAGAAAAAGACTGACGAGGAAAAGGACAATTTCTACGCAGTCAATCAGCTACTTGATCGCGCAGGAAAGCTTGTGGCGCACTGCCAGAACATTCAAAGAGTCTGGTACTACGCGATTATGGATATCAATGACACCGCGGCGTTTCGACTCCGGCAAATGAAGTGGACACCACTTTTTTCGAAGGGCAAGGTGTTTTATCAGGAATTTGAAACACCGCATCTAGGTGGCCGAATTATTCCTACGCCTACATTTGTGGTTTCTTTCGATGCGATCGTAGCCGATGCAGAGTGCCGTAATCACACGTTCCTTGAGATCCTGCGTGCCGGAATGAAGCAATATGCGGCTGATTCCAGAAGGGCTAGATTTCCGGCAGATGACTGATTAGGAAGACGAGTTAGCATGAATAACTTGTTTCATGACGAACGTTCCAAAGCAAAAAAACTAGTGAAGTGATAATGACCAAGGAAGAACTACTGGAGCGTCTTCAGTCCATCGAATGGGACGATATCGAGTTCAAGGAGGCAAGCTGGGCCATGCCCAAGGACGCCTTGTCGTCTGTCAGCGCCTTTGCCAATACCGCTGGGGGCTACCTGGTATTCGGCGTGAAGGAGGCTAACAGAACTTTCACTGTCACCGGTGTGATCGACGCAGACAAGGTACAGAATGACTTCCTCGGTCAGGTCAGGGACCGCAACAAGATCAGCATCTTTTTGCCGATCAGCGGCACGCTCCATGCCTTGGAAGAAGGTACCGTCATTGTCTTCCACATTCCAGAGGCCGGGCGCAACGAGAAGCCGGTTTACCTCGACGGCAACCCTAAGAAAGCCTATATCCGTCGCGGTGGCCGGGACGATACCTGCACGCCTGATGAGCTGATGCGGTTTATGCGTGACGCCGCTGCGGATCGCTTCGATGCAGAACCGCTAGACCTGGACCTTACCCAGTGCTTCGATCAGACTACCGTTAGTTGGTATCGGGAACGCTTTGCTGCAAGCAACCCCGGCAAGGATGGCGCGGATAACGACACCGCCTTCCTGCGAAGGTGGGGGTTCCTGGTGGAGCGCGGTGGGAGCCTGAGACCAACCAGAGCAGCAATTCTGGTGCTAGGTGCCGATGAATATGTACGGCAGGTACTGCCGCGCATGAGTGTTGATCTTCAGCTGTATCGCTACACTGCTGAAGAATACTCCCCTAGTATTCGCTGGGCCGACCGCCTCATGGTCGAAGAGAACCTGATCAAGTCCTGGCAGGCCGTGGTTGACTTCTACTTCCGGCACAGCGAGCGGCCGTTCTCAGTCGATGCCGCCACTCTGCGGCGCGATGACGACCCACCGGACTACATTTCCTTCCGTGAGGCCGCCATCAACCTGCTGATTCATCAGGACTTCGGCGATACCACACGGGTGCCAGCCATCCGCTTCTTTCGTAGGCAAACCGAATTCTTCAATCCCGGCGATGCCTTCGCCTCACGGGAGCAGCTGCTGGATCCAGGCGACAAAGAGGTTCGCAATCCTAGCATCGTCAATGCTTTCCGCCGTATCGGCCTATCCGACCAGGGCGGCACGGGCGTGGGTGCCATTTTCGAGAGCTGGCGTACCCTGGGGTTCATCCCTCCAGTCATCGAAAACAACAAGGCAGAGAAGAGCTTTCGCCTGCGGCTGTGCAAGGAAAAGCTCATATCCGAAGCCCAGATGCTGGCTCAGGCAAGTCTAGGGGTCAGCCTGTCTACGCACGAAGCGGCGGTATTCGCTTATCTGACACGCCAGGGCCAGATCGACCTAGCCGACATCAAGGGCCTCACTGGGCTGGGCAGCGCAGCAGCCCGGGCGCTGGCCCAGCGACTGGCTGTACAAGTAGTTCTGGAGGAAGCCGACAGCGCTCCCAATCAGTTTGTCTTGGCCGAGCACTTGCGTGCACGGTTCGGCCAGGGAGAAGCCCAGACGTACCCGGAAACGCAGCAAGTTACTGTGACCGGCAACGATCAGGGCGCGACTGAACAAGTACCTGAACAAGTTGTTCAGCTGGCTGTTGAACATGTTCAGACACTTGTTCAGTTGACCGATACCCAATGGCAGATCGTCAGCCACGCCGATGTGCCCCGCTCGCTGGCCGAGCTAATGGCGCACACCGGCTACACCCAGCGGCCCTACTTCAAGGCCCAGCATATAGAACCATTACTCACCGGCGGAATTCTGCGGATGACCGTGCCGGACAAACCCCGCTCATCCAAGCAGCGCTATGTGCTGACCGAGGCGGGCATAAAACTCAGAGCCTGGCATGCTGATCAGCAGGCCACTACACAACGGACGAATCACCATGAAAACGACTGACTCTTTGGATCTGAGATCAGAGGCCGCAGCTGGCCCGGTGGAGTGCCTGGGCCAAACCTTCCCTAGCGATCAGGCGCGCCGCGAGCATTATTTGAAGCTGCTGGCTGAAAAGCTAAAAGATCCGGAGTTTCGCAAACAGGATGGCTTTCCACTGGGTACCGATGAAGCGATTCTGACCATGTCAGATCCGCCTTATTACACCGCCTGCCCTAACCCCTGGCTGGCGAAGTTCGTTGAGCACTACGGGAAGCCCTACGACCCGCAACAGACGTACAGCCGGGAGCCATTAGCGATTGACGTGTCGGTCGGCAAGACAGACGCCATATATCGGGCACATTCTTACCACACCAAAGTGCCGCACCTGGCCATTGTGCCGTCGATCCTGCACTACACTCAGCCCGGTGACATCGTGCTGGATGGTTTTGCTGGTTCCGGTATGACCGGAGTTGCCGCCCAGTGGTGTGGAACCGCCCCGGCCAGCTACCGGCACGAAATCGAAATGGACTGGAAGCAGGAAGGTCGCAAAGCCCCTCAGTGGGGCACACGACGCGTCGTACTCAACGACCTGTCCCCTGCAGCCACCTTTATCGGTGCCAATTACAACATCCCATTTGATGTAAATGCCTTTGCCAAGGCAGGCAAGCAGTTGCTCAAAGAGGTCGAGCAGGAAATCGGCTGGATGTACGAGACTCTACACAGCGATGGCAAGACTGTGGCTCGCATCGACTATACCGTATGGAGCGAAGTGCTAAACTGCTCAGCATGCGCAGGTGAAATTGTGTTCACTGAAGCTGCTCTGGATGAAGAAACGAAAGCAGTAGCGGATGTTTTGACGTGTCCACACTGCGGCGCCCAAGGCAAGAAGGAACAGATGGATCTGCGTTTCGAAACCTTTATCGACCCCTCAACTGGAGCAACGGAAAGCCGCCCAAAGCGGATGCCAACGCTAATCACGTACAAAGTCGGTAAGACAGCGTACACCAAAAAGCCGGACGAGGCCGACTTAGAACGCATCGCGGAAATTGCCCAGCTACCAGTTCCCAAAGACCTGCCGGTTGATCGCTTCCCCGACTGTCAAATGACTCGGGTTGGCCGCATGAAAACAACAAACTCGGCTGCAATCCATTTCATGTTCTTGCCACGTGCGGCACAAGCAATGGCACTCCTCTGGAGCAAGGCCAAGGTAAGTTCGGACCCACGCACGCGAAACATGCTGCTGTTTATGGTTGAACAAGCTTTTTGGACTGCATCAATCCTAAACCGCTATAGACCAACAGGCTTCTCTCAGGTTAATCAGTTTCTGACTGGGGTCTACTACGTCGCCTCCCAAACCGCGGAGTGCAGTCCTTGGTATATTCTGAGCGGGAAACTAGATCGTTTGGTCAAAACGTTTCTCCCATTTAAGCAAGCACCTACTTCTGTAATCACGACTGGCACAGCCGCAAAGCTCCCCTTGTCGGGCAACTCGATTGATTACATCTTCACCGACCCACCCTTCGGTGAAAACATTTATTACTCGGATCTGAACTTCTTGGTTGAGTCCTGGCATGCCGTAAAAACGGACCCCAACCCCGAAGCCATCGTTGATCGCGTTCGTCAGAAAGGCATCGCCGAGTATCAGCACCTAATGTATAGCTGCTTCGCGGAATACTATCGGGTGCTCAAACCTGGACGCTGGATGACAGTGGTGTTCTCTAATAGCAAGGCTGCTGTCTGGAACACGATCCAGGTAGCCTTGCAACAAACAGGTTTTGTCGTCGCCGAAGTCACTGCGCTCGATAAGAAGCAAGGCAGTTTCCAGCAGGTTATGTCGCCGAACACGGTCAAGCAGGACCTGGTCATTTCCGTTTACAAGCCGAATGGTGGGCTCGAAGAGCGCTTGAACAAGCAGGGGGCGACTGTTGACTCTGCTTGGGACTTTGTACAGACCCATTTGCATAACCTGTCAGTTGTAAAAGCCCGCAATGGTGAGCTGGAGTTCATTGTTGAGCGCGATCCGCGCCGGATTTTCGACCGGATGGTGGCCTGGTTCGTACGCCACGATGTGCCGGTACCGATCTCCAACGATGAGTTTCTCTCTGGTCTGCGTAGCCGCCTCCCTGAGCGCGACGGTATGGTCTTCCTACCCGAACAAGTCGCCGAATATGACAAGAAGCGCGCTCAGGTGGCCCAAGCACCGCAAATGGAGTTGTTCGTCTCCGACGAGCGCAGCGCCATCGACTGGCTGGCTGACTTCCTCAAGCGCCGCCCTTCGACTTATCAGGAAGTTCACCCCGAGTTTACCACTCAGTTGGGCGCTGGCTGGAAGAAGCATGAAGCCAAGCCGGAGTTGATGGCACTGCTGGAAAACAACTTTCTGAAATATGACGGCAGCGGCGATGTGCCGAGCCAGATCCACAGCTACCTCTCCACCAATCACAAGGACCTGCGTGGCCTGGAGAAGAGCGATCCGCGCCTAATCGCCAAAGCCAAAGACCGCTGGTTTGTGCCCGACCCGAACAAGGCACAGGATCTGGAGAAGAAACGCGAAAAGGCGCTGCTCAAGGAGTTTCAGGTGTACCAGGCCTTCACCGGCCGCCGTCTCAAGGAGTTCCGCCTGGAAGTACTGCGCACCGGCTTCAAGGAGGCCTGGGGCAAGAAGGATTACCAGACCATCATTGCCGTCGCCAAGAAGATCCCCGACGAGGCGCTGCAGGAAGACGAAAAGCTGCTGCTCTGGTACGACCAGGCGCTGACTCGTACCGAGGATAGCTTGTGACCCACACGGCGATCCATAGCCAGCTGATCAGCACTACCCGGCATGCCCGGGTGGTGCTCGGCCCCCCCAGGGATCAGGTCGGGACCAAGTTGGGACCAAGTCGGGATCAGGTCACCGGGGAAGTTACCGGGCAAGCTCGCCAATGCAGTGAAGCGACGGCTGACGCGGTTAAGCACCATGAAACTAAACCAGTGCCGAGCCTGCGGATTGAGGACAGCCAATGACACAGCCGCCGCACGATTTTGCCATTGGCGATTGGTGCTGGTTCGTCCGGCAGGCGACCCCGTGCCGTGTCGTTGAACGCCAGGACGTGTGGGGCGAAGTGGCCTATCGTGTGTGGCTGCCGGCCAAGAATACGGTGGTGCGTGCCCGCGTCCAGGATCTCGATGATCTGGCAGCGGTGCGTCCGGCGATTGAGCAGATCCTGCATACGGCGGCATCCGCAAAGCTGCTGGATGCCCTGGAAGACAACCTGCTGCTGGCCCCTATCCAGTCCAGTGTGGTGCCGCTACCACACCAGCTGTACGCACTGAACCGGGCCATGAGCCGCGACCGTATTCGTTACCTGCTGGCGGACGAGGTGGGCTTGGGCAAAACCATCGAGGCCGGCCTGATCCTGCGCGAGCTGAAGCTGCGCGGCATGGTGCGACGGGTGCTGGTGGTGGCCCCCAAAGGCCTGATTCGGCAATGGCAGGCAGAGATGCGTTTGCATTTCGGCGAGCAATTGCGCTTTATTGAAGCCACCGAGCTGGCCGCCTTTCGCGCATGGCGCGCCGAGGGCGCCCAGAACGACGACAACCTCTGGGCCATGCATGACCAGGTGATTGTGTCGCTCGACTCGGTCAAGCCCATTGACGGCCGCCGTGGCTGGAGCCTGGAACAACTCAACAGCTACAACCGCGAGCGTTTCGAAGATCTGGTTTCCGCCGGATGGGATCTGGTGATTATTGATGAGTCCCACCGCATGGGCGGCAGTACTGACCAGGTCGCCCGCTACAAGCTGGGCGCCGCTCTGGCAGAGGCTGCGCCCTACCTGTTGCTGCTGTCCGCTACGCCACACCAGGGCAAGACTGATCAGTTCTTGCGCCTGATGCAGTTGCTCGACCGCGAGGCCTTTGTTGATGAGGGCAGCATACACCGTGACCGGGTGCAGCCCTTTGTCATCCGCACCGAAAAGCGTTCCGCCATCAACGCCGATGGCCAGCCCTTGTTCAAGCCACGCTCCACGCGGCTGCAGGCGGTTGCCTGGCAGGCACGGCACACGGCGCAGAAGCAGCTGTATGACGCAGTCACCGACTATGTGCGCCACGGCTACAACCAGGCCATGGCCGCCAAGCAGCGCCACATCGGGTTTCTGATGATCCTGATGCAGCGGCTGGTGACTTCCAGCACCGCAGCCATCCGTGCCACGCTGGAGAGACGCCAGGCCTTGCTGGATGCGCCACAGCCACAGGCTACGCTGTTTGATAGCGTGGACCTGGACGAGTGGGCTGAGCTCGACGGGCAGTCACAACTCGACGTGGCGCTGCAGGCCAGCAACTGGGAGCAGGAGAAAGCCGAAGTCGAGATGCTGCTTGATCTGGCTCGGGAAACCGAGCGGCAAGGCACCGATGCCAAGGCCGAAGCGCTGCTGGAGCTGATCTACAAGCTGCAACAGGAAGAGAACGACCCAGAACTGAAAGTGCTGGTGTTCACCGAGTTTGTGCCCACCCAAGCCATGCTGGCCGAGTTTCTGGAAAGCCGCGGGTTTTCCATTGTCCTGCTTAACGGTGGCATGGATCTAGAGGCGCGCACCCGCGCCCAGCAGGCATTTTCCCGAGAGGCACGGGTACTGATCTCTACCGACGCCGGCGGTGAGGGCCTGAACCTGCAGTTCTGCCATGTGATCGTCAACTTCGATATGCCCTGGAACCCGATGCGCCTGGAACAGCGAATCGGCCGTGTCGACCGCATTGGCCAGCCCCATGTGGTGCGCGCGATCAACTTCGTGCTGGAAGACACGGTGGAGCACCGGGTGCGCGAGGTGCTGGAGCAGAAACTGGAGATCATTGCCCAGGAGTTCGGTGTCGACAAAGCCGCCGACGTGATGGACTCCGTGGAAGTCGAGCCGCTGTTTGATGAGCTGTTTGTGTATGGCCTACAAGACCCAGACTCCATCGACAAGGAGTGCGACGCAGTCATCAACCAGGTACGCGAGAAAGTGGCCTTGAGCCGCGCCGATACGGATCTGCTGACCGATGATCACTCGCTGGAAGCGGTTGAGTCCCAGAAATGGCGGGACCATCCGGCGCAGTACTGGCTGGAGCGTGCGGTGACAACCGGCTTGCCCACCCGAGGTGGCGCAGCGGAGCAGTCAGACCATGCCTGGCGTTTAACGTGGGCGGACGGCAGTGAGTCTTTTCCGGTCTGCTTCGATGCGCGAACCGCTGAGCAGAACCCGGAGATGGAGTGGATCACGCTGGAAGACACCCGAGCCCGTGCGCTGATCGGAGATCTGCCGCGCTGCGTGGCTGGACAGCCGCTGCCTGTCGTACAGGTAACCGGGCTGCCTGACACCGTGCAGGGCACCTGGTCACTATGGAACGTGAGCCTGGCCGCCTCCAATAGCTCGGCCAACTTCACCCGGCGCCGCTTCCTGCCGGTCTTTGTTACCGATGATGGACGCAGCTTTGTCCCTACAGCCAAGAGGATCTGGGATCTGTTGCTGACCGAAGATGTGCGCCTGACGGCGGACCCGGACAGTGAGCATGCAATCGCGCTCTTTGAGCAATCGCTAACGGCAGCCAAAGGTCAGGGTGAACGGCTATTCTCCCAGCTGCAGGAAGAGCACCGAACCTGGCTCACTGAGGAGCGTGAGCGCGCCCGCTATGCCTTTGAGTCACGCTTTCAGGCCATTGGGCGAATCGGCCTGCCTGCCGTCCGCGAGCACCGGCGTAAGCGCCTTGAAACCGAACACCAGGCCCGTATGGCAGATCTGGCGGAAGCAGAAGCCTGCACGCCAGAACTGAATGCCGTGCTGATACTGCGCATTGGCTCGGCGGGAGGGGCCGCAGCATGACGTATTTATCCGAGGACAATGCCGCCAATCGCAGCACGCTGCTGGCTGATCGCATTCTGAAGGAGTTCCCATCCGATCTGGCCCGGCTGTGGATCGTGGCGGACCCGGACAATATGCTGCTGGACGAGCAGGTGCTGGCCGGGCTGCGTGAGCGTGGTTTCGAGGTACTGCCATTCGAGGACAGCATCGCCTTTCGGGCCGAGTACGAAGAACGCTACCGCGCTGCCTGGGAGGCTGGCGAGCCCCATGCACCCAGCGCCTTAGTCATTCAGGTTCGCGATTCCAGCACTGCTGAGCTGCCTTGGGATTATTTACGCCAAGCGCGCAAGGTCAGTCTCTCGCTCGCAGAACTGTTCCCAAAACTGAGCTATACGGTACTTAGGCAGCTGGGTAGTGAAATCCTGCCGTCACTATTCGAGGCGCAGGCGCGCCACGCGACTCAGGCGATGGGCGAAGCCGCCACCAAAGAATTTGTGCTGACGCATATCTACCGGGTAAGCCCCCACCTGATTACCCGACCAGAAGATCTATGGCGTGAGCTGCTGCGGCTGCACTACCGCGAGACGCTGCTACCTCAGACCCTGGCCGGGCATATCCACCAGGTGTTGGCCGACCGACCGGTGTTCGCCAGCAGCCCGATTACCGAGCTGTTCTCCAACAGAAGTTTTGCGCTGCGTGTGGTGCAGGACGCCTGGTACCGCTACCTGAACAAACTGGAGCTAATCGGCAGACGCACGGCGGAGCCGGTAGCGCCGGACTACATACCGCAGCTCGACATTCCCTTCGAACATCACGACATCCGCGTAATCGTTGATTCGATGTTCCTGGACGGCACGCTACACCCGCTGGCCATTCAGGGCGTGCCGGTCAGCTTGCCGCAATGGGCAAAAGCCGGGGTGGTGCAGGATCCGGCAGCTATGCGCAACCTGGTGCTGGAGGGTATCAAGAGTCTCAGTGAAGAGCTGCCTAGCGCCACATCGCCTCACAGGGACTGGACCCACTTTGCGCGGCGCCTCGGCGAAGTGATCTCGCGTTTCCACAGCCTGGATGCTGCGCGCGCAGAAGGCCTGAAGGCGGACATGAAGGACCTGGTGGCTCGCGCCGACAGTGAGCTGCAAACCTGGGTTCAGGCGCACTATGCTGACTTACCTTCCCTGCCCGCTGCCAAGGGTCCGGTGATGGTGCATCAGGTTCCCCGCTACCTGGCGATGCGTCGAGCAAACGGTGAGGAAAAAATTGCGCTGGTCGTCTTCGACGGGTTGGCTGTCGATCAGTGGACACAGATTCGCGAGAACCTTATCCAGCATGCGCCGCGTCTGATGTTTGATGAAAACGCCTGCTTTGCCTGGCTGCCCACGCTGACGTCCATTTCCAGGCAGGCGTTATTCTCTGGCCTGCGACCACGCGAGTTCGCCGAGCACATTGAAACAACCTCAAAAGAACCCCAGCATTGGACTCGGTTCTGGCAGGACCAGGGGTTACGTGCTAACGAGATCTTCTATCGAAAGGCGATCAAGCGCACCGATGAGCTGCCGGAGCTGCAGGAACTGCTCTCGAATCCCGCCTTAAAAGTCGCTGGCCTAGTGGTGGATACTGTGGATGAAATCATCCACGGTGCTGTGCTCGGCAAACGCGGAGTGGCTACGCAGATCAACAGCTGGTGCGAGTCAGGATTTGTTGATCGGCTGTTTGCAATGCTGCTCGACCAGGGCTTCCACATCTACCTGACCGCCGACCACGGCAATGCGGAAGCCATGGGCGTGGGTCGCCCGAACCAGGGGGTTGCCTCAGAGCTGCGTGGCGAAAGGGTGCGTACCTATCGCAGTGAAACCATGATTGCCGAGACAGCAACTGCGATACCGGACAGCTTTCGTCTCGATATCGCTGGCCTGCCGGCCAACTTCATGCCGCTGTTTGCAGGAGAGCGCGGAGCCTTTGTTCCAAAGGGTGGCCAGGTAGTGGTCCACGGTGGCATGTCCCTGGAAGAACTTATCGTGCCCTTTGTGAAAGTGAGTTACGTCAATTGAAAACGACCAATCCGCCTGCCCCCAAAATCGGATTCGACCGATACATAGCGCTGGACTGGGCATCAGCAGCGTTACGGGTGCGTGCCGGCCTGGCGGAGCCCGATGACTTGAATGCTCTGTTGGATGAGGCTGGGCTCGGCGTGGCGGCACGCAAGAAGACGCGCACCGTACTGAATCGCCTATGGCTCGAACCGCGACCGGAACTTGCCAGCTTCGCTGAACGCGGTATCGCCCTCTACAAGGCCAACCCTGGCGTTCCAGCCGCTGCCCTGACCTGGGGAATGGGAATCGCCAGTTACCCATTCTTTGGCAAGGTCGCCGAACTGGTAGGCCGCTTGTCCGCACTACAGGGAGACTGCGCCTCGACAGAAGTACATCGCCGCATGAGCGAAGTCTATGGTGAGCGGGAAGGCACCTACCGCATGACCAACATGGTCCTGCAATCCCAAGCGAGCTGGGGCGCCATTGAGCGAGTGGAAAAAGGTAAGCGCCTTATCCGCATGCAACCCGTCGTGTTCAACAACGAACAGATGGTTGCCTGGCTGATCGAGGCAGCACTGCGCTACGTAGGCAAGCCGCTATCAGTACCGGCCCTATCGTCCTTGGCAGTGTTCTACCCTTTCATACTCGATCAGCCATTGGGCTACCTTGCTTCAAAAAGCCCTAATCTGGTCATTCACACCCAAGGACCAGCCAACCAGGTCGTCAGATTAAAGACGCACGAGTGAAGCCAGGCAATGAGCTCAACCTGTACTCAAAATGGATTTTTAGCGACCCGTTGAGCTTATACGTCGTCACCAACGACACGCTCTGTTCTAGTATCGCCTACCCGTTTGCCCATCCACCAACACTGTGCCCGCAGCGGTCACATCATCCTAGATTCCTGGCCTGAGCCTAAACCACCGGCTGGCCAGGATTCCACAAGCATGGTGCTAGAACGCAGCAAGTAGGCAATTAGCCTCCTCTGCTGGTGCTGAATCATCGCTAACGATCCCCGTAGGACTCGATGGTTTTCTTACATAGGTAGCTGGCTCGGTAGAACAACTTTGGCAGCTTATCGACCTCGTTTCGAGAGATCTCACGATCGACTCGGTACTCAGCATTTTTCGGGATGTGAACCCTCCACTTGATTGACTGGTAGTAGCCCCAGCGCATCTACCTAGGACTTTTTTATACGACTGATCATCTCACCCCCTCTAAACCCACATGTCCTACTGTGTAATAGGCTCTCTGTTTAGCTGGATCAGCAGGTGATGGTGCTACCGACTAACCTACCTTATCTCTCTCGACCATACGTACCGGCCTTGTACCCTAGGCCATCCTATCTATACTCATACGCCACTAGTTCCTTCCTACTTTTAAACAACACCTAGTAGGCCCGACTTACGGTAGCCGGAGCTACCAGATGCGCACGTATACTGCCTTTTTCCAAGGAGGTGATTATGGGCTCCAGCATCCAGTCTTATGGCGAAGCGGTGTTTATCCGGGGGAAAGTGCACACGTTGTTGACGCGAGACTCCTGAAACAAGGTAATAGCATAACAATCAGTACAGGCCCTCTCGATAAGTCTAACGAAGAACGAGTAGCGACTTTCACTGCTGTAGTGCCCTGCCGGCTTTGAATTGCAGAGGGACTTAGCCTTCAAATTGATCGAATCAGAAGATTAAATAGACCATAGCGAAACACTGGCGTCAGGTAAACTCGCCAGCTTTTTCAAAGATGGTTCACCCATACCCTGCGGCAAGCGTCCCAGTCTATTTGCGAAAACAGCTTTAGGACGCATTCCTCACTATGATCGCTACAGGGGTCGTGCTATGCGCCCCATCCGTATACAACGGCTACCCGTAGGTTTTAGGCGTAGATGCTGGCCTTCTTTGGCCAAATACTGGATAGCTTTTAATACCTTATCCCGAGCGCAAGAGTCGTCCCGCCTTATAGGGCCGATGCCAACTTCACTCCCATACGACTCCTTGGCCTCATTACAGCTATGGTAGTAACCCCGTCCTTGAGTAATCTCCTTCCATAGGTCACCGATCTTTCTGGCCTTGAAGAAATCGCTACGCACCTCTGCCCCGTTGAAGAAGAAAGCGCAGTGAATGTGATAGCCCTTACTCTTGCCCTGCTCAACACTACAGATATAGCCGGTCTCATGATCAAAGATCGAATTACGCTCACGTGCCCTGATCAGTTTTTCCAGATCCCTAAACACATGTTCGATACGCAGCCTGACCTGAGCAAGGCTTAGGTAATGCAGATCGACCCTAACCACTACCGTACGCGAATAACGATCCAAAACCTGATTGATGTACTTTGCAATGGTAAGTTGGTGCTGCCCTGCTTCATACCGGCGATCACTTTGCCTACGTTGATACCACTGCTCATGTGTTAGCTGTCTAATCCTGGCTACCAGGACATTCATGCTGTGGTGAAAGTCCAAATACTCAGTGTTCTGCTCATTCAAGCATACTAGCCCCGATAAACCTCGCTCTAGGCCAATATCCTGACAAGCCATCCAAAATGCTTGAAGGTGCTCGCTGTAGATATAAGGGTAATTGCCTTCGAAGAGATTAAGCATCTGTTGAATAGAGTTGAAGTACTTGGATAGCCTAGTTGGCCAAACTCGTTCGTACCCAGATCGAGTTTGGCCTATTTCAAAGGCTGGTCTTTCTGTATTCTCAATGGCGTCTACAAGACTCTCAATTTGGATAGCAAGGTCGGATTGAGAGAAGGTGATTCTTTTGTTCATGTTGGGCTCTGGTTTGGGTGAATACATACCAGCACCCCTCTCGGTAACTTTTAACCCGAGCCTTATCTTTTCCTTCCTCTCGACAGGAGTTTTGTATATAGCAAGTCTCTATAGTTAGAGTTACTTTCTATCTCTATATGAGATATAGTTACTAATAGGTATCTACTAAAACAGAAAGAGCTGTATATTGAATATCAATAAAACCAGCTTTATGCCTGATGATTAGCCCAAGCCATTCAAAGTAATGGCAAGCAGATTCAACTATATTACACGGCATTTTAGCTATAGGTTTGCGAAGGGAATTATCTGAGATTCTCATGCAAACAATTGAATAGGCATAAAGCCATGACGAGGTGCTTATCTAGTCATGGCTTATAAGAAAGCTACTTTAAATACCTATGGCCCTAGCAGGCTCTCCTTGGCCAGATCACGCTCTTCAATCCTAGCCAAAATCCATTCCTGAACTTCACTTTCTACCCAACCAACGCAACGCTCTCCCAAGGAAACCGGCTTTGGGAATATGCCTTCTGAAATATACTTGTAGACTGTTGACCGTGCCAAGCCTGTCGTTTCCATAACTTCTTTCAAACGAATAATCCTCATGAACGGAGCTCCTCTTGTTCGTCCAGAGGAAAGGCGGTGTTTGTAAAAAATTACCGGCGGGGCGGCAATCACTAACCCTAAGCGACACCTCTTCACCCCTACCATGTTGGGAAGCTCGCATGACGAAAGAGCAGAGCCAGGATTCAAGCTGGATAGCTGAATATTCAGAATTTTCTGCAGAAAACCCTGCTATTCTCGCTAGGAATAGCAGAAATCGCGGAGTGATTATGGAAGATACCAATGAAAAACAAGTCGAATCATCCCGCACTGTTAAACCAGACTATGCCGATGGATGGCCACGCTTTCACGAGCACAGCTTGATCGAGGCTGCAGTGAGAGAGGCTGTACGAGAGCTACAGGTGTCTTATGAAATGGCTTATATGTGCGCGTTAGGATCGATCTCTACGGCCTGCCAGGGACGCATTGATGTAGAGATGCCTACTAGGAACAAGGTACCTGCCTCGCTAATGCTGCTCACAATTGCAGAATCCGGGGAGCGCAAAACTGCAACGCAGAATTATTTTTTTGCGGGTATCCATGCGCTCAACAACGAAGCGCACAGGGCCCACAAGGCTGCTCTTTCTGAGCATCGGATCCAGCACCAAATTTGGACAATCCGCAAACGCCTTCTAGAGCGGATCTACAACAAATCTGCGGTGGGAGAAGACGAACGCGCGACTCGCATTGCCCACGAAGCGCTTGAGGAACACGTGAGATCCGAGCCACAGCCCGCTACCTCGGGTGCGTTTCTATATGAAGATACTACCCCGCAGGCGCTTGTGCAGATGCTTGATGTAAACAATCCAAACGGATGTCTACTTACCAGTGAAGCGAGCAGCATATTTAGTGGAAAGGCGCTAGGCGAGCTAGATAAGCTAAACACCCTTTGGGATGGTGGTACCGTTAACGTCGATCGTGTTTCTAGGGGGAATATCAATCTCGAGGGTGCACGACTCACCTTGTCGCTAATGGCGCAGCCAAGCGTGATTGCCAAGTTCATGGCCAAGCGCGGTGAGGAGGCACGCGGCACTGGATTTCTGGCTCGCTTTTTAGTCGTCAAGCCCCGCTCAATGGCTGGGCAACGAGTTCACGTCAGTGGTCAGCAACATACGCAATTTCGCCAGCAAAAATTCAATGCTCGCATCCTCGAGTGTATGAAATTAACCGTTTCATCATCGGAGCGTCAGGTGCTACGCTTCTCAGAGCCAGCTGCGGATTTTTGGTACGAGTGTAGTCAGTACCTCGAACAAGAAATGCAAGAAAACGGCTTATATTACTACGCAAAGGATCACGCCTCTAAACTACTGGAAAACGTAACCCGTCTGTCTGCCATCCTGCATGCTTTTGAAAGATCTTCAGAGCTCGATAAAGACATAGACCGTGCCACTTTAGAGTTCGCTTGGAATTTCGCTCTAGTATGCTCGAAACACTTTATTGAAAACTTAGCTGGCGAGCCGCAGCTTGTTACTGATGCAAACAACCTCGCCCACTTTCTTATTAGATTGCTCCCGCCTGGCGAATCCAGACCTGCAATTCAGAGAAGAAGTAATTCCCTTCAGCCAAGTTCTCTATACGAGTCATTACCAAATAACTTAGTGAAAGGTGAGATGGTCAGCTTTACGCTGACTGACGTCAAACAGAAGGGACCTTCAGGTCTAAGAGGACGGGCTAATGCTGAGCGACTAGATGCGGCGATAAAGCTATTGAATAAACTTGGGCATGTGGAAAAAGTAAGAAGCCAGTACAAATTTTGTGAGACGATCCTACTCGAAAGAGGCGAGCCTAGATTAAAGAATGGTGAGATACTTACTATCAAAGAGTTGCCGCTATTCACAGAACAAGTGTACTGGTCACCCAAAAGAGCCCATGGGTTAGTAGATGGCGGAGGATACTACTTCAAAGTTAAATAACCGCTAAGGTAAGCGTCCGGCCAATACACCTACCTAATCCTTAAAATAAGGACGCGAGTATCCACCCATTTAAGTGGACTTCATCTTTAGCCCTTGTAAGCGGATGCTCATGCGTCAGCGAAACCCTTACCATAAGTCATTCAAGGTCCAGAATGTTTAGGAGCGCGTTCAACCAAACGCTTCGGCGGGCAGTGTCGCTTTGAGCTCCGGCATTAACGCCAATGTAATTCGCAGATGGTGACCGCTTTTTCTGTAAACGCCCCATAAATCCCATTTCGATGGGCAGATCGCCGATTTAATGTAGCGCTCTAGCCAGCTTTTAAGTTGAGCCAGCATCAGCTGGCTGTGCTGCTGATGGCCCTGGTAGTATCGTTCTACGCCCACCTCCTTGAGGTCGCGTTAGATGCCGTAAAGTTTGGTGATCAGGCTCAGCGCCACATCAGCCCGCTCGGCTTTGCCCTTGGGCTGCACCTTCTGCGCTTGATAGAACCTGTGCCACCAATGCGCGCAGCAGGCCAGGCGCTCGACGCCGGACTTGCGGCCACCGAGTTGTAGCTTGAGGCAACTCGGGCGTGATGTCGCCGATGTCGCTCTTATGGCCCGCAGTCTCTATGACTGGTGCCCTGAAGATCCGCTATCACAACCGCATTTCAACGCTCAGCTGTTGGATCCTGAACCCATGGATCCGAAAACGCTTCGTATCGCCTGGTCGGCAGATCTTGGGCTTGGCTTTGCTGTAGATACCGATGTGATGAAGGTCATGGTTGGTGAAGTCGACTACTTACGCCAGTTAGGCTGGACGATCGAAACGGTAAACCCAACTTGGCCGGAACGCATCGATGGTTATGCGCTCCCGGTACTTCAACAAGCCGCACTTGCCGCTCAGTTTGGAAAGGACTTGGGTACAAAGTGAGCGTTATTAGACCCAAATATCCTTGAGCAAATAGAGATTGGGCTGACACTCTCCGGAACAGCAATTGCTGAACTGCTGGAATTACGTGATGAACTGGCCCGAACACTTGCGCGGTTTTTCACTAAATATGATCTGCTCTTGTGCCCTACTACCCCGGTGGAAGCTTGGTCCATCGATCAGCTTGGTCCCGAAAGGATTGGCAGTGAACCAGCAGGTCCGCGTGGATACGCAGGGTTCACGCCCATTTTCAATTACTGCGGCATTCCTGCGTTATCGCCGCCCTGCGGATATGGGCGGAAGCGGTTACCAGTAGGTATACAAATTGTCGGCGAGCGCTATAGCGACGGACGGGTCATACAAGCTGCCGCTGCAATGGAGCAGGCGCTCGATCTTCATTTCGCTACACCCATGCTCATGTCTTAATCGTCAGGCTAGTCATGAACTGCCCTTCGCTCAGAAAGACAGCCTGGCGCCAGAGAATTTAATAAACACGCTGTTAGACTAAACTACCGGATACTAGCGCCGAGATTGCAAACGTCGGCTCTGGTGCGACAAAGCTTATCTTTAACCTCGCCACACTATGTACATTCGTCTTCAGAGAGGAACTGATGATAATCGCCTGGACGGAGAACTATCGGCTTCACCGTATGCACGTGCCCCTCCCGCCCAGCTCTAGATTTAAAAAATAGCCGCGCTAGGCCTTAACCCATTTGATCTGGCATGAACCTAGTAAATAGTCATCCAGATGGGTGAGCTGAGTAAAAATTTCATTAAATTTAATCGGTGGGGCAAAAAGTGGGGCAAAATTCAAAGACACCTAAAAATCACCGCGCATAAAAAAATCCACCCACTGCTAAGTGACTGGATTTTCTAAACTTTTTTGGTCGGGACGGAGTGATTCGAACACTCGACCCCTTGCACCCCATGCAAGTGCGCTACCAGGCTGCGCTACGCCCCGACTGTATCCCTTTCGAGATGGCGGCCATTTTAGGCTAAGGTTTTGATAAATGGAAGAATTTTTTTAATTATTTTTGCAAAACTCCTAAAACATCTTCTAATTCGCTAATCATTTGCTTTATGAGCTGACGATATTGAGTCGTATCATCTTTAGCGTCATCACTCGATAGCCTAAGACGCGCGCCACCAATCGTGAAACCCTGATCATAAAGCAAAGCTCTGATCTGGCGAATCATAATGACGTCTTGCCGCTGGTAATAACGACGGTTACCTCGCCTCTTAACTGGATTGAGCTGAGGAAATTCCTGCTCCCAGTATCTAAGAACATGAGGTTTTACCAAGCAAAGGTCGCTTACTTCACCAATAGTAAAATAGCGTTTGCCTGGTATAGCAGGTAGCTCATTGTTATGGCTTGGTTCCAGCATACGCTTCTACCCTGGCCTTGAGTTTTTGCCCAGGGCGAAAAGTCACCACGCGGCGTGCCGTGATTGGTATCTCTTCACCTGTTTTTGGATTGCGTCCGGGGCGCTGACGTTTGTCTCGCAAGTCAAAGTTACCAAAACCTGACAGCTTAACCTGCTCGTTTTGCTCTAAGGCGTTTCGAATTTCTTCGAAGAACAACTCAACTAACTCTTTAGCCTCACGCTTGTTCAGGCCAAGTTCTTCATAGAGACGTTCTGCCAACTCAGCTTTCGTCAGAGCCCCCATACACTATTTCCTTAATGTGGCGTTGAACCTTTCTTCCAGGGAAACGAGGATATTCTGTGTCGTTTCGTTGATTTCTTCATCAGTAAGAGTGCGTGATGGATGCTGCCAGGTCAAGCCAACCGCAAGACTTTTTCTAATCGGATCAATACCCTTGCCTTGATATACATCAAACAGCCTTAAATCGACTAGATGCTCACCTGCTTTATCTCGTATGGCTGATAAGACATCTGCCGAAGCTACATCTGCATCTACCAAAATTGCCAAGTCACGACGTACCTCTGGATAACGTGACAACTCCTGGAAGCGAGGTAGCTGATTTTGCTCCGCCTCACTTAACAACAGCTCAAAAACGTAAACTGACTGCTCTAAATCCAAAGCTTTTAACAACTCTGGATGTAATGCACCTATATAGCCTACCAACTGACCATCACGCTCGATACGTGCAGTCTGTCCGGGATGTAGCGCTGGATGTTCTGCCGGAGAAAAAGTAAAGTCGCTTTCGCTCTTATTACAGTTTAATAACGACTCAACATCTCCTTTTATGTCAAAAAAATCTACCTGCTCGCGGCTCGAATTCCAGCCTTCTGGGAAACGCTGCCCTGAGATTAGTCCTGCTAATACTCGCTCTTGAGCCAGATTATCCAACGAGCCGACAAAACGAAGCCCCGATTCGAACAAACGCACGCGGCTCTGCTGACGATTAAGATTGTGCTGCAGCGCCTTAATCAAACCAGGCCAAAGCGAAGCGCGCATAGCCGCCATGTCCTGGGAGATCGGGTTAGCCAATAGCACAGGGGCCAGCTCCGGCGAAAACAGTCGGAATGTCTTTTCGTCAATAAAGCTGTAAGTAATAGCTTCTTGATAACCACGAGCAACCAATTGACGACGGAAATTAGAGAGACTGGTACGTGACTCAATATATCCTTTGGGAGCTAAACGTGCTTGCGGAAACCGAACAGGAAGGCGGTTATAACCATAAAGACGGGCTAGCTCTTCTATTAAGTCTACTTCAATCGAAATGTCGAAACGATGACTAGGCACACCAACCTGCCACAGGCTTTCACCGGCAGGCTTAACATCCAAAGCAAGTCCTTTGAGCAGGCGCTCAATTTCTTCCGAATCCAATTGCAGACCGAGCACCTGCTCGACTCGCTGACCCCGTAAAGTAATCGGTGCCTTAACGGGGAGATGTGCAGCATTAGCGGCTTCTATAAGCGGACCTGGCTGTCCACCCACGATATCCATCAATAAAGAAGTAGCACGCTCCATTGCACGGCGAGGCAGCTCAAAATCTACTCCACGCTCAAAACGATGGGAAGAATCAGTATGGAGGCCATAGGAACGGGCTTTGCCAGCAACTGCAATAGGGTCAAAAAAAGCGCTTTCCAAGAACAGATCTGTAGTGCTAGCGCTTACACCGCTGTGCTCACCACCCATAATGCCAGCTATTGCCAGGGCGCGCTCATGGTCAGCTATCACCAAAGTATCGGAACGCAGGGCTACTTCTTGGCCATCCAGCAGGACTAACTTCTCTTCAGGCTGCGCTAGACGAACGCGGACGCCACCTTTGATCTCATTAAGATCGAAGGCATGCATAGGCTGCCCTAGCTCAAGCATAACGTAGTTAGTTACATCGACTGCAGCATCAATACTACGAACACCCGAACGACGTAAACGCTCTATCATCCACTGAGGGGTTGAACGGGATAAATCAACATTTTTCAGGACTCGCCCAACATAGCGCGGACAAGCAGAGGGTTCGAGTACCTCAACAGAGCGTGTGTCTTCAATAGCAGCTTGCACAGGCTGGATATCAAATGTCTGTACAGAGACGCCATAAAGCGCACCAACCTCGCGGGCAAGTCCTGCAATAGATAAACAGTCGCCGCGATTAGGTGTTAGATCTACATCAATTGAGACATCATCTAACTTTAAGTAGTCGCGAACACTTTGACCCACCGGCGCATCTAGCGGAAGCTCCATCAAACCCGCATTATCTTCTGATAGCTTAAGCTCGCTAGCAGAACACAGCATACCTTGGGACTCAACACCCCGCAGCTTCGCCTTCTTTATAGTGAAGTCGCCTGGTAGCCTAGCGCCAATCATGGCGAAAGGAACCTTCAAGCCGGCCCGCACGTTTGGAGCACCACATACGACTTGGAACTCTTCCTGACCATTACTAACACGGCAAACATTAAGTTTATCTGCGTCAGGGTGACGCTCGGTAGTAAGTACTTCCCCTACTATCACACCGCTGAACGGCCCTGCCACCGGCTCAACATCGTCAACCTCAAGACCTGCCATGGACAGTTGAGCAACCAGATCATCTTGGGACACCGGTGGGTTTACCCAAGATCTTAACCACTGTTCACTGAATTTCATTATGCACTCCCTTAAAGCTAGCGGAATTGCGCCAGGAAGCGCAGATCGTTATCGAAGAACAGGCGCAAGTCATTCACGCCATAACGCAGCATGGCTAAGCGCTCAACGCCCATACCAAACGCGAAGCCCTGATATTTCTCAGGGTCGATACCCGCCATTTGCAGCACGTTAGGGTGCACCATCCCGCAGCCTAATACTTCAAGCCAGCTAGGCGTTAGCTGACCATCTTTATTGACATGTCGACGAATATCGACCTCTGCTGAAGGCTCAGTGAATGGAAAATAGGAGGGTCTAAAGCGAACCTCCAACTCCTCTTCAAAAAATTCGCGCAAAAACTCTATTATCGTGCTCTTGAGATCGGCAAAACTGACTTTTTCGTCAATTACCAGACCTTCTACCTGATGAAACATTGGTGAATGCGTCTGGTCGGAATCGCAGCGATAAACACGTCCTGGACAAATAATCCGGATTGGGGGCTGCTGCTGCTCCATGACACGGATCTGTACTGGCGACGTATGCGTACGTAACAAGCGCGTGGCATTGAAATAGAAAGTATCGTGCATCGCACGTGCAGGGTGGTGACCTGGAATATTAAGTGCTTCGAAGTTGTGGTAATCATCTTCGATTTCCGGCCCCTCAGCGACGCTGTAGCCAATACCAGTAAAAAGTCGCTCAATGCGCTCTAGTGTACGGGTAATTGGATGTAGCCCACCGGTTGCTTGCCCTCTGCCGGGCAAAGTCACATCAATGCGCTCTGCTGCCAGCTTTTCAGCTAAAGCAGCTTCTTCCAGAAATTGTTTGCGTGCATTAAGCGCATCTTGTACACGCTCTTTAGCCGCATTAATCAGCGCACCGATTTTTGGCCGCTCTTCTGCAGGCAGATTGCCTAGCGTCTTCATGACCTGAGTGAGCTCACCTTTTTTGCCCAGGTAGCTGACTCGTAGCTGCTCAAGAACAGTCGTGTCTTCAGTTTGCTGCACGGCCTCCAACGCTTGGCTGACCAGTGCCTCCAGGTTTTCCATTCACCGACTCCAGATACAAAATAGGGGAAGAGCTTTAGGCCCTTCCCCTATTGGTGACGTTACCGCCGGGCCGAGGCCCTAATTGACGCGGGGCTTAAGCTAAAGAAGCTTTAGCTTTCTCGACAATCGCAGCAAACGCTAATTTTTCATTTACCGCCAGATCAGCCAAAACTTTACGGTCGATCTCAATGGCTGCCTTTTTCAGACCGGCAATGAAACGACTGTAGGACAGACCGTTTATACGAGCACCAGCATTAATACGGGCAATCCATAGGGCGCGGAACTGACGCTTGCGCTGACGGCGGTCACGGTAGGCGTATTGGCCTGCCTTGATCACAGCCTGCTTGGCAACACGGAACACGCGGGAGCGAGCACCGTAGTAACCTTTAGCCAGCTTCAGAATTTTTTTATGACGACGACGGGCAATGACGCCACGCTTAACACGAGCCATGAGTTATACCTTTACCTTGTGACCGATTAACGAACGCGCAGCATGCGCTCGACTTTTTGAACGTCAGACGGGTGCATCAGAGATGTACCACGCAGCTGGCGCTTACGCTTAGTGGTCATTTTGGTCAAGATATGACTCTTGAACGCGTGCTTGTGCTTGTAGCCGGAAGCAGTCTTTTTAAAACGCTTCGCTGCACCACTCTTGGTTTTCATCTTTGGCATGTTCATATACTCCGCATTGAGTGATTACGCATAACCGCAAGGCCTGCCAGTGCCCTGGTGGTTATTTTTTCTTTTTGGGGGAGATGACCATAATTAGTTGGCGTCCTTCCATCTTAGGATGCTGTTCTACGGTGCCATATTCAGCAAGGTCAGCTTCGACCCGCTTCAATAACTCCATACCCAGCTCCTGGTGGGCCATCTCACGACCACGGAACCGCAAGGATACCTTGGCCTTGTCCCCCTCATTAAGGAAACGTACCAGGTTGCGTAGTTTTACCTGGTAATCCCCTTCTTCCGTCCCTGGACGAAACTTGATTTCTTTTACCTGAACCTGTTTTTGGTTCTTTTTCGCTGCAGCGGTTTGCTTCTTCTTCTCGAAAAGATGCTTGCCGTAATCCATGATGCGGCACACAGGAGGTATCGCATCGGCGGAAATTTCCACCAAGTCTAGCTTGGCTTCATCAGCAGCGCGTAGCGCTTCATCAATCGAGACGACGCCAATTTGTTGGCCGTCAGCACCAATCAACCGGACTTCACGAGCCGAGATATTCTCGTTGATCGGAGCCTTGGGTTGAGTTCGCTTATCCTGTCTCATTTCACGCTTAATAGTCATTACTCCAATTCTTGTCGACCGCGACGAGCAACTGCTTGAGCTAGAAGCTCTTTGAAGTCCGCAATAGGCATTGAGCCCAGATCAGCACCTTCACGCGTGCGTACAGCCACGGCTCTTGATTCAACTTCCCGATCACCTATAACCAGAAGATAGGGAACCTTGAGCAAAGTATGCTCCCGAATTTTAAAGCCGATTTTCTCGTTTCTCAAGTCAGCTTTAGCTCGGAAACCATTTTGATCAAGAATTTGCACTACTTCGTTAGCGAAATCGGCCTGCTTATCAGTGATATTCATGACCACTGCCTGTATTGGAGCAAGCCACGCTGGGAAAGATCCCTCGTAATGCTCAATCAGAATACCAATGAATCGCTCAAAAGAGCCTAGGATAGCACGATGTAACATTACCGGGTGTTTACGGCTGTTGTCTTCACTTACATACTCAGCGCCCAGGCGGGACGGCAGGTTAAAGTCAAGCTGCAATGTACCGCATTGCCACACACGCCCCAGACAGTCTTTCAAGGAAAATTCAATTTTCGGACCGTAAAACGCGCCCTCTCCCGGCTGCAGATCATAGCCTAGTCCCGCATGATCAAGTGCCGCAGCTAGAGCTTCCTCTGCCTGATCCCACAAATCATCTGAACCTACACGCTTTTCAGGACGAGTAGAAAGCTTCAGTTGTATATCAGTGAATCCGAAATCTGCATAAACCGCCAACGTGAGCTTAATGAAGGCGGCCGCCTCTTCCTGCATCTGATCTTCTGTACAGAAGATATGAGCATCGTCTTGGGTAAAGCCCCTTACACGCATAATGCCATGCAGCGAGCCAGAAGGCTCGTTACGGTGACAGGCGCCGAATTCTGCCAGACGAAGAGGCAATTCTTTGTAACTTTTAAGCCCCTGATTAAACACTTGCACGTGACACGGGCAATTCATTGGCTTAATGGCATAATCACGACTTTCTGACTCGGTCGTAAACATGTTGTCAGCATAATTAGCCCAGTGCCCGGATTTTTCCCATAGAGACCGATCCACAACTTGCGGCGTGCGAATTTCAGAATAGCCATTTTCATGTTGAATACGGCGCATATACTGCTCAAGCGCCTGATATACAGTCCATCCATTAGGATGCCAAAACACCATTCCTGGAGCTTCTTCTTGGGCATGAAAAAGATCCAACCGCTTACCTAATTTACGGTGATCACGCTTTTCAGCCTCTTCAATGCGCTGAATATAAGCTGCTAACTGCTTTTTATCAGCCCACGCTGTACCGTAGATACGCTGGAGCTGCTCATTCTTTGAATCACCCCGCCAATAAGCACCTGAAAGCTTCGTCAGCTTGAATGCTTTAAGGAAGCGTGTATTAGGTACATGCGGCCCACGGCACATATCAACGTATTCTTCGTGGTAATAAAGACCCATTGCCTTTTCATCAGGCATATCTTCGATCAAGCGAAGTTTGTAGTCTTCACCACGCGCTTTAAACGTTTCAACAACCTGCTCGCGCGGCGTCATACGCTTAATGACATCGTAGTCCTTATCAATCAACTCGCGCATTCGAGTCTCGATGGCTGCCAAGTCATCCAGCGTAAAGGGACGCTCATAAGAGATGTCGTAATAAAACCCTTCATTAATGACAGGGCCAATTACCATCTTTGCTGTAGGAAACAGCTGCTTTACCGCATGCCCTACCAGATGCGCACAGGAATGACGGATGATTTCCAGCCCTTCCTCATCTTTGGGAGTAATTATCTGCAACGATGCATCGTGGTTAATAACATCACAAGCATCTACCAAACGACCGTCTATCTTTCCTGCCAAAGTGGCTTTTGCCAATCCAGCACCGATCGACTGAGCGACCTCGGCTACAGTAACAGGGTGATCGAATAGACGTTGACTACCGTCGGGAAGAGTAATGGCGGGCATGGCGCCTCCTTTAACAGTGGTGACCCATACCAAGGGCCACATGGTTCGGATGAGCCAGTAAGCTACAGCATCGAAATTAAAAGCCCCTACCGAACGATGGTAGGTCTAAACACTTTTCAATCAGTCGATGAAGGGTCACTGGAGCAACAAAGAATGTATATGCTTTCAGAAAATGATTACCTATACAACCAAGCACTAGCAGTGAGCACTTACAAAGCCATTCTCGATAGCGAAAACCAGCCAGCTGAAACTGAAGAATAATTAACGGAGGCCGATAACCCGCATAACCAAAGCGGGACCGACACGCCGTGATTATTCCAGACATACCCATCGTACGAATTAGCCTGAAAGACTATGCGCTGCTAGCAAGGGCGCTAGATTCAACAGTATTTTCTATTACCTTGAAAACAGACGAAGGAAAGCCCATTGCCTGGCGATTTTCTAAAGGTTATTTCACAAACAAAAGGATGTTTGAGCAGATAATTGGTCGATTGCCGCTATAAACAGGCAAGCCTGTCATTTAGTCTCCCTGCTACCTATAGAACATTTCGCCCAGGCCTGCCCTAGAAAAGGCATACATAGGCCCGCCTAAAAGTTTTAAGGCAGCAAAAGGGGCTAGAGAAAGGAGTTAGCAAATAAAAAAGGGCCTGACCAATCTGATCAAGCCCTTTTTTATTTGGTGCCCGGAGCCGGAATCGAACCGGCACGGAGTTTCCTCCGAGGGATTTTAAGTCCCTTGCGTCTACCGATTTCGCCATCCGGGCGGTAGCGCTTTAACGAATTGAACCTTCACCAACCACAAAGGATAATTACCGCTCTTTATGGTTGGGCAGCCCAACACGTACTAATTAAAAAGCCCTACAGACCATCAGATCTGCAGGGCTACATAGTGGAGGCCGAGGTCGGAATCGAACCGGCGTACACGGATTTGCAATCCGCTGCATGACCACTCTGCCACCCGGCCTCATAAGAAGACGTCATCTACAATGACGACTACAAACAAATTGGAGCGGGAAACGAGACTCGAACTCGCGACCCCGACCTTGGCAAGGTCGTGCTCTACCAACTGAGCTATTCCCGCGTCTTGGTGACGGGCGCCATTTTATACAATCCCATCACGCTGTCAACTCATTGATTCAAAAAAGTTATTTTTTCTTCGTTATGCTCAGGTGCGGCCAGGCTGCAAGCAGGTAGCTACACATGGACCAAAGCGTAAGCGCAGCCGCTATGATAAGAAGCACATAGCCCGTCAGCACCCAAAACGTCAGCTGAGGAGGATTAGCCAATAATACGATCAACGAAACCATCTGCGCTGCCGTCTTCCACTTGCCAAGACTGGATACTGCCACCTGAGCGCGCGCGCCTAACTCCGCCATCCACTCACGCAACGCCGAGACTACAATTTCTCTGCCGATTATGATCGTAGCAGGCAGAGTTAGCCAAATAGTGGCATGCTCCTGAACTAGCAGCACCAGCGCCACAGCAACCATAAGCTTATCGGCAACCGGGTCTAGGAACGCACCAAACGCCGTACTTTGCTTCCATCGACGAGCTAAATAGCCATCCAGCCAATCGGTAAAACTAGCCAAGGCAAACACTGAACTCGCAGCCCAATAGCTCCAGGAAACCGGCATGTAAAACAGAGCAATAAAAAAAGGAATGAGCAGAACGCGCAGAACAGTAAGCAGGTTAGGAATGTTCATCGGCACAGGAAATATATGAATGTATGGTCATTCTACTCACTGTGCAGTGCAGCATAAATCTGCTCTGCTAGTTTTTTACTAATTCCTGGCGCCTTCGCTATCTCGTCAACACTTGCACGATTGAGTTCCTGAAGGCCCCCGAAGTATTTCAGTAGCTCCCTACGCCGCTTCGGCCCTACTCCAGCAACATCCTCAAGCGTAGAGGTACGGCGAGCCTTTCCTCTTCTCGCACGATGCCCTGTAATCGCAAAGCGATGTGCTTCGTCGCGAATCTGCTGTATCAAATGTAGAGCAGGAGAATGCCCAGGCAAGCTGAACTCATTGGATGGGTCATTCAGATAAAGTGTCTCCAACCCCGGCTTACGCGTTACGCCTTTAGCCACACCCAGCAAGACAAGATCTGGAACAGCCAACTCTTGAAGCACATCCCGAGCCATAGCCAGCTGCCCTTTTCCGCCATCTACTAATAAGATGTCAGGCATCTTGCCTTCGCCATCCTTGAGTTTGCTGAAGCGGCGAGTTAGCGCCTGGTGCATGGCAGCATAATCATCGCCAGCTGTGACGCCCTCAATATTGTAACGACGGTAGTCCGATTTAATAGGCCCCTCAGGACCAAACACCACACAGGAGGCAACTGTAGCCTCGCCACTTGAATGGCTAATATCGAAGCATTCTAGTCTCTGCGGCGTTTCATCGAGGCCTAGCGCCTCAGTCAAAGCCTCAAAGCGAGCCGCCATATGCTGCCTGTTGGCCAGCCGAGTATTAAGCGCTTGCTCAGCGTTTGTTACAGCCAATTGCTGCCAACGGGCGCGAGTACCTCGAACCCGATGCGAAATCTCTAGCCCTCTAGCGTGCAGCTCATTAAACGCACTAATGAGAGTGGCGAAATCCTCATGAACAGCATTTACAATCACTTCATCAGGCAGGTCTCGCTCTATATGAGCAAGATAATACTGCTCAAGAAACGCGAGAAGCACGTCATTGGCCTCCTCCTCAATAGCAACTTGAGGAAAGAAATTCTTGCTACCAAGAACACGCCCGCCGCGCACAGTTATCAGATGAACACATGCACCGCCTGGATTCACCATTGCAGCAATGACGTCAACCTCGCCACTTTCGCCTTCCATATGCTGTTGATCCTGGACCCGCCGCACTAATGCGATCTGATCACGTAACTCCGCTGCCCGCTCAAAGTTTAATGCGATGGATGCCTTATCCATGGCCGCGCTTAACTCGTCAGCCAGTGCATTACTACGCCCCTCCAAGAACATAGCCGAATGCCGGACATCCTCAGCATACTCTTCCCGGGAAACCATGTTCGTGCACGGCCCCTTGCATCGCTTAATCTGATACTGAAGGCATGGCCGGGTACGATTTTTGAAAAAACCGTCTTCACACTGACGCACCATGAATGCCTTTTGCAGAAGATTCAGACTTTCGCGAATGGCACCCGCACTGGGATATGGCCCAAAATAACGACCCCGCACCTTCTTGGCGCCGCGATGAATAGCGAGCCGAGGAAATTCATCTTCGGTCGACAAGAAGACATATGGGTAAGATTTGTCATCTCGTAGAAGGATATTATACGGGGGACGTAATTGCTTGATGAGGTTCTGCTCAAGCAGAAGCGCCTCAGTTTCATTACCAGTAATGGTTGTTTCGATCTGGGAGATTTTCGCTACTAATGCTGCTGTCTTGGGAGCCAAGCCAGTTTTACGAAAGTAGCTCGATAGGCGCTTTTTAAGATTCTTCGCTTTTCCGACATAAAGCACCTTGGCGCTTTCGTCGAACATTCGATAAACACCCGGCCGAGAACTGCAGCCAGCCAGAAAAGCAGAGGAATCAAACGTTTCGGTCATCTCAACTCGTGGCGTCTACCATCCCGTGACGAACTGCCAACAAAGCCAGTTCTACATCACTGGTGATAGAGAGCTTTTCATAAATACGATAACGATAGGTATTAACAGTCTTAGGAGACAAGCAAAGCTTATCTGAGATCACCTGAACCTTATGGCAATTAGCAATCATCAGAGCGATTTGAATTTCGCGTTCCGAAAGAAGGTCAAAAGGCGTGCCATTATTTTGAGGCTGAAAAGACTTGAGCGCTAATTGCTGAGCAATTTGAGCACTGATGTATCGCTGCCCGCTAAAAGCATGACGTATGGCAGTAATCATCTCCTGAATGTCTGCACCCTTGGTGAGATAACCAGAGGCGCCAGCCTGCAGCAGGCGAGTTGGGAAAGGATCTTCTTCGCATGCAGTTACTGCTATGACCTTTACTTCAGGATGGCTACGAAGAAGTTTTCGAGTAGCTTCCAGCCCGCCAATGCCAGGCATTTTAACGTCCATAAGGACTACATCAGGCTTTAATTCTCTGACAAGCTTTAATCCACTCTCGCCAGAATCAGCCTGACCTATAACCTGGATACCATCGACATCCGCCAGCATGCGGATAATTCCGGCCATTACCAGATCATGGTCATCGACCACTAGCACTTTAATCACCGTGCACCTCGTAACGCTGATGCAGAAGCCAATTACAAGCCCAAGACTCATCTTAGGCTAATAAATGCAAAGGAATGTGTAACGACTATACACAAGTCAGAGATAAACGCACGATGACTTGAAGCAAGAAGATGGCGGAGGCGGTGAGATTCGAACTCACGGAAGAGTCTCCCCTTCGACGGTTTTCAAGACCGTTGCCTTAAACCACTCGGCCACACCTCCGCAGGTGCGGGTCGCAATATTACCCTAACGAAACACGCTGTCAAACACTTAAATCTATTTTTTTCAAAGAGTTGTTATTATCTTATGGTATGAATAGGTTTCGACCACATTAGGAGTGTCGTTATGAACGAGCGTCAATATGCCTTCAACCCTGCGGTTGCCGAGCGGCGCGACATTAGTCGTACGCTACGCAACACTTATGCTCTGTTGGGAATGACGCTAGCCTTTAGTGGCTTAGTAGCTTACGTCTCGCAGCAGATGCGGGTTTCGTATCCCAACATTTTTGTTGTCCTGATCGGCTTTTATGGTCTGTTCTTTCTCACTGTAAAATTGCGTAACAGTGGCTGGGGCTTGGTCAGCACGTTTGCGCTTACCGGCTTCATGGGATATACCCTAGGACCGATATTGAATATGTACCTAGGCTTGCCTAACGGTGGAAGCATCATTTCCTCCGCCTTAGGCATGACAGCTTTGGTCTTCTTCGGGCTTTCCGCCTACGCGCTAATTAGCCGTAAAGACATGAGCTTCCTGTCGGGTTTTCTAATGGCAGGCTTCTGGATATTACTTGGCGCAATAGCACTGTCGTTTTTTGTGAACATCAGTGGCTTGCAGCTTGCAATCAGCGCTGGCTTTGTGCTGTTTGCTTCAGCCGCCATTCTATTCCAGACAAGTGCCATCATTCACGGCGGCGAAGATAACTACATCATGGCTACCATTAGCCTGTACGTCTCGATATACAATCTGTTTGTCAGCCTGCTCCAGTTGCTAGGCTTTGCCAGCAGCAACGATTAACGAGATTCGCATTGGAGAGGCCCGCTTCGGCGGGCCTTTTTTATTTATGAAATTTGCTATCGTCGTGTTTTCCGCCCCGCACTCCCCCTCTTCCCGAAGAGCTCTTCGGTTTGCTCAGGCGGCGCTATCAGCTCATCATGAAATAATTCGTCTTTTTTTCTACCAAGATGGTGTACACAATGGCTCCAGCTCAATCGTAACGCCTCAAGATGAGCCAGATTGGGCAAATCAATGGGCTACATTTATTCAGCAAAATCAGCTGGACTCTGTTGTTTGTATTTCTGCCGCTTTACGGCGAGGCATCTTGAGTGAAAGCGAAGCTCATCGCCATGGACGCCAGGGCGCCAACCTTTTGGAACCATGGCAGCTCTCAGGCCTAGGACAACTTCACGAGGCTGCACAAACAGCGGATCGCTTGATTTGCTTTGGAGACACCTAATGGCAAAGTCGATGCTCATTATCAGCCGCCAAGCCCCATGGTCAGGCATGGCCGCACGAGAAGCTTTAGACATTGCCTTGGCTGGTGGAGCCTTTGACCTACCAGTTTCCATGCTGTTTATGGATGATGGTGTTTTTCAATTAACTCCCTCTCAGGCTGCCTCACGACTTGAGCAGAAGGACCTGAGCGCTAATTTGCAAGCTCTCCCCTTGTTTGGGGTAGAAAAGCTTTATGCACTGGAAAACAGCCTGCTGGAGCGCAACCTAAAGCCCTCCATGTTTGAGCTAGATGTCGAGAGTCTGTCTAACGCACAGGTTCGCTTACTGTTAAACGAACACGATATGGTGATAACGCTGTGAAGACGCTTCATCTTATTTCAGCGTCGCCATTCCAAAGCTTGACGCTAGACAGCGCTCTACCTTTACTGGCAGATCAAGATGCGCTTTTGCTGATGGGTGATGCTGCGTACCTGTTACAGAAAAGCCCTCGATCAGACGCTCTACTCGAAAAACTTCCGGTAGGTATTAAAGGCTTTGTTTTACGGGAGGATGTCGAGGCCCGCGGGCTGAATGAAACATCTCGCTTCGACGCGATCGACTATGAGGATTTTGTTAGCCTCTGTGTAACTTATGACAAGGTACAAAGCTGGTAATGAAGGCACTTAACGTTGATCAGGAAGGTTATCTACTTGACTTGGAAGACTGGTCTCCTGAAATAGCAGAGGAGCTTGCGCGCCGAGAAAGTATTTCTTTAACGCCCGAGCACTGGGAAATCCTAAACGCGCTCAGGCGTTTCTACGCTGAGTTCCAGCTCTCTCCAGCTAATCGTCCCCTGATTAGATATATCGCACAGACACTAGGCCCAGAGAAAGGTAACAGCCTTCATCTGAATCTCCTTTTCAAAGGCAGTCCCGCCAAGCTCGCCGCTAAGCTTGCAGGGCTTCCTAAACCGACAAATTGCTTATGATGACAATGTCTGAAGAACATCCCTTTGCACAGTTCATACGGATCATTGGCAAGGGCAAACGCGGCGCGCGCAGCTTAACCCGAGAAGAAGCGCAGGAGGCTATGGGAATGATCCTCGACAAGAAAGTCGAGGATGTTCAGCTAGGTGCCTTTCTAATGCTGCTTCGGCACAAAGAAGAAAGTGCAGAAGAACTTGCCGGTTTTACCGAGGCCGTTCGTACCCGCTTGAATGCACCCGATATTCAAGTGGATCTAGACTGGCCAAGCTATGCTGGTAAAAGACGCCATTTACCTTGGTTTCTTCTTGCCACCAAATGCCTGTCATCTCATGGCATTCGCATTCTGATTCATGGCGGTGGTGCTCATACAGCAGGCCGCCTATACACCGAACAGGTACTTGATACGCTGGGTATACGCTTTTGTACTGATTGGGACCAAGCACAGGACGCCTTAAACACGGATCATTTAGCATTCGCACCGCTCGAAAAATGGATGCCGGTATTGCAACAGATGATCAGTCTGCGCAACACACTTGGGTTACGCTCTCCGATCCATTCGCTAGTTCGATTACTAAACCCGCTTAACGCAACTTGTATCTTGCAGAGCATATTCCATCCAGGCTACCAACCCATTCACCGTGAGGCTAGCCGTCTTTTGGGCGACAAAGCCATCATTATCAAAGGTGAAGGTGGTGAGATCGAAATCAACCCAGACAGTGATTCTCATCTTTATGGAACAGAACAGGGAATAGAATGGGATGAAATGTGGCCCGCACTTTCAGAAAGACGCCACGTCAAACCTGAAAGAATTGATGCTAACCACCTACTAAAAGTATGGAATGGCGAGGCACAGGACCCCTATGGTGAGCTAGCCATTCTTTCCACGATGGCCTTAGGACTTAGAGCGCTAGGTCATGAAAGAGAATTTGCGCTAGGCAAAGCAAAAGAGTATTGGAATCAGCGCCACTCATAAAACTTCCAAACTGCATAGCGAGGAGACAATGGGCCTGTTAGTTGAAGGCAAATGGCTTGACCAATGGTATGAAAACAGCAAAGACGGCAGTTTCAAGCGCGAAAATGCTCAATTTAGACACTGGATCACTCCTACTGGTGAGGCCAGTCCCACTGGCGAAGCTGGCTTCAAGGCAGAACCTGGCCGCTACCATTTATATGTTTCTTTAGCCTGCCCATGGGCTCATCGCACACTTATTTTTCGTAGACTTAAAGGTCTTGAGAATATTATTGATGTGTCCATAGTAAGTTGGCTTATGAAAGAAAATGGATGGACCTTCGATCAAACACGCGGATCAACAGGCGACCTGCTTGGCCCTACACGATTTCTTTACGAACGCTATCTGGAAGCCAAGCCCCAGTACACAGGCCGCGTTACAGTGCCAATGCTCTGGGATAAAAAGCGCCAGTGCATTGTTAACAACGAATCTGCCGACATTATTCGAATGTTCAACAGCGCATTTGACACCTTGACCGAGAACCGCATCAATTTTTACCCAAAGCCGCTGCAGAAAGAAATCGACTCGCTTAATGAGCTTATTTACTCAACGGTAAACAATGGTGTTTATAAGGCAGGCTTTGCGACAGAGCAAAAAGCCTACGCACTCGCCTTTGAGGAGCTGTTTACAACACTTGATCAGCTAGAGGACCGCTTAGGTAACTATCGCTATTTGACGGGCGAATATCTGACAGAAGCAGACTGGCGGCTTTTTACAACACTGATACGCTTCGACGCTGTCTACTACGGCCATTTCAAATGCAATCTTCGTCGTATTATGGACTTCCCCAACCTGCAAGGGTGGTTAAAAGAACTCTATCAATGGCCAGACATTGCAGAAACGGTTAATTTTGAGCACATCAAGCATCACTACTACGGAAGCCATGGGACGATTAATCCAAGTGGCATCATCCCAGGCGGCCCAGCATTGGATTTAGTCTCCCCTCACAATCGCGAGCAATTTTCTAGCTTGGGCCTATGGCAGGAAAATCACTAGGATGCGACTGCCCTTCGAACCACGCTAGCTTGTCACGCAAGGTTACCACTTCACCCACGATGATCAGCGTGGGTGCATGAACTTCATGTTCTGCCACTAGGGTAGGCAAATCTGCCAACGTTCCTGTAAACACACGCTGACTAGACGTCGTTCCTTGTTGAACTAAGGCTGCGGGGGTACTTGGACTTCTGCCGTGCCTGATGAGCTGCTCACAAATGACAGGCAGTCCAACCAAGCCCATATAAAAAACCAATGTTTGCCCTGGCGCAGTCAGATCACTCCAAGGAAGATCGCAGGTGTCATTTTTTAGATGCCCGGTGATAAAGCGCACCGACTGGGCATAATCCCGGTGCGTTAATGGTATGCCTGCATAAGCGGCACAACCACTCGCAGCGGTGATTCCCGGGACTACCTGAAATCCAATTCCATGAGAAGCTAAACGCTCAATTTCCTCGCCACCACGCCCGAAGATAAAGGGATCACCCCCTTTGAGTCTCAACACACGCTTACCTTGAGTAGCTAAGTCAATCAGGAGCTGGTTAATCTCCTCTTGCGGTACAGCATGCTCAGCTCTTTTTTTACCCACATAAATTCTATCGGCGTCTCTACGGCACATGTCCAGAATAGCGGGCGCAACCAAGCGATCGTATAGTACGACATCAGCCTGCTGCATAAGACGCAAAGCCTTGAATGTCAAAAGATCTGGATCACCCGGCCCTGCACCTACCAGATAGACCTCTCCTTTAACAGTAGAAGACGCATTGCGGAGCTTTTCCTCAAGCAACCGTTCGGCTACCTGAGGTTGGCCTGCTAAGACTTTCTCACCAATTTCGCCCTGAAATACTTCCTCCCAGAATACGCGTCTTGCCTGGACATCATCGAAACGCCGCTTGACCTTGGAGCGAAATTTTTTAGCCAGTCCTGCCAATTCACCATAAGCAGCCGGTATCCAGCTTTCAAGCTTGGCTCGCACAAGGCGAGCCAAAACAGGCGCATCGCCACCACTTGATACTGCGACTATCAAAGGCGAGCGATCAATAATCGCAGGAAAAATAACTGTACATAACGCTGGCGAGTCCACCACGTTGACAGGCACACCTATTGCCTTAGCCTGAGTAGAAACCTGGACATTGATATCTTCGTTATCGGTTGCAGCAATAACCAGAACGGACCCACTCATATCACTTGCCTGATAAGGCCGCTCTACCAGCGAATCGCCACTGTTTACAATCAGCTCGCGCATGGCCGGATGGATGCGAGGTGCGACAACCTTGAGCACTGCACCTGCATCTTTGAGCAAACGCGCCTTGCGTAAAGCAACCTCTCCTCCGCCGACAATCAATACAGATCGGCCGATTAGATTGTGAAACAGTGGCAAGAACTCCATCAGCCAATTACCTCAATACCGCCCATGTAGGGCTTGAGGACTTCTGGCACCTGAACAGTTCCATCTGCCTGCTGATAGTTTTCTAATACTGCCACTAGCGTACGACCGACTGCCAAACCAGACCCGTTCAAGGTATGCACAAGTTCAGGCTTACCTGTTTCTGGATTGCGCCACCGAGCCTGCATGCGACGTGCCTGGAAGTCGCCACAGTTAGAGCAGGAAGAAATTTCACGATATTTATCCTGGCTTGGGATCCATACTTCCAGATCATATGTCTTGGTAGCACTAAAGCCCATGTCACCAGTACATAGGGCAAGCACACGGTAAGGCAATTCCAGAAGTTGCAGCACACGTTCAGCGTGGCCTGTCAGCGCCTCTAGTGCTTCGAAGGACTTGGCAGGTTCAACGATATGCACCATTTCAACCTTGTCGAATTGATGCTGACGGATCATGCCACGCGTGTCTCGCCCAGAAGCACCTGCCTCACTACGGAAGCAAGGCGTATGGGCTACCAGCTGAATAGGAAGGGCTTTGGCACCCAAGATCTTGCCTGCAGCCATGTTGGTCAAGGTGACCTCTGCAGTTGGAATCAGGTAGAGAGGGCTTTCACCTTCCCGAGGCACTTTAAACAGATCTTCCTCAAACTTAGGGAGCTGTCCTGTCCCCTGCAATGTTTCAGCTTGCACAAGATAAGGTGTGTAAGCTTCTTCATACCCATGCTCAGCCGTATGCAGATTGATCATGAACTGTGCCAACGCGCGGTGTAGCCGAGCAATAGGACCGCGCATCAAGGCAAAACGGGCACCAGAATAGCGAGAGGCAGTTTCGAAATCCAACCAACCGTGGGCTTCCCCTAAGGTCACATGATCCTTAGCCTCAAACTCGAAATGCTTGGGTGTTCCCCAACGGCGTACTTCTACGTTTTCATCTTCATTAGCGCCTACCGGAACGGATTCATGCGGCAGATTGGGCAATCCCAAGAGCAAAGTGTCCAGCTCGGACTGGATCACATCCAGCTCACGCTTAGCGGCCTCTAACTCACCACCCATCCGGTCAACATCAGCCAAAAGCGGCGCAATGTCTTCACCGCGAGCCTTGGCTTGGCCAATAGCCTTGGATCGACTGTTACGTTCGGCCTGAAGCTCTTCGGTACGTGTTTGCACAGACTTACGAGCTGACTCCAAGGATTCGATGCGCTGTACATCAAGCGTGAAACCACGCACGGCAAGACGTTCTGCCACTTCCTGAGGCTGCGTACGTACCAGTTTTGCGTCAAGCATGTTTTTTCTCGTATCAGAGTTTTGTCAATGACAGGCCTGCCCAAGTAGCAAGCAGACCACCTACGACACTGGCCGTGGCGTATCCAATGGCAAGCAAAGCCTGGCCACCTTCCAGCAAGCGTAACGTATCAAGGGAAAAGGAGGAAAACGTTGTTAATCCACCTAGAAAACCAACAACAAGCCCCGCTCTGAGCTCAGCAGGAACATCAGGGCGAATCAAGAAAAGTCCGTATAAAAGACCAATCAATAAACAGCCCACACAGTTGACAATCAAAGTGCCTATATAGAAATGCCTAGGCCAAGCCGCCGCTACCCAGGACGTTGCCATAAATCGCAGCAGCGTACCTAATGCACCGCCTACCGCAACGGCCAGAATCATACGTATCATGATTTTTTCCGCCGTTGACGCGGACTTGCCCTATCCAGCTCACCCAAATGAGTCAGTTTGTCGCGAATTTTGAGTTCTAAGCCGCGAGGCACGGGCTCGTAATAATGAACGGGCACCTTATCCTCAGGGAAATAATCCTCGCCAGCTGCATATGCGTCAGGCTCATCATGTGCATATCGATATTCCTCTCCATAGCCCAACGACTTCATCAATTTGGTTGGTGCGTTTCGAAGATGTACAGGCACCTCCCTAGAGCCATCCTGTTTAACATCTGCCATTGCCTTATTGAATGCTTTATAAACTGCATTACTTTTAGGCGCACATGCGAGGTATACCAACGCCTGAGCAATGGCAAGCTCACCCTCCGGGCTGCCTAGTCGCTCTTGCACATCCCAGGCGGAAAGACAGATGGATAGCGCTCTAGGATCAGCATTGCCTACGTCTTCACTGGCCATACGCACAACGCGCCGGGCGATATAAAGCGGATCACAGCCTCCATCGATCATGCGAGCGTACCAGTATAAGGTCGCATCAGGATTGGAGCCCCGAACAGACTTATGCAACGCGGAAATCTGATCGTAAAACGCCTCACCACCTTTATCGAAACGACGACGCCCATCGCCGAGCAAGCTTTGTAAAAGGTCCGGGCTGATGCTTGCGCCGTCCTCAGCCAGATCGGCCACGTTTTCAAGTAGATTGAGTAACCTGCGGCCATCCCCATCGGCCGCAGCCAACAGAATCTTCCGGCTTTCATCTGGAAGACTTAACTGGCGCCTACCAAGGCCTTTTTCTTCAAGCAGTGCTCGACTGGCAAGCTGAGTTAAGGCTTCTTCATCCAAGCTTTTAAGGACATAAACACGTGCTCTGGAAAGAAGTGCATTGTTAAGCTCAAACGAAGGGTTTTCAGTCGTCGCCCCAATAAACAAAAGGGTGCCGTCTTCAACATAGGGAAGAAACGCATCTTGCTGGGATTTATTAAAACGGTGAACTTCATCCACGAACAATATGGTTCGCCGTCCATACTGAGCAGCTTGCTGCCGAGCTATCTCAACAGCCTGACGAATTTCCTTTACGCCGGAAAGAACAGCCGAGATCGTCTCAAAATGAGCGTCGGTTACCTCGGCCAGCAAACGCGCCAATGTCGTCTTGCCGACACCTGGCGGCCCCCAGAAAATCATGGAATGCAGCGCGCCCTGCTCAAGAGCTTCCCGCAGAGGCTTTCCACGTGCGAGCAGGTGTTGCTGGCCAACGTACTCGTCCAGCGTGGTAGCTCGCATACGAGCAGCCAGTGGCTGAGCCACTGGCGCTGTACGGAATAGATCCATAGGACAGGATCACTCCTGAATGACGTCAGCACCTTTCGGAATTTCAAAAACGAATTCCGAGGCCTTTACCGGCTCATTCATCTTGGCGTTGAAGAACAAAATATTAGTACGCTGACCGACACTATCGATCAGCTGCATATCGTTGATTACGCTACCGCGAAAGGAGAGCCGCAAGCTATCAAATAGCGTATCGCTGGTTTTCGGCTTGAGGACGAAATCAGTGACATTACCGCTTTGCTTGTACGTAATCGTAAAGCTGTCCTCAATTTTCGATACATCACCCGACAACAGCAGTGCTGGTGTCTGGGTCAGGCGCTGATCGAGCTTCTGGATAGTGACCTGTTCAAGATCAGGGTCATACAGCCATACTTTCTGTCCATCAGATACAAGCAGTTGCTCCATGGGAGAATCTGTATGCCAGCGAAAAAGACCTGGACGCTTGAGGCTTAGATTACCTGCCGTCTCCTGTAGTCGTGTGCCAGAACCGTCTAGTGTTAGCTGGGAGAAGCGAGCCGTCATGGTCTGCGCTTTTTCCAGATACTGGGAAAGGCGATCAGCCGCGTCCGATGCAGCCTGAGCCGAGAAGCTTAAAAAGGTTGTAATTGCCAGGGCAAACAAGCGATTCAATCGCATGGAATTCCTCTTAAACATTAGTTAATCACGCACAGGAGAAGGCGCAATGACTTCCCTTGACCCGTTCGTATTCATAGGCGTGACAACTCCAGCCATTTCCATAGCCTCGATCATTCTCGCGGCACGGTTATAACCGATTTTGAGCTTACGCTGAACTGCGGAAATAGAAGCTCTACGACTTTCCGTTACAAAGCGGACAGCCTCATCATAGAGAGGATCATCTTCCTCTCCTTCACTGCCACCACCGCCACCACTACCATCAAACGAGCCGCCGCCCTCATCAGCACCGGCAAGAATGTCCTCGATATAGTCAGGCGCGCCACGCTGCTTCCAGGCCTCCACCAAACGATGCACCTCATCATCCGATACGAAGGCGCCATGCACACGGATAGGCAGGCCCGTACCTGGCGGGAGATAGAGCATATCGCCGTGCCCTAGAAGCTGCTCGGCCCCACCCTGATCAAGAATGGTTCGAGAGTCGATCTTGCTAGATACCTGGAAAGCCATACGCGTCGGAATGTTGGCCTTGATAAGGCCTGTAATCACGTCTACTGACGGGCGCTGGGTAGCCAGGATTAAATGAATACCAGCAGCACGCGCCTTTTGAGCGATACGCGCAATCAATTCCTCCACCTTTTTACCAACAATCATCATCATGTCGGCGAACTCGTCGACAACCACAACGATTGTAGGCAAGGCCTTCAAAAGAGGCGCTTCCTCATCCATGCTTTCACGTCGATACAGAGGATCTGTTAGAGGCGTTCCTGCTTCTTCGGCATCCTTAATCTTACGGTTAAAACCAGCAAGGTTACGGACCCCCATTGCAGCCATGAGCTTGTAACGCCGCTCCATTTCAGCCACGCTCCAACGCAGCGCATTAGCAGCCTCTTTCATGTCAGTTACGACGGGGCATAAAAGATGCGGGATACCTTCATAAATAGAGAGTTCCAGCATCTTTGGGTCAATCATGATCAAGCGCGCCTCCTCAGGCGTCGACTTGAACAGAATCGATAACAGCATGGCGTTTACGCCTACTGACTTACCCGAGCCTGTTGTACCCGCCACAAGCAGATGAGGCATCTTGGCTAAATCAGCAATAACGGGTCTGCCACCAATATCGTGTCCCAGAGCCAGTGTTACTGGTGACTTAGAAGCCTCGTATTCAGCAGATTCCAATACTTCAGAGAAACGAACCATCTGCCGATCTTCATTTGGAATCTCGATCCCAACAGTAGTCTTGCCTGGAATGACTTCAACCACACGAACACTAAAAACAGCTAACGAACGTGCCAAGTCCTTTGCCAGGTTGGAAATTCGGCTAACCTTTACGCCAGCAGCAGGCTGTATCTCAAAACGAGTAATGACCGGCCCTGGATGAACCGACTCAACTATTACCTCGACGCCAAACTCCTTGAGTTTTATCTCAAGTAAACGCGACATAGATTCTAAAGACTCAGGCGAGAAGCTTTGCTGCTTCTTCTCTGCCGGGTCTAACAGTGATATCGGAGGTATTGTTCCTTCGATGGCAGAGTCGACAAAGTGCGTAGCAGGCGGAACATAGCGCTTAGGCTCGACAGCTTTAGGAGCAGGCGCAGGCGTCGGGATATTGATTTGCGGCGCTGGTCTAGCCATCTGCGGCTTTTCTGCTACAGCCCGCTCAGCGACTGGCGCAGCAGGAGCTGACCTTTGCTGAGGCATCTCGACCTCATCATCAAGCTCAACTGGCACAATGATACGCTCACGGGCCTTTTTGGGCTCTCGCTTGATAGCCGCTTGAGGTTCTTCTTCAACCTCAAGCGCCTCGTCGTCATAATACTCTTCGTCATCCTGCAGCTGTGAAGCAAGGCGCTTACGCTCGCTACGATTGCCCACCCAACGACTGGCACCTCCCTGGATAAGCTCGAACAAATCAAGCGTAATCTTTCCCGTCAAGTCCATAACCTTAAACCAGGAAAGATCTGTGAAGACCGTCAGCCCCAGCAGGAATACAGCCAAAAACAGCAGCGTACTTCCCTGCACATTAAGAGCACTGAGGGCAAGCTGCCCCAGACTTTCTCCAAGAGCGCCTCCGGCAGAAGCCGGTAGATGAGCATCAGCATGAAAGTGAATATAGGCTAAGGCAGAGCCGGCCAGAATCAGAAAAACCAGCCCGGTCAAACGCCATGAGAACAACCACCCACTCCACTCCCAAGGCATATACCGATGCCTGAAGACCTGCCAGGTCTTGACACCCAGCAGCAAGGGGAAAATAAAGGCGAAATACCCTAACGCCATGAACAAGACGTCAGCCAGCCATGCACCGGCGCGTCCTGCAGCGTTGTGGATCTGATCTATACGACTGGTGTGGGTCCAGCCTGGATCAGAAGGGTCATAGGTCAATAAAGCCATTAGCGTATACAGACACAACGCGGCTAACGCGATGAGCAACACCTCCTTCAAACGATAATGAAGGTGTTCGCGCCACTGTGTCACAGGGCTGGCAGAAGTAGATTGTTTCAAACGCGACTTTTCCTGCACCGACAACGTGAAGATGAAAAGAAACAAGGCAGCATTCTACGACTCTACGCAGCTCGTTCCATACGAAAAACCGAGTCGCAACAACAATGACCTATTTTTACCACGACTTTAGCCGTGAACCATGCATTGGAACATTCTTTTGCTGTTGTGACAAAGAGTTATGTAGCATTCCTCGACAAAGTTTAAATCAATAGGGAAAACTGGCGCTTAGCGGTAATCAGAGTTAGCCTGAAGATTACTTGGTTAACCCCCTCCCCTTCCATGCCGACTTGGTTGAAACGCGACTTTATCCAATTTCCGCCACTCAGTAGCGCACTGAGTGAACCTAATGGCCTGCTTGCGATAGGCGGCGATCTTTCGCCTGATCGCTTGATTGCAGCCTACCGCCATGGCTGTTTTCCATGGTTCCAGACAGGCCAGCCTATTCTTTGGTGGTCACCTGATCCTAGAACAGTATTAGCGCCTAAAGAAATCCACATCTCACGCAGCTTGGCGAAACTGATCCGTCAGGGCCGCTTTACGGTAACGTTCGACCAAGACTTTCCAAACGTGATCCAAGGATGCTCCCAACCACGAGATTACACGGATGACACATGGATCACATCCGAGATGCAGCAGGCCTATATAGAGCTTCATAGACGTGGCATTGCTCACTCAGTAGAGGTCTGGGACGAGGACTCACTCGTCGGCGGCCTATATGGCTTGGCAATCGGTAAACTATTCTTTGGAGAGTCTATGTTTAGTCGTACCGATAACGCCTCCAAAGTCGGCTTTGCTACGCTAACTCGACACTTGGCGGATTGGGGCTTTGCCTTGATCGATTGCCAGATGCCGACACGACATCTTGAAAGCTTTGGCGCGGCGAGCATTTCTCGTACTGATTTTTCGAACTATTTGGCACGATATCTGGACGAAACATCTAAAGCAGACTGGTCTTCGCAACCGGCATGACAGGACTGATTACCTTCCTCATGTTTTCCTAGAGGTAGATTATGAGCGAGCTGGCCCGATTGAAGTTTTACGCCACTCAGCCGCACACATGTAGTTACCTGCCTGATCAGCAGGCAACCACACTCTTTCTTGACCCTGCCCAACCTATGAGCGGCCAGCTATATGCCGAACTTTCAGAACTAGGTTTCAGGCGCAGTGGAGACCACCTGTATCGGCCTCACTGCCAGCAGTGCAAAGCGTGCATACCGGCACGAATTCGCGCTACCGATTTTGTTCTGGATAGACGCCAGAAGCGTATTCTGAAGCGAAATTCGGACATTGTTGTTGAGAAACGCAGACCTCGCTTTACGGATGAGCATTATCGCCTGTACGCACGCTACATTACTGAGCGACATGCAGATGGCGATATGTACCCTCCAAGCCGGGAACAATTCACGACCTTTCTTATTCGCGAGCTGCCTTATGCGTTTTTTTATGAAATGCGCTTGGGCGAACGATTGATTGGTGTTGCAGTTACTGATGTATTGCCTAACGGCCTGTCTGCGGTTTATACCTTCTACGACCCAGACGAGGAACGCAGAAGCCTAGGGACCTTTGGCATTCTTTGGCAGATTGCAGAAACAGTACGCTTAAATCTTGAAGCGGTTTATCTCGGTTATTGGATCAAAGGCTGCAGGAAGATGTCTTACAAGACTCAATACCGGCCCATCGAACTCTTTGTTAATCAACGATGGGTTCAAGTGTCCTGACATCAGACATGGCATCAATTGAGTTTTTCGGGCACAATGCATGCCGATTTTCCGTCTGGATGGTCCAGGCAATTTTATGTTACCGAGGGGCTTCATAACCTATGTCGAAAGAAGACAGCTTCGAAATGGAAGGTACTGTCGTCGACACCCTGCCTAACACCATGTTCCGCGTGGAGTTGGAAAATGGGCACGTCGTTACGGCGCATATTTCTGGAAAGATGCGCAAGAACTACATTCGTATCCTAACCGGAGACAAGGTGCGCGTGGAACTGACGCCCTATGATCTGAGTAAAGGTCGAATCACGTATCGCGCTCGTTGATACCTCCACAAAAAAGCCCGGCATATGCCGGGCTTTTTTGTGGGCAAAACCTTATGCAGGTTCTGCCGTGGTCTCATACTCAAAGGCCAACTCATCACCCTTGAGATCGATATGAACCACACCACCATGCTCAGCAAGCTCACCGAACAAGATTTCTTCAGCCAGGGGCCGCTTGATCTTATCCTGAATGAGGCGCGCCATAGGCCGTGCTCCCATTTGAGGATCATAGCCATTAGTCGCCAGCCAACCGCGAGCAGCATCTGAAACTTCAAGCTGAACACGCTTATCTTCCAGCTGAGCTTGCAGCTCAGTAAGGAATTTATCCACGATACTCTTGATAGTCTCATGACTGAGACGGCCGAACTGGATAATGGTATCCAGACGGTTGCGGAACTCCGGCGTAAAGCTCTTCTTGATAACCTCCATAGCGTCGGTTGAATGATCCTGCAAGGTAAAGCCGATCGAGGCACGAGAAGCTGTCTCCGCACCGGCGTTAGTAGTCAGGATTACAATGACGTTACGGAAGTCAGCCTTGCGGCCGTTATTATCCGTAAGTGTACCGTGGTCCATGACTTGCAGGAGCAGGTTGAATACCTCTGGGTGCGCCTTTTCGATCTCATCAAGCAGAAGCACACAATGTGGCGTTTTTGTTATGGCCTCAGTCAACAGGCCACCCTGGTCAAAGCCCACATAACCGGGAGGCGCACCAATCAGACGCGAAACGGTATGACGCTCCATGTACTCCGACATATCAAATCGGATCAATTCGATACCCAGCGCCTTTGCCAGCTGCCTTGCCACCTCGGTTTTACCAACACCCGTAGGACCAGCAAACAGGAAGGAACCAACCGGTTTGTCTGGAGATTTAAGGCCTGCGCGAGAAAGTTTAATGGCAGTCGATAGTGAATCGATTGCCATGTCCTGACCAAAGACAGTCAGCTTGAGGTCACGCTCCAGGTTACGTAGCAATTCCTTGTCGGACGTATTGACAGTCTTTGGAGGAATCCGGGCAATCTTGGCAACAATATCCTCAACCTGCGCCACTTCAATACGCTGAACACGCTTTGATTCAGGCTGCAGACGCTGGAAAGCCCCTGCTTCATCAATAACGTCAATGGCCTTATCGGGCATATGGCGATCATTGATGTAACGAGCCGCCAAATCAGCTGCTGCACGCAGTGCTTCGTCGCTGTACTCAATGCCATGGTGCTGCTCGAAGCGAGCCTTCAGGCCTCGCAGGATACCGACAGTATCATCAACCGAAGGCTCCACCACATCGACTTTCTGGAAGCGACGGGCCAAAGCACGGTCTTTCTCGAAAATGCCACGGAATTCCTGGAAGGTTGTAGAGCCTATGCAGCGAATTTCACCCGAAGACAAGAGAGGCTTTAGCAGGTTGGACGCATCCATCACACCACCCGATGCAGCACCTGCACCAATGATTGTATGAATCTCGTCAATGAACAATACGGCATGGGGGCGCTTACGTAGCTCATGGAGTAACGCCTTGAAGCGCTTCTCGAAATCGCCGCGGTATTTAGTGCCCGCCAACAAGGCGCCTAAGTCCAGTGAATAAACAACGCTATCTGCAAGCAGATCCGGCACTTGCCCATCCACAATGCGCTTGGCCAAGCCTTCAGCAATAGCGGTCTTACCGACACCTGCCTCACCTACCAGCAAAGGATTATTTTTGCGGCGACGAGCCAGAATCTGCGCAACACGCTCAACTTCATTCTCACGACCCACCAGAGGATCAATACGACCCTGGCGTGCGAGTTCATTCAGGTTACTTGCATACGCCTCAAGAGGATGGTTACTGGCGGTTGTTTCTCCCCCCTCCTCGTCAGGCTGGTCCTGCTCCTGATCTCTCTCGTTAGTGCCAGGCACCTTGGAGATTCCATGAGCAATAAAATTAACGACATCGATACGCGCAACGCTTTGCTGCTTAAGCAAAAAGACCGCCTGGCTTTCTTGCTCTGAAAAAATGGCAACAAGGACGTTCGCTCCGGTTACCTCTCGCTTGCCGGAACTTTGCACATGGAAAACGGCACGCTGCAGGACACGCTGAAAACCAAGCGTAGGCTGGGTTTCACGCTCTTCATCTTGCTGCGGGATAAGCGGAGTCGTCGAGTCGATAAACTCGTTTAAATCCCGCCGCAACTTATCCATGTTTGCACCACATGCACGAAGCACTGTTGCAGCCGCTTCGTTATCCAGCAACGCGAGGAGGAGGTGTTCGACAGTCATGAATTCATGACGCTTCGTTCTTGCCTCCTTGAAGGCAAGATTGAGGGTGACTTCGAGCTCACGATTCAACATAGCTTCACCTCATAGCCAGGCACAGATCAACTTTCTATTTCAATCTCACAAAGGAGCGGATGCTGGCTCTCCCTAGCATATTGATTCACTTGCATGGCCTTGGTTTCAGCAATGTCGCGAGTAAAGACTCCACACACGGCTTTACCTTGGGTATGAACGACCAACATTATCTGTGTGGCCTGTTCACGATTCATGCTAAAGAACTTCTCAAGCACCTCAACAACAAACTCCATCGGGGTGTAGTCGTCGTTGAACATAAGTACCTTATACAACGACGGAGCCTTCAATGCAGGTTTTGCTTCCTGGACAGCCAGGCCTGCACCGTCATCCTCGTGATGTGAAGGGCCTTGTTCTGATGTTAGTCGAATATGGCTGATTGGATGCATGCTCAAGAAATTTTTTCTAGTGAATGGATTAGAAGGTCCGCAAAGACCTTGATCTACTTCTCAGGCGAATACCGCATCGCCTTGACTAACCCTAAAAGGGTGTTAAAACCTTTGGATACCCATAAGGGTACCAGGGGTTCCGTGTTTTAGTGCGTTCAAGACTATCTGAACGGGACTGTAGTGGGATAATACTCCACCTGTGGAGTCCTTTGCAGAGGGATGCCAGCATGCTCAGCGGCAAAGTCAAGTGGTTCAACAATGCCAAGGGATACGGCTTCATAGTAGCGGAAGGAAGCGATGAAGACCTATTCGCTCATTATTCAGCAATTCAGATGGACGGCTATCGAACACTGAAAGCTGGCCAGGCCGTGAATTTTGAGATCATACAAGGTCCCAAAGGTTTGCATGCCGTCAATATTCGCGCTGCGGAAGTAGCCGTACCGGCAAGAACTGAACGAATCAGCGAGCCTGCCGATGCAAGAATGACTTCCGAGGTGTAACGTCAGGATTCGTGTTTATGCCTGAGCAGCTTATACTGCTCAGGCATAGAATCTTGCTTACCTTACCGATCACTATGACCTAAATCCCTCTCCGGATTAATAAGGTCACGAACACGTTGTTTCAAGGCCTTGGCTTCAGGAAAGCCTCCATCTCTTTTTCTCTCCCATATGAGAGCCCCATCACAAGTAATTTGAAAAGTACCGCCTGTCGATGGCGCGAGACTGACCTTACCCAAATCAGTAGCGAAAGTACTTAACAGTTCCTGCGCCATCCAAGCTGCTCGTAGCAGCCACTGGCACTGTGTGCAATAGGTAATAATCACCTCTGGCTTTTGCTCAGTCATCTCATACTCCTTTTTTCACCTGCTTATAATAAGCTGCTCTTCTTTCGCCTGCCCGTGGCTTGCTCATGCGCTACCTAGTTCTTTGCTTATTACTGTTACTACCAATCCTTTCATGGAGCGATCAAACTCATCCTAAAATAGGGCTGGTATTGTCTGGAGGCGCAGCGCGTGGGCTCGCTCATATCGGCGTTTTGAAGGCACTGGAAGAACAAGGTATCCATGTCGATGCCATTGCAGGCACCAGCATGGGCGCAGTTATTGGCGGTTTGTATGCAGCTGGCTATAAGGTAGATGAAATCGAGCGCATCGCCAAAGAGATGGACTGGCAGCAAGTGCTTTCGGATCAGCCGCCCCGCCAGGATGTTCCTTTTCGCCGAAAGCAGGATGATCGCGACTTTCTTATCAAGCAGCAGCTCAGCTTTCGAGACGATGGAACCCTAGGACTTCCTATTGGCGTCATTCAGGGGCAAAACCTCTCAATGCTGCTTGAAAGCCTGTTGGTTCATACGAGCGAAACACGAAATTTTGACAAACTCGCCATTCCTTTTCGGGCTGTTGCGACCGATATCGTGACGGGTGAAAAGGTTATATTCAGTAAAGGTCACCTACCACGCGCCATTCGGGCTAGCATGTCGATTCCTGCCGTATTTGCTCCGGTTGATGTAGAGGGTCGGCTGCTCGTTGATGGTGGCATGGTCGACAATATCCCTATCGATGTGGCTCGCAGCATGGGGGTAGATATGGTCATTGCAGTCGATATCGGTACTCCCCTGCTTAAACGTAAGGAACTTACTACCGTCGTAGACGTGCTGAATCAGTCCACCACATTAATGACCCGCAATAATTCCGAAGCTCAGCTAGCAACGCTGACAGCCGAAGACATTCTGATTGAGCCGCCTCTCGCAGCTTATACAAGCGCTGATTTTGGCAGCGTTAACGAGTTGATTGATGCAGGTTATCGCGCTACCCAATCCTTGTCCTCCCGCCTGGCCAGTTTAAGGCGGGCACCTATTGATGACACCGATATTGCACTCTCCATAGCGCGCCAGCCAGGACAGCGAAACCCTATCATCACCGAAATACGGATCGAGAATAACTCCAAGGTGAGCAACACTGTCATTCGGCATTACATACGCCAGTCACTGGGCGAGCCGCTTGATTTAGAAAAACTTAAGGATGACATGGGCACCATTTATGGGCTCGACTACTTCGACCAGGTGGAATACCGCATCGTCAGACAGAAAAAGAAAGGCGAAGATGATAACGCCCTCGTGATTCATGCGCTTGGAAAGCGCAGCGGTACTGACTTTTTACGGCTAGGCCTGAGCCTATCTGACGACATGAAAGGCGATAGCGCTTTCAACATAGGTGCCAGCTATCGGATAAACGGTATTAATACACTAGGTGCCGAATGGCTAACCCGCCTGCAGATCGGCGACAAGCAGGAGCTTTACACTGAGTTTTACCAGCCCTTGGATGTAGGCTCACGGTATTTCTTTGCGCCCTATTTAAGTACGGATACCCAAAACATCGAATCCATTCAGGACAACGATCCAGTAGCCGAATATCGTCGCGAGCGGTATGGGTACGGAGTCAATATTGGAAGGCAGATTAACAACAACGGAGAGATTCGCTTTGGCGTTGGTCAACGCTGGGGCAAGACAAAAGTTCATATAGGCAATCCAGGCCTGCCAACCGATACCTTCAGTGAAGGTTTTTATGAACTGAAGTATTCATTCGACACTATGGATAACGTCGACTTTCCTCATGAAGGGGAAGATATCTCCCTCACTCTGCGCCAATTCGATACAAGTCTAGGCTCAGATGAGCGCTACCAGCAGATGGAGTTCAAGTTAGATAAGGCATTGACCTTCGGCCAAAGCACCGTAGTACTGGGTGGGCAATACGGCCGAACGTTTAATGACATCGACACTGTAACCAGCAGTTATCTGCTAGGTGGTGCGAGGCAGCTGTCAGGTTATCGCCAGGATGCCTTGTCGGGTCAAAACTATAGATTGGGACGACTAATTTATTATCGCCGCATGACTGAACGCTCGCTCCTGCCGCTCGATTTTCCTGTCTATCTAGGCGGAAGCCTTGAGCAAGGACGCATCTGGAACAACGGAAATAGCTATGACAGCGGTTCAATTACTGCAGGCAGCGTTTTCCTGGGATTCGATACGCCCTTAGGCCCACTTAACTTTAGTTATGGCCTGAACGATGATGGCCAGCGGGCGGTTTACCTGAATCTTGGAAATAACTTCTAAGGTTCAGGCATTTAACCGTAAGCGCGTGTTAGGCGATACGCGCCAGCAGCACTTCAGCCTCATGGCGTTGAGCATCGTCTCCTTCATTAAGGATTCGCTGAAGAATAGCACTAGCCGCACGCATATCCCCTTGCTGCATGCAGGTCTTGGCTTGCTGCAATAGTGGGCTGGCTGGATAGTCATTCAGCTCATTATCTGCCACCGAAGCGCTTGGCATGTGACCAGCGAAATGCTCGTCCAAAGGCATATCCAGCTCGTCTACTGAGGGCAGCTCTCCTAAGGTATAAGGAAAGTCATCAGTCGATTCAGCAGGCTTTGCCTTTTCATGTCCCTGTTCAGCATCCAATAGCTCCGTCAGGGCGATGGCGTCGTCAAAACTCAAATCCTGCAAATCCAGATCGAAATTCTCGATATCGGCTTGAGTGGGCTTCATTTCATCGGCCCTTAAATCAAGCTGAGGCTTCCACTGTTCTTCTAGATCATCAGGTAAATCAAACGACTCCTCCAGGAGCTCTTTCTCATTTGCTTCAAAGGGCTGCTCTTCAGTTACCTCTTGAACCATACCCGGAAGAAGTGCTTTTAGCTGCTCGATCGCTTGCGCATCGCCACCCAATTCTCGTACAGCTGCTTCCTGGACAGCAAATAGCTTTCTCTCACCTAATGCAGCCAGCACCTGAAGCAGCATCATGCGCATATCCAGCCGATCCGGCTGTTCTTTGATGCCCTCCTCTAGCACTTCTCGCGCCTGGTTATAACGCCCATATGCCAGATAAATTTCAGCGCGCCCCAAAAATTCATCGTCAACCTTGCGCGTAGCCTGTTGGATGATAGGCGTCTGAGGCTTGGAGACATCTGGTTTAGGATGGCTCGCAATGACGGCTGGCTCGACAAGCGGCACGAGGACATGGTTATGACGCTCAGGCTCAACTTCATTGGGCATCTCAGCAACCACTGTAGCTGCCGACTCTTCTTTTGTGCGCCGACGACGTAGCGCAGCCAGAGCAGCCACTAGCAAGGCCGCCAAGGGAACGAGCCACAGATAATAGGATGAAAAGCTGCTTCCCGGCTCCGCATCAGCCTGCACCGGCATTGGAGAGGCAGCATCATCTGTGACCTTTGGGGCGTTCTCTTCAGGTAGCGCAGGTGTAGCAGGCGGAGCGATAGTGGCGGCCTGCGAGGGATCTTGTGACGATGACGGAGCTATTACGGCACTGTTATCTGGAAGACTCGGTTGAGCCTGGATCAAAGACGGATTTACTGGAGCTGCTACACCGCCTGAGTCAACGGAGGAGCGCAACTGAGCGACCTCCTGTTGCAAGGCCATGATCTGGTTATCCTTGCTTTTTACAGTCTCATCCAAACGAGTTTGAAGCTCTTCTAGTTGAGTTTGCAGCTCAGCCATACGTAGCAGCAACTGATCCTGCTGCGCAGCAACTGCGGACGCTGCCTGCCCCTCTTCAACCTGTACCGATGCTGGGGTTACAGGTACCTCTGGCAATGCACGCTGCTCATGTGCAGCACCTTGCCCTGCAACTGGAGAAGGAGCTGATATGGCGCCTTGTTCACCTGCCGCGGCTCGCGCAGAAAACTCAACCGGAAGACGTAAGGTTTGCCCTACTCTCAACCGATGAATATCACCTGCTGTAAATGCAGTGGTATTCAGCGAATACAAATCATCCATTGTTTGCTGAACGGAGCCCTTACCTGCCTGGCGAACCAGACTCTGCGCAATCTGCCACAGCGTGTCATTTGCTCGCGTTGTATAGGTAGCAGTACCTGCCTGGAGGCCAGGGCGCGGTGCAGGCACAGGGGCTGAAGCTGAAGATCGTGGGGCACGGGGCGTAACGGGACGCGGGGCTGCTACCTGCGCATAACTGTCGCTACGGCTTGCCACTGAGCTGGCAGGCACACGATAACCAGGCGGATCCACCAATACGGTGAACTCCCGCAGCTGCCGACCTCCGGGTAACTCCAAGCCCACGAGAAAGCTCAAATACGGTTCATTAACCGGACGAGCAGACGTCACCCGAATATAGCTCCTACGCCCTGATTCAATAACTGGCGTGAAGCTTATGTCGCTCAGGAAGTGAGTACGATCCAGACCAGCACGAGCAAACTCGTCGTTAGAGGCAAGACCAATATGAAAGTCACTGGCCTCAAGGCCACCTATATCCACAAGCTCGATTCGAGCATTGAGAGGCTGGTAAAGGGCTGACTGAAGCGTGATATTGCCAAGCCCAACCGCAAAGGCCGAACCGCTACCGCCTCCCAGCACAAGACCAGACACCATCATAAGAATTCGAAAACGATTAACGTTTTTCGTGGCCATTCAGCGCCCTAATTGCAGATAAATACATTTACCGCTCTGACAAACGGTAACGGCTGCGCTCGTAAAAAATTTAGGACGAAGCCTGACGAGTGCTACTCAAAAAAGTAGCACTGAAAGTATAGAGGAACAAATTAATGAGCTGCGGCTCTCAGCGGAGCCGCAAAGATTCCGATTACTGGCCTCGTTTTTCGAGGTTAGCCAGTACTTTTTGATGGACTTGTTGGCAAATATCAATCGCCGAATCATCAATGCCAGAAAGCAACTCTTCACGTAGCGCGTCAGCAATCGTCTGGATTTTTTCAATGAGTGGCCCAGCGGCGGCCGTCAACATGATGCGCTTGGCTCGACGATCCTCACTCACTGCTACTCGGCGTACCAGCTTTTGAGCTTCCAGGCCGTCCAAAAGACGAGCCAACGTCGGCCCCTCTACACTGACGCTTTGAGCCAATTCCCGCTGCGTTGGGTGCTGATCTTTCATGCGTGCAAGGGTCAGCAATACTTGCCAACGTGCCTGGGATAAGCCCAAATGGCTCAAACGGCGATCAAGCTCTGCCCGCCATGCACGCGAAACATGGAAAAGTTGGCGACCAAAGAGATGGAGATCGTTTTGCGGCATGGACCAATGACCTTATCGTTTTGACGGTTATTATTGTTTAGCTATTAAACAGCCTTCAATCTAGTTTTGATAGAAAATTTATCTCGCTATCAAAGCATTTAACAGCTTCCTTTATTTCTATTCTGCAAGTTCTGCCGCAAGCGCAGCCCTTACGCAATATAAAACCCCAACGGGCACCTGATCAGCGAAACGATCAGCCAACGCTGCTGCAGGAGGTAAATCACCGTCCTCCTCCAAAAATGCATCTTGAATTTCGCCTAGAAGATCGTCTGGCAGATCCAGCGCCTGCTCCAATGAAAGTTGCTGTCGCGTAATAGCCTCCGCCAGGATGCTATAAACATTTTTCTCAGAACATGATAGCTGTCGTGAGATCTGCAATGGCGTCATTCCAGCTCGCACCAGCGTTAGTATTTCATGGCGAACATCGGTAACCGGCTCTGGAGCCGCCGATGAATCGGTCAGTACGTCTAAAAAGGCTTGACCGTATCGCTCAAGCTTACGCGCACCGATACCGCTGATACGCCCCATATCATGCAGTGTTCTTGGCTGCCCCCGTAACATTTCCAGTAAGGTTGCATCAGGGAAAATCACATAGGGTGGGACTCCATGTTCTTCCGCCAACTTACGACGCAGCGTGCGCAAGGCTTCCCATTGCTGACGCTCCTCAGAGCGTACCAATTGGCTGGCAGCGCTGGGACCAGAATTGTTACTGCGTGTACGTTGTGGCTTGGGATCACGACGCAACTCAAGTGTCGCCTCGCCGCGCAGCAGTGGGCGACATGCCTCCGTCAGGCGAAGTCCACCAAAGCCATCTACGTCAACATCCGCGAAACCACGTGCTACCAGCTGACGAAAGAGCGTTCGCCACTCATCTTCTGCCAATGTCTTACCAATACCAAAAACAGCCAGACGCTCATGCCCTAAGCCCTTAATCTTATCGTTTTCACGGCCAAGCAGGATATCGACCAGATGTCCGACTCCATACCGCTGGCCGCTTCTGTAAATAGCCGATAATGCTTGGCGAGCAGGCTGAGTGGCATCCCAAGTTTCAACCCCATCAACGCAATTGTCACAGTGCCCACAGGGGTTTGGCAGCGTCTCGTCAAAATAGGCCAGCAATACCTGACGGCGACAACGTGTTTCTTCGCATAAGGCCAGCATAGCTTCAAGCTTATTACGCTCGACTCGCTTGTGGCGTTCATCCCCCTCGGAACCCTGCATCATCTGGCGAAGCAGCAATACATCCTGTAGCCCGTAAGCCATCCAGGCATCGGAAGGCAAGCCATCGCGCCCTGCTCGCCCGGTTTCCTGGTAATACGCCTCCAGGCTCTTGGGCAGATCCAGGTGCGCCACAAAGCGAACGTTCGGCTTATCGATACCCATGCCGAAAGCAATGGTTGCCACCATGATAAGCCCCTCCTCGTTGAGGAAACGCTTTTGGTTAAACGCACGCAGCTCGTTGGAAAGCCCTGCATGGTAAGGCAATGCCGGGAAACCCTGGGCGGAAAGGTACTCGGATACCTCATCGACTTTTTTGCGCGACATGCAATAGACGATGCCCGCATCGCCCCGGTGCTGAGTCAGAAATGACAAAAGCTGCTTACGAGGCTGCTCTTTTGGAACAATACGATAGAAGATGTTTGGTCGATCAAAGCTGGATAGAAATTGCTCGGCATCTTGCAGGTGCAGCCGCTGAATCATTTCATCGCGGGTACGCATGTCTGCGGTGGCAGTCAAGGCAATACGCGGTACGTCTGGGAACTGCTCTGCCAACTGGCCAAGCTGTAGGTATTCTGGTCGAAAATCGTGCCCCCACTGAGAAACACAGTGCGCTTCATCAATGGCGAACAGCGCAACATTGCCGAGGCGCTGCAGGAAATTGAGCATACGCGGTTGCACCAGACGCTCTGGTGCAAGGTACAGGAGCTTGATTTCGCCGCGCTCAAGCCGTTCTGCGATTTCGCGCTGAGCTTCAGGTGCAAGCGTTGAATTGAGTGCAACCGCCGGCACGCCTAACTCATCCAGTGTGGCAACCTGATCGTCCATTAGAGCAATCAATGGTGAGACCACAACAGTTAGCCCCTCGCGCAACAAAGCGGGCACTTGGTAACACAAAGACTTGCCACCGCCAGTAGGCATGAGCACTAGCGCATCTCCGCCATTGGCAACGCGCTCAATAATCCGGGCCTGATTGCCACGGAACGCGCCATAACCAAAGACGTCTTTAAGAATACGCAAAGCTTGATCGAACATGCTGCCTCCATTTGATGGCGCGCATTATACGGGCACTGGCAAGAAACGCCCGGTTATCCGTCACTCAACGCCCAAGGCTGTAACAAACCCCTGATAGAAGGGCAAGATTGGCTAGATTAATGACGTGCCTTTTGCCGCGGCGCACTGGCTCGTCTACAATCGGCTTCGTTAAGGCAGTTGCAGAACGTGACACCAGGCACGTCGCATGGGTGATTCCCGAGTTCAGCCTATGAACAATATGGAACACAAAGTGCGATTTGCGGGAACATCATCGTAACGCAACTGCCTTTATCGTATATCCAGCCCGTTTTCCGAGGTAAATAACCGATGTCCTTCGCTGAACAACTGTCCCGTCTCCGTGAGTTTCTTGATGCGGACGACCTGCATGAGGAAGCGCTCGACTACATTGCAGCGCACGGTTATCTGACCGCTCTGGCCATTTGCCCGGTAGACGTACCTGAGCGTGAGTGGATCGATGCCCTTTTCGCTGAGCCGCCGCATTATGCCAACGATGCACAACGTGAAGAGATCGAGTCCACCCTTATTCAACTCAAAGCCCATATCCTGCGCATACTTGGCAGCGATGAAGAACTCGAACTTCCGTGTGATCTGGATCTAGGCGACGACCCAGATGATTCTGATCTGCGCGGATGGTGTATCGGGTTCATGGAAGGTGTCTTCCTGCGCGAGGCCATTTGGTTCGAGCAGGCCGAGGAAGAAGTTAGCGAGCTGTTGCTGCCCATCATGGTAGGTTCTGGTCTCTTCGAAGAGCAGGCCGAATTCAATGATATTGCTGAAGACCCTGAACTGGTGGACAACATGATTTCCCAGATCCCGGAAATCCTCACGCAGCTTTTCCTGCTCTGCCATGCCCCTGAAGAGAAGCCGGCACTATTGAAGCCCCGTCATTGAGGGTTTCAGCATCGAATGCCTGAACGAGATGTACGCGTCAGCCGGCGACCCTGGGTTCGTTATAGCCTGCTGACGCTGGGCTGGGTCAGTGTCGCTCTGGGCGTAATCGGCATTTTTCTGCCTCTTCTACCGACCACCCCCTTTTTATTATTGGCAGCGGGCTGCTTTATGCGCAGCTCGGAGCGCTTCTATAGCTGGCTAATCAATCATCCGCGGTTAGGCCCGTGGATCAAGGACTATCTGGAAGGTGAAGGCATTCCACTTAAGGGAAAGATCTACGCCATTCTCACCATGTGGATCAGCATTGGAATCTCCAGCTGGCTGATACCCTATTTCTGGGCACGCGCGTTTATGCTTACCAGTGCTGTCTGCGTGACTATTTATCTCCTTCGACAGAAGACAAGGCCACTACGTTAATGCAACTTAGGTATCAGCCTTAAACCCCTGCATTTTTACTTGACTTATCCCTCATACCTGTATCGTCCCCAGTCACAAAATCACCACTACATATAGTGTTAGCGCTTGAACGAAATTTCATTTGCCTGCTCTGACGAAAAGATACGGAAAACGCGACTGACGGTGAACCTCAGAAGCCACGCGACCTGCGTAGACATATCCCAAAATTACCCACTTTTTATCCACAGGCTGTGGCGTTTTATCAACTTGCAAAGTGACCGTTAGCGCATTATCTTGTACCTCGCTTTAACGAATATCCCTATATGTTGGGGTTCGACGAGCAACCGGACACTAGACAAGGTAAAATTTGTCAAGCCTTCAAGCATTCAGCTTCCGGTTGGTCGAAGCTCTTTTTCAATGACGATTAACGCAGCTTCGGAGACCAGCCAACCCGCTTTTTCTCCCCGAAGCTCATTCAGCCACTACCACTACATGATGTGGTTAGCTGCTGGCTGTTACCGAATCGTTTTTGAGCCTTTAAATGCTTTTGGCTCATAGTTGAGTGTTTGACGTGCCTGGTCATAAGCCGGGCTCGGTGTGAGCATTTTGCAAAGCCAACCCGGCGCCGTTTTGCAAAACGCTTAAAGATAGGAGTCATGAAAGGCTCCATCGTACTTATCACGTTAGGAGACGAACCCGCATGCAGACTGATCTGTCCCGCGAGAAAGCAACGACTGACGGCTTTCCGGCCGACGACAACAACCTGGACGTCAAGGCCACCGCTCCCGGCCAACTGCGTGTCATCAAGCGTAACGGCACTGTTGTTCCGTACACCGACGACAAGATCACCGTCGCCATCACCAAGGCATTCCTGGCTGTTGAAGGCGGTACTGCTGCGGCTTCCTCCCGTATTCACAATACCGTGAAACGCCTGACCGAGCAGGTCACTGCGACCTTCAAGCGTCGTATGCCTTCCGGTGGCACCATTCACATTGAGGAAATTCAGGATCAGGTTGAGCTGGCGCTGATGCGCGCAGGCGAGCAGAAAGTTGCTCGTGACTATGTGATCTACCGTGAAGCCCGCAGCCAGGAGCGTAAGCGCGCTACGGCAGAAGTGGCCGAGCCTCACCCAAGCATTCGGGTAACAAAGGCTGACGGTACTCTACTGCCGCTGGACATGGGTCGTCTGAACACCATCATCTCCGAAGCGTGTGAAGGCCTGGCCGAAGTCAACGGCGAGCTGATCCAGCGTGAAACCCTCAAGAACCTGTACGACGGCGTAGCTGAGAAGGACGTTAATACCGCACTGGTCATGACGGCGCGTACCCTGGTTGAGCGTGAGCCCAACTATTCCTTCGTTACTGCCCGCCTGTTGCTTGACAGCCTGCGCGCTGAAGGTCTGTCCTTCCTGAATGTTGCAGAAAGCGCTACGCACCATGAAATGGCCGATCTGTATGCCAAGGCCCTGCCCGCGTACGTTGCCAAAGGCGTAGAGCTGGAACTGCTGGACCCAAAACTGGCAGGCTTTGACCTGGAAAAGCTGGGCAAGGCCATCAATCACGAGCGTGACGGCCAGTTCACTTATCTCGGCCTGCAAACGCTGTACGACCGCTACTTCTTGCACAGCAACGGCACCCGCTTTGAGCTGCCGCAGCTGTTCTTCATGCGCGTCGCCATGGGCCTGTCCCACATGGAAGCCGACAAAGAAGCGCGCGCAATTGAGTTTTACAATCTGTTGTCCAGCTTTGATTACATGGCGTCCACACCGACCCTGTTCAACGCGGGCACCCTGCGCCCACAGCTTTCCAGCTGCTACCTGACTACCGTTCCGGATGACCTGTCGGGCATCTATGGCGCTATCCACGATAACGCCATGCTGTCCAAGTTCGCTGGCGGCCTGGGTAACGACTGGACACCCGTCCGTGCATTGGGCTCCTATATCAAGGGCACCAACGGCAAGTCCCAGGGCGTTGTTCCGTTCCTGAAAGTGGTGAACGACACTGCTGTTGCGGTAAACCAGGGTGGCAAGCGTAAGGGCGCCGTCTGTGCGTACCTGGAAACCTGGCACCTGGATATCGAGGAATTCCTCGAGCTGCGCAAGAACACCGGTGACGATCGCCGCCGTACCCACGACATGAACACCGCGAACTGGATTCCAGACCTGTTCATGAAGCGTGTATTCGATGACGGCAACTGGACCTTGTTCTCCCCTTCTGATGTTCCAGACCTGCACGACCTGTATGGCAAGGCATTCGAAGAGCGTTACGAGTATTACGAAGCCCTGATCGAATACGGCAAGATCAAACTGCACAAGACCATCAAAGCCAAAGATCTATGGCGCAAGATGCTGTCCATGCTGTTCGAAACTGGCCACCCTTGGTTGACCTTCAAGGACCCATGCAACCTGCGCAGCCCGCAGCAGCACGTGGGCGTGGTACACAGCTCCAACCTGTGCACCGAGATCACCTTGAACACCAACAAGGACGAGATCGCCGTCTGTAACCTGGGCTCGATCAACCTGGTAAACCACATTCTCGAAGGCAAGCTGGACATCGAGAAGATCGGCCGTACCGTAAAGACTGCCGTGCGCATGCTCGATAACGTTATCGACATCAACTATTACTCGGTTCCTCAGGCGCGTAACTCCAACCTGAAGCACCGCCCGGTAGGCATGGGCATCATGGGCTTCCAGGATGCACTGTACCTCCAGCACATCGCCTATGGTTCAGATGCGGCCGTCGAGTTCGCCGACAAGTCCATGGAAGCGATCAGCTACTTCGCGATCCAGGCATCTTGTGATCTGGCTGACGAGCGTGGCAGCTATGAGACGTTCGAAGGCTCGCTGTGGTCCAAGGGCATTCTGCCGATCGACTCTGAAAAGATGCTGATCGAAGAGCGTGGCTCCAAGTACATTGAAGTCGATCTGTCCGAGACGCTGGACTGGGCACCCATTCGCGAGCGCGTTAAGAAAGGTATTCGTAACTCGAACATCATGGCCATCGCGCCGACCGCGACCATCGCCAACATTACTGGCGTATCGCAGTCCATCGAGCCGACTTACCAGAACCTGTATGTGAAGTCGAACCTGTCGGGCGAGTTCACCGTGATCAACCCCTACCTGGTGCGTGACCTGAAAGCACGCGGCCTGTGGGATCCGGTCATGGTCAACGACCTTAAGTACTACGACGGCTCCGTACAGCAGATCGAGCGCATCCCGCAGGATCTGAAGGACCTGTACGCTACCGCCTTTGAAGTCGAAACCCGCTGGATTGTGGAAGCAGCGAGCCGTCGTCAGAAGTGGATTGATCAGGCTCAGTCTCTGAACCTGTACATTGCTGGCGCCTCGGGTAAGAAACTGGACGTGACCTACCGCATGGCGTGGTTCCGTGGCCTGAAGACCACCTACTATCTCCGTGCCCTGGCCGCCACCAGCACTGAGAAGTCCACGATCAACACTGGCAAGCTGAACGCCGTCAGCGCGGACCCGATCACTGGCGTACAAGCCAGTGCTGCTCCGGCCCAGAAAGCCAGCGCGCCGCACGCAGAACCTGCGCCAGCACCAGTACCACAGGCATGCAGCATCGATGATCCTGACTGCGAAGCCTGTCAGTAAGCCATAAGCCCTCTCTTCTGAGAGGGCTCGGGGACGGGCTTAGCGCCCTCCCCGAGCGCTGTACCCAAATACAACAAGTACTGAAAGTCGGCCTTATGAGCCGATTGGCCTGACCTTGCCTTGAGCATGATTACAGGGGCTCACCCTGGCAGAGCAGGCATGATTGAGGCGAAACCCTAAGCGGCTCCTATTCACTGCTTAACCGTATAACGCCCAATCAAACACCGTGCCCCATGTGCACTCTAAAAATATCTAGATATTCAAAGACTGGCCAAGCGCCGGTCCTCAAGCAGGAGAACACACCATGCTGAGCTGGGACGAATTCGACAAAGACGAAGAAACAACTGCCACGCCTGCTGCTGCACAGCAGGACGGCGACATGCCACTGGAAAAACTGGATAGCGTAGGCGGCGCCGCTGCCAACGAAGCGCGCGCTGTTGATGCCGCTGACTCTGACGCCGTAGCCCGCGCCAAGGCCGCGCTGAACGAGCTCGACATTCAGGAAGGCCTGGACGATCTGGAAGGCTCCTCTGCCCGCGTACATGTCGGCGACAAGCAAATGATCAACGCCCGCGCTGATCTGAACCAACTCGTACCCTTCAAGTATGACTGGGCTTGGCAGAAGTACCTGGATGGCTGCGCCAACCACTGGATGCCGCAGGAAGTCAACATGACCGGGGACATAGCCCTGTGGAAGAGCGCTGACGGCCTCTCTGAAGACGAGCGCCGCATCGTGAAGCGTAACCTGGGCTTCTTCTCCACCGCGGACTCGCTGGTTGCCAATAACCTTGTTCTAGCCGTATACCGTCTGATCACCAACCCCGAGTGCCGCCAGTACATCCTGCGGCAGGCGTTCGAAGAGGCGATCCATACCCACGCCTACCAGTACTGCATCGAATCCCTGGGCATGGATGAAGGTGAAATCTTCAACATGTACCACGAGATTCCGTCGGTTGCTAAAAAAGCCTCCTGGGGCCTTAAGTACACCCGCTCCATCTCTGACCCGGAATTCAAGACCGGCACACCCGAGACGGATCGCCAGTTCCTCAAGAACCTGATCGCGTACTACTGCGTACTGGAAGGTATCTTCTTTTACTGCGGTTTCACCCAGATCCTTTCCATGGGCCGCCGCAACAAGATGACCGGTACTGCCGAGCAGTTCCAGTACATCCTGCGTGACGAGTCTATGCACCTGAACTTTGGCATCGACATGATCAACCAGATCAAGATCGAAAACCCACACCTGTGGGATGCCCAGATGAAGGACGAAGCCACCCAGATGATCCTCCAGGGCACTCAGCTCGAAATCGAATACGCGCGCGACACCATGCCCCGCGGCGTACTGGGCATGAACGCGGCCATGATGGAAGACTATCTGAAGTTCATCGCCAACCGTCGCTTGACTCAGATCGGCCTGAAGGAAGAGTACCCCGGTACCACTAACCCCTTCCCATGGATGAGCGAAATCATGGACTTGAAGAAAGAAAAGAACTTCTTCGAGACGCGCGTGATTGAGTATCAGACTGGTGGTGCGTTGAGCTGGGACTGACCTATAAAATCCATGATGTAGCTGCTTCTCAGAATACGGGAAGCAGCATTGGAGACCGAATGATTGAGTTCGCAGGACTAGACACTAGTCCATATACTGTCCACAATGTTTTCACCCCCACCCAACCAGCCAAGCTTACCTTTATTGATCGAGATATCGTTAATAACGATCTAATCGATGCTTTAGAGACGCCGGGAACACAAGTAGTGGTTTATGGACATACCGGGAGTGGGAAAACCACGCTACTAACCAACAAACTGGAACAAGTTTATTCCCATCACATAACAACCAGATGCATGAAGGGAATGACATTCGAGCAGATCCTTACAGAAGCATTTGATCAGTTAACGCCGTTTTACGAATCTGACCGTTCAAACTCTTCAAGCGAAAGCGCAAAAGGAGCTATCTCTGCTTCTTATTTAGCTATTAAATCCTCGCTTGAAGCAACTAAAATTAAGGCAGTTAACTCTACAGAAAAGCGCGCCTTACCTCCCCAGTTGACTCCCCAGGCATTAGGCAGACTTATTGGCAATTCTGGCCAGTGCTGGGTCATAGAAGACTTTCACAAGATTGAGGCCACAGAAAAGGATAAGCTATCCCAACTGCTTAAAGTATTTATGGATTTAGCATATGAATACCCATGTGTAAAAATCGTCTGCCTGGGTGCCGTTGATACAGCTCGCCAAGTTGTTGATTACGATAAAGAGATGAAAGAGAGAGTAGCTGAGATTGCAGTCCCGCTGATGACTGAAGACGAGCTATTCTCTATCATTACTAAAGGAGAAAAACTCCTTAACATAAGATTCAACCAAAGCACAAAGAGAAAAGTTGTTAAATATGCATGCGGGATAGCATCCATATGCCATAGGCTCTGTCTTAACATGTGCACTAGCGCGAACATAAAGTACAAGCAGAGCACTTTAACTGTCATTGATGACCATCACTTTGACAATGCAGTTGAAAAATACATTAGAAGCGCTTCTGACTCGCTAAAAAGTTCTTTTGACAAGGCGCTAAAAATTAGACGAAGCACAAAATTCGACAGTTCTACACTTATTATTAAAGCATTATCAGTGGTGCCGGAACGAGGATTAGCGCGACTCAACTTACTTAAGATAATTAAAGAAGATGAACCCAATTATACTGATCACATCCTGAAATCGCACCTGATCAAGCTAACAGAGCATGAATATGGCGCAATTTTAAGATACGATAGTAATTCGGGCCTTTATTCGTTTACAGATCCATTCCATCGTGCATATGCGCAATCTCTTCAACATACAGATGCCAAACAAACGACTCAGCCGCAATTAGTCAGGCAAATTTTTATTACACTTAAGGAAGACTATGCGGTTATTGAGTATGAAAGCTCGGTAGAGCACTGACTACTATCCTTGCAATTGGAGACCAGTAGTCAAATGGATTTTTTATTTTCTTTCTTCTGATGACACTTACATTATAAATAAAATTTATCACACAATAAAAATGACCCTCAATATGACAAACTTACTGAATCTTATAGCAGAGCATCTAACCACTATCGCAACACTGGCAAACCTGCTATTTATTACAGCAGCTTTCCTTTATATATACTTAAGGGCTGGATCAATTTTATTCTTACGCGATCGACTTTGGAAATTTTTTGGAGGAAAAGCATCATTTAGCTCACCTAAACTTCAAAAACTAAAAGATGACGAAAGAGAGCTAGAGCATTTTAAATTTGAATTTGACGTGCCTGCTTCAACCTTAAGAGAGGCAGAGCTATTTGAAAACTGGATAACAACTAAAAATCTCTCCCTTCGAGATGTCATACATGCCAAAAAATATATTGACTGGCAAGACTTCAATAATCTAAATATAAAAGATATAAGTATAAAATCCAGAACTTGGATTTCAGCCATTATAGCAATCCTGCTATACACAACAATGGTTATGGCATTCGCCCTAGCAATACCAAAATATGCAATGATAAAATTAGCGGACACTAATTACTTCTATATATCTGAAGAAAATATAAAATTTTCAATTTTTAGTAATAACTATTTAAACAAAAAATCTTGCGAATCTGATGAGAACTTATCACCCTTGATAAACGAAAGCCAATTACCGATAGAAAAATTGATATCTCTTTGCGAAGAATTAAATAAAGAGCAAAACAAGAAAGCCATAAACAACATCCTTCTAGAGCAGCGCATTACACTTTCTATATTAGGTATTTTCTGTTTTTTCTCATTTTTTATCGTAATCCGCTATGTAGCCAAAGTGCATGCTGCAAAAAGAATCAAGGGACGGCTTATTCCGGATTGATTATGAAAAGGAGCAGACCTACATACAGCCCATTTAAGATTAGAAAAATCTACCTCCATTATGATTTGGTAAATTTTCTCCTCCGCGCTCTGGCCTCTGTACCAATGTGGAGGGCGTGCCAAAGTAAACTGAAATCCAGATCTTAAAGTTTTACATCTTCCAGCAGCCTAGCAGTAAAGGAAAACAGCTTTTTTTCTAACGCCAAACTAGCGGGAGCGCTTTAAGGTTTCAATGCATGCAGGTTGCCAAAAAGCAAAGTACCAAGGATATTGGTATACAAGCAGCATCCTTTTTACTTCATTCCCAGCACAACACTCATCGGCCCACTCCCCTCATGCCGCAGGTACCTCACCTTCCCGTAATAATTAAAAGGTGCCGCTTTTCCAGCCTCCAGCTTATGCTCCCGCACAAACAGATGAATAGCGATTCCCAGTCGCTCATGCTCGATTATTTCCTTACCTTTCTTGCTTTGAGGCGTGGTCGCGTTCTGGCTTTGCCAATGAAAAGTATGCTGATCGACCCAATGATCCAGGTATTTATGCTCCTCGGCTTTGCCCTGCTTATTCAGCGTTACAAGAAGTACGTGAGCCTTCTGTTCGGGCAGCACGACGTGGCCAACATTCCAGTTGCCTGGGTTGAACGCAACACCAAACAATGCAGGAATATCCTCGCGCAAAAAACGCTGACCTATCGCCATTTCTAACGGATCTAGCACTGCTTTAAACCGAGCGAAAGTACGCAGTTGTTCGCGTAGTTCCTCCGTTACCGATATATCAGCATAATCCGGGTTGTTAGCGCGTAATATATAGCTGCCGTCCTTTTCCTTGAGGATGACACGCAGGAGGTATTGGTTATCTCCGGCCCCATCCTGGCGCTCGATAGCCAGGGTCGAGCCAGTGATGCTGCCCGCTGACTTCGAGTCCATGTGTTCTAGCAATAAGTAATCCCCATCGAGGATGGGGCGTTTACCTCCATTCATGGAGTTACCGGACGCACGGGCGATGAAGTGCCGGGTCGGGTCCAGATGGCCGAAGCCTTCGCCAATACGACGATACTCTTCGCTATCGGCATGACCCGTTTTGAAGTGGCCGCAGGCAATTTTCAAATTAGGGAAGAATGGCAACTCAGTACCGGTTGGCTCTTCCTTTCGCAGTGGGATGACGGGTGCTAACGCCCCAGACTGACGAGCCGTGTATTGTGCCAAGCGACAATCGAGCACCTCCTGTAGCAGACCGGTAAAGGTTTCTCGATCATCAGGCATAACGCTAAAGCGTGGCTGAAAACGGCCTTCATCTACTTTAAAGAAAGCATCAGCTTTACTTTTATTGCCACCGATCCAGGCATTGATCGGGTTGGCTTGCCAATAGCGCAGCCATGCTGGATCACTGCTATTAACAAGGTTAGCCAGTTCTGGAGGCAAGTCGCCCAGGAGCATACGGCGGCGCTGCAGTACCGTCCAGGAACGCTCAGCCAGCTCCGCTTCGGTAGGCGGTAACTGCCAGCCATCCAACTCTTGAAAGGCTTCCAGCAGGATCATCTTGAAGCTTTTGGTCATTGGCGTAGTTTCAAGCTCACGCAGGAAGGCCTTATGTGTCTCGACCACTACACGTTGGCCGCTGTCTAGGTCGCCCAGCGTGTCCACCAGCGTGAACCAATTGCCGTACTGCTTTTGCATCTGCTGTAGGCTGGCACCCGCCCGATAGAACTCGCTAAGCGTTGGACGGCGATTAAGGCTTTCGCGCAAGGCTAGGTAGTGGCCTCGAATGCCGTCACTATCTAGCGCTTTGAGGAATTCAATCAATTGCAGATCGTAGTTGACGAAGCAGCCTTCGGGTAACTCCAACTGCTGCGACTGGGCAGCACGAGCATAATCGGCTAACTGCCGATGATTCATGCTCCGCCCCATGAGCGCCTGTGGTTTGTGTAAAAAGCTCTGGTGGTTTCCGATGAAGTCCAGTACCACCAAATGGTCTTTACCTTCGGCCCGACGCAGTCCTCGACCCAGTTGCTGGAGAAAGAGGATCTTCGATTCGGTTGGCCTTAGCATCATGACAGTATCGATGGCAGGCAAGTCGACGCCTTCGTTGAAGAGATCGACCGAAAAAATTACCGTCAAACGACCATCGCTGAGTTGCTCTAGGGCTTCCCCTCGGGCGATCTCTGAGCCAGCGTATACAGCAGCAGCTTGAATGCCCGCCTTGCGAAACTGCTCGGCCATGAACTCTGCATGGCGAATGGAGATGCAAAAGGCCAGCGTTCGTTTCTGCGCATACTGACGCCACGTGCGTAAAGCATGACGGGCGCGTCCGAGCGTAGCGAGCCGGCTAGCCAGTTGCTCAGGATCGAAACGCCCGTTGCGCCAAGGGATGGACTGGTAATCCACGTCCTCATCGAAGATACCATAGTAGCGAAACGGCACGAGTAAACGCGCTTGGATACCATGGAATAAATTCGTCTGGAAAACCAAGTTGTCATCGCATAACGAGAGTATGTCTGAACAATCGGTGCGATCTGGGGTGGCGGTGAGACCGAGTAAAAAGGCCGGTAGGAAATGGTTAAGCAAATGCCGGTAAGTAGGCGCGGCAGCGTGGTGAAACTCATCCACTATGATGTAATCGAAATGGCGCGGAGAAAAGCGCTGCAAGTGCTCGTTACGTCCTAACGTCTGGATCGATGCACAAAGCACCTCGACTTCTATATCGCGCTGCTGGTTCATGTAATACCCCACACGTAAACCAGGGCGAATACGTACGAAGGTTTCAGCCGCTTGGTGCAGGATTTCCTCTCGATGCGCTACAAACAATACACGTTTAGCACCGAACTGCCTGGCGTCGAACGCAGCAAGCCAGGTTTTGCCTAAACCGGTCGCAAGAACGACTAATCCGCGCTGATAGCCTTCTACACGGGTTTTATCGAGCGCGGCCAACGCCTCATTTTGTATTGATGTTGGGGTAGGAGGTGGCTTGATCTCCTCTTCCACGCCGATGGGCGCTAGAGTAGGCAGCTTCTTGCGCCGCGCCTCATAAGCATCAATCCAGGCGTGCGTTAGCGGCTTAGAACGTGGATCAGCGAATAACGTTTCGAAACGGTCACAGGCTTCGAGAAATCCCTTATCGCCAGGATAGTCGATGCGATAGTTCCACTCTAGGCCATCACGTAATGCCTTACGGCTGATGTTGCTAGAGCCAATAAAAGCCTGACCTTGCACGTTATTCGAGTCGTCCTGCGTCACGAATAGGTATGCCTTCAAATGGAAGCTGTGCGGTCCTTTACATTCATAAACGCGCACTTCGGCGCCAGCGTCCTGCAGCAGCATCAATCGACGCAGGGCCTCCACATCCGTTACATCGAAGTAATCACTGGTAAGGATACGTACACGCGCAGGCATAAACGCTGCCTCGTGCTCACCTGGGGGTTGAAGCTTGACGTGCAGGTCATCGATCAGCAGATCCAGCCCGCCCGTCATGACGAACGCAACGGCCATATCGATCTTTTTTGCACTGCTGATAGCGGCGAGCAAGTGCGGCAGAAAATGGTCTTGGCCGCCTGTTACTAGGCGCTGCCTAGGTGCCTCAGCGCGGCAAGCCAATAGGTTTATCCATTGCTCATCACGACCAGGGCGCTGATCGCGGGTATGCCAGATCTTGATGTCAGCAACATCGTCCACAGTAGCCAGCCACTCACGTAGTTGTTCCTCGTCAGCATCTGTAAAGCGTCGTCCACTCTGCTCCCGCTCGCCCCGTCCAAGTTTGAAACTGCAATAGAAGGCTCCACCCGGCTTTAGTCCACGCCAGAGATTGGCTAGCGCTTGGGGCATCTCTATTTGTGGAACGTGCAATAAGCTGGCGCAAGCCCAGATGCCATCATAAATGTAGACTTCACTGAACTGAGAGAAACGAAGTACCTGTACCGGTTGCCCTAGATAATCGCTGGCAAGGTCCGCTAACGCCGGCGAAGCATCAAAAGCCGAGACTTGATAACCCTGCTGGATAAAAGCTTTGGCATCTCGCCCAGAGCCACAGCCAGCATCAAGTATGTAACCACCAGCCGGGATTCGAGCTAGGAAATGCATGTGTAGCTCGTGCATATCGACTTCAGCGGTTTCAGCGAAAAACTGTGCAGCGTGTTGCTGATAATAATCGTACGTACTGTTCAACGTTACGTCTCTGTGCAAACGATCTGATCCAGATATCGGCACTAACAATAGCAGGTGAAGTTATAGATCCGAGCACCATGCCCCTCGGCAATCATCCTGCAGCGCGTCTAAACCTTACTTAATCAATCAAACGAGGATGGATATCGCTCCGCTCAACCCATCCTATGGCTTTGGTCATACTTTCTTAGGAACCGTCCCGCTTGTAGTCAGTTCTTAGCGGGCAGCTGTAACCGCTATGCTTTACGCGGACCTACTCCATGCTAACTGCGAGAATAGTCATGACAATTATTTCAAGGACTGCCGCCCTCTCCCTTCTTGCCTTGTTTATGGCGGGCTGCTCTACGCCACAGGCCGAGACACAAACGTCCAAGCCCGAGTTAATCGGGCGCGCTCAGGATCTTTATGATCTACCGCCGGCTTACCAGCCCGGAACGTATCGGCATATGGATCAGCTTTTCTTCACGCGGGAAGTACACCGCGGCTCGGCAGTTTATCCGCTGCCACGTCAGCACGAGATCAACGTGCGTTACCAAACAGATGATGGCACGCTGGGTGTTGATGAGTTCATGCAACGCAATTACGTGGGTGGGCTGCTGATAATTAAGAACGGCAAAATTGCTCTTGAGCGGTACGGCTTGGGAAATACAGAGGAGACGCGCTGGACGTCATTTAGCGTGGTGAAATCCATCTCCTCTTCCCTTGTTGGAGCGGCGGTACAACAGGGGCGAATCAAGAGTGTGAAAGAACCGATTGCACGTTACCTGCCACAACTATCGGGCGGCACCTATGACAACGTGACGATAGAGCAGGTATTGCAAATGAGTTCCGGGGCTGCCTGGAACGAAACCTATCGCGATCCCACGTCGGATAGGCGCCGGATGTTTGAGCTTCAGCTCGCCAATAAACCCGGCGAACTGTTAAAGCAGCTATCAGGACTCAAGCGTGCCTCGGCGCCCGGTACGACCTTCAGGTACAGCACGGGTGAGTCGCACCTTCAGAGTGAGTTGGTTCATGCCGTAACGGGTATGACTACGAGCGACTATCTCTCCGAACGTATCTGGGCACGCATGGGCATGGAGTACGACGCCTTTTGGCAACTCGACGCTAGAGCAGGTCAGGAAATCGGCAGCAGTGGGTTCTCGGCTACCTTGAGGGATTATGGCCGCTTTGGACAGTTCATTCTCAATGATGGCGTGATCAACGGTGAGCGTATCTTGCCAGCAGGATGGATTGATCAGGCCACCCGTATAGACCCAGCATCTTATCTAGCTCCCGGAAAGTTATACGAAGGCGAGTATCCCTTGGGTTATGGCTATCAGTGGTGGACATTCCCTGTAGGTACCCACGCCCTTCCCGGTCATGAAGGCGGTGCGTTCGAGGCACAAGGGATATTTGGGCAATTCCTGTATATCAACCGCAAGGAAGGTGTCGTTGCCGTGGTTTGGAGCGCTTGGCCTAAACCCGAAATGGATAAACAGGAAATGGAAACCTATGCGTTCCTGGGTGCTGCGATCAAAGCGCTGCGCTGACATCCAGAGACTTCTTTAGGGACGTCTGCTTAAAGGGAAGCAACCTTATTAAGCAAACGTCTCAACGCTGACGGCAACCCTCTAAAGCTTTAATCGATTCGCTCAATTTTCACTGGACCTATACCGTTTTCTACCAGATCGACCCGTTTAGCGGCAGCGCGCGACAGGTCGATAATGCGGCCGCGGATAAAGGGGCCTCGGTCGGTAATCCGCACAACAACCTGCTTATTGTTTTCCAGGTTGGTTACACGCACCTTGGAGCCAAGGGGTAGTGTTTTGTGGGCAGCCACCAGCGTGTTGTTATTGAATATTTCCCCACTGGCAGTCTCGCGGCCGTGGAATTTGTGGGCGTAGTACGAAGCTTTGCCCTTTTGCTCAAACGACTTGGGCTCTTGCTTGGCTTCCTTGATTGGAACAGCTTCCGCTTTTTTATCCTGGCAGGCCACGCAGCCTACTAATAGACAGAAGAACAGCAGCACACGTTTTGAATCGACAAACATGCTTGAACCCTTCTTTATTATGGGTCTGCCGGTATACCTGCGCGATATCTAACAGCACGCAGTACACATTTGGGCAGCCTGTAGTTTTTCTTAGAAAGCAAAGCACTAGATGAATCAGTTCTTACTGCACTTGAGGGTTTGAGTGCAGCATTGACTTTCTCGTTCTCTAGGATGGCACCGTAACATCACATTTGTGATGAACTGCTCAGTTATCATTCTGCTTTTATAACTGCTCCATCAGTCGCACCGAATGACCGAAGGCTGCACAATCTTGTCTTAACGCCATAACTCACTGATTTTAGAGATGTCCCTGCATGCCTAAAGGTGACTATAGACAGCGTAAAGCCCTTCGTTTGGAGCGTCTCAAGCGGTTCATTGAGTGGGCAACCGAGCGCTATCCTGATTTCATGCCCAAGAAGCACCACCAGGAAGAGTGGTACAAACCTTACATTGGGTACGCCACTCCCAATCTGGGCCGAGCAGCCAAGGGTTTTTGGCTGGGGCTTGATGCCGATACGGTCGAGGCGGCCATGGATCAGCCTGATCCACAACAGTTATTAGGTCGTATTCTTTTGCGTGATAGCAGCGACTATGCCTGCAGCGTCGATATTTTTGGCGCTGTAAAGACAGTCTCACTGGGCTCCACGCAACTCTTGATCGAGCCGGAATGGACGTTGCGTCTGGAAGATAGCGACTCGCACACAGCTTTCGAGGAGCAGGCTCGCCAGGCTATCGAACGTTACGTTCAGGATCGACTACGCCTCTTGGAGCGTCCCTTCCAGAACATGAGCGAAGAATACCGACTGGAGGTGCTCGACCGGTTGAAGCCGGAGCTCTCGCGCATTGATGAATTCCTGGAGCGTGCGGTTGAAACTATCAATGAGGTCTGCCATGAGCTGCACTTTGTCGTAGAGCTGCGCCATGGCGATCTGACGCTGGATATACCGCGTCGTATACCTGCAAATCAGGGGCATATTCTTAGCGAGGATGAAGTTAAGGCACTAAAGGATGAGGATCGGCGGGAGGTATTGGCCAAGTTTGATATGGTCCTTGAAGAGGCCGGCGATTTCGATCTGTTGCAGCTTGGGCAACATCGTCTGACAGAGCTCTTTTTGCAAGACTCTGGGCGGTTGCGTAAAACGATTCGCAGCACGCTGCGCAACTTCAAGGAAAAGATGGCGTTTGCCACGCTCCTGCAAAACGATCCTCGTTTTTTGCACTACCACAAGCTGTATCCCGCTCGCCAACTGACGCGTAAATGGACTGCCCTGCTTGGTCCTACTAATAGCGGTAAGACACATCAATCTATCGAAGCGATGACCTCGGTTACCCATGGCATCTACCTCTCGCCGCTACGCCTGATGGCGTTGGAAAACCAGGAGCGAATCGAGTCCATGGGTATCCCCTGCTCGCTCGTAACCGGTGAGGAGGAAATCATTCGGGAGGGCGCAACACACTTTTGCTGCACTGTTGAAGAGTTTGCGCGCTTTCGCCAGAAACGCTGGGATGTGGTCGTGGTAGATGAAGTACAGATGATGGCCGACTCGCAGCGCGGCTGGGCCTGGGTAGATGCGCTCGTCAGCGCCTATACACCTGAGCTGATTATGACTGGACCGCCGCTGATCGAGCCATCACTAAAAACACTATGCGACCTATGTGAGGACCGCCTAATCATCAAGCGCACCAAGCGGCTCTCCCCCGTTGAGGTTTCAAGACATTCCACCAGCCTAAAGAACCTGGAGCCAGGATCGATGCTGGTGGCTTTCAGCCGCCGGACGGTACTGGATCTCAAGGCAATGCTGGAGATGACGGGCAAGACCGTTTCCGTGGTTTATGGCGCTCTTTCCCCAGAGGTGCGGCGCGAACAGGCGCGACGCTTCCGCGAGGGCGAAGCCGATATCATGGTAGCGACCGATGCCGTGGGCATGGGTCTTAACCTGCCGGCACATACCCTATGCTTTTATACGGATGAGAAATTTGATGGCATCCAGGTGCGCCAGCTTAATGTGCAGGAGGTCAAGCAGATCGGCGGACGCGCCGGCCGTTTCGGTCACCACGACGAGGGCGTTATTACCGCATTGGAGCCCCATGTGCTCAAGTCGATCAAGCGGCTGTTCAACAGTCCTGACAAGCCTGTCGACCTGTCTCAATTTCAAGTGCGGCCATCCATCGATCACTTGAAAGCCATTTCAGACTTGATGAATGAGCCCAGCCTGCTCAGGTCTTGGCTGACGTTCAACCGGAACATCAACTATGGCGATGCGTTTATTTCGGTATTGCCTGACGAGCTGGCCGATTGGATCAGGGCAATCGATGATCCACGCATTCCAATGTGGTTACGCTGGATTTTTGCGTGTACACCTATTCGAGGAGGCCTGGAAAGCCCTGCCAGCAGCTTTGCACAGCATTGGCTGAAGAAGGTAGCTCAGGAAAAGACCATAGAGCTGCCGCGCCTGATTCTGGAGTCAGACCTTGCTACGCTGGAAAGCTCCCTGCATATCGTAGAAACCTACCTGCATCTTGCGCGTACACTGCCGGAATACTTCCCGGATATTGAACGTGGCGAAGAACATCGCTCATTGCTTAACGAAGCCATTACCCGTGAACTCTCACGACGCAAACGTCCTCGACGCTCAAGCCTTGGACGAGGCAATCACAACGGACGAGACAAGCAGGGAGACCCAGAGGGAAGACGTGCGCCTCGCTCGGCACGCAGTCGCTAGCAGTAAATGCCGAGGGCCAACGAGGCGCCTCGGCATCTTGTTTTTACAGGGGATTGGCGTTGAGTTGTTTGGAGAACTTGAGCGTCATGATGTAGCAGAACGCCAAGCCGGTAAAAGCCAGTAAACCACCAACCACGCCGATGTGAATGAGGCCGATTTGAATGCCTACCACGCTTCCCATCAAGGCCCCGCCACCAATACCAATATTATAAATGCCCGAGAACAACGCCATTGCCACATCCGTGGCGTCTTTTGCCAGCGCCAGCACCTTAGCCTGCAGAGCAAGACCAAAACACATGATCGCAACACCCCAAACCACACTCAGCCCGCCTAAGAGATAGGTGTGCTGGGCAAATGGACGAAGCACAAGCAAGCAGACGGTGATACCCGCAATGGCAGCGATCAGGAAGCCATTGGGATACGTGATGCTATAACGGCTGAACAATACGGACCCTATAACACCTGCGCCTCCGAATAAGAGCAGCAGAACGGTGGTCATGTTGCCGCTAAGGTGGCCTATCTCCTGAGCGAAAGGCTCAATGTAGCTATAACCCGTAAAATGTGCCGTCACAACAAGCACTGTCAGAATGTAGATGCAAATCAGTGCAGGCCGTCTGAACAGCACTGGCAGGCTGCTCAAGGAGCCGGAGTTCTGACTTGGCAGCAGTGGTAGAGCTCTGGCCAGCCAGATCACTATACCGGTGGCAAAAATCGCAATCGCTACAAACGTTGCCCGCCAACCGAGCATTTCACCTAATACCCTTCCTAGTGGAATGCCTAGCACCATAGCCAGACACGTACCGGTTGCCAGCAGGCTTAAGGCCTGTGTCTGCTTGCCCTCGGGAGCAATGCGTACGGCGAGCGATGCGGTAATGGACCAGAAGACCGCGTGCGCAAACGCAATACCGATGCGGCTTACAATCAACACTGTAAAATTCCAGGCGAACCCTGACAGGATATGGCTGGCAACAAATACGGCAAATACCAGCATCAACAGGCGACGCCGCTCGATGTTTCGCGTGAACAACATCATGGGTAACGATAGCAGCGCTACGACCCACGCGTAGATGGTCAGCATGATACCCACTTGGGCGGGCGACATCTCAAAGGTTTTGCCAATGTCACTGAGCAGCGCCACCGGTACGAATTCAGTGGTGTTGAAAATAAAGGCTGCTAGAGCCAATGCAATTACGCCAAGCCAGGCACCGCCGCGTGCATCAACAGATGTATTCATCAGCAATATCTAATCTTCTGGTTTACAGGATGAGTATCGATCTAGCAGTCCAGGAAGGGCTGCCTAGGGCTTAGCCATCTCATGCCACTAGACCTCGAACGACAAAACGCTAACCCGCAGCTCCATAAGCCGCGTATCACGTATAGGGTATTCAGGAAGAACTGCAGTGCTTAGATGGGAAGCTAAGTAACAAAAATGATACGCTTAGTAACATCGACCGACAACATCACTAGACGTTCCAAAACAAGTAATTGATCGAGCGTGATGTACTTTTCTACAGCAGCGTATTAAAGGAAACGCTCTAAAGCAGGCTTGCCCTACCACGCGAAGCAGCGTCTGTGCAGAGTGTGAATATTGTTCTTCCTACACCATGTTTCGCCAATGAAGCGGCCTGGCTTTACCTATGGCCTTTTCGACTCCATACAGTCGACCGTAGTGGCGTAATTGAATGCCCTGTACCGATTCAGGCTAATCTGTGTATCGGGGCCATTAGCAGAAAAACTTATTTCATAACGAGTTTTTATCGGACTTCTCGCCCTCTCCGTACTTACAGCAGCCTTTACTCTCACCTGAATAGGATTCGCCAGATTCACGCTCTAGCGTATTAACCTCATTGGAGCAGATGCCTGAAGTGGCACACAGTATGTGGTCTCTTCTTGTTCAAAAAAGAGAACCATAGAGAGGACACGACGCTTCTGGTTTCCATTCTCTCACAGCAGTACATGCTCCGCGGTTAATGGGCCTGCAGAAAATCACGCCTGTGGGTACTAACCAATATTCAAAGACGGGAAAGCGTGGCCGCTGGATGGGCAGTCACGCTACAGCCGGACCAGGAATCCGGTCCGGCGCGCAGATTAAGCGTTACTTCTTATCGTCCGCCTCGGTGCCATTCATGTCCATGACGGTTTTGGCGGGTGTTTCAGGCTCGCTTAATGTAGTCGAGGCCGCTACAGGTTCTGCTTTCTTCTTACCCCGGAACCGATTGAATACCCAGCCAATCAGCAGCATAGGAAGCATCCAGAGTTTCTTGAAAAGCAGCAGCGCTCCAGCAAGAAGACCTAACTTGGCCGCTGCCTTGCCTGCAATCAAAGCGCCGATACCATAGGCCGCTACTTGATCGATGTCAGGGTTGAAATCGGCGTAGCGGTTACCGTCATTAAAGTTGGTCATGGCCAATACGGCAGGCGCACTCTTCTGGATCTGAGGCAGCTGATCCATGGCCGCGATAAAACTCAGCACCAGCACACCCTTACGACCCAAAACGCGGATATCGTAGTTCAGGCCGTGCTCGGTATCGTTCCCCAGTTTCAACTCCTGAGCCCAATAGAGCTTTTTGCCTTCCTTGTCGTAGTGTGGCGCAGCAGCCCAGCCTACCAGCTCAAGCGGCTCATACCCTTGCTCCTGGCGAGCCTTGTTGCTATCACGAACATCCTGCTGCATATCCTTGAGCAGGTCTGCATAGTTGATATCTGACGCATCCTCATCGGAAACGTAGCCACTTTTCTCGTAATAGACCGTCATGCCCCATGACTCGCGCTCGAAAGGCGAAACGCCCGCAGGCATTACCATGCCCATGGGAGGATGCTGGCTCGGAGGATTGCCCCAGGCTTCCAGTACACGCTCGGCATCCTTACTGTTTAAGAAGACGAACTCCTTGGGCAGGTCAAGCGTCGCGAGGTTGCCATCCAATACGATTTTGCCCGTCCGGAAGTTCAATGACTTGAGGAATCGGTCTACCGTCATGTCTTGTGCGTTTAACGTGGAAGACGCAGCACTGACAGGTTCGGGCTGTGGGTTGGCGGCATAAGAAGAAGGAATAACGGCCACAGCCAAAAGGCTGGCCAAGATCAGTTCCTTGATCGGCATAAAAGCTCCATGAAGATATATTTTGCTATCCAGCAGAAATCATATCATTAGAGCCGTTAAATATTTACAAAGCGCCGAAATTTTTTGATACATGTTATCAGCTATAAGAATAACGAAGCCTGCACGCTGATAACACCGTGATAGGGGATTTCTGGAAAACAGTAAACGCTCTGCTTGTGACAGAAAGTCGCCCTCCTCCTTTTTCTACCCGTGAACGTTTTATTCTCAGCTACGCTTTTTATTCCATTGGCAAGAAGCGAAATCGATCATGACAACTCAGGTCGAAAGACAGGGACGCTGCTTATGCCGCGCAGTGAACATCACGGTCAATCTGGAAAAGATGTCTGTCAGCGCCTGTCACTGCTCGACATGCCGACGATGGGGCGGCGGTCCGCTAATGGTCGTCGAGAGCGCGACCCCATTGCAATTCGAGGGGGAAGAACATGTGCAAGTCTATGACTCGTCAGAATGGGCCGAGCGTGGCTTTTGCAGTCGATGTGGCACCCATCTATTTTACCGACTGAAGCAAGGCGGCTTTTATGCCGTCCCGGTTGGACTGCTCGACAACCAGGACAATTGGACATTCTCATTACAGGTTTTTATCGAAGAAAAACCTGCTTTTTACTGCTTTGCCAACGATACCCAGACCCTGACGGGAAAAGAGTTGGTGGCGCAATTTAGCGCCGAATAAAAGCATGCCGTATACGTGCTTGAAAATTTTTATCGCGCCTATGGATTACGTTGTTTAGTGCTATTCAAGCAGGTCAGGTTATGTTCTTTTCGTCATATTGATTTGCCAGCAAGGGAGGAATGACATGAAGACGGTAGCGGATATCCTTAGAGCCAAGCAAAGCCAGGGTGTATTTACGATCACCCCGAACGTCACGGTACTCGACGCGCTTAAAGTCATGGCCGAGAAAAATGTCGGCGCTCTACCGGTTACTGAGGAAGGCAAGCTGGTAGGCATCATTAGCGAGCGTGACTATGCTCGCAAAGGCGTACTCCAGGGACGCTCGTCCATAGGAACTGTTGTTCGGGAAATCATGACCCGCGCCGTCATCACGGTAACACCTCGGGAGAGCCTTCGTGAGTGCATGTCGCTCATGACCGATCGCCACTTGCGCCACCTGCCGGTAATCGACAACGATCAGTTGATCGGCCTGCTTTCCATTGGCGATATTGTAAAAGAAACGATCGCTGAACAGGATGGGCTGATCCTCCAGCTGGAACAGTACATTCGCGGGGAATATCCCACGTCGATGGCTGGATGAACTCAAGGGCTGGTCATGGTGTGCAGCCACCCTGACTAGCCTCGTAAGCGCACAGCCTGAAGTCAGGCTTTTGCCTGGCAAATCAATACTTCCTGCCTTTCAGGCTGAACTGTTACCGCGCCTTATGGACGAATCCATTGCCATCACTTAATTAAACAGTGAATGGCGTCTCTTAAGGATTCAATAAGGCGCGTATCCGCTGTGCCCGATAAATATCTGGAACCCCTGCCCAATTGGGAGCCCCATGAGCGGCCCTCAATGCCGGGCTCCCCGGCTACACCACTGCATGCCCCTCCGGTACGACTTGCCTATGCCTTAGTATCCGTATTGCTGGGCCTTACAGGCGGGCTCGGTAATGCACTGATCAGTGTAAACCTTCCTTATATTCAAGGCGATTTAGGCTTGACACCTACTCAAGGTGCCTGGCTGCCAGCAGCCTTTCTGATGGTGAACGTATCGGCCAACCTGATTCTCGTGAAATTTCGCCAGCAGTACGGCCTTCGCCGCTTTGCTGAGATTGGGTTGACGCTTTACGCCATCCTCACGATCGCCCATGTGTTTGCCAATAACTTTCCCATGGCAGTGTTGGTTCGGGCTGCCAGCGGCTTTGCTGGAGCGACGATTACCACCCTGGGTACGTTGTACATGCTCCAGGCGTTCAGGAAGGCCCAAGTCGGCAAAGGTTTGGTCATTGGTGTAGGTATTTCGCAGCTGGCTACACCGCTTGCCTGGTTACTGTCACCCGCGTTAAGAGATTTAGGGGAATGGCACCGCCTGTATATCTTTGAAGCAGGCATGGCCCTGTGTTCATTGGCGGCCATCACTGTTCTCAAACTACCGCCGGGCATACGCATCAAGGCATTCGAACGCCTGGACTTTTTAACATTTGCCTTGCTTGGCCCTGCGCTCGCCATGATTGCCGCAGTACTGGCGCAGGGACGTATTCAATGGTGGCTGACACAGCCCTGGATGGGCTTTTCACTGGTAGCCGCGCTGGTTCTGATCATTATTGCAGTGGGGATCGAGCACCACCGACGCAATCCATTGCTTCAGACACGCTGGCTGGGCACGTCTGAAATGCTGCGCTTTGCCTTTGGGGCCATCATGCTGCGCTTTATTCTTTCCGAGCAGAATTATGGGGCCGTGGGCCTGCTTCAGACCCTGGGTCTGACAGCTGATCAATTACAACCGCTGTTTGTGGTGATCCTGGTTGGCATCATAGGGGGCATTGCGGTCAGCGCATTAGTCTTTAGCCCAAAAACCATGATCCCGCAGATTCTGGTGTCCATTGTCTTGATCGGTATTGCCAGCTTCATGGATACCGATTCGACAAACCAAACACGCCCGCATGACCTGTTTATCAGCCAGGGGATTCTGGCTTTTGCCAGCGGTATGTTTCTGGGCCCTTTAATGATGATCGGTTTTTTGCGCGCCCTGCAAAATGGCCCTACCTATATCGTCAGCTTTACCGTGCTGTTTTCCTTTACTCAAAGCCTGGGTGGATTAGCCGGTCCCGCCCTGTTCGGAACATTCGAGACGGTACGTGAGAAATACCATTCAAGCCATTTGATAGAAAATGTTAGCCGAGCCGACCCATTGGTAGTGCAACGTCTGCAAATCCAGAGTCAGGTCTATGCTCCGGTGCAGACAGACCCCACTTTGCAACAGGCACTAGGTACCTCTCAACTGAGCCAGGCAGCAACACGGGAAGCTCATGTGCTGGCTTTCAATGATGTCTTTCGGTTGATCGGGTTCGTGTCGATCACCTTTTTGAGCTGGTCACTTTTCCATACCCTTCGGCTTTCATACCGGCGAAGAAAAGCCGAACAAGCGCAGGCCGCATCGTCTACTTCTTCTAATAATGCTTCTACGTGAGACGCCATGAGCGACGAAAAACAACTACCTGATAACGAGCGCAAGGGCTCAAGCGAAACCGAGAAAGCCCCACCCCAAAGCGAGCAGGCTGCCTCCGTGCCGGATGCCGGAGCAGCCAATCCTGGCCCACCCAAGGTAATCAAACCATCGCGCGCAACGGTTCTGATTATGTTGGGTGTTGCGCTGGTCGGCGTTATGACGATCCTGTATGCCTGGCAGTTGTGGCCATTCACCAGTGGCATCGTGACCACAAACAACGCCTATGTGCGCGGGCAGATTACCGTGATGGCACCCCAGGTGAATGGATACGTCGCCGAGGTGCTCGTGCAGGACTTCGAACATGTGAAACAAGGGCAGCTACTGGCTCGAATTGATGACCGCATTTATCGCCAGCGCGTAGAACAGAACCAGGCGCAACTTGCAGCTCGGCAGGCGGATCTTGCTAATTCCATACAAACCCTGGCGTCTAACCAGGCGACGCTGGCTTCACGCCGGGCAGAGCTGCTGTCGGCACAGGCTGAACTGGACCGGGCTCGTGCTGATGAGCGCCGTGTTAATGAGTTGGCTTCGCGGGGTTCGGTTTCGCTGCGAGAGCGTGACCAGACACGTGCCTCGGCACGCGCTGCTGCTGCTCAAGTCAAGCAGGCACAGGCTGCCATCAACATCGCAGAGGAAAATGTAAAGGCAACGCGTGTGTCGCGTGGCGGTCTTGAGGCTCAGGTTCAAATGGCAGAGGCAGCGCTGCATTTGGCCCAGATTGATCTCGACAATACGCTGATCAAGGCCCCGCAAGCAGGACAGCTCAGCGAGGTGTCCGTACGCCTTGGGCAGTACGTCACGGCGGGCTCACAATTGCTGTATCTGGTGCCAAATCTGGTCTGGGTTGTAGCCAACTACAAGGAAACGCAAACGCATAATATGGCTATAGGCCAACCGGTTCGCTTCAATGTAGATGCACTCGATGGTGCAGAGCTTACAGGGCATGTTGAGCGTATGGCGCCAGCAACCGGATCGGAGTTCAGCATTCTTCGCCCAGACAATGCGACCGGCAACTTTACCAAGGTGGTACAGCGCATTCCCGTACGGATCGCCATTGATCCTGATCAGCCGCTGATAGAGCGGCTACGACCGGGCATGTCTGTCATTACACACATTGATACCGATGTAGCGCCACGGAGCGCTGCGCCATGAGGAATGCTCGACGTTACCCGATGCTCTTGGCTATAGCCATAAGCCTTGCAGCGTGTATTCCCCAGAAAAAACCGTTGCCGCCCGAGGTCACCCTGCAGCCGCCTGAGCAATGGCGTGCCACGAGCGAGCCGGCCAGTTCTGTTCGGAGCGACTGGTGGCGCAACTTTAATGACCCACAGCTAACTCGCCTGGTAGAGACGGCACTTCAGCACAACACTGACGTGTTAGCCGCAATCTCACGTGTTGACGCAGCCCGTGAACAGATTGCCTTGGCGCGCTCGGCGCTCTTTCCCTCAGCAAATGCCTCGGTTGGAACACAGACCAGCCGAAGCCTCGGCACGCTGGGTATCGCCCACACCCGCTCGGTACAACCTGAGCTACAGGTTGCGTATGAGCTGGACGTCTGGGGACGTCTGCAAACACTTGAACAGGCTGCACGACTCCAGTATCAGGCCAGCCGGACTGACCGGGATGCGGTGCTGCTTACTGTTGCCAGTACCACGGCGCAGGCGTACATCACCCTTCTCTCACTGGATGCTCAGCTACAGGTCACGCGGGAAACAGCCGAGTCGCGACTCGGTGCGCTCAGGGTGGCAGAAGATCGCGCTGGTGAAGGTTACACCTCTGAATTGGAACTGACACAAGCGCAGTCCGAATATGAGGCCGCCATGCAAATGATCCCACAGCTTCAGCAGGCCATTCGCCGACAGGAAAATGCGATTCAGGTACTGACGGGTGCGTTGCCTGCCCAAGTGACACGCGGGCTGCAGTTTCAACAGCTACAACCTCCTCGCGTTCCTGGTGTGTTGCCATCAGAATTGCTGCGCAGGCGACCGGACGTTGCACGCGCTGAACAGCAGTTGGCTGCCAGCGACCTCACCCTGGACGCTCGGCGTGACGAGTTCCTGCCTCAGGTACAGTTATCGGGCAGTATCGGACGGCTCTACGTCAACTCGCTGAACTATGATCCAGTCAAGATCTGGAGTCTGGGCAGCAGCATTCTCGCTCCGATTTTTACAGCAGGTCGATTAGAGGCTCAGGTCAATATCGCCACAGCCCAGCGCGACCAAGCCGCTTATGCTTACCGAGCCGCAGCGCTAAATGCGTTTGCAGACGTAGAAAATGCATTATCGGGTGTCACACTATATGCAGAGCAGATTGAGCGTATCCGGGCGCGTCGACAGACCCTGGCACGCTCACTCGAGATTGCACGGGATCGCTACCGTAGTGGGTACTCATCCTACCTTGATGAGCTTGATGCTCAGCGCAACCTTTTCAATTTGGATCTGGCTGCCGTACAAGTACGCGAGAGTCAGCTGAACAACGTCATTTCGCTTTATCAGGCACTCGGCGGGGGCTGGGTACCTAAAGCAGAATGATCGTAGACAACACACAATTGATCATTTAACTCTTCTCAAGCCCGCGGCATGGACTAGAATTTGCGCCTTTACCCTCTTGAAGAGACAACTATGGGCGCCCAGTGGAAAGCCAAACATAAAGAAGCCGCAGCCAATGCCAAAGGCAAGATCTTTGGCAAACTGTCGAAAGAGATCATGATCGCTGCGCGCTCAGGCCCGGACCCGGACATGAATCCTCGTTTGCGTCTGGTCGTTGAGCAGGCCAAAAAAGCCTCTATGCCTCGCGAAACACTAGAGCGAGCGATCAAGAAAGGTGCAGGTCTACTAGGCGAGACAGTCAACTACGAGCGCACCACCTATGAAGGCTTTACCCCTCATCGTGTGCCGGTCATCGTGGAATGCCTGACAGACAACGTGAACCGTACCGTGGCCGAGATCCGTGTCCTGTTCCGCAAGGGCCAGCTTGGTGCGTCCGGCTCGGTGACCTGGGATTTCGATTACGTAGGCATGATTGAGGCAACGCCTGACACACCGGACGCCGATCCCGAGCTTGCCGCCATTGAGGCAGGTGCTCAGGATTTCGAAGCAGGTGAAGACAACGCCACCTTGTTCCTGAGTGACGCCACCGATATGGACGCGGTGTGCAAGGCACTGCCGCCTCTTGGCTTTACAGTGCAGTCAGCCAACCTGGGCTATCGCCCAAAGAATCCGGTCACAGGCCTGAGCGACGCTGAAATGGAAGAAGTCGAGGCTTTTCTGGAGGCCCTGGATGCCCATGATGACGTGCAGAATGTTTATGTAGGTCTGGCGGGCTAGGGCTTACGAAAAGGGCAAAAGACAGCCTCTGCCTTTTGCCCTTGAAAGAAGCGGACGTCAGGCCGCTTTCGGATGATCAAAACGTCTCTCTTTAACGGATAGATAACCGGCGGCAAGCCTACTTTTATTGCCTGTACGTCCTGCCTGGACGCCAAGCAGACTCAGTCGCTATTCAGCGAGGGGCCTACCAGGCCAGCAAGCTGCTCGTAGACACCGGGTGCCGCAACCAGAAGCGGATTACCACCCAGCAGACCCTCACCGCGAAAGAAGTCGCTCGCGTGGCCACCAGCCTCCTTGACCATAACCAGGCCTGCCAGACAATCCCAGCTGTTGATAAGCGTCTCGTAATAGCCAATCAACCGACCAGCTGCGACATAGGCCGTCATCAGGGCACCAGAGCCGTTACGAATAAACATGCCGCCCTCATCCAATAGCCCCATCAGGAAAGGTATGAAGTTTTCCTTACCACGACGGTGCGTTGTACCCACCCCTACGACTCCTTCACGCACATGCTGGGCAGCATGAGCCTTGAGCGGCGTGTCGTTGACGAATGCACCCCGGCCCAGGCATGCATGAAAGAGTTCATCGTGATTTGGATCAGCAATGGCGCCCAGGTAAGGCTCCCCGTCGATCATAAGACCGATGGATACACACCAGCTGTGCAAGCCATTTACAAAACAGCTCGTCCCGTCGATGGGGTCAATGATCCAGATGCAGCGAGCATCGAGTGCTGCTGTGCCGTTCTCCTCGCCGATAAAACCATCTTCCGGAAATCTTTCCGAAAGCTGTGCTCGGATGAAGTCCTCCAGGGTCTTGTCGGCCACACTAACGACATCCTGTAGGTTTCCACCTTTGTGCATTACCGTCAGGCTGGAACGACGCGCATAAAAATCCATGCCCAACTGCGCCGCTTCCTGCGCAATGGACTTGGCAGCCTCATAGCGCGAATGGATGTCGAGGTTATCTAGCACGGTAGTGCTGGTAACGATCGTGGTCATGACAAATCCTTCTTAAAACATAATGCAAGGCAGGAGCACATATCTAAACGCTCCTGTATGACAAATGCCGTACTGTACGGATAAAGCGATGAGCATAGAGGGTACAGCGGCAGTAGTTGCTTTGAATCTTTCCTAGCGAAAGCGGGCCTTTTCAGGCCCGTTTGTTTGAGACTTAACGCTTAGCCCTCACTATCGCCTTTCAGGCCACGGTTTATAAGCATCGGCTCGATATCCGGCTCATGACCGCGCCAATCCCGGTAGACTTTTTCCAGATCGGTACTGTTGCCGCGAGAAAGAACCATGTCGCGGAAACGCTGGCCGTTTTCGGGCGTAAGGCCGCCATGTTCCCTGAACCACTTGAAGCCGTCGTCAGCTAACATCTGTGTCCAGATATAGGCGTAATAGCCTGCCGCATAGCCATTACCCCAGATGTGCATGAAGTAACTGGAGCGGTACCGAGGGGGTACGTAGCTTAAGTTCACCCGGTCCTCCTCCAGCGCAGCTTTTTCAAACGCATCAACATCTTGTTCAGGCTCGTCAGCCTTGATCATGTGCCAGTGCATGTCGAGGAGCGCAGCAGCCAGCAGCTCGGTCATGTCGTAGCCCTTGTTGAAGCGAGAAGCCGTCTTGATTTTCTCGACCAGCTCGGCGGGCATAGGCTTGCCAGTGGCATAGTGCTTGGCGTAGTTGGCAAATACCTCAGGATCTTCCGCCCAATGCTCGTTGATCTGGGAGGGAAACTCGACGAAATCGCTCGGTGTATTGGCGCCTGAAATACTGCCGTACATCTGGTCGGCAAACATGCCATGAAGCGCATGGCCGAACTCATGGAACAAGGTTATGACATCGTCCCATGAAAGCAGCGCTGGTTGTCCAGAGGCGGGCCTGGTGAAATTGCAGACGTTGTAGACCACCGGTTTGGTACCCATCAGCCTGGACTGATCGACAAAGTTGCCCATCCAGGCACCGCCGCTCTTGTTATCCCGGGCGAAGAAATCGGTGTAGAACAGCGCCATTGAGGAGCCATCCTTGTCGAACACCTCATATACCTTTACGTCCGACTGGTAGACGGGAATGTCTGTGCGCTCCTTGAATGTAATGCCGTAGAGCGCTTGTGCCGCATAAAAAACGCCATTGTGGAGCACGTTGTTAAGTTCGAAATAAGGACGAATCTGCGACTCATCCAAGTCGTAACGTGCCTTGCGGACCTGCTCTGCGTAATAGGGCCAATCCCAGGCCTGCAACTTGAAGCCGCCACCCTGCTTGTCGATGACGGCCTGGATATCTGCGGCCTCACGCTTGGCTCGCGCTGTAGCCGCCGGCACGATATCGCGCATAAAGCCAAGCGCGGCCTCCGGCTTCTTGGCCATTTGGTCTTGTAGCTTCCAGGTAGCATAGTCTGGAAAGCCCAGCAGCCTGGCCTGCTCCGCCCTCACCTTTGCCAGGCGCGTAATAAGCTGACGGGTATCATTAGCATCGCCCTTCTCAGCCCGACTCCACGAGGCATCAAATAAAGCCTTTCGTGTATCACGATTGGAAAGAGACGCCAGCCAGGGTTGCTGCGTGGTGTTTTGAAGGGTGAGCAACCATTGCTGATCAAGATTACGGTCACGGGCAGCCTGCTCGGCCGCCTTGAGCTCAGGTTCGGAAAGCCCTGCAAGCTGCTCCTTACTGTTTATTTGCACGGCGCCATTCTTGGCAGCAGCCAATAGCCGGTTTACAAACTGCGTACCAAGCGTTGCGGCTTCCTGATTGAGTGATTTGAGCTGGGCCTTATCGGCATCAGACAACCGGGCGCCCGCCAATACGAAATGCTGGTGGGTGACCTCAATAAGGCGCTTATCTTCAGGCGTCAGGTCAAGCGTGTCGCGCTGGTCGTAAAGGGTTTGCAGCCGCTCGAACAGCTTGCTGTTCAACGTGATTGCATCACCTAGCGCAGCCAACTTGGGCGATTGCTCCTCGCTGATCCGCTGAAGCGTATCGGACGTATTGGCGCCTGTAAGCGCACCGAACACGCTCATCACGCGATCCAGCAAGGCCCCGGCTTTCTCCAGCGCTATATAAGTATTTTCAAAGGTAGGCGGCTCAGGGTTATTAGCAATCTGCTCGACCTCTGCAAGCTTTTGCCGGATACCTTCAGCAATAGCTGGCTCGAAATCAGACTCCTGGATCAGGTCGAACCGTGGCGCCTGAAATGGCAGTGTGCTCACCTGGAAGAAGGGATTCTCCTGAACGACCGACGTGTTCTTGTCTGCCATGTTTACCTCCTGGGTAGATGTTTCGGCTCTAGCAGCAGACTGGTTTTCGTTTGCGAGGGCATAGCTGCCAAGGGACGCACTGATAGCCAGAAACAGCAAAGATAGACGCATTAATGCTTACTCTCCCTATTGACTCTTGTTCCATACAACCGCGACGTATCCATTAGAAGGATTGCGTTATACCGAAGACAGCGTAGTTTCAAAATGGCAGGCGAGCATTGAAGATTCAGCTTGAGAAGATTAGCGCGGGCCATGCGGCCATTCAGTTATAAGTGTAAGAAAACCCGTCTGGATCGGGCCTTGCGATACTATAACCTGGCCAAAAAATGCACTAGGCTTGAATGAGGAAAAGGTACTGGCCCTGCTACAGGAGAGCCTGATGAACGTACGAGCAGCTACGCCGGGAGATGCCGCAGCGATTGCTACGATCCATGTCGAATCGTGGCGCACCGCTTACCGAGGCATCGTTCCGCAAGCGCTACTAGATAGCCTTCAACACGAACCCAGACGCGCTTACTGGCAGTCAAAATTAGAGGCAGATAACGCAGAGGTTTGGGTTGCTGAGCGCAATGGAGCAGCACTGGGCTGGATCGCCTGTGGTGAAGATCGTGATGTGCCTGAAAACGCCTCCAGGCGAGAGATCCACGCCATTTATGTAGCGCCCCAGCACTACCGTACCGGCGTTGGCACAGCATTGCTCAACCACTACTTTTCTACTTTGAGTCACCCCCCGGTGGCTCAAGTCTTCCTCTGGGTATTGCAGGACAATGTTGCTGCCCTGGCTTTTTATCAACAGCATGGTTTCGATGTAACAGATACCAAGAAAACGATTTCAAGAGCCGGAGCTGACTTGGTTGAAATCAAGCTGAGCAAACCGCTCGCCTGATTCTGTATCCAGAAACATCTGCTTTCATTTAAATCCTGCCGGTAATCCTGAGCCACGGTAGCGTACTCGTTTCGCTGAACCTCACGCTTTAAGGAAACGGCTCATGTTCAAAACGCTTTTTACAGCGTTGGTCACGGCTGGTTGCGTGTTCAACGTTTTATCCGCTCAGGCTGCAAGTAACCTGGTTTATTGTTCGGAAGGCAGTCCGGCAGGGTTCGACCCTGGCCTTTATACGGCAGGAACCGACCATGATGCGACGGCCAGTACGATCTTCAACAGGCTTGCCGAGTTCGAGCGAGGCGGCACCAAAGCCATTCCTGCGCTTGCAGAGCGTTGGGATATCAGCGAAGACGGCAAGACTTACACCTTCTTTCTACGGCAAGGTGTGAAATTCCATACGACGGACTATTTCAAGCCAACCCGTAACTTCAATGCCGACGATGTGGTATTCACCTTCCAGCGTATGTTGGACAAGGAGCACCCGTTCCGTAAGGCGTACCCCAGTGAATTCCCCTATTTTACGGGCATGAGCCTGGACAAGAATATTGCTCGGGTCGAAAAGGTGGACGAGCATACGGTTCGCTTCACACTGAACGAACGTGACGCTGCCTTCGTACAAAACTTGGCAATGCGTTTTGCGGGTATTCATTCGGCAGAATATGCCGACCAGTTGCTCAAGGCGGGCAAGGCTGAACAGATCAACCAAAAGCCCATTGGCACTGGCCCCTTTGTTTTTAGCCGTTACCAGAAAGACGCCATGATCCGCTTCAAGGGCAACAAGGACTATTGGCAACCGGGGCAGGTTAAACTCGACAACCTGATTTTCTCCATCAATACCGACTCGGCCGTACGCGCTCAAAAATTGCGAGCCGGTGAGTGCCATGTCAGTGTTTACCCTAACCCCGCAGATATTGCCTCGCTTGAGAAAGATAATAATCTGAGGGTCATGAGCAGCCCTGGTTATAACATCGGCTACCTCGGTTACAACGTTCAGCATCCGCCGCTGGACAAGCTGGAAGTGCGTCAGGCGCTCGACATGGCAATCAACAAGCAAAACATTATTGATGCTGTCTTTCAGGGTGCAGGGCAACTTGCAGTCAATGGAATGCCACCAAGTCAATGGTCCTATAACGAAACGATCAAGGATCTGCCGCGAGACCCGGTTAAGGCAAAGGAGCTTCTCAAGCAGGCTGGCGTTAAAGAAGGCACCAAAATCACCCTCTGGGCGATGCCGGTACAACGTCCCTATAACCCCAACGCCCGCTTGATGGCCCAAATGATCCAGAACGACTGGGCCAAGATCGGTATCAACGCCGAAATCGTGACATACGAATGGGGCGAGTACCTGAAGCGCGCGAAAAGCGGCGAACAGGACACCATCCTGGTCGGTTGGACAGGCGATAACGGTGACCCGGACAACTGGCTAGGCACGCTCTATGGCTGCGATGCCATTGGCAGCAACAACTACTCCATGTGGTGCGACAAAACTTACGATGATCTCGTAAAAGCTGGCAAGCGTATTTCTGAGCAAGCCGAGCGGACCGAGTTCTACCGTCAGGCGCAGGTACGCATGAAGGAGCAGGTGCCCAATACTCCGATCGCCCACTCCACGGCTTTTATGCCAATGCGCAAGAATGTGCAGGGCTATGTGATGAGCCCGCTAGGCCATAATGCGTTCCTTGGGGTAAGCATTGATTGATTGCTACACCGCCAGGGATTGATCGCGTCTAATCCGGTTAAGGTAGGCACCCAGTCGGTTCGGTTTTATCATGGTAGCTCTTTGCAAGAGGCCTCCCATGAGCCGAGCCGACTTTCATCAAGAACATGCCGCGCGTGCAACAGCTGAAGCACAGCGCCTGTATGCCAGACGAAATGAAATGGGTACACGCTGGCTACCCTGGGTAGCTACCGAGCTGTATAGCCTAAGCCCGACCGAATATGCAGCAATGGTAAGGCGTGCATTAGAGCAGTTGGCCAGCGAGTCACCTGAAACCTGAATGCGTCCTACCACTGAATAGCCATGAGCGAACTGCAGTACAAACTACTCTCTCCTGAACGTCGTCCACTTATCGATAAGTTTTACCGTGCTCACGGCAGCGCCATGCGCACCGCCAAGGGAGATGGCGTGCACTACTGGGTAGCCAGACGGCAGGAAATCCTGGGCGCCTTGAACCTTAGCCCTGTAGAGCACGGTTACTGGCTAACGGGACTCTTCGTAGCTCACCCGGAGCGCGGTCAGGGCATTGCAGGAAGACTGCTCAATCTTGCCGTTCACCATACGCAGTCTCCGGTGTGGCTATTCTGCCATCCCGAACTGATGCCCTTATACCAGGCCAGCGGCTTTCAAGCAGATCCTGCCCTACCGGAATCGCTCATCGATAAATTCCAGCGCTACCGGCAGAACAAGCCCCTAATTGCCTTGGAATACGTCCCGCTGTAATGACCGACCGATTCATGCTTCAGTCATATGATGCGGTTATGTTGAATATGCACAGTTCGGCTAGAGCAGCCGTCCTGCTATCCGTTTCGCGCCGCTGGAAATTTCTTTACTGGCCTTGAAGCAAAACGGTCCGTTTCAGGTCTTAAGACCATATAGTCCAGACGCGCGCCAGGAGGCCCCCATGACATCGCACCCTCAGCTCCACGGTACCGGTTTTCTCCTCTTGCTAAAGCGTCTGGTCTCCAAGCGCACCTTCGAAGACATCGATCGCCAGCTTGAACAATTGGGCACCGAATTTCCTTTGTTTGATCACCCGCCTCTCAACATTGATCAGGAAGGAGCAGAAAGTCTTGAAGCGCTTGGGATCCGGGCCTATCAGCTACAGGTCATGAGTTGCCACCAAGGCAAAATGGGGCTGGGGGCTTCGCTGATGAAACTGGGCTTTACGCCTGTGTCGAGCACGCCCGAGCAGACGCTTTACCGCAACGATGCAGGCGAGAAATTGATACTGCGCATGCAATGCGAGTTTGGCGGTGTACTGCTCAATCTGGTTACAGATTCGCCTGCCCTCCTAGCCTCGATCCATGCTCAGAAAATAGCACCTCCCGCCCCTTGGCAGGCGTTTCCATCGGTAGATGTAAGCTGCATGGAGACACTGCAAGGTGAGTTGGCATTTTGGTGGAGTCAGCACTGGACGCCGTATTGGAGCCGCTTGGATGAAAGCGAGCGCCTTCAGTATCTGCAACTCAATAATGTTCCTTCTGCCTGGAAAGACTTTCTCTCGCTACACGCTTAAATATCCCGCCTCGCTGCTTGTTGGGAGGTCTAGCCCTCGAGCAGCGCATACCCTTTCTCCAAGCAACCACACGGCAGATTGACGCCTTCTCTTGAAACGTCTACAAACAACCAAGTTGTATGACGACTCACGAATCAATAATTTTTCCGTAGCCGCCTGTGCAACTGTCTTGACCCCGCATCGCTTACAACAACAAGGAAATGCTCATGCGAAAAACCAAACTGATCGCTGGCGTGCTGTGCCTTTTCACTGGCTATGCTATGGCCGCTACGTCCTCAGATGAAAATGCTGTAGCCGAGGCCGTAGACAAGCTTACTCAAGCCATGTGGCACAAAGATATTGCCAGCTTGAACGCTCTGACGGCAGAGAACCTCACATACGGTCACTCCAGTGGCAATATCCAGGACAAGAAGGCTTTCATTTCAGATATTGAGACAGGGAAAAGCGCTTTCAAAGAGCTGAAGATGCTTAACCAGAAGATCACCCTGTCTGGAGACGTGGCATTGGTGCGTAATCATTTTTCTGCGCAAGCCATCAATAGCGGCAAGCTCACCCCGACCGAAATTGAAAACTTCCAGATCTGGCAAAAACAGGACGAGAAATGGCTGCTGATTGGTCGTCAGGCCTTTCGCTTCTAATAGGTATTGCCGCTCTGCTTCATGCAGAGCGGCAGGATCGATCAACTGATTCACCAGTCAAATACAGATCAGACACTACAGGTTGATGCTGTTCTTGAATGCATTTTCGTATATTGGCTGTGCCGGCTGGAGCCTGCCACGTTCTCAGTGGCCCGAATTTCCTGTAGATGGAACACATTTACAGCGTTATGCAGGTCGCTTTAACGCCGTCGAAATCAATTCGTCGTTTTATCGCTCTCACCAACCTGCTACCTACGCAAAATGGGCCGAATCGACCCCAGAAGATTTTCGCTTCGCCGTTAAAATACCCAGGCAGATCACTCATATTCAACGCCTCGCTCAATGCGGCGGGCTCTTGAACGGCTTCTTGTCAGAATGTGGGCACCTTGGCGAAAAGCTAGGCTGTCTGCTGATTCAGCTTCCTCCTTCCCTGGCCTTTAACGCCGAAGTTGCCGATGCGTTTCTAGACGACTTCAGAGCGCGTTATAACGGGCCAGCCGTCCTAGAACCACGTCATCCCAGCTGGCTGCAAGACGAAGCGCAAGCCATATTGATCACACATCAAATCGGCCAGGTAGCGGCTGATCCCTCACCGCTGGCAGGCGGCGATAAGCCAAGTGCCTGGCCTGGCATTGCCTACTATCGTCTGCATGGCTCGCCAACGATCTATCACTCCTCGTATGCCCATGACGCACTTGAGACAATGGCCCAAGCCCTCACTAACCATCAGCAAAAAGGCGTCTCCACGTGGTGTATTTTCGACAATACAGCCAGTGGCGCAGCCGTACCGAACGCACTTGCCCTGCAACACCTGATTGAAAAGTGACTAGTTGGCCGCCCTCTGCCGACCACCGGCCCTTGCCAATGCGAACCCACAGCAAGGAATTTCCCTCTAAATCACAGGAATAGTGAACTGCCCAAGGGAATCGTCATGCCGTTGCAGGTCTGCCATGAAAATTCGATTCATTTCCAGCAATACACGCAAGATTGAGGAGGTCTCCAGCCTGCTCGCCAGCACACGCATCGAAATTATTCCCTATCAGATCAAAATCGATGAGCTACAAACCGAAGACGTGTGCCAACTGGTTAGTGACAAACTGCTCAAAGCTTTTCGGCTGGTCGGCAAACCGGTTTTCGTGGAACATACCGGGCTCTACATCAAAAGCCTGAATAATTTTCCAGCGGGCCTTACACAGCTCTTCTGGGACAAACTACTGGCGGAGCGTTTCTCCTCCATCATAGGCCATCTCGACGATCCTTCAGCCGTGGCCAAGACGCTGATTGGCTACTGCGATGGTCGTAAGAAGTACTTTTTTGAAGGTGCGGTCCCTGGGCGAATTACTGAGCAGCCAGCAGGCGATAGCAGTTTTGAATGGGATTGCGTATTTATGCCCAATGGGCTTGATCAAACCTTTGCCCAACTAGGTCCGCGTAAGCATGAGTATTCCATGCGAAGACAGGCACTAGAGAAGTTTGTCAGCTTTATCGAGGGGCATTGAAATGGAAACCCTTAGGGATGCCTATCGTAACAACCGGCTGATCCTGTTCGTGGGCGCTGGCGTATCGGCCAATCTCGGGTTACCGCCCTGGAAACAGTTGATTGACGAGATTGCTGTTCAGCTCGACTATGACCCTGACGTCTTTGACACCTACGGCAACTTTCTTGCTCTGGCTGAGTATTACCGCATCAAGAAAGGCAATATCGGTGCGCTCAGAAGCTGGATGGATCGAGAGTGGCACCAGAACATTGATATCACTACCTCGCAAATACACCGCCTGATCGTACAAGGTAAATTTTCTGCAATTTACACCACTAACTACGACCGCTGGCTGGAGTATGCCCATGACGCCTACCAGAGAGAGTACGTCAAGATTGCCAATGCCAGTGATTTAGCAAAGGCACAGGACAATATCCGACAGATCATCAAATTCCACGGTGACTTTGACGACGACTCCTCAATCGTCCTGGCTGAAACCAGTTACTACGAACGGCTCCAGTTCGAGACGCCGCTGGACATCAAGTTAAGAGCCGACACCTTGAGCAAGGCCGTCCTGTTCATCGGCTACAGCCTTTCGGATACCAATATCCGATTGCTCTTCCACAAGCTTTCAAAAATGTGGAGCAAGTATGAGCCCTCCGGCGTTAGACCCATCTCCTATGTGTTCTCCCATATGCCCAACCCGGTACAGGAAGAAATTCTAAGCCAATGGGGCATTCGTATGATTTCGTCAGACCATGACGATCCAGGCCATGCATTGACCTGTTTTCTAAAAGAGCTGGTAGATTCCTGAATCAGGCGTCCATGCCTTCTCTATGTGTTACAGCGCCCGAGCATATTGGCCACGACCGAACATGCGATCGTAGTCATCTGGTGTAGCCTCTGAGCGGGATGCAGCCCCTTCCGCTTGGATCTCTTTAGTCATTTCGACCAGACGAATCGCGGCGGGTCGCTTTGAAATATCGCCTAACCAGCGCGTCAAATGGGTATAGCGCTCGTGAGGCAAGCCCAGAAATTCCAGGATTGCCATCCAGGGATACGTTGCGATATCAGCAATTGAATATGTGTCCCCTCCTAGATAAGCATGAGTAGCCAGGCGCTGGTCGACCAATTCAACCAGACGCAATACTTCGGTGGTGTACCGCGAGCGGGCGTAGGCGGAGACCTCAGGCTCGAAGCGCGTAAAGTGGACATACTGACCAAACATGGGTCCGATTCCGGTCAACTGGATCATCAGCCACTGCATGACGTCGTAACGTTCCGTGCCATTTGCAGGAAGGAACTTGCCACTCTTCTCGGCCAGGTACTGCAGAATCGCACCTGACTCGAATACACGATAAGGCTCCCCGCTTGGCCCATCAGGATCGATCAACACAGGGACTTTGCTGTTCGGATTAAGGGCCTTGAAGGAATCCGTAAACTGTTCGCCCTTCCAGACGTGTATATGCTTGAAGCGGTAAGCCAGTTGCAGCTCTTCCAGCATCAACACAACTTTCAGGACATTGGGGCTGCCCATACCATATAACTCGATCATCACCTTTGCTCCTTAACAGGTTTAGCCAATGCAGCCTTAAACACGGCTGCCTGTCAGTCAGAGAGCGATTGCCATAGGGTAGTTCTCCTACTCCATCAGAAGAGCACAAAACGCCTCTTGTCGCTCAACCAGAACGTTAGCCATTTAACAAACCTCTGAATAAGCGGCTGGATCTTAAGCACACAACTTACAGAATCCTTTTGTTCTATCTGCTGGAGAAGTCTCGATGGTTGATGTCGAAAAAATCCCTGTTCAAGCCGATGTCCTAGGCTCCGATGGTGAGCATGTTGGCAAGGTCTACGACATTGTAGATCGCAACAAGCTTAAGCTGGAACGAAGTGATCCAGATGCTCAAGGGCAATATCACCTGATTCCACTGGAATGGGTAGAAAGCGTGGAAGGCGCTACTGTCCGTTTGGCCAGAACTTGCGAGGAAGCACAGCGGGACTGGCAAACTGGATGAGTTAAGGCCTACACAGCAAAGCGGTGGGTTTAAACCCACCGCTTAATGGCTTTGCTGCACGTCAAATAGCCTAAGAGGCCTTGTTCTGGTGTAACAGCACGTTGAGCTCGTCGACAATCGGCTCCCACTCAGCATCATTCATGATTTCCTCTTTTAGGAAGGCCGCCTGGCTGGGTGTCCAGAAAGGAGCTTCGGAAATCTTGACGTCATCGGGAAGCGGATAGTGCTTTGCAACGAAGGCATCAATACTAGCCTGATCTGAATCCAGACCCAGCTGATCGAATAAGGTTGTGAGGTCTTTTACAGGGAGTTCCATAGTCATCTCTCCAGGCTTTAGAACCGATCTGTAGTGAGGCAGGAAAGTGACACATCGTGGTCACGCTGCTACACAGACAGAGCATTTATCAATAGAGAGGCACCTACCGGTATCGGTTCAATCACAAGCCGTCCGCAAATGTATTTGACCTAGAAGTCAGCAAGTGAGTGAGCAAGATCACAAAAAAGCAGTCATACCCTTATAGGAATTCAGATAGGGGCCTGCATATGCGCTATCAAAAACAAGCCGTTGCGCTCGTGGTGGCTTGGTTCATGGTCGGAGGCTTCGCCCATCTATTCATGGCCAGCTTTTTCGTGAAACTTGTCCCTATCGACGTACCCTATCGCTTTGCCGTTGTCTGCTTTGGCGGCATTCTGGAAATGATGGTAGCCGTGGCGGTACTGTTCAAGGAATTGCGCCGCTATGCAGGTAGCGTTCTTTTCGTATGTACCCTTCTTATGCTACCTGTCCACTTCTACACATGGCAGCATGCAGGCCTGTTCCCAGCCTTACCCGAATGGGCTCTGGCAGCCCGCCTAGTGCTACATGCCCTCTTTCCAGTCGTCATCTGGTACGGCTGTATCCATTACACGCCTCTTGCCCAGGTGATTGACAGACAAGAAAGCTCTAACCGCAACCTTCGTGATCAGGTTCAGTCGGGCATGACTTCACAAACAGGCCAGCCCATTATGAGTACTGTAGGCGTAACGCCAGCCTCCAATACTACTCATTGGAGCGAGCAGAAGCGTTCCCCGACTCCCTGAGCATGGACGCAAGATTTTTCTCGATGTTCGCGCAGAGGTCAGTCATCTGTATCTGGTGCTGGCTTTCAGAAAATGGGCTTTGAAGATCAGTCCCGATTTTCTCGAGGGCTAGCAGCATAAAGCCAACCACGCTTGAGGCCAAAGGCGTGAACCAGCCTAATGACTCAACGAGCCCTATCGGTACGATAAGGCAGAACAGCGTTATGAACAGCCTCGGGAAATACACGTAGGGATATGGCAACGGCGTATTGGCAATGCGCTCCATACCACCTTGCCAGTTGGAAATATCCACCATCGTCGACTCAAGGCGCGCCAAGCGTATGCTGTCCAGACGCCCCGCCTTATATTCCTGGGCAATCAGCGCCGCCGAGCCACTCAAAATATCATTAGGAAAATTATTGGTATCGCTGCTTCGAGCAACTTCTTCATCAGGCAGCAGCTCCTGGAGACGATCTGAAACCGGCGTCTTCTTAAGGTGGGTTACCAAAGCATTCACATAGGCCACATGACGCCGAAACAGCACCTCTTTGATAGGGTTGAAGGCATCACCAGGATCATCAATCAGAATGAGGACCTGTCGGGCAAAATTGCGTGAGCTATTAACCATGCCGCCCCATAGCGTACGAGCCTCCCACCAACGATTGTAGGCACTGGTATTTCGTATACTCACTAACATTGCCAAGGCAGAGCCCAGCAGCGTTAAGGGCATTGTAGGAAGGCTCATTCGATCATCGACGAACAGCATAAAATCGACAGTGACAACAATGTCCCAGATAAGCAGCCAAAACAAAGACCAACCCGTATAGGAAAGGGTTTTATGCAGGAATCGGTACTTACGGCGAATAAGGGTTGGCAATGCAGTGCTACTCCAAACAGTGAAAGTCTATGAGCGTTATGACCACCCTGTTCTAGCTCCGGCTCACGGTTACGCTGCCAAGAAGTTGATTCAAGATTCTTCTAAGCGCTTAAGCACATTGATAGTCCACGAACAAGGAAGGCCAATAACCTCAGCTTTCCATGGAGACACCTCGACTCTCTCTAGCGGCTATCAGAAAAATCTGACTGTGCGTAATAATTCAAACTACCTCTCAGTTTCGCCTTTGCACAAATCCACAAAACACCTTTGCCTAACTTGAATCTGCGCAGAGCGTGACAGACGGTATAAGATTGTTTTTATAAGAATTCCAACATCCTTTCCCGTGCAACTCCCGGACAGCCCTAATGGTCAAGTCCGGTGAATCCTATTTTAAGAATCTGGTATTGCCCTCATGAACGAAACGAGTGGACCGTTTGCAAAAACGCGTCTTTTTTCTACGTTAGTTGGTATCGTCCTTGCGCTGATCGGCCTCGCCATGCTCGTTGGTGGCGTTAAACTGATTACCGTAGGAGGATCTTTCTATTACGCCCTCGCGGGTGCCGGTGTTTTTATCACTGGTATTCTTCTGGTGCTTGCCCGTCGGGCGGCACTTCCACTGTTTGCTTTCATTCTGTTCGCCTCAACCCTTTGGGCGCTCTATGAAGTTGGCCTGGATTGGTGGCAGCTCGTTCCACGCCTGTCGCTATGGTTCGTCGTAGGCATTGTTCTACTCCTGCCCTGGATACGTCGCCCCATGGCTCGCAAAGCTGGGCTCAGCTCAGTAGGCGCCATGCCACTGACCGGTGCGGTTGTTCTGGCTGGTGCAGCTGCAGTGGCCAGCCAATTCACCAACCCACATAACATCGAGGGTAGCCTGGATCGTGCCAGCGCAGGTACTGTGAATGCAGCTCCTTCCATGCCTGATGGCGATTGGCAGTCCTATGGCCGCACTTCATTTGGAGACAAGTACTCTCCGCTGAATCAGATCACACCCGAGAACGTGAATCAGCTGGAAGTAGCCTGGACCTATCGTACCGGTGATATCCCAGGGCCGAACGACCCGCAGGAAACGACAGCCGAGAACACTCCACTCAAGGTCAATGGAAAGCTCTACGTCTGCACACCCCACAGCCAAGTCATTGCCCTGGACCCTGACTCCGGCAAAGAGCTGTGGCGCTTTGACCCCAAGCTGAGCACTCAGAGTGCTGATAGCTTCAAGGGCTGGGCACATATGACCTGCCGTGGCGTGGCCTATCATGATGATGCCATCTATGCTCAGGCCGACGCTCAAGGCACCACGCAAGCGGCTCCTGCACCTGCAGACGCTACGGCACCGGCCAGCAATTCCTGCCCTCGCCGTCTGTTCCTGCCTACTGCGGACACTCGCTTGATCGCACTGAATGCCGACACGGGCAAAATGTGTGAAGACTTCGGTGATAAAGGCTCCATCAACCTGGGCGCAAACATCGGCGGCTTCACTGCAGGTGGCTACTACTCCACCTCGCCGCCGTCGGTTACCCGTGACTTGGTCATTATTGGCGGCCATGTAACGGATAACGCTTCAACTGACGAGCCTTCTGGCGTTATTCGCGCCTATGACGTGCACGATGGCCACCTCGTCTGGAATTGGGACAGTGGTAACCCTGAGGCTACCGATCCCATCCAGCCTGGCCAAACCTATACCCGCAACTCTGCGAACGTATGGTCGGTCATGTCCGTGGACGAGAAGCTTGGACTGATCTATTTGCCAATGGGCAACCAAACGCCCGACCAATACGGTGGCATGCGTACGCCAGAGGCTGAAAAATACAGCGCTGGTGTCGTTGCGCTAGACGTCAATACCGGCAAAGTACGCTGGAACTACCAGTTCACTCACCACGACCTGTGGGACATGGACATAGGTGGCCAGCCGACGCTGATGGATATCAAGACTGCTGACGGCATTAAGCCGGGCCTGATTGCATCCACCAAGCAAGGCAGCCTCTATGTGCTGGATCGCACCAACGGTCAGCCCATCGTTCCCATTCACGAAACTCCCGTTCCGCAGGGTGCGGTGGAAGGCGATCATACTTCCCCCACGCAGCCAATGTCCGAACTCAACATGATGCCGCAGACACTCAAGGAAGCGGACATGTGGGGCGTGACACCTCTGGATCAGATGCTTTGCCGTATCACGTTCAAATCGCATCGCTATGAAGGCATCTACACGCCGCCTTCGCTGCAGGGTTCGATCGTTTATCCGGGCAACTTCGGTGTATTCGACTGGGGTGGCGTCGCCGTGGATCCTATCCGTCAGGTGATGTTTCTTTCGCCCAGCTACATGGCGTTTACGTCCAAGCTCGTGGCACGTGAAGACGTGGAAGGCGGCCCGGCTCGCAAGAGTGAGACAGAGGGCGTTCAGCCCAACAAAGGCGCACCGTACGGTGTGATCATGGGTGCCTTGCTGTCTCCCATGGGCCTGCCCTGCCAGTCACCGCCATGGGGTTATGTGGCTGCTGTTGACATGACCACCAACCAGGTCATCTGGAAGCACAAGAACGGCACTGTACGTGACAGCTCGCCTGTTCCAATGCCGCTTCCCATGGGTGTTCCGGCACTGGGTGGGGCTTTCATGACATCCAGTGGCCTGGCCTTCCTGAGCGGTACGCTGGACCAGTATCTGCGCGCCTATGATGTTCGTAACGGCAAGCAACTGTGGGAAGGTCGTCTGCCAGCAGGCGGCCAGACTACACCGATGACTTATACCGGCAAGGATGGACGTCAGTACATCCTTGTTTATGCCGGTGGTCATGGCTCTCTGGGTACTCGCCAAGGCGACTATGTAGTTGCCTTTGCGTTGCCTCAGAAGTAACCCCTGATACTGATAGCAGGCAAGGCCTCTAACCTGGCCTTGCCTGCCTCAGTTTCCAACTCAACGCCCCTCTCAGTCGCCCTGCTCCATCTTTTTTCGCTTCAAGCAGTCTTTTTTATCTGCCAAATGCCGAGTTTTCAAAAAATAAAGATCCTTGTACTTTTCTTTGAATTTATGGCCAGTTCAAGGAAGTAAAAGTGTTTTTTCAGTGGTCCATATAGCTGACCGGACAGCCTGCAATCATGGGTTTGATCATTAGATGAACTTTTGGTCTTTTCAAATGATCACATATGGTCGTAATATGATCCTGCTGTGCCCGTGCATTACTGTGAATCGCAACATGGTGTTTAGATACAGATCCAACATCGTTACGACTCCGTTACACTCAGTGCTCAGTCTCGGTCAAGACTTCCCTTAACCGAAACTTAATTTTTGAAAAGGTAAAAAACACCATGGCTAATCGCGAAAACGGTACTGTTAAGTGGTTCAACGATGAGAAAGGTTTTGGCTTCATCACCCCGTCCTCCGGTGGTGCTGATCTGTTCGTTCACTTCCGTCAGATCAAGGCTGCTGGCTTCAAGAGCCTGAAAGAAGGTCAGGCTGTATCTTTCGTGGCCGCCAAAGGCCAGAAAGGTATGGAAGCACAAGAGGTTGAAGTGGTTTAATCCACTCCCTCTAAAAAAGCCCCGTCATGACGGGGCTTTTTTATATGCGCTCAAAAACTTCAGGGCTCGTCGAATAGGGGTTTGCTGTCGGCGGTAATACCTGTCATTTTTTGCAGGACTTCATCTGCCGCGCGCTCTGCCTCCATCAGGTCCGTAAAGGTACGGTCTGTCGCTACTCGATGGAGAGCCTCATCCTCTTTCCCCTGCCCTTGAATCGCAATAAAGGCCTCAATGCCTTTCTCGCTTTCTACTGCACTTGCCCAGGCGCGGTGATCGCCAAAGATTCGTAATCCCATCGATCTCTCCTTTTGGTCTATGTCTATACGATAGACTCAAGCGGAAGCCATCCTATCCGCTGTAGCGACAGATTCATTTAACGCGGGTACAGCAGGTCAACGCCAATTGAAGAATGAGCGCTGACCTGCCTGCAAAGCGTCAGCCGCAACGAGCCGTCTTGATAACCAGAGCCTCGTCAGTTGTGACAGTCAGGCGCTCCGAGTTGAAGTCCATGGTCATGGCATCATCCGGACGAACAAGACGGGTCATTTTGGCACCGGAGCGCTCCTCAAGCTGCTTGAAGAGTTCAGGTGTCGCTGTCTTACCTACCGCATATTGTGCAGCATCTGAATTACAACCACTGCCAAGCGTGGCCGATGGCGCCGTAGCGCCACTGGCACGCTCGTTACTGCCTGACTCTGGAGAGCTGCTACAGGCACTTACAAGAACCAAGGAAGAAATCAACGCTGCCAGAGAACCCAACTTCCAAGTCATTACACTGCCTTATCATTTACATAAAGCTCTACCATACGGACTCAAAGCGCTTTGCAACAAGAGCTACTTTGTAAATATGGCTTACCGTACATCAAGAGAGGGGATGAGTACTCCACCGTATAACGAAGAAGCTGACCAGCAACAAGAACCCAATAGCCAGAGCATTCAGGTCGAACAGACGCTGTATGCCCAGACGGGAAGCAATGCGGCGAGCGACGAAATAGCGCCATGTCACTTGAGGACCAAACATGGCCATCAACAGACAGACAAAAAGAATTCCTTGAACTACCCATCGGCATGTATACAACAGCATTAAACCCTCCCTAAAGCGTGGCAGGATTTTCAATGCGCCTATGAGTGCTCGACAATTCACATCACTCTAAAGTGTGATGTATGTACCTTAGCGAACGAGCAAAGAGCGCCCCTAAGTATCTGAAATCTGCTCGTTGGACTTTGAAAGGAATGAATTTGATATTCGCTCGTCAAAAGAAGCAGCTTCGTCGAATACACCACCAAGGGAGTAAAAGCATGAGCAACGCAGGCAACCTGGTTATTACTTACGAAGAGGCAGGAGAACCAAGAGAACTGGCCATCCCCAATGCACCGGCCAATATCGATGAAGGCACTGCCCTTCTATACGTACTGCAGCAACATGGCGGGGAGCATGTGGAGTTGGATTTCCCACCCCACAGTGATGAGCTCAATAAGCGTCGTCTCCGGGCTCAAAAACTCAACTTGTTGAATATTGACTGGACCTATCGCTAATTATCAATCTGGGCTTAAGGCGAGTCTTACTACCGTCAATAGTTGTTATCGCCCAGGACCAAAAGCAGCACGACTCATTTATAGAAGCAATAACATTATAAATGAGTCGACAGTGCTTACTTACTGGCTTTCTGCCTCTTCGTCAGACTCCAGAGGAACAGGGGCCTCCTTGGGATCAGGCTGAATCTCGGGATCAAGATCGATTTGGTCAGGATTGATTTTATCAGTTTCAGGCATGCTGCTATCTCCTAGGGAATAACCGTTAATGGGTTGGGCACCCTTACCCTGGATTGGTTCTTGCCTTTCTCTCCCTCCAAGAGGGTTATAATGAGGCTAGAGGCTAAACCGATACGTAGCAGGTAGCACCTTCCGCATCGCAGATAGCCTGATTGGCGTCCATTATTGTTTTACCGAGAGAGTCTTCATGTTACGCACAGTATTATTTTTGGCGCTCACTGCGTTTATCGCTTGCGCCTTCGGCATGTTACTTCTGGGCAATGCCTACTGGTTCACGACTGGAGGCTGCCCTGCCCATGGCGCTGTCGCTGAAGTGTGCGACCAAAGCAAAGCCAAAATCCAGTTAGGCTTTGGTATTGCTACGATGATTATTGGCACCATCGCCATGATTGTCTGCATGGTCAGAGATAGAAAAAAATAGAAATCATCGGTATCCCTCACCTGCAAAATAGACATCTTTAACAATTAAAGGATCAAACAAGCTCGTCTACCGAACTACTGTATAAACTTAGTGTCAGTGTGCCATCTCAAACAGTCGTTCTAAGCATACTGACATGCAACCCTCACGCTACGATGCTGCCCGCTCCAGAATACAAGCTGCCCTGGCACCTTTGGAGTGCCAATTCACTAGCCGTGACTCTCGCGGCACTTTTGCCTTTAAGGCTATAGATCTCCAAGGAAATACCCACTTCGAGTCTGGGCGTATCCGCACCGCTATTTATTGCAATCCGACGTCCCTACACCACCTATTGGCGGCCGCCCGCAAAAAGCTGCTTGCTCAGAATATCGAGCTAGGCGCTTGGAATGAGCGTCTTACTCTTGAGATGATTGGCCAGTGGGAGAAAGCTGCCAAGCGCTCACGCCGATAACGCTTAATCGCTAGCGACTCGTCAGGCCTCGAGCAGCTAGCGATCACTTATCCGCCAGATAACTGTCTATCCATACAGTGAACTGCTTCTCATTTTAGCCCTACTAACCCCCGCAAGAGCTAAATTGCCCGTTACCATCCGCGCCGATTTACTTATCGAGCCCGGCCATGTTTCGTATTTTTTCTCTCCTTTCCCTTTTCTTTTTTATCATCCCAGCTTATGCAGAAGCTCCCCGCACGTTTCGTGAAGCCAAGCTAATAGGCGCTAAAGTCTACAAACAGCAACCGGTAGACTTTTATTGCGGCTGCCATTACACCGGCAAGACTGTAGACCTGAAAAGCTGTGGCTACGTACCCCGCAAAAATGCGACCAGAGCCTCTCGAATCGAGTGGGAGCACATCGTACCTGCCTGGGTTATTGGTCATCAGCGTCAATGCTGGCAAAAAGGCGGACGGAAGAATTGCACATCAAACGACCCGGTTTATCAGAAGGCAGAAGCTGATCTCTTTAACCTTGTACCGGTCATCGGCGAGGTTAATGGCGACCGCAGTAATTTTTCGTTTGGCTGGCTGCCTCAGAAACCGACCCAGTACGGGGCCTGCCAGATGGTTGTAGATTTTAAAGCCAAGAAAGCCATGCCCCGCCCTGAAATTCGCGGCATGGTTGCCCGCACCTACCTGTATATGAGTGAACGGTACAATCTTCGCCTATCAAAGCAGGACCAGCAGCTGTATTCGGCTTGGAACAAACAGTATCCGGCCGAGCGCTGGGAACGGCAAAGAAATCAGCGCTTAGCGTGCATTATGGGGCACGGCAATAAATACGTTGGAAATGTTGACCTTAAGGCTTGCCGCAGTTAACGGATCTTACTGATCTTGCAAGGGTTGGTTGCTAACCAGCGCTTGCAAGATCGCCACTTAAAACGGCTTAAGCAGGAGGGGATGAGGAAAGAATCTGAATGGTCATTGCGACCAGAAGCGTTACAAGACCAAACAGAAGCAGTACGACTCGTCCCCACCATGTTTGGCTATTTTTAACACCCACTACCAATGCTATTCCTAAGAGGGCCAACGTAGCCGGCAGGTAGCGAACCGCCCAAAGCATTATCCAAAAAATCTTTTCCCACACGTGGATCAACACGTCCTGCATTCCCACTCCCTACGAAGCGCCGTCATTAGACCTTTATTCTACCGATCAGAAACCGTTGTACCTAGCCACCACACAGACGGCATGACCGCTTATCCCTCACTACGACCATTATTTCCTGCTGGCTTCAAGTTTCGCCTGTTAAGCCGATATGTCATTTAGCCTGGGCATACTGCCGGGCCTCATACCATACGAACCATACAGCGAACTTATACAGGTAGTAACGAGTAATGATCAGCAAAAGACCCCTCACGCCCGCCGAAAAGCTCCTGTTCGTTTTCGTCCCGGTGGTTTGGGTCGTTCTGTTTGGTGCACTGTTCTCGTATATCTGAATACCGCTCAGCGTGCTCTCAAAACTGCTTGAAGTGCACGCCTCACTAGCCATCCTAGTCGATGCAGTGTTTGACCGCCTCTCGGACATCACTAGGCCGCAAAGGATTATTAGCCATACGCTCATGCAGCGTAATGTGGCTACCACGAGAGCTCTCATCTACATGGATAACAGCGGCCGGAATAGAAGACACCTTGGACGGTACAATGATCTTCTGCTCGTCAGGGCTTCCTATCAATGTCGCCGGTGAGCGGCTCTTGGCCAATCGGTCAACCAGACATTGAGTGTAAGCTTGAACATCCTTACCAGACCTGACATCCATTGAAGGCGGACTTTGCTCCAGATCCTTTACGCTTGCACACCCGGCGAGTAGAAGCGCAGCTCCTACACAAAACCATTTCATTACCCACTCCTGACACACGTGACTCGCCAGTTAAAAGCCCTGACGTTATACGAAAATTGGACGCATCATTGAGCTGTGTTTGAGGCGAAACATTTTAACGACCCAAACAAAAAAGCCGACCCTTTCGGATCGGCTTCTTGCCCCGCCAGCAGTGCGGGAATGTTTGGTAGGCACGATTGGACTCGAACCAACGACCCCCACCATGTCAAGGTGGTGCTCTAACCAGCTGAGCTACGTGCCTGCTGTGGGTGCGCATTTTACGGAATCAGACTGAGTCGTCAAGCCCTTTTTTCTTCTAAATAACTGAAAAGACGAAAATTTATTGGAAGAGCCTGAAGTCAGGTGGCTCCCCAGTGAGCAAACTGACCCTTAAAGGGCTTGGCGACCGGATAGGCCAGATCTCCTACCTTGCTTGTCGACAACCGCAGCTCAAGCAGCGCCTCGGCCAACTTGACGGCTGCGGTAACGCCCTCGACCACGGGGAGCCCTATTGCCTCGGTCAATGGGCTGCGCAGATCTGCCATTCCTCCACAGCCCAAGACGATAGCACCTGCCCCCTCGCGAGCCGCCTTGCGCCCTTCTTCAGCGATTCGCTCAATCAATTGCGGATTTGTATCCTCCAACGCCAGTACCGGTTCATCTATGCACCTAACCGACGTGCATAGATTAGCCATGCCGTATCGCTCAAGAAGATGCTCAGCAATGATACGGGTTCGGATTAGCGTCGTTACTACGGCGAAACGTGTCGAGATCAGGCTCGCCATATGAAAAGCGGCCTCAGCAATTCCAATAACCGGCCCAGTCGCCAGTTCTCTGGCCGCCAGAAGCCCCGGATCGCCAAAGCAGGCGATGACGTGAGCGTCATATCCTTGCTGCATACCCTTTCTGATCTCATTGAGCAGACCTACCGTCGCGATGGCTTCGTCAAAGTGCCCCTCAATGGAAACAGGACCGTCCTCTGGGCAAGAGGCCACGATATGCGTTCCCGGGCGAGCAATCGCCTGCGCAGCCTGCTCGATTTTTGCTGTCATCAGAGCACTGGTATTAGGATTGATAACCTGAATCTTCATAGGATGCACTCCCGCGGCAATAGCGCTGTGGTTATGTTGATAGCGGTCGGTTGAAAATGGCATGAAAATCAGGCTCAGGTAGCTTTTGCTCTTCCATGAAGAGACTTGAGCGAATCCTGCCCAAATGCTGGTGCATCCAGACCTGTGCCTGCTTGCCGTCCCGCTCTTCGAGCACGTCAAGCAGTTCACCATGGTCACCACAGTCACATCCCACACTGTGACGAGAGCCGTATACAGCGATGATCAGTGATGAACGTGTTATCAGCTGAACCAACTGCTCCGTCAGCACGGCATTACCTGCCAACGCGATCAACTGGACATGAAAACGAGCCGACAATTGAATGGCCTGGCTTTGTAGCCCCTTGGCCTGCGCTTGCCGCTCCTGCTCTATCAGTTTTCGCAGGGGCTTTAGAGCAGCTTGATCCATCCGCTCCGCCACAAAAGGCATAAGTGCGGGTTCAATGAGTTGTCGCGCGCCCAAGATATCCTGCGCTTCTTTGGGTGTAGGCTGCGTTACGTGCGCCCCTCGATTCGGACGTATCGTAACCAAATGCTCAAGCGCCAGCCTTTGAAGCACCTTGCGAATCCCCGTGCGGCTTATACCAAACACTTCTGCCAGAGCGTCCTCAGGCAAACGCGTCCCAGGTACTAGCCGATGCTCAACGATGGCATCAAGCATGTCTCGGTAGATTCGCTCATCGTTTTCTTTTGCACTGCCAGTTTTGTTACCCAACAACCAATGAACTGATGAGGTCACGCTGAATACTCCAAAGGGCTCACAGGGTTGTATACAAAATTCGAGCCGCTCTTTAAGGCCCTTCAACACCCAACATTACCCATTTGACTGCCACATAGGTGTGCAAGACGCACCATTATTGAGCGGTAAGGCATGACAGGTCTTAATTAAGACTTAGTAAATCATTTGATTCCTAAGGAAAAATCAGAGCTGGCACAGTTGGCGCATACGAGATTGTATACAACCGAGACCACCCTTAGCGCCTCGGATATACAAGGGAGATGGCACATGTCAGATAAACGCCCTGCAGGCTATAGCGACAAGTTGTATAACGAAGACCTAGGACCTACCCCACAAACGTGGACGTGGTACAACATCTTTGCCTTCTGGATGAGTGATGTGCATAGCGTGGGTGGCTATGTCTTTGCTGCCAGCCTGTTTGCACTGGGTTTGGCCAGCTGGCAAGTACTTGTAGCTTTGCTGGTAGGAATCTGCATCGTTCAGTTGATTGCTAATCTTGTGGCCAAACCCAGTCAACAAGCCGGTGTGCCCTACCCCGTCATTTGCCGGCTCGCCTTTGGCGTATTTGGCGCAAATATTCCTGCTGTCATTCGTGGCCTGATTGCGGTTGCCTGGTATGGCATTCAGACCTACCTTGCCTCAAGCGCTCTGATTATTGTGGTGCTCCGATTTTTCCCTGACATGGCGATCTATCACGACCAGAGCTTCATGGGCCTTTCTTATCTGGGTTGGCTCGGGTTTCTTGCCTTGTGGACAGTCCAGGCACTGGTGTTCTGGTGGGGCATGGAGGCAATCCGCCGCTTTATCGATTGGGCCGGACCTGCTGTTTACGCAGTCATGTTCCTGCTTGCCGCCTGGATAGTCTGGGAGGCAGGCTGGGAAAATATCAGTTTTACCCTAGAAGAGAAGGCATTGTCGGGCTGGTCTGCCGTTTGGCAGGTCATCGTTGCCATTGCATTGGTCGTCTCATACTTCTCCGGCCCTACCCTGAACTTTGGTGACTTCAGCCGTTACTGCCGTAGCATGAGTGATGTCCGCCGCGGTAACTTCTGGGGCCTACCCATCAACTTTCTGGCATTTTCACTGGTTACGGTCGTTATCGTTTCAGGGACGCTGCCCATCTTTGGAGAAATGCTTCACGACCCGATTGCCACTGTTGCACGCATCGATAATACGGTTGCGGTACTGCTCGGCGCCTTTACGTTCGTTACTGCCACGATTGGTATCAACATCGTAGCCAACTTCGTATCGCCTGCTTTCGATTTTGCCAATGTGGCACCGAGCAAGATCAGCTGGCGGGCAGGAGGGATGATAGCGGCTGTAGCATCTATTTTCATTACACCGTGGAATCTGTTCAATAACCCAGCAGTTATTCACTACACGCTGGATGTACTGGCGGCCTTTATCGGGCCCTTGTTCGGCATCCTGCTGGTCGACTTTTACCTCATCAAAAAGCAGAAGATTGATGTGGACGCGCTATTCAACGACACGCCTCAGGGCCGGTACTGGTACAGCAATGGTGTCAACTGGATTGCGGTAAAAGCCTTGGTCCCTGCAACCTTGGTCGGCGTTGCATTTACGTTCATTCCATGGTTTTCACCAATTGCTAACTTCGCCTGGTTCACAGGGTGTGCGCTGGGAGGACTATTCTATGGCGTATTGGCCTCTCTTCCCCAAACCACTGCCCGGTTAGAGACAGCTGTCAGCACTGCAAGCTGAGCGACACAAAAAAGGCCGGAATTTTCCGGCCTTTCAATTTAAACGAGACGTCGGGCTGGCCTGCGTCGAGGCATGATAAGCACTGCCAACGCCAGGGCGATGGCCTCAATAATCCAGGACAGTAAAAAGGCACAGGCCAGGCCCCACCCCATGCACTCGGGCGTTAGAACAACCTGATAGCGGTAGCCCTGCCACGTCTCGTCAAGTATTTGCGGGTTGGCCTTGGTAAACACATGCCAGGCGCGCTCATACCAACGGCCCTGCAATGCCTGCCATTGAGCATCAAGCATCTTTTCGCGACGCATCAGCATGCCCAGGCTATCCGCATCGCTTTGGAACACTGGATCATCACTCGCGCGGTAATGGGCTACCAGACGATCCATATCACCACCAAAGAACTCACCTGCCGTCTTGCGATACCCTTCCAAGGCCTGATGTGCCTCAAGGCGATGTGCCTCAATGCGCTGGCTGTAATCGCTCATGAATCCTGGTACCTGTACTCCAACCAAGAGACCCAGAGCGAACAGGATGAGTCGGATATAACTACGCAGCATCGGAACTCCTTGCGTTTCGAATGGCAGGCTTGGCGCTACCAGTTAGACCCGTCCCTGGGTAACGATTTCGCCATCCCACCATAATTTCCACTCGCCAGGCTGATGAAGCGTCCAAGTCTCATTAGCTGTCAGCGGCTCCGTTGCAATCACTGTAACAACATCATCCGGCGTTGTTTCAGCCTTGAAATCCACGGCCAGGTCGGCATCTTTCAAATGGGCCGGCCCAAAGGGGGCGCGCCGCGTGATGTGAGCCAGCTTGGTCGAGCAAAATGTAAAGAGCCAATCACCGTCACTCAACAGACAATTGAAAACACCGAAGCGACGGAAGTGATCACAGGTTCCAACCAGCACGGGCAAGAGCATCTCGACCGGAACCGGATCGGGAAAACGCCGCCTGACCTCGTTGAGCAAATAACAGAATGCCGCCTCACTGTCGGTCTCACCCACTGGCCGGAACAGGCCAGCTTCCGGTGCAAACTCATTAAGCTGGCCATTATGGGCAAAACACCAGTAACGCCCTCCCATTTCCCGAACAAAAGGATGCGTGTTAGCAAGACTCACCGAGCCGACATTGGCATGGCGGATATGAGCAATAACTGTACGACTCTTGAGCGGATAGCCCTGGATCATGCGAGCCACTTCAGAATCAGCCCCTGGCATGGAATCCTTGAACATGTGCAATCCGTGACCTTCATACAGCGCCACGCCCCAACCATCGCGATGAGGACCCGTACGCCCTCCTCTTTGCATCAAGCCCGTCAGGCTGAAGGTAATGTCGGTAGGAACATTGGCACTCATGCCCAACAATTCACACATATTCAAACCTCATTCGATACGGCATGGGAGGTGCTCTAGCATCAGGCCCTCATACCAGACAACGAGTATGTCCAAGAAACACGTTTGAATCAGCTGTTTAGCGACGATACGGCAGCAAAATAATCACCTGTCGGCATTACGCCGGTGCAACCTCTACCCTATGCCTGCTCATGGACATATATAGGGATGGACCTAGCCAGACGGAGAACATTCGCCCCTTTCTGCAAAGAGACAGGGGCATGCAGTCGCTATAGACGCGGCTCGATGCGTGTACGGCGCTCTGGAAGCCGCGGTGTTGGCGATGAGGGCGGCGAATTATCCGTTGCGGGCGGGACTGGCTGATCAGCCGGAGGGGGCGCTTGGTCAGCAGCCTGATCGTTACGCCGAGAGCGCTGGAATAACCAGCGAATCAAAACGAATACGAGGTAGGCGACGAACGCGATACACCCATAAAGCGCCATTTCTGCCACAGCGCGCCAAGCACTGTTACCTATATGGAACCCCAGATCCATCACAACGATGGCGCTGGAGGGCGCGTAAAAGCTGTGCTCGGGGTCTGCTATCGTTGGAGAAAACAGTATCAGGGCAATAATCAAGCGGATGGGCTCACGCAACCAGCGCCACATCCAGCCGGTCGCTTTGAAAGACACCCACAGACAGCCTAGTGCGGCAACACCATAGACAGCCCAGGCAATCAGGTAATCGTGCTCAGTCATTTTGATACATGGCGGGTCTATAAAAAGGATGCCTATGATAGCGGCTTTTGCACAGTTGGGCGCCCTACTCGTGTACAGCCTGTGCAGGCAACTCAAAACTGGTTTATCGACACTTAAGGAGTCACCCATGACACAAGCCCCTCTCGCTCAACGTACGCAAGGTGCTGATCCCTACGTTTGGCTGGAGAAACGCGATGATCCTGAAGTGCTGGCCTATCTGAAGGCCGAAAACGCCTATCTGGAGGAGGTATTAGAGCCAGAAGCAGCGTTGCGCGAGACACTTTTTCAAGAGATCAAGGGGCGCATCCGGGAGACAGACCTGTCGTTGCCGGTGCCGTACAAGGATTACCTTTATTACCATCGTACCCGCGCCGGTGATGAGTATGCTCGCCATTACCGCTGCCCTCGCCCCCAGGACGGCTCGCTAACTATTGATGAGTCCAGAGAGGAGCTGCTGCTGGATGCCAATGAACTGGCTGGCGGTGGATTCCTTTCAATTGGCCGTTTCACGCTTAGCCCTGACCAGACCAAGCTGGGTTACAGCCTGGATCAGACAGGTGATGAAACGTACCGCCTGTACATAAAAGACTTGATGTCAGGTGACGTGACTGAGCTTCCATTCAAGGATTGCGACGGCAGCATGACCTGGGCCGGCGATAGCCAAACTCTGTTTTTCGGTGAGCGTGACGATGCCCATCGCCCACACAAACTGTACCGCTACCATTTGGGTGATGCAGAAGCTCAGATGGTCTTTCACGAAACCGATGGTCGTTTCTTCATTGGCTGCTATCGCTCAAGCTCTGAACGCAAGCTGATTTTGCTGTCCCATAGCAAGACTACCAGCGAAGCCTGGGTCATGGACGCAGAACGCCCAAACGAGGCGTTCATTTGCGTGGCACCTCGCCAGGAAGGCCATGAGTATTTCCCAGACCATGGCGCTGATGGCTGGATGATTCGTAGCAACCAGGCAGGTATCAATTACGCCCTGTATCAGGCGCCAGATGCCCTGCCGAGTCGTGAGCATTGGGAGCTGCTGGTTCCGCATGATCCTGAGCGCATGCTTGAAGAAGTAAACCTTAATGCCAACGGTTATATCCTGAATCTACGCGAGTCAGGCCTGCCGGTGCTGGAGGTACGTCCTAAAGGCGCCCGTTCCTATCGGGTACAATTACCGGACGAGATCTACAACCTGGGCATGATCGACGTACTGGAATTTGATAGCCCTGTAATGCGACTGCGTTATGAGTCGCTCAATCGTCCCGCCCAGGTCCGCCAGCTGGACCTTGCCACTGGCGAGCAACAGGTATTGAAGGAAGTGCCGGTAGAAGGACCGTTCAATGCTGATGACTACGTGAGTCGGCGCCTATGGGCTACCGCGCCAGACGGCACACAAATCCCGATCAGCCTGGTCATGCGTAAGGACCGGGTAGGTCAACCCACCCCCACGTATCTGTATGGTTATGGCGCGTATGGTCACAGCCTCGATCCATGGTTTTCCCATGCACGCCTGAGCCTGTTGGACCGTGGCTTTACCTTTGCCATCGCGCATGTAAGAGGGGGCGGCGAACTGGGCGAAGCCTGGTATCAGGCGGGCAAGCTGGAAAACAAGCAGAACACGTTCGATGACTTTATTGCCTGCGCCGAGCACCTGATCGACCAGGGACACACCACGTCATCCCAGCTGTGTATCAGTGGAGGCAGTGCAGGCGGCCTGCTCATTGGCGCCGTACTCAATCAGCGCCCTGATCTGTTTGCTGCAGCTATTGCAGAAGTACCATTCGTGGATGTGCTCAATACGATGCTCAAACCAGACCTGCCCTTGACCGTTACCGAATATGACGAATGGGGTAACCCGGGTGAGGCCGATGTATACGCTCGTATTGCTGCTTATGCTCCTTATGAAAATGTAAAGGCGCAAGCCTATCCGGCATTGCTGGCAGTAGCGGGCTATCACGATACGCGTGTGCAGTACTGGGAGGCCGCCAAGTGGGTGGCTAAGCTCAGAGCCACCCGCACGAATGACGCCTTGCTCTTGCTCAAGACAGAGTTTGGCGCAGGCCATGGCGGCATGAGTGGGCGGTATCAGGCACTCCGTGATGTGGCGCTCGAGTATGCCTTCCTGTTTAAGGTGCTCGGCCTGGCTCAGTGACACGTGTTCAGCAGGCAGGCTATGAAGCCTGCCTGCTGAACACAATCCAATTTGTTGACCAGCTATCGAACCAACCGGAACAGCTTTGCCTTGACGCGGTCTTTTTGTAATTGACTGCCATAAAGGAGCTTGCCATGCTGGGCCGCCGTACCACTCGCAACAGTCATCTTTCAGACCGCGTACAAAATGTAGGGGGACTTGAGCGTATCGCCTCCTTGACGGGGGGTGGCCTGCTGTTGATGAAGGGGCTACGACAGGGTGGCCTGCTCGGGGTTGCCAGAATGGCAATCGGTGCTATGGCACTCTATCGGGGCTATTCAGGGCACTGTGCAGCCAAACAAGCCCTGAGCCATAGTGAGTTCGAACGTCAGCTGATGCGTGACCATCACTGGAAGAATGCCAAGACAGAATCCTGCTGCGTAGTCATCAACCGTCCTAAGGATGAGCTCTATCGCTTTTGGCGAGACTTCAAGAACCTGCCTGCCTTTATGGAGCTTATCCAACGCATCGACATCATTGATGACACTCGCTCCCACTGGGTTATTCAAGGCCCTACCGGCCCATTGGAATGGGACTCAGTCATTACCGAAGACGAGCCAGGCGAGTTGATTGGCTGGCGTTCTGTAGCCGGTGGCGATCTGAATACGATGGGCTGGGTTGCCTTCAATGAACGCCCTGATGGCAGTACGGAAGTCGAAACGCTTATTGCCTACGATCCGCCAGGTGGCGTGTTAGGACATAGCCTGGCCAAGATCATGAAACGCGACCCTGCCTCACAGGCTTCCCGAGACCTAACACATCTGAAGCGTTTGATGGAAAGCGCAATCAGCGCTACGCAGACAGCAACCGTTACAGGAAACGCATCACTCGCCGACCCGTCTCCAATGGGCTAGGAATTCTTAGCCCGCACGGAAGATCATATAATCTTCCCAGTCGTCTTCCGCTACCTGAGTTTCACTAAGCATGCGGCCCGACTGGGAGATTCTGGCATCATGAACGGCGCCCTCATCGCCTGACACCAGGGGATGCCAGATGGGCAGATCCTTGCCTTCAGACACTAAACGATAGCCACAGGTAGGCGGCAGCCATTTGAATTCATCCGCCTGCCCTGGGGTTAGCTGGATGCAATCGGCTACGAACTGTTTGCGCTCGGCATAGCGGGTGCATTTGCACGTCTTCAAGTCCAATAACTGGCAGGCGATGCGGGTGTAATACACACTACCGTCCTCTTCGTCCTCGAGTTTTTGCAGGCAGCACAGGCCGCAGCCGTCACACAGGGACTCCCACTCCCCCTGGTCGAGCTGGTCCAAGGTCTTGCGTTTCCAGAAAGGTCGGGTGATATCAGCCATGAACGTAGTCGGTCTAGAAAAGCGCGCAGTCTAGTCTTCATGTATGAATCGGCCAAGCACCGCTCGTGCAGCTTGTCGCCGAAGCCTCTCTAAGGTTAACGTTATCGGGCTTTTCCATATGCGTAGCTCATGGGCCTGCCTGAGCGCCAAATGTGACGAAACCCTACGCAGACGAAACAGCATCCATGACCTGTCACGATTTGAAGTCAGGATGGCTTCTGCGCGGTACGCTTCAGATCATTTACCTCAGGCCGAGCCAGGGCATCGCGTAACGCTTTTTACTTGCATAGGAAGCCACATGACAGTCAGCACCCGTGTTCCGCAGTACGACGTCGACCCGCAGTTCGTCCAACGCTGGTCTCCGCGTGCCTTTAGCGACGCTACCATTGAAGAAAACCAGCTGATGAGCATCTTCGAAGCCGCTCGCTGGGCACCCTCTGCGTACAATGCGCAACCTTGGCGCTTCTTATATGCTCGCCGTGGCTCCGCCCACTGGGACACTTTTCTCAAGCTGATCAGTGAGTACAACCGCAGTTGGGCGCAACATGCCTCCGCCTTGGTTATCGTTTTGTCCAAAACCACATTCGTTCCGCCCGGCGGCAGCGATGAGGTTCCATTGGGTAGCCATAGCTTTGATACTGGCGCAGCCTGGGGCTTCATGACGTTGCAGGCTGGTAAGTTGGGCTACCATACCCATGGGATGGCAGGTATCGAGTACGATTTGATTCGCCAGGAACTCAAAGTACCCACGGACTTCAAGATTGAAATGGCCATTGCCATCGGCAAGCTGGGTGAAAAGTCATCCCTGCCTGAAAAGCTGCAAGCGCGGGAGCTGCCCAGTCCACGTCGCCCTGTGGAAGAGCTGGCGGCTGAAGGCCCTTACACCCTGGGCTGATTGCCAACCTCTTTAACCGACCTCTGCAAGAGGTCGGTTTTGCAAACTTATTAGTACCCCTGCTTGAAATCCACCTGCCCCTTTAACGTCTGCCCTTTACGGTAACGGCTCAGGTTTTCAATAAACAGTCGGGCAATATGGACTGGTGACGATACTGCTGCCGTATGACTGGTCATTATCAAGCCAGGTACTGACCAGAACGGATGCTCCGCAGGCAGTGGCTCTTCTCGGAAAACATCGAGCACTGCGCCCGCAATACACTTTTGCTCTAGAGCAGCAACCAGATCGGTGTCCACTACAGCAGTGCCACGCCCTGCATTAATGAACAGCGCTGAAGGCTTCATCTGCCTGAAAAGATCGAGTGTATACAGATCACGGGTATGGGATGTATCAGGCAGAAGGTTAATGAGGTAATCGGCCATTGAAGCTTGCCGGTTAAGGTCTGCAAGGCCATGCACCTCAAGGAAATCAGGCAAGGCGCGAGGACTTCTGGCAACACCATGGAGCTCTACACCAAAAGGTGCCAGAAAATGGGCTACATCCTGGCCAATATCACCGGCCCCTACGATCAGAACACGCCGCCCTAATAGTGAGCCAGGCGTACGCGTGTCCCATTGCCGGTCGGCTTGCTTTTGAGCACGTTCAAAAAGCTGCCTTTCGTGAGCGAGTAGATAGCCAAGCATATACTCGCTCATCAATTGCCCGAACACGCCTACTGCTCGTGTAAGCAGATAGTCTTGCGGCAACTCGGTTGCCAGCAGTGGACGTATGCCCGCCCAGGTAGACTGGACCCACAAAGGCTTGAGTCCCTGGCCAAGAAGCCTTGCAATCAGGTCTGGCTGACCCAGCCACACTGGACATTGAGCCGCCACAGTTACGAGTTGCTCGGGGTCATCGGCTCCCGTTATATCAAAAGAAGTATCCAATCCTTCCAAGGCGCGAAGGTAATCCTGATAACTGTCTTCCAATAACAAAAGACGCATAGCTGGGTCCTTTCCTGATAATCGATGGCGGCAGTTGTAGCTTTACAGGGGGTCGTTCATACGTAGCAGTTGCTCAGGCAGGTGTTCAATGTATTCATCCTGCGGCGGAGGCATCTGCAGGTGATAGCCCTGCTTCTCAAGGTTTTCCAAAACCTTTGCGGTGTCTTCGCGCTCCAGGCGTCGCTCCGACGTAAGGACGAATTCGAACGTAAGCTGAGGTGTACCAAAGGCTGCAATCAGCGCTTCGGGCACTCGAGTAAGCCCATCACGCTTATCAACGTACAGATACATCTCGTTTTTGCGCGGACTTCTATAAATGGAACAGATTCGTTTCATGGATACTCCGGGTAACATCAGGTTCGCAAGGCAGCTAGACGATCCAGCAACGCCTGCCCCATTAACTCGCGGCGCCATCCGCGCAACGTGTCGGGTAATACATATTGGCCATCCGGCCAACCGCTTTTGATCAAGGCTTCGAGCACCTTTTTACGCAGCATGAGTTCGGGTGCCATTGTCAGACGCTCAGCCTCATGCTGACCGATGAGGCGAAGGTCTTTCAGAATTGGCGAAATTTCGGGAGGCAGTGGCTCAGACATGAGCTCAGGCCATTGATCTGGAGGCGTCTTGGCTGCTTCACTGATAAGCTCGATCAGATGATCGCCATACTGACGTACCGTACGAGGATGCATGTCGTCGATACGGGCAAGCGCCACCTTATCTTTGGGCTGGAGCCGCGCCAGAGGCCACAGGGAACGTTCACGTACAATACGATTACGAGGCTGGTTACACAGCCGCGCCTCCTGCTCGCGCCACGCGCAGATAGCCCTTAGAACCGCCAACTGCTGCCGTGAAAGGCGCCACCCCAGCTTTACATCTTTATACGCTTGATAGGGATCGGACTCCTGCTTGAGGTTGGCTACCAGCTCACGGCCGTCTTCCAGGAGCCAGCCCCGCTTGGTCTGATCCAGGCGCTCGGACAAAGCCATATACAACTCCGCCAGATGCTCCACATCTGCTGCTGCATAGCGCTCCTGTAGCTCTGTCAAGGGCCGTTGAAGCCAGTCCGAACGTGTCTCGTCCTTAGGCAAGGCAATACCTAGCAGTTCATGTACGAGACGTGAATACCCCATCGAATGACCAATCCCGAGGTACGCAGCTGCCAACTGCGTATCAAACAGTGGCTCAGGAAGGCTTCCGATGAGCTTCAGAAGTACCTCTAGATCCTCGCTGCAAGCATGAAGAACCTTTACGACCTGCTTGTCTTCCAACAACTCGGCCAGGGGTGTCCAGTCATTGATCGTCAATGGGTCGATCAGGAAAGCACCCTGTCCATCACCTACCTGTAATAAGCCTGCAATGGGATAGAAGGTATCGACCCGCATGAACTCGGTATCGAGCACGATAAAGGGCAAGGTGCGCCAGAACGCGCATTGTCGAGCAAGGCTGGCATTGTCTTTGAGCCATTGGATAGCAAGAGCCACGTAAATCCTCCAGTACTGTTACCGGAAGTATATCCATCCTGAGGCATTCAGGCAGACCCAAGGCCCAGATTAAGAAGGTAAAACACGCCAAGTGCTCTGGTTTGCCACATTTGAAGCGCTTCGTTGTCTCAAAATTAAGGGCCGGTTGTTATGAGCGTTCAAAAATGCTCTGGCTGCCCAGGCGCCTACCAAATGAATAGCGCGGCATAAACCCAACGTGACTAAGCGGAATATAGACAGGGATGAAAACTTCAAAATCGTCTAAGAGCCAAGGGTTACGTGCGAAACTTAAAGCTAAGCTTGAAGTTCAAGGCCTAACGTCAAGAGAAGTCGGGGCTACACGAAAACAATATCAACCGACCAGGCATTCGACTCGAGCAGGTCATTGCCTTAGTGATGAGGTAGCCATGGGAATCGCTGCATGCGAATTGAGTCAGTATGTTATTCGTCCCACGCTAGTCTATCTAGACCGCTACTCCCTGGCCGCCGAGGCCATGCTATTGGCCACTGCTGCCACGCAGTCTGCGCTAGGCGCCACGCTTGAAACACAGCAATACCACGGCATTTATCGAATTTCCGCCGAACGGCATGCTGCGCTTTGGGATTATTACCTGGCGCGCGACCCGGAGTTGGCCAGCCTTGTCCGGGGCCTCGCCAGCCAACATGCTTTTTTTAGGGCGCCTCATTTGGAGCTGACCGTCAACCTTCGCTATGCCACAGCAATTGCCTGGCTGATGATTGAAGAGTCCGGCCTGACGTTGCCGGAGCCGGACGACCAACAAGGACAGGCGCGGTTATGGCGCAAGGTATTCAACCCCAGAGGACGCCTTCAACACTTTCATATGGCTTGGCAGCAGTGCAGCGAGACGTGGAACCAGGTAGCCTGAGCGTGACTTAGTAGTCTTTTTTGAATAACGACCAAGAGCCTGTTAAAACCTTTTTTAAGCGATACGCTCGCTGTGGCTGTTGGTAAAAGGTCACCGTTCTGATAGTTTCCGCCCGCGTCATCTTCTGGAGTTGCGCTAACAATGAAAACAACAGGGTTGAAAACAGCAATTGCACTGGCTGTCGCCAGTTTTTCCAGCCTTAGCCTTGCCAACGGCCTTGCCATCAATGAGCAAAGCGCCAGCGGTATGGGGACATCCTTTGCCGGCCGTTCGTCTTCTGCATTGGATGCCTCGACCGTTTTTGGTAACCCGGCAGGCATGTCCAAGCTCAAGCGTACTGAAATCAGCGGCGGAGCGGCCGTAATCAGTGCCAGCACAGACTATAGCCGAGTACGTTCCGCGGCATCTGGCACCAATGATGGGGATATGGTGCCCACCTCTGCCGTTCCGTTCGGCTACGTTGTGACCCCTTTAAATGATGACTGGCACTTTGGCTTGGGCATCTATGTACCTTATGCCTTGATTAGCGATTACGAAAGGAGCTTTCAGGGTCGTTATCACGGATCGTATAGCAAGGTTGAAGTCATTACAGTTCAACCTACCTTAAGCTATAAGATCAATGACCGTGTTTCTGTTGGTTTTGGCCCGACCTTTAACCGGATCGAAGGCAAGCTAAACAACAATCTGTCCCTTTCTGCGTTGGGCGGTGGCGATGCCGAACTCAAGATCAAAGGCGACGACACGGCTATAGGCTATAACATTGGTGTGCTAGCCGATGTAACGGATAACCTGGCGATAGGGGTAACCTATCACTCGAAAGTCAAATACAAGCTGGAAGGCCACACCAAGGCCAGAGGATTCTCCAGTCTGTCACCTGCCGTCAATGGCCTCATCGGTCCATTGAATGGCAAGTACGATGCCGAGCTGGATATCACATTGCCTGAGTCGGTGGATACGTCTTTCACCTACAAGCTGGATGATCGCTGGACGTTATATGGTGGTGCCACCTGGACCCGCTGGAGCCGTCTGGAGAAGCTTGAGGTACAAAACCAGGGTACGCCTACCGTTCCACGCCTGGGTAACCTGCTTGGTACCGTAGATGAAGAGCTCAAATGGCATGACACGTGGTCCTATGCCATTGGTGCATCTTATCAGTTGAACCCACAATGGGTACTGCGTACCGGTTTTGCCATTGACCCGTCCCCAACCGACAACGAATACCGCAATGTGCGCATTCCGGTGGGCAACCGCAAGACTGTCTCGATTGGTGCAGGCTGGTCTCCTTCGCCTGACCTGACCGTTGACGTCGCGTATGCCTACCTGTGGGAAGACAAGGCATCCATCAACCGTGAAGCGACTGCCCTTCAACCGGCCTATAGTGCCAAAGTTGAAAACAGCGCCCATGGCTTGGCAGCTCAAGTCAGCTATCGTTTCTGATAGAGACGTGCAGAAAACGCCGCCCTTGAGGCGGCGTTTTTATTCAGGCACTTGTCAGGGCTAGTACCACCAAAACACCGCACTCCAACAGCTCAACCAATGCGCCCGCAGTATCACCGGTGGTGCCTCCCAAACGCTTCATGAACTCATGCCGGAGCCACATGAAGAGCAAGGTCGCAGTCAGCAAAGCCACAAAACTCTCACGTATCACAAGCAGCATGATGATGACATGGGCCGCTAGCACAAGGCGCAGCAATCGCCTCGGCATATGATCTACCAGAACCTGACCCAAGCCTCCGGGCCTGGCGTAAGGGGTCATGAGCAGCAGAGCAGGCAGAGCCGCACGCGCAAGCCAAGGCACCAGCAGAATTGCATCGAGCTGATGCCGTTCAAGCAATACGTAAAGTGCCGCGAATTTAAGCAGAAGGATGACAACCAATGCTACGACCGCTATCGGGCCGGAGCGAGGGTCCTTCATGATTGATAGGGTGCGCTCACGATCACCAAAGCCACCCACCCAGGCATCTGCCGTATCCGCCAGACCGTCCAGATGCAGTGCTCCTGTTAAGGCTACCCATAGAGCTAGAATAATAGCGGCCTGCAGTATAGGGGCTGCCTGTCCAAGCAGGTTAGCGATCAGCCATAAAAGCGTACCAATTAACACGCCTACCATGGGGTACCAAAGCAGTGACTCTCCGTTTTTTTCCGGCGCAGGCATACCGGGCAAACGTACCGGCAGGCGAGTCAGAAACTGCAGGGCAATCAGGAAGGACATGGCTGATACGCACCACCTAAGACGGATACATCGAAGGCATGAAGACTGGAATACGGTACTTCTACCTGCAGCAAATCCTTGCGAGCAAGTCCTTGCTGTCGCGCCAGTAACAATCGGATCACACCGCCGTGAGTTACCACCAGCGTGCGTGCCTCGGCTGCATGAAATGTTATACGCTGCATCGCCTCCAGTACGCGCTGCTCGAACTGTGCAACAGGCTCTCCGTTAGGCGGCGTGTAGCCATAGGGATCAGCCCAGAACAGGCCCAAGGCGTCAGCCTGATCCTGCATCAGCTCCGCCGCGGTACGCCCCTCCCAGTCACCGAAATCCAGCTCACGCAGGCCAGCCTCAACTTCGCACCTCACACCCTGCATTTGGGCAAGCCATTCAGCAAATGCCCGGCATCGCTCAAGCGGTGAGCTGACGATCAGATCCCATGGCGGCAAGGCCGAAACGGTAGCCCGCATACTAGACCAGCCCTGCTCCGAAAGCGGATGATCCAGACGTCCACGAAAACCGCCCGGCCCCAGTGTTTCACCATGCCTTAGCAGAAACACGCTCATGCCGGGCGATCCGATACACTGGCCTCGGCAAACGTTGCCATCTCGCCATGCAGGCGGCACGCCAGTTGAAGTAAGGGAACAGCCAAGGCTGCGCCACTGCCTTCGCCCAGGCGCAGGCCTAACTCGATTAGTGGCTGCGCATTAAGAGACTCAAGCACAAGCGCGTGGCCTGGTTCGGCGCCACTGTGGGCAAACAACAGCCATTCACGTCCGGTGGGGCTCATGCGCACTGCACATAAAGCAGCAACAGAACTGATAAAACCATCAACAAGCGCTGGAACCCCTTCCTGCATACAGGCAAGGTAAGCGCCTACCAAAGCAGCAATCTCAAAGCCGCCCAAGCGGCGCAACACTTTGAGCGGATTGCTCAGGGATTCGGCATGACGTAGCAGACCCCGCTGAATAACGGCGACCTTCAGGGCGATACCGTCCGCATTAAGCCCTGTGCCTGGCCCCGTCATGGCAATAGGCGAAGCCTCCAGCAGTGCGCAGGCCATTGCGCTGGCAGCCGTGGTGTTACCAATGCCCATCTCACCTCCGATGAACAGCTGAACACCATTGGCCTTGGCGTTAAGAACGCTGTCTCGCCCGGCTTGCAAGGCTGCTTCGCATTGAGCAACGGTCATGGCTGGCTCACGGGTAAAATTGGCAGTGCCTGGGCCGAGCGGCAGACTGACTACTCCCGGAAGTACCTCCATTGGTTCAGCAGTCCCCAGATTGATGACCTCCAGCGGAGCCTTGAGCGCGCGAGCCAGGATACTGATAGCAGCGCCGCCGCCAACAAAGTTGCGCAACATCTCACCTGTGACCGCCTGAGGATAGGCGGATACACCCTCCTCTACGACACCGTGATCCCCTGCAAACACACTGATTGCCACACGCTCGATAATAGGCCGCTCACAACCCTGCATGGCTGCCAGATCGATCGCAACCTGCTCCAAAAGGCCAAGCGCTCCGCGAGGTTTGGTCAGCTGCGCCTGTCGGGCCGTTGCCATCTGGCGTGCATGCTCATCCAATGGCTGACAGGGCGTCTGCCACCAGTACTGCGTCATAGAGGGGCTCCTTTGAGCGTCATGGGCAAACCTGCCACAGTAAACACAACACGATCGCACTGCTGGGCCAAAGCCTGATGTAGCCAGCCTGCCTCATCGACATAGCGCCGAGTCAACTCACCCAGCGGCACTACGCCCATGCCTGTCTCGTTACTAACCAAGATAATACGGCCAGGCAACTCAGGTAACGTTTGCAGCAAAGCCGCCCGCTCACGGGCGAGCTTTTCGGCATCATCCGCCATCAGGAGATTTGTCAGCCAGAGGGTCAGGCAATCTACCAGCAGGCAGCGGTCAGGCGATGCGTGGGCACCAAGTACGGAAGCCAGCTGAAGGGGCTCTTCCACTAACCCCCATTCAACGGGTCGGCGGTCAGCATGTTGCGTAATGCGAGAGCGCATTTCGCCATCCCATGCCTGGGCAGTAGCGATATAGGTTACATCCAGGCCCGAGTTAGCCGCCAAGCCCTCTGCAAGACGGCTCTTGCCGGAACGCGCGCCTCCTAGGATCAGTTCCTTCATTTGTTAAATCCACACAAGGCTCGCAACGCTACGGTGTCGAGGTGCTTATCGATCAGGTCCGCCAACCGCTCAAGATCACGCTCTCGCAACGCATGGTAGTCGACCCGTTCGGGCTCGCTCAGGCCAGCCCAACGTAATAAGGTTGTGCAGGCTTCAGGTGACTCGAATAACCCATGCAGATAGGTCCCCATGATTAGCCCATCCTCACTGAGTGCTCCGTCACAGCGTCCGCCCTCCAGCATAATGGCAGGCCGCTCCAGGGCTGCACCCTCGGTCACGCCGGCATGAATTTCATACCCTGTCACAGCAGATCTGGTCATGGTCAAATGCCCTGAAACATTCCTGAGCTGCTTTTCAGCTGCCAACTCAGTGCGCATATCGAGCATATCAAGGCCTGCACTATCACCCGGCTCACCTTCCAACCCAAGCGGATCGCTTACGGTACGGCCCAGCATCTGGTAGCCGCCACAGATGCCCAGCACACGTCCACCGTAACGGAGATGCCGCTGGATAGCAGCGTCCCAGCCCTGCTTGCGCATAAAGGCCAGATCACCCCGCACACTTTTCGAGCCTGGGAGAATGACCAGATCGCAAGGAGGTAACGATTGGCCTTGCCGCACGAACGCGATTTCGACCTGAGGATGCAGCCGTAGCGGATCAAAGTCAGTGTGATTGCTGATGCGTGGAAAGACCGGCACCACTACACGAACAACCTCGTCTCGCTTACTGACCTGCCGCGTATCGACGGCATCTTCGGCTTCCAGGTGCAAGTCGTGTAAATAAGGCAAGACGCCCAATACCGGCTTTCCAGTACGCGCCTCAAGCCAGTCCAGACCTGGCTTGAGCAACGCAATATCGCCGCGGAAACGGTTGATCACGAATCCCGCCACACGCTGCTGCTCAGACTCGCTCAGGAGCGCCAGCGTACCTACAAGATGAGCAAAAACACCGCCCCGGTCGATATCGGCAACCAGGATAACCGGGCAATCTACGCTTTCGGCAAAGCCCATATTGGCAATGTCGCCTTCGCGTAGATTAATTTCCGCCGGCGAACCTGCGCCCTCCACCATGACTACGTCGTAACGACCTGCCAGACGCGCATGGGACTCCAGCACAGCCTCGCGAGCGATACGCTTGTAGCCGTGATAAGCCTTGGCATCCATGGTAGCCACTGCACGGCCATGAATGATGACTTGAGCGCCAACGTCCGTATTGGGCTTTAGCAGCACCGGATTCATATCGGTATGGGGCGCGACTCCACACGCTTGAGCCTGCACAGCTTGGGCGCGCCCTATTTCACCATTGTCAGCCGTGACTGCGCTGTTAAGCGCCATGTTTTGCGGCTTGAATGGTACGACGGCAACCCCCTGCCGTTTTAACCAACGACATAAGCCCGCCACCAGCGTGCTCTTGCCTGCATCAGAGGTGGTGCCTTGCACCATCACGGTAGTCATAAGGAATCCTTGTATTCCTGCAGGGCCTGGGCAAGCCGTTCCCACTCCGCCTCGTCACCGGAAAGGCCAAAGCGAATACCGGGTATGGCCGGAAAAAACCGCGTAAGGATTGCACGTCTTGCCAGGAACTCATGAATAGCCCCCGCGTCCGCGCGAGCCAGCCACTGAAACAGGCCGCAGCCGCCATTCGGTGCTAAACCGTGGGCTGTGAGTAGATCTGCCAGGCGCAATCCGGCGGCTGTAAGCGCGGTGCGCTGCCGCTCATGCCCGCTCACATCAAGCAGGATGCCACGTGCGACAGCCCGGGCTGGGCCGCTTACCGCCCAGGGCCCAAGAATATCCTCTAACTGATCAAGCAGTTTTTTCTCCGCCGCCGCAAAGCCCAGACGAATCCCGGCAAGGCCGAAAAATTTCCCGAATGATCTCAGTACAATCAAGCCCGGCAGCCTTGTCTCAGGTGCCAGACTGTAGGCAGGAAAGAGGTCCATGAACGCTTCATCCACTACGAGCCAGCCCCCTCGACGGGCTAGGCTGGCATGCCAGCGAAGCAACTGTTCAGGCTTAAAGAGGTGCCCGGTCGGATTGTTCGGGTTGACCAACACCAGAACGTCAAGCGTATCCAGCGCTGCGTCTACATCGTCGAGCCGCATGGGAGTAACACTATGCCCGGCTCGCGTCCAGGCACGCTCATGTTCGGCGTAGCAAGGTGACAACACCCCAACCCGGCCGGTGGGCCGCAGAGTGGGCAGCGCCTGTATAACGGCCTGGGAACCCGCCACAGGCAATACATTTGGAGCGCCGTAGTAGTGAGCAGCAGCCTGTTCCAGACCATCGTTTGTCTCAGGTAGACGCGCCCATGCCGAGAGCGGCACGTGGGGTATTGCCCAGGGTGTAGGCGCAAGCCCGGTCGACAGATCAAGCCAGTCCTCTAGCGGGATGCCATAGCGCTGCGCTGCATTGCGCAAACGACCGCCATGCTCAAGCACTGATCAAGCCCCCTATTATGATAAGGCCGACCCACAGCATGACGCCCCGGCGAACCAACAGTAGCGCCATATCGACGCTATGCGCTGTGGGTGCGGGGCCGAGCCCTAGAACGGGGCGATCATGCAGCTCCCCGTGATAGCGTGCCGCGCCTCCCAGGGCCACACCCAGCGCACCGGCACCTGCTGCCATGACCGGCCCTGCGTTAGGGCTGTCCCAACGGGGCGCCTGTGTGCGCCAGCAATGCAGAGCAGAGCCAAAATTACCCAACAAGGCGTACGTTAGCGCAACCAGCCGGGCTGGCACATAATTAAGCACATCATCAATACGCGCAGCAGCCCAGCCAAAGCGCTCAAAGCGGGCATTACGGTACCCCCACATAGCATCCAGCGTATTGGCCAGTCGGTATAAAACTACGCCAGGAGCACCTAGGAGAACAAACCAGAATAATGCTGCAAATACCGCGTCGCTTCCGTTTTCCAATACAGACTCCGTACCGGCCCGCGCCACGGCCTCCTCATCAAGCTCAGAGGTCTCGCGACTGACTACATACCCGACACGGCGACGCGCCTCTTCCAGATTATTGCGCCGTAGGGCAAGGGCAATCGGCTTGGCATGCTCGCCCAGGCTTTTGAGGCCCAGCGCAAAATACAAGGCCAGCGCCTCGACCAGCCAGCCTAGGTAAGGAATCTGATCAAGCAAGGTAACCAGAATGATCCACGGCAGTACTGCTATACACCAAGCCGTCAGGCCGTGGCTACGCCAACCTCCTCCGCCCGGATTGAAACGACGCTCCAGCGCGCTGGCCCAACGGCCAAATCCTACCAAGGGGTGCCAGCGTCGTGGCTCGCCCAGCACTGTATCCAGCAACACACCTAAAAAGGTGGTCAGGGCCAGAATCATGTCTTTTCACTCTCCTTGGCAAAACCCCAGCGGTTTTCGAATACAAGCTCATCGAGCGGGCGCGGCGTTCGCCAGCCTTCCTCAACCAGCATAGGTTGGTTATAAAACGCCTCTACAGGCCCCAGGCACAAGATAGCCAGTGGCTTACTGCCCTCTGGCATGCCCAGCAACTCAGCCACGGCAATAGGATCGAAAAGTGAAACCCACCCCATCCCAAGCCCCTCGGCACGCGCTGCCAGCCATAGGTTTTGAATGGCGCAGGACAACGAGGCCACATCCATTTCCGGCATGGTACGCCGTCCAAAGACATGGACTTCACGGCCGTCCATGAGGGCTGCGACCAAAAGCTCGGCACACTCCTTTATGCCTTCCACTTTTAAGCGCATGAATTCATCACTGCGCTCGCCCAGTGCCTCAGCCGTACAGATACGCTCGGAATCGACTAATCGGTACAGCTCAGTACGCAGCGCCATGTCAGTGATCCGCATAAAGCGCCAAGGCTGCATGAGGCCCACACTAGGGGCCTGGTGAGCAGCGCTTAACAACCGGCGCAGCTGGTCTTCCGGTATATGACCGCCGCTGAAATGGCGCATGTCCCGGCGCTCGGCAATGGCGCGATAGACGCCCTTCTGCTCGGCTGAAGTAAAGGCGTGAGGATTCATGGCTTTAGCAAGGCAGCGGCCGCTTCAGGTGCGGATGGCATATAGAAGTGGATGTAGCTGGCTGTCAGACGCCCCTGCTGGAATACTGACTCTGCCGTTGCCTTGCCATTGGGGCAGACACCACGCAATGTTGGCACCAGCGAAGACTCCAGTGAGGAATGATGATAGGTATGCCCCCGTAACGTACCGCTATCAAAGGCAACGCTTTGCAGGGCCAGTGCCGTTAGGCGTGGTTGCAATGTAGCCTCTCCTTGCAGAAGGCCGACCATCTCGCCTTGCTCGCCCGTCTTGTCGGCCAGGCGCTCCAGGAGATAAAGCATTCCGCCGCATTCTGCCAGAATGGGCTTTCCAGCAGCATGATGCGCTCGGATAGCAGCCTGCATCGCAACATTTCCAGACAGCGTCTGGATATGTAATTCAGGATAACCACCAGGTAGATAAAGGCTGTCAACCTCCGGTAACTGCTGATCCTGCAACACTGAGAAATACCGAATCTCAGCACCCATGGCGCTCAGGAGTTCAAGGTTCGCTTGATAGAGAAAGGATAAGGCAGCGTCTCGCGCAACCCCAATGCGTACGTCGGCCAACAATGGTTCGACCTTGGCTTGCATAGGCGCGTGGAATAACACAGGCGCGGGCAACGATGTATCAGCACTGGCTGCAATGGCGTCTGCTGCAGCGTCCAGACGCGCATCTAGGTCCGTCAGTTCATCTGCCTGGATTAACCCAAGGTGCCGGCTCGGCAATTCAATACCTGAGTTACGCGGCAAGGCACCAAACCAACGCATATTGTTTGGGAGACTAGCCTTGAGCAACTCGGTCTGTCGTGCACTGGAGCCCCGATTAGCCAACACACCCGCAAAAGGCAGGTCCGCCTGATAATGCGCCAATCCATAAGCCAGGGCGCCAAATGTCTGCGCCATGCCTGTCGCTTCAATGACACCCAGCACTGGCACATTGAAGCGGCGTGCCAGATCGGCACTGGAGGGCGTACCATCGAACAGCCCCATGACGCCTTCGATAAGGATCAAGTCAGCCTCGCCCGCCGCCTCCCATAGCAGTCGACGGCTCTGTTCTTCGCCTACCATCCACAGATCGAGCTGATAAACCGGCGCACCGCTTGCGCGAGCCAGAATCATCGGATCGAGAAAGTCCGGGCCGCATTTGAATACGCGAACCTTGCGGCCCTGCCTGACATGCAGGCGTGCCAAAGCTGCCGTCACGCTGGTCTTGCCCTGGCCAGAAGCTGGCGCGGCGATCAGAAGCGCCGGGCACTGACGATTTTCATACACACTCAAAATTCGATTCCTTTCTGGGCGCGAATGCCACTTTGGAAGGCATGCTTGACCAAGCCCATCTCGCTCACGGTATCCGCCGCATCAATCAGTGCCTGTGGAGCACCACGGCCTGTCACCACAACATGCTGGGATACAGGGCGAGCCTTGATGTCTGCCAGCACTTTTTCAACACTCAAGTAGCCATGCTTGAACGCAATGTTCAGCTCATCAAGCACTACAAGTGCTATTTCAGGATCATTCAAGAGTTCAATAGCCACTTCCCAAGCCTTGGCAGCACGTTCTATATCCTGCTGGCGATCCTGTGTTTCCCATGTAAATCCCTGGCCCATCACGTGATAACGGACCTCTTCCGGGAAACGTTGGAAGAACAGCTGCTCGCCTGTACTGACGCGCCCCTTGATGAACTGTACAACGCCTACCTTTAGTCCATGACCCAACGCGCGGGCAACCATGCCAAAGGCAGAGCTGCTTTTGCCCTTGCCGATACCGGTATGCACCAGCAACAAACCACGCTCATCCTGGGCATTAGCAATGCGCTCATCCATGACAGCTTTTTTGCGCACCATACGCTCACGGTGGCGCTCATCGCGCGCCTCATCAGACGGCAAAGAATTTGGGAGTTCAGGGGTATCACTCATGACGCTCTCCTTCAGGCAAGGGCTGAGGCGAACGGAAAGATCTGATCCGCAAGGATACAGACGAGGCAACGACGCACCACGCCATTAGCGGTGTGCGACGATCAATGCCCTCCGCATTGCCGTGTAACGCCTGAGGCCGGTCTCCGGGCTTGTGAGCGGAAAACTCCTCCGTCGCGCCTTCCCAGACGGCTGTCCAGTGGCCTGTGCGACGTTCAACTCACCTACCGTTGCGGGGGCAGCGCCGGCTTATTACCGGCTTCCCTGTTTCACCTCGTCGACCCACGTCACGAGGCACCTCAAGCAGACGCGCAGGTTACGGGCAAGCCCTGGGAGCGTCAACGAAAGTCATGGCAAATAGGATAAATCTTTATCCTGAAATACCTGCCGGAACGACGAATTCATTTCTCCTTCTCGTCACCGGACTATCATATTCGATAGCCATGCTGGCCTAAGGTGGTGATAATGCGCCGCTTTCCATCCAGTCATTTACTTTGGCTGGCCATGAAGTTATCGAGCTACAGGTCTCTCTATGTCTGAATCCACTGCCAACGATCCCCGTCTCAGCCGCATGAAGCGCCGTATCCGCAAAAAGCTTTACCTGGGCGAATTCCAGGAGCTAGCGTTTGAACTCAAGGCTGATTTCAAAGAATCCCTTGAAGAAGAAGCGCTTGAAGCGCTGCTGAGCGATTTCGTTGATTACGTCGAGTCTCTCAACCTGGACTACATGGGCGGCTTCGGCGAAACGTGGATCGAAGGCACCATCATGGCGAACAAGCGTTACGGCTCGCCCACTGAAGAAGATCGCCAAGCCCTGACTGACTGGCTCAAGGCACGCAAGGAAGTGGCAACCGCCTCTGCCAGCGAACTCTATGATGCCTGGCACTTTGAAGATTAATAGGTCATTGTGAAAAAGCCCCGGCTAAATGCTGGGGCTTTTTTATTTTCGCCTTAGTCAGGATGCTGGCCAGTAGATCCGCGTCAGTGGGATCATTGACTTCAGCTCCAGATCCAGGGATTCATAGTGCACCAGCAGTATATCGACGAGCTGGTCCATATCCATCAATGCCACTAAATGATCGGCACGCTCAGCTTCATAGGTAGCCTCCTGATTGAAGCCGCATGTGCTGACAAAGATACCCTTGTCGCCGGCCTTCAGGCAGTCCAGGAGTTCGCGCAATACCTCACCATTTACCACACCTTGGCGATGCTCAACCCGGACCTTTACATGGGGTGGGTGCAGTCCCAAACCATCTAGAGAGGCCTCGACAGCCAAACCGCTATTGGACGGATGAGGCTGTTTCGTGACAAACCCCATGGCGCGCACCAGACCGGCTACCAGCTGAATGATCTGCGCCTCAGAGAGGCAGTCGATTCGGTCAGCGATCAATTCGCGGGCCTGCGTCTCCATATCCTGACGGGCACTCAAGATACTTTGCGCCTCTTGCTCGCCAGGCTGAAAGTCGCCTCGGCTAAGCGAATCAAGTTGCTGCCAGATTTCCTGGCGTAGCTGACAACTCTGCACCGCACCCAATGCATTACGTGCCTTGACGCTGAGCTGCGAACGGGGAATCTGTGCATACCATTGGACTTGTCTCAGGTTAGGCCATTCCTCACATTCAAGCGGATCATAGCTATATCCACCCGTGACGTGTCCCAACCAGTATTGACGCGTCTTGTGGTCATACACCACTACAGCATCGCCTACCTTGATGTCATGGGTCAGTGTTTTGAGAGCAGATGCCCATGTGTCCAGCATCGACTCTTTATGCTGAGGCGTATATTCGGAAAGTTTGATCTTGATTGCTTTTTCATCGGGATAAGCACGTAGATCGCCTAGCTTGGGCCAACCCAATGCAATGACACCACGGCGCAAGGCCTCATACAGCGCGCGCGCCTCTACTTCGATCTTCCACGCTTGGTTCATAGCAGTGCGCTTCCGTTAACCTGCAGACGCCTCGCTTTAAGAAGCAACTGCACATTCTGGTGAAAAATCAGTAATCAAGTTTGTAACCAGACCAAAATCCGGGAAGCGATGACGTCCAAAACGCCCGTGATATGTTACAAGTCGGAAATTATGAAGTAGTGCCAATCCTGAATGACGGCAAGCGTTGGAGATGGATTTCTACTCAACGATGAGAAATCTTTAGCATTTTCTTAGATAAAAGCATCACATATTTTTTCCTGATACATATGAGCGGACATCAGATGTCGCTTTTCATCGATAATGCAGTTGATACGGTTTATCGAAAAAACCTGGCACTTAAAGCATTGATGCAGCCAGGTTATCCCAACGCGTATCACCCCCTTAACCGTTATCAGGCCGAACAATCGAATTCTCGTCGCACATTAGCGTCGTAACTTCACACTGACAGTACGCATTTCTCATGACAACTATCCTGCAAATCTCCGATACCCACTTCGGCACCGAGCAACAATCCGTACTCGACGCTCTGGAAGATCATGTGCGCGAACATGGCGCTGACTTGCTCATTCTTTCCGGAGATATCACACAGCGAGCACGAGATAAGCAATTCGAAGCCGGGCAAGCCTATGTGCAGCGTCTTGAGAAATACGGCATCCCCGCCACGCTAGTGATACCGGGGAATCACGACATCCCGCTCTATAACATCTTTGCCCGCTTCCTCTCGCCCTATGCCAACTACAAGCGTCATTTCGGGAATGATCTTGAGCCGGTGTACGAAGATGAGAATTTGCTGGTCATTGGGTTGAATACCACGCATCCCAAACGGCGTAAGGATGGTGCCGTTACCGCTGAGCAAGTTCAACGGGTCGTCCAGCGTCTAGGCAAGAGCTCAAAAGACAAATTGCGCATCGTCGTGGCGCACCAACCTTTCGGCGCCATGGTTCAGAGTGACTTGAGCAACCTACAGGGCGGCGCAGAAGATGCACTTAGTGCCTGGGCCGATGCCGGGCTGGACCTGGTTATGGGAGGACATATCCACCTGCCCTATGTGCTTCCACTAACTGATCAGTATCCTGACTTATCCCGTGAGATCTGGATCGTACAGGCAGGCACAACGCTCTCCTCTCGTGTGCGTGGCAGTGCACCTAATTCATTCAATCGGCTGATCGTGGGCGAAGGTGAGGCTAAATGCGTTGAGGTAGAACGGTGGGACTTTATAGACGGCCGCTTTACCGTTGCCGAGCGCTTTAACCTCACCTGGAAAGCTGAAGAGCAAGCGCTGGAAACTGACCGCCACGAGGTTCTGGTTCCAGGCGGTCAGCAGTAATAAAAATCACGTCTGCATGGCTTCGGTTAAACGCTCCCTCGTTAGAGGCACCTGGCGCAACCGTAGCCCTGTTGCATCGAATACAGCATTGGCAATAGCAGCAGGCACTGCCGCAGAAGTCGCCTCGCCCGCTCCAACGGAGGGCTGGTCTGGCTGATCAATCAACACGATGTCGATTTCCGGCAACTCATGGAAAGCCAATACAGGATAAGCCCCCCATTCCAGACTGGTCACCCCGGTAGGATTGAAGGTTACCTCCTGCTTGAGCGTTCGCGCTGTAGCCTGGATAACGTTCCCTTCAATCTGATTCCTTACACCGTCTGGATTGACGATGAGCCCGCAATCATGGGCAACCGTAATACGGTTGATCCTTACTCCGGCCAGGCTAACCGCGACATCGGCAACCACAGCAACATAAGCATTTTCGTTCTCATACTGAACGTAACTGACTCCCCTTCCCTGCGCGAGCTCCCCTGTCCAGCGGCGGCGACTCATGCTTCGAGGTGTCCAGCGAGCCTGCTGGACTACAGTTTCAAGTACCACACGCCCGCGTGGGTCTTGTAGATAGCGCAGTCGAAACGCCAAGGGATCAACCGAGGCCGCCCATGCCAGCTCGTCCATGAAAGACTCGTTCGCAAAGGTATTTGCCACTGCCCCCAAACCACGCAGCGCCGAGGGCCTTAAAGGCGAGTCCAGCGGATCGATCCAGTGAGTTTCAACACGACAATTCACCAAGGTATAGTTCACTACGGCATTGCGATCCCCACCGGCATTAGGGCCTTGAACCACGAGTCCTTGCGAGAGTTGTCCGGCCAGCAAGGAGGCCGCGCCGGCCTTTGCATTGGGCCGGGTAACGTGAGTAGGCGTCCAGTTCTGAAAATGCCATGCAATCAGATCGCCTGAGGCATTCATCCCTCCCTGCAGCTGCATCAGCATTGCAGGCCCCTTGGGATTCCAACCGTGTTCGTCAGCCCTTGACCATTGCACCCGTACGGGGCGGCCACAGTATTTGGACAACAATGCAGCATCACCTGCTGCATCATCCGCTCCGTTATGCCCGTAGCATCCTGAGGCTTGGCTATAGATAACATGTACGGCCTCTCTATCCAGTCGCAGCAAGTCGGCCAATGCGGACCGTAAGGGATAAACGCCCTGAGTGCCCGACCAGATAGTGGCCGAGTCCGCTCTCACATCTGCAATAGCACACGATGGACCAATTGAGTCATGGTTTTGAAACGGCCAGCGATACTCCGCCGAGATAACATGGGCGGCTTGTCCCATATGCTCGCTGACATCACCGTACTCGATTAACACTTCAGGCTTACCGGCTACATGACGCAGACGGTCATACAAATCACCAGGGTTGGGCAAGGTGGAGGTATAACTCCAGGTCACCTTGAGCGCACGAGCAGCCTGCATGGCTACCCACTCCTGCTCCGCAACTACACCTACGAAGTTGCCTTCATAAATGAGTCGAGCGCCCGCCGGCAGTTCACTGGCATCAAGGTTTTCAATTTTTAATCCATCAAGGCGGCTGGCACCTGTGATCGGAGGACGAATCACTCGGCCATGCACCATGCCTGGAACACTTAAATCATGAACGTAGCGGAACTGGCCGAATACCTTGGCGGGAATGTCTACCCGTGGGACAGACTGACCTACAATTCGATAGTTTTTTGATTCTCGAATACTAAAGCTTTCACCTACCGGACTATCAAAGGCTCCACCGGTCAACAGGTCGGTATAGCGAACATAACGGCCCGAGGGATCGCCCCGGTAGATGACACATCCCTCTATAGTATCGAGCATCGATTTATCGAGCCCCATGCGGCGTGCGCCTTCATCAAGAAGATACTGCCGCGCAGAAGCGGCTGCACGACGTAACTGAGCACCACCCACCTGAATCGTTTTGCTACCTGCCGTAATGCCTTGATCGGGCGTCAATTGTGTATCACCCTGGATCAAAACCGTCGACTCGAACAGGACGCATAGCTCTTCCGCAACAATCTGGCGCAGCGCTGTCTCAACGCCAGTGCCTAGCTCTACCTTTCCACTATAAACAATGACCTGCCCATCCTGACGAATGGCCAGCCAGGCATCCAGCTGTCGGACATCAAGACTTTTCTGCATTTGTTCGACTGAACGATCCGGTGTTAATAGCTCGGTAGCCAGAGCGCCGTCGAAACGGAACCCCACCACTAAAGCAGATAGCCCTTGCAGGAAACTCCGGCGTGAAATGCAAAAGGTCATGGACGTCCCTCTTCCCTGCGCATAATCCCAGCAGCACGCTGAATCGCCTTGACGATACGGATATGTGTTCCGCAGCCACACAGATTGCCAGCAAGAGCCTGCCTGACCTGCTCGTCAGTGGGAGAACTGTTTTGTGCAAGCAAAGCCTGTGCACTCATCAGCATGCCTGGAATGCAATACCCGCATTGGGCGGCCTGCTCGTCGATAAAGGCCTGCTGCAGAGGATGTGGGCGCTCAGGCGTCCCCAGACCTTCAACCGTCACTATCTTCTGGCTCGCCAATGATCCGACCGGCACACAGCAGGCGCGTACAGGGCGGCCATCTGCCAGGACAGTGCAGGCCCCACATTCACTCAGGCCACACCCGAACTTGGGACTGATAATGCCTAAGTCGTTGCGCAGTACATATAACAGCGGCGTTCGAGGATCGACGTCTATTTCATAAGTCGTATCATTGACAATCAATACATGCATGCTCATTGCCCGGCTCCTGCTGTACGTTGACGAGCTACATCCTGAGCGGAAAAAACCCGGGCGTGACCACCAAACTGGTGGCCAATATACGTGGCCAGCCTTGCAATCTGGTCGTCACTCAAAAGCGCACGATAGCCAGGCATAAAGGCCTCATCCTGTATCCCCCTTCGCTCAATGCCTTCAAGTATTACGCGAACAAGGTTCGTCCCGTCCGGGTCACGCACAGCGGAGTAGTTTGGAAATGAGCGCGGATAAGGTCCTCCCAAACCTTTTCCGTCAGGGTGATGACAGCTTTCACATAACGACACGAAAAGCGCTTCGGTATCTGTATCGTCAGGCTTTACAGCCATGGTGCTGATTTCGGTACGCGCCGGTACAGCGCCCGGTTTCTCCGGCACACTACGCAGGTAAGCCACCATAGCGTTGAGGTCGTCATCGGTCAGGAAACGCAGGCTGTCGCTAACAACTTGCGCCATAGGCCCACCGGCTACAGCCTCGCCTCGCTGATGGCCATTGCGCAGATAACTCATCAGCTTTTCATTACTCCAGCCACCTATGCCTCGAGGGTCCGCCGTAATATTCCAGGCCGTCCAACCCTGCTGTTGAGCACCGGCATAATGCTGTGAGCGGTCCAGCCCCTGACTCCAGGTACGCGGCGTGTGGCATTCACCACAGTGTCCCAATGCCTCGCTCAAATAGGCCCCACGACTGATCTGCTCGTTTGCAGATACTTCGTTGAAGCGTCCCTCGCGAAAGTTGAGCAGCTTCCAGCCCTTGACTATCCAACGCTGATTAAAAGGAAACCGTAATTCATTTCCAGGAGGCGTATAGACAACACTTGGCCGGGATCTCAGATAAGCCAGAATGGACAGGACATCGTTACGGGACAACCACGTATAGGCCGTATACGGAAAGGCTGGGTACAAGTGGGTACCATCAGGCCGGATACCTTTATGCATCGCATCGAGAAACTGCTCATCACTCCAGGCACCGATGCCTGTTGTGTTCTCAGGTGTGATATTGGTCGAATACAGCGTGCCGAATGGGGTGAGAAACGGAACACCACCAGCAAAGGGCAAGCCGTCCTTACGGGTATGACAGCTTTGGCAATTACCAAGCCGGGTCAGGTACTCGCCCCGCTTCGCATCAATGGCTGCCCCTTCTTCTGCCCAGACAGAATAGTTGGGCATGGCGAGCAATAACAAAAGCAGGGCTTTACACAAAGCCCGCCTGAAAGGAGGGCTTGAACCCATCGGCTATCGTCCTGTTTCTTCTATTTTTTCACCTGCCCCACTGCATTGGGACGACAGCTGCGATTCAACTCGCCACGATAAAGGCCACACACAGTGTCTGCAAGCCGGATAATATTAAAATGAACCTGCTAGTCTACTTTTAGCATTGAGGCCTTCTATTCAATGCTTATCCAAAACCTTTACGTATTGCTTACGTAACCCAGCTACCTGAATGCGTCACCCCGTACGGCTACGGATTATTACTGTCGCGCAGTAACAGCCCCTGACTAAACGTAGCTATACGAGACGCCTTGTTTATCCAGATATTATCGCTTGGGTACAAAGCCGTCTGGTTTACGTGACAGCCACTCCACAAACGTACGTATCCGCTCATCCTCCATGAGGCGCTCACGGTTGTTATAGGTAAGTGCCAGTTCTTTCTCATCAAACGTGGCATGAATGTGGTTATGGCACGGGCGACACACCCATAGCGTTGCCGTAATACGCTCCGTACGACCGAAGCGCTTTTGCACGTAAGGTTTGTCATGCAGAGACTTGGGAATCAAATGATGCCGAGTTAGCGAAGCCTTTCGCCTGCAAAGCTCGCAGGTGTCAGGCTGAGGCGGTAATCGAATAGCATCTGGCATGAACAGAGAGAAAAGTGTGTGTTTATATCAGATTCGACTCGCCTCTCTGGAGTTCAAAGCCCCTTGCTGAGATCAGAGGCGTCCTCCAGCAGAACTGCTGGCAAGGTTAGGTGCGACCAGTACACGTTTGGCATCAAGGTAAGATTTTTGCCAGTAATGGGTACTGAGGCTGTCCAGCCTGACTGTCCCCCCAGTACTGGGAGCATGCACGAAACGCCCTTCGCCTACATAGATACCGGCATGGCTGACCTGCTTGCCTCCGGCCGTTGCAAAGAAAATGAGATCACCGGGCTGCAAGGCTGACTGGGAAATGGACGGCGTATCCAGACTGATCATTTCCCGTGTAGACCGTGGCAAGCGGATTCCCATCACGTCACGGTACACAAAGTTGATCAGACCGCTGCAATCGAATCCGCTATCCGGTGTGTTGCCACCATAACGGTAAGGCGTTCCCACAAGTCCTAGCACACGAAATAAAACATCATCAGCCGCCTGAGCGTTGGCATCAAGCTGAACCCTGGAAACAGGTATTGGCGCAGGGGGTGACGGAGGTGGAGTGCCAGCACATGCGGCCAGCAGAATGGTAAGAGCAGTTAGTACGATACGAGCCAAAGCAGGCATAGGACAATCCATTCACTCTTGCATTCCGCCTGATCGCGCAGCGTTGATCGCACTACGCGATCAAAGCCCCGTTAGCGCAATATGCGCTTTCCTTCGAGGAAGCTGACCTTCCAGTAATGATCTTCAAGACTGTCGACACGAACGCCGCCGCTACGATGGCTGGAAGAGTGGATGAACTTCCCCTCACCCATGTAAATAGCCGTGTGGCTGACACGACCTCGGCCATTGCGATTGAACAGCAGGATATCGCCAGGCTGCAGGTCGTTCTTGCTTACAACCGGCACATCGAGATCAATGATCTGACGGGTAGAACGGGGCAGCTGGATACCGGCTTTTTCGCGGAAGACGTAATTGACGAAACCACTGCAATCAAAGCCCTTGAGAGAACTGCCGCCTGTACGATAAGGCGTTCCAACAAGCTCTTCGGCACGCGTGAGAATGCTATCGGCCAGGGTAGGCATCGGTTGCGTAGAACCGACTTCATGCTCCCAATTCAAAGGTTGGCGGGATGCATGAGTGCCACCTCGGATAGCTTTGGCAGAGAGCCAGTGAATCGGCTTACCCGATTGCTTACCCTCAACGGCGCCTGATTGCTCTTGGGCCGAGGCTAAAGGTTGTGCCTGTTCAGGCTTTTGTTGTTGTGGAGTGTTGGCGCAGGCCGCCAGTAACGCAATAAAACTTAGGGGCACGAGGGGTGCTAAGCGAGTCCGTAGCATGGGCACGACCGTGTCGAAATTCAAAAGTTGCGACACTTTGCCGGTTAGTCCGCGAACAGGCAAGATTTTTTTAATCGGGCATGTGACTTAAAATAATCGATAAAACGTCTACGGCCCTTTCCTGGAGCCTGACGGTTACCGATGCACTTAAATCGGTCATCGTTGGATTGATCTCAGCGACGAAACCGCCGTCGTTGAGTGTCTGCAAGGCCGGCTCGATGATGTAGGGAAAACTTGCCGTAGTCCCAATGAGCAAAACAACCTCATAGCCTATAGCATTCTGCTGTACCAAAGTGGATACCGCCTTAGCAGGTAACGCTTCTTCAAACAGCACGACAGGCGGTCGTAAAACGCCCCCGCAACGGTCACACCGGGGTGGCAGAGAATGCGTGAGTTTTTCAGCAACAGGAATATTGCCAATCTCACAGGCTGAGCAAACCAGTGGCCCCATCTCACCATGGATTTCTATTACCCGGTCCATGGGCGAGCCCGCACGACGGTGAAAGCCATCGATGTTCTGGGTTAACACCCAACAGTCGGGTTTGCGTCTTTGCAGCTCAGCAATAGCATCATGGCCTGCATTGGGCTGTGCATTCAAACAAGCCCTGCCCAACTCCGCCAGGTACTTCCAACAGACGTCCGGCCGATGTCGAAACATCGTACCGGAGAGCGCAGCCTCGATCGGAATACCCTCCTCGGTCTTTCCGTTATACAAACCATTCAAACCACGGTAGGTGGGCAGCCCAGAATCTGCCGAGAGTCCAGCGCCTGTAATCACAAGAATACGTCGGGCGCTTTTCAGCGCCTGGGCGATCTGCCTTACCTTATCCATCAATGATTTACCGTCTGCGCAAGCATGACTGACAACTGACACAACGGACGATTGCTTTCCGCTTGCCACTGATTGAAAGCGGCTTGCATGGCAGCTCGATCGCGCTGATTGGTTGGCTCCTTATCAAGGATCTTCTGAGCCTTGAGCGCCGCCACAACGTCCTGTGTGGCCACAAACGTATCCTTGCCCGCCATCCTTAGAAAGCGAGGCGCAGAAAGACCACCTAACTGACTGCCTCGTTTGAATAAAAGCTGCCACAGCCCCACGATATCATCCGCAGGCCAATCCGCCAGGAATTGGCCAAAGCCACCATGCTCACGCTGTATGTCCAGAATGAACTGAGCATTACGCGGCACGCTCTTCAGCTTGCCTAGATGCCGGATGAGGCGCGTGTCCTGCATGAGCCGCTCCAACCATTCGCCTCCCATCAAGACGACTTTCTCTGGATCAAAACCAAAGAAAACCTCTTCAAAGGCAGGCCATTTCGCGTCGACCAGGCTGTGCTTGAGACCTGCACGAAAAATTCGCCGAGTCATTAGGGACAGATAACGATCAGCCGACACTCCAGCCAGCGATTCAGCCGATGCAGGCTGAGGCAGTATCGCCTCGAGGGCTTGGGCGGATCCGAAGCGGTTCAGGCAGAACTCATGGAGCCAAGCATAATCACGCATGGAAAACAAACAACCTTAGAGATTCATAACGTCCAGAAAACGCGGCGTAGCGTCTTCATCAATGCGCAGGTTCACAAAATCGAACAAATTACGGTCAGCCAGCTGCGAAGGAACTACATTTTGCAGAGCCCTGAACATAATTTCAGTCCGTCCTGGCGTCTTGCGATCCCATTCCTGCAGCATCTCCTTCACGACTTTACGCTGCAAGTTTTCCTGGGAGCCGCATAGATTGCATGGAATGATCGGGAACTGTCTGAGTTCTGCGTAGGCCTCAATATCCTTTTCACTGCAATAGGCAAGCGGACGGATTACAACATTGCGCCCATCGTCTGCCAGCAATTTAGGCGGCATGGCCTTGAGGGTTCCGCCATGGAACAAATTAAGGAAAAAGGTTTCTACTATATCGTCCCTATGATGGCCAAGAGCCATCTTAGTCGCTCCAATTTCATCGGCATAGGTATAAAGCGTTCCGCGACGCAGACGCGAGCAAAGCGAGCACGTCGTTTTGCCTTCAGGAATCTTTTCCTTGACGATCGAATAGGTATCTTTTTCGATGATGTGATACGCAACACCGATAGATTCGAGATACGCCGGCAACACATGCTCGGGAAAACCCGGTTGCTTCTGGTCCATATTGACCGCAACGATCTCGAATTTGATAGGCGCGACCTTTTGCAGGTACAGCAATACGTCAAGCATGGTATAGCTGTCTTTACCACCAGACAGACAGACCATGACCTTGTCGCCATCTTCGATCATATTGAAATCGGCGATGGCTTCGCCAGCCAGACGTCGCAGACGTTTCTGGAGCTTGTTCTGATTGACAGAAAGGGTGCTCATGGATGAATCCAAATCAGGAAATGCACGAAAAGGACTATTTTACGCGTAAAGCTCGGTTTCCCCTACCCTGCTCTGCACAACCCGCTTATTGGTATGGGCCATGACTGCTTTTCACTCAGCCCCGAATGAAGCGCTCATTCAACAGCTACATGCATTACTCAAATCAGCGCCTGCGGGCCTGTCTGAATATGACGTCATCCAACGATTAAGAGCAAACAAATCGCCCTTTGTGCCTCAGGAGCCATTACTGGATAAGTTGGTGCTGTTTCGCACTCATTTTATCTTGTTCAATGCGCTGTATATCTTGCGTGACCGGCTCTGGGCTGACGCCAGCGCTCACTTAGAAATTCATGCCCTGCGCATCCAGCTGCAGGACTATCGCCGTGCCAAACCCGGTCTGATCGTAGCGGACCCGCTGCGTAGTTATTATCTGGATATTGAACAGCTCGATACAACAACACTGGAGGACGTAGAGGCATTACTGGAAAGCTTCTGGACGCGCCAGAATGATGAGGGTGGCATCAAGTCTGCGCTTGCGCTACTGGATCTGGATGAGTCCGCGTCGTACTCAGCCATTCGCCATCGATACCGGCAATTGGTTAGCCGTAACCATCCAGACCGGGGAGGCTGCACCGCAACGTTACAGTCTCTTAATGGCGCAATGGAGGCGCTCAGGCAACGCCATCAGCGCAATGAAACTGAAGCTCTCAGTAAGTAGGCCGCTTGCCTGTTAGCGGCTCGCTTGGGCAGCTAATATGCTTTGACGCATAATAGGCTTGATACGGAGAATGCGAATGTCTCAAGCCTTACTCGCTCGTGTCGAAGACTGCTATCAGCTGGCCGAGCATTTTTTCAAAAAATCGTTTATTCGTCCCGATGTAAGCCTTCGTCTGCGAGGACAGAAAGCCGGGGTTGCACACCTGCAGGAAAACCGGCTGCGCTTTAATGAAGCGCTTTACAAGCAGAATCAGGAGCACTTTCTAAAGCATACCGTTGCACATGAAGTAGCTCATTTGGTGGCGCACCAGCTATTTGGTAGCCGGATAACCCCACATGGCAAAGAATGGCAGCTGATCATGCAAGGGGTCTATGGTTTGCCGCCTAGCAGATGTCATACCTATGAAATCGAGCGCCCTGCGCGCAAGGTCTATCTTTACCGCTGTGGCTGCCCGGAAAGCACACTTTCCTTTACCGCACGCCGTCATAGCCTGGTTAAAAAAGGGTATCGCTACGCCTGCCGTCGCTGCCAGAGTCCATTAATTTATACAGGGCAGACACGGCTCGATAATAACTAGCAAAAAGCAATAAAAAGCCCCGCCTAGGCGGGGCTTTTTATTGGGACTGGAATCAGGCCACCTTGTGGGCTTCTTCTTCCTCGATACGCGTTGGGCCATTGGCCAGCTCGCGGTGCAGTTGGCCCTCATCCAGCTGGTTACACCATTTGGCAACCACAATGGAGGCGACACCATTACCTACCAGGTTGGTTAACGCACGCGCTTCAGACATGAAGCGATCGATACCTAGAATCAGAGCCAAACCTGCAACAGGCAAGTGACCTACCGCGGACAAGGTTGCAGCCAGAACAATAAAGCCACTGCCTGTTACACCTGCCGCACCCTTGGAGGAGATCAGGAGCACCAGCAACAGCGTAATCTGGTGCATGATGTCCATATGCGTATTGGTAGCCTGAGCGATGAACACAGCAGCCATGGTCAAGTAGATGGAAGTACCATCCAGGTTAAATGAGTAACCTGTGGGAATTACCAGACCGACTACCGACTTCTGCGCACCCAGCTTTTCCATCTTGGTCAACATGCGAGGCAGTGCAGACTCAGAGGAAGATGTGCCCAGCACGATCAGCAGCTCTTCACGAATGTATTTGATGAACTTGATAATGCTGAAACCGTGCGCGCGGCAAATGGCACCCAGCACGATGAGCACGAACAGTACGCAAGTGACGTAGAAACACAGCATCAGCTGACCAAGCTGAACGAGCGAGCCCACACCATACTTGCCGATAGTGAACGCCATGGCACCAAAGGCGCCAAGCGGAGCCAGCTTCATGATCACGTTGATGATGTTGAAGAAAACGTGAGAGATGCGGTCAATAAAGTTGAAGATCAGCTCGCCCTTCTCGCCCATGCGATGCAGTGCATAGCCGAATAAAACAGCAAAGAACAACACCTGTAGAATTTCACCCTGAGCAAAGGCATTAACAACTGTTGATGGAATGATATTCATCAGAAATTCAACAGTGCTTTGCTTCTCGCCCGCAGCGGCATAGGCAGCAATACTCTTGGTATCCAGGGTAGCAGGGTCAACGTTCATGCCGGCACCAGGCTGGACAACGTTCACGACAACCAAGCCAATGATCAATGCAATAGTCGACACAATTTCAAAATAGAGCAGCGCATAACCGCCGGTTTTACCAACGGCCTTCATGCTCTGCATGCCGGCAATTCCCGTTACTACGGTACAGAAGATAATCGGTGCGATCACCATCTTGATCAGCTTGACGAAACCATCACCTAGCGGCTTCAGAGCAGCACCGGTATCCGGGTAAAAGTGACCAATCAAGATACCGATAGCAATGGCTACCAGAACCTGAACATACAAGGACTTATACAACGGGGGTCTTGCAGCAGAAGGCACTGCAATCGTTTCCATTTTTGCTGTCATGGGAATCATTCCATGGTGCTTACGCTTACATCCATGCAACGCGTAAAGCCAATCGCGTTCTGCCCCTCATCCAGGGAGCTTTTGTTGTGGACTAAGGCCATGCCTAGATCTTGCAAGACATAATGCAAGCCATGTGCCACCTAAAACCAAAAAATAAAACCCTTTATTTTTCAAATAGATGCATTATAAATTTTTTAAAAAATGGATTTAAAGGGCGAATATTCGCCTGAGATGGCGGTTTTCCCCCAACACTGCTCGGGTGGAAAACCGCCACATTGTTATGGCTTCACTTATGATTAAAATTTTTGGCGAAGTCGTTACACCGTGCGCTGGGTTTAAAAGCCTGTGAGATTGGCCTTGCTCCCATAAAGAAGCCCACCGACGAGCACAGGCTATGTGTGAACAGTCATCAGGCACTGAAGACTAACGACGGCAACCCTTGGCGGATGGTCTACAGCGCGGCAGAATGCCGTTATGAATGAACACTACCCTGGCGATATTTTTCCCACTGCTTATTGGCCGTTTCCGATCGAGCGGCGGGGAATGGCGCTCTACTCCACTCGCTTTGTTCCTACCCCACTGGCTGCCGAGGATTTCGGTTGCCTAGACATGGCGTCACCCGCCTCACTGTTAAAAGCAATACCGAAGCGGCAGACAGAATTTCTGGCTGGCCGTTTGTGCGCCCGCGCGGCATTAGCCGAAATGACAGGCGCAGCGCAAACGCCTCTTGTTGGCAAGGATCGTGCGCCTGTCTGGCCAAGGGGTTTTTGCGGCTCCATTACTCATAGCCACGGTTGGGCAGGAGCAGTAGCGGCCACACTGGAGGATTGGCAAAGTATTGGACTGGATGCCGAAACGTTATTGGCCCCAAAACGGGCGGCAAGGCTAGCCAGTGAAATCCTGACTGCTCATGAACAGAAAAGCCATGAGGCTGAAACAGCCTTCTACATCACAGCGGTTTTTTCGCTCAAGGAAAGCCTGTTCAAAGCCCTGTATCCCCTGACAGGCATACGCTTCTACTTCCAGGATGCGGAGCTGGCAGAGTGGGACCCGTCAGGCTATGCCCGCCTGCGTATTATAAAGACGCTCTCACCTCAGTGGCAGCACGGCCAAGAGCTTGAAGCGGTACATATACTTGAAGAAGATCGCTTTCTAAGCATGATCCGGGTACCTGCACCATAATAAAAAAGCGGAGCTTAGCTCCGCTTTTTCATCGTGACTTGCCTTTCACATCATCATGCTACGGGCATCAGCCACAGGCGCCGGTGGAATGGGATCAGGCACCGTAGGCTCGCCAGGCTCAACGGGTTGCGATGGCGGGGATATCGGCTCAGTCGGCACACCGGGCTCAATAGGTTGATCGCCACCCATCCATACTGGAATGAATGCCAGAATGGTTTCGTCCTCCTCCACCTGTCGTACTACTTGGATACTCAAGGTCATAGCTTGCTCTCCTCCTCGACCGGTATTACCGGATTCATCCGGGCTGTAACAAATAGAGCCCTGCAAAACCTGGAAATTCAGAAATTCCGGTGAATGGTTGTTTTTTCACGCTGGGGGTTAGTGAGCCTACAAGCCTTGGACGGATTAGAGGCCTTGTTTGACAAGAGCATGCCTACGCAGGATGTCGGGCGCATGACAACCTAATGATGATGTCCCTTCAGTGCATGATTTTTTGCAAACACATCCTCACCCATCGCCTCTATCTGCCTCTCGATCAGCGTCTCGAAAGGCGCAAGTAATGTATCGAAGCACGTAGGCGGTTCTAGCGTGTTCAAAGCTGTCACAATGGCCTCGATGGTCGAAACTGCGCCAGGAGCGGGCGCCTTTCGGAGGCGATAACGCGACGACAGGCCACTAGGCAAACTAACCCGAGGTAACGCTGCCACCAGAGGATTGAGGTGTAACAGCTTGCGTGCCTTCCGCCATGTGCCATCAGGCACAACAAGCAGGGGCTTTCCAGATAACCCGTGCTTTTGTTTCACCTGTTCAAGGGTTCTGGCCTGATCACCAGGAAACAGCAGCCATGGGGCATAACCTGCCCAGTGAGTTTCGATATCATCAAAATGTTCGCCAATAAGCAACTCACTATTTATCAGTCCCAGGGCTGCCAGGCGCGCTGTATTCAGGGCGTGCCGGGTTTCATCGGGATGCTGCAGGATCAGTATGCGAGTCGCGCTGGAAAGTCTTGGAACAAGATGGCATAAACAATGGCTTTCTGGACGCTGGCATGCAACACAACGTGGACGGGGCATACAACCTCTAGGTAGACCGATAGCAGATACCAGTCTACCTCAAGCCCTCTTAGCGGTTGAAACGCTCAGCCAGATCGCTTAGATACACAGCCATTTGCTCAAGCTCACCACTCAACGCAGCACCTTGTTGTGACTGCTGGGTACTTTGATCAGACAGTTCAGCAATACGGGTAATCTGCTGATTGATATCCTCGGCCACATGGCTTTGTTCCTCTACCGCCGTGGACATCTGCTGACTCATGGCCGTGATCCGTATGACCGCCTGGCTGATTCCTTCAAGCGCCTCACGTACAGCCGCCGTATGCTCTTCGCTCTGCCGTGACGCCTCTTCACCTTTGGCTGCCGTAGCAACTGCACGCTGCGCACCTGAGCGCAGATTTTCAATAATCTGGTGAATCTGCTGGGTAGAATCGCGTGTACGCGACGCCAGGGAGCGGACCTCATCTGCAACAACGGCAAATCCACGACCCGCTTCACCTGCCCGGGCAGCCTCGATCGCAGCATTAAGCGCCAGCAAATTAGTCTGTTCGGCAATGGAGGTAATCACGTCAGCAACGCTGCCAATTGACTGCGTTGAATCAGCAAGCTCCCCGACTGCCTGTCCAATTTCGCTCACGGCGCCAGCCAATTGTCTCATTGAAGCCAAACTTTCGTCCGCCACGTCACGGCCATGCAGGGCTAACGACTCCGCTTCGCCAGCAGCCTGTGCTGTCTGGTTAACATTTTGCGAAACCTCCTGAATGGTGGCTGCCATTTCGTTGATTGCGGTAGCAGACTGGTCGGTCTCGCTACGCTGGCGTTCAAGAAGATCAGCCTGTGAACGTGCCAGGCGCAGCGACTCTTCTGCTTTGCCCTGTACGCTTTTACCTGTATCCACCAGACGTGTCAGTGCCGTTTGCAGGCGCGACTCCTGACTCTGCAAGGCAAGATCCATCTGACCCGCCGCACCGAATTGATTACTGTATGTGGGCGCTACAATAGCACTGGTGAACATCTTCGGATTGGCCCCGAAGATCTTCTCGATAGCCCAGCGTTGACGCTTGAACTGCCAAAAGGTAATACCCAGCGCACTAGCAACGATGACACTCGCCTGAGCGATATCATTAAAATAGAAATGCCCCCCAAGAATTACAGCGCCGCTAAACAGCGTCGGCCATGCAATCTTGCCTGCATGCTTTATGGCTTCAGTAACCGGTACTGCACGCTTGCCCTCACGCAGCCGCGCATACATAGCCTCAGCGCGTCGAATCTGCTCGGCTGAAGGTAGTACACGTACCGACTCGTAGCCTGCAATTTGACCGCTTTCCCAGATCGGCGTGACATAGGCGTTAACCCAGTAATAATCGCCATTCTTGCATCGATTCTTGACGATGCCCATCCAGGCCTTGCCTTGCTTGAGGGTATCCCACATATGGCCAAAAACGCTTTCTGGCATATCTGGATGACGCACCAGATTATGCGGACTGCCAATAAGCTCGTCACGAGTAAAACCACTTATTGCTATAAAAGCATCATTGCAATAAGTAATCTGTCCTTTGAGATTCGTCGTTGAAATAAGACGCTCACTTTCCTTGAATGTACGAGCTTGTTGTGTCACTGGCAGATTTTTGCGCATGGCAGAGAAGCCTTCTGAATCCTTAAATAAATGACGTCCTTTTCAAATGATGGCAATTGGCACCCATATATTAGTTGTCATCAATTTTAACGTCGTTTATTTATCGGCACGCCGCATATGAGCTTTAAGAATTCTTTGAAATGTTTGGATTAAACTTTCTCGACTTCGGCCCCGACGAAAAATAAGTGAGAACGGCGCTTGATAGCCGAACATTGCTGGTTGTAGGGCACGTAACCGACCCTGATTTACCCACGCATGAACATAATGCTCGGGCAAATAACCTATATAAGCCCCTGAAAGAATTAATATTAACTGAGCCTCCATACTTTCAACTGTGGCAGCACTCTCCTTAAATCCATGCCGAGCCAGTTCAGCCTGACTCCAATATCCTCTTCTTACCATTCTCTGTTGTGTAATAAGCTCTTCTGGGATATGCCGCTCCTTGAATAAAGGATGCCGGTCACTGCAATAAAGCCAATGTTGTTCGCGATAAAGCGGTTGATAAACCACACCGTTCATTCGGGCAGAAAACGCACCAATAGCAAGATCCAACCGGTTCTCAAGAATGGCTAGCTGAAGGTCATAGGGACTCATGACAGTCAGATGGATATGTACTGCGGGGTATTCTCCTGTGTAGGCGCCAATCACATCAGCTAGCGACACGGCAGGCTCGTTAGCTAATGAGTCCAGCATACCTAGCTTGAGCGTACCGCTCAGCTCCCCCTTGAGTGATGCGGCATATCGTTCGAAACCCTCCATCTCGCCCAGGATTCTTAGCGCTTCCTGATAGAACATCTCACCCTTGCTGGTCAGTCCAAACCCACCTCGCCCTCGATGGCACAACGAAATACCCAACTGGCTTTCCAGCTGACTCATGTAGGTGCTTATGGCTGACGTGGAGAGGTTCAATTCGCGCTGCGCTGCCGCGAACCCCTGGCTCTGGACGACAGTAGCGAAAATTTTAAGCAATCGAATATCGTGAAGGGCATTGGCCATGGACAGAATCCGTTGTCTTCTTTTATCCAGCCTATCCGATAGTTTAGAAATCCCTTAACTGATTTTGCATGTGCCGATTTTTCAGGCTGCATTTCCTTCACACCATCAGGCCATCGCTTCACAGGCAGGGTATCGATTGTGCAGAAAAAGCTTTATCGCCCTCTGGGTGGCAACGAGAGACCTCGCTTTGCAGGCGCCGCCTCTGTCACCTTGAATCGCTTGATAGACTTGACGCAGCCTCCGTTCACCTTACCCGAGCGGGTCAGAGCAATAGAGGCAAGCATAGAAATTATTCTGGCTCTTTGAAATAGCCATGGAGACGGCAGGAACAGCACACCGTTGCACTGCTGGGTATAGGCATTTATACGCAGACTTCATCAAGCTTGCCCAAGGTTTTGGGCTACGAGGCGTAAAGATATTTGATTATCAACATCCGAAGCCATTGCTTCCTAAAGCGCCACCAGGCAGGCCTTTTTCAGAATAGAAATTACTAAAGTCCCGCCTTTACTCCTTGCTGATCAGAGGCTCTCACAGCGGACTTTACCCACGGGCGAGATAACGCATCCCCTCCTCCAGACCTTCTAGAGTCAAAGGGTACATATGGTCCTCAACCAGCTCACGAGTGATCTGGATAGAAGACGTATACTCCCAGGCGCGGCGCGGATAAGGGTTGAGCCAGATAATCTTTCTGAACTTGTTCTTGAAGCGCTCCATCCAAATGGACCCAGCCTCCTCGTTCCAATGCTCCACACTGCCGCCGGGCTGAAGAATTTCATAAGGGGCCATGGAGGCATCACCTACAAATACAACCTTGTAGTCATCACCATAACGATGAAGAAGATCCAGCGTAGGTGTAAGTTCGCTCATACGGCGCTGATTATCCTTCCAGACAGCCTCATAAACGAAGTTATGAAAATAGAAATGCTCTAGATGCTTGAACTCGGTACGGCAGGCCGAAAACAGCTCTTCACAGACCTGAACGTGCATGTCCATCGAGCCGCCGATATCAAGCAGCAGCAGAAGCTTTACTGCGTTGTGGCGCTCGGGCCGCATGCGAATATTCAAAAGCCCTGCATCACGCGCGGTATGGTCAATAGTGCCTTCAATATCAAACTCATCTGCCGCTCCCTCCCGGGCAAACGTGCGTAGACGCCGCAGGGCGATATTGATATTCCGGCGTCCCAGTTCCGCCTGACCATCCAGATTACGATACTCACGTTGCTCCCAGACCTTGACAGCCCTCCCTTGTCGCTCGCCTGCATCACCTACTCGAATACCTTCAGGGTTGTACCCCCCTGAACCAAATGGGCTGGTACCGCCTGTACCAATCCATTTATTGCCTCCAGCATGCCTGCCTTTCTGTTCAGCCAATCGCTGCTTGAAGGTTTCGATCAGTGTATCCAAGCCACCTAGCGACTGAATCTGCGCACGCTCCTCTGGCGTAAGTGAGCGCTCGAATGCCTTACGTAGCCATTCCTCAGGAATCAGTACCTCCAGCGCCTCGTCAAGGGACTGCAACCCTTCAAAGTACATCGAAAAAGCCTTGTCGAAGCGATCGAAATGACGCTCGTCCTTGACCAGTATCGTACGGGCCAAAAAGTAAAAGGCATCCATATCCGCAAATACGATACCCTCCAGCAGCGCCTCATGCAGATCCAACAACTCACGCAGGGAAACAGGAATTCGCGCAGAACGCAGCTCATGGAAGAGATTTAGCAGCATTGGATATCCCCGTCTGAAGCAAAGCTACTCATGACGAGCCGGATCTCGATACCATGCCGCCTGGACCTCGGTATAGATCTCGTCGACAGGCAAGGCACCCAGTGCAGAGTCCAACGAGCCTAACGCCAATCCCAAGGTTTCCCGTCCATCCCTCAAAAATTGCAGATTTGATCCGCACCGCCTGCAAAACGTCCGGACCACTTCAGGAGAAGAGCGATAAGCCGCAACATCGGTCTCCCCGGACGTAAAGCGAAAGCTGTTTTTAGGCACCGTCGTATAGGTGGCAAAAGCTGCTCCGTGGGCTTTGCGACACATAGAACAGTGGCAATGCGTGGCTTTCTCAAGCAAGGTGTCGACTTCATAAGTCACCGCACCGCATAGGCAGCTACCCTTGAGCATAAGGCCTCCTTATCGATAGCCATTTCGTCGTGTCATGAAGGCCAGACGCTCTAGCAGCTGAACATCCTGCTCGTTCTTGACCAAGGCCCCCGCCAGAGGCGGGATAGCCTTTCGAGGGTCTCGCTCATGCAGGACCGCCTCACCCACGTCATCGGCCATCAGCAGCTTCAACCAATCAACCAGTTCTGACGTAGAGGGTTTTTTCTTAAGTCCAGGTACCTGCCGGATATCAAAGAAGATCTCCAGGGCCTCATTAACTAACGTCTGGCTGATGCTTGGGAAGTGCACGTCTACAATACGCTTCAAGGTATCGCGATCAGGGAACGCAATATAATGAAAGAAGCAACGACGCAGGAATGCATCAGGTAGCTCCTTCTCATTATTGGACGTAATAATGATTATGGGACGGTGCCGGGCACGAACCGTTTCGCCGGTTTCGTACACATAAAACTCCATACGATCCAGCTCCTGCAGCAAATCGTTTGGAAATTCAATGTCCGCCTTGTCGATCTCATCGATCAGCAGAACGACACGCTCCTGCGCATCAAATGCTTCCCAGAGCTTACCTTTCTTGATGTAGTTAGCGATATCATGGACTTTATCGACACCAAGCTGGGAGTCACGCAAGCGGCTGACGGCATCGTACTCGTATAGCCCCTGATGCGCTTTCGTAGTGGACTTGATATGCCAAGTGATCAAACGTGTATCAAGTGCTTGAGCCAACTGCTCCGCCAGTAACGTCTTGCCTGTACCCGGCTCCCCTTTCACCAGCAGCGGACGCTGCAGGGTAATCGCAGCGTTTACAGCCAGCTGGAGATCAGCGGGCGCGACATAATCCGCCGTACCTTCAAATTTCATCAGTGACCCTCAGGCTTGATCAATATCAGATGATAATAGGCATTAAGCGTACTCGATACACTAACCCCGATCTTCATACTGAGCACTGAATGCCTGTATGAAGGCGTTACGCAAAATCGAAAAGAACGCTTGCAGCGGATTGATATTTTGCTGCTTGACGCTGCCCTGCAACTCAACACGGGTTGCAAATTGATCCTTACGCTGGTTTTTCAATAAGGTCTGGCTACCGCCTACTACGGCTTCCCAAAGCCCACGGAAAAAGCCTTTGTCTTTATTTTCAACATCCTGGCGCCAGTCGAAGACATCCACATTTTTAAACAATGGCTTGATGTAACCACTGAGCTCTCCGTTATTAGCCTTGGCATCGATTACCAGATCACCGCTACCGGACTTAAAGTCAAACTTGCCATATGCCTTGGCAAAATCATTGATTTTAGGTAGGTCCACCTGGGTTACGCGGAGTCGAAACAAAAAATCGCTGAAGTCACTGAAAGGGTCAAACTCTGCCGACGCTTCCAACGGTGCGTTATCCAATACCGTGGCCTTACCTTCAAAGCGCGCCACCCGCTTGCCCTGCGCATCGGCTGCATTGGTTAGGTTATAAAGACTGGCGTTTACCTGGGTTGCCTGCAGGTTAACTGGCGGCGATGAGCTGAAGTTGCGGAAACTGAGCTTACCATCCTCAACACGAACCTCGTTCAAAGTAATCGAAACGATCTTTTCCAGCTGAGCACGCCAGTCTGTGCCCTCACCTGTTTGTGAGGACTTAGGGTCATCCCCCCCATCGACAAAATTGAGCTCAGGCCGCTCGAAAATGATCCGACCGACAATGGCATGGTCCTTCCATAATGCTTGTCCACTTACGGCAATGTCTATACTAGGCGCGTCCAGAAACGGCACAGGCACCTTGCCTGTCACCTTCTCGATCCTGAGTCCATCAATACGGTAAGCACCGCGCCACCACGCCAAATCGACATCTGTAATATGGCCCCGGTAGTCACCCATGTCAGCCAGCTTGGTATTGAGGTAATGTCGTATGACATAAGGCAGTGCAAGCTGCACGACGATCAATAGGGCAACTATGCTCAAGAGGATAAGTGCAGGTGTTCGATAGCGCAGCTTCATGGCTCGGTTCCCTTTGGCATGTCTTTCATGGACCGACCATGCCAGCGTCAGTTTCCTCAGGCTGGACGCCCTGGCTCCGTAGCCTTAGGCTGAACCCATATATGTTGACCCACAGAGGGATCTTTAGATGAGCCGAATTTTTGCTGATAACGCACAATCCATTGGCAATACACCTCTGGTGTACATCAACCGCCTTGGGCCTAAAGGGGTCACTATTCTGGCCAAGATCGAGGGCCGTAACCCAGGCTATTCAGTGAAATGCCGAATCGGCGCCAATCTTATCTGGGATGCAGAGGCCAATGGCAGGCTTAAGTCCGGCATGACGCTCATTGAGCCTACCTCAGGCAATACGGGTATTGGCCTTGCCTATGTAGCAGCTGCTCGCGGCTACAAGCTCATCTTGACCATGCCCGCCTCTATGAGCCTGGAGCGACGCAAGGTTCTTAAAGCGTTGGGGGCTGAACTGATACTGACAGAACCGGCCAAGGGCATGAAGGGTGCCATTGAAAAGGCCAAGGAGATAGCTGAAAGCGACCCTGCTCGCTACTTTATGCCTCAACAGTTCGAAAACCCTGCAAATCCGGCCATTCATGAGAAGACCACTGGCCCGGAAATCTGGAATGATACTGACGGGGCTGTCGATGTACTTGTTTCAGGGGTTGGTACTGGCGGCACCCTGACTGGTATTTCTCGCTTTATCAAAAACACCAAGGGCAAGCCTATCCTTTCGGTCGCTGTAGAACCGGAAAGCTCACCCGTCATTACTCAGACTATGGCAGGGCAGGAAGTCAAACCTAGTCCTCATAAAATTCAAGGTATTGGCGCAGGCTTCGTGCCCAAAAACCTTGATCTCTCCATGGTAGACCGAGTGGAGCGGGTCAGCGATGAGGAGTCCAAGACCATGGCTCAACGCCTCATGCGCGAGGAAGGCATCCTGTGTGGTATCTCATGCGGAGCTGCCATGGCAGCTGCAGTGCGTCTTGCTCGCGAGCCAGCGATGCAAGGCAAGACCATCGTTGTCATCCTGCCTGACTCAGGTGAGCGCTACCTTTCCACTATGCTCTTCGATGGTCTGTTTGAAGAACAGGAAACGGTTCAGTAAGACTACCCGGCTCGCCATCCAGGCGGGCCTTTTGTTTTTCCCTGCCCTACTTTTGACTGCTAGAACGGCATCAGCAGCTGAGCTACTATCGTGCCAAGCGTAAAAAATTTCACACAGGGAATGAATATGCCGAACACCCCTTACCCCAGCTCCTACTATGCGGCCTCTGCTCATCCTGCTCCTCAGCGTCCTGTGCTGGAGGGTGAACGCATCGCTGACGTTTGTATCATTGGCGCTGGCTATACCGGCCTCTCAACGGCTATTGCATTGCTCGAAAGAGGCTACAGCGTTGTTATTCTTGAGGCTGCCAAAGTGGGTTTCGGGGCTTCCGGGCGCAATGGCGGTCAGATCGTCAATAGCTATAGTCGAGATATAGACGTTATCGAGCAGACTCTGCCTGCTAAAGAAGCACACCTAATTGGTCAAATGGCATTCGAGGGGGGCCGCATCATCAGGGAAAGAGTGGCCCGTTACGGCATTCAGTGTGATCTCAAGGATGGCGGTGTATTCGCAGCATTCAACGCCAAGCAAATGCACCATTTGGAAGCCCAACAGACATTATGGGCCCGTTACGGACACCAAGAGTTGGAAATGCTGGATAAGGCTGCTATTGAGCAGGTTGTGGGCACCCATCGTTATACGGGTGGCATGCTGGACCGTAGCGGCGGCCATATCCACCCGCTAAACCTTGCCCTAGGTGAAGCAGATGTCGTCGAATCATTAGGTGGGACCATTCACGAACATACTCCGGCCATTCGAGTTGAACGCGGCGCCAAACCCGTTGTGCATACCAACCAGGGATGTGTGAAAGCTACCTATGTTGTGGTGGCAGGTAACGCCTATTTGGGTAACCTCATTCCAGAGCTGGCAGCCAAGTCTATGCCCTGTGGAACACAAGTAATTGCTACCGAACCGTTATCCGAGGAAATGGCAAAACGCCTATTGCCGCAAGACTACTGCGTCGAAGATTGCAATTATCTGCTGGATTACTACCGTCTCTCAGCTGATCGCCGGTTAATCTATGGCGGTGGCGTCATATACGGTGCGCGTGATCCAGCCGATGTCGAGAAAATCATTCGGCCTAAACTAGCGAAAACGTTTCCTGAGCTGGCTAACGTTAAAATTGATTATGCATGGACTGGCAACTTTCTATTAACGCTTTCCCGCCTCCCTCAGCTAGGTCGACTGGGAAACAATATTTATTATTCACAGGGTTGTAGCGGTCACGGCGTTACGTTTACCCATCTGGCCGGCAAAGTGCTCGGCGAGGCATTGGCAGGCCAGGCAGAACGCTTCGATGCATTCGCCCAACTACCTCACTACCCCTTTCCTGGCGGTCGCCTGTTTCGCATTCCTTTCACCGCTATGGGGGCTTGGTATTACGATATCCGGGATAAATTCAACGTTTAAAAAAGAAACCCCGCTAAAGCGGGGTTTCTTTTATTTACGATTTAGAAATCAAAGATTCTTGATCTCTGCGTTGGACTCCAGCGCACGACGATAGGCAGCAAAGTCCTCCTGACCACTACGTGAAGAGAGGAATCGGCGATACATGGCCTTCTCCTCATCCGTAAAGGTCCCTTGAGGAACGCTAACGCCTGTCAGGCGAATGACCGTGTAAGTACCATCAGCCAAATTGACACCCGCATAAGTAGGTGTGGAGTTGTCCCCTGGCTTATTCATACGGAATACCTGCTGAAGAACCAAAGGCTCGACACCCTCTTGGTTACGGGTAGCAGCCTCGACAACTTTCCAGCCCTTGATTGTATCAGCCTTGCCTGCTTTCAGATCAGCAATTAGCGCCTCGCCTTGCTTACGAGCCATGTCGGCCACTTTTTGCTTGGTCAGCGTATTTCGAATATTATCCTTAACATCATCAAAGCTCTGCTGAGCAGGCTTTCGGTGCTCCTTGACACGCAAGATTACGGCAGTCTCGTCGTCTAACTGGATAGCGTTGCTATTAGCACCATCTTCCAAAACTTCAGGACTAAAAGCTGTCTGGATAACCTGGCGATTGGCAGTAATACCTTCATCACTACCCTCACGTCCGAACGGCTTACTGGTTTGTACCTTCAAGCCCTGCTCCTGTGCAGGCTGACTCAGATCAGAAGCCTCGAATGCGGAGCTTTCAAGCGTACGGATAGCCTCTACAAACAGGCGATCAGCCTCACGAGCCTTAAGCTCAGCTTCAAGACGTGGCTTCATGCTTTCCAAAGAAGGAGCTTTGGCTTCCTGAACACCTAAAAGCTTGATCAGATGCCATCCAAACGCCGAGCGTACCGGGGCAGAAACATCTCCCTTGTCCAAGCCATACAAGGCGTCTTCAAAGGCTGGATCATAAACCCCACGACCTGCGTAGCCTAGTTCACCGCCCTTATTGGCTGAGCCAGGATCCTGAGAAAACTTCTTGGCTAAAGCAGCAAAGTCTTCGCCCTTATCCAAACGAGCCTTGATCTCATCAACCTTGGCTTTGGCTTGCTCATCGTTCACCTTATCGTTTACTTCGATAAGGATATGAGCCGCGTTACGCTGTTCAGACAAATTAGCTGTTTCGGACTGATAGAGTGCTTGTAGATCTTCAGCCTTGATTTGCGCCTTGTCTGCAAATGCGCCTTTTTTCAATTCAATGTAATCAATAACTACCTGGTCAGGCGTCATGAGCTCACTACGATGGTCATCGTAATAGCTCTGTAGTTCATCGTTGGTCAGCGTAACTTTCGAAGCGTCGGCCTTCACCACATGGGTTGCGAAGTCACGGGTTTGACGCTCCAAAGCCGCAAATGCATTTAACTCAGCATCCGTTACAAAGCCAGTGCCTGCAATACCGGCGCGCAATTGGCCCATGAGCATCTCTTGCTTCAGCATCTCGCGGAACTGAAGACGTGAGTAGCCCATTTGAGCAATGGTCTGATCAAAACGCTGAGCATCGAATTTTCCGTCAATCTGAAACTCGGGTGTCTGGAGAATAAGCTGATCCAAGGCAGCTTCAGAAAAGGCGAACTTATTTGTCTTAGCATCCTGAAGCAGTAATTGACGCTCAGTCAGCGCCTTTAAGGCCGCGTCGCGTAATCTGCTTTCATCCAAGAGAGCAGGATCAAAATTAGGACCTAGACGTTGCGCCAGAGAGCGACGTTGCATCTCTACAGCCTGATTGAGATCGGTTTGGCGTATTTCCTCACCATTAACCAGTGCTACAGCACCTTGGTGGCTACTGGCACGAATAATTGCCTCGAATCCGGTCAATGCCATTAATAGGATAATGACGCCAATAATGACCTTGGCTATCCAGCCTTGTGAATGTTCCCTGATGTTCTGCAGCATGCGCCCCCCCAAACGGCTGCATCTGGCCAAAGGCTAGGCAGCATGGGTGAATTGCGAATAGAGAAAAGGCGCATCAGAGGATGCGCCTTCTGTTAAACGGGGCTTTGGCGAGTCTTCGTGCGGAATGAACCAAGCGGTATCACGTGCTAAAACTCAACAGACAAACGCCTGTTGAACCAAAACCCTTAAGCACTCAGTTCACAGCATCCTTGAGCGCTTTGCCGGGCTTGAAACCGGGGATCTTGGCAGCTTCGATTTCAATCGGCTTACCAGTTTGCGGATTGCGGCCAGTGCGCGCTGCACGCTCTTTGACAGCGAAAGTGCCGAAACCGACAAGCACAACCGGATCACCGCTCTTCAGGGCATCAGTGATAGATTCGATCACTGCGTCCAAAGCGCGTCCAGCTACAGCTTTCGGGATATCAGCAGATGCAGCAACGGCATCGATCAGTTCCGACTTGTTCACTCTAAGTCCCCTTGTTCATTTCTGATAAGAATATATTACGTGTGTAGGCAAAAATGGGTGCTGTGAAGCATACCTGACACTTAAAAGAGCCGCTTTATATCAAGGGCTCGAAAAAAGTGTCAAGAAAGCTCTGGCTAGTGCGTGCTAATTCGTTCTTTTGAATCCTGCTCGCGCTTTTCTTCATTCGTGACTATTTCAGGAGCCGCATCTGGCAAGGGCTCCGGCGCATATTGCAACGCAACCTGGAGGACCTCGTCAATCCATTTGACAGGCTTAATCACCAAATCGGCCTTAATATTGTCTGGAATGTCGCGCAGATCGCGTACGTTTTCCTCTGGAATGATAACCGTACGGATTCCACCACGGTGAGCAGCCAGTAATTTCTCCTTCAAGCCACCAATGGCAAGCACCTGACCACGTAGCGTGATCTCACCTGTCATGGCCACATCAGCGCGTACTGGAATCTTCGTAGCAGCCGATACCAGTGCAGTACACATACCAACCCCTGCACTCGGGCCATCTTTGGGCGTTGCACCTTCAGGTACGTGAATATGAATATCATGCTTCTCATGGAAGTCTTTAGTGATACCCAAACTCTTGCCACGGCTACGTACAACCGTTAGTGCTGCTGTAATGGATTCTGCCATTACATCACCCAGCGAGCCGGTCTTGATCAGCTGCCCTTTGCCGGGCACTACTGCCGCCTCGATTGTCAGCAACTCACCACCTACCTGAGTCCAGGCAAGACCTGTCACTTGTCCAATCTGGTCCTGCTGCTCTGCGAGACCGTAACGGAACTTGCGTACGCCCAAGTAATGCTCAAGCGTCTCACTGCTTACTACCGCCTGCTGAGATGCTTTTTCCTTCGCATGCTCCTTAACGATCTTGCGGCAGACTTTAGCCACCTGACGCTCAAGACTACGGACACCTGCTTCGCGGGTGTAATAACGCACCATATCTCTTAGAGCAGATTCGTCAAAGGTTACTTCGGTTTTTTTCAAACCGTTGGCTTTAACCTGCTTGGGTATCAGGTATTTGGTCGCAATGTTGACCTTTTCGTCTTCCGTATAACCTGGCAGGCGAATCACTTCCATACGATCCAGCAGCGGTGCTGGAATATTCATGGAGTTGGCCGTACACAGGAACATGACGTCGGACAGGTCGTAGTCAACTTCCAGATAGTGATCATTAAAGTTATGGTTCTGCTCTGGATCCAATACTTCCAGCAAAGCAGAAGCAGGATCACCACGCATGTCGTTACCCATCTTGTCGATTTCATCAAGCAAGAATAATGGGTTACGCACACCAACCTTGGTCATTTTCTGAATCAACCGACCCGGCATGGAGCCAATGTATGTACGGCGATGACCACGAATTTCAGCCTCGTCACGCACTCCACCGAGCGCCATACGAACAAATTTCCGGCCTGTAGAACGTGCAATGGACTCAGCCAAAGAGGTTTTACCCACGCCTGGTGGACCTACCAAACATAATACCGGGCCGCGCACTTTCTTAACTCGCTTCTGGACAGCGAGGTATTCAAGGATGCGCTCTTTGACCTCTTCAAGACCGTAATGATCTTCATCAAGAATGTCTTCGGCCTTGCCAAGATCCAAACGAACCTTACTCTCAGCCTTCCATGGGACATTAACAAGCCAGTCAATGTATGAGCGTACTACAGTAGCTTCCGCAGACATTGGAGACATCTGCTTGAGCTTGTTCAGCTCAGCGGTGGCCTTAGCCAACGCTTCTTTGGTCAGCCCCGCATTATCGATACGCTTCTTCAGGTCATCGATTTCGCTATGACCTTCGTCGATATCACCCAGCTCTTTCTGGATGGCCTTCATCTGCTCGTTTAAGTAGTACTCGCGCTGGCTGCGTTCCATCTGCTTCTTGACGCGGCCACGAATACGCTTTTCAACTTGCAATAGATCAATTTCTGCATCCAGCAACGCGAGAACATGCTCAACGCGCTCAGCCAGATCCACAATTTCCAAAATTTCCTGCTTCTGCTCAAGCTTGAGAGCCATATGAGCAGCCATCGTATCGACCAGGCGACCTGGATCGTCGATACCATTAAGCGAAGACAATACTTCCGCGGGCACTTTTTTGCCGAGCTGGACATACTGCTCGAATTGGCTCATCAGACTACGAACAAAAACTTCCGATTCGCGGTCTGGAGCCTCGGTATCTTCGATTAGCTGAACTTCAGCGCGAGAGTAACCTTTCGCCTCTACAAAACGCTCAATGTTGCCACGCTGCTCACCCTCTACCAGGACTTTAACTGTGCCATCAGGAAGTTTAAGCAGCTGCAAGACGGTGGCGACTGTACCCATACGGTACAAGCCATCGGAATCTGGATCATCGTCAGTAGGATTCTTTTGCGCAAGCAGCAGAATCTGCTTGTCGCTGGCCATGGCAGCTTCCAGGGCCTCAACAGATTTTTCACGCCCAACAAAGAGCGGAATTACCATATGCGGATACACCACTACATCACGCAGTGGCAAAAGAGGCAATTCAATCGTTTTATTCATGGTTTCAGCTCTTGGCATTCGACTGGCCGCATAAGCACGACCGTAAGGCATGTTTTTCTAACATGCGGCCTAATCGATCAGAAAACAAGGCTAACTAATGCGAAGGGGCCCTCAAGGGCCCCTTTTCATTTATGCATCCGGTGCCGCTTTGACCGGGTCGTTGTTTTCATAAATCAACAGTGGCTGGGAGGCGCCTTCGATAACGCTCTCGTCAATAACGACTTTGCTAACCTCCTTCTGAGAAGGGATCTCATACATCGTATCGAGTAGAACGCCTTCTAGGATGGAGCGTAGACCGCGAGCGCCTGTTTTACGTTCCAGCGCCTTACGGGCTACTGCCTTAAGGGCATCTGGACGGAACTCAAGATCTACCTCTTCCATTTCGAAGAGCTTGCCGTATTGCTTGGTCAATGCGTTTTTGGGCTCGGTCAGAATCTGCATAAGAGCAGCTTCATCAAGTTCATCCAGCGTCGCAATCACAGGCAAACGGCCTACGAACTCAGGAATAAGACCAAACTTGACCAGATCCTCGGGTTCGGCTTCACGAAGTGACTCGCCGATTTTCTTACCCAACTCCTGGCTACGCACCTCGGCATTAAACCCAATTCCACCTGCCTTGGTGGAGCGGCTCTGAATGACCTTCTCCAGACCGGCAAATGCACCACCGCAAATGAACAGAATGTTACGCGTATCCACCTGCAGGAATTCTTGCTGGGGATGTTTGCGCCCACCCTGGGGAGGTACAGAGGCTACGGTGCCTTCGATAAGCTTGAGCAACGCCTGCTGTACACCTTCACCCGACACATCGCGGGTAATAGAGGGGTTATCAGACTTACGCGAAATCTTGTCTATCTCATCGATATAGACAATACCCATCTGGGCTTTTTCAACGTCATAGTCGCATTTCTGCAACAGTTTCTGAATGATGTTTTCAACATCCTCACCCACATAACCTGCTTCGGTTAGCGTAGTGGCATCTGCAATGGTAAACGGTACGTTCAACAAGCGCGCCAGCGTTTCAGCCAGCAACGTCTTACCAGAACCCGTAGGCCCAATAAGCAGAATATTACTCTTGCCTAACTCAACGTCATCTTTCTTTTCACGTTGGTTTAGGCGCTTGTAGTGGTTATAAACCGCTACAGCTAATACTTTTTTGGCACGTTCCTGACCAATCACGTACTGATCAAGAATCGTACTGATTTCTTTAGGTGCTGGAAGTTTATGTGCACTGTTCTCGGCCTGGGCTTCCTGTACTTCCTCACGGATGATGTCATTGCACAGGTCGACACATTCATCGCAAATAAAGACTGAGGGACCGGCAATCAACTTACGCACTTCATGCTGGCTCTTGCCGCAGAAAGAGCAATACAACAGCTTGCCGTTGTCGTCACCGTTGCGAGTATCTGTCATTCGATCAATCCAATCGGGTTACTTACAGGAACAAGATGAAGGCAAATCCATGCATTTTCAAGCCTGCCACTTAGTAATCATCACTTTATGGCAGGCTTGCCGACTCAAGCGGGAATATTGCGCTTTTCCAACACCTTGTCGATCAGGCCATATTTCACAGCCTCATCACCGCTCATGAAATTATCGCGATCGGTATCACGTGCGATAACATCCATGGGTTGACCCGTATGATGAGCCAACACTTTGTTTAGACGCTCACGGATCGTTAAAATTTCACGTGCGTGAATTTCAATGTCCGATGCCTGCCCCTGGAAACCACCCAAAGGCTGGTGAATCATCATGCGAGAGTGAGGCAGGCAATAGCGTTTGCCGCCAGTACCACCTGCCAACAGCAAAGCGCCCATGCTGCACGCCTGCCCTACGCAAATTGTTGAAACATCAGGCTTGATGAACTGCATGGTGTCATAAATAGACATACCTGCGGTCACCGAACCACCGGGAGAGTTGATATAGAGGTGAATATCCTTGTCAGGATTTTCCGCTTCCAGAAACAGTAGCTGAGCGACTACTAGGTTAGCCATATAGTCCTCGACTTGGCCAACCAGGAAAATCACACGCTCTTTAAGCAGACGCGAGTAAATATCATACGCGCGCTCGCCACGAGCAGATTGTTCGACCACCATAGGCACCAGGCCACCAGCGGCTTGAACTTCGGGCATTGTTTGCATGAACGAATTGCGGGACATGTCCTGCGATCACTCCCTATCAGGATGGTCTTGCCTTAAGACGCATAAGCCAGCACGAGGCTGGCTTATGTGATTCGAGGCGGGTAAAGATCAGGCTGCTTGCGAGGCCTCGGCCGGTTTGACCGCGTCCTCGTATGAAACCTGCTTATCGGTCACTTTAGCCTTTTCAAGAACAGTATCTACGACTTGTTCTTCGAGTACAACTGAACGAACTTCGTTCAATTGCTGTTCGTTTTGGTAGTACCAGGCAACTACCTGCTCAGGCTCCTGATAGGCAGAGGCCATTTCTTCGATCAGGGCACGCACACGCTCATCGTCAGGCTTAAGCTCAAATTGCTTGACCATTTCAGCAATGATCAGGCCTAGAACTACGCGGCGCTTGGCTTGCTCGGTAAACATTTCAGCCGGCAGCTGATCAGGCTTGATGTTACCACCGAACTGCTGAACAGCCTGAACGCGCAGTCGATCGACCTCACTACTGATCAGAGCGGCAGGAACTTCGATCGGGTTAGCCGCAATCAAGCCATCCATAACCTGGTTCTTGACCTTGTTCTTGATTGCCTGACGCAGTTCACGATCCATATTCTTGCGAACTTCAGCACGGAAACCTTCCAGAGTAGATTCCTGTACGCCGAACTGAGCAAAGAACTCCTCGTTCATTTCAGGCAACTGAGGAGCAGAGACCTTGGTGACCGTTACCGTGAACTCAGCAGCTTTGCCTGCCAGATCCAGGTTTTGGTAATCCTCAGGGAAGTTTAGATTAAGAACGCGCTCTTCGCCTGCCTTTGCACCAACAAGACCGTCTTCAAAGCCAGGAATCATGCGACCGGAACCCAGCACTAGCTGCGTACCACTTGCAGAACCGCCCTGGAAAGCCTCACCGTCAATTTTACCGACGAAATCAATGGTGACCTGATCATCATTGGCTGCTTCGCGGTCAACTTCCTCATAGCGGGTGTTTTGCTTGCGCAGGATCTCAAGCATGTTATCCAGATCGCTATCTGCTACATCAGACTGCAGACGCTCAACCTGGATGTCTTCCAGACCCTTCACTTCAAACTCAGGGAATACTTCGAACGTAGCGACGTATTCAAGATCCTTGCCCTTTTCGTAAGCCTTAGGCTCAACAGAAGGCGCACCTGCCGGGTTCAGTTTTTCCTGAACAATGGCCTCATAAAATGTTTCTTGAATCAGATCACCGAAGGCTTCCTGACGAGCAGTAGCTTCGTAGCGCTGACGGATAACACTCATCGGTACCTTACCAGGACGGAAACCAGGCACTTTAACGCGGCGAGCAGTTTGCTGCAGACGCTTGGCGACTTCGGTCTCGATACGCTCGGCCGGCACGCCTACGGTCATTCGGCGCTCGAGAGCGGAGGTGCTTTCAACAGAAACTTGCATGGATAATCCTCATGGCACAGACATAGGCCGGCCGTTCCGGCCCCCAGAAACAGGGCAAGCATTCTAGTAGCAGAGGATACGGAAGTCATCCTGCATAAAGCAGGTATTGGTCACCAAGCATGAAAAAAGCCTGCAACCCCTCTCGCTCATACCTAAACATGCTTGCCATTTCCAATGGCAAAAAAAAAGCCGACATCGCTGTCGGCTTTTCACTATGGTGCGGACGGAGAGACTCGAACTCTCACACCTTGCGGCGCTGGAACCTAAATCCAGTGTGTCTACCAATTCCACCACATCCGCGTAACACTTAAAACGAGTACCAGGCGTTAAGCCTAGCACTCTCAATATGGGGTGGACGATGGGAATCGAACCCACGACACCAGGAGCCACAATCCTGTGCTCTACCAACTGAGCTACGCCCACCATATTGCATTGCTTGCGCCGAACCGCCAATGGCGCGCCCGGCAGGACTCGAACCTGCGACCATCCGCTTAGAAGGCGGATGCTCTATCCAGCTGAGCTACGGGCGCTTTATTGCGCAGCAACCGTTGCTTACGAAACAACTTCCTAAGAAGCTGAGCCGGTTCGCATCGCCTTCCAATCTCGCTTCAGGCTGTGCTCGGCAAGCGGGGCGTATATTACGAATCACTCGACCACCCGTCAACAATTTTTTTAAAAAAATTAAGAAGATAGGTTCACTACCCTCTTACGAAGGCTTCTTCCTTTGGTGTGTACATGCGAAAATAAGCATCCTCTTCCATTAGCAAGACCTATCTGCATATGACTGCTCAACTGATCGACGGCAAAGCGATCGCCGCTTCTCTCCGCCAAGAAATTGCCCAACGCGTTGCCCAACGGCGTCAACTAGGGTTACGCGCCCCTGGCCTGGCAGTCATTCTGGTAGGTGACGATCCAGCCTCTACGGTATATGTCACTCACAAAAGAAAGGACTGCGAGGAAGTAGGCTTCGTATCCAGGGCATACGACCTGCCCAGCACCACAACGCAAGAAGAACTGGAAGCATTAATAGACTCGCTAAATGCAGATACCGCTGTTGACGGTATCCTGCTTCAGCTTCCTCTCCCTGCTCATCTTGATGCATCCAATCTGCTTGAGCGCATCAGTCCTGACAAGGATGTTGATGGCTTCCATCCATTCAACATAGGCCGACTCGCTCAACGCATCCCCCTGCTCCGCCCCTGCACACCCAAGGGCATCATGCGTCTTTTGGAAAGTATTGGAGCAGACCTGTATGGAATGAATGCAGTGGTTGTAGGGGCTTCCAACATTGTTGGCCGACCTATGGCACTGGAGCTACTTCTGGGAGGCTGCACCGTCACGGTTACTCACCGCTTTACCCGGGACCTGGCCGCTCACCTTAGCCAGGCAGATCTAGTCGTTGTGGCAGCCGGCAAGCCTGGTCTTGTAAAAGGCGAATGGATCAAGGAGGGCGCGATTGTCATTGATGTCGGCATTAACCGTCAGGCAGACGGCAAATTGGTTGGCGACGTTGAATACGAGACAGCCCTTGAACGCGCCAGTTGGATCACCCCTGTGCCCGGCGGCGTGGGCCCCATGACACGGGCGTGCCTGTTAGAAAACACCTTGTATGCAGCTGAGCAATTGCACGCGGAGTAAGCACACATAAAAAAGGCCGCTGATGCGGCCTTTTTAAATGCAGATAGAACTCAGTTAGCCAAACGCCACGTCGTCCCACCCTTTCCGTCTTCAAGTACGACACCCATGGCTGTCAGCTCATCACGAATACGATCAGACTCCGCCCAGTTCTTTGCAGCACGCGCGTCAAGACGAGCCTGAATCAGTCGCTCCACAGAAGCCTCATCAATCTTGCCTTCGGCACCTGCGCGCAAATAGTCATCCGGCTCAAGTTGCAGAACTCCTAAGACCTCAGCAAGCTGCTTTAGCCAAGAAGCGAGCCCGGCTGCAGTATGGACATCCTGATCGCGCAGACGATTGACTTCCCGGGCCATTTCGAACAATACCGCACACGCCTCGGGCGTATTGAAGTCATCATCCATTGCCGCTGCAAAGCGCTCCGTATAGACCTCGCCACCTGCGGGCGCGGCCGTGGGGAGTCCTTTCATGGCATGGTAGAAGCGATCCAAAGCCCCGCGAGCCTCACGAAGGCTTTCTTCAGAGTAGTTGATCGGGCTACGGTAATGACTGGAGACCAGCAGATAGCGAACCACCTCAGGATGATATTTTTCCAGCACCTCGCGAATAGTGAAGAAATTGCCTAACGATTTAGACATTTTCTCACCGTCAACTCGCACAGCACCAGCATGCATCCACGAGGCTGCATAAGTCTTTCCGGTAGCCGCTTCGCTCTGGGCAATTTCATTCTCATGGTGCGGGAAGACCAGATCAGGCCCGCCACCATGGATATCAAACGTATCACCCAAGCAGCAGGTAGACATGACCGAGCACTCAATATGCCAGCCCGGACGCCCTGCTCCCCATGGTGATTCCCAGCTAGGCTCACCCGGCTTGGCCGCCTTCCACAACACAAAGTCCAGAGGATCTTCTTTGGACTCATCTACCTCGATACGGGCACCGATGCGAAGATCTTCGATCTTTTTGCGTGACAGCTTCCCGTAACCGACAAATTTTCCTACTCGGTAATACACATCACCGTTTCCAGGCGCATAGGCATACCCCTTGTCTATCAGGGTCTGGATCATGGCAAACATGCCTGGAATATGGTCCGTTGCGCAGGGCTCCACGTCAGGACGCTGAACACCCAGGCGTGTTTCATCCTGGTGCATTGCTTCAATCATGCGCCCAGTCAGATCCTTGAATGTCTCGCCATTTTCCTGAGCACGCCGAATAATCTTGTCATCGATATCCGTAATGTTGCGTACGTATGTCAGGTCATACCCCGACTGGCGCAGCCAGCGAGCGATGACATCAAACGCCACCATGACCCGCGCATGACCGATATGACAGAAGTCATATACCGTCATCCCGCAAACATACATGCGAACGTTATTGCCCTCGAGCGGCTTGAATGCTTCCTTTGACTTGGTCAGCGTGTTGTATATCGCAAGTGGCATTATTGCCCCCAGGAATCGCGTAAGGTAACAGTACGATTGAAGACCGGCGCACCAGGCTTGGAGTCTTTCAGATCAACGCAGAAGTATCCCTCACGCTCGAACTGGAAGCGGTCTTCAGGCTGAGACTGCGCAAGCGACGGCTCAGCACGACATCCCGTCAGCACTTGTAGTGACTCTGGATTGATGTTGTCGAGGAACGTCTGGCCTTCTTCCGCCTTCTCAGGCTGCGGCGAACGGAACAGACGGTCGTACAGGCGGACCTCACACTCAACACTGCCTTCAGCAGGCACCCAGTGAATAACCCCTTTCACCTTACGCCCCTCAGGGTTCTTGCCGAGGGTCTCAGGATCATAAGAGCAGCGCAGCTCGATGATATTGCCCGCTTCGTCTTTGATGACCTCATCGGCGCGGACAACGTAACTGCCCCGTAAACGCACTTCGCCATTGGGCTCGAGACGCTTATAACCCTTAGGGGGATCAATCATGAAATCGTCACGATCGATATAGAGTTCACGCGTGAACGGCAGCGTACGCACCCCCATATCCTCTTTAGGATGGCGCGGCAATTCCAACTGCTCTACCTTACCCTCGGGATAATTAGTGATGACAACCTTAAGCGGTCGCAATACACACATGGCGCGAGGCGCATTTCGATCCAGGTCTTCACGAATACTGAATTCAAGCATGGCAATATCGACTACGCCATTGGAGCGCGCGACGCCCACCATCTCGCAGAAATTGCGAATCGAAGCAGGCGTATAACCACGGCGGCGATAGCCAGACAACGTGGACATGCGTGGGTCATCCCAACCACTTACATGACGCTCATCCACTAGCTGCTTCAGCTTGCGCTTGCTGGTTACGGTGTAGTTGAGGTTCAGACGAGCAAATTCGTACTGCCGTGGCTGTGCCGGTACAGGAAGATTTGCCAGGAACCACTCATACAACGGGCGGTGATCTTCAAACTCGAGCGTACAGATGGAGTGAGTAATCCCCTCGATCGCATCTGACTGACCATGCGTGAAGTCATAGCTCGGATAGATGCACCACTTGTCACCCGTCTGATGGTGGTGAGCGTGGCGGATGCGATACAAAATCGGATCGCGCAGGTTCATATTTGGCGAGGCCATGTCTATTTTAGCACGCAGCGCTCTTTCACCATCCTTGAACTCGCCCGCCTTCATGCGCGTAAAGAGGTCCAGGTTCTCTTCAACGGAGCGATCGCGAAACGGACTATTCTTACCCGGCTCAGTTAGGGTGCCACGGTACTCACGCGCCTGCTCAGGGGTCAGATCATCCACATACGCGTTGCCCGTCTTGATCAGGTGTATCGCCCAGTCATAGAGCTGATCGAAATAATTGGAGGCATAGCGCTCCTCACCGGCCCACTTGAAGCCCAGCCACTCGACATCATTTTTGATGGCATCGATGTACTCCTGGTCTTCCTTGGCTGGGTTCGTATCATCAAAGCGTAGATTGCACTCGCCGCCAAACTCTTGAGCCAGCCCGAAATTCAGGCAAATCGACTTGGCGTGGCCAATGTGAAGATAACCGTTAGGCTCTGGCGGAAAGCGTGTCACAATCTTTGTGTGCTTGCCGGCATCCAGATCAGCCTGGACGATCTGACGAAGAAAATTCGCTGGAGTAGCGGGAGTTTCTGGCTTGCTCATGGGGTCCTTAATACTGTGTTGTTCGGCTTAAGGGTAGGCCGACTAAATCAAAGTCCGTATCATAGCCGAACCCGTCAAGACCCTGACAAACTTCCTATCTGACCACGGACGTGAATTCCATGATCAAACTGCATACAAACCACGGCGTCATCACTCTTGAACTGTTTGAAGACAAGGCTCCTGAAACAGCAGCCAATTTCAAAGAGTACGTAAAGAGCGGTCACTATGACGGCACTATCTTTCACCGCGTAATCAACGGCTTCATGGTCCAGGGCGGCGGTTTCGAGCCCGGCATGAAGCAAAAGTCCACTCGCGCACCGATCAAGAACGAAGCGAATAACGGCGTTTCCAACCGCAATGGCACTGTTGCCATGGCACGCACCATGGATCCGCATTCAGCGTCCGCTCAGTTCTTTATCAACGTGTCCGATAATACCTTCCTGGACCACACCGCCCCTACTACGCAAGGCTGGGGTTATGCTGTGTTTGGTCAGGTTGTTGATGGCATGGATGTCGTCAATGCCATCAAGGGTGTAGCGACTACATCCCGCGCCGGCCATCAGGATGTCCCGGCTGAAGATGTCATTATCGAGCGTGCCGAGATCGTTGAGTGATACTGCTGATCTCTGATCTGCATCTCGAACCTGAACGCCCGGATATTTCCCGGGCGTTTTTGCATTTTCTCGAGACAGAGGCCATTCACGCCGAAGCGCTCTATATTCTAGGCGACTTTTTTGAAGTCTGGATTGGCGATGACGCCATGGACGAATTTCAGCTAGGCATTGCGCAGGCCTTAAAAACCCTATCCCAACGTGGCACACGCATTTTTTTGATGCATGGCAACCGCGACTTCCTGCTTGGCAAGGACTTTTGCCGACTGGCAGGATGTACGCTGCTGGCTGACCCGACCGTCATCGAGACCGAAGGAAAGCGCCTTTTGCTGATGCATGGTGACAGTCTGTGCACACGGGACGAGGCCTACATGCGATTACGCCGCTGGCTTCGCAACCCGATTTCATTGTGGATCTTGCGTCATCTTCCGCTAAAAAAGCGCCGCGAGCTGGCCAGGAAATTACGTAACGAGAGCAAGGTACAGACTCGGCAGAAAGCCATGGACATTGTGGACGTTACACCTGAAGAGGTTGAGGGTGTCATGCGGCGCACCCGCACTCAGACCTTGATTCATGGGCACACTCATCGCCCTGCCACACATGAATTCATGCTTGATGGCAACGCTGCGACGCGAATTGTATTGGGTGACTGGGACCGTTACGGCTGGGTCCTGAAGATTTCCCGTGACCGCGTGGAGCAGGAACGCTTCGAGCTGGCGTGATACGGCTCGAAGCGTAATTTGCGGTTAAGCCGCGCGCGGCACACCGCTATGAAAGCGCATTTCCGTATCCGCCGAGGCAATAAGCTCGGCCTCCAGCGCTCTGATCTCCTGAATCTTGGCGGTTACATCCTGCTCGTCACCATACAGATATGCCAACTTCAGATAATCCTGATAATGGCGCGCTTCCGACTTGAGCAGTCCGCTGTAGAACTTGCTCAATTCTTCATCCAGATGTGGAGCGACTGCAGAAAAGCGTTCGCATGAGCGGCATTCGATAAAGGCTCCTACGACAAGCGAGTCCGTTAGTCGATAGGGCTCATGATTACGGCATAACTTGCGCATAGCCCCGGCATAACGGGCTGACGTAACGTTTTCATGCGCGATGCCCCGCTTTTTCATGATGTGCAGCACCTGCTCGAAATGCCGTAGCTCCTCACGAGCGATCCGAGACATCTTGTTTACCAGATCCAGCTTGTTGCTATAGGTAAACAGGTAGTGAAACGCAGCGCCTGCTGCTTTCTTTTCATTATTGGCATGATCGATCAACAAGGTAGGCAGATCCTGTAGAGCAGCCTCTACCCAGGCCTCCGGCGTTTTGCACGCCAGGAACTCATCCATTTCAGGCAACAACATAACACGAACCCTTTAAACGACAGACGGCTGATTTCAAGTCATCTGTTCCAAGATCAAGAAGAGCACACCCGCATGGGGCGGCTGCATTGGCATATGAAGCCATTATACGGCGTGCAGTATCAGACTCGAACGTCCATTCCCTCAAGCAGGAAGCGTGGCGCTATATAGCGCTCATAATGAGCCTCGGAGAGTATGAAAAACTCCTGATCGATGGCATCACGCAGCTCCATCAATGGGCGCTCTCTAAATTCAGGAAAAAGGTATATGCCGTATGCATCGACCTGTTGGATATGACGAGCGCCACGTGAAATCAGCTGATACGCCCAGCAGTATTCAGACTGCTCTGGAATGAAGCGAATTTTCCTTTGCTGCAACTGCTCTTTCAGGCGCAGGGGGTCAAATACTTCAAGTTTGGCAGAAACCACTTGGGTTAGAAGCACCTCAAGGCGCGCCCAAACAGCTCGCTTTTCGTCATCGCTATAAGCATTCCAGTTCACGATCTCGTGATGGAATCGTTTGCAGCCCCGGCAGACCTGATCGCCAAAGACTGTTGAGCAAAGTCCGACGCAGGGCGTCTTTATGCGCTGGTTGGACATAACCGTTCCGATTAAGCAAAAGACTATTTTAGCCTTTCGTCTAACCAAGGTCAGCGTCGTTTAGTCGCATGTTCAGCTTAACTTTAGAGAAACCTTGGAGTAGAATTCGTACGCCCTAAGGGGCGCCATGTCCGATACGAAGCTGTTTTCAAAGCGTCACGAGCATAATTATCCGGCAGGTTTTTTGATCAGAGTGCAACGTACTCATCACACGTTTGCACCTTGATCCTACGCGCAATACCGCTGGCGTAAAACTTTGAAAACAGCTTCGCACCGGAGCCTGAATGACGTTCGCGTTGGCTCCTGCCTCTTGCCAGCGATTCCTACGCCGCCATTTAAGCTCATGGGATCTCCCAGATTCCGGACGTTATTATTGGACCACTGATGAGGGTCATATTGTGCTTGAAGCCTATCGTAAACACGTAGAAGAGCGTGCCGCGCAGGGTATCGTTGCCCAGCCGCTTAACGCCGAGCAGACCGCGGGTTTGGTCGAACTTTTGAAGAATCCGCCCGCAGGCGAAGAAGAATTCCTCGTTGATCTGATTACCAATCGCGTTCCGCCGGGTGTTGACGAAGCCGCCTACGTCAAGGCTGGCTTCCTTTCCGCACTCGCCAAAGGCGAGGCCAGCTCCCCGCTGATCAGCAAGCAGCGTGCGGTCGAGCTCTTGGGCACCATGCAGGGCGGTTACAACATCGCCACCATGGTCGAACTCCTGGACGATGCCGAACTTGGCACCATTGCCGCTGGGCAGCTCAAGCATACATTGCTGATGTTTGATGCCTTCCATGACGTTGCTGAGAAAGCCAAGGCAGGCAATGCCAATGCCAAGGCCGTGCTGCAATCCTGGGCAGACGGCGAATGGTTCAAAGCTCGCCCGGCCGTTCCGGAAAAAGTCACCCTGACCGTTTTCAAGGTGCCCGGCGAAACCAACACCGACGACCTCTCCCCTGCACCTGACGCCTGGTCGCGTCCTGACATCCCACTGCATGCCCTGGCTATGCTGAAGATGGCTCGCGATGGCATCGTACCGGAGCAGCAAGGCAGTATCGGCCCGCTGAAGCAGATCGAAGAAGTTCGCGCCAAGGGCTTCCCGGTTGCGTACGTAGGTGACGTAGTAGGCACGGGCTCTTCCCGTAAATCCGCTACCAACTCGGTGCTTTGGTTCTTTGGCGACGACATTCCTTACGTCCCCAACAAGCGCGCAGGTGGTTTCTGCTTTGGTAGCAAGATCGCTCCGATCTTCTATAACACCATGGAAGATGCAGGTGCCCTGCCAATCGAGTTCGACGTTTCCGCACTGGAAATGGGCGATGTGATCGATGTCTACCCTTATGCAGGCAAAGTGACCCGTCACGGTAGCGACGATGTAGTTGCCACCTTTGAACTGAAGACACCGGTCCTGTTGGACGAAGTACGCGCTGGCGGCCGTATCCCACTGATCGTAGGTCGCGGCCTGACTGAAAAAGCTCGTACTGAGCTGGGCCTGGGTCATTCAGATCTATTCAAGACGCCCGAGCAGCCCGTTGATACCGGCAAGGGTTATACCCTGGCCCAGAAGATGGTTGGCAAGGCCTGTGGCGTGACTGGCGTTCGTCCAGGCACCTACTGCGAGCCGAAGATGACAACGGTAGGCTCGCAGGACACTACCGGCCCGATGACTCGTGATGAGCTGAAGGATCTCGCCTGCCTAGGCTTCTCCGCTGACCTTGTGATGCAGTCCTTCTGCCACACAGCGGCTTACCCCAAGCCCATTGACGTCAAGACGCACCACACACTGCCGGATTTCATCCGTACCCGTGGTGGCGTATCCCTGCGTCCAGGCGATGGCATCATTCACAGCTGGCTGAATCGCATGTTGCTACCTGACACCGTTGGTACCGGTGGCGATTCGCATACCCGCTTCCCGATTGGTATTTCCTTCCCGGCTGGTTCTGGCCTGGTAGCATTTGCCGCGGCAACCGGTGTTATGCCGCTGGATATGCCGGAGTCGGTCCTGGTACGTTTCAAGGGCAAGATGCAGCCGGGAATCACCCTGCGTGATCTCGTGCATGCCATCCCCTATTATGCGATCCAGAAAGGCTTGCTGACCGTCGAGAAGAAAGGCAAGAAGAATATCTTCTCTGGCCGCATCCTCGAGATCGAAGGCTTGCCGGACCTGACTGTAGAGCAGGCATTCGAGCTGTCTGATGCGTCGGCCGAGCGTTCAGCTGCAGGCTGCACCATCAAGCTGTCGAGGGAATCCATTGCCGAGTACCTCCAGTCCAACATTACCTTGCTGCGCTGGATGATCAGCGAAGGCTACGGCGATGCCCGTACGCTGGAGCGCCGCGCTCAAGCAATGGAAGCCTGGCTGGCCGATCCTCAGCTGATGGAAGCCGATGCTGATGCCGAGTACAGCGAGATCATTGAAATCGATCTAGCTGAAGTGACTGAGCCGATCCTGTGTGCCCCCAATGACCCCGACGATGCGCGTCTGTTGTCTCAAGTGGCTGGCGACAAGATCGATGAAGTGTTCATCGGCTCCTGCATGACCAACATCGGCCACTTCCGTGCGGCAGGCAAGCTGCTTGACAAGGTTAAGGGCGCCATCCCGACTCGCCTGTGGCTGTCTCCGCCTACCAAGATGGACCAGCACCAGCTGACCGAGGAAGGCTACTACGGCATTTACGGCAAAGCCGGTGCGCGCATGGAGATGCCAGGCTGCTCACTGTGCATGGGTAACCAGGCACGTGTTGCGTCTAACTCCACGGTAGTATCGACCTCGACTCGTAACTTCCCGAACCGACTGGGTGATGGTGCCAACGTGTACCTGGCTTCAGCGGAGTTGGCGGCTGTTGCCTCCATCATGGGTAAGCTGCCGACGACGGAAGAGTACATGCAGTACGCCAAGGACATCGACAGCATGGCCTCTGATGTTTATCGCTACCTGAGCTTCGATCAGATTGCTGAGTTCCGCGAAAGCGCAGCCAAGGCTAAGATCGACGCGGTTGAGATCGTCTGATCCAATCGGTAGATTAAAAAACGCCCCGGATAAACCGGGGCGTTTTTATTTGGATGGCTTAACGGCTCTCAGCGGCTTTACGCAGCCCTTGCAACGTATTGAAAGGCGCATCGACGACAAAACTGTTAGCCAGCCAGGAAGGTATACTTCCGCCCGGCTCGCTCTGTGCTTCGTAGGTGACTTCCACCGTTCCTGCAGCCTTTGGCAAGACTTGCCACTTACCTTCGAAACTGCTGACACGCACATAACCGTCTGCAGGGGGCGTATACGTAGGCTCGCCTTTCAAGTAGCGAATAAAGCCTCCAGTACCAGCCTGTTCTGTTTTGATATGGAGTACTACATCACGCGCTGCGACCGGCCAAGGCATTTCAATGCGCATGTAGGTCCAGCTGTCCTGACCTTGGTGCTTGAGCACTTTAAGCTGCTGACAGCGATACAGCCATTTACAGGAGTTGGTAGTGTCCTCCTGAAGCTGCTCAATACGCTCAGGCGTAGCCTTTATAGTGACAACACCACGGTAAGCCTTGTACTTTGATCCCTCTACGCTACGGGTATAAACCTTTACCCCATCCTCATCTTTTGCAAGCTTCCATTCATCAGCAGATACGCTTGTACAAAGCATTGAAACCAATGCCGTTAAAACAGTCGTTTTAAAAAAAGTATGCATTGAACCTTCCTCTTCTTGTTATGAGCATAAGCCTATATGGGCGGGTGGATCAGGCTGCAGTCACGTCTTCCAGATACGCTATCAACATAAGCGCTTCATCACGGCTTTGACCACAGACGAAGGGATCTGCTGTAAAGGCGCCACACACCCGTGGGCGCTCAGGTTTACCAAATAAATCGCATAGATTGACTTCGTTCAGATGCGCACACCGCACACCCGCAGGCTTACCCTCCGGCATCGCAGGCAATGGCGTAGAAATAGAAGGCGCAATGCAACACGCACCACAGCCAGCACGGCATTCCATATGTGTAAACCTAAATAAAGAATATAAAAATCATAAGGCTGATTACCCCAGACGCCAAGCGCTGCTCAAACGTTTGTTCAAACTGCTGACGTATAGCCTCAACCAATATCGACCCAGACAGAAGAGCAGCCACACCCTTTGTCAGAAGGGCCTCAAAATATACATAGCCATACAGTAGCGCCTGAAACTTGCCTATCTTGATACAGGTCTTTGCCTTTGGGGTGCCAAACCGTTACCAGGGTGCCTTGTCCTCTTACCTACAAGAAGCTCTTTGGAGGCGCGATGAAGTACTGGCTGGTCATCGACCTGGAAGCCACGACCGATGAAGGTGGATGGCCTGTCGAAGAAATGGAAATCATCGAGATCGGCGCCGTGTTGATTGATAGTACTGGACAGGAGCTTGATCACTTCCAAAGCTATGTAAGGCCCTTACACCGCCCTCTGCTGACCACCTTTTGCAAATCACTTACGCATATTACCCAGGACAAGGTAGACAGCGCGGCGCCTCTGCATACCGTCTGGCAAAGCTTCGAAACATGGCTAAGCCGTCATGAAGAGCATTTGGCAGGCTGGTGCAGCTGGGGCGATTATGATCGCCGCCAATTACAGCGTGACTGGCGTGAACACAGGATCAGTACGCTTCTGGCTCGCACGCCACATATGAATCTCAAGCAGCGCTTTGCCAAATCCAGGCAATTATCCCGTCCTGTAAGCCTGGGATCAGCCTTGAGCCTTGCAGGATTTTGCTTTCATGGACAACCACATAGAGCATTGGAAGATGCACGTAATACAGCACGGTTACTACCCATAACCGTGCACTAATGGCTTAGTGGCGGCAACTTAAAGCTTTCGGCATACTGGCTTCACGTTTAAAAACAATCCCAAGGAAAGCCATGTTCAAGGTCAACGAGTATTTCGACGGCACAGTCAAGTCCATCGCCTTTAATTTGAGCAGCAAGCCAGCCACAATTGGAGTAATGGCACCCGGCGAATACGAATTCGGGACAAGTCAACTAGAAGTCATGAACGTAGTAGCCGGCGCGCTGACCGCTAAACTGCCAGGCAGTGACAATTGGGAAACGTTCGAAGCAGGCCAGAAGTTTACTGTCCCAGCCAACAGCAAGTTTCAGCTCAAAGTCAGTGTGGAAACCGCCTACCTCTGCGAATACCACTAATACGAGACGGTGCGTAGTAGCGCCTACGCACCCCCATGCGGCACTTTCGGAAATCACACGCTATCATATTTTCTTAACCTGCCTTGGCTAGGTTGGACTTATACGGCAAAGGAGACTGAAATGACCGTTCAGAACACTTCTCAGCATTCAAGCTCTGATCATACCCAACACTTGGGTGGCGCACTCATCGACGATAAGGGCCGCGAAATCCCTATCACCGAGGCCATGATTCAACAGGCATGCCGCGAGCTAGACGACTCGCTTAAGAAACCTGCACGCCCTGAATGATCACAGGTTTATAGCGCCTAACGCTTCAACGACCCGGGAAAGCGCCGGGCTTGCCCCAGCATAAACGCGAAGCCCGGTAATTTCCCGGCGCTGAGGATAGTACTTTCTGAGTTGATCGAAGCCTGATCGGCGCTCCTGAGCGGCCCCCTTTAATGATAGGCGAAAGGCTGCATCATCATTGCGAGGATCGTAAACGGCTCGGCATAGCAGTTTTAAAGCTTGGTCAGGCGTTGCGTTAGCCGAGAGCTCAAGCTTTGACAACCATTGCTCAGGCAAAAAGTCTTCCAGGCTTTTTTCAGGTACCTGTTTCTGCCAGGCGCAGAAAGCTGCATAGATCATTGCTGTACCACGCCACTTGCCTTCCAGGCTATGGCCTGCGATATGAGGCGTTGCCAGACGGCACAGATGGGCCAACTCGACATCGACTTCAGGCTCACCCTCCCAGACATCCAGAACGACTTCCAGATCAGCCCCATCGGCCAGGTGTTTACGAAGCGCCGGATTGTCGATGACTTCCCCACGACAGGCGTTGATGAGCCATGCCCCTGGCTTTAACGCGGCCAGACGCTTCGCATCAAAGAGGTGATAAGTTGGCTCAGGACCAGACCGTACCAGAGGTGTATGCAGGGAGATGACATCGCATGCTTCCACCAAAGTTTGCAGCGAGACAAACTCGCCCGACTCAGAAGCCGCACGTGGCGGATCGCATACCAAGACATTCAAGCCCAGCCCTTTCAGGACCTCTACCAGACGGCTTCCAACCTGCCCGGCCCCTACAATTCCATACGTGCGATCGCTAAGCGATACTCCCCGTGCATCGCTTAGGGCCAAAAGCGCGCCCAGAATGTAATCGACGACTCCACGCGCGTTGCATCCTGGGGCGCTGCTCCACGCAATGCCGGCAGCGTCCAGATACTCAATATCCAAATGATCTGTGCCAATGGTGCATGTACCTACGAACCGGACCGGTGAGCCATCCAGTAGCGCCCGATTGACCGGCGTTATAGACCGCACAATAAGGGCATCAGCCTCGCCCACTGCAGCCTTATCCATGGCTCGGCCCGGCATGCGGCGAATAGGTCCGAAAGCACCAAAGAACTCATCCAATAGGGGAATATTTTCATCTGCGAGGATGCGCATCTTTAACTCCAGTCAGCAAGACACGCACTTTAACAGCCCTTGGGCTTGTGATGGATTTCTCGACGTCTCAAAAGCGTCGTACACTGGTCAGCTTTCCCTCACATGATAACTTCGTGGACATGAGACTTACGCGACGGCAACGGGTCCGTCATGAGCTGACCGCTCTGCTCGCACTGGCAGCGCCAATTATCATTGCGCAACTGTCGCACTCTGCCATGGGATTCGTGGATGCAGTCATGGCGGGACGTGTTGGTCCACTGGATCTGGCAGCAGTAGCGCTCGGTAACTCCGTTTGGGTGCCCGTCTTCCTTTTAATGACCGGGACCTTATTGGCGACTACGCCAAACGTGGCGCAGCATCATGGCGCCAAACAACCGGAAAAAATTGGTCCGCTTGTTCGACAGGCGCTCTGGCTGGCTGCTGTCATTGGATTAATCGCTAGCGCACTCTTGTGCTCAGCAAGGCCGTTGCTGATTGCCATGCACGTTAGCCCTGAACTGATCCAGCCAACCATGACCTACCTGCACGGCATTGCCATGGGTATCCCAGCGGTTGCGCTGTATTACGTGCTGCGCTGTTTCAGTGACGGGCTCGGACGCACTCGGCCCAGCATGATTATCGGCTTGGCGGGCCTGACACTTAACGTTCCGCTAAACGATCTATTTATCAACGGTCGCCTGGGTCTACCGGCGATGGGCGGTCCGGGTTGTGGATTTGCCAGTGGCGTAGCGATGTGGCTGATGTTCCTAGGCATGTTCGCCTGGGTGCGACGTGCCAGAATCTATCAGGCTTGTGGTATTTTCAGCCGTTTTGATGCCCCGCAGTGGCCCGTTATTTGGCGTCTACTTTCAATCGGTGCCCCTATTGGAATCGCGGTCTTTGCAGAATCCAGTATTTTCTCGGTCATTGCCTTGCTCATCGGCGAGCTAGGCGCAACGGTCGTGGCAGGCCATCAGATTGCGCTCAACTTCGCATCACTTACCTTCATGATTCCATTGTCGATTGGAATGGCCATTACAGTACGGGTTGGCCAGTCACTGGGCCGTAGTGAGCCGCGTGAAGCACGATTTTCAGCCGGTATGGGTGTTGCGGTAGGCCTGTCCTGGGCCTGCATCTCTGCCAGCATTATGTTGCTTTTCCGCACCCCTATCGCAACGCTCTATACACAGGATCCAGCGGTAGTGAGCCTGGCTGCGTCGCTCATTGTATTTGCCGCTCTCTTCCAGTTCTCGGACGCAGTGCAGGTAACAGCTGCGGGGGGATTGAGGGGTTATCAGGACACACGGGTAACCATGGTCATCACATTGCTTGCCTACTGGGGCATAGGTTTGCCGGTCGGCTATGTACTAGGCCTGACCGATTGGGTGGGGCCGGCACGGGGGCCGGCGGGCCTGTGGCAAGGATTGGTGGCTGGCCTTACCTGCGCCGCCGTGTTGCTGGCTATACGCTTAGCGCGTAGCGCGCGACGCCGAATAAGAAATGCAGCCCAGTAATGCCTACTCAGCCTTCTTGCGAATCCAGTAAAGGTATTTGCCGCCGCCCTCTTCCTGCTGCACCAGCTCATGTCCTAGAAACATGCAAAACTTAGGGATATCCCGCTGGGTAGAGGGATCGGTTGCGATAACTTTGAGTAGGCTACCGCCCGCCAGGTCACGTACCTTGTTGTGCAGCATCATGACCGGTTCAGGGCAATTTAGCCCACTCGCGTCAAGAGTCGCGTCAACAGTAAGAGTCATGCTTTTCTCCATTTTCTAGCAACAGCGTTCCACACCATGGGCACTGTTTGCATCAATACGTTTTAAACCTTGAATGTTCTATCGTGATCATCTCACGCGACGGAGGTGACAAATCCCCTCTTCGCGCTCATGCTCGAGCTGCTTACAGGTGGTAGAAACAGGCTTTCCTTTGCATTAAATAAAGGCTCAACCAATCACGGATGCGCTTGATTTCAGCATAGCGCTGCTGTACAGGCCAGCCCTCAACGGTATCGCACATCATCCATTCAACCTCTTTGCATGAACGATAGGCATAGCCGTCGACCTGCAGGCGCTCAATCAGGTCTGAGTTTATCAGGGACTTTGCCATGGGTCCGTTATCTACTACGGCCACTAGCCTATCCTGGCTGACCAACTGCTACGCCCAGCCACCGGGCGCAGCCCCAAACCCATTATTAGCCCACACACACCTTTGCAGACAAATAAGCCTGTAAGTGTTGAAGAGTGATCTCTACACGCTCCTGCCCGGGCAGCGTAACAAAGCTTTCGCCTTACGCCCACTAACGTGCAAAGACGAGATCAGCAAATGGCAGGCGTTCCATAAGGCGTTCGCACTATCTGCTTCACTGTAAATAAATTTGGCAAAAATGCTGGCAGGCTTGCCCTACGCATAATCTGAATCCCGACTGTGCAACCGGTTCACTAAGCTCGGCACAGACCTCGCATTCAAAGCCAAGTCGGCAAGGTAGCAACCACGTCTTGCCGAACACTCAAGAGCGATACAGTAATGCCTTGCAGTAAGTTGCGCCCAGCACTGGAGTTTGCAGGATTAAGCGGAACAGGGAACGTAAAAGTTGTCGATCGGTCCAGTATTGGAGAACAAACGCAAGACGACCCCTGGTCGACAAGCTGATGCAGATGTCCGCTGCTGTTGATACCGATCAGAACCCATGACGCTCGGTTAGACGTTTTTACCGAGAAGACCATTGGCAGGCCTTTCGGTGTTTCCTCGGAGCGGGCCTGAGCCGGGATTAGCGAAGGCCGCGTCGTCTTGCACAAGGCCGAACCGTCGTGCCGTCTCAAGCCGAGAGGAGATTCACTGTCATGCCTGCACTGGATAGTTTGAAATGTCGCCGCACCCTAGAGGTCGACGGCCGTACCTATCATTATTATAGCCTTCCTGAAGCCGCCAAGAGCCTGGGCGATATTTCTCGCTTGCCCGTGTCGCTAAAGGTTCTATTGGAAAATCTGCTGCGCTGGGAAGATAACAAAACCGTTTATCGTGAAGATCTGCAGGCCTTGACTGACTGGCTCAAGGAGCGCACCTCTGACCGAGAGATTCAGTACCGCCCAGCGCGCGTCCTGATGCAGGACTTCACCGGCGTGCCTGCAGTCGTGGATCTGGCAGCCATGCGTGATGCCATGGCCAAGGCTGGGGGCGATCCTGAAAAGATTAACCCGCTGTCCCCTGTCGACCTGGTAATCGATCACTCGGTAATGGTGGACCGTTACGCCTCCGAGCATGCTTATGAAGAAAACGTAGCCATCGAGATGCAGCGCAACGGTGAGCGCTACGAATTTTTACGGTGGGGCCAGCAGGCCTTCGACAACTTTAGCGTCGTGCCGCCGGGTACTGGTATTTGCCACCAGGTGAATCTCGAGTACTTGGGGCGCACTGTTTGGACCCGTGAGGAGAATGACGAGGTTTACGCTTTCCCAGACACATTGGTAGGTACTGACTCTCATACCACCATGATCAATGGCCTAGGCGTGCTAGGCTGGGGCGTAGGCGGTATCGAGGCTGAAGCTGCCATGCTAGGTCAACCGGTATCTATGTTGATACCGGAAGTGATCGGCTTCAAGCTCACCGGCAAGCTACGCGAAGGCATCACGGCTACCGACCTGGTGCTGACCGTCACTCAAATGCTGCGCAAGAAAGGTGTAGTCGGCAAATTTGTCGAATTCTACGGGGACGGTCTGGCAGATCTACCGCTGGCAGACCGCGCCACTATTGGCAACATGGCCCCGGAATACGGTGCCACCTGTGGCTTCTTCCCGGTTGATCAGGTCACCGTAGACTTTCTCCGCTTCTCAGGCCGTCCTGAAGAGACCGTCAAACTGGTTGAGGCCTATTCCAAAGCTCAAGGTATGTGGCGCGAAGCCGGAGACGAACCAGTCTTTACTGACACCTTGCATTTGGACCTGGGCGATGTAGAGTCCAGCCTCGCAGGTCCTAAGCGTCCGCAGGATCGTGTATCGCTCTCCAAAGTGAGCGAAGCGTTTGATCAGTTCATGAGCTTGCAGCTCAAGCCCACCGCCCCGAAAGGCAATGGACACCCCGTTACGCCCGGGGGCTTGGATGACTCCGTTAAGGGTGATCCTAAAGCTGACGGCGTTGACTATGAATTCGAAGGCCAGACGCATCGCTTGCAAAACGGCGCGGTGGTAATTGCGGCCATTACCTCTTGTACTAATACCTCCAACCCTAGTGTCATGATGGCTGCAGGCCTGTTGGCGAAAAAAGCGGTTGAAAAAGGGCTTACTCGTAAACCTTGGGTCAAGAGCTCGTTAGCACCTGGCTCCAAGGTCGTAACCGAGTACTATAAGGCGGCTGGGCTTATGTCCTATCTGGACGAGCTGGGCTTTAACCTGGTGGGTTATGGCTGCACCACATGCATCGGTAACTCCGGCCCGCTTCTCGAACCCATCGAAAAGGCGATTCAGGAAGCCGACCTGACAGTGGCTTCGGTTCTCTCCGGCAACCGCAACTTTGAAGGCCGTGTACATCCCTATGTGAAGACAAACTGGCTAGCCTCGCCTCCCCTGGTAGTGGCCTACGCCCTGGCAGGCAGTGTCAGACTAGACCTATCCAAAGACGCCTTGGGTACTGACAAGAATGGGCAGCCAGTCTATTTGAAAGATATCTGGCCAACTCAACAGGAAGTGGCCGATGCGATGGAGAAGGTTAACTCAGAGATGTTCCGCAAGGAATATTCCGCAGTCTTCGAAGGCGACGAAAACTGGAAGGCGATTCAGGTTCCAGCCTCCAAGACCTATACCTGGCGGAATGACTCGACCTACATCCAAAATCCGCCATTCTTCGAAAACATCGGTGGCAATCCGCCGCGGGTAGCAGATATTCATGACGCGCGGATTCTGGCACTGCTAGGCGATTCGGTTACAACCGACCATATCTCTCCGGCTGGCAATATCAAAAAAGACAGCCCGGCGGGTCGCTACCTCATTGAGCACGGTGTCTCCTATGAAGACTTCAATTCCTATGGTTCCCGTCGCGGCAACCATGAAGTCATGATGCGTGGCACCTTCGCAAACATTCGTATCCGTAACGAAATGCTGGGCGGTGAAGAAGGTGGTAACACCATTCATGTCCCTACTGGCGAAAAAATGGCCATTTATGATGCGGCTATGCGTTATCAAATAGACAGCACACCGCTGGTCATTATTGCCGGTAAGGAATATGGCACAGGCTCCTCTCGGGACTGGGCAGCCAAAGGAACCAACCTATTGGGCGTCAAGGCTGTCATTACTGAAAGCTTTGAGCGTATCCACCGTTCGAACTTAGTGGGCATGGGCGTATTACCGCTGCAGTTCCAGAATGGCATGGATCGAAAGTCACTGGGTCTTACTGGCAAGGAAAAGATCAGCATCTTTGGGCTGGATGGTGTTGAACTACGTCCGCGTATGCCACTGACGCTGGAGATCACCCGCGAAGACGGCAGTATCGAAACGGTAGAACTCCTCTGCCGAATCGATACGCTTAATGAAGTAGAGTATTTCAAGGCGGGCGGTATTCTGCACTATGTGTTGCGCAGCCTGATGTAAATGCCTTTATCAAAAGCCCGCAGCAATGCGGGCTTTTTTATGCCTGGGCACTTGCCAGAAAGTGCGCTATCGACGCAGCGCTCTTTTCAATGCTTTGTGAATGGGTCAAGCCTGAGCTTTTGAGCGGTTTTAGATCGTGATTGGCTGTCGATATCCATTCAATTCGGATTTGATTCGAGAGTACATATTGCTCAACCGTTTCTCGATTCCCCAAGGCGTCACGTTCACCCTGGATAATCAATGTAGATGTCTGAAGGCTGGCAAGGTGTTCAATCCTAGGCCTTTCAGGTCGCCCCGCTGCATAAAATGGATAACCCAGACATACCAACGCAGCAGCATTGCATTCATCTGCTATGAGGCTGGCCATCCGCCCTCCCATCGACTTACCACCGATAGCAACAGGCGCGTGGGTGGATTGCCTTACCAAGTCGATAACCTGTTTCCAGGTATCAAGCAACTGTACCTGCGGTGATGGAGGCCTTTTCTTGCCAGAAACTCTTCGCTCAGCCATATAGAGAAACTCAAACCGCACGACTTCAATGCGCTGCGATACAAGCGCCTCGGTTATCTGCTCCATAAATGTACTGTCCATGGGAGCACCCGCCCCATGCGCCAGAACAAGCGTGGCAACTTTCTGATTCACCCTGCTCCAGAGAAGCGGGACCTCTTCCTGATCAACTAACGTTTCTGGCATTTGTTTTCCTAGCGCTATCTTATATGGGCTGGTATTACATAATACGAAACTACCTGAAAAAGTGCATGACGCCTTTCATCGCCTGACCAATCCTCACCCTCTCGCTATTGATATAGGTCAAGATGCCACTACCGGCTTACTTCTAAACTGAATGTCATAGTTTTATGGAGTATGGTCATGCTCGACGCCATCGATTGGAAATCAGAATTAATCCAGCGCTACGACATGGCGGGCCCTCGCTATACCTCTTATCCGACTGCGGTGCAGTTTCATGATCAAATCGGCTCGTTCGATCTGATGCATGCGTTGAGGCATAGCCGCAGTGCCAAGCGGCCACTGTCGCTGTATGTTCATGTGCCATTCTGTGCACATATTTGCTACTACTGCGCATGCAACAAGGTGATTACCAAGGAACGTAGCCGTAGTGCGCCCTACCTCGCTAGTCTGATAAAGGAAATTCAGCTTATCAGTCGTCATGTAGGCGCAGAGCAAACGGTGGAGCAGCTGCATTTCGGTGGCGGTACACCGACCTTCCTCAACCCTGAACAGCTACGCCAGTTGATGTCCGAATTGCGTCAGCGCTTCAGCCTGCTGGACGACGACTCTGGTGACTACTCAATCGAGATCGACCCGCGCGAAGCAGATTGGGCCACGATGGGCCTGTTGCGTGAATTGGGTTTCAACCGGGTCAGCCTGGGTGTACAGGACATCGATACGAATGTTCAGTTGGCGGTAAATCGCCTGCAAAGCCTTAACGAGACCCGCGCCATCATTGATGCAGCCCGTACGCTCAGCTATCGCTCAATCAATATCGACCTGATTTACGGGCTCCCCCGCCAGACGCCGGAAAGCTTCGCCAAAACCGTCGAGGCAGTGATTGACCTGCAACCGCATCGCTTATCCGTGTTCAATTACGCACACCTCCCTACCCGCTTTCCACCACAGCGGCGGATCGAGGCTGCTGAGCTGCCAAACCCTGCACAAAAGCTGGAGATGCTCCAAAGGACAACCGAACAGCTGATCGCTGCAGGTTATCGCTACATTGGCATGGATCACTTCGCGCTGCCCGATGATGAGCTGGCCATTGCCCAGGAAGATGGCTCATTGCAGCGCAACTTCCAAGGCTATACAACCCATGGTCATTGCGACCTGATTGGGCTGGGAGTATCCGCTATCAGCCAGGTAAATGATCTTTACTCTCAAAACACGGTGGATATTTCCGAATACCAGACTAGTCTGGATAACGGTCAACTTGCTGTACGTCGAGGTTTGCACTGTGAACGGGATGACCTGATTCGCCGTGCCGTGATCCAGCAGCTGATTTGTCATTTCCAACTCGACTTTGCTGAAACGGGTCGAGCACTGGGAGTTGATTTCAAGGATTACTTTGCTGATGTCATGCCAGCGCTTGAGCGCATGTCAACTGATGAGCTTATTCGTCTGGATGAAAAAGGCATAGATATCTTGCCGGCCGGGAGATTACTCGTGCGATCAGTGTGTATGTTGTTTGATCGTTATTTGCCCCAGCAAAACACACAACGTTTTTCGCGGGTCATCTAATAAATTCAGTAACAGCTTTCATCATCATGCGTGCAGTAATACCCTTGGCTTACTAATGGAATAAATCGAAAGCCATGTCCGAGACTTTGAAAATGCGTGTCGCCTCGCAAGCCCACTGTAAAGATTGCAGTCTGGCCCCCTTATGCTTGCCGCTATCATTGAATCTTGAGGATCTGGACGAGCTTGACAGTATCGTCAAGCGCGGCCGGCCACTTAAGAAAGGCGACTATCTGTTCCGACAGGGTGACGGCTTTGGCTCTGTCTTCGCTGTTCGCTCCGGTGCGCTCAAAACCTTCAGTGTGACTGATAATGGTGAAGAGCAGATCACAGGCTTTCATCTACCCAGCGAGCTGGTGGGTTTGTCAGGAATGGATACAGAATTGCATCCAGTTTCGGCACAAGCCCTGGAAACCACCTCGGTATGTGAGATTCCCTTCGAGCATCTCGATGAATTGGCCGATCAGCTTCCTCAGCTGCGTCGTCAGCTGATGCGCGTCATGAGCCGTGAGATTCGGGATGATCAGCAGATGATGCTGCTCTTGTCGAAAAAGAGCGCGGATGAGCGGATCGCAACATTTTTAGTGAATTTGTCTGCACGCTTTCGCGCACGTGGCTTTTCGGCCCAACAGTTCCGCCTGTCAATGTCCCGCAATGAGATTGGTAACTACCTGGGTCTGGCAGTAGAAACGGTTTCCCGCGTTTTTACACGCTTTCAGCAGAGCGGCATCATCGAAGCTGAAGGCAAGGAAGTACACATCCTTGATTCCATCAAACTGTGTGCTTTGGCTGGCGGCCAACTAGAAGGCTGAAATAAAACGGGCGGCTCCAAGGCCGCTCGTTTTATTTGAAGAGCTAACTTTCGACAGGGTTAAAACTTGTAGCTAACCGTGGCGGTAACGTTACGCTCCTCGCCGTAGTAGCAATAGGAAAGACTGTTGCACGCAGCTACATATTTCTTATCGGTCAGGTTATTGGCGTTGATCCGCAAGTCCACGCCTTTTAGACCTACATTGCTTAGGTCATAACTGGCTGATGCATCAAATAGAGCGTAGCCCGGCACACGCTCGGTGTTTTCTGGATCTGCCCAGCTCTTCCCAACAGCACGTATACCGCCTCCTAAGCTTAGGCCTTGCAGGGAGCCTTCCTTAAAGGTGTAGTCACCCCAGAGGGAAGCCATATGGCGCGGCGCAACGTTAGGTGTGTTGCCCTTGTTGTCGATGCCAACACTAGTACTAGCGGTGCTAGGGGTCGACTTGACGTACTCTACATCGGCAAATGTGTAACTGCCTAAAACACGGAAGTTATCAGTCACCTGCATATGGGCTTCTAGCTCAAAGCCTTGCGAGCGCACTTTGCCCACAGGACGATAAAACTGCTCCTGCGCCTGTTTTGTGGCCAAGTTTTCTTGGGTAATGTGGAAGACCGATGCGGTAAAGATATTGTCCGTGCCAGGCGGCTGATACTTGATTCCCGCTTCCCACTGCTTGCCTTCGGTTGCTTTTAGCGGAGTGCCACTCTGGTCAGTAAATGAATTAGGGTTAAATGACTCCGAGTAGCTGATGTACGGAGCGATGCCATTATCAAAGAGGTACAGTGCACCTACTCGCGGAGTAACCTTATTTTCCTTATAGTTTTTCTTACCCGCACCGTACAATTTATCTTCAGAAGAAGTCTCCACCCAATCCTTTCGCAAACCTAGCGAGAAGCGCCACTTATCCAGATCAATCAAATCTTGCATGTATAAGCCAGTTTGCTCCATACGTCGCAGATCACTGGTTTGCCATGCCTCAGTAACATCTGGATTACCGTAAACAGGATCGAAAGCATCAATCGTGGAAGCTGATCCGCCTGCATAATCGACTTTGGCCTTACGACGCTGATAATCCAGCCCCATCAAAAGGGTATGTTTAGCAGCCCCGGTATTAAATTCAGCCTGTGCCATGTTATCGACAATCCAGGCATGCAACCGCTCTTTGCCTTCAGTGGTTGCACGAGCCAGTTCATTAGATCCCACGCTTGACCAACCCGCCGCATAGGCTTGCCGCATATCGACTTCGCCATCCAGATAGCGGAAATTCTGTCGTGCCGACCAGACATCATTGAAGCGATGCTCGAACTGATAACCCACCATCTGCTGGGTACGTTCGAACTTGTCGAAGTCGGAGTCGCCTTCAAAGAAGTGCTTTGAAATATACCGCTCGTTGTGACGATAGAGTGTGCCATCTGCAGGAACACCCCCGTGATATCCGCCCTCAGGGTCATGCTGAAGATAGGCTTGCAGGGTCAACGTGGTATTTTCATCGAAGTCAATGGCAACAGTCGGCGCAATGGCGTAGCGTTTTTCCTCTACATGATCAAACTGTGTGTCGGATTTGTCTGCCAAGCCCACCAGCCGGTAGGCAATTGTTTGATCTTCATTTACCGGGCCGCTGAAGTCGAAGCCCATGCCTCTCTGCCCCTGCGTGCCTACTGTAGCCTGGATTTCATGGTAAGGCTCATACAGAGGCTTTTTGCTGGTCAGCGCTACCAGGCCGCCGGGATTACTACGGCCATAAAGTACGGAGGATGGGCCTTTCAGAATATCAATACGCTCAAGGAAATACGGGTCCACCTGCATGCTGCTATAGGTGCCGCTATCCCCCATGGTTTTAAGGCCATCAAGGTAGATATTGTCTACCGACCCATCGTTAAAACCGCGCATGGCCACATAGTCGTATCGGTGAGTTGCACCATACGGGTTAGTCATAACACCAGGGGTATAGCGCAACGCCTGAGAAACGGTTTGGGAGCCCTGGTCATCCATCTGATCACGTGTGACGACGGATACGGACTGAGACGTTTCCAGAATCGACTTGCTGGTTTTGGTCGCGATCTGGCTGTGGGTAGCGTTGTAGCCTTCTACCGTTCCCAACGCATTGCCTAATGCAAAGTCGGTTACAGTCGTAGTGGAGAGCTCGGAGACATCGCCGCCAACACTCGCTGACCTGGCCAACGAATAACTGCCGTTACCTGCGTTGATAATTTGTAAACCGCTGTTCCTTAGCAGCTCTGTAAAGCCCTGCTCAACGCTGTATTGCCCATTAAGGCCTGAGCTCTGCTTGCCTTCTGTCAATACTGCATCGGTAGATAACATGACGTTCGCTTCGCCAGCGAAACGGCTCAACGCAGTCGATAATGGGCCAGCAGGTATATCGTAATTACGTACTGCCTGAGCCGTAGCCGCTGTTTCGGCCGCAGTACCTGTAAGCGGCACTAAGGCCAAACTCATGGGCACAGCGAGCGCAGCAGCATGCACCGCCTGACGCAGAGGACTCCGCTTGAAAAAAGCCTGATACGAACGACGCGAATCCATTACTCATCCCTTTTCGTGTTCAACAGTGATGGCTTTCAGCCTGTTTGAGACTAAAGCCAGTCGAAATTTAAAAAAGGGAACCGCTAATGATAATATTTTTTATTAAGATTCAGGCGGGCCGTGCAGAAATGGACGTCCACCAGGGTAAAGGCCGCCTGATACTAACGGGCAGGCTTTGCTCAAGCGCTGCGAGAACCCGATCAGTATCCTTTAGTGGGTAAGCGCCTACTATGCGCAAGTCTGCTACCTTTGGATCACATGCCAGATGCCCTGTGCGATAACGCGCCAACTCATCAACAAAATCGCCTAACCGCATGTTATCTGCCAACAGCGTACCTTTAACCCAAGCCTTACGGCGTTGCTCAATAGCCTGTGCCGCAGAAATCGCGTCAGCTGTGAAGCGCACCTGCTGTCCTGCCTTTATCGTGACCGATGCAGACGCTACTGGTGCAAGCTGTACACTTCCCTTGAAAACCGTCAGCTCGCCAATGCTACCTCGGTCATAAATACTGAATTGTGTATCTCTGGCCAGTAACGCACCGTAGGCGGTATCAAGCACCAACGGATAGCTTGAGTCCTTATTTCGGTCAGTAGACGATACCAAAACCTCACCCTTGTAAAGGACCAGGTGCAGGCGATCCGGCTCGTTCGAGACATCCATTGCCGTATCAGTGTTCAGGCAGAGATGCGAGCCATCGGCGAGTTGGAAATCCTTGATCTCACCAACGCGCGTTTGGTAACTGGCATACCATTGCTTCCAGGAAAAAGCTGAAGAGGCGCTCCAGGCTAATACTCCTGCGCTGCATAGCAGAGTCATCAGTTTTAGCGTTTGACGCCGTGTCTGCCCTTTTCCTTGTAGAGCCTGCCTCGCTCCGTGGCGCTGCCCGGAGGGTATACGCTGGAAATGATGACTGATTATCTCGACGCGCTGCCATGCCAAGGCATGCTGCGAACTCTCTGCCAACCAGAGCTGCCACTGTGCCCGCTCCTGATCGCTGACATCATCAGCGCTGAGCACAGCGAACCATTCAGCCGCCTGCTCGAGCACAGCAAAATCACACTCCGCCTCGGGCACCTGCGTAGCAGCCTGCATGGTCTATTCCACCTCAATGGTCAGGCAGTGCAACATGGCCTGAGCCATATACTTTTTGATCATTCGTTCCGACACCCCTAGCACTTCGGCTATGGCAGCGTAGGTCTGTCCCTCCAGCTGAGACATCAGAAAGGCCGAGCGAACCTTTTCCGGCAGGCGATCCAGCATAGCGTCGATCTGAACAAGACTTTCAACGATCATCTCACGCGCTTCAGGAGACGGCGCGTAATACTCGGGACGAGCCGCCAACGCTTCGAGATAGCTTCGCTCAATGTCCTGGCGGCGCCAGTGATTGACGAGCAGTGAGTGGGCAATAGTAGATAGGTAAGCGCGCGGCTCTCGAACAGAAGGAAGATCACGGCCCTTGGCCAACAGCCTGAGAAATGTATCCTGGGCCAAGTCAGCCGCATTAAACGAACACCCCAACCGCTTGCTCAGCCAGCCATGCAGCCATCCATGGTGCTCGTTATACCAATCATGCAAGGCGTTGGGTGAGGACACTTCAGCCGCGCACATGTCAGGACCTATCAAGATGGCAATGAGATATTGCTAATGATAATACTTCTCAAGAATAGGTCTATGCTTTTTTAGTTCAATTTGCAGGTAGCCGATCAAAGTGTAATCGGCTTGCGTCCAGCAAAGGCATGCGTAAGAGTGCCGTTGTCTACCAGATCAAGCTCACCACCCAATGGCACACCGTGAGCAATACGGGAAATGGTCAAACCGCGCGGTTTCAATAGTTGCGCGATGTAATGCGAGGTTGCCTCACCTTCTACTGTCGGGTTGGTCGCGATAATGACTTCCTGGAAGGTACTCTGTTCAATACGCTCCATAAGCTCTGGAATACCGATGGCTTCCGGACCAAGACCATCCAAGGGAGACAGATGCCCCTTGAGCACAAAATAGCGTCCGCGGAACCCCGTCTGATCAACAGCAAAAACATCCATGGGCGACTCTACAACGCAAAGCAGCAAGTCATCCCGGTCTGGATCAGCACACTGAGGACATAATTCGTTCTCCGTCAGGGTACGACAATGCTTGCAATGTCCTACTCCCTCCATGGCTGCCTGCAAGGCACTCGACAAGCGCAGGCCACCGCTCCGGTCACGCTCAAGCATCTGCATGGCCATACGCTGGGCTGACTTCTGGCCCACCCCAGGCAAAATGCGTAGCGCGTCGATCAATTGTCGAATGAGAGGACTAAAACTCATGAAGAAATCTCGAGTGGAGAGAGATAAAAGTATAGACAGGCTATCGTCTCATGACGTGCCTGGATTGCCGCCAGCCAGAACGGCCAGCGGCATGGCCATAAGCCTTTTAGATGCTTAGAACGGCATCTTGAATCCGGGCGGCAATTGCATGCCTGCGGTCATGCCAGACATCTTTTCCTGGCTGTTCTGCTCGATCTTACGAACTGCATCATTTACGGCAGCCGCGATAAGGTCTTCCAGAATTTCCTTGTCTTCCTGCATCAGGCTGTCATCCAGGGTGACACGCTTAACATCGTGGCGCCCCGTCATGACAACGCTAACCAGCCCAGCGCCGGATTGACCGGTCACTTCGGCATTTGCCAGTTCTTCCTGGGCCTTCTGCATTTTTTCCTGCATTTGCTGAGCCTGCTTCATCAGGCCGGCCATGCCACCTTTTAACATGTCTGTTTACCTCGTCTGGTTTTAGAACCCGATCATTCCTTGGAATTGACCGGCTCGATAGTGTCTGCGCGGACGACCGCCGCGAATTGCTCCATCATCTGCTGGATCAGCGGATCATTCTGTATGGAGGCCTCTGCCTCCCGTTGCCGCTCCGCACGTTTGCGAGCGGCAGCCTGTGCGGGCGTCTCTTGCTCGGGCATCTGGAGCGTAATATCCAGTTTGATCGTACGCCCTTGATATTGATTCAGTGCATCGTTCAACCGACGGTGCTGGTTCGTATTGAATAACGCGCTCTGACTAGGATCCAAATGAAGGTGCCATGCATCATTTTCAACCGATACCAGGGTGCAGTTCGCTGCAATACTTGCAGTCATTCCTCCTAAGCCTAGCTTAGGTAGCAATTCGATCCACTCGGCGGCAAGTCCTGTTGCAGGTTTGGCAGCTGCCACAGGCTCAGAGGCAGCTGCTGGCTCCTCGGTCAAAACGCCTTCTGTTAGTTCGTCCAGGTAACCATAATCGGACTCAGCGTTGTAATAATCATCTGCAGGGGGCGGCTCATCATCTGCTGCATCGTCACCCTCATGATCATCAACCATGCGATCAATTACCGTAGCATCCGGCGTTTCGGTTGCCACCGGAACAACCTGTGTTGGCTCTACAGGCCTCTTGATAGCTGTTGCAGGTTCATCCCAAGGTAAATCAACAGGCTCGCTTGCCTTGGGTGCCTCTTTCTCTTGGACCTTAGGTGGCGCAGGTACTCTTACCGGCTCAGGCTGAGGTTCAGCCCTGGCCGGGGTGTGTCTGGGTATTGCTGCATGCTCAGTGTGAGCTACTGGTGCAACAGGTATTGGGGCTTGTGCTGCTACTGTGGATTGAGCGGCCACCGGTTCAAGCTTGGAGTCAGTCGTGGCCTGGCTGGCTCCTACCGTCTTTAATGCTGACTTAGGTGCGTTATTACCACCCTCGGCCGGTCGAAAGGCCAACATTCTCAGCAGCACCATCTCAAAACCGCCACGCGGATCAGGTGCTAGTGGCAAGTCGCGGCGTCCAATTAGTCCCATCTGGTAGTAATATTGAACATCCTCAGCTGGCAGTGTCTGGGCCAAGGCCAAGACCTGCTCACGATCACCCTGGCCATTATCAATGGCCTCGGGCAACGCCTGAGCAATCGCCACACGGTGCAAGACATTAAGTATCTCGCCTAGCACGCCAGCCCAGTCGGGACCTTGTTCAGCCAGATGGCGCACTGCTTCAAGCAGCGCACGGGCGTCTCCGTCCAGCAAGGCCTGCAAAACACCATAAACCTGCCCGTGGTCCAGCGTGCCCAGCATGGCACGCACATCGGCAGCCAGGACGCGTCCCTCGCCGAAGGCAATTGCCTGATCGGTCAGGCTCATCGCATCGCGCATCGAGCCGTCGGCAGCGCGACCAAGCAACCATAAGGCGTCCTGCTCGAAAGAAATCTCTTCAGCGGTCAAAACTTGAGTCAGGTGTTCGACCACACGCTCAGGCGGCATGTTTTTCAGAGAAAACTGCAGGCAGCGGGACAGGATAGTGACAGGCAGCTTTTGCGGATCAGTTGTAGCTAACAGGAATTTGACATGAGGCGGCGGCTCTTCCAGCGTTTTCAACAAGGCATTGAAGCTATGCGTAGAAAGCATATGCACCTCGTCGATGAGGTACACCTTGTATCGGCCACGGCTGGGCGCATACTGCACGTTGTCGAGCAGCTCACGCGTGTCCTCAACCTTGGTACGGCTTGCCGCATCCACCTCGATCAAGTCGACAAAACGGCCTTCGTCGATTTCACGGCATACAGAGCACTCGCCACAGGGTGTTGAGCTAATGCCGGTTTCACAGTTGAGGCACTTGGCCAGGATGCGTGCAATGGTAGTTTTACCTACCCCACGCGTACCGGTAAATAAATACGCATGATGAAGGCGCTGGTTATCCAGGGCATTGATCAGGGCTTTAAGCACATGGGTCTGTCCGACCATTTCACGGAAAGAGCGCGGACGCCATTTGCGAGCGAGAACCTGATAACTCATCGATACCTGACACGGCGAAGGAAAAGAAGTCGGCTAATGCTAGCGAAGCAAGGGGTAAATTGCATCCAAAAGCCTATGACTTGCCTCATATTCCTATATCGAGTCATGTGCCGAATACCCTTTAGCCAAGCTCTCAAGATGGGGCCTACGCCAGGGAAATCAAGGTATTCGAGGGAAAACCCGGCCTGAATGACCGGGTTATAGAGAGCAGATTAATGCGAGTGTCTTGGCACTTCAGACCCACGACAGCCGACCAGAAAATCGAAATCACAGCCTTCGTCAGCCTGTAGCACGTGATCCACGTACAGCTTGCGATAGCCACCGCCAATCATCTTGGCGTTCGGGTCCTGCCAATCCGCCAGACGAGCCTGCAGCTCTTCGTCCGAGACTTCCAGATGCAAGCGGCCATTCTCGCAGTCCAGCTCAATCATGTCTCCATTGCGCACCACAGCCAGCGGACCACCTGCTGAGGCTTCCGGTGCCACATGCAGCACTACCGTGCCGTAGGCCGTACCGCTCATGCGGGCATCGGAGATGCGTACCATGTCGGTGATACCCTTGGCCAGCAGCTTGGGCGGCAGGCCCATGTTGCCAACTTCAGCCATGCCCGGATAACCCTTCGGCCCACAGTTCTTGAGTACCATTATGCAGGTCTCGTCGATGTCCAGGTCTGGATCAACGATACGCGCCTTATAGTCCTCCAGGTCTTCAAAGACTACCGCACGGCCTCGATGCTGCATCAGCTCAGCGGTAGCAGCCGAAGGCTT
>NZ_BMNW01000008.1 GCF_014646755.1 Pseudomonas asuensis | reverse complement strand
CTTGACCATATAACACCCAAACAATCTGTTGTTTGGTAGACACAGCCGAAAGCTTGTTGAACCGCAAAACCAGATCACATACCCAATTCGGGGAAGCGACTAAATACCGATTCCCCACCTGAATTGCTTGACGATCATAGAGCGTTGGAACCACCTGATCCCTTTTCATCGTCAAGCACCTATACCCAAAACCCCCAGGCTCAATGGCCCGGGGGTTTTGCTTTTGGGCGCATAAAAAGGGCGTAGGCCAAGGTTTTTCCACCGTAGACTGCTTCTTACCTATATAACAGTAGGTAAAAAAGGGGGAAGTGTTGATAACACTTCCCCCTTTTCAAATAGAAATACTGAACCTATTGGTTTAATGAGCACATTATGAGCCTTGCTCTGTATCCTCATTGGTTACGCCATTGAAATTTAAGCCATGCTTTTTCAACTTATCTGAGAGCGTTTTACGTGGGAGTCCCAGAGCTTCTGCTACGCTACGAAGCGAGTTATGTGGCCGGCTTAGCTCCTGTGTAATTAGTACTCGCTCGAATGATTCGACTTGCTCACTTAGGTTGCTACCCAAGCCTGGAATTTCTACGACATGATTAGATGTTGTAGGTGTATGAGTATCATTGTTATCCAATGCTAACTCTAGCCCAAGCGCAAAGCGCTCAGCTGCATTTTGTAACTCTCTAACGTTACCTGGCCAGCGGTGGGCTATGAGTGCAGTACGTTGTAAACCGTCTAATTCTCGTAATGAGAGATGATGCCGAGCTGCCGCTGCTTCTGCGAAGTGGTGAAAAAGCGTGAGGATGTCTTCACTTCGCTCGCGAAGGGGCGGAATTCTTAGGCTGGCGACGTTTAACCGATAATAGAGATCTGCCCGAAAGCGACCTTGATCCGCTGCTTGCCTTAGATCTTCTTTAGTGGCCGCTATTACTCGAATATCTAATGGAATCTGCTGGTTAGAACCAAGCCGTTCGACAACACGCTCTTGGAGTAACCGTAATAGCTTGACCTGAATATCCAGGCTCATGCTTTCTATTTCATCTAGAAATACAGTTCCACCGTTAGCATATTCGAACTTTCCGATACGCCGCTTCTGCGCACCAGTGAATGCTCCCTGCTCGTGGCCAAAAAGTTCGCTTTCGACAACCGACTCAGCCAGTGCACCAGCATTGATAGCGACAAAAGGGCCATCTTTGCGTGCAGAAAGATCATGTAATGCCCGCGCCACTACTTCTTTACCAGCACCCGTTTCCCCTACGATAAGCACATCTGCATAGGTAGACGCCAACGCTCCGATTTGGTCGCGTAGGCGGCCCATGCTGGGGGCTTGGCCGATCAGTCGTGTTTGTAGCTCTTTGCGTTCGGCTAGTGCCAATCGAAGGCTACGGTTTTCCAAAACAAGGCGGCGAACCTCAAGCGCGCGGCGCACGCTGTCGAGCAGAGCGTCGTTAGCAAAAGGCTTTTCCAAAAAGTCGTAGGCTCCAGCACGCATGGCCTGAACAGCCAAAGGAACGTCTCCATGGCCTGTAATCAATACCACTGGTAGCTCAGCATCCTGGGTATGTAATTGCCCCAGTAGCTCAATGCCATCGATACCAGGCATACGAATATCACTGACAACGACTCCTGGCCAGTCGCGCGCAGACGCCATATCAAGCATACGCGCATCTGCTAGTGCTATAACCTTGAGGCCTGCCAAGTCCAATGTCTGACTTAAAGCCTGACGAAGGTGCGGGTCATCATCGATTAAAAGCACTTGGCTATTAGTATCGAAGGGCAAAGGGGAATTCATGGATAGCTTAAAACCTGATTTCTGTTAGACGCGAATAAGAGGCTCGCGTCTCTATAAGTTTTGCATAAACCGGGCAATCAGCCACGTACTTCCTCTTGTGGAACTGATGCTACGCCAGGTTTGCCATGCAGAAGGAACAGTCGTATTTCCGCGCCGCCTTCCACATGGTTGGACAAATGCAGGTGCCCACCCAGCGCGCGTAAGAGGGTGTCGCAGATGGCTAGGCCCAATCCAAGCCCTTGAGTCGTTGCCTTCGTCGTAAAGAACGGCTCGTGGGCTCTTGCTAGGGCCTCGGCTGAAAAGCCAGGGCCATTGTCGCGAATAATCAGTGTTACGCCTTTCTCATCTTGATTAGCAATTAGCCAAAGTCGGCGGGGCGGCCCTTTTTCAATTAGCGCATCTAAAGCATTAGTGAGGAGATTATTTATGATTTGACGCAGCCGCGTTTCGCCAGCCTGCACCCACAGCGGAGCATCAGGTAGATCTCGAATCAGTTCCACATTCATCGCGCGTCGACGTGCAGCCAGTAATGCTAATGCGTCTTCCAGCGCTGCTTGTAGTGCCACGCTTTCTGGTGCTCGTCGTGCACCACGTGCGTATGCCTTGAGATGAGAGATGATATTAGCCATACGCGTCGTCAGCTCGCCAATAAGCCTTAAATTACTCCGGGCGTCATCAACGCGACCATGATCCAACAGTACCGCTGCGTTTTCGGCATAACTGCGAATGGCTGCTAGCGGCTGGTTTAATTCATGGCTAATACTGGCTGACATGGTACCTAAAGCTGAAAGCTTTCCAGCCTGAACGACTTCATCTTGTGCTCGCATAAGCTCGCGCTGAGCTTGTTCACGATCATGTACCTCCTGCTGCAAGCGTTGGTTCAGTGTCTGAAGGTCCTGGGTGCGCTCTTGTACATTTAGTTCCAGATCGCGCTTGGCACGAGCATCTAGCGCGATTCGCTCAAGATAATGCCGGCGTCTTAACGTCATGACGGCCAATAGGAGAAGTAAGGCAAGAAGCGTAGCGCCACCAATGTAGAGGACGCTACGTACCTGACGTTCAAGCAAGTCACGAGGGGCTAGGATTTGCGCTGTCCAGCCAATTTCGTCCAGAAAGCGTTGCTGGATTAACCATTGGTTATCGCTGATTTCCAGTGGCTCAAGTGAGCCTCTGGGGTAGGGGAGGTTACGCGCAATGATTTCACGCTGTTGATCATTGAGCGGGCGGCTGGCCCGGAAGCGCCACTCATTGCGAGAGGTCAGAATCACTACCCCAAAGCTATCGGTAACTAAAAGTTGTTCAGGCGTCCGGCCCCATAGCTTTTCTGGTCCATCTAGGTCTACCTTGACCACGACCACGCCGATGACTTTTCCTCCATCATGTACTGGAGCTGCAAAGTAATAGCCTCGTTTACCTGAGGTGGTCCCAAGCCCAAAAAAACGACCGGACTTGTTTTGCATAGCTTCCTGATAATAGGGGCGAAAGGAAAAATCACGTCCAACAAAGCTATCCGACTCATTCCAGTTCGAGGTGGCTTGGCAGTATCCATCGGCTCGCATCAGGTAAATCACGTCTGCCCCAGTACGCTGCCGAATCCTTTCCAGCAGTTGATTGGCTGACTTTTGCACACCTGCATCGATTGGCTCATGCAGCGAGGCACGAAGCGCTGGCATATCACCCAGCAGATCCGGTAAGACCTCATAGCGCCGCAGCGTACCTAATAGGTTTGCCACATAGAGATCAAGTGTTTGCCGATTCTGCTCAGCCAACTGTCCGCTGTAATACCGCTGCGCTATGTAGTGCAACGGCCAAAGTAATGGGCCAAGAAGTAGGGCCAGTAAGGCGAGGGTGCGCCAGCGGGGACGTCTAAGAGGAGCGATCGAATAAGTCATTGATCTATATTACAGGTAGTAAGATATATCTGTAATATATACATATTGATAACTAGTCGTCTTACTAACAGGACTATCCCCAGGAGGGATAGTCCTGTCGATTAGGCGTATTTTATACCCACTCGCTTTGTCCAACTATTTGTATAAACCCTGCGCTTCCTTCCGTAATCAAGTGATTTTCAGTAGAATTAGTGAACTGGATCATCGCATCACCACGGGTCATTCCATGATCAAGTGCATTCGTCCAGGTTGCAAGTCCTGCAGTATCACCCTGTCGGCCTAAAATAATGTTGTATAACTGATTGGCAAAGCCATAATTGTCTACAGCATTATATCGGAGGGCAAATTCCTGCGATTGAGAAAAGCTGTTGGCGATTGTATTAAATGACATGCCATGTGAGCTAGCGTTCAGCCAGTTTTGTAAACCATTATAGTCAGGTGTACGATCAAATACAGTATACAAACGAGCTATTTGCGCCTGCTCTTCACTTAGCACATAAACATCCTTATCTTTGAAACTAAGCATGTTTATATCATTAAGATTAAAAGTTGCATTTGTAGTGTTATTGGTTAAATGCAGGACGCTAGAGTCTGAGTTATCGACTTGACGTAGGTAGTCAGTTGAAACTCCGTTTAGATGGAAAACATCTCCGCCTCTAGATGTACGGATGTCGCTAAAGTTTTGGTCGTTTAGGACGATTGAGCTTTCGTATAGGTGGTCAGCGTATGATGTTCCAAGGGCATAGCCTTTTTGTATGACGCTATCGGTGTCTGCCCAAGCATTGTTACCCACTATATTAATGAAGCCCGAAGGCCCTTCTGTAATAGCTTTGTTTTCAGCCGAATTAGTAAATTGAATCATCGCGTCACCACGGGTTAAACCGTTGTTAAGCGCATTGGTCCAATTGGCAATGCCTGCGTCGTCACCTTGGCGACCCAGGATTATACTATAAAGTTGGCCTGCAAAGCCTAAGTTATCGACTGCATTATAGCGAAGCGCAAACTCCTGCGACTGAGAAAAGCTATTGGCGATTGTATTAAACGATGTGCCATGTGCATAACTTGTCAGCCAATTATTTAGGCCGTCATAGTCAGGTGCTCGATCAAATACGGTATAGAGGCGAGCTATCTTTGCCTGTTCTTCAGTTAGCACATAAACAGTTTTATCTTGGTAAACAAGAGCGTTTATATCGTGTAGAGAAATAAAGGTTTCATTGTAAGTGTTAAACAGGATGACTGCGTTAGGATCGGTTCTATCCATGTAATACTGGTAATAACTTGAATCTAGACCCAGTTTAATAATATCTCCGCCATTGTAGCCGTATACTTCGCTTATTCCATTGTTGTCAAATGAAAGATTTAATTCGTAAAACAGATCACTATGCTCGCTTCCGCTTGTTATGCCTTGTCCAATAGGACGATACGCATTTTCGGAGAGATAAATGTCATTAGAGGCGGAGGTTTGGTTATACCAATTTTGTTTAAGCGCTCCAGAAAGGCCTGCATAATTTGAAAAATAGTCACTGCCAGTTGAGAGTACTCCACGAATAACAGGTGATCCGCCACCGCTATAGTCTAGTAAGGGGCCACCAGAGGCTCCCGCACCTAGTGCAACATTCAGTCGATAGACATCCAGACCATATAGCGAGTTATAGATAGATGATGCACTTCCAGTGTCTTCCATAAGACCTGTACCTTGGGCGGGATACCCCAGCACTGTGCCTTGGAAGTTGTTAATGCTTGTAAATGATGTATCAAGTATTCCTGTTAGAGAGCCTAAATTTACATTTAGACCAATGATGGCTAAGTCTACGCTGGCTTCTTCTAAGGTAAGTCTATGGTCACCTTCAGGATCCTGGCTACTTGTATAGCCAATCCAGTTACTCGCTGAATAAGTGCCAAAAGGTGCTGAAAAGCTATAAGTACTGTCATTGACAAAAGCGCCAGGAGTTACCATGACTTGGGAAGCCCATCCGCCATGAGCACTGTCGTAAACAGTATGCATCGCGGTCAGTACATCATTAGAGCCAACTACGCTGCCTGAGGCTCGACTTATATACCCATCAGCAAAATAGCTCTCTATATAGCAGACAGCTTTGTAAGGGGAGATTCTAGAAGTTATCTCGATCATTACTACTCGACCAGTTGGGTGAAAAATATTAAATATGATACGTGCGGCTTATCGTAAGACGAAGAAGTTAATACTACGCTCGTCCATCCAATAAGACCGTTTGGTTAGTCTATTAGTGATGCCGGCTCTCTCTAATGGGCTATAAAACATTTTGGATCATTCAGATTTTTCCCAAATGTAGTCAGGGAATAAAAAGCCGGATAGTTTATCGGCTGCACTTAACAGAGCTTGAGGTTGATACGAAGTAATAGAGCTAAGGGAGTTTTGCTCTATCGTTAAGAGAAACAATAACTGGCTTGTTTATTGCTGAGATATGCGTGTGCCATTTTTTTGGCTGTCTTTCATAGCAATATCAACTTATTCCATGTCTTCTTGTTGGTGTAACTGATGCAGTCCAAGCCCCTAACTGATCTTCAGCGCGTATTAATTGTCTGCAAAGGCAGTTTTTTGACGGTTGGTTTTTTTAGCCTTTTCATCAATCTGCTGCTGCTAGTGCCTTCTTTCTACATGCTGCAGGTCTACGATCGGGTGCTTACTAGCAGCAGCATTATGACGCTAAGCATGCTCTCGCTTATTATGATTCTGCTAATGGCGACTTATGGGGCGCTAGAGTGGGTTCGCTCGCGGATTTTGGTCAGAGTATCGACGCGTTTGGATTTGATGCTCAATGAACGGCTGTATGACGCTAGTTTTAAACAGGCTTTGTATAGTGGTGGTGCCAAGGCTTCGGCACAGCCTTTGAATGATCTGACGGGGCTTCGTCAGTTTTTGACCAGCAACGGCTTGTTTGCTTTTTTTGATGCGCCTTGGTTACCCATTTATGTCGGCGTGATGTTCTTCTTCCATCCTTGGTATGGCTGGCTGGCTGTACTGGGAGCTGCTGTATTGCTTGTATTGGCAATCATTAATGAAAGGCTTACCAGCAAGCCTTTGGCAGACGCCAACAGAGAAAATATTAGCGCTACAAGCTTTACCAGCAAGAGCCTACGTAATGCGGAAGTAGTGGCTTCTATGGGGATGCTTCCTAATCTGTTTTCCCTTTGGAGAAAGAAAAACAATACAGTACTGGCTTTGCAAGCTACTGCTAGCGAGCATGGTGGTGCATTTAGCAATGCCTCCAAGACACTCCGTATGCTGCTTCAGTCAGCTATTTTAGGAGTAGGTGCATATTTGGTGATTGATCACCAAATTACTCCAGGTCTCATGACTGCAGGTTCCTTGTTATTAGGGCGCGCTCTGGCGCCTATCGATATGCTGATTGGCAGTTGGAAAGGATTTGTTACTGCTAGAGATCAATACCTGCGTTTGAATGAGCTGCTTTATATCGTACAAACTGAGCCCGAGCGTATGGCATTACCTGCCCCTAAAGGCCAGGTTTCGTTGGAACAGGTGGTACTCGCACCCCCTGGTGCTTTTCAACCATCTTTAAAAGGTGTGTCTTTTAGCGTTGCCTCAGGAGCTTCAGTTGGCATCTTAGGGGCGAGCGCAGCAGGCAAATCTTCTTTGGCCCGGGCCCTATTAGGTATCTGGCCTGCCCAGAATGGCAAGGTTCGCCTTGATGGGGCTGACATTCTAACTTGGCGGCGTGAAGAGCTAGGTCCCTATCTAGGCTATTTACCGCAAGATATCGAACTCTTTGATGGAAGCATAAGTGAGAACATTGCCCGCTTTGGTGTGATTGACCCTGCAGCTGTAGTTGAGGCCGCGCAGCTGGCAGGCGTCCATGAAATGATTCTTCGCCTACCTCAGGGCTATGACACAGTAATTGGAGCTAATGGCTCTTTATCTGGCGGTCAGCGTCAGCGCATAGGATTGGCGCGAGCAGTCTATGGTAAGCCACGTCTTATTGTTCTGGATGAGCCTAACTCCAACCTTGATGAGCATGGCGAAAAAGCTCTGGGGGAAGCGCTGATGAAGATCAAAGCAACAGGGGCTACCTTGTTTATTATCTCCCATCGTCCGGGCATTCTTGCGTACGTAGATACCCTTGTAGTAATGAGCGAAGGGCAAGTGGTCGCAGTTGGGCCGCGTGATCAAGTTTTGATGCAATTACAGGCATCAGCACAGGGTAAGCGTCCAGACGCTACCTCTGCTTCTACCTCAACCGTTAACACTTCTTGGGCCCCACGTATGCCATCCAAAGTAGGGCGTTCGGAGGGCTATCGCTAATGAATACGCAATCGTTAGACCTTGGGAGCCAAGAACTCAAGGTTTCGGACACTTCTTTGCGCCGCTTAGGCTACCTGATTTTGATTGTTGTATTTGGGGTAGGTGGGCTCTGGGCAAGCCTAGCGCCTCTTGACAGTGCTGCCTTGGCTTCAGGCTATGTGGCTGTAAAAAGCTACCGCAAGACGGTACAGCATCTGGAAGGAGGAATCGTTAAAGAGCTGTACGTGCACGATGGTGACAGGGTGAAAGAGGGTGATCTTCTTCTGGCATTAGATGACACACAGGCCCGTGCCCAACTAGAGGCAGCACGTAGCCAACTCGTAGCGGCCCAAGCTTTGGAGGCTCGTTTGATCGCCGAGCGCGATGACAAGGATGAAATAGTGTTTGGCAGCGTCGACTTTCCTGAGGAGGACATACGTATACGGGAGGCTCGTAATAGTGAAAGGCATATTTTCGTGGCTCAAAGAAATACCCGACTAGGGGAGGTGGAGGTTTTAAAAAGCAAAAGTGCAGAGCTTGAGCAGCAGATACGTGGATTCAATGCGGTTATCCAAAGCAAGCTGCAGCTTTCTAAGTCTTATGACAATGAGATCAAGGATCTTAATGCTCTGCTTAAAGAGGGTTTTGTCAGTAATGAAAGATTGCGCGATCAGGAACGTAATCAGTCGCGCTTGCAGGCAGAAATTGTTGATCAGCAGTCTGCTGCTGCCCGTGCACGCGTTCAAATAGGGGAAAATAAGCTGCAAATCCTGCAGCTTAAGCAGAAATTCAAATCCGATGTGGCAGGTAAGTTAGCAGAAACACAGTCACGTATTTATGAGTTACGGGAGCGTCTAGGCGCAATACAGGACATGGTTAATCGCTTACTTGTCAGGGCTCCTGTTAACGGCATGATCATGGGTCTTTCTGTACATACGGTGGGAGGTGTAATTTCCCCAGGCACTCATTTACTGGATATCGTCCCGGCTGGCGATGATCTTATCGTTGAGGTGCAAATTCAGCCTAATGACATTAACCGCATTGAGATAGGTAAAAAAGCAGAAGTACGTTTTAGTGCCTTTAAAAATGCTACGACGCCTATCTTGGAAGGCGTCCTTGTCTACGTTTCCGCTGACCGGCTGGTGAATGAGAAAACCGGAGAGCCATATTACCTGGGGCGTGTCGCATTAACAGACAAAGGACAGTCTGAGCTAGGTTCTCGTGAGCTAGTGCCAGGCATGCCGGCAGAAGTATTGATCAATACTGGCTCTCGTACTTTTCTTAATTACTTACTTAAGCCTGCACAAAATGCCATGGCTCGCTCTATGATCGAGGAATAAGCCATGCGCTATGCCATTATTCTTTTAAGTTTGTTTGCTTATATTTCTTCTGCTGCTATGGCTCAAAGTCGTTTGGAGACAGAGGCCGCAATGGATTTATGGCAGTTATACCTACAGTCACGTCTTTCTGATCCTCGTATTTTGAGTGCAGAGGCGCAGATTCGTAGCGGAGCGGGAGAGCAACGCGCTGCCTTGGGTCAAATGCTGCCGCAACTGAGTGCTAACAGTGCTTATAGTAAGGTTCGGCGTGTTGAGCAGGGCTTACAAGGGCCTCGTCCCGATAACGAAGCGTTTAGCGGAGAGACCTATACTCTGAGCCTAAGCCAGGCTATCTATAATCCTGCGGCCTGGAGAAGCTTCAAGAAATATTCTGAACTTACGGAGCAATATCGTTCACAGTACGACGACGTCAAGATTCAGTCTGCCGTTGATTTGGTGCAACGTTATTTTGCTGCGTTGGCTGCTGAAGATGAGTTAGAGCTGGCTATTGCTGAACGGAAAACGACACAGCGAAACCTTGATCGGGCTAAGGCGCTATTTGATCGACAACTGGCTACTATTACGGATGTGCTTCAAATTTCTGCTCGCGTTGATAGTTTGAAAACAGCCGAAATAGAGGCCAAAAATCAAATTCAGGTCACTCGAGAGTCCCTTGCTGAATTGGTTGGGCGCGACGTTTATCAACCCTTCAAGCGAATTGACAGCAATGCTCGCTTTGAGATGCCTTCTAGCGACGAAGCTTCATGGGTAAACGCTGCACTAACTAATAATCCTGCTTTAAAGGCCAAGCAGAGGGCTGTAGATGCTAGTAACTATGCTATCGAAGAGGCCCGTGCGGGGCATTTGCCTACGCTTAGCTTTGGTCTTGGCGCACAGCGTAGTGACTTTGCTTATGAAAATGTTCCCTCCCCACGCACTGATACCTATTCCGCCAATATCTCTCTACAGATACCTATTTATAGCGGCGGCTCTACGCGTGCCCGAGTAGAGGGACTATATGGCTCCAGAGATGCTGCAGAGCAGGATTACGAATCCATTCGCAGACAGGTCATCAAAGAGACACGTACGGCCTATATGAAGAGCGCTTCTAATCTAAGCAAGATTGCTTCTTCTCACCGTGCCCTGGATTCAGCTATCAAGTCCCGAGAGGCTAATGAGCGATCCTTGTCGCTAGGGGTTGCAACTGCTGTAGACGTTCTGAATGCTGTGCAGCAAGAATACTCCTCCCGGCGAGACTACTTAAAAGCGCAGTATGACTTTATTACTAACCAGCTCGTTTTGCTTCGCTGGCGTGGTGATCTAGCTGATGCCGATATTCGTAAAATCAATGACTGGTTAAGCGTGCCCGTACCAGGAGAAACGCGCAGTACAGGCGTCAAGGAAGGCGAAGTACCAAAGAATGGATAACGCTGCCTCCAGGCGGCCTTGAGGCGATCCGGCCGCCTGGAAGTGTGGTTAACCTTTTCTGCTAAGTGCAGTATCCAGACGCCGCCATTGGCCCTGGTCTTTTACAAAGGTCACAACCCGGTTACCTCTCTCAACAACAGTTGCCTTGGTATATTCGGGCAGGTCGACCTGAAAGTCCTTGCCTTCCAGATAGACTCCACCGCAATTGCTGGGATCTCTTTGAAAGTCCACTGGCTGTGGGCGCAGCTCATAAACACCGCGATGGAAGAGCAGATTTGTATAGCCGCGAACGCTCATATCGGTAGATAACACAGCGCATTTTATATCCAGCTCCTGCTCGACCAGCGACGCCAGCTGCTTGTTTTGTTGATCGATCAAGGGCCATGCGGCATAGGTCGCAATGTCTTTCTTGTAGGTCATGCAGCCTTGTATTGCTGCCAGAGCGATCAGCCCAGCAAGTACTGCTCTGCCTTTAGTCCTGAAGTAAAGCAGGGATAATCCAAGTAGCAGGGCTGCAGGAAAGATGAACTTCAAGCGATCGAATGAAAATTGCGTGGCATGCTGAAGCATGACCAGGTTTTCCAGTAGCGGTACGCTGGCCGCGATGAGTACAACTAACGTGATTGATAGCGCTCTGTTCGGTGCTTTCTGACTTTTCCTCAGCCAGATGAGCGCTGCTCCTGTTATCACCAGGGCTGCGATGAAGTAGCCGTAAGAAAGCAGATAGGCATGTAGCAGGTCAGACAAGCTGCCAGCACCGGCACTACGGGCCAGAAAGCGTCTGGCGAAGGCTTTGAGCGTAGGCAGCAAGCCCGCAGCAAGGCTGTAATGCAAAATGGTAATGACGCCAGCCAGGATGGTGGCTATGCAGATCTTCTTTGATAGCCATCGGGAGCCATCAATCTTCAGGGTGTTGACCCACAGGATGCAGAAAAGCCCGAAATTAAAGAAGTAACCCGTCCATTCGGTGAGCGCGCCCAAAAAGGCCAGAACACACAGCGCCCAGGCATAGCGCTGGCGGCTTTGCGCACCTGTGGTTGAGCAGTATTTGAACAAGACAAAAAGGGAGGACAGCAGGATTAACTGGTAGAAGCTTTGTACCCAATAAATCACACCATGGGAAAGCAAAGCCTCGCGGCTGAAGATACCGATAGCACTCCCTAATAACGCACCGGAGACGGCTGACCAGGCGTTTAACCCATTGAAACGCAGGACCTTGAATAAAAAAGTAAACAGCAACAAGGTGATAACGGAGCCCAAGACAAAGTTGAAAAAGGCCAAGCTTTCCAAGGAGATAGGCTGGCCAGACACTTTCAATGCAAAGTAGGGCGCCAGGAATCCATAGGGTGTAAAGCTGGTATAGACGTAATCACCTGTTCGCGTAGGGATAGTTGCGCCCCAGGCAATGTGTTTGTCCTTTTCTTCGCCTAGCGAAATCGTAGGCAGATACCAATGACGTGCTACGTCAGATTCGTTGAGAGCATTTAATGTGATCAAGACATGGTAGCTAGCTTCCAGGTTCTGGGAGCCTGTTACTTTCTCAAAATCATGCAGTCTGAAAAAAAGAGAAATGGCCAGAAAGGCACAGACGATCAATATCCCCAAATAAAAAGGTTTCTGCTCCGAGTAGGTGGGCGTTTCCAACGAATAATCCAAGCTCTTCATCCTTACCTCCTTTGGCATAGCTGAAAGGTCTTCAAAAGGCCGGGCAAAATGAACAATTAATGAACAATTGAAGACAGCCCGGCAGGTAGCAGGCATTCCATGCATATGTCAGGACGGCAATAGCAGCAGGCCATAAACGTCAGGCGGAAGACGCGTCTGGAGCGGGCGCTCCGATGGCTACGCACACTGCTGTAAATCAGAGTTTCTCTGACGAAGTGGCGGGTCGATCCTAAAAGCAGTGACCCTTATAGATGGCACTAAACAATACAGACGATTTCAGAGCGCCATCGGCAAGTCTAGAAAGCCAAGGGTAGACGTCAAGTTGTAGTCGGGATTAACCATATCCAAGTCTTTAATATTTGAACTTGCCCATAAAACGGCCAAGCTTTTACATCAGACTTGAGAAATAAGGTAGAAACTATCGAAGCCGCTTATGTAGCAGGCTTTTTCTCTTGGGCGGAGCGCTTGCTATAGCGCTCAAATAAACCATATCGCCATTGTCGTACCGCCAGTACGGTCGTAGTGCCAAAACGTTGCTCTATCGGCAGGTCTGCTTCCTCCGCGCACAAGTTGTTGAACTTTCTTCCTAGGCGTTGAAGCTTTTGCTGCCATTGCCTATTTCCGGCCCGTGACAGCAGGCCGTTGAACACCAAAAGCTGTTCTGATTCGCCTTCAAAGCGTGAATGAAAGAAGTCCTTGGCAACCTGCTCCTGAAAAAGCTGCTGAATTGGTCCGCCTGGACGCCAGCGGAAGTTTCGGCTTATCAATAGCTTGATACGGTTATTGGGTAACAACTCGATGAGCTTCAAGCGATCCAGCCGTACCAGTAATCGGGTGCATTCGGCGGTTGTTAGCTGATACTGCTCAATAATGTTGGTAAAGCTATAGCCGTTGATTACGCATACGGCCACGAGCAGGAGCAGGCCATCACTGGCAATCTCCTGCTCCTGAGCCTCACTCAGTTCATCGGTTTGTCGCTGCTGCACGGACATAGCCTGGACGAGTTCAGTAATGTCCATGTTGATCACATTGCATACGAGCGCTAGGCGCTGCAGGGTAAAGCTCTCGTCGGCGAACAGGCGTTTGACCGAGGCTTCACTCAGGTCAAGTGCTGCTGCCACATCTGCATAGGTCTTGCCGTGTGCTTTAAGCTGTTTTTTAAGGGTATCGATCAGGGAAGAAACTTGGGCCATCTTGGCACCTCGAAAGGAGTAAGCAGTAACAGCTAAAAGTATCGAGAAATAATACCTTAAACATCCTTTAACGCTACGTTTTGCATTTTAGTTGTGGATTCTGAAGCGCCCCGGCAGTCTGCCTGCACTTCCATCCCGTTTCAGAGACTTGTTATGGACAAACTGCACCGGCTATCGGGCGCCTGGCCTTATCTGATCGCGATCTTTCTGAACGCATTCGTCGATCTGGGCCACAAAATCATTATTCAAAATACCGTCTTCAAAATTTATGACGGCTCTACTCAGGTGGTGCTGACGGCCTTGGTGAACGGGCTGATGCTTTTGCCATTCATTTTACTATTCAGTCCTTCCGGCTACGTCGCGGATACCTTTCGCAAGCTATCGGTCATGCGGATGTCTGCCTGGGCAGCTGTTGCTATCACCGGGCTGATCACCTGGTCGTATTATGCCGGTTGGTTCTGGCTGGCTTTTGCCATGACCCTGCTGTTGGCGGTGCAGGCTACCTTTTATTCGCCAGCCAAATACGGCTATATCAAGACCCTATTTGGAAAGGCGCGGCTCGCAGAGGCCAATGGTCTGGTTCAGGCCGTCTCGATTGTGGCAATTTTAGCCGGGACGTTTGTCTTTACAGCACTCTTTGAAAACAGTCTTTCTGCCGAATCGAAAACCGCTGATGAGATGCTACGGGATATCGCGCCGCTCGGATGGCTGCTGGTGATAAATAGCGTCATTGAGCTGGCACTGCTCTATTGCCTGCCTACCAAGGAAGCGCCAGCGTCTAGCCGCCCGTTCAATTGGCAGGATTACCTTCATGGTCGTGCCGCTGTAGCAAACCTGCAAACGGTCAAAGCGCAATCAGCTATTCGCCTGGCTATTGTTGGCTTGGCAACATTTTGGTCGGTAGGCCAAGTCATGCTGGCAGCGTTTCCGTCCTACGCCAAAGACAGTTTGGGCGTTGATAACGCTCTTGTTGTGCAGGGCATCCTGGCGTGTAGCGGCATCGGTATTGCGCTCGGGTCAGCTCTGGCGAGTGGCCTGTCACGCAACCGGATCGAGACAGGACTTGTTCCGCTAGGGGCACTGGGGATCGCCATAGGGCTAGGCGGCTTGCTGCTGTTGGATTCACCGCTTTCTCACGCACTTAACTTCATTTTTATCGGGGTCATGGGCGGGCTGTTCATCGTGCCACTCAACGCGTTGATTCAGTTCCATGCGCCTGAGAAAGAGCTGGGAACAGTATTGGCGGCCAGCAACTGGATCCAGAATCTGGCCATGCTGGGTTTCCTGATCCTGACAGCAGTCTTTGCACTGGCCGGTGTTGATAGTCGTTATCTGCTGGGGCTGATTGCTCTGGTTGCGCTAGTAGGGGGTGCTTATACCGTAGGCAAGCTGCCGCAAAGTCTGGTGCGCTTTCTGCTCGGCTTTTTCATGACCCGCCATTACAAGGTAGAGGTACATGGCCTGCAAAATCTGCCCGCACAGGGCGGCGTATTACTGCTGGGCAACCACATCAGCTGGATTGACTGGGCGATCGTACAGATTGCCTGCCCTCGACCTGTCCGCTTCGTGATGCTCAAGAATATTTATAACCTATGGTTCATGCGGTGGTTCTTCAAATCCCTGGGCTGTATTCCAATTCAGCCGGGTGCAGGGGCTGCCCAAGCATTGGAGCAGGTAGCAGAACTGCTTAACGCGGGCGAAGTGGTCTGCCTGTTCCCTGAGGGGGCTATCAGTCGCAATGGCCAGTTAGGTGAGTTCCGTAAAGGATATGAGCGGGCCTGCGAAAAAGCCAATGATGATGTTCTCATCGTTCCGTTCTACCTGCGTGGTTTGTGGGGCAGTCAGTTCTCTCGTTCCTCCAGCAAGCTGAAGGAATTACGCGACTCAGCGCTTCATCGCTCTGTAGTCGTCGCCTTTGGCAAGACCTTGCCCAAAGACACGCCTGCCGATGTTCTCAAGCGCCGGATATTCGACCAGACCATTCGCTCCTGGCAGATCTATATGGAAGACCTGCCAACCCTGGCCGATGCCTGGATCGAAACCGTCAAGCGCCGCAGCGGTCAGTTGGCGATTGCCGATAGCCTCGGTAAGCCAATGAAGGCGGCTCAGGCGTTAGCAGCCAGTAGTGCCATGGCGCGGCGTATCACCAAGCTCAGCCCCGAGCAGAACGTAGGGCTGTTGCTACCGACCAGTGCCGGTGGCGTATTGGCCAACATGGCAACCCTGCTGGCTGGCAAGACGCTGGTCAACCTCAACTATACGGCAAGTCAGGAAGCCCTACGCTCAGCGCTGGAGCAGGCTGGCATCCAGACGGTCTACAGTTCAAAACGATTTGTAGAAAAGCTCGAGCAGCGTGGCTTGCCAGTCAAGGCAGTGCTGGAAGGGCGCCGGGTTGTTTATCTGGAAGATATGCGGCAGGAGTTCAGTAAGACTGAGCTTATGGCAACTTGGCTAGCGATCCGTCTATTGCCGGCCTGGGCGCTACGCCCATTGCTTAGCCGCGCTCACAATCCTGAGGCAACAGCGGCCATTCTGTTCTCTAGCGGCAGTGAGGGAGCGCCTAAAGGGGTCATGCTCAGCCATCGCAATATCATGGCGAACCTGAAGCAGACATCCGATGTGCTTAACACTGAAAATGACGATGTTGTCATGGCCTCGCTGCCGCTGTTCCATGCGTTTGGTTTGACGGTTACACAATTCCTGCCATTGATCGAAGGGCTCCCCATGGTCTGCCATGCAGACCCGACCGATGTCATGGGCATTGCCAAGGCTGTCACGACATACCGTGCAACCATCATGTGCGGCACATCTACCTTCCTGCGGCTTTTTACGCGTAACCGCAAGGTGCACCCGCTCATGCTGGACAGCCTTCGTATTATCGTGGCGGGAGCTGAAAAGCTCAGTGATGACGTACGTGAGTCCTTCAAGCTCAAGTTCAACAAGGAGATCTATGAAGGCTACGGTGCAACTGAAACGGCTCCTGTAGCGTCGGTTAACCTGCCGGACGCCATCGATGTGGCCTACATGCAGGTGCAGTGCGGCGGTAAGCAGGGCACGGTAGGGATGCCGCTGCCAGGCACCAGTCTCAAGATTGTTGATCCAGAAAGCTTTGAAGAACTACCTACAGGCCAGGAGGGCATGATCCTTATCGGCGGCCCTCAAGTGATGCAGGGCTATCTGAATAACCCTGCCAAGACAGCGAGTGCCATTCATGAGCTTGACGGCGTGCGCTGGTACGTGACGGGTGACAAGGGCCGGTTAGATGAAGATGGTTTCCTGACTATCGTCGATCGTTACTCACGGTTTGCGAAAATTGGTGGTGAAATGGTTAGCTTGGGCTCTGTCGAACAGGCTCTTATCAAGCTGATCGATAACCCTGAAATTGAAGTCATGGCTGTCAACGTGCCGGATGCCAAGAAGGGCGAGCGCATTGTCATTCTTCATGAGCAGCCCTTAGAAACGGGCGTGCTGGAAAAACGCATGCTTGAAGCTGGTCATAACCCACTCATGCTGCCTTCGACCTGGGTACAGGTCGAAGCACTGCCCAAGCTAGGTTCCGGCAAGGCAGATATTGCCTCGGCCAAGAGGCTAGCGTTGACATCCCTAGTAGAAACCAGTGCCTCTGAATAGCCCAGGTACTCCCGTTAAGGCCTGCTTATGCGGGCCTTTTTGTTTTAGACGACGGCTGTCTATTAGACTCTAAAGGGTCCGTCCGAACATCGTGAGAGCTGTTGATGAACGAAAAAGAGCTGATTGCTATCGTTACCCGTGCGATTGATTCTGGCGAGTTACCGGATTTCAGCCCATCAATGACAGGCGCCTTACTCTTTGAAACGCTGATTGATGAGTGGGAGGTGCTAGGCGAAGAGAGCCGTGGAAACCTGTTGCTTGTCCTGAGCATTTTGGCTAAGGAGCTTTCGAGCGAGGCCAAGGCGGATAGAGAGACGCAAAAGATTCTGGATCGATTGCGTAAAAACTAACGTGGGAATGCCCCTTGTTATCACACGCTGACGCTAAACATTCTTGGTTTGCCTAATGGCTATAGAGATAACAAAGGCTCGTAATCTGCGAGCCGCGGCCGTTTCATTGGCTAGTTGAGTCGCTGCTGATCTTCCGCCTTCTTTATAGATGCACGTTCTGGAGCATGCAACAGGCAGAATTTGCCCGTTTCTGTTTAAAGAGAATCACGCTAGGTAGCCATGGTAAATAGCCTTAGAAACTAAATCTCGATGCAGATATTAATCAAGATGATGGCTTATTAATATCGTCTGGTTTCTTTGTATTAACCAATCCTGTCTCTTCCTATCAAGTTGAGTGACTTAGCTCCTTAGAAACTGTAATCATTATGGGATGTCTCTTGCGTCTAGTTCGTTGGGGGCTTAATGAGGTAATCCAATCCTCTATTCGCCGCTCCTGACGGGTTTAGATTAAAAGCATTATCATCTAGGCGGTTTGAGCTCTTCTCTGGCCTGTCCCGGTGACTGGACGGCCTTTATAAATCCAAGGTAATGGTTCTAATGAAATTAATTCCTGTCATCATGGCCGGAGGGGTGGGAAGCCGCCTGTGGCCTGTCTCTCGTGAAACCCATCCCAAACCATTCATGCCCCTCCCGGATGGTGAAAACCTTATACGTAAAACGTTTAAAAGAGCAGCAAGCCTTGGTGATGTTACCGAGGTGCTTACTGTCACCAATCGCGACCTCTTTTTCAAAACCGAAGACGAATACCGTCTTGTAGGCCGTAAAGAGCTTGCTCAAAGCTTTATTCTTGAGCCGTTTGGCCGTAATACCGCCGCCGCTGTAGCCGCTGCTGCCTTGCAGGTTGAGCAAGCCCATGGCGCTGAAGCGCTGATGCTGGTTCTGGCTGCCGATCATCTGATCCAGAACGAAGCTGCCTTCACTGCCGCCGTAGAAAAAGCCAAGATCCTGGCCGCCCAGGGATGGCTCGTGACATTTGGTATTCAGTCGCAATACCCCGAAACCGGTTATGGCTATATTGATGCCAATCCAGACAAGCCGCTTGAAGGCGGGTTGAAAGTTAATCGCTTCGTTGAGAAGCCAGATCTGGAAACCGCTAAGCAATATGTTGAAGCAGGCAACTATTTCTGGAACTCGGGCATGTTCTGTTTTGAGGTAGGCTCGCTGCTTAGCGAACTGCGTCGTTATGCTCCTGAGGTTATGGCAGAAGTTCACGCGACGCTAGATCAGTCTCGTGTCGCGGAAAGTGGTCAAAACCGCTATGTCACATTGGAAGCCGATGCTTTTGGCAGGGTGCCTGATATTTCTATCGACTATGCACTCATGGAGCGCTCTGAAAAGGTTGCTGTCATCCCATGTGATATTGGCTGGAGCGATATTGGTTCCTGGAATGCCATGAGCGAGCTGACACAGTCCAATAATGACGGCAATCGCTTCGAAGGTGAAGTGCTGGCGCACAAGGCTACCAATAACTATGTGAACAGCCCTGAGCGTTTGGCGGCACTGGTCGGCGTGCAGGACTTGCTGGTCATCGATACGCCTGATGCAGTCTTGATTGCACACAAGGACCATGCGCAGGACGTTAAGCACATTGTCAGCCAGCTCAAGAGTTCGGGTCACGAAGCGCATCTGCTGCATCGCACCGTGCACCGTCCCTGGGGCTCCTACACCACTTTGGAAGAGGGCGAACGCTTCAAGATTAAGCGGATCGTCGTCAAGCCAGGCGCATCCTTATCCCTACAGATGCATCATCACCGTAGCGAGCATTGGATTGTAGTTACTGGTATGGCTCGTGTCTTCAACGATGACCGTGAGTTCATGCTCAATACCAATGAGTCCACCTTTATCTCTGCTGGCCATAAGCATCGCTTGGAAAACCCTGGTGTTATCGATCTGGTGATGATCGAAGTGCAGAGCGGTGACTATCTCGGCGAAGATGACATTGTGCGCTTTCAAGATATTTATGGGCGTGCTGACGGTTAACCTGACTAACTAATAGTCATTCCATGAGCGGCTCTGTTAGACCGCTCATGACTAAGCAGAGGTATAAATGTTTGGTTTATTGAGAAGTCTTTGGGCTTATCGGGGATTTGTTATCTCCTCAATAAAAAACGAATTCGTTACCCGCTTTGCTCGTAGTCGACTCGGCGGGCTATGGATGATTATCCATCCATTGGCTCAGGTGGCGATCTATGCTGTCATCCTGTCCAATGTATTAGCTGCCAAGCTGCCAGGCATCGAGAGCAAGTACGCTTACGCCATTTACCTCATGGCAGGAATTCTCGCATGGAACCTATTCTCTGAAATCATTGGACGCTGTCTAACGGTTTTCATTGAACAAGGCAACCTGATGAAAAAAATGCGCTTTCCGCGCATTACATTGCCGGTGATAGTGGTCGGTTCCTGCTTACTTAACAATATGCTACTACTCGTCTCGATGCTGGTTGTATTCGCGATCCTTGGGCATATGCCGGGACTCGAAATGCTCTGGCTAGCCCCCCTAACATTAATCGTTGTTGCGCTTGGGGTTGGTATCGGACTTATTCTAGGTGTACTCAACGTCTTTGTGCGGGACATCGGTCAGGTCGTCCCTATCGTGCTGCAGGTATTGTTCTGGTTCACTCCAATCGTTTACCCGCTAAATATCATTCCTGTCGAGTTGAAAGGCGCTATCGAGAGCAACCCCATGTATCCCGTTGTGACGGCTTATCATGATGTGCTCGTTTATTCCACTTCGCCGGACTTACAACACATAGTCATTACTGGAGCCATTGCGATTGGTCTTTTACTTTTCGGACTGTTCCTGTTCCGTCGGGCTTCTCCAGAGATGGTGGACGCACTATGAGCCTTATGACTGTTACTCAGCTTGGTAAGGCCTATCGCCGTTATGCTTCTGAATGGCAACGCTTCGCTCGTTGGTTTGGTTTGTCGGTAAAGCCTAGTGAGGAGCATTGGGTTTTACGAAATATCGATTTTTCCATTGAGCCTGGAAAGGCTATTGGTATTGTTGGGCAGAATGGTGCCGGTAAATCGACCTTGCTCAAAATGATCACTGGTACGCTTCAGCCGACCGAGGGAAGCGTTCAAGTTAATGGCCGCATAGCGGCCATTCTCGAGCTTGGCATGGGCTTCAATCCAGAACTGACGGGGCGGCAAAATGCTTTGCATGCTGCAGGACTCATGGGGTACACCATGGAGCAGATACAGCAGGCCATGCCCGACATTGAGGAATTCGCAGAAATTGGCGAGTATTTCAATGAGGCGGTCCGTACTTATTCCAGCGGTATGCAAATGCGAGTGGCATTTGCTGTTGCAACTGCGTTCCGCCCAGAAATATTGATTGTGGACGAAGCGCTTTCTGTCGGTGACGCTTATTTCCAGCACAAGAGTTTTGATCGCATTAAAGCGTTTCAAAAAGAGGGGACCACACTCCTCATCGTTACTCACGATCGAAGCTCAATCCAGGCACTTTGTGACCGTGCAATTCTGCTTGAGGCCGGAAGCGTCATTAAAGACGGCAAACCTGAAGAAGTAATGGACTATTACAACGCCATTATTGCCGAAAAAGAAAACTCCACAGTTACTATCCGTAAACTGGATGATGGAACCGTTCAGACCAGTTCCGGGTCGGGCGAGGCTAGTATCGCCTCGGTCAGTCTGCATAACTCACGGGGTGAGATGATCGAATTTGCTTCTGTGGGCGAGCCGGTAAGTCTACGCGTAAAGATTGATATCAAGCAGGACATACCTGAGCTGGTAGTGGGTTACATGATAAAAGACCGGTTAGGACAATCGGTTTTTGGTACGAACACACATCACTTAGGATGCGTTCTAAAAGATCTAAAGGCCGGCGAGTCGCCCCAATACGATTTTAAATTTCTGGCTAATTTAGGGGTGGGGTCATTTTCAGTTGCAATTGCTTTGCATGCCCATGATACCCACCTTGTTTCTAATTACGAATGGCGTGATCTGGCATTGGTCTTCAACGTAATCAATGTTGCTAAAGATCAGTTTGTTGGCTTGACCTGGATGCCGCCGCAAGTGGAGTACAGCCGATGAGTGGTTCTTTTTACCGAGCTTTCGAAGATCGTTATCGTGGCTCGAGAGAGCTAATCAAAAATCGGCAAGAGGTCTACCTTCCATTCATCCAGCCGTTGAAGGAGCTCTATAAAGAATGTTCAGCGCTTGATATAGGATGTGGCCGGGGTGAATGGCTTGAACTTCTGATGGAAAAAGGTTTCCAGGCTCGAGGAATCGATCTTGATGAAGGGATGTTGGAGGCTTGCCGTGTATTAGAGCTACCTGCAGAACAAGGAGACGCTCTAGAGACACTAAAAGCCCTACCAGAGAGTAGTCAAGCTATTGTTTCGGGATTTCATGTTGCTGAACACATTCCTTTTCCTATTTTGCAGGACATCGTGACGGAGGCAGTGCGGGTGTTAAAGCCTGCGGGCTTGCTTATACTTGAGACGCCGAATGCAGAAAATATTGTTGTAGGGACAAACAACTTTTATCTTGACCCTACACATGAGCGGCCTATTCCGCATTTATTGCTTAGTTTTTTGACTGAATATAGTGGCTTTGCACGTACCAAACTATTGCGTTTGCAAGAAAATCTAGAAGAAGACTTAGCATCTGTTGGACTAAAAAGTGTTTTAGCTGGTGTGAGTCAGGACTATGCCGTTATTGCGCAAAAAGCAGGTGATGCGGAGAGCCTAGGTTTGTTTGACCATGTTTTTGCGGAGGAATATGGCGTTTCTTTGGATTTTCTTGCTCAGCAGTACGATGCTCGCATCAGGGAAACGATTCAAAGTATCGAAATCCGATTAAATGAGGGTTTAGAAAAAGAACTTTTGATAGGTGATAAGTTAAAGCAGCTTCAAGATGATTCGAGTCGTTTAGCAGAGGAAGTTAAGTCCGCAATTTTGAATGAATTTAATGTTAAATTTACTACTGTGGAAAAAAGGCTTGATGAGGTTCTGAGTAGTCAGAATGAATTTATAAACAAGCAGGTTTCCATCTATAAAAAGAGCATTGAAGACCTGCAGGTAGACTATAAAAAGAGCATTGAAGAGCTTCAGGCAGAGCTGCAGGCTGTTAGTAGTAGAAATAACTACCTTGAGGGTCTGAAAAATGAATTGCAGGCGCAAGAGGAGAAAAATAATTCTATTCAGCATCAGCTTAATGAGTCTTTAAGTAATGCGCACAATTGGTATTTAAGAGCTATAGATTATCAAGGGCAGATAGAGAAGCTTAAAGGGAGTTCTTCCTGGAAGGTTACTGCCCCGCTACGTTATATGGCGCTTAAGTTTGATACTGCAGGTGAGGCCGAGGTTTCTTTTCCAAGAAAATTCATAGTAATAACCAAGAAGCTAGCTCGCAATATTCTTGTAAAGACAATGCGCGGTGTTATTAATAATTCTGAATATAAGCGGCATGCTAAATCTTTTTTGGTTCGCTATCCAAGTTTATATAATAAACTAGTAAATATAGCTTATGGGGCAGGTTTGGTTGGCGGAAATAATTTTGTAAACAAGCCTTCCGTTACAGTTCCTTTTAATCCAAATTCATTTATTCAGGGCTTGGAACCTGATGATTCGGATTTGAGTGAAAGCGCAAAAATTTACTACCAGCGCTTGAAAAAAGCCATTCAGGAAAACAGTGAGGAAGCACGCTAATGCGTATTGTGCTTGACCTTCAAGGAGCTCAAACTGAAAGCCGCTTTAGAGGGATAGGCAGATATAGTCTATCTCTAGCGCAAGGTATTGTGCGTAATAAAGGTGAACATGAAGTAATCATTCTTTTGAACGGCCAGCTTCAGGACTCTATAGAGCCTATACGGGCAGCATTTGAAGATTTATTACCTCAAGAAAACATAGTAGTTTGGTACGGGCCTTCCTCTGTTGCTGAATGTATTACAGGAACCTCATGGCGCCGGCAAGCCGCTCAGCATCTTAGAGAAGCTTTTATAAAAAGCTTAAATCCTGATTTAGTGCATATAAGTACTTTGTTTGAAGGAGCTTACGATGACTGTGTTTGCTCTATCGGAGGCATAAGCAGAGAAATACCAACTGTCGTAACTCTTTATGACCTTATTCCTTTTATAAACTCAAATATCTATTTAGATCCATACCCTGTGTATAAAGAGTATTATCTAAATAGAATTGAGACTCTGAAGAAAGCTCAAGGCTGGTTAGCTATTTCAGAGTCATCCATGAAGGAAGCGATCGAGGTTTTATCACTTTCTAATTCATCCATATTTAACATATCGACAGCAGCGGATGAACGCTTAGCAGAGGTTAAGCTCTCTGATTTCGAAAAAAATCTGTTGCTTGAAAAGTACAGTATTCAGAAAGAGTTTGTTCTTTACACAGGAGGGGCGGACTCTCGAAAAAATCTAGATAGGCTTATAGAAGCCTATGCATTGTTGCCAAATAGTATTAGAGAACATCACCAGCTTGTATTGGCTGGTAAAATGCCTGCCGAAAATATTGCCAGTTTAAAGGCCCATGCAAAATCATATGGCCTGTTTGAGTCAGATCTAGTGTTTACTGGCTATATTACTGATGCTGAACTGGCTTCTTTATATGGTTGCTGCAAAACATTTATATTTCCTTCCTGGCATGAAGGGTTTGGCCTGCCAGCTCTAGAGGCGATGTGCTGTGGCGCGCCTGTTATTGGATCAAATACATCAAGTATTCCTGAAGTTATAGGCCTTGAGGAGGCTCTTTTTGATCCTTTGGATGCGAAGCAAATAAAGGCAAAGCTATATGAAGCGTTGTCTGATGGTGAGTTTCGTGCTCGTCTAAGAGCGCATGGCGTAGAGCAAATTAAAAAGTTCTCATGGGATCAAAGTGCAAAACTGGCTTTGGCTGCTTTTGAAGAGATTTCTCGTGCAAATGCCAAAGGTGAATCATTTTCTACTGATAAGGAAGATTTAATTCGGCTGGTTGAGCATGAAATATCCACAATAAAAGATGAGTTTCCCACTTATGATGATATAAAGCACTGCGCAGTAGCTATGGCAAGTAATTTTCGGGAAAGCAAAAAGAGAAGGCTCTTTATTGATATTTCCCAGCTTGTTCACGTTGATGCCAAGAGCGGTATACAGCGAGTAGTGAGAAGCATACTCAAAGAACTTTTAGATTCTCCGCCGGAAGGATTTGTCAGTGAACCTGTGTACGCAACGATGGATACACTAGGTTATAAATACGCACGAGAATTTATTGCTAGTCACTTTTCTGAGCATGCGGCTCTTGGCGGCGAAATTGATAGTTTTATTGAGTATGGTAATGGGGATGTATTTTTAGGTTTAGATCTACAGCATCATGTGGTTCTAAGGCAACAACCTACTTATAGCCTTATGCGTAATGCAGGTGTAAATGTCTACTTTGTTGTTTATGACTTATTGCCTGTATTGATGCCGGAGGTTTTTGTTGGCCCAATGGCGGACCTTCATAGCCGTTGGCTAAAGGCAATTTCTGAAAATAATGGCCTCTTGTGTATTTCACGTGCAGTTGCTAGTGAAATGGAGACTTGGCTTAAGCAGAATCCAGTAGAACGTCACCGCCCGCTTCATATTGACTGGTTCCATCTTGGTGCAGATGTAGAAAATTCTATACCGACTAAGGGGCTTCCCGATAATGCGGCGGAGGTTCTGGCCAAACTCAAGGAATGTCCGACATTCCTATCAGTGGGTACCATTGAGCCGCGTAAAGGGCACGATCAGACCTTAAAAGCCTTTGATCGACTCTGGCAGGAAGGTATTGAGGCCAACCTCGTATTGGTAGGTCAGGCTGGGTGGAATGTTGATGAACTTATCCATGACATCACGAGCCATAAGTTGCTTGGAAAAAGACTGTTCTGGCTGAAAGGCATCAGCGATGAGTATTTGGAAAAAATTTACCAGAACGCTACTTGTCTAGTATTCAGCTCCAAAGGCGAAGGGTTTGGCCTGCCTCTGATCGAAGCGGCCCAATTTGGACTGCCTATCATCGCCAGGGATATTCCTGTTTTTAGAGAGATCGCAGAGGATAACGCTCATTATTTTAAAGGAAGCAAAGCCGAAGATTTGAGTAAAGAGGTCAAGGCTTGGCTTGATTTAAGAAAGAGCGGCTTGCATCCATCGTCCAGTAATATGAAATGGCTGACATGGAAGCAGAGTGCAGAACAAATAAAAGCTAGGCTGACCTCAACGGCCTGATGCCAAAAGGTTGGTCTTGAAATAATGAGTTTAGTTTTTACCAAGGGAGCAGAAATGAAAGCGATCATTACCGGCATTACCGGCCAAGACGGAGCATATCTGGCAGAGCTGCTGCTGGAAAAAGGCTATACAGTTTACGGCACCTACCGTCGTACGAGTTCAGTGAATTTCTGGCGCATCGAAGAGCTGGGTATTGATAAGAATCCAAACCTGCACTTGGTTGAGTACGACCTAACCGACTTGGCTTCCAGTATCCGTCTGCTAGAGCGCACCGAGGCAACAGAAGTCTACAACTTGGCAGCGCAGAGCTTCGTGGGCGTGTCGTTTGATCAGCCGCTGACGACAGCAAATATCACTGGTCTGGGTGCGGTTAACCTGCTGGAAGCGATTCGTATCGTTAATCCGAAAATTCGCTTTTACCAAGCCTCTACTTCGGAGATGTTTGGCAAAGTCCAGGAAATTCCCCAAGTAGAAACCACACCATTCTACCCACGTAGTCCTTATGGTGTTGCTAAGCTGTACGCCCACTGGATGACTATCAACTACCGAGAGTCCTATGACATTTTCGGTACGAGCGGCATTCTGTTCAACCATGAGTCCCCGCTGCGTGGTCGCGAGTTTGTAACCCGTAAGATCACTGACTCGGTTGCCAAGATCAAGCTTGGTAAGCAGGAGGTTCTTGAGCTCGGCAATATGGACGCTAAGCGTGACTGGGGCTTTGCCAAGGAATACGTGGAAGGAATGTGGCACATGTTGCAAGCCAACCAACCAGATACGTTTGTTCTAGCTACAAATAGAACCGAAACGGTACGCGACTTCGTAAAGATGGCATTCAAAGCCGTCAATATCGAACTGCGCTTCCAAGGTAGTGATGAAAATGAAGTGGCTGTAGATGTCGAAACTGGCAAGACCATAGTGCGCATCAATCCTGCATTCTATCGTCCGGCCGAAGTAGAGTTGCTCATCGGTGATGCCAGCAAGGCCAAGGCTGTATTGGGCTGGGAACCTAAGACGACGCTTGAGCAGCTATGCCAGATGATGGTCGAAGCCGATCTGCGTCGTAACGAGATAGGATTCTCTTTCTGATGAACACAGCCAGTAAGCGTGTGCTTGTTACAGGAGTGAACGGTTTCACCGGGCGTTATATGCGGGCGGAGCTGGAAGCTAACGGATACGAGGTATTCGGTCTAGGAACGCATCCTAGTGATGATCCTAATTACCGCCAGGTAAGATTAACCGATGCCCAGGCGCTGCACACCGTACTGGCTGAAATCCAGCCGAACGCCGTGGTCCATTTGGCGGCCTTGGCGTTTGTAGCTCATGGCGATGCCAATGCATTTTACGAAACCAACTTGGTTGGTACTCGTAATCTATTGGAAGCAATTCATGCCTCGGGCTGTACGCCTGAGTGCGTGCTGCTTGCCAGTAGCGCCAATGTATACGGCAATGCCTCAGAAGGTGTACTGAATGAGCAAACAACACCTGCACCGGCTAATGACTATGCCGTAAGCAAGCTGGCTATGGAATATATGGCCAAGCTGTGGACGAACCGCCTACCTATTGTGATTGCAAGACCGTTTAACTATACCGGGCAGGGGCAGGCTCCCAGTTTTCTTCTCCCCAAGATTACCTCACATTTCATCCGCAAAGCTGAACGCATTGAGTTGGGTAATCTTGATGTATGGAGAGACTTTAGCGATGTACGTGCTGTAGTCCAAGCCTACCGTCGTTTGCTAGAGGTTAAGTCAGCTGGACTTACCGTTAATGTTTGTTCCGGTAATCTTTATTCGTTGAGAGAAGTGTTGTCGTTGTGTGAAACCATCACAGCTCATTCTCTAACTGTTGAAGTCAATCCCGCCTTTGTTCGAGCGAATGAGGTCAAAAAGTTGTGTGGCGACTCAACATTGCTTCGCTCTTTAATAGGCGAATGGAGCACGCCTTCGCTAGAGGAAACCCTACGTTGGATGTTGGCGGCACGTGAATGAAGGTTATTCTGTCTGTTGAGCCTGTGCGTTATCCGCTGACGGGTATAGGACGTTACACCTATGAACTGGCTCGACATCTACAAGCAAATGCAGCTATTGAGGACCTAAAGCTCTTTGCAGGGCGCTCTTTCCGATCGGAACTATCTGTGCCTCAGGCGACGCCGGGAGGAAGCCATCTCGTTAAACGTGCCATACAAAAAAATACCCTGTTTATCGAGGCCTATCGCGTCCTGAGCCAATATCTTAAAGGAAAAGCGCTCAAGGAGATGGGGGACTATCTTTATCACGGCCCCAATTTTTTCCTGCCACCTTTCCCAGGTCCTAGCGTAGTAACCTTCCATGACCTTTCACCATTTACCTGGAAAAATTGTCACCAGCCCCAGCTGCTTTCTTTTATGGAAAAAGGCATCAGCTACTCGCTTCGCACAGCCTCAGAGCTAATTACTGATTCTGAATACACACGACGCGAGTTGGCGAACTATTTCTCTTGGCCGCTTGATCGTATTCACGCTGTACCTTTGGCCAGTTCTGGCGAATTCAGCCCTAGAACCAACGCTGAAATAGAGCCCTTGCTAAGCAAGTACAGATTACAGTGGCAAGGTTATAGCCTGTTTGTCAGTACAATTGAGCCGCGCAAGAATATTGAAACGTTACTCGCCGCATATAGCCGCTTGCCCCAATCTTTACGGCTTCGTTATCCATTAATCCTAACGGGTTACGAAGGCTGGCAAAATGAAACCATCATGCAGCGGATCTCTGAGGCCGAGCGCGAGGGATGGGCACGTTATCTGGGGTTTCTGCCTAGTAGTGAACTCCCACTGTTATTCGCTGGGGCACGCCTGTTTACCTTTCCATCCCATTACGAAGGCTTCGGTTTGCCCGTACTTGAAGCAATGAGTTCTGGTATTCCAGTAGTTTGCTCAAACTCATCCTCATTGCCAGAGGTAGCAGGTGAGGCTGCCCTGATGTGTGAGCCAATGGATGTTGATGGCTTCACAGGCATACTCATGCGCGGTCTGGAAGATAATATATGGCGAGAGCAGTCAGTAATCGCAGGTCTTGCGCGCGCTGCTGAGTTCTCTTGGGCACGGTGCGCAAATGAAACCGTTCAGGTGTACGAGAAGGTTTTGTCTGTCAGATGATTAAAGTTCTTCATTTTTTCAAAACCTATCGTCCACAAACCTTTGGCGGTATTGAACAGGTTATTTATCAACTTGCAGAAGGTGGACTGCAATATGGTATTGAGTCGGAAGTTCTCTACTTAAGTTCTCAGGGCGCCACGCGTGATGAGAAGAATGGTCGGCATATCAGCCACCGCTCAAAGCTTGATTTTCATGTGGCCTCGACAGGCTTCTCATTGTCAGCTTTCCGTGATTTCGCTCAGTTGGCGAAGGCTGCTGACATTGTGCACTATCATTTTCCATGGCCGTTCATGGATGTGGCTCACTATGTTTCACGCATTGATAGGCCTACAGTAGTGAGTTATCACTCTGACATTGTTAAGCAAAAGACGCTGTTTAAACTATATCAACCTCTGATGAGGCGTTTTTTGGGAGATGTAGATAGTATTGTAGCGTCCTCTCCAGCCTATGCAGAGTCAAGCCCGGTGTTACGCCGGTATAGGGAAAAAGTATCTGTTATCCCTTATGGCTTAGATAAGGCTACTTATCCTGAACCTACTGTGGAGCGCCTAACCTATTGGCGCGGTGTTCTAAAAGAACCTTTTTTTCTTTTTGTAGGCGCCCTTAGGTATTACAAAGGGATTAACTTTCTCCTTCAAGCACTTCAAAGGACAGATATTACTTGTGTGATCGCGGGGGAGGGTTTCGAAGAGCAGGCACTTAAACAGCAGGCTAAACAGTTAGGTTTAAAGAAGGTTATATTTCCCGGCCTTTTGTCCGAAGAGGACAAAGCCGCTCTTCTGACATTGTGCTATGCCTTTGTATTTCCATCACATCTTCGCTCAGAGGCTTTTGGTATATCGTTGCTAGAAGCTGCAATGTATGGAAAACCTATGATTTCTTGTGAAATCAGTACTGGTACGAGTTTTATCAATTTGAATCAAGAGACTGGAATAGTGATTCCTCCAACTGACCCGCTCGCTTTACGGCAAGCTATGCTGACCTTATTGGGTAACCCTGAACAAGCAATCAGAATGGGTGAGAGAGCAGCAAAGCGTTATGAAGATGTTTTCTCAAGCGGCAAGATGTTGGAATCTTACGCTCAACTCTATAAGAGCCTACTCGCGAAGGATGCTCGCGGCTAGGGTGAGACTAGTTATAGTGTTGTGGCCTGCAAGCGCTTGACTGGGCTCCCTAGAGCTAGCTCGACCAGTTGCGCTATCGACGTTTCGAACGCGATCTTAGAAGTATCTAGCGTAAGATCGGGGCGAGTTGGCGGTTCATAAGGTGAGGAAAGTCCGGTGAACTCCTGAAGATTGCCCTTGCGTGCTTTGGCATATAGCCCCTTGGGGTCACGTGCTTCGCAAACTCTGAGCGGCGTACTGATATATACCTCACGAAAGCAATCTTTGCCAATAATAAGCCGGGCGCTTTCACGGTCTGCAATAAAGGGAGAAATGAAAGCTGTTATAACGATCAGGCCTGCCTCATTCATCAGCTTTGCAACTTCAGCGACGCGGCGAATATTCTCAGTGCGTGCCTGGACACTAAAGTTTAGATCTTTGTTAAGGCCATGACGGATATTGTCTCCGTCTAGCACAAAACATGCTTTACCCAAATCGATAAGCGCTTTCTCTAATGCAAAAGCAAGAGTGGATTTGCCCGCGGCGCTAAGGCCAGTCAACCACAAGGTTGAGGCATTCTGGCACAGCAGCTCCTCCCTTTCACGTTGACTAACCTTTCCTTGATGCCATACCACATCATGCTTGGCCTTGCTCATTCCTTCGGCACCTTCAGCGCTTTAAAAAAGATATCACTGGCCATGAATGTTACTCGACTGTAAGTTCGATATCGGCGAAAGCCTGGCTGTCGTCAAACCATGCGACACCTTCCTGTACCAGCGTCACTCGTAAAGTATAGACACCCTTTTGCTCCGGCGCCTGAACGTGCATTAGAGCAGTGATTGTTTGCTGCGGTCCCAGCGACTGAGGCAGAGGAGTCCGTAAGCCCTCGAACACCGTTATTGAGCCTTCAAAATCCAGCCAGTGATAGGACAGGTTAATCGGCGCGGGTGGTCGGCTGGCAATGGTGAAGCGGGAAATATTAAAGATATCGAGAGTGATGGTGAGGCTTTCGGAGGGAATTACCCTGTCAGGATATCCATTGATTTTAAGCTGAAAAAGGGCGCGGTCAGCTAAGGAGAGCGGCTTTTGCCAAGATGCTATACGGCTATTTGGGTTATGCAGGCAACGTTCGATTAATAAGAGTTCAATCATGTGCTTGAAACGGTGATCGAATTGCTGACATGCCCATTCATATAGCTCTTGATCGAGCGGAGTTAGCGCTTTTATCGCATCAATGACATCGGGCGAGATTTCTTTGTCAGCTGGCCGGTTGGCTGATGTGTTGAGCCGCTCTTTTGAAGTGCTTGGGTAGGTATTCAACGCATAAGACAATAACAGCATAGAGTCTTGCATTCGCTCGGTGATGCCGACGAAGTCGAAGACTTCGAGTCGTTGCTTGGCAAGCTCTAGAAGGCTACGGTCATCCCGTCTCTTAGCATACTGTTGAATAGCGGCTCTTCCATAGCCGACGGGGTCCTTCGACAAACGATCAAAGTCGAGATCAGCAGCCAAGAAGAGAGTTTGTGTATTGATCAGATCCCATTGGGTCTCTTTGTCTTGGATAAAATCCAGTAGAGACCAGTTTTCCTCTACTACTTGCTGATGCCGGTAGGCGTTAACCTCGCGTCTGACGTGGGCGTACCATGAAATGGTGCGCTGCACTGGGTCTCTCAGCATAGTAATGTAATTAAGCTTCCTATTTAGGTAGGTATCGAGTCCATACCAGAGATGGCCTCGGTAAAAGTTGTATTGCGACAGTTGCTCTTTGGGTATCGTAAAAAGCTCTGGCAGAAGCTGTGCAGGGCATATCTCGGCGGTCTCGAATTGATTGTCAAGGAATGAAATTAAAGAAGTTCCACCGGTTTTTGGAATATGCAAATAGTAAAAAGGCTTATTCATATTTTAGGGCTTCATGGCAGGGCTAGATTGAATAGTCCACTAAGGCCTTTAGAAACACAATCGGCGCTAAAATATCTTAAGGGAACGCTATAAGTACTCGGCTCATTACAAGTAGATATTAAGTGATTCTAAAAAGCCATATCTATTGGCAATAATCGAACTTGCAAGTCTGTAAGAGAGTATTGAAACTTCTATAATTTATTGAAAAAAGAGGGTTGTAGAAAAGTCGAGTCCGCTTTGCTGGGAGTCATTCTGTGTTTTGATTGGCATGGAGTTTGAATGTCAGTCAAGACAGAGACGAACATAGTCATTGTTCCGTCTACTTTTAACTCCTACCAGACGCCCTGACCTAATACAGGAGACGTCTTGTCGCTGGCAGCTTGGTGATAATGAACATATTTGATCGTTTGAGAAAAGCCTCGACGTTGACAGCCTTTTCAGTGTCGGTTTTCTTGACGCTTGGCTACTTGGGCGCTGCTCGGGCCGAGCAGGTTAATCTAGTCGGTTTGAATCTTTCGGGTGCGGGTTTTGCACCACAGATACTGCCTGGTATCAACGGAACCAACTACATCTTTCCAGTGGAGGCTTACTTTCAGCAATGGAGCGCCCGCGGTGTCAGACTGATACGATTCCCTATCATTTGGGAGCGTTTACAACCGACCTTGGGTAGTGCGCTAGACCCTGCCTATGCGGCATTGATTGATCGGACATTCAGTTATGCTAGTAAGCACAACATCCGAATCATTCTCGACCTGCATAACTATGCTCGCTATCGTGGACAAATCATTGGTGCCGGTAGCGTCACCTATGACCACTACCAAGATGTTATGACAAAGATTGCCCAGCGTTGGAGTGGGCAATCGTCTCTGTATGCTTATGACATCATGAATGAACCTAACGGTGCGTTGGCGTATTGGCCGACTGCTGCGCAGTACGGTATCAATGGCGTACGTGCCATTGATAAAGTCCGTCCAATTATTGTTGAAGGCAATGGTTGGGCAGAAGCGACCCGTTGGGCACAGTGGAATGAGCCTCTGCTCAAGCTGATCGACCCATCCAATAACATTATCTTTTCTGCACATACTTATTTCGATGCGAATGCGGGCGGTAATTACGATTCGATCGATGTGAGTACGCTTGACCCGATGTACGGTGTCCAACGGGTCAAGCCTTTTATTGAATGGCTCAAGAAGAACGGAAAGCGCGGTTATATTGGTGAATTTGGTGTGCCGGATAACGATCCACGCTGGTTCACTATGATGGATAACATGTTGGCTTACCTTCAGCAGAATTGCATACCGGCAACTTATTGGGCGGCAGGACCTGGTTGGGGCAATTACTTTATGTCCGTTGAGCCCATTAATGGGCAAGAGCGTCCTCAATGGCCAACGCTTAAGAAATACCTTAACGATACTAGTTGCACAAGTATTGGGCCATTGACTGGTGGACAGACTCAAGGCAGCAGAGCCACTGAAGCCCAACTCAATACTATCAAGCAGCTATATCTAACATATTTGGGACGCGAAGCAGACGTGGCAGGACTGACCAACTGGGCAGGCCAATTAGCTAATGGAACTATGACAGCCGAATCGATTGCCGCTGCGCTAATGCAAAGTAAAGAGTATCAAACACGTAATGCAGTTCAGCAGCTTTATCAGACTTATCTGGGACGTGATGCTGACGCGTCAGGACTTTCTACTTGGACAAGCCAAGTTATGGCGGGCAGCATGACAACTGACGCTGTCGCTGCGGCCCTGACTAAGAGTGCAGAATATCAATCGCGTGTTGTACAGCAACTTTATTACACGTATTTAGGGCGTGCCGCAGATGCAGCGGGCCTAGCCAGTTGGACCAGTCAGCTCACGAGTGGCAGTATGACGGTTGACTCGGTGGCCTCTGCTCTAAAGCAGAGCAGGGAATACCAGACCCGAGTAGCTGTGCAGCAGCTATACCATACCTACCTGAGGCGTGCGGCAGATGTGTCAGGTTTGGCACTTTGGACGGGGCAAATTTTGGCGGGCAACATGACAGTTGAGTCTGTGGCTGCCGCTTTTTCTAGCAGCGCCGAATATCGCAGTCTCAATGGTATTTGATTAGGGACTAACAATTTAAGTTTGAATGCAAAGACCAGGAGTAATAGTTACCATCCTGGTCTTTTGCTTTGGTACGTATGGATTGAAACACAAATAAGACTCGCAGGTGATAGCTATGTAGCTTTGATGAGCTTGCTCATTGTTACTCCAGCGGCCCTCCCTCAACTGTCTTTTCAATTCCTTTTAAAACTGCTTCTCCTGTTTCATAGGCCAATTCCCGATACCACGCCTGCGTTACCACAGGGTCATGTCCATGGGTGGTTTCGGCGCGTTTGCGGGCGCGGGTGACGATGGAGGCGACGCGCTCCAAGCGGGCCTCATCGTAGGCCTTGAGCGCTCTTGATAGGTCTTCGTGTTGGGTCAGAAGTTGGGCTAAGACCCAGGCATCTTCCATGGCTTGGCAGCCGCCTTGGCCAAGGTCTGGGGCCATGGCGTGTGCCGAGTCGCCTAAGAGAACCAGGCGATTGTTAATCAGAGAGGTGAGCGGCTCAATGTCATGAATTTCTACCCGCGCTATGGTGGCCGGATCGAGGCGCTCGACTAACCGGCGTACAGGCTCGGCCCAGCCTTGAAAGTGTTCGCTTAGCTCTTCTTTGTAGTGGCTGCGCTCATTTGGTGTGCCTGCTGGAAGGGGAACGTCAAAGAAGAAATAAAACAGACCGCCACCCATGGGCATCAGGGACACGCGTTTATGATCACCTACAAACTGTGCCCATTCAGTAAGCGGAGCGAGATCTGAAGTCGCTTCGATTCGACCGTTCCAATTGACGTAGCCGCAGTAACGGCGCTCGGTTTTCTGTCCTGTAACCAGATCACGTAATTTGGAATGTGTGCCATCGGCGGCTATCAGTAGATCGGCCGCAAGCTGGCTACCATCTGAAAAATGAGCGATAGTTTTTCCATCGCGTTGCTCGGCAAAGTCGCAGCTTATACCCAGTGTCACGTTATGCTCACCTGCTGTTGCTAACAGGATGCGTTGCAGTGCTGTACGGGCAATAGGGCGGGCAGTTTGATTAACGGTTTCGTACAAGGGTTGAAGGCTGAAACGGGTTAGAAGTTTGCCCTCTCGGTCGCTATAGCTCATCGTCTGCATATCACCACTGGCGGCAGCAATAGCATCGCCCAGGCCGAGGGCATTAAGAACTTTTACGCCGTTGGGCCATATCGAGATGGCTGAGCCTGCCGGAGTCAACTCTGGCTTGCGATCGAACAGGCGAACCCGATGTCCCTGTTGCTGTAACGCAATGGCTGCGGTAAGGCCGCCGATACCCGCTCCGATGATTATAATGTCCAGCGAATTCATGGCGTGCCCTCATGAAAGGCTTGTGGCGAGCCTTAGCACGCCATCCAAGTCGTTACGTCGGAGTATTACTTACTTTAAGGCGATCACCAAAGCACAGAATATCGCTCACGCTGTTGCCAAAACGGCATCAGGATTTAACTCATTTCTGTTTTAGTAGGCCTTCCCTATGGGTGATTTCTTCGCTTAGGGCGCGCACAAACGCATCGACGGCAACAGGAAGGTGGCGATTATTACGGACATACACGCCAAGATCGCTTTGTAGACCCCCATTGTCGCTTAAGGGGAGATGTATTAGGGTCTTGGCTGCTAAGTCAGCCTCTATTCCAATACGTGTCTGAAAAGCAATGCCAGCCCCTCGCCGTGCGAGTTGTCGTGCCAGCTCCAGAGAGCTGGTTTCCAAGGCGGGCTTATGGGGCAGGGCGGTTTTCCGAATTAACGTGCTTAGTAAATGATGGATTGAAAGATCTGGCTTGGCCAGGATCAGGCGGTGTTCGGCACAGGTTGCAAAACTGACCTCTGTTCTAGACGCCAGAGGATGATCAGGGGCCATAATCGCGCCAACGTGAAAATGCCCGACCCTCATCTGCTGTAGATCAGGATGGCGCTGCAGACCAAATGCCAATCCGATATCCACGGCACCGCTGGTAATGGCTTCCGGTACAGCCTGCGAGCCTAACGTCATAACACCTACCGTGACGCGCGGATAACGGGCATATAGCGCATCCAGTACACAAGGCAGTAAATCGCTTGTCAGTCCTTCAACGGTGGCAATCTCTACATGGCCGGTTCTAATGCCCGCCATGGCATCCAGCTCTGAGCTAACCCGTTCGACATCCTGCAGCACGACGGTAACATGACGAGCAAATACCTCGCCTGCGGAGGTCAGCTGAAGCCCACCCGGCAATCTTTCAAATAGCGGCGCGCCAAGTTCGTCTTCCAGTTTAAGTATTTGCCGGTTTACCGCGGATGACGCCACGTTCAGGCGGCGGGCGGCTTCGCGAATGGAGCGGCAGCGACGCACCATGTCGAAGTAATGAATAGCGGACGAGTGAACGCGAAGTTTACGGCTCATGGCAGAGGTTAACGGCAAGCGACAGGTGGTTGTATCACCTGAGCTTGCCATTGTCCTGCATTTTAACGAGGTAGCATCTAGTGGCCTACAGGCTGCTTACGGCGGAACAGCCTGCTGACGATTCCAACAAGAATCATGACCACTGCGCCAGCCAGAATACCGAAGATGATATTGAAAAGAGTAGGCGTCAGTGCGCCTAGAACGGGGCCGATTGCCGGCACGCCTGCGGCCGTATGTTCCAGGGCTTCGATCAGATGATGCAGGGCTGGGATGCCATGAGTCAGAATGCCACCGCCCACCATGAACATGGCGATCGTTCCGACAACGGACAGGCCCTTCATCAACATTGGGGCCGCACTAACAAGGCCTCGCCCTATCGCCTGTACAGCCGAGCCGCCGCGCTTGGATAAATAAAGTCCAAGATCGTCCAGCTTTACAATGCCAGCGACCAGACCATACACGCCAACAGTCATTGCTATCGCAATCAGGGACATGACCACAACTTGTTGCATGAGCGATGCTTCAGCCACAATACCCAAGGTAATGGCGATAATTTCTGCGCTCAGAATAAAGTCTGTCCGAACGGCCCCGCGGATTTTTTCTTTTTCGTAGGCCACAAGATCAATGTTCGGATCGGCAACGGCTTTTACGTGCTCTGAAGCGTCATGGTCGTGAGAGGGCAGAAATTTGTGCGCAAGCTTTTCAGTGCCCTCGAAGCAGAGGTACGCACCGCCAAGCATTAAAAGAGGCGTTACTAGCCAGGGCGCAAAGGCGCTGATGAGCAGCGCGGCGGGAACCAGAATGGCTTTGTTAATCAGAGAGCCTTTACCTACGGCCCAGACAACAGGCAGCTCTCGCTCTGCCTTAATGCCGGTAACCTGCTGCGCATTGAGTGCAAGATCATCACCCAATACGCCGGCTGTCTTTTTTGCAGCCACCTTGGACATGACAGCGACGTCATCTAGCACTGTGGCGATGTCGTCGAAAAGGGCAAAAAAACTACCTGCGGCCACAACAGTTTCCTTCTAAGTTGAATGTTCTTTCACTCTGCAACCAGCCAGCGATGGCTTTGGCGCTCACTTGATAGCGAGGCGGCGCCAGTATAAGTGAGCCGGGCAGTGGAGATACTCAAGAAACAGAAGCGGAGGAGTGAGGGCTGATCGGGTGAGGCACGGCTATTGCTACGTGCTGCTTACTCCCAATGCTTGAACAGCGCCTCGCTCAGTAGGAGCGTTATTCGTGGCGTCCTTCTATATCGCCTAACCAGTCGAATGCAGCATTATCGACAGGTGTTTTCAGGAACCTCAATATTGCTTTAAACATCGCTAACCTCTCTTCTTCTTGTATCTCAATACACCTGAGTGCGATACACAGGGCGAGGTTTCAATAGATAAGGACGTAGCGTCTGCAAGATGAAACAAAATGTTTCATCTATGAAAAAAAGCGGCCGAACCGAAATTTTTAAGTGGTTTGGCTTATTTAGACGCAAAATAAAAAGGCCCGCATTTCTGCGAGCCTTTGAATTTGATGGTGCCGGCACCAAGAGTCGAACTCGGGACCTACTGATTACAAGTCAGTTGCTCTACCAGCTGAGCTATACCGGCATCAATGGAGCGCATTATAAGGATTCTAAATCAGTTGTAAACCGGTGAATTTACTTTATTTTCTATTTTTTCGCTTTGAGCTGATGCTTGGCGTACTGGAGCACCGTTTGCCGTGTAGTAGGAGGCCGTACTACGGGCCAGTGGCTGGCGACCGCGAATATGATCTGCAATCTTTTCACCGATCATGATGGTAGTAGCGTTGAGGTTGCCGGTGATAATCAGCGGCATGATCGACGCATCCACCACGCGCAGGCCTTCAAGGCCATGTACACGGCCTTGCCCATCGACTACGGCCATGTCATCGGTACCCATCTTATTGGTACAGGAGGGGTGGTAGGCCGTTTCAGCGTGCTGACGCACAAATTCATCCAATTGGGCATCTGTTACACAATCTGCACCTGGGTTCAGCTCGCGGCCACGATAGGGATCGAGTGCCGGCTGGTGCATGATCTCGCGGGTGAGACGAATGCTGTCACGGAATTCCTGCCAGTCCTGCTCGCTGCTCATGTAGTTGAACAGGATGCTGGGGTGTTGGCGCGGATCGCGTGACTTCAGGTGGACGCGGCCACGGCTCGGCGAGCGCATGGAGCCAACGTGAGCCTGGAAGCCATGAGCCTCGATAGCATTGCTACCGTTGTAGTTAATGGCGATTGGCAGGAAGTGATACTGAATATTCGGCCACTCGAATTCATCACTGGAGCGAATAAAACCGCCTGCCTCGAAGTGGTTACTGGCGCCAATGCCTGTACCTTTGAGCATCCATTCCAGCCCAATCTGCGGCTGGTTGTACCACTTGAGCGCCGGGTACAAGGAAACGGGCTGCTTGCACTCGTATTGCAGATACATTTCCAGGTGGTCTTGCAGGTTTTGGCCAACTCCTGGCAAATCATGCACAAGCGGAATATCGAACTGGCGTAGCAGGTCGCTGGCGCCTACACCGGAGCGCTGGAGGATCTGCGGCGAGGCGATGGCGCCAGCGCAGAGCAATACCTCGCGGGTTGCATGGACGGTAGTGATCTCATTGCTGTTACCTTCCAGGAAGGCAACGCCGGTGGCGCGCTTGCCACTAAATAGAATACGGTCTGTAGTGGCATGAGTGATGATGGTCAGGTTCGGGCAGCCCTTCGCCTGATCCAGGTACCCACGTGCAGTACTGGCGCGACGGCCATTAGGCGTCACAGTGCGGTCCATTGGACCAAAGCCTTCCTGCTGATAACCGTTCAGGTCTTCTGTACGAGGATAGCCGGCCTGTACGCCAGCCTCGATCATGGCTTCGAATAGAGGATTCACGCCGGGCTTGGACGTCGTAACTGATACGGGGCCGTCGCCGCCGTGGTAGTCGTTGGGGCCGACATCACGGGTTTCCGCCTTGCGGAAATAGGGCAGGCAGTCGAGGTATGTCCAGTCTTCCAGGCCATCAAGCTTGGCCCAACCGTCGAAGTCCATCGCGTTGCCACGGATGTAACACATGCCGTTGATTAGCGAGGAGCCACCTAGACCTTTGCCACGGCCGCACTCCATCCGGCGATTGTTCATATACGGCTCGGGGTCAGTTTGGTATGCCCAATTGTACTGGGTCCCCTGCAGTGGATAAGCCAATGCGGCCGGCATCTGGGTGCGGAAATCGAGGCGATAGTCAGGGCCACCCGCTTCCAGCAGCAGGACGTTTACGTCCTTGTCTTCGGTCAGACGGGTTGCCAGGACATTACCAGCAGAACCAGCACCGATGATGATGTAGTCGAACTCTTTAGCCATGGTGGCATTCCTCCGTAAAGAGCGGCGAGATTGACTGCATGACGCAGCGGCTCGCTCGAAAACGGTGGGTTATGCCCTTGGGCCAACCCACCCTACGGGTAGCAATGATGCGGTTTAGAAGATCGAGGCGTAGTCGCCTAGCTCAACTTGTACGGACTTGATGCGGGTGTAGTTGCCTAGGGTAACAAGGCCATTCTCTCGGCCTACGCCGGAATGCTTGTAACCACCGACTGGCATCTCGGCTGGGGACTCGCCCCAGGTGTTGATCCAGCAGATACCGGCTTCCAGGCGATGAATGACGCGATGAGCACGGGCGAGGTCCTTGGTAACCAGGCCGGCCGCCAAGCCATATTCAGTATCGTTGGCGCGGCGGATCACTTCTTCCTCGGTGTCGTACGCCAGGATGCTCATGACGGGACCAAAGATTTCTTCACGAGCAATGGTCATGTCATCACGGCAGTCTGTGAAGACAGTTGGCGCGACGTAGCAGCCGTTGGCAAACTCGCCGGTGGTAACACGCTCACCACCACACAGCAAACGCGCACCTTCGCTGCGACCATGCTCGATATAACGCAGAACGTTTTCCATATGAGCGGTGCTGACCAGCGGGCCGAAGTTGGTGTTTGGGTCCTGCGGGTCGCCCAGACGAACGCGTTGTACACGCTCCAGGATCTTGGCCTCGAAACGCTCCTTGAGGGCGCTCGGCACAAAGACGCGGGTGCCGTTGGTGCATACCTGCCCAGTGCTGAAAAAATTGGCCATCATGGCAATGTCGGCCGCGCGATCGAGGTCGGCATCCTCGAAGATGATCAACGGCGACTTACCGCCCAGCTCCATGGTGACTTCCTTGAGCGTCGAGCCGGCAGCACTGGCCATGACCTTCTTGCCGGTGGATACGCCGCCGGTAAAGGAGATCTTCTCGATACCCGGGTGCTCGGTCAGGGCTACGCCTACTTCGGCGCCGGCACCATTAAGCACGTTGAATACACCATCGGGTACACCTGCTTCCGTGTAAATCTCAGCCAGCTTTAGCGCTGTCAGGGGCGTGACTTCGCTGGGCTTGAAGATCATGGCGTTGCCCGCGGCCAGGGCCGGGGCGGATTTCCACAGGGCGATCTGGATCGGGTAGTTCCAGGCGCCAATGCCTGCGACCACGCCCAGCGGCTCGCGGCGGGTATAGACGAATGAGGTATCGCGCAGCGGGATCTGTTCGCCTTCCAGTGCCGGGATCAGGCCCGCGTAGTATTCGAGTACATCGGCACCGGTCACGATGTCTACGGCTTGGGTTTCAGTCAGCGGCTTGCCGGTGTCCAGGGTTTCCAGAGCAGCCAGCTCGTCGTTGCGCTCGCGAAGGATATCCACAGCCTTGCGTAAGATGCGGGAACGCTGCATAGCCGTCATGGCGGCCCAGACCTTTTGGCCCTCGGCAGCACTGGCCACGGCACGATCAACGTCTTCCCGGCTGGCCTGTTGGACCTCGGCAATGATTTCGCCGTTAGCCGGATTGATAGCCTGGAAGGTTTTGCCGCTGGTGGCGTCGACGTAACCGCCACCGATATAGAGCTTTTGAGTGTCGAGCTGGGTCATGATGATTCTCTCCCTTTTCAGTCGGCCGTACGGGCCAGCTGCTGGTCTAGATAATCGAAGGCAATGCGTAGCGCTTCGTCGATATCGAACTTGCCGCCAGCCAGTGCGCCGCGCAGCCAAAGACCATCGATGATGGCGGCCAGGCCACGAGCGGCACGACGGGCTTCCCGGGCGGGGAGCGCCTTGTGGAATTCACAGCACAAGTTTGAATACAGCCGTGCATCGTTGATACGTTGCAGGCGATGCAGGGACGGCTGGTGCATGCTGCTGGCCCAGAAGGCCAACCAGGTTTTCATGGCTGGGCCGTTAACCTGGGTATCGTCGAAATTGCCTTCGATGATGGCGCGCAGGTGGGCGCGCGGGCTGTTATCGGTCAGCGTGGCGCGACGCTCGCGAACCGCAGTGCGCAATGCTGACATCAGATGGCGCATGGTCGCTTCGAGCAGGCCGTTCTTGTCCTGGAAGTAGTGACTGATGATCCCGTTGGATACACCGGCCTTCTTGGCAATGAGGGCGATGCTCGCCTCGCTCATTCCGACTTCGTCAACCGCTTCCAGCGTGGCAGCAATCAGCTGGGAACGACGGATAGGTTGCATGCCGACTTTTGGCATTGCGGTTATCTCCTCGCATTCACGCATCACCTGAGTTATTTTCAGTCTACTGTTTTTTAATTGAACGATCAATCAATAAAAACCTTGAGGCGTGCGTAGACTGACTTTGGGCCCTGTAGATACAAGGCCCAGAGTCATCGAAAAGCTTATGTCAGAAGGATTGAAGCCGCCCTGGCGAGCGGCAAATCAAGGGTCAGCCTGCTTGGGAAAAGGTGGTGGGTAGAGGAGTCACCTCGGACTCCTCATGACCTTTTTCCAGGTTTTTACCCAAGAGGGCATGATAGAGCTCGGTATCTCCAAGAATACCTACCACGCAGCCATTTTGTTGAAGGATCAGCTTGTTGCCGGTGTGGTAACGGATCTCCAGCGCATCACGCATCCGGATACTGGCGTCGACCAGGGTAGGCTGGCGCTTGAGCGCCTCGACTGGCTCGCCCGGCGTCCAGCGCTGCACGCTGACACTGTCGCCGCTGCGACGCAGTGATTTGACATTGCGCGCATCGCTCAGGCTGGCCCAATAGTCACGGGTGCTATCCAGGCAGAGTTCGTTACCCTCGCGACGGCACTGCTCGATCGGCTTCATAAGGCTGTAGCCACACAGCACGTTAAGCGGGTTGGTGTGGGCTACAAAGGTCCGCACGTAGTCGTCTGCCGGGTTGAGTACGATATCCTCGGGTCTGCCGTGCTGAATGATGCGTCCATCCTTCATGATGGCGATGTTGGTGCCGAGCTTGAGCGCTTCATCAAGGTCGTGGCTGACAAACACAATGGTTTTGTTGACCTTGCTTTGCAGGGCCAGCAGCTCATCCTGGAGTTGCTGACGAATCAGTGGGTCGAGTGCAGAGAAAGGCTCATCCATCAATAGGATGTCGGCATCCATGGCCAGGGCGCGTGCCAGTCCTACGCGCTGCTGCATGCCACCCGACAGGGCAGAGGGCTTGCTGTTGCGCCACTGGGAGAGGCCCACCAGCTCCAACTTTTCATCGATGATTTTCTTGCGCTCGGCATTGGAGCGGCCCTGCATTTCCAGACCGAATCCAACATTTTCCGCGACGGTCAGCCAGGGCATGAGGGCAAATTTCTGGAATACCATGGCAATGCGCGAGGTGCGCATTTCTTTAAGGGTTGAGGGCGAGCAGTTGGCGATGTCCACTTCATTGCCGTTGTGCTCGATGAGCAGGCGTCCGCGACTGACGGTATTAAGGCCGTTGATGCAGCGCAGCAGGCTGGATTTACCCGAGCCCGACAGCCCCATAAGGACGCAGATCTCACCTTTCTGAACCTCCAGACAGGCATTTTCTACACCTAGTACCTGACCGGTCTTCTCGAAGATCTCAGCTCGGCCAAGCCCCTTAGCCAGCAGTTCGACGGCCTGCTTGGGCTGCTTGCCGAAGATGACATCGACATTCTCGAAACGGATTGCGCTCATCAATGTTCTCCTCTGGCATTACGCTGCTTGCAGACACGGTCGAGCAGAATGGCCAGCAGTACGATGGCCAGGCCCGCTTCGAAGCCTAGGGCGATATCAGCGGTATTCAGGGCATTTACCACGGGTTTACCGAGGCCGTCAGCGCCCACGAGGGCCGCAATAACCACCATCGACAGTGACAGCATGATGCATTGCGTGATGCCTGCACCGATGCTGGGCATGGCGTAAGGCAGCTCGATGCGTGTCAGGAGCTGCCAGCGTGAGCAGCCAAAGGCCTTGCCGGCATCCATCAGCTCTTCGGGAACATCCTGAATGCCCAGGCAGGTCAGGCGGATCGGGGCGGCGATGGCGAAGATCACAGTAGAGATCAGGCCCGGTACGACGCCCAGACCAAATAGGGTCAGTGTTGGGATCAGGTACACGAAGGTCGGTACGGTCTGCATAAGGTCCAGCAATGGACGTATCGCGGCAGAGAACCAGGGTTTGTGGGCGGCTACGATGCCCAGCGGTACGCCAATGGCAATGCACACAAGCGTTGCGAAGATGACTTGCGACAGGGTTTCGATGGTTTCCTGCCAGTAGCCCAGGTTAATGATCAGGAGTAGTGAAGCGGCGGCAAACAGCGCGAGGGCAATGCTGCGTTGAATGAAATAGACCAGCGCCACGAGGATGGCGGTCAGGGCCAGGGGATTAAACCAGAGCAGGGCTCCCGTGGTGCTTGAGATGACGGTGGAAAGGGCATCGGAAATAAGATCGAAGAATCCCGAGAAGTTCATGATCAGCCAGTCGACAAAATCGGAAATGGCTTGCCCCAGCGGGAGCTTATGGTCGGTAAGGAACATAGATAGAATCCCTGGAGTTGAGTATCAACAATCCAGCGACCTGGATAGCCCGCCTTTAGCGGCCGGGCTGTCCAGGTCGTTGGGGTGGTTACTGCGTGAGCTTGGCCATGACGTCGGAGGCGGGCTTGCCGTCTCGAGTCGTTACCCCGGCCAGCCAGGTACTCACTACCTGGGCGTTTGCCTTTAGCCATGCTTTCGCGGCGGCATCTGGCTTCTTTCCTCCATTGAGTACGTCGTCCATGAGCTGGTTCTCCATATCCAGCGAGAAGTTAAGGTTGGTCAGTAGCTTGCCGACGTTCGGGCATTCCTGGACGTAACCCTTGCGCACATTGGTGTAAATCGTGGCGCCGCCCAGGTTTGGACCAAAGTATTCGTCACCGCCCTCCAGGTACTTCATGTTGAAGCGCGTATTCATGGGATGCGGCTCCCAGCCCAGGAAAACGACCCACTGCTTGCGTCGCTCGGCGCGCTGCACCTGGGAAAGCATGCCTGCTTCGCTGGACTCGACCATTTTGAACGTGCCCAGATCAAAGGCATTCTTTTCGATCATGCTTTGAATGAGGCGATTACCGTCATTGCCTGGTTCAATGCCATAGATCTTGCCGTCAAACTTGTCGGCATTCTTGGCGATATCGGCAAAGGTCTTTACACCGGCGTCGTACACGTACTGCGGTACTGCCAGGGTGTATTTGGCTCCTTCGAGGTTGGCGCGGAGGGTTTCGACACTGCCGTTGTCACTGTAGGGCTTGATATCGGCCGCCATGCTTGGCATCCAGTTACCCAGGAAGACATCGATATCCTTGTTTTGCATCGACTTGTAAGTGACAGGAACGGAGATCATGTTGGTCTTGGTCTTGTAGCCCAGCGACTGCAGGATTTCGGACGTTACAGCGGTGGTAACGGTAATGTCGGTCCAGCCGACATCGGCAAAGCGAACGGTGGCGCAAGACTCGGGCTCGGCCGCCTGGGCCAGAAGCGGGGCGCCTAAGCTCAGGGCCAGTAGTAACGCATTGCAACCTTTCATGGTGAATGTCTCCTTCCTGATGCTGCCGCGCATGCACAAGGCACAGGGCGGCAAATCATGGCAAACGGGCGTGGTTCGGCGCGGGTTGGGCCGATGTGCTCCGCTGCGTGATGGGTTATCTGTAACCGATCGTTCATCGACCGCCTACTAGTCACGTCGCATCCAGTGCAGGCGGCGTCGTAACCAGAGGTCGAGGCGTCGCAGCCAGCACAGTTGTGCCGTATGGCAGACCTTGACCGCGGCAATTTCACAATCGGAGCGTTCGTTAAAACAACAGGTGAAACAGGGCGGCCGGAAAGAGCCGTGCCTGAGGTGGCGGGAAGCGGTCCAGAGGTGAGGGCTTCCGCCTCCTGGGTGACCTCACGAATGAGAGAGAATCCATTCAGTGAGGGAGAGGGTCTACCGGTAAGCGGCAGGGCACCTGAGTGGCCTGCCTGATAAACACAGGTTTCACGCATCAAAGCGCGAGCGCTTCCCTGTGACCAAGGGAGCATGCCTGGGCGTTTCCGGTTTCTACCGGGAAAGCGACGGCGGCCTTTGCCCTGAAGCTGGCGCAAAGGTAAAGCGAGAGGGTCTCCGGTTCGGTGCCGAGTAGTTTTATCGTTTTAATAGCCATGGCAGCCAAGCTGTCTGGTTCATCCAGTTACATCGAGCCGGCAAGCCGTGCTCGAAACAGAGATAGCGTCTTGCGAGATGGCCGGTCGCCATGCTCAGTCATTCAGGTTACCCAACATCCAGGCAGCCGACAATGTTGCAACCTGTTGCTGCGCCTGTTATGTCCCAAACGCTTTTTTTGCCTCTACGCGTACCTGCTAAATACATGCAGACTATGGCTTATAGGCGCTGTAGGCGATAGGACAACCGATAGTTCTTTTTATTGATTGCCGGGGCGGCCGATGGCAATTAGATGTGCTTTTTGAGGGGTCTTTCACGTTAGATCACGGGCGCTCCCGTAATACGATCCGTGAGTCATCAGCCAATGCTGAACTGAATTTGCACACGTCGAGAAAGTTTTGCCACCTTTTGGCGCATCTTTCTGGAGGAAGCTAACTGACAGGGAGAGAAGTCGATCTGCCATCTGTTACTACAGAAAGCTTTTTCCGCGCACGCGGGCTCTTCGAATTGCTACAGATTTGCTCACGGATACAGCCTGTTATGACTCATCGGTCACTAATGGCTTTTGGCTTTATCTGCCTGGAAACGCTTTACCAAGCCACTTCCCGCTTTTTAATTGAATAGCTGTTCAAGGTAGGCATGACATTTGCGATGGCCTTTGTCAGGGTCATACGGCCTGGCGATGTTACATCCCGTGACAACGGGTGCTTCCGTCAGCAGCTGAACACGACTCACGACGATAAAAAGAGCCTCGATGAGGCCATACCGGGCTTAGCGTGAAGAGGGCGTTCCAATGTCATCGAATCAAAGTCAGCCACAACATCGTGTTCCGCAATCCATCGGGTTTCTGCTGCTAGACAACTTCACCCTGATCTCACTAGCGTCGGCGATAGAGCCGCTGCGGATGGCCAATCAGCTCTCGGGCCGTGAGTTGTTCCGATGGTCTACGCTCAGCCTGGATGGCCGTCCGGTCCGTGCCAGTGATGGTCTTCAGATCACGCCCGATAGTGCTGTCACTGCGGCACCGGCCATGGACATGGTCATTGTTTGTGGCGGGGTAGGCATCCAGCGAAGCATCATGCGCGAGCATTTGAGCTGGCTGCAGATACAGGCTCGGCAGGGGCGCAAGTTAGGTGCTGTGTGCACCGGCAGCTGGGCGCTAGCCAAGGCCGGGCTGCTCGATGGTTATGAGTGCAGTGTGCATTGGGAAATGCTGGCCTCGATGCAGGAAGCCTTCCCGCGTGTGTCGCTGACAACGCGACTGTTTTCCATTGACCGGAACCGCTTTACATCCTCCGGCGGCACTGCGCCCATGGACATGATGTTGCATCTGATCGGCCGCGAGCATGGTCGTGAGCTATGCGCCGCGATTTCCGAGATGTTTATCTACGAGCGCATCCGTAACGAGCAGGATCACCAGCGTGTGCCACTTAAGCATATGCTGGGCACTAATCAGCCAAAGCTTCAGGAAATCGTCGCATTGATGGAGGCGAACCTGGAGGAGCCCATCGATCTGGATGAGCTGGCTGTCTACGTAACTGTTTCGCGTCGACAGTTGGAGCGGCTGTTTCAGAAGTATCTACACTGCTCGCCGTCGCGCTATTACCTGAAGCTGCGCCTGATTCGAGCAAGGCAGCTGCTCAAGCAGACCACCATGTCCATTATTGAAGTGGCATCTGTATGCGGGTTCGTTTCCACGCCCCATTTCTCGAAGTGTTATCGGGAGTACTTTGGTATCCCTCCTCGTGACGAGCGGCAGGGTGTATCAATGGGGCAGCCTGTCATGCGGATGCCGATTCCCCAGGAGCTGACCTTGCTACCCACGTCGTCTGCCCTGTCGGCGTTAAGTCAGGCGCAAGGGGAGTCGACGTTTGCCAGTGTAAGGCTTAGCTGATATCAGGACCGTCCTGGCCTAATGGTGCTGGGCCAGGGCGGGCAGCAGTTGGCGGGCAATAGCCTCACGAACGGAGGGGAGCAGTGTTACACGACCCGACAAGAGTTCTTCTACTAGGTGCCGTAGCGCAGTAACCCGCTCCGGGCTCAGGCCGCACAAGGCTTGCTGGCAGGCTTGTTCGGGTGTGGTGCCCAATGGCATGGCGATACCTAGCGCAACCAGGCGGTCCCTGAAGTCATCTTGGTCGATCAAGTCTGCGTACATCATGGTAGATCCTCCCATAAGGTCTCATAGCGATTCTTGGCAGTAGCGGTTGGCAAGACAAGTCGGCAGGGCGGTACTGGATACGAGAGAGTCGCTTTTCGAAAAGCAGTGCGCTTGCGCTGTTACGTATTTGTAATAAAACGAAAGTCTAATCGCGTGAGGGAGGGCAATATGTCACAGGGTAGTTTTAGAGAGGTGCTGCTAAAGTAGCGCTTCTTGTCGAGTTGAGCCGCTTAGCTCCTCGAATATCTGGGAAAAGCGCCCTTACGCTTGGCCTAGAGGAAACACACTGAGGCCCAACAGGGCATTTTAACCCCGCGTGCTTATAGGCATTGTGGGGTTTTTTTTCGACATTTTTAGGCGTCTGCCCTTTTTATTCGACTCCCCATGAGTCGAGTGTCTGATTTAGTCTTCGTCGGAAGCCAAAGAGAAAACTTGCCGCCAGCCACTGACTGAACATGGCTTGACGCTTCTGGTGATACCCCTGTCGTTTTTGCACGATGGTGCAGAAATTCTGAGGGATATGCTCCTCTCAACGCGTCGATGACTGATTCGGCGCATCACAGCTGGGAGCGGCCCTGATGAATGCCACTGAACTGCATGCGGATAGCATCGTCATTGACGGACTGATCATTGCCAAATGGAACCGGGAGCTGTTTGAAGACATGCGTAAGGGCGGTCTGACAGCAGCCAACTGCACCGTGTCGGTCTGGGAAGGCTTCCAGGCCACCATGAACAGCATTGCGGCGCAAAAGAAATTGATGCGCGAAAACAGTGACCTGGTCATGCCGGTCTACACCATCGGCGACATTCGCCAAGCCAAGGCCCAAGGTAAAACCGGCATTATCTTCGGTTTTCAAAATGCCCATGCTTATGAGGACCAGATCGGGTACGTCGAGCTTTTCAAGCAGCTGGGCGTAGGCATCGTGCAGATGTGCTACAACACCCAGAATCTAGTGGGCACTGGCTGTTATGAGCGCGACGGTGGTTTATCCGGTTTTGGTCGGGAAATCGTTGGTGAGATGAACCGTGTGGGGGTCATGTGTGACTTGTCCCACGTGGGCAGCAAAACCTCTGAAGAGGTCATTCTCGAATCCAGAAAGCCGGTCTGCTATTCCCACTGCTTGCCGTCCGGCCTGAAAGAGCATCCCCGCAACAAGTCTGATGAAGAACTTAAGTTCATTGCCGACCATGGTGGTTTTGTTGGCGTGACCATGTTTGCCCCGTTTCTGGCCAAGGGCATCGAATCCACTATCGATGATTACGCCGAAGCCATCGAGTACGTCATGAACATCGTTGGCGAAGACGCTATCGGTATTGGCACTGACTTTACCCAGGGCCACGGGCAGGACTTTTTCGAATACCTCACCCATGACAAGGGCTACGCCCGCCGGCTGACTAACTTCGGCAAGATCGTGAATCCGTTGGGTATCCGCACGGTAGGCGAATTTCCCAACCTGACCGAGACGCTGCTAAGACGCGGCATGTCCGAGCGTACCGTGCGTAAGGTGATGGGAGAGAACTGGGTGAGAGTACTCAGCGATGTGTGGGGCGAATAGATCGGACGAGGCCTGCTGCGCTTCTTGAGAGCGATAGCAGGAACGCACAGTCGAGGCGCTTGCCGCCTTGATCGACCAAAGTCCCCCTTTCATGCAGGCCGAACGGCCTCTGGCAAACCTATCTGGAGCACCACCATGGCCACTCATGCCCCCGAAATGCCGATTCAGGTCGACGACGAAACTGGCGTCTGGACCACCGATGCGCTGCCGATGCTGTACGTGCCGCGGCACTTTTTCGTCAACAACCATATGGGTATCGAAGAGGTGCTTGGCGCAGAAAAGTACGCCGAGATTCTCTACAAGGCAGGCTACAAGTCTGCCTGGCATTGGTGCGAGAAGGAGGCCGAATGCCACGGGCTGGTCGGCGTCGAGGTATACGCACATTACATGAAGCGCCTCTCCCAGCGCGGCTGGGGACTGTTTGATATCGAACAGATCGATGTCGACGCAGGCACGGCCCAGGTCCGCCTGCGTCACTCGGCCTTTGTCTATGTGTACGGCAAGATCAACCGCAAGGTGGACTACATGTTTACCGGCTGGTTTGCCGGTGCGATGGACCAGATCCTGGCCGCCAAGGGCAGCGCGGTCCGTACCGTAGCCGAGCAGGTGTACAGCGGCGCGGAAGAAGGCCACGACGACGGCCTATTTGTGGTCAAGCCGCTGTAAAGCCTTGCCTTGCGTCGTTCATGGCGCAGTGGACGATAACAAGATTGTGCGTGATTCGCTGAGATGAGGTGCCGTGATGGCCTTTGAAGCAATGTTCCAACCAATCCAGATCGGCAAGCTGACTATTCGCAACCGCGTACTCAGCACCGCGCACGCCGAGGTGTATGCCACCGACGGCGGCATGACCACCGAGCGGTACGTCAAGTATTACGAGGAAAAGGCCAAGGGCGGTATCGGCCTCGCCATTTGTGGTGGTTCCTCGGTCGTGGCGATCGACAGCCCGCAGCACTGGTGGAGTTCGGTGAACCTTGCCACCGATCGCATCATTCCACATTTCCAGAATCTGGCCGATGCCATGCACAAGCACGGCGCCAAGATCATGATTCAGATTACCCACATGGGGCGGCGCTCCCGTTGGGATGGCGGCCATTGGCCGACCCTGATGTCGCCGTCGGGTATCCGCGAGCCTGTGCACCGGGCTACCTGCAAGACCATCGAGCCCGAAGAGATCCAGCGTATCATCAAAAATTTCGCCCAGGCCGCACGTCGGGCAAAGGCGGGTGGGCTGGACGGTGTAGAGTTGTCAGCGGTGCACCAGCACATGATCGACCAGTTCTGGTCGCCCCGTGTGAACAAGCGTACCGATGAGTGGGGTGGCAGTTTTGAAAACCGCATGCGCTTTGGCTTGGAAGTGCTCAAGGCCGTGCGGGCTGAGGTAGGCGATGACTTCTGCGTAGGCATGCGGATCTGTGGGGATGAATTCCATCCGGACGGCCTGACCCATGATGATATGAAACAGATCGCCAAGTATTACAACGACACCGGCATGGTGGACTTCTTTGGCGTGATCGGCTCCGGCTGCGACACTCACAATACCTTGGCCAACGTGATTCCGAACATGACCTACCCGCCGGAGCCGTTCCTGCATCTGGCGGCCGGTATCAAGGAGGTGGTCAGCGTGCCCGTGCTGCACGCGCAGAACATCAAGGACCCGAACCAGGCTACACGCATCCTTGAAGGTGGCTATGTAGACATGGTCGGTATGACCCGTGCCCACATCGCCGATCCGCATCTGATCGCCAAGATCAAGATGGGACAGGTGGACCAGATTCGCCAGTGCGTGGGCGCCAACTACTGTATCGACCGCCAGTATCAAGGTCTGGACGTGCTGTGCATTCAGAATGCCGCGACCAGCCGTGAGTACATGGGCGTACCCCATATCATCGAGAAATCCACCGGGCCCAAGCGCAAAATCGTAGTGGTTGGGGGTGGCCCGGCAGGAATGGAGGCGGCGCGCGTCTCAGCCGAGCGTGGACACGACGTGACCCTGTTCGAGAAGCAGGAGCAGCTGGGCGGACAGATTACCCTCGCCTCGAAAGCGCCGCAGCGTGATCAGATTGCGGGTATCACGCGGTGGTATCAACTGGAGCTGGCCCGCCTGAATATTGATCTGCGGCTGGGGACGGCAGCTGATCCTGACACCCTCATGGATTTGCGTCCGGACATCGTGGTCCTGGCCAATGGTGGCCATCCGTTCATGGAGCAGAACGAGCACTGGGGCGCGGCCGAAGGCCTGGTGGTGAGCAGCTGGGACATTCTTTCCGGTAAGGTCGAGCCGGGTAAGAACGTGCTGGTCTACGACACCATTTGCGAGTTTTCCGGTATGTCTGTGGCTGACTATCTGGCCGACAAGGGCGCCCAGGTGGAGATCGTCACCGATGACATCAAGCCGGGCGTAGCCATTGGCGGAACGACATTCCCAACCTATTACCGCAGCCTCTACCCCAAAGAGGTGATCATGACTGGCGATCTTATGCTGGAAAAGGTGTATCCCGAGGGCGACAAGAAGATTGCTGTGCTGGAAAACGAATACACCGGTGCCAAGGAGGAGCGAGTCGTCGATCAGATCGTCATTGAGAACGGCGTGCGCCCGGACGAAGCCTTGTATTACGCCCTGAAGGAAGGCGCGCGGAATAAAGGCCAAATCGACATTGAGGCTCTGTTCGCCATTGAGCCTCAGCCTGCCCTGGCGGAACAGGGGAGCGGTTATTTGCTGTACCGAATCGGCGACTGCGTAGCCCAGCGCAACACGCACGCTGCAATCTATGACGCGTTGCGGTTGTGCAAGGATTTTTAACGGCTGTACGCAGGAGCAGGGCATCGCTCTGCCCCACTGATCCCAAAGCGGGTTAGTCCCTTGGCGGATGGCCTCAGCGCCACGCATCGGCATGCAGGCATCAGTCCGCAGGATAGGTTGGGCAAAGCGCTATCCACAGGGCTGGATTCGATCTGTATCACTCGATCAGCCCCGCCGATGGCGGTCTGCTCTGCTTGAAACAACGTGGTGGTTTGCCTACGGCGGACCCACCCTACGAGGTTCCGGTATGTTGAACACTCTGCTCCCGATCCTACTCTTTACCGCCCTGGCACTGGCCGTACTGGGTGCCTGCCGGCGCGTCATGCTTTGGCGGCAGGGGCGACCTACGCACGTTGACCTGCTTCGAGGTTTGTTGGCCATGCCGCGCCGTTATCTGGTGGATCTGCACCATGTAGTCGAGCGTGACCGATACATGTCCAGGACTCACGTCGCGACGGCCGGCGGTTTTGTGCTGGCAGCAGTGCTGGCCGTGCTGGTTCACGGTTTCGGCCTGCATAATCGTCTTCTGGGTTGGGCGCTGTTGGCCGCAACCGCTTGCATGTTCATCGGTGCGCTGTTTGTGGCCAAGCGACGGCGCAACCCACCGGCACGTCTGTCCAAAGGGCCTTGGATGCGCTTGCCCAAAAGCCTGCTGATGTTCTCGGCAAGCTTTTTCATTGCCACATTACCCATCGCTGGCATTCTCCCGGACGACTTTGGCGGTTGGGTGCTGGCGGCTGTCCTGACCGTAGGTGTTGTCTGGGGCGTGTCTGAACTGTTCTTTGGCATGACCTGGGGCGGCCCAATGAAGCACGCGTTTGCTGGCGCGCTGCATCTGGCCTTTCACCGCCGCCCTGAGCGCTTCCGTACACCGTTCAACGCCAGCGCAGCACGGTCTAGTGGCTTGAAAGCACTGGACTTAGGTGATGCTACCGCTCCGCTGGGTGTAGAAAAACCAAAGGACTTTACTTGGAATCAGCTGCTCGGCTTTGACTCCTGTGTGCAGTGCGGCCGCTGCGAGGCCATGTGCCCCGCCTATGCGGCTGGTCAGCCACTCAACCCGAAAAAACTGATCCAGGACATGGTTATCGGCATGGCTGGGGGGACCGACGCGCGCTACTTTGGCTCTCCGTATCCGGGCAAACCAATTGGCGAGCACGGCGGTAATGCCCACTCGCCTATCGTGTCCTTCGAGGGTAAAGCGTTGGTAGATGCCGAGACGCTATGGTCCTGTACGACCTGCCGCGCCTGTGTCGAGGAATGCCCAATGATGATTGAGCACGTCGATGCCATTGTTGATATGCGCCGTCATCTAACCCTGGAAAAGGGAGCAACCCCAAACAAGGGCGCCGAGGTGCTGGACAACCTGATCGCCACCGACAACCCCAACGGCTTTAACCCCGTCAACCGGATGAACTGGGCAGCGGATCTGGATCTGCCTCTGATGGCTGAAAAACACCATGCAGACGTCCTGTTTTGGGTGGGCGATGGTGCGTTCGACATGCGTAATCAGCGGACTTTGCGAGCATTCGTTAAAGTCTTAAAGGCTGCCAAGGTGGACTTTGCCGTGCTTGGCCTGGAGGAGCGCGACAGTGGTGATGTGGCTCGGCGCTTGGGTGACGAGGCTACGTTCCAGCAACTGGCCCGTCGCAATATTGGTACGCTGTCACGGTATCGATTTAACCGCATCGTGACGTGCGATCCGCACAGCTTCCATGTGCTCAGGAACGAGTACGGCGCCCTGGGCGGTACGTACACAGTTTTCCATCACAGCACTTTTCTGGCTGAGCTGATAGACGCACAGATGCTCAAGCTCGGTCAGCACCCTCTGGCTCTCCAAACAAGCGGTGGGTTGACCTATCACGACCCATGCTACCTCGGTCGTTACAACGGCGAGTATGAAGCACCGCGCAAGGTACTCAAGGCCATTGGGATTGAGGTCAGGGAAATGGAGCGCTCCGGTTTTCGTGCGCGCTGTTGTGGCGGGGGCGGGGGCGCGCCAATTACCGATATTCCCGGAGTGCAGCGGATCCCGGATATGCGTATGGCGGATATCAAGACAACCGGCGTCGAGGTGGTGGCGGTGGGCTGCCCTCAATGTACCGCTATGCTGGAAGGCGTCGTTGCGCCGCGCCCGGAGGTAAGGGACATCGCCGAACTGGTCGCAGAGGTATTGATTGAGAGCTCTGTTGCTCCGGCAAAGCCATCGGCCACACCCAGGCGTAAAGCAGAGGAGGTGTTGTAATGAGCCTGTCTCAATCGCGCATGCTGCACAAGGGCAGTGGCTGGATATCACAGTGCTCTGCCAGGGCTGCGAAATCGTGCCTGCCCCTGACACGCGGTGTGGGATTGGGCAAAACGATACCTCGCACGACACCCGCGTTTTTCGGAGGAGCAAGGCATGGCTGACATTATCCGCCGCGATCCGCATGCTGAATGGATCGCTCGTAACCGGCTTCATCCTCTGCACGCCTTGATACAGACGAATATGCACGGTGAACACGCGCGCTGGATGGGACCCAACGGTATCATTCGCAAAAATCCCCATGCTGCGCTGGGCTTTAGCGGCCCTAATGGTCTGCGCCGCATTGATCGCAGCGGCAGCCAGCAGGGCGGTGCGGTTCGTCGGCAGGGTGAGCAACAGGCATCTCAGCTGCTGCTGCATCGAGTGGAGGAACCTGCCTTCATAATTGCCGTGGTGCCTGATCTCATTGGTGGGCGGCTTTCCAGTCATGACCGCGATCTCCTGGGGCTGGCGCGGCAATTGGCGGGCTCGTCAGGGGCTGTCCTGGCTGTTGTCTTTGGTGAACACAGGGAAACCGGGTTTGATATCGCCGGTGTTGATCGGTTGTTGCAACTGAGCGGTCATGAATACGAGGGATACTCACCAGAGCAGCGGGTCGTGGCTTTACGTGCAATAGAAGGCCAGTTCCTACCGCGTCACTGGTTGTTGCCGGACAGCCGGACCGGAGGCGGCGAGCTGGGACGTCGTTTCGCTGCTACGCTACATGAGCGGCCTGCAACACGTGTCTGGCAGGTGAAAGAGGGGCAGTGTATCGGCCGTGCGGGCGCTGGCAGCGAAGATCTGGCCCGGCCGCTACCCAAGGTAGTATTGGCCTGTGCTGAGTGTGCAGAGCCAGTCAGCGAAGCGCGTTACGAAGCGCGTGCTGTCACACTGGCTGACATCCACTCGCTGCGGGTATTGGCACGTATTGAGGACATGGGCGCTGTGGCAGTCGATCCGGCACGGGTTCCCATGGCCGAGGCTGAATTTATCCTGTCTGGCGGTAATGGTGTGCAGGATTGGGACCTCTTTCATCGAGCCGCTCAGGTGCTCGGGGCAACAGAGGGCGCTTCACGGGTAGCAGTAGATGAGGGGCATATGCCCCGCCATCGTCAGGTAGGTGCTACAGGAACATGGGTTACGGCGCGGGTTTATTTGGCTGTAGGGATTTCCGGTGCGGTACAGCACCTGCAGGGCATAAGCGCCTGCGACAAGGTCATTGCCATCAATCTGAACCCTGGTTGCGACATGGTCAAACGAGCAGACCTGTCGATAGTTGCAGATTCAAATGCCGTGCTGCAGGCTCTGATCGATCTGGTCGAGGCCTACCGCCGCGGTGAGCAGAGGGAAGCGGCCTGAAGCGGTCGTCCGCAGGACTACCGCCTCAGCAACGCAATGTGAGTCTTGAAGGAGATAAACGGTATGTCCGACGCCCTATTAGACGTTATTACATTAGTGTCAGTGGGGTCGCATCCGATGTCGGCCCGCGCCCGTCGCGCAGAGCAAGATGCCCGTGCCGTCGAATTGGGTCTGCACCTGGTGGGTGATCGACTCACGGTGCTTCATGCGGGTAATCCTTATGAGGAGTCGCTGCGGGCCTATCTGGGTATGGGGCTGCCCGCTCTGCATGTGCTTGAGCAGCCCAAGGGAGCCGATGCCTTGCCAGTGCTTGCCAACTATCTTCAGGAGGCTCACGTGCAGGTGGTATTGACCGGCACTCAGGCTGAGACAGGCGAGGGGTCGGGTATGCTGCCTTATCTTCTGGCTGAGGCATTGGGCTGGCCGCTGGTGGTTGGGCTGGCTGATGTCGAATCGGTAGAAGCCGGGTATGCCCAGGTGCTTCAGGCCTTGCCGCGTGGACAAAGGCGACGATTGAAAGTACGGCTGCCTTTTATCGGTAGTGTGGATAACGCTGCTCCAGCTGCCCGCCAGAGCGCCTTTGGGCCAGCCAGACGTGGGGAAATTACGCTCGAAGACGTGGAAGTCGTTGATGACCTTCTATGGCATGAGGCTGCCCTACAACCGGCTCGCCCACGTCCAAAGCGGCTAAAGGTCATCAAGGCTAAAACCGCTGCAGATCGTTTTCGTGCCGCCACGGCCAAGGCGACAGGGGAGGGCGGACAAATTCTAAGGGATGTCAGCCCACAGGCAGGTGCAGAAGCCATCTTTAAAGTGTTGTGCGAGGAAGGCGTCATCCGTTAAGGCCGCTTCTACCGGCCTGCTTCTTTTCTGCTTGTCGGAGGCATCCGGCTACCCGTCTTTTTGTCCTGGCAAACCCACAAATTGTGTGCACGAGCCTGTGGATAATCTGTTGGATAATTATTCAACCCTAGTAACCATGCGGCTTTAGCTGAGGTGATCACTTTTTGATCAAAACAACAGGTGTGGCTTTTCCTGTAATCACAACAACTTGTGGATAAGTTTGTGAGTAATATGTTTGGAAGAGGCTGTAAGCCTTGATTTTAAAGGGATAGAGGCAACTACTGTATTGTTGATCAGTGTTGACAAGGCTAATGAGCCCTCTATTTCAGCACCGTATGAAGAGCGTGCGCCTCACTGAGTTATCCACCCGATAAAAAGCTAAAAATGCCCTGAAAAGGTGAATGAGCCGTGGGAAGAGCTGTGGATAAGCTGTTGCTGAGGGTTGGTTAACTCATCTGTCAATGACTTGGATGACAAAACTCTGTCATCCAGAAAGGCCACTATTAAGCTATTACAGGTAAATTATAAGACGGTTTAGCCTGTCATTCAGGCAGAGCCCATCCGAAGGGCTCGCTCGCTCAAGCTACACCTAACCGCTTTCCCACAATTACTGTGCGTCTGGCTGTGGACAGCATGTTCGTTAATGTCGCCAGGCCTTGTGCTATGCGGCGCCCAGGCAGTTGCTCATTTATTGATCAATCAATTCAAGAGTGATTTTTCTACTCACTATTACTGTGGTTTCGCTTGTGGATACAGTGTTCATGATTGTCTGGAGGCCACGAGATACAAGGCCTCCAGAAGATTGATCAATTTTTGAACAGTTTTGTCGATCAGCGAAGCTTGATGGTAATGGCCTGAATAGCATCGTTGAGCTCGAAGCGTGTTTCCTCAAACGTGGCCTTACGCATCTTTAGTGGAGGATTCTGGCTGTAGCCATACTGCTCGATCGGCATCCCGATAAAGTTCGTATCGAGCCTCTGGTTGCCGTTGGCATCTCGAATGACCGATACCGCATAGGTGCTGGGCTTCAGATCCTTGAAGGTATGCTGCACCGTGGTCCCTGTAACCGGGATATGGGCGGATGCCACCAGCGGTTTGTCGTTATCCCACGCGTCGGCCGAGTCGAATACGGCTATCAGCAATTCACCTTTGGCCTCCTCGATATCGGTAAAGGTTACGTTAAGATCAGCAGCATGGGCATGGCCTAGTGTCCAGATAAGGCCGAAAACGCAAAGGGGCAAGCGCTTCATGCAAGCTCCGTTGTAGGGTGAGAGACAAGGGTGTAAGTGATAGCGTCGAGGCGCTCGAAAAAGCAGTCGGGTCCGGCTCTGCGTAACGCCTCCGGACTGGCATACCCCCAGCTGACCGCGCCGCAGGCAATGCCTGCCTTGCGCGCCGCCTGAATGTCCCGCAACTCATCGCCAATGCAGATCGTGGCATCGGGCGAGACATTACAGCGGGCAGCTACCTGTTTAAGGCGTGAGCTTTTACCCAGCAGGGGGGCGTTACACTCGACACGGTCCAGATAGCGAGCTGACGGGCCAAGAATGCGCTCGACATTTTCAAGTGAATTGGACGTGACCAGCGCCAACTGCATTCCGGCATGATGCAGGGCCTCCAGCATGGCCGGTACGCCTTCGAAGGGCTGTATGGTATGGCCGCCGTGCGCCATCAAGCGTTGAAAGTGGCGCGCGACACGTGGGATTTTCCACAAGGGAATACCAAAGTAACGCAGCAGCTGACGGGTGTCGTAGCTGCGGATGCGATCAAAGTCGGCCGGGTCGTACCGGTTGAAGCAATGTGCCTGAGCCAGCGTGTCGAGCGACTCGAGAAAAAATGGAAAGCTGTCGGCCAGGGTGCCATCAAAGTCGAAAATGACGAGTTGGTAGCGCATGGGCGGGGCGGCTGGCCGTGATAGGAAAAGAAGAGAGTAGCCGGGGCAGACGCCTGCGACAAATACAACCGGTGCCAAGTGTGATGGCACCGGTTGTATCAGGGTTACAGCGAGAAGCGACGCACCAGACCGTTGAGGTCTACGGCCAAACGAGAGAGTTCTTGTGTCGCAACGCTGGTTTGCTGCGCACCGGCTGCTGTTTGCACCGACAGGTCACGGATGCTGACCAGGCTGCGGTCCACTTCACGAGCCACCTGAGCCTGTTGCTCGGAAGCGCTGGCAATCAGCAGGTTACGGTCGTTGATGTCCGCCACGTTCGATGTGATGGTCGACAGGGCTTCGCCGGCCGCATTGGCTTTTTCCAGTGTGCTGCGCGCACGCTCGGCACTTGCTTGCAAGGCATCTACCGTTTGATCGGTACCCTGCTGGATATTACCGATCATGGACTCGATTTCACGCGTTGACTCACCGGTGCGATGGGCCAGAGCGCGGACCTCATCCGCCACAACCGCAAAGCCGCGGCCGGCATCGCCTGCGCGAGCAGCTTCAATGGCGGCGTTGAGCGCCAAGAGGTTGGTTTGCTCGGCTACAGCACGAATCACATCAAGCACCTTGCTGATGTTACGGGTCTGCTCGGCCAGTTCTTCAGCGCTCTGAGAGGCGCCCAGGACATCGCTGGTCAGTGCCTGAATAGAGTTGATGGCCTCGGTCAGTTGAGTGCGGCCTTGTGCAGCAGACTGGCTGGCAGCTCGGGAGGCTTCTGACGTCGAAACGGCATTGCCAGCAACATCTTCCACCGCAGCGGTCATCTCGTTCACCGCGGTGGCGGCTTGCTCGATCTCATCGTTCTGACGCTGCAGGCCTCGAGTGCTCTCGTCCATGACGGCGTTCATTTCTTCCGCAGCGCTGGAGAGTTGATGGGCAGAATCGTTGATCTGACCAATCGTGGAGCGCAGATTGCTCTGCATGGTGGAAAGGGCGCCCAGCAATTCGGCAGCCTCATCCTGGCCCTTCACTGTAATAACATTGTTCAGATTGCCTCCAGCGATGTGCTTGGCAACCCCAACCGCTTGGCGGATAGGCGTAACAATGCTACTGATCATGATCCAGGCCAATACGCCGGTAATAGCAAGGGCTGCCAGAATCACCAGAACCGATACCCACTGGACGTGCCCATACAGCGTACTGGCTACGGTGCCGGATTTGCCTGCTTCGTCGAGATTATATTGCTGCGCTTTTGACAGACTCTCAGCCAGACTACGGCCTGCAGTTATCATCTTTTCTGCTACGAGCTGACGCGCCTGTTCTATTTGCTGCTGTGCTACCAACCCCTGAAGGGTAACAACACCTGCCATGTAGTCCTTGTAGTGAGCTTGGACTTCATTGAACAACTGGCGATCTTCTTCAAGGAAAATGGTTTTTTCATAGGCTACTAACTGAACTTGCACATCAGCAGCCAGTTTTTCGATCAGGGTATTCGATGTTTTTAAGGTGGCCGGATCGCCATTGGTAATGAGCCGTAGCGCTTCAAGGCGAATGGTGCCGATATTGATTGCTATCTTATCAACACTGGCCAACCCCGGTAGCCAGCTCTGCTCGATTTCACCCCCTGCTTCGCGAATCTTGGACAGTTGGGTCAAGTTGAATGTACCCAATGCCAGCAGGAGCGCAGCGATGACGCCAAAGCAGAGCAAGGTTCGATGGGCGATCTTTAGATTTCTCATAACAAGCTCTCCTGACAGGCACAATCAACAACGTACCTAGACAGTGGGATAAGGGGGTATGACGAGACTTATCGGAGCGGTTTGTTATTTCTGGAGGCTCAGATGATCAACGGTTGGCATGAGGTTGCTACAAAAGATGAATCGGTTCATCTGTAACCGAGCCGAGCCCTTGAGAATGACAAGCCCTAGGCCCTGGGTGGCTGTCATGATCGTGTGGCTTAGCGTAGGGCGAAACTGCCCCTAGAGGCTTCAACAAGCAGTCAAGAAGTTTGCTTTAGTCGCGCAAGTCCGGGCGGTTTTTTCATGGGTGTTTGGTAATGCTTGCCCGCTTTTCTAGTTGATGAAGTGATTCGTGCCAGACTTATAAGCCTATGGCTATAGGCTCCGTGATAAGCCTTGGCATTGATAGCTAAACTCGTTTCTTTAATGAACGTGTATAGCTCTATTGATTGGCATCACAGACCTGTTTAGAGCTTCATATCGTGGTCACTCTACCCGCTAGTATTTGAGAGTGAACATTTGATGCAAAGGTCTACAAACATAGGCCTTTGCATGCTGTGTACTCATAACCACAGCGGCATTCGCCAGGGGCAGGCATGGATTGTTTAAGTCCCCAGACGTCACTCCGCAACGTTCAGCCATTCGCACCATGCCAAAAGGCGCTGATGCTTATCCCGCTTTACTGAGTAGACAACGAAACGGGATAGCGGAAAGAGGTTGGTTTGAAGCGAGGGAGCCGGGAACATCCGGCCCCCTTGTCATAATTACAGCGAGAAGCGGCGCACCAGACCCTTAAGGTCTACGGCAAGGCGGGAGAGTTCTTGTGTCGCAACGCTGGTCTGCTGTGCGCCGGCTGCCGTTTGCACCGACAGGTCACGGATGCTGACCAGGCTGCGGTCTACTTCACGAGCCACTTGAGCCTGTTGCTCGGAAGCGCTGGCAATCAGCAAGTTACGGTCGTTGATGTCAGCCACGTTCGATGTGATGGTCGACAGGGCTTCGCCGGCCGCATTGGCTTTTTCCAGTGTGCTGCGGGCACGCTCGGCACTTGCTTGCAAGGCATCTACCGTTTGATCGGTACCCTGCTGGATATTGCCGATCATGGACTCGATTTCACGCGTTGACTCACCGGTGCGATGGGCCAGAGCGCGGACTTCATCCGCCACAACCGCAAAGCCGCGACCGGCATCGCCTGCCCGAGCGGCTTCAATGGCGGCGTTGAGCGCTAGGAGGTTGGTTTGCTCGGCTACAGCACGAATCACGTCAAGCACCTTGCTGATGTTGCGGGTCTGCTCGGCCAGCTCTTCAGCGCTCTGAGAGGCGCCCAGGACATCGCTGGTCAGTGCCTGGATAGAGTTGATGGCCTCGCTCAGTTGGGCGCGGCCCTGTTGAGCTGAGTGACTGGATGCCTGCGATGCTTCGGAGGTGCTGATAGCATTGCTGGCAACGCCTTCTACTGCCGATGTCATCTCGTTCACCGCAGTGGCGGCTTGCTCGATCTCATCGTTCTGGCGCTGCAGGCCGCGAGTAGATTCCTCCATGACGGCGCTCATTTCATCAGCAGAGGAGGATAGCTGAGTAGCCGAGTCGCTGATCTGCCCAATGGTCTGACGTAGATTGGCCTGCATGGCGGCCAATGCCTGAAGCAGCTCTGCCGTTTCGTCCCGACCCTCAGCTTTTACGTTCTGGCTGAGGTCGCCACTGGCGATCTGCTTGGCAACGGTGACCGCCTGACTAACCGGCTTGACGATACTGGCGGTTAGCAATAGCGCCAACACGACCGTAACGACTACCCCCAGTACGATAATGCCAACTACGATCATCTGGGCATGCTGATAGCTTTCAGCTGCAGCCTGACCGGCTATGGCAGCCGACTCCTGATTGATCTTTTGCAGCAATAGATTCTGGTCGTTAACAATAGCACCACGGGGTGCCAGTTCAGCATTGATCAACTTGTTGGCTGAGGGTATGTCTTCTTTGGCCACAAACGTTTGAACACTCGCCAGGATGCTCATGTACTCCTGAAACGTTGTCTTGAGCGTATCGACTGCCTTACGCTCCTGGTCACTGGACAAGAGCGTTTCGTATTTCTGGAATGACTCCTTGATCTTTTCGCTCAGTGTAACGATGGTCTGGTTGCTCTTGGCTTGAACGGCCTTATCCGGATTTGCTACCAAGCGCAGTACTTCGACGCGAAGGCGTGTGATGTTCAAGGCAATTTCATCGGCCGTTGCAAGGCTCGGCATGGAATTGTTTTCGATGACTTGTCCGGCATGGCGGATTTCAGCCATTTGCATCAGGTTGGAGATGCCAAGGATGACTAGCAGCAGGGCTACCGCACCAAAACTCAAAAGGGTTCGGTAGGAAATCTTCAAATGTTTGAACATGATTGGTCCTGTTGAAAAGAGAAAGGCAGACGGTCCTTCGCTCTGTAAGGGATGCCTTCGTATCGGACACAATCACAAATGCTTAAGGGTAGCAGTCGACTGGAAACTGACTGTTTACAAAGAGATAGAAAGAAATAGCCGCTTGCAGCAGCCCTGGTACAGATCAGTGATCGCCTAGAACGCGCTGTACCAGTGCACTGTGGGCGGCCTCGTCTTTTCGGTCGGACAAGAGCTGGACAACGGCAACCCGGGCATCGGCTTCGGCAATAAAGGCGGTGCTGCGCATGGGCGTACCGTTCATGACTGACGTGGTATCCAGCTGCTGCACGGTCAGGCCATCGTGTTTGATTGTCTTTTCCTTGAGCACCTTGAATGTGCTCCCACTCAACTTTTGCCGCGCATAGAAATCAGCCTTGACCTTGGCAAGCAGGGCTCGGCTATTCGCCTTTTGATCGGTCGGGGCAGGGGTCTCAGCCATAACAATCAGTTGTTGGTTAGCCTTGTTGATGTACAACGCACCCCGTGCTGAGGGGTCTTTGGCAGCAGTGCTGGGCGGTAGAGCGCTGATCTCAAAGCCTTTGGGTAACGACAGTTTCAGCTGATCATTCAGCAGGGAGATACGGTGGCTAGGCGCTGCCTGGGAAGTCATGTTCTCGCTGGCTGCCTGGGCCGGTAGGGCTGTGAGGCCGAATAGAAGGGCGGCCGAAACCAGGGCTATTTTCAGGCTGTTGTTGTTCATGTCGTATCCTTGCTGGAGAGCGTTGAGTCCTTTAAAGGCCGAAAGGCTGTAGCCGGTACGGCCAACGACTGGCTGGATTATTTCATGGCAACAGGCCTGCATTGGGCTATGCCTTCCTGAAGCGTGCAGCGCTTGGCAGTTGAAATTGCAACGGATTTTGACCGGGCAAAAGAAACCCCGCCGAAGCGGGGTTAGGATAGAAACTTGCTCAGTCAGCCATCGGCGGCCACCTGTCGCAGATGGGATACAGGCTGCTGCTCCTCGCCCAGGTTGACCAGCAGGCGTTCGCTATACCAGTCAATGAAGTTAATGACGCCAAATTCGTAGGTCTGTGAATACGGGCCGGGCTGGTAGGCCTTGGAGTTGATGCCGCGCTGATTTTCCTCGGCAAGCATTCGGTCCTGTTGGTTGGTGGCATCCCAGACCTTGCGCAGATTTTCCACCTCATAATCGACGCCCTCTACCGCATCCTTGTGCACCAGCCACTTGGTGGTAACGACAGTCTGTTGAGCACTGATTGGCCAGACAGTGAACACGATCAGGTGATCTCCCATGGCATGATTCCAAGAGTGTGGAAGGTGCAGAATGCGCATGGAGCCAAGCTCCGGGTTCTTGATCCGCCCCATCAACTTCTTGCAGCCGGGCTTGCCGTCCAGGGTCATGGAAGCGGTGCCTTTGAGCAGCGGCATACGCACAATACGGTTACGCAGCCCAAAGCTTGCGTGAGCATACGGGATCTGTTCGGCCTCCCAGGCAGCTGCGCTTTCGGCTACGTGATCCTTGAATGCCTGGTTGGCGCGTGGATCGGTCACGTCGTCCCATTCCAGTAGGGTTTTAAGCAGCTCCGGGTGCGAGCCATTGCAGTGGTAGCACTCTCGGTTGTTTTCGAGCACCAGCTTCCAGTTGGCGGCTTCCATCAGGTCCGTACGGGCCACGACCTTGGTGTTCTCCATGTCGTACGGCTCCATGTAATGGTCGAGCGTACGCAGGAAGTCATCGATGGCGGGGGGCTCGTCGGCCAGGCAGATAAAGATATATCCGCCCGCGGTTTTCACATGCACCGGCTTCAGGTTGAAGTCCGCCATGTTGAAATCGGTCCCCATTTCTGTACCGGCAAACAGCAGGCGGCCGTCCAGCTCGTAGGTCCATTGATGATAGGGGCATACCAGCTTGGCGACCTTGCCTTTCTCGCTGACGCACAGGCGAGAACCGCGGTGGCGGCAAACATTATGGAAGGCATGGATCTTACCTTCGGCACCGCGCACCACCATGACAGGGTTATCACCAATTTGCAGGGTAAGGAAATTACCTTTGGCAGGAATTTCACACGTCATTCCGGCAATCAACCATTCCTTGCCGAAAATTTCCTGCATGTCGATCTGAAACAGCCGCTCATCGTTATAGAACGGCTGCGGCATTGAGTAAGTGCGTTCACGGGTACGCAGCATTTCAGCGGTAGCCTTGCGAGCCCACTCCAGCGGGTCGCCCAAACTCAGGGGGTAGGTAACGTCCATCGGTATCCTCATGCGACGGCTTACAGGCGCGTCGGCAAAAAAGTGGCTGACAGGGTTTAACGCAAGGCAATTCGGAGAGCCTGTCCGACGCTTTCCGTGTGGTTGGTGAAATCAGTGTGGGGCTGCGTCTGGACGAGACCTTATCTACGCGCGACATGACCGAATCATTTCCCGACGCGGCAAGTCCCGTGACCGCTGGGCTGGTCGCTCTAAGCATGCCGATGTCGCTGGCAGGTAAGTGCCGACGAAAGGGCCTCTCCACAATCGGCCCATCACCGCCTGATGATGCGGCGGGTTTCCATGCGTGAGGGCACGTGCATGAATAATTTCCTGAATCCGGTTACTACCCAGACCTGGGCCAACGGTCGCCATGCGGTACGTTGCGTTAAGGCGATTCAGGAAACATGGGATGTGCGAACCTTTTGCTTCATGGCTGATGTGCCCCTGATGTATTTTTTCAAACCCGGGCAGTTCGTGACGCTGGAGCTTGAGATCGACGGTCAGCAGGTGATGCGCTCCTATACGATTTCCAGCTCGCCCTCAGTGCCTTATAGCTTCTCGATTACGGTCAAGCGTGTCCCTGGCGGCAAGGTATCGAACTGGCTGCATGACAACCTGCGTGAAGGACAGGAGCTTGCGGTGCATGGACCGGTGGGGCTGTTCAACGCCATTGACTACCCGTCCGACAAGGTCCTGCTGCTCTCCGGTGGCGTAGGTATCACACCGGTGATGTCCATGGCCCGCTGGTTCTTCGACACGAACGCTAACGTGGACATGGTCTTCGTTCACAGTGCCCGTACGCCTAAGGACATCATCTATCACCGCGAGCTGGAGCATATGGCCTCGCGCGTCTCGAATTTCTCACTGCACCTGGTTTGCGAGCGGAGCGATTTGGGAGAGGCCTGGGCAGGGTATCGAGGGTTTTTCGACCGGCGCATGCTAGAGCTGATGGCCCCGGACTTTCGCGAGCGTGAGGTGTTTTGCTGTGGCCCGACACCGTATATGAATGCCGTAAAGATTATGCTGCGCGAGCTCGGCTACGACATGGCGCGCTATCACGAAGAGTCATTTGGCGCGACGCCGGCCGATGTGAAGGAAGAGGTGCTTGAACAGGCCGGCCTTGCAGCCGATACGCCTCCGGTCCCATTGGCGGATCAGTGTGAGGTCTCGTTCACTGGCAGTGGCATGAGTGTTCGTGTCGGGCCGGGAGAAACCGTGCATGGGGCTGCGGCCAAGCTGGGATTGCACATACCCAAGGCATGTGGCATGGGCATCTGTGGAACCTGCAAGGTCTTCAAGACCCGTGGCTCGGTTGTCATGGAGCATAACGGCGGCATTACAGAAGACGATGAGGCCGAAGGCTATATCCTGTCCTGTTGCAGCGTCCCGCAGGGCGATGTTGAAATCGATTTTTAATCATTCTACCGGTAGGGATGTCGACATGAAGCATGTCCGCTTCCCGCCTGTTGTCGATGATCGTGCTTACTTCCTTCCGGTTACTCATCGGTCCGTCAAAAAGGGATATCAACTTACCGTAGGCTGTGTCGATACAGGTGTATAAGACGTGTCCTATTGGGGGGTGCGTCAGCCACCAGACCGCTACCTGTCATGACTTTCGCTGCGCTCACTTCCGATAGAGAGTCTCAACTCCGAGGCCTGCTCGATGCTATACAAGAGTTCATTGTCCTCAAGGATGGAGAGGGACGCTGGCTGATCACAAACAAGATCGTGCTTGATACCTATCATCTGCAAGGCGTTGACTACGTTGGCAAGACCGATATGGAGCTGGCGTTGATTCGGCCAGAGCTGCATGACGCCTTTATCTACAACATACAGACCGACGAACAGGCCTGGCAAAAGAAGGCAACGCTGCGTATCCAGAAATCCTTTATGGGACTGGACGGCCGCATCAATACGTGGGAAGTGATCAAGACACCCACCTTTGATGAAGCGGGTAACCGGCATCAGCTGGTGATTGTCAGCCGAAACATTACTGAACGTCGTATTGCTGAACAGGCACTTGAAACCAGCGAACAGCGTTATCGGCTGATTGCTGACAACATGTTCGATATCATCGGTGTATTCAAGCCGGAGGTGGGCATTGAGTATGTCTCACCGTCCTTTGAGCATGTCTTGGGACATCGGGCTGCCACCTACCTGGGTAGCGACCTGTTCGAGCTGATTCATCCTGACGATAATGACCCTCTGCGACGCGCATTTCGGTTGCTTCTGGATGGCACTGCCTCGCATACGACCATTGAGTGCCGCTGTCTTCATGCACAGGGGCATTACATCTGGTTCGAAGCGAACCTCTCTAGTACCTACACGGCCGAAGGCAGGCTGGATAACGTCGTCTTTTCCTGCCGCGATATATCGACACGTAAGGCCTACAATGAGCACCTGCAAGCACTGGCCTATCATGACCCTCTGACGGGTGCCCCTAACAGACGATTCCTGATGGATCAGGCTCAGCTCATGATCGACCGGGTATCTGCCGGTTCAACGTTTGCCGTGCTGTATCTGGATCTCGACCGGTTCAAGCCCATCAATGATGAAATGGGCCACGAGGTGGGTGACGAGCTACTGACCCAGTTTGCGTGCAGGCTCAGGCAGCACTTGCGTACTGATGACGTGTACGCCCGTATCGGTGGGGATGAGTTTGTAATCGTGTTGGCTCATGTGAACGAAGCCCAGGCCGTAACAATAGCCGAACGGCTGTGCCTGGTCTTACAGGAACCATGGTCACTGCCTTGCGGGGAGCTCAAAACCACCTCATCCATTGGCGTGGCGCTCTATCCCGATGCAGGGCTGTCTGTACATACCCTGTTGCGCCATGCTGATGAGGCCCTGTATCAGGCCAAGCGGGCGGGGCGAGCCTGCATTATGGTTCATAAAAAGTAGGCGCAAAGGAGTGCGCGGCCTTCAAAGCCTGCAAGCAGTACGGGATAAAAAAGGATGGTAAAGCAGCAGGGCAGGCGTCGCTTGGCAAGGCCTGCCCTTAAACGGTTAAGCGTCGCAAAGGGCGCGCATACCGTTGACGGTCATTTCGAGGTGCTGCTCCAGACGTTCCAGCTCAGCCTGCAATGGCTCAGGAAACGGATGGCAATCCAGCGCCTGGGTAATCAGGGTGCTCATCAGGACGAAGAAGGCGAGTACTTCTTCCGGGTCGGAATTGGCATTCAGGCGCGAATAGCGGGCTTGTTCCGAGGCATAGTTGGTCTCAGCGACATCGAACTTGCGCAGTACTGCGCCTAGCCACTTGGTCGAATGCACACAGAACGGCGTGCCCTGATAGGCTTCCGGCTGGCGTTGCTCGTACTGCTGTTGGGTGTTGTGTGTATTCATGATGTGTATATGCTTCTAAAGGCTAACAAGGCTCAGCAAACTGGGTGACGCAAACTAACTGGACGGTATTAACGGTCCGTCGAATTCCTGCCACCTAAGGCTCATGCCTGAGCATTTTCAGTTGGCTTCATCAGCTCAATCAGCTTGATCGTTGTATCGGCGCCTCTAAAAAAAACATGAGTACGCAGGCGCAACTGGCGGATGGACGATCATCTGCCATTAGCCTTGCCGATTGATGGCTATTTGCCAATAAGAAGCGACGTAGGGTAGTGAAACGGTTGGCATCCTGCTACTGCTTTCTGATCACGTTATGTGACAGCGGCAAGAAAAACAGGCTAAACGGCTTGCGTTAGCAGGTGAGATGATTCAGCAAGAGGGAAAGGGTTTTGGCGGGCAACAAAAAACCCGCCTAAGCGGGTTTTCTGGCTGACCTTACTCAACATCCTGTCAAGCTGCCATCCTGGCCTGGTCACTCATCCTTGATCTACCTGAGCGCTTCCTGCGCTGCAGTCCGATGTGTGTAGATTACGCAGAAGATGCTTTTACTCATAGAGCCGATTACTGCACATACGTGTAAGCCTTTGGCTATACCTGTAGTACCCGTCGATATCTCAAGGGGTCACCTTAAACTCCGTCGCTTTCTGCCGATATGAAGACAAGGTTACTGCCTGTCCACCGCCTGCTTTCGATGAATGATCATGTCTCGATCCTCGTTTTCCCTGTGGCTTACCCAGCGCTCTCTCATATTGGTTTCCAGTGTGGCGGCCCTGGGGCTTACCGTGACGCTGTCGTCCTGGCACATCCTGCGGGGTTCGGAGCAGGAGGCTGCCCATGAGCGTTTTTCCCGTGGCGTCTTGGAAATCACCCGTGAACTCGATGGAGCCATGGCACGCTATGAGCGTCTGTTGCGCGCAGGAAGCAGTCTGTTCAATGCAGGTGACGATATTTCTCGCCAGGAGTGGCATCAGTTTGCTGAAAACATGCGGCTTGAAGAGGATTATCCGGGGATGCAGGGCTTTGGTTTTGCTCCGCTGATTAACGCTCACGATAAAGACATATTTGAGGCGCGCGTTCGCAAGGAGGGTTTCCAGGGCTATGAGATCAGGACGGAAGGCGCACGTGAGGCGTTTATTCCTGTCCTTTACATCGAGCCTTTTATGGGGCGCAACTTGAGAGCATTCGGGTTCGACATGTTTTCCGAGGCGAATCGACGAGCTGCTGCCGAGCAGGCCCGTGACTCAGGCCAGGTAAGCCTGAGTGGAAAGGTTGTACTCAAACAGGAAACCGAGAGCCCCCAGGCCGGTACCCTGATGTTCATACCGTCCTATCTCAATAACATGCCGACCGAGACGGTTGAGCAGCGGCGCAAGGCTCTGAGGGGGTTCGTTTTCGCGCCGTTCAGAATGGACGACTTGATGACGGCTGCCTTGAGAGATCATGCCGATGAGCTGGCATTTGAGATCTACGACGGTAAGGAGCCTTTGGCGGCTAATCGCTTATATTCAAGGCGTATGGAGCTGGTAAATGCCCTGCCTGGCTATGTACCTCACTTCGAAGCCGTCCGTCATATAGATGTAGCCGGGCGGCAGTGGACACTGCGTTTCGCTACCTTACCCGTCTTCGAGACAGCAGCTCCTGCCAGCCGCGCGCAGGTTGTGTTGTTCAGCGGCCTGGGGCTTACCTTGCTGCTCTGTATCCTGGTGGCGTCGCTGGCCACTATGCGTGTTCGTGCCGAACAACTGGCAGACCGCATGAGCCGTGCCTATCGCGAAAGCGAGGCGCGAATTCGCTCCATTATCGATGGCGCAGCCGAGGGCATTGTGATCACTGAAAGCGATCCGGCCATGACCATCCTGAAAATCAATTCGGCGGGTGAACAGATGCTGGGGCTGCCAGCGACCGAGGCCAACGGGCGCTCTTTGGCGCACCTGTTGAGCATGACTGGCAACAGCATTTTGCATGATCTACGCGAGGGGACAGCCAGCAGCGTATGGCTCGATACACAGTACGAGGCGGCGAAGGGGCAATGGCGCAGCCTGAGCGTTGCCATTACGGTTGCTGAGCAGGATAGCATTCAACGCCTGATCGTCCTTATCAGTGACCAGACCGCTCTGCATCAAGCGCGGCAACAGGCCTTGATGGCAGGTGCGCTGAACGAAGCGATTCTACTGCACTCGCCGTTCTGCATCTTCTCGACCGATCCGGAGGGCCGCCTGCGCACCGTCAATCCTGCCGGTGAGCGGTTGCTTGGCTACTCACGGACGGAGCTGGTCGATACGCAATACATCAGCGATCTGCTCGATACCAATGAGTATTCCATGAAGGCGGAGCAATTGAGCCAGGCGCTGGGCCGCACCGTGACCGAGTGGGAAAGCTTTGTCAGGCTGGCGCAGGAGCGGCCTGAAGAAGAGCATGAGTGCGGCTTTGTCTGCCGTGGCGGAGTACGGATACCCGTTAATCTCGCGGTTACCGCATTGCGTGATCAGGCAAATCAGATCACGGGTTACCTTGGCATTGCCTACGACATTACCGAACGCAAGCGGGCCGAGGAGCTGATGCGCTACCAGGCTCTGCATGACAGCTTGACCGGATTGCCCAACCGCACGCTGATGACCGACCGGATGAGCGTGGCCATTGAGCGGGCCAAGCGAAACCAGGAGGTCTTGGGCGTCATGTTGATGGACCTTGACCGCTTCAAGGAAATCAATGACACCCTGGGGCACGACGTGGGTGATGAAGTCCTCAAACAGGTTGCGCATCGCTTGAAGAACGCTGTTCGCCAGAGTGACACGGTGGTCCGCCTGGGTGGCGACGAGTTTGTCATACTGCTCGGTGATTTGAGGCGGATAGAGGATGCCAGTAATGTTGCTACAAAGATCCTGAAAGCCATTGAGGCCGACCTGATTATCGGGCCACACCGATTTTACTTGTCGACCAGTATTGGCATTGCGCTTTATCCCGAACAGGGCGCTGATCTGGATGAGCTACTCAAGAATGCCGATCGGGCCATGTATGAAGTCAAGCGGCGCGGCAAGAAAGGGTTTGCGCTGGCGCAGATCTCGTCAATGCCAAGAGATGAAATAAAGGGGCGGCTTGTCTAACGACCTTTGGCTATGATTGGAGCACAGCGGCGAGTCTAGTCGCCGCGACAAGAAGATCATAAGGATAGCAAGCATGCCAGACCCCCACGAGATATCGAGGAGGGCCAGTCGATGGCCATCGCAGCGTCTCGCGCTCGGCTTCGTGATTCTCGTCTGCCTATCCATCTTCTCCCTGGATATCTGGCAGGCCTTGCGGGGGCGAACCGAGCGGCTCCAGGAGGCTGAGGTCACAACCTCCAACCTGGCGCGTTCCTTGGCGCAACATGCCGATGATACGGTTGAAGAAGTCGATATCGTTCTGGCCGGCATCGCCGAGCGACTGGCCTGGGATGGCATCGAAGGTACTAACCGGGCCCGCATGAAGGCTTGGTTGCAGGATCGGATCCATGCACTGCCACAGCTACACGGATTGTTCATCTACGACCAGGACGGGCGCTGGATTGTTACCTCGAATGCTCAAGATCCGGTAAATATAAATAATGGTGATCGGGAATATTTCGCTTATCACCGTACCCACAAAGACCTGGGCCCACACATTGGGCCAGTCATTCGTAGCCGTACTACCAATGAACTGGTGATCCCTGTCTCCCGGCGGATCAACCGCCCGGATGGGCGCTTTGCTGGGGTCGCATTGGCGACGCTTAGGGTCGAGTATTTCAACCGTTTCTATGATGACTTCGACACCGATCAGCAGGGGGCTATCTTTCTTGCACTCCATGATGGAACCATTCTGATTCGCCGTCCCTTTGACGAAGCCCTGATCGGCAAGAGCCTGGCCAAGGGACGCATCTTTAGTGAACTGTTGCCGGCTTCATCTGCCGGGACGGGCATGGTGAAATCCATTGTGGATGGGGTCGAGCGGATGTCGGCCTACCGCAAGCTGGACAAATACCCCTTGGTCGTCATGGCGGCTGTCTCTAAGGAGGCGGCACTGGCGTCCTGGTATAAGGACATGAGTCGATCCTTCATCTCTGGCATCCTCCTCATTGCGGTTGCAGGGTTTGGTCTGGCCCTGATCAGGCAGATCCGAATCGACCTGGAGGCGGAGCGGGCGCTGCGTGAGTCACACCATGCATTAGAAAAAATGGCCATGGAGGATAGCCTCACGGGGCTTGCGAACCGGCGCCAGTTCGAGATGGCCCTCAAGGCCGAAATCAGCCGCGCTCGGCGCACGCAGTCACCGCTTGGCATCATCATGATCGATATCGATCACTTCAAGCGCTACAACGACTTGTATGGCCATCCGGCAGGGGACGAATGCCTCAAGGCTGTGGCCGAGGCGGTACTGTCCTGTACCCGGCGCGCCGTTGATCTGGCGGTGCGCTATGGCGGTGAGGAGATTACAGTGCTGCTCCCCGGTACGGACGATGCAGGCACTCATCGGGTAGCGGAAAACATGTTAAACGCCGTTCGTAATCTGGCAATCCTGCACGAGGGTAATGAAAATGGCCGTATCGTTACGATTAGTGCGGGTGTCTTCAGTTGTGTACCCAAGGGGCGCGGGGCGAGCAGCCAGCATCTGATCAAGTCGGCTGATGAGGCGCTTTATGCTGCGAAGGCCGCCGGACGCGACCGAGTCCATCCTCCGGCTTAGTACCCTTTCAAATCACTGAATGGGTAGCGGAGTGGAGTTGGAGCGCTACCCTTTGCTGTTGCAGTAGCCAGGCTTGCAGCGCTTACGGTTTCTGAGCTTTCCATGAGAGGAATACGCCTCGTGAAGAGAGCGGCTAGAGACAAGTCTCAGCCCTGCATCAAGACTGGGGTCTCAAGCAGGGCTGGCGAGCAGCAGATCAATCGATCGTCTTGCGGCCTACTTCTTCACGATCGATTTCTTCCTGAATGATGTTGCCGGTGCGTGGATCAGCGCGGAAACGATATTTCTCCGAATTGAGCTTGAGGCCCTTGCCTACCCATTCGCCATTTTCGGCATCCAGGCGGCTGACAGCGGTGTATCCGCTTTCGATGATCTTGGCCTCGACCTCTTTCTTGGGCATCCAGTCCGAACCGGGTTGATCGGCCCAGGCAAAGCCGGTGCCGGCAACCGACAGCAATAAACCTGCAATCATGTGTTTCGCTTTCATGGCACATACCTCAAAGGAATAGGGGGGATGGCCGCCGCACGGGCTGGCACGTCTTGTCCAGCATGCGTCATGCACTAAATGTTCTGAGCCGTGAACAATCAATCAGTTTTGCAAGATCAAAAAGGGGTATGCGCTATCGCCCCTTCACGTGCTAAACCGGAGATCGCGCTCTGAACACTAGCTTCGAAGCGCACCGATAAAGACAAGTTCCAAGCACAATTGAAGGAAATCTGCTCATTAATGTTGCGAAATTTGCAGAAGAGGGCAGGAGAGTGTCTAGCTCGGGCTAAAGCAGCTACTCGCTGCCTCGGCCCGATCGGAAGGGTTAACTCGATTATGCCGAGACTGGCTCAACCAGGTAGGGTAAGAGACCGGCTGGCTTATGCTTCTTGGCTTTTTTGGACTTTTCCGGTGCAGCCGTAACGTTCCACAGGTTTTCCCAGTGTTCCAATAGCGCAGCCGGTTTATCCACATAAATGCGCTGCCCCAGTTCCAGCGCCTTGGCCTGCAACTGAATCCGATGGGCAAGAATGCTTTCGTTAATAGCCTGGCGGGTGCTGAGTGCACCAAATAATTCAGGTTCCTGCTCAAGCAGGAGTTGCATGACGGCCAGGTCATGGTCATCGCCCAGGTAGGCGGAGAGTTTTTCCAGGCACTTCTGGCGTGACTTGAAGTGTTCCGGCCAGGCATCCATCAGCAGCTGGGTATGATACCAATGATCCTTCACACGCTTGCGCCACTCGTGCAGGGTTTCGTCGGTTGCATTGTTTTGGACAACCTTGAGTGCCGCCCGGCCATCTTTGTAGGTCTTGAGGATTCCGCTTTCCAGCAGGCTGAAATCTTTACCTTTCAACTTCCAACCGGAAACCTTGTGCTTGGCCTCTTCCAGCGCTACAACGAGGTCAGCGTGGGAGCCGGCCGTCTCACTCTGGGACGTCTTTTCAGCCCGCTCGACGAGACGGCCTCTGACACGCTTCATGGCCGGTGAGTTGAAGCGCTTGCGGTTTTCTTCCGTCAGCGCATCCCAACTTTCAATGACGGCGGTAGCATCACGCAGACTTGACAGGCCCTGGCCAAGATCACGGAAGCGAATATTCTGGGCTGTGAAAACTTTTTTGCCTAACGGCTCGCGTACCAGTCTAAGCACAGCGCGTATTTCCTTCAGCCGCTTACGGGCGTTATGCACACCCTTGGCCGAGCCTGCGTTCAAGGATTCCTGGGCTCTCTCTATCCGTTCAATCACTACACGGCGGATCTCATCATCAACCCGCTTACGCGCTTGAATACGAAACGACATTTCCCTCTCCTGTAAGGACTTAGGTGCTCAGCTGAGCATATCGCCTCCGAGAGTATCGGGGGCGTTGCTGGCGAACCAGTGGCGTCAATCAATCTTCATCAAATTGTCATATAAGCCTGACATTACTGAAACATTTGTCTGCGTGCTTCGCGCCAGCCAAGCGGTGGGTTCAGTAAAAGAGGAGTGGGAAAGAGAAGGATTAGTTCGGTCGTAGAGCGTGCGACAGATCAGGTTTCGTATGATCTGGCGCTTGGGCCAAAGCCTCGTAAAGCAGATACCAGCTAAGCGGGCGCCTGTTCTGATTCAGCATTCGAGGCGCCGTCGATTCATGCTTGAATAGTATTACTTTTCTTTGCTGGATACCTGCATATCGGTTGGCTGAATGGCGTTCAGCTCCTGGCGCAGGCCTCTTACTTCTTCGTGCAGCATGTCCACCTTTGCCATCAGGGTGCGCATCATCTCGCGGTCAGCATTCTGCTCGTGGGCGTCCTGCTCATCTTTGTCACTCAGAACCAGCGAGCCGATGTACGCCGCAAAACTACCAAACAAACCTACACCCCCCACCATCAGCATGACGGCCACGACGCGGCCCAGGGTGGTAACGGGATAAAAGTCGCCATAGCCCACGGTTGTGACCGTTACGAAGGCCCACCAAAGAGCCTCTTCAGCTGTATTGATGGAGCTTTCGGGGTTAGGCGCTTCGACCATGAGCATCGTAATGGCGCCAAAGGCCACCAGAAGCAATGTTGCCGTGGCTGCCGAAGCAACAATGCCTTCAGCACGATTACGGAACAGTAGCCGCCAGATCATGGCCAGCGATTTGATCGCGCGAAGGATGCGCAGGATCTGAACCACGCGAACCAGCTTGGCCCCCTGAAAGCCTGCTGCAGGAATACATGCCAGCAAATCCAACCAGCCCCAGCGCATGAAATGCCATTTATTAGGCGCTGCGTGAAAGCGTAAGCAGAAATCGATGAAGAAGAATACGCAGACCCCGTTATCCAGGTAGCCCAGCAACTCAGAGACTTCGGGGGGCAGGGCAAAAAACAGGTCCGCCACCAATGAGCCCAGTACATAGAATGACAGGACCAGTATCAGCAGTTGAAAAGGCGTGATGTGTTCTTTCATGGAGCGTCCGGTAATTACGGTGTCTTGGGGTATGAGTCGATAGACTCGTTAAAGTAGCATTCAATTGAGCCGAACGACCCGCATCGCTTGGGTTCCAATACAGAACAATTACTGTGCAATACGCGCTTGAAGGGCTGGGCTGACAGGGGAGAGCCGCATGTTTGAATCCGCCGAAACCGATCATGTTATTGACAAGGAAACCTACGAAGCGGCTGTGCCAAAGCTGCGTCAGGCGCTGTTGGACGCGCAGTATAAACTCAAGGAGCAGGGTCGGTTTCCGGTCATCCTGTTGATCAATGGTGTAGAAGGGGCGGGCAAGGGCGAAACGGTCAAGTTGTTGAGCGAATGGATGGACCCCCGCCTGATTCAGGTTGAGTCCTTTCTTGAACGCACTGAAGATGAGCATCTGCGTCCGCCTGCCTGGCGTTACTGGCAGCGCCTGCCACCCAAGGGACGGATCGGTATCTTCTTTGGCAACTGGTACAGCCAGCTCCTGCATGGGCGCGTGGAAAAGCGCATCAAGTCAGCCGAACTGGAGGAGGGCATCGGCGAGGCCGAGCGTCTGGAGCGCATGCTCAGCGATGAAGGCGCCCTGATCCTGAAGTTCTGGTTTCACCTGTCCAAAAAACAGCTCAAGCATCGTCTCAAGCTCCTCAAAGACGATCCGCTGCACAGCTGGCGGATCAGCCCTCTGGACTGGCAACAGTCCCGTACCTACGACAAGTTCGTTGAGCACGGTGAACACGTGTTGCGGCGCACCAGCCGTGATTACGCGCCTTGGTATGTAGTGGCCGGCTATGACGAGAATTACCGCAGCCTGATGGTAGGTAACATACTGCTGGAGGCACTAAACGCCGCGCTTGAGCGAGACGCAAAGCCGTCCCGCAGCTCGCATACCGCACCGCTGCCGCCCAACCTCGACGGGCGTGGGGTGTTGAGCAGCCTGGATATGTCCCAGTCGCTCAGTAAAGACGATTACAAGGAGCAGCTGATTGCCGAACAGGCGCGTCTGGCAGGGCTTGTGCGGGACAAGCGCTTCAAGCGTCATGCGCTGGTTGCCGTGTTCGAAGGGAATGATGCGGCCGGCAAAGGCAGTACGATCCGCCGGGTAACCGGCGCACTCGATCCTCGGCAATATCGCATTATTCCGATTGCCGCACCTTCCGAGGAGGAGCGTGCACAACCCTATTTATGGCGCTTCTGGCGGCACATTCCACGGTTGGGAGGCTTTACGGTCTTTGATCGATCCTGGTATGGCCGTGTGCTGGTGGAGCGAGTAGAAGGGTTTGCCAGCGAAGCGGACTGGCTCAGGGCCTATAGCGAGATCAATGATTTCGAAGAGCAGCTGACAGATGCCGGTATTGTGCTCGTCAAGTTTTGGCTGGCCATTGACTCGGACACGCAGCTCAAGCGTTTCAAAGAGCGGGAAGAAACGCCTTTCAAGCGCTTTAAGATCACTGAGGAAGACTGGCGCAATCGTGATAAGTGGGACCTGTATAGCGCAGCCGTCGAGGACATGGTGGCGCGTAACAGTACCGAAATTGCGCCTTGGACCCTTATCGAAGCCAACGACAAGCGCTTCGCTCGGGTTAAGGTATTGCGTACCATCAACGATGCGCTGGAAGCGGCGTTTAAACGAGACCGTTGATTGAACCGGACAACACCATGACCTTGCCTGATGAACTCGAAAAGATCACTGCCCTGACGCTGGTGGACTATGATCAGACGGCCGAGCGTTTTCGCGAGGGCACACGCGATCATGATGTCAGCCAGAATATCGAGGCGCTACTCAGGCATTTGGAGGGTGAAGCACCGCAGCGTATTCTGGATTTTGGCTGCGGTCCCGGCCGGGACTTGAAGACTTTTACACAGCTAGGGCATTCCCCTGTCGGGATCGATGGATCCGCCGAGTTCGTGGCCATGGCCCGCGCTGATTCGGGATGCGAGGTCTGGCATCAGAACTTTCTTGCCCTGGATCTTCCTCTAGGGCATTTCGATGGGGTATTTGCCAACGCCACGCTATTTCATGTCCCGTTCAGCGAGTTGCCACGCATACTCAAGGCGTTGCATACCACACTCAAGCCGCGTGGCGTGTTGTTCAGCTCCAATCCGCGAGGTGACAACCGCGAAGGCTGGAATGGTCGACGCTATGGTGCATACCACGACTTCGAAAGCTGGAAGCGTTATCTGACTGACGCAGGATTCGCCGAACTGGAGCATTATTACCGGCCTGCCGGCTTGCCTCGGGACCAGCAGCCCTGGCTGGCGTCGGTCTGGCGCAAGGTATAAACGTAACGTAACGAATTGAGTCTGCCACCGACCCAACGGAGGCTCCCTGCGGTCTACCGTCCTGTAATGCGGTCTGCTTCTCGCAGACTGGCCTGACTGCAGAAAGACGTAAGGCGGATGGAATGACTCAACATAAATGGCTGCTTCGATCGCTCGTCCTCATCGTCTGTGCGGCACTGGTCGCCTCCGGCATCGCACCCTATGACCGCACGACATGGCTGATGGAAATCTTTCCAGTGCTAATTGTGCTGCCGCTCCTGATCACAACGCATGAGCGTTTCAGCCTTACGCCGCTGCTGTACATCCTGATTACCATTCACGCGCTGGGCCTGATCGCGGGCGGCGCCTACAGCTACGCCCGCGTACCCTTGGGCGGTTGGATTCAGGACTGGCTCGACATGGACCGCAACCCCTACGACAAACTCGGCCACTTCATGCAAGGTTTTGTGCCTTGTCTGCTGGCTCGGGAAATCCTGATCCGTGGGCGGCATGTGTCTGGCTATAAGATGTTGGCGTTTCTTTCCGGCTGTGTAGCCGTGGCGGTAAGCGCCGTCTACGAGATGATCGAGTGGTGGGCCGCGCTGGCGCTGGGCCAGGGCGCGGAAGAGTTTCTGGGGACGCAAGGCTATGAATGGGATACCCAGTCCGACATGTTTTATGCACTGATCGGCGCCACCGTGGCCCTCGTAACCTGCTCGCGGTTGCAGGATCGTCAGATCAGCCAGCTCAACGCCCAAGGGCAAGCCTCATCCACCAGTCGTCCACCCCTTGAGCATCCTGCTCATCAACACAAGCAGGCCCCCTAGGCCTGTTGGCTATCGTATCGGCAGTAACGTAGGCCCCATTAAAAGATGTCTTGTTATGGGCAATGGCCGCATCCGTTTCTTGTATGCATCCGGACGTCCCTAGCGATCTTAAGAGCCCACCTGAATATCCTTTGTTGAGGCTTAGGAGAAGGGCGCTTTAGCTCCGGTGGTGTGATCAATGTTGACCTATAAATCGGATGGCGCCCTAACGGCAATTTGAAAGCGATCAGCGCCTTTCAAATCATGAACATAAAGGCAATGTCGCAAACGCACCGTCTTGTGGCGTGAACAGGCATTCCGCTGTACAGCCCCAGCCCTACCATCATCTCTAGGGAACAGCCATTGATGGCCATATCGGCCTTCCGCTGCGCTGCAGGAGAGACACGATGTTTACCAAGCAAGACCGCATCCAGGGTTACGACGACGCCTTGTTCGCCGCGATGAGTGAGGAAGAGCGCCGCCAGGAAGCCCACATCGAATTGATCGCCTCAGAGAACTACACCAGCCAGCGGGTGATGGAAGCGCAGGGCAGCGGGCTGACCAACAAATATGCCGAAGGCTACCCGGGCAAGCGCTACTACGGTGGTTGCGAGTTCGTCGATAAGGTCGAGCAGTTGGCCATCGAGCGGGCCAAGCAGCTCTTTGGTGCCGACTATGCCAATGTTCAGCCGCACTCTGGCTCCCAGGCCAACGCGGCGGTCTTCCTGGCTTTGCTGCAAGCGGGTGACACAGTGCTGGGCATGAGTCTGGCTCATGGGGGACACCTGACCCATGGTGCCAAGGTCAGCTTTTCCGGAAAGCTCTATAACGCGGTGCAATACGGACTGAATCCCGCCACAGGCCTGATCGATTATGACGAGATTGAGCGCCTGGCCGTCGAGCATCAGCCGAAAATGATCATTGCCGGTTTTTCCGCCTACTCGAAAACGCTCGATTTTCCACGTTTCCGTGAGATTGCCGATAAGGTCGGTGCCTATCTGTTCGTTGACATGGCTCATGTGGCGGGGCTGGTTGCGGCGGGCCTGTACCCTAATCCCATCCCGTTTGCCGATGTGGTCACCACTACAACCCACAAGACCCTGCGTGGCCCTCGCGGTGGGCTGATTCTGGCGAAAGCCAACGAGGAGCTGGAGAAAAAATTCAATTCCGCCGTCTTCCCGGGAGGCCAGGGCGGCCCGCTGATGCATGTGATCGCAGCCAAAGCGGTGTGCTTCAAGGAGGCGCTGGAGCCTGGGTTCAAGGCCTATCAGCAGCAGGTCATCCACAATGCCCAGGCCATGGCCGCGGTGTTTATCAAGCGCGGCTATGACGTGGTCTCCGGCGGGACGGATAATCATCTGTTCCTGGTCAGCCTGATCAAGCAGGGCATGACAGGCAAGGATGCCGACGCCGCCCTGGGGCGCGCCGGTATCACGGTCAACAAGAACGCCGTGCCCAATGATCCTCAGTCGCCCTTCGTGACCTCCGGCCTGCGAATCGGCACCCCGGCCGTGACCACACGTGGACTGGGTGTGGCCCAGTGCCAGGAGCTGGCTGGGTGGATCTGCGACATCCTCGATCACCTGGGCGATGCCGATGTGGAGGCGCATGTGGCTGAGCGTGTAGCCGGGCTCTGCGCGGATTATCCCGTCTACCGCTAATTAGCCCTTCATAAGGTAGGTTGGCAGGCGCGTAACCCACCCCTGTTCGATTGAGTCAGCTAGCCATAGGCCACCCTACGAAAATCCTCATTCATGCGTGGGGACAGGTTCAGGAGTCAAACAGATGCAGCGCTATTCCGGTTTCGGCCTTCTCAAGCATTCCCTCAGCCATCATGAAAACTGGCAACGCATGTGGCGCACGCCAACCCCCAAGCCGGTGTATGACGTAATTGTCGTAGGCGGCGGTGGTCATGGTCTGGCAACGGCCTATTATCTGGCCAAGGAACATGGCGTCAAAAACGTTGCGGTGATCGAAAAGGGCTGGCTGGGCGGCGGCAATACCGCGCGCAACACCACCATCGTACGGTCCAACTACCTGTGGGACGAATCGGCTCACTTGTATGAGCATGCGATGAAGCTATGGGAAGGGCTCTCGCAGGACCTGAACTATAACGTCATGTTTTCGCAGCGCGGCGTCTACAACCTGTGCCATACGTTGCAGGACATGCGCGAGGCCGAGCGCCGCGTCAGTGCCAACCGCCTGAATGGCGTAGACGGTGAACTGCTCGACGCCAAACAGGTGGCTGAAGAAGTGCCTTACCTCGACTGCAGCAAGAACACCCGTTACCCAATCATGGGCGCGACGGTACAACGCCGGGGCGGGGTGGCCCGTCACGATGCGGTGGCCTGGGGTTTTGCCCGCGCAGCTGATGCACTGGGCGTAGACCTGATCCAGAACACCGAGGTCATTGGCTTTCGTAAGGAAAATGGCGCAGTTATTGGCGTCGAGACCAATAAGGGCTTCATTGGCGCCAAGCGTGTTGGCGTCGTTACAGCCGGCAACTCCGGGCACATGGCCAAGCTAGCCGGTTTTCGTCTGCCGGTAGAATCCCATCCCTTGCAGGCACTAGTGTCCGAGCCGCTCAAGCCGGTGATCGACAGCGTGATCATGTCCAATGCAGTCCATGGCTATATCAGTCAGTCGGACAAGGGCGATCTGGTGATCGGCGCCGGTATCGATAGCTATGTCGGCTATGGTCAGCGCGGCTCATATCCGGTCATCGAACACACCCTGCAAGCCATCGTCGAGATGTTCCCAATCCTCTCCCGTGTGCGGATGAATCGCCAGTGGGGAGGCATCGTCGACACCACGCCTGATGCCTGTCCGATCATCTCCAAGACGCCGGTAGAAAACCTGTTTTTCAACTGTGGCTGGGGCACTGGTGGGTTCAAGGCTACCCCCGGCTCCGGCAACGTCTTCGCCGCTTCGCTCGCCAAAGGGGACATGCACCCGTTGGCGGTTCCGTTCTCCATCGACCGTTTCCATACCGGCGCGCTCATCGATGAGCATGGCGCGGCGGCTGTCGCGCATTAAGGAGCCCTGATCATGTTGCACATCCAATGCCCTCACTGTGGGGAACTGCGCTCCGAAGAGGAATTTCATGCGGCAGGCCAGGCGCATATCCCGCGCCCGCTGGACCCGGACAATTGCACCGATGCGGAGTGGGGCGACTACATGTTTTTCCGCGACAACCCACGCGGTATCCACCATGAACTGTGGGTTCACGCTACCGGGTGCCGCCGCTATTTCAACGTGACCCGCAATACGGAAACCTACGAGATTCTCGAAACGTACAAGATTGGCGAGCAACCACAGGTAAACGGCAAGCCGGTCGTGGTGGCCAAGGCTATCGAAGGAGAAACCGTATGAGTCAGGTCAATCGCCTTACCCACGGTGGCCGGATCGATCGTCGCCAGCCGTTGACCTTTACCTTCAATGGCCAGCGCTACCAGGGCTTTGCTGGCGATACGCTGGCGTCGGCCCTGTTGGCCAATGGTGTCGACGTCATCGGGCGCAGTTTCAAATATTCCCGCCCGCGCGGCATCGTGGCCGCCGGGGCTGAAGAGCCCAATGCCATCATGCAGATCGGCTCTACCGAGGCCACCCAAATCCCTAATGTGCGCGCAACCCAGCAACCTCTCTACGCGGGACTGGTAGCCGCCAGCACCAATGGCTGGCCGAGCGTGAACAATGACCTGATGGGCATTCTTGGCAAGGTCGGCGGCAAGATGATGCCGCCCGGTTTCTACTACAAGACGTTCATGTACCCGCAAAACCTGTGGCTGACGTATGAGAAGTACATCCGCAAGGCGGCGGGGCTGGGTCGTGTGCCGACCGAAATCGACCCGGACAGCTATGACCACATGAACCAGCATTGTGACGTACTGGTGGTCGGTGCCGGACCTGCCGGTCTGGCCGCAGCGTTGGCCGCTGCACGTAGCGGAGCCCGCGTCATCCTCGCTGACGAGCAGGAAGAGTTTGGCGGCAGCCTGCTCGACACGCGCGAGCTACTGGATGGCCAGCCCGCCGCCGATTGGGTTGCTAAGGCCATCGCAGAGCTGGACGCCACCCCCGACGTGACCCTGCTATCACGGGCAACCGTCAACGGCTATCACGATCATAATTTTCTAACCATTCACCAGCGTCTCACAGATCATCTGGGCGAAAAGGCCCCGATGGGACAGGTGCGCCATCGAGTGCACCGGGTCCGCGCCAAGCGTGTCGTTCTGGCGAGTGGTGCCCATGAGCGTCCATTGGTATACGCCAACAATGACCTGCCCGGAAACCTGGTGGCAGGTGCCGTCTCCACGTATGTACGTCGCTATGGCGTCGCGCCGGGACAAAAGCTGGTGCTGTCCACCAACAATGATTATGCCTACCGTGTCGCGCTGGACTGGCTGGAAGCAGGGCGCGAAGTCGTTGCTATCGCCGATGCACGCCAGAATCCGCGTGGAGCCTGGGTCGAAGAAGCGAGGGCGAAGGGGATTCGCGTCCTGACCGGCGCCGCGGTTACCGAGGCCCGAGGCTCAACGCGCGTGAGCGGCGCGCGCGTCGCCGCTATCGACATCAAGGGGTTCCGTACCACCAGCCCGGGTGAATGGCTGAACTGCGACCTGATTGCCACATCCGGTGGTTACAGCCCTGTGGTGCACCTGGCATCCCACTTGGGCGGGCGCCCTCTATGGCGCGAGGATATCCAGGCGTTCGTGCCGGGCCCGGCTCCGCAAAAACGCGTCTGTGCTGGCGCAGTGAATGGCGTGTTCGCCTTGGGCGACGTGCTGGCTGATGGCTTTGAAGCAGGCGCTACGGCTGCCGGCGAGGCGGGTTTGAAGCCGGTAGCCGGTGAAGTGCCCCGGGCGGAGCACCGCTTCGAAGAGCCCTCGCTGGCACTCTTCCAGGTGCCTCACGAAAAATCCACGGCCCGCGCACCCAAGCAGTTCGTCGATCTGCAAAATGACGTGACGGCAGCGGGTATCGAGCTGGCGTGCCGTGAGGGTTTCGAGTCCATCGAGCACGTCAAGCGCTACACCGCCCTGGGTTTTGGCACCGACCAGGGCAAGCTAGGCAACATCAACGGCCTCGCTATCGCCGCGCGCGTACAAAACAAGGCGATTCCCGAAGTCGGCACTACCATGTTTCGCCCTAACTACACACCGGTCACGTTCGGTGCCGTCGCTGGTCGCCACTGCGGCCATCTCATGGAGCCGGTACGTTTCACCGCCCTTCATGGCTGGCACGTCAAGCAGGGTGCCTTGTTTGAAGATGTTGGTCAGTGGAAGCGTCCCTGGTACTTCCCCAAGGCCGGAGAGGATCTGCATGCCGCTGTGGCCCGTGAATGCAAGGCAGTACGTGAAAAGGTCGGCATCCTTGATGCCTCGACCCTCGGCAAGATCGATATTCAAGGGCCGGACGCCCGTGAATTTCTTAACCGCGTCTATACCAATGCCTGGACCAAGCTGGAGGTCGGCAAGGCCCGTTACGGCCTGATGTGCAAGGAAGATGGCATGGTCATGGACGATGGCGTCACGGCCTGTCTGGCCGACAACCACTTCCTGATGACCACCACGACCGGCGGCGCCGCGCGTATCCTCGAATGGCTGGAGCTCTACCACCAGACCGAATGGCCGGACCTAAAAGTGTATTTCACCTCCGTGACTGACCATTGGGCGACCATGACCCTGTCTGGTCCGGAAAGCCGTAACCTGCTCGCTGAGCTGACCGACATCGACCTTGACAAGGATGCGTTCCCCTTCATGAGCTGGAGGGAAGGCACCGTGGGCGGCGTACCGGCTCGGGTGTTCCGCATCTCCTTTACCGGCGAGCTGTCCTACGAAATTAACGTCCAGGCCGATTATGCAATGGGCGTATGGGAGCAGCTGATAGAGGCTGGCAAGAAGTACGGCCTAACACCCTACGGTACCGAAACCATGCACGTGCTGCGGGCCGAGAAGGGGTTCATTATCGTGGGTCAGGATACTGATGGCTCCGTCACCCCACAGGACTTGGGCATGGGCTGGGCCGTCAGCATGAACAAGCCGTTCTCCTTTATCGGTAAGCGCGGCATGAATAGGCAGGATTGCCTCAAGGCAGACCGCAAGCAGCTGGTGGGCCTCAAGCCGGTCAATCCCAAGGCGGTTCTGCCGGAAGGCGCACAGCTGGTGTTCAACACCCAGCAGCCGATTCCAATGACCATGATAGGACACGTCACCTCCAGCTACTACAGCGCCTCGATGGGCTTTGGCTTCGCCTTGGCGGTCGTAAAGGGCGGCCTGGGCAAGATGGGACAAAAGGTCTACGCCGCGCTCAGGGATGGCACCTTCGTCGAAGCCGAAATTGTTTCTTCCGTGTTCTACGATCCGAAAGGGGAGCGTCAGCATGTCTAACGTGAACGTTTACCAGCAGCGTCCCACCAGCGCTGCACGCGCCGAATCCCCCTTGTTCCATGCTGAGCTCGACAAGCTGGCGGGCCGGAGCGTCGGCAGCGCAGGTGTAACCTTGCGCGAGAAAAAGCTGCGGGGCCATTTGGTCCTGCGGGGAGAAGCCAGCGATACCGGTTTTACCGGGGCGGTCGAATCCGTTCTGGGGTTGAAGCTGCCCGTCGCCTTGGGCCTGACCGTAAAAGGCGAAACCTCCCTGCAATGGTTGGGGCCGGACGAGTGGCTGCTGATCGTTCCGCAGGACGAGGAGTACACCGCCGAGCTGAGCCTTCGTGAGGCCATCGGCGATCGGCATATTTCCATCGTCAATGTCAGCGGTGGCCAGACCTTATATGAACTGACAGGGCCGGGTGTACGCAGCGTGTTGATGAAGTCTACATCCTACGATGTTCATCCCAGCAATTTCCCGGTGGGTAAAGCCGTCGGGACGGTATTTGCCAAATCTCAGCTGGTCATCAGGCACACCGGTGAGGAGACGTGGGAACTGGTCGTTCGACGCAGCTTCGCCGACTACATCTGGCTCTGGTTACAGGACGCCAGCGCCGAATACGGGCTGGCCATCGCCAGCTGACAGGGTACGGACGCAGGATGGGTTGTGCGTATCGATCCCATCCTTCCGTGAACTAACCATTTGGCTGGATACCACAGGTTAAACGTATACATTTGATCAGTAAGGTGCGTGGGGCGCAGCGATACCTGCGTTCCTGGCCCCAGGTTATTCAACCCACAACATCCAACCTATTCGGTAGCTATCCATGAGCCGCACCCCTGATACCTGGATTCTCACTGCCCAGAGCCCAAGCCGACTGGGGACCGTGGACGTCGTGACCCGCTTTCTGTTCGAACAGCAGTGCTACGTCACCGAACATCACTCCTTTGATGACCGCTTGGCGGCGCGCTTTTTTATCCGCGTGGAGTTCAAAGCGCCGGCCGCCTTCGACGAGAACGCCTTTCGTGCCGGTCTTGCCGATGCCCTGGGCCCGTTCGATATGCAGATGGAGCTGACCGCGCCGGGCTACCGCCCAAAGGTGGTGATCATGGTGTCCAAGGCCGATCATTGCCTGAACGACTTGCTCTATCGCCAGCGGATCGGCCAATTGCCGATGGATGTGGCCGCGGTGATTTCCAACCACCCGGACCTTGAACCCCTGGCCCGCTGGCATGGCATTCCCTACCACCACTTTCCGCTGGATCCCCACGACAAGCCCGCCCAGGAAGCCCGCGTCTGGCAGGTGTTGCAGGATACCCAGGCGGAGCTGGTCGTGCTTGCACGCTATATGCAGGTGCTTTCACCCGAGCTGTGCCGCCGTCTCGATGGCTGGGCAATCAACATCCATCACTCCCTACTGCCGGGCTTCAAGGGCGCCAAGCCCTATCACCAAGCCTATCAGAAGGGGGTAAAGCTGGTGGGTGCCACCGCCCATTACGTCAATAACGATCTCGACGAAGGGCCGATCATCGCCCAGGGTGTAGAGAGCGTTGATCATGCATATTACCCGGAAGACCTTGTGGCCAAAGGCCGAGATATTGAATGCCTGACCTTGGCCCAGGCCGTGGGGTATCACCTGGAACGCCGCGTCTTCCTGAATGCCAACCGGACGGTGGTGCTATAGCCTGCCACCTTTCATGTCACTACGAACGCTTTTCTCACAAGGATAGGTTGAGCCTTGTAGGTCGGCTCTGGCAGCGCGATGAATTAAGACGTGCAGGATGGGTTGAGCAACGCGCGATACCCATCAAGAGCAGTCCAAACGATAACCCGTACAAAAGTAGAAGTTGCCGCTTTCCGTGCGCTCACCGCACGCTTTCATTGACGTTCGGCTCGCGTTTTCTACGCTCAAGATACCCGCCGCAGAAGGGCTTAAGCGTAGCGCTACCCATAGCATTCACTGTTGTACCGCTTTTTATGAACCAACGCCCGCTCATGGGCTTACTACAACAACAAGAGGAACCGCGTATGTCAGGCAATCGAGGCGTCGTCTACCTGGGCGCTGGAAAAGTCGAAGTACAGAATATTCCCTTCCCCAAAATGGAAACGCCGCAGGGGCGTCAAATTGATCACGGTGTGATCCTGCGGGTAGTCTCTACCAATATCTGCGGCTCCGACCAGCACATGGTGCGCGGCCGTACTACAGCGCCCGAAGGGCTCGTACTAGGCCACGAAATTACTGGCGAAGTGATCGAAGCAGGCAGGGGCGTGGAAACCCTTAAAGTAGGTGATCTCGTCTCGGTCCCCTTCAACGTAGCCTGTGGCCGTTGCCGCACTTGCAAGGAACAGCACACCGGCGTCTGCCTTTCGGTAAACCCCTCCCGTGCTGGCGGCGCCTACGGCTATGTGGATATGGGCGGCTGGGTAGGTGGCCAAGCGGAATATGTCATGGTGCCCTACGCCGATTTCAATCTACTCAAACTCCCTTACCGTGATCGGGCCATGGAAAAGATCCGTGATCTAACCTGCCTCTCGGATATTCTGCCTACCGGCTATCACGGGGCAGTCACTGCAGGCGTTGGGCCAGGCAGCACAGTTTATGTTGCGGGCGCAGGTCCTGTCGGGCTCGCCGCCGCTGCTTCAGCGCGCCTGTTAGGGGCTGCGGTCGTCATCGTGGGTGACGTCAATCCGGTACGTCTGGCTCATGCCAAAGCACAAGGCTTCGAAATCGCTGACCTGTCTCAGGATACTCCACTACACGAGCAGATCGCTGCGCTCTTGGGCGAGCCGGAGGTGGATTGTGCCGTGGACGCGGTTGGCTTCGAGGCCCGCGGGCACGGCCATTCAGGGTCGCAGCACGAGGCGCCGGCCACAGTCCTCAACTCACTGATGGGTGTTACACGTGTGGCTGGCAAGATCGGTATTCCAGGCCTCTACGTGACAGAAGATCCCGGCGCAGCTGACCAGGCGGCCAAACAAGGTAGCCTGAGCATTCGCTTCGGCCTCGGCTGGGCTAAATCCCACAGCTTCCATACCGGGCAAACGCCTGTCATGAAATACAACCGGCAGTTAATGCAAGCCATCATGTGGGACCGTATCAAGATTGCAGACATCGTAGGTGTCGAGGTAATTACTCTGGATGACGCACCCAAGGGCTATAGCGAATTTGATGCAGGCGTACCCAAGAAGTTTGTGATTGATCCGCACGCTTTGTTCCGCGCGGCATAACACGGTTGGCGAGGCATAAGGACATGCCTCTTTGATCGATACGCTTTACTCAGGGCTTGGTCATGCAGGTATGCTAGGGAGACGCTATCAACCAAGGAAAACGCCATGCCTTTTTTGATCGAAACCTGGGATAAACCGGATACTGCTCAATTACGCCAGGATAATCGTCCTGCGCATCTGGATTTCCTCCGTGAAAATGCCGCCAAGCTTCTCGCCTGTGGAGCCAAGCTTGATGATGAGGGTACAAACGCCAGCGGAAGTGTCTACATCGTAGATGTCGAGACCCGTGAAGAGGCTGAAGCCTTTTTGGCACAGGATCCCTTCAGTCAGGTCGGTCTGCCGGAAAAGGTCAATATCGTACGTTGGCGCAAAGCAGTCCTGGATGGGAAAGCCTTTGTTTAACGCTTGATGCCCATAGCGTGTCTGCAGTTACGGTTGGTTAAAAAGTAATCTGACTGCAGATGCGTGCCGCTGAAAAGTAGGACCGTTTATCTTTTGTAATGAGTTTCACTCAAAAAAATTAGATAACTCCGAACGATATGAATATTGATCTGTCCTTATCCTGCCTTAACTCACTAAAAAATTGATATCATTACGATATCGTTTCTGTCGTTTAGTTTGATAGTTGGCAAATAAGTACTGCTAAGCGGCCTGACAGAGCGCTATTTCACGGGTTTTCAAGTAACTACAGTAATATCCATTGAAAACGGCTGTGTCCTTTCAAGCTTGAAAGCTGTGCGTTAGTCAGCTTAGGGCACTTAGAAAGTGATTCAGTTCAAATACAAGTCAAGTATTGAGTGAATATAAAAACCGGAGGGCTTTTAGTGGCCTATTCTCTCGGGTCAGTGGATTAATAGTGGCTGATATCCAGGCGATATCATATGTATTGATTTAAGGAAGGGCGCCTAATGAGCATTACTAAACCCGAAAAAGATTTAAGGATCGAAACTATCAGGGGGTTGGCGCTATTTTTAATGGTAGCCGGTCACGTCATTGGCAGTTCGGGCGACCAAGGCATGAAAGTCGCAGATGATTCACTTCTCCGCTATCTCTACGACTCGCTTGTTTATATTCGCATGCCGCTCTTCACCGCCATCTCGGGCTACGTGTATGCCCTGAGGCCTGTCACCTCTGCAAGCTCCCTACCTCGTTTCTATCAGGGTAAATTTCGCAGAATCCTGATTCCGATGATCGTTGTCTCAACGCTCTTCTTCATATCGCAGGCGGTGGTACCCAATACCAACACGAAGCCAGAATGGAGCGACATATTCAGCATCTATTTCTTCAGCTATGCCCATTTCTGGTTTTTGCAGTCGATTTTCTGCATCTTTGTCATGATTGCTCTGATGGAGAAATTCAGCCTGCTGTCTTCTTTCAGGAATTACCTGATCATCCTTTGCATAGCGCTGGTGGGCTCCTTGCACTATGAAGTGTTCCCTGATTTCTTCTGCTTGTACAAAGCTATCCAGTTGCTTCCCTTCTTCCTTCTGGGACTCGGGCTTTATCGCTTCGCGGATCAACTGAATACTGCCCCCAAGCAATTGGTTATTGCCGTAATACTGGCTGTACTGGTTGTTGTTGATCAGGCTTACCTATGGAATCAGCTCTCTATCAGCGACCGTGGGATGGATTATGTCGGGACTGCTTTAGGGCTTACCGCTATCTACATGATCATCACTCGCCGGGTTTATTTCAAACCGTTAGCGTGGTTGGGCTATTTCTCTTTCGAGATTTACTTATTCCATGTATTCGGAACGGCAGGTAGCCGTATCGTACTTAACAAATTAGCTATCCATGATGTATGGATTACTTTTGCAGTAAGTATGGTGTTGGGGCTTATCCTACCGGTGGCACTCAAGAAAGCAGTAGGTCGCTTCAGTCTTCTTAATTTGGCATTCTTTGGTGCACAGACGAAGAAGAAGCCAACAATAAAGATGCAAGAAAAAGTTTCTTTGGGTTAAATTCCCCTGTTAACTAAAAAGCCCAACTTTAACGTTGGGCTTTTTAGTGTCTGCTACATGCTTATTTCAATAAAGCCAAAGAGCATATCCTGGATATCTTGAGCTCTTTTTTAATAGTTTAAGAAGTCTAGAGTTCTAGTCTACTCTTTTGTATGGAGCAGATGTAGAGGCACAAATCATACCGTGCGTTGACGTATTAATGATCAAAGCTATATGTGCTAAGTTCTGTACGAAAAGTATCTGCGCATCGGTGATGCTTCGTTAAAAATCGATTCGGAATGCTCATTTACAACACATTCCGCTTACTTACCGATTTTTGCCTCGCCTGACCTTCGCTCGAAGACTTTTCGTATAGAACCTAGCTAAGACATCGTCCTTTACGGATGAAGGTGTTTTATGGAGGCATAAAAAAGCCCTTCAAACGAAGGGCTTCTTGATCATCCAGAAAGCTTCTTTATTTGAGGCTCTGGTTGAGGTTTGCAGTAGAGCTAAGAACGTTCGAGGAGCCCAGTAGCTGGCTGACGAAGCGGTTCCAACGGGTGATTCCGGCAGGCCCTACGAATACAACGTCTTGCGGTTGCAACGCAAAGTGCTGTGCCAGAACAAAAGCCGTGGGAGAAGAGGCGCTCAGGTGGAACACTTGAGCTTTTGCCGATGGGGAAGAGTTGAAGTTCTCCGGACCGCGGATGACATAAACTTCATCCGCATCGGCAGTTTCCTGGTTCAAACCGCCTGCTTGGCCAAGTGCATCCATCAGCGTCAGGCTGGTGGTCTTGAAGCTGGTTGCCAGCGGACTTCTTACTTCACCCATCACGTAAACCTTGCGGTTGTCGTTATAGGGCAGGTGGATGCTATCGCCATCCTTGAGGTATACACCGTATAGCTTGGAGTCCTTACGGTTCAGTGTATCGGCATCCAGGCGGTATTCCTTGCCGTCACGTACCAGCGTCAGGCCACTAAGGTCGGCTGTTTGGGTATCAACGCTTGCCTGACCGAGCGCTTCGACCAGGGTCAGCGGAACAGTTGTCAGCGGGATGGCGTCAGCTTTGGTAAATGCACCTGATAGCGTCACCTTCTGGCTACCAAAGCGCAGCACGCTCACATCGACCTGAGGATTATCGATAAAGGTGGCCAGACGAGTCGAGATAACCTTACGAATCTCTTCGAGTGTCTTGCCTTCCGCTGTCAGCGTGCCTACATACGGATAGAAAATAGTGCCGTCAGGACGTACCAGGCGACCGTTGGCCTCGATCTGCTGCTGGGAGCCAGACGGAGCAGTCAGCTCAGGGTGATCCCATACAGTGATGTAAAGCAGATCTGCTTTGCCTACGCGATAGGCAGATGGCTGATACTTGAGTAGTTCCTGCCAGTTTCCAGTGTTTACAGTCGTCGAATTAACAGAATCCTGGTTTTTCAAATAAGCTGATGTGATAGGAATCAGCTCAACCTTTGTCCCCTCAATGGAGCCGTTGGTCTTCAAGTCATCCCGGTGCAGGTATTGGCCTGGAGACCATACGCAGCCCTGCAGAAGCAGGGTAGAAAGGAGTGCAAGGGTAAAGGTACGTTTCATCTATTTTCTTCCTTGATCGCTGTAAAAAAGTTATTAAAACTTTGTACCGATCGATTTATAAGCGTCAGAACGTGTTTGGGCATAAGAAACTTTATGAATCATGTAGGCCTGTGGCGCGCCTGGCGCTGGATAATTCGGGGCAGCTCCGTATCCAACCAAACCATACATATCAGCGCAGGCTGTGACAGAGACTTAAAAAATTAGTTCACTTTTGCTGAAACACTCTTTCCGAAGGTAAATCGATCAGATTTTTAGGTTTATCTTACTGATATATGTCAATAAGCTACTAGCTGATTTTTCGTGACATAACTTCCAGAGCGATAAAGTCAACGGCTACTCTTATTGACCATGCAATAGCTGCTCCCTGGATAGAGAATAACTGTATGCACACTACTAGCAAGCCTATGTAAGGCAGAAGTTCAGCCATATGGATAAAGGCTGTAATTTTCGAATGCCCCTTGGCCTGGATTTTGGCAAATGGAATTTGTGCCAGTGCGTTAAAAATAAACCCAATCAGAAGGATGCGCAGTACTTGTGCACCTTCCTGTCCATACTCTGGCCCCATCCATAAGGTCATGACCATGGGTGCAAGTATGAATAAAGGTAGCACCATGACTATACAGGCAGCGAGCAGTGCCCAGAATGCTCGGTTAGCTTGAGCTGTGGCATCAGCCGAGCGTTTGCTGAGTAGCGGAAAAATAACCCGAGCAACAGCATTGGGAATGATCAGCATACGAGAGATGGCTTCAGAGGGCGCTGTGTAAAAAGAAACACGTTGAGCGCCAATCATGTTGGACAGGATGAAGCGGTCAAAGTAGACCATGACAGGACTGATGATGTTGCTCACAGTCATCCAGCTGCCAAACGCAAAAAGCTCTTTGAAGATACTTTTTTCAAACTTGTAAAAGCCAGGGGGAAACTCTCGCCAACAAGGAATAAACGCTACGGCCATAGAAATAAGACGAGCTATGACAAGCCCTATTGCCGTCGCGGTAAAGGACTCATCAATGAGTACGGCTATTAAAGGAGAAATAGCCAGAATTGAATTGGTGATGGTTCGCAGTAGGTTGAACTCTGCAAACCGCTCATTACCTTCCAGGTAGGAAAACCAAATCATGGTTAGCAAAAAGGGTGGAATTGAAAGGCTTAGCCACTTGAAGCCAGCCACTGCTACATCAACATTTTCTGCTGAAACGTGGAGTACAGAAACAAGCTCTCCAGCACCTAGCCATAACAGGAGCACCGCAAGGATGCTTAGCCCTATCACGGCATAGGTCGCCGTCGCGATAACCGACTTGTTTTTTTCAACATTGCCATGGTGCATGGCCACTGCCCGGATAACGGCTCGTGTCAGTCCTGCGTCGAAAATGGTGGCGTAACCTACGATGGCAAACGCCAGAGTAAACAGGCCGAATTGCTCAATACCTAACTTCCGAGAAAGAACGCCCATGGTAGGGAGTGCAATGAGACTTGGAATGACTACACCCAGAATGTTCCAGGTGCTGTTTTTCAGCATTGTCATGGAGAAGGCTCTTTTGTACAGAAAGCCTGTCTGCCCTGGTTAGGCAGACAGGCGGGGGAGGGGAGCAGTGCGGTCTATCTAAAGCTGGGCTGCATTAGAGGATGTTCTTCAACGTAAGGATCCAGCGCAGGACTTTCTGTGTTTCGATGGAAAGCCTTTAATGCTTGAATCACCAGCAGGAAAGCAATAGTTGCCTGCATGTACTCGAAAATACCCTGAAGCGGCCAGATCACCATATACGCCAGCAGGGCAGTAATGGTGAAGCTGGTATCAGGGTGCAGGCGCTTGGCAAAGTAGTAGTAGCAGAACAGGGTCAGCGGAATGATCAGGAAGGCCAGGAAGCCAAATCTGAACAGTGTGCCAAATATCCCAACGTCGGAAAGGAAGAAGTACTCACCGAAATGGGGAATAAAGCCATTGTTCCACATCAAAGACAAAGAACCGCTGGGTAACCAATTATTCGCATGCAAATGACCAAAGATATAACCGATCGTTTGTTCGCGGACATTATCGGAAGGGCCGTTTTCGAGCGATTCGGCATAGAAATCGAGATTGAGTCCAAGCTCCTTTAACAGGTCCGGGAACAGGTAAAGAGGAGAAATCAAAATACCTGATACCACAATCCAGATGACCGACTTGCTCTTCAGGCACAGCAACGTGAAGCAGAGAGAGAGGAAGATCAGCTGGCGAGTTTGTGTTGCAAAGACCAATGTCAGCAAAATAAAGCAGGCGAACACAATATAAGGCGTCTTGGATCTAGGGGAGCCATCGATCGGAGACATGCCTTTGTTCCATACCTGGATGCAGTAGAAGTAGGTCATGCACTGAGCTAACGCACCGATTGAGGAGCGATCCGGCCGGTCAAAAGACGCTACTTTATCTCGCAGATCTGGCAATACGGAAAACTTGAACATCCACGCCAGAATGCACGCCATGAAACCTACAAACAGGAATGCCTTTTCAAATTGAGCAGCACTCATGTTCCGGGCAAGGTAAAGCATGACGGAAAAAGTGAAGCAATACAGTATGCGACGCTCTTCGATAATCCCGTATATCAATGGTTGCCCATAGTAGAGATTCGAGAAAATCGCTGGCAGCAGAATGAAGATAACCGACGAGTAAGCGCAGTATGTCAAAAGGATTTTCAAGTCCTTTTGCTCTTTTCCTACAGAGGCCAGTAGATAAACTGCTGTAAACGCTAAACAAATAACCAGATACAACTCGCTGACATACAGGATGCCAATCGGGTTATGAGGTGTTTCTTCGAAAATACCAAAATGTAATACGAAGACGAAAATTAATAATATGAAGTAGGCACCGCTTTTGCTTACTGCTCTCATATTGCTTCCCATCCAGCATAACGTTGCATTCCATTCAGCATGGCTGTCTTCCCTGTCCTCAGACTGGCCAAAAAATGCAGTCGCAATCGATTAATTTACTTCTTCACTACTGCTTCTTCTTCCTGATCTTTCTTTCAAATAGATAGGAAGAATATGGGTGGCGTCATGAATGTAACGACGTACCAAGCGCTGAGGCTCCGATAGCATTCTGTGCAACCATTCGATACGGGCTTTTTGCATCCAGACAGGCGCACGTTTCAGGCTGCCGGTAGCAAACAGGATCGACGCTCCGATACAAAGGCCAACACCTGTGCGTTTAGTGGCATCAACCATGCTAGCCAGCATTTCCTGCCGTGGTGCACCCACAGCGTAGAAAATGAGATCTGAAGGGTTGGCATAGATAAAGTCGAGGCACTTCTGCACTTCATCAGGCTTGTTGATAAAACCCATTGGAGGGTTGTAGTGATTCAGCTGGACGCCGGGATACAGCGTCTTGAGCTTTGCTACATCCTTCTCTTCCGAGCCAATCAGCGTAATGGATAAGTTTTCCTGGTCAGCCTTTTTCAGAAGCGAGACAGTAAGATCGCTGCCTGTGATGACTTCCTTGATCTCAATGCCCAGCGATTTAAGCAAGGGCGACAAGATACGGCTATCGCAAACGCGCTTGTCAGCGGTGCGATATGCTTTTTGCAGGTTCTCGTTTTCCTGAAATTGAACGACGTGATCAATATTTGGAGTAACGATGTAGGTGTAAGGTTTTTTCAGGCTGGCTGAAATATCTTTCAGCAGCTCATCCTTGGTGCCCAGGAAAAAGTCGATACCAAATGCCTGGCTTACTACTCCATTAGACATGCATTGTTGCCCCTTTGAATGCGCCTTTGATACCCGACCAGGCTAGCTTTGGACTCTTGTATTCCTTCAGTACGGTTATGCCGGATAGGAAAACCGCAGACATAAGTGCATACGGTGAGCCATAGAATTTCTTGTTGAAGCGAGTAGCGGCGCGGTTACGGAAGTAATAGTAAAACTCTGACTTCCCGCCTGAACTCATGGAGCCATAGTGATAGAGCTGGCTATCTGGCGCGACATACAGTGCAATGCCGTGCTTTTTCGCTTGATGCTGCCAATCTACTTCCTCGGAATACATGAAGTAAGACTCATCCATGTAACCAACTTCATCCAGCATCGCAGCATTAAAGGCCAAGCTGCAGCCCATGATGTAATCCGGCTCACGGTTAAGCTGGCCGATCTCATCTATGGACAATCCTTTGCCAAGCAATTTGGACTTGCCTAACAGGGGATACATGATCCCGCCGCCATAGCATTCAATCTTTCCTGTCTGTGAGCTCAGGATGACTGAACCGGCAATGGTTCTTTTATCAGCGGTGATTTTTTCCAGCAGCGGCTTGAAAGCGTCGTCTTTAACATAGGCATCGTTGTTGAGAATCCAGAAGTTCTCAACCTTGAAATGTTCACGTGCCCATTTCATGCCAAAGTTGTTGCCGCCTGCGTAGCCACTGTTAACAGGGCTGGCAATGACAGAAACCCGATCTATGTTTTGGGTTTCTTTCCATTCCTTCATTGCTTCGTAGGAGCCATCCTTGGAGTCGTTATCTATAAGAACAACATGATCAATTGTCTTACAGAAACCAAGAATGCTTTCAGCGCAGGAAATACTTTCTTGCGGAGCCTTGTAGTTCAGCACCATTGCAATGTTCATATCGATATCCCTTTAGCTTAGAAAATCAATTTACTGATCTGAAACAGTCAAAAGCCTTGAAATAACGTAGGAGCTCAAAGAGCTCCTACCTGTGGACTTTTATGCTTCATTGTTCAATTGAAGCTTTCTCATGCTATGCATGGTGCTTTTCAGTCCCATTCCATGTCTGCAAGCGATGCCTATGACAGGCTTCAGCTCTTGCTTGGTCTCTCATAGGCGTACTGATAGTTGCCGTAAGAGGAATAGTTGGAAGCTTTACGTTCTACGGCGTTCAGAATCACACCCTTGAGCGGTATACCATTGAGGTCGAAGCGACGCTTGGTTGCTTCAAGCTCCTTAGCGCTGTTCATGCCAAAGCGGGCTACGATCAAGCTGGTACCTACATGAGCACCAATGATGGCGGCTTCGGTCACGGCTAGGATCGGCGGTGTATCGATAATCACGATGTCATACAGGTCGCCCAGTTGCTTCAGAACGGTGGTGAAGCGATGGCTCATCAACAGTTCGGAAGGGTTAGGCGGGAACTGGCCACAAGACATGAAATCAAGCATGTCGACTTCAGTTTTCTTGATGGCATCATTGATCGCGATACGGTTGCTCAACAGGTCAGACAGGCCGTCCTTCTGCTTCACATTGAAGACCTTGTGCATATAGCCTTTGCGCATGTCCCCGTCGATCAGCAGAACGCGCTGACCAGACTCAGCAATGACAGCTGCCAGGTTGGACGAGACGAAAGACTTACCCACATCAGGGCTTGGGCCCGAGATCATCAGAATGTTGTTTTTGGCTTCGATCATGGCGAAGTGCAGACTGGTACGCAGACTACGCAATGCCTCGGTGCTCAGATCTGTAGGATGAGCAATGGACAGCAGCGCCGACTCGCCAATCTTGCGGGAGCCTCGGCCAAAAAGCTTCTCGGATTCAGACTGGTTGCGGCTATACGGAATCGATGCGTAGACCGGTAGGCCCAGTTGTTCAATGGCTTCAGGTGTTTCGATACCGCGCTTGAGGGTATGACGGGTATAGATAACGGCGAGGCCCAACAGGCAGCCCAGAACCAACGCAGCAACAACGATCAGCGGCTTATTGGGGCTTGCAGGATCATCGATGTTTGCGTTTGCGTTATCGATGATACGGACGCTACCAACGGTACCCGCACGAATAACATCAAGCTCCTGCACCTTATTCATCATAAGGGTGTAGGTCTGGCTCGTTACATCGACATCGCGTCGCAGGCGCAGCAGTTCCTGCTGAGTAGAAGGCAGGTTGCCTACGCGCTTTTCAAGCTTGTCCTTTTCAACCTCCAGCTGGCGTAGCTGGCCAAGTACTGCCTGGAACGCCGGGTGCTGAGTAGTGAACTTGCGGCTCATCTCAACACGCTTAAGGTTTAGCTCGGAAATCTGGCCATCCAGCGAAACGATTTGATCCAGAACGCCCTTGGTTTCGCTGTCGATATCAACAGAGCGGCGAGTGGTCTGGTACTCGTTCAGTGCACGCTGCGCGTCTTCCAGTTCTTTCTTGACAGAAGGAATCTGACTGCGCAGGAACTCAAGGCTCTGAGTCGATTCTGCTGCGTTACGGTCGATGTTCTGGGCTACATACAGGTCGATCACTTCCTGAACGATACGCTGAGCGCGCAGAGGATCAGAGTCCTGCAGAGCAACAGACAGAATGCCTGACTGCTTGCCACGTTCGCCTGCGCTGATGCGGCCTTGGTATTCCTGAATCGTTCTAGACAGTCGCTTCTTTACAACTGTGAATTCAGTGCCAGGACGCGCCTGCAGCTTACTGACCTGAATGAAGTAACCGTCTTGCTCGACAGGCTGGTTAACCGTCCCGTGTAGCAGGATCTGGTTGTCAGCATCGAAAACAGTGAAGCTCTGGTTTTCTTCAACCTTCAGTGTCATGGGTTTGTCTTGAGCGCTGTCAGGTACACGCAGCTCAGCAACTTCCACATCTTCGCCGCCCCAGGCAAAGCTGTTCAGGCCTAGAACAGGGGAGGCGACTTCGCCTTCGCTTTCAGGTTTGAAATGACGAGCCGCATAACCACCAAAGATAGGGAAGTACTTGGGCGTTACGACAACATCCAGATGAAGGTTCTTGACCGTGTTACCAATCACCAGGCGGGATTTAAGCAACTCGATCTCAGTCACTGCCTCTGGAAGTGGCGGTGGCATGCCGGAGGTTTGATCGGTCAGGCGTGTTACACCTTTCTTTTCTTCGATCTGCAGCATTGCATTGGATGCATACATGGGCGTAGCCAGCATGGCATAAGCAATACCGAGGAAAGTGAAGATACCGATAATGGAAAGAAGCTGCCATTTGTAATCAATTAGGATTCCAAACAGTGCTGAAAAATTAATATCGGTATCGTTCTTAACTTCAGTGGCCGTAAAACGAGGCATCGTGGTCATGAAATTCCTTCTTCCCCTTATCTAATGTATGGAAGCCAGCTATCTACGCATTTTGCTAAAAGTATATGTACTTCTTTGAACATTTCTTTTGAGAGGCGGTATGGATCGGGTACCTCGCGGTTATTCACCCATTTACCAATCAGAAAAACTCTCCCTTTGATTTCTGGCGCCATACTTTCAACAGAACGAGAATGAAATTCTTCCATCGTCAAAATAAGGTCTGCCTTCCGAAGCATTTCTGCATCCGCTTGGCGAGCTTTATGTGTCGATAGCTCAAATCCGTTTTCTCTTAGTACTTCTTGAGCCGTACTATCCATAGGGCGGCCTACCAATGCACCAATGCCCGCTGAACTAACTTCTATATTCCGCCCTTTCAGGCCTTCCCTTAGAAGTGTTTCGGCCATTGGACTTCTGCAAATATTTCCAACGCAAACCACTAAAACTGACTTAATCATGAAAACTCTTCCAGACGGGAAATCAGATGCTCTTGATGGCATTTGCCAATCGTATCTGGAGCTCACCCTGACATGTCTTCCGCATCTGAACTCCTACTGGGATTCGATCAGGCAAGCTCTGACATCTCTACCTTAGAAAGTTCAGCTGTTGCCCGGCCCAATCACCTTCCGGTGGTCAGGCCCGGCAGCAGTTCTCAGTAAGCGTTCTTATTAATGAAGCCTTTAAAGAGAGTCAGGAAGATGATTTTGACGTCCCACCAGAAGGACCAGTGGTGGATGTAGTCCAGATCAAACTCGATGCGCTTTTGCATCTTGTCCAGGGTATCTGTCTCGCCACGCCAGCCATTGACTTGGGCCCATCCCGTGATGCCGGGTTTGACCTTGTGGCGCAGCATGTAGCCTTGAACCAGCTTGCGGTACTGTTCGTTGTGAGCAACCGCATGAGGTCTTGGGCCTACAATCGACATCTCTCCACGCAATACATTAATGAACTGGGGAAGCTCATCGAGTGATGTGCGTCGTAGGAACGAGCCAAAGGGTGTGATACGGCTATCGTTCTTGGTCGCCTGCGTAACCTTCTCGCCATTTTCCATGACTTTCATGCTACGGAACTTCCATACCTCGATCGGCTTGCCGTCCATGCCGTAGCGCTTCTGGCGGAAGAACACCGGGCCAGGAGAGGACAGCTTGATGCCGATAGCAATAACCAGCATAGGGATGGAAATGATCGACAGGATAATCAGGGATAGAACGATATCTTCGATGCGCTTGACGATCAGGCTGGCGCCATCCATAGGCGTATCGAAGATACTAATGCTGGGAAGACCATCGATGCTCTCACTACGGGCGTGTAGCAGATGGAACATGAAGACATCAGGGATGATATAGACCGAAGCAGTCGTATCGCTGAGTTCCTGTACCAGCCAGTTGATGTGCTCCTGGTGCGCCATGCTTAGGGTTATATAGACCTTGTCGATATAACCTGCGCGAGCATCATCTACCAATTGCTCCAGATTACCGCGAATCGAAAAGCCGGGCTCGCTGCGGTTAAGTTCAGGATGGTCAAGCGGGTTCTCAACATAGAAACCGAGCAGTTGCAGTCCCATCCATGGTGCTCTGTCGATTGTATGAGCAAGGCGTTGGCCGATTTTGTCGGCACCTACGATGGCCACTCTACGAGTGTTGAATCCGGCCTTGCGTAGAGAGTGCATGATGGAGCGCAGCAGCATCCGATATCCGCATAGGCCGATCAGCGAAAGGGCCAGCCATGCTTTCATGGTGCTACTGATTAAAAAAGATTCGTTAAAAAAGAAATAATCAACCATGAAAACAGTTGAGAATGTTAATACCCAATAAGTTGATATTTTTATTAGTTCATTGGATATTCTTTCACCACGCCATGAAAGATACATTTGATTCATTTCGGTTAGGAAATGAAATATCAAAAGAGCAAGGAATACTACTACCCAGTGCTCAGGCTTCATGGGGACACCAGGAATTACGGAGCCAGCCAAATAAGCTGTTCCAGAAATTACTGTTAAATCTAACAAGCGATGTGATAGAGAGATCGCTGATGAATTCGAATGTAAAATACCACGTTCTTTAAAATTCATAGTTCCATCCTTGTGCATATACGTATGCACGAACTTCAACAGGACCGAATAGTCATGGACAACGATCGATGAACGTTCGTAGTCGATAACAACCGAACGTGTTTAGGATTTCATCGCGCTGACTCAGGGAGTGCTTCAACGGTGACTATAGCCGTCGGTAGGACCGCCCGAAGATTCAAAGGTTCCTTGCCCCCTATGCCTGCGATAACTGGTTATTGATTCATTCAAGGGGCAAAAGATGAAGAGGTGGTTATAGTCCCTTTAAAGGGTGAATTGGATCACCTTTTAATGGTTAAAATTGAGTGGACGTTCAAATTTCATACGCGATCAAGTACTGATAAACGGTTCCCTACAGGGATAAAAGGTCTCTGTGGATATGTTACAAAATTTGGAAAGTCTTCTCACGTACTGCTAGCCAGCTGATGTGCGGACTAAGGAAGGCTAATGTCAGATACCTGAAGGCATCAGAACAGTACTCAAGAAGATCCCGGGTTTATAGCGTGCGAATGCGATTGTTGGTCCTCTATATAGAGATGCTAAGGGAAATGCCTACAACAGACGAGTCTAGACCAGTGCTGCTTTGCTCATGTCGTACCAGCTACTGCCTGAAACCATAATGCAGTTAGCAGCGTTAGCCTTATAGGGTGGAAGTTGTAAGAGCATTGGTCAGGCCGGCCGTACTGTTTTGAAATAACCGGAAAGGTAGGCCAGGAACATAGCCAGTGGTCAGGCTTGCTCCTTCATTAATTTAAGGCCAGACATAAGTAGCAGAATGCCTAGAAGGAAAAATGGTCTAGCTCAAGGCAACCTGCTTTCCTGCACCAGTCTCTGTGCGAGCCTGGTCAGAGCTATAAAGGTGCAGATGAGGCTATATTATAAAGAGGAAGGCCGCTAACATCATTCTTTGTCGACCGTAAAGATCACTAAATTGCCGTAGAGCAGCAGCGAGACGGTCATGGCAGCGCCTATAGTCCGATACATCCCTGGCAAGAGGCCAGATGTCATTGAGCTATGCAGAAGGGGCGGGTAGCGAAGCCACTGTTAGCTATTCCAGAGCGGTTAGCAAGATAGCCAGCACAGGTGCCGGCGTAATAGCTTTTATACGATTTGAGCGCGTCGTGTATAAGCCTAACTGCACTCCCGGCATGGCAATAGTTCTGTAACTTCGCTTTTATTGCTGACCTATAAGCATGAGCCAGAAGGTAAAGAAATCCTTAACGGGAACAGTCCCCAAGTAGTTTTATAGTGCTTTTTTATAAGGCGCTCATTTTCTTATGCACCTATTGAAAAACGCGGAGAGCCTTGGTATCAGGGCTTTTCCTACAGGGTATACATAAACTGCACACAGAGTTATCCACAGGTTCTAGTGTTCTTCATGGTCATGCTCATGACTATGGGCCACATGAGACATCGGTACGATAAAAGCTCTGCCGTGGCGCACTCCACGTTCTGCTGTAACGTGCTGAGCTAACTCGCGGACATCTGCTGTGGTGCCCTTTAGCACTGAGATCTCCATGCAGCTTCCATGATCCAAATGAACATGTAGCGTTGCCAGCGTAAGGTCATGGTGAGCATGAAACGTACGGGTCAGGCGCTTCGAAAGTTCGCGGGCGCTGTGGTCATAGACATAGCTTAAGGTTGCGATACAGGTGGAGTCGGGTGGTAAATCCTGGGCGACTGGCTCTCGCAGACCCTCTCTCAAAAGATCCCGGATGGCTTCGGAGCGGCCTTGGTAGCCATGGCTGGATACACGCTCGTCGACAGCCGCCAGCAAGTCGTCATCCAGCGTAATCGTTACTCTTTGCATAAAAACCAATCACCTTCAGTATGAGGTTTTCTCGTAGACATCATACTCTTCCCTGACTATTCTCCCGTCCTTGTTAATGTATAACGGGAGTAGGAGTGTGAATCAGCTTGGCTTCAAGAGAAAGCTCGGGGCGTTTTTATTGGCGGCAGGGATGATTCTGCCTGCCTTTACACAAGCTGAAGTGCTTACCTACTCCTGGCCGACCAATGCAGGGCCGCTTGATCCACGGGGGTACTCCCCTAACCAAATGTATGCCCAAGCTATGGTTTACGAGCCGCTGGTACGCTATCGGGCCGATGGTAGTGTCGAGCCATGGCTAGCAACCCACTGGGACATTTCACCTGACGGCTTGATCTATACCTTCACCCTGCGTGACGGCGTGCGCTTCAGTGACGGTAGTGTATTTGATGCAGATGCAGCAAAAACTAATATTGAAGCCGTCATGGCAAACCGCAAGCGGCATGCCTGGATGGAATTGGTAGAAACCATTGACCATGTTGAGACGCCAGACGCTAATACGCTGCGTCTGATTCTCAAACATCCTTATTACCCCACTTTGCTCGAACTGGCTCAGGTTCGCCCTTTACGGTTTGCTGCGCCTGATGCCCAGCCCGGCCGACCCGTGGGGACAGGTCCTTGGCAGCTGGTTGAAAGCCGCCGAGGCGAATTCGACCGCTTTGCCCGTAACCCTTACTACTGGGGACCAAGGCCTGTGTATGACGAGGTACTAGTAAAAGTCATTCCTGATCCAAGTAGTCGGGCGATTGCGCTCGAAACAGGTCAGCTTGATCTGATCCAGGGGTCCGAGGGGGAGGTGTCGGCTGACACATTCGAGCGACTAAAGGGGAAGGGCTACCATACGGCTATTTCAGCACCGCTGGCCACGCGTGTCATCGCGCTCAATTCCAACCTTGCGCCTACCAATGAGTTGGCTGTACGGCAGGCTATCAATTGGGCTGTAAACAAAGATGCAATCGTTAAGCACGTTTTGTATGACCTGGAGCCACGAGCTGATGCACTTTTTTCAACCAATCTGCCGTATACCGACATTGGATTGAAGCCGTATGACTATTCGCCTGACAAAGCACGTGAAGCGCTGGAGCAGGCAGGTTGGGTGCTGAAGTCAGGCGAGAAAATTCGCTACAAGAATGGTCAGCCGCTACGTCTGGAACTGTGCTTCTACGGAGCGAATGCTTTGCAGAAGAGCGTGGCTGAAGTTGTCCAGGCCAATCTAGGCAGTCTGGGATTTGATGTTGTGCTCAAAGGTGAAGACGAAGGCGCCCTGGTGGAGCGCCAGCGGGACGGGCGCTTCGGAATGATCTTTGCCGAGACGTGGGGCGCACCCTATGACCCTCACTCCTTCGTCAGCTCCATGCGTTATGCAGGCCATGCTGATTATCAGGCACAAAAGGGCTTGCCAATGAAGGCCATGATTGATCAGGAGATCGGTGAAGTCTTGGCTTCGGTAGATGAAGACAAGCGTCAGACACTCTACAGGCACCTATTGACCACGCTCCACGAGCAGGCGGTCTACCTGCCGATCTCGTACCTGACCGCCACCAGCGTAAGCCGTGATTCAGTTGAAAACGTACAGTTCGGCTCGACCCTTTTCGATGTGCCTTTCGAGGTCATGAAGCCGGCCGGAAACTAACTCATGCTGCGTTATATCGCCTACCGACTGGCCTTATTAATCCCTATCCTGCTTGCAGTTTCGCTGCTGGTATTTGTGCTGCTACATATGGGGCGGGGTGATCCTGCGCTGGATTATCTGCGTCTTTCCCAAATTCCGCCTACGGATGCGGCGCTGGCGGAGGCACGTCATACGCTGGGGCTTGATCGCCCCCTGGCCGAGCAATATCTGGTATGGCTGTGGCGTGCGTTGCATCTGGACTTCGGGACGTCATTCGTTACAGGAAGACCTGTCCTGGATGATCTCCTGTATTACTTGCCAGCCACGCTTCAGCTCGGCGGGGCTGCTTTGGCCGTTACCCTACTGGTCAGCCTGCCGTTGGGTATTTGGGCGGCCCGGCGGCCAGGTCGGTGGCCGGACCAGCTTGTGCGCTTTATCGCTTTTTTTGGCGTCTCAATGCCTAACTTCTGGTTAGCGTTTCTGATGATAGCCCTGTTTTCTGTGCTCTTGGGGTGGCTGCCTCCCATGGGGCGCGGCGGACTGGAGCATCTGGTCATGCCCGTGCTGGCAGTGGCCTTAATGTCGCTATCGATCAATGCGCGGCTTCTTCGCGCTAGCCTGCTGGAGGCCAGTGGGCAGCGGTATGTCTTATATGCACGCCTGCGTGGGTTGCCGGAGGGACAGGTCTGGCGCAGACATATCTTGCGTAACGCTTGGCTACCTGTTGTGACCGCTATCGGGATGCATGTAGGGGAGTTGATTGGCGGTACGCTGGTTATTGAAACGATTTTCGCCTGGCCCGGGCTGGGGCGCTTTGCGGTTAGTGCTGTCTACAACCGGGATTTCCCGGTATTGCAATGCTTTACCTTGCTGATGACCGGGCTGTTTGTATTCTGCAACCTGATCGTCGATGTGCTGTACGCCTGGCTTGATCCTCGAACCCGATTAGAGGGAGCACAGGTATGTTAACAAATGCAATGTGTTTGCCCCGGTCGCGCTCATGGGGGGCATGGTTGGGGGCCGTGTTGGTAGCCCTCTTATTGCTTTTGACGTTATTGGGACCTTGGCTGGCCCCTTATGACCCCACTGCCGTTGACGTAAGCCAGCGCTTGCAAGGCATGAGTGCGGAGCATTGGTTGGGAACCGATCACCTGGGCCGTGATGTCCTGTCCCGTCTGATGGCAGGCACGCGTTTGTCTTTGGGCACAGTGGTGCTCACGCTGTGCCTGATCCTGGCGCTTGGTATTGTCGTGGGAGGCGTGGCCGGATTTATCGGTGGTCGACTGGATACGGTGCTGATGCGAATCGGCGAGCTGTTCATGACCGTGCCAACATTTGTTCTGGCGCTCTTCTTTATTGGTGTGCTGGGAACAGGACTTTCGAATGTCATTTTAGCCATCGCACTGTCCCACTGGGCCTGGTATGCCCGAATGGTCCGTAGTCTTGTGATCTCTCTACGTGGACGTGACTATCTGTTGGCATCAGGTCTGGCGGGCGCGTCACGCCTGCAAAGCTTTATCAGCCACATCCTGCCCAGTGTACTAGGACAGCTAATGGTCCTGGCCTCGCTGGATATTGGCCACATGATGCTGCACGTATCAGGGTTGTCCTTCCTAGGCTTGGGTGTAAGCCCACCAACGCCGGAATGGGGCGTGATGATCAACGACGCCAAGGAGTATCTCTGGACTCATCCTCAATTGCTGCTCTGGCCCGGCCTCATGATTTTTCTAACCGTGATGGCCTTTAATCTGCTTGGGGATGCGTTGCGCGACCGACTCGACCCTTCGCTGCGCGCAGGAGAACATTGATGAGCCAGGTGTTGGAAGTTCAGGGTTTGACCCTGGCCGCTAATGATCAGTTGTTGGTTGATGGCTTGAGTCTGACGGTCAGAACAGGGCGTATTACAGCGCTGGTAGGCTCCAGTGGTTCAGGCAAGTCCATGACGTGCCTGGGCATATTGGATCAATTGCCTGCAGGCGTGACAAAAGCGTCAGGTCTAACGTTATGTGATGGGCAGCTGTCGAGTGGAAAACAGCTGCGCGGGCGTCAGGTTTCCATGATTATGCAGAACCCTCGTTCGGCCTTTAATCCCGTATTGACGATGCGGGCCCACGCCCATGAGGTGCTGACGCTACGTGGTATTCGTGGGACAGAGGCCCAAAAGCGTCTGGACGCCTGCCTGCTGGATGTTGGTTTGGATGCGTCCTCTCAGCTGCTCTCCCTGTATCCCTTTCAAATGAGTGGCGGCATGCTGCAGCGCATGATGATTGCACTGGCTCTGCTGGCTGAAACGCCTTTTTTACTGGCCGATGAGCCTACGACGGATCTTGATCTGCTTATGCAGGCCCGCGTGCTCGATGTACTTGAGCGCCTGGTTGAAGAGAAGGGACTGGGGATTCTGCTGGTGACGCATGACATGGGGGTTGTTGCCCGTTGCGCCCACGATGTCCTGGTCATGGATAACGGACGCATCGTAGAGGCTACGACGGTCGATCAGTTGTTTAGCGCACCCCATAGTGCAGTAGCCCGTGACCTTTTGGCAGCGCATCAGGCGCTCACTAGGGTGGAGGGTTACGAATGAGGCTGCTCAGTGCTGAGTTCATTACGCATGGTTATCGCTCGGGAAGCTTTTGGTCACGCCAGCCTGTGCAAACGGTATTGCGTGAGCTGAATTTCCATATTGACGAAGGGGAAAGCGTTGGCCTTCTGGGAAACAGTGGTAGCGGTAAAAGTACGCTGGCCCGCCTGCTACTGGGACTTGAGAGGCCTCAAGGTGGGCAGATCTGCTTTCGTGGGGAAGCGCTGCCTCACGTAAAAGGTGAGGCACTTTGTACGTTTCGACGCAGCGTTCAGATGGTCTTCCAGGATGCGCCAAGTGCCTTTAACCCCCGTCATACCGTGGGCTGGAGCCTGTCTGAGCCGTTGCGGCATTTGATGGGGCTTTCCAAGCTGGATTGCTTGCGGCGTGCTGCCCAATTGCTAGAGCAGGTGGGGCTGGATGCGGGGATGGTTAATAGGCTGCCCGGCCAGCTTAGTGGCGGACAGCTCCAGCGTGTCGGTATTGCGCGGGCTTTGGCCTCGCGTCCTTCGCTCATTGTGCTGGACGAAGCGCTATCCAACCTTGATCGAGTTCTTCAGGTACAGATATTGGACATGCTCAGCGAAATACGTGAGGCACAAGGAACAGCCTTTCTGCTGATTACCCATGATCTGAGCCTGGTACAGCGTCTGTGTCGCCGAGTGGCTGTAATGGATCAAGGGCGGCTCGCCGAGGAGTGCAGGGTAGAGGCAGGACTGCGCTTTGAGCATCCGGCTGGAGCTGCGCTGCAGCGAGCTGTTCTGCCGGCAATGCCTGTAAAGCGCGCACCTGTAGCCCTTTAAGGTTTCTCAGCCAATAGCATTAGGTTGCGTGGGGTCAAGTCATAGTCGCAGAAGCGGCCTAACTTGACTTGATAGCCCTGCTCTTGCAGATAGAGTGCTCGATCCAGTAGCAGCCAGAGCTCAAGCGGACGTCGGAAAAGCCCACGAACCAGCTCAAGATTGCGAACAGTGGCCAGGCGCATCCAGCCCGCAGCCTCAAGAGCCTTCCAGTCTTGCTCAGGTACAGGCGGCAGTTTCTTGAGCGTGGCAAGCTCCAGGCAGTAGTCTCGAAACGTACGTTGCAGCCAGCTGGTCGGCAGAGGGGGCGTAGGGAGGTACTCATCGATCTCGCGGATCTCACGCTGGAGCAGGTCAAATCCGAGTCGCCTTGCCATGGAGATATCACGTTGGCGGCGCACGCGTGCACCTGCGGTTACGGTTTCACAGAGAGGTAATCCAAGATCCTCCTTGCTCAAAAGAAGAGTTGAGCCTTTGGCATCTGTGGAGAGTGGGCGGTACTGCTCGCCGCTGATACGGTTATAGCAGCAAGGTGCTATGGCCAGGGCAGAGCACCTTGCTGCGCTGGCGACTTGCATCAGTCGCACGTGCAGATCACCGCATGCATGCAGGGCTACAGGGGTATGGGAGGTCTCTAGTCTGTTCAGTACAGACTCGTCCATCACATCCTGTTCGTAATGATGAGCGCTCAGTCCCAGACGCTTGCTGATACAGCGTCCGGCGTCTACCAGTGAGGGATCGTACTCCAGGCAGTCGAATGCGGTGCCACTAAGGCTTAGGCGCCGCCCCAGATGACCTTTGCCCGAGCACCAGTCCAGCCAGTGTGAAGGTGGGTGCCTGAATAGGGCATGCTGTGTGAACGCCTCTACCTGCTCCCATTTACGACCTGGGACATCAACACTCCAGGCGTTGGGGGCTTCACTGTGCTGCCTCGGCAGTTCGCCAATAGCACATAGCTGGCGTGACTCCTCAGCCCAGCCTGAAAAGGGCAGGGGAGCCTGGAGTGTGTGCGGGCTGTTATGAGCAGCCTCGGCCTCATCAAGTGAGCGGGCTCTGAGCCAGGCGGATAGCGCCTGATAAGTCTGTTCCCATGGCAGCGTCAGCTGGATAAATGGCTTGGGTCGCCAAAGAGGTTGGTGCTGTATCAGAAAGCTATTCAGGGCATTGAAGCGCTCTTCTAGCGCAGCGCCTTGGAGAAAGGAAACAGGTTCGAGCTTACTCATGCCAATCACTGAGGCTAACAGGGCGGCGAAGCATAGCGCACCGCCCTGCTGCTGTGATCAGTAGAGGCTAAACGGAAAGTAACGGGCGTTGATCTGCTGATAGGTGCCGTTGGCCAAGATGTCTTTAAGCGCCTCATCCAGGCGGGCTTTCAACGGGTCGTTCTTGCGTACCGCTATTGCAATGCGGTCCTTTTGGAGGACGGGCTCGCCTTTAAGCTCGAAACGTTGCCCTTCAGCTGTCTGTAACCAGGCGTAATGTGCAAAGCGGTCCCCGAGTACTGCATCCACGCGCCCCTCTGCAAGGGCCTGGTTGGCTTCCTCCTGAGAGTCGTAGAATCGCATGTTGACCTGACCGCCCAGATGGTTGGAGAGCCAATCTGCCGAAAGGGTCGCGCGGCCGGCACCAATAACCTTGCCTTTGAGTCCTCGAGGGTCTGTGCTGAAAGGCTTGTCCTTGGCAGCAATGAACTGAATGCTGTTCATGTAGTACGGGATAGTGAAGGAGACGAGCTGCTCACGCTCCGGTGTAATCGACATCGAGGAAATGATGGCATCGAACTTACGTGCGTTCAGTGAGGGCAGCATGCGATCCCAGCTGGTGATTACGAACTGGCATTGCACTTTGAGCTCTGCACACAAGGCCTGCGCGATATCTACGTCAAAGCCGGTTAGCTTGCCATTCGCGCTAACGCTACTAAAGGGCGGAAGTGAACCCTGGACGCCTACTTTAAGGACATCGGCCGCCATGACTGAGCTGCCTAGACTTAACCCCGCTACCAGGGAAATGACCCATCGCTTGAACCGCTTCATTCGCTCCTCCATCCACAAGTATTTATAAGCTTTACAGCTGGTGGACAGCAGATTGTCAAATAAAAGGCACGAGATAGTACCTGAGCAATGAAAGGAAATAGCTTTCAAGCGCTCGGGGCAACGATTGGTAATAGAGCGAAAATGAGGGCATAAAAAAAGCCCGATCATCTGATCGGGCTTTTTGAATTATGGTGCCCAGGGACGGAATCGAACCGCCGACACGGGGATTTTCAATCCCCTGCTCTACCAACTGAGCTACCTGGGCAACGGGGCGCATTAAACCGTTCTAAACGATTTGTGTCAAGCGCGAGTTGAAAAAAAATTCAATTTTTACCGAGACTTAAGTGTTTACCCCAAAATGAGAGGGGTAGACACCCAGCTTATTCGCTTGGCGGAACATATCCTTCAGCTTGCGCGTACTCTTCGCCTGACAGGAATTTATCCATCTCTTGCTGCAGGAATTTACGGTCGTCAGCATTCATCATGTTCAGACGGCGTTCATTGATCAGCATGGTCTGATGTTTCTGCCAGTCGTCCCAGGCTTGCTTGGATACATTCTGATAGATGTCCTCGCCCTTGGCGCCTGGGTAGGGCGGGCGATCCAGGCCGGGCAATTCCTGCTTTAACTTGCGGCACATGACAGTGCGGGTCATACGGTTTCTCCTTTCAGCGCCTCTTCGGCGCGCTTGAGCAATTTTTTGACCGGGGCCGCGAGCCCCAGACGTGGCGGATTGGCGAGGTTATACCAAAGCCAGTCCGGTTCGGTCATGGATTGATTGCGGCTATCCACATGAATCAACCATGGCTCGATGTTGAGCTGGAAGTGACTAAAGGTATGAGTGAGGCCGGGTAAGGCCTGACGATGCTCCATGACCAGACTATGACGTTCAGCCAGTGCCTCTAGTTGATCTGTTGTGTCGAGTTCGGGTGGGCTCCAGAGGCCGCCCCAGAGCCCGGAGGAGGGACGTCGATAGAGCAGGATGGCATTCTCATCATTGATAATGAGCGGCATTAGCGTGTGCTTTTGAGGTAAGGTCTTTCGCGGCTTGGGTTCAGGAAAGTCAGTCTCACGTCCAAGGCGATGGGCTTGGCATCCTTCTTTGAGCGGGCAGAGCAGGCAAGTGGGTTTGCTACGCGTACACAGTGTAGCGCCCAGGTCCATCATCGCCTGGGTGTAATTGCCTACACGTGTATGCGGCGTATAACGCTCTGCTACATCCCATAGGGCACGGGCTACAGCCGGCTCGCCAGGATAGCCGGACTGTGCCGAGTAGCGTGCCAATACACGTTTGACGTTACCGTCGAGGATGGGCGCGCGAATGTCCATGGACAAGCTGGCAATGGCTCCGGCGGTCGAGCGGCCTATACCTGGCAGGTCCGACAGCGCTTCAACGCCACGGGGGAATTCACCGTTGTGCTCGGCCACGACAATTTTTGCAGTCTTGTGCAGGTTGCGGGCGCGGCTGTAATAGCCCAGCCCTGTCCAGAGATGCAGCACTTCGTCCTCAGACGCAGTCGCCAGCGCCTGGACATCGGGCAAGGCTTCCATGAAGCGGTCAAAATAACCCAGTACCGTACTGACCTGGGTCTGCTGGAGCATGATCTCCGAGACCCACACCCGGTAAGGGTTGATATTTTGCTGCCAGGGCAGGTCCTTGCGGCCATGAATGTCATACCAGTTCAGGACAGCGCTGGAGAAGCGTTCTGGATTCATCGTTTGTGGAATAACCCCTTGATGGCATCTTTGAGTTCGGGACTGACCTTGTCCCCGAGTTTTTCACCCAGTTTTTCATTGAGTCGATCACCCGCCAGTCGGGCGACAATCTTGCTCATGCCTTCGCGATCCAGGCGGCAGGCTTTAGCGCCCAGCTCCAGTGGGCCGCGGCAGTGTAAAGGCCATTCGATGCCGGTATAGCGATCATTGACCTGACAGGCCGGGTCTGGCATGTCGCTCTTGTCGCCCTCGACTGTTACACCTATGCGGTAGTCCAGGCCGAGTACGCGCAGGTCGATATCACCGTTGCCTTTGGCTGTCAGGCCAGGAATGCGCGCAATAAGGTCCTGGTTGCTGGCTACCCCGTTGTTGATCGTCAGGCTACCGCTCAGCTCGCGGAAGGGTGTGTCTTGCCCATCATGTGTGCTGCTAAGCGTCTTTTTGTTAAGTAGCGCAATACCCTGGCAAAGCTGGCCTTCGAGGTTGGCGTTGGCCAGAACGCCGTTGCTCAGGCGGAAGCGTGCCGTTCCGTCCAGACTATCCATCCATGCCTTCTGGCTATTGCCTTGCGCAGTCAGGTTAGCATCCAGATCCAGAGCGCCCCGCACAGGTGGCTTTTGCCCCTGAGCCTGGAGGATCCTTTCAACAGGTACCTGGGCGATGCGTTCAGTGACGTTGAGTTTGGGTGTGATTCCTCGAACATCAAGGGCACCAGTGGCCTGGAAGCGACCGCTGAACAGATCGCCACGCAGTTCGCTCAATGTGACCAGGCCTTCTTTGCCGTTAATCTTGAGGCTGGCGTTGTCGATAGGCAACTTGGTTACCACAAAGTGATCCAGGTTGAGCGAAGCGTTAAGGTCCAATGCCTTCAGTCGTTCGATAGGAAGGATGTCCTCGCTGCTCCAGGCGTGCTGGGTGGGGGAGGAGGGAAGCGGCGAGTTGCCCTGGCTGGCAGCCACATCGGCTGCATTCACTTCGCTCTGGCGAGCTGTATTGGTCTCATGTTGCGCAGCGGCGGCCTTGGCCGGCAGATAGCGATCCAGGTCCAGTCGGTCGCCTTTGAGTTCCACGCGCAGGGCTTTGCGAGCAAGGTCTTCTACGGCAATACGGCCTGAGAAGGTGCCACCATCAAGAACAAGGTTCAGGTCCTCCAGCGCAAGGCTGTTCTGGCTGCCAGTCAGGCGCGTATTGAATTCAACCTGCTTGAGTGTGTTGGCATCAGCCATTTCCGGCAAGGTGACACCAATGCCGCTCAGAAATGCTCGCAGGTCTGTTTGGGCGATCGACAGCCCTCCCTCAAGCTTGGGCGCGTTTTCAAGATCATGCACCTTGAGCTCGCCAAGCGCTTTCAATTGGTTGAAGGTCAGCTTCAGGCCATTCCATTCGGCAACCTTGGCTGCCCGGTCCAGAAGGAGCTGACCCTCTGCCGAGTACTTCAGCAGCTGCCCGCCAAAAGGCTCTCCCGTGGCATCGCCCGATAGGCTGGCATTGTCCAGTTGGTAGCGTTGCAAGGCATTGTCAAAGCGCAGTTCGCCATTCAGCACGACCGATGCGTTGACTGGGGGCTGGTTAGTCGTAAGGGTGCCCAGCAGTTTCAATGGAATATTAGTACCCTCGCGGATGCTGCCAGTAGTCAGGTCTAACCCTTCGAATGCGTAGTGCGCACCGCTGCGGGCATCGTTGTAGTCAACGCGAGAGTCTTTGACTGTCAGGCTGTCGATATCCAGCTTGAGTGGGCGCCGAGGCGTGTCCTCCTTCTCCTCCGGCTGCTGGGCGGGCTGTTCGGTCTGGGCGCCTGTGTTTGAACTGTTAGCCGGGCGGCCGATATTTTCCCAGTTGCCCTTACCTTGCTCATTGCGCGCCAATGTCAGATTCAGGCCATCCACTCGAATGTCGCTCATTTCGAGATCACGGTGAAGCAGCGGCAGGACGCGCACCGAAAAGCCAAGTCTTTGTACGCTGGCCAAGTGCTGTTGTGGTGTATTGGCGCTGGCGATGGTGGCGTCATGCAGTTGCAGACCAATCCACGGGAAGAGGCTCCAGCCAATATCACCATTCAGGGTCAGCTCAACATTGGCTTTGTCCCGGGCAAGTTGGCGGATTTCGTCTTTGTAATCGTTGGGGTCGAACAGGTGGGTCAAGGCAAAGCCCAGTGCCACGATGATCAGCAACAGCCCAAGAAAGACAAGGCCGAGCACTTTTCCGAACGCTTTCATTGACGGGTCCTTATCTAAAACTTAAGTAATGGCCGAGTATAACGCTGCCAGGTGGTCGTTTTGGCTGGATGAGCGTCAGAAGCGCGATATCGACGCAGACTCTCTGTCGTGTTGTGAATGCCGTTTGGCGCGTAGGTATGAAAAATTGAGCAGTGTGCTCTGGTATTTACATGCAGTGCGCTCTATTGTCGCGCCCCGACTAAAGGAGAATTCGTTCGCGTTTTTGAAAAAAACGGTGCGTTGGGGAATGCCCGGCTTTTCCTGCGAACACTTCAGCGAGTCGCCAACACTTCATATAGGGGATTTTTCATGAGCATTACGCTCACACAGAGCGGCGCCTCCGCTCGTCCCGCTTTCCTGTCCAAGGAACGGATCATTGCCACCCATGGCTTTAATCGCTGGTTGGTGCCACCAGCAGCATTGGCCATTCATATGTGTATCGGTATGGCCTACGGTTTCTCCGTATTCTGGTTGCCATTGTCTCGTGCCGTTGGCATCGATGCACCTATTGCCTGCGCGCCCAGCATGGGTTTCTTTGATCAGCTGTTCGCCACGGGCTGCGACTGGAAAATCTCCCAGTTAGGCTGGATGTATACACTGTTCTTCCTGTTCTTGGGATGCTCGGCTGCCTTTTTCGGCAGTTGGCTGGAACACGCCGGCCCTCGCAAGGCAGGGATTGTGTCAGCGTTTCTGTGGTGTGGCGGTCTGGTTATTTCTGCCATGGGCGTCTACACCCACCATATCTGGCTCCTCTGGCTGGGGGCGGGTGTCATCGGGGGGATTGGCCTGGGGCTCGGTTATATCTCGCCCGTTTCGACGCTCATGAAGTGGTTCCCGGACAAGCGGGGCATGGCGGCCGGTATGGCGATCATGGGGTTTGGTGGTGGCGCGATGGTCGGTGCGCCCCTGGCAGACATGCTGATGCGCCATTTTGCAACGGCTGAAGACGTTGGCGTCTGGCAGTGCTTTCTAGTCCTGGCTGGAGTCTATTTTGTTTTCATGGTTGGTGGCGCGCTGGCATATCGCGTTCCGCCGCCAGGTTGGCGTCCCGAAGGATGGTCCCCTTCGCTGAAGAAGGCCGGTAATGACATGATCACCAGCCGCCATGTGCATGTCAGCAAGGCATGGCGCACGCCCCAGTTCTGGTTGGTGTGGGCAGTGCTCTGCCTGAACGTATCGGCTGGTATCGGTATTCTGGGTATGGCATCGCCCATGCTGCAGGAAGTGTTTGGCGGCCGCCTGATCAACGTCGGTATTCGCTTTAACGACTTGAGCAAGGAGCAACTGGCGCAGATCGCCACAATTGCGGCCGGCTTTACAGGCCTGCTCAGCCTCTTCAATATCGGTGGCCGCTTCTTTTGGGCATCGTTCTCGGATTTTATCGGTCGTAAGGTCACATTTTTTGTGTTCTTTGCACTGGGCTTTGCCTTGTACGCGATCATTCCGTGGACCAGCCACATGGGCAGCGTAGCGCTGTTCGTGTTCACGTTCTGCCTGATCCTGTCTATGTATGGTGGCTGCTTCGCTACAGTGCCGGCTTATCTGGCTGACCTCTTCGGTACGCAGATGGTGGGTGCGATCCATGGTCGCCTGCTTACTGCCTGGGCTGCTGCCGGTATTTTTGGTCCGGTGCTGGTGAACTACCTGCGTGAATATCAGCTGAGCCTGGGCGTTCCCCGTGCAGCTGTCTATGACACCACGCTGTATATCCTGTCGGGCCTGTTGATCCTTGGCTTTATTTGCAACCTGCTGGTACGTCCGGTGGCTGACAAGCACTTCATGACTGAGGCAGAGCTTGCTGTTGAGCGTTCCAAAAGCAACGACAACAACTTCGATAACCTTGTGATCGAATGGTCAGCTGATTCATCCAGCAAGACTTGGGTCATCCTGGCCTGGGCTGTTGTAGTTATTCCGTTGGCCTGGGGGGTTCTGATTACCCTGGGTAAAACAGCGGTGCTGCTCGGCTAAGCGACATCACTCGCGGCAGGTGCAATGCCTGCCGCGACTCTCTCCACTCGTCCCATCTTGCCTTCTGTTTCTCTTTAGATGCCTTTCACGGCTTCTGCTTCCTGGCTGTGGCTTCTATACTGTTTACCCTTTTTTGCCCTCTCATTCCGCGGAGCAGGTAATGGCCGAACGCAAGGCAGTCGTCGAGCGCAATACCCTGGAAACCCAGGTCAAGGTATCCATCAATCTGGATGGCACCGGACAAGCCCGATTTGACATCGGGGTTCCCTTTCTTGAGCACATGCTGGATCAGATCGCCCGTCATGGGCTGATTGATCTGGACATCCATTGCAAGGGCGACCTGCATATCGACGATCACCATACCGTTGAGGACGTGGGTATCACGCTGGGACAGGCCTTTGCCCAAGCCATCGGCGATAAGAAAGGCATCTACCGTTATGGACATGCCTATGTGCCGCTGGACGAGGCGTTGTCCCGCGTCGTCATTGATTTTTCCGGTCGTCCCGGCCTGCATTGGCACGTACCGTTTACCCGGGCTACGGTCGGTGGCTTCGATGTCGATCTGTTCATCGAATTTTTCCAGGGCTTTGTCAATCACGCCCAGGTAACCCTGCATGTCGATAATCTGCGTGGTATCAATACCCACCACCAGATCGAGACAGTCTTCAAGGCGTTCGGTCGTGCGTTGCGCATGGCGGTAAGCCACGACGAGCGCATGGCTGGGCAGATGCCGTCTACCAAGGGGTGTCTCTGATGCAGACGGTAGCAGTCATCGACTATGGCATGGGCAACCTGCACTCGGTTGCCAAGGCGCTTGAGTATTCGGGCGGCGCACGTGTGCTGGTCACAGGTGATCCGCAGGTCATTCGGGAGGCAGATCGCATCGTCCTGCCAGGCGTAGGGGCTATCCGCGACTGTATGGGGGAGATTCGTCGCCTGGGTATCGATGCGTTGGTTCGCGAGGTTAGCCAGGACCGCCCGTTCCTGGGCGTCTGTGTGGGCATGCAAGCATTGATGGAAACCAGCGAGGAAAACAACGGCATTGATTGCATCGGCCTGTTTCCTGGCCGTGTGCGCCGCTTCCCTGCAGACATGGCGGAGAATGGTGAAAAGCTCAAAGTCCCGCACATGGGCTGGAACGAGGTCGCACATACGCTTGATCATCCGCTCTGGCATGGTATCCCCGATCAGAGCCGCTTCTACTTTGTGCACAGCTATTACATCGAAGCCGGTAATGCGCGTCAGGTAGCGGGTCGAGGTCATTATGGCGTGGACTTTACCGCAGCGTTGGCTGACGGCTCTCGCTTTGCCACGCAGTTCCATCCTGAGAAGAGTGCAACCTGTGGTTTGCAGCTCTATCAGAACTTCGTTGCCTGGGACGGACGCTGGTAAGTCTGGCTGCCTGAATTAGTCGTCATGGCAAGGCTTGAACACAATTAAAGCCAACCCATGGCGTTTTATCACCATTAGCGAATGCATTCCTGACGGGGCTGAACCTGCGCCAAGCAGACCGTCCTGAGTGCCTTGGGTAGAGATCTATGCTGATTATTCCTGCGATTGATTTGAAAGACGGCGCCTGTGTGCGCCTGCGTCAGGGCCGTATGGACGATTCCACAGTTTTTTCTGACGATCCTGTGAGCATGGCCGCCAAGTGGGTTGATGGCGGTTGCCGCCGCTTGCACTTGGTTGATTTAAACGGGGCGTTCGAAGGCCAGCCGGTCAATGGTGAGGTGGTTACCGCCATTGCCAAGCGCTATCCCTCCCTGCCTATCCAGATTGGCGGTGGCATCCGCTCGCTGGAAACGATCGAGCACTATGTAAAAGCGGGCGTCAGCTACGTCATTATCGGTACCAAGGCTGTTAAGGAACCAGAATTTGTCGCCGAAGCCTGCCGGGCCTTCCCTGGGAAGGTCATTGTTGGGCTGGATGCCAAGGATGGCTTTGTTGCCACCGATGGCTGGGCTGAAGTCAGCCAAGTGCAGGTAATTGATCTGGCCAAGCGCTTCGAAGCTGACGGCGTTTCGGCAATCGTTTATACCGATATTGCCCGTGACGGCATGATGCAGGGATGCAACGTACCGTTTACTGCCGCGCTGGCAAACGCTACCCGAATTCCTGTCATTGCGTCAGGCGGTATCCATAACCTGGGCGATATCCAGAATCTGCTGGATGCCAAGGCGCCCGGCATCATCGGCGCCATTACCGGTCGCGCAATTTACGAAGGCACCCTGGACGTGGCAGAAGCACAAGCCTTGTGCGACCGTTACCAGGCATAACACAGGCCTAAAGACGAGGGATACCGTATGGCACTTGCCAAGAGAATCATCCCCTGCCTCGACGTGGACAATGGTCGCGTGGTGAAGGGTGTCAAGTTTGAAAATATCCGTGATGCTGGAGATCCAGTAGAGATCGCTCGCCGTTACAACGAGCAAGGGGCAGATGAAATCACGTTCCTGGATATTACGGCTAGTCACCAGGGCCGTGATACTACGCTGCATACGGTCGAGCGCATGGCCAGTCAGGTATTCATCCCGCTGACGGTAGGTGGGGGCGTTCGCTCGGTACAGGATATCCGTAACTTGCTCAACGCCGGTGCAGACAAGGTCTCGATCAATACGGCTGCAGTTTTTACGCCTGAGTTTGTGGGAGAGGCGGCGGACCGTTTCGGCTCACAATGCATTGTTGTGGCAATCGACGCCAAGAAAGTATCGGGCCCGGGTGAAACGCCGCGTTGGGAGATCTTTACCCATGGTGGACGTAAGCCAACCGGGCTGGATGCCGTTGTCTGGGCGCGAAAGATGGAGGACTTGGGCGCAGGTGAAATCCTGCTGACCAGCATGGATCAGGACGGCACCAAGAGCGGTTTTGATCTGGGCGTCACTCGGGCCATCAGCGAGGCCGTTAATATTCCTGTTATTGCTTCAGGTGGCGTGGGCAACCTTGAGCATTTGGCAGCAGGTATTTTAGAGGGCAAGGCCTCTGCTGTATTAGCGGCCAGTATCTTCCATTTCGGAGAATACAGCGTGCCTCAGGCCAAGGCTTACATGGCTGAACGAGGCATTGTGGTCCGTTAAATAGAGACTTGCATCACGCTTGGCACGCTTCCTGTTATAGAAACTGCCCAAAAACAAAGCAGGAGGCGTGTCCATGTTGAAGTTTTTCATGGTGTTTTGGGCCAGTGTATTGGTAAGCAGCGCCGGAGCTGTGCAGGCAGCCAGTGCCCACAATCGCATTGATCTACTGACAGAAAATTTTCCGCCCTACAACATGTCAGTCGATGGCAAGAACTTCGCACAGGAAGAAAGCCTGAGCGGAATTGCCGTAGATATCGTCAGGGAAGCCTGTAAGCGGGCTGGGATTCCCTATTCCATGACGCTCCGTTTCCCTTGGGAGCGTATTTACAAAACCGCACTGGAACAACCTGGGTACGGTGTATTTGTAACAGCTCGCCTCCCCGAGAGGGAAGACTCCTTCAAGTGGGTTGGGCCGATTGGGCCGGATGACTGGATTCTCCTTGCCCGAGCAGACTCTTCGCTAAAAATTGGCAGCTTGGATGACGTAAAGCGTCAGGGTTTGCGCATTGGCGCCTATAAAGGTGATGCAATCGCTGAGGATTTAGTGAAGCAGGGCATAAATCCAGACCTTTCACTGCGTGATCAAGAGAATGTTCAGAAACTGCAGACCAACCAGATCGATGTATGGGCAACGGGCGATCCCGCGGGCCGCTATTTAGCACGTCAGCAAGGTATCACCGACTTCAAAACCGTTTTACGGTTTAACGAAAGTCAGCTTTTTCTCGCTTTAAATAAGCAAACTCCAGACGATGTGGTGCAAAAACTGCAAAACACATTGGAGCAGATGCGTAAGGACGGTGAGGTTCAGCGCATCCTGGAGCGTTATCTTTAAATAAGCATGCGACTGTGCTTTGCCGGTGGCACAGCGGTTATAAGAAACAAGGAGCTGAAGTGATGTCCAAGTCGATATTGCGTGTAGTGTTGTTAGGGCTGTTGTTAGGAACAGGTGCGGCAAAGGCCGAGGTCTCTGGAAACTACTCGATGGTCCTGCTGACTGAGAACTTCCCGCCATTCAATATGGCTGTGGACGAAAAGAACTTTGCCAAGGATGACGGGATTGACGGCATCAGCACGGATATCGTCCGTGAAATGTTCAAACGCGCCGGAATCAAGTACTCGCTTTCTCTGCGTTTCCCTTGGGACAGACTCTATAACCTGGCGTTGGAAAATCCGAATTACGCCTTGTTCTCTACCTCTCGTACACCTGCCCGTGAGTCGCAATTCAAATGGGTAGGACCCTTGGGCAAGACCCGTAAGGTATTGATGTCGACCACCGCCAGCAATATCAAGCTGACCAACTTGGAAGGCGCGAACAAGTACAAGATCGGTACTTACAAGAGCTCGGCAGTAAGCCAGATCCTGGCTGACAAGAAGATTCCGTTTACCGAGTCCCTGCGTGATCAGGAGAACGTCAGCAAGCTGGAAAAGGGTGAGATAGACTTCTGGGCAACTACTGACGTTGTGGCACGGTATCTGGCCAAGCAGGAAGGCGTGTCTGATCTGCAAACTGCGCTGGTCATCGATGAGGCCGATCTATACCTGGCGGTTAACAAAGACACACCTGACGACGTAGTCGCCAAGCTTCAGAAGACGTTGGATGAGATGCGTAAAGAAGGCGTAGTCGATCAGATCACCAATAACTACCTGTAATCCCATGAACAGGTGGAAAAACGGAGCGTAGGCTCCGTTTTTTATTTTAGCGATACACACCATTCTTGCCATGACCTGCCATGGCTTTGTTGCTGCGTAGGGCAATCATCTGTTCAACGTCGACAATCTCGATACCGCTGGCTATCAGTTTGGGTAGCTCTCGCTCCAGAACACTGAGAGTGGCCGGGCGAGGGTGACCAATGAGAACAGCCGTCCCTTGCTTGCGTGCCAGTCTGACTCCCTCTTGTAGCTGGGCGGCGATCGCATCGGGCTGGTTTACATTGTCCAGGAATACGTCTCGGGAAAGGCTGGCTAATCCAATCTTTTGGGCCTCGGCTGCGGCTACAGTGGCTGCGCTGGTGCGGCTGTCCAGAAAAAACAAGGATTTGGCCTGCAGCGTTTGCATCAGCTGGCTCATGGCCGGGCGATCAGCTGTCATCCGGCTGCCCTCATGATTGTTGACCCCGCTTACATAAGGGACAGTGGCCAGGGCGTTTTCAAGGCGTTTCAAGCGCTCCTCGGCTGAAAGCTCAGGGTGCCACGCAAACGGTCCGCCGGCAGGGTCCATGGGTAGGTGAAGAATGACCGTACGGCCTGCCTTGTGGGCCTCGCGTGCCAGAATGGCACCGTGGAGGGTATCCGGCATAATAGCCAGGGTCACAGGTCCAGGTAGCCCAAGGACTCGACGGTCTTGAGAAAGGTTCTGCCCCAGGTCATCAATTACGATGCTCATGCGCGGTGGCTCTGCTGCAATGGCTCCTGCTGCCAGAGCAAGCAGCAAGAGCGAGCCGATCCATCGCTTGATCACTGATTACGCGTGATGCTCAGCCCTTTCAAGAGGCTGAGGGCTTGGGACAGCTGGAAGTCATCATCCTGTGGGCGAGGCGTCTGATTAGGCGCCTTGCTACCGGTAGGACGATCCGGGCCACCATTAGCATTACCCAGGTGGCCGGCCAGATCAGCTTCCTTGAAGAACTCTGGGTTATCTTCCGGTGTGACTTTGGCTGGCGCTACTGCCACGTCAGGCGTGATGCCCTGGGCCTGGATCGAGCGGCCCTTTGGCGTGAAGTACAACGCTGTGGTCAGCTTGAGTGCACGGTCGTTGTTAAGTGGCAGAACAGTCTGGACCGATCCCTTGCCGAATGTATCCGTGCCCATCAGGATGCCACGCTTGGAGTCCTGTAAGGCACCCGCCACGATTTCGGCTGCCGATGCACTACCGCCGTTGATGAGAACGACGAGTGGGACACCTTCGCTGGGATCGGCCGCATCGGCCGAGAAGCTCAGTTCGGAGTTCTGAATACGACCTTTCGTGTAGACGATCAGCCCCTTGGTCATGAAGGCATCAGCAACTTCTACAGCCGCCTGTAATACGCCGCCCGGGTTGTTGCGCAGGTCAAGTACCAAGCCGTTGAGCTTATTGCCCTTGTTGTCCTTGCGTAGCTGTTGGAAGGCTTTTACCACTTCATCGCCCGTGTTTACCTGGAACTGCGAGAGGCGCAACAGGCCATAGTTAGGTTCCAGCAGTTGTGCTTTAACGCTTTTAACCTTGATGACCGCCCGGTTGAGTTTGACATCGAAAGGACGCCCACCGCCGCGCACGATAGTCAGCGTAATCGGACTACCGATCTTGCCGCGCATCTTGTCTACCGACTGACTGATGGACTGACCCTTGGTGGGCTGCCCATCGATCTTGACGATCAGATCCCCAGGTTGAATGCCGGCCTTGGCAGCAGGCGTGTCGTCGATGGGGGAGACGACCTTCACGAAGCCATCTTCCTGACCTACCTCGATACCCAGGCCGCCAAACTCACCACTGGTAGTTTCTTGCAGCTCTGCAAAGTCCTTGGGTTCAAGGTATGCAGAGTGAGGGTCCAGATTGCTCAGCATGCCCTTGATGGCATTTTCGAGCAGAGTTTTGTCATCCACCGGCTCGACATAGGCCGCCTTGATACGATCCATCACTTCGGCGAACGTACGCAGCTCTTCGAGTGGAAGCGGGGCGCTGTTGAGTGGCGCTGCTGTCCCATCAACCGGAGTCACCGCGGCGGGCACTTCTCCTGGCGTCTGTTGCTGGGCCCAGGCGGTTGAGACGCCACTCAGCCCTATCAGCGAGAGAGCCAAGGCGGTGAGACGAAAGCAATGCGGCATGCGTAGCTCCTAATGTGTCCGGCACTAACCCTGGGCACGGCACCAGGTAAGTGGATCCGACGGACGACCCTTCTGACGTATGGCGAAATAGAGGGCAGGGGTGTCCTGACCTCCACTGGTCCCGACGGTTGCAATCGCTTCGCCCGCCTTGACTTGATCACCTGCACTCTTTAACAAGCTTTGATTATGCCCATATAAACTGAGGTAGCCGTTGCCATGATCAATAATCACCAGCTGTCCAGCCCCTCGTAACCAGTCGGCAAACACTACCCGGCCCGCGTGAATGGCATGTACCTGGGTTCCTGCGCTGGCTGAAATCAGCACACCGTCCCATTTGGCTCGCGGGTCATCACCACGCGGACTACCAAAGCGCGCCAGCAGGCGACCATTCACAGGCCAGGGCAGCTTGCCCTGTGCACTGGCAAACGGACCGCCAAAGCCTGGTGCAGAACTAGACACCGCAAGGCCCGGTGTGTTCGTTGGTCGTGTCGTTTTGCTGACTGCACGACTACGCTCTTCTGCCTCACGAGCCTGTGCCAATGCGCGCTGGCGAGCCTGCTCGGCCTCACGTGCCTGGCGGGCCAGCGTCTCTTCAATGGTCTTCAGAACTTTGCCGAGCTCTGCCTGATCCTGCTCGCGCGACTGCAACGCACGGTTACGGTTGGAGTAGTCACTGTTCAGCTTGGCCAATGTCTCCTGGCGTGCCTTACGAACTTCGGCCAGCTTCTCCTGACGCTCCTGCAAAGAGGCTTGCTGTGCTGTGAGCTGCGATTGCTCATTACGAATGTCGCTTTCTACACCCGCCAACTGTTTCAGGGTGTCGTTAAAGGTAGCGAGCTGATCGAGGCGGGCCTGATTGACGTAATTGTAATAGGTCAGGGTACGACTGACCTTTTCCGGCTGCTCCTGATTCAAAAGCAGCTTCAAATATTCCTGACGGCCGCTTTGATAAGCGGCCCGAATCTGGATGGCAATTAGTTTTTGTTGCTCAAGGCGTGATTGGTCGAGTTTTTTTTTCTGTTCATCCAGGTCGTTTAGCTTTTCCTGACTTTGGTCTAGCTGATCCTGGAGATCCTTGACCTGCTTTTCCAGGTCGCCCATCTCTGTTTCGGTCGCTTTGAGCTGCTTTTGCACGCCGGACTTTTCTGTCTGGATGCCTTGCAAAAGCTTCTGTAGCTCGGCGATGTCACGCTTGGTAGCTTCCAGCTGGCGCTGAGCATCCTCGCGCTGATCGGCCATGGCCGGAGTAAGCAGGCATGCAAGAAGAACGAGGGTAAGGGCGCGAAGCATCAAGTAACAAATATCCCATGAGGAAGCGCCCTAGTATGCACGGGGCGGCTGGCAAAAAAAACGGCGAGACGAGCCGCAGATGACTAGGTGCTCTTTTATTGGAAGATTACTGCCGTAGACAGGAGTACCGCTGAGCCATTTAAGACGCAACGATACTCCCGATTGGGCACATTGGTAGGCGGCGCTGCCTTAATTCACGGTAATGATCGTACGTCCGGTCATTTCCTTGGGTTGCTCCATGCCCATGAGCGTGAGCAGGGTTGGCGCCACATCGGCCAGCACACCGCCTTCGCGGATGTGAACAGACCGCTTGCCAACATAAACGAACGGAACCGGCTCGGTGGTATGTGCCGTATGCGCCTGGCCTGTCGACTCATCTTCCATCTGCTCGACGTTGCCATGGTCTGCCGTAATAATGGCTTCGCCGCCAACTTTGTCCAGCGCCTCTACAATACGGCCCATGCAGACATCCAGGTATTCGACAGCCTTTACCGCTGCCTCGAATACGCCGGTATGACCCACCATGTCGCCATTGGCATAGTTGGCGATAATGACGTCGTAGCGCTGGTTTTCGATGGCATCGACAATTCTGTCGGTCACTTCCGGTGCGCTCATTTCCGGTTGCATGTCGTAGGTGGCGACTTTGGGTGATGGGATCAGAATGCGCTCTTCGCCTTCAAATGGCTCTTCCCGGCCACCAGAAAAGAAGAACGTCACGTGCGCATACTTCTCGGTTTCGGCAATCCGCAGCTGAGTCTTGCCATTTTTGGCCAGGTACTCACCCAGGACATTGTTCAGGCTTTCTGGCGCAAAGGCGCTGGGTGCAGGAATACTGGCGGCATATTGCGTCAGCATGACGTAGCCTGTCAGGTTCAGCGTGCGGGTGCGGGGGAATTCCTTGAAGTCCGGCTCAACGAACGCACGTGAAAGCTCACGAGCACGGTCAGCACGGAAGTTCATGAACACAACGGCATCGCCGTCTTCCACTTTGACGGGGGCGCCGACGGTTGTTGCCTTGACAAACTCATCGCTCTCGCCGCGCTCATAGGCAGCATTGAGGCCCTCGGTGGCAGTGGCCGCATGGTATTCCGCAGTGCCGTCCGTAATGAGATTGTACGCTGCCGATACACGGTCCCAGCGATTATCGCGGTCCATCGAGAAGTAGCGGCCAATGAGCGAGGCTATACGGCCCTTGCCCAGGCGAGCAAAGGTTGCTTCAAGCAGGTCAATTGAGCTTTGAGCGCTCTTGGGCGGCGTGTCGCGACCGTCGAGAAACGCGTGCAGATAGATCTTTTCGGCGCCGCGTTTGGCTGCCAGCTCAGCCATGGCAACCAGATGGTCTTGGTGGCTATGGACGCCGCCATCGGACATCAGGCCCAGGATGTGGACAGCCTTGCCTGCACCAACAGCCTTGTCGACCGCTTCGCCAATGACCGGATTCTCGAAAAACTCACCATCGCGAATAGCCTTGGTGATGCGGGTGAAATCCTGATATACCACGCGGCCGGCTCCCAGGTTCATATGACCGACCTCAGAGTTACCCATCTGGCCGTCAGGCAGGCCCACATCCATGCCGGAGCCAGAGATCAGACCATGAGGTTGAGTCGCCAGAAGGCGGTCCCAGACCGGCTTTTTTGCCGCGTAAATGGCATTGTGCTTGGTTTCCTCGCTGTGGCCAAAGCCGTCGAGGATGATCAGGACCAGAGGTTTGGGTGTGAATGCCATGATTTCGGACTCTTGTTAGCGCTGTTTCGAAAGGCAACGGGTTATCTGAAGTGTAACTGCCAAACGCCTAACGACGCCACGCACGCAGGGTATGGTGCATGAGGTCGCGTGTGTATACTGGCCAGCATTTTTTGACTCCGGATACTTCGTGCCATGCAATTCGTTTCCCGGCTGATCGAGTTCGCCACTCACCATTACTTGCTTGTTGGCGCCTTGTTGGTGCTCTTGATCCTTCTGCTGATACACGAGACACGTCGTAGCGGGCGTAGCCTGTCAACGGCGGAGCTGACTAAGCTTCTCAATACAGAGCAGGGCATTGTGCTGGACATTCGTCCGAAGAAGGAGTTCGCTACCGGTCACATCGTCGGCGCAGTGAATATTCCTCAGGACAAACTGGCCAGCAGCCTGTCCCAATTAGAGAAGCACAAGGACAAGACCCTTATCGTCGTCGACAGTAACGGCCAACAGGCTGGTGCTGCCTGCACACCACTACAACAGGCTGGGTTTACTACGGCCCGGTTGACTGGAGGTCTCTCCACCTGGCGTGGGGAAAACCTGCCACTCGTGAAAAACTAATTGTCGGACAGGAGGTACTTTCATGCCTGAAGTTATCATCTACACCAGTGCCTGGTGTCCTTACTGCCATCGAGCCAAGCATTTACTCGACAGTAAAGGTGTGAAGTACCAAGAAATTGCCGTCGATGGCCAGCCCGCCGTGCGCAGTGAAATGACACGTAAGGCCGGCCGGACCAGTGTTCCACAGATCTGGATTGGCGAAACCCATGTGGGTGGCTGCGATGATCTGTACGCGCTCGAGCGCTCAGGCCGTCTCGACCCGCTCCTCTCTGCCTGAATCAACCGATAAACGATAAGGTTCTGTCATGACTGATAACCTCAACGGAGCGCAGCAGACTGAAGAAGGCGCTCAGTTCTCCCTGCAACGTATTTATATTCGCGACCTGTCTTTCGAGGCGCCCAAGAGCCCGGACATCTTCCGTCAGGACTGGCAGCCTAACGTCAATCTGGACCTGTCCACTCGGCAAAAAGCGTTAAACGAAGATTTCTATGAAGTTGTTCTCACACTGACTGTAACGGTTAAGAACAATGAAGAGACCGCCTTTGTTGCTGAGGTGCAGCAGGCTGGTATCTTCCTGATCAAAGGTCTGGACGCGTCTTCCATGAGCCATGCTCTGGGCGCTTTCTGCCCGAACATCCTGTTCCCCTACGCGCGTGAAACGCTGGACAACATGGTCGTACGGGGTTCCTTCCCGGCGCTGATGCTGTCGCCAGTAAACTTCGACGCGCTGTATGCTCAAGAGCTCTCTCGCATGCAGACTGCCGGTCAGGCCTGATCCAGGCTGTAAGTTGAAAAACGCCCTTATGGGCGTTTTTTTATGCCGCCGCGCTCTACTCCGGCATGAAAAACCCCAATTGACGCCAACCCTCATACACGGTGATGGCTACTGCATTGGAGAGATTAAGGCTACGGCGGTCTGGCAGCATGGGAAGGCGTAGCAAATGTTCGTGGGGAAGGGCATCGCGGATATCGGCTGGCAGTCCTCGGCTTTCAGGGCCGAACAGCAAGGCATCGCCTATCTGATAGGTGATATCGGCGTAGGATTGTGTGGCCTTGGTGGAAAAGGCCAGCAGCCGGCGGGGTTGTAAATCTGCTATACAAGCTGACAGGGATGGATGACACCGCACGGTTGACCATTCATGGTAGTCCAGTCCGGCGCGCCGCAGTTTCTTGTCATCAAGCGCAAAGCCAAGTGGCTCGATCAGATGCAGACGGCAACCGGTAATGGCACATAAGCGAATGATATTGCCCGTATTGGGCGGAATTTCCGGCTCGAACAGAATGACGTCAAACATGGTAGCTAATACAGAAATAAAGAACGCTATGGTAACCCCACCCGACGGCTATGGCTGCTGCTTCGTGCAGTGGAAATTACCTGTTTATGGAACGGTGGCATGCTGAGCCGTTTGTTTAATGCCATACGCCGTTTGTTTCTCAAGGTTCGTGAAGCCAGGGCCGCTCGGGAAAGTGAACTTCAGCGAGTAGATGATCCAGAAGAGCTACGCCGGGAGTTACAGGTCCGCAATCGTCGTCTATTGGCCTGGATAGGTGCCCTGGCATTAGGTGGGCTACTGGTCGGGCTGATGATCGGCCGGATTTATCATGGTGATGTACGCCCTCGTGAGCCGATCATTCCGCAGGTTCGCTTGGTACACGCGGCAGAGGGTGTTGACGAAGCCTCTGGAAAGTCGGCCTATCACCTGGTGCTGTCTTTGAACAGACCCCTTCGTTATGAACGTTATCATCCTGACGGTGCGTTAAATCTTCGCTTACCCAACATAGGCTTGGCCGGGGGTAGTCAGAGCGCTCAGGTAAAAATGAAGGATTCGGGGAGCTTTTCTTGGTCGGTCACTCAGCAAGGTAAGGATGTGAATGTGCTTGTTGTTGGGCTAGGAAGAGCCCTTGTTACTCAAGATCATCTGGACAAAAAAGAGGATGGCACTTGGGAATTAGTGATTGAAATTCAATGATCTCAGTAGGCTATTAATAATGCGCGAAATGAAGGCATGTTTAGATTTATGCACGGTTTTGGTGCGACATCTGAGTGGAGATCAATAGGCTAACGTTTGAGCTTTTTGGCTCGGCCAAACTCATTCTTATTGGAATGAGTTAAATGAACGGTTTTAACTGTTTGATTTTTAAGGGTTTTATAAGAGCTGTTGTTTAGCTTAGGTAAAAAAAGACCACCCGGAGGTGGCCTTGGAATAAAAAGGGGATTCCCCAGCCTGCCTGTACCGAGGTCCCCAAAAGTTTGGTTACTTAGTACATAGCAGATGGCATGCCAACTTTTGAGATGTACTTAAGACTGGCTGTAAATATAAAAAAAGCGCCTATAAGGCGCCTTTTTTAAAAGACTTATTCCTCGCCCTCATCGTCGGGACCGTCAACCTTCATACCCAATTCTTTGATCTTGCGAGTCAGCGTGTTGCGTCCCCACCCTAGGAGAAGTGCGGCATCACGACGGCGGCCAGCGGTATGTTTGAGAGCGGTTTCAATCATGATCCGCTCAAAAGCAGGTACGGCACTGTCCAGAAGGCTTGATTGTCCACGTGTCAGCGCCTGATCAGCCCAATGCCGCAAGGCTTGCTCCCAGTTGGCAGCGGGCTGCGCATCTTGCGGTTGGCTGAGCAGCTCAGGGGGAAGGTCATCAGTCAGCACTTCTCGGCTAGAGGCCATTACCGTAATCCAGCGGCAGGTGTTTTCGAGCTGGCGCACGTTACCCTGCCAGGGTAGGCCTTTCATGTACTCCTCGGTTTCTGGCCTGAGCGTCTTGGGCTCTACCGCCAGCTCTTGTGCTGCTCGCGCCAGGAAATGTCTAGCCAACGCTGGGATGTCTTCCCGGCGATCGGTCAAGCGAGGGATATGAACGCGAATCACATTTAGGCGATGAAACAGATCCTCGCGAAACTTGCCATCCCGGACCAGTACTTCCAGGTTCTGGTGGGTCGCCGCAATGATGCGCACATCGACCTTGACCGGTGTGTGGCCGCCTACACGATAGAACTCGCCATCAGCCAGCACCCGTAGCAAACGCGTCTGGGTGTCGGCGGGCATGTCCCCAATTTCATCAAGAAATAGCGTACCGCCATCGGCCTGTTCGAAGCGGCCACGACGCTGGTTGGCGGCACCCGTAAAGGCCCCCTTTTCATGACCAAACAGTTCGGACTCCATCAGGTCTTTGGGAATTGCTGCCATGTTCAGTGCAATAAACGGTGCGGCAGCCCGAGGGCTGTGGCGGTGCAGGGCATGGGCGACCAGTTCCTTGCCCGTGCCTGACTCGCCATTGATCAGTACGGTGATGTTGGAATGACTCAGCCGGCCGATGGCGCGAAACACTTCCTGCATCGCTGGTGCTTCGCCAATGATCTCCGGTGTTTGCGCCAGGTGAGCGGGCTCCTCGAACCCCTGCTGTTCCTGGGCATGTTGGCCCGCTCGCTTGACCAGCGCAACAGCTTCATCGACATCAAACGGTTTGGGAAGGTACTCGAACGCACCGCCCTGATAAGAGGCAACAGCACTGTCGAGATCCGAGTGCGCCGTCATGATGATAACGGGTAGGCGAGGGTGGACTTCCCGAATGCGAGACAGCAGATCCAGGCCACTGGCGCCGGGCATACGAATATCGGAAATAATGACATCCGGCTGCTGGCGGCCGAGCCGGTTCATGACGCTATCGGCGCTCTCAAAGGCGACGGTTGTCATGCCTTCCTGCTGAAGGGCCTTTTCTAATACCCAGCGAATGGAACGGTCGTCGTCGACGATCCAGACGGTCTCCGAACGGCTCATAAAGGCTCCTTATCCAACGGCAGGAAAATACTGAAGGCAGTGTGTCCAGGTTGACTCAGGCACTCGATAAGGCCTTGGTGCTGAGAAATGATGTTTTGCGTAATGGCCAAACCCAAGCCGGTCCCGTCCGGACGACCGCTGACCATCGGATAAAAGATGGTTTCCTGCATGTCGGCAGGAATACCCGGGCCGTTATCGATGATTTCGACCTTGCATGCCAGTCGATGACGAACATGGGCGATCGTGAACTGGCGAAGCGCACGGGTTCGCAGTGTTATACGTCCCAGGCGTAGCTCATTATTCTCGGAGATGGCCTGCATGGCGTTTCGCACAATATTGAGCACGGCCTGGATTAATTGCTCCTTGTCTATAAGCAGATCAGGGATGCTAGGGTCATAATCCCTTACCAGCGAGATACCGCCCTGGCTTTCAGCGTCCACAAGGCTGCACACACGCTCTAGCACCTCATGGATATTGGTACGTGCCAGTTTAGGTAGCTTGTTGGAGCCGAGCATACGGTCTACCAAGTTGCGCAGGCGATCGGACTCCTCGATAATGACGTTCGTGTAGTCCTTCAGAGATTCATCCGGTAGCTCTCGTGAGAGCAGTTGCGCGGCACCCCGGATACCGCCCAGAGGGTTCTTGATCTCGTGAGCAAGTCCACGAACCAGCAGCTTGGTTGTTTCCTGCTTGGAAAGCTGGGCTTCTTCCTTGGTAATCCGTAAGAGGCGATCCCGAGGGTGGACCTCTAGCAAGAGGTATGTCCTGGACGGGCTGAGCACGGGCGTGACAGCGTAATCCACGGTCAGGTTGTTGCCTGTCGTGGACACTAGCAGCGCTTCCCGCTTGGTAAAGGGGTGCGAGTGTTCTACTGCCTGACGTAAGGCTTGGAGCGCTTCCGGTGATTCAGTAAACAACTCACTGATGAATTGACCGTGGCTACGCTGACCGCTGACAGCCAACAGCATTTCAGCTGCCGGATTCATATACTCGAGGCGTAGCTCGGCATTGAGCAGAATGACTGCTGTTGTAAGGTTATCCAGCAGCAGGCGATGCATCATTTCCGTGGGCATGGCAGATCAGCTTTGAGATGACGAACCATGAAAATGCAAGAAACAAACCAAGCTACATAAATAGGCTGCCCTGTGTTAGGGCAGGGCCGTAATTCGTGCACTGCACGTAACCTTGGGCGGTTTCCGTTCCAATCATGATGTCTCGTTTTGGTGCGACCTACAGTATTGCACCAAATGTGTGCATCGAGTCTAGCCCTGTTTATTCTTCTTCAGGTTTTTCAGAGAGGGGGCATTCGGGGCGAATGCCCCAGTCATCATCCTTGCAAGGATTAGCGAGGCGACGTTGAGAAAGCGACATACGCTTCATATGAAAGGGTTGGCTGGGTGTACGCTCGATCACGACGCCTTCTTCCGTAGTGATCTCAATAGCAATTTGATGGGTACCCCGATCAAGGTTCTCCAGTGGAAATACTGGACTACGCCCAGGAGCTCCAGCTGGCTGGCCATCCAGAATCAACCGATAGAAATGATTGGGCATCAGCTCCGGATCGCTTGTGGCTGTTACGATCAGCTCACCTGCATTGCTTCTAATCGTAGCGTCTGGCTCCGGGACTAGAATACGTAGCATCTGATAAGACGCAATCTGTGCTGGCTCGGGTATAGAGGGTTTCGCCGATTTGTGAATATCCGGGTTGGCGGGCGATAGCTTGATGGTCCGTGGCGCAGCAGGAGACGGCATGCTGTTGGACGGTTGAATCGTCACGGGTTTGGCCTGGGTGCCTTTGGGAGGGTTATCCGTAAAGATCCGGTTACCTTCCGAGTCAGTATAGGTATACACAGCCGCAAAGGTCGGCTGAGCCAGGCAAAACAGTATGAGCAGATAAACAAAGCGCATCGGTAATAATCAACGACTCGGGCTATTGAGGCTGATGCGTTGCACCGTAATTTCGACGGGCTCGCTTTGCTGGACGACACGCTCGTCCTGGATGACTTCTATGGCAAGTCGATGCGTGCCACGGTCGATATTGGTCAGGTGGAAAAAGGGCGCTCTTGTCGGATCACCATAAGGTTGCCCGTCTAATAAGAGACGGAGTTGGTGGCCGGGTGACAGGGCTGGGGTCACCGTCGCGCTGACTGAGAAGGTACCATTATTCGCTCGCAATGCTTCATCATCAGGCACGTCTAGCTGTAAGGTCTGGTAGGGCTGACTGCTAACAGCACCATTATCGGGCGTGGGCGAAGAGGGTGCGGCTGAGTTAGGTGTCTCGGTCTTCACTGTATTAGGGCGCTGCAACTCTACGCGCTCGGCGGGAGCGTTTTGAGGAGGCTGATCGCTGAAAACGGTCTGACCATTAGGGCCTACCGAGCGATAGATCTCTGCATGGGCGGGCAGGGCCGTAGCAAGCACTAGAGTGGCGAACAGCAGACGCATACCTGTTCCTAGGGTGACGCAGGCGTCACATGAAGAAAGAGTTAGATCATAAGCCTTGCATTGACGAGACCTTATGACAAGCGTCTATAAGCAAAAGGCCTCCCGAAGGAGGCCTCTGCTATACAGCCGGTGGCTTAGACACTGTAGTACAGGTCGTATTCCAGCGGGTGAACGAAGGTGCGAACCTTGATCTCTTCTTCGCTCTTGAGTTCGATGTAAGTATCGATGAACTCATCAGAAAAGACGCCGCCCTTGGTCAGGAACGCGCGGTCGGCATCCAATGATTCCAGAGCTTCCTTCAAGCTGCCACATACCTGTGGGATCTGCTTGGCCTCTTCCGGCGGCAGGTCGTACAGGTTCTTGTCAGCGGCATCGCCAGGATGGATCTTGTTCTGGATGCCATCCAGGCCAGCCATCAGCAGTGCGGCGAAGCACAGGTAGGGGTTGGCAGCCGGATCCGGGAAGCGCGCTTCGATACGGCGAGCTTTCGGGCTGGAAACGTAAGGAATACGGATCGAGGCGGAGCGGTTACGAGCTGAGTAAGCCAGCATGACCGGGGCTTCGAAGCCTGGAACCAGACGCTTGTAGGAGTTGGTGGCCGGGTTGGTAAAGCCGTTCAGGGCCTTGCCATGCTTGATAATGCCACCAATGAAGTACAGGGCCGTTTCGGACAGACCGGCATAGCCTTCGCCTGCGAACGTGTTCTTGCCATCCTTGGAGATGGACATGTGAACGTGCATGCCCGAGCCATTATCGCCATACAGCGGCTTCGGCATAAAGGTCACAGTCTTGCCATAGGCATCGGCAACGTTATGCACGCAGTATTTCAGCGTCTGAACTTCATCCGCCTTGGCAACCAGCGTATTGAATTTCACGCCGATCTCGTTCTGGCCGGCAGTCGCCACTTCGTGGTGGTGAACTTCAACAACCAGGCCCATCTCTTCGAGGGCGTTACACATGGCAGTACGGATTTCGTGGTCGTGATCGACCGGCGGAACCGGGAAATAACCGCCCTTGACGCCTGGACGGTGGCCCTTGTTGCCGCTCTCGAAATCAGCATCGGTATTCCAGGAGGCTTGTTCGGAGAAAATCTTGAACATGGAGCCGGAAATGTCGGACTTGAACTTCACTTCGTCGAAGATGAAGAATTCGGGCTCCGGGCCTACGAATACAGTGTCACCGATACCCGTGGACTTCAGGTATTCTTCAGCGGCCTTGGCGATGGCGCGTGGATCACGATCGTAAGGCTGCATGGTGGACGGTTCGATGATGTCGCAGACCAGAATCAGGGTCGGCTCTTCAGTGAACGGGTCCAGCACGGCTGTGCTGTCGTCCGGCATCAGGATCATGTCGGAAGCTTCGATACCTTTCCAGCCAGCAATCGAGGAGCCATCGAACATTTTGCCGTGTTCGAAGAAATCTTCATCGAGGGCGTCGCGAGCCGGCATAGTGACGTGCTGCTGCTTTCCCTTGGTATCCGTGAAGCGCAGGTCTATCCACTTCACGTCGTTTTCGTTGATCAGTTGAACCGCCTTCGACATGTTTTCCTCCAGAGGGATTGAGGCTGGGAACGGTTGGCGTAACTCCCAGGATCAGGTGTACCCGTAGCAAGGGCACTTCTGAAAACGGCTGCGCTTTCAGAAGAGCCCTATCCTCGCTTAAGGGCTACTGCCTCACAAGGGAGCAAGTAGCGTGCCAGTGCCCCGTAATGGACAGTGCCGCACTAACACTAGGCTTTTGCTATGAGCCATGCATTTACAGTAGACCGCTGAGCACCAAAAGCGTGCTCTAGTTTTTTTATAGCACCAAATTGGTGCTTTTATGTATTTAGACCAATGGAAGTCAGAGCTTTCAGTTTGAGCTATACTTGTCGACCTTTTCTCGCCGTTTCCGCTCTTCTTTAAATTTCATGAAGCTCATCGTCAAAGTCTTTCCGGAAATCACTATCAAAAGTCGTCCGGTGCGTAAGCGTTTCATTCGCCAGTTGGCGAAGAACATCCGGGTGGTCTTGAGAGATCTGGACCCGAACCTGACGGTGGAAGGTGAATGGGATAACCTGGAAGTCGAAACACAGCAGACCGAGTCGAAAGTCCTGCGGGAGATGATCGACCGATTGACCTGCACGCCTGGAGTTGGTCACTTCCTTGAAGTCCATGAATATCCGTTAGGCGACTTCGAAGATATTCTCGACAAATGCATCCAGCATTTTGGTGAGCGCATTCGCGGCAAGGTGTTCTCCCTACGCTGCAAGCGGGCGGGCAAGCACGATTTCAGCTCTATGGATGTAGAGCGCTATGTTGGTGGGGGACTGCGCCAGCGCTGTGAGGGTGCAGGCATTTCTCTTAAAGATCCCGAAGTGCTTGCGCGCATCGAAATTCGCCATGACCGGCTGTTTGTGATTGATCGCCAGCACGATGGCCTGGGTGGTTATCCCCTGGGAGCCCTCGAACAGGTGCTGGTGCTCATGTCCGGCGGTTACGATTCGACGGTAGCGGCCTATCAGATGATGCGTCGCGGTCTGGTCAGTCACTTCTGCTTCTTCAACCTGGGCGGACGTGCCCATGAGTTGGGCGTTATGGAAGTAGCACACTACCTGTGGGAAAAGTTTGGTCGTTCCCAGCGCGTGCTGTTCATCAGCGTGCCATTTGAAGAGGTAGTGGGCGAAATCCTGACCAAGGTCGATGACAGCCAGATGGGTGTTATCCTCAAGCGCATGATGCTACGCGCTGCCAGCCGTATGGCCGAGCGGCTGGACATCGATGCGCTGGTCACGGGCGAGGCGATCTCGCAGGTTTCCAGCCAGACCTTGCCAAACCTAGCGGTAATTGACCGCGTTACCGATACACTGGTGCTGCGTCCGCTTCTGGCCAGCCACAAGCAGGACATCATCGATACGGCCGAGCGAATCGGTACCGCGGCGTTTGCCAAGCACATGCCAGAGTACTGTGGCGTGATTTCAGTAAACCCGACAACCAAGGCCAAAGGCTTCCGTATCGAGCACGAAGAAACCAAATTCGACATGGCCATCCTGGACGCAGCCCTTGAGCGCGCTACGATGATGACTGTTGACAAGGTAATCGATGAGCTTGGCAAGGACCTGAAGGTTGAAGAAGTCAGCCAGGCGCTGCCGGGCCAGATCGTACTGGATATCCGTCACCCGGATAGCCAGGAGGATGACCCTCTGGCCGTAGACGGTGTCGAAGTTCAGGCCATGCCGTTCTTTGCGCTAAACAATCGATTCAAGGAACTGGATGAAAGTCGCCAGTACCTTCTTTACTGTGACAAAGGTGTCATGAGTCGCCTGCATGCTCATCATCTGCTCAATGAGGGGCATGCGAATGTACGTGTTTATCGCCCGGACTAAACAGCCCGGGCTGTTTGGCGGCAGCATTCGCCATCGCCCTCCCGACCGGGGCTGAGGGCAGGCCGGTCTGGCTGTCCACAGGCGCAAAAACCAACAGCGCCTTTGTTTTCTGGATTAAATGCCCTTTGGGCTTGAATGAATTCTGATGAATGTCGTGTCGGGCTTGCTGTGATCAGCCGCTGCGGCCCGGCTCAACTTGATAACGAGACTTAAAAAAGTGATCGAGAATCTTCGTAATATCGCCATTATCGCCCACGTTGACCATGGCAAAACTACGCTGGTAGACAAGCTGCTGAAGCTGTCCGGTACGCTGGACCGCAAGGAAGCCGAAGGCGAGCGCGTCATGGACTCCAACGACCAGGAAAGAGAGCGTGGTATTACCATCCTGGCCAAGAACACGGCGATCAAGTGGAACGGCTACAACATCAACATCGTGGATACACCCGGTCACGCCGACTTCGGCGGTGAAGTAGAGCGTGTCATGTCGATGGTTGACTCCGTACTGCTGGTGGTTGACGCTCAAGACGGTCCTATGCCACAGACCCGTTTCGTGACTCAGAAGGCATTCAAGGCCGGTCTGCGTCCAATCGTGATCGTGAACAAGATCGACCGTCCGGGCGCGCGTCCTGACTGGGTTGTTGACCAGATTTTCGACCTGTTCGACAACCTGGGCGCTACCGATGAGCAGCTGGACTTCCCGATCGTGTATGCCAGTGCCCTGAACGGCATTGCCGGCATGGACTACGAGAAGATGGATGACAACATGGATGCCGTGTTCCAGGCCATCATCGATCACGTACCGGCTCCCCAGGTTGATGTGAATGGTCCGTTCCAGATGCAAATCTCCCAGCTGGACTACAGCAGCTTCCTCGGCGTGATCGGCATTGGCCGTATCGCACGCGGCACCATCAAGGCCAATACACCTGTAACGGCTGTTGGTGCTGACGGTAAGAAACGCAACGGCCGTATCCTGAAGATCATGGGTCACCATGGCCTGCAGCGCGTTGAGGTTCCAGAAGCCCAGGCTGGCGATATCGTTTGCGTCAGCGGCATGGACGAGCTGTTCATTTCCGATACCCTGTGCGACCAGCAGACCGTCGAGGCGCTGCCGCCGCTGACCGTTGACCAGCCGACCGTTTCGATGACCTTCCAGGTCAATGACTCGCCATTCGCTGGCAAGGAAGGCAAGTTCGTAACCAGCCGTAACATCAAGGACCGTCTGGACAAGGAGCTGCTGCACAACGTGGCACTGCGCGTTGAGCAGGGCGAATCTCCTGAGAAGTTCAAGGTTTCTGGTCGTGGTGAGCTACACCTGTCAGTACTGATCGAGAACATGCGTCGCGAGGGTTTCGAACTGGCTGTAGGCCGTCCGGAAGTGGTGATCATCGAGAACGAGGCCGGCGAGAAGCAGGAGCCGTACGAGAACGTCACCATCGACATCGAAGAGCAGCACCAAGGCCCCGTTATGGAGCAAATGGGTCTGCGTAAAGGTGATCTGACCAATATGATCCCTGACGGGAAAGGCCGTGTTCGCCTGGAGTACACCATTCCAGCACGTGGTCTGATCGGCTTCCGTAACAACTTCCTGACCATGACCTCTGGTACTGGCATCCTGACGTCGACCTTCAGCCACTATGGTCCGATCAAGGCTGGCGAAGTGACTAACCGTCAGAACGGTGTGCTGGTGTCCATGGCTACCGGTACTGCACTGACGTACTCGCTGGAAACTCTGCAGAGCCGCGGCAAGCTGTTCCTCGCGCCTGGCGATGAAATCTATGAAGGCCAGCTGTGCGGTATCAACAGCCGTGACAATGACCTCGTGCTGAACCCCACCAAGGGCAAGAAGCTCGATAACATGCGTGCTTCCGGTAAGGACGAAGTGATTGCTCTGGTTCCGCCAATCAAGTTTACCCTTGAGCAGGCACTGGAGTTCATCGCAGAAGATGAGCTGGTTGAAGTGACACCCAAGTCGATTCGTCTGCGCAAGAAGCTGCTGAACGAAAACGACCGTAAGCGTTACGAGCGCAGCAAGGTGTAAGACCCCGGCCGCGCAACTAAAAAGCCCACTCGCTTAAAGGCGGGTGGGCTTTTTTATGCGCTTATAAAAAGAAAAGGCCATAAAAAAGCCCCGGCAAACCGGGGCTTTCATAACCGTAAACTTTACGGCGTGTTCTTGCGCAGTTTTACAGGATGCCCTTCTTGGGCTCTCTTGCGAGCCGCTGCGGTACGCATACGGATGTTGATGGCTTCTACCGCTAGCGAGAACGCCATTGCAAAGTAGACGTAGCCTTTAGGTACATGAATTTCAAAGCTTTCAGCAATCAGCACTGTACCTACGACAATCAGGAAGGAAAGCGCGAGCATCTTCAGACTGGGGTGCTTGTCGATAAAACTGCTGATACCACCGGCTGCCAGCATCATCACCAGCACCGCAACAATGATTGCCGCAACCATGACCGGTACATGTTGCACCATACCCACAGCGGTAATGACTGAGTCCAGTGAAAATACGATATCGATGATCGCTATCTGCACGATGGTAGAGATAAAGCTACCACCCTTGGCACTGGGTTCGTCACTCTCTTCCTCTTCGCCCTCTAGGCCGTGATAGATCTCGGTACTGCTCTTGTACAGAAGAAACAGGCCGCCAAAGAACAGGATGAGATCGCGTCCAGAAATGCCTTGGCCAAACACATGGAATAAATCAGCCGTCAGGCGCATCACCCAAGTGATCGAAAGCAGCAGCAGGATGCGCGTTACCATGGCCAGAGCCAGGCCGAAGAAGCGTGTGCGTGGTTGCATCGCCTTGGGCATACGGCTCACCAAGATCGAAATCATGATGATGTTATCGATACCTAAAACGATTTCCAGGGCAGTCAGGGTAAAAAAAGCCACCCAGATTTCCGGGCTGGTCAGCCACTCCATTCCAATTCCTCTCATTAACGTCGGCACGACCGGTGCCGAAAACAAACCGACAAAGCTAATCAGGCAAATGTGAAAATTCTGTTAGTTCAAGCGCCGCTGAACAGTGGAAACACACCTAGTAACAAAGCTGTTACCAGCATAGCCATGCATGTCACGACCGCCCACTTCAACGTGAAGCGCTGATGGTCACCAAACTCCACTTTGGCTAAACCGACGAGTAGGTAAGTTGAGGGCACTAATGGGCTTAACAGGTGCACAGGCTGGCCGATGATGGACGCACGGGCAATCTCTACTGGGGCAATACCATAATGGCCGGCTGCTTCTGCCAAGACAGGCAATACACCGAAGTAGAAGGCATCGTTGGAGATGAAAAAGGTAAAGGGCATGCTTACCAGCGCCGTGATGACGGCCATATACGGGCCAAGCGCCTCAGGGATCACAGCCAGAAGGCTTTTGGACATGGCGTCCACCATGCCGGTGCCCGAGAGGATGCCTGTAAAGATGCCAGCGGCGAAAATCAGCGAAACCACTGCCAGAACATTTTCTGCATGAGCGGCAACACGCTGTTTCTGCAGATCGATGTTGCGGTAGTTGATAGTCATGGCTATGCCAAAGGCAATCATGAACAGGACCGGCATTGGCAGGATGCCCTTGACCAGTGCTGCCATCAGTACCAGGGTTAGGAGACCGTTGAACCAGCGCAGGTGAGGGCGACGTGCCTCTTCGCATTGGGAAACAGTAACTTTGGCACCTTCGCTTTCATGGATTTGTAGAATGCCCAGTCGCGCACGCTCGCGGCGTCCGTATAAATAGGCCAGGACAAACAGCCATACAATGCTGGCCAGCATGGCAGGGATCATGGGTACGAAGACATCTGCCGGGTCTACATGCAACGCACTGGCCGCACGGGCGGTAGGGCCGCCCCAAGGGGTGAGGTTCATGATGCCACTGGACAGTAGCATCAGACACGTCATGATCAGCGGATTCATTCCCAAGCGTTTGTATAGCGGGAACATGGCCGCTACACAGATCATGTAGGTCGTCGAGCCGTCTCCATCAAGCGACACGACCAGGGTCAGGAATACCGTTCCGATGGCAACCTTTAAGGGGTCACCCTTGACCAGCCTCAGGATCCATCGAACAGCCGGATCAAACAGGCCGGTATCGATCATGATGGCAAAGTACAGAATGGCGAATAGCAACATCACACCGGTAGGTGCCAGTGTACGCAAGCCATCCAGCATCATAGGGCCAAGCGAGTTGAGCTGGATATGCCCAAGGCTGGCAAAGTGAGTACCCAGTGCCCATGCCAGTACGGCAAAGAGAATCGGCACCATGGTCAACGCGATGAGGGGGGTAAGCCGCTTGGTCATGATCAGGAACATGAAGGTCACGACCATGGCGAAGCCAAGGAATGTCAGCATGGAAAGCTCCAACGGTTACGCGTGAAAGGTAAAGAAACGACCGAAGCGCGATTCAGGGATCACGAGTAGCGTATGGAGGGGCGTGGAGCGGCTGAGACCATTGTAGGGAGCAAGCGAGGCATGGATTTAATCCTTTGTTTTTGTTAGACCGCAGGTACACGTCATGGCAGTTGCCATAAGTGGGCCATTAACCCTTTGGATAATTGATCCTAACCGGGCAAGCTTTCATGAACCTTGCGGGAGGCTGCCCCCCAGCAGCGAAATTACCAGCGGTAATGTGAGTACTGCCACAAGTGTTTGCAATGTGATTACGCCTGCCATTAGCGCACTGTCGCCGCCCAGTTGGCGAGTCAAGGCATACGCGGTCGGAGCTGTAGGTAGCGAGAAAAAGAGAACAAGTAGCAGTCGTTCATGTGGCGGCAGGCCTAAAAGATGAGCAATCAACCCTGCCAGAAGAGGGCAAGCTAACAGACGAAACAAAGTCATCATGCCAATGGCCCGCCATTCACCGGCAATCTGTTGGAGTTGCAAGGCAGCGCCTACGCAAAAAAGCCCTAGCGGTAAACTGGTGGCCGCCAGAAGGCCCAGCAGACGATCCGTTCCAAAGGGTAACCCCCAACCAAGTAAATTGACCAATGCGCCTGCTGCGCAAGCCAAAATAAGTGGGTTACGCAACACCGGGAGCAATAATTCTCCCAAGCGAGCGCCGCGCTCGGCTTTCAATGCCCAGACCGACATGACATTCACGGTGGGGACCATCAGAGCCAATATCAACGCGGCCTGTCCCAGGCCTGTCTTACCCAGCAGGCTGCCGACTGTCGCCAGTCCTAAATAAGTATTGAAACGCAGTGTGCTCTGAGCAATGACACCAAACCGCTCGGCGGGCCAATGATAATAACGCCTGGCAATCAGCAGCGCGGCCCATAAAAGCCCTAGTCCCGTCAGGGCTGCCAGTGCCAGATGTGCCAGCGCAGGATCATTGAGCGGCGCTGTAGCAAGGTTGTTGAACAGGAGCGCCGGAAAAAGCAGGAAGTAGTTAAGCCGATCCGCAGCTGGCCAAAAGGCCTCGCCAGGAAAGCCTTTTCGGCGCATCCAATATCCCGCCACGATAAGAGCGAATAGCGGCCAGAGAGCAAGAAGAATCGTAGTCACGGTGGGGTCGGTCAGTAGGTTTTTTATCGTTATAAGCTAAAGTATTGACCATGCTAGCAGCTCACAGTGCTTAGTGACGCGTCGAAGAAAGCAGAGAGCTGCCTTTAAGGCAGCTCCAGTCCTCCCGAAGCCTTGTGCAAGGCTCTCAGGTGATCACCTAACTGCTTGAGGTTGGCTTCGGTGTCATCAAGGCCGTGCTGGATCTTGCTGTCCAGTAGAGAACGGACTTCCGTGTTGAGGGTTTCGCGTAAGCTGAGCAGGTGGGTTTGGCGGCGTTGACTTTCAGCCGTCAATTTATCCCATTCGCCTGGCTGTGGAAGCCCATAGCCACCGGCTCCCAAAAGCTCCGAAGGTCGGCTGAGATAACCGCTATCGGCTAGCAGTTGTTGTAATGCCTCGCCTGCCTTGCTGAAGCGGGCTTTTTCCAGCTCGCCATTTTGGCCCAGGTAGCGGTCCTTTAGCTCATTCTGAGCGAGGAGCAGTTCACGTCGCAGTGCGGCCTGCTCAAGTAGCAGGAGCGCCGCACTGGCGCGCAGGTCGGCACGGTCGAACCATTCGCGGCGCTGCTGTGGCGCTAATTCAAGCCAGTCTTCGACCTTTTGTTGAGGCAGGCTGAGCCGGTCGCGGGCGACTTTGAACATCGATTGAAAGCGATCTCGGAAGGAGTCGAACCGGTAACCCAGCCGCAAAGCTTCGCGCTGGTCGTCCAGTACGGACGTATCTGCTACTTTCTCGATGCGTAAAGCGTCTAGCAGACCGATCGGCGTGATGCTGTCGAGCGGGGTCTGTTGCAGACGCGGTACGCTGTCGTGCAGGAGCTTGAACGTCTCGACGGCGCAGTTATTGGAAACAAAGTAATAGTGTCCGTCATAACTCCAGTGGGTTTGAGCAGTACGCTCCAGGAGATCGGCAATTTCCTGCCGGTTCAGCTTGAGTGGAACAGATTGCAGTCCGCGTAGCTCGATCTTGGTGTATTCCTCAACCACTTGAGCCAGTGGGAGCACAAACAGCCGGGAAGGATAGGAGCCGGTCAGCCCGTCCCAGTTGGAAATCTGCACATCATTGACGAAGGCGCGAAAGGACAGCACGAGATGTTCCTGCAAGTCCAGTCGGCAGTCGGGACCACGCGGGCGTCCGGGGGCGCAGACTACCAAACGCAGCATGCTATGGCCCCAGCGGCTCATGACATGCTCGTTGCCTTCAGCGAAGAGATAATCAACTTCGTAGACGCGCTCGGGATCAAGCCAGCCCAGCGGGGTCTTGCCAAAGTCACTGCCTGCGTTCAGGTAGGGCAGTTTGCTGGAGCATGTCTCTTGTTGAGGTGGAGACCAGCCAAAATGCTCTGTGAAGTAGCGCGCTAGGGCTGGACGTCGGCAGGCGTAGCTTGGGTCCAGAAGGAAGTATTCCATGTTCACTGCCACGAACTCGCGAGGGTTGGTTACCTCATAAATATCAGGGCTGCGAGCGATGAAATTGTTGCGACTCTCACGGGTGCCGTGCTTCTTGACCTTGACCTGCCAGCCCGCCAGATCCAACAGGCGGGGATCGTCTGACAAGGTGTAGCGGCGCCCTGCCTGGCCTTGGCAGTGAAGGGGAAGGTCGGCAGACCTGGTCGAGGATGCCAGGGTGCTGCAAGCAATGATCTCCTTGCGCTCGGTTGTGGTCCAGGCTCGTTCCCGGTCATAGAAATGGGTGAGCTCATGCAGAACGGTTGCCAGCATTTCTTCGCGCTGGGTGCCATGGGGCCGGCCTGTTTGAATACGGGCATCGCTGCCATCCGTCAGCGCCGGTAGCAGTCGTTCATTAAGCAATAAGGTACGGCGGTCTGCACGGCCATACGCCTGCGGCTCAAGATCCTGGCTCCAGCGGACGGAAATGTCCTCGTCAAGCGCCTGCTTGAAGCGGGGTGGCAGCTTGCCCATCGCTTCGTTCAAGAGTTGTCGGGTTGCCTGAGTCTGCTCCGGCGTCAAGGATTGCTCGTCCAGGTGCAAGCTAAGCGCTGCGTTAGCGTTGCCAACACCTAAACAGGCGATGAAAGCGGTACAAATGAAGGTTGGCCTGGTGAGGCGGCCGAGCTTTTCAAGGAAAGCTCGGCTAAGAAGGGGATTCACAGTGCAAGGATCGCCTGGGCAAGTTCTGTATCACTGGCCTGACGTGCTTCCGGTAGACGCTCACGCAGGGTCATGAAGGCTGCTTCGAGCTGAGCGCCTCGGATGTCGCCATTGGATGCAACAAAGCTGGCTGCATCGCTATGTGCTTCCTGAACCACTTTCATGTCACGAATGGAGGTCGTGGTATCGGAGGTGAAATCGATACTGCGATCCAGCGCACGCACGATGATGTTGCTGGTCGCCACAACGGTATGAGCGTGCGCTGCGCTGGACGTACCCAGAACTAGCGCGGCTGCAAGAAATAAGGAACGACGCATGGAAAAATCTCCCGAACAAAACGGTAAAGCCGCTTATTGAGCAAGGATGGCCTCAGCCAGTTCCTTATCGCTGGCTATCAGCGTTGGATTATGTGAACGCAGCCAGCGTAAGGCGGATTCAAGTTCAACACTACGTTGAGCCCCGCCACTGGCTACAAATAATGCCGCATCGTCACGTGCATCACGTACTACTTTGTTATCGAACGGAGCGGACGTCACCTTGCTGGTGACATAGAGGCTACGGACGATAAACCCTGTAGTGGGATCGAACGCGAAAACGGGCGTGGTGATGGCGATGCCTAGAATAAAAAGATAACGCAGACGCATAGGCAGGTGGGATGGCTCTCTTGAAAAACTACAGGCCAAGGCTAACGGAACGACACCGCTGATACCAGTGATGCCGCTCCGATAGGCTTACAGTGTAAGAATAGCCTGAGCCAGCTGGGTGTCGCTTGCATTCAGCTGCGGTTGCAAGGTTCGAATGTGATCCAGGGCCGCTTCGAGGCGCACACCGCGGATGCTGCCTTCACTGGCCACAAAGCTGGCGGCATCGTCGCGTGCAGCCAGGACGATCTTGTCGTTACGAAGGGAATGGGTGATACCCGATGTGGCGTCAGACGTCGCATCGATGGCGTCAACGATCATGTCGGTGGTAACAAAGAAGCTGGATGCTGAGGCAGCCGTAGAAAGGCTGAGCAGGGCAGCAGCGCCCAGCAGGTGCAAACGGGTCATGAATATCTCCTGGACAATAAGGCGCGGTATTTACCGTCCTTACAAGACTAGCGCCAGAACGGCTTGTTCAGCTCGCATTGTTGCTCAGTTTTGGTCAGACCGATGTCCGCTAGTTCACGGTCGCTCAAAAAAGCCAGCTGTCTTCGCGTTTTGGCGTTCTGCTGCCATCTCTGCAGCACATAATAGACGGCGTATAAGCTATTAAGGGCACAGCGAGCACCCCGAGCAGACAGGCGGGTCGGCTGGAGGCGCGGTAAGACAAGCAGGCGTTGCATGGCGGTGTCCAGGGTTATAAAGGCACTTTACTGTGGCCTCAAAGACCCCCTGCCTCCAGACACACCCCCTGAGAATGAAGGGAGTACAGCCCTGTGGCAGGATCTGCTGTACCGTTTAAGGGCACGTTCAGCAAGGCAATGAAAAGTGCTGATCCTATAATGAGTCAGGCAACTGTTTGGTAAGAGGGCTGCGTCAAGCAGGAGGGTCTGGCTACAATGCACATTCCATTGCGGCTGTTAGGTACTTTCATATAAGGCCTGGCCGGCGCGTTTTGCATGAGGGCAAGCCATGACGTTCAAAGTATTCGTTGACGGGCAGGAAGGCACCACAGGGTTGCGTCTGCTCGATTATCTGTCCGGCCGTGATGACATCGAGCTGCTGCGTATCGCCGATGACAAACGCAAGGATTCGGCCGAGCGCGCTCGCTTCCTCAATGCAGCGGATGTCGCTTTTCTCTGCCTGCCTGACGGCGCGTCTCGCGAAGCAGTATCGCTGGTAGATAACCCCAACACCTGCATCATTGATGCAAGCACGGCGTTTCGTACCGACACCAGTTGGACCTATGGCCTACCTGAGCTGGCGGCTGGGCAGCGCGAGAAAATCCGTACCAGCAAACGTATTGCCAATCCTGGCTGTCATGCTACGGCGTTCATCCTGCTGGTTCGTCCATTGGCCGATGCTGGGCTTTTACCGTCTGACTATCCGCTGTCGGCTTTTTCCTTGACCGGCTATAGCGGTGGTGGCAAAAAAATGATTGCCGACTATGAGGCTGACAACCAACCGAAGCTGACCAGCCCGCGGCCGTATGGGATGACCCAGGGGCATAAGCATCTAGCTGAGATGCGTGTGCAAAGCTGTATTGATGACGCGCCGGTCTTTAGCCCTATCGTAGGAAGCTTTCTGAAAGGGCTTGCTGTCACGATCCCCTTGCATGCCAAACACCTGAGCAACGGTGCGAATGCCGAGGCAATCCAGGCGGCGTATGCCAAGCACTACGCAGGCGAGCAGTTCATTCGCGTCATGCCGGTCGAAGACGCCAGCAATCTGGACGAAGGCTTCTTTGATGTGCAGGGCTGCAATGAGACCAACCGTGCTGACTTGTTCGTGTTTGGCAATGGGGAGCGTCTAACCTTGGTGGCTCGCCTGGACAACCTAGGCAAGGGTGCCGCGGGCGCAGCGGTGCAGTGCATGAATATTCACATTGGTGCAGACGAGGCAAAAGGCCTGAACACCGGGCTGTAAGCGTTTTGCTCTTGAGAAGCCGCGTCGGATAACCGGCGCGGCTTTTTTATTGAAAGGCGTCTTTCAAACGATACCAGAGCATGCCCAAGGCAAGCAGGGGAGAGCGGAGGCGCTGTCCTCCTGGGAAGGTAGCGTGAGGAACCTTGTTGAACAGGTCGAATCCGCTTGACTGGGCTGCAATAGCTTCAGCGAGCAGATGGCCTGCCAGGTGTGTGGCGTTCAGCCCGTGGCCCGCATACGCCTGAGCATAAAAGACATTGGGACGATCCTTGAGACGGCCGATTTGAGGCAGACGATTAGCACCGATTCCGATCATGCCGCCCCACTCGAATTCGATAGCGACCCGGTCGAGTTGAGGAAAGACCTTCAGCATCTTAGGACGCATATAGCCTGCAATATCCTTTGGATCACGGCCTGAGTAATGACAGGCGCCTCCAAACAAGAGCCGACGGTCATGTGAGAGACGGAAGTAGTCGACTGTAATCTGCTGATCACAGGCCGCACGGTTATTAGGCAGCAGCTCTTCGGCCAATGCCTCGGGCAACGGCTCTGTTGCAATGATGTAACTACCAGCTGGAAGTACTTGGCCTGAAAGCGTTGGCTCCAGGCCCTTGAGATAGGCGTTGCAGCACAATACCAACGTTTCTGCCCGGACTGCGCCTTGTGCTGTATGGACACGCACTTCCGGGCCATAGTCGATCTGAGTCACTGCAGATTGCTCATGCAGCCTGACCCCTAGCGACTGGGCAGCGGCTGCCTCGCCCAAGGCGAGATTCAAGGGGTGCAAGTGGCCGGAGCCGGAGTCTAAGAGAGCACCCAAATAGCGCTCCGAGCCAACCACGGTATGAATCCTGTCATGGGAGACAAGCTGGGCCGCATGTGGATAGCCCAAGCTATGCAATTCTTCCAGCTCAGCCTGGAAATGTTCCATATGGCGTGGCTTCAGGGCTAAATCACAGTAACCCCAGGTAAGGTCGCATGCGATGCCGTAGCGCTCGATGCGCTGCCGCACCAGGTCTACCGCTTCGAAGCCCATTTGCTTGAAGGCGCGTACACCTTCATCGCCGACGAGTGGACGAAATTGCTCAACATCATGGCCAACGCCCCGGATCAGTTGTCCGCCGTTACGCCCACTGGCACCCCAGCCAATCCGGTGGGCCTCCAGCAGCACGACCGAGTAACCACGCTCCGCCAGCTCAATGGCCGTATTAAGCCCGGAAAACCCACCGCCCACTACGCAGACATCGGCTCGTATCTCACCTGTCAGCGGAGCGAACTCCAGCGTTTGGTTCGCCGTGGCTGCATAGTACGAAGGAGCGTGCTTGTGCGGTTCAGTTAGGGAATTACTCGTTGAATCCATGAAAAGCGATCCTGACGAAGCGTTAAGGCCGGACAATAAACGGTTGGGCGCGCCTACGCCAAGCCAGGAAAAACAGTAGCGCATTCAGAGGGCTCAGTCGGGTACCGGAAGGGTTAGGGATTCCTTGACTTCTTCCATCACGATATAACTTTTGGATTCCCGCACATGTGGCAGTTTGAGCAGAATGTCACCCAGGAGCTTGCGGTAAGAGGCCATTTCCGAAATACGTGCCTTGACCAGATAATCAAACGCGCCGGAAACCAGATGGCATTCCAGCACATGAGGCAACTTCAGGACCGAGCGGCGAAACTCTTCGAAGATGTCCCCTGATTTGTAATCTAGACTGATTTCTACGAAGACCAGTAGGCCAGCTTTAAGGTGCTGCGGATTCAGACGGGCTGAATAGCCAAGAATCACACCTTCTCGTTCCAGTCGCCGTACTCGTTCCGTACAGGGCGTGGTAGACAGGCCGACCTGCTCGCCCAGTTCGGTGAACGAGATGCGACCGTCTTCCTGCAGGATTCGCAGGATGTTGCGATCGATCTTATCGAGCTCGCGTCTCGCTTGGTGCTGGGTTCGCATGCCTGAGCGTCTCCAAAAAAAGTGTCTTAGCCGAAGAATTACACTAAATATAGCCTTTCATTCAGTGAATACCACTGCTTAAGGCTTTTTATACTTTTCATATCTGCCTCATATTTTATGAAACGTAGGCGATTCTTCGCGGCGAGGAGACACAGTTATGCGTGTACTGGTGCTTGGCAGTGGTGTAATCGGTACCGTCAGTGCCTATTACCTGGCGCGGGCCGGCTTTGAAGTAGTGGTGGTAGACCGTCAGGAAGGTCCTGCGCTGGAAACCAGTTTTGCCAATGCAGGCCAAGTGTCTCCTGGTTATGCATCGCCCTGGGCGGCTCCTGGTGTGCCCCTTAAAGCTATCAAGTGGCTGGCAAGCCAGCATGCGCCCTTGGCAATCAAGCCGACCGGTGATATCCAACAATATCTCTGGATGGCCCAGATGCTGCGCAACTGTACGGCTGAGCGTTATGCAATCAACAAAGAGCGCATGGTGCGGTTGTCCGAGTACAGTCGCGATTGTCTGGATGAGCTGCGTGCTGAGACTGGTATTGCTTACGAAGGTCGCCAGCTGGGGACAACGCAGGTATTCCGAACGCAGCAGCAGGTTGATGCCGCTGCCAAGGATATCGCTGTGCTAGAACGTTCCGGCGTGCCTTATGAGCTGCTGGATCGCGACGGCATTGCTCGTGCCGAGCCCGCTTTGGCTCACGTCAAAGACAAGTTGGCCGGTGCGCTACGTTTGCCAAATGACCAGACAGGGGATTGCTTCCTCTTTACTAATCGGCTGGCTGAGCTGGCGCGGCAGTTGGGCGTGGAGTTTCGTTTCGGTCAGAAGATCGAGCGCCTGGAAGCTGTAGGTGATCGCCTGAACGGTGTCTGGATTGATGGCCGGCTAGTAACGGCCGATCATTATGTTCTGGCGCTGGGCAGTTATTCACCGCAGTTGTTGGCACCCATTGGTATCAAGGCACCCGTGTACCCACTCAAGGGCTATTCACTCACAGTGCCAATCACCAACGCCGATATGGCACCTACGTCGACGATTCTCGATGAGACCTACAAGGTAGCCCTGACCCGTTTCGATAACCGTATCCGGGTCGGCGGTATGGCAGAAGTATCCGGTTATGACCTGTCGCTCAACCCGCGCAGACGTGAAACTTTGGAGATGATCGTAAAGGATCTCTACCCGCAGGGCGGTGATTTGCAAGCAGCAATCTTCTGGACCGGATTACGGCCTACTACGCCGGATGGCACACCTATCGTGGGTGCAACCCGTTATCGCAACCTGTTTCTAAATACCGGTCACGGTACACTGGGCTGGACCATGGCCTGCGGCTCCGGTCGCTTCCTGGCCGATATCATTGGCAAGAAGCGTCCGCAGATCAGCACTGAAGGCCTTGATATTTCCCGCTATAGCGACTCCAAGGAGAACCGTAAGAATGGCCATCCAGCGCCTGCACACTAATCGCCGCATGAGTGAAATCGTTATTCATAACGGTACGGTTTATCTGGCCGGTCAGGTCGGTGAAGACCTGAATACCGGTGTAGAGCAGCAGACTCGTGAGACCTTGGCCAACATTGAGCGCTTGCTCAAGGAGGCCGGGACTGACGTCCACCATATCCTTTCTGTAACGGTTTATCTGAAGGATATCGATGCTCACTTTGCCGGTATGAACAGTGTCTGGGATCAGTGGCTGCCTGAAGGCGTCGCGCCAGCACGGGCTACAGTAGAAGCCAAGCTTTGCGAGCCGGAAATTCTGGTCGAAATGAGTGTGATTGCTGCGTTACCGTAAATAAAGAATAAAGGAGCCCGGCCTATGCCGGGCTTTTTGTACGACCTGTCCATCACTATCCGCCTGTTTTCTGAGAGATAACCATGCGTCCCGCCCGTGCCCTGATCGACCTTAACGCCTTGCGCCAAAACTATCGGCTTGCTCGAGAGCTTAGTGGCAGGGCAAAGGCACTGGCTGTTGTTAAGGCAGACGCTTACGGGCATGGGGCTGTCCAGTGTGCGCAGGTATTGGCAAACGAAGCAGATGGCTTCGCTGTCGCCTGTATCGAGGAAGCCCTGGAGCTTCGTGAGGCAGGCATCAAGGCCCCGATTCTCTTACTGGAGGGTTTTTTCGAAGCCAGTGAGCTGGAACTGATTGCCCGTCATGACCTCTGGTGCGTCATTCATTCACCCTGGCAGATTGAGGCGCTTAAACGCACTGCTTTGCCAGCCCCCATTCGGGTCTGGCTGAAGTTGGATTCCGGCATGCATCGGGTAGGATTTTTTCCTGAAGATTATGCGGCGGCCTATGGACGGATCAAAGGGACCGGCAAGGTCGATGAAATTGTGAAAATGACTCACTTTGCCCGTGCCGATGAGCTGGATTGCTCAGCCACGATCGGTCAGCTCAAGGTTTTCCAGCGTGCCACGGCTGGCTTGGAAGGTGCTACCAGTCTGCGCAACTCGCCTGCGGTGCTCGGTTGGCCGGAGGTATCTGGGGATTGGGTGCGCCCTGGCATCATGCTCTACGGGGCTACGCCTTTTGAGTCCGAGCATCCTCTGGCAGAGCGGTTACAGCCAGTCATGACCCTGGAGTCGCGCATCATCAGTGTGCGTGAGCTACCACCGGGTGAGCCGGTAGGGTACGGTGCACGCTTCACAACCCGACAGCCCTCCCGCATTGGCGTGGTTGCCATGGGATACGCAGATGGCTACCCGCGGCATGCGCCTGATGGCGCGCCCGTCATGATTGATGGCCATGCTTCGCGCCTTGTTGGCCGTGTATCGATGGACATGCTAACCGTTGACCTCACAGATCTCCCGCAGGCGGGGGTAGGCAGTGTGGTGGAGCTTTGGGGCAAAGAGGTCTCAGCCAGTCAGCTAGCTAGCCTATGCGGATCAATTCCCTATCAGCTGTTCTGTAACCTGAAGCGGGTTCCACGTCAGTATCGAGATGAATGACTTCTAAAAGGCCTCGCTCGTCGGGTTGCGCAGGATTTTCTATCGTTCTGTTGTAAATACTGAACGCTGTTGCCATGATACGGCGCACCCGGCGCTCTGCCGCGCCTGCCGTTCACCTCTGCCTGTCTGTCATGAGAAGGAGGACATCACCCTTGGACGTCGGTGCTCGTCTACAAACCATCCGTAAACTCAAAGGTCTCTCGCAGCGCGAACTCGCCAAGCGGGCCGGTGTAACAAACAGCACCATCTCGATGATCGAGAAGAACAGTGTCAGTCCTTCAATCAGCTCGCTGAAAAAAGTCCTGAGCGGCATCCCCATGTCCTTAGTGGAATTCTTTTCCCTGGACCTGGCAGATGAATCTGCAACCCAGGTGGTGTACAAGGCCAGTGAGTTGATCGATATTTCCAGCGGTGCCAATACGGTCAGTATGCGACTGATCGGCAAGGCCCATCCCAGCCGCGCCATAGCCTTTCTGGATGAAACCTACCCGCCCGGTTCCGATACCGGTATGGAGATGCTGGCCCACGAAGGAGAGGAGGCTGGGCTGTTGATAGAGGGACGTCTTGAGCTGACGGTCAGTGGCGAAACGTATCTACTTGAGTCGGGTGATAGCTATTACTTTGAAAGCAGCCGCCCGCACCGTTTCCGTAATCCTTTCGATGAGCCGGCGCGCCTGATCAGTGCTACAACGCCAGCCAATTTTTAACAGTGTTCAAGAGACAAGGTGTGAACGTCCGAGGCAGCTTGGTATATGCCTTTATATTGTCGATCTGGGCATTCCCTGCACAGGCCGAACAGGTAGACAGAGACGCCCTGGAGAGGCGGCTGGCACCGGTGGGCAAGGTTTGTATTCAAGGACAGGACTGCTTTGCAAAGCCCGGTAAGGTAAGCCGTGAACAAAAGTCTGCCGGAAAAGATCCCGCTCAGGTCATAGATCGCAGTTGCAAAAGTTGCCACATCAGTGAGCTCCTGGGAGCGCCCAAAATAGGAGATAAAGCCCATTGGGAGGCCCTTGCGCGCCAGCAAGGTGGAGTGGATGGACTGCTGCGCAACGCCATTAAAGGTATCAACGCCATGCCGCCCAGGGGCGCCTGCTCTGACTGTACGGACGATGATTTACGCCGTGCAATCCAGATAATGTCCGGCCTTGAGTAAGGCAAAAGAAAACCCCGCACTAGGCGGGGTTTTCTTGTCGGTCGCAGCCTTACAGGCCAGCCGCCGCGCGCAGCGCTTCGGCCTTGTCCGTCTTCTCCCACGTGAACGCGGTGAAAGTATCTTCGCCTACAATCATCTCGTAAGGTGTGCGGCCAAAGTGACCGTAAGCAGCCGTTGCCCGGTACATTGGGTGTAGCAGGTCCAGCATCTTCGTGATTGCATAAGGACGCAGGTCGAAATGCTCGCGAACCAGCTGAACGATCTTCTCGTCACTTACCTTGCCGGTGCCAAAGGTATTGATCGAAATGGAGGTCGGCTGAGCTACGCCAATGGCATAGGAGACCTGAATCTCGCAGCGGTCGGCCAGGCCGGAAGCTACAATGTTCTTGGCAACATAACGGCCCGCATACGCGGCGGAGCGGTCAACTTTGGACGGGTCCTTGCCAGAGAACGCACCGCCACCGTGACGGGCCATACCACCGTAGGTATCGACAATAATCTTGCGGCCAGTCAGGCCACAGTCACCTACCGGGCCGCCAATGATGAACTGGCCAGTCGGGTTGATGTGGAACTTAGTGTCCTTGTGCAGCAGTTCAGCCGGAATGACATGCTTGATGATCAGTTCCATCACGGCTTCCTGCAGGTCAGTATGTTTGACCTCAGGGTTGTGCTGTGTGGACAGAACAATCGCATCAATACCGACGACCTTGTTGCCATCGTAACGGCAGGTTACCTGGGACTTGGCATCCGGGCGCAGCCAGGGCAGCAGGCCCGACTTGCGTGCTTCAGCCTGGCGCTCGACGAGTGCGTGGGAGAAGCGGATCGGGGCTGGCATCAGCACGTCAGTTTCGTTACAGGCATAACCAAACATCAGGCCCTGGTCACCCGCACCCTGATCTTCAGGCTTGCTGCGGTCAACGCCTTGGGCGATATCCACAGACTGCTTGCCGATGATGTTGACGATACCGCAGGTAGCGCCGTCAAAACCGACGTCAGAGCTGTTGTAGCCGATATCGACGATGACATCGCGAACCAGCTGCTCGAGGTCTACCCAGGCGGATGTGGTTACTTCACCGGCAACAATGGCTACACCGGTCTTGACCAGGGTTTCACAGGCCACACGGGCGTGCTTGTCTTCTGCGATGATGGCGTCTAGCACCGCATCGGAGATCTGGTCGGCGATTTTATCCGGATGTCCTTCAGACACGGACTCGGAGGTAAACAAGGAGTATTCGCTCATCTAACGGTTCCTATATACCGGTGGGTGAGGCGGCCCGAAGGCCATGTCTAAAACAGTCACTCTTGAGGGCTGGCAGACAGGCCACCAGCCTTATACATCGTTTACGAACCAGGGCGGGCAAAGTGCCTGATCTGGATCTGGAAACCATTGCGTAAACCTATATAGAGGCTTTCGCCTGGCACAAGTCCTGCGGCAACAGCCCAGCGGGCCAGTTCCTCCTGATCAAACCCGAGCCAGAGATCACCGCAGGCCGTCCGGGCCCAACTCTGGTCGTGGCTGCACAGCTCCGTAATCAACAGGCTGCCACCTGGGCGAACCCAGTCTGCCAAGTGCTTCATTGACTCGGCAGGTGCTGCGAAATGGTGCAGCACCATATTCAATACTACGCAATCGGCTGTCAGCGAGGCATCAGCCAGAGCATCAGCCTGCTGCAAGGTTACATTGTGCAACTGCTCACGCTCACACAACTGGCGTGCCAGCTCCAACATGGCCGGACTGTTGTCAATTGCCGTGACCAACGCGAAACGTCGAGCCAGTTCTGGCAGAAATCCCCCGTCACCTGGGCCTATCTCGATGGCTGTCGCATCAGGCGCAAACACCATCGTGTCCAGCAACGCTACAAGACTCTCCTGATACTGGGGCAGCCCGGCAATCAAGTCTTGCTGGGCCTTGAACTTATCCGCTATCCGGGCAAAAAAATCCCGGCTGGCTTCAGCACGTACAGCATGTACCGCCTCAATGCGTGCCTGTGCTTCAGCTGGCAGTTGCAACCCATCGACCTCTACTAGCAGGGCTGCATGCAGCGCGCCGCCCAGGGCGTCTGTCCGGGGCAGGGCACGCCGATAAAAAATCGCATTACCTTCGCGGCGCGTCGCCACCAGGCGAGCTTGTGACAGCACTTTCAGGTGATGGCTCATTCCAGATTGACCCGTATCAAAAATATGGGCCAATTCCAGTACACCGAACGAGTCGTTCGCCAAGGCACGTAACACATTCAGGCGCAGCGGATCACCGCCTGCCTTGCACAACGCGGCCAGCTCGTCGCAGTCATCATGGCGAAATGTAGGCACGCGCAAATGGTTCATGGGGGCGCAGTCTAGTGTCCGCCGAGGAGCGCTGCAAGTGAAGCATCAAAAAGTTTTGATATTGGAAGGGTGCTGGTTATGTAAGCATGACCTGCAGTTTTGTCAGAAGGGATGACATATCATGCCTTGCGTGTCTGACGCGTCTTTCGAGCGGCAAAAACAGTGTCATATCTCTGTTGTGCAGCGTCGCCTTCTAGGCCTTGTGGCGGAATCCATCAGGCAATCGTAGCCTTAACCGTCAATTAAGATGCTTGAAGCCAAGCTGGATATGACCATTCGCATTGCTCCGGCGTGCCCGGCTAGGCACAATAAAACTTCCTTTAAACGTTTGACCCCCTTTCAGGAGATCAGCGATGCCCAGTCGTCGTGACCGTGCCAACGCCATCCGCGCGCTCAGCATGGATGCCGTACAAAAAGCTAACAGCGGCCACCCTGGCGCCCCTATGGGGATGGCCGATATCGCCGAAGTGCTCTGGCGCGATTACCTCAAGCACAACCCGGTAAATCCCAAGTGGGCCGACCGTGACCGCTTCGTGCTGTCCAATGGTCACGGCTCCATGCTGATTTACTCCCTGCTGCACCTGACCGGTTACGACCTATCCATCGATGATCTGAAAAACTTCCGTCAACTGCACAGCCGCACGCCAGGCCATCCCGAGTACGGCTATACCGCCGGTGTCGAGACTACAACCGGTCCGCTGGGGCAGGGTATCGCTAACGCTGTCGGCTTCGCTCTGGCAGAAAAAATCATGGCAGCGCAGTTCAACCGCGAAGGCCATAACATTGTTGATCACTACACCTATGTCTTCATGGGTGACGGCTGCATGATGGAAGGGATCTCTCACGAGGTCTGCTCGCTAGCGGGTACGCTGCGTCTATCCAAGCTGATCGCGTTCTATGATGACAATGGCATCTCTATCGACGGCGAGGTACATGGCTGGTTTACCGATGACACGCCTAAGCGTTTCGAGGCCTATGGCTGGCAGGTAATCCGTAACGTTGATGGACATGACCCGGAAGAAATCAAAACGGCACTGGAAACTGCCCGCAAGAGCGACCAGCCGACCCTGATCTGCTGCAAGACCGTTATTGGTTTTGGTTCACCCAATAAGCAGGGCAAGGAAGAGTCTCATGGCTCAGCGCTGGGGGAGGCTGAGGTAGCCGCTACTCGTGAAGCACTGGGTTGGAAGCACGCTGCTTTTGAAATTCCGCAAGATATCTATGCCGAATGGGATGCCAAGGAAGCTGGTTCCAAGGCAGAAGAGAAGTGGAACACGCGTTTCGCCGCTTACGCTGAAGCCCACCCCGAACTGGCTGCTGAGTTTACCCGTCGTATGGCTGGCGAGCTGCCAGCTGATTTCGATGAAAAAGCCTCGGCGTTCATCCGTGAAGTGGCTGCCAAGGGCGAAACCATTGCCAGCCGCAAGGCGAGCCAGAACTGCCTGCATTTCTTCGGTCCGCTGTTACCTGAGTTGTTGGGTGGTTCGGCCGACTTGGCCGGCTCTAACCTGACCATGTGGAAGGGCTGCAAGCCAGTTGTCGAGGAGGACGCCTCCGGTAACTATATGTACTACGGCGTACGTGAGTTCGGCATGAGCGCGATCATGAACGGTGTGGCACTGCATGGCGGTCTGATCCCCTATGGCGGCACCTTCCTGATGTTCATGGAATATGCCCGTAATGCCGTGCGTATGTCGGCTCTGATGAAACAGCGCATCATCTATGTGTTCACGCATGACTCTATTGGTCTGGGTGAAGATGGTCCGACTCACCAGCCGGTTGAGCAGATTGCCTCCCTGCGTTATACGCCTAACCTGGACACTTGGCGTCCGGCTGATGCAGTCGAGGCGGCGGTATCCTGGAAGACCGCTCTGGAGCGCAAGGACGGCCCATCGGCGCTGATTTTCTCCCGCCAGAACCTACCGCACCATCTGCGTGATAATGAGACTGAAGCGGCAATCGCCCATGGTGGTTACGTACTGAAGAGCTGTGAGGGTGAGCCCGAGCTGATTTTCATTGCAACGGGCTCTGAAGTGTCATTGGCTGTTCAAGCGTACGACAAGCTCACCGCAGAAGGTCGCAAGGTCCGAGTGGTTTCCATGCCATGCACCAGCGCATTTGAGCGTCAGAGCCCCGAGTACCGGCAGTCCGTATTGCCGGTTGAAGTAGGCGCCCGTATCGCCATCGAAGCCGGTATTGCAGATTACTGGTACAAGTACGTGGGCCTGGACGGCCGTGTGATCGGCATGACGACCTATGGCGAGTCGGCACCGGCACCGGCACTACTGGAGCACTTCGGGTTTACACTGGACAACGTTCTGGCCGTTGCAGGCGAGCTACTTGAGGACTAATCCTCATTGAGGCATTTAAAAACGCTACGGTGAAAGCCGTGGCGTTTTTTGTTGTCGCCTATCAGAGATAAGTACCTCTATTGTTAATAATACCAGCCCATAGAAGAGGGTAAGGGTAAGGGTAAGGGTAAGGGTAAGGGAAAGCGAGAGCCCTGTTTTATTTTAATAATTAGGTGGTGCAGGCTTTTCCAGGATCAATAAAAGACACGTTCCTCTGATATTTTGTAGCTGGTTAATCTATTTACTACGAAAAAGCGTGCTTCATTTTGCAAATGAAGCGGCATAGGTAGGAAATACGCCTATAGCTACGCTAGTCTTTTTCGAAATCAGCTCGTCAATATTGCCTGAAAGCCTACACTTAGGGCTTGTGTAGTGTGTCATTGCTCAGGCTACACTTGTAACATCAGAAGCCATTGTTTATTCAATCCTGGATATCGAAACCCCTTTTCATGGCTGATTCTCCTTACCGTGTTGCGCTTAATGGCTATGGCCGTGTCGGTCGTTGTCTGGTTCGTGCGCTACATGAGCGCGACGCTTCGGTTAATTTCGAGCTCGTGGCGTTGAACGACCTGGCTGACTTGCCAAGCCTGGAGTACCTGACACGTTTCGACTCGACTCATGGGCGCTTCCCCGGCGAAGTTGCCATAGAAGGGGATCGCTTACGCATCAATGGCTGCAGCATGCAGGTGCAGCGTTGCGCCAACCCTGACGACATTGACTGGAAGCATCTGGGTGTCGATCTGGTTCTCGAGTGTTCTGGCGCCTTCAGTACCCGCGCAGACGGTGAACGGTTTCTTGCAGCCGGCGCGCCACGCGTCTTGTTTTCCCAGCCCATGGCCAGCGAAAGCGATGTAGACGCTACGATCGTGTACGGTGTTAATCAGGGCAGCTTGCACGGTACTGAGAGGCTTGTCTCGAATGCTTCCTGTACCACCAATTGCAGTGTGCCGCTGTTGAAACTTTTGAACGAAGTCGTAGGTCTTGAATACGTCTCGATAACCACGATTCATTCAGCCATGAATGACCAGCCCGTGATCGACGCCTATCATGCCGATGATTTGCGCCGTACCCGCTCGGCCTTTCAGTCGATCATTCCGGTTTCTACGGGTCTGGATCGCGGAATTGAGCGTCTGTTGCCGGAGCTGGTAGGGCGTGTCCAGGCCAAGGCCATTCGTGTGCCGACCGTTAATGTTTCAGCCCTGGATATCACTTGTCATGTTTCCCGTGATACCACTGTTTCTGAAGTCAACGGTCTGCTCCGCGAAGCTGCCCTGAGGGGCCCTTTGCAGCATCTAGTGAACTATACCGAGCTGCCACACGCGTCCTGCGACTTCAATCATGATCCTCATTCTGCCATTGTCGATGGTAGTCAGACCCGTGTATCGGGGCCAAGGCTGGTTAATCTGCTGGCGTGGTTCGACAATGAATGGGGTTTTGCCAACCGCATGATCGACGTAGCAAGTCACTTCTTGCGCGTCGCCAAGCCGATCTGAACAAGCACAACTAAGGGATTGCATACATGTCCGTGTTGAAAATGAGCGACCTCGATCTGAACGGTAAACGTGTCCTGATCCGTGAGGACCTTAACGTTCCGGTAAAGGATGGGCAGATCAAGAGCGATGCTCGTCTGGTTGCGGCGCTACCAACGCTAAAGCTTGCCCTGGAAAAAGGCGCAGCTGTTATTGTCTGTTCCCACCTGGGAAGGCCGACCGAAGGTGAGGCGAGCGCCGAAAATAGCTTGAAGCCAGTGGCTGAATATTTATCCAAAGCCCTGAATCGTGATGTTCCGCTGGTTACCGACTACCTGAGCGGCGTAGACGTAGAGCCCGGTAATCTCGTCTTGTTGGAGAACGTACGCTTCAACAAAGGTGAGAAAAAGAACGCCGATGAGCTGGCTCAGCAGTATGCAGCCCTATGCGATGTCTTCGTCATGGATGCCTTTGGCACTGCTCATCGTGCAGAGGGATCGACCCATGGCGTTGCCAAATTCGCCAAGGTGGCTGCTGCTGGCCCGCTGCTGGCCGCTGAGCTGGATGCCTTGGGTAAGGCCCTTAAAGCGCCTGCGCGCCCCATGGCAGCCATCGTGGCAGGCTCAAAGGTATCGACCAAGCTGGATGTACTGAACTCGCTTTCCAATGTCTGTGATCAGTTGATTGTGGGTGGTGGCATTGCTAACACATTCCTTGCCGCTGCCGGGCATAAAGTAGGCAAGTCCCTATATGAAGCTGACTTGGTCGATACTGCCAGGTCCATTGCCGCCAAGGTGAGCGTACCGCTGCCTGTCGACGTGGTCGTAGCCAAAGAGTTCGCCGAGTCTGCCGAGGCAACAGTTAAGTCCATTAGCGACATCGCTGACGACGACATGATTCTGGATATCGGCCCGGAAACCGCCAAACAGTTTGCTCAGCTGCTCAAGTCAGTTAAGACCATCCTGTGGAATGGCCCGGTTGGCGTCTTTGAATTTGATCAGTTCGGCAACGGTACCAAGGTGCTGGCTCAGGCGATTGCCGACAGTGAAGCCTTCTCGATTGCCGGCGGTGGTGACACGCTGGCGGCTATTGATAAGTACGGCATAAGCGAGAAGATTTCCTATATTTCTACAGGTGGTGGTGCTTTCCTGGAGTTTGTGGAAGGAAAAGTGCTCCCGGCGGTCGAAGTCCTGGAACAACGCGCTAAAGGATAACCGCCATGATACGTCTCGCTGCTTTTTCCGTACTAAGTTGCCTTGTGCTTGCAGGCTGTGCCGGAGCGACCTCCGACAAGGCTTGCCAAGCCTTCACGCCGCCACCGGTTTCTGTTGCGACACCAACCGGCCAGAACGATGAGCGCATAGCCACGGCGACCGGAGCGCATGATCAGACGACAAGCGCCGATGGTTGCCGTTAAACGGGACGTATTCTGCAGATTCTGTGATTAGTCAAAATTGACGAGTTAAACGATACAGCAGGAGCGATGCTCCGCTGTTGCTTGAAAAGCAGCCTGCCACTGGCGCAGGCTGAACACATAATAGGTCCATACCGGGAGATAGGATCACCATGGCACTCATCAGCATGCGTCAGCTGCTGGACCACGCAGCCGAGTTTGGCTACGGCGTACCAGCTTTCAACGTCAACAACCTCGAGCAGATGCGGGCCATCATGGAAGCAGCCGACAAGACCGATTCTCCGGTCATTGTGCAGGCTTCTGCAGGTGCCCGTAAGTATGCAGGTGCGCCTTTCCTGCGCCACCTGATTTTGGCTGCCGTTGAGGAATTCCCTCACATTCCAGTGGTTATGCACCAGGACCATGGAACCAGCCCGGACGTTTGCCAGCGCTCTATCCAGCTGGGCTTCAGCTCGGTCATGATGGATGGCTCGTTGAGAGCCGACGGCAAGACACCTTCCGATTATGAATACAACGTACGTGTTACTCAGCAGACCGTTGCCTTTGCCCACGCGTGTGGTGTTTCGGTAGAAGGTGAGCTGGGCTGCCTGGGTTCTTTGGAAACCGGTATGGCTGGCGAAGAGGACGGCGTAGGCGCTGAAGGGACCCTGGATCATAGCCAGCTTCTGACAGACCCGGAAGAGGCCGCCCAATTCGTCCAGGCTACCAAGGTTGATGCCTTGGCAATCGCTATTGGTACCAGTCATGGTGCATACAAGTTCACCAAGCCACCGACCGGGGATACCCTCTCCATTCAGCGTATCAAGGAAATCCATGCACGGATTCCAGATACCCACTTGGTGATGCACGGTTCCAGTTCTGTCCCTCAGGAATGGCTGGCCATCATTAACGAGTACGGTGGTGACATCAAGGAAACCTACGGTGTACCAGTCGAAGAGATCGTTGAAGGCATTAAGTATGGTGTTCGTAAGGTAAACATCGATACTGACCTGCGTCTGGCCTCTACGGGTGCAATTCGCGAGTTCATGGCGAAGAACCGCAGTGAGTTCGACCCACGTAAATATCTGGCCAAGACTGTATCGGCCATGCGCGATGTCTGTATTGCTCGCTACGAGGCATTTGGCACAGCTGGGCAGGCGTCGAAGATCAAGCCGATCTCGTTGGACAGAATGTTCGAGCGTTACGCAAGCGGTGAGTTGGACCCTAAGGTCAACTGATCAAGCCATAATAAAAAGCCCGCATCCATGCGGGCTTTTTATTGGCTGCTGTTTAATTAGTGCCCCTTGGCGGTTTCAGCTTCAAGGCACCATTTGGCAAGCAGGTTAAAGGTGTGTCGATAGCAATAGGTGAAGGATTCAAGCAAGGCGTCACTCTTCTGGTAAAAGTCTAGAAGGGGGCCTGCTTCAGCCTCAAGGTAAGGATGTTGTTGCTTGAGATAGTCGCCGATGCTATCGCCAGGCAGGATATGTTGCTTGATGGTTTCTGCCTGTTTTACCAGCCGTTGTGCCCGGGCCCGGAAATCCAGGAGCGCATAATGACTGAGTTGGTGGGTTTGCATGCTGCCTTGCAGTCGGTGGAGACTGTTGTATTCCTTGACCAGCAGCTGAGCTTCACGCAGCCGCTCATAGTCGGGATAGAGCTCAGTCAGAGAAAATAGCAGCTGGGCCAGGTCGCGGGCTTGTGCATGTCCTGGGTGATGACTTTTAAGCGTTAGGTCGATACGTTGGCGGAACAGGGCTGCGACGTCACTCATCACAAGACGAGCTGGGCTCTGCCAGGTATCGATATTCCTGTATTCACTCAGATAGCGCTCTGGATCAAACGTATTCACGCCATGAATATGGTTTGTGAGCTGATGAGCGTTCAGCTCATCACAATACGCAAGCGTAAAGCGCCGTTGTACTTCTTTCTGTGCATGCTGCCAGTTAAGACCAGTCTCCTCGGTACGATCTTTCAGGACAGTGAGTAAGGTGGTCCAGTCCATAGAGGCTGTCTCTCTACTGACTGATATATGCAGTGGGAGCCAGGGTAAGTCAGCCCACTGGCCAAGTGTCCACTTGCTCAGGAAAGCCGTTTCGTTGTTCTGACTCATATCGAATGCAGCCACGTTGGCTTCACGAAACTGGGTTAGGCTCACATCGAGTCCAAGTCTTTGGTAATAAGCAGTAGTGACTTGCCGGCAGTATTGCGGAAAGTATTCAAACAACGTGGCCGCAGGAGACAAATCCTTTATCAGGGCGGTGCCGTCTAGTGCTTCTGCCGCTTGGATGCGCTCGATATCAGCCGGGTGAACACGCCAGTAGCGCTGCCTGTCCCGAAGCTTGGCCTCCAGGCGACGTTGCGTCTCGACATCGAGTTGAGTGGCGCCTATCGCAGCAGCCTGTGGCATATCTGCCAACAGAATGCCTTCGTTCCAACTGCTCACATTCTGGCGATCCGCCTGTCTGAAGGCCCAGCGCAGCGCATGATGATGTAGCGTGGTACTTTGAAACGTATCACTGCCCGCAATCTGTGCAGCATAGCGATCTGCATCCAGTTCCAACCGTTTACAGGCAGGCTTGGAAAGGCGGTAGCTAAGCAGGAAGCAATAATGCAAAAGCTGGCGTGGCAGACGCATGCCCACGCGAGCGATCAGGACGCTCAGGCGGGTCAAGCGCGATGTTTGGGCTTCGCTGAGATGTTTCAGGCGCTCGCCCAGCGCATCCTTGAAGTGAGCGCGTTGGTCCAGCCAGGCGTTACAGAAATTGATGAAGTAATAGCAGCGCATATTGAAGCGCCGGGTACAGTGTCCAAGCTCATGCGCCAGGACACCTGCGAGTTGTTGTTTAGAAAAGCCTGCTGCTAAAGGTAGCCCCAGCGTCAGGATCAAGTCGCCTTTTACAAGGCCTTTCCAGCCGGATGCCAGATGGACCCTGGCATCTACCTCATTATTCAAATGAATTTCCGTAGGCGTGCGTACCTGCATGGCTGTACACAGAGGAGTGACAAACTCCCATAAGGCCTGCTCTTGCCCTGGGGTTAGCGTGACGACTGATTTCTCACGGCGACGGACAGAGAAAATAGGCTTCGCTGTAAAGAATAGAATGAGTCCGCCCAAGCCTGCTAATAGGGATTTTACGGCGAGAGGCCCCCATTCAGGCAGCTCAATCGAAGTCAGGCTTTGTACATCAAGTGCAGGCAATTTGATAAGCAAAAGTGCGCCGAGAGTGGCCACGATAGCCATGTAAAACAGCAGAATTGCTGCACAGCTTGTCACAACAAGCACGAGATGAAGCATCTGTAGGAGGCTAAAACCTGAGCGTGGCAGCTTCTCTGGTATTGCAGAGGAGGTGGGGCCTGACGTCTGTGTTGTGCCTGCCTTGGGGGATGAGTCTAGCTCAGCAGCTTGTGCATCCAGACCCATCTGCTGCAGTAATTCAACAGCCAGATCCTTTGGAGCACGCGGATTCAGCTCTTCTCCGCTTATAGCCAAGTCGGTATGAGACATATGCATTCCATTGCAACGCTGAAAGTATGGTTAAAGCTGATCGCTAAATGACAAATAACAACAAGCGTCACGGTATTTTCAGCGAAACAGACAGAATATAAACCACAGGATTAGGCACGCTTTTACACGGTTTTGATGACACTCTGCTGTGCTTGGCTCTCATTTTTAGAGGCTGGGGCTGGCCATGCTTTATAATAGTGGGCTGGTTCACTGTTCAGGTGCTAAGTGGGCTATTTACCAAGCTACGAGTCAAAAGACTAATCATGACGTCTCTTAAATACCTGCAAGGTTATCCGGCTTCTTTGCAGGAGCAGGTTCGCTTACTCTGCGAGCGAGGCCACCTGCAGGCCTACCTATCCAGTCGCTACCCCGGGTCGCACTCTGTGCAAAGTGACAAGACACTCTACACATACACCTTGGAAGTCAAGCAGGCGTACCTTAAGAATGCACCAGGGATAGATAAGGTACTTTACGATGCGAAGCTTGATGTAATGCAGAAAGCATTAGGGTTGCATACCTCTATCTCACGCGTGCATGGCGGCAAGCTCAAGGCAAAGAAAGAGATTCGGATTGCTTCTTTATTCAAAGACGCAGCGCCAGAGTTTCTAAAAATGATTGTGGTCCATGAGCTCGCTCATCTAAAAGAGCATGAGCACAACAAAGCCTTCTACCAGCTATGCGAGCATATGTTGCCGGGCTATCACCAAATCGAATTCGATTTACGTGTTTATCTTCTCTGGCGAGACCAGGAGCAGAACGGCCCGGCAATATCGTAATTAAGCCAGTTCTTTTCCATCGAGCTCAGTCAGCACGTCCGGCTGGCTCTTGAAGGCCTTGGCAAAAACATCCCGATGTCGCGCCATATAGATACCGACATCTTCTGCTTGCTTGTCCGTGAGGTCTGGTACTGCCTTCTGCAATACCACTGCCAGGGATTCAGCAAGCTCCAGCATTTTGTCATAACGATCAGCTTCAGCTTTATCCATGAATAAGCGCTCCGGATCGCGGCTGCTGCGGTACAAGACTTCGACGGCCATTCATCACCTCATCGCCTTCGTGATTACTGTTTATGTATACAGTATATCTTTTCTGGCTGACTTTGAAAATCATCTATATAAAGAAAAGTCCAAAAACTCTGCTTATTTGACTGACAGGACTTCAAACGACTGTCTTGTGCTGCCAATGGAAATATGGACCTCGTCTCCCTCGACTTTACCCATCAGTGCCTGACCGAGCGGTGCATGTGGCGTGATGACCATGACATCTGCAGTAGGCGTCTTTATTTTGAGGCCTGCCCCGGCCGGGCCCAGGAAAAAAGTCTGCTCTCTGCCATGAATGTCGGAGATAACCACTAAAGATGAGAGCTGAACACCGCGTTCTGCTTCGTGAGTCCGCAAGATGAGATTGTTATAGGCTTGTAAGGATTGTTGGATTTCTTCAATGCGTCTTGAATATCCGGCAGCCAGATAGGCCGCTTCGAGCCCTCGGGTATCGTATTTATTTTCCGCTACGTTCTCTTCATGTGTTGCCGTTTCATGTGCAGTCTGCGCGGCAGCTATGGCTGCCTGGAGATCGCTTTGCAAGGCATTCACGATGTGCTGATGGAGCTGCTGTTTCGTCATAAAGGCATCACAAAGGCTTGGATATGAGGTGTTGATAGCCGTTTCTGTACAAATGCTGGGGGCTTGCTAGGGTTGATTTATGACTGATGAGTCACTTTCTGGCTTTGGCCTATAAACAAGTGGGTGTCAGTAAAGCTCGCTTAATAGCTGATTGGACGGCACGGAGCAAATCATGAATACACCAGGGAGCCCGGGAGCACTGTACAAGAGCCGTCGCCAAGCAGGGCAGATCTTGGCGGCCCGTCTACACATTTATATCGATCATGACCCCATCATATTGGCATTACCCCGCGGAGGCGTACCGGTAGGGTATGAGGTAGCTCGAGCGTTAGGAGCCCCTCTGGATGTGCTGATAGTGAGCAAGATTGGTGCGCCAGAAAACAAAGATATGGCTTTGGGGGCTGTAGCCAATGAGTCTGCCAAGCGCTGGGTGGCCAATCAGGAAATGCTGGATTATTTCAATCCGCCAGCAGGGTGGTTCGAGGCGGAGCGAGATCGGCAAGTGGATAATATTGAGCGGCGCAAATATCTATATGGTAGTCACGATTATTCGCTATCACTTACCGGCCGTACGGTTATTGTAGTTGATGATGGCGTAGAAACTGGAAGTACCGCCAGGGTTGCGTTAGTCGCATTGGCTGAGGTTGCGCCTGCTCGGCTGGTATGGGCAACTCCCGTGGGGCCTGTAAATATTATTGATAGCCTTAGTGCATTGGCAGATGACGTAATCTGTCTGGCAACACCGAATTCCGTCAAACGTATCGGCATGTACTATCAGGATTTCCCTATGGTTTCTGACGGTGATGTCGTATCGCTACTGGCACTTTGTCGCGTAGGCAGTAATGTTTGACACTCCATACATCCGGTTTAAGGAATCCTGAAGGGACTGACGTGCTCCGATAGAGAGACATGACTCATTGGAGCTTTCGATGAAACCTGTACCAAAGCCGTTACCCCAACAAACCATCGTTATTACCGGTGCCACCAGCGGCATTGGTTTAGCAACTGCTCGATTGGCCGCCCAGCAAGGTGCAAAATTAGTGCTTGTTTCACGTGATGAGGCTGCCCTGCAGACCCTTCAACATGAGTTGAGCCAGCAGTCGAGTGCGCAGATCATTCATGTCGTCGCAGATGTGGGAAATCGATCCGATTTGGAGCAAGTAGCTAAAAGGGCTGTCGAGCGCTTTGGCGGATTCGACACCTGGATAAATAATGCGGGGACACTGGTATGGGGCAGGCTTTGGGAGGTGAGTGAAGCTGATCTCAGGAAGGTGTTTGAAACGAACTTCTGGGGTGTGGTCAATGGGTCGTTGGTGGCTGTAGAGCATTTCAGGCGGCAGGGATATGGAACACTGATCAACCTGGGAAGTGCGCTCTCAGAAGCCGTTGCCCCCCTGCAAGGTATTTATACTGCCAGTAAACACGCCGTTAAGGCCTTTACAGATGCGCTGCGTATAGAGCTGCGCCATGATAACGCTCCCATCGCCATCACATTAATCAGGCCTTCCTCTACCAATACGCCCATCAATGATAGGGCCAAGAATTATCTGGCCCATGCGCCTCATTTGCCTGGACCTACTTATGCTCCTGAAGTCGTTGCCCGAGCGATCCTACGTGCCGCTGAGTATCCCCAGCGTGACGTTTATATTGGGAATAGTAAGCTCATAACGCGTGCGGCTCAGCTAACGCCACAGTTATTTGATTGGGTAGCGGTAAAAACATTGTTCGCTGCTCAGCAAAGCAAAACGTTAGATACCCTCCAATCAGATGCGCTATACGAGCCTATCGATAGTGGCTCCGTAAGAGGACGCAATCCCGGCCCGATGTTTCGCCATAGCCTGTACACCCACATGAGTCAGCAGCCTAGTAAAACAGCCGTTTTTGCTAGCGTTGCAGGATTGGCGTTATACAGTGGGTGGCGACTCATCAAGACCTTCAAAGCAGATTAGCCACTTGGGCAGCAGGCTAATCTGGAGACTGGCGCACAGATTTTACGTGCGCCAGCTGGGCATCAGCAGGAAAACCCTAAATTTTCGGAATGTTACGAAATATTTTTAGGATTGCGTTGTCAGTGCAGCAGCAAATTCCCGGACGCTAGCGCCTGTTAGGGAAGTACGCCTGCACGGGAGTCGGTAACTCCGTGCTGTGGTATCGAGTCCGAAACCTGCTGTGTCTTATCTAATACCTTGTGTTTGTTGCAAGCGGTCGGGCTTGGTATGGACGTAATTTTTCTAGGAAAGAAACATGAAGAAGACCGTAATTATCCTTCTGATCACCGTTGCGAGTTTTCTTCTCGGATTTTTGCGTGATCTATTGATCGCCAAGGAATTCGGGCTTAGCTGGGAAACGGACCTTATCTTCGTTGCGATGATTCTGCCGTTATTCTTCGAGAACTTTTTTGGCCTCGCATTGCGCGATGCCATGATTCCCTACCTGCAACGCATACGTTCAGAAAGCGAAGATCAGTTCATCCTGTCCAGCCGCTGGCTTTACTGGCGAGTCATGCTGTTTGGTCTTCTGGTTTCGCTCGGCGCGGCCCTGGGTAGTCCTTGGGTTCTCAAGGCGCTGGCACCTGGTTGGACGGCCGATCAGGTCAATGCTGGGCTGTTAGTATTTTCAGTTGGCGCCTTCCTGATTTTTGTACAAGCTATTCTTTACTGCCAAGGTGCATTGCTTAGCCTGGACCGGATCTTTATCCTGCCAATGGCGCGTACAGTGTCTATGAACCTGGGCGCCATCATTGGTATTTATGCGTTTTACCCTAGTGGGATCTATCTCTTTGCAGGGATGTTGATTCCGCAGGTAATCCTGGTCTTTATCCAGCATCAGCGGATTGGCTACCTGACTGGCCGAGCAATAAAGGGGAAGCTGGAAAGCCGAGGCTTTGAATTTGTGCTGAGTTTCGCTCCGGTACTGGTAGCGGCAGGGGCACAACAAGGCTGTATGCTGGCTGAGCGCTTCTTTGCTTCTTTCCTGGCGGAAGGGTCGATCAGTATGCTGTCGTTCTCTTACCGCATCGTCACTATCCCGCTTACACTTTATGCCCTGTCAGTTCTGGCAGTCATGTTTCCTGATATGGCTAAAAGCTGGGCAGACTCCGAGCATGATCGTTTCAATGCAGTATCGCGCAAGGCTTCGCTGGCAACACTGCTCTTTCTAGTGCCTGCTTCGGTAGTGTTGATTTCTTTTCCTGAGCCGGTAGTCAAGGTTTTGCTTGAGCGCGGCGCATTTGGTGCCGCTCAGACAGAGGCTACGGCTTCACTGGTGGTGGCTTATGCCATTGGTTTACCCTGGATGGGACTGGCGCTGATTTGGGGGCGTGCATTACTGGCACAGCAGAGGGGACGTACGTTCCTGGTTATTACTCTAATCAGTTCAGGCCTGACTGTTCTGCTGGATACAGTGCTGTATAAGACCCATGGAGCTGATGGTCTGGCGTATTCGCTATCGATCGGCTTTTTCATACAGGCTCTATGCATGGCGTATTTCCTCCATCGAGCCTCGCCAAAAGGGTTGAGTCTCACAGTGCTTGCGCGTTGGACGGCTGCAGCCCTGGTTGTTACGTTGGCTGCGTTATACGTAGCCCCTCAGCCTGGCGGCATTGTGGAATTAGCTGTCTATATAATGGTTTTGCTAGTGTGCTTGCTGGTCTGCCTGGTGATTTTAGGTGAGCGTGATCTATTCAAGCGCTCGTACTGGACAGCGGTAAAAACAGCCTAAACTTAGTAGCAGGTTAGCTGAGCGTTCAGCTAACCTGCGAATCCCTTATCTGTCATTGCTTCGTAATCGTCACAAATTTTAATTTATTCGCTATTTAAGTTAGCGATTTGATTTAGGCTGGTTATAGGCCTGCTAGCCAAATTTAAACTGTGTTACAGCCTACGCAGGTAGTACGTTGATCTAGAGCGTTGATTAATCCATTGGAATTATAAGGATTAACTCCAGTTAAGAAATTGGCGCTTTCTTTTTGACATTATTTTTCAGTGATAAAACAAGTAACTAGGAACTTTTTAAACTTGTGTTGTGTCCTACAGCACGATTGTGAACGCCTTATGTCTGGATGCAATCGCCAAGGCCTTGCTGCCAACTAATTCAAACTCCTAGTTACGACATATGCAGCCATTTTTTCTTATTGGTTGCATACCTACCACTTCTGAAAGGATTCGTTAGTATGTCCAGCCTCCAAGTAAAACGTGTCGGCGTTGTCGGAACAGGCATGATTTCCCGCTGCTTTGTAAGGTTAATTGCAAAGCATTATAAAGACCTGGTTATTTCTAAGGTCTTTACTCGCCGTAGCCTGAATACTATTACGGATTTTCCGCTTCCTGACTGCCTGACTAATTCGCTGGATGAGGTATTGGACAACTCTGACCTTATCGTTGAGTGCAGCGGTGATGTCTATCATGGTACGGAAGTGATCGAACGTGCTTTCCAGGCAGGTTTGCAGGTTGTAACCATCAATGCTGAACTACAGGTCACCACAGGCTCTTACTTAGCTGGAAAAGGCTTTCTGACCGAGGCGGAGGGTGACCAACCTGGTTCGCTGGCTGCATTGCATGAAGATGCTATGCAGATGGGTTTCAAGCCGCTGGTGTACGGCAATATGAAGGGTTATCTGAACCTGGATCCAAAGCCAGAGGATATGGCTTACTGGGCCAAGCGTCAGGGCATCAGTATCGATCAGACAACATCCTTTACCGATGGTACCAAAGTACAGATCGAGCAAGTCGTTGTAGGCAATGGTTTTGGAGCCACTATTACTCGTCAGGGTCTGGAGGGTCTCAAATCCACCAATTTGAACGAGACGGCCAATGTGCTTGCTCAGATGGCCGAGCAACTGGGTCAGCCTATCGTCGATTATGTCGTGCCGAGCGGCTATCCGGCTGGCGGTGTATTTGTGGTGTGCCGTCATGACGAAGATCAGGCGCCTGCGATCGAGTATTTCAAACTGGGCCCAGGGCCTTATTACGTACTTGTTCGTCCATACCACCTGTGCTCGCTAGAGGTCGGTAAGACGATTCGTCGTGTGGTAGCCGGTGGCGGTGTTCTTCTAAACAACTCTACGACACCTACACTGAGCGTTGCTGCAGTGGTCAAGAATCCCATGAAGACTGGCGATATTATCGAGCGTGGCATCGGTGGTTTCCAGGTCCGTGGTGAGGCTGTCAAAATTGCAGAAAATCCTGACCATCTACCAATTGGTCTGTTGAAACACTCTGTTCTTAAGCGCTCTGTTGCTCCTGGTCAGATTATTACATTCGATGACATCGAACTTGTGCCAAGCCGTGCGTTGGATATCGTGATCGAACAGCATCGGGCGGTTATCCAGGCTCAGATGCCGGGTCTGTTGAATACCAACGAGCCTCGCAAGGCCTTTCCTTTGGGCAAAGGGCTTGATGAGGGTTTTGGTAACATCCCAGTTGTCTAACTAAGACCTGAAAACCCTGTAATGCAGCAACCATTACAGGGTTTTTTATTGTCTGCGCTTTACAGAGTTTAAAACGCAATCGCTGGATTCAACTCACAAGATACAGTTCGTTTCGAACTAAGCTATTTAGAGTGTATAGGGGGAAGAATAAGCTCTTCCTAAAGAGCATTCTTTTAAAGCTTGCTATAGATATTAGTTGATAAGCTCTATTTGAAATTTTAAATGGCAATAAAAAACCGGCTGGAATAGGGCCGGTTTTTTATTGGTGCGTGTAAAAGCTAAATTGAGCTATTAGGCAATGCTTCTGTTGCAACTTCTTTCTTGCGGGTTAGGCGCTTACCTATTGCCACACCTTTAAGCTCGATATAGTTGTAGGTATAACGAGAAACCAGCACTACAGTGATAAGTTGTGCCAGTACGACCAAGTCATCAGTCACTGCGCTGCCGGTTGTAATGTATTTAATTAGACCTGCAGGCGTATCGTGTGAGGGGAGCATGGTTGTGAGTTCCTTGCCTGTCACTTTGGATAACACGATGGCTGCACTTTTGAATACATAAAGAATGGCAGCGTGAGTCATGTATATCGAAAAGGATAGGTTGCCTAACTTTACAAAGTACTCGCCTTGCAGAATGCGTGAAATAGAGCCCTTTTCAAACGAGAAAACCAGAATCAGGCAGCAAAACAATACGCTTGCAATAATGCCCTTATATTCAAGAGGGGAAACGATAACGGCATATGTAATGCCAACGCTAAGCAGTTCAAGCGCTGTAAAGCTTAGTGCGCTGAGCTGAAGGTCTTTGATCTTGGTAAAGATAACGTAAGTACAAACACCTGCGAAAAAGCAGGAGCAGCCTCTGAATATGCCCGTTTTAAGGGGCGATTCCGGCAGACAGAGCACTATAAAAGATAGTAAGGAAATCAGCGCAAAGATCTTGAGATGGCCTCGACGAGCCAGTATCAAGATGGCGCCAAAAAGGAGATACATATAGTACTCAATGCTAATACTCCAGGAAGGATAATTAAATGAGCCTGTAATAGTATTATTAAGCCAGGCCTGTATTAGCAGGAGATTAGGTAGAAACTCATGAGGTGCTGTTGCACCAGAAAATGCACCGTCATTGAAATGTAGACCTTTGCGCTCAGCCAGGTACTTTCCGCATTCCAGCGCTACATAGACTCCAAGCATGGTCAGATGCAAAGGATAAAGACGCAAGGTTCTATTGATAAAAAAGTTCTTATAGTCAGCGAGAGTGGAAAGTCTGTGACTATAGGTGTGGTAGAGAACAAAGCCGCTGAGAACGAAAAAGAATTCAACAAATAAATAGGCGTTTGTGAACAGGCTCAGCTCAGCAAAGCTGTTCACAACATACGTATGAAAGAGAACCACAGCCAGAGCACAGAGGCCGCGAAAGCTATCGAGTACGGTAAATCTTCTCATCAGACTGTCTCGTCCTTACCAGTCATAGTCGATATTCATACTTCAGTAAAAACCAGATGGCGTTTACTTTCCTTGAAGTAGCTGCGGTCTAGACCGCAGTGGCTACCAGCAGGCGCATGGAAAATGGCCTGGCGCGATAGCTTGGGCACCGCTGTCTAGAAGAGGTTATTTCAAGGTAACAAAAACAAACGCTACGAAGTGATGAATAGAACTCATTGCTTGCTTTTCACGTGACGGTACAACGTCGGTTCAATCAAATATGCGACACCGCTAAAATTATTAGGTTAGTTACCTAATGGTCAGGCCCATCTTTTGATCGTTTTGGCTTAGCAAGTTCAGCCTGAAGGAGGAAAAGTAGGAAATATTTTTTCGCAATTAAATACTTGTCTTTTATGAGCCTTTCTATCGCTCAGGCAGCGAGATGCTTGGCAGCAATAAAAGCAGCCGACCGTGGCCAGTCGGCTGCTATCGAGTTACAACATACGGACCTTGAAAGAGCGCCCCTTTATTTTGCCTTCACTCAGCTGTTTCAAGGCCTGGCGTGCCGTATCCCGCTCAATAGCAACATAAGCCTGATAGTCTTGAATAGTGATCTTGCCAACCTTGTCGTTGGGGATGCCTGCTTCACCTGTCAAGGCGCCCAGGATATCGCCTGGCCTTACCTTTTCTTTGCGACCCCCAGCAATACATAGCGTAACCATCGGTGGCACCAGCGCCGCGGGATTATCTAGGGTGAGCGTGTCGATCGACTGCCAGTTCAGTGGCGCCTTCTGCTTGTCTTCGATGGCTTGAGCGCGACCGGCTTCTGCAGGGGCTACCAGAGAAAAGGCCATGCCCGTTTCGCCAGCCCGGCCGCTACGGCCGATTCGGTGAATATGAATGTTAGCATCCCGGGACAGTTCCACATTAATGACGGCTTCGAGCCCGGCTATATCGATCCCGCGAGCGGCGACGTCAGTGGCCACTAGGACCGTGCAGCTGCGATTGGCAAACTGCACAAGAACCTGGTCGCGATCACGCTGCTCCATGTCCCCATGTAATGCCAGCGCAGAGACCTTGTTCGATTTCAGGTAATCGACGACTTCTTGGCATTGCTGGCGTGTGTGGCAGAACGCAACGCAAGATTGCGGCCGAAAATGCTGAATCAGCTGAAGAACCATTTGAAGGCGCTGACGCGGGTCAATTTCATAAAAGCGTTGCTCGATATGGGTATCGTCATGTAACGCTTCGACCCTGATGTTTTTAGGAGAACGTTGAAAATTGCTGGCTAGCTGTTCAATGCCTGAAGGATAGGTCGCGGAAAATAGCAATGTTTGTCGGCGCGTTGGCGTCTGGCCAAGAATATCAGCGATAGCATCATAGAAGCCCATATCCAGCATCCGATCCGCTTCATCCAACACGGCAAGGTTCAAGCCTTCAAGCGAAAGCGTTCCTTTGCGCAAATGCTCCTGAATACGGCCCGGTGTTCCGACTATCACATGAGCGCCATGTTCGAGCGAGGCGATTTGCGGCCCGAAAGGGACTCCGCCGCATAGAGTCAGTACCTTGATGTTATCGGCTGCCCGCGCCAGCCTGCGGATTTCCTGGGCAACCTGATCGGCCAGTTCACGCGTTGGGCAAAGTACCAATGCCTGACAGCCGAAAAAGCGAGGGTTGAGCCCGTTGAGCAGACCCAGGCCGAAGGCGGCAGTTTTGCCCGAGCCGGTCTTGGCCTGGGCAATAAGATCTTCCCCTTTCAAAATGACCGGCAAGCTCAAGGCCTGGATGGGCGTCATCTGCTGATAGCCCAGCGACTCTAGATTGCTAAGCAGCGCGTCGGAAAGTGAAAGGGTGGTAAAAGAGGTAGCGGTCACGGAGGGCCTGCAGCATGCAAAAGTAAACGTGCAGTGTAACAGGCCGCTCGGTAGGCATTGTCCCAGTTGGTCGCCCGAGGCGGCCGTCAGGCTTGACCGCTGGTAGCTGCCTCCCGAAGTACTGCGACCTGTTCTGGAAGCTGATCCATATGATTGATCAGAGCCGTTACGCCAAGGCGTCTCAACGTTTCGGCATGCTCTGGGGGAATGTGACTTGCCCCTGTAAAGCCTATGACTCGCATTCCAGCGGCCAGTGCTGCCCGGACACCCGTAGCGCTGTCTTCGATGACAAGGCAGTTTTCCGGCGCTACGCCCATGGTCCGAGCCGCCAGTAAATAAACATCGGGCGCTGGCTTGGGACGCTCTACCATGTCCGCACTAAAAATATGACCGGCAACGCGCTCGGTCAGATCTGCGCGGGCAACGGATGACGCCACGCTGTGGCGCTGACTGTTAGAGGCAACAGCCAGCGGAAGGTCGATGCTCTCAAGGGCCCGCTTGACGCCGGGAATAGGGTCGACCTGAGTCGCAATCAGCTGCTCGGCGCGCGTGCGAATGTCTTTATATATGCTTTCGGGGAGGGTAATGCCAAAGCGCTCCTGAACCATTTGGATGATGTCACGCGTAATCAGTCCGAACGTTCCTTCAAGTAGCTTTTCAAGCTCCGCCCTGGGCGCGTGACGGCTTAATTCGTCCATGACAATGCGTTCCGACAGAATCTCACTGTCGACAAGTACGCCATCGCAGTCGCTGATGAGAAGTTCGATTGCGTGTGGTTTCATCAAAAAGCGTCCTTAGTGCGGCAGGCCATTATGGCCACATACAAGAGGAAGAGATACCGAGCTGGTATGACAGGTTATTTGCAGGCAGCGTTATGCTGGCCATTGGCTTACGCTGCTGGGCTGTCTGTCACGTTGCATATGAGACAAGAGGCAAACCATTCAAAGTCAGGCTATGGTATGGGCAAAAAGCACTATCTCGACGTAGTGTAATCGCTTCTGCCTTGTTCATAGATTACGTCTCCAGGAGCGGAGACAGGACTCTCGGCTGTAAAAACCAAGCCTTAACGGCTTTGGAGTCGCCTTATTAGAAGGGTTTGCACAAAGAAAGTTTTACAGTCGCGAACGTTAGGGCCTTTCGGTGTGGAGTCTTAGGATGAGCCACGATGCGCTGTGCGTATCGGCTTGTGAGCCGGCGGAGTTGGTTAGGGATGCAAACCGGTTGTCAGCGTTGTACAAGACGCAGCTTTTGGATACACCAGCAGAAGAGGGTTTTGATCGGCTGACCACCATGGCTGCTCGCTTGCTGGACGTGCCTATGGCGTTTATCTCGCTAGTGGATGATCAGCGTGCTTTTGTGAAAAGCCACTATGGCCTGCCAAAGCCTCTGGCTAATGATTGGGCGCATCCAAGCTATGTGATGGGCCAGTGCGTCCTGGCTAAGGGTGGCCCTCTGATTATCGATGATGCGGCTCAACATCCTGTTGCTGCGTCTCTAAGCAAGTTTCTTCCTGCTATGGGGGCCTTTCTGGGAGTGCCGCTCAAGGACGATAGTGGTGAGTTGCTCGGCTATTTTGCTGTCGCCGATTATCGACCTCGGCTTTGGTATCCCCGTGATCTTGACCTCCTAAGTGAGCTGACACACTCCGCCACACGTGAAATCAGACTACGCCTGGCTGTCCAGGAGGTGCAGCAGCATGCCCGGTGCGCCCGTATCGCTGTACGGGCGCGTGAAGAGCTTTTAGCCGTTGTGGCGCATGACTTGAGAACACCTTTGTCGGTTCTAACCATGGCGTTCAGTCTCTTCGATGGGATTATCCTGAATGAGCGGCAGCGTGAGGTGGTCAACCACGCACAAAAGGCCAGTGGTCATATGGGTAAGCTGATCGATGAGCTGCTTGAAATTTCTCAAATGGAGCAGAGCCAGCTGGAGCTTCGGCTCTCTCAGCTCGACCCGCATAAGTTGCTGGAGGATGCCGTAGCGATGCTGCAACCGTTGGCTGAGCGTAGCGGCATACGCCTGTTGACCTCTTGCGAGCAGGCACTGCCAGTCATTAAGGGGGATTATGAGCGCCTGCTGCGAGTGTTTTCCAATCTGGTCAGCAATGCCGTGAAATTCAGTTTGCCTGGTTCAACAGTCTGGGTGTCGGTAGTACGTGACTCTCAGGGGGTCCGCTTTACCGTCAGCGATAATGGGCCGGGCATTGCGGAAAGTGATCTGCCATTTATTTTCGATCGCTATTGGCAGGTTAAAAAGCGTGAGCATCAGGGAGTTGGCTTAGGGCTGGCCATCGTGAAAACCATTGTCGAGGCGCATGGCGGTACGATTCGGGTCAGCAGTACGTTGGGGGAGGGCAGCGATTTCTGTTTTCATCTGCCGCTGGCGTAAATCAGCCTTAGGCGCTACACAATAAGGAATACCTTGTTCGTTGTATCGTCATGCAGGTAGGGAGGCTCTATGCGTGTCCTCACCTTTTTTTGTCTTGCTTTGACTTGGTCTTGCTCTTTCCTTGCATGGGCCAGCCCTCCACTTCGGCTTGTCGGAAACCAGTGGGAGCCCTATGCCATGGCGTCACCGGCAGGCGAAGGACTGGTGGTGGATATCGTCAGGACGGCGTTTGACCGCCTGGGCTATACGACAACGTTTCGTGAGGAGCCTTGGGAGCGAGCGTTATACGGTGTGGAACGTGGCTTGTATGAAGTGATTGTCGATATCTGGTACACGCCTGAGCGCGAACGTCTTGGGCAGTTTTCCAAGCCTCTCCTGACGACTCGGTTGCGCTTTATTGCGTTGAAAGAGCGTGAAATTGCCTTTTCTACTCTGAAGGATTTACGCCCCTATCGCTTGGCCGTTGTGCGTGGCTATGTCCACTCAGAGGAGTTCGATCAGGATCAAACCCTGAATAAGGTTGCGGTTAGTGACTTTGAACAAGCCTTGCGAATGTTATTGGCTGGGCGAATTGATCTGGTAGTGGAGGAGGAGCAGGTCGCCAAGCGCGTCATCGAGCGAACCTTAGGCGCCCAAGCATCTTTGCTTCAATTTCTGGACAAGCCATTGGCGGAAAAAGGCTTGCATATCCTGGTGTCGGAAAAGCTTCCTGAAAGAGAAAAAGTTGTCGATCAATTTGACGAAATGATTGAACAGATGAGAGCAGATGGCACCTATGCAAAAATTTTTGCCCGATATGACCTCGCTTGGCCGTTAACTGAGCAGAATTATTGACTTAGTGTCATGCCTCGTCCGCTGCGTTTGGCTTGGTAAAGGCGTTGATCGGCCAAATGAAGTGCGGGTCCTAGTGCCTGGTCACCTAAGTTGGCAATGCCTGCACTAAAGGAAAGCAGCGGTGCGTTGGGCAGGTAATTGAGCCGGCTGCACAGCTTGCGAAAGATATCCAGACGTCTGGCCAGTTCCTGCTCTGTTGTCTGGCTGAGCAGTGCAAACTCCTCTCCGCCCAGCCGACCGATGATATCGTGCGGGAAGTGAGTCCGCAGGGCATGGGCAAAGGCTATCAATGCGGTATCGCCACCGGCGTGGCCCATCTGATCGTTGATGTTTTTGAAGAAATCGATATCCAACAGGGCAATGCTGATGGGCTGTGATTGGGCATGAGCCAGCGTGATTTGCATTTCGGCCTTTTCCTGGAAAGCCCGCCGGTTCAGGAGATTAGTCAGTGAGTCGTAGCGGGCTGCCTGCTGCAAAGCCTCTAACAGGTCTCGCCGTTCCAGCATAGCCATGACCCGGCAGTTAAGCTCCTCCGGGCAGAAGGGCTTGCGTAGAAAGTCATCAGCACCGTGCTTGATGAATCGCGCGCTCAAAATGCCTTGGGGATCAGCCGAGACTCCCAAGATCAAAAGATCGTGCCGTTTGAGTTGCTGACGCAGCCGCTTGACCAACTCGAAGCCTAACAAGCCAGGCATGTCATGATCCAGGATCAAGAGGTCAATACCCGTTTGCTCTTGGAGAACCTTGAGGGTTTCATGCCCGTCAGTGGTTTGTTGCAGTTGAAAGAGCTGGGACGAAAGAACCCGGCACATATACTGCCGCGAGACTGAAGAGTCCTCTGCAACCAGTATCCTGACGTTCTGGTTTTGAACGAGACGATTCAAAAGCCGCAGTACATAGTCATAGGAGTACTGGCTCTCCTTGATGATGTAGTCAACGACTCCCTTGTTGATGAGTTCATCGCGATGGCGCTCATCGTAGCGGCCGCTCAGAACGATACAGGGCACCTTGTGGGCAAGTATGACATCCACAACCTCGCCACTGGGCGAGTCGGGTAGGTTCAGATCGGCTATGGCTGCAAAGAACTGACCGGGACTGGTCTCCAGAAGCAGCTCAGCCTCAGCCAGCGACGCGCAAAATACCGGCTCGAACAGCGATTCCTGCCGAAACAGATGCGACAAAAGCTTGAGGACCAGCTGGCTATCTTCAACAACCAAAATATTACGCACAAGGTGTATTCCCACAGTGATGCTTATTGAGCATGGAACACGTCAAAAACACTGATTCAGTGTTCTATAGACATAGTCATCCTGGGAAATGTAGGCATCATGAGGATATGGCCTACACCACTGATCGCTTCTAGACTACCGATTATCTCGTGTGCGACCGTCGGCTTTAGTGTAATCGCTTTCGTAATAAATTTATCGTAGAGTTCGAGCCACTGTGTTTGCTTGGGTCGCTGTTGATCGTGACCTGAGGCGGTAGGTTTCCATGTGGCCCCGTCCTGCTCGATTCGTGTTTCTCCTTGCAACTCAGTCTCTGGCGAATGCTCTGATAGCGCATCGCTTGGGCAAAAAGCTTTAATAACAAAACCGATCTACCAAGGAGCAACATCTTCATGTCGAATCGTCAGAACGGCACCGTCAAGTGGTTCAACGAAACCAAGGGCTATGGCTTCATTACTCCTGAAAGCGGCCCTGACCTTTTTGTTCACTTCCGTGCCATTGAGGGCAGTGGCTTCAAGACCCTGGCTGAAGGCCAACGTGTCAGCTTCGAAGCGGTGCAGGGCCAGAAGGGCATGCAGGCTGAGCACGTTCAGGTTATCTGATCACTGAGCGCCGAAGCAAAAACCCGAGAGCCTTCTCGGGTTTTTTTATGTCTGCTGAGTGGTCAGCCCTCTGCGCTTTGAGGACTTTTTTCCGGCTCCTCGACACGGTGTGACGGTGCCTTGCGATCAGGGTTGCCCGGCAGCTGCCCAAAAATCGCGGCTGCAAGGATGGAGAGTAGCCCAACACTGAGGTAGGTGGCATGGAAAGCAGACAGTACATCTGTATCTGTGTAATCATCCTTGAAGCCGCCTAGCAGGGCTGCCGCACAGGCGACGCCGAAGCTCATCGACAACTGCATGACCACGGACAAGAGGCTGTTGCCGCTGCTGGCCTGCTCATCCCGTAGATCGATGAGCGTCACAGTATTCATGGCGGTGAATTGCATGGAGTTGACGGCGCCCAGTAATCCCAGGTGAGCCAACAACAAGGGATAAGGCGTTTCCGTGCTGATCAGGCTAAGGCTGGCGATCATGCCGCCTAGCAGAATAGTGTTGCCAATCAGTAATCGACGATAGCCCAGGCGGTCAATGATGGGCTTGGCAATGGGCTTAACCAGCATGGCCGACAGCGCAAGCGGAATCATGGTCATGCCTGCCTTGGCCGGTGGAAAGTTCATGCCCACCTGAAGCAGCAGAGGCGTCAGAAAGGGTAGAGACCCACTGCCCAAGCGGGCAAACAGATTACCGAATATGCCAACGGCAAAACTGCGGGTGCGGAACAGCTGTGGAGAGAAAAGCGGACGCTCAATACGCAAGGCACGCAGCCAGTAGGCGATCATACAGGCGAGGCCCCCAACCAATAGCAATACCACGCGGGCATGGGGCATATGCAGCTCGCCCAGGCCTTCCAGCGCAATTGATATCAAGACCATCGCCGCCCCGAACAGCAGGAATCCAATGCCATCGAAGCGCATAGGGATCGGGCTTCGCAGGTCGGGCATGAGTTTTGAAGTGACGTAGCAGCCCAGTAAGCCTACAGGCAGGTTAATTAAAAATATCCAATGCCAGGAGGCGACTTCGACCAGCCAGCCGCCCAGGGTTGGCCCTGTCAGGGGGCCGATCAGGCCCGGAACGGTTACGAAGCTAAGTATCCGCACCAGCTCAGTGCGAGGGTAGGCCCGCAGGATGACGAGCCTGCCGACTGGCAGCATTAGGGAGCCGCCTAAACCCTGGATAACCCGCGCAGCGATCAGCAGGGGTAGCGAGGGGGAAAGTGCACATAACAGCGAGCCAAAGGTAAACAAGGCGATGGCGCTGAAAAAGACCCGCCGTGTCCCAAAACGATCGGCGATCCAGCCCGACGCAGGAATCAGCAGCGCGACAGTTAGCATGTAAGCGATCACGACGCCCTGCATACGTAGCGGATCCTCATTGAGATCACGTGCCATGCTGGGGAGTGCAGTGTTGAGAATCGTGGCATCCAGCGATTGCATGAAAAAGGCGATCGCAATCAGCCAGGGTAAATAGCGGGCGGTACGGGCATCGAGTAGAGAAGCGGACATGAGGGATCGTACTTCCTTTGTGGCGCAAAGGGTTGGAACGCAGGGCGCTTCAAGCGTTCGGCTCGTGTCGTGAGGAGAAGGGGGAGAGACATCGGATAGGTCGCCTGAGACGACAGGCGACCTATCCAGATGGTCAGCGGGACGTATCGAGCTGGCTGACAGGTGTGATGGGGCTGATCAGCTGGAGCTGCTGACGGTATTCGTCAGTGATCTGGCTTGCCTGGCTATTGCTGGTGATTACACGAGGCGTGATCAGGACGATAAGCTCCGTTCGGTTCTTGTTGCGTGAGGTATTACCAAAGAGCCAATGCAGGCCTGGAATACGACCCAGGTACGGCACGCTACTGTCGCTTTGCGAGTCATTCTGCTGGATCAGGCCGCCCAGCAGGACAGTCTGGCCGCTTTGTACTGCGACCTGAGTAGTGACGGCACGTGTCGAAATCGACGGGTTGCCATTGCTGTCCGTTCGGGAGCCTGTGTCGCTACTGACCTGCTGCTGGATATCCATATAGACGAGACCGCCCGGATTGATACGGGGCACGACGTCAAGAATGACGCCCGTCTGGATGTATTGAACGCTATTGAAGGTCAGGTCGCTCGTAGTATTGACCGAGGTCTGGCTGATCGGAATGTTGTCACCTACCTGGATTTGCGCTTCCTGGTTGTTCATGACCACTAGCGAGGGCGCGGAAAGCACCCGCGTGTTGCCATTGGTTTCCAGTGCATGCAGGGCAACTTGCAGGTTATTGCTGACAAAAGAATAGAAGAGCGCGTCAGCAGCGCCAAGTCCGGCGCCGCCCCGACCCAGTGCACCTTGGCTTCCGGCTGTATTGGCCACGCTATTGGTCACGTTACCGTTCGAGTCGGTAACCGGCGCATTGCCTGCCAGCCGGCCCAGATACCACTGTACGCCCAGGCTCAGGCTGCCTGTCAGGCTGACCTCAAGGATGCGCGTCTCGATCTGGACTTGCATCGGAGGGTTGTCCAGGCGGCGAATGGCAGACTGAATCTCGTTCCATTGCGAGGGCCGTGCGCGAATCAGAAGCTGGTTGCTGCTCTTCTGCGCAGTAATCCGAACGCCCGTATCGTTGTTGCCGTTCTGGTTGTTGGTACTGCTCGAGCTGCTGTCATCGCTGCTGTCGTTATCCGACCCGGTTCCCGTGTTGTTTCCACGATTGTTACCCAGGCCGCCGCCAATACCGTTATTACTGCTTAGGCCACCGCCGGTGCTCAGGCCTTGGCTGCTACCAATGGTATTGCCGCCTGTATTGCTGCCGCCATTGCTAAATCCGTTACTGGTCGAAAGAGTCGTGGTGCGTAGGCCGGGTGCGACCTTGGCTTCCGGCTCTTCGTTTACGGCCTCGTTGCTATAGATCTGGCGCAGGTATCGTGACAGATCGGTCGCCTTCATGTTGCGTACGTCGTACACATACATTTGCGGCTCGTTGCCACCGCCCTTGTCAATGGTCTCGATCCACTGACGGACTTCGTTCAGGTACTCTGGCTGTGAGGAAATGGCTACTACCGCATTGGTGCGCTCGATCGGCAGGAATCTGATCATGCCGGCCAGCGGTGTTCCACTCTGCGGGCCGAACAGGCGATCCAGCTCAGGCATCAGCTCTGCCACGCTGGCGCGCTGCAGACCAAAGACGCCAATGGACATTCCCTTCAGCCAGTTCACATCAAAGGTGCTGATGGTTCGCTGGTAATTGGCAAGCTCGTCAGGCGTACCAGCCATGGCGATGACGTTACGTGAGGGGTCTACCAATAGGAAGGCGTTCTCACGGGCAAAGGGTTTGAGCAGCTTTTGCATTTCCGTAGCGGAAATGTAGTCCAGCTGGAACAGGCGCGCTGACAGGCCGCTACCTGGCTCAGGCATCTGCAGGGCTGGCACCATGCGACCAGCCACGGCTTGGTTGGCTGGTACCACCATGTACCGGTCGCCTTCGCGTACTAGAGCGTTATTGGTCCAGGACAACAGTGTTTCCAGGATCGACAAGGCCTCTGTCTTGGCCACAGGTTTGGACGTGGAGAAGGTCACTTCTCCTTTTACGTCCTGTGCAATGGTGTAGTTCACCTGAAGCAGGTCGCCCAGGATGCTGTTGATCACTGCGCGGATCGGTTGATTGTTGAAGTTGAATACCACACCGCCGTCTTGCGCGGCAGAAGGTTTGGCTGCTGGCGCTACTCGACTGTTGATAAAGCGATTGTCGCCCCGAATGATCTGGCTGCGAGCGGGGGTGCTTGGGTTATCACTCGTTTCAGCCGAACTTGGAACGTTGGGCGAGGGCTCTCTTACCAAGGGACGTTGGCTGCCAGTCCCTGCCAGACCTTCACGCAGCAGGGCATCGTCCTGCTGCGTGTCAGTGGCGGGTGAGATACAACCTGCCAGCAAAGTGGCGGTGGCCATGCAGGCCAGGGGGTAACGCAAGGTCACGATTGTATTGCTCCTGATAATAGGGGGCGGCCATGTCAGCCACTAAATCCGGGTTCCGTATCAATCTTCGCTATCGGAATCATCATCCTCTTCCGGGGACGTTTCCGTGGTAGAGCTGGGCGTATCGGTGGTGGGTGCCGATGCGCCATCAAGGGGTGCTTTTTCAATAATGAGCGGCAGGCTTTGTTGGCGATCACCTGAAGCAAATATCGCCTTATTGGCAGTTACGGACGCTAGTGTCCAGCCGTTGGGTAGTGCTTTACCCTGAGTCACACTGAATGCCTTGCCTGCATTGTCCTTAAGCAGGGCCAGCTGCAATGAGTCGGTCATAATGATGCCGGTCAACACATAACCTGTTAGGTAAGTCGGCTGATCCGGCGCGGCCATTTTCTGATCAGACTGGCGATCAGGGCTGAACAGGGGCTGCTGCCAGGTATTGGCATAGGCATTCAGGGGGGGCGCGCTCGGTAATTCTGGCGACCTGACGGTTGCAGTTGAGTGTTGTGCCTCAAGGGGAGGCAGCCATTCTACGTTACGGCCAATGCCCAGTGCGAGCATGACCAGAAGAGCGGTAAGCAATCCCGCGGTGAGGGCGAGCCAGGGCGTAAGGCGACGTTGATCAGCGGCATTCATGTCGGGTCATCCGGATCCGTATTCTCATTATCATCCGTACTAGCTTTACGCTGCATGTAGCCCGTGACCAGCATCTGGACTTCAAGCTTGCCAGCCCCACCTTTGGGTGGGGCATCCTCATGACGCTCAACGCGCAGCTCTTCGACAAAGAGGAAGGGCCGGTCATTTTCTATGTCGTACAGAATGGCTTCCAGCGGCTCGATGGAGCAGCTGAGGTTAAAGCTGACTTTGACCTGGGCGTAAGGCTCATCGCCAGGATTGCCGGCAATGGGGGTACGGTTGAGGAGCTCACAGCCAGCGCCGTCCAGTTTGTGCGACTCGATCAGCTCTGCAGTGTGTTGCATCAGGTTAGCCGCCACGGCGCTAGGGTCGTCACCCGGCAGCAGGCTATCGCTACCGGCATTCCGCTCCTGTGCTGTTTCAAGCTGGCGCTGCAAAGGCTCGCGCTGGGCTTGCAGAGCTGCATAGCGGCGCTGCGTCTGGCGGAGCTGTTCCATTTCATCATTCATGGCCTGCTGAGGGGCCACGAACCACCATTCCAGGCAGATCCAGTACAGCACATACAGTGCGAATGCCAGAACGGCAAGCGCGGCTATACGGCTTTCACGGGGTGTCAGTGACCGGCGCATTGCTGGCTTCCTCCTTACGCAAGTGAGCGAGCAGGTAGAAGCGCTCTTTCTTCGTATTCTCGTCCGGCTGGATAACGCCCTGGAACTGAGCGCCTGTCAGTGAGTGGCAGTTCTTCATCTCGCCAATCAAAGCGCCCGCCTTTTGGCTCTGGCCTGCCAGATTGACTTGTCCATCACCTTCAACGGACAGCTCTGTTAGCCAGGTGTCCTTGGGCAGGCACTGGGTTAGCTCGCTCAGCATCACGCTCAAGGGGGGAGTGCCTGCCTTTCGCTCTGTGAGGTAGCGGGTTGCGCCCAGACCATTCTGTATCTGCTGGCGCAGGCTTTCGATTTCCTGGGCGCCCGCGCGAAGTTGGCTGACTTCGTGACGCATGGCTTCGAGCGCGACAGCACGGTTATGTAGCCAGACCTGCATGGCTGCGAAGATCAGCACGACAGCCAGCACTGCCAGGCCAATGTTCAGCTGGCGGCGTGGGTTTGTGCGAAGTTGGCGGTGTTCGGCCGGCAGTAGATTGATGCCCAGGCGCCCCCCTTCGGGCAGCTGTACATCAACCTCATCAGGTCGGATACCACGTGCCAGCAAATGCTCCAGTAAAGGGTCGAGGCGATCCTTCAGCGCAGTAGCAACGGTCACCCGGAGCGGCTGCTTGGGCTGGTTTGGCCAGCGACGAACCGCGTAATACACCTGACTGGCCTTGAAGGGAGTATGGCGGTCCATTTCAAAGGCAACGGCCGCGGAGATATCCTGAGCTGCACCCGCGGGCAGGTTAATCGTCCTGACCAGCGCCTGCCGAGGGGAAAGCAATAGAACGCAGCGTTCTGTGCCTAGTGATTCAGCGCCGCTTAACGGACGTTCACCCTCGGCCGTGCGGAGCCAGACTTCCTCATTGTCCCAACGGATAATCTGCTCGTGCTCGCTCCGCTGGAATACGCTACGCAGGCGAGGGGGCAGGCAGGCGCGTAGTTCGGTAAACCACCAGCTGAAGAAGCGGGGAAATACGGAGGCATGCCATTGCGCCTGAAAGGCATTCACAGCAGGGCGCAGGCTATTAGGCCATTCCAGTCGAATTGTTTTCATTCTTGCCAGCGCAGCACGCGGTAAGGTTGCATGTTGCTATCCGTTGGGTTGAGTAAAAGGGTCACGTTCAAAGCAGAGCGGAAACCATTGTCCAGTTCAGCTTGGCTATACACATTCAATACTTGCCCTGGATCTTCTCCTTCCAGGGAAATAATGTTCTTCTGCCCCATGGCCTGCCGTATGGGCGGTGCTGCAAAAGTCGTCACTGGCTGATCGTACCCGCTCCAGACAGTGATATAGGGCTCCAGGCGAGTAAACATCGCATTATCCATACCGGGGAGTTGAATCAGCTCCTCCAGGGTCCGCATAGGCGTTGGATCACTTCCATTCTGGCGGGCTTGCAAGGCTGCCGCGACTTGCTTCGCTTGTCCAGCCGGAACGCCCAATGTAGTCGCCACTTTGATGAACAGGGTGGGAGAGGTGCTATTGAGATCCAGCTTGCCCAACTCGCTGCGCACTTGAATGGTCAGGCGCATCCGGTCGAATTCGAGCTGATAGGGGCGGCCGTCAGCAATCCAGCGTTGCTCTCGCTGCAGGCCAGTCAGGTGCTGAATGGCTAATGCCAGACCCGCCTCCGCTGCAAGGTGCGCCCGGGCATCCTGGAGCTGATGTACGCTCTGTTTGTTTTCCAGGCGTACAGCTGTCACTACGCCCGCCATGATCAAGCTGAGCAGTGCCAACGCCCATAGGGTAATGAGCAGGGCCACTCCACATTGCTGCCGCCTCACTGTATGGCTCCCATGCTGTTGGAGTTACCCAGGTCGAGGCGTACGGCGATTTGCAGGGGCGGCCATGCAATAGGACCGTCGGCAGTCAGGTCAACCCTGACCCGCTGGGGCAGATGCTGTGGCCATGGCCAGCGTGGTAACCAGTCTGTGGGATGTCCATTCTGATCGAGTCCACTATAGGCGAAACGCAGATTTCTAACCTGTCGCAGAAGGCGTTGGGGATCACCCCAAGGCTCGGTACGGTTGCTGCCGACGATCTTGGCGAAATCGACCTGTAGCCATTGGTCGCGCTCGCCGCCCGCCAGACGGACCGTCTGGATATGAATGCCTCCACCAAGGTGTGAAGGCAGCGTCGCGATGAAGCGCATTTCCTGCGGCTCGCCGATAAATACTATTCCCTGCCCAGTCGGTGTGCGCTGAATGGACAAGGGAAGTGCTTGCTGCAACTCGCGGCGTAAAAAATTCTGTGTAGACCGTAGCTCATCCAGTCGGGCGCTATATTGCTCGCTACGCGCCAACGTACGATTCGCGCTGATCAGTGCAGAGCCAATGAGGACCAGCAGGATACCCAGCAGGCTGATAGCCAAGAGGACCTCAAGCAACGTAAAGCCGCGCATGGAGGGCTTCATTGCGGGACCTCGGATACACCTTGCAACCGTAGCGTACTAAAGCGTTCCTGATGTCGGCCTGCTGTCAGTAACAGATCAAGGCGGTACAGTTGACTGGTCGTCGCTGCGCCTGACTTACTGATATCCAGCTTCCAGCGTGTACCGTCAGGCAGAGAGCCTTGGCTGGAGCCTGGCCTTAAAGGGCGGTGAACCGTGTCGTCCAGAAGCGAGCGGGCCGTCAAAGCCATCTGAGTCGCCCGGCTGTCTTTCAATAGGGCATGTGTAGCTTGGCCGATACCGCCCATCAAGACGAAAAAGGTTATGGCGAGCAATGCTACAGCTGCCAGCAGCTCCAGCAGGGTAAAGCCACCCTCCGCTCTGGGCATTTGGCGTCCTGTCACGGAATTACCTCTTGCCATTTGACCGTGCCGGTCAGCCAGGCGATATCCACTCGCCAAGCGCGCCCATCCTTTTCCAGTCGCACATTTCCGCCTGTCGAACTGCCGTCTGGAAAGAAGGCGATGGCAGTCTTGCGACCGGTACTCAAGTCAGCTGCTGTAGTCACCCGCATTCGCATCCCTTTGGGTAGCGTTTGGGGATTCTGGCCGGGTCGCTGGTATCGCTGGTTGGCGAGATCGAAGTTCAGTGTTGCGGTTTGGCCGGTTGTAATGGCCTGGGTGCGAACGGCACGGAGTGCCAGGGTCAAATCGCGACCTGCTTCGCGGGCTCGTGCACTGTCAAGCCCTCGGGTGACGCCAAAGGAGACAAGGGTCAATCCAATGGCGATCAAAATGACAACGACGATCAGTTCAAGAAGCGTAAAGCCGCGCTGTTGCGCCTGAACCTGTACGCGTGGCTTGACCGTACCGCTTGATACGGTTCGAAAAACACGTCGACAGGAGGGCTGGCGCGGCATGACACCCTTTATTCCCAGTTGCCAACGTCAGCGTTGTAGCCTTCGCCGCCTGGTTGTCCATCCTGACCATAAAAGATCAGGTCAAACGAGCCATGCTGGCCGGGCGAGCGATAGCCGAATTCATGGCCGAACGGATCCTGCAAGTCGGATGGCTTGGCATAAGGGCCATTCCAGTTACGGGCGTTGGCGGGTTTGGAGATGAGTTGCTGAAGGTTCTTGGGCGGTGCGCCGACATCCAACGCATAGTTTTCGATCTTCATGCTCAGGCTGGCAAGCTGAGCCTTACCGGCACCGTATTTACCCTTATCGACATTGCCACCGACCTGGCGGACCACAATGGTCGCCACGATGCCCAGCAGCACAATTACGGCCAGCATTTCAAGCAGGGTAAAACCCCGGCTGCGGCGGGGAAGGGAGCGCATTTTTCTAGTCATAAACAAGGCTCGTTACGGTTAGATGTTACTGGTGAGGCTCATCAATGGAAGCATGATGGCCAGCATGATAAAGGCCACAAGTACCGCCATGACAATGGTCAGGCTGGGTACCAGTGCCGCAAGGAGTCGATCGATACCACGTTTGGCTTCAGCATCAAAGACGTCGGCAACCTTGATCAGCATGGTATCGAGCTGGCCGGATTCTTCACCGACCTGAATCATTTGCAGTGATAGCTGTGGCAGCAGTTTACTGGTGCTGAGCGCAGCGGCTAGAGAGCCACCATCCTTGACCTGATCGGCCGCCTGCGAAACGGCGCCCTGCAAGGCATGATTGGAACAAACCTGACGACCGATCGAAAGCGCCGTCAACAATGGAACGCCGTTGGTCAACAGTGTACCCAGCGTTCTGGCCAGTCGTGCTGTTTCCAGGCGCTGTACAAGGGGGCCCATCATTCGAATGCTGAGCATTCGTCGATCCCAGCGTACACGGCGCTCTGGGTCGCGCAGACGAGCACCTGTAAACCAGATGAGGGCAACCAACACTGCTAGCAGCAGTAAGCCGTATTGTGAAAGAAACTGACCCATCCAGAGCACAGACTGGGTCATGAAGGGTACAGGAACGCCCAAGTCAGCGAAGATCGGCACAAATTGTGGCACGACATACGCCATCAACAGGGCCAGCGAGCCAAGAACGCCCACAACCAGAAAGGCTGGATAGATCAAGGCGTTGATTACTTCACCCCTCAAGGCTTGTGAGCGCTCAAGGTATTGAGCGAGCTGCGCCAGGGTTTCTTCCAGCGAGCCGCCGGCTTCTCCTGCACGCACCATGCTGATGTAGAGCTGTGAGAACTGCCCGCCTTCTTCAGAAAGCGCGGCAGAAAGAGGCTTGCCACCTTTGACGCGCTCGCGGATGCGCTCGATCAGGCGTCGGGATTTATCTTCCGTGGGCTGGCTGAGCAGAATATTCAAGGCCCGGTCGAGAGGCTGTCCAGCGCCCAGGAGAGTCGCCAACTGCTGGGTAAACTGGGCAAGCCCGGCACCACTTAACGGGTCACGGTTGAGCCAGGCGCGCCATCCCTGCGAGGCATTGCCTTGCGTCGGCGTGACCTGTAGCACCATAAACCCTCGGTCCTGCAGCTGGCTGACGGCTTCATCCTGGCCAGCCGCCTCCAGATGGCCGGTAACGGACTCACCGGCAGCGTCCAGTGCGCGATAACGAAACTGGGCCATGCTCAGTCTCCGCTCGTCACACGCAAGACCTCTTCCAAGGTAGTCGTACCGGCCAGCGCCTGGCGCAGCCCGTCTTCATACAGGGTATACATCCCTTCGGCACGAGCAGCCTGCTCCAGCGTGGCGGCATCGGCGCGCTGCATAAGCAGGCTGCGTAGCGTATCGCTCATGACCAGCAGTTCGCTAATGGCGCTGCGGCCCCGGTAGCCTTCGTTAGGCGGCAGGTCTTGGCGTGGCCTGTACAGGCGGATTGGGCGTTCATCCGTGTATTTCTCGAGTTCATATTCCTTGATGACTTCCGGGAGCGGTTCATAAGCCTCTGACAGGGCAGGCTCCAGGCGGCGCACAAGGCGCTGGGCCAGAATGCCATTGATTGTAGAAGCTAGCAGATAGTCCTCCACCCCCATATCCAGCAAACGCGTGATGCTACCGGCTGCGCTGTTGGTATGCAGTGTTGAAAGCACCAGGTGACCGGTCAGGGATGACTGAATGGCGATCCTGCAGGTTTCCAGGTCACGCATTTCACCAATCATGATGACATCCGGGTCCTGACGCACGATAGAGCGCAGGGCGCCAGCGAAATCCAATCCAATGGATGGTTTCACCTGAATCTGGTTGATGCCTTCAATCTGATATTCGACCGGGTCTTCTACAGTGATGATCTTGCGCTCGGCAGTGTTCAGGCGCGACAGCGCAGTATACAGCGTAGTGGTCTTGCCTGAGCCGGTGGGGCCTGTTACCAACAGAATGCCGTGGGGCCGCTCCAATACATGCAGGAAGTTATCCAGCGACTTGCCGGCAAAACCCAAGGTGTCGAAGTCAAAGCTCACGGATTCGCGGTCAAGCAGACGCATTACCACGGATTCGCCAAAGCTGGTCGGAACGGTCGATACCCGCAGGTCCAATTCCTTGCCCTGAATGCGCAACATGATCCGGCCATCCTGGGGGAGGCGGCGTTCAGCAATATCGAGCTTGGCCATGATCTTGACCCGCGAGATAACAGCAGCTGTAGAGCTGGAAGGCGGTGCTTCGGATTCATGCAGCACGCCATCGATGCGGTAACGCACCTTGAGTCGATTCTCGAAAGGCTCAATATGGATATCCGAAGCGCGGTTTTCTACAGCGCGCTGGATAATCAGGTTGACCAGACGAATGACCGGCGCTTCTGACGCCAGGTCCTTCAGGTGTTCGATGTCATCTTCCGAGTTGGCCTGAGCATCGAGGTTTTCCACGATAGTACCCATGGCTGATCGACCCTGGCCGTAATAGCGTTCGATCAGGTTTTCAATATCACTGCGCAGCCCTATGGACAGCCGAGCCGAGCGACCACAGGCGTACTCGAATGCCTCGATGGCATAACGTTCGGCCGGATTAGCTACCAGCAGATGGACCTCACCGCTTTTGTCTTGCCCTAATGGGACAATCTGGTGCTGCTTTAAAAAGCGCGTGGAGACGTCGATCAGTTCTTCCAATATTTCCGGCGCATCGCTTTCCAGAACCAGAGGAACGTTCAGCAAGGACGCCCAAGCCTGTGCCATGTCGCGCTCGGACACCATACCCAGGCGCAGTAGCAGATGACTGAAGCTTTCGCCGGATGAGCTCTCGTGAAGTCGGCGTGCCCGCTCCAGATCGCTGGGCTTGATCTTGCCCTGGCTGACCAGCCATTCGCATACAACACTGTCATTCAGCTCGTGAGTATCCTCGGCTGTACGTGGTGGTTCAGCCGTTGGTACAGAGGACAGCGAAGCGCTCTGAGAAGGGCTGCGTTCAGCCGTTGTCGACGGGGCGGATTGGAGTAGGTTCATGGCTATAGGCGGTAGCGTAAAAAGCTGTGAGCGTTGGCTAAACGAAAAAACAAAGCCTAACGGATGATAATCGCACCGTTAAATGAACACTTAGTGTACAGGTCGAAACTCAATAATATGTGTTTACTGCTAAATCCTGCTCAATAGAGCCTGTGAGCCAAATCGCTTTTTAGCAGCAAAGTTATCTCTATTACCTGTTTTTAGCTGAACGATTGCTGACAAAAGCACAGGCGGCACTTCGTCGATTTTGCTTTGTGAAGGGCGTAGGGGAAAGAAGGCATGGCTAAACATCCTGCTTGGATAAAGACAAAACCCAAGAGGTGCACTGAAAGCCAGGCCGTGGAGCAGTAAGAGTCGCGCTATCTAAACTGACTGAAAAGCGCCCGCCCTTATGAAAAGGCAGGCGCTCCTTATGCGCCGGGCTGAGCTTATTTGGTGCTCAGGGCATTCGGGTTATATACGCCGTCGGGCCGGCCACCTTTGGTGTCCTGCTCCTGTTTGGCTTTCTGGGCGGCCTTGCTGTTGTGCTCCTGTTGCATCAGGCCGTTGGAGGTGCCGGACGCCTGAGTTGCAGTGGCTGTGTCGTCAGCAGCCAGGGCGCATCCTGTTACGGCAAAACCGGCTACCAGGCATAGGCTGGAAATAAACTTTTTCATTACGCTCTCACTCTTCAGATAAATATCTGCCTAAGTTAGGTAGATATATTTAGCTAATTTCTTCTGGAAGAAAAAATCAAATCTAAATTCTCGATTTTTGATTCGGTTCTAATCGATATATTTTGGTGAATAGCTTTGCCAGACAGCGGTTTGGCGCAGAAGTTCAAGTGAAATTAGAGAAATGGTTAGCTACTTGGTAAAACGTTTCATTTGACAATTTTTCGTCTTTTTTGCATTAATATCTTCGGGTTTTTTGCCATATAATGCGACTTTCTGTTGCCATCATTTTGCTATCTTTGTTCTCGTTCGTTCTTCCATAATAAAAAAATCTCAACTCGTGGAAGAGACTTTAATTAATTTTTAAGGCTCTTTTTTGCAGGACACGAGACGCTGTTAAGTCAGTAAAACTTGATATTCGGCAATATCGAAGTGACTCATTTTTATTAACTTAAAAGCAGGACTTAATTAATAATGGGAAGTATGAAGCTACAGGGAGCTGTACTTACAGCTTTGGCTCTGGCGGTTGGTCAAGCATATGCGGTAACCCAGGCAAACCCTGCCCAGGTTGAAAAGAAAGTCCAGAGCACATTGAGTCAAATGTCTCTCTCTGAGAAGCTTTCGCTTATCGGTGGAACAGGCCCTTGGGATATCAAGGGGCTAGATAAGTTTGGTTTGCCGCAAATTCATGGCGCCGACGGTGGTGTAGGTATTCGCTATACCAGCCAGAATAACAATCAGGGCATCGTTTATCCTTCAGGTCCAAACCTTGCTGCTACTTGGAACGTTGAGCGCGCCAAGCAGTTTGGTCAGGCGCTGGGCTACGATACACGCGCTGGCGGATATCACTTTGTAACTGGCCCAGGTGCGGCCATGTATCGCTCGCCCTACAGCGGTCGCGCATTTGAGTACCTTTCTGGCGAAGACCCTTATCTAGGCGCGGTCATGGCTCCAGCCGTTATTAACGGCATTCAATCCCAGGGCGTTTGGGCTAACGCCAAACACTTCGTTGCCAACGACCAGGAAACCAACCGCTTCACCCTAGATGAGCGGATCGGCGAGCGTACTCTTCGCGAAATGTACCTGCCAGCCTTCGAGTCGTCTGCGAAGAACGGCAACGTAGCCATGATGATGTGCGCATTCCAGATGATCAATGGCGTTTACGCCTGTGAGCATCAGCATCTGCTAAGCAACGTACTGAAAAAGGAGTGGGGCTGGAAGGGTCTCGTACAAAGCGACTATAACGCTGTTATACATGGCTATCTGGCCGCAGATGCAGGGACCGATCTGGACATGATGGGCTATCAGATGAATAGCACCGTCCTGATGCCTTATATCAAGGCAGGCAAGCTGTCGAACGAGACCATCGATGACAAGGTTCGTCGTATTTTGCGTCAAATCTATGCATATCGCTTCGATAAGCCCATGGCGGCAGCCTCCAAAGATATGGACAGTGTTGGCAGTCAGCTAGCTGCTCTGGAAGGTGCCCGCGAAGGTATCGTTCTGCTCAAAAACAAGGATCAGCTACTGCCGCTTGCCAAGGACAAAGTGAAGTCCGTTGCGGTCATCGGCAACCTGGCCAAGTACGCTCCGCCTACTGGCTTTGGTAGTGCTAATGTCGACGCCCGTAACTTCGTCAGCGAGCTGAGCGGTCTGAGGCAAGTGGCAGGCAATGCCCAAGTTGATTTCATCGATGCTCTGTCGCTTGACCCAAATGTAGCTGAGTGGACAAGTGTTGATGAGTCGGGTGAAACCCAGAAAGGCCTGAAGGCCGAGTTCTTCAACAACGCCACCTGGTCCGGTACCCCTTCCGATACTCGTATCGACGAGCACGTGAATCTGGACTGGGCCAATGGCAACAAAACCACTACGGTGGATTACGTTTTCAACAGCACTAACGGTGCAAATTATCCAGTTACGGGCGATGACCAGAACACTTCTGTTCGTTGGACCGGTTCTGTAACGCCGACTATTTCCGGCGAACAGATCTTCAAGGTTCGCGCTGACGGTGCTGTACGCCTGTACGTGAACGGTCAAAAGATCATTGATAACGGTGACGGTAATCCGCTGCCCAAAAACAGCATTCCGCCAACCATTCCTGTGTATGGCAAGGTCATGCTGGAGGCAGGTAAATCTTACGACATCAAGCTTGAGTACTCCCGTCGCAAAGGCTACATCTCTACCATGGGTGGCATGGTTGGCGTTCAGATGAGCTGGGCGTCCCTGGCCGCCCCGCAGGACCTCTCCAAGTACGATGCGGTCGTCATGGCTGTGGGTAACAGCAACGAGTATGAAGGCGAAGGTTTCGACCACGGCTTTGATTTGCCTGAGTACCAGAGCCAGTTGATCCAGAGCGTTGCCAAGGTCAACCCGAAAACTGTGGTTGTTATGCATGGCGGCACCGGTCTGAACATGACCGACTGGATAGACCAAGTCGATGGTGCATTGCATGCCTTCTATCCTGGCCAGTATGGTGGCCAGGCGCTGGCAGAAATCCTGTACGGGGTAGTCAACCCGTCCGCGAAAATGCCGTATAGCATCGAGAAGAAGTTGCAGGATAACCCTGTCTATGCCGGTTTCCCCGAGTTTGATAACACCGGGAAAATTACTCGCATGGCGTACAGTGAAGGTTTGTATGTAGGCTACCGTGGTTACGAGATGAGCGGTATCAAGCCGCTGTATCCGTTCGGCTATGGCCTGTCTTACACCAGCTTCAAATACTCCAACATCAAGGTAACGCCAAAGGTCGTGGTGGGTAACGCGCCGATCAAGGTGTCCTTCGATGTGACCAACACTGGCAAGCGTGCAGGCGCTGAAGTTGCTCAGTTGTATATTGGTCAGAACAAGGCACAGGTGGCACGTCCGATCAAGGAGCTCAAGGGCTTTGGTAAGGTATTCCTGAACCCAGGCGAGACCAAGCGCGTGACGCTGCAACTCAACGACCGTTCGTTGGCTTACTTCAGTGAAGCGACCAACAATTGGGTGGTGGATGCCGACACGTTCAAGATCTCGGTAGGTGCAGCGTCCAACGACATTCGTCTGACGTCAACCCTGACCAACCCATACCGCCAGGAGCTGTCCAATTCGACCAGCAACCCGCTGTCGAAGGCCGATATCAAGGCGGTAACGGTCAAGGCCGCCAAGCAGTAAACCTGTCCGGGCACGGATTTCGATCCGTGCCTGTGTACGGTTCCTCCCAATGCGCCAGGGTTACTCCTGGCGCATTTCTTTTTGCAGCGTTTCGATCCGCTGATCTTTTTCGGCCCATAGCCTGCCGACCCATTGCTGAACGTGCTCCCGAAAGAGGGGATCGTTCTGATAGTCGCCTTCACACAGTGAAGGGTCCAGTGGAAGCGTCCGTATATCTACAATGACGCGCCTTACCTGGCCGCTAAGCAAAGCCCAGAAGCCGGGAATTTTCTCATCGGCATAGATGATTGTGACGTCCAGGATGGCATCGAGCTGCTTGCCCAGTGAGGCCAGCACGAACGCGACGCCGCCTGCTTTAGGTTTGAGCAGATGGCGATAGGGCGATTGCTGCTGAGCCTGTTTGGCGGGCGTAAAGCGCGTACCTTCCAGATAGTTGACGACCGTAACAGGCTGGTCGCGAAACTTCTCGCAGGCCCTGCGGGTGATTTCCAGATCGATCCCCTTGAGTTCTGGCCGCTTTTCCAATGTGGCCTTTGAGTAGCGCTTCATGAAAGGATAGTCCAGCGCCCAGAATGCCAGGCCGAGAAAGGGAACCCAGATCAGCTCTTTTTTCAGGAAAAACTTGAAGTAGGGTGAGCGGCGATTGAAGGTCTGTACAAGGGCCGGAATATCAACCCAGGACTGATGATTGGAGATGATGAGATAGGAACGATCCTTACGCAGGTTTTCGTCGCCTCGTATGTCCCAAACCGTAGGTGTGCAAAGCGCAAAAATACGCTTGTCGATTTCTGCCCAGGTTTCTGCAATGGTCATGACCCCCCGTGAACAGGCATCTCGCCATGGCTTATAGGGAAAAAGCAGCTTGAGTAGTGCAATCAACATCAAGGGGATGATCAGGATAATCGTATTAATCAAGAGCAGGATGCTGCTTGTCAGCCCGACAATCAGATGACGCATAAATTCTCCCTAGGTACTATTCTTCTCGTTAGCGCCATAAACACACTGAGCCTCTACTGGGCCGCTTAGGCAGCAATGGCGTCTAGTCTATGGATTATCTAGAACACCGATAACGGCTGTAGTTGTTCATTATGCTTAAGCGTATTCCTGTTTCGCAGGCCCGTCTGGGTATGTATGTAAACGAGTTTTGTGCCCCGTGGGTAGATCACCCTTTCTGGAAAGGGGACTTTCTCATTCGTTCGCCGAGTGAGCTGCAGCGTATTCTTGAGAGTGATATCGAGGGGTTATGGATCGATATTGCTAAGGGGGTCGACGTCGATCCTGCCCAGGCAGAAGGCCCTTCAAAAGTACGTAGCCCCGTGGCCGTCGTTCAGGTCGAAATGGCCGAGGAAATAGAGCGGGCCAAGGTGCTCTGTGACAGCGCCAAGGCCGCAGTCAAGGGTATGCTCGAAGATGCGCGGATGGGCCAGGTTGTCGAGATGGGCAACGCCGCTGGCCTGGTTGAGGAAATTTCCGATTCGGTTCTGCGCCATCCTAATGCGTTGATCAGCCTGGCACGACTCAAAACCTCTGACGAGTACACTTATCTGCATTCCGTAGCGGTGTCGGCCCTGATGATTGCTGTGGCCCGAACACTGGGTTTGGATGAAGCCACGGCGCGGCAGGCGGGGCTGGCCGGTTTGCTTCATGATGTTGGCAAGATGTCGATGCCGCTGGATGTACTCAACAAGCCGGGCAAGCTGACGGACGAAGAGTTCGAAATCATGCGGGGCCACCCAAGGGCCGGTGAGCAAATTCTCAGGGCGTGGCAGGCAGATGAAATAGCAATCGATGTTTGTCTGCATCACCATGAGAAATACGATGGTAACGGCTACCCGGATAGACTGCTGGGTGAACAGATCAGTCTGATGTCTCGCATCGCCACTGTGTGTGACGTGTATGACGCGGTGACGTCGGATCGCCCCTATAAAATGGGCTGGGATCCGGCCGAGTCGGTCAAGCGCATGGCGGAGTGGAAAGGGCATTTCGATCCACACATCTTTCAAGCGTTTGTTAAAGCCGTTGGCATCTACCCGGTCGGTTCGCTGGTTAGGCTAGAGAGCGAGCGACTCGCCGTTGTAATGGAGCAAAATCCCAAGTCACTGCTAACGCCCACCGTAAAAGTGTTTTATGACGCAAGGCATAAGGAGCCGATTAGGCATGAGGTGATCGATCTGCCACGCCGGAAGGGGTATGACCGTATCATCAGCCGTGAGTCGCCAGAGGCATGGGGTTTCGATAATCTCAGTACATTGTGGACATAGCGACCCTGGCGCGGGAGACTTCAATTAATGATCCTGCCGGAGTAGTTGAGTGAAACGTTTTTTATCCCTGTTAGGCCTTTTAAGCCTGCCGTTGCTCGCAACAGCCGAGCCTACCCTTTATGGTCGCTATGAGACGTTCCGCCTTCCGGAGCTGGGTGTATCCCTGCCGGCCAAGATGGATACAGGCGCCTGGACAGCCTCGTTGTCGGCCAAGGACATCAAGACGTTCGAGCGTGATGGCGACCAGTGGGTAAGTTTCCGCCTGGCAACGGAAAAGGCGAACGATACGACATTCGAGCACCGCTTGGCGCGAATCAGCAAGATCAAAAGTCGTTCGGATGAAGGCGATGAGGAGGGGGACGACGAAGCGCCGTCCAGCGCCCAGCGTCCGGTGATCGAGATGGAGGTGTGCGTAGGGGATGTATCCCGCACCATCGAAGTCAACCTGACGGACCGCAGTCATTTCCGCTATCCGCTGCTGATCGGCGCCAAGGCATTACGCAAGCTGGATGCAGCGGTTGACCCCAGGGAAAAGTACGTGTCTGGGTCGCCTCGCTGCTAAAACCGAGAGGGTGAGGCGCCAAGTAATGCTGGCGCCTCGGAAAAGTTAGCGTGCCTCGGGGCGGGTCGCCTGCATCGAGGGGCGCTGATCCGCCTCGGTATACCAGGCGGCCAGCTTGGGGTATTCGCCACGCCAGTGCCAATTGGCTACACGCAAGTCCAGATAACCCAATAGACAGGCCAGTCCGATACAGGCCATATCAAAGTGCCCTTCAAGCTCGGGTAGGGCCGTTTGCTCGAAGTAATCCAGCGAGCGCGCAATCTTCTCATGCTGATTGTCCAGCCAAAGCTTCCACTGCAAGCCTTGTGGCCGCATGAAGGTTTCATAGCGGATCTGCACGGCTGATTCAGTCATGGCATCGGCCAAAGAGGCCAGCGTCATGCGCCGCCAACGCTCAGGCCCATGATGAGGAATCATAGGGGTGTGCTGATGCAGCGTGTCCAGGTAATCCAGAATGACGCGGCTGTCATGCAGGGTGGTGCCATCTTCCAGGCGCAGTGCCGGAATCTTGCCGGACGGGTTGGCATCGATGACATCACGGTTAGGGTTGAGGGGCGTTTGCTGGACGATCTCCAGCTCGACCTGCTCGATCAGGTCGGTCTCGTGCAGCATCACGACGACCTTGCGGCCGAATGGGGATGCAGGGGTGTGATAGAGGATCATCGACATCACGCACTCTCTTCATCAAAAGCTTAACGAAAGCTGAACCGTGATCGTCCGCGATGCACGGGCTGTTATGCAAGCGTTCTGCGTGATCAATGCTACTAGTGTCGAATCATCAGGTCTCTTCCTGATGGACAAAAGCCGGCTGCAGGCCGGCTTTGTCACAGCGCTAAGCGATTACCACTTGTAGGTGACGTTGGCGATCACGCTACGTTGGTCGCCGTAGTAGCAGTAATAACCATCACAGGTAGAAATATAGTCCTTGTTGAACAGGTTGGTGGCATTCACGCCTACGGAGGCGCCTTTCAGGCGGCTGTCGAGGCGGCCCAAGTCATAGTGCGCGGCAGCGTCATATAGGGTGTAGGAGCCGGCATAGCCTTCCGGCTTATTACCTCTATCACCATATGTATCGCCTACGTAGCGAACGCCAGCGCCTATGCCGAAGCCGTCTAAGAGGCCTGTGTTCCAAGTGTAGTCAGCCCAGAGCGCGGCTTGGTGTTCAGGGATGAGCTGCAGGCGCTTGTCGTTGTATAGCGGGTCACGTACATCCGTGTGAGTATATGAGTAAGCTGCAATGAGCTTTAGATTTGCCGTTAGATTTGAGGTGGCTTCTAGCTCCACACCGCGTACCTTAACTTTCCCAACTTGCGACTGAGCCCCACCAACCAAGTTGGATGTTTTGACATTCTCTTGAGTCAACTCATAGATGGCCGCTGTGAGTAAAGTATCTGACCCAATAGGCTGATATTTCACACCAAGTTCGTACTGCTTACCCTCCGTGGGCTTGAGTGGCTCATTGGTATCTATATCTGCACCAGTACTGGGCTGAAAAGACTCTGAATAGGAAATATAAGGTGCTATTCCAGAGTCGAAGATGTAACTCAGGGACGCATTACCGGTAAACGCTGTGTCGCTGTGTTTGGGGTGGGCACCGTTTGCTAAAGCGGTGTAGAACTGAGTATCAGTGGTAACCCAGTCCTTACGTCCGCCCAGGGTAAGGCGCCAGCGATCAAGAGCGATCTGATCCTGAATGTAAAGACCAGTCTGGTGAATCTTCTGGTCATAGTCGTAATATGCTGCTGATCGCGCTGGTTTATCGATAGGCAGGCCATACACGGGGTTATGAATATTGCTCGCAGGCGCAGATCCAAAAATGGAGGTGTAGTTATTGTTGGAGCGCTGGTAGTCCAGGCCTAGAAGCAGCGTATGCTGCAGGTTGCCTGTGTTGAAGTCCCCTTGGAAATTGTTATCGATAGCGAACTGGCTGATATCCTCATTTACAGACGTAGTGCTACGTTGCAAGGTGCCGTCAGCCAAAACGGTTGGGATTGTCGTATTGTCGTCTACATACAGGCCAGGATAAGCCGCCGGTGTGATTGTCCGAAACGACAGATCGCTCTTGGTATAACGTGCGTTCTGGCGGAACTGCCAGACATCGTTTAGACGGTGATCGAACGCATATCCAAGAGAGTAGTAGGTTCGATCGTAGTGTTCCCAATCCGGATCGCCCAAATTCTTGTGGTGGGAAACCTTGCCCCACGGGCCATCAATTTTGGTGCCTTGGAGGGGCAGGAACTGACTGGTCGTTCCCGTATCATCGCGCGTGTATTGCGACAGAAGCGTCAGGTGTGTGTCATCGTCGATGTTCCAGGTGATGCTTGGCGCGATGTTGTAGCGTTTGTTTTCGATGTGATCAATCTGCGTATCGCTGTCGCGGACTACACCGCTCACGCGGTAGAGCACATTGGCATTTTCATCAATTGCACCCGTCGTATCGAAATTAATCTGGCGATGATTGTCGCTACCGACCTCTGCGCGTACCTCATGGCTGGTCTCCGCCTGAGGGCGAAGGCTAACCATATCGATCAGGCCGCCGGGTGGCGTCTGCCCATAGATGGAGGACGCCGGGCCGCGCAGGAGGGTCAGGCGTTCAAGGTTCCAGGTTTCAGGCTTGGGGTCGACATAGACGCCATCTGGCAAGCGCAGCCCGTCGAGAAAGCGGGTCGGCTCAAAGCCTCGTACACGTAGCCAGTCGGCACGGGTATCGCTGCCGTAACTACTGGCCACGATGCCTGGCATGTAGCGCACGGCATCATCAATGTTGTGTACGGCGCGGTCGCGCATTTGCTCACGGGTTGCAACCGACATGGAGCGAGCCGTTTCCAGGATCGGCGTATCGGTCTTTGTGCCAGAGGCTGAGCGCGTAGCTACATAGCCTTCAGCAGGTCCCCAGGCATTTTCCAGCTCACCGGCCGTAATGGTGGTGGCTGCCATGCTCAGTGTTTCGCTTTGTACCGGCAATGTGCGTACGGTATAGACGCCAGGTTCGCGCTCGGTCAGTTCAAGTCCAGTGCCGCGTAAGGCTTCACGCAGGGCTTCGGTTGCTTCGTAGCGGCCGTTAACCGGGCTGGAGGTGCGACCGGAAGCCATCGACGGGTCAAGGCTGAGGGTTAGGCCCGCCTCGCTGGCAATGCGGTTGAGCGTGCTGGCCAAGGGCGCAGCAGGCAGTTGATAGGCTCGTTCAGTCGTGGCTGTTTGGGCATGGACTAACGTGACGTGGCCTAAGACAAGTGCAGCGGCAAGCAAGGATGGACGGAACAGCGACGACATGGCTCTCTCCAAGAGGCGAATGCGAATTCGTTTCATTGCCGAATGAGAATGGCAAAGTGATAGAGCTGTCTTGGAATATTTTCGAATAAGGGAAATAGAAAAATGAGCAAAAGAGGGAAGCCACACCCAAGCCCTGGCAGTTAGCGAGGCTTTACGGCTAGCCACCAGCGTGTATGTTGCTCTACTCGTATGGGGGTATTGAGCGCAAGGGCGCGTAGGGCCTGGTCGGCATCATGCAGAGGAAAGGTCCCGGTAACACGCAGTTTCGCAATGGCAGGATCCACGGTAATCAGCCCGGTGCGCTCACGGCTCAGGGCGGCCACGACATCACCCAGAGGCTGATTATCGACCACCAGCATCCCATGGACCCATGCATCAGCGCTTGCCGGAGCGTTTTTAAGCTCATCCAGCCGGTCCGCCATCATGAGCACTTGCTCGCCTTGAGGAATAACAGCTTCGGCAAGACCAAAGCGCGGCTGTGCGGCCACCGCGGATTGCAATACTGTCAGCCGCGAGCCGCGTGACTCCTCTTCCACAAGAAAGCGGGTACCCAGCGCGCGTAGCCGTCCAGCCTGGGTTTGGACTATAAAGGGGCGGCTGGTGGTGTCATGTCCGGTTTCAATAAAGGCTTCCCCGGCCAAAAGGATCACCCGACGTTCCTCTTCATCGAAGCGAACATCCAGAGCGCTGCGGCTGCCGAGGACGATACGCGTGTGATCCGGCAGCATCAGGGTGCGCTGCTCGCCAGTGGGGGTCACGTTATCAGCAAAGACATAACGAACCGGAATGTAACGATCAATAGCAACCAAGCCCAGAACACCGGCAAAGGCGACGGCCAGAGCGCTTTGGCCCAGGCGTCGACGTCCATTGGACGGCGGTCTTAACAAGGCAGTTCGTGCCGCGGGTTGCTCGGCAATACGCAGGCGCTGGTTAATGCCGTTCAGCTGTTCCCAGGCGCGACGATGCTCGGCGTGTTCTGCAAGCCAGGTCTGCAAGGCACTTAGCTCATCCTGACTGGCTTCCCCCATTTCCAGGCGCACTTGCCAGTCTATGGCCTGATCCAGAACCTGGCGGCTTACAGGTCTTACATTCACACCGGTTCCCCGTAGAGGGCTATATAGCATTGCTGCAGCCCCTGAGCGATGTATTGGCGAACCCGTGGAACCGATACGCCCAGTCGCTGGGCAATTTCAGGGTGGGTGAGGCCATCGAGGCGACTATAGAGAAATGCCGCCCGCGCCTTGCTAGAAAGTTTGCCAAGCAGACGATCAAGCTCGGCCAGTGCTTCGGTGATCATCGCCAGTTCTTCGGCAGAGGGGTAATGCTCATCGCCCAGAGTGGAGAGGGCTTCAAGGTAGCTGCGTTCAAGACTGGCACGGCGATAATGATCGATCAGAAGACCTTTGGCGATCTGGGTCAGGAAGGCTCGAGGCTCACGCATGGTTGGCAACTCAGGCTTGGCCAGTAGCCGTACGAATGTGTCCTGCCGCAGGTCTTCCGCGCGCTGGATGCACCCTGTTTGCCTGCGTAGCCATCCCGTCAGCCAGTCACCATGGTTGCGGTACAGCACGTTTAACTCAGGAGCTGTTTTTATTTCGCCCGTTGCCATGAACCTTTCCATAAATGGAAAAATGAGAACCGTTCTCACATATTCTAAAGACAGGGCGAGCTGCGGTAAAGGCCCTCGAAAAGCATTGATCTTGCCTGGAACGAGACGTTTTAACAGGCTAATCAGCGAAGGGAGGAAGCCCCTGAATGCCAATTTAGGAAAAGCAGGGACCTTGACTGATTTTTCATGGTCGTTGTTTTAAGCGCTTCGCCGGTTACGAGGGACGAAGTGCTACACACCCTCATCGAATAAAAAGGATCTGGTGTGATTGCTTTGATATCTCCTTCTAGTGACGGTTTCGCTACCCGTACTGACCAGCCCATGAGCTTGTCCAGGGGCGGCCTATGAAAGTGGAACGCGAGCTTAGTCTGCGCGCCGTATTGACTGGCCTGGTGTTGGGTATTGTATTAACCCCATCCAATGTCTACGCGGGGCTCAAGATCGGCTGGTCGTTCAATATGTCGATCATTGCGCTCTTGATCGGCTTTAGTTTCTGGCAGGGGCTTGCCAGCCGCTCGCGAAGCTGTCCTGCTTGGACCATACATGAGAGCAATATCAACCAGACCGTTGCGTCTGCTGCCGCGTCCATTATTTCGGGTGGTCTGGTTGCGCCAATTCCTGCTTATACACTGCTAACCGGTGAACAATTGCAAGCCGGTCCAATGATGGCCTGGGTATTTTCAGTCAGCTTTCTGGGAATCTGGATCGCCTGGTATCTACGGCCTTCGCTCATTGCCGACAACAACCTCAAGTTTCCCGAAGGCATGGCAACGCTGGAAACCATGACCCATATCTACAACCATGGGCAGGAAGCCATGCGCCGCCTATGGGTGCTCATTGGGGCGGCTGTTTTTTCCGGGCTGGTCAAAGCGGTCGATACCTTCTACTGGGCCTTTCCACGGTGGTCACCTACGGCTCACCTGGAGCGGCTGACCTTTACCTTCGACCCGTCGCTACTGCTGGTCGGCTTTGGCGGCATTATCGGGCTTCGTGTCGGGCTGACGCTTCTATTGGGCGCTGCTTTAACCTGGGGTGGCATAGCGCCCTGGCTGCTGGCACAAGGCTTGGTGGAGCTTCCGCCTGGCAGCGAAGGGCCGCAGTTTGCGGTGCTTGTAGAATGGCTCTTATGGCCAGGGGTGACCATCATGGTGATCTCTACCTTGGCATCTCTAGCCTTGCGCATAGTGCAGGTACGAAACGTTGGTAAATCCGCCTCTACGGGCACGTCCGTTGTCTGGCAGCGGCCTAAGCTCGGTCCGCTGGCAGGATTGGCGGTCGCCATTGGGTTGATCGTGACGCTACAAGCGGCCCTGTTTGGTATTAACTGGCTCATGGCCCTGCTGACCATTCCACTCGCGCTGTGTCTGGCGGCTGTGGCTGCACGCGTCGTAGGAGCAACCGGCATCCCTCCTATTGGTGCCATCGGGCAACTGTCTCAGTTGGGCTTTGGTATCGTGGCGCCGGGGCAGGTGCCAATCAATCTGATGAGTGCCAATACTGCGGGTGGCGCTGCCGGGCAGTGCACGGATCTGATGAACGATTTCAAGGTGGGCCATGCTATTGGGGCAACGCCAGCCAAGCAGGTGATCGCCCAATGCCTGGGCATTGCAATAGGCAGTGTCGTGGGGGTGCTGGTCTATCAGACGCTGATTCCCGACCCCCAGACCATGCTGCTGACTGAGGAGTGGCCTGCGCCCGCTGTGGCTACCTGGAAGGCCGTGGCGCAGACGCTGACATCAGGGTTGGACTCGCTTTCAACCAGTATCCGGTGGGCCATGCTCATTGCTGCCGTAGTCGGGCTGGTTCTGGGAATATTAGATGCCTGCGCGAAAGCTCGCTTGGCCCGCTATCTGCCCAGTGCAGCCGCGCTGGGGTTAGCGTTCATCCTGCCAGCCTCGATTTCCCTGATGATGGCCTTGGGCGCAATCCTGACCTGGGCTGCCAGCTTGCGCTGGCGTAGTTTGACAGAGCGCTTTGCTATTGCGGCAGCGGCAGGGCTGATCGCAGGCGAAAGCATCACAGGCATTGGCGCCTCGCTGTGGCAGCTGCTGCAAAATCTGTAATACCTGTCAGGCATTAAATGAGAGTTGGTATCTGACAGTTTGGACTCCATCGCAATTTTGTCCCGATCACCCGCACGTTTTGAACTAACGTAACGGTTATCGGTATGTATACAGCGATTGCACGGAACGCTCAGGGAAACGGAGCAGAGAAAGGACGCCAGGGCGAGGCGTGGTGCGATACGGACTTCAAGGTCAGCGCTCATGAAAAAGAATGCGTGGCTCTTTCTCTGCCTCTCGGGACTTCTGGCGGCATTGCCTGCCCACGGTGCCTCCAAGCCGGTGGGGTATGTCATGACCGTACAGGGTAACGTGACCACTACGCTCAAGGGGACGCCTACTGTGATCAAGGTAGGCACGCCAGTGAGTGTGGGTACCACTTTCGAAACCGGGGAAAATGGCTCCTTCGGGATTACGCTTGAGGATGGCTCCGTCATGTCATTCGGGCCGCAGTCAACGTTCACGCTCGAAGCTTTCCAATTTGCTCCTGCCAAGGGTGCCTTGAAGCTGGCCGCCAGCCTCAAGCGAGGTACATTGAATTACGTGGCAGGGACCATTGCCAGGCTCAAACCCGAGGCGGTCGAGATCCTGACACCTAACGGAACCATTGCCTCCCGCAGCGCCCAGTTTATGGCCAAGATCGACCATGAGTGAGGCGTTTCGCCGGGGCGTCTGGCTTTTGTTTGCGGTCTGGCTGACGGGATGCAGCTCCAAGTCCTATGTGGTCCTGGTGGATAGCCCTTATGGCGAGACGCGGGACGTCACGGTCACTACGCCAACAGGCACGACTCAGATCGACAGGACCCAGCAGGCCGTCAGCCTCGACAAACAGGCTCCCGGACGAACCTTTACCCTGCCTCCCAAGCAGATCCTGATGGATTTTACTCCGGCCCTGGCGGCCCAGCCGACGCTGCCGGTGTATTACACGCTGTATTTTGATGGTGCCAGCAATCGGCTTACTAACGCGTCGCAAGAAACCTTGCAGCGTATTCTCGCTACGCTGCGTAAACGCACACCCGCAGCCGTCTCTGTTATCGGGCATACCGACACCCTGGGCAGTGCCTCAATCAATGAAAAAGTGGGCCTGCAACGTGCCCAGCTTATTGCCCGCCAGTTACAGGCCCGGCATCTTGATCTGCTGGAGTTGACGGTTGCCTCTCATGGTGAAGAGAACCTCCTTATCAAGACCCCGCCCAATACGGCGGAACTGCGCAATCGCCGCGTGGAAGTCATTATTCGTTAAGAGTCACCGCCTGTCCTGAACCGGCTGCGGGTTCGCCAGTCTTAGCTGTACGAGTAAGGCTAGCCGGGTCTGATCGGCAGTGTTTGCCATGTCTGCTCGGCCGCCACCCTTGCTTATCAGACCGCACGCCACGCTACCGAAAAGGAGCTGCAGTGAGCATTTACGGCGAGTATAAGATCGACTGCCATACCTACCTGTTAGAACCCACCCGCTTTCCTCTTTCTGATAACGCTGCTTATACCCCTGTTGCACAGGAAGTAGGGACTGCAACGCAGCTTCAGCATGTATTCAATGCCTATGGGGTCCGCCATGCCCTTGTCATAACGCCACCTTCGGTCTATGGCTCGGACAATCGCTGTTTATTGGATGCGCTCTCCCTGGGGTTCGGCCGGTGGAAGGGTATCGCCATGGTGGGCTCGCGTACCAGTACCCGTGAGCTTAAGCGACTCAAGGATGCGGGTGTCGTCGGTGTGTTGATCGATATGGCCTCGAATGGCATCTCGGCTGGCCTGAACGCTGAGGAGTTGTTCAACCAATTAGCGGATCTCGATATGGTCGCGCAGTTGCATATCGAGAAGGAGCAGTTGAGCGAGCTGATGCCGTTGATCGAGCGAACCCAGACCCGGCTCATCATTGATCATTGCGGCAAACCTGAGGTGGCTGCTGGCGTAGGGCAACCTGGTTTTCAGGCCTTACTGTCTCTGGCGGGAAGAGGGCGCGTCTATATCAAATTCTCCGGTCTTTCGCATTTCTCAGCAGAGTCCTACCCCTACGTCGATACTCACCCCTATGTTCAGGCGCTGCTTGAAACCTTTGGCCCGGAAGCCTGCTTGTGGGGATCGGACTGGCCCTTCCTGAACTCGCCCGAGCGTGTTGATTACGGACTCTTGCTCAAGCTCATCGAAAACTTGATCCCAAGCCCGGGCGCACGCCGACAAGTGCTCTGGGATACACCTCGCACGCTGTTTGGCTTCAAGTGGTAGCACGTGAGGGGTTCGGTTAACGCGGATCTGGCAAGAGCTTCAAGTACAAAGGCTGCCTATGCTCAAAGCCCTTTACCTACGTGGTAAGTGAAGGGCTTTTTATTTGGCTCAGTTCAATTGCTTACCCAACACTGCCAGTTGAGCATGCACTTCGCTCAAGCTCGGGCGAGCCAGTACGTCAGCGTCCAGGCAGCGCGCTTGCAAGCTCATCAGTGCCGTGTAGATAGCGCTCTCTTCAGGTGCAGGCTCGCAGCGTTCCAGCAGCTCTTCCAGCAAACAGCCAAATGCGCGCGTTTCGAGACGCTGCAACGCCTTCTGTTGCGTCGGATTGTCGGTTGGTAGGAAGGACGCGCCGCCAAAATCACCCAGCAGGGCATCACCTTGCTCCGTCCACAGGATATTGTGAGCGTACAGGTCGCCATGCACGATACCGTGTTCATGCAGGTGCTCAGTGGCCGAGGCAATGCCTTGGGCCATACGCAGTGCTACCCGCAGTGAGAAGCGTGTCTCGGCAGGGTAAACGTCACGGGTGCAGGTAGCAAAGCTGGGCGGGCCGGCCAGGTTCTGGAAGTGTGGATCAATCAACTGCATAACGAGGCCATCCGTACCGTCAGGATGGTTGACTAGCTTGCCCTCTACGTCGATCACGTTCGGGTGAGCGCCCACAGCAATCGAGGCAGCCATTTCGCTTTGCGGTGTACCGTCGCTGGTCATGCTGCCCTTGAACAGCTTGATCGCGACCGTCTTGGACTGACCCGTGGCCTGCCTCCACTGTGCCTGGTAGATCAGGCCCGAGGCGCCTTCGCCCAGCTTGTGCTGAAGCGTAAGGTTGTTCCAGTCGATCCGGTTGATAGCCGCGCCGGGCGAAACATTGGCTGTTTCTCGCGCCTCGCTCAGCGGGTTGTCGGCATAGGCGAGCCACGTCAGACGGGGCAGCGCCAGCAGCCAATCCGGCAAGGCGGCGAAGCGGTTGGAGGAGATGCGGAGCAGTTCCAGCATGTGGCAGCTGGTCATCGAATCGGGAAGCGCTTGCAAGCGATTGCCTGCGAGCATGAGCTTTTGCATGCGGCTGCACAGGCCTAGCGTGTCGGGCAGCGTTTCAATCCGATTGTTGGTCAGGATCAACCAGCGCAGCGCGGGTGAAAGTGCAGCGGCTGGTACATGAGCGATCTGGTTGGCCTTGAAGCCGACCATGCTCAGTTGCGGGCACTCGGCTAACACTTCAGGCAGGTGGGTAAATGGGTTGTCGGAACAGAACAGGATACGCAGCTTCTTGAGCCGACCCAGATCGTCTGGCAGCTGGCTCAGTTGGTTGCCGGAGAGATTCAGTATCTCCAGGGAGTCAGCCAGTTCGAAGATTTCGCGGGGAAACTCTGTGAGCCCGCACGACAGGTCCAGTCGCTTCGTACCGGCCAGCTTGCCCGTTCGCAAATCCGAGAGTGTGTCCATGACAGTGTTCCAATCCTGAGGTAGAAGCCATTTTGACACAGTGTGTAGCGAGTCACTGTGCATCCCGGCGTCTTTGGGCCGGGCCGGCGTAAGTAAGTGGCTCAAACAGAGGCGTTAAAAGCTATTTGGTTCAGGGTAAACCGTGAAAGTGTGATAGCGGTTGGCTGCACGGCTATGGTGAATCGCTAACAGACAGAATGACCATGGCATAAAGGCGGTATTACACGCTTCAGAGATCCGCAGTAAACCGAAGCAGCCCTTGTCGCTTGAGTTTCAGGGCGATCTTGATAAATGCCTGCGTGGCGGGTGATGCCTGGCGTTCATCGAGCAGGGCCAGTCCGACGCTGCGCTTCACACGTGGGCGCAACGGCTTTTTTACATAGCCCACCTTTCCGCGCTCCGCCGGCAGCGCCAGCTCGGCCAGGATCGTCACGCCGTCGCCGCGCTCGACCATGGCTAGCGTACTGAGCAGCTGCGTGCTGTGGTAGCGCGTATTGGGGACCAGCTTGGCGGCATTGAACATATGAGCGACCAGATGCGCAGAGCCTGCTTCGGTCATGATGAAGGGGTCGGGGCAAAGCTCCTTGAGCGTGACGTCAGCTTTGCTGGCTAGTGCGTGGTGAATGGGCACCAGTGCAACCATCTGGTCTTCGGCAATAGGAAAGGTATCGAAGCGCTCGTCGGGCAGCACAACAAACCCTACATCAATGCGGCGGTCTTGTAGCCATTGGACGACCTCCCGGTCCCGTCCTTCATCGATATGCACTTCGATACCGGGGTACGCCTGGCGGTACGCATCCAGAATAAGCGGCAACAGCTTGACCGATGAGGTCGGACCAAAGGAGCCAATGCGTAGCGTTCCACGCTTCATGCCCCGCGCATCACCCGCTTCCTGACGCATCGTCTCAGCCAGCCCGAGAATCGAGCGTGCACGCAGGACAAGGCGTTCGCCCACGGCGGTCAGCTCCAGCGTCGACTGATGTCGATTGATCAGCTCAACGCCCAGTTCTGCCTCCAGTGCCTTGATTGCATGGGAGACGGCCGACTGGGTAATGGACAGCCGCGAAGCCGCCGAGGTAAAGCCCTTCAGCTCCGCCACGCGCACGAAAATTTCAAGCTGGGTGAAGGTCATGGAGCCTCGTGTGGATCATGAGTAAATACTCATTTCTCTATGAGTAAGGATTAGTGGAATTATACGCATCGCTCAGGACATACCAACAGCCACAACGAGTCCTGCGCTCTGCCTGATGTGCCTATAGGCGCTTTGGATAGAACGACGGCCTGCCGGTTAACTCGGCGGCTGGCGCCATGCACGACAAGATCAACAACAGCAGGTGCTATCCAGTTAACGCTATCCAGGGCTTTTCTTACTCGACATATGGATATAGAGGGGCGGGTATGAGTGCTAATGTCAGGTACTTCAACGGCTGTTTGATCACTGACGGCTGTTCAGCGATATGGCCCGAAATCAACGTGCCATTTCTGTCGCTCAAGGGGATACCCGAAGCGGCCATCGCACAAGAGCCCAATCAGGCTATCTTTCGCTCGCTGCTCAAGGGCTTTGACGCCATTACTGGCTGCGAACTGAAGGATGTCTACAAGTTTGCCCGCTACCTGAGCGCCCTCTCGGAAGACATGCCCGCCGAACTGATCAATATCGTGCGTGCATTCCGCAAATGGGTGGAGTTCGACTACGCCGGAGCACGTGCGCTGTTTCAAGCGCATATCCAGGCCTATCCCACGGATGTACAGGCAATCTTCTTTATTCATATGCTCGACTTTTGCACCGGACGAACCGCCGCGCTAAAGCCGATATTTACCTTGTGCGACGAGTACATTGAAGAGTCCCATCCGCTGTACTCGTTCTACCTGTCAATCAAGTCGTTCGTGCTGTGTGAGTCTGGGCTGTTCGATGAGTCGCTGGCCGTAGGACTGGAGTCCGTTCGGTACTGCGCCGCCAATATCTACGGCATGCATGCTGTTGCTCATGCCTTGCACGAGAAAGGCATGTGGGTTGAGCTAAGGGACTTTCTCGAAGACTCCAAGGAAGAGTGGATACGCAACCCTGGCATGCGCATGCATGTGTATTGGCATCTGGCGATTACCTACAAACAGTTGGGTAATTATGCTGCGGCAAAGATGGCCTTTCTGGAGTTCTATGCGCTCAAGAATGATCGCTTCTCCAAGCAGGATCTGGATGCGGTGGGTTTTCTCTGGCGCTTCAAGCTTGAAGACATTACCAGCCACGAATTTGATGAAGTCTGGAAGGAGCTGGCCCTTCTGTGGTCCGGCAGCATCGCGACCTCAACGTCCCATTTTCACAATATGCATGCGGCCTTCGCCTTTGCTGGCGCCAATCAGCCACTGCTCATCGACAAGATGATGGCGGAGTGTGATGGATTTGGTGTCGAGGCTGAAGCGCATCTGGCCGGGCTGGACATTATTCGCGCCATTGCCTTGTTCGCGCGGGGTCAATACGAGGAGTGCTACTACATTCTTGCCGGTTGCCGGCATCAGTGGGCGAGCCTGGGTGGCAGCCGCGCGCAACGGGAGCTGCTCGACCTGACCCTGAATTTCTGCAAGGCCCATATACAGTCTCAAGCCGAGCTTGAGCGACTGATGTTGATGTAGGCGAGGGTGATTTAGATGTCGGACGCAACAGCCCTGGCGCAGCCAGATGACAAGCTTCTGGTGTATATGAAATTGACCGCCGTCTCGGTGATCTGGGGCGGCACCTTTGTGGCTGGGCGTTACCTGTCGGCCGGAGTACCGCCGCTGGCCTCGGCAGGGCTGCGTTTCCTGCTGGCCAGCCTGACCCTGGTCCTTGTGCTGGCTGTCACCCGGCGCCTGTTTATAACGCTCAGCGTAAAGCAGGTCATTCACCTCTTCTGGCTCGGGTTCTTTGGCATCTTTACGTATAACCTGTGCTTCTTCTACGGGTTGCACCTGATCAGTGCGTCCCAGGCTTCGCTGATTGTGGCGCTGAATCCGGCCATGATCGCGTTGACGACATTTTTCGTCGACCGTGAACGGTTGGGGCTGGTCAAGACTGGCGGGATTGCAGCCTGCATTCTGGGCGCAACGACCGTTATCGTCAGCAAGGATGCCTCGGTACTTGAGGCGGCGGGCGGAAGCTGGCTGGGTAACCTTGTGATTTTTGGCTGTGTGGTCAGTTGGGTGATCTACAGCGTCTTTTCACGGCCTCTGGTACGTGAGATCGGCCCGCTGCATACCGTAAGTTTCTCGGTCTTGTGCGGGACGGTGCTGCTGCTGTGCACCGCTATCGGAACGGGTGACCTGAACTGGACCGTTGTTGCCAGCCTGACAAAGGCGCAGTGCTTCAGCCTGGCCTATCTGGGCGTGATCGGCTCGGCCTTGGCCTATATCTGGTACTACGATGGCATCAAGCGGATCGGGGCAACCCAGTCGGGTGTATTCATCGCCTTGAACCCGGTTTCTGCTGTGTTGATGGGCGTGGTGATTCTCGGCGAGCAGCTCACCCCTTTGATGATTGTGGGCGGGGGTTTGGTTCTACTGGGTATCTACTACTGCAACAAACCTCCCAAGACGCTTTCTCTCGGCGTAAGCCGTACCGCGTAATCCGGCGGGCAGGCCAGAGCGCTCCACCTCAGGCCCAGCCACCACCCCGGATGTTGGGTAGCCAAGGAAGGCTGCCATTTTTTAAATCAAAATACGCCTGTACTTAATGCGGTATCACCGGTTTCTGCAACAGTATTGGCCGGCACGCCACGCTGGGATGACGCGCAGTCTTGCAAGACGGGCAATAAGCGGAACCGGGCATTGACGCTGACCGCAGACGCTCCTAGGCTCCGCTTCTCCAAACCCTGGCGCGTATTCTTCATGTATCCGAAAGTCGATGCTACCGATTGGCAACTGATTCGCCTGCTTCAAGCCAATGCCCGCGAGTCCACGGCAACGCTGGCGCGTAAGCTCAATCTGGCGAGGACAACGGTTGTCTCACGGCTCGCCCGGCTTGAGCGCGAAGGCGTGATTACAGGGTATGGCGTACGTTTGGGTGCTTCGGTGGAGGCGGGTGCAGTCAGGGCTTATTGCAGCATCAGCGTGTTGCCAAGAAGCGCAGCGCAGGTGATCAAGGCATTGGCGTCAATGCCGGAAGTAGAAGAAGTATCAGCAGTAAGCGGTGCGTTCGATTATCTTGCGTTCATCTGCTGCGAGCGGCATGAGCAGCTCGATGAATTGCTTGATCGAATCGGCGCCATCGATGGGGTCAAGCAAACCCAGACATCGATCATCCTGACCCGCAAGATTGACCGCCGCAGTGAGCCGTCCCGATAGCTGACGGCTCACGACGCGTAGCCTTATGCCGGTTCGCCGTAAACGCGGCCGAACCGGTTGTTCAGAAAGACGTTCAGATCAATCTCTTCCTGGCGGATAAAACCGGACTGCGGCAGTTTCTTCTCGCGGAACAGGTCCAGTGCAGTGCAAATTCCGGCAGCAGTAGTGATCTGAATGGCGCTGGTCAGCTTGCCGCGCTGCTCGGCAGCGAAAATCTTGCGGCTGAATACCTCCTGCACCAGTTTGCCGTCGCGCATGCCATTTACCGTTACGAACACCAGCACCACGTCCTGCATGGTAGTGGGCACCGAGTCGCGCATGATGCGCTTGAGTGTTTCCTGATCACCGGCCAGGCGCAGCTCCTCAAGCAGGAATTTCATCAGGTCCCGATGACCTGGATAGCGAACAGTCTTGTAGTCCAGGGTTTCAACGCGGCCGCTCCAGGTTTCACAAAGCGTGCCCAGGCCACCCGAGGTGTTAAAAGCCTCATATTCCACACCATCGAGCGAAAAGTGCTCCAGGCCTTCCAGCGGCTGCACAAGATTCAGCTTGCCGTGACGAACCGCTTCACAGGGGTGACAATATTCATTGATCAGCCCGTCCACGCTCCAGGTCAGGTTGTACTTGAGCGAATTGGTCGGAAACTCGGGCAGCGCACCTACACGCATCTTCACTTCACGTACACTGTCAAAACGCGAAGCCAGCGTGTGAGCTGCGATACCGATAAAGCCGGGCGCAAGACCACACTGCGGCATGAAGGCCGTAGACGAGTCCTCTGCCAGGTCACGAATAGTCTTGGTGGCGTGTACGTCTTCGGTCAGATCGAAATAGTGAGTGCCTGTGGCTTTGGCGGTCCGGGCTACTGCAATTGCCATATGGTAGGGCAAGGCATTGAGTACTGCATCGCTCCCTTCCAGTACCTGCTCCAGATCGTTACCGTCCGGACTTACCTCACGCGTCTCGATACCCAGTGCTGCCAGCCGAGCCAAGGCGTTGGGGTCACGGTCAGCCACAACGACCCGATAATCACCGGAGTCCTGCAGCAGTTGACTGATGGTGTAGCCAATGTGGCCAGCCCCGAGAAGCGTGATGTTCATGACCGTTCCTTGTTGTTGTGTGGAATGGCATCAGCTTAGAGAGGCGTACTGCCGGTCATAAGATACAAAGCGTCTTTTATTAGGGTGCTTTTTCGTCGTTTCGACGAAGTCGATAGCGAAACGTCTACCGTTAAACATATGGAGGGGTCAGACGCCCAGTAGGGCACTATCCCCTCATTTCATTACTCAGTATGAAGTACTGATCATAGAGACTGAGTTCTGTCATGATGGCCACTTGTCTCTTTAGAGGTGATACAAGCGATGGATTATCATTTGTCGTCTAAGCTCACCGCCCTGAAATCAACCGCTGAAGAAGTCGTTGATCAGGCTATTGCCCCACTTGCGAGTAAGGTGGACCAAGACTGTTTATGGCCTGATCACTCGATAAAAGCATTATCGGACGCAGGCCTGATGGGCCTTCAGGTTCCGGTGGCACAAGGTGGCCACGGGCAGGGGCTTCTGGCATTAAGCGTGATTACCGAAACCATCGGCAAGGCGTGTCCTTCCTCTGCGCTTTGTTTTGGCATGCACTGTGTCGGGACTGCGGTTATTGCAGCCAAGGCCACGCAGTATCAGAAAGAACATTATCTGGAAGCGATTGCTGCCGGTCGTCATCTCACCACGTTGGCGCTGTCCGAAAGCGGCTCGGGCGCTCACTTTTATTTGCCTGCCACTCAGATCACTACCTGTGGTGATGAATTTGCCGTAAACGGCATCAAGCAGTTCGTGACCAATGGCGGTCATGCCGATTCATATGTGGTCTCGACAGTGGCAAGCGAGGACGATAATGAAGAGGGCGATTTTAGCTGCTTGATTGTGGACAGTAAGGCGCAAGGCCTGGAATGGCGGGAGCCCTGGAACGGTTTTGGAATGCGTGGCAATTCCTCACGAGCGTTGGGGCTGAACAACGTGCGTGTGCCCGTAAAAAACCTCCTGGGTGAGCCAGGCGATCAGGTGTGGTACGTCTTTGAGGTCGTTGCTCCTTTTTTCCTGATGGCGATGGCGGGTACTTACCTGGGCATTGCCCAAGCCGCACTTGATGCTGCCGGTGAACATCTGCGTACGCGCAGCTACGCCCATTCGGGTGAAGCGCTGCGTGATATTGAGACCTTGCAGACCCGTTATGGAAGCATGTGGATTGCGCTCGAAAAAACACGTTCGCTGGTTCGCGAGGCTGCAAGGCTGGGTGATCTTGGCGAGCCAAACGCTCTGCCTTTCATCCTGGCCTGCAAGGCAGATGCTGGTGATACCGCTGTTATGTTGGCTAACGAGGCCATGACCATTTGCGGCGGCTCGGCTTATCGCGAGAACAGCCGCGTGTCCCAGATGCTTCGTGACGCCCGTGCCAGCCATGTCATGTCACCCACGACGGATCTATTGAAGTTATGGACAGGCAGAAGCTTGCTCGGCCTTCCCTTGCTCTGAGTATGCTTTGTGATCTTTAAGACTGTTGCCATCATTGCGTCAGACAAGCCCCATGCGGGTGATGAGGTGTCCGTGCTTGGCACGGCACTTCAATCGCAGGCGTTGGATGTGCGCTATTACCGGGATACCGACGCCTTAAATGGGCTTGCTGCGGAAGATGAGCCTGCGGTTGTGATTCTTATGCCTTCACTTGGCAAGCCGGCAATGGTTGGCAAAGCTGTCCGGGCCGCCTGGTCTCAGTGCGAGCTGATCTTTGCCCGTGCACCTGATGAGCAGATGGATGCCTTTCGAAAGACCCTGGGGCTTGCCCCAATGCTGGGCGCCCATTGGTCAATTGCCGAGTTGCAGCCAGATACCTTGGCAATACAGGCGGCTCAGGCGGCCAGTCGTGCACGAAGGCGCATTAAGCTGCGTACCACCCTGGATCAAGCCAACGCCAGCCTGAGCGCGACACGCACGGTAGACGATCATGAGTACCGCCGCCTGCGTACGGCTGATTACTACCTGGCTAACTTCATCAATGCTGCTCAAGAAGCCATTATTGGAGTCGATGCGCGGCTTGATGTGTTGTATTGGAGCGCAGGCGCTGAGGAGCTGCTTGGCTTGAGTGCCAGGGAGACGGTAGGCCGTACCCTCAGAGCCTTGCCGTTTTGGGCGCCGATGCTGGATAAACTGGTCGAGAAGGTTGCTGCCGGCCAGAGGATGCATGTGGTCGAGCACCGCTGCACACTGCGTGATGTTGACGTTGTGCTGGAGGTCATGCTGTCGGCTGTTCGCGATGAGTCAGGCGCGCTGATTGGTATATCAGTAACCCTTCGCGATGTTTCGGCGCTGGTTGCTGAACGGCTGGCCCACGAAGAATTTGGACGGGCCATCCGGCAGGAGCGACAGCATTTACAACAGCTGTTCGAACAGGCACCAGGGTTCGTGGTGGTTACTCAGGGCCCGCAGCATTTGGTCGAGCTGGCTAACCGGGCTTTTTATCAGCTGGTAGGTCACCGTAACATCATCGGTAAGCCTGCGTCAGAGGCTTTTCCTCGACTCAAGGATCAGGCCCTGCTGGAGTGGCTGGATCGGGTCTATTCCACCAAGCGGCCTCATACCGGTCGCAGCATGGCAGTCTATGTGCAACGTGCGCCCGATACTCCGGCAGAAACCCGCTACGTCGATTTTGTCTTCCAGCCGGTCATTGCCGAGAATGGTCTGGTAAGCGGTATCTTCTTTCAAGGGCATGACGTTACGGCGCAAAAGCTGGCCCAGGAGGAGTTGCAGCGCTCACGGGAAAACCTGCAAATGCTGGTGGAAGAACGTACCCGTGAGTTGGAACGGAGCCAAATGGCACTGCATCAGTCCCAAAAGCTTGAGGCCATCGGCAAGCTGACGGGTGGCGTTGCCCATGACTTCAATAACGTCTTACAGATTATCGAGGGCAACCTTGAGCTGTTAAGGCCTGTAGTGGGGCACAGCCCTGGTGGTGTAGCCAAACTGGATGCAGCCGTAGCCGCGGTTGGCCGTGGCGCAAAACTGTCTTCTCAGCTATTAGCCTTTGCACGTCGGCAACCCTTGAAACCTGTTCCGACCAACCTGAGTCGTTTGCTGCGCGGTATGGATGATCTGCTCAGGCGCGCCTTGGGTGAGGGTGTTCAGATCGAGACGGTGATTGCGGGCGGTTTGTGGACGACCATGGTCGATCCCAATCAGCTGGAGAATGTGATCATCAATCTGGCGATTAATGCCCGTGATGCCATGCAAGGCAATGGCAAGCTCACCCTTGAGCTTAGTAACGCCATGCTGGACGATCATTACGCCCAATCACAAGCTGATGTTTTGCCAGGGCAATACGTCATGTTGGCTGTATCCGATACAGGGTCAGGCATGCCGCCTGACGTCATTGAGCATGCTTTTGAACCGTTCTTCACCACAAAACCTGAAGGGCAGGGAACAGGGCTGGGTTTGAGTATGGCCTATGGTTTCGCCAAGCAGAGCAGTGGCCATATCCGTATTTACAGTGAGATGGGCAGCGGTACGACAATCAAGCTGTACTTGCCGCGCACCCATGAAGTGGAGATAGCATCCCCGGCAGTAGTGAGCGGCACGGTTATCGGGGGCGATGAAACGATTCTGGTGGTTGAGGATGATCTGGCCGTTCAGGCAACCGTCATCGACCTGCTGGGCGGACTTGGCTACAAGGTGTTGCGCGCCAATGATGCGCAAAGTGCGCTCAGCATCTTGCAGAGCGGCCTGCATATCGATCTGCTGTTTACCGATGTTGTGATGCCGGGCCCGATGCGCAGCCCGGACTTGGCACGTCAGGCCAAGCAACTATTACCCGACATTGCTGTGTTATTCACATCAGGCTATACCCAGAATGCCATCGTTCATGGGGGGCGGCTTGACCCTGGCGTCGAGCTGCTGAGCAAGCCGTATCGGCTGCACGATCTGGCACGCAAGATTCGGCAGCTGCTGGCCAGCCATAAACCTGTGACGCTAGCTAAGAGCACCGCGGCGTCTGCGCCTATCGAGAAAGCGGTCAGTACTCAGCAGGTTCTGATACTTGAGGATCAGGCCGACCTGCTTTTTATGGCCTGTGAAATGGTCGAAATGCTGGGATATACTGCTAAGGGCTGCGGCACGGCAGAGGAGGCGCTTGAGGTCTTGGGACGATTGAGGTTCGACATCTTGCTGACGGATGTTAACTTGCCGGGTATGTCCGGGATTGATCTCGCCCATGAAGCTGCACGGCAGCAGCCTGAGCTGCGGATCATCTTTATGTCCGGGGAGGGGGCGATATCCGCAAGCGTAAAATCAACGTCACTGCCCAAACCTTTCAACGTGCAGCAGCTGAAAGAAGCATTAGAGTCTTCCTGACAAGATAGCAGCAGCTTTTGCTATCACGACAAGCGCTGCCTGCTGCCGAGTGCTTCACTCCAGGGGGGCAAGGTCGTTGAGCATTAACCCTGCAAGGCTTCGGCCCGGGGCTTCTGATTGCCCTGGCGGTTGCTGTAGCAGGTTGCGTCCTGTTCCAACCATAGGACCTGCCCTATGGGGTGTGGTGACAGCCGCTGCGGTTTTTATAGCCATTGCCCGTTTGGAAAAGCATTAAGGCAAGTGCCTGGGCTGCTTAAGACAGCCCAGACACGTTGGCCTGCTTACTTCGCCGCGGTTACTCGCCAGATGACATTACCCACATCATCCGCGACGAGCAGAGCGCCCTGCTTGTCATTGATGACGCCTACCGGACGGCCCTGAGCTTCTTCCTTCTGGTTGAGGAAACCGGTCAGTACATCCTGGGGTGCACCGTTGGGCTTGCCATCCTGGAAGGGGATAAAGACAACTTTGTAACCGCTCTTGGGCTTACGGTTCCAAGAGCCGTGCTGGCCGATGAACATTCCATAACGGTATTGTTCCGGCAAGGCCTCTCCTTTGGAGAACGTCAGGCCCAGCGAGGCGGTATGCGTGCCAAGGGCATAATCCGGCACGATGGCTTTGGCGACCAGGTCAGGGCGCTGTGGTTTGACGCGTTCATCTACGTGCTGGCCGTAATAGCTGTAGGGCCAGCCATAGAAGCCGCCATCTTGAACAGAGGTGGCATAGTCCGGCACGAGGTCGCTGCCGATTTCGTCACGCTCGTTTACCGTTGTCCAGAGCTTGCCAGTCTGTGGCTCCCAATCCATGCCGTTGGGGTTACGCAGGCCGGTGCCATACAGACGCATTTTGCTGGTAGCACGGTCCAGTTCCCAAATGGCGGCGCGGCCCTCTTCAATGTCCATGCCGTTCTCACCGACGTTGCTGTTGGAGCCAACGGTGATGTACAGCTTGCTTCCATCGGGGCTTGCGATCACGTTCTTGGTCCAGTGATGATTGATGCCGGCTGGCAGGTCGACCACCTTGGTGCCCTTGTCCTGAATGGTCGTGTCGCCTGCCTTGTATGTGAAGCGCACCAGCGCATCGGCATTGGCCACGTAAAAGTCATTGCCGACCAGCGTCATGCCAAAGGGCGAGTGCAGCCCCTCCAGAAAAGTCGTGCGGGTTTCAGCAACGCCATCATGATCGGCATCGCGCAGCAGGGTGATGCGGTTGGCGCTGGGCACACCGGCTCCGGCCTTGCTCATCATCATGCCCTGAACCTGCTTGCGGATATTGAAGCCCGCTGGCTCTTGTGTGGGCTTGTTTGATTCAGCAACCAGAACGTCACCGTTGGGCAATACATAGATCCAACGAGGGTGATCAAGGCCCGAAGCAAAGGCGTTGACTTGCAGGCCCTGGGCAGCAGTGGGTTTAGCGCCTTCGGGCCAGCCAGTGGCGGGCGCTACGTTGACCAGTGGAATAAGGCTGGTCTTGGGTTCGGGGAGTTGTGGCTTGGGGCCATAGGCGGCATCTGGGCCAAGCTTGGACGGCTCGCCACATCCGGCCAAGGCGATAGCAAGCGCTGAAGCGTACAGGGGACGAAGAGTGGTCATGGGTAACGCCTTTTATATAGTTGATGGTGCGTTCCATAGGTCCCGTCAGCCGCTACTGCAAAGGCGTATCAGCGAGACCTGTTCATTGCCTCCGCGCCTTGGCCTCACGACGTCTACGATGCAGGATCGGCTCGGTATAGCCGCTGGGCTGCTTCGCTCCCTGCAGAACGAGGTCCAGGGCAGCTCGAAAGGCGATATTGCCATCGAAATCAGGCTCCATGGCGCGGTAATGGGGATCGCCTGCATTTTGCTGATCCACCACTAGAGCCATGCGACGAAAAGCTTCGATCGTTTGTTCCCTATTGATGACGCCATGATGCAGCCAATTTGCAAGCAACTGGCTCGAAATGCGCAGTGTGGCACGGTCTTCCATGAGTCCCACATCATCTAGGTCAGGCACTTTGGAGCAGCCGATACCCTGATCGATCCACCGCACTACATAGCCCAGGATGCTCTGTGCGTTGCTGTCGAGTTCTTCCTGGATCTCCTCGGCATTGAGTTCAGCGACATCAACCAGCGGAATGTTCAACAGCTCATCCCGCGAGGCGGGTAGGCGCTTGGCCAGCTCAATCTGCCGTACGGCCACATCCACCTGATGATAATGAATGGCATGCAGCGTTGCCGCCGTGGGGGAGGGAACCCAGGCCGTACTGGCGCCGCTTTGTGGATGGGCGATCTTTTGTTCGAGCAGGGCGGCCATCATGTCGGGCATGGTCCACATGCCTTTGCCGATCTGTGCGCGGCCACGCAAACCACAGGAGAGGCCAATGCTCACATTATTCTCTTCATAAGCCTTGAACCAGACAGCCTGTTTCATGGCAGTCTTGCGAATCAGTGGCCCGGCTTCCATCGAGGTATGGATTTCATCGCCTGTGCGATCCAGAAATCCTGTATTGATAAACACGATCCGTTCCTGCACCGCAGCAATACAGGCCTTGAGGTTGAGGCTGGTACGCCGTTCTTCATCCATGATGCCGATCTTGAGAGTGCAGCGTGGCAAACCGAGAAGGTCCTCGACCCGCTCGAACAGTTCACCCGTAAAGGCTACCTCTTCCGGGCCATGCATCTTGGGCTTGACGATATACACCGAGCCCGTGCGTGAGTTGGGTCGCGATGTGTTGCCGTTCAGGTTGTGCAGGGCACACAAGCTGGTAAAGACGGCATCAAGAATACCTTCCGGGACTTCATTGCCATTACGATCCAGAATGGCATCATTAGTCATCAGGTGCCCTACGTTGCGGGCGAGCAACAGCGAGCAGCCGGGCAGGATCAGCTCGCTACCATCAGCAGCGATATAGGGCCGATCCGGGTTCATGATTCGCGTAAAGGTCTTGTCGTCCTTGGTAACCTCTTCGGTCAGATCGCCTTTCATCAGGCCTAACCAGTTACGGTAGACCCGCACCTTGTCTTCGGCATCCACCGCCGCGATGGAGTCCTCACCGTCAACGATGGTGGTCAGCGCTGCTTCCAGAAGAATATCGCTTACGCCTGCCGTATCAGCCTGACCTATCGGGCTGTTGCGGTCGATCTGAATCTCGATATGCAAACCGTGATGCTTGAGCAGTATGGCATCAGGCTGTGAGGCCTGGCCGCGATAACCCACAAAGGCCTCTGGCTCAACCAGACAGACATAGCGGCTTTCGCCAATCTCGGCCATGAGTTCGCCACGCTGAATGCTGTAGCTTCTGACGTTGCCATGAGAGTACTCGGCCAATGGTACGGCTTCGTCAAGAAAGCCCCGAGCGTAGGCCACGACTTTCTCGCCGCGGATCGGGTTGTAGCTATCGGCGATTTCCACTGTGCTGTCTTCGGGAATTGCATCGGTGCCATACAAGGCGTCATACAGTGAGCCCCAGCGCGCATTGGCGGCATTGAGGGCAAAGCGTGCGTTCGTGGCGGGCACGACCAATTGTGGTCCGGCAAGCTGGGCAATTTCCGGATCGACATTGGCCGTTGTGATCTTTACCTCGCCCGGCTCAGGGAGCAGATAGCCGATCTCCTCAAGAAAGGTTCGATAGGCAGGCGCGTCATGCGGCTGACCGAGGTGCTCCAGATGCCATCGATCGATACGCGTCTGAAGACGGGCACGCGTTTCCAGGAGGGTGCGATTTCTCGGTGCAAACGCGTCCACAAGCTGTTCGAGGCCACTCCAGAAGTGATCGATATCAACGCCTGTACCCGGAATCGCCTGAGTCCTTACAAACTCATGGAGGACGGTGGCCACTTGCAGACCGCCAACGGTTTTTCTTTTATTCATTATTCGCCTCGCTTGGCTGTACGACGCGCCGATATTCGGGAGCTATCTGGCCATGTGACTAAGCCTTGCTGGAAAAGTGTCTGCCACAAGCAAAACGATGGCAGGCTCCTGTAAAAACTATGCCTGCAAGGTTGGCTGGCTGTTCTACGCTGAGGGGGATGATTACCAAAAGGAGCGCTACCGTGGATGTTCTGGTCCTTACCATCATTGCCCCGGATCAACCGGGCTTGGTTGAACAGTTGGCCGACTGTGTTGCTGAGCGGGGCGGCAACTGGCTGGAAAGCCGTATGTCGCGCATGGCAGGCCAGTTCGCCGGAATTCTAAGCGTCAGCGTAGTGCCAGAGCAGCGTGAAGCCTTGGTCGCTCAGCTGAAAGGGTTGGATGTGAAGGGGATGCGTGTGCTGGTAGCGGAAAGCCGGGTAGAGCAGGCACCCAAGCCTCAGCTCATTCAGCTGGATTTACTGGGTAATGATCGCCCTGGCATCGTTCGCGATATTACGCGCCAACTCAGCCGACTGGGCGTGAATGTGGAGCGGCTCAGTACTGATGTGCGTGCAGCGCCCATGAGCAGCGAAGCGTTGTTCCATACCACGGCTCTTTTGGCGCTGCCGGCTACCCTTGAATTGGACACGCTCCGCCAGAGCCTGGAGACCCTGGCGGACGATCTGATGGTTGAGCTGGTTGTGTACCGTGACAACCACGACAGTCAGTCGCGAGCTGCGGGCGCGGAGTAACGGCGCAGCGAGCGCCAGGCATCAAAGCTGAACACCGCAAGGCCTGCCCAGATGCAGAGGAAAGCGGCCATCCGCTCCATGGGGAAGGGCTCGTGGAACAGAAAGACCGCCTGCACCAGTACCAGCGTTGGTGCCAGGTACTGTAGAAAGCCCAGCGTGGAGTACGGCAACTTACGAGCCGCTGCATTGAAACAGAGCAGCGGGATCAGCGTAACCGGGCCGGACAGAATCAACACAAGGGCCATCGGTGACTGCCAAAGCGCCGGATCCAGACTGACCTGTTGCGTCAGCAACGGCAGTGCGATTGCAGCCAGTGGCACCAGCAGCCATGTTTCGACCATCATGCCGGGCAGTGCCGCAACCGGTGTCCCCTTGCGAACCAGACCATAGAAGGCAAAGCTGAACGCCAACGCCAGGGAAACCCATGGCAGTCCGCCCAGCGTCCAGACCTGCTGGCCTACGCCCAACGCAGCCATACCTACTGCGATCCATTGTAAGGGGCGCAGCCGCTCACCCAGTACGATCATGCCCAGCAGCACGTTGATCAGTGGGTTGATGTAATACCCCAGGCTTGCCTCCAGAACATGGTTGTTGTTAACGGCCCAGATATAGATCAGCCAGTTACCTCCTACCAGGAGGCCGCTCAGGCACAGGCGTGCAATACGCGACGGATTGGCACGCAGCTCCTGCCACCAGCCAGGATGCTTCCAGACCAGAAGCAGCAGGGCGCCGATTGAAGCCGACCAGAAGATACGCTGAATCAGGATCTCGACGGGAGGAATGCTGGCAAGCAGCTTGAAGTACAACGGAAACAGTCCCCAGAGCGCATAGGCCGTAAGGCCGAGTACGTAACCCTGGCGGGGGGATGTGGACATGGTGTATCTCGAATATTCGTAGGCCCCTAATCATAGCTTGCCAGCAGGGAAAAGGCCGCTTTTCCCATGGGGTCGATTATGTTGTTCAATGATAAAAGGCCTTCAGTTCCCCTGTGCCGGGTCGAAACCCTGATAGACCACACATACGTGCTGCTGAGGATGGCGGCCCATTATCCTGGGCAGTGCTGTTTTCAACGCTGCGGGTGGGCGCACGTCTGGCATTCTCTTTTATCAGGTAACTTTCATGATGAACTTGTTTTCCCGGCTTAAGCCTGCCGCCACCCAGTCCGGGGGGGTGATAAGCGTACTGAGCACTTCCGGGCAGTTACAAAACCACCTGAAAACCCTTCGGTTCGAACCAACCTATATCGCAGGCTTTGTTTCACCCCATGTCGACCTGGACAAGGTCGCCCGCGCGGTAGCCGAGCGGTTTCCTGGTGCTGTAATTACCCTGTGTACGACCTCGGGCGAGCTGAGCAGCCAGAACGACCAGCTTTATTGCGCCACGGGCAACCAGTGGGATCGCGTTGTGCTGCAGATGTTTGATGCCAGCATCATCGCCTCGGCAGAAACCGTTTATGTACCCCTGGAAAGTCAGGATATCCGCGCTCGCGGGCCTCGTATGTCCATGCAGCAGCGGATTGCCAAGCTGATCGAGTCGATTAAGCGGCTGCGTGTAAACACGACTATCGACCATCGCGATACCTTGGCCTACGTCACCTTTGATGGCCTGTCGGCGTCCGAGTCGTTCTTTATGGAAGCCCTCTACGAGTCGGGCCGTTTTCCCTGCCTGTTCGTAGGCGGTTCTGCCGGTGGCAAGACCGACTTTGTGAAGACACTGATCCACGACGGCAAGCGCAGCTATGAAAACCATGTTCAAATTGTGTTTCTGAAGTGCGCCCGTAATGCCCGTTTCGGTGTGTTCAAGAGCCAGAACTTTGAGCCAACCACAGTTAGCCTGAGTGTGCTAACCGCCTCACTGGAAGAGCGTTACATCAGTCAGGTGATCGATTCCAAGGGCAACATCCGCTCGATGGTAGCAGCCCTGTGCGAGTCGCTGAATTGCGAGCCGAAGGATTTGGAAAAGCGTCTGGCCAATTATTCGTTTGCCATTCGGGTAGGGGAAGAGTTATTCGTTCGCTCCATTGCACAGATCGACTACGACAAAGAGCGCATCCACCTCTTTTGTGACGTAGCACCAGGCGAAGAGCTGGTGATGGTCAAGCGCACGCCCATTCTTGAGGCCACCCGCAAAGACCTTCAGCGCTTCCTGCAAGGCAAGTCCGGTAAGCCGTTAGGAGGGCTACTCAATGATTGCATCCTGCGTCGGCTGAACAATGGCAATGATCTGGGCCGCATGAACGAGGCGTTCGATAATATCCCGGTGGTAGGATTCTCCACCTTTGGTGAAATCCTGGGCCTCAACCTGAACCAGACGCTGACGGCAGTGTTCTTTTTCCGGACGCCGGAAGGTGCGCCGTTCCGTGATGAATACATCGATAACTTCACCGCACATTACGGCGAGTTCAAGGCCTTCTTCTTGCGTCGGCAGATCAAGAAACTGGCGGGCTTGAGCCAGGTGGTGGTCAAGCAGATCGATGAGTTCAAGCGCAAGAACTTTGCCAGCTACATCGACAGCAACGGCCTGGATGACCATATCAAACCAGTTTTCCGCGGTCTTGAAGATCTGGGCGTCGTGCTGCACCAAGCGGATCAGCATCAGGAACAGATTGCCCAGCAGTTGAATCACTATGCCGGTGAGCTGCACGTGTCGATGGATGACCTTAGCTCAACTATCAATCAGCAGGGCGGCGTGATCGATCAGGCAGGTGGCACCGTCAAGAGCCTGTCCAATCAGGCTGACAATGTGGTGCGTAGTGCTAATGATCTGGCGCAGTCGAGCCTGAAGATCCAGTCCATCGTGCAGATGATTCAGCAGATCGCCGGCCAGACAAACCTGCTAGCGCTCAACGCTGCCATCGAGGCTGCCCGTGCAGGCGAGCAGGGGCGTGGATTTGCCGTGGTGGCGGATGAGGTGCGCAAGCTGGCGGAAAAGACCCAGCAGAACGCCGGGGAGATCGGTACGGATATCGACAAACTGGCCGAGGAAATCCGTCAGGTAGCACAGCAGGTTGAAGTGCAGTCTCAGGATGTTAATGCTCTGACTGAATTGCTGGGTGCGCTGGAAGGCTCCAGCAGCGCAACAGCAAGCACATCACGTCGGACCAAGGATGTCGCCGATACGCTGATTGGATTAGCCCGTAACGGTCATTGATCCTGATTGCCAAAGCCGCCTGAGTAGAACCAGGCGGCTTTGTTTTTTCAGATCAGAAGAGCCGCAGCGGCTCCTCATCCAGTGCCGACAATTGCTCACGTAGCATCAAGACTTGATCACCCCAATAACGCTCGGTCCCGAAAAAGGAAAAGCTCTTCGGGAAGGCCGGATCGTCCCAGCGACGTGCCAGCCATGCGCTGTACTGCAAGAGGCGTAATGAGCGCAGTCCTTCGATCAGGGCCAGCTCACGCGGTGCAAAGTCGTGAAACTCCCGGTACCCATCCATTAATTCTGAAAGCTGTGACAGGCGCTCCTGTCGATCGCCGGCCAGCATCATCCACAGGTCCTGTACCGCTGGCGCCATGCGGCAATCGTCGAGGTCGACCATGTGAAAGGTCTCGTCGCGGTAGAGCAGGTTGCCGGGATGGCAGTCCCCATGCACGCGGATATTGGTGTACTTAACCGAGTTAAATAGCGTATCCAGCTTTTTGATCAGATCACGCGCTACGGACTCATAGGCAGGCAACAGGCTTTTCGGGATAAAGCCGCCGCTCAGCAAGGTATCCAGCGAGGCATGCCCAAAACTTTGCACGTCAAGCGTCTCGCGATGCTTGAAGGGGCGACTGGCACCAATCGCGTGTAGTCGGCCGAGGAGCTGGCCCAGCCGGTAGAGCTGTTCAAGGTTGCCCGGCTCAGGTGCACGGCCACCACGGCGGGGAAACAAGGCAAAGCGAAAGCCGCCGTGCTCGAACAGGGTTTCACCGTCCCGCTTTAGTGGCGCAACGACAGGAACTTCATGCTCGACCAGCTCGTAAGAAAAGGTATGTTCCTCGCGAATAGCGGCATCGGTCCAACGCTGTGGACGGTAGAACTTCGCTATCAGGGGCTGTTCATCTTCAATGCCTACTTGATAGACCCGGTTTTCATAACTGTTAAGTGCCAAGATACGCGCATCGCTGAGATAGCCGAGGCTTTCCACGGCGTCGATCACCACGTCAGGGCTGAGTGTATCGAACGGGTGTGACATGGATATCCTCCTACAACGCATCTGGAAGCGGCCATATGCCGGTTCTGAATCGGAATGCTAGCAGGTTGGATGCCTGGACGGGACGAAGGTGCGATACCGCAGACGGTGGAGTGCCTGACGGTGCGGGAAAAACAGGCAGGTAGGGGCGCTGGATGATGGTAGACCGGATGGCGCGGATACGGCACAAGGACCATATCCACGCTCTACGGCCGTATCGTCAGGCGCCAATCACCCCGCCATCATCACGGGTGATGACCATAACTGAGGAGCGTGGCCGACCGTCGGGCAGATGTTCGGGAAAGGTCGAGCCGCCTTCTTCGCCAGGGTGCTGGATGTTGACGAACAAACTGCGCTGGTCAGGGGAGAAGGTAATGCCAGTGACTTCGCAACCGACCGGGCCCACCATGAAGCGGCGGATCTCACCGGTGTTCGGATCGGCGCACAGCATCTGGTTATTGCCCATACCCGCAAAGTCACCTTTGTTGCTGTAGTCTCCGTCCGTGAGAATCCACAGCCGGCCGGCCTCATCAAAGCCCAGGCCGTCCGGGCTGTTAAACATGTTTTGTGCATTTACATTGTGTGAGCCACCGTTGGCTGTCCCCTTGTGTACCTCTGGGTTACCGGCAATCACAAACAGATCCCAGTCAAAGGTCATGGCTGCAGCATCCTTGCTGTGTTCGCTCCAGCGCAGGATCTGGCCATACACATTATTGGCACGTGGGTTCGGGCCGCCTACCGGCTGGCCTTCGCCGCCACGCTTGCTGTTGTTGGTCAGGGTGCAATAAACCTGACCATCTTTGGGGCTCACGGCAACCCATTCTGGTCGGTCCATACGGGTGGCGCCAACCTTGGTGCCTGCCAGACGGGCGTGGATGAGCACTTCTGCCTGATTGTTGAAACCATTCTCAGCGGTCAGGCCGTTTTTACCATGGGTCAATTCAATCCATTGCCCGCGACCTTTGGGATGATCGGGATTGCCGTCGCCATCATCGAACGTCGCCACGTATAGCGTGCCGTGGTCGAGCAGGTCTCGATTGGCTTTAGGGTTGGAGGCATCATACCGGTCACGGCTAATGAACTTGTAGATGAACTCACCGCGCTCATCGTCGCCCATGTACACCACTACGCGGCTGTCACCAGTCAGTGTAATGGCTGCGTTCTCATGCTTGAAGCGGCCTAGGGCCGTGCGCTTGATGGGTTCAGCCTTGGGATCGAACGGATCGATTTCTACCACCCAACCATGCCGGTTCAGCTCGTTGGGGTTCTTGGCCATATCAAAGCGTGGGTTGTATTTATGCCAGTCGTTGCCCTTGCTCTCGACGGTCACGCCATAACGCTTCTGTGCAGCGTCGAATGTGATAGCTGCGTCGGTACTGCCAAAGCAGTCCGTAAAGTTTTCTTCGCAGGTCAGATAGGTGCCCCATGGCGTTTTGCCGTTCGCACAGTTCTGGAAGGTGCCCAGTACATGGGTGCCGCTTGGGTCGGCCTCGGTCTTGAGCAGGGCATGTCCTGCTGCCGGGCCGCTGACCTGAATTGGCGCATTGCCATGGATACGACGGTTGAACTCAGAGTCACGTACGAAACGCCATTGCCCGTCAACGCGGCGCACTTCGATGACCGACACCCCTTCAGCAGCAAGTGCTTTATGCACATCGTCGGCGGACTGGGGCACCTTGCCATTCGCCAGCAAGTAACGGTAGTTGGTGTACTCGTTGTTGATCGCCATGAGCGCCCGGTCCGGGTCGTCCGGGAACGGGAAAAAGCTCATGCCGTCGTTATTATCGCCGAACTGACGCTCTTGAGCGTCTGCTGTGCCAGTGCCGTCATGCTTGAAGGCAGGCACATCAGAAAACAATGGCTCTCCCCAGCTGATGAGCACCGATGCCCGGTAACCCGGTGGAACGATCACGGTATCGGCTGTAGAAATCGGAAGGTTTTCAAAGCCCAGTAAGGTACTGCCAGAGGCCTGTGACACACTCTGCGCCAATACGCTGCGCGGAATGAGCTGGCCGCCAAGAAAGAGTGCGGCGCCACACAAGGCGCCCGCGCCAATGAAGCGACGGCGGCTCAAGCCGGCCAGCCGTTCCAGATCGGTAGGGGTATCGGAATGCATAACAGGCTCCTTGTATGCGATGGCGCGACGCTATCGCGCTTATATGACCAGATCATGTCAGTCCAGGTATTAGCGGTCACAAACCGACAAGCATAAAAAAGCCGGCAGAATGGCTGCCGGCTTTTCTTACGGGCGGTTTACGCTCCGATAACACCACCGTCGCGGCGGGTGATCGCAATGACGGTTGAGCGCGGACGGCCATTGGGCAGGTAGTCCGGGAAGCCCCCAGTGGGGTGCTGGAAGCCGACAAACATCGTCTTGTAGTCCGGTGAGAAGGACAGGCCCGTGACCTCACACCCGACCGGCCCTACCAGGAATCGGCGGATTTCACCGGTGTTCGGGTCGGCGCACAGCATTTGGTTGTTGCCCATGCCTGCGTAGTCGCCCTTGTTGCTGTCGTCGCCGTCAGTCTGGATCCACAGGCGACCAGCCTCATCGAAGCCAAGACCGTCCGGGCTGTTGAACATGTTGTCGGCGTTGATGTTTTCCGAACCATCGTACGGATCTTCCGGGTGCACCGCCGGGTTGCCCGCGACGATGAACAGGTCCCAGTCAAAGGTCAGGGCTGCTGGGTTTGGCTCTTCCCAACGCAGGATCTGGCCGTAGATGTTATTGGCGCGTGGGTTCGGGCCGTTGACCGGCATGTCGGCACTGCCGCGCCTGCTGTTGTTGGTCAGGGTGCAGAAGACCTGTCCATTAATGGGGCTCACCGCGATCCATTCCGGACGGTCCATACGGGTTGCGCCAACCTGTGAACCAGCCAGTCGGGCATGGATCAACACTTCGGCCTGGCTGTTGAAGCCGTTGGCCTTGGTTAGGCCATTTTTGCCATAGGTCAGCTCGATCCACTGGCCGCGACCTTTCGGGTGATTCACATCGCCGTCGCCATCATCAAACTTGGCAACGTACAGCGTACCGTGGTCAAGAATGTCACGGTTGGCCAGGGGCGTGTTCGGGTTGTAACGGCGATCGCTGACAAACTTGTAGATAAACTCGCCACGTTCGTCGTCGCCCATGTACACCACAACACGGCCATCCTGGGTCGTGGTTACGGCAGCGTTTTCGTGTTTGAAACGGCCTAGGGCGGTGCGCTTGACTGGAGTGGAATCTGGGTTGAACGGGTCGATTTCTACGATCCAGCCAAAGTGGTTAGCTTCGTTAGGATGCTTAGCCAGATCAAAACGCTCGTTATGCGGATACCAATTGTTGTCGCTGTTGGCAGACAGGCCATAACGCTTCTGAGCCGCATTAAGCTTGATGTTCTTGTCGGTGCTACCAAAGCAGCCGTTGAAGTTTTCTTCGCACGTCAGGTACGTGCCCCAGGGGGTCTGGCCGCTTGAGCAGTTCTGGAACGTGCCACGGGCACGCTTGCCGCTAAGCTCGACCGAAGTACGCAACAGGTCATGGCCGGCAGCCGGACCCTTGATGTCCATCATCACGTTGCCATGCACGCGACGGTTGTAACGGGAGTCGCGCTTGAAGACCCAACGGCCCGCGCGACGGCGGACTTCGATCACCGAGACGCCTTCTGCAGCCAATGCCTTGCGTACATCATCCGGGGAAGATGGCTGACGGCCATCGGAAAACAGGTATTCGTAGTTAGTGTATTCGTTGTTGATGGCGATCAGAGCGCGATCAGGATCAATACGGCCGAATTTGTTATAGAACGGGAAGAAGCACATGCCATCGTTGTTGTCCCCGAACTGCAGCTCCTGATCTTCCGAAGTGTTCGTACCGTCATGCTTGAAGTCCGGCACGTTGGAGAACAGCGGTTCGCCCCAGCTGATCAGGTTGCGGAATTCATAACCTGCTGGAAGCACGACTTGGTCGGCCGTCGAGGCAGGTACGTTCTGAAAGCCCAATAACGGACGTGCGGCCCGTCCGGAATTACCGCGTGCCGCTTGGGATACCTGACTGGCCAGAGCATTACCTGACAGCAGGTTTCCACCCAGGAAGAAGGCGGCACCACACAGGGCACCGGCACCAATAAAGCTACGGCGCTTCAGATTGACGATGCGTTCCAGATCGGTAGGGGTGTCGTCATCAAGCAGATCGCTATTGATGTGTTGTTCGTTTTGCAGGCTCATCAAGGTGCTCCTCACAGGCGTAGCGGGCGCAAAACCTCAGGCGAGAGCGAGTACAACGAACCCCGCAAGCTTGTTTATCAGAATGATCAGGCTTGCCGGCTCACGTCGCGTCTTCGTGTACAGGTTTCGGGATTGTGTTGGACGGTCGACGCGAAAGTAGAGAGGCATTGTGACGGCGGTGTTGCAGGTTACATTTGGTAACAAATGTCTTGATATTGGGTTGGGGAGTGACCGTATCGGCCACTGCCAAGTCACTAGTGGCCTTCAGCGACGGCTGGTTATGCGAAGTGCTGAATAGGACCTGTTGTCGCTGTTGCCGTATACGAACAGCAGAATCAGGAAAGAGAGCACCAGCAGAAAGCCTGCGAGCCGATGGGCCTCGGTATATTGCAACGCTTCCACATGCTGGAAGATCGCAATCGACACTACCTGTGTCTGCCCGGGAATGCTGCCTCCTAGCATGAGTACCACTCCGAACTCGCCCAAGGTATGCGCAAATGCAAGGCTTGCTGCGACCAAAAGGCCCCGTTTGAGCAAGGGAAGGGTCACCCGGATGAATCGCTCGATACGGCCACACCCAAGGGTTGCAGCAGCCTCGAACAACCGAGGGTTTAGCTCACGAAAAGCAACGGTGAGTGGCTGCACCACAAAAGGCAGGGAATAGACCAGAGAGCCCATGACCAGCCCGGCAAAACTGAAGGGAAGCGGATGACCAAACACCTTTTCCCAGGCGCTACCCAGCACTGAATCCGGCGCAAAGACGACCAGCAGATAAAAGCCCAATACAGTTGGCGGTAGCACCAGGGGGAGCGCAATTACTGCATCCAATACCTGGCGCAGGCGGGTCTGCTTACGCACTCGCCAAGCCGCCAGCGGCAGACCGATCAGCAGAAGCAGGGCCGTAGACAGCACAGCCAGCTTGAGTGTTAGGGCCAGGGCCTGCCAGTCACCTTCACTGAGCAGCACAGCCTGGCTCGCCTGGGAGAGAGTAACCTGCCTGATGCAAGGTGTTTTTCTGGTTATCGAAGAATGCTACGAAGCGCTTGGCTGCATCGAGCTGATCACCTTTCGCTAAGATGATGCGCTTTTGCGTCAGAGGATCATGCAGTGTGGCATCGACAATGGCGTATTGCGCTTCCGGCACATTGCCGGCCTTGACCTGGCTCAGTGCTACAAAACCAGCAGGTGAGTTGCCTGTTTTAACGAAATTGTAGGTTTGTCCGATGTCTTGCCCATAAGCCATGCGCGGCTTGATGATCTCCAGTACGCCGCTGCGGTCTAGTGCCTGCAAGGCGGCGGCTCCATAGGGCGCCGTCTCGGGATTTGCCAGCACTACACGCTTAAGAGGCAAATTATGAATATCGGGCTTGCCGCTGGTTTGCCAGAGCGCTAGCTGGCCGCACGCATAGGTCCGGTTCTCGGTGCCTTTACCCGCATCTGCCAGTTTATCTGGCCGAATGGCATCCGCAGAATAGAACACGTCGAACGGTGCGCCGCGTTGAATCTGCTCGAAAAAGGCACCGCTGGAGCCACCGGCCAGCTCTACGTTGGCACCTGTTTCTTTTTTGTAATCCGCGGCGATAGTCTGCATGACGGGCAGCAGGTTGGCTGCCACAGCGATGCGCAGGTGATCAGCCGCCTGAGCGCTGGCACCTATGAACAACGTGGTCAGGGCTGCGACAGTTAAAAGCCGTTTTCTCATTAAGGATTCCTTCTTCACAGAGGCGCTCCCAGCAAAACCTGATCAGGTGCAAAGCAGACGAATAAGGTCTGGCCGGGGACAGGAGACAGTTCGGCTTCTTCCGATAGCAGTGCACAGAGCGTTTGCCCATTGGACAAACTCAAGCGGACTTCAGCAGGCCCGGAAGTGGCAGGTGTAAGAGTATCAACGCAGCCCTCAAGTACATTGGCCGTGTTGGCGGGAGAGCGTTCATGCAGGCTCAACCACGACGCCTTGATGAGTACGATAACGCTGCGACCTGGTTTCAGGCCCAACCGCTCGGTGCTTTCATGAGTGATTTGAGCCAGCACCTGAAGGTTGCCGGGCAGCCTGATTGCGATCAGGTCGTTATGCCCTTTGGGCTCGACGATGACAACTTCACCATGCAGCTGATTTCGCGCGCTGGTTTGCAACATCAATCGCTCCAGGCGTTCCAGGTCTTCAACCTGCTCAGCGCTTTCGATTACCTTTTCACGAAGTGCTTCGAGGCGCTGATACAAGGCCAGTAAGCGCGCACCTTCCTGGGTCAGGCGCGCACCGCCACCCCCTTTGCCGCCCACACTGCGCTCAACAAGAGGGTGGCCCGCAAGATTATTCAGTTCATCGATGGCATCCCACGCGGCTTTATAGCTGAGCCCGGCCGCCTTGGCAGCACGGGTAATAGAGCCTTGAACAGCAATTTGCTCCAGCAGTGCAAATCGCTGCGGGCGACGGTTCATGTGGTGAGTCAGGTGGCTGAGCATAGGGCGGAATATATAAAAGTATATAGCGATAGACGAGTGTAAGAGCCGATACGTGCCTATGGCAAGACTATGAGTGCGTCAGTCGCCTGGTCTGGGCGTACGGGCCAGACAGTATACGTCGACCCGCGATGCCCCTGCGCGCTTGAGCAGGCTGGCAAGCGCCTCGGCGGTTGCGCCGGTGGTCAGCACGTCATCGATAAGCGCTATCGAGCGACCGCGTACGGTTTTGGCGGTGGTGAGGACAAAAGCGTTACGCAGGTTCTTGTGGCGCTGGGCAGCATCCAGGCCTTGCTGCGCTGGAGTTTCCAGTACCCGCTGGATGACATCGTCTGCGACAGAAAGCTTGAGTGACTTTCCCAGCCAGCGCGCCAGCATGGCGGCCTGATTGTAGCCACGTTCGCGTTGGCGCTTCAGTGCCATTGGGACAGGGATCAGGAGGTCAGGTCGATGTAATCCCTCGTCAAAGGCATGCGTTAAATGGCGAGCCTGCAGGTCCGCCATCAGCCGCCCCAACGGCCATTGCTTTTGATGTTTGAACCGATTAATGGCGCTGCCAATGGGGAATTCGTATCGCCAGAGTGCTACGACATGATCGAAAGACGGAGGCTTTTTCAGGCATGCCCCGCAGACCAGTCCCTCATCAGGCAGAGGAATCGCACATTGAAGGCAATGCCCCATGAGCCAGGGCAGGTCGGTCTCGCAGCCAAGGCATAACGGCAGGCTGGACTCTATACCGGCTCCGCAGAATCCGCAGTTCGTGTGAGGTTTGAGCCAGACAGGACGGTAAGCAAGCAGGGTATTCAAGCGTTTCATAGGCATCCTTGCCCTTATTAATCAGCTTTGGATCAGACATGCCATTCCTAGGCATATGGAGCGATCAGCGAATGAGCCAACTCATGACCATCAGGCCCAGTACCAGCCAGATGATGCCGCCAATGATGGAGCGGCGCATGAAAGCACGAACGGCCGCGTAGAGCAGAATCAGGCCGACGATCAGTACCACGAAGCTGATATAGGAATCATCCATGCCGATGGCGCGAGCCATGCCTTGCAGGAAGTCATGGACGGCATCGCCAATCCCGTTAAGTACGGTACTAAACAAGTCGATGATAAAACGGATAACCTGGCCAAGGGCTTGGCCGAGCCAATCGAAAAACCCTTCTGTACGCATGTTTCTTTCCTTGTCCTCATGTTGTCGCTTGGAACCTGCAAATGCCGTTGGGTTCGTTACGTGCCTGCGGTTCGCTCAATCAGGCGATCTTGCTCACACATTCGTATTGTTCATCCTGACTGCCAAAGGGGGTGTGCCACTCACAAAGCCTTAAATAAATAGGGCTATTGTCTATTTTTTGATCAGATGTAAACCTTGGTATGGAATAAAGTTGACGGTAATTATTAATGTGCTGCCAAGCAGCCGTCTTTTCATACCGAAGGATTGAGCCATGAGCGCTACCGTAACGCGTCACGACTGGACCCTTGCCGATGTCCGTGCCCTGTTTGAGCTGCCGTTCAACGATCTGCTGTTCCAGGCACAAACTATCCATCGCCAGCATTTCGACCCGAACCGTGTTCAGGTCTCCACACTGCTTTCCATCAAGACCGGCGCCTGCCCGGAAGACTGCAAGTACTGCCCGCAGTCCGGCCACTACAACACAGGTCTTGAAAAAGAAAAGTTGATGGAGGTGGAAAAGGTGCTTAAGGCGGCGGCTGAGGCCAAGGCCATTGGCTCCACTCGTTTCTGTATGGGCGCAGCGTGGAAGCATCCGTCCGCCAAGGACATGCCCTATGTGCTGCAAATGGTCAAAGGCGTAAAGGCCCTGGGCCTGGAAACCTGTATGACGTTGGGCAAGCTCGACCGTGACCAGACACAGGCGCTGGCCGAAGCCGGTCTGGATTACTACAACCACAACCTGGATACCTCGCCGGAGTATTACGGCAATATCATCACCACGCGTACCTATGCAGACCGTCTGGAGACGCTGTCTTATGTGCGTGATACGGGTATGAAGATCTGCTCCGGTGGCATCCTGGGTATGGGTGAGTCCGTTGATGATCGTGCTGGCCTGCTGATCCAGCTGGCTAACCTGCCGGAGCATCCAGAGTCCGTACCGATCAACATGCTGGTCAAGGTGAAGGGCACCCCGCTTGAGCAGGAGAAGGACGTCGATCCGTTCGACTTCATCCGCACCCTTGCCGTTGCCCGGATCATGATGCCCAAGTCCCATGTGCGCCTGTCTGCCGGCCGTGAGCAGATGAACGAGCAGATGCAGTCCCTGGCCTTCTTTGCCGGTGCAAATTCCATTTTCTACGGCGAAAAGCTACTGACCACAACCAACCCGCAGGCTGAAAAGGACATGCTCCTGTTCAAGCGTCTGGGTATCAAGCCTGAAGAGCGCGAAGAGCATGACGATGAAGTCCACCAGGCAGCCATTGAGCAGGCGCTGATCGAGCAGAAGAACTCTGCGCTGTTCTACGACGCAGCCTCTGCCTGATCATGCCGTTCGACCTGGACAGACGTCTCGCTGAGCGCCGCGAGCAGGCTCTTTATCGCCAACGGCCCCTGTTGGAAGGCCCGCAGGGGCCTGAAGTGGTGGTCGATGGGCAGCCGCTCCTGGCGTTCTGTAACAACGATTACCTTGGTCTCGCCAACCACCCTGACGTTATCGCGGCGTTGCAAAACGGTGCCGAGCGCTGGGGGGTAGGGGGTGGTGCCTCCCATCTGGTGATCGGTCATAGCGGGCCGCATCATGCCCTTGAAGAGGCGCTGGCTGCCTTCACGGGCCGCCCTCGGGCGCTATTGTTTTCCACCGGATACATGGCCAATCTGGCTGCAGTGACGGCGCTAGTGGGGCGTGGCGATACGGTGCTTGAGGACCGGCTTAACCATGCTTCGCTGCTGGATGCCGGTCTGCTGTCAGGTGCGCGTTTCTCGCGCTATCTGCATAACGATCCGGCAAGCCTGGCCAGCCGACTCGATAAGGCTGAAGGCAATACACTGGTTGTAACGGACGGTGTATTCAGCATGGACGGCAACGTAGCCGACCTGCCGGCCCTGGCTGAGGCAGCCCGCCAAAAGGGTGCCTGGCTGATGGTCGATGATGCTCATGGGTTTGGTCCGCTGGGCAAGCAGGGTGGCGGGGTAGCTGAGTATTTCGGCCTGGGTATGGATGAGGTTCCGGTCTTGGTCGGCACCCTGGGTAAAGCTTTCGGGACGGCTGGCGCTTTTGTAGCAGGGAGTCACGAGCTGATCGAAACCTTGATCCAGTTCGCACGTCCTTACATTTATACAACAAGCCAGCCGCCAGCAGTGGCCTGTGCGACGCTGAAGGCACTGGAGCTGCTTCAGGCCGAATCCTGGCGGCGTGAGCACTTGGCCGCGCTGATCCAGCGTTTCCGCTCTGGTGCGCAGGTTATCGGCCTGTCGCTAATGGACAGCTTTACCCCGATTCAACCTATCCTGGTAGGTAGCAGCGAGCGGGCGCTGGCCTTTTCTGCTGCCCTGAAACGCCATGGAATTCTCGTCACGGCGATCCGTCCGCCTACCGTTCCGAACAATAGCGCCCGTTTGCGGGTTACTCTGTCGGCCGCACACAGCGAGCAGCACGTTGATCGCCTGCTCGCCGCACTTGCCGAAGTTTGGTCGGAATTGAAAGGAACGGAACATGCGTGACACGTTAGTGCTGCTGCCCGGGTGGGGTCTGGGCACGGCCTCCCTGGAGCCGCTGCGCGATGAGCTCCTCGAAATAGCACCATATCTGGATGTATTGATCGAACCGCTACCGGACCTGGCCGATGCCAGCGCCTGGTTCGATGATCTTGATGCACGACTGCCAGATAACGTCTGGCTGGGTGGCTGGTCCCTGGGTGGAATGATTGCCAGCGAACTCACGCGCCGCCGGGGTGATCGCATCCTGGGTTTGATCACCATGGCCAGCAATCCCTGCTTTGTCGCCCGTCATGGCTGGCAGAGCGCAATGTCACGCAGCGTATTCACTGATTTTTACGAGGCCTGCACACTTGATGCGGAGCTCACGCTCAAGCGCTTTACGCATCTCGTCAGCCAGGGGGCCCGAGACCGCAAGACACTGGCGCGTCTGCTACAGGTAGCGTTGCCGCAGACAGCCAGCGATGTAGCCGTAGCCGGACTTGAGCTACTGGCACAACTGGATACTCGCGAGGCGCTTCAGGCCTACACTGGCCCGCAGCTTCATCTGTTTGCATCCAATGACGCACTGGTCCCCGTATCGGCCGCACAAGCTCTAACCGATGAGATTATGGATATAGAAGTTCACGTGTTCGAGCCGGCCAGCCATGGTCTGCCCCTGGAGCGCCCGGACGAGATTGCAGCGGCTATCGAACGTTTCATTTATGAGGGCCGTGATGGCTGAGGCTTTACCTGTAATGTCCCCGGAGGAGGCCTCATTGCCTGATAAGCGGCAGGTGGCGGCTTCGTTTTCCCGGGCGGCCGCCAGTTACGACGGTGTAGCCAGCTTGCAACGCGAGGTAGGCGAGGCGCTCCTGGCGCGCTTGCCCATACAGCCTGTGGAACGTTGGGTTGATCTGGGCTGTGGCACAGGCTATTTCACTCGGGCGTTGGCCGCCCGTTATCCCAAAGCACATGGAACGGCTATCGATCTAGCAGAAGGCATGCTGCGCTATGCGCGTCCGCTAGGGGGGGCAGCGCATTTTGTAGTAGGCGATGCCGAGCGGCTGCCGCTCCAGAATGATATTTGTGATCTCCTGTTTACGAGCCTTGCCATCCAGTGGTGTAGTGATCTACCCGCTGTATTGGCCGAAGCCCGCCGTATTCTTCGCCCTGGAGGTCTGTTTGCCTTTACCAGTTTGTGCGCTGGGACATTACACGAACTGCGGGACAGCTGGCAGGCGGTGGATGGTTTTGTGCACGTTAACCGCTTTCGTCAGCTCAAGGATTACCAGCAGATCGGCGCGGCAAGTGGGCTTAAATGCACAGCCCTCGAAACTGAAACGCGTGTCCTGCACTTTCCCGATATTCGTAGCCTTACCCATGAACTCAAGGCGCTCGGGGCGCATAACGTGAACTCCGGCCGACCGGGCGGGCTGACGGGCCGTGCACGTCTGAGGGCATTGGCTGAAGCTTATGAACGTTTCCGCCAGCCTCAGGGGCTCCCGGCCAGTTATCACGTGGTTTACGGCGTTTACCAAAAAGAATCCTGATCCTATGCCTGCTTACTTTATTACCGGCACCGATACCGAAATCGGCAAGACGACCATTGCTTCCGGCCTGCTGCATGCTGCTCGCCGTGCAGGACTTTCCACGGCTGCAATCAAGCCAGTAGCTTCCGGGTGCGAGCTTACGCCGGAAGGGCTTCGTAACGGCGATGCGTTGTCGCTCTGGGGCGAGTGCTCCCTACCGCTACGCTATGAAGAGGTCAACCCGTTGGCATTCGAGCCGGCTATCGCTCCGCACCTGGCTGCTCGTGAGGTAGGGACGCCTTTGACTGTTCAGGCCCTGGTCGAACCCATTCAGGCTATACAGGCCAGAAATGCCGATTTTATGTTGGTCGAGGGGGCTGGCGGCTGGCGTGTACCGTTGGAAGGGCAGGCGAATCTATCCGATGTGGCCAAATCTGTTGGAATGCCTGTCATTCTGGTAGTAGGTGTACGGTTGGGCTGCATCAATCATGCGGTACTGACCGCCGAAGCCATTGCCCATGATGGTCTTAGGCTGGCTGGTTGGGTAGCTAATATCGTTGACCCGCAAACGTCGCGCCTGAATGACAACCTCGCCACGCTTCACGAGCGCTTGCCTGCGCCTTGTCTGGGGACTGTGCCTTATCTTGCTGAGGCTACGCCCGCCGGTGTTGCGGATTGTCTGGATCTAACCTTGTTGGGACTGTAAGGCACCTTGAAAAAGACTGCCTCGATAAGGCAATCTGATATCAAAATAGACGTTATGTATTACAAAGTTTTTCAGCGATTATTTTAATTTTGCGCAGCTTTTTTCGGCTTCGCATATAGTCCAGTGGTTTGCGATTGATCCCCCTCCCGCCTCACCCAAAGGGGATGCTCCCTTCGCAGTTATAGTGCGCTTTCCGGTTTTCGTTATGCCTCTTTAATCATTTAATGATTAAAGAGGCATGGCGCGTGAGTGTGTGCATAAAGAATAGTGTTGCTCCTGCTGCTCAGGTGTTTGCTGTAATCCCAAGCTTTATAAAAATATCAAGAATAGAAAAGGATTTTATATGCCTGTCTTTAAGAGTGTTGATGCTCAAGATGTCTTTCGACTGGCGTCTGACATCGAGAGGCAAGGGTATGCCGTTATTGAGCACTTTCTTTCGGCGGAGCAACTTGAGAGTGCTCGTGAATATGTTCTAAAAGAAACGAATAAGCATAACTCCGAATATTTTGCGCTACATGGCATAAAGTCTGTAACTGGCAGCCTTTTCGAGGCGCTTAGTACCTCAGTAAGGTTCAAGCAGATGCTGGCAGGCATCCAGGCGGCTGGCCTGGGCAGAAGTGTTCCTGAGGATGAGGACATCTTCCCAGCCGTACGTTGCCTGCAAGGGCGAACCGGTCTTAAAGAATCCAATTACTTCCATTATGACGCCACTGCATTAACTGCGCTTGTGCCGGTCTTTATTCCGAATGATAAAGATCAATGTGGCGATTTTATTATGTTTCCTAATACGCGCCGTATTCGTAAAAGTGTGACAATCAATATTATTGAAAAGGTACTTGTTCAGAACCCGCTTAGTCAGAAGTTTGTTGCGTTGTTAATCAGGCGAAAAGTTTTAAAGCCGGTCAGGTTAAAACTTGTTCCTGGCAATATTTATATCTTTTGGGGGTATAGAAGCATACACGCCAACGAGCCTTGTGACCCCAATGCGCTACGCGCAACGGTTCTGCTGCACTATGGTGATCCACACAGCCATCATTGGATGTCCAAACTTTTTCTCGGTGCCAATCAAAGGCGGGCGCGCAAAATTAACAAGAACGCATTGCCCGGTTGACATACCGATTTCTGGTTATTCGAACTAGCGCTAAGCGAAGCGGCAAGCATGACGTTTTAGTCATAGGGTTCAAGACCGGAATCTGCTTCAATGACGAGACGCCTCAAGCAGTTAAAGGGAGCGCTTTATGAATATTTCCGGAAACAGTTTAAGTTATGGAGTGGCGGCCTATCAGGCAGGCCAGTCCCGTGTTGATCAGGCTGGCGCAGCCATTGCGGCGGGTAGTCTGCCAAATGACGCACAGAAACGTGTCGATCAGGTTCGCAGCGTCGATGGCGTTTCTCAGAACCAGGCGGATAAAGCCTCGCAACTGGTCGAGCTGCAAGCGGGTAAGCGCGAGGCCTTGGCAGGTTCTCGTGTTATCCAGGCAGCCAGTGCAACGCTGGGAAGTCTTATCGATACGTATGCATGAATTCTGGCTCTTATAAGAGAGCTGGCTACGATGATACTAACGCCGCGTGTGGGTAACCACTCGCGGCGTTTTTGTATCCAAGTGTCGCCTGTGGTCAGACACGCTTGACAGGCTCCAGAGGAAAACATAAGTTTCAAACAACTGTTTAACGTCGGTCAGGACATTCCTGCGGCGCCTTTCCATAAAAATGCATTCCAGAGGTAACAGTCATGCCTGACTACAAGGCTCCCTTGCGTGATATCCGCTTTGTCCGTGATGAACTGCTGGGGTACGACGCGCATTATCAGAGCTTGCCCGGCTGCCAGGATGCTACCCCTGATATGGTTTCCGCCATTCTTGAGGAAGGCGCCAAGTTCTGCGAGCAGGTCCTGTCGCCGCTGAACCGTGTCGGTGACAAGGAAGGCTGCGTATGGAGCGAGTCGGGCGTGAAGACGCCTACCGGCTTCAAGCAGGCCTATCAGCAGTTCGTGGAAGGTGGCTGGCCAAGTCTGCCGCATGACCCCGCTCATGGTGGTCAAGGCTTGCCTGAGTCGCTGGGTATTGCCCTGTCGGAAATGATTGGCCAGGCCAACTGGTCCTGGGGCATGTATCCGGGGCTGTCCCACGGCGCAATGAACACCATTGAAAGCCACGGCACCGATGAGCAGAAGCATATCTATCTAACCAAGCTGGTTTCTGGCGAATGGACGGGCACCATGTGCCTGACCGAGCCTCATTGCGGCTCTGACCTGGGCATGCTGCGTACCCGTGCCGAGCCGCAGGCTGACGGCAGCTACGCGATCAGCGGAACCAAGATCTTTATTTCGGCCGGTGAGCATGACCTGACCGACAACATCGTGCATATCGTGTTGGCTCGCCTGCCTGACGCACCTGCAGGTACGAAGGGTATTTCACTGTTTATCGTGCCCAAGTTCCTGCCAAACGCCGAAGGTGGCGTAGGCGAGCGCAACGGTGTGACCTGCGGCTCCATCGAGCACAAGATGGGCATCCACGGTAATGCCACGTGCGTGATGAACTTCGATGGTGCGAAAGGCTTCCTGATCGGCCCGCCAAACAAAGGCCTGAACTGCATGTTCACCTTTATGAACACGGCGCGGGTGGGGACGGCCTTGCAAGGTCTGGCCCATGCGGAGATCGCATTCCAGGGTGGTATTCGTTATGCCCGTGAGCGCCTGCAGATGCGTTCCCTGACCGGGCCAAAGGCGCCTGAAAAGGCCGCTGATCCGATCATTGTTCACCCAGACGTCCGCCGCATGCTGCTGACGATGAAGGCCTTCGCTGAAGGCAACCGTGCCATGATCTACTTCGCTGCCAAGCTGGTGGATGTGACCCGTTACAGCCAGGACGAAGAGGAGAGGAAGAAGGCCGATGCGCTGCTGGCTTTCGTCACGCCGATTGCCAAAGCCTTCATGACTGAGGTGGGCTTCGAAGCCGCTAGCCATGGCATGCAGATCTATGGCGGTCACGGCTACATTTCCGAATGGGGCATGGAGCAGAACCTGCGTGATAGCCGTATTGCCATGATGTACGAAGGTACTACCGGTATTCAGGCCATTGACCTGTTGGGCCGTAAGGTACTGATGACTCAGGGTGAGTCGCTCAAGGGATTTACCAAGATCGTTCACAAGTTCTGCCAGGCGCAGGAAGGCAATGCTGAGCTCAAGGAGTTCATCGAGCCACTGGCCAAGCTGAACAAGGAATGGGGCGAAATCACACTGAAAGTCGGCATGGCTGCCATAAAGGACCGTGAGGAAGTAGGCGCTGCCGCAGTGGACTACCTAATGTACTCTGGCTATGCCTGCCTGGCCTATTTCTGGGCCGACATGGCACGCGTAGCCGCAGAGAAGCTGGCCGCAGGTACTGACGAGACAGCCTTCTACAAGGCCAAGCTGCAAACGGCACGTTTCTACTATCAGCGCATTCTGCCGCGCACCCGCATGCACGTCGAAGCAATGCTGGCAGGGGCTGGCAGCCTGATGGACGTAGCAGAAGAGGACTTTGCGCTGGGCTATTGATTAATCGGGCTAAAGCAAATAGAGGGGCTGCGTCGTTAGGCGCAGCCCCTTTTTATTGGCTGATCGGTAACGCACACCGACTCGGGTATGCACGTTCAGCCGGTGCGAGTCGAAAGTATCACTCTATGGAGTGCATTACGCAGAGGGCTCGTACCAGGATCAGTCGGCAAAGCCCAGCCAGTTGTGGTGATCATGACCGGTGCCGTCATCCAACACGACCGTGCAGGTGGTGCCTGCCGACAGCTCCATCCCCTCGGGCACTTCGTCTATAGCGATGCGCACCGGAATTCGTTGCGCCAGGCGAACCCAGTTGAACACCGGATTCACATCGGCGATCAGTTCCCGGCTCTGGGGGTTATCCCGGTCGTAGATGCCTCGGGCAATGCTTTCTACGTGGCCCTTGAGCACCATGCCGCTCATCATGCGCATCTCGGCGGGTGCACCCACCTTCACGTGGGGCAGCTTGGTCTCTTCAAAGTAGCCATAAATCCAGTAAGAGTTCTTGTCGATGATTGCAAGCTTGGGCGCGCCGGCTGAGGCATAGTCGCCACGATAGACCAGGAGGTTGGTGACATAACCATCCACCGGGGCCACCACGCGGGTGCGGGACAGGTTCAGGCGTGCCGCTTCAAGCTGGGCCTGGGCCTGCTTGTAGTCTGCCTCGGCTGAAGCCGCAATGCTGCTGGCGTCTTCACGGCTCTCCTTGGAAACGACCAGGCTGTCTATATCAGCACGGCGCTTGGCGTTTTGCAGGCGCATGTCCAGCGTTGCCTTGCGCGAAGCGACCAGGGCTTCGGCTTGATGCACGGCAATTTCGTAATGAGACGGATCAATCTGCAAGAGCAGGTCGCCTTTCTTGACCAACTGGTTGTCATGCACCGGCACGTTGACCACAAGGCCCGACACATCCGGTGCGATGTTGATGACATCGGCGCGCACGCGTCCGTCCCGCGTCCACGGATCGTTCATGTAATGCACCCAGAGCAGCCGGCCTATCACCAGTGCGGCTACCACGACGATCAGGGTCGCCAATACGCTAAAAAGGTTCTTCAAGGTCATGTAACAGGGCTCTCAACGATAGACAGTCAGGGCCATAACGCCATAGATGCAGGCGAACAGGCTCAGGCGGAACAGGGAGGGGTGCCAGGTAAAGCGATAAAGACCTATGCTGGCGAACAGGCGATCTACGACCCACATCACCAGCAGGCCAACAATGAACAGCACGGTAACGGTGGGCAGATACACACCGTGGAAAGCGATCTCACGAGGCATGGGCGATTCCTGTGGCGGGCTCGCTCGGAGCGACGTACTGCGGCAGGGGCGCGTGCGGGTCGAGCAGGGAGGTTCGGATGAAATGCAAGTGGCTTTGAATGCGCCGTAGCGGTGACTCATCAAAGTGCTGGCTATAGGGCTCGCGCTGTGCGTCAACGCAGGCGATAGCCTGATCGACGGCCGCCAAGGCACGCTGCAGGTTGCTCTGGCTCGGCTTAAGGAACAGGCGGGCCAGGGCACGCCCCATGGCGCGGATCGACTGACGCCAGGGCGAGTCTTCTGCAAATCGAGGCTCGACGGGCAAACGTTCCTGCTCCTGGCGTAGCTCGATAATGGCCTGACCGACCTCCTGAACGGTAAAGGTCCAGCCTAGTAACTCTTTCTGAACCTGTGGGCGTCCATTGGCCAAGCCGTAGGCCTGATTAAGCAGGTCACGCGTAGCACTTTCAAACCGGCTGGAAAGTCCTGGCAGCGGATCACTTGTTACACGAACGACCTGACGGCGCAGGTCACGCTCCAGGCGCCGCCAGAGCCAAGCACTGTTAGGCGGCAAGAGGATCGAAGAAATCGCTGCGGTAGTGGCCATGGATAGCAGTACGGCAACACCGTTGTTGATAAAATTCGACGGGTCATACACCGGAGGGTTATCTGGGATCGAGGTAAAGCAGAAGAAGACCATGCTACCCAGCCCGTAACCCATGTAACCCGGACGTAGGGCCACAAAACTCCCCAGCATAAAGATGGGCGCCAGGGCGAACATGAGCATCCAGTACCCATCCAGCTGAGTGAATACAAAGAAATTCATGAAAAAGCCCACAGTAACGCCGAAAAATGCACCGATGGCCATCTGTTGGGCGGTTTTGTGGGGCATTGGACTGGACGAGGCGAGGGCGGCCACGGCAGCTGCGTTGGACGCAAACATCCCGCCATAAGGCCAGGCTGTCATGATCCAGAACAGGCTGAGCAGCAGTACCATGAGGGCAGTTCGTACACCTGCCACGGTCGAAGCCATCGCGTTGGCCTTGGCTACGAAGTGCGCCTTCCATTGTTCGCGCGCATGGTGCGGAGCGGCCAGGGAGGCATGAGTCTGGACGTAATTGTGCAGGTCGTCCACCAAGCGGAAGAGCAGCTCCGCAGCGGTCTCGAAGTCCAGCCGGTCTTCTTCGGAGGGCGCGTTGGCCAATAGCGAGGCACGGGCTTCTCGAATACGTACGCGGGTGTGGTCGCTCAAGGCCGAGAGACGTTCAGCGACCGCTGCCGCGTCCGGTGGTGTCAACGGCTGACCACGCACGCTGTCCAGGAGCTCCAAAAATGCAGCCTGCGCCATGTCGAATGCCGACAGTACAACGTCAGCCTGGCGCTGGCGCAACCGCAGGAGTAATCGACTCAGGGCGTGCAGACGGGTCGTCATGGTCATGAACTCACTGTTCAGACGCGAGAGGCGACCGCTGCGCATGCGCATGTGCGGATCTTCAAAGGCTGTGGCGCTGCGCATGTTTTCAAGCCCGACGGCCTCGGCGGCATAGCGCACTCCACCGCTTTCCACGACATGCCGCTCTAGCTTGCCACGCAGCACATCGGCCACGTAACCGGCAAAGGTACCAAAGCGGTTGTACAGGGCGTTGCGCATGGCGGCGCCGGTGGTCTGTGGAAAAAGGGCTGCCGAGACGATACCGCTGCAGATAATAGCGAGCGAAATCGCTAGCACCCGCATGACCGCCGACATGAAAGCACCTTCAGGGCTCATGACCGCAGGAATGCCTATCAGCGCTGCGGTATAGCCCGCCAGCACGCAGCCGTAGCTGCGCATGTCGCGATAGCGCATGGCGCCTGCCGTACACAGGCCGATCCAGATCGCCATGCAGATCAGAAACGGCACTCGTTCTTGGGCAAACAGGGCGACCAGCGCCAGCATGGCGATCAGGCCGGCTACCGTCCCCAGCAACCGATAGACGCTTTTGGCAAACACCTGCCCGCTCTGCGGCTGCATTACGATGAAGACGGTGATGACCGCTGAAGATGGATGCGGCAACTGAAGACGCATGGCGAGCCAGAGCGTCAGGCCGGCTGCGATCAGGACTTTGAACAGGTAGATCCACATGACACCGTCGCTTCTCGCCCAGGCGTTGAGTGCCTGGCGAAACGCGCTGGTGGATGGGGTGGAAGTCGTTTCTGCTTTCATAAGGGCCTTAAGGCTTTTTAGCGATTTCGACACGTGCCGGTTTCAGGTCCTTCTCTTCCGGGCCGTCTTCAGGGGCAATGGCTCCGCCACCCAGAGCGGTAATCAGACCGGCTTGAGCGCTCAGGCGCATGGCCTGAACCTGCTGTTCCACACGCTGCTGGGCAAACAGGCGGGTCTGCGCATCCAGTACATGCAGATAATCGGTCAGGCCACGTTCGAAGGCCTTGCGGGCAATGTCGTAGGTACGCTGCGCCGCTTCTACGGATTCGTGGGCCATGTCGGCCTGCTTGTTGGCTGAATCGAGGCGGATCAAGTTGTCGGAGATGTCCTTCAGCGCCTCGAGGATGGTCTGGTTGTAATGCGCAACCGCAGCGTCATAACCTGCCGAGGCAATACCTAGCTGGGAACGGCGCTCACCGCCATCGAAGATGGGCAGCGAGATAGCCGGTCCAAAGGAGTAACCCGTCTTTTTGGCCGTGAACAATTCCTTGAAGGTGCCCATGGTCATCGACTGACCAATACTCGCCATCAGATCAATATTGGGGTAGAAGTCGGCACGGGCAACATCGACACCCTTGGCATTCATGGCAACCTGCCAACGGCTGGCAACCACGTCGGGGCGATGACCCACCAGCTCTAGTGGCAAGCGGGAGGGCAGGGTTGGCATGGCGCCCAGTTGCAGCTGCGGGCGCGTCAGGGAGGCGGCGTCGCCAGGACCTTTACCGGCTAAGGCAGCCAACTGGTTGCGGGAAAGCGCAATGGCCTCGTCCAGAGCTTCGATCTGTCGATGCGTTTCTGGCAACAATGCTTCGGCCTGACTCACCTCGAACTGAGTACCAATGCCGCCTTCCAGCTGACGTTTCGCCAGTTTGGCGATCTGCTCCTGCTGCTCTAGGGTCGCGTGGGCCACATCTCGTTGCGCATATTGCAACGATAGCTGGATATAGGTCCGCACGATGTTGGTCGTCAGTTCGAGCACTGTTACACGCTCTTCGGCAGCCGCCTGATGAGCGCGATCCAGAGCACGTTCGCTGTCGTCGTGCTCGCGTCCCCATAAATCGAGCTTGTAGCTGAACCCCAGTGAGGCGGTGTTGTTCCAGGTCGTCTGGTCAGCCAGCTCGCCAGGGCCGTAGAAGTTATCTGTAGGCCAGGTATAGCGCCGAAGGTCGACACTGCCGTTCACGTGGGGCGCCTCGGCAGATTCCACCAGCCCGGCCATGGCTTTGGCAGAGCGTACGCGCGCAGCGGCGGCTGCCAGTGACGGGTTGCTGGTCAGGGCTTCGGCAATCCACCGATCCAGCTGCGGATCACGATAAGCGCGCCACCATTGGCTGGCCGGCCACTGGGCATCAAGCGTGGCGGCACGAATGGCGTCGTCAGTAGCCAATGCATTAGCGTCGAGCTGTTGAGCCTCCGGCGCAATACCGTGAGTGCTGATACAGCCAGAGATTGTTGAAGTCAGAACAAGAAAGCTTATGCCAAGCAGCGAATTCGTACGGGGGAATGACACAAAAGGCGTCCAGATATTCGAGGGGAGAGTCGCTCAAACCTACGTAAATTCTAGGAAACCCCTTGTCTGGAGATAAGCCGGTCGGTTTGTGAAGGTTTATCTCACATTTTGTAATAATGACCCTCTTGTGTTCGTGGCAAAATTTGTTCGCTAACTAATGAGGGGCATCATGGACACATTGCACAATATGCGCGTTTTCGCCTGTGTTGCTGAAAGCGGCAGCTTTACCAGTGCGGCGCAGGTGCTGAGCACTACCACCGCGCATGTTTCCCGAGCCGTTGCCAGCCTGGAAGCTCATTTGCGGACTCGTCTGCTCCATCGAACCACCCGCCGTATCGCCCTGACCGAGGCGGGGCAGCGTTATCTGCTGCGCTGCGAGCAGATCCTGGCGTATGTCGAAGAGGCCGAAGCCGAGGCCAGCGACGCCCACGCACGGCCAGCCGGCAAGCTGCGCATCCACTCCATGACGGGAATCGGCCAGCATTATATGATCAAGGCGATTGCAGGCTATCGTCAGCAGTTCCCGGAAGTGAATTTTGATCTCACCATGGCCAACCGGATGCCGGATCTGCTTGATGAGGGCTATGACGTAGCAATTGTTGTTGCCACAGAGCTACCCGATTCCGGGTTTGTTTCGCAAAATATTGGCCATACCTACAGCATTCTTTGTGCTTCCCCAGCGTACGCAGAGGCCCGTGGGCTGCCTCGCAGTCCTGCTGAGCTGACCCAGCATGACTGCATGCGCCTGGTAAGCCCGGTTGTTCCTCTTGAGAAATGGGTATTCGATGGTCCCAACGGCCAAGAGATGGTCACCATCAGCACTACCTCCTTTCAGGTCAACGTCGGGGATGCCATGACTCAGGCCATTCAGGCCGGTTTGGGTATTGGTATCCTGCCGATCTACTCGGCCATTGAAGGGTTGCGTGACGGGTCATTGGTACGCGTGCTGCCGCAGTATCAACTGCAACAATTAAACGTATATGCGCTGTATCCCTCTCGCCAGTACCTGGACGCCAAAATCAAGACGTTTGTGGCGTTCCTGCGTGAAAGGCTGCCCGGTATTCTCGAGGTCGAGGAAGAGGAGCTACGCGAATTAAGTCGTCGCAATGCGTGTGGTAGCGCTCGTCAGGCGCAACCGGCCTGATCGCTCCTGGCCCCGATACATCGGTTCGGGGCCGTTTGTGCTTTTCTTTCTCTGCATATCTGTCCGATACTGAGGCTACCCAAGCGGGCTAGGTATGCGTGCGATTTAGTGCTTAGCCAGCTAATCAGTAGTGCTCAATCAGGATAATCAATGAGCCCTCAGCCATCCTCCGGCCTTGCCGAGCAACCGCTCAAGGGCATCGGGCTGATCTGTATTGCCATACTGTTATTTGCCAGCCATGACACGATGTCCAAATACCTGTCGGGGTTTTACCCGATTGTGATGGTGGTCTGGGCCCGCTATGTTTCCCATACATTACTGATGCTAGGAGTGTTCGGGCCGCGCATGGGGCTGGGTGTCATTCGAACACGGCGGCCGGGGATGCAGATTGCGCGAGCACTGTGCCTGATCGGTACAAGCCTGTTCTTTACTACCGGGCTACGGTATCTGCCTCTGGCAGAGGCTACCGCTGTAAACTTTCTGGCCCCTCTGATCGTAACGGCGCTCTCGGTGCCTTTGTTGAAGGAGCATGTCACTCGCCCTCAGTGGATCGCCGTTGTGACGGGGTTCATTGGCGTGCTGATCATTGTTCGGCCGGGAAGTACACTCTTTACGCCCGCTATCTTTTTCCCCCTGGGTTCAGCGGTGATGTTTGGGATCTATCAGATCTTTACGCGCATCCTTTCCACCACTGACAGCCCCACGACCAGTAACTTCATCGCTGGGTTGGTGAATACGCTGATCATGTCGGCTTTACTGCCGTTTTTCTGGGAGCCGCCTGTTTGGACGCACGTTATCCTGATGGTCATGCTGGGCGCCTGTGGTATGGGCGGCCACCTGCTGCTAACCCAGGCCTTTCGCTATGCACCGCCTGCACTGCTGGCTCCGTTCAGTTATGGTCAGATCATCTGTGCCGGCTTGATGGGGTTTATCTTTTTCGGGCATATACCAGACACAGGGGCTTTGATTGGCATGGCCATCATCAGCCTGAGCGGGCTGGCTGTTGCCTGGCAGCAGCGCCGCGCCCGTGCTTCGGCCTCTCGTACTTAGGAGATCTATCATGACTATTTCCACCGCTCGCATTACAACAGCCACCCCTAGCCGCTATATCACACGGCTATGTAAACATTGGGGGCACAAGTTTGAGGTGACGTTTGACGAGCAGAAGGGATTGATCCAGTTTCCAGCCGGCACATGCCAGCTGGAGGCGCAGGACGGCGTATTGCTTGCAAGGATCGAGTTTCCTTCCGAGGATCTGGAAAAGATGGAGGAAGTGGTAGCCGATCATTTACAGCGGATGGGGAGCGGGGAGGCATTGGTCATTGAGTGGGTTAGGGCCTAAGCCTGCCTGACTTATCACCTTGGCTGGCGTGATTTGCCTTCACAGGCGATTCACGTTTGCCAGCCCTTGTCTCAGCCTCTGCTCCTTGATGCGTGCTGGGCGCCTTCGTTCTATCGGCTTCCCGGCGGCATACGGCAAAGGGCCTTCCATACCATTGCGGTGCTCGCGGTATTCATGCCGCTCGATCTTGAGGCAGCCATCCGAGGAGCAGCTGGGTCCAAGTCTTTAACCACGTTTTATTCAATGGTTGCGGGCAGACTCAGCGCGCTGAGAGCAAGCAGATATGAGGTACGAAGCAGGCAAGCCATGGATAGGCGTGATGTCTCATATCCCTAAGACGCTGATGGAAAGAGAGGGCCTCAAAAGGCCAAGGGCAGAAATGAGGTTTCTTTAACTCATGTTCTTTGCGGTATTGCAAAGAACATGAGCCGCCCAAGGGGCGCAAGAAGGAATATAGAAAGAAGGGCAACAGGTCTGAAAAGACTATTGATCAGCGCGCCAGATAGTCCACCACAATCCCTACAAAAATTGCCAATCCCGCCCAGTGGTTATGCAGGAACGCCTTGAAGCACTTCATGGGGTCCCGGTCTCGTGTACTCAGGAACTCCCAGACAAAGCAACCTAGTGCTACTGCCAGCCCCAGGTAGAACCAGATGCCCATGTGAAAGCGCGAACCGGCGAGAATCAGGCAGAGCAGGGTAAGGCCTTGGAGCGTTGCGATGATAATGCGATCTGCATCGCCAAACAGGATGGCCGTGGATTTCACGCCGATCTTCAGATCGTCTTCCCGATCGGCCATGGCGTAGTAGGTGTCGTATCCCACCGTCCAGATCACGTTGGCGATGAACAATAGCCAGGCCTCAGGTGGAAGCGAGCCGGTTTCGGCGGTAAAGGCCATCGGCATTCCCCAGGAGAAGGCTGCGCCCAGTACCACCTGCGGGTAATAGGTGTACCGCTTCATGAAGGGATAGAGCGCCGCAATACCCAGGGCGCCAAAAGACATCCAGACGGTTGTGGCGTTGGTAAATAGCACCAGCACGAAGCTGAGCCCCACCAGTACGGCAAAGGCAATCAGGGCTTCCCTAGTTGTAATCCTGCCGGTCGCCAGTGGGCGAGCCTTGGTGCGGCTGACATGGCCATCGAACTTGCGATCGGCAAAGTCGTTGATGACGCATCCTGCCGAACGCATCAGAACCACACCCAACACGAAGATAATGACGTTCTTCACGCTCGGACGGCCTTCGCCTGCAATCCACAGGGCCCAGAGTGTCGGCCAGAGCAAAAGGTAGATGCCGATGGGCTTGTCCAGTCGCGTCAGCTGAACAAAGTCCTTGATGCGGCTGCTAGGCCGGGTGGTCCCGATGATTTTCTGCGGGGCGGCGGTAGCGAGCGAGGCAGCTGGCTGTGGTTTTTTACGGGAGCGGTTCTTTTTCATTGCGGCGCCGTATCGGAATGAACGAAAGCCCGAGCCGTTTCACGGTGGGCTGGCCGATTATAGCCTCTGATCTTTCAGGAACTGCCAGAACGCTGGCAGAAAGACCTCGGCAACCAGCACGCCAAGCCCATCGCGGCGAAATACCGAGCGCCGAGCCCACAGCGGTTCCTGATCCTGCGCTTCGCCTTGTGGAAGCCAGCCAGCAGGGTATCGTGTGGCCTCCAGCGGGCCGCGGCTGAAGGCGTTATCGCTGAACAGCAGGGCGCCCAGGGGGCGTTGGCCCAATTGAGCAAGCTCAAACCCTGAGGCCTCGAGCGCCTCGCGCGTTGCTACACTGCGGGCAAACACCCAGCGGGTCTGCCTACCCAACAGGAAGACCTCGCGCACCCAGCCGAGCGTGTCTGGTGATGCCTCCAGGGCTTTGCATTCATCTTCCCGCAGCGGTTGCCATCCTTCTGCAACGACTTCCACTTCAAAACGACCTTCGCTGAGTTGCGTTAGGCGTTGGGTCAGAGAGCCATTGTCTTCGAACAGCCATTCACGAGGAGCCGGGCCGTGTAGATGCGCTGAGGTTTGCCAGAGGGGAGAGCGGGGCGTCATGTCAGGTGACCAATCCATAGGAGGCTCATAGCTTAACAGCCGGGCGAAGGGTTATGGCCTGAGGCCAAGGCTATTAGCACGTCGGCGCAGGAGCTGAAGAAAGGTCTCCAGCTCCTGGCTCAAGGGTTCGTTCTTGCGCAGCAGCACGCCATAGGGCGCCATCTCTTCCTCTATTTCCAGTGGAAGCGGCACGACGAGCCCGGTCCGCAGATAGTCCGAGACCACCGTTTCGGACAGCACCAGAATCGCCTCGGTCATCTGTACCAGTTGCAGCATGGCAAAGACCGAACTGCATTCGATTACGTCTCGCGGCGAGGGTAGCGAAAGCCGCTCGAAGGCGCGCTCCAGCGCCATGCGGGCTGGACTGGAGGACGGCTGGAGGATCCAGGGCCATTGACTGACCAGCTCGCTCAGGTCGATCCGGTCGCGTCCCGCCAGAGGGTGGTCGGCCCGTACGGCTACGACCAGATGCTCGTTACCCAGCGGCTCGAACTGGTAGCGGCTTCGGTCACTTTCCGCACTTTGACGTGCTACGGCGAGGTCAATGGTGCCCTGGTCCAGTAATTCGATGAGCTGATCGCTGGTGTCGCCCATGATGCGCAGCTTGAGTCGAGGGTGCTGGCGCTTCATGTCGGCAATGGACTGAACGACCAGATCGGGCGCTGCGCCCATGATGGTGCCAATCGAAAGGTAGCCATAGCCGCCTTGCTGGCGATCGGTGATGTCTTCGGCGCAGCGGTCGAGCTGCGTCAGGGCGGTACGGGCAAAGCGCAGGACCTCTTCGCCCAGCGCATTAGGCTTCATGCCACGGGTCTGGCGCTCAAACAGCTCGCAGCCAAAGGCATCTTCGATTTCCTGCAGCATGCGAGTGGTGGCTGGTTGCGACATGTTCAGGGCCTGCGCGGCGCGATGCAGGTTCTGGCTGTTGCCCAGCGTCACCAGCATAAGCAGGTGCTTGTAACGCAGCCGGTTGAACAGGGCGCGCGCGGATGCGGATACGTTCATTGTTGTTCTTCCTTAGCGAACGATGCCGCCTGGGTATCGGTATTGACCTAATTATTATTGGTAATCGTGCTACATCACAGTTAAAGAGTGAGCTCCAAGAATAAAAAAGGAATTCACCATGCAGTTCTCTTCTCGCTTACCAACCAGCTGCCTTATCCCTCTACCGCCTCGCTCTTTACTCTTGCACGAGGCGCGCTAGCGTTTGACATGCGTAGGCGGTCCCTTTTGATTGGAGGCTTGGCAGCCATGGCTTCACCCGCATTGCAGACGTTTGCACAGGTAGACGAGACCCTTGCGATTTACCGAGGCCCAGTACTCGATGCCCATATCCATCTGTTTGATCCACAGCGCCCTGAAGGCATCCCATGGCCTGAAAAGAGCGATTCCATTTACCGACGTACGTTGCCAGAAGATTATTACGCCCAAGCCGCGCCGCTGGGTATCGTAGGCGCGATCGCTGTAGAGGCAAGCCCCTGGCGGCAGGATAACGAATGGCTGCTTGAAACAGTAAGGCAACATACCGGGATGGTGGGCTTTGTCGGCAATCTGGTCCCGGGTGATCAGCACTTCGCTGCTGATCTCGACCGCCTCGCATCCGAGCCACTCTTTCTAGGGTTTCGCTACGGCAATCTGTGGGAGCGGGACCTGGCGAAAGACCTCCATAAGCCGGGCTTTATCGAGGGGCTACGCCTTTTGGCTCAAAGCGGCAGGGCTCTGGATAGCGCTAACCCGACTCCGTCGTTGATCGCTGCGCTACTGGAGGTAAGTGACGCCGTTCCAGACCTTCGCATCGTCGCGGATCATCTGCCCAATGCACAGGTCCTGCCTGCTGAGCAGGAGGCGTATTGGCGTAATCTGGAAATGCTGGGTGCACGGCCAACGGTGTTCATGAAGCTGTCCGAAGTCCCCCAGCGCATAAAGGGAACTGTAGGCCTGGATATTTCGTACTATCAGGATTACCTCGACCGGCTGTGGTCGCTCTTTGGGGAGGATCGTATCCTGTTTGGTAGTGACTGGCCCAATAGTGACCATCTCGTCTCACTGGCTAAAACGGTTGGGCTTACAGGTACCTACATGGCAACCAAGTCACCTGCTGCGCAGGAAAAAGTGTTCTATCTAAACTCCAGACAAGCTTATCGCTGGAGTCCACGGTAAAGGCAGTAATCTTAAGTGATGCAAATAAGGTATCGAATGTAAGTTTATTTCGATTAGTCAGGCATCACTTCTGCGCTTAGATTCAAGGCACCTACAACAAAAACAAGGTGAACGTCATGACTCGCTTGCTTCATGTCGATTCTGCACGCAACTGCCGTCACATCCGGACTCGTTTTTCTTTCCCTAGCGCTCTACGCCATCGACAGCCATTACCTGCGCACTAGGGTTTGCCGTTTCGTACGTTGCTCCACGCCCCATAACAATTCCAAGAGGAAACTGGCGTGAACACATTGTCTCCGCACATCATCAAAAAAGTCTCCTGGCGGCTCCTGCCGTTTCTGCTGCTCATGTACGTGCTCGCGTTCCTGGACCGTGCCAACGTGGGCTTTGCCAAGGTGGCTTTTCAAGCCGACACCGGCATCTCCGATGCAGCCTTTGCTTTTGGCGCGGGAATTTTCTTTCTCGGCTACGCCTTTCTGGAAGTGCCCAGTAACCTGATCATGCATAAGGTCGGTGCTCGGCTCTGGATGTGCCGAATCATGGTGACGTGGGGCCTGATTTCCGCCGCCATGATGTTCGCTCACAACGAGATGACCTTTTATGTGCTGCGCTTCTTGTTGGGTGTCGCTGAGGCCGGTTTCTTCCCAGGTGTGATTCTCTACCTGACGTACTGGTTTCCCCATCAGGCCCGCGCCAGGGCCATGGGGTTCTTCTATTTCGGCGCGCCACTGGCGTTTATCTTCGGAAGTCCGCTCTCCGGCCTGCTGCTTGAGTTCGATGGCATGGCGGGGCTACACGGCTGGCAATGGCTATTCATGGTGGAAGGGCTCCTGGCGACCGTTGTAGGCGTCTGGGCCTACTGGTATCTGGACAATCGCCCGAGCGATGCCAAGTGGCTGACCGGCGAGGAGCGCCGTTCGTTACAAGACACGCTCGACTACGAAGACCGCGAGAAACTCGCCCACGGTAAAAGCCTGCTCAAGGTACTGACGCATCCCGGCGTTCTTTACCTGTGCCTGATCTATTTCCTGATCCAGACCAGTGTTTATGGCGTGGTGTTTTACCTGCCGACTCAAGTGGCGGGATTGCTAGGGCAGAAGGTCGGCTTTATGGTCGGGCTGGTGACCTCCATTCCCTGGGTGTGTGCGCTTGCAGCCGCCTACCTGATTCCGGCCTACTCAGATCGCACCGGTAATCGCCGTGCAACCGCCGCGCTTACCGTCGCTATGGGCGGATTGGGTATTGCCGCCTCGGTAGCGTTCGGCTCGCCGCTGCTGGCGCTGGTCGCTCTGTGTTTTGCCGCCTCGGGCTTCATCGCTGTCCAACCGATCTTCTGGACGTTTCCCTCAGCCTACCTCGCCGGAAGCGCGGCGGCGGGCAGCATCGCCCTGATCAACTCTATCGGCGCGTTGGGCGGCTTCATGGCGCCCAACCTCAAGCGCTGGGCCGAGACTGCCTTTGACTCCACCGCTGCCGGCCTCTACTTCCTTGCCGGCGCCAGCCTTCTGGCCGGTTTACTGATTCTTGCTGTTCACCGCTTCAGTCCTTCGACGCCCATCAAGCGCGCCGCTACGCCCCTCAATCCGTTGCCAGGAGACGCCCATGAGCATGCCCACCATTAAACACGTCCGCGCCTTCACTCTACGGGGCGGCGGTGCGGATTATCACGACCAAGGCGATGGTCATTGGATCGACGATCATATCTCCACGCCCATGGCAAAGTATCCCGAGTACCGGCAGAGCCGCCGCAGCTTTGGCATTAACGTACTAGGCACCCTGGTGGTAGAAGTGGAGGCCAGCGACGGGACGGTAGGCTTTGCAGTCACTACAGGTGGCGAGCTGGGTGCGTTTATCGTCGAGAAACATCTGGCGCGTTTCATCGAAGGTGCCAAGGTAACGGACATCGAAAGGATCTGGGACCAGATGTTCAATGCCACGCTTTATTACGGGCGCAAGGGCATCGTTCTCAATACCATTTCTGGCGTGGATCTGGCCTTGTGGGATTTGCTCGGCAAGATTCGCCAGGAGCCTGTTCACCAGCTCTTGGGCGGTCCCGTACGGGATGAGCTGCAATTCTACGCGACCGGCGCACGGCCCGATCTGGCCAAGGAAATGGGCTTTATCGGTGGCAAGCTGGCGCTTCAGCACGGCCCCGCTGAGGGTGAAGAAGGGCTGCGCAAGAATATCGAAACGCTAGCTACCATGCGTGAGCGGGTGGGAGACGACTTCTGGCTGATGTTCGACTGCTGGATGAGCCTTGACCTCAACTACGCTACCCGCCTGGCCAATGCGGCAAGCGAGTTTGGCCTCAAGTGGATCGAAGAGGCGCTGCCGCCGGATGATTACTGGGGCTACGCCGCCCTCCGTCAGCAAGTGCCGAGCGGGATGCTGGTCACTACGGGTGAACACGAGGCGACCCGTTGGGGCTTCCGTATGCTCCTGGAAATGGGCTGCTGCGACATTATCCAGCCGGACGTGGGCTGGTGTGGCGGGATTACTGAGCTGATCAAGATATCGGCGCTGGCTGATGCACACAACGCGCTGGTCGTGCCCCATGGCTCCTCCGTCTACAGCTACCACTTCGTCATTACCCGGACCAACAGCCCATTCTCGGAATTCCTGATGATGGCGCCCAAGGCGGACAAGGTAGTGCCGATGTTCAACCCGCAGCTCCTGGACGAGCCGATTCCGGTCAATGGTCGCATGAAGGCCTCCGTCCTGGACAAGCCCGGCTTTGGGGTACGGCTAAACCCCGAGTGCCAGCTACATCGACCCTACGATCACTGATAAAGGAGCGCGGCGCGGAGGAACCGCGCCGCCAGACAAGGAACCGCCATAATGCCAACAAAAGCGTTCCGTATGACCTTGCATCCCGGGCAGACTGAGGAGTACCAACGCCGGCACGATGAGATCTGGCCTGAGCTGGTCGACGCGCTGCTAGCCGCCGGTGTCGAGGACTACCGCATTTTTCTTGACCCTGAGACGCACGCGCTCTACGCCGTACTGACGCACCGCAGTGAGCACGCCCTGGATAGCCTGCCCAATTTGCCGGTAATGAAACGCTGGTGGCATTACATGGCAGACATCATGGCAACGAACCCGGATGAGTCACCGGTAAGCGTACCGCTCTTACCCGTCTTTGTACTGACGGCAGGAGATGCCTGATGGAGGTCATCCTGCTGGGCGTCATCCTGCATTTTATTGGCGGCTTTGCTTCTGGCAGTTTTTATATCCCCTACAAGAAAGTGCAGGGCTGGGCCTGGGAGAGCTACTGGATCATTGGCGGCCTGTTTTCCTGGCTATTTGTTCCACTGATTGCCGCTGTACTCACCGTCCCCGACTTCACTCGCATTCTTGCAGAGGCAGAGGCCTCCACACTGCTCTGGACCTATATTTTCGGCGTGTTATGGGGCATTGGTGGTCTGACCTTTGGCCTGACCATGCGTTACCTGGGGCTTTCGCTGGGCATGTCCATCATCATGGGCCTGACCTCCGCGCTGGGCGCCCTGATGCCTGCGATCTACAAGGACCTGTTTACCGACGAAACCCGTGGCTCCTTTACCGAGCTGGTCGCCAGCGCAGGTGGACATTGGGTGCTGGCGGGCGTTGCCATTTCGCTTGTAGGCATTGCTATTTGTGGGCGGGCCGGTGTGATCAAGGAGCGGGAAGTCTCCGAGGCGACCAAGCAGGCGAGTGTGGCGGAGTTCTCCCTGGCCAAGGGGTGGACCGTTGCCATCATCTCGGGCGTGCTCAGCGCCTGCTTTAGCTATGGCATCTCGGCCGGGCGTCCCCTGGCTGAAGCGGCTGTAGCCCAAGGCACCAATAGCCTGTTCCAGAACAACGTCACCTTCATGCTGATCATGTGGGGCGGGCTGACCACCAACGCTATCTGGTGTCTGCTACTCAATCGGCGAAACCGCTCATTTCACAATTACACCGACTCGCAGACGCCGCTCCTGCGCAATTACCTGTTGGCTGCCAGCGCCGGCACGATCTGGTTTCTGCAATTTTTCTTCTATGGCATGGGCGAGAGCCGGCTGAACAACGACGCCAGTTCGTGGGTGCTGCACATGTCCTTCATCATCGTTGTGTCGAACCTGTGGGGGATGTATTTCCGCGAGTGGCAGGGCACCTCGGCGCGTAACAAACGCATCCTGCTGGCAGGCATTGTGGTCATTCTGGCCTCGATTGCTATGGTGGGGTATGGCAACTATTTGAAGTAGAGATGACTCGGCTCTGAATTTATCGAACCCAAGGAGATAACCATGCTGCTCGCAGACAAGACCGTCATCATTACCGGCGCCTCTCGCGGAATAGGCCGCGCCATTGCACTGGAGTGCGCTCGCCAAGGCGGTAAAGTTGTTATCGGACACAGCGGCAGCGAACCCAGCAAGCTCCAGGTGGCCTCGTTGATCCAGGAAATCGAGCAGGCCGGTAGTCGTGCAGTTGATGTAGGCGCTGATGCCGCCGACCCGGATACCGGCAGCAAGCTCGTCAAAGCCGCAGTAGAGGCCTTCGGCAGTGTCGATGTATTCGTCAACAATGCCGGTATCTGCCCGTTCCACGCTTTTCTCGATATGCCACGCGAGGTCTATTACAAGACCGTCGACACCAATCTCAATGGTGCTTATTTCGCCGTACAAGCCGCGGCCAATCAGATGAAGGAGCAAGGGCGGGGCGGTTCGATCATTGCCGTCAGCTCGATCAGCGCCTTGGTGGGCGGAGCAATGCAAACACATTACACACCCACCAAGGCCGGACTGCTGTCACTCATGCAGTCCTGTGCCATTGCCCTTGGCCTGTACGGTATACGCTGCAATGCCGTACTGCCGGGCACCATTGAGACCGATATCAATAAAGACGACCTGGCCGATCAGGAGAAGCGCGACTACATGATTAAACGGACACCCCTTGGCCGGCTAGGGGAGCCGGACGATCTGGCTGGCCCGGTCGTATTCCTCGCATCGGACATGGCCAGGTACGTCACTGGCGCTTCCTTACTGGTAGATGGAGGCATGTTCGTGAATTTGCAGTAGCAATCTCATGCGGAGCATTGCTCCAATTCGATCCTTGGAGATGCCTTATGAATAACAACAATATGCAGGCAACAACGGGTGTAACAACGGGTGTAGCGGCGAATACGGCTCCCGCAAGGGAAGCGACCATCCCGGTCAAAAGCGCCCGGCTCAAGCGTATCCAGTGGGTGGCACTGGCGCTTCTAGTGCTGTCGGGTTTCGTCAATTACCTTGACCGCAGCACGTTAGCGATTGCCAATCAGACGATCAGCCAAGAGCTGTCTTTCACGCCGACCGAAATGGGGCTTTTACTTTCTGTCTTCTCTTGGGCGTATGCCGTCGCGCAGTTACCCATCGGCGGCATTCTTGACCGTTTCGGCGCACGTCTCACCTTGGGCCTGGGAATCTGCCTCTGGTCAATTGCTCAGGGCATGCTGGGATTGCTCAGTAGCCTGAACCACATGATCCTGGCGCGTATCGGTCTGGGCATCGGTGAAGCCCCTCAATTTCCGGCTGGCGCCAAGGTTGTCAGTGAGTGGTTCAACATAAAGGAGCGAGGGCTGCCGTCCGGCATCTTCAACATGGCATCCTCCCTCGGGCCGGCGATTGCCCAGCCGATTCTCGCCGCGCTGCTTCTAGGCCTGGGCTGGCGGGCAATGTTCATCGCCATGGGCGTCATGGGGGTGGGCGTGGCGATTGTTTGGTACGCCGTCTATCGCAACCGTGATGAGGTCAGTCTTACCGCGCAGGAGCAGCACTATCTCGACGAAGGCATGGCCAAGGGTGAAAGCACGGGCCGTATGACCTTTGCTGAATGGCGCGGACTCTTCAAGCTGCGTGTGACCTGGGGCATCGTCTTTGGCTACGTCGGCATCATCTACATGCTGTCGTTGTACCTGACCTGGCTGCCTGCGTATCTGGAGCGGACCCATCACCTGTCACTTGCCAGCGCGGGCTGGGTCGCCAGCATTCCGTTCCTCGCCGGAGCCGCGGGCGTCATCAGTGGCGGCCTCTTGGTTGACCGCGTGATCCGTGGCGGCGCCAGCGTCAGCCGCAGCCGTAAATGGCCGATCTGCGGCGGCCTGATCGGTGCAGGCTTCTTCACGGTCCTGGGCGCCTATGCCCAGGGCGTCGTCCCGGTCATGGCGTTATTCAGTGCGGCACTGTTCTGTCTGAATGTAGCGGTGGCTGGCACATGGTCCCTCGTCAGTGTGGCAGTACCGTCACGTATGGTGGCCTCCCTCGCCAGCATCCAGAACTTTGGCGGCTATTTCGGCGGTGCTTTTGCACCTGTGGTGACCGGCATGGTCGTTCAGCAAACCGGCTCCTTCACGCTTGCCCTAGTCATCGCGGCTTTAATCGCACTGCTTGGCGCTGCGAGCTACTTCTTTGTCGTCAAGCTTCCTGAAAAAGGGGGCCATCTGACTTCTCACTGATCCCTAACGTTCAACACAACAGGACTTCTTATGCAGATGCCACACAACGCCTTCAAGGCAGCGCTCAAGAAAGACCAGACCACCTACGGCATCTGGGCCGGCTTTGCTACAAGCTACGCGGCGGAAATCATTGCCAGCCTTGGCTATGACTGGATGCTGATCGATGGCGAACATGCGCCTAATACCGTGCCGACGATCCTGGCCCAGCTCCAGGCGGTCGCACCCTATGCCACCCAACCTGTAGTACGGGCCGTAACCGGAGATAGCGTGCTGATCAAACAGCTACTCGATATCGGCGTCCAGACCCTAATGGTGCCTATGGTGGAAACAGCCGAGCAGGCGCGCGAACTGGTCCGGGCCATGCGCTACCCGCCCCAGGGTATCCGCGGCGTCGGCGGTGGGCTGGCCCGCGCAACCCGTTGGGACGGCGTACCGGATTATCTGGCTACTGCCCATGAGGAGCTTTGCCTGATCGTACAGGTAGAGTCGGCCAAGGGGGTCGAGAACGTCGAAGCGATTGCCGCGGTAGAAGGAGTCGACGCAGTCTTTGTCGGTCCGGCTGACCTGTCCTCGGGGTTGGGCTATCCCGGCAACCCAGGTCATCCCGACGTGCAGGCCAAGATTCGGCACGCCATCGATGCCACCCGCGCCGCGGGCAAAGTCAGCGGCATTCTTGCCCCTCAAGAGGATGACGCTCGCCGCTACCAGAGCTGGGGCTGTCAGTTCATTGCCGTGGGCATTGATATCAGCCTGATGCGTCAGGCGGCCCTGGATAACCTGCGTCGTTACAAGGAAGGCCCGGCCGTCAGCGCGCCTTCGCGAACCTATTAAAACAAGAGGACTCGGCCATGACCCAACCGTATCAGAACTTCATCAACGGTGTCTTTCAGCCCAGCAGCGAACACTTAGGGGTTTTCAATCCCGCCACTGGTGCACGCTTGACCGACGTGCCTGCCTCTAATGGCGATGATGTAAACCGTGCCATTGAGGCCGCACGTACTGCCCAAAAAGCCTGGGCAAAAAGGCCTGCCATTGAGCGCGCTGGGTACTTGCGCAAAATCTCCGCCAAGATCCGCGAGCATGCGCCTCGGCTGGCGCGCATCATCACTGAGGAGCAGGGCAAGGTCAGCGGCTTGGCTGAAGTCGAAGTCAACTTTACGGCTGATTACATTGATTACATGGCCGAGTGGGCGCGCCGCATTGAAGGTGAAATCATCACCAGCGACCGGCCCAACGAAAACATTTTTCTGTTCCGTAAGCCCTTGGGTGTGGTCGCCGGCATCCTGCCCTGGAATTTCCCGTTCTTCCTCATTGCCCGCAAGATGGCTCCAGCTTTAGTAACGGGCAACACCATCGTCATCAAACCCAGCGAAGAGACGCCGATCAACTGTTTCGAATTTGCCAAACTGGTCGCCGAAACGGACTTACCACCCGGCGTGTTCAACGTCGTCAGTGGATCGGGAGAAGTAGGCGGAACGCTCAGCGCCCATGCTGGTGTCGACATGATCAGCTTTACTGGCAGTGTGGCGACGGGTGCCCGCATCATGGCGTCGGCTTCACCCAACCTCACCAAGCTCAACCTTGAACTCGGCGGCAAGGCACCGGCTATCGTGCTGGCCGACGCTGATTTAGATCTCGCCGTCCGCGCCATCCGCGGCTCACGCATCATCAATACCGGACAGGTCTGTAACTGTGCCGAGCGCGTATATGTCGAGCGCGGCGTAGCCGATGAATTCATCTCACGTGTCAGTGCCGCCATGAGTGAAACGCGCTACGGAGATCCGCTTGCCGACCCCTCGGTAGAAATGGGCCCGCTAATCAACCAGGCCGGGCTCGATAAGGTTGCCGAACGCGTGCGTACGGCAGTCAGCCAGGGTGCTACGGTCGTCTCCGGTGGCAAGGTCGCAGACCGCCCCCAAGGGTTTCATTACGAACCCACCGTGCTGGCCGGCTGCCGCGAAGACATGACCATCATGCGTGAGGAGATTTTTGGTCCCGTCCTGCCGATCCAAATAGTCGACAGCCTGGACGAAGCAATCGCCCTGGCAAACAATTCCGAATACGGCCTCACCTCATCCGTCTATACCCGCAGCCTGAGCAAAGCCATGCAAGCCTGCCGCGAAATTGATTTTGGCGAAACCTATATCAACCGCGAAAACTTTGAAGCCATGCAAGGCTTCCATGCAGGCGTACGCAAGTCAGGGATTGGCGGCGCGGATGGAAAGCATGGGTTGTATGAATATACCCATACGCAGGTGGTGTATATGGAGTGCTAATAAAGATGCCCACCTAAATGGGTGGGCATCTTTAATTTGAAGAGCTTAATTTATTTGTGTATTTAGGAAAGCCCTTTACCAAGAGCCATAAGGTACACCGTGTGTGTCTACATACTTCTTGGATATCTCAGATAGGGGTCTGTATTTACCACCAGATGTGCCTTCATACGGTCCTGCTTTGCTATATTACTTTTTATTCGAATGGTTCCTCAAATCTTTGATCCTGTTTGAGTCTCTAATAATCGAGCAGAAACGTTGTAATGAGTTTCTGCTTGGTATTAAAACCAACAGCCTGATCAAGGGAAACGTTTTCCTGTATAAGCCTTGAGTTGTGGTTCATTCAGCTCTTTTTTGATTCCGAGCATAAGCGACTAGGTCTTTGGGATAAACCATATGACTGATTTGACTGTCATCTATGCCATAAAGATAGGCTACAGCGCCGGCTTCGAAAGCCCAGTAACCGAAGTAAGCACCTTCGGTTGAGGTCATACTAAGATGGCTGTTATGCCAAGGGCAGCTTTTGAAGGCTGGGTACCAAATTTTACAGTACTGACTGAGCAGATTTGCTGCTGACTGTTTATCTTCAGCATCAATAGCATCAATAGCATCAATAGCATCAAGTAAGGTTCTATAGGGCTGATCATGATACCATTCTTCCAAATTAGCTCGGCCAGGCTGGATTTTTCCAACTATCTCTTCATATAGAGCATCTTCTGATCTATAACTATGATCTATAATATTAACAAGCCTTTCAAATAAATCTAATCGACCTATCAGTATTGCGATGCTTATAAGCTGGAGGCTGCGTTCATAATCTTCTAAATTTTCCAAGCCTAGTGGAGACATTGAGGAGTCTCTCTGAAATAACCCCTGTGCTTTTTGGTAGCGTTCGTAGGCAAGAACTACTGATTCAAACTGACTTGAAAGATCCGACAGTCTTTTGCCAGCCGTATAGCTTAATACCCATGAAAAAAATTCATTGTCAGCCATAAGCATGGCCCTCAGTGAATCGGCTTGCTAAATTGAGTCAGCAGTAAGCTCAGCTTTTTCAAGCTTAATAATGTCCGCCGTTAAGAGCTCATGCACATGGCTATAATAGGTTTCAGTTAAAAAGCTTTGTCTGATCATCACTTTTAGGCCTCAAGACTAAAACTGTTATTATTTTCATTCTTTTGAGATGGCTTACATTTGCTTTTGTTAACGGCTATCTTCATTTCGTCTTTTTGAAATGAAAGGCCTTATGCAATCGGGGTTTAGAATCATAACTGTCTTAAGGACCGCTGCCGCATGCTCCATGGCTGACTCGCTTGGATGATAAAGCGGACTGAGGACATGGCTCATTTGCAAAAGTATTTCTACTTTTTAGCTATGGGCAATTTAAACTCTTGTGAAGTTGAAGAGTTTTGTAGGCGACTTTTTTATGCCTGATAGCTTTGGCGTTACGTTGGTTTTTGATATGTCGATGTTCCCAGTATGCTTGTTAGGTAATTGGCAGCTAACCGCATTTATGAAGCGGTTAGCTTAAGCCTTTTATAGGTCAACTAGACGTAACTGAGCTTATATGGTCTAGGTATAGAGGCTAGTTGAGGTGTTTTGGACGGTAGGTTTTCATCATGTTGTTGCCACCGGCTTATTAGGCTAGAAAGTATAGGGTTATTTATTTGAGATCCGTATACATTCTCAAGGGAAATAGGCTTTTGAGCTAGCTCCCTGATACGGCCTAAGGTACGGGGTAAACGCCTCCTTTCGGCAGCGGCGAAGCTAATAGCTTGTTCGAATTGCTGCCTGCGTAGACTTAAGGAAACTTCTTGGTGCCGATGTAGGGCATCATATTTTTGCCAGGCTTGTTTTTCCCATAACTCTAAGTTTTTTTGATAACTATAGATTTCCTTTTCTAACCATTCTTGCTCGCGTTTGGTCAAGCTTTGACCTCCCTGTGCAGCGCTAGCTTTCCAGCGTAACAGCGTTGCATGACAAGCCGGAACATATCCAGCTACTGTAAAGTGTTGTGACATGGAAGCTAGCTGTGCAATGAATAGCGCTCTGTCAGGCATGTCATTTTTAATGTTGGCTGCATAATAAGTACACGCGGCTTCTTCGATTCCCGAACATTCCGGTTGCCAAAGTACTGAGGTAGTTTCCCCTCTGCCAATAGGGAGCGGTAGAAAGTGATGAAGTGTCCCGTGGTGCTGATAATTATCACCTTTTAAATTGACAATGCCTGCCAAGAATGCTGCACCGCCTATTCCAGTTGCCCCTGTAATAAGTGCCGCTATTCCAGGGATAAATATTCGCTGGTCTGTGTCCATCCATGTTGCAGGTAGACTTGGAATAGGATCGTTATGGTTAACAAGCCGATGATGGATTAGTTCGGATGCACCTTCGACAAATTTTCTATCGCCAGCACGAGGTGCGCCGTAGGTGTACAGTAATACATCATAATTACGTTCCTCTCGACGTAGCCATTCAGCTAATAAAAGTGCAATGGCCCCCCCTAAACTATGGCCGTTTACGACAATCTTTTGACCAGAGTAAAAGTTGAATAGGTAAGGCTTTACAAATTCTTTAACCGCAAGGAAGGCCTTATAAAATCCGCGGTGCGCCTGCCCTATGCCTTCTTCATAAGGGACTTGTTTAGCATCTATATCGCGCGCAAAGTCTGGCCACTCTTGCGTACCCCTGATACCAATTAAAATCATTCGATCATCATGGCTAATATATGCTTGGGTATTAGTGTTTGTGTCGTTTAGACTGTGCAATTGCCAAGGTTTTTTTTGTTCATTTTCTTTTGTGTAATAGAGTGGATCGAAGGGAATGATTTCTAACCTTTTGGAGTAAGGAACTTCCTCTAAAATAAGATGGTAAGGGGTAACGTCTTTAAAGCGCGCAGGCTCTTCATTTAATGCGCCAGTTTCAATGTGTGCCAGTCTGCTGTTTAAGATATAGCCAATGCTGCCAGGGAAAGGATAAATTGGAGGTGTATCTTGGCCTTCAGCATATTTCTCTCCAAAATCTGAGTAAGCTAGAGTAGTAAGCAATGAGAGTTGATAGGCATCAAGCGCTGAAAATTCTGATGTTAGAGAGAGTAATGGTCGCCAAGCTGTTAAAGCTTTGATTTCTAATAGGTGATGTTTATTAGGTGCAAGACCAATGCCAAAAGATTTACCGTCATGCTGATTTGAATTGGATGCAAGTCTGATTGAAGGACGTGGTGCTAATATCTTCGATGCAGGGGGGAGATGACTAGTAAACTCCACTAGATCACGTACCTCTACTCGATAAAATTCAGCATTCTCCTTGGCTGCTAGTTTCGGGTTTGAGCTTAATTGGTTACTGTTTCGTCTTTGGGTTTGCTCAGCTACAGCTTGTAGTTGTGTGATAGGAAGGGCAAAGCCTTGGCGGTGGGTTAAATCATCATACCAAACATCTATATTTCCTTTATATTTTTCATGGAATCTAAGGATGGATGGGCCGCAATAAATAGGTTCGACTTTGGCATATCCTCTCTCGTCAAGAGTTCCTGTATGTTCGCTGCCTTGGCTATCTATTAAGGAGTAAGATAAGTTTGCATAAGGCTCGCCTTGGCCAAACTCATCAACTAATCTGAAACTAACCCAAGCCTTTTTTAATGGACAATTCTGGTCCGGGCTGGAAATTAATTTTGCAAATGATTCATCCATGTTTTTATTCCGTGCAGTTTGGGTAGACCGTGCACTCCCGGCCATCCATGCGAAACTTTCTAAATGTAGGCGGGGTTTGGCATTGAGCGTATTTTGATGTTCTAATGCAAGGCTTCCAACCAGACTCTGTTTTTAACCAAGTACCCCGGAAGTAAGGGCGTTCTTCTTTAGAGTTTTGGAACTCAACGTTAATGGTTTTTCCGTCAAGTTCATCGCGTCTTACCGAGGTGCCTACGCCGTTACGCTTATCATAGTCGTCAGGTACTTGCCAGTTTTCGTCGGCGCCATGACATACAAGGCCTTTAGTGAACACATCGTTTTTACCCATCAGCCGAAACAGCCACATGCACTTTCCCTTTAAATTCAGTCTTCCGCTGGCAGGAAAATGCTTAGCTGTTTCAGGCAGATTTGTATAAATACCTATTCGGCCGCCATCGCGACCAAAATCCCCATCTTTGGGGCTATATTTAGCGAATACAATTAGGTCTACATTCACTAACTTCATTTCGCATCCGGCCTCGTGATACGACAGCGGTATCCGATAGCTAAAGTCCTGTGGCTTGTCTTTGTATTCTGCTCGATGTTGCTCAATGTGAGTGCGAGGAACATAGCCGCCCACTCCCACACTATAAAAAGTGCAGGTGGCTGGTTCGCTCTGTTGGTAGTAGGCAGTGGTTTGAAAAGAGTAGTTCTCGGGGATTTTTCCTGTTAGATCAAAGTGCTTGCTACTAGAATAACTGACACTACTAATAGCGCCTTCCTTTATGAAAGTGCCAACCCAAGAACAAGATGTAAGGGTTGATAGAAGTAAAAGCAAAATAATTTTTTTCATTTTTCTTGAGACCTAAAGAGACTCTGGCAGCGATTAAAGTGCTCTAGGGGAGGCTCGTCTGATAGAGGCTCCCATGCTGGGTGATTGAGTTGCTTTAATCTGTTCTGCATAAGCAGGAAAAATAGCTGATATGTATCTTTCCATTGATAGCGTTCAGCTTTAGCTAAACAATCTTTCAGCCACGTGCGTATATGTAATTGCTTGGCCAGCTCAGTTGTTTCGGCTGGTTGGTTTTCCCATAGCCACTGTTCCAAGTTTAGGGTTTTAATTTCTTGCTTTATCTCGTCTGGCTCGGAGTAGAGCCAAGGGAAAGGCGGCTCTGGTAACTGAGGGAGGCTGGGGGTTGGATTGTTATATTCTTTCCATTTTTCCGCGTGCCAATATAAAACACTTTCAAAGGGTCCTAGAAGATAAGGAGCTTGTTCACGTTTCAAATAGGCGAGGCTTCTAGCTATTACGCGGGGGTCTTGAAAACGGTAAAGAGATATTTGCTCATCTTCATGTATTTCTATTCTGTCCTGTAGGTGTTTTTTTATAGCAGAAAATCCATGAAGTTCTGTACAGGCTAACCAGCCCCAGTCCCTTTCTGGATGTTGAATTAGACGTTGAATAGCTACGTTGCCCATGTCTTCAATTCTGATTAGCCAAGGCGCGATAGCAGAAAGCTCTTCATAGGAGGTCCCTTGGTAAAGATTGGCGTATTCCTTGATAGCCCCTGAGCCGAATAGCTCTGGTATAGGGTTAGGTTCGGCTAATGAGTCAATAATTAAATAGAGTGATCGCTGCTTATTTGTTTGGCTTTGGACCCACGAGTAGACAGTGCTCATCTTGCTGAATGTCCTATATCACACACACCTTCACGACATGCCTCGCATATTGGGCAACGGCTTGCACCTAACTGCCGGGCCCTTATAGCCATTTGCAGCTGTACATTGGCTAGTGCTAGCTTGGGTGGTTTCCCCGCCTTATCACTATCCGCTGCCCACGGAACAAGCGGCCCCAGGATCTGAATGCCGGAGCCGACACCAGGGCTTCCGCCTGAGTTGATGTTTACCGCTGCCCCCATCAACGTAACGCCGCTGGGGTCGAGCTTGATGAAGGCGCCGCCTGCCTTGGCGGTCAGTTCAAGGCCAGCTTCGATGACGACTTTACTTCCGGCATACAGGTGGATCTCATTACCGGTCTCGATGTATTGCCCGTTACCCAGCTTGATGTGCTGATTCTGGCCCACTGTAAGGTGGTCATTGACCTTGATCTCGGTTTTACGGTCCAGATCTGTCGTGTGGTGCTCTTCAGCCTTGAATTCCGTATAGCTATTCGCCTCGATACGGTCGTGGCGCTCATGGCCGACGCGGATCTTTTGGTCGTTCTCGATGTTCTCGTCCCAGTCCCGCTGGGCGTGGATATAGATCTGTTCCTGACCTTTCTTGTCTTCGATGCGCAGTTCGTTATACCCACCACCGCCGGGCGTGCTGAGTGTTTTGAAGACGGTGCGCGTCTTGTTAGCGGGCAGGTCATACGGGACGACGTTTTCCTTGTGATACAGGCAGCCGGTGATCAGGGGCTGATCAGGGTCAGCCTCAAGAAACGTCACCAGGACTTCCATCCCAATACGGGGAATGGCGATGCCACCGTAGCGGTCACCAGCCCAATTACTGGCGACACGAAGCCAGCAGCTGGTCTGCTCGTTGGCTTGGCCTTCGCGGTCCCAATGAAACTGGACCTTTACGCGACCGTATTCATCGCAATGGATTTCTTCGCCTTGGGGACCTGTCACGACGGCCGTCTGACTTCCCAAAACAGCGGGCTTGGGATGCTCAAGAGCCGGGCGGTAGGGGATATCCCATGGGGTAGCGGTAAAGCGGTTGCGGTAGCCCTGGGTGAAACCATCCTCTTTGGAGACGTCGCTGGTGACAGACTCTTCTAATACCTGAGGTTGGCGACCCTCATGAAAGACTTCCCGGATGAGCCAGAGGGCATTCCAAGATGTACGTGGATGGTTGGCTAAGGGGAGAAAATGCCCGCTGATTAAGCCTGCGTCGCTTTGCCCCTCTGCCAGCTGCGAATCTGACTGATGGCGCTCCAGTGCACGCTGGGAAAGATGTTTGCCCCGGGTACGGTCAGTAAAGTGGCCCGGATAGTCATAATCTTCCAGATCTGGAGAAGAAGATGAACCCTTGTAAGCCGCTTCCATCAAGAGGCGCGGCTTTTCAAAGTCGTAATCACGGCGTGTAACACGGCTGGTTCGCGTTGCCAGCCGTACACCGAAACGGCGAACAACTTCATGCTGAGCCGCTAAGCCAGAATCTTGCTGATAAGGCACAGATGAGAGCTTGGGGAAGACAGTCTGATCATCCCCAAATACAAGTACATGCCCACTGCCGCTGTGTTGAAAGTGGTAGCTCAGGCCTTCTTCTTCGCAGAGACGCTGGATGAAATGCAGATCGCTTTCATCGTACTGAACACAATAATCTCTCGGTGGATAGACCGTCTTGCCGAGCTGGAAGCGATAAGCCCCTTCGAACAGGCCATGCTCCTTGAGGATCGCTTCGATGATCTTGGGAACGGTGAGCTGCTGAAAGATACGCTGATTGACGCGGTGCGCCAGGTAGGCCAGTTGAGGCACAAGGCTGAGACGGTAACGCGTCAGGCGTTTACCCGAGTCCCCTTGAGCGGCACGGTAGATAAGTCCGTGAACACCACAACCGCTTGGGCCAAAGGCAAGATAGGCCGGCTTGTGTAGCAGGCTTTCCAGGTCAAGGTCGGGCTGCTCGCTGACGAGGTCGATATCGAAACGATACGGCTGATTGAGGGCCTCGTGGCCTTCAAAGCTCAGGACCTGCAGGTCTGTCGACAGGCCGTCGAGCGAAAGGGTGATATGGCTTTCATTTGCGTCCAGCATCCTGCTGAGCCCTCTTTCCTTGAAGAACAGGGCGCGGAGAGTGCCGAACTAGACAGTATATTACTGTGATATGCGTCACATAAATTGCCATAGGGCAATAAACCTGCCCGAATGGTTAAACCCACCCCTCCAGCCGCATCGTTGCCCGTACCAGACGCTGTTCTTCCTGTTCGATCTCTCGCAAATTGTCACGGATGCTATGGATATGATCGAGTGCCGCGCGGTGTGCTTGGTCAGGCAGGCGTTGGGTTACCGCTTGATAAAGACGCGTATGCTGCCGATCGATCTGCTTACGGTGGGGTGGGCGATGATAAAGATTAGCGATACAGGCAAAAACCGACCCTAGCAGCAGGTCGTTCAAAGACTGGAGTGTATGTACAAGGACGGGATTATGGGAGGCTTCGCTGATCGCAAGGTGGAACCCATGATCCAGCCGGGCATGGGTATTGGCATCCAATGCTTCTGGATTTTCGCAGGCCTCGCATAATTCCTTGTAACGCCGCCCAATCAGTACGAAGTCGGCTTCGGTGCCGCGGAGGGCTGCGAGCCGGGCGGCTTCGCCTTCGAGCAGGGCGCGGACTTCGAGCAGGTCAAATAGCGTTCGTGGCTGGCTGCTGAAAAGATGCAGAAGAGGGCTGGTGTCGTTTGAGGCACTGAGTCGGGCTACGAAAGAGCCGCGTCCCTGGCTTGTCTCGATAATGCCCCGTGCCCGCAGTAATCCGAGCCCTTCACGTAGGGCTGCGCGTGAGACGCCTAGCTTGTCACACAAGCGCCGCTCCGAAGGCAGCGCCTGTCCGATTTTCAGAATACCGTCGACGATCAGACGTTCAATCTGTTCGCTGACCGCATCGGCAACGTGTCTACGTTTAACGCTTTCAATCGTACTCATCGTGCTGGTCTGACCAGTTGGGAGAGTGTTAGTGAGCATGATCGCCTGATCTTTCGTCAAGCCATATGGTGTCTAGAGCGATAAGACTTTTGGCTAGGGCTGGAAAATAAAAAACTGGTCTGACCAGCTTTTAGTGGCATAGACGCCTTGGCAAACGGGGAGTAAAAGAAAAGCTCATGGCCTGGAAAAGGCCAGGCCCTCCGGCACAAAAACAACAAGATCGGTATCTGGCAATGAATATCCTGTATGACGAACGCGTCGATGGTGTACTGCCTAAGATTGACAAAGCTAGCCTAATTAAAGCGCTGGAAGCGGCGCTTCCTGGCGTTCAGGTCCTTCATGAGCGAGAAGACCTGAAGCCCTATGAGTGCGATGGCCTTTCGGCATATCGCACCACGCCCATGGCTGTTGTGCTGCCCAGTACTGTCGAGCAGGTGCAGACCTTAATGCGGCTTTGCTATGAGCGTAATGTGCCTGTAGTCGCTCGGGGGGCCGGGACAGGTCTTTCCGGTGGCGCTCTGCCGCTGGAGCAGGGCGTATTGTTGGTCATGGCCAAATTCAATCGAATCCTTGAGATCGACCCGGATGCGCGTCGCGCACGGGTTCAGCCTGGTGTGCGTAATCTGGCAATTTCCCAGGCAGCCAACCCGTATGGGCTGTATTACGCACCTGATCCATCCTCCCAAATCGCCTGTTCCATTGGCGGCAACGTGGCCGAAAATGCCGGGGGCGTGCATTGCCTCAAATACGGCCTTACGGTTCATAACATTCTCAAGGTCGAAATCGTGACCATGGAGGGCGAGCGACTTACCTTGGGTAGCGAGGCGCTGGACTCGCCCGGTTTTGATCTCCTGGCACTGTTTACCGGCTCGGAAGGGCTTTTGGGTGTAGTGATAGAGGTCACCGTCAAGCTCTTGCCCAAGCCGCAGACCGCCAAGGTGTTGATGGCCAGTTTTGACGATATCGAGAAGGCTGGTCGTGCAGTCGCCGATATCATTGCCGCAGGCATCATCCCGGGTGGTCTGGAAATGATGGATAACCTCTCTATCCGGGCGGCGGAAGACTTTATTCATGCAGGCTATCCGGTAGATGCTCAAGCGATTCTGCTGTGCGAGCTGGACGGGGTGGAGTCGGACGTACACGCTGATTGCGATTGTGTTCGGGAGGTATTGGCACGAGCCGGGGCAACCGAGATTCGTCTGGCCCGGGACGAGGCTGAGCGGCAGAAATTCTGGGCAGGTCGCAAGAATGCCTTTCCGGCGGTAGGCCGTATCTCCCCTGATTACTACTGCATGGACGGCACTATCCCCCGCCGTGCATTACCAGGCGTTTTGAAGGGTATAGAAGCATTGTCCGAGCGCTACGGCCTGCGCGTTGCGAACGTATTCCATGCCGGAGACGGCAACATGCATCCACTGATCCTGTTTGATGCCAATCAGCCGGGCGAGCTTGAGCGGGCAGAAGCGCTGGGCGGTAAGATTCTTGATCTCTGCGTAGAGGTGGGCGGCAGCATCACCGGCGAACATGGAGTGGGGCGGGAAAAGATCAACTCCATGTGTACACAGTTCAAGCCCGATGAGCTGACGTTATTTCATGCTGTGAAGAAAGTGTTTGACGCCAAGGGTTTGCTCAATCCAGGCAAGAACGTGCCCACCTTACACCGCTGCGCCGAGTTTGGCGGCATGCACATCCATCACGGCAAGCTGCCTTTTCCTGAGCTGGAGCGCTTCTGATGGACGCGATGACTGCTTCCCACGATGCTGCCCAAGCACTTCAAGATGAAGTGCAGCAGGCTATAGCGCAACGTCAGCCGCTCCGTATTCGGGGCAGCGACAGCAAGCGGCACCTGGGCCGTCCGGTAGAGGGAATAGAAATTGACGCCCGCCTCCACCGAGGCATTGTGACCTACGATCCCACCGAACTTGTAGTCACAGTTAGAACCGGTACGCCGTTGAATGAACTGGAAGCCGCGCTTGAGGCCAATGGTCAGATGCTGCCTTGTGAGCCACCGCATTTCGGGCCGAACGCTACGGTAGGCGGCATGATGGCGACAGGGCTTTCCGGTCCACGTCGACCTTGGGTTGGCTCGGTACGCGATTTTGTTCTGGGCACTCGTATCATTACAGGCGAGGGCAAGCACCTGCGCTTTGGTGGTGAAGTGATGAAAAACGTGGCGGGGTATGACCTGTCACGCCTGCTGGCTGGCAGCTTTGGCTGTCTGGGGCTGATTACGGAAGTTTCTTTTAAGGTTCTGCCTAAACCCCGAACGTCTGCCAGTCTTCAATTAGAACTTGATCCTTCACGCGCGCTTATCAAGTTAGCCGAGTGGGAACGCCAGGCCATCCCGCTCGCTGGGGCCTGCCATGATGGCCGGGCGCTATACATCCGCCTGGAAGGAGGCGAAGGCTCTGTGGCCGCCGCTCGTGATCGAATTGGCGGTGACGCCCTCCCTGCCACGTTCTGGACAAACCTGCGCGAGCACCGGCTGGAGTTTTTTGCCGATCCGCGACCCTTATGGCGTCTGTCGCTTCCCAACCACACGCCTGTGCTGGATTTGCCCGGTACGGTGTTAATGGACTGGGCAGGCGCCCAGCGCTGGCTGAAAAGCGATATGGATGCGGCTGCGCTCAGGCATCGTATTGAGCAGCTCGGCGGCCATGCCACCTGTTTTACGCCTGATAACGAACGCGAGCCGTTCCACCCATTAGCCCCTGCGCTGCTCAAGTATCAGCGTCAGCTCAAGCAGCAAATGGACCCGCATGGGCTGTTTAATCCTGGTCGACTGTATGCGGAGCTGTAATGCAAACAATCCTAAGTGAAGAGGCGCGCCGTCTGCCGCAGGCAGCAGAGGCCGAGCGGGTGCTGCGTAGCTGCGTGCATTGCGGCTTCTGCAACGCAACCTGTCCAACCTATCAATTATTGGGCGATGAGCTGGACGGCCCGAGAGGTCGCATTTATCTCATCAAGCAGATGCTTGAGGGCGGCGCCGTATCAAAGAAAACCCAATTGCACCTGGACCGCTGCTTGACCTGTCGTAACTGTGAAACAACCTGTCCTTCAGGCGTGACCTACCATAACCTGTTGGATATTGGTCGCGCCGAGCTTGAGCGTCGCGTACCACGCTCATTGGGTGAGCGCATGCTGCGTACCGGTCTTCGTACCGTGCTCCCACATCCTGTGTTATTCAAAGCATTGAGCCGTGCGGGGCAAACACTTCGTCCTCTCCTGCCTGATGCGCTACGCAGCAAACTACCGGCGGATCCGCTTCCGGCGGGTAAGCGGCCAGCAGTACACCATGAGCGGCATGTGCTGATGCTGGAGGGTTGTGTGCAGCCAAGTCTGTCACCTAATACAAATGCTGCAACGGCGCGGGTGCTGGACCGCCTGGGTATCCGTGTGGTCAATGCCCCGCGTGCAGGATGCTGCGGTGCTGTTGAGTTCCACCTCAATGCCCAGCATGACGGCCTTGATCGCGCCCGCCGCAATATCGATGCCTGGTGGCCTGCTGTGGAGGCAGGTGCGGAAGCGATCGTGCAGACGGCCAGCGGTTGTGGCGCTTTCGTCAAGGATTATGGTCATCTGCTGAAGGATGATCCTGCCTATGCCACCAAGGCCAGACGTGTCTCTGAGTTGGCAAAAGATATCGTCGAAATAATCCGTTCCGAGCCGCTGGAACGGCTGGCGGTGAGTGCTGATCACCGGTTGGCCTTTCATTGTCCCTGTACCTTGCAGCATGCCCAAAAGCTGAGCGGCGCTGTAGAAGAAGTCTTGCAGCGTCTGGGCTATACACTGTCGCCAGTGCCGGACGCCCATCTGTGCTGCGGCTCTGCCGGCACCTACTCGCTTACCCAGCCCGAGCTGTCTCGTCAGCTGCGAGACAACAAGCTCGCCGCGCTCGAAAGTGGAAAGCCTGATCTTATCGTTACTGCCAATATCGGTTGCCAGACCCATCTGGGCGGTGTTAGTCGTACACCAGTCCGACATTGGATCGAGATTGTCGATGCCGCTCTGAATTCTGAATCATTCAATCCTCTCGTGGAGAATCTGCATGCAAAGCAAAGCTGTCCTGACCGTCACTGAGGTGAATCGTATCCTGGACGCTGCGCGCGCCGAGGCCGAGCGCAACCAGTGGGCTGTCGCCATTGCGGTAGTGGACGATGGCGGGCATCCGCTGGCGCTGCTGCGCCTGGATAACGCTACGCCCACCAGCGCTTACATCTCCACGGAGAAAGCCCGCACAGCAGCACTTGGGCGACGCGAGTCCAAAGGGTTCGAAGACATGATCAATGGCGGGCGTACCGCCTTTTTATCTGCACCGATCCTGGCTGGCATGCTGGAGGGCGGCGTACCGGTTATGGTGGAAGGACAGGTCGTTGGCGCTGTAGGTGTCTCGGGCGTCAAGGCTGATCAGGATGCACAGGTGGCCAAGGCAGGTGCTGCGGCTGTTTTGGGTTGAATCGATAAGAAGAAAGGATCACATCATGACGCAACGCACTTCTTGCCATCGCTTACAGGTTGCCACCTCGCTGCATCGTTTCGTCGAGGAGCAAGTGCTGCCCGGCACCGGCATCGACAGCGCAGTCTTCTGGCAAGGCTTCGATGCATTGGTCCATGATCTGGCACCTCGCAACCAGGCGCTTCTGGCCGAGCGTGATCAGATTCAGGCAAAGCTGGACGATTGGCATCGTACCCATCCTGGTCCTATCAAGGATATGCCAGCGTATCGTCGCTTTCTGGAGTCCATCGGCTATCTGCTCCCGCACCCAGGAAAAGTTAAGGCAACCACGGCTAATGTCGATACCGAAATCGCCCAGCAGGCTGGCCCACAGCTGGTGGTACCGGTACTCAATGCCCGCTATGCGCTGAACGCAGCCAATGCCCGCTGGGGTTCGCTCTACGATGCGCTCTATGGCACCGATGCGATTCCGGAAGAAGAGGGCGTCGAGAAAAGCAAAGGCTATAACCCTGCCCGGGGTGCCAAGGTCATCGCCTATGCGCGAGATTTTTTGGACAAGACCGTTCCGCTAGCCAAGGGCTCCCATAAAGAAGCGACACGCTATCGAGTGGATAACGGCCGCCTCGTGGTCGACATGAAGAATGGTGCCTGTGAGCTGGCCGATCCCTCAGCCTTTATCGGTTACCAGGGCGATGCGTCCGAGCCGTCCGCAATCCTGCTCAAGCATCATGGTTTGCACTTCGAGATCCAGATCGACCGCCATTCCCAGATCGGCCAGACTGACTGCGCTGGTGTGAAGGACATCCTGATGGAATCAGCCGTCAGCACCATCATGGACCTTGAGGATTCCATCACCGCCGTAGATGCGCAGGACAAAGTGCTGGCGTACCGTAACTGGCTGGGATTGATGAAAGGTGATCTGGCTGAAGAAGTCACCAAAGGTGAAAAGCGCTTCACACGCACGCTCAACCCAGACCGTGACTACACTGCTGCCAATGGCGAAAGCTTGACCTTGCACGGTCGTTCGCTTCTGTTCGTGCGAAACGTTGGTCATTTAATGACCAACCCAGCGATTCTTTATGGGGAAGGTCAGGAAATTCCTGAAGGCATCATGGATGCGGTGATGACCGTGACCATCGCCCTGCATGATCTGGCGCGCCGTGGCAATTCGCGTACCGGTTCCATTTATATTGTAAAACCAAAGATGCACGGGCCGAAGGAAGTGGCTTTTGCGGCTGAGTTGTTTGGCCGCGTTGAGTCTATGTTGGGCCTGCCCGCCGATACGATCAAGATGGGCATCATGGATGAGGAACGCCGCACCAGCGTCAACCTCAAGGCCTGTATTTCCGAGGCGGCGTCCCGCGTAGCCTTTATCAATACCGGCTTCCTGGATCGCACCGGCGATGAGATGCACACCAGCATGGAAGCGGGTGCGATGCTGCGTAAAGGCGACATGAAAGGAACCAAGTGGATTGCAGCCTATGAGCGCAACAACGTTTTAATTGGTCTGGCGTGCGGGCTGCGTGGCCGGGCCCAAATCGGCAAGGGTATGTGGGCCATGCCCGACCTCATGGCCGCCATGCTTGAACAGAAAATTGGACACCCCAAGGCAGGTGCCAACACCGCCTGGGTGCCTTCGCCTACGGCCGCGACGCTACATGCACTGCATTACCATCAGATTGACGTCCAGACGGTTCAACAGGAAATAGAGCAGATCGATACGACTGCCGCTCGCGACAGCCTCCTGAATGATCTGCTGACCATTCCGGTTGTCGAGTCTGCCAAATGGTCAGCCGAGGATATCCAACAGGAGCTGGACAATAACGCCCAGGGCATTCTGGGCTATGTCGTACGCTGGGTAGATCAGGGCGTTGGCTGCTCCAAGGTGCCAGATATCCATAACGTAGGATTAATGGAGGATCGCGCTACGTTGCGTATTTCCAGTCAGCACATCGCTAACTGGTTGCGCCATGGGGTGACTAATCAGGCGCAGGTGATTGAAACGCTACAGCGCATGGCTCGTATTGTGGATGAGCAGAATGCAGGCGATTCCCTCTATCGCCCTATGGCACCCAATTTCGAGGCGTCTTATGCCTTCCGGGCGGCAAGAGATCTCGTACTGAAAGGCCGAGAGCAACCCAACGGGTATACCGAGCCGCTGCTTCACGAGTGGCGATTAAAAGCAAAGGCGGGTCTATAAGGCCATAAAAAGGGGCGCTGATAGCGTCCCTTTTTACAGGGTTAAGCAGGCATCAGGTGAGTGACTGAGTTTGACTGCCTGGTCGCATCATGAACCTATGGCCCTTTTAGCGTATTCGCTACACTCAGGGAATACTCACAAAAAAGCGCCGGATACCCTGCGCCTCTGCTGGAGGATCGCTCCATGGCTGACTACCAAGCTCCCCTACGTGATATCCGTTTCCTGCTCAACGATGTTTTCAAAGTACAGGAAGCGTGGCAGCAATTACCCGCACTGGCGGAACGAGTCGATGCCGAGATGGCCGACGCCATTCTGGAAGAGGCCGCCAAGGTGGCAGCCCGTACCCTTGCACCCCTTAACCGTAACGCGGATGAAGAGGGCTGTCGCTGGGAAGATGGCGAGGTCATTACGCCAAAGGGCTTCAAGGAGGCTTACAGTGTTTATGCCGAAGGCGGTTGGGTAGGTGTAGGGGGAGATCCTGAGTACGGCGGTATGGGCATGCCCAAAGTGATCTCCGCTCAGGTCGAGGAAATGGTTCACGCGGCCAGTTTGTCCTTTGGCTTGTATCCTATGCTCACAGCCGGCGGTTGCCTAGCCATCTACGCGCATGCCAGCGAAGAACTAAAGACACGTTATCTGCCTAACCTTTACTCCGGTGTATGGGCGGGTTCCATGTGCCTGACCGAACCCCATGCTGGCACAGACCTGGGGATTATTCGTACTCGTGCTGAACCTCAGGCCGATGGCAGCTATGCCATTACGGGCACCAAGATCTTTATTACTGCTGGCGAGCATGACCTGACCGAGAACATCATCCACCTCGTGTTAGCTAAACTGCCGGACGCACCCGCTGGCTCCAGGGGTATTTCACTCTTCCTCGTCCCTAAATTCCTGGTCAACGAAGACGGCAGCCTTGGCGCGCGCAATGCTTTGGCGTGTGGTTCCATTGAGCACAAAATGGGTATCCATGGCTCCAGTACCTGTGTGATGAATTTTGATGGTGCCAGAGGCTATCTGGTCGGCGAGCTCAATAAGGGGCTAGCCGCCATGTTTACCATGATGAACTACGAGCGCCTGGGTGTAGGGATTCAGGGATTGGGGGCAGGGGAGCGTTCCTATCAGAGCGCCGTTGAGTACGCACGTGAGCGTTTGCAAAGCCGTGCTGCAACCGGCCCGTCTGCGCCCGATAAAGCGGCAGATCCTATTATCGTTCATCCCGATGTACGTCGCATGCTGCTGACCATGAAAGCCTTGAATGAAGGTGGCCGCGCATTTTCTACCTATGTTGCAATGCAGCTCGACATTGCCAAATTCAGCACGGATACACAGGCACGCTCACGTGCTGAGGGCATGGTGGCTTTGTTGACCCCTGTAGCCAAAGCCTTCCTGACGGATCTGGGGCTCGAAATCTGTGTGCATGGCCAGCAGATCTTTGGTGGGCATGGGTACATTCGTGAGTGGGGGCAGGAGCAGCTGGTCCGAGATGTACGTATTACCCAGATTTACGAAGGCACCAACGGTATTCAGGCACTGGATCTGATGGGACGCAAAGTCGTAGGGTCGGCTGGCAGTCTGTACCGACCTTTCTCGGAAGAAATCAGGGCTTATCTTGAGACTCTGGATAGCAAACTGTCCGAATTTGACGCGCCACTGCGTGAAGCACTGAACAATCTAGATGCCCTGACCGAATGGGTTATGAATGAAGCTGCGTCCAATCCGAATGAGATAGGGGCCGCTTCTGTCGAGTACCTGCATGTATTCGGTTATACCGCTTACGCCTACCTGTGGGTGCGCATGGCAGAGGCCGCGTTGAAGAGTGATCATGATGACTTACGTACTGGCAAGATAGCCACAGCACGCTTCTATTTTGCACGCTTGCTGCCTCGTATCCATTCACTAACGGCCTCAGTAAAAGCAGGCAGTGACGTCTTGTATGAGCTGGATGCAGCACAGTTCTGATGTAAGCAAATACTTACAGGATGTTGCATGACTTGGCTCTATTAACCCTACGTTTTTAGGGAATATCATCTGGCTATCGAGTTCAGCGCAGGAAGCGCCTCAGTTAAAACAGGGAGTTAGAGGATCGCGCCAGGATGGCGCCGATACGGAAATCCTCCATAGTCTGCAAAGCCCCGCTTCGGCGGGGTTTTTTCTGCCTGCTATTCGAGGAACCGACCTCTGCATGACAGGTCCTATAACCAGTTTCGACGGCCTGTTACGAGGAGCTTGCAAATGGACCTGATCAGAATCATCTGCGCCATCATCCTTCCGCCCCTAGGCGTATTCCTCCAGGTTGGTCTGGGCGGCGCTTTCTGGTTGAACATACTGCTGACCATTTTGGGCTATATTCCAGGCATTATTCATGCGGTCTGGATTATTGCCCGGCGTTAAACCAGCCCATGCATAATTCAGCCGGCCTTTAATTAATTAAAGGCCGGCTGCTTCGCTTGTCATTTTTTTGTGCATGCTTGCCGGTACGACGGCTGCCTTGCAGCAGGTAGCCGCTTTTTCATTCATGACAGATATTGAGTAACGCATGAATCGTGAGTCGCCTGTCGATCAGCAAAGCTTTCGTCGAATCCTGAGCCGTAACCTGACCCTGCCTTTAGGGATCGGTTTTCTTACCTCAGCATTTTTCGTTGCTATCGTTTATTACCTTCTTTCCGTTAACCAATGGATCGAGCATACCGATCGGGTTATCAGCAGCAGCAATAACATATTCAGGCTGGTGGTAGATCTGGAAACAGGAATGCGCGGTTATTTGCTAAGCGATGATCCTGTTTTCCTTGAGCCCTATCAGCGCGCGTTGCCTACAGTTCAGAACCAGCTGGATGAGTTAAAGGCCCAGGTTTCAGACAATGAAGTCCAGCTACGCCGACTTGAACGTATCGAAAGCCTGCATCGTTCGTGGCGCGAGTATGCAACACGCATGATTGCGCTGAATCAGCAGAACGGCGACTTCATGAGGCATGTGCGTGACGGTGAAGGCAAAGACATAATCGATGCCATTCGCCGAGATTTTAATGATTTCATTGCTCTGGAGCAGCAACAGCGCGCCGAACGTAGTGCAACGGCCAACCAGGCCACAATCATCATTGTGGCCTCGTTCCTGAGCGTGAGTCTTCTGCTGAGCGGCCTGCTGGCCTTCCTGGGCCGCCGTGAACTGACACGTCTATCGACCACGTACACCACTGCACTGGATCAACAGCTTGATCACACCGAGCAGATGCAGCGGCAAGCCTGGTATCGCGCCGGACAAATGCAACTTTCCGAGCAGGTCATTGGCCAACAAACCTTGCCATTGCTGGGACAAAGCATCCTGCAATTCCTGGCGCGTTATTTGGGGGCTTCTGCTGGCGCGATCTATATCGTCCAGGACGACAGTCGTAGGCTGGAGCGTGTGGCCGAATATGCGCTGAGCGAAGAAAACCTTTCTACAAGGCGTACGCTCGCCCTAGGAGAAAGCCTGGTTGGGCAGGCGGCTCTTGAGTCACGCATTATCGAACTGAAGGATCTACCGCGTGATTACTTGAAAGTAAGCTCGGCTGTTGGCGAAACCACAGCTGCCGCGGCCCTGATCGTGCCAATCGAAAGCGATGGCATGGTTAACGGTGTTGTCGAACTGGGCTTTACGCGCAGCCTGGAAGCACGGGATACCGAGCTGCTCAAGCTCGTCTCAGCGGCGATTGGTTCCTCTATCGAGGCCGGGAAGTACCGGCAGCGCCTACAAAAGCTGCTCGCTGAGACTCAGCAGCTCAATGAGGAGCTGCAAGTACAGCAGGAAGAGCTTCGCACGGCGAACGAAGAGCTAGAGGAGCAGTCCCGCGCGCTCAAGGAGTCCCAGGTGCATCTTGAGCAGCAACAGGCTGAGCTTGAGCAGACCAACGAGCAGCTCTCCGAGCAGACCCATGAGCTGCAACAACAGCGCGACATGCTCGATGAGCGTAACAATCTGCTCAATGCTGCTCAAAGCGAGCTGGAGGAGCGAGCCCGCGAACTTGAGCGCGCCAGCCAGTACAAGTCCGAGTTCCTGGCCAACATGTCCCACGAGCTACGGACGCCGCTTAATAGCTCGCTTATCCTGGCCAAGCTATTGGCCGACAATACGGATGCCAACCTCACGTCCGAGCAGGTCCGCTTTGCCGAGTCCATTTACTCTGCCGGCAATGATCTACTTAATTTGATCAACGATATCCTCGACATCTCCAAAGTCGAAGCAGGCATGCTGGAAATCAGACCTGAGCAGGTCTCTGTCAAGCGTGTTGTCGATACCCTGCGAAACTCATTCAACCCAGTGGCTGATAGCCGTGAGTTGTCCTTTACGGTTAATCTTGCTGATGACCTGCCGGGCTTTGTGTACTCGGACCGGCAGCGTATCGAGCAGATTCTCAAAAACCTGCTTTCCAACGCGTTCAAGTTTACTGAGCGAGGCGGCGTTACGCTCAAGGTTGCGCTTGAGGAAAATCAGGTAGCGTTTGCGGTAACTGACACCGGTATTGGTATTCCAGCGGATCAGCAAGAGGTTATCTTCGAGGCCTTCCGTCAGGCCGATGGCGCTACGACCCGTCGCTACGGTGGCACAGGCTTAGGACTTTCAATCTCTCGCGATCTAGCCAAGCTATTAGGCGGTTACATCGAAGTACACAGCGTTCCGCAGCAGGGCAGCACCTTTACCCTGCGCCTGCCATTGCAGTATGAGCAGCCGCTCATGGCTGATGCTACCGCTCCACGTGCTCAGGCTGCGCCTGCGCCACGTTTAGCAGTTGATTCGCCAGCTCCTACCGCTATTGCTCCTGCTGTGGCCGCGCAGTCATCGGCGCCAGAGCCGGTTGCTGACGAAATAAGTCCGACTCGTCCAAGACCCTTCCCGGATGACCGGGAGCGCTTTCCGTTCCCGGATCGCAAGGTATTGGTGATTGAAGATGAGCCGCAGTTTGCACGTATCCTGTATGACTTGGCCCATGAGCTGAAGTACAGCTGTCTCGTCGCACACGCAGCAGATGAAGGCTTTGATATCGCAACCGAGTTCACGCCGGATGCCATCCTGCTGGATATGCGCTTGCCAGACCATTCAGGTCTAACTGTCTTGGAACGCCTCAAGGAAAATCCCCGTACACGGCATATTCCGGTGCATGTGGTATCGGTTGAGGATCGGGTCGAGGCAGCCATGCATATGGGGGCCGTTGGCTATGCCATGAAGCCCACCACTCGTGATGAGCTCAAGACTGTCTTTAGCCGACTCGAAGCCAAGTTCTCGCAGAAAATGAAGCGCATTCTGCTGGTTGAAGACGATGCGTTGCAGCGCGACAGCATTACCAAGCTGATTGGTGACTCGGATGTGGAGATCACAGCCGTTGAGTTTGGTCAGGAGGCGCTTGAGTTATTGCGCACCCATATTTACGACTGCATGGTGATCGATCTCAAGCTGCCCGATATGGAAGGCAACGAGTTACTCGAACGGATGGCTAACGAAGAGATCTGCTCCTTCCCGCCGGTCATCGTTTATACCGGCCGCAGCCTGACACGTGATGAAGAAGCGAACCTGATGAAGTATTCGCGTTCGATCATCATCAAAGGTGCCCGCTCACCTGAGCGGCTATTGGATGAGGTCACACTGTTCCTGCACAAGATCGAAGCCGACATGCCACCTGAGCGTCAAAAGATGCTCAAGACCGCCCGCAGCCGTGACAAGGCATTCGAAGGGCGCAAGCTTCTACTGGTGGATGATGATGTACGCAACATCTTTGCCTTGACCAGTGCGCTCGAACAAAAAGGTGCCATTGTCGAGATCGCTCGTAATGGCCTTGAAGCCGTAGAGAAAGTACAAACAATTGAAGGCATCGACCTTGTGCTCATGGATATCATGATGCCCATGATGGACGGTTATCAGGCCATGCAGGAAATCCGCAAGATTCCATACCTGCAAAAACTGCCCATCATTGCCATCACCGCTAAAGCCATGAAGGACGACCAGGATCGATGCCTGCGTGCCGGCGCGAATGATTATCTGGCCAAGCCGGTTGATCTGAATCGTCTGTTCTCATTAATCAGGGTATGGATGCCATCACTGGAGAAGCTGTAACCATGTGTCCCGACCGTACCCTGGATATTGAGCTGCGCTTGCTCATCGAGGGTATTTATCTCAAGTACAGTTACGACTTTCGGGACTATTCCGGCGCTTCACTCAAGCGCCGGGTGCTCCATGCACTGTCAAAATTCGAATGCGAAACCATTTCAGAATTACAGGCCCGCGTGCTGCATGATTCGCAGCTCTTCAGCGAATTGCTTCAATTCCTGACGATTCCAGTCAGCGAGATGTTTCGCGATCCTACCTATTACCTGGCGATTCGAGAACATGTAGTTCCTGTCCTCAAGACCTATCCTTCGCTCAAGATCTGGATTGCCGGCTGCAGTACAGGGGAGGAGGTCTACTCCATGGCCATTCTCTTCAAAGAAGAAGGACTGCTAGACCGTACATTGATCTACGCCACCGATATCAATCCACAATCTCTGGATCGTGCGCGAAGGGGTGTTTTCCCTCTGGAACGGGTACGTACATATACACAGAGTTACCAGCAGGCCGGCGGTAAAAGCTCGTTTTCCGACTATTACACAGCGGCTTACGATGGAGCCTTATTTGATAAGGCACTGATGACCAACGTCACCTTTGCTGACCATAGCCTTGCAACGGACATGGTGTTTTCTGAAACACAGTTTATCTCGTGCCGAAATGTGCTGATCTACTTCAACAAGAGCTTACAGAATCGCGCGTTCGGCTTATTTCATGAGTCGCTATGCCACCGGGGCTTTCTCGGGTTGGGTAGCAAGGAGTCACTCGACTTTTCTGCTTATGCTGGCCATTTCGAGCCGGTTGTAAAAAAAGAACGCCTTTTCAGGCGGTTATAATCGCCATGAAACAGGAGTCGGATACTGTTTTTTCATTGGCGCAGCGGCAGATTGAAGCAATTGTGATAGGCGCTTCCGCAGGTGGGCTACAGGCACTTAGTGTATTATTGGTCGGACTGCCCAAGAACTTTCCTCTGCCTATCGTCGTGGTAATACACATGCCCGAAGGTAAGGACAGTAAACTAGCGGAGATTTTCCGGGCGCGTCTAGAGATAGATGTCAAGGAAGCAGATGAAAAGGAACCGTTACATCCGGGTACGCTGTATTTTGCGTCGCCTGGGTACCATCTGCTAATTGAACAAGACAGGACGCTTTCTTTGAGCCGGGAAGAGCGCGTGCACTTTTCCCGTCCTTCAATCGATGTGTTGTTCGAAAGTGCTGCAGACGTATTTGGCGAGCACCTGTGCGGGGTTCTCCTGACCGGGGCCAACGAGGACGGCGCGGCAGGCTTGAGGGCAATCCATCGTTCCGGTGGAATGACCATTGTTCAGGATCCGGCTGAGGCCTTGGTGCCCACGATGCCGGAAGCTGCTCTTAAGCTGTTTACCCCTGACTTTGTTTTGCCTGTCAGAGACATTAATACATTGCTCGTCGAGCTGGAACAGAACAATGCTTAAAGAAGTGAATGCAGCAAAGATTCTCATCGTTGACGACCTTCCAGAGAATCTTTTGGCACTCGAGGCATTGTTGAAACATGAGGATCTGGCTGTATTCAAGGCAGGCTCTGCAGAGGCAGCGCTTGAGCTGCTGCTTGTGCATGAATTCGCCCTTGCGATTCTGGATGTGCAAATGCCGGTCATGAATGGCTTTGAGCTTGCTGAAATGATGCGAAGCACAGAGAAGACCAAGCACATTCCGATTGTATTTGTCAGTGCAGCAGGGCATGACCGCAACTATGCCTTTAAAGGCTATGAGAGTGGCGCAGTAGACTTTCTCTACAAGCCGCTCGACATACATGCCGTCAAAAGCAAGGTCAGTGTATTCGTGGACCTGTACCGGCACCGCAAGGGGATGCGTCGCCAGCTGGAGGCGCTGGAGCGTAGCCGGCAGGAGCAGGAAGTGCTGCTCGCTGAGCTACGCCAGACTCAGGTCGACCTACAGCATGCCGTGCGAATGCGCGATGACTTTATGTCTATTGTCTCGCATGAACTCAAGACGCCGCTGAATACACTGATTCTCGAAGCACAGCTGCGCAAAATCTACCTGGGCAAAAATAACATGGCAGCGTTTACGCCTGAAAAGCTCATGGAGATGGTTGAGCGGGACGAGCGCCAGGTCCAAAAGCTGGTGCGCTTGATTGATGACATGCTCGACGTATCTCGCATTCGTACAGGTAAGCTCTCTATCCGGCCCTCGCGTTTCGATCTTGTTAAGCTGGTCGCCAGTATCGTTGAAAACTTCATGCCGCAGCTCAATGCAACAGGCTGTGATGTTACGTTAGAGCTTCCCGGATACATCGAGGGGGAGTGGGATGAGTTCCGTGTTGAACAGGTTGTTGCCAATCTGCTGACCAATGCCATGCGTTATGGCGCAGGCAAACCGGTCCATGTGAAACTGGAAGTCAAAGACGGCTGTGCTGTGCTCAGTGTGAGAGATTTTGGCATCGGTATCTCAGCCGAGAACCAAGAACGTATTTTCCGGCAATTTGAGCGTGCCAGCGGTAGTGAGGGTGTTGCGGGCCTAGGGCTCGGGCTTTATATCGCTGATCAGATCGTCAAGGCGCATCGAGGCGCTATCAGTGTCAGTAGTGTCGAAGGGCAGGGGTCAACCTTTAGCGTGACACTGCCTCTTAGTGAATCAGCTACGGTTGGGTCGACCAAGCCCAGGCTAACATTGGTCGAAACAGGAACTCATCCTGCCCAAGGCTCGGCGTCTGGATAATCAGGCTTTACGACATGAAGAGACAAATAAAAAAGGCTTACCAAGGTAAGCCTTTTTTATTGCACGCATGGTGCAGAGATATGGCAGGGGCGGCTGGATTCGAACCAACGCATGGCAGGATCAAAACCTGCTGCCTTACCGCTTGGCGACGCCCCTGTAATACTTTCGAATTTCTGGTGGGCCCGGAGAGACTCGAACTCTCGACCAAAGGATTATGAGTCCTCTGCTCTAACCGACTGAGCTACAGGCCCTACGAGAGGGCCGCATTATACCCATATCGATGCAAATGGCAAAACAAAGCGTATAAAAAAACCGGAGCATGGGCTCCGGTTTTCTCATTTATTCGTCTAGGAACGAGCGGAGATGCTCGCTACGGGACGGATGACGCAGCTTACGCAGCGCCTTGGCCTCAATCTGGCGAATACGCTCGCGCGTTACATCGAACTGCTTACCTACCTCTTCAAGCGTATGGTCGGTATTCATATCGATACCAAAGCGCATACGGAGCACTTTAGCCTCACGGGCCGTCAATCCTGCCAGGACATCGCGCGTAGCTTCCTTCAGACTCTCGCTGGTCGCTACTTCAATCGGAGACTGCATGGTCGAGTCTTCAATGAAGTCGCCCAGATGGGAGTCTTCGTCATCACCGATCGGTGTTTCCATGGAGATCGGCTCTTTAGCGATCTTCAATACCTTGCGGATCTTGTCCTCAGGCATGTCCATGCGCTCACCCAGCTCTTCCGGCGTCGGCTCACGCCCCATTTCCTGCAACATTTGACGGGAAATACGGTTGAGCTTGTTGATCGTTTCGATCATGTGAACCGGAATACGGATAGTCCGCGCCTGGTCAGCAATAGAGCGGGTAATCGCCTGACGAATCCACCATGTAGCATAGGTGGAGAACTTGTAACCACGGCGATATTCGAACTTATCTACCGCTTTCATCAGACCGATATTGCCTTCCTGGATCAAGTCGAGGAACTGCAAGCCACGGTTTGTGTATTTCTTGGCAATCGAGATTACGAGACGAAGGTTAGCCTCGACCATCTCTTTCTTTGCACGACGGGCCTTGGCTTCGCCGATAGACATGTTGCGGTTGATCTCTTTGATCTCGGCAACTGTCAGGTCAAGCTCCTTTTGCAGTGCGATCAGCTTTTCCTGATTGCGCTGAATATCAGGACGCAGGCGCTCAAGGGCCTCGGCGTACTTGGGCTTGTTCTTGAGAACCTTGTCGATCCACTCAAGATTGGTTTCGTTGCTGGGGAACGAACGCAGGAAGTCAGCACGTGGCATGCGTGCATCACGTACACACAGCTGCATGATGGCACGTTCCTGAGCACGAACACGGTCCAGCGACCCGCGTACGCGGCTCACCAGAGCTTCGTACTGCTTGGGTACCAGCTTGATCGGCATGAACAGCGTGGCCAGTGCAACCAGCTCTTCGATAGCCTGATCACTGCTGCGACCATGCTTTTGAAGCGCCTTGCGGGCTTTCTCAAGCTGCTCGGCTACGGCTGCGAAGCGCTGACGGGCTTCTTCCGGATCCGGACCGCTTTCGGTCTCGTCTTCGGAGTCATCGCCTTCGCTTTCCTCATCGTCATCATTTTGTTCGGCGGCGCCATCTTTGGCCTTGGGCACAGGGATGTCATCGCTTTCGTTTTCGGGCAGCGAGCCGTCATCAGGATCGATGTAGCCGCTGAGAACGTCGGACAGGCGACCGCCTTCAGACGTAACCCGATCATATTCGCTAAGAATGTATTCAACCGAACCCGGGAAGTGAGCAATAGCGCTCATGACTTCTCGGATACCTTCCTCGATACGCTTGGCGATTTCAATCTCGCCTTCACGGGTCAAGAGCTCAACGGTACCCATTTCACGCATATACATGCGCACTGGGTCGGTCGTACGACCAACATCGCTTTCGACTGCAGCCAGTGCGGCGGCAGCTTCTTCAGCGGCGGCTTCATCGGTATCCGCTTCTGCGAGCAGTAGGGTATCCGCATCCGGAGCTGTTTCGAATACGTTGATCCCCATGTCGTTGATCATGCGGATGATGTCTTCCACCTGCTCTGGATCGGAGATATCCTCCGGCAGGTGGTCGTTGACTTCCGAGTACGTCAGGTAACCCTGCTCGCGACCGCGGGCGATCAACTCTTTAAGACGAGATTGCTGTTGCGCTTTTCCGGACATAAACACCCTTCCACGAAGGCATAGGCGGGCAAAAATAAGCTGAGTATTATAGCCGATCAGGCGGCTTTCTTGCCAGAATCAGGTTGATGGCACAGCTGGGCGGCTAAGAAGCTCGCGCAGACGGTCCTTCTCTTCAATGCTGAGTTCGCTTTGGCGCGCCTTGCGGAGCAGCTGTTCAAGGCTGCGTTCACGCTGGCTTGCGGCAAGCCTAGTAATGGTGTCGAAAAACTGTTGTTCAAGGTTATCACCCGAAATCAACCACTCTTTTTCGGCTAAAACGCGTAATAGTTTGCCTTGTTCGGTTCCATGCCAGCGAGCCAGCAGCTGCAAGGTGCTTTGCTCGGGCTTCTTCTGCAAGGCGTCAACCAGGGCAACAAGAAGCTGTGCGTACTGGTCATTTTCTTCGGCAATATTCTTGGCATCCTGAACCTGTAGCGCTAGCGAAGGGCGATGCACCAGACTCCGTAATGCTGCAAGGGTAGGTGGCTCGACCTTGACTGGCTCACGTGGAGCCCGCATGGCGGGATCACTTTTGAATCCAAACGGTTTCTTGCCTCGGAATCCATTTTTTCCGCTATACGAGGGCTTGCCTGTGCGACTACTGCCTGGGTAAGGCGCTGCAGGCGCAGGTGAGTCGTAGCCGCTATCGTAGTAGCTGTCCTGTTCATAGTGCGGTTCGTCAGCGGGCCTTGGTGCCGTAGCGGGTGCGCTGGCGAACTGGTTGAGTGAGTCGTTGTTAAGCCCGGTCAGCTCACTCAGGCGCAAGCGCATGAGTGCTCTTAAGTTATTTCCCGGGACCTTTTCAATTAGCGGTATGGCCAATGTCGCAAGGTGCGCTTTTCCTTCCAGGGTAGACGGATCAGCCTCGGCTGCCAGTTGCTGAAAGAAGTATTCGGCCAGCGGCAGTGCCTGCTGGACGAAGCGTGCCTGAAATGCATCTGGCCCTTCTGCTCTGACGAGTGAATCTGGGTCCTCACCTTCCGGCAGGAAGAGAAAGCGGATTTTGCGGCCATCCTGCAGAGTAGGCAATGCAGACTCGAGTGCTCGCCATGCGGCGCTACGGCCAGCCTTATCGCCATCAAAGCAGAACAGAATCTGAGGCACCAGGCGAAACAGGCGCTTAATGTGCTCTTCGCTGGTAGACGTACCCAAGGTGGCTACGGCATTTCGTATGCCTTGCTGTGCGAGAGCAATTACATCCATGTAGCCTTCCACGACAATGATTTCATCAAGGTCTCGGTTGGCTCGACGTGCCTCGAACAGACCATAAAGCTCTTGGCCTTTATGAAACACGGGGGTTTCAGGAGAGTTCAGGTACTTGGGTTTTTCATCACCCAATACACGGCCGCCAAAGGCAATAATGCGTCCACGACTGTCCTTGATGGGAAAAATGACGCGATCACGAAAACGGTCGTAGCGTTTCCCGTTTTCGACGTTTTCAATCAGCAGGCCAGCCTCAATCATGGCTTTTTGCTGGAGCTCATCGCCTGCCAGATGTTTAAGCAGATTGTCCCAACCGGGCGGTGCAAACCCTAAACCGTAATCACGAGCAATTTCACCGGTCAGGCCGCGCTTTTTCAAATAATCGACCGCCGCTTTACGCTGGGGATGGCTCTTGAGTGCCTGGCGGTAGAACGTAGCTGCATCGGCCAGCAGGGCATACAGTGGAGAGTCCACCATCTGACGCGGTTTGCGTGGGCCATTATTGCTGCTTTCTTCCCGTGGAACGTCAAGGCCGGCTTTTCTGGCCAGTTCCTCGACGGCTTCTGGAAACTCCAGATTGTCATGATCCATGACAAAGCCAAGGGCATTCCCGCCAGCGCCACAACCGAAGCAGTAATAGAACTGTTTGTCTGGACTTACGCTAAAGGAAGGGCTCTTTTCATTGTGAAAAGGACACAGCGCACTGAAATTCTTGCCGGTCTTTTTGAGTTTGATGCGAGACCCTACCACTTCGACAATGTCGGTGCGGTTGAGTAGGTCGTCAATAAAGCTCTGAGGGATCAGTCCGGCCATGGTGCGTTCGGCTCAGGGAGGGCCATTAGCATACGCGATGAAACGTAATTGCTTCCATGCGCAGGTCGCTTGCTTAAAATATGTATTCGACTACTGAAACTTGAGCATACTGACGCATGTGGCGAAAGGATGTTCAACAGGAATGCATCAGGCATGGGTGCATGCTTGACAGGTGGTGCGGATTGGCGAATCAATTACGTTCAGCCCGACCAGTGGTCGGGCGGAGCCGTTAGCCTTGCAGGCGTCTGATCAGTACAGACGCTCGCGGCGGCGCTGTTCGCGCTGCACTTTCTTGGCATGACGCTTAACAGCAGCAGCTGCCTTGCGCTTGCGCTCGGAAGTAGGCTTTTCGTAGAACTCGCGGCTGCGAACTTCAGCCAGAACACCGGCTTTTTCGCAAGAGCGCTTGAAACGACGCAGGGCTACGTCGAAGGGTTCGTTTTCTTTGACTTTGACGGCGGGCATCCAGGTCGTACCTTCAATGTTTTACCGGGGGTGGATTCAACGCTTGAGGCCTTAGCCATGTAAAGCGTCGGTTTTTAAGGGTTGCGGATAGTAACGCTTCGCCAGGGTAAATGCAAAGCTTCCGGACGAAAGCGCTGGTCTGAAGAAATAGGTGGGATTATTATGCCTGCTTCATTCATCGTCAGGCCGAAGGCCATCTGCCCATGCGTGTTCTGGGACTCGAAACGTCCTGCGACGAAACAGGTGTCGCACTCTTTGACAGCGAACGTGGACTTTTGTCCGATGCGTTGTTCAGTCAAATCGATTTGCATCGTGTTTATGGTGGGGTAGTGCCTGAATTGGCCTCCCGTGACCATGTGAAGCGAATGCTCCCCCTTATCAATCAGGTGTTAGACGAGGCCGGCAGTAAGCCAACTGATGTCGATGCTATTGCCTATACGGCCGGTCCAGGACTAGTAGGCGCGCTGTTGGTGGGCGCCTCCTTTGCTCAGGCTTTGAGCCTGGCTTGGGGGGTCCCGGCCTTGGGCGTTCACCACATGGAGGGCCATTTGCTGGCACCCATGCTTGAGGAGCAACCACCGGAATTTCCGTTCGTCGCTTTGTTAGTGTCGGGCGGTCATACACAGCTAGTACGGGTAGACGGGATCGGCCGTTACCAGCTTCTGGGAGAGTCCGTAGACGATGCTGCAGGTGAAGCCTTTGATAAGACAGCCAAGCTTTTAGGACTCGGTTATCCCGGGGGGCCGGAAATCGCTCGGCTTGCGCTCAGTGGTAATCCTGATCGCTTCGTTTTTCCTCGACCAATGACAGACAGGCCCGGTCTTGACTTCAGCTTTAGCGGCCTCAAGACCTTTGCCCTCAATACCTGGCAGCAATGCGAGGCAGCAGGTGATAACAGCGAGCAAACCCGTTGTGACGTTGCTCTGGCCTTTCAACGCGCGGTTGTCGAGACGCTTACTATCAAGTGCAAGCGTGCCCTTAAGCAGACGGGGCTTAAATCCCTAGTAATTGCGGGAGGCGTTAGTGCTAATACAGCCCTGAGGGTGTCGCTGGAGGGTATGCTGAGTGAGCTGCGTGGACATGTTTTTTATGCTCGTCCACGGTTCTGTACGGACAATGGCGCCATGATCGCCTATGCCGGTTGTCAGCGTTTGCTGGCCGGTCAGCATGATGGCCCTGCTATTCAGGTACAGGCTCGCTGGCCAATGGAGCAGTTACCAGCGGTCTGAGTAATGCCAGGAGCGTAACTGGGTAAGTGCCTTGGGTCAGAAGCATCCATTCTATTTAGAAATGACGCTCTCGCCCTGCTAGCAGGGCCTTAAGGTTCGCATGGTGGCGAAGCACGATGAGAGCGGTAAGTCCGAGCAGTGGTAGTAGAACGCTATGCTGATGCCAGACGATAAGCGGTAGGCAGAGTAGCGTGGCGGTCAGTGCAGCCAGTGAGCTGATGCGGGTGACTGTAAAGATGACTCCCCAGATGCTTGCCGCCAGTAGCGCAGCCCAGGGATAAAGACCTAGCAGCATGCCTGCAGCCGTAGCAACACCCTTGCCACCGCGAAATTGGAAGTAGAGCGGGTAGACATGGCCCAGTACGGCTGCCAGCCCGATCCAGGCTTGCTCGGCCTCAGACAGGCCTAGGGTGCGAGCCAATAGAATAGGTATGAGGCTTTTACTCAGGTCACCGAGTAGTGTCAGGATGGCTAGACGTTTGCCTCCGAGCCGAAACATGTTGGTTGCGCCGGGATTGCCCGAACCGCTATTTCTGGGGTCATTGAGGCCAAAGGCACGACTGAGCAAGACGGCAAACGATACGGAGCCGAGCAAATAGGCGAAAGTAGCCAGCAACCAAACCATGATGATGTTCCCGAGAGGGCGATACCTCCAGATTCTAATGGGAATCTTTGTCTGACCGCGATACGGTGACTGGGCTTTTCAAATAACGCGCGTGTGGGCGCTGGAGAGGGTTGTGGATAAGATATTCATCGAAGGATTGGAAGTCGACACCGTTATTGGTGTGTATGACTGGGAGCGTGAAATTCGGCAGTGTTTGCGTCTGGATGTCACCATGGCTTGGGATATTCGTCCTTCAGCCGATAATGACGAGCTCGACAAGACCCTTAATTATGCTGCGGTCGCAGAGCGCATTACTACGTTTGCCCATCAGTCGAGCTTCCAGTTGGTTGAGACGTTTGCTGAGCGTCTGGCCAGTCTTTTGATGCGTGAATTCCAGTTGCCTGGGTTACGCTTGAAAATTACTAAACCTGGCGCCGTACCAACGGCAGCTGGCGTAGGCGTGGAGATCGAGCGCGGATGTCTCTGACCACGGTATACCTTGGCCTTGGCAGCAATACCGCGCGTGAGCAGCATCTAACGGCGGCATTAGAGGCCCTGTCGTCCCTGTGTGGTGATCTGACATGCTCTCCTGTGTTCGAAAGCGAGGCCGTAGGCATAAAGAGCGAGCCGTTTTTCAATCTGGTCGTCAAGGTCCAAACGAATCTGTGCCTGGCTGATTTGAGCGTACGCCTCAAGCATATTGAAGCTGATAATGGCCGTTATGCTCCAGAGCGCACCGGTTTGCCGCTTGATATCGACATCCTGACGTATGGTGATCTGGTAGGAAACCTGGACGGGCTGATTCTGCCTCGTGCGGAGATCCTTAAGAATGCATTTGTACTATGGCCGCTCTCGTTAGTGGCAGCCTCCGTCAAACATCCTGTAGACGGCCGCGATTACGCGTCCCTTTGGGCTGCAATGCCAAAGGTCCAGCGTTTATGGCCGGTACCGTTTACGTGGCGTGGGCAGGCGTTGACGCCTGACACGCTTTGTCAGGCATTTCCAGCTACATAAGCCTGGCGATGACTTTCAATAGCCTCAAGACGCGAGTGTTTCAGGGCGTCTCCAAGTTCGGCGCCTTTTAGTCCTTTTTCCAGCAGAGGCTGCACCGTTATAGCGCGTGCAGCCTGAGCCGCTGAGCGTATATAGCTTGCCTGGACATAAGGATGGCTTTGGCCATACCTATCCATTTCGCAAGATTGGAGAAACTCCTCAAGACGAGTCGGCCGACGGAACACGTCAAAGCTCTGGAATAGCTCTAATAGTTCCTTGGATGTCAGCTCAGCGGCACGTTTGACGTGGCAATGATACTGGCCGACCAACAGTGCCAACTCGCTACAGTCGCGCGGAGTCTTAAAGCGACTATTGATGGCTTGGATAGAGCCCGGCGCAGTTGCGCCTTGATCCCTTTTCACCTGCATGAGTAAGCATGCCCAGCGTATGGGGAGGGTTTGATTGTGGTTGGCGCATTGGCGCAACACACTTAGCGTATGGCTGGCAGACAGATCGGGGTCAGTCTTTAACAGAGAGTCGATCTCTGGCATTAATACAGCCAAGGCGCCACATAAGTGCAGTGTCTGGATGAAAACATCTGGCCTGGACTCCATCAATGCGCGGGATATTTCTTTCCACATGCGTTCAGGTGTCAAGGCATCCAATTCACCGCTGGCCGCCATGTGTTGCATCAGCTCAAGCGTTTCCTGAGCTACGGTAAAGCCAAGCGGGGCATAACGTGCAGCAAAACGAGCTACACGTAGCACACGCAGCGGGTCCTCCATGAACGCAGGTGACACATGGCGTAATAAGCGCGCTTGCAAGTCTTTCAAACCGCCGTAAGGGTCGATTACATGTCCGGCTTCATCTTCTGCCATTGCATTGATGGTGAGGTCTCGCCGGATAAGATCGTCTTCCAGCGTTACTTCCGGACTTGCAAAAAAAGTAAAGCCGCCGTAGCCACGGCCGCTTTTACGCTCCGTACGCGCCAAGGCATATTCGTCACCGGTCTTGGGGTGAAGGAAGACAGGGAAGTCTGCGCCAACAGGGCGAAAACCCTGAGCAGTAAGCTCTTCGGCGGTGCCACCTACGACAACCCAATCTATCTCTGTAACGGGTTGCTCTAGCAATCGATCCCGAACCGCACCACCCACCTTGTATATCTGCATGCTTCACCTCCTGAAGGCAGCAGGATAACGGTGAAGTGGGTAAACGCCAAAGGAGAGATAAAGAAACAAGGCCTCATGTGAGGCCTTGGGGTTAAATGGGTGAAATAGCGATATCAGTACGTCGAGGATCGAGATCGCGGTGGCCCTCTCGAGGCGGGACATGTTGAGTGCTCACGATCTGATCGCCTTGAGCCGTTTCAAGGTGTATATCAAAGCCCCACAGGCGATGCAAATGCTTGAGGACTTCTTCGGTGGACTCGCCTAATGGCTTGCGATCATGCTGTGTGTGCCGCAGTGTAAGAGAGCGATCGCCACGACGGTTGATATTCCAGATCTGTATGTTAGGTTCGCGGTTGCCGAGATTGTATTGAGCTGCCAATTGCTCACGGATCAGGCGATAACCACGATCGTCGTGAATGGCGGCAACCTCCAGTTCGTCACGATGATCATCGTCCAGAATGCTAAAGAGCTTCAGATCCCGGATCACCTTGGGTGACAGGAACTGGAGGATAAAGCTCTCGTCCTTGAAGCTCTTCATGGCGAATGTGACGGTAGATAGCCAATCACTGCCTGCAATATCAGGAAACCAGCGCTTATCCTCTTCTGTTGGGTTTTCGCAAATTCGACGGATATCGCGGAACATGGAAAAGCCCAAGGTATAAGGATTGATGCCACTGTAGTAGGGGCTGTCGAAGCTTGGTTGGTAGATGACGCCTGAGTGAGACTGCAGGAATTCAAACATGAAGCCATCGGTCACAAGGCCTTCATCGTAGAGGTCGTTAAGCAATGTGTAATGCCAAAACGTTGCCCAGCCCTCGTTCATTACCTGAGTTTGACGTTGCGGGTAAAAGTACTGGGCGATCTTGCGTACGATTCGGATCACTTCCCGCTGCCAGGGCTCTAGTAGCGGCGCATGTTTTTCCAGGAAATAAAGGATATTTTCCTGCGGCTCGGTAGGGAAGCGTGAATCCTCTTCGTGCTTATCCTTGTCTCCCATCTTTGGAATAGTACGCCAGAGGTCATTGACCTGACGCTGCAAGAGTTCTTCACGTTCCTTTTGCCGGCGGCGCTCTTCCTCGGCAGAGATCGGATAAGGCCGCTTATAGCGATCTACGCCGTAGTTCATGAGGGCATGACATGAGTCGAGCAGGTCTTCTACCGCATCGATGCCATGGCGCTCTTCGCACTGCGTAATGTATTGCTTGGCAAAGACAAGGTAGTCGATGATGGAGCTGGCATCTGTCCAGGTACGGAACAGGTAATTGCCTTTGAAGAAGCTGTTATGACCATAGCAGGCATGGGCAATAACGAGCGCCTGCATCGTAATGGTGTTTTCTTCCATCAGATAGGCGATGCAAGGGTCCGAGTTGATTACGATCTCGTAGGCCAGGCCCATTTGGCCGCGCTTGTAGTTCTTTTCGGTATGGAGAAAATGTTTGCCATAGGACCAGTGGTTGTAGCCGATAGGCATGCCGACGGAGGCATAGGCATCCATCATCTGTTCGGCCGTGATGATCTCGATCTGGTTAGGATAGGTATCCAGCGCATAGCGCTTGGCGATACGACCGATTTCCCGGTCGTAGGTCTGTACAAGTTCGAACGTCCACTCTGAACCGGTGGAGATAGGCTGACGCTTCATGACACAAGCCTCCGCTGGAACAGTTCACGAAACACCGGGTAAATGTCACCAGCCGATACGATCTGCTGCTGTGAAAAGGACTCTGGAAACATTCCGCGCACCTGCTCGTATTCGTACCACAAGGCCTGATGCTCCCGTGGCGTGATCTCAACGTACGTGTAGTACTGCATGAATGGCAGAATCTGTCGGACCAGGATGTCCTTGCAGATAGGCGAGTCATCGTTCCAGTTATCACCGTCTGAAGCCTGTGCGGCATACAGGTTCCACTCATTGATGGGATACCTTTCCGCCATGATTTCCTGCATGAGCTTGAGTGCACTGGACACAATCGTACCGCCCGTTTCGCGGGAGTAGAAAAACTCCTCTTCATCGACTTCACGCGCACTGGTGTGGTGGCGAATAAAGACGACGTCGATCCGCTCGTAATTACGTTTGAGGAATAGATAGAGCAGGATGAAAAAACGCTTGGCGATATCCTTGGTCGCTTGAGTCATCGAACCCGAGACGTCCATCAGGCAGAACATCACCGCCTTAGAGCTCGGAGTAGGCTGTTTGCTGAGCAGGTTATATTTAAGATCGAAGGTATCTAGAAACGGTACTTTATCGATTCGGGCACGCAGCCGTGTGATCTCAGCTTCAAGTGCCTGGATATCACCGAGATTATCCGGCTCTTCAATACGCAGCCGCGCCAACTCCGCCTTTACTTCACGCAGCTTGTTGCGACTGCCACCTGATAGGGCAATCCGCCGGGCATGCGCAGAGCGTAAAGTCCGGATGATATTGATGCGCGACGGATTCCCTTCGCTGCTGATGCCGGCACGTACCGTCTTGAACGTGTCGCTACCGGTCAGCTGTTTTTTCACCAGATTCGGCAGTTCAAGGTCCTCGAACATGAAGTCGAGAAACTCGTCCTGGGTAATCTGGAATACGAAGTCATCCATGCCTTCGCCGCTGTTACTGGCCTTGCCTTGGCCCGCACCGCCACCGCCGCCACCTTGCGGACGAGGAATACGATCCCCTGAAGAAAACTCCTTGTTACCAGGATGAACGGTCGTTTGCTTGCCGCCGCGACCATGATGCAGCACAGGCTCATCGATGTCGCGGCCAGGAATACTGATTTGCTCGCCATGCTCCATATCTGTAATAGAGCGGCGGCTCACGGCCTCTTCGACCGCTTTCTTGATGTGCTCGCGGTAACGCCGCAGGAAACGTGTGCGGTTTACCGTGCTTTTATTCTTACCATTCAAACGCCGGTCGATGACATAACTCATAGACGCCCTCCGGGCTCGGAAATGGAGCAGTCCGTTGTCCCACAATAGGCCTGATGTGTTGCGATTTGCCTACCGTTGGACGTGTCACGGCAGAGCACGGTCAAGCCGTCTCTGCCTGTGACGGTACGGCTACGTTCTTTACTGCGATTTCCGTACCCGCAGATACCACTCGGACAGCAACCGCACTTGCTTCTCGGTATAACCACGCTCGACCATGCGAGTCACAAAGTCGTTGTGCTTTTGTTGGTCTTCCTTGCTTGCCTTGGCATTGAAGCTGATAACCGGCAAGAGGTCCTCGGTATTGGAGAACATTTTCTTCTCGATGACCGTGCGTAGCTTCTCGTAAGAGAGCCAGCTGGGATTCTTGCCATTGTTATTGGCTCGCGCCCGCAAGACAAAGTTGACGATCTCGTTGCGGAAGTCTTTCGGATTGCTGATGCCCGCCGGCTTCTCGATCTTCTCCAGCTCCTCGTTCAATGCAGCACGATTGAGAATTTCACCGGTTTCAGGATCGCGATACTCCTGATCTTGAATCCAGAAATCTGCATACAGCACATAGCGATCAAAGATGTTTTGGCCATACTCGCTATACGATTCGAGGTAGGCCGTCTGGATCTCCTTACCGATGAACTCGACATAGCGGGGCGCCAGGTACTCCTTGATAAAGCGCATGTAGCGCTCACGAACCTCGGCCGGGAATTGCTCCTGTTCGATCTGCTGTTCAAGTACATACAGCAAGTGAACTGGGTTGGCCGCAATCTCGTTGGCGTCAAAGTTGAAAACGCGCGATAGGATCTTGAAGGCAAAGCGTGTAGACAAGCCGTTCATTCCTTCATCGACACCCGCAGTGTCGCGATACTCCTGGATCGACTTGGCCTTTGGGTCAGTATCTTTCAGGTTTTCACCGTCGTATACCCGCATCTTGGAGTAGATATTCGAGTTCTCCGGCTCTTTCAAACGAGAAAGTACAGAGAACTGCGCCAGCATCTTGAGTGTGTCAGGGGCGCAATGAGCCTGAGACAGGGAGCTGTTGATGAGGAGTTTGTCGTAAATCTTCATCTCATCCGAAACACGCAGGCAATACGGGACCTTGACGATGTAGATACGATCGATGAAGGCCTCGTTGTTCTTGTTGTTTCGGAAGGTATGCCATTCTGATTCGTTGGAGTGGGCCAGGATGATCCCGCTATAAGGTAGGGCGCCCAGACCTTCGGTACTGTTGTAATTGCCCTCCTGAGTCGCAGTCAGAAGTGGATGCAGCACCTTGATAGGCGCCTTGAACATTTCCACAAACTCCATCATGCCTTGGTTAGCTCGGCACAAAGCGCCTGAATAGCTATAAGCATCTGCGTCGTTTTGTGGGTATTCCTCAAGCTTACGAATATCAACCTTACCCACTAGAGCAGAAATATCCTGATTGTTCTCATCGCCTGGTTCGGTCTTGGCAATGGCAATCTGGTTCAGAATAGAGGGATAGAGTTTTACTACGCGAAACTTGCTGATATCTCCGCCAAACTCCTGCAATCGCTTGGCTGCCCAAGGTGACATGATGCTGCGCAGGTAATGGCGTGGAATACCATAGTCTTCTTCAAGGATCTGGCCATCTTCATCAGGGTTGAAGAGCCCCAACGGAGATTCAAAAACGGGGGAGTCTTTGATGGCGTAAAAGGGAATTCGCTCGATCAGCTGCTTGAGCTTTTCCGCCAGCGAAGATTTACCGCCCCCCACAGGGCCCAAGAGATAAAGGATTTGCTTTTTCTCTTCAAGGCCTTGGGCGGCATGCCGGAAATACGAAACGATCTGCTCAATGCAATCTTCCATCCCGTGGAAATCTGCAAAGGCAGGGTAACGACGGATTACCTTGTTGGAAAAAATGCGCGAAAGGCGCGAGTCGCTGGCGGTATCTACCAGCTCCGGTTCACCAATAGCCATGAGCATACGCTCAGCAGCACTGGCATAGGCAGTACGGTCCTTCTTGCAGATCTCAAGATATTCCTGAAGGGAATATTCTTCCTGACGAGTCGCTTCGAAACGCCCCTGGAAGTGACTGAAAATGCTCATGACGTCTCCTCGCTGGATACCCTCGAGCCGGCTGGGATCGGTCGTACGCGTGCACGGAAACAGCAACAGTCGACGGAGCAACCGTTTGGAATTCCCCCGAACACCTAATGGTCGTCGTACCGATAGCCCGCCGGAAATCCGGCTCCCTGAATGGGAAGGCCTGATTCAAGAATAGTCCGATTATGGAGATGTGGAAGTCTCTCTTTAGACTTATGTGTAACGGGATCGTCAAACGCTTGTGCTAAGCGCTTGAAGGACCAGTCAAAACGAGCCGCTTTCCGTCTCGTCGGGATACACGCTTCGCCATACTTCGAAGCCGCCATCGAGGCTGTAGACTTCATTAAAGCCTTGCTGAGAAAAAAATGCTGCGGCGCTCTGGCTGGAATGGCCGTGATAGCACACAACGACCAGTGGTTGGTCCATGTCTGCCTGTGCCATGAAGTCGAGCAGGGTCTGGTTGTCGATCCGTTGAGAGCCAGCAATGTGCAAGGTGCTGTAGCTATGCGGATCGCGGATATCCACCACCGTTGCGCCACGCTGGCGCAGTTCCAGGGCCTGCTCGGGATCAATACAGTGAAACTCGCTCATCTCTAGCCTCCTTCCTGGCAGGCGCAGTTATGGCGCTCGCCGGTATCGACATTCAGTAAGGTCATCTTGTTACCCCAGACACAGCCGGTATCGAGCGCAAAAACGCCTGGCTCATCGCAGCGGCCTTCAAGGGCCGCCCAGTGGCCAAAGATCAACCGATGCTGGCGGGTCAGGCGACCCTGATGGCTGAACCATGGTGCATAGCCGTCCGGAGCACTGCCGGAGGCTTCCTTGGTTTTTAATTCCAGTGTGCCGTCTGGTGCACAGAAGCGCATGCGGGTCAGGTAGTTGGTAATCACACGCCAGCGCGTGGCACCCTCCAGATCATCATCCCAGAGTGTAGGTTCATTACCGTACATACCCTCAATAAATTGCGGGAAGCGATCATCATCCTGCAGGACCGTTTCCACTTCCTTGGCAAGGGAAAGCGCCTGCTCCAGTGTCCATTGCGGTGGTAGGCCGGCATGAACCAGAATAGTGTCTCGCGACTCATCATAATGAAGAAGCGGCTGCTGACGAAGCCACATCAGTAGCTCATTACAGTCCGGCGCCTTGAGAATCTTGCGTAGCGTATCGCTTTTCTTCATGCGCTCCGGATGCAGTGAAACCGCCAGCAGATGGAGGTCATGATTACCTAGAACGGTAATGATGGACTCGCGCATCTCATACAGGAAACGTAGCGTTTCCAATGATTGCGGGCCACGGTTGACCAAGTCGCCAACCAGCCAGAGACAGTCCTTTGCAGGATCGAAGCGCACTTCGTCCAGTAGACACTTGAGCGGGTCAAGGCAACCTTGCAAGTCGCCAACGGCATAAAGGGTCATCAGTGTAAGGAACCCGGCACAGCGAGGCGGAAGGTGGCGATGTGTGCATCAAAGGCATGGCCATCGCTGGCCTCCATCTGATAGCTACCACGCATACTGCCCACACGGGTTTCGAGCACTGTACCGCTGCTGTATTGATGCGTTGCGCCAGGAGCCAGGACTGGCTGTTCTCCCACTACGCCAGCGCCACGAACTTCCTGCGTTCGGCCATTTCCATCGGTAATGATCCAATGGCGAGCATGCAACTGGGCAGGCAGGCTGCCCTCGTTGGTAATCGTCACGTCATAGGCAAAGGCGAAGCGATTCTGGGCTTCGTGGGACTGCTCCGGCAGGTAGCGCGTGGACACAGTGACTTTAATGGCATAGCGTGGGTCGGACACCGAGGCTGACCTCTTAAATATTCAGGTTTATTCAGATGACCTTAGTTGCTCTGTGGCTGATCTGCCAAGGCATTGGCCAAGCGGACAAAGGCGGCGATATCAAGCTGCTCTGGACGTAAGCCTGGTTCAACACCGACAGCCTCGATCGCATCACTACTCATGAGGCTCTTAAGCGTGTTACGCAAGGTTTTGCGCCGCTGGTTGAATGCCTCACGTACGACACGCTCAAGCAGCTTTGGGTTCTTGGCTGTGTAAGGACGCTCTGTATGAGGCACGAGGCGCACAATGGCTGAGTCCACTTTTGGAGGGGGGTTAAACGCGCCCGGACCTACGTTGAACAGGTGCTCAACGCGGCAGTGGTATTGAACCATGATCGATAAGCGGCCCCAGTCACCACCGCCCGGCTCTGCTGCCAGTCGCTCGACCACTTCTTTCTGCAGCATGAAGTGCATGTCAGAGATAACGTCTGCATGCTCTAGGAGATGAAAGATCAGCGGTGTAGAAATGTTATAGGGCAGGTTCCCAACAACTCGTAGCTTATCCCCATTGGCCAATTCGGCAAAATTGAACTTGAGCGCATCACCCTGATGCAGGGTGAACTGAGGATTCAAGCCAAACTTGAGCTTGAGAAGTGGAATAAGGTCCTGATCCAGCTCTACAACATCCAATGTTGCTCCACTGGAGAGCAGTCCTTCTGTCAGGGCACCTTGGCCCGGGCCGATTTCCAGCAGGCGCTCTCCGGCCTTCCCGTTGATGGCACGCAGGATGCGGTGGATAACACCCGCATCGTGAAGAAAGTTTTGTCCAAAACGCTTGCGCGCCTTGTGTTGATAAAGCTCATTCATTGATATGTGTTTCGGCCATTTGATAGGCCGTCTCCAGGGCAACGCTCAGGCTACCGGTATCGATGCGGCCCGTTCCGGCCAGATCAAGGGCAGTACCATGGTCAACCGAGGTGCGAATAATCGGCAGGCCCAAGGTAATATTGACCGCGGCACCAAAGCCCTTGTGCTTGAGCACAGGCAGGCCCTGGTCGTGATACATGGCGAGCACGGCGTCGCAGTGATCAAGGTATTTGGGTGTAAATAGTGTATCAGCTGGCAAGGGCCCTATTAGATTGAGGCCCTCCTCACGCAGTTGCTGAAGGGCAGGCTCAATGATATCGATTTCTTCCCTGCCCAGGTGTCCACCTTCGCCCGCGTGTGGGTTAAGGCCGCATACAAGAATTCGTGGCATTGGAATACCAAACTTCTTTTGCAGGTCGGCCTGAAGTATTCGTGCTATGCGCTGGACACGTTCGGCAGTGATGGCGTCTGCCACTTCGCGTAGAGGTAAATGTGTGGTGACAAGAGCTACTCGCAAGCCCCTTGTCGCCAGCATCATGACGACTTGAGGCGTATGGCTCAGGTCGGCAAGAAATTCGGTATGGCCGGAAAACGCAACGCCTGCATCATTGATCACGCCCTTATGTACGGGTGCAGTAATCATGCCGGCAAAATGCCCATCTATGCAGCCTTGAGCCGCTCGAGTCAGTGTTTCTAGTACATAGTGACCGTTGGCTGGATTTAGCTGACCTGCCACCACAGGCGCACCTAAAGGTGTATCCCATACATAAAGCGCACCGGACTCGGCTGGCTCCGTAGGCCAATCCGAGGGTGTGACACTAATAAGAGAAACCGAAAGGCCCAGTTGCAGGGCGCGCTCTGCCAGTAAGGATACATTGGCAACAGCAATAAGCGGGTAGGGCTGAGCGTGCTGGGCAAGCAGCAGGCAGAGGTCTGGACCAATGCCTGCAGGCTCACCGGGTGTCAAAGCAAAGCGCTTTGGCTCCGTCACTTCTTGATTTCCACGTAAGCCTCATCGCGGATCTGGCGCAGCCACAGCTGCAGCTCTTGATCGTACTTGCGGTTACGTAGAAGGTTGAGGGCTTGCTGCTGACGTACTTGCTCGCTGTTGTCTGTAGCGCGGCGGCCTAGTACTTCCAGGATGTGCCAGCCATATTGGGTGCGGAAGGGTTGAGAAAGCTGGCCTGCAGGCGTGCTATTCATAACCTCATGAAATTCCGGCACCAGCGATTCCGGATTGATCCAGTTCAAGTCGCCACCGTTAAGTGCTGAACCCGGATCTTCGGAAAAGCTCTTGGCTAGCCCACCAAAGTCTTCGCCGCCCTCAATGCGCTCGCGCAACCGCTCTGCCAAACGACGAGTTTCCTCGTCACTGCGGATTTCGCTTGGCTTGAGCAGGATATGACGTACATGAACCTCGTCGACAACCGAACTCTCTCCGCCACGCTTTTCCTCAACCTTTAGAATGATAATGCCGCCTGGAACCCGTGCGGGCTCGGTAACATCGCCCGGTTTCATCGAGCTGATCATCTGATCGAAGGGAGGTGGAAGCTGGGCAGCTTTTCGCCAACCTATCTCACCGCCATCCAAGGCGTTATCACCGGCTGAGTTAGCTATGGCGAGCTCGCCAAAATCAGCACCCTGACGAGCCTTGTTATAAATTTGCATGGCTTTTTGGCCAGCTGCCTGGATTTCACTGGAGGAGGCGCTGTCAGCCACGGGAATCAGAATATTGGCCAGACGATATTCTTCAGACAGCTGAATGCGGCCCAGATCGGAGTTCAGGAAGTTCTGAACTTCTTGCTGGCTAATCTGAATACGCTGGGCTACCTGACGCTGCCGTACTCGGCTGATGGTCAACTCACGACGTACCTGATCGCGAACGTCATCATAGGTCAGGCCATCTTGAGCCAAGGCCTGGCGAAACTGAGCCACGCTCAGGCCGTTACGCTGTGCAATTGTAGCAACCGCCTGGTTGAGCTCGTCGTCCGAAATCCGAATACCGCTGCGCTCGGCAATCTGAAGCTGGATATCTTCCAGAATCAGCCGTTCCAGTACCTGGTTTTCCACTGCGCTGTCAGGCGGCACTTCGCCGCCCCGCTTGGCAATATTCTGCTTCACCTCTGTCAGGCGTTGCTTGAGCTGGCTCTCCATCACCACATCGTTGTCTACGATGGCAACCACTCGATCCAGCGGTACCACGGCAGCATGGGCCATTGAGCTGATAGTCAGCGCCACACCTAAAGCGAGTGGGCGCATGGCGTTACATAGCTTGGTCTTCACGTTCACGATAGCCTTGAATGCCTTTATCCAGGAAGCCTTCGGTCTTGCCACCAAAGACGTTGCCGAGCCCCTTCAGGACGATCTGCAGGAAGACGCCGCGGTCAGACTTGGAAGTCTGCGAGTTATAGAAAACGTCATCATCCGTATCGACCCAGTAGCGGTTGATCAGACGCAGCTTCCAGCAGCAGCTGTCATATTCGAAGCCGCCAAAGGCCTCGAGTGTACGGCTCTTGTTGTAGTCGAATTGCCAGCGGGCAATGGCGGACCACTGCGGAACGATCGGCCAGATGACAGAAAAGTCATGCTGATTGATTTTGTAATCATCGCTGCTGTAAGCAAAGCGGCCCAAATTAGGGTCGTAGACCCGGGTATTATTACGGTAGCGATAGCCTGCGTTGACAATTTTCCGAGGATCTTTTTCCGGCTGGTAATGGAACATTACGCTGCCAGAGTCCGTATGGTTGATAGTCGGATCCCAATTGAACTCACCATTCACGCGCCAGTCGCGATTGAAGCGATACATACCCGCTAATGCATAGGGCGAGCGCCAGGAGTCAGCCTGGGGATTATCGACCTTCTGACCAAGACTGCGAGCATAGGCGATATCATCTTCCGTCAAACCTGGCAATTGTACGCGACGGTCACGGAAGTAGAACAGCTGACCAAAGCTAACATTGGCTCGCTCGAAGCCGCTCGGCTCGATGAAGCGGGAGGTTGCACCCAGGGCCAGCTGATTGGCATCGCCAATCCGGTCTCTGCCTGTGAAGCGGTTATCGCGCCACAGGGAGTCATAGCTGAAGGTGTATTCACTGGTATCGAATACCGGAATGTCATCCTGATCCTTGTATGGGACATACAAGTACTTGGCGCGAGGCTCCAGGGTCTGCTTACCACCTTCGCCGAACAGGTTAGAGTTGCGATCGAAGTAGAGGCCGCTGTCGATACTTACGATAGGCACAGAACGGCTTGGGCTATCGTTGAAGCTTTGCAGGCTGGAGCCGGAGAACTGTCGGCGAGCGTCTGAGCCAGGAGCGTTCAGATCACTTTTACCTTGGCTGTCTAGATCCAGATCGTAACGAGTGTACGCATACCGAACAGAAGGCGTTAGGTAGCCCCAGCTGGCATTCATCGGCAGGGAAATGCCAGGCTCAGCGTGTATACGATCACCTTCGGCGCGGGAAAGGCCAAACAGTCGCACATCAGCACGCTGGCGTTCAGAGCCTAAAATTCTATCTCCTCTTTCGTCGACATCAAAGTAAATGTCATTGTCCAGGCTGCGCTCAAATCGAACAAACTCAGTACCATAGGTGAACTGCAGACCGCCTGGGTTGTAGGGTAGGCGCCCATCTAATGTGAGTTGTGGTAGGCGGTTGTACGGCGTCACATCAGAAACCGTAGCCATCTGGTAAGCCTGAGCGTTCAAGCGCGCCGTATAGGTATCACCACGGTAAGTCAGCTGACCCTGTTGGTTAACGTAGGTCGGCTTGCTGATGCCAAGGTCAGTATCCAGATCCTGGAAGTAATACGGATCGCTGATCTTGGTGTAATCGACCTCGGCCAGCCAGCGAGAGTCCAGGCCTGTGCGGTTTTTCCAACCGTACAGCCAGCGCCTATCTGTTGCTTCTGGCATGCCTTCATGATCGTTTTTCTGATCGTTCAGGTAAGCTGCGTTGATCTGGCCTTCGCTATTACGCGTCAGATAACGGAATTCGCCTTCCATCATCAGGCCGCGCTTGGTCATGTAGCGTGGGTACAGAGTCGCGTCGTAGTTAGGCGCCAGGTTGAAGTAATACGGGGTTACAACGGTCAGGCCGTTATCGCTCGACGAGGCAATGGTCGGCGGTAGGAGGCCTGACTGGCGACGATTGTCGATCGGGAAATAGATGAACGGTGTATAGAGAACCGGGAAGTCTTTGACGCGCAGGGTAGCGTTGGTAGCATATCCCAAACCGGTGGCCGGATTCAGCGTGACGTTATTACCCTTGACTGTCCAAGCGTTACTGCCCGGCTCACATGTTGTATAGGTGCCGTCTTTCAATCGGATGATGGCGTCTTCGCCACGCTTGACGTATAGCGCACTGCCGCGGATGCGACTCTGGTGCACAACGTATTCGGCGTTATCCACCTGAACGGCGCCATTGTCGAGCTGTACCTGGGCGTTATCGCCTATCACCAGCATGCCATTGTCACGGAACTTGACGTTACCGTTCAGCTCACCCCGGTTTTCGGTTCGATGCAGATTAGCTTCATTGGCCTCAACCTGCATATGACCTTGCCGCAGGACTACATCGCCTGCGAGCGTGGCGGTTTGGGTTTCTTCCAGGTAGCGAGAGACCTTGGCAGTGACATACGTCGGCGACTCATTCATCGGCGTTTTGTCATTCATGCCGGGGCGTTGCGGCTCAACATAGGCGCCCGAACAATATGGCCCTGTTTCAGCCAGCTGCGCAGGGGTCAGTTTTTCGCGTGGCACCCAGTCCAGATGACTATAGTCTGCGCTTCGAGAAGCCAGGCCACGGCCTTCGCTCTGGGTGACCAGCCTCTTCTCCGGCTCGCGAGAAGCCGTTGTCTGCTGGCCATCGCCTGTGCTGACCGCCGACTCTATATGAGCTGGGCGCGGCACATTACTCGTGGCCTCGGTATTATTACACGCCCAGCCGCCCGTAGCGGAAGGAGCGCAGTTGAACTGCTGGGCTGCCGGAGCAGCAATAAGGGAGGTCAGCGGCTGAAAAGCCAACAGACTGCCAGTAACCAGCAAGGGAAACTTTCTGCGAAACGCGGGGGATTTCACGGCCATCCTTAAAGTTATCCTGCGCGCCATCGGCCCGGAAACGGACCGCAGGCCTCTCGATGGGCTCAAAAAGATATCGGATAATAAAGCATGACCTGCGCAACGGCTAGGGCCGAGGGATACCGTTATAAATGTCTGAAGATGTTCGCTTTACCCAACTCTGTCAGTGGCTGGACGCGTGTCTGCCTGAATTGTTCACGAAAAAAGGCTGGGGAACGCCTGGAAATGGTGAATTGACCTCTGCTAGTAGCGATGCGAGTTTTCGTCGTTATTTTCGCTGGGAATGTGAAGGCCGTACCCTGATTGTCATGGATGCACCGCCACCTCAGGAGGATTGCCAACCATTTGTGTATGTAGCATCGCTACTGGCCGAGGCGGGGGTGCATGTGCCGGAAATCCTGGCTCAGGACGTGGCTCAGGGTTTTTTACTGCTAGGTGATCTAGGCCGGCAAACGTACCTCGATGTTCTTACTCCAGACAATGCCGATGCCTATTTCAATGATGCCTTGCAGTCGCTGTTAACGTATCAGGCTCTTCCGACGAAAGGTCGTCTGCCTGAATATAATCATGCTCTGTTGGCGCGTGAGCTACAGCTCTTTCCTGACTGGTATGTTCGCTATGTGCTCGGTCATCGCTTTGATGCAGCACAGCAGGCGTCATGGGAAGCTGTATGCCGTCTTCTGATTGAAAGTGCGCTGGCGCAGCCGCGTGTCATGGTGCATCGCGATTATATGCCCCGAAACCTGATGGTCAGCGCGCCGAATCCGGGTGTCCTGGATTTTCAGGATGCTATACATGGCCCCATTACTTACGACGTTACATGCTTGTTTAAAGATGCCTTTCTGAGTTGGCCGGAAGAGCGTGTCAGGGGGTGGCTCGAAACTTACTGGGCTCGCGCCCGACAGCAGGACCTGCCGGTTGGCGACAGTTTCGAAGATTTTTACCGAGCCAGTGATTTAATGGGTGTGCAACGACACCTCAAGGTCATTGGGATCTTTGCGCGTATTTGCCATCGGGACGGTAAGCCGAAATACCTGGCTGACGTACCGCGGTTCTTCGCTTATATCGAGGCGGTAATCGCTCGACGTCCTGAGCTTGCTCCGTTAAAGGCATTGCTCTCTGAACTCACAGAGGCATCTACGGTATGAGGGCTATGATTCTTGCTGCTGGACGAGGTGAGCGGCTTCGTCCGCTTACCCTGCACACACCAAAGCCGCTGGTTAAAGCCTGTAGCGTGCCGTTGATCGAGTACCAGATTCGAGCACTGGCAGCGGCAGGCTTTAATGACCTGGTAATCAACCACGCCTGGTTAGGGCAGCAAATTGAAGATCATTTGCAGGACGGCTCACGGTTTGGCGTCAATATTGTTTATTCGCCAGAAGAGGAGCCGCTTGAGACTGGTGGCGGTATCTTCAAAGCGCTTCCATTGTTGGGTGAAGAGCCTTTCCTGATAGCCAATGGCGATATCTGGACGGATTACGACTATCGGTCACTCCAGCTGACCACCGGTGATTTAGCTCATCTGATTCTGGTCGATAACCCTCTTCACCACCCTGGAGGGGATTTCTTTTTGAGTGACGGACGCGTGGTTGAAGCAGGCGAGGCTTGCGACAGGCTTACCTATAGCGGCATTGCAATACTGCATCCCGCTCTGTTCGACGGCTGTAAAGCAGGGACTTTCAAGCTTGCTCCTTTGTTACACGCTGCTATTGCAGAAGGGCGCGTCAGTGGAACGCGATATGCTGGGCAGTGGGTCGATGTAGGAACTCATGAGCGATTAGCGGAAGCCGAGCAATTGATTGAGGCGAGCACTTAGTGTTTTGGCCATGGCCTTTAACGCTGTCCGGGGCGCTTACCGGTTGGGCAGCTGCTGACCTCTCTGGGGCGTTGTTGGGCGCAATGCTAGGGCATGCGGCTGAACGCAAGCTAGGACTGACGTCTTGGTCTGCACTGCGCTTACGCCTTGGGCAAGTTGGTTTTGAGCATCAACTTTTGTTTGAGCTGCTTGGTCATTTGGCAAAGGCAGGAGGGCAGGTCTCGACTGCACATATTCGCCAGGCTGAGGGTGAAATCCAACGGCTGAGCCTCAATGCTGATGGCCGTCGTCGTGCAATTGCGGCATTCAATCAAGGTAAGACAGGAGTTCGCTCGGCTCGCTTACGTCTAGCTGCTGCAGAAACTCAGGCAGAGATGATTATTCGCGCCTGTTGGCGCATGGTATGGGTAAATGGGAGTGTTCGTCCTGGCGAGCGGGATCTGATTCGGCAGTGGGGGCAGTGGGCTGGGCTTTCTCAGGCTCAAGTTGATGAGTTGCAGCCGATGCGCTCGTCAAAAAGACCTCGAACAAACGATGGCTATAAAGAGGCGTTAACACTGTTGGGTGTAACTGAAAGCAGTGATAGCAAAACGATTAAACAGGCGTATCGACGCCTGCTAAGCAGGCACCATCCTGATAAAGTGCAAGGTTCCGGTGCCAATAAATATGTGGTTCAGGAGGCAGCGGAGAAGACCGCTGCCTTACATGCAGCCTATCGGATTATCAAGGAGCGCCATGGCTTTCGCTAGCGTGCTTATTGCGCGTCTTCGATGGCTGCTGTTATGTGATTGCTGAGCCAACCCCGTACACGCCTATAGAGCTGCTCCTGCTCATCCGAGGGAGCGCCAGGAATAGTTTTCAGCGCAATTTGAGTATAGTCGCTGGCCTGTTCCCGCTTAGCGGCCTGCCGACGTTGCTGAGCCGAAGCCTGAGCGATGGAAGATTGGTTGTAATAAAAATCACCCGTCGCAACTTTAAGCTTGGGAACAATGGCGTCCAGGTTCGAGCCAGAGCCAGCAGGAGCTTTGCCATCAATAATGATCAGGTGATGCAACTCGCTTGGCTCTCGTTCGGCCAGATAACGGGCCGCCCAGTAAGCCCCAGTACCATGGCCGAGTAGAATTATCTGTCTTGAGTCTCGTTGTAGGGCAAAGTCGATCCCCGCAGCTAGCCTAGCCATGACATTTTCCGCGTAAGCGTCCTGTAACGCCTTAGCGTCCGAAGGTGCCTTGCCTGCCTGAGCAGGTTCGCCGCTGCCTATTTCAGCCTGTGTTTCAGGTGTTGGTGCTACGCCTGTAACACCTTCTACAGGTGGAGCAGAGGTACCTTCAGCAGTAGACGCATCGGCATCGGCAGATGTTGATCCATTGGCTCCGCGAGGCTGTGGTGTAAGGCCTTGCGGGTCGGGCAGGGTCAGGCTCAGTGTCTGCCAACCCTCATCCGGCAACTTCTTCCTTAGCGGACCAATGGTATTAGGCCAGTCAGCAGATTCACCATCGCCAGGTATTAAGACTATTGTCCCCTGCGCTTGAGCAGCATTAGCGGGTTTCCACAGTGCCAGAAATTGCTCACTGCCTGCAGTCAGTGCCTGTTGCTCGCTTTTGGGTAGCGTACGCTCCAAAGCCTGTGCAGTATCCTGACTGCGACCTATTGGAGCTGCTCTTTCGGCCGCAGGGGTAGGCGGGGAGGCGGTCTCTTCTGCGTAAACGCTATTGATCGTACCAAGAGCGATCAGTAGCAGGGCCTTGTTGAATACACCGGGTTGGCTAAACATGGATTGCACTTCGTCTTGTCCAGGATAGGCGGAAGATTAATCACCTTTAGGCGTGCTGTCATGGGGAGTATCTACCGCAGCGAGCCAATAAAAGGCATCTCATTGCACTGACCGCCATTAGGATTAAGCGTGCCCTGCAAGATGGTTTTGTTTGGCAGAGAAGGTGGGGAGAAATGGAGGTCGTTAGCCCTCTAATCCGTCAATACCCAGCCATTGCTTTGGGTACAATGCTGCTTTCCGCTGACCTGCCTTGAGGCTTTTCCATGCAACCTTATGCTATTGCCCCGTCTATCCTCTCCGCCGACTTTGCCCGTCTGGGTGAAGATATAGACAAGGTGCTCGCAGCGGGCGCCGATATCGTCCACTTCGATGTAATGGATAACCACTATGTGCCAAATCTTACAATTGGCCCCATGGTCTGTTCAGCGTTGCGCAAATACGGCGTAACGGCGCCTATCGATGTGCATCTGATGGTCAAGCCAGTGGATCGTATCATTGGTGATTTTATCGAAGCAGGCGCCTCGTTCATCACCTTTCACCCGGAAGCGTCTGAGCACGTCGATCGATCACTTCAGCTCATCAAGGCAGGCGGTTGCAAGGCAGGGTTGGTTTTTAACCCGGCAACGTCTCTGGATTGCCTGAAATACGTGATGGACAAGATCGATATGGTTCTGCTGATGAGTGTGAATCCAGGCTTTGGCGGTCAAAAGTTCATTCCGAAAACATTGGATAAGTTGCGTGAGGCGCGAGCGTTGATTGACGCTTCTGGCCTGCCAATCCGATTGGAAATCGATGGTGGCGTAAACGTTTCCAACATCGGTGAAATCGCCCGTGCGGGCGCTGATACGTTTGTTGCAGGTTCTGCCATCTTTGGTGCGCCCGATTATGCGGAGGTCATCAAGGTCATGCGTAATGAGTTAGCCAAGGCCCGCGCGGTATGAGTCAAAATGCGCTGGAAGCATTATTCAATGGCCGCCAGCCCCGGCTGATCATGTTTGATCTGGACGGCACGCTTCTGGATTCGGCTCCGGATCTGGCCGCTGCTGTTGATGCCATGCTTGAGCAGCTGGGTAGGCCACCGGCAGGGCTGGATAAGGCTAGGCTATGGATCGGTAATGGTGCTCGTGTGTTGGTTCGTCGTGCACTGGCAGATCAGATGGAGCATGGCCATATTACAGAGGCTGAGACGGATGAGGCGCTGAGCCTTTTTATGTCCCTTTATGGCGGTGGTCATGAGCTCACAGTAGTCTATCCCGGTGTCCATGAAGCGCTTGCTGTGCTCAAGTCCATGGGAATCCCGATGGCGATCATTACCAACAAGCCGGAGCGTTTTGTCGAGCCGCTTCTGGAGGATGTGAAGCTTGGAGGATTTTTCTCCTGGATCGTAGGTGGGGATACGTTACCTCAGCAGAAGCCTGATCCAGCCGGTCTTCTTCATGTTATGGACAGGGCCGATGTTAGGCCCGTCGACGCCTTATTCATTGGCGACTCAAGTAACGATATTCGAGCAGCACGGGCTGCCGGAGTACGCTGTGTCGCAATGACGTATGGCTATAATCATGGTCAGCCTATTGCCAGCGAGTCGCCTGATTTACTGCTGGACGACCTCAGGCATTTACTGGAATAGCGATAAATCGCCACACTTGCTATGGCAAATAGGTTGATTCGACGGATTGCCTGAGCTAGTGTGGCTGTATTCCCATCTATCCGCCGAAGAGATCGAATCGTGGTGGTCACCTGCAAATTGTGGATGAAGGTCATCAAGGCCCTGGCGCGTTGGCGCTGGCGCGCCTGACTCATTCCTGGCCGGCATGCCCGGCGCGTTTTGCACCTGACTTTTATGCTCCACGAGGCTGATCATGACCCGCGAAGAATTCCTGCGTTTGGCCGCTGCTGGCTATAACCGTATTCCCCTGACCTTTGAAACCCTGGCCGACTTTGACACCCCGTTGTCGCTTTATCTCAAGCTGGCCGATACCACCAATACGTACTTGCTCGAGTCTGTTCAAGGCGGAGAAAAATGGGGCCGATATTCTATTATTGGACTACCCAGCCGCACGGTACTGCGGGTCTATGGCCATCAGGCTACGATTCGTGAAGGTGATGAGGTCATTGAGACTGCTGAGGTCGAGGACCCGCTAGCCTTTGTCGAAGCTTTCCAACAACGCTATCGCGTGCCCACGCTGCCTAACCTGCCACGCTTCAATGGTGGGCTGGTAGGGTACTTCGGTTACGACTGTGTCCGTTATGTGGAGAGACGCCTGGGCGAATGTCCAAATCCTGATCCGTTAGGCAATCCAGATATTCTACTAATGGTCTCGGATGCCGTTGTAGTGTTCGATAACTTATCCACCAAGATGCATGCCATCGTGCTGGTTGATCCGGCTGAAGCTGATGCTTATGAGAAGGGCATGGCGCGCTTGGATGAGTTGCTGGAGCGCCTGCGTCAGCCAATCACTCCGCGCCGGGGGCTCGACTTCACTGCGCAGCTGGCGCAAGAGCCTAATTTCCGAGCGAGCTTTACACGGGAGGATTACGAGCAGGCGGTGCTTAAGATTAAGGACTATATCCTGGCAGGTGACTGCATGCAGGTCGTGCCTTCCCAGCGGATGTCGATTGATTTCAAGGCTGCACCTATAGACTTGTATCGGGCGCTACGCTGCTTTAACCCAACGCCTTATATGTACTTCTTCAATTTTGGTGATTTCCACGTTGTGGGAAGCTCACCAGAGGTCCTTGTTCGCGTAGAGGAAGGGTTGGTAACGGTTCGCCCGATTGCAGGAACACGTCCTCGCGGTGCATCTGAAGAGCAGGACCTTGAACTCGAAAAAGACCTGCTCAGTGATGAGAAGGAGATTGCCGAGCATCTGATGCTGATCGATCTGGGTCGTAATGACGTGGGTCGAGTATCGTCGACTGGATCAGTCAAGCTGACTGAAAAAATGGTCATTGAGCGCTACTCCAATGTTATGCACATTGTGTCCAACGTGACTGGCCAGCTCAAAGACGGACTGAATGCAATGGATGCACTGCGAGCCATCCTGCCTGCGGGTACATTGTCCGGTGCGCCAAAGATCCGTGCCATGGAGATCATTGACGAGCTGGAGCCTGTTAAGCGAGGTGTCTACGGGGGCGCGGTAGGGTATCTGGCCTGGAATGGCAACATGGACACCGCTATTGCAATTCGCACAGCTGTTATCAAGAACGGTGAACTGCATGTTCAGGCTGGCGGCGGCATTGTTGCCGACTCTCAGCCGGCAGCGGAGTGGGAGGAGACCATTAACAAGCGGCGTGCGATGTTTCGTGCTGTTGCTCTGGCCGAACAAACCTCCACTACTTCGCATATTTGAGGGAGCACCACCATGTTACTGATGCTGGATAATTACGACTCCTTCACTTACAACCTGGTGCAATATCTGGGCGAGTTAGGGGCAGATGTCAAAGTTGTACGCAATGACGAAACGACTGTAAACGAGATCGACATGTTGGCGCCGGAGCGTATTGTCGTCTCGCCTGGCCCTTGTACGCCCAATGAGGCAGGTGTCTCGCTCGAATTGCTGAAACACTTTGCGGGCAAGGTGCCTACCTTGGGTGTGTGTCTGGGGCACCAGAGCTTAGGGCAGGCATTTGGAGGCGAGGTAGTCAGGGCACGTGAGCCCATGCACGGCAAGACGAGCCTGGTTTATCACAAGGGCGAAGGTGTATTTGCCGGTCTACCTAATCCCTTTACCGTCACACGGTATCACTCGCTTGTGGTTAAGCGAGAAACCTTGCCGGACTGCCTGGAAATTACTGCCTGGACTCAGCATGCGGACGGCACCATGGATGAGATCATGGGACTCCGCCATCGTGATTACATGCTAGAGGGTGTGCAGTTTCATCCTGAGTCGATTCTTACTGAATACGGTCATGACTTATTGGCCAACTTCCTCAAGCAGACCGGAGGGGTTCGCTAGTCTCATGGATATCAAGGAAGCGCTTGGCAAGATTGTCAGTCAGCTTGATCTGACTACGAATGAAATGCAGGACGTGATGCGCCAAATCATGACTGGGCAATGTGATGATGCCCAGATTGGTGCGTTTCTTATGGGCATGCGCATCAAAAGCGAGACCATTGATGAAATCTGCGGTGCCGTGAGCGTCATGCGAGAGCTGGCAACCAAGGTTGAGTTGCCAAGTCTTGATCATGTCGTAGACATCGTAGGCACAGGTGGTGATGGAGCCAACATCTTCAACGTCTCTTCAGCCTCGGTTTTTGTCGTAGCGGCCGCCGGGGGGAAGGTAGCCAAGCATGGCAACCGAGCCGTTTCAGGCAAGAGTGGAAGTGCCGACTTGCTCGAGGCAGCAGGTATCTATCTCAACCTGACACCTGAGCAAATCGCTCGTTGCGTCAACGAGGTAGGCATAGGGTTTATGTTCGCCCAATCACACCATAGCGCAATGCGCTATGCCGCAGGTCCTCGTAAATCCCTGGGATTACGTACGCTATTCAATATGCTGGGTCCATTAACCAGTCCTGCTGGTGTTCTACATCAAGTGGTGGGTGTATTTACGCCTGCGCTGTGCCGCCCCCTCGCTGAAGTACTGCAGCGGTTGGGTAGCAAGCATGTCCTGGTTGTCCATTCCAGGGATGGGCTTGATGAGTTCAGTCTGGCAGCGCCTACGCGTATTGCTGAGCTTAAGGATGGACACATTCATGAGTATGAAGTCCTTCCTGAGGATGTCGGTATCAAGAGTCAAAGCCTCATTGGGCTAACGGTTGAAAGTCCCGAGGCTTCATTGGCTTTGATTCGGGACGCCTTGGGCCGTCGTAAAACCGACGCTGGGCAAAAGGCAGCTGACATGATTGTACTTAATGCAGGTGCCGCGCTTTATGCAGCTGATCTGGCATCCAGCCTGCAGGAGGGAGTCAGCTTGGCGCATGACGCTCTGTATAGCGGTCTTGCACGAGAAAAAATGGATGAGTTGGCCAGCTTTACGGCGGTATACAAAGTGGAGAATCAAGTGTGAGCGTACCTACTGTTCTGCAGAAGATCCTGGCCCGTAAAGTTGAGGAAGTAGCACAGCGTAAGTCGGCGCTCCCATTGGCTGATCTAGAGGCCCTGGCACAGACCTCGACACTTCCACGAGGATTTGCTCAGGCCTTGCTGGACCGTGTAGCACGCAAAGAGCCAGCGGTAATCGCAGAGATCAAGAAAGCTTCGCCCAGTAAGGGGATTCTGCGTGAGGAGTTCCTGCCAGCAGACATTGCGCGAAGCTACGAGGCGGGGGGCGCCACCTGTCTTTCGGTCCTGACAGATATAGATTTTTTTCAAGGCAGTGACACTTACCTTAAAGATGTTCGTGCGGCCTGCTCCCTGCCCATCATTCGTAAAGACTTCATGATTGATCCGTATCAGGTCATTGAGGCCCGTACGATTGGCGCTGACTGTATCCTTCTTATCGTCTCTGCTCTGGATGATACGTTAATGGCAGAGTTGGCCTCTGTCGCGAAGTCAGTCGGCCTCGATGTACTCGTTGAAGTACATGATGCGGATGAGCTAGAGCGCGCTTTGAAAACGCTCGATACACCACTGATCGGCATCAATAATCGCAACCTTCATACGTTCGAGGTTAGCTTAGAGACAACACTGGATTTGTTGCCCTCTATTCCACGAGAGCGCTTGGTTGTAACCGAGAGCGGTATCCTGAACAGGGCTGACGTTGAGCTGATGCAAATCAGCGACGTGCACGCATTTTTAGTCGGTGAAGCGTTCATGCGCGCAGAAGATCCTGGGCATGAGTTGCACCGGCTGTTCTTCCCCGAGCGAAGAGCAGGGCTCTCCTCACCTGATGTAGGTTGAATAATAAAAAAGCCGGCGTGAGCCGGCCTTTTTATTGAGGTTGCGCGTGTTTAGCGAGTGCCAAACACCACCATGGTCTTGCCTTTCACATGTACAAGACCTTGTTCTTCCAAGGACTTGAGTACGCGACCGACCATCTCACGTGAGCACCCAACGATGCGGCCAATCTCTTGGCGTGTAATCTTGATCTGCATGCCATCCGGATGCGTCATGGCATCGGGTTGCTTGCATAGATCAAGCAGCGTACGAGCGACACGACCTGTCACGTCCAGGAAGGCAAGATCACCTACCTTACGCGTAGTCTGACGCAGGCGCTCGGCCATCTGGCGGCCTAGCGAGAAGAGCATGTCGGGATCCTGTTGGCTCAGTTCTCTGAACTGGCTGTAGCTGATCTCGGCAACCTCGCATTCCGTGCGTGCACGAACCCAGGCGCTACGCTCGGGTTCGTTTCCTTCCTTGGCAAATAGCCCCATCTCGCCGAAGAAATCACCTGCATTTAAGTAGGCGATGATCATTTCGCGACCTTCATCGTCCTCAATTAGAATCGTTACCGACCCCTTAAGGATGAAGAACAGGCTTTCACTGTTGTCACCCGCATAAATGATCGTCGTCTTGGCGGTATAGCGGCGACGCGAGCAATGTGCGAGTAGTTTATCGAGATGTTGAAGTTTTGCAGGAGGAATAATAGCGGCCATGCTGGTTCCTGAAGTTGAGACAAGCCTTTGTCTACAGGGATTTGAACATATCGGCAAGTTTGCCACTAAATTTAAATGAATTTTTATTCTTCAGATCACGACTTTTGAAGTGTGCGACGTGACTAACACTTTACTGGCAGTTTGATGGCATTCCATCACATTTATGGAGCTGTGATACTCTATTTTTTTATTTACTGTGGAGTCTCATGGTGAAAGCACGCATTCAATGGGCCGGTGAGGCCATGTTCTTAGGCGAGTCGGGCAGCGGCCATGTGATTGTCATGGATGGTCCACCGGATCATGGTGGCCGTAATTTAGGCGTCCGCCCCATGGAAGCTCTTTTGATCGGCCTGGGCGGCTGCACCAGTTTCGACGTGATGAGTATTTTAAAGAAGTCTCGTCAGTCTGTGGAGAGCTGTGAAGCTTTTCTTGAAGCTGAAAGAGCCGAATCCGAACCTAAGGTGTTTACTAAGATTCATATCCGTTTTGTGGTTAAAGGACGTGACCTGAAAGAAGCCCAGGTCAAGCGCGCCATAGAACTTTCTGCCGAGAAGTATTGCTCTGCCTCCATCATGCTAGAGCGCGCCGGTGTTGAAATTACACACGGATACGAAATCATAGAGCTTAATTAAACTCCAACTGTCATCAATTCATCGTCTTTAGGGCGCAACCTCTGGCGGAGAGCTCTCAGGCTCTGCATAATGCGCCCCTTCTTAGGGCATGGCCCGACAAGCGCAGCCACAATCGCCAATGCGAAGAGGTATGAAACGGCCCTACGCACCTGTGCCTTATGCAGATGACGGGCATTCACGACCGCGGTCAGAGACCGTACCTATGGGAGTTCCCTACGGTGAAAAGTAAACTCAGGCTCCATGGTTTCAATAACCTGACGAAGACCTTGAGCTTCAATATCTATGACATCTGTTATGCAGAGACGTCAGAAGATCAGCAAGCCTACGTGCAATACATCGATGAAGAGTACGATGCCGAGCGTCTAACTCAGATCCTGACAGATGTCGTGGATATCATTGGTGCAAACATTCTGAATATCGCTCGCCAGGACTATGATCCCCAAGGCGCCAGCGTGACCATCCTCATTTCGGAACAGCCTGTTGAGCCTACCGAAAGCCAGATCGAGGAATCGCCCGGTCCACTGCGTGAAACCATCTTGGGACATCTGGATAAGAGCCATATTACGGTTCATACCTATCCAGAAATTCATCCGGTTGATGGAATTGCCACGTTCCGTGTCGATATTGACGTGTCTACCTGTGGTGTCATTTCACCACTAAAAGCGCTGAATTATCTGATTCATCAGTTCGATTCGGACATCGTGACGGTCGATTATCGTGTTCGTGGGTTTACTCGTGATGTGGAAGGGCGAAAGCACTTCATCGACCATGAAATCAACTCGATCCAGAATTACCTTTCTGAGGATACGCGCTCGGTCTATCAGATGACCGATGTAAACGTCTATCAGGACAACCTGTTCCATACAAAGATGTTGTTGAAAGAGTTCGAACTTGAAAATTACCTGTTTGGTGATGCTACTCAGAATCTTTCGTCTCAACAGCGCGAGCAGGTAACACAGCGTCTCAAGCATGAAATGCGAGAGATATTTTCTGGCCGCAACTTGCCTCGGTAAGTGGCAGGCTGGAATTAAAAGGGCGCCTTGAGCGCCCTTTTTTGTTGCCTTAAATGCGATACGTACTTTGGGTCATGACCTTTGAAAGCATTGTCATGCCAAGCTTGATAGGCGTAGCGAAACGTAATCCACCTGCGTCCAAAGCATGATCGGCATGTTCTTCTTCATCGATGCGCATCTGCTCAAGGATGGCTCTGGAGCGCTTATCTTCTGCCGGAAGCTGCATCAAATGCTCATCAAGGTGTTTACAAACCTGCTCTTCCGTTGCGGCGACAAAGCCAAGGCTAAGACGGTCACTGATTAGTCCTGCAGTAGCGCCTATGCCAAAGGACAGACCATAAAACAGTGGGTTAAGTACGCTGGTATGGCTGCCCAGCTCCTTGATCCGCTGCTCACACCAGGCGAGGTGATCAATTTCCTCATCAGCGGCTTCTTCCATGGCGCTTCTGATCTCTGGCAGCTTGGCCGTCAAGGCTTGGCCCTGATAAAGCGCCTGTGCACATACTTCACCGGTGTGGTTGATGCGCATGAGCCCGGCGACATGCCGAGCGCTGGACTCATCCAGCTCTGCTTCAGCGTGAGCAAGTGCGGGGGAGGTCCTATTAGGATGGCCATTGAAAGGCAAGAGTGTTTTCAGCGCTGTATCAACCTGCATAAACAGGTGATCTGTGAAGGAATAGTGGCGGTCGTTAGCCATTCCAGTCTCCAGGGTTAAATCGTGGAAAGGGACAAAGAAATACTTAACCCGGAGGCCATGTCATTTGCCGCTGACCAAGTACATGCATGTGAATGTGGTAGACCGTCTGACCACCCATTGCATTACAGTTCATGACAACACGAAAGCCATCATCACAGCCTTGCTCCTGAGCCAGGCGTTGTGCGGTGAATAGAATATGTCCAGCTAGCGCCTTGTCATCCGCCTCGCTCAAGTCATGAAGCGTGGCAATATGCTTCTTAGGTATCACCAGGAAGTGAACAGGAGCCTGAGGAGATATGTCGTGAAAGGCGATGACTTGATCGTCTTCATAAAGTGTGCGAGCTGGAATCTCTCCGGCCACGATTTTACAAAACAGGCAGTCCATGGATGTCTCCTGTGTATTTGAAGATCAAAGTGTAACGAGGGATACACTTCACGCACAGACTTAAGTCAATGCGATGCCAGCGTGCGACCTATTCTGGCCGTGACTTTTCTTATAAGTAGACGCGGCAGAAATCGAGGTATCAGTGTGATCAGGCGATTTCGCCATCCACAATGAATAATCGCCTTGCGTTTGGCGAGACCACGCATGGCGATCAATGCCACTTCCTCAGCGCTCATCATGGCTTTGCCTTTTTCCATTGAGGCAGTCTGCATTCCGGCTTTACGGAAAAAACCAGTACGTGTTGGGCCTGGGCACAATACCGATACGAAAACACCTCGGCTTTTCAACTCTTCACGCAATCCTTCGGAGAAATGCAAAACATAAGCCTTGCTGGCCGCATAACTGCTCATAAGTGGAATCGGCTGGAATGCTGCTATCGACGCAACATTGAGGATTTGACCGCCTCCCTGCTGCGCCATGTGCTCACCTAGAGCGTGGCAAAGGCGTGTCAGGGCTAACACATTCAATTCAATGAGGTGTTGCTCACGCGACCAGTCTGTAGAGAGAAAAGGACCACTGGTACCCATGCCCGCGCAGTTAACGAGCAAGTCTATTATCTTTTCGCTTTGTTCAAGCTCGTGTAAAAGTCCTGTTATATGCAAAGGTTCTGACAAATCGCAGACGCGGTAAAGAACGTCTACGCCAAACCGTTGAGTCAGCTCGCTGGCAATGCTCTCAAGCGCATCCCGCTTTCGGGCAAGGAGAATCAAGGCATGACCGCGGCGTGCCAGTGCCTCGGCAAGCGCAAGGCCTATTCCACTGGAGGCGCCAGTAATTAATGCATAGCGAGGCATGATGCTCCCTCAGAAGTACGGCATGGAGTTTGACCACTCCTGCGTGACAGGGTGCCCTTAGCTAGGGCGTACAATAGCGGCAAGAACCATAGCAATCACAATAAATAGCCAAACGCCGGCCAGGAGTTTGACCGCCATGCTATTGGGTGGAGGCGGCGGACCATAGCGATTAGCCTCGCGTGGCCCTGGTAGGATCATCAGTAGAAGCGTAAGCAATCCTCCTACTAGCGGAATTAGACTTAATAGCCAAAGCCAGCCTGACCAACCTAAATCATGTAAACGTTGAACCCCTATGCTCAGGTTAACGAATAGAATGGTGAAACCTAGTAAGGTGCTAAATCCAAGGCCTGTAAGAAATGAGGGGTGAGAGACTATTAGGCTCACAATGCTTACAGTTGTAAGTAGCGCAAAAAAGGCAGCCAAAAAAGCAGCAGAAGCTACAAGTGACCAAGCCAAGAAACGTAGGCGCCCGATCCTGCCTTTAAGGCTGAAAACCTTCAACTCGCTATATTGATGCTCATCGGCGCCATGAAGATCCGCCTGAGGCGGAGCATAGGGCGATGTAGTCGTGAGCGAGGCAGGGATAGATATGGATGGCGCTGAAGTCTGCTCACCTTGGCGTGCTATATATTTTTCAACAATGACGCCGCATTGCTCGCATTCATCGCGCTTGCTTTGCTCATGCCCACATTTTGGGCAAGTCATCGGTAATGTATCCTTTGAATCTAGAACCTGCTCATCATCGACCAGTGTAAGCATTGAGGCTATATCTTGTTCTTTTCTGGCCTGTGCACCTGCTTGTCGCAGGGCTGCAAGATAGCGATCAGCTTCAGTCTCGGAAAGGTTCCTCTTTAGCGTGACCGGGCCTCGAAATAGTTGGGCTATTTTCTGGGTATCGCTTTTGAAGAGTCTCGCAAGATTTTCTAGCACATCATCTCGATGCACATCGGGGAGCAACTGCCCATCAAAAGTAATCTTGTAGCGGATATCAGACATGGCGAGCTTCCTTGTCGCACGACTAGAAAAAGGCGTAGCGCATTAGTGAAACGCGCTACGTCAATGAAATCAGTAAGGTTTGATAACAACCAAGATAATGATTGCAATCAGGATTAGGACAGGAGCCTCATTGAACCAGCGGTAGAATACATGACTGCGCTTGTTTTCACCTCGCGCAAAGCGCTTCAGCATGGCGCCACACATGTGGTGATAGCCAACCAATAAAAAGACAAGTGCAAGCTTGGTATGCATCCAGCCTTGGCTAAGCCAGCCCGGGTTCAAAACCAGTAGTATGATCCCAAAGATAAGTGTGGCCAGCATTGAAGGAAGCATAATTCCTCGATAGAGCTTTCGCTCCATCAGGACGAAGCGCTCATGGCTAATGCTGTCTTCACTTTGAGCGTGATAAACAAATAGGCGTGGTAAGTAGAACAGGCCGGCAAACCAGCAAACTAAAGCTATGATGTGTAACGCTTTGATCCATAGATAGAGCATCAGGTATCTCCGGCAATATAAAACCAGAGATAGTAGATGCCTGTGGTGAAGGCGTCACCTTATAAGCGTTTTAAGTTTTAATTATCGGCTGGTCGTACAATAGTTGACCAATTTTCTGGGTTAAGCGGATAATGTTGCATATTGCAGTTGGTATCGGCGAGAGCCGGGAGATTCAAGCATGACCATCGAAACCTTCATTCCGACGCCCTTACTGTTCTCCCCCGGTGCAGCCAATAAGGTAAAAACCTTGATTGATGAGGAAGGTAATCCTCGTCTTAAGCTGCGCGTATTTGTGACGGGGGGAGGGTGCTCTGGCTTCCAGTATGGCTTTACCTTTGATGAAGATACGGCTGAAGACGACACCATAGTAGAGCGAGACGGTGTAAGCCTAGTCGTTGATCCAATGAGCTTTCAGTATTTGGCTGGAGCTGAGGTTGACTATCAGGAAGGGCTGGAAGGTTCGCGTTTTGTAATAAAGAATCCGAATGCTGCGACTACGTGTGGCTGCGGGCAGTCTTTCTCAATCTAAGTGAATTGTACCTATACCGAGACGCCGCGCTTATGCGCGGCGCTTTCGTTTTAGGCAGGGTATAGAGCGCCTAAGACTCTAACGCCTTTAGCCGCTGTTACGTCTGGGCAATTACCCGGTATACGTTCGATAAAACAGTGTGCGAGCCATGCAAATGCCATCGCTTCGACCCAATCCGGCGAAACGCCCAGAGTCTCTGTAGTCGTAACGTATGTGTCAGGCAGGTGCGCAGAAAGGCGTTTTAACAGAAACTCGTTATGAGCCCCGCCGCCACAGATAAACACTTCAGTGCATTTTGGTTGAGCCAATTTCAGAGCATCGCTGACGGAAAGAGCGGTGAGCTCTACCAGGGTTGCTTGAACATCGGCCTCTGGTAGCTCAGGAAACGGCAAAAGTTTTTGTTTCAGCCAGCTTAGGTTAAATAATTCCCGTCCGGTGCTTTTGGGGCCCTGCTTGGCAAAAAAGGGATCGGATAAAAAAGCACCAAGAAGAGACGATGAAATTGAGCCACTGGCAGCCCAGGCCCCAAGTCGGTCGTAAGGTTCGCCCTTGTGCTCGTTTATCCATGTATCCATCAGCACATTGCCAGGTCCGCAGTCGAAACCTTCTATAGGGCGTCCAGGTGATAGTAATGTGATATTGGTAAAGCCGCCGATATTGAGGATGGCTCGCTCTTTTTGCTGATGTGCAAAAATAGCAGAATGAAAGGCGGGAACTAAGGGAGCACCTTGTCCGCCAGCAGCAACGTCACGACGCCGAAAATCGGCTACCACATCGATCCCGGTAAGCTCCGCAAGAAGCGCAGGGTTGCCAATTTGAATGGTATATCCGTCGGAAGGGCTATGCCGCACCGTCTGGCCATGACTGCCAATCGCTCTGATGTGCTGGTTGGAGAGTTGGGCTTCTTTAATGAGTTGGCCAATGCCTTGAGCGGCCAAGCGAACCCAATCTTGTTCAGCCAGCGCTGCGCGCTCTAACTCATTGTCACCAGCACTACATAGCTCAAGAAGTGATCGCCGAAGGCTTGATGGCATCGGCATATAGTGCGAGCCGATCAGTTTGCAGGTATTAGCAGTTTGTTCAATAAGGGCAATGTCTAACCCGTCTAGGCTGGTGCCAGACATTACCCCTATATAAAGCGCCATATTCGTTAACGCTTGTTCATGGCCAGAAGAGTGGCTTTTTCTTGGTCCATGCGAGCCATTAAAGGCTGGCTCTGAGTCAAGAAATGCTGCACCTCATTCTTAGCGATAGGATCAGCCATTGGAAGCTTCACGCCCAGTGGGTCGACGTGCGTACCGTTGATGCGGAATTCATAGTGCAAGTGTGGGCCTGTTGCTAACCCAGTCATGCCTACATATCCAATGACTTGCCCTTGTTTAACCTGTACTCCAGCACGGATGCCCTGACCAAACTTGCTCATATGGCCATAGACAGTGCTATAGCGCTGTCCATGCTGAATAACCACAGCATTACCATAACCACCTTTGCGACCGGCCTCTATAACCTTGCCATCCCCTGTCGCATGAATAGGGGTGCCAGTTGGAGCAGCGTAGTCCACCCCTTTATGCGCACGAATCTTGCTCAAGACAGGGTGATAACGGCCTAGGGAAAAGCGAGAGCTGATACGTGTAAATTCTACTGGGGTGCGGATGAACGCCCGACGCATGCTGCTACCGTCAGCGGTATAGTAGTTGGTGCTGCCTTGCTTGCTGGTATAGCGAACTGCAGTAAAAGTTTTGCCACGATTAGTAAAGCGGGCTGCCAGGATATTGCCATTGCCTACACGTTTCCCGTTGACTACTTTCTTTTCGTAGATAACCTCGAACTCATCGCCCTCTCGTATATCCAGTGCGAAGTCAATGTCGTAAGCAAAAACGTTGGCAAGCGCCATAATCATGTCGTGCGATAGACCTGCTCGCCTTCCGGCTGTAAACAGTGAGCTATCAATCACGCCCCGTGCATAGGCCTTTTCAACATCAGGTTGCGCTATTTCACGTTTGAAATCGTAGCCGCTTTCGGTTTTGGAAATCGTAACGGTTTCAAGCGCACTTGGTTTGCTTCGAAAGCCGAGCAGATCTCCCGTAGGAGATACTTTGAACTCAAGCTTTTGGCCAATATGAATTCTGCTAAGGGCCTTTGCTTCTTTGTCGCTATTTAAAACGTCTTGTAAAACGTTGGCTGACAAACCAGCAGCTGAAAAGAGGGTGGACAGCGTATCGCCATTCTTGACGGTTTCAGTCTTCCATTTAGGATCGGCTGAGGCGATGCTTTCAGACGGGGTAGGTTCAATCGAATTGGGCTCTTGAGCTGTTTCGGTTGACTCGGGGATGCTAGCAAATGGGCTTTCGGCCGCGGATGTTTCAGGCTCTGAGAGAGTGCTTAGCTGTCGAAGATCATCCTTCTCTTGAATAACGCGCTCGGCGCTATTCTGAATATCCATATTAACGAGCGTTTTCTTTGCCTCGACATCGCGAGACGGAAACACCAGCAGGGCCAAACTCAGAAGCGCAGCGACTCCACTAGCAGCCAAAATATGGCTTTTAGGATACAGCGGGCTTTTTGAAGTTGGTTGTGTCATGGCGAGGCGGTGCTTTTGAGCATGAATAACTGCCTAAAATATAATCAAATAAAGTTCCGAACAACCCTTAATAATTTTCAATATGTGCCTGATAGGTAGGGTTTTCTGGAAATCTTGTTTTTATCAGGTGATCTTGTATGGTTGCGCCATTCATTTAAGCGGGATTGATTAATGAAATCGGTAGAAGAACAGTTAACGCTGATCAAGCGTGGAGCTGATGAGCTTTTGGTTGAGTCTGAGTTCATTGAGAAGCTCAAAAAAGGCGCTCCATTGCGTATTAAAGCAGGCTTTGATCCGACAGCGCCGGACCTCCATTTAGGTCATACCGTTCTGATCAATAAGTTACGCCAGTTCCAAGAGCTTGGTCATCAGGTCATTTTTCTAATTGGTGACTTCACCGGCATGATTGGTGACCCCTCAGGTAAAAGTGCTACTCGTCCGCCATTGACTCGTGAACAGGTTCTTGAAAATGCCGAGACTTATAAGGCTCAGGTATTCAAGATATTGGATCCGGCAAAAACTGAAGTAGCTTTTAACTCCACATGGATGGAGAAGCTTACGCCAGCTGATTTTATACGCCTGGCGTCTCAGTACACTGTTGCCCGTATGCTGGAGCGTGATGACTTCAGTAAACGGTACGAGACGAATCAGCCAATAGCCATCCATGAATTTCTCTATCCATTGGTTCAGGGATATGACTCCGTTGCTTTAAAGGCAGATGTAGAGCTGGGTGGAACTGATCAGAAGTTCAATTTGCTAATGGGGCGAGAGTTGCAGCGTGCGTATGGTCAGGAGGCGCAATCTATTCTGACCATGCCCTTGCTCGAGGGGCTCGATGGCATTAAGAAGATGTCAAAGTCGCTTGGTAACTATATAGGTATCCAAGAGTCGCCTGGCGTCATGTACAGCAAGATCGTTTCTATGCCTGACTCGCTTATGTGGCGCTACTTTGAGCTTCTAAGCTTTAGAGAGATGAGCGAGATCGAAGCGTTTCGCCGAGATGTAGAAGCGGGCGCCAATCCTCGCGATATAAAGATTAAGTTGGCCGAGGAGATCGTTGCCCGGTTCCATGGAGAGGAAGCGGCTGCGTCTGCTCACCGTTCTGCAGGTAATCGTATGAAGGACGGTGAGCTGCCAGAAGAAATACCAGAAGTGGAGTTATTAGCCGCAGAGGATATGCCAATTGCTGCGGTCCTAAACCGAGCAGGTCTGGTAAAGAACTCGGCTGCTGCCCGAGACTTATTGAATGCGGGTAGCGTAAAGATTGATGGCGAAGTAATAGATAGAAGCTTTGTCTTTAAAATAGGCGATACTCATATTTGCCAGGCGGGAAAGAAGGCATTTGCTCGTATTGTCGTTAAAAGCGAGTAGCCTGAAATAAAGCTTGACCTGCTGATTCATAGGCCTATAATGCGCCCCACTTCCGCTACAACGGAACGGCAAAAAGTCTTGTAAATCAATGACTTAGCTGTCTGGTAGCGTTCAGGTCCAGACCTGATGGTAGCGGAGGAGGGAAGCGTGGTTGACAAGCCC
>NZ_BMNW01000007.1:159201-333955 GCF_014646755.1 Pseudomonas asuensis | reverse complement strand
AGCGCTTTCCAGATAATCGCGAATGACCATGAGTTTGAACTGAAGCGAGTACTTCGCCATAAAGAACCCTCGAAGGTTGTGTCCAACATTCGGGGGTCAGTTCATTTGTTGAAGGTAGCTGACGAAGCCTTGTATGTTGCCAAGAAGCAAGGGCGAAACAGGGTACATCCTGCCGTTTGCCTACTATGATCAAACACACCTTTTCAGGTATCTGCGGCCGGTAATAGGGTTCGGGTTCACTACGGGTCGCAGTGACCTTGCTACACCAGCCCGGCCAACGTCACGGTATGCAGTTTATCCAGGACTTGCGATGTAACGTGATTTGGCGAATAGCACTGATCAGTGCTAATGCAAGGCTTGCTCCTACCCACGCCTCTCTTTATTTGGTGATACGGACACGCTTAGGGGCAGCTAGCACGGCACCGATCGCATAGCCCTGCCAGCAGGTAGTATCCAACATACCGCTGGCGGAGCCACTGCATGCAACGGGTGCGCTGGCTAGCAGTAGAAAACTGCCTGCTTCATCGCTCAGAATAAGCTGATCAGGGTTTTTGCAGATAGCCGGGCAGCTCTTCTACCCGATTGATCCAACGTATGATATGGCTATAGGGCTTAAGATCGACGTCCCCCTCTGGCGCCAGCACGACGTAGGGATAGACCGCACAATCGGCAATGGTGGGTCGGCCCATTGCAAGCCAATGATTGTGCTCCAAGTGCCCATCAAGTATAGAGAGCGTTATGGTGGACTTGGCAAGCGCCTGCGATTTATCCAGCGCATATCCAAATTTTTCCACTAACCGTGCGGCACAAAGGCTGTGCTGAACCTCATTGGCGGCAAAAGAAAGCCATTGAACAATCTCAGCCTGACCCTGTGGATGAGCTGGCCACCATGCCAGACCGCCGTATAGGCCGGCGAGGTATACCAGAATGGCCTGCGAGTCTCTGAGAACATGTGTTCCGTCCTCCAAGATAGGCAGCTGGCCCAACGGATTGAGTAGAGAAAGTGGTGGTTGTTTATGTGCTCCGCTCAGGAAATCCACTGGAATCCTTTCCAGTTCAATGTTAGCCAAAGATGCAAAGAGCCTGACTTTATAGCAGTTCCCAGACGCGTCCAGATCGTACAATTTCATTGTGCATCTCCTTCAACGAGCTGATTGAACTCAAGAACATTACCGTCGGGATCGCGAATGAATATCGCAACTCGTCTAGGGCCGATAGGATGCGGCCCCTCTGTGATAACGATCCCCTGCTCGCCCAGCCACACTTGTAGTGCACCAAGATCATCCACAATGAAAGCAGGATGCGTTACGCCAGGCAGCTTTACTGGGTTATCCAGCAGAACGTTGTGAGCATTGGGTACGCGAGTACCATTGAAGATCAAATTTATACGTACCCCATCCGGGCTGAGCATTTCATTGGCCTCACTCAGCGGAAAACAGGCGGTCTCCACAAATCCTAGCGCTTGGTAAAAAGCCATCGCACGGGTTTTCTCGCTGACACGAATTCCAATGTGATCGTATGAGAGAATCCGAGCAGGGCTTGGTCGTTGGCTCATCTGTTGAAGCTCCAGTTGGCATCAGGTGCTTAAGTCTCTACTGATCCATCTGTTTCACCTATGCCGCGAACCTGACAATACTTATGCATGAATTGCACAGATCGAAGGTGGTAATGGACAGACTCAAGGCAATGGCCAATTTCATTCGGATTGTTGAAAGCGGAAGCTTGAGTTCAGCAGCTGATGCAACAGGCCAGTCTGTAGCCTCGCTTGTACGTTCGTTAGCGGCATTGGAGCGCTACCTGGGGGTTCGCTTATTGAACCGCAACACTCGACGCATGGCTCTCACCGTTGAAGGTGAGGAGTATTTAGCCTGGAGCCGTCGCATGCTCGAAGACTTCGACGATATAGAGCGCCGACTGGAGGCTCGCGATGGTATCGTTCGCGGCATGCTCCGAGTAACAGCACCTGTTGAGTTCGGACAACGTTATGTAGCGCCCCTTGTAAACGCCTTTCTTAAAGATCACGAAGAAATGGGCGCTGAGCTGACGCTAAGCGATGAGATAGTCCCCTTGCTCGATGAGCGCCTGGATCTTGCCGTACGTATCGGGCACCTTCGTGACTCAACAATGGTAGCGCGGAAGATAGGCGTCACCCGACTCATAACCTGCGCCAGCCCTGATTACCTTTGCACCTCCTCCGCTCTTGATAGCCCGCAAGCCCTGCGAGAGCACTCGTGCATCTCGTTAGCCTCGCAAGGCCGGCAATGGTATTACCGACACGACGGAAAAGAGCTGGTTGAACAGATTACGCCGCGGCTGGTGTGCAACCAGATTCGAGCCGCTAGCCTGGCCTGCATGCAAGGTTTAGGTGTTACGCGATTGATGCATTATCAGGTGGCCGATGAGCTTGCTAATGGTAGCTTGGTCAGAATCCTTAAAGATTTCGAACCCACGGATATACCCATCCATCTGGTCTATCCCCATGCTTTGCAGCTTTCACCGCGCGTGAGAACATTTGTGGATTGGATATGGCCTAAATTAGAAAGGCTCACGCCCGATCCGGCTGAAAACCAGTGACATTATCGCCTTCTAACGTCTAGCTGCTTTCAGTAGCGGTCCTTTAGTAACCTTTAAAGGCTATGTAAGCATATTTAGTTTTTATAACGCTGTGCATGCGTTCGACGTCAGTACAGCAGAAGCAGGTCAAAGTGGGTTTCCAAAGACGTATAAGGCCACTGACTGAAATCACCCCATGGAAAACCAAGGGGTAGTAATGCTGTAATTCTTGGTGCCCTAAAATACCTTCCCGCCCTACCCGCGTGTATCGTTGGTACGTGTGCCAATCTACAAGACATGGCCACATGCCATTGTTTTAAGCCGTGCTAATAGCAAATAGCACGGGAATCCGAATGCCACCTGAATATATCGACACATCAGACAGGTAATAAAGCAAACCGCCAAATCCAATGGAAACAGCAAAAGCTGTTTGTTCTTTGCTGCTTTCCTATCCAGCTTTGTTATCAGTTCAACCTTGTTAGGCGATAAAAGCACTCTAGCAATGAAAGCCTACAGGCTATAAATGCGCCCCGATGCTGCTCTGGCATTACCCACCGTAGGCTCTTAGCGGATCAAACAAAAAAGAAAGAACAGGAAAAAGGGGATAAGCGAAAAAAACGTTAAAATACCTTTATGTTCATAACCACTATCCTGCGCTGCGATTAGATAACAGAGGGGAAGTGAAGCTGCTCCTAATGCAATCAAGCCTAGCCTAAGGGCTTGCTTAGAACTGGAAGGTTTTCTACGAGCCTGCATATTAAGCTGTGTCCAAAATCATTAGCTGGCTAGGCTAATTAAAGACCAGATTGATAGACTAGCAACAGAGTCCGACAGATAAGTTGATCAACTATCGTGGATGGTGCTCAACAGCAGTAGCGGTGGCATCGAGCCTAATGTAAATCACGGCTATAGAGGTGTGAGAGCGATCAATTAGAAACGACCTCTAAACGGTTTTCTTTTTTGTAATAGCAACGATTCGGCTATCCGGTCGCTTGTGTAACGTTTCGTAGTTCAGAACGGCGCTGAACGCTACACGTTGATGAACGAGCAGAGAGCTCGGATTAGATGCTCGCTGTCAAAAATTCAGTGAAGGCCTATCCAGAGGCGATGAGGGTGTAAGTCATTTTGCTAACTTACACCCTCATCGTGTTGCGAAAGGCGGCTTCAATCAATCTTGATAGCTGCCCTCCTTCTGACTCATGACTTTCCTAGCCTTGCGGTTTCCAACAACTCAATTTCCCAGCACTTGCCTTCGAGCGGCAAGCTTTGCTTTTTTCAAATCAAAGTGAATGCCTAAGGCCTTCGCTCTGGTTTGATACTCTTGCATAAGGACATTTAACTGTTCGCGGCGCTGCTGGAGGGTCGTTGTCATTATTCTTAGCCTCTATTGAAGTTATCCATTCCCTTGGCGGCTTTTGCTATGCCTATTTTCAATAGATAGAAATTAGTTACTCGCCGCTAGCTACTAGGACAGACGCCGCATAAAAAGTTGCTTTGCTCTGAAAAAATAAAGCTCGACTTAGGCAACTTCACCTTCTCTTTACAAGCACCCTGAACTGTCTCTTCAACAAACCTTGGCCAGCCCTCAGGATAAGGAATCCTGTGCGCTTAAAAGTCAGCTTTTTGGCTTTCTAACTTTTCCGTGCCAAGTGCACTGAACACCTGGCTTGGCTAAACCCTATACCGACGAACGGTTATCTCCTACTGAACCCTTGTCGCAGAACGATTCAGTAAAGCTATTAGGACTTTAATCCTAAATGTTTCTTTTTATGTATAGATTTTGGCACACGTCTTGTTAGTTCCTTAGCGGCGTCAGGAAGCGCGACATCGGTGTTTTTAAATTTTCACCACACATTTATTTCGGGTTTAACGTCATTTCTAAGGAAGGGCAGACGCACACCCATCACTAGCAGAGCAGTATGGTGAGTATGTCTCTTTTTTCCCCCAAGCGTTTTTTCAAGACCCTGCCTCTTTTGGCAGGCCTAGCCTTCGGCGGCACAGCGGCACAGGCGGAACCCATTGACCTGGTGAGCCTTAACCTCTCCGGTGCGGGATTTGCGCCTCATGTGCTTCCTGGCATCAATGGTACCAACTACATTTTCCCGATCGAGTCGTATTTCCAGCAGTGGAGCGCCCGGGGCATCAAGACGTTTCGCTTTCCCATTATCTGGGAGCGCTTACAGCCCAAGCTGGGTGGACCACTGGATCCTACCTATGTAGCCCTGATCGACCGTACGTTTGGCTACGCCCAAAAGCACAACATCAAGATCATCCTTGACCTGCATAACTATGCGCGTTATCGCGGACAAGTGATTGGTACCAGTAGCGTCCCCTATGCGCGCTACCAGGAGATCATGACCAAGATCGCGCAGCAGTGGAGCAAACAGCCCGCGCTGTACGCCTATGACATCATGAACGAGCCCAACGGCGCACTGGCCTATTGGGCAACGGCTGCCCAGTACGGTATCAACGGCGTGCGTGCAGTAGACAAGACGCGCCCAATCATTGTGGAAGGTAACGGCTGGTCGAGCGCGACCCGTTGGGCAGAGTGGAACGATCCCCTGCTGAACCTGAAGGACCCGTCCAACAACATCATCTTCTCGGCGCACTCTTATTTTGATGAGAACGCGGGCGGCAGCTATGGCGATGTGGACGTTAACAAGCTTGACGTGATGTATGGCGTCAACCGGGTCAAGCCTTTTGTGGAGTGGCTGAAAAAGCATGGTCAGCGTGGCTACATCGGTGAGTTTGGTGTACCGGATAACAACCCACGCTGGAACATCCTGATGGACAACATGCTGGCGTACCTGAAGGAGAATTGCGTACCAGCTTCCTATTGGGCAGCAGGCCCAGGCTGGGGCAACTACTTCATGTCGGTTGAGCCTATCAATGGTGTAGAACGTCCGCAGTGGCCGACTCTCAAGAAGTACATGGACAACACTAGCTGTACGGATTTTGGTCCGAAGAAGGCAAGCGTTCCCACTACTCCGCCGGCGTCCACGCCTTCGACAGGTACAACTCCGGTTGCAAACGCACCGTCTGCAGGTACTGGTTCCTCAACAACACCGTCGCCTTCGGTACCAGTACCACCGACGGCCCCAGTAACCACGACGCCTGTTACAGCGATCGACAATGCAGTGGGTAGCGTAATCAATAACTTTACCAACGCTGACTGGCTCAATGGCGTTTACCGCAAGAAACCCGGTGTTTCGATCCCTGCAAGCGCTGCTAACAAAGCTGCATTTACAGTAGGTGCCTCAGTACGTCTGGCCAATGGTGAAGTCCGCAAGATCACTCATGTTCATATCGGTACAAACATGGCTGTGTATCTTGAGGGGGCTCCAGTCAATGGCTCTGCTGTGGGCTATCCCAATAAGCTGACTCCCGTGTCAGCAGTGGTAGCCATCAGTACGGTCAATGACTTTACCAACACGGATTGGCTGAGCGGAGTGTATCGCAAGAAACCAGGCTTCTCGATCCCTGCAACGGCAGCTAATCAGGCTGCATTCAAAGTGGGTGCATCGGTACGCCTGGCCAATGGTGAGGTCCGCAAAATCACCTATGTCCAGGCAGGTAAAAACCTAGGGGTTTACCTCGACGGCGCTGCCGTAAGTGGCTCGGTGGTGGGATATCCGAAAACGCTAGCGGTGCTAGCCAACTAAGCGCTTAAGCTTATAAGTGACTCAGGGGTCGTCTTGATAGACGGCCCCTGATCTTTTCACCAGAAGAACTGAACAGCTATCTATGAGGCTTACAAGCACAGGTAATACCTATGAGCGTTAGTTCATTGAAGCAACCTAAACATAAGAAAAACAGTGCTAGGCAAATAGCCTAAGAGGCTTTAAGCATCGCATTGATCTTATTAGCAAGCGCATCAATCGCAAAAGGCTTGGTAATGATCTCCATGTTTGGCGCTAAGTAACCGCTTACGTTGGAACCTTCCGCATACCCTGTAGCAAAGAGGACCTTTAATTCAGGACGGCTTAATCGGGCAAAATCAGCGAGCTGACGCCCATTCATGCCTGGAAGTCCTACGTCAGTAATCATCAGATCGATTTCATGATTACCTTCTAATAATGGGATAGCTTCCTGAGCATCTGCCGCTTCAAGCGTTTGATAGCCTAACTCATCTAATACTTCGACGATCAATGAGCGAACCACAGACTCGTCCTCAACCACCAGAACAGTCTCACCTGACCCCAAGGGCGATGCTTCGGTGGTCGTACCTGGAAGCGTACTGGCGCCACCTTTGTAGCAAGGCATGTATAAATAAACGCTGGTTCCGATCCCAGGTTCTGATACGATCTGGACTGTTCCCTTAGCCTGTTTCATATAGCCATAGACCATGGATAGGCCAAGACCGGTCCCCTGGCCGATAGGCTTGGTTGTATAAAAGGGCTCGAACACTTTCGCCAGAATCTCAGGCGTCATTCCCGTACCGGTGTCCGACACGGTCAATACCACATAATCATCTTCCTTAAGGCCAATCAGTTCAGCCTCATGCTCGCTCTTTATATGGCGAGAATCGGTTGAGATCGTGATCAGGCCACCTCCTGGCATGGCATCGCGTGCATTGATAATCAGGTTAATCAATGCACTTTCCAACTGATTGGCATCCATGCAGGCGAGAGCCAAGCCTGCACTCAAGTCAGTTATAACCTTTATATTTTCTCCGGTCGTTCGGCTCAGCAGGTCTTCAAGTGACGCCACCAGCTGATTGACATCCACGGGCTTGAGATCCAATGTCTGTCGGCGGGAAAAGGCTAACAGCCGCTGGGTTAGCGCCGCAGCCCGTTGGGCCGACGTTACAGCCGCGTTGATATAGCGCTCATCACCCTTGCAGTCACCCATGCTATGACGTCGCTGCATCAGCTCCAGGCTACCAATGATTCCAGTGAGAAGGTTATTGAAATCATGGGCAATTCCGCCTGTGAGTTGGCCTACTGCTTCCATTTTTTGAGCCTGACGAAGCGCATCTTCTGCCTTGGTGCGCTCAGCCACCTCCGCAGCCACCCTCGCCTCGAGGGTTTCGTTGAGCTCACGTAGTGTGTTCTCGGCTTGTTTTCGGGCACTAATATCGACACAGGTCCCTGTTACATAAGATGGGCTGCCTGAGGCATCTCTAAAGACCTTACCTTTACAGACCAACCACTGCTCGGTGGCGGTACGGTGTAGCCGGAACTCCAAGACAAAATCACGTCCCTGAGCACATTGAGCAAATGACAAACGCACCTGCCCCCGATCATCCGGATGGACATAGTCAACAAAACGCTCAATGGCATTATGCGTAAGAACATCAGGCAGCTTGAACAGCTGCTGTAACGCATTATCAAAGTAGAGCCGATCCTCATCGATATACCAGTCAAAGATCCCCGCTTCTGATGCCAGCAGCGCGGCTCGAAAGCGTTCATCTGTGACTTTAAGACTTGAATTGGAACGTTGCTGCTCTATGACCTGCTCGGTCACATCCTCCGTCTGATGGATGATATAGACAACCTCACCCTGCGCATTAAGGACGGGCGTATTGAGCGGACTCCAGTAGCGTACCTCGAAGCCTCCACCCTCACTTGCCGGACGTGGAATATCGTACTTAGTAATGGCCATACGATCGGGCGCTCGGGTCTGTACAACACGCTCCAGTGAAGCACGCAAGACCCCCGCACCGAACTCTGACTGCTCCTCCGGGTTTTTACCAAACACCTCAAATATCGAGCGACCTATGCAGTCCTCACGCCGGGTATTCGTACCACGTAACCGCTCTTCATTGGCTGCGAGCATGATGAATTCAGGGCCTGTAGACAGGACCAGTACAAGATGGGGAAGCGCTTCGAACAATACCTGAAAATCTAATTCCTGCTTCATCACGGCCCGCACGTTTTATCAAATGGTTTACCCGGTAAGGCCTCTGAGTGGATACACAGTGTTTCTAAGCAAAACGTACCTGAACAAGCACCCAACACGTAGCTTTAGAGGCCTTATTTATCGAGGGGGCAAGAGGAGGATCAGTTCAGTCGGCCATATAAATTGCCGATTAGAGGGCATCTGAAAAGGCATCTGATTAATTTTGGTCGATCCATTAGAGGCACAGGCAGGCGTTACGCGACTGATGCAGGCATTAGGGAAGTCTCCTACATAAAACTCCAGGATCTATCCATGCGTCATATAAGCCCTTTGCTCTTATAGTTTCACTTGGTCAGCGTGCCCGAGGTGCTTGTCGTGACTGTTCGTTCCTGGCTCAAGGCTTCTTCCGATTCGAGCTGCTCATTTTTTTCATTAAGCTCATCATTATGATTCTGAGCGCTTTTATGCGTAGCTACGAACTGCTTTTTACAAATGACACGAGCTGTAATATTAGCTGCTGCACCGCATGTCACCTCTTCCAAGTCACCCACTGCCATTTCATCCACTTCATTCGAAGTCTGAGCAAGGCAATAGCAGGTAAAAGCAGACAGTATTAATGTGACACTACTGCTTCGTACTACAGCAAATACTTGTAATTTTATAGACATTGCCAAACCAGCCTCAGCCATGAAATTTTCTGGCAAGAAATAAATAGCCGACCTAATTGATAGCCTGCAAAGCAATAATCTACAGGCAATGTCTTAAAGAAAAGTTACACACTCAAGGATTTAATATTTTTTAGTGGCAAAGCTTGAGTAGCTTTCAGCTGACGCCTTGACTGGAATGATTAAAGTTTATAGGGCCTCTAAAACTTTAAAACCCTTTCGATTAATATCGAATTAACATCATCAAGGATTTGAGATTTTTACCAGCTGAATGCTTGTGTTCTGAAAACAACAGGTTGATCGGTACTTAAACAAATCAGCGTGCATCTAATCTTTGTGTGACCGCAAGGTACGTAGCCTTTGTAGTTCTGCCCATAATAAGAACGCCGCCCTGCCATAAGGGCAATTCAGAACTCTGGTATGCAACAAGCTGAGATCAAGAAAGAGATAATGCACTACAGATCCGCCACGAAGCGTTGATCCAAAAGCGATAGAGAGATGGCCAGAGCCAGTAGCGCGCATAAAATAGCAGCAGGAGCAAAGAGGGCCTGCATAGTATTGCTGCTATTCAACCCGTCTTGCAAGTACGACTACAGTGCTTTGACGCTTTCATCAGTGCACCAATGACGCTGATTCACCGAGCAGACAATAGGCTGGCAATCTATAAGCAGTAGCGAATCGTAAAAATCCGGCCGTGATGCACTCAAGTACTCACGTGTTCCGCTCCAGCGGGTTACTACAGATGTTAAAATTTCTGGCGCGCACGGGCTTTCAGGATGCCAGAAAGCAGTAGATCCAAACAGATCACTGAACTTATTCCAGTGGTCATACAGACGTAATTTTGCCCCGACCTTAAGCAGGTTTAAGTGCTCCTCTGCGCTAGTCGGCAACCATCTCTCAGGATAATCGATAATACCGATAGGCGAATAGCAGTTGGCAGCTATATAGACCAGGCTTCGCAATTGCTGGCTTCGCTCGATATGATTTCGGGAAAGGAGTCCGGAGGAGGGAAACTCCAACCCTAGAAAGATCATTATTGCTGCGCTTTCGGTTAATACTGTGCCGTCATCAGTAACTAACGTAGGCACCTGCGTGAGTGGGTTAAGCTGTTTCAGTACGTCGCTACCTTCCCCCGCCAGCCAAGAACTCGCTGTCACCAACTGATAGTCCACATCACAATACTTGAGAGCGATTTCGATAGCAGCCGAACCGGAGCCCTCTGCTCCAAAAAGCTTGTACATGACGCCTCCAGCATTTAGCTTAACGCGTTAAAATAATGCTATAAAGCAACTATGTTTATAGGCTGCTTTAATATCCCTCTCCCTCCCATCCAGACAGGCTCTGCCTCTGTCTCTGTCTCTGTCTCTGTCCTTTAGATGAAAATCATTATAGGTAGTTATTAGCCTATGTCTCTGCGGCTACCGATGTGAGCAATAAGCACAGCACTACTTCAGTTAGCTTTCTAGGGGCGGCAACGGCTATGTGCGGACGCTGAAGTTTTAGGCTATGTTTTCTATTGGTCTTTACTGGGTTCTACTGCCTTGAGTTGGTAAAGAAAATTAACAACGAACAGGACTTCGACGTTGTCTTCCTTCCGCTATAAATTTGCTTATCGTGCTGGTCTTATTATCCCTTTCTGGCTTTTTATAGGTGTAATGGCTACCGGCCTACTCTATCCAGAATACAGTCAGATTAATCAGGCAATGAGTGAGTTAGGCGCTGAAGAAGCCCCTACTCACGTGCTCTCACCACTCATGAACAACTACCCTCTCGGTTGTCTATTTATTGTTTTTGGTATCGCTATCATCAGAACCTTTAGGGAATCAAAGCTGGCAATGCTTACTGGACTGCTCATTATCACCCACGGCATAGCCAGCTTCTGCACCGGTTATTTCTCATGTGATGTAGGTTGCAAGCTCGAAAGTCCAAGTACCAGCCAAACGATCCATAACTACAGCGGCTTGGTTATGTTTGTATCGCTATTTCTAGCTAGTGTTGTATGGATTTATCTAGGGCGCAAACTATTGCAATCAATGCCTTTTACCCTCTTCTCAATACTGTGCGCGTTGGTTGCACTGGTCACATTGCAATTAATGGGAAAGGCGCTGGAGGCTGGTCACTTTTTCGGCTTATATCAGCGTATTAATTATGGTGCTTCGGTAATTTGAGTTGCTGGCTTGGCTCTGTTAATGCTTAAACGATCTCGGGTCCCATAGATGTATGGCAAGCAGTAACATCATCCCGCTTTTAGGAACACATTGCTGCTTCTCATAAGTGATTATTGATCGACCCAACACCTGTTCTATCAAGCTTCTTTCCGTAGCCTCTGCCGCCTAAGACCAAGCGCTGGCGCTTGCAATTTAACGGGCGGCCAGTCGAAAAATGGCGGGCATGGTAGCTACTACCAACACAATGGCCATCGAGCCGTTTGAAGGATGTGCAACCCTGGGCCGTATTAGGGCATTCATAAATACTGTAGTTACTACGGTACGCCTGAGCGACTACAGAACCAAAGCACTGCGCGAGCCATGAGTATTCGCTGCAGTGCTGTTAAATGGACAGGCCAGCTATAAGAACTGGCACTCCGCGGCTTTCATAACCCGACAAAAAGCTCCAGCAAGGGTCACGTTATGATGATCGATGATAGCCGCAGCACTTAGCAATGGAGTATCCGAACAGGTATGCCCATCCTCTATCAGGATGGCCTCAAACCCCAAGTCCCGCACTGCACGGCACGTACTATCAACGCAGTATTGAGTTTTCATGCCTGTGATTACGATAGTCTTAACGCCCTGAGAGTGGAGCTCATCGGCAAGATGGGTACAGGCGAACGCATTAGGCCTGGTTTTCTCGAAAATGATTTCTGTGCCGTTAAGAGCCAGCCCCTCTATCAACTGGGTAAAAGGGCTACCCGGTTCAATTGGACTCCCGGCGGGACCTACATGCCTTGCAAGGAAAATAGGGGAGCCGGCCTTCTGAGCCCGATGGACAAGGTCATTCAGTGTGAGAAGTAAGCGCTCGCCAAGCCAGGGTTTGTCAGGGCCATGAAACAGGCCTACCTGCATATCAAGGATCAAGAGTGCATACATCGATCATCTCCTTACGTTAACTAGTGACGTAAGGACAAAATAAAAGGCCCTACCATCACTGGCGGGGCCTTTGGGTTCGGTCGCTATCTCTTGCTCACGATACCTTACACGGCCCGCCCTTAGCGGTCGCGGTGGTGGTAATCGAGGTGAGCTGAGTTATAGGCATGTGTTTGAATATAGTAATCGCTGGACTTGTTAGCAAGGCCTTTCTGTTTTAACGACTTCCAGGTTTGAGGGCAAAAAGCGCTGTCACCGACATAATCAGTCAGAAGCGACAAATGGGCTTGAAGGCTTAATAGTGAGGAGCTATACCTGAATTTAAGGAAAGCAGTTTTGCTTCCTTATCAACCAGTACACGTAAGCAAGCCCTGCGGTACTGCCCATCAACTAACCTGGCGTTTTTATAGCGTTACGAGTGTTTCCATTAACTGGTGATTTAGTGTGTTATTTACAGGACCGGCCGTAAGTCAAAGCAATTCTCTGCTTTTACGGCTGGTTCCTTCAATTTCTCCCGCCTCCGCATCCTCTATAGTCCAAGCCAAGCTCTTTAAGGTAACTATTTTTAGTAACCTTAATAGCATAGCCAGGCTGCTGCATGACCAAAGGATAAGCGCAGCACAGTTTAATAAAGCTGGACTTCTAGGTATTTTTATCAACCTCTGCTCGGCCACTATTAGCTTGAGTCAAGGAAAGTAACTTAACGGATACGATTGCATATCGCTTAAGTAGCAGAAGACTGCTTACTCAACCCTCAGACCTCCATCAAGCAACATTAACTTTTAGGAACCTAAAAGATAGATCGCAGATTCCAAAGAAGTTGTCTTTAAGGCGCTATAAAATATAGATGTAGTCATGACTAAAGACCTTTTCCCACGGCTACTGTAGTCAATTTTATAAAACTATAGAGCAGCGCTTCCCAGTTATACGAACGTACTATGAGCCGCCTCGAACCTTGTATAGGGCCTGACTACATTACCTCGTATATATCATTTGAAATGGTGCTTCGCCAGCTCCGCATCTTGTGTGGCTCCTCTTCATTTTAGTCAAGCATCTAAGTGAATATGAGTTGAATCTCTGTAGCTCCAGGAGCCTTCTGGAAAAGTCTTCCTAAGTAAATCCTTATGCATCGTGTTTGATGATCACGATAGGTCTGACAGCAGGCCAAGTGTAGTCCTGTTTCAGATGGAAGATTAATGCTTCCTATAGACTACGTTCATGGGCTCAACCGCGCGTTCATAAAGTCAATAAATGCACGCAGTTTACGCGGAACGTGGACACGGCTTGGGTAGTAAAGGTAAAACGGCGAGACGCTGGGCCACCAAGGGCGGAGCACTGCGATCAAATTTCCGTTATCAATGTCGGCTTGCACTTGGGCTTCGAATGCGCATCCTATGCCAGCCCCCGCGCGGATGGCCTGCATTAAAGTATCTGCATCGTTAGTAATCACCGGGCCGGGAGGCTGGATCTCTACAGTGCGTCCATTCTGACTGTAACTCCAGCGGTATACACCATCGGGCAAGCGGATGTTGAGGCAGCGATGCAAGCGAAGATCTTCAGGTATGCAAGGATGTTCACGTCCCTGTAGATAATTGGGCGCTGCGACAGTGGCGATACGGTGCGAGCCACCCATGGGTACCGCCACAACATCCTGTGCTAGGTTTTCGCCGACCCGAATACCTGCATCGAAGCCGTAAGCCACCAAATCCAGCAAGGCATTATCGCAGTTGATCTCTAGCGTAATATCAGGAAAGGCATCCATGAAGCTCACCAAGTGAGGCATCAGCACGATATCAGCCGCAGTCCGAGAAAGGTTGAGTCGAAGCAGCCCGGTAGGCTTATCACGCAGTTCGTTAACGTCTTCGACTGCCGCAGTTAAGGCGGTCAGGCCTATCTGTGTATGTTGCAAAAAGCGTTGACCAAACTCGGTTAAGCCAACCTTTCGTGTCGAGCGCTCCAATAGACGCACGCCGAGCCGACGTTCCAGTGTGCGCAGGGTTTGAGAAAGGGCTGATGGTGAGATACCCATCATCGCAGCTGTTTTGGTAAAACTGCCGTATTTGGCGACTTGCGCAAAGGCGGCAATACCTGGCAAGAGATCTGGCCGTATGACTCCATTGTGAAGCAGGCCTTCATACTGCATGCCGATTGCGCCTATAAATAATAAGTTTCGCAGAGCCTAACATGGAGCCCTATTCTAATAGGAGCGACATGCATGAGTTATTTGGCTGGAAAAGTTGCTATTGTCACCGGATCTTCCAAAGGCATCGGCGCAGCGATTGCTGAGCGTCTGGCTGCCGAAGGCGCCAAAGTCATCGTTAACTATTCGCGAAGCCTTGAAGACGCTGAAAAGATCATTAAACGTATCACTGCGACAGGTGGAGAAGCCGTGGCATACAAGGCTGACCTCTCTCGTCCGGACGAAATTGCGCCACTGATCGACGCAGCGATCCAAGCGTTTGGCAGGCTGGATATTCTCATCAACAACGCGGGTGTATACAGAGCCGACTCGCTGGAAACGTTAAGTGCTGAAAGCATTGATGAGCATTTCAACCTAAATGTGCGTGGGCTGCTATTGGCCACACAAGCCGCTGCTCGGGTCATGAAGGTCGGCTCGGTAATCGTCAATATCAGTTCTGGCCTGGCGCACAGCCCGTACCCGCAGGTGCATGTGTATTGTGCTACTAAAGGAGCAGTCAATACCTTGACCCGCTCTCTGGGCATGGAGCTGGGCCCCCGAGGCATTCGCGTGGTAGGCATCGCACCAGGATTTGTCCATACAGAAGGAAATGCAGAGTCGGCACGGGGCATGGATGATTTCTTTATCGCCAAAACCCCACTGGGACGCGTTGGCAAGCCTAAAGATATTGCTGCGGCGGTAGTGTATGCAGTGTCAGACGATGCAGGCTGGGTCACGGGTACTACGATCGATGTCGCGGGCGGCATGATCTTCTAAGATTTCGTTTAGGTCTGGAGCTGACCTAATTTGGGGTCGGCTTCTGACCGGTAGCGGTGGCCTATATTAAACGTCGCCTTTTCTTATAGTCGGCTATTTCAAAGGCTTCGCTAAATCGGTTACCTGCGAGGCGGCCGCAGTAGGCTAATTTTACTTGCCCAGTGAGCCGGTGAGCGCCTGATAGTATCTAGTCAGATACATGTCAGAATCATGCTCGTTACTGTGCTCATCAATATCGGCCAACGGAGCAGGATCTGCTGCATGGGCGTCCGAGCCAAGCGATATTTCAAACCTAACATTCCAATCTTGTGATGCAGGTGGCTACCCGAGCAGCAACAGTATATGTGTTCCCGGTGTCTATACAGCACTCAGACACACACCTCCTCGAAAGCGCGCAAGGAAACACTATGCACAAGGACAGGGAACATTTTATTGCCAGGATCAAAGTACAAGCCGCTCATGAGACCCGCTGGCTCAAACGCGTACCCCTTCTGATTGGATTGATTGCCACCCCAGTAGCTTTTTATGGCTACTTCATGTCCTATTGGACAGTCATGGTCATGGCGCTGTTTATCCTTACGATTGGCTTTACCGCACAAGCTGTACTCTGGTTCGGCCTATGGGATTTAGAGAAGCGATACTAATTCCCTGAAGAGGCAATACTTCTTTCGTAGCCAAACAGCAGCTACAAAGCCCTATAAGCCATCGGATCAGTAGGTTTTGGTAAGGTCTTAAAGAAGCCGATATAAGTTCGTATCGGCTCTATCATTTCTTAGACAAGGGCTATTGCTCGCCTATAGCCACGCCTGTTTGCAAGTCTTTATCCAAACCACTGAGCACTGGGTGCACAACTAACCGATGCTCTTGGTGGCCTGAGAAAATCATAAGAGAAGGACAGCCGACATTGCGGCTGTCCTTGTGTTTAGCGCTGAGTAATATTGGCAATATTACCGTTACCCGCCTGGCTAACTGTCGTCAGGTTCTCACGGCCATACTGAGACGCTGTCAGGGCGTTTGCGTTACCCGCCTGGGTAGCGGTCATCTCGTTCCAGTAGCCATTCTGATGAGCGGTCAGGTTCTGATCATTACCGACCTGCGTGATTTCCAGCTCATTAAGATCGCCATTTACAGTGACCGAGATATCATTCATGTTGCCGCCGGTTTGCGAGGCTGTTACATCGTTCGCGTTGCCGGCTTCAGTGACAGTCATCTGATTCAAGACGCCTGTCTGCTTAAGGTCAGCCGTATTATCGTCGCCAGTCTGGCGTACGGTAACCGTGTTCTCGCTGCCCTCAATTTGAGAGGTCTTGGCAATATTGTAGTTGCCATCCTGATTGACTGTAGCAGAGCTCCAAGAGGCTTCCTGGTATACTTCAGCCTGGTTAAAGTTGCCGTCTTGTGCAACAGTACCAGACGACGCTTCAGCGCCGATCTGCTTCACTTTGCCTTTGTTGAAATTGCCCGTCTGCTCTACGGTCGCAGAGCCAAGAACGGTATTGTACTGATACGTCGTAGAGCTGTTGTGGTCACCGTTTTGGTCAACGGAAGCCTGCGCCGTGTCCGTGTAGTACTGGTAGGAGGAAGACCCGTTTTGACTGCCGGACTGAGTAATCTGGGTGGTAGAGTCATTACTATAATGCTGATAGAAACCGGCCGTGTTCACGTCGCCATTCTGATTGGCCTCGATCGTGTTAGCAGAGCCCTGCTTCTGGGAAACAGTCAGCTTGTTACTGGCACCAAACTGAGTGGCATCTGCATGGTTGGCACTACCTGACTGCGTGTAATCTGCAGTGTTGTTGCTACCATCCTGCGTCAATACTGCACCAATGCTAGTGCCACTTTGGTCGATCGATGCGCTATTTACAGAGCCCTTCTGGGCCAGGTCTGCCGTATTACTTTCAGCAAAGGCCTGAGAGGCCATGACGGCCAGCACAGCAAACGCTACTGGTTTCAAACTATACATAATTCTTATCTCCATGAATGACTGAAGGCTTTTGTAGCCTCACGCTCCAACGTGACGAGATCACTAAGTGATTCCGCCAGTTAAGATTCCTTTAAGGTGGCCTTAATGTTGTTCGCAAATACGGGCCACTAACAGATGGACCGTGTAAGCTCAGGAGCAGAGGGAATCATGGTCTGCTCCATTGCCTGACTCAGTGCTGAGTAATAGTGGCTGAGTTATTAGTGCCGTTCTGAACGACATTGACTATGTTGTTAGCCGTTGTCTGAGCAATATTTACAGTGTTAAAGCTGCCAGTCTGGGAAACTGTTGCCATGTTCAGGTCGTTGTTCTGGTTGATCTGAGTAATCTGCCTAAAGCCATCTTGAATAGCGGAGACAATATCGCCGTTACCCGTGCTGGACCCGACCAGCTCGTTATAGTCGCCAGTCTGTATGACAGACAGCGCGTTCAAATTGCCGCCCTGGTCAAAGAACAACTCGTTACCGGAACCGGTTTGAGTGGCATCTAATAAGTTCAAGTTGCCTGCTTGCTTGGTTGAACCAATATAAACGCCGCCATTCTGGCCACTAATCAGATTGCGATCACCCGTCTGAGTAGTTCGGAATTGGTTATTGGAACCATCCTGATCTACACGAGAGACGTTAAAGCCGCCATTTTGATTAGCCACTACACTGTTGTTATCGCCGTTATGCTGGTAGGCATTAGTGGTGTTGGCATAACCGGTCTGGTAGATGGAGGCATCGGACAGAACAATAGCGTACTGGTCAATGTAGGCGCTGTTCCCTTGGCCCTCTTGATAGATCTCGGCTTCTACCTGATTAGAGTCATTTTGATAGATAACAGTAGCGTTATCGTTACCTAATTGAGTAACATTTTGACGAGATACATCGGCGTTCTGGCTCGCAATTAAAGTATTGTTGTTGCCACGCTGTTCAACGTTCTGGTGAGAGCTGAGCGTATTGTTCTGGACTGTATTCACGCTATTGGCTGAACCCTCCTGAACCACGTCGATCTGAGAAGTCGTGTTCGTATATTGATTTACGGTAGCAGTGTTAGTGTCACCGCCTTGCTCAACAAAAGTAGTGTTAGCTAAACCTTCAGCGCTGTAGACAGACGCATTATTGCTGATGCCCTGTTGAGTCACCTCAGTATCGCTTTCTTCACCGGCCTGATAAATATAGCCATTGTTACCAGCGCCATCTTGTGAGGCAGTAATCCTGCCGCTCTGACCAGATTGGGTGCCATTGAACAGGTTGTTTTCGCCTGCTTGAGAGACATTGGCTACGTTGCTTTCAGCCAATGCATGAGTAGCGACCATAGACAGAACTGCAAATGCGAGCGGTTTGATCTGGAACATAAATAACCTTAGCGATCGGTGAATGCTTAACACGCTTGGTACGGCTTTATAAATGGCGCCGTTTTAGCTGCAGGGATGTTTACGTCGTTTTTACTTATGCATTGCTCATAAGGATTAAACGCTGCCAAGCTCTTAATGCTCTAGATCGCTGCATGTCTTGCAGCTTGAATGGGTCAAGCTGGCTCTGGTTTCCATGAGTTTCCTTACCCTTCCCTGTGATTTCTCAAAAGTATTTATCGCCAAATGATGGCCAAATACTATCATTCGAGAGACCATTTTGTGCCCTTTGTCAGCCTAAAACGTGATAGCAATCACGCAGCGGAATAAATAACTTAAAGAAGATTTTAGCCCCAGCATCTATGCAAGTTACTTAAAAAAGATACTTACTGGCTCCTCAGTATTTATGCAGCTATACCGTTTTGATCCTTGGTAAGAATGGGATTAGTTACGAAGGGGGCAGAAGACGATACCGAGCACTGCTTTCAGCGGGCTTATATAGGTGCAGATTAAGTGGATGTTCTTCAACGCTGTCTAGACCGCTGCAGAACCTTAATGCGCACTACGCAGGGATGAGTAACAGGTTCACATCGGGCAATGCAGACAGCATGATGAGACTTCATAGGGTTCACTAACCACGCCGAACGCCTGCCAATAGTTTAGAAATCTCTGAACTAATTATTTGCCAATAGGGATTTATCACGCCCTATTCCCAGAACAGAATCCTTACAAGTACACAACAAAATCGTGAGGCCTATCGTGGATAACAGTTTCCACCAGCCCTTGGGCGGTAATGAAATGCCCCGTTTCGGCGGGATCGCCACCATGCTGCGCCTACCCCATGTGCAGACGCCCGATGAACTGAACAGGCTAGATGCTGCCTTCGTCGGCATTCCCCTCGACATTGGTACTTCGCTGCGCTCCGGTACTCGCTTCGGCCCCCGGCAGATCCGTAGCGAATCGGTGATGATACGACCCTACAACATGGCTACCGGCGCTGCCCCCTTCGACTCCCTGAACGTCGCTGATATCGGTGATGTGCCCATCAACACCTTCAACCTGCTCGATGCCGTGCGCATTATTGAAGCGCACTACGATGGCATCCTCGAACGAGACATCATCCCGCTAACCCTGGGCGGTGACCACACGCTGACCCTGCCGATCCTTCGGGCAATGAAGAAGAAGTATGGCAAGGTTGGCCTGGTGCATGTCGATGCCCATGCTGATGTTAACGATCATATGTTCGGCGAGAAAATCGCCCACGGCACAACCTTTCGCCGTGCCCAGGAGGAAGGGCTGCTCGACAGCGAGCGAGTGGTGCAGATCGGACTGCGAGCCCAGGGCTATACTGCAGACGATTTCAACTGGAGCCGTGATCAGGGCTTTCGTGTGGTGCAGGCCGAAGAGTGCTGGCACCGCTCGCTGACGCCGCTGATGGAAGAGGTGCGCGCCAAAGTCGATGGCGGCCCGGTGTACTTGTCCTTTGACATTGACGGCATCGATCCGGCCTGGGCGCCAGGCACTGGTACGCCGGAAGTGGGTGGTCTTACGACCATCCAGGCGCTGGAAATCATCCGGGGTTGCCATGGTTTAAACCTGATCGGTTGCGATCTGGTTGAGGTGTCCCCGCCCTACGACACTACAGGTAACACGTCGCTGCTTGGCGCCAACCTACTCTACGAGATGCTTTGCGTGCTGCCAGGGGTCGTACGGCGATGAGCCGTGAGGGCGAGGTCCAAACAGCCGCCACTGAGCTGGTAGCTGCCTTTGCTAGCAACGACACGGCCCGCTATTTCGCCTGCTTCAGCGAGGAGGCCACCTTCGTTTTCCACACTCTGGAGAGGCCTCTTCTGTCACGCCGTGAATATTTCACGCTATGGCAGCAATGGCAGGCAGAGGGGTTTGCTGTGCTCGGCTGCCGCTCAAGCAACGCCCATGTAAGCATACAGGGCGATATAGCCATCTTTATTCATGACGTCGCCACGCACCTACGCACCGGCGGTGACGAACTACACCTTAGCGAACGGGAGACTATTGTGTTCCGCTACGACGGAGCACGGTGGCTGGCTTGCCACGAGCATTTATCAGCGCCAAGTACGAGCTGAAAACAGGCATGAGCGAGCCACTTGAAGCTCGCCATGTCGGATACACCACCCTTGCGGGTATTGGAGCCCAGTCGGCTCCTCGCGGCTTTGCCGTATTGCCAATGCACCACCACCTGACAACTGTCAGGGGTGAATAACGAGGGCGGCGTGCCTGCGCTGCTCTAATAAAAATGTGATAGGCGCTGGAGAAACACATGAGCCATTCGACGCGCATCGAAACTTTCGGTGTCGAACAGATTCCCGATAGTCAACGCAATGCTACCCCGTCTGACCTGTTCCGCCTGATTTTCGGCGGTGCAAACACCTTCGCCACAGCCGTCCTGGGTAGCTTCCCGGTACTGTTCGGTCTGTCCTTCCAGGCAGGCGTATGGGCCATTGTTCTCGGCGTGGCGGTAGGCGCCCTGATTCTTGCTCCCATGGGCTTGTTTGGCGTGTTGAACGGCACTAACAACGCCGTCTCGTCCGGTGCCCATTTTGGTGTGCACGGGCGCATAGTCGGCTCCTTTCTCTCGCTGCTTACTGCCGCAGCCTTCTTTTCGCTGTCGGTTTGGAGCTCTGGTGACGCCCTGATTGGCGGCGCCAAACGACTGATTGGCCTGCCGGAAACAGACCTGACACTGGGCTTGGCCTATGGCCTGTTCGCTCTCTTGGTATTGATAGTGTGCATCTACGGCTTTCGCTTCATGCTGTGGGTCAACAAGATCGCCGTTTGGGCGTCCAGCCTGTTGTTCCTGCTGGGCATCGTTGCGTTCGCCGGGCCATTCGATCCCAGCTACGCGGGTAATCTCAATATGGAGCAGCCGGGTTTCTGGGCTGCGTTCATTGGCGCGGCGCTGCTCGCCATGAGCAACCCGGTTTCCTTTGGCGCCTTTCTCGGCGACTGGTCGCGTTATATTCCTCGGCATACACCTAAACGCCGAACCATGCTGGCAGTGCTTGCCGCCCAGACCGGCACCCTGATCCCCTTCATGTTTGGTCTATGTACCGCCACCCTTGTGGCGACTCAGGCGCCGCAGTACATCGAAGCCAACAATTATGTAGGCGGCCTGCTAGCCATTTCCCCGACTTGGTTCTTTCTGCCGGTCTGCCTGATCGCCGTGATCGGTGGCATGTCCACCGGCACTACGTCGCTCTATGGCACCGGGCTGGACATGTCGAGCCTGTTCCCGCGGCTGATGAGCCGGGCGGGTGCAACCTTGTTGATTGGCGTGGCAGCCATCGCGCTCATCTTCGTTGGCCGGTTCGCCTTTAATCTGGTGCAAAGCGTGTCTACTTTCGCCGTCCTGATCGTCACCTGTACCAGCCCGTGGATGGTGATCATGATTCTCGGTCTGATCACGCGTCGCGGCTTCTATCACCCCGATGACCTACAGGTATTCACCCGTGGCGAGCATGGCGGCCGCTACTGGTTCCAGCATGGCTGGAACTGGCGCGGTCTCGGTGCCTGGATTCCAAGCGCGGCCGTGGGTCTGTGCTTTGTCAACCTTCCTGGCCAGTTCGTCGGCCCGTTAGGTGAGCTTGCAGGTGGCATTGACGTCAGTTTGCCAATCACCCTGGGCATCGCGACCGTGCTCTACATCAGCCTGCTCAATCTGTTCCCGGAGCCGGCCAGCGTCTATGGCCCGGCTGGCCCGTGTTGGGTACGCATGAAAAGCAATCCCACGCTGCCCCAGCACGACGCCCGACTCGCCGATCGCTTAGCCGTTCCTTCCGCAGAGCAGGCACCATGCGTCCAGGCTTCCGCCAGCACAATGGGAGCGGCGCCATGATTCTTGATATCTCTGTAGTTGTCATTTATGCCACCGGCATGCTGCTGCTCGGCTGGTACGGCATGCGTCGCGCACGGAATCAGGAGGATTATCTTGTCGCAGGACGCAATCTTGGCCCTGCCTTATACATGGGTACGATGGCAACCACGGTACTAGGCGGTGCCGCCACAGTGGGTACCGTTCGCCTGGGCTATGTGCACGGTATCTCCGGTTTCTGGCTCTGCGCTGCCCTGGGAACCGGCATTATCATGCTCAATCTGTTTCTCGCAAAACCGCTGCTCAAGCTGCGCATCTACACCGTCACCCAGGTTCTCGAGCGTCGCTACACACCTATGGCGCGCCAGACCAGCGCCGTGGTGATGTTCGTCTACGCATTGATGACTGCCGTGGTATCAATCCTCGCCAGCGGTACTGTGCTGCAGGTCCTGTTTGATTTGCCCTTCTGGGGCGCGGTTTTACTGGCTGGCGGCGTGGTAGTGGTGTATTCGAGCATCGGCGGTATGTGGTCGCTGACCCTTACCGACATCGTACAGTTCGTGATCAAAACGATTGGCCTGATGTTTGTGCTACTGCCGATTTGCCTGTCCCGCGTCGGCGGTTGGGACCAGCTCACAGCGAAACTACCCGATACAGCGTTTGGCCTGACCACTATTGGCTACGATACCATCGTCACTTACTTCCTGATCTACTTCTTTGGCAGTCTCATCGGTCAGGATATCTGGCAGCGCGTGTTCACTGCGCGCAGTGAAAGCGTAGCCCGCGTGGCCGGAAGCCTGGCTGGCGTGTATTGCGTAATCTATGGCTTGGTTGGGGCGCTGATCGGCATGTGCGCCAAGATACTACTGCCTGACTTGGACAACGCAAACAATGCCTTTGCCGCAATCGTTCAGAGCACCCTTCCTGATGGCATCCGCGGCCTGGTGATCGCCGCCGCGCTGGCTGCAATGATGTCTACTGCTAGCGCCTGTTTGTTAGCCGCTTCGACAACGGTGACTGAAGACCTATTACCGAAGTTGCGTGGTGGCCGATCGTCCAGCCTGGGCATGACCCGTACGTTTACCTTTCTCACCGGACTGTTGATGCTGATGATCGCGCTGATTGTCAATGACGTAATCGGTGCCTTGACTCTGGCCTATAACCTATTGGTCGGCGGCATCCTGATCCCTATGCTTGGCGCTATCTACTGGAAGCGCGCCACCACCACCGGTGCTGTCGCCAGCATGGCCCTGGGCTGCGGCACGGCCTTGGTATTCATGTTCAAGGATGGTTTGGAAGCAAATACGCCGATCTACTACAGCCTGGCCGTCGGTCTGCTTGCCTTTGTTGTAGGCAGCCTGCTCAGCCGGCCTCAGCCACGCGCTGTCAGCATCGCCTGAGCAAGGCGGTCATCGTGCCGGCCAACCGGGGCCGGCACGTCAATGTCCACCCAAAGAAGCACGACATGACCACCTGCGAAGAATTGGCTGTCAGGCAACTACAGACCTTGGGTGTTAACACCCTGCTCCTCTTCGTCCTTTAACCCGAGTGCCTGCAGATGCTGAATCAACGCATGCAGGCTATCTTCTGTCGCGCTTAGGCGCGGCTGCTGGAGTCTCAACATGAACACACCTCACTACATTGGCGGCCACTGGGTCGCTGGCGAAGGCACTGACATCCTCAGCGTTTTCGATCCATCACGCGCCCACCCTTTCACCGAGCTTCGCGCCGCCAGCGTTGGCCAGGTCGACCAAGCCGTAAACGCCGCCCGCCAGGCGCTACCCGCCTGGAAGGCCAGCGCAACTGGCGAACGGGCCGGATACCTACGCGGCTTCGCTGAAAGCATAAGCAGGCGGCGCGAGGCGCTGATCGACGTGCAGATGCGCAACAACGGCAAGCCGCGCCACGAGGCCGAAATCGATATCGACGACGCCATAGCAACCTTTGGCTATTACGCCCATCTCGCCGAAGGCCTGGCTGATCAGCAGAATCGCCCTGTCGCCTTGGCTGCCCCTGGGTTCAGCGCCCACACGCGGTTGGAAGCGATTGGCGTGGTCGGCCTGATCGTGCCCTGGAACTTCCCTCTGGTGACCAGCGCCTGGAAGATCGCGCCAGCTTTGGCGGCCGGTTGTACCGTGGTATTGAAACCCTCAGAGGTTACCCCGCTGATTGAGCAGACCTATGGCCATATTGCCGACGAGCTGGATCTACCTGCGGGCGTGCTGAATATCGTCGGAGGCAAAGCAACAGTCGGTGGGGCCCTGAGCACCCACGCCGGGCTCGACAAACTGTCTTTTACCGGCAGTAACACTGTTGGAAGCCAGGTCATGCATAGTGCTGCCGACCATTGTCGGCCTGTAACTCTTGAGCTAGGGGGGAAGTCAGCGATCATTGTTTTCGATGATTGCGATGTCGATCAGGCCATTGAATGGATCATCGCCGGTATCTGCTGGAACGCGGGGCAAATGTGTTCGGCCACCTCCCGTCTTCTGGTTCAAAACGGCATTGCCGGTGCACTCCTGCCCCGCTTGGCAGAGGCTATGAAAAAGATGCGCGTCGGCAATCCGCTCACTGAAGAGGTCGAGATGGGCCCACTGAGCAGCGATGCGCAATGGCGTAAGGTCGGGGAATACTTTGCCATCGCCCAAGAGGAAAACCTCAACTGCCTGGCCGGCGGTACAACCCTGGATCGTCAAGGCTGGTTCGTTGCTCCAACACTCTATGTCGATGTGCCAACCGACAGCCGTTTATGGGTCGAGGAAATTTTTGGCCCGGTGCTTTGTGCTCGCCGGTTTGATAGCGAGGCGGAGGCAATAGCCCTGGCTAACGACAGCCGCTTTGGCTTGGTTGCCACCGTCGCCAGCGCCGATCTGCAGCGTGCCGAGCGGATCGCCGAGGCCCTGGAGGTCGGTCATGTGTGGATTAACTCTATCCAGGCGGTTTTCGTTGAAACTTCATGGGGTGGCACTAAGGGCAGCGGTATCGGCCGTGAACTCGGGCCTTGGGGACTAGCCTCTTACCAATCGGTCAAACATGTGACGCGTTGCCTGGGCTGAAGCCGCACCCATACTGGCGCGGCTCACCTGCGGTACCCACTCGACGATCAGCAGGTCGTCGAGTGGTTAATAGTCTATCTCTTTACTCACAAAGCCCTGGCCGTCAGGACACCCTTACCTTCCGGCTCTCTCCTCCGGCATAAAGGTAAACAGCTGCGCAAGGTATGACCGAGCAAGATCTCGGATCAGGCGATGAACTTCAGGCTCTGATCCAGACGGGCCAAGCGCGCATGGTTAGTATCGCACGCAGAAAATCTTTCCACCTGTTGGCTAGTGCTCCACTATGGAAAGAGTCCCCCTTTGATAAGCACACCCTTCTGTTTATTAGGTAATTCATCCTTATCAAATCCAAGCCTCCTAAAGTTATTTTACGGCATAGTCTACAATTAACCACTTGAATCGAAAGAGTACACAGGGATTATTTCCCCCAGAACTATCAGCCAACCACACTGCACATTATTCATCTAATTTCTCTCGCCCTGCAGATTATAAACGCAACCATAATGGCGATAAGGAAGAGGCCGCGGGCATTGAGGTTATCGAGGAATCCATAACGAAAAACATGAAAGGCTTATTTTGAACTACTGCCCTGGCTTCTGCTGCCTGTAATAGGATAAAAGCCTGAATAATTCACGAGCGAATACTTTGTGACTCTAATAACTGCGAGCGATTAAATCTAGCCTATCTCGGCAAACTCAAGACTTGTAAGTTCTACATACTTTCCGGATAGACAATCAGCTATAAACCGGCATATTACTCGGCGCTATAAATATCTATCTAGATTTAAAAAATAAAGAACTGCTTCTTGTAATCTGTTTAAGCTTTAAGCCTTAATACATGGCACTCCTGTCAGCCACGAAAGGACTATCGAATGAGTACGCGTATCGAAATCAAGACCCATCCCAAAGAAGATGACCGCTCGGCTATTCTTAAGCCTCTACGGGCTCATAATTTTTCTAAAGCGGGCGATCCAAAACCAGAATCAATCGCTCTGCTGGTCCGCGACGAGAACACTGATGAAATCATTGGAGGGCTCTATGGAGAGATATTTTATCGTTGGTTATTCATTGAGTTGCTAGCCATACCTGAAGAAGCGAGGGGCCAAGGCATAGGCTCACGGCTGATAAATATGGCTGAGGACGTTGCCCGTGAGAAAGGCTGCATCGGAATATGGCTTGATACCTTTGACTTCCAAGCGCCAGCTTTCTACCAAAAACATGGCTTCACTGAGTTTGGTCACCTTGATAATTTCCCATCAGAGCATAAGCGCTTCTTTTTCCAAAAAAGATTAGCCTAACTTGTTGGCTTCTTTCCCTTTAGGGCAGACTAAGCAATAGGCATTTTATGTAATTATTAAGGTTAATTCCTGCAATCACACTGAAACGCCGTCACTTAGGTGTAGCGAAAAATAGCTATTTAGACTCAAACAACTACACGGCTTACTCGCTACACCTAGCACCACCAATAGCCTTAAGACGAGGCAACCTGTTTCCGATCAAGGTCTTCAGCCAAACTAGTTCATCTTAGAAACGAGAATTCGCCTTATCGAAAACGCTTATTTCAGTTGGCTAACACATACGGGGCGGGCCGTAAATTAATTATACATGCTGCTTTTTTATAACCTGAAAATTAGCCTCCTTTACTTATCGAAAACCACACAAACTTCATTGGGTTTGAAGTTCGGTTTTACAAAAAGTACAGAGCCAGGCAAGCGTGTCACTTTCGGGATGGAGCGAATAAATGCATGAGCGAACCTCTCCGCACTCTTCGCACTCAACACGACGGTTTAGTTGGTCATCGTCATCATCAGGCATGCCAGACATAGAAACATCCATTTAATGTAGTCGATTATTACCAGTCGCAAACTGTAAGATTTTCACCCAATGCCTGTGAATCTCGGTACATACAGTCGAAGAACGACCAAGCCCGTCGGCTTCACTCAAAGGGCATATGGTAAAAATGGGCAAGTCGTTTGCTGTCAGCATACTGCACTTATCAGGCAGAACCGTCTATTAGCAGTAGGTATTATAATTGTAATTTTTAGTGATCCACGAGTAGCTTCTAGGCTCTACGAAACGTTGCAGGTCTTCATAAGCATCCGCGGGTTATTGTTATCGATCTACAAGACAGCCCCAGGCAGAATTGCAAACACGATTTAAAAGACACGCTCTAGGCTCTGTACGAAAAATATCTGCGCTCAGTGATGCTCTGTTAAAAATCGATTCGGAATGCTCATTTACAACACGTAAACTCCGCTTCCTTACCGATTTTTGCCTCGCCTGACCTTCGCTCGAAGACTTTTCGTACAGACCCTAGTCCATCGATACATCTTAGCCTTGGCTACACCAAAACAGATATCCAAAGAAAACTGTTCGAGATCGCAGCAGTGCTTGGCCCATAAAGGCTGAAAAAGGCAGAACTTGCGTCACCCAGATAGCAGCTGTTTTCTAAGCCCTACCATGAATAAAGGAAGCGGGAGCACTGTGTAAGACACGGGTATTTCTCGAACGCTTTACTGCCAGCCTAATCTAGACCACACCCAGTACGTTTATCGCCGTCTAGCATTACAATGCGTAGGGGCAGCCACCTGTCTATGTCTAGAGGGCAGAGCCTGTCCGTCACCAAGACTATACGCTATTGCCAAGCCAGGGCCGATTATTCAAAGGCATCAGCCGTTGCGCTAGATCGCGTATTATATAAGGCTCCGTTCATCAGCAGTGGCTCGGCTGGATAGTTCGTGTGTAGCAGGCTTTACCTTTGTTGAGGATCGACCCTTGGCTTTACCCAGCAAGCCCACCCGTAAGGTTCGTTTACGCAGACGTCTTCTGACTGTTTCATTGGCGGGCATTGCGCCGCTTGCGCTGATTGCGGGGCTCGGTCTGGCCGCTATCATTCACGAGCAAAAGTCGATAGCTGAGCAAAGGAGCCTCGAAGCGACTCGTCTTGCAGCAACGGCAATAGAAGTTGAGATCAATCGTTCACTGGACCTGCTAAAAACTCTCTCGCAGTCCCCATTTCTCGATGATGGAGACCTTGATAATTATCAGGAACTGATCCGGCGCGTGGTGCCCTTGGTGCCTGGTTGGAAAACTGTCATTCTCGCCACACCGGACGGTAAAGTCCTGAGAAGGATTGCAGCTCATCATATAAGCGCAGATGGCCCTCTGGCAGAACCAGAAAGCTTTATGCAGGTCGTGAGCAGCCTTAAACCCGTCATTGGGCAATTAGGCGCAGGCCCTTCAGGTGCGCTGGCTATTCCGTTACGCATGCCTATTGTACGTAATGGAAAGCTGATTTATGTCTTGACTGCAGTGCTTAAGCCTGACGTTATTTTCAATGTGATCAACCTTCGGCGCCTACCCAGCGATTGGGTCGCTACAGTGGTGGATGCGAATGGCCGACGCATTGCACGCACACAGAATCATGAGAAGACCCAGGGCGAGCCTGCTTCGTCTTCCCTCATGACGCTAACCAAACAAAATACAAACGAAGGCAGCGGGCTCAGCCAAACCGTTGAAGGTAAAACAGTTTATTCGGCCTACGTTCATCTCAAGGAGGCTGGCTGGTTTGTAGCTACCGGTATTCCCGCTCAGAACGTTGCCAAGAATGCCTTCAAGGCATTTGCCGTCTATGGTGGCGGCCTTCTACTCTCCTTGATCGTAGCGTTGTTGGCGACCCGGTACGCTTCGCGACGTATTAATGACCCTATGCGCGCGCTACGTCACGCTGCCTTGGCTATCGGTCAGCGCCAGATCCCTCATCTACCCGAGACTGAGATCCGGGAAATCGATGATGTGGCTCAAGCGCTCATTGCTTCAGCAACGGCGCGACAGGAGAGTGAGCAGCAGCGTGACCTCCTGGTCTCGCGTCTGCAAAAAGCCCAGACGGCCCTGTCACAGCAAGTCGAGGATTTAGAAGGACTGTATGCGCTCAATCAACGTCTGTTACAGCTATCCTCATTACCTGAACAGCTAAACGCCATTTTGAGCCTGGTATGCGAGCTGCTAGACGCACCGGGGGGGTTCATAGGGCTAAAAGACACGGCTTCGACAACCGGGCAGCTAATCAGCAAGGGACTATCGGACGCCTCGCTGTCTTTAATACCCCACCAGGGTATGGCCGACAACCTTACGAGGAACATGGGGCTGCTTCAATCCGAAGGTTTCAGAACGCACCATGAGGTCACGATACGACGTGACGGCCAGGAGACACTGGGCTGGCTGACAATATTGTTCAGGAAGATTCACGAGCCATCTCCACGAGAAATCCGGCTTGCCGAAATTTGTGCAGCAACGGCAGCACTCTTTATTGACCGCGCAAACCAGCAGGAAAAAGCCAGACGCTCCGAACAGCAGCTGCACATTGCGCTTAACTCATCGGCTATCCCTTTCGCGATTCTCTCACCCGTGACGGATGCGCGCGCGTCGACTGAAGACTTCGTGTTGGCGTATATCAATGATGCTGGAGCAACTGCCCTACGATCCAATGCACTAGCGCTTACAGACAACCGTGTCAGCGAAGTGCTAGTTGGCTGGATGCAAGGAGACATCTATTGCACGTTGCGTGACGTCATGACCAGCGGCAAACCCAAGGCGTTTGAGTCGCTGGTGGAAACGAATGCTTGCCAGGGGTGGTTTCAGATCGTAGCCACCCCCTTCCAACGTAATATGGCCGTCTGGTTTGCCGATATCAGCGAGCGCAAACGTCAGGAGCAGCAGCTTCGCGAAGCCGATCGGCAAAAAGATGAGTTTCTGGCAACGCTGGCTCATGAATTAAGAAATCCACTGGCGCCTATTCGTCAGGCAGTCAGCCTGTTGGAAACAGGCCATATCAGCCAGGAGCAGCGTCGTTGGAGCCAGGACATTATCAAACGCCAAGTGACCCATATGGGGATGCTGCTGGATGATCTGCTTGATGTCTCTCGGATCACCCGTGGCAAGATCGAGTTGCGTAAGCAGCCTACACCTTTGGCCTCCGTCATACGTGCCGCCGTTGATACGACAAAGCCCCTGTACGAGGCAAAACAGCATGCGCTGACGGTTGGCTTCCTGCAGACTTTATTGCCTTGAATGTCGATCCGTTACGGCTTGAGCAGATTCTTATCAATCTCTTGAGCAACGCGGCCAAATATACGCCCCAAGGGGGAAAGGTCACAGTTACCACGGCCCTCCACGGCAGTGAGGTATCCATTAAGGTATCGGATAATGGCATTGGCATTGAACCTGAAGTTCTTCCTTCCCTGTTCGAGATGTTTGTTCAGGTGCCTAAATCCAGTGAAGAAACCAATAGCGGCCTGGGCATTGGCCTAGCGCTAGCCCAATCTCTGGCGCAGCTGCACGACGGTACGCTTACAGTGGCCAGTGACGGCCCGGGCAAAGGTGCCAGCTTCACACTCAGTCTGCCTTACGATGAAACGTTAAAGGTACCGGAGACTATTATCCCGGTGGCTTCCGTATCGACAGCAGCTCCCCGTCGTATCCTTGTTGTCGACGATAATCCTGACATTGCAGAAACCATGGCTGAACTGTTGCGCCTGGAAGATCATGAGGTATCGCTGGCTTATAACGGCTATCAGGCATTGGAGCTTTTCAAAGCGACCACGCCTGATGTGGTGTTACTGGATGTAGGCATGCCTGGGATGACTGGTCATCAGGTAGCCCAGGCTATTCGGGCGTTGCCGGAAGGTAAACACACACTGCTTATAGCGATTACGGGATGGGGTCAGACTCAGGACAAAGAAAAAGCCCTGCAGGCAGGCTTTGATTATCACTTTACCAAGCCGGTGAGCATTGCCGATATCTACGCTCTTCTCTAGGGGCACTGCTGGAGTTATGGCAGTGCCGGCTCGCTTGTGTCAGGACGCATGAAGCAAACTTCTTCTGAAGATATATCATCGCCTTTACTGACGCACCGGGAGAGTGTTCAGTACCATGTCGTGTATATCTACTTTCACCTCCCTGAGAGCTACGGATGACATTACCTACACGAACCTACTCCGCTTTTCTCTTCGACATGGACGGCACACTACTGACCAGCATTGCCTCTGCTGAACGCGCCTGGACGCAGTGGGCATTAGGTCACGGCCTTGATCCAGCCGATCTTATCGCCGTTATGCACGGAGTACGTGCCGTGGAAACCGTCCGCCGATTTGCGCCGCCCGGCGCGGATATAGAAGCAGAAACACGGGCAATAACAGAAGCAGAGATAGCCGATACCTCGGATGTAAGGGAAATCGCCGGGGCCGCTGCCTTTCTTGCCAGCCTCCCGGCAGGCCGCTGGGCACTCGTCACCTCCGCGTCACGTCGTCTGGCTGAAGCAAGGCTTGGCGCAGCGGGCATGGAATTGCCAGCCGTCATCATTTCGTCCGAAGATGTAGAGCATGGCAAGCCAGCACCGGATTGCTTCCTGGCAGGCGCAAAAGCTCTGGGGGTCGATATCAGCGAATGTCTGGTCTTCGAGGATACTCATGCAGGCATTACTGCAGCGCAGGCAGCTGGCGCCGACGTTGTGGTCATAACCGCTACCCATAAGACACCGCTGGATGTGCCCCACCCTGGCCTAGCGCACTACACCGACGTGCGTATCGAGCAAGAGTCGGATGGCCGATTCCGGCTGGTTACGGCTACGCATTGAGATAGCGCAGCAGGCCTGCAGGTGTTCACTTGTCAGGCCTGCCCAACACCGCACTTAACTCTTAGGGTGCCAGATAACGTTCATCAAGCCGTACGCGTGTCTTATGCGGGCGATCCATGGCGTTGGCTCCAGCGCTTACATTATAGCTCCCTGCATGGATATGCCAGCTATTGAAGCGCTCATCGAACCGAGCAACCAGACGCGGGTCAACTGTCACCTTTACCCGCTTGGTATGCCCTGGCTTGAGTTCAACGCGATCCCAGCCTACCAAGCGACTCGTGAATCCGTTTTTCCTTGATGGGTTTTCGATATAAAACTGAGGCGTATCAATCCCCTTAGCCTTGCCGCGGTTAGTAACGTCCATGCTCAGCACCAGCTTGCGGCCATGTGTTTCGGCTCTGAGGTTGCTGTATTTGAATTGGGTATAAGACAGTCCATAGCCAAACGGGAACAGCGGCTTCTTGCCTTCTCGCTCATACCATTTGTAGCCCACGTCAGCGCCTTCGATGTTGTAATTCTCTGAAAAGAACTCGTCAGGTATTACAAAAGGGCTTGAAGTCGTGGTTGAGGGGTCACGCATGGTAGGCCGTGGCAGTTGGCTTTCATCCTGGGGAAAGGTAACCGGCAAGCGACCAGACGGGTTGACACGGCCAAACAGGACACCCGCAATAGCTTCACCACCTTTGGCTCCAGAATACCAGGCCTCCAGTACCGCTGGCACTCGGTTGAGCCAAGGCATCTTTACGGGGCCGCCTGTCTCAAGCACAACGGTTGTTCTTGGGTTGGCCTTGGCAACCGCCTCAATCAAGGCATCCTGATTATCTGGTAGGCTCAAGTTAGGGGCATCGACTCCCTCGGTTGTCCATTGCTGAGCGAAAACGATAACGGCATCTGCACCTTTGGCCAGTCTGGCCGCCCGCTGAATATCTTCTCCGCTGTCATAGACCACCTGGGCGCGCGGCGCTTCGGCCTGGATGGCCTTCAACGGTGATGAGGGGTGATAGACCTGGCTGACATAAGGATCTACTGGCAGGACCAGGCTTCCTATGGGGGTAACCTGGGCAGAACCACCACCCGATAAAACACCGGCATCCGCATGGCTGCCAATCAGGACGATACGTCTCAATGTACGCGAGAGCGGTAACTGGTTGCGGTCGTTTTTCAGGAGCACAATGCCCTGCTCTGCCGTCGCCTTGGCCACCTTGGCATGGGCTTTAAAGTCTATGTCAGCTAGCTTTGGCGGATGATCAACGGCTCCTACGGCAAACAGACTGCGCACAACACGCATGGCCATATCGTCCAGCCGCTCCGGGGATACACGTCCCTCCTGCACAGCCTTCTTCAGTGGCTCGCCAAAATAGATGATCGGGTCCAGGTTTTCTCCGGACTCCTGATCCAGTCCTGCAAGGGCTGCCTTCTCAGTGCTGGCAGTAGCGCCCCAGTCGGACATGACCCAGCCTTTGTACTTCCAGTCACCCTTCAGCACCTGATTGATGAGAAAGGCATTTTCCGATGTATAGGTGCCGTTGTACTGGTTGTAGGAAGTCATCACCGAGCCCGGCTGACCTTTTTCAATGGCAAGCTCGAAGGCCAGAAGATCGGATTCACGTGCGGTCCCTTCCTTTATGTCGGAGCTCACCGCTACGCGGCCCGTCTCCTGAGCATTCAGGGCATAGTGCTTGACCGTCGAGACAACGTGCTTACTTTGTATACCCTTAATGGCATAGCCTCCCACGGTGCCGGCCAGCAGAGGGTCATCGCCCACGTTTTCAAAGTTACGCCCGCTGCGAGGCTCCCGGACCAGATTGACGCCGCCGGCCAACATGACGTTAATACCCTTGGCGTGCGCTTCGGTGCCGATCACTCTGCCGCCCTGGTAAGCCAGCTCAGGGTCAAACGTAGCGGCCAGCATCATGCTGGAAGGCAACGCTGTAGCGTTATCGTTTGGGCGGATGTTTGAAGGGTTAGCCACCCCCATGCTAGCGTCACTTTCCTGCAATGCGGGGATGCCAAGGCGGGGGACTCCCGGTGCATAGCCAGCCGAGCCAACCGCTCCGTCTGGCTTAGGCGTGTTACCGATTGGAAACGGGAAGCCTACCTGGGTATGCAAGAGCGATATCTTTTCATCGATCGTCATTGCCTTGACAGCAGCCTCAGCACGACGGTCCGCTGAGTCTTTGTGATCGGTTGAATAGGCAGCCCAACCGTGATTCACGCTAAATAAAGCAGCACCTACTATTGCAAGAGAAAAACAACTACGCAGGTTTGTTATTTTCATTTCTTGTCCCGAGCCGAGCGATTACCTTCTTATTGAATGTGCCTGGGATGTATCACTGCTCAAAGACCTACCCTAAACACGTATGTCCGGAGCGTAGTGAATCGGGATACAGGAAAGAGATGACGCTTACGTCACCCCCTCATCGATCCTTGAATTCAATCCGTCTTCTCTGTCCTTGATCGATACTCAACCGGTCTGCTCAGCTTACTTTTCTTTAAAACGTCGCTCTTCCGTCTTGAGGCTGAAAGGCCCTCCTCCTTCTAGCCGAGGAGAGCCAGCCGCATGATCAGCCAGAAGAAAAATGGGGCAGGATAATAGGCGATCAATACCGTAATGCTGCCTATAACGCTCAGGTAATACAGGTGCGGTACCTTACAGAGGCTCAGCATCAACTACCGTAACGGCATGACAGGAATACTCTTCTTATACGACAGGCTTTCGCTGCTAAAGAGAGGCTATTTTTGCAGACAACAAAAAACCCGCCGAAGCGGTTTTTTGCTGACCATGCTCAATATCCGTATCAAGCTGCCATCCTGGCTTGGTCATCATCCTTGACCTGACTGAGCGCGTCCTGCGTCCATCCGATATGTGTAGATTAAGAGATAACATGGTTAAGCAATAGAGCTGCTCTTCCCTCTTTTGTGTAAGCCTTTTGCTATATATGGACCAGCATGGTCCTTGCGCCGGACCTAAGCGGGTTAGAGCTCACTGGCAAACCGCTTGACCGCCCCCACGACCTGCTTTGCGCCGTCCTGAATCTCGACGATTGCCAACCCAGCCTGGGTAGCCAACTCCAGTCCACGCGCAGCCTGCTCACGGCTACTGGCCATGCCACGTACGGCGGTTTCGGTCATCTTCTGATTCTGCTGCACAACCTCTATGATCTCTTCTGTCGCTGCACTGGTACGCCCTGCCAACTGCCGGACTTCATCAGCGACCACCGCAAACCCCCGGCCCTGCTCGCCAGCCCGAGCCGCTTCGATTGCAGCATTGAGCGCTAAGAGATTTGTTTGTGCAGCGATGCCGCCAATAGTCTGAACGATGGAGTTGATCAGCAGTGACTGCCGATCCAGCGCTTCGATTCCTTCCGAGGCGGACTGCATCTCGACCGAGATCTGCTGCATGGTCTCGACGGCATTATTGACGACAGAGGCACCCCGCTGAGCAATGACGTCTGTCTGCCTGGAAATATCAAAGGCAATGCCAGCGGCTTCACGTACTTCGGCCTCCCGCAGCACCTGATCCGTAACAACCGTAGCGAACTTCACCACTTTGTAGAGTCGGTTATGCGAGTCATATACAGGGTTGTACGTGGCCTCAAGCCAAACCTCATTGCCATGGCTATCAACACGCTTGAAGCGACCTGCAGCAAATTCGCCCCGATTGAGCTTGGCCCAGAACTCACTGTAACTGGCAGAGGATGCCTCTTCTGGCGTGCAAAAGAGACGATGATGCTTGCCTATGACTTGCTGTGGTGAATATCCCATTGTGCGGAAGAAAAGATCATTAGCCTTGATTACGATACCTTCCAGGTTGAACTCAATCACTGCTGTAGAGCGCAGCAGTGCATTGATAAAGTGCTCGTTCTCCTTGGCAAGCTCAATGCTTTTAGTGACTTCCTTACCAAAGCCTTGAATATAGGAAAGCCTGTTCTCATCATCTCGGATGGGTTGCCAATGGATACTTATCCAGGCAAGCGCTCCATCCTTGCGGACATAGCGATATTCATCGCTGACAGGAAGACCCTTAGCGACCGCTGCACGAAAGTTATGAAAACAGGGCAGTGTCTTCACATACGGAGGCACAATATCCGCCATCGGGCGACCTATGACCTGATCAGCCGCGTAACCCAGAATCTGAAGAAATCTGTCATTAACGCTTCGGATACGAAAATCAGGATCAAGGGTCAGGGCAGCCATTGAGTCGTTCATTCCGTTGACTATCTGACGTAAAGCAATGAGCTCTGCAGCTTGGACTTGCAAGTCCTTTTTCAAGCGAGCATTAAACATTATGCACCGGCTAAACCAAGAGTAGGTCATTCGTTAACGGCAGATCTGGTGCATTTCTTTAGTGGCCAATTGCAACTTTTGGCTGATAGCCATAGTGCCGCCAAACGCTCTAGCAAGCGGGCAACAGCGTGAGCCTTATGGGTAAGTTTTGGCTGTAAGCGTTCACTCTGGAAATGCGCCCATTTCGCTTACCTCTCTTCTTCGCTATACAAGTACAAGGACCGCTTTGTGTCGTAAGCACTCCATGTCGTACAGACCTGCTGGACTTGATTACAGGAGTGAGCCTATAACCTGACTAGCATTAGCCATATGACTTCCAAGAAGAGATTCCAATGCATATCGACAGAATCGATCACCTTGTATTGACCGTTCGAAGCATTGAGCAAACATGTGAGTTTTATACCCGCGTGCTGGGTATGGAGGTCATTACGTTTGGTAAGGGACGTAAAGCTTTAGCGTTTGGCAGCCAGAAATTCAATCTGCATGAAGTGGGAAAAGAGTTTGAGCCCAAGGCTGAGCAGGCGACACCGGGCGCGATCGACATCTGTTTGATTACCCGCACGCCGATGGAAGACGTCATGACTCATCTGGATTCAATGGGCGTTAGCATTATTGAAGGGCCTGTACAGCGTACTGGTGCTACTGGGACGATCATCTCGGTTTACTTTCGGGACCCGAACATGAATCTTATCGAAATCTCGAATTATAAGACCCCATAAAAGGTAACATTTACTTTGATACGTCCTGCAAACTGATTGATATAGATAAGCCTGATAATGACTAGAGAGACTGCAAAGTTGCGCGGGTAATTCGTACCGCGACAAAACGCTCAAACCTTTATCAAAAGTCCCAAGCCACTCATGAGGCGTTGATGAACCTGCTTTGCCTGAATCCATCGATCATTCTGGCGCTTTATGGTTGCCTCAACAGATGAAGGCACGCTCAGTCTGGCAATGTCGATTCAGAATACATCCGTCCATAACCAGCTTAAAGTACTCAATGCTTCTCATATGGTGGTGCTTTGTATCCATACAGATATGACCGAGGAACATCTGGGTGCCATTCCAAGCAGAAAGATCATGTTGACGCTTTCCTCTCCAAGAAGACTAGAGCAGTGCGACACAAGAACCATCATCATTACGTGACTCGGAATGGAAAAGTAAACCAATCTGGTAACGCCAGAGGCTGTAAGAAAAGTCTTAGAGCGAAGGTCAGGCGAGGCAAAATCGGTAAGAAAGCAGAGTTTACGTGTTGTAAATGAGCATTCCGAATCGATTTTTAACAGAGCATCACCGAGCGCAGATATTTTTCGTACAGAGCCTAGGAACGGTATCGCTGGGCACAGCTCATCTGGGTATTGGCAAGCTGAATATAGTGTTGGGGCTGCATGAACAGGGCTTTACCAGTCGAGTTCTGGTGAGCTTCGGCTATTGGGCCGATGCAGGCTTCACCGCAAGGCTCCCTAAATTACAACTACCGGGCAAGCGCCTACTCACTTACGTGAAAAGGCCAGGCACCAAAGAAAAAGCGTAATTGGCAGCTGGCCTTCGAATACACGCATGGACATTAGCCTTTGCCCTAAACGTACTTCTTTAGCGCACCAGACGACAGGCTTACCCGCTAGCGCTCCAGCCAATTGAACAATGCCTTGTACTGCTGGGTCAGCTTGTGGCCAGGGTCCAGGTGGATAAGCGGCTTACTCTGCTGATGGGACTCTCTCATCTTGACCGAGCCCATGAGATGGGTCGGGATAACCGGCATATCTGTCTTTTCCAGCTCGCTCAATAGTGCTCGAGGCACTCCCGCATTGGCCTGGAATTGATTGACGACGATACCTTCCACACGTAGCCGGTCACTAAAGTCTTCCTTGATATCTTCAATATCAACGAAAAGCTCACGCAGCGCATTTAGCGAAAATGTATCGCAGTCAAAGGGAATGAGGCAGCGGTCGGACGCAATCAGAGCCGATACGCTATAGAAATTCAAAGCCGGTGGTGTATCCAGGTAAATACGATCGTACTCACTGATCAACTTCTCAAGGTATTTACCCAATTTCTGGATTTTATATTTGGCTTCGAGCTTCATCTGAATATCTTCCAGCTCACGGGAAGCGGTAATGATGCTCAGATTATGAAAAGGCGTCTCGTGAATAGAAGCCTTGGCTTTTTTGGCTGAATCGGAGACCGTTTGCTTGAAGAAGTCAGCAATGCCGATCGGGACCGAGTCGCCTACACAGCCTGTTAAATAATGGGTGGAATTGGCCTGTGGGTCCAGGTCAATCAGCAATGTGCGAAAACCTTCAGCGGCGCTGATGGCTGCGAGATTGCAGGCAATACTGGTCTTGCCTACGCCCCCCTTTTTATTGAAAACCGCTCTAATCATTTGGCTTGAAATCTACTCCTTGAGTTTGTAAGACAGTGAGGCACTGCATTTGGGGGCGGCACTCCTTGGCCAGAGTCCGCCTCCGCCTTTTACACTGCCTCGGCCAAACTTTCCCTGGTCAGCCAGACGTCTTGCAGCGCATCAATGCGAGTTGAAAGCTTTCGAGCAAAAGAATCGGCCTCATATTCCGTGTGAAACTTGATCGGAACATCATTCAGCCAAACAATCCACGTGGACTCAGCTTGTATTTTTTCTATGCGTATATCCATTTCACATGCTCTAAACTTTAAAGAGTTTTATTTCTTGTTTTTGTAGGTACCTTTTAACCTTAAGGAAATAAATTGTCCATGTTCTTATAACAATAAGGTAGGAAAAGTTTCATATTCAGACGCTTTGTTACACTATTATTTCAATAATGTTAATTTTTAATTTCATGACTGAAAATGATATCAAAACAATATCAAACCTATATTTATTATATAGATAATCTTAAATTTCTCTATTATCCAGTATTATCAGATATATATTTGTAAAAGACCTCAATTAACAATTGACTATCGAGCGCATATCCGGGGTGTCGTAAGGAAAAATGAAAGAACACCGCTACGACTAAGATTCCCTTGAGTTGTGATGGGGCAATGCCCAATGTCTGCTCGGTTAGCCTTGCCTTAATAATCGCGTTCATGATCCAAGAACCCACTTGCCATCGGATAGGGCCCCGCTTGGGAATGCCACTTGAAGCTACCAATGCATAGGGTATCGATTATGGGTAGTGGCAAGTTTAGACCTAAGTCCTTGCACACCGCTTTCCTAGAAAAGGCGTATATCAAGCCACGGTGACACAACATCATGGAAGAGAACAACGTTACGCCTCGCGCTCAGCCAGGGCGATCAAGCACTAGAAGGCAAGGTATTCATGACTTGCCCAAACGTCCCTCCAACAATTCAAGAAAAATTTTGACTCTTAACGGTATGTACCGCCGCGTAGGCAATAATGCCCAAATGGAAAGCGCCTGCGGTTGAACGTCTTCCAGCCTTACCTCTACCAGCAAGCCTGCTGCCAATTCCTCATGCACATCCCAATAGGTCAGCTGCGCCAGTCCCAACCCTTGAAGACAGGCCGTTCGGATGCCTTCAAGGCTGCTGCTGGAAAGCCGACCCTCGACACGAATCGAGCGCACCTGCTGCTCCGCCATGAAAGACCAGTGCTGTATGCCATTTAGCAGGAGGCAGGCGTGACGGGCCAATTCACTTGAGTTAACAGGCGTGCCGTTGAGCCGCAGGTACTGCGGGGAGGCGCACAACACACGTGGATTGACTGCAAGCTGACGTACGATCAGATTCGAGTCTCGCAAGGGAGCAATGCGAATGGCTACGTCTATACCGCCGCCCACGATATCGACAATGCTATCACTCAGATTCAAATCAACCTTCAAGGCGGGATGTTCTGCCAATAACTGAGGCAACAGAGGCGCAATAACTGTGCGACCAAAAACGGCTGGCGCGGTAACCTTGAGCATACCGCGAGCACCAGAAGCCTCCGGAGAAAGCGTAGCACGTGCAGCCTCCTCGGCCTCCAGCATGGTCTGGGCATACGGTAAAAATGCCTCGCCTTCGGGCGTCAGCGATACGGAGCGAGTTGTGCGGTGAATCAGCCGAACCCGTAATTCACGCTCCAATGCTGCCAGCCGACGTGAAACAGACATAGGTGTCATACCGAGGCGTCGGGCTGCACCTGACAAACTCCCCGCCACTGCAATGGCTGCCAGGACGCCAACATCTTTCATATCCATAGACTTTAACGCCTACCGTTATACCGGTTACTCACTTGGGCAGACTACAGATGTACTCAAGATATCGCTATCGTAGCCACACGCTCTCTTCAAGCCTATCGATAAAGGCTTGGCAAACCTTTCTTTGCATTAAAGCCTTTGGAGACATCATCCCATGGTCAAGACGCTATTCACTCATTTCGATATAAACGGCGTATCGTTAAATAACCGCCTCGCCGTAGCACCTATGACACGTGTCAGTGCCAATAAGGACGGGACACCGAACGACACCATGAATCGTTACTACGAGCGCTTTGCACGTGGCGGGTTTGGGTTGATCATCACGGAAGGCTTGTATACCGATCAGGCTTATGCTCAGGGTTATGCGTGTCAGCCCGGGCTAAGCGATGACGTGCAAGCCCAGGCCTGGAAACCTCTTGTGGATACCATGCATGCCCAGGGCAGCAAAGTCTTTGCGCAGCTCATGCATGCTGGCGCACTAACTCAGGGCAATCGGTTCCGTACCAGCACCCTCGCCCCCTCTGCCCTCCAACCCAAGGGCGAGCAGATGACGTTCTACCGTGGCCAAGGCCCTTATCCCCTGCCAAAAGCAATGACCGAAGCAGACATCGCTGATGTCATCAGCAGCTTTGCCCAGGCAGCCAAGCGGGCGGTAGAGGTTGCAGGATTTGATGGTATTGAGATTCACGGTGCCAACGGCTACCTGCTCGACCAGTTCTTTACCGATTACACCAATACGCGTGATGACCGCTGGGGTGGTGATATTCGCCAACGCCTTTCATTGAGCCTTGAAGTGTATAAAGCGGTTCGCTCTGCAGTCGGCGCTGACGTGCCCGTGGGGATCCGCATCTCCCAAGGTAAGGTGAACGATTTCGAGCACAAATGGAAAGAAGGCGAAGCCGGTGCCGAAATCGTGTTTAGTGCATTGGCTGAAGCGGGTATCGACTTCATCCACGTGACGGAGCACGAAGCGTGGCAGTCCGCTTTTGGCCAAGGGCCCAGCCTTGCAGCCTTGGCACGCCGCTATGCCCCTAACGTTACAGTCATTGCCAACGGCAAGTTGCATGATCCGGAGCGGGCAGCACAGGCTCTGGAAGACGGCGCCAATCTGGTAGCCATTGGACGCGGAGCGCTCGCCAACCCCGACTGGCCACAAAAAGTGGAGAACTCACAGGCATTGGCCGAATTCGATCCTAACCTGCTAGGCTCGATTGCCCATATCAAAGAATCCGAAACACTCTGATGTCTAGGCCTTTACCAAAGTAATATTCAAGCGATACAGCCACCCAAACGGCCAGACACCTGTCTGGCCGTTCTGCTCCAGTCTTACGATGCTAGACGCTCCCATGTCTTTTCTCAGCGAATGCTAGTGCACTCAGGCTTGCCTCTCTCGTAACGCCTCTCTCCATGTGTAGGTTTTCCCATATCAGCTGGCATATGGTGTGGCCTATCATGGGGCTCATGTGGATGATAGGACTAAGAATAGCGACGCGACGTTACCGATGATAAACAGACTCAAGGAGCTGCGCGCCGAACGTAACTGGTCCCAGGCCGATCTCGCCTCGCAGCTCGACGTTTCCCGACAAACCATCAACGCTGTCGAAAACGGCCGCTACGACCCTAGTCTGCCACTGGCTTTTCAGATAGCACGGATTTTTGCTTTGCCTATTGAGGTAATCTTTAATGATGAACAATAAGGGTTACTAATGCACTCACTTAGTATGGCTCTACCGCTTCTGCTTGAACGACTTCCACGTATTTTGAGCGCAGCTAGCTATTGAATTTAATCTAAGGCTAACGCCTATCTGGCTCGCTGTGGGCAGGATCATGTGATGCGGCAGCTTAAATGGCCTGCTTTTGCTTCTTATGCAACGTTACGCTGCCTTATGCAAACATAAATGGCAGGTTTTAGCAGGCCCCTTTACCTAATCAGACAGGGGCTGGTTGGATGAAGGTTGTATCTGCAAATACTGTAATTGCACCAAAATCTCCTTCGAGGATATAGCGATCCTTACAGCATGAGACCGACTCTATTTCCCCAAAAGTCGCAAAGCCATCCACTGTGCAAAGTCCTGTCTTTAACGATAATGCTTAGAATCGAATCTTTATCTTTGAGGTATCTCGATTATGAGAAAAGACAGTTACTCTCTCATTATCGGAGGTAAGTGCTGTAAACTGTACGAACAACTCGCCAGCCTCTAATTCAATCCCAAGAAGCTGGCCTTCTTCCAGCTCTATTAGCTCCATGCAAATCTCACACTGTTTAGATAAGGTTGGGCTCTAGCCAAGCGCAGTAAGCAGGATCAAATAATCTGAACCTTTTATTAGATAGCAAGGCAACTGCTCACAGACTCTTTTAGGATATCTACGAGCTCAGGGTCCATATATCTGTACTCATCTGGAATTTCCAGCACGTAAATAGGCTTATGCTCCAATAGACGAGTAAAATCCGCCACTAACCTGCTCTTATGCTTTTGCTCCATGACAATAATGACGTCCGCCCAGCGTATGTCCGAAGGACCTACCGTTTTTCGAGCATTTGGGCTTGTACCTGCAGACCGAACACTGATTCCTGGATGCTTGCGCCAGACTGTTTCAGCTGTAGGACTTCGCCACTGATTACGGCTACATATAAATAGTATATTTTTCATGATCCAACTTTCTTTCAAAGGCTGCTCGTTATCCAAAACCTGACATGTTGCCTTTGCTGGACTGTTCAGTTCTGGCTATTTAGCTAGAAATGGCTTTATTCGAGCAATGGGAATCCGCTTCCAGTTTTCTCATATTTTCCTTCCGCCAATGAACGCTCTATTTATCATTCATTCTATTTTTAATCGTCTACAGGTTAAATTCCTTCTTTTATTCACTGTTATTCCTCGTCCATTTATCGGGCTCACTAGCCGTAATAAATAACAACATCTCATTACAAGATACTTATCAACAAAAAGACGAGCTTCAGCTAATCCCAAGGAGCGCTACTAAACAACTTGCTATATGCACTTCAATTGAAGCTGCATTTCAATCAACTGATGCTCACCCACTATTTCAACTTCCTTGATGAACTCAAATCCAAACTGCTCATAGTAACCTCTAAGGTAACCATGAGCGTGGATTTCAATAGAAGCCACATCAATATTATCAGCATGTTCAATTAGCGCTTTGACTATTTTTGAAGCAATTCCAAGACCACGGTACTCCTCTAAAACCGCAACCCTAGCCATAACTGAAGATCCATTTTCTTTTATTGTTAAGCGAGCTGTTGCCACTGATTTATATTCATCCCTTACTAGGGCATGGAATGACACTTCATCTAAACCATCAAGGTCTAACTCTGTTGGAATATTTTGTTCGAGAGTAAACGCCTGATACCGAATAGATTGTGCCTGCTTAATCAGTTCAGGGCCTTTGCCTATAGTAACTTCCACTTTTACTCCTAGCACATAACGCTTGGTTAAGGGACGGCTTTAGCCCGATCCAGTGAGCGGAACGAGCGGTTTGAACCGCTAGTTAGGTGCTGGGTGCAATAGATAGCACCGCTTCATATACTCTGCTTTCAGAGTTGAAGGGTTTAAAGCTGTTCACCTCTTTTTGAATCCAAAGCTTACCGCACGACTGACACTCGTAAGCACTAATAGAGTTACTCAATAATGCACTTCCAATAATGTTGTAGCAGGCTTCGGCCGCTTTTGGTTGCCGTGGTATCTTTCCGTATCGCTCATCTAGAATAGCTTCTAGATTTCCAGCTTCTGCTGCAGTCAATAGAGAATTAATTTCTTGTGCCAGATTTTGAATGAAGTCCTCTTCCTGCTGATCTTTTATAAGCGAGGCTTTGTGGGGTAATGAATCCGCTTGGTCGCGGATTATATGGCCACATGTGCATGCGAGCTTACTCATGAAGCACCTAACGCCTGGCTCACACGATGGTTTGGAGCCGCGAAGCAGCAGAAAATCGGTCGCTGTGCAGCTGATTGTTAGCGGAAATACTCAAACCAAACTACCCCGATGGAGATAGCAACGAGAAACGTGCTACACAGCCGAGCCCATATTTCGTTCCGAGTTCCATTGCGAGCAAAAGATAGCCAGAGCAAGACAATTAGGAGCCCTACTGTAATAAGAAAGGCATAGAAACCAACAGCAAACAGAGGCCATTGCCAAATCACTAAAGAAAAGCCAAAAAGGAGCCCGTAAAATACTGAAGCCAGAGCTAAAGCAACCTCAGCTGCTTTGTAACCAATGATATATCTGAAGGGAGATATTTCGCCTTCTGTACGTCCAAATAATGTGATAAGGACTCCGAGACAGATGACCGATGCGACTGCAATAAGGTGAAAGCTCTTTGGAGATGAGTTTTCAGTCAGCATGGCCCTCACAGTATTCTGCAAATCGGCATACGGCAACCTGTAGAGCAGGCCTGTCATGACTCCCAACCCGAAACACCAAGCCAAAGCGCATCCAAATCGAGCGGTAATTCCCTTAAAACTTCGTTCTTCCACTGCCTACTCTTCTCCTGCTAACGTTTGGTTAAGGGGCGGGCTTTAGCCCGTCCCAGTGAGCGAAGCGAACGATTTGAACCACTGGTTAGAGATCGTCGTTAAGGCCCCTGGACGTGCTTTACCCAGATTGGAGCGGTATACCCAAGAACGGCGCCAAAGATAGTAGCAAGCGCGTAACCCTCTGGGCCAACTTGTAGATGGAAAGCAATAAGCAGGCAGCTTAATATCGAGAAAAATACCTGCCAGGAAATAGGATAACTAAAAGCTTTCGGCTCGATAAGTGGCGCTCCAATCGCTCCGAGGACAACGCCGAAGGCAGCAAACAAAATAGCGTTAGATAACGTATAGCCATAATTCACGCCGCCCAAGATAGCGAAAATTATTGCACATCCTATAGCTATAACTATTGCAATTTTAAGACCAGAAGTAAGCTTCCGAGCCATTCAAGCCTCTAACGCCAAATTCAGCGGTGTCACTTTGCGCAGCAAATTTACATCCGCTGCAATTTTTTGTTATGACTTGAGCCACTCAAATACACCAGCAGCTATTAAACTTGCAATAATTGCTTGGCCATTGGTCCAAAGAAAAATTGATCTTGAATCTTTAGAATAGCTCTTTGTTTTTGTTGATGGTATCCGACTGCTCTTTGTCATCACCTTTCGTAATATCAAATATAACGTCTTCACCAGAAATATTAGATAGGCTTTTGAATACTTTTTGAGCTCTAGATCCGCCAATATTCATCAGCACGGATAAGATAAGCTTCGACGATATAATCAATGTAACCAATGTAACCAATGTAACCAATGTAACCAATGTGGGCAGAGTGTATTTTCTATCTAATACGTCGGGAATAGCGAATGCGCAATACGCCAACACAAAAACTGCTGCTGCGCTATATGAATAGTGTACAGTCCGAGCAACTTGTATTTTATGTTTTTTTAGAAGCTCGAATCCTCCAGAGAGTAGCTTTGGCTGCTTTTGACCGGAATGCCAATCCTCAACTACCCTCATGATATCTTTACTAAGCTTGTCATTCACATGATCTGTCCTACAAAACACAGGACACATCAAGTTTTCAAGATTATCTAACTGATCTGAGTCATTTGACGCCATTAGCTGAAGTAAATTTCCTGGCTTAATTCCCTTGGCTATTCTTATAAAAACAGCATGTTTCAGCGGATTTCCTGAGTCGTAGTCTTCATACAAGAAATTTATCTTTATTGTGATTTCTTTCGTTTTATCGGGCTCATTCCAACCATAGGATTCAAATTCAGAGAATGGTTTTTCCACGAAGTCTTTCTCAAAACCAACTCCTACAACGACAGTACAATCTCTAACATGGGCTAGCTTCAGTTGCTCGCTGATATCCTTTATCAAAATTACTATATCGCTTTTTGATACTTGGATTGCTCCCTTAAAGGGTCTAGACCTTGTTGTTGTTTCGCCATGCAGCATATAAAAAAGGTGTTTTAAACGATCAGAGTTCACTTCAAGCGATAGCGACCCTCCTTCGTTTGATACTTCATTTCTAGTTATTAGCGTCTTACTCATCTCGGATATACTCCGTAATCAAATTATTCGGTCATAACGTTTGGTTAAGGGGCGGGCTTTAGCCCGTCCCAGCGAGCGAAGTGAGCGATTTGAACCACTAGTTAGGTTTCGCTGCAGAGCTGGGATTGCACACTTAACGCAAGTGCGCCGTATCCAATGCCCTTGCCTTTGTTGTGTGTGGAGAAATTTTGCTGATCCGTTATGTCCTCCCACAACTCAACTGACCTTAGTTGTGCGTGCGTTTCATCTGTTTCTAGCTCAAAGTCTACAAAACGACCTTCGTCGGTTAGGATTGTGCCGATTAAGCTAGGCATACCGGGGAAATCTTTTTCTAATTGCAAGATAATGCTTTTATCCCACGATATTTCTTGTTTTTTACCAAATTCAAGGAGCGCGCGTGGTAGTTCGTTGTCTCGCCAGTAGCTTGCGGTCAGATATATTCTGTGCTCTGCGAGCGCGTTTTGCTCCTGAACATTTAACTGACGCTTCCGCAATAGGCGAGAAATATCCATGCGATACCTAACTATTATTAGACGTCACGTGACGGATAACACGCTGGACGAGTCTGACGCATAACCTTCCTTGTCATTTCTATTTTTCCTTTCTAAAACGAGCCTTTCCGAGGAGCAGTGACGGTATAAGCGAGTTATACGTCATGCACAGGGCGGCACGGCGGCGGGAGCAAGTCGAGCTCAGACATTACTCGATTCGCATGGAGCGCGTCTATTACAGGTAGGTTTAATTTTCAAGCAGAAGAAACGAGATTCAGTTCATACCCCTTCGCTTACACAGATGCTTATGCCAGCACTCCATGCCATAAGCATGTAGCGTTTAAGGCCAATGCTTGGCTTTTTCGGTTTATCTCGAAGCGTTAACACGATACCAAACAGTCGCTTGCCTATAGGTAAGTCATGCCGACTGGCGGTGTGAACCGTCTTTTGAAAAGCCTGAGGGCAGACTTAAGGCGGAGGGCAAATCATCCATAAGGCGGGTGTCCGCCCTCTTCTCAGCCGCTACCTTGGCGCACATTTTTAGTTTGGAAAAGTGTGCGTCTACACATGAAATCGAAAGCCTTTCTGTATCTGGCTGTGCTGTGGCTAGCCGCCTGCAAACCTGAAGCGCCTGCCCAGGCGCCATCAGCACCGCCGGTTGAGGTGGCGGTGGTAACGCTGAAGTCACAACCTGTCCCCCTGGTTGCCGAGCTTAACGGCAGAACCGTGGCCCATATGGAGGCTGAGGTTCGCCCACAGGTGTCAGGCATCATTACACAGCGTACCTTTGAAGAGGGAACACTCGTCAAGGCCGGGCAGGTTCTCTACCGTATCGAACAGGCCCCCTACCGTGCCTCGCTAAACCAGGCCAAGGCCTCGCTGGCTAATGCCCAGGCCACGTTGCAGGCCGCCAAGCTTAAAGCCGAACGCTACAACGACTTGATCAAGATCGAAGCCGTTTCCCAACAGGAGGCAGATGATGCCCAGGCCAGCTACCAGCAGGCTCTGGCTACCATTGCCGAGCGCAAGGCGGCGGTTGAGTCTGCACAGATCGATCTGAATTTCACGCAGATTACGGCGCCCATTGCTGGCCGGATCAGCAAGAGCAGCATCACCCCGGGTGCCCTGGTAACTGCCAATCAGGAGACCGCGTTGGCGGTTATCCGTACGCTGGACCCTATCTATGTAGACATCACCCAATCCAGCGCCGCGCTGCTCAGGCTCAAGAAGGCCATGGGCAATGGCGTAGCCGCTGGCAGTACGGATGTCAGCCTTCGCCTGGAGGACGGCTCGCTCTATCAACACTCAGGAGTGCTGAAGTTTGCAGAGGTTGCCGTGGATCAGGAGACCGGATCCGTTACGCTCCGGGCGCTGTTCCCCAATCCTGAAGGGCTTCTTCTGCCCGGCATGTATGTGCGGGCGCTCTTGCAGGAAGCCGTTGCGCCTCAGGGGCTGCTTGCGCCTCAGCAGAGCATCACCCGAGATGCAAAAGGCAACGGCATGGCGCTGGTTGTAAACGCCAACAATACGGTTGAAGCACGTGAAATGGTTACGGGCCAGGCCATTGGGAGCCAATGGTTGATTCAACGCGGGCTGGCAGACGGTGATCGTCTCATCGTTGAAGGCACAGGCAAGGTCAAGGCAGGCTCCACGGTGCACGCGGTTGAGTTCAAGCCCGCAGGCTCCGCTGAGCCTCGTACCCTGCCGGAAGGACAGTAACCGATGTTTGCACATTTCTTTATCAAGCGTCCGGTCTTCGCTTGGGTCATCAGTATCGTCATCATGCTTTTTGGTCTCTTGGCGATACGCACCCTTCCCATCGCTCAATACCCGGATGTGGCGCCTCCCGCTATTTCGGTCAGTGCCTCCTACTCCGGCGCCTCGGCCGAGACCATGGAGAATAGCGTTACGCAAATCCTTGAGCAGCAGCTCAAGGGGCTGGATGGCCTTCAGTCATTTTCATCCAGCAGCAGCTCCACAGGGCGAACCAGCATTACTGTGACCTTCAACCAGGGGGTTGACCCTGATAACGCTCAGATCCAGGTCCAGAACAAGGTCCAGCAGGCGCTTACGCGTCTTCCCTCCGAGGTGCAGCGGCAAGGCGTCTCGGTGACCAAGGCGCAAAATGATTTCCTGCTGATCATGGCCCTGTATGACGACACGGATCGTTCATCCTCTACTGATATTTCCGACTATATGGCCAGCAACCTGCAGGACCCTATCTCACGGGTTGCTGGCGTAGGCGATGTACAGATTTTTGGCTCTGAATATGCCATGCGCATATGGTTAGATCCCTCAAAGCTGGCTACCTATGGATTGATGCCCTCTGACGTCACGGCGGCCGTACAGGCCCAGAACACTCAGGTCTCCGCTGGGCAGATTGGCGGATTGCCTTCTCCACCGGATCAGGAACTTAACGCCACCGTCACCGCACAATCGCGACTGCGTACGCCCCAGCAGTTCCGGGACATCATCCTAAAGAGCGATTCCTCAGGCGCGCATGTACACCTGGGCGATGTAGCTCGGGTGGAGCTGGGCAGTGAGAGTTACGGCATTGTCACTCGATTGAACGGCCATCCTGCCGCGGGGCTTGCGGTAAAGCTTGCGCCGGGAAGCAATGCGCTTTCCACAGCCGAAGGTGTAAAAGCGCTGGCGCAGGAGCTGTCCAGCAACTTCCCTGAGGGCTACCACCTGGAGTTCCCGCTCGACAGCACGGAGTTCATCAAGCTTTCAGTTCATGAGGTCATCAAGACGCTCTTCGAGGCCATTGCCCTTGTCGTCGTGGTGATGTTCATTTTCCTGCAGAGCTGGCGCGCGACCCTTATCCCGGCGATTTCCGTTCCGGTGGTGCTGTTAGGCACATTCGGCGTGCTATGGATTGCAGGATATTCCATCAATACGCTGACCCTGTTTGGCGTGGTGCTGTCCATTGGTCTTCTGGTAGACGACACCATTGTGGTGGTGGAAAACGTTGAGCGCCTGATGACGGAGCGCAAGCTGTCTGCCTTTGACGCCACCATGGAGTCGATGACGGAGATCAACAGTGCATTGATCGGGATTGCCATGGTGCTGTCTGCCGTCTTTCTGCCCATGGCTTTCTTTGGCGGGTCGACAGGGGTTATCTATCGGCAGTTTTCTATCACTATCGTGGCGTCCATGGTGCTGTCGGTGTTCATTGCACTGACCCTCACACCCGCCCTGTGCGCAACATTGCTCAAGCCGGCCGAGCATCAGGCGAAGTCTGGTTTCTTTGGCTGGTTCAACCGCACCTTCAACAAGAACCTCGACCGTTATGAGCATGGGGTGACGGGTGTACTCAACCGCCCGGTACGGTTCATGCTCATTTATGGGTGCTTAGGTGCTGTGCTGGTTGTGTTGTATCTGCGTTTACCCAGCGGCTTTTTACCTACGGAGGATCAGGGTTCGAACATGGTGCAGTTTACCCTCCCCGTCGGCGCCTCTCAGAAGCGCAGCCTGGAAGTTGGCAAGACCATTGAACGCCACTATCTGGAAACCGAAAAGGACAACACCAAAGCAATTTTCACCATTGTCGGATTTGGCTTTGGCGGAAGCGGCCAGAATACGGGCCTTGCGTTTGTTGCCCTTAAGGACTGGAGCGAGCGCACCGATGAGAAAGATCGGGCCGATAGTATTTCCAACCGCGCCATGGCCACCTTTTACCGTTCCCGCGATGCGCAGATTTATGCCTTGACGCCACCTGCCATACAGGGGCTGGGGCAATCGGCTGGCTTCACGTTCCAATTACAGGCATCAGCCACAACGGACCGTGCCCAGCTCCTGGGCTTTCGTAATCAGCTGTTAGGGTTGGCCGCAACAGAGCCGTCCCTGGCAGCCGTTCGCCCAAGCGGCCTGGAAGAAACTCCACAGCTCAAAATCGACATCGATCAGTCCAAGGCGGTTTCCAGCGGGCTGGCGTTGGGCGATATCAACTCAACGTTGAGCGCGGCCTGGGGCAGCACCTATATCAATGATTTTATCGACCGAGGTCGCGTCAAGCGGGTATACATGCAGGGTGACGCCCCGTTCCGCTCCCAACCGGATGATCTGTACCATTGGTATGTGCGTGGTCAGTCCAATGCGATGACACCTTTCTCGGCCTTTGCCACTACGCATTGGGAGCGCGGCCCGGACAACCTTGAACGCTTCAACGGCCTTGCCTCATACGCGATTCAGGGTCAGGGTGCCCCGGGTGTCAGCTCGGGTGAAGCCATGGACACAATGGAGCATTTGGCCAACCAGTTGCCCCAGGGGACGACCTTCGCCTGGAGTGACCTGTCCTACCAGGAGCGCGAATCCAGCGGGCAGGCCATTCGCCTTTATGCCCTGTCCATCCTGATTGTTTTCCTCTGCCTGGCAGCCCTCTACAACAGCTGGTCGATTCCCTTCTCGGTGCTCATGGTCATTCCGCTGGGTATCGTCGGCACTATCCTCGCAGCTACCTTGCGAGGGCTGGAAAACGATGTGTTTTTCCAGGTTGCGCTTATTACCACCATTGGCTTGGCTGCCAAGAATGCCATTCTGATTGTTGAGTTTGCCGAAGCGGCTGAGAAGCGTGGGCTCTCCATCTGGAATGCGGCGCTTGAGGGTGCTCGCTTAAGACTTCGTCCGATTGTCATGACGTCCCTGGCCTTTATGGCTGGTGTGCTGCCCCTGGCCGTTGCTACCGGTGCAGGCGCCAACAGCCGCATCTCCATCGGCACCGGCATCATTGGCGGCACGCTTACCGCAACGGTGCTTGCGATCTTTTTCGTACCGCTGTTTTTCGTGCTCGTCCGCGGCCTCGTCATTCGCTTCCAGAAGAGCAAGACCCCATCCACTTCGCAGGAGACACCGTGATGCGCCTGAGATGTTTAGCGCTGCTCATGCCGATGGCTCTGTTTGGCTGCACTCTTGCTCCTACTTATGAGCGCCCTGCCGCCCCGGTTCCTTCAACGTGGCCGCAGGGAACTGGCCACACGCCCTCTGTGCAAGCCTTTGTGCCAACCACTTGGGAAGCGCTTGTGCTGGATGCCGATCTACGATCCGTTATAACACTTGCGCTAGCCAATAACCGGGACTTGCGCAAAGCGGCGGCCAATATCGAGTCGGCTCGGGCGCAATATCGCTTGCAGCGCTCCGAACTCTGGCCCCATTTAAACGCCAGCGCCAATGCTTCACGTTCACGCACTCAGGTTGAGACACTGGGCCAAAAACAGACCGTCTATAGCAAAAGCGTTTCGGCAAGCGTTGGGCTTAGCGCCTATGAGCTGGATTTGTTTGGACGCGTGCGGAGCCTGTCCGAATCAGCGCAGCAGAGTTTGCTGGCTACAGAGGAGGCTTCCCGCGCCACCTATATCAGTCTGATCGCGGAAACAGCCAATGCCTACCTGACACTTGCATCTGACAGGGCCCAACTCAGGATCTCGGAAGAAACACTGGAAAGTGCCGGCCGCACGGTCAACCTGATCCAGGGGAGACTCTCGGCTGGCATTGCCTCCCGTGTTGATCTACGGCAGGCCCAGACAATCTATGAGCAGGCGCGCGCAGACATTGCCAACTACCAGACGCTTGTCGCTCAGGACCGCAATGCACTGGAACTGCTGGTCGGGCAGACCCTGGACGATGCGGTGCTACCCCAACCCTTGGAAGCAGATAAACCCCTGTTTGCAGAGGTCTCGCCTGGATTGTCTTCTGATGTTCTGCTCAGGCGCCCGGATGTGCTTCAGGCCGAACACAACCTGTTGGCAGCCAATGCCAATATCGGGGCTGCTCGGGCAGCATTCTTTCCGCAGCTGAGCCTTACTTCCTCTGTAGGCTTGAGCAGTAACGGGCTGTCATCGCTGTTTTCAAGCGCCAACAAGGTCTGGTCGTTCATGCCCTCTGTTGGCATCCCGATCTTTACCGGTGGTGCCAACACAGCCAACCTGAACTACAGCAAGGCCCAGCGGGACTATTACGTCGCTGACTATGAGCAAAGCATCCAGACCGCTTTTCGTGAAGTGGCTGACGCGCTGGCCAGGCGCGGCACACTGGAGGAGCGACTTTCTGCCCAGACAGCTCTTTTGGAAGCGGCCAGCGAAAGCTACCAGCTCTCGGATGCACGTTATAGACGGGGTATTGATACCTTCCTGAATGCGCTCGATGCGCAACGTACGCTCTACAGCGCCCAGAAATCGCTGGTCAATGCACGTCAAATCGCAGAGGAAAACCGCATCGAGTTGTACAGAGTGTTAGGTGGTATCTGATAAACCAAGGCCCGGCCAGATCTGGTCTGGGCCTTTTACCGCTTTATGCGCTCAGGGCCTATGATGCGTCATCAGCCCCTGCTTCCAGGCAAAGGCAACGGCCTCTGTACGGTCAGCCAGGTCGAGTTTGGAGAGCACGCTGCTGATATGAGACTTAACTGTTTTTTCACTGATATTGAGTGAAGTCGCGATACGCACGTTACTTCCGCCTGAAGCAAGCTCGCGAAGCACCTCAAGTTCACGCTCGGTCAATTCCTTGAAGGGATCAACCCTGGGCTCGCGAATTCCTCTGACCACCTTGAGCAGCTTCGAGGCGATAAAGGGATGAATAATGACCTCACCTCGTGCGATCCGGCGGATCATATCAATCAGCTCATCGCCCAACATCGTCTTGACCAGAAAGGACTGAGCACCCGCCTCGATGGCAGCAAAGGCCAGCTCATCTTCTTCAGTAGAACTCAAGACAGCTATCTGGCTACCCGGGCTCACCTCCAGCAGTCGCTTAATGGTCTCCACACCACTTAACCCTGGCATCATCAAATCCAGCAAGACAAGCGCAGGTGTAGACGCCTGAGCAAGCTCAATCGCAGTCTGCCCATCTCCCGCCTCACCTACCACATCGAACTCGCCAGTAATGTCGAGCAGGCTGCGGATACCCTGTCTGACAATGGCATGGTCATCAACCAGCAACACGGTGGTTTTCATCGTTACCCTTCTGTGGGTTTAAAGGAAATTTCGACGGTCGTTCCCTCACCGGGCTCGCTGCAGATATCAATACGCCCTTCCAAAAGCCAATGGGCTCTTTGACGCATATTGCCCAGGCCCATTCCCGAGGTGGTGTGCCCCGGGTGAAAGCCTTGACCATCGTCCTCGATTTTAAGAACGAGCCGCTCCTCCTGACGAGCAAGGGATATCCACAGGTGGGAGGCGTTGGCGTGTCGAAGTGTATTGGCCGCCCCTTCGCTGGCAATCAGGAGCAGCTGAGTTGCAACCGCATCTTCTTCCTGTAGCCGGTACATCACCTCTTCTTGAATATCGACAGACCATTCAATGGTGCTGCCTTCAAGGAGGTTTGCCAGATTCTGCTTCAAGGCGCTATCCAGACCTAGCTCAGCCACCGTAGGCGCCGAGAGGCGATGGATGACATCGCGCATGTCTCGTTGAAGATGCTCAACAAGCTTGAGTGATGAGTTGGCCAGCTTAGCCTGCTCGGGATAGGTACTGCACAGACGGCGTAACAGACTAAGCTGTAGCCCAAGGGCGAAACACCGTTGCTTGGCGGTATCGTGCAGCTCACGGGCCAACCGATTGCGCTCATCCTGGGCAGCGATAGCCTGCTTGACCTCAATCACGCCTGCCACCGCATCAGCCATATGATCGAACCGCTGGGCCAGTCGGCCAAACTCATCATGCCCTTCATCATTGATACGAATATCAAGTTGGCCCTGGGCCCAGGTATTGGCTACCTGCTCGGCATGACGAATCCTATTCAGCAGGAAGAAAGCCAGCAGCAGTGCGGTGCAACAGTTACTGATCAGCATATAGGGCCACAGCCAACCAAACTGACGGCTCGTATCCGCCCAGAAGGCTTTCCATGGATCAAACCCTTCCATACCCAGAACAAGCCTATCCGCCTCTTGTGGTAGCTGAACAACCGCCGTGCTAAACCAGATATCACTGGCCGTACGCGACTCATCGCTTTCAACCCTGGTACTGTTACCCTGGCGGCTAACTGTCTGCATTCTGGCTTGAAGCGGCTCCGTCAGTTTGGCGGGGTAATGACATTGCAGCCCCTGCTCATTGCGGTACAGCGCTGCAAGACGCCCTTCCCCAAGAGACTGGCTAAAACTATTACCAGCCTTGCCTGTTAATACACCAGAACCAAAGACACGATGGATCAATAATTCAAGCAGTGCCTGACAGCGTTCAGGCGTAGCGGCGGCTTGCAGCAGCTCAGCCACCACCCTGCCCTCTACCGCAACACGGTCGTGCAATTTATCTTCACTTAGTGCCTCTTTAAGCTCAACCTGACTTTTCCAGGTACCGAAGCCGATGATTGCAACTGTAGAAGAGCCAGAGATCACGAACAGACTGACAAAAAACTTGATGAACAGTCCGCCCAGCCATCGCTTGGGCGTGAATAACGAGGCGAGCCTGGAGAGAGTAAGCAAGGAGGGCGTGAGTCCTGATCATCGGGTTATATGATCATTTTGCCATGAACCCTTTAGCAGCGCCTGCGGCCTATCAGCTACACCGTGAAGATCGGAGAATCTCCTCGCGTTAAGACGTCAGGCTTTGCCTTTAGGTATGGAAATAGGCAAGACTCCACTTTTCTATCTGCTGCGCAGGAAACCATGAAGACTCTTCTGTCTGGATTAATGATTCTTGGCTTGGCGTGCCAAGTTGCTCAGGCGGCCTGCCAGCGAGAGGCCACTGATTTCAATTATCCGTCTCAGCGTTTGGATGAAGCATTACAACAGCTGGCTCATAGTACCGGCTGCCCTGTCACGGTGGACCTTACCCCTTTCGCAGATCAGAAGGTGCCTGCACTGCATGGCCGCTATACGCCTGAAGAAGCGCTCTGGCAGCTAATAAAAGGAACAGGACTCGAAGGTTACCCTACGGCTGATGGGCTGGAAGCGAATACCCAGGAACAGGATGCCGTCGGGGCCAAGGCACAGGCTGTACGTAGCCTTATCGATACCCAAAAAGGTTCGATTACCAAGGCCAAACAGCAGCATTATGAGCAACAAATCAAAGAGGTGGAAACTAGCGCAGCAGCTCTGGCTCGCCAGCAAGGTTTCATCAGTGCCGGGGCGCGCAGCTCGTTTCATCGCAGCCTGGACGGGATGCTCAACGAACTGAAGCGTTAGGTCATCCAGCCTATCCAGGTCGCTTTGAGAGCAGGCGGCTGACTTCTGTTGCAGACGCCTGCTGGTCTATAAGGCAAGAAGGCTGCCTAGGATTTTTTACCCAGGCAGCCTTTGATCAACCTGCCAAGACGCTATCGACCAGTGCTTTGGCCTCTTCCTGAATGCGCTTGAGGTGCGCTTCGCCCTCAAAGCTTTCAGCATAGATTTTGTAGACGTCTTCAGTACCGGAAGGACGTGCTGCAAACCAGCCGTTTTCAGTCACAACTTTGAGACCGCCGATCGCTGCACCATTACCGGGCGCCTCGGTCAGGATTTGTGTAATCGGCTGGCCGGCCAGCTCACTGGCAGTTACCTGTGATGCAGACAGCTTACCGAGTTTGGCTTTCTGCTCGCGATCAGCTGCGGCATCGATACGCTGATACACCGGCGAGCCAAAACGCTCGGTCAGTGCTTGGTAGCGCTCGCCAGGATCCTTGCCGGTAATTGCCGTGATTTCTGCCGCCAGCAGCCCCAGGATGATACCGTCCTTATCGGTCGACCACGCACCGCCAGTCTTGCGCAGGAACGATGCGCCTGCGGACTCCTCACCACCAAAGCCAAGGCTTCCGTCCATGAGGCCATCCACGAACCACTTGAAGCCCACCGGCACTTCGATCACCTTCCGATCAATACCTTGAGCCACACGGTCGATCATGGAAGACGATACCAGTGTTTTACCGATACCCGCCTGAGCGCTCCACTCCGGACGATGAGTAAAGAGGTATTCGATCGCTACCGCCAGATAATGGTTGGGATTGAGCAGCCCAGTTGAGCGCGCCACAATGCCGTGGCGGTCATGGTCGGTATCACAGGCAAAGGACACATCGAAACGGTCCTTGTTTTCGATCAACCCGGCCATTGCATAGGGCGAGCTGCAGTCCATACGGATCTTGCCGTCCCAATCCAGGCGCATGAAGCGGAAGGTAGGATCGATACGGGTCGACAGGACCTCAAGCGGCAAACCAAAACGCTCGGCAATGCGCGTCCAATAGTGTACGCCTGCCCCGCCCAGAGGATCTACGCCAAACGTGAGGCCTGAATTCTTGATGGCCGCCATATCGATGACCTGATCAAGGCCACCCACATAGCTTTCGATAAAGTCGAAGCGCTGGGTGGTGGGTGCCTTCAAGGCGCGGGCATAGTCCATGCGCTCTACGCCTTTCAGCCCTGCCTTAAGCAGCGCATTCGCGCGTTCCTGAATCCACTTGGTGACGTTGGTATCGGCCGGACCGCCATTGGTGGGGTTGTACTTGAATCCGCCGTCGGCAGGCGGATTGTGCGAAGGTGTAATGACAATACCATCAGCCAGTCCGCTAGTGCGGCCTTTGTTGTATTCGAGAATGGCATTGGAGATGGCGGGCGTTGGCGTATAACCAGGCTCGCCCTGGGTCTCAGCACAGCCTGCATCGATGCGGGTCTCAACACCGTTGGCGGCCAGCACTTCCAGCGCTGAAACAAAGGCAGGCTCGGACAGCGCATGGGTATCCATGCCAACAAAGAGCGGACCATTTACGCCCTGCTCTTTGCGGTAGTCACAAATGGCCTGGGTGGTTGCCAGGATATGCCATTCATTAAAGCTGACCTTCAGCGATGAGCCACGGTGCCCGGACGTACCGAATGAAACCTGCTGCGCTGGATCATCAGGATTGGGGCGCTCGCTGTAGTAGCGCGACACCAGGCGCGGTAGGTTAACCAGGGTATGCTCATCGGGCAGGCGTCCTGCGTTAAGGTCGATGCTCATCTGACGTTCCTTTGATGGGTTGAAATTACTGCCTCAAGTAAACCATGCGGCGATTCAAGAAGCATTCGAAAGCGGTATGACACTGGCGGGTGTCATTCATTTGCGCTTCGACCCAAACACTACCTGCTGCGGTTCCCTTGTCGTTTCGCTTATGTGCTGCGGTACTCGGAAAAAGCCTTGGAAACAGTCCTGCAAAGAACCCCGGCATTAGCCGGTCGCTCGGTAAGCCTGTTGCGTTACAACGAATGATCTATTTCATCATCGCCTGGCGGGTTGTCCGGAGGATATCGGGGCTCAAGGAATCGAATACATTATTGCCAATGCCTGCATCGCAGGCACTACAGGATCAGGACTCTGCGTACTTAAAGGCATGTGCTCATAACGGCTCATACGAATCCCCTCTACCTATAGCGGTTAGGGTTACATTGAGTTGGAAGCGCACATCAACTGGTTGCGCCAATCAGCACAAGCAGTGCTCCAAGAGTCACCCGGCTAGAGGTGGGTATAGATGTAGCGGGCCGTCATTATCAGCGCCGTTACCCCTACCACTATCCCTATTAGCCCGGACAAGACCAACGCTGAAAAATGCTGAAGATGACTTGGCGCATTGACCATGATCAAAGTAGTCGAAATACCAATCAACGAAACGATTAGCCCCACTACCGGATAGCGTTTGAATACTGCCATGAACGTGCCTCCCCAAGCAGCCCTGCAGATAGGCACCGTTGATAGCATGGAATTATGAAATCTATAAGTCATCATCGGCAGCTTACGGGAAGCTTTGCGTAGCAGACGATGAAAGGTCCAAAGTCTTGCCGAATTTGACCGACAAAGCTTCTACATCAACTAAGCAGATCCCCTTATGAAAAAGGTTAGCCAAACCTTGCGGACCCAAGCTTCCATCATTGAGGCGTATTGCACTTTAGAGGAAGAATCCCGCCAGCATCCTGAGCTGCGAGTGTTTCTGCCTGATCTGTTGGAGCTGAACGAGCAGGCCTGCACGCTCATTGAGCGCTACATAGCCAAAGCCGTCTTAAAAGCTGCAGAGTGACTGCGGCTAGCACTTTAAAATGATAGGCATAAAACTATCCCAAGGCAGCCCATGCTGGCGTAGCACTGGGGCTAGGCAGCCAGAGGAATATGCCGAAGTGGACTATGTGTTGACACGAATGATCATGGAGCTGGCGCAGCGTGACAAGGGTTAAGTCTCTCAATGAAAAGAGTTTTTCATCGGGCATGCACAGAGTTTGAGGAACAATAAGCAAGACTAGGCATCCCTTCTTATAGCCCTGATGCAATTATGCAGGCAGATACCCAAGGCATACGGCCTCTAAGTCTGAAGGCTCGGTGCCAGACTGCTGAGCCACCATCCGATAGGAGGATGAGCGAATGGATGATCTGGAACAACGCATACGTCAACGCGCCTATGAGATCTGGGAAGCTGCGGGTCGTCCGGACGGACAAGGATTCGAGCATTGGTTCCAAGCCCAGCGAGAGGTCGACTACGACGCCCCCGGCGATCCCTTGTCTGGCGGAATTGAAACCAGCGTGGCGCAACCCATGCCTAAACCCAAGAGAAGTCGCGCCAAGAAACCTGCATGACGTCAAGCGTACGTCAGCGTCTAAAACGGCCAATTACATTGGCCGTTTTTACGTTAGCCAACCGTTAAGACAGGCAAGAAAACTTAGCGGAAAAAGCGCAGCCTAAAAAGTTGCCATCGCTCTTTAGTCTGCTCGTATCCCATACGGGTTCATGCCTTAGATAACGCATTCAACTACCGGCCTTAACAGCAGCTTCTGCAATGCGGTCAAGATCACGCCCGTCGCACCAGTCAGACTGATGCACCTTTTCCTGGCTTGCGTGCGGATCTGTTCAAGGCAACCTTTTCAGATAGCACCTACCATTAGAGGATAGTTTTTAATCCTTCAAGCCAGCACCTTTTACTCATGAACAGATCCACTCTATTGTCCTGCCTTGCAGGCATGCTTCTGACCTGCTCTGTCACCCTTGGCAATGCGGCTGATGCGCCCGCCAAAAGTCCCAAACGAGGCATTGCTTATGACCTGACATCAACACAGGACATAGCAGCGCTATCCCCTGGCGTGAGCTGGTGGTACAACTGGAGCCCCCGTCAGAGCAATGCGCTGGACGCTGATGATTACGCCAGCGCCTACGGGATGGATTTTATTCCCATGCTTTGGAATGGAGACTTCAACGACAGCGATATTCAGGCCTACCTGACCAGCCATCCCCATATTCACTATCTTCTGCTGGTCAATGAACCCAATCTGGTCGACCAAGCCAACATGCCACCGGAAGCTGCTGCTGCACTATGGCCACGCTTCGAGGCCCTTGCCCGCAGTACAGGCGTTAAACTGGTTGGCCCGGCCATGAACTGGGGAACAATGTCAGGATTTTCAGACCCTGTGGTCTGGCTGGATGCTTTTTACGCAGCTTACCGATCTGCTCATGACAATCGAGACCCACAGATCGATTACTTGGCCTTCCACTGGTATGACTATGGTCTGTCTGATCAATTAGATCGTCTGACCAAATACGGTAAGCCATTCTGGGTAACAGAATTTGCCAACTGGCACGCCAACCAAGACGGTGCCCAGATCGATTCAGTCGATAAGCAAAATAAGCAGATGGCTGAAATGGTAACGCTCCTTGAAGCCCGTTCGGATGTGTTTCGCTATGCGTGGTTTAGTGGGCGCGTGAATAATGACGTGCACTACTCCAGCCTATTGGCCAGCGATGGCTCACTGACTGAGCTAGGAGAATATTACCTCTCCCTACCCTTCAGCCAGGGTACGCCCTGATACGCCACAGCATACCGTTACGACAAGGGTTCCAGTCACGAAATAAACTCTGCTGTAAAGCTTTGCCTCTGCTCTACTGGGAGAGTCTTGTCTCATCACGCAGGACACTCCCACCTCACTATTCATCATAACATTAGCTCGCCACCACTAGACGTTTGGACTTTAGGAGCTATAAATAATCGAGCAAACCTCCTAATAGTCATACCATTATCGGGATTTGCGCTTGAGTCGTCTCTGATGTCGAGCCCGGTCAACCTGCCTTATACGGTCGCCGGCTTGGCGAGTTCGGCTTGAGAAGCTGCCGCCATGGGTTGCGTCTTTCATCCTATGACCTGTAGCTCACCCTGCTGGATAACAACCTGTGTTCTTGCTAACAACAACAACGGAGAAACACCATGGTTCTAGAACTTCGTGCTCAGGCGCGGCGCCTCAAGCGTAACCTTGTCAATGCTGCTTGGTTTTCGCTCGCGGTTGCTGTAACCGCCTTGATCAATCCTGCCCCTGCCCTGGCGGCAACGAAATACGATAATCCCATTATCACGCAGCGAGCCGATCCGTCCGTTTATAAACATACCGACGGGTATTACTACATGACTTACAGCGTACCGGAGTACAACCGGATCGCACTCAGGCGCGCCAGGACCATTGCCGGTCTTGCAAAAGCCCAGGAACAGGTCATCTGGACCAAGCACGACAGTGGTGAAATGAGCACTCATGTCTGGGCACCATGGATCGATTACAACAATGGTTCCTGGTACGTCTATTTCGCTGCCGCTCAGGAAGGCACCCCGTTCAATCACCGCATTTACGCACTGTCCAACAATGCAGCCAATCCGGTAACAGGCTCAGGCTGGATCGAGCGTGGTCAGATCAAGACAAACTGGGAATCATTCAGTATCGATACGACTACCTTCGTGCATGCAGGCAAACGTTACATCGTCTGGGCTCAGAAAGATCCGAACATCGAAGGTAACAGCAATCTCTACATTGCCGAGCTGGATGGCCCATTGGCCATTAAAGGCAAACAGGTAATGCTATCGCAACCTGAATACGACTGGGAGAAAGTAGGTTTCTGGGTCAACGAAGCGCCTGCCGTCATGGAGCATAATGGCAAGGTGTTCATTGCCTATTCGGGCAGTGCTACCGATGCGAACTACAACATGGGCCTGCTTTCTGCACCCGCCACGGCGGATCTGCTCGATCCTAGCGTATGGACCAAGTCACCCGTGCCTGTCTTCAAGAGCAGCGAGCGCAACGGGATCTATGGTACAGGCAGCAACACCTTTACGACCGACCGGGATGGAACCATTCTCCATATCTACAATGCTCGCAACTATAAGGGCATCGTTGGCGATCCGCTGTACGATCCCAACAGGGCTATTTATGTTCATCCGCTCAGCTGGGACTCCAATGGCAATCCGGTTTTCGGTGTTCCGACAGGCGCAGAGAAGCCAGTAACGCTGGTCAATCAGAACAGCAGCAAATGCCTCAATGTGAAAGATGCCAGCCTCGATGCAGGCGTACGGGTCGAACAGGCCTCGTGTGATCAGACGAACGCTCAACGCTGGCACATGATCAATCTGAAAAATGGCTTCTATGAGGTACTGAGTGTCAACAGCGGCAAAGTGTTGACTGCGCAGGAGGCATTCAAGGATTCGCCGATCTCACAGGAGACATGGCAAAACCTTCACACCCAGCAATGGCAGATGCTGCCTAGCGCATCAAACTGGTTCCGCCTGGTCAACCGCTCCAGTGGCAAGGTCCTGGATATACCAGGCTGCAAGGTCAGCGACGGCGTTGACGTAGGCCAGGGACGCTGGATGAAAAATGGCTGTCAGCACTGGTCAGCTATACCTTAACGTCAACTCTCTGAAATAAGCCACGGACAAGGACGTCCCGCCCTGCACTCCCCTTAACTCTGACCGTTAGTCACCTTGCGCTCAAGCTCTTTTGCCATCAGGCCGATAGCAAGAAGAGATTGATAAAGGAGACATTCATGCCTATCCCAGTAACCGGAGCGACACCCACGGAAGTTATTGAGCGCGCCAGGCAACTAGGCCTCAGCAAATGGCCTATCCGTGCAGGTCGTACCAGAGAGGGTCATTGGGTGCATGTTTACTCTATTACATCTGAAGAGCTCGTTGGGTATATCGATAAGCTGTTGGCACGGCAATGGAAGGTTAAGGCATAAACCTTAGTGCTCCGCTATAGCAGTCTCCTTTACCTATTACCCAAATTACAGCTTTATCATTCGTCCAGCCTGATCAGTACAGATCAATATATCTTTTGACCCAGAGTGGCCTTAACTGCGCTTGCTCTTGAGTCCCTCTTAATCTCCATTATCTGTAGCTATCAGTGGATAAGGCCTAATGTTGGCTTTGCCATAACCCGGCATCCCTAAAGCTTAATGATTTCACCCAGCAATCTTAGGTTTTGTAAAAACAAAGTGGCCTCTGCCACCATGGCTTTGAAGCTACATGCAAATATGGCGTACAAGGCTCCCAACCCACGCCTTTTCGTTCGCCGCAAAACATCCGCTCGATAGCATTACTCTGTTTATCCCTGACCTAGTCAGACCATCCAGGCAGTTCCGGCTTCGGTTTGCGCCTCATATCACGGGTCTCTTCCAAGAGAGACATCTGTAGCCGAAGCAGGCTGCATCACGTTTCCAGGCAACACCTCCTATATTCATTTATTTCTATCGTTCCTCTATGTTCGATTAAATGTTTGAATATATTTAGAGATCTGCTCATCAGCTTCTCCATAAATGTTGTCTGAAGAAATTAAGGTCATAAATTTCTCTCTTCTTTACCCCTTAGATAACCACGCATAATGCATCTGCCGTTAATGCGTCTTCGTTAATAATTTGAGGTCAACACGTGAGCCAACTGGTGCGTCTAAAGAGTGGTATTGAAGGGCTCGATGCTCTGCTTAAGGGGGGCTTTGTTTCAGGCTCCTCCTATCTGATTCAGGGCAGACCTGGGTCAGGCAAGACCATTTTGGCAAGCCAGATTGCCTTCAATTACATCCGCACGGGTGGTCAAGCTGTATTTGCGACGCTCCTCTCTGAATCGCATGATCGGCTGTTTAGTTTCCTCTCTACCCTGGCCTTCTTTGATGAATCTCAGGTCGGGGACAACATCAAATACCTTAGTGCCTTCGATACGCTGGAAAGCGAAGGGCTTGATGCCGTTATCAAGCTGTTACGTAAAGAGATAATTCGTAATAAGGCGACATTGCTGGTTGTAGATGGCCTGCTTAATGCCAGAAGCCAGGCCGACACGCCTCTGGACACAAAAAAGTTCATTGCAGAACTGCAGGCGCATGCTGCATTTGCAGGCTGCACTCTGCTCTTTCTGACCAGCGCAACCATGGACGAAGGTAGCCCTGAGTTGACCATGGTTGACGGGATGATCTCGCTTGAAGAGCAAGGGGTAGGCGTGCGCTCCATACGCAGGATGACCGTACGCAAATCAAGAGGCTCTGGCGCCATTGCAGGGCAGCATGAGTATCAGATCAACGATCAGGGTATTGTCGTATATCCAAGATTCGAGGCCTTATTCAACACGCCTACAGCTTCCTTGAAAACAAGTAAGAAGAAAATACCATCCGGTATACCTATGCTTGATAAAGCCCTGTTTGGCGGACTGTGTAAGTCATCAGCCTCGCTCATTCTTGGCCCGTCAGGCTCTGGCAAAACCGTCACTGGCTTGAACTTTATCCTGGAGTCCACACCTGCAGAACCAGGCCTCATCTTTGGCTTTTACGAGACGCCAGAACAGCTCGATTTGAAAGCTGCAGCCCTAGATCTTGATCTTCAGTCGCTCGTAGAACAGGATGCTGTCCGCATACACTGGCAGCCGACAACAGAACTAAGGCTTGATAGCGTTGGCTACGCCTTGATCAATGCTGTTCGTGAGCACGGAATCAAGCGGGTTTTGATCGATAGTGTCGCAGCAATGGCTCGATCTGCCAGCGAACAAAACCGTCTTGTTGAGTTTTTTAGTGCCCTGTTCAACGAATTAAGAGCTATGGACGTAACGGTATGGAGCACTTGGGAGATACAGGAACTTCTAGAGTCCGATATCACTGCTCCAGCCCCTCACCTATGTAGCCTCGTTGATAACGTCTTCTTGCTGCGATTTGAAGAAAAGAAAAAAGAGCTTACAAGCCTTTTTTCAATAATAAAGGTTCGAAACAGCGCCTTTGATCGCACCCAGAAGCAGGTAGTCATTGGTAAGGGAGGTCTAACGCTGATTCATCCAATGAAAAAACAGAAGAGAAAGGAGGACATCGCAGCCTCTTCAACCTCTAATCATTAATCGCGTCTGCAGAGGACAGCCAAAGCATGACGACGATTATGGTAGTGGATGATGAGTTTCTGATAACCGATATCCTGGGCCTTGCCTTGGAGGATGTAGGCTATCGAGTGCTGAAAGCCAGCAATGGTAAGAAAGCCATCGAACTATTCACCCGTGAAATCCCAACGCTGGTAATTACCGATTTCATGATGCCTTCAATGACCGGGCTTGAGCTAGCGCAGGCTATAAAGCTCAGGGACGATACCGCTCACATCCCAATTATCTTGATGACAGGTGCCCAAGCGCACGTCGCTCAGCAGAATAATTATTTATTCGCCCAGATTCTGGGTAAACCCTTTGACATGGACACGTTATTGGATGCCATAAGAAAGCTTATAGGTACACCTGAAGATCAATAGCCGATAGGCTCCCAGGTGTAGAGGTAACCCATCAGGCTGTAAATGCTCTGCCTGGTAAAGGAATCAGGGAAGATAGTCAGGATCGCGACCCTGTTGTCTCAAGCAGCTGGGCAGTTTATTCGCCTGGATGTTACGCAGCGCAGCGGGCTGGGCGACTGGCTGAGCGAAATAGGCATCCCTCAAGTGGATGACGTCGCCCAAATGGCCAAAGGTACTCCTCCATTACCTTACGGGAACGCAGTGCAAATGGCCTTGGCTAATCAAGCGCTATGTTAGCCTTTTGCACTACCGGACCACATAAGCGTAGTCCGGTAGGCGAGCCGTTTTACTCTTTGAATTTCTTTGGCTTCCAGTCTGGAAAGATGAGGTCCAACGTAAATGTCCTCAACTGCTCAGTGGTAAGCTGCCGCCGCTGTGGGTCCCACAGCGCCGCGCCCGGTCCATAATTGCGCCCTTCAAAGAAGCGAGAGTCCTGCGGATAAAACCAGATCGTATTGCCATCCTTGTCCTTACCCGACATCTTGTCCCAGCCATAGATATGGTCATCCATATAGGACTTGATAAAGACTGCCTGGCCGATGGCGTTTGGATCAGCGTAACGACCATCTGCAAATGTAGTAGTAGGATGCCAGGGGCGTCCCAGCGCGAAACTACGAGCCGGCACACCTATTTCCTTCAGGATGCGGCTTTGCAGGAAGATCAGCCCATAAGGCGACTTGATGTCAGTGCTGGGCGCCGTCAGGTAGCCATAGGGAGGCGATGTATCGGTACGGCGTCGCGCAACGATGTCGCAATGATCGAACACACTGATTCCTGAGCCAAAAATGAAATCAACGTGCCCCTTGATCTCGCTTTGAGTGAAATAGCTGCGGCTACCTGTCTTGCTATAGAAAGTATCCTGATACCCTTCCAGCCTGACGTTATGAAAGCGCGCTCGATCCCCCTTACTGTCCAGCAGCAACGCAACTGCCTGCGTATCCTTTATCTTGGTTGGATCGGTCGCAGGCTTGGCAGCGTTGGCAGGAAAGTCAAAGCTGTTACGAATAGTCAGGTCGCGCGCTGTAAAATCAGGCGCATTCACATTGACGGTACTGCTACCGGCCGTGCCGTATTTCTGACCATTCGCATCAAGCATACCTGCGTACACACCTGCGCTGATGATGGTCTTGTAGCGCTGCTCGCCAACTAGGGTGATGTTAGGACGCGTAACCGTCAGACGCTCCTGGTAAACGCCCTTTTTCAGGAAAATTACGTAGGGCGACTGGTCTGCAGGCGCGGCCTTGATTGCAGCGTTAATAGAGGTGAATGTGTTTGGCTGCGGTGTTGGTGACACTACTGCTTGATACTGAGCTGCAAGCGCTGTCTGACTAATGCAGACGAGGCTGACTGCCCCCAGGAGCACAGAGCTACGTAATAGGGAAGGCATGGACATTATTGTTATTCCTTACTGTTTAAGTTTTGCAGCTAATTCAACCAACGCCGGCTGTTGACTGATACCTTCAGCGACTATGTCAGCAACCGCCTCGGCGCCTTTTTGCTGGAAATGGGTGCGATCAGGATTCGCTAACGTGCCGGAGGTCTGGGTTTTATAATAGGGATAGCGGGGGTCATTGGGGTCAACCGCAAGCCAGTAGGACTTCCAGTCGTCTCGGTGCTGATTAACGAAGTCGATAGTCATCCGCTCAAGATCAATGAACGGAATCCGATTGTCCGCAGCGGTCTTGCGAATGGTGGCCGCATAGTCCCCTACATAGGCATAACCATTCTCACTGTTCTGCTTGGTCCAGTGAGTACTGCCTACCGGTGTTGTATCACCGTTTTCAAAAGCAGCTTTACGGTCTGCAGTCATTACCCGCGTCGTGGGCGTCATGATGACGGGTTTGGCGCCATACCGCCGCGCCAGCGCAATGTAACGCTCCAGGGAGTTCTGGAAAGACAATTGCGGCTGACCTTCTGGGTACTGCTTTTTACCATTACTGTCATTGGGATAGGTACAAAGATTTTTTACATCTGCTGCACCGCGTACCGCTTTAGTACTGTTACAGTTCTGGTCGTTGTGTCCATGGGCGATGAACACATAGTCACCTGCCTTCATGAACCGCGCCATTTGCTGATACCAGCCTCCATTGTAAAAGTCACGACTTGAGCGTCCGGCCCGCGCCCCGTTGAGCACGGCAACGCTGCTATCGTCACGGAAGCGCTCCTGAAACACTTGCCCCCATCCCATTCTGGGCAGTCGACTCTCCTCATAAGAGGCCGCTGTGGAATCACTGACGATCAGGATACGAACCTTGGCGTTCTTGATCGCCTCCAGCTCACGCTTGGCACGTAAATAGTCAAAAGGCTCGTAACCGCTGGTGTCATTCGTCGTGCTGACATCACTGAAGCCCTGAATAGGCCGGAAGCGGATATCAGTTAAAATGGTCCCGCTAGCCTCGCCGCTATCGTTGTGATAACCCCGGTTATGGTTAATCACCTGCAACACGGCTGCTACGCCCTTGCCATCCTCACGCATAGGCGTCGTAATGGGGTTATATCGCTCGACATCAGATACTCCTGCCTGGGTCAGAGCATGCTTCAAGCCTGCTCGCAGGGCTTTAAGCGGAGCTGCCAACAGTTCTTCGCGCATTTGCCCTGCGTTACCACTCTCCACCCATTGTTGCGGGCCAATGTACCCAAGTTTTTGGGTGACTTTAGAGACGAGCAGGTCTGTAAAGGGTGTGATATTGACAGTGGTATTCCCGCTGCGCGGCACCGTTACAACCACTGAGGCCATGCAGCGTGTTCGAAGCGTGTCGTTGTAGCGGCAGTTCTGCGTGACCCGTCCGTCTCGTGGGGTGAGATCCGTGGCGGAAACCAATAGTGGCGGTGTCAGGCCTGATGCCTCTACACGCCAGCGCCCTTTACGGTCAGTTAGGGCTGTTTTGTGTTTACCCCATTTATCTACGACCGTGACCTTGGCATTGGTCAATGGCGCGTCAGCCATGACCATACCATTCAGGAATGTTGCTCCCTGAGCAAGTCCTGTACCCGCAAATAATAGGCAACCCATCAGAACAGAGCTTTTCGTACGCATGCGAACACTCCTCAGTAAACTCGACAGCATTCGATGCCGTACAAGTGAACCGTTATAAAGTCGGTACTGTTAATACTCCGCCGAGTGTCCGGCGAAGGCGAGCTTGTTAATTCAAGGGGTCAGCCTGTTCTATCTGGAGGAGGAATGACCAGATGCTGAATGACTGAATAGTGGCGTGTTAGCGAGAACGGATGTTGAGCATGAAAAAGCATAGTAGTCCTTTTTTGTTCTTGTTAAGACTTAGGTTACCTGCTGGCTGACGCACCCAGCAGGAAGATATCAATACTACAAGCGTACTTGGCGATATGAACGATTAACCGGATTAACCATATAGGCGCTCTGATAGATACCAGCGTCAATCATCCTTTGCTTCTGTATGTTGTCATACAACAAAAAGCAGTATTTTTTCGATGGGGTTATTTGTCAAGTCCATTTCCTACCTGCCATCCAATAGGGCTTATCAGGCCTGCCTCTATTAATGGCCTTTTACTGCTATCGCTCAGGGGCATCTGAAGGCTTAACCAGAACGAGCCGATGCCTTATACCGTTCTGCCAGTACAGCTTTTTACCCTAAATAAAAGGAATAGTAGTTTAGAGGTTGTCATACCACATAAATAAATTATGATGAGTTCAAGGTGGCGCTATACGCCCTTTCGTTCATAACAATAAGGATAAAACCTATGAGCATCGAAGCCCTTGATTACTCACCCCGGCCCGCCAAAAGACGGGCTCTGGCCATGACAGCGTTGACCTTTGGATTGACCATTGCCGCATTGCCCTGCTTTGCCCTGGATGTGCCGGTTAACGTACAGGTTCCAACCTTGGCCTATGATGAGCACCAGATTATTCTGGTTTGGGAGAAGCCTGCTAATCATCGGGATATTCGCGACTATAACGTCTACCTGAACGGAAAATTCCTGGGTAGCGCTAACGCCAACAATAATCGCGTCTCACCTGCCAAGCCTTATATCAACCGTTTCTATGACGAAGACACGGAAGGCTTCCATCACCGCATTGCCATTCATAGTTTTACGGCGACCGGATTGAAAGCAGATACCGAATACCGTTTTACCGTACGCGCGGTAGACGCTTACGGAAATGAATCAGCCGACAGCAAGGCAGTAGTCCAGCGCACCAATCGCCTTCCACAGGTTTTCAATGTCATCCGATATGGTGCAAAGGGAGACGGCAAGACCGTTAATACCCGTGCCATTCAAGCGGCTATCGATGCTTGCACACCTGGATGCAAGGTGCTCATCCCGGCCGGGACATTCAAGACTGGTGCGCTTTATCTAAAGAGCAACATGACTCTTGAAATTGGGCGTGGTGCAACGCTTCTTGGCTCGGAACGTGGTGAAGATTATCCAGCAAAGGGATATATCCAGTACCCCTACTCCACAACAATCCGCCCTGCATCCCTTATCAATGCCTTGCCTCGGGACCCACACGCCGAAGAGCATTTTGAAAATATCCGTATTGTGGGTAAGGGTATTATCAACGGTAATGGCTGGAAGCGTCTGGAAGACGATACCGATGAGCTTGGGCGTGCACTGCCGGTTTATGTTGCAAGTAACAATACGCGCTATATGCAAGACGGCATCCTTGCCAAGGATCAAGTCCAGAGAGCAGTAGCATCGGGTATGAACGTCAAGGATGCCTACGGCCAGATGCGTTCATCCCTGATCACTCTACGCAACGTTCGTAACGTGTTTTATGGTGACTTTACCGTACTCAATCCTGCCTACCACGGCATCATGAACCTGGAAACCGAAAATGTGGTGATGGCCAATACCACACACAAGACATACGATGCCAATAACGGTGATGGTATTGAATTCGCTAACAGCCGCGGCGCCATGGTCTTCAATAACTTCTTCGAGACAGGCGACGACTGCGTCAACTTTGCAGCGGGCACCGGAGCGGAAGCAGTCAAACAGAAGCCGCAAGAAAATGTATGGGTCTTCAACAATTACTTTCGCCACGGTCACGGTATGATTGTCGCAGGCAGTCATACCGGCGCATGGATTCAGAATATTCTGGCTGAAGATAACGTCTCAGACGGCACTGACGTGGGGCTACGGATGAAGAGCACCAACTTCATGGGCGGTGGTGTACGAAACGTGGTGTTTCGTGATTCAGCCATCCGCAACAGTGTCAAACAAGGCTTCATTTTCACACTGGACTACAACGACCCCAACGCCATCCTTGACTATGTACGCTCGGATATCGCAGGCAAGTTCCAGGATATCAAGGTCAGCGATGTTACTGTAGAAAATCCTGCCCAGGCAGCCTTGGCAGTCAAAGGTGATAGCGCACACGACGCCTTTCATGAGCGCTTCGACTTTTCCCGTGTAAGCTTTAAGGGAACAGCACCTGCCACCATCGATGGTCTGCGTAACTCAAGCTTCAAGAACGTTACCTTTGAGGGGACCACAAAGAATCCCTGGTCCATCTCCAATAGCGCAAACCTGAGCTTTACGCATGTAATACCGCAACCACCTCAGCAGTAAGTACTCCGGCGCTCCTTGCGAGCATCCTCCTGGCGAGCGCCGTAACCTGAGCTATCGCTGCATAGGGGTAGCCATGTGGTTACATCTATGCCAGTCGGGAGAGCACTGCTAAAAGCAATGCTCTTCTGAGGCGGATCAGGTACGAAAGCCTCCAATCAAACCATGCAGCTCTTTAGACAAGTGCTCCAGGCGCGTGGCGTCTGTACGGGCCTCTTGAGCCAGTTGCTCGACTATTTGCGCATCATTATGGATTTGCAAGATATGGCGATTGATGTCTTCCGCAACTTGATGCTGCTCTTCAGCGGCTGCCGATATCTGTAGGTTTTGGTCACGGATGTTATCGACCGAAGAATGTATCTGCTCAAAGCTTACCTTCGCCAGTTGAATACGCTCGACGCTACTGTGCGACATTGAAAGGCTGCTTTGCATTTGCCGAGTCACCTCCTGGGTACGCCGTGCCAAACTGCCCAACAAGCTACCAATCTCGCCGGTTGAATCGGAAGTACGCTTGGCCAATGCACGCACCTCATCAGCAACCACAGCAAATCCTCTTCCCTGTTCACCTGCCCGGGCGGCTTCAATAGCAGCGTTCAAGGCCAACAGGTTTGTCTGATCGGCAATCGAGCGAATGGTATCCAGGATGGCATTGATATTTCGACTATCCTGCTCGAGTACAAACATTGCCTGGGTAGCCTGCGACAGGTTTTCGCTTAGCTGCGAGACACTTCCCGTCGCTTCGTCGATTTGCAGCTGACCGTTATGTACCTGGCGGAAGCCAGCTTCTGCTGATGTTGCAGCCTGACTGCAAGAGCGCGCCACTTCATTAGCCGTCGCAACCATCTCATTGAACGCCGTGGAAACAAGCTCCACGGCTTCACGCTGCCGGCCAGCGGCATCATTGATCTGATGTGCGACACGTGTGCTATCGTCCGATGCTTGCTGTAACCCGGTCGAGGCATGGCTGACGCGCTGCACAAGCTGACGGATCGCCTCCAGAAACTGATTGAACCAACGCGCCAGCAAGGCCGTTTCGTCCTTACCCCGAACAGCCAGGCTTCGAGTCAGGTCTCCCTCACCTTGTGCAATACCTTCCAATCCATCGGCCACACTACGGATAGGCCTTGAAATCAAACCAGCAAAGCTTGCGCCTACCAAAGCAAAAACAATGGCCAGTACCATAGCGGTCAACGCGATCTGCCAAGTAAGGCTCAACGCCTCGGCCATCACTTCGTCCCGCTGAATCAGCCCAATAAAGCGCCAGCCCAGGCTTGGCGAAGACCACACATTGGCCATGTACTGGACACCGTTGAGCTCAACCCGCTGCAGTCCATCCGTGGCGTTTGCCAAAGGTGCATAATCGCCACCCAGATCTTTCAAAGACTTGAAGTTGTGGTCCGCATTGCTTGGGTCAACCAGAACATTACCATTGTTCTCAACCAGCATCAGGTAACCACTGTGGCCAAGCTTGATCTGTTTAACCAGATCGGTCAGTTGCTTGAGCGATACATCCAGGCCAAGCACGCCGACCGGCTGCCCCTGAGCATCGTCTACGGTGCGTACGGTTCCTATCAGAACCGCGTCATCCGAAGCCCAGTAGTATGCGGATGTCCGTACTGTTTTCCCAGGATTCTCCATGGCCGTTTTATACCAGGGTCGTATCCGTGGGTCGTAGTTATTGAGTTTGGGATCATCCGGCCAAATCGCGTAGCCACCATCAGACAGACCTACCGACAGATAGGCTGTAGTGGGATGAGTCGTGGCAAATCGGGTGAAAATATCGAGCAATAACGTGTTACTACTCGGCATCGGCAGTTGGTTGGCGTTAGGTTCGATATAACGTTTAAGGGGCCCGCCATTGACGACTGCAGGTAGCTTAGCGAGATACTCGACGTTCTGGCTGATACCGGCAAAGAACTGCTGCATGGCATTGTCGATCTGTCGAATCTCACGGCTGCTGTTGTCAATAAAGTTATCTTGCGCCTGGCTACGCAGATTCATTATTACAACAATCGCGACCAGCAGCACCGGCGTACATGCAATGGCTGCGAAAGCACACGTTAGTTTTTGCTTAATGTTCACGACGGCCTTGCTCCAGCATGAGGGATAGATAACATCGCCCAATTGACATTGGACAGAGCAGTAATGGGCATTCAGTTGGTAGAGAAGTTATCTACCGCAGCATCAGTAATTTTAGTTATAGCGGATTACCTACGAGACGGCGCAAACGTCTAACGGTGTCGCACCATTTAGTTTTAGTTTGTAGTACCGGAATGACTTGTAATCTGGCCTAGTCAAAAGAATGGTTATTCGCTTTGATGATTTTTGGCGCAGGTCGCTAATGGAAAGCCTGAAGGAGCTTCTTATCCTGAAGGATTCGCTCCGTTCTCTTTCCAGAGCGCTCTACAGCTATCAGTACCTTCCTTCCTACGTCCTTCGTGGAAATATAGCCTCACTCCAGCGGAATGCCTGTCCCTGCTGGCAGTGTGAGCGCCCTGAAGCGCTGATCCTTTGTAGTGCGTGGAACGCAACGCTTATGACTAGGAATCGTAAAAGTCACCTAAAGCTGTCGCTGTGTCTGATGGTGACCTTATGCACGGCTCAGATAAGCCGCGACATGAATGAAGATGCCCTTTTGACGCCACTGGACTCAAGAATCCTGCCTTCAATCCATATTGACCTAAGTGTCATCAAGTCCAGCGCACCGTTACCGATATAACCACACAGGCGTAGCAGGTATGGCCATAACCTTTGTGATGGACAAGCTATGCAAAGAATCCGGATTTAGCTCCTAGAAGTGGCCATGAAACGCTTCAATTCATCCATCACGGCTCCCCCTGCTCGTAGAGCCTGGCGCAGATTGCTGGCGCTAGGGATCCTGTTGTCTGCAGTAGTGATGGTATCGCAAGCATTTGCACAGGCTAAGTCAGTAGTGTTGACCGATCACGAGGGCTCGTTTGATCTTGCACCCTCGATAGAGTACTTGCTGACTGATGCAGACATTGATTTTGAAGAGGCGGCGTCGGCAGAAAGGCAGCACGAATGGCAAGTGAACACCAAGACCACCTTGAACCTTGGGTCAGTGCCTCATGGCGCGTGGATCCGGTTCAAGCTAAGAAAAGAAAGTCGCGTCGATGAAACCTGGCTGCTGATCTTTAACTGGCCCATGCTTGACCGGGTTGATTTGAAAATCCAGTACGAAGACACAAACACATGGTCAGAGGTATTAACGGCCGGTGATACCGTCCCGTTGAGTTCATGGCCTGTCCGGTCCCGTGAACTGGTATTTCCATTAGCGCTGGAAAACACAACGGATGTAACGGTTTATGCACATGTCCGCGCCAGTGAGCACATGATTCTCCCTTTACAGCTCATGACGGAAAAGGCGCTTCAGCAGGATCAAACGCGGGACACCTTGCTGCTTGGGTCCCTATATGGGTCGCTGCTGGTCATGCTGCTCTATAATGCCTCTCTTTTCATCTTTACTAGAGACAAGTCCTATCTCTGGTACGTTACGTATCTTGCCTCTTCGCTCTGGTACGTCCTAGGCCTGTCAGGGCATGGTTTTTTATACCTCTGGGGTGAGTGGCCCCTGATCTCTGGACGGTTTTACCAGCTATCAGCCTGCACGACTTTTCTCACATCTGCTCTTTTTATTCGCAATTTCTTGAAGGTCCATCTGTATCCACGATTGATCATTATTACCAATCTAGTGATAACGTATTGGGTAATGGCTACGGTGGTTGCTCTGTTCTTTCCAGACCATATCCGCTATCTCTTCCCGGACATACTGGGTTTTGTTTCCTGCCTTCTTGCCCTTTCGGTCACGGTCAGCATATGGCGCAAAAATAACCCTTCAGCCAAGTATTTTACCATTGCCTGGCTGTGGTTGATTCTGACCACTATCTATATGACCTTGTGCCTTGAGGGGGTCTTTCCGCTCTCCACGTTCAGCTACTACGTTCAATTTTCTGGGTTCGCCTTCGAATTTCTGCTGCTTTCCATTGCACTGGCCGAACGTATCAATCGCGAGCGAGCGCAGCGATTGATCTCCCAGAAGGTGGCACTGGAGGCCAGTGAAGAGGTAGCGCAAAAGCGACTTGAAATTGTGCATGTTCAGGAAGAGCTTCTCGATATGCAGCGTAGGGCCAATGAAGATCTGGAGCTACGAGTCTTCCAGCGCACTCAGGAGCTGGAAATGGCTAACCGTAAACTTGTCCACCTAAGTAATACCGATTCCCTGACGCAACTATACAATCGTCGCTATTTTGATGAGATCTTTGTGCAGGAAGCTATCACCGCCGCTGCGCAAGGCATCTACCTCACCGTCATGATGATCGACATTGACCACTTCAAGCGTATCAATGATACGTATGGTCATACTGTAGGAGATGAATGCATCGCTGCGCTGGGCGAAGGCTTAAAAGGCTTAACGCGCCGCCAGGGCGAGTATGCAGCGCGTTTCGGAGGAGAAGAATTCATTCTTCTTTACACAACGCTTACGCCTTGTACGGCGACAGCAATGGCAGAAAATGTTCGACTGATGGCTAGCAGCTTGCAAGTGACCGTAAAAGGTCATTCTTTAGGCTTTACAGTTAGTATAGGAGTGATCTGCCGTCTCGTGCGTTCAGAGGAAACCCGTGTCAGTTTTTCCAAGGCAGCTGACGATGCGCTCTACCGTGCAAAGCAGGCAGGTCGTAACCAGGTTGCTGTAGTCAACACGGAGGAAAAGAGCTAGCAGAATTGCCTGCGTAGCTGTCCAACAGGAACGCTAGCAACACGGATTTCAGTCAGTATTCACTAGGCTTTGTCTTTGGGCGAAGGTCAGACGAGGCAAAAATCGGTAAGGAAGCGGACTTTGCGTGTTGTAAGTGAGCATTCCGAATCGATTTTTAACGACGCATCACCGGGCCCAGTGCGCAGATACGGTTCGTGCATAGTCTAGGCTGCATTAGCTGAAATAGCCTTCCGTCTAAAACATACAGGTTCAGGCTCAAAGTCGTCACCGGCGCTTGTACGGACGGCATAGGAATCTGTTTTGTAAAAAGAGATTCATTCCTTCCTAGGCTACGGTGGTAACGATTCGCTATGTGGTAAGAAAGTCCATCACCTGCAGCCGAACTCCATAGTAGTGGCCCTTATATGTCTTTCTTACGCAGCCATTTGGACTGCGATCGCACGATTCTTGCTCCACGGCTCGGAAGTTAGGCTCAAGACACTCCACCACGCCAGGAATGATTCATAAATGTTTCACAAGGTGTGTCTAGTCTTGTTATAAATGGATAAGCGGCCACATAAGGCGAGGCACATGTTTTCATCTGTGGTGAAAAGTCTGTGCTCTCTCCGGTCACTTGTTTTGCTATGACCTAACTGGAAACTGGAGAACATTAGTGGATAAGGCGTATGAAGGGAAAGTCGTTTTGGTTACAGGCGCGACCGGGTTTATCGGCTCTGTACTACTCAAAACTCTATCTGAAAAACTCAAGGGTGTTAGACAGATCTACTGCCTTTACCATTCAACAGCCCCCTCCCAAACCCACGTCCATGACAAACGCATCGTATGGATAAAAGGTGATATCACACAAAAGAACTGGGGAATCCCCTCCAGCGAGTTACAAGAGATCAGAGACCATGTGGAGATCATCTTCCATCTGGCCGCCTATACTCGCTGGGACACCGGCATACAGGACCAAGTACACGCTAATACGCTGTCTGCACTCTATGGTGCAGAGCTGGCTGCTACGTTTAAAAAACTTGAGTTGTACCTGGTGACGTCCAGTTATTGGGCACAATGTAATCGTTCGGCAGCAGAACACATTGAGGAGCGAATTTACCAAGACCTCACAGCAGAGTCCGAGCTTGATGAGATCCTAACGCAGCAGGGTAACGCGAGGCTTTCTGAGTGGCCTAACGCCTATGCTTACTCCAAAAACCTAATGGAACGGTTACTGCACCAACGCTATCCCAACCTACCCATTATGGTTGCACGGATTACATCAGTAACAGGTGCCTGGACATACCCACGTATCGGCTATTGCGACTTTGCTATTTCTCTTCCGGCATTTATCCGAGCCATCGCGCTGGGAGGCGTAAAATATTTCCCTGCATCCATGCAGACGGCCATCAATGACATGATCCCCGTCGATATCTGCGTCAACATGTTATTGGCAAATGCCGTCGAGCCCTCGAATGACCTGTTCCAGGTTATCCATTGCTCTTCTGCCACCCGCAATATTCCTACCTTAGGCGAAGTGGCTGAGATGGCTGGCCATATAAGCTATTACAAGAGCGCACAGGAGTTTGGTGAGGCCCTGTCTCAGCTCAATGAAAAACAGGCAAAGCTTAACAAAATCATTATAGGCGCCTATGGATTCGCCATGGCAAGCCGCTTCAGGTTTGATGACGCACATGTACGGCGCCCATTGCAGTGGATGTCGCCAGAGTCTCTATCCAGATTTCCTATCGATGTTGAGGCACTGGAATGGACGGCAATCATCGCAGCAATGAAGAAAGAATTGTTGATGCTTGCAGCTGAAAAGGCTGCGTAGTCAACGAGTGACGACTAAAGGTGAGAAGGCTGATTTTTGCCTTACAGCATCTCGCCTGTTACTGATATGTTTCACAGCTCCGCGCCTTAATTCCTAGATACTTTTAACCTTCCCATTCCTGACAGTGGGTGAGGCAAGCCGTCTAAATAGAGCATGCCAGCGACATTTCGGTTGTAGCAAACCTAGTTCTTCTAACGTCTGGCTTATGTCTGTCGTGCTCTTGGCAACCAGCCGGCTATCAAAGCAGCCCCTTCAGTCCATACCCCACGGCTGGTCTTCCAGACAAGCGCTTCCTACGTAGACAGTGAAGACCTTCGGTGCGTTTGATGCATTGGCCTTTGCTATTGACTGCATTAGCTAAACTCCTACGGCCATAGGCAAATCAAGAACTCTCCGTACTAGGATATTCAATTGCTGCTCAGTGCACTAATGTCAATGTATGAGTTCTTTAGGCAGGTTATGTCAACCAATGAGTCTGTTTACAGCCAGCTGGATTTACTTACCCGAATCCGATCACTCGTACAGCATGGACACTTGGGCGGTTATTTGCGCAAAGACACCATGAGCGCTTGGCTGACTGCCAGGCGCTCAGGCTGCCTTCAGCTACACCAAGCGCCGCCGATATTGTTGTTAGTAATTCATAATCCCCAGGGCCCGGCTCGCTATGCCTATTCAGAAAACACAAGACAGCACTAGCCTGCACAGCGGCTCATACACCCGCCTTGCACGACGTGTCTGTTATCTTTTAGCCGCGCTGATGGTGTTCTTGTTCTTAGGCGCCGGGACCCTTCTGGTTCAAATCGCTGATCAGATCAACCGCCACGAAAGTGAGCGTGATCATCTGCTAGCGCAAAACGTGCTTGAAAGCCGAAAAGATGAGCTTAATAAAACATTACTTGACTATGCCTTCTGGGATGAGGCCTTTGCTAATACAAGTAAGGTCGTTAACCCTGATTGGCTTGGCCAGCAGACACTTCTGGGCTGGTCTCTGACCGAGCGCTATGCACTTAATGCAGTGTTCATCGTGTCACCCGACATGAGCATTGTGTATCGGTATGAACGTCGCAGGTCTACGGGTGATACGGGCCTGGCTTGGGCCCCGGGAGACCTTGAAAGACTAACCCAAAATGCCCGAACAGTAAGTGAAGGACAGGCCTTCCAAACTCTGCTTTTTTTCAATGGGAAGCCAGCGCTTGTATCAGCCGCCCCGATCAGACCTCTCTCCTTTCGATCGGATATACCCGTTGAACAAACCTCTGTCATGGTTCTTGTCGATGTCATAGGGGAGCATTCACTCAAGGATCTGTCAGACCGTTTCGGTATCCAGGGGCTTCGTCCAGCACACTCCAGCAGTGAGCCCAATATCTTGCTGTCTCCAGAGCATGATGTTTACCTGACATGGGAGACCTCAAGGCCTGGGGATGCCTTGCTACAGATCTTGTTGCCGCTTCTGATCCTTGCAGCTGTAATTTTTGGTCTGATTGCCTGGTATTTGCTTCACCGCTCAATCCAGGCGGCGGTTCAGATTGATCAAAGCAGACGAATTGTACAAAAAAGCGAAGAGCGGTTTAAGGATATTGCCGAGGCAGCGTCTGACTGGATTTGGGAGACAGATAGCTCCCTGTGCCTGCACTATTTATCAGAACGTTTTGCACTGACGACGGGATTTACCGCTGGCGCGTGGATCGGAAAGCCCCTTAATGAACTCCTGACGTTTGATTACGCCGAAATCGAGCGCCTGGCCAACGGAGAATGCACATCTCTCTCTTCTATCCCATGCCAGCATCTGGATGCACAAGGCAGAGAGCACAGCGGAAACCTTAGTATTAATCAGGTTTTTGACGGCGATGTACTGGTAGGCTACCGCGGCACTGTCTGTGATACGACCCTTACGGTTGAAGCCCAGGAACATATTCTTCACCTTTCAAGGCATGATCTGCTAACCGGTCTGCCTAATCGTGGTTATGCTTACGAAGTTCTGCAGGGCAGGCTCTCCTCCAACGTCGACGAGGATGAAGGCTTTGCCATCCTGTATCTGGATATTAATGACTTCAAGAAAGTCAACGATCTGCTAGGCCATCATGCTGCTGATCGTGTGCTCGCCAAAGTTGCTGTCCAACTAGGCGAGCTTTTGGGCCCTGATAATTTTCTCGCCCGGCTAGGCGGCGATGAGTTTTTAGTGATTACCTCTGGACTTCCGCAAAGTGGACTGCCGCGCCTGTGTGAGCGTTTACTTGCAGTCATTGAACAGCCGCTTGTGTCTGGAGAATATGATCTGCACCTGGGCCTTAGCATTGGCGTAGCGCAGGCCTTCATTGACAGCGACGATCCACAGGAATTGCTTCGCCTGGCAGACATTGCCCTGCATGATGCCAAGTGTCAGGGTCGTCAGTCCTGGCGGCTTTACGACGCAGACATGAAAAAGCGTATCCAGGAACGGCGAGATCTCGAGCTTGATCTCAAGCTTGCCCTGCAACGTGATGAACTCAGCGCGGTCTATCAGCCTCGCTTTGATATCAGCGGTAAACGGATCATAGGAGCCGAGGCATTGGTCCGCTGGCATCATCCAACCAAAGGCTGGCTCAGCCCTGCCGTGTTTGTGCCGATTGCTGAAGAAAGCGGCCAGATTATTGCGCTAAGTGATTGGATGCTGATGCGGGCCTGCCGCGAGGCATGCCTCTGGGCTGAACCTATTTTTGTGTCCGTTAATCTGTCATCCATTGAGTTTAAACGAGACGATCTTGCCCGGCGCATTACTACAGCATTGGAACAATCAGGGCTGGCGCCAGAGCGGCTTGAAATAGAGGTGACAGAAAGTGTGATGATGGATAACGCCGAAGGAGCCAGAGCGCTGATGTATGAGCTTAAGGCCTTAGGGGTCAAGCTTTCCATGGATGACTTTGGAACGGGGTATTCATCGCTGAGTTATCTGAGTCACTATCCCTTTGACGGTATAAAAATTGATCGCAGTTTTGTAATGAATCTGGCGGATAGCCGTACGAATAACCAGGCAATTGTAAACGCTATCGTTGCCTTGGGCCGTTCACTGTCGATGTCAGTTACCGCTGAGGGCGTTGAGACAGCCGAACAACTGGAGACCTTACAGCAACTTGAGTGTGATCAGGCCCAAGGGTATTTCCTTGCCAAGCCAATGCCAGGACTTTTCCTGGCAGAGCTTCTTGTAAAGCAATCCCTGCAGCAGTCATAAAAGCGTTACCCTAAGCACAGCGGCGCAGGAGCAAAACGACTGCCCGGGACCTGATTTTGGTATTAACAAGGGGTACCTTGGATAAACAAGGTACCCATAGATGTTGGGATGACTGACGGCCCCTACTGGACAGCACCCTAGCCTCGCCTTTTCGTGGAGACGACACTGCAATGCCCCATGCTCGGCCATGAGGGTTCTTATCATTGAGGCCACCCTCATTTTGCTAAAACCTGGCAGGGAATATAAAGCCGACGGTTGCAACATAATCGTCAAGTTCTGGTCACATGAGTCGATTACCTTCAAGGTAGGTTAAAAGAACTGCTAACTAGCCGGATCAAGTGGTTTAACTCCCGACGAAGTGAGCAATAAATTTGCGGTTTTGTAATACGGCCACCATTGAATCGTCATGTATATCGCATTACGCTCAGCTGGTCGAAATCACTGGATTAACTCATGCGTGACGAAGCGTGCTCAGAAGGGCTAACGCGACTGGCTACCTCAGCGGTAATGAGAGGAAGGCCTGAAAATGAAATTCTGGGTTGGATGCTGAATAATGGCATTCGCCCTTCCGCAGCCATCAAGGCACTGAAAAAGGCCAAGCACCAGCGTCAGGAGTCAGGCTTGAAAAAGCTTAAGCTCTCGCTGTTGTGCCTTTTTACCCTGATGTTCTCCACTGCCATTCTTCACATGGTGGATCTCTTGAAGTTTTAAACACAAGACTGGTCAGGCCGAACGACCATAAAGGTCAACGGCCTGCTGCGCTATGCACCCGCTCAGCTTCTTCTAAATACCGTTAACGCTGTGCATTTATCTGTATGCATATACAGATTTTGATTGCCTCAACGCCGTTGTTTCAGCATGCTTACGTCATTGTTGATCTGAATGACGATAGCTATGCGGCTCTTCCTGTGCGAAAAACCTTCTCAAGCCAAAGACATTGCTAAAGTGCTGGGCGCTACACGCCGTGGCGAAGGGTGCTGGATAGGTTCGCAAACCACCGTAACCTGGTGTATCGGCCATCTGCTTGAGACGGCGCCACCAGACGCCTATGACGATCGTTATAAACGGTGGAATCTGAATGATCTGCCGATCATTCCTGAAAAATGGAAGATGCTCGTCAAACCCAAGACAGCCAGCCAATTCAAGGCGGTCAAACGTCTTCTTGGTGAAGCCCGAGAGCTGGTCATTGCAACGGATGCAGACCGCGAAGGCGAGATGATCGCTCGCGAGCTGCTTGAGCATTGTCGTTACAAGGGGCCTATCCAACGACTATGGTTATCGGCGCTGGATGATGCGTCTATTCGCAAGGCATTGGCTACGCTCAAGCCCGGTGCCGATACCTTTAGTCTCTATCATTCAGCATTGGGTCGCTCACGGGCCGACTGGTTGATCGGCATGAACATGAGCCGGTTATTTACGTTGCTGGGCCAGCGGTCCGGATATCAGGGTGTCCTGCCCGTAGGCCGTGTGCAAACCCCTACCCTACGGCTGGTCGTTGACCGTGATCGCAGCATTGCCAATTTTGTACCCGTCCCGTTTTGGGCCATTGATGTGCTGTTGTCTGCCGGCAGCCATCAATTCACGGCCCAGTGGAAGGCGCCTGATGACGTCTGTGATGATCAGGGACGCTGCCTTCGTCAGGACATTGCCCAGGCCGCGGCCGACGCGATGGGCAAGGTAGACGCTGCACAGGTAACAAAAGTACAGACCGAGCGCATGCGCGAGCTTCCTCCACTGCCGTTTGATTTAGGCACGCTGCAGGAAGTGTGCTCGAAAAAGCTCGGCCTGGGCGCACAGGAAACCCTGGACATTGCGCAGGCACTATACGAAACCCATAAGGTCATCACGTACCCACGTAGTGATTGTGGTTATCTTCCCCTGAGCCAACACAACGAGGCCTCCGCTATTATCGCGGCCCTTGAGCGTTCTGACCCTACCCTTACACCGCTGAAGGAGCATCTGGACGCCAAGCGGCGATCACGTGCCTGGAATGATGGAAAGGTCAGTGCTCACCACGGCATTATTCCAACCGCAGCAATCAGCAGCCTGGACCGACTGACAGGCAAGCATAAGGCCGTGTATACCCTGATCCGTGCGCGCTATCTCGCACAATTTCTACCGAACCATGAGAACGACCGTACCCAGGCCGATTTTGAGTGTGCAGGGCAACTGCTCAGGGCTGTAGGCAAGCGTATCGTCGAACCCGGATGGAAACGAGCCTTGCCGGAAGCGTTGACTCCTGCGAAGGGCAAGGAAGCGCCAGCGCCGCAACCGTTACCGGCTCTGACCAAGGGTCAGTTATGCACAGTCATGGAGGTACAGCTCAAAGACCTCTGGACTCAACCTCCCAAACCCTTCACAGAAGGTGACTTGATCAAAGCAATGAAGAACGTGGCCAAGCTGGTAGACGATCCCAAGCTTAAACAAAAGCTGAAAGACACTACCGGTATTGGAACCGAGGCAACACGCGCTGGAATCATCCAGGGTCTGCTTGACCGCGGCTATCTGACCAAGCAGGGCAAAGCACTTCTCGCCACGCCTGCTGCCTTCAGCCTCATCGACGCTGTTCCCCGAGCGATTGCAGACCCAGGCACAACGGCTATCTGGGAGCAGGCTTTAGATATGGTTCAAACCGGCGAGATGAGCCTTGAAGAGTTCGTAACAAAGCAGTCCGCCTGGATGAGCAAGCAGGTCGAGCGCTGTATGGGGTTAAGCCTGACGATTACCGGACCCGCTGCTTCAGCGGCGCGTAAATCTGCGCTCTTCAAGAAAAAGCGCAAGGCCGCGCCTCGCAAAACCGCAACCAGCAACCGCAAGCGCTCACGCCAGCCGGTCAGTCCGGCTTGATGAGAAGACACATTCAGTCACCTCACACCACATTGATCTCTTTTTAGCGTTATCCTTCCGTAGTAGCATTGCACTCTGTGTAAAGCGTTCTCTCCATGCCCGTTGTACTCCCTGCATTATCTGCAGGGGGTTGGCTGTTTTCAGGATCTGCAATGTCAAAATCGATTGATTTCGGCGCATTGGCAATGGCCATTATGCTGACCGGCCTAGCTGGCTGCTCGAATAATAAGCCTGCTGTGTACGAACACGAGAATTTCGATGACTCAGGTACGTTTTCTCGTAGCTATCCAGTAAGCGAGACTGCTGCCTGTGAGGCCGCTCGACGCGCGCTGCTCAGTCAGGGCTATATCATTACCAGTAACGATCCAAAGCTCGTCAGTGGCCGCAAGAGTTTTCAGCAAACAGGCGAAAACCACCTGGAAATCAGCTTTAACGTTGTGTGCACCGCTAATGCTCCCAACGATCATGGCTCAACTATCTTTGCCAACGCTCTTCAAGACCGGTATGCGCTGAAAAAACTCAACAATTCGGCGAGTCTGGGTGTCGGCGTGCTCGGCTCTGTTTCGATGCCTATTGGCTCAACCAGTGACTCCATGGTCAAGGTTGCCAGCGAAACGGTTACATCAGGGAAATTCTACGGCCGTTATTTCTCTCTGGTTGAAAACTTCCTGCCAGCCCAGGCCAAAAAAGCCGATAAAGGCTCTAATCAAGTAAAAACAGCGCCTGCTTCAGACCCGCATACCAGTACACCAGCCACAGCACACCTCAAGCCGTCCGTTTCTACATTGACGCCAGTTCCAGCATCAATGGCTCCGGTACACGAGATGAACCCAGGTAATGATCCCGGATTCTCCTCTGTACCGGTACCGTTGCCACCCGAGGCGCCACCTATTACACCTATCGACACCTCAGCGTTCGAGCAATTTACGGCCCCTGCAGCCATTGCTCCGCCCTCTCCAGCAACACAGCCAGTCATCTCTGAGACGCCTGCTGACGCGCCAGCGCCTCAAGCGCAGCCTGACAGTTCCACAGCCCCATCGGACGAGCTGATCGAGTTGCTTGAGGAATAGCCGCTGGAATATTGCCCAGGATTCCAGAAGTCTCATAGGATCTGAAGCAGAGAACTCCTGGTGCTGGCATTGCGTCTATAACGTAACGCCATATAAGCGATCAACGAGCAACCACATGAAACAACGCACTGTTCAGGATGAAGGCAATATTACATGGACCTGTGTAGAAGCTTTCTCAGGCGGTAGTCGAAAAACAGCAGAAGCTGCAAAGACCCTTACAAAAGATGCCGAAGGTAACGTTACCGTAGTCTGTACTCCTGGCGGCGGCGAACAATCAGTGCGCTTGAGCTTGCCTGAAACATGGCTTGAGCAAACCTCTGACCAAGCGTTACTGGATGCCATTCAGGCAACCAAAGCCTAATCGAAGAGTGATGCGATAGAGCAGGTCATCCTATTTAAGATGTGACCTTAAGAGGTCGGCTGCATATTACCTACCGCCTAGATGCGCCGGCGAAATCCTGGCTTGACTAGAAACTAGCAGACAAAATAAATAAGGCGCCTGCCGGGCGCCTTATTTGTAGTGCTTAAACCCCTTGAGAGGCATCCGCGTAATACATTGAACATTGGATTAAATTTCCGTTTTAAAAGAGAAGCCGAGGACAGCAATTGGCTCATCTGAAATAGAGACAAGCATCAGCAAATTAACCGTACTGTACGGTTTACTTTTGGACTTATCTCTCATTTCTGGACAAATTGATAGCCAATTGCCATATGATTAATTCTCAACTCAAAAAGTGTGGCTCGTTTTCCTAGGGATAAGGGAGCAAAGCAGGGAGTGCAGACGTAAACGCCGCGAGATTAATCAACAGAAATCAATCAAGTGCCTCAATTGAACAGGCCAAATGCTTTAATGCTGGGCGCTATTATCAAGGGTAGTGATGATGCGGTCGCCGGGCTGGCGCTCACCCCTCCGTTGCGCTAGAGCAGCTGCACTAAAAAGTTCATCACACCACGTACACAGTGAGCGTGAATGTTTCAAAAGATGAGCGAGAACCCAGATCCGATAACGCGTAGGCATTTGGATTGCTCATTGCTGTTGCGCTCCCTATGATCCGCGCCTCTGCGAGCCATGCGTTATCGCCATCTGGTTTCGTTCTGCGGCCTGGCTTATTGACTCTCGTCAGTTCTACGCCCTGGGAAACTTGGCATGCTCACCCTTATTTACTGACGGCATATTTCTATGGATACCTTGAACCCGACCGATGCACTTAAACTCATCCTGGAAAAACATGGCCTGACCGGTGCGGTGTATGACGGCTGGATAGCCCCCAACAACCAGCTCCCAGCCATACGCGCCCGCTGGTATCCAGGCGACGGGAGCGGACGCCTGGACATCCATGTCATGGTTGAGGAAGGCGTACTGGTCGAAGAGATCTTTGCAGGCATTGGTAACGGCGATGAGGGTCTGGCTAATGCCTTTGAGAATTTCATAGCCAATTCATTGCATGTCCTTTTAGCCGCATTCTGGAACGTAGAGGCATCCGAATACGTTTCCACTGAAAACTGGCTGATTAATGAGCGTCACTACCGCGCTTATGTGGGCAACCTGGGCATCCGGGCTGCCAAAGGCAGCACCAGCGAGTTGCCGGAGGATTTGGTGCCGTCACTTCATACCACCATTCAGAAGATGCCATTGAAAGGCAGTACTCACTGGTTTCGTACGTTTTTCTGCAACTACAACCAGGAGCACCGGTTTGAAGCGCTAAGTGACAATGTTCACTGGGAAGAAGGTGCTTCGAAATTGCAAGCGCTCCCATGGAGCCGTGACGATGGCTATTTCAGCGTACGCAACTTCGTAGTACTGCGAGCGCTTTGACCTACCGCTTACGCTAGGGCAGCTTATTTGATGAGCCGCTCTAGCCGTAATAGCTAGCCGGGTAGGCAGTCCAAGGTACTTACGTACGGAATGAACTTTAGCGTTACCGTTCTGGAATCACCTGACGCGTAATATTTGTTCAGGTTGAAGGGTTAATGCTAAACCAAGGCATCAACGCTGTCCGGTGCATCCTCTTTGAACCCGGTCTGTCACTTATTGGCAATCGGTTTAAGTGTGCTAATTCAGCTCTGCCTGCAATCCATGTTCACGTGGAGCACGCGTAAGCAATTGCTGGTCGGCCCGCTCGGTCAGGAATCATTATTGGCGGCGCCGGTCTTCCATTCGGCAAAATGGCGACCCGTTTGCGAAATTCTTTCTTATAGCGATACGCAGAGGGATCGTTTGCCTTTTCGCAAGAAGGTTATGTCAAAATTCCGGATCGTTATCTCAACAAGGCCTGGTACGCGCTGACCAACGCCTGGGCGGTATTGTCTTTGAACAGTACCTGGATCATCAGGACCGAAACATGCTCGAACAGAACGAATGGATAACCCAATACGGCTATCTGGCCGTCATGGTGGGGCCGCTTATCGAAGGCGATGGTCTGGCCATTCTGGCAGGCGTGGCGGCCCGCCATGGTTATCTGAATATTTTCCTGACCATTCTCATGACTGCCATTGGTGCAATGATCAGCGATCAGTTTCTGTTTTTCCTGGGCAGGCGTTACGGCGATCCCGTGCTGAAGAAATTTCACCGGCACCAACACCGCATTGAGCGCGCCCGCCAGATGATTCAGCGTTATCCGTCGCTATGGGTGATCGGAACACGTTTCGCCTATGGCTTCAGGACCATTGGCCCCATCATTATTGGTACCAGTGGAATCCCTGCAAGACGTTTCGTTCCATTGAACATTATCGGTGCTTTCCTATGGGCTTCCATCATGGTCAGCATTGGCTATGGTGTAGGAGAGTTCGTGCAGCGTCTCTTTTCAACGCAATCCCATGCCGGTCTCTGGCTGGTAGCTATCGCAGCCGCCTTATTGGCTATTGTTACCGTCTGGCTGATCCGTCGACGCCGCCACGCCTGATTCGTCACCCAGCCCTGCGAGGGGCTGGGTGCTCCCTCTTCAAGGCTTATCCAATACCGTTTTCAAAAACGTCAGCACATCTTCAGTTGCTTGCTGGGTAGCTGCCGCGTTTGGTCCTACATGGGGATCAAGCGCGACACAGGCATCGGTATAACGGAAAGGCTCACCTGTCGCCTGATTGACCAGCACGCCCTGCTCGCCCTCGGCTATCTGGCACGCCCTCACGGTCTGGCTGCCCTGAGCAACGCGTACAGACTGCGGAGAAGGACTATCGAAGCCATGATGCGCGTCGGGATAGGGAAATATTTTTACGTCAGCCCCAGCCTTAGCCAGGCGATCCAGGTAGGGCGTGCACCGGGACAGTGGATCATAATCATCGGCCTCGCCATGAAAGACGCGGATGGGTTTGCCTGCTACCTTGTCCTCATCCTTGAAGGAAATGGAACAGTCGGGGTAAAAGGCAATATAAGCCGCAAAGCTTGTTTCTCCTCCTTTCCATTGTTTCTGGAATCGCTCAAGACTGGCATACAGCGAGGCCTGCCCCCCACGGGAGAACCCCATCAATACGATACGGGAGGCATCAATACGGGGATGTTCGGCCAGAAGCGCCAGCGCTCGATATTCGTCCAGAATAAAGTTGAGCCGTCCCAGCTGGGCTTGATCCTTGCTGGTACTGACCAACCCACGGCCAGTGAATCCATCAAGCACGAACGTGGCGATCCCCTGCTGGTTAAGGGTGCGCTGCCAATAGGCAATATTGTCACCAATTCCACCTGAGCCATGTTGCAGGATCACTGCCGGGAAAGGCCCGTCCCCGGCAGGAAGGCTCAGGCCAGCAGTCAAGGTCACGGGCCTGCCTGATTGTCCGGTCAGGAACTGCGTATCGCTCAGCGTCTGGGAGGCATAGGCGTAGAACTCCTGGCGTACTGGAATATCCGAATGCTCCTGAGCCTGGGCATCCACGGCCAGGCTGGCAAGCACCGCCATAGCGGCAAGGGCAGATCGCTTCACTGTTATTGTCTCGCTTATAGCTAATGTCTTGAGTATGACCATAGCAAAACAACACAGAAGGTTTATACCCTGTACTGCATATGACACGGATGAATAGACCGGTCAGTCAGCCGATGAAGTCGCTAATACCGGAGCACTGCCTATTGTATTGATACCAACGTGCCTTCATGGATCTTTCAAGCATCAAAGCTCAGTCGCATCGAATAAAATCTTCTGCGCAAGGCAAACGCCCAAGGTGCAGGGCCTGGCATGCTTTTCTTCTGAGCCGGTCTGCCGAAATGTGTATGCTTGCTGCGGAAGTCATCGAGCCCAGAAAATAAATGAGCCCTTTATGATCGACAGGCCTTCCCAAAAGCCGAAACGTCTAGCCGAAGAACTGGTTGCCCGTTTATCGCAGTACATTCGCGATGGGATTTTCAAGCGGGGAGAAAAACTGCCTTCCGAACTGGAAATCTCCAGCAGTGAAGGTTTCAGCCGTAGTGTCGTGCGTGAAGCGCTTTTGCGCCTTCAGGCGGCAGGCCTGGTCGAAACACGCCGTAGTGTCGGCACCTTTATCGTTGACATGCCACCTCCGCCAACCCTGCAGTTGGGGCCGGAAACCATTTCCACCCTGCAGGATGTGCTCAGCCTCTTGGAGCTGCGCATGAGCATGGAAGTCGAAGCGGCAGGTCTGGCGGCGCAGAACCGCAGCCAGCAGGAGCTCAAGGACATTGAGCTGGCGTTGCTATCCATGAAGGACAGTGGCCCGAAGACAGGTATTGCGATCCATGCCGACTCACAATTTCATTTACGCATCGCCAAGGCGTCAGGCAATGCGTATATGTTCGATATCATGAAGCACTTGGGTACAAAGCTCATTCCACGCACCAAGATGAATTCGGCCTATGCGGCCCAAAGGGATCGCGTGGCATATCTGGATCTGGTCTACCGGGAGCATGAAAAGATCTACAGCGCGATTGCGCTACAAAGCCCTGATTCTGCGCGGGCAGCCATGTACCTGCACTTGAGCAACAGCCGTGAACGCCTTTACCGGGCGCACGAGGCGCGCCATACGCTTTACGAGTGACGGGTGTTGGCTCCTGCCCAGCCAGGCGCTGGGCAGGATACGCCGATCAGGTAAACAGCGTGTCGGGTACTGTCGCCAGATACACGGCGGGCTTGCCTTCAAAATCGGAGCTGAATAATACCTTGCGATTATCCGGCGTGAACGATGGGTGAGGATGGGTAACCTGCCGATCCCCATCAAGCACTCGCCAGGAGCTGTTGTGGGCAGCCAGACGTGCGTGTCGCTGGCGCTTTACATCAAAGACGTAAAGCCAGGGATCGTTCTCGATGGTGTAGCCCTTTGTGTCTTCCACATCGACCGGCGTACCGGAGCCATCGCCTACCAGCATGGTGCCGTTTTCGTTGCTCATGAGGTGAGAACAGGCGGGCATTTCCATCAGCATCTCGTTGGTTTCGGTATCCGGGTCAAATCGCCAGATTTGCCGTGCCTGCTGCCCCTTGGGATAGATCACATAGATCATGGCGGAGCCATCCGGCACCCAGAATTCATGGGTGCAACTCTCCCCCGGCTTCTGTTCACGGACCTTGCGTACATTGGAGCCGTCCTCATCGACCAACCACATCCGGGCATCAACCAGGTCATGGGGTCCTTCGTGGCAGAAGGCGACAGTTTGGTCATGATAAGGACGGTAGATGGGATGCCCCAACCAGATCTTGTCCTCGTGAACCACACGTGCTTCACCTGTTCCTAGATCAACACGGATCAGACGACAGTGCGGGTTACTGGTAAAAAAGGTCCGAAACACGTCCCAGTCTGTCAGTGGTGTCCAGTCCGAACGGGCAATCTCGATTCCAACCAAACTGGTGCAGGCACTGTTCGCTACCCATGTACCGTAACCGACCCAGTCATCAGCTACCTGGTAGACCGTTGTTTCTTCCAGCGTCGCCAACTCTACACGGCGCAATTGGCGTTCATTCTTAACGTAATACAGGTAACGATCATCCTGGGATAGAAAACCGCCAAAAGTATTATCGCCCGTCCCTTCCGTTAATTGTATGGCCTGTTTGGCCTGAATATCGAGTAGATAGTAATTACGGTTCCTGTCGAATTCGGCTGCAAACAAAAGTTTGCGGCCATCATTGGCAAAACACTTCTGATAGAAATAGTTGCGATGGCACAGTGTATCGACAGGTGTGAGGCGCATGACTTCAGCGCCGGTCCCTTCATCAATATACGTGTGGTAATCCAGTTTAATATGAGAACCCTTTGCCATAACACACCTCTGTTATTTTGATAATGCTCTATCAGAGCACTTATAGGCGTTATTAACGATCCACACCTAAAATCTTTGTTAACGTTAAACAATCAATGACTGATATATGTTTCTCTCTGGTTGAGAGGTCTGTATTCAGTTATGTCCTGTTATTACCTGCCCAATGCCGCAGAGCCAGTCCCGACATCAACACGGTTCCTACAATGGCGGCGTGCAGCCAAAGCCCCTGGGGTGCCTCAGCCAATAACAGCAGCGGTAACAAGAGCAGCCCCATTCCTGTTATCAAGGCGCCGAGCCTCCGGGCTTGAGCGGGGTCAACACGGGCCATCTCGTCAGGCTGTAAGGGGCGACACATATTGCGAAAGAACACCTTGAGCTGTTGCTGCCTCAAGGTGTTTTGAGTAGGGCTGTACCAGATGCGTGTGCCTATAAAAAATCCGCCCGTCAGGATCAGATGTGCCAGCACTGTTGCCCCAAACTTCAAATCACTTGCCTCACGCCCGGTGAGGGGTTGCCCACCTAGCCATGCGGGAAGCGCCACGGGATTGAATCCCAGATAAAACGTCAGCGACACCATTGCGCCGACCAGAACGGTGCTCCAGCCAGCCCAATCTGGCGTACGCCGTACGATGACGGCCAGCATCGCAGGAATGGAAAGGGGCAGCAGAAACATGGAGCTGACCATCATTGCCAACTCAAAGAACCCAACCCCTTCCTGCTCGGCCATCCACCAGGCCGTCAGGGTGGCCAGAACGCCATTAAGCAGTGTTATCCAGCGGCCCATAGCCAGCAGGTGGGACTCACTGTGCCTGGGGCGTTGATAGACGTTGCGGATAAAAATGCCGGCATTGCGATTGAGCGCGGTACTCATTGGAGCAATCGTCGCGGCCACCATGGCCGCCAGCGTGAGCCCGACTGTACCGGCCGGCATCGCATGTTGAACGAAGTACAGATAAGCCGCATTACCGGCCTGCTCGCCCAGCTGAGGATACTCCGCAGCAAGATCCGCACCCTGCAAGGCTGCAACCCAGGGAGGGATGAACCACAGGACAGGGCCGACTACAAATAGAATGCCTGCCAAAAACGCAGCCCGGCGCGCCTCATGCTCGTTTCGGGTAACCAGAAAGCGATAACAGGTAATCGCGTTGTTGGTCGAAACTACCTGTTGCATCAGGATCATGGCGATCCAGAACAGCAGGATCTCCCAAAGGCTTATGTCATGCCCCTGCCAGAAATCTACTGGAAACCGCTCGATAATATTGCCTGGTCCACCACCGACGTATAGCGCAAAGCAACCGGTGACCAGGGTAATGGCCAGGATCAGGACAAGTTGAATGACATTGGTCGCATTGACCGTCCACGCCCCCCCACTGGCCGAAATAAACGTGATGACCGTACCGGTGACCAATAGGGTTGGCACCATGCCAAAACCTGTCATCGAGGAAAGAATATACGCCAGCCCATTGAGCCATATAGCGGCGGTAAGGGTTGAAAGTGGGAACTGCAGCCAAGTGAATAATTGCTCGGTCGGCTTGCCAAAGCGTAGAGCAATGACCTGCATCGAGGTCTCTACCCTGAGCTTGCGGTAGCGGGCCGCAAAGAAAACACAGGCGATAAAAAATCCCAGGGCGTTGCCCCAAAACAGCACCAGAACCGGAAACCCATCTGTAAATGCCTTCCCCGCCGCCCCGGTAAAGGTCCAGGCGCTGAACTGCGTCATGAAGGCAGTGGATCCAGCCATCCACCAGGGCATAGAGCCACCGCCATTGATGAATTGGCTACTGCTTTGTGCGTAGCGGCGAAAACATGCGGCCGCCACAATAATAAACACCAGGTATACCGCAACCACTATCAGGTCAAGTGAGGTCATTCTTTGAGCCTTGATGCCAACGTAACGATGAAGCAGGCAGGCTGAGGCATACTGTGAGAGATAACGTGGAAGGAACTGTCGAACGCATAAACCGGTGCCCTATTCGGGCACCGGTACTAGAGCAGATTGGCCTCAGGATGGCCGCTCGGTCAATCGCGTCTGGAGCGTCTCTAGACTCCCTTCCACATTAGCGCTGCGCTTGAGCAAGTAGCCACACACCAGAATGGAAATGGCACAGCCTGCAAACAGGAGCCGCCCCCAAAGAGGGTTGGGTACCAATACCATCAGCATCAAACCCGCCCCCATCATCAAGGTAATTTGACCCAGCTTGCTGCGCTGTAACCGGTCATACACATCCTGGTCGCTTTCGGCGATGACAGGTGTTTCAATATCCTTGAAGAACTGAGCCGTTTGCTGTTTTTCTTCTGAGGTAAATGCCTCTTCCTTGTAGAACAAGGTAGTAGCACAGAAGAAGCCGCCTGTTAGAAACAGATGGGCCGCAACCGTAATAGTAGTTGTCAGCTCAGAAAGTTCACGTGCAGTCAGCGTTACACCAAACAAACTGGCACACCATTGTGCAGTGAACACATTCATCACCAGCCAGGAAACGAGCATGCCGAAAGCAACAGTACCCCAGGCGGCCCACCTTGGCGTTTTGCGAATGAACATGCCGAAAAACAGCGGCACCAGGATGGGAGACTGAAGCAACGTAGCAACACGCATCATCAGCTCGAACAGGCTTAGGCCCTTGAGCTGAGCAAAGAGCTGAGCAATGAGGATAACCAGAATACCGTTCACAATCGTGGCAATCTGGCTGACGTGCAACAGCTTTTTCTCGCTGAGAGGCTTGTTACGGCACACCACAGGTGCCCAAAAGCTCCGTACGAAAATACCGGCGTTACGGCACAGGGCGGAGTCCATCGAAGACATGGTAGCAGCAAACAAACCCGCAACCAGAAGTCCTATTGTGCCTACCGGCATCAAGCGCTCTGCGAACACCAGATAAACGGCATCACTGGCTTTATTGCCCAGCTCAGCATGCGCCAGCGGAGCATCCGGATACAGAACAGCGGTTGCCCAGGGCGGGATGAACCAAATCAGCGTTCCACCCACCATCAGTGCCAGGGCAAGCAGGGACGCCTTGCGTGCGTTATCAGAATCCTTCGCATTGAGGAAGCGGTAGGAGTCCTGCATGTTGTTGATGCTTTGTAGCTGCTTGACCAGAAAGAACAGGAACGAGCCTATCAGCAGCAGGCCATAATTCATGTCCGGTCCCATTACGAAATTGGTTGGGAATCGGGCAATCATTTCAGAAGGGCCACCTACGGCAACCAAGGCAACAATGGCGCTGGCCACAGAGATGACGGCAACGACCAAGGTCTGAACAAAGTCACTGGCAACCACGCCCCACGCCCCGCTCAATAGCGAGATAAGCAGTACAGAAATACCAGTGATCCATATGGTGGTCGCCATATCATAGCCAAATACGGCTCCGACAAAGATCGCCAGACCATTTAGCCAGACACCGCCGTTAAGCACACTTAGCGGGATAATGGCCCAGGTAAAAAACTGCTCATTCGTCTTGCCGAAACGCATCTTGATACCCTCGGTAGGCGTATCGACACGCATCTGGCGGAAGCGATGGCTGAACCACCAATAGGAAATGGCATAGGCAAAGATGTTCCCAAGGAAAACAAAGGTCACTGCCAAACCATCATTGAAGGCTTTACCTGCTGCCCCTGTAAATGTCCAGGCTGAAAACTGCGTCATGAATGCCGTGGCACCTACCATCCACCACAGCATTCGACCGCCGCCCCGAAAATAGTCGCTTGCCGACTTATTAGCCATTTTCTTGAAGGCAAGGCTGATGATAATCATCAGCAAGAAATAGCCTGCCACCACCAACATATCTATGTTCATAGCGTTTTCTCACAATATTGGCGCTACTGGCCGGAAACACATCAGAGGGGATACAGAAAATGTTGAAACGGCCTGGCTCGCATCCATTGAAAAGAGCCCGCCTTCCGGCGTGCTAAAACAGATGTTTTGTCCCGCTCTTTATAACTATTGCCTATTGTAAGATAAGCACATAGCGGTGCCTTTAATATCAATCCAGATATATCAGAAGCAGAGTAAAACACTCTCTCTAGCTTCCTAACTTTATCAATTCTCATATTATTCACCGAATAAAAGAGAACATAACTTCGTTGTTCTGAAATAATGTTCTTGTTGTTTCAGATACAAGAATGAAGACAAATGAAGTGAGCAGCTTGAAAGTCTATAAATTTATATATACTTTCCTATCACTTCATCTGTACTTCGACCGGATACTTACTGCCTGTTAAAAGCTGTAATGCACACCCACGCGCATACGTAGCTGGCGATCACTGTCGGTGGAGTTGACTTTCACATCACCCAGCTCAACAAAGGGCTGCCAGCGCTTGTCCCACTTGTATTTAAAGGCGAGGTTTTGTTCGTAATCGCTTTTCTTGCCGTCGTAACGGGTATAGTCCGCTTTGAAATAAACCAGGTTGTATTCGTACGATAATTTCCCGCCCGGAGCATAGCCCAGCCAGCCATCAAAGCGATGTACATGCTGGTCACGCTTGGCTCTATCAGGCACGGATGCGTCGACCTGATTGCGATCCAGCTTGCGAGCCTCGTAACGATAGCGGCCGCTGATCGTCCATTGATTGTTTACCTTGTAACCCAGACGCGCGCCGGTTCGATAAGTCGTTGCGTTTTCTACCGCAACCAAACTTATAAAGGGTGCAATCGTCCATTGAGGATTAAGGGAGTACCGATAATCTGCTGTAAATTCATGGCCATCGCCTACGGTGTTATCAAACGCGACGTCCTTGCGGCTGCCGCCAGTCTTGTACTTCAGTTCCCCTTCGAAACCGAGGCCATTTTCCAGACGTATACCGAGCAGCACGCGGTCAGAGTGAAGTTTTGAGTCTTCCAGATACTGGTGCCGGTAGTTGATATACCCCGAATCAGCGGCCTGGACATTGCCTGCCAAAACGGTCATTCCCAGAGAGGTCGCAACAGCTAGCGTCTTTATTGTTATCTTCATGATCTTATTCTTGTTAATAACCAACAGAGAGATTGAACAGGCTCAGGCGGTAACAGCCCGGCTTTCACGGGCGGTCAGCTCTATTTGAGCTATTCAGCGGAACGGGTGGTTCAGACGGATAACACGCGTAACGGCAAGCAAAGCCTACCGCCGCGGCGTTCAGGCAGAACTTTTGGTCCTGCCGCGCCGACCATTACATCGACCGGTCATCGCCAGAGGTAATGGCAAAACAAAAGAAGAATACGCGTGGGAGGCCGGCGGCTGAACAGCCTGGCCACCAATACAGCGCCTTATGGAAGCAATGTGCCAAGGAGACTGAGCATGAAGGCAAGTAACGGTTGTAAGCGCTCCCAGGTTGCCTGTGTCTGGTTTTCGACAAACATTACGGGCCAGAAGCGTAGACGGGACATGTGCGGTGTAAAAAGTTTTCAAGTTCATAGCTCAGTCCATTCTTATAATTGTTCAAGACCTGCCTGGGCATGACCAGCCCAGGCGAAACCGTGGATCAGTGCTGACTTACAGTGTTGGCCTCGATGTAGGCGAAGTTGATGTCCTCACCCAAACCGGGACGGTTAGGCAAATGGACGTAACCCTCCTTATCCATTGGGTCAACGATGCTATTAAGGTATGCAGGTACGTCGTCGTACTCCAGGAAGGGGTGTAGCAGGCCGCGCTCGTACCAGGAGCAGTTCTTGATCCCACCTACAACCGCCAGGTTAGGTGCGCCATTACCGTGAACTTCACAATCCAACCCAAACGCCTCGGCCAGGTGTGCGACCTTTACACAAGGGCCGATACCGCCCACGCCGGCTACTCCAGCGCGTAAAATATCGCAGGACTTACCGCTCACCCAAGCTGCACGACTGTGGTACTTGCCACCCAGGCTTTCCGGCCCCAGCACAGGAATGGTGAGATTTTCGGCCAGCCAGGCATAGGATTCTGCCGACTCTTCCATCATGGGTTCTTCGAACCAGGCGAAGTCCAGCTTCTCGATTTCACGCCCGATGTAAAGAGCATCGGTACGGTTGTACCAGTGATAGCCGTCAAGCATCAGCGCGATATCCGGCCCTACTGCTTCGCGCACAGCGGCGCAAGCCTTTACATCCATCTTTGCATCGGGAGCAAAGGAGATCGGTGGCATCCAGGTATGTAGCTTGATGCCTTTATAACCGCGGGCTACCAGCTTTTCAGCAAAACGTGCGTATTCGTCAGGCGTGGACAGACCGTCAGGCAGGTCATCGCCACACATGGTTGAACCATAGGCTAAAACCTTATCCCGGTAGCCACCCAGCAGCTTGTAGACCGGAACTTGGAACTTGCGACCAGCCCAGTCCCAAAGGGCTTGCTCGACCAGGGCAAGGCTGCGATCAGTAAGCTGACCCGCGCTCCCCCGCTGCCAATGTGCCAGATCCTGCCACAGGCGCTCACGGTCCAGAGCATTCTGCCCAATCAGAACCTTGCGTACAAAGTTGTCGATAATATAGGGGCGGAGCAATTCTGGAGCGCCGAAGGCGTATCCTTCGCAACCATCTTCTGTAGTGATCTTTAACAACGCCATGCGAGCCTGGACTTCATCTCCCGGATGGGAATGCCCTGCGCTATCGACGGCGCGGCGAGTAGGAAAGGAAAACACGTCGACACTGACACGGGAGATATTCATAAGAGGAAGACTGTCCCTGAGTATTGTTCTTTTTTGAGCAATTTCCGGTATGTCGTCATACCACGTGATACAGTATTTTTCCTGCCAGTTTTTTTGTCAAGAAGGTTACAACCCTTAATGAACTAGGGAAAAACAGCGCCAAAAGAGCAGACAAAGCGCTCTAACATGGTGCTTATAGCCAAAAAATTAGCCTGAAATAGACAGCGAGGGGCTCAAATAAAATTTGTTACTGAGGCTCGAAAAGAGATGACTGACCAGTCGAGAAATTTCTTAAAGCACAGCGAAGTTGTCTTACTACGCAAAGAAGTAAGCGCTAGCCAGGTAACTGTGAGGATAAAGCAGATCGAGTTGGACAGGTCTTAGGGGGATGACGCATTCCAACGACTGACGCAACACTAACAAAAGCAGATCGAAGGGCAAACGATATTGGCCAGCCCAACGCCGAGGCGACATTAAACTTTAGTCTTATTGACCGGAACTTTAAGGTGTGACTTTCCGTCGCGGCATTTTACCGATATTCTACTGGACACGTTTCATTAGGCGTCCCGGATGAACGTCATGTGATGCACCCGCTACACCTGAAGCACTGTAGTGGCGTTTCTCCAGACGATGTCTTGTCACCTCTTGATCCGAACCTGACTCTTTTTGCCTGTACGAGTATTTCATGTCGATTTGACCCGACCTGTCATTCGGCTGATGCGTTACGGGCCTAAAGAGAAAGTGTGCCTTGTCCACTCAAGCAAACCTGTAGGTTGCCGATAAGATAGCGCTACCTAATTTCATTTGCTTGTACACCTAATTAGAGAAAATCTGCATGAAAAAGCGTGTTCTCGCTGCCCTGTGCTCCAGCATGTTCGCGATGTCCGGACAAAGCTGGGCCGATGATAATGCCCCTGTCGATGTTGTACTGATCGGTGGCGGTATCATGAGTGCTACTCTGGCCACCTACCTGGAAGAGCTTGAGCCCACCTGGACGATCAATATGTATGAGCGTCTGGACAAGGTAGCTGAAGAAAGCTCCAACGGTTGGAATAATGCCGGGACAGGCCATTCTGCCTTTGCAGAAATGAACTACACACCGGAACGCAAGGATGGCAGCATCGATGTCACCAAGCCTCCAAAAATCACTGAAGGCTTCGAAATTTCTCGCCAGTTCTGGTCTTTCCAGGTCAAAAATGGTGTGTTGAAAAACCCCAGGTCTTTTATCAATACCACGCCGCACATGAGCTTTGTCTGGGGTGACGACAACGTTAACTACCTGCACAAGCGTTATGAGGCGATGAAGGCGAATGCCCTGTATGCAGGCATGCAGTATTCAGAAGATCATAACCAGATCAAGCAGTGGGCGCCGCTGATCATGGAAGGCCGTGACCCTTCCCAAAAGGTTGCTGCCACCTGGATGCCCGTAGGCACTGACGTTAACTTTGGTGAAATCACCCGCCAGCTTGCAGGCTCTCTCTCGAAACATCCGCAGTTCAAATTATCGGTTAACAGCGAAGTTCGTGATATCAAGCGCAACCCCGACAATACCTGGAAAGTAACGGTTGCAGACCTGGCCAATGGCGGCAAGGAAACATCCGTAAACACCAAGTTCGTGTTCATCGGTGCAGGCGGTGCTTCTCTGACACTGCTGCAGAAAACCGGTATTCCTGAGGCAAATGGTTATGCTGGCTTCCCTGTCGGTGGTCAGTTCCTGGTAACTGAAAATCAGGAGATTGCGAATCGCCACTCCGTAAAAGCCTACGGCTTGGCCTCTGTGGGCTCGCCGCCCATGTCTGTACCGCATATCGATAGCCGTACACTGGATGGCAAGCGCGTCATTCTGTTCGGGCCCTTCGCAACCTTCTCGACCAAGTTCCTGAAGAATGGCTCGCTGATGGATCTGATGCATTCCATGACCAGCCACAATACCTGGCCAATGATGCAGGTCGGCATGCACAACTTTGATCTGGTTAAATACCTGATGGGCCAGTTGATGCAGTCTGATGAAGACCGTTTCGCATCACTGAAAGAGTACTATCCGGATGCACGCAAAGAAGACTGGAAACTCTGGACTGCGGGCCAGCGCGTACAGATCATCAAGAAAGACGCAGACGGCAATGGCATATTGCAGTTCGGCACTGAGGTGGTTTCTTCGCAGGATGGCTCCGTTGCTGCTCTGCTAGGTGCCTCCCCTGGCGCCTCGACAGCCGCTCCCATCATGCTTCATCTGATGGAAAAGGTATTCAAGGATAAGGTTGCCACACCGGAATGGCAGAGCAAGCTTAAGGAAATTATTCCCTCCTACGGTCAGTCGCTGGATAACAATGCCCCGCTGATCAAGGAAGTTCGCAGCTACACGGCGAATATACTTCAGCTTAAAGACGCGACGGCTACCCAGCAGGCGACCTCTGAAAGCAAGGCTGAAGAAGACAAGCCAGCCGAAGCGAAGACAGCAGCGCTTTAATAGCTCGCTTCTCTCGGTTTGGAAAAACGGCGCCTACGGGCGCCGTTTTTATAGCGGTTCGTAATGCCAGAGCATAGCGCCGTGTCGTGGAATATCGGCACTTACCCGTACCCCAGACTGAACAGCACGATACGCGCAAAAAGAATTAGTCCCAACCAGGACGCCACGAACTCGATATCATCTTTGCTCATCTTGGAAACCTTGTTTGAAGCCTTAACAAAGTACGCTTATGAGGTTGGTAAGACGAAGAGTGGACGAGTTCGGTTAAAAATCATTTTTACGCCGAAAGGGCATTGCAGAGCGTCTTGCGTTAGGTTGCTGGCCAGCAACGCTGTATTGCCAAATCCTTTAAGAAGCTTGAAGCGGTAGATAGCGGGTTAACAGCTTCGCACCTGCCTTTAAGATCCGATGCCCCAGGTAGTTTCTGTAGGTTCGCGCTAAAGCTTCCGGTAGAAGCATGGCGATAAGCGAGTATTTCCATCAAGGACGCTCAATGTTCATTCGGCAAGCAACTGTCCCAATAGGGTGGCTGGCCGATATGGTTGAAAAGAAATTCCAAAAAAACCTTAACCTTGGCTGAGCGCATACGGTTCTCAGGGTAGATCACATGCACTGCATGAGTGTCGAGATCTTCTGAAGCCTCCCAGTCGGTCAGGATCGGTATCAGCGCACCACTGCTTAATGCTTGATGCACGAGCCATGTAGGAAACAGCACAATGCCCTCCCCCATGATGGCCGCCTCAAGGAGGCACTCGGCATTGTTGCTTCGAAAGCTACCTTTGGCCTGACAGACGCGAAATGGCGAGTTCTTGGCAGAGCGAAAATACCACTGGCGCATCCCTCGTATGCCCTTGTAGACCAGGCAGTTATGATGCTCAAGATCGTCCGGAGCTTGTGGCAGACCCTGCCTCTTCAGGTAAGCCGGTGCAGCGCATACCATGAACCGTTGCTCTCCCAGGCTGCGTGCTACCAAGCTCGAATCCTCCAGGCGACCTACTCGAAACGTGATATCAGCACCTTCTTGTACAGGATCGATAAACGCATCCGTTAACGTCAGCTCTACTTCTATTTTGGGATAACGCTGTTGGAATTCCACCAGTAACGGGACCAGGTGCAGACGGCCCAAGGCTACGGCAGCATTAAGTCGAAGCGTGCCTTGTGGTTCTGCAGTCTCACCGCCGACCTGCTCTGCCGCCATGTCCAGCTGAAGCAGTGCCTCCCGAACCTGCTGATAATAGCGCTCCCCTGCTTCGGTCAACCGAACCGCTCGGGTATGTCGATAAAGAAGCCGCTGTCCCAACGTCGCTTCAAGTGCAGAGATATGACGCGAGACGGACGAAGCAGGCAGATCAAAGTCGGCAGCAGCCTGTGTAAAGCTATTGACCGAAGCCACCCTGACGAACAATCGCAAGGCAAGCATGGAGGGAGAGTTGCTCATAGAACAATAGTTATTTGTCTGGAAGCCGATTGTTCTAATTATGACAACTTATTAGCGTAACGCATTGTTTTTTCCTAAGGATGAACATGCAACACGCTCTGATCTTGCTAGTAGTACTGATTGCTGGAATGGGCCTTTCGATGGAGGCTGGTCTATTAGGACCCCTTGGAGGGGAGGTCGGTCATTTCTCAGCCACCCTTTCGATCTTTCTGGTTGGCGCCGCTCTGCTGACATTTGCCCTGATTTTCGCACGCCCCAAAATGAGCCAGCTCTTCAGCCAACCTCGCTGGCTGCTTATTGGAGGCATCCTGGGTCCTGTCTATGTGGTTGTGCTAACCGTTGCAACGCCCCTTATTGGCGTCGGCATGACCATGGTTGGCATTTTGTGTGGCCAGGTGGGCGCCAGTCTGGTTATTGATCATTTCGGTTTGCTGGGCAGTACACGCCGACCTGTCGACCTGTATCGCGTGCTGGCTTTTGCTTTGATCCTGCTTGCTCTCTGGCTGATTCACTGAGGTATACAATATGCTGCAGTTTCTGGTTCTTCTCGCCGTACTGGGTAGCGGTGCCGTGCTCAGTGCCCAATCTTCCATCAATGGCCGACTGGGCGCGCAGGTCGGAGTGCTTGAAAGCGCCTGGCTTACCTTTACCAGCGGCGCTCTGCTCACTTTTTTGCTGGTGTTTTTCTTTGAACCCCCACAGGCCATGACGCTTTTTACGGCGCCTAAATGGCAATTGATCGGCGCTCTGTTTGGCGTTGTGTATATGCTGGCCATGGTGTTTTCCATTCCTCGTGTAGGCACAGCTGCTGCGACGGTAGCCGTAATCACCGGCCAACTCCTGATGAGTCTTCTGATCGATCACTTTGCCTGGCTGGGTAACACTGAGCGGCCTCTGGACATCTCTCGACTGGTCGCCGTTGCGCTGTTGTTTGGCGCCCTGGTACTGATTTACCAGAGCAACCGCCAGAAGGAGCGCTCTGCTCAACAGAAGTCTGTAGGGGACTACACCTGATACCGCTGGCAGAAGGTATCTACGCAATGGATACCTTCTGCTATCTGCCCGGCTTTACCTACGTTACTGAAGAACACGTCCGGCAACAAGGCTGCCTTTCTGAAAGGTGCGCGACATAAGATCGTTTCACTTTATACATGGACGATAACCGCACGCTTTTCTCTATCCTTTGCATCTTCTGCAAACTCTTTTTCACTTCCATCCTTAGATTTTAAGTTATTGATTTTTATCATTATTAACTTAGAAATCCTGTTTAACCTCAGCATGATTTCGTTCCTATTCAAGAACAAAAAGTAAAACAGTACTCTTGTGTGGATTGACTGTATTAACCAGTTAGTACACTTTGTTCTTCAGCGTGCCATCACATCATAAAAACAATACGGAGTACTCGGGATGACTTGCTCCCTACTCATCCTCAACGGTCCGAATCTCAACTTGCTGGGCACCCGTGAGCCACACGTCTATGGTCATGAGACCCTGGCGGATGTTGCTCAGCTCTGCCATCAAACAGCAGACGCACTCGGCCTCAAGATAGGATTTCACCAGACCAATCATGAAGGCGAGTTGATCGACTGGATTCATGGCGCCCGGGGCGTTCATGCCGGCATTGTCATCAACCCGGCAGCGTGGACCCATACCTCGGTTGCGGTGCGTGATGCACTGGCAGCCGTGGCGCTTCCAGTGGTGGAAGTTCATCTCTCCAACGTCCATCAGCGCGAAACCTTCAGGCATCACTCCTATGTTTCCCCTATCGCTGTAGGCGTCCTATGCGGTTTCGGCGTGACGGGTTATCGCATGGCCATCGAGTACTTCGCTCAACTCTTCCAGCCTGAGAAGTAAACCATCATGCCTGATATGTCCTCCCCTTCTGTTCTGGCCGGTTTGATCGGTTCCGGTATTCAGTCTTCCCGTACCCCTTCCATGCATGAGCAGGAGGGCGATGCGCAGGGCATCCGTTACCTGTATCGGCTGATTGATCTCGATGCCTTGGGCCTTGAGGCCTCTGCCCTGCCTGATCTGCTAACCGCAGCCGAGCGCATGGGTTTTACTGGTTTGAATATTACATTTCCCTGCAAGCAAGCGGTTATCCCGCTGCTGGACGAGCTTTCAGAGGAAGCGCTTGGCATTGGGGCCGTTAATACCGTTGTCCTTAAAGGTGGCAAACGCATAGGCCATAACACTGACTGCCTTGGGTTTGCCGAAGGTTTTCGCCGTGGCTTACCGGACGTCTCCCGCGAGCGTGTCGTCCAAATGGGGGCCGGGGGAGCTGGTGCGGCTGTTGCCCATGCCCTGTTACGTGAGCAGGTAGGCGAGCTGACTGTTTTTGACGTTGAGACAGAAAAGGCCGAGGCGCTAGTAGACAACCTCAGGGCTACTTTTGGCCATAACCGCGCGCGCCTTGGAATAGACCTGAAGGCAGCGATGCAGGCGGCTCAAGGGCTGGTCAATACGACGCCAGTGGGCATGGCCAAGTTACCCGGCATGCCCTTGCCTGCCGAGCTGCTCCGTCCTGAGCTGTGGGTAGCAGAGATCATCTACTTTCCGCTTGAAACCGAGCTGCTCAAGCATGCCCGCGAGATCGGCTGCCAAGCGCTCGACGGAAGCCGCATGGCGGTCTTCCAGGCAGTAAAGGCTTTTGAACTCTTTACCGGGCAAGAAGCCGACGCCCAGAGAATGCAAGCGCATTTCGCCAGCCTGGGTAACTGACGAGCCTCTCTATTGTGTGCCAAGCGATACAGGACAATAACAATGCATGTTGATAGTAAATCAGGCCAAATGGTACAAGGCCGCTCGCAGACGGCAACCGCTACACAAAAGCCGACCCGCGCGCGTTTCGTTATTCTCGCGTTGCTCGCCGTTGGCACGATGATCAACTATCTGGACCGCACCATCCTGGGCATCTCGGCACCCGTGATGACACAGGAGCTGGGAATAGATGCGGCGGTAATGGGCCTGATCTTTTCTGCCTTTTCCTGGACGTACGTCTTAGCCCAAGTCCCGGGCGGTGTTTTCCTTGACCGGTTCGGCTCGAAGTTCACCTACTTCGCCTCAATCACCTCTTGGTCATTCGCCACACTTTTACATGGATTTGCCTCAGGGTTTTATACCCTGCTGGGGCTGCGTCTGATGCTGGGTTTTGCTGAGGCACCATGCTTTCCCACCAACAGCCGGGTAGTCAGCACCTGGTTTCCACAGCAAGAACGTGCCCGGGCTACAAGCATCTACACCGTTGGCGAGTACATTGGGCTGGCCTTTCTCAGCCCGGTTCTTTTCATGATCCTTGCGCACTTCGGCTGGCGTGCATTGTTCATGATCATTGGTGGTATTGGCATCGCCTTTGGTCTGCTGTGGTGGAAGCGTTATCGCGAGCCTCACGAAGACCTGTCCATGAATCAGGCGGAACGGAATTACATCAAGGCTGGTGGTGGCCTGACGGCTCCGTCCCAGGAGCATGTTCCGTTTAGCTGGAGCAATGTCAGCCAATTACTGAAGTATCGCCAGATCTGGGGAGCCTGTATTGGCCAGTTTGCCGGCAACGCCACGTTGGTGTTCTTTTTAACCTGGTTTCCCACTTACCTGGCCACCGAGCGCCACATGGGCTGGGTAAAAATGGGCTTTTTTGCCGTACTACCGTTCATTGCAGCAGCCATTGGCGTGATGTTTGGCGGCTGGTTATCTGACTGGATCATCAAACGCACCGGTAATGCCAGCGTGGGCCGCAAGTTGCCTATCATTACCGGTCTGTTGCTGGCCTCCACCATTATCGCCGCAAATTATGTCGACAATGACACGCTGGTGATCGCCATCCTGTCCATTGCCTTCTTTGGACAGGGCATGGTGGGTCTAGGCTGGGCCGTTATTTCCGATATAGCGCCAAAGAAGTTCATGGGACTTACAGGCGGCATCTTCAACCTGGCGGCTAACCTGGCCGGCATTATCACACCGCTGGTAGTCGGCTTTATCGTCGCAACAACAGGCTCGTTTGTAGGTGCGCTGCTCTTTATCGGCGTTCTTGCACTAATTGGCGCGTTCTCATACATCTTCATTCTCGGGGAGGTGAAACGTATCGAGCTTTAAGAGGCACGGCGCAGGAATGCGCCCAAAGCCTTGCTGTTGCTGTTTCTCGTGATTCAAAACAAACACAACAACTCAGAGAAACCTAAAGGCATGGTCATGAAAAACGTAATAGACCTGTACTTTCGCTTTATCAAACTTCTACTGGTGCTGTGCATGCTTGGCATGGTGGCGCTAGTCTTCGGAAATGTTGTTTTAAGGTACGCATTTAATTCAGGTATCAGCGTATCGGAAGAGTTATCCCGCTGGTTGTTCGTTTTCATGGTGTTTCTAGGTGCCATCATCGGCCTCAAGGAGCGCTCGCACATTGGTATGGGCAGCTTGCTCGCCGCATTGCCAGCGGGTGGTAAACGCCTATGCCTCACTGTTTCGCACCTGATTGTTCTGTACATCCTGTGGCTGATTATTCAGGGCAGCTGGCAGCAGGCGGTCATCAATAAGGACGTAGTGGCTCCAGCTTCAGGATTGTCGATGGCGGTGTTCTACTCAGCAGGACTCGTCTTTGGCATCACCTCTGTCGGCATCATGCTGTACGAGCTTTATGCTGCGCTGTTTCTTCCCTTGCCTTCCAGGCTGTCGTCTCCCGCAATCGAGAAGCAAGGCGCCGTCCCGCCTCTGCAGCAGACAGCGTCCAGGGAGATCAACTGATGATTCTTTCCGTGTTTCTTGGCTCGCTGATCGGCAGCATGGTGATTGGCATGCCGATCGCCTTTGCGCTGCTCGTAGCCAGCGCGGCGATGATGTATTACCTGGATTTGTTCGATGCGCAGATCATTGCGCAGAACCTACTCAACGGTGCAGACAGCTTTCCGCTCATGGCAGTGCCCTTTTTCATGCTTGCCGGGGAGATCATGAATGCAGGCGGGCTTTCTCGCCGTATCGTGAACATCGCTATGTCCATGGTCGGCCACAAGCGAGGCGGGCTGGGCTATGTGGCTATCATTGCCTCGTGCCTTCTGGCTTCCCTTTCCGGGTCTGCCGTAGCTGATGCGGCGGCCCTGGCTGCGCTGTTGGTGCCCATGATGGTGTCGGCCGGACATAGCCGTGAGCGCTCAGCTGGTTTGATCGCAGCGGGCGGTATCATCGCGCCGATCATTCCGCCCAGTATCGGTTTTATTATCTTTGGCGTTGCCTCAGGTGTATCCATCTCCAAGCTGTTCCTGGCCGGTATCGTACCTGGGCTCATGCTGGGCGCTGCATTGGCCATCGCCTGGTGGTGGATAGCCCGCAAAGAAGTGGTGGAGACCTCCCCCAAACGCTCACGCCGAGAGATCGCCAGCGCGCTGATGGAGGGAAGCTGGGCACTGGGCCTGCCCTTGATCATCGTCTTCGGTTTGAAGTTTGGCATCTTCACACCAACCGAGGCCGCGGTGGTTGCGGCGGTCTATGCCCTGTTTGTGGCAACGGTCATCTACAAGGAGCTCAAGCTAAGTGACCTGTATGCACTCATACTGAGCGCTGCAAAGACCACGTCGGTCGTCATGCTGCTGGTCGCAGCCGCAATGGTATCGTCCTGGCTGGTAACGATAGCTGACCTGCCCGGCCAGCTGGTCGATCTGCTCGACCCCTTCATGGACAATCCCACACTCCTGCTACTGATGATCATGCTGCTGATTATTGTGGTGGGTACCGTTATGGATATGACCCCTACCATTCTCATCCTGACGCCAGTGCTGATGCCAACAGTCATCCAGGCCGGTATTGATCCGGTGTATTTCGGTGTGCTCTTTTTGATCAACACGGCCATCGGCCTGATCACGCCGCCTGTAGGAACCGTTTTGAACGTCGTATGTGGGGTCTCGGGCATCCAGATGAATGAAATCATCCGCGGTGTCTGGCCATTCCTCCTGGCGCAGCTGCTGGTTTTGCTCTTGCTGGTTGCTTTCCCGGTTCTGGTAACAGGTCCCATGAAGCTGCTGGCTGGTTAAACATTCGCACCCTGTTTTGCAAACAACAAAAACAAGATGGAGTTTTCATGATGAAGATGATTAAAACAGTTCTGGCTACTGCCTGTGCAGTAGGCCTGTTGTACGCTGGCACGGTAGCGGCTGAAGTCCGTAGTCAAACCCTGCGATTTGCTTTCCAGAATGTGAAGGAACACCCTCAAGGCCAGGGTGCGCAGAAATTTGCGGACCTCGTAAAGAAAAAGAGCGATGGCAAAATCAAGGTACGGCTCTTCCCGGGTGGTACGCTAGGAGGCGATCTTCAGACCGTCTCCGCCATTCAGGGTGGGACACTGGACCTGACCGTACTAAACGCCGGCATCCTGGCAGCACAGGTAAAGGACTTTGCCATTCTCGACTTTCCCTTCCTGTTCAATAATGCTCAAGAGGCCCAGCAGGTAATAGATGGTCCGGTAGGTCAGGCGCTGGCCACACGGCTGGAAAGCAAAGGATTGCATACCCTGGGCTATTGGGATCTGGGCTTTCGCAACGTAACCAATAGCAAAAAACCGATTACCCGTTGGGAAGACTTACAGGGCCTGAAGATTCGCGTCATTCAGTCACCCAGCTATCTGGAAACGTTTTCCACGCTGGGGGCCAACCCCGTACCGATGCCCTTCCCCGAGGTATATACCGGCCTTGAACAAAGAACCGTAGATGGGCAGGAAAACCCCAATACGGTCATCCTGGGCAGTAAGTTCTATGAGGTACAGAAGTACCTTTCGGTGACACGCCATGTGTACAACCCACAATCATTCATCATTGGCGAAAAGTCATGGAACAAGCTGAACGAGGACGAGCGCAAGCTCATTACCGAAGCGGCTGCCGAAGCTCAGGCCTATCAGCGCAAGGTATCCGAAGAAGCACAGGAGAAGGCTTATCAGACCTTGAAAGGCAGCATGGCCGTCAATGAAATCACACCGGAAGAGATGGATCGGTTCCGCGAGAAAACCAAGCCTGTTATTGAAAAGCTGGCAAAAGATGTCGATCCCACATTGATAAAGCTGTTGGACGACGAGGTGCAAAAAACACGCAAGCCCCAATAGCTAAAGGCCTTGGCCCAAAACCGCTGCTTAGCATAATGCAGCGGTTTTGCCACGCTTATCGGCTAAGTGCAGACATACCGCAGTACCACATCACAAATAAGTTCCTTATGCCGCTCCCGGTTGCCTTCATCCGTCAGATCGATCTGGTGGATCGATGAGAAGGTATAACGGTTGGAGACCCGGTAGAAGCAGAACGAGCTCATCATCATGTGTACTTCAAGTGGGTCCAGCCCTTTACGGAAAACACCCTCCTCGGCACCTCGTTTCAGAATGCGCGAAATTGTCTCGACAATCGACGAGTTGACCGAGGTAATGGCTTCTGACTGACGAATGTAGTTTCCCTGATGGATATTCTCGATGCAGACGATCCTTACGAAATCCACATTCAGATCGTGGTAATCGAACGTGAACTCGACCAGCCGCCTGATAGCATCTACAGGTTCGAGCTCATCCAGGTGCATCTGGGACTCGGTTGAACGAATCTCACCATAGAGTTTCTCGAGCACTGCGGAATAGAGCTGATCCTTACTTTCGAAATAGTAATAGATCATCCGCTTTGACGTTCGGGTACGTTCGGCAATGGCATCGACTCTCGCCCCGCTCAGGCCGTTTTCTGCAAACTCGGCAACAGCCGCCAGGAGAATCTCCTGCTTGGTTTCTTCAGGGTTGTTCTTGCGTGGCAGCCGGGGAATAGACTGCGCTTTTACAGCATCGGAGCTCAAGGATTCGGCAGCCATTATTATTTCTGTCATTGGCGAAGTTCGAAGACCTTATGGTAATTGTTGTTATTGAATTAAGGTAGAGGCCACGCCATACAGCGGGTGGCCTCCCTATCAGAGCCGCCCTGCCGTTTTGCGGCTGCGCGCCTGCGCCATAGCAGCCAGGCGGACCGGCGTATTGGCTGCACCATAACCGCTGTAGCTGTTTTTACGTTGCAGGATTTCAAAAAAGAAGCGGTCGGCGAAGGGCTCCGTATAGATATGAAACAGCTCGCCTCCCTGGGCGTCTCGGTCATAAAGCACGTTGTAGTAAGCCAGCCGGCTCAGGTAGTCATCATCAAAGCCATAACGCGCTGAGAGATCGTCGTAGTAGTTATACGGAATCTCCAGCAAGGGCACACCGGCGTCTTTGGCGTGGGCCACGGCTGCAAAGATATCGTCGCAGTCGAACGCAATATGATGAACGCCTGAACCACGGTAACTTGATAAGGCTCGGGAGATAGCCGTATTACGGTTTTCCGAAATATTGAGCGCCATCCGTATCGAACCACAGGGGCTACGCAACGCACGGCTTTTAACCAGACCGTAAGGATCCGGCAGGACAACCTCGTCGTCTGCTTTAAAGTTGAGCAGGCTCTTGTAGAACAGCACCCAGGTATCGAGGCTTTCCGCCGGTAGCGCCATGGCTACGTGATCAACCGTTTTCAGTAGACTCTCTGCCGATACCGATGCTCCCAGATTGAAGTCACTTTCGTAGATTGAGCGTCCCTCTGCGCCTGAATCCACAAAATAGATAAGGCCTCCATCCGGTGCTCGCACAGCAGGAATCTCACGTTCATTTGGCCCAACAAGGCCGCGATACGGTTGGGCGCCATATTGGCATGCACGTTCTATGGCCTTGGCGCTATCGCTGACCCGCAGCGCTTTGGCACACAATGAGGGGCCATGAACCTCAAAAAAGTTATGAGCAAATGAATAAGGCTCGGCGTTGAGCACCAGATGAGTGCTTCCTTGTGTCAGCAAGGTAACGTTTTTGGAGCGATGCGCTCCCGTTTGGCTAAAGCCCAGACGCGTCAACCACTGCGTCAGCTCTGCACGAAGCGGCTCGTCTACCGCAAACTCCAGAAACTCAATGCCGTCAAACTCAAGCGGCGGCACTGGATCAAACAGCAGATCTAATGCGGCCGTGCTGGCAGGCTGTTCGCTCGTCAGCCGTTTACGGGTCTGCTCTTCCAGGTAAAGCAGGGAGCGAAAACCGTCGGCGGCGTTAGCTCTCGGAGGTGCGGCACGGAAGCCGTCGTTGAATACTTCCAGCGACAGCGGACCGGTATAACCCGAGCGAAGGATAGGCGTAAGAAAACCGGCCAAGTCAAATTCGCCCTGCCCAGGGAAACATCGGAAGTGACGGCTCCACTCCAGCACATCCATGTGAAGTAATGGCGCATCGGCCATTTGCACAAAAAAGATCTTATCGCCCGGTATAGTGGCAATACCGGCAGGGTCGTCCTTGAGTGACAGCGTGTGGAAACTGTCTAGCAGCACGCCAACGCTCGGATGATCAACCTTTTGCACGATCGACCAGACCTGCTGCCAGGTTTTGACATGTCGCCCCCAGGCCAGGGCTTCATACCCTATTCGCATATCACGTGCGCCAGCACGCTCGCCCAGTAAATGTAAGTCATCTACCAGAATGGATTCCTCGCCTAACGAGTCGACCGCTACGTTACTGCACACCAGGATCAAATCAGTGCCTAATTCCTGCATGAGGTCGAACTTACGCTCAGCCCGGTCCAGGTTACGCGTCAGCCGATCACGTGGACATCCTTCGAAATCACGAAAGGGCTGGAACAAGGTGATGGCAAGCCCCAGATCGGCACACAACCGACGCACCTCCCGTGGCGTTCCACCGTAGGTGAGCAGATCGTTTTCGAATATTTCCACACCATCAAAGCCTGCGGCGGCAATGGCTTCCAGTTTTTCAGGCAGGGTTCCACTTAAGGAAACCGTGGCGATCGAGCGCTGCATGGTCAGCTCCTCTTGGCAGGCATATTGTGGGGCCCAGGCGGTCTTGCTCGCTTGAACCGGTTTGCTTTGTGCCTACAGCTGCAATAAGTATTGGACTTAGGTATGTACCCCTTCCATAGTGCCTCTACCCACACCCATTTTGTACTAAACAGTTAATTTTTGTTCGATAATCGAACAGAAGTGATAGCTATGCTCTTACTGTCAACTTAACCAGAAAACAGACCTCCAGGCAGGCAAACCCAGCGTTACATAACAATTGGAGCTGTCCAAACCATAGTGTCAAATCGGTTAACTAACCAGTACGTTTATAATCGAAATTGCTCCTCTGTTATTTATTCTTCTTTTTGTGGCAATGCGGTGATGGGGGCATTGAGCTCAGATGGATTCAAGCGCTTGGCAAAAGGTGGGTTCAGCTGTGTTTGTGGTCGACCCACGCTTGCGGTTTAATGATGGCGCAAGAAGCTATGACTTTACCTTGCAGGCAAGTCGGCCAACTCCGTCCTGTACAGTTTCAGAGCAGCCGCTTTTATTAACGCCAGATAAGTACGAGGTCGAGTCGCCCAAAATGGGCCAGTATAGGTGAGTTGGGACGACCGATAAGGTAATCCGCATTTCCTTAAAATCATTAAAAAGCCCTACGAGATGGCGGCTTATCCATAACGCGTTTGAGGCTGTCGCTGCGACAGTGACCTAAGACATTCATGGCTTATGAGATACGGGACTGTAGAAGAACTTTATGGACCTCGTAAAACTTGACTCGCCCGGGCAAGTGCTATACGAAACGGTACGTGTAATTGTTTTGTTTGTTGCAGGCTTTGAATTAAAGGTTCGTTTTGCTAATACATAAGCGCAGCATTTGAGGCTTTTTTAAAAAACAAAGTGCCACCAGATTTATACTATCCATTAATCAGTACTTGGTAACTTAAACTGGTGCTTGTCAGGAAGTTAGTCTATAGCTTTTTAGCTTTGTCTCTGACTTAGCTAAACAGACCCTAACCTCACAAGGAAAGTACCGCATGCTCACACTTAAGCCTTTAGCATTTGCTGTGATGATTTCCGTTGCAGGAACAACCCTGGCGGCCAATCACAACGCAACGCAAACTCAAGATGGAAACAATAACGAGGTTACGCTCGATCAGAGCGGTGAAGGCAACACGGCTACACAGACACAAACGGGTAATGCGAACCGGTCATTTATTGTACAGAACGGTAATACTAACACGGCCGAAACTGTTCAAAAGGGCTTCGGTCATCAGGTAGACGTCAATCAGAGCGGCGACAATAATGCTGCGTCTGTTTATCAACAGCCGGTCTACGATACAAGCGAAGTCGAGCATTATGCCTCAGTAACTCAACTGGGGGACTCCAATAGCACGACCCTTAATCAACAAGGTAGTTATTACTCATCTCGTTCGACTGTGTATCAGGAAGGATCCAATAATGCTTCCGAGATCCAGCAAGGTACTATTTATGGTGCCAGTGATTTAAATGTTAGCATGGTAGGTAATCATAATAGATTAGCTGTCAACCAGGGCGATTATGTATCAGCCCAAACGAGCCAAACAGGTGAAAACAACCAAATAACACTTAATCAGAGTGGTGGCTCAGAGGAAATACGCAGCTCTATTAACCAATATGGTAATGAAAACGTTGCTGAAACATCCCAAAGTGCAGGTCGTTATGGGTTCAACAACCTTTCTTTATCCCAGAATGGTAATACTAATACCGCTTCGATTAATCAGGGCGGAGGCTTCGCCTCATTAAACTTCTCCCAACAAGGTGATGGGAATCAGGCAACGATTTATCAAGGTACGATAAACGGCGGCTTAAACGGCACCTCTAGTGGGAACAACAATACCGTAGAGATCAGCCAGGGAGGCTATGTGACAAGAATGGATCTCTGGCAGGAGGGCGATGGTAATATTGCCAAGCTTGATCAGGGCGCCGACAATAGTTACGCAGATGTAGATCAGATAGGCTCGTCCAACGAAATTACGCTTTCTCAGACTGCTTCTGAATCTACAAATATGGCTGGATCTTCTGCCACTGTTAAACAGGATGGCCTGGGAAATATCATTAATATTAGCCAGAATCAGAGCACTCCTGTTCCTGGCGATAGTGTTACCGTTACCCAGCGTGGGATCGGCAACATAGCCTCCATTCATCAACAGTAGCAATAAAGGTAGGCTTGGTTTTTAAAGCCAAGCCTACCTTCCATGAAGCGTCTTGGGGCGATTACTGTTGTAAGGTCGCCGCCGCGGTGGCCAGGCCTTTTTCATGCAACCGGCCATTGGATTCGATCATGCTCCTAACACTTGATAAGCAGCTCATTCTGTAAAGCAGAATACATGCAGGAGAAATTTACGCCTGCTGGGCAGATGTGCCAGCGTCAATGCTTGCCGGTTTGGGGTCTTAAGCAGGGTAAAAGAGAGGAAGATCGTTTTGACGCTGGCTTGAAGAACAAGGCTACCAGCCGACTTGACATGAGCTTTAGTGTAGCGGGAAGTGCATTGTCAGTTGGCATAAAAGCAATACAGGCCACAAGCAAAGGGAATGAAGATTTTTCCCTTAAATAAGACTGATACCAAATATATTTGTGAGTCTTTCTTCACTGTAGCAGCAAAGGCGCTTAGCGCTATGTATCGCTAACACGCCTCTGTAATGAGTTTAGATTTCCCAGACGAGATTCATCGATACATTACGGCCCGGCTGGCTCAACCGGTCGATGTTAGCTGGCGCCAGCATTCCGCCCTCCCCGGTTGTGTCATAACCCCGCACGTCATCCCATAACCAGTACTTCTTGTCCGTAAGGTTATAGAGCCCAGCGTTGACGGTGAGATCGCGCGTGACCTTGTAATTCGCCGTTAGGTCTAGCACACCAAACCCAGGTGTGCGGAATCGGGTATTACCATCGGCCGCATGGTAGCTCGTATCGTCCACGCGTTTCTTGCGTTGTACAAGCGTCCAGTCAAGACGGCCGCCATACTGACCAGCACTTTCGTCATACCCGAAGCTAAAGACGCCAGTCAGCGGGTTAACGCTATTGAGCGGCTGGCCTGTGTCCTCGCTGCGACCCCAGGCATAAGCGATGGCAGCCTCACCATAAACGCCTGCAGACAAGCCGAAGGTGTCCAGTTGCAGATGCCCTTTAGCTTCGGCTCCCTTGATGGTCGCTCGGCTGATGTTGCTGGATTGGAAGACAGTGTAACTGCCGCCCCCACCCAAGGCATCCTCCTCAATGAAGTCACGATACTTGTTATAAAACAACGCGACACTGAAGTTGCCCCGGTCAAAGTGCCCCCTGAACCCTACTTCGACGCCACGGCTGGTTTCCGGGTCGAGGTCGGCATTGCCTACCACCCGATAACCCGCGCTTTCATTGGTAAAGTTACCGTAGAGCGCTTTAGGCGTCGGCGTTCGAAAACCCTCGGCGTATTGGCCGAACGCGCTGTAGTTGTCATTGAAGCGATAGGTAATACCTAGCTTGGGCGAGACGTGGTGCCAGCTCTTTTCGCTGTCATCGAAAACCGTACCGTTAGCCAGCCCAGCCAGGTAAGCCGAATCGGCATCCGGTTCTAGTGTCGTATGGTCATAGCGCAGCGCCGGCAGGAAGGTCCAGGCGCCTATCTCTATCTGATCCTGGACGAATAACCCCCAGGTATCTACCGTAGGCGAAGGAAAATCGCTGGCATACAGATTGGCCACTCCGCGGTTAGAGGTTCCGGTACGCAAACCATCGACACTCTGGTGTTCGTAACTCAAGCCGTACGTGACCAGATGCTCGGTTTCACCCTGGGCAAAATGCTTGTCGAATTTGTTATCAAACGTCCAGGTACGTTCTTCGTAGGTGGTCTTGCGGTAATAGCTTGAGCTGCTGTTGGGCTGGTATGTGCGCTGGTCCGTCCCCCCGTTTTGATAACCCAGCAAGGTTGTCCAGCGGTCAGCCAACCCTGTCTCTAGATTCAGGGCATTTTCAAGGCTAAAGCGCTCCCGCTCTTCTACATCGACGACGTTACGCTCTAGATAGCTACGCGTAGGCACTTCAAAGATTCGGGTTGGGGAGCTTTTTATGTCACCATCCAGGCGCGAGTGGTAACGCTCATAGGTCACCTGCAGACGACTGTCATTGCCATAGTGGTAACCCAGCTTGGCCAGCACATTGTAGCTACTGTTATCCTCTGGATTGGCGGCGGTACGGCTGCTGCCCAGGCCATGATGGTCGCCATAGGATTCTGTCTCATGCCCACTGCGCTTGCCATAATGCACTAGCGCATCAAAGTCTCCTGCCCGCCCGGCCACCGTACCAGACGTCAGCCAGCTGCGAGCGGCCGAGCTGTAACCTGTCTTGAACCGAGCGCCATAATCCTTGCCGTCTCGAAACAGATCTTCTGGATCAAGCGTAAAGTAGCTGACGGCTCCACCAATCGCATCGCTTCCATACAGAGCAGATGCAGGACCGCGCAGGATTTCTACTCGCTTGATAAGGTCTGGGTCGACATAGTTTCGTCGGGTATTGGCATAGGGACCGAAGGCATAGGCGTTGGGAACTGTCACGCCATCAATCTGCGTCAGGACACGGTTGCCATCAATACCCCGGATATTAAACCCGCTGATACCCGCCGCATGGCCTGTTCCACCTACACTGATCCCCGGCTCATGCCGTACCAGGTCTTTAATGGTATTGATATTTTCCCGATCAATATCCACCTGCTCCTTAACCGAAACAGTATTCGGAACCGCCATGACAGGCTGTTCGGTAAAGGTTGCGGTAATAGTGGTCGCAGGAAGAGAACTTGCACTTTCAGCAGCGAGTGTCATTCCAGGAGTCAGGCACAGCAGAACAACCCACGGACGAAGTGGAAAGGGTGGACGTGTATTCATGAAAGGCTCAAGGTCATTAAATGCATTTGATAATCATTAACAATTAAAATCCATCTGTAAAGACACAGATGAGAACCAATATCATCTTTATTGTTAATGATTATCGTTTTAATATTCGCGCTAGATTCGCTGGCCTGTTGTCCAGCCCTGCCACCCTGCCCTGATCGTTAAGGAAAACACCCATGAGCCTTCCGACTTCTGAGCCAACCAGCACCAATAACGTGTTCGCCGCATGGCAACAGCTGCGTCTGGAAACGCCACATATACGAGCCCGCGAGGCGGCGCTCCAGTTACACGTCAGTGAGGCTGAACTCGTGGCCAGCCGGTTAGGTACAGATGTCATACGCCTGCGACCCGAGTGGAAAGTGCTGCTGAGTGAGCTGGGTAACCTAGGCCGCATCATGGCACTCACACGTAATGAGTATTGCGTGCATGAGCGCAAAGGTCCCTATCGCGAACTTGCCGTTTCGGGTAATAGCCGCATGGGGCTGGTCGTCTCGCCTGACATTGACCTGCGCCTGTTCCTGTCAGGTTGGGCATTCGCCTTTGCAGTGGATGAGGTAACCTCCCGAGGCCTACTGCGCAGTCTGCAGATCTTTGATGCCCAAGGGGTGGCCATCCATAAGGTCTACCTGACGGAGCACAGTAACATTAAGGCCTGGACGGCCCTGAAGACACGCTTCAAAAGCGACGATCAAGACAGTCACCTAGAGCTTGTACCCCTTAAAGAGCAGCCCCTGCCGTGTGCTGATGAAGCCGTGGATACCGAAGCGCTGCGCTCAGGTTGGGCAGAGCTGAGGGATACCCATCACTTCCATGCACTCCTGCAGCGCCTAGGTATTGCTCGCACGCAGGCGTTACGACTGGCAGGCACCCAGTGGGCAGAGCCCTTGAGCAGCAGCGCTCTGCCTCGAGTCATGGAGGCAGCAGCGGCACAACAACTGCCGATCATGGTCTTTGTGGGAAATCGCCATTGCATTCAGATTCACACGGGGGCTATTACAACCCTTAAATGGGTAGACACCTGGTTCAATGTGTTGGACAGTGACTTTAACCTGCACATACAGACGTCTGGCATTCATACGCTCTGGCGTGTGCGCAAACCCAGTGTAGATGGTGTCATCACCAGCCTTGAAGCCTATGACAACAATGGAGAACTGATCATGCAGCTGTTTGGCGCACGTAAACCTGGCCAACCTGAGCTCACGCAATGGACGGCTCTGGCGGAGTCTGCTCAGTGAAGATATTTCGTCTTGCCATCGGGATGCTGCTTTGGGCTACCGCCGTGGTTGTCTTGTCTGCCGACCAACCCCAGCGCTGGGTCAGTGCAGGCGGCTCGCTGACTGAATGGATCGTGGTGCTAGGCGGTGAATCCCGCCTGGTCGGTATTGATACCACAAGCCAACACCCCGAATCGCTTCAGGCTCTACCTAAAATCGGTTATCAGCGCCAGCTTAGTGCAGAAGGGGTACTCGCCTTGCGCCCGGATATGCTGGTTGGTAGCGAAGAAATGGGACCGCCTCCAGTACTCGATCAGCTGCGTAAGGCAGGTGTCCGAGTAGAAACGCTGTCGGCTGACGCGAACCTCGAAACACTGCATAGCACCTTGGATAAGTTGGGTGCATGGTTGGGTACGCCAGAAGACGCCCGACAGCAGTTCAACCAGTACAGCCAAACACTGCAGCAGCTGAAGGCCCGTCTCCACGCGGCACAGGCCCAACACCCGGCACCTGGCGTACTGCTGCTGATTGGCGGCACAGGAGACCGCCCACTGGTGGCAGGAGATGGCACGTTGGGCGATTGGCTGATAAAGCAGGCAGGAGGCACCAACCTCGCTACCCAAACAGGATACAAGGCACTTTCCAGTGAAATGTTAGCTGGACTCGATCCTGCCTATATCATCATTGCTGACCGCCGCCTGGAAGGAGCAGCGGCCACTCAGGCCTTACTTAAACAAAACCCCGCTTTGAGTCAAAGCCAAGCGGTGCGTAGCGGACATGTACTCCCCATTGATGCCACCGTACTGGTGGGCGGCCTGGGGCCACGTCTGCCAGCTGTAGCTGAGCATCTCGCCGCACAGTTCTATCCGCAGGATCTTGCAGAGCCGGTAGCCAAGAAACCATGAGTCGGCGTGTGTCACCTAAGCTGCTACTTACAAGCTTGATAAGTCTGACTCTGTTATGCGTATGGCTTTCACTGGCCCTGGGGCCGCTTCGCCTCCCGCTGGGCGAAACGCTGCGTGCCCTTGCTCACCTCTCAGGTCTGCCCGTCGCAGCAAACGACCAAGCCCTGTTGGTGGTCGGTCAGATCCGTCTGCCTCGTACGTTGATGGGCCTGATGGTTGGCGCGGTATTGGCACTGACAGGCGTTGCGATGCAAGGGCTCTTTCGCAATCCGTTGGCAGACCCGGGCTTGATTGGTGTGTCCAGTGGAGCAGCACTGGGCGCGGCGCTGGCTATTGTGGGGGCTGAATATTTCTTTGCCTTGCCGATTGGCTTACAGCCCTACCTGCTCTCCCTGTTTGCCTTCATGGGCGGCCTGATTATTACAGCCATGGTATACCGCCTGGGTTGTCGGGAGGGACAGGCGCATGTAGCCACCATGCTTTTGGCTGGTATTGCACTGACGGCCATGGCGGGTGCCGCCATAGGCCTGCTAACTTATCTGGCCGATGACACTACGCTTCGCCTGTTGACGTCATGGAACCTCGGCAGCCTGAACGGCGCCAGCTATGCACGCTTATGGCCATTACTGGGGATTGGCCTGGCCGTTGCGCTGTGGCTGCCCCGGCGTGCCGATGCCCTGAATACACTACTCCTTGGCGAATCCGAGGCGAGGCATTTGGGTATCGACGTAGAACGACTCAAAGGCGAGTTGATCCTGTGTACGGCGCTGGGCGTTGGCGCTGCCGTAGCGGCAGCGGGGCTGATCGGCTTTGTAGGGCTGGTTGTGCCACACCTGTTGCGCCTGCTCGTTGGCCCCGACCATCGCATGCTTCTGCCTTCTGCGCTTTTCGGCGGTGCCAGCCTGTTGCTGCTTGCGGATATCATTGCACGCCTGCTGCTCGCTCCTGCCGAACTGCCCATAGGTATCGTCACCGCGTTTATCGGTGCGCCCTTCTTTCTTTTCCTGCTGTTACGAAGGAGCGTGTGATGCTCAAGGCAGAGGGCTTAAGCGTTCATCATGCTACTGGCTGGCGCATTCGTGACATCAACCTTGAGCTGCGCAGCGGTGAAGTGCTGGGCGTCATTGGCCCCAATGGTGCCGGAAAAAGTACATTATTCGGCGCGTTATGCGGCGATATACATCCAACTTCAGGCAATACCTTTCTTGGAGCAAAGCCTTTAACTGCATGGCCACCTGCAATCCGAGCGCTTCATCTGGCGGTGCTGCCCCAGGCATCGACCTTGAGTTTTGCCTTTACGGTAAGGCAGGTTATACGGTTTGGTCGACTGCCCCACGCGACCGGCATTAAGGCAGATACACAAATCGTCGATACGGTGCTGGATCTGTGTGACCTAACCGAGCTTTCACAACGCAGTTATACAACCCTGTCAGGTGGAGAACGCCAGCGAACCCATCTCGCTCGCATATTGGCCCAACTTTGGCCCGCAACCTCTAACAAGGTATTGCTGTTGGATGAGCCTACCTCGGCACTCGACCCCCATCATCAGCACAGTGTCTTGAAGGTTGTCCGGCAGATGGCCGACCAAGGGCTGGCGGTGGCCGTGGTACTGCATGATATGAATTTGGCGGCCCGCTATTGTGACCGGCTGCTTATGCTAAAGCATGGTCAGGTAGAAGGGCTGGGTAGCCCGGCGGACGTGCTCCGCCCGGAGCGACTTAAGGCAGTGTTCGACCTGGACGTCCTGATCCAGGAGCATCCGGTTCACCGTCATCCACTGGTAATCTATCTATAAATCTGGGCAGGACCGGCATTAGAGATGCCGGTCCTGCCCGCGTACGATCAGATGCCGTCTTTTGCCAGATCCATGGCAAAGTAGGTAAAGATAAGGTCGGCCCCGGCGCGCTTGATCGAGCCCAGGCTTTCCCGTACCACGCGGTGTTCATCAATGGCGCCCGCTGCGGCGGCGAATTTGATCATGGCGTATTCACCGCTGACCTGATACGCACCCAATGGCAGCTGGGACGCCTCACGAATGTCCCGGATGATGTCCAGATACGCACCCGCGGGCTTTACCATGAGCGCATCCGCGCCTTCCTGCTCATCCATTAGAGACTCGCGGATGGCTTCACGGCGGTTCATCGGGTTCATCTGGTAGGCATTGCGATTACCCTTGAGTGCACTGCCGCCGGCCTCGCGGAACGGGCCATACATCGCTGAGGCAAACTTGGTGGAATAGGACATGATCGCTGTATTGATAAAGCCTGCTTCATCAAGCGCACTGCGAATCGCGTGTACCTGACCATCCATAGCAGCAGACGGTGCAATAAAGTCAGCACCGGCCTGAGCGGCAGCCACTGCCTGCTTACCCAGATTGATCAGCGTAGCGTCATTGTCGATATGGTCGTCATGAACGATACCGCAATGGCCGTGGGTCGTGTATTCACAAAAACAGGTGTCAGACATAACGATCATTTCTGGCACTGCATCCTTGCAGATACGCGTCATTCGGGACACCAGCCCATCTTCACGCCACGTATCGCTTCCATCATGGGACAGGTGGTGAGACACCCCAAAGGTCATGACCGACTTGATGCCGGCGCGGGCATAACGCTCTATTTCGCTGGCCAGTCTGGACTCGGGAATACGCATTACGCCAGGCATGGCCTTGATCGGAACGAAATCATCGATTTCTTCCTCCACGAAAATCGGCAATACCAAATCGTTGAGGCTTAACTCTGTTTCTTGAAAAACCGAGCGAAGCTGATCGGACCGACGAAGACGGCGGGGGCGAGAAATAGGGAATGAACTGGGCACTTGGAACCTCGCAATAAACAAAATCTGTAGCAGATTTGACTTCTGACGAGCGGAGGAATGGCCGTAGCCATTGGAAGATTCTGAAAGTCGAGCCGAAAAACTCAGCGGATCGTCGTTTCCTTAGCATACTACTGATAAGACCGCCGATGTGTGCTCTCCAGCGCGTCACTTTGCCACGTATCATTTTTACTACGATACATGACAACAAGACCGCACAGATAATTACAGGTAGAGGCCCTTCTATTGAACTCGCCGATCCAGGGCCTTTCAAAGAACGATAGCGAAACGCTTCTTTAAACAACAACCGAGCACTGGAGAACCTTCATGAATGTGGCAGAACTGACCAAGCATGTGAAGGCAGGAGAGGTTAAGGAAATCCATTTTATTTCCATGGAAGGCGGCTCTTTCGTCATACATGCGTTAATGGATAACAAGTCTCACCCTGTTGTGAATGATCACGGCGAAACGATGCACATCGCCTCGGTCGAAGAAGGTCGAAAAACCCTGGTCAATCTGAAAGGCGATGTTCAGCTTTTCCTGGTCCAGCCTGCGGTTTATGAAGAAATGGTAGGACAGGACAGTACACCGCAAGCCTCCAAGGAGCCTATTCCCCTGCACGGCAATTCGATGGGCGAACGAAATAACTAAGACTGCCGAGCCTGATGTGTTCAGGCTCTGTCGTTCCATGGCATGAGGGTATACCCGGCCAAATACTGCCTTATGCTATCAAGTCAGGAAGGTCGATTTATTTCTTAGATTTTGCAGGAAGGTAGTGCCCTGTGCGGCGTCAGAGAGGCCAGCATAACCATAGCCTTGAAGCTCTCTGGCAGCTTGCCATATCGGGTACCGACCTGCGCCGTTTCTTCAACCACTCGAATATTTGCCTGCTGACGTTATTCTGCCTGTAAGTTGCAGCATCTTTGACTTTGGTATGCGCTTCAGGTCACGCAGCGGAATAGGTCTGATCCAGTAGCAACCATAGTACCAACGTAGTTTTCTGCATCATATTCCTTATCCGCGAGCAGCCATCGACTGGGTTTGCGTACCGTCCTAGACCACTAGGGGGATGCAAGTCGTTGCGGGAAAAGGATAGCTACGCAAAATCTTACTGGTCTGCCCGGGTGATGACGAACAGCTCAGAGGGATACCTTTGGTATTAAGAATATGCGAATTTTACTAATTAACCCACCTCAGATGCAGTCCTTTAGGTCTGCTTCCCCCACTGCTGCAAGCGAATGGGTGGGATAAAGTCGATCAGAATTGGCCTGCTGGGTCTCTAGCTCGTAACGCCGTGCCATGCGGCGTCTGATTAGTTAGAGCCGCTGTCTTATATATTCGGATTTTTAATGCTGATTTTATTGATAGGAATTTTGCCGTGCATTGGCTCTTTAAAAGCAGCTTAAACCTTCTCTTATGTGTCTGATTTAATGACAAGACCATAATGACGGGGCAGATAAACCAGCCTTCTAGCTAGCGATTATAGGTCTAGAATAAACAACCGTAGCCATCATAATCATTCGATAGCAAATAACTTATTTCAACATATCAACAATGTATCTTTATAATTCGAAGATTATTATCAGGATTTAGCTGAAGCTCGATAGATAACTGTCCCTAATTAAACGCTCCTCTGATCTGCAATGTCACCCTACATAAATACTATCTTTTATATTTTGGGAGCCACTGCTCGAGTCTTTTTTAACGATTCCGGACATGATCTGCTTGAAAACCTTTAGCCCCCATAATCAGTTGATAGCTCACCAACTGCCCCTCATACAGCCCCCTGAACCCAGGGTCTTCACACGCGCTGAGGTGCACAAACAGATCGGGGCCTTCCTGTGGCTTAATAAAGCCAAAGCCTTTGGCTTCGCTGAACCACTTGATGATTCCTTGACGTCGAATAGACAAAACAACCTCCTAAAGGCGTATTAAAACTTTATAAAAATAAAGTATCCTGGAGCAGGCAGAGCAATAAACTCGATTTTAATCAAAATTAACTCTCCACCCATGTCATCTCAGAAAACAAGAGTGCTTGGACTGTACTCCATTCCTACGCAGTGAAGTGGTTATTGACTAATTATTAGACGGCTGGCCAATAATCTTTAATCACCAACAACCGCTAAATTATTTTAAATTTTAAAAACATGAACTATTACCAGATAAGCTACTCTGCTGTGGACAGCGTCTTTAAAATTCAGCCGAGCACGTTCTCACACCTTTAAAAACCCCCGGTCGCGTTTGCCATTTCTGACTCTGTCGAACTCTAACTGGAGATAGACGATGAAAATTGCGCAAATTGCACCACTATATGAAGCGGTACCACCAAAGCTTTATGGCGGTACTGAACGTGTCGTGGCTCATCTCACTGATGCGCTGGTCGATCTTGGCCATGAAGTCACACTTTTTGCTGCTGGGGGCTCACAGACATCGGCTGCGCAAACAATAGGCCGTGATCAGCCTTTACGGCTTGATCCCGCACCGCTCAAGTCAGATCTTGCCAGTCATTTGAACATGCTTTATGAGGTGCGGCAGCGGGCTGATGAGTTCGATCTGCTGCACTTTCATATCGACCTCTTGCATTTTCCTTTCTTTGAAAAGATCGCAGGTCGAACGCTAACCACATTGCATGGCCGTCTGGACCTCAAAGACCTTCCGGGTACTTACCTACACTGGAAGCAATTTCCATTGGTGTCTATTTCCCGACACCAGCGCACCCCGCTACCGTTTGCCAACTGGCAGGGCACAATCCACCATGGCCTGTCTCCTGTGGCCTATACCTTCAAAAAAGACGCAGGTAAGTATCTTGCCTTTCTAGGCCGCATCTCGCCGGAAAAGCGACCCGACCGCGCTATCGCCATCGCTATTGCAGCGGGTATTCCTCTCAAGATAGCCGCCAAAGTCGATAACGCCGACCGTGAGTATTTCGAGCGTGATATCCGCCCTTTGCTGTCCCACCCACTGATTGAGTTCATTGGCGAAATTGGGGACAGTGAAAAATCCGAATTCCTGGGTAATGCACATGCTCTGTTGTTTCCAATTGATTGGCCTGAGCCATTTGGACTGGTCATGATCGAAGCAATGGCATGTGGCACCCCCGTCATCGCATGGCGCTGCGGATCGGTATCGGAAGTGATTGATGAGGGCGTCACGGGATTTGTCGTTGACAGTGAAGCAGAGGCTATTGACGCAACCAGCCGCGTTATGGACCTTGACCGCCAAGCCATCAGAGACGTGTATGAAGTGCGTTTTTCGGCGGACGCCATGGCTAGACACTATGTCCATCTTTACCAGCAATTGCTAGGCGAAGATGACCCGCAACTTCCCCTTAGGAAGATCGCATGATGAACACATTATTGTCCTTTGAGGAAACTCCGGCCGTTAGCCAAAGCCCACCAGAGCCCAGCTTTCAGAAGCTGTTTGTACTCATGGAGGATGACACCTTTCTGGTGGTAGACGCGTTTGGCGACCTTAATGGCCATGACGATGGCCTGTTTCACCATGACACTCGTATCTTGTCGTGCTACCACCTATTTCTCGCCAACCAAAGACCCTCGCTGCTCTCGGCGACGGTCAGTCAGGATAATGTTTACGCTATATCCCACCTGACCAACCACCCGCTTCCTCTGTTGGGAGACACGTTCACCCCTCAGGGAGCACTCCATATAGAGCGCAAAAAATTGCTCTGGGGGAGCCGGATGTTCGAGCGCATCAGGTTCTTTAATTACAGTGATCAAGCCGTGACCGTACCTCTTGGCCTTCACTTCTCAGGTGATTTTCGCGATATGTTTGAAGTGCGCGGGCAGCAACGGCCCATGCGTGGTACTCAGGATGCGCCTGATATTAACGAATGGAGTGCCACACTCCGCTATTACGGCCTGGACAAGCAACAACGCTGCATGGCGTTAAGCTTTTCTGAAGCCCCCCTTAGTCTGGACGGCTCACAGGCTACGTTCGAGTTTGAAGTGGGCGCACATGCTCCCTATGAACTGTATATCGAAGTAGGAATGCAGCCGATTCAGGCATCACGGGTCCGCTTCCGCCGGTCAGCGGCAAAGGCTCGCTGGGCGATGCGCAAGAAGCAGCGTAGCGGCGCACATATCAAGGCATCAGGACGACTGTTCCAAGGCTGGCTGGACAAATCACGCGCCGATCTGGCACTGCTGACATCAGAGCTTCCTACCGGCCCCTATCCCTATGCCGGAGTACCCTGGTACTCAACGCCATTTGGACGAGATGCCATCATCACGGCGTACCAGCTTCTCTGGCTGAACCCTCAATTAGCACGAGGGGTACTTGCTTATCTGGCATTACACCAAGCCAAAGAGGTTTCAACGTTTCGTGATGCCGAGCCGGGCAAAATCATGCACGAGACACGTAAGGGAGAAATGTCATCGCTCAATGAGCTTCCCTTTAGCCGTTACTACGGTGGTGTAGACACCACCCCGTTATTCGTGTTGCTTGCAGGCGCTTATGCAAAGCGTACCGGCGACATGGCCTTTATCGAGGAGTTATGGCCTGCTCTGGAACGGGCAGCCCAGTGGATTGAAGGCAATGCTTCGAAAAATCCGGACGGCTTTCTCAGCTATGCCCGGGGGGAGGAAAGCGGCTTGGCTAATCAGGGCTGGAAAGACAGTCATGATTCTATCTTCCATGCCGATGGCTCTTCTCCAGAAGGACCAATTGCCTTGGTTGAAGTACAAGGTTATGCCTACCGCGCTTACCTGAGCATGGCCGAGCTTGCCGAAACCCGAGAGGACCGCCAGGCTGCCCAACATTGGCAACAGCGTGCTGAAGCCTTGCAAGAGGCCGTAGAGCGATGCTTTTGGCTAGAAGACAAACACTTTTACGCCCTGGCTCTGGATGGCAATGGCAAACCCTGTGCGGTCAATGCCTCCAATGTCGGACACCTGTTATTTACAGGCCTTCCTGCGCCCAAGCGCGGAAAGCTGGCTGCACAGCAACTTTTGGAGCGCTCATTCGACAGTGGATGGGGGATACGGACAGTCGTGGCCGGATCAGCACGCTTTAACCCAATGTCCTATCACAACGGCTCAATCTGGCCACATGATGTAGCCCTGTGTGCAGCGGGGATTGCGCGTTACGGCGAGCATACTGGGTCCGTGCATCTACTGGCAGGCATCTTTGAGGCTGCTGCCCATTTTGGTATGCGACTGCCAGAGCTGTTCTGCGGCTTCGACCGAGCGCCCAGCGAAGCACCTACCGCATACCCTGTTGCCTGCCTGCCTCAGGCATGGGCGGCCGGTTCGGTTTTTATGCTGCTCCAGGCTTGCCTGGGTATAAACATTGATGCTCAACAGTGCCTTATTACTATTACAGCCCCGCAGATGCCTACAGGTATCGATCGCCTGGAAGTCAGGCACATCACCTTTGGCGAGCATTGCATAGACATCACCTTCCAGCGCATAGGCAGCCGGGTAACGGCTTACGTAGAACGTCAGGAAGGACCGCATCCTGTAAAGGTTGACTTACGCCTCTAGGCCTTCTCATCTGGATTTATTGACCTACGCCTTTTATTTGCAGCGAGGCATTAGACAATATCCCAACGATTCGTATAGATGAGAAACCTGATGTTTCCCGGTGCCTGATACACAGGCGCTGTGGCATGTGATCAAGCCGCCTTATGTTCAACCGCACAGGCCCTCACACAACCGCTTGCGAAAGCTCTCGTATAGGCCATGTAGCTCCCCGATAAACGCATCTGACTCATCATCTTTATAGCGATGCGTTCTGGCGGCCTTTACTGCTGCTTCGTGCAGTGTTCGTGTAAAGGCTAGATAGCGTCTCGGAAGGCTCTGTATCGCCTACTTTGTCTGCTGACTGCTCAGGCCGCTCTGCAGGTACGCTAGCTTCTCTATGCTCATCTCTACCCCTTAATTTTAAAAATTCATGTATTAAGAGAAATAGCGACTTTAACCATGGCACTTCGCTAGAAGGCAGCTCCTACGGGACCCTTACAGAAAGACACAGTGGCCTAGGTAAGGCATATATGTCTTTGAGAATATGAAGTGATGCTCCAACTAATGGCTCACACTCAAGCACACTGGAGCGTCACTCATATCCGATGTTACTCAAGCGTAATTAGTAGGAAATAACCCTCTTTCCACTAGCTCGATCAAAATGTGAACGACCTTGATATGCAGCTCCTGTACCCGGTCGGCATATTTCCCACCTGGCGCGCAGATTTCTACATCGGCCAGCTTTCCTAATGGCGACTCCCGCCGCCCCGTCAGTGCAATCAATGTTACGCCGTTAGCCTTGGCATACTCTGCCGCGGCCACCACATTGGCGCTTGTTCCGCTGGTACTAAACGCTAAAAGACAGTCTCCAGCATGTGCATGGGCCTCCAGGTAACGAGCAAAAACCTGGTTGTAGCCCATGTCATTCGCAACACAGCTTAAATGGCTAGGATCACTAATCGATACGGCAGGCAGACCTTTCCGATCATCACGGTAGCGGCCTGATAACTCTTCAGCAAAATGCATGGCATCACACATGGAGCCACCGTTGCCGCAACTGAAGACGCGCCCGCCTTTATTAAACGTCTCAACCAGAAGGCCCCCAGCACGTGCTATGGCCGAAACCGCAAGCTCATCCTTCATGAACGCATCCAGCGCCGAGCGGGACTCGGTAAGGCTTGCGATAACATGCGTCTCCATTATTACCTCTCTTTTGCTTGTAGCTTAAATTTTTAATGCCTGTCCGAGCACATGAGTCCTGCGATGATGGGCTACGTTGAAATCAATACGTTATCTTGCCCCGCCAGATCAATTAACCCGTCAGGACAAGGCATTCATCTTTTCAACCAAAGAGGGCAATTCACTCATGTCGCAGAAAACTGAGGAAGCCCCCGCATCCAATAACCGTTGGCGGTGGCCCGCGTCACAATGCGCACCTCCAGTAAAACCAAGCACATGCATGCCAGCACGTACCGCAGAGGTTACCCCTGCAACGCTATCTTCCAGGACCAAACATTTCTTTGGGCTAGTCTTCATCCATCCGGCGGCAAACAGGAAAACATCGGGTTCCGGCTTTCCACGTGCGACTAATGTTGCGCTGACGACGTTAGGCATAAAACGCTCATATAAGCCAACCGTCTCTAGACCCAGCCGTAGCTTTTCAGGAAAACTGCTCGAAGCGACACAGATTGGAAGATCAATCTGGTCAAGGGCCTCCATCAGACGAGGCATGATCTTGAGCTCTGTTGCATACGACTCAACTGTTCGAGCATTAACGCTTTCACGGTATCCCTCAGGAATAGGCTGGCCCCACTCCTGCTCAATCTCAGCGCGCATTTCATGATCAGGCCGACCGGCGAAGCGTTGAATGACCTGCTCCGTTGTAATGGAATAGCCAAGTTTGGTCAGCTCCTCTGCCGCAATACGGCATACCAATATCTCGCTATCGATCAGTACTCCGTCACAATCAAAAATCAACGCCTCAAATTTCATTCCGTAGGGTCTCCTCATCAAAATTGGATGAGGCTCCAAGAGCCTCGATATAAGATTGGACTTCAGCTAGCTCGCTTTATCCTGCTCAACAGGGTGCGAATCGATATAAGTGCCCGAGGCTTGCAGGCGAAACAGATTAAACAGCCCTTGTGATGCTGACTTGGCAGGCAGCCCCTTTTGCTCTTGATAGGCCTGCAAGGGTTCTTCAATTCGGTGTAAAAAACGGTCAATGAATTTCTGAACCGTTGATACCTCATCAGGACATGGCGCACGGAAACGCGCCAGAATCCGGCTGATCGTGTCGGAGTTTGCCTCGAAGCGTCCAAGAATCGACTGGGCAGCACCGTCTAGATAGGCTGTAACGTCAACATCTCGGACAAAGTCGGCGTACTTGGGTTTGGAGCGCAGCAGAGCCTCCACCCCATCACGCATTTCATTAACGACCTCAGAGGCATAGAGATGATGATTTTCCGTCTCCTGAATAAACTCATTAAGTTTAACTTCTGGTCGGCCACCCGTTTCTTGAAAAGCAGTAAGTGCAATGAGCCAATGCGAGCCATTTAATAGCGAGTTTTTGATTTCTTTTTCGATATCCAAATGGCGGCTGAACTGTATCTTGCTACCTTCAAGGATCTGGGGTAACTGTTCTGTATGTGGGCATAATTCAAGCTTTAACGAGCCGTACTCCTCAGCACGTACGACGAGGGTAGGTTCGTCATCAATCATGGCCTCCTCCAGCTCGACACAGACCCGATCTACCAAGGCAGGTACACAGCGTACACATTGCCGGGTTTCGTTCGAGATACTGTCTTGCAGTATTTCATGAGTCATAACTTCGCAAGCGCTTACCGTGTTCTCACAGGCAATGAGATAAATATTTCCTATTGAGCTTTCTTCGGCCGCTTTCGCCTGACAGATAAAGTTAAGCGCCTTGATAACGGGAGCATAATTTTCTGCCGTCAACACCGATGCTGTGACAATTACACCTTTTGATTTGGCTTGGGAGCGTTCCAGAATATCTCGAAGGGGTTGCTCAACATCACTGTCTTCATAGGTAAAAAATCCATCGTACTGCACCCGTTCTCTCGGTTTAACTTCCCCTTCGGGCGTTGCGATAACGTATTCCTTTCGAGGATGCGTAAGCAGCAGCTCATTACGACGTTCAGGATTTACAGCCGTAGAACCTGTCGCGCTCCCGCCAGAAACAGCACGGTTAAAAAGATAAAGCTCAGATCCTGGCGCCTGAAAAAAAGGAGCCACTAACCCTAACCCGAGTCGCCCCGTACCGAAATGAATATGCAGCATGATTATTCTGTACTCCGCCTATGCATGAAGATCGTATCTCAACCCTCCATGTCTGATAGCAGCGCTCCAAAAACTATAAATCACCAAAATAATAATTAATTATTTAACAATTCAAATATTTATTTAAACTGGAAGGTCATACTTTAAAAATTAATCATTACTTAAATAGCAGTCTTGTAGAGACAGAAAAAATAATAAACCCATTATTCATCGCACAGCACCTCCCCAAACCCAACAGCCTCGAACTATGGATTGACTTGATGTTTAATCCAGAAAACAATCAATCAAAGTATTTATTAAAATCTACTAAGAGAAATTAAAGCTACGATTAAATTTTTATAAAAATACGTTGATAACTCCCCGCCTCATACCATACTGATATTAAAACTTCACAGTAGTTTCAAAGTGTAGACGAACGGGTCATCCTAGGGGCAGTCGCCCCAATGCGAGTCTAAAGTTTATCGTTTCGTATGTATAACTTAATCCTTTTCCAAATTAACCACTGCTTAGGTTTAATCTATAAAACCTATACAGCATGAAGTAATTGTACACGTTAAGTATAGGTTATCCTAAACTCCCATGGTTTCGGTTGAACATTTTATAAATTAAAATTCAGGGCAGTTATCGAAAGCACATCTAGAAAAATACACAATCTACCTTTCTGGAAAATATCTTAAAACAGCGAAGCACTCTCAAGACGGTAAATTATTTTTTTAGATATACCTGCCGAGCGGTCATCGCTTTAAGAAACCTCTTCATCTTATTCCCCTCCATATCTAAAGACTGGTTACAGAGTGAAGCTCACCGCGTAGATAACTCAATAATTGACTACACATAGAGCTGCCATTTACACACATATTGGCTTAGTACTCTGTTTCCCCAGACATTAAATCATTGCGTGAGAAATGATTTAAGTAACCTATCTCTTATATAGCAGAGACTGTAGACATGACCGTAAGCGAACTTATCAAAGAACTTGAAAAATTGAACCCTGATCTTTTCATCATAGCCACTTGCGAAGATGAGGAGATTCTTGAGCCTGAGCAAGCCGCTCGTGTATTAGGCCCTGTCTCCGTATCCAGTGAGTTTGTTGAGATTTATAGAGACAACAAAGGGCGGACTCGTATAACGCCCCAAACTATTGGTGAAGCGCAAGAAGTGGCCTTTCTTAAAATGACAATAAATGTCTGATACCTGCTCCTCTGTCATAGCGTTGCCCTGGCTTTTACGCTAAAGGTATAAAGAAAGTAGCATCACCCTTCTATACCTTTATCGATATTGGATAAATCACATTTGTCGAAAGCTAATGATCCTTAACCTTTGTCTGCATTATGCTTTCGCAGGCACAGCGGAGAACCTGCCGCGCCTGCTATTGCCTTATTATTTTGGATATCCTGCTCGCTTCATTTCCCGGTTTGCCACGTTTTGAGCTGCCTGTAAGGCCTGCTGAGCAGACATCTGGCCGGTTAATGCTCCAGAGAATAAGGTTCCTACTTGAGTACCAAGCGACTGAAATTCAGGGATCAAGACATATTGGATGCCCCGATATGGAACGGGCTTTAACGTTGGGTGGGCTGGATCAGCTTGTTCCATCATTGCCAGCGTTACCTTGGCAAAGGGTGCCGCCTTTAGATAAGCCTCGTTATATGTTGATTTGCGTGTTCCTGGGGGTACTTTGGCCACACCGTCTTTTTCAGCCACCAACTGAATATACTGCTTTGAACTGGCCCAGGTTATGAAATCCAATGCAGCCTGTTTATGCTGGGAGCTGGCTGGAATGGCAAGGGACCACGCCCATAGCCATGAAGACCCTTTAGTAGTGACTTGTTTTGGCGAGGCTGCAAAGCCAACACTGTTCACAACACTACTTTGAGTACTATCCGTTACGCTTGAACCGGCCACGCTGGCGTCAACCCAAATAGCACATTTTCCTGTACTGAAAAGGGCGAGATTTTCATTGAAGCCGTTACTGGAAACACCGGGCGGACCATATTTCTTCATGGTATCGACGTAAAAGTTTATCGCCTTGGTCCACTCAGGTCCGGTAAATTCGGGTTGCCATCCCTCGTTAAACCAGCGGGCCCCAAACGAGTTGGCCATCGTAGTAATAATGCCCATGTTTTCGCCCCAACCCGCCTTGCCACGCAGGCAGATACCATACTGGCCCTTATCAGGCTGATGCAGTTTAGCGGCCAGTTGGGCAAGTTCTTCCCAAGTAGGGTGCTCTGGCATCTGCAATCCTGCCTGTTCGACTAAGTCCTTTCGGTAATAGGTAATAGAGCTTTCAGCGTAAAACGGTAAGGCATAAAGCGTTTGATTGACCGATAGCCCTTCACGAACCGATGGAAACAGGTCCTGTACGTCGTAATCTGCAGGAAGGTTTTCAATGGGTGTCAGCCATCCACGTGCTCCCCAGAGTGAAGCTTCATACGCGCCAATACTGACGACATCAAATTGGGCACCCTGTGTCGCTATATCAGTGGTTAGCCGCTGGCGCAGTGTATTTTCCTCCAGCAGAACCCACTCAAGTTTAATATCCGAATGTTGTTCTTCGAAGACTTTCGACAGTTGCTGCATGCGCACTAGGTCGTGGTTGTTAACCGCTGCGATTGTTAGCGTTTCGGCATGGGCTGCCGCCGTGCCGTATAAACAGGACATAACGATCAGCGCTTTGCGAAATATCTTCATTGTTTGCTCCGCCCCATGCTTTTACATAGGTTCATTGTTATTACTAAAGGAGTCACACCTGCAGGATTGATTGTTTTCAGTGGTTAAGGGATATACCTGCGAAGCACAATGAACTATAGCGCTTGGCGTCATTCTTGCTTTTTTCGACTGGGTAAGGAGAAAGAAGTTACGGCATAACGCAATGCCGGCTGTCTGGTCTGCTCTGTTTGGAGAGCTGTTTCTGATTGATCGGCGTAGATACTGGTGATATTTGAGGCATAGGTAGGTTAGTCATCCACTGGACGTGAACGGTTATTAAGTTTCCCTACGTCAGATCAAATACCCGGCAAGGACATCACCTTGCAGAGGGCTGCCGAAAACGCCTTGGGTGACCGGAGAGGCGCCATCGTAGCGCTGGACCCACGCGAAGTCCCTACCCGGGTCTTCGACCCTAGCCTCTTCGTCAAAGGGATCAGCCTCAAGGACTATGCCCAGCTCCGGGACTCGATCGACCGGCCGCTTTATAGCCGGTGCTACGTGGGTTTTATGCGCCGGGTCAATCATCAAACCAGAGGTCGCTATCGCGAGGCTGCATACAAGTGTGATCACACAGGCCACGCGTATCTTTGCTTCTGGTTACTACAAGCTGGCCAACGACGCTCACAAATACCGTAACTGGAACCGCAACGGTAATAGCTGGGTGGATCTGGACGCCGCCATCATGCGCTCCAATGCGTTTGCGCCAGCGGAAGATCCCAGGGTTATGATCGGGAACGGTGAAGCGAGGGGGCGTGTGGCAGGGTCTGTTGTCCGAGAGGTTATGGACGCCTGGCTTCTCAATAGAGACGGCCATCTGAAGGGGCAATACGCATATAGCGCCAGCCCCCCCCTTTGGATATTCATGGCTAAACGTTACATGCCAGAACCAGTCAGCCAGCCCAGGCATTGCTTCACTCTGTATGGAAAACCGGCAGAACGTGCTCTGCGATCTCTTCCATCGCATCGGCTACAGGACGTTGGTTACGCCTGAACTGCAGGCCGATATGCTGCACGCCAGCCGCTTTCATGGCCTCAAGCTCGTTGATCAGCGCCCTATGTCCGGCCGCAATCCCGAAGCGATGGCGCACCAACGGAGCACTCGGGTCTGCCAGCAAATCCAGGTGGATAAAGCTGATATATGGCTTCTCACCTGCTACGCTGCGCCAGAGGGCACTGCGCTGAACATGCTCGGCCGGCGTGCCGGGATACGCCAGCAAGCCATCCATGTGTTCACCAATCCAGTCCGGCCGTTGCTGGGCCATACCCGCTACCAGTAGCGGTAATGGTTCAATCGGACGGGGCAGCAACTTTACGCCAGCAGGAAGCTTGGCTGCGCCCCAATCGCGGAACATCTCGATCTGTGACCGAAACGCATGGCTGCGGCTGTCATAGCCTTTGCCAAACACCGGGTACTCTACAGGCCTGTCTCCACTGGCAACCCCCAAGAGCAAACGCCCCCGGCTCAGCTGATTAATTGTAGCTGCAGACTTCATCGTCAGAATCGGCTCGCGCAGCGGCAGCACGATGGCTGCCGTGCCAAGCAGGATACGCTCTGTAATGCCTGCAAGATAACCAAGATAGCTGAACGCCTCGAATACCTGGGCAGCATCACCGAAATCCGGATCGTATAACGGCACATCACGTATCCATAGTGCGCGATACCCTAGCCGATCAGCCAGTGTTGCCAGCTCGGCCTGTTTATCCAGATCAGGCTCGCCGGGTAAGCGACCGGCTTCGCGCCGGGCCAGCCCACCCGCCATTGTCCAGTCGTTATCCAAAGGCAACTCAATACCAATGCTGAAGCCTTCAGCAGTCAATGCCTTTAGTGCGGATGACATAAATGGCTCCTATCGATGATTTGGCGTGAATGTAATGTGTGAGGGTATTCGCTGATCCAGACGGCCGCTTAGCGCTGTTAGTCCCAGTGCAAACAGAACCATTAACGCACCAATCCAGGCCGTATGAATCAGCCCACCTGCCCGCCAATATGCCCGCCTAGCCAAGCATCTCGGGTGAGTTGGGCCAGCCGCGTCACCGCTTTTTGGGCAATTTGACCGCTGAGCTGGGGGCCGCGGGCACAAATACCTGCATGACGCCAGAAAGGTTCCACCCAAAAACAATAGCGCTGCAAGCATGAACGGGAGCAAGGCTCGCTATGCCTTGACCAAACAGGTCAGAGAAGCGGATGCGATTTCTCTGGCTGACTCAGGATATCGATTATCGGATCAACGGTGTACCTGTAGCAGGCACAAACTGCCGAGGGGGTGCTAACGTCGTTATAAGCCGGGATTTTATCAGGGTACTTAATCTTGGCTTCGGTATGCGGGAAGCGCTTCGATAGATCAAGCTGCTTGAATCTCATCTCTGCGGTAGTAGCTATCTAACATGACCGATAAATACAGGACAGCGGTAGATGCGGCTGCCATTTTTTCCGAAACTGATCCTGACGGGACCATTACCTACGTCAACGATCAGTTCTGCGCCGTTTCGGGTTATACCAAAGAAGAGCTGTTAGGCTCCAATCATCGTATTCTGAATTCAGGCCAGCACCCCCAAGAGTTCTACGACAGTATCTGGTCAACCATCACAAAAGGAGACATCTGGAAAGGCGAGATTTGCAATCGCCGCAAGGATGGCTCTCTCTATTGGGTGAATAGCACAATTGTGCCGATCACTGATGACGCTACACAAAAAATCGTCAAGTATATTTCCATACGCTTCGATGTAACCGAGCACCAAGAGCTGCTCCAAGCTCTGCAGTGGCGGGCCTCTCATGATGTATTGACCGGCTTGCCCAACCGGGCACTGTTGCATGAACGTCTGGGCATGGCCATCTCAGCAGCCCGTCGTCACCATCGGCTGTTGGCGCTGGGTATGCTCGACCTTGATGGGTTCAAAGCCATTAACGACACCTATGGGCACGCCATTGGGGACCGCCTGTTAGTAGAGGTCGCTAACCGGTTGAAGGAAACGCTTCGCGAAGAAGACACGCTAGCGCGAATGGGAGGGGACGAGTTTGTCCTGATCCTTAATGATATCCAGTTACAAACACTTCCTATCAGTCTGCGTCGGCTACTCGAAACGCTTTCTCATCCCTATGAGGTCGACGGCCAGATGTTGGAGATTGCAGGTAGCATCGGCGTCACCATCTACCCCAACGATAATGAAGACCCGGATATGCTGCTTCGCCATGCCGACCAGGCCATGTATCAGGCTAAGCAAAGCGGGCGAAACCGCTTCCAGATTTTCGACGTGCCTACCAACAATGAGGCCCTGGCAGCGTCCCTTATACTGGCACGTCTGGAACAGGCCTTGATGAGGCAGGAGCTGCGCCTGTATTACCAGCCCAAGGTCAACCTGCAGACCAGTGAAATTATTGGCTTTGAGGCCTTGCTACGGTGGCAGAGTCCTTATGAAGGACTGGTCCCTCCCCTTCAGTTTCTGCCATTTGTCGAACGCAATGACCTGATTGTAGAAATTGGAGAATGGGTCATCGATCAAGCCTTGCGCCAGATCAAACACTGGCGTTTGCTGGGCCATAAGTGGTCGGTCAGCGTGAATATTGCCGCTCGGCATTTTCAAAAGCCTAATTTTGTCGAGCGTCTGCGTATGCTTCTGGACCGCTACCCGGAGGTGCCGCCCAATCTGCTGGATATTGAAATCGTCGAATCTACTGCCATCGAAAACATGGAGCATGTCAGCCATTGCCTGATAGCCTGTCAGGACATGGGGGTAACCTTTTCACTGGATGACTTTGGGACGGGTTACTCCTCCCTGAGCTACCTTAAGCGCTTGCCGGCACAAACCATCAAGATCGATCAGTCGTTCGTGCGCGATATCCTGACCGACAAGGAAGACCTGGCACTCTCCGAAGCCATTATTGGCCTGTCCAAAGCGTTCGATCGCGAAGTATTGGCTGAGGGTGTCGAGACGCGCTCCCAAGGTAAAAGGCTGCTCGAATTAGGGTGCCAGCTAGCCCAGGGATATGGCATCGCCCGGCCTATGCCTGCTGATCAAGTCATTAAATGGGTCGAGCATTATTCTCGTGTGCCCTCTTGGGGAGGCGAGGATGACTAAGCGGCAAATGCGGTAGGACTGGTAATCGGGGGTCTCGTCAGCAAGCAGTTGCTCAGCATGGATGGAGCGTCCGGCTGATCATGTTGGTGGGCATGGGTCTCAATGCCGCGTCTGGTCTTGGTCTGTTTCTGCTGGCTCAGGCTGAACAGGTGACACCGGGCGTTTATGGCAGTGTGCTTGCGCTTGTCATCAGCGCGCCAGGTCTGAATTTTGGCAACCTTACTGCGCTCACTATGGCAGACGCAGGTAAGCAGGCCGGTGTTGCATCAGCGCTGATGGGTGTCATGCATTACGTCATGGTGGCGGGAATCGGTTATGTCGTGAGCCTTGCAGTCGCTGAAATAACATCACTTCCGGCCACAATTGCCCTCTGTGGCGTACTAGCCTTAATCCTGTGCTTGTCCATACGTCATCCCCAGCCGCAGGAAAACCACCCGCTTGGTAAGGGATAAGCGATAGACACCACAGCTTGAAGAAATTAAAACCATCTATCCGTGCTGATCTGCACGCACGCTTGGCGTCAGCAGCTCTTACTCTTAAAAGAAAATCAATGTATGAACGTGACTTACAAATTGAGCGCGCCGCGATTAGGTCTGATAACCAGCAGGCCACCGGTGATCGCGGGCCAGCCATCCAGCCCTGTAACCAGCGGCAGCATTCGCGACGACGGGATATTAAATCCTGCTTTTCGTGTTGCAATACCTTACAGCGGGTAAAAACACGTCCTTATAAAATCAAACCGTAGCGTAGAGCTAATCCTTTAACGCGCCAAGCGGCATTGTTTCCACTCTTTAGAGCGATAGCCTGGTGTTGAGCGCTGCCTGACAATCAGGTTTCGGTTCGTCTCAATCGCAATCGGCTTTTCATGGAAAGGATGGAGTTCACTATGTTTAGTTTGAAACTACTTACCGTCACGGCCCTCTTGTCAATCAGCCTTACCGCTTTAGCGGCAAGGAATACAACAGAACTCACTCAAACCGGTGATTATCTCTCTGCATCGATTGAGCAAACGGCTATCAATAGCCAAATCACTGTGCATCAACAAGGCACTGGTGGTGTTATCAACCTTCAGCAATTACAGGGCGACGGTAACCGCGCGATAGTAACGCAAGAGAATGACCGCAACCAAACCGACCTGATCCAGAGCGGCGATAACAACAGTGCCGATATACAGAACACCAGTTACGATAACCGCATAACTGCCTCACAAGTCGGCTCAAACAATGAGCTGTTTGTATCATCACGCGACTTCTCCTACGACTCTACAATACGTAGCAGCACTCAGGGCAACGACAACAATGTCACCATTAAACAACGTTCAGAACAAAGCACCATTGATTATGATGTGACTGGTGATGCCAACATCGTCCATATCGATCAAGCCACCATGGTCGAAACCATTGCCGGTACAACGACAGGAAACAATAATAACGTTGATATTACCCAGAGTGGGCAATACACCGGTTCGATCAGGTTAGACCAAGTGGGTGATTTCAATAGCGCCACTATCGATCAGGCGTCATATGAGGGTGCCAGCCATAGCGTTGTGTCTCAGGCCGGGTCCTCCAATAATGCTTATATTGAGCAGCTACGGCACTATGCTGGTAGTGACACAACACTAACTCAATCAGGGGTCAGTAATAGCGCCAGAGTTATTCAATAATGCTTCCGTGAGTTTGGACGCTGAGGTTGTCAGTTTATGAGCATGGCCATGCTCATAAACTGACATGAAGTTATTAGTCTTACACCAGCCATTAAAGCGCAGCTCTGAAGGCTATAAAGCACCTTTAAAGGTAACTAATTTGTAAGCCAGTCTAGCCTTTCAATCTCTACCTGGACGTAAACGAAACAACTGTATAAGCCATTTTACAGCCGCTCTCTCAAGCCTAACTGCCTCAATCGAATTACACCTCGGCTACAAGCAAGTCCATGTGGGGTTGCCAAACACGTATCGATCCTGTCAGCCTTGCTCAATGAAAATGCCGTGTGCGGGCGGATACCAGAACTTAAAATCTCGTCTCCTTCTGCGTTTAGCTTTCCTGTTATGTCGTTCCGTTGGTATTGGATCAATTAGCTTTGCCACATAATCCCGCTGTTTGCTTCCAACCTTGCTTTCCTACTGATGTCCATCCTCAATCCTGATTGCGTGGCACAACGTACGTTACGAGTAAAGCTCAGAGATAAGGAACCGTTGATACATGAGTAGGCCAGCCCTGAACACCCTGACGCGAGAGGAGCTTGAAGCAGAGGTAATACGTCTCCGGGCAGCCCTGGAGGAACGTCAGCTGAACGCGCAGGTAGATGCCTCAGGTGGTGGTTCCCTTAGTCGTAGCGACGAGGCTGAAACAACTCAATACGTCCAGTTGAGCCACGCGCGTGAACAGAGACAGAGCCTCACTACGAAATTGGAGGCCAGCCAGGCAATGCTGGCCTTTAGCAAAGCCCGTAAACACGCCATTCTTGAAAGCGTAACCGAGTTTGCCATTGTAGTAACCGACCCTTTGGGGCTCATCACTGACTGGAATCCCGGTGCAGAGCAGATCATGGGTTGGAGCGCTGATGAAATGCGAGGTCAGGACACCTCGCGGCTCTTCACTCTCGAGGATCGCCACAGCGGCTATATAAAGCAGGAGGTGGAGCGAGCACTGGAGAATGGACAGGCTCGGGATGAACGCTGGTATCTGCGAAAGGATGGCCAACGGTTCTGGGCCTCTGGTGAGCTGATCTCACTAACCGACGATGACGATACACCCCTGGGTTTTGTAAAAATCCTGCGTGACCGCACGACGGAGCATTTGGCGGCCACCACCATAAAAGAAACCCAGGAGCGTTATCGACTGGTTTCCGAGGCCACCAGCAACGCGGTCTGGGAATGGGACTTTGCTACCAATCACGTCGTTTGGAATGAGGCGTTAACGACTGCCTACGGACATACGCTTGACGGTCTGGAATCGACCGGGAATTGGTGGCTGGCTCAAATTCATCCAGATGACAGAGCCCGCATTAACGCCTCGATTCACGCAGTGATTGATAGCACCAGCATCGCCTGGACCGACGAGTACCGCTTCCAGCGGGCAGATGGCTCCTACGCTGACGTCTTCGATCGAGGCCATATTATTCGCGACAACGAAGGCCGTCCCAGCCGAATGATCGGCGCCATGCTTGACCTGACGCCGATACGTACCGCAGAAACGGCCTTGCGCCAGAGCGAAGAGCGCTTCCGGGTGATCCTAGATACGATCGGCTCGGCGTTTGCCATCGTGGAGGTCAAATTTGATGAGGATGATGAGCCAATCGATTACCGCTTTCTTGAGGCGAACCCTGCATTTGAACGTCAGGCTGGCGTCAATCTCCGCGGCAAATGGGTGACCGAATTCGCACCGGATCTTGAGCGCTTCTGGTTTGAGACCTATGGACATGTAGCAAAAACCGGAGAGCCCGCGAGTTTTGAAAATTACGCCAATACGTTTGAGCGATGGTTCGACGTACGGGCCATTCGAATTGGTGACCCGAGTCAGCGTCAGATTGCGATTCTTTTCAATGACGTTACCGAAAGGCGCATTGCAGAAGAGCGCCTGCGCACCAGCGAGGCGCTCGCACGCGAGAACGTGCAGCGCGTTCAGCTTGCCTTGGCCGCAGGTGCAATCATCGGTACATGGTTCTGGGATCTTCCCAGCGACCAGTTTACTGTCGATGAAGCCTTCGCCTGGACGTTTGGCCTTGATCCTGCGCTTGGCCGCAAAGGCCTTAGCCTTGAGCAGGTAGTGGCGACTGTCCACCCTGATGATAGAGAGGGCCTGGAAACCGCCATCCGTGAAGTCATTGCCCGAGGCGGTGCTTACGCTCATCAATACCGTGTGCGTCGCACTGATGGAAACTATTATTGGATTGAGGCAAACGGCCGGGTTGAGCATGCTGAAGATGGCACGCCCCTGAGCTTTCCGGGCGTCCTTATTGACGTTGAGGAGCGCCGCGCCGTCGAAGCGGAACGTGATCGGGCAACGGCAGCATTACGTGCGCTTAACGAAACGCTTGAACAACGTGTTGCAGAACGCTCAGCTGAGTTGATGCTGGCGGAGGAAAAGCTGCGGCAGTCCCAGAAGATGGAGGCGGTCGGACAACTTACAGGCGGCCTTGCACACGACTTCAACAACCTGCTGGCAGGTATTACAGGCGCGCTGGAGTTAATGAACATCCGGATTGCCCAGGGCCGGTTGAAGGACATTGATCGGTATATGGTTGCGGCACAGGGCGCAGCGAAGCGGGCTGCTGCGCTGACGCACCGCCTTCTTGCCTTCTCAAGGCGCCAGACGCTTGATCCGCGCCCCACCAACGTGAACAGATTGATTGAGAGTATGACGGACCTGATCCAGCGTACTGTTGGTCCCAGTATTGCCATCGAGGCAGTGGGTGCAGCCAATCTGTGGCCTGCCCTCGTCGACGCCAGTCAGCTTGAAAACGCTCTCCTGAACCTTTGTATTAATGCCCGTGATGCCATGCCCATGGGAGGACGCATAACCATTGAGACGGCCAATCGCTGGATGGATCACGAGGTGGCCCGTAACCATGAACTACAGGAAGGACAATACCTGTCCCTATGCGTTACCGATACCGGTATTGGCATGTCGCCAGACGTGGTAGCGCGAGTGTTTGAGCCGTTTTTTACCACTAAGCCGATCGGCAAAGGCACCGGTCTTGGTCTTTCCATGATTTATGGTTTTGCCCGGCAGTCGGGTGGCCAGGTTCGCATCTACTCTGAGCTTGGCCAGGGAACCACAGTATGCATCTACTTGCCACGTCACCTTGGTGATGCGCCTGCGGACGAGGGCGGCATAGAAAAGACAGCGGTTCAGAATGCAGAAAACGCAGAAACGGTGCTGATTGTAGATGATGAGCCCACCGTACGTATGCTGGTAACAGATATTCTGGGCGACTTAGGCTATTCGGTCATTGAGGCCGCTGACAGCATCGCAGGGCTTAAAATATTGCAGTCCGATGTGCCTATTGACTTACTGGTCACAGATGTTGGTTTGCCCGGCGGTATGAATGGCCGGCAGATGGCCGATGCAGGACGAGAGGTCCGGCCTGACTTGAAGATCCTGTTCATTACGGGGTATGCCGAAAACGCAGCTATTGGCAACGGCCATCTTGAGCATGGGATGCAAATCCTGACCAAGCCTTTCGCAATCGATACGCTTGCAGCGCGCGTTGACGAATTAATGAACTCATAGGTGGCTGAAAATCTTTTAATCACTCTCCTGAGCGGTCTCGGCGCTATCTCCTGGAAACCATTCGGCCCGGCTGCTCAGGCTACTTGCAGCAGGCCTCATGAATAACGAAGAAAGCGCCTTCCATTAGTCAAGCCAAAGTCATTTTCCCGAATAACAAAATCAGCCCTAAGCATAAGGAAAGCTCACTGTTTTGCTGTATTAATAGTTGTCTTTAATGGCAACAACAATCTATCTCAAACACTAAAGAGGTATCAAGAGGAGCTTGCTGTAAATGATTTACGCGTCATCATGCCTATACGCCAGGAAGTCTGATGACTGCTGCATTGCACAAGCATACTACGCTCACGATAAGACTCGCGTGATGAGAGTATCTCTGCCTGCTCCTCAGTGAGCCCGTCAAGACGGTTACGGCTGATAACGCGGTAGCTATCATCTCCGCATAAGGCTGCTGCCTCTGCGTGACAAGACGACCACTGTCCTAGCAGGCCATTACATTCGACGGAGTACCCAGACGTTCCATCTTGAAGATAAGCCGTTTGGGAAGTGGCACAGCCCGTTAACATGATCAAGGCGAATATTAACGCACCTGTTCTGGCTTGATTAAGGATATGAGGAAGAGACATGGCTGGTTGCTCAGGTTGGTATGAGCAGCATGGTAAGAGGCCACTTGGTATTCAGAAAATTGTTTGCTGAGATACCTTCTATCACCTCGGGAAATAGTTGATTTCTATAATAAAGAACTGCCAGTGACTGACACGCTGTTAAGTCATCACTTCACGATAGAAGATACACTCAGCTAGCCTTAATTAAAGTAAAAGCAATTTTTCTTTATCAAGATTCATTAAAGAATATGGCCAGTCTTTTGGATTTACTCAATTATTGCCAATGCCAAACCTATAATATTTTTAGGCTATACGGCAAGGTAAATAGTCTGACACCAACGTCACGCTCTTCTCTCTCAATCAAATTATGCTCGTATACATGTGATGATTGAAGTACAGATAGCCATTTCTACCCTACCACCTTCGGCTTCTACCATAAACTCCTAATCAATATCCTTCCAACAGCCCTCTAAAACGCAGATTTATAACTAACACACTATTACTTATCAGCTTAAAAAATATAAGCATCCGCTTTTTTAGGAAACACACTAAGTACTGCTCTATTAAAACCAATACTATTGCGTGGCTCCATTGAATGGGAGCGATATATAGTGCCAACCCAGTTCAGTCAATGTTCCATCAGCAGCCAATAAGCTTGAGTGATGCACATCATCATTTACTCGGCCAGAAAACCAGGCATATCGGAATACGTCAGCGCGGGCCTCAAGTGTTGCGACCATGTCCGTCATTTGCTGTTTTTGCTTTTCCACGGAGTCGATTTGGCCTCCATCAGGTAGCGAATGCCAATTAGCGAACTCAGTAACCCAAAACGGCCGACCATAGCGCGCAAGGCGGTCGAGCATTCCTGATAGTCCATAGTCATACCAGTGAAACGCCAGGTAATCTATCTGCGGATCTCGCCCCGCGTGAGCCGAGCTATAGGCAGCAAAAAAAGCATCTAGCCATGCTACTGGGTCTGAATACCCTGAGAGGGTGCCCCAATTCATAGCAGGCCCAACCAGCTTAACGCCTGTATTGCGTGAGATAGCTTCCAGGCGAGGCCATAATGCGGCAGCGGCTTGAGGTGTTAGATTCGCCTGATCAATCAGATTTGGTTCGTTGATCACTAGCAAATAACGGATATTGGGATGATTTGCCAAATACGCCTGCACTTCCCCATCATTGAAATTGTCATTCCAAACCATTGGGATGAAATCCATTCCATATACACCCGCATAATTGTAAGCACTGATGGCATCGTTGGGACGAGGACTCCAGTTGTACCACCAGCCTACCCCGGCAGATAACGCACTCATATCTCGCCCAGAAGTTAGATCATACGCAATGCCTCGTTTAGGACTTTTACCGGGTGGGTCTGCTTGGATCAAAGGTGAAATAACAACGCTAAACAGTAGGAAAAGTGCCCGTAAGAACCTTATATTGAAGAATCTCATCGTCTCCCCTTTGTAAAACCATAAAGAAGTGTCATTTAGGCACTGTTTCTTCAAGAGTAGGCAAGCCTGTTGTATTGTCAACGCCTGTACGGCTGCCCTGAATAGTCTGTATAAACATTAAGTAGCCATGGCCAAGGCTCGACTCATTAACACATAAGTACAATATTTACCTTTAATAAATTTTCGCCATATTAATAAACCATACAGTCTACAGCTCAATATGTAGCTTATATCTTTACATATAAGCTCCTAAGGAGCATCGGCAAACGTCACTTAAAAAACTTGATTTCTAGTTAAGAAAACCTTATGCCTAGCATTGTATAGGCCAACTGTTTAATTATTGTTTCGCTGTGAAGTTAGCTTAATGGGCTCGGCATACGTTAAGATGCTCAACCGTGTAAACAGAACGATCAAGGCTTACCCAGCCCCTTCAACTGGAGCCTTAGTCATCCAGGTTTTAGAGCCTGACTCATTCTCTGAGGAGCAAAGCATCGTTGCTAACATCTATGAACAATGCGCATCTAAAGGAGATAAACTCGCCCGCCCTGCCCCTTCAAAACAGGCTTTATTCAAGCCGGAGTTAGACTGGCTGTTTAAGCAATTTTTATGTCTTGGACGGTAGACAACGAGTCCTTGATAAAGCTTTTTTCCATTGCCATGTTATATGACGACTGAGTAAAGCAAACACACTCAGCCAGAGCGTATTGGCCAATTGAGCCATGTGTTTTAATTATTGAGGATCAGTACACGTCTGTTACCGATGAGCCTTGGAACGTTGGCGATTCGGGGCCAAACCATTTTAATTAGCGCTGGGACCAGAACAGCGAGTGACACGCCACCAAGCCAGACGATACCGTCATGCTTGCTCACCTCACTTTATTAACTCGGCTAAGGAAACCCCCATGAGTGACATCTCTTATACTCCCCCCAAGGTCTGGAAACCCACCGCCGCCTCCGGTGGCACCTTTGCCAATATTAACCGTCCAGTTGCCGGGGCTACGCATGACAAGGCCCTACCGGTTGGCAAACATCCGTTGCAGCTATACTCCCTGGGCACACCCAATGGTGTAAAAGTTACCATCATGCTGGAGGAGCTGCTCGCCATAGGTCATACCGGCGCTGAATACGATGCCTGGCTGATTAAAATTGGTGAAGGTGAACAGTTCTCCAGCGGGTTCGTCGAGATTAATCCTAACTCCAAGATTCCAGCCCTGGCCGACCACAGCGGCGAAAAGCCCATACGTGTTTTCGAGTCCGGTTCTATCCTGGTCTATCTGGCGGAAAAGTTCGGCGCGTTTTTGCCTACCGATACACTGGCACGAACCGAAACCCTTAACTGGCTGTTCTGGCAAATGGGCTCAGCACCCTTCGTGGGTGGCGGCTTCGGCCACTTCTATGCGTATGCCCCGGAAAAGCTTGAATACCCTATCAACCGTTACGCCATGGAGGCCAAGCGTCAGCTTGATGTGTTGGACCGCCAGTTGGCCGAACAGCGCTATATTGCAGGTGACGATTACACCATCGCTGACATGGCTATCTGGCCCTGGTATGGCGTTCTAGTCCAGGGTGGGCTCTACAATGCAGCCGAGTTCTTGTCGGTACAGGACTATACCCATGTGCAGCGCTGGGCTGCTGAAGTTGCGAAGCGCCCGGCAGTGATTCGTGGGCGCAAGGTCAATCGCACCTGGGGAGAGGAAAAAGATCAAGTGCCCGAGCGGCATGATGCAACGGATCTAGATTGATCAAAAGAAGCGTCGGCCCTGACCGGCCGACGCGCCTTTTCGGCTTTAAGACGCTTTACCGCTTTTCATATGCCACTGAAATACTCTGACGGCGTACATAACGTGCCCGAAGCGTGTCGTATACCCAATTGAAGCACACCGAATAAGGTAGGAAAAACAGGATCAGTCCGATATCGAGCACTAGCGCTTGGAGTAGGCTGATTGAAAGCCACCAGGCGGCCAAAGGTACCAGCAAGACCACCAGGCCAGCCTCGAACAAGCAGCCATGGAGCAGGCGCACACCTAAACCGCGCTCGAAGCCCAGGCGTTTCTGCGCATGGTCAAACAGGAAATTAAAAATCATATTCCACAGCATGGCTATGGTCGAAAACATAAGCGTCAATACGCCGATCTGCCCCATGGGTTTGTCCATCGCCCATGCCACAACAGGCGCACAAATACCCAAAGCTATTAATTCAAAGGCAAGCGCATGACCTGCCCGCTCCCAAAAACCACGATCAGTTGATGAAGTAGAAGACATTGTAAATTCGCTTAGTAGCCCATTAGATAACTTATTATCATCGGCGGAGACAATAACTACTAATTACCTGGTATCGCCTAAACCGATATGAACCTTTCAATTGAAGCACTGGAATCGTTTGTTCATGCCGCTTCAAGCGGTTCGTTTAGCGCAGCAGCAAGAGGGCTTGGTAAGAGTCAGTCAACTATCAGCGAAATCATAGCCCGCATTGAAATCGAATTGGATGTTGAGCTGTTTGTCCGTGGCGCACGTCATCTGACATTGACGGAGCCAGGACGAAGCTTGTTGGGGTATGCCCTTGAAACACTATCGGCGATTGATCGCCTGAAACGCCATGCCGCTACCTTGGGCCGTGGACAGGAAGCCAAGCTGACGCTGGTACTGTCCGACACCTACCAGCAGAGCCAGTATGAAGCACGTCTCCACGAATTGGATCAGCGCTACCCTGACTTGGAGTTTGAATGCTTCTTTGCTGAGCAAGCTGATGTACTGGACTTGGTCAATCAGGGCCGCGCCAACCTGGGTCTACTGGCCGCCCAGCCAGAGTACGGACCAGATATCGCCCACTCCCGGTTACCCTACTATTCCTCCTTTGGTCTTTTTGTCTGCGCAGGTCATGCCCTAAGCCAGAAGGCTGTTATTGAACCCCAAGACCTCGCCCACTACCGCATGCTGCGTCTGAGCAGTCTTGTCAGCAGTGATCTGGATGATGCAACCCTGCCAGTGCACAGTACACGCTGCTGGTCTACTCCAGACTATCTTCTGTTACTGGAGATGGCGGCGTTGGGCTTTGGATGGGCAGCGTTGCCCAAAGGGCTGGTTGAATCCCACGCACAAGGCCGGTTGCATGAGCTAGCCATGAATGGCTGGCCCAGGCAGGTATCGGTGGATGTTGTGTGGTCTCGCAAGCAGCCGCTCGGTCCAGCCGCGGCCTGGCTGCTGGAGCGCCTTACGCAAGCGGCTAGATCTTAAGGGTTCGGACGACCAAAGCAGTCGCAGGGAGTGAGAAGCTGCACCCGAAGCCGACCGACCAACAAATACGCCGGGGTTGGGCCCGCCAGTTATCGGCAAAGGGCTCGCTCATCGGGTAGGCGAGAACTGTTTGGAGGTTGCGATAGACAGAGTAAGTAAGCCGGCTTACGAACTATCCCATTTATAGCCTTCATGAGGGAAGCCCATGAGCGACCTTGAACTGACTGCACAAATTATCCGTTCATTAATGAAAGAGCTGCGGGCAGCCAATGATGACAACAGTCAACAAATGATTGTCAGGCAATTGCATCGGCTGACGGATCACCTGACTCTGGACAATCGTTATGAAATCAGCCGGATCCTGGCTAAAGCAGAAGCCTACGCCGCCTGACCGCCGTGTACAGTTTGGCAGACGCTTTGTTCTCTACAGCAGTGAGAGCCGCTAACAGGATATTAGGTTTCCCAGGGAGGGGACACCGGCATACAGAACCAATACAACATTAATAATGGCGCGTAGAATCAGAAAGGTTGCTATTGGCAGAAGGTTTATACTCTGAGTAATAGCGGTCTGAGTGCCTCTATAGAGGAACCTTGAGTCTCTTACGATACCTCCTGCTTTTGTCGATAGTTAGCAATTCAACAGGACGTCTTTAGCACCCGCCCCTAATCAAAGCTGGCCACTTCTATATCCTTCATCTTTCAACTACAGATGGTTCACAGTTGAGACTGTTATATAGTGCCTGTTAGCGCGCGCAGCCCAGCCGAGTTCGACCGTATCGCGCGGCCTAAGTATCCTGCATCTGAATCTGCAGTCGAAGCTGGCTGGCTGCTCGGACTGAAAGAGATCCATTAGGTAGCCAACCAAGCTGCTCAAAACCTACCAGCAGGGTTTGAGACTTGGCATATCCATAACCTTTCCAATAGCGAAGTTTCAACTCGCGCAAGGCCTGCTTCACGAGCATGCGCATCATCGCTGAGGTTAATAAAACAGGTTCAGGATAATGCCAAACGAATAGCGCCTCTCTGGCAGACCATACGTGCTGGTCTGGATCTTCCCGCACAGGACCTGCCAGAGTGACTGCTACAGCCTGCGCTTTCAGTTGCCCGAGCGGTATAGTGATTGCACTACCGCATTAAACATGCACTAAAGCTGGCCAAACATGCGGTTAGCGCTTTGCATCATCCAGGCTGTAAGTCGGTTCGCTCAATGCAGCCAACGCCGGGCTATTGGTAAGGAGGCTGATGTCTTGTATGAGCTTGTGCATGATGATTTCACGCTGGAGACAGTTAGCCAGATCCCGTAAGCGCATCATTTGGTCGTGTTCTAATGTTCTGGGACGCGTATCAATGATGCACAGCGTGCCAATGGGCAAGTAGCCGGGCATGTATAAGGGGCAACCTGCATAAAACCGAATGTAGGGGTCTCCTGTGACCAAGGGATTATCGGCGAAGCGTAAATCGGCTTTGGCATCAGGGATATAAAGAATGGACTTCTCCAAGATGGTATGGCTACAAAAAGAAATCTCGCGAGACGTTTCACTAACGCCCAGGCCAGCGCACCCCAGGAACCACTGACGATTCGCATCCACCAGTGATACCGCTGCAATAGGTACATCACATAAGGCCTTGGCGAGTCGAACAAACCGTTCAAAACGCTCATCCTTTTGGCTATCGAGCAGGCCAAGTGCATGAAGCGTCTCCAGACGTTCTTTTTCAACCGGGTGGAGCGGAGAGATTTTCATACCTTTTATCTCTGAGGGCCTGCTTGCTGTGTCTAAGAGGCCGGATCGTAAGAGTGGCATAGCAGTCTCACCTTGAAAATCCAGTTAGGCACAGCCAAGAGAAGCGCAACTAACCAAAGTATTAATGGCAGGTATTCAGATGCAGCACAGTAAATGTGATGAAAATCACATTACATCAGGTATGTATTAACGCTACCCTCACGCTCCAAAAGGTAAAAAAGGCCGATGAATAGCAATGCGATGCTGCCATCTTTTATTATCGGCATGGGCAGCGAAAATATTGCATAAGCATAAAAAAGACTTGAGTCGTTAATCCTGAAGCCCTTCGCTTTTGGTAGTGAACGATCGAGGGTCGCTGCGTAGCCTTCTCAATTGCTTCGGCCACCAACCCTTTATTGGCTGAAATAGCACAGGTTGGTGGTATGCCACGCTTGCAGTGAGTGGTCACTCGTGCCCTAGGCATTTGCAGATGTCTGGAGCACTCTCCTGCACAGGTGCTCACCTATGCTCGCTGGAGCTCTGCGACCAATACAGGAGCAATGAAAGTAAATAGTTGCAGCACGCCATCACTTCACCGCAGCGTTCCCACCATCAGCAAACAATGCCGTACCGGCAACAAAACTGGACATGGGCCCTGCCAGAAACAAGGCAGCTTTTGCAATTTCCAACGGCTCGGCGATCCGCTTCATTGCATGCAGGCTTGCCGCCCACTCCTTCTGAGCCTTATCGCCTGCCATAGGCGTGTCAACACCACCTGGAAGTAGCGCATTTGCTCTAATCCCCTGCGCTGCATAGTCGGCCGTAATACCTTTTACCAGCCCCATTAGCGCAGCCTTCACTGTTCCATAAGCAGCCATGTTAGGCAGGCCTACGCTAGTGCCGACAAAACTCGACGTAAAAATGAGCGAACCACCCCCACGCTTGAGCATGGCAGGGATTTGCTCACGTGCCCCTAGAAAAGCCGCGGTTATATTGGTGGCAAGCGTTTCCTGCCACTCTGGCAGGGTAATTTCAGCTAATGGCTTTATCGGACCTAAAGATCCAGCGTTGTTAAAAGCGATATCAAGCCCCCCAAACGCTTCGACACCTACTTCAAGTAACTCTTTATGGGTATCAGGAGAGCCTATATCCCCTACCACAATACGAACGTGCCCCCCTTTGGTACGGATAGCTTTGGCGACTTCTTCCAGAGAGGACTGACGCCTTGCATTTAACACAACATTAGCGCCCTCAGCGCTGAACAAGAAAGCGGCTGCACGTCCGATTCCAGAGGATGCACCCGTAATAATTGCGGTCTTGTTTTCTAGCATGCGCATGGCTGACCTCCTTTGACTGGAAGGCCAAGTTTCCATTCCTGCAAATGTTAGTGCGTCCCGATTCAGACTTTTAAACTTGCTACTAACGCAATCCTGCATGCATGGCTTATAGACTAATACGTCTCAAAAGTGCGTAAGCCCAATGCATCTTCTCGCAAAGCGCGCAGGGCCCAAGCAGCTTATGCGAATGCAACTGACGAACGCCGGGTATAACAAACAAACTGCCCATACAGAAATCAACCTGTATGGGCAGTTTTACCTAGAGGTAAGCGTCAGGACGCTAGCTTATGCCAGTCGCGTTTCAAGGTTGGAACCATCGCCTGGATAGTCCTCATGCTTGACGCTGTCAAAACCAGGCGATGGCAAATGCCCTCCGTCCGCAAAGAATTCGTACTCCTCCTCGCGATATTCGAAGATGCTTAGCTCTTCCGGCGCGTCGCGTTGACCATAGTTGTACATGTATTCATCAAGAAACTCGAAGCGCTGCTTGCCATCTGCCGTGAGCAGATTCTGATCGTTCAAATCGTTGATCAGATTTTGCAGATCCTCACGATGAGCATCCATACGCTTGTTATGCTTGATATCCTCAACGATCAGGAATGGGGTCAGCGCCACAGTCAGCGCTGCACCCACCCACAGCAACGGTCCTGCCAGGGCTCGGACAGCATTCGCTCCCATCACGGCGGCCATTTGAGCACCCCCACCGGCGAAGTTAAAGGCACCAGCGGCAACGGTGATAGCACCCTGCGCGACAGCCACTTTGTCGTTACTTTTGAGCCCGGACTTGATCTTCAGCCCCCCCAGCACGATATCCGCTACCCCACCGAAGGTATTGGCGCCAGCATCCATTACCCGCAAGAACGCCGAGATTCCACGGGTGGTAGGCGTACTGCCCTTCAGCCCCGGATTTTTGGCAAAGCCGTCGCGGAAGCCGTCATTTAGTGTTGTCCACTGCTCCGGCGTCAGGTCCATCTTTGCTGCCAACTTCTGCTGATCGGGAACAGGAGCCGCATCAATTGCCGCATTGAACCCTTCATAGACCTTTTTAAGGTCACCCTCTACAAGGCTCATGTTTCTACCGGAACCCTGCGGCACATCCTTGCCAAAGATCTGTGGCAGGGACTTGTCCAGCCCCATCATCTGGTTAATCTTGGTGCCCCAGATGCTATCGACAATGTTGCTACCCAGATTTAAAAATGCTGGCCAGCGCCCAGGACACTGACAAAGTCTTTCGCAATGGCCAGGCGCTCTTCTGGCGTATCCGCCAGTGTGCCTCCCTTGCCTGCAATTTGGTAAATGCCTGAGGCCAGTGAAATGAGACCGCCTGCCGATCCCAGTGCACCATTGCCGTTCAGCTCTGTGATGGTCTTGAGCATGCTGCCGTGGGCGCCCTCACCCAAGGTCTTGTAAACGTCTTTGCTCATAACCTTGTTGATGTCATCCGCCGTCACGAACCCGTTCTTGCTAAAGGTCGCCCCCAATTCCTTGTGTGCTTCGCTAAATGCTTTTGCAGTCTGCTTGTTACCCAGGAATTCTTGCACGAAGCGCTCGGTTTCCACGGTACGCCGCGATATGTCGACACCGCCTTTTTTCAGCGCGATCAGGAGCGTCTTGATGGTGTCCTGGGTCGCTAGAACCGTGTTTTCGTCGTTGATACCTGAGGGATCAACCAGCAATTTGTCGAGGTCCATTGTTGTGGCGTCGATCATCATATGCTGGGAAAACTGTGCAGCCTTGTCTGGATCAAAGGCTGCCAGCGAGGCATAGGTCCTGCCGATATCGGCTTCGGCCAACTCGTCATTGCCGCTCTTCTTGAGTTCGGCAATGTAGCGCGAGTAGTCCTCAGAGAAGGCCATGGTTTCAAGCTTCTCACGCACCGCGTCCTTGTCTGGCAGTGCGTCAAGCGCCTTGCCTTGCTGGGCCTGGAAATCTTTCTGAACGCTTTCAGAGCCAAACAGCTGGGCGACCTGCTCGTCGACCTTGGTCTTGTCAATAATCGAAGAAAGGTCCTTGCCGCTCACCTTGGCAGTGCTTTGCCCCATGGACATATCCAGCACGACCATATCCAGTCCGTTTTCGCTGGCACCTTGGGCGCGTAAGGCGTTATAGAGCTTGGCACGGTCATCGTCCTTGGCGATGCTGCCGTTTTCAATACCGGTTTTCCAATCGGCGAGCAGGTTCTGCCATGTCAGCTCACTCACCGTAAGCTTGCGATTTTTGTCGGTAGGGTCTGTCGTGGTAGTTTCCAGGTTGACTACGTCCGTCTCTTTATCCGGAGGCAGGCCTGCGCTTTCACGAGCGAAATCGATCTTGCCCTCTTCGGTAAGCTCTGGCCCTTTGAGGTTGGAAAAACCGTATTTACCAAAATCCTGGAGGCGGCCCGCTTCGGTACCGTTCTTCGCCTCGCCATCCTTGGTAATACCATTGATTTTGCCATCGCCTATATCGCCTCCAGACAATGTCTTGCCCTCACCGTCATAGCGCTCGATATGCTCAAGGACCTGTGAGGCTCTGTAGGCAGCATCGGCATCTTTTTCAAAATCACCGACCCGCTCTTTGAGCATATCCTTGATACCGCTCTGATTTCCCAGGTTCTTGAGCAGTGGATCACCGTCGATAATATCTTGAGCCGAACGCTTGTCATTTGGGGGCAGCTCCCACACGATCCCCAGCTTTTCCGCCTGCTCACGGGCCTGCTTGTCATCGGCTACCGATGCAGGATTCTTGAGTTCGCCCTTCAGACTGGCAAAGCCCTCTTTACCGAAGTCCTGTAGACGGCCTGCTTCAGTGCCATGCTTCGCTTCGCCACTCTTGGTAAAGCCGTCGATGCTACCGTTGCCAACATCCTTTCCCGCAATCTTCTCGCCCGATGCGTCCAGGGTTTCTACATGCTCCAGTACCTGTGCGGCTCGGTACGCAGCGTTGGCATCCTTTTCAAAATCGCCGACCTGTTCCTTAAGCATGTCCTTGACGCTACTCTGGTTTCCCAGGTTTTTGAGCAGGGGGTTGGAGTCGATAATATCTTGCGCCGAGCGATCATCGCCCTCCGGACGCTCCCACTTGATACCCAGTGCCTCTGCCTGTTCACGGGCTTTGGTGTTGTCACTGGCAGTAGATATCTGGTGAAGTTCTCCCTTGAGAAAAGAGAACCCTTCTTTACCGAAATCCTGAAGACGCCCGGCTTCGGTGCCGTGTCGCGCCTCACCCTTTTTAGTAAACCCATCGATTCGATCATTGTCGACATTGCTGTCACCAATGATGCGATTGCCCTTCTCATCGATCTTCACAACATGCTCAAGTACCTGGGCTGCTCTATAGGCAGCGTCAGCATCTTTTTCAAAATCACCGACTTGCTTCTTGAGGTTATCCTTGACGCCACTCTGGTTACCCAAATGCTTGAGCAGAGGGGTGTCGTTGATGATTTCCTGGGCTGAACGGGTGTCTCCCTCAGGACGTTCCCAGCGGATACCTACTTCTTTAGCTTGCTCTACAGCCTGATCCCAGGCCTTGCCCGACTCTGAGCCTGCTTGCGAGTTAGCGTCGGCATTACTTACAGTCTTGACGGTCATTGCCAATTCCTTCTAGTAGTGAACCAGAAAAGTCAGTGACTACATGAGCTTACGTAGACAGGACGCAAAACTCGCTACTGGTTAGACTGGACATTGGTTGAGGCATGGATATAGGGCTCGGATTTGTCTTGGGAAATTACCGTCCGTATGTAGCGGAGCCCTTTGAGCAAAAGCCGATCCTTATAAACTCGCTTATGAGAAACCCTCACGATGAAAATACAATGACACGGCTATTTTCTTCGGTCAGACCGTGATGTAAGTACAGTGCAGGATCGTTGGACAGTGCTCTATCGAGCGCTAAACCGTGCACCGGCAACAAGGCACTAGCAGATGACTACTGGGTAGGTGCACGGACTCACAGAAGGGAGCGATGCAATAAAGCGCTATGGCACAAGTAATACTCATGCGCCTGGCTTTTGCTTAGTTGCTATCTCATTCGCTACCGGCTCACCGATAGAACTAACAGTGAGCGATAGAAGCGCTGGGCACTACACGCTGGGGTAAACCGTGGTGATCAACCCAGTACTACGTGAGGTAGGAACCTGCTGGAATCCTTGGTGATCAGGCTGTCGTCCTCCCGAATGCCAATGCCTGAGGCCACGTCGGCAATCACCCAGGAGCCAATCAGCGTGTAGCTGTCACCAAAGCGGGGCAGTGGTGAAAAGGCCTGAAGTATGTACGGCGCATCGGTGTAGGGACCATCTTCCCTGACGACCTGATCATCATCCGTACGGATTTCGATGTTGGCGCCTTCACGTGAGAAAAAGGGTTTGCGCACCCACCCCTTAGGCACCGGTGCTCGGGGATCGGTATCAACAATGCAGGGCAACAGATTTGGATGCCCCTCGTTGAACTGCCATAACAACGGCAGGATGCCCTTGTTACTGATTATGGATTTCCATGCAGGCTCTACAAATTGTGTATCGCACGCGGGCACGGCCCGGCCGAACTCCTCGCTGAAGATGTGCTCCCAGGCGTGAAGCTTGAAAAGCCGCTCAATCCAGCGCCCTTCAAGGTCTACGAAACGCCCCTCAGCGGTCAGGCCAATGTCCTCCACGTTGATGTGCCGGGCATCGATACCGGCATGGGCAGCCATACGGCGTAGAAAGTCTGTCGTGCCACGGTCTTCGACCGAGCCCGACATTGCAGAGAAATAGAACGCGCCGCCAGCAGGGAACGCGGCGAACGCTCTTACCAGATCTTCGGCGATAGTATTGAACTGATTCGCCTCGGCGGGTAGTACGCCGCGGGCGATCTGGTCTTCAAGCCACAACAGCTGTACGGACCCCGCTTCGAGTAGCGAGGTAGGCGTATCCATGTTGGCTTCCAGAAGTTTGGCCGGCCCGCTTCCGTCATAGGCAAAATCGAATCGCCCATACAGATGCGGGTGGCCTTCTTTCCAGGAGCTGCGGACCAGATCGAAAAAAGCCGGCGGAATGGCAAGTCCTTCAAGTAGTTCTTCGCTGTCGACCACCCGATCAACGACATCCAGGCACATTTCGTGTAATTCCCGGGTCGGCTGCTCCAGATCGTTAGAGATCTGGGCCTCGGTGAACAGGTAGTAGCCACGCTCATCCCAGTAACGCTCACCGTCAATCGTGTGAAAATTAAAGCCTTCACGCTCCAGGGTCTCGCGCCAGCCCGGACGCTCTTCGATGCTGATCTTTTTCATGGCCCGCACTCCTTAGCTACTGCTATATCCACCGCTACTCTTGCCGCCCCAACCGCTACGGGCCGTAGCCTGACTGCCAAACCCCCCACGGGAGATAGTCGAGGATACTGCAGAGCCCGATCCGCTCGAACTTCTGTTCAGGCTCCTGCCAAGGGTAGATGAGTTATAGGTGTTGCTAGGACTGGTCCGGGCCTGTGTCGAGCGACTGAACGTCTTGCCCTGCTCGATCTGACGCGAAAGCGTCGAGTTATAATAATTACCTCGGTTGTCCCGCCCCTGATAGATAGGCTGCGAATAATAGTGGTTACTGCCCGAGCCACTTAGCATGTTGCCTATCAGAAGCCCCATAAGCATGCCGTTAAGGTGACCGCCCCCACCGCCTCCACCACTCTGGGCATTGGCCTGTTCAACAGCCTGCTTGGGCAGATCTCCAGACATGGCAAGTTCAAATCCGCCCATTTTAGGCATGTATTTGCCATCCGATGCCGCTTGGCAGTAGCCGGGTACAAAGTCGGCGTCACAGGAGGCCTGATCATCATAAGTCGGCGCGATGCGCTTGTGGTCAGCCATGGCCTGCATATAGGCGTCCGAACAGATATCCACCGGAATCTTGGCCTCGGTACACTGCTGGACTGAGCTGAAGTTCTGACTGGCGCTGTACGTCTGAGTATTTTGCGCCTTGCCGCAGGCGACCAGCGCAAGCGGCAGGGTACTGGCCAGTACCAGTTTGACGGAGCTGCGTTTTCTCATCGATGAATACTCCTGGCTCAGACCGAAGGCGTCATGCAGGCGGAGTTGATAAAGCCGATGCTGATTGCAACAGAGGCTGAATACACCGCAGCAGCCGTCTCACCCCGGCCAATCCGAGCGGACAGGTCCTTTACCACCAGGCTGGTGAAGAGAAAGGTCAAAAGCTGAACGACAGCGGCAATAACAACCCAGACCACGAAGTCCAGAATACTCACGCTATAGGCAATGATATTGCTTGCCGGCAACGCAAAACCAATCAGCGAGCCGCCCAAGGCAATGGCAGCCGCGGTATTGCCCTCGCGAATGAGCGCAAATTCCTTGTGTGGCGTAAGACGGGTGTAAATAAGCTGAAAGAGGGCAAACAGAAGAGCGGCGACAGCGATATAAGCAATAAAGCCCATGACTGCGCCAGCGTTAAGGGATATGCGAAGTGCTTCTAGCATAGGGATTTCCTTATCAGAGAACCTGAAGATCAGTAGGTTGTAGCGTTACGCCCACGGCAGTCGACAACGAGATGACACCCTCTTCGTCTTCCTCCACCGACAGGAGCAGAAACTCCCGACGATTGACCAGCCCAATGTCACGCGCATACAGCATGCAGTTATGCTGGATACGATAAGACTGCTCCGGGCTTTTCACGTATTCAAGTAGAGGTGTCAGCTCCGTTTGACCATCTTCGGTCCCCCACTGGCGCTCGTATTCCTCGCCGTCAAGCTCATAAAGTGGCATCCCAAGCTTTGCACCCGGCCCCGAAAGGCTCAGCAGCTCAGCCTTGCTATTGACTGGGGTCACACTGTGATAGCCAAAGAGGATGATGTCCTGAATGTCATCGTTACTGGGACCGTTCATGACTATCTGGAGAAAATAGTCTTCGTCATCCAGATAGAAACGCAATAACCGCATGGATTGGCCAAGGTCGACATTACCCACTGCCCAGACTTTTTCATCGCCCGGAAGGGTAACGTGCGAATGGCCGTCGAGCAGCAGTTTCAAGGACTTGTCCAGGCATATCATCCGCTCACGCGTCAGCCCCAATGGGCTGGCATTAGTGATAGGTGCAGAACCTGTCCGTTCCTTGGGAAGTGGCGCCTCCATGCCGAGCGCCCTCTTGATCCAACTCATAACGCACCTCCTGTTTCCTTATTGTAGAGATCACCCGGCATTTGCCAGCAATCTCTTCGAGTGCATGATCCAACCGACCACTATGCCCGCCATCGCACCCGCAATATGGGACTCAAATGAAATACCTGGCAACGGCAGAAATCCAAAGATCAACCCACCATAACCAAACAATGCGATGGCGGCGATCAAAAGGCTTACAAGACTGCGTTGAAACCATGCACGTGCCAATACGTAGGTCCACAAGCCAAAGATCAACCCGCTAGCCCCCACATGAATACTGAACCGACCCACCAGCCAAACCAGTATTCCACCCAGCATCGTGATCAGCACCAGAACCCGGACATAGCGCTCAAAGCCTTCATTTGAAATAAGCCAGCTGAGTACTACAAAAGGCACGAGGTTACTAAGCAAATGCCTGATGGAGCCATGGAGGAAAGGGGCAAACGCGATGCCCTGTAGACCGCTAATAGTACGTGGAATGATTCCATGAGGTATGAGGCTGTTCGCCGTGAACGTGTTCACCAGCTGCACTAGCATCATGATCCCGGCCAGTACGAAAATAACTGGCAGGCATTTTCCTGATCGCATGGACCTGTCTCTTGACGCAGAAGGGCACCCGGAGCGATCCGGGTGCCCTTCTGCAACACTTATTGTGCGGAGTTGGAAGACTGCTTGGCCTTCAGACGGGCCAGAACATCGGCCCCGCCGCCTGTCTTGGAGCCAATGCCGGCCTCTTGCAGACGACGCTCAAGATCCCCACCATTGGCGGCGCTGGCAAGCTCCTCGGCAGCCTGCAGTCGAGCATCCTGCTCATCCTGACGGGATTTGATTCGGGCCAAAGAGTCGACAGCGGTTTCCAGAGAGCCATTGGCACCGCCAGTAGCAGCGGCCGTGGCAACGCGTGCCTTCTGTACGGTTTCCCGCGCCTTGGCCATTTCGACCTGCTGCTTGAGACCCTTGATCTGCGCTTCAGCCTTAATGACCTGAGCATGCAGGGCGTCTGTCTGCTTGCCAAACTGCTCCGCCAGAATTTGCTCCTGCTCACGCTGGGCTTCGATCTCGGCTACCTTATTGGCACATTCGGTCGCCAAACCTTCCTCGCCCTTTTCCAGCGCGGTCATGGCCTTGCCTTCCCAATTCTGGATGTCGTTCTTAAAGGCATCCAGACGTTGCAGAGACAGTTTGTGCTTGGCCTTGATATCAACCAGGCCATTGCGTGCCCGCAGCAATGCCGCTTCAGCATCGCGGATTTCCTGGTCAAGGATACGGATCGCCTGCTTGTCGACGATAGCCTCACCAACTTCAGAGGCGCCACCGCGAAGAGCGGTTACTACTTTTTTCCAAATGCTCATTTGTTTACTCCAATACGAATAAGGGTTAAGCCTTGATGTGGTCTTCGAAGGCTTCAGCCGCACGAATTACGTTTTCCGCCAGGGTGTAAATTTCCTGGACGATAACAGTCAGTGATGAGGCAGCGCTCAGGCTGCCAAACATGCAATAAATCTCTGTATCATTTACCGGTTCGATACCCACCGAGGACAGCGGAAACATGTCTCGGCTACGCAGCAACAGATTATTGAATTCGACTGGATCCTTAACCTTGCTGGCTTCGAACAGCGTGGCATCAACAAGAACCTGGTCACCGGATACGGCTAGATAAATCGGTAAATCGCCATATTCGGTCATGGTGAGCTTGATGCTAGGCACCGAACCCTCAGCAACGGCCAGAGCGATCTCGCCCTTTTCAACGGCTTCAAGCTCGGCCAGGGCCTTGTGCAGCGAGCTGATAGTCCAATGGGTGTTCTCAGTCATAAAGTTCTCCAGTTTGACTTTCTCGCCCAAAAAGGGCTGCCGTAGCGCTTTCTCAATGCCCCGAAGAGCGTTCACGTTTTCAGGAAGAATCCAGAACTCACGCTTTACCAAGCCCGCTTCACGTAGCCGTGCCCGCATCTCACGGACATAATCAGCAGTCGTCTTACCCTTGCCAGAGCCTGCCTTGGCCGTAGCATCATCCAGTGGTTTCTTGCGAGGCATCTGACCTCCCAGACTCATTACATGTAAGAAATCTACGCCTTAATTTAAGGTAACGCAATGCTTACATGTAAGTATTTTCAACTATTACATGTAATAATTCTTAAACACCTCGCGAGGCAGGCCGTAGTGTCTTGGCCACTGCCAGATCTTTCGATTAAATAGGCCTACAGATGCAAGAGAGACTCTGCGATGGCTTAGGTCAGCTTTTTAAAAACGCGCTGACACCTCAAGCTTGGTGCATCGGCTTTTACCTCATATGAGCTTGATCACGGCTTAGTGTGTCAGGCAACAGGCGTAGGCGCCAAACCAAGAATAGCGGCGAAAGTGACTGGATGTGTAAGCGTGCGCAGAACTGCCTATTTCAAGGAATAGTCTGGGCGGGAATAGACGTAACTTAACCAGGATAATCGTTAGCGTTAGACGACCGTTGCGGTGTTTCCAGTACCGGCCTGATTCACTGTAACTGCGTGCCCAGCCAGACTCGAATCAGCGATCCGCTGATTGATGCCAGCAATGTTGGCAGTACCATTTTGTAAAACGGTTGCTGCATTGCCCATATCGTAGAAGATTTCTCCTGAACCAGCCTACGACAATGTAATTTCATCGCAAGTACCAAGCTTCGTCAGACTGGCTTGGCTACGATTGCCGTTTTGGCTAACCGTTAAGATGTTGGCGTCACCCTCTTGGGCGTAGCTTGTATATGTCAGGTAATCCGCTTGCCTGACATCTGCACCGTTATGGTTTCCGCTAGAGCGTCCGGTAATGGAGCCTGATATCGCACCTTGATCGATAAAGAGTTCATTGTTGTTGCCGTTCTGCGTGAAGCGCATGGAGTTTAAGCCACCGCCTTGGCCGATCGTAGCAGTACTGGCCGTAGCGTCTTGAGCCAAAGACAAGCCATATTGTTCCTAGCGACTTCCAGACCACTGATCTACAGACGCAAACTTAGGCTATCGGACAATTGAACAGGATACTGCGGCGCCTACCGTGCAGCTTCCTCTTTGCCTGTAAGAAGCAGAGCTACGCTAAATGTAGTTCAAAGCGTAAACCACTACATTTTGGCTAGGCGCGCTCAATTTTTTTGCAAAAAAGTGGATTTTTTTACTAAATTTGTCCTTCTATAGCCGTTGTAGCATGGACAAATCACTATCAGCATTGCACCCTTGGGTCGGAGCTTTTCTAACTGCCCTACCTGAAGGAAAAAGTGATGGCCAAGGCCTCTGATTTGATCGTACGTTGTCTGGAAAACGAAGGTGTGGAATACATCTTTGGTATTCCTGGGGAAGAAAACCTGGACCTGCTGGACTCGCTCTCCCGTTCCAGCCAGATCAAACTGATCCTGACACGTCACGAACAATCCGCCGGATTCATGGCGGCGACCTATGGTCGTCTGACTGGCAAGACCGGCGTGTGTCTGTCAACGTTGGGCCCTGGTGCTACCAACCTTGTGACTGCAGGTGCCTACGCCTACCTGGGCGGTATGCCGATGATGATGATCACCGGTCAGAAGCCCATCAAAAAGTCCAAACAGGGCCGTTTCCAGATTATCGATATCTGCGGCATGATGGACCCAATTACCAAGTACACCCACCAGCTGGCTTCTGCCGACAATATCCCTTCGCGTATTCGTGAGGCGATTCGTCTGGCCGAGGAAGAAAAGCCCGGCTCGGTTCACCTGGAGCTGCCGGAAGACATCGCAGCCGAACAAACCGAAAGCACGCCGATTCCCCCAAGCCTGACCCGTCGACCAATCGCCGAGTACAAGGCCATCCAGGCTGCTGTATCCAAACTTGAACATGCACGCAGCCCGGTGCTGGTAATCGGTGCAGGTGCCAACCGTAAAATGACGGCGCGCGTGTTACGGCAGTTGATCGAAAAGACCGGTATTCCGTTCATTACCACCCAGATGGGTAAAGGTGTGGTCGATGAGCGCCACCCCGGTTTCCTGGGCAACGCGGCACTGTCGGCTGGTGACTTTGTGCACCGTGCGCTGGAATCGGCTGACCTGATCGTTAACATCGGCCATGATGTCATCGAAAAACCACCGTTCTTCATGGCTCGTGGCGGTACAGAGGTCATCCACATCAACTTCCGTTCGGCAGAAGTCGACCCCGTATACTTCCCGCAGGTAGAAGTGGTGGGTGATATTGCCAATGCTATCTGGCAGATCAAGGAAGCCATTGAGGTTCAACCGACCTGGGACTTCGACCGTCTGCTCACCATCCGCGAAGCCAACGAAGCCCATGTTGCTGAAGGCTCTACGGATGACCGTTTCCCGATGTACCCGCAGCGTATGGTCGCAGACCTGCGCAAGGTTTTGCCTTCGGACGGCATCGTGGCGCTGGACAACGGCATCTACAAGATCTGGTTTGCCCGTAACTACAAGGCCTACATGCCCAATACCGTGCTGCTGGATAACGCTCTGGCAACCATGGGTGCGGGACTGCCTTCTGCCATGGCTGCACGCCTGGTTCATCCGCAGACGCCTATTGTTGCTGTCTGCGGCGATGGCGGCTTCATGATGAACAGCCAAGAGCTGGAAACTGCAGTACGTCTGAAGATGAACCTTGTGGTCATCATCCTGCGTGATGACGGATACGGCATGATTCGCTGGAAGCAGGCGCAGATGGGCTTTGAGGATTACGGTCTGGATTATGGCAACCCGGATTTTGTCCGCTATGCCGAAAGCTATGGCGCTCAGGGACACCGTGTGGAAAGCGCAGCTGACTTCGCTCCGCTGGTCGAGCGCTGCGTAAATACGCCTGGCGTACATGTTATCGATTGCCCGGTCGATTACTCCGAAAACGACCGCATTCTGCACCAGGAAATCAAGGAACGCAGCGCCAAGGTCTAAATGCCACCGCAGCTGATGAAACGCCCCCGTCATTACGGGGGCGTTTCATTTGGACGCCTGGAAAAATCGGGAAACAAGGGGGATGCGAGGCGGGAAGATCCTTCCCTTCCAGAGCACATTCAGCAGTCCTTTCTTGACCAAAGAAACCCAGCGTCCCATGGCATGGGATTAACAATGCCAGCAACTGGTTAAAAATTAACCAACCCCGCTAAGACCTTACCACGTCTGGCCTAGCCAGAATTATCCACAAGCATATTCACTTTATAAGTGGAAAACCTGACGGGGTAAAAGGTTACCAACCCACTACACCTTTTCCGTCTGGTCAATACTTCAACACAGTATTGATTCTGATCAACTTCTTCCTGAATAACGTGCTGAACTTCTGGTCCAGAGCGAGTTACTAAACTGTATCTGAAGGAAAATGTTATCGATCCCTTTAAAAGGAGTTCTGATTTGAGCAAGTTAGAGAACGTCCCCAAGCGTAAACGCATTACGGCTACGTACGTCATAACGCTTGCCATCCTGGGAATTCTGTTTGCCATCGTGGTGAACAAGTTCATCCTGCCTCATTCCGAATCGTTTGATGGCGATGCCGTCAAGCCCAGGCCCTCTGTTAGCGAATACATTACTCAGGCCCAACCTGACGTATGTAAAGATGAAGCAGCAGATGCGCCAAGCCCAAAATGCGTATCAGACCTTGCTCTCAAGGCTAAAGAGCAAGGCTATAACTTCAATGAAGTAGAGGCTTACCTGAAACAGCGCTTCCCTAACGTACAGCGCTAATCAGATAGGTTGGAACGCCAGCAGCAATGGCTGACGTTATCAACAATCGCTTTGTGTTAAAGCAGAACGCCCAAGTTCATGACCCTGGGCGTTCTGGTATCTGAACGCTGAAAAGAGCTATCTTGAAAAACGGGTTACCGTGCCGGCTCAGCCAGTGGCCGATGTCAAATGCTCATAAAGAATAGCCGACCCAATACCGATCAGTACGACTCCCCCAATGATCTCGGCCCGCTTACCAATGACTGTACCCATTACTCGGCCTAGCATCACCCCGATAGTCACCATGATCATGGTTGCCAACCCGATCGCCAGGGCGGCACCTATAATATTGACGTTGATAAAAGCAAGCCCAACGCCCACCGCCAGGGCATCAATACTGGTGGCAACAGCGGTAATGGCGAGTACCCAGAACGAATGTTGACTAGGCTTTTCCTCGACCTCTTCCGCATCGCCCAGGCCTGCCCAGATCATGCGTAGCCCAAGGCCTAACAGAAGCGTAAACGCGATCCAGTGATCCCACTGCTGAACGAATTGAGCGGCAGCAAGGCCGGCTGCCCATCCGATAACAGGCGTAATCGCCTCAATGGTGCCAAAGATTGCACCCGTGCGCAGGGCCTCTCTCAAACAGGGCTTATGCAGGCTGGCACCCTTTCCCACCGCAGCGGCGAAAGCATCCGTAGACATGGCTAAAGCGAGTAAGACGAGAGCAGCTGGATTCACGATTTCCGTACCGATCAGGCTAACGTCCAATGACATATCCACGCGCCCGATCCTGAACGCAGATACATCAATGGTCTCGCCAACCGGTTGGTTGTTTATGCCACGGCATGCATGCCGAGAATGTTGACATAAACACTTTCGAAGCGCTCGAAAGCAGGCTACTCCCCAAAGAAGCCGCAACAATACACAAAGAAATTTATCAAGTCTATCAGATAGATAGAGCTAATCTTTTTAGCCACGGCTATGTTTCACATCGAAATTAGGGCCGCAAGCGTGTCATGGCCTAACGCCCAGGGCTAAACCATGAGCCTAGCGTCCACACATTCCACTGTTGAAGTAGCCGTCAATGGATTGTTAACCAGGCAGCTCGATGCCATATCCCTGACACACTCGCCCCGTATTGTGCTCAAGCACCACTGGAGCTACCGGTATAGGCTGGCTGCCAGTGCATCTCACTTCCTGAACGGAGAACATAACAATGAGAAAAGTTCGGCCTCTTTGGGTCGCGCTGGCGGCTGCGCTGTCCACACATGCGCTGGCTTCTTCTAACAACACACTGGTTGGCTGGGCCGTCATGCCGCCCGCTACGTTTTCCGATGGGCCTACGTCGGGTCAATTTATCAGCCCGAATCCATATGGCACCTTCCTGCCACCCTACCAGAGCCGCCAGCCCGTACAGGGGTTTTCGGCCGTGCTGCCAGGGGCTAACGAAAACAATTTTCTGTTCCTGACAGATAATGGCTTTGGTACCCAGGCCAATTCCGCCGATACCCTGCTGCGCTTATACAGTGCCCAGGTTGATTTCAAGACGCGCCGTGGTGGTACGGGTACGGTTACAGCAACCAACGTCTTGACCGGCATGCCTTTGGCACGTTTCACAGAGCCTTCCCGGATTACGTTGAATGACGTCAACCGCAAACTAACCATGCCGATCCAGGCGGATTACACTCACTACTACAACAAGAGCACCAATCCCGAAGTGGATCCCGCTATTCAGTTCTCACGCCTGCTTACCGGTGCCGATCTGGATGTAGAGTCCGTACGCCGTGACAAGAATTGTGCGTTCTGGTTTGGCGATGAGTTTGGCCCCTACCTGGTTAAGACAGACGCCTCTGGAACAGTACTCCGGAGTGAAATCCCACTCCCCGGTGTTTACGCCCCTGAAAACAAAGATGTGGTTTCCGGTAAAGCGACAGCTAATCTGGGTGGCTCCGGTGGGTTTGAGGGCATGGCAATCAATCCACGCGGCGACAAGCTCTATGCCTTGTTGGAAAAGCCTGTCACGGGGGATCCAGCCAATCAGCTGCGCATTAATGAGTTTGATATTGATCGCGAACGCTTTACGGGCGTGACCTACTTTTACCGCACCCAGGCGGCAGGCAATGCTATTGGTGATATGACGGCCATCGACGATAATCGCTTTCTGGTGATTGAGCGTAATGGCGGCACTGCAACCAATGGCGTACCGTTCAAGCGGATCTATTTGATCGATATTCGCGCCGTACCTAATGGCGGTGTGGTGCGTAAAACCGAACTCGTCGATTTGATGCGCCTGGATGATCCGGATGACCTGAACGGTGATGGCTCGAATGTATTTACGTTTCCCTATGTCACCATTGAAGATGTGCTGCCGCTGGATGAGCGCACACTTCTGGTCGTCAATGACAATAACTTCCCTGGTGGCGGCGGCCGTGAACGGGCGGCGGATGCTACGGAGTTTCTGAAGATACGCCTGGCTCACCCCATTCCCGGCATGTGGCCACCCCATCTGCTGCAGCGCACCAGCAATGCACGCTGTGGTCTGCCCTTGAAAATGGCAAGCAACGGCCAGTAAGCCAATAGCGCTCCGAAGATCACTTCGGAGCGCGTTTACCTATTTACAGCGCCGTCTTTCCAGACAAGCCACGGGGCCGCTCTCGACAACTGAAACTTGCAGCCGACTCTATATCACCCGTTCCGTTGTACAGGGCGATACGTGGATAGGGACAAAGTGGACGTGTCCGCGCAGGCGACCAGTCTGCCGGTACATCTGCATTCACTCCACCGGCATTTCCTGCGCCTCGTGCTGTTGCAATGACCTGATCCGGTGCCTTGCCCTTTTCAACCCAGTTGACCAGGGGCGTCAACATGTCAAATTGGTCAGTCGAAGGGCCTCCTCGGCAATGGCCCATGCCCGGCACAGTATAAAGACGGACAAACCGCTCTGCCTGGCCGCGATTGGCCTTTTGGAGCCCCTTGTACCACGCTACGGTATCGTCGACCGAAAAGATGGGGTCGCTGACGCCGTGATACACCATTACCTTGGCTCCCCGCTGTTTAAGCAGTTCCAGGCGAGTGGGGTCCGGTGGCGTCATGAACCGCATGGCTGACTCGGTATAAATCGCATTGGAGCGCGTGATTCGTGCCAGCAGGTCGTCAATGGCGCTGTTGAGCGCCAGCGATTTTCCGTCAAAGGTCGCAGGGGGTATGGGTGGCACACCAAATACAATACCCACCGCCAATGAGTCTCGGCTGATAGGCGATTCGAATTCCCAAGACGCCACATCATCGGTCGCAAGACCGCTGTCGTAAGGAAAGCTTGCGTAGAACCGTTTGCCTGTACGCGTTGTAGCGCCTTTGAAAATGGGGTCGATGGCACGCTTCTGGGCGAGGCTCAGGCATTGGCCGTTGCGTTCACCCTTGCAAGTTGGTACATCCCTCCAGAGACTAAAGGTTTGCTGGCAGCGCGGATAATCCTGCACGAGCCCATCCACTACGCCGTCCAGTGCATCACAGCGTGCCAGCACCCTCTGTGCAACCAAGGCGCGCTCCTGGGCAGTAAATGCGGTAGACAGATCATTAGGGTCTGTAGCGACCTTTGCATACTGCTGCGCACCGAAAATACTGGCGACCGCCGACAAGGGAAGCCGATAACCAGGCGCTCCCGCCAGGAAGCCATCATATTCACTGGCCAGCCGGTTCATGGCGACAAAGGTATGTCTACCGCCATTGGAGCACCCACCAAAATAGGAGTGTTCAGGCTTGGCACCGTAAGCAATGTGTAACGTCTGTTTGGCCATGGGCGTCAGCACCATGGCCGCCTTATAACCATAGTCAAGCCGGGCTTGCGGATCGATGCCAAACGTAGCGTTCTGCGGCGCCGTATGACCTGCATCAGCGCTTAATACGGCAAAGCCTTTGTCGAGGGCATTGGTGACCGGTCCGCCACCCAGACCACCGGTAGCCGTCACAACACTCCCATCCAACCCACCATTGGCTTGATAAAAAAATCGACCGTTCCATGCCAGAGGTAAGCGCATTTCAAAACCAATGGCATAAGCGGCTCCGTCGATACCGGTTCGGGGATTCATACGTCCCTGGACCAGACAATGAGCGCCAATATCGCGCCCACCTACCTTGAGTTCACCCGCATCGATGCGTTTGGTGCTGTCGATCAGAGTGTTATCAAGCTGGGCTAGCCTGCTCGCCAGCGAGGTACAGCTACCTTGCAATGAGATTTCAGATCCTGCGTTGGCGAGGGGAATAGTAAGGATCAAAACACTCAGGCAGCTGGCAACTGCCGCAGTGTTACGGGTAACGGTTCGCTTCATGGTGCATCCTTCTTGTGTTTATTGTCGGAGCAGTCAAATAGCAATACGGGAGGAAGGGCCGCAGGTAGCCGCGGCTATCATCCCGCCTAATAGTTAATATAATTAACTATATCGTGCAAGCGAATCCTGGTTTCATAAGAGCATTCATCCTTCGACGATCAGCCTGATGATTCTCAGCACTTCAGCGCGTGTCGTCGGCTCACGTTCAACAGAGCGGTGAATGGTCAACCCCTCGATCAGTGCATCAAGTGCTATAGCCGTACGCGTGTCGAAATGCTGTGACAATGCCCGCTGACTACGAGACATCCAGTCCTGCATGATCGACTTCATGCTGGGGTTACGGCTTGCATAGGCGTAAAGCTCGTAGCACAGGGTCAGTACCCGTCCGTTGTCTTTACTCCAGAAATCCCCACAGATCACATCCGCTACGGCTTCCTGGGCTTGTTCCGGGGTTTTGGCCGCCCCTAACAATTCATCGAACTTGACAGAGATGGATAAGGCGAAGCGGGTAAATGCTTCTTCAAGCAGATGCTCAATACCATCAAAGTGATAGGTCATCGACCCTAATGGCACATCGGCCACCGCTGCAATGCGTCGGTGAGTCGCGCCAGAAACGCCATCTCGCGCAATGACCTCGAGCGTGGCATCGACAATGCGACTCTTCCGTTCCGGGTCAAGGCGTCGTTCTGAGGGCATGCCGTGTCAGTCTCCAGAAAATAAGGCAATGGAAGGATGCCTGTCGGGTGGACGGATGGAACGAACAGGCTACCATGTGTACGAACGTACACATAAGCCTTGATTCTCGTTTTACCTGGCATGGAGTAAATCTGTGACTTCCGCGATTCGACGTAGACGTACTGCTCTTTTTGTATTGTTTCTGATCCCCGGACTTCTGCTGGCCTCTTGGGTAACCCGGACGCCCGATATCCGTGACCTGTTGAATGCCTCGACCAGCGAAATGGGGATGATCCTGTTTGGCTTGTCCTTAGGCGCCATGCTGGGTGTACTCGCATCAGGTCGCCTGGTAACACGTTTTGGAACCCGTCCGGTCATCATTGTCGGGTTCGTCCTGGTATACCTGGGATTTTTAGCGATTGCTGGCGCCTCTACCGCCTCGCTGGCAATGGGTGTCTTTGCTGGACTTCTTCTCTTTGGTCTGGGAATGGGTCTTTCGGATATTGCGATCAACATCGAGGGGGCCGAACTTGAAACCACGACACGCAGGCCTCTCCTGCCAGCGTTACATGGCTGCTTCAGCCTCGGGACGCTGGTAGGCTCACTGATCAGCCTGGGCCTTACCTATCTTTCGCTTTCGGTCTTCTGGCACCTGATCCTTATGGGCGCTACAACCTTACTACCCTGCCTTTGGGCTTGTTTTGCGATTCCTTCAGGGACAGGGCAGACCCTTACAGCCAAAGGCGCCGAACAGCAACCTACTACTGCGCCATTCAAACCCTGGAAAGACAAGACCTTGATCATGATCGGCCTGATCGTTCTGGCGCTTGCCCTTGCAGAAGGCTCAGCGACCGACTGGCTGCCGCTCTTGATGGTCGATGGACACGGCTTTGATCCCGCCTCCAGTGCGCTTGTCTATGCAGGCTTTACCACTGCCATGACAATAGGCCGCTTTTCAGGGACCTACATCCTTCAGCGGTTCAGTCGCGAAGCGGTCATTCGTGCCAGTGCCGTGTCTGGCGCGCTGGGGATTGCTCTGGTGTCTTTCTCGGATAATCCTGTGCTGGCGGCGGCCTCCGTCCTTTTCTGGGGGTTGGGTGCGTCGTTGGGTTTTCCTGTGGGTATTTCCGCTGCTGGCGAGTCTGGCGAACAACCCGCCAAACGGGTCGCAGCCGTTGCAACGGTAGGCTATCTCGCCTTTCTGATTGGCCCACCTTCGTTGGGCTTTATCGGACAAGCCTATGGATTGCGCATGGCCATGGTCGTGGTGCTGGTACTGGTAGCGACTACGGTCCTGCTGGCTCCTGCCGTACGTGGAAGCCGAGCATCTACCCCCAATCAGATCAAGGGAACCTGCCATGAATGAGCGTGAAAAAGCCGCGGCCGGCCTGCTCTATGACGCCAATAACAATGCCGAGCTTATCCACCAGCGCCTGGAAGCCAAGGTTAAAGTGCATGAATACAACCATCTGGACCCTCGAGACCTTGAGGGCAAAGAACGTATTTTAAAAGCACTGCTGGGCAAAACGGGCAAGCACCTCATCATCGAGACACCTTTCCACTGTGACTACGGTTACAACATTGAGTTGGGCGAAAACTTCTACGCCAATGTAAACCTGGTCATTCTGGACTGCGCCAAGGTCTGCATTGGCAGTAATGTATTCATTGCGCCTAATGTGGGCCTTTATACGGCTGGCCATCCGTTGGATGCGGAACGCAGAAACCAGGGTCTGGAGTATGCACGACCCATTACCCTTGGCGACAACGTCTGGATTGGTGGGGGCGTTACCGTCCTGCCCGGCGTGACGATTGGGGAAGGGGCTGTTATCGGTGCCGGCAGCGTTGTGACCAAGGACATCCCGGCCCATAGGGTTGCAGTAGGTAACCCATGCCGGGTTGTCAGGGAAATCGGCGAGGCTGATCGCCTCCGCTATCAATCAATCTAGATATCGGAACCCATGCCATGTGGAATCGCTGTGAATGGTTGAACGAGCCCGGTCAATGGACTCTTGAGAACGATCGATTGTGCGTCATGACAGATGCCCATACCGACTTCTGGCGCGAGACATACTATGGCTTTATTCGAGACACCGGACACTGGTTTCATGTCAATGCCGGAGCTGAGTTCACTGCTACGGTAAAAGTAGAAGGTCGCTTCAGTGAGCTTTATGACCAGGCAGGACTCATGATCCGTCTGGACGACACCACTTGGTGTAAAGCAGGTCTAGAGGTCAGTGACGGCCAGCGACTCATTGGCAGTGTGCTGACGCACGGTCAGTCAGACTGGGCGGTAGGTAGCCTGCCGGGCGAACCTGATACCTTTTGGCTCAGGGCAACCCTTAAGGACAATGCCTTGAGAATCCAATATTCGCTGGACGCTCAACGTTGGCCTCTCCTCAGGCTGGCCTCTTTCCCGAGCTCCAGTGCAGTAGAGGTCGGCCCTTTTTGCTGTACCCCCGAGCGCGCCGGACTGGAGGTTACCTTCTCATGCTTTACTGTCGAACCGGCATTAGGTAAGCCGCTGCACGATCTGACCTGAACGTTGTGCTCAGGTGCGGTTGGCCTCGACGAAGCGACGGAAGACGTCTAGCGTTTCGCGGCTGACATGGTGCTCGATGCCCTCTGCGTCGCGTCGAGCAACACTTGGATCGATGCCCAAGGCCAGCAGAAAAGACTCGACTATATGGTGTCGTTCTCGACTGGCCTGTGCAAGCGCCTCCCCTTCCGGCGTCAGGAAGATACCGCGGTAAGGCTTCTGAACAACATAGCCGCATGTAACGAGCCGCTTGAGCATCTTCGCCACTGTAGGCTGGGCAACGCCTATGCGGGTCGCGATATCAATTTGACGTGCCTCGCCATGGGCGTGAATCAGATCGGAAATCAGTTCGACGTAATCTTCAATGAGCTCCTGTCGATGCGCCTCGCGCACCTGCTGAAAGCCTTCCATATGCACGGAAGCCTCTATCAGGGGTTTCATCGATACCGCTTCGCCTCGAACTTTGTTCACCACGCATTCTCCAGAATGAATCAAGTGCCCCGTACGTACAGGTAGGGCCTTCCTATTCTGACCGATTGCCTACGCAACACCCAAATTTTTAATAGTCAATCCTTGAAATAGATAAGTTTTATTGCCCGTGCTTGGAAACTTAGCCTAGGCTAAGTTTCATATGTATTACGTTGTACAACCATTGCGAGCGCTCATTACATGAAAGAGTCGGCTACTTATGCAGCATCCTCTTGGGGTGCCCAGGAAGAACCGCGCCCCAGTTTGGGGAGAATGAACGCCAGCGTGCCTGTTCCTGTAACTGGTCACTGGCTACGTCGGCTGATGGCCTTTGTGGGTCCCGGCTATATGGTGTCCGTGGGCTACATGGACCCGGGCAACTGGGCAACCGATCTCGCGGGCGGCTCCAAGTTTGGCTATATGTTGTTGTCAGTGATCCTGCTGTCCAACCTCATGGCCATTCTGCTCCAGGCACTGGCAGCACGATTGGGTATCGCTTCAGGTCTGGATCTGGCCCAGGCGTGTCGTCGTCAATACTCAAGGCCAGTCAACTTCCTGCTCTGGATCGCCTGTGAGGTGGCAATCATTGCCTGCGATCTAGCAGAGGTCATTGGTACAGCCATTGCCTTGAATCTGCTGTTCGGCATCCCTTTGGTCTGGGGAGCGATCATTACCGCAGCAGATGTCTTCATCATTCTGCTGCTGATGCGCCGTGGGTTTCGCTGGCTGGAAGCATTCGTCATCTCTCTTCTGACGATCATCTTTGCCTGCTTTGGCATCCAGATGATGCTGGCCCAGCCAGCAATAGGTGAGATCCTTCAGGGCTTTTTGCCTCAAGCAGAGGTTGTGACAAACCCGGAAGCCTTGTACCTGGCCATAGGCATTATCGGTGCGACTGTCATGCCGCATAACCTTTACCTGCATTCGTCCATTGTGCAAACACGTGCCTATGCGCGGACTGAAGAGGGCCGCCGCCAGGGCATCCGCTGGGCCGTAGCGGACAGTACCATTGCCCTTATGTTAGCCCTGTTTGTCAATGCAGCCATTCTGATTACGGCAGCGGCTGTCTTTCACCAGGCCGGGCGTACGGACGTCGAAGAAATCGATCAGGCTTACCACCTCTTATCCCCCATGCTAGGGGTAGGTATCGCCTCGATACTGTTTGCGGTAGCGTTACTTGCCTCAGGAATAAACTCCACCGTGACCGCAACCCTGGCGGGTCAGATCGTGATGGAAGGCTTTCTCAACCTGCGTCTGCCAGATTGGGCCCGTCGACTGATCACCCGCGGACTGGCCATTATTCCAGTCGTTGCCGTCACCATTTTGTATGGAGAAAGCGGCACTGCCAAATTGCTGGTCTTGAGCCAGGTCGTGTTGTCCATGCAATTACCTTTTGCGGTGATCCCGCTGGTACGTTTCGTATCGGATCGCAAACTGATGGGCAGCTTTGCTATCAGCCGTGGCGTGGCGGCATTGGCATGGTTCATCGCCCTTCTGATCGTCGCGTTGAATATCAAGCTGCTTTTCGATGTGCTTATGGGTCAGGGAGGCGCAATCCTGTAGGGCTATGGCCTATCAATGATTGAGCAGCTGGCGCTAAGCCAAACTGCATAAATAAAAAGCCAGGATCGTTTCCGATTCTGGCTTTTTATTTCAGGGATTTCCTAACCGCCTTTCAGCGGCTTTAAACGGTCGCTGCAGGTGTCTGAGCCACAGCAGCATTGCGCTTGCCTACCACATTGCCGATGGCCACTACGATCAAGGCCAGAAGGCCCGTCGCCATGATTTCCATACGGTGTGCCTCGCTGAACAGCATGACGGTCAGCGCACCTACGATGAAAATAATGACGGCCCATGTCAGGTAAGGGAACAGCCACATGCGGAACTCGATCGCTTCGCCCCGAGACTCCAACTTATGGCGCAAGCGCAACTGCGAAGCGGCAATAACCAAGTAAACCAACAGTGCGACAGCGCCAGAAGTGGCCAGCAGGAACCCAAAAACAGCTTCCGGCATGGTGTAATTCGCAATGGTGCTCATAAAGCCCACAGCGGTACTGGCCAGAACTGCCGCACGGGGTACGCCGTTTGCCGAAACACGTCCTGTTGCTGCGGGCGCATCACCACGTCGGCTTAGGGAGAACAGCATACGCGAAGCGGTATACAGTGCCGAGTTCAGGCAGCTCGCAACGGCAACCAGTACCACAATATCCACAATCAACTTGGCATTGGGAATGGACATTACTTCAAGGGCGCGTTGATAGGAGCCTACGACAGGCAATTGCGGGTCGTTCCATGGGACCATGGAAACAACCAGGAAAATTGAGACCAGATAGAACAGGGCGATACGCCAGATGACCGAATTGGTCGCCTTACTGATCTGCTTGGAAGGATCTTTGGACTCAGCCGCTGCAATTGTTACGATCTCAGTCCCCATAAAGCTGAACATCGTAGTCAGCAAGGCACCGAGTACAGCACCGAAACCGTGGGGCATAAACCCACCGGTCATTTCCATCAAACGCCCTAGGCCGCTGACCTCTCGTCCCGGTAAACCACCTGCCAGAGCAAATGCACCCAGCGCTATAAAGGCGACAATAGCCATTACCTTGAGTAGCGCAAACCAGAACTCGAACTCACCGTATTTGGCAACACTGAACAGGTTGGTAATAGTAAGAAGAGCGGTAATGGCAAGTGCAAATTGCCACGTGGCCACTACAGGAAACCAGGAGTTCAGAATAGCGGCGGCTGCCACGGCTTCAAGTGGAATAACCAGTACCCAAAACCACCAGTACAACCAACCAATGGTAAAGCCTGCCCAACGCCCGATACCACGCTGTGCATAGGAAGAAAAAGAACCTGTATCCGGTGAGGCAACAGCCATCTCACCTAACATTCGCATAACCAGGACAACCAATGTGCCTGCTAAGGCATAAGCCAGTAAAACCGCTGGGCCTGCAGCTGCAATAGCATGACCGGATCCTACAAATAAACCAGCACCAATTACCCCGGCGATTGAAAGCATAGTGACATGGCGGGGCTTTAGAGCTGGAGAAAGGCTGTTTTCATTATGTGCTTGGCTCATAGGTGCTACCTAAAGCGGAAAAATCTTCAGGGAGCAATATATGAGCCAGCTATCAGCACTCTTCCTTACTCGCTTCGTTTTGAAGCGAAATTCTAACAATATGCTTACTTTTGAAGCGTACTTCTTGATTTTCTACTGCTGAATGGTTTCATCATGAGCAAATATAAGCACCTTAAATGTGCTTACAATGGTAACAATGAGTGCAACCTGCACGAAAACAGTGCATAGATTGGTAGCAACTGAGTTGCACCTTACAGCATATGGATATTAAAAAGCCCCGCTAGGTAAACGGGACTTCCTGTACTAGATCCTGAAGCTTGAAACGAGCTGCTCCAGGCGATTGGCCTGTTGCTCTAGGGCATGGCAGGCACCCAGGGTCGAGTTCAGGTTTTCCACGCCCTGCTGGTTGAGTGAGTTGATTTCAGAGATATCGACGTTAAGCGACTCCACCACTGCGCTTTGCTCTTCTGTTGCCGCCGCTACCGATTGAGTCATGCCATCAATATCGGTGATGCGATCGGCTATCAAACTCAGCCGCTCGTTGGCCTGTTGAGCAATGCTCATACTCTCCTCGCTGAAACGCTGGCTTTCGGTCATGGTAGAAACCGCTTCACTTGCATCGGCTTGCAGCTCCTGGATCATGCCCTGGATCTCCCGCGCCGAACTCTGGGTACGATGAGCCAGACCCCTTACTTCATCCGCCACTACAGCAAAGCCGCGCCCCGCATCCCCTGCCCGTGCAGCTTCGATTGCCGCATTGAGTGCCAAGAGGTTGGTCTGTTCG
>NZ_BMNW01000007.1:0-159081 GCF_014646755.1 Pseudomonas asuensis | reverse complement strand
TCACCGATACGCCCGCAAGAGGCGCTGATGTTGGTAGACAGGGTTTCCATCGCGGTCAGGGTCTGGCCCAGGACACGCCGGCCTTCTTCAGCCTGCTGACGGGCCTGGGTAGCCTGCACAGACGCATCGGCGGCATTGCGCGCGATTTCCTGTGTAGCTGCGCCCAGCTGGTTGATCGCCGCCGCTACGCTTCCGGTACGCCCGGCCTGGTTATCCGAGTTCTGTAGAGAGGAATTGGAGGCCGCCAGTACCTGATGCGAGACATCGTTAAGCTGGCGAGTACTGGCAGAGACCTCGCTGATCGAGCCATGAATACGCTCGACGAAGCGGTTAAAGGCCGCGGCCAGGACACCAAACTCGTCCTGGCTGTTAATGGCCAGACGCCGGGTCAGGTCGCCCTCACCTTGCGCGATATCCTGCATCGCCTGGCTCATGGTATTGAGCGGGCGCATCAGTACCCGAATCAACAGGCCTAGCAAGAGCATGATCAGCACAACGCCAATCACCATGGCCAGCAGCGCCGAGGTCCTGAACTCCTTGAGCGGAGCGTAGGCCTTTTCTTCGTCAACCATCAGGCCCAGGTACCAGTTGACCGACGGAAGGCCAGTGACCGGCTTGAAGACCAGCAGATGAGCCTTGCCGCCCAGCTCGACGCGCTTGAGCGTACTATCCAGTGCTGGCGCACCGGAGGGAAAGAGTTCGTCGAGGGTTTTCATCACCTCATCTTTGTGAGGGCTGACCAGCACCTTGCCCTGGCTGTTGACCAGAATGGCATGGCCTATACCGCCCAGGTCGAGCGAGTTGACGATACCCACCATAGTCTGGAGGCTCAGATCACCTCCCAAAACGCCGGCCGGTTTCCCATCATGAGTGACAGGCGTAGCCAGGCTCATGATCAACCCACCAGATGCCGCATCAACATAGGGCTCGGTGAGGATCGAGCCGGCTTTACTCTGCGCGTCCTGATACCAGGGACGCGTTCTTGGATCATAGCCCGCCGGCATACTTACAGAGGGGCGAACGGTAAACGTACCATCTGCCTGCCCCAGATACGTGAGGTCAAAGCTGGAGGTATAGGCTTTCTGTTCCAATACGGTCGTAAACGCTTGAGGTGTGAGATCACGCTGAACCGCCTGTGCTTCCCCCTCAAGCAACGTAATACGCCCGCCCACCCAATTGACAATGTTGCTTGAAGCACTGCTGCCCAGCTCATTCAGTCGAACGGATAATTCACGTGTGATTGCCGTACGCTGCAGATAATCGTTGTACACCATGAACAGCGAGAAGGCGACGATCAGCACTACCGAGGCCGTTGCCAGAATCTTGTGACTGAACTTTATTCTACTCAACATATAATTCTGCCTTACTAGAGGTGAGGTCCGGCCATCGGATTTACGTGTGGCTACTCAGGCTATCGGCAGAAAGTGGGCGGTCTTCAGAGGCACAGCAATCTTTTTATCATCTCGTCAAAGCAATCATCGCAAAGCAGTTTGCTCAATGCTCCAAGGCCTGTTTTCTTGCCTTGCTTCAGGCATAGCGCTCATAACACTACCGGCAAATAACACCTCTTTGAGCTATTAAAGTTCATGATGGGCTGGCCGATGTACCCTACGCATGTAGGATGACCGGTAAGCCTGCCGTAGAACCTTGAGCGGTTCGCCCGGTCAGTCATCTAGATTGATAGTGACGAGGTAGTCATGACGTATGCAGCAGCACGCGCGCTCAAGGTCGCGGTCTACGGCGCGCAAAGCCCGTTGGGCCAGGCATTGATTAACGAGTTGCTTAATCGTCAACATGAAGCCGTGCCCTTACAGGCGAATCTTAGAGCATTGCCGCCCCGCCCTTACCCACCGTCGACTTCCGGAAACGTATTCAGCGCGTATAAAGTCAGCCAGGGCGTGGCAGGTATGAGAGCCGTCGTGGCTGTGCTGGAGCCGCCACGGGTAGTCGAGGCAGAAGACCCCAGCTACTTGATCGATGCTGTAGCCGCACTGATCAGTGGTTTACGTAAGGTCAAGGTTTCCCAACTGATGCTCGTAGGCGATTTTGCTGCGCTGGAAAATGACGAGGTCGATCCGCGGTGGCGACGTGTTTGCCAGAAAATTCATGAGCGCCTTGATAGCAGCCCACTTCACTGGACGTTGGTCAATTGTCCTATTCTGGATGAACGAGGATGTGATGAGGGCTCGACCAGCCTTGAAGAAGATTACGAGCTCCTGCATCTTGCTGCCGAGGTGGCGGATGTTCTTGAAAAGCCTGGGCATAGCGGACAGCAATTGAATCTGGATACCTAAACCAGACTTGAACAAGCAGCCTATTGCTCCCCTAGCAATGGCAGCGCTGCTTTATATCGTCTACCGCGCCGGACTCGTACAACCAAAACAGCAAGACATCCGCACATAAAGCTGGCTGTGATTTACATGCCTCGCTTCACAAATCTGCTAATTATGATATACCACGCGCCCCGTCACCCATGAGCAGGAAGCAGAACCCACCGTGGACGCGTATTGGAAGCGTTATATCCGTCATATCAAGAACCCCGAGAGCCTGGGGGAGATTCGCTGGAACAAGACGGCTGTCGAATCCTATGCTCGGCAGCTGCTGCTTGAAACCAGGATTACGGAAGATCAATACACAGCCTTTCTGGACCAGGAAAAAGCAGCCCGGTATATCGATGAGGATAGTACAGAGCACTAATCTTTCCCGGCAATGGATACAGGAACAAATTGCTGAAGTTTGAAAATTTTACGTATTTAATCTTGAAATTTGCTACTAAATAGCCATTATTATAAATATTTTAGCTGGTATATATTTTTCTTAATTTTGTACGCGTTCGCCGTTTCGCTTGCTCTAGATAACAGGACGTGACTCCTCGCACAGTCACTCCTTATCAATCCCTCTCCCTCCTCGCACAATACGCCGCCGCAAACGCTCTAGCGCGCTGTTTGCAACTTATGTCTGTGCCTAAACATTATAAATCGATGGAGGATAGGGTTTTGTTTACCCGTTCCCTAACACTTGCCACTCTCTTTACTGGATGCCTTATCGGCGCACACCCTGCCGCTGCTGCTCAGAGTAGTGATGCACCCTCATGCACCCTTCGCCTGTTGTTCATTGGTAACAGCTATACCTACGCAAACAGTCTGACAACCATCTTGATGGGTATGGCCTCACGCGCTCATGACCGTACCTCGTCGTTCTGCACCATTGAAGCGGACTCGATTGCCAAACCCTCCTATACCCTTGAACAGCATTGGAACAGCGGAGCAGTACAAAGCAAGCTCAAGGATAATAAGTACGACTATGTCGTCCTACAGGAGCATGCCGCACGCCCGTTGCTTCAGCCCGAACGCTTTGAAGAGTACGCATTGAAATTCAACGATCTGATCCGTGCCCATCATGCCAAACCCATTCTGTTTGAAACCTGGGCTAACCAGAGCCAGCCGGACAAGCAACCACTACTCTATAAGGAGTATGTAAGCCTGGCTCGTAAGATGGGCGCCCAGCTTTCTCCTTGCGGCGAATCGTGGAAAAGCACCTTTACAAGCGATTCAGCGGCCAAGTTGTACATTGCCGATGGTCGTCATGCTTCTTTTTCAGGCGGATATGCCTGTGCCGCCTCCTTCTATACATTGCTGTTTCGTCAGAAACCACTTCAGCCCAGCGCAGAAGAGGCCAATATTCTGAACTCAGACAAAACCTCCGCACCCGAGCTGCATCAGGCGGCACATCAGGCCGTAGGAAAAATGGCTCCTGATGTACGGGGCTGGTAAGTGCTCGGCCTTCTGCCGGTGGTATACCTAGAGTGCTTAGGCCAGTTCCTCCTTCGCGGGCTGGCCTGTTAGGTTGACAGTGCGTTGGGCTATTGAGCCAGTACAGCTAAGTAGATCTATTACGCCTAGCCGTACTGGTTTGATAAGTGCTGGACCGGCAGCTCCTGAATAATCTATACGCCTGTGTCTTGTCCAAGGAAAGCAGCCTTCAATGCCAGCGCTTATCGTGAAGCGAAGCGCTGCGTTTTCCGCTTCAATCCCGGGTAATGCCGTGTCCTGCTGGATACGCTCGGCAATCAAGGCACTTTCAGTCCAGGAGTGGTTGATAGACAGGTCTAACAGAATAACCTTATTTGGCTTTGCCCTTGATTACAGTAACTCAGGGCCACCTGATGACCACGTTCAGCCTGGCCATTGGTTAGAAAACCAATAGCGATTTACTCTGCGTTTAACATGGCCAGGCGATAGGCTTGTACCCGTGTTACGAAGCCGCCAATCAACATGGCAGACGTTCCATTCACAAGCCCTGCACCTTCCAGAGCAATCATGAAGCCATCGATCTTGGCAGCAGCCAGTTCCAGTTCAGGTACATTACGCGCTCGACGCAACTCTTCGAGAAAGCTGTAAAAGCTATCGATGTTGGCAGCACAAAGACGCGCCCCACAAATATTGTCCAGTCGATTCTGCAATTGGTAGTAATCAAATTCCGTCAATATCATTGGTGCCTGACTCCCCTACCGAGTCGACTCATCAACCGATGCAGATGATATTTCGACTACGCGGAGTCTGAACATTTCCATTCAAAGTGACAAACACTCCTTTTCTCCAGCGCGCGTGCTTCATTGCATTACAACAAATGCTATAGCAATTAGGCCTTACCATAATTATCGATAAGCTGGACTGGATGAATGGGCACGCCCAAGTGATCTCGCGTACCAAGCCAAAATAATTTGCCCTTAGCCGTCTCGGGTTCAGCAAGTAGCTCAAATAAAAACGGCCCTTCAAAGGACCGTTTTTATTTCTGAACTTAACTTAAGCCAAGTGTAGAGGCTCACGCCCATGTTGAACGGGCAGCTTTATAGACGGTTCATTAGACGCCTGGGTATGGAAGGTCTTTAAAGCCTGAAAGACAAATAGCAGGGCGGTCATACCCTCCTGATATTCAAAGATGCCTTGCAAAGGCCATATGGAAAGATGAGCCAGAAACACGGCCAAGGTAAAATCGAGGCTGGGATTCAGTCGCTTGGCCACCTTGAAGTACACCAGGAAGCTGACCGGAATGATGGCGATGGAAAGAAAGCCAAAGCGGAAAAGCGTACCGATCACACCGACATCTGATAGGAAAAAGTAGTAGCTGAAGTACCGCTTGAACCCGTCATTCCACATCAGGCTAAGGCTCCCGCTGGGTACCCAGTTGTACTCATGAAGGTGATCCATGACTTGGGCAATAGTGGCCTCACGAACATTATCGGTGGCGCCGTTTTGCGCTGACTCCATGTAGAAATCAATATTGACGCCAAAAAGCTCAAGCAGCTGAGGATCAATCACGAAAGGCGAAATGAGCAAACCACCTATTACCGCCAGCTTGACGGACTTGGCCCGCAGGCAAAGAAAGGTAAAGATAATGCACAACAAAATGACCTGCCGCGTCTGTGTGACAAATACCAGTGTCGCCAGAAATACGAGCGCCAGTATTCCATGCTGGAAGCCGGAGCGCGGACTACCATCGATAGGAGACCTGCCCTTGCCCCAGAAATAGATACTCAAGCAATAGCCAATGATCAAGGCGAATGCACCCGTGGATGCACGTCCCGGACGGCTTAGGTCCAGGTCCATGCCGTCTCGCAGATCCGGCAATACCTCGAAATAGCAAAGCCAGGACAGCAGAACGGCGCCTAGCGCCACGATCAGAATAGCGTTTTCAAACTGTGCCGCTGACATTCGCTTGGCCAGATACAGCAAAGGAATAACGCTAAAACATAGCAGTACCCGACGCTCTTCAATTACGCCATATACCAGGGGCTGGCCATAAAAGAGTTCAGCAAACAAGGCTGGAAGGAAAGTAAAGGTAAAAGCCGAAAACAAACAGAACAGAAAAGCGACGCTGTAATCCTTTCGCTCCGCCCCAACAGTCCCTACTAGAAACAGGGCGCTAAACCCCAAACACATCGCCAGGTAGAGTTCTGTCAGGTATTTAATACCAATAGGATTTTGAGGATTCTGCTCAAGCAATCCAAAATGCAGCACAAACGCCAAACCCAACAAACCACAGTACAACGTATTTGTACTAACTTTCTTCATTGACTACCCGTCCTAATACACTGGACATGACGCGCCGCATAAAGCGGCTACATGACTAATTTGCGCTGGTTGAGCACATTTCAAACACAGATGGCTTATTGGCCTGAAGTGCTGCAAACAAGGTCTGCTCCCTAATCGAGTCAAGCAGAAAGCACTGCTACAACCAGATCTTCTTCAGCCCCAACCAGTTACATCTTGAAAAACAAACACAGTGAAATTGTCTTGACACTATTAAATGCCAGGACTCGGACTCTAATATCTAAAAGAGTTCAGTGGAGCGCAACGAAAGCAGCAGGAGCAATACGTAAAGGGAGAAGCCGCTAACATTTACAGCCCGGAAAGAAAGGGAATGCTCTGTAACCTGGCGATTACTAGACGCTGGGTGATGCGCCTGCGACGATCATGGGTCGTGGTACTTACACGCAGTGAAGCAGCACAACACGCGTGTAATGCCGGTCAGCAAGTTCGTTTAAAGGCAATGGCGGTGACACGGAGTAGCCTTGGATCAGGTCTCATCCTGCTTGGATAACAGCATTGAGCTTTTCCTCGCTATCGATTCCTTCTGCGTGACCTGTTTGCCCTAGGCATGACATAGCGAAACAATGGATGCAAGACTGCTTAGATTTTGAGGTATCACAACGCGGAGGTCTGCTGCATTGATGTCAGCATTCTCCGGCTCGTTGATCACTGCTATCAAAAAGATCTAACGAACCTGGATACATCCTGTCCTCTCACCGCTTGATGACAGCAGAGCTGATACAAGACTTCCACACCAGCATGTCTGGAGAGTCTTCGGCTTGGGCTGACCCTGACAACGCAGCGACTGAGAGAGGCAGACAAGCCGTAAAGGAGCGCAGGCAAGGAGGAAATGGCCTCAGCGGACTGCCGTCTTTCAAAGGTCTTCATTCGTTTCCGTACCGGCTACGTGATGGCATTACCTGTTTATCAGCGATATCAGTGCCTTACTGATAAGGGCCTTATGGCATAGAGGACCTATTTAGTCGTCATTCATCGATCAAACTACGCTTTCCTCGCCTAGACTCTAGCCAAAGAAGACAACGGCTCCCGCAAGCATAAAAGCGAGTAGCCCAATATAAGCCAGCCGCCGATCAAGGCGAACCGTACGTGTGCTCCTGTAGCTGCTTCCCATGTGCCCCAGCACAAGCGCTACGATCAACATCCCTGTAGCAATGAACATCCTGCTAAAACCTGCGCTCAAACTGCTGTCTTGAAATGGCTCAACCTCAGTCATCCTAAGAGTTCCAAGCGATCCGCTCAAATTAGCCTTATCCGACGACTGGGTAGCATTTATCAACCGATTCTGACTCAGACCTCTATCTGAATGCCAGTACTGTTTGCGCCTAGTCGAAGGAGAGCAAGGTCGCTATGTTTGTGGATTTTCTTTCTAATGCTGCTCTGCTTTTGGCTTTATGCTGGTTACGCGACTATCTCTGGCGTATTTGGCCGCACAAGGTCTTGTCATCGGACCTGATTCTAGGGTGTGCGACAGGCCTGATCTGTATCGCACTCATGACTCACCCTATACCTATAGGCCAAGGGGTATTCGTAGATGCACGACTAGCTATTCTCTCTGTAACAGCAGCCATGACAGGGCCTCTGGTCGCGAGCGTCGCGGTGGCGATAACTGCACTTTATCGATTCTGGCTGGGTGGCGTTGGAGCGTATCCGGGTGTACTGAATGCATGCATAGCCATATTGCTGTGGTTTGCCTATCGCATGGCTTGCCAGCGCGGCTGGTTCAGACAAGGACCCTTACAAATACTGCTGTTGGGTATAGTCGTACATGCCTTGGCTTTGGTAATGCTCCACTGGATCTATGGCCCTTTTGGCCAAACTGGGCAGCGCACGCTGTTGGCCATGATGCTGACAATGCCTCCCACAGGCATGCTCGTCTGGCTTTTATTACGCGACCAGGAAAAGCATCACCATGCTGATCTCGCGTTAGCGCGCAGTGAGGCCAGCCTGAGCGCTATCACGCAGTCAATTCCAGATCTTGTGCTGGTGATTGATCAGGACGGCCGCTTACAAAAACCCGTTTCCTCTTTACATGACGAACAGACGATCCAGGAGCATCTGGCTAAAGTAGCTCATTGCTTGCAGGGCGCATCACCGGATGCTCAAGCCAATTACCTAACGACCTGGGTTAAAAACGTTTTAAGCAGCCCTACTCCTCTTACGGTGGAATATCGAATCAATTCACCGTCTGGAGAGTGTTTTTTCGAGGGCAAGGCACAGGCCATCGATTCAGACTCGGCCACCAAGCGCTCGATAGTTATGGTGACGCGCGATGTGACTGCCAGACATCAGCATGAAGAGCAGATACGTAGATTGGCCTTTTACGACACTCTGACCGATCTGCCTAACCGGCGGTTTTTTCTGGAGCGGCTCAAGACCGCCCAACTCTCGTGCCAGCGAAATAAACACGGTGGAGCCCTGCTGTTCATAGACCTGGACAACTTCAAAAATATTAATGACCTATATGGCCATGATGCAGGCGATACCGTCCTTAAAGAAGCAGCACACCGCTTGAAACAGATCATGCGAGCCACCGATACTGTTGCTCGCCTGGGAGGTGACGAGTTCGTCATCTTGCTTGAGGGGCTGTCCGAGGATGAGCAGACCGCTGCGCATCATGCCAGCCTCATAGGTCAACAGGCGCTAGCTGCACTGGAACGCCCCTTCGAGTTCGAGAAGGGCAGTCAGGCTATTAGCGGTAGCGTAGGCATTGTGTTGTTTGATAGCAGAAGCGCAAGTCACGACCTGCTTCAGCAGGCTGACATATCCATGTACTCGGCCAAGAATGATGGCAAGAATGCTATTCGTTTTTATGATCCAAGCATGCAAAGCAGCATCGCCTCTCGCCTGCAACTGGAGCAACAGATTCGGCAGGGTCTGCTCAACAATGAATTTCGGGCTTATTACCAGTTGCAGTGGAGTGATGAAAAGGGGCTTATTGGTCTTGAGGCCCTTCTCCGCTGGCAACATCCGCAATGGGGACTGGTAGGGCCCTCAGCTTTTCTGGAGGTGGCCAGCAGCACAGGCCTACTGACCGAGTTAGACCGCTGGCTACTTGATGAAGTGTGCTCGCAACTAGTGGCCTGGTCCAAAGAGCCTTCGCTTGCCCACCTGCCTGTTTCGATCAATATATGCGCGTCTCATTTACGTCAATCCAGCTTTGCCAATGAGATAATGGATGTCCTCAAAGATAAGCATATCGATCCTTCCCTGATCAAAATAGAGCTGACCGAGGCAACCTTGATACTGGATCTTGATCAGGCGTGCTCTCATATCGAAACACTAAGAAGACAAGGCGTCCGCTTTGCCTTGGATGACTTTGGTACAGGGTATTCGTCGCTCAATTATCTTCAGAAGCTGCCTATCGATCAGGTCAAGATCGATCAAAGCTTTGTGCAGCAACTCCCAGGGGCGGAAAGCATTGCCATTATTCAGGCAATCTCCGGTCTGGCAACGACCTTTGGCCTTGATATCGTGGCGGAAGGCGTTGAAAGCGAAGCCCAGCGCCAAGTGCTTGCCGAAAACGGCTGTACGGCATACCAAGGCTATTTGTTTGCCAAACCCTTGCCGCCTCGCGAGATGGTCCGCGCCGTCGAATTGGCAAACAGTTGATTGTGCCTTTAGCAGCGGCCACACAGGTCAGCCGCTAAATTATGCCTTTGGTCTGCCGGTGAACATTTAAGGGGTTATAGCCTTTCACTAAGTCGTGCCGACGCCGATAACTGACTCAAGGCTTCCCTTCTGGCCATTCATCCAAGGATCAATCATGTTTTTCAAACGTCTCAAACAGGAATTGGCCGCCCTGCGGGAAAGCCTCTCGGTCGTACAACAGGTCAAAGAAAGCCTTGATACGTCGATGATTGGCTTTACCCTCGATCCAAGAGGCGTGATTCAACAGGTCAATGAGCAGTTCATGCTCGAAATGCTGTACAAAAGCCATGACATCGTTGGCCGTAATATTGATGAGTTGGTCCCAGGCCCCATCAAGCAAACCGATATTTACCGTCGCATGAAACTTGCGCTTCAGAAGGGCGAGCATTTTAGCGGTGTTGTGCGCTTGCTGAGGGCAGACGGTAAAGAGGCCTGGCTGCGTTGCCTATGGCAGCCAATACGCGATACATCGGGTCAGGTGCATCAATTTTATATTTATGCCAACAACCTGACACGCACGATCGAGACGTCTCGTGAGCACGAAAGCCTGATAAAAGCCCTGTTACGCTCCACTGCAGTGATTGAGTTTAACTTGAGCGGAGAAGTGATTACGGCGAATGATCGTTTCCTGAGTGGCATGGGTTATACGCTGGATCAAATCAAAGGCAAACATCACCGCACCTTCTGTGAGCCTGCCGAGTACAACTCTGCCGAATATCAGGACTTCTGGGCCAAGCTCAATCGCAGCGAGTTTGTTAGCGGTCGCTTCAAGCGAGTCGACAAATATGGCCATGTAGTCTGGCTCGAGGCCTCCTATAATCCGATCCTCAATGCCGAAGACAAACTGTGCAAGATCGTAAAATTCGCAACGGTTATTACAGATCAGGTTAATCGTGAAAATGCGGTGATCGAAGCAGCGGGCATTGCCTATGGGAATTCGCAACACACCGATGCTGTTGCCAAGAAAGGCGCAGACGTGGTCAATCAGACCATTAATATTATGCAGCAGCTGGCCAGACAAATGGATCATGCGTCTGAAGGGATCGCGGCACTGGACAAGCAATCGCTCGTCATCAGCTCAATCGTCAAAACCATTAGCGGTATTGCCGAACAGACCAATCTGTTGGCCCTCAACGCTGCCATCGAGGCCGCCCGGGCTGGCGAGCAAGGTCGTGGATTTGCTGTTGTGGCTGATGAGGTTCGCCAACTCGCATCCCGAACCAGCAAGGCAACTGAAGAAATTGTCAGTGTTGTACAGGAAAACCAGGCACTGGCTCAGGAAGCGGTTTCCCGTATGTCCGCCGGTAAGGATCAGGCAGAGCAAGGCTTGGCTTTGGCATCTGAAGCAGGCGTTGTCATCGTGGATATTCAGGACGGTGCGCAGCGTGTAGTCGATGCAGTGGGGCAATTCAACCAACTGGCGACTTAAGGTCACCCTGGTCCTAGAGAGCACTGTTACCTCAACGCATAGCGGTGCCATGACTGATTGCAAGTCCAGTGTTTGCTTGATTCAAGGCAATAAGAATCTGGACTGACAGTTCATCTAGCGAAGCGAAAAGCAATTCAAAAAAATTTAATTTTTTTTGGGTTGCTAAGTCCGTGTCATCAAAAGACTTTTTCAGACGTCAACCGATTATTACAGAAATATTTGCATGCCATTGGGCAGAACCCCCTAGAGAGAATGGGCGGTCCTCATTAGAATGCGCGCCCCTAACCCATGGAACTCGAATCGGCGGCGGCCAAGGTCGTTTGCCTGGCAGTCCATGTGTCTCACAGTGGCTAGTCATCTTGAATAGTGAGTCTGGTCCTGTGAAGTCGAATGAACTTCTTAGAAATTAACAAAGCTGCTGTGAGAAGGCCTGCCGCGTACTCACAGAAGTTAACACGCATATCGATCTGATTATCCCACGAGGACATGATGGACGTTACCCAATTTGATACGCTTATCCAGCTGCTTGAAACGCTTCCCCTGCACGCCCTGACCGAGGCTCAACTAGACCGGCTGCATGCAGCTGCAGATGTGTGCTTCTGCGAGGTAGAAGAAGAATGGGACAAGCGGGAGACGACTTCTGTCGTTGCTTGAACGCTGCTGCTATCCCGCTTTAGAGACCAACCGTTTTCATCTCATCTCTTTATAAGACATCCAGTCTGGAAACGAATGGTGCACAGATAAAAAGCCGCCTCTGGAAACCAGAGGCGGCTTTTTTTTGAGTGTTAGAAAGACATATCAGGACTAAGGCTCCCGCTCTAGAGCAAAGGATTCTGACTGTTAATAGAGTCAATGGCCGCTTCGTATAGGGCGCGTGGTAAAAGTACAAGGTTAGTCTGGCAGTGAAATCAAGACAGCGCTAACTTATAAATAAGGTGCCCTAGAGGCAAAACCGATAACAACAATCAGCTGATAACCCCTATGCCCAAAACTGGTTCCCGTACTACGGGCCGCCCTACCCTGGCCGAAGTTGCCAGATTGGCTGCCGTTTCGCCCATTACTGCCTCCCGCGCCCTACGAGGCGTCGTAACGGTTGCACCCGAACTGGTCGACAAGGTTCGCGAAGCAGCCCGTACCCTTGGCTATGTCGCCAATCCTGCTGCGCGTACCTTGGCTTCTGCACAAAGCCAGTCGGTTGTCGTCTTGATCCCCTCACTGTCGAACCAGCTTTTCGTCGAGAGCCTTGAGGCTATCCATCAGGTTTTAAGACCTCACGGGTTTGAGGTATTGATTGGTAACTACCATTACTCGCCTGAAGAGGAGGAAAAACTGATCCGTAATTATCTGGCTTATCAGCCGAGGGGTATCCTGCTGACAGGCTTTGATAGAACTGAAAATGCACGTCAGTTGTTGGAGACCAGCGGTGTTCCATGCGTGCATATGATGGATCTGGACTCGAGTACGGATACGTGTAGCGCTGGCTTTTCGCAATATGCCGCGGGGGCGGCCGCAGCCCGCCATCTTATTGAGCGTGGTCGTCGGCGAATAGCCTATATTGCAGCCCAACTCGATCCACGCGCACTAAGGCGCGGAGAGGGCTTTCGGGAAGCCCTGCAAGAGGCGGGCGTACATGACTCTGCTTTGGAAATCATGGATTCCCGCCCCTCCTCTATCGAGCTAGGCGCAGGCCTGTTTGCAGACCTCATGCAGCAGCATCCGGATGTGGACGGTATTTTCTTTTGTAACGACGACCTTGCCCATGGCGCCATTTTTCAGGCTCAACGCCAGGGTATTTCCATTCCCCACCAGGTCGCACTGGTTGGCTTCAATGATTTGCCAGCTTCAGCCCATATGGTGCCGCGTCTGACCTCTATCCGAACACCGCGTGAGGCTGTAGGCCATCATTCAGCCATGCTACTCCTGGAGCTCATGGCAGAGCGCACCAAGCCTACCCAGATCGACCTCGGGTTTGATCTGGTAGTACGGGAAAGCAGCTAAATCCGCTCCTCTACGTACAAAATGTCCGCCAGGCGGCTACCTGGCGGACAATGATCAATAGGCCTTATCAGACCCAGCCCCTTGTACGATTGCCACTCCCGAGCTTGTGCCAAGCCGAGTTGCGCCCGCCTCGATCATGGCAACGGCGGTTGCGTAGTCCCGAACACCGCCAGACGCCTTGACGCCCAAGTCCGGCCCAACGATTCGACGCATCAGACGAACATCCTCAAGGGTCGCGCCATGATGACTAAAGCCAGTCGAGGTCTTTACAAAAGCGACACCCAGCTCCCGACAGATCACACATGCCTGTTCCTTTTGCTCGTCATCCAGCAGGCAGGTCTCCAGAATGACCTTGAGCGGAACGGAACCGCAGGCATTCAATACTTGTGCAATGTCGTCACGGACCTCGCTTAGCAAACCGTCCTTCAGCCAGCCTATATTCAACACCATGTCAATTTCCTGCGCACCATGAGCAATGGCACGCTCAGCCTCGAATGCCTTGGCCTCACTCAACATTGCCCCTAGCGGAAACCCCACCACAGCACACACTTTCGACGTAGCGCCTTTTAGTAATTCAGCCGCATACGACACATGCGCCGAGTTTACACAGACGGAATAGAAGCCATGCTCGCGCGCTTCCAGGCACAACTGCTGAAGCTGTTCGCGTGAGGCATTGGCAGCCAGCAGAGTGTGATCAATGTACTGGGCCAGATCAGCCGGTTCAATAGTCATAGGGTTACGTCCATAGCGGTCGCTTCAAAGGTCGGTACGTTAAATAAAACACTCCCTGTAAAGCAAACGCTTATTTAAAACTCCTTGCCTGCCTAAGTCGACATTACCAGGCAGTCGCACAATCCTTGTCTATAGTTGCCTAGCACTTGCGCTGCGCTTGCTCGAGTACCACTCCGGGACTTCGGATCATAGGCGCTACGCGCTTTATAGCCACATAAGAAAAGCAAGAAGGTCCTATGCACGTCACATTGCTTCGAAACAGCCTGCTTACCGTTTGTGTAAGCCTTTCCACTGTCATTTATGCCGATTCAGCCATTGCGCCCGGCGCGCCGGGTCAATCCCCCTTCTGGTCTTATTCAGGCAAGACCGGAATTGGTACGTCTTATGAGCAGTACCACAACGGGGCCTATTCCAGTGACGCTCCCACAGGGCCGGTTTCCAAGGTTTGGTTTTCTCTCGCCAATGGCATTGTGACGGAAACGATGTTTGGCCTCATCCATGAAGCCCAGCTGCGGGCCATGCAAGTGGTGGTAAAGGGCCCCGATTTTATTGACCTTGAAGAGACTGATACCGTCAGTGAAACCCAGTACCTGTCGACGGATAACGAAGGCAGGCCTGCATCACTTGCCTACCGGATTATCAACCGTGCCAAGAATGGGCAGTACCGAATCGAAAAGCATGTGTTTACAGATCCAGACTCCGATGCACTGGTCATGCGAGTCATCTTTCATAGCCCCAATCCGGCACTCCAGGCTTATCTTCATGTTGATCCGGCTATGAACAACAGCGGCAGCGGAGATCGTGCCTTTACAGAACAGCATGCCTTGTATGCACAAGAGCAGGAAACCACGCTTGTGGTCAAGGCCAGCCGCAGTCTGGAGTCGCCAACCGTAGGCTTTGTAGGTGCCTCAGATGGCCTGGAGGAATTGCGGAGAAAGGGATCGCTCGAATCGCTCTACACCACGACCGGCGATACACCAGGCAACGTTGCCATGATGGCCCGTCTACCCCGTACAGGTGACACGACCACCATCGATATCGTGGTCGGATTCGGGCGTGATCGACAAGCTGCCGACCAAGCCGCCGATAAGACCTTGAAGCGAGGTTACGAACAGGTGCTTGCGCATTATAACGGTGAGGGAGACACCATAGGTTGGCAGGATTATCTAGCCTCGCTAACCCATTTAGCTGCCATGCGCCAACAGACGACCGATAACGGCAAGCTGCTAAATGTCAGTGCAATGGTGCTAAAAGCTCAAGAAGACAAGACCCATGCAGGTGCACTGATTGCCTCACTATCCAATCCCTGGGGCGAAACTGTTCCAGCTGATAAAGGTACTACAGGCTATAAGGCGGTATGGCCAAGGGATTTTTATCAGTGCGCTATGGCCCTCTTAGCTTTAGGCGATACGCAAACCTCCAAGGTGGCGTTTGAATACCTCAAACAGGTACAGGTTACGAAAGACACGCCTCCTATGCAGGCTGATGGCTCTGCCTATATCCATGAGCAAAAACAGAATGACAGCACAAGAGGTGCCGAGTCCGGCGCAACCGGCTGGTTTCTCCAGAAAACCCATGTCGACGGCACTATCGAGTGGGTTGGCGTGCAACTCGATCAAACCGCCATGCCCATCATGTTGGGTTACAAGCTCTGGAAAAGCGGTGTGCTCTCCAACGCCGACATCACGCGATGGTATCAAGAGATGCTTAAGCCGGCCGCAGACTTTCTCACCCAAGGTGGACAGGTCAAGCTGGGCTGGAATGACTGGACAGTGAAACCTCCGCAAACACAACAGGACCGCTGGGAGGAGCAATGGGGTTACTCCCCTTCTACAACGGCTGCCGTGATTACTGGTCTTGTGACAGCCTCAGAATTGGCAACTCAGACTGGTGATATGGCGGGAGCAAAAGCCTATCTGGATGCTGCCAGACGCTATTCCAATCATGTCGAGCCCAGTATGTTCACCCAACAAGGCATCTTTGGAGACAAGCAGTATTACCTGCGTATCACACAAAACGATAACCCTAATGATGGCCAGCTGTTGTTAGATAATAATAGCCGGCCAGGCCTTCCAGAAAACCAGATACTGGATGCAGGGTTTCTGGAACTTGTCCGTTATGGTGTTCGCTCTGCCACTGATCCCCATATCGTGAGCAGCCTGAGCGTGCTGGATGATCAAACCCTGCCAGAAAACCTGAAGGTCAAGTACACCTTTACCTATCCCGGCGTTTCCGGAGAATTTCCTGGCTGGAGGCGTTACGGAAACGACGGTTACGGTGAGAGTGAGACCACGGGTATCAATTATCCAGCGACTGAACAACCTGTCATGAATTCAGGTCTGCGTGGGCGGGTATGGCCTATCTTCACTGGGGAGCGTGGTCATTACGCACTGGCTCTTGCCAAAGCACAGCAACCTGGCGGAGAGAATACGCTTTCCAATGGTCAGCTAAGGGATCTCCAAAACACCTATGTCAAAGCCATGGAGCTCTTTGCTAATGAGGGATTCATGCTTCCGGAACAGGTTTGGGATGGCGTAGGGAATAATGAACGCCATCATTACACCAAGGGCAAGGGAACCGACAGTGCCACACCTCTGGCATGGTCACACGCCGAGTACGTCAAGCTAGTACGCTCGCTCAGTGATCAAAACGTATGGGATCGCTACCCTATAGTCTCAGAGAAACTCCAGCCATAAGGCCGGAATGCGGTATGCTGAGCGGGATACACTTCATCCTGACAGTTCCATTACACAGAATGAAAAGGAGTTCACGCTGTTGAATGAGAAAAAGACCTTATTGGGCATCAGGTTGTCTGTTGAAGACCCTTATCTCTTTGGCAGGCTTCCTATACCATCCGGGATGAGAGATAACGCATAATGGAAAGCAAGGCTGCGATTCCATCAAGACAACTGACTACTCTGGAGTATTTGCATGAATAAAGGGGAATTGATCGATCAAGTGGCTGCAGCCGCAGGCCTAACCAAGGCTCAAGCTCAAGCCACTGTGACCGCTATTACCGACACGATCAGCCAAGAGCTGGCCAAGGGTAACGATGTTGCTCTGGTTGGTTTCGGTACCTTTACTGTCAAAGAGCGCGCCGCTCGTGAAGGTCGTAACCCGCAGACTGGCAAGACTATTAAAATCGCAGCAGCTAAAGTGCCTGGCTTCAAGCCCGGTAAAGGGCTGAAAGACGCTGTTAACTAACAGACGTTCAGACGCGGTAAGAAAAGGCCTGCTTGAAGCAGGCCTTTTTCATATCTCACGATTTATTTTTTAGCCGTGCTCGGTATGTACTTTCGAATGCGAGCGGACTGAGCTGCATGCTCGGACTCGCCCGCCCCCACAGCTCATCCTCATCTATATACAGACCGTATTCAGGAAGCACAGGAATTCGCTGGCTGTCTTTATTATTGCGCCGCGGCGCAATACGGTTCTCGAAATTAAAGTCTTTTAATCCAACGATCTCAGTCTGCTGTTCGCCTGCCAAAAAGAACAAAGGCAAATTGGCATGCAGCATGGCATCGTATCGGGAGCGGTGGCTAAAAAATATGTTGACTCGTGGATGAGGTGCTACCTTTTCAACCTTTACCAGCCGGGCATGATCAGCCAGATTATGGATCACCCGTAAAGCAGTACCCGCAGGCGTATCCTGAATGTCTATGCCTTTGCCTTGCATCTGTAGTTGAGCCAGCCTTTCCAATCGGCTTCTCACCTCTCCAACCGGTACTCGCTTTGTCTTGCCAGTATGACCAGCCCAGGTAAAGCTTAACAAGCGAGGCGTAGCATCAAAGGCCTGAATATGACGTGTCAGTTGTTTAAGGCTGATACGCGCTCCCAAGGCTTCTCGCGCCAAACGAGTACGTGCAGTCTCGGCCAGCCCCTTCTTTAGCCTTACACGCTCGATCTCAGCCTGCACAACATCTTTCATCCGATTAACGTTACGTATCTGCTCAAGAACAGAATCACTCAGCAAAAACCATCCGGGTAACCGTTTGACAGTTCCCGGGGCTTGATCAGCCTCCAGCTCAAACTGTTGAAGCATCGTTTGGCTTATCTCTATGGCCTGCCTGCCTTGCACTAAGACAGGAGTGATTTCTTTTAGCGCTACTTGCTCACTCAAAATAGGGAGCGACCATACTTCGCCTGAAATGACACAGGTTGACCAGTGGGCATTTAGATAAGCGACAGCCTGTTTAAGGTGCTCGTAGGCTGACTCAAGATCCCTAAACATATTTTCTAATACCACTCCTCATATCTACCTCATATTAACAGAAATCCTAATTAGATCATCTATGTCTGCTGTATATAAATCCTATAGTTAAGTTAATATGAAGTATTATTGATGCATTCATATGTAAGTAGTGGTATTATAAAATAGTAGCATCACGGCTAAGGTGTTTAATGTTTTCTACGCAAATGTCCATTCAGGATCTCCTTAGCAGCGTTTACAAGCACTGTAACGATGCTGCTTTGAACACCAGGGCCTAATCCGAAGCAAGTTGTGGATGATTAAGGGAACACTGTCAGCTTGAGGTATAAGTAGGGTCTTCACCTCTAAAAACTAAGCACTCATTGCTTACGACTCAATCAGTTGTAGAAGGCTATGCACATAGCCCTTTCTCTAAAAAGATCTAGAAAGATCCTTATGCCTGGTTAAAAGAAGGTTATTTAAGGTTAAAAGAAGGTTATAGGGTGTGGATATCCGTCCTAAGTAACTGAAAGATAACGTTTTTTTATCAAACAGCATAACGTCAACATGACGTTTTTATACGTCAACATGAGGTATTTGCCTGTCAACATGACGTATTTGTACGTCATGTTGACGTATGGCCTGCTAAAAAATTACCCATACCTATTTAAGTTATTGATTTTAAACAATATTTTTAGATTAGCGTAACGGTGTCATTATGAGGTATTGATACGTCATCTTGACGTATGGAATGTCAAGATGACGTAGATTTTTATGTAAGTTACTGATATTTAAGAGTTTTATCATTTTAGATGAAGCTTTCAATAATCCCTTTTCCAGCGAATAGGCTGGCCTATTTCCCATTTTTATAGAGATAACTCTCTAATTCTTAAGCTTTTTTTCTGCTTCTCCGTATCGGGCAATACCCCCTGTTATGATCCTTAACCTACCTAAAGCGAATGTCAGAATGAGGTATATTTGGTTAAGTGATTGATTTGTAAGGATTTTTTTTAATATTGAAGAGTCCAAAGCAAGAATTCTCAAAAAAACCGCTTACATGCTCCAGTAAATACTCACCAAACCTCACGCTTAGTTTTCTCAAAAACTACCTCATCCTGACATTAAGCGAGCGAAACCTTAAAATTAGGCTGAGAAACTACCTCATCCTGACATTTGCTCTCGTTTTGGCGCCTTATAAAGCTTCCTGAGCCTACTAAAAACGGGTTAGTGAGGGCTTAGGCCTCATAAGGCTTACTGAACACAGCGGCAAAATTTAAATTGCAGACCGTTTATCAACGGGGCTGACACAAAAAACGGAGCCTAATGCTCCGTTTTTTAGTTTTAGAAACTATTCGCCTTTGAGTAATGGTCTATTGTTTCGAACCACCCTAACAATATTGTCCTTACCTATATCCCATTCCTTGAGAAAATCAATATTCTTAAGCTCATCCAACGCATCACGTAGCATTTGCTTGAATTTTGCCTCTGTTTTGGCTTTAGATCCGCATGACTCTCTAATAGTCTCTACCTTAATGCCATACGGCTCACGGTGGGTACCATAGAAACCATGCAGCCACTTTGCCAAAGGCCGTAATTCCAAGCGTGACTGCCAATCCAGACGCGTTGTATAGACATCAGCTGCAAAAAGAATGGCCATTTCAGGCTCAATCTCAACATGCCAAGTGTCACTAAGATCGCCTTCTTCCGTTGTGTACTCAAAGCGCCGTAATAGAGAAACACCAACACCCTTACCGAGTCGGGTCGATTCAATACGTACAGACGTCGCTTTAAGACGCTCCAGCACGTTTAATAATTTTTGTGTGTAGTCCTTGCCTCTTGGCCAACGTAATTCCTTCTTCATTTCTGAAGGACGAAAGCTTACGCGATTGCCTAACTTTTCTGTGCGGGCCATATGCACAACCTGGAGCCAGACATCCATGTCGTCTTCTTGGCGAAGCTCCTGGCCGGTATAGTAAATTCGTGCATTGCCGTAGCAATGTAGTTCACGGCCATTAATGAACTCTCTGGCTTGGTTTCGATTGCCTACAGTGAACAAGGCACTACGCAGCATTTCATTCGGCGCGCTACGAAGATCATCTGCCCAAAGTGGTAGCTGATTTACCTTCTCTTCAATTACCTTTTCAGCCCGTTGTTGTATCCGGGTAAGCGCTGTTTCACGGGGTGCCCTACCCTTCCGCTCTGCTTTCTCTGGAGCAGGCTGTTCTTTATCATCATTCACTGGGGTCTGCTCCCTGTTCAGCCAGATTACTGATCAGAGCTCTCAGTTCGCTTAATTGGGCATCGCTAAATGTTTTACGATCCAATTCAAAGATAACCCTGTCCTTTTTGGTTGAAACACGAGCAACCTTTTTCTCCCCGATAACAATGTCTTCGCTCGGTGCCGGAGCTTTAGGCGTGGCGGTCGATCTAGCCAGTAGGTCTTCACGAATACGCTTGGCCAATCCAGCTTGTGCCAGTTTTCCATTGGCAAGGTCTCTCAATGCCTTGTTCAACGCAGACTCATAGTCCAAGCCTGCCGCCTGAACTTCTTTGATAACAGGCTTTAATGCATCGACTGCGTTAGCACCGAGCATTTTAGGATTCGCCTTCAACATATTGAGGCTGGAGTCTGGAAGGGCACCAAAGGCCATAATGCGATAAAGCTGTGATTTGCTGATATCGAGCTTTCGTTGTAGATCGTTCACCTGGGTGAAAGACGTACGCATTCGAGTAATAGCATGGTATTTCTCAAAGTCGGATAGGTCTTTACGATGTATATTCTCAAAGAGGCTGCGCAGTGCACTTTCGAAATCATCGACAACTTCTACTAGTGCATCAATATATTTCTTGCCGAGCTTTTTGTGAGCACGTAGTCGGCACTCACCTGCAATCAGCTCATAACGCTCGCCAGCAATGCGCACATTGATTGGGCTTAACAGTCCCTCCTCTTCGATCGAGAACGCAAGCTCTTCAATATACTCCTCATCAAAGACTAAGCGTGGTTGATAGGGGTTTGCATCAACCAGATCTACAGGAATTGAGCGAGGCACCCGGTGGGATTTCAAATCCTCCACCTGTTGGACAGCCGAATGACGAGATATCTGGCTGACCAAGCCTTGAGCAAGGATAGAGCCCAGCTTTTGCTTAGGTGCGTTTTGTGAAGAAGTCGATTTCTTTTCCATATCGTGCTCTTAGGCTGCAGTCTCGTTATCGATGTATTTGGCCAATTCTTTGTATTGCTTGGCCACTTTGTTCGTCGAGTCAAACATTCGCAAAGAGGTTTGAACGGTGGATGACTGATTGATCTTGGTTGTCGTGCCTATTTTTACAGGGACAAGCTTTCCAAATAGTCCCATCGCTTTTTGCTCGATGTTTTGACAAACCAGTTGGCGATCATCATGGCGAATTAGCAGTGCACCTAGATTTATCAATGTTGGATTTATACGCGTGATTTGCTGAACGCGCTTGGTCAAGTCGGCTAAGCCGTATAGACCATAAGGTGATCCTGATTCGACAGGAATCAATAAGTGCGTGGCTGCTGCTAGCGCATTTGATGTGAGCAGTCTGAGGCTCGGTGGGCAATCTATAATAATGTAATCAGCCTTACCTAGTAGAGGTTGAAGGCGATCCCGCAAGACTTCATTAGGGCGCGGTTCCATGCGTAACGCATCGTCAGCATTATCCAATGCCATGCTTCCGTAGATGAGTGCTACGCCATCTATTCGGGTTTCGTCATGCACGAAATAAGTCAGTGGCAGCTCAGGATTCGTCAGTAGCTCGGCAGTTGTATAATTTATCTCTGCAGGGTGAGACATGCCAATATGCTGACTGGCGTTAGCCTGAGGATCCATATCAACTACACAGACCAGTTTGCCCATTTGGGCCAAGTTATCTGCTAGGTTAATACAGGTCGTTGTCTTTCCTACTCCCCCTTTGTGATTAGCGATAGCAATCACAACCGTCTTCTTTTCTTCTTTCTGCACAGCCGATCCGCTCCGGGCCATTTTCCATCCTCTTCGTTGAGGCTATGTATTATCGTTATCGTAACAGACAAGCACCTATTTTTAATGCTTATTTGTTTAGGTGTTTGCTCATTTCTAGGCCTAGCTAATAGTCCCTAGTAGGGAATCTCCTGAGCACAACTAGCACGCCTATTATTCGAGTCCCTAGTAGGGACTATTTATATTTATCCGGTAATGCTAAAGAAGTTGTTAAATTACTGACTAAAGAGCAGCGCTAGCTTCAACTCTTTGCTGCAAACAGATTTGTAAGAGAGGCGAGTAGTAGGCTGATGAGTTATCAGTAAGTGAAAGTCCCTAGTAGGGAAACTTATTAATGAGATAAACGATTAAGCAGGAAAATAGAAGGAGTGGGGCATAGCTCTATCCGTCTTCTCTATTTGATCTACGGTTTGTTAGAAACTGACAGCTTTCAACTTCCCACTACGACAGTTGATAGCCGTGCCTTATAACCTGAGGAGACAGGTTTGCAGAGGGATTAGTAATAGGCAGTAAAGCCAGCATCGAATAAGGATAAGAGTCACCTGATGACTTGCACCTGTAAAATATACGGCTACAAAAAAACGCCCATGAGGGCGTTTTTTATGCAAAGACGAAGTTGTCTATACCTCAAGCTTGCGCTTGGCTTGTCCTAGCGGGTGCGATTATTACGTGTAGAGTTTAGTCGTTCAGACCAATTCCCTAAATCCTGTAAAGACATATTGTCATCCCAGGCGCTTAAGGAAAATCCCTTGTTGATAAGCTCTCTTCGGACTTTACATAAGTAGAGACGAAGGGCGCGGCGATTGGCATAAAACAAAGGGACAAGGCGTTCTGACCTGTAAACTATGCGACCCGATTTATCGGATGCTGTAAAGGTCATAAACCCTAGCGCTGTTTTGGGCGTGAAATGACAAGTTAGGGGCGCTAATCCTGCGCGGATCATGTCCTGAGCCTGTTCGTGATGAGGCACCACCATATCGCCTACCGTCCTTGTGATATGTGAGAACCACTAGACACTTTCACTTAGGTTAAGTTCCTGGCAGATTCAAAACATAAACACGGCAAAGATCATTTGCAAAGGGAAGTAAATATCTTCGGCGCAAAGGCATGGTGTAACCCTTATCGCAAAGGACGCTATGCCATGTGTAATGCAAAAGAAATCTGCCAGTCGGCCGATAAATGATTCAACAAACTTAACTGTGTGAGTGAATAGACTCAAATGACTCTGACAGAACTGCGCTATATCGTAACGCTTGCTCAAGAACAACATTTTGGTCGTGCCGCGGAACGCTGTCACGTTAGCCAGCCAACGTTGTCGGTGGGCGTCAAGAAGCTTGAAGACGAACTAGGCATTTTGATTTTTGAACGTAGTAAGACCAATGTGCGCCTGACGCCTACTGGTGAAAATATCGTTGTTCAGGCGCAAAAAGTTCTAGAGCAGGCGCAAGGCATTCGTGATCTTGCCAAGGCGGGTAAAAATCAGTTGAGTGCGCCACTTAAGGTTGGCGCAATTTATACGGTAGGCCCTTATCTTTACCCCCATTTAATCCCACAGTTAAATCGTGTCGCTCCTGAAATGCCTCTTTATATAGAGGAGAACTTCACCCCTGTTTTACGTGACAAGCTAAGAACAGGCGAGCTGGATGCCATTATTGTTGCGCTGCCTTTTAGTGAGGCAGACGTACTGACCAAGCCGCTATACGATGAGCCGTTCTATGTAATGATGCCGGCTAAGCATCCTTGGGCAGACCTCAAGAGCATCGAAAATGCAAAGTTGGATGAGATGAGTCTGTTACTACTAGGGGAGGGGCATTGTTTTCGTGATCAGGTCTTGGAGGCTTGTCCGACAATTAAAAAGCCAGGCGTTGAGTCCAAGCATACCCAGGTTGAGTCCTCTTCCCTTGAAACGATTCGTCATATGGTTGCTTCAGGGTTGGGGGTTTCGGTGCTTCCGCTTTCTGCATTGGAAAGCCACCACTACGCGTCAGGGCTAATAGAAATTCGTCCATTCACTTCACCCGCACCGTTTCGAACAATTGCCATTGCATGGCGTGCAAGTTTTCCGCGTCCCCAGGCGATTGACGTTCTTGCCGACTCAATTCGGCTTTGCTCGGTCAACCGAGATTAACGAGGCGTTGCCGCGTAGCCTGTTACCCGTACAGGCTACAGCTATTTTAGTGCGTCTTGGGTCGATACAGCTGGATAGCGTTCTCGTAAAAAACCTTGCGCATCAGTGACTCCTCTAGAGCTTCCTGGATGAGCCTAATGTCGCAACGGTTAAAGGGGCGTGGCGCTCGCGTAGACGGAAGGTCTGTACCGAACAAAAGTGCATCAGGATTTATTGCACTGATGGCTTTTAATGTTCGCGCAATGTCTAGATCACCTCGGCTAAACCCAGTTGCTTTAACCCATGCGCCTCTTTCGACTAGCGAAAGTAAAGAAGGTAAGCCTTGAGTGGAAAGGCCGAGATGGTCAATAACCAATTTAGGAACGTGTTTTAGACGTGGCATCAAATCTGCCAGCGCTCGTGAGTCGATATAAAGCTCAACATGCCAGCCTGCCAGCTCATGGATACGCCGAGAAAAACGCTCCAGCTCATTTAGTCCTGCAGAACCTCCTCTCCGTGCATTGAAGCGTATTGCTCTGACGCCTGCTTGTTCTAGCGACAGAATTGTATCGTCCCCTACTGTTTCAGGAAGCTGGGTGACTCCCACATAGTGGGGACCAAGCGTATCCAAAGCAGAGATCAAGTAGGTTTGGTCGAAGCCCTGAAAAGAGCCTGAGACGACTGCTCCTCCTGTAATGCCCAGCGCACTGGCATCCATTTGGTAATGCTCGGCTGTATACGGAGGAGGGGTGTATCCATGATTGGATTCAAGAGGAAACCGAGAGTCTATGATGTGGCAGTGAGCATCAAAAAGTGGGTAAGGCATGACACAACCTCATTAATGATCAAAACGGTTGTTCTGAGTATTCCTCTGTTGCAGTGCTGGCTCAGCATCCTGTTAAGAGACCGCTCGAAAAGAGTATGAACCCATGGTGACATCTCACTAGCGCTGGCAGCGTTTTAGAGGGGTGTAAGGTCTCCGGAGCGACACATTTATTGTAAAGATGGCGTATCTACCTCTGCTTATCTGGAAAGGTACAGCGGTGGTCTCTCTGGGAGATAGTTGTAACGTCCGTGATTGCCTTATTTCTGCTGGGCCAAAGCCTCATATTCAAAGGGAGCAGGTTGCTTGGCCTTTAAGGAGCGAAGCAAGGCATTTGCCCATATACCTCACCCTCAATACTGTCAGTATGAGGTATTACCAAGGCGGAAATAGCCTGCTTCATGTATTTGATAAGAATGAGTCGTAAACGGGTTTCTTCCTCAAAGACAGGAAAGACGTGGGCTGCGGTCAGCCGGTGGAAAAACAGGCTGTTTGGGGATCGACTGTATATGCCGATAAAACCGTTCAATCGATCAATGTCAGGATGAGGTATAGATGAATAGGCTCAATGGAGCCCAATACGTATCGGCCCTGCTTAGACTGAAGAGTGGTGTTAGGGCTTTACGTTAGCCATCTGGCTTAATCCATGCCTATAGATCTGACTACGCCTGAGTTAACGTATAGCAGTCAATCTCTTAAGCTTGATCTTAAAAGCTAATCCGCCTGCCAACGGAGGCGCTACCAGGATTTGTACTGCTCATAGCAAGGAGTAGGGGAGGCTTATCCTATTTCACTTGAAATGAGCTTTCCGATGGGGCCATGCTTTAAGCCCATACAGGAAAAGAGTTATGACTGTTATCTCTGCGCTTGAAGCGTGCGCCTTTAACGCCTGGCCTGCCCGGCAAACAGTCTTTTACGAAGGCTGGATACTGCGTCTGGCGAATGGCTATACCAAGCGTGCCAATTCAGCCAACGCCTGGCAACCAACGGCCTCGTTTGATGCGGTACGGTCTTATGTTGAGGCGCTATACCAGCGGCAGGGCTTACCTACGATCTTTCGGTTAACACCTTTGGCAGGTGATGAGCCGGACAGGCAGTTGGAGGCGGCTGGCTACCAACAGGTCGACCCTACAGAGGTAATGACACTGCCAGTAGGAAACCGAAGGGCGAATGGAGATACCATTATATTGGAACCCATGCGCAGTTCTACATGGAGCGACGGCTTTGCCTTGCTAAATGGCTTAGATGCCATCCACCGTCAGCAGCACAATGCCTTGCTCGATACCATTGCCTGGCCTGTCGCTTATGCAACAGTTTATGAAGAAGGACAACTTATCGGTTATGGGCTGGCAGTGGCAGAAGGTGACTGGGTAGGGCTATTCGACGTGGTGGTGGCACCCGCTTGGCGTGGGCGCGGTCATGGGCGACAGCTAGTCAAGAAACTGATTGAGTGGGGAAAAACTCAAGGTGCCAGGCAGGCCTACTTGCAGGTAACCTGCTCCAATAGCGCTGCACTGGCCTTATACCGCTCGCTTGGCTTTGAAACCCGCTACCGTTATCACTATCGAGTTCTGTCTTGAGTGATGCTCTAGCGTGACGGTTATTAATGACCATCACATCACTAACTTGTCGGTGTAGTGATAGACCGGCAGGTATACGCAGAGATGCATACCTGTGCAGCAGTAACCGACATGGCTCGGCACGCTCGGCCACGTGCAGCCGAGCCGTTATGAAGCTATACGGGTAAGCGCTTAGCGGGCCATACTCAAGATGGCCGCGGGAATCTGGTCCAGTGGCAACTCACGTTCTACTGCGCCCAGCTTAAAGGCTTCTTTGGGCATTCCATACACAATACAGCTCTGCTCGTCCTGGCCCAGCGTTTTGGCACCTGCTTCGCGCATTTCCTTTAGGCCTCTTGCGCCATCGTCACCCATGCCCGTCATGATGATGCCCAGTGCATTTTTGCCGGCGCAACGCGCAGTCGAACGGAACAGGACGTCAACAGAAGGGCGATGACGGCTCACGGGAGGGCCATCGACGATTTCCACTTGGTACTGCGCTCCATTGCGTTTGAGCAGCATATGTCGCCCACCGGGGGCTATCAGGGCCAGTCCAGGAATGACGCGATCGCCGTGTTGTGCCTCACGTACCTCAATCTGACACAGCCCATTCAGGCGCTCAGCAAAAGCGGCAGTGAAACGCTCAGGCATGTGTTGCACAATGACGATGCCAGGACAGACCCGAGGCAGGGCAGTCAACACCAGTTCTAGCGCTTGTGTGCCGCCGGTGGAAGTACCAATACTCACGACCGTGTCAGTCGTTCGGGTCATTGCCTGACCCGGTGGCAGGATAGCGTCTGCACTCAGTTTAGGCGTGACGCTCATCGCCGGTTTGGCTGGTATTTTTCGCAGATTCGCTCGGGCAGCAGCTTTTACCGCATTGATCAGCTCATGGCTACTTTCAACCAGGAACTGGCGTAGCCCTGCCTGAGGCTTGGTCACAAAGCTGACCGCACCGGCTGATAACGCCTGCATTGTCGTAGCCGCGCCTTTTTCCGTAAGGGTTGAGCAAATAACAATTGGAGTCGGGCGCTCGGACATAATTTTCTTTAGAAAGGTAATGCCGTCCATACGAGGCATTTCGACATCCAGAACAATGACATCCGGCCACTGCTTGTTCATCTTATCCATAGCGAAAATCGGATCGGCCGCCACACCGATAACGTCAATGGCCGCATCGCCGCCCAGGGTGGAAGACAGTACCTGCCGAACCACAGCGGAGTCATCGACGATAAGTACCTTAATGCTGGTCATAGGCGATCTCTTTAACGAGGCGAAAGCTGTACAGGAGATGACTGTTCAAGCTTGACCTCCCCATCCCAAATAGAAAAACTCAGGCGTCGATGACCGATACCTTCTACGTGGCTTGCACTGCAGACAAGCCCATGCGCCTGCAAGAGGCGTTTGGCAGCCTTGACGTTCTGCAAGCCGATGTGATCCTTTTCGTTGCGTACGATTCCCGGAAACATATTGCCTCCACCAAACACGCGCAACGTAAACTCGGAGGGCTGTGTACCTGCCATTTGGATAGCCTGTAGCAATAACGCCAGCGCCTCGTCACCATAATGACCATCAAGCCGATCGGACGGCTTGTGGCCTTTGCTGCGTGTAGGGAGCAGGTAATGGCACATGCCGCCCAACTGGCGTTGCGGGTGCCAGAAAACCAGGGCTACACAAGAGCCCAGCAACGTTCGGATGCGCGTGTCACCGCCACCGAAATGCAGTTCTCCAGGCCTAAGATAGACGTCTTTGATCTGAGTTGGCTCAGGCATGAGGCTTCTGATAAATAGAGGGTTTGACCATTTTGAGGGCATCGGTAATGCCGTTGAGGCTTTCCGAGTGACTCACCACGAAATAACCTCCTGGCCGCAGATGGTTTACGAGACGTTGGACTACCTGACGCTTGGTATCGTTATCAAAATAGATCATTACATTGCGCAAAAAGATCACCTCAAACTGACCGACGTCAGGCAGCGTAGTATTGAGATTAATTTGTCGAAAGGTAATGCGTGCCGTCAGGTTCGGGTCGATGAGAAACAGGCCTTCATTTTGACCGATGCCTTTGAAGCAGTGTTTATGCAGTAGCGCTTTAGGAATACCTTCAGCATCTTCCAAAGGGTATTGGCCTCGACGCGCCTTTTCCAAGACTCGGGTACTAATGTCGGATGCAACAATTTCCCATGGACGTGTACCAAGCGTGTCGGCCAGGGTCAGCGCGAGCGTGTAAGGCTCCTCGCCGGTGGAGCAGGCACCACTCCAGATGCGGATGGATGCGCGGTCACGTATCTCTGGAAGCACCACTGTGCGCAGAAATTCGAAGTGCTTGGGCTCCCGAAAGAAATAGGTTTCGTTGGTGGTTAATAGGTCTACCGCCATCTGAAACTCGTTCCGATCGCGCATCAGCACATCAAAATACGCACTGTAACTGGCAAGACCTCGCTGACGAACCCGCTTGGCCAAGCGGCCACTGACCAGCGGTTTTTTCGATTCGGACATGCTGATGCCAGCGGTTTCGTAAATCATTCCACGAAACTTCTTGAACTCATTATCCGATAGGGCGAGGTTATCCATGGAGTACCGTCCGAAGTCAGGCCTGGGCTGCCAAGTAGCCCACATCCTCGACATTGAGAACCTGGTCTATGTTTAGAATAATAACGAAACCACTTTCGCGCTTAGCCATGCCGAGGATGAAGTCGGTACGGATATGAGCGCCGAAACGGGGAGCCGACTCGATGGCATCGGAAGCAATTTCGAGGACTTCGCTGACGGCATCCACGATGATCCCAAATACCTGTTGCCGACCCTCTACGCTCAGCTCCAGCATGACAATACAGCTACGGCGGTTAGCCTCGGTAGGGGTGCCGCTAAAGCGCACCCCGAGGTCAAGCACTGGCACCGCAGCGCCACGTAGGTTGATAACGCCCCGAATGCTGGGAGGCATCATCGGCATTGCGGTTACAGGGCCATATTCAATGATCTCCCGTACACAGGTGGTACTCACGGCAAACATTTCGCCCTTGAGCGAGAAGGTTAGGTATTGCCGTGGCTGCTCTACAGTCACGGCAACTCGGTTAGCGTTGTACACACTCATGACGATTAGTCCTTGAACCGAACAAAGCCGGCGGGAACACCTGCCATCTGGCCTGCAGCCTGATGAAACTCTCGTGCAGGAGCAGACTTCCTGGAAGGAGCAGCTGCAGGTGGCTGGCTACGCGGAGCCTCAGCCTGGGCCACACCCGCAGCGCCCCCTAATGTGAAGTACTCCATCAGCTGTTGCAGCTGTTCAGCCTGACCACTCATTTCTTCAGAGGTCGCAGCCAGCTCTTCCGAGGCGGAAGCGTTCTGCTGAGTGATTTGGCTCAATTGGTTCATCGCGGTGTTGATCTGGCCTACACCTGAGGTTTGCTCTTCGGATGCGGCCGCAATCTCTTGTACCAGGTCGGACGTCTTGCCGATCGAGGGTACGATTTCGTCCAGCAATGTACCGGCACGCTCGGCCAAGGCGACGCTTGTCTTGGCTACATTGCCAATTTCCTGAGCTGCAATCTGACTACGCTCGGCCAGCTTGCGCACTTCAGCCGCTACAACCGCAAAGCCCTTGCCATGCTCACCCGCACGCGCGGCTTCGATCGCTGCGTTCAAGGCCAGCAGGTTGGTCTGGTAGGCAATGTCGTCCACGATACCAATCTTGTCGGCAATGGTCTTCATCGCCGCAACCGTATCCTTCACGGCCTTACCACCTTCAGCTGCTTCCTGAGCGGCCTTGCTGGCCATGCCGTCGGTAACCTTGGCGTTCTCGGTATTCTGGCCAATAGAGGCAGACATCTGCTCCATGGATGCGCTGGTTTCTTCAACCGACGCGGCTTGCTCAGAAGAGGCCTGACTCATGCTTTGTGCAGTTGCAGAAACCTGCTCGGAGGCACTGGACAGCGCATCAGCAGAACCGCGCACCTCACTGATGATATGAGCCAGTTTGTCTGTCATGCCTTTGATGGCCGCCAGCATGCTGGTGGTATCGCCGGGCTTGGTAACCACGTTGACACTCAGGTCACCGGCAGCAACGCGGCTAACGACTTCAGCCGCATAGGCCGGTTCGCCACCCAATTGCTTGATGAGGCTACGAGCAATAACAAAGCCCAGGATCATGGCAATGATAACCGCTGCAATGCCGATGCTGATCATAAGCATGCGCGCCGACTCAAAAGACTCAGTGGCCTGGACGCCCGCCTTATCCATTTCGTCCTTCATGAACTGATTCAGCGATTCAAGCGACTCAACAAAGAGGTTATTCGTTGGCGTGAACTCGGTCAGCAGGTACTGTACGGCTTGGTTGTGATCCGTTTCTGCTAACTTGTACAAAGGCTCATATTTGCCTTGTAACATTTCACGCTTGGCAACAACTTCCTTAAAGCGCTTGATTCCTTCTTCAGAATAGATGCTCTGCTCAAGCTTCTTCATGACTTCAACATTGGCCGCGCGATACTTCTGTATACGCTCCCTGTATTCCTGATTTTTGCTGGCGTCATCGACCAACAAAATATTACGAATCAGACGCCCCACATTGAGCGTGTTCTGAATCAGAACATTAGCCATCTCGGTCTTTGGAAAACGATCCAAAGACATCGTGTCTGATGACTTTTTCATGGCCGTCATATTGACGATGCCCACTAGAATCACGACAACTAGAAGAGCAACGACAGTGCCGAAGCCCAGGGCAAGTTTGGTGGTAACACGCATGTTTCTAAACATGGCTATGACTCCGAGAATTACAACGAGCGCTGCGGAAGCGCTGTACGCGCGCTACCGAAGGCCATAGCGGTTTGTGGGTTACTGACGAGCCCGGCAATCTCGCTGATCGACAGCACCTGGCTGACGTTGAGCAGTACGACGAACTCATCATTGATTTTGGTAATTCCCTGAATGAAATCAGTGCGGATACGGCTCCCGAATGCTGGCGCCGGCCTTACCTGTTCCAGGGGGATTTCGAGCACTTCACTTACAGCATCAACCACTATGCCAATGACTTGTGGTTGCTCCTCGTCCTGGGTTTCGAGAATCACGACACAGGTACGCGATGTAGTTGCCGTACGTACTCCCCCAAACCGTGCTTCCAGGTCAATGACCGGGACAACGGCCCCGCGCAAATTGATCACCCCGCAGATAAACGCTGGCATCAGCGGGACGACAGTAAGCTGGCCGTATTCGATAATCTCCCGTACGCACAGCGTATCCACGGCAAAGGTCTCACCCTTCACTACAAAGGTCAGGTGTTGACGCTCAGCTTCACCGCTTGAGGGGAGCAACGCAGTAGTCACATCGGTACTCATGTTTTATTCCTCGAACCGGACGAATCCTTCCGGTGACGAGCCTGTGCGAAGTGGACGTTGCGCCATGACCCGATCCCTGCTGTGGCTCGGCCTGCTAGAGGCCGGCCTGACATGATCGATGGCACGCTGCAAATCGGCTGCGGCACGATGGGCTGAGAAGAAGCTCATCAACTGCTGCAGTTTTTCTGCTTGGCTACTCATTTCTTCGGCCGTTGCCGCCAATTCTTCAGAGGCAGATGCATTTTGTTGCGTAATTTGATTGAGCTGGCCCATCGCAGCGTTGATCTGACCTACGCCCGAGCTCTGCTCCTCCGATGCGGCCGCGATTTCCTGTACCAGATCAGAGGTTTTGGTAATCGAAGGAACGATCTGATCCAGTAACGTACCGGCGCGCTCAGCCAGAGCAACGCTGCCCTTGGCCACGTTGCCAATCTCCTGCGCCGCCACCTGGCTACGCTCGGCCAGCTTGCGCACTTCAGCCGCTACAACCGCAAAGCCCTTGCCGTGCTCACCCGCACGGGCGGCTTCGATTGCCGCGTTCAAGGCCAGCAGATTGGTCTGGTAGGCGATGTCGTCCACGATACCAATCTTGTCGGCAATGCTCTGCATGGCACTGGTGGTCTCACGAACAGCCTGGCCGCCTTCAATGGCTTCTTTTGCGGCCTTGCTGGCCATGCCATCAGTAACCTTGGCGTTTTCGGTGTTCTGCGAAATGGAGGCAGACATCTCTTCCATAGATGCACTGGTTTCTTCAACCGATGCGGCCTGTTCTGAAGACGCCTGGCTCATGCTCTGCGCGGTGGCTGAAATTTCCTCCGATGCACTGGCTAATGCATCGGCCGAGTCACGGACATCCATGATGATCTGGGACAGCTTGTTAACGGTGCTATTGACCGACTGCTTGAGCTCTAGCAGCTGACCTTGATAGTCACCCTGGATAGTGCGGCCCAGGTCGCCATTGGATAGCGCGCCCATGACGTCCATCGCTTCGCTTAGCGGCGCGACGATGGCGTCTAAGGTACCGTTGATGCCTTCGACGATACGGCGGAACTCGCCCTGATGTTGAGCGACGTCAGCGCGATCCCCAAGCTGGCCTGCCATAGCGGACTGACTGAGCTGCTGGGTATCGACCACAAGCGCTTTGATGTTGGCGCGCACCTGCTCAATGTTGTCATTAATAAATGCTTTTTTACCCGGCAGGCGAGCCAGGGGAGCGTCCAGGTTGCCTTCACCAAAGCCTTTTACGCAGGCCATGGCGCTGCGCTGGTCGTCGATATGGCCCTTGACCATATCATTTACGCCTTGTGCCATGGTGCGGTAGCTACCCTCGAAACGATCGGCCGGAATGAACGCGTCGGTTTCACCCTTGTCGTGTTCGGTAGACATGCGATTCATTTCAGTGAGCAGGCCCCGTATGCTTTCTACCATACGGCTCATGGCTGCCATGAGGCTGGTGGAGTCGCCTGCTTTCAGTGCAATCTCGTTAGGCAAGTCACCGGCCGCAACACGATTAGCCATGGCTGCAACATCGGCAGGCTCGCCGCCAAGTTGGCGAAGCAGGCTGCGGGTAATCACAAAGCCGATCAGACCTACCGCTACCAGTGTAGCCAAGGCAATCAAGACGGAGATCAGCGTAGCCGTGCCTCTTAAGGTATCGGCAGTTTCCGCACCCTGGGTTCCTAACTTCCGGTTAAAGTCACGGTGCACATCCAACGCATGATTGACTTGAGTTATAACGTGAAGATTAGCCAGCAGACTGGTCGTGGCTTCCTCTGCCTGGTCCTGCCTCGACAGGGGAAGAACTTTTCCTTCAAGATCTTTAAGCCCATTGATAGCTTGGCGGTCCGCCTCCAGCAGTCGACGATCCTCATCATTCGATACGATGGTTTCGTAGTGCTTTAGCTCATCTTCGATTCGGTTACGAAGTGCCGCCTGGTCTCGCTCAAGCTCGCTCATACGAGTCTGGTCGCCACTCAAGATGTGGAGATACATGCTCTTGATTGCGTCATCGACATAGCCGCTGATGGTGTTGATTGAAACCAGGCTAGGTATTGTATTGTCATTGCCATAGTTGGCCGCATGGAATACGCGGTTGATCTGGTACTGGCCTGTTCCTGCCAGCAGCACAATACCGAGCAATGCGGAAAGCACCAGAAGAAGCATCTTCTTTGAAACAGTCATGATCAGCCTCACAGGTAAACCTTTTGGAAACCTGGGTTAAAAAGATTTAAATAGAAGGGCGCCTGCAGAGATGCAGGCGCCCTATGGCCATCAGCCTTGGAAGCGGATGAAGCCTTCTGGTAACGTCCCGGATGCCGTTGCAGCATGCGGATGGGCCTGAGCTTTGGTGCGTACCTGCTCCGTGAGCGGACGAACATGATCCATTGCACGCTGAAGATCAGCCGTAGCTGTGTGACCATCGCTGTTGAAAAAACTCATCAGACGCTGCAACTGCTCAGCCTGACTGCTCATTTCTTCGGCCGTTGCCGCCAACTCTTCAGAGGCAGAAGCATTTTGTTGCGTAATCTGGCTCAACTGACCCATGGCCGCGTTGATCTGGCTGACGCCTGAACTCTGCTCCTCCGATGCGGCCGCAATCTCTTGCACCAGATCGGACGTTTTGCCGATCGAGGGCACGATTTCATCCAGCAATGTACCGGCACGCTCGGCAAGGTCAACGCTGCCCTTGGCTACGTTGCCGATTTCCTGAGCTGCAATCTGACTACGCTCGGCCAGCTTGCGCACTTCAGCCGCTACAACCGCAAAGCCCTTGCCGTGCTCACCCGCACGGGCGGCTTCGATCGCTGCGTTCAAGGCCAGCAGGTTGGTCTGGTAGGCAATGTCGTCCACGATGCCAATCTTGTCGGCAATGGTCTTCATCGCTGCGACCGTATCCTTCACGGCCTTACCACCTTCGGACGCTTCCTGAGCGGCCTTGCTGGCCATGCCGTCGGTAACCTTGGCGTTCTCGGTATTCTGGCCGATAGACGCGGACATCTGCTCCATGGATGCGCTGGTTTCTTCAACCGATGCGGCCTGCTCCGTTGAGGCCTGGCTCATGCACTGGGCGGTTGCCGAAATTTCTTCCGAGGCGCTGGCCAATGCATCGGCCGACTCACGGACATCGGTGATGATCTGGTTCAGCTTGCTAACGGTACTGTTGATGGACTGCTTAAGCTCCAGCAACTGACCCTGATAATTGCCTTGCACCGTACGGCTAAGGTCACCCTGGGCAATACCGGCCATTACGCTCATGGCTTCATTAACCGGGCTGACAATGGCGTCCAATGTACCGTTGATACCTTCGACAATACGGCGGAAGTCACCCTTGTGCTGGCTGGCATCCGCCCGCGTGGCCAGCTGGCCCGCCATGGCTGCATTGCTGAGCGCACTGGCATCATCTACCAGGCGCTGAATGTTGGCGCGTACCTGTTCGATGTTGTCATTGATAACTGCCTTCTTGCCGGGGAAGCGTTCCAGCGGTGTAGAAAGGTTACCCTCGCCAAAGGCCTGCACGCAGGCCATCGCCTTGCGTTGTACCTCAAGGTGGCCACCCACCATGGTATTGATGCCTTCTGCCAGCGCTTGATAGGAGCCGCTGAAACGCGCCGCTTCAATGAAGACGTCGATGTCACCTTTGTCATGAGCACGGGACATGCGCTGCATTTCATCGATCAGCTGCATGATGTTGGCACGGACCTGCTCGATATTGTCGTTGATGAATGCCTTTTTACCGGGGAACCGCTCAAGAGAGGCGTCCAGGTTGCCTTCACCAAATGCTTTCACGCAGGCCATGGCTTTTTGCTGGACTTCGAGGTGGCTCGATACCATGGCGTTTACGCCCTGTGCCATGGTGCGGTAGCTGCCGTCGAAACGCTCAGCCGGGATGAACACTTCAATATCACCCTTGTCGTGCTCTTTCGACATATGGTTCATTTCGTCCAGCAGACTACGCAATGTACCCACCATGCGGCTCATGGCTGCCATGAGGCTGGTCGTATCGCTTGCCTTGACTGCAATATCATCCGGCAGATCGCCTTTTGCTACACGATTGGCTACGGCCACGACTTTTTGCAGGCTGCGGATGATGAAGAAACCGATCAGGCCGATCGCCAGTAGTGTAACCAATGCAATTGCAATAGACATCATGGTCGCGTTAGCCTTGATGCTCGCAGCTAACTCCGCATTTTCATCGGCCACACGCTGATTAAACAGCCGATGATTATTCAAGGCTTCGGCCAGCTTGATAAACACCGGGCGGTTGGCCATTACTGTTTCTCTGGCTTCGTCTAACTGGCCCCGTTGGGACAGCTGAAGCAACTTATCCTGAAGCGTGGCCAGCGCACTAACAGCCTGACTGTCCTGTTCAAGCAACCGACGGTCTTCGTCGCTGATCAACAGGGCTTCGTAGTCTTTCAGCGCAGCCTGAACCTTTCCTTGCAGGTCATTGACTTCTTGAGCCAGTTGGCCTTTTTCAACGGGATCATTGCTCTGTAAGTGAAGAAACATGGCTCTTACAGATCTATTGGCTGGATCGTTGATCGCGGCGATAGCTAGCAGGCTCGGTATTGAGTTCTGATTGCCAAAGTTGGCTGCCTCGAATACACGGCTGATCTGGTATTGTGCAGCACCTGCCAAGACCAGGATGCCTAGTAGTGCAGAGACTACCAGTAGCATCATTTTTCTCGTTTCGTTCATGATAGCTGTCTCAATCAGGAATTAATGGTCATGGCGGTGCTGGGAGCAGCCTGCCGTTGTGCGATTGCGCCGATCATTCCCGGCACACTGAGGATTAATGCTACGGCGCCGCTACCCAAGATGGTGAAGCCGCCCAAGGCACGGTTGTTGTCGAAAATCTTGCCGAGTGGCTTGATAACGGTCTGAAACTCACCCATGAGCTGGTCTACGACCAAGCCTGCACGATTGCCTGCGTAATTCACGACTACCACGTTTTCACGACGTGGCGGCTCGTCTTCAACGGCAAACAGTTCACGCAGCCGAATGAAGGGGAGGGCATCGCCTCGCAAATCGATGTAGTCACTCGTGCTTTGGCGCGCCGCCGAAGACTGATCGCTGGTCAGCTCGATACATTCCTCGACCATATCCAGCGGGACGACATAGGTAGCTTTGCCAACACCAATCAGGAAGCCGTCGATAATGGCCAGCGTCAGAGGCAGGCGAATCCGGGTCGTGGTGCCTACGCCTTCAATGCTGTCCAGGTCTACCGTACCGCGTAGGGCGGTGATGTTTTTCTTTACTACGTCCATGCCTACGCCACGGCCTGACAGGCTGCTGACCTGATCGGCAGTGGAAAAGCCCGGTTCGAAAATCAGATTGAAGATTTCCTTGTCTGTCAGGCTCTGGTTATCGCTGACAAGTCCGCGCTCAATCGCTTTACGCAGGATGCGGTCCTTATTAAGGCCACCGCCGTCATCCGATACTTCAATAACAATACTGCTGGACTCGTGATAGGCATTCAGACGCACAGTCCCTTGAGCAGGTTTGCCGCGCTCAAGACGCACAGACGCCGGCTCGATGCCGTGGTCCATGGAGTTTCGTATCAGGTGCGTAAGCGGATCGCCGATCTTCTCGACTACCGTTTTGTCCAGCTCGGTGTCGCCACCGCTGATCTCCAGAACGATATCCTTGCCCAACTCCTTGGATACATCCCGTACCACGCGCTGGAAGCGGTTGAAGGTTGTACCGATCTGCACCATTCGCAGGGTCAAGGCGGAGTCGCGCACTTCTTCCACCAGACGGGACAGCACGCCAGTAGACTCTACCAGCTGGGCTGCGCCACTTTGCTGTGCGGCCAGTTGAGTGCCCGCTCCTGCAATGATCAGCTCACCGATCAGGTTGATGAGCTGGTCAAGCTTGTTGGCATCTACACGAATCAGGTTGCCTTCAGCCGTACGGTTGTCCTTGACCTGCTTTTGCTTCTGTAGCGCGGCGGTCACAACTTGTGGCTGGACATTCTGCTCATTGATCAACACCTCACCAATAGGCGCTGGCGATGCTTCCGGCTCGGACTGTTTGAGCAATGCCTTTTCCAGTTCGGACTGGGTCAGGGCACCGCAACGTACCAGCATTTCACCCAGGCGCAGGTCTTCTTCCGGCAGCTCATTGATCAGCTGGATGTAATCAACTGTCTTGCTGTTCGGTGGGAAAATACGAATCTGGCTGTCTTCACGAACGAATTCAAAGGCTCCCTCGATGGTTTCCTTGTCAGCCTCGGTCGCAAACGCTACTTCGAAGCCCAGATAATTCGTTTCCGGGTCCATCTCATCAGCAGCAGGTACATGCTCTGTCAGCGTGACGATATGAACGATTTGCCCGAAGGTATTGAGGTAACGCAAAAATGCCAGAGGATCCATGCCATTGCGTAAGACGTCAGGACCAAAGCGCAAAGACAGGTGCCAATGTTCATTAGGCGTATCGGATGACTCACGCACAACCTGCGTTGCCCGCTGTGGGGCAGCGGCAGCGACGGCCAGCTCACCGGACAGGTAGTGACTCAGGTTCGTCGTCAGTGCAACACCTTGCTTCTGGAGGGCTGGCTCAAGCTCATCGAGCGAGCCGCCAGCGTCAACATGAGCAATCAAGGCATTGAGTTGATCGCACACCTGAAGAAACAGTGCTGTCAGGGTGTCATTAAATGCCATTTCTCCGCTGCGGATACGGTCAAGAACGCTTTCAGCCACATGAGTGAAGCTGACGATAGCGTCCAGTCCAAAGAGTCCTGCAGAGCCCTTGATAGTGTGAGCGGCACGGAATATGGCATTAATGATGTCCGGATCATGCGGATTCTGCTCGATCTGCAACAGGGCATCTTCCATCTGCTGGAGGAGTTCCTGGCTCTCGGCAATAAAAATCTTTAATACGTCATCGATATTCACGGCGTGGCCTTCAAGCGAGATGCGGCTGAATAAGAAGTGGGTCGCCAAAAAAGCTGACTAGCCCGCTTAGCTCGAGCAACTCGACAACCGCAGGGCTGTGGTCGCACAGGCTAAGCGAGCAGCCACGCCTGGCTGCTTCCTGTTTTGCAAGGATGAGCAGCTGCAGGCCAGCCGAGTCGAATTCATCTACACCCGCCAGATCAAATTCGATATGAGTGCCGGCCTTGAGCGGATCGAGCACCTTGGCCTTGCTCTCAGCTGCTGTATAAATAGTCAATGGGCCATCCAGGGCCACGCGGTGATGCAGTTCAGTAGCGGCTTCGGTCATGGTGACGATCTCGCGGCAGGGGTTATGGCAGAATCAGCTTTGAAACAGCAGCCAACATTTGGGCCGGCTGGAAGGGCTTGACCATCCACGCCTTGGCACCGGCGGCTTGTCCCGCTGATTTCTTGTCGGCTCCCGATTCGGTAGTCAGCATGATGACCGGCGTGAACTTGTAAGCAGGCAGCTTCTTGGCCGCGGTGACGAAAGCGATGCCATCCATATTGGGCATGTTCACGTCACTGACGATCAGATGAATTTTGCGGCCGTCGAGCTTGGTCAATGCGTCTTTACCGTCGCAACCTTCGATTACGTCATAGCCGGCCCCTTTAAGGGTCATGCTGACGACCTGGCGGATCGAGATGGAGTCATCAACGATAAGAATGGTTTTTTTCGTGCTCATAATGGTCTCGAACAGGGGGTGGCTTAGAAAAAGGTAATGTCGGAGGGTGCAGTGGACGCGGGCGCCTTGCCCTGGTGTACCGCCAACTGCTCCGCCATGGTGTAAGTCTTAGCCAGCTCATTGAGCCAGGCCTTGGTATCGATAGGCTTCAACGCCTGCCCTTGGGCGGCCAGCGAACGACGCTCAAGCAAATGCTGCTCAAGCTTGTTGAGGTCGTTGCGGATATGGCTCAGCATCTGGCTGACCCGGTCCTGGAACTGAAGGGCTACCAGCACGTCAGCAATCTCAGCGCCTACCGCTTCACTCTGCTCACGCAGTGTGTTGCTCTGTTGAAGCAGGCCACTGGCACTGGCATTGAACTGAGTAATGACGTTTTCAATCACCTCACCAGAGGTTGCCAGTGTTTCGGCGTCCTGGCGGGCATACTGCTCGGAGGCTTCCAGGGTACGCAGAATGGCGGAGTTCACAGTTTCCACCGTTTCGCTGATCTTCTGGCCGGTATTGCCGGAAAGGGTTGAAAGCTTACGGACCTCATCCGCGACGACCGCAAAGCCACGCCCTGCCTCGCCAGCACGGGCTGCCTCGATAGCTGCGTTCAGCGCCAGGAGGTTGGTCTGCTTGGCAACATCTGCAACGTCTTTGGCCATGGCCTGAAGTTGGCCGGTGAAATCATGCAGATGGGTGATCTCGCGCTGCAGGATTTCCTTGCTGGACAAAGCTTTACGCAAACCCGTCACGATGCCATCCAGCTCCTTCTGGCTGGACGACAGAAGAGATACCAGGCCTTGTGCATTACCGTCCTGAGACCCTTCCACAGTCATATGGATACGACCGGCCAACTCGGCGAAACGCTGGGTCAACTGGGTAATAGCATCTTCGGTATGGCTGCGGGCCGCCTCGATCTGCTCGGCCCAGACGGGTAATACCTCAATACAGACGCCATCCAGCTCAGTGCCTTGCGCAGCACTATGTTTGACGGAGTGTTCCAGATCCGCAGCAAAAGCTTGTGCCGCGTTCTTTTGCGCCTGCTGATGGCGAGCATAACCCCAACCCGCGGCTAGAGCGCCTAGTACAATGAGGGCAGCAGCAAGCATCCAGCTAAGTGCTGATGCACCGCCTGCCCACAGCGTACCGGCAACACCCAGGACAACACATACTGCAACAGTCGTTAATGTGATACCGGCCGTTGAGGGTGCCGCACGCTGGAAAGAGGAAACAGCAAGAGAAGTGTTTGATGAGGGGGGCATTACGTCACCGCCATTAAGTCAATTACGCAGAAAACCGCTTTGCTTGGTTATCGCGCACTGTTAGAAAAACTTAATGACGTTGATCGAAAATTAGCCAGACGAAGTGCGAATCGGTGATTAGTGGCCGTGATGGTAGAACGTCACCCACCTAGACACCTAGAGAGGGCAATATTTGCTTAGCGCTTTTATTGATCTCTTGTTTTCGGCCTGGAGACCCTTATTCTTGAGATCAATAATTTTCTTTAGCTTTTCGAATGCTTTGCACAATGCCGTTAGCGCAGTGCGGCAAGACTTCCCTGCCTGTGCGGGTAGCGCTTAATGATTTTAGGAAGGCATAAAGCTTTGCCGGGCTGGGTAGGCGCTCACTAGTATTGCCAGCGTATGGTCATGTACTGACGGGACTCGTTGCCACAAACATCCTCTTTGACCTCACGGGTAGTGATCTCAAAATGCATGCATTTATTTCAAACTAATCCCTCACCGTGACGGTCGGAAGATAGGCAAGGCCTGCATAAGCAGGTCATCGTCTTGATTGATAAATGAGGAATTCATATGAGCCTATTTGGCAATATCCTGTCCAAGCTTGGTATTGGTAAAGAAGCACACGCTGCCGAACCTACCGCACAACAGCCCGGTAGCACCGATGCAGCCGCGGGTACGCCTGCGGGTACGTCTTCCTCGACCGCTGGCGCAGCTACTGGCGCCACACCCCAAGCCATGAGCCAGGTTGATGTTGCTGCCAAGCTGGAGGGATTAGCAGCTAATCATGCCGAGAAGCTCAATTGGAAGACCTCTATTGTTGACCTGCTTAAGCTGCTTGATTTGGACAGCAGCCTGTCAGCCCGCCAGGAGCTGGCTAAAGAGCTGAATTGCCCAGCGGACAAATTGCAGGATTCTGCGCAGATGAACATGTGGCTGCACAAAGCAGTACTGCAAAAGCTTTCTGAAAACGGGGGTAATGTTCCCGCCGATCTGCTCGATTAAGCTATTCCACAAGCCTTTCGTCCGCGCAGGACGGAGGGCTTCGCGCTTGTTGTAGTGCTACCTTTTCCTTTCAGCAGTACCTCCCTTCCAGCACATGCAATATTTCCTGAAAAAAGGGTGTTTGCCTGTGTCTTCTGCGCATCGTCTTAGCGTCTAGTAAATGAGCATTGCCTTTACCTGTAAAACGGTGCTTCGTAGTTCAGATGATCACGCGATCATTTGAAATATAGACGCCGTATCGTCAGGACCGTTGGGCCTGCTCTACAAGACGTTGGGGAACCCCTCCGTGATTAGCGGTTCTAGTCTTATGTGGTAGTGCTTTATAAGGTAGAGGAGAGCCAGTCTATGAAGGCAATCCGTATGTTAGCGGCAACGATGGCCCTGAGTGTTTCCAGTGGCTTTGCATTGGCTGATCTCCCTTCCGTGATCACAATGGGCCCTGGTTTCAAAATCGTGGTGAATGGTGCAAAAGTGCCGGTCTTTGGTTTCGATCGTTGTCCGCAGGCAGCGCTGGATCCGCAGAGCACCTTTCAGATTCCCGTCGAACAGGCCAAGGCCTGTACCGTTATTCCCAGTTATCAACGTGAAGTCAAAGTACGCATGATGTTGCGCTCCGGCCCGGTTGTAGAGACGTGGGGCGTCATGCGTTATGGCAACATGCTGGGCTTTCGCCGGCCCGATGGTAATTTTGTCGTCCCAGCGACTTGACCTCAGTACGGGGTACTACCTGACAGCAGATGGCTATCGGGTAAAGGGTAGCCACTCAACTCGACCAGCAGCCTATTGGCTCTAAAAATGTCCGATAAGGCTGCGTGCGATTTTTGTATCGGCTCCAGTAAGTTACGGTTGCTGCGCCATCATTAATACCTGAAGTGACTTTAGGCATTAATGATGGCTGCTATGGCTTGCCTCAGGATTCGCGGATAGCCATCCGCCTTTGAACAGGTTGGCTGTCACAAGCTACGGGCTCATGGGCTAATGAAACACGCTGAGTAGCCTACGACTGTAGGCATGCCAACGATGCGACAGGCTTTATAACCTCTCAGGCGTGCAGTAGAGCTTGAGTTCGAAGTTATCATTCAGTGGGCTTATCAAGCGGCTCCAGCACTTGTCGCTTTCCACGCGTCACACCAAAGCGAAAAGTCAGAAGACGCTAGTGGTTTTGTCAGCCAATACCCTTGTGCCTCTGTACACCCATACGCTTCAAGTTGTTTGAAACTTTCTTCAGTCTCGATACCTTCGGCCACCGTGCGATAACCCAGTTGACTGACCAAACTGACTATATGCTCTGCTAAAACCTGTTTTCTTGCGTCAGTCTCGATGCCATAGATCAACGAGCGGTCGAGTTTCACAACATCAGCCGGAATCTCATGCAAGTAGGCAAAGTTACTGTAACCGCTTCCAAAGTCGTCAATTGCTACGTGAGCACCAAGCAATCGGAGATCGGTAAGCTGCATAAGGATGTGTGGGCTGTTTCTCAGCCATTCACCTTCCGTAATTTCAAGCTCAATACGATTGGGATCGATATGGTGTTCGGCACAGGATTTGACGAAGCATTCAACCAGTCTCCGATCATCAAAGTCACGGGGAGACAGGTTGATGGATAACGTTCCCATAAAGGCACTGCCCCAGGTGGCAAGCTGAGCCAAGGCCTTATCAATAACCCAATGAGTCACCTGGTTAATAAGTGGAGTCTTTTCTATAACAGGTATGAACTCATTAGGGGGAATTAGCCCGCGGATCGGATGCTGCCAGCGAAGTAAGACTTCGGCACCTGCCAGGGTTTTTTCGGCTAACGTAAGACGCGGTTGGAAAACCAGATACAGTTGATTGTGCTGCATGGCTTCTTGCACATCGGCTGCAAGATTGAAGGAGCGCCGGAAGCGTTCATCGTACCCAGCCTCATAATAAAGCCAGGGCGCTCTAGTCAGTAACGCCTCATCAACAGCAGATAATGCCTTGCGTATGACATCGTCAGTGTTATCACTTCTAGTATCGAAAACAACGACGCCTGCTGACACGGGTGGATCGATGGGCACCTCTTCGACCTTAACTGTTCTACGCAGTGACGAGATCAACCCGTTAAGCATCTTCTCAGCGTACGCGCCTTCATTTATCGCCATGATGAAGGCAAACCGGGTCAGGGTGATCCGGTAAAGAGTTGCCAACCCGTTAAGTTGAGACGAAAGCCGCTGCGAGAGTGTTTGCACAAAACGCTCAAAAGGCTCAATACCAAAGGCCCGCGCAATTTCCTGAGCGCGGTATGAGTCCAGCACATCTATCAGAACAAGCATACGAAGCTTTTCTGAAGCGTCATGGGAAAGATTCTTCAAGTCCGCCATGAATTGAGGCCGCCCGGAAAACCCACTGATTAGGTCCTGCTCCTGGGAGGGGACACTTTGCTCGATGTGCTCCGTTACCAGGTTAGCAAGATCATACAAGTGAACATGATCAGCTTCGCTTAGCTGGCGGGGCTTGGTGTCCATGATGCATAGGCTGCCTAGCGCAAATCCATGCCGATCGATCAACGGTACGCCAGCATAAAAGCGGACGTCGGGTGGCATAGCCTCTACAGGAAGGTGACAGAATCGTGAGTCCTGTCTTATATCCATAACTTCCAGAATGGTTTTTTGCTTGATGGTATGAGAGCAGAAAGACTGTTCTCTAGGTGCCTCCTCCAGCATAAGACCAACCTTGGACTTGAACCAGATACGATGCCGGTCTACAAGAGAGATAAAGGCAACAGGCACCTGGAGCGTATGTGCTGCCATTCGGCAAAGCCGATCCAGACTGCTGGAAGGCGCCGTATCCAGTAATCCACAGGCATAAAGGGCTGCAAGCCGCTCTTCTTCTAGCTGAAGCTCGTTTAACACTACAAGTCCTTCTCTTTAATAAAGAGGATCAATACCTGCTTATCGACTAACCTTGTTGGCAATGAACGTTTTAGATCGTTTGATTAGGGATGATGAATCTGGATATCGTTAGGGATGCGCTACTGTATTAAACATAGCAGCCAATCTTGAAAAGAGACTTCAGATTAGCAACGCTTTGTTTTTAGCTCAGGGAGTGTTGGTACTGTTATGCATGCTCCGTCCGATCACCCTAACGAACATGAAAGACAAGCGTCATTGGACGATCTTGAGATTCTGGACACGCCGGCCGATCCTTACATGGACTCCCTGGTACGGGTAGCAAGAGATATCTTCAAGGTTGAACGTGTGCTGATCAGTCTGATAGACCGCGACCGCCAGTGGTTCAAGGCGCGAGCGGGGGCTGAATTTAGCTGTACTCCCAGGGATATCTCTTTTTGTGGGCATGCGATTCTGGATGAGCATCGCACATTCATAGTGCCCGATGCGCTTGAGGATGATCGGTTTGCAGACAATCCGCTGGTAACAGGCGCACCCTTCATTCGGTTCTATGCAGGGCATCCATTGATTGCAAGTGCCGGACTTCCCATTGGCACCCTTTGCCTGTTGCATTCCCAACCGCGTGTTCTTAATGAACAGGAGGAGGGGCGGTTGCGTGACTTGGCCCAGCTGGTCGAAGGCTATATCAAGCTAAGAAGCTTAAGTGAACACACCAGACAGCTACGAGAAGCTGTTAGCCGCGAGCAACGCAAAGCACTGCTGGATCCACTTACCCAATTATGGAACCGAGCCGCCCTAGAGCATTTTTATCCTGGTGAAGTGAGCACGGCCAAACTGCACAATGAGCATATAGGCGTCTTGTTTATCGATCTTGACCATTTCAAAAACATCAACGACACCTATGGGCATGCTACAGGAGACCAGGTGCTGGTCGAGGCCGCCCACCGTATCGCTACGAGTTTACGACCGCATGACCTTCTGTTTAGGTTTGGAGGAGAGGAGTTCGTTGTTGTTTCACGGATTGGATCTGTTAATCAACTAGGCAGCATTGCCGAACGAATACGCGCTACGATCGCCAATAAAGAAATTGTTACTCTAAGGGGTCACCTGTCTATAAAGGCTAGTATTGGCGGCGCGGAAGGAGGGCCGGAAGACACAATTGAATCCCTGCTTCATAAGGCGGATAACGCCTTGTACCGCGCCAAGAACAATGGACGAAACACGGTGTGTCTTGAGCATAGTGAAGCTTGGGAAAACAGTTGAGCAAATGCAATGATATGCTTCTGGTGCAATGAATAAAGGCTAGCAAGAGTTTGTTTGAAGCCGCCTTAGGGCGGTTTCATAAAGCAGCGTATTGACTTGGGCCAAAGGTATTCCGCTGCCCTATACCGCTCCACGAGCAATTAAGCTAAAACAATAGGCTCACAGCTAAGGCCAAGGCCGCTTAATGGGCGTGATCATGTCACATGAAGCCAGCTCCTGAACACCGCGCAAGTTCCGGGAGCAATCATAAGATGATGAAATAGCGAGGCCCTTTAACCGGTGAAAATAATGTGCTTGAAACCATAACAGAACAGCTTGGCCAAGAGCCAAACTGTTCTGTTAGGCATGGCTAAAGCCAATGCCATGGTAGGCCACAAAGGATAATTTTAGTCTTGAGCAAAGAAGTCATAGCGCTTGGTACGCCAGCGCTTGCCATTCATGCCTTATCTCTAGATTCGACATAACGAGGAAGAAGCTCAAGAGGGTCTTGCTCCACCCGATGCCGGGCAAGACAGCGCTGTATATCAGCCTGCTTCTGGGAGAGCATACGGCGGCGTGCCTGCTGCTCAATGGCGACTGCCGTCAAGGTCATGGCCAGCAAGGACAACGACGCCAGGGATACCCACACTCCCAACCAGGAGGCTTGAATTCCATCCGTTTCGCTGCCACTGACACTGACACTACCTTGATGGAAACTTGCACTGGCCATACCCACGTAGTGCATGGCAACGATACCAAATCCCAGAAAAATAGAGGCTGCAAAGCGCAGCATCCAGACGTGTCGCAACAGTTTCTTCAAGTGGAAGGCAACGCAAAGTGCAGACGTTGCGGCCAATATGGCAATCACAATGGACGCGCCAAACCATAGTGGATCGTAGTCAATAGCCGGACTCATACACAGTGCTGCCATGCCAACATAATGCATGCCTGCAATTCCAGCGCCCATGACTAGACCTCCCAGTGCAAAGTGCCAGCCCCCTAACACTGGGCGGCAGGCGATCCATAAAGCCAATGCTGAGGCCAGTACTGCCAATCCCAGGGAGAATACAGTCAGGGATACCTCGTAGGTCAGTTCAATCGGTAGGCTGAAGGCAAGCATGCCAATGAAATGCATTGCCCATAGCCCGGTTCCCATCGCCATGGAGCCACAAAATAGCCATAACCGCGCGGCGGTCCCACGGGTGTTGAATACAGAGGAGGTGAGTTGTAGAGCGGTATAGGAGGTCAATACCGCTACGACTATGGAAACCAGTACCAGGATCGGGTCATAACTACTACTAAACATACGATCCACCAGATTTTTTACAGTCTAAGCTTAACGGCTGGTTAAGGACGTTCTAGACCTGGATTCTTAATTTCTGTCGTGAATAACGATACGCTGGTCTGACGTTGTCTATCCTGCTAAAGAGGGAGCGAATGGTTAGGTACTCTGCAAGACGTATCGATTGAACCATTCAACCTCTCCCAATACCCTATGGATATGACAAGGCATCCATGAAGCAAACCAGTCGTCTTAAGCGTGTCTTCATTGCCTTCTCTATAGGGTTTACGCTCGTTTTAATCGGTGTGGTTTCGCTGCAGCTATACAGAAGCTACAAAGAGACTCTGACGGCCGCACAAGCCAATGCAGCAAACCTGGTCAAGTCCATGGCACAGCATGCCTATGACACCTATGAAGATATGGACCTTGCCAGCTTTGGCATCGTTGAGCGGCTGGAATGGGATGGATTCGGGAGTGGCTTAACCAGTGAAAACAAGGCGCGATTGAAAACCCTGTTTAAACGCCAGGTTGCCCAAATGCACCAGGTGCATGGGTTCTTTGTTTACGACAAGGATGGAAACTGGATTGTTACTGACAAGGACGATTACCCAGCAAACATTAATAATGCCGACCGCATATATTTTATTTACCACAAGACCTTTTCGGATCGAGCTATCTATATCGGCACGCCGATCCGCAGCCGCTCAACAGGCGACATGGTGGTACCGGTATCACGGCGAATCAATAACCCTGATAAAAGCTTTGCAGGCGTCTTTCTGATTACCGTCAATATCGAGTACTTCAATCAGTACTACGCTGACTTTCTACTCGGGCCTAACGATTCCATTGTACAAGCCTTGCGGAGTGGCGAAGTCATTTCGCGCCTGCCTTATCGGGAAAGCAATATCACGCTGAATCTGTCCAAAGGCGACATCTATAGCAAACACCTTCTCAAGGCGAGTTCAGGCGTGGTTCGTATTACCTCTGTAGTTGACGGTGTTGACCGGATTCAGGGCTATCGGGCGCTTGAGCGCTATCCATTAGTTGTTCAGGTGGGCTTGTCCCGGAAGGATGTTTTGGCGCCCTGGTTAACGGAGGTCGTCTTCTACGTTACCGGTCTGGCCATCATGTTGGGGGTTTTGTTTGCCCTTGGGTTGCTAATACTGCGTTATATCCGTTTGGACCAAGAACATCAGGTAGAGCTCAAGGCAGCCTATGATGCGGTTGAAAAGCTGGCTATGGAGGATGGACTTACGGGCCTTGCCAATAGACGCCATTTCGACGTAGTGCTACCCGTTGAACTCAACCGCGCCCGACGCCAGGGTTACTGCGTGGGGCTGATCATGCTCGACGTGGACTACTTCAAGAAATTTAACGACAGTTACGGACACCATATGGGGGATCTGTGCTTGAAAGCGGTTGCACAGGTTGTAAAGCAGAATGTTCGGCGGGCTGGCGATCTGGCCGCTCGATATGGCGGGGAAGAGCTTGTTATCCTCTTACCCAATACGGATGACCTTGGAACCCATAAGATCGCAACTGCCATTCTGGAGGGTATTAGGGCACTTGGCATTGAGCACCGGGACTCTGCACATGGACGTGTTACAGCCAGTATTGGCTATCATGTTGTTGTCCCAGCCAGCTTTGATTGCGACCCCTCCCAAGAGCTGGGGCTGGCTGATGTTAATTTGTATACCGCTAAAGAACTGGGCCGCGACAGAGTACACCCTGAGATGCCTCTGCTTTGATTTATTGCTTTCCTGCCGCTCTACCGTAAACCCTCTCTTTATGCCTGTATCCCCTATGGGCTTTGTTTGAAAAGTACCTGCACTTGGCCAAGGGGTGTTAGTAGCCGTCTGAGTATGCTTTTTTACCTTGCATAAACTGCGGTTTCTCAGGGTTTTGCCCTGTCTGGCTGCGCCGGGCTGCTTTTCAGATAAGCCTGCAATAAAATCAGGCACGTTCCAGATCCTCAACAGTCAGAGTTGTCTGGATTCTATAAGGGGCCTGGGAGATGAACAATGAAGAACTTATCAATGCGGGGCGTGAGCGCGCGCTCAACCAGCTGACCTCTATGATTGAGGCACTCTATAGCACTGACACCTTTCATGGGCAGGTCTTGGCACGTCAACTCATAGCCATAAAACAAAATCAGGATCATGCTCTACTCCGCCTGGAAGGCTTTCTCCTAGGCTTGTATGAAGCTGATGCCCTAACGCGTGAACATTTCGATAACGTATCGGGTGTCATTATTTCTGGAAGGGCACAGGGCTGGTGGTGAGCCTTTGCGGAAGGGGCAGTCAGAATGAGAGGAGAGGCGTGTCAAACAGTTGATTAGTCTATGACTTCATGTCTCAGGATAATGAGAGCAAGATTTGAAGTGCTGATAAAAATTGTGCGCGTTGGGGCTACCAAGCCAGCGATTGTTACATAGGTTACATCTGACAAATCCGCTACCTTTTATAGTGCAATACGGTTGATGCAGATTTAGCTACGGTCGGGCTCTGAAGAAGCCGGGCTAACTCAATATGCCCTGGCACTCTCCCCGCTGCCTGTCAATGCAAGGTCTCTGCTCGCTCTTAATGGCTACATAGATAGGCAGCGGGGAGAGTGTTTGCGCGCACTCACTGCAAACAACAAGCAGCATCAGGGGCGTCTTTCGCTCACGCTTCCTAGGCTTTGTACGAAACGTATCGGCGCTCGGTGATGCTCTGTTAAAAATCGATTCGGAATGCTCATTTACAACACGTAAACTCCGCTTTCTTATCAGTTTGTGCCTCGCCTGATCTTCGCTCGAAGACTTTTCGTACAGAGCCTAATACCCGGAAACCGCAAGCGTCCAGTTACCTTACACCGCTCATGCCTTTCTTCTTGAACGCATTTTATTTGACCCTCTAAATGGCTAAAGGCAACGAATCATTATTACGCCGTAGGGTCTGATGACTTAGTTTTTAGACGTGCCGACGGGCTATATACCCAATCGGTCATGACACATAAAACCGCCTACATTGTGAGCCCATGTCTGACAACGGTTCCTCAAGTATTCCTGCGCTGTCTCGCCAGGCCTTAACCGAGCTTGTCTTTGATCACACGGCCGACTATGCCGTCATTGTGACCGACCCCCTGGGGAAAATAATCGCCTGGAACCCAAGCGCAGAAGTCATTCTTGGCTGGACCGCAGAGGAAGCGGTAGGACAGCCCTATGAGCTCTTTTACACGCCTGATGACCGCGCGGCTGGACAGCCTATAAAGGAAATAGAAGCAGCGCTTGAGCAGGGGCGTGCGCTTGATGAGCGCTGGCACATCAAGCGCGATGGCACTATTTTCTGGGCTAGCGGTGAGCTGTCCCCGTTGTACAAGGATGGTGTCCTGATTGGCTATACTAAAATCCTTCGTGACCGTACCCGCGAGCGTCTTACGGAGGAAAGTCTAAGGCTGGCTCAGAAGGTTGGTAACATCGGCACCTTTGAGCTTTTTCCACGCGAGGGTTGGATTGCCGTTTCTCCAGAGTTCTGTCGTCTATGGGGGGTTCCCATCCAGAGCAAATTGCGGGTTCAGACCCTTATGGAGCATATTCATCCAGAGGACCGAGCCAGGCTGGCTACTGACAAAGCAGAGCTTCCTGATGATGCCTTGGAATACATTGAGTACCGCATCCAGCGTGCAGACACGGGTGAAGAGCGATGGATTGCGCGGCGCGGCGAGCCGGTTCATATCGAATACTCGCAGACCAAGCGCTATCTAGGTGTCTGCTACGACGTTACCGAGCGCAAGCGTGCCGATATTTCAATACGAGCTGCCGAAGCGCGCTGGCGGGATCTGTTTGAGGGTATGACCGAAGGCTTCTATCTGGCAGAGGCCATACGGGATGAAAGGGGCCGGATGGTAAGCTTCAGGTATCAGGAAGCGAATCCAAGCTTCTGGTATCAAACTGGGCTGGATACCTCCACAGTGGTGTTGGGGCGTACGGTACATGAGCTTTTCCCCAGTATTGCCGAGCAACGGGTCAAAACCTACGCCACGCTTCTTGAAACAGGGAGGCCTCAACACTTCGAGGTGTACGCAGAGCAGCTTGGCAGCCGCTGGTTTGAGGCCAGAGCACGACGGATCACGGTAGATTCGTTTGCCGTCCTGTTCATGGATATCACCCAGCGCAAGGGTACGGAAGTAGCACTTGAAAAAAGTGAGTCGCGATTCAAGGCCATCACTCACTCGATCGAGCAAATTGTCTGGGACGCGCGGCCAGATGGGTATCGGGACTTTTACAATGAGCGCTGGTATGAGTATACCGGCATGCAAAAAGACTCGAATACAGGATTCACTTGGCTGGATTATGTACATCCCGATGAGCTGGATCGGACTAAAGCGGCGTGGCAACACAGTGTAGTGACAGGCGAGCCCTTTCGGACCGAGTACCGACTTCGACACCATTCGGGGCAGTACCGCTGGATGCTGGCCAGGGCGCACCCCCTACTGGATGCAGACAAGCGGATTGTTCGCTGGTACGGTTCATCTACCGATATCCAGGATATTGTCGAAGCCCGAGAAGTGCTCTCCCGCTCTCAAGAAGAGCTTGAAGGGCTCGTCACCGAGCGTACCCGTGAACGGGATCGTATCTGGCATTTGTCTAACGACATGATGGCGGTTACGAGGCTGAACAGTGAAATCGTTTCGATCAATGCCGCTTGTAGCCGCACATTGGATTTAAGTGAAAACGAGCTGCTTGGTCAAAGCTTTCTTGATATCACGCATCCCGAAGACAAGGCCAAGACAAGAACAGAACTTGGGCGCCTGAGCCAAGGCCATAGCACCGCAGACTTTGAAGTCCGGCTCCGCCATCGGGATGGCTCCTACCGACTGACCTCCTGGACGGCAGTGGCTGAACATGCGTATGTCTATGCAGTAGGCCGAGATATTACAGAGCAGCGCCAGACCGAAGAACAACTGCGCCAGGCGCAAAAAATGGAAGCGGTAGGTCAGCTCACAGGTGGTATCGCCCATGACTTCAATAACCTGTTGACCGGTATTATCGGAAGCCTCGATTTGATGCAACGGCGTTTCAAGGCCGGGCGTGTTGAGAATCTGGATCATTACATGGATGCGGCCGTGACCTCAGCGCAGCGCGCGGCAGCGCTCACGCAGCGGCTGCTAGCTTTTTCTCGCAGGCAGGCGCTTGATCTCAAACCTGTCGATATCAATCAGCTGGTCGCTTCGCTTGAGGACCTGCTGCACCGTACAACAGGCGAAAATATCACGCTGACTACCCATCTGGGGGCAGGGTTATGTCCCGCCTGTACCGATACCAACCAGCTTGAAAGCGCCCTGGTTAATCTTGTGATTAACGCCCGTGATGCCATGCCTAATGGCGGTACGATCGATATTTCCACGTCAAGCATTCATTTGAATGAAGACCATGGGCCGGAGATGGATGGTCTTAAAGCCGGTGACTATATCAAGCTAAGCATCAAGGACACCGGCACAGGGATGACACCCGATGTGCAGGCCAAAGTCTTTGATCCGTTCTTTACCACTAAGCCTATTGGTCAAGGAACAGGCTTGGGGCTCTCCATGGTATATGGCTATATCAAGCAGTCGAAGGGGCACATACGAATAATTTCGGAGCCTGGAAAAGGAACGGAGGTCTGCCTTTATCTGCCTTGCCATAAAGGGGCGATAGATGAAGCACCAATCGGCACTGACACGGCTATCTCGCTGGGGTCAGGTGAAACCGTTCTGGTCGTCGAAGATGAAGCGGTGGTACGTGGCCTGGTGATCGAGGTGCTCAAGGAGCTAGGCTATGAAGTGTTGGAGGCGGCTGATTCAAAAAGCGCGATTCCAATACTGGAGAGTCACCAGCGAATCGATCTAATGATTTCAGATGTGGGACTGCCGGGCCTCAACGGCCGTCAGTTAGCTGAAATAGCACGGCAGTTTCGACCGGAGCTTAAAGTGCTGTTTGCTACCGGTTATGCCGAAGGCTCCTATGTAAAAGGCTACCTAGGAAGGGGGATGGCGCTTATTACCAAGCCTTTTGCTATCGATACGCTGGCTGCCAGGATCAAGGAAATGCTTGCGGCAGAGTTCTAATCGTTTGCAAGCCTTTTACGCTGTGGCGTCTGGTGGTTTTAAGAGGGTTGAAGTTCGACTTTGCAAAAAGAACAAAGCCAGGAGAGAGAGTCGCTCTCTGGGTGAAGGGTATACAGACAAGGCCTCATTTCTCCGCATTCTTCACACTCAACACGGCGGATAAGCGCTTCATGGTCATCAGGCAAAACAGACACAAAAGCCTCCTCTAAATCTGTATGAATTAGAACGTCAGCTTTTAAGAGCTTATGAAATAGAGGCTGCTTGAAAAGCAGCCTCTTAATACCCTTTTAATACATTAGGGCTTGTTACGAGTAGTCAACTCAGTGTCGGCATCATGTGTGCCGCTGAGGTGCGAACGAGTACCGTCCTTTTCGATATCTACATCTGTACGGCGGACAGTATCGCGTACTGTTTCGGTATGCTGGGTGCTTTCTTTACCCACTACAACCTCTTCGACCACTCGGGCAGTTTTAGCCACGACAGCTTCTTCAGCAGTTTCCTGAATCTCGACTGTGCCCTCGCGGAAGGCAGACAAATCACTGGTAGAAACGGCGCGGTCTACAGGCCGGCGCTCGATCACAGCATGTTCTTCACGCAGGCTTACCGTTTCTTCAACAGGGCGTTCGGTCATATGGGAGACTACGCGCACACGCCCCAGCCGATTTTCACGCTTACCAACCTTTAATTCTTCTTCCATCACAGGAATGGCGGTTGTTTCAGTAGGCGTCTGATCTGCCAATGGCGTAGCGCCTACACCCATGGTAGTGGCCGTTGTAGCACCAGCAGTGGGCGCCATACGGCTAGTAGAGCCAGTCACTGTGCTATCGCCCATTGTGTCTGGATAGGCAGTTGCACCCTCGCTAGTCCAGGTAGCGCTACGCTCATCAATATCGATTGCGCCATTACGTTCGAGGATATCCTCAACCACAGGCACCTGAGCATCATCATTGACCGTAACGGTCACAACGGTTGAACCACGGCGTACGGCTTCCGAGTAGGTTTCGCCATACCGGCTATGCTCAGTGTCGTCACTCCCAAAGACGGAGCGGAAGAAATGGCCGACCTTCTCGGACATCGAGCCATCATGTGTATCAGAGCGCAGGGAGGTATCGGTTGTACCCTCTGTAACGCCTGCTTCATTTGCGGCAGCGATCTGGATGTTGGTCTGGGAAACGCCCTTGGCCATCAGTTCGCGCTTTACCAGTTCGGCTTCGTTATAACGATCAAATGCGGCTACTAGGGTATGTTGCATAGGTCACCTCTGTATTCTCTTCAACAGCCATGGCTGTGATTGGTTTAAGTGGTGTGCTCTTGCGCCACGTTTGGTAATCACTGCCTGTAAGGTGGATTACCAAACGCTATTTCTAACCGTTTGTATAATCGGTTTCGAAAAGCCACTTGGCATTATTGCCGTCCTAGTTCTGGAGTAGCGGTAAGCCGCTTAAGTTCAGATAAACCTCCAAATGGTAGGGCTATAGAGCAAAAAAACGTGTGCTCTTTCTAAAAGCTGTTCTAGACAGCCTTACACGATGGAATCTTAGTGAGCATAAGACCTCTTATAGCCGCCCAGCCTGGGTAAGGCAGCGCGTTTATTCGCCAGAGGCGTCGCGAGAGGATTGCTGAATGAGCAAAGATGAATGAACGACTCGGTTGATACACAAGTGGTGATCAGCGGGCACGTACAGGTACTCGCTACGCTGTATCCGGGGCAATCAGCCAAACGCTAAGTAACCTGGGCTTTAGGCTTTGTAAGAAGCGTATCTGCGCTCGGTGATGCTCTGTTAAAAACGATTCGGAATGCTCATTTGCAACACGTAAACACCGCTTTCTTACCGATTTTTGCCTCGCCTGACCTTTCATTCAGGACGTAAACCTTGAGTATCGCAATACAGCATGGATACTGAACCGATACAGGACTGTCGCAGCCAAGTACTGCCTGTTCAGTACTTGTTGGCCCATATGTCTGGTAACACTAAAGCCGCCTCTTCTCCAGTCGATACCGTATATATCCCATTACGCTTCGTCCCTAGAGGTAATCCTGATGTCTACCGCCGCCGACTCGGTGCTCGAGAAGTTATCTGCCCAGGAGCTTGATCTTACTTCGCTGATGACTGCTATCAACCGGTCACAGGCGATGGTCGAGTTCTCACTCGACGGAATCATCCTGAATGCCAATGTTAACTTTTTGAGCTGCGTAGGCTATCGCCTGGACGAAGTGCAAGGCCGCCATCACCGTATGTTCTGTACCCCGCAATATGCGGCAAGCGAAGAGTACGAGATATTCTGGCGCAGGCTGGGAGAAGGTGAATTTCATGAGGGCGAGTTCAAGCGGTTAGCCAAGAACGGCCAGCCGATCTGGCTGCAAGCGACGTACAACCCAGTACTCGATAACCAGGGCAATCCAGTCAAAATCGTCAAGTTTGCTACTGACATTACTCAGCAGCGTATCGTCAATGCTGACTATGCAGGAAAGGTTGCAGCTATTGACCGCTCCCAGGCCGTTATTGAGTTTGATCTCAATGGCCGAGTGCTAACCGCCAATGATAACTTCCTTAAGGTCATTGGTTATCGTCTGGATGAAATACAAGGCCAGCATCATCGCATGTTCTGCCATGACGAACTGCTCAACAGTCCGGCATATCGGCATTTCTGGGAGAAGCTGGAGCGGGGCGAGTTCGATAGCGGCGAGTACCGGCGCCTTGGCAAGGGCGGGCGTGAGGTCTGGATCCGCGCGACCTACAATCCCATTCTGGACCCCGATGGACGCCCTTACAAGATCGTCAAGTTTGCCAATGACGTAACCGAAATGCGCGAGCGTAACGCCGAATTCGAAGGCAAGGTGACAGCGATTCAGCGCTCCCAAGCCGTGGTCGAATTCGATCTGACAGGCAAGGTCCTGACGGCTAACCGTACTTTCCTTGGGATTGTAGGGTATGACCTCGAAGAGCTGGTTGGGCAGCACCATCGTATGTTATGCCCTGAAGAGTTTGCGAACAGTTTGGCTTACCGAGAGTTGTGGGACCGGCTGGGTCGTGGTGAATACGACGCCGGCGAGTACAAGCGCAAGTGCAAAAACGGAAAAGAAATCTGGATTCGTGCCACCTATAACCCCATTCTCAATGCGAAAGGCGAGCCTTACAAAATCGTCAAGTTTGCCCTGGATGTTACTCAGGCCAAAGAGAGCACCATTGAGTTTGAAGGCAAGGTCAAGGCGATGGACCGTGCCCAGGCTGTTATTGAATTCGATATGTCAGGCAACATACTGAAGGCCAATGCCAACTTTCTGAAGTCTCTCGGTTACAACATGGCCGAATTGCAAGGCCAGCATCACCGAATCTTTTGCGAGCCAGAGTATGTAAGCAGTACGGAATACCGTGAGTTTTGGCATTCACTGTCGCAGGGAGAGTTCTTTTCGGGGCGCTTCATGCGCCTAAGCAAATACGGCCAAAAGATCTGGATTCAGGCGACCTACAACCCGATCTTCGATCACGACGGTAAACCGTTCAAGGTTGTGAAGTTCGCTACTGACATCACCCAGCAAGTCGAGCTGGAGGAAGCCATTGACGCGAAAACCAGAGCCATGAGCGCGGCGGTCCAGGCTCTCATGAGCGCCATTGGCTCGGTGGCACAAACCACCGATCACGCGACAGATCTTGCGCGCCGGACGTCCGATGAAGCGCGCCGGGGTTCCGAAACACTCTCCAAGGCCACCGAGGCCATGTTTACCATCGGCAAGTCGGCTGAAGATATCAAAGATATCATTCAGGTAATCAGAGAGATCGCCAGCCAGACCAATATGCTGGCCTTCAACGCAGCCATCGAAGCAGCGCGTGCTGGTGAACATGGCCTGGGCTTCTCGGTCGTCGCTGATGAAGTACGAAAGTTAGCAGAGAAATCCTCCCGCGCGACTAAGGAAATCGACAAGCTGATCCAGGAAACCGTAACCCGTATCGATGCAGGGACTACCATATCGCGTAGTGCAGGCGATGCGTTCGAACAGATCGTCGGCGGCGTATTGCAGACTACCCAGGCTATCGACAGTATCAACGGTGCTACAAATGAGCAGATGAACTCTGCCGAACAGGTAGAGCTGTTGATTCACGAACTTAACAAGATCAAGGCCGCCCTCTATAAGCCGACGCAAGATATTACTGCCACTCTAGGTGCTACAGGTAATCGTGCATGAGCGCCATCCACAGCTACGGTGTAGTGCAAGTCAGTGGCGTGCACTTGGGGATTAACATCAGTGCCCTGATAGAAGCTGTGGAATGGCCTACTGACGTATTACCGCACCCTACTGCGCGCGGAATATTGGTGGGTATTTTCACGTTGCGCGGCAAGGCCGTGCCGCTGATAGATCTTCGCAGTTTTTTTGCCCCGAATGCCGTCGCGTCGGGGCCGACTCCCCTGGTCGCTATCATCAAGTACAACGGAGGGTATCTGGGGATCGCCATCGACGCCGTGTGTGAAATCGTCAAAATGGCGGATAATCAACGGTGCACGTTGATCTCGGGAGATACGTCTACAGGGCTGTTTCCAATGTTGCTAATGATTCAAGACGGTCAGCGTATGATCTATGCGCTTGATCTTGCTTATCTAGCCAGTTTGCCAGAAGTGGTGTTTGCTACCGATCCTATGAGCGCCTCCCAAAGCCAGGCGTTCAAATCCAGCGGTCTCATGCGCCATTACTTGGTTTTCGAGTGTGACGCCCGGCATTTTTGCATTGATGCCAGTGTAGTGACTGAGTTGGTAGACAAGCCGTTGATTAGCCCCAGTGATTTTGGCAATGAACGCTGCTTTGGCTCGGTCCAGGTACGCGGCAAGAAGGTTGCGGCGCTCAGCTTGTCGCACGTGCTGGGTTTTGAAACCAAGACATTGGCAGCCAAGGATCAGCTGTTGTTGCTCACAGGGCCGGATGGACGCGTGTCCGGCTTTGGCTATGATCGTATGGTCGCGATTCGACGCCAGGACCCAAGCAGCATGCTGGCGGTGCCGACCTATGGACTGCGCGAGCCTGATTTACTTCGTGGCGTGATGAACCTGGAAAACGGCGCGCAAGCGTTGCTATTGGCGCACGAGTCGCTACTCAATCGCCCCGAAGTCCAAAGTTACGCGAAGATCTTTCAACACGAAGTGCTCGCTAGCCAGTCACTTCATCAAGCAGCCAAAGCAGTAAATCGACAGGCATGTCTGCTTTTCCATGCGCCGATTCACTTTGCGGCCCCCTTGAACCAGATCACTGAAATTCTTGAAATACCGGCTCAGCACATTGGTTTACCCCAGCCCGAAAGTCATCTGCTGGGACAGTTCAGCCTGAGGGGAGAGCAGATACCATTGATCTGCTTGAGCAGTCTGATCGAATCGTCGCCACAGCCACCAACCCTGTCGTCTCGTGTGCTGATCGTGCGTGGTAATCATTCCACGTTCGGCTTTGCTGTGTGCAAGGTCGACGCTATCGATTCATTCAAGGAATTTGATCCGACAAAACTTGAGCAAGGATATCCCGTTAATTTAGGGAGGGGGTTGTCGACCAATGATCGAGTACGTTCACTAATTAGCATTGGCAATCAAGAGCATAGCTGGCGTGCAACGTTGCTTGATTTACGAAGTCTGGCAATGCAGTTGGAGGCAGCCCGCTAACTTCGGATACAGGCTGATATTCAGTTTGATTTCGCGTGTTGGCCAGGGTTTTATACGAAGACTAATGGCGTATGCAGGGTAGAGCATAGACAAGCGTCACCATAGTCTCAAAACTCTTGGCCGGTTTAGGACCCTCATGTACCTGTTCAGACCTTTCATACAAAACCTAAGGGTATGCATGACTGGAGTTACCTGGCTTATGAATAGAGTGGCGTGACTCAGCTCTAGGGTGGAGTACAGGGGACTATAAAAGGCGAATCATCTCACGTAATCGCGCCGAGGACCTTCGCGCGTTCTCTGCATATTCCCGATGCTTTTCATAGCATGCTGTTTGGCCATTTGCTTTGGCATATTCTGCAAGCCGCAGGTGCAATTCCTCCTTTTCATCGAAGATACGAATGGCTGTCCACATGGCCTCTTCAGCTAACCGCTTCTGGCTTTTGGCCAGGAGTTCAGCGGAATAGGCGTGTCCTGTATGGCAGCGAAAGTGAAACAGCTCGTTTTGCTTGATTTCATAAAGTACGCCCTGGCACTCGGGGCAGGCAAAAGGGGAAGGAACTCCAATAGATTCCAGCCCTGGAATACCTGATGACCTCTGTTTTGAAACCTGATCCTCTGCCTTGATCGAAGCGACCCCTTCCTGGGAAAACTGTTTGATTTCCTCGCTTACAAGGTCTATCAGCTGTGTTGCCAGTTGGTTGACTGGAAGCCAGTAGTCAACATGGGTGTGATCAAGCCTGTTGCTGACCATGAAGGGACTGACGGCTTCCAGAGGATCTTGGGCTAACGTAATTCCACCATGGCACTTGATGGCCTCCATGCCAAGCACACCATCATCCAGGTCACCTGGAAGGGTTACACCTACCACACGCTCGCGAAACTCAATGGCCGCAGAGCGAAACAACGGGTCTATAGACGGACGCTCGAAGTTTTCCTTGGGCCCATAGACTACCCGAACCTTTTTATGCTCGATGCGCATATGCCTATCAGGTGGAGCAAGCAAGATTTCTCCCTGAGCGATAGGGTCCATGTCTTTAGCGTAACGGATGGGTAATTGAGTATGTTGAGAGAGGATATCGAGCAGAGCCTGTTCGTTAGGGCTCATATGTACAACAACCAGTACACAAGCATTCAGATCGGGCGGTAGCTTGGCCAGTAGCCAATGTAGGGCATTGAAGCCACCTGCCGAGGTACCGATAACGACTACCCGTTCTACCGTTTCCATGCCGCTGTCCCCTTTTGCTCGTGTACATACTCGCAGTGTTCTGCGTCTCTTTTGTGGCACATTCGCAGGGCGGCTTTTCTCGTTGGCTGTGCTTGTTGCCGTGTTTACCCTTCACTATAGAGTAGTTATCGGCTTGCTGGAGCACTCTTCGGGTATCTGGCTATTTTCTGGTGTGTGCTGGTTGATTCAGCTGGCTCATTGTGTTCAGCCAATGAATGGCCTTATGTCACTCAACCCACTCGATTTTAGATTTATTAAAAGCGGATTAGTGTTTGAAAACCTACCGTTTAGTGAACAGACTTTATTCAACTGTCTTCTGACCTTAGAAGATAAACAACACTCAGGAGCCGCTCAGTTACCAGCGAATTGCGTGTAAATTATTAGCCCTTAAGCGCAGAAATAAGACGATTTTTGAGCTTCTTATCCCGTATGTATTTAATTGTTTTCTAAGATGTATCAGTAATAACAGGGGTATGAAGAGAGGCCAGAAATAACACAATTTTTGGATAACCCAACAGGCCTAAAAATAAACCCAGAGCGGATGCTTATATTGTTAGACTTTATTATGCATGCTCAGTTAGAGATGCCTAATGGTGAAGTCTTGTTGCTTAAGCGGGTAATCACTAATAAAAGTTGGGAACTAGCTTAACCTCCTGTTAGAAGCGTATCGGCTAAATAAAAAGCACTGTTTCACCCTTGCAGCCTAAGCGGTTAATGCGCATGGTTAGCCGCTAGGCTGCACGAGGCTATAAATGCCTACTGCAAGACTTGTCTAAAAACGGCCGAGCTAAGTCAAGGGAGGAAAATCAGTAAGTAAATGCAGTTTACGAAGGGTAAAGGAGCATTCCTGGATGATTTTCATCACATTGGCCAAGCGCAGGCACTTTTCAGAAAAAGCCTAGCCAATCAGCTCGGCAAAGGCCTTATCAGCCTCAAGTACGTCTGGTAAAGCAGTAAATAACGCGTTTATATCAATCCCCTTGAACAGCGGCCCGGTCAAATGCTGTTGTGCTTCAGGGGTAGCGCCATGGGCTTCGTAGGTATCGCTGACCGCTACGGCTTGCGCCACAATTCGCGGGTAATTATCCGCCTCGGCAGGTGCCTGGGTCGGACGGCCCTGGTAGGCGATTGCCAGTTGAATGACCTTGGGTAACTGCCAGCGTTTGGCCAGCTCTGCCCCTACTTCCGGGTAGCCAAAGCCCAGTTGCACCGTTTCATCCGCCGCTCGGCCTGTAGCACCCTTTTGAGGCTGCTTGTTGAGTTGGGCTGCATAATCGGGGGCACCTGCCTGAATCAGCAGCTCACCCAGGTTATGCATCATGCCGCAGGTAAAGGCGGTGTCTGGATCTTTGCCAAGCTGCTTTGCCAGGAGCCGGCAGATGCTGGCTACTCGAAAACTATGCGTCCAGAACGTCTTGAGGCTATAGCCTGAATCCACTTTGAACGCACCCGTCATTGCAGAGGCCAGGACCAGGGTTCGAAGCGTATTGAAGCCTAAGCGCATGGTAGCGTCTTCGATGCTGGTCGAATCGCGCGTGCCTTTGAAGCGGGCCGAGTTGGCCAGACGCAAAACCTTGGCTGCAATTACCGGATCTCGCTCAACATTACGAGCCACGCTGTCCATGCTGGAGGAGGGGTTATCAAATTGCTGGATGAGATCCTGCGCCACCTTGGGCACGCTAGGCAGGTTATGAATCTCATTGAACAGGGTCTCGATATTCATGAAGGCTCCTTAATGGCTGGACGATATACCTCCAGCATAGAAAACCTTTGCTAAGTCGCTAGTGGTCAGACGTCGGTCCGTTTGTGTAAAGAGGAGTGTAACGGCCATGAAGGTAAGTCTTGGCCGCTCTGTGGTGCTCAACCGCTGGCTCGTTGTCTGACCGGAATGGGCCGAATCACAAGTTCAACCTGAACAAAGTGGCTGCGGGCTTGCCTAATAGAAGAGGGCATACACGGCACAGGAGAAAGACTGATGGTTGAATTCCAAAAGGCACCGGACGATACGGAAATCGATCCAACTCCGGCAACGCAGGATGAACCCATCGGTGATGACCTGCGTGAGCATGTCCCCGATGAGCGTCTTCCTCAAAAGAATCCGACTGATCCGGAGTACAGCTGATGGACAATGATACCCATCGCCATTTCGACGACGGAGTTCCCGACGAGACTCATCCAGACGAGTTGCCGGTACAAGACGACACGCCACCGGTAGATCCTGTGGGAACACACAGTGACCTCTAGGCGGACGCTTAGAAGCCTTTTTCAAGGCCTCTAAGCGCACCTGGCTTTACCGCTGCGTCAACGTAGCCATGTTACCCGTACCGCTTTGAGTAACGGTTGCCATATTGCCTTGGGAGGTCTGGGTAATGTTCATGCTGTTGGCTGAGCCATTTTGGGAAAGAATGGCCGAATAACCAACGCCGGTCTGCGTGGCCGCAATGGTATTGGCATCACCTGATTGCATCACATACAGCTCGTTGTCATTACCAGTTTGAGTAAAGTACAACTCATTGCCTGTCCCATCCTGTTGAGCCGACAATACATTACTATCGCCTTGCTGCCCTGGTTCGTAAATGGTTTCACCATTACCACTAACCATATTGCTTGTGCCCGTTTGGCTAACACTCAATACGTTGAATGAGCCTTCCTGCCGCACATTCGTCGTATTCAGATCGCCTGTTTGATCTACACGAGCAATAGCGCCGGTTGCGCTACTACCGCCAAAGACACTGCCTTGACGTATATCAGCTGTATTGCCGTTGCCCTCTTGGTTAACCGTTGCCGTAGCGTTATCAGCCAGTTGAGCGATCTGCGCAGTGTTGTTGTCGCCACTCTGGTAAATCGAGGCCGTTAGATAGTCACCAGAAGCCTGGTAAATATCACCGGTATTATTGTTACCTTCTTGAACAGTTGTTTGGGTCCCATAGTCCGCGCTGTATTGTTCGTTAGTTGAATTGTTATTGTCGCCATTCTGTCGAACAGAGGCATCGTTGTAAGACGATAGGGTTTGGTTGATCCCACCTCTGTTTCCAGAGCCAGACTGTTCGACTAAAGCCGTATTCTGATCAGCAAAACCATGAATTCCTAGGCCGCGATGTTCATAGTCACTCTGAGTGACATAAGCAAAATTGTCGTTACCGGACTGATAGATCTGCCCAATATTAAGGTTTCCACCTTCTTGAATGAGCTGGCTATAGCTGCCAGCGCCTTCCTGGTAAACCGTGCTGCTGTTTTCGGTACCAGACTGTGTTACGAAACCGCTGTTATGCTGCCCTGCTTGCGTTTGCGTAAAGCTATTGGCTGTGCCGCTCTGCTCGATTGTGGAGGTGTTGTTTTCACCCTCCTGAGTCAGATCTGCTGTGTTATTTTCCGCATGTGCGTGCAGCGTGAGTGTAGCCAGTACAGCAAGAGCAAGTGGTTTAAGCGCAGGCATTAAAATCTCCCTATATAAAGTCATGGTCGCTGAAATCATTAATAACTGATGACGGCTTACCCACAACTGCAAAGGCGTCTAGCCTGCGGGCATCTATCAGTAGGTGGCTTTGGGGCATGCGAAAGCGCATCGGTACTGGCAGGCAAGAGTATGTGGTCCTCCCTAACCAATACGTCAACGTACACACATGGCACCCAACCGGTGCATAAAGCAGCTTGAGTATAGAAAGGGCTTTAAAAGGGCGCCAATTGTAAACGCGCTATTTATTAGGTTAACAAGCACTGGCTTTTGAAGACGACGTTTTCGGACTGTGGTCTCATAGGGGCTGTTCACTACGCTATACCGTAGATGCACTGCATACGAAACACTGACTCTAGGATAGCCCCTTGCTGCGAAACACAATAAAGCATCCTGCCCGGCTGGTACCGTTAGCCTTTCTGGTTACGATTCTGATAGGTACCTCATTGCTCATGTTGCCCGTATCACGGGCGGGTGAAGCCACTGCGCCCTTTCTAACGGCTTTGTTTACGGCTGTGTCGGCAACCTGTGTAACCGGCCTTGTTACGGTAGATACAGCGACATATTGGAGTGGCTTTGGCCAGGCCATTATTCTTATTCTGTTCCAGATAGGTGGAATAGGCATCATGAGCGGGGCGACCTTGCTGGGCTTGCTGGTCAATCGGCGCCTGCAACTGAGCAGCCGACTACTGGCCCAGAGTGAAACCCGCTTGCTTGGGCTGGGTGATGTTGTGGAGGTACTGCGACTGGTTTTGACCGTTACGCTCATCGTCGAACTGACGGTAGCCACGCTGCTTACTTTGCATCTGCATTTCTCCTATCAGGAGCCATGGGGCAGTGCCCTATGGAACGGCGTTTTTCACTCGATTTCAGCCTTTAATAATGCTGGTTTTTCCACGTATTCTGATAACCTGATCGGCTTCGTTGCAGATCCTGTCATCATTCTTCCTATTACCCTGGCACTGATCATCGGAGGCCTGGGCTCACCTGTTCTGTATGAGCTCAAGCACATGCGCAAGAAGAACCGCCCCTGGTCTGTTCATACGCGGATTACCTTGTTTGGCTCAGGGCTACTACTCGTCATTGGTACGGTAGCCATTCTGGTATGTGAGTGGAATAACCCGGGCACACTCGGCCCCCTGGGAGCAGGTGCCAAGCTGTTAGCGGCCTTTTTTCACTCTGCAGGGGCACGCACGGCTGGGTTCAATAGCTTGGATGTGGGGCAATTCAATACAGAGACTCTGGCTATCCACTACATCCTGATGTTTATCGGGGGCGGCAGTGCAGGCACAGCTGGGGGAATAAAGGTAACTACATTCTTTTTATTGTTTTTTGTGGTCTGGGCAGAGATCCGAGGCAACACCGATACCACTGTGTTTAACCGGCGGATTGCTTCGGAAACCCAGCGGCAGGCATTAGTCGTCGTCTTGTTAGGAACAGCCATGGTGGCTACGGCTACGCTCATCTTGATCAGTGTGACGTCGTTTCCCCTTGAAAAGATCGCATTTGAGGCCATCTCCGCCTTTGCCACGGTAGGGCTTTCCACGGGGATAACGGCCGACCTGCCGCCTGTTGGGCAGGTTGTTATTATTATCCTGATGTTTGTCGGCCGCGTCGGTACGATTACCGTAGCAACTGCCCTGGCCTTGCGTAGCCGCAACAAACCTTACCGCTATCCTGAGGAACGCCCTATTGTTGGATAAACTTTTCTCCTCGACCCGCAGCGACAGTGTGGTCGTTATTGGCCTGGGCCGTTTTGGCGCTTCCGTTGCCGAATCCCTGATCGATCTGGGGCATGAGGTGCTGGGCCTGGATGAGGACGCTATTCTCGTACAGAACTGGTCAGATCGGCTGACCCATGTTGCCCAAACTGACAGTACCAATATTGAAGCCTTGCGCCAGTTGGGAGTCGATGAGTTCCTGCATGCGGTTGTAGGCATCGGCAGCGATCTGGAGGCCAGTGTGCTGACGGTGCTGGCGCTTCAGGAACTTGGTGTGAAGGATATTTGGGCCAAGGCCATGAGTGCAAAACATGGGCAGATTCTTGAGCGGATCGGTGCCCATCACGTCGTTTACCCTGAGGCCGCGATGGGGGAGCGTGTCGCTCACTTAGTGACAGGAAGAATGTTCGAGTTCATCGAATTTGATGATGGTTTCGCTATTGCCAAAACCGGAGCGCCACAGGAGGCGCACGGAAAAACACTGGCCGAATGTGCTATTCGTACACGCTATGGTGTAACAGTCGTTGGCCTCAAACGGCCCAAAGCGGATTTTGTCTATGCCAAGGCAGACACACGGATACAGGAAGGTGATTTCCTGATCGTAGCGGGTACGACCAAACTGGTTGAAAAGTTCTCGGCTCATGTCTAGCAGACATATCACTAGAGCGCGGTAACGATTCTTTGATCGACATCCGCTCGGGCTCGCCGAGCGGATATTGTCTTCAGCTTAATTTCCCAGCTGGTTAGCGAATTGTCCTACGGCATTCACGACCTTTTTGGCGCCGTCCTGAATTTCAAGAATCACAGAGCCTGCCTCGTTGGCCAGTCCAAGGCCGTGCTCGGTCTGGTCTTTACTGGCGGCCATGCTGGCAACTGCGGCTTCGGCCAGCGTCTGATTCTTCTGAACCACATCGACAATCTCTTTGGTGGCCAGGCTGGTACGTCCTGCCAGCTGACGAACCTCGTCTGCAACGACTGCGAAGCCTCTACCGGCTTCACCGGCTCGTGCGGCCTCGATAGCGGCATTGAGCGCCAGCAGATTGGTCTGCTGCGCGATCCCGCTAATGGTCTGAACAATGGTATTGATCAACAATGACTGCTTGTTCAGCGCCTCGATTCCATCAGAAGCAACCTGGATCTCATCAGAAATCTGGCGCATTACGCTTACCGTACTCTGCACAACCGAGGCGCCTTTGTTAGCTGTTTCATCCGTATGCAAAGACGTCCGGTAGGCAATGTCAGCGGCTTCGGCTACGGCTATTTGCTGATTGACCTGCTCCGTGATAACCGTGGCGAATTTTATGATCTTGTAAAGCTCATTACGGGTATTGAATACCGGGTTATAGCTTGCTTCGAGCCATACCACTCTGCCCATGCTGTCGACACGTTTAAAACGGCCAGAAGCATATTCACCACGGTTAAGCCGACGCCAGAAATCTCGGTATTCCTCAGAGTTGTATTCTTCTGGTTCGCAAAACATGCGGTGGTGTTTGCCTTTGATCTGCTCAAGGCGATAGCCAATACCCTGAAGAAAGTTATCGTTTGCGGTAAGCACCTCACCTGCCAGATTGAACTCAATCACGGCTGTGGAGCGACGCAACGCATTGACCAGGCCCTCATTTTCAGTGGCGGTGTCTACTGAGTCCGTCACGTTGCTTGCCAAGCAAATAAGGCCGCTGCTTTTGCCGTCCTTGTCTTTCAGGGTTTGCCAGACGGCGCGCAGCCAGGCCAGGCTACCATCCGCTTTGGAAAGGCGATAAAGGCCACTAATATGGTTGCCTTGTCTGATGGCGCTCTGTAAGCCTCGATAGCAATCCAGTTGCTTAACGTAGGGCGGAATGTACCGGTCCAGCGGCTGGCCTTCCATCTCCGCTTTGGAGTAACCCATAACGCTCAGGAAGTTTTTATTGGCAGACTGGATGATGCCATTGTTATCGAGCGTCAATGTCATCATTTCAGCTTCGAGCGCATCTCGAATCTGCCGTAACGAGGCATTTTCTTCTCTAAGAGAAGCAAGTTCTTGTTTGAGATGCGAGTTGAACATGGCTGGAACCGTTAGCATGAACGATGATATATAGTTTTCGTACTGACATCTTTTTTCTAAAGGCTGCCCCAATAATAAAGCGACAGACGGGGAGAGGGAGAGATGTTTCCCTAGTGCTGAAACGTTTTTTCACCGCGTAATGGCTGGCAGATAATTCAAGATATTCAGACAAAGGGTCGTGATGGTTTTAAATATCAGCTTGTTACGATGCTACTGATTGGAGGTAAAGTATCTGCAGATCTAAATCTGCTATTTAATTTCAAGTTCTGATGTCGAAAGACATTAAATAAAGTAAAGCACTTATATGTTTAAAGCTTACTTTGAACGTGGTTGTCGTTAGCGGAAGTTCTACATTGTGCCTGCCCGGGCCATACTATCCATATTCAAATCATTGTTCTGGCTGTTGTGAGCAGTTTGACTAAAGTGCGCTTGGTAAGAACGGTACTATCGGCGTTACGGGTGATTAAGCCATTGAGGGCTTTGTTATTGCCCCTCTGTACCCGTATTGAAACTACCAGCTTAGTCAGCGTGCACGCATTGCCATTTTGTGGCGTCAACCGAGTTATTGCCTCTCAACTGATTGACGTTACCTGAATCGTCTTTCTCGAGACGAGAAATATAGTGTGCACCTGGCACGGAATGGTATCTGAGAGACTGAGCAGGTTAGAGCATTGGAGCAACGCATATGAATCAGGCGCCGCTCAAACCCTACTTCACACAAAGGAGGGAAGGGGTACTCTCCACAGTGCTGTACAGACCTGAACTATGTCAGGGGGATCGTCTTGTACCGCTGCGAAGGGGCTGAGGGGCAATCCCTCAGCCTAGGTAGCAGGTAGCGCCGCAAACGCTTTATCCTTTAAAGCCCTTGGCCACTAGATAAACCTCTCTCGAGCGAGGCCGCGACGCTTCTGGCTTACGTATCATCACCTTCTCGAATGAGCTGCGAACGTCCTTCAAAAATTCATCGGAGCCTTCGCCTTGAAAGACCTTGGCCACAAGGTTGCCACTAGGCTTAAGCACCTGCCGGGCCATATCGAGGACAAGTTCGACCAAGTACATCGAGGACGCCTGGTCGGCAGCTGCAACACCGCTGATGTTGGGCGCTATATCAGAGATGATCAAATCAGGCTGATTGCCGTCGAGCTTGTCCAGAATCTGCTGGAACACCGCATCGTCGGTAAAGTCGCCTTGTATGAAGTCGACATTTTCCAGCGGATCCATTGGCAGGATATCACTAGCCAGAACCCGGCCTTTCTCGCCCACCAGCTTTCCAGCCACCTGCGACCAGCCACCGGGAGCGGAGCCAAGATCCATAATAAGCATGCCTGGGCGTATCAGCTTGTCCTTCTCGTTAAGTTCCATCAGCTTATAGCTGGCACGGGAACGCAAGCCATCTTTCTGGGCCCGTTTAACGTAAGGGTCGTTGACGTGTTCATCCAGCCAGCGGCGGCTGCTTTTGGATCGTTTCATGGGAAAGCCAAGCATGGAAAAATCAATGGGAGGGCAGACCAACGTGCAGGACAAAGGGACGCAGTTGGACGTACAGTGGCAGCGATTATAACCCGATAATAAAGTACGGTGGGGTTGGATCCCCACACAGTCTATTTTAAGAAGCCATCAGACCAGGACTGACAGGGACGATCAGCAACAGGTATAATCGCCGTCTTACCCCGCCTCTCTATCACTTCCTTTGCCGGAGTCACCGGCCAGGATTATCGCTATGATTCGCATCAACGAACTGTCTCTGCCTCTTGATCACTCTGCAGAGGAGTTGCGCAAGGCCATCGTCAACCGCCTCGGTATCCAGGACATCGACTTGTTGAACTTCACCGTGTTCAAGCGCAGCTACGATGCCCGCAAGAAGAACAGCGTCATTCTGTTCATCTACATTATCGACCTGGAGGCTCGGGACGAGCCGGCTATTCTGGCACGCCTTGCCAATGACCTTCATGTACGCCCGGCTCCGGATACCAACTACTACCCGGTAGGACAAGCGCCTGCCCATTTACATGAGCGGCCGCTGGTGGTGGGGTTCGGCCCTTGTGGATTATTCGCGGCGCTGTTGCTCGCGCAGATGGGCTTCAAGCCCATCGTGCTGGAGCGCGGCAAGGACGTACGTCGGCGCACCAAGGATACGTGGGCACTGTGGCGCAAGAAGACCCTGAGCCCTGAATCCAACGTGCAGTTTGGTGAAGGTGGCGCCGGTCTGTTCTCGGACGGCAAGCTCTACAGCCAGATCAAAGACCCGAAGTTTTATGCTCGCAAGGTGATGCATGAATTCGTCCGCGCCGGCGCTCCGGAAGAGATCATGTACGTGAGCAAGCCGCACATTGGGACCTTCCGCCTTACCGGCGTAGTAGCAGCCATGCGCGAGGAGATTATTGCCCTTGGCGGCGAGGTGCGTTTCGAAAGCAAAGTGACCGAGCTACTGATCGACAATGATCAGCTTGAGGGGGTAGTGCTGGCCAGTGGCGAAACCATTCGTAGTCGCCATGTTGTCTTGGCGCTGGGCCACAGTTCTCGTGATACCTTCCGCATGCTGCACCGGCAGGGCGTGTTCATTGAGGCCAAACCCTTTGCCGTAGGTTTTCGTATCGAGCATCCGCAAGGCATGATTGACCGTGCCCGTTTGGGGAAATACGCAGGCCATCCGGAGCTGGGCGCTGCCGACTACAAACTGGTGCATCACGCCAAAAACGGCCGTGCTGTCTACAGCTTTTGCATGTGCCCAGGCGGCACCGTGGTAGCGGCCACCTCCGAACCGGAGCGCGTCGTAACCAATGGCATGAGTCAGTATTCACGCAACGAGCGTAATGCGAATGCCGGCATTGTTGTGGGCATCAATCCAGACCAGGACTTTCCTGGCGGCCCGCTGGCTGGCATAGAGTTTCAGGAGCGCTTGGAGTCCCGCGCGTATGAGCTGGGCGGTAGCGATTACTGCGCGCCAGCACAATTGGTGGGCGACTTTATCCGCGGTGTGTCGTCGACCGAGTTTGGCGAGGTAGAACCCTCCTACAAACCAGGCGTACGCCTGGGCGATCTGGCGCTTTCGTTGCCGGACTACGCGATCGAGGCCATTCGCGAGGCGCTGCCTGCATTTGGCAAGCAGATACGCGGCTTTGATCGTGATGACGCCGTGCTCACCGGTATCGAAACCCGTACCTCTTCTCCGGTTCGTATCACCCGTGACGCTGAAACATTGCAGAGTCTCAACCTGCGCGGCCTGTATCCGGCCGGTGAGGGTGCCGGTTATGCCGGTGGCATTCTGTCGGCGGGTGTGGACGGTATCAAGGTTGCCGAAGCCTTGGCCAAGTCGCTTCTGTCTGACATAGAAAAGGCCGAAATGCAGCCCAGCCGAGCGGCATCCTGATGAAGCTCGACGACATTAAAAAACTCCACCAGAAGAAATACCGGGCCGAGTTCGGTTATTTTCTGGTGGAGGGCGAGCATTTATTGCTGGAGTTACAAAAGGCAGCTCTACAGAATCCGCTGCTACAAAGCAGCCAGTTGTATGTAACTACCGCTTATGAGCATTGGCAAAGCCCGTTCAAAACCCATGTCATCAGCGATCGGCAAATGGCGCAAATAGCCGACACCCAAACACCGCAAGGAATCATTGCGGTGGTGCCGATGCCGTCAAGGGTCGCACCAGTGGCTGCACGCGGTGATAACGAGCATGCCATTTACCTGCATGAAGTTCAGGACCCGGGTAATCTTGGCACTATCCTGCGTACCTTGGCCTGGTTTGGTAACTTTCGTTGCCTGCTCAGCCCTGGCAGTGTTGATCCGTACAACCCTAAGGTCGTACGTTCAAGCATGGGCGCCATTTTTCATGCACCCATGGAGCTGGATGTAGAGTTGGACACCTTACGTACGCGCTTTGAGCGTATCGCTTGTCTGGACATGCAGGGTGACCCTATACAGTCAGCCTCTTTCAAATCGTTCGATTGCTATCTCTTCGGTAACGAAGCACGTGGAGTGCCTCACGACCAACTGCGCACGCTCAACGCTCAGCCTTTTACGATCCCTGGGTGTGGCGTTATTGAGTCACTGAACCTAGCCACAACGGTCAATATGTGCACGTATGAAATAAACCGATAGCCCATCTTAAGCTCTGTACGAAACGTATCTGTGCTTGGTGATGCTGCGTTCGAAGACCTTTCATACAGAGCCTAGGGCACGCCTCTGACTTCAGAAATACTAAAACCCGCTTCTGCGGGTTTTTGCTGACGGTCAAAAGCTCTTATTTGCTCGATCTATCCCTGAGGCGCGCTGTTTCGCGTAATGCATAATGTATTGAACGTGCCGGGCGCGTTACAGGTAGGTATCGCTACGAGGACATACTAAGAGCGTGTAGGCAATATATACCTTGAGTAAGCTGGCTCTCTGGTTCCCAGCTTTGAGGTTTGTGTCTCCACGGGGATCGCTCGATGGATTCGCTACTGAACTCTTTCGCCGGGGCGAGCTACGGACGTAACTCTACGATTAGGCACGGCATGCGTTCAAGACCTCGCACGGTCAAAATTAAACGCCATTCCTATATGCCAGCCTAGGTGGCTGAACGTTGCGGTATACCCACGCCCATCGTCGTGAGCAAGTGACGGTCTATAGTGCAAGCCTCTCCGATGCTGAGTGGGCTCTGGTGTTTCGAGCGTGACATTAGTACACGTGGAACTCCGCCCTGTTACGCTCGGTGTGAGCGGGTTGGCATCTGCTGTTATGTACTGCGTCCCAGCACCTGTTGCCTATGTCACTCTCACCTTCGAAGGTCGCCTACAACGCTCTCATGCGTTGGATAGAAGCTGGCCTCTTCGAGCTGTTACAGAGTCAGCTTTGCGAACAATGGTGCCAGCGTATGGGTCGTTGTTAAGATCATCGATGCGTAGCTCGTTTAAAGGCGGTCTGGCAGGTCTGCTTTTCGTAGGGTAATAGGCGGTTCAGGCTTTCAGCCAGGGGAGGGGAGCAGACGCAGCAGGCTGCCAATTAGTCCCCAGCGCTTTGTAACATACACATGCTTGGATCGAGCCTTGATAGCGCTATAGATACAATCGGCTGCCCTTGCCGGGGTAGCGACCCAGAAGGGCTTGTCTGCTTTCAGCATGTCGGTGTCCACAAAGCCGGGACACGCCTCAGTTACCGTGACAGGCAATTTGTGATGACGAGCAAGGTCACGCAGACCATCAAGATACGTTGAGACAAATGCCTTCGAGGCGCAATACGCCGTAGCGCCTCCATTTGCCCGAAGCTTGGCAATGGACGAAATTCCCACCAGGTGACCATGCCCCTGATCCATAAAGTGCTTCATTGCTGTCTGGGCTACTGCTGCAAAGCCCAATGCATTCACTGAGATGGTTTCTTTATCCAGTTGCCAATCCATATCTGGGTTGGCATGGCCTGTTCCAGCACTGATGACTATCAGCTCAACGTGCCTTAACTGATAAATGAGCGCCTTGAGAGTCACCCTTGCTTCGTCCGTATCCAGCACATCTATTAGGCAGGTAACGGCCTGATCACCAAACGCCTGGGCAAACATTTCAAGTCGCTCGGTTCTTCTGGCTGCCAGGCCCACCTGCCAGCCTTCCGTTAACAGTCGTCGGGCCAGCGCCTCTCCAATGCCAGATGAAGCGCCGATAACGATAGCGGCGGGGCGATGAGTGGGGGATTTCATATCCATTGAGGCATGCTCCTGAAATAGCTTTTTCGGCAAGCCTAGCACCTGGGCGCAGGCCTAGCTAAGTCGGTTCATAAGCGCGTCAACCACAAGCCTTTCTGACAAAAATGTCATCGCAATGACCCGTTTCTGACTGTTGCAACCGGTTAGATTATGCCGACCCCATCAAGGAGCCACGCAATGGCCAGGATAGTTACGTTTAGTCTGCTGATGCTAACGATGTTGCAAGCAGAGGCCGCATTACCTCAGCAGGCGGAGCTGGATTTAGCCACAGCGCGTCGTCTGTTGGATGCAGCGCCCTGTACCGCTGCGCTGGCAGCGCTTGATCATGGGGGAAACCCTATTCTCATTCAAAGAGATACCACGGTAGGCCCTCATAACGCGGACGCCGCTCGCCGTAAGGCCTATACCGCGCTCTCTACCGGAACGGCAACACGCCAGCTGGCTGAAAAAGCTCGCCAGAATCCTGAAGCCGCAAATCTCACTACCTTGCCTGAGCTATTGCTGCTGGGGGGCGGAGTGCCCCTGTATGAGGGAAAGGTGCTAGTGGGCGCGTTGGGAGTAGCCGGTGCGGGCGGCGCGGCGCAGGACGAGCAATGCGCGCTCGAAGCTGCCAGAGCCCTCAATCTAACAACTATGCGTTAAGGAAAAAACCATGAAGAAACTGATATTAGCCTTAGGCATGACTGCCATGTCGGGTATGGCTCTGGCCGCCAATAACCCGCTCAGCGTACACGTACTTAACCTTGAAACAGGTGTCCCCTCATCAGGTATAAACGTGACGCTGGAACGCCATGTTGGCGATACTTGGCAGTCACTTGCGCAGGGTACAACCAACGAGCAAGGCCGCATCGCTGAACTTTATCCCGCTAATACATCCCTGCAGAAGGGTGAATATCGGGTGGTCTTTAAAACAGGCGATTATTATAAGAAGACTGGTCATGACACCTTCTTCCCAGAAATCCCTGTGATTTTTGAGGTTAAACAAACAGACCAGCATTACCACATACCATTGTTGCTAAGCCCGTATGGTTTCAGCACCTATCGAGGCTCATAGAGGCTTTGTTGTAAGGCGCTTTTAGCGTGTTGCTAACACGCAACGTGATGCTGCGTTGCGTGAATCACACAGCAAATGACCGACTCGAATCCTCTGCTTAGGCGTTATTCGGGTCGGTCTGATTCGCCTTCTTGCCAGTCAGGGCGTTACCTGTCCAATCAGACAAGCCGTCGGGACCCTTGAGTTTTTATTTGGGAATCCAGTGCGTGGTTGTGACGCCCTCATTGTGCTGAATCGGGGGGGCAGGCTAAGAAACTCAATGAGTGTGCCCCAGGGTGTTCGTCCAAAGCGAAAACGATTACCGGGGCCTTCCTTCGATACTGCCTGGATAAGCACCGTCCATACGCCGAAACGCAACCAGATGCCCTGCCATGTCCACCACTGCACTGGAGACTGCTGCTTCACGCGCGCTGGCGTCGGCCTCAACATGGTCAATCAGTTGGCTGGCCGCAGCAGCGTTAATACTATGTTGAGTGATGAGATGAGAGGGGACCTGGGTCATGACTGGCTCCTGTATAGGTGATTAGCTACCTATACAATCTAAGGGGATGAGCCAGTGAGGGTCCCTGACAAGGAGTTCATCGTACTTACTGACGCTCCGCCTTGACGGCAGCCCGGATAGCCTCTAGCAGCATCATGCAGGCCGGATTGTCATTATCCGAGCGCCAGATCAGATGCAGCTCGCTCTGTATACCCTCGCCCAGGTCGATCTCGCGAAAGACGACATTCTTGAACACCACGTTGGTCGCGCAGCGGGGTACAAATGCCAGCCCCATGCCTGCATTAACCAATGCCAGAATGGTGAGCGATGAGCTTAACCACTGTACATATTCAGGCTCGACACTGGCGGAACGAAACATGCCGGTTAGGAGTTCGTTAAAGGGAGGATACGCGGAGTGCGAATACATGAGAAAAGGCGCCCTATCGAGATCCTGTACCCGGATCGACGGGGCGTAAGCCAGCGGATGACCGCTTGGAACGGCCAGCACGAAAGGTTCACGCACCAGACACTCGGTTTCATAGCCTGGCTGCAAAAGCGGTGCGCGGACGATACCCAGATCAATACGGCGTGCCCGCAAGGCTTCGTGCTGTTGGAACGTATTCATCTCGGTCAGTGCAACCTTGACATTAGGTTGATTAAGGCGCGCTTCGGCAATCACCTTGGGTAAAAATTCGTAAACGGCACTGCCCACAAAACTAATGGTAACTGAGCCGATATCGCCCTCAGCAAAGCGCCGTGCAGCAATCGCAGCCTGTTGTGCACGTTCAAGCAGCGCTTGAGCCTCAATGAAAAAAGCACGCCCTGCAGCTGTCAACGACACACTTCGTGTACTGCGGGAGAAGAGTTCTACGCCCAGGCTATGCTCAAGCAATTGAATCTGCCGACTCAGCGGAGGTTGTGTCATGTTCAGACGCTCTGCAGCGCGGCGAAAATTAAGTTCTGTGGCAACGGTTGCGAAACAACGAAGCTGAGCCAATTCAAACATTGATCTAATCCAGGTATCAATCAAGACCTAATATAGATTAGACAGTAACAATATCGGCCTCCATTATCGACGCTCCCCTACAAAAACAATGAGCGGGAGTCCCCCATGAGTAATGTCCAGTCTTCCATGGACTCCACGGTGCTAACCCGTGCGGTCTCCAAGGTGAAGCGGCATGTCTTGCCGCTATTTGTCGTCATGTTCATCGTGAACTATATCGACCGGGTCAATATCGGCTTTGTACGTAGCCATCTCGAGACCGATCTCGGGATTGGTGCCGCTGCCTATGGATTAGGCGCCGGCCTGTTCTTTATTGGCTATGCGCTATTCGAAGTCCCGTCCAACATGCTCTTGCAGCGGTTCGGTGCCAAGGCATGGCTGACGCGCATCATGTTCACCTGGGGTATCGTTGCTACAGCAATGGCGTTTGTGCCCAATGAAACCTGGTTTTACATCCTGCGATTCCTGCTTGGAGTTGCCGAGGCGGGGTTCTTTCCTGGGGTGGTTTACTACTTCACCAAATGGCTGCCTGCTGATGAACGTGGCAAGGCCATGGCAATATTTTTGAGTGGTTCTGCTATTGCATCCATTCTCTCTGGCCCGCTGTCTGGCGCCTTGCTGAGTATTTCAGGGTTAGGCCTGTCTGGCTGGCAGTGGATGTTCCTGATCGAAGGATTGTTTTCGGTCGTGCTTTGCGGTTTTGTCTGGTTCTGGCTGGATTCCCTGCCCAAGGATGCCAAATGGCTGAGCACGGAAGAGCGCAATGCACTGACTGACTGTATCGATGAGGAGCAGCGAGAGCGTGAGCTGGCCTCAGGTGAGCATAAAGTGGAGCATTCAGCGTTCAGGCTGTTACGCGACCCGCAAATCGCGCTGTTCTGCTTCCTGTATTTTTCGATCTCGCTGACGATCTATGGCTGCACCTTTTGGTTACCCAGCATCATTCGCTCAATGGGTGGCCTAGGTGATTTCGAGATTGGTCTTTTCAATTCCATTCCGTGGATCATTTCTGTCGCGGCCATGTACCTGTTCGCCAGCCTTGCGTCCCGCTTCAAGTGGCAGCAGGCCTGGGCGTCATCGGCCTTCATCATTGCAGCCGTCGGGCTGTTTGCTTCGACGATGGGAGGGGCAGTGTTTGCCTTCCTGGCCATCTGCTTCGCCGCCATTGGTTTCAAGGCCGCCTCCTCACTGTTCTGGCCGATACCTCAGTCCTATCTGGATGCTCGTATTTCAGCGGCTGTAATCGCTCTGATCAACTCGGTGGGTAGCCTGGGAGGCTTTGTTGCACCCGCTACGTTTGGTTTCCTGGAAGAGCGGACCGGCTCAATCGAGGGCGGCCTTATTGGGCTCGCCACTGTCTCACTGATTGCTGGCATTCTGGTCTTCATGACCAAAACCAGACGTGGCCCGAGCGACGGTATCAAGATCAAAGAAGCTACAGTGCCTGCCTAACCATTGATTTGGCCTGCTGCCGATGAGCAGGCAGGCTACATACAGTTCCCGGAGAGTCTTTCATGAAGATCAAACATATTCGCGTCACCCCCATTGCGTTCAAGGACGCACCGTTGCTTAACGCCAGCGGTATCCATGAGCCCTATGCCTTGCGCTCAATCATTGAGGTAGAAAGTGATAATGGCCTTATAGGCCTGGGCGAAAGCTATGGCGATGCACCGGTACTCAGTGTGTTGCAGGCCATGCAGGAGAGCTTGATCGGCCTTGATCCTTTTGACCTCAACGGTTTGCGTGCTCAGGTCAAGCAGACAGTCGCCCGTCTTCAACCGGGTGCCAATCCAGGGGCAGAACTGGCGCCGGGTTCTCATCCCAGCAAACAGGTCGCTAATGCGTATTCGGCCTTTGAGGTTGCCTTCCTGGATCTTCAGGCCCGCTCGATAGGGCTACCCCTGGTAGATCTGCTTGGCGGTGCGGTGCGCAAGGAAGTCCCTTTTAGCGCTTATCTGTTTCTGAAGTATGCCGAGCACATCAACTCACCTTATAAGCCTGATCGCTGGGGTGAGGCGATCAGTCCTGAGCAGGTAGTCGCTCAGGCGCGTACGATGATTGAAGAGAACGGATTCCAGAGCATCAAGCTCAAGGCTGGAACCCTGCTAGGCCCAGAGCATGAAGTCGCCTGCATGAAGGCTCTCAAGCAGGCATTTCCGGATACGCCGCTGCGTATCGATCCAAACGGCAACTGGTCACTCGAAACCTCGATTCGTATGGCGGAGTTGCTGGGGGAGGATCTCCAATACTATGAAGACCCTTGTCCAGGTCTTGAAGGCATGGCCGAGCTGCATCGTCGTACAGGCCTTCCACTGGCAACGAATATGGTGGTAACAGACTTCGACGAGTTTCGCCGCAGTGTCGCGCTGGACAGCGTACAAATTGTGCTGGCAGACCATCATTACTGGGGTGGCCTGCGCGACACCCAGATCCTTGCCCGCATGTGTGAAACCTTTGGCCTTGGGGTTTCGATGCATTCCAATTCCCATCTGGGTATCAGCCTCATGGCGATGACACACGTAGCGGCAGCTGTACCAAATCTTTCATATGCGTGCGATACGCATTACCCCTGGCAGGAGGCAGATGAGGAGGTAATCAAGGGCGGTAAACTGCCGATTCGTAATGGATGTGTCGCGATTACAGACGCACCCGGTCTAGGCGTTGAACTGGACTACAACCAGTTGGCCAAGCTCAATGATCAATACATGGCCTGTGGTATTCGCCAGCGCGATGATGTCAGACAGATGCAGAAATATGATCCAGACTGGAAAGCCTTGAAGCCACGCTTCTAGGACGTCTGGTACGGGTTTTATCCGAAGCGGTTAGGCAGAAGTCACTGCATGCTACCTGTGGTAAGTGACCAATAAGGGAAACGCCAGTGAGCCTGTAGTAATCAATAGTTCTGCTGCTCTGAACTGCCATTGTCCATGACCGGTCGACATGCTTAGTCACTGGAGAGATAAGCATGACACGATCAAACAACCTCTTATGGGGCGCCTTGGCGCTAGGCGTGGTAACCGGCATGCGCAGCATGCTGGCCCCCACGATGGTGAGTCAGGCGCTTGCTGAACGTTCGGATACTCCCAAGGCTGGCCCGTTAACACGTACGCTTGCCGCGGCTAAAACGCGTCATCTTCTGATACCGCTCGCTGCCAGCGAGTTGTTGGGCGACAAGCTTCCCTTCGCACCTGACCGGACAATTGTACCCTCGATGATGGTGCGTGCTTTATCAGGTGGCTTGACTGCAGCGGCCCTGGCCGGGGCGCGGCGACAACCCGCCTGGGTTCCAGCATTGATTGGCGCAACCGCTGCCTGTGTATCGGCGAAAATAGCGCTCCGCCTTCGTAAGCGCTATGGCCGCTCCGGTGCAGCTGTCAATGCAGCATTGGGGATCGCCGAAGATAGCTTGGCACTTGCCATAGGTAACGCTGGGCTAAAGCGTGCCTTGAACAAGGACTGAAAAGACACCGCTCACTGACCATCAGGAGCGTGACGGTAAATGCGTGAGCAGCCAACTGTAACGTGACGGTCTACTCTATGGTGATAGCTGAGCGGGATTGATTGCGACTCCTCAACCCCGCTCAGCCCATAATCAGCTGCCCTGCAACGGCGGTGTGCGTGGCGGGATCATGCGACGGGCTCCAGTTGACTCAAATGCAGCAGCAAAGCGCAGCAGGGATGAGTCATCATAAGCGCGGCCAGCAAAGGTCAGTCCTACAGGCATACCGATATCAGCCATGATGCCCATAGGCACGGTAACAGTAGGTACGCCCAAGTGGCGAATAGCCAAATTGCCATTGGCAACCCATACACCGTTGCTCCAGGCAATATCGGCCGATTCCGGATTTACGTCAGCATCAGCAGGCCCTACATCCGCGACGGTTGGGAAGATCACTGCATCCAGTCCTAGCCCGGTCATCCAGTCTTCAAGATCAATTCGGCGCGCCTTCTCCAGCCCCTGCAGTCCTTCAGGAAGCGTAGCGATCTTGTCCCATGGCGTGATACCCCGTTGGGCCATGTTCACGTATTCGTCCATGCCCGCGGCAAGATCACCCTCCCGGTTGGGCAGGGTCCCTGGGTCATGCGGAAAGATCTGTGGGCCATCGACATCTGCCAGACGATTCAATTTGGGGTCGCCATTGGCCTGGAGAAAATCATCGAAGGCCCAGGCCGTCAGCTCCCATAATTCGTCATGGAGAAACTCTTTCGACACCAGCCCTCGATTGAATACAGTCGGCGCGCCGGGGCGATCACCCTCACAGTTGGAAACCATCGGGAAATCGACTTCCAGAACCTCCGCGCCAGCGGCCTCAAGTGCCTGGCGTGCCTGTTTCCATAGCTCGATAACTGAAGGTCGGGTATTGATACGTTGCCCGGTCGGGCCGCCAATACCTGGATTTTCGCTAGTGCCTGCCTCGGGATCAGCGTTGATATACATACGCGGAACACCAAACCGTTTTCCCGCAAGAGCATCAGCGCTTACGGCAAGCTCCCTGTAAGAAGTGGGGCGGACCGACGAGGCGCTGGGGATCGAAACCCAGGGCTGCATGCGCCACAGATCACCGCGTGTCTCAGGGTCATCCGCCACGATTACATCGAGTACTTCCAGCAGGTCTTCCATTGTTCTGGCAAAGGGTACAACCACGTCCATCGTAGGCGTCAGTGGCCAGTTTCCACGTACCGAAATTACGCCTCGGGAAGGCGTATAGGCGCACAGGCCGTTATTCGAAGCAGGGCCTCGTCCGCTCGACCAGGTTTCTTCTGCAAGGCCAAAGGCGGCAAAGCTTGCGGCGGTGGCCGTACCGGCGCCATTGGAAGAACCAGACGCGAAAGGCGCGGTGAGGTAGCTACCGTTATACGGGCTCTCTGCACGACCATAGACGCCACGCTGCATACCACCATTCGCCATAGGTGGCATGTTGGTCTTGCCCAGGCAGATAGCGCCAGCTGCACGCAGCCGCTCAATCGTGAACGCGTCACGATATGCGACCAAGTCCTTGAACGCTGGGCTGCCGGAAGCCGCGGTAAGTCCCTTCACCAGATAGCTGTCTTTGGCTGTATAGGGAATCCCGTCCAGTGGGCCGAGTGTTTCTCCTCGGGCACGGCGGGCGTCGGATGCTTCCGCTTCCTTGAGGGCGTCCGGGTTATGAACCACAACGGCATTCAGAGCAGTAGATGTATTAGGTCTATCGTACGCCTCGATTCGGGCAAGATAGGCACGAACCAGCTCAACCGCTGTTGTCCGGCCGGACTCAAGCGCTTCACGTAGCGCGGCAATGGAAACCTCGGTTACTTCAATCATGCTGCCACCACTGGATGCGGAAAGGTGATGTAAGAGTGGTAATCCAGAGGCTTGGTGTTTTTCCTCTGAGTAGAAGGCTCAAGAACATCATGTAGGTTGAAATCAATTCTCATAAGGATCCTGGTCAAATAACAGATACGGCAGATGCTGGAACCGGAAGCTTCTGCTCGCACGCGTGTTTGGTCGCTCTGCGCACACCGAGTGGCTGATAGGTAACAAGTGTATCAAGTCAACCGGGGCGGAGCCTCCTGGTCGACAGGCGCCCGTGCAATGATCTGAAAGAAGCACACAGCTTCGCCCGTTTCAGAGTAAAAGTCTAAGCTCATGCGGGACGTCTTGCCGCGGCCCTGTAGCTTCGTCAGCTATAGACGGAAGTACCGCTGAATGGCATCTATCAGCAGTTCCACAGCTTCATTGCTTTCCCTGGCCGGGGGGCGTACCAGTACGACTTCGTGGTCAGGCATGATGGGCAAGTCCTCGCGTATAACCATTCTTTCGGTTACCCGTGCACGGTCTATAAGCGTAACGGCAAGCCCAGCCTCGACACAGGCTTTTATCGCCTGGCTGGAGGCGCTGTCTAACACCACGCGCCAGGGTCTTCCTGCCGCTGTGAGGGTGCTCATCATGGCCTCGCGGTAGGGGCAATCCGCTGCGTAAAGCGCCAGTGGTACAGGATCGGTCAATGTGGCGGGTAGCACTGAGCTTCCTACCCAGACCGGAGTCGTGGAGGTAAGTACCAACGCGTCGGAGCCAGCCGTGCGAGGCTGGGCCAGCAATGCCAGATCAAGTTTTCCCCGCTGGAGGTGATCGCGTAGCGTAAAACTCGGTGCGGTAGTTACCTCCAGCACTACGTTTGGCCAGGAGGCTGTGAAAATGGGCAGAATGTCACCAATGACATGGGCAGCATATTCATCAGGCATACCTAACTGAACACTTCCAATCACATGGGGGCCATGCAGCTCGCCCATAACCCTGTCATGGGTTCGGAGCAGCTCAGCGGCAGACATGAGCAGGCGCTGCCCAAGCGCTGTCAGGGATACCGATTGGTTATCGCGCTCAAGCAGGCGCCCGCCAGCAATGGTCTCCAGCCGCTGGATATGTACGCTGATGGCCGCAGGGCTTTTATGAAGATGCTCAGCCGCCAGCCTGAATTTTCCCATTCGAGCCACGGTATCAAAGGTTCGAAGCAGCTCGATATCAAGGGTTGCGTTCATTGTTTGATTTTTGTAAACCAGTAGGTGATAAAGTTTTGATTTATTAGATTAGCTGGTTTTCGTAAGGTCGGGTGATGAATCAGACCACTCGAACGACCCGACCCCTTATCAGCGTTCTCTCAAGCGTTCTATCACCCAGCAGAGCGCCTTTACTCCTGCTTGAAGCAATGATGGTCATCACGTGGAGTTCGGGCTTTGTAGGTGCCCGTTTTTCAATCGACTACGCACCGGCGCTGCTGGTCGTGTTCTGGCGGTGTGTCGTAGTCACGCTTTTCCTGTTGCCGTTCGTAATCAAAAGGCTTCGACGTGCTCATCCTGCAGTGCTCTTGCAGCACGCGGGCATCGGCCTACTGGCTATGGCAGGCTATCTGACCGGTGTTGTCCAGGGCATTGCGCTGGGTGTTCCGACTGGTCTGGCAGCCTTGTTTGCCGATCTGCTGCCTATCGGTACGGCACTGCTCGGAGCCGCCGTCCTGGGTCAACGGCTCTCGGGCAAAATATGGCTGGGGCTGGCCATTGGCCTGGGCGGGGTGCTTCTGGTTACCTATGACGCCCTAGCATGGGGGGATGCGCCCTTATGGGCGTATGGGCTGCCCATATTAGGCATGCTGTCCCTGGCGGTGGCTACGTTATGGCAGAAGCATTGCAGGCTTTCTCATCCACTTGGATTGCTGACAACGCTATGGCTGCAGTGTGCGGTATCTGCCGTGGTATTCGCTGTGCTTGCAGGCTCGCAGGGTAGCCTCTGGCCCATTCCAACGGCAGGTTTTGCAGTGAGTGTCTTTTGGACCGCGGCGATTTCCACCCTTGGCGGCTATGGCCTGTATTGGGTGTGCCTGCAGCGCTCATCGCCCACACGGGTAGCCAGTGTGCTCTACCTGAGCCCGGCGGTTACGCTGGTATGGGCGTGGGTAATGTTCGGCGAGCCGCTCTCGTGGCTTATGTTGGTAGGTGCCGCTGTTTCCGCAGGAGGAATCCTGTTAGTCGTCCGGGCGGACAAATCGTAAGGCGGCCTCATGACTCGATCATGGTACGAATGCGTGTCGCCATTATGTCCATGGCAAAAGGCTTGGTCAGCACCGCCATGCCCGGCTCCATTTGTCCTTCGCTCAGCAGGCTTTTTTCGGCGTAGCCGGTAATGAACAAGACCTTGAGACCAGGGCGCCAAACCCGTGCTGCATCAGCGACCTGTCGGCCATTCAGGCCGCCTGGCAAGCCTACATCGGTAATCAATAAATCGATGCGCCTGTCCGAGTTCAATATCTCCAGGCTGGCCGCACCGTTGCCGGCTTCGAGGGCGATATACCCAAGGTCTGCCAGAATTTCCATGATCAATGCCCGAACTGTAGGTTCATCATCCACCACCAGAACGGTCTCGCCCGGTTCGGAGCGGGGGAGCTCTGCGGCTTCGGCAAAACCGGTCAAGGGGACGGCGGCGCTGCCATAATAGCGAGGCAGGTAGACACAAACCGTAGTACCTTCGCCCAGTCGTGAATCGATTCGGACCTGTCCACCTGATTGCTGTACAAAGCCATAGACCATGGATAATCCCAGGCCGGTGCCTTTTCCGATTGGCTTTGTGGTAAAGAATGGCTCGAATGCTCGCGCAATGACTGCGGGAGGCATTCCAGTTCCGCTGTCGGTAACACTCAAGGTCAGGTAGTCACCCGGAGGTAGATCGTGCTGTCGGGCCGTGCGCTCATCAAGAGAGCGGTTGGCCATTTCAACGAGGATACGCCCGCCTTGTGGCATCGCGTCGCGAGCATTGATGCATAGGTTAAGCAAGGTGTTTTCCAGCTGAGGCGCATCGACCAAGGCGGACCATAACTCTTCAGAGGTATTCATGCTTACGGGTGTCGCTGGACCTACCGTACTCTGTATCAGCTCCTGCATGCCTAAAACCAGCTGCCCGACACGGGTCGGCTTGGGATCCAGCGTCTGGCGCCGCGAAAAGGCCAGAAGGCGATGGGTAAGGGACGCCGCGCGCTTGAGACCATTTTGGGCCATACCCAGATAGCGCTCAAGATCACTCAGCCTTCCCTGCTGTATACGGATCTGCATCATCTCCACTGACCCTGAAATGCCGGCCAGCAGATTATTGAAGTCGTGGGCGACACCGCCTGTCAGCTGGCCGACGGCCTCCATCTTTTGGGCGTGACGCAAGGCTTCCTGCATCGAGGCCAGCTCAGCTTCTGCGGCTTTTGCCGCCGTGATATCCCGTCCGGTTGCATAGATCTGCCCGGCAGAGGGCGCCGCAACCCAGGAAAACCAGTGGATGGAACCATCTTTATGACGGTAGCGATTCTCCATTTCAGAGAGCTCACCGTTTGCAGCTCTCTCATAAGCTTCCTGCGGCGACAGAAGGGTATCGGATATCACAAATTCACTGACGTTCTGTCCGAGCAGTTCTTCCGGCTCATAACCCAGGATACGTGTCCAGGCCGGGTTGACCTTGCGGAAGATACCCTCGTAATCAATCACCAGCAAAAGGGCGGGCGAAATCTCCCAGAGATGATTCAGCTCTATGGTTCGCTCGGTCACCTGATGCTCAAGATTCTTTTTCTGCCCTTGCAGTACCTCATCTGCATGGCGACGAACAGTAATGTCGCTTACTGCGCCAAACCACTCGGTGATATCACCCGCCGCATCAAGAAACGGTATGGCTCGTGATTGCACCCAGCCTGTACTGCCGTCGAGCCGCTTGACCTGATGCTCCAGGCTGAACAGCTTCCTGGAGGCTATCGCTTCGTTGATGGTTGCCTTCACGCGGGGCTGCTCGTCAACGGGAATATAATCGGTCAACCAGTTCGGATTGGGAGAGGACGTATCCTTTAAAAAGCCACGTCCCTTGAGCTCGTGCATCTCCTGCCAATCCCCACTCATGGAGTACAGGCCCTCGGATGATGCACTGACAAAGGCACTCAAGCGCGCCTCGCTAGATTGCGCGGCCAGCACTTGCCGCTCCAGGTCGGCATTGGCCTGAAGCAGCTTGCGCTCGGCCACCATACGGCCCGTCGTCTCCGTTACGACCAGAAAAATACCTGCGACATGGCCGTCATCATCCCATAATGGGCTATGGCAGTGCGTGAAGAAAGCTTCCTGCTGTACCCCGTTGCGATTGGGTGTGTATCGGGCATCCTCTACAAAATAAGCCTTCCCCGAGAGGACACGATCAAAAATCGGAGTCAGCTGATCCCACATTTCAAACCACCATTCCTTGGCGGGTCTTCCAAGATTCCCAGGGTGCTTGTTACCGAGGCTTGGAGCGTAGGCATCGTTGTAAAAGGTAATCAGATCCGGGCCCCAATGCACCATCATGGGAAAGTCAGAGCTGAGTACTATCCTGATGGCTGCCTGAAGCGACAGGGGCCAACCTTCGACAGGGCCTAATGGAGTGTTCTGCCAATCAACGGCCCGTAGCTGCTCACCTGCCTGACCGCCTCCCACGAGACAAGACTGCTTACCCATCATACGTTAGCGTTTAGCCCTAGAGGAGAAGGAATTGCAGGGGCAAATGCCCGCCGAGTGATCGAAATGGCTGTTTAGACCTGCTATTTAGCCTGTCTTTTATACATCCCAAAATCAAGCGGCGTAACGTAAAGACTTTTCAGTCGAAGAAATTTCATCGTCCCCAAAAGCCATGTGGTAGAGGTAAGGCTCTCCAAAAGCCGGACGGAAGAGCCGTGCAGCACTCCTTCTGACACTCTCATGCGTCTCATTGGCGGACGCATGAGCACGAGGATCGTAAATACGATTTTAAAGAAGGCTATTGCGGATCCAGTCGATCAGAGCGAGATGAAACCATACAGGCTGGCTTCATCTCCAAGCGTCACGCTAGCTGGCCCATTGAGAGTTTCGAATGACCCTGCAGAAATTCATGGGGGTGAATTGAGGGTCTTTGTCAGCGATGACATCGGCTTTTACATTACCGAACGTAGTCTGAGGCTTGTGTTTTATTCCCTCGTAAAAGGCCTGAATGATCTCTTCCTTAAAGCGACTGCCACGGGGGTGGGCATTGACAATTGCTTGTCGTTGCTCATCGCTGTATTCCGGGTAGGTTAGCCCGAGCACGTCCATCTCTACGCCTGCCGTGACCAGGGCAATCAGCGGATGCATGTGCTGGGGAATACCCGGCGTGGTATGCAGTGCAATCGAGGCCCATACGGTATCGATATCCTGTTGGTTTATCCCGTGGCTTGCTAGAAATGTCTTGGCCGCGTTGGCACCGTCTACCTCAAAGCGCTCGCAGGCGCTGCTGTGCTGATGCGTCAGGCCCATGTCATGGAACATGCAGCCGCAATACAAAAGCTCCGCATCGTATGTTAAGCCGCGTTTTTGCCCGGCCAGCGCCGCGAAGTAATAAACCCGGCTGGAATGGTGAAAGAGGAGGGGAGATGCGGTATCTCGAACAATCTCCGTAATTTCCCGAGTCAATGCAGTATCGGGGATGCTGATGCCATCAATATTAATACTCATGCAAACTCTCCGGCAAAGGGTGGAAAACAAAGTTTCACCCGTTGCCGTCATGTCCTCAATTGCAGTATCACGTTAAATCCTGCCATTATCCGTCGGAGACGGACATGTAGAGGATTTCGATGACCAGACTTGTCGCCATCCTGGCGCTTCCCGGTGTACAGCTGCTCGATGTAGCGGGTCCTTTGGATGTTTTCGCACAGGCTAACCTTGAGTCAGGAAGCTCCTCCTACCTGTGCAGGGTAATTGGGCTTAAGTCAGGTCCCATTCAAAGTTCGTCAGGTGCACGTCTGTATGCAGACGGCATTGTCAGTGAACAGCCGGAGCGCTATGACACTGTTCTTGTCGCAGGGGCACCGCATATCTCCAATCTCAAACCGGACCTGATAACTCAGGCGTGGATACGCGCTGCGGCAAAGCGTGCGCGGCGTTTTGGCTCTGTCTGTACAGGTGCATTTGTTCTAGCTAACAGTGGCTTGCTCGAGGGGCGTCGCGTTACTACGCACTGGGCTTGCGCGCCCGCGCTGGCACAGGCATATCCGGGTATCCAGGTCGAAGAGGATGCTATGTATATTCGAGACGGTAAATTAAGAACATCGGCTGGGGTGACGGCAGGTCTCGACCTTGCCCTGGCACTGGTAGAAGAAGACCTGGGTCGGGACATTGCAAGACAGGTGGCTTCTCAGCTGGTCATGTATTTCAAGCGACCCGGAGGGCAGCTCCAGTTCAGCCGGCATGGCCAGTCCAGTGTCGGCGGTCGGTCTGTCCTTCAGGAAACGCAACGGTGGGCCATGGCGAACCTGTCGTCACCGTTGTCAGTCGATGCGTTAGCTGCTCATGCAGGCATGAGCCCTCGACATTTTGCGCGGCTATTTTCAGCTGAAATCGGTGAAACGCCTGCGGTATGGGTAGAGCGTGCACGTATAAGCGCTGCTCGTATGCTTTTGGAGGAGCAGGGCGATGTGCCCAAGCAAGTCGCTACCAAGGTCGGTTTTGCCAGCACCGATACGTTGCGCCGAGCCTTCATGAAACACGTGGGTATTACTCCAGCCGAATACCGCAAACGCTTTCATGCATGAAAGGCGTAATGCTTAAGACTTAAAGCTGCTACCGTACTACAGTTACATGCACATGCTCGGTCTGCCCGGAATCATCCAGTACACTGATCTCGTAGGCTCCCGGCTTGGAAAACGTGTAGCTCAATTGTTCCGATTGCTCTGCCACCGGCTCGCCGTTAACAAACCACCAGCGTGCACCTCCTCCACCCTGCGCCGTTACAGTGATGGACACGGGATCGGATTGTCCGGCAGGCGCCTGTAATCGTGCACCATCACGTAGCCCAGTAATCTGTAATGGACTGGCTGTAGTGCCAACGTTAGGCGCACAATTCGAGTCGATTGATGGCAGACGGGACGTGCGTCGCTCACGCGCGGCCAGCCAAGGCTCAAGGGATGCAGGCCAAGCCAGGAAACGTACCGGGCGCGCACCGGAACACGCCGGCGCTACCTGCTTGCCAGCCCCATTGACCCAATAGGTCTCATCCAGGCCCTGACCCAAGGGTTGGTCAGGGGCTTGCATTGTGGGAGGCGTCTGTTTGTCCATCGTAAAAGCCCAGCGTCGGACTCGACAATTTTCATCGTTGGCCGGAAGCGGTTGTCCTCCCGGCCAACAGATGGATTCTACTCCGACGCTTGCTGGTCTGGTCTGTATGGGGGAGAGACGTCCTCTCTGACCATCCCTATTGAGCAATATATCGTTGACCTGAAACAGCAGCGGGGCGGCTGAAGCCAAGCCAAACTGACCTGCCACAGGTGTGCCGTCAGGGCGACCGATCCAGACGCCAATTACATAGCTGGGTGTGAGGCCGATTGACCACGCATCCCGAAAGCCATAGCTGGTACCCGTCTTATAAGCCAGGGCGGGAGGCAGCTGGGATTCATCCAATAGCGGATCGGCGCGGTCGGCTAGCATACGGCGCACAATCCAGGCCGCACCGGGTGATAGTAACCGTCGCTCTGTCAGTGGATCTTCTGGGCGAAACCGCAAGCGAGCTACCTTTCCCTCTCGGGCAAATGCGCTATAGCCACTTACGAGGTCTTCCAATCGTGCGCCGACACCACCCAATATCAACGACAGATTAGGTTCAGCCCCGTGAGGATAGAAAAGAGGGACCCCTGCGCCACGAAGCTCACCGGAAAAACGTTTGGAGCCATAGGCTTCCAGCAGCTGCACCGCTGGCAGGTTGAGCGATCGGTGTAACGCCTCGCTAGCAGATACAGGCCCGCTAAAACCAGAGGAGAAGTTGCCAGGCCGGTAATCACCGAAGCGACGAGGTACATCCTGCAGCAAGGATTCCGAATGAATCAAGCCGGCGTCCAACGCTTGGGCATACAAAAACGGTTTGAGGGTGGAGCCGGGTGATCGTATGGCTGAAACCATGTCGACATGACCAAAACGGCGATCATCTGTGATATCGACAGAGCCCAGGTAGGCTTTTACGGCCATGGTCTTGGCCTCGACCACCAGAATGGCCGCTGAGGTACGTTCCGGTAGGCGGACACGCCAGTCGAGGAGCAGCGATTCGAGGCGGCGCTGCAGTGCGATGTCGATAGTCGTATGGATCGCCGGCGCCTCTCCAGGCGTATTCAGCCGCCGCGCCAGCAGAGGCGCCTGATCAGGCGACTGCCGTGGCGCTAGCCACACGGGTTCTTCCATCGCCTCTTTCACTGCCTTGGAAGGCCATACGGCCTCACTGTCCAAACGGGCCAGTACTTTGTCCCGAGCAGCCTGCGCTCGCTCAGGAAAGCGATCCGGCCTCAAGCGACTGGGTGCCTGTGGCAATACCGCAAGTAATGCTGCTTCGGCACGAGTAAGGTTTACAGGTGACTTACCAAGGTAGGTCCAACTGGCAGCAGCAACCCCTTCCAACGTGCCGCCAAAGGGAGCCCGGTTGAGGTAGAGCGTCAGGATTTGCCGCTTGGAGAGATGCCACTCAAGTTGAGCCGTCCGAAATAACTGGCGAAGTTTCCCGGCAAGAGTCCGTGGGTGCGGATCAAGCAAGCGGGCGACCTGCATGGAAAGCGTACTACCCCCTGACACTACCCGGCCACTTGATAGGTTCAACCAGGCGGCACGTGCCAGTGCCGCCGGATTGATCCCTGGATGCTGATAAAACCAGCGGTCTTCGTAAGCCAGAAGGGCGTCGAGGTAGTAGGGCGAAACGGTATCTGGTGTAGCGGGATATCGCCAGATACCTTGCCCGTCGGCAAACCGGTAAAGCGGCTCGCCGTCCTCAGCCAATACCACGCGGGCAAGCCCGTCGTCGGGTAGTGGTAATGGCCAGAGCTGATCAGCCAGCCAGAGACTGGCTATGAGCACTGAAAGGATACCTAGCGTAAGCCGAGCCCAATACTGAGTTGCATGCAAACCTTTTTTCACGGCTAGGCAGCTCAAGGGTATCTGCCGCTTAACGCGGCAGAACCACCAGTTGATCAGGGGTAGCGCCTACTGCGTGCCAGGCTGGGCGATACATGGATTCCACCTGTGGTGAAGGGACAACATAGCGCCCTGGAGTGACGGCCCGCGCCAGGTACACCAGATGCGTGGTGCTATAGCCGCTGACATCTACCGCAGCAACGTAACGATCATCCCGGTACTCCTGATGCTTGAGCGTACCGTTCTGCATTGCCTGTACCCATTCACGCACATTGCTACCGGCATCCTCCAGGCTGGCAGAACTTTGCGCCAGGTTCTGGTTTTCCAGCTCAAGCCCTGCTGGTAGCAGGTCGACTACCAACGCATCTGGCACACGTTGCTGAGCCCGCACGGAAAGATGCACAAGGACGAGTTCGCCACTATGAAGTTGAGCAAGGTTGACCGGACGACCATTCATGCCCAGATAGCTGCGCTCAATACTCAGGTTCTCGCTAGTGGGGGCTGGAGCCTGTACACCGTAGCCGGTAACGGTAAGCTGTTGATACACCACAGCATCACTCATAGTGCGTATTGCGAGCGGGCTATTAAGCTCCGCACCATCGATGTGTTGCGTGATGTCGCGATTGTCAGCCAGTTCGCGAGGATGTCCTGCCAGGGTCAATTCGACCTTCCAGGGTTGGGCCGGTTTGCTCATGACCGAGCGGCCGGCAAGATACAACCAGTTTCGCTCTTGCGTCGACAGCCACCGATGGTTGGACAGCTCCTCTGCCAGCTGGAACAGGCGCTGGGTACGCTGATCAGCCGCCAGGTCATTTTCTTCGAGCAGCGCCAGGATTTGCGCCTCGTCACGCAAGACGCTGCCATAGTCATGGAACCATGCTTTCGATGAGCGAATGTGGGCCAGACCCGCTGTCAGCGCCTGGGCTGCACGCTCGTTATCACCCATGCGTTGTAATGCAATGGCAAGATGAACCAGGGGCAGACCAGATGCTACAGCCTCACGGCGCTCGAACAGGCTGCGTAATGCACCTAGCGGTGCCTGTTGACTGCGTGCCAGCACGTAGGCCGCGTAAGCCTGGACGGCAAAACGGTCATGGGCAGCATTCTCGCTATAGCCTACGTCGATCTGGTTAGGGTCCTGCAAGTAACGCAGTAACCGTTGGGTCGCCTTGTTCAGTGGTTCGGCCGGTACAGCAAAGCCACGTTCCCGTGCCCTTAGCAGGAAGTCCGTGACGTATGCCGTTAGCCAGTATTCTTCTGAGCTTTCGGCACTCCAAAGGCCAAAACCACCGGAGTGCCGCTGCATCCCTAGCAATCGATCGATGCCTACTTCGATCTTGCGGCGGCGATCGCTATCCTGCTCACCCTGAATACCGAGTCGCTTGAGGGTGTCTGCATCGGCATACAGTGAAGGATAAAGGCCGCTGGTGGTCTGCTCGAGACAGCCATAGGGGTAGGCCTCAAGTGCCTTGATATGTTCGGCCAGGTTAAGGGGCGGTTGGCTGGACAGGGCCAGCATGGCTTCGCGTGCCTCTGGCGCATAGGTCTCAAGCACAGTCTCCGGCAGGTTCCAGGAGGGATTGTTTGCATCAAGCGCGACAGAAAACTGATCGCGGCGTGCTGGATAGGCCGGACGTACACCCAGGGTCCAGTCCCGAGACAACGACGAGCTACCCTCCGGCACCACCAGGCCGGTAATCCGAACGGTAACCTTACCCGTTCCGTAGCCACCTAACGCTTTTACCGGCACCTTGAGCGTGACGCGCTGACCCTCTTTCAATGCAAGCGGCTTGTCGGTGGGGGTCTGTAAGGCCAGGAGTCCGGATACTTCCGTTTTGACGTTAAGCTGTTGGGCGCGTCCGGAAAGGTTTGTTACATCCAGCGCTAGTGTTGTTTCGTCTCCATTTGCCAGGAAGCGAGGCGCGGCCAGCTCAGCAACCAGAGGTGCGGCGACCGTAACCTTGCTTTCGCCCGCCCCGAAACGATCATCTGTCCAGGCCTGAGCCATGACTCGCAGTTCACCGTTGAAATCTTCGACTGGCAGACTGACCTCAGCATTACCCTCTGCATCGAAGGTTACTGCCTGACTCTGCTCTGAAAGAATCCTCACTTTGGTGGGAGGACGTTTGCCACCTGCGGAGAGATCAGCGTCACCACCGAAAGCCAGCGCAGCCAGTCGACCTTGACCTGCTTCGATCAGTTGGCCATACACGTCGAATTGGTCCGCGGTATATGCCTTGCGTCCAAAGAAGACCGAGAACGGGTCTGGGGTGGCGTATCGGGTGATGCTCAGAACGCCGGTATCAACTGCCGATACCAGCACGTGTGCCTGCTGCGGGATTGATCCGTCGACATTACGGGCTTGCAGACGAACCTTTAGCGGCTGGCCTGGCTCCATGTGAGCAGGTGTGTTTACGGTCAGATTCAGGCGGCGCGTTTCCCGATCCAGAGGGAGGTGCAGCAGGCCTATTGCACGCTTGGGCGTAACCCCTGTTTTGGACTCACCCGGGCGCACAACCAATGCAGTGACATACAGGTCGTGACGGGACCAGTCCTTGGCTATTGGAATATCGAACGTCTTGCCACCTTCCGGTACCTCGATTGGCTGCCACCAGAGCGGTCCCTCGGCAGACTCTACCAGCAGATAACCGTTACCCGCTGTTGGAGGGGTGACAGTGATATGCGCCTGCTCGCCTGCAGCATAGGCTGGACGATCAAGCGATAGCTTGACCTGATCAGGCCTTACGCTGCCATTGTCGGTATTGTCTTGCCAGCGATAGCCGGCCCAGAATCGCAGGCTGCTCACCATACCGGTCTCTGGGTCTTCTACCTCGACCCGATAGGGACCCCATTCCACAGGGAAACTGACCTTGGCCGTTCCGTCCGCTACGATATCGATCGGCTCCTCAGCCATGGTTAACGCTTTTTCGTTATAGCGACTGGTCCAGCCTTCGCCATCAGCAAAACCCCAGTAGTAATCACGGCGTTCACGGACCAAACGTACCTGCAGCTGACTGGCCGCCAGCTTTTGCCCCTGTGCATTTGCCATGACAATTTCAAAGCCGGCCTGGCTGTCCGCATCGACTTCGCCATCGTTGAACAGCGCACGGATACCGGGCAGTTGTTGAGCCGGCCAAACCGGTTGGACAAGACGGCGCGTCACGGGCCTGCCGCCTGATTCCTGAAGGCTGGCCTGCAGGATCAGTTGTAAAGGTGAGCGCGCCTCGCTCCAGCGGGTGTCTTGGGAAAGCGTTCCGCGTCCCTTGGTGTCCAGTGTCAGGTCATCAAGCTCAAGGTCCTGGCTAAGGTCAGCCTCGGTAACAGAGCCGAACTGATAGCCCGGCAGTGTTGCTACGGCTTCGCGAAGCGGTCGCACATACAGCTGGCTGGACAGGGTATTGCCATTGGCGGGCGCTCCGTATAGATAGCGGCCGGTCACGCTGACTTCAAACGACTCCTCGGGAGCCAGGGGCGTCTCTTCACCCTTGAGCTCAAGTGCCATACGTTCTGGCAGAAAATCTTCCACGGAAAACTCATAGAGCTGAGGCGTGGCACCATCGACCTGCATAACGAGTTGCCAGCGGCCTGTCGGTACTTCGTCTCCCAGTTGCAACTCATATTGATAGAGGCCATTTGCATCAGGCTTCCAGACAAACCGCCGGCTCGTCTGATTATCGGGACGACGGACTTCGACCGGCACCGGATGCGGTGTCAGTGCGCGTCCATCCTGGTCCCGTAATAACGCATTCAACAGCACGGTTTCTCCGGGACGGTATAAGTCGCGGGGACCAAACACAAAGAACTGCTGGGGCTGCTCTCTCGGTCCATCGATCTTGTACTCGGCCAAGTCCAGCGCAGGGCTATCCAGACGCAGCAGGCTGGTCTGACCGTCATGTTGAGCAAGCAGTACACGCGCCTTGTTATTAACGGCAAGCTGCGCATGCCCTTTGGTATCAGTCTGGGCCTCAGTGATAATGGCGCTGTCTTTGTCCAAGACCTTAATAGCTACCTTGCCCAGTGGCTGACCCCCTGCCAGGGCTTGCGTGAAAACGTCGATCCGATCCCGGTAGCGGTGAGCCGACAGGCCAATATCACTTAAGGTAAGCAGGGTAGTCGGCTGTTGGTAATCATACTTGCCTGCCTGCTGCATCACAGCAACATAAACGCCGCTCTCTTTGAGGGGTTCTATTCCTGCCAAGGGCAGTAGTACGGTTTCCCGCGTATTTGGCTTGGGCGACAGGTTGAAGCGTCCGGTGTAGACCAGATCCGCCATCGGTAATACTTCGCTCGACTCCCAGTAACCCATCGTGGCACGATTACCCCATCTAGCCAGGAAGGCAGGCAGGGCATCAGGCTTTATACGAAAGAAGTCGACATTGATTTTATCAACGTTCAACGCAATGACTGGAAGCCCCTCGGCCAATCGGGTTGGCAAGAGCGAGCCGCGGCTGGCGAAGCCTACGCTTGGCGTGATGTTTCGTGTCTTAACCGAGGCTGTATAAGGGGCGCTCAAGGAGACGCCATTGACGGCTTTCAGGCCTGCATCAACTGTCAGGGTTAATTCACGCTTGGGCTGTAGATGGCGCAGCCTTAATTCCATCTGGTTGTCTGACAGTTCCCAAGCACCGTCAACCGCACCTGCTGTCTTGTCTACAAGATGAAGGTATTGATGTAATGCCTGATCGCGCTGCAGCGGTACAGAGAATGTAATCGAAAGCGTGCTGGCGCCGTCCAGCTGAATTTCGGAGGCGTCTACAACGGTCAGTGCTCGACCGGCGTATCGCTCCGCTAGCTGGGCGTTGTCCTGAGCCTTTGAGGCAGGCGTTGATTCAGTCGTTTTGGTATCGATGGACGTAGGTGCTGACGACTCCGGCACCGCCTTGGATGCTGAGTTCGCAGGCGTGTCCTGCTGGGCGTCACAGGCAGCAAGCAGGCTTAGAAGCGCACTGAGTAATATCCCTTTGAAGCGCATGTTAGTTCCATTAACAAATCGGGGCGCGAATCATACTCTGACTGCCCCGCACAGGAATACGGCTTACCCTCAGTGGTGCTTACTATTTTTTCGTCTGCTTATATGCCATTGGCAGGATAAGGAGCGAGCGGCATGTCAGGCGGCACGAACGGCCTCTCCCTTCGTCGGTATCAGGTGCTGTTGGCGGTGCTTAAAGGCATTACATCCAGCTAGTAACAAGGCGGCCTCGAGGGCTGATACAACAAGGCCGAATGTCGTAACCCCAACCGCGAAGGAATTCACGTTACCCATTGAAAACAGCTTGTGGCTATGCGCAGTCATGCCGTTATCTCGATCAAATTGCCATCCGGGTCCTGGATAACCGCTTCGAAAAAGCCATCACCGGTCCAGCGTGGCGCGGATACAAGGGCATGTTCGTCTTTCATATGCTCGGCCAGCTTTTTTACGGCTTCTTCCGAGCCAAGCGAAATGGCGATATGCGCCCAGCCTGTCAAGGGTGGACTAGAAGAGACGTCCTTATTCACGCTTGGATGCGTCATCAACTCGATCGTTGGTCCCTCACTCAATGTAACAAAGCGGGAGACGAATCCTTTGTTGGTCTGGCTGTGGTAGGGCTGGCCAATAGTGGCGTTAAAGACCCGGCGCCAAAAATCGGCGGCGCGCTCAAGGTCAAGCGTCCACAGGGCTACGTGTGCGATGTGCATAGTGTCTCCTGAACGTTTACAGAATGTACGGAACAGCCCAATTTTCTGAATGCTTTCAGGCGTGGCTCGATGGCGTTGTTTGTCTCGATTACCAGATGGTCAATCGTATTACTGGCAACGACTTGATAAGGAGCCAGGGTGTCAAACTTTGCAGCAGACAGGGCCACTACCGTTGTAGCGGAGGAGGCAACCAGCGCGCGCTTAAGCTCAGCCTCCTCGTAGTGGAAAGCCGTCACGCCTGTTTCAATACTAAGCGCACAGGCTCCCATGAAGTACAGGTCTGCATGGATAGCCTGAATCTCCCGAAGCGCTTTTGCACCTAGGCTGCCGCCCACCTTGGGATCGAGGCGGCCTCCTATAAGGATTGTCTCAATACCCGGCTTGCTCAACAGTACTTCGCCAATGGCCGGTGCGTTGGTAATGACGGTAAGGTCTAGCTGTGGAGAAAGCGCCAAGGCAATCGCCTGGTTGGTCGAGCCTGCGTCCAGAAATACGGTCTGGCCCTGCTTCACCAAAGCCGCTGCCGCTTCGGCTAGCTGCGTGAGGGCTGGAGTGTTCCTTTCGATACGCTCGCTCAAGGCGCCTGGATCAGGCGCAATGGACAGGGCCCCACCATATACGCGACGACACAACCCTTGCTGAGCCAGCTCTCGCAGGTCCCTGCGAATCGAATCTTCAGAAACACTCATTTCTTTTGCCAATTCTGTGGCGATTACTCGCCCTTGAGAGCCGAGGCGTTGAAGAATTACAGACTGGCGCTCATGGGGAAGTATGTCTTTGAGACTAGGCATGTTCATGGCTCTCTTATAGGCTTATAGATCATGCATAAATACGCAAAATCATGCAATAAGCAGCGAAACAAAGATTTAATGTGCATTAATTTGCACGGTTTGAGGTTACACAATGGGTATGTAGTTCTGCTTGTGTGCTTAGCTCTGATAGCTGGTTGGGTTTATTTCCCAACTACTGAGTGCTCTTTGTGCGGCCTGAGGGTCGTCTAGAGTTAACAAGCCGGGATTACAAAAATAAGTGACTATAATAGGTATCTTATATCTTACTTTAGAGTGCAATAATAAAGTGTCAAACAGTTAACCTGCCTCTTGAGGCATAACCGAGCCAGTTAGGCGAATACAGATAATTAGCGAAAAACTGCTGCTTTATTGAACAATTTCAGGCGCGTTTTTGGACAGAAGCGGCTTTAGCGTCTAGCGTTGATCGGGTTTGTAGAAAAGCAGGAAATAAAAAGTGGTTCAGTTCCATACTAAGAACAACGATAATGGCTTTGCAGCTGCTCAGAAAAAATCTGTAAAACGGTGGTCAATCTCAGCCCTGGCAGCAGCGCTTTTAATGGTGGGTGATTACTCACTGGCGGCTCAGCAACAAAGCCCTCATTGGGTTGGAAGTTGGGCTGCTGCCTCACAAGCCAATGGCGCCTCGGCTGGATCAAAAGAGACTGTTGTAAAGGTCAGCAATCAGACGATACGCCAAATCGTTCATACGTCCATTGGGGGGTATAAATTTCGGGTTCGCTTATCCAATGCCTTGGGCAAAACTCCTCTGGTCATTGGCGAGGCTCGGGTTGCATTAAGCACTGGCAAGAACGCCATCAACCCTGATACAGACCGGCAGCTGACGTTTGGAGGCCTATCCTCAACGAGGATACCGCCAGGCGCCGTGATGTATAGCGATCCTGTTGATATGCGGTTCTCTTCCCAAGCTGATCTGGCCATCAGTCTTTACCTGCCCGAAAAGACTGATACCAAGACCGTACATACCTTAGGCAAGCAAACCAATTACATCTCGACGTCTGGCAACCATACGAAGGCTCGTACCTTACAGGTAAAATCGACCAGCACCTCATGGTACTTTCTTGCTGGAGTGGACATTCTTACCCACAAGGATACGAGTGCAATAGTCGCCTTTGGCGACTCGATTACAGACGGTCTTAATGCAGCGGTAGACACGAACAACCGCTGGACTGACTATTTGGCACGTCGGCTTTTGAAAAGGTCTGATATCAATACCAAGGGTGTGCTGAACCTTGGCATCAGCGGCAATCGAATCCTGCACGAGCAGGTAGGCCCAAGTGCATTGTCACGCTTCGACCGAGATGTGATTGCGCAGCCCGGCGTTACGCATCTGATTCTGCTCGAGGGCATTAATGACATTGGTTATTCGGACTTGCCGGGTTCAAAGGAACAGGTAAGCGCTAAACAAATCATCGCAGGTTACAAGCAGCTTATTGCCCGTGCGAAAACCCATGGCCTGAAGGTTATTGGCGCTACGCTCTTACCTTATGAAGGCGGGAGCTATTACACCAGGCAGGGCGAGGCTAAGCGTCAGGAAGTCAATAAATGGATTCGTGAAAGCGGAGCCTATGATGCCGTCATCGATTTTGACAAAACCATGCGCGACCCGAAAAGACCTACCCGATTAAACCCTTTGTTTGACTCGGGCGATCATATCCACCCGAACGAGACTGGCTTTCTTGCCATGGCCAATGCAGTCAACCTGGATTGGCTTAAGTAATCATACAGGCCGGGAGCCTCCAAGAGAGGCTCCCGGCCTGTATTTGCACAAATAGCGTTTCCCTGATCATTACCTGAAGTCATTCAGAGTATTGCTGTCTTATTCTCGCGATTGATGATTTACAGGCTTTAGCCACGCATTTAGATCAGCGCTGGCGATATCCCTTGAAACTGCTCGGCGTTGCGTTCGATTTGTGTGGGTGCTTCGTCTATCAATGGATGATGACCAAGCCAACGGCTTTATTCAGGTGTTGATTTAACCTCCACTCATACAACGTATGTCATCTCGGATGCTGCTAAAAGAGGTAACTAAATGCCCCTATTGGCCGTGCCACTAAACCTTATCCAGCCTGTATCATAGGGCATCTCCTCAAGCTTGCTATTTCGCCTGCCTATTAAACAGATAGCCGCTAGTTTGCAACTGTACCAAGCAAGGTTTACCTGCCTTCTAGTTTGACTAACTCATCAAGCGGTACCGTACGCCTCTGGTAGACGAAGGCTATGACGGTAAGACTGGGGGGCAAGCTCATCCTTTTCACTTTGCAGCAGATGCCTTACCGTCTCGGAGTGGGCTTACAGGGACTCTTTGATTGACCAGCTTATCGTAAGCGCCATGCTATCCAGCGGCTCTAGGCAGCATCGCTTGATACCGATCCTTTCAAGACTCTCACCAGCCGTTTCGGGGCTAGGGGTTCCCTGGCCTGACTATAGATTTGCTTAAGGAAGTCCTTTCCAGGCAGAGCCTATGTCCTCAAGGGTTACTTAGCTGCCTGAAGAGAATTTAGAGGTAATACGCAGCCTGAATTGTGAGCACCTAGCCATGTAAAACAACCTAGGCTCTGTACGAAACGTATCGGCGCTCGGCGCTGCTTTGTTAAAAATCGATTCGGAACATTCATTTACAACACGTAAATTCCGCCTCCTTACCGATTTTTGCTTCGCCTGACCTTTGCTCGAAGACTTTTCGTACAGAGCCTAAGCCGTGATAAAAGATGACGCATATGGAATAAAAACCAGATTAGGGCGGCTAAGAATACATCGCATCTCGAAAATTCTGATAAAGGACACACGCAGACCAAGACAAGAATAACAATGAATGCCGCTTACTTTTGAAATCCAAGCGCACGCGATGAGATCTAACTATATGAATAGTTAGAAGGTTTTTAAGATTTATGGAAATAATTAAGTGTTTTGACAAATTTTAATTATTTTATAAATAAGATTTTATTTATGGTAAATCTGCTATAGTTATTAAATAGAACCTGATATTCAGTTTCTAGCCTCATAAAATTTAAGTTTGAGTGATAAATCATGATTATTGTTAAAGTTAACAAAGAGCAATGGGATGCCATAGGTTCTGACGAGCAGCAACGAATCGAAAAAGGACTAAGAGAGTGCGGTGCCCTGGAGGCCTCTGTAGTCGTTGCTGTCGATGATTCTGAGGCTCCCTTTGATACAGCACTTAATCATGACCCTGATGGCTCTCCCATTAAGGATGTACGCGAGACCTTGCGTGATTCAACAGCGGTAACAGGTATGGATTGGTGCCATGCCAATACAGAAGGTGCTGCGCAAGTAGCTTGTTTGTCCATCGTAAGCTCCTCCATGGAATGTAAGAATCGGGGGCATTGATGTTATACACGCCAGCTTTTCTAGTCGTTATGCCGTGTAATCTCTTAATATGAAAATAAGAGGCTAAGTCTCTTCAGCTTTCATTACTCTTAAACTGAAATAAGTGAGCTTAAAAATTAGTGGGCAGAGATGATTGCTCACTTCAGCGCCAGCTTAGTCAGTTTAAGAATAAAGGGAGAAGCCATTTATTGGGTTTTATCTCTTACGTACGGCTCACCATATCTGACCCATCATTGATTTTTACTTGAATATTTAAGCGATATATTTCATAAAAGTATTAGCTGAATACTGTCTAATAAATGTCAGATCGCTAGTATTTGATAGAAACGCGTCTTTCTAATTTCTTGATTTTTCAATGTTTCAGAAAAATTAAAGTAAATTGCTAAGTATGTAATTGTATTTTCCCAGATAACACCAGTGTTATAGCTGTCTGCCGCTCCGTATTAGATAATCTTGGCCCCGTCTATAATCCTCAATAGCTACACACGCTGCCTTGGAGGCAGGAGTGCATATGCCATTGTCTCCCGCTTGATCAACAGTCTGATCTACCTCAGAACCGTTCCCGAAGAGTTTCAGTGAAAACTGGCCTCCATGCCTCTGCGTCCTAAGCGTGGAATCCTCGACCGACGGGTTGCTACGGATTGCGTGCGGATGCCTAATGAATCCGTCCGCCAGAGGTGAGCGGGTCGTCTTGTTCAGTCCTTCGATACAAGGCGGCAACTCACGATCGCTACACGTCTGAAGTTGGTATCCGAGTCGCTGGTAAAGGTCCTGCAGGAGAACGCCTACTGCGAAATGTCCTATTTCATCTGCTCGCATAAGGTCGCCATCGGCGCGATTTGCCGTGTGACTGACGGCTATGACTGAGTGAGGCCTTAAGTTAGCCGATCCAGCCGTTGGGTATATAGGCTTGTCGCATAGGTTCTGCTCAGAGCAAATTCATGCGATTGCTCCAGAACAACTACAACGCTATTCACGAAGCCGTCTGGCAGGATGCATCCGTTGAGCGGCCAATAGTCGATCTAGCGCTTAAATGGCTAGAGAATTCTACAAGCCTTATACGTGAGCAATAAAATAATCAGACAAGACCTGATAATTAAGGTCATCTATCTAATATTGGGAACGCAGTTTACTTTCCATGTTCTGGTCTGTATGACAAATCAAAAGGTAGTGCCAAGCAAGAAAATACTGTTACTCGAAGACGAGCCCTGCTTACGTATGTTGGTTGCCGAAGTGATACATGATCTTGGCATCGATGTAATAGCATTACCTTCTGCCGATACGGGTTACATGATTCTGGAAAAGCATTCAGACAATATCGATCTGTTGATTTCTGATATTCGAATGCCCGGCAAGATGGATGGCGTGGACCTCGCCAATCGGGTTATGAGTCAATGGCCTCACATCAGTATCGTCCTGATGTCTGGATATGATGGACAAGCACTGGCCAGCCTTGCCAAACCCACTGTATTCATTTCCAAACCCTGGGATATCGCTGCGCTGCAGCAGACGTTACTGACGGCGCTCTCACGGCCTGGGTTTGGTTAATCTTGAGTCGCTGAGGGATACCTCTAATGACGACACAAATTAACAGGGGTAGCCCATGCACACAGCAGTTAACTTCATGATCAAACGGGCAGCTAAATGGATAGGGGCTGACGTCAGTCTCTAGCCCTTATTACCCAGCCCGCCGTAGTACGAATTAGCGAGCAACCCCCTTTGGACGGTTTGGTGAATCAACCCAACTTCACCAAATCAAATACCTTACCGCCATTATTGACCAAGCGACCATTGACGAGACGGCCGATTTCTTCACCAGCACCTGGCTGATCGTCTTTAATCAGTCGATCACCTTCTAGATGGGCACTCATCGGTCCCATTGAACCATCTGCTTTTCGATGCTGATAATCGTAGTACTTTCCCTCAATAAGCCGGCCAATTGAGTAAGCATCTTCAGGGGCTTTCACGTTATAAGCGGCAGAAGGGTCGTACGAAGCTGTCATGGATGATTCTCAATTAATAGCTAGTAGATTGCTCAATCTCAGTAGGCCTCTTCTGGCTTGCCAGACCGAAGGGTGATGATTTCCATTGAGCAACAGAAAAGGCCGCTAGAGTAGCCTTTTTCGTAGAAATGTACTTCATACATAACGAAAATTGTGCGCAACCGCTACAGGTGAAGCTTTGTCGAACGGACGAATGGAACACAATCCGATAGATAATTATTTATGGGGCTATTGATGCTTCTTGCGACAACCGGCTTGTGGTACCAGTAACCCAGATGTTTTACATGAAGGGGGCGGCATCAATGCTGACGCATTTTGCATTACCTATAAAGTTTCTTTGCTTAATAAAACTTGAAGTTAATGGAAGTTAAAGCTTCAGCATTTTAATAAATATTAAGTTGTTTTATTGATAGTAATTTAATATTTATTCTAGTTTTGGTTATTAGTAGTAGTGTATATTATAGAATAATATAGGTGTCTATCCATTTGTCGGGTTTGATGGCATTTGGTTTTTTTGAATCTACGCTGTTGTTACCAGTTTTTCTGGTAACTATCAATGTCAGATGAAGGGTGCTGTCTCTCTGGCTGGCTGGCCTCCTGCCATCTTTGAGGCCATATGTTGGGTATAACGACAAGGAAATCGATATGCGTCTTCACCACCTATTTACTGCCACAGCTTTAACCCTTGCAACTGCGACTGCTATGGCTGAAATGAATGAGTCTGAAATCAACCAGGTTGGGGATGGTAATACTGCTGAGCTAACCCAAATCGGAAGCTCTAACCAGGCCGTACAGACTCAACTTGGGAACAACAGCAAGCAGTTGGTTGAGCAGAATGGAAATAGTAACTCGGCTACGGTGTATCAAGGAGAAAATACCAACGAAGCTGAGGCAAGGGTCTATCAGACAGGTGATAATAACCTCGCTACCCTCTACCAGTCAGGCAGCTCCTATGCAGATGTTACGCAGTCAGGCAACGCCAACGTTTATAACTACGAGGGTTCTAGTGGCTCCAGAGGCGTAGCTTCAAGCGAGCAGATTGGTGATGGTAATGTTCATAACATCGTTCAAACTGGGTTTTACTATGCCCCCATCTTTGCCTACACCACCGGTAATACAAATAACATCACTGTAGAGCAAGATACAGGCGGCGTAGGAAGCGGATTTTCAGTTACCCAGAATGGTGACAATAACGCCGTTACCGCTACCCAACGTTATATGAATAACTCTATCACTGGCGAGCAGCTTGGTAATGGAAATATCGTAGTCGTTGATCAGGATGGTAGTAATCCCAAGTATCCTGAAGATGGCGGTAACGGCTTTAACTTTATCCAGCAAGGGGATGGAAATAGCATTAATGCTACGCAGATTTTGTTTACATCGACAGGGCTAACACAGAATGGTAATAACAATACTATTACTTCAAGGCAGGAAGGCAATTCGGGGATGTTTGCTTCCTCCCGCGTGCGACTAAGTGCCTCTCAAACAGGCGATAACAATATTCTGAATGTAGCTCAATCGTCAGGGCAAGGTGATAGCGAAATTACATCTACACAGGAGGGTAATGGCAATACCATGGATCTGGTACAGGATAGGGTGATTGATAGCTCATTAGAAGTTGCACAACTGGGTGACGATAACTATATGAGCATCACTCAGCGCCAGACCGTTAACGATGCCTTTACACTCACTCAGGAAGGCTCAGGCCTTTCTGTAACGCTTGAGCGTACCGGCCAAGGCAATCAGGCTGCTGTGTCTCAAACCGGTATGATGAATACGGCGACAATCACTCAACACTGAGTCATTGAGGTGTGGCCATGGGAGTCTTATGTTTCCATGGCCACTCGTTGCGCCCTAAGCCTTTCATCGTAGGGCAGACTGCATTTTCCATATTTAGAGTTTGTCCGCAAAAAGTATTCTTACTTGTTTGTCGATCTATTTGGCTTCCTGCCGAAACTAGAATTAAGAGATAGAAGGCATTCGCGAAAGCTTATAAGGGTAATATTGCTCCTAAGGAGGCTAATAACGAATCTATAGCTGCTCAATGCTAGCCGGCGCCTCGGCCTACGTGATAAAGCGGCGCAATTCTTTTTGGCTATCCCAACAAATCGACTCGTTTTCAGTGGCTAGGTTGGGCGATTCCGAGCGTTGGTAGCTTAGCAATGTTACTTTTAAAGGTTACCTATTATGCTTTCAGGGTGCGCTTTTTCTATATTTCGTATCCCTTACCATAAGTTCAGGAATATAAAATATTGATAACATTAATTGAACACTAAAGCAGTCTGTCCAAAGTTAATTCTCTATAGATTTATCAATCAGCAATTCCATAATATAAATAGACGTGACCTAATCCATCAGCACCATCAGTTTCAGTCTCTTAGATTTGCTAAAGAGCATTGCCACATAGTAACCATTTCAAAGCACTAAGTTGCCTAAAGAGATTTTTAGGCAACTTTTAAATATCACTGCCGCGTTGGCAGTGAGTGCCGGTTCATCCCTCTGCAGGTTTCATGTTAGACCGATCAAGGATGTGTTCAGCCAGCTCGGCTGCATAGGGTGATAGGGCATCAAAGCGATAGGCACATAAATGCAATAAGCGGGTCGCCCAGCTATTTTGGAGTCTGACCATTGAAAGTGAATTTTTTAGCTGGCTACGGCGATAAGCCGCCTCAGGCACAACGGCTATTCCTACCCCTTGTGCAACCAAGCTGCCCACCGCATCCAGGCTGGCAACCCGCGCTCGAAGAGTTAACCACTTACCAGCATGTTTTGCTTTTTCTTCGAGATGTTGCTGAAGCGCATTGGTGGACGTCAGCCCTACAAAAGGCTCAGCCAGTAAGGATTCAAATCTTACGGCCTTTTCATAGGTAGGCAGCGGAAGATGCTTGGCCGTTATGACTACAAGATGATCCGTGCGGAAAGGGCGAGATTCGAGTGCGTTAAAAGCAGTGTTATCTGCAAGCAAACCTAGCTCTGACTGCCGTCTGGTCAGGGCCTCCACAATCTGGTGGCTGGACCGCTCCTCTATATCCAGATCAAGCTGGGGATGCCGGAGCAGAAAGCGGCCTAGCAAGTCAGGCAAATGCTCCGTCAGCGCAGCAGTATTGCACAGCAGGCGGATTCGGCATCTCAACCCCGTTGCATGATTGCCAAGCTCACCGTTCATGAGCCCCAGTTGGTGGAGGACGGTCTGAGCATGATGGGCAAGTGTTCTGCCCGCTGGCGTTGGGGCAACGCCTCTCCTATGACGCTCAAGCAGGGGAGTGCCAAGTGTCTCTTCCATTCCCTTTATACGAGCGCTTGCCGAGGCGAGGGATAGATGGCTTCTGGCTGCGCCTGCCGTAATGCTTTGTGCTTCGATGATATGCATGAAGAGCTTAAGGTCGACAAGATCGTAGCGCATGGCCTCGGTTTCCTTCGATACGCATCTGGCTTTGTCTCAGCCTAACCCATAATCAGGGAAATCCTGATTTTCAGTGATGCATTCATCCTGCATGGTTATCAGGCCGCTAATCGAAGGTATGACTGATGACTGTCCTGTTTTGCATCCTGGTCTTTTTGCTCGCCGGTATGATCAAAGGTCTTTTAGGAATGGGACTGCCAACAGTGGCGGTCGCCTTGCTGGCTTTGGTTATGTCTCCTGGGGAAGCCTCTGCACTGTTGTTGATTCCTTCACTGGTCACCAATGTCTGGCAACTGTGTAGCGGGCCGGCTTTAGGCCAATTAATCAGGCAACTTTGGTTAATGATGGTCACGCTATGTGCGGGGACGCTATTGACCGTGCGTTGGCTCGTCGAGACAGGTAACAACCAGATACCTACGCTCCTGGGAGTGATATTGATGATCTATGGTTGCATGGGGCTGCTTTCTTATCGCCTGCCTAATGTGCCCGGATACGACAGTGTTGTTTCGGGAATCGTAGGCTTTATTACAGGATTGATAACAGGGGCTACGAGTGTATTTGTAGTCCCGATGGTGCCGTATCTTCAAGCCATGAATCTTGACAAGGAGCGCTTGATCCAAGCGCTTGGGCTTTCCTTCACCGTTTCGACGTTGGCGCTAGCCCTTGGCATGTTCTGGCAGGGCGCTTTGGTGACTGAAGACGCCAGAGCCTCTTTAGTCATGCTGCTTCCTGCTCTAGTGGGCCTGGCGGCTGGGCAAAAAATACGCGCCAAACTAAGCGAGACGCTTTTTCTCAGGCTTTTCTTTATAGGGCTACTATTGCTTGGCCCGTATTTGCTTATTCGGTCTTTTTTAGGGGTGCAAATAGCATAAATCGGCGTGATCCAAGACCGGAGGCTCCCACTCAACAGCTAATCAATCGCCTTGAAGCAGGTACGTAAGGAATTGAGTTATCTGGCGTGTCGTTGAGCGAGATCACCTGCTGGCTTGTATGTAGTCATCGAGGCGGTTCGTACAGGAGAAGACCTGGTGATTGGACTTTTTAAGCGCTTGCCTTGGCGGGCTGTATACCGAGTCCTCTAGGTATGAAACTGAGAATGGCAGTTGCCATTTGGATATATTCTAAGCCTCGGACGCGATGGAGTTTAGTGCTGACCAGGCTTAAATCCACCTGAGAGCCAGTCCAGAAGACTGTTGGGGGTAGGCCAGAGATAAGAAGAGACGGGCGGTCTCGAAAGCCAGGGAGATGTGATCAGCGCTTCATCTCTTTGACGGCGGTAGCTAACTGGTCGATTGTCCAAGGCTTACGCAGGAAAGGGACATCTTTGGGAAGTTGTACTTCAAGGCCGGTATAGCCAGACATCAACACGATTGGAAGAAACGGCCATCGTTTTGAAACAATATGAGCCAGGTCAATCCCATTTATATGCCCAGGCATTCTCACATTTGAGACGACTACGCTGACCAGCAACGCTTTACCTTCCAGAAAGTGTAGGGCTTCGTCAGCAGTACCGAACGCTGCCACATCAAACCCCTCATGGTGTAGCACATCGCACATGAGTTCGCGAAGCATGATTTCATCTTCGGCCACAAGCGCAATGGGTTCGTAGGGCGGTGATGTTTCAGCGGTGTGTCTGTCCATCTCGCATAATCCCTCTTGGTTCCTCAAAGCATAGATGCTTTATGAGAAGCTGCCTGTTAGAGGGCTTTTAGATCAGTGTTTAAATAGCATTGAGGCAGGTAAAAGCAGATATAACGTAATTGAGTGGAGTTATTGCGCGCTAGCGGAGAGTAAGTTCGAGGCGCTAGCAGGCTTTGCGTGATAACGCAGTGCGGTATTGGCCAGGTGTTGCTCCGTGTGCCTGGACGAACCGACGGCTCAGGTGGCTGGCGTTGGAAAATCCGCAATCCAGGGTAATTTGAGCAAGGGAGAGATTTGTCGTGACCAGCAGCTCTCGAGCCCTGGCTAGCCTTTTAGCCAGTACATAACGATGAGGAGGCATACCGAAGGACACGGTAAACATGCGGCTGAAATGAAAGGCCGACAACGCCGCTTCCTCTGAGAGAGTCGACAACTCAAGCGGCTGATCCAGGTAGGTATGGATATAGTTCAGGGTCCGCTGTCTGACAGGGGAGGAGAGACCGCCCCGCCAGTTGACCTGCTGCCGCGGCCCGCATCCGTTCAATAGCATATGATTGACGGCTTCCTGCGCCAGGCTCGAGCACAGCAGACGCTCTCCAGGTTCCTGCCAGTTACTACGCTCCAGAGTGCGACAAATGGCAACCAGCATAGGGTCTTCCATATAAGTACGTTCTTGCAGGCAGATCGCCCTAGGCTCCTTATCCAGTACTTGGACAATCTCCAGCATCAGCTGCTCGGGTGTAACGTACAGGTGCATAAAACCTAACCCCTGCGTAACCGACCAGTCAGAGTCGTGTCCGGCAGGCAGCACACAGAACCGATCCGGTGCACCGTAGTGGCCTGGCAAGTCACGGCGAAACGTACGCCAGCCGCCTTCCAGGTAAAGCGATAGGGTGTGATGATCAGGGCTGCTGTAACCCAAGACATCAGCATCGTTGCGGTACCAATGAGCCAGCGCCATACCATTGCCCAGCGCTGTATGGCGTAATTGACAGGCGCTGGAGGCCTGGTCGAGGGTACGAAAAACTTGAAAGTCGGCGGCTTGCTGCATGATTACCTCTCCTGAGGCCTCATCTTATAAGGCTAAGGCGGGTGTTTACTGCCTGGCGAATTAAAAAGCGCAAGAATGTACAACCCGCTGGCGGTTCGGCTTTCCATACTGGGTGCTCGACCGTTGGAGATTATCATGAACCTTACGCTTTATCTGTTAACTGTTCTAATCTGGGGCACCACCTGGATTGCTATCAAATTCCAGATTGAATCCGTAGCCATTTCTCTTTCGATCGCTTATCGCTTCGCCCTTGCAGCCTTGGTCTTGTTTGTATTCTTGATACCGACCGGCCGTTTGCAATCACTGGACCGTCGCGGGCAAGCGCTCTGTATGGCCCAAGGTGTTTGCCTGTTCTGTCTGAACTTCATTTGTTTTTATTCGGCTAGCCAATACATTGCCAGCGGGTTGATTGCAGTCGTCTTTTCAACCGCTACGCTTTGGAATGCGCTTAATGCGCGTCTCTGGTTTAAACAAACCATTGCAACTAACGTCTTGGTCGGTGGTGCACTAGGGTTACTGGGACTCGGTTTGCTGTTCTGGCCCGAACTAGGGGAGCACACGGCTAGTCATGAAACCTGGTTGGGGCTTGGCTTTTCATTACTGGGAACGTTGTGTTTTTCGGCCGGCAACATGATTTCGAGTTTGCAACAGCGAACGGGTGTGCGTCCGTTGACAAGCAATGCCTGGAGCATGCTCTACGGTGCGCTGATTCTGTTGGCGGTCTGTCTTGTTCAAGGCGTACCGTTCACCTTTGATGTCAATGCACGCTATATCGGTTCGCTGGTGTATCTGGCTATTCCCGGCTCAGTGATCGGGTTTACCGCCTACCTTACCCTCGTTGGCCGTCTGGGCGCAGAGCGTGCCGCCTATTGCACGGTTCTGTTTCCAGTAGTGGCCCTGAATATTTCGGCGTGGGTAGAAGGCTATCAATGGACACTGCCTGCTTTAGGCGGGCTGGTACTGGTGCTGCTCGGCAACATCTTGGTGTTTCGTAAACCCAAGGCCGTTGTACTGGCTAAACCTGTGTTATCAGCCGGGCGTTAAGGGTAGTTAAGTATATGAAATATAAAGGGTTATAGGGAAGCTATACCGTTCGTCGGCAGTGTGCTTGAAAGTGCTTTCACTATCCTTATCTAAGGCCTTGCAGGACGCCGAAGTCGGGTCCCGGATTATCGAAACTTGCTGATTCTCAGGAGATTCATCATGACTGGTTTATCCCTTGCACCTTTGTTCCGTAGCTCTGTTGGTTTTGATCGTTTCAATGATCTTTTTGAGTCCGCACTGCGTGATTCAGTACCGAGCTATCCGCCTTACAATGTTGAGAAGCGTGGCGAAAACGACTATCGCATCGTAATTGCGGCAGCGGGTATGCAGGAAGACGATCTGGATATTCAGGTTGAGCGTGGTGTGCTGACAGTTGCTGCCAATCGGCGTGAGCATGGTGCCGAGAGTGTGACCTATTTGCACCAAGGCATCGCTCAGCGAGCATTCAGACTGTCTTTCCGACTCGATGATCATATCGAGGTGAACGGCGCTAGCCTCAAGGATGGTTTGCTCAGCATTGACTTAGTTCGCCGGATCCCGGAAGAGGCCAAGCCAAAGCGCATTTCCATTGCCAGCGAGGCTCGTCCGGCGTTAAAGGACGAGGCCGCGTAAGCGACAAAGACAGCAAGGGCGCCTTAGGGCGCCCTTTGCATGTATAGCGGTTTTGACTCTGTTACAGCTGATGCTCAGCTAGCCCTTGCAGCATCATGCGGAGGCGGGTGCTGGCGCCGAAACATCTGCCAGTTGCTTGCCGTTTTCGTCACGCAGCTCAACACGCTGGATCTTTCCAACAATGAACAGGTAGCTGAAGACGGCGACCAGCGCATTGGCACCTACGTAGACCAGTGCCCACCGGAACGAACCCGTCACCGCGATGATGTAGCCAATGATGATCGGCGTTGTGATGGATGCGATATTGCCGAAGGTATTGAATAGACCGCCCGAAAGCCCTGCAATCTGCTTGGGTGAGGTATCCGATACAACCGCCCAACCCAGTGCGCCCAGGCCTTTACCAAAGAATGCCAGTGTCATGAAGCCCACTACCATCCATTCGGCATCCACGTAGTTACAGAACACCATCGTCGTGGAAAGCAGCAGCCCGCAAACGATAGGCAGCTTGCGAGAGAAGGTCAGCGTATTGCCGCGACGCAGTAGCCAGTCGGAAAGAACGCCGCCCAGCACGCCGCCAATAAAGCCACAGATAGCCGGCAAGGAGGCGATAAAGCCGGCTTTCAGGATGGTCATTCCGCGTTCCTGGACAAGGTAAACCGGGAACCAGGTGAGGAAGAAGTAGGTGATGGCATTAATGCAATACTGGCCAAGATAGACACCTATCATCATGCGGTTGGTGAGCAACTGGCTGATGTAGTGCCATTTGGGACCGTTGTTGGTACCGCGTGCCTGATCCATATCCACCAGGCCACCGTTCTCTTCGATGTACGCCACCTCAGCGGCGTTTGCCTTGGGATGGTCCTTGGGGTTGTAGATCGTTTTCATCCAGATGCCGGAGAAAATGATGCCGAGTACGCCCATCACGATGAACACATGTTCCCAGCCGAAGCTGTAAACAATCCAGCCCATCAGTGGTGCAAACAGTGCAGTTGCAAAATATTGTGCAGAGTTGAATACGGCTGAAGCCGTACCACGCTCGGCGGTAGGGAACCATGCCGCAACGATGCGAGCATTACCTGGGAAAGAAGGCGCCTCGGCAAAACCCACCAGAAAACGTAGAACAAATAGCGTAATGACTGCCCAGGCGACCGGCATCATGCCAACAAAGCCCTGGAGCAGAGTGAACAGCGACCAAATAAAGATCCCAGCGGCATAAACGCGTTTTGAGCCGAATCGGTCGAGTAGCCAGCCGCCTGGAATCTGACCAAGCACGTAAGCCCATCCGAAAGCAGAGAAGACGAAACCGAGTGTAACGGCATCGATTCCCAAGTCCTTTTGCATGCTGGAGCCGCCAATGGAGATGGTGGCTCGGTCCGCATAGTTGATCGTTGTAACCAGGAACAGCATCAGGAGAATCAGATAGCGGACCCGGGTTTGCCGTGTATCGCCCATGACTTTCACCTCGATATTTATTGTTGTCGATGAACAGCCTCACCGCGTGCAGACGGTGCGACAGAAAGAAAAGCGAGCGGGAGCTATGCGCCTAACTGGCTAACAGGCAACAAGCGAGAGGAAACAGGTAAGGGAGTATGCGGTTCGATAAGTCTCACGGTTGTTGTCCTTTTTATAGTGATCAGGCTGCGCCTTGGCTGATTGCGCAATCATTAAAGGCGATATCACGCCCACTAGGTACATCTATTGATAACCGATCTTAATGTGATTGCGCAATCATTAAAACAGGAGAGACTGACGGATAGCCTGTTACAATACGCTCAGGTTGTGGAGCGTTCCACAATTGTAAAGCCGGTATCCAGCCGCATCGGCTCGGTGTGCTCGTCTGGGTTCTGAAAGCGCTTTAGCAACGCTTTTGCAATGAGCTTTCCCATTCGGGCGCCGTCCACATTCACTGTTGAGAGAGCCGGGTACACGTGAGCTGCACTGGAAAGGTCCCCGAATCCCAGAACAGCCAACTCTTCAGGCACCTTAAGCCCCAAGCTGGCGGCTTCCGCGAGAATACCCTGAGCGACCGTGTCGGAGCTGCATACCACTACCTCTGGTAGCAGGCCTCTTTCTTTAAGCTGTCGCAGGCCTTCACGGCCACTTAGCAGCGTGGCGGGGGTTTGCATGATCTCGACAGGTACGTCTGTAATCCCTAGTGACGTCAGTTGATCCAGGAGAGCACGACCCCGTTTCAACGCGCGCGCGTCATTTACTGAAACCAGACCGAAGCGGCGATATCCCTTACCGTAAAGGTAATTGGCCATAGCCTGCCCAACAGCCTCATGGGAAAAGCCGATCTGCATATCGATAGGCTCGGTACCCAGTTCCCAGGCTTCGACTACTGGAATGGATGAGCGTAACAATCGATCACGGCTTTCTTCGGTATGAAGCGTACCGGTCAGGACGATTCCATCAGGGCGCCGGCCGAGTATGGCCCCTAACAGTTTCTCTTCCTGCTCGGGTGAATAGCCGGTCAGGCCTATCATGGTCTGGTAACCGGCCACCGTTAGCTGATCGATCAGAGCCTGTACAGTGTCAGCAAAAATAGAATGTGCAATCGTCGGTAAGAAAATCGCGACCAATCGGCTTTTATTGGACGCAAGGCCGCCTGCCAACATATTGGGAACATAGCCCGTAGCTTTAACGGCAGCCAGGACCTTTTCGCGGGCCGCCTCGCTCACAATCTCGGGGCGATGAAGCGCTCGGGAAACAGTAATAGGCGAGACACCTGCCACCTTGGCGACATCAATCAAGGTCAAGGCAGGAGTGCCCGAGGAGGGCCCGGAAGTATTTTTAGATGATTTTCTTGCCATTACCTTAAAGGCCAATACTAAAGCAGAGCGCCATCTTAACGGCTTACGCTTTTCTTGTGTGTGTCTGTAGGGCCTATCTGAAAACCTTCCGTTGAGTTCTCATGAGTGGACGGTCCTTGTCTGGCGATGGATTTCCTGCACTACAGGCCCTAATGATGAGCTCTATCAGGACAATCTCAATCAGGGTTTAATGCTTGATTTTATGGGCCGTTAAAGACGGTAATCAACAAAAGAGCGGCAGGTCTGCACCTGCCGCCAGACCTCACTCTTCAATAAAGCGCATCCCGCGAAATGTACGAATCGGATTGCCACGCTCTATCTGATGGTGGAACAAGCGACGATCCATGCGTTGGGCTGCCTGGGTATCATCGGCATGTTGGGCAAGCTTTTGCCCAATCAACGCAACCGCCAGGCGCTTGTTGGCATGTTGGCTGCGCTCGCTTTGGACTTTGACCGAGAAGCCGCTCCCTTTATGAGTGGCCCTTACGGCTGAGTCCGTCTTGTTTACATGCTGACCGCCAGGGCCCGAAGCCCGAACAAACTCAAAGCATATCTCGCCCGCCAAGGTGGGTGCCGGAGGGGCAAACACCTTGGCGCCGAAGTACCAGTTCTTCCTGCCATGCGTGGGTCGATAAGGGCTCTGGCATATCCACAGCAGGCTACCGTTCCATTGGCTGGCCAGTTGCTCGCTGCGCTCACCTTCGAGCGCAAGGAGCACTGAACTAAAGGTATCGCGATTGTGGCCAGCGGAGTCTTCCAATATCGACAGCGAGACGCCTGCTGCTTCAGCTTCAGCCTGTAAGGTTTGGAGCGCCTTGGTAACGGCCAGCTCGCATTCAGCTGGTCCCTGTGCTGATGAGAGTTGCAGTAATCGCATTAGCAGCAACCCCTGCGTTTGTAGGTCAGCACGGGTTTAAGCCGGGCTATGACCGTAATCAGAGAGGCTCCGTGCAGGGTATCAATGATGCTGTCGATGTCTTTGTAGGCTTCCGGTGCTTCTTCGTACATCAACGCCTTGTCTTCACAAATGACCCGGCTACCTAGAGTGGTGCGCTTCAGTTGGTCGAAAGAGAAGCGGTTGGATAATCGGTCACGACAATCGGTCCGAAGCCATTTTCGGCCAGCGCCATGGGCAAGGGAAAACAGGCTGATTGCCGATGGATTCGGCTTGACCAGCCAGCTATAGGCACCGCGGGAGCCCGGGATAATGACGGGCCCCTCGTCCGCCGGCGTAGCGCCCTTGCGATGGAGCCATCCTTGTGTTCCCTCAATATTGGCAGGGGATACAAGGTTATGATTGATATCCAGTGCCTGATTGCCCTCTGCGCGCAGGTTTGCCAGGAGGCGTCTTGCAATAAGCTGGCGATTGGCCTCGGCATAACGCAAGCCCTGTTGGTGCTGTGCCAGATAATCCAGCCCTTCGGGGGAGTCCGGGGCAATACCTGCATGTCCGAACGCTTCTACATGCCTACGCAGCACAGATTCGCCGTATCCTCGTGATCCGCTGTGAACGAGCAGGAGCAGGTTTTTTCGATCCAGCCCCAGCGACGCGACCAATGCTTCATCATGAACGGTGTCGATGGCCTGAAGCTCGGCAAAATGATTGCCGCCTCCAATCGTACCCAATGAGGCTTCATGGCCTGTTGTTGAAAGCGAAAAGGCATGTATCTCTTCGGCCCAGCTGTTGTCCAGCGGTCCATCGATGCTCCCCAGGCGCCGCTCAAGCTTGTCGAGGTTCAGCTTGGCTGTCTTGATATCCGTCTGCCAAAGAGCCATGCCGCAGCCAATATCATTCCCGACCAAAGCCGGATAAATAATCTTCTCAGAGAAAAAGGCTGCGCCGATAGGATAGCCGCGGCCGGGGTGAAGATCCGGCATGCCTGAGACCCGAACCATGCCGGGAAGTTTTGAAGTTGTTTCCAGTTGCTGGATCGCAGTACCTTCGATCCAGAGATTATCGGAGGCGATAAGATTGACACGCTCCGATACAGTACGAATGCAATTGCCCATAACCAATTCCTGATGGGTAAAGAAAATTCAAGGAAATGGCAGGCCGAAGCCGGGCAAAGCGCTGCGCTTAGATGCGCAGAAAAGCGTTTACGCCTGGCATGACCTGCAAAGAGAGATAGTGCGTCGCATGATCGGGCTCCTTGCAAGACAGAATGAAAAGGGAGGTAAAGAGTAGCCGCTTGATGATGAAAAATCCAGTGCGGCGAAGGGAAGGGTAGCCAAGCCACTGACTACCCTGGGCGGCTTAGCCCTCGGCTGATGCCTTGGACCGCTGAGCAAAGCTCTTGCGCAGCTTTTGCAGCTTGGGCGGAATCACCGCCATGCAGTACTGGTTAGCGCGTCCGCGTTCTTCCCAGTAATTCTGATGATAGCCCTCGGCCGGATACCACGTCCCCAATGGCTCGATAGTGGTCACGATGGGGGCGGAAAGCCCTTCCTGCGCACGTGCGATGGCAGCTTTGGCCTCGGCTTCCTGTTCAGGTGTCGCCGGGAACAGGGCGGTGCGGTATTGCGTACCCATGTCGTTGCCCTGGCGGTTGAGCTGGGTTGGGTCATGGGTTGCAAAATGAATATCCAGCAGCTCACCGTAGCTGATAACTTCAGGGTCATAACCAATACGGATGGCTTCGGCGTGCTCGGTATTACCCTCACAGACTTGTTCATAGGTGGGGTTGACTGTTTTGCCGCCGGTATAACCACTCTCGACAGAAACGACCCCGATGACATCTTTGAATACTGCCTCTACGCACCAGAAGCAGCCTCCTGCAACGGTCATGTATTCGGTCGCCATAAAATTCTCCTAAAAGCTGGTGTTGGGATGACTGGCTGATCAACCTTGTGTGAAGCACATAACAACCGGTTGGTGCTTACTTTACGCTGTTTCGATCAGCGCTTCTGTGGCCAGAGGTTTCCAATATCGTTATGAGTCAAGTGCTTGGCAAGCATCTTGTTTCCTGCAAGGCACTGCCGCTAGCTGTACTGGACACGAGCAGACCACCCCTTAAGGTGATCTGCCTAAAATGGCATGTAGCGCTTACGTATGATTGAAATGGTGCCTCGTAGCCGCTATTTCAATAGCTTAAACGGATGATGCCTGTCAGGACAGGTAGCGGCGGAACCAGTTCAGTGTTCGCTCCCAGGCCAAGTTTGCCGCAGCCTCGTCGTAGCGTGGGGTCGAGTCGTTATGAAATCCATGATTCGTGCCTGGATAAATATAGGCTTCATAGGTCTTGCCAGCCGCTTTCAGGGCGCTCTCATAGGCAGGCCAACCTTCGTTAATGCGCTCATCTCGCTCAGCGTAGTGAATGAGCAAAGGTGCCTTGATTCTGGGCACATCCTCGGCTCTGGGTTGCCTTCCATAAAACGGTACGGCTGCGCCCAGTTCGGGATAGGCTACGGCAGCAGCACTGGCTACGCCCCCGCCATAACAGAAACCGGTAATACCTACCTTGCCGGTTGTAAGCTCATGCCCCATGAGCAACTCGACTGCAGCAAAAAAGTCATTCATCAGCTTTTCCGGGTCAACGGTTTGCTGAAGCTCACGCCCTTTGTCATCGTTACCTGGATAGCCGCCTACAGAACTCAGGCCATCAGGGGCCAGCGCCACGAATCCAGCCTTTGCCAGCCGTCGTGCAACGTCTTCAATGTAAGGGTTCAGCCCACGGTTTTCATGCGCAACGACAATACCAGGGACCTTTCCCTTGGCCTGTGCAGGCCGCACAAGATAACCGCGTACGTGCCCATGTCCCTTAGGCGAAGGGTAGGAGATATACTCAGGAATGATATCCGGGTCGGTAAACTCAACCTGCTGCGCCAGGGCATAATCAGGGCTCAGTGACGCGAGGATAGTCGTGGCGGCCAACCCTCCAACCGCGAGCTTGCTGGCACGGTCGAGAAACTCTCGGCGATTGATTCGCCCATGCACGTAATAGTCGTACAGCTCAAGCAGTTCAGGCGCGAAATCTTTTGCGGTAAGACGGGCCATGCATGTTCTCCTTGTTAATCGCAGGCGGAAAAAGGTTCTGGCTCATGAGGTGGACGAACACCTCAACGGCATTGCCTTAGAGTAGTTATCGGAAAATCATCCATACGGCAATGGTTGATCGTGTTTCCAGGTGTTGTATGAAGGCGACAGTGCCTGCGAGCAGGCCTGGATGGGCGGTAGGACCAGTGGTTTATTCTGTCCTGGAAGTCGATAGACCCAAGACGGAGGTGCTCTACAGCCACCGCAGGCTTTGTGCGCTAGATGTCTGCTGACAGTGGTTAGACGTTAATCAGGGGTGGCTTAACATGCCTTGCTTTCTTACTTATCGGCAATGTGCTTAAGCTGGCTCACACCTTTTCCATCTTGTGTTTCAGCGATAGCAATATAGGTAATCGTGGTGCTGGCCAATCCACTACCCTGCCAACGCCTGATTCGCAACGCTATCCAGGCAGTATCTCCTGTCGACTAGACACGTGTTTTCTGAAATATTTGTATGCATTCTAAGAGCTTACCTTGAGGTTGAGCTCTTCGTTCTGTTCGGTTCACTTGAGGGTGATGAGGGTAAGTGCAGGACGTACAGTACTGTCTAGCCGTTATGTGTGATGTGTGTAAAAGCCTATGAGCTTTGACGTACGCAGCACCGAACATACCGCAAAAGGCCTTATAAAATAAAACCTCTCAGGCCGCGTAAGTACAATTACATTTCATTTGGCAACAACGCCTCCTCCATAGAGCCGCAAGGCTTTACGGCTCTTTATTAGCAGGGACTTTTCTAGAGATTCATGGATACGGTTTATCTTGTTCTAATCCTTTTATTTGTCGCTTCGGCTACCGGGGTTGCGGCACGCTTTCTACCATCCCTACCTATGCCGCTCGTGCAGATCGCTTTTGGTGCTTTACTCGCTTGGCCTACCAGTGGGCTTCATGTAGAGCTTCAGCCTGAGCTCTTCATGCTCCTGTTCATTGCACCCCTTCTCTTTGCTGATGCACGACGCTTTCCGCAGCGTGAGTTCATGCTGCTTCGTGGGCCTATTCTGGCACTGGCATTAGGACTCGTCTTGGTGACCGTTATCGGTGTGGGGTATGTGGTTCACTGGCTATTCCCAGGCTTGCCGCTGCCGGTCTGCTTTGCACTGACGGCCATTCTGTCGCCTACGGATGCTGTAGCGGTATCGGCTATTTCCGGTCGGCTTCCTGTGCCACCGCGGCTCATGCATATTCTTGAGGGCGAGTCGCTCATGAATGATGCGTCCGGCCTTGTGGCGTTCAAGTTTGCGGTAGCTGCTGCTTTGACCGGTGCGTTCTCGTTGTCGCAGGCAACGGTGGGTTTCCTGTTGATTTCGCTGGGTGGGCTGCTGGTTGGTGCGCTGCTGGCGTTGGCCTTTAACATTGTGCGAACCCGCCTGATCGAACGGCATCTAGGCGAGGGCTCCACAGTCCAGATCGTCTTGCTGCTCCTGTTGCTGCCGTTTGCTGCGTTTCTATTGGCCGAGCATTTTCATCTGTCCGGTATTCTTTCCGCGGTGGCGGCGGGTATGGTCATCAACCGGCTTGACCTTAAGCGTCAGGATCAAACCACGTCGCGTATCCAGACCCGCAGTGTCTGGGAAATGCTGGAGTTTGTGCTAAATGCGCTGGTGTTCTTGCTGTTGGGCTTCCAATTGCCTGAAATCATTGGAGGCGCTCTTAGCGCAACGACCCGTGCAGGGACCACACTTCCATTCATTGAGTTGCTGGGCTTTGTAGTATTGATCTCCACTGCGCTTCTGGGAATGCGATTTCTCTGGATATTCAGCGCAGTGCATTTGCCCCGGCTGCTACGCCGCAAATCGACGCGCCCTGTCTCTACACGCGTTATGCTGGCTGGGACACTGGCCGGTATTCGAGGCACGGTTACGCTGGCAGCCGCGCTGTCGCTCCCGGAGGTCTTGAATGACGGCGCACCGTTTCCTGCCCGGGAGTTACTGATCTTCCTGGCGACCGGGGTTATTCTTTTCACGTTGATTACCGGAAGCGTAGGTCTTCCTCTGGTACTGCGTCGCCTGGATCTGCCGGAAGACAGCCGTGAGTACGAAGAAGAGCGTCATGCACGCATTCGGGGAGCTGAGGCAGCTATTCGGCATATCGAGAATTATCACCAGGAAAAGGCGAACGTGCTGGCGGATCACCAGGGAGATGAGGCGATCATTGTCGCGTTCAACGAGATTACCTTGCAGCTGATGGATTACTACCACAAGCGCATGGAAATCAATAATCACGACTTGCCAACCCCGCTCCTTGAGGCACGGCGTGATCTGGAGCGAGAAACACGTCTGCAGGCACTCAAGGCGGAACGTAGCGAATATTACAAATTGCGTAGCCGCCACCACATCAATGACAGTACGCTACAAAAGCTCGTGAGGGAGCTGGACTTGATCGAAGCCGCTTTGACGGCAAGCGCAAGCAAGCAGAGCCATTAGTTCACTAACTCAGGCTCCGTTGTAACGGAGCCTGTCGCGCTCAATTATTACAAACGATCAACATCACCGTGCTCTCGCCCTGGCCTGCTCAGAAATGAAAGGCTATTTGGCATCGACAGCGCCTGTGCAATTGCGAGACTAAAGTCTCCCGATAGATTAACGCTCAATAGGATCCTGTCGAAGCAGGTAAAGCCCGCGTAGCCAAAGGCGTTTCATTCACTGCTTAGCGTCTACGTTGATGCCAGCCTCCTTTGATGAACTGACCCCCGAATGTTGGACACTACCTTCGGGTCAGTTCAAAGGGACAGAAGCTCACCCACATGACGTGATCCTGCTCAAATACTGGGGAGAGTTGTACTGCGAACGTCACGGCATCGAGCCTGAATAAGGCAGGGCGATCAGCACCCTGTTACTCGGGAGTGGCATCACGTAACCTCACATTCGCCCAATTTGTCGCTTCGGCTGGTTCTGTATCGAGATTGATCGAAATAGGTATGGGAAGGCCCAGACTCAACCCAGCGGCTAGACGGTGGTGACCGTCTATTACACCGAGCTGTCCCTGCTCTGTCGGAGCCAGCTGTACTGGTTCAAGCTGAGCGTGTTCACCTTCGTTAAATTCTTCCCGGTAAAATTCTAGGTGCTCATTAATTAGATGGGCCTGTCCTGGAGCGAAGTCCGAAAAATTCGTTCCAGCAACGCTCATTGCTCTATTGGGTTAATAATGCCCTTGGTAGTGCAGTTGGCCGCGCTCGCTGGTGTGTTGCGCGGTGAGAATCAGTTGACCATGACGCATGTTGGCTTGCGCATGACCAACTAACTGTGCGCCACGCATGTTTATCTCTTGCTGTGAAAGCGGCCGCGCGCTAGAGGAAACCGATGTGCCGGATTGAGCGTGTTGAGCAGCTGTAAGGTAGGCCTGAGTTGACGATAGGGTCATATGCTGTCCAGGCCTGTTGGGAGGCAGATGCGATGCTGCCTGTTGCGCAGCACTTGAAATATGGCCCTGATCTTGGTGTGCTGAGGCTTGTTCGGAGCCCCCAGTTGTTCGAGTAGCGGTCTCTTCGGCGGGTGCCAGGTTATTCCACCATTCCTGCTCAAATTCCATCGATAATTTGATCGACTGAGTGGTGAAACAGCAGGTGTGGTTCCGAGCTTTAAAATTTCGACGCCTGCTGACACCCTGGGCTGATACTACTCACACGTAGGCGGGAGCGTTCCCAAACAGACGTTTACGTGTAAGCGCGCAAAGAAAGATTAATGGTTAGAGGCGCGGAATAGTGTGCTGCGCGCACTGTTCTTAGGGCCGTTTTACCGGATATAACAGCGAGCAAACAGGATCAGACCGCCGTACTTGTGAAGAGCGCCTTATAGCGTCCTTTAACGTGTGCCTACTCTAGGCTGCGAGGCGTACCCAACCTTATCCCCATTTACTACTGTTGCGATAATTAAAGTGGAGCGGCTGCAATTTGTCGCCTATGTTGGACTTAAGGGTAAGTTCACGGTCATAGCCCCTGTATAGGATCCAGACGTTTCAGGACGAACGGCATAAAGCTATTACGGTGGCGGTCGATACTCTGACGTAATCCTATCTTCTATATGTACCGCCAAGTGATAACTTCACTAGCAGCATGCCGAGGCCGATGAGCTACCGCTGTTGCTGCTGACTACGAGCTTGCCGTCGGATGAGAGTAATTGGCTCATGAGTGATTTGTATACCAACGACCTGATGGCTGAGGCTGAGCGAGTTGCTGTCCTGAAGGCGCTTGGAATACTCGATACAGAGGCCGAAGCCGTATTCGACCAGGTAACGCAGTTACTCTCCGATGCGCTTGACCTCCCCATTACGCTTGTTTCGCTGGTAGATACCGAGCGGTTATGGTTCAAATCCAAGCTGGGCGTTTCCATTAACGAAATGCCTCGTGAGAAAGCGTTCTGCTCCTACGCCATTCAGCGGCGGGGCCCCCTTGTCGTGAACGATGCGCTAGAAGATCCTCGCTTTGCCCATAATCCGTTAGTCATTGGCGAGCCCTATATTCGCTTTTATGCCGGGGTGCCGGTCAATAGCGTCAATGGACATCCTCTGGGTACGCTCTGTGCAATTGATACTTACCCAAGAGTATTGACGGACCAGCAGCTAAAAACCCTTGAGGCGCTGGCAAGTGTTATCAGTCGTGAAATTCAACGCCGTGAGACAGCGGTCCAGACATGGCAGCAATTGCAACAGTCAACCGCTCAGCTCAAGGCCAGCGAAGCCAGATTTCGAGCGATCTTCGAGCAAGCAGGCGTAGGAATCTCATTAGTAACGCCGGCAGGGCAATGGCTCGACATCAACGAGACATTTTGCGCCATGCTGGGATTCGAGCGCGATGAGGTGTTGAGCATGCGCTTTGCCGAGCTTAGCCATGCCGATGATAGGGTCGCAGACCTTGAGCTGTTGAGGCAACTGAGTAACGGGCAGATCGACCGGTATGAGATCGAGAAGCGCTACCGCCATAAGTGTGGGGACTATCGTTGGGTACGGCTGACCTGTACCAAGCATATCAATGAGCAAGGCGAGCTGGATTACTTCGTTCGTGTGGGGCAGGATATTCAGGCCCGCAAGGAAGCTGAGTTATCACTGGCGGCTCTGCACCATGATTTGGAACAGCGCATCGAAGTCCGTACCAGGGACCTTCAACAAGCCAATGAACGACTGACCAACATTATCGAGCAGAAGGAGCAGTCTGAGCAGGCGCTTCGCAAGCGCGAGGCTGAGCTAAGTGCCGTGTTGGAAAATAGCAGCGACGCCTACATTAGTATGAGCGAGGCAGGCCGCGTTGTGGACTGGAACCGTAAGGCTGAAGCATTGTTTGGCTGGAGCCGCAGGGAAGCCGTCGGCCAACCCGTAGATCGACTCGTCATGACGTCATCGATAGGTGAGCACTATCAGGCCGGTTTGAGCCGTTATCTTTCAGGGGAGCTGGACTTGGGTGATGCCGCTGCACTGGAGATCATGGTTCACCACCGTAACGGTGCACGCATACCGGTGGAACTCAAGGTAACCGCCGTCGATGCCTTGGACCACAAGCTTTACAGTGCCTTTCTTCATGATATTTCCGAGCGCAGGGCCGAGCAGGAGCGTCGAGAGCGTGAGGCACTGGAGGATAGCCTGACCGGATTGCCGAACCGGCGGGCTCTCTACAAATTCCTGAAAAATCAGCTTGATGCCAAGCCTTCGCCAGCCAACCCTCTGCTATTACTTTGCCTGGACCTTGATAACTTCAAACCGGTAAACGATACGCTAGGCCATGCCGCAGGCGACCGTGTACTGATGGAAATTGCACACCGGCTAACAAGCAGCCTTGGCCGTGAGACATTTATTGCTCGAATGGGGGGAGACGAGTTCGTTATTCTTCTGCGAGGGTTGGTGGAGCGCTCCGCTATTGAGCAACTCTGTCAGCAAACACTGGATGCCATTATCGAGCCAGTACAGATTGGCGACCAGGAAGTCATCATCGGAAGCAGTATCGGTATTGTATGTGCGCCTCAAGATGGTCACAGGACCGATGAACTGCTCAGACTTGGCGATATCGCACTCTATGAAGCCAAAGCTGCCGGCCGAAACACTTGGCAGTTTTACTCCGAAGAGATGAACACTCGTATCCTGGCCAGGCGTCGGGTAGAGAGTGATTTAAAGCTGGCCCTGCAGCGTGACGAATTGCGGCTGGAGTTCCAGCCCCGCTTCGATACCGCGCAAAAGCGTATGGTGGGAGCCGAAGCCCTGGTACGTTGGGAGCACCCCAGTCGGGGTTATCTGAGCCCCTATCATTTTATCACCGTTGCAGAGGAGACCGGCCTGATTGTTTCCCTGAGCGACTGGGTGATGCGCAAAGCCTGTCTTGAGGCGCTGCAATGGGCGCCAGCCACTTTCGTTTCAGTGAACCTTTCACCTCTTGAGTTTAAGCGTAGCGATGTAGTCGCTCGGGTGATGGCTGTTCTACAGGAGACGGGGCTACCGCCTCACAAGCTGGAGCTCGAGATTACTGAAGGCGTAGTGCTCGACAATTCTAATACCGCGCGAGAAGTCATGCACCGACTCAAGGCGCTGGGTGTTCGTTTGGCCATGGATGACTTTGGAACCGGGTACTCTTCACTGAGTTACCTCCATACCTATCCATTTGATGGAATCAAGATCGACCGTAGTTTTATTGCTGGCCTGGACACCTCATCCAATGGGGAAGCGGTGATTGAGGCCATTATCGGATTGGGGCGTGCCCTGTCGCTTACTGTGACCGCTGAGGGCGTAGAAACCCAAGGGCAGATGGACGTGCTGGCTCGGTTGAAATGCAACCAGGCACAGGGTTACTACCTGGCTCGACCTATGCGAATTGAAGCTTTGAACGCATTGATGGACGCGATATTGTAAAAGACAGTGTAAAAAAGAGGGCGCCATGCAGCGCCCTTTTAATATCAGTAATTAATGCGCCGGCTGAATAATGCCGGAGCACTCGCCAAATCCAATCGAGGCATAGCCTTCTCGGTGGCAACGGGCTCGCAGGATGACTTCATCACCATCCTCTAAAAATGTTCGGGTCTCACCGTTGGGTAGCATCAGTGGTTGTTTGCCGCCTACGGTTGTTTCCAAAAGGCTGCCATAGCTGTCCGGATGTTCTCCTGACAAAGTGCCAGAGCCGAAAAGATCGCCCGGCTGCAAGCTACATCCGTTCACAGTATGGTGCGTAACCAGCTGCGCTAGCGTCCAGTACATGTTCAAAGTGCTACTCAAGGCCACTCGCTGCGCCGGTAGATTGTGTTCACGCATGGCAGTTGTGCGCAGCAGCACTTCCAGTTCCACATTTAGCGCGCCCGTTTCCTGATCGGTTGGGTCAAGTAGATAAGGTAATGGTTTGGGATCGCCGGTCGGCCTGGCAGGTTGTGCACAGCGAAACGGCTCAAGCGCTTCAGCGGTGACGACCCAGGGCGAAACGGTAGTGGCAAAGCTCTTGGATAAGAACGGTCCTAGTGGCTGGTACTCCCAGGCCTGAATATCGCGGGCCGACCAGTCATTGAGCAAGCAAAGGCCGGCAATGTGTTTCCTGGCGTTGCCTATCGAAATGGCTTCGCCTCGGGCATTGCCTTGGCCTATCCAGATACCGAGCTCCAGCTCATAGTCCAAACGTTTGCTGGGGCCAAAAGTCGGCTCGGCCTGTCCTGGCGGCAGTGTTTGTCCTTTCGGCCTTATTACCGGAGCGCCAGACACATCAATGGTCGAGGCCCGCCCGTGATAACCGATAGGGACGTATTTGTAGTTGGGCAATAAGGGGTTGTCTGGACGAAACAATTTGCCAACGTTGGTAGCGTGATGGATTCCCACGTAAAAATCGGTGTAATCACCGACCTTGGCTGGCAAGTGTAAGTGGCAGGCCGCCATGGGGCATAACAATGAATCGCCTAATGCCTGCATCCGCTCACGGTGTGGGCTGGATTCGTCTAATAGCGCCAGTAACGCTTCCCGTAATGCACGGCGCTCCGTTGCGTCCAAGGCAAAGAAGGCGTTTAGCGTACTGCCTGCGGCCTGCTCAGCGGCGTACTGTGCAGTATCGTTGAAAAGGCCCGCCCGGCAGGCGGCACCTACATCAAAAATGTAGTCACCAATCGCAACGCCACCCCGAGGCGTTTCCCCGGCAGGACTAAATATGCCATGTGGCAGGTTTTGCAAGGGAAAATCAGGATGGCCGTTAGCGGAGGTGACCCAACTCAGACGCGTATTCTCTGGATTCATAGGGGGCTCTCACGACGAAACGTCTTTTCCAGTCCGGACCAACAGGCATCGTAGTCAGCCTGTAACGTTGTGGTATCCAGAGCATGGCGGGTTGGTCGTAACACGGGTCCAGTCTCAAACATAAAGGCCATGGTGTTATCAATCTTGTGTGGTTTCAGCTCTGCATTGATGGCTTGAGTCGTCGACACGTGATCCGGCCCATGTGCACTCATGCAGCTATGCAAGGATGCGCTGCCAGGAGAGAAACCATCGGCTTTGGCATCGTAGGCACCTTGTATTAGCCCCATAAACTCATTCATGAGATTACGATGGAACCAGGGAGGACGAAATGTATTTTCAGCCACCATCCAGCGCGGCGGAAAAATCACAAAGTCGATATTGGCCATACCGTGGGTGCTGCCGGGCGAAGTCAGCACCGTAAAGATAGAGGGGTCCGGGTGATCGAAACTCACGGTGCCAATGGTATTGAAGCGGCGTAGATCGTATTTGTAAGGCACGTTATTGCCATGCCAGGCCACAACATCCAATGGGGAATGATCCAGGGTTGTCGACCAGAGCTCGCCCAGGTATTTCTGTACCAGCTCCGTTGGCTCATCGCGCTCTTCGTAATAGGCCACCGGCGCCATAAAGTCTCGGGGGTTGGCTAGGCCATTACTGCCAATAGGGCCTAGGTCAGGCAAACGAAGTGCCTGCCCATGGTTTTCGCAAACATACCCGCTAGCGACGTCTTCGATCAATTCCACGCGAAAGCGCATACCCCGGGGTACAACGGCAATTTCCAGCGGCCCAACCTGCAGGATGCCCAACTCAGTCACTAAACGCAGGCGCCCGGCTTGGGGAACGAGCAACAACTCGCCATCAGCATTAAAAAAGACCCGGCTCATTGAGGCATTAGCCGCATAGCGATACACGCTTACGCCAGCTGTCTGATCTGGCTCATGAGTGGCTGTAAGGCATTCCAACCCATCAATAAAGTCAGCCTGTCCCTGCGGTTGTGCAATCGGATTCCACCGTAGACGATTGGGCGTAATGGCTCCCAGGCCGCCATGGACCAGTTGACTGTCCAGGCGCTGATACCGGGGATGGTTGGCCGAGGGACGAATTCGGTATAACCACGTGCGCCGAGCCTCGCTTCGGGGAACGGTAAAGGCAGTGCCTGACAACAATTCGGTATAAAGTCCGTACGGGACCTTTTGAGGTGAGTTCTGCCCAACCGGCAACGCCCCTGGAAGTGCTTCGCTGGCAAATTCATTGCCAAAGCCGGATTGGTAAGGAAGGGTATCCAGGCCCTGTGTATGTATGTTCATGGCGTAACTCTCATTCGAGGCATGTCCGACAGGGCAGCCGGTGAACCGGCTGCCCACAGCCTTACTCGGTGGCTAGAACGCCACGACGGACCTGGTCGCGCTCGATCGATTCGAACAGTGCCTTGAAGTTACCTTCGCCAAAGCCACTGTCACCCTTGCGCTGGATGAATTCGAAAAACACCGGACCGAGTAATGTTTCAGAGAAAATCTGCAACAGCAGACGTCGCTCACCGCCCTCGGAGGTGCCATCCAGCAGGATGCCCCGCGAGCGAAGCTCTTCGGTAGGCTCGCCATGATTAGGTACGCGTCCTTCGAGCATTTCATAATACGTTTCGGGTGGCGCAGTCATGAAACGAGTACCGCAGGCCTTTAACTGATCCCAGGTCTTGATCAGGTCATCGGTCAGGAAAGCAACATGCTGGATCCCTTCGCCGTTGAACTTCATGAGGAACTCCTCGATCTGCCCCGACCCTTTGGACGATTCCTCATTCAGGGGAATCCGTACCATGCCGTCTGGCGCGGTCATGGCCTTGGACGTCAGACCGGTATACTCGCCCTTGATGTCGAAGTAACGGAGCTCGCGGAAGTTGAACAGCTTCTCATAGAAACCTGCCCAGTAGGCCATGCGGCCCCGATACACGTTGTGGGTCAGGTGATCGATGATCTTGAGTCCTGCACCAACCGGCTTGCGATCAACGCCATCCAGGAAAACAAAGTCGATGTCATAGATGGAACTGCCTTCTTCGAAGCGGTCGATCAGGTACAGCGGTGCGCCACCAATACCCTTGATGGCTGGCAAGCGCAGCTCCATCGGACCGGTAGGAATATCGACGGCCTGAGCACCAATCTCCAGGGCCTTGTAGTACGCCTGATGGGCGTCACGTACACGAAATGCCATGCCGCACACGGAAGGCCCATGCTCGGCCGCAAAGTAGGCCGCATGACTATTGGGTTCGCGGTTGACGATAGCATTGATCTCGCCCTGACGGTAAAGGGCAACGTCTTTGGAGCGGTGGTTCGCTACATGGGTAAAGCCAATGCTTTCCAGTACAGGCTCAATGACGTTAGGGGTGGGAGAGGCGAATTCAATAAACTCAAAACCCATCAACCCCATTGGGTTTTCAAAAAGATCGGCCATGATATGGCTCCTGTATAAACGAATGGATAGGCAAAGAAGATCATTACCTGAACCAGGGCGGTGCACAGGAAAGGCCGCGGGTACTACGGGCGAGGTGGGCGCCCATTAAAAGCGTGAAGCCGTAAATTTTCATATTGGCCGATCCACCTGAACATCCGGGTGAGCCTGTTGAAAGGCCGTATGTGCTAATGCGAGACGCTCAACCCGGGCAAGGCGTGAGAAAGGCTCCAGTGAGACGTTAAAGCGACGCGCTGCATAGAGTTGTGGGAGCAAGTACACATCAGCAAGACCTACTGTGCCAAAGCAGAAACCTTCATCACCAATCAAGGCCTCTACAGACCTCAGTCCTTCGCTGATCCAATGTGCAATCCAGGCCGATACATCTTTTTCACCGACATTTAGCTGGCGCAGTCGATTCAGCACCGACACGTTATGCAGGGGATGAATATCGCAACCGATGATGGCCGCTACGCTCCGATGCTGAGCGCGTGCCAGTACGTCTTTAGGCAGTAAAGGTGTTTCAGGATACCGCTCTTCCAGGTATTCAAGGATAGCCGGAGATTGGGGAATCAGCATGCCTTCATCAGTGCGCAGCAATGGAATGCGGCCCTGAGGGTTGAGCGCAAGATAGTCCAGGCGCCGATGCTCACCGCCGTCTTTGATCAAGTTGATGGGCACTGCCTCATAAGACAGACCTTTGTAGGCCAAGGCAATGCGCACGCGATAAGACGAGGTGGAACGGTAATAGGTAAAGAGATCCATGACTTACACCGCTGTTATTAGCGACTTCGAGAGTCTTTTTATAATGCGTAAATCAGTTACGTTTAGTGAAATTTGTAGTAAAGCTTCTGCGCTGTCAACTGTTTTCTACGCTACCCAAAATTGCCCCAGTCATTCACGGCTTGAGGGGATATGGCCGAACAGGCCGCTAAGGTTTCAAATGAGGCTAATAGGAATACAGGCGCCTTAAACTAAAACATTATCGTGAGAGAAAAGGGCTGACATCTTGGCAGGCTAATTTATCAGTGACATGAAGTGTGTACGCTTTGCAAGAAGCCCGATACTTATTAGCTACGTTAACATAGCTTTTCGAACAGGTTGCTTTGTATTAAACAATAGGTGAATTTCTTCGCCTGGGCTGTTACGTGCGAAAGCTCTCTTTAATTTTATGAATATCGAATAATTTGAGAGCTGTGTCACCGGAAGATGGGTGCTATTACTTTTTTTGTGATGAAAAACAATATCCTCCTGCCTCGATATACATCAGCTACGGCTACAGATAATCGACAAGCTATTTAAGCAAGTTCAATTTTATTTCTTCAAAAAATCACAGGATAGTTGCGCCTGCTTAAATCTTGCATGCATGAATGGTTAGAACTTAGGAGATTTGTTGTGAAGAAACAATTACTCGCAGTTACTTGTTTTATATTCCTATCACCATTGACGTCTGCATTCAGCGATGAGCCAGTAAATGCATCCAAAACAGATACTTATGCTGACTCCATTCATACCTATGAAGCAAAGCGTAATTCAATCGCTAAGCAACGTGGCGTACCGAGCTTGACTAAAGAGACGGCTATCAACACATCGCTTGTAAACGTTGAAGTCCCTAAGCAGGACTCTCCAATGGCAGAAAGCAAATAGTACAAAGTTAGGGATATGTTGATGTTTAAGGAAACCTTCAAAAAAAGTCTTCTTGTATGCTGTATTGCACAGGCGAGTTATAGCTTTGCAACTCCGGTTGTTGGCAATAAAGTTGAAGCCAAGGTTGAAAAATATCTTGGTCAGATGAGCATAAAAGATCTGATCAACTATACGCGAGCGGTCGATGGATACATGATTCCGCCTCAGCCAAAGTTGGGTCTACCCGGAAGTATCACATATGATTCCTCAATGGGTGTGCACACTACAGATCCCCTTCCCGGTACCCAATTTCCCTCGCCTTCTGCCTTGGCCGCGTCTTGGAGCATAAACAGGGCTAAGGAATACGGCCTGGCCATTGGTTATGAAACTCGAGAGCTTGGTGGGCAGCAGCTGATTGCGCCTGGCTTGAATCTCTATCGTCTTCCTTATGGGGGGCGTTCGGGGGAGTACCTAAGCGGAGAGGATCCTTTCATCGGCAGCGTATTGGGGGCCGCGGTCAGCAACGCCCTTCAGATACAAGGGGTGCAGGCGGTTGGTAAGCACCTTGTTGTCAATGACCAGGAGGCGAACCGACATTATCTTGATGTAAAGGTTGATGAACGTACGCTACGAGAACTCTATCTTCCCGGCTTTGAGTCTGCTGTGAAGAATTCCAACGTAGCCTCCATCATGTGCAGCTTCAACAAAATCAATGGTGATTATGGTTGCGAAAACCATCATCTATTGACCGGCATCCTGAAAAAGGAATGGCTTTTCAAAGGGTTCGTCATGACTGACTATGACGGCATGGAGAGTCCTATCAAGGCAGCGCTGGCAGGCACTGATCTTGAAATGCCAAACGGTAAGTTCTTCACGCAGGCTAATCTGCTTCCCTATCTGCAAAGCGGTGAGCTGAGCCGTTCTGTAATGGAAGATAAGGCACGCCGCAACTTGCGGGCCATGGTGAGTTATGGCTTCGACAAGGGCTTACCTGATGTTGACGGAATCAAAGACAAGAGCCATGGCGCTGCAGCTGCGCTCAATATGGCGCGTGAAGGTATTGTTCTGCTTAAGAACAGCAGGGTAAGTCAGGGTAAACCCCTGTTGCCTCTTGGACGTGATGCCAGAATTGCTGTCGTAGGTACGATGGCAAATAGTGTTCCGCCATCCCCGTTTGGCTCTCATTACACAATACCTACTCAATACGTTAATGAGCTGAGTGGACTAAAGGCGCTTGCTGGCGAAAACGCCCAGATAGACTTTCTGGACGCGTTGTCTTTGAATCCAGAAACTGCCGTGTGGTACCAGCCAGGCCAGAAGGGTTCGCAAGAGAGCTTTGGTCTGAAGGCAGAGTATTTCAACAATGCTGATCTTTCCGGTGAACCTGTTGTTACTCGAGTTGAGCCAGGGTTGAACTGGAACTGGTTAGCTTCGATGAACGCTACGGCTCATGGCAAGACGACTACGGACGGTTTTGAAGTACCCACAGAAGAGGGCACAGGCCCTTATCGTCAGCCTGATATAGAGCCAACGGCAGGCAACTTCTCTGCAAGATTTACGGGAATGATCAAGCCAACCATTAGCGGTGACCATGTCTTCAAGGTCCAGGCCGATGGGCCATATCGTTTATGGGTAAACAATAAGCTGATCATTGATGATAGTGGAGAGCCTGTTGCTGCTGACCTTGTTTACACCACGCCTAACTCGGGTAAGGCCGTAAATCTCAAGGCTGGTCAGGAATACTCTGTGCGTTTGGAGTACCGTCGTTTACGTACTGACTTTGTCGGCTGGAACGGTGGTTTTACCGGAGTGCGGATGAGTTGGGCTTCCCTTACGGCTCCAGATGAGCTTAAGCAATATGATGCTGTTGTAGTCGCTGCGGGCCTGAATGGCGAATACGAAGGAGAGGCTTTCGATCATCCTTTCGAGTTGCCAGAGTATCAGTCCGATTTAATTCAGAACCTGAGCAGGGCTAACAGAAAAACCATCGTGGTTCTTCATGGCGGTGCCGGGCATAAGATGATTCCCTGGGTTAACACAGCGGGTGCTGTTCTTGAGGCTTGGTATCCAGGCCAGCAAGGCGGGCAGGCACTTGCCGAAGTGATGTATGGTGACGTCAATCCGTCCGGTAAACTGCCAATCAGCATTGAGCGGAATATCGAAGATAACCCTGCTTATGCAAGTTATCCGGATATCATGGCGTTCCGTGGAGATGATCCCGCCACAGAAATGACCTATAGCGAAGGGCTATACATTGGCTATCGCGGCTACGACCGTAACCACATTCGTCCGCTTTATCCGTTTGGCTACGGCCTTTCATATACAAACTTCCGCTACGGGAATCTTAAGCTTTCCTCAAGCGCGATGACGCCGGGCCAGAGAATTCAGGCAAGCTTCACTGTTACCAACACTGGCAAAGTCGCGGGGTATGAAGTGGCGCAGCTTTATGTTAAGCCACTTAACTCCAAGGTAGACCGCCCTCTGAAGGAGTTAAAAGGGTTCGACAAGGTTTATTTGGAGCCTGGCCAAACCAAAGTAGTGACTATTCCACTGGATGAACGCTCATTGGCTTATTTCAATGTAAAAGCCAATACCTGGCAGGTGGACGCTGGGAGGTACATGGTCAAGGTTGGCTCCTCGTCAGAAAACCTTCCCTTGAGTCGAGCGTTAGTAACTCTTTATGACAACCAGCTAAGCACCACTACCTCTAACCCGCTACCTAAGCCTCTGCAAAAGGCTGTTCAGATAAGTAAGTCGCACGCTTACTAACGGATAGCGTTCAAAACGGCAGCACTAGTGCTGCCGTTTCAAGACTTGGCATTGCAATCAGCTTCTGTATAGGCATAAAGCTTCTCCAGCAGCGTACCTGTTGCAAGCAGCTGGTTCTGCTCATCTGGCGTAAGACGTGTTTTGATAGCTTGCCGCAGCCAGTCTGTCTGAAGTTTCTGGCACTGTTTTAATATTCTCAGCCCTTGAAGTGACAGTTCAACAAGTGTTTTGCGCCGATCAGGCAAGGCTTGCCTACGCACTATAAAGCCCTTGGCTTCCAAATCACTTAACAACTCAGCCAAATTGGAAGAGCGAAGACTTACATGAGCAGCTATTGCAGAGGGAGTCGCCTCCTTGCCAAGCTGCTCAACTGCGCTCATAACCAGCATTTCATTCAAGCTTAATTGACCTACTTGAGCCCCTCTTTTTAAGCGGCGGCCGATCAACGTCAATAGTGCACCGTAGTTAGCTATTTTCAAGGTCGTCTCTTTACGTACTTGCTGAATATTCTAGGCTCTGTACGAAAAACATCTGCGCCTGGTGATGCGTCGTTAAAAATCGACTCGGAATGCTCATTTGCAACACGTAAACTCCGCTTCCTTACCGATTTTTTGCCTCGTCTGACCTTCGCTCGAAGACTTTTCGTACAGAGCCTGGGTAGAAAGAGCCAAAACTGTCCTATTGCCTTAGAAGGATTGAAAGGTGGAGGGCAATTAAGCCTGCATTTCAGCCGTTCACTGACTCCCTTGAAGCTGTTGGAAGGCAGGCTTGTTGCGGCTGTAGAATGTCTTTGCGCCTAGCTACCCTTTCTTGGCAGTTTCTACCACGTTAAGCCCAGCGGGCCTTTCACTTATCTATTGAAATCTTCGTTTCAGCCAGCCTGAGTCATGTTTCAGTCTTGTGCAATTCATTAAGCCACTGGCCTACCGCTTACTGTAGCGTAATGACATCACTTACATGCGAATTGAATCTTGAAGGCCGTCACGCTATAACACGGCCTCTTCACAATAGCGGTTGTAGACATGGCAAACGAAGCGAAGGCTTCTGAATCGCCCCGGCGGCAGAAGGTTCAGTCGGCTGAGGTTGGCACCGATATCCTCAAGGGCTTGGCTGATCTGGCGCCTGCAACGTCATTGTCCAAACTTGCAGAACATTTAGGGATGCCCGCCAGCAAGGTGCATCGTTATCTGCAAGCGCTAATCGCTAGTGGGTTTGCGGAGCAGGATGAGACTACCAATCATTATGGCTTGGGACCGGCAGCGTTATACGTTGGCATGGCGGCTCTAGGGCGACTGGACGTAGTAAAGGCCAGCATCCCCCGACTGGCTGCCTTGCGCGATGCAGTCAATGAAACGTGTTTTTTAGCCGTATGGGGGAACCATGGCCCGGCAGTGGTACATGTGGAGCAGGCCATACGTGCGGTGACATTGGTAACCCAGGTCGGTTCTGTGCTGCCATTATTAGGCTCATCAACAGGGCTGGTCTTTAATGCTTTTTTGCCAGAGAGTGAAACGGCTGCATTAAGAACGCAGGCACTACGGCAGGCCGGTTCGCCTACTCAGCAAATGCTTGCTGATGCCATGGCCTCTATCCGAGCTCATCATATTCACTCGATCCACGGCCTGCTCATGGAAGGTGTAAACGCGCTCTCGGCACCGGTTTTTGCAGTGGGGGATCGGCTTATGGGCGTGTTGACCATCGTAGGTGCGGCGCAGAGCTTCTCTGCTGAACCGGATAGTCCGGCTGCACGAATGCTATTGGAGACGGTTGAGGCAATTAGTCAGCGAATGGGGGGAAGTTTTAAATAATTGCCCTTGCGTAGGGTTGCCAGCGGACCGGGGCTATCCATGTCCAACCGCGTATAACAGGATATACGAGCGTTTCTCCGGCTTGACTAGCAGGTTGAGAAGGGACAATTGGCTTAGCCTGAATCCCTTTATCAAGGCTAATTTCTATCTAGCTGATTTTATTGGAAAAACTGCTTTACAACCTCAGAAATATCTCTATACTGGCACCCATAGCGCGCTCGTAGCTCAGCTGGATAGAGTACTCGGCTACGAACCGAGCGGTCAGAGGTTCGAATCCTCTCGAGCGCGCCATATCCTAAAAGGGCTTGTAGAAATACAAGCCCTTTTTTCATGCCCGTGAAAAAAAGCTCAAATCAATTATTGCCCCAGCGATGTAAGTGCAACGATCTAGGCGGAGCGATGGTTGGCGCGACAGCGATAATACCGAAAGCTGTAATGTTCCCATTTCATAGCTTATCTGCACTGATCGACTTATCCGGTCTACCTAATCACTAACGGATATTGAAGGCTAAAGGCACGGAATAGGGTGGCCAGGCAGCCACTGGTCTGGGTGATACCGCCACGTTAAGCCAGCACTGATGAAATGAGGTCTGGTTTGAAGTAATCGATATTTTGCCACCATTGCTGGGCTGAACAGCTTGTTGATGCTAGCGGGAAAGTGGGTAGACCAGCGTCATACAAGGCAGCAGAAGTTGCTGTCATTAAGCTATCACAAACGATTGATATAAGCGGGCAGTCTCAATTGCTATGGTTGTCGCCGTTCCGTGAACATGCTTTTGAATGTCCTGAGCTTTTCCAAGTCATCTGCATCTCTTCCGCTATTGCGTCGTATGGGCATCAGAAATCGACTGATTGCCTGTTTTGGCGTAACGGCCATGCTGTTTGTGATATTAGGTAGCTTTTGTCTGTTGCAGATGCATGAGATCCGCCGACAAGGAGAGACGATTGAAAGCGGATCACTTGCCAATATCGCACTGGCAGATGCCATTGCCATTGACATGGGTAAGCTACGAACAGAATCCCTGCGACTTTTGGCCAATACGGAAGATGCGTCTGCATTGATCAATGTGAAGATTGCTGTTGAGCAACTGACCGGGCAGGTTGAACAAAATGCTCAGCTTTATTTGCAACAAACATCAGAACCTACCCAACATGATTCGATAAAGGCACTTCAGGAAGCTTATCAGGTGTTCATCTCTGGACTGCGAGACGAGATGGACCTGATTGAGCAAGGCAAGGCGCAGGAGGCGCGCATGCTGTCCGATACGACCTTAAGCATGCAAGGCGATTTGATGGATATGCAGGTCCAACTGCTAAGGGAGCTGAACAAGCAGAGTGCCGCCCAGGCTATCGAATCTGCTCAGGGGCATTATCAGCAAACACAGTGGATTGCTTTTGCGGCCATTGGCACTGTGCTGCTTCTCATGCTAGCCCTGGCCTGGAAACTAAGTGTCAGTATTCTAGCTCCACTGCGCGAAGCCTTGACGATCACCGAAATCATTGCTGAGGGTGATCTGAGCCAGACCATTCAGGGAAAAGGCAATGATGAGTCCGCCAGGCTGCTCCAGGCATTGGCGCGCATGCAGAGTAACTTGCACGGGACGTTGTCTTACATTGAATCTGCCTCATCACAACTAACCACTGCGGCGCATGAAATGAGTGCCGTCATGGAAAGCAGCGCTTTTCATCTGCAACAGCAGAACGATGAGGTTGGACAAGCGGTTAAAGCCATGACGCAAATGAGTCAAGCCGTAGAAGAGGTTGCACTTAGCGCTGCTAATACCTCGCAGAACTCCCTTGCCTCCAGCGAAGCGGCCATGGTGGGTAAGCGTGAGCTTACAAGTACCATAGCCTCTATCAAGCAACTGGCGAGCAGTGTATCGGACGCTTCTGGGCAAGCCGCTGCATTAGCAGAAAAGACGCAAAGTGTTACGCGAATCCTGGATGTTATCCGAGCCGTCTCAGAACAAACTAACCTGTTGGCTTTAAACGCAGCCATTGAGGCCGCCCGCGCCGGTGAGTCAGGCAGAGGATTTGCGGTAGTGGCTGATGAGGTGCGTGCCTTGGCGCTACGCACACGAGCCTCTACCAACGAAATCGAGGCGCTCGTGCACGACGTCAACCAAGGGACTCAGAGAAATGTAGCCAGTCTCCACTCTTCTGCCGAGCAGGCCGGCATCACCTTGCAACAGGCAGAGGCTACTGACCGAGCACTGTTTGAGATAGCTACCGCCAGCGAGGCAATCAAGGAACAAAACAAGACGATTGCTGCAGGGGCAAACGAGCAGGTACAGCTAGCCCATGTGGTCGATAGCGCGTTGATGAGTATTCGCGATTTATCTACGCAAACAGCGGCAGGCGCAAGGCAAACCAGTGGCTCAAGTGTAGAGTTGTTGGCATTGGCTTCAGAGTTAAACCAGGCAGTTCAGCGGTTTCGTCTGTGACCTAACCAATAACGTATTGTGGCTGGGAAGAAACTCAATGTGGTGTTGTCTTTCCAGACGGGTGACGTTTTGACCGGTGAGTTGAGTATATCTGTATCGCGATTTCTGTCCCTTGCTATAACAACTGCCCTGTTGCTCCCGTTCATGAAGGTGTGACAAACCCATACAAGGCTGCTCAAGGGCACCAGTAGGAGGTCCTTGAAAATCAGTAGGATCCTGAGGCGGCATTGTTCAATGGGGGAGCTTTCGGCTCGACACATCTAGCGGGATGACCCGCAACAAAGCGGTGTGACGTCGAGGCAGGGCCCTATTGCGGCCCTGCATAATTCTCTTCCAATCACTCCTTAGACGATAGGCGTGTAGCCACTAGGGCTGTCCGGCCATGGGGTTAATACTTCGAACCCACTTTCCGTTACAACGACCATGTGCTCCCATTGCGCTGAGAGAGAGTGGTCTTTGGTAATCACAGTCCAACCGTCACCCAGTGTTTTGGTCTGGTGCTTACCTGCATTGAGCATAGGCTCAATGGTAAACATCATGCCGGCTCGCAGCTTCATTCCCTCGCCACGATTACCAAAATGCAACACTTGAGGGTCGTCGTGATAAACCTTGCCTATACCGTGCCCGCAGTATTCGCGCACGACACTAAAGCCTTCACGGTGCGCAACGGTTTGAATCGCATAGCCGATATCGCCCAGCGTAGCGCCAGGCTTGACCTCACGAATACCAGCACACATGGCTTCATAAGTCGTTTCTACCAGATGGCGCCCCTGAGCTGAAGGCTCACCAACGAAATACATACGACTGGTGTCGCCGTACCAGCCGTCCTTGATAACCGCTACATCGATATTGACGATATCGCCATCCTTTAGCGTTTCAGAGGAGGGGATGCCATGGCAGATCACATGGTTGACCGATGTGCAGACGGTTTTAGGAAACCCGTGATAACCCACGTTGGCGGGAATGGCTTTTTGTACATTGACGATATAGTCATGGCACAAGCGGTCCAGCTCTTCGGTCGTAACGCCAGGCCTGACATGCTCAGCGATCATTGCCAATACGTCCGCAGCCAGTTTGCCAGCCGTTCGGGCCATTGCAACTTCTTCAGGTGTCTTTATCGAAACCGCTTTTCTCATCGTTCGGCTCCCGCCTGTTTGATCATTGCATGAGCATAAGGAGCATCATCCGCCGCGCTCAGGCGGCTCAGGTCGAAACCACCTGCTTGCTCCAATGTAATGAGCAGCTTGCAGATATCCCGATGATTAAGTTCAGGATAGAGCTCCGCCAGCATACCTACACGCAGCCAATGCTCCGCCTGAGCATTAATGGAGCGGCATAATGCATTACTGGCGATACGCAGGTTCTCGTGCATACCTTCCGAGACTTTGACAATACCCATCCGCTCATCCTATATGAAACGTATACGGTATATATATTAACGGGTATTACTATTACAACAAACGGGCGTTCACTTCAATAAACGTGGTTTATCAGAGCGCTCTTAAAACATAACGTTATAAGCAAGATCATATTTATATAAGCAGGTTCTCTCCAAGCCGTTATGCTGCGCGCCAGTTTTGTAAAACGTGTGTCTTTAGGAAGTAATCATGGATTTCGGCGCTGGGGGTTTTATTGTCGCAGGCTTGGTTGTCGGTTTTATCGTCGGGATGACAGGCGTGGGCGGTGGGTCCCTGATGACCCCCATACTCTTGTGGTTTGGCATCAATCCAGCCGCTGCCGTAGGAACCGATCTGCTCTATGCCGCCGTGACGAAGGCTGGTGGTGTTTGGGTGCATCAGCGCAATAAAAATATCGATTGGTCTATTACAGGCTGGCTGGCGCTAGGTAGCCTTCCGGCTGCCGCATTGACCCTATGGCTTTTGAGTCGTCTACATTCTGATCCGCATGCATTGAATGCGATCATCAAACACGGTTTGGGCATTGTTTTATTCATGACAGCCTTTGCCATTCTCTTCAAAAAGCAGCTGTTTGATTTTGTCGGTCGCCATGCCAGCGATCAGTTCCATCTGAGCCCGAAGAAGCTTAATACCCTGACGTTCATTACCGGCATTGTGCTGGGTGCCATGGTGACATTGACGTCTATCGGAGCAGGTGCTTTGGGGACTGTAGCATTATTTATGCTCTATCCTTTTCTGGCTACCCGGCGCCTGGTAGGAACGGAAATCGCCCATGCCGTACCTTTGACACTGATCGCAGGGCTTGGTCACGCCAGCATGGGCAATATGGACTGGCCTATTCTAGGTTATCTCCTGATAGGCTCGCTGCCCGGCATATTCATGGGTAGTCACCTGTCTGGCCGTATTCCAGACGGAATATTGCGTCCCTGCCTTGCTGTTATGTTGATGGTGATCGGTTACAAGCTGATCTGATACTTTTCAGGCGAGCAGTCTTTGGACATAGCCAGCTGCTCGCGAGCGTGCTTGACGGGCTTATCCAAGAAGTTGTTTCGGCTTCCTGATCCTTGCCACAGAATTTCTAGTCGCTTGACCAGCCTTCATCACCGATGAGGAGGTAGCGGCTTGATAATCGTTTCGTAATCCATTGGAGAAGGCTGAAGGGTTTCCATCAGCAGCGGCCAGTTTGCCATAGCGGTTTGAAAACTCTGTGCGGCCTGGATTTCGAGATACTGCAGCCCCTGCAAATCAAAGCATTTAGCCAAATTAGTGACGTCTTCACGGGTATCCAGAGAGTGAATGGAGGCGTCGAGTACTTGAAGGGTGTTCATCTGGTTCTCCAGGCTGCAGAGATTTTGACGCAAGGGTCATTACTCTGGTCTCTAGAGCAACCTGTATGCCAATTTATCTCTGCCAGAGAACCATCAAGCCAAACGCTGACAAGAGACATAATCCACTAATGACTATTAGCAGAAGGTCCACTGGATCCCATTCATCCACCTCAACCGCCAGTCGTGCCGCTTGAAGACTTGAGTAGCGAATTGCAGATCGAGTCGATCAAGTTACTCATCCCGATGGCGCCTAAGTTCGGTATGGATCGCCAGTCCAGTCGCGACAAGCCCAAGTACGGCCAGGCAGGCGATAGGGCGCCCAGGGGTTAATACCTGGCTCGTACAGATCGCAGTGAGATTTGCGAAGAAATCCATATCCAGCATCCTGCTTAGTACCTTATGAAGGGTGAGGGAAAATCCGTCCTTGTTCCGTAAGGTGAGCCTTACAAAGCTCCACGCGTAACCAGAATCTTTCCGTATCGGTTGTTATAGGCAGGTAGTCCAACGGTATACGTTGGGTCTCTAGCGGCTACCACTATGATATCAATGGCTGCGATAAAGCTCAAAGGCTCAAGCCACATGACGCTCTAAGGCGAGCCTATACCCATACTTGATAGAGGTATCTGCTGGCTGAGAGAGCCTACGGATAAGCTTAGTCCTTGGGGGGCTTCCTGCTTAGGAAGGCTTCTCGAAGAATAAATACAGAAACGATAATAAGACCGTATCCTTCGAACTGGAGCATGGTGTCATTGGGCTTGTAAAGCAGACACGCCACACCCACTGCCGTAAAGAATAGGCCGAGGCAGTACAACACCTTATTTACCCCTAAAGACATGCTTGAACCAGAGCGGAACCTACCCATAGCTAACGCTTTTGGGCATGAGAGGATGCTAGCCACCAAATCGAGAAGTGGCTAGCAAATTTGATCTCAATATGACATTGGATTTATCACTCTGTACAGCAGTCTCGTCTGTTCAAACAACCGTTCATCCTTCCAGCTTTCCGCCTTTCAAGGCATGACGGGAGGCAAGTACGTCAAGGTCTTCCCTAGCGCCCATAAAAGAATCAGTACAAGAGGAATATGAGCCAGCATCTGCATAAACGTGAAGCCAATGAGGTCTCTAGCTTTAAGCCCCAAGACCCCTAGTAGAGGCAGCATGTAAAAGGGATTGATCAGATTCGGCAGTGCTTCAGCCGCATTATAGATCTGGACCGACCAACCCAAGTGGTATTGCAAGTCATTGGCGACCTGCATGACGTAGGGTGCCTCAATGATCCATTTGCCTCCGCCAGAAGGGATAAAGAACCCCAGAATAGCCGAGTAGACACCCATCAGTACTGCAAACGTGTCATGCGAGGCCAGCTGCACGAAAAAGGCAGAGATATGATGGGCAAGGGTCTGACCATCACTGCCTGTGGCCTTTGTCATGATTGCAGCAATGGAGCCGTAAAGAGGGAACTGAATCAGCACGCCGGTCGTTGTCGGTACGGCGCGCGCGACGGCATCAAGAAAATGGCGAGGCCGCCAATGCAGGAGCGCACCAAGCGTCAAGAATAATAAGTTGTAGGTGTTGAGTCCCGAAATAGCCTCGATTGCAGGCTTGGAAGCGAATTCCTGCCATAACCACCCGAGGGCAAGCAGCACAATGACAATAGTCAGAAGCGGACTATGCTCCAGCCACTCGCCAGGCCGGGTTCGCACCAGCCGGGCAGGCGTTTCTACTACAGGATCGACCCCGCACTCTCTGGCCGTACGGGCGGTGAGATCTCCTGGTGCCGTAGCATACGCAATGATCAGCGACAGAATGATCAGCGAGAGCAGCATGACGCCGGATTGCCAGAGAAAAATAGTTTCGGTGAAGGGGATTACGCCCGTGATCGCCAGTACAGAAGGCGGTAGGCTTCCCGGATTGGCCTGCAATTGGGCTGCAGAAGATGATAAGCCCAATGCCCACACAGCACCTAGTCCAAGATAGGCCGCTGCTCCAGCAGCGCGGTAATCCATTTTCAGGTCGGTACGCCGCGCCAGCGCCCTTACCAGAAGACCGCCAAAGACCAGGCTAAGCCCCCAATTGAGCAGGGAGGCTAGCATCGAGATAAGGGCTACCCAGCAAACCGCCGAGCGTCCGTTGCGTGGAATGCGGGCCAGCCGGTCGATCAAGCGCGCCGCGGGACTTGAGCTGGCCACGACGTAGCCGCCAATGACGACAAATGCCATTTGCATGGTGAAGGGAATCAGGCTCCAGAACCCGTCCCCAAATGCCTTGGCCGTGCCTGAGACAGGCGTGCCGAGTAGGGTGGCGGCAAGCGCTACCACGACGACGGCTACCGCGGCAAAGACCCATGAATCGGGAAACCAGCGCTCGGCCCATTGAGCACATCGTAAAGCGAGGCGAGCGGAAAACCGTTCTTCAATATGCACGGACATGTAATCTCCTTGTTGCTTTTGTTATTGATTACCCGGACGGCGTTTTGTCAGTTGTGCAGCCACGCCGAGAACCTTTAGAGGGTAGCGTCTGGCTGCGTATTTTACTTGGTGGTTTTTCCAGCGTGGAAAGGACGAGCACATCAAAAGACTGCTATTGTTGTCCCAATGGATTGGTATGCCAGCCGCTTCGTTTGTTTAGAATGATTGATTGTTGTTGTGGTCGTACTTGAACATCAACAGACTAAACAGGCCTTTTTCCTAAGAGACGATTCATGCAATTTCTAAGGGACGATCATGGCTGCCAGGGCTGGAGCGGCGAGATGGCTGAGCGCATCCAGTCCTTCGACTGGTCTCGTACCGATCTCGGCCCTATCGGGCAGTGGTCTAAAAGTCTAAGTGCTGCCGTCCAGTTTTTGCTGGCCTCTCCTGTCCCGCTCGTCATGCTGTGGGGGCAAGCCGGTTATATGATCTATAACGATGCCTATGCAGTGTTTGCAGGAGGGCGCCATCCCTTTCTTCTAGGTTCACCCGTCGAGATCGGTTGGCCTGAGGTTGCCGCATTTAATCGGAACGTAGTTGATACATGTCTGGCCGGCGGCACACTGTCCTACCGAAACAAGGAGCTTGTCTTGTTTCGCAACGGGCGCCCGGAGGAGGTTTCGATGGACCTTTATTACAGCCCGGTGCCTGATGATGACGGCGCTCCTGCAGGGGTCATGTCCATTGTTATCGAAACCACTCAACACGTGCTGTCCGAACGGCGACGCCAAGAAACTGAGCGCTCCTTCAGGGCGGCAAATGAGCGATTGCAACTGGCATTGAACTCGGGTGCACTGCTTGGATTGTTCGTCTGGGATATCAAGGCGCAGTTTCTGACAGGTGACGAGCGCTTTGCTCGAACCTTTTTCTACCCCGTCGATGAAGTGGAGAAGGGAATTCCTATTCAGGTTGCCAGTGGTTTCATTCATCCAGACGATCTGGAAAAAATTCGAATGCATATCAGGCAGACCTTCGATCAGGGTGGTGCCTTTAACGCGGAGTGCCGTATCCGCCGCCCGAACGGCCTCTTCCGGTGGGTATTGGCCAGCGGGCTATGCGAGTTTGACGAGCGTGGAGAGCCGTTCCGCTTTCCGGGCGTGCTGATCGATATTCATGAGCGCAAGATGGCTGAAGAAGCGCTGTACCAGCTAACGCGCAATCTGGAACAGCGGGTTGCCGCTGAAGTGCAGGCCCGCTCGTTGGCAGAAGAGCAGCTCAGACAATCACAGAAGCTTGAGGCTATTGGCGGACTCACCGGTGGCGTTGCGCATGACTTCAATAATGTTCTGCAGGTCATCTCAAGCAACCTGCACTTGCTGGCCCGACAGGAGAAAGACAACCCGCGTGTACAAAGCCGCGTAGAAGCAGCTATTAACGCAGTAGAGCGTGGGGCAAAACTCTCCTCCCAACTATTGGCCTTTGCTCGTCGCCAGGCATTGTCGCCGGGCGTTTACAATCCGGCCCAGATTTTCGAGGGTTTGGAGGAGCTGTTGCAACGTGCTCTGGGCGAGACTATTCAGATCGATATGCAACTACCTGACGATGCCTGGTGCATTCACGTCGACCGTAATCAGTTGGAAAATGCCATCCTCAATTTGGCGATCAATGCCCGTGACGCCTTGGGCGGCGAAGGTTTGATTAGCGTCCATGGCGACAATGTTGTCCTGGATGAAGATTATTGTGCAAACAAGGACATTAATCCTGGCGACTACCTTTGTCTTTCTGTCGCCGACTCGGGCGAAGGTATGGAGCCAGAAGTATTGGAGCATGTCTTCGAGCCGTTCTTTACAACTAAAGCCGAGGGACAGGGCACAGGTCTTGGCCTCAGTATGGTGTTTGGTTTCGTCAAGCAGAGTGGCGGCCATATCGATATTCAAAGCACCGCTGGCCAGGGAACTACGGTAAGGATGTATTTTGCGCGCAGCCATAAGCCGGCTGAGGAAAGCGCCGAGAACAAGCGTGATTACACACTTGAAGGCCAGGAAACCATTCTGGTTGTAGAGGATAACGAAGGGGTGCGCTTTTCGGTTGTCGAGCTGTTGCAACAGGCCGGCTATAACGTAGTGCAAGCGCCTGATGCAGACGTAGCCATGCAATTGCTTGAAAGTGGGGCGCGCATCGATTTGATCTTTACGGACGTTGTAATGCCGGGTCGACTCAAAAGTACGGATCTTGCAGCCTGGGCGCAGATGCAGAAGCCGACGATACCCGTGTTGTTTACATCAGGTCATACCCGGGACATCCTTTCTCAGAACAATACGTTGACTCCCAACATCCATTTACTGACCAAGCCTTATCGGCCTGAGGACCTCTCAACTATGGTGCGTACTGCCTTGAGAGGGTAAGCCGGTAAGAGTAATGCGTTTTGTACGGCTGGATGGATAAGGATGCATTAGACAAAAATGTAATCCTTATCCAATGGTATATGCGAGCCTTTGGCTCGCAGCTCGTTGACGGCATAGACCAGTGTCAGGTTTAGCGCGTCTTTATTGGCCATAAGCTTTGGGTCCAGCCGCCGCTGAACGCGTGCAGGAACAACTGGGTCAATCAAGGTCAGAAGTATGTCTGGACCTCGTGGCTCAAAAAGAAACTTAAGCGGTGGATCAAGATGAGCGAGTTTATCGGCTATCAGATTCATGGGTGCTACCTCATGCATCCCTTAAGCATAGGCCACTGTTCTTCCTCCATCCTGTTTTATAAACCAGAGGGTTCTTGAAATATTGCTACCAGATAAGAGCCTAAGAGGGCTTTAGGGTGAATAGATATCATTCTGTAAGCACGATGTTGGATATTTTGCTCGGTAAGGGATACCAAGGAATCACTCATCGGTGTGATTAATGCAAACCTTCCTTTGGCTCCTGCTTGAAAGTCCTGACCTTCGTAAGGTGTCTGAAAAAGTTGCAACTGCACTTATAGGCGGGTATCGGTTATCCGAGTCGTGCCACGTGGTTGCGCCATAAGAGGTAAGAGCTAGACAGTTAACCGCTGGCGATAAGCACTTTGATTGACTGGTCAATGCATCAACTGTAAAGGCTTGATCATAGGCACTTCGGGTATTCAAGCACCATCAACCATCGCATGCGTCGTCTTGGGCTGCTGCTCATGCTTCCTGATAACCACTATATCCAGTGGCAGTAGAAGATCAGGTTTGGGATTGGTAAATCCCAGAGTGCTGTCAGCGTGTAGTAACCAAGCCTCTCACCGATCTCTATCAGCAACATGCGCAGGGTCAGCGCATCATCATGACCAATATGGCTTATGGGCCAGATGGCACACCGGAAAGCTATCTGAAAGGCAATTATTGCCTAAATGAATCATGCTTCAAGGAAGCGTCGCCAAGAGTAAAGTTATGGCCATTGGACGCCGGCTGGCTGAGTCTGCGCTGTATATCCATCAGAACCGTTTCCAGCAGCATTCGGTTACGTGCCTGGTCGGGTGTTAACACCCACTCCAGTGTGTGGCCTTCCTCAAAGGGAAGGGCAGTTATGACAAGCGTACCATCGGCTTTCAACAGCGTATCGACCTGATAACGTTCGCGGGCTGAATCAACAAGCATGATCAAGGCATTCATAAAATCAGCTACATCAATAGGCAGTTATATGATTAGAGCAAACCCGCCTAAAGAGATTCTTGAATACTGCCCCCGCTCGTCTAAAGGTATCTCTGTCTGATCGAAACGGGCCTCGGTTGCCTGACTTAGGATTTCTGTCTGGCTATTAAGCGCAGCCGCAATTGGGAATGACTGAAATCGCCTATGACAGATAACATTTGGAGTGATATATCATTAGAGAAAGAGGGCGATTTCAAAATAAATGTGCTAGCAAATTCACAAAAAGAGAGTTTTTTCGAAAATTGTTTTTGCATTGAAAGTATTGTGAACTTATTTAATTCACTTATATAAGTTATCCAACATTAGAAGGCAAATAGCCAGTACTCTTTCGAAATCAAATTGTATCACCGTAGTAAACTGGCTTTTCTAGTCAATATGACGGTAATAATTGCCCGCAATACTGAGCTTGTCTGTTCCAAGCATTGATCTAAGTAGTCCATTGCCTGCCTTGACAGCGTCTGCGTCGCTACCAGCTTTATGTCCCTTCGATAGGTTGGTGGGGGACTGGCACGCTTGGTGGTTTCGAAAATAAACCGCATGTAAAGGACATAGAATTAATGATCACGGTTAGCAAGCGTAACGTCTATTACGCATGTTTGTTTATTCTTCTTATTTTTCAATTTGGTGTATTTGAACAAGGGCATACAAACCCTATCGGCGTAAAGTATGTCAGTGAATTGTATCTGGCGATTTGCCTGGGTTTCACAGCCCTGCTTCTTACTGGAACGCCTCCAGGCAATAAGCATGACTACAACCTTGGATTGAGCTTTTGTCTGTTTTCCGCAGTCGTTTTCTGTTTTTTGCCCGCGCTGTTTTCAAATCTCTTTTATGGACAACCATTAGCATACGGACTAATCGAAGAGCGCCGTGTACTATTCTGTTTCAGCTTTTTCGTCATCGTCTATTTTGCAAAGCGCGTAACCGCTACTCAATTTGAGCAATTAATATTGCTTGTCGGCCTTATCTCTGTTGCACTCTCCTGGCTGTCCTATGCCGGCGTGCTGCCTGATCTTCGCGAGCAGGTACTAGACCTCAGCCGGCCTGGACGCGCTTCGCCTGGTGCAGCAGCCATCATATTCTCGTACTGCCTCAGTGTTTATTTCATGGGCCATGGACGATCGCCTCTAAACAGCGCGCCGAAATCAAAAGTACTCTATGGCATTCTGGCCTTTGTCTTCCTGGCAACCATTGTCTTTGTTATGCAGACACGTCAGGTCATTGTGATCTGTTTTCTCTTTACCGCGATGTGTCTTAAAAGCCGCATGGTGATGCCTATGATCTTGGGCGGCATCGTACTGCTCCCAATAGTAGTGAACCCGCACATTCTCGATAGCCTGGGGCTAAATCTTGATTTCTATATGCAATCAGTAGAAAGCGGGCCTACGGATAACGTAAGGGAGAATACGATTGCCGCGATCATGAATCATTTACATCAGTACAATTGGGTGCCTAGCGGTAGCCTCAGCCTGATGTGGAATGATGGCTTTAAGCGTTTCTTCAGCAACTACTTCTTTTTATCTGATGTAGGTGTGATGGGTACCTTGTTCCGCTTCGGATTTCTGACATTCGCCATCATCCCAATCGGCCTGTTCATTCATTATAAGGTTGCGACCAAGTTGAGTCCCAACTTGGATTTTACGCTGGCCTTCTTTTTAGCCAACCTTGCCATGTGGCCATTGGTAGGCGTGTTTGAGTACCAGGCGCCTACGGCTTTTCTCCTCGCGCTGCAAGCACTCAAGACACATTATCGAAATACAGCCAATACAGCTGATGAAGTAGCAGAGGTACCATATCCTTATCCAATGCCGCTTTCACATGTTCCTGCAATCAAAGGCATGCGTGGCATGACGTGATTGGCCTGTCCATAACCAAAAGGCTGGGTGTATACCCGGCCTTTTCTTTTTAACGCAGGCAGCAAAGGCAGACGTCTGTACAGATAGACTAAGGGTAATTTGCATGTGTATGGGATGCCTGTTATTGGCCTAAAGCCGAAGGCAACAGCACATCAGTTGATTTAGCCGTTATAGGCGCATTTTTTTGCCTGGAATAAATCATCCAGCCAAAGGTTTAGTGAGTTTGTATGCCATGCGAAGCAGCTGAAGCTTCGTTGGACTGACAAGTAAGAGAGAAGGCAAAGAGTGAGGAGCTATCCTTAGCTCCCAGATACGTTCCATCAGTGCTCCGAAGAGCTGTTATTTGGAAAGAACAGTCAGCGTCTTGGGATGACCTACGGTAGCGCCATTAACCGCTGCGCCATCAAGATAGACACCTAGATTCGTACCAGCCTGCACATAGGTGATCTTCCTGACTTGGCCATCAGCCAGCTTGACCGACTTGCCTACCTGGAAGGCTGCCTTGTTGGCTGCTGTGCCCGGTACTGAGAAGCCAGCTTTCTTGCGATACACCCCATTGAGCCAATCGGTGTTGGTAAAGTTATTGATGGTGCTGCTTACAGAACCTGTCGCTACCGGAGGTGCAGGCGCAATAATAGTCGGAGCAGGGGCCGGTGAGGTTGTTGCCTTCTTTGGACCGATTTCCGTACAGCTGCTGCTGTCCATATACTTCTTGAGAATCGGCCACTGCGGACGTTCTACACCATTGATAGGCTCAACCGACATGAAGTAGTTGCCCCAGCCTGGGCCTGCTGCCCAATAGGAAGCCGGTACGCAATTCTCCTTCAGGTACGCCAGCATGTTGTCCATCAGGATGTTCCAGCGCGGGTTGTTATCCGGTACGCCAAACTCACCGATGTAGCCACGCTGACCATGCTTTTTCAGCCACTCCACAAAAGGCTTGACCCGGTTGACGCCATACATCACGTCAAGCGTGTTAACGTTCACATCGCCATAGCTGCCACCGGCGTTCTCATCAAAATAGGAGTGCGCCGAGAAGATGATGTTGTTGGACGGGTCCTTCAGATTCAGCAGCGGATCGTTCCACTCGGCCCAACGGGTCGCGCTCGACCAGCCGTTACCTTCCACAATGATCGGACGCGTCTTGTCTACTGCACGTACGCCGTTGATACCGTACTGGGCAGCCGTTGCCCAATAGGCCAGTGCGCCATTGGGCTCGTTCATGATGTCATAGGCGTACAGCGCAGGCTGTTTGCTCCACTGCTGCGCGATCTTGGTCATGATCTCCTGGTAGCGCGCATAGGGGACGCTACTGGTACCAATCACTTGTCCGCGATAACGCGCATAGTTATGCAGGTCCAGGATGATCTTGATGTTGTGCTTTTGGGCATAGCCAAACGTACGGTCGATCAGGGCCACATAGGTAGGATCTAGTGGTCCACCCAGCTTGGGCTGTAAGCGCTCCCAGATAATGGGAAAGCGAAACGTCTTGATACCCCGGGCGCTCCACTGCTGGAAATACGACTCGATCGGGAAGATGTAGTTGGTACCATTGATGCCAGGAAGCACATGAGGGGCAAAGCCCGCACCGGAGAGGTTAAGACTCACCAGGTCAATGGGTTCCGCCTGTACAGAAGCGCTTCCCAAAACCAGAGCGGCTACAAGCGGTAGACTCTTCTTTAACGCTTTCTTTGAAAAAAACATTGGTATCACCATACTACTGTGACCAACCGCGACCATCTCCTGTACTGCAAGATCAGGCGGAAGCTCAATATTAAAAAGGAAATTGGCCAGGACGCTGCCAAGCAAAGCGCTTTATGTGCTGTGCCCACTGAGCTATACAAGCGATATGCCAAAACCTTGACATAGATTGAAACAAAGCCAGAAATAGCTATAGGCTTATCCATAACTATTTGATTTAACTTGATTTTAAAAATCAAAAATCGCATGAGCCGTTCGTCGGTCATACGTTTTCTGATAGAACTAATGGCAAAGTGATTTCACTGTTCGCCGGAATTCTGTTTGTTCAATCACCCTGAAATCCGGCAAGTGATGATTTTATGGCTATAAATTCTTTATCTCGAAAGAGGTGAGTACACAGAAGAGCGATGTTCTTTTACAGGAAGGTCATTCAGTTAACTGCCTCAACTAAAGATGCTTTGTCATTTAGCATTCATTAAAGCCACGCATCCTTGATAACGCTGACGACTGAAGCCTACCGAGGACCTTAATGCTATGGCGATGCTGATCGATAATGCCAGTACCTCCCGCAGTAACCTCCGGACCGCTCTTAATCCATTTACTGCATTTATCAGACGCTCTCAAGAAATGCAGCGCCCTAAGATAGATCTTCCTATAGCGTCTGAATCACGGCTCCAGCAACAGAAGGTCGTTGTCGAGTCGGGTGATACGCTGACGGACATCGCTAAGACGCATTATGTCTCGCTGGAAGAGAAAGCTCAGCATAACCCGCAGATTTCTGATCTTGATTATATTAATGTTGGAGACGTAGTCTTCCTGCCTCCTCCTGCACCAGAGCAATTGGCTGTCCAGCCTGATGGCAAGCTGTTGTTCCTTGAAAACCTTCAGGCCCGAGGTAATGCAATCGAGTATGCCGACACTGCAAAGGCAGCGGTCGATTATGCTGTAGAAATCGAAAAACTGACTCAGGACGTGCAGGCGTTTTTAATTGCACTACCAGCTGGAGAGCGTCAGGACACTGCACAGTGGCTATTCGATCATGACTGGATGGATAGCGGGCCGGCTCAGACTGCGATTGAGCAGGGCGCCGACTCTATTGAGCTAACATTGGAGTCTTCGAGTCATAAGGGACCAGAAGTAGAAACACAGGTTAGGGAGGCGATTTTACAGATCACTGCGTCGCCAGATCCTGTCATAGCATTAGAAACGCTAGGAAAGATTTACTCTACAGCCACGCCTGACATAAAAGATGCCTTGCTGAAATCTTCGGCGGCCCAAGAGACTTTACAAAAGGCAGGGCAATACGCGCTTGATGCCCTGAACGTGCAGGATAATCAGTCCGGCCAGCTAGTGCCCATGAAAACAGTGTTCGAGCGGTTGGATCATATGACTCAGTCACTTGATCCGCGTCTCGCGGCAGAGGTTATCGATACAACTATTCCTGGATTGGAAAAGGTATTGCTTGAGCCTAGCGATAATCCGATCCCTGCCATGGTTGGCTCGTCTGGGGCCTATCATCTGGTTAACGTAACCGGACATATTGCGGGCCAGCCCGGTGCTGACGTGTCCATCAAGCGTCTGGTTGATCTTGGCCTTTACGAGCGGACCGGAACGGTGCAAAGCATCGCTGACGGTGCAAGCCCTGCGTATCCCTTACAGGTGCTAAGCCTTGCAGGGCCGGATGATGCTCGATACGTCTTGGAGGGCGATATTCTGCCGGGACTGGATCAATTCCAGAAAAAGGTCACAGAAGACATCCAGGCTTACGGCAAACAAATGGAAGAGCTCAACTGGTTGACCATGAACGGGAGCACTATTATGACTCCCGAGCAACGGGACGCTGCTGTTCAAGATTATCTCAGCTCACGCGCACCGGAGTGGGAAAAGGAGACCCAGGCGCTAAAAGATCAGATTGCTGAGGATGGACGTGATCTCGTCCATCAGTTACAAGCGTTGCAAAACCTTCCAGCAGACTTTACGGGCGACCGTAAAGCAATCGAAGATCAAATTCGCAAGACGTTGGACAACCCTGATGCAATTACTGCCATGAGCGCAGCTGTTACTCAGTATCCAGAACTGACAAATAATCTTGATCAGTGGAAGTTGATTGGCCAGATTGGCAAAACATCTGATCGGGGCAGAAAGTTTCTTGAAGAAGTGGCAACTCAGCTCCTGCGGCATCAGGTAATGCCGGAGTTCCAGAATATAAAAGCAGGAGATGCTACTAGCCTGCAAGATTCTCTCGATAGGCTGGAGCGGTTCAAAGGGGGGCCGATAGCAGCTATGTTTGGCGTGACTGACAAGGATTTCAATAAGGCTATTGATGCTTTAAAGGAGGCTCTGCCAAAGCCTGGCGAAACAGCTGAGCAGATCTCTGATCGTCTTGTCCGTTTCAACCTCAAACTAGACGACCTTAAATCAACTAATGGCGCTAGAACATTCGATAGCCAGACGCAGGCAGGGCAGGCATTACGAATGATTGGAGCAGCCGGTGCTGCGGCCGTCTTAGCGAGCTCTGGAGTTGCGCTATCCAAAAATCAAAGTCCTGAAGCCCTTCTGAAGGTCTGTCTTGATGCTGCTGGCATGACACAAAAAACGACCGAGCTTCTGATCGGCTTGGGCAAGGTTTCCAAGCATGGCTGGGCAGACAAACTCGCTGGAGGCAGCTCCCGTCCTGCAGTAAAAGTACTGGGTGTGGCTAGTTCAATGTTCGATCTGGTCAACGCCGGCAAGGCAGCTGAAGTTGGCGATGTAGTAGGAGCGTCTCTCTATACATTATCTGCAGCAGGAGGCGTTACATCTGCCTTGGGCACCGGGACTGTTTTTGGCCCTATTGGTATGGGTGTAGTGCTGCTTTCAACGATTACTCTAGGTGCCCGAGATGTTATCAAGCATCATGAGATGGCCAACCGCTTCCAAACGCCAGAAACCAGCCAATTCTTAAGCTATGCAGGACTCACTGCAGAGGCATCTGAAGTACTCTCAAACCAAAGTGGTGACGGCTATAACGTCCTTCCTCTGCTCTCACGCTATGCAGAGCTCAAAGGGCTTGACCTGCAAAGCAGCCGGGGCCAGCAGGAATTTGTAAGTTGGATTAATAGTATGCCAAAAGAAAGCTTGGAGTTATTACGGAATAACCTCCATTACGTGCTGGATAGACGAAAGGGAGCATATGAAAGCTTTTCAGAGTTCCAGGCTCGATCAGATTCCTGGATTTACGATACATCTGATGCTTATTTCAGCCAGCGCCTCAAGGAAAATCCACATTTTGTAGAAATGGGTGTTGCCTATCCTAATTCAGTCTATCAACTAGATCGTACGCTCGACATGCTGAACCTGGATCGATTGGCTGTCAGCTGATGCTGTTGACCCTGCGTCCTTAAAATCGCGACGCAGGGTTAATATCCCGTCATTTCCAAGTAACCGATACCAGTTTCGCTGCCACTTACACGTACTGGCCCTTCCCAGTAAGGCGTTCCCACATCCATCCAGGCATTGGGATTGATAGCTGCTACCTCTACGTGAAGTCCTCTCCCAGGCAAACTGAGGGACCAGCGTGTTGGAATTTTCCGTCCGGCCACCACGCTTTCATCAAGTGGCTTTAACTCGATTTCATCTCCTGCCAGAGAGTCGGTTTGTCCGTTGGCCTGGATCCAGTTACCGCTCAGGTAATTGTGTCCATCGGCTTGGCGTAGGCGGAACACCATAAGCTGCTGGCCATCCTGCAGATGCAGCGAGAACCAATCCCACCCATGTTGATCCGCTGCCAGTGGCTGGCTACTCCATTCACGATCAAGCCAGGCGGTTCCGCTTACCTCGACAGATTTGCCATTAACATTCACCCTACCTTGCGCTTGAAAAAAGGGCTGACTGTAATAATAGGACGCCTGTCCTCTAGCAGATTTGCGACTCAGCCCCTCATTACCTTGAAGCACCAAGGGCCGGTCTGAGGTGAGGCTAAGTTGATACGAGAAGTTTTCGCCCTGAGCCTGTACGGTAACATTAGATGTGGGCTCGCCTTGCATTGACCAATTATCAATCCAGGCAGTAAAGGGCGCGACTGTTACACCTGCTTGACCAACGCCACCTCGTGCTTGTCTCTGAGCATAAAATTGCTGGGTATGCGTGGTAAGCCCTGCATGCCCTAGCCAAAGATTACCGTTTTCCCAACCACGAATATCGGCAGCGGGGCGCATGGCACTACGGAAAAGTGTCCACTGTACCCCGTAATCATGTCCGTCAGCATCTTTGAGGTTGGCTGTGACGTACCACCACTCAATACGAAAATCAGGATGGGCACCATGATCAGCGGGAAAGAAAAACACCTTGCCCGGGATAACCTGAGCAAAGTCATTGCTTTCCTGACCTAGTCCTGCAAAGCCCTGTTGTGTAGGTGTAGAGTCATCGCACCCGCTAATAAAAAGGGCTAGAAATAGGCATATCATCCTAACGATCATTAGACAGTACCCTCAGCAGATCTACCGGGCGACTCCGCCATAGGGTCCAAAGGGGCCACGCTGAGGCCAGCCAGGTAGCCAACAGCGCAAGCCCAGCTAAATGCAGCAGCTGGTCTGGAAAGATTTGAAGAGGTAGGCGCCAGCCAAAGGCTTGTACATTGATAACGGCAACCAGGCACCAAGCCAGCAGAATGCCCAGCGGAATGGCCAGAAGTAGGGTGAGTAGCGCTAATAGCCACGTTTGCCCAAGGTTGAGCAGCATGAGTTGACGCCTTGTAACGCCCATGGCCCACAGCGGTGCAAGCTGTCCAAGGCGGCTTTGGCTTTGAGTGAGCAAAGCGATAAAGAGGGCAACCCCTGCCACGCCTAATGTCAGCGTATTAAGTGCTGAAGTTGCGCTAAAGGTACGTTCAAATACCTGAGTTGCCCACTGTTTGAGCTGTACCTGATCTACGAGGCGAGAGTCATCCAGGCCGAATTCAGTCTTGATGGCTTGTTTTAATTCAGCAACGGACCCGGGGTCCATACGAAGCGCATAACGGCTTATCGATAGATTAGGCCAGTGTGCTTTCATGGTTTTAGCATTGACAAGAATATGGCCGCGAGGATTTCCATAATCCGCATAAATACCTACAACTTTAGCGAGCCATGCACCCTGAGCAGCAGGCAGCTTTACGGTATCGCCTAATTCAATGTTCATACGCCGAGCAAGCTGCTCGCTAAGCATGAGACTGTTGCTATTGAACAGAGCATTCCAGGGACTATCAGGCAGTGCATCCAATAATGGCCAGTGATTGCGATAGAGCGGGTCATCCTCTACTCCAGCAATAGTCAAAGGCCAACCACCCAACTGCGTTTCGAGCTCTAGGCCAGGCAATATACGGTCGACTTCAGCGTGCTCCGATAGCCAGCTTGACAACGCTTGCGCTTGATCAGGATTCGCCGGGCGAATGTAAAGCTCGGCAGATAAACGCTGATCCAGCCAGACGGTAAACGTATGTCGAAAGCCCTCTGTCATGCTACCAGCGCCAATGTTAGCCGCAAGTGCTAGTAGCAGGGCCATCAGGGCCAGACTAAGACCAGGTAACTGTTGACGACAGTCGGCGACGAACCAGCCGAGCAAAGGAGAGCCTGTAGAAATGGGTACCAACTTTAGCAAGCTGCTGAGCAGTACTGGTAAACCTAAAGCTGCTGCCAACAGTAGGCCTCCCATCATGATAAACCCTGTCGCTAAACTAGCGCCGGTTAGCCAAGCAAGGAGCGCTACACTAGCAGCAATAGCCGCAACCCACGCCTGGCGTCTAAGCCATGCGAGGTGTGCCTGATGCCAGGCTTCGCTGTTGGCAAGCGCTAACAGAGGCAATCGTGCAGCACGCCATAAACTATTCGCACCGGCGAGCAGAGCACCTAGCAGACTTAGACCTAGGCTACCTAACCACCATGTTGGGGTAAGGGTGAGTTCTCCAGAAACTTCGGCTCCATAAAGACCTCTCAAGCTAGCGGCTACGTCTGGTAGGAGTAGGCTAGCAAGAACATAACCGCTGACAACACCGGCCAGACCGCCCAGCAATGCTAGCGCACTTAGCTCTAAAGTAAGGGCTATCAGGAGGCGCTGAACGCTCACGCCGCTGGCGCGTAATGTACGCAGAAGTGGTCGCCTTTGCTCCAGCGCTAGCCCAATAGCTGCATGCACAATGAATAGCCCTACTGCAAATGCTAGTAGTCCCAGCGCCATTAAGTTCAAATGAAAGCTTTCGGTCAACTGTCCTGGATCGTTCTCGCTATTATCGTGCTGCCATTGCAGTTGCTCGTTCCAAGGAGATGGAAGAGGTGCTTGAAACTCCGCTGGGAGAACAAGCCGCGAAAGTTGCTCTGGAGCCTCAAGCAAGCGTTGGGCAACACCAATGTCTACTAGTAACATACCCGGGGCCATGCGTGGTTTGGCTACCAAAGGCGGGAGTCGTTGGCCGTTAGCCAGATAGGGTTGCTCACCTGTCTTTAGTCCAAGCTCACGAAGCGTCTGACTGGCTATCCAGGTTTGCCCAGATGGGCTAATAAAATCCATTAATTCTTGTATGTCAGTCGGCTCACCTGCGATAAACGAACCCTCTGGCAGGCTTACTGGCTCGATCCCCATGATCTGCAATCGGCGTGTTTGGCTTTGTATGATGGCGCTACCCTGTAGCACAGGTGACACAGGCCACCCTAGGCGTCGTAGGAGAACGAAGCTTTCTTGGGAGATTAACCCACCATTACGTGCAGAGAGCGTTGCTTGTGGCAGCCCACTAATCAGTTGACTCGCCAGCGAGTAACTTTGTTTTGCCTGACTATTAAGAGCCTGAACGCCTGTCAGCAATGCCGTTGCAAGCCAGAGCCCAGTGAACAAACTAAAAAACTGTATAGGATGCTTGCGCCAGTGACTGACTAGACTGCTTAAGGTCCAATACACGACGCTCATGGTCAATTCCCTTCGTTATCGAGAATTCGTCCTGCACGCAGTACGACACGCTCTTGTAACTGCTCTGCAACATGTGGGCTATGCGTCACCATCAGTAATGTACAACCGCTGTGATCTACCAACTCTAAGATCAGCTTTAGCACTTGGGCACTAGTTGCTTCATCTAGGTTGCCCGTAGGTTCATCAGCCAGTACCAATGTAGGACGTGATGCCAATGCTCGACCTAGCGCCACGCGTTGCTGCTGTCCCCCTGAAAGCTGCTCGGGATAACGTTGTAATAACTCACTCAAGCCTAGTTGCTCAGCGAGTTGAGCTTGCCATAGTGGGTCATATCGTCCGGCAAGACGTGCTTGAAACGCCAGGTTGTTTGCAATCGTTAGGCTTCCGATAAGATTGAACTGTTGAAAGATCAAACCTATTTCGCAACGGCGCCAATCGGCTAGCTCACGTTCATTAAGCGTGTGTAAGGCCCTGCCATCGACATTAATGCAGCCGCTGTCTGCCTTATCGAGTCCAGCAATTAGATGAAGTAGAGTGCTTTTTCCACTTCCCGACTCGCCCATCAAAGCCAGACTGCTACCACGTTGTAGCGTCAAGTCTATTCCACGGAGGACTGGCAGAGAGCCTTGAGGGGTGGAGTAGCTTTTATAAAGCTGTCGTACATGAAGCATAACTGAGCCTTGGCATGTCTGGTAAACGCAAAGCAAACCACCACTAAGAGGCAGCGTGGGATGGCCTGCGACGAGGACATATCGAACCCTAGCTCAGCGAATTGGTTCTTGAGCTGGTTTCGATAGTTGGAAGAATGTAACCAAAAACGAGTAAAACACTGCTTGTCGAACTAAAGGTAGTACGGCTCTGGATCAACAAAGTCTAGAGACAGATTTGGTTTGATGTGCATAGTCTGCTTGTGCAGAAACCTGCAACCTTACCTTGCGAGAAGGCGTTAGCGTTCAATGTTTTCTTGGCTCACTCGAAAACAGTTTGGCTTTCTTTAGGTTTGCTTTCCTCATACCCTTCAGTTATTTAGCGCCGCATAGCTCAGAATAGAGTTCCGCTTAATCCGATATGAAGTTTATTAAGAGGTCAGAAGAAACCCCCTAGGAATGCTCTAGCAACTATTTCTGGTTAGCAATTAATCTCATAGAGTTTAATATCAATATGATATCATGGTGCTTTGGTAGAAATGAATCGTAACGTTCTACATTTGACTTTTGCGCTAACAAGATAAACACATTTCATACTTTTCCTGTTTAAATGCTATGCCGCTAGTCACTTCGGTAAGTTAGTCGATGTATGCCAGTTGCAAAAAGTAAGCGCTGCGTTAATCTCACCAAACCCTAGTCAGCTACGTTTGTATTGTCATGAGAAGTAGTACTGCGGAAGTAGTAGATACGCCTACGGCGATACCTGTTGGCACTCAGTGCACAACAGGCCAGACCTGTCCAGAAAGTGGTATATGGACTGTTGTTGGCGCTCCTCGTACAGCGTCACCTATTGTTAAAGGTAAGCGGTTTCCACCCTATCGTGGCAAGGCTGCTGTCTGGCAGCTAGCTTTGCACGCGTGATACTCACAGAACCTAGTTCTTCTGGTTTTCAGATGATTCTGTAAAGATGATGTCAATTCTAGGTAAAGACCATGCAAAGCTTTGGGCGCGTTATGACGGAGTCTCGGCAACCAAAATTTTAGGGGTGACAGCCAGGTTGATTAATCGGCGTATCATTGCATCTCAGGCGAATGGGATCATAAGGGCCCGTAGTATTTCTTGATCCACTATAGTGCCCGCACCCACTAAGCAATAGGGTAACTATAAATAGTGTAATAGTTTTCATTATTTGTCCTTTCTGTCTGGCCACTATTTTTAGTGTCTGCTAACAAACATCAAATGTCGCCTTTTGATTATCTTTTCTGTAACGGCTTGCTTATGGTATTTCAATAAATCTAGTAATTATACTCTAGGGTGACAAATTTTATGAAGTTTTATCCGGCCATGTCTAATGGAGTTGTTTTCGCTATAGGCAGATATGAAGGCGCCATAGCTTAAGCTATGGCGCCTGGACTGCTTATAGAGGAGGGATAGTATTTAAACCTTTCTTAGGTTTGAGCATAAAAGGCCTTTCTATCCCTAAGAAAGTTATTAGGGAAATCCCGCATACTACTAGTAGCACTAAAGGTAAAAGCATAATGTAGTGATTAATATTACTGCCTGTAAACGGATAAACGTTTAGCCAGGAGAAAAGGCTGTAAAGTACAAGACCGTGAATTAGATAAACGCTGTAGCTGATTTCACCAAGGGCTTTCAGACCATAACTACTTAGCATGCCGAATAGATCATTACCTAAAGCAATAATGGCAAATGCTACGCTCAGCAACAAAATCTGGGGTAGAGAAAAGTAATCTGGCATAGTCATACTATAGGTAATGAGCGCTATTGCGAGAGCGCCAAAGATAGGTTTTTTCATATAGTCAATCCAGACGGGTCGGTGTCGCTTGATCAGTACAGGAATGAAGCCAGCGAGAAAAAACAGTAAGAAATGTAGCTTTAATACTTCCAGCTGTGCTGCCGGTAGGGCAGCTACTACTGCAATGAGCGACAAGACAAGATAGCGGCCATAGCTCTCGCGGTTAATAAGTGCTGCAAGCACAGGAAGAGCCAGATAAAAGAACCACTCGTACTTAAGCGTCCACTGGACTCCAGCCGTAATAAGACGACTTTCCTGAAAGCCATTAAAAGAGGCGCCTAAGAAAACGGCCCATCTAAGGCTTTCTTTAACTAATTGAAGAGGTGAAACGAGATCGAATTCAGTTCGATACAGGCTAATAAATACAACGACTGCCACAACAAATGCATAGAGCGGCATGATTCGCCAGAACCTTGACTGAAATATTTGTGGCCAGTCGGGCTTGCGCTGGTAAATTTTTCCAAAAAACAGAAATCCTGTAATCATGAAAAATAACGTTACAGGGACCGCTCCCATATTGTTTAACAATGCGCTGCTATCTGAGCCTGCCCATTCACCTGTAGTTTTCCACTGATAGGTCACCATAAAGTGGCAACAGACCACTGTAGTTGAGAGCAAGCCTCGTAATGCGTCGATTGGAGAGGACCTGGTCAATGCCTGCTCTGAAAGAATGTTGAGGCGTCTGAATAATCTGTCTAAGAAAACCATAGACAGCACATAAATAATCAATAATTCCAGTGTTGCAGTCATAGCAGATTTAAGTCGTAATAGCGTTGCTCTTTCAGCCTTTTCAGTGCTTATCAAATTTTTCAGTCGAAATGAAAGGGTTGTTCATGTGCTTGCAGCAAAGCAAGTGACATAGCGATCGACTAGATTTATAAGACATACACAAATGTATCAGCTGTAAAGACCAAGAGATGAATGATGATGAGGCCTCACACACTAGGTTGAGTATCATCAAGGGAAAACAAGCAGCCGAATGACAAAGCATTGACTGTTGCGGCCAAGCCAATTTGACTTTTAGATACCAAAGGTTCCTGTAGGCTGATCGAGAATGGGCAGCGGTTGGTTTCCTATATCTTTACGATAGGCACCAAGGCCATCTGCCTTGGCGGTGCTCTTGGCGCAGTCTCTTGTAGTAGTGGTTGCCATTCTGCTTTTACTTGAGAAGAGAGCCATCTAGGAGTCCTGTCTTTATAAGTTCAAACAACCAGCCGCTATACATAAGGTAGATTTTTCAAACCAATAGAGGCTGGAGTAGGGACTGACTGGATTAAAAGCCGTTCCTTCTAACAGTTACAAAATTAGAACTGAGTCAGCTTCAGCCGCATGACATAGAGTATTCCGCTATGCTCATGCGAAATGACTCTCATCTTTTTCTAAATAGATCGCATCGCCCATCTCAGCCATTTATAAAGATTGCCTTGAGGCCTCACCTGACATAGGTTTAATCAGGAAAATAAAGCTTGACCTGCTGATTCATAGGCCTATAATGCGCCCCACTTCCGCTACAACGGAACGGCAAAAAGTCTTGTAAATCAATGACTTAGCTGTCCGGTAGCGTTCAGGTCCAGGCCTGATGGCAGCGGAGGAGGGAAGCGTGGTTGACAAGCCCCTGGGCTTGTGTAGAATACGCCTCCC
>NZ_BMNW01000006.1 GCF_014646755.1 Pseudomonas asuensis | reverse complement strand
TTGGTCATCAGACACCTCTCTATGGCAAGTATTCTCGCCTTAAATGAGTGTCCGGATTTAGTAGACCACTACAATGACTCCCTTGAGGTCCTCTCAACGTGAGTTCCAATCTCTACCGTATAGAGAGGATAAGCAGCGTAGCTAACTCAAAGCACTGAGTTAGCTACGCTCTAAAGCCCACTTCTAATGTCCAACTTTTTGGGGTCAGTTCATAAGAAAACTCTGAAAAAGCCTCTGGTTCGCGAAATCACTGCCCTGTAGCCCGCATGATTGCTGGGTTGCATCTTTCGACAAAAGACTTTTTCAGACTATCCCTAAAGCTCTCTCTGCGTGGATGGAGCCCCGTTCAGTTCCGCCTTCGGGAACCCAATGAGCTTAAGGAACGACAAAGACACGCTATAAATGAGTCCTGAGAGCTTTAGAATGCAAAATCAAAATATGCGCGTATCAACAACTAACAATTCAGCTGGTATTTCCAATATTGACTCTGATTTACACTCGCTTAGCCCCACCCAGCAAGAAGGCCAGAAAATTGTTAACGATATTTTAGATGTTCAAAATTCAGCAGACCCAGTGCGGTTCATAAATCGTCTGCCTGAGCATATTGTTACCCTGCAAAGACTTGCTGAGCAGGAAACTTATACTAGCCCTGGAGTGATTAGTCAGTTTGCAAAGAGCCAGGGTTTTACAGAGCCATTGTTACCTTGCAATACTGGTGGAAGTACAGCCGTGCGAATTATCACCGTATTAGAGCTTGAAGAACAGCTACATACTTTAAAAAGTCAAGCGGCGGTATTAAATGGGGTTCATGAGCGTCTAGGTAGTGACGCGCCGGTCTTAAGTCATGCGAAAATAATGGCGAATGGTTACAAATATGTATTATTACTAGCAGCAATTAGCAATATTTTTTCCGCAGGTAAGTTAATGCTTGAGCACGCTCCTGGACGAGAGTCGAGAACAATACTCGGGCTAGCTAGGGAGGTCGTCGCCTTGGCTATTCATCTAAAGCTCTTTAGAGATATGAGTTTTGATCTAAGTGTGCTAGAAAAAATAAAAAACACTCGAAATAGTACCCTTCAAACTTTACCTCAATGGGACTTGAATAACCCTGAAAAAAGTTTACAGGAAGCACTTGCTAAGATTAATTCCATAAAAGAGCAGTCTGTTGCTGTAACCAAAGCCAAAGACCAAGCTAAAGATATTTTTATGAAAAAGGATCTGCCCTCCATAATGGCTGGGTTTTTAACACTTTCTCTAGCTGGCCATTTCGTAGGCATAGCCACTCAGTAGTGAGGTGATAAACTACAGGTTTTTATTATTAATCAAGGTGCCCTGCTGCTTTGCGAAAGTCATTTGATAGGGGGTTGGAATTTGAGGGGTAATCTATAAAAGTTAGCTTCTTGTGGAGGAGAGGTGAACTGCTTTCAGTTAGCGTCTCGTTTCTAGATTAAAGTTTCTCTAAGCTCCATAAGCCTACCCCTTATCAAATAAATAATGTTGTCTTATGTAATCCTCTACTGATTGAGTGGACTGCTAAATTTTATAATGTTCTCTCGAAAGGGGAATATTGTCAGCCTTGGTTAATGACTAACCGAAATTTAAGTAGGAAGTAAACCGTCCAACTTTATGGGGTCAGTTCACTGGGAGGGGAGGTAGGTATAAACACCTGCACTGATGGTCACTTCGCCTGTTTCGTTTCCCTGATGGGGAATATGCAGGTCCCGAACAGCCTGGGAAATTCGCTCAGCGACCTGATAGGTTCCGAGTTCATCCGTGCCAGGCAACAGTACCGTCATCTCTTCTCCGCCGTATCGGACGGCAAGGTCTCCTGCTCGCTTGACAGACGCCCTGATTGCTTGCGCCACGGCCTGAATACAGGCATCACCTGCCAAATGGCCGTAGAGATCGTTGTAACGTTTGAAGTGGTCAATATCGATCATGACAATACCGAGCGGTATCCCGTTACGTCTGGCGCGGCTGATTTCCGCAGGCAGCACGGCATCGAGCTGTCGGCGGTTGGCAAGTCCGGTAAGGCTATCCTGCATGGCAAGCTTTTCCAGTGCCACATGTGCTATACGGAGCTCTTCTTCGGTGCGCGTTGAGTGCCTGATCTGGCGAAGTAAGGTGATCCCGACCGCAAGCGTTCCTGCAATAATAAAGGCTACAACGGCGACGGATCGTTGAGCGTCGGAATACCAGGATGCAAGGATTGCTTCCTTGGATAACCCTGCCTCCACAACTAAAGGGTAGCGGTCGAGCTGTTTATAGCTATACATCCGCTCCACCTTGTCGACTACTGCAGTAATAAGGGCCGTACCGCTCCGTGAATGGGGAAGGTAGTCAGTGAATATCACGCTTTTCGCAAGGCTGGTACCAATGACCGATTCTTTAAACGGACGCCTTGCCAGGATGGTGCCGTCAGTTAGGGCAACCACAATAGCGCCTTTGGGATCAACCTTGAAACCCGAGTAGAACTGAACGAAGTAATCAACTTTCAGGGTGGCCAGTAACACACCCGCAAAACTACCGTCAGGGTTATTTATACGCTGTGATACTGGAATGATCAGGTCGCCTGTCGACCGACTTTTAACTACCGGATTTATACGAATGCCTGGATCGGTATGGGTCCTGTGATAGATAAAGTAGTCGCGGTCCGAATTATTGATGCCTTTAGGGATAACATCCTTGTCGGTTACAAGCCATTTGCCGTCTTTGTCATAGATAAACAGGCCATGAAGTTGAGGAACGACGGCAACCTGCTGCTTGAAAAGATGATGTAACCGGTCAACCTGGAGGTTGTTTACTCCATCCCACCGTACGCGCTCAGCGGCACCTATGATCAAGGTATCCACTTCCTTGATGCTGTCTTCTGCGTGTTGTGCTACTGAACGGCCAGATTGGATGTATTGATTTCGGCCTGCTCAAGCGCTTCCTTGTAACCCGTCCATACCTGCCAACACTCCATCGCAGTCAAGGCAAGGATAACGAGCAAAACAAAAACAAGCGTTAGGCGTTGCGTTGATAGGCGCTTGGCATTTATCCCAGACCTGTTTTGCTTTGGCATTGTTAAGGTCCATCCGCCGTACCGTTAGCTGGTTTGATACCGGTACGGCAATGAAGATTCATATATCAACCAAATCTGCGCGAAATTAGTTATGTACTTCCCGGCTGGGGTGGAATGCCAAGCGATAGTGACGCCAAACAGGTCCAGTCGATACGCCTGTTAACTTGTCTTTTAATCATGCCTGCATGATCACTTGACCCTATTTATAGCTTAGTGGCCGAGCGTCTATCACGTTAAAAATACGGATTAATCGTACTTGTAATGGAAGATCAACCCACAGCGGCGCTTATTTTGAATGTTAATTGTTATTAATCGTTAACATTTATCATTTACATTGGTTCGCTGTTTTTATAGCATCTTGCCAGCTTCGTCCGTACCTCGTTTTCCTGATGAAAAATGTTCCAAGCCTGCACCATGCGGCCTGGGGTAGCTGTGCTTGCACTCTTCAAGGATTTTGAATAATGAACGTTTTTCCCCTACGACCGTTGGTGGTCACGATCTCGCTCTTGAGCACCGGCCTGGTATTTGCTGCTGCACCGATTAGTATTGATCTAGCTGCTCAGCCATTGAGTAGCGCCTTGCAGCAGCTAGGTCAGGTCAGTGGGTTGAAAGTCTCTTATTCCTCAACGGCAGTCGCGGGTAAAACTGCGCCAGCGGTGCGGGGCCAGATGGAGCCAGCTGTCGCATTGCAGGAAGTGCTGGCAGGCAGTGGCTTGGTGGGTGATGTACAAGGTAATGTGCTGACTGTTTCCAATGCAGGACCGGCCAGCCCCGATGAAATAGCACAACTGGGCATTACTCAGGTCGTTGCCGAAGACACAGGTAGCATGACCAGCGATGTGGCCGCAACAGAAGGGTCCCGCTCGTATACGACGCGTAGCATGAGCACGTCTACCAAATTGCCCTTGTCGATCCGTGAAACGCCGCAGTCAGTGAGTGTCATGACGCGCCAGCGCATTGATGATCAGGGCCTGAACGAGCTCAATGACATCGTGAAGTACGCACCGGGCATACAGTTGCACAAGCTGGGAGGAGACCGTCAGCAGTTTCTCGCGCGCGGATTCACTATTGACAACCTGATGTATGACGGACTACCCACCACGATCAGTACGTTCACGCTTGATACGGTCAGTGGGGCTGATCTTGCCATCTATGATCGGGTCGAAGTGGTACGTGGCGCTACAGGCCTGATGACCGGTGCAGGTAGCCCGTCAGCTACCTTGAACCTCGTCCGCAAGCGTCCTACCGCCATGCCACAGGTCAGCATTACCACCAGCGCGGGTAGCTGGGACCGTTACCGCACCCAATTGGATGCGTCCAATAAGCTGAATGAAAGCGGCACGCTACGTGGGCGCGTAGTTGCAGCCTATGAGGATAATGGGAGCTTCATTGATGAACGTGAGAAACAACGGCAGACTTTTTACGGCATTCTCGAAGCGGATCTGAGTGATTCAACCACCTGGACCATCGGCGCTTCCAAGCAGCGCGATGATGCTGTGTCGGACTGGGGCAGTTTGCCGGCTGGACCAAACGGGGAAAACCTACACCTTTCACGTTCCACCTTTCTTAGCAACGACTGGGCGTATTGGGATCGGGACAACATAACGGCCTTTACCGATATCACTCATCGTTTCGACAATGGCTGGAACGCCAAGCTGGCAGCGGCCCGAACCTGGGCTGAATCCAATACCTTCTCTAGTTACCTTAACGCTCCCATAGGTAACAACTACACGCAGTCTTCGGGTCAGTACCACAGCAAAGACGTGCAGACTAATCTGGATGCAACGGTATCCGGGCCGTTTGAACTGTTTGGACGTGAGCATGAAGTCGCGTTCGGTGCGAGTCGCCGCCAGGAACGTTATGACCAAAAGGGAGGGTATTGGCCAGAGGCAATCCCGGTTGATATCTACAATTTCAATCCAGGTGTCATTGCCAAGCCCGGTTTGAATACCCGTCTTCCCTATTCAAGCAAGAATACCGCCACGGAAGAGGCCGTCTATGGCGTTGCCCGATTTAATCCCATCGACCCACTGCATGTCATTCTGGGCAGTCGGGTGACATGGTACGACTATGACAATCGAGCAAGTGATGTTGGCGACTATAAGGTCATGCGTGAAGTAACGCCCTATGCCGGCGTCATCTACGACCTGAACGACACATATTCGGTCTATGCCAGCTATACCGAAATCTTCAAACCCCAGACCGAACAGAACCTTGGTGGATCGACACTGAAGCCCATGACGGGCGAAAGTTACGAGATTGGTCTGAAGGGCGAGTACCTGGAGGGCAATCTGAACGCTTCGATAGCGGTGTTCGATATGACCCAGCAAAACCGGGCCTATGCTGTGCCAGATCAGCCCACGCTGTGCCGCAATCAGAATCGTACCTGTTATGAAGCAGCAGGGGAGGTGCGTAGCCGCGGTATTGATACCGAGCTATCAGGAGCCCTGACGCCTAACTGGGATGTTTCAGCCTCTTATACCTTGGTCTTGAGCCAATACGTAAAAGATCAGGCTTATGACAAGGGGACATTATTCGCACCAGATCAACCTAAACACCTGTTCAAAGCGGCCACTACCTATCGTCTGACCGGTGAGTTAAGCAACTGGCGCCTCGGCGCGGATGTACTTGCCCAGAGCAAAACCTACAATCGGGTCGGCACAGGACATGCTGTGCAGGACGCTTATGCTGTTGTCGGCCTTATGGCGGGCTACCAGTTTAATGAGCATTGGGATGGTCAAGTAAACCTGAACAATGTGTTCGACGAAAAGTATTGGCAGGGTATACCCAACGCCAGCGGTACAGGCGTCTACGGCGATCCGCGCAACGTGATGTTCAGCGTGAAATGGAGCTTATGATCATCAGGTACACGAGCACGAGCCGACTGTATCACGCCGTACCGTTTAATATCTTGTAGGTTGGATGGGCTGGTCTGCTATCTAACCTGTCTTATGACGAACCAGAAAGAGCGTTCTCTTATGTGGTTCGTCAGTCCCATCATTGCGGCAGTATGAGCGGTGCATCAGCCCATTTGCGGCAGGTCTACTGGCTTATTAAAAGATCAGCCTGTCACTATGATGCTTGCCAAGTATGCTCTCTTAATCTCTCGCAATAAGTAAGTCTGGGGTTATCCTTTGGCTGACAGTCTTTCAAGGGCTCCCCTAGCAACAGAGCAAGCCTGTCGTCATCACCAGACACCCAGTGTTAAGGGTCTGCTTAATGTACGCGAGCGGAGCGCAGACGACAGGGCCAGCGTGATATCAAAAACGGTCGTTAGCAGATCAACGTTCCGCTGAGCAGCTCTTGCCCTAGGCTGAATAGCTCCGCCAGCGTAGCGGCAGCATCTAGAATGGACAGCGCAAAAAAGGCTCATAGCCGTCTTCTGGGTACGTAGATTTGCTTATTTTAAAGGTGAAGATTGTTAGCTATAGGCATGACTTCATCTTGTAGGCGGCTGCATTTTTATTGGTATTGAGCAAGCGCTCTACGCACCCGTTTGGCATCACGTTCTACAAAGAAAAGTTGGGTTATACAAACGCTATAGCAAGCGTAATAAGACGGTGCTAGAGCATTTGGCGTTTAATGCTAACACGCGCCTGCAAGGGGTAGAGGGCCAGAGTCAATAAATCAGGATTATGGCGCACTGTGCTAGCGATGGCCTTGGCCTAGGCATTAGATATGTTATATGGTTACAAAATGTTTCACCAAAAATGTGTTTAGTTATGAACCGTCGTCATCTTCTCAACTTCATTCTGGCAGGAATGATGTTGCCAGCCGTTCCCAACGCTTTTGCTGTTTCAAGCGAGGTGCGCTCCGTACGGACATCACGCTCTTCTGATCGCTTTCGCCTCGTATTGGATCTCTCCAGACCTGGGCAATATCGTACTTTTACGCTTGATTCGCCCCAGCGTCTGGTGATTGATCTACCCAACACAACATTGGCTACTGATTTTTCTAAACTGGATTTAAGCGGTACGTCCATCAAGGCTATTCGGGGCGGTTCTCACGGCGCCACAGGTAGCCGTATTGTTATGGAACTGAGCCAGCCGGTAAAACTAGATAGTCTGGTTCTAGGCCCTTCCGGCACTTTTGGAGACCGACTGGTGTTCGATCTTCACTCAAAAATGAGCACCGCCAGGGAGGTAGCGCATGTGGCTTCTTCTCCAGCACCTAAACCTGTCAAAAGTCCCAGTCGTGATCTGGTGATTGTGGTCGATGCCGGCCATGGTGGTAAGGACCCTGGATGCATCAGCGCGAAAGGTGCTTATGAAAAGAAAGTAGCCCTGGCAATCGCCCATAACCTTGCTAAAAGGATTAACAAAGAGAAAGGCTATAAGGCCCGGCTGGTACGCACCGAAGATATTTTTGTCCCGTTGCGCAAGCGTGTAGACATTGCTCACCAATATGATGCTGACATGTTTATCTCGGTCCATGCGGATGCAGCGCCCAACCGTCGTGCTCGGGGGGCTTCTGTTTTTGCACTCTCCAGCAGTGGGGCAACTTCAGCAATGGCCCGCTGGATGGCGAAGCGGGAAAATGATGCTGATCTTGTGGGAACCAACAGCTTGCCTCTGCAAGGTAAGGACTCGGATCTGGCCAACGTTATTCTGGACATGTCCATGAGCACTACCATCGCTTCAAGCCTGGATCTGGGACACAGTGTGCTATCGAGCCTGGGCACCGTCGCGAAGATACATCAAAAGCAGGTTCAACAGGCTGGCTTTGCTGTACTCAAGTCACCTGACATCCCATCGATCCTGGTGGAGACAGGGTTCATGAGCAACGCTCAGGATAGCAAGCGGCTACTCAACCCCCGTCACCAGCAAGTTGTCGCTGATCGCATATTCGATGGAGTACACAACTATTTCAGCCAGCGGCCGCCGGTGGGTACCTATCTTGCTGATCAAAAAGCTGCTGCAACAGCCTGAGCCGATTGGACTGACTGGTACTTCCAGTCAGTCCAATCATGCGAGGAGGCGCAAGTTAGCATTGGCGTGCAGAAGGCTTCCAAATGCTATCTAGGTTAAGTATGTCTTAACTCTAAACTCGCCGACCAAGCCTTTTACTGTTGATAAAGGGTAGCGGTGTTGCCCACTCCGGTTTGCATGACGGTAGCGGAATTGCCCAGCAGTTCTGAAGGTCCGTTTTGGGAAATAAGAACCTGATTGGATGATCCAAGCTGATCAACCTGTGCCTGGCTGTTAACACCCATTTGCTCAATGGTGGCTAGATTGGCATCACCTTCCTGTGTGAGGTATGTCGTAGTCAGAGACGTATCCTGGCTGATACTGGCGATGTTGTTGTTGCCTGTGGAACGCCCGACAATCGCTCCGCTTACCGTATCCTGATCAATAGCGAACTCGTTATTGTTTCCCTTTTGAGTAACATCAATAGTACTCAGGCCGCTGGATTGGAGGATAGAGGCAACGTTGGAGTCGCCTTCTTGATCCAGGCGGGTGGCATAAGCGCCGTAGTGATTGCCTGTCGACTGATCAACCGTTGCACTGTTCTCGTTACCCATTTGAGCAATATTGACAGCGGCCTCTATCGGACTACCACCCTGACTCAGCGTGATCTGGTTGTCATCGCCTGTCTGGGAAAGGTCAGCTGATTTCCCCTTTTCCTGAATAGCCGTGACAATGTTTCCGTCACCTACAGTATTAGCTGTCAAGCGGGTTACACCGTCATTCCTTTGCTCTATTGTGTGAGTATTATTATTGCCTTCCTGATACAACGTAGCGCTTTTACCTGGGTAGAAACCAAGCTGATGTAGGGTAACGACGTTAGAATCACCGCTCTGTACTACTGAGACGTTGTCTCCGTCTCTGTTAGAACTCCAGCCGTTCTGCTCAAGTGTGATCTGGTTATTTTCACCTTGTTGAAAGAGACTAGCCGATACGCCTGTTTGCTGTAGCGCTGTAATGGTGTTCCCATTACCGACGGTGTTGGCTGTTAACGTACTTAAACCATCGCCAATCTGGTCTATCGTATGAATGTTGTTATTGCCCTCTTGGTATAATGTGGCTCTGTTACTAGAGTCACCGCCTTGCTGGTTCAGAGTGGCGATATTCGCATCACCAAGCTGCAGAATTGAGGCGTCACTTCCACCCCCGGCATTAGCTTGATAGACCGCAGCCCTATTGTCGTTACCCGTCTGGCCAAGTGTCATTTTATGGCCAGAGGCTTGTTGCAGTACGTCGGCGCTATTGTAATTGCCTGCTTGTATAACGGTTGAACTCTGGTTATCCGCTAACCGCTGCTCTTGTGTCGCGCTATTATTTTCACCACGCTGCTCAAGAGCCATTTCATTATCGAACCCGCTCTGGGTCTGTGTGGCGCGGTTGCCTCCAGCCATGGCAAAACCGCTGAAGGAAACAAGAACGATCAACGTCAGGGGGGTGAGCTTGAACATGACAACTTTCCTTGTGTGTCCATAGGGGTTCAGCCAAGTGTCGGGCTGAGACAGTGAGCTATAGACCACAGGTTATTAAGTAGCAAAGTCACCTGTCTTAAACACATATGAAGATGACGTCATTCCATAGAAGTAGCTGTCTTCTTAAAGGTACTTTGAAGACAAGAGATGAGCGTTTGAAGATGCTCTGCGGCTTCGTGTAATAGACTGCTTGTCCTTATCATGGACGGCATAGTTGTTTTGCTCAGAAGCCAGCCAATACCATCAAGATGTTTTGCATCAATGAATACAGATGCATCAGACGGGCATAATGCTGCGCTAGGTGTTACGAGAAATTCCTGGGAAGCAAGATGAAAAAAAGTGTAGTCATGATCTTAGCCCTGCTGGCGCACGGAGCTGCCTTGGGTGCAGGAGACGCAACGGCAGGCAAAAAGTACTTCACCTCCTGGTGTGGTAACTGCCATAAGGTTGGGTCTTATGCGCGAGGTTCCTTTGGCCCAGAACTCAATGCAATTTTCGGCCGACAGGCCGGCAGTACGGAAGACTTCAACTATTCTCAGCCCATGAAGGATTCAGGAATCATCTGGAATGAGGAAACGCTAGCTGCATACCTGAAAGATCCGGATAAAGTCGTGCCCGGCACCAAGATGCGTTTCTGGGGGATCAGCAACAAACAGCAAATTGCCGACCTGCTTGCTTATCTGGCGACCTTCCAGAAAAAGAGCGAGTAAACCTTATTCTGGGTGAAGCAGAGCGTATGCATGCATTTGGGTGTGTCCGCGGTGTCAGTTGCTCACGCTGGCTTGGCTATGCTTTTATGAGTCCGGTTAGGTGATCAAGCAACATACCCACCAGTATGCCGATGCCGTAGGCAACTATATCCATCCAGGAAAAAGTAGTGCCTAAGACAAGATGGCCCAGCGGATGCTGTCGAATATCATTGATCCAGGGTGCCTGGTAAAGCTGTGCCGCCTCTACTGCACATGAAATGCCAAAAGCCATTAAGCCCAGTCGCACTGTTGCGGAGCGGGGAGAAACAAAGGCGAGACCCAAAAAGATCATGAGTGCCCAAAGCGCGTCACCTGGGTACTTGCCGAGTATTTCAGGAAGCATCCCAGGGAACCGGCGAGAAGCCAGCCCCAAGGCAATAACGGCAAGCAGTGCCAATGCGATCCGTACTCTATTACGACCCGCTTCATGGGAAAACAAGAATTGTGGCCGCATCGTTAAGGGCACGCTTGAGTGGTGCAAGGGCAACTGATCAACAACTTTCCTTATCTTTGGTCATTGCTTTCAATAGAGGCATAAGCCTTCCATGAATGTTTAAAAAGTGATTCTTATCACCATCCCTTGAGGATCGGCAATGCACGAAGCATTGGTACACCGTCGACCATGGGCCGAAGCGCTCTAGTAGGTCACGCTAGGCAGCACCTGAGACCAAGCCCCAGAGGATGCTGTTGAACATCAGCTGGTCATCACGGCGAGGTCTCCCCATCTTCTGTTTGAGGGAAACCAGATTTACAATGGGCTTCCAAGCAGTATCAGGAAGTTCGTAACGCTTTGCCATGTGGGCCTCCAGCCGGTTATGGCAGGCATTCTATCCGTTTGGACCTTTCCTACAGAACCTAGTACGCCGGCGCCCGTCCTTGGGCCGCGGCGACTTATACAGTCTGGGGAACCTCATCCATCAGCTTGTCCAGCGTGATCGGCAAGTCGCGGATGCGTTTGCCGGTAGCGTGATACACCGCGTTGGCAATGGCAGCCGCCAACCCTGTAATGCCGATCTCACCGATACCGCGAGCACCAAACTCGTTGAGGGCATAGTCGGGATAATCAAGCAGTATCACGTCCAGTTCCGGCGGCTGGTCGGCATGCACCGGCACCACGTACTCGGCGTAATCATTGTTGGTGGGCATGGCGTTGCGCTCGTCGTAATGGGTAGCCTCGAACATTGCCATGCCAATAGCCATTACGATTGCGCCTTCCACCTGATTAGCGGCGGCCTTGGCGTTGATGACCTGACCGACATCTATCGCACTGACTACCCGTGATACACGCAGGCGAGAGATACCCGGGTCCCACCGTACTTCCACGAAGTGCGCACCAAAGGAACGGATCGAAACATCACTTTTATCCGCTGTCTGCGTTCGGGCTTCGCCTTCGGCACTGCTCAAACGCCGTGTGGTAAGCAGGTGGCCGAAACCCAGCGCGTCGTTACCCTTGACCAGCCGGCCGTTAGTGAACTCCAAGGCTTTGGGATCGGCACCCTTGAACGGCCCGTCCTCTATGGCAAAGCTCTTTAGCTGCTCAATGGCGTCCCGGGTAGCCTCCGCCACGGCGGGTAGAACGCTGGCGGTTGCCCAGGAGCCACCAGAGACCGGTCCGGGCGGAAAGGATGAGTCACCCAGCTGTACAGTGATCTTTTCCAATGGCAGACCGGTGATCTTGCTCACGGCCTGGGCGACAATGGTATAGGTGCCGGTTCCGATATCCTGTGCACCGCAAGTGACGTAAGCCGTTCCATCGGCACGCAGTGATACCCGAGCCTCGCAGGCGCAGCGCATGGCATCCCAATTACAGGCCGCCAGACCATAGCCGATTATCTCATGGCCGTCGCGCATCGAGCCGGGCTCTGGGGTGCGCTTGTCCCAGCCAAACTTGGCCGCGGCTTTGTCGAAGGCTTCCTGCAGGTGGTTGCTGGACCAGGGCATGTCCTTGCTCTCGTCTCGAGTTGAAGCATTGAGCTTGCGAAACGCCAGTGGGTCCATGCCAATGGCCTCCGCCATTTCATCCATGGCTGATTCCAGTGCGAACAGGCCCGGCGCAGCGCCCGGTGCGCGCATGGACGTAGGCGTACCGTGGTTGACCTGCAAGGTCGCATGGGTAACGGCCAAGTTCGGGCAGCTGTACAGGCTCTTGGTTACGCTGCCGCAGCTTTCAGTATTCTGGTCAGTAAAGGACGTGCTGTTGACCGATTCATGTCGTACCGACAATAGCTTTCCCTGGTCGTCCGTGGCGAGCCGCAGTCGTTGCTCGGTGGCCGGACGATGACCAGTGGTAGTAAACATCTGCGGACGTGGCACCACGAACTGTACGGGACGACCTACAAGCCGCGCGACAGCGCAAGTGGCAGGGGAGTGCGGCCACGCCCAGAGCTTGCTGCCAAAGCCTGAACCTATAAAGGGCGATTGCAGTTCGACCTTGTCCGGGCTCAAACCAAAGATACGGGCCAAGGTGTTGCGGTGCACGATTACCGACTGTGTAGATTCATACACGAACAGCCGATCACCTTCCCAATAGGCGGTCGTGGCGTGCATCTCCATCGGGTTATGGGTTTCGACAGGCGTGGTGTAAGTGACATCGATGCGATGGGCTGCCTTGTCAAAACCGGCCTGCGGGTCTCCACGTGAGTAATCCGAGCCCGCGGTTTTGGGTGACTGTACCCTTTTTGCTTGCGCGAGCGTGGCCAAGGCAGGCTCTTCCTTATATTCGACCTTGACCTTGTAAGCCGCCGCGCGAGCCTGTTCAAAGGAGTCGGCTACCACCATGGCTACGAACTGACCGGCGTAATACACCCGGTCGTCCTCGAACGGCAGCCGACTTTCGTCGACTTTCACCAGCCGGTCGATCTTGTCTGGGTTCAGCTTCATCTTGGGTGGACGATAGAGTTCGGTGAAATGGCCGTGGTGGTAGATCCCGAGTACGCCCGGCATGCGCTGGGCCTCATCGACATCGATACGAGTGACGCGGCCGCTGGCGATGGTGCTGTAGACGCCATAGGCATACGCCATGCGCTTGAGTCCGTGATCGGCAGTGTACTGGGCATGGCCGGTGACCTTGAGTCGTCCGTCGACTCGTCTGGGACCAGCACCGATGATGTCGTTCATGCTACACCTCCGGTAAGTGTCTGCAGATTACGCACGATGGCCTGTTGGGCCAGTGGAATCTTGTAGGCGTTGTGCCGATAGGGCGTGGCACCCTGTAACGCTAGCTGCGCAGCACGGCGGAAGGTCTCATCATTGGCGGGCTGGCCACGTAATGACTGTTCCGCTTCATGCGCTCGCCAGGGCTTGGTGCCGACGCCGCCCAGTGCGATTCGCGCATCGGTGATGCGGTCACCCTGCAGCTGCACAATGATGGCACTCGACGCCAGTGCGAACTGATAGGAAGCACGATCGCGCAGTTTCAGGTAGCCCGAAAGGCTGTTGGCCAGTGGCGGTGCAAGCGTGATGTAGGTAATCAGTTCGCCGGGAGCGAGGGCGTGTTCACGTTCGGGAGTGTCGCCGGGCCGCAGATGGAAATCGAGGAAGTCGATTGTCCGCTCCCCTTTGGGACCTTGTACATGAACAGTCGCACCAATGGCTGCCATCGCTACACACATGTCAGATGGGTGCATGGCGATGCAGTGCTGGCTGGTGCCTAGGACAGCGTGGACTGAGCGATGGTCACCCTCGATCGCCGAGCAGCCGCTGCCGGGCTTGCGCTTGTTGCAGGGCGAAACGTTGTCGCGAAAGTAGTGGCAGCGCACCCGCTGCATGACGTTACCGGCGGTAGTGGCCTTGTTACGTAATTGTGTCGTAGCGCCTGCTAACAGTGCCTGAGACAGCACAGGATAGGCCTGGACGATGTAATTGTCTTGAGCCAACGTTGTATTGGTGACCAGGGCGCCGATACGCACGCTGCCATCGTCCTGGCGCTCCAGTCGGTTAAGGCCTACACGGTTGATGTCCACCAGCCGTTCGGGCTGCATAACGTCAAGTTTCACAAGATCAAGGAGCGTGGTGCCGCCAGCCAGGTACATCGCCTGGTTTGACTGGCCGGCCTTTAGCGCCTGCTCGGTGCTGGCTGCACGATCAAATTGAAAGCTACGCATCAGCTGGCCCCCTTCACCTTGCCGCGGGCCGACTGGATGGCCGCAAGAATGTTTTTGTAGGCACCGCAGCGGCAGATATTGCCGCTCATGGCTTCGCGGACGCTGGAATCGTCGCTGCCAATGGAGGGGTCGTTGAGGATGGCCACGGCACTCATGATCTGGCCAGAGGTACAATAGCCACACTGATAAGCGTCGTGCTCCCAGAAAGCTTCCTGGACCGGATGTAGCTTGCCGTCTTTTTCTAGGCCTTCAATAGTGGTGATCTCATCACCGTCATGGCTGACAGCCAGCGACAGGCAGGAATTCACTGCTGTCCCGTTCACATGCAGGGTACAGGCACCACATTGACCGTGGTCACACCCTTTCTTGGTACCGGTCAGCTGCAGACGGTCACGCAGTACATCAAGCAGTATGGCGTTAGCAGGAACATTGAGTGTGTGAGCCTGGCCGTTCACCTTCAGGGTGATTCTTTGCTCGCCAGGTTGCAGAGATTGTTGGGTATCGTCGACAGGTGCGGCCTGAATGGCCTGAACCCAAACTGGAGCCGAGGCGACGGCTAGGCTGGATACACCCACAGACTTGAGAAAGCTGCGGCGGTTAGGGGATATCGAGTCGCTCATGGAAGTCCTCATCGTTGGGACGTTCCGTCTCGTCACAAGACTCGACCCGCTCGAAAACGGCCGCGCATGCCTGATACATGCGTTATCCATTTGCCGACGGGGCTGGCTCGCAGCGATCACGGGCACGCCCATTCAGGAGTGGTCACAGACGGCTCACCGCTTCTGCGTCAGCAAGGCCGCTTTAGACGGACCGCCTTCAGGGCAGAAAGGTCCGGCAATAGTCATACGTTTTCCGGCTATTGATTACTGGATGTGTGTTTGAGCCTTGTGATCAAGCGGGCCGTGCATGGCTGCCTTCTGGCCGTCTGGGGCTGCCTCCAGCTGCTGGAGCGCGTTGAGGCTTCGGATCGCCAGAAGGCTCGGTGCAGAGCCTCCCCAGAGGTTTCAATATGTTTCATTCAATGGGCAGTCGTGAACTAACACGTAAGCGCTGCGTTCCTTTGCTATGGCATCACCAGCAGGCACCTGACATCCGGTGCACCTGCATACGGCCTTTGCAAGACATAACAGAGAAAAGGAGCTCCCGTGACCACCGCATTTCATTCGACCTATAGAGTCACACCCGGTCCGCTGCATGCAATACTGCTTGCCGGAACTGTGCCGCTGTTTCTTGGCGCACTGCTCAGCGACATTGCCTATTCCAAGACATACCAGATCCAGTGGAACAACTTTTCGTCCTGGCTGATTGCCGGAGGTGAACTTTTCTGCGGGCTGGCGCTGTTGTTCGCGTTGGTCAATCTGATCCGTGCCGACCGTAAGGCCGGGCGGCCGTTGATGTATTTCCTGCTCCTGCTGATCACTTGGATACTAGGGCTGGTTAATGCCTTCGAGCATGCAAAGGATGCCTGGGCGTCGATGCCTATGGGACTTACCCTGTCGGTAGTTGTAACGCTGCTCAGCGTTGTTGCAGCCTGGATCGGACTGACCAACCTGCGCTCAGGAGGTGCAAGATGAGGTATTCGAGTGCACTGACGATACTGAGCATGGCGGTAATGCTAAGCGCGTGCGGCGGTGGCGAGGGCGAAGCCACCCAATCACATGGTGGTGATCCAAAACTACCTAATCCTGAGCGCGGCCTGCTACCGAGTATGAAGATTGCTGATCCAGCACCCTGGGGCGATGAAAAGCCAAAAGTGCCTGAGGGTTACGACATCAGAGCGATCGCAACGGATCTTAAAATCCCGCGGCAAACCCTTGTACTGCCCAACGGGGACATCCTGGTGGCGGAAGGCCGGGGCGGTAACGCAGCGAAACTCAAGCCGAAAGATGTTATTGCCGGGGTCATCAAGGCAGAAGGCAATACCAAGGTAAAGGGGGGTAACCGCCTTACATTACTGCGCGATGCAAACGGTGATGGTACCTACGAGGTTCAAGAGGTCTTTGCTGAGAACCTGAACGCACCGTACGGTCTGGCTTTATTTGAGGGCAAGCTATACGTGGCCAACCAGGATGCGCTGGTGCGCTTCGACTATGCGGACGGCCAAACCAAAGCCAGCGGTCCACCGACCAAGATCACTGATCTGCCTGCGGAAATTAACCATCACTGGACTAAATCGCTGACCATCAGTCCTGATGGACGTTTTCTCTACGTAGGCATCGGCTCCAACAGCAATATTACCGAGCGCGGCATGGAAGCCGAGGTAGATCGCGCGATGGTCTGGCAAGTCAACGCTGAGACGGGCGCTCATAAACCCTATGCGACCGGTCTGCGTAATCCCACAGCATTGACCATCCAGCCAGAGACGGGGCAATTGTGGGCCGTGGTGAATGAGCGGGATGAACTGGGCCCTGATCTGGTTCCGGATTACCTGACCTCGGTTAGGGAAGGTCAGTTCTATGGCTGGCCTTACAGTTACTGGGGCAAGAACGTCGATCCACGCGTGAAGCCGGAGAACCCACAAAAAGTTGCTTCTGCCATCGCACCGGATTATGCGCTGGGCTCCCACGTCGCCGCGCTGGGTGTGGACTTCTCAGTACCGGAAATGGGCGACAAGTTTGCCAATGGCGTATTTGTTGGCGAGCACGGTAGCTGGAATCGAAAGAATCCGGTCGGTTACAAGGTGGTCTTCGTACCATTCAGCAACGGACGCCCGTCCGGTGATCCTGTTGATTTTGCAACAGGGTTCCGTGGAGATGACGGGAAAACCCGTGGCCGTCCGGTGGGCGTAACGGTCGATCCACGCGGTGCGCTCATCATCGCTGATGATCTGGCTAACACCGTATGGCGGGTGACGCGGACGCAGTAGCCGGTGCGGCATAACCTAGTCTCAGACTGGCTGTGAGCAGATAGCGGGTGCGCTTTGCGTACCCGCCCTGTTGCACCGGCCGGCGATCCTTGCGCTTTGCTTTCCGGATAGATAAGGCGTCCTGTATGGGAGAAAGACATTCACCAGGTTCTGTACGAAAAGTACTGGCGTAGGCATCGCAGCGTGCAGGCCAAAGTGATCATGGCGGCAAAACTTCTTGCCAGCTTGTCATAGCGAGTGCCGATCCGGCGATTCTCCTTCAGTCAGCCAAACATCTGCTTGACGATGTTCCGTTGCCGGTATTTTGGTCCCTCCAGTCACGAAAGCGCTGATACACCGTCGACCGTGGGCCGAAGCGCTCTGGTAGGCAGCACCTGAGTACATGATCCATAAAGGCCGCTGAGCATCGGTCAGTCATTACAGCAAGATCGTCTCATCTTCTGTTTTCTCGGCCTGTGTTAGCCAGTCTGCACGCACCGTGAAGCCGTATGGATCGAAATCAACACTCCACTGATTAATATCCAGAGGTAAATAAGGATTCATAACGGTAATCAGACTGTTAATGGTGTTATGTAGGCCGTGGGAACATCTGCTCAATAAGCATGATTACTTTCGCTGAATACATCTGTTAAACCGGCGATCAGGATTTTTCCCTAGTTTAATACACTCGTTGACTGCCCTAGCACATGGCAGCCACCTGCTAATGAGCAGATAAGGGACTCAAACCTGTCTGCAATCGGATGGAACCTTTTTCGGTATCAGGCTTTCCCATTTTTTAGACAGCTCTTGGACACGTCTGCTGTCTTTATCCTAGCCGCCTTCATCTTTTCATCGCGGCGTCACTGAATAGAGGAATGCTTCATGCCTACCGATAACCAGTACACCATGCAGAATCCCTTGACCCAATATCCTCAGCCTGAATTTCCCAAACAGCCACAGACTCCACCCGGTCTAGCTCAGGATATGCAGCCGCGTCCTGATCATGGTGAAACAAGCTACAAAGGCTTTGGTCGCCTCGCTGGACGTAAAGCATTGATTACCGGAGCGGACTCGGGCATAGGGCGTGCAACCGCTATTGCCTACGCCCGTGAGGGTGCTGACATCGTGTTGAACTACCTTCCTGAAGAAGAGGCTGATGCGAAAGAGGTTGTACAACTTATTGAGGCAGAAGGGCGCAAGGCCGTCTGCATCCCTGGCGATCTGAAAAGCGAGTCCTTTTGTAACGAGTTGATCACCAATGCAAAGGAAGCCCTGGGTGGGCTCGACATCCTGGTCAATGTTGCAGGTAAGCAGACAGCAATCGAAGATATTGCCAATCTGACCACAGACCAGTTTGATGCTACCTACAAGACCAATGTGTATGCACTGTTCTGGTTGTGCAAGGCAGCGATTCCTCATATGCCAGCCGGTGCGGCGATCATTAACACCACTTCTATCCAGGCAGTACAACCTTCGGAAACCCTGCTCGATTACGCACCTACAAAGGCTGCAATTACGGCATTTACCAAGGCTTTGGCCAAACAGGTCATTTCAAAGGGTATCCGCGTAAATGCGGTGGCACCTGGGCCATTCTGGACTCCGCTTCAACCCAGCGGTGGTCAGCCTCAGGAGAAAATTCCATCCTTCGGCAGCGAGACCATCTTCAAGCGTCCAGGCCAACCGGCAGAACTGGCTCCAATTTACGTCATTCTCGCCTCGCAGGAGTCCAGCTATGTGACCGGTGAAGTGTACGGCGCAACGGGTGGCATGGCCTGACGGATCGCATCATGCAGACGTTCTCAACGCATCGTATTGAGAGGGCGACTCCTCTGGCGAATTATGGTGCGTTGATCGATGGCCGTTCGGTCGCTAGGGTGGCGGCCGACGGCTCCATCGATGGCGATGCGTGACCTATATGGATTTGCCGTCGCCATTTGATCGACGGCCAGATGCATCCAGTGGTGACTATTTCTTCAGCACACTTGCCCAAGCCTATACAGCCAAGCGGGCCTATACATTCCATGCAGATCCAGCCCGCCGTTCGCTTGGCATCAAAAGCAAGACGCGACCTCTCACGACTTGCGAGACTATCCATCATGGGCTTCTTCCAGTGTATCGCTATAGTGGTGTCGAAAAGAGGAAGGTGCCTTTCTGACCTGCTGCTTCTGGCTGCTTGAGCCTACGCAGGTTCAGGCGATTAGACCTCTGTCGCTGTCCAGTGGAATCGTTAGGTGGCTACAACTACTATGAGTGATGCTCACCTCTGCTATTGCTCATGGAGTTTCTATGCCCGCGTCATCGTCCGTCGCTCCTGCTTTTGACGACGCCACAGCTCATGACCGAGATGCACTTATTCGGCATCTGAAAGATATAGTCGGCTCTCAGCATGTATTGACCGATCCCTCCCACACAAAGCGCTTTCGCAGTGGATATCGCTTCGGTACAGGCGATGCCATCGCCGTGGTTCAACCAGGCTCTCTTCTGGAGCAATGGCAGGTGGTCAAGGCATGCGTAGCGGCCAATAAAATAATCATCATGCAGGCTGCCAATACCGGCCTTACAGGCGGATCAACGCCAGATGGCAACGACTATGATCGAGACATCGTGCTCATCAACACCATGCGCATGAAAAAGATCCAACTGATCATGGGCGGCAAGCAGGTGATCTGTTTTCCGGGGTCTACACTTGATCAGCTGGAGCGAGAGTTAAAGGCTCATGGGCGGGAGCCTCACTCTGTTATTGGTTCCTCTTGCATCGGTGCCTCTGTGTTGGGCGGGGTCTGCAATAATTCAGGCGGCTCGCTCATCCAGCGTGGCCCGGCCTATACCCAGATGGCGCTCTATGCGCGCCTCGATGAGGGCGGTGAGCTTCATCTTGTCAATCATCTAGGGGTAGCGCTGGGGAGCACGCCAGAGGAAATTCTGACACGGCTGGATAATCACCAGTACGGTGAGGCCGATATTGAGCATGAGGCAGGGGCGGGGTCAGATAAAGGCTATACCGAACATGTGCGGGAGGTCGATGCTGATACCCCCGCTCGTTTCAATGCTGATACGAGTCGACTGTACGAGGCCTCTGGCAGTGCGGGCAGGCTTGCCGTTTTTGCAGTGCGGCTGGATACCTTTCCTATCGAAAAAGAAACCGCTGTTTTTTACATCGGTACCAACGATACCGCTGATTTGACTGAGATCCGACGGCACATGCTTGCCAATTTCTCGCAGCTTCCCATTTCCGGTGAGTACATGCATCGGGATGCATTTGATATCGCAGAGACGTATGGAAAGGATACCTTTCTTATTATCGACCGCTTGGGTACTGAGCGGCTGCCTAAATTGTTTTCACTCAAAAGTCGTTTTGATGAAATATTCAATCGTTTCGGCTTTCTGCCTTCACATCTGGCTGATCGAATTCTGCAAGCAGTAAGTCATGTGTTCCCAAGTCATTTGCCCAAGCGGATGAAGGAATACAGGAACCAGTATGAGCACCATTTGATCCTCAAGGTCGCGGGCTCTTTGATCGAGGAGACGCAGCATTACCTTGACAAATTTCTCGGGCAAACCCGCGGGGCTTACTTCAGGTGTACTGCCGAAGAGGGGCGTAAAGCGTTCTTACACCGCTTTGCCGCTGCCAGTGCAGCGGTACGCTACCGGGACGTTCACCCGCGCGAAGTAGAAGACATTGTGGCATTGGATATTGCGCTTAGACGTAACGATCGAGAGTGGTTTGAAACCCTCCCAGCCGACATTGAGGACAAGCTTGTCCATAAACTCTATTACGGTCACTTCTTCTGCCATGTCTTCCACCAGGATTATATCGTCAGGAAGGGCAACGATTGCCTCGCCATCGAGCATCGCATGTGGAAATTACTGGATCATCGCGGTGCCGAGTATCCGGCGGAGCACAACGTGGGCCATCTCTACCATGCCAAACCGGGCCTTAAAGCCTTCTACCGCAAGCTTGATCCCTGCAATAGCTTTAATCCTGGTATTGGGCATACCAGTAAGTGCAGCCATTGGACCGAGACGGGGACGAATGCACCGGAAGCTCGCTAAGTAGGGGATCTGGTTCAGGAGATAGGAAGGAAGAGAAAAGATGACCGCTCTAGAACGGGTAACCGTGGGGAAACTAAAGCGGTCGACAGGATGTTACGCAGTAAATGTTAAGAAACGATGAATGCGGCGTGAAGGAGGGGTGATAAGCCCGCTGTATGCGCTGCTCAAGGGCAAGGCCAAGAGCAGCAACAAGCAAAGCTATTGCATTCAATAAGTACAGTTAATACAAGGCCGGCAGCGGCTACTGCTTTCAATTACACAATGATACTGGTCGATACAATAGGCGCTAGACGGTACAAAAAGACGGATGAGCGGAGGATGCTATAGTGTGATACGCAGCACATAATAGCCCGCCTCTTTTCAGGTCTTATGGAGGGCAGCAGCATGGCGGAAAGAGAGAAGGCGAGACGCCTCGTAGAACTGCAAAAGGAAATTCGTCAGTACCAGATCAAAGTAGATCAGGCCCGCCTACTCGTCCAGAAAAACTTCCTGGACTACACCGAAGCCTACAATACCTTGAGCTTGCTGGAGGCCCAGCTGGAAGCTGAATGGCAGCATCAGGGCGCCAGTGCGTAATTATTGACTTGCACCCCTCCTCAATCGTTTTGTCGGGTAACGAGCCTTAGCTGATAAATCATTCCACAGTGTGATTCTCAAATCGCTTCTCCCCTGTATTCTAAGGCTGCATACAACGCTTGAAGGAGCAGGGTGGTGAGCAAGACGCGAGTAGGAATCATCTTTGGCGGCCGCTCTTCAGAGCATGAGGTTTCCTTACAGTCTGCCAGGAATATTGTTGATGCGATCGATAAGTCACGGTTCGACATCGTCTTGATCGGAATCGACAAAGAAGGCCAATGGCATCTTAATGATGCTTCCGATTATCTGCTTCATGCTGAAAACCCTGCGCTCATTGCGCTTAACCGCTCCAATCGAGCCTTGGCACTTGTACCGGGGCAGCGCGAGCAGCAATGGATCGAGACGTCATCGACTCAGGCATTAGGCCAAATTGATGTCATCTTCCCGATCGTGCATGGTCCTCTGGGAGAGGATGGCTCTCTTCAAGGCCTTCTACGAATAGCCGATCTGCCATTTGTAGGTTCCGGGGTGCTGGGGTCAGCTGTCTGCATGGATAAGGATGTCACTAAGCGTCTCCTGCGTGATGCAGGGCTACCCGTTGTACCGTTCCTGACCTTCAACCGGCTGACCGCTGCTCGTACCACGTTCAATGAGGTGATTGAAACGCTAGGCTCGCCTGTCTTTGTCAAGCCTGCCAACCAAGGTTCTTCCGTAGGCGTCAGTAGCGCTGAGACTGAAGCGGACTATCATGAAGCACTGGCTCAGGCCTTTGCCTACGACACCAAGGTTTTAGTGGAGCAAGCCGTCAAGGGTCGTGAGATCGAATGTGCGATTCTGGGCAACGACGAGCCCATTGCCAGTACCTGCGGTGAAATTGTCGTGCACAAAGGCTTTTATTCGTACGACACCAAGTACATTGACGATAACGGCGCTGAAGTCAGAGTCCCGACTGATCTGCCTGACGCAATGAGTGAACATATACGCACATTGGCCCTTGAGGCATTCAAGGTGCTGGAATGCGCAGGTCTGGCACGAGTTGATGTTTTCCTGACGGCTGAAGGTGAGGTACTGATCAATGAGGTCAACACCTTGCCAGGGTTTACCAATATCAGCATGTATCCCAAATTATGGGAAGCCAGCGGAGTAAGTTACCGTGATCTGATTACACGGCTAATTGAGCTGGCGCAGGAGCGTCATGCTCAGGAGCGTACGCTCAAACATTCCCGTTAATGGGCAAGGGCTAAGGTAACGACGCCTTAGCCCTTGATTGCCTTACGGCATGTCTGTTTGAGTGCGTCGAGCGGGCTTGGCCAGAATCCCATCAACACGGAACATCGCCTTGATCCCGCGCACGGCCTGACGAATACGGTCCTGATTTTCGATTAGTGCAAAGCGCACATGGTCGTCACCGTAATCCCCAAAACCGATTCCAGGCGAGACCGATACCTTGGCATCTGCCAGCAGTTTTTTTGCAAACTCCAGCGAGCCCAGGTGCGCATAGGCCTCAGGAATTTTGGCCCAGACATACATTGAGGCCTTGGGGTTCTCAACCATCCAGCCCGCTTCATGCAGACCTCTCACCAGCACATCCCGACGCTGCTGATAGTAAGCGGCAATATCTCGCACGCACTGCTGGTCACCCTCTAGTGCGGCAATCGCAGCCACTTGTAGTGGCGTAAACGTACCGTAATCATGGTAACTCTTGATACGCGCCAGGGCATTGACCAGCTCTGGATTACCGACCATGAAGCCGATTCGCCAGCCTGCCATGTTGTAGCTTTTGGACAGGGTGAAGAACTCGACAGCGATATCCTTGGCGCCCGGTACTTGCATGATGGAAGGTGCCTTCCACCCGTCAAACACGATGTCGGCATAGGCAAGGTCATGGACGACCAGCACGTTGTACTGCTTGGCTAGCGCAATCACCCGTTCGAAAAATTCCAGCTCGATGCACTGAGCCGTAGGGTTTGAAGGGAAACCCAGAATCATCATCTTTGGTTTGGGAATGCTCTCGCGAATAGCGCGCTCAAGCTCGGCAAAAAAGTCCATCCCGGGTACCAGTGGTACGGAGCGTACCTGGGCGCCTGCGATTACAGCACCATAGATATGGATCGGATAACTGGGGTTTGGCACCAGTACCGTATCGCCCGCATCCAGTGTTGCAAGCATGAGATGAGCAAGACCTTCCTTTGAGCCGATCGTAACGATGGCTTCAGATTCTGGGTCAATCTCAACCGCATAACGGTCCTGATACCAGCGCGAAATGGCTCGGCGCAGGCGAGGAATTCCCTTGGAGCTGGAATACCCATGGGTGTCTTCGCGCTGGGCTACCTGACATAGCTTTTCCACAATATGAGGAGGGGTCGCACCATCGGGATTGCCCATACTCAAGTCAATAATGTCTTCACCACGACGACGGGCAACCAATTTGAGCTCAGCCGTTATGTTGAAGACGTAAGGGGGGAGACGATCAATACGCGTGAAGCGGCGCATGGAGCTGGAATCAGCCATGTTTTCCTCGATAGACGTAAGCGCCCGGAACCGTCCGAGCGACGTGGGTCACTGCACGTGACCTAACCGTACTGTAGCCGAGAAAACAGCGAAGCGGCAGCAGGTAACAAAATTTCTACGGCATCATTTTCCGCCTTCAGGTGGTTTTGAAAGACAGCGGGTAAGTTTGCCGAGGAGTTCATCAAGCTGTCGCTGCTCGGCTTCGGTCAATGGCGCTAACACGCGCTGTTCGTTTTCAACATGCGGTGCCAGCATTGCATCGATCAGGCTTCGCCCCTTGTCTGTTAGGGCTACCAGCGTACCTCGACGGTCTGTGGGATGTTTGCGTCGCTCAATCAACTCGGCTCGCTCAAGGCGGTCCAGCCGGTTGGTCATACCACCGGAGGAAATCATCGCCGCCTCATAGAGCGCGGTTGGCGTCAAGGCGAATGGCTCTCCTGAGCGTCGCAACGTCGCCAGCACATCAAACTCCCCTGGGTGCAACCCATAGCGGGCAAAGAAGGGGTTGATGTAGTCCCGGGTGATCAGTTGGGCAAGTTCACCAAATCGCCCCAGGACCTGCATGGGAAATGGATCTACATCAGGTCTTTGCTTTCGCCATTGCTCAGTAGCCAGAAGGGCTCTGTCAGTCATAATTCACCTATTTGTCTTGATATTAAGATACTTTGTATTAAGTTAATTATAGAGAAACGAGTCTAGACAATCAAAAGGAGCTATACATGACTGCCTCGGAACATACTTACAGGCTCTGGCCTATCGTGGTGGCCCTGATACTGGTTAGCTTTAATCTCAGGCCTATCCTGGCTGCGATTGGACCACTGCTGGATGAGATCCAGCACACAACGGGTCTTGGCAGTGCATTGGCGGGTTTGCTGACCACACTTCCGGTATTTGCCATGGGGGTGGGTGCGTTGTTTGGCGCCCGGCTTCAGGCACTGCTCGGTGAGTGCAAGGGCGTTATGATTGGGGTGGGGGCTATCGCGTTAGCGTGTGCATTGCGCTGGTTTTTGCCCTCTACCACCGGTCTTATCGTGACTGCGGTAATAGCAGGGCTCGGAATCTCACTCGTGCAGGCGCTGCTGCCAGCCTATATCAAGCATCACTTTCCCACGCGTGTTGGCCTGCTGATGGGGCTGTATACCACTGGCATCATGGGCGGAGCTGCGCTGGCGGCGGCATCGGCATCACCACTGACCGATACCGTCGGCAGCTGGGCGTCTACCTTTGCCTTATGGTCCATTCCTGCTGTGCTGGGTGCATTGATATGGAGTCAGACCGCTACCCCTGCGGTAGAGCACGCCGCCAATAGACCGGTCCGGCTTCCGCTACGGGCTGGAAGAGCTTGTCTACTCATGGTCGCCTTTGGTATAGGCACCGGTGCCTATACACTGGTACTCGCCTGGCTACCCCCGTTCTATATTCAGCTAGGATGGTCAGCGGCTGAAAGTGGTTATCTGCTTGGCGCACTGACAGTGATGGAAGTAGTGGCAGGGCTTGCCGTCTCGATGTTTATTAGCCACTTCCCGGACAGACGCATTCCTCTGCTGAGTGTATTGCTGCTGATACTGATGGGGCTGGCAGGACTCGTCACTGCACCGATCATGATGGCAGTTCCCGCGGCTGTACTGCTGGGCACCGGTATTGGTGCGCTGTTTCCGCTCTCGTTGATCGTCACCATGGATCATGTCAGTGATGCAAGAACGGCAGGAGCATTGATGGGGTTCGTACAAGGAGGCGGCTACATTATCGCCAGTGGTATGCCTTTTTTGGCAGGGCTGATACGGGAGCATTCAACTAATCTCTCCCAGGCCTGGCTGCTGATGGCGCTCGGTATTGTCGTGCTCATGGCAATGGTGACGCGTCTGGCGCCGTTTACCCGGTTTGAAGCAGATGCGTGGCAGCTGCAACCTCATTAAAGGAGCGAGCCCGTATAGGGTCCATACTGAAGACATGTAAGCAATGAAGCATCTTGCAGGCCGCCCTGGATCTTAAAACGATTACCCATACCTCAGTTTTAATACTCCATCCCGATCCCGGCTCTTATTCGTTGCTTGCATACGAAGTAGAGCCTTTATCTGTTCGTTTGTACGCTTGGAAGATCAATTCCAAGCAGTCCATGGCTTGGTTAGAGGAGGAGCGTTGAGGCTTGGTGGTGAGTATTCGAAATAGTCCTCACGGTTGCCGAAGGTTTTCCGTTTAGCACGTCGGGACGCTAACGTTGCAGAGCACGCCAAGGTAGCGAGCCACATACACTATCTTTTCATATCCCCTGAGCGAACCTTTCTTGGTTAACACTGCATTGGATACTGCCGAAGCGGATGCTTGATTTATCCCTTATGACATCCAGATGTCGTACGCCTTGGCGCATTGCATACGCTTTTCGGTGCTGGCCCATGCGGGGGTGCATGAACTCTGGAGCTGTCTCGATCTTTAGCGAAAGCCTTGATTAATAACACCTCATCGCCACTTAACTGGGTACACTCCTTCTTTTTAGGAGCGCGCCAATGCTTATTGTTCGTTTGCAAAATGGTGTGACCTTTGCTCTTGAGCGCTCGGTAGGCAATGTTGGCAAGCATGGTCTCTGGGAATTTCACCGTGGCGAAAGCTCCTATATGCGCCCACCGAATTACACCCCTTGGCGGCATGCGGCGGTTTACCCTGCAGACCCTCAGGAAGGCCAGACGGTAACGTTAGCTGTGTGTAGAACCGGTATGCCTGAAGAGGAGTGGGCCCAGATGGGAGAGGGAGTGGCAAGGTATGAATCGGATCGGTAAGCCGATTAAACGTGCAGGTAGGTAAACCCGCCTGCGGCTGTTTTTACCCTCTTACCCTGATCTACTAAAGCTATGCGGCCCCGTGGCACTACGGTTGGGATCATTCGTACCAAAACTGCTTATGGTTGGTTGGAAATCAGCGTGGCCGTACAGCCACGCTGTAATGAACAACGCAAAAGACGAATTCCACGCATCCTTTATACCGTTAACGACTCAGGAAGTGGAGGACAGCTGAATCAGCCAGTTGGGCCCACCCTTGTTCATCTCAGGCAGTACGGTATTGCAGTCCTTTAACCCAAGCGATGCCTTTTTTCGTAAAGGGCATGAAAAAGCTAACTGAGGCTATCAAAGTCAAGGCTCTTGGGTAATACCAGCCCATAGAAGATTAACTCAATATTGACAAATCTGTTTACCTGCAAGAGGGAAGCAGATGCTTACTGCTCTTGAGTGATCAGATCATACAAGGCATGGACAAGCGAGTCGACGTCCGCTTCGCTGATTACCAGAGGTGGTAACAAGCGAATGGTATTTCCTCGAGTAACATTGATGAGTAGGCGGTGGTTGTCCAAGGCCCGTCGCATCAGTGATTGGCAGGGTTTATCCAGCTGGATGCCAATCAACAGGCCAGCCCCGCGTATCGCTTGTACATGGGGGAGGTGGCTCAGCGCATTCTCCAGGCACTCCTTAAGCCGCTTACCCTGTTGCGCGGCACGCTCGATCAGGCCTTCCTCCTCGATGATATCCAGTACGGTACATCCCACCCGGCATACCAGTGGATTGCCACCAAAGGTACTGCCATGGCTCCCAGGTGTAAAAAGCTCAGCGGCAATGCCTGATGCCAGGCATGCACCAATGGGTAGCCCGTTAGCCAGTGCCTTGGCCAGTGTTACTACGTCGGGTTGTATTCCTTCATGTTGATACGCAAACCAAGCCCCTGTCCGGCCCATACCGGTCTGAATCTCGTCCAGCATGAGTAGCCAGCCTTGGCGCGTGCAGTATTCACGCAGGGCTGTCAGGTAGCCTGGAGGAGGTGTTATGACCCCAGCTTCTCCCTGGATTGGTTCTACCAGCACGGCTACGATCTGATCGCTATGCTGACGGGTTATGGTTTCCAGAGCCTTCATGTCGCCAAATGGGACCCTGATAAAATCGTTGATCAACGGGCCAAAGCCGTTACGAACGCTAGGACTGTCGCTGGCAGAAGTCATGGTCAGAGAACGTCCATGAAAAGCATTTTCCATCACTACAACTTTGGGCTCGGAGATACCTTGTCGGTGCGCATATCGACGCGCGAGCTTAAAGGCGGCTTCGTTAGCCTCAGAGCCCGAATTACCGAAAAAGACACGTTGCATGCCTGAAAGCTGCGTCAAACGTTCGGCCAGTTGATGCTGCCACGTAATGCTGTAGTGATTGGATGTGTGCAGCAGAAGATGAGCTTGCTCTTGAATAGCTTGAGTGATACGCGGGTGCGAATGCCCGACATTAGTTACTGCAATGCCAGCAACAGCATCCTGGTACTCAACGCCACTCTGGTCCCAGAGGCGGGTACCTTTACCGCTTACAAAGCTGACGGGCAGAGGAGAATACGTTTGCATGAGTGGTGAGGAGGGCTCTGCAACAGGATGGGCATTGAAGGAATGCGCCTGCGTGTCTGCCAAATAAGTTCGCGTCATAAAACCTCCAGCGTCAAGGGAGGTATGAGTATCGTTAAACAGAAATATGAGATAAACGCTACGATTCTTCTAACACCTTGAAGCTGGGCTTTAAAATGGACCTTTACCAAGCCATGACCGTTTTTGTGCGGGTCGTTGAAAGCGGTAGCATGACAGCGGCGGGAGAGCAGTGCGGCTTGTCGACTACGATGGTCGGTAATCATCTTCGTGCACTGGAGAAGCGCTTGGGCATGAGTCTTTTGCGCAGAACGACCCGACGGCAAAGCCTGACTGAGTTTGGCGCTGTTTATTACCAACGATGCGTCGAAGTCCTTGGACTTGTAGAAGATTCAGAGCGCCTGGCCGAGCAGGCGCAGGCTACCCCTCATGGAACCTTGCGCCTCACAGCACCGCCTACATTTGGCGCGGAATGCCTGATGCCTGCCATGGCGGATTATTTGTCCCGTTATCCAGACGTCAAACTTGATCTTGTATTAACGGACCGGCTGGTCGATCTGGTTGAAGAGGGCTTCGACGCTGCCATCCGGCTGGGCACTCTGGATGCTTCGCGGCTCATTGCCCGACCGCTAATGGATTATGGCCTGACTATCTGCGCTTCACCTGCCTATCTAAAACAGCATGGCTGGCCGGAGCAACCGGAGGAACTCTCTCGTCATGAGTGCTTGTCTTTTGCCTATCCTGCCGGCACTGAATGGCGGTGGACCGAAAAGCGCTGGCGCCTGAGCGGGCCAGAAGGAGAGATATCCATCGAAATCAGTGGGCGAGTAATGGTGAACAGTGCCCAAGGCCTACGTCAGGCTGCACTTAGCGGCATGGGTATTGTCATGCTGCCTAATGTGCTGGTCTGGCAGGACCTACAACAAGGCAAGCTGGTAAAGCTGTTAGGTCGATACCAATTACCCACCAGGTCAATGCACCTTGTTTATTCCCAGGACCGCTACCGTTCGCCCAAGCTCCGCAGCTTTGTAGACTTTGCCCTGGAAGCGTTTCGGTGATGTTGCCGCTCTACAAATGAATTACAGAGAAAGGTATCTGGCATAAGTGTTGCTTTTGGTCTACTGCGCTTAAGTTAATGCTTCCATAACCGATACATATAACAGGCAGATCATGCAGCTATTTTTTTGTCAATAGCGCAGGTCATAAGAATTGATATTGAACATTCAGATGTAGTTCATCACGATCAATCATGAAAACACGTTATACAGGTACGGCGAACATCTTGCTAAATCCTGCTGAAAAGCCGGAGATCAGCGCTTATGAGCTTTCAAAGGATGAATATGCCTTCATCAATCTTATCCTAAGAGAACATGCCTCCAATGATGGAATACTGGACGGTCAAGATGTAGACGCCAATTTACTGACTGAAAGCTCGGATGCTCAGCTTAGAAACGAGTTTTCGAATCAAGCCCGTATGTTGGATGCAGCCATGACCCTGATTGATGCGTCTTCCTTTTCGGGCCAGGAAACCTTGGAGCAGGCAGCCCTTGAGTGCCTTAAACTGGCACGCGCCCTCGTTGGGCAGTTAATGGGCCAACCCATGAGCAATGAAGCTCCCTCAGCTGGCTGAAGCACTCTTACTTTTCTCCACCCTTCATCCAGCTGTTAATCTCTGCAAAAGACACGGCATTCTCGGCAAAGCCAAAGGTGCCCTCATCCCGAACCTCTAGTGCTGCCGCGATGAAGCCACTCCATGCGGCCCTTGCCATTGAACTGCCCAGGCTGATTCGCTTAACGCCAGCCTCAGCCAGTTCACTAACACTATAGTTTGCACCGGACAGGCCCATTACGACATTGACGGGTCTTGAAACGGACTTGCATACAAGCCGTATCGCGTCGAGATCAGGCAAACCAGGTGCATACAGCACATCAGCGCCTGCTTTTTCATAGGCCTGGAGGCGTCGGATCACGTCATCAAGGTTTCCGCTGCCGCACGTATAGGTTTCAGCACGTGCAACCAGCATGAAGGGAAAACCTAGCTCCTTGACAGTTTCAGCTGCCGCCGCAATGCGCTCTACCGCATGGTTGAAATCATAGAGGGGTGACGCCGCCTCGCGAGTGGAATCTTCTATCGAGCCACCCGCCAACCCCCTCTCGGCTGCCAGTCGTATCGTTTCGCTAACCGCTTCTGGTGAGTCGCCAAATCCGTTTTCCAAGTCCGCCGTGACTGGCAGGTCCGTTGCCTGGATGATGCTCTCGGCATTTGCCAATACAAGATCGCGGGAGAGGCTGCCACGAGCATCCTGGCGGCCAAGACTAAAAGCCAGACCTGCACTGGTGGTCGCCAGGGCTTCGAAGCCAAGCCGGCTCAGTATGCGAGCACTGCCAGCGTCCCATGGATTAGGCAACAGTAAAGGCTGGTCATAGGTATGAAGCTTTTTGAAGAGTGCCGCTTTCTCGAAAACATCCATGGCTAGCTCCTTTCAGGTTCGGTAGTCCTGCAGCTCTTGCCGCTACCATAGCGAAGTGCAATCAACTCTAATGCATTCATCTTGACGCAGTCATAGCCTGAGCGGACCTCCGTCTGTCAGTAAAGGTCGCGGTTATCGCTGCTCAGTCTGAAGTGAGATCGAGTCGACTAATCTAACCAGTGACTTATCGAAGCGACGTCTGGCACTAAACTCTTTTAAAAGCACTCTCTCAAAGCTCGCGTATAGGGGTCCTGCATCAGGACCTTCAACTTCAGGGCCTTTTATTAAAGCCTTGCCCAGGCTCAATTACTATGGACATACGAATGGACGCCTACGCCGTGCTTAATGAAGAGCTTACCCTTTTAGCCAGCAGCGATTCGTTGCCACCTTATAACCAGAAGCTGGCTTCATCGATTCTCTACCGTTTGTTGATGGAAGAGTCAGGCGAGATGTCCCAGATCTGCCGGTCTTCGATCCTGACTGTTCTCGCCATGCTGATTCGTGAGGATGTCGAGAAAAACAACACGCAGGCGATCGCAGCGACTAATCAGATTCTTGAGCGAATCAAGCAGTAAAGCTGCCTGTTACCAGGCGAATGGTTAAAGGCTTTGATTCACCCAGTATTTGACGTCAGGCAGTTATGGCTATGTGCTGTAACTGCCTAGTCGATGCCTGCTAACCGGTTGAGATCAATAGGGTCTCCCGGGTGCGTATGCAATTTATCTCTTAAGTCTTCAAACATTTGATCGTAATCTTCGTGATGCGTGAAAACACTCGCCTTGGGTAGAGGGACGCCATAGCGACGTAGCCGATGATCAATTTCTGCCAGGAAGTTATAGGCTTCGTCCCGATGCATCGAAAAGCGTTCCTCTACCATGTGCTGGCCGACCTGACCTGAAAGGTGAAAGTGAGCATGCTGGTTGGAGGAGACTGGATCAACCGTGTATTCCAGCAACAAGTGCATGGCGGGAAGGTATCCATTGGCAACCTGCTCTACTTCAATGCGGCCGGGTACAAACATGCGTTAGCTCCTGCAAGATCACTATATGCATCATTTTCAAGCTGTTAACCAACGGCGCAGCCGTCAAACCAACAGCGACAATATAAAGGTCCAGATACAAACATACGCCAACAGTGCCAAGCTGTACTGAAGCACCATTCTCATAATTGAAGATTCTGCACCTACCTGGTTAACGGCCGCAGCGGCAATCGCAATTGATTGTGGTGAGATCAGCTTGGCCATTACGCCGCCGCTGGTATTGGCCGCGACGAGCAATGCCTGGCTGGTACCAATTTGTACTGCCGTTACCGATTGCAGGTGAGCAAACAGCGTATTGTTGTTGACCACTGAACCGGTGATGAATACGCCTAACCAGCCGATAGCGGGGGAGAGAAGTGGAAAAGCCCGTCCCGTTTCAGCCAGAGCCAGTCCAATGGTAGAGGATGCACCGGAAAAGTTCGCAATATAGGCAACACCCATGATGAGGCAGATCATAATCAGCGGTCGCCATAACTCTTTTACCGTCTGTCTGAGCTGCTCGCCTGCACTTTGCCAGGAAAGCCTGGAAGAAAGCAGCGTGGTTAATAACACCGAAAGCAGAATGGCTGTGCCGGGCGCACTGATTAATGCAATATTCCAGGTGGCTGGCAGGGTATGCACCGCCGCAGCGATTGGTGGGATTTCTTCTACCTGCTGATGAAGCAACGGGGCATTTATTCTCAGGATGCTTGCGGCTAGGGGGCCTTGTGATGCAAACAATGATTTAAAGGCTGGCAAGCTCCACAACAGAACGAGCCCGGTGAGGATATAAAAAGGCGACCAGGCAGCCAAAACCTCTTTCAGTGACCAGCGTTGTGATGAGCGTGGCGGAGCGTCAGACTCGCGATAGATATGCCTGGGCCGCCAGAATTGCATGAACAGGGCAAGAGCGCCCATCGACACAAGAGGGGCGATGATATCGACCAGCTCTGGCCCTAGCAGGTACAACGTTAGCGTCTGGAGCCCGCTGAACAGCCCACCGATCAACAACAATACCGGCCAGGTTTCACGAACGCCGCGCAGTCCATCCAGCACCAGAATCAATAATGTGGGAATAAGTAGCGTAGCCGGCTGGACAATGGCAATCATCATCAGCGCCATATCCTCTAATGGCACCGAGCCCTGTTGTGCGCCCACGATGACCGGAATTCCAATAGCGCCATAAGCGCCTGCAGCCGCATTAGCCAACAGGCACAGCATGGCAGCCTTGAGTGGCTTGAAACCTAGCTCGACCAGAAGCGCAGCACAAATGGCAATAGGGACGCCAAATCCGGCAACACCCTCCAGAAAGCCGCCAAAGCAGAATGCGATCAGAATAACCTGGACGCGTTGATCTTCAGAGATAGTCGCAATACTGCTGCGTATGATCTCGAATTTGCCACTTTTAACCGCCAACTTATAAAGCCATACCGCCATAAGAACGATATAGCCAATAGGCCATAACCCATTGGCGATACCCAATAGCGCTGCGCTCAAAATCTTACCGAGTGGCATGCCAAACAACAGCAGCGAACAAATCACTGCAATGGCTAAGGTCAGCAGGGAGGCGATGAGTCCTTTAAGCTTGAAAAGCGTCAGCGCCAGCAGAAAAAACAGGATAGGAATTGCAGCGACCAAGGCAGAGAGATAGGTATTGCCGAGTGGATCGTAAAGTTGCTGCCACATGAGCGGCTCCCTCAATGAGTAACCTGTTCCTTGTTGACCAGCACATTGGAACAGGCCGTCCCATTCATCAGGCATTCCAGGTTGCGTAGGGTAACTTCGGAAATCTCACGCAGCGCTTCAACGGTAAAGAAGCCTTGGTGCCCGGTCACAATCACATTCGGGAAGGTCATCAGGCGCTGGAAGATATCGTCATCAATAATGTCGGATGAACGATCATGGAAGAAGAGAAAGCTTTCCTGTTCATAGACATCGATTGCCAGCGCCCCTAGCTGGCGATTTTTTAACGCTTCGATGACGGCTGCCGTGTCTACCAAACCACCTCGGGAGGTGTTGACAAGCATCGCGCCGGGCTTCATCCCGGCCAGGGTACTTTCGTTGATAATGTGGCGAGTCGTGTCCATGAGAGGACAGTGCAGGGTTACGACATCCGATTGCGCCAGTAATGTTTCAAGGTCGACGAAGTCTCCCAATGTCTTGAATTCCGGTGCAGGCATAGGATCATATCCCAGCAGGCGGCAGCCGAATCCTTTCAGAATGCGTGCTGTCGCCAAGCCAATCTTGCCGGTTCCGATAATGCCCGCCGTCTTGCCATGCAGGGTAAATCCCAAAAGCCCTTCCAGCATGAAATTGCCTTCACGGACGCGGTTATAAGCTCGGTGTGTATGCCGGTTAAGTGTGAGGATAAGTGCAATGGTGTGCTCGGCCACCGCTTCGGGTGAATAAGCAGGTACGCGGGCTACAAAAAGACCTAACCGCTCGGCGGCGCCCAGGTCGACATTGTTGAAGCCTGCACAGCGCAAAAGAATGGCATTGACGCCATATTCCTTGAGTGTTTCGAGAACCGGTGCATCCAGCTGATCATTGACGAATGTGCAAATCGCATCGCTACCCTGTGCGAGCGCAACAGTCTGAAGCGAGAGCGATACGTTTTGATAGGTGAATTCGAAATTGTAATGGGCAAAGTGGTGTTTGTTGGCTTCGTCGAGAAAACGCTGGTCATAGGGTTGGGCGCTGAAAACAGTGATTTTCATGCGGTCTCCTCAATGCACGAAAAGAGTAAAAGAGATACTCAATGCTGGCTGCCTAAGCTGTAATCACAATGGTAAAGCTTGATATAGACACCCCAAGCCTAGACGAAACCGCCTAGGCTGTTACTTCAACGTAAGGGTTTACTGCGCCAGAGCAATTAAAACGGTTATTTTGTAAATGTTTTGAGGGCTCTGATGGCTGGTAAGCCAGCCGGTTCTAACGCTACGCTTTCTTTGTTTCGCTTTATAAGCTGTTAGCCGCCGCCCTGTGCTGCACAGTATTTTCTCCCTATCACCAAGAACACCAATAACGAGCCCGCTTTATGAGTTATTCCCTGAATCGCCGAACATTTCTATTGGCTACCGCTGCGGTATCTACCTCTTATTCTCTAGGTTGCCTGGCCGGCACAGAGCGCGATACGTCGCCTTTCCAGAGCCGGCTGGCTCAGCTGGAGCAGCAGTTGAATGGCCGTCTCGGGGTCTATGCCATCGATACGGCAGATGGTTCGCGACTGGGGCATCGCGCCAATGAGCGATTCGCCATGAACAGTACGTTCAAAGTCATACTGGCCTCAGCGTTTCTTGCCCAAAGCCAGGCTGAACCTGGGCTGCTTGATGAGCGACTCATGTATACCCAGGAAGAGCTTGTCACGTATTCGCCGGTCACGGAAAAGCAGGCTGGCATTGGAATGACCATAGCTGAATTGTGCGCGGCAGGTATCCAGTACAGCGATAATACGGCGGCCAACGTACTCATGAAAAAGCTGGGCGGCCCTGAAGCCGTTACAGCATTTGCCCGCTCGATAGGCGATACCGAGTTTCGTCTCGATCGCTGGGAGACCGAACTGAATACAGCGATTCCGGGGGACCCTCGTGACACAAGTACTCCTCAATCCATGGCGGTTAGTCTCCAGCGTCTGGCATTAGGGGATGGCTTGGCGGCAGATAAACAGCAGCAATTACAGGATTGGCTGAAAGGCAATACCACAGGCGGTAAACGTATTCGAGCTAGCGTGCCAGCAGGCTGGCAGGTGGGTGACAAAACTGGGACAGGTGACTACGGTTCCGCCAATGACGTAGCTATCATCTGGCCGCCCCAGCGAGCGCCTATTGTTCTGACTATTTACACCGCGCTCAAAGACAAGCAGGCCGAAGCACGTAATGAGGTATTGGCTGACGCCACACGCATTGTGGTTGACTGGGCAGCGGGATAACGGTTGCCATTGTCCGCTTGAACTGGCCTGTGGGGCGAGCATTTCTTTTGGCGTGAGATGCCTACACTAACGTTATCTGGCAAAGTGCGGAGGCACATGCCTGTGCCTTTACGGCCCGTCCTCGGGTTGGCGTCGGCCGGATTTGCTGAGGTGCCGCTTCCTGATCTTTTTATCTGACCGACAACCCTTGGGTCTGTTGTGGTGTTTCGCCCTTTATACGCAGAGATAGTGTGATAGCGCAGCAAAGACGTCTAGCTGAGCAATGCTGACAATAGCTACTCATGTTGTGGATGTCTTGATTGTGATGACCTTAGAGTTCTGGATCATCACTACATACATAAGGGTTGCCCGGACGCAACCGCGGCGGGGGTACCGTCCAGAAGTGCTTGTGGCAGCAACGAAAACTACATCTGGCGCACAAGATTGCATGAAACTTTATAAACGTACCCCCAAACGCTAAATAACTATGAAGTTGCTATCACTTTGATTCTACCGGTGGCGCGTATAGTTCTGTTAGGTACTTCAGCCCTGGGCTGGGGAAGCCTAACAGCCTGCATTCTGCTTATGTGAATGCGGGAAAAGGGAACACAAACTATGCAAGGAAGCCGTTATGATGGGCGTATTCCAGAAGCCCCGGGGTTTTACTGTAGCCGCAACAAAGGTACTGCTGGCCGCTGGGCTGTTATCTGTATTATCAGTTGCCGAAGCTGGCGTTGATCTGATCAGTCTGAATATGTCAGGCGCAAGTTTCGCGGCTGAGGTGCTACCAGGCACCAATGGCGTCAACTATATCTTTCCTACCGAGCAGTATTTTAAGGATTGGAGTGCGAAGGGTATAAAGACCATTCGCTTCCCTATCCTGTGGGAGCGCTTGCAGAAAAATACCTACGCTTCATTCGATCCCGCGTACGCAGGGCTGGTAACACAAACGCTGGACTATGCACATAAATACAATGTGAAGGTCATTCTGGATCTGCACAACTTTGCCCGTTACAAGAACCAGCTGATCGGTAGCAGAAATGTTCCTCTGGATGCATTCCGCGACGTGACCTACCGGATGGCAGTGGCATGGGGGAATCATCCGGCGTTGTTCGCGTATGACCTCATGAATGAGCCCTACGCTACTTCAGGTACGGTGGCTGCCATCATGCAGGCGGGCATCGATGGTGTTCGCCGCTTTGATAACACGCACTACGTATTAGTCGAAGGTGAGAACTTTTCCAGTGCCTGGCTATGGGCTTCGTCGTCAAGTGCAGGCCTGCTTTCCGTCAAGGACCCGGCCGACAAAATTCTATATTCAGCGCATACCTACCTGGACTACAACAACTCCGGCACGTATACCAACCCTCGTGATGCGGGCATGAACGATCCCATGGTCGGCGTCAATCGGGTCAAACCTTTCGTGGAGTGGCTGAAAGCCAACAACAAGAAGGGGTATCTGGGTGAAATCGGCGTTCCGAACAACAATCCGGCCTGGCTGCCAGCGCTCGACAATACCCTCAAGTACCTGGCAGAAAACTGTATTCCGGCATCGGTTTGGGCTGCCGGTCCGGGCTGGGGTGATGACTATATTCTGAGTGTAGAACCTGTTAACGGACAGGATCGCATCCAGTGGCCTGTTCTGCGCAAATACATAGAAGGCACTCATTCATGTCTTACGATTGGTCCGCAAAAAGTGGGAAGCCCTACTCAGCCAACCCCACAGCCCAAACCGCAACCGCAACCGCAACCGGCGCCAAGCCCACAGCCCATACCGCAACCTAAACCAACGCCCCAACCAACGCCCCAGCCTGTGCCTGAACCGGCCCCACAGCCCAAGCCGGTACTTATGCCAAAACCATTCATGTGTAATTTTGCGCTAACGTCCTGGCTGCCAATCTGCCAATCTGCCAGACAGGCACAGTTACACGCACTTATTGGTGGCGCTGGTAAAGTAAGCACCCTGGCGGTCTCAACGTCCGCCAGGGTTTCGATGCCTATCCCTGTTATCACTCAACGTTAGGGCGCTCGATCTTGGCGGGTGCCATTGCACGTGTCTTCCAAAGTGATACCAACACACCGCCAGCCAGTAGCCCCAGCGTTACACTCAACGAGAGCGCGGCTGGAATCTTGCCGATAATGCCTACCAGGAAAATCTTGCTCCCGATGAATACCAGAACCAATGCCAGCGCATACTTAAGATAAGCGAAGCGATGAATCAGGGCAGCCAGTGCAAAGTAGAGTGCACGTAGACCCAGGATCGCAAAGATGTTGGAGGTGTAGACAATATAAGGGTCCTGCGTAATCGAAAAGATTGCCGGTACGCTGTCTACTGCAAACACCAGATCTGCACATTCGATCAAGATCAGCGCCAGAAACAGCGGTGTTGCCCACCAGACCGTACTGCCCGCCGCATTAGGTTGCTTTACGAAGAAACGCTGCTCATGCAACTCATTCGTAACGCGCATTCGCTTGCGCAAGAACTTGACCAGAACATTGTCTTCAAGGTTTGGGGCCTCATCTACCTTGGCAAACAGCATCTTGATGCCGGTTACGACGAGGAAGACACCAAATACATACAAGATCCAGCTGAACTGGTGGATAAGTGCTGCACCTATGCTAATCATGAGGGCTCGTAACACGATCACGCCCATGATTCCCCAGAACAGGACCTTATGCTGGTACTGACGGGGAATAGCCAGAAAGCTGAAAATGATCGCCATAACGAACACATTGTCCATCGAAAGCGACTTTTCAATCAGGAAGCCTGTCAGGTAGTCCATGCTGGCGTCACCGCCTTTCTGGAGCCAGACCCAGACAGCAAATAACAACCCTACGCTGATATAGCCTGCAGAAAGCAGCAGACTTTCCTTGACGCCTATCTCGTGGTGGTCACGATGCAGGATGCCAAGATCAAGCGTAAGCAGAGTGAGGACGACGGCGAAAAATGCAAGCCACAACCACGTGGCCGTACCGAGAAAATCGGCAAACAGAAACGCTTCTAGGGTGTTCATGAGCCCCTCCTTGCAGTCGAAGTTGTACCAGCTGTGACTCCGACATGGCGGTTGGAACCGTCAGAGGGGCCCGGCGTCACACTGATAACGTTAAGTCCTTTGTGCTGGCGACTCAACTGGCAAGTTTGACAAAACATTACGTCTCGGGAGGGCTGTAACGTAGGTTTGAACAGCCGTGTTGTAATGCCAAGAAGTGGCAGCTGCGCCTGGGAGGGGAAGGGACCTTCTAGAAAAAAGAGGCGGCTTCGAGCCGCCTCTCAGATTGATGGTTTTACCGCTTGCGAAGATAAACACGACTAACGCGTCGCTCTTCTACATCTGTAACAGTAAGACTCCAATCCCTCCATTCCAGACGATCACCCTTGACGGGTAGTCGATCCAGCAGGCTCATAACCAGGCCGGCCAAAGTCTCATAGTCCTGAGTCTTTTGTGCCTGAAAGCCCAGCCGTTGTCTGAGGACGTTCAATGGTAGTCCGCCGTTGACGATAAAGCCGTCTTTTTCCTTGCGGATATCGGGCACCTCAATCGTGCTGGCATCCGGTAGATCGCCCGCAATGGCTTCAAGCATGTCAGTAATAGTGAGCACACCTACAAAGTCGCCGAATTCATTGACGACAAATGCAATGTGCGTTGACGCCTGACGAAGCTGCTCCAGCGCGTGCAAGGCCCCGCATGTCTCTGGCAATACAATGGTGGTATGGATACTGCTATCCAGTTTTACCTCGTGTCCTGCCAGCAATTCGCGAAGCAGCTCTTTCTTATGGATAAACCCCAAAGGCTCATCAATTTTACCGTCTCGTATGACAAGCAGTCTTGAGCGGGGTGAGTCCATCAGGCGCTGGCGGTTTTGCTCATCCGTATTGGCAAGGTCAATATAGTCCACATCAGAACGTACCGTCATAAGGCTGCGAATCGGACGTTCTAAAAGGCTCAAGACACCACTGATCATGATGCGCTCCTGCCGCTGGAATACACTCTGATCACGGCCTTCGTCCAGGAGGTCGGTGATTTCGTCATCGACTTCCTCTGACTCCAGTTTGCGACCGCCCAATAGCCGCATGACTGCATAGGCCGTACGTTCTCTCAGAGGATGGCTTCCATGCAGCTTCTTACGGCGACGCCATCGCGCGATCTGGTTTAAAAGTTCGATCAGAATCGAGAAGCCAATCGCCGCGTACAGGTAACCCTTAGGAATATGGAAGCCCAGGCCATCAGCCGTCAGGCTCAGGCCAATCATCATCAAAAAGCCCAGGCACAGCATGATGACGGTGGGGTGAGCATTAACGAAGTGTGTCAACGGCTTGCTGGCGACGATCATTACACCAATCGAAACGATCACAGCAATCATCATGATAGAAAGATGATCAACCATGCCAACCGCGGTAATAACAGAGTCCAGCGAGAACACGGCATCCAGCACTACGATTTGCATAACGATGGGCCAGAAGGCTGCATATGTCTTGCTGCCATGTGCCTGAACAACGTGCCCCTCCAGACGCTCATGCAATTCCATGGTCGCTTTGAACAGCAGGAAAACACCACCAAAGAGCATGATGAGATCACGCCCGGAAAAGCTTTTACCGAACACGTCGAATAAAGGCTCTGTCAGGGTAACCAGCCACGAAATACCAGCCAGCAGCCCCAAGCGCATTAGCATTGCCAGCGAAAGGCCGATCACGCGAGCGCGGTCGCGCAGGTGAGGCGGCAACTTGTCTGCCAGGATGGCAATAAAGACCAGGTTGTCGATACCCAGTACGAGTTCTAGAACGATCAGCGTGGCGAGACCCAGCCACGCCGTAGGATCAGCAATCCATTCCATAGGGTTCAGGCCTTTAGCTGTTGGGTAATGAATGGACACGCATGTAGCGCCGCGGCATGTCGTGCAGGGTGGTCGCGCACGTTTTGCGGGGGTGACAAGGCGTCGTAAGAAAAACAGAAAGGGCGTACAGAAATGGACGAGTAATGCAGGGTGCAAGCGTTCAGTAGTGAGCGGAAGCGTCTACTGGGAGGCTCAGAGGAAGTGTTCATAACACCTTGGACGTAGTGGAAAGTCTTGAGCTTAACCGGAGCAGCGCTTTTTGCCTAAAGTGAAACTATTACAATTTGCGATGCTGTATCACGAGAGGGACGCGCCGAAGCGCGTCCGCCCTGCATTACAGGAAGTTGAAAGGCAAGGTGGAAACGATACGGATCTCCTTGAAACTACCATCTACCTGGTTCTGACTCGCCTTGTGACGAGTAAGCATCAGGCGGAACTTGCTGTCCTTGATCCGGCCCGACTGGACTTGGTAGGTGCCCACAAGGCCTAGCTCGTGATGGGTTTCTCCTGATTGCTGGAGCACCTCGGCATAGTTAGCATAGTTGCCGCTGCCGGGGTTGTAATGAGTACCATCGATATCCCAGCCCTTGACGTACCAAACGCCGGTTGTAAGGCCAGGAACGCCAAAGTAGCTCCAGTCTGTCTCGTAGCGAACCTGAGCAGATTTCTCGTTTGGTCCGTTATAGTCTGAAAACATGGAGTTGCCCAGATAGATCGCAGCCGTTTCGTGGGCATAGTCGAAGTATTCATTTCCTTCGATCTGCTGATACACGAACGTCAGGCTGTGGGCCTGATGGGTACCGGTAAGCCCCACGCTCCAGGCGGTGTTATTAATATTACCCGCCTTCGCATCGCCCTGGTCCAGCGTACGATAACCATTGAACGAAGCTTTCCAGCCCAGCGTCTTGACGTCGCCGCCGGTTTTGGTAAGGCCTAGGTAATATTGATTCCAGACGTCTTCGAACTGAGCACCGTACAGGCTGATTTCAAATCCATCCAACGGTTTGTAGTTACCACCGACATAGCTCAGGTGATCACCGATGACTTCACGTGTACCGTACTCGGTCGTGAATTTCTCATCGCCTGCTCCGGTTCGTGGGCTGGCGCGACGAAAGCTGCCGGCTTGCAAGGACAGGTTGTCCCATTCGTCACTGGTAATCCCGAATCCGGTAAAGCTGGAAGGTAGGGCGCGGTTGTCGTTATAGCTAATGACAGGCGTATCGACCAGGAAGCGACCTAGCTTGAGTTCTGTATTAGAAACACGTAACCGGACATCGGCTATACCAAGTTTGGACCATTCATCGTGACCATGCCCGTTACTGTCTGCCAGCGTACGGTTACCACCGCCCCCGATCCGGCCTTTGCCGCGCTCCAGGTTGATGGCATTAAAACCAGCCACATCGATACCGAACCCCACGGTACCTTGTGTATAGCCAGAGCTGTATTTAAGCGCCGTACCCTGAACCCAGGTGTTACGGGTATGGGTAAAATGGCGAGAGCCGTTCTTGGGATAGGTGAAACCGAAACGGTCCTGACCTATTTCCCTGGCGGCGAAATTTCGTGTGGTCAGTGTCAGCGTATCGTCTTCAAGAAACCCCTTGGCACCCGCTTGGCCTTTGATTGGCTTTTGCACATTCGGCAAGCTCTGGACCTCGTTGATATAACTGGGGTCTTCAGGGGCTGGCGATTGAGCCTGGGCAGCCAGCGAAAGCGCAAGCAGCGAAAGGGTAAAACCGGCGCGATGCAAAGTAGACATCTGTTTTCCTTATGATTTTTATAGGAGTTAAGTGAAACGCCCCATGGTGCTTTCCTGCTGACGTGCAGGAAGACGTTATCCTTGGCAAGCCGTTATGCGAACTGCCAGGACGGTTAACGCAATGGATAGCTGTTGTGTTCTCCCTCATTCGAAGCGTTTACGAAAAGCGGCTTCGTATTCGTTTCGCCGAGTCGATAGGGTGAAAACGCATTCTGCTTTCCCTGTCTCTGCGTGTATTTCCAATACGAATTGCCAGAAAACGAGCCTAGAGCAGGGGGGAGGCAGCCCATTTGATCGAGCAAAGACTCAGGAAAACGCTCTGAATCCCAGGCCGATCGATCTGGCTCTATGCAGAAGCTGTACCCAACAGAACATGACTGGTTGGTCAGCTTTGATTATGTCCGCTAAATATATATTTATGACGTATACGCATAAAAACAGGGCGCGCTCGATATCATTAAGCCTGTATACATTTAGTAACAGTACCTAAGCCGTTGTTACGACTGGAAAAGCATGAGATTTGCAACGCACGCACAAGGCACAGCTTAATGCACCAAAAGAGTGCGCTGTGGATTAAAATGGTGCTACTTATGAATGGCTTGTCTACCCCGGAAAATCAAAGAACCGGCATGGATATCCTGATTATCTATCCAGCAGAGTTCATTAAAACGCCGTATTATTCAGAGTGAGTTTCAACCGGATAGAATCCAAATGTTGTCTGCTGTTAAACGCTACTTGGCGGGGGCGTTATCAAATTACTTCCCACGAACGACGGAGTATCTGCAAAGTAACGCTGATGGCCCGTTGTCTCATCCCAAGCCTAGCAAGCAAGCTGGCTCGCTACTGACCAACAAGCTCAAGTCCATGGTGGTACGTAAGCCTGCCCAGAAAGGGGCGGCCCGGAAGAAGCCAGAGAAAACCGCAAAGGCGTCTGTAAAGCGTGGCAAGCCTACGCCTGCAACTAAAAAAGCCCAGGGCAAGCCTGCTACCAAGCGCTCGGTAAAGCCTGCTGGACGAGCGAAGAAGACTACCGAGTCTGAGCCCAAGGCCCATAGAGCAACCACGGAAGGACTCTATGGGCCGACGCTCTTGCCTGTAACCGAACACCATATTCAAGCGATGCGCGAACGTGTAGCCCAAGCCGTCAAGGCTGGGGTTATTCGCGCACCGTCTGACGAACAATGGAACATGATCCTTAGCCGCAGTCCGGCCACGCGAATTTTTGCCGGAGCAGGATCGGGCAAGTCCACTACGCTGGTGCTGCGTGTAGTGTTCATGCTGTGCCATATGGACATAAAGCCTGAGCAGCTTACGGTCATCTCGTTTACTAACGATTCCTGCGCGCAACTGCGTGAGCAGCTTATCAAGGTCTTATCATTCTGGCGGTTTACGTTTTCTACAGAACAAGCCCGCTGCTGCGTGCGTACGTTTCATTCGGCAATGGGAGCACTGGCTAAGGATGTATTAGGTGCACCAGCCTGGTTTGAGCAATTGTCCAGTCGCAAGGCATCACCTACTGAACTGGATAATCCTCTCACTGGCGGACGGCTTCATCCAGCGCAGCTGGAGCTGCTCAGGCAGGCGTATGAGCGTGCTTACTCGCAGGTCCCGGCTTTTAAGAAAAAGGTCGATAAACTGCTAAACACTGCTGGCGAAACCAATGAGGACGATAGAAATAAAACGGCCCCACTCAAACCCTTCAAGCTGGAAGGGGAGTATGTAGGGGTTCCTTTGTTCGAGGCGTTTTATGCGCAAGCGGGCTTTATCGAAAGCTTGGGTTTGCGAGTCAGCCGCCTACAGAGTGATACCCTGAAGTGTTCCGTTCGTGAGCAGATCTTTATCGAAGCGTTGGTGCTGTTTTGGCGGGTGTTCGAAACGTGTCTGAAAGAAAAAGGCCTCCTCACCTTTAATCGTGCATTTCAAGAACTTACTGACCGCCTTAATCGAAACGACCGAACAGTCCGCCCAGACATGCTGGAGCCGTTCAGCCACCTGCTGATCGATGAGTTTCAGGATATCTCGCCGCAGATTGTCCTGTGGCTTCAGGCCGTCCAAGGTTTTTTGGCTCGGCAAAAAACGACGCTCAGCCTCATGGCCATCGGGGATGATTGGCAATCCATCTACGGCTGGCGGGGAAGCTCTCCTGAACTATTCATGGATTTTGATCGGCATTTTCCTGGTCAGGGACGAAACAGGAAAAGTAGTGTACTTATGCTGGCAACGAACTACCGGTCCGTAGAACCTATCATCCGGGATGGGGAGAAGGTGCTTGCTGGCGTAACGTTCAAGCAGGAAAAGACGTGCCACGCGTTCAAATCTGTTATGGCAGGTGATCATGGGGTACAGGCCGTCACACGATTCGATTTTAAGAGCCGGTTACCAGACTTGATCAAGGAGATCCAGGCGCAATGTCTCCATGTGGCCAGTCGGAAATCCTCGGAGCGGACGGCGGTGTTGGTGCTGAGTCGGCGCAACGAGACGCTCAAGGCAATACAGAGCCAACTCGATAAAGCGCTCCCTGTCCGTTGTTACACCATTCACCGGGCAAAAGGGTTGCAGGGCGAAGTGGCCATTATTGTCGACGATGGAGGCGGTACATTGCCCCACCCCTTGCGAAACGCCTTATATGCAGCGTCTGGTTTCTTTCAAAACACCTATGATCAGGCTATGGCTGATGAGGCGCTAAGACTGTCTTATGTTGCCATTACTCGAGGTGTAAGCCGTGTACTCTGGTATACAACAAAGCCTAGCGTGCCATTCTGATGGCCGCCAAACCCTTGAAAGGGCAAGCTTTATCGAAGTATTGATTTGGCTGATGATTGCTAGTGCTATAAAGCATTTCTAGTCAGTCCTGGCGCTGCCTATGGTGAACCCATCTCTTCACTGAAGAGCCCACCAGTTCAAGAGGGTAGCGCCATGACTCATCAATTGTTTCGTAACCCCGCCAATGCTTTGCACACCCCTATCAGCTTTGCCGAAAAGGCCGCATTTTTACTCGGTACTCAGAAAAAAGCTCAACTTGAAACGGTATCCGGCAACGTTACGCATACCCATTAAGGCAGGTGTTATCGTTCGTGACTGATATGTGCCATTGCGCAGCCACGAGCGATAACGCTTCGTTCTGGAGCTTTACCGCTTTTGATAGACGTCCAGGAAGGCGGTAGAGCCTTGCATTAAATGCCGGGCGAGGCGAGCAGAGCCTAATGGCTCATGTTTACGCTCCTGAGCCAACATGGTTCCGGCTTGCAAATCGCAGCCATGAATCATGAGCTGAAGCAGTGAGTGAGCGGGCGACTGGTTAATGACTATGTTCATGGGCAGGACCATATGAGGTTTCGTCCATAGTTACGCTCTTGAGAAGCGTTGATACTGATTTACATCAAAGCTGCGTGTGATATGTACATACCGCTTTTTTCATTTCAGCGTTATTTCAATGCAAGCCCATTCTGGTATTAGCCGATACGCTGCATCACCGACTGCTGTATGGAAGAAAAGCAGTGGTAATCTGGCGTTGCCTTGTCGCCACTTTCCTGCGTGTCTGAGCGTACTTCCAAGCTAAGCATCTCTTTAACCAGTACGCGAAACCATACGACGGACGTAAGGGCGGCTCTGTCAGAAGTGCCCATAACAGCAGCTTTCCTGCATTCGATAGGCATAGAGTGAGTTGACCGCTGATGCAGGCTCATGGAGCGATTCCAAACCCTCGCTTATCTCATGGTGTTCTCTTATGTTGCAGGTAGGCCTTATTTTCTTGACTGCAGAGGTAAGGCATCAATTAGAAGCCCGCCACGCTCTATTGGGTCAGCCCAATGCGGCTATGGCTGTTTATTGCAACGGCCAGGAGGTCGATAGGCGGGTGATTGGTCACACCCAGTGCCACCCCTTGCGCTGGAGCTGGATGGACATATTGGCCGAGTCAATGTGCTGAGCCTGCGCCGCCGTTAGCGCGTCCGCCTTTGAGGGACCGGGGTTACTGCCTGTATACTTGGAATAGGCACCAGCTCGAATGTTATTCGGGTTGGTACTTATCTGAGAGCAGGGCAGGCAGTGCCCTGCTCAACAAGATGGCATGAGCTGGTAGGCAATAGCTATTGGCTATTAATTTCCATACTGCCGTACTTGTTCTGTTGATAGATCGTATAGGGCAGTAACAGCGTATCCAAGATACCTGAGACCGCCATATCAACAGCAATCAAAGGAACAGCATTTTTCTCCTGAGGCGGAGGGTAAATGACGGGGGGTGCATTAAGTGAGCAGAAGTCATATGCCACGCCGCTATAGACCCGACTGATCGACTCGCAATAGGTTTTCTGCTTTCTGAGTTTATAGCTGGTAGTCACATCATCCTGAAACACCGTATTGATTGTTCCGCACCCTGTCAGGCTCAGTGCCAAAACGCCAATGGCGATCGTGTCAAACTTCATGCCTACCATTCCTTTCGATATCAGCGTGGCCTAAGCCACTGGTCAAGCCAGGCAAAGGCGGCTTCCTGTTGTTCCTGAACAAACACATGGCCAAGCTCAGGCCATAGCTGTGTTCTGAGGTTCAGCTCTGCCTGTCGAGAGCGCCATATACGGTGCACCTTATCATAGGCCGCTTCGACCGACTCCGAGGGGAACAGCGTGTCCTTTCCGCCGTTGAAAAGCAATAATGGGCGTGGTGCAGCGATCCCGGCGATATCTGGAATATCCAGCCGAGCGGGTATGCCTGGATGCAGCATGTAGTACGATGACTGGCCACGCAAGACGTTATTTCCTGGCGTCATGAGGCCTTGGTAAGTTCCGAACCAGGAGATAGCGGCGGTCGCAGCAACTTTGTCGGAAAGGGCGGCCAGTTGCCAGGCACGAAAGGCGCCCATGGAGAAACCGACGACACCAATTCGGCGTGAATCGACCATTGGGAGCGTTGCCAGAAAGTCGACTGAGCGCATGTCCTCATAGGCCATTGTCCCCGCGAGCGAGCGTCCCAGGTTGAAGAAGTTACTGGCAAGAGCCTGCTGCTGTTCATACGTTACCGGACCACGCTCCCCCCAACCCAATGCATCGACCGACAGAACCACATAGCCTCGCCTGGCCAATTCATCCCCAGGGAAGCGACCGGAAAAATACTTGTCGGCCCACTGTTGGGCTGAAGCTGATACCGCGTGATCACCCCATGGTTTGACCATCTTTTCCTTGCCAATATCAAAACGCGCACCGTGGTCATGCAGCATCAGTACGGCAGGATGTGGGCCGGGAGTATCTGGTAGCAGAAGCAATGCATTGACTCGGCTTTCATCTGTCAGGGTAAATCTGATTTTCTGCGCCTTGTAGCCCGAGCGCTGCTGCTGGTCGATGACTTCAGGATGGAATGCACGTTTTGAGTCAGGCGTGACCAAGGCATCGCGTAGTAACGTTCGTGCATGGCTCCGCCATTTGGGGAAGTGTTTGTAATGACCGGAAAGCCAGCTGTCCGGGTAGGTCATCTGTTGTTTAAGAAGTAAATAATTGCCGGGAAGGGCATCGTCAGTTATTGGCTGAGAGGCGGACGAGGCTTGTGCATATGCAGTGCTGACAAGGCTCACACCGCAGAAAAGGAGTGCTTTTAGAATATTCACTTTACGACCTTGGTTATTGTTGTTAGATCGAGCAGAAGTATAGTTGGTGGTATGACAACTGGAAGCAAAGGTGATGAACCCATCTTTCAATTTGAACATCTTCTGCTCAAGCGGATTCAGTAAGATGATGCCTACCGTTACGTCCTATCCCCTTGTTGAATTCTTTTGACCTGGGTTTGGTCTCACACGCATCTTACGTCCGACAGGGAAGAACCCCTTGCAGCCTATATTTCTCACCTTTATGGCAGTGAAACCACCCAGGTTAGCGTCTTTCATCTCCAGCGCTATGAGCAGCGGTCTACGCTACGCCTTGGGCGCTTTCAGTATGATGACACTATTCGTGGTGGCTGGATGTGGAACCCATTCTACGCAAGAGGCACTAAAGCCCAGCCCTGCTGAGGTGCAAGCCAAGATCGTGAAGCTCATGCCCAGTAGCGTGCCTGATCGGCAGGGTTGGGCCAGAGACCTCTACACTGCTTTCGATGCACAGGAAATTGCTCCGACCACGGAAAATATTTGTTCCGTACTGGCAGTGACTGAGCAGGAATCAACTTTCCAGGCGAACCCACGTGTACCGGGTATGGGCGCGATTGCTCAAAAGGAAATTGATCGCCGCGCTGGCAAGCTCCATATACCTGCTTTCCTGGTTCGTACCGCCTTAAACATCCGCTCGCCCAGCGGTAAGACCTATAACGAACGCCTTGCTTCGGCGCATACTGAAAAGGAGTTGAGCGATATCTTTGATGATTTCATCGGAATGGTACCGCTAGGCAAGACGCTTTTTGGTGGCTTCAACCCTGTCGAGACGGGCGGCCCGATGCAGGTCAGTGTGGCGTTTGCTGAACGCAAATCCCGAGGTTATCCCTACCAGGTCGACGGCTCAATCCGTAGCGAAGTGTTTACCCGGCGTGGTGGGATGTACTTCGGAACGGCGCACCTGCTGGGCTATCCCGTGAGTTATACCCAACAGATCTACCGCTTCGCCGATTATAACGCCGGTTGGTATTCCAGCCGTAATGCAGCCTTTCAACAAGCTGTGAGTAGCCTGACCGGTGTCTCTCTTGCGCTTGATGGGGATCTTATCCGTTATGGCTCCTTAGAGCCTGGGTCAACCGAGCTTGCAGTGCGTAAGCTCGGCAAGCGGCTTGACATGAGTGAGCTGGCCATACGCCGGGCGCTTGAGAAAGGCGAGACGTTGGCGTTTGAGGAGTCCAAACTCTATACGAGCGTTTTCGAGCTGGCCGAGAAAAAGGCAGACAAACGGCTACCCAGGGCGATATTGCCAGGCATTACGCTAGAAAGCCCCAAAATTACTCGCAAGTTGACCACTGCCTGGTTTGCCAAGCGCGTTGATGAGCGTTACCAGCGCTGCCTGGCGCGGGCCAAGTAACACACCGACGTTCCGGCCTGCTGAAACGTATTTTCAGAATACGACGGGTTACGGCCGATTGCTCGATGTTCGCCTCTGCCCATAAAAGGAAGGGCTTGAGCGTATCGGCCATTCAGTAAAGCGGTTTTTACGGTAACCGGTACGGTTGGAAAGGCGGTACGCCAGACAAGGCCGTTTTCAGGGGCTGCGACAGCATCTCCTGGGATAGTTCAGCTAATGCTGCTTGGCCGCTTATTGAAGCTTGAGGGAATTTCAGGGGAAACCGCACTGCCCACTCATCCGCATAGCCTGGTCAGAACGATGTTTATTGTGCCTCTTTCTTAACGGCTCGTATTGCGGGCGACAGCAGAACTCTTGCGACGAAGCTCATGGATGGCATCTTCGATAATAGTGTCCATAAGCTCCTGATTCGCAGCATGACGGCTTAGCAGGCTTCGCTCGACTTTAGCAGGCGTCTTTGGGTCGATAAGCGTAATGACGAATACATCGCCACGGCTTTCAAGAGTGTACTTGACCGGCGGGTCGAGCGAGGCAAGGCGATGCTTCAAGGTATTCAATGTTATAAACCATTCTGGCGATGTTTCTATTTCGACAGGTATGGTCTGGGCGGCGTTCCAGACATTCGGTCTGAAATACCATGCTAGAGCGTCTGCTTGCTAGCAATTCACTGGCATAGTGAGTGTAAATACCGTTCCCTCATCGTGATTTGAGGTCACTTGTATCTGCCCGCCATGAGAGCGAGCGATTTCGTTGACGATATATAGCCCTATGCCAAGGCCTTGTTGAAGATTGGTCTGAAGTGTCGTTCGGCTGGCGCGCCAATAGGGTTGAAACATGCCGGAGAGGATACCTTCAGGAAGTGGCTCGCCATCGTTATGTACGGATAGCGTCAACAGGCCCTTATCGACATGGGCACTAATCAGTATAGGATGCTCAGGGTTGCCGTGTTGAATGGCATTGGCCGTCAGATTCGACAGGAGCTGTGCAAGTCGATCAGAGTCACAGTATACGGTCCCCAAGGTGTTTACCGCACTTTCGATCCGGCGCTCGGGATAAGTCGCTTGTAATTCATCTACAACCTGCTTGAGATGGAGTTCCAGATTGCGGCGCTCTTCTTTTGCGAGCGGAATACCGTTACCCAGCTGTCCTCGGGAAAAGTCGAGAACATCTTCTACCAATCTAAGTGCTCGTTGCGCAGACGCGTGAATCAGCTCAACCAGGGAGCGCTCTTGCTCATCGTGGGATTTCCGAAGTAAACGCTGGGCGCCGGCAGAGATAGAGAACAGTGGATTGCGTAGATCGTGTCCCACCAATGCCAGAAAATGCTCCCGTGATTTGGCGGTCAGCTTCTCATCAAGCAATTTGCTTTCGGTTTCGATAAGGTTTTCCTGGGTCTCAATTTCCAGCGCCAGAAGGTGGGTGAAGGATTCCATCATGGCGAGGGTTTTCGTCTCATCCAAATCAGCTGGCTCAGGGTCAACTGCGCAGAGCGTGCCGAAAAAGCTGCCATCGCGTCGGAAGATAGGCACTGAAATATAGCTTTCGAACCCATAGCGCAGGGGAGTGGGGTGTTTACAGTAGCGGGAGTCCGCACTGACATGCTTGATCAGAATAGGATTCTGATTCGCATGAACCTCCCGACATAACGTGGTGGTGACATCCAATTCGTCCCCGACATTGAGTCCAAGACCGATCAGGTCATGTACAGCGCAAGTGGTCCAGGAATCTTCTGTAACCCGAGCGACTGCCGCAAAGCGCAGGCGAGTGCTTTCTGATATGACTTTGAGAATGACACCAACTGCGCTGATTCTCGCGATGATGGAAAGATCATTCTCGAGTGTACGTATCATTAAGGTGTACCTTGAAGCGAGGCGTACTTCGTGGCTGCGCCTGACAGTGAATTGCGATAGTGAACGCGATTATCGCTTCGTTGACAACCTCCTGATGTCTAGAGGTTTACTGAGTGGTCATGCAGCTCCTGAACGCTTACGACCAAGTTGTTTGCTTTTATTGCTCATTGTTTTCTGAACGCGCTAGGCTGCTACTGCCAGCAAGTGTGCTATGTCATGTCAAAATGTACTTGGAAGCGTTGAAATCAAACATCTGGTTGTGTCTGGATTGGGCGACTTTCAACCGAGACGCCACCGTCACGCGCCACCGTTTGAATCACTGGCTAAATAAAGATCAATATCCTGGATACAGTGAGCACAGCGTCCCAAGCGGTGAGCACACGATCAGCCTCAAACCGATACGATACCCTGACAGGTCATCCACAGCTTGAAAGCTTCTGGCGTGGCCTGACTTAAAAGGCGTGTTTTTGCGGGAGCTACGGTAGTAGGTAAGTCTGGTGTCGAAACGGCAGCAGACCGTTATGGGCTCGCATAAAGGCACATTGTTTTCAGGGCTCGCCTTCCCAATAATCCACACTGGACTGAGGCCGCTGGATCACGCGGAACGTCCTGACGCCCTTGGCAGAGACAGAGGCAAGGTATTTTCCTGAGTCCGGGTACTCCACCACTTCAGGTGAGTCCTTTGTACTGATCGAGAGATACTTCAAAGCCGCTTCCGAGGTGTTGATGATCTGGTGCGGATAGTCAGGGCCGGCCGGGATGAAAAGAATATCACCGGGCTGAATAGGCAGATGCTCATCTGCCACACGAAGCGTACCGTGGCCTTCCAGAATGATGAATGCCTCTTCCTGAGCGTGATGAAAGTGATACGGACATGAGCGCTTACCGGGCGGAACGATATCCAGGGACAGCCCTAGCTTTTGTGCGGCTGTTCCCTCGGAAAGGCTGCTGCTTTGGCTCTCATACAACGGGTCGCGTTTTTCATGCGTCAACGGCACATGGTTCAGGTTACGGATAAGCGCCTGAGTCAGCAGGGCGGCCTTGTCGGTGAACGTCGTCATGGCTAGGACTCTGTGGGTTGTCTAGCTGTGCAGCATAGACAACCGCGCAAAGAGCAGCTGGCTTTTACTGTTTCTCTGTTCACAGGCAATACGGTTGTTTGTTATTGCAGACAGATCCTTGCCTTCAATAATGACAGCCTTATTGCTCAGTGATTTACAGATAGATTTATTCCTCTTCGGGCGCCAGCTTACGGCGTGTGAAAAGGGCTTCCAGGATCTTATTCAACAGCACCACCAAGCCGATAAAGACCAGACAGTAAACAATAAAATTATCAGTGCCCATAAGCTTGGAAAGCTTACCGGCAATCATTGCAGACAGCGCCAATACACAGACGAAGCGAATGCCCAGTACTAATGCAGACGTGTACTCATGAACCGCATTCTCAGGTTTCACGGGGCGCTCACTCGTTTCCATAGTCCAACTACCTGGCAAGTCTGATTGCTTGCCTAGCTACTTTAATAGCATTGCAATAGTGCTTTTCCGAGCAACATCCTCCAGACGATCATTTATGGCCGATAGGCGTCAGTTATAACGTCGACTGACCATGCTAAAACGCCTAAGTGCCAGAAAATCGGCGCGACCGTGAGAGCAATCAGGTACAAGGGACTAAGGGGCAAATGCTCCAAGGCTGTCATAGGATCTTTCTGTAAACGTATAAACCTTTGACTGCAGGGCATCTCTTAAAGCTGTGGTGTTGCTACGGCACTACCTGGCTGGAATGAAGCAGAGCCCCCGGCAACACCTGAGCCTGATCGAGCAGTGCGGGAGCTACCGTATTCACACGGATAGCACTCGGTGTGCTGAACCGTGTGTAATCGATAGCACACCTCAAGCGTGTTGTAACCAGTACGTGTTATATCACCGCTTGCCGCCGGGCAGTCTCTATGCCACAAAGAGCCGCTTGATTTACGCTGTCACCATCCTGCCGCGGCCCTGTTTACGGCAAAAGAGCCGCCTTTAGAGCGCTCCATAATAAGCGCAACCGGTATTTATGGTGCGGCAGTAAATCGAACCGCCCCAAACCGATCCTTGGCAGCATCCATAGCCTCTTCTAGCGTTTTGAAAGGCTTGCTAAGGATCATGTTCTCATGCGTACCGCCTGATATGCTCCAATCACCCGCTTGGTAGCCAAGGTCGGTGCCTTCCTGCTTCATATCATCGACCATGTTCTGGGTAACTTTGTGTATCACACATACAGGATCGTGAGCGCTATCGAGTGAACGAGGTTCCTCTTGCTCCTCACTCATATAACCTACAAGCATCTCGCTATTGGTGAGAGAAAGTTTGTCGCCTTCCTTGATCAGTTCATCTATGAACAAGTGAATAGCTTCTGCATTTAGATAATGGTCTCCGGCAATAACTTCTATCTCGGACATCCATCTCTTTGTTTTGGAGCTGATTTGCTTTAAGAGCTTGTCTAGCTTCTCTGCTTGAAATTGATCAGCAAACGTTTCTGATACGAAAACAAATACCATCACAAAGCGCTCTGATCGGTTGCATGCGTGAAAGGTATTAAGCTCTGTTTCCAGCCAGAATCTAAAGGATGCTTTAGTAACCGAACTGCTAGGGCTCAGGCAAAGAATCCCGTCTTGAAAAATCATGTATGTCTTTACCCGATTTGCTTGGAAAGTCCAAGAATACAGAGGCCAGGGGCCATACAACAAACCATCATCAATAAATGCCTTGAATCTTATGGGGCGCAACACCGTGCTCAAGCGTGATACCAACACCTGAGTTTTGCTACAACAGCTATGAAGCGTAGCAAGCTGATCCTTTAATTAGAGCGCTGGAAGATTAGTATTAGTCGTGATACCCGTCGCTCTTGGGGCCTTTGCTTTAATGAATTCTTTTTACCAAAAAGAGTTACTATTAATATAGATCGGAAGACGGACAAGCTGCTCCCTAGATTTACTGGCTTAAGAGGAGAGTGTCCTGCAAACCTTTTTAGATCATTTTCTGTTTGGTTTAACGCGTCCGTATCGAGCTTTTGGAAGGGACACTATCTATAGAAAGACTTATGAAAGTGGTTTGACGAAACGAATTCCTATGCCATCCCCACCTCATATTAAGAGGTGAATGATCGCAGGGCTGTAACCATTGGCGACTTTCTGTAGCCTAACTACAGGCAGCAGCAGACCGGCGATGCTCACAGTTACAACTGGAAAATAGCGCCTTGATGATGTCACTCATGAGACTGGCCGCTCGCTTCACGCTGCGGTTCTTTCGTCTTGTCGCCCTTGAAAGGGCCTCTGCACTGACGGGAGCAATAGCAGAGCCAATGATCACTTCTGATCAGTTGCTACTCACTAAGTCTGTAGTCGCTAAGGTAAAAACCTCACCGACTACATGGTTAGAAATGGGCGCTATTGAGCAGATGTCATCACTAACAGGGTTAACCTGCTGCAACGATAACTAAACAGTCCAAACGCGATTGTTTTATAGCGTCTGACCCAATAACCCTGCCGCATTAGCACGCGCCGTATGCAGTTTTTTATAGCTATCGATCAGGCGCAGGTGTCTATCAAGCCCTTCCAGTTTCATACTTGTAGGCGTCAGGCCGAAAAAGCGTACGCTTCCATCTACGGATCCTAAAACGGCATCCATCCGAGGATTGCCAAACATCCGGCGGAAGTTGAACTCGTAATCCTCTAGCTCCAGGTCATCGTCCAACAGTACCTCAAGCACTACATTCAATGCCTGATAGAACAAGCCGCGCTCCACAGTATTATCGTTGAACTGCAAGAAAGCGCCTACCAGCTCGTGCGCCTCTTCAAATCGTTGCAAGGCCAGATAAATCAGCAGCTTCAACTCAAGAATGGTCAACTGCCCCCAAACAGTATTGTCATCAAACTCAATGCCGATCAGGGTGGTAATGTCGGTGTAATCATCTACCTCGCAATGCTCCAGACGCTCGACCAGTGCCTCCAGGGCGGCATCGTCCAGATGGTGCAGGTTCAAGATATCCGCGCGGAAAAATAGCGCCTTATTGGTGTTATCCCAGATCAGATCTTCCACCGGATAAACTTCCGAATAACCGGGCACCAGAATACGGCACGCCGTTGCGCCCAGGTCTTCATATACCGCGACATAGACTTCCTTGCCCATGTCTTCAAGAATACCGAACAGGGTTGCGGCTTCTTCAGCATTAGCGTTTTCACCCTTGGCGGAAAAGTCCCATTCGACAAACTCGAAGTCGGCTTTGGCGCTGAAGAAGCGCCACGACACTACTCCACTGGAGTCGATGAAGTGCTCTACAAAGTTATTAGGTTCCGCCACGGCCTGGCTTTCAAAGGTGGGTTGAGGCAGGTCGTTGAGGCCCTCGAAGCTGCGGCCCTGCAACAGCTCTGTCAGGCTGCGTTCAAGTGCGACTTCAAAACTCGGATGCGCTCCGAACGAGGCAAACACGCCACCGGTACGCGGGTTCATCAAGGTGACGCACATCACCGGAAATTCGCCTCCTAACGATGCATCCTTCACCAGCACTGGGAAGCCTTGCTCTTCTAATCCCTGAATACCCGCCAGAATGCCTGGGTATTTTGCCAGGACGTCCTGAGGTACATCAGGCAGGGCGAGTTCGCCTTCCAGGATTTCGCGCTTCACTGCCCGCTCGAAAATTTCCGACAGGCACTGCACTTGTGCTTCGGCTAACGTATTGCCGGCACTCATGCCGTTGCTGAGATACAGGTTTTCGATCAGGTTGGATGGGAAATATATGACCTCACCGTCCGACTGGCGTACGAAGGGCAGTGAGCAGATGCCGCGGTCTATAGTGCCGGAATTGGTATCGTACAGATGCGAGCCCCGTAATTCGCCATCGGGGTTATAAATTTCCAGGCAGTAGGCATCAAGGATTTCAGACGGCAACGCGTCTTTACGGCCAGGCTTGAACCAGCGCTCGTTGGGGTAATGTACGAATGTCGCGTTGGCGATGTCCTCCCCCCAGAACTGATCATTGTAGAAAAAATTACAGTTCAGACGCTCGATAAATTCGCCAAGGGCCGACGCCAGGGCCGCTTCTTTAGTAGCGCCTTTGCCGTTGGTAAAGCACATGGGCGAGTGTGCATCGCGTATATGCAGCGACCATACATTAGGGACAATATTGCGCCACGAAGCAATTTCGATCTTCATCCCCAGGTCGGCCAGAATGCCCGACATATTGGCAATGGTCTGCTCCAGCGGCAGATCCTTGCCTGCTATAAAGGTGCTCGCGTCTGAGGTCAGACCCGGTATCAATAGCGCCTGTGCATCGGCATCCAGGTTTTCTACCTCTTCGATGACAAATTCCGGGCCCGTCTGCACGACCTTTTTAACCGTACACCGCTCGATGGAACGCAAGATCCCTTGACGGTCTTTGTCGGAGATATCCGCAGGCAGTTCGACCTGAATCTTGAAAATCTGCTGATAGCGATTCTCGGGGTCAACAATGTTGTTTTGCGACAGCCGAATATTGTCGGTGGGGATATTGCGCGTCTGGCAGTACAACTTCACGAAGTAAGCCGCACACAATGCTGACGAAGCCAGGAAGTAGTCAAAAGGTCCTGGCGCCGAGCCATCGCCCTTGTAGCGGATAGGCTGATCGGCTACGACCGTAAAATCATCAAACTTTGCCTCAAGCCGAAGGTTGTCGAGAAAATTAACCTTGATTTCCATGCGGAATTACCGAAATGTGAATAAACGAATTGGCCACCATTATCCGGTATCTAGGCAGGAAATTTTTGCCTTTAGAGGAAAGCAGACGGTAAATCCTGGGTGGTCTTCATGAAATGACAGGCTAGACCAGCTGTATAAGTGCAGTGTAGGTAGGGCTACACGGGTTTGCTAAAGTTTAGAGGGCAGGGCGGGGTTGCCTCCGGTATGACGTGAATACCTCTACATCAAAGAGGCGTATTTCGCGTCAGAAAGCGCCAAGGCTTGAGCAGGATCAATAAGGTATCCCCAGACTTCTGTACGGTGAATATTCACACCGAACGCTCAGGAGTCTCTGATGCCCAAGAAATTTCCTTTGCAACCCAAACACCCGGAACGTATCTGCTGGGGTTGCGACATGTACTGTCCTGCACATTCTCTTGCCTGTGGTAACGGTGCCAGCCGAACGATGCACCCGGTTGAACTGTTTGGTGATGATTGGGATACATTTAATACGCTCGGGGATGAACCAATGAAGGATGAGACAAAAGAGCACGACCAAAAGAACTAACCTCAACTCTTACACTAGAAGAGAATTGCGTTCATCCCCTGCGCTTAGCATAAGGTCTGTATAACGCAGTCACCAGGGTTTGAGTATCTACCAACGGGTTGATTGACTTGCGGAGCTTTCAATAAAGAAGGGTCTAAGATTTGGCTATGTAACGGTTATCAGCTGCCCTTACCGACAGAGATGATCCGCAGATAGAGGCTGTCTACCCGAGCACTCAGATAATTAGTGCGTCCGTACTTTTTTGGATGCAATCAAGACCATTGCGCGGCACCGATTCATTTAAATCAGTTGTAGCCGTTCATTTAACAGGCAGAATGATTACGTCAGAGATAGCCATGCTTATAACCGTATAGGGGTTCGTAGCGTTTGTAGCCGCTCTACATGTCATTTGGAAGGAGGAAGCGACAACTCCTTCATGCCAGCTGTCGTCAGCGTTACTGGGCCAGAGTCGACACTTGTGATCAGGTAGTAGCCATCAAATCCCGTCGATATTTGACAAAGCCGCGCTTACTGTCACCTTTAAATCCTGCCCGCTCAAAGAAGGCATGGGCTTGGGTGCGGTGTGTTGAGCTTAACAACATGATCTTTGAACAATCCTGACCCATACAAAGCTGCTCAATGGCTCTGATCAATTGTTTGCCTATTCCTGCTCCGCGTTTTACTTCATCAACAATGATATTTTCAACTACCGCAAATGGCTGAAAACCAAACATCGCATCTTTACAGAAAATAAGTAAAGCGCTGGCTATGACTGCACCTTCGTATTCACCTACCAAAAGGTAATGTGTAGGATCGTGCTGTAATTCCTCCAAACGTTCTGGAAGCACTTTAGTAAAGGCGCTTTCCACCAGCTGGTTGTACAGCCTTCCCAGGGCATGAGCGTCGTTAGGCTGTGCTCTTCGAATCATTAATATTCGTGATGTAGCCTTTATTGGTTTTCTTCGATCAAGCAACATGACTCAGGAGCGGTCACAGTGTTGACGTGCTGCTTGGCAGCGTACCTACTTTCATAACCAACTAGCGGTTAAGTATGGTTGACCGTCTAGGGATACGAGTTTTTGCCGTAAGGCATACACACGAAATAGTAGTGGCTTAGCCTGACAGAGACACTAAGTGTTCAGAAGACACTGTTGGGTATTAATTTATCATAACGACCGGCCGGCTCATTTTCTACCTGTGAGAAAATGAGCCATAAACTTCCAGGCTGTGTCCGATGACGCCTAACGCCTTGCTATGCGGCCCTCTGATGAGTTAGGGCCGCCATGTTACCAAGTACTTATTGGAGCCAACCTTCAACCACATCGGCGCCATGCTCGGCTTTCCAAGCCTTGAGCGTCTTGTGATTACCGCCTTTAGTCTCAATAACTTCACCCGTTTCCGGATGCGTGTAACGTTTCACAACGCGGGCGCGGCGTGGAGTTTTATCGGGGTGAGCAACCAAACCCTGAGGTTTGCGGGAGTAGCCGGGATCGATAATAGCAATAATATCGCCCAGATTTTTACCGTACTCGCCCATCAACGACTGGAGCTTGGATTCAAACTCGATTTCGCGCTGCAGCGATTCATCGTTTTTAAGCGATTCGAGTAGTTGAAGTTGAGCTTTCAATTGCTCTTCGGCGGCACGGAATTCAGCAAGCTTGGACATAAAACCCTTAGTAGTAAGAAGTAGGAATTAACATTTTATCGTCTTAGGCAAAGCCCATTGGATTGAGTGCCATAAAACGCATGCTTGTATGATTATGGATGAATCTTATTATGTCCAGATGCAGGCAAGGACTTTGACTCATTCATGCAAATTGGACAAAGCCAAACGAGCATATCACTTTCAAGCTGAAGGGTATAAGCATAGTTTGAAATCTTATGGCTTCTTTCACACTCGACGGGGAGGGTAACCTTCATGCTTCCCTAGGTATTTAAATAGCGGCCTGTTTAGCAGGGTCAATTTCGACTAGTTATGCCGCCTACTTTGCTACTCACAAATAAACGCCGAGGCGCTTATTCCGCTTTATATCCCTATGGAGCCGCTAGCCTAGCCTGCCCATCATTCTTCACTTGGGTAAAGCATGTTCTTGATCTTACCCATAAATGCAGATCTCTATCCTTGGAAAGGACCAATCAAACAGATTTCCCCACCTCCTGTAAGGTATTTATTGTCTCTGAATGAAAGTTCAGATAAGTCATCATAAACCGATTGCCGCCTTTCTCCTTTAATTAAGGAGATGAGTGTCGTAGCTGTTAAGTCGTAGCCTTTGTTGTCGCACTCAGGCTAGCCCATTTACGGCTTTTTAGAGCTGGACACCCTGATAGAGCAATGCAGGAAGCCGCTTTGCCGATACAGCAGGATCAAAACAGCCTCTGGCTGCATCAAGGCGCTTCGTTGTAAGGCTTATAAAGATAGTGTAGTGGTAGCCATTGCTACTGTTGTATATGCTTATGCCAATTTACGTGCAGCCTTGGAATTAACCTTACCATGAGTCCTGTCATTGAGAAGACTGAGCGGGCAACTGTTGTTATATGTAATACATGTAGCATGCCCATACAGATAATTATTGACCGTTTTGCTACCGATGAGGACGTTGCTGTCGTGGTAACGCATGCGGCAAAAGGATGCCTTATCAAACAGGTTACCGTGCAGCAGGCCTGGGAATTCGAAGGTGAGTGCAAATGTTAGCCCTGGGTTCGGTAAAACAACTCTGAACAAGTCGCACGCCCAGACTCTACCTAAGGAATATAAAACCTAGTACCTGCGTCAGTATTGCAGCCACCATTAATAGGCGATTGCGGTACGCGGCAGGAAGCATAAGGTATCTGGGCTATCCCAATAATTCGGGGCGCCTTACGCATACACAACGTATTGCTACTGACCGCATACTTGACTGATAAGAAAAGGGCGCAGGCCGGCAATGTGATAAGACAGGCTTCAAAGCCTTGATTAGGCCGCCTTGCCCTGCATGCGTTATTGCTATTTCTATAATGCTCAATACCTACTACACATTGTCTTACTGAAGTATTCCGCAAGCCGGATAAAGAACCTTGTGCATTGGCACGCACTCTAGTGTAAGCCCTGTAGGCGAGTGGTAAATGGACACTTTATCGCCCACAAAGCCGCATTTTCTATAAAACGCTGCGGCATTCAGGGTCGCATCCAAGTGCAGGTATTCAAGCTCTGCGTTCAAGGCTAGCGCTTCGAGATGCTGTAGCATGTCGCGTGCAGTTCCTTGGCCCATGTATTCGGGTAGAACAAAAATCGCGTCGATCTTGCCTGTCCCCAGATTGATCATACCGGTTCCTATGATCCTGCTTTCAGTAACCGTGACATAGAAGCTGGAGTCGACATCGTTTGCATAACCCGGCGTGGGCGCTTTGCTGGTCCAGGCATCGATTTGTGCTGCTGTATAAACATTTGCGCATTGATGTTGAATTGCCCGGCTTCTAATACGCCAGGTATCGTCCACGTCTGCACGTGTGGCTTTGCGGATGGTGAACACATCAACTCCTCTTTAGAGGTAATACAAATGTTTACTTAAATACGATAGCGGCTTAGTGCCTATACCCTCTAAGGCGAGACACGCGTTATTTTCTTATGTCCCACGATAGCCTGAAAAGTTAAGCCTGCTTTATTAGGGTAGCCAACCATGGAGCTTAAAAAAGAAAGCATGCATGAAGTCGTTGGCTCTATAGCGCCAAGCCACACTGAGCTAGCAGATGACCATGATCGGTATATCTGATAGCACGACACCCGTGGTGGACGAGCCACTATCAGCGGCAATACTCTGGAAACATTGTCGGAAGTAGTGCCTGGTAGCTATCGCTAAGCCATCACGCAGTAACCATTTGAAATAGTTTGTGTTTAGGCTTAAGCCTGAAAAGGCACAAAGTCGCTTTTTTCCATCCTTTAGATGGATTCCACTAATGACATTTTCCCTGAAAATCGAGCAGCTCTTGGTCATCCACCTGCACATGGATGAGCTGGATCGGCGTGCAGCGCCTGTCTTGCTTTTCCATCTGCGGCGGGCAATGCCTCGTTATGGATAGACAGGAACACGCCGTCTCTTTGTTCAGAGCCCTTTGGCGCTGGCTTGGTCGGTCAATCGGGTTGTCGCATACGACCTTCATGGATGCAAGGAAAGGAAATCGTTATGTCCCACTTGAAACCACTTGCTGCCGCTATCCTACTAGCCTTCAGCATGCCCTCATGGGCTCAAATGAACATCGCTGAGGCGATTCAGGAGGGTGAGAATAACGTTGCAACCCTTGAGCAATCCGATACTGCCATTAACAGTCAGGCTGCTATCAACCAGCTGGGAAGTAACCATATTGGGTATATCCAGCAGGAACAGGTTAATAACAGTCAGGTGACTATTACCCAAGACGGAGTGGCCAACGAAGGGCGGATCTATCAGGTCGGCGGAGGCGGGAAAGAGGATATTGTAACCCTTGAACAGCGCGGCGATTCCAACGTTGCCACGCTCAACCAGGGTAACGGTGGTGTAGCTCAGGTTAATGAACTGCACGCCATCCAGGAAGGGGTAGGTAATACCATGAATGTTACCCAGAGCGGGTATGACGCTTTTCTAGGCGTTTCCTCCCGCGGTAATAACAACTGGGTTGAGGCCGTTCAGTATGGCGGTACGACTTCAGGCAGTGTCACGCAGGAGGGCGATAATAACACCGCTTACTTTAGACAGTCCGGCGGTGGCGGGGCAGGTATTACTCAACGGGGTAACGGCAACAGCGCTTCGCTTGAGCAGTCTACGCGCGAATTTTCCAATGGTGGGATATCGCAGACGGGGGATGATAATTTCGCCTACGTCAGACAGAGCAATATGTTTGGCGGCCTGAGTGTTTCGCAGGAAGGCTCGAATAATGATGCCTATATCGTGCAAGGAACACGTGTTTCAGGACTTACGGGCACTACAGTAGGTAACGACAATGAAGTCGAGGTTACCCAATACAGCGACAATAGCCAGATCAGGTACAGCCAGACGGGCGATTTGAACATCGCGCAAATTGATCAGATTGGCTATCAGGCCAACAATGTTGCTTCTCTTACTCAAAACGGGATTGCTAATCAGGCACTGGTTACCCAGAGCGGCGAGACCTTTTATGGCAACACCGCAGGTATTACTCAAACGGGTATGGCTAACCGCGCAACAATCACCCAACAGTAACGCATCATTTCTATAGACAAACGCCGCTTTGTACGTCGCCTGACGACAAAGCGGCGTTATTACACGTTTACTGCTTTTGAATGAAACCCTGGATAATATCCAGCGAGGCGTCATTCACCCCTTGCGTTTCCTTTACCTTGTCCAGCGCAGTTTGCGCGGCCTCTACCGAGCTATAGCGGATCACCCCCATGCCTGCCGCTGACGATGCCTGAACCGTCGTACCGCCTGTAGCATTCGCAACCTGATCAATAACATCGGCAGTCTGTACAAACACCTTCAGACGGGGAGGAACGAGCACGGCTTGCCCGGAGTTCAGGTTGACCGCTACGCCCATAGTGCCCGACTGCGCAGCACTACCAGCAGAAACGGCTGATTGTGATTTCAGATGTGTCTGATTGTCCTGCTGCAGCACAATGGCATAAGGTCCTACCTGACCTACTACATTGCTATCTGTCGGTACTGACTGCTGACGACTTTGGCTCTGGATAGACGAAGAGGTCTGCACCGAGGCATTGGATTCGATACGCTGAGCTGTTGCGTTAGGGACCAGGCGGAACTGGGTGTTCCCCACGTTAAAGCTGGCTCCAGTCGCCGCCTGCTGCAGTCGGGCCGAATCTGTCGTTTGAGCATGCACCAAGGGTGCTGCAGCCAGGGTTATGGTCAACAAGAATAAAGTGGTCATTTTCATGATCAGTGCCCCACCACGCGAAGTTTGAAGGCTTGCAGCTTGGCGGCATTGCCTTGTGCATCAACCACATCTGTTAAGGATAGTGTCCAGTCGCCGGTCGCTGGCTCATCCAGGAACGCATTGCTCGCAGCCAATGAAACAGTGAAACCAGTTCCAGACGTGATATCCGACAGCGTGGAGAAAGGCGTCATGACATAACTTTTAGTGCCGCTTGGGGAGGTAAGAACAGCCTTAAGGTTCGATGGCTTCATATGACTGGTCTGAAAGCTGAGCTGTACAGCCTCAACCTTAATATTTTGATTGATACGTACCTTCAGCGTTGCAGGTGCATTCACATCGCCAATCGTACTGGCCGAGTCGTTAGACGCTTTCCATTGAGTATCTTTCATCGCTGGCAACAGGTTAAAGCTCATGGCTTTATTCACTGCTGCTGTTGCATCCACTAATCCAAAGCCATACCAGTTACTGAAGTGATGACCTGCCGCATTGGTAATCCACCCAGGTTCAATAACAGTACCACCGTAGCTCACTACTGGTTGGTAAGGATCAAGCGGGCGTGCCGTGCTGGCCAGGATATATTTTACGTCACGCTGGGTCAGCTTGGGATTAGCGCCCAGCATCAGGCTCACCACACCAGATACCGTAGGCGCGGCGGATGATGTGCCGTTCATACGTGCCCAGTAATTGCAGGATTTATCGATAGGGGACTGGTTACCTTCCAAGGCATTAGAGGAGGAACTCGCCGTATTGGCACCGCGAGAGCACCCCATCAGGTCCGTAGTCACAATCGCTGGAGAATAATAAGTGGGCCTGATGGCTTCTCGAACGTTGGTCAAATCCGGATTATAGGCTTTTTGATTACCAAACTCGCCGCCAAAGCCTGAGATCCAAACTGATGACCCTGCCGTGGAATAGGATGAGCGCAATCCTCGTACGTTGACAGCCGCGGCGGTAATAATCGTGATGAGATTATTGTTAGGGTCAACGGTTGAAGAGGCGCAGGTGACATTGAGTTCAGCCGCTTTCTTGGAACAGATGTTGACTCTTCCAAAAGGCGTATAGGAGAAAAACTCCTTAAACGAGTTGCCTGCAGACTTGATGTAAACACCACCCTTGCCACTGCGGGTAGACTGCATCAGCCTTTCCCAGGCAGCCTGTTCAGAGGTTGAGAACGCCGGGTAGTAGGGCGTGCTGCTTCCCCAGCTGTTATTGAAAACAGCAACATCTCTGGATTCCTTACCGCTACCCCAGGCATACAGAATGTTCGCATCCTGACTGGTAGAGTCCGCATCACTGGCCAGGAAGTTAAAGCCTTTTAGTTTGGCTTCTGGTGCGATGCCTCGTCCTCCTATCCCATTCCAGCCCATTTCGGCAATGATGCCTGCCACCGAGGTGCCGTGTTCATCCGTGTCGACACTAGGCGTCGGATCGTTTGAGCCATTTACGAAGTTTTTGGAGCCATTGGGTACAACATTACCTGACAGATCTTCATGACGTATTTCCAGCCCGTCATCGACTACCCCAACAATGACATTTTTACCCCTGAAACCCAACTCATGTAATACACCCATCCGCAGATCTACACCGGCAAGCGGCGTTACATCGCCAATAACTTTTTGCCCTCTATTTCGTAGATGCCATTGATAAATGAACAGAGGATCGCTACCGCTCTGAACATTGGGTGCTGCTTGAGACAATGTAGCGTCTTCAGCTGCCTGGGCTACGCCACAGATTCCCCCTGCAAAGAGCGAAACTAATAAAAAAACAGGTTGTTTGGATGAGAGCATTATTCCGGTCCTTCGCTTTATCATGAGATTTAGCCAAGCTGGATTAACGATACGTCCCGGATTCGTTATCCCAATAGGAATATAGAGTTAAGTTTCTATCTTTAGAAATAGGGGGTAGGGATGAATAATCTGTTTAATTCTCTTAAGTGCTACTCTTATGATATTGAAATGAGATTTTATGATAATTATTTTGATAGCATTTAACAGGTGTTACTTTGCATAGATAATTGATAATTAATGGGTTTTTATTTTTCTGTATTTTTTATCAGGCGTGATGTAATTTTTTCAAAAATGAAATAATCCGACAAGTGGTATATGTATTTTATGCGCCTTTGTATGCCCTTGTAGAGGGCAGTAAGTGACTGGTTAGTCATTTTAGGGGCATAACATAGCACTTGTAGGGCTTAAGAATGTTGAATTTCAGGAGCAAGCTAAAAGTTAGTTAAAGTGCAAGGTTTTCATTTCAGGTGAACGTGACAGCTTTAAAAGCGGGGGTCGAGGAGATCAGTATAAGCTTCACTCACTAAGTCTTTAGCCTCCAGGTTAAAATAATCAAAAGCCTCCAGCGTTTTTGCAGTAGCCGCCTCCTCACTTAGATGCGCACCGAACTCTACCTCCAGTTCAATAAAGGCTCCTATGCCTTCAACTTGGTCCAGGTGCACTTCCACCCCATTCACTGTAAAGACCTTACGAAGCTTGCGTACGCGCCCTGTAATACCTAATGCGTTGGCAAGTACTGCTCGAAGCCCGTCAGGATCATGTGTCTCAGACACCAGGAAGGTACTGGACGTAGGGCCGGGCTGGTCGTCTCGCTCATAGGCAATAACAAGGCCCGAACATTTTATATCTCCTCCCGCTTCAGTTATCGCAAGACCTGCCGATAGCCCTTCCGCATATATACATAAGCTGGCTCTAAAAGAACAAGCGCACCAGCTGAATTATTCGAAACGACACTTAACGGAAAAATTTATGAATAGCTGGTTTGGGAATGTCAGCGTTACGCGCAAGCTTACGCTGGGTTTCGGTGTAGTACTGGCCTTAACGTTGCTTCTTGCCTGGAGCGGCTGGAGCGGTTTAGGCAGTGTCATTCAGCGGAGCCTCTGGATGACAGAAATCACCAAGCTCAATAGAACGCTGACAGACCTGCGTATCGCACGTCTGCAGTTCATGCTGGCTAATGGCGATGAAACCAGCACGGAGCGCCTTCAGAAAAACCTGAACATCTATCTTGAACAACAGAAAAAGCTTTTGGGCAGCTTTACCAATCCCGTAAACGTCGCTCTGCTAAAGAAGCAGGATGAGATCAACGGCGATTACCAAAAGTCGTTGGGCAACATGCGTGATGCATACAAGGTTGCGAATTCAGCTCGCCAGACTATCAAGCGCGAGTCGGCTGAAGCGGCCACGCTAGTCGATAAGATGGCCCATAGCGTACTGCTGCTGCCAAGCTATGATGATCGTCGCTTTTCGCAATTCCAAACAATCTCCAAAACCAAGGAAAATCTGCTGAAAACGCAGTTCCTTGTCAGTGTGTATGCAGCCAACTCAACGTCCGAAAATGAGCAGGCATTGCTTAGCCAGATTGATACGGCGGGCAAGGGCATTGAGCAAATGATGGATACATTCAAGGATGAGCTGAGCTATACCGCCCAGCAAGTCAAGGCATCGTTGGATCGCTACAGCGTAGCCGTAATGGATTACAAGAAGGCCAACGCTAATATTGCTCAGGCTCGCAAAGAAATGACAGATCAAGGCTATGAGATCGTCAATATCAGCGAGGAACTCTATAAGTTCCAGCTGGATCGTCTGTCAGTTGAAAGCAGCCAGGCGCGCCAGCTGCAGATTGGCAGCACCATCCTGGCCTTGCTACTGGGAGTATTGGCTGCCTGGGTAATTACCCGCCAGATTACTCAACCGTTAAAGGAAACATTGGGCGAAGTTCAGCGTATTGCGTCCGGTGATCTGACAGCTTCTGCACGCGTCACCCGCCGTGATGAGCTGGGTGTGCTTCAGCAAGGTATCCAGAACATGGGTGATACGCTACGTGAACTGATCTCCGGTATACGTGATGGCGTGACTCAGATTGCCAGTGCTGCGGAAGAGCTTTCTGCCGTGACTGAGCAGACCAGTGCGGGTGTAAATGGCCAGAAGAGCGAAACGGATCAAGTGGCTACAGCCATGCACGAAATGACCGCAACCGTACAGGAAGTGGCCCGTAATGCTGGCGATGCATCTACTGCAGCCAGCGAAGCGGACGAGCAGGCACGTTTGGGCGACAAGGTAGTGAACGAGGCGATTGTACAGATTGAGCGCCTTGCCTCTGAGATGAACCGCTCCTCTGAAGCCATGACCAGCCTGCAAAAGGAGAGCGATAAGATCGGCAGCGTGATGGATGTCATCAAGGCTGTAGCTGAGCAGACCAATCTGCTGGCGCTTAATGCCGCCATCGAGGCAGCACGTGCCGGTGAAGCGGGTCGTGGTTTCGCAGTGGTAGCCGATGAAGTTCGCGGTCTGGCTCAGCGCACCCAGAAGTCTACTGAGGAAATCGAAGGGCTGGTGGCAGGGCTGCAGACAGGTACTCAGCAGGTCGCCAGCATGATGAATAACAGCCGCAAGCTGACTGATAGCAGCGTTGAGCTAGCCCGTAAGGCAGGTGGTTCGCTGGAAAACATTACCCATATGGTTTCCAATATCCAATCGATGAACCTGCAGATCGCCGCGGCTGCCGAACAGCAGAGCGCGGTGGCTGACGAAATCAACCGCAGTATCGTCAACGTCCGGGATGTCTCCGAGCAAACCGCTGCGGCGAGCGAGGAAACAGCAGCTTCCAGCGTTGAGCTGGCGCGTCTGGGAAATGAGCTACAAACCATGGTTAGCCGCTTCCGCGTCTGATTCCTTCTGTCAGTGCACGGTGAAAAGCCGTGCACTGAACATGCGTTTGCCTCTTTCCAAGTGCATTGTATTCCCGCAGGGCCATGAGCAGTAGGCAGTGATTTTCTCACTGCACAGAAACGCCCCGACTTGCGCAGCAGGTACGTCAAGTGAGTGCTTAAGCGGGGCGGCTTCGTTACAATACCCCTTCATTTTTGTACGCCCGTCTACAGGGATAGTGTCTTGGGTCTTTTTCCTGACTGCTTGCGTTATAGCGAGCCGAACAGTCAGCGAGACCTCTAGCAGGGAGCTTATTCAGCATGATCGTCGGTATTGACCTGGGAACGACCAACAGTCTGGTTGCCGTTTGGCGCGACGGTGCGCCTAAACTTGTTACAAACGCTCTGGGAGATACGCTGACGCCTAGCGTAGTAGGTCTTGATGACGAGGGGCAGGTACTGGTGGGTAAGACAGCGCGCGAGCGACTGCATACCCATCCTGCCCGAACAACAGCCCTGTTCAAGCGGTATATGGGAAGCGCTCAGGAGATACGCTTGGGCGAGCGTACCTTTCGACCGGAAGAGTTATCAGCATTGGTGCTTAAAAGCCTCAAAGCTGATGTCGAGCGTGAGTATGGTGAGCCAGTAACCGAGGCTGTCATCAGTGTTCCGGCGTACTTCAGCGATGCACAGCGTAAGGCGACCCGTATCGCTGGAGAGCTGGCAGGACTTCGGGTCGAAAAGCTCATCAATGAGCCCACCGCAGCAGCACTGGCCTATGGGTTGCATCAGAAGGACAGTGAGACCTCGTTTCTGGTCTTCGATCTAGGCGGCGGCACATTCGATGTGTCCATTCTGGAGCTGTATGATGGTGTCATGGAAGTGCGAGCCAGTGCGGGTGATAACTTCCTGGGCGGCGAAGATTTTGATCACATGCTTGTGGATCGCTTCGTGGCGCTTCAAGGCCAGCAGCCAGGTTTTCCCTCGTTAGAGCTTGTTCGTCAGTCGCTGCGGCGAGAGGCTGAGCGGGTGCGCAAGGCACTGGCTCAGGACGCCAGCACCGATTTCATACTGCGTTACAACGAACAGGAATGGCGACAGTCTTTTACCCAGGCGCAACTGGCTGAACTCTTCACACCGCTACTGGAGCGTTTGCGGGGGCCTATCGAGCGAGCACTACGGGATGCACGGATTCGTGTAGCGGATCTGGATGAGATACTGCTAGTCGGTGGTACGACTCGAATGCCACTGGTACGCAAGCTGGCGGCAGGACTATTTGGCCGTTTTCCCTCCATCAGTCTCAACCCTGATGAAGTGGTGGCCCAAGGCGCAGCTGTCCAGGCAGCACTCAAGAGCCGCGATGCAGCGCTCGAAGAGGTGGTCCTGACCGATGTCTGCCCCTACACACTTGGCATTGAAACATCGATCACGTTTGGTCAGCAAAGCGAGAGCGGACACTACCTGCCCATTATCGAGCGCAACAGTGTCGTGCCTGTGAGTCGCGTCAAATCAGTGCAAACGCTGCACGACGACCAGAGCAAGGTTCTGTTCAAAATTTTTCAGGGCGAGAGCAGGATGGTCAAAGACAATATCAAGCTGGGAGAGCTGGAGATTGAGGTGCCTCCTCGCAAGGCGGGCGAGATCAGTATTGATGTACGTTTCACTTACGACAACAACGGTATTCTTGAAACCGATGTCACGATTCCGCTGACGGGGGCCAAGCATCGACTGGTTATCGAGAACAACCCGGGCGTGTTAACCCCGGATGAGATCCAGGAACGGCTTAAAGCACTGGAAAAGCTTAAAATTCACCCGCGTGACCAGCAAGTAAATACTCATGTAGTGGCCCGTCTGGAACGTCTTTACCAGGAATTACTGGGCGATGAGCGTGAGGCCGTTGGGTATTTAGCCGCTCAGTTTCAACAGGTTCTGGAAACGCAGGACGAGCGCAGGATCAGTGACGTACGCAAGCAGATCGTTGAGCGGCTTGATAGCCTTGAACGAGGGGCATGGTAAGCCTCATGAACTGCTGGGATATCCTGGGCCTCGACGAAGAGGTCGATGAGCGTACTATAAAACGACAGTACGCCAAGCTACTCAAGGTACATCGTCCCGATGAAGACGCAGAGGCTTTCCAGCAGCTGCGCGAGGCGTATGAAGAAGCCCTGAGCTGGGTCAGAGAGCGTATTGCCGACGAGGCTGAAGAAACACCTTGGCCTGTTACCGCTCTGTCAGAAGGCCCTCTTTTCGCGCCGATTGAGCCAGTAACGCATGGGGGCGAAAGCGTCATGGGCGGGCTGGCGCAGGACTGCCCTTTGGCTGAGGCTGAAGAGCCGGCCTCACTTGTGGGAGGCGCACCTCGGCCTCGCCCTGCGCCTGATTATCCCGAACCCGCGCTCACTGCCGAGGCACTAGCGCGGCACGAGGCCAAGCGTTTGCTGGAGGAGGCCTCTGCTGAAAACCTGAAGCAAAAATGGGTTCAGGCTCAGGAGCTAAACTGCACAATACCGTTTCAGGCGGGTCTTGTTGAAAGGTGTCTTCATCATGACGAAACCGACCTCTTGGTCGCTGCGGTCGAGCACCTGCAATGGCTGACGCCCTGGCAAAGTGCTGCTCTCAGTCCCAGCCAGGAAGCGTACCTGGCGGCAGAGCTGCTTGGTCATCAGCGAGAGCCTCTTGATAACCTTGGCGAGGCCGGTAACGAGCTAGGCTTTCTAGCGCAGCTCAGAGTACTGAGCAAGCAGCCCTGGGCGAACTCATTCGATAGACAGCAACAACTTCAGGGTTGGGTGCTGGAGATGCTGGACGAGGCCGACTACCTTACACCTTCATTGTTTGAGGGCGTATGTTGCCTGTTTGGCTGGGATGACCGGAAGGGCATTGTACCTGCGCCGTACGAGACATGGTGTGCCTTGGTAGAGCGCTGTGAGCAGGAGGCTTACGCGCTCCGCCTGCAACAGCTCCTCAATGCAGAGCCGACAACTCCTGAAGGAAAGGCTGCTCATCTGTTACTGGGGCCTATCTCTCATTCCGAGCAGATTCGTCTCGCCAAGGCTTTCAAGCCAGAAGACAGAGTGGCGCGTGAGACCCTGAGGGACAATTTGAATCATCGTTACCCTGGTCTGAAACAGCGTTTTCCGGATGCGCGACTTGATGCGTTTGTTAAGGTAGAACCTAAAGAAGGCAAGCCACTTTCGTATGGCTGGATATGGGCAGGCGCTGCCCTGTTTGCACTTTTTTATACCTTGCCACAGCGGTGGCAGGAAGGGCGTCTTGACCTATTTACCTTGTTCTATTCCTTGACGCTTTGGCCGCTTATTGCCGTATGGGTAACCAAACTACTCACGCGCTTGTGGCGACCGGTAGCCAAATGGCTAGAACCGCTCGATTTGATCCTCACCTATAAGGTGCTGCCTGGGCGGTTATTCAACCCAGAAGCCTCGCGCTGGATGCTGCTGCGCAACGGTATTCCTCTAGCCCTTATGGCCTTGTTTATGGGGCAAAAGGCCGGGCTTATTGCACTTGGAATCATGGGGTCAGTGGCTTACGCCTGCTTTGTACGCCTACCAGCCGGGAGTACCCCATTCGATGCGATGATGGCTTATTACCGGCGTAACGATTTTTCTAAAGTCACTCGACTGATCCTCATTACGGCTGTCTTTATTGCTATAGGAGGTCTTGTAGGCCTTGTTACACGCGAATCATCCCCAAATCAAAAGGTACCTGTTTCATCCAGTGCGGTGGAGCAGTGCGTCATGCACTCTGCACCCCAGGTAGCAAAGCTCTGTGACAAAGCCCAGGATGCGCAGGCTTGTATGTTGAAGTTACAAAAACTTTTCAGCGAGCAATGCAACAGTCAGCAGCCTGAGCCAACTGTTAAAAATAGCGCATCAACATAAGGCTGGGCTCAAGAGGCACAGCTTTAGGAAATTTTTATGGACCACCCCGCGTTGTTTCATTGGCGCGGGGCTTTCCATCGTTAGCCTAGCAAGCAGGTAAAGGCGCTAGGCTCTCTACAAAAAGTCTTCGAGCGCAGGTACTTTTCTTACAGAGCCTAAAGTAGGTTACTCAAAAACTAAATCTAGCGCACTAGATATCATGATATTGAAATTTATAAATATGATGCGTAGAGTAGCTCCTTCATCTGCTCATGGTCGCCATCCTGTAGATCCACTTGGGCAGCTATGAGCTTAGGCTTTTGACGAAGCGTCATATTTATTCATTGATATTGAAGTATTTAAATGAGCAAATCCATACTGCAAACTACTATGCTTGGCCCTTATACGCTTAAGAGTCGTATTGTGTTACCGCCATTGACTCGTTCGCGTAGCACCCAGCCAGGCAACATACCCAATACGCTAATGGCAACCTATTACCAGCAGCGGGCTAGCGCAGGGTTCATGGTCACTGAGGGAACACAGATCGAGCCTCGTGGCCAAGGTTATGCCTGGACGCCGGGCATATACTCACCCGAGCAGATCGAAGGATGGCGACTGGTAACCGACGCGGTGCATAAGGCCGGCGGTATTATCTTCGCTCAGCTCTGGCATGTAGGCCGTGTATCGCATACATCGTTGCAGCCAGAAGGGGCCGCGCCTGTTGCACCCTCAGCCATAGCCGCTGAGAACGTCAGCGTATTCATCGAAACCGGCCCTGGTACTGGAGTCCTCAGTGCACCTTCAACGCCTCGTGAGCTCAGCACGGCTGAGGTAAAAGAGTTGGTCCAGTTTTACGCGCAGGCAGCCCGTAATGCATTGGACGCGGGTTTCGATGGAGTTGAAATACATGCCGCCAATGGATATCTGATCAATCAGTTTATCTCGGCGCACAGTAACCAGCGTACCGATGAGTATGGCGGTTCGCTGCACAACCGTTTGCGTTTCCTGCGGGAAGTTACCGAAGCGGTTGCCGCAGTGGTTGGCAAGGATCGAATGGGCGTGCGTTTTGCTCCGCTCTTTGAGACAACGGATGAGGCGCGGGTGTATCTGGGGCTGGTTGAGGAAAATCCTCAGGAAACCTACCTGGAAGCCATTAAAGTGCTTCAAGAGGTAGGAATAGCCTACTTATCAATTGCCGAGGCAGACTGGGATAACGCACCAGAGCTTCCTGATGATTTCCGCGAGGCGGTCCGCAACACGTTCAAGGGCCGTATCATCTATGCGGGGCGCTATACGTTAGAGCGTGCGGAGCGAGTGTTAAAGGCCGGGTGGGGTGATTTGATTGCGTTTGGCCGTCCTTTTATTGCCAACCCCGATCTGCCTGAACGGATTGCCAATGATTGGCCGTGGACTCCAGTGGACCCTGCCACGATGTATGGGGGCACTGAAGTCGGCTACATCGACTATTCTCGATACGAGTCCTGAGAAATCATTCAAATACCCCTTGGCAAAAATGCCAAGGGGTTCCGCTGTGATAACATTGACTGGCTGTTTACTATAAAGGAACCGTTACCGGATACCAGCAATGAGTATCGATGTCAGCTTGGCGCTTAAAGCGCTCGATAATCCTACCCGTCTCAAGATCCTGAATTGGTTGAAAGAGCCCCGCCGGCACTTTCCAAGCCAGGAAGTTGATCCTGAAACCACTGGGGTATGCGTAAGTATTATCCAAGACAAAGCTGGGCTTTCCCAGCCTACGGTTTCGCTGTACTTGAGTACTTTGCAGCGTGCACAGCTGGTTACCTCTCAGCGTATAGGTCCCTGGACATACTACAAGCGTAACGAGGCGAGTATTGCCTTGTTAAAGGAGGCGCTAGGCGAGTTGATCTAATCACGATGGGCCTGTCTAATCAGCGATACTGCGTGCCTGATTGCGATTATGCAAGCCTAGTAGACTGGCCTTTGCGTCTTTATTGTCGTTGTCTTCGCTCTCTTCAAAGCGCCTTACTTAAGTGCATGGTTGGCCTGCATGCGCTCCTGGTTATCTATAACACCTTAAGTAGAGTCCCTTCTTCCGCGGCTTTGTCCAGGCGCTGCATCAGAAGCGCTTTGCACACAGTTGTCATGTCTGCCTGATACGTCTTCTACCGCAGGCTAAAAAGATAGTTACCTATGGTGCTGAGAAGCTCCCTTACAGCACTGTGTCCTGATTGTGCATTCATATTATTTTAAGAAGACGAGCCGGGCTGCACAGTTACATTTCTCAGAGAATCGGTGTTATAGCCAACAGCCATGGGATATGTTCACGAATAAAAAAGGCAGCCCTAGGGCTGCCTTTTGTTAGCGTATGCCATTATTTCTTTTCGGCATATTTGCTCTGTAGCGTTTTGGCATGCTCAAGGTGCGCTTCCAGTTTAGGCAGTGCAGCTTGTGCCAGCGCCTTCAGCTCAGGATCTTTACCAGTATTCGCTTCGTTACGATAAATCTCGATGGTTTGTTCGTGAGCTACAACCTGGTTATTGGCATATGCGGCATCAAACGACTCATCGCGTACTTGAAGGATCATTTTCTTGGCCATGTCCATCAGCATCGCATTATCAGCGACTTCCAGCTTTTTCTGCTGGGCCAGTTGCTGAAGTTGCTCATTCATCTTGGTATGGTCATCAATCATTGACTGAGCAAAAGTTTTTACATCCGCAGACTGGCTCTTTTCAAGCGCAAGCTTGGCCGTTTCTATCTCAGCAATGCCTTTGGCCGATGCATCGTTAATGAAGTCTTCAGGCGACATGGCTTCAGCTTGGTTAGCATTGGCCGATTGTGCATGGCCGGAAGTGCCGTGTGCGCTATCAGCGTGGGTAGCGTTTTGTGCAAAGGCAGTCGCCGTGCCCATTGACAGCAAAAGGGCGCACGTGAAGGCAAATTTTTTAGGCAGTGCTGGGCTCATGGTGATTCTCCTGATCTAGCTTAAAAAACACCGGATCGCTTGGCATGCCTCTTAGGGCAGCGGCACAAGCAACTAGTCTCATCTCCGATGATGCTGGGCTTATATAGCCTACTGGTTGTGACTGGTATCCCATTCGAGTTGTTCCCATGTTCATGCAGATCCATGAAAACACTTGTAAAAACGTGTCTCGATTGAACACTGGCAGACAGTCAATTTATGAGCCGGCCCCGCTTAAGTTAATCGCAAGAAGGCAAGAGACAAGAAGGTATTCTTATGAAAGCTGAGATTTCGGCAGCGATGCTAGGGCTGGATTTGTCAGAGGAGAGCGAAAAAGCACTCTTCGGCTGGTTTCTGGCCAGTTACCTGTTTGGTAAGCGTATTTCGCAGGATATTGCTGCTCGGACCTGGCGCGTACTATTCGAAGCGCATCGCTGTGATACACCACTTAAGCTTATAGGCTGCGGCCGACAGGGTTTAGTAAGAATCCTGCGGGAAGGACGTTACACTCGCTATGATGAATCGACCGCCGAACGATTGCTTGAAGTATGCCAAGTACTTCAGGTCGAGTATGAAGGCCGGATTCTAGGCATCAAGGACAAAAGTGAAAGTCGCTCGGATTTTGAAAGACGGGTGCTTGCATTCAAGGGAGTAGGGCCCAAGACATTAGAAATTTTCATGCGAGAGGCCGGCCCCGTTTTGTTTAGCTAAGTCTAACGGTGCAGAGGTTGCGTAAGGTACGGCACTTTATAGGTACAGACTGGGAGCCAACGTCAATGTAGCGCCCAGCAGTGCAAAGAGGTATCTACTTATAAGTGGATGCAGGTATGCACAGCGCCAACCGGCATCGCCACGTTGTCAATCGCATGAATCATACCTGTGGCCAGCGCTGCCTCAGGGTTCAGAATGCGCGGAGAGGCCTTCAGATAATTGCGAATATCCATTCGCTCGCTGGCGCCCTCGGTTCGCTCCATCACAATGTCGGCATACAGGTCCAGATCGTAGTCCAGACTCATGGCGTATTCAGACATGCGAGCATGGTCAATGGCCCCATGCAGACTCCAGTGAAAGGGATGAATCAAGAACTTGCTATGCCGACAGGCCGTACGGTGACGTCCCGCCAAAAACAGGATGTTACCCATGGATTCAACGGTTCCAAGGTTATGGGTATGAACCGGAATAGGAAATGAAACCAGGAAGTTGTACATCGAAAAACCATAGCTGCAATCGCCGCCCATGGTTGCAATCTTTATCAGCAGGCTAGAGGCGTCCTGCTGTAAGGCCTGCGAGCATTTCTCGATCAGCTGACCACACGTGGTTGAATTGATAGGGCCAGTAAAATTAATTACGTGTGTGGTCATGGTGTATTTACTCAAGAATAAGCCAGCGGTGCTTAGTGGTAGTCCCTCTACCTGTTAAGCAAATCGGCACTGAAGGGCGATCCTTGAGTGCGTGTGGCAGGTCATTTACAGGCCGGAATACGCAATGTTTTCTTGAGTCCGCCCGTCTATTTTATCTTTGATAGAGGCGTCTGCATCAAAGCGGGACTAATGAAAAAGGCGCCTGAGCGGCACCTTTATCATTATATCGATTGACTTACCTGAGCTTAGTAAGCCTTGGAGGCATCGACCTGAACGGCTTTCTGCATCTTTGGCGGTAACGGGTTGCTGGTATTGGTCGGTAGAGACTGCTTGTAGAGGTTGGTCAATACACTTTCCAGTGGCAGATTATCCGAAGAGTCACCTACGGAAATGGTGTAGCGGCCAGCATCAGCAATCCAGTTCCAGGTGTTGGTATCAAAGTAGGCCAACGAACGAGCGTCCAGCTGAACAGTAACCTGCTTGGACTGGCCCGCCTTCAGGAAGACTTTAGTAAAGCCTTTAAGCTCTTTCTTCGGGCGATCGATCAGCGCTTTCTTCGGGCTCACGTAGACCTGGGCTGTTTCATAACCGTCTTTCTTGCCGGTATTGGTTACAGTAAAGGTTACATCGATAGTTGAGCCGGGCGTCAGTGACTTCGGACCAATCTTCAGGTCAGAGAAGCTGAACGTGCTGTACGACAAACCGAAACCAAAGGGGAAGAGCGGCTTAATACGCTGCTTATCAAGACCGCGATAACCCATATAAACGCCTTCCGAATAGGTCATTTCGGTCAGGGCATTATCCCCGATGTAAAGATCCGGATTCGGATAGCTGGCATAGGCCGGATTGTCTTGGATACGTTTTTCAATCGAGATCGGCAGCTTGGCAGAGGGGTTGGTATCGCCAAAAAGGATTTCCGCCAGGGCCTGACCACCGAACTGACCCGGATACCAGGCGTGCAGGACAGCCTTGCTCTTCTTGACCCACGGCTCAAGGTTCATGCCGCCACCACCATGCAGCACTACGATAGTGTTGCTGTTGGCCTTGATAACATTCTGAATCAGGTCGCTCTGGTATTCAGGCAGATCAAAACCATGATCTGACGCTTCGCCTTCGTACTCACTGTTAAAGCCTACCGCTACCATGACGGCATCGTATTGGCTCAGGTCCGCGGGCGCAGCCAGCGAAGCCCAGCTCATCTGCAGGCCATACAGGCTACCCGAGGTAGGAATGTAGTGGTCATTGACGCGGCTGTATTCGAGCTTGATGTCGTAGGTTTCGCCTGCCTTCAGGCCATACGCCTTGCCTGAGTGGGAAATCGAGTCGGCCAGGTCGTTGGATAACGGCTTGCCGTTAAAGTCGATGACCAGCTTGTTGTCGACCCACAGCTTGTACGCACCATCACCCCGCACCTTGAACACCTGATCGCCACTGACGGTGGGCTTGATCTTGCCGGTGAAGCGGGCGGAGAAGTTGTCCTGGTCCGGGCTGAAGCCGCTAATGGCGGTGGTGCCATTAGCTGTAATGTTCTGGGCCCTCAGGAAGTCCCAGTTTACGCCAGGCTCACGACGCTTAACGGCTGGCTCTCCCGAGAAGTTGGGGTTGTTAAAGTACTCAGCTGTCAGGCCTGATACGGTCTCGGTGGAATCAGTGCTGTCAACGGTGTACCACTCCGAGGTCTGCGGGTCGAGAGACAGCGCCTGGATGTAGGTGACCTGGCTCTGGTCCCCTGCTAGCTGCTGCAGGCCTTGCAACTCGGTGGTGTAGGTATTGGCAGCGGACCAGCCGGTACCGAACGGATAAGGCGGACGCTGTTTGGCGATGTCACCAATCACGGCAATGCGTGCTGTTTTGGGAAGTGGTAGCAGGGTGTCAGAGGAGCCCTTGGCCTTTTCGTTTTGCAGCAGAACAATGCCCTGACGAGCCATCTCCAGAGAGGTGCTCAGGCTGCGGGGATCGTTACCGATACCCGAGGCTTTTGGAAGGCCCTTGTCAAAGCCAAAGCCGATCATGGCGCGCAGGTTACGGCGAACCTTTTCGTCAATCACAGAGACTGGCAGCTGACCGCTCCATACATAGGGCATCAGAACGGATTCGTTCATCTGCAGGCCGCTGGGCATGTCCAGGTCAGCGCCCGCTATAGCCGCCTTGTAGCCATTCTGAATGGAGTTGAAGTCACTGACGACAAAGCCCTTGAAGCCCCATTCGCCCTTGAGCATGTCGGCAATCATGCTATGGCTTTCGCAGGCATAGTCGCCATTGATCTTGTTGAAACCACACATGATGGAGGCGGGATTGGCGTTCTTGACCAGGGACTCAAAACCGGGCAGGTAGATCTCACGCAGGGTGCGGTTATCGACCTTGACGTCCAGGTAGTGACGATTGGCTTCCTGCTCATTGGCGACAAAGTGCTTGGCACCTGTCCAGATGCCCTGGGCTTCAATGCCGTTGGCCACAGCGGGTGCAAGCACAGCGCCGAGGAAGGGATCTTCACCGGTCAGGTGCTCGGCGGAACGACCGTTGTACGGTGTACGGTACATGTTCAGGCCGGGCGAAAGCAGCTGTTGACCACCTGATGCGCGGGTATCGTAGCCGACGGCCAAGCCATAGGTTTTGGCAAGATCTACGTTCCAGGTGGCGGCCAGGGCAGACTGAGCGGGGTATTGCACACCAAACATGGTGCCTTCAACGGTTACGCCAAGCGACGAGTCACGGGCTAAGGTGCCAGGCAAGCCAAATTTGGGCATGGCACGCATCATATAGCCGTTATCGATATTGATATAGCTGATCTTGTCCGATAGCGACATCTGAGAAAGGATCGACTCGACTCTGCTTTCGACTTCCGAACCTTGCATGAGAGGGGCTGCCCAAGCACTGCTGGCACTTGCCAAGGCTACGGCTAGCAAGGATCTGCTGGCTACAGGAAAAACACGAGTAGGTTTCTGCATGTTGATGGGGGGTCCGTCCGTAGGATTTATATGATCAGCGTGAGACTGATCTCACTTAAGAAAAAAGAGGTGCGTAAAATAACCGTACTGTTCAGTTCAGTTATGTGACGAGTTCACATATTTAGAATCAAATAGCTATTACTTTGCTTTTAGGGGCCACTCTAGGAGTGGCAAATGGCCATTAAGTTTCCTGATGTGACAATCTGTCTTAGCATAGCGATACAGGTTAGTGATCACGGACGCAGGATGAGAACAAAAAGCCCAAGCAAGCGCCGCGAGATAGTGGACGCTGCGACGAAAGTGTTTATGGAAGTGGGTTTTGATCAGACCTCGATGTCAGAGATAGCCAGCCGGGTAGGAGGCTCTAAGGCCACGCTCTATAACTATTTCAGTTCAAAAGAGGAGTTGTTTGCCGAATGCATTCGTGCGAATGCCGCTAAACATTTTGAGCCACTGTTTGAGTTCCTTCCACTGGATGCTGACCTGCCTACCATGCTGGAACGGTTTGGTAATGAGTACGTCCGTATCATTATTCAGCCTGAGATCATGCAAGGGCGGCGTCTCGTCCTCTCAGGAGCTGGAAGCAGTAAGGTGGGGAGTATCTACTATGAGAACGGACCCAAGATAGGCTGGTCTCGCATGGCGGAAGTGCTACGTAACGCCATGGATAATGGCCTATTGCAACGTTCCGATCCATGGGTAGCGGCGCTGCATCTCAAGGCCCTTCTGGAGGCCGAGTTTCATGAACAGGCCATGCTGGCGTTAGAGCCCGTCATTGACCCCAGCCGGATCGGCCCTGCTGTACAAAGGGCGGTAGCTATCTTTCTCAAGGGGTATCGTCCAGGTATTTAGTCCGCAGTTGTTTTTAGCACCTCTTGAAGCGGAAGAGTTTGAGCTTATTCTGGCGAAGTGCGAAGCATTACACGTGCCATTTCGGCTGCTGTTTCGGTGGCCTGAGGCATAGATTCACGGTGTAGGCCTTGAAGTACGCCTTTACGATCCGCCTCGCTGCGGTTCTGACTCATCTTCCATTTTCCTTCCAGACGGGAAATATGGATTTCTATGCCGACAATTCGGGACAGCTGCTCGTCAATGAAATCAGCTGGCGCATCGGTCATTCTCCAGGGCGTGTCTTGAGTGGCCTCATGTTCACGGGTCAGACGAGCCGCAAGGCCTCTGACCCATTGGACATCGTCTCTGACCTTGATCCGTCCGTAGGCATGGACGGTGGCATAGTTGTAAGTCGGCACGACCCGATGCGTTTCAAGCTTGCTGGCGTACCAGGAGGGTGAAACATAGGCACTTGGCCCCTGAAAGATGACCAGCGCTTCATCATGTCCCTTAAGCACTTCCTGCCAGAGCTGACTGGCCCGGGCCACATGAGCCTTGAGGATGCTCAGCCCCGCCTCATTGGTCTCCAGCAAAAGCGGAAGGTGCTCGGCGGACAAACCATGACTTCCCTGTATAACCAAAGCACCCAACGAGTGCTCCTTGACGAAGCGATGCAGAACAGCCGGGTCCGTTTCCTTGAAGTGGTTGGGAAGGTACATGAGCAAGGCTCCGCTAGAAAATCAACGTAACCTTAGCGGTATGCCTCCAGAGGCAACCATATACAGAATGCAGCAGATTGGACATTACAGTTATGGCCCCCTGCAGCATCACGGTATGCCGTTTCTACCATAGGCCAGAAAGCCGGGGCGCTCAGCCAGCCGATCATAATAAGTGTTCAGGGCGGGTAGGAGGGGATGTGTTAAAGGCGTTTCGAACCATCGGTTTACGGAAAGGCCGATCGGAATGTCCGCGAGCGAAAAGGCTTCGCCTGCTACATAACCCTTGGTTTTCTGAAGCTGCGCGTCAAGGATGGCCATATACGCTGACCATTGACGATGGCTCTGGTTGATTTGTGTCGGATCCTGATGGCTGGGTGATTGCCTTACCAGCGCCTGGAAGGCATAGCTCCAGGAGGGGTTCAGCGTAGAGGCTTGCCAGTCGACCCACTGGTCAATGATGGCGCGAGACTTGGTATCCACCGGATATAGAGTCTCTCCATCGTAATGATTCGCCAGATAGCGAATGATCGAATTCGATTCCCATAAGACGAATCCCGCGTCCTGGATAACCGGGATCATGGCGTTAGGATTCAACGCCAGAAAGTTCGGATCACCCATTGACCTGAATCCTGTGCCCCACTCTTCAAGAGTGAAAGGAATGCCAAGCTCTTCGCACGTCCACATGACCTTGCGAACATTGATTGATGTCTCCTTTCCCAGTATTACCAGCATGGTATGTCCTTATCGGAGGCTGCTACTGATTCTAACCACTGCCTGGCATCGCTGGGTATTTATCAGGACGTCAATGTTTCGAGCCAGCCTGCATAGGGCGTGTTGGCAACCTGTCGACGGTTATAGTCAGGCGCTCCGTCTGTCCACCACACCGGTCCACGCTCACCCAAAGCGCGCTTGGCTTCATCGACCCGGTGGCGAGCCTGCTGTTCAGCCGTCTTGTCGTGGTTACGCTTCGCTTGGCCTACTTCTCTCCGCGCCGCCATTAGCTGTTGGGTAAGCGCCTTGCGTTGCGCCTCCGAAAGTGCAGGATTGGTGCATCGCCAGAGCTGACCGCGTACTACGAAATAGCGGCCGTCAGGCGTAACGGGGTAGGGAGGCGCATCGATACTCATAGGTTTACATACACACCCATGAAGAATTTTCAGAGCGCTGAGCGAACAGGCGTATTCGCTCGGGAGACGCTAGGAAAACAGCAGCGCAAGCGGGCCTATGTCGAATACGGAACATGCTTCAAGAGTAGGGGTTTAGTTGTGTGCCGTAGCGGGTTGATCAACAGGCGGTGTTGTTCAACCTGCTCAGGAGAGGTCAGGTGCTAGGAGTCGCAGAATACGCAACGCCTGTTACCATATCAATCAACTGGCCAATCGACCAAGGCTTGGGCAGAAACCTGACCTTATACTTGATACTGGCTGTGGCTGGCGTGTCATAACCTGACATGACAATAATCGGAATATGGGGCCACGTCGCACCTACATGATTGGCGAGCTGTGCGCCGTCCATCGAGCCTGGCATACGGATGTCGGTGATCAGCAAGTCGATATCTGCCGCCTTGTCCTGCAGGATGGTATGAGCAACATCAGCCGACTCTGCGGTTATGACATTCAAACCTTCACCATCCAGAAGTTCACGGACGAATTCCCGGATCACTTCCTCATCTTCTACAACGAGTACAGTGGAAGGGGTGCGGTTGGTACCTTGTGTCGATTGTTGACTATACATATGTCAGTGCTTTTCCAAATATCTGCCAGAAGCCGTAGTCAAACGGGTGTGCTCGGAAGACTCGGCGTATTCCCTGTATGGTTCGAAGAATGGACACAAAGAGAACAATTAAGTGCCAGCATAAGCCCCGTTATTGGTTAATTTGTTGCACCTGTACGTCCTCAGCCAGTTCTACTGACCCATCAAATGCCGGGAAGCGGAATAAAAAGCCAGCACAGTGTTGGCTTTTTATTCTGAACGTCTTTTATTTCCTGACCCACTTCCCATTGAGCTGGATGTATTGTCCTGCAGGTGTTTTCTCGATGGCTTTCTTACCGGCAATTGCTTCTACATCGCCTAGTTGAATGCCATTTTGCTGTGCCAGGCGCTGATACTCATCGCGACGTGCCTGGTTGATAAGATTGGCGATCTCGCTACTTTGGCTACTGCCATTGATGGCACCCAGGTAGCCATTAGGTTGCTCACCCACCTGGCCAGCGGCCTTGGCGTTACTCAAGGCTGCCATAGCCTCATTAAGACTCATGGCCCACGCAGGGTTGGTAAAAAGCAGGGCCAACATCAGGCTGGCGGTACGGATACGCATGGCTGGCTCCTTAGAATAGGCCACTGTTTTCGCTGAGAACGTTGTCGAGTGCCTTGTCTACCTTGATGTAGATTTCGTGCTGGATCTTTACGTTCAGGTTGATATTGATCGGCTCGTTTGGAACAGCGACTTGTACAGTAGGCGTACAGGCAGCTGTTAGAAGGCATGCGAGCAACATGCCGAATAATAGGCGCGACCCCATCAGGGCTTCTCCTCGGTAGTGGGTGCAGTTTGGTTACGGCGCAGACGCTCCTGCACACGGCGCTGAATAGTGTCGCTGACCCGGTCGGTCAGTTGCAGGCTGGTCAGCAATTGCGGAATATTCTCTTCCAGATTTATTCCAAAGTTGAATGCTCGTCCCTTTTCAATATCAGGGTTGCGACCCTCCAGGCGAAGCGAAAGGATCAACGTTCCATCTTCGTGATAATCAACACCGCTGCGAAGCACATCGTAATGGAAGTCATCTAGAGCGTCGGCTACCAACTTCATGCCAGGATTGCTGCGACCCATTGCGCTGATGCGTTCCGAGCGGAAGCGTAGCACGCCGGGTCCGCGTGCGCCGATAGCCCCTTGCTCGACGCGAATACCCTGGCGGGTCCAGTGCAACGGAAGCTGTCCATCAACCGTTCCCTCGCCGCTGAGTCCTTCGGTAGGGTAGGCCTCCAGTAGCGAAGCTAATTGCAGACCCGAGAGTTGTAGCGGCAATGCAAGCGTGAAATCACCCAGGCTACCCTGGCCAGGCGGTATCCATAAGCGACCTCCCAGGATGGCCGTTTGGGCCAGCTGCCAGGAAAGGGTGCCGGCCAGCGGCTCGGCCAGGCGGGCGCGGTAGGTACCACTCAGTTCAAGTGGGCCCAGGGTAAAGCCTGGGTTGAGCGTATCGGCTTTGAAGGTTGGTATGGATACGTTCAATTGATCGCCCTTTAGATCCAGCGCGACCTTTCCGCTCAGGCCATTCATTTCCAGGCGATCATAAACCCCACCCAGCCCTTGAGTATCCAGACCAATGTGAATGCTCATGTTGCCCTGCTGAGGGATACGAAGCGCAAGTTGACCATCGAGCCGCCCTGTATTGAGTTCCAGCAATGCCGGCCAGGCGGTAAATGTAGTCGTAAACGGGTTGCCAGCCCGCATAAACAGCGTATCTAGCGTACCCTCAAGCTCAAAAGGCTTACCAGAAGCCAGGCTAAGCTGTGTCCTGAAGTGGAGGCCTGTATCGGCGCCAAGCGTGCCCTTTAAATTCAATGCCTGATCTTTCACATTGATTTGTCCATCCCATTGCCAGCCGGTAGGTTTAAGCTGCGGGTGGGCAATACGCGTACTTTTCAGACGAGTATTACCTTTTAAGGTAAAGCTCATTTCACCCTGATCATCCAGATGGCTCATTAGTCTGAGTGCAGGCGAGGTCGCGGAAAGGCTGTCCAGGCGTGTAGCCGAGGGACCAGAACCCACCTCTAGCTGACGTGCACCTAGCATGACGTTGGAAAAAGTCAGGTCTGCGCTGTTTTGGTCAGCTTGACCATGAACTGTCAGTGTGGTGTCGAGGTTCTGAATGGCAATACTGGATTGCTTGATCTTTGGAGTTGTACCTTGCAGGTTAACTCCATCCAGGTGTATTCGCCACGGTGGCTGGGTGGCAACACTTACTCGTCCTTTTAGCCTTACAGTGGATTCACCCTGCGCGCCAATGGCAATGTCCAACGGAAGCATTGAGTCGGTTTGCGCGAACACGGTAGGTGTCTGTGCCTGGATATGAATCTGGTTAGGCCGCATCCCCTGGGGGAGTTGAAGTCGCCAGGGTTGATCTCCTATTGCAAGCTGCAGGTCAGCTTGCAATGCCCGGGGTAGTAAATAGCCTTTATCCAGGCTGGCATCCAGACGGGTATCACCTTGAAGTGAGCCTAACCCCGGCACGGGCCAGGCCTGGGGTAAATGTGCATCAAGTCGAATACTTCCTTGAGCATTGAGCAACGTCTGGATGTCATCAATCGTATTGGGTAGGGTCAGTTGCCAGTCGCCTTGAATTCGAAGCGCACCCGGTAAGGATTTGGTTGTAACAGCAGGTATGGGCCACCACTGGTTAATCCACGCCAGAAGCCAGGGCCCTTCATGAAACGCGGGGATCAGCAAATCACCGCTCCAGGCTACGCCTTTACCATAGGGCGTCAATGCAGTACGCAGCACAAGCCTTGGTTGGTCGTCGATTGCAAGATTGGCTGTTAGGCGCGGGGCCTCGGGCGTGCCTTCAAGAAGAGCCATGGTTTGCAGCGTTCGTCCCTCATGGCGAAGCTCCAGTTCCAAGCTAAGAGGGAGTGCCTGTTGTTCTGCCTGGCGTGCAGCAAAGGCGCCTTCTACAGTGCACTGACCTTGGGCGCAGGGCACGGATAGTGTGAAGGCAGAAATATCCAGGCGGTCGGGTAGCCACGCGGGTATGGCGAGGGGCTGGTTAAGATTCAGCGGTCCTAGGGGCTCGTCACTGGAGTCGGTTTTTATCGTTTGTATGGCTAGGTTAAGGTGATCGATCCTGAGGCGACTTTCAGACCATTCAAACAGCAAAGGTCCGGTTTCAAGTGACTGCACTGCACCGTCATTATCCTTCCTGACAACCGACAAGGTTTGCAGCCCCACTGAATGACTATTCAGATGAAGACCCTGAACATCCCAATGTGTAACGCCGAGCGCGCGAGCCAGTAGCGCAAAGCCCAGCGCACTCGCTGCCAGTAATAACAGGAAAACAACGCCCACCCAGCCCAGGCAGCGAAGCCAACGTACGGTGCGAGAAGAATCGAGGTTGGACAGTTGACTCACCGCTTTAAAACAGACTCAGCGCTAGGGTGAAGGGTCCGGAGCACCGAATCAACCCTGAAGCCCGCTTTTTGAAGCGAATGGCCGCTTTGGTTATGTAATACCAGCCCATTATTAGAGATAACAATATGCAAACATGCTTACCCTGTAATCAGGAGGTCAGTCATTCAGGCTAAATCCGCTAAACACAGGACTTGAAGAGCACGTCACGGCCACCGGGCCGTGACGTGTCAAATTACAAGCAGAACGTAAGGACGAAATTGAACACCAGGGCGGCTATAAAGCCGAGCGGTGCTGCTTTGAATAGCAGTTTTGGAAAGAGGGCGGAACGGCTCTTCTCTGTCGGGCATGAGCCTAGCAGCAGGCTACCTCCTGACGAGAAGGGCGAGATGGATGTCGCCTGTGCGCCCGCAACGATGCAGATGAAAATGATCATCGGATCGATAGACAAGTTGGCGGCAATCGCCGGCACGATTGGAAAAAGCGCAGGTGTTACTACGCCCAGCGTACTGGAAAACAGCGACATCAATGCAGCCACAACACCAAAGGCAACGGGAACAAACATGGCCGGTATATTGGCACTGATCCAGGAAGCCAGTAGGTCGACAGTGCCTGCCTTTATCGCAACCGATATCAACATGCCCACACCACAAATCATGATGATGGTCGACCAGGGAAGCGTCGCCATGACCTTGCGCTCATCCCCCAGCTTGAGCAGCAGTGCTATCACAGAGAAAACACTGGCGATCAGACCAATGTCCATCTTTGAATTGATAAAGCTGATAGTGGTGTTTTGAGGGAAAACAAGGCTGGCAATAGGTGCGAGCAATACAATCCCCATCATGAGGAGCGTCAACCAGAGCGTGGTCTTTTGGTCTTTGGTGAAGTGAGTCGGCGCGCTGATACTGAAGGCCGCCTCTTTCATGGACTTTTTATGTCCACTGAACAAGAGGAACGCCGTAATGACGAGTAGGGGTATAAAAATCGTACTGGCGAAAATACCAAAGCTATTTATAAAGGCAGTTTCTTCTGGAATACCTGAGTTGACCATCAGGCTACGGAAAATGATGCCACTCTGGCTGGAAACAAAGTTTGCACCACCCAATGCACCGTAGTTCACTGCCATCGCACCTACGATAAGGCTCATTCCTGTGCGCTCACACAGCAGCAGAGTAATTGGAGCCATAAAGGCCAGCACGGTGTAGTAGCCAGCCCCCAGCCCGGCAATCAGCGCAGAAGTAGCAAAGACGGCATAAGGCAGGAGATAGGGTACTTTTCTGCAGCTGTAGAGCAGATGCTCTGCCAGCTTTTCCAGGGTGCCGTTAACAATGGCAAAACTGTAGAACAGGCACACCGAAAAAATGATGAAAAAAATCTTGAGCGGCCAGAGGTTGATAACCTCCGACGGGCTCATGCCCATTACAAATGAGCCAATGAGATAGGCGAAAGCTATCGCAAACAGACCGATATTGATCCGGGTCTTGTACCCCAGCGCAATGGCAACGGCAATCGCCGTCACGACGAGTAAACTCATCATAATCGTCTTTCCTTGTTGTTATTGTCTGGTTTCAGGGATTGAACTTGAACAGCCTGGCCGGGTTGTCCACCAGTACTTTCCTTCTTTCCATTGCATCGGGGAGAAGTGAGTTCATTATCGAAAACTGGGCATCATAATTGGTCTGTTTCTCGAAGCGGGTATGAGGCCAGTCACTGCCCCACAGGAAGTGGTCGGAATGTCCATAAGCCTTGCGCAAGAGATCTACCATCGTAGCAGCCTGCTCCTGCGTGGCCTTGCTTCGGTAAGTAGCGGATAGCTTGATCCAAACGGGGGCATCAGGTAGAAGCGAAAGGAAGGCCTGATGCTCCGGAATCTCAGGGTCAATACAACCTGCCGGCAAGCCAAAATGGTCGATGATCACGCTAACGCCTGTATCCAGTAACACAGGAACAACCAGGCAGAGGTCTTCCATGGCACGCTGGATCTCGACAGACCAGTTACGGTCTACCATTTTCTTGAAGAAATTCTTCCACCGCGGCTGCGAGTAGTCCTCCAGTGGAAGGCCAACCAGATTCAGTCGAACGCCTACTACACCAGCCTTTTCCAATTCATCAAGCTCAGCATCACTGACCTCGGGGCTAACCACCGCTGTACCGCGAAGTCGTTCCGGATAGACACGGAGCGCAGCTACCATGAAATTGTTATTGATGCCTAGAAAACTGGGTTGCACCAACACGCCATGTGAAAGCCCGCAGTGCTCAAGGTGTGCCAGATAGCTTTCTACAAGAGCATCGTAGTCAGGGCTGTAGCGGCGATTTTCAGTAAGCGGAAGGTCGCGGGAAAAGATGTGTGCATGGGTATCGATGCCCGTGATGGGCATAACGTGCTGAGGCATGGGGACTACCCTTGTTGTTTGTTTTCAGCAAAGGTCACTACTTCCCCTTGCGGTCTTAAACATATATTCATCTATATGAATATTGGAACGTATAGCGACGGCTGTTAACTGTCAATGCATCGAAGACTAATGCTCATGATAGAGTGAACTGACTAGTCGTTTGGATGACGATATGAACAACGCAAAGTTGGGACAGGATGAGCGCTTGCCGCTCTATCAACGGTTAAGTGATGAAATACTGGCCAGAATCGCTTCAGGCGAATGGTTGCCAGGCCAATCAATTCCAACCGAAGCTGAATTGACCAAGCTCTATGGGGTGGCGATCGGGACGGTAAGAAAGGCTGTTGATACGTTGGTAAATGAAGGGTTGCTTGAACGTAGTCAGGGTCGAGGCACCTTTGTGCGCCGCCCCAGCTTCAATGCTTCTTTCTTCCGCTTCTTCCGTCAGGTGAGTTCTTCCGGTAGTCAGGCAGTTCCAGCAAGCCGGATCCTAAGTCGTACGTTTGAGCAGCCCCCTCCCGCTGTGGTTCATGCATTGATCCTCAAGAAGAACGAGCAGGCCTTGCATCTGGAGCGCGTCCGGGTTATCGAAGGGCAACGGACATTTTATGAAGACATCTGGCTTCCCGGCTCGAAGTTTTCTCAGCTGCTCGAAGTGGAACCGGGTAAGTTTGGGAATCTGCTCTATCCCTTTTATGAGCAGCAGTGCGGTCAGCATGTTGCTTCGGCGCAGGAAACGTTGACAGTAGAATCAGCCACGGCCGAAACGGCACGGATTCTGGGAATAGAAGAGGGTAAGCCGGTGGTGGTGGTCGAGCGTATCGCCCTGGGATATGACCGGCTTCCTATTGAATATAGAGTTTCCCGAGGGGCCGCAGAAGGCTTTCGCTACCAGGTCGATATCACGTAGCAGGGCACCTGATATGCTCTTTTGCCAGTATCCTTTCTAAGCTTTTCATAACCATGACCGATCAGACCACGCCAAACCCGTCACAGGATGATAACCGCTTTGCTGAGGTGGCTCAGCTCATCTCCGCAGCCCGTCAACGAGCGGTTCACGCTGTCAATATCGAGCTGATCGAGTTGTATTGGCAGGTAGGGGCACATATCAGCGCCAAGCTTGAGACGGCTGAATGGGGCGATGGTGTGGTTGATCAGCTGGCACGTTATCTGGCCAAGGCTCAGCCGGGATTACGAGGCTTTACTCGCGCCAATCTTTTTCGGATGCGGCAGTTCTATGAGGCATACCGCGACACGCCAGTGCTGGCTGGCCTGGTACGGCAGCTGCCGTGGACGCACAATCTTATTATTCTTGGGCAAAGCAAACGCATAGAAGAGCGTGAGTTTTATTTGCGGCTGGCTATGCAGGAGAAGTGGTCCAGCCGTGAGTTGGAGCGGCAGTTCAAGTCTGCGCTGTTCGAACGGTCCGTCACGCAACCGGCAAAAGTCTCGGCAGTGCTGAGACAAAGTCATCCTGAAGCGTTGAGCGTGTTCAAGGATGCTTACATGGTTGAATTTCTGGACTTGCCTGAAGGGCATGCTGAAGCTGATCTGCACCGTGGCCTGCTGCAGCGGCTTAGGGATTTTCTAATTGAGTTAGGGCGAGACTTCTGCTTCGTGGGTTCCGAATACCCCTTGCAGGTAGGTGGGCGTGACTTTGCGTTGGACCTGCTGTTTTTCCATCGAGGGCTGAATTGCCTCGTGGCCATCGAGCTAAAGGTTGGTCGCTTTGAGCCGGAGTACCTGGGCAAGCTCGAATTTTATCTTGAGGCGCTGGATCGGGTTGTACGCAAGCCTCATGAAAATGCAGCAATTGGCGTCTTATTGTGTGCAAGCAGGGATGATGAGGTGGTTGAGTACGCGCTGAATCGCTCCTTATCGCCTGCGCTCGTAGCGGAATATCAGACTCAATTGCCTGACAAAAAGCTGTTGCAGGAAAAGCTTCACGAGTTTTATCGGCTGAATACGGACAGTGACAGCAGCAGTTTAAGTTAAGAAAAGCTATTACAAAGAATTTCTGTCAGGGTATCTGGGAGGTGCGTAAGCTTGCTGTTGCAAATAGGCCAGCGAGACGCACGGTACAAGGTCAAGCATGGCCAACTGCCGGGCGACAGCACTTACTGAGGTATCCCTCGGTGTTTTCTTCTCCTGGTTAGACATGGCAGACGAAATGGCTTTCGCGACCTAACTATGATTCTCCCAGTGAAAAGGCTAGATGTTATGTGCGTATATCTTCTGAACATGCTTGCTGCATAGTCCTCTGAATAACAGCCCGAATCAGGGCCGGTCTGAGTGCACAAACATTCCAGACGAAGCCGAAGAGGTGCTGATACGATACCCGCATGATTGCTCTCTGCTGTTCACTGTATCAATACGAAACGCCTGCACATGACAGATAACAAGAAAAGCTGGGTCCATCTAAGTCAGGATGCTGAAACCGGCATCGAAACGATTCGTGCTCATTTTGAGGGGCACGCCTATGATCCTCATTGGCACGACAGTTATCTCGTAGGGTTTACCGAGCAGGGCGTGCAGCAGTTCAGCTGCCGAAACGCGCTGCATTTCAGTACACCTGGTAAAGTGTTCATGCTTGAGCCAGGCGAGGTCCACGACGGCCATGCACCAGTAGAAGGCGGCTTTACCTATTCCATGCTTTACCTGGAACCACAGTGGGTTGAGCGTGAGCTACGAGCGTTGCATGAGAGCACGTCTATAGAATGCCTACCCAGCTTTGGCTCTACGCTAACCGAACAGGCCGAACTCCTTGTCGCAATCGCTGACGCCTTCAAGGCGCTTGAGTACAGGGAGCTGCGGATAGTGAAACAGACGGCTTTGGATCGGCTTTTGATCAAGCTGACTGACCACGTGAAGTGGCGGATTCGAGCTGCCTATGATCCTCGACTTCCTCAGGTGGCTTATCGTGCCAGGGATTATTTGCATGCCCATATGCAGGATGATGTAGGGCTGGATGAGCTTGCCAGTATCACAGGTGTAGATCGCTTTCGCTTGACTCGGGCATTCAAGGTTGCCTTTGGCTTGGCACCCCATGCTTATCTCATTCAGCTGCGGCTCTCCAAGGCTCGCTTTCTACTGGCGAAAGGTGACCCGCTGGCCGAGGTCGCCATGAAGTTAGGATTTGCAGATCAGAGTCATATGGGACGCTGGTTTCGCCGTGCTTATGGACTGACTCCTGCTAGCTATCGCAAGCGTTGCTCAAATCTTCCAGACGCCTCGCGCGGTTGACGCAAGAATGGGTTTTAGCCCTATAGCGTCGGAGCCAATGTGATGATTTCTTTGCCGTTCATTCTGTTTTCCCTTGTTGCTTCTATAACCCCTGGACCTACAAACATCCTGGTACTGAGCCACAGTGCCCGCTATGGGTTTTGGAAGGCATTACCTATTGTATTGGGTGGGTGCGTAGGAGCCGCGGGTATTGTATTAGTAGCCGGAGTTGGCATAGGCCAAAGTCTGATGAACTATCCGACTGTACAGTTCGTGATGAGCATTGTCGGGGTACTGTGGTTGAGCTATCTGGCTTGGCAAATATTCAGTAGTCCTGCAGTACCCTTGAATGAGATGAGTAAGTCGGTCGCCGAGCAAAAACATGTCGGGTTTGGCGAAGCTGCCAGCTTGCAGGTGATAAATCCGAAGACCTGGATGATGGCAATTGCGGTTATCAGCGTGTTTACCCAGGCCGGTTCGGATAAGACGACGCAGGTCATGCAACTGACGTCTGTGTTTTTCGTGATCTCGATTCCTTGCCTGCTTGCTTGGGCATTTGTGGGCACAAGTGTTTCGCGCTGGCTGGACTCGGTGGCCCGAGTCAGGTGCTTCAACCGTATTATGGCTCTACTGCTGCTAGGATCAGCATGGTTAAGCCTGCTTTGAGGTGAAGCGTATAACGCGGCCAGATAGTGGGCTGAACGCGTTAAAGCCGCCTTTACCTATTGCTTTCAGGATGTTTGGCCCGAGCCAGCCAACCCTTCCATAACCATTTTTTCTGCTGAGCATCTAATGGCGTATCGAGTGAGTGCAGCGCTAGCCATCGGTTAAATCGTATCTGTTCGAGCTCTTCCGCTGGCTTGCATATAGGCCCGCCTAGAACTTGTTCCATATTGGTAAGCAGCGAAGCAGGCACTTGTTCCTGATATATACAAATCTGCTCTCTCAGAACATCCAGCGTGTAATTGAGGATTTCCTTGTCAGAAAACTCAGGCACAGACATAAGACACCTCATTGTAAATCCGGTCATCAAGCAAAAGCATTAAACACATGCCAGGGCCCTTTAACAAATACAGCTACCTGTAGCTACCTGTTGCTGCACGAAGCATCGCAACCAAATACGTCTTTAGGCGCGAAGGAAACATACGGGTTTATTGCCATGGCGTTCTAACACTAAACAGAACGAACGCAATGCCTGTAGTTTTATTAGCTGAGCCCATTTCAAACGCCTCTTAGAAAACCTTGTAAAGCAGAAAGGCTAATCTTGCTTATAGCCCTCATGCCCGTATGCGGCTGCATACAGAGGAGCGAATAAATGAAGTAAAAAACTGTACCTCCGCAAGTAAAGCACTTTCTCTACTACGCTAAACGCGGCGATACAGAGGAGCACACTTCATGAGCTATGACACCACAACAGAACAGGCCAAAATAACGACCTTGTATTAATGGAGAGTCAAAGAGGAGTTAAGTTGCAATGGCGTTAACTCTTTAAATACATTGAACTTTGTGAAAATATAAGTTTTCGTTTCTATGCTCTTGACCTGTTTAAGATAGCGTTTGGCTGGAAAGCTGAAGATACACAAGTCGACCCTTCTAAACTTCTACACCATACTTATACGTGTATAGGTATCGGTTTATTGGTTGCGTATTATCTATGTAATATTTTGAAATATTCATTAATCCGGACACATGAATGTCGCACCTGTAAGCAGGGAGGGTCTTTTGTCAGCACGTCCCCGTCGTTGGCGTTAGATGGTTAATCCGTCTTGTACGCTTGTCTCCGGCAAACACAACGCAGCCATAAATAAAGATGCCTTTCACCTGCATTGCGATCATGAGGTAACAAGACTCAGATCGCCTGTTTTGGCCAAGCGATACCGGGCAAGGTCTTCTGCTAAAAAGAGTGGCCCCTGGTAATAATGTGCTGCTTCGGAGCGGATGTCTTCGATGGAAGGGGACTGTTCCGGATTAGCCTGATAGCGGGCGCTAAAATGCGTCAATAGCAGATTAGGCAATGCAATAGATTGAGCAAAGGTTGCAATCAATGCCGCTGAGCTATGCCCAAAGGTATCGCCAGCCTTGTCTGCAACTTCCTGTGTGTAGGTTGACTCATGAACCAGCACCTGAGCAGGTTGGCAGAAGGTGCGTAACAGTTCAGGTTGATCATTATCACCGCAAACGACTACACAGCGAGCAGGGTGGGGGTAGTGGACATAATCGCTACTTTTTAGCGTTTGGCCATCATGGAAAGCATCAATACCTTTGCGCAGCTGCCCCCAGATCGGACCACGTGAAATACCGTCGGCTGTCAATTTCTCTGTATTCAGATAGGGTTCGCGGGCCGTCTCGGTGAACCGATAGCCGAACGAAGGGACACGATGCGAAAGCGGGATAGCATCGACTGCCCAGTGCGCAAAGGACCAGGTATCCAATGCCTCGGTTGGAAGAAAATCTACCTCAAAAGGCAAGTACAGCTGTGTGAACTGCTGAGTGGCCTTAAACCATTCAGCGATTCCCGCTGGTGCAATGATCGTAAGCGGCTTTTTTCGGCCAGACATCCCTGCACTGGCCAGCAAGCCTGGCAAGCCATAGCAATGATCGCCATGTACATGCGTGATGAAAATGGCTTGTAAGTCATGGAGTGAAAGGCGGGTACGTAGTAGTCGATGCTGGGTTGCTTCGCCGCAGTCCACCAGAAACCAATCACTGCCTGTTTCTTCTATCAGGGCAAGGCCAGTTACGTTGCGTTTTTTAGTGGGCACGCCAGCAGATGTGCCAAGAAATAATAAATCCACAAGCGCCTCGAATTATCATGAGTGTTGCTAAGGCTATAGTGTATAGCTTTAGCAACACTGGCCCCATCGTCTGACGGCCTGTTATCAGAAGTCAAATGCCCGGGGTTACATCATGTCTGACGATATGAATCAGCTGCGCCATAGCTACCGAGACGTGCTCTGTTACGCTCACACTGAATCAGCAGGGCGAAATGGCCAGCGTTTTGAGTGACTCAAGCTCAGCAGTCCTTATTTTGATGCCGAAACGCTACAGTCAGGTTGGCTGTCCCAGCCGTCGATGTTGTCGGCGGGCATCTCAGGGGTAAGTACAGGGTCATCGTCCTAGAAAACATCCTGAAAGACCTGGGTAAGTCTGTTGGGAATATCTTTTTCCTTTCATGCGTCGTTAACCTCGACTAAGTAGAGGGAGGCGCGGGGGGAGGAGGCCGTAAAGCCAGATACTGGCCGGGACTCGGCTGCTTCACTTCAGGTGCGGGGCAGAGGTCAAACCCCAACTTTAAATAATGCTGGCAATCGTGCCGTTTCGATTTGCACGCTTGTCAGTACATTCAGTCCGGCTTTTTCTGCCTGACACCCCAAGACACGAGAACTCATCGGCCGGGTATCAGTAAGAGCGCCAAAGATACATCCGGGCGGGGAAGAACAGGCTGTTATCACCACACCTGCCGCTTAGGCGCGCACCGAGGCCGCTGCACGTGGGTCCGTTGCGATGCCTTCTAACCTCCGCCTCGCGGTAGCGGCGGGGCGCTAGGTTAAATTGATGGGCTTTGTTGATGAGCTGCGTCGTACGGGCCAGTTCTGCTAGGCCGATTGCGCTGGCTATAAGGGCCATTTATAGCTCGCGTAGAGAGCCCGTCATGTCCGTAACCTGACTCATCGCCTCATGACGGATGACGCGGCGCTATCTCTTTTCGCATACTCATGCAAGTAGTTAAATAATACCAGCCCTTTATAAGTTCTGCTCAAATACCTAAACAACGAGCAAGAGTCATCAGGAAAAACCATAGAAACAAAAAGGCCACCTTAAAGGTGGCCTTTAGTACTACCTGAACTATTAACGTTTGGTTCCAGTAGTAGGGTCGATATCATCCATGTGATCGGTACCGCGCATACCTGTGCGGGTGGCTACATTGTCATTTTCAATATCGACATCAGTGCGACGTACTGTGTCGCGAACAGTTTCGTTATGGTGAGTCGTTTCCTTACCCACTACAACTTCTTCCACCACGCGCGCTGTTTTTTCAACGACAGCTTCTTCAGCTGTTTCCTGAATTTCTACTGCTCCAGATTTAAAAGCAGACACATCATCAGTCGAGACAGGGCGATCTACGGGGCGGCGTTCGATTACCGCATGCTGTTCGCTAAGATTAACGGTTTCTTCAACCGGGCGTTCGCTTATGCGTGAGACTACACGTACACGGCCGAGGCTGTTTTCCCGCTTACCAACTTTCAGTTCCTCTTCCATGACGGGGATCGCAGTACGATCAGTCATGTCAGTAGATGTCCGGCCTGCCAGAGTCGAGTCCACACCCATTGTCGAAGCGGTATTGGGATAGTCGCCAGATACGGGCCCGGTAGAAGTGCTGGTGCCCATGGTTGTTGCGGAAGAGCCTATTGCCCCTTGGTTGCTCCAGTTGGCGCTGCGCTCATCGATATCAATAGCGCCATTGCGCTCCATGATTTCCTCTACAACGGCCACCTGTGCATCGTCATTAACGGTCACAGTAAGCACTGTAGAGCCTCGACGCACCGCTTCTGGATAGGTTTCGGCGTAACGGCTGCTGTGTGTGTCATTATCACTAAAAATCGAGCTGAAAAAGCCGCTAATCTTGTCAGTCACAGACTCATGGTCATGGCCATGAGTAGTGGAGCGCATTGATGCGTCGGTCGTGCCATCCAACATGGCAGACTCGTTCGAAGCGGCCATGCGAATATCCGTCTGGGATACGCCTTTAGACAAAAGCTCACGCTTGACTTGTTCTGCTTCGTTAATGCGATCAAAGGCTGCGACTAAAATGTGCTGTTTCATAAGTTCACCTTTCGTTCTCTTCGGCAGCTGCGCTGCGATTCGATTGGGCGGTGCAGACTGCGTTTACCGCGCGGGACCGGAATCGTCTGAATCCGGGTGAGGGTGGCTGCGTTCCACAGTCACGTTTTCGCGTTTCAATGTGACAGGCACCGTACGGTGTGATTCACGAGTGACGCGTTGGACATGAAGTTCTTCCTTTAACATGAGCCGCTTTTCAACAACCAACACCTCTTCGAAAACAGGAATAATGGTGATGTCACCGTCCTGTCTTACCTGCGGAAGGTTTGCAGGGTCCACGGGGGTATCGTATTTTACCCGCTCAATAACCGTTTCCTCATAACGCAAGGTATCGGAAACGGTGTAGTCCTTGGATTCGACGGTTTTATTGATCCGGACACGGCCGGACTCAACAGTCTCTTTATGCAAGACAGCGTGTTCTTCCACGACGGGTATCGTTTCGGTCACTTGCCCATCAGACTGCTTGTTACTCATCGTCTATCCTGCTGTTGATTGCGCTCGATGTTTTCATGCCATTCGTAGAAGTTGAGTAAGCAGAAAAGCGTTAGTTCAGAGAAATTTACGAGCGGTAGAGTAGGTTCTAGAGCGGCTGAGAGGTGTGTCTAAAACCAAAGGATCGGTATGAACGCAAGTAACCTTTAGTAGTCCGGGCGTGCGCATGAGGCGAGGCAACAGGCGTAAGTGCCTCGACTTAAACCCTCAAGCCATGCATCCATACCAGGCCATCGGAGGTATTGGCGCGGGGACGATATTCGCAACCAACCCAACCCTCGTATCCCAATTCATCAATTAGCTTGAACAGGTAGGGATAATTGACTTCACCCTCGTCTGGCTCATGGCGATCCGGCACGCCAGCGATTTGTATATGGCCAATTCTATGCATGTCGCGACGAAGCTTCGCAGCGATATCGCCTTCTACGATCTGGCAGTGGTAACAGTCAAACTGGACCTTTAGGTTGGGAGCACCTATTTCTTCACAGATTGACTGTGCCTCATCCTGACGATTAAGAAAGAAACCTGGCATATCGCGTGTATTAATGGGCTCTATCACAACTGTCAGCCCTGCTCTGGCTGCCTCTTGGGATGCGTAGGCAAGGTTTGCCAGATAGATTTCACGGTGTGTTGCGCGATCTGCGTGTGCAGGAAGTAAACCAGCCATGACATGAAAGCGGTCATTACCTAATACCGTGGCATATTCCAGTGCACGGGCAATGCTGTTACGAAATTCAGCCTGTCGGTTAGGCAAGGACGCGATACCACGCTCGCCGGAGGCCCAGTCTCCAGGTGGAGCATTGAACAGGACTTGGACAAGTCCATTATCATCAAGTCGAGTCTTGAGCTCGTGTGGGCTGTAGTCGTACGGGAACAGGTACTCGACAGCCTTGAAGCCATCAGCTGCAGCAGCGGCGAAGCGGTCGAGAAAGTCATGTTCGGGATACAACATGCTTATATTTGCAGCAAAGCGTGGCATAGCTTCTCCTTGAGGTATTTCGGTTATAAACCAAGCATAGTGAGCTGCTGGAGGCTTGGCTTATCATATTCTGATCTCATACGTCTCAGCCGAACTCAGCCTTACTGAAGTCATCGCGTCACGGTTAAGCCATCTCCCTGTAAAAAGCACTTTCTATACTCGGCTCCGCTCTTGAGGCCTTGCAGGTAGTTGCGCCGCTATAAAGATCGGTGTCAGTGCAGATCCAGGGGCAACCCTATCGGTTTACAAGGAAACCCACATGTCGATGACGATCGCTTCGTTTCGCCGTACTCTGCTGGCCTGTGGTTTTGGCCTGACGCTATTGAACGCCAGTGTCCACGCCGCTGATAGTGAGGATTCATTGCCGTTACAAAAGGTGCAGTTACCTGGATCGCATAACACGTACGAGAAAAAAGACACCTTTAATTCGCTAGCCGATGCGTTCAGCTACGTGCGAATGATAGAAATCGATGTCTGGGCTCAGCTCGATAAGTGGTACGTCTCTCACAGCAATCCGGTAGGTAATGACAATAACTGTCCCAAGAGCGGGGTTGTCGGGAGTGATCGTAATCAGGACCTGCGATCCTGCATTGACACAATCGCAGCCTATCACCGTCAGAATCCCAACCATCCGCTGCTGCTGGTTAAATTCGAGCTCAAGGGTGGGTTCTTTCTGGGTAACTCACCACAGGCCTTCGACAATCTGATTGCGGATATACGTAATGGCGGTGCCAATGCGCGTATCCCGGAGCGGGATATTTTTACACCTCTGGATTTGCGCTGTGGGAAGGGCGCCTGTACGGCTACGACACCGACACTTGAGCGGGTCGTAGCCGATAAAGGCTGGCCAAGCCTTAACGATCTGAAAGGTAAAATCATGTTCATGATCGTACCGGGCACCGTCTCCGACTCAGCCCCTCGCGAGTATGCGCGTGCGCTGTCCCAAGGGCTGGCTCGTCTGGCATTTCCGGCGTTGATCATCAAGGATCAGGACACACGTACCAGTTACTTTGGTAACGACATTGGCTGGAATGTCATTCTGGACATTCAGGCAGGGCGTCTGGATGGCGGTACTGTAGCGAAGAGCGTAGTAGACGGCTATCACCGTAAAAACATGCTGCTTTCCATTAATGATGAAGCGCCAGGCGGCACACCCGTCAATGTTCAGGCCGGTCGGCAACGTCTGCAGCAACTGGCACGTGACTACCATGCCAATATTGTCAATACGGACCAGGAAACAAGTGGTATTCCGTACGTGTTCGCATTGCCGTAAGTCTACAAGGACCTGTCAATATTTGCGGCAGGTCCTTATGCCACCCGTTCCGTTGCTCGGCGCCATTGGCGATTGATCCACCGCCAGGCAATCCAGCCCAGACCCAGCATATAGGCCAGACTGCCGGGCACCCACATGATAAGCCCAGCCAACTGCTGGTCAGCCAGCTCACCTGATTCGTGATACAGCGTTTGTGTGCTGAAGGTCAAAAGTGCGCCCAACAGGCCGGTATGCATGAGTGTCAGGAGTAGTGCCAGCAACGCCTGAGGGACGCGTGCATGACTGGCTCGCAGGCAAGACCACCAGAGTAGCCAGCCGGTAAATAAAAAGCAGATATGCTCGGTTACATGCCACCAGAGGTTATCCAGAGCAAGCTGATAGGGTTTGGGTGCATGCCAGCCCCAGATAGCCAGCGCATGGAGTAAGGCAGCAGCCGTCGGATAGCGGCCTGCTTTCAGAATAGGGTGCCAAAGGCCACGGCCACGACCCTGCATGGCTGCCTGCCATTGAGGCAGTGGCCTGGCCAATGCCCACAGAGGCGCGACAATAACCATATACAACATATGCTGGACCATATGCATGGCTGTACTGGTTTCCGCCCAGCCATCAAACGGGCCGAATGTTGCCAGGGCGGCAATGATCATGCCTGTATGAAACCACAATGCCTCGCCGCGGTGAGGCGTCACTTTGCGCTGTCCCAGTAGATAAAGCCCCCACATGGCCGCCAGCAGAATAGCGCAGCCCCAGATCGGCAAGCGTTCAGCCAAATGACCATCCAGAAGCCCATGCCCGTATGCGGCGGGTGCGAAGCCCAGCAGTAGTACCAAGCCTACAAGCATGGTGGCATCACCAGAATCGGAATCCCTACGAACAGTGTGGCGATAGCCCCAACCAGATGCAGCCCAGCGCCGAGTGTCGCCAGAAAACGCTGCCGGCGCGCTTCCTCGGAATCACCTTGGTTAATCGCTTGCCAACAGCGCCGTGCATTCCATAGTAGAAAAGCCAGGGTAGCGAGCGTAAGCAAACCCAGCATCAGGTTTAAACGGTTGAGCGCACCGGCCTCGGCCTCGGGTGGTGCTATCTGGCAGGCTACCGAAAGCCCACCGTAGATGGCGATGAACCAGAGACTCCAGACGGCAAGGCCTGCAATCAATTGCAAAGGGTGAGCTGGGCGCATTAGTAGGGTTTCCAGGTGAGGGGAAACAGGACCGTAGCGGTATAGGTAATGACGAATACTGTTGTGGTATAGACCCACCACTGCAATACGATCTTGGGCTCATAGGGCGCAGAAATACCCACATACCCCCAGTGTACGCGCAAGGCTTGCAACCCAGCCGCCAATACGCCTACCACTGCATGCAGCAGGCTATAACCGAGCATGACCAGTAATACCGCATCGTGAGTCGTTTCAGTTGGTTTTAGCGGCGCCTCAAATATCAGCATTACAAGCAGCAAAGTATGCAGAAGGCCGAGCACCGTAATGCTCCATAAATGAAGGCCCAGACGCGAGATGTTCTTTTGCTTTAACTGACGTACAACACGGCGTAACCAAACGGTAGTGGCAAGTGCTGGTAAGAGGGCGGCCAGCATAAATCCATGGTTGAGTGGGTTTTGCGCTGGAATCTGCCAGTTGGGCGATACGCTCCAGAGGTAGAACCAGCCGAACAGCAGTGAGAGGTACAGGGAGCCATTGGAGATCAGCGTGGTACCCATTCCCCAGAGGCCTGGCCCGTCGAAGGTGCGAGAGTGTAAAGGTGGCTCGTCGGGTTTGGTGTGTGCATCAGGAGCGGCTTTAGGGTGAGCACCGTTCTCCCAGCTCCAACGCAGGCAAACGACGAGCGCAGCCATGGTGCCCAAACCTGCCAGCGTGTAGGCACTGACCAGCAGGCAAATACACACCACGGCCAGTAGTGCTGACAGCACAAAGGGCCACATCGAATTACCGGGCAGGTGAATTATATGGCGGATACGGCCCGTCACCGGATCGACGCCCCACGTTTCACGGCGTCCGTGGCCACTGACGGAGAGGCCATATTCACCGTTGGCGATGGCTTTGGGTAGATGGGGCTGATCCCACAGCGGGTGTCGGGTGGTCACATCTGGCAGGCTGACAAAGTTATAAGCCGTAGGCGGCAATTGAGTCGCCCACTCCAGAGTGTCGGCTTTCCACGGATTCTCGCCTGCCTTTTCGCCAAAGCGAAAGTGCAGGAACAAGTCGAGCAGGAAGGTCGCTACCCCAAAGGCCATGATGAAGCCGCCAATAGAAGAGATCAGGTTTGGTAGATCCCAACCCAGGCCGCTTTCATAAGTATAGACACGGCGCGGCATACCCATCAGTCCTGTCCAATGCATGATCAGAAACGTCAGGTTAAAGCCAATAAAAGTCAGCCAGAACCCCCATCGCCCCAAGGTCATTGAGGGCATGCGGCCTGAGAAGTGGGGAAGCCAGTAGTAGATACCAGCCATGAGCGGGAAAAACATGCCGCCCACCAGTACATAATGGAAGTGGGCTACGACAAAATAGGTGTCATGCACCTGCCAGTCGAAGGGGACGAGCGACAGCATCACGCCGGTCAACCCGCCTGCGACAAAGATGACGATAAATCCTACCAGCCAAAGCATGGGCAATTCGAACCGGGGTTTGCCCAGCCATAACGTGGCAATCCAGGAAAATACCTGAATGCCTGTTGGCACCGCGACTAACATGCTGGCTGCCGAAAAGAACAGCTGGGCCAGCTGCGGGATGCCGATAGTGAACATGTGGTGCACCCACAGCCCGAAACTGATGAAACCCGTGGTCAGTACTCCTAATACAACCCAGCGGTAGCCCACCAGCGGGCGGCCACAGAACACCGGAAGAATAGTTGAGACGATCCCGGCTGCCGGCAGGAAAATGATGTATACCTCCGGGTGGCCAAACAGCCAGAAGAGATGCTGCCACAGGATAGGGTCGCCTCCGCGGGCTACATCAAAGAACGGCAAGTCGGCAGCGCGGGAAATTTCCAGCATCAGGCTCGCCAGAATCATGGGTGGGAAGCCAATGAGAATCATCATAGCCACTACGAGCATGTACCAAGCAAAGACCGGCATCTGGTGTAGTCCCATGCCGGGTGCCCGAGCCCTCAGAATGGATACGACAATTTCAACGCCTGCCGAAATGGCGGAAATCTCAACAAAGGTAATCCCGATCAGCCAAAAATCCGAGTTGAGCCCCGGGGAGTACACGCGGTCCGACAGCGGCGTGTACATGAACCAGCCAGCATTCGGGGCAACATCGAGCAAAAGGCTTGATAGCAGGATCAACCCGCCAAACAGATAACTCCAATATCCAAGGGCTGACAGGCGTGGAAACAGCATGTCTCGTGCGCCCAGCATTTTGGGTAACAGATAGATGGCGAGGCCTTCCAGAATCGGCACGGCAAACAGGAACATCATGACCGTTCCATGCATGGTGAAGACCTGGTTGTATTCATCCGGTCCCAGGAAGGTATTGCCCGGAATAGCCAGCTGGGTGCGAATCAACATAGCCAGCAACAGACCGATCACGAAGAAAAACAATCCGGTGACTAGAAAGCGCACGCCAATGGTGGTGTGATTAACAATACTCAAGGCGCGCCAGCCTCGAGGATTACCCCAGATCTCGTCCAGATCCTGGTGAAGGCGATCCTGTTCGGCCTGATCGCTTTGTGGGTTGGCAGTGATGTCGGTCATGGGGTCAGCGTCTCCAGCCAGTCGGCGAGTACATCAAGCTCTCTATCCTCTAGATGGTCGAGCGATGGCATGCGATTTTCCGGTTTTAGACGCTGATGTTCTGAAAGCCAGCGTCGAATGGCTCCGGCCTCGTTTCTAAGCACGCCGGCTCCTAAATGGCTCCGGCTGGCCACATCACCCAAGTCCGGGCCGATCAGAAGCGTTTCATCAGTAGTCTGCACAGGTGACCCTTTAAGGCTGCTAACCTGATGGCAGGCAGCGCATTCGCGCTGGAACAGGTCTCTGGTTGTGGCATCTGGTTCTGGCGCTTGCCATTGCTGTCTCGCCCTAATCCAGTCTGCAAAATCTTCCGCCGTCTGGACCTCGCTGTAGAGAATCATGTGGGTATGCTGCATGCCGCAAAACTCACTGCATTGCCCCCGATGGGTTGCAGGCCGGTCGGCCTCCAGCCGGATGACATTTGTACGGCCAGGAATCATGTCGATCTTGCCACCGAGGCGCGGAATCCAGAACGAGTGAATAACGTCTGCACTCGTAACATGGATATCTAATGGGCGGCCCGCTGGAAGGTTCATCTGGTTGGCGGTTACCACACCGCTTTCGGGGTAGCGCACCTCCCACCACCATTGATGGCCAATGACTTCAACCTTGAGAGGCTGTTCGCCTTCCACTGGCAGGGGCAACATGCGCTTGCCCTGAGGAATACCAAAGCTAAGCAGCAATACGATGCTGACGCAGGGCAGCACGATGCCTCCCCAGACAATCCAGCGGCGGTTATAGATCGCCGCTTTTTCTTCCGGTATCGCTGCCGGTGACCGCCGCATCCCGATCAGCCAAAGCGCCACAACCCCCACCAGCACTACAGCAGAAAAGCCAAACATGGCCCACCATGTCCAGGCCACGGCCTCAGCCGCCGGCCCATAGGGGTCAAGCATGGATTGCGGGCCGCTACAGCCGCTTACTAAGGGAACTGTACATCCCCACGCGGTCCATTTAAGGGTCTGCCATTGACCGGAGATCTTTGCATGCCTGTAACCGAGAACATTGAAAGCCGTGCCGCTGTGGCTGGCCACCCGATTCACCCGATGCTGATTCACTTCCCGGTGGCGGCGCTTATTGCACTGGTTGGCGCTGACTTCGGCTACTGGTGGACAGGCGATGAGTTCTGGGCACGGGCCGGACTGTGGCTGGCGGGTGTGGGTGCTGCCGGTGGCTGGATAGCAAGTATCGCCGGGCTGATCGATATCACTACTGTGGCTGATATCCGCCGCCGTATCACGGCCTGGTGCCATGCAATTCTGGCCGTGATGATGCTGTCGCTGGCTTCGCTTAATTGGATGGTTCGGTATCAGGGAAGCGAAGAGCTGGTGCTCTGGAGCTTTTACCTGACTGGCGTCACGGCTGTGTTGATTTCTCTGGCGAGCTACCTGGGTGGTCGTCTGGTTTATGAGCATGCGGTGGGCGTTGATGTGGAGAGTTGATCGGTTCGTCATGCGCCGCTCCAGCCTGGCTTGGCTAGAACAAGATAGAGCGTGCCCACGATGGCAAGGCTGAGAGCGACTGCCAGACCCATACTCCAGGTCCGTACAGCTTTAGGAGAGAGACTGTCGAGTTTTAGTATCAGTGCGCCGCATAGCGCGTGCCCGACCACCATGATGGCAACCAGGCTGAGCTTGAGGATCAACCAGGGGTCAAACAGGCTATGGCGAATGAAGAGGACGGTCCCGCTGATGATCGCCACCAGGGCACAGGGCGTTGCGATCAATGTAAATACATAACGGAGCAGCTCAGGCCTCAGCAGTTGCAGCGCGGGAAGTGGGGTATCTAGTTCTGACGTAACGTCTCCTGTACCGGGTCGGTAAGGCCGGTCGGCCTTGTGTATATCGCGACCCTGCGCGATCAGCAGGCCCGGTAGATAGAGTAGGCTGCCGCACCACCCAATCAATCCTAGAAAATGCAGCAGCTTTAATAACGGCATAAGTGTCCCACTAATCCAGATACATGCTGGCCTACGGCCGGTCCTTGGGGTCCGACCCCGGGAGGCGTGCAGATGTTCTGATCAGGGAAGAATGGGTTGTAACATAGCTTGTATGAGTGAGCGTTGAGCTGAAGCAATGGAGAGAAAAGCGATCTTCATCATGGACTCTACACAAGCCAGGAACCCCATGCTGTGCGCGTTCGCAGACGGATGCCGCTGCCGCGAAACCATGGCCAGATAGGTGTAAACAAGGCTATATGGATTAAAGAGCCCGACAGCCTCTTGCCGCATTGAACAAAACCCGCCAGCGCGGGCATTGGTGTCAGTTCAACTGGCAGTCCAGGCATCGTTATTTCATATGCGTGCGACTGTACGGGTATCGTTACCTGCGTCTCCATACTACCTGGAACGCGATGAGTCATGGCCCGGATAGTCGGGGCGCTTCTCGCTGAAGATCTAAGAGGCAAACACTGGGCTCAGTGCTCGCCTACCGGCTCAAGATCGTCGGCAATCAAGGCGATGAGCGCATTCTGCTGTCGGCTTGAAAGCTGTCGGAAGCGCTGAAGCAGATCGCGTTCATGCAGGCTTAGGGTAGGGCTATCCATTCGCATGTCAGGATCAGCTTCCAGTAAGCCGTCCTGTACAAGACTTTGCTCAAGATAGGAGATGATTTCGGAGTTCATGCTGCGATGATGGTTGCGGGCGACCTCGGCGATACGCTCACGCATGCCTTCAGGCAGTCGAAGGACGAACTTTTCGGCGGTACGGGTCGAGTAGGATCGAAGGGCTTGTGGCATGAGTCTATTCAGCTCCGTTAAGGTAAGAACGAACAGCTGTGCAGTGAACCGCTCCAGCCAGGTTTCAACAGCGGCCTGACAGCTTGTGGCTATCAGGCCGTGAAATACTTAGATGATCGACAACAGCAGCCGGCCGGCAAAAAACACCAGTACCAACCCCATCGTGCGCTCGAACCAATGTCCCATGCGCAGGAACAGCTGACGCACACGGGGGCTCGAAAACAGAAAGCTGACGAGCATGAACCAGACTGCATTCACGCAGCACATCCACAGGCCATACAGCGCCTGGATTTTCATGGGGGTCTCGCCGCTTACCACGGTGGTAAAGATGGCCAGGAAAAACAGGGTTGCCTTAGGATTGGTAGCATTTGTCAGAAAGCCTATCCGAAAGGCTTTTCCAATCGTTTGCTCGTCAACGACTGCAGGGCTGCCCTGAACCTCATCCAAGGCTTTGGTCGGTTTGCTTTTGAGCAGGCTGATGCCCAGATAAAGGATGTATGCGCCCCCGACGACTTTTGCGACGCTAAGTAGCCATGGAGTGGCATGCATCAGGGCGCCAATGCCCAGAAGCGTGTAAAGCACATGCACTGAAATACCTGCGCCAATGCCCAGTGCCGTGAACAGGCCAACCAGGCGACCGTACCGTACGCTCTGGCGTACGGTAATGGCAAAATCCGGTCCTGGCGCTACTACCGCCAGGAAATGGATAATCGCAAGGCTTAAGAACTCGGTGAGATAAGAGGACGTCAATTTCAACTCCAGAAGGTCAACGGACTGCTAGTGCCTCGATAACCTACGAAGCAGGAAAGGCTAAGGCGTAAATGATCCGAGCCTGGGGTCACGGAGTGCATCTTTCTCGAATTGAAGAGAATGAGGTCACCCGGGTCCGGTCGGATTTCAACATCGGGTGGCCCCAGCAGAGCGGGGTCTATCCCATAACTTGCGCCCCGTAAGGCATCGAATTGATCAGGCGTAAGCTCAGTCCGCCACATTTGTAGAGCACCGCCCTCGCTTGGCATGTTCAGGTATACATTGCAGGCCATCTGAGCCTGAAGGCTCATGGCCTCAGTGCTCTGCGGAGCGTCTTTGATAAAGATATCGTGGTGGGCCAGGAAGCGAACCCCCGGTTTGACGACGCGGGAAAGCCCCACATACATCTTGCGTCCATAAAGGCTTTGCAAACGTGCCCCGGCAGGCCAAACCTCATCCAGGGTACAGCGCAGCAGATCGATAGGGGACAGGTAAGGTTGGCAGCGTCGCCGTAACTCTTCGATATTCTCGTAAACGCTTTCAAAATAGTCTGCCAGCCGCGGCGGCTGATTTTCCGCCTCATAAAAGGCCATACCGATACGGCCAATACTGGGTGCGTTGAGGTAGCTTTCGAAGCCTTGTCCAAGAATTTGCTGGGCTATTTTCAACGCCAGTTCCTGAGGAATGAACTGCCGGACGTGGATGGCCATGATCTCTTCGTTAGCGAGAGCGTTGATGGACGACGTCTCGAGACGCTGCTTTTCAAGCATCATGAGCAGGTTCCTTGGGTTATGGGGTGACTTCCTGATGTGCTCGTTGGGTCGTTATACGTCGTAAGTTCTGACCATTGTGTTGTCACGTCATGGGGAAGTCACATCGTAATGAATGGACAGTTTTCCTTTCTTTTCCTTAACCAGGAGGTCTTTCAACCCTGTGAGCTCCCGTGAAGAGCGAACATGCGTACCGCCACACCCGTAAGGGGTAAAATCACCAAAGCCGACCCGGCGTTGACCTTCCTGATCCAGGGTGATGCTTACTGGCAGGTCCTGCTGTACGAGCTGGACAAAGTGTGATTCCAGCTGCTCCGCATCCAGAGGGCGTGCCTCCTGATCAGGCATGAACTCAATCCGGCCTTCACCTGGCCAATGATGGGCTTTGACTGGCCGCCAGCCAAATGTCTCTCCAATATGACCAATCAGATGCCCAGCGGAGTGTAGGTGCGTATGCAGCTGACGGCGCTCCTTATCGACTCGCGCCTCAACGCGTCCCGGTGTAACAGGTTGCCGTGTGTAGTGGACGATACGCTCGCCATCCTGCTTGACCATAACGACTTCGGCGTCTCCCAGCCTGCCGGTGTCGCTCGGTTGGCCGCCACCCTGAGGATGAAAAGGTGTTGCAACCAGCTCGACTGCGTAAAGATCTTCCCAAGGGGCACAGGTGGTAACTTCAACCTCCATGACCAGAATGTCACTTGAATAATACAGACGCTGAGTCATGTCTAAAGCCCTTTGTAAAGCAGATGCCTGCCCCATTCTAGGGAAGGGGTGATATTGTGATAATCCGCCTGCATTCCAAAGGACTTTTGCGCGGTGAGCACAAATCTATCGATCACCCTGATGGGAGAGATGGTCGTCTTCGTCAAAGTCGTCGAGACCGGCAGCTTTTCCGAGGCGGCACGTCAGTTAGGCACGACGCCTTCTTCCACCAGCCGAAGTGTAGCCCGTCTGGAAAAGGCTCTGGCGACACGCCTCCTCAACCGGACCACGCGCAAGCTACGCCTGAGCGAAAGCGGCGAAGAGGTCTATCGGCGTTGTATAGACATGGTGAATGCGGCGCGTGCCGTTATGGACGTCAGTGGGCAATTCAGCCAGACCCCAGAGGGCGTCATCCGCCTGAGCGTTCCTAAAGCCGTAGGACGGTTTTTGATTCATCCGCACCTGCCCGAATTCCTGCGTCGCTATCCCCAGGTAGACGTACACATGAATCTAAGCGATCACTATGTTGATCTGATTGATGGTGATGTGGATTTTGCCATTCGCATTACCGATCAGCCGCCCCCCGGCCTGATGGGACGAGAGTTGGTGCAAATCGATCACCTGCTGGCTGCCACCCCGCATTATCTGGCCGAGCACGGCATACCCGAGCATCCGCGGGAGCTTACAAAACACAGTTGTATCTATCTTGGGCAAGAGCCAGCCGACTCTCGCTGGCGCTTCCGGAAGGGCAACAAGACGGTCAGTGTTAACGTGCGGGGCCGTTACGCCGCCAATCATACCGGTGCACGGCTGGATGCTGTGCTCCACCATATTGGTATTGGCAGCCTTCCGTATTTCACGGCGCGCTATGCACTGCGTAAAGGGCTGATTGTTCAGGTCTTGCCCGAGTGGTCATTTCAAACGCAATACTGCGGCGGAGCGTGGCTGCTTTATCCTGCAACGCGGCATCTGCAACCCAAGCTCAAGGTATTTATTGATTTTTTGGTTGAGCGATTAAGTCAGGAGCCAACACTCTATGATGATCCAGAAATTGGCGTAGCCGTTACCCAGTATCGTGAGTATGAGATGCCGGAAGCAGGCGGCGACTGGTAGTGCCGCCTGCATGGATCAATAACCGATCGCGGCCCCTGCCGGGCGGCGCACGTCGTTGGAACCGTAAAGATAGCCTTCCCGAACACGCCCGGAGACTGCCGAGTCGTTGCCTGAGTCATCCGCGTTTACGCCCGGCGCACCCGGTAGCCCTACCATGATCAACTCAGCTGCCCCCCATGGCGTTTGTTGAACCATGGTGTAGCCCATCTCTTGTAGGAGCTTGAGGCTGTCAGCTGATACACCTCGCTGCTCGTAATACACCTCGTCGGGCATCCACTGGTGGTGGATCCGAGGCGCATCGACCGCTTCCTGCGGTGGCATGCCATGGTCAATTACATTGAGGGCAGTTTGCAGTGTAATGGAGATGATGCGCGAACCACCCGGTGAGCCCAGCACCATAAAGGTTTTGCCGTCTTTGTTGACCAGCGTGGGTGTCATGGAGGAAAGCGGACGCTTGCCAGGGGCGATGGCGTTGGCAGTACCCTGAACAAGACCATAAAGGTTTTGCTCCCCCACCTTGACGGTGAAGTCGTCCATTTCGTTGTTCAAAAAGAACCCGGTTCCAGGTGCGATGACTACCGAGCCGAAGCGGCCATTGATGGTATAGGTAGTGGACACGGCATTCCCATGCTCATCCATGATGGAATAGTGGGTTGTTTCCGGTTTCTCGCGTGTTTCCATGCCGGGAATGACTTGTGCCGAGGGGGTAGCCTTATTAGGAATGATGCGATTACGCACCTGGGTGGCGTAGTCTTTGCTGGTCAGCTGCTCAACCGGATTGTCGACAAAGGCCGGATCGCCTAAGGAGGTGTTTCGATCCAGATAGGCCTGCCGCATGGCTTCAGTCAGCGTATGAATGTAGTCCGCCGAATTGAAGCCCATGCCTTTCAAGTCATACCCCTCCAGAATATTGAGGGTCTCGCACAGGGTTACGCCTCCAGAGCTGGGCGGTGGCGCCGATACAAACGTGTACCCTCGGTATGTACACGAGAGCGGAGCAGTTTCATTGACTGTGTAACGGGCAAAGTCGTCTGCAGTCAGGACACCGCCTGCAGCCTTGGATGCATTCTCAATGGCCTTGGGAATTGCGCCTTGGTAAAAGGCCTTGGGGCCGTCTTTGGCAATGGCTGCAAGGGTATTAGCCAAGTCGGCCTGCACCAGCCGATCACCCGGTTGAAGCGCAGAGCCATCCTTGCGAAGAAATATCCGGGCGGCTTCCGGATCATCCTTGAAGCGTTCAGCCGTGGTATCAAGGATGTCGGTATCGGCTCGGGTCAATACAAAGCCGTCCCGCGCCAGCTGAATCGCAGGTGCCATGACCTGCGCCCGGGAGAGTTTGCCGTACCGCTGGTGCGCCGTGTCCAGACCCAATACCGTACCGGGTACACCGGCTGCGAGATAGCCATACAGACTGGCGTCTTTACGGACCTTGCCATTGCTGTCGAGATACATGTCCGCACTGGCGGCGGCAGGCGCTTTTTCACGGAAATCGATAAAGGTATCTTTGCCATCGGCCAAGTGGATTGTCATGAAGCCACCGCCGCCGATATTGCCGCAACAGGGATTGACCACCGCCTGCGCATAACCAACGGCGACGGCAGCATCAATGGCGTTACCTCCCGCCTTGAGAATATCTACACCTACCTGGGAAGCCAGCTGTTGCGACGAGACGACCATTCCGTGTCGAGCCTCTACGGCAGGGCTTGAGGCAGCAAATGCAAGTGCAGGCGCCAGGAGCGTAGCGGTCGACAGTGAGACTGCCGCAGCAAAAGGCAATGTCCATTTAGCGAACATCAAGGTCTCCTTGTTGGGGTTATTATCAGGTATACCGCACCGGGCAAAACGCTCCGATGCCATGGATCTTTATGGATACTAAAGGCTGTAGAGTTGCATTGAAACGCTGAAAGAAAAGGCCGGACAATGTCCGGCCTTTTCTTCATCACCTTTAACGGGGTTGAAGCAGCAGCGCGACCAATGCGCTCCACCCGGTCTGGTGCGAAGCCCCCAAACCGCGCCCGTTCTCACCATGGAAGTACTCATGGAACAGGACAAGGTCTGCACAGTCAGGATCATTCTGCAGCTGTGGATAGGCCATCATGCTGGGACGGTGGCCATTCTCGTCTTTTAGGAACATGCGCGTCAGCCGTTCACTGAGCCCATTCGCGACCTCCTCCAGAGACGCGAGATAGCCGGAACCGGTGGGGTATTCCACCGAGAACTTATCCGAGTAGTAGAGGTGAAACTCATGCAGAGACTCGATCAGCATATAGTTGATCGGCATCCACAGCGGTCCGCGCCAGTTAGAGTTACCGCCATAGAGCCTGGAGTCGGATTCAGCAGGTTGATAGCGGGCACTAAGCATGGAGCCATCGTCCTGCCGCATCTCGAAAGGCGCTTCGGCATGTACCTTGGACAGTGAGCGAATACCATACGGGGAGAGAAACTCTTTCTCGTCCAGCATCCGCGTCAATAGACTCTTGGTACGCTGGCCACGCAGCAAGGCCAACAGGAATCGATTGCTTTGGCCGGGTTCAGTCCAACGGGAAACCAGGCGTGACAGATCGGGACGTTGCCGTACGAATTCCTTTAAGCGATCCCGTACGCCGGGCAAGCCTTCATATTCCTTGGATTCGAGAACCTGTACGGCAAACAGCGGAATAAGCCCTACAATCGAGCGCAGCCGCATGGGTTCGCAGGTGCCATCGGCACGGTGCAGTACGTCATAGAAGAACTCATCCTGTTCATCCCATAGCCCATCATAACGCTCCTCACCGGCATTGATCGCTCCGGCGATGTGCAGGAAGTGCTCGAAGAACTTGACGCTGATGTCCACATACACTGGGTTTTCTCTCGCCAGTTCGAGAGCAATGCGCATCAGATCAAGTGCGTAGGCAGCCATCCAGGCAGTACCGTCGGCCTGATCGAGATGCGAGCCCGTTGGCAAGACTGCAGAGCGGTCAAAAATACCGATGTTATCTAGCCCCAGAAAACCACCCTGGAAAAGGTTACGACCTTCGGCATCTTTGCGGTTAACCCACCAGGAAAAGTTAAGCAACAGCTTATGGAAGACACGCTCCAGAAACTCCCGGTCACCATGGCCTTTCAGCTCTTTTTCCTGCTGATAGACATGCCAGCAGGCCCAGGCATGAACCGGTGGATTGGCATCTTCAAAATTCCACTCGTACGCCGGTAACTGGCCGTTAGGGTGCATAAAGCGGTCTTTTACCAACAGTAGCAGTTGCTGTTTGGCAAAGCCGGGATCGATCATGGCATAAGCCACAGCCTGGAAAGCAAGGTCCCAGGAGGCGTACCACGGGTATTCCCATTTATCAGGCATCGACACGATGTCGAAATTGACCAAGTGTCGCCACTGAGTGTTTCGGCCGTTCTTACGCTCATAAGGTGGGGCCGGACGGTTGGGGTCACCCGTGATCCAGCGATTTACTTCGAAATAGTACAGCTGCTTAGACCATAGCAGCCCGGCAATGGCTTGGCGTTGTACGTTACGAGCGTCTTCGTCAACGATGTTATGCTGCAGTTCGGCATAGAAGGCATCGGCCTCAGCGCGACGTTGGGCGAATACGGCCTTAACGTCAATATGCGGATCAGCCGTCTCCGGGGCAAATCGCAGATAAACGACGGACCGGCCCTTACCCTGAACATCCAGCGTAAAATGGGCCGCGGCCTTGCTGCCAGAGTCACGGCGGATCGCCTGCTCATCACCGCTTACCACATAGTCGTTGATGCCGTCCTTGAACGGACCTGCTGCTTCAACGCCTTCCAGTTTAGGTCTGTTGGTTTCGTTGTTGCAAAAGATCCATTCAGGCGTTACGTCACCCCAGGCCGTAGTCACGTAGTCGGCCCAATTGTAATTGGTCGCCTTGACTCGGCCATCATCCATAATAGACAGCAACGGTCGTTGAGGCGCGCCAGTCCAGACCCAGGTATTACGTGTCCACAGGTGGGGCATGACATGCAGCCGGGCTGCTTCTGTCGAGCGGTTTACTACCGTAACCCGCATCAGCACATCATCAGGTGTATTCTTGGCGTACTCCACCGTGACGTCGAAGTAGCGGTTATCGTTGAAAACGCCAGTATCGAGAATCTCGTACTCGGCATCCGCCAGGCCACGGCGAGCATTTTCCTCAACCAGATCCTTATAGGGAAACTCGGCATGAGGATATTTGTAGAGCATTCGCATGTAGGCGTGGCTTGGGACACCATCAAGGTAGAAGTACAGTTCCTTGACGTCCTCGCCATGGTTACCCTCTGCATTGGTCAGGCCGAACAGGCGCTCCTTGATGAACGGATCGCGCTCATTCCAGAGTCCTAACGCCAGACACCATTGCTGGGCTACATCGGAAAAGCCGGCCAAGCCGTCTTCGCCCCAGCGATAGGCCCTGCTACGCGCATGCTCATGCGGAAAATAGCTCCAGGCATTGCCGTCGGCACTATAGTCCTCGCGCACCGTTGCCCATTGGCGCTCACTCAGGTAGGGCCCCCATTTTCGCCAGTGTTCAGCATCAGCGCCAGAAAGCCGCTGACCTTCGACTGTGTTGAGGATGCCCGGTGCTGGATGTGCCGTCATCGTGTCTCCCGTGATAATCCAGATTGTCCAATCCAGGTGCGCATGGAAACGCCCTTAATGATGTATAGACACTCTTTGCCCAGAGAGGATTCATATTCAACGCTTACGGCCTCAACTGGGAAGCATGTTAAGCAGGGGCTAGCGGCACGAAACGTCTTAGATAGCACCTTTTACGGAGGAGTTAACCTGAAACCTATTCATGTACGGCAACCTTTTCTTACAGTTCATAAGCGCTTGATATGACAGTACAATGGCCTATCGCTTTGTAATCATCAGTAGAGAAGAACAGGCACCTGTTTTCTTGCGGATGCAAGGTGGCTGCTCTCGTACTTACCCGTTCGCGAGAGAACTTACGGCTTGCCAGGCTTATAAAGCCTTTGAGTTGTGCATGTCGGCTTACCCACCGATGTGACATCTTACCGGTAGGCAATGAGCGTTCCCGTTCGTTACATGCGCGGGAATCCTTCCAATCCGTCACGAAAGACCCATCAGAAACAGGCCTGATCGTCACACCGTATTAGTCAGAAAGGAAACGGAAGTAAATGTTGAACAAACGGATCACCTTGATTGCTTGTGGCGTATTGAGTGCAACTCAAGCATTGGCGGCTGAAACCCAGGCCTCCAATGGATTCATAGAAGACAGCAGCCTCAAGCTATTCCTGCGCAATGCCTATATGAATCGTGACTACAAGCACGGCAATGAGGACAAGGCGGAGTGGGGGCAGGGTGTAACGGCTAATTTCGCATCTGGCTTTACGCAGGGCACCGTAGGATTTGGTGTTGATGCCTTTGCTCTTTACGGTTTGCGTCTGGACGGAGGCAGGGGGCGCTCTGGCGCTGGCGGTATCGATTTTTTCAAACAGGGTGACAGTGGCAAGGCTGCCAGCGACCTTTCTAAGGCAGGCGCATCGATCAAGGTAAGGTTTTCCAATACGACCATTACCTACGGCGATCAGATGCCAGCGCTGCCTGTGCTGAACACCGACACGTCCCGCCTGCTGCCGGAAAGCTACACCGGTACGCTGATTACCTCGAAAGAAATCGATGGGCTGATCCTTAATGCCGGACGATTCACTGAAGAGTCCCGCAAGAGCGCCCAAGGCCGTGACAGCGCGGGTCTGAAGAAGATTGACGTGATTGGGGGCAGCTATAAGTTCTCTGACCAGTTCCTGGCCTCGCTTTATGCCTCCGATGTAAAAGACGTTCTGAAAAAGCAGTACATCAATCTGAACTATGTGCTGCCGATTGATCAAGACCAGTCTCTAACGCTCGACTTCAATGGATACAGGACTCGCCTGGACAAGCGTTTTGCCCAAACCTATTCAGGCGATGCCAATGCGCGTGATAACAAGATCTGGAGTCTGGCTGCAACGTACTCAGTCGGCCCTCACTCTTTTACCCTGGCTCACCAGCGCAGTACTGGTGATATCGGCTACCCCTACGGCTGGTATCAGAACGCAGGCGGTGTAGGTGATGGTGGTATGACGATCTTTCTGGCCAACTCCTACTGGTCTGACTTCAACGCCAAGGACGAGCGCTCATGGCAGCTGGGTTATGGGCTGGATTTCTCCACCTACGGCGTGCCGGGCCTAAGCTATCAACTGGCTTATATCCGCGGCGATCATATCGATGCCGGTGATGGGCGCGGTAAAGAGCGCGAGCTGTTCAATCAGGTGAAATACGTGGTTCAGAATGGTCCAGCCAAGGATCTTTCAGTACGCCTGCGTAATTCCATCCTGCGTACGTCGAACAATGTCCGTTCCTATAACGATGATGGCAACGAAGTTCGTCTCTTCATCGATTACCCGATCAGCATCTTCTAAGTAAGTGCTGGCCGGTTAAGTCGACGAGGCGGATCGCTTATCTTGAGCGATCCGCCTCCTGCAATAATCAATTGTGATAACAGTTGATTGCAGCCCCAGATGTGTTCCATGAATTATTTGCAACGCGTTAGGGTAGCCAGTGTGTCGCCGCCCAGTACTCCCCTCCAGAATAGCCTTAATGCCAAGTTTGCCTAAAACGGCGCTCTTGGGAAAATAAAGCTTTTAAGGATAAACGGTCGGGTATTTGCATACAAAATGTCACAAAGAGAGCATAGCGTGAGGTGAACAGTTCTCTAAGGTCCTCTTGTATGTCCACCATCCAGACTCACGATGCGGCACCCCCAGCCACGCGTCCTCGGCTGGACCAGACGTTCAGTCCACGCAGTCTCTTTCTGTTTTTCGCTCTGCTCATTGCGGGCATTCTTATCAGCTCCTACGGCATCGTCAGTGATGTCCGCGAGGCGGGCTCGGTCGCTACCACATGGCTGCCTTTCGCGCTGCTGGGCCTTGCCCTGGTCATCGCGCTTGGATTCGAGTTCGTCAATGGCTTTCATGATACGGCCAATGCCGTGGCAACAGTCATTTACACGCATTCCTTACCGGCCCAGGTGGCCGTCGTGTGGTCCGGTATCTGGAATTTCATGGGTGTGATGCTTTCCAGTGGTGCCGTAGCGTTCGGGATTGTCGCGCTATTGCCTGTAGACCTGATTCTGCAAGTAGGCTCCAGCAATGGCTTTGCCATGATTTTTGCCTTGCTGATTGCCGCGATCGTCTGGAACCTGGGCACTTGGTGGCTAGGATTGCCTGCTTCATCGTCTCATACCTTGATTGGCTCGATACTGGGTGTCGGATTGGCCAACGCCTGGCTGGAAGGACGATCCGGTAGCAGTGGCGTGGATTGGAGTCAGGCATCAAAGGTGGGCTATGCGCTTTTCTTATCGCCACTGGTAGGCTTCATTTGTGCAGCGCTCCTGCTACTGACGTTACGTGTGTTGGTCAAGCAGCAAGCGCTCTACCAGGAGCCCAGAGGCACACAACCGCCACCGTTCTGGATCAGGGGGCTCCTCATCCTGACCTGCACAGGGGTGTCGTTCGCCCACGGTTCCAACGATGGCCAAAAAGGCATGGGGCTCATCATGCTGATCCTGGTTGGCACATTGCCGATGGCCTATGCACTCAACCGAGCGGTACCGGCGACTCAGACGCCACAGTTTGTTGCTGTAGCTCAAGTAACTCAGCAAGGGCTGGTCAGGGATGTACCTGGAGCCGCGCCCGCTGATCCACGGGGTGTACTCGTTGAGTATGTCCGTACCCGCAAGGCCACGGATGAAATTATTCCTGCACTAGGGGCTGTAACAGGGTTGATAGCCGATGAAGTGAAAAACTACGGCACGCTGGCTAACGTACCGGCCCAGGCCATGATGAACGTGCGTAACGACATGTATCTGACGTCTGAAAGTATCAGGTTGCTTGAAAAGCAAAAGCTGGACACCTTTTCCCAAGACACACGAAACAACCTGAACGAATTCAAGCGCCAGATTGACGAGGCGACGCGCTTCATTCCGCTTTGGGTAAAGGTGGCGGTAGCGATTGCGCTGGGCATGGGAACACTGGTGGGATGGCGGCGGATCGTCATTACCGTGGGTGAGCGTATCGGCAAAACGCATCTCACCTATGCCCAAGGCGCCAGTGCAGAGTTGGTGGCTATGGCCACGATTGGCGCCGCCGATATGTATGGGCTACCCGTCTCGACGACCCATGTCCTTTCATCCGGCGTGGCGGGAACCATGGCAGCTAACGGCAGCGGCCTACAGATGTCCACGGTACGTAACCTGGCACTTGCCTGGGTATTTACCTTGCCCGCTGCGATGCTGCTATCCGGCCTCTTGTATTGGCTCTTCCGAAGCATTTTCTAATAGCCAATGGCGAATAACTGGCTGCTGTAAACACAGCAGCCAGACGCGAAAGGTTAACAGCACATCTACCGCTCGCCCCTGAATACTCTATTCAACATAGAGTATTTCGTGTCACAACAGCTTTTCAGCTGCTCAAGTGAGGAGTCCGTAAGGAGTAGCCGCAAAGGAGGTCAATGCAGTATTTTTCTCTCTACACGCGCCTCCAGCTTACCGAGAAGCATTACAGTGCCTTTATGAGTATCTCGCTCATAGGGCTGTTTGCTGTAACGCCAAAGGTCCTCTAGCCTTATCTTACAACAAGATCACCAGAGTGACCTGTAATGGCTACTAATGCACCGTTTAGTTGGGAAGACCCTTTACTGCTCGAACAACAGCTCAGCGATGAAGAGCGAATGGTACGCAACAGCAGCGCACAGTTTGCGCAAGCCACGCTGGCGCCACGTGTTTTGGAGGCCTTCCGGCACGAGCAAACCGATCCGTGGATCTTTCGTGAGATGGGAGAGGCAGGCTTGCTGGGTGCCACAATTCCCAGCGAGTACGGTGGGAGCGGACTCAACTATGTATGTTATGGGCTGATTGCCCGTGAGGTTGAGCGGATCGACTCTGGATACCGCTCCATGATGAGTGTTCAGTCGTCTTTGGTCATGATGCCTATCTATGAGTTTGGAACCCAGGCACAGCGCCAGAAATATCTACCCAGACTGGCATCAGGCGAATGGATTGGCTGTTTCGGTCTGACAGAGCCGGATCATGGCTCTGATCCAGGATCAATGGCTAGCCGCGCCAAAAAGGTGGAAGGCGGCTATCGCCTGACTGGTAACAAGACCTGGATCACCAACAGTCCGATTGCTGACGTATTCGTCGTTTGGGCCAAGGATGAAGTTGGAGATATCCGCGGATTTGTCCTGGAGAAAGGCTGGGAAGGATTATCTGCACCTGTCATTCACGGCAAAATCGGGTTGCGAGCCTCCATTACCGGCGACATCATCATGGAGAATGTTTTCGTTCCTGAAGAAAATCTGTTCCCAGATATTCGGGGCCTCAAAGGCCCGTTTACCTGCCTTAACGCGGCCCGCTACGGCATTAGCTGGGGAGCCCTGGGGGCTGCTGAGTTCTGCTGGCACACCGCTCGGCAATACACCCTTGATCGTAAGCAATTCGGACGCCCGCTGGCAGCCAATCAGCTGGTTCAGAAGAAGCTGGCCGATATGCAGACCGACATTACCCTGGCCTTGCAAGGTTGCCTGCGCCTTGGCCGAATGAAGGATGAGGGGACAGCGGCTGTAGAGATTACGTCAATCATGAAGCGCAACAGTTGCGGCAAGGCGTTAGACGTCGCTCGTATGGCCCGCGATATGCTCGGAGGAAATGGTATCTCCGACGCGTTCGGCATTGCTCGGCATCTGGTGAACCTTGAGGTAGTCAATACCTACGAGGGAACGCATGATGTTCATGCACTTATCTTGGGCCGGGCACAGACCGGTATTCAGGCCTTCTTCTAAGTTCGTTGAAGAAGGCCGATTTATGGGTGGAGCACTACCAGTCTGAACCTGTCATGGATACCCGAATGTGCGGACGGCTGCTGCCAGCCGTTCCACGGCATGGCCGATCCCTTCGAGTGATGGGGCAGCAAACGACAATCGTACTGCGGAGCAATCAGGTGCCTTTGCATAAAACGCACTACCCGGCACGTACAAGACCTTATGCTCGATAGCCTTTTCAAGAACTGCTTTTGCGTCCAGTCCATCGGACCAACGCCCCCAGACAAACAGACCGCCTGCTGGCATCTGGCACTCGAACCGCTGTCCGAGCTGCGCCTGTAGGCCGCCCACCAATGCCTGACATTTTGCGCGATAAGCCTTGGTTAAAACGGGCAGATGCCGCTCAAGAAACCCTTGCGCTAAATAGGCCTCAGCAATGGCCTGCATCCAGCCTGAAGTACATAGATCGGCGGTCTGTTTGGCAATAGTGCAGCGCTTGAGCACATCGGCAGGGCCAATCATCCAGCCAATACGCACACCCGGCGCCACAATCTTTGAAAGGCTGGACAGGTACACCACGCAGTCTTGGGTTTCAGGCTGCATACGAGCCAGCTCGGCCAACGTAGGGATGGCTGCGCCGGTAAAGCGTAGATCACCATAGGGGTCATCTTCGACAATCAGCAGGTCATGACGAGCAGCCACTTCCAGCAAGGCACGTCGGCGCTCCAGACCGAGCGTAAGCCCGGTGGGGTTGGCAAACGTGGGTGACACATAGAGCAACGTGGGCCGTTGCTGCTGTGTATAGCTGGCCAGCTGGATATCCAGCTTTGCAGGATCGATGCCGTCCTGATCGGATGACACCGTTTCAATGCGCGCTTGGGCAAGCCGTAAGGCCTGGAGGGTAGCGGGGTACGTGGGCTCCTCGACGAGTACAATGTCGCCCGGCGAGAGCAGGACTCTAACCAATAGATCGAGTCCCTGTTGCGAGCCAGACGTGACGATCAGGCTATCCGCTTCACAAGGGATACCACGCTGACGGCTCAAATGGGCAAGCGCATCGCGTAGCCCCGGCAAACCCTCGCTGCTTGAATACTGCAGACAGGCAACCGGATTGCGAAAGGCAATCGCCATGGCTTCGGCCAGCCCAGCTTCATCAAACAGGTCGGACGCCGGGTATCCCCCAGCCAGTGAGATCATGCCCGGCACAGAGAGATACTTGAACAGCTCTCTAATCGGAGAGCCTTGCGGAGCAGCAAATACAGGGTTAAAGGTACGCATGGGAACCCACCGTTGGTCGCGATGAGAAAACTATGCGGCTGCCGCTTCGATCAACACAAACGAGAAAAAGTCATAGGCTGTTGAAAGAAAGGAATTCTGACGCTTTTAGCGCCTCGCTTGACTTTCCTGCCGAACTGTTTACTTTTAGCGCCCATGAACACCTTCATCACCCCCATCGCCGCGTATTATTACTACCTGAACGCTTTCGGGTGGTAGGTGCTGCGCTGCATTCCGAACCGCCTGTGGCGGCTCGGTGAATGCAAACTCTCCCAGTCTCTGCAGGTTAAAGAACCCAGGAGACTTATCCCATGAGCAAACCCCAGCAAGACCTTCTTCACCTGTTGGAAGAACGCGGTTTCATTCATCAGACTACTGATCGTGATGGCCTTAATGAGGCACTAAACAGTGGTCCTGTGACTGCCTACCTGGGCTTTGATGCGACGGCTGATAGCCTTCATGTTGGGCATCTGCAGGGCTTGATGCTTATGCGTTGGATGCAGCGCGCAGGACATCCCATCCTACTGCTGATCGGTGGCGCTACGACCCGCATCGGCGATCCCAGTTTTCGCGACAGCAGCCGTCCGGTGCTAAACGATGCCCAGATTGCTCAAAACATGTCGGGTATTGCCAAGGCGTTCACTACCTATCTTGAGCTGGGCGACACAGACGGTCGGGCTAGAGTCGTGGATAACGCCGAATGGCTTGATGGCCTCGGCTACCTGAGTTTTCTCAATACGGTAGGGCGGCATTTCTCGATCAACCGCCTGCTTACATTCGATGCCATTCGTAATCGACTAGACCGCGAACACTCGTTGTCCTTTGAGGAGTTTGGTTACACGCTGCTTCAGGCTTACGATTTCGTCGAACTAGCGCATCGGTATGGGTGCACCTTGCAATTAGGTGGCGCCGATCAGTGGGCCAATATCATTAACGGCGTTGAGCTTTCCCGCCGTCAGAATGGCCCGCAGCTCTATGGCCTTACCATGCCGCTCCTGACCACGAGTGATGGCAAGAAGATGGGCAAGTCGGCTCAGGGCGCTGTGTGGCTGAATAGCGACAAGCTTTCCGCCTATGACTTCTGGCAGTTCTGGCGCAACTGCGATGATCGGGATGTGGGGCGATTCCTTGCGCTATTTACCGAGTTGCCTATGGATGAGGTACGTCGCCTGGGAGCCTTGCAGGGAGCAGAGCTCAACGAAGCGAAAATCGTCCTTGCCAATGAGACCACGCGTCTGGGGCATGGCGAAGCTGCCCAGCGTGATGCCGAAGCGGCGGCACGTGCATTGTTCAGTGAGGGAACCCAGAGCGACACACTGCCAAAGGTAGAAGCCAGCCGCGCTGCACTGCAAAAAGGCCTGACGCTGACTGATCTTCTGGTGGAGACCGGTTTGCAGAGTTCACGCAGCGCTGTACGCCGATTGGCCGAAGGGGGCGGGCTGCGTATAGATGATGTACAGATCCAGAATCCTGATGAGCCTCTGTCCCAAGCCCTGGAGGGCAGCCGTTTGAGCCTGGGTAAGAAGCGCCATTTCCAGGTCGTGCTGGTGGACTGACAAAGAAAAGCCCCGGCATGCCGGGACTTTATCAACCATTGCAATCAGGTGGTGAATCGCATGACGAGCTTGTTCATGTCTACAGCTAGCCTAGACAGTTCTGCGCTGGCAGCAGCCGTCTGGTTGGCGCCTGCAGACGATTGTATCGAGAGGTCACGGATGCTGACCAGATTACAATCAACGGCTCGAGCTACCTGGGCCTGCTCTTCAGAAGCAGTTGCAATCAAGAGGTTCTTCTCGTTGATATCGGTAATTGCCTGGGCGATCTGAGCGAGTGCATTGCCGGCTTCCTGGGCAATGTCCAGACTGGACCTGGCTTCGTTACAGCTTCGCTGCATTGAGCTTACTGCCTGCTCAGAGCCGATCTGGATACCGCCAATCATTTGCTCGATCTCACGGGTGGACGCCTGTGTACGGTGAGCCAGTGCACGGACTTCGTCGGCCACGACCGCAAACCCTCGACCTTGCTCCCCGGCACGGGCAGCCTCGATGGCCGCGTTGAGTGCCAACAGGTTGGTCTGCTCCGCAATGGCGCGAATCACATCCAACACCTTGCTGATGCTCTGGGCTTGTGTGGCTAGACCTTGTACTTCGTTGCTAGTCGTTTCGACTGTAGCAGTCAACGCCTGGATCGCATTGACAGTCTGGGTGACGCGCTCGGACCCTGTGTGCGTAGCCCGCTCCGAAAGCTGTGCAGCATCGGATGCTGATGACGCATTACGTGCGACTTCCTCTACAGCAGCCGTCATCTCGTTGACTGCAGTAGCAGCCTGTTCAACTTCCTGGTTCTGTCTCAGCAGTCCCTGGCTGGACTCCTCCGTAACGGCATGCATTTCCTCCGCTGCAGACGCGAGCTGCGTCGATGAGTCACTAATGTGCCGAATAGTATCCCGTAAATTGGACTGCATAACGGCTGTGGAAGCCATAAGCTCACTCAGCTCATCTTTACCCGTTACCTTGATCTCAGCGCGAAGATCGCCTTCAGCAATCTTTTTGTTGACGGCCAGTACCTCACGTAAAGGCAATACGATGCTGCGAGTAAACAGGACAGCCATGACAACCGAGAGCAGGACTGCGAATACCACAATAGCGATCACAAATTTGAATGCGCTCTGGTAGTTGGACTCTGATTGATCACCAACTTCTTCAGCGCCTTCATAGTTTAAGTTGAGCAACTCCTCAATGGACTTCTGCAACTCGTTTGTAACAGGGCGAATTTGCGTATTGATATACGTTAATGCTTCGCTGGAGGGCTTGGTGTTAATGGTTATGAGGAGGGCATCCAGCATGGCGTCATACTTGGTTACCCGGCTATTCACCTCATCGTAAACCTTCTGCTCCTGTTCACTGGCTACCAGGGTCCCATAGCGACGATTGGCATCGGTCATCTTGGTACGTGCTGCCGCTATTGAGTCTAATGTTGTTTGTTTCAAAGACGGGTCTGTGATGGTGGCCAAGCGCAGACTTTCAAGGCGTAACCGAAGCACTGATGAGTCAATCTGACTGGCAACGCTAATGCTGCTCATCCAGTTCTGCTCGATTTCAACAGCAGCATTACGAATTTGCTGCATCTTGGATAAGGATAGCAACCCGAGCATTACCAATAAAACGGTAATCGCCATAAAGGCCAGGAAAGAACGCGGTGCGAGTTTGAGTGCTCTTAAAAACATGATCCGATTCCCTTACTACCCAAAAGCAGAGGAAGCCCATAAAAATTTTCTTGCTAAGAGCGTATCGGCAAAGAATTAAAATTACTGTAGTAAAAGCATGTTTATTTTCAATAAATCGCTAACATTTAAATACGTATTTTTTAAATTGTTGTTTTTATGAACTTTCTTATAGCAACATCTTTTATTACTGACGGTTACTGCTGTAAGCGCGCATCCCATGAGGAGGTAAAGCGTCAAACAGTACCTGCCTTGTTTAGTCAGGCTGTTCATTAGCTGTACGGGTGAAATACGGTTTTATTTTCGTTGGCCAAATGAGCGAAGGCCTTAGAGAGTGAGGCCTCAGTGCATAGCACGTGCAATACCTACGTAATGGTAAGTCAGCGGGCGAAGACCCATTAAGTAAAAGGTCTTCAGCTCAAGCATTTCAAAGCCAGCACTTTGAATAAGCTGGCTTATGTGCCGGTTAAGGCAACAGCCCCCAACCATACGCGACCACAGCGGTGTCATTCGATCCTGCCAAGAGCGGACCGTTACGTCAGGAGCTTGCCCATGCTCGCAAAACAAGAGCTGCCCATCTCGCTTTAGCACTCTATGCATTTCTTTGAGTGCAGCCACTGGGTCTGGAATGGTGCATAACGAATAGGTCACAACAACCGTATCAAAAGATTGACCGGGAAATGGAATCTGCTCGGCTGATAAGCCGACCAGCTCAACATTGAGGCCTGCACGTTGAGCACGAGACTGCGCCAGCCGATGCATACCAAGGGAAGGGTCCAGTCCAATGATGCGCTCGACTTGAGTGACGTCGTAGTACTCAAGATTAAGCCCGGTGCCGATACCAATCTCTAGCACCTTTCCATACGCCAGGGGGATTAGTGATTGCCGCTGCTGGCGCACGGGCTTGATCCCACACGCGATATCCAGAAGGTAAGGCAAAACATGGTGCTCGTACCATGAGCTCATACTGAATAGGCCGCTCGATTAATTAAGAAGAGAACCACTGTATCCGCTCTGACACGCTAGCGGGGAAGCAGCAGGCATGTCCGTCATATGACTACTGCTGGATTACCGAGCCTGTTAGCGGCGCCGAATTGGCGTGATGCCCTAATTTCCCATCTGGAGTATTCCATGGTGGCCGCTGTCTTGTACCAGAACAACGTGATCGTTCTGAGTATTCACCCGGATACCCCAGGAGATGTCCAGCGTCGTGACTACTCTGATCGAGATGGTTGTCTACCTGCCAGTATGGTTTAACGCTTTGTACATACAGTGCCGGTGCTAACCAATCTTAAAATTCGCAACTGCCTTGCGTAAGGTTTTGTCTTTTACAGGTACACGCTAAAGCCCAGGAAACAGGTATCAGGGGCACGACAGCTCTCTTACTTGGATGAGTATAAGGAGCAAGGGCATAGATCATATCAGTTATGGTTTCAGGCCTGAGCCTGTGCCATAGAGAGGGTTAAACAGGTGATCAAGCGAGTCGAGGATTCGCTCCTGCTCGGTCAAAACCGTACCTAAGCCACGACGGAGAACCTATTTATCCTGTCCTGCCGCTTAGACTCGCAAGCGGCAAAGGTGACTTTTTACATTAAATGTATATTTTTAGGAAAAACATATAAATCATTGTTTTAATTGAAAAAATATCTACATGGCTATCTATGGCCATCTTCTCCTTGCTCATTTAACGGCGTTCTTGAAGCTTCTTCTGAGGTTACATAAAAAGGTTGATACTTGGCTTAACAGTTAATGTGATTTCTTAGTTAAATCTCTAAAAGACATTAAATAATTCAGATAAGTTATTGATTTTATTCATGTTTATGATGAGAAAAATCATTCAAAAATCTATGCTCATCAAGATGCATGAAGCGTTGAATCCCGAGTCGCTTCTAAAGGTCCATAAGTACTCTATGTTTACTAATGAGGTTGGATCATGGGACTGTTCAATTCGATTCTTGAAAAGCTTGGTTTAGATGGTGTGAGTAACGAAGAGCAGAGAAAGGCTGACGTTGGTGTTATTGATGCTAGCAAGACCTCTACACGCATCGTCGTAGATTCGGAAGAAACCAATGCGGCCAATCACGCCACTGCTGGGCAAAACCAGACGGAGGCGGCCACCAGTGTGCACAATTCAACAGACATTTCGGCGCGGCTAGATACCATGGCAGAAAGTCATACCGACTCCCTGAACTGGCGGTCATCCATTGTCGATTTGCTTAAGGTGCTTAACCTCGACAGTAGCTTTGAGTCCCGCAAGGAGATGGCTACCGAGCTAGGCTGCCCAGCGGACACGCTTGAAAACTCGGAACAGATGAACGTATGGCTGCACAGGGCTGTTATGCAGAAGTTGGCTGAGCACCACGGCGCAGTTCCACCTGAGCTTAGAACGTAACCTGCTGTGTAAGGCAGGCATCCAAAACGGGGATGCCTGCGAAACACATCTGATGGTTAGGTATTCCCCATTAAGGGGTCACTAATAGAGTGACGGCCTGTCTCAAGCCGACCCGCCAGACGACGCTCCCAGCGGTTTTGATCAGCACGAATCGTGATGTCATACCATCCGCCACTTATACGGGTCGATACACGCTGCTTGTGCGTGGCACCCGCCCCAAGCTGAAACTGTCGTGGTCCTTCAAGTGTATAGGGGCAACGATCAATGTGAACCGTGATCGCCTGTAGACCGTTATTAGTGATCGTCATAACCAGGTTATGGCTTTTGCCATCACGTTGCAGGTGCACCTCAGTCTGTTGCTCTTTAAGGTTCCCGCGCAGCGCTCGATGAAAACCATTAGGTCCCAGCAGCCACAAGTCATAGGCGCCTTCATCGGTTGCAGTAGGAACCCAGACATCACTCAGCAGCTTTCCTGCCTCAATAGTGTAACGACGAGGAGGCTCTTCCAGATGCAGCCGATCATACACATGCAACACGATGCCTTGTTTACCCGTGTTACGCATGGTCAGCGTAAGCTGACGGGTTTCAGAGCTCCCCTCGGCTTCGACCTCTATCTGGTAGGGTAATGCACGTGAAGGCCGAGCCAGGCGGTGCTGTACTGGAGGCCGCTGCTGGTCAGCCGCAGGCAAAGGGACTTGTGGGAGCTGTTCTTGCTTTTCACGTAGACGGTCTGCCGCACGGCGCGAGGTCGTTTGCAGTGGCGGCAGCATTTCCTGATTCGGATTAACGAAGTTGAACGCCGAAGTCAGATCACCGCATACCGCTCGCCGCCAGGGGCTGATATTGGGCTCCCTCACATTAAAGCGCTTTTCCAGAAATTGGAGTACTGAGGTGTGGTCGAAGACCTGTGAGTTGACCCAGCCTCCACGGCTCCAGGGTGAAATGACAAACATCGGCACACGAGGGCCCGGACCATAAACGCGTCCATCCGGGGCCGGTTGCTCCTTCGAGCCAGGAGGGGCCTTGTGCTGAAACACTTCCGCATCAAAATCAACCGTTGATTTGCCTGCAAGTGTGCCGTCTGCACGCAAGGAAGGTGGAGTCGGTGGCGGCACGTGATCAAAAAAGCCATCGTTCTCATCATAGTTGACGAGCAATACCGTTTTGCTCCAAACCTCCGGATTCTCAGTCAGTGCATTGAGAACTTCCTGGGTGTACCAACCGCCCTGAACAGGGCTCGAAGGCCCAGGATGCTCTGAGTATTCTGCCGGGGCGACCAACCAGCTTACCTGAGGCAGCTTGCCTTGCCGAACGTCGCGCCTGAAGCTTTCAAACATCGTTTCAAGGTCACTGCTATTTGCTGCCGGCATGGTATTGCCATTGCCTTTATACAGCGGAGCGACCGCGTCCAGCTCCTCGCGATACACCACAAAATCAGTGAAATCTGCCGGGGGCTGAGCTGGGTTACCGACCTTGACGCTAGCCGCACGGTATTGGCGAAAGCCGCCATGAGCATTGTCGCCATAATTATCCGGCAGATACTGATAGACCTTCCATGAGACTCCCGCATCCTCAAGGCGCTCGGCATAGGTTGTCCAGTCGTACCCTTCCTCTGGTGGACCTGGGTCGTACCACTCGTTGACGACCGCTGCAACGTTGGAGCCGGTGGGGCCGTTAGTCCCGGTCCACAGGAACAGGCGGTTCGGCGTCGTTCCACCCAGCAGTGAGCAATGATAGGCGTCACAGAGAGTAAAGGTATTGGCTAGAGCGAACTGAAAGGGCACCTCGTTGCGCTCGTAATATCCCATCGAGGTAGGTGTCTTATAAGTAGGCCACGCACTTAGACGGCCACTGTCCCAAGCTGCATGGGTGTCGGCCCAGGAGTGAGGCGTGTCATGTACACGCTGAGCGTTGCCTTTGCGGCTGTCAAGATGATAAGGCAGGATCACACGTCCCTGGCCTTGCTGCTGCCAGACGGAGCGTCCTTCGGGCAGCGGGATTGTCAGCCGGTCGGCAAAACCTCGTACGCCGGGCAGCGTTCCGAAGTAATGGTCAAACGATCGGTTCTCCTGCATCAGGATGACTACGTGTTCGACATCCTGAATAGTGCCAGTACGGTTATGAGCTGGAATAGCCAGTGCTCGTTGGATCGAGGCGGGCAGCATAGCGATTGCCGAACCAACGGCTGCTGCCTGCAAAAGATTTCTTCGAGTGAGAGAAGGCATAACTCGTTCGCTCCCTGTACGTGCTGAGGTGGGTTTAACCGGAACAACTCGTTACACATTTGTACGGGCAGCAAGTAGCAGAAATATGACACCGCGAAAGGATTGTGAGTCTCTGGACGGGCCAATCGCATATTGGCCTGCTGGGGAGGCCGGGTGCGACTGGCCATGCCCGGTCGCACCCGGGAGAATGTCAGGATTTTTCAGTAATAATGAATTGATTGGTGCCGAGCTTATGGGCTCCCCAGGAGACAGCGTAACCCTGGCCAAGCCTTACGGCCTCGGAGACGGCTACCGCCTCGCTGTTATACACACAGGCCAAATGCCATGGGGTGTTTCGATAAACTCCCCAGCCTTTGACCCAGTCCTGGTCGTTGGGATCTGTTTGTAGCTCACGGAGTAGCCATTTGAATTCCATAACAGCCTTCCTGGTAGCAGTGGGATAGGTAATACCACAGTAACGCCCGCTCAACGCAGCGGGCGATTCGGGCTTTTGGGAAGTGTAGCCAAGATCTTTGCGTTAGCCTGACGAGCTAACGCTATCGAGTACACGACCAGGAATGATGGCGTCACGATGAGATTGAACATCGAAACGGACGGATGTTCACGAGAATAAAGAGGGAGGGATAGGGCCCCATCCCTGGGGCAGCATGCTCAGCTAGGCAGTAGATCCTGTCTGCCTATGTGATTTATCGTTTGCCTAATCAATAACTTGAGCCTTGATTTACGATTTAAGTTGGCCATTCATCCCATTAGACAAACGGCAGGCTGTAGTGGCGAATAAATATTAAAACGCCCCCTCTAAGAAGAAGTACCACTGCCTGGCCTGCTGCATCATGAAATACCTGTCTCGTCTTACCTATATGTTTGCTGATTCATTTGCTCTGAAGGGTATTATCGATCAAGAGGGGAGCCTTACCATTACAGCAGATCCACTCGACGGGGGTGATCCTTATATCTGGCGCTTCTCGGCGCGGTATCTGCAAAATGGTGCTCTGTTCCAGACATTGCTGGACGACATCGAGCATGAGCTGCATAAACATAGCCAGCAAAAGGAGCAGGCTCTGGCAGACGAACTGGCCGCACCGCCTGTAGGTCAGGTGTCTCCTTAAGACAACTACGTACCAGGCTTGCTTTTGGCAGTTGCCCATCTTGTTAGCGCCAGTGCTGCCAATCATTCGACAGCCTTCCCAGGATCTTGAGCAGACTTACTCAACCTCTGCCTGTTTTTGACGTCAAAGGGTATCTCTCTTAGCAGGATCTGGCAGTCCATGAGCCTTACCTACGGCATCTGCTCGGATGCGCATTTGCATAATTGGTCAGCATTTTCTCGCGTTGACGAAAAGGGACTTAACAGCCGTCTCGGGCATATTCTGGACCAGATTCAACGCGCAGCCGAGGATACTTGCAAAGCAGGAGGACGAACGCTCTATATCACGGGCGATCTATTCCATGTACGCGGCTCCGTTTCGCCAACAGTGCTTAATCCCACTATCGACCTTTTTACACGGCTTACAACCAGCCTGGGCCTGAAAGTCCGTGTGCTTGCCGGCAATCACGACCTTGAGTCACGCGATAGCAGTGCATTGGGTAATGCCTGCGAGAGTTTGCGTACTATTTCAGGCATCGAAGTGATCTCGACGCCTGCGCTTTTCGAGGATGAAAAGGTGGTAATGGTGCCCTGGTACGACAGACTTGATGACGTTCGTCATCATATCGATACCTGCCTGGCAGACGTAAGCAGACGTGGAGAGATACCCGATACATGGACATTGATGCTCCATGCTCCAGTCAACGGTGTGCTGGCAGGCTTGCCTGATAACGGCTTTAGTGCAGCGGAATTGGCACGTTATGGCTTCAAGCGTGTCTTTGTCGGGCATTACCATAACCATAAGCGGTTTGAGGGCGAAGTCTATAGCGTAGGCGCAACGACTCATCAAACCTGGAACGACGTAGGGAGTCGAGCCGGATATCTCCTGGTCGGTGAGGCCGAGGTAGACTTCCGTAACTCTTCTGCACCTCGTTTCATAGACCTTGATAATCACTGGAATGAAGCCGAAGCCCGAACGCAGTGTGCAGGCAATTATGTGCGTGCCCGGCTGGGCGAAGCTACCGAGGATGATATTTCCCAGCTTCGTAACCAGCTCAAGGATTGGGGGGTCTTGGGAAGTCTGGTACAAGCCATACCTTTGCCACGCTCTGCTACTACCCAGCGTCGTTCACACGTATCCAACGCACCCACATTGCGCGAGTCGATTCGTGGATGGGTGCAGGAAAACAGTACTTTTGGTGATCCACTGATCACGCTATGCAATGACATTCTGAACGAAGCCGAGGCCATCGACCCATGAAGGTGCAAAACCTTTCGATTACTCACTTCATGGCCATTGGGCATGTCGAGACACTCCCGCTGAATGATAAAGGGCTTGTGCTGATTCAGGGTGAGAACCTTGATGATACAAGTCAGCAGAGTAACGGAGCCGGCAAGTCTTCAATAGCCGATGCACTCTGCTGGGGGCTGTATGGCGAAACGGCTCGCCAGGAGTCTGGGGATGCGGTTATCAACCGTACCGCGGGAAAGGGCACAGAAGTGAGTCTTGAGCTGCTCGACGAAACCGGAGCGCTCTACCGGATCAGTCGCTATCGCAAGCATCGCCGTTATAAGAATCAGTTACGCCTGGAACACTTGGCGAATGGCGTTTGGCAAGACTTGACCAAAGGCTCGGATAAGCTAACGCAAGCGCTGGTTGATAGGGTGGTTGGTTGTTCACGCGAAGTCTTTACTAATGCGATCTATCTTGGGCAGGAAGCCATGCCTGATCTACCCGGCATGACCGACCGCAACCTCAAGCTTCTGGTAGAGGAGGCCGCTGGTATCGATCAGCTCCAACGGGCTTATGAGATTGCACGCGCCAGGCTGAGCCGGTGCAAGGTTGAGGTAGGTGAGCTGACAGCTCAGGCTCAGGCATTGGTAAATGCCATTACAACCTTTGCGGCTAACGTCAGCGCGGCCGAGCAGGATCGTGACGCCTGGATCCGCCAGCAGCAGACCGCCATTCAGGCGGCTATACAGCAGCATTGTAATGCGCTGGCAGCTTTTGACGCTGGCATGGGGGACTACCTTGAGGCACGCATCAGGAGTCTGGATGACCAAGCCGCTGTTATCCGCGGCAGGATCGCTGCATCTGATGCCGAGCGACAGCAGGAGCGGGTGCTTGCCAAGGCGCATCGTGAAGCCGAGCTGACCTATGCGGGCATTCAACAGAAACTCAGGGATGAGCAGACCAAGGCCCAGCAGCTTACTCACTCGCTGGAGCATATCAGTGATCAAGTTGGGACGACCTGTTCTCAATGTGGGCATGTTATCGAACCACAGGATTTAGAGACCTCGCGAGCGGCGGCCCAACGAGCTGTAGAAGCTCAACTGGAAAAGATCCTTCTTTTGGAAGACCAAAAGAGGTCAGCTCAGCAAACACTGGAACAGGTGGAGAAAAGCCTGCACGGCTTTCGTGAACACATGACAGATGTTTCTGAGCAAAGCGCAGCCTTGGGGATGCTTGAACAGCAAAGACAGAAAACCCAGTCTGAGCAGCGTGCCTGGGAGCAGCAGGCCAACCACCTCAAAACGTTAGAGGAGCGGATCGTGCAATTGAAATCCGCGCAAAATTCTCATGACGCAACCATTCATCGTGCGCGTGAGCAATTGGCTCAGGCACGAACACGGCAAGAGGCACTCATTACAACGCTCGATACGGCACAGAGGCATTTAACCCTAGCGGAAGAAGCCGTCCGCGTCTTTAGTCCTGCAGGTGTACGTGCTCATATCCTTGACAACGTGACGCCTTACCTGAACGCTCGGACAGCGCATTATCTATCGACGTTAACGGATGGAAACGTGACCGCGGTATGGTCCACTATTGCGCTTACCGCCAAGGGAGAGCTGCGTGAAAGGTTCTCTATCGATGTCGTGAGCGCAACGGGAGGAAAGACCTTTAAAAGTCTCTCTGGAGGCGAAAAGCGTAAGGTCAGACTTGCGACAGCCATGGCTTTACAGGATCTTGTTGCATCACGCGCAAGTAAACCCATCAAACTATTCATGGCAGACGAGATTGATCAGGCCCTTGATAACGCAGGCCTTGAGCGACTTATGTTTCTATTGGAAGAAAAATCCCACGACAAGGGAACGGTGCTCGTCATAAGTCATACAGACTTGCGTGACTGGATCCGCAACAGCATTACGATTATAAAGAAAAATGGGCAGGCAACAGTGGATGCAGCTTATGCCACGTAGGCGGTGGCAGTAACTTAGAGGAGATGGGAGAAGATAAAGCTAAGCCGAGCATCCCTGCAGGCTTGCTGATGAACGAAGGAGAGGACTCATGCCGCGTTGTCCTGACTCTTGCGTTCCTGATACTTTTTAGCAGCTGACTCAAGGCTACTGACAATGCTGTCATAGACATCAACGGTCATCTTGCTGGCATCTGGATAATCCGTTTCGAATTTCTTCTGAACGGCTGGACTGCATTCGCTAACCGCGTTCTCTATACGCTTAAGCTGTGTCTTATTGATGTAGACCGCCGGTTGACGGTTGGCGTTAGTCTGAGACGCCTCGTTGGCATCATCATCTTCTTGAGCAATTCCCGCAAAGGCCGCCAGAGAATAACGGCGGTAATAGGTAATCGCGCTACCTACACCTTGAGGATCCATTTTCATGCAGGGTCCGAGCAAGGTGTTGCTTATCCATTGCCCCGACTCATGCATCAGTACTGTCTCGACACTGACTTTGCCATCTTCAAACCCAGGCATCTGCACGATCGAAAGACCGAACTTGCTCAAGATCGGACGGGTTGTGTTCAGTACCTCAGCCAAATCCGCATACTTGCTTCTAAAGTGCGGGTTGATGCTTCCCTTCGTGGCGTTTTCAATCTCAGCCTGTGCAGCAGCCAGAGCCTTGGCAAGGGCGTCGATACTTTCTGACATTTTCATACAGGTATCTCCAGAGCAATATAACCCCTACCAGTGGGCAGATAAGGGTGGACGTCGAGAACGGATGAGAAGGGTGAAGGAAATGTTTCAAGCAGTACCTCTTATATGGGGACTACACGCTCAAAACCAACCAGAAAGCCTAGCGTGAGCTGACCTTTTGTCGGCTAAAACTCAACCGTCACGGCGGCTTCTCATTCGTCCGTACGCTATTGCTTGGACCACAATAAAAGCCGTTTAGCTGCAGTGAACGCAGCTAAACCTGATAAAAGCTCATGCCTTATGCAAGGCGAGAGAAATACCATAACTTAAGGCTTGCCCTGTCAGCTGGCGAAGCTCGTCACCAGACTCCCGTTTAGCTGCTTGAACGAGGCGATCACCGAGGGCACCTTCCAGGCAAGTAGGAGTTGCCTTGAGAATTTCCAGCCCCTTTGCGGTAAGAACGCAGTCATGGGCCGTTCCAGCGATAACATCCCCGTGCTCGATCAGCCCTGCGTTGCCGAGCCACTTGACGGAAGCAGTGAAGAACCGGGCTTCATCTGCACAGGGATTGAAGTCATCAATCTCGTTCAGGCCGGCCGCCTCGATATGGTTTTGCATATCGGTACAAAAGAGATTACGGGGAATAGGAAAGGCCTCGTACAACTCACCAAAAAGCCGACCGACCAGATCATCGAACCGTTCAATATTGGTAGTCATGGGCACTCCTTAGTCAATTTCATCGCATCATAGCTGACATCCTTAACCAGAGGAGAGCACCGCTCGGCGAAAAGCACGGTAAATCAATATCTTAAATCTCGCTTTCGATCTTTATCGGTCTGGACCTTAAGAGGCACTGTGCTAGCGAGCCCATGCCTCGTTACGTTACTATTTGCCTTACGATTTTTATCTTTTACGTAAAGCGAGTGGTTATGAGCCGTACCGGTATAGATAAGGATATGGTTGCCAGTGCGATCCGGCAGTTAAAGGAGGAGGGCAAATCTGCGTCTGTACCTGAAATCCGGGCGCTGACAGGAGGCTCCTTTACAACCATTCAGCGTTATAAAAAAGAACTTGAAGCGGATAGCCGAAGTCTGTCCGGTCCAGGGGGCCGCATCCGAGCGGATATCCTGGGGCTGGTCGAGCAGCTCGAAAAGAAGTTACTGGAAAGGGCTCAGCTGGAAATAGGCGAGGCCGAACAGAAACTGGCAGCCCAGGCCAAAACGGTTAACGAAAAGCTCCAGCTTGCAGATGAACGCGCCAGTGCTCAGCAAGAGCGTATCAAGGACCTGGAGGCAAGGCTCGCCAAGGCCGAAACGCTTGGCGAGGAGTACGCAAGCAAATACAACGCGGCGAATAACGAACTTGCCAGGCAGGCAGTGGACTTGACCCACAGCCAACGAGAATCAACTGCCCGCGCCCAGCGCATCGAAGCGTTAAGCACTGAACTCAAGACAGCACGCGATGCGCTGGAAGGCTATCAAGAAGTCATGCAGCGGCAGCGCTTGCAGGATCAAGTGCAGTCCGATTCTGCCGTCAATGACTTGCGTCACCAGCATCAAAAGGTCTTATCTGAAAACGAGTCCTTGCGACAGCAAAATATCCACCTCATCAGGGATAATGAGCGACTCCAGGCTCAGCAAACAGCCCATATTCGGCAGCTGGATGAACTCGCTCGCCAGCTTGAACAGGAACGTGCCACAGGTAAGGACCTGATCAGGCAAATTGCTCGTTTAGAGGCACGGCTGGAGACGCTTCAGTCTTGAGGCGTGCCATTTAGTGCAAGCTGCTGGCCAAGCTGTTCGACCAGATGCTCCACTGGAAAAGGTCTGCCCAGGAGAAATCCCTGCGCCTGATCGCAGCTCAGGATACCCAGCGCTTTAAGCTGCTCGGCCGTTTCGACACCTTCTGCCGTCACGGACATCGACAGAGCCTTACCCAATGCAACAATGGCCTTGATGATTGCCTGATTACTGGTATCGCCCTCGCTTAAGCTCATGACGAAACTGCGGTCTATCTTGATGCCATCGAACGGATACTGACTTAGATAGCTGAGGGAAGAGTACCCCGTCCCAAAGTCATCCATGGACAGCTTCACCCCTAGCATCTTGAGTTCATGCATCAGCGCAAGAGCGCTCTCGGCATTATCCAGCATGACGCTTTCGGTAATCTCCAGCTCAAGCCGCGCAGGGTCTATACGGGTTTCGCTCAATATACTGCGGATACGTTCTACCAGGTCATTACGTTGGAATTCGATACAGGAGAGGTTGACCGACACGAAGATAGGCTCTTGCCACTTCAGGGCTTCAAGGCATGCCTTACGTAAAACCCAGTCGCTCAACGGCACAACAAGCCCACTCTGTTCCGCAATGGGTATGAATACAGCGGGACTAAGCAGACCACGAGTAGGGTGGCTCCAGCGCACAAGAGCTTCGGCTCCGATGATCCTGCCGCTTTGAATACTGAACCGCGGTTGAAACACGAGCCGCAACTCGTCGCGCACCAAGGCTGCTCGCAGGTCTTCCTCGATCTGCTGGCGCTGGACAAGTCGCTCGTTCATCGCACTGTCGTACAATCGCCACGTATTGCGGCCGGCACCTTTAGCCTCATAGAGCGCAATATCGGCAAACCGAAGCAACTCACCCTTGATGACGCCGTGGGCTGGCGCTTGCACAATACCGATGCTAACGCTGACCCTCACCTCAAGATCATCGACCGTAATTGGAGCAGAAAGACAGGCCAGCAGACACTCTGCCAATACTGCGGTGTTTGGCTGCCTTTGACCGGTGAGCACAAGAACAAACTCATCGCCCCCCTGGCGAGCTATAAATACGCTGCTAGCCATACAGCGCCTGAGCCGGTCTGCAACTTCAATCAAAACCTGATCCCCAAAGCCATGCCCTTGGGTGTCATTGACGTGCTTAAAGTCATCCAGATCCAGATAGAAAATGGTCAATGGGCTCTCGGGTGTCGGGCCATGCGCCAATTGCTCCTTGAGATACTGGTACATGTACGTGCGGTTTGGTAATTGAGTCAGCGGGTCATACTTGGAAAGGTGCTCGTAATGTGCATGAGCCTCCATCTCGTCTGTAATATCGCTCAAGGTACCGCGGTATCCGGACAAGACGTCCTCTGTCCAGACGGGACGAAAATACAAATGCCCTATGCGCTTACGACCTTTATGGTCCATGTAAAAGCACTCAAGTGCCTTGGGATTTCCCGCAGACTCAGGCGTCTGGTAAAGATTCTCCTGGAATTCCGTTTCGCTGAAGTCAATGAGTTCCTCCAGGGATTTTCCCAGCCAATCACGGATATTAAGGCCAGTATTCGTGGCGAATCGGTCGGAAAGGTAGATCAGCTCCCGCCGGGCGTTTGTCTCCCAGATCCAGTTCGAAGAGGCTTCGGCAACATCACGGAAACGGGCCTCACTATGCTCCAGGGCTTCGCGGCTGCTGTCGATCAGTGCAGCCGTGCGCAAGGAGCGGCCTTTGAGTCTGGTCAAGATCAGGTATAACACGAGCGCTGTAATGAATAGTAAAGGCAGCATTACCTTCAACAAGGTACTCCCCGGACGTTCAAAGTTCCAATGGAGCTGGAAGGGAACGCCCAGTTGATCACTGATGACCAAACTTGCGTTATCTAGTGCTGCAGGACCTGCTTTTAGCTGGTTGATACCGGATGCTGCGCCTATCGAAGTCAGTTTTTCCTGATCCAGGCGTTCTACAAAGACGATGACAGGAAGCTGACTTCGGTCAGGGAGATTATCAATTCCGTTTGGATGAACCAGGGCAGCGGAAACAATCGTGGGTAGGCCACTGACCTGATAAAACCCCTGGAGATAGGTAATCTTTGGTGAGTTTCGAAGCTGGTCCAGCATGGCAGGCAGCCCGCCTTCTATCCATGAAAGGGCATCTACCGGATCAGAGGTACCCTTTATAAAGGCGTAACTGGTGTTATTAGCACTGTCGATAACCAGAACGCCGTCCAGCCCAAATTGTGAGAGAAGCGAGCCGGCCAGCTTGTCCTTTCCGCGTGCCCACGTTATGTCAACGGCAGGGTAGATGTGGACATAGTTTTCATCCCAGGACGCATAGTCCAAAAGGGTAGCTGCAGTGGACTTCTTGCGAGCATCGAGAGTACTGCGTACGGCCTGTTCGTCCTGTGTAACGGCTTGGGCATTAAGCGACCAGGCGATGTAGCTCGTTACCGCACCTGCCAGCGCAAACATGCTTAGCATGAGCACAGTAAAAATCAGCACTGAGCGCTGAGCCAGCTCAGTATGGGTTTGTGAACGAAAGGACTCGTCCTTGTTTATGACAGGCGGCAGCGGGGACATAGGCATGGTCAGCAAGCGGGTCGGCAATCTGCTATCAGGTTGTTTGATATCGACCTTTTCTGCCATCTCTATAGCTAATACCCCAAACCAGACGATGTGAGGCATTACTAGACAGACAGGCAGACCTTCCGGCGGCTTTTACCTCAAGAATTCCTTTCAGGTGCCGCTTCAATAAGTACCAGTTTGCATTACTTCATTGACCCCCTATCAAGGTTATGTGTATGAGCCTTCGCTCCTTGAAAATTGCATACCGAAGCCTGTTTTGCTTTGGCATCATCGCTATCATCCTTACAGGGCTAGGGCTGTTCGGCCTGTCTCAGATGTCGCATATCCAGAGTCAGTCTCGAAAAGTAGAGCTGAACTCGCTGCCCAGTATTATTGAAAGCGACAATCTGGCACTGCAGATGGCCCGTGTTCGTATAGAAGCGTTGCGACTGATCGCATTGCCGGGTCCTGAGACCTTTCAAAAGACCCAGCAAAAAATCAAGGATTTGAGCCTGTTGATCGAAGCGGGCTTCAAGCGTTATGAGCCCCTGACAAGTTCGCCAGAGGAGAGCCAGACGCTACAACGCCTGCAGGCTATCTATCGCGACTACATGACGAATGTAGAGCAAATCAAGGCATTCATGCTGAATGGGCAAGTTGATAATGCCCGCAAACACGTCATGGGGGGCATGGCTAGCCTTGGTTTAAGCATGAATGAGCAGACGGAAAAATTGCGCTCTTTGAACCTGGAGGCCGCAAAGGTCTATGGCGAAGACGCACAGGCAGTGTATGACAACTCGGTCTCTATTACCCTGACAGTTATCGGCTGTGCCCTGGCCCTTACGATACTGCTGGCTTGGCGCCTGACGCATAGTTTGTCCAAGCCTATTCGTGATGCTGTACAAGCGGCTGAGACCATCGCCTCGGGTGACCTGACCCATCGCCTGGAAACTGCCGGTACAGACGAGGCTGCTCAGCTTCTCAAGGCCATAGAAAAAATGCAGGGTAACCTGCGCGATACACTCGAGCAGATCAATAATTCTGCTGAGCAACTGGCCGCTGCGACTGAAGAAATGAGCGCAGTCATGAGCGAAAGCACTCAGGGACTGCAACAGCAGAATAGTGAAATCGAAATGGCGGCCACGGCAGTCACCGAAATGAGTCAAGCAGTCGAGGAAGTAGCCGGTAATGCCACCTCGACCTCTACCGCCTCCCGGGCAGCGGCTGAAACGGCTCGTCATGGACAGCGTCAACTCAACGACACTCTAAGTGCCATTGGTGTACTGACTGATAATGTTCTAAGTGCCTCTGAGCAAGCGCGTCAGTTAGCCGAACAAACACGCAATATCAGCCAGGTGTTGGATGTCATCCGATCGGTAGCGGAACAGACCAATCTACTGGCCTTGAATGCCGCAATTGAGGCGGCCAGAGCAGGGGATGCCGGTCGCGGTTTCGCGGTTGTAGCAGACGAGGTGCGCTCCCTGGCCCATCGGACCAGTGAGTCCACCCGTGAAATCGAAGCCATGATTGGCAGTATTCAGCAGGGAACGACCCACACGGTAGATGCGCTATTGACCAGTGCTGATCAAGCCAGGCAGACGCAGGAACAAGCCGAAGCGGCCAGCCATGCGCTAGGCACCATTAACGAGGCGGTTAATGGCATTGATGAACGTAATCTGGTGATTGCCAGCGCAGCCGAGGAACAGGCGCAGGTTGCGCGGGAAGTCGACCGCAATTTGGTCCGTATTCGCGACCTGTCTGTCCAGACTTCCGCTGGCGCGGAGCAGACCCATACGGCCAGTCAGGAGCTTTCCCGCCTGGCTGGAAACCTGAGCGGCATGGTTCGCCGTTTTAAAGTCTAACTGACTGGTAGAACGATGCCGGGAGAGACCCGCATCGTTCTACTCTACGTTTTGGCAGGGTAACGCAACGGACTGTAGTAAGTGCGTCCTTGATAGAGGACGTTTGTAAGCGTCTCGTTGCAGTCATGCTTTAAGGTAGGTTCATGTCTTTTCTTGATTCACCTGTTCCCAGCGCGCTCAGACGCCTATCGCTGGAAACATTGACGATGGCCCTTTTGAGCCTGGTCTTTGTGTCGCTGGTGGGATTTGACTTCTGGCAGAGCTGGCATGCCCGTAATGTTCAACTGCACCAGTCTGAAAGTACGACGCTCAACCTGACTCGAGCATTGGCTCAGCATGCAGAGGACTCATTCGAGGAAGTTGACGTTGCGCTTATGAGTCTTCAACACCTGTTGGAGCAGGGGAATGAACTAGATCTTAAACCGGAAGCACTGCATGGGCTGCTTCAGAAATATGCACGGTCACTGGAGCAAGTAGAAGGTCTTTTTGTTTTTGACGAGCAGGGCAACTGGAAAGCGACATCCCTACAGGATACACCTTGGAAAGGTCAGAACTCTGACCGTGGCTACTTCAGGTTTCATAACCGCAACACTACCGAAGATCCCTTTATCAGCCGCGCTATCCATTCCCGTTCTACAGGTAATTGGATCATCCCGGTATCCAGGCGGATTACCGACAGCCAGGGACAATTTGCAGGTGTGGTACTGGCCACTGTCAAAATGGACTATTTTCTTAACTTCTATAGGCACATTGAGCTTGGTCCCTCGGGTGCCATAGTGCTGGCTATGCCGGATGGTACGATCCTGAGCCGTCGTCCCTTCAAGGATGAGTATTTGGTTGGTAAACACCTTGCGCAGAGTTATGTGATTACCACGGCATTGGCTCAGGCACCTTCAGGCATCGTTACCATCAAGGCAGTCATTGATGGAGTAGAGCGGCTGTATGGTTACCAGCGTATAGATAAGTATCCTTTATTGGTTATGGTCGCCATAAGCAAGAAAGAACTCTTGTCAGACTGGACAGGTGATACACAACGCTCGGCCTTCATCGTAGCCAGCATTATTATTGTGATGTCGCTGTTTGGCCTGGTATTGATGCGTCAGATCGGTCATGCCAATACGGTAAAGGCTGAACTCCTTGAAGCACATCGTGCCTTGGAACAGCAGGCCTTGTCTGACGGACTGACAGGCTTGGCCAATCGTCGCTATTTCGACACTGCGTTGCAGCAGGAACTCAAACGGGCAGAACGTTCGGGGCAGCCGTTAAGCCTGATTATGCTGGATATCGATTTTTTCAAAGGATACAACGACCGGTATGGACATCCTGCAGGTGACTACTGCCTGAAACAGGTTGCACAGGCGCTGAAACGAAGCCTTCCACGATCCGGAGATCTGGCTGCACGTTATGGCGGTGAGGAAATGGCTGTAATCCTGCCAGCCAGCGACAGACAAGGCGCTTGGGTTGTAGCCAAACGTATTCAGGATCAGATCCGCAATCTCAGGCTTGAACACCACAGTAGTCCATTCGGGATGGTAACAGTAAGCGGCGGTATTCATACCTATCTACCTGGCGAGGATGGCGTACTCACTACGCAGGCGCTGATTGAACAAGCAGACAGAGCGCTGTATGAGGCCAAGCATAACGGCCGTAACCGAATAGTGGCGAGAGAGGATAGCGGTCACACCTGATCAGCAAGGAGGGCCGCTTCAATCCTATAAAGGCATGAGAACGATAATGCGTAAGAAAGGTAAGCCCTGAGTCATATATTCAATACGCAATTTAACATAAGATATATTATGCGAAGTTATAGGTTAGGCTTTAAAGGCGTAGTGACCGTGACTGTTAATAGCCTCGTCATTTCCGATTAAAGCGCTAATCGGAAATTAAACGCTAAGACAGCGAATGTTGTTATTTGAAGTAATCCTTTTAATACCACAGTGCAGCGGTAAATTTGTTAAATCATACGACCCTAACTTATCGTATTCGGCCATGTATAATTTCTTTATACAGTTGGTACTCACCGGCAATATTTGCGCTAGAAGTTCCCGACGGCCAAAGACATGATCGAGTCTGGTCGAATGGAGAACTCTGCGTCATAGACGACGAGAAGTTCTATCTGTACGGATCGATAGAAATCGCAATTCATGAGCACACTGAAGGGTTCATGTGGGGTGCATGGGTAGAACTGAGCGAAGAACTCTTCTTTTGGTATCAAGAGCTTCTGGAAGCTGAAGGCCGCGAAAGGAACCCACCTTTTCCGGCAGTGCTAGGCACTGACATTCCGTTTTACCCGCTAACACTTGGTTTGCCACTTACCGTCCACATCCAGCCAAAGGGAATACGTCCACTTTTCTTTCTAGAAGCTGGGTCACATCCACTTATCCATGACCAGAAGACCGGGGTCACCGTTGAGGACATCAAAGCAATCAAGCGCTGGCTTTTATCTCTCTCACAACCAGCCATCTAACCCTTCTATCGAGTTGCTAGGTCGATTCATAAGGGCAGACACGGCAAGTCAGCGTCCTTTGGGCTTTGCAGTACGAAACCCCCCTATTCTTCGCTAAACATTAAGTGTCATGGCAAGCTGGCCGCTATAGAAATTCAAGGCCCGGACATTCATATCGCTTACTCCGAGTCTGTAAAAAACCGTCTTTATACTTATCTCTCGATACCGTCTGACACACAACCGGGGTCTCTGTTTTTCCTTACTTACTCAAACCAAGGCTATCCGCCATTGCTGATTGATAGCTCGCTTGACTTAGTCATCCATGTTATTTCTAACGATGCATGAGGGCTTGGTTTACACCTTGGTTCAAAGCGTTCGCTTCGCTCGCTTACGACGAGCTACGCATCAAACATTAGGTACTTATCTATGCCGCTACACCGCGTAGTTATCTTCTGCTCCGAACCCGTTGCGCTCGCTAATTTTTATTGTGCCGCTTTCAGGTTAGAAATTATTAGCAGCGAAGGTACTTTTATTGATACCGGAATCAAGGACTCGCAAGTATCAAGGCTTGCGTTTCACAAGAGCAAGAAAGCATCTACAAGCTCTATCAAACTTTGCTTTTACACATCCGATGTCGCAGCCGAACGAAAACGCTTGGTTGATCTTGGCGCAAACATGGGCAAGCTGCAGGGCAACGCAGAATCACTGTGTTTTTGTGACGGAACGGACCTCGAAGGGAATGTATTTCAAATTACAAATCGCGCCTAACAAGTCGTTCAAGTCACTCGCGGTGCTCATTAGAAGCGATGATAAAAGGCTGCACCTTGCTCTCTAGTGCCAGCGCCATCTCGCAAGCCTCACGTAGGTGACTCATAATCAAGCCTTAGTCCCAACCCATCAGGACTTTCGGACAGCGCTTGATATCAGCTCTCTGGCGGGCATAAAGAATCCCTGCATCAGCCCTCTCCTCTTCTCCAGCAGGTCCATACGACCCTTCTAAAAACTGGCACAGTTCAACAGAGTAAACTGTGCCAGTTTGAATATTACTGTTGAAGGACCGTGGCCATATTTCCTGTACCACTCTGGGTTACAGTAGCAGCGTTACCGTTTAGGTTCGAAAAGTCAGTTAGATTAGATTGCTGGGTAATAGAAACAATATTTCCTATTCCTGTTTGCATAACATCTACCGAGTGGCCTGTATCGGCGATGATTTCGTCAGTGTTGACCTGTGAAAGGGTAATTTCGTTTGAAGAGCCAAACTGTGCGAGGCTAGTATTAGTACGACTGCTCGCTTGGTCAACACTAGCAGAGTTATTATCCCCTTCCTGGATGAGATCTGTACGCGTATAGACGTTATTCTGGTTTATATTCGCTACGTTATTATTTCCTGCAGAATGACCTGTAATGCTGCCTGATATGGCTCCTTGAACGATAGCCAATTCGTTATTATTACCCTGTTGGGAATAGCTGAGGCTGTTTAAGCCGCCCGACTGAAATACCGTGGCTGTATTGGCATCGCCCGACTGGGAGAAACTAAGGCCATATTGTGAGTAACGGCTACCAGAATATTGTTCGACTGTAGCGACGTTTGCATTACCGTTCTGAGAGGCTGTAGCAGGCGAGTCTGAAGGGCCGCCTTGCTGACTAAAAGTCATCTGATTCGAATCGCCAACTTGAGTAACGCTGCCAGATTTATAACTTGATTGCGTAGCGTTTAGAATATTGCCGTTACCAATGGTACTAGCGGATAGTCTGTTAAAACCCTCCCCTTGCTCTACGTTATGAACGTTATTGGATCCTTCCTGATACAACGTAGCGGAATTCTGATTGTAATAACCCTGTTGAGTAAGCATCACAGTATTAGCGTCGCCCTGCTGGGCTATTGAAGCGGTAGCCTGAGGCCCTGGCGAAAGTTGATAAACAGCAGCTGTATTACTATTGCCTGTCTGACTAAGTTCAGCAGAATGCCCATTGCCCTCCTGAGAGGTTTCCGCTGAATTACCATTACCGTTTTGTACGATGGCCGATCGGTTAGCATCACCGGTTTGCGTCTGTGTAGCGCTATTACCTTCACCGCTCTGTTCGAGCGTTACCTCGTTGCTATTTCCATCCTGAGTTTGCGTTGCACTATGGCTAGCTGCAAAAGCTGTACCAGTGAGCGAGAGAAGAACAGCAAATGCTAGGGGTTTTAGCGTAAACATAGGTACTTTCCTTGTGAGGCGATAGGATCATTTTGCTCAGTCAGGGACAGAGCTCAGAAGCTATAGACCACCTATGGGAAACACGCAAAATCTGGTCGCTAAGTGGTGCATTTCTTCGAAAATCTCAAAGAGCTTGCTTCAACTTTGAAAGGCCTAGCTACCGGCACCTAATGTAATCTACCTTATTACCTGGCAGGTAGTTCGTAGCCTCTGCCGCCTGGGTTTTGAGCGTTGTACGGAAGCTGGAAGACAAGACTCAATGTCACCTAACGTCACCGTTAAGCCGTGATAGCGTTATGTTCCTAAACAGGTCTTCGAATACCCTTCCAGCTGGCATCTTGAAGATACAGACACTGCTGCCTCGCCAGCACTAATTGCTGTCTTGGTAGAGCCTGGTCATAGGGGCAGTTGGATTAGCCCTTTTGCCTGATAGCCACTGAAACGCTCGACCGGTTCAATGCTCTTTTGGACAATTACCCGTTTTTGCTCTGTATTCCAATGGCAACGTTGTGCCTGGCCGAGCCGCCTGCCCTACCCTTAGCGTAAGCGCTGGAGGTCGCTAGTGACCAAAAAGTGTCAATAATTATTGTAGTTGTAAAACTTGCTCAACCGCCGTGCTCGTTCGCTCTCGCTTTCAAGCGCATAGAGCCTACGATAAAACTGACTCCGGTTTACGCTATTACTTTCACAGGCTTCAGTGACCGGTACGCCTTTGATCAAGAAGTCTTCCAGGGCGCGGATAACCTTCTCTCCTCTGATGGAGGTGCCTTCCAGCAAAAGGTCAAAGTGTTCACGCTCAAGTGATCCAGGTTTCAAAAAAGATAATGTACGCGCGCGCATGGCTCTCTCAGTAGTACCCAATGGCAGACATATGGGGTGAACTATCGCAAAGGTAGGCTAGCAAAAGCTAAGTGAGTCTCACTTCGAGTAAGGTCAGTAGAGACTAGCCGACAAGATACTAAAGTGACGTTTGGATATGAAGAGTAACTTATTGAATTGGCTAGGTCAGCTACCTTTCTGGTTTAGCCTGCCTTACCACCCCTCATCCCAAGCGAGAATCAAAATAGGTACTGTCGCCCTTAAGAGTATAGCAAAGGGTAAAGCGCTGACACCTCCTTAACGCTACGGCAAGTGTAAGAGCTGTCGATCCTTCGTTTTTGTCTATGCCGTTTATAAGATACACATTACCGCACCTCTGGACGACTTCGCTTAGTTCACCGATGTGATATCAGCACTGCAAAACGGGTTGAAACATGGCTTGCCATGCCCTTCGCCAGCTCCTCTTCGCCAAAGAATACCGTTCCTACGCCATCCCGACGCATGAGGTAGGACTCATCTTCACTATGGGTGCGGATCACGATTTCCACTTCTGGATTAAGCGTCTTGGCCGTTTCTACCATTTGACGCGCGCTGATCGAGTCAGGCGTTGCAACGACCAGCATGGCTGCCTTGGCAATATGGGCCTGGATAAGAACTACCGGGTCAGCTGCATCTCCAGAGACGGCCGCTTTGCCTTCCTTTCGCAACTGGTCTACCACTTCTCTGTTCTGCTCGGCAATGACGTAAGGAATGCCCTGCTCGTCCAGGACCTTTGCAATACGACGGCCTACTCTGCCGTAGCCCACCAGGACAATCTGACGCTCAAGGTATTTGCGGTCAGTATCCATAGGTAGCTCAGCATATGGGTCCTGGCGGCTTTCGAGCTCGCGCGCAAAAGCCGAGCGCGCCAGTACCCAGCGACGCAAGGGTTCGATAAGGGTAAAAAGCAGTGGATTGATTGCAATGGAAACCAGGGCGCCAGCCAGGACAAGGCTCATGCCTTCTTGTGGCAGCAAGCCCAGCGCCAGACCAAGGCCACCCAATATGAAAGAAAACTCCCCTATCTGGGCAAGACTGGCAGCCACTGTCATCCCGGTATTGAGCGGATATCGCAGCGCCAGGGTAATGATCAGCGCTGCCAGCGATTTCCCGAGAACGATAATGGCGACAACGGCCAGCACATGGAGCGGCTCCTGCATCAGGATCATCGGGTCGAACAACATGCCCACGGAAACAAAGAAGAGTACCGAAAAGGCGTCGCGCAGCGGCAAGGATTCTTCAGCGGCCCGATGGCTGAACTTGGACTCTCGCATGACCATGCCGGCAAAAAATGCACCCAGCGCAAAGGATACGTTGAACAGCTTGGATGCGCCAAAGGCGATGCCTATGGCAATGGCTACCACGGCCAGTGTGAATAGCTCGCGCGAGCCGGTACGTGCTACCTGCCAGAGCAGCCACGGTAATGCTCGGCGGCCCGCAACCAGCATCAACGCAACGAACGCAACGATTTGCAGCAGGGTTTTGCCCAGCGTAATCCAAAGCGGGCCGTCCTGAGCAGGCAATGCCTCGCTTGTACTGCCAAGCATACCCGCCAGCGGTGGCAGGAGCACCAGTACCAATACAGTGGCGAGATCCTCAACCACTAGCCATCCGACGGCAATCCGGCCATTCATGCTGTCCAATATGCCACGTGCCTCCAGCGCCTTGAGAAGGACCACCGTACTGGCGCAAGACAGGCACAAGCCAAAGATAAGCCCACTGCCCCAACTCCAGCCCCACCAGTGCGCCAACGCAGCGCCAAGGACCGTGGCAAGGCTCATTTGTACAATGGCCCCAGGAATGGCGATGCGCTTGACGGAAAGCAGATCACCAATTGAAAAATGCAGCCCCACACCAAACATCAACAGCATCACGCCAATTTCGGAAAGCTCTGAGGCGATATTCATATCGGCGACAAAGCCAGGTGTGGATGGACCTATGAAAATGCCTGCCAAGAGATATCCAAGCAGTGGAGGTAACTTCACTTTTTCAGCAAGAAAACCCAATATCAATGCGACAACAAGCCCCACTGCAATAGTTGTGATCAGGGGAATGTTGTGCTCCATATAGCTCCTATTGATCTGTCTGATTCCAACCCCGAGACATGAGCATAACGGGCCCTACTCTCATTAGCTCTTATTGAATAGCGGAAAGAATGTTCTTTCATTACAGGATATTGATGCTGGCTTTTGACGGATAGCTCAATTACACGGTTACCAAAAAGAAAAGCACAGAAGAGCAGGCAGAGACGCAAGCTCAGACATAAGTCATCGTGTAGAACTCAAGGGGAAATTGGGTAGCCCCTTGAGCTATCGCCTTGTCAGCCTCTGGGTCAGGGCGCGCGCTTTGGCTGGGTAGAGGGCAGAAGAATGGTAAGAATGCCCAGCAGCGGCATGAAGGAACAGAGCGTATAAACGTATTCGATTCCGCGTAGATCTGCCAAATGGCCCAGCGCTGCGGCGGCAATACCGCTAAAGCCGAACATAAGCCCAAAAAATACGCCGGCAATCATGCCTACATTACCCGGCACTAACTCTTGCGCATAAACCACAATAGCTGAAAACGCCGAAGCCAGGATAAAGCCTATTATGACGCTCAGTACGCTCGTCCAGAACAGGTCAACGTACGGCATGGCGAGTGTAAAGGGCGCTGCGCCAAGAATGGAAAACCAGATCACGGCCTTGCGTCCGATCTTGTCACCAATGGGTCCGCCAAAAAAGGTGCCTGCGGCCACAGCGCCTAGAAACAGGAACAGGTGAAGCTGAGAGCTGGCCACTGACAAGCCAAACTTCTCGATCAGATAAAACGTGAAGTAACTCGTGATGCTAGCCATGTAGATGTATTTGGAGAATACCAGCAGCGCCAGCACAACCAGAGCGGTAGTGACCTGGCGGCGAGAAAGCCCATGCGTGGCCCCATGACCGCTCTTTTTGCCAGAGGTATTCAGGTGACCTCGATACCAGACGCTAAGCCTGTATTGCACACCGATGGCAAATAGTCCGAAAAGGCCAAACCACACGATATTGGATTGACCAAAAGGAATGATCAGTGCTGCTGCCAGCAGAGGGCCAATAGCCGTTCCTGCATTGCCGCCCACCTGGAAGGTAGACTGCGCCAGCCCAAAGCGGCCGCCTGAAGCCAGACGGGCGACTCGAGAGGTCTCGGGGTGGAATGTAGAGGAGCCGATGCCTATCAGGGCTGATGCCACAAGGATCGTTGAAAAGGTATCCACAAAGCCTAGTAGCAGGATGCCCAGCAATGTACAGACCGCGCCAGCCGGAAGCAGATATGGTTTTGGATGGCGGTCTGTATAAAAGCCAATCCACGGTTGTAATAACGAGGCTGTTACCTGAAAGGTCAAGGTAATAAGACCTACCTGAGTAAACGTCAGCGCGTAATTTTCTCTCAGCATCGGATAGATAGAAGGGAGAACAGACTGGATCAGGTCATTGATCAGATGCGCAAGCGCGCAGGAGAAGACAATGCTCATTACAAGGGGACTGGTGGCAGAGGCTGGGCGAACAGACGTATCAGCCTGGGCAGTAGGCACGGACATGAACGGTTTCTCGTTATAGTCATTATTTAGCCCCGTACTGTGCCATTTCGTGAGCATCGGATCTAGATACATTTTGAAACAGAGCGGACTGCGAGGCGATATGCAAGAGAGAAGCGGCTCTCTGAATGACCGCAAGCGAATACGCACAGAAGGCTGCTAGCCAGCTTCTACTGTCTACAAGCGCAACCACTTCAAACCAATAGGGTACGTCACGAATAGTGATCGTTTCCCCAAGCCAACATCTCAGCAATTAAAGCTTTAAGCACAGTTTGCGTACGATGAGCCACGTTCTCTTGGTACCCAAATGGCTCTATTTCTTCCATGTAGGTACTCTGCGCCAGTTCCAGTTGGACTGCATGGATATTGGCGGCGGGGTCGCCATAATGACGGGTGATATAGCCTCCCTTGAAACGGCCGTTCAGAACATGGGTATACCCCTCTGCCCTGGCACACACGCTTCTAAGGCGATCAGCCAATGCTGAGGCACAACTCTCGCAGTTGAAGGTCCCCAGATTAAAGTCAGGCAATGTTCCATCGAACAGCCGCGGGATGTGTGAACGGATAGAGTGCGCATCGAACAATAGCGCATAGCCAAATTGGTCGCGTAGCCGCTTTAATTCAGCGGCCAGGGTCTGGTGGTAAGGTCGCCATATCGTATCCAGGTACAGCGCTCTCTCCTGGGTAGACGGAGCCTTGCCATCCAGAAACAGCGATTTTCCATCAAATAACGTATCAGGGTACAAACCGGTCGTGGCACCAGGATAAAGCGGTGTATCGTCTTCCGGGCGGTTCAGGTCGATTACAAAACGGGAGTAGTTGGCGCTCAGCATGCTTGCGCCTAGCTCAGTGGCGAAAGCATACAACCGAGGGATATGCCAGTCGGTGTCAGGCAGGCATCGGGCATCATCGGCTAGCCCAGCCTCAATAGCCGGTGTGAGCCGTATTCCAGCGTGGGGCATGCTGATGAGCAGCGGCACGCGACCCGGCTTAAAGGTCAAGACATTATCCATGAACTACTTCCTCTCCATGATAAACAATGCGCTTGGGCAGGTCTCCGCCTAACCAATAGGCCAGGTCGGCGGGCTGCTCGATATCCCAGGCGATGAAGTCAGCTACCTTGCCCACCTCTAAGGTTCCGTGGGTAGCTGCCAGGCCTAGAGCCTTGGCGGCGTGTACCGTAACGCCAGCCAGGGCCTCTTCCGGCGTAAGGCGAAACAATGTGCAAGCCATGTTGAGCATGAGGCGCAACGATAGAACAGGCGAGGTGCCTGGGTTCATGTCTGTAGACAGTGCAATAGGCACACCTTCCTCGCGTAACCTGTCGATTGGTGGTAGTTGCTTTTCGCGTAGCAGGTAGAACGCGCCCGGTAAGAGAACAGCCACCGTACCGGAGGCAGCCATGGCCTTCACATCGGCCTCCGTCATATATTCAAGATGGTCAGCCGACAGGGCTTTATAGCGTGCTGCCAGACTGGAACCACCCAGGCTGGATAGCTGCTCAGCGTGCAGCTTGATCGGTAAGCCCAGTGCATGGGCCGCTTGGAAAACCCGCTCCACCTGGGCAGGTGAAAATGCCAAGTGCTCACAAAACGCATCTACGGCATCTACCAGCCCTTCTCTCGCCAGGGTTGGCAGAAGGGTTTCGCAGATGTGTGTGATAAAAGCATCCGGCTGCCCAGCATATTCGGGTGGCAATGCGTGGGCCGCCAGGCAGGTAGTACGAACCGTTAACGGTAGCCTCTGACCTAACTGACGCGCCACTTGCAGCATTTTTCGTTCGGAGGCCAAGTCCAGCCCATAACCAGACTTCACTTCAAGGGTAGTTACCCCTTCGCGTAACAGGCTGGCCAGACGCTTTCGAGCACTTGCAAGCAATTCATCTTCGCTTGCATCCCGGGTGGCCCGAACCGTACTGGCGATGCCTCCCCCCGCTCTGGCAATATCAGCGTAGCTTGTCCCCAGCAGGCGTTGCTCGAATTCGCCGCTGCGGTTACCGCCAAAGACGGCATGGGTATGGCAGTCGATCAGCCCCGGGGTGACCCACGCGCCCTGGAGGTCATGGATTTCATCATAATGCTGGGCAGGAACGGCGCTATGCGGCCCAACCCATTCAATAAGGTTGCCTTGAGTCACCAATGCGCCATGCGTAACGATACCGTAGGTACAGTCTTTCATTGTGGCGAGATGACAATTCTGCCAGAGGCGTTTCATAAACATACTCCGTCCTGCATCAAGCGCTTTTCGCCTGAATTCAACGCGGTGTTTTTGCCATAACCATCCTGATGGGTCGGGAGCCCAGGCGGTCGCGTTCGCACATACGGCGTCCGCCTCTATGCCGTTGGTGTAATCATCGGCAGATTGAGCCCCTGCTCCTGTGCACATCGGATGGCGATGTCATATCCCGCATCGGCATGGCGCATAACGCCAGATGCCGGATCGTTATGTAATACGCGGGCAATGCGTTCGGCAGCCTCGTCAGTACCGTCACATACAATGACCATGCCTGAGTGTTGCGAAAAGCCCATGCCTACACCGCCACCATGGTGTAACGAAACCCAGGTCGCCCCGCTGGCAGTGTTGAGCAATGCATTGAGCAGTGGCCAGTCCGACACAGCATCGGAGCCGTCACGCATGGCTTCAGTCTCGCGGTTGGGACTGGCAACCGAGCCGGAATCAAGATGGTCGCGTCCGATCACTACCGGGGCTTTAAGCTCGCCACTGCGTACCATCTCGTTGAAGGCCAGCCCCAATCGGGCTCTATACCCCAGACCAACCCAACAGATTCGAGCTGGCAGGCCCTGGAAGCTGATACGCTCCTTGGCCATATCCAGCCAACGGTGCAGGTGTGCATCATCTGGAATGAGTTGCTTGACCTTAGCATCGGTCCGGTAGATGTCTTCAGGATCACCTGATAACGCTGCCCAGCGGAACGGTCCTACGCCACGGCAGAACAGTGGCCTGATATATGCCGGAACAAAGCCAGGAAAATCAAAGGCCCGCAGGACACCTTCATCCCTGGCCATCTGCCGAATGTTATTACCGTAATCAAAGACTGGCACTCCCATCGTCTGAAATGCCAACATTGCCTGAACGTGTTCAGCCATAGACTGCTTAGCCGCTTTGATGACCAGCGCAGGCTCGGCCTTGCTTCGGGCACGATAGGTATCCCACTCCCACCCCTTGGGAAGATAGCCATTGAGTGGGTCATGGGCGCTGGTCTGGTCAGTGACCATGTCAGGCCGTATCCCGCGACGTACCAGCTCAGGCAGGATTTCTGCCGCATTACCCTGCAGGGCGATGGAGATTGCCCTGCCCTCGGCCGTGTAGCGCTCAAGGCGCACCAGCGCATCGTCCAGGTCCCTGGCTTGCTCGTCTACGTAACGGGTCTTCAGACGGAAGTTGATTCGACTCTGCTGGCATTCAATGTTGAGTGAGCAGGCGCCAGCCAATGTCGCGGCCAATGGTTGTGCCCCACCCATGCCGCCCAGGCCAGCCGTCAGAATCCATCGGCCCTTGAGATCACCTTTATAATGCTGGCGCCCGGCCTCAACAAACGTTTCATACGTGCCCTGAACAATGCCCTGGCTGCCGATATAGATCCAGCTCCCCGCTGTCATCTGGCCATACATCATCAGGCCTTTGGCATCGAGCTCATTGAAGTGCTCCCAACTGGCCCAATGGGGCACAAGGTTGGAGTTGGCTATCAGCACCCGGGGTGCGTTTGCATGGGTTTTGAAAACACCCACTGGTTTGCCAGACTGGACTAACAGCGTCTCGTCAGATTCCAGCGTCTTGAGCGTTGCTACGATGGCATCGAAACATTCCCAATTACGCGCAGCTCGACCAATTCCCCCATAGACAACCAGCTCATTAGGATTTTCCGCTACCTCAGGATCAAGGTTATTCATCAGCATGCGCAGGGGTGCTTCAGTCAGCCAGCTTTTTGCGTTCAACTCAGTGCCGCGCGGGGCTCGAACAGTCGTATCACGGTAACGGGTTGGTTCCGACATAGCAGCTCCTGGTGTTCAAACGTAACAACGCACTTTATGTACTTACTTGTATATACAAGCAAAGCAAATATAAGGCCAGCTGTTCTAAAATCGCTATGACCTGTTGCCCGCGATATACCTTAAGCCGATGTAGACTGGAGAATCTGTATCAGAGGACTAAAACACGTCGCCCCGACTTGAGAATATTTAGATCGCCTTAGCGTTACCGCTGCCTAATCAGTGGGCAAAAACGCTACATTATTGTGCAGTCGTATAGGATGCCTGCTTTAAGTAGAGCCCAAAAAGCTTGATAAAAAGAGTTCACACGATGTTTGGCCTGGATATTGCTCGTCCTGTATATACAGGCATGTACGTGAGTTATTCATTCTCAACGTTTGCCCATGCATACAGGACCTATCATGCATCCAACTCTTGTTATCCAGCCGGGCCAGTTCACGCTCGATGATCTCCGCACCGTGTATCAGCAACAGGTCGCGGTCAGCCTTGACTCAAGCTGTCACGCGGTTATCGAACAGAGCACCCAGACGATTCGTGACATCATAGCCAGCGAGCGCACCGTCTACGGCATCAATACAGGCTTTGGCCTTTTAGCGCGTACGTCGATCCCGACTCCATCCCTGGCGACATTGCAGCGTAACCTGATCCTGTCTCATTGCACGGGAACCGGTCAGCTACTGGATGATGCCAGTGTCGGTCTGATCATGGTGCTCAAGATCGGGTCCCTGGCGCGAGGATTTTCCGGGATAACCCGACAGGTCATCGACGCATTGCTTGCGCTGTATAACGCCAGGGTATACCCCTGCATCCCCTCTCAGGGTTCGGTAGGCGCCTCAGGGGATCTGGCACCGCTCGCGCATATGTCGTCGGTGTTGATCGGAGTCGGTCAGGTCCGTCATGAAGGTCGTACTCTGGAGGCTACCGAAGGCTTGGCAATTGCCGGCCTTACCCCTCTCACGCTTGGGCCCAAGGAAGGCCTGGCGTTGATCAACGGTACCCAGGTGTCTACGGCGCTGGCCTTGCGTGGTCTGTTTGCTGCCGAAAAACTTTTTTCTGCCGCTGTGGTAGCCGGCTCACTGACCGTTGATGCCTTGAAAGGCTCTGATGTCCCCTTCGATCCGCGTATCCAGGCCGTGCGCGGCCAGCCGGGTCAGATCGACGTGGCAGCGCTCTACCGGGACCTGCTGGCCAGCAGCGAAATACGTGACTCCCACCGGGACTGCAAGCGCGTCCAGGACCCCTACTCCCTGCGTTGTCAGCCACAGGTCATGGGTGCCTGTCTTGACCACTTGCGCTTCGCCGCAGGGGTATTTCTACGAGAGGCCAATGCCGTTTCAGATAATCCGCTGGTGTTTGCCGCGGAGGGCGACGTGCTCTCTGGCGGCAACTTCCATGCTGAGCCTGTGGCCATGGCGTCGGATGTTCTTGCGCTTGCCATATCGGAAATCGGTGCGCTCTCCGAGCGCCGTATTGCTCAACTGGTAGACCCTGCACTTTCCGGCCTGCCCGCGTTCCTGGTAAAGGAAGGTGGACTGAACTCCGGCTTCATGATCGCTCAGGTGACTTCGGCGGCGCTCGCCTCGGAAAACAAAACGCTGGCGCATCCTGCTTCCATTGATAGCCTCCCCACCTCGGCCAATCAGGAGGATCATGTTTCCATGGCGACCTTTGCAGCGCGCCGACTGCTTGATATGGCTGGCAACAGCTCCGCCGTCGTAGCGATTGAACTGCTCGGTGCAGCACAAGGCATCGAGTTGCATGCGCCTCTCAAGACCTCAACCAAGCTTCGTGAAGTCCTGGCAATGATCCGTGAAGAGGTGCCTCATTATGATCAGGACCGCTATTTTGCCCCTGATATAGCAGCGGCGCGGGCCTGGGTGGAAAACGGCCTCTTTGCTCGGTGGGTACCTTTTGAACAGCTATATGCCCAAGTTGGAGACTGATGCAGCCTACCAAGCCGTGTTGATTTCAGACTGGGAGCAGAAGTAGAGCTGATGCAATGCATTGACTCGGGCACCTATGCGACTCGACTCACCGCATTACCCATCTGACATGGGTAATACAGCGGCGCGGGAGATAAAACCCTCTGCGCCGCCATCGCCAGACGTGTTGCTCAATGTGGTTTTGGATTTCCAGCGATCCGCACCCCAAGGGCGTGCATGCTCCACGTGATGTGTCGGGCTAGGCCTAAACTGAGCATGTCATTACCCGTTATCGTAGACGCCAACTCGATAGCATTCCGCTCATCAATCAACTGCGTTGGCGCTATTGCAGCTGCTGTTCAGGGCAAACGCTGTATTCTGTACAGCAGCGGTATTCGACGCGACACCAATATCTCCAAAGCCTATGCCTCCGATGTTGCCGTCGGCGAAAGCGAAAAGGCTGGCGCACGCTATGCCCTGGATATTCTGCGCGAGCATTGCGGCTCGCCCTGGCGCTGTTAGACACCCGCCCCTTATGCGACTGGTTCTTTTGTCAGAACCGCTCTCCTTTTCTTACGGGTGACCATACATGAACCTGATCGAACAAACCTTAGCCACGCTGCGCTACATTCTGGACAGCAGGGCCATTGTCACCGGTGGAGCAATCAATCCGCGCCACCACACGGACTGGAGCCATTACGGCCCTACCTGCCCGAACGTTCTGCTACTTCCTCGTACCACGGAAGAAGTGTCCAAAATGCTGCGTATCTGCAACACACACAAACAGCCGGTAGTCCCGCAAGGAGGAATGACGGGGCTTGCTGGCGGTAGCGTGCCCCGCGCAGGTGACATCGCGTTGTCGCTGGAGCATATGGCAGGTATCGAGGAAATCGACGCGGCGGCGGCCACCATGACGGTGCTTGCAGGAACCCGGCTGGAGACAATCCAGCAGGCCGCTGCCGAAGCAGGCTTTCTGTTTCCGCTTGATCTCGAAGCCCGGGGCTCTTGTCAGATTGGCGGCAACATTGCTACCAATGCTGGCGGCAATTCGGTTATTCGCTACGGCATGACCCGTGATCAGGTACTTGGCCTTGAGGTTGTTCTTGCTGATGGCCGAGTGCTCAACCTCATGAACAAGATGATAAAGAACAACACAGGTTATGACCTGAAACAGTGCTTTATCGGTTCGGAAGGCACATTGGGCGTCATTACGCGTGCTGTACTCAAGCTGCAGCCGCTACCCGGTCATGTCACGACAGCAATGTGTGCGCTGCCCGACTATGCCAATGCGGTACAGCTGCTGCGTGCGCTGCAAAAGCGGATCGGGACGCCCCAGGCCTATGAGGTCATGTGGCCGGCGTTCTATCAGATAGGTGTGGAGTGGTCAGGCCATGCCGCCCCTCTGCCGAGTGACAAGCCGCTTTATGTCCTATTTGAATCAACCGGTTCAGGCGAGGCGCTTGAGGCCCTGCTAGCTGACGCGCGTGGCACTGGAGACGTTACCGACGCGGTCGTTGCGGCTTCGCCCCTCCAGGCGCGCCAGCTCTGGAAGGTGCGGGAAGCGACCCGTGAGTTTTCGGCACGCTTCAGCCCGTTGAGCTTCGACCTCAGCCTGCCGATGGGCGAAATCGACGCCTTTATCCAGGACTGCCAGCAGCAGCTGGATAGCCGCTTTCCAGGCCACCACACCTTGTATTTCGGCCATATCGACGACAGTAGTCTCCATGTCACCATAGATCTGAACTCACTGCCGGAGCCTTCACCTGTGGACGCGCTGAATGACCTGATCTATACGGCGGTTGGAGGACGCAAGGGTTCGGTGTCCGCTGAGCATGGTATCGGTGCGCTTAAGCGTAATTATCTGCATCACTCGGTTACACCCGAGGCCATGGACGTCATGCGTCAACTCAAGCAGACCTTCGACCCGAATGGCATTCTCAACCCTGGAAAGGTTATTGCCTGAATCAGTCTATGCATAAAGGATTGGCTGTCCCGATATATGCGAGTATTCAGGGGCAGCCTGAAGGAAACCAATCAACCGCGCAGGCGCTGCCCCATACTTTGAATGCTTTCTGTTACTACATGGAAAACAGTTGTCGATGACCGAGAAGAACGCGCCGCAAGCCCTGTACCGCCAGGCGAAATCCTTTGTTGAAGGCAAGTTACGCCTGGGGGAATGGAAGCCGGGGGATCTTATCCCCTCGGAAAACCGCCTGGTTGCGGAGCTGGGCATGTCGCGCATGACGGTCAACCGAGCGCTTCGGGAGCTGACCGCCGAGGGCCAACTCATACGGATTGCCGGTGTGGGTACCTTTGTGGCGGATCGCAAGCCACAGTCGAATCTGCTGATGATTGCAAACATAGCGGATGAGATCGCTGCTCGCGGTCACCGCTACAGCTGCGAGATCCTCGAAGCTACACGCGAAGCCGCGTCGATGACAGTGGCCGCAGCGCTACAACTACCTACCGGAAGCTCTGTCTTTCATATCGTGTGTGTGCATTGCGAAGAAGGCATACCCGTTCAACTGGAAGACCGCTATATCAACCCTGCCATGGCGCCGGAGTTTCTTCAGCAGCGTTTCGGTGAGCATTTACAGCCTTCCCAATATCTGTTGCAACACGTCCCGGTTGATGAGATGGAGCATATTGTCGATGCGACTCTGCCTACCGCAGACGAATGCAAGGCGCTAAAGATTGACCCGTCCGAGCCTTGTCTGGTCCTGATGCGCCGCACCTGGGCCGACCGTCAGACCGTGACCTATGTGCGGTTCCTGCATCCTTCCTCCCGCTATCGGCTGGGTAGCCGCTTTCCTGTCAACGGGGGTAATCGCGCACGCTGAGTCAGACCGGCGTCAGCTCGACCAGACAGCAGGCCACGGTGCTACTAGACGCAAGGCGTAGTACCTTCAATTCGCCCGCTTGCTCGATCAGGAAACTATCCTGTACGCCAAGTTGAGCGGACTCAGTGCCTGTCTCAACCGTCAGCGAGTCGCCTGCGCTAAGAATCAGGATGACCGCGGCTGAGGTATACAGGCTGACCTTATCTGATATCGTCTGCCACTGTAGGCGCGCCTGGAATCGAGCTGGATCATAGATCAGGTTAAAGTCACGCACTGGACCCTCAAGCAGTTCGCAACTCACTACAGCCTCACCGGCAAAGGCAAACGGATCGAGTGGCCGTAGTAGGCGGGAACGCTGACCGTTTACTGTCAGTGTCATGCCCATACCTTCCAGCACGGTGATGATGCGCTGATACCCTGCGAACGCTGAGAAGTCCCCCGGCACCTCGACATCTGCAACGGAAAACCGCCAATCGAAGCCACTCTGGCTACCGCTAGTATCCCGGGCGATTTCAAGCGTAACGCCTGCGCCATTCTTCCAGGGCATGCGGGAATAACTGGCACAACGCAATAGCTTGGCGCTCATGAGGCGAAACGTCCTTCCAACCGATAACGTGAGCCGGGGTAGATCAGTCGGGCACTGGTAACCGTTTGCCCGCCTGACCAGGTACGTCGCCGTATTAACAAGCACGGCTCGCCAGGCGCAATGTCAAGCCAGGCGCATTCCTGCGCGGAAGCCAGAATTGCTTCTACGACATGCTCCCCTTCACTTAGCGGCGCGGCCTGAGTCAGGTAAGCATGAGGCGTTATCTGCGTGAAATCCTGCGCCAGATAATCCGGTACCAGGGATGCATTCACGTAACGATCTTCTATCTGCACCGGCACATCGTTTTCGTAATGAACGAGGACGGAATGAAACACTTCTTGCCCTTCACGCACGTTCAGGAGCGCCGCCAGCTCTGGAGTAGCGGTCGTAGCCTCCAGCATTTGCACCTGAGCCCGATGACAATGCCCACGCGATTCGATTTCATCAGCGATGCTGTGTATCTCGAATAGAGCCGCTTGCCCTTTGGGCTCCGCCACAAAGGTTCCAACACCCTGCATTCGTATGAGTACCCCGTCCGCCGTCAACTCGCGCAAGGCTCGGTGAACCGTCATACGGCTAACGCCTAGTTCGGCTACCAACTCGCTCTCGGAGGGAATCTTGTGGTGAGGCGGCCATTTACCGTTCTGAATCTGCTGAACGATCGTATGCTTCACGCGGGTATAGAGTGGTGCAGGCGCGGCTTCCAGGCCCTCGGGTAGATAGGCTGGCTTGGTAGTCATCAACAAATTCCTGGAGTCGTAGGGTTTCAAGTTTACGGCCCCCGCATACATCTGTATATGTATATACAAGTATAATCTTTGCCAGGATATGCGTATGCATGGGTATTTTGCTGAGCGCGCCCTGTTAGCCCAGGGGTGGACACAAAACGTACGAATCGAAGTCTCGGAAGATGGCATTATCGAACGGCTTATACCGAACACTTCGGCGGATCAGGGGGAGCGACTCAGGGGGCCCGTCCTGCCCGGCATGCCCAATCTGCACTCTCATGCGTTTCAGCGCGCCATGGCAGGGCTTGCAGAAGTCGCTGGCAACCCCAACGACAGTTTCTGGACCTGGCGTGACCTGATGTACACCCTGGTCAGGCGGCTCCAGCCAGATCATATCGAGCTCATAGCACGCCAGCTCTATATCGAAATGCTCAAGGGCGGTTATACCAGCGTCGCGGAGTTTCATTACCTGCACCATGACCGGGACGGTCGACCTTATACAAATCAGGCGGAACTGGCGCTGCGGTTGAGCCAAGCCGCACAAGACATTGGCATCGGCCAGACCCTTCTACCGGTTCTGTACTCCCATTCAGGGTTTGGTGGCCAAGTACCTACAGATGGACAAAGCCGTTTCATCAACAGTACCGATAGTTACCTGCAACTGGTTGCACACCTTCAGGCTGAACTTGCCCAACGGCCAAGCCAACGGGTTGGTTTATGTTTCCATTCCCTGCGCGCCGTGACCGAACAGCAGATCCATACGGTAATCGCCCAGGCAGAGACTAATATGCCGATCCATATTCATATTGCCGAACAGCAAAAAGAAGTAGAGGACTGCCTCGCCTGGTCTGGTCGTCGCCCACTGCAATGGTTATATGACCACATTCCGGTCGATGCTCGCTGGTGCCTGGTCCATGCGACACATGCCCAAGCGGATGAAGTGATGCTTATGGCGCGAAGTGGTGCCGTTGCAGGGCTGTGCCCAACGACCGAAGCCAATCTGGGCGATGGTATCTTTCCGGCGGTGAGCTACTTGAGCCAAGGCGGACGTCTGGGCATTGGCTCGGACAGTCATGTTTCTGTCAGCATCGTGGAAGAGTTACGCTGGCTCGAATACGGTCAACGCTTACGGGACGAGCGCCGTAATCGGCTGTATAGATCGCATCAGCCCAACGTAGGCCGCACTCTATTTGAGGCGGCGCTTGCTGGCGGCGCACAAGCACTGGGGCAACCTATTGGCGCCCTGGAGGTAGGCAGGCGTGCAGACTGGCTCGTGCTCGATGAAAATGACCCCTACGTCGCCAGCGCCAAAGAAGATGCCCTACTCAACCGCTGGCTGTTTGCTGGCCATGATCGGCAAATCCGTGATGTGATGGTGGCTGGCCGCTGGGTTATCCAAGATGGCCACCATGTACTTGAAGAGCAGACCGCGGTGCGCTTCGCCGATCTTCTGCATGCCATACTTTAGTTAGCTCGATTCCTCAATTGGGGCAGTGGCTGTTAGCAGGCGCGAAGCGGTGTTCTTATAGGCTATGGCGCAACGCCATAAGGCATTTGGTCGTATAGTTGAAAGGCTTATGCTAGGCGAGCTGCGCTAGTTCAAATGCTGACTACACTCACGGAAGACACAACTGCTTCAGTCAAACAGGTAAAAACCAATGCGTAGGAACAGGGAAGAATGGGTTTCCATGCTTGAATCACGAGCTCACCATGAAACGCTCTGGTTTAGCCGTGCGCCTTTGCTGATTGGCATCGTTGCGGCGGTTGTGGTCTGCCTGGGCTATGTCTTTTCCCACTGGACCTTTATGGCAGTGGGACTCTTTGTCCTTATCATCGGTTTTAGCACCCAGGCGGTTCTCTGGTTCGGCTTAAAGGATCTTAATCGTCGCCGCTAACTCTCGAATCGCCCTTGCTTATAAAAGGGACACCGGCCAAACGGCGCGCTCAAGCAATACGTTAAGACTGCCTAAAGCGAGCACAAGCGGGTTTCATGAGCAGAATCCCCCAGACCTGCTCGCATATACCTTTATCCAACTTAAATAGCCTGTTGTAGCACTCAGATCAGCCTGGCTTTTGCGGTTAGGGTCTTACTAAAGAACTCTGCAACCATTGGAAAAATGCAACCACGCTGGTGGAGTACCTCGTCCGGCTTTTGGGTATTCCTGTACTGCAGATGGAAAGGGCCTCTTTCATCCAGATCGTTACGATTGAAAAATCCGTGTCCTAACCCCTCGATAAGCACAAGCTCCGCATTACACCCCGCCTGAGCAAGCGCGTTATATAGCATCTCGCTTTGCTGCCAGGGCACCGCGGTGTCACTTAACCCGTGAAGGATCAGAAACGGCGTGTTCTGGGGCCGGATATGGCTTATAGGGTTGGCCTGAGCCACCTGATCCGGCACTTCTAAAATAGGCGCACCGATAAAAAGTGATTCTAGCGAATCCGGGTCCGTACTTCGTTTACCCGCGGGTAGCTGGATGGATTCTGGATCGTCCGAGGGCTTGCCGTCAGGGTCACGAAATTCGTCCTGTCTGAGAAAGTCAGTCGGGCCATAACCATCTACCAGCGCTTGAACGTCGCTGGAATATTCCGCATAAGCGTCTCCAGCAAAGCGCTCTGAGCCACTCAGCGCCGCCAGCGCGCCTAGATGGGCGCCGGCCGAGGAGCCCCATATGCCTAGTTGGGAAGCATCGACCCCATATTGGTCAGCCACGGAGCGAAGCCAGCGGATTCCTGTTTTTACATCCTCTACAGCAGCAGGAAACGGCGCAACGGTAGACAGCCTGTAATCAATACTCGCCATCGCAAACCCCTGGGAAGCAAAGTATCGCTGCAGGTCAGGCGCCAACTTGCGATCGCCAAATCGCCAACCGCCCCCGTGCAAGAACAAGATGACAGGCGGTGGAGCGTCGACTGAGTCTGGCAGGTAGAGATCGGCTTTAAGCACCTCTCCGTCAGGAGCCGCAAAGGGAATATCAAGAAAGGTTGGCATATTGACTCCTCCAGACCATTACTGACGTGGCAGTACTTTCAGATCGATCGTATCCAGATTGGCCAGAACGCGGTCAAAGCGGAACGCTGGCGGGTCGAGTGGAAAAAGGTGTGGCTCGTAAGGATCGCCAATCAAGCGGAAGAAAGGCTCGAAGAGGCCAGGAATCAACCATCCCAGGAAGCGCGTGTACGGTGCATCCAGGCGATACGAGTGAACGCAGTGCGCAGGCACTTGAATATAGTCGCCGGGCAGAACTTTGATCTCTTCTCCATTGATCCACATCGTCATATGGCCATCGATACAAAAGAAGTTTTCCGCGTGTTCCTCATGGTAATGAGGAGGAATGGCTTCTCCAGCAGGCCCTTCGGTCATTACCGTAATGAAGCGGTCCCCACTTGAGGCCTGAGTTTGCAGGAAGGAAAACACCTGATCAGCCGCCACCAGCCGCTCACCCTCACCTTCTCTTAGGACATAGGGCTGGCGAGTGGACGGCAGATCAGCTTCAACCACGGGACGGGCGTCCTCCCAGGCAATGGGTTGATCCAGTATCTCAAGATCTGACAGTACCGATTGATACTGCTGGCGGGTCAAGGTGGGGCCGGGTTGCTCTGGCGGTACTGGTCGCGAAAAAGGTGTACCAAGCGCAGAGTATACGGCTGCCCCTTGCTGTCCAGTCGTCCACGCAAGCACTCGCGTACGCCAGCTAAGCATCCGATAGGCATGCGGTGTCTGTGAAGGGATGTAAGCATAGTCACCACGGTTGAGTAGACGGAGCTCACCGTTTAGGAATAGCTCAAGTTGGCCGTCCATTACGTACAAGGCCTTGTCTGTTTCGCTGTGCAGCATGAGCGGCGATTGCGTATCTTTACTACCAGACAGAATAAATGCCTCAAACAGCCCGCCGGTCTCCTGGCTACGTGCGATAAAGGTTACAACAACATCTCCTAGCAACAGGTGCTGTCCTTCCCCATTGCGTAAGGCATAAGGGCTCTGCTGGCCGGGGAGCTTTCCAATGGCTACTGGCTGCCTGCCAAGAGGTTCGCTTGAGTATTGGACGTTTGCGCTGAGTGAACTCATAAGATTACTCCGAAAAGCGGCTTGTATGAGTCTACCTTACGAGGTTTCACTAATCAGTTTCCAACGCTTTATTATGATCAATTAATCATCTGGAGTGATCATGGAGCTAAGGCATCTCAGGTACTTTACGGTACTAGCACAGGAGTTACATTTCGGCCGTGCGGCAGAGCGCCTGTGTATCGTCCAGTCGGCGTTAAGTATGCAAATCAAAGCGCTTGAGCATGAGTTTGGCCTACCGCTTTTTATACGTAACAAACGCAATGTCACGTTGACCCAGGCTGGACGCCTGCTGCTCAAGGACGCACAGATCACACTTCAACATAGCGAGCGAACGGCGTTTCTGGCCAAACAGCTGGCCAACGGCGCTGCGGGCTCCCTGAGGATTGGTTATGTGGCCAGCGCGTTGTATTCAGGAATTCTCCCAAGAATACTGCGCAAAATGCGCCGAGTGATGCCAAATGTTCTTCTGGACGTTGATGAGCTTCATCCTTCAGGTCAGTATCCGGCGCTGATGGAGCGCAAGATAGACGTGTCATTTGGCCCTACGCTGACCCTTTCACCGCCGGCGGAGCTCTGCCAGCACAAAATTGCATCCTATCCGATCAAGCTGGCCTTACCTACGGATCACTCCCTGGCGTCCATGCAATGTATTCCACCCGAGACCCTGATTCATGAAAGCTTTATCGGCTATATGGGCTCTCATGATGCTTCCGGGACACGTTTAACCCAGTTTTTGCTGGGCTTTGAGCCCAACACGCACTATCGGGCAAATAACCCACAAATGGGGCTTGGCCTGGTAGAGGCTGGCCTGGGCGTAATGCTGGTTGCCGATCTGATGGTGCCGCTTGATGAACGTTATGTTGTACTTCGGGACATACAGGGTATCAGTGCAGAACTAGACACTACGATGAGCTGGCGAGCGGATGAAGATGAAGAAGTAGTGTTGAACGTAATCAAGTTAGCGATGAATCAGGATCCTGCTTGCACTCAGGACGTGACAGGCTCAACCAGAGCGCCATGACAGATCTCGATGTGATGTTTTGCTCTATAAATCAGACTCTAATGAGGACTGGCCGCGTCTACAGTGCAGCCAGCCCACGCTTGAATCTACAGTTGCCTTTGTTTCAGCCCAGAAAACGATGCCCTGAACCCCAAAATAAGGTCCCAGGCCAGAAAGGCGAGCAGGCTGATACCCAATACGGGTAGAAAGACGCCCAGTGCTGCCGAGATCACGACCGTCAGGATTCGTTGAACGAGCCCTAACTCACGCCAGGCTTCTATAAGGCCAGGTTGTGCCACGCTGCTTAGGGTCGGACGGCGACGCCACCAGAGCACGTACCCCCAAACAACCATGACCACCAGTCCGCTTGCAAACGCTATCAATAACAACTGGTTGGCAAGGCCAAACAAAACCCCCATGTGTGCATCGATTCCCCACCGGGTCAGTTTGGCCGGCAGTGAATACTGAGCAAACGTAACATGATCTACCACCGCCAGTGTGTTGGGGTCGATGGCGACGGCATCCACATGAGTAGGCCAGCGACGGTCGATCTCACTCACCGTCCAGGCCTTGCCCGGCTGCATAGGTGGTTTGATTTCGACTTTCGCAGCGTCGATATGCTGGGTACGCGCGGTGGCCATTACCTGATCGAACAGTACTGGATCAATCGGATCGGCCTTTGGCATATGATCCATGTGCATATGGTGTTCGGCATGCTCATCCATGCGCATCTTCATAGCCGTAGCACTATTCAGTTCAGTCGAGACGGCAGGGGTCGACCAACCATAATAGCTACGTAGAACGCCGATGTTGCTACCTGCATACTCTGACCAGGTCAGCCCTGTGGCGGAAAAGAATAGCAGCCCTATCAATAACCACACGCCGGTGGAGGCATGTAGCGAACGCAAGCCTGCAGGCGTTTTATGGCGCAAACGCATCCGCCGTGAAGCCCACAACACCAGACCGCCCAGACTAGCCACCCATAGCCACGATGCCGCCAGCTCACTATAGATCCGGCCAACATCGCCCAACAAAAGACCACGATGGAACTGATCGAGCCAGGTTCGTAATGGCAGAACACCACTCGTCCCGTATACCTTCATGTCTCCTTTGACTTCACCCGTCACCGGGTCGATAAATATGGCGCGGCTTTCAGAGGCCTTCAAGCTTGGTTCACTAAACATGACCCGCGTGGTATCACCCGGTGCAGGGGCTGGTCTTACAGCGCTAACGCGCGATAACGGCTCCACTTCTGCCTGTGCGGCCCGTACTTGTGCAGCCAGACTCAGTGATGGTCCCTGACTATGGGTATGTAAGGCATCCGCATAGAGGTAGTTTTCAAGTTGCGGTGTCAAAGCGTAGACAATCCCGCTCAGCGCCGCTACGAATAAAAAGGGACCGATAAAGACCCCGATATAAAAATGCAGCCTTTTAAGTAATTGGATAAAGGCGCTCGGGCTGTTTTGAACCGGCGCAGACAAAGAACCTGACATGTGATTTCACCACGGCTAAGCACTACGGCAACACAGGGTTGCCGCTAACAAAGGGTTAGGACGTAAATGCAAAGTGCACGTGTAGCCAGGAGCTGTCAGGGTGCCCGTGGATTAATGCAGGAAAACGTATCCCGTGGAGGTCGGCAACGGCCGATTTCAATCTGATACAGGCGTTGCCGTTTATAACGAAGCAACCAGCCCAGCGCAGCAAACATCAGAAGCGCCAGGGGCAGTGTGCCCGCAAACGCACAATCGCTCATGGCGAGCTGCTCTAATGGCGAGGTATGAGATGAGGCAGCCATGTGCATAGTGCCTTTATGCTCATCTGCTGCGCGGGTCATAGTGGAGTGATGCGCATGATGAGCCACTCCTACCACCGTATCGTGCAGCGAAGGGATGCGGTACGTCTGCCCATGCATGACACCATGGCCCAAACTGCAAGCGAGACCATTGAGCAGGATGACTGCAACCAGTATCCAGGCAAGAGAAAAAAAATGGGCTCGGACTAACTTCATACCCTTAAATTTAGCATTGATGTCCGGCTCAGACCATACACACACTAGAACCAGCGAGATAAGAACCGGTTTTATTATCGAATGTATGCCTGCTGCCTGATAGGAAATAATCGCCAGTGCCGCTCGCTTTAGACCGACACTGGCATATCCGCCTGGCGCACAACAATGAACCCTGTATCAGGCTTGTCTCGGTTGACCATTGGACGCTGAAAGTCCGCCATCCACAGGTAAATTCACACCGTTTACGAACCGAGCGTCATGGCTGGCCAGAAAGGCGATGACGTCAGCGACTTCTTCCGCTTCAGCAGGTCTCCCCAGTGGGATACGCTCCTTGAAGCTGGCCATAAGCGCCTCGTTGCCTAGCATGTCTTCCGTCAATTCGCTTTTAGTAAGGCTAGGACATACAGCATTGACCCGAACGCCCTCCTCGCCAAAATCCATGGCGAGTGCCCGAGTAAAATTGGTAACAGCGCCTTTGGCAGCATTATAGATACTCATGCCCCAGTCACCGCCCAGTCCCGAAACCGAAGAGACATTGACGATACAGCCTTTGTGCTTGATCAGCTCTGGCAGTGAGCATCGGCTGCAATAAAACACGCCATCAAGGTCGGTAGCCATTACCTTGCGCCAGTCTTCCACATCCGCCTCGGTAATCTTGCCTTCCGCTACAGTGCCTGCGTTATTGACCAGCACATCCAGGCGTCCGTACTTCTGGACGACATCGGCGACCAATTGTTCAACCTGGCTCAGGTCCGACACGTCGGTCGTTTTAATGTAGCTCCTATCAGCCGGGAGAGAGTTAGCCACCTGCTCAAGTTTTTCAGCAGTTCTACCCACCAATATTACGTTGGCACCTTCCTCAGCGAATCGCTTGGCTGTTGCAGCGCCAATGCCCGATCCTGCACCTGTTACAAGCACTACCTTGTTTGTAAAACGAGTCATGTCAGCCTCTCTTGGTCATGGAATGCATGACTCAGTAGAACCGCAGCAGCAATTGCAAGTTCATCAAAATGGCTTGCCAGAGCACTTTAGCGCCCTGAAGGCGATGCCTTTTCCTAACAGGAATGGGGCAGCAAACCATTGATCGATTATGTGCCCCCAAGCAATCGCCTGAAGAGAACTCATAAGCCTTCTAAATATCTGTACCAGGCGGCTCATGAAAACCCTTCTAGCAGCCTGCGGCGCTTCTGATAAGTGTCGTGCTGTAAAGTCACAGCGCTTGCCTGGCTGATCTGTTCTGAACAACCTCTCAAACGCTATAAATCATTAGATTTACTATAAAGGACAACTGTCTATCTTACAGGCAGAGCTTTTTGCTTAATCCTTAGCTTAAACAGGCGACCTTTTCATGATGGCCTAAATGGATTTAGACAAATAAAACAATGCGTTAAATCAAGCCAGAACAAAGACCACCTATATGAAATTATAATAGCCTTACTATTATAACTGTTTATATCCAGTGACCTCATCGCTATAAAATGGGGAGATCACGGCATAGCGATATTGAACATTCTGCTAAATAGCCCACCAAACAACCCCGATCAATCTCGTCACTGTTTGTCGTCTAACATTACCCTTCGCACATATTTAGTCCTACTAGTTTCCAGAACACTTTTACGTGAATTTCTAAATCCGAATTATCGCTCTTAAGCAACGAACGACTTGTAACATTTTGACTCTGAGCTGTATCGCAAGGATTAGGTAGGTATATAAACATGCGCGCCTCAGGGTTACTTATTATTGTTTTAAGCCTACTGGGTAGCCAATACGGTGTGGCATCGACGCTTATTCAAGCGCCCTATGGGACCACACAGGATGGTCAGCCGGTGACTCGCTACACCATGACCAATGACAAAGGTGTCAGCGTTTCCTTTCTGAGCTTTGGTGGCGTCATTACCGAGATTGTTACGCCTGATCGGGATGGGAAACGTGCCAACGTGGTACTTGGCTACGATGACCTGAAGGGTTATGAAGTCGTTGATGCGCGTGAGGGTATCCACTTCGGCGCGCTGATTGGCCGCTATGCTAACCGCATCGCCAAGGGACACTTCGTGCTTGATGGGGCATCCTATCAACTAGAAAAAAATGACGGTCCCAATACGCTGCACAGTGGCAACAAGGGATATGACAAGCGCGTCTGGCAGGTTACACCGCTGATGACTGAAGGGCCGGTCGTCAAGGCCGCGCTAACGCTGGAGAGTCCAGAAGGCGACCAGGGATTTCCGGGTAATCTTCAGGTCACCGTTACCTATAGCCTTTCCAATGACAATGCTTTTCGGATTGACTATCAGGCCCAAACTGACAAGAGCACTGTCCTTAATCTGACCAACCACAGTTACTTCAATCTGGCCGGCCCTGACAGCATTCATGGTGTACTAGACCAAGTGGTACAGATCAATGCTGATCATTATCTCCCCACTGATGCCCAGTCTATCCCCACCGGCACCTTACAACCTGTCGAAGCCAGTGTGTTTGATTTCCGTACACCCAAGGCCATAGGTAAAGACATTCGCAGTAACGACCCGCAGCTGCTTTATGCCCATGGCTTCGACCATAACTGGGTCTTGAACAAAAGCGCTGATCCAAAGGAGTTACAACTCGCAGCCAAGGTCATTGATCCTGAAACAGGCCGCACGCTTGAGTGCCTGACGACACAGCCTGGCCTGCAGTTTTACACCAGCAACGCTCTTAAAGGGAACGTAGCCGGAACAGGCGGCAAGGTGTATCGGCAAACCGAGGCATTTGCGTTTGAAACCCAGCATTACCCAAACAGTCCAAACCAGCCGGCATTTCCCAGTACGGTATTAAAACCTGGGGAGGTCTTTAATAGCTCGACCGTATTCCGTTTTGGTATCCAATAACGCCTTTGATAGTTAACTGAAGGATTCACGCTTCTTACAAAGAGAGAAACCGTTGATGAGTACTTTATCGACAAGATCTGGATTGAGAACGTTTACTGTCATTATTACAGCACTATTCGCGCTGATTTTAATGATAGGAGGGGCATGGCTTGCAGTATTAGGCGGCTCGTATTACTACGTGGTCAGCGGTATTGTTCTGTTGATTTGTGCCGTCCTGCTTGCGCGTCGCTCTACTACTGCAATCTGGCTTTATGCGGTATTAATGCTCGCCACTCTTATATGGGGGCTCTGGGAAGCGGGTACAGATTTTTGGGCCTTGGTGCCACGCCTGGATATTTTAGGCCTGCTAGGTATCTGGCTCTTGATACCAGGAGTGACGCGCGGGATCGGTGCAGGGCTCAGGGCCAGTAAGACTTTCCTGTCTGCAACACTGGCGCTGGCTATTGCCGTACTGGTGTACTCAATTTTCAACGATCCGCAGGAAATAAGCGGCAGCATGGCTTCTGCGCAGCCCGCTCAAGCTCAGCCTGTTGAGGGTGTCAGCCCGGCGGACTGGCCTGCCTACGGCCGGACCCAGAGCGGAACACGATATTCGCCGCTTAATCAGATCAATGAAAATAACGTCAAGGACTTGCAAGTCGCCTGGACGTTTCGCAGCGGTGAATCGAGAACCGAAAATGACTCGGGCGAAACCACCAACGAGCTGACACCTATCAAGATCGGCGACAACATGTATATCTGTACCACGCACCAGATATTGGTCGCGTTGGACCCTGCTACCGGCAAGGAGAAGTGGCGATTCGACCCTAAACTCAGGTCAGAGCCCTCTTACCAGCACCTGACCTGCCGTGGCGTATCGTATTACGACCAAGCCAACACCACTGAGTTTGCAGCTAGCCTTGCGGGTAAGACTCCAGCTCAAACCAGCTGTCCACACAAGGTGCTCCTGCCTGTCAATGATGGTCGCCTGTTTGCTATCAACGCAGACAATGGTCAACCCTGTAGTGAGTTTGCCGACAATGGCGAGCTGGATCTCAAGAAGATGCACCCTTACACCTACCCAGGTGGTTTGCAGCCTACCTCCCCGCCTGTTGTAACCGGGACGACCATCATCATTGGAGGCTCGGTTACTGATAACTTCTCCGTCCATGAGCCTTCTGGCGCTATTCGTGGCTACGACGTCAATACCGGTGAGTTGAAGTGGATTTTTGATACGGGGGCGGAAGACCCTAATGCCATTCCAACGGATGGCCAGACCCTGGTAAATAATTCACCCAATGCCTGGGCGCCTTTGGCCTATGATGCCGCTGCAGATGTGGTTTATGTACCAACAGGCAACGCAACCCCGGATATTTGGGGCGGTCATCGTACCCCGCTTATGGAACGCTATGCCAGCGCGATCGTGGCATTGAATGGCTCGACGGGTAAGTTGGTCTGGTCCTACCAAACTACCCGCCATGACTTATGGGATATGGATGTTCCTTCTCAGCCCACGCTGGCTGATGTAAAGACACAATCCGGAGAGACTGCTCCTGCCATTTATGTGCCTACAAAGGCGGGTAACCTGTTCGTACTGGATCGTCGTGACGGCAAGCCTATCGTGCCTATCACTGAGGTACCTGCCCCACAAGGTGCCGCCGAGGGTGACTGGGTAAGCCCGACTCAACCACGCTCTGCACTGAATCTGACGCCTATCCAGACACTTACTGACAAGAACATGTGGGGTGCCACAATGTTCGACCAGCTGATGTGTCGCGTCATCTTCAAGCGCCTGAGCTATAAGGGGCAATATACCCCACCCTCTGAGCAAGGTACGCTCGTTTTCCCGGGTAACCTGGGCGTATTCGAGTGGGGCGGGATCTCCGTTAACCCTGATCGCCAGGTGGCGCTGATGAACCCTATGGCGCTGCCCTTTGTCTCCAAGCTGATTCCGCGCGGCCCGGGTAATCCCATGTGGCCGGAGGAAGGCGCGAGAGGGACTGGCACCGAAACCGGTATTCAACCTCAATATGGCACGCCATTTGGTGTGGAAATCAATGCTTTTCTCTCACCATTGGGCCTGCCCTGTAAGGAGCCTGCCTGGGGTTACGTCGCTGGCGTCGATATGAAAACCCATGAGGTAGTATGGCGTAAGCGTATCGGTACCATCCGCGACAGCTTGCAGGGTCTTCAGCTACCGCCTTTGAAAATTGGCGTTCCCATGCTGGGCGGTCCTATCTCTACCGCAGGTAACCTGATGTTTATTGCCGGTACTCAGGATAACTATATCCGAGCGTTTAATGTGACTAACGGCGACAAGGTCTGGGAAGCGCGTTTACCGGCAGGTGGCCAGGCGACCCCCATGACCTATGAAGCCAATGGCAAGCAGTACATTGTCATTATGGCCGGCGGTCATGGCTCTTTTGGCACCAAGATGGGCGATTACCTGATCGCATACGCCCTGCCTGATTCCAAGTAAAAGCAGTAATCAGGTTATTTGCCTTAACAGAGCCCGGACAGGTTTATCCGGGCTCTGTCGTTTTACTTCATATTACTCAAACACCTATCGCCCTATGAGCCCAGAGCATTAGCTCAGCCGGTTTCTGCGTTATGCTTGGCCACACTCCTGCACCTGCACACAAGCGCCTTACCTAATGGTCCAGCGTGCCGAATCATGACAACAAGAGATAACAACAATGCGAGCATTTTTCAGGTACTGCACCGCAGCCCTGGCCTTTAGTCTTTTGGCCAGCCCTTTATACGCTGCGGAGAAAGTGATTTTCGATACCGATTTCAACGTACTAAACGATGACGGACAGGCTTTCATCATGCTGGCGCAACTGCATGCGCAAAAACGCATCGAGCTTCTAGGCATGACGCTGGTCAGTGGTAACGCCTGGGTTGATCAAGAGCAGGTAGATGCCCTTAAGGCCGTCGAGCGTATGGGGGTAGAAAACGAGATTGGCGTTTATTCGGGCGCAGCCTACCCGCTGTTGCATGACATTGCCACGTACCCACATGAGCAGGCGCTATTTGGCGCGGGCTGGCCTGGTGCCTTCCAAAACGCACGGCCAACTTCAGCTGATCAGCTCACGCCTCCACCCGATGGCCTTGCTTCCCACACTACGCTGCGTCCTGAATCAGCAACCCAGTTCATTATCGAAAGCGTCAAGCGGCATCCCCATGAAGTCACGATCCTTGCGGTAGGCCCTTTGACCAATATTGCCTTAGCCATCCGCAGCGCACCAGAAATCGTTCCGCTGATCAAACGTATCGTCTACATGGGAGGTGCCATTGAAATACCTGGCAACACCACCCCTGCGGCTGAATTCAACTGGTGGTTCGATCCAGAGGCGGCAAGGATTGTTTTGCGCCCACCTGTAGAGCATGTGATTTTTCCCAACGATGTCTGTGAGAAGGTCATTTTCAACGCTGAAGTCTACAAGCGTATCGTTGCAACCGAAGGGACAATTCCAAACCTGTATAAAACGGTACTAGGCCCAGAGTTTGACAAAGACCCTGGTTATCAGAGTTTTACCTGGGACAGTCTTCCAGCACTGTTTCTGGTACATCCAGAGTTGGTAACCGAATCGAAAGACTTGTGGGTAGACATCGACACCCATTTCGGGCCGGATTATGGAAGATCATTGGGTTATGAAAAAACCCCTCCAATGGGTACTCAGAAAGCCAAGGTGGTGTTTGGTATAGATCAACAAGCCTTTTGGGATGACTACGTTAAGCTTGTCACCCTGCCTGCCCCAATCAGACAGCGGTGAGGCAGGCTCGCAAGCCTTCTTAGGGTTGTTGGCAAAGCTGCGACAACCCACCCTGTTCAAGCATAAGCAAAGTTACCCTTTGCTTCCCTTATGATCAGGATGCCTTCAAACGCTTAAGGTCATGTTAGATCTTAAGCATGACCCCTGATATATAGGGAAAGATGTGTTTCTACACATCCTAATGAATCATAAGCAAATCACCCTGCATGGGACGGCCCAAATAAAACCCTTGGGCCTGATGGCAGTTGAGCCGAGCCAGTAACTCAAGCTGCTCTTGGGTCTCAACGCCTTCAGCAGTAATCGTGAGTGATAGCGCCCTGCCTAAACCAATGATGGCCTCGATAATGGCCTCGCCACTGGATGTACCGTCCAATACAGAGATAAAGCTACGGTCTATTTTGATACCGTCAAAAGGATAGGTATGGATGTAACTTAATGATGAGTAGCCCGTACCAAAATCATCCATAGACAATCTAACACCCAAGGCTTTTAGCGCTTTCATAATGGCCAAGGCGTCGTTGGTGTTATCGAGCATAACGCTTTCAGTAACCTCAAGTTCCAATCGCTCAGGGGCAAGCCCGGTTTCCTCAAGAGCAGCTTGCACGCGAGCAACCAGGTCACTGCGTTTGAATTCTATCGGTGAAAGATTGACCGAGACAAAGGCCGAGTCCTTCCACTGAGTAGCCTCCAGGCACGCCTTGCGTAATACCCAATCACTTAGCGGCACAATAAGGCCGGTTTCCTCAGCGATAGATATAAAGCTGTCTGGGCTCAGATAGCCGCGTAGAGGATGCTGCCAACGTACGAGCGCTTCAGCCCCCATCAGACGGCCACCGCGTACTTCATAGCGGGGTTGGAATTCCAGGCGCAACTCATCCCGGCGTAGTGCAAGCCGGAGATCCGTCTCAATTTGCCGCCGCACCAGCAGACGGCTGCTCATACGTGAAGTGTAGAACTGCCATGTGTTGCGGCCTGCTGCCTTGGCTTCATAAAGGGCTATATCGGCAAAGCGCAAGAGATCATCCGCCTGGGAACTATCGTCTGGCGCCGAAACGATCCCTATGCTGCACCCTACACTCACCTCATGCTTATTGATTGATACAGGCTTTCGCAGGCTCTTAAGCAGCCGCTCACAGAGTTTATCGATACACGCTCGGTTTGGCAGACCATTGGCCACAATAACAAACTCGTCGCCGCCAATACGGGAGACAAGATCATCCTCACGCATACACTGCTTCAGACGGTGGGAGACCTCAACCAACATCTGATCGCCAGCCGCATGCCCAAGGGTATCGTTTATAGGTTTAAACCCATCCAGGTCGAGATACAAAAGCCAAAGTGGATCCTCCGTCGTAGGTTTCGCCTCCAGCCTGGCCTTGAGAAAGCGATACATCACACGTCGGTTGGCCAACCCTGTCAGAGCATCCTCTTGGGCATCCCTCAAACGCGCTTTTTCCTGAAGCTTACGCGGGGTTATATCTTGCACAAAGGCAGAAAAGATCGTCCGGCTGTCGATCTGTACTGCAGTGACACGTATTTCGACAGGAATCAGCATGCCATCCTTACGCAGCGCAGAGTGCTCGACAATACTCCCCACATTGTTGCTCTCTCCTGTGGCCAGGAAGCTTTTTAAATCCTCCCGGTAAGCCTCGCGCATGGCCGCCGGAATAATCAGATCCTCTATCAGCGCGCCAATTGCTTCCTCTCGGCTCCAGAGAAAAATCTCCTCGGCTTTGCGATTCCAGGCGGTAACCGTGCCAGCTTCATCAGTACAGATATAGCCATCACTGGTGTTTTCCAGGATTGCACTGAGTTCGGTCTCACGTTTATGCAGCGCCTGAATATGTTCCTGGGCCTCTCTTGTCAGCGAGTCTTTTCTGGCTAGAAGACTCTCCTTATCAGCCAACATTTTTTGCAACTGCCCGTTCAGCCCCTGCAGCACGTTTTGCATGCGCAGTTCAAGAACCGCTCGCCCAAACTTGCGCGCTGAATCTATTTCAGCCTCTGACCAGGGCCTTGCCTGATAGCGAACCGTCTCTTTCCAATCTTCAAATGACTTTCGCGGCGTTAATTGCCCGGGGAGAGCACCTGGCTCAGCCGGTTTATGAGGGTTGCCTGCCCAATTGATGGTTTCAAGATATTCGGCCCTGAACCACAACAGGACAAACGGAGGGCTATGGGAGATCACAACGGCTAGCAGGCCGCTAGCCTGTGCGGCATACGCTTTTGCAGGCTCATAGTGATCTACCAGGCTTCTGGTCGCAAAGGTGGGAGGCACGGAGGCTTCCAGAAGCCACTCAATCAGCGCTCGGGCTTGCTCTTCAGAGGGGGTACTACCCAGTAGGGTAAGCTTGCCATGAAGCAGCAACGCTGCACCGTCTGCCTGAACAAGGTGCTGAACATCCGTCAGGTAGCGCTGAATGCTTTCCTCAACAGCGGAGACCCCTGCCAGCCTTTTGAGTAACTCCTCCCGCGCATGGGCCAGCTGCTGCGCCTGATTACTAATCGCTGTCTCTACATGCGCTTTGATTAGTTGGCCGAGGGTCTGCCCTAATAATTTACATGTCTCGCGCATCTCATAGGAGACTTGTCTGGGAGACGTATGGTGGCAGGAGACAAGCCCCCATAGCTGCCCATTTACGACAATCGAAACGGACATGGAGGCGACGACGTTCAGATTTTTGAGGTACTGAACATGAATTGGCGAAACGCTGCGCAAGCTGCATCCGCTCATGTCCAACGGCTGACCTGTCACAGGGTTTAACATCGGAATGAGCGGAGCAGGCGTATACCCCACATCAGCTATCACTCTGATTGGATTTCGAAGATAAAGCGCCCGTGCCTGCCTGGGTATGTCCGAGGCGGGATAGTGATGATTGAGGAGCGCATCGAGGCTGTCGATTTTGTCTTCAGACGCGACGAGTCCTGTCTCATCTTCCAGGAAACGATAGATCATTACCCGATCAAATCCGGTCAGGCGGCGAAACTCCTCGCTTGCGCTTTTAAGCAGCGCCTGCAGGTTGGTTGCAGCACTCCAGACCGTAAGTACCCGACGGATCTCACCGACCCTCTGCGCAGCAGTAATCAGATGCTCCGAGGAAGGCTCCAGCTCCAGGAACAGTACGCCATTACAGATATGTGCGGTCAGGTCCAGTGGTTTGTCACGGACGCCCGGCAACGACAGTGAGCCCAGATAAAGGGGCTCCGCCATATCTGCCTTAAGCGAGAGAAGAGACGCCCCAGCCTCAGCCCCAAGAACCGTATCGATTGGCTGCTCCAATAGATCAGTAGGGGCTCGCGTTAAAAACCGTACGGTATCACCAGCAACCTGCTGAATAATCTGGGTGTCGGGGTCGACGGCAAGCAGGATTCCGTGTGGCTGAATCGATCCGGGAATATGGATCGGCTCCCTGTCACACTGAGCAAGATCAAGAGGCTGGGTCGTTTGATCCATAATCAAGAGGTACGCCTGGAGTCAGTGTCGGGTAAAGCAACAGCCCCTCCACTATAGGCTGCGGCTTGATTTGTTATAAATCTGAGCCAATACGCTGCCAATGGTTCGTTAAGGATTGGACAAAACTCCAGGCGACGGTTTGATGGGAGTGAAGGTTTTTAACGAAGTTGCTGGCTACCCTTGCCTGCCTCAGGCTACGTCAATGGCACTACGCTCATGGTTGATGGTGCAGAGACCGCCGGGCTGCTAAACCCCAAACGCTGACAGCGCGCACGCTTAGCCCAACGCGTCTGTGCACTCAATGGCATCTGGTAATGGCCATAGGCTAAAAGAGCTTGCCAACGCATGTAGCTATGCTTAAGTTAGCGCTACCTCGAAGCAGTAGGCGGTAAATTGCTTTATTTTTCGAGTTGCATGATCTGGCAAACAAGAGCTACAACACACGAAGTCGCTATTTGTACAATTTTTCTTTTAAAGATAGCGCTATCTTCGGCTGGAGAACACTATGAATACGTATATCCCTGCCCTGGTTGTCATGGGCGTGGCTGGTTGTGGCAAGAGCTGTATTGGTGAGGCGATTGCTCAGCGCAGCGGAGGCGTCCTGATTGAGGGAGACCAGTTTCACCCGCCCGCAAATATAGCCAAGATGAGTGCCGGTATTCCGCTGACCGATGAAGACCGCGCTGACTGGCTCATTCGGCTGGGTCAGGAAATGGCAAACGCTGTGAATGCGGGTGTAAAACCCGTCTTGACCTGCTCCGCGCTCAAGCAGAAATACCGTGATACGCTCCGCTCAGCCGTTCCAGGACTGGGTTTTGTATTTCTGAATCTTACCCGTGAAGACGCGGCGCTGCGTGTGGCCAACCGACCAGGGCACTTCATGCCCGCAAGTCTTGTAGACAGCCAGTTTGCGGCTTTAGAGCCCCCTCATCAGGAGGCAGCGACCCTTGTCGTGGACGCGACATTGCCTATTGAGGTTATTAGCCAACAGGCTTCTGACTGGTGGAATGACATGCTTCCAGCGGCCAAACACGCCTGATCGGCAAAAGTCTTCTTAACGCTTCATCTATAACAATACGTGTGAGACGAGATTTCCGGCATGTATGGCCCCTGCTTTACACGTCACCTCGATGCGCCTATGCAATGGGGCTGAACGTGTTGAGTTGGTCTCCAGGGACAGGAGCACACATGCATGGCTTTCGCTAACCTCCAACAACAATAGAAAGTGACCCACCATGACCGAACCCACCGTTCTCAGCGCGAGCACATTGTTACTTATAGCAGGAGGCGCTGTGATTCTGCTGCTCCTGCTGATCATGCGCTTCAAGGTTCACGCGTTTCTCGCGCTTGTGCTAGTCAGTATCCTGACGGCGCTGGCAACCCAGATTCCGTTTGATAAAGTAGTCCCTACGCTATTGACCGGCTTTGGCAATACCCTGGCCTCAGTTGCATTGCTTGTGGGTCTTGGTGCGATGATTGGTCGCCTGCTGGAAATCACAGGAGGCGCCCAGGTTCTCTCCGACACGTTGATTAATCGCTTCGGTGAAAATCGCGCGCCGCTGGCATTGGGGCTTGCATCCCTGCTCTTTGGCTTCCCCATCTTTTTTGATGCGGGACTGGTCGTCATGTTGCCCATTATCTTTAGCGTTGCCAAACGCCTGGGTGGCTCCACGCTAAGTTATGCGTTGCCAGCTGCGGGTGCATTTGCCGTTATGCACGCGCTAGTTCCACCGCACCCAGGCCCTGTTGCCGCGGCAGAGCTGCTAGGCGCTAACATAGGTTTGCTGGTCATTGTTGGGGGGATTATTGCGTTACCCACATGGTATTTCGGGGCTTATCTGTTTGGTGTGTGGTCGGGCAAGAAATTCCACGTCAGTATTCCAGCGAGCTTCCTGACTGATGTTGAGCGTGATACGACGGTTACCCCGCCCCGCTTCTCCACAGTACTTGCGATCCTGCTGTTACCGTTAATCCTGATCTTCCTGGATACCGGCCTTAATACCTTGAGCGTTATGGGCACGGTGGACGGCAAAAGTACTTGGGTTCAATTCCTGCGCATGTTGGGCAAGACGCCAGTAGCGCTGTTAATCACTGTGCTCTTTGCATTGATTATTTTTAGCGGTAGACACAGCCGTAAGCATATGGAAAAGGTCTGTGACGGCGCACTGGGGCCGATCTGCTCCATCGTGTTAGTAACAGGAGCGGGCGGCATGTTTGGCGGCGTCTTGCGCACCAGCGGTATTGGTGACGCGCTGTCCCAGATGCTGACTGATACCGGCCTACCGGTGATTGTCGCTGCCTTCGTAATCTCTGCGGCACTGCGGGTCGCTCAAGGATCAGCAACCGTTGCGCTCACGACTGCGGCGGCGCTGATGGCTCCGACCGTAGCAGCCACTGGCGGCCTCAGCCAATTCGACCTGTGCTTTATCGTGGTCGCGATTGCAGGTGGTGCTACGGTACTCTCCCACGTAAATGACTCAGGCTTCTGGCTGGTTGGGCGCTTCCTCGATATGGACGAAAAGACTACGCTCAAAACCTGGACGGTAATGGAGACGTTGATCGGTACCATCGCCTTCCTGCTTGCTCTAATTGGCAGCCTGATCCTGTAATGCATAGAGCGTATCGGGCACACTATCGCTGTGCCCGATACGCTCTTCATGTTTTGGACGTTACACCTCCAGCTGCACTGCTGGTAGTCGATTTACAGCGTATAGACCTCGATAATACTGCCAAGCAGATGATGCAAATCATCCCGGTGGCCTGAGCGCGCGGCTGAAGCATTGCTGCTTGAGGTCATGACAACCGTTAGCTTGAGGTTGGGTACAACGTATAGCATTTGCCCGCCGTATCCCCAGCCGTAGAACACCTCTGTATTGGCGATTCGGGTTACAAACCAGCCATAGCCATATCCATCACCGGTGTAACGTGAATGGGTACGAACACGCCAGGATTCCTTTATCCATTCAGATGGAATCAACTGCTCGCCTTCACGAGTTTGCCCACCCATGCGATAGAGTTCGCCGAGGGCCAGTAAAGAACGTGGACTCATCGCCATCTCATTACCACCGATGTAAATGCCCTGAGGATCTCGTGTCCAATTGGTAATGGCGAAACCATCAAGTGGCTTTAACCACGTCTGTGCTAGCTGCAAGGTCGAGTGGCCGGTTTGCCGCGTTAGAATGGCTGAAAGCAGATGGGTCGAGCCGGTAGAATAGATCATTGCCCCACCGGGATCGTTTTCAAACGGACGGGCCAGGGCGAACCTTACCCAGTTCCTGCTTGCAACCCAGGCGCCATAGTTCGGCCCTGAGGTAGAGGCAAGCCCTGCCTGCATGGATAAGAGATTACCAATCGTAATCTCGCGCAAGCGAGGATCTGGCGATGCCGGAAGATCTCTTGAAAGCAAGGGCGCAATCTTCTGACCAGTGCCTTTGAGAACGCCTTTGTCGATAGCGATACCCACCAGCGCAGAGATCACCAGCTTCGAAGCGGATTTGATATTAGTGGAGGTAGTGGTTCGGTGCCCCGGTACCCCTGCTCTGCCGTTATCCGTCCATCATGAGAGACGATAACGGTTTCCAGTGGTGCAAGCGCCTTAGCGTCATCAAGCACCTGAGATAGCTTGAGGTCACTAGTATCTGCACAAGCGTTAACTGACATCAGTAATGCGACAGTACCTACTAGCCCTAAGCGGGTCAGCCAATACACACGTAGCATGGCATAACGAATTATCGGAATCATGGTCAGCACTGTACCGATGTGAGTCAAAAATCGGACCTGCCTCGTCGTACAAAGGTGCATTTACTGAATTACCAAGCATTTCTTAATACCGTTGGCTTGAGCCGTATGAGACGGTGCGAACCGGTGTTCTTGCCTCGCCCACGACACCTATAAGCAGCCGGCCCTGGTGGATTGAGCGCGCGCGGTGCACATGTACTCACCCGTTGCATCTACTCTTTGGAATGCTGTGCAGGCTTCTGCCGTGAGTGCTCTAGCTTTGGCACTGTTGCTCAGTGAAAAGCTGTCGCGCTCAATAACAGATAGCTTCTCCTAAAGAGTTTTTCCTAAGCTGGCTGGTAGAGATCAAAGCGGTTTCACTGTTTACTTTGGTTGGGTATGGCTTATCTAAATGTGTATTCTAATAAAGGGCTGGTATTATCCACCGCTTACGTTCATGAACCGAAGCACCTGAGGATCCCCGCTCAAGGAAAACTCATGACGGAGCGGTTTTTGTGCCAGCACAGTGTGGATAGCGTCGATAACCCGGCCATCTGACTCAGGGTAACGTCGCATTAGCTGTTTCAGATCAAGGGCCTTCTCATGTCCCAGGCACAGCAATAAGCGGCCCTCCACTGTTACTCGCAGGCGATTACAACTTGAGCAGAAATTCTGTGAATGCGGGGAAATAAAGCCGATTCGGGAATGCGGATACGCTGGAATACGTACGTAGCGGGCAGGCCCTCCGCTCTGCTCTGCAGAATGGATCAGGCTATAGCGCTCTTCAATCTTGGCTCGGACCTCATCATTTGAACAAAACCGTTCCTGGCGAAGGCCGCCTACCCTTCCCAGCGGCATTTCTTCGATAAAGCTGATGTCCAGCCGATTGGAGAGCGCAAAATCTACTAGATTAAGAATCTCGTCAGCATTCCGGCCATTCATGACGACACAGTTAAGCTTGATACGCTGGAAGCCAGCCTTCTGGGCGCTCTCAATCCCCTGTAGCACGTGGCCAAGATTGCCAATGCGCGTAATGGTTTTGAAGCGGATAGGATCAAGACTATCCAAACTGATATTGAGACGCTTGACGCCTGCCTCTGCCAGCGGAGTTGCCAAACGGGTCAGTTGGGTGCCGTTGGTGGTCATGACCAACTCTTCTAACCCGGAAAGCTTTGCGATGTCGTGACATAGCTCAACAATGCCGGGCCTGATTAGCGGCTCACCGCCTGTCAGCCTTATCTTCCTAACGCCCTGCCCTACAAATATACGTGCCAGGCGATACAGCTCCTCAAGGCTCAATATCTGGGCTCTTGGCAGAAATGTCATCTTTTCAGCCATGCAGTACAGACACCGGAAATCACAACGGTCGGTAACAGACAGCCGCAGGTAATTAATTCGTCGGCCAAAGCCGTCTTTCAGGTCCATCGTCATAGCATCCTCAGGGCAGCGTCAGCATGTTTACTCTGCCGTTACCTATTGCAGGAGCGGCGAGTCGATTCCATCAAAGCGGATGCCCTCAATGAGAGCCTGACCGACAAGAATACGCAGGTGATGAGCCAGCGCTATATGCCAGGCTTGCTGGTTCAATTGGTCTTTGATGGTGTTTTTCACCACCTCATAAGGCAACATGGACCCTTCCAGACGCTCATCCACGTGCACTACATGAACGCCATACCGGCTTTCCAAAGGTTGTTTACTTAGCCTCTTGGGAAGCCGAAACAATACTCGCTCGAATTCAGGAACCGTTTGCCCCTGGCTGAGTTGACCCAGCGAACCACCCTGGGCGCTGGAGGGGCACGCAGAATAGCGCTGAGCCAGTTCACCAAACTGATCCGGGAAACGGCTCAGCTGTTCGATCATTTCAAGGGCTTGCACACGGGCCTGGCTACGAGTGTCTACATCATCGGGTGCGCAAGCCAGGAGAATATGGGAAGCCGCGATAAGGGGAGCTGAACTAAAACGTGCCTGATGACTGGTGTAATAGCGCAAACAGGTCTCCTCATCAGCATCGGGGCTCTTTACATCCCTTTCGAGCAACTGACAGATTGCGGCCTCTTCTGCCACGGCTTTAGTTCCAGTCCCTGCGAGCCCCTGCTCGACTACCCTCTGACGTAGTATCTCCCGCATAACCAACGCCTGCACGGTCTGATAAATAGCAGTTTCGCGCGAAGGTGCCGGGTGGTACTGCAGCTCCTCCGCAATCGCTTCCGGCGTAATGGCGACGCCGTTGACCCGAACGCGCGGCCACTCCTGCTCGCTACTTGCAATTACCATCGGCTCTGCCCCAGAGGCTCTCAAGGGCGCCCCATCCTGCGGTGCTGGGTGTTTGCATCCTTCTACATTTCCCTGCTTATTTGCCTTACAGCCGCCTGTACAGGTCATAGCGCCTCTCCTGATTATTGATGGGAGACGGGTGGGCTACCCGCCCACCCGCGTGATGCTAGTGGACGGTATCTTCGCGTTTTGCCAGAGGAGCGGTTTGCTTGGGGCCAATCGCAGGCAGGCCATAAGCAGGTACAGGCGTATCGATACGTGATTTTACGGGCACGCCTAGTGCTTGAGGCTTGGGTTGTTCAGGACGCTTGGCTTTCAACCGCACGATTTGATAACGACGGCCCAGATACCAGACGGGTGCGCTGACAGCGTGTACCAACCGGGTAAAGGGAAACAATACGAAGAGTGTCAGCCCCAGGAAAACGTGCAGTTTGTACACCAGCGGCACTGAGCTGATGGATACAGCCGCCGCTTCGGGTCTCAATGTCACAATGGCCTGTGCCCAGATGGCCAGACGAGCCATGATGGAACCGTCCATATGCTGGGTGGAAGCGACAATGGTGCTAAGCCCCAGCAGCAGCTGTGCTAGCAGGACAAACAGAATCATGATGTCAGACGGACTGGAGCTGGCCCGCACCCGAGGCTCAGTCAGGCGACGGTAAATCAACATGCTCAGTCCGATAAGCGCCAGACAGCCAAAAAAGCCTCCGGACATCATGGCCAGGAGCTGTTTATTAGCCGTACTCATCACGGTATGGTAGAGCGCTTCCGGCATGAGCAGCCCCACAAAGTGGCCTGCCAGGATAAACAGTATGCCAATATGGAAGAGGTTACTGGCCACCCGCATATTGCGCTTGCTTAGCATCTGGCTGGAGCCAGCCTTCCAGCTGTACTGCGACAAGTCGAACCGAGCCCAGCTGCCCACGAGGCAAATAGTCAGCGCGACATAAGGGTAGATGCCAAAGGCAAACAGATCTACTTTATCCATGATAGGCCTCCCGGACCGGCGCCTGTGCCGGTGTCTCTTGGTTGAAATCAATCCAATGCAGCGGTACAGCCTCCTCCTGCTTCGCCTTGCCTGGTCGGGAAGGTTGTGCGCCGCAACGCCCTTCCTGTTCGGCTTTCAGGAAGTCCACAGCTTCCTCTTCCCACACCTTGTCCAGTGCTTCCAGTGAGTCGTCACGGGATTCAGACGCGACTTGTTCGCGTAGCGCTTCTACCGCCTTTATCGGGGTTTCACCTGCGACCTGCAGTAGTGCGGTAAAGCAGGCGGCATACGGACTTCGGCGTTCGGCAAGACGAGCTGCCAGCAAGGCCAATAGATGTGAGATGTCACCCAGGCCCTCTCGGGCAGCCAGTGCATCACGCGTGGCCAGGTATTCAAGGTAAAGCGGCAGATAATCGGGAAGCTCTTTCACGCCGAGCGAAAAGCCGGCTGCTTCATATTGAGCCAACAGATCCACCATGGCCTGTCCGCGATCGCGGGACTCGCCGTGGACATGCTCGAACAACAGAAGAGACAGCGAACGGCCACGATCGAACAGCTCTGTATAGGCCTCTTGTACATCCATCAGCGCTGAATCCGTGAGCTGGTCCAGCAGTGCCTGCAAGTGGCGGCGCTGTTCCGGGCTAATCTCGCGAGCTTCTTTTATGGCGCTGGCCAGTTCCTGTCGTCCCATTGCCAGGGCTTCGGTGGGATAGTCCATCAAGAGCGAAATGACTTTAAGGATGCGCATGTCTAGTCCTCCCAGAGCTGTACGGTTTGGATAACATCGCGGCGATTCGCCTTCTTGGCGCCAAACATGTTGAGGTCGGATGTACCACTGCAGCCGCTGCCAAAGCTGAAACCGCAACCGGACCGCTCAGCGAACACATCGCTCATGGCCTCCTCCCGATGGGCAGACGGCACGACGTAGCGATCCTCGTAGTTGGCGATGGCGAGGTAGCGGTACATTTCCTCTACCTGTGTGACGGTAAGCCCAACGCCTCTCAATACGTCGAGATCCTGGCGGCCTTCAACCTGCTCGGCGCGCTTGTAGGCACGCATCGCCAGCATGCGCTTCAAGGCGCGCCGAACCGGGCGCTCATCCCCTGCGGTCAGGAGGTTAGCCAAGTAGCGCAATGGGATGCGCAGGCTATCGACATCGGGGAGGACTCCATCCATCCCTATAGCGCCTGCCTTGGCTGCGTTCTGAATGGGAGACAGGGGCGGGATGTACCAGACCATGGGCAGCGTACGGTATTCTGGGTGCAGCGGCAGGGCCAGTTGCCAATCCACCGCCATTTTATAGACCGGCGACTTCTGGGCAGCATCGATAACTGACTGTGGCACGCCGTCGGCCAAGGCCTGGCGGATTACCTCTGGATCGAACGGATCGAGAAAGATGTCGAGCTGCTTTTCGTACAGATCCTGCTCGCTGGCAGCACTAGCTACATCTGCAATACGGTCTGCGTCATACAGCAGTACCCCCAGATAACGGATACGGCCAACGCAGGTTTCAGAGCACACGGTAGGCATACCGGCTTCGATACGTGGATAGCAGAAGATGCACTTCTCAGACTTTCCGCTCTTCCAGTTGAAGTAGATCTTCTTGTAGGGGCAGCCACTGATACACATGCGCCAGCCGCGGCATTTCTCCTGATCAATGAGGACTATTCCGTCTTCGTCGCGCTTGTAGATGGCTCCGCTCGGGCAGGATGCTGCACACGCCGGGTTCAGGCAATGCTCACATAGCCGCGGCAGATACATCATGAAGGTATTTTCGTATTCGCCGTAAATATCCGCCTGGACCTTGTCGAAGTTTTTGTCCTTGCGGCGCTTGGCGAATTCAGTTCCCAGGATCTCCTCCCAGTTGGGCCCCCATTCAATCTTTTCCATTCGCTGACCGGAGATCAGCGAGCGAGGCCGGGCTACCGGTTGGTGGTTCGAAAGCGGGGCGGTATGCAGGTGCTGATAATCGAAATCGAACGGCTCGTAATAGTCATCAATGCCTGGCAGGTCGGGGTTGGCAAAGATATTGGCCAAGACCCTGAATTTGCCGCCGATCCGAGGGTTGATTGAGCCATCCTTGTTGCGTATCCAGCCACCTTTCCATTTGTCCTGATTTTCCCACTCCTTGGGGTAGCCGATGCCAGGCTTGGTCTCGACGTTGTTGAACCAGGCGTATTCCATACCCTCGCGGCTAGTCCAGACATTCTTGCAGGTGACCGAACAGGTATGGCAACCGATGCACTTGTCCAGATTCAGAACCATGCCGACTTGCGAACGAATTTTCATGATGACTTCCTCAATCCAGTTGGGTCGGCAGGGGCTGTGGCAGTGCATGGCCATTGGGGCCATCCAGCCAGTCGACCTCTTTCATCTTGCGCACCACGACAAACTCGTCGCGGTTACATCCCACGGTGCCGTAGTAGTTGAAGCCATAGGCCTGCTGGGCGTAGCCACCGATCATGTGGGTGGGCTTGAGCACCACGCGGGTAACCGAATTGTGATGACCGCCGCGGGTCTTGGTGGTCTCGCTGCCGGGTACGTTCACGATGCGCTCCTGAGCGTGATACATCATGATCATCCCTTCCTTGACGCGTTGGCTGACCACGGCACGCGCTGTCAGGGCGCCGTTGGCATTGAAGCACTCCACCCAGTCGTTATCTTCGATATCGGCCTTTTTAGCGTCGATCTCCGATAGCCAGACGATTGGCCCGCCGCGGCTCAGGGTGAGCATGATGAGGTTGTCGGTATAGGTACTGTGAATGCCCCATTTCTGGTGGGGAGTGATCCAGTTCAGAACGATCTCGGTATTGCCGTTACCCTTCTTGCCCTTCACATAATCAACGGTCCGGGTATTAATAGGCGGCCGGTAGCTTTGCATCTGCTCACCAAAGGCCTGCATCCAGGGGTGATCCTGGAAGAATTGCTGGCGGCCGGTGATGGTGCGCCACGGGATGAGCTCATGAACGTTGGTGTAGCCCGCGTTGTAGCTCACGTGTTCATCTTCAAGACCGGACCAGGTAGGGCTGGAGATGATCTTGCGCGGCTGAGCCTGAATGTCACGGAAACGAATGGCTTCGTGCTCCTTGGGCAGCGCCAGATGGCTGTGATCGCGTCCGGTGAACTCAGACAGCGCCGCCCAGGCTTTTACAGCAACGTGACCATTGGTTTCCGGAGCCAATGAGAGAATGACCTCAGCAGCATCAATGGCCGAATCGATCCTGGGCCGACCTTGGCTGACGCCTTCATCCTTCACCCGATAGTTCAGCTCGCCCAGAAATTTCACTTCGTCCTGGGTATTCCAGTTGATACCCTTGCCACCGTTCCCCAGCTTTTCAAGCAGCGGCCCGAGTGATGTGAACTTCTTGTAGATTCCCGGGTAGTCACGCTCGACCACCGTCATGTTCGGGCAATTTTTGCCGGGTACCGGATCCACACCAGCGGTTTTCCAATCGGCGCCACCAAAAGGCTGGGCCAGTTCGCCGGGGCTGTCGTGCAGCAACGGCACCGTTACCAGATCCTGCTCGACACCCAATACGCCCTCGGCCAGTTCCGAAAACTTTTTCGCGATGCCCTTGTAGATCTCCCAATCGGAACGGGACTCCCAGGCCGGATCGATGGCTGCCGAAAGCGGATGGATAAAGGGGTGCATGTCCGATGTGTTCATGTCGTCCTTCTCGTACCAGGTTGCAGTAGGCAGGACGATGTCGGAGTACACACAGGTGGAAGACATGCGAAAGTCCAGCGTAGTGACCAGATCGAGCTTGCCAATGGCGCCCTCGTCTACCCAGTCCGCCTCGGCAGGCTTGAAACCACCTCGTTTGCCAAGGTCTTCGTTCATCACGCCATTTTTGGTGCCCAGCAGGTACTTGAGCATGTACTCATGGCCTTTGCCGGAGCTACCCAGAAGGTTCGAGCGCCACACGAACATATTGCGGGGGAAGTTGGCCGGGTTGTCCGGCTGTTCGCAGGCAAAACGTAGCGAGCCATCCTTGAGCGACTGGATGACGTAATCGACAGGTGACATACCCGCTGCGGCCGCCTCCCGAGTGATCTGCAGAGGATTACGATTGAGCTGCGGCGCGCTGGGCAACCAGCCGGCGCGCTCGGCACGAATGTTGTAGTCGAGCATATGCTCAGGAAACTGAGACTTGTCGGCCATGGGCGAGAGCACTTCATGAATGCTCATCTTCTCGTGGCGCCACTGTGAGGAATGGTTATAGAAAAAGCTGGTTCCGTTCATCTGACGGGGCGGGCGGCTCCAGTCCAGGCCAAAGGCCAGTGGCAGCCACCCACATTGTGGGCGCAGCTTTTCCTGTCCCACATAGTGCGCCCAGCCACCCCCGGTCTGTCCTACGCAGCCACACAACATGAGCATGTTGATCAGGCCCCGGTAGTTCATGTCCATGTGATACCAATGGTTCATGGCCGCGCCAACAATGATCATCGACCGGCCACGGGTCTTGTCGGCGTTATCGGCAAACTCACGGGCAATCTGGATAGCTCTTTCACGGCTCACGCCGGTGATCTGCTCCTGCCAGGCCGGTGTTCCAGGCACGCTGGCATCGTTGTAGTCCCGCGCGACATGATCGCCGCCCAAACCCCGGTCGATCCCTAGATTAGCGGCCATCAGATCGAAAACGGTGGCAACCTGCGCGAGGGAGCCGTCGGCCAGCGTAATCATGCGGCTTGGAACCCGGCGGTATTGCACTGCATCGCCTGGCACATGCGGGAAGTGCTCATGGCTCTGCCCACCAAAGTAAGGAAACCCTACTTCGGCATAGTTGCCGCTGTCGATCAGGCTCAGCGTCAGGTCGACTTCCCGGCCCTGACCGCCTTCACGCGATTCGATGTTCCACTTGCCCTTCTCGCCCCAGCGATAACCAATCGACCCCTGTGGAGAGACCAACTCACCCGTCGCATCCAGGGCAACGGTTTTCCACTCGGGATTGTTGTCCTGCCCCAGGTTGTCAGCCAGATCCCATGCCCGTAGGAAGCGATCCGCCTTGTAGCCATCTCCATAAGGCTCCAGCAGTACCAGCATGGGGAGATCGGTATAGCGCTTGGCATAGTCCTGGAAATAGGGGCTGGGTTTTTCGAGATGAAACTCCTTGAAGATCACATGATTGAAGGCTTGTGCCAGGGCGGCGTCAGTGCCTTGCTTGGGGTTGAGCCAAAGGTCGGTCAGCTTGGCCACTTCAGAGTAGTCAGGCGTGATCGAAACGGTCTTGGTGCCCTTGTAGCGAACCTCAGTAAAGAAGTGCGCATCCGGGGTACGGGTCTGCGGGACGTTGGAGCCCCAGGCGATAATGTAGTTGGAGTTGTACCAGTCAGCCGACTCTGGCACGTCAGTTTGCTCACCCCACACTTGCGGAGAGGCAGGAGGCAGGTCGCAGTACCAGTCATAAAAGCTCAGGCACACTCCGCCGATGAGCGAAAGGTAGCGCGCGCCAGCAGCGTAACTCACCATGGACATGGCTGGAATGGGTGAGAAGCCCACCACCCGATCCGGGCCATACTGCTTGATGGTGTACAGGTTGGCGGCGGCAATCAGCTCGTTCGCTTCCTCCCAGCTGGAGCGGATAAAACCACCCATGCCCCGCTTGCTCTTGTAGGACTCTGCCTTCGCCTTATCCTCAACGATGCTTGCCCAGGCTTCCACAGGCGATAAGCTAAGACGAGCTTCTCGCCAGAGCTTTAAGAGCGGCTTGCGAATCTTGGGATACTTGAGACGGTTGGCACTATAGATGTACCAGCTGTAACTGGCCCCACGCGGACAGCCCCGTGGCTCGTGGTTGGGCAGGTCATTACGAGTGCGTGGATAGTCAGTCTGCTGCGTCTCCCAGGTAATCAGCCCATTCTTGACATAGATCTTCCAGGAGCAGGAGCCGGTGCAATTCACACCGTGAGTGGAACGTACGATCTTGTCGTACTGCCAACGTGAGCGATAGATATTTTCCCAGTCACGGGACTCCAGGCGCGTCTCACCATGCCCGTCGGCAAATTCACCCTGCTTGCGGTTGAAGAAGCGCAGTTGGTCGAGTAGATGACTCATGGTTATATCCTCTCAGGTGGGCGCTCGCCGTGCGGCGCCCGGTCATCAATGTTCTAAGTGGCAGGCGTCTAGCAGGGTGTCTCGGCCCCTTTGCGCGAGTACCACCACCAGGTCACGAAGAGGCAGGTCACGTAGTAGACGACGAACCCGTACATGGCTATTTCAGGGCCACCACTCAGGGCAATGGACGTGCCGAATGCTTTAGGGATGAAGAAGGCGCCAAACGCGCCGACCGCCGAGCTGAAGCCCAGTACCGCAGCGGACTCTTTGCCCGCCTGCCGCTGCGCCTGCTCCCGATCAGCCGAGCTTTTGCCTGCACTGACACGCTCATGAAACAGGCGGAAGATCACAGGGATCATGCGGAAGGTGGAGCCATTGCCAATCCCGGTAGTAACGAAAAGCAGCATGAACACCGCCAGGAAGCCATAGAAATTCCCTTCGCTCCCGTGGCTTGGCAGGAAGTGCATGACGCCGAAGACCGCTACGATCATCAGAATGAAGTTCCATAGCGTGACGCGGGCGCCCCCCAGCTTGTCGGCCACCCAACCGCCCAATGGCCGTGCCAGGGCACCTACCAGTGGACCCAGAAAGGCGAACTTGAGTGCATTGATGTCTGGGAAAGAGGTCTTGATCAGCAGCGGAAAGGCGGCCGCAAAACCAATAAAGGAGCCGAAAGTCGCAAGATACAGCCAGCACATCAGCCAGTTGTGCTTGCGGGTAAAGATGACAGACTGCTCACGAAATGACGCCTTGGCACAGGTCAGGTCGTTCATCCCGAACCACGCAGCCAGAGAGACCAGCACAATAGGCGGCACCCAGAGAAAGCCTGCGTTCTGCAGCCATTGCACAGAGCCATCGGTTAGCTGTTGCGGTGCACCGCCTGCCGCCCCGAATAGCCCCAGAGATACCACCAGCGGTACGCTGAACTGCATGACCGAAACGCCGAGGTTACCGAGCCCGGCATTCAGCCCCAGCGCAGTGCCTTGCTGGGACTTTGGAAAGAAGAAGCTGATATTGGACATGCTGGAAGCAAAGTTGCCGCCCCCTAGGCCACACAGCAAGGCAATGATCACGAATATGCTATAGGGCGTCCCGGTATTCTGGACGGCAAATCCCATCCACAAGGAGGGAATCAGCAGGGAAAGCGTACTCACGGTAGTCCAGCGACGTCCGCCAAAGATCGGGACCATGAACGAGTAAAAAACCCGTAGCGCTGCGCCAGATAGTCCTGGCAAGGCTGCCAACCAGAACAACTGGTCTGTGGTGAAGCCAAAACCAATGGCGTTGAGCCGTACAATTACGGTGCTCCAAACCATCCACACGGCAAAAGACAACAACAGCGCCGGAATGGAAATCCACAGGTTCCGTGTCGCTATCGCCTTGCCGGTGTGCCCCCAGAACTGAGGATCCTCTGGTCGCCAGTCATCGATTACCGGCCCCTGCTTGGGCAGCTGCCCTACCGCTGGGTGCTTGATCACGGTCATCATCATTCTCCTTCAAAAGGTCAGGAAAGGGAGGCAGCGCGTGCCTGGCCAAAGACAGGGGTCTGGCGTACCTCGCTTAGGTACATCCAGATCAGCGAGACCCACACCGCGCCATACAGCAATACGAAACAGGAACTGCGGATGCCGGTCAGGTCGACCAGCGCGCCAAAGAGAATGGGTAGAACGAAGCCACCAAGCCCACCGGCAAGGCCGACGATGCCGGCGATGGCACCCATGTGATCGGGGTAGTCGTTGGCGATGTACTTAAAGACGGATGCCTTGCCAAACGCCCAGGCGGCGCCCATGACAAACATGAGCACGGTGAAGACATAAACGTTAGGGCCGATTTCGTAGGTCTGCGGGCCATTAGCGGTTTGAATGGTCAATGCGGTTTGAGGGATAGAGAGCAGGAACAGGCATACCCAGCTGACCCATAGCACCCACCAGGTCACGCTGTGGGCGCCAAACCGGTCCGACATCCAGCCCCCTACGGCACGCAGGATGCCGCCTGGCAGAGAGAAGCAGGCTGCCAGGACAGCAGCGGTCTGCAGGCTTAACCCATACTCCTGCACGTAATACTTGGTCATCCATAGCGCCAGCGCAACGTATCCGCCAAAGACAATCGAGTAATACTGGCAGTACCGCAATACAGTCGGGTCCTTGAGCATGCGAAGCTGTGCTCGCATGGAAGGGGCATGGGTCGTACGGGGCGCCTTGTCATTGGTTGTGAAAAACCAGAACAGCAGCGCCATGATGAAAAGGATGACGGAGTAGACCTTTGGAACCATTTGCCAGCTGGCTGCTGCGATAATAGCTGGCGCCACAAACTTGGTTAGCGCAGACCCTGCGTTTCCCGCGCCAAAGATTCCCATGGCCAGGCCCTGGGCAGAGGAGTCAAACCACTTCGCCACATAGGCAATTCCTACAGAGAACGAGCCTCCAGCTAGCCCTACAAACAGGCCAAGAACGAGGAACTGCCAGTATTCGCGTGCATAGCTGACCAGGTAAATGGGTAGCACGCAGACCAGCATCAGGATAAAAAAGACAGGACGACCACCAAAGCGGTCGGTAAGCATGCCGAGCGGCAACCGGATCAGGGAGCCGGTAAGGACGGGCGTCGCCGCCAGCAAGCCAAACTCTGTTTCGCTGAGTTGAAGCAGCGTCTTGATGGGTACGCCCAATACCGCGAACATCATCCAGACCATGAAACACAGCGTAAAGGCCAGGGTACTCATCCCTAGTGCCATTCCTTTCTGTATTTTCTCACTGCCCATGATCCCGCCCTCCTGGTCGATAGGGGCGAGACTAGAGATGACAGCAGGTCAAACGTTGACGCAGATCAATATCAAACCGCCAGTCAACTTCCTATGATGACGCCCTCTACCTCTTCGGAGGTAGGAGACAAAAGCAAAAATAGTCTTTGAATACAAATAGTTAATATATTTTCTGACACTGAAAGCGCAACAGGTACCCCTAGCGAACTCTTTGGAGGTATCCCAGGGAGGGATAGATGTTTCACTGGTTCAAGAGCTCCCTTCCGGCGCGTGCAGGGCTTGCAGTCATCCTCATCTCCACCCTGGCGTTAGCCAGCACCATCAGTGCAGGCTTAATGGCCTGGGTGACTGAAAAGGATGCAGCCGCCATCAATACGGCAGGCTCCCTGCGCATGGCTACTTATCGGCTGAGTTGGAAACTTGAAGCCAGGGCAGCAGACTCCATAATCCAAACGCTGCAACACGACCTGGAGCAGCGGCTGCACAGCCCTGCCCTATTTCGCCTGGTCCAGCGTGATGACCAGTCATTGCTACGTCAGAGTTTCACTGCTCTGGAAAATAACTGGGAAGACCATCTAAAACCGGCATTGAAGGCGCAGCAACCTGTCGTCTTTCAGCAACAGGCCGACATTTTCGTTGAGCAGCTGGACCGTTTCGTCATGCTCCTGCAGCATCAGAGCGAACGGCGACAAATCTGGCAGCAGGCCATTCAGGGGGCAGCCCTTATTTCGATCGTCATTATCCTGCTAATTGGAATGTACGAGTTATTCAGTAGCGTTATCACTCCCTTGCAGGAACTGGTAGGCGCAACCGAGCGGTTTCGGGCAGGTCAGTTCGACGCCCGCATCAATTACCGCTCCGACGACGAACTAGGGCAGATGGCAGTGAGTTTCAATGCCATGGCTGAAGCGATCGAAGACTCACACCGAACACTCGAAAGTCGGGTCGAACAGAAAACCCAGAGCCTCGCGCAGGCTAACGCTGCACTTGAGCTCTTGTATCAGAGTAGCCGGAACCTTGCGGGAAGCGCTGCCAATGCAGACCAGCTGAACGCGCTGATCGACAGCTTTCAGCAACGTTTGCCTGGTCTTAGGCTAACGCTTTGCCTGCGCGGTCATGCCCTGGAGCCTGCCGATCATTTGATTGCCCTGCATGGCAATCAATCGCGCGAGATCTGCTCGCGTAACGATTGCGCCAGTTGCGAACGCCATCATGCGGGTCAGCTGCAAACCTACCTTATCAGCAACCAGGGCAATACCCTGGGTGAGCTGCGCGCCCGGTATCTGGACGGACGCTTGCCGCATCCCTGGGAAGAACGGCTCATCGAAGCCCTATGCAACCTCATTGGCACCTCGCTATCGCTTGAGCGACAACGTGAACAGGACCATCGCCTCTTGTTGCTCGAAGAACGTGCCATTATTGCGCGGGAACTGCATGACTCCCTGGCCCAGGCCTTGTCGTATATGAAGCTTCAGGTGAGCCGCCTGCAGGCGCTGATCCGTCGTGGCGAACCTGTCGATCGCCTTGAGCAGGTCAGCGAAGAAATCCGCGACGGTCTCAACAGTGCTTATCGCCAATTACGCGAACTATTGACTACCTTCCGCCTGCGCATTCAGGAAGGTGGTCTGGAGCAGGCGCTGGACGATACCGTAAAAGAATTCGCCGAGCGCGGCGGCTTTGAAGTGTTACTTGAGCGCACCTCATTGGCCTTTACGCTGGCCGCCAACGAACAGATTCATCTCTTGCAGATCGTGCGAGAAGCACTGTCAAACTGTGCGCGACATGCTCATGCCAGACGCGTCTGGGTACGCCTTGAGCAGCAGGCAGAAAATATTCATCTGTGCATTGAAGACGACGGTTGCGGCATTGATCCGGACTTCGATTCGCGGCAGCACTACGGCTTGACCATCATGCAAGAGCGTGCCAGCAGCCTGCGCGGACAGCTCAGTATTCAGCCTCGACATCCTAACGGAACACGCGTTGAACTTGTTTTCGCACCTCACTTTCTCGGCCATCATGCCGTGCAGGGATTATCATGAATACCGCCAGCACTTATCGACTGTTTCTTGTTGATGACCACCCTATGATGCGACGTGGCCTCAAGCAGCTCCTGGAAATGGATGAGTCGCTCAGCGTTATCGGTGAAGCCAGTGACGGCCTTGAAGCATTGGAGCAGATCAAGCCCTTGCAACCTGACCTAGTGCTGCTTGATAACAACATGCCTCGCCTCAACGGAGTGGAAACGCTCAAGCGGCTGAGAGAACAGGGGTACAGCGGCAAAATCCTGCTTTTTACCGTATCCGATGACGAACAGGACATTCGTAACGCCCTACGCCTGGGTGCAGAGGGTTACCTACTTAAAGATATGGAGCCAGAGATGCTGATCCAGCAGGTGCTAGAGGTACTGAACGGCTCGCTGGTGGTGAGCCCGACATTAACGCGTGTGCTGGCTCAGGCGCTACGGGCGCCTTCCGTCTCCCAGGTTGAGCTAACGGAGCGAGAGCGCCAGGTACTGAAAATGATTGCAACCGGGATCAGCAACAAGGTTATCGGCAGCAAACTGGGTATCACAGAAGGCACAGTCAAGGTTCACGTCAAGAACCTGCTGCATAAGCTTGGCTTCCGATCCCGTGTTGAAGCGGCTGTGTGGGCACTGGATCATTTACGTTAGATGGCCGCATTGTAGGGAAAGGAATAGCAAGCGCGTCCAGGCCTGAGCTGACATTCAGGTCTTTTACCGACCCGCTATCTCATCATAGAGCCAGTCATGAAAGGCGGTGTAGCAGACCTCGCGCACTTGCGGCTCTACATTCAACTCGCACAGTCGATTGACCTGTTCGTCTTCGCTGGGTCTCTCAAGGTGCTTGCAAGATTGATAATGGATGGCCTTGATTACTCTTAACCCTTTATCGGTCAGCCAAACGATTCATTCCCAAGACAACAAAGATGTCACCGCAACTATAGTGACCCAAATAGGTCATCTATGTGACCTAAAGAATATCGAATGTAGATGCATATTCGCTGCCCAAGCATCCATAAGGTACTGTTGTTTTACCCATGAGATTTGGCTTATGTCCTTATGAATGGCCAAGTTACCCGAAGCGCCACAGGTGGCACTAAGCCTACCGCTTGCCCAGCGTGCTTATCAGGTCCTGCATAGAGTAGTGTGTGTACCGCGCGCCTCCAGCGTTGGGTTAGCGTGGTACATGAAGCAGCGCTATTCGCTCGTCATGGGAAGGCCCGCTGAAGAGGTCCTCCTAACTGCTGAACAGCGTGGCTCCCGCCTGCAAACATGCAGCGCCCTACCCCATCTATGTCGCTTGCAGCAGCCTATAAAACCGCTTGAACCGATATTACTCAGCCGTGACATCCGAGAATTTGAGGTAGTAGGCTTGGTCAATCTGGAGCCCAACTGGCCGCTGCTCTTTTAGCAGAATACGCCCAGAGGCTTCATAATTATCCAGGGTGTCCATCCGGGAGACCGTGATCTTGCGGATCCTGAACCACTGTGCTCTGAATTGTAATCTAACCCCCGCGTAGCACTCTTGGCTTCTTGAAATGTTCAGGATATCTGAAGCGGTCATGTCTTCATGGAGGATAATGGATGCTGGCTGGAACGGCGGGAAGTATGAGCCTTCGCTGTTCGGAATGGGCTCAAGCTCACCCTTCAGGTATCGAACGAGATCACTCATGAGCACTGGCGTTTTTGCAAACAACGCCTGCATGAGATCTTTTTCATTCATCCAGTAGTAAAATTGGGCCTTTTCTCTAGAGATGATAGCCCCCTCATCTATTGATGAGGTCACCTTGTGCAAGGAAATGCCAATTTCTTTCTCGCCCGCCGCGATGGCATGAAAAACAGGGTGCTTTCCCTTATAGGTGGGCAGGTAGCTGGCGTGGATGTTGAAAAAGGTAAACTTTTCCAACAGGTCAGACTTAATGATTCGGCTGAAATAACAAATGACGCAGAAGTCGAGGCTATCAAAATCTGCCAAGGCTGCTTCGATCTCGCTATACGATGCTGCCACCCTAAGGGGAACATCTCGCAGAAAGGCGCACGTGATGACATCGTCATTCAATAACTGCTCTTCACAGATAATGCCAACGACCTCAAAGTTACTATTACAGCAAAAATAATCAAGAACAGCAGCATTGCTGCCTAGAAAAACCATCTTATATTTCATAAATGTCTGCCTGGTCGTTGCGACTGCACTTAAGCAACCTAAAGTGCAGGCGACTTTACCGACGCATGATAAATACTGTAAAGGATTAATACTTAATTAAGGCTAGGATTAATTACTACTCACCACTGAAGTTTCCAATAGAGCAACAGCGCATAAATTTTCGATCTATTTCTCAAATTTTAAGAAATAGGTATTTCAGTCTGTTTACTTACCAATGTCGCATAGACTTTTTGAATTTCGCCTCGCTCAAGCGCTCTGCTGACTAAGGGGCGGAAAGCCGCAGCATGCATAGGAACCGCTCTACAAGCGTACGCAGTACAAAATGGTTTTATGTTAGTAAAGGCGTATGTAAATACGTCTATATAACCTTGAAAGGTGCCCTTACGCCGGCCCATAACCAAATAATCTTAAAACGCATTTGAACTTAACCAAATCCGGTCTATTCATATAACGTGTTTCATAAAAGACACGTTTATAGCTCTGGCTATAGTAAAAGTTGTTCTTGGAAGTCGTAGGATGAAATTGCGGCATTGAGAAACCTCTAAATACTAATCAATCCCGTTTTAAAGGTTTAACTGCTCATTGGACGAGGAATAAAATGATCAATGTTACGCAGCCTTTCCCAGGCAATAAAGCCAAACTTCAAGCATATATCGATCAAATATACGCTTCAGGCTGTTTTACCAATCATGGTCCTCTAACTCGTCTGCTTGAGCAGCGTCTAAAAGAGTATCTAGGCGTACGCAATATTGTGCTCACCAGCAACGGCACCCTGGCGCTGCAAATCGCCTATCGCGCCTTGGGTATCCAAGGTAGCGCAATCACCACGCCGTTCAGCTTCATTGCAACCAGCAGCACGCTGCAATGGGAGCACATCCGCCCTGTCTTCTCTGATATCGACCCTGTCACGTGGAATCTCGACCCTAGCCAGATTGAAGCCAGGCTACAAAAGGACACCTCAGCCATTGTCGCAACTCATGTGTTTGGTAATCCATGCGATGTCGAACGCATCCAGGCGGTGGCAGCCCGCAATGGCCTGAAAACTATTTACGATGGGGCTCATGCCTTTGGCGTACGTTACAAGGGAGAGTCGATCGCCAACTGGGGTGACATCTGCACCTTGAGTTTTCACGCGACCAAAGTTTTTCATACGATTGAAGGGGGCGCTATCGTTACTAATGATGATGGTCTTGCCCAGCATGTCAGAGAGCTTGCCAATTTCGGGTTTTCCGAGGGAAATCGATTAGGCGGTCCAGGTATCAATGCCAAGCTCAACGAGTTCTCGGCGGCGATGGGGCTATGTGTGCTGGATGACATAGACCGGATTCTTGAGGAGCGGGCGGAGATCGGTTATCGGTATGAATCAACGCTGGCGGGCTATCTGGACCTACAGCGCCAGCAGCCCGATAGCGAGCGGAACTACAGTTATTTTCCGATTGCATTGCAGGAAGAAAACGAGCTGCTCAGAGTTACGAGTCAGCTTAATCAAAGGCAAATCAACCCACGTCGCTATTTTTACCCGTCGTTGGATACGGTTGAATACCTTCAGCCGCAGCAACCTCAGTGGATATCACGGGGATTGAGTAAGCGCGTCCTTTGCCTGCCGATCTTTCCCGGACTTAGCAAGGAATCGCAAAGCGTTGTTATCGAGACGGTGCTCAGGGAAGTCGAGGCGAGACAATTGGCACGCGCCCAACGCGAAACGTGTGAGCCATACAACGATGCCTTTGCCTTTAACACCATGAGCGCCTTGCCTCTTTCCAGTATGTGCAAGAAGTCCACCCTGTGACTACCTCGTTAAAACGGTTCATGCTCAAAAACACCGGACTTAGCTATCTGGGCCAAGTCTATGTGATGCTGGCCGGCATCCTGATCATGCCTTTCTACCTTCGGCATATGGGGGCTGAAGCCTACGGACTCATCGGCTTTTTTACGGCCATGCAGGCTTGGCTCTATTTGCTGGACGCGGGGTTATCACCTGCTCTTGCGCGCCAGATCGCTCATTTTCGCGGGACGCAACAGCACAGCCGATACTCGTCAGGTCGCCTATTGCGCTCATTCGAGCTTCTTATCCTGCCAGTAGCAGTACTGACTGGTCTGAGCATCCATATAGGCAGTAACGCCATAGCTCATGGCTGGCTGAAGGCAAGCCAACTTGATCCGGTGATGATTGGCCAGTGTATCAGCCTGATGGGACTGATGATCGTTTTGAGGCTCTATGCCACGCTCTACAAGAGCGGTATTCAGGGGATGGAGCAACATCACTGGCTCAATGGCATCAACGTTTTTTTCGCAACGCTTAGGTATTTTGGGGCGCTGCTATTCATTAGCTATGTCAGTGCAAAGCCCTTGCACTTCTTCGTCTATCAGACTCTGGTAGGGCTTCTGGAAACGCTATCCTTTGCTAACCGAGCCTACAATCTGATGCCCAGGCCCCGCCGCCTGACAGGGTTCAATTGGCAAATGGTCAAGCCTGTACTGCCATTTGCGCTTGGCATGTCGTCCAGTACAGTGCTCTGGATGCTGCAGACCCAGCTGGACAAGGTGCTGCTCTCAAAAGCGCTTACCCTGCAGGAGTACGGTTATTTTTCCCTGGTTGCTCTGATTGCGACCGGTATCCTGTCATTGACTAACCCGCTTGTACAAACGCTCCTGCCACGCCTGACGATGCTAACGGCAGAAGGTCGCATTGCCGAGATGCGAGCGCTGTACCTAAACGTGTCACGGCTGTTTTGCAGCGTGCTATTCCCTATGGCAGGTGTCATTGCCTTCCATGGGCGCGAACTCCTCTATGCCTGGACGGGCAATGCCGAGGCAGCCGCCTGGAGCAGCCCGGTCCTGATCTGGTATGTCCTAGGCAGCGCGCTGCTGGCCATGAGTGGTTTCCAGTTCTATCTGCAGTATGCCCACGGCCAACTGCGGATGCATGTCTGGTTTGGAGTCTGCTCTACCGCTATCAGTGTCCCACTGATGATGTACGCCATCCTGACCCATGGTGCACTGGGTGCCGGCGCGATCTGGTTCGCGGTCAGCCTGGGAACCCTGGTAATCTGGCCTCACATCGTCCATGAGCGTTTTTCACCCGGCCTTAGTTTCCTTTGGCTGTCAGATCTTCTGCGTATCGCCGTAATGACTGCGCTTGGCCTGGCCTTGGGCGACTGGCTTCTGCCTGCGCTGGACGGTAGCCAACGCATTGAAACCTTCATAGGTCTGGCGGGACGAGGATTGCTCTGCCTGGTGTTCGTGTTCCTGTCTGCTAAAGCCGTTTTTTCAAAGCCGTATCTCCTGGGCCAGAACCCGAGCGTTTAATCATGGAAGTAAAAACCGAACAGGCCATCAAGAAGCATTGGGGCGCCGACGAGAACCCTCTGGTGAGTGTGGTTTGCCTGACCTATAACCAAGCCAGCTTTATTCGCGAAACGCTGGACGGCTTTTTGATTCAGGAGACCCGCTTCCCCTTTGAGGTCATCGTGCACGACGATGCCTCGACTGATGGCACGCAGGCCATCATCCAGGAATACGCTGAGCGTTATCCTTCTATCATCAAGCCTATCTACCAGCAGCAAAACCAGTACAGCCTTGGTGTTCCCTTTATCACTAAAATCTTTGCTTCGCTGGATAGCCCCTATATCGCGATTTGCGAAGGTGACGACTTCTGGACGGACCCTCGCAAACTGCAGCTCCAGGTCGATTTCCTCGAACAGCATGATGACTATGTCATGACGTTTCACGACGCCTATATGTTCAATGAGCAAGGCATCATCCGAAACGTCCAGCTGGCCGGACTGCACCGCCGCGATGCCAGTCAGCAGGAGCTGCTACGGGCCAGGTATTTTTCCACCCTAACGGTCTGCTTTCGCAATGTGATCAAGGCGCTCCCTCCTGAGCTGCATGGCGTACGCATGGAAGACATATGCTGGTGGTCTTTGCTGGGTGCTCACGGTAAAGGCAAATACATGAAGGAGATCCGGCCTGCCGCTTACCGTGTACACAAGAATGGGGTCCTGTCGATGCGCCCGCAAAAGCAGCGCACGGCAATGAGCCTGCACGCCTATTACAACCTGGCACGCTACTACCAGCGCATCGGCCAGCAGGAGCTTTACGAGTACTTCATGACGCAGGTTTTTAGTCAGTCGCTCATTGTCATGACCCATCGCAACCGTTTTCTGGCATTTCTGCAGCTGGCTCGGAAAGTCTTACTCAAGCCGTTTACAAACGTCATTCCCTCAGTCATTCGGAAATGATCATGCTTTCCTTCCAAAAGACTGCTGGTTTCTGCCCCGTAGGCGCTCAGGCGAAAGCATATTTCCACCCGATTCATGTCATCCCGTGCAAGGAGAAGCACCATGCTTAAAACGATCTCGATGATGCAGCCCTATTTGTTTCCCTATCTGGGCTACTTCCAACTGATCGAAGCCAGCGATGCTTTTGTGCTGGTTGATGATCTGCAGTTCGTCAAGGGCTCCTGGATGAACCGTAATCGCGTATTGACCCACGATGGCCAACCCAAGCTGATCACCTTTCCACTGCGTAAAGGAAGTCGTCGAGCGGCTATCAACGAGCGCTGGTTATCCGATACGTTCGATGAAGAAGCAAAAGCATTATTGATTATGCTGGAGCACAGCTACAAGAAAGCACCGTACAGAGCAGAGGTTCTGGCTTTGCTGACCAGTATTTTCGCAAATCCAGACCGCAATCTGGCCCGCTTTACTGAAAACTCAATTCGCGCCCTGTGCTGCTATATGAAAATTGATACCCCTATCCACATCCTGTCGGAACTAGCTGATACACGACAGATGGATAAGCAAGACCGGATCATAAAGGTTGCCCAGCAGTTGGGGGGCACTCGTTATCTCAACTCGATTGGGGGCGTCCCACTCTACTGCCCTGACTATTTCGCAAGCCACGATCTACAGCTGCGCTTTATCAAGATGGATGAAGTGACCTACCCTCAGCTTACCTCTGAATTCGTCCCCTCCCTTTCCATCATCGACGTGCTGATGTTCAACTCTATCGATGCTGTAAAGGAGCTGCTCGCACGCTATACGCTTGTAGAGGGCATAGCGCATTTGGATAGCTCATCAACTGAAGCGTTTTTAGAGCACATTGCCTAATGATATAAGCACTACTCGCCTCTAGTCGCTGGCTTTAAAACTTGTAATTAACCGCAACATCCAGCGTCTGAAGCGAGGCGCTGGATACTGGACTGCTTTTCCAGAAGCAAGTCTGCCTTATAAAGACAAAGACATCCGAAATATACCTTTGGTGATAGACTGGCATCTTTGGATGCAAGGTTTTTCAAGGAACGATGCGGGGTTTAAAATTCTCCCACAATGCCAGGCTCGGCCGCCTGGTGGATGATGGGTATAGAGAGCTTGAAAAGGCTACTTCTCGTGATGACCTATTTGCCATTATCGACACATTCGAGTCCTTTCCAGGACCAAAGACGTTCCAGCCTACACTAGGGCTTGGATCGTTGGTTTCAGGCGCTCTGTTGATCCTCTTGTCGCTCATCCTCTACAACAGCCTGCATTCGCCCTTGGACTTTGGCAGCTACCAGCATTCTGCAAGCGTTTGTATCGGTATTGTTGGCAGCTTTGCTGTCTTGGCGGGCATTTGCATACTAATCGGTCAAGCCAACAATATACCCATGCTTTCCAAGGTTTTGATAAGGAAAATGATCCTTATCGAAATGAAACTACATCCCTTGGATGATTATCGCTATTTGATTCTCGAACGGATTAGCGCCGACTTTGGAGATTATCAGCGGGAAGGTCATTCCAGAGAATTAGTTGTAGCTCAAGACAACTCTCTGAAGCCTTCATCTGATCCCTGTCAATCCTTTTCCTATTATGAATTGGCCTACGCTGAAAAAAGAGTTGAGGTCAATTACAACACCGAACGCGCGCGAGATGAGTGTAAAGAGGTCATTCATCATTTTAAACGCTACAGTCTCATATTCGACTTCCAGGGGTTGCGCGGTCTTACAATACGCACCCATGCGGCAGGAATCCTCTCTGACAGAAGGGTATGGCTCGATACAAGGGATTCAGTCTTCGACCAACTGTTCAGGCTGTCAGGTGACAGTCTATTGGAGTGCGAAACACTCCTGAAAAATGATCTACTCGGCCTGTTCATCGAACTTGAAAGTTTCCTAACACGGCCATCCCTGGAATTTTCAGAGAAAGGTCAGCTCTGCTTGAGTTTTGATGATGATCTGCTGAAGCCAGCTATCGAGGAAGATCTGAGCTTACCCGCCGCATTACGTATAAAGCTCGAACATGGCACTGCAACCAGCCGGTTTATTGAAGTTCTGGAATGGATTGAGCGATTGCAGAAGCAAGTGAATACGATCACGCCAAGTGCTTGATGCGCTCTGAACACTGCATGGCGGATCATGGTTGGCGCCTATAAAGAGCAGGTACCAACCATTTAGAAAATCCTGCCAAATGCTGCGGTACTGGTATCGACAGGTTTATGTTGTCGGATTCAGGATCGTTAACAGCACTTGCGCATGCTCTGCTGCATCCCGTCCTAAGCCTGTCAGATAGCCGCCGTCGACCTGACTGATTAGGCCTTTATCGTAAAGCCTCTTGATCGCTGCCAGCACTTCTTGCGTAGCGTCCTGATGGACCTTTAGTCCTGCCAGATTATTACTCAGGTCATATCGAGCCAAAAGGTTGATTTCTTCGATGAGCGCTTGGGTATACGGCATGGCGTGTCCTTATTTGAGTAACCCTGTCATTGAGTCTAGCCGCCGTGTTCCAAAATGCTCGCAGGGTAATATGTTTCACTTTAAATCAAGCGCGAGCTGGCCTATCCACTCACAGCCATATACAACACCAGCGCTGAAGCCAGGAGATAAACCGCGCTGTGCAAGAAAGTACTCATGGTCATTGCCTCTAAAGGGACTGTAGAACACGAGACTAATAGTCCTCCTCTTGTAGAAAAAGCCGATATAATAGGAATCAGTGTCAACCAGGAAGAGACTTTCGCATGCAATTCGAGGACTTACGGCTGTTTGTGGCTACGATCAATGAGCAGAGCTTTACAGCAGCGGCAGAAAAGCTGGGTCTCTCCAAGCAGTACGTGAGTCGAAGAACAATGGCATTGGAAGAGGAGCTAGGTGTACGCCTGCTCAACCGCACCACGCGAAGCCTAAAGCCTACCGACTTGGGTATGACGCTTTATGAGCGTGCGGTTCAGATTCTGGATGACGTTAACGAAACACAGGAGCTGGTTTCAAGTCAGGGGGTAAATGTCCGCGGAACACTGCGTGTTTCAGCGCCGATGACGTTTGGTACTCTTCACATCAGCCCTCTCCTGCCTAAGTTCATGCAGGAAAATCCGTTGATCAATCTGGAATTGGACCTCAATGACCGAGCCGTCGATCTGGTAGCAGAAGGCTACGACATGGGCATTCGTGGTGGAATACTGGAGGACTCTACCCTCATTGCCAAACGGCTGATGGACATTCCTATGGCCGCCTGCGCAAGCCCCGAGTACCTTAAGCAGCATTCAACTCCTGAAACGCCAGACGACCTGCGTCATCACGAGTGTTTGCTCTATGGGCATGTGAAAAGTGTAGAGTGGAAATTCCAAACCCAGGGCCAGCTTGTATGCGTCCCCGTAAAGGGTAAGCTGCGCACCAACAACGGCGAGGTGGTCCGGGATGCAGCAGTTGCCGGGCTCGGCATTGCCTATTTGCCGGTGTTTATTGTCAACAATGCGCTCAACGATGGACGGCTGGTGCCTGTACTGCAAGCTCATCAACCCCCTACGTCTGCCTTTTATGCCGTCTATCCGCAGCACCGCCAGTCTTCGAGAGCGGTACAGGCGTTTGCCAATTTCCTCCGGGAGCACTTGGCTGTTTAAAGGCTCGGCTCTCATCCCAAGGCCTGCTGAGGGGCTTGCTGGCCCCCGGAGCGGCGCCAGCTGAGTGGTGTACACCCTACTGCCTTGGTGAATACACGGGTGAAATGTGATTGATCCGAGAAGGCACATTCCGTACCTATCTGGCTAATCGGCAGATCTGTATTCACAAGCATTCGCTTGGCCTTGGCGATACGCAGCTGCTGGTACCAGTCGCGAGGCGATAGCCCAGTATTTTTTTTAAATGCTCGGGAAAAATGGCTTCTCGACAACGAGCAGGCCTGAGCAATCTCGGATACCGAAAGTCCTTCATCCAGCTGCTCTATCATTAAACGCTTGGCCATCCTCTCCTGCCAGCGTGACAAAGCGATTCTATCGTCGACAGGCGCTTCAGGCTGAAAACCATTAGGCGCAAGGCGAGCCTGCAATTCGTCGATTAAGGTGCGACTGATTGGCCCTGCTGCGTCCTGAACACTATCAAGTGTTTCGAGCAGGCGGCGTACCAGGACATGAGCAGTACCAGCCATACCTGTATCAGGCTCTGCACTACTGGCGCAGTCCAGTCCATGTAACAGCTTGGGATTGAGCATAGTCATTCCAACGCTCCTTAGAGTAGTAGGTTGGAATGCAGTATTGAGGTTGGGAGCCCTTAAGGTCCTTGGCTAAAGTTGAAACGTTCTTAAATGAAAAATCTGATCTGTCACTATTCTTTAACAGTGAGTTGCCTTGAGTGACATGCAATACGCGAAGTGTGGCTATAAAAAAGCCAGCTACCTGTAATACGGTAGCTGGCCAGTGAATGTTAAAGCTGCCCTAAAGGGACGCTAAAACCTTAAGACTTCTTGATCAGCGATTCGACAATGTTTCTGGGCGCCTCTGCATAGCGAGAAAACTCCATGGAATAACTGGCACGACCTTGTGACATAGAGCGTACATCCGTCGCGTAGCCAAACATCTCACCCAAAGGTACTTCGGCACGCACGACCTTGCCGGAGAGGGTATCTTCCATACCCTGAATCAGACCACGCCGACGGTTCAAGTCGCCCATCACGTCACCCATGTAGTCTTCAGGCGTAACCACCTCAACCTTCATGATGGGCTCAAGCAGCACCGCACCACCCTTCTGGGAGAGTTGCTTGGTTGCCATTGAGGCAGCAATCTTGAACGCCATCTCGTTGGAGTCCACATCATGGTAGGAGCCGTCAAAGACCGTTGCTTTCAGACCGAGCAGTGGATACCCCGCCAGGACACCGTTCTTCATCTGATCTTCGATGCCCTTTTGAATCGCGGGGATATACTCCTTGGGAATTACGCCACCCACGACTTCGCTGGTGAACAGTAATCCCTCTTCCCCTTCATCGATGGGTGCAAATCGAATCCAGCAGTGACCAAACTGGCCACGGCCGCCAGACTGACGCACAAACTTGCCCTCTATTTCGCAAGTGTTACGGATCGTCTCGCGGTACGCCACCTGAGGTTTGCCAATGTTTGCTTCAACATTGAATTCACGCCGCATGCGGTCGATAAGGATATCCAGGTGCAGCTCACCCATCCCTGAAATGATAGTCTGCCCGGTTTCCTCGTCCGTCTTGACGCGGAAAGAGGGGTCTTCCTGGGCCAGCTTGCCCAACGCAATACCCATCTTTTCCTGGTCGGCCTTGGTTTTGGGTTCGACGGCCACTGAAATCACCGGCTCGGGGAAGTCCATCCGCTCCAGGATAATCGGCTTCTCGAGTGAGCAGAGGGTGTCCCCGGTTGTCACATCTTTCATGCCGATCAGGGCAGCGATGTCGCCTGCACGAACTTCCTTGATTTCCTCACGAGTGTTGGCGTGCATCTGCACCATCCGGCCGACCCGCTCCTTCTTGCCTTTCACCGAGTTAAGTACCGAGTCGCCTGATGACAGCACGCCTGAATACACCCGCGCAAAGGTAAGCGTACCTACGAAGGGGTCGGTTGCGATCTTGAAGGCCAGTGCCGAGAACGGCTCATCATCATCGGCATGGCGCTCGTCGGTGCGCTCGGGATCATCCGGGTGCACCCCTTTAATGGCAGCAATTTCGATGGGAGCCGGGAGATAATCGATAACCGCATCCAGTACCAGCGGCACCCCTTTGTTCTTGAACGAGGAACCGCATACCGCCGGAACCACTTCACCCGCCAGCGTCCGCAAACGCAGACCTGTGCGAATTTCATCGTTGGTGAGCGGCTCGCCTTCAAGGTATTTGCTCATGAAGTCTTCATTGGCTTCAGCCGCCGCTTCCACCATGTGCTCACGCCACTCCTCGGCCTCGACCTGCAACTCGGCAGGGATATCCTCCTCGCGATAGGTCATTCCCTGGTCATCGTCGTTCCAGTAAATGGCCTTCATCTTCAGCAGGTCTACCTGGCCGACGAAGTTTTCTTCACGACCAATTGGGAGCTGAATCGGAACCGGTGTATGGCCCAGGCGCTTTTTGATCTGATCGACGACGCGCAGGAAATCCGCACCCGCACGGTCCATCTTGTTCACGTAGGCGATACGGGGCACATGGTATTTGTCTGCCTGACGCCAGACCGTCTCGGATTGAGGCTCAACACCATCGGCTCCGCTAAATACCACTACGGCACCATCGAGTACGCGCAGGGACCGCTCCACCTCAATGGTGAAGTCCACGTGACCGGGCGTGTCGATAATGTTGATTCGGTGCTTATCGAACTGCTTGGTAGAGCCAGACCAAAAGGCCGTGGTCGCAGCAGAAGTGATTGTGATACCGCGCTCTTGCTCCTGCACCATCCAGTCCATGGTTGCGGCACCGTCATGCACCTCACCCATTTTATGGTTCACACCGGTATAAAAGAGGATGCGTTCGGTCGTGGTTGTTTTTCCGGCATCCACGTGGGCAACGATGCCGATATTGCGATAGCGGTCGATAGAGGTCGTTCGGGCCATAGAAGATTCTCCTAGAAACCAGCGTTGTCAGCCGGCAGACAGGCGATACGGATATCCGCCCGGGGCTGCAATAACAATAGACTGACTTACGAGGCTTGTATTGAACGTTTGTGCGTATCGCTTGGAGAGACGAGCCTAATCAGACAAGCTCACCGTACTGTCAACCATATTGAGACTTTTTTACGCATTTCAAGTGATTTATCACATCATTTAACCGCTTTACTCTGGGCCCATACCTGATTCGGGTAACAACACATTGTTGATTGACCAGGAGACTGAACATGTTAGCCCTTCGTAAAGCAACTGAACGTGGATTCGCCAATCATGGCTGGCTCAAGTCTTTCCATACCTTTTCTTTTGCCAGCTACCGTAACCCTCAAGAGCAGGGGTTTTCGGATCTGCTGGTGATCAATGATGACCGTGTTGCTCAAGCACAAGGGTTTGGTACTCACCCCCACCGCGATATGGAGATCTTCTCCTACGTCCTGGAAGGGGCGCTTGAACACAAAGACACGTTGGGAACAGGGTCCGTCATCCGCCCGGGCGACGTACAGCTCATGAGTGCCGGCACCGGTGTGGCGCATAGTGAGTACAACCACTCTGAGAGTGATCCTGTCCATTTCCTGCAGATCTGGATTGTACCTAACGCCCGAGGCGCCGAGCCGCGCTATCAGCAAAAGCACTTTAGTGCAGAGAGCAAGCGCGGCCAGTTGCGCCTGGTCCTTTCGCCAACCGGCGAGCAGGGCTCCTTGGAAATTCGTCAAGACGCACGTGTCTATGCGGGTTTGTTCAACGGTGAAGAACAGGCAACCCTGAATCTGCAAGAAGGCCGATATGCCTATGTGCACGTAGCGCAAGGGCAGATTGAGCTCAATGGTCAGGTACTGGGTGAAGGCGACGGTGTAAGAATCCGCAACGAGCAGATGCTTGCCTTTAGCAATGGAAAAAATGCAGAAGTGATCGTATTTGACCTGCGCCCTAATGAACTTCCCATGATGCCATGACTTAAAGGGGAGCCCCGATCTTCGAGGCTCCCCTTTTGATCAGCCTTGCTTTTGTGCTGCCAACGGTAGTGTAAAAACAAAGACACTGCCGCGCTTACGACCCGTGAACGCATGAATGCTGCCTCCATGAGACTGGATAACCGACCGGCAGATAGCCAATCCCATTCCCATACCGCTGCTCTTGGTGGAAAAGAAGGCATCAAACAACTGCTCACGGTGCTTGTCCGGGATGCCTATGCCGGTATCCTCAATGGATACCACGACATAGTCTAACGCCACCACATTTGAGCACACCTCAAGCTGACAGGGAGACTGACTGGCCTGGAGCATCGCTTCAAGCGCGTTGTTAATTAAGTTGAGAACTACCTGCTGCAACAGAACCCGGTCGCCAAGCACAACACCACCACCCGCAGCCAGACGGGACGTAAGCATGACGTGGCGATGTTCGATCTCACCGGAGATCAGCCGAAGTACCGTGGCGATTACTTCGTCAATGAGCAGCGGCTGCAGATCAGGCGTGGCCTGTTTGGTCAAAGATCTAAGAGCATGCACGATGTCACCGGCCCGCTTTCCTTCCTTGGCTATCTCTTCCAGGCTTTCCCGTGTTTCAGAAAGCTCAGGGACAGGCCTGTCCAGCCATCGAATACCAGCGCTGGCATTGGTTACTATGGAAGCCAGCGGCTGATTGATCTCGTGGGCGATGGATGCGGCCAGCTCTCCCAGGATGGTTGACTGCGCGGCTCGTGTCAGCTCGGCCCGGGCGTTACGCAGTTCCGATTCGGTCGTTCTGACCTCGGTAAGATCAATAACAGCGCCAATGTAGGTTTCACCATCCAGATGGCCCATGGTTTCAAGGCGCTTTTCCTTCCCTTCAGGTGTAGTGATCCGGATCTCGTAACGGTACGGGCCCCTGGCACGTACCGCCTTGTTTACATGGGCCTGAAACCCGGCCAGGTCATCGGGATGAATCAGATCCCACAACCCCACGTAGCCAGGCGGAACATCACTTCCTGTAATGCCAAACAAGGCATACATCTCCGAGGTCCATACCGCTTCGTCCGTAACGGGATTCCAACGGTAGATACCGATATTGCTGATCTGCTGCCCCAGTTTCAAAAAGCTTTCGCTTTCTCGAAGCGCCGTTTCAACGGCTTGTCGACGCTGGTTTTCAGCGACCAGCTCTTCGTAAAGCCGGGCAGTTTCCAGAGAAATGGCGGCCTGGGCGGCCAGCAGTTCAAGAACCTGCGTCCGTTCCTGGGTAAAAACTCCCGGCATGAGGTTGTTTTCCATATAGAGGGCACCCACGACCTCGCCCTGTCTGAGCAATGGAAGGCACAGCAGCGCGCGTACCTTATGGTCTGTAAAATACACGTCACCCGAAAAGCGAGATGGTTGACACGCATCTGTCAGCACAACTGGCTTCTTGCTTCGGATTGCCGTATTGAGAACAGAGATAGGTAGCCACTGTGGCTTTGCAGGCTCAGAGACCAAGTCAATGGCGACGTCCTGGTTCGGCTCAACCCAACTGCTGGCCGCAACCACTGCATTTTCCTGTTCGACAAAAAGCAGCACACCGCGCTGGGCGCCTGCATGGATCAGCGTATTTGTCATTAGCCGAGCGATCAGTTTGTCCAGCTCAAGCTCCTGGGACAAGGCCTGGGAGGCTTTAAGTACAGATATAAGATCAAGGTTCTCCTGGCTATCGACCGTGGCTGGTGCCCTACCAACCGAGGCCGACTCTGACCATGGGTGATGCCTATCCAGCTGAGTAACCTTCGCGTTCGCCTCCCAGATCTTGTAATACCGCTTTGCACTGTCCAGGTGGCTTTGGCTGGCAACATGCAGATCATGGGCAAAGCAATGTCTGGCCGCCAATTCATGGGCCAGAGCCTGAACAGGTACAAACCCATAACGGCCCGCCAGCATGGCGGCCTTTTCATACAGTGCCAGAGCATTCAGTCCGTCCCCGGCGACTCGGGCATGTTCAGCATCAAGTAGCGTTGCCTTGTCCTTGAACACGCCAGGATTGATTTCGGCCCAGGCATGAAGCTGCTGCCGATGCGGCTCCATGGCAGCCAAGGCTTCCTCCGGTGAGCCAGTGCCGGCAAGTGCAGCGTAGGTCAGTGCCTGAAACAAATGCAGATCAACCAGGTGAATATGTGCGGGTACAGACCAGGCTACCTGAGCGGCTCTTTCCAGGGCCGATTGGGCATCAGCGTAATAACCGAAATGATAGGCGCTCATTCCTCGCAGCAGGGCTTCCCAGAACAGGACCACTGTTGTCTCGCTCCGAATATGATCGCGAGAAGGTGCACTGGTACCCAGTTGATGCACATACTGCTCAAAGCACCGTATGGCCATCTGAACATCCTGGAAATCGATACGCTCGGTAAAGGAGCGGGCAAGCTCAAGGTGCTCTTTAACCTCGGATAGCGGTTTGCCGGCGACCATCAGGTCGAACACGATATGCATACAGGCATAGCTGGATGTCGTGAGATTACCTTCGGTATAGCTCACGGCACATGCCTGGCGCGCATAATCCAATGCGGACTCTACGGGCTGCGTCCAGACACTGACTTGATCCAGCGGCACCAGCACGCCCGCCCGGGCCGCATGAAAGCCATGTTGCTCCACAACGCTTAACGCGGTTCTAGCCAGTTCATAGCCCTTGGCATAGAAGCCATGCCGCTGCGCAATCAGCACACCCAACCAGGCCATGCCTTCTGCACCGGCGCCAGTCAAGCCATGCATGAGCGTAAGAAGCATCAAATGGCACTGCTGCCGAAAGGATAATTCAGCATCAACGACCGTCGCAGGTATGATCATGCTGGAAAGCAACCCAACAACAGGCTTTATCGAATCGTTGGTCATCAGCGGTAAATGCAGGATCGACTCGATGCCATGAGTGTCAAGCCAGCGGCAAATCTCATCCCAAGGCGCTTTCAGGTTTGCCAGATCAATACCCAGTTCCTTTAACGCGACGGTTGCGACGTCGACAGCGCCTTGGTAGTCGGATTGCAAACCGCGCAGCTCTACACCGAGCTGATGAAACTCGGCTCGCTCGGCAGGCGATGTCAACTGAGCGAGGACCAGTTCCAACCGGTGGGGTACTGCCTCCAGCTGCATGGACAGTAACAAACATTGCAGGTAGAGCAGATTCAATGCGCGTCGCTGGTCATCCATAGGACGACATGCAACATCCATCAGAGCTTCGGCCTGTTGTAGATACTTCAGCGCCGCGTGGGTCGCAGCTGCGGCTTTTGCACACCGCGCCGCATTCAGCAGGGCTGTAGTGATCAACGAATAATCGGCAGGCTGGAATGCAGCAATACCGGCTCGTTGAATGTGTGAGGCAATGGCGTAATGCGCTTCGGGTTGGCCTGCTGTAGCGATACGATCAATCAGATAACAGGCGACCCGGGCATGTTCTTCCAGACGCTGCGCTTCAGGTATCGAGCCGTAAACCGTCTCCTGTACGCGATCATGAGATAGCCGGTAGTAACCGTCCTGCTCATTGACCAGCGAAGCCCGCAAGGCGGGTTGCAATTGATGCTGCACATCGGATGTAGACAATCCACACAAGTCTGCCAATGCGGCAAGCGGCGTATCGTTTCCCATCAAGGCCAGTGTCTGTAATACAACAAGACAGCTGGCAGGCAAACGCTCCAGACGGCTGAGCATCAGATCAATGACATTATCGGCATAGTGGTGCTGCTCAAGGTGATCCATATCCCACTGCCAGCACCCTTCCCTCTGCTCAAGGCGCTTTTCCTCAAGCAGATAGCGGATCAGCTGCTGCGTAAAGAACGGATTACCACCGGTCTTATCCTGCACCGCTCCAGCCAGAGCGTTGATGGAAACAGCCCCGCTCTTCAAATAATGCTCAATTAATCTACCGGTCTCGTCCGGAGACAGAGGCCTTAGCGGCAGCATGGTGAGATTGGATGAAGAATCTGTCAGCTGCTGCAGGAACATCTGAAACTCACCTGGCAGACGTGCATCATTCTCACGGTAGGCGCCAATGAACAGAAAATCAGAAATACCGGCCTTGACCACGTGGAGGATAAACGTAAGCGTTGCCGTGTCGAGCCACTGCAAGTCATCCAGAAATAGAACGAGTGGACGCTCTGGTGAGCCAAACACTGACAGCAACGCTACCAGCGCTTCGTTGAGCCGGGTATGTACTTCATTGGCAGGCAAACTGGGTGTATAGGTAACTGGCCCAGTGAGCAAGTAAAGATCTGGGATAATGCTCATTAACAGCCCGACCTGCTTGCCAAGTGCCTGGTCAAGGCGATGGCGCAAAAAGGATAATCGTTCGTTACCTTCGCCCATTGCCCTTATCACCAGACTGTTCAAGGCCTGGGCCAGGGGTGAAAACGGCGTCTGCTTCAACTGATCGAACTTGCCTTCGATGAAACAGGTATCGTGACTGTGCAAATTGGAGGCGAACTGCCGGACCAGTGTCGACTTGCCGGTGCCTGAATACCCTTCCACCAGAATGAATTCGCATCCGTGCGAACGCTTGACACGATCAAGCGCAACGGCCATATGTCCGAGTTCTTGCTCCCGCCCAACAAAGGTATCACGCGTGTTAAGAATAGAGCTGATGGCAGGCGAGAAGGTAGAACGTTCGGGTTGCCTCAATGTCTGAAGGCAGCACTCTAGCTCCAGCGCTAACGCCTTGGCTGTTTGATAACGTTCGGCGGGATTCTTTTTGATCAGTGTCAGGATTATCTGATCCAGCACAGGCGGAATGGTCGTGTCGAAACGACTGGGCGGTGCAGGTTCGCGGGCTAGATGGCTGTGGAACCACTCAACCGCATCGCCTCCCGAAAACGGTAACCGGCCTGTCAACCACTCATAAAGCGTCATTCCCAACGCATACAGGTCACTGCGAACGTCTACGCTCCCCTGCGCTCCATGGAGCTGCTCGGGAGACATGTAGTCAACCGTACCTTGTAGGGCACCATTGCGTAGAGTCTCAGCCTGAGACAGTGGTATCGTGTTACCAAACCCGGTCAGGCGTATTCCGCTATCAGAAACACAGACGAAGTTGTCTGGCTTGATGTCCTGATGCAGCAAACCTTGTGCATGCAGGCAGCCTAGGGCATGAGTCGCAGCTAGTGCCCTAACGATAAAACACTCGATGCGGTCATCGCCAGACACCAGCGGACCAACCGGTCGCCCCTGCTGATCATCAAGCAGTAGAACAGGGCCCTTCTGGGTTGGGATATAGGCGATAGGTATCAATGCCCATTCAGGTTGCAACAAATGACGTAAGGCGAATTCCCGCTCCAACCGCTGACAGGCGGTCCTGTCTGTATGTAGCGCAGCAGTGCAGGCAAGCCAGGTTTTGCCGGTTATCGGATCACGAACACTAAAACGGTGTGTGTGCTCACTATCAAATGGCTCCCAGGAGAGTCCCTGCAACCAGGCCTCATCCAACGGGATCTGCTGTACCTGGCCACTCATATCTATAGTCCGTCAAATTCTTGCTTGGTCGTACTGGGCCAATGCAACGCTGATCCGCTCCAGCAGAGCCAGATCATCGAATGGTTTGTCGAGAAAGCTGATGGCGCCTGCAGCATACGCGCTCCGTTTAACATGGTCATCTGCGTGCGCCGACATGCATATCACACTGATCGTCCTGCCTGCTACCAGCAGCTGCCGCTGTACTTCAAGGCCATGCATGCCTTGCAGACACATATCCAGCAACAAGCATCCTGCCGTACCCGCCGCTTCTGATTCGAGAAATGCTTCGCCTGACTCGAAACTGGCAGGGCGATAGCCTGCCGACTTGAGGAGGTTCCCGAGGCTCTTGCGTACAGAAGCATCGTCATCGACGATACAGATGACTGTCATAGTAGCGTTCTCATAAAGGACGAATCGTCGCCTGCAAGCTCATGGCTGAAGCCGTTCATAGATTTTTAATAGTTCCAGGGGCGTCCTTGCCTTCATTTTGGTGAGTACGTGTCGCTTATGCACTTTTGCCGTAATCTCGCTAATGTTCAGCGTAAATGCGATTTGCTTGACCATGTGGCTGCTCAGGATCAGCTCAAGTACTTCTTTTTCTCGCTTTGTAAGGCTTTGGTAACGTTGTCTCAGGGCCTCTGTTTCCAGACGGTAAGCCAGCCGCCCGGCATCAAGCTGGAGCGCCTGCACTACCACCTGTAGCAGTTCTTCTTCATTGAACGGCTTTGTAAGGAACTCATGAGCACCGGCCTTCATTGCACGAACGGACATTGGAATAGTGCCGAATCCGGTAATGAAAATGATGGGGAGCATCAGCCCGCGCTGATTCATTTCATCCTGCAAGGAAAACCCGTCACCTTGCGCCAGGTTGACATCCAACAGCAGGCAACAGGGTTGCAGTGAGCAGGGTTGATCCAGAAAGTGCTGAGGGTCTGAAAACGTCTCGCAACGAATATCGTACGAGCGTAACAAGCGGGACAATGCCTGGCAGATGCTTGCCTCGTCATCAACGATATAAACAACAGGCTCAAATCCCTGTGCCCGTAGTGAGCCTATAGTTTCAGGACAGAACGACTCGGTCATGCAGTGATTCTCTTCAAGCGTCTGAAATACGCTTTTCACAGTGTGAGCTGGGCTGTTCATGGATACATGCTAAGCGATGAATCATTTCTCACTGCTATTTGGTGTAGCAGATAGCTGCGTGTCGCCCGCATTAGTCGGTAACGGTGAAACGGTCCCTGGGGGACAATAAGCAGGAGCGATTTGGTAATCAGCCCCATCATGCTGTCCATGAGCTGTCGGTGGGTAAAGCCTAGTCCGCTAGCAACTTCACAAACGGCGTCCAGAGAAAACTGACCATCCAGACGACTGATCATAAGCAATACACTGCGCTCTTCCATTTCTAAAAGCCGATAGCTCCACTCAATGCAAGCTGCAAGGCTCTGCTGGCGCCTGGGCGCTGTTCGCAAGCTGGCATCCAGCATGTGTGGCCGATCAATCAATTCATCAATCACTATTTGCAGCCCTAATGCTGAGGCCCGGATGGCAGCCATTTCCAGAGCCAATGGTACTCCATCGACAAGTCTCCCTACTTCTCCCAACAGCGCCAAGCTGGCATTGTCAGGGACAAAGGAGGGGTCAAGTCCCGATAGCCGGAGAATTAACAGCTGTGTTGAACTGCAAGTGAGAAGCGCCTGCGCGCTAGACTCCACACCAACGGTGTCAAGTGGCGGAATGCGAATCGTATGCTCATTACGTATCCGCAAGGGCTCGCGGCTAGTGACCAGGATTTTTAGGCAAAGTCCCGTTGCGAACAAGAATTCGCACAGCGAAGCCACCCCCTCGATCAGATGCTCACAATTATCAAGCACGATCAGCAACGCATTGTCTGTGTACCGTTGCTTGAGCCGGTCCATTACCTGCTCCATGGAGCCTGGCTCAATGTCCATAGCTTTGGCCAGTTTATCAAGCAGGCCATCGGGTGACTGCTCATCAGCAAACATCACTTGAAAAACCACCCTCGCCTGACTCTCATGAATCGAGGCAGCCAGCGCTAGTGCTATTGCTGTTTTCCCGATGCCACCACATCCAATAAGGGTGACCAAGAGGTTACGTGCCAGCGCGTCATGGACCTGCGCAAGGACGTCGTCGCGTCCGATCAACACGCTGCCTGTGTCCGCCCAAAGTGATGGAGTCGGAGTCTTTGGCATTAGTGCCTCCTCGTCCTGCCCAACCAGCAGATATCCCCTTCCTGGTATCGTGCGTATGATGTCCTTATTACAGCCCAAGGCTTTGCGAAGCGAGGAGATATGTACTTGAAGGTTGTTTTCCTCCACAACCGTTGAAGGCCAGACGCATTGCAGGATCTGGTCTTTATTGACGACCTGCCCTCTTGCCTTCAACAATAACTCTAATACATCGAACGCACGCGCACCCAAGGGCTGCACTATGTCATTCCTCAAGACCTTTCTCTGCTGAAGAAATACCTGGGCTTGACCTAGCATAATCATGAGCGTCACCCAATCCTTTATTATTGACAGACTGCCTTCTCAACGTGGAAAGCACTGGCAGGATGGATGCTATAACGGCTCGGATCAGAGTAGATATTATCTCTTGAGATAATAAGCGTGATGGAGCGTAAAAAGAGTTACCTGCTCTAGGACGCGGTATTAAGGTATATTTATACGCGCTTCAGCTAGACGAGCACTCCTTTAGCGTACTCAGATATAGGCGCTTGTTGTTCAAAAAAGTGACACGAAGGCGCTATGGCCTGTTTTGTATCCAAAGGAGTATATAAAGCAGGCGTGACCTCGGATGACGTTAAGCCCTCCTCAATGATTTAGCGATCATCCTGGACGCCACCCAGGCGAACCGTCTTTTGTTCAACCTGATTCTGCGCATTGACGACCAGCACCGTAGCCTGCCCAGCCGTATCATGCTGAACGGTCCGCTGGGGGGGAATAATGATACCTTGCTCGTTTAAAGCCTGATCAAGACGTACCCGGACCAAAGTGCATGACAGTAAATCAGGCTGATACCTCTAGCATAGTCCTGGCATAATTCCAGGCCATAGCCCCCTAAATAATGGATGCTTTCATAACCTAATTATAGCGCCCCTGCTAACTCAACCTTATTGCAGTCCAAGCAGGTATATAGACAGGTAAACGTTAGCCTGGGTCCTCAACTGCTCAACACAATGAAGCCTTAATAGAATGTACTCATCCGAACGGCGATACAGAGGGCTTCCCAAGCACTCACGCCATTACGATCATAGACACAGCAACCAGAAAACCGGATTAGTAATATAGATATATAGTTAGAAAGCTCTTTTAGGCAACCTTAATAAAGACAGGGAAAACGTAACCTATTGACTGTGATGATCAATAGTACATCCTCGCCAAAATTATCGGAGACAGTAAGCCTATATCCTTCCTTAGACAGTTTATTTGATAAAGACCAGCTATTGATTAAGCAATTTTCTAAATTAGTTGAAGACAATTTTTATTTATAAAGTGATTTTTGATAAAGAAATTATTAAAAATACATTTCATGCAATACGGATTAACCACTTAGTGAACCCTTTTCTCAGTGCCATAGTCGAGATGGGTCAAATCTTTATTTTGATCAAACCCCTGTTACCTCTGACGGCATTACTGCGGGGATGATATGACCTCAGCCCTATAGCTGATGATCATGGTCAAAGCGTTGCGCTTGGGGTTGTAAACGTATTACCAGCAGTCATCAAGCGTCAGGGTGAACAGCGATAATAAGGTTCTTTGCCGGCAGCTATCGCGAGAGGCGTTAGCCCTATTGCAAAAGCACAAACCCATAGTATTGATCATATCGACGAGCCTATTACGATCGATCTTGCAAAGATAAGTCTACGCAATTTTAGGCGACGATTCTTGCTCAAAACCAATCGTCCCGCCATAGAATATGTACAAAATACCAAGGTAGACTTTGCCCGCAAATTACTTGAGCAAAGGGTTCTACCTCTGACACCTCTTTCTACATAAGGTGGCTTTGGGATACCTCAAAGGGTACGTTATATTTTCTGCAATCAGTTAAGCTTGACGCCGACACAATACAAAAAGCAATTTGGGTACACGGTACCAGCTAGTCATACCCAAGCCGAGTACAGATAGAGAAATACTGTCCTAAACAGCGATGGAACCGCTTCGCGTCCACGAGTAACGCAGGCAGGGTTTCTCCACTACTACGAGATGCTACCAGTGAGCTCCATGCGCTACGACTCCAGTTCGAGTAACGCACCCGATGCCGGCACTAACTTTGATGAGACCTGGCTTTCCAGGTGTAAATTATCCTTGCTCTGGCGCGAAAATGAATTTGCTTATCTGCACATAGTAGACCCTCGTACGGGGCATGAGTGGGAGGCAATACGAGCGCCCTCTCAATCAGAGTCTGCGGTTGAGCAATTAGAAGCAATCTACAACATTCCCTTAAAACCGGAATGGGCTGTAGTGCCGCTTGCGTTACTGAGAACAATTGATGGACCGCTTGTGGTGTATCCACATGTAAGCCCTGCAAACCTCCCCGTTCTTTTAGATAAGGGTAAGCTATCCATTGCTCACTTTCTTGACATTGCTCAGGCTGCTGCCCTGGCCCTTGCAAAAGCGCATATGAACGGTGTGCTACATGGCAATCTAAGGCCTGAGCAGTTGGTAATCATGCCAAGCGGTACGGTTAAACTACGAGGCTTTCGCCCGCCACCTATCTTTTTGCTTCCAACCGAAAAATCCTGGCCTTACCAAGCACCTGAGCAAAGCAATCTAAAGACTGGCTATCTGGATGTTCGGAGTGATATCTACGCCTTAGGCACCATTTTGTACCAAGCGCTATGCGGAACATTACCCCTGTCAGCCGTGGACGCTGTCCAATGGAGATATGCTCATACGGCCGTGCAGCCAGCCTCACCTTGCGCGACGGATCTATCCATCCCCAAGATGGTTTGCGATATTTTGTTAAAAACGATAGCTAAGGATCCAGAGGCTCGCTATCAAAGTGCCGAATCTCTTGCCTCAGATCTGCTCTACTGCCTTGAGCAGTGGAAAGCCCATGGGCATATTGAAGCATTTAACTTAGGTCGTTCAGATCCGTTAGTAGGCTCTGCTAGAGGGCAAAAGCTCGTGGGGCGCGATCACGAGTGCAAGCAAATAGAAGAGGGCTTACAACGCACTACTCATACTGGCGCCTCAGAAGTAATCCTGATATCAGGACCTGCCGGCAGTGGTAAATCGGCTTTAGTTCATGAGGTATTGGCTCAGGTAACGGGTATCTACTACGCCAGCGGAAAAAGTAGCCTCCTCTATCGTGGAGTACCTTATGCGCTGTGGTCTCAAGTCTTTACTTCGCTTACTGATCAGCTATTAGGTAAAGACAGTACTGAGGTTCAAGACACAGGTAAGCGGCTGCTTGAATTACTTAACGGCCGTGGACGCCTGCTTACCGAGCTTTCCCCCCAAATAGAAATGGTCATAGGTGCTACAGCAAGCCTGCCCGCCCTGCCTGCACGTCACGCGCAGGAGCGAGCAAATAGTGCCTTTTTGGAATCGCTATCTGCATTCGCCAATAGTGATCAACCATTGGTACTTTTTTTTGATGATATACAATGGGCAGATGCCTCGTCTTTGTCTCTTCTCAAAGCGTTTCTTCTCTCTCCACCGCACAACGTCCTGCTCATACTGGCCTATCGAGATAGTGAAGCCGGGGATCTGACAAGCAGTGACGGCCTAATAACTTTAGCGTCACATCACTCATCCCTGCTGGTTCAGCAGATTTATATGCAGCCCTTGCCTGTCGCTGCTGTCGCAACATATTTGGCTACCCATCTTGAGATGCCTCCTGAAGAGACGGAAGCTCTGGCTCACCTTATTCACGTCAAGACGGCAGGAAATCCATTTTTTGTAAACCAGATGCTACGCACCATGATTGATGACCGCATCATTCGTTTTGACGCAACGTCACGAAAGTGCATATGGTCAATGGATGATGTTGTAAGGCATCGTTATGCAGATAATGTCATAGAGCTGATGGTTAACCGACTTGGCCGGTTGCCGTCAGAGCAACGTGAGCTAATACGGGTAGCGGGGTGTATTGGAGAACGTTTCGACGATGATTTGTTGGCTCGCGTGGCTAACCTCGACGTCGAACAAATGCGCTGTCTGGCAGATACGCTGGTAAATGCAGGTCTTTTACAGCGAGAGGGTCAAAGCTACGTATTCCCCCATGACCGGGTACTTGAGGCTGCCTATAACCTTACACCAGATTCTGAACGCGCAAGTGAGCATACGCATATAGCAGTAGCCATGCAGTGTATCTATGGAGCGCGCGCTTCTGAGGCTGCATTTGAAATTGCCAATCATATTCAGCGAGCCTCGCCTCGTATGCTGACGTGTGAACAGGTGAGAGCATTTATCGGCTTGCTTTTAGATGCAGCCCGTCGAGCCAAGGACGCTTCTGCTATAGAACAAGCGGCCGGATATTTAAAAACGGCCAAAAAATTGATGGGAAATAGTGGTTGGGCCAATTGGTATCCTGAAGCCTTTGCAACCCACTTGCTTGCAGCGGAGTGCGAGATGTTGCTTGCGCAACTGGATAATGCGCACCGCCTCATCAATGACTGTCTGGCGGCGGCTACCAGCCCACGTGATAAAGCACTGACATATCGTCTACAGGCTACGCTCTTTACGTTGCACTCTAATTATGAGGGAGCAATCGTAGCTGCACTTGAAGGCTTAAAGCTGCTTGGAATCTCGCTTCAGAGAAATCCTTCTGAATTTGAATTGGACGAGACCTATAAGCAAGTCAAAGCGATCATTGGCAGCAGGTCTATTGCCGAGCTTGGTACTCTACCTAAAGCAAGCGATCCACAGATAGAAGTGGCAATGGAACTGTTGAGTACACTCATTGCGTCTTTTTTCGTAAACGATGGAATTAGCTTTCTCCATCTTGCGAAAATGGTTGAGTTAACTCTTTTACATGGCACCACACCTGGTTGCTGCTATGGTTTGTCTTGGTTTGGCGTGATGATTGCTGCTCGTTATGACGCCTATGCTGATGGCCTAGCGTTTGGAAATGTAGCCCTAAGCTTTGTCGAACAGCATGGATACGCAGCCGCCCGAACAGCAACCTTAGTTGCAATCGATCAGTTAAGTCCTTGGACAGAATCACTGGACTATGCCAGAGCAAGAGCACGTGAAGCATTAGCATCAGGCTATGGAGGGGGCGATTTGGGAATGGCATGTTATGCCTGTAACCACATTGCCTCGGATCTGCTCATTATGGGCGAACGCCTTCCTGAGGTACTTAAGGAAATCAGCTCTGGTTTAGCACTGGTCAGGCAGTTTCAATATATCGATATTGAACGCATTCTACTGGCTCAACAGACCTTTGCTTTGAATATGCAATTAGGTCGACCAGCACAATCGATCAAAGACCTTGATAAACCTGAGTCGGATAAGTTCGGTCCTCTAGATAAAGATAAAGTCTCTCAGCCGACGCTATTTTGGATTTATCTCTATTCGGGAATGTCCGCCTTTTACTACGGCCATATGGACTACGCACTTCGCCGGTTTGCAGACGCAGCACCGCTCGCCTGGTCTCTTCCCGCTCATATCAATCTTTCTGATTTCCATCTTTTCTACGCCTTGGCACAAGCCAACCCTGCGGCTCCTGGTGATACTGCATCGAAACTGCAGCGGCTTGAAAGGCACCGTGAACGATTTGTAGTTTGGAACTCAATCAATCCCAAGACCTTTCGTAACCGGTTGTTTATGGTCGACGGGCTTATTGCCAAATTGCGTGGACAGTATCTAGTGGCCCTGCACTGCTTTGACCAAGCCGGTATTGCTGCAGCAGCATCTGGATTTGTGCATGAGCAGGCTCTAGCACATGAGCTAATGGCCGAAATGTGTGAGGCCAGCGGTTTGGTAACCGGAGCAAATCTCCACTTTCGTGTGGCTCGTGATTGTTATCGCCTATGGGGCGCGCTCGGTAAGGTCAAACAGCTAGAAAGCACCCATTCTTTCCTGGCGAGCGAACCGATTGTAAAGCAAACGGATCAAGCCTCAGCCCATACAGGCATTGACCTTGCGGTTGGGATTCAAGCTGCAAGGGCGCTTTCTGAAGAGGTCTTGCTGGACCGTCTGGTAAAAACGCTGATGAATCATCTCATGGTTCATGCGGGCGCAGAGCGTGGGATTTTATTGACTGTAGATAAAGAAACGCTGGTACTTGCAGCCATTGCAAACCTGAGCGAAGGTGAAGTCGTGGTCCAAATGCATAGCGGCCAGCCTACAGCAGAAATTGCTCCCATGTCTGTGCTTTATGCAACCATGAGAACGTGTAAACCTCACGTGTTTGAGGATGTGCAACGGGATTGTCCCGAAGCTCATCGTATGGATCTTGGAAAAAGCATTGCGCGTTCAGTGCTCTGTATGCCACTTCTCAAACAAGGCAATCTTATTGGCCTCATCTACCTCGAGAACAACCAGACTCCTGGCGTTTTCTGCTCAGAGCGGCTAACGATGCTTGAAATTCTTGCTTCTCAAGCCGCTGTGTCTATAGAGACTGCTCAGTTATATGCCAGACTCGTTGAGGACAATCAGGTACGAGCTCAAGTAGAAGCTGAGCTGTTGCGCTCTCAAACAGAGCTGGCGCGAGTTTCGCACCTTACAGTAATGGGAGAGCTGTCTGCTTCTATTGCGCATGAACTTAGCCAACCGCTACTTGCCATTGTTTCAAACGCAGGGGCGAGTCTGCGATGGCTCAAACGTGAGCCTGCCGATATAGAGGAAGCGTTGGCCGGCCTTGAAGGGATTCGACTAGATGGCATTCGTGCGTCCAACATTCTCAAGGCGTTGCGTTCTCTAGCTAAACAAGCCCCGCCCAACCTTCAAGTTATCTTCCTGGATAGGTTAGTGCTTGAGGTGCTTCGGCTGACAGCTTCTGCCACGGAGAAGCTGGGCGTTAAACTAGACATCAGCCTGAAGGCAGATACGGCCACGCTTGCCGATCCAGTTCAGATCCAGCAGGTAATTTATAACCTGGTCACCAATGCTCTGGAGGCACTATCAAGTGTCGCACAAGAAAATCGACGCCTTGTCATAGCCTCAAGCGTCGAGAACAACACTGTAAAGATTACTATCGAAGACACAGGTCCTGGCATCGCTGAGGAAGACCGTGAACGAGTCTTTGATACTCTTTACACGACAAAGACTGAGGGTATGGGTATCGGGCTTGCGATATGTCGCTCAGTTGTTAAAGCTCATGGCGGGTCACTAACGATAGAATCAGGAGAATACGGCGGCTGCCGTATCTGCTTTGGAATCTCTACTGCCATGTAATTGTTTTTGAGCTCTTTAGCCGAATTATCGCCACTGATCGCTGCAAAAAATGTCTTCTTATTAGGCACCACCATACTGTTACGCCTGAACTCAAGCGCGAGGCCTCGGCTTGGTGCTTGACTAGAGATATAGCTGCATTAACGTGGCTCGCGTTTGCTGGAAATCGCTAAGCCAATCCTGCACCGCTGCAACTATTCCACATAGCATGCAAATGATTATTCCATAACAAAGCGTTAGTACCTGAGCAGCAGAAAATTTGTGCAGGAATCGAGATCATGACCAGTAACTATAAAACGCTCAGTGCTTAAAAGACCGAACATGAGACTGAAAGCTAGCGTCATGATATATGCTGCATAGCAGACGTATTTATAAGATACTTTTGCCTCCGCCGATCTCAGGGTATTTTTAGCAGATATTTAATGCATAAAAGCCGACGGTAAATATCGGCTCTTATCTTAACCTACAGCTCAAATCGCATGGCTGTAAAACAACGCGTAAGACTCAATGCCGTCGTTAGGCTCCTTGATACCCGCATTGGAGTAGTGAATCGCACGAATACCTACTCGCTGCGTATCCCCGATTTTTACGCCAGCACCTATGCGGTCCTCAAAGTTAAAAGCCGCGCCTAGATCTTTTTCACCTACCCGGGTGCTAGAGAAAACAGATACGCCAATGCCCGCCTCAATAAACGGCTTTAACTGGCCGTTACCAAACTCATATACAAACACAGGAGCAAATGAAAGCGAATGCTTAGCCGCTGCATAATGATTTGCGCCTTCCCAGTAGGTGTACCCGGCGTCCCAATAGCCCGTCAGACGACCCGCTGATGTCTGCCACCATTGCGTGTTCCAGTTAACGCCCATGGCCAGACGATACGTCATATCCCCCTGCCCTGTAATCCCTACTGACCCTGAAATATCGGTGGCCTGCGCCGATAGTGCAGATCCACAACATACCGCGAAAGTCATGGCTAATGAGAGCACTTTGTTCACTTCAAAATCCTTCTGTAGTTCCGCTACCATAAAGCTGCTGTATTCCAAGTGTTTCCCTATAGAGAAACACTTTGTAAGAGCTCATTTACCACATGAATTTAGTCTCAATGCCTAGGTAGTTACTATCGTGACCACCAGCATTACGCAATGACTGCCCCACTTCATAATGGACAGCCTCTACGGCGGTAGAAATATTGCGAGTCAATGCATAATCAGCACGCAACTGATTGTAATAACCCGTCCAGCGACTGCCCTGACCTGCGGTACCTGCCACCGGAAGATTTGGCTGTGTATAGACGGCATCATTAATAGTCTGCCGCCACAGCAGACCGACAGCGCCCATCACTGAAAGCCCAACTAAAGGTTTAACAGTAAGTGAAGGCTTGACATGGTAGAGGTTGCTGTAACCGGTATAGCCTGATAATGAAAAATAATAACCGTTGGGAAACAACGGGTTGAAAGTACCTAGAGTGCCATTTCCAGCTTGACGATCTCCAGATGCTGCGTCCAACTGTAGCCCTAATCGAGGACTCCAAGCGGCGTCCTTCCAGGTATAACCCAGCCGGCTTCCCGCGGCCCAGGCCTTGATGTTTTTTGAACCTACAGAGCCCCGTTGCAACATACCCTCTAGATCCCAATCGTAGCCTTGGGCATTGCCGCCCAAGCGAGCGTCGAAAATGTTTCGGTGCTCATCACCAGTGGCATCAAGGTAAGCGGCGTCCCGCTCTTCATACAGTCCATAGTAAGCAGAGAGTTCGTTACTCCCCCCCACAAGACGCTCTGCGCGAATCATATGAAATGCGACATCAGCATTGGACTTATCATCGAAATGACGTTGGTCCTGATACTGTACAGGGTGGCTGGCGATACCAATAAATCGCCACTGCGGAGTCTCCCAGTCAGCCCATACTGCATCAAAGGATTGCCTTACATTAGGTCCTTCTCGGCTAGATATGAACCGTTGCAGGTCAAAGGCAAAGTCCTGGCGCCCTGCACGTGCCTTGAAGATGTTTTCCCCGAACTGATCGGTGTACTCAACAAATGCAAGACGTAGATCCAGGTGATTCTGGTCGGCGCCTCCCACTGTCTTTTTGTTGAAAGCGCGAGCGTCTTCCAACTGCGTAAACATCCGCCAGTGTTCATTAATATGGAGGTCAGCATGCACCTGCAGACGCTGAATCAACCACGTATCCCGTTGCCCACGTGTTCCAAAGCCAGAGGCATCGTTGATCTCATAACGCTCTCGCAGCGTAGCGCCCAAGGATAAATAGCTCTGGAGATTATCGCTGGACAGCGAAATATACTTGAGGCCATCCAGTGGAGCGGTACGCAAATCAGGGTTGGACAGAGCAGACCAGTCTTCCTGCCATCGGTTGGTTTTGAGAGCGGGTCGCTCAGATGCGGTTGCGGACTCGGCAGCATGGCTACTGAGAATACCCAGTGGCCATGCCAGTACCAAAGCCCATGCGTAGGTCCTGCATGCCGGACGCTGGCGCATAAGGTTTCCTCGCAGTATTAGGATTTCTTCATGGCACCGAACTGGTGAATCTCAGCGATATAACCGCCCGGGAACTCAACCATGGCAGCGGTACGGTCGGCTTGCTGCAAGGCGAGAACAATGACCTTGGCTCCAGAGGCTTCGGCCTTGGCCAGGGTGGCAGTCAGATCACTCACCTCATAGCCGGTGGTCTCGCGCCCGAAGGGGTATGGAAGATGTCCATCAGTAATAAACACTGTCATCTTTCCAAAATCCGAAGAAAGCTCGATACGACGGAACGTTTTTCCAGGCTGGCCAATCTGCTCACCCTTCGCCTGTTTGTCATCAGCTACTACCTTGCCATGGGCAAAACCCAGGAATGCTTTGACAAAGGCATCTCCGCGATCAGGCGAGACGTAAACCCTATTCTCAGGAACCGTCTGGAAAGCAGCGTAGCTTGGGGTCTTGGTGTGCCAGTACAACTGCATGTTTACCCCGCCCGGCCATTGCACCACGGCATCCCGACCGATAGGGTCGGGAAAATCCTGCACGATGATGTCTGCACCATTTGCCTTTGCTTCGGCAAGCGCTACGTCCATGTCCTTAACCAAATATCCGTTTCGCTCAGCTCCAAATGGATAGGGTACAGGTGTAGTAAAACCAAATAACGAAACCGTACCTACAGGCGTTTGTAGCAGTTGCGAGGTAGTGCTGCTAGGCACAGGCAAAACGTTCACAACGACCTGAGGAGTGCTTTTTCCGCCAAATGTTGCAAGAAAGCTCTGAACGAAGCGATTGACATCACCTGGTGCCACGTACACGTGACTAGTGTCGTATTGTGGAGCAACCGCAACTGGTGCGGCCTGAGCACTCAGGCCAACTGTGAACGAGATAGCCAAGGCGGCAAATAGCTTCTTATGCAGATATCTGGGCATAGTGACAAACCATCGAGAATAGAAAGATGTCCGCGCTTAAGCGGGCCGTGCTAGAGCCTGGGCAGTCTATGAGGTGAGTGTGCGTCTGGGATTGTATGTTTGTGCTAAAGCAAGCAGGGTTCAGGCTTGCTCAAGCTCCCACCTACTATCTGGGCAGATAAGTTAGACGCGCCGTAATGTATGAATTGGTAGAGCAGCTGTTCAGCCGCTCTACTGCAACACAGCGTTTCATCAGGGATGCACGGGGTAATCTATATACCCCTGTGATCTCCACCAAAGAAGGTAGAGGGATCAGGCGTATTCAACTGAAGGCCTTCCTTGATACGACGCGGCAGATCAGGATTGGCCAAAAAAGGCCGGCCGAAAGCTACCATGTCTGCACGGCCGGTAACCAATGCCTGCTCTGCTGCCTCAGGATCATAACCTCCGGCAACAATGAGTACGCCCTGCCATATTGCCCGTAGCTGCAGAATAATTTCATCCCACTGCGGATCAAAATTTTCATCTTTTACCGTACCCACAACAGCAGGCTCGACAAGATGAAGATAGGCCAGCGGCCAGCGATTGAGTGAATGCACAATATGGCTAAACGTCTCCTTGGGAGTCTCGTCGCCCATTCCCATGAACCGTCCCATAGGTGTTAGGCGCACCCCTACTTTGCTTGCGCCTATTTCTTGCGCAACGCCTTCAACGACCTCCAGAAGAAACCGTGCACGGTTTTCATAAGACCCTCCATAGGCATCCTGGCGGTGATTGCTAGCGCTGTTGATGAATTGGTCAAGCAGATAACCGTTGCCAGCATGTATCTCCACACCGTCCATACCAGCCTGGATGGCATTACGTGCTGCCTGCCGGTAATCACTGATAATGTCTTGAATTTCGTTGGGCTCCAGTGCCCGAGGTATTGGCACCTCACCCCAGACGCCCTTACCCTGCTCATCAATAATGAATGTCTTTCCCGAGACGGGTAATGCACTCGGCGCAACAGGAAGTGCATGGTCTGGCTGGAAAGAAGGATGGGATACCCGTCCTACATGCCAGAGCTGCATAAAAATGACCCCGTCTGCCTCATGCACTTGCTCGCTCACCTGGCGCCAGGCGTTTACCTGCTCTGATGTATAGATGCCAGGCGTCCAGGCATATCCTTTACCCTGCTGCGATATTTGCGTAGCCTCGGTGATGATAAGTCCAGCCGTGGCTCGCTGCCTGTAATACTGCGCATTCATCGCGGTCGGTACATCTCCGGGTTGACCTGCGCGAGAACGTGTAAGGGGCGCCATGGCGATGCGATTGGCTAGATGATAAGAACCCACTGTGATTGGCTGAAACAAGTGTGCTGTCATGAATGCATCCTCGTATGTAACTCGGCGGTTAAGCGTCTAAAGGCACTGACGCAGCGTTAAACATCAGATGATTTCCAATCTCCCGACCATCCCTGTGCAATCGCCTGGCAAACGCAACTTGCGAGACCTGCCACTCTTTGAGTGCTTGGTCGATATCTGGAGGAGATGCACGCAGCGCATCAGAAAGCGCCAGGGCATTTGTGGCGGCTTTGGCTGTACTTGCAGCAGTGTGGGGACGTGGGATAGCAGCGGCATCGCCGAGCAGGATCACTCTTTTGACCACCATCTCGTCGACAATAAGGTCTCTGATTACTTGCATGAACGGCTGCTCTGTAGCTTTGACTACCGCCTGAAAGGAGGCGGTAGTAGCGTGTCAGCCTGTATGTGCAACTCTCTTCTCCACGTGTCTGACAAGAGTCCTTCGGGGACCGAGTAACTACGCTTTTGTCCGTAACGGTCTATAAGGAGAGCCGGTAACGTTTGCGCAGAAACAGTCCGGTACCATACCCAGTTGTACAAGCGACGCCCTGGGGTTACATCGTTATGCTCTCCGGGCACCAGATAGCCAAGGATGTGTGAACCTTGATTATTGGCAAAAGCGAAATTACCCAGTAAGACGCTTCTCACTTCTTCTGGAACAGCGCTTTCTGGTATCAAGCCGCGCCATGCAACATAGCCGGCGTAGTGCGGCTCGCTGTGAGCCCATAACAGACTGCGTACTGTCGAGCCACCGCCATCAGCACCAATCAGAAGATCAGCTTCAACACTCGCTCCATTATCAAATAAGGCGTCAACTCTATTAGGTGATATCATCTTGATATCATTTAACGTATAGCCCCGATGATAGTGTTCCAGTCCGAAAGCATTACGCAGGGTGGTGTAAATGAGTGACCAGGACGTTTGTATCTGTGGCGCATAGTGATGGCTTTGAACCGAGCCGTCAGGTCGAAAGACGATGCGGTACCTTGAAGCCACCCCTAGACTTTCAGCCGGAAGACTACAGCCGCTACGGCGCAAGACGTCAATTACAGACGGCTGCAACACAATACCTCCGCCTCGACTGTCAAGATCGTGCAGAGAGCGCTCGAAGACCTCAACCTCCCACCCGGCGGAACGAAGCATATTTGCGGCAAACAGACCGCCAAGAGATCCGCCAATGACAGCTGCTGAATGACTATTAGTGACGCGCGAAGAAGTGCCAGACATAGTTCTTTCCTCCTTTTGGCACTAAGGTAGTCTGCTCAGGCTAAGGTGATAATCCACCCCATAAACTCAGCTGCATTGCGTCAGACGCAACGGTCTCAGAAAGCAAGGGTCGACGCGTATATACCCAAACTGCTTCTTAAGGGCTTAAGGCCCAACCTGTCACACTTGACTTATAGCCGCGCACTGTTGTCTGGCGCACAACGCTTCTGGAAACGTATACCAAGCTAGGGAGCGCTGTAAAAACCCTTCTAAAATGTCATAGCTCTGCAAGATGAAGAGAGCTACTCACAGCAAAGCCAGTGCCTTTGCATAAAAGCTTGTACTAGAAAACTATTCCTGCAGCCCACTGTGTTAGGTGCATTGAACACGGCTCTAGAGAAGGAAGTGGAACCCAAAAGGGGCAGGTGTCAGCTTAAAGCTCTCTTCTTGCCGAGGCTAAAACCGAATGGTACGCACGAGTTTTTAGATAACTGCCTTTGATCTTTCAAGCCTCTTCAACCGCACGGCCCAGCGGTAGGTTTAATCGCCTGCGTCCCGTTGCATCTGCCACGGCATTACCCAACGCAGCGGCCATTGGTCCCTGGACAATTTCAGCAGCCCCAAGAAAGGGCTGTCCCGGTTGATCCAACATATGAACGTCGACATGACTGGGTAGCTGCGGAAAGCGCAGGATAGGGTATCCGCTCCAATCATAGCTGCGGACCCCTTCTGCGTTGTAACTTACCGCTTCGTACAAGGTCCAGCTCATCGATTGCACGATGCCCCCTTCGACCTGATTGCGTAGCCCGTCAGGGTTTACAATCTGTCCTACATCCACTGCGGTGACAACGCGCTCTACCTCAATGACTTGTGTTTGAGGATGCACGTATACCTGAACGGCAATAGCGCAATAACCCATGATGTTTTTGTAGCGCGCAAAAGCGAATCCAATTCCAGTGCCCGGCGTAGCAGGCCTTTGCGGCCACCCAAAGGCATCTCGGGTCTGCTCAATAACCGCCCGGGCACGCGGATCCGTGAGGTGGGTAAGCCTGAACGCGACGGGGTCGCTTCCGCTTTGCCGGGCCAGCTCATCAATGCATGCCTCAATCGCATAAATGTTGATATGCGCACCGAGCGAGCGCATGGCAGAGGTTCGAAACGGCATATCAGTAACAAAGTTCATGTCTATGCGCGTCGAGCCAACGGTGTATAGAGGAACCGCGTTACGGTCACCGTCTCCTTCGGGTTGAGCAATCGGTATAGAGGGGGCCGACACAAAGGGATAAGCCAACAGGCGCGCCGGAATCAGTCGGCCTGCATTGACGATCCGCTCGTTATGCGGTGTTGTCCATAACTCGTAGGACCAATCCTCAAGCCGCCCCTGGCCGTCCAGTCCGGCATCAAGCTGGGTGAGCATTGCAGAACTATAAGGTTCCCATAAATTTTCCTGCTCGCGCATCCACTGTACCCTGATCGGCTGGCCGGGCAGACGCATTGCGATCAGTGCAGCATCGGCCGCAGCATCATCGGCCCCATTATGACCATAGCAGCCAGACCCTTCGGTATGGATACATCTAACCTTTTCCAAGGGTAATCCCAACATTTCGGCAATGCCTGCCCTTAATGGGTAAACGCCCTGGGTGTGTGTCCAGACAGTCAAGAGACCCTCCTTGAACCACGCGACCGAACAGGAAGGGCCAATCGAGCCATGCATCAGATATTGCTTGGTAACCCGCGCCTGAAACCGCGCACCACTACCTTTGAGTGAGCCACCTTCGTGGCTGATAGGGTAACGTTTCGCTGGCAGCCTGGTGAGCAGCTCATGGATAGTACTCGACTCGGGCACTGGGTCTCCGCCATTCCACTGCGCCAATTCATACCCCTTGCGCATGGCCTTGATGGCCTGCCACTCATCATGAGCAACCACAGCGAGGTAATTTCCGTCGTGAACAACCTCAAGCACACCGGGCATGCTCCTGATGAGCTCCGAGTCGAATCGCTCAAGCGAGGCACTCGGCCTCGGCGGACGAATAACACGTGCGTGGAGCATACCGGGAAGGCGGATATCTTGTATGAATGCCGCACCGCCGCTTACTTTGGCAGGAATGTCCAGACGAGGCAAAGAGTGCCCAATCAACTTGAAATCAGATATCGGCATTAAAGGCGAATCAGCCTTTGCGTACTGATGCAGTTCCACGCCTGCGACGGCATCCGCATAGGTCATCTTCTGCCCTGAAGGAGCCTGGATTACCGCATCGTGGGTTTTCAGGATGGAGGGATCGAGACGCCAGGTTCGGCCTGCGGACTCGAGTAGAAGCTGACGCACTTGAGCGGCTGCATTGAACAACGCTGTACCGCTATCAAAAATACTGTGACTCCCGGCGGTATAACCTTCATTAGGCGTTAGCGCCGTGTCGGCAGTCAAAAATCGGATAGATCCGGGCGAAACCTCCAGCCGCTCTGCTGCAATTTGCAGCAATGCTGTCTTCACACCAGTGCCCAGCTCTACCTTGCCGGTGTATACCGTAATGCCATCACTTCCTATCTTGATCCAGGCATCCAAATAAGGGTTGGTACGTAGACTTCCAGGCAAGTCAGGTGCAAGAACCACGGTCCCTAGCGTATCAACTTCAGTATCGGCCAACACGCGACGTGACGCAGGAACAAGGGTAAAAACCATCAGCAATGCGCCCCCCTGGAGAAACGCGCGACGGCTAAATCCTTTCTCAGTACTAGCCGGCATGTTTCACCCCATCCTTACTCACGTGGCGAATGGCCTCAAGGATTCGCAGATGCGTTCCGCATCGACACAAGTTTGGCGCCATATGCGCGAGAATAGCCTCCTCGCCAGGATGCGGCTCTTGCTCGAGCAATGCCTGAGCCCTCATGATCATGCCTGCAATACAGTAACCACATTGCGCTGCTTGAGTATCGATAAAGGCTTGCTGAAGCGGGCCTGGTTGCTCAGCGCTACCCAGGCTCTCAACCGTACGAATTTTTCTTCCTTCCATACCTGAACAGGGTGTGAGGCAGGAGAACACCGGCTTGTCGTCAAGCAGTACGGTGCATGCGCCGCATTGCCCTAAGCCGCACCCATACTTGGCACCATTGAGGCCCAAATGGTTGCGCAAGGCATAAAGCAGAGGCATGTCCGGGTCAATATCAAGTGTATGAGCCGAACCATTGACGTGAAGCGTAGTGGTCGTCATTTTGCCTCCTGGCGCAGATCATGGATCGTTGAAGAAAGATCAGTCCAAGGCTCGTCCGGTTGTGTTTGCTCTCTAAGGTAAGCTGCGAGTGCCTCCAACTGGTCGTCACTCAAGCTGGCTGAGAATGCAGGCATCACAGGACCGGGCATGCCAGGAACAGGCGCAATCCCTTCCATCACCGTTTTCAGGAAATTGCGTGGACTAGTGGCATGTAACGCTGAGGTCTGCTCAAGTCCAGGGCGAGCATCTATAGTTCTCATGGCAGCGCCAGGTGCATGGCATCCTGCACATGAGCCTTGGAAAAGAGCCAAGCCTGCCGCTTGCTGGGCAGCTATTGGAGTCATTTTTGAAGACTCTTTGGACCTGGTTGCTGCTGGCGCCTGAAGGCTGAGAAGATAATCAGCAATTGCTTCTACGTCAGCCAACGGCAGGCGTGCCAGCCCCAGGCTTACAGGCCGCATGGGACCTGCAGGAGTACCATGATTGGGGACTACTTGTGCGCGCAAGTACCCTACGAGCTGCTCAGAGGTCCATGGGCGTGGACCTGAACTCATCCCACGTAACGAAGGTGCCTCCCAACCGTCTACGACACCACCTGCCAGAGACTGCCCTGACTTTTCCGCGCCAAGCGCATTAAGCGGTGTATGACACCCTGCGCAGTGCCCCGCCCCCTCAACCAGATACTTTCCTCGATTCCATGTCTGCGACTTGTCCGGTAAGGCAGTAATTCTGTCGCTGTGTAAAAACAGCAAATTCCAGAACGACACCAGGGGCCGTATGTTCATGGGAAAATTCATCTGGTTAGGCGTCGCCGGCGCATGCACCCCTGGCCCGCTTATAAGGTACATATAAGCATCGCGAATATCCTCATCCGTCATTCGGCTGTAATGCACATAGGGAAAGGCGGGGTAGAGAAAGTGGCCATCCCTTGAGATACCCTGACGCATGGCCCGCTCAAATGCAGGCAGCGACCATCGTCCGATTCCAGTGTCAGGATCGGGGGTAATGTTAGTGCTGTAAAGCGTGCCGAAAGGGGTAACCAGCCCCAGCCCACCGGCCAGATACTTTCCACCTGGCCGGGTATGACAGACAGCACAGTCACCCGCTTCTACTACCCTCGCCCCACGAAGCAGTTGCTCGGAATCGAAGTGCTGAGGAAGCTCGACTGGCTCAATTGCCGGGCGCCACATCAGCAGAAACGCACTTACGCCTCCGAAGACTACAACCATTAGCGCCGCGGCCAACCATAGTGATCGTCGGGTCATCGCAACACCCCGCACAGATCCTTGTAACACGCAGTGTAAAGGGCGGACCAGAACACAAGCGTTATGCATATTGATAACAAGGCACAGTGCAAGTGGTTATGGCCGCTCGGTTGCGACTTTAAAGCTGAGCTTGCACTGAAGAAGTCTGTGGGTAAGTCTTTCGATAGTCTTGCTCCCAAGCGCACTGACAATGCTTCGAAACAAGGGTTGGCTATGCCATAAAGCAGAGCACGGTATCGAGCAATATCAGCCATGCGTCGCCACTGAGCAGGGAGAGATGGCAAGACAAGTAATCGCCCCAGATATAAATGCTCTTCCGGTATAGCTGTTTGGCTGAGCGCCGGATAACCGCATGAGTATAGCGACCCTAATGGGTCACTTCTATCAATGCTACTTTCACAGCTCGGCGTCCCCTTCAACGCATCGAGAAAACGCCATGCCATGGTCTTCAAGTATTTATTTGGACATAGAGGCAGGTTCATAAGCCGTCTCCCAGACCACCGGCTCGACCGTTTGGCCGTGGTTAGATGACCTAAGAGTAAAAAATACCTATGAACCGGAGTATCCGAAACAGACGCAACGGCGTTTTGCGCCAAGAGCAAAGCTGCCGTTCCCTACGCTTTGATGTTTTCCTTAAAATACCTGCAACGTGATCATACGGCATGACTCTAGCCCTCCGTCCATCATGGTCCATGGCCAGTAGCGTCCTACTTTTGTACGCAGGTGTGAGCTTTAGTAGTGAAAGCTTTCCTTCAAGGCTGGGAAAAGCTCAACCATGGCCCATTAAGTCAGCTGCATCGCTGGATTTTGCCGGGTAGTTATACAGACTGACGGGGTAGCGTGAGGTTTATGTGCCTAATCCAAACAGCTATAGGATTGAATGCAATCTAGATAAGACTCTCGTCATCAGCATCGCTTAATAGACGAGGCGCCTGTCTGAGGTTGGTCCGAAAATTGTAGCCATATCAAGTCTTGTGCTTGCCCTGTTTGCTCTGTACTGAAAAGCCACTATTAAGAGCACGTTTATTCAATCCTTCTGCCAGGTATCAATCTAACTTGAAGTGGCCATACCAAGTCTGGTCAGAACCGGAATTGATATTTGCCAGGTCGCTCAGATGGATAAATTACTTGCGCTTAGAATGTTTGTGGAAACTGTACGCTGTGGCGGCTACTCTGCTGCCGCGCGCAAGCTTCAAATTGCCACCTCATCGGTTACTCGGCAAGTTGCGGCCCTGGAGGCTGAACTAGGCTCTGCTCTGCTGAACCGCAGTACCCGACATAACTTCCCTACTGAAGCAGGTCAGTTATATTTTGATAGCGCTGTCGCTATTCTCGAAGCTTTGGAGCGCGCCGACAATGCAGTCACCGATCGCGGTACCTGCGCACGCGGCAAGCTGCGTGTCAGTGTACCCGTAGAGTTCGGTCGACGGGTTATTGCACCTCATCTGCCACGTCTACTTGCTCAGCATCCCGACCTTGAAATCAGCCTGCATTTGAGTGACGCGAGAGTTGATTTGCTTAAGGATAGGATAGATCTATCCGTGCGGCTCGGGTCGAGTGTGTCCACTGAAGAAATCATTTGCAAGCCGGTTGGTTGGTTTGAACGCTGGATAGTGGCCAGCCCTCACTATCTTGTAAGGAAACCCACACCTACCCTTCCCCATGACATAAGTGAGCATTGCTGTTTGCTCTTTGATTATGGAGGCAGTGGCTATACTTGGCTGTTCCGTCAAGGTGAAGAGCAGGTCTCCGTGAACGCTCATGGACGGATGCAAAGCAATAATGCAGATGTGCTGCGACGAGCAGTACTTGCAGGAGAGGGACTAGCCCTGCTTGCAGACTGGCTTGTTATCAAGGATGTGCATCAGGGCAGAATGACACGCCTGTACTCAGGCTATGATGTCCATCCAGGCAGCGCTAATGGCTCTATCAACGCTCTTTATTTACCCAATCACCGGGGTTCTACGCGCATTCGTGTATTTATTGATTTCCTTGAAGAGATTCTTTCTAGAGAAAGCACGAGTTAACACAATCCTGTATTGCTTCAAAGGCTATTACTGCCAAGGCTCTGTTTCAATTAGTTTACGTTAGCCATTTCCTTATTTGGATGTGTCAGAGTGGGACTACCGTACAGCTGGTATTTGGCGCGCCTGATCACTAGCGCTGAATAGCCGAGCTGAGACTTCGCTGCGTCCAACACTTCTAACTATGCTCTCCACGTAAATTATGTTCTTTCCCGTAATTGACTTTCTATAGCAACGGCAGGCATGAACTACTCTGACTATCTGAAAGGGCGATTACCGTCATTGTGCGCCTCTCACAATGCGTATGGCGCGCTCCAGGTCCCTGATTAGGGTGACTAAAGACCTTAAACAAGACTAAATCACCCTGAAAAATCCATGGTTCACACAAGAGGGATTGTTTAATTAAATCATTTCAACAATAAGCAGAGATCACAAAGAGGACCTGGTTTCAGCAGGCCCGCTTCGCAACGGCGTTAGAAGTCGATACTGGCCGAGAGCTTGACGGTACGAGGCTCACCTTGGGTCAGGTAGCCACCATAGGCAGACTGCCAATAAGCCTTGTTTGCAACGTTTTCAACGTTGGCGCGCAGGGTTACGTCCTTGTTTTCTACTTTGAAGCCGTACCGTGCGCCTAAATCCACTCGAGTCCAGGCAGGAATGCTCAGGTTATTGGCTGCATCAGCATATTGACCACCTGTTCGTAACATTCGAGCGTTAAGCGCAGCCCCCTCTAGTCCAGGTACATCCCAGTCAACGCCAAGGTTGTATTGAAAGTCAGGGACGCCAATTGCATGGTTACCATCATTAGTCCCCCCCTGCGTGTCTTTAAGTTTGGTGTCGATAAGGGTAGCACCTGCCAAGAGGCGCAGGCCTTGCCAGGGTTCGCCATAAACATTCAGCTCAACTCCCCGATTACGCTGCTCGCCCTCGCGAACATACATGTTCCCTTGGATATACCCGTCTGCAGGCTGCTCAATCTGATATATGCCCAGGCTGGCCCCAAAGGTATCGAGGTCAAGCTTTACACCGGCCTCGACTTGCTTTGACCGGGCAGGCGGAAAGACCTCTCCTTTATTTATAATGGCAACACTGCCACCTGTTGCAGGTGCAGTAGGCCCTTTTGCCAGCCCTTCAATACGATTGGCATAAAAGGATATGTAGTCCCAAGGCTTAATAACAATGCCATAAATGGGCGTAGTAATAGTCTCGTTGTAACGAGCGTTACGTTGCTCGTTATAGCCCCAACCGCTGACATTCAAAGACTGACGCCGTACGCCGGCGGTAAGCAGTATTCGGTCATCCAGAAAGCCTAGGGTATCAGAGAGCGCTATGCTTCGATTCTTGGTCTTGCCGGTGATATTCGGGTCGCGTACATCCCCTCCAAAGCTTCCATTTAAGGGAGGCTCCACGTTAGGCACAGGGTGGTACAGATTAGTAGTGTAACGGGTGGCTCTGGTGTACAAATATGCCGACCGTTGTTCAGCCCATATGCCTGCTACGCCAAGGTTGATCTGATGGCTGATCAACCCGGTTTGGAGGTGCCCTCTAAGCCCGCCCATGGCACTGCGGTTATCTTCGTCATGGGGAAAGAAAGAACTCGAACTGGTTATCGTCTCCAGCGAGTCAATCAGCGTTGGACTTGAGTATGTGCCTGCCTCGTGCGTGTGCTTGGCGCCCGCAGCAGCATACGCTGTCCAGTTTTCACTGATGTCATATTCTCCTCTAAGCATGCCAAACGTATCTTCTAGCTCGGACTTCGTCCAATCGTGACCATAATTGGTATCTGCTGAAGGTGCCTTAGGAATTTTAGTTAGACTACTGCCTACATAGACGACATTACGGTCGCCGTTAAGGCGCTGCTTCTGATAACCGAAGTCTCCCGATACCCGGAAACGATCGCCACGGTAATCAAGTCCGAGGGCAAAGAGTTTGGTTCGCTGGCTTTCATCATCGACGGATGTGTCTCCCTCTCGCTGCGCCAGATTCAGCCGAACGCCAAAGCGATCATCTTCCCCAATGCGCTCACCTATATCCAAATGCTGACCGAGTTGTCCGTCGCTAGTGAAATCAGTCGTGAACCGTCTTACGGATGTCTCCTCGGCCCGCTTTGGCTGAATATTGACCCCGCCGCCGATGCCCGATCCGGTTGGTGTAACGCCATTGATAAAGGCATTAGGCCCCTTAAAAACCTCAACGCGCTCTACAGCTTCAGTCGCAATAAGCTGTCGGGGTATCACCCCGTAAAGACCGTTGTATGAAATGTCATCGCCTGTAAGCGGAAAGCCTCGAATGACAAACACCTGAGCGGCATTACCATAGCCTGATGCCACTCTGACTGAAGAGTCATTTGAAAGGACATCACCAACAGTGTGCCCCTGTTGGTCTTCAATAAGTTTTGACGTATAGCTGGAAGTGGTAAACGGAACGTCCATGATGTCCTGATTACCCAAAATACCCAGCTGTCCACCACGTGCGACCTGTCCTCCCCCATAGGCTGGTGGTAACGCATCGGGAGCCGCTTCGGTTGCAGTAATAATTGTACTGTCGAGGCTCAGCGTTGAATTTTCTGTTTCGGATGCGCCCGATTCAGCAGCCTGTGTCGTTCCAAAGATAGGTATGACACACAAGGCAGCACTAAATACCAGACGATAAGGTTGCCTTAAAAAAACATTCCGTTCCCGAGAGACCATGGCCAGACATTCCTATGAATAGGTAAAAGCAGACGTGCACAGCAAAATCCAGCAGGAATGTTAGTTCAAAGCACTCTCAATCAATAATGCGTCTCAAACTTAATAGCACATTCGTTATATAGCCCTACTGAGCGAAATAAGATAAGAGCCATTATCTGCGTAAAGCTCACAGGCTTCTGGCATCGATCTTTGATACCGACTGGTCAGGCGCTTATAGCCCATGGCACTCAAGCAACTTCAGATACTCAGCTTGACCAGAAGGCATAAGGGCATGATTGGATCCTGCTACGCCTAAGTCCTATATCAGGTATGCCTGTTGGTGGATCAGTTGCTCAGCTCCTGAACGAGGAAGTCTAGAAACGTACGAGTTTTGAGGGGTATGCGCCGAGCCGTTGGATAAACGGCATTGATGGAAATAGGAGGCGCCTGCCAGTCAGACATTACGCAAACGAGCCGCCCTTCTTCTAGTGCCTTCTTCACAATGAACGTTGGCAATAGCGCAATCCCCATTCCTGCTTCTGCGGCCTGCGCCAGAAGATCACCATTGTTGGCATGCAGGGGACCGGTCACATGCACGCTCTGCGTCTCTCGTCCATTGCTGAGCTGCAGGCTCACGCCACCTTGGAGGTAGCCGTAATTCAGGCACTGGTGAGCGGCCAGATCACGCGGGATCCGTGGGATGCCCTTGTGCTTGAGATAGTCAGGGGAGGCAACCAGTACACGCGGTGCAGGAGCCAGATGTCGGGCCACCATTGAAGAGTCTGCAAGACTTGCAATGCGGATAGTTACATCGAATCCCCCTTTTACAGGGTCAACTTGCTGGTCGCTAAACACCAACTGCAACTCCACCTTTGGATGTCGCTGGTAAAACCTTGGAATCAATGGCCCCAACCGGCACAGCCCGAATGACATCGGAGCGTTGACCCGCAGTACACCTTGTACCTCTGCAAGACTGCTACGCGCTCGCTGTTCCGCCTCGTCCACCGAGGCCAACACTTCCCGACAGGCCTCATAGTAGTCACTGCCCGATTCTGTGAGATGCAGACTGCGAGTCGTGCGCAGCAGCAATTGCACGCCGAGCGCCTCCTCCAGCGCCTGAATCTGTTTACTGACCTTTGAGCGAGGTACACCCAGCATACGTGCTGCGGCAGCAAACCCATTGGCATTTACCGTAGCGACAAATGCATGCATGCATTCAAGGCGGTCCACTATTGTCCCTTTTTTAGAATCAATAAGTCTCTATTTTAGATAATTGTATCCATCTTAGACCAGGCCTAAAGTAGCGCCATACCGCCTACACAGGTAAACGCGCCGACGCGGCCTGTTAGGGCTTAGTTAGTCCAAACCTCATTTGAATGGAAGCCAACATGAACATGCTCAAGAAAACCCTGACCGCCCTAACACTTGCTGCATCCATCAGCAGCGCTTATGCCGCTGAGCCTGTTGCAGAGCATCAGACCCAGGCCTTCCTCGATGCCCTGAATGCAGGCGGTGGCAAGCCTCTTGAACAACTAAGCCCAAAGGATGCACGCGCTGTGCTTACCGGCGCACAGGCCTCTGTCAAGGTTGACCCGTCAGGAACAGAAGTAAGCGAGCGTACAATCAAAGCTGATGGACAAGACATCAAGCTGACTATTGTTCGTCCCGCCCAACAGAAAGGTAATCTGCCAGCGTTCATGTTCTTTCACGGTGGTGGCTGGGTGTTAGGTGATTATCCGACGCACGCACGCCTTATCCATGATCTGGTAGTAGGCTCAGGTGCTGTTGCAGTCTATGTAGATTACACCCCCTCCCCTGAAGCTCATTATCCTACTGCCATCAATCAGGCATACGCGGCCACCCGCTGGGTAGCTGATCATGGAAAGGAAATTGGAGTAGATGGCAGTCGCCTGGCTGTAGCGGGTAACAGTGTAGGCGGCAACATGGCGGCAGTCGTCAGCCTGATGGCAAAAGAGCAAAAAACACCCAAATTGCGCTTTCAGCTACTGCTCTGGCCTGTGACAGATGCCAATTTCAATACTGCCTCGTATAAGCAGTATGCTGAGGGGCACTTCCTGACTACCGGGATGATGAAATGGTTCTGGGATAACTACACAACCGATCCCAAACAGCGCGCCGATATCCATGCCTCCCCGTTGCGAGCCAGTACGAATCAGTTGAAAGGTCTACCGCCTGCCCTGATTCAAACCGCTGGCCTTGATGTACTGCGTGACGAAGGCGAAGCCTATGCACAAAAGCTCGATGAGGCTGGTGTTGATGTGACCGCCGTTCGTTACAACGGCATGATTCATGATTATGGCTTACTTAATCCGTTGAGCACTATTCCTGAAGTCAAGGCAGCAATGCGTCAGGCAGCAGGTGAGCTCAAGGCCCACCTGAACTGATCCTCCCATCCTCTCCCGGCAGCTTTATCTGTCGGGAGCGTTTTGCGTTAACAGTTACCAGGCCAGTCACTCATTGGCAGTGTCCTACACGCGTCATACCACATGTCCGACTACGTCCGGGCGTCACAGTCTTAAAGGATTTCTACATGCCACATGAAGGCAGCCTTCTACAAGCCTCGGTAATCTTCCTCTTAGCGGCAGTCATTACCGTTCCATTGGCAAAACGGCTTCAATTAGGTGCAGTACTGGGCTATCTGTTGGCAGGTGTCATTATCGGCCCTCAAGTCCTCAAGCTGGTTGACGATCCGGAAAGTGTCGCGCACTTTTCTGAAATGGGCGTTGTGCTCCTTCTTTTCATTATTGGCCTTGAACTTTCGCCCAGACGACTCTGGCTTATGCGCAAGGCTGTGTTTGGCGTAGGCCTTGCCCAGGTCATCGTGACTGGCGTCGCCATCGGCGCGCTTGCAATTATTTTCTTTGGCCAATCAATTGCAGCGGCCGTAATTCTCGGCTTGGGGCTTGCACTATCCTCCACGGCCCTCGGCCTACAAAGTCTTGCGGAGAGCCGACAATTGAACAGCCCCCATGGCCGACTCGCGTTTGCCGTCCTGCTGTTTCAGGATATCGCCGCCATTCCGTTGATTGCATTAGTGCCGCTCCTTGCCACACAGGGTGCCAATACAGGAGGTGAAAGTTTGTTAATGGCTGGACTGAAAGTGCTGGGCAGTATTGCCGTAGTCGTGATAGGCGGGCGTTATCTGTTACGGCCAGTCTTTCGAATCGTTGCCAAGACAGGCCTGCCTGAGGTTTCTACGGCAACCGCATTGCTTATTGTAGTTGGCACCGCCTGGCTGATGGATACGGCAGGTGTTTCGATGGCCCTTGGTGCCTTTCTCGCGGGCCTGCTACTGGCTGATTCTGAATACCGTCATGAGCTTGAATCCCAGATAGAGCCCTTCAAGGGCCTGCTGCTAGGACTCTTCTTTATCAGTGTAGGTATGGGGGCAAACCTAAGCCTTTTACTTGAAATACCTGCTTTGATCATTGGTTTGACCCTCTTACTCATCGCCATCAAGCTTCCATTGCTAATGATGATTGGCCGGATGGCAGGCGGCCTTGATGCAATCTCGGCATTACGCCTGGGGACTGTGCTTGCGGCAGGAGGTGAGTTTGCTTTCGTGGTCTTCAAGCTGGCCCAGGGTAATGGACTCTTTGATACCCGTACCTATGACATCCTCTTGATGACCATTACGTTGTCCATGGCCGTCACCCCACTGCTACAGCTTGCTATTACCCAGTGGCTCAAGTCCCAACCGCAGCCTGTCAAGCCAATACCGGAAAGCTTCAAGGCGATTGAAAGCGAAGGCCCACGGGTCGTTATTGCGGGCATGGGACGGGTAGGACAAATTGTTGCGCGCATCCTGCATGCCCAGAACATCCCATACGTGGCATTGGACACCTCCGTAGACACCATCGAAATGACACGTACCTTTGAACACGTACCTGTATTTTATGGAGACCCTACGCGACCAGAAATCTTGAGTGCAGCCAAGGTAGGTAACGCCCAATATTTCATCGTGGCATTGGATGACGTAGAGAAGGCAGTTAGTACTGCAGAGGTAGTTCAACGTCTCTACCCACACGTTAAGGTCATTGCTCGTGCCCGTAATCGGCAGCATCTACATCAGTTACTTGATGTAGGCGCCACCCCTGTGCGCGAAACGTTGTACTCAAGTCTTGAGATGACCCGACGCACCCTTGAAGGGCTGGGCCTTACAGCCAGTCAGGCAGACTTTAGAATCAGGCAGTTCATCACGCATGACGAGCAGGTCCTGGCTGCGCAACATATGGTACGAGAAGACCGAGCCAAGGTGATGCAGACCGCTCAGGAGGCACGTGTAGAGCTGGCGCGGCTTTTTGAGGAGGATGCTATTGATAGCCCTGCCTCAACCATTAGCTCCTGAGCCAATTAGAATCAGATGTTTGCCTTGTGTTAGGTTTTGTACGAAAAGTAGTGACGCATACAGCATAAAGACACATACCAGCGTGGCCATAGCCTCAACGCTCTTGGCCAGCCGGTGTTGGGTTAATAGTCTGCGTCTTTTCTTTGCAAATGGGAGATCACTGATCGGATCGCCCGTAAGGGAGTAAACAGCAAGCAACGGCTTGGCCGTCATCGCTGGATAGTAGAGCGTACCCATACCTGGCTAGCTGCGCGGGGCAACCTGTGTATCAGGTCTGAGCGCAGGCTTAATACTCACCGAGCCTTAGAGCCTTACTATCCCTGGCCTGCAGCCTCACCTGTATATGTCATTGAGGGGTTTTGTTAGCGGCCCTATAACCCCAACCTTACCCAGTAAAATCAGAACCTCAAAGGCACGACTACTGACAAGTTTATTGCTACCATTTATTCATATCTTTCGCTTGTGAAAACCATGTGCTTGACCTAGATCATCATGAGCCTCACCCAGCCTTTAGTGACAAAAGAAACCACTATAGAAAGGATGTTAAGCCTGCTAATCAAGTTGGGAATTATCCCTTGAATATTACCCGCGTCAGATGGGGTTACCCATGAACTGTATAATCTGGTTACGCAACCAGCGTTCACCCGGGTCAGTATCCTGCGCAGCACGCCATACCAGTGAAAGATTGGCCGGCTCGATCGGAAATGGCGGCTCTTCAACCCGCAAAGCGCCACTTGCAGCAAGTGCATAAGCAGCATAATCCGGCACTGTTGCCAGCAGGTCCGAATTAGCCAGGATCGCTCCCAGCCCGTTGAAATGCGGTACCCCCAGGGCAACTTGTCGCATGCGACCCAGACGGGAGAGATCCTTGTCGATATTGCCGCACAGGTCTCCCGACATGGAAACCAGCACATGCGGTCTTGCGCAGTAGTCTTCCAGTGTCAAAAACCCCGGACGACTGTCGGAGCGAATCACCAATGCACGAATCTTGCGCAGCGTCCGGCACTTGGCATTGGCAGGTAGTTGCGTCGTATAGCTGATGCCCATGGAGATTTCGCCGCTACCTAAAAGGCCGGGTAGCAACAGAAAGTTGGCATTTCGAACAACCAGCACGCAGCCGGGCGCAGCCGTACGAATATGGGCAAGCAGCGCAGGCAAGAGACCACATTCCACGTCGTCTGACATACCGATGCGAAAAACCGCCTTGCTGGCTTCAGGAACAAAGTCATGTACTTCGCTAATAGCACAGGACAGGCCGTCAAGCGCTGGATGCAGGCGCTCCAGGATTTGCAACGCACGGGGCGTCGGCTCCATGTGCTTGCCATTACGGACCAGGAGCGGGTCCTTGAAGAACTCGCGTAAACGAATCAGCGCCGCGCTGATACCGGGCTGGCCCATAAAGAGCTTTTCTGCCGTACGGGTCAGGTTACGCTCATGCATCAAGGTTTCAAAAATGACCAGCAATTGCAGGTCTACCTTGCGTAGATCGTTCCGGTTCAAAGGTGCTCCTTATAGCCGGCCGCCCGGTAAGGCGGCCGGCCTTGGTCTTACTTACCGGCCAGCTTGAAGTAGCTGGTCATCAGGTTGCGGTAGTTGGGGATGTGGTTGGAAAGCAGCGCACCCAGCCCTTCGATGTCATTGCGCCAGTCACGGTGCAGCTCACACGCTACGCTGAACCAGTTCATGAGTTGTACACCGGATGCACTCATGCGGGCCCAGGCCGCTTGCTGGACAGTCTGGTCAAACGTACCGGACGCATCAGTCACGACAAACACATCAAACCCTTCAGCAATGGCGGAGAGTGCTGGGAAGGTTACGCAAACATCCGTCACAACACCGGCCATGATGAGCTGCTTGCGACCTGTCGCCTTGATCGCCTCGACAAAATCGCTGTTATCCCAGGCATTGATCTGACCGGGACGTGGAATGTAGGGCGCATCGGGGAACAGCTCTTTTAGCTCAGGCACCAGCGGGCCGTTCGGGCCGTTTTCAAAGCTGGTAGTCAAAATGGTAGGCAGACCAAAGAATTTGGCGCTATTGGCCAGGGCCAATACGTTGTTCTTGAAGTCATTCGGCGTAAAGTCCTGCACCAGAGAGATCAGGCCGGCCTGATGGTCAATCAGCAGAACAAGGGCGTCATCTTTGTTAAGGCGGTTGTATGGCTTAGTCATGATTTTATCCTTTAAAAGTGTTGGCACATCATGAGCCTTTGAGTGCAGGCTCTTCTCGTACCGACGGGTACGAATTCGTGGTTTCAAGCGTCGCGTGATCCGGTGGCGGCGCTTAAAAGGTGTCGTATGGCAATCGGCACATCCGGTTTTTGATAACGGCGTGCCGCGGCTTCGATCTGTTTCTCGCCATGGGTGACGCGTCCGTGATGGCGCAAGTGAGCGAGCCAGGACTCATCGAAAAAGAACTCCTGCCAGCGCTCGGGATTTTCACTGTCCTGCATGAGCCCCCAGGAAAACGCGCCGTTACGCTGGCGCATATGGCGGACCGGCACCATGGCCTGCCGGAACGCCTGGGCATGCTCGGCAGGGATGACATAATCCAGCGTGACCAGTACCGGGCCACGTTCACGGTCCAGGCTTGAGTCCAGTACCGGCTGCGGCCAATGCAGCGAAGGGGCAAGGTCTTCGCTTTGGGTAACGGGTAGACGAAAACGCAAGGTCAGGACGATCCCGGCGAGCAGCACACCGGCGGCTGCGCTCAGCGCCAGACTGGGCGAGAAATGACTGGCAACAGCGCCCCACACCGCAGCGCCCAGTGCGCTGGTGCCAAAGAAAATCAGGATATAGACCGCCAGTGCACGCGCCTTGACCCAAGCAGGCACTGAGGTCTGTGCAGCTACCTGAAGACTGGACAGTACGGCAATCCAGGCGGCGCCACTGACCAGCATGACCGGAATCAGGCCTGCAAAGGAATGGATCCAGGCCAGGCCCAGCAACACAAGGGCATACACTGCGCTAGCGCCGGCAACGATCAGATCGCCTCGTACTCTGGCTCTTAGCTGTGGTAATCCAATAGCACCGGCAATCGCACCAATACCGATGCATCCTAGCAGCACACCGTAATCAGCCGCGCTGCCCTGTAAAGCTTGCCGCACTATCAGAGGTAGCAAAGCCATGCCGGCACTGGCACCCAGAAAAAAAGCGGCAGTCCGGGCCAGCACTGCTTGCAGCGAAGGGGCGCTACAGGCATAGCGAAGGCCAACCCGAACGGCGCCAAACAGGCGCTCTGCGGGCAGTACCGCAGCCGAGGGAGTCCGCCGCCAAGCCAGGAGCGCGGCAATGACAGCGAGGAACGATACGGCATTCAACGCGAACGTAAGCCAGGGTCCACTCAGGCTTACCAAGACTCCAGCCAGGGCAGGACCAATGGCACGTGCCACGTTCATGCCAAGGCTGGACAACGCCACGGCAGCGGGCAGCTCTGATTTGTCTACCAGTTCAGGCGTTACCGCTGACCAGGCGGGCATCATCAAGGCCGTGCCGATACCCATGGCCAATGTCAGGATCAACAGCATTGACACCGACATGAGATCGAGCAGGCTTAGCGCTGTTAAAAGCAGCGCAACGCTTGCCATCCATACCTGGACACCCACCAGATAGCGACGCTTGTCGACAATATCTGCCAGCGCACCGGCGGGCAGTGCCAAAAAGAACATAGGCAAGGAACCAGCTACCTGGACCATTGCGATCGCCAGCGGACTAGGCGATAGCGATGTCATAAGCCAGCCAGCGCCCACTTCGTGCATCCAGGTGCCTATATTGGAGGCGATGCTGGCCAACCACAGCCAGCGAAAGGTCGCCTGTCGCAAAGGGCTCCAGGGAGAAGATGACGTCATTATGGGCGCTGCACTGCTCATATCAAGGTCCTCAGAAGCTGAAGCAGGAGCAGCCAAAGGCGCCCCAGAAACCGGCGTAATCACTCACCGGAACCGATTTCTGACGAGCCCGCTCATGGCTGTGCCCGTGCACACCACAGGAGCCCACGCATTGATGTACCTGCTGCTGAAGCGGGGCTGACGGTTTCCAGTGACCTGGCACCTTGGCAACCGGCGACCAATCCGGAACTACGGGGATAGCCGGAGGACCCAGGCGATCAAACTCACCCGCACCATAGACGACGTTGCCGTTCACGACCGTCAGCAGTGACTCGATATGCTTGATGGCCTCTTCATCCACGCTAAAGAAGTCAGCCGACAGCACGGCAAGGTCAGCCAGCTGACCTGCTTTGATCTGTCCCTTCTTGCCTTGCTCCGAAGAGAACCAGGCACTGCCTTGCGTAAAGAGCTGCAGAGCCGTTTCGCGCGGCAGACCCTCTTCATACAGCGCCATGCCGCCAACAGTCTTGCCGCTGACCAACCAGTACAGCGAGGTCCAGGGGTTGTAGCTGGACACACGGGTGGCGTCCGTACCGGCACCGACGGGAATACCCTCGGCCAGCATGCGCTTGATAGGTGGGGTCGCTTGTGCAGCCTTGGCACCATAGCGGTCAACAAAGTATTCGCCCTGGAAGGCCATGCGATCCTGAATCGCAATGCCGCCGCCCAATGCCTTTACTCGCTCGATATTACGCGGGGAGATGGTCTCGGCATGGTCAAAGAACCAGGGCAAGCCATTAAATGGAATATCGCGATTGACGCGCTCGAATACATCCAGCATGCGCGAGATGGATTCGTCATAGGTAGCATGCAGGCGGAACGGCCAGCGTTGCTCGACCAGATGGCGGACCACAGGCTCAAGCTCAGCCTCCATGTCTGGTGCAAGGTCCGGGCGTGGCTCAAGAAAGTCCTCGAAATCAGCGGCCGAGAACACCAGCATTTCCCCTGCCCCGTTATGACGGAAAAAGTCAGTGCCCTGTCCGTACTGAACACTACCGGTCCAGTGGCGGAAATCGGCCAGTTCTTCCTTGGGCTTCTGGGTAAACAGGTTATAGGCGATACGCACCGTCAGCTGACCGGCATCGGCCAGTTCCTGGATAACCTGATAGTCATCCGGGTAATTCTGGAAGCCACCGCCTGCGTCGATGGCACTGGTCAGCCCCAGACGGTTGAGTTCACGCATGAACTGGCGGGTGGAGTTGACCTGGTACTCCAGGGGGAGTTTAGGTCCATTGGCCAACGTCGAATACAGGATCATGGCATTGGGCCGGGCAATCAGCATACCGGTCGGCTCACCGTTGGCATCACGCTGGATCTCGCCTCCGGGCGGGTTGGGGGTATCGCGGGTGTAGCCCACCACACGCAAGGCAGCCCGGTTGAGTAGTGCGCGGTCGTAAAGGTGCAGGATAAAAACTGGTGTATCCGGCGCCGCCTGATTGATCTCATCCAAGGTCGGCATCCGGCGCTCGGCGAACTGAAACTCGTTCCAACCGCCAACCACACGGACCCATTGTGGTGTCGGAGTCCGCTCAGCCTGAGCCTTAAGCATGCGCAAGGCATCAGCCAGGGAAGGCACCCCTTCCCAGCGCAGTTCAAGGTTGTAGTTGAGCCCACCCCGAATCAGGTGCAGGTGCGAGTCGTTGAGGCCGGGAATCGCGGTGCGCTGCTGCAGGTCAATGATCTGAGTTGCAGAACCACGGTGGGGCATTACCTCAGCATCAGTCCCTACTGCCAGAAAACGCCCATCCTTGATGGCAACAGCACTGGCCTGTGGCTTTTCGCGGTCCACCGTATGAAAACGGCCGTTGTACAAGATTAAATCAGCGTGTTGCATGGTGCCTCCAAATACATAACCGGTGCCCTGACCAAACGGCAGCGCAGACCAGAGCGCACCCGCAGCGCCCAGCAGAGAAGCGTTCGCAATCACCTTGCGGCGGCGCGGGTTCTCAGGATCCCTTTGCATAAATACGTCTCATGGACCGGCGGACGTGAGGGCCGCCGATACTGGTTTAGCGATTCAGAAACGCCAGCAGGTCTTCGTTCAACTGCTCGGCGTGGGTCACGGCAAACCCGTGTGGGGCGTTGTGATACACCTTCAGCTCAGCGCCCTGGATCATCTCGGCAGCCAACTTGCCTGTTGCCTCCAACGGGACAACCTGATCACCGTCGCCATGGATAACCAGCGTGGGTACATCAACCTTGGCCATGTCGGGGCGGAAGTCGGTTTCAGAGAACGCCGTAACGCAATCCACGGTGCCTTTCAGGGACGCCAGCAGGGCAACATTCAGGGTCTGGGTCATCACGCCGTCTGAGACTTTCTGATCGCGGTTGGTGCCATAGAACACCGGACCAAAATCGCTGATGAACTGGGCGCGGTCCTTGAGCAAACCCTGCCTGATGCCGTCGAACACGCTTTTATCCACACCGTGAGGATGATCCGCCGTCTTGATAAACAACGGCGTCACTGCGCCCAGCAGCGCCAGCTTGGCGACACGGGCCGTGCCATGGCGGGCGATGTATCGCGTCACGTCGCCACCGCCCATGGAGAAGCCGACCAGGGTCACGTCCTTGAGGTCCAGGTGCTCGATCAGCTGATGAATATCATCAGCAAACGTGTCGTAGTCATAACCAGTCCAGGGCTGGCTGGACCGACCAAAACCACGACGGTCGAATGCAACGGTGCGATAGCCGCGGGATGCCAGGTAATGCATCTGGTATTCCCACATGTCCGCATCCAATGGCCAGCCGTGGCTGAACAGAACAGGCTTACCGCTGCCCCAGTCCTTGTAATAGATTTCAGTGCCGCCTTGGGTTGTAAACGTGCTCATAGTGTTCTCCTTCAGGTTGGCTGTGTAGCGGTAGGGTTGATGGATCGACTCAGAGGGGGCGCTTGGTAAGGCTCACCGACATAACCGTGCACAGTGCCGAAGCGGGCGTTGCCGCTCTCCCAGTCCGCACGAGCGCTGGCAATGCTGTTCCAGTCGTAGGCCACGAAGTTCCACCAGATCAGAGGCGTCTCGGGCAGCGGCTCACCCCCCAAAAGCAGTGCATGTGCTCCAGGCGCAAGCGCCAGTGGCACTGAAGAACGGCTACCACCCAGATAAACAAGCTCGTCCGGCCCTACACTTTCGCCAGCAAGGCGCGCTTCACCTTGTAGAACCAGCAACCCATATTCATGAGCCGGATTTAGTGTCACGTCGAGCACACCACCGCCGGATGCAGCCAGATCAAGGCAAAGCAATGGTGAGTGCACCTGGACCGGGGATTGTTCTTCGCAATAGCGGCCGACCAGCAACGTCATCTCTACACCCTGGATATGCCACTGTGGCAAATCGGGGTAATGCGTAAATGCGGGTTCACAGGCCTGCATCAGCGGCGGCAGTGCAATCCAGAGCTGTGCAGCGTGAAGGTTAAGCGACGCAGATGCCGATTCTTCCGTATGGCTTATGCCGCGTCCGGCGGTCATCAGGTTGACTTGGCCTGGACGCAAGGGCTGTACATTGCCCAGGCTGTCGCGGTGAAGAATTTCCCCCTCGATCATCCAGGTAAAGGTTTGCAAGCCAATATGCGGATGCGGGCCAACGTTCATTCCGGTGTCTTCTTCCAGTACGGTGGGTCCGGCATGATCGAGAAAGCACCAGGCACCAATCGTACGGCGTTGCCGTGTGGGCAGAACCTGGCCTACTCGCAGACCGGCACCCAGTTCAGCGGACCTGGCAGATATGCGCAGGAAAGAGGCCTCAGGCATCGCCAGCTACCTCTTCCATCAGCCGTGTCTCGATATCCACTGTGCCATGCAAGAGTTTATGAATCGGACAGGCATTGGCGACTTCAAGCAACCGCAGCCGCTGTTCGTGATCAAGGGCACCCAGCAGTTCAATGTCTCGCTCTATGCGCGTGGTGTGTGGGGCGCCCCCTTCCGAGACAATCGTGAGCACCACATGGGCTTCCTCGATGCTCCATCCCTTGCGCTTGGCATAAAGTCCAAGCGTAATAGCCGTACAAGCACCCAATGACGACAGCAGCAGCTCATGGGGGTCAGGGCCGGTATGCCCTGTTTCTGCAAGGTCAAGATCAGCCAGCCAGCGGTGCGTGCCTTCAGTAAGCGTCACGCGATATGGAACGGGGCCTAGCATGGCGGTAACAGTATGAGTCATGTTGCTGCTCCTGTTCCTTTACTGAGCGTTCAGCCAGCCTGCAAGCCAGCGCGTTACGTTTGGCATAATCAGAAAGACCACCAGCACCACAATGCAAAATGTGATCAACAGGTTGCTGGGCACCAAACCGCCCAATGCCGGAAAGCGCTGAAATACGGGATGCCACAGCTGGGGAATCAGCATGCTTAGTGGGCTGATCACCAGAAAAGTCAGTACTGCCTGCTTCCACTGGGGCGGCTTCTGCACGTCCGGCTGCGGCGGGGTAAACCAAAATTCCGCATCTGCGTGCACCAGCGGATGGTCACCGTCTTCCAAAAGCGGCATCACTTCTTCCACCAACTGACGACGGCGGTCCGATGTAATCCAGTCCTGCAGTTGCTCCGCCGTTGCAAAGCGCACTACCGTGGTGAATACTCCGTTGGCCTGTTGGGGGCGGACAACATTGACACCCAGATGCCCGTGCGCCTCCTTGGCGGCAGCCACCGCGCGGCGCAGCCAGGCCTCATACGTATCACGCTTCCCTGTCTTCACCTGATGGTGGATGACTAATGTCACCACATGGTTGAGATCAATCTCGTTCATGCGAGCTGATTCCTTGTCAGAGGCTGCTGGGCATGTCGATGCTGGCGCCATGCATCAAGCGACAGACGACCCGGCCCGGTAAGAGCAAGCGTGCAAAAGAGGATGGTTAACAACCAACCGAATTGGGCTTGATCCATGGTCCACTCGGGATGCACAACCACCAGCGCTATCAGCAGAAGAAACAAAATAGGCAAACAAGCCAGACGTGTACCGAACCCTGCGATGATCAACAGCGGGCAGATGATCTCGGCAAATAGAGCCGCTGCCAACGTGGGCCATTGCCCTAGGTGTAGCGGGTCCTCAATCACCTGCAACTGCTGCTGATAATTCATAAGTTTGGGAAGGCCATGCACCCAGAGCAGCAGCAAACCACCGCTTGTACGCAGGAACAGCAGGCCGATATCGTTTAATGCGGGCCGATGCATGGCATTCATCGCTGACCTCACCTGTCTTATTCAGTGGCCTTCAGAGGCATTGAACATGGTCTTGGCATAGATCAGCCCTAAGCCATAACCGCCACCATGTGCGATGGCTGTCTTTACAGTCTGATCATACGTTTCACCACGTGCCCAATCTCGCTGCAGCTCAAGCAGGTATTGAAGAGAGGTCATGGGTCGGGCACCCGCCTGAATCATGCGCTGCATAGCACGCTCGTGGGCTTCGGTTGAGACGTCGCCACAGGCATCTGCAATGACATACACCTCAAACCCCTGATCCAGTGCTGACAATGCTGGCCCCACAATGCAGACAGAGGTCCAAAGGCCCGCCAGTACAATGCGGCCTTTATCAAGCGTGTTCACCCGGTCAGCAATACGCGGGTCTTCCCAAGTGTTCATGCTGGTACGGTCAATTACCGAAGCCTCGGGGAAAACAGAGCTGATCTCTTCAAAGATCGGGCCGGAAAAGCTTTTCTCAGCCACGGTGGTCAAGATGGTGGACACCTGGAACTCCTTGGCTGCCTTGGCAACCAGGGCGGCGTTGTTACGCAAGGTGACCGCATCGATCGAGTGGGTAGCGAAAGCCATTTGGGACTGGTGATCAATCATAATCAACGTATGGTTGAAAGGATCGATGAGACCTTTGCCTGGGGCAGCGATGGCGGTTGGCATGGAAGCGTTCCAGTAGTAGTGGATGTGCCGCTACTGTCGCTTAATGATGATCTTGAAGATTGAACGCTTGTGCTGTGTTTGGAACGTATGTGCTATTGACTGAGCGCCTGACACATGTGAGTGCTTTCAATTGAACAAGAGGAGACGGGAAGCGTAACTCCTCCATAGTGAAGGCCAGCCTAAATCTTAAGCACCCAGCTATTGTCCACCAATTTGTGACTAATATTCGTAATCTATCTAGTTAATCATTTCTATAAGAGACATTAAGCTTTCTTCCATACCGCTTCGGCCAATCAGCCGGGCCCCTGCTACCTCCAATGGAAGATATGATCATGACTACTCTGAACGCCTCTCAAGCCTATACCGCCACTGTTGGACGCCTGCTGCTAGGTACACTGTTTCTGTTCAGCGGTATTGGCAAGCTGGCCGCGCCTGCTGCAACCATGGGTTACATCGGGTCCGTCGGTATGCCGTTTCCACTTCTGGCCTACTTGGGGGCGATTGGCGTTGAGGTAGGGTTGGCCAGCCTGTTGCTCGTGGGCTACAAGACCCGCTGGGTAGCAGCCATCATGGCAGGTTTTACCCTCATGACGGCGGTGGTCTTCCACAATAACCTTGCTGATCAGAACCAGCTGATCCACTTTCTGAAAAATATCGCCATTACCGGTGGCCTGTTGCAGGTCGTAGCCTTCGGGAGCGGCGCCTTCAGCTTGGACGGCGCTCTTAGCAAACGTCGCCTCGCTCTCGCCTGACTTGACACCGCACGGTACGCCGCCTAAAGGGCGTACCGCCCTGCCCTGCACGATCAAAGAGACCCGCCGCCATGCCGTCCGTAATGAGCGCCTTGCTGACTGGAAATGCCGTGTTGCTGTTCGTGAATGTCTTCGCCGAGCAGTTGGGCGCACCGTTACCGTCCTATCCGTTTCTGGTTGCCTCCGGTGCCTCCGCCACAGGTTCCACAGTGCTGACCGGGTTTCTTTTGCTGGCCTCGTTAGCATGTGTGCTGGCCGATCTGGTCTGGTATTGGGCAGGCCTGCGCCATGGCGACAAGATCCTTGGCTGGCTGGCAAAGCTTCCCTTTTCACACCGGGAAAATGCCGGCACTTGCTCGGCACGCTTTACCAGGCGCGGCGCACAATGGCTACTGATATCCAAGTTCGTACCGGGTATGGGCGCGGTCGCCACCTTGATGGCAGGAGCGCAGAAAATGTCGCTGGTTCAGTTTCTGGTGTATGACGTCCTGGGGTCGGCGCTATGGGCCGGTTCCGCATTAATGCTCGGCCATGTCTTTCAAGCGCCCGTGCTCATGGCGCTGGACATGCTTCAGGAATACCTGCTTCCCGGGCTGGCCGCTACAGGACTGCTGCTTGCTCTGACACTACTGGTACTGCACCAACTTCGCTCCCGCCGTCTTGCCAGCCGTCTGACGCAGCAGACCGCTACCTATCGCCTGCAATCGGTCAATCAGCCCTTTGTAAAGCGCTCTGCCAGCCAACCTGCTATCCCGACAGTTGAAACCCTTGTCATGACGACGCCTCAGGATACCCCAAGCCTCGGACGCACCCTCCATACAGCACGATACCAACGTGCCCGGCCGGACGCCTCTCAATGGGTGCATTGCCGTGCGCGTATTGACCCCTGGCAAGACTGGCACAGCTCGGCTCATACCTTGCAGGAGGCCTCATGAGTATTTCTTCACTGAATCTGACCACGCTTCCTCTTGCTAAGAGTCCGTTACGTCTTGCGTACGGATGGCGCTCGAGCTGGGCTACCAAACGCTCCATATGGCTCAGATCAATAACCATAGGTAAGACGCTGGTAGTGTTCTTGCAAAAAGCGGCGTTGCACGTGAGCCAGTATTGCTTACCACCAGAGTTTAGGCTGATGACCTCGACCGTGCTCGCTTGCTCCTCAGCCTACACAAAAGCTTTAGCAAGTTAAAAACCGATTATGCGGATCAGGCAATCATTCACTGATCCTCACTGAAGCCACTGGTTACATGACGGCGCTACAGAAGATTCAGGAGGCTGCCTCACCCGCTTTGGCGTGGCCAACTTTGCCCGCGTACTGATACGGCAGGCCGCAGCCGCCGTAGGTACGGCTACAATCGCCACCAAAGCACTTCACTTGCCTGAGACTGATTCCCTTCTTCCTCAGAGCAGCATAGACAAGGTCAGCTGCTATATGATGATCAGCCTTCAGCCACGGTTTATGGAAGATTTCATCATGGACAAGCTCCTGGCGCTGCGCTGGTTTGTAGAGACCGTTGACACAAAAGGGTTTTCGGCAGCTGCCCGTTCGCTGGGGGTGGCCACCTCCTCCGTCACCCGTCTCATGGATGCACTGGAACAGGAGCTAGGCACAACGCTGCTAAACCGTTCAACGCGGCAGGTCACCGTGACAGAGGCCGGCTCGCTCTACTACATCAAGGCGAGACAGATCCTGGATGAGGTAAAGGCCGCCGACGCCCAGATTCACGATCAGGGTGAAGAGCCTGCCGGGCCACTTCGGGTTACAGCACCTGCTGCATTTGGCCGTGCTTATCTTGCGCCCTACCTGGCTGCCTTTCTCGCGCGTTACCCCAAGGTAGATCTGGAACTGGAACTGACAGATACGCTTGTCGATCTTTTTGCTGATCGGATCGATGTTGCCATACGGCTAGGCTCACCCGGTATCCAGGATGAGCTGATCTGTCGTTCGATTGGTCACTTCCAACGTTTCGTCGTTGCCAGCCCAGCGTATCTGGCGCGCAACAAATCTCCTGAACAGCCTGAAGATCTGGCTCGTCATGACTGTTTGCCTTTCAACTTTAGCAACGCACCGCAGGCATGGCTCTTCACCAGAGACGGAGAAACCAGCCGGGTTATTATCAAGGGGCGTTTGCGCAGCAATGACGCCGAGGTTTTGCATAAAGCAGCTCTTGCCGATGGTGGCATCACCCTATTGGCTGACTGGCTGGTACAGGCCGATATCGAGAGCGGCCGACTTATACGGCTATTTCCCCATCATGAGGTCAATCCAAACCAGGCTAGTACGGCAATTTCAGCGCTGTATCTGCCCAATCGGCGTGGCTCCCGGCGGGTAAATGCCTTTATTGAGTTTTGTGAGACTCGCCTTGCTGGGCTACGTCCCTGCTAGGCATTGCACCCAACGCAACGCAGCATTGTTCAGCCATCCGATTCTCTCTTTCCGTCCTGGTCTTTAAGGTACGCCTTATTAATGACGTTATGAGCAATCAGCCATGCGTGGGACCGGTATTGAGTCATCTAAACGCTGCCTGCTTCGATGTCTTATCGAGCGGACCGCCTTTAATAGTCAGGAAAACCATGCCAGCCCGTCGCCTTTTAAACCTGCCCTGAACTGATGCCAATAAACATTGCCTTGCCAGGAGACTTTAATGACTACCGCCTCGATGATCGATCATAAGAGTTCACCTACTGCCTTCTCAAAAGGGCTGGTATTACTTTTTGCATTCTGTTGCGGCGCGATCGTTGCCAACCTTTACTACTCGCAGCCTATTATCGAATTGATCGCACCCGCCGTTGGGCTCAGCGAGCACGACGCCAGCTTTATCGTCTCGCTCACTCAAATAGGATACGCCTTGGGGCTACTCCTGCTCGTTCCACTGGCCGACCTGGTAGAAAATCGTCGCCTGATGGTCATTACGGTACTTGCATCGGCCGTGATGCTGGTGGCTGCCGGTCTCTCAACAGATCCGAGTGTATTCCTTGTAGTCTCTCTTTTGATTGGTGTCAGCTCGGTTGCCGTGCAGATTCTGATCCCTCTGGCCGCGCACCTGGCCCCGGAGCAATCGCGCGGGCGTATAGTGGGCACGATTATGAGCGGCCTGCTGCTGGGTATCCTCCTGGCACGTCCAGCCTCTAGTCTTGTGGCCGACCATTTCGGTTGGCGCACGGTGTTCTTTACCAGTGCGCTGATTATGCTAGCGATCGCCGGGGTGGTCTTGAAAGTTGTCCCCGCGCGTAAACCGACTCATCAGGCGCATTACGGCCAACTCCTGTTGTCTATGGTCCATCTGTTCACTCGCGAGCCTGTATTACGCCAGCGCTCTTTATATCAGGGACTGATGTTTGCCGCGTTCAGCCTGTTCTGGACGGCCGCCCCCCTTGAGTTGATTCGCCATTACGGCCTATCACAAACGCAGATTGCAATCTTTGCACTGGTCGGTGCTGTAGGTGCTGTGTCCGCACCTATTGCAGGGCGGCTTGCCGATGCCGGCCATACGCATCGCGCTTCGGCTTTCGCCATGCTGCTTGCAGCCTTGAGTTTTCTGCCAGCTTTAATTCACTCACCGTATGGGGTCATCAGCCTGGCAGTGACCGGCATCCTGCTCGACTTTGCGGTGCAGATGAACATGGTTCTGGGGCAGCGCGCCGTGTATATGCTGGACGCCAATAGCCGTGCTCGCCTGAACGGTCTCTACATGACCAGCATCTTTATGGGCGGGGCTATGGGTTCGGCCATTGCCAGTACCGTGTATGAGCGTGGCGGCTGGACTGCCGTCGTCTGGGTCGGCAGCAGCCTGCCACTACTGGCGCTGGTGTTTTTTGGCATTCGCCATCTACGAGGCGCTAACGCTTAATCATTTACCCTGTTGTAAAGGCGGTCTTGCCAGGCCGCCTTTCTCGTAAGCATTGATTCAATGCTTACGGGGTTCAGCCGCAAAGTTCACCATCCATTGCGCAATCAGTTCGCCCTGATGAGGCTGCTCAAGCGATGCTACCGCCGTCTCGTACTGTTCAGCAGAAAACGCCGACTGGCGCCGAATCAGCAGTCGGTTAGCATAGTCAGCCACAAACTCCGGGTGCCCTTGGAAGCACAGCACCTGATCACCCACGACAAACGCAGCGTTTGGACAATAACGACTATAGGCCAGGCATTGCGCCGTCGGTGGCAGCGCTGTTACCTGATCCTGATGTGAAACAATTAGCGTAACCTCTTGCAGCGGAGGATTCTGCCAGGAAAACCCCTGGGCCACCTCAAAGCGCTGCACCCCAAGTCCCCACCCTGTCTTGGCTCGCTCGGCTATACCTCCTAGCGCCAGCGCCAGCAATTGATGACCAAAGCAGATCCCCAGTAGTTTATCGCCCCGTGCATAGCGCTCCTGCACATAGGTTTTGAGGCGCAGTATCCAGGGATCATCAGCAAAGGAATCCGCTTTGCTACCCGTAACGAGATAGGCGTCGAACTGCATATCGTCGGAGGGATAATCCCCTTCGACTACGTTGAACACCGTGCACTCAACGGGCTCAGGTACCTGAGCGAACAGGCGAATAAACATGGCACCGTAGCCTTCGTACAGCTCGGCCAGTTCAGGGACAAGAATATCGGTTTCGAGGATGCAGATCCGAACAGGCATGGGACTCCGAAGCGATAGCAAAGATAGCGAAATCAACGCGCGACTGCGCGAGTACAAATGACATGGTACGCCAGCGCCGTATGGCGGTTCTACCCCAAGGGACGGCAATCAAATCAATCTGATATCGAATAAAAGGAGAGTCTGAACCGCCCCGCCTGCTGCGGAAAAGACGGAACATACATCTCCTTTAAAGGTGGACGTAGTACCTGCCGCCTTTTGCATCCAGAATGTTGCAGTGCTTTCCAAACGGGCTTTCCAGAGGGTTATACCTTGTAGGCTACCAATTCAGCATCTCATCCTGGCAGAGAACGTAAAAAGCCAGGCAGGTTTTTTTCAGTGTGGCGAGTGAGCACCGTAGCCATGCGGGGTGGTCGGATCCTTGATCTGGATGATTTTCCCTTTCTGCCAGGCATCCGCACCGGGATCAATAGCGGGCGCAACAATATCGGCCCGAGCGGCTTTTTTCGCTTGGCTGTCGATGCCCATACGACGATCACGTGCCTCGACCATCTGCGGATTAGCTTGGCCGTCAGCCGTGAAACCCATCATCAATTGAGGGACACCCAGCGGTAACGTCTTGTCCAGGTCGGTATGCCACGTATGCCAGGTTTTTCCATAGGTGTGCACGAGCTTTTCCATCAGCTTGTGCTCGGCCAGCTCCGGTACTCCCGGTGCCACCAACTGCCCTGATTTCACCTCGTGAACATGACTGTGCCACAGCGCTTTTTCTGAAGCGGGCAACTGCTTGAAGAGCGCCTCATCAATGATGTATTCCACCCCCATAAGCTTGGCACTCTTGGTGTTGCCATCATAGATAACGCATTGAATGACCTGCTCATTAAGAACCGAGCAGTAATGGTGAGCCTCCATTTGCCCATGCGGATTCCCGTTATAAAAGTGAAACCCATCCAGATAGGCATTCAGCGCTTCGATAGGCGGTTTGCTCTGTAGGACATCGGCACCGGCTTCCAGGGTTTTGGTCATCGCTTGTTTGGGGGTGCCGGGCGCGGCGATGTACGACTCCGTATTACCACCACTGGAGCAGGCGCCTGCTAGTAGGAAGGCCAGAGATAAAGGAATTATTTTTACATAGACACTCATGAAACACCTGTATAGATCACGCTGATCAGATCAGCGTAATAGATATCCCCGAGGGCGCAACGCAGGTCCCTGGCAAAAGGTTAGGCAAGGCGGATACCAAATAAGCGCTGCAACCGGATAGTTGCGCAAAAAATCCGAGCCCCATTGGGCGTGGACGTTACTCACAGCGCCATACTGTAAATTTCATAGGGTTACCGAACGCGCCTGTGTTCGCCGGGTCGCTATAGGATGATGGATCATCCCTAGGGAGCTGAACAATGATAGAGCGTTGGAAATGGTTCTTGCTCAGGACGAGCAAACGTCCATGGTTCAGAGCCAGCCTCTATTCCCTGCTAGGCGTGGTGACAGCGTTGGTAGCCTTGGTGCTGGCGCCTTATATTCCAGATGAGCTTCCTACCAAGATCGGCGCTGACGCAGTCGACAACATCCTGGGTATCATTGCGTCGAGCATGCTGGCCGTCACGACCTTCTCCCTGAGTACAACGGTGTCGGCCTACGGCTCAGCCACCAACAACGTTACCCCGCGTGCAACCTCTCTTCTGGTAGAGGACCCTACTACACAGAATGCCCTGTCAACCTTTATCGGATCCTTCATATTTAGCCTTGTTGGTATTATTGCGCTCAGTACCGGAATTTATGGCGCTAAGGGCCGCGTCATTCTGTTTGCGGTAACGCTCTCCGTCATCGTCCTGATAGTCTATGCCCTGCTACGCTGGATCGACCGGCTCAGCAGCCTGGGTCGGGTAGGCGATACGACGGCTCAGGTGGAACACGTTACCCTAAAAGCACTACACCAGCGGCTGGAACAGCCTTATCTGGGCGGTAATCCGCTACCAGAGAACTCCTTTTATAAAACCCAGGCGCGACCTGTATTCCCTACACGTATCGGGTATATCCAGCATCTCGACATGCCTGCCCTGGCGAAACTGACACGTGACGAGCGCAGTCGTGTGTACGTGAATGTATTACCAGGAAGCTTTGTTGACCCCAGTTGTCCGCTGGCCTGGGTAGAAGGCCTCGACGAACAGCATGATGATGAGTTCAGAGATGCCTTTGTCCTCGGTGAACAGCGCACCTTCGAGCATGACCCGCGTTTTGGGCTCTCTGTAATGGCCGAGATTGCTTCACGGGCACTATCACCCGGCTTTAATGATCAAGGGACAGCCATTGATGTCATTGGTCGTGCCGTAAGGGTACTGGCTTGTCTGGCTAAGCATCCTGAGGCTACACCTCCTGTGGAACAGGCGTTTAGCCGTATCTATGTTAAGCCGCTTGTTATTGGTGAGCTGTTCGACGATCTGTTTACCCCAATCGCACGCGATGGTGCCACTATGATCGAAGTAAACATACGTCTGCAAAAGGCCCTGGCCTGCCTGGGGCGCCTGGGGAACACCACAATACAGGCTGCAGTGGTCAAGCAAAGCGAGCTGGCATTTAAACGCGCATACCAGGCAATGACAATGGAAGCTGATAAGCAGCGGCTCAGTCAGCTAAGGGCCGAGCTGTTCCATGATCAATGACTGGCCATCACTGGCCGCTCCGTTAAAGCCCACCCTCAGGAACGCTCTGAAGGATAGAAAAACTACCGTCTGTTTCCAGCACTACCGCGCCTATCTCACTCAAGGAGCTTTTCCCTTGCTTTCTCAATGCCTGCATGACCTCATCTTCCGTCACGCGATTACTCTCTAGATTGTCCTTTACCCAGGCGCCTTGATAGACCAGCAGAGAAGGTGATGATCGGGCGAGCTTTCGTACAACGGGCCAGCGGACGCTACTCCAGGTGACTATATATTGCAGGCCGATAAGCAGGGCAAACGCGGTCAACCCCTCCGCCAAAGCCACACTGGAGGACAACAGTACTGTAGCGAGCGTTGAGCCCAACGCTACAGTCACGACAAAGTCAAAGGCATTAAGCTGTGCCAATGTTCGTTTGCCCGAGATACGCAGAAGTGCTATCAGGCCTATATAGGCGGCCGTCCCAACGACGATGACCCTGATCAGCCCGCTCCAGCTATCAAAAAACATAAGTCCTCCGGCTTGTGGGGGTGTATGGGTTTCCTTTACATGTCTTATAAAGTGTGAGGGCAACAGGCCTGAGTCGTTCATCCAAGCGTGCTTGTTGGAGCTCCCCCTCTGCCCCCTCGGGATTGATACATCCATAAAGCGTGGTCGTTTCACGTTTCCTGTTGAATCTGAACCGTGTGCCCATGCTTAAAGTTGCCAGGGTTTGCCCCGCGTCTTGGGCGTTGTTTTCAATCGCTGCTGCATTGCACTTTTACAGAGTATTTGCGCACTGACAGGCGCAGTGATGAAGAGAAACAAGGGGATCAGAAGTTCGTGCAGGCTCAGACCGTCGTGCTGGGTTGTGAAATACAGCATTGATGCAATCACCGTACTGCCTACCCCTAATGTAGTGGCTTTGGTTGGACCATGCAGCCGGGTAAAGAAATCAGGTAAGCGCAGCAGGCCAATAGAGCCTACCAAGGTAAACCCGCTACCAACCAGCAGGAGCACGCAAATGAGACCTTCAAGCCATGGATTCATATGTTTCCTTACTCAATGATGTCACCACGGGTAATGAACTTGGCCAGTACGACCGTGCTGATAAACCCCATCAGCGCAATAATCAGCGCCGCTTCAAAAAACAGGTTTGAGTCAAGCCAAAGCCCGAACAGAACGATCAGGGCAATTGCATTGATATTAAGTGTGTCCAAGGCAAGGATACGATCGGACTGATGTGGCCCTCGTACCAAACGGATAAATGCCAGTAGCACCGCAACAGAACACAAGCTCAGACAGATGGGAATCACGATGGTCAGCATGGAAATATCTCCATCAGCGGTTGCTCGTAGCGCGTCTTGATACTGTGGATCAGTTGCTCAGGGTTCTCCTCACTAAGTGCGTGAACCAGGATACGGGAATGATCCTCACTGAGCTCAGCCGATACCGTCCCGGGCGTTAACGAAATGATGCTCATGAGTAATGTAAGCCCCAATTCGTCGCGGATATCTACAGGCACTTCAATGAAGGCAGGCTTGAGCCGCCGTGTAGGGCCCAGTACAAGCGCAGCTACCTGGATATTGGCAATCAGCGCATCTTTAGTAACTCTTAAAAGCAACCTTACTGTCGTCCAGCCGTGCCGTGGTCGAGCGTTCTCGAACCACATCCGGGTACATAACCGGGGAATACCCCAACCCAGGAAAAGTCCCATGATCCAGCTGCCCAGGCTTAAACTATTGACCAGCAAGAGCCAAAGAATGACGAGAACTCCGCTTAGCAGCGGGTGCGGAAATAGACGGCTCATCAGCTGCCCTCCTGTAACACAGCCCTGGCATAGGCCGTTGGAGACATGATTTGCTGTGCGGCCTGATCAAGGTACAGCGTCAGCGGTTTCGCAACCACTACCAGCACGACACTGGCCGACATCAGCACAGCCACTGCCAGAAGACACCAGCCATTGGCTTTTGCCTGAACGGCTTTGTCTTCACATGTCCGCCAAAATACCGTGCTTCCTGCTCGACTTAATGCAATGACAAGGCCCAAGCTGGAAATCAGCAATACCGGCCATAGCCAGCGTGCCTCTGTTAGCGGTGCCGATTTCAAGATCAGCAGCTTTCCAAAGAAGCCTGAAAAAGGCGGCAAGCCTGCCATGGATACTGCCCCGACAAAAAACAGACTGCCCAAGAGCATGGGTTGGCGAAGAACGGGCCCCTTCTCAAGCCGGGCCTCGGTCTCTCCCCGCTGCCGGGCGATAATATCGCTAAGCAGGAAGAGTCCCCCGGTAATCCACGTGGTATTAATCAGGTAGTACAGACAGGCAGAGACAGACTCAATACGTCCAAGCGATATGCCTGCCAATAACAAGCCTACTGAGACCAGCACAAGATACGATACCAATTCCTGAAGCTGGCGTGCCGCCAGGGCACCAATGGAGCCCAAGGCCAGTGTCAGCAGTGCCAGTGGCCAGAGCAAGGGCTGCGCAAGATGAGCCAGTAAGCCCGCGTCCGGGCCGAACAGCAGCGCATAGATACGCAGGATCGAGTACACCCCTACTTTTGTCATCACCGCGAACAGGGCGGCTACGGGTGCCGTCGCACCGGCATAGGCTTTTGGCAGCCAGAAGTACAGCGGCAGCAAAGCGGCCTTGAGCGCAAAGACCAACAGTAGCAAGAGCCCGGCGGCAGCAATAAGTGGAGCATCGTCCGGCCCTACTTGCGCAATGCGTACAGACAGATGCGCCATATTCAAGGTGCCTAGCAGTCCATACAACACGCCTACAGCTACCAGAAACAGCGAAGAGCCTAGAAGATTAAGCAGTATGTAATGCAGGCCTGCGCTGGTGCGCTCCTTACCACCGCCGTGCAATAACAGCGCGTAGGAGGCAATCAGCAAAATCTCGAAGAACACATAGAGATTGAACAAGTCGCCGGTGAGAAACGCACCATTGAGTCCAGCCACTTGAAACTGGAACAGCGCATGAAAATTAGGCCCGCGTGCATCATCGCCCTGACAGGCATACATCATGGCTGCGCTCGCCAGAACAGATGTGATCAGCACCATAATGGCGCTTAATCGATCCAGGACCAGCAGAATGCCAAAGGGCGCCGGCCAGTTGCCAAGGGTATACGTCACGATCTCGTCGTGGGCGGCAGTGTTAACCAGCCACGCGGACAGTGGAACGAGTAACAGAGTGGTTAGGGCTGAAAAGTACCGCTTGCTCTGCGACGTCATACTGCTCAGCAAGAGCAAGGCCGCACCGCTAAACAGCGGCAGGAGAATCGGCAGGATGATCACATGGTTCATTGTCCCTCCCCGTCCACGTGATCGTTTCCGAGCTCACACACCGCACGGATAGATAACACCAGCACAAACGCTGTCATTGCAAAACTGATGACAATGGCAGTCAGTACCAATGCCTGTGGCAGCGGATCGGCATACATCTGGCTTTGGCCAATGATAGGTGCACCTCCGGTAGACAAGCGCCCCATGGCAAAAAGAAAAAGATTCACGGCATAGGTAACCAGCGTCATTCCCAGCACAACCGGAAAGGTACGTCCGCGCAGCATCAAGTAAACGCCGCTTGCCGTCAGCACGCCCAACGTTATGGCAAATAGTAATTCCATCAGGAGGCCCCCTCTTCTTGCGGTCGACCGCTTGAGGCCAGGTGAGCCAGGGTGAGTAAAGAGGAACCCACAACGGTCAGGTAAACGCCAAGATCAAACAACGCTGCGCTGGCCAGTTCCACATCGCCTATTACCGGGATATGCAGATGCGTAAAGCCGGAGGTAAGGAAGGGCTTGCCAAACAACCAGGCCACAAGCCCTGTCGCACCAGCCAGCAAAATACCGATACCCGCCATGCGGCGATAATCAAGGGGTAAGCGTGCCGTCGTCCAACGTAACCCGCTGGCAATGTATTGCAATATCAGCGCTGCCGTTGTGATCAAGCCGGCTATAAAACCGCCGCCAGGGAGCTGATGCCCGCGCAGGAAAATAAAGACAGAGACCAACAGCGCCAGCGGTAAAAGAAGTTTGGCCATGACTTTCAGCATTAACGGGTGCCGGTCACGTATCCAGGGATAGCCACCAAGCCCTCTTTCGGGCAGTTTTGGCGTAATGCCATCCAGCATGGCGTACACAGCGATACCAGTAATGGCCAACACGCTGATCTCTCCTAACGTATCGAAGCCACGAAAGTCCACCAGAATCACGTTCACGACATTACTGCCACCGGCGTCCGATACACTTTTATCCAGAAAAAACTGCGCAATGCTTTCGTAAGGACGTGTCAGCACGGCATAGGCCAGTAGAGAGACCAGTCCACCACACCCTACCGCCAGCAGACCGTCTCGCCCACGCCGCAGCGCAGACGACTCCCGCGGCGTATGCCAGGGTAGGAAAAATAGTGCCAGCACTAGCAATACCGTAGTGACCACCTCAACAGAGAGCTGGGTCAATGCCAGATCTGGCGCTGAGAAACGGGCAAACAGCAATGACACCATTAGCCCGGCCACACTGCTGAAAATGATGGCCTGTAATCGTCGACGGTGGAATAGTACGACCGAAATCGACGTTGCCATGAGAATCACAAGCCCTGCTGAGGTGATGGAGTCAAGCGGAGTCATCGCCACCGGCCCGGTCAGTATCTTGAGATCCCATAAGGCGCTTCCGGTTACGAGCAGTACACCTATCAACATGAGTGCCATGTAACGTTGCAGCGAACCGTTTTCTACACGCTCGGTAAACAGAACTGTCAGGCGGACAAGGCATTGCATCGCTCCCTCGAAAACGTCTCGTGCCTCGGCATCCGGGAGTCGGTTGTACAAACGAAACAGTGGGCGGCGCATCCCGAAATACAGCAGCAAACCACCCCCTAACGCGATCAGGCTCATTACCAAGGGCAGGTTGAAGCCATGCCATAGCGCCAGGCTATATTCAGGTAAGGGTCCACCTAGTGACACACGTGCCGCCAAGGCAAGCAGACTGCCTACGGTTTGCTCAGGCATCAGTCCCACCAGCACACACAACAGCACCAGAATATTGGCCGGTGCACGCATCCAGAACGGCGGCTCATGGGGAGGATAATGAGGGAGCGCCGAAGGATCAGCCGTCTTATCCAGAAACGCCTGATGAATAAAGCGTATCGAGTAAGCCATGGTGAGCAGATTGGCTACCGTAGATACGACTGGAATTACCCAATTGAACGGACCGAGCAACCCCTGCTGCAAGGTCTCACCCAAGAACATCTCCTTACTGAGGAAGCCATTGAGCAGCGGTACCCCTGCCATAGAGAGAGATGCCACAATCGCAAGCAGTGCCGTATGCGGCATGTAACGGTAAAGCCCGCCCAACCGACGCAGGTCTCGCGTGCCGGTCTCGTGATCGATAATCCCGGCCGCCATGAATAGCGAAGCCTTAAAGGTTGCATGGTTGATGGTATGGAAGATGGCAGCGACCGAACTCATGTCCGTATCCAGCCCAAACAGCAACGTAATCAGACCCAGATGGCTGATAGTGGAATAGGCCAGCAGCCCCTTGAGGTCTTGCTGAAAAAAGGCCATGGCAGACCCAAGCAGTAGCGTAGTCAGACCTGTAAGACTGACAATGTAGAACCACTCATCCGTACCTGAAATCGCAGGATACAGACGCGCCATGAGGTAGATGCCCGCTTTTACCATCGTAGCCGAGTGCAGATAGGCCGAGACAGGGGTTGGTGCCGCCATCGCATGCGGAAGCCAGAAATGGAAGGGAAACTGTGCAGACTTGGTAAAGGCGCCCAACAAAATCAGCACCAACATCAGCGGATAAAGCGGGTGCTCGACAATACGTGAGCCAGAAACAAGGATTTGGCTCAGCTCGAAGCTGCCAGCAATATGCCCCAGCAGCAGTATGCCAGCCAATAAGGCAAGCCCACCGCCGGATGTGATCGTCAGGGCCATTCGCGCCCCGCGACGCGAGTCGGATCGATGGGACCAAAAGCCAATCAGAAGAAACGATGACAGGCTTGTGACTTCCCAAAACACCAGCATCAGCAATACGTTTTCTGAAAGAACAACGCCCAGCATGGCCGCCATGAACAACAGCAGATAACTGTAGAACCGGCCTATAGCCTCCTCAGATGATAGGTAATACCGCGCATAGAGAATGACCAGAAGACCAATACCAAGGATCAACAGTGCGAAGAGAAAGCTCAACCCATCCATGCGTAAGCTGAGATTAAGGCCCAGGTTCTCCAGCCATGTGTAAGAGATCGTAATCGCTGCTCCATCGACTAACCTGGAGCGCAGGCTTAATAAGATGAAGAACGCGATAGCGGCAGGTATCGCGGCGGCAACCGCAGGTAAGCGTCGCCCACCACGATCAAGCATCACAGGTAACACGCTGCCAAGCAGTGGCAACACAACAATTAGCGCCAGCATCATATGGCGCACCTGCCCATCACAATGAAAACGATCATGAGTTGCTTTACCACTCCCCTAATAACAAATACAGGCTCGACTCCAACGAGCTCATTAGGGGGTGGGACAAGCAACCGTCGCGTTAGTGCGCCGCATGGTGGCACTCAGGCAGCTACCTGATTCATTACAAGACGTTAAAAGCGTCTTTAGACGATTGACGAGCCCACTACATCAAAGCCTTCCATCCCAGGCCTGCTTTGCAGGGGTGGTTCACGGATGTGCTAGTCGGCTTAAAAGAGGTGTAAGCCCTGAGCGGGCTCAGTAATGAGTCATTACAGTCTGAGATTAAAAGCTCGAACCAGAAGCAGACTGATAGCTCTTGCTGACCTAGCGAGTATCAAATGCCACTCATTTGCCAAAGTCAGTTATTTAAAAATAGGCGTCGGTGGAGCATCGCAGACGCTTACACAACCTTCTGCTGCTTTACGAAGCCACAAGACACTAGACCAACTTAAAGGGCTGTACAGCCGTTGAGTCCTGCTAGTGTCCTTGTACCTTATACGTAACAGTATTGTTACGCGGTAATGCCAGGGTTGGGTCAATGGGTAACGAAATCAAGGACCCCACAGGAACACTAGAAGAGCGTAAAACTATAAGGCATTGATTTTAAACGACTTTAATAAGTTGGCATGCCATCTGCTTTATCTCTGGCATAACAAAAACAAAAACAGCTCACTTCAAAACAATAAAAACAAGATTGAATGTGGCGAAGCGAACGGATCATTTTAGAACTTGTGAAGTGTCTAAAGTAATACGTTCACTGAAGACAACATAATGCATCCGAGGCATCCAGGGGTTGCTTCCGGGCCATACAAGAAAAACAAAAGGCATCGTGCAGCATGATTGAGAGGGAGCTTAGGCTCCCTTTGTGCTATCTGCAGATTGGTTTATTCAGGCAGATAGCTACTCATTAGCAGCCCGGGTCGCCCGACAGACGAGATCAGTCCAGGCGGGTATAGATATAGAGCGCTGAAATCGTCAACGCAAAAAGAACTGCCACAACGCTAATAGTTCCAGAAAGCGTGAGCGCCGACACCCTGTTTATCAGTCCTAGCCAGTCCGCTATAATCAAACCTGCAGTCATGCTCACCAAAAGAGCTACTACTCGCGCCAGCATCACATCACCTGCGTTTTGCTATTTGACCATTAAGGTGCATTGCACGATGGCATACAATGCTGGCATATAAGTGTCAAATTGCCTTCATAAGTTCACCCAAGCCACATACCGTCTGTCGACCTAATTACATTTGAAGGCATACGCCTGTAGAGAATTACGACTTTACCCACATCTCTAACGCTGATGGCGCCTACGCCGCCATGACTCACCTGTCAGGATGGCCAGATAGATACCCCATGCACTTAGCAGGACAAAGACGTCTCGAGAGGGCCACTGCATAGGATTAAAACTTTCGCGCATTCCTTGAACCGTATAGAGGATTAACGCGACGATCACCGCGCTACGAAAAAGTCGCGCAAACGTCATGACCTACTCCTGATAAACCCGTGACACTATGACTATAGCGTTTTCAGTTAAGTCATACCCTACACCGCCTACTGTCGTGGGATATAGCGGCCGCCAGCAGAAAGCTTTCGTTCGGGCTCGAAGAAACATCTATGCAACAGCGATACTGCTCGCGGGTTATGCCACTCTCCTTCTATACTCAAGGCCTTAAGTGAACTTGATTGATGGCATGCTGAAAGAAGAGTGTTGTTGAATTTAAAATCGACACCTTACCTCTAGTAGAAACAGGTCCGCTAATGATCATGGAGGATAACCGCAATGCTGTTTGCTCTGGGTGCACTGCTTTGCCTGAGCGGCGCGGGTTGCCTGGCATTCGATCCGCTGGACCCCATGCTTCAACTTGAAGGATTGGCGTTAATAGGCCTTGCCTTATTGATGATTCGTGAAGGCATACTTGAGCTTACTTAGAGCCCTCCTGAAGCCTGTTGTCATCTTATGCTTAGCGTTCGTTCTTCACCTAACTTTCCTTTTACGTCTGCTCAAACCCGCTTGGGTACTCGTTGAGTTCCAATGCCTTGCATACTCAGGCCAAAACACTTAAACCGCCATATTCCGCAAAGGTAGCGCTGGAAAGCTCACAGGGACATTTGTCATACCCCCCTCGCAATTCCGTCAGCGTTGGTAGCGCCCTGTCAGTGACATCATCTGTGCAGTCAAAGGCAGCTGATCCAAGAGTAGGCAGGAGCACACTGGCGTTCCGCTCAAACGCGAACACGCGAGTCCCTACCAGGCAACCTCTTCAAAGGTGATTATCAGAATCAGGTTGGCCAGATTGGGGGAGGTATGCTGCCTACGCATTTATTCCCCTGTTCTTCTGGATAAGTCGGTATTCACTGACTTGATCTGGATGCACTCATGCGCCCCAATGAAAGCCTGATCCCTATTAGGCTCTGTACGAAAAGTCTTCAAGCGAAGGGCAGGCGAGGCACAAATGGGTAAGGAATCGGAGTTTACGTGTTGCAAATGAGCATTTCGAATCGATTTTTAACGAAGCATCACCGGGTGCAGATACGTTTCGTACAGAGCCTAAAGGACCGACTTGTTCGTACGTCGAATGTAGGCTTATGTGCTGCCTCACTGCAATGACTTTACATTTTCACGAAATTTTCACAAATTCAGCATGTCTAGCAATAAGGTCTGCCTATTGCCCATGGAACAAAGGTTCGTATTGAACTGATCTAGAAGGGAGCCGTAGAAGTATGAGTCACTTTATCAGCAATACGTATGAGCTTTTAAAGGAGCCTGCCGGCCCACTGATACTTGAATGCCTGAAAGGCTTTGAGAGCTACGGTCGCTCGTGGCGGCTCGATAAGGGTTCGGTTTATGGGAACCGCCTGTCTACCCTCTTCTCCTCCAGCAAGCCAGACGGCAGAGGACGCAATCAACTCATGGTTGTGGCAGTGGAGACGCCTACATGTGACTGGACGGTTAGCTACCAGCTCTTGTGAGCGCAAACCGTAAGCCGCTTCCCTCGGCTCTATCAAACAAACCCCAGGCTATGTGCACTTGCCTGTTCTTGGCTGTCCCTGTTTTGCTTACCTTGATCTATCCACGTGGCTTAGAGAATAAGCATTATCTAGAGTAAATGGGCTGGTATTACTCTGATGCTTAACCAAGCGACGAACAATTAAAGTCTTTTGTGGCTGCCAAAACAGACTAAATGTCATCTACCCGTTAAACTACGCCTTTTTTTGTTTGGATTTTGAAAGCTGAGGGTAAGTTTGGGGTCTTGGTAGACTGAGCTCAGTACCCAAAACGCTGCCCTTATGCCCTCTTAATCCTGCCGCAATACCCTCGTCGCACGTGTACGCGACGACTGTTTTAGCTTGTACTGAAAGGAAGTAACACCATGGTAATGCACTACTCCACCGGCACTGATCAAGTGGCTTGCGGCCGCAGCAGCGCTAACGCCTCCGCTCAGCCCGATCAGGTTACCTGCAAGACGTGCCTGCGCTCGGCAGCCTATAACGCAGCCGCTAGCGCCGATGCAGGCTCTCAAGTTCAGGTTCAGGGGGTTGCGGATGTGGCTACCCAGGCACCGGCTGCAAAAGCACAGCCTGTTGAGCAGTCCGTAGTAACCTACCGCACCCGCAGCGTTGCGTTTGAGGAGTGGCAAGGCCAGTTGGCAAACGGCAGTCGTCTTCCCCGTGGGCGTCATTTCAAGAATCAGCAAAAGAAGATTACGCTCTAATTGCTTTACTAGCGGCCAAGGGCAGGGGTCGGCCCTGCCTTGGCGCACTGCGCTCATGACTCACCCAACAGGCTCAGGCGATGATAGGTCTATAGACTCGTCCCGGACGATAACCTGTGGCATCCTCTCGTTGCGAATAGACAAAATGACGTATCGCCTCATCACTGGGTTTATGCTCACGGCAGCGTTCGCCTTGAGCGGATGCCAAAGCCGCCCTCTAACGCCTGTTGAAGTCTCCCTGCAAGAGCGTGCCATACCACTTGATCAATCCGGCCGGCAGTCGGAGTGCCGCTCCCTGGCCGAACTCTATTCCAGCTGCTACGTCGCGCTGGCAACCTGGACGTATGCCAAGACCGACCAGAAAGCCACACGTGAAGAGTTTGAAGGAGCCATGCACGGCGCCAAAGCTCGGGCATTGCAGTTGAACTGCCCGTCCTTCTGGGAAGCGGAATAACCTACTGCCCTAAAAACGATTGATTGGGATTTTTAGGAAGGTCGCTCCTGCTTCATCTGCAGGCGGCATCTGCCCTGCCCGAATATTGATCTGGATTGACGGCAGGATAAGCGTAGGCATTGCAAGCGTCGCATCCCGACGGCTGCGCATTTCAACAAAAGCCTCCTCGGTAATGCCATCATGAACATGAATATTCCGGGCCTTTTGCTCGACGACAGTAGTCTTCCAACACACGTCTCTGCCAGCAGGCGGGTAATCGTGGCACAGGTACAAGGTTGTCTCAGCCGGTAGCGCCAGTATTCGCTTGATGGAGCGGTAGAGCTGCTGCGCACTCCCACCTGGAAAGTCGCATCGCGCCGTTCCCACATCAGGCATGAATAATGTATCGCCTGCAAATACTGAATGCTCTTCGATCTGATAGGCCATATCGGCAGGGGTATGCCCAGGCACATGCAACGCGCGCGCCTTCAACCGGCCAATATAAAACACCTCATCAGACTCGAAGAGATGATCAAACTGGGAACCGTCCAGCCTAAACTCAGGCTCCAGATTAAAGACATCCCGAAAAACCCCCTGCACCTGTCGAATGGAAGCACCAATAGCAATCCGTCCGCCTAGCGCCTTTTTCAGGTAAGCCGCTGCCGAAAGATGGTCAGCGTGGGCATGGGTTTCAAGCAGCCACTGTACCTTGAGGCTATGCTCCTGGATAAAGGCAATGATTTGGTCGGCCCCTTGAGTGCTGGTTCGTCCAGCCTTTGAATCATAATTCAGCACTGAGTCAATGACGGCACACTCGGACCCATCTGCCTCAAATACTACATAGCTGACGGTAGCCGTATCGACATCGAAGAATGCCTGTACAAAAGGAGTCATATCTTTTACCTCGCCATCGATCTACCTTTTTACAATATATTGAATTATATATTGTATGAAAATAGACTGATTGGACGCACGACGAGGAATGGACCAATGGCCACCCAGCTTTCCACTACTGAAGTAGCCCTACTCAGGGCCTCCGCCTCGAAGGCTTGCAACCTGCTTAAGGCATTGGCCAACGAAGATCGCCTCCTGCTGCTCTGCCAGCTAACCCAAGGTGAGCGCAATGTTGGCGAGCTGGAAGACCTGACCGGCATCCGGCAACCAACGCTCTCGCAACAGTTGAGCGTCCTGCGTGAAGAAGGGCTGGTCAACACGCGCCGCGAAGGCAAGTACATCTACTATGCCCTGGCCAGCTTCGAGGTCGTGTCTGTTATGCAAACATTATCCAGCCTGTACTGCGGTCAGGCGCTAAAAGGCGTGCAGTAAGCAGGCGCTCCTGCTTACTGCAGGTCTGCCTCCGTTAAAACCATAGACCTTTGTTGTTCCCTACGCTGTCTGGAGTTGCCCATGGATCAGCCCATCAACCGACTCGATGAAATGTTCGCGACCTGCGGGCAGCTACACCCTGATGACTTGCCCCACATCGCCCAACAAGGCTATCGCAGCATCATCTGTAATCGACCGGATCATGAAGGTGGATCAGAGCAGCCCACCAGCGAAAGCCTTCGACGCCATGCCGAAGCACTGGGATTGAATTTTGTCTATCTCCCAGTAATACCCAGCACGCTTCATCAGGGCCAGGCACAGCAATTACACACCTTGCTCAGTACCCTTCCCCCTCCAATTCTGGCGTTTTGCCGTACCGGCAATCGCTCAACCCAGTTATACCGAATGACTTGCGAGAATGAAGCGGCGAGCAGCCAATACGATATTGTCATCATGGGTGGCGGATCAGCGGGCATAGGCGTTGCCGCGAGTCTGCTACGACGCTCGCCTGAATTGAAGATTGCCGTGGTCGAGCCGAGCGACCACCACTACTATCAACCTGCCTGGACCCTGGTAGGCGGTGGCGCCTATGAGGCCGCGGATACGGTTCGCCCCATGGCCAGTGTCATTCCTGAAGGCGTTACCTGGATACAGGCATCGGTCAGCGCCTTTGCACCGGAGCGCCAGAGTGTGTTGCTCAGTAACGGCAAACAACTGGGCTACCAGCAGTTGATTGTCTGTCCTGGTCTGCAATTGGCATGGGAGCGTATTGAAGGGCTGGAGGATACATTAGGGCAGCATGGAGTAACCTCCAACTACCGCTATGATCTGGCCCCTTATACCTGGAAGCTGGTACAAAGCCTAAAGCGTGGAAAGGCCCTTTTTACCCAGCCGGGCATGCCGATCAAGTGCGCTGGCGCGCCACAAAAGGCCATGTACCTGTCTTGTGATCACTGGCTTCGCCATGGGGTACTCAACGAGATCCAGGTCGAATTCAATCTGGCGGGCGCAGCGCTGTTTGGTGTACCGGACTTCGTACCACCACTAATGGCTTATGTTGAGAAATATCAGGCATCACTGGCATTCCAGTCCAATCTGGTTGCTGTAGATGGTCCCGGTAAAACCGCCTGGTTCGAGGTTACCAGCAGCGACGGCAGCATAAACCGCCATGCCAAACCGTTCGACCTGCTTCATGTAGTGCCCCCTCAGCAGGCACCGGATGTCATCCGCCGCAGCTCGCTAGCAGATGCAGCTGGCTGGCTTGAGGTCGATCCCGCCACCCTGCAACACCCTCGTCATTCGAATATTTTTGCGCTGGGTGATGTATGTGGAACCAGCAATGCCAAGACGGCCGCGGCGGCGCGCAAGCAGATTGTGGTCGTAGCGGAGAACTTACTTGCCTTGCGCGAGGGCCTTCCTTTACCGAGCCGATATGATGGATACGGTTCCTGTCCGCTCACCGTTGAGAAGGGCAAGGTAATCCTGGCCGAATTCGGCTACGGCGGAAAGCTACTGCCAACCTTTCCTCTAGACCCCAAGGTCGCTCGTAAATCCGCCTGGCTGCTCAAGGCGACCGTACTGCCTCGTTTCTACTGGAATGGCATGCTCAAGGGCCGCGAGTGGCTCACACGTTGCGGCTAACACTAAAGGAGTCTGCGCTGTGCTGCTCGCCTCTTTTCTAGGCATCGGTATTGGCATTGTACTGGGTTTGACAGGCGCAGGTGGGGGCATCCTTGCCATCCCCGCCTTGACACTCGGTCTGGGATGGGCCCTTCCCCAGGCTGCGCCCATTGCATTGCTGGCAATCGGCACCGCAGCGGCATTAGGTGCGATAGATGGCCTGCGAAAAGGGCTGGTTCGATACCGAGCCGCATTGCTCATGGCCGCGCTGGGCCTCTGCTTCTCGCCACTGGGGGTTCGCTTGGCCCATCACCTGCCCAACCGTACATTGATGCTGTGCTTCTGCGCCATCATGCTATTTGTGGCCCTGCGCATGCTATTGCAGAGCAGACCCTCGACGGAACAGGCCTATACCATCCACAGCCCGCTTCAGAAGAACTGCATGCTGGACCCGGCAACCGGGCGCCTGCACTGGAATGGTAAGTGTACGGCCACACTATCAGTTATCGGGAGCCTATCCGGCTTGCTGACGGGCATGCTGGGCGTAGGTGGTGGCTTTTTGATCGTACCGGCGCTGCGCCAATGCAGTGACATCCGTATGCAAGGGATCGTAGCGACCTCACTGATGATGGTGGCATTGATTTCCCTGGGTACGGCTGGTGGAGCGCTTTACCACGGTGTCACACTCAGCCTGCAGGCAGAGCTTTTCATCGGCGCTACACTGATCGGCATGCTGGCTGGCCGCCTGCTGTGCAAGCACCTGCCCGCCCATCTCTTGCAGCGCTCATTTGCACTGCTGTGCCTCGGCGTCTGCCTCTACCTGTTCGTGACCATTTTCTAAGTACCTCCGCCAATCTCATTTTTTGGTGCGAAAGCATTCGGTCAAGGGTTTCAAATAAACCTTATTAACGTATGGGTAGACGGATCATTCAGCACAGCAGCTTACCGTCTCAAGCCAACAGCGTTTCCCTTGGGCTCAACTATCATTCACACCAATAGCAGGCACAACCAGGATCGATTTCACGCATAGTAGATACGTGCGGTTCAATAGCCTCATCGACAGCAATCATCCCATCGAAGAGGTTATTATCATGAAATATACCATCGCTACTGCACTGCTTGTCTCCGCCTTTGCTACCGGCGCGTTTGCTGCAGACTCTCGTTCGGCACAAGACAACATTCCGGTTGAGGAGTATCACTACGGTATGAAGGTTGATGTTGCCAAGGTCATTTCGATCGAAGAGACCGACACGAATGATCTCAACAATGCCGAACCTGCCACCATGGTGTATCAGGATCATCAAGGCAACCTGCACAAATTGCAGTACCTGGAAAGTGTTGAGCGGCAAAATACCAATGGTTGATACAGCTGTTACAAAGCCCCGGTTTCACGGGGCTTTGAAGTTAAACCTGCATAGATAAAGCTATCTGCTGGCGAATGAGCGCGACACTTTCCTTTCTCTCTGATAAAGCGAACCCCTAAGCAGCTCTGCCTTCTCTATTCAATTGCCTTGCGCCGACCTGCACGGCATGGCGCTGCTCCTTCTCAAACACACCGCCGCACGATCAACTTGACAGACCTCCATGCCGCACCAAAGATTACTCAGCGCGTAATCGGTTTACGATTTTTACTGGCATTGTACTTGCTCTTCGGAGCTGCTTTCCCGTTTGCCCACTAGCCGATCCCCGCGCCCCTCTTGCCTGCACAAATAAAAACAAAAGGTATTGGCAATGCAGAACCAAATCACCAGCTTTCGCGATGCTCTCGATTCACATCCGGTATCACGCTATCAGTGGCAGATACTGGTGCTGCTGGCACTCTTGCTCATCAGTGATGGTTATGACGCTCAGCTACTGGGCTATGTGGTGCCAGCCATCGCTCAGGAATGGGGGCTGGAGAAATCGGCTTTTGGGCCTGTATTCAGTGCAAACTTGATTGGCCTGACCGTTGGTTCCCTGCTCGTTACACCGCTTGCGGATCGCCTGGGTATCCGTCGAGTGCTCATGAGCTGCGTCCTCTTGTATGCCGGCCTGACCTTTATCACCATCTATATCGATTCGTTGCAAGGGTTGACGATACTGCGCTTTTTGTGTGGTCTTGGAATGGGCGGCGCCATGCCCAGCGCGATGGCACTGATGTCGGACTACTCACCGCCCAGGCTACGCACTTTGATGGTCACTCTGGCCGCCTGCGGGTTCTCGTTTGGCGGCGCCGCGGGTGGCTTCGTGGCAGTGGCATTCATGGACCGTTTCGGCTGGCATGCCGTGTTCGTCATAGGAGGTATCGCCCCGCTGCTGCTCTTCCCGTTTCTCCTGATGCGGTTACCTGAATCGCTCCCTCGCCTGCTGAGAGACGCCCCGCCCTACGCCCGTTTGACCTCCGTCACGTCCCGTATGGTTGCTGGTTGGCAACCGCCAGCCCCTGCTGTTGACACTCAACAGGAGCCTGCGTCTGCCATTGCCGTGGTGGATCTCTTTCGTAACGGATACGCAAGGCCTACCCTGTTTCTATGGGCAACATTCTTTGTCAGTCTGATCCTGCTTTATTTCATGATCAGCTGGTTGCCCTCTCTTCTTCAGGAAAGCGGTATGCAGCGAAACTCGGCAAACCTCGCAACGTCAATGTTTCTGTTTGCTGGCACGTTGGGTGCCATGCTCCTGGCATATTTCATGGATCGGGTAGCCAGCAAGGTTCGTCTGCTGAGCTGTATCCTGGCAGGCGCAGCAATGTTTACTGTGCTGCTTGGGTTGACCCACCAGTATCAGGCCCTGCTGCTGGTATTCGTATTCGCTGCAGGCTTTTGCACCATAGGCGGTCAACTGACCCTGAATGCCTTCGCAAGCAATTTCTACCCTGCGCAAGTACGCGCTACTGGGGCAGGCTGGGCGCTGGGCATTGGCCGCTTTGGCTCGATCCTCGGACCTCTCTTGGGTAGCCTGCTGCTCGGCCTGCATTTGCCAGCCCAGACCATCATTGTGCTAGCGGCTATTCCGGCTGTCCTGGCCGCTCTGCTGATTCTCAACGTCAAAACGCCCTCACACAACGCGACGCCCGTTGGGCAACACGTCTACCCCAGTGATCAACCGCCTGCGCTTAAAGGCGAAGCGCCTCTGTAATCGATCGCTCAAGGTCCCGCCGGGGCAGATGGTCAACATCCTGCCCCGCCTGGTTACAGAAGCATCTTTGCCACCTCAACCTTTGACCGAAAATCAAAAGTGTTCTGAGGATTAAGGGCTTATTCAAGTGATTTCAACCGATCACACTGAGCTCCGAACCTTTTGCCTGGGACGCAGCTGTGTCCCTCAATCCTTTCGGAGAGCCCGTTATGAGTATTCCTTCCTTTGGTCTTGGTACCTTCCGCCTCACAGGACAGACCGTCCTCGACCAAGCGCGAGAATCTGGCCAGCAACCTGTTAGCGCAGGAGCTGCATCTGGCTCAGGAGGACATGGCAAACATCGCTTTATTTGAACGTAGTGCTCGCGAGGTAAGCCCTGAAGGGCTTGCCCCTGCCTAGAATTAATCATCTGCATGACCGTAACGTACGGTATTCTTCGAGTACCGTCGCTAACCTATTATAAGGCTATATGCTGGCCTGCCCTGTTTCGTTCATGTGAGGAGAATTGCTGTGACCAATGCCTATGCTTCGATTGAGATCGATGTAGATGCCAATCAGATATGGCAACTTATGGGAGGCTTTGGCTCGTTGCCTGACTGGCTCCCATTTGTAGTTGAAAGTCAGCTGAGCGAAGGTGGCCGGGTCCGGCATCTGAAAGATATCGAAGGTAACGTCATCATCGAGCGGCTGTTGAGCTTTAACGAGGCTGAAAAAAGCTACCGGTACACCATCATCGAAGGACCTGCTCCCATCAAGGATTACGACTCTACGCTGCGTGTACTGGCGGATGTCTCTGGCAAGAGCGCCAAGATAGAATGGTTCTGTACCTTTACCGCTACCCATATCAGCCAGACGGAGGCTGAAACCTTGTTTACTCAGTTTTACAAAGATGGGCTGGCAGCACTCAAGCAGGCAATCGAGGCTCGGTAACCGTTCGAAAATATAGAAGCAATAATACGTCTGCTTTTGCACCCTCACGGCGGCCCTTCCAGGCCTGCCGTGATAGCTCCAAACCGTCCACTATTCCGCTTCGCTGAACTGCATTTCCGGTGGTTGAGTACGAAACCCGTGTGTGAGCTTGCCCAGGTAGATAACTCCGAGTGCCAGCCAGCTCAACCCTAAGAGAACGGCCATCGAGTCCAGGCTGATCATGAGATAGAGATCTGCGCTGAGCCCCAGCAACGGGCAGATCAGAAACAATAGGACCTCACGTACACCCCGTTGAGTCGCACCAAGATAAAAATGAAAGATCACCGCAAGGTTCACCAGGCTGAACGCCAGAAACGCGCCGAAGTTGATGAACGAGGTCGATGTCGCTACATCCAGCTTCAATGCCAGTAACGCAACAACGCCACACAGAACGAGATTGTTGACCGGCGTACCGAAGCGCCTTGAAAGCTGCCCGAAAAACGACTGAGGAAACACACCGTCCCGCCCCATGGCAAACAGTAGCCGTGAGACGCTGGCCTGTGCAGCCATACCAGACGTGAACTGCCCCACAATCAGCCCCACCAGAAAGAGCGAAACGAAAATGTCGCCGCCAATGTTCCGGGCAATCTCATAAGCTGCAGAATCGACATTGGCGAACGCCATGCCAGGGTGTACCCGCTGTACCCAATAGGATGCCAGGATAAACACCAGTCCGCCGACTAGAGTAACTAGCAGAATTGCCTTGGGAATCGTACGCTCCGCATTTCGGGTTTCCTCCGTCAGGGTACTTACGGCATCGAATCCAAGAAACGAATAGCAGGCTATCGCCGCGCCGCTCATGACAAGCGGCCACTGCAGATGACCGTCCGTAAAGGGCGCCAGCGTGAACAACGGCTCGCCAGAGCCCTGCACATAATGAACGCAAAGCGCTACGAAAGCGGCCAGTACCAGAAACTGAACCAGCATCAAGGCTATATTAATCGTACTGGCGAGCTTGAGCCCCACTACGTTGATCACCGTCGTAAGTGCGATGAAGCCCAGTACCCACACCGCTTGCGGGATAGCGGGAAATGCAGAGCTCAAATAGGCAGCTCCAATCAGCCAGATCGCCATAGGCAGAAACAGGTAGTCCAGAAGAACCGCCCAGCCGGCGATAAAGCCCAGCTTGGGGCTTATAGCCTTGCGTACATAGGTATACGCGGAACCTGAAACCGGAAACGCCGCCGCCATGCGGCCATAACTGATGGCGGTAAACAACATGGCAACCAGCGCTACCAGGTAGGCGGAAGGCACATGCCCACCTGTGCTCTGGGCAAGAATCCCGAAAGTGCCGAGCACAATGATGGGCGTCATGTAGGCGATGCCGAACAGCATCACCGCCCCTAACGAAAGGGTGCGTTGCAGATGGGCCATGAACAACTCCGTATAGTGATTGTTGGTACCGCGCTTACGCGGTCGGGTGTTGTGGCAGTGCTGAATCAGCAAAAAGACAATTGTTGTTATGTGTTTTTTGGCCTAGATAATAAGTTCGCGAATCCCTCCCGGTTGCTCGACCAGCTCCCCCGGCAAATTCAGGCGACGGTCATCGAGATACCGATAATCCTTGCGCACCGCCTGAAGCTGGCTCAGGTCCAGCGATGCGCTCAGGTGCGCCTCTTCCCGACCGGCCTCGACCAGCATGTTTCCAAAGGGATCGACTACCGCACTGCCTCCTGCAAAGGTCAGGTCACCATCGCCTTCACCCACGCGGTTCACCATCACGGCAAACGCCTGGTTTTCGATTGCGCGAGCCATGATTGATGCCCTATGCACCGGGCCATACGGGTCCATGTTTCCGTTGGTCACGATAATGAGCTGCGCACCCAGCTGCGCCAGTGCGCGGGCTGTCTCGGGAAATTCAATGTCATAGCAGATCAGTAGGCCAACCCGAACACCATTCCACAGACAGGTCGCAAAGCGGTCGCCAGGCAACAGCACACCCTGATCCGAGGACCACAAATGCGTCTTCCGGTAACGCAGCGCAATCTCATCAGGGGTAATCAGAAGCGTAGTGTTGTAATAACGTCCGCCATCTGCCTCAGCAAAACCAATAGCCACAGAAACCTGTTTGGTACGTGCGGCCTGGCGAATCTGGGAAACCAAAGGACCGTCAAGGGGTTCCGCTACATCCGCTACATTGGCAATCGTAGGAAAACCGCTCAGATGCGTTTCTGGGAACACAATCAACTGGGTATCCGGTGCACAGGCATCAATAGCACTCAGTGCTGTTTGCAGGTTATAGGCCTTGTCGCCGTCGCGGCCAGCGACCTGGGCCAGTTCGATCTTCATGAATGCTCCTTTGATGCATCAGCCGTATCGATTACCTCGATTTGGCAGTATGTTGTCCACTAGCCGGCAATGTAATCACGCCGGTGGGTTAACCCTTTTGAGGTAGATATAAGTATGGAGTTACAGGATATCGCCTGGCATCAATCGGTTGGCCAGTTGATCGATTCCCTTGATGCACCCAACTTCTGGGTCAGGCTGGTCAGGTTACTGGAGCACTATCTACCGTTCGATAGCTGGGTAGCATTGCTCTTCAGTGCTGACAGGCCCGTTGTACTAGCAGAAAGCCCGACGAGTGATGGCAGGCCAGACCCTTTGTTTCAAGACTACATAAACGGTGTGTATCTATTGGACCCGTTTTATATCGCCTCGCGCGAAAACGGCCAGGACGGCCTGGTTCGGCTCGACGACGTCGCACCCGAATGCTTTGAGCAAACCGACTATTATCGCTTGTACTTTCGATTAAACGTGGTTGCCGATGAGCTTCAAATCAACTGCCAGATCGATGCTGACCGCACCCTGTGCCTTTCCCTTGGATCACAACAGCGTTTTACTCCCGCACAGGTAGCCTTGCTCAGCCTGATTCAGCCTTGGATTAGGGGGCTCATGCGCCAGCGGCTTCGCTTTGAGGAAGGGCTTGTGGCGGCATCCGCTGTACCTACCTGGCAGCACCGGCTGGAAGCCACCAGTCAGCGCAGTGAAATGCCACTAACAAGTCGCGAGATGGACGTAGCACGACTGGTGCTCAGCGGCTGCTCGGGAAAAGAGATTGCACGTAAGCTGGATATTTCCATAGAGACAGTCAAGGTGCATCGAAAACACATCTACACAAAACTCAACATCAAGTCACAATCCGAGCTGTTTGCTGTTTTCTTCAAGGCTAATTGAAGGATACCGTTTCGGCCCGTTTGCAGGGGTAACGTGCAGGTAATAAAGAGGCAAGACTTCGGCTTTTGCGTAGCCTTGATATCCTCGGTACGCCTGCCGAGCAGCCCCTCGACCGTGTCACCCAGCTGGTTACCAGGCTGCTGCAGATGCCCATTGCATGGGTTTCGCTGATCGATGAAAACCGCCACTGGTTCAAATCCAAGGCCGAAATCGGCACTCTAGAAATGCTTAAGGATATTGCGTCTTGTGCCCATGCGCTTGAAGTCGAAGACCTGCTGCTGGTCGAGCAAGGACGGCACTGACAAGATCATGAGGTCGGCTGGTTCCTCCCGGCTTCGATCTGTTTCATTCACGGATACGCCAAACAGCTCTGGCCTGCATCATACACGCCACTTCTTTTTTCAATTATTCCCTCAAGAAACCCAACGCCATACCGATATCTGTCTAATGAAAGCCTCCAACTGGTAAAGCATGAGACGCCAGAAAGGCCTTGCACCCGGTTAAAATTTCCAGGTGCATACTCTCATTAGAGGTATTCGGGCCTTGGAAAGGCCTGCTCGAACAGAAGGTATAACGATTCATGTCTACTTCAGCACTGGCGTTGATGTTTGTCAGCTGCATCCTGCTATTTATGTTTATGGCCTATGTGGACCAGGTTGCAGACCGCTATCAGTTGGATAAGGCTCGCCTGCGGGCAGACTTGAATGATCGGATTTTCCGTATTGGAACACTATCGGAAAGCTTTCCAGCGCAGTTCATGACTCCAGAACTCAAACAGCTTCTTATAAGACTTGAGCTGAACCTTATCCAACGCATTGCCCGCTTAGAAAAGCCTACCGAAGCACTAACGGAACGTGAGTCCCTTCTGCAGGAACAGGAGAAGCTCGGGATAGAAATTTCCATTGACAATCAGCCGTGCCCCCTCTCAAGCGAAGCCGCCTTCAAGGCCGTGAACTTTCAGCTCGAAACACTGAACAGCCAAATCCATCGTGCTGTACAGGATGGCCTTCTGACCAAGGCCGATGCTTCCAATTGGTTCAAATCGATCAGGCACTGGTTGACACAGAGCAACCTTGAAATGTTCGATAATATGGCCGCTCAAGCACTTGAGTCAGACCAACCTCGCCTGGCGAAGCGCGCTTATGAGCGCGGCCTGCAATACATTCGCAATCAGTCAGACCAAACCGCCTTTCAAAGCCAGCGTGAAGCATTTGAGAAAGGCATGGAACTGGCTGAAGAGACGATTGCAAAACAGACCGAGGCCGAGCAGCAGCTCAAGGCTACCCCTCTTGAGGAGAAGACACCTGAGCCTGAAGGCAGCCAGTGGAAAAAGAAACCACTCTACGACAAAACCGAAGCGTGAGGTCTAGGCTCGATACTCCACCACATCGGCCTCGCTTGGCAGAGGCACCTCCCAGCGATAGAGCATTCGCTGGATGTCCTGGTTTCGTAATGACGTGTCTCGCCTGGCGTTACGCTGTAAAATGATCCGCTCAGGTTGCTCCAGGTAAACAATGCGTACCGACGCGTTGTATTGGTAGAGCAAATCCAGTGTCTTCTTACGCATTTGCTTGGATAAATGCGTTGCGTTCCAGACAAAGGCCTCCCTGCTCCGTAACAACGACTTAGCAGTATCAACGGCATAATGGGCAACTGCCCCTTCGTTCTTGCCATGGGCAAGTCCCAACGCCTCCCGCGCATCGTCGAACGAAACGACTGGCAGCGTCGGCAGATTTTCCTCAACCCACGTGTTCTTGCCACTCGCAGGCATGCCTGCCATTACCACAACATCCGAGCCTTTCTCTTCGCGGTAGTGACTGAATGCCGGATGGATACGAGCCCCTCGAAAATAGCTCACCCGCGTATAGTCGTCAGGGAAAGCCTTGGCTGAATACAAGCAGTCCTCTTCCTCTGCCAGAGCCTTGAACAACGCTATATCGTCAAGCACTGACTGTTTACTCTCATAGAGACGCCCTTCCATGTCCGCAGTGGCCATCGCACATAGCATCCAGACAGGCAGTTCCCAGGATAGGCGATGCGCCAGAAACTCTGGAGTATGTCCTGAGCGATCTCCAGTAAATGCCCAGAACGGTACCTGATGCACACCAATGATTCGGCAAATGGTCTCTCGCAACGAGAATGGCACGCCTGCCTTCCAAAGCAATATGCGGGCATCAATTGAACCACGACGGGAGTGTCCCGGCTGGCCGATGCGCCCAGTGACCTCATCTATAACAGTGGTGTCCGGCTTGGCAATGTCGTGCAAAAGTGCCGAGTAGAACAGCACGAAACGCTCTTCAGCACTTGCGCGTTCATAGTCACTTCCACCTACCATGGCTTCAACCACCATACAGGTATGGGTCCAGACATCGCCTTCGCCATGATAGGCAGGCTCCTGCGGCGTACTTGCCAACCGAGTCAGTGCCGGTATTGCTTCTACGCATCCCTTGAAGTCGGGCTGCTGGCCTGGTGCAGCAACCAGGCGCTCAAGTGTTTGAAAATCCATATTCCATTTCTCCTTGTTATTGTTTGTTCAAACATTCCCACGTCACCACAGGTACTGGTGCATAGAGATCAACACCAGGCGCAAGCTCATTAGGAATGTAGGGCTGACGCAAGTGATGCTCGTTGGCGTCCAGAATGGTCTGCACGAAGTCTGGCCTGACCCACTTCATCCGTGCGACTGTTTCACAGGTTGTCTCGACTTTCAGGTACAGCCCTTCCATCAGATCAGAGGCATCGCACTGAGACCATGCCTTACTCAGGTCCAGCCCTTCACGCCGTACTGTATCTTCGAACCGCTCTCTCCACTGACCGGTTCGGGCCCAGGACTTGCCAACCAGTGCCAGCAGGTCTTTGAGCCTTACAGGCGCAGGACCCTCATACAACACAGGTACAGACAGAACAGGCCCGCCGGCTAACAACACACGGCGCTCAGCGGTTGACAGAAAGATCTGCCTACGACGATCCCAGATGTCGAACTCGAAAAAGACACCCGGCAACTGATCGTAGAAAACCGAATGCTTCTTGCTCATGACCTCACCAAACATCACGTAGCGATCTTCAAGTCTCTCAAGCAGAAACAGTTCATGGACGCGTGCCCATTGCTTGAACAGATTGAACTGCTTCTCCCGTGAGCCCCCGATAAGGTAGTGCCCACGAGACTGAAGCAGGAGTTCGGCATTAGCGGAAAAGCTGATTGCTGCATTAGCGCCATCAAGCTTTTCCTCCACCACGATGAATTGATCTTTCAGCGTGCTTAGCTTTACCTGGTCATGATCGCAGTCACCAGGTTGCAGGCGCGACGACTCCAGGTGAGGCGTTCGCGGGTATTTAAATAATTCATGTAATTGCGCATAGACGCGCGGGTCGAGAGTCATGGTCTTCTCCAATCAAACAGGGAAAACCGACAACGCTCAGGAACGACAGATGACAGCTACGCGCAGACCAACCGTTTACCGGGACCGTTGTCGGATCAGATGTAAAGGTTGATGCAGGGCACTGGCTTCACCACGTTGGAAAGGGGGTCAAACGAAGGGCACGAATTAGGCCCGATTAAGGCTTCGTCTGTCAAACATAAAAACAGCACTTCGTTATGTCCGTCAAATAGTGCAAAAAGCCGCCCGAGGGCGGCTCTTGTATAGCTCACGTTATTTCAGCGGCCCGACGGCAGTACAGCTATTGCTACTTTGTACATGCTTTTGCAGCGTGGTCCATTGGGGGCGATCCTGCCCATTTACAGGCTCAACCGACAGCTTGTAACCGCCCCAACCGGGGCCGGCCGCCCAATAAGTGGCTGGAATGCAGTTTTGCTGCAGGTACGAGAGCAGGTTATCCATCAGCGGCAACCAGCGAGCATCATCATCCGGCACGCCAAACTCGGCGATGTAACCCTTTTTGCCATTCTTCTTTAACCAATCTACGAATGGCTTTGCACGATTCACACCCAACATTGCATTGAGCTGGCTAGTGTCTTCCGGGTTATAAGTACCACTCCCATCCTTGTCCAGATAGACGTGCGCTGCAAAGATAATGTTATTGGCCGAGTCCTTGAGGCTGAGCAGACTGTCATTGTAATAGGGCCATAGCGATGCGTTGGACCAAGCATTACCTTCCACAATCACCGGGTGAGTATGATCTACCGTTCGTACGCCATCGATTCCGGACTGGGCAGCCTTGAGCCAGTAATTATCCATGTCATGCGGCTTGGCCATGATGTCATACCCATACAGGGCAGGATGGCTGGCCCAGCGGTAAGCAATTCGGTACATCAGGTCCCAGAAATGGGTGTAGGTAACCTGCCCCGCCCCAATGATATTGCCGTTGTAGCGCCCATTGTTATGCACATCCAGGATAACCTTGATGTTGTATTTCTGGGCCAGGTTCATAGTGGTCTGGATCAAGCCAACCTGGTTGGGATCGAGCATTGTGCTGAGCTTAGGCTGTATGCGCTCCCATAGAATAGGAAAGCGGATCAGACGGATCCCTTTCTGATTCCACTGCTTGAAATCCGCCTCTGTGGGATACAGGTAGTCAACACCGTTTTTGCCGGGTACGACGTGTGGAGCAAACGCTGCTCCTGACAAATTCAAGCCGACCAGATCTATCCCGCTGCGGGTGACAGGCGTTACCGGTTGCACGACAGGTTTCGCCGGTTGGCTAGGCGTAGCGGGCTGCGCAGGTGCAGGTGCAGGAGTCGCTGGTTTTGCTGGCATGGCAGGCACTGCTGGCGTAGCAGGTGCAGTCACAGGTTGACTCGGTGTTGCAGGTGTTGTCGTAACAGGCTTACTCGGCGCAGGAGTGGCAGGTTTTGATGGAGTAGCAGGCTGCGCAGGAACTGCCGGCTGAGCCGGTTTAGCGGGTTGGCTTGGTGCTGTTGCGTCAGTACCGTTTATAGGTCCAAACGCAGTACATCTGGTGTTATTGACGTACTTTTTGAGAGTAGGCCATTGAGGACGCTCAACACCATTTATAGGCTCCACAGACATGAAATAGTTACCCCAGCCCGGACCTGCCGCCCAATAGGTGGCCGGAACACAATTCTGCGCCAGATATGCCAGCATGTTATCCATGATGGTATTCCAGCGAGAGTCATTGTCCGGGATGCCAAACTCACCGATGTAGCCTTTCTTGCCGTGCTTCTTGAGCCACTCGATAAAGGGCTTGACTCGCTCAACGCCATACATGGGGTCAAGCTTGCTAACGTCAACGGACTCGTAATTGCCGCCCGCATTGTTATCAAAGTAGGTGTGCGCAGAAAAGATAAGGTTATTTGAAGGATCCTTGAGATCGAGCAACGTATTATTCCACTGCTCCCAGCGCGTAGCCTCGGCCCACCCGTTGCCTTCGACAATAATGGGGCGAACGGTGTCAACCGCACGTACGCCATTGATGCCGTATTGAGCTGCCGTGTTCCAATAGTTCAGCGCACCATTGGGCTCATTCATGATGTCGTAGGCATAAAGCGACTTCTGGCTGCTCCAACGCTGCGCGATCTTTGTCATGATCTCCTGATATCGCGCATAAGGCACACCGCTTGTTCCAATGATCTGGCCGCGATATCGAGCATAGTTATGAAGGTCCAGAATGATCTTTACGTTATGCTTTTCTGCATAGCTGAACGTGCTATCGATCAATTGCACATACTTAGCGTCCAGTGCACCGCCAAGCGTAGGCTGCAGCCGCTCCCAGATAATCGGGAAGCGCACCAGTTTTATGCCCTTCTCACTCCATTGCTTGAAGTAAGACTCTGTCGGAAATATATAGTTGGTTCCGTTGATGCCGGGCAGCACGTGTGATGCGAAGCCAGCCCCAGACAAGTTCAGCCCCACCAGGTCGACCGATGCCACAGCCGAAGACGAAACCAGTAACGCCGCCAATGGTAGCGCGCATTGCCTCATTACTTTGAAAGCCAGACTACGGGAACGCCTGCTTGAGCTTTTCATGAATTCCCCAATAAACCTAAAGTGTCATTTCTGAAGTGCGCACTTAACGGCCGAACCTAAAAGGCTCGTATCAAGACTGTTATCGTTTTGGTCTTCAGGCAGAACTAACTACCTTGCTTGGTGGCCGAGCGTGGCTGTACTACCGGGGGATTGAGAAAAGCGTGCCACTCAAAAAGCAGTGAAATTAATATCAATATGACACTATTGTTTTTCGTCAATACATATAAATTTATTTAAAATCAATAGCTTATAAAAATGGTTTCACTGTATTAAACAGCTGTTTGTGAAACAGTTGTTTTAGGTTTTTCCAAAAAAACACGAATTACTTTCGACAACGTTCACAAAATTTAGGGGTAGAGAAAGCAGTTTTAAAAAATTCATAAAATTTACACGCTTACCAAGCATGAAAGAGTTGACAAAATGTTGTTGGCCAAGCGTAACGGTTTGGGACCAGCAGTGACATTTTTTGTCACAAGGGTCGTGCCTCGAAGACAAATCAGCCCAAGCTGAAGGCGGTCTACCAGAGTCAACGCGTATTGAGACTACTCAGCTAACGGCGTGCAACAATGCCAAAAAAGGGTGACTCAACATCTGATACGGTTTTTTATTAAGAATCTGAATCTGTTTTGCGCAGGCCTAGAGCCCTACTGTAGGCGCATGGGTAATGCCGGTAGAGAGCTGCTCTAGCAAACACATTCATTCGCTACGATGCCTGTATCAATGCTTACCCTTTCCTGCTACGCAAGAGGTTTCAATCATGAGCGACGTATTCTTTATGTCACTGTTTGGCTTTCTGGCCTTCGTTCTACTGGGATGGGGGTTTTACGCTGGCGTACAGCTAAACAAGGATAGAAAGGACGTGCAGAAGAACGACCGCTAATGCATAGAAAGACCATCAGTGTCTCGACGCAACCGCTTTCAATCTTCTGTTTTAAGTCGTAAGCGCTCGTAGAGACACCAATACGGTATAGGTATCAACCACCAGCGCTGCAGCGAAAAGCATGAAACGTTACGAGCGACTTGCTGATGAAATTGCGAACCTGATTCGAACCGGTGTACTTAAGGCGGGTGAAAAAGTCCCATCGGTACGTCATGCCAGTCGTACCTACGCGGTCAGCCCTTCGACCGTATTCCAGGCCTATTACCTGCTGGAAGATAAAGGGCTGATCATTGCCCGCGCCCGCTCAGGCTATTACGTACGTGAGCACGCCAAGCGCCCGCTGCATGAGCCTGAAATTACTGGTCACAAGGCTGAAACCACTGAGGTGGATGTCAGCGAACTGGTCTTCTCCATCCTGAACTCTATCAAGGACCCTGCGACCACTCCATTTGGGTCTGCCTTTCCCAGTCCACAGTTGTTTCCGCTTCCTCGCCTTGCCCGCAGCATGACCCACGCATTAAGACACCTTTCAACCCAGGCCGCTATTGCAGACATGACGGCAGGCAGCAATGAGTTGCGCCGTCAAATAGCCCTTCGTTATAGGGTCAACGGTACCCGTCTCCCGCTTGAGGAGTTGGTTATTACCAACGGGGCGATGGAAGCCTTGAACCTATGCCTGCAAAGTACAACGAGCCCCGGCGACCTGGTTGCAATAGAGGCACCTGCTTTCTATGCGACGCTTCAGGTATTGGAGCGTTTAAAATTGAAGGCCGTCGAGATCCCCGTTCATCCACGGGAAGGTGTTGATCTTGATGTGCTGGAGCACAGTCTCTCTCATCTTCCTATCAAAGTTTGCTGGCTCATGAGCAGCCTGCAAAATCCTTTGGGTGCCAGCATGAGTTTCGAGAAGAAGCAGGCGCTGTACACACTCTTGAAGCAGCATCAGGTTCCATTGATTGAAGACGATGTCTATGCCGAGTTGAATTTCTCCAACCAACCGTTACGAGCCGTGAAAAGCTTTGATGATGATGGGCTGGTCATGCATTGCGGTTCGTTTTCAAAATGTCTGGCGCCGGGTTATCGAGTGGGCTGGGTTGCTGGCGGACGCTTCACCGAGGCCATCGATCGCCTCAAGCTCATGACGACCATTTCTCCTTCGGTTCCTGCTGTAGCGGCCATTGCAGACTATCTGCAACATGGTGGCTATGACCGACACCTACGAAAATTGCGCCATGCATTGGAAACCCAGCAGAGCGCCATGCTGGACTCAGCAGCACGGCACTTTCCGAGCGAAACCCGTGTAACCCGCCCAACTGGCGGCTATTTTCTATGGTTTGAATTTCCAGAGCGTGTCGATACGCTTCAGTTGCTCCGTATGGCCATCGCTCAGGGTATCAGCCTTGCTCCCGGCCCTATCTTCTCGGCCAGCCAACGCTTTGGAAACTGTGCAAGGCTGAATTATGGCCATCCCTGGACGCCTGAGAGCGAGAAGGCCATGGGAACGCTGGGCCGCATGATCGATACGTTCTGAACAGCCCAGCGTCCTTTATCCCACGCTTAGCCTCTGCCTGCTCATCTGAAAGTTCAACTGCAACAGGCCAACCAAGCTAGGCGTTAGCAATGTAACTGGCCGAGCATTAACTCCATTTCAGGACGGCTTTAACGGTGATTCCCTGCTTGGAATCTTCAAATCCCTGATTGATGTCCTTGAAATCATAAAACCTGACAAGCTTGTCGAACGGAAAGCGCCCTGCCTTGTAGTACTCGATCAGCTTGGGAATAAAGAGGCGTGGCACGGCATCACCTTCAATCACACCCATCATGGTCTTTCCTTCCGCCATGATCTCGTTATGAACATCAATGGTCATTTCGGGGGTTACGCCTACAATCGCCGCTTGCCCTAATGGCCGCAGCGCCTGCAGGCATTGGCGAACAACCGGCGGAACCCCTGTAGTTTCAACCGCGTGGTGCGTACCGCCCAAAGAGGCAGCCTTGATTTCCCTGACTACATCAACCTGACTACCGTTGAACACATGCGTAGCACCAAGCTCCTTGGCTAGCTGAAGACGGCTATCATGCACATCGACCGCAAAAATCTGAGCACACCCTGCAATCTTTGCTGCCATGATCGCGCTCAATCCCACAGCACCACAGCCGTAAACGGCAAGGCTGTCCCCAAACCCCGGGCGAAGGCGGTTAAATACCGTTCCGCTCCCCGTCTGAATACCGCAACCCAGCGGCCCTAATAACGCTAGGTCCACTTCCTTATCAACCTTGACGACATTACGTGCGCTGGCAATCACGTAGGTGCCAAAGGATGATTGACCAAAAAAGGAAGAGAGTTCGGTATCTCCCTGGCGAAGCCGACAGGTATGGTCCTCCATGCGGCCGCCAAAATTGAGATCGTTAAAGACCCTGCACACCGTAGGATGCCCGGTCAGGCAATTTTCGCATTTACCGCAGTGCGCAAACGACAGGACCACATGATCGCCTATCTCCAGATCACTAACATTACAGCCTACCTGCTCGACAATGCCTGCGCCCTCATGACCAAGCACTACGGGATAGGGCGAAAGCCCTAAGTCACGGGCAACGGCATCAGTATGGCAAACACCTGTCGCAACAATCCGAATCAACACTTCGTTAGCAGTCGGATCAGACAGGGTAACCTTCTCTAGGCTAAAGGGCTGTCCTTTGGAATGAGTAACTGCGGCCATTATTTCCATTGTAAGGCTCCTGATAAAGTCGCTGCGCAAGGATGCGCGTGAAGAACAAGAAACGTACTTGCCGGTGACAGCTTATGCCTCCTATCGATGAAACTTAATCAGCATAACTATCAGACTTTTCAGGGCCTGTCTTGCTTGGCTTAGATCCTTCCACAAGCGCAACACCAAGGCAGCTTAAGCCTTAACTAGAAACCTATAAGAACTGGTTCGTATTTTTAAACAACGCCTACCGTTCTCATACCTACTGCGCAAGATTCTGCCAGCGTCTTTCGTTTAGCCTGCCGGTAAATCCCCACCGCCTATACCGTGTATGGGGAGCCACTTACGCATCTCCAGAAAAGCGACACGCTGCCCGCCTGGACATGCCTTGTATACCGAGCAGGAAGCAGAGGAACGAGGATGTTCTCCCCAGCCAATGAAACCCAGTTCACACTTGAGATTCCGGGTGTTCCCCATGATTTTCAGGTGCTGGAATTTGCAGGGCGTGAAGGATTGAATAGCGGCTTTCGGTTCGATATTGAACTGATCAGCGAAAAGCCTGACTTTGACCTTGAATCGCTGCTTAATCAGCCTGCCTTCCTAGCCTTGGAGCAGACCGGTACGGGGTTCAATGGCCTGATTCACAGTGCCGAACAAGGCGAGTCCGGCAAGCGTATGACGCGCTACCGTGTCACGCTCGTGCCGCGTGTCCACTATCTTTGCCATCGGCATAACCAGCGTATCTTCCAGCACCTTAACGTGCCCGATATCATCGCCACCGTTCTGAAAGAACATGGCATTCTTTCTAATGCCTTTCGCTTTCAGCTGGGCTCAGCCTATCCCGAGCGTGAATACTGTGTTCAGTACGATGAGACTGATCTGCATTTCATCAATCGGCTTTGTGAAGAAGAAGGTATTCATTACCACTTTGAGCATACCCAGACTGAACACATTATGGTCTTTGGTGATGATCAGACTTGCTTCCCCAAGCTGAACCCTGCGCTCTTCCAGCAGGATACGGGACTGGTTGCGGACCATCAGGTCATACGAAAATTTGCAGTCCAGGTTGAAACCCGAACAACCAAAGTGAGCCGCCGGGACTACAACTTTGAAAAGCCCAAACTCACCATGGAAGCGTCTCACACCGGCGAGGCTGTGCCAGAGCTGGAAGATTATGACTACCCTGGCGCCTTCATGGACCGCGCCCGTGGCAAGCAGCTAAGCCAGCGCGCTTTGGAAAGGCATCGCTCGGATTACCAGATCGCCCGCGGTAAGAGTGACCTGCCAACACTTGTTTCCGGCCACTTCATGCCCTTGACCGAGCACCCACGCAGTGAATGGAATGACTTGTGGCTATTCACCGAGCTGACACACGAAGGCAAACAACCCCAAGTATTAGAAGAATCCATATCCTCGCATGTAGATGACAAGGATGGCTTCCAGCAGGGCTATCGCAACTTCTTTACGGCAGTGCCTTGGGACACGATCTTCAGACCAGCCCTGAAGCACCCTAAGTCAAAAATCCTGGGTAGCCAGACCGCAATTGTCACCGGCCCCGCTGGAGAAGAAATCTACTGCGATCAATACGGTCGCGTCCGCGTGGAATTCCATTGGGATCGATTGGACCAGATGAACGAGCACAGCAGTTGCTGGCTGCGTGTTGCCAGCAACTGGGCCCATGAAGGCTATGGTGCCGTCACGATTCCCCGAATCGGAATGGAAGTACTGGTCACCTTTCTGGAAGGCGATCCGGACCAGCCACTTATTACAGGCTGCCTGCATCACGCCGCAAACCTGGTGCCTTACAACCTGCCCGCCAACAAGACCCGGACAGTCTTCAAGACCAGAAGCACGCCTGGCGGCAATGGCTTCAATGAACTGCGAATCGAAGATAAAGCCGGTGCAGAGCAGATCTACGTACACGGTCAGCGCGACATGGACATTGAAGTGGGCAATTGTGAAACCCACTCCGTAGGGGTTGACCGAACCAAAACCATTGGTCAGGACGAAACGGTAGTCATTGGTCAGAACCGCATGCGTATCGTCAAGGTGGATGACCAGCTGCTGGTAGGCGGCTCGAAGGTGGATAGCGTCAGCTCAACATATCTCATTGAGGCAGGTGAAGGTATTCGCCTTGTTTGTGGCGAAAGCGTGTTCGAGATGTACGCCAACGGCCTCGTTAATATTTCCTGTGTTGAATTCAATATCAGCGCCAGCGGCGCAGGCCAGATAAACACTGGCGGCACTCTCGACATCAATGTGCCGGGTGGTAAGGCAGGAGCCTCACCGGAGGGGCAAGGAGTGAAGGCCTCAATCGATGCTCAGATCAATGCTGTATTCCATCCTTCATCAGGTACGAATGGATCAGGCTCTGCCTCCCAGTAATCCAAATTTCGAGAAATCTCATGAGCTACAAGATCAACGAAGGTACTTTAAAGCTGCCTGCTGGCTTTCAGGATCGCACCATCAATGTATTCGTTCCGGGAGACACGGCCCCCTTTCCGTTCAGCCTTACGGTTTCCCGAGATACCAAACCCTCGGACGAGGCCCTTGATGATTATGTTGACCGACAGGTTGAGCTGATCGCCGCAAAACTTGCCAAGTACAAACCTTTGGACAGAAAGCTGGCGCAGCTATCCATGAACGTCCCCATTCAGGGTATCCAAATTGATTCTCGGTACAAGGCAAGCGGCAAAGACGTATATCAGCGTCAGGCTGCTTTTCCAATGGCACCCGAGCGCGTTCTTGTTTTTACCGCGAGCGGACAAGCACCGTTTACATCAGAACAGGATGCATTGTGGGTAGAGCTTTTAAGTAATTTTATTCCGTCTCGTTAACTCGTGAAGCGGAATCAATAAGCATCATCAGGTTTGCTTGGCACGGCGAAAGACAATCCGTGTGACAGGGAGAAGTCAAATGTACGAAGCCGCTCGCATTGACGATGAGATCGTCCATACCAGCGCGTTAGGCGGTTTTCTTGCCGGAGCGGCGATAGGTATTGCCCTTGTAGTAGGAGTAGCAGTAGCAACCGCTACCTGCGGCTTTGGTGTTGCCCTGATGGCGGGCGTACTGGCTGGCTTTGGCGGAGCAGCACTGACTGCGCTCGGCGAAACGATCGGACGATCAAGGAGTACCCCCGCCGGAGGGATTGTTTCCGGCTCGCCCAATACCTTTATCAACGGTCTAGCGGCTGCGCGTGTTGAGGCGGACACCGGCGTCTGTGAGAAGCATAGCAAGCCCCCGCAAATTGCCCAAGGTTCAGCCAAAGTCTTCATTAACGGTTTTCCCGCTGCCCGTAAAGGAGATCAACTCACCTGTGGTGCAACGATCGACTCGGGTTCTCCTAATGTAAATGTTGGAGCCGAAACTCAGACCTATCTGCCTATAGATGACGAAGTACCGGCATGGTTACGTACCACGGTTGATGTTCTGATGGCACTCGGTGGCGGTATAGGCAGCCTTGTGAAAATGGCAGCCAAGAATGGCTTGAAAGCCGTTATGCCCTGCGCGCTCAAGTTTGCAGCCACCTTTGCCGCTTCCGAGGCGTTTACACGAGCAGTAGCGGCCCCAGTATTGACGCGTGCTTTCGGCGCACTGTTTGGCCATCCGGTTGACGCGGTAAATGGTCGTAAACTATTGCTGGAAGACAGTGAGATCGATTTTACGCTTCCCGGCCTGCTGCCTATCCATTGGGCACGCTTTTACGCCAGCGACATCGAGCGTGAGGGTATTCTCGGGCGCGGCTGGGTAATGCCCTGGGAGCAAAGCCTACGGCGCGAGAAGGATCGTCTAGTTTTAAGCGATAACCAGGGCCGGGAAATTCCGCTCGAACTACTAAATCCTAATGAGCGAGTCTTTTATCCAGCGGAGCAGTTTACGATCGTTTGTACTGAGGGCGGCCATTATCTATTGCAGACCCTCGACTGTACATTTCTCTATTTTGGCGATCTACCAGAGGATGGCACGCCCGCTCCGCTCAAACGCATCGAGGATGCTCACGGTAATTACCTGGCGCTTACGTATCGAGAAGGTCGGCTGACCGATATCCACTCAAAGAGTATGGTACGTATCCATCTCTGCTACAACGAAGCGGGTAATCGCTTGGTGCGGGTAGAGCGTATCGAGGATTGCAAGCCGGTAGAAACCCTTGTTCGCTATGCTTACGATGCGCAGGATCAACTCGTCGGCATCACTAATCGCAATGGCGCTACCAGTCGACGCTTTGGCTATGACCACGGCCTCATGGTCATGCATGAAAATGCCCTAGGTTTGGTGTGTCATTATCGGTGGGGCAAACTCCCAGACGGCAGCCTGCGAGTAGCAGAGCATTGGACCAGTGATGGTGAGCGCTACAGCTTCAGTTATGATCTGACAGCTCGTACGACATACATTATTGATACGTTAAATCGCAAAGCCATTATTCATTACGATGAAAACCGTCGTGTCACTTTTGCCCAAGACTTTAGCGGTGAGCAATACCACATTGGCTTAGATGAGTCAGGCAACATAACGGGTGTGACGCTCCCTGACAGCAATACATTAGCTTTCGAATATGATGGGTTTTCAAGACTAGTCAAAGACACTGATCCTATCGGTCGCTCGACGGTATATACCTATCATCTCAATACTGAATTCCTTACCTCACTGACGAGGCCCGATGGCAGCGCACTCGGCTGGGAATACGATGAGGCAGGTAGCTTGCTGGCTCAGACGGATGAGCTTGGCGCAATCACTCGCTATCTTAGTGCCGATAATGGCCTACCCCATACCGTAACGGATGCCTTAGGCAACAATACTTATTACTGGTGGAACGCCCTTGGCCAAGTTACCCGGTATCAGGACTGCTCAGGCAACCACACCCACTATGCCTACAGTGAACACTTACATCTTGCGGCAGTAACCGACGCACTCGGCCAAACCACCCGACTGCATCGCAAACCCGACGGCGAAGTCCTTCGGGTCGAGCATCCTGACGGCAGTATAGATTCCTATACCTATAATGCGCTTGGGCAGCTACTTACCCATACTGATGCTGATAAGCGTACAACAAACGTCACTCGTAATGCTCGCGGCCTACCCGTAGAGCGCAAGGACGCCAAAGCCCAGCGAGTCCGTTACCACTATGATCAGGCGCTGCGTCTGGCTGCCTTGGTAAACGAGAACGGGGCGGCCTATCGTTTTGCCTATGACTCAGCTGACCGCCTGATAGAAGAAATTCGTATAGACGGTCTGCGTCGTCGTTTCCACTACAACGTATCCGGCGCACTAATCCGCATGGATGAGCATACCGCTGACCAGGCGGGACTAGGCCAGACACGCTCCAGCGAATTTGAGCGCGACGCCATAGGTCGTTTACTCAGCAAAATGACCCAGGATGCTCGCCTGGATTACACCTATGACGAGCTGGATCGGGTCGTAGCCATTGAACGGCAGCCCAGCGAGCACGGTAAAACGCTGGGCATACGGCCGGACGTTCTTAGCTTCAGCTACGACAAGGCAGGCCGCTTGGTAGAAGAGCAGTCAGCCTTGGGCGCACTGGCTTACACTTACGATGCACTAGGTAATCTTACTCAGCTCAGCCTGCCGGATGGTCGTACGCTCAATCATCTGTATTACGGCAGCGGTCATCTGCACCAACTAAACCTCGACGGCTTGCTGATCAGCGATTTCGAGCGTGACGCCCTACACAGGGAGACCTTGCGTACCCAAGGCAGCCTAACCAGCCGCTTTGGATACGACAGCTTTGGCCGTAAACGCTGGCAAGCCACTATTGAGTTGCCGCATGAACAGCTCTCGCAACTCAACGCGCAAAAGAACAGCCTGCTCGGTCATCCTGAACATCCCGCCACGCTCATACATCGCCGCTATGAATACAGCAAGGCGGGCGAACTCCTACGGCAGATCGATAAGCACCGTGGCGCTACGGATTACAAATACGATGCCATTGGCCAACTGCGTAGCCGCGAACCACACCACCCCCAGCTCGGTAATGAGGACTTCGGCTACGACCCTGCCGGCAACCTGAGCGCCTCCCAAGCCTTGAGCCCAGACAACCGCCTCAAGGCCTGGAAAGACCTGCGCCTCACCTACGACGCTTGGGGTAACGTCAGCGAGCGGCACAATCCTAATGGTTATCAGCGTTTTACCTACGACTGCGAAAACCGCCTGGTTAAAGCCGAAACCTACCGAGGCCATGACTCGCTCAGCCAAGCCAGCTACGAATATGACTGCCTTGGCCGCCGTATTGCCAAGCATGTTCTAACAGAGGATAAAACCGAAACGACCCGCTTCCTCTGGCAAGGCCTGCGCATGCTGCAGGAGCAAAAAGCGTATCTACACAGCCTGTATATCTACGAAACCGGCAGCTACGCCCCGCTCGCTCGGTTAGATACTGATCCGAGCCAGCCTGATCAAAAGCCTAAGCGCTACTATTTCCATACCGACCAGATCGGCACTCCGCTTGAGGTCACGGACAGTACCGGCCGCATGGTATGGCGTGCCTATTACAAAACATGGGGCGTGCTGGAAGCCCTGGTCCCGAGAGAGATTGAGCAGAACTTGCGGTTTCAGGGGCAGTACTACGACGCTGAAACGGGCCTGCATTACAATACGTTTCGTTATTACGATCCGGTTGTGGGACGGTTTACAACGCAGGACCCAATCGGGTTGTTAGGGGGAAGTCATTTATATCAATATGCAGTCAATAGCCAGTCTTGGGTTGATCCAGAAGGCCTTACCACTTATAACACTATGAATAGTATAAGTGGTTTTCAAAAACATCACATCATCCCCCAAGAACTTAAAGCACATGAAGCCTTAAAGGCAGCAAATTTCAATATACATAATTTAAAAAACATAATTTACTTACCAAAATACGTTGAGAATCATGCAACTAGGACAGTCCATCGAGGATCACACCCCAAGTACACTGAAAACATTAGAGCAGACCTAGACGCATTACATAGCTATGGAAAGTCTAAGAATTGGAATTCAAGTCAGTATCGTGAAGCCTTAGAGAAGCTTATAATTGAGAATAGGCAAGGCTTAAGATCTGGAAGAATATTATTAAACAAAAATTCAATAAGGACAGGAGGATGCTGATGTACCTAATTGATATAGATGAAAAATATCCCAACAATTACTGGCTCGAATATGACACAAACATTTTTCCTGACTCACTAAGCTTGAAGATAGGAAATCCCGTAAATCCGAATGATTTTAAAGACATATATCTATCTGCAAAATCAAACGCATCAATCAAGAATTTAACTTCTTATGATTACCTGTTTAGTAATGGCCCTGACGTCATAAGCAAAAGGCTCGCCAAGCTACTTACAAATTTCTCCAAAGATTCTATACAGCTTTTAGAAACAAAAATAAGACATAAAGGCAAATTCCATGAAGGGTTTTACATAGTAAACTATTTATCTATACAAGAAGCTTTTGATATGGCCAACTGTATATGCAAACCAATAATTGATTTTCTCCCAGATGGACCTAAGAAGTTTACAAAAATTACTTTAATTGATCTACAGACTGAAAAATCAATATTTAGATGCAAAGAATGTCTCTCAGAAGTAGCAATTTCTAACGATGTCGCCAGAGAGATAAAAGAATCCAATATTAAAGGAATACAACTTCTCGAAAAGAAGCTCAGGCTTTAATTTTATCTATCGAAGATAAAGTGTCTGAATCGATTAAAAAGAATTGTGCCTATTCTGCCATTGCTGGAGGATAAAGCCAGTCGTTCTTTGTCCTTTCAATGAGCGCAAGAAGCGAGCGGTGTTATAGACCCAGAGATGATCTTTTATATGATTCTGCAATTGTTTAAGCGAGGCATGGTGAAAGTCCTTGCTAGTGGCCTATTTAATCGTGCGGCTCAAGCGTTCCACCTAATCATTGGCCCAGGGGCGGAGGAGCCTAGTTAGCCGGTACTCAATGCCGTCCCGATGGCTCACTCGTGTAGATACAAAGCCAAATCGCCAGATGAGCCCAAGCGCTATTACTTTCATACCGACCAGATCGGTACCCCGCTTGAGGTCACGGACGATACCGGCCATATGGTATGGCGTGCCTATTACAAAACATGGGGCGCGCTGGAAGCCCTGGTCCCGAGAGAGATTGAGCAGAACTCGCGGTTTCAGGGGCAGTACTACGGCGCTGAAACGGGCCTGCATTACAATACGTTTCGTTATTACGATCCGCTGATAGGACGGTTTACGACGCAGGACCCGATTGGTTTATTAGGTAGTATAAATCTCTACCAATATGCCTCTAATGCTATTAGCTGGGCTGACCCATGGGGCTGGATGCCTTTCTGGAAGCCATTGAAGTCTGACGGAATGGGCCACCATCCGTTTCCCAGAGCACATGCCAATTCTCACGGGTATCCTCAATTGGGTACTAAACTAAACTCACCCTCATGGTTCCCTAATGCCATAGCGGGCTCTGACAAACTTCACGAATAATTTCATAAATCTCTTAGTAAAATGGGTGTTCCATTTAACAGAAAGTTTGATGGTAGCACGGAGGAATTGATTAAAAAATTGATGTTGCTTACGAAAGCTTTACAGCTAAAGGAACATTAAAAACTCCTAAAACTGGAGAAGTCATAGGGGAAAATATTACAATACGGGAAGCCTTACATAAATCACTAAAATGGAAAAGCAAAATTACTGGAGGTTGTAATGGATAAATTTAAAAATAAATCTCATATAAATCTACATTCTCCGGGCATAGTGATCTTTGACCCATTGGTCTTGAACGCTTTTCTCATAGAAAAAAATTATATAGGAAACAATATATTTGAGCACTTCATAAACAACGAAGATATAGGCCAAGAGTCCATAAAAAAAGGCGTAATATTATCTCTATATCCAATAGTAGAGCATGACTATTACATTCATATTGATAGCGGAAAAAACCAACCTGACCTTATAGAAGATTTCTTTTATTCAGGATTTCCACTAACAGTAAAATCAGGCTTACTAATAACGGCAGACCTTAACGCTTTATTTGATTGGGAACCGAATTTCTTCTTACATTACAGAGCTAATTATCATTCTAAGCTAGAAAATAATGACTATCTTGATGTCAAGCCAGGCATCTATTCGGCAAATATTAGAGGGGTTCGCTCAGATTCAAAAAAAGAAAATACTTACATATACAAAATTGAACTCATAGAGTCTTATGAGTTACCACAATTATCTAGTGAGACAACTATTGAAAGCTTTAATTTTAACCTGATTCATGAAAACTGAAAACTGTGCATTTGATTAACTTTATTATGCAATTAATATTTTTTAAAATCGGCTACTAGTTGTTTGGTCCCAGGGAGAAAGGTTTTATGGTACAGACCTTTATCAGAGGAGTATCCCTGCCGGCAACCTGAGCGCCTCCCAAGCCTTGAGCCCAGACAACCGCCTCAAGGCCTGGAAAGACCTGCGCCTCACCTACGACGCTTGGGGTAACGTCAGCGAGCGGCACAATCCTAATGGTTATCAGCGTTTTACCTACGACTGCGAAAACCGCCTGGTTAAAGCCGAAACCTACCGCGGCCATGAATCACTGAGCCAAGCCAGCCTGATCAAAAGTCTAAGCACTACTGCTTTCACACCAACCAGATTGATACGCCGCTTGAGTTTACGGACGATGCCGGCCACATGGTATGGCGCGCTTACTACAAGGCATAGGGTGCGTTGGAAGCGCTGGCTCCCAGAGAGATCGAGCGGAACCTACGTTTTCAAGGACAGTACTACGACGCCGAAACGGGCCTGCATTACAATACGTTCGTTATTACGATCCACTGGCGGGACGATTTACGAGCTTTTTGAGGCTTATGATCGCTTAATGACATTAAAGTATATGTACGCTTATGCAACGGGACTCATATTCTTAGTAAAAATGTAACGCCTGTACAAGCAGTTAACCTTGTAGAAAATTGGCTAAGGAGGCAGGGTTGAGATGAATTTTTTAGACATTAAAGAAAAAATCGAAGCAGATAGCTTTTACGAATCGATTTTTGTAGATAGAGACTGGAATACTGCATTAGATGCCAGAGACCATGAAGACTTTGACTCCGCCTGGTCCTCGGCATTTAAAGAAATAAGAACAATAAATCTAGATGAAAATGTCGAAGTTTTATCACTTAGAGAAATAGCATTTAAAAATACTTTTAAATTAACTCAAAACTCAGAGCTAGCAGGGTATGCATCTGATGATATTGGTCTAATCTCTGAAGCAGCCCTTAATAAAATCGAAAATCATTTTATTGAAAGATTATGGGCTAGCTACATGGCAGGCATTTTTCCGACGCACCCTCTATTTGACTTATAGTCCAAAATGATAAATTTACAACTAGAAAATATATAATTAAATAGTTAAGCCTTCGTTTTTTATAAAATACTTATAGACTGCAAATGAGTAAAATCAAGACAGTAAAGAGAATTGTCCCAACCTCGGACTTAAATAAACATTGTGGTATCACGCTTGGTGGTAGCCAAGCGAAAGTAGAGGCTTGGCCAAAAAATCCTGACCACTTACCGCTTACATTGGTTATGAGTATAAACTGCTCTCTAGCTAAACTTTATTTCTTACCGGACACTATTCCAAACAATGGAATAATCTATATTTTCTCGACCTATCACCCGGGCGAATACTTTCTAGACTTGATAAGTACCTCTGGCAGCATTGAGGATTTACAATTTATTAGTAATGGATACACTCAAGTTATACATAGCGAAGACCTAGAAGCAGAACTTATAAAATCGGAGACATATACTATACCTGAGACATACGCCAAAATTGTTGACGAGCATTTTGAGGTGGATGATTTTGTAGTTTGCTCCATGATAACAAGCGAAACCCCAAAACAAATTTCCCTAGAAAAATACATTGCCAAAAATTACAATGTTGCGCTACAAATTTACTCCTCTGACTTTCCAATCCCTTATAAAGATATATTCTATCTTACCGACGCAAATGCTTACCTACTAATTCCTAAAAGACAGTCACCAACCACTCTCAAAGGGGTATTTTTTATATCTCCATCTTAATCTTTATTTATAAACTTCAGCATTAGAGATATGGGAAAAATAATATCTTTCAAAAATTGGTCAAACCAAATGACCGGTTTTAGAGAACCGGCCATTAAGTATTCATCAGTTTAACATTTGGAATCTTGCTATTCCCGAGCATCCAGCACAATTTTGCCCCGCGTATGGCCTGCTAGGCTTCTCTGTAGCGCATCAGCTGCCCTGGACAAGGGTATGGTTTCTACTTCCACGTTAAGTGCTCCCCGGTTAAATAAGTCGGCAATCTGTGCTAGTTGCTTCCCGTCTGAACGGGTAGCGAAGCGTTTGCCTGTTGCTCCTATGCTACGAGCAGCTTCTTCACTCGGCGCGCTGACGGGTGACACCAGCACACCGCCCTTTTTTAACACTGACCAGGAGCGGGCTTGAGTTTCGCCGCCTACAAGGTCGATTACGATATCTACATCCGAAACAACTTTCTCAAATGCTTCATGGCGGTAATCAATGAGTTGTGTAGCGCCTAGTGCATGTAGGTAATCATGATTATGGGCAGATGCCGTCGCGATGACTTCAGCGCCAGCTATACGAGCCAACTGTACGGCCATGCTGCCAACCCCGCCCGCCGCTCCCTGGATCAGGACACGTTGGCCTGTCTGAATGGCAGCATGCTCATGCAAGGCTTGCCAAGCCGTCAAGGCTGCCGCCGGCACACCGCTTGCCTCTAGCAATGAAAGGCTGTTGGGCTTTAAGACCAGCCTGTCGGCATCCGCTACTGCCTGGGTGGCGTACCCACCTGTAATACCGATGAAGCCAAAAACCTCGTCGCCCAGGCTGAATATGTCTACGCCCTCACCTAATGCGATAACTGTTCCTGCGACTTCAACCCCTGGCGTATAGGGTAACGGTAAGGGGATAAACCGCTTCATGGCCCCGGAGAGGACTTTCCAGTCGATTGGATTTATTCCACTACCAGCTACCTGAATCAACACTTGTCCTTTACCCGGCGTCAGATCAGCTACTTCTTCAAGGCGGAGTACCTCGGGGTTCCCGTATTGCTGTGCACGTATGGCTTTCATGATGATTTCTCTAGTGAAGGGTTTGCAAGTTATGCCAGGCCGCTAGCCTGGTATCTCTATCAGCTACGACGGGCGTCCAGGCTGTACTGGCCAGCCCCAAGAACCACTACTTGAAGAAGCCCACCGGCCATGGCGATATTCTTGAAGAAATGAATGAACTGATTTTGATCAGCCAGATTGCTATGAAAGGCCAGTGCGGTCACTACGCTAAACAAGGCCAGGAACGCAGCCACTGCTCGTGTTTGATAGCCGAGGACCAACGCAATACCACCTACCACTTCAACCAACACGGCAACCCCTAGGGCGGCGGCAGGAAACGGCAAACCGACCGACTCGATATAACCCATGATCATGGCGGGCGCAGTAATTTTGGAGATGCCTGAAAGAATGAAGATTGCACTGATCAGTATCCGGCCCAGCAATGCAGTTGTAGCTGCTGAAGCGTTGGAAACGGATGTATGGGAAGTAGTTTGAACAAGGTTGGCTGACTGTGACATGAGTAGATCCTCATTTAGGACGCATCACCATGATGTGTCTCGATGGGGAGAAGTCTGCCTGTGGTTTGCTATTCGCAATAGCCGATTAATTTAGACCATTAGATTCGATTTAATCGAACATAATCTATAGACTTAACTCTCCTGAGCTTCAAGGTGTGAAGCTCAGGAGATAGCGGCGGCTAGTAGTCTCTGGGTAGGCGCAGAAAAGACAATGCCCGCTCCGAATAGCATCCGGGCGGGCATCAGGATAACGCGATGATGTTTACACAGTAGCTTTTAAACGGATTCGTGTTTCCGGTAACGGGATGAACTCATGCTCTCCAGGTACGCCTGGAAAACGCTGTAAACGCCAGTCTTCGGCAGCCTGCTCGATGCGCTCACGGCGGCTCGATACAAAATTCCAGAAGATATGTCTCTTTTCAGGAAGCGGCTCTCCTCCCAGCAAGATTAACCGAGTCATTCCAGTTGCACTTAGTACAATCTCGGTTTCTGGTTTGAAGACAACCAGCTGGTCCCGGCCGAAGCGGCCATCCTGCCCACTCACTGTAACCTCACCGCTTACGACGTAGATGGCCCTTTCAACATGCTCTTTATGGATGCGATAGCGCGCTCCGGCTTCGAGTACCACGTCGGCATAGAACAGATCAGAAAACGTGCGTGTAGGTGCCTGCTTATCATGCAGGGTGCCAGCTAGTACCCTGACGGTAACGCCTTCGTCCTCTATTACAGGAATCTCTCCTGAGCTGACATGTTGAAAGCCTGGGTCAGCTTCTTCATGGGCAACCGGTAACGCTAGCCATGACTGAAAGCCAAATACCGTACCACCTGCTTGCCGGGCTGACTCGGTGCTGCGCTCGGAGTGAACAATTCCTTTACCCGCCGTCATCAGGTTGATTTCGCCCGGCCGTATGGTCTGGACATAGTGCTCGCTGTCGCGATGCAACATCTCACCCTCCAACAGATAAGTCATGGTCGACAAACCAATATGCGGATGGGGCCGTGTATCAAGCCCCTCGCCTGCCTTGAAAACGGTTGGCCCAAAGCTGTCCAGAAAAATGAAGGGGCCCACGGTACGTCGCTGTGCAGAAGGTAAAGCGCGGCGTACTTTAAAGCCATCACCCAAGTCTCTTACGGCTGGCAGGATGAGATGCTCAATAGCGGATGCGGAATTAGATAACGTCATGGTTGCAGGCCTCGCAGGGCATAGGTGCAATCGGCGGATTGCAGGCAAAAGACTTCACTCGGAAGTGACTACCAGGCCAGACTAAAACAGATGGGCGTTCAGCAAAATCCAGATAATATGCATTAAAACGTTCGAGGAATTCGAAATGATGTCTGATCCCGGTACGCCTACGCTGGACCAGTTGCGTGTCTTTCTTACCGTTGTCGAGGTGGGTAGTTTTGCCGGGGCTGCTCGTAAGCTACACCGGGCTACGTCTGTTATCAGCTATACCATTGCTAACCTTGAGATGCAGTTGGGCGTAACTCTTTTTGATCGCAAAACTACTCGTAAACCTCAGCTGACAGACGCTGGGCGAACGGTATTAGCCGAAGCGCGCATGGTATATAGCGGCATCAACGGACTGCGTGCCAAGGTAAAGGGGCTCCTGCAAGGACTTGAAGCCGAGATCCATCTGGTCTTGGATGTCATGCTGCCCAGTGCGCGGGTAGTGGATGCCTTGAGGGCATTTCGAGAAACCTTTCCCACTGTTTCCCTCCACCTTCATATAGAAGCATTAGGCGCTGTCACGCAACGGGTACTGAATCGAGGCGCTGCGTTGGGTGTCAGCGGTCCTTTGATTACTAACCTTGACGGTCTGGAGCGGATTGCAGTGGGCAGCGTTGACTTAGTGCCCGTTGCAGCACCCAGCCATCCATTGGCCTCAAGCGCCAACGCTCCTGGCGCTACCCGTGAGCATGTGCAACTGGTCCTGACGGACCGCTCCACACTGACCGAGGGGCAAGAATACGCTGTTATGAGCGCCCGCACCTGGCGTCTGGCTGACCTTGGTTCCAAACACATGCTACTCAAGGAAGGTATTGGCTGGGGAAACATGCCGCAGCCCATGGTAGAGAGTGATATTGCCGAAAGAAGGCTGGTATTACTGGATTTGCCAGATTGCCCTGGTGGCACGTACGACTTTACCGTGATTTATCGTACAGATTCACCGCCTGGCCCTGCTGCCACATGGTTGATAGATCGCTTCAAGGCACAGGCCGCACAAAACCTTTGATCGCTACTGTTCGATTTTATCGAACGAACCGGTCGATATTAGCTGGCTATTTTCGAATCTTGAGCCATGCGAAAGTTTCTCCACTGCGGCACTGGCCGCTTATTCCACTCAGGAGACGTCACATGGCTAAGGTTCTGGTTCTGTATTACTCCTCTTACGGTCATATCGAGACCATGGCTGAAGCTGTAGCAGAAGGCGCGCGGGCGGCAGGGGCTGACGTAGATATCAAACGTGTCCCTGAAACGGTACCGGAAGAGATCGCCAGGAGTGCCCATTTCAAGCTTGGCCAAACAGCACCGGTAGCGACCATTGCCGATCTTGAGCATTACGATGCGATCATTGTGGGCACAGGAACCCGCTTTGGCCGGATGAGCAGCCAGATGGCCGCGTTTCTGGATCAGGCAGGCGGCTTATGGGCACGCGGTGTATTAAATGGCAAAGTGGGCGGTGCCTTTACGGCCTCTGCTACACAGCATGGCGGCCAGGAAACGACCCTTTTCTCGATCATCACCAATTTACTGCACTTTGGCATGACGATTGTGGGGCTGCCTTACAGCCACCAAGGGCAGATGAGCGTAACGGAAGTGGTAGGCGGTGCGCCTTACGGGGCTACCACCATTACAGCGGGGGACGGCTCACGCCTGCCTAGCGCAACCGAACTTGAAGGCGCACGCCACCAGGGCGAGCTGACGGCAAAAACAGCTATCAAGTTGTTCGGCTAATAATTTCTCTTATTACCTGCACACCACAACTCAGGAGACCGCTATGCGCACTGCAACCGAACTGCTTCAACAGCACTTTGATACGTTTGTAGCCAATCAACCCCAATGGCAAACCTTGATTGCGGATGATCTTTTATGGGAGCTTCCCTTTGCCCCTTCCTTGGGTCACCCGGCACAACTGGCGGGGCGTGAGGCAGTCCTGCATCATGTAGGCTGGTTTGTGGGCGCCGTGGAAGAGTTTCGCTTTTATGATCTTAGAATCCATGCGTCTAATAACCCTGATGAGGCCAGCGCCGAAGTAAGGGCGGAAGGCATTATCACGGCAACGGGTAGGACGTATCGTCAGGACTATGTGCTGTTCGTTCGCGTGAAGAATGGAAAGATTGCGTTCATTCGTGAATATTTTGATCCGGTCAAAGCCGCACTTGCACTTGAGGCCCCTATACCGGGCTTTGAGGCGATCATTTCTGTTTGAAGGCGCTCGCGCTCATGCAGAATCGGCACGCTGCGCTTTTCAGACAGACGAGTACACAGGATGCTTACTATGCGCGGTCAAAACTATGCAGAACTGCAAGCGTTCGTGGCCATTGCTGAACGTGGCAGTTTCGTTCGGGCTGCTGAAGAGTTGCAGGTATCCCCTTCTGCACTTAGCCAGACAATACGTAGTTTGGAAGAGCGCATGGGGGTTCGTCTGTTCAACCGTACGACCCGTAGTCTGAGCCTGACCGTTGCTGGCGAGCACTTGCTTGAACGACTCAAGCCCGCTTTACAGGAGGTAGCAAACGCTGTAGAGAACGCCTGTTTATTTGGTGAGAAGCCTTCCGGTCGATTACGTGTGCATGCCCTTCGGCTAGCCTCACGTGTTTTTCTTGAGCCAATCTTCCAGCCTTTCTCCGAGGCCTATCCCGAGATAGAGCTGGATGTCGTATTAGATGATAGGCCCGTGGATATTGTTGCAGAAGGGTTCGATGCCACTCTGCGCCTGGGAGAGCTTATTGAGCAGGACATGGTTGGCATCAAGCTAGGGCCTGAACTCAGGCAGATTCCAGCCGCCTCGCCGCGTTATCTTGAGCGGTACGGGTATCCGGAAACGCCGTATGACTTGGAAAATCACCGCTGTATCAACTGGCGCTGGCCAGGCCAGATCCACCCGTATCGCTGGGAATTCAAGCGTGATACTGAGTGGTTTGCCATAGCCGTCAAAGGCCCGCTCATCGTCAACGATCAGCGTGTAGCCATTGAGGCTGCAGTCAACGGCGTGGGTATCGCCTTTTGGTTGGAAGACCAGATGGAGCCCTTTATCAACGCTGGAACATTGGTCCCGCTACTCCAGGAATGGTGCGCGCCGTTTGATGGTTTTTATCTGAGTTACCCTCGGCAGCGCCAACAGCTGGCCTCGCTACGGGCATTTATCGATTTTCTGAAAAAAGACTCCGCGCGCAGCCGTTGACGGACCAGCACATGACCATTCACGGCCAGTGAAGCCTTTGCCGGCATTTGGATTTAGTTAACCGACACTAATACCTGTTATGTCTACCGTAGAAGTGGCCGTGCTTTGCGGCCCTTTCATTCCTGCCCCATCTACCTCTGGATTATTTAGCCTTCCTTCATAAGGCATGAAGAAACGCGGCGATTATCACGCCGGGCAAACTCGATATCGTGATCTCGACTTCAACCACAGCCGCTTACGGCGTTTGATACTTGAGGAGAGACATGATGACTACAACTCCCGTACAAGAACTTGAAGGTAAAGTCGCCATCGTCACCGGTGCAGCGGGTGGAATCGGCGAAGCTGTAGCCACACTGTTTGCTGAGCGTGGCGCCTCTGTCGTTGCCGAGGACATCAAGCCATCCGTTGTCGAGCTTGAACAAAAATCAGAGTGCATCGCTGCGCTGGTCGGTGATGTAGCGGAAGAAGCAACTGCTCAACGCGCCGTTGCCCTTGCCATGGAGCGCTTTGGCAAGGTTGATATTCTGGTCAATAACGCTGCGATCATCCTCAACATAAACGTTACCGATATGTCCGTCGAGCAGTGGGACAAGGTCATGAACGTCAACGCACGCGGCATGTTCCTGCATGCTCGTGAGGCGATGCGCGTCATGATCGATAACAAGCGCGGCGCCATCGTCAATGTAGGCTCCTATGCCTGTCAGGTAGCGTTTCCTACCATTGGCGCCTATGCCGCGTCGAAAGGTGCGGTTGCTCAGCTCACCAAGGTTCTCGCGCTTGAAGGCGCGCCGCATAACATTCGGGCCAACGTCGTAGCCCCTGGCGATGTGGAGACTGGCATCCTCGATGACATCATGCCTGATGGCCGCGCTTTCCTGCGTGAACATGCCACTAACGCCCCGATTGGCCGTGTTGCCCAGCCGAGAGAAATCGCTGAAGTAATTGCCTTTGTGGCCTCCGATCGCGCCAGCTTCATGACGGGTTCGGTTGTCATGGCAGACGGTGGCTATACCACGGTTTGAATGCTTATGCTCCCTGCTGCTCTGCCTAGGCAGCAGGGAGCATTAAGGAGGCCTGATTGATGTGTGAACTCACCAACATAGTCTTATCCGGGTAAGACACAGATGCGAGGCAAGCACCTGGCTTCGCTAATTTTGCCTTCACGCCGTGGCAGGGTTGCTTGGCTTACATGCATCACCAACGCCGAGACGAGCCGAGTGAGTGGTTTATCCATGAGATCTGGTGTTCCCCAGACTGTCCTTGAGAGGGCTTACGTAAAACCTTCCTGACTCAGCTACCAGAGCTTATGAAGGATGAGATCGATCTACGGACTTTCAACACGCTGAGAACACATGGAGTGGAACCTCTTACGCATTGCTTGTAGGTTCGCTGACAAGTTGTCTCATCGATTTACCTTTGAACATCGTTCACCCGCCATCACAAACGCTGAAGTCCTGCTTCGAAAAAGCAGGACTTTCAAGGGCAGGAATAAAACCATTAAGTCATTGATATATAAGCTTTATTGGGGATTTGCATGATATTTTTACAAGAGGATATAGCTTCTTGGCTGAGGCTCTTAGCCCAAAAGTCCCTAGTCGGGATAGCATCAATTTGCTATCAAATAGCCATGCTCTCTTTCCAAGCTGCCCAATATGCTTAATCGGTGATGCGCCGAAAAAACGACTGTACTCCCGGCTGAACTGTGAGGGGCTTTCATAGCCAACCTTGTAGCATGCACGGGTCACATCCAATCCTTCAGATATCATCAATCGATGTGCCTCGTTTAGGCGCAGCTGCTTTTGATATTGCAACGGACTCATGGCCGTTACGGCCTTGAAACGATGATGGAGCGCTGATGTACTAAGATTCACATGGCTGGCCAGGGCGTCGATACTCAGCGGCTCACAAAAGTGGCTGTTCAACCAATCAATAGCACGGGCGACCCGTTGGGCTTGGCTATCTGCTAATGCCACTTCATACAGGCGGTGCCCCTGCCTGCCCCTGAGCAATCGGTAATAAATTTCCTTGATGGCCATAGGCGCCAGCATGGGAATGTCGTCAGGTGTATCTAACAGGCGCAGCAGACGGAGCATAGCGTCCAGAATGGGCGGATCGATCTGGTCCAGAAACAACCCCCGCTCTGCTGGGCGATCCGGTACGCCGATAGGGCTGGCGTCCGAGACGAGTTGAGCAATCTCACAGGGATCAAGATCAAGGCGAATGCACAGATAAGGCTTATCGCCTGTTGCCTCAATCACTTTTCCTGCTAGCGGCAACGTGACGGAAACCACGAGGTAGTTGAGCGGATCGTACCGGTAACATTCCTCAGCCAATCGGATCTCTTTGGCACCTTGCACAATGAGGCAAAGGCCAGGTTTGTGAACGGTATAGATGACTTCTGTCGGGTGATCGCTACGGATCAGGTGTAATGGACTGATCGCGGTAGCATGAACTCCATAGTCAGGAGCGAAACGCTCGATGATTTGGGCCAACTCGCTACGGCGCTGAGTAATGTGCTCCAAACGTTCAATGTGCTCAGTTGCACAGGTGGTCATACTCCAAGTCTCCTAGCCGATAGCCTGTGAGGGGTATAGCCAGATGCATGTAACAGCGATGTTTTAGCAGCCTGAGCAAAATGATGGAAGTATTGAACGTTCTGCATCTGTTTTCCGTTATAGCCAAAGGTATGCGTACTCTGTAAATCATTACGCTCAGGTTAACGATTCGACACTGAGGTTGATTGAAGGCATTCAGAAGGAGGACTAGCGTGAGACCACGACAGCGGACTTCGTGGAGTCATCATGACAATAACTTCTCCTCCACCTCAATGGTCGCGGCGGCGCACCGAAAAGCAGCGGCGTGTCGCTCAGGCAAGTGCCTATGCTGAAGGCGCGATCATTCGAACCGAGCGGATCGTTGAAGCTCTTGAAGCGCTGATTGCCCCCGGTGATCGCGTGGTGTTGGAAGGCAACAATCAGAAGCAGGCGGATTTTCTGTCTCGCTCATTGGTCAAGGCGGACCCTGGCAAGCTCCATGATCTGCACATGATCATGCCCAGCGTAGGGCGCGCCGAACATCTGGACCTGTTTGAACGCGGCATCGCTCGCAAATTGGACTTCTCCTTTGCCGGCACACAGAGCCTGCGTATCAGTCAGCTGCTCGAAGACGGACTCTTGGAAGTTGGCGCTATCCATACCTACATCGAACTTTACTCACGCCTGTTAGTGGACTTGATTCCCAACGTTGTCTTGTCCGCTGGCTTCAAGGCAGACCGGCACGGGAATATTTATACGGGCGCCAGCACCGAGGACACACCCGCCCTTATCGAAGCAGGTGCCTTTAGCGATGGCATCGTCATCGTTCAGGTCAACGAATTGGTGGACGACGTAAGCGATCTGCCGCGCGTGGATATCCCCGCTTCCTGGGTCGACTTTGTGGTGGTGGCGGACAAACCTTTTTACATCGAACCGTTGTTTACCCGAGACCCTCGCCATATCAAGCCCGTCCATGTGCTCATGGCAATGATGGCGATCCGAGGAATCTATGAAAAACACAACGTGCAGTCGCTCAACCACGGGATTGGGTTCAATACCGCTGCGATCGAACTGATCCTGCCCACCTATGGTGAACGACTGGGCCTCAAGGGCAAGATCTGTCGTAACTGGACGCTCAATCCGCATCCCACGCTTATTCCAGCGATTGAAAGCGGCTGGGTGGAAAGCGTTCATTGCTTTGGCACCGAACTGGGCATGGAAAACTATATCGCAGCCCGGCCGGACGTGTTTTTCACCGGGCGTGACGGCTCCATGCGCTCCAATCGGATGATGTGCCAACTGGCAGGACAATACGCTGTCGACCTGTTCATTGGCGCAACGCTACAAGTGGATGGCGATGGACATTCCTCTACCGTAACACGTGGACGCCTGGCCGGATTTGGAGGCGCACCCAACATGGGACATGACCCACATGGCCGTCGCCACGGCACACCCGCATGGCTCGATATGCGGGTGGAAGAAGGCCCGACCGCCATGCTTGAGCGTGGCCGTAAGCTGGTAGTGCAGATGGTCGAGACCTTCCAGGAGGGTGGCAAACCCACGTTCGTCGATACGCTCGATGCTGTCGATGTTGCTAAAAAAAGCGGCATGCCACTGGCGCCCGTGATGATCTATGGCGATGACGTCACGCATCTGCTTACAGAGGAAGGAATTGCCTATCTGTACAAGGCCCGCTCTCAAGAGGAGCGTCGGGCATTGATTGCAGCGGTTGCGGGTGTGACTGATATCGGTTTACGCCACGATCCCAAAAGAACCGAGCAGATGCGCCGCGACGGCCTATTGGCCCTGCCGGAAGACCTGGGTATCCGCCGTACCGATGCTACACGCGAACTCCTGGCAGCCAAGAGCATTGCCGACCTCGTGGAGTGGTCAGGCGGTCTTTACAACCCTCCAGCCAAATTCAGGAGTTGGTAATGCGTGCCTTGATCGCGGTACCCCTCACCTCTTCCTTTGCCGGGCAGCTGGCGGATCTGGCTGTGCAAGTCCTTATCGACGAGGCAGATCTTTCACCCAAACCTGGCTTGGTCGATCGCCGAAATAATGGCGCGCATACGGACCTGAACCTGGGGCTAATGCACAGCTCGGCCTATGCACTGCGGCAAACCTTTCAAGACATGGCGGAAGCCGCCAGTGTTGCGCAGGACTTAGACCAGTCCTTGCGCGAGATGCTGGGTCAGCTAGGCCGCAAGGGCGAAAGTGTCATGCTGGAAACCACTGGTGGAGTCAATACGCACCGGGGCGCGATCTGGGCGCTGGGCCTGCTGACTGCTGCCGCAGCGTTTGAACCGGAACACGGTTCTCCTGCGGACGTGGCTCACCGCGCTGCTGTGTTGGCACGCCTGCCTGATCGATTTGCGCCTGAGGTACAGAATAGTCATGGTCTCAGGGCCTGCGCCCGATACGGTCTTCCCGGCGCCCGTGAACAGGCGCAAGCGGGGTTCCCCGCTGTGGTAGGGCATGGTTTACCACAACTGTTGAAGAGCCGAGCGAAAGGCGCCGGAGAGCAAAATGCGCGGCTTGATGCGCTTATCGCCATCATGGCCGTTTTACCGGATACCTGCGTCCTGCATAGGGCGGGTCTTGAAGGTCTGGATACGCTTCAGCACGGCGCGCAGGCAGTCCTTGCGCAGGGTGGCAGCGCAACCCTGGCGGGCAGACGCGCGTTGCGCCAACTGGACGACGCGTTACTACGCCTGAATGCATCCCCCGGTGGTGCTGCCGATCTGCTGGCCTCTACCCTCTTTCTTGATCGCCTGGAATCCTGCATGCAGAGGAGCGCTATCTCATGGAAACCTTGAAGTTTGAATTTCCAGCCGGTCAGTCCCCTCGGGGTAGAGCCCTGGTGGGCGGTGTTGGCTCGGGAGACCTGGAGGTGCTGCTGGAGCCCGGCGAGGCAGGCATGCTCAGGTTGAATGTCGTGACATCGGTGAATGGCAGTGCGGCGCGCTGGCAGAACCTGTTCGAGCGGATGTTTCGTGAGCAGACGCCACCAGCGTTGAATATCGAGATCCACGATTTTGGTGCGACGCCCGGCGTTGTGCGTTTACGCCTGGAACAAGGGCTGGAAGAGTTACAGTTGGAAGGAGCATTCCATGACTGATACCGCACGCCTACTCCAATCTCGCAGTTTCATTGAATTGGGTGCCCGGCAGCGGGCTCGCGCCCTGCTTGATCAGGGCAGCTTCCGCGAATTGATCGGCCCGTTTGAACGCATGATGTCGCCTTGGCTACCCAAGCAGGGCATCGTGACGCAGGCTGATGACGGCGTGGTCATTGCCAAGGGCACGATTGAAGGTCAGCCCACGGTGATTGCCGCTATTGAGGGCTCTTTCCAGGGCGGAAGCATGGGTGAGGTGGGCGGGGCCAAGATTGCCGGAGCCCTGGAACTGGCTGCCGAAGACAACCGCAACGGTATTCCAACCCGCGCCGTGCTGCTATTGGAGACAGGCGGCGTACGTTTGCAGGAAGCCAATCTCGGTCTGGCCGCTATTGCTGAAATCCAGGCGGCTATCGTCGACCTCCGACAGTACCAGCCGGTCATAGCAGTTATCGCCGGCCCCGTTGGTTGTTTTGGTGGTATGTCCATCGCTGCCGGCCTGTGCAGCTATCTGATTGTGACGCAAGAGGCACGGCTGGGCCTGAATGGCCCTCAAGTCATTGAGCAGGAGGCGGGAATCGAGGAGTACGATTCTCGGGATCGTCCCTTCATCTGGAGCCTGACCGGTGGTGAGCAGCGCCATGTGACGGGCCTTGTTGACGCCTATGTACCTGATGATACCGAAACAATCCATGCCCAGATTCGTACCTGTTTCAGACAAGGTAAGCCTGCGCTCGAGCGTAGTCGGCGGTACGCCTGGTTTCTTGACCGCCTCGGCCGTCTTGAACCCGAACAACCCATCGATGCGGTAACCGTCCGCGACCTATACGCCGCTGGCGATGAAGGAGGTGTGAAATGACACTCTCTACACGTGGACTGATCTGGTTCAACGCACTTTCACCTAATGCGAAACCCTTTGAAGGTCTGCCCGCCTCGCTGAAGGTCTGCGATACAACACTGGGCAGCTTACCGGCTCGCGTGATTGCAGTGGTCCCCGATGAGCAAAATCCCTTTCCCCGCGCTCGCTGCGGTGAGGTGGGGCTGCTCGAAGGCTGGGGCCTCGGCCGAATCATTAATGAAGCCATAGAGGCCGACCGCGATCACGATACCAAACGCGCATTGGTTGCCATTATTGACGTACCAAGCCAGGCATATGGCCGACGTGAGGAAGCGCTGGGTATCCACCAGGCACTGGCAGGTGCGGTAGATGCCTATGCACGCGCTCGGCTCGCAGGTCACCCAGTGATTGGTTTGATTGTGGGCAAGGCGATGTCCGGTGCGTTTCTTGCCCATGGCTATCAGGCCAATCGCCTTATTGCGCTCCGCGATCCCGGTGTTGAGGTGCATGCAATGGGCAAAGCATCAGCAGCACGTATCACCCTGCGCAGCGTCGACGAGCTGGAAGCGTTGGCGGCAAACATTCCACCCATGGCATACGACCTCCATAACTATGCTTCGCTGGGTCTCCTATGGGAGACGCTGTCGGTCGAGCGCATCGAACGTCCTACCGAAGGCGATATCAATCGGGTAAGCGAATGCCTGCAACAGGCCGTGGCCGATATTGCGGCAGGATCGCATGATCTACGTGGCCGCCTGGATGCTTCCAATCGCAGCGCATCACGACAGGTGCGGGAAAAGTTGCTGGAGCAATGGTGACTCTAATTGATTACGGAGGCTTTATGAAACCAGTCCCTCGCCCACATGATCTGCTCTGGGGATTTATCCCAGAGCAACTGCCTACCACAGCACCGCAATGGGCCTTCGCAGCAGTCGCGAGTGGGGAGCCAGTCGTTGTTCGTCGAGCCGAGGGCAAACCCGGCGTTGTGGCCGTAGGTATACGTGGCCATGGACGCGAAGAGCGCTTCGGCACTTGGATGGCCTTGGACCGTATCGTTCGTAGCCTTTCACCCGAACAGCTGGTTTCGGCCATCAAAAGCTACCCCGCCGATTTGCCTGCCCTAAAAGCATTGATATGGGCCAAACCCTGCCTGGATGCTACCGGTCTCGTCTGGGGGGTGACCGGCAGTGCGGGTTTCCAGCTGGCGACGGGTATCCGCACGTTACACGCCGATAGCGATCTCGATCTGCTCATGCGTGCACCTGCACCTCTTTCTCGATCACAGGCATTGGCCCTGCTGAATAAGCTGGACAAGGCACCGTGCCGCCTGGACATTCAACTGGAAACCCCACAGGGAGGCATTGCCCTGCGCGAGTGGGCACAGTCAAGCCACCGCGTGCTGCTCAAGCGAGCCAGCGGAGCCTGTCTGGTCACTGATCCCTGGCACTTGGTGGAGATCGCTGCGTGAGCAGTCTTTTCCTGTTCCCCGGCCAGGGCGCACAGCAGCCAGGCATGCTGCACACGCTGCCTGACGCCTCGGTTATACGCGATACCTTGCGGGAAGCTGAAGCCATCCTCAATGTGTCGCTCGACATGCTGGATACCGCTGAGGCCTTGCAATCGACACATGCCGTTCAGCTCTGCCTGTTGATTGCAGGCGTTGCCAGTGCACGTCTGTTATTGGAGCAAGCCCCTGCCCCAGACTATGTCGCCGGTCTTTCCATTGGTGCCTATCCAGCCGCCGTGATCGCAAATGCACTCGACTATGCCGATGCGTTAAGGCTGGTGGATCTGCGCGGTAAGCTGATGCAAGAAGCGTTTCCCAAAGGATACGGCATGCTGGCGATGCTGGGGCTGCAGCGTCACGAGGCTGAATGCCTGGTAGAAGCTACCTCGACCGCAGATGCGCCTGTCTTTCTGGCTAACAGCAATGCCGAACAACAGTTCATCGCGTCCGGCTCGGACGTTGCGCTGGCAGCCCTGGCCGAAAAGGTTCGCTCAGGTGGTACCGGCGTTACACGCCGCCTGGCTGTCAGCGTACCCTCCCATTGCGCTTTATTGACCGAGCCGGCCAATCGACTCGCCGCCACGTTCCAATCGATAACCTTGCACCGCCCTCAGATACGCTACCTGAGCGGTAGCTCCGCCCGGCTCATCATAGACCCGGCGCGTCTTGCTGATGATTTGGCCTTCAATATGTGTCGCATCGTGGAGTGGCACGCGACCTTACGCAATGCTCAGGAACGCGGCGTGCAACTTGCCGTTGAGTTGGTGCCCGGTACGGTGCTGACCACGCTTGCCAAACGCGTCATCAACCCCGGAACTGCGGTGGCGTTTCAAGGTACACGGACCGACACCATTACTGCGCTGCTGCGCGAGGAGGCCAATCGCGACCGATAGAGAGATCGCCTAGCGTTTCGAAGCACAAGAACAAGAACTTCGACCCAGAGGACAATAACAATGATTATCTACGGTGTGGCTCTACTCTCCATCTGTACGCTGACCGGCATCTTCATCGGTGAAGTGCTCGGTAAACTGATCGGTGTGCCTGCCAACGTGGGCGGTGTTGGCATCGCCATGCTGATGCTCATTTTCCTGAGTAGCTGGATCGGCAAGCATGGCAAGTTTCATCCCAAGACCGAACAAGGTGTAGAGTTCTGGAGCGCGATCTACATTCCCATCGTCGTGGCCATGGCGGCCCAGCAAAATGTGGCTGGTGCGCTCAAGGGCGGTCCGGCGGCTATTCTTGCCGGTTTTCTGGCCATTGCCATCGCGTTTGCCCTGGTGCCAGTACTGAACAAGGTGGGCCGAAAAAAAGCGGTGGCTTCTGCCCCTAACCAGCTGGCCAGCGTACAACGGTGACCGACATGATTATCGAATCACTAAGCAAGGTCACCCAGGCTTACGGCATGATCAGCGCCTTTGCCCTGATCGGCGTTACCATGTGGGTCTCCTACTGGCTCAGCGCCAAGCTGACCAAGGGTCGCCTGCACGGCTCCGCCATCGCGATCTTTTTTGGACTGCTCTTGGCTTATATCGGCGGGGTCACGACGGGCGGCCAGAAGGGATTGGTAGATATTCCGCTGCTTTCCGGCCTGGGCATACTGGGCGGCGCTATGCTCAGGGATTTTGCCATTGCCGCCACTGCCTTTGGCGTTAACGTGGACGAGCTCAAGGAGGCAGGTCTTGCTGGCGTGCTGTCACTGTTTGTAGGAGTAGGCACGTCATTCATTGCAGGGGTTGCCGTGGCGCTTGCCTTTGGCTACACCGACGCCGTAAGCCTGACCACAATTGGCGCTGGTGCCGTCACTTATATCGTTGGCCCTGTCACCGGAGCCGCGATTGGTGCCAGCTCGGAAGTCATGGCGCTCTCCATTGCGGCAGGCCTGGTCAAGGCCATCGTGGCCATGGTCGCGACTCCTTTTGTGGCGCGCTATATTGGCCTGGACAACCCACGCACGGCTGTCATCTTTGGTGGGCTAGTCGGAACGTCTAGCGGCGTGGCTGGAGGACTGGCTGCAACCGACCCGAAACTGGTGCCTTATGGCTGTCTGACGGCCGCGTTTTATACAGCGATCGGTTGCCTGCTCGGACCTTCGCTACTCTTTCTCGTCACACGTGCAATCTTTGGCTGAACGTGATGCGGAGTCTTATGGCTCCGCATTCATCTTGCGTGAATACATCCTGCATTCGGCAAGAAACGCCAACAGGTTTGGGTCACGCTCCTTGCTACGCAAGAACACTACGCCGATCCGTTGCTGCAAGCGGTACTGAGGAGCGAGTGGTACCAGACGGATTCGGTTTTCATATACCGCCTCAACCCGCCCCGGCAGTAGTGCATAGCCTACGCCTGAACTGACCATGCTCATGAGCGAGAAAATATCGTTAACCTGCATGATGACGTCCGGCTCGAAACCGGCCTGATGAAACACCTGCCGTCCATCCCTGAAGGTGGCAAAACCTTCAGTCAACGTCACGAAGGGCACCCCGTGCAAGTCACGCAGATCGACCACATCCTGATGAGTGAATGGTGAGTCTGCAGGCGCGGCCAGGTAAATATCATCCCGAAAAAGCTCGACGCTCTCGCAATCGGGGTCAGCCATTCCGTCATCCAATGCGATGAGCATGGCATCCAGCTTCATGTTCTTGAGCTGGTAGGTCAGGTCGGCATTGGAGCCCAGAATCAGGTCGATATTGAGTTCGCTACGTCGAAGCTTGAGCCCCATGATCAGCTGAGGCACGGTCTTGACTGTAAGTGAATACAGCGCGCCCAGGCGGAAACGGTCGGATGAGAAACCGGCTGCCAGACGCGTCAGCCGTATGGTCTCGGTCAGATCCTGCATGAGCTGTTGTGCCCGTGCTTCCAGAACAAAGGCCCCATCCAGCGGTGTGAGGTTGCGCCCTTCATGCTTGAACAGCGGGCAGCGCAGCGCACTTTCCAGCGAGTGGATAGCCCGATGGACACTGACATTACTCGTTCCAAGCTCGGCTGCGGCCCGTCCCAGGTTGCCGCTGCGCATGAATGCCAGAAAGATCTCCAGCTTCTTCAGAGTCAGTTCTTCATCGATCGCCATGAAACGCCTTATCGTTCATTGACAGGGATGGCCCCATTGTTTCACGTCGCAGCCGGATCACGCTGACGATTGTTCTCCATCACGTTACTTCTCTGAATCCACCTCGATTTCCACGCATCGGGGTGCCATTGGATAACGCTCGCAATCAGCCGTTACGGCATTTTCCTTATGCGGTGTGCCTGACGGGGCCCAGTCGTAGCTTACTGGCTCTGCCCGATACACCCGGTTGGTCACATAGCGGTCCGTTGGGGCCGACTTGCCCCTGTACGGGCTGATATATTCCCAGACGATCTCTCCTGCGGGCGTGACCTGGAAGAGACGACCATTCTGACCTTCATTGATAAGGGTATTACCGTTAGGCAGACGGCGGGCATTGCTGATAAATGCACTGAAAAAGGTCCAGGGTGCGCGGCCAGACTGTACGGCTGTGTATTGCCATACGATTTTGCGGGTCACTGGGTCAATCTCGAGAATACGGGACGCTGAGAAGATGCCCTTGCGCGCAGGCGGAAAACCGGCACTGCCCTGGTTATCAAACAGCAAAAGGTTGCCAGCGCCCGGCAAATCTTCAGGAATGAAGTGGGTATCGTGCTGGCCTATGATCTGATCCACGGGGCGTGGCACCGGACCGGCCAGCTTCACCTCAGGATAATCCGGCCCAAGCCGCCATACGACCTTGCCGGTCTTACGCTCTACGATAAAAACCACATTGGCGTTGCGAGCGCTAACCATGATGTTGTCAGGCGCGAAGCGAGAATCGCCCTGCTGGTGCCAATGGTTGGCGCCAAGGGGTGCTGCCGTATTGAGATGCAGAAAATCCGGGTCTTTCGACTCACGAATCAGCGAGAGCTGCTCAGGTGTAAATCCCAGCTCATCCAGATGATCCGATACACGCCATTGCCAGACCTGTTTTCCATTTTGATCAATTTGTCGAATCAGGTTATCAATCACCTGCGGTGCCGAAAAGCCCGCTAACGGGGTCAGTTCACTGGTCAGCATCAGGGTATCGCCATTCGCCAGACGGCGTATGTCGTGGTGTTGATAGGCTGGTGCTTCACGGCTTCCCCACTGCCAACGCACTTGCCCATCCCAGTCCACTTCCCCTACTACCTGGTTGTAGAGCCCATTCCCTGATGATGCCAGGGAAACCGGTTTGTCCAGATTTCCCAACTGCACAAGTACGTGCCCTTTTTCTCCACCCGCCTGCTCCGGCGTCAGCGCAATCGACGGAAAGCCAGGATAATGCCACTGTTTTACCTCATGGCCATTCATGTCGATCAAATGGGTGCGCTGGTCGCTACCATCAAACAGCACAAAGCTCCCATATGCCTTTTGGGGATCATAGAACGTCGTGCCGGTTGGTACCGAGCTGGACATGGCAAATGCGGGACCAGCAGTGGCCAGCAGGCTTGCCAGAAACAGAAATGATATCTTCGAGCATATGGTCATGAACTCTAATCCTATTAACGTAGCCACTAAGTGGCCCATGTGTAGATGTATTAGAGAGCAAGGCCAGGGTAAGTGCGCAGGCATCGGAACGAATGTTTGGCATGGGAAGGTCAGGGCTTTGAAGGAGCACTGACGCAACGCGCCATCAATCACATGGGATAGCCACGCCCGGGCTATGGTATCGTTCACCTTTGAAAGACAGCGCTGTGGAGCTGCAATGAAATTCGTACACCAGCGCGAGCACCTTAACGAAGGTGATATGGTCATCATTGACTGCTCGCAGACCTGCAATATCCGCCTCATGAACGATGCAAACTTTCGCAGTTTCAAAAACGGTGGTCGACATACTTACCACGGCGGTGCCTTTGAGCGGTTTCCCGCCAAGATCAAGGTTCCGAGCACAGGCTTTTGGAACATCACAATCGATGTTGTGACACGGCGTCCGATCAGTGTGACACGCAAGCCGACGTTTACCCACTCCATCAAGATCGTCCGAAAGTCCCCTTCCGATTTTCGTTAGGCAATTACCCTTCGCCTGCTCTGTTGCACGAGCAGGCGACTCGTAGGTTTTCGGGCCCGCCAGCAGGTGACTGACACTGGCTGACGTGCCCCGGGTTCAACGGTCAAACAGACTTTGAAACCAATCCCATACACCAAAGGAAAAGTCCGGGAAGAAATCGATATTCAGGGCTGACTTGAGTATGTAAAGACTGAAGGTCAGCAGAATGGATGCGACAGTAAACCAGATCAGCATCAGCGAGCCTTTGACAAAGGCCTTGGCAAACAAGGACAGCTCCGATGTTCTTTTCTGGTCGTCTGCATGGCCCTTGCCAGCCACCATTACAAAATAGTAACGGCTACGAAAGAATTTGAACGTAGTCCGGACATCGACCGGGTGTTTGCTCCAGGGGCGAGTACCGAAGGCCAGTTTCAATGAGGCCAGTTGCTCGGCGGTAAAGGTATCCCGCGTCTCGGCGGGTAGCCGCGCTTTAAGCCCTCGGATAAAGGCGTCTTGATGAATGGTTTTCTGGGTATTGACGGCGTCTTCTTTGATGACGTAATCACTTAATCCCTGAACAAATGATTCAGGTTGTACAATTGTTTCCTGCATCGCCTTAATCCTTTTAAGTTGCGTATGCCTATCCCACGCTGCACTCCAGCGACTTCTCTAACTGCCAGATCATCTTCCTTTACCATGCAGGTACTACTGCTGGGCTTTACCTTGAGCCTCCTTGGTGGTTAAAACAATGATGAGTAAACCAGATGATGAAACACGCTTTAACAGCGATCTCCTTGCACTGATGAGTGTAATACCTCGTTACGAAGATGCACTTCACGAAATAGCATCAATGTGCCATGTAGACAAATCAATGTTATTTAGTTCATGCCAGAAACTTTATTTAGCCCCTGTGCAGGCAGTCACAGCCGCCATGTGCAGCACGTTCTGGAAGAAATGAGACGAAGTGCTTTTTTTCAAGGAGGTTCGCAGCCTGACGTCTTTCGTGGAGTTATAAGAGCTAGCCCTTCCAAGGCTTCAGGAACTCCAGCAATAACTCATTGACGCGCTCGGGTCTCTCCTCATGGGGTAGATGACCGCACTGGTCGATGGCGACGGTTTTAAGGTCCGTAGCCAGCTCCGCCCATACGGACGGCATATCGAACAACTTGCCCACTGCTTCGAAATTGGCGCCCCATAGTGATAACGTCGGACAGCTGATCTTCGCGTCCGCGTCTTCATTGTCCTGGGCTAGGTCTTCAGCATTGGCGCGGTAATCGGCCATGGCACCCCGGACGGCACCCGGCATTTGATAAGCCCGGACATAATGGTCAAAAGCTTCGCCCGTGATCGTCGTCGGGTCGTAGCACCAATCGGAAAAGAAATGTCGCAGCCATATGGCTTCCTTGCCTGAAATAAGACTTTCTGGAAGATCAGGCACCAGATGAAACATAAAGAACCAGTAGTGCTTTGCAATGGTTGCATTCATCTGAGTAGAAACGGTTCGCGTCGGAACATTGTCCATGACAACCAGACGCTCGAGCCGCTGCGGGTGATCCTTGGCAAAGCGCGTAGCGACACGTGCACCGCGATCATGGCCTACCAAGGCTATACGCTCTATCCCGAGACTATCCAACAGGGCACACAGGTCGTTGGCCATGGTGCGCTTGTCATAGCCCATCGCCGGCTTTTCGGTTTCACCATAGCCTCTCAGGTCAGGAGCAATAACGCGATAGTGCTGCGCCAAGACTGGAATCTGGTGACGCCAGGCATAGGAAGTTTCAGGAAAGCCGTGCAGCAGCACGACAGGCACCCCGCTACCGGCATCTAGATAATGCTGGAGAATGCCATTTGCACGCCTCTTGTGATGAGTGACTGCAACCTCTTGCATAGTGAACGCTCCAGCCGTGTTCAAAGGTATGACGTTAAGAGCCTTTTTGCCCTGGCATCGTTCCTACAGCCCCGTGTGATGGATCAAAGGGCGGCATGCAGTCTGAATAACTAATCCGTATTGATTGAAAGAGCGAGTTGGACCATTGCCTGCGATGCTTCCTGTAGGATGTTAGTCCGTTGTCCTAGAGCCTTTATCTCCTATATTGGCCTTCCAACCTATAAAACCCTTTGCTTTTGGATGACTTGCCAGTCAAAACAAGAATACTCCTTCACGCTCAAAGGTGCTTGAATACTGGTCTGTAGCAATATCGTCTGACCACTACTACTTTTGTAGTACAAATAAATTTTCACTACAAAAAAGCATTGACGCTCTGTTTTAGCTCATGCAATCTGAGCCTGCTTTCGCTAGAACAAGGCCAAAAAGGCCTTCTGGCTGCGCTCCGGGTAACCCTCGGGCCATCCTTTGTAGTAACTGCCCATGAAGCACTACATAGAGTTTTGACTGTACGGAAACGGTTAGATGACCCCTGCGGTTCGGTCAGTATCAGGTAGGTACCTGATCCAAGGTATTCGTCCTTAGTGATATCCAGCTATCGGGAGATCACTTAAGGCGTCTTGTCTGCTGTTTCGCTTCCTTCAGTCGTGCTCGACGTTGAGCCCAGTGCTGCGCCTATACGCTGCACGCAGGTCACGGTAGGAAAAACTGTTCGAAAGTCATTTCAGCCGAGAAGGATTGACCCCATGTCCGTTTATCAAGATGAAATCACTGCCATCGCAGCCTTGAGAGAAACAGCAGGCAAGAGCTGGAACGCTATTAATCCGGAATATGTCGCGCGGATGCGGATACAGAACCGCTTTAAAACAGGCCTGGATATCGCCCGATATACCGCTGCCATCATGCGTAAGGATATGGCTGAGTATGATGCCGATACCTCGGCCTATACCCAGTCCCTGGGCTGCTGGCATGGTTTTATTGGGCAGCAGAAGCTTATCTCCATCAAAAAGCATCTGAAGACGACCAACAAGCGCTACCTGTATTTGTCAGGCTGGATGATCGCGGCGCTGCGCTCGGAGTTCGGGCCGCTGCCGGATCAGTCCATGCACGAGAAAACAGCTGTTCCGGCCCTGATCGAGGAGTTGTATACCTTCCTGCGTCAGGCAGATGCACGAGAGCTGGGTGGACTGTTCCGCGAGCTGGACGCAGCGCGTGCAGCTGACGAAAACGCCAAGGCTGCAGCCATTCAGCAGCAGATCGATAATTACGAAACCCATATCGTACCGATTATTGCTGACATTGATGCAGGCTTTGGCAACGCGGAAGCAACTTATCTACTGGCCAAGAAAATGATCGAAGCAGGAGCCTGCTGCATTCAGCTTGAAAACCAAGTGTCGGATGAAAAGCAGTGCGGCCACCAAGACGGCAAGGTAACTGTGCCCCACGAAGACTTCCTGGCCAAGATCAATGCGGTTCGCTATGCCTTTCTCGAACTGGGCGTGGACGATGGGGTCATTGTTGCCCGTACAGACTCTCTCGGCGCAGGCCTGACCAAACAGATCGCGGTTAGCAAGCAGCCAGGCGACTTGGGTGACCAATACAACAGTTTTCTTGATTGTGAGGAAATCAGCCCTGCCGAATTGAAGAATGGTGATGTGATTCTTAACCGTAACGGTAAGCTGCTGCGCCCCAAGCGCCTGGCAAGTGGCCTATTTCAATTCCGCCAGGGCAGCGGGCAGGATCGCGTCGTACTCGATTGCATCACTTCCTTGCAAAATGGTGCGGACCTGCTCTGGATCGAGACGGAAAAGCCTCACGTGGGCCAAATCAAGAGCATGGTTGACCACATTCGCGAAGCCGTTCCAAATGCCAAGCTTGTCTACAACAACAGCCCGTCCTTCAACTGGACGCTGAACTTCAGACAACAGGTCTTTGACGATCTACTGGCGGAGGGCAAGGATGTATCGGCCTACGACCGCGCCAAGCTGATGAGCGCCGAGTATGACGAGACTGAACTTGCGCGCATCGCTGATGAAAAAATTCGGACTTTCCAACGCGACGGCTCGCGCGAAGCAGGGATATTCCATCATCTTATTACCCTGCCAACCTACCACACGGCAGCGCTTTCAACAGACAACCTGGCCAAAGGATATTTTGCTGAGGAAGGCATGCTGGCCTACGTGAAAAACGTTCAGCGGCAGGAGATCCGCCAAGGGATCGCCTGCGTGAAACATCAGAACATGGCCGGCTCTGATATTGGGGACGATCATAAGGAATACTTCGCAGGCGAAGCAGCCCTCAAGGCGGGCGGCAAGGACAACACCATGAACCAGTTTCATTAATAACTAGGGCTACTCTACCCACCTGGCTGGTTCTACCGTTAACGATGTGTTTGCCGTTTCGTCCCGAGCCTTCTCGGAACCTGTTTCAAGAGGAACGTGATCATGGATCTCAACAACCCAACCCTTGATGACCTGAAGCAACTCTACGCGTCCTGCAAGGACAAAAATGATCATCACATCCTGTGGATCTGCTCGTCGGGCAAGGTGCATATTGATCGGCTACCGGCAAATGTCGACCCGGAAGTGTTTGAAAAAGAAACCCCCAACATGAAGGTGCGCTTCAAGACTTATCACCGAGGCAAAGGCTATGTTGGCAAGACTGCGGCGGCTGACGAGACCTTCATGTCACGCATGTACAGGGTTCTGCTTGAGCAATGGTCAAAAGCCCAAAACAGCCAACGCGTTCGGTACATAGAAACATACTTTTAAAACAACTCGGGCAGTCGTTGCGACTGCCCTTCTGACTACCCGTCATATTAAACCAGGGCATCCCCCTGGTTTTTTATTATTTATGCTCTGTCTTGACTAAATAAAAGCCATCCCTGGCACAAGATAAACAGATCTAATCGTAGGTCTTAGCACCTCATGGAGGCGGAGCCAACGCCTCCATGCTCTGCTTTGGCCTGAGGATGAACGGTTTTTCTATAAAGAGAAACGTGATTGTCGAAACAGCGCACACCAGCAGCAGAATAAAGGGCAGGAATGCAAGATAACTAGTCGGATTACCACCGGTAACGGCAAAGCCATTACACAGTGTAAATACACTATACAAAACGATACCATGCAGCAGGTAAATGCTGTAGCTGATCTCGCCCAGCGTCTTGAGGCCACGTCGACTAAGCAGGCCAAACAGGTCATTCCCCAATGCCATGATCAAAAAGGCGACGCCCAGCATACTTATCTGTAGCAACGAAAAGTAGTCAACCAAGCCCATACTGAGAGTAATCAAGGCAAGGGCAAGCACAGCTGCATATTTGGTCTTGAGGAAAGGTATCCACTGGGGGCGATGATTTTTTACCAATACAGGCAGTAAGCCTGCCAAAAAAAGAACGCCCAGTGACGCATCGATAAAATGAAAGTAATGTGCAGGTATAACGGCGAACGCAACTAGCAAAGAGCCAGCCAGATATAAGCCATAACCTCTACGGTTCAAAATGGCGGCCAATACCGGCAACAAGAGATAAAAGAACCATTCATACTTTAACGTCCACTGGACGCCAGCTGTGATGAGCCAACTATCAGAAAAGCCATTGAAAGTGGATCCTTTGAACAGTGCCCACCTTGCAATCTCTGTAGCCAGTTTAGGCACGCTGACCAGCTGGAACCCGGTTTGATAAAAGCTCACAATGGCGACTACAAGAACTGCAAAGACGTATAAAGGCATTATTCTCTTAACCCTTGAGCTAAAGAGCCTTCTCCAGTCAATACTACTTTTGTTAAGGATTTTTCCGAAAAACAAAAAACCTGTAATCATGAAGAACATAGAAACCGGGACGGCTCCCATATTGTTCATGATGGCATTATCAGATCCCCCCCACTCGCCTGATACCTTCCAGTTGTAGGTGACAAAAAAGTGAGAGCAGACAACTGCCGTGGCAAGTAGTCCTCTAAGGGCATCCAATGGAGAAGAGCGTGAAAGCGCTTGACTTGACAGGATAGTGGTCTTGCTAAAGACACGGTCAAGTACAAATAGCGAAATTATATACAGCGATATAATTCCAAAGGTCATCGTCATTTGGGTGAACTCTCTTTCAATAATTCCATTTATGATCAGCCAGATAACCATCCGACAGCCACTACGGTCATCTGAGTTTGGCTACAGTCAGAGATAGGCTACGAAAGCACCGTAGTAGAGCTGCTTATCCTAAAGAGACTTACCCTGCTTAAACAATGATAGCCATTTGACTAAAACGTCTCGCAGTCCCGCGATAGAAACTTACGTACCGTTGCTCAGCACAGCGTTGTGCGTGTTTACGGTTTTGTCAAAATTTATTTTGAATTTCACAGTTCAGAGGATTTGAAAGCGCTCACTAATCAACCTTAAAGAGAATCATTGTGATATCACATCGCCGAAGCGATTAGGCGCTCATGATTTATGATTCATCTTTTAAATTAACCACAGAGTACACATCAGATAATTGATCTAATTCTCAAAAAAACCCCTGCTATTTTTTACATATCAACTAATTTAGCTGCCGTGAAAATTATCATCTCATCGGAGCATGTTTATTCATGGAAAGGGAATACAGAAGTGACATAGATGGTTTAAGAGCAATAGCAGTGCTCTTGGTTTTACTTAACCACGTAGGGCTAAAGGTTTTTGGAGGAGGTTTTATTGGCGTAGATGTTTTTTTCGTAATTTCAGGCTTTTTAATTACACAAAACATCGCTACCCAGGCAGACAAGGGCACTTTTAGTTTTACCCGTTTTTATTTGAACCGCATAAAGCGGTTGATGCCTGCATTGACAGTTGTAATCTTCTGCACCAGTCTCGCAGCTTTTTTTGTTTTATTACCAAATGATTTGATTGGATTTAGCCGAAGTGCTCTGTTTTCCTACTTCGGATTTTCGAATTTTTACTTCTGGAAAGACACAGATGGTTATTTCTCATCCAGCAGCCATGAAATTCCGTTATTGCATACGTGGTCACTGGCGGTTGAAGAGCAGTACTATTTCATCTGGCCGCTTCTGTTCCTGTTGGGTCATCGCCTGCTAGGCAAGAAGCTACTCAACTGGGCCATTCTTGCAATATTAGCCGCTGCCATCGTCGTATCTGAATTAGGTGCCCTCTATAAGCCGCTGTCTGCTTACTATCTTCTGCTGACGCGAGCCTTTGAGCTGTTGATAGGCAGTGCACTGGCCATGCACTGGAAAACGCTGGGCAACCCTGGCAAACCCCTGTCTACGCTAGTAGGACTAGCGGGCTTGGCACTGATTTTTATACCGGCGCTGACATTGGATAAGGCAAGCGCTTTTCCTGGCCTGAATGCATTATGGCCATGCCTGGGTGCAGCCTTTATCATCTGGTCCGGCGGCCACCACCGCACTGCAGTAACCCAACTGCTATCACTGCGCCCGCTGGTATTTATTGGTCTGATTTCTTATTCCCTGTATTTGTGGCATTGGCCGCTGATTGCCTTTCATAACTACATTCATGGAAAGATCACACCGGCAGATCAGGTGATGCTAATCAGCGTATCGCTGGCTCTGGCCTACCTGAGTTGGCGCTTTGTAGAGCAACCCTTCCGCACCCATATCACATTCAAACCGCAGAATACCTTCGCGTTTCTCTATCTATTGCCAGTACTGATGACTACTTCATTCCTGGTAGTGGCAGCCAAGCTAGAAGGTTTTGCTTCCCGGTATGACAGCACGCTGCTGGCCATGGATAGAAACGTCAAGGAAGTCTTTCCCAAGCTTCGAGCAGGCTGCTTCAACGGGGCTGACTTGCTGAACCCATTGTCGGCCGACCAATGCAAGCTGGGCGTTCAGGATAAAAAGGAGGTGGACGTTTTACTTGTAGGGGATTCGCACGCCGGCGCGATTACCGGAATGATAGATGTCATGCTCAAGGAGGCAAACCTGCGCGGATATGACATCACACGCTCTAATACGATCTACCTGCCGGGCGTTGCAGGTGTCCATGTGAATCCACGTCGCAATCATGTCGACAAGTCGATTGAGTTGACCTCCCCAGTCATCAGTAACCTGATCGAGAAAAGCCAGTTCAAGTACGTCATTCTTTCAGGGCGCTGGGCCATGTACCTTTATGGGTTGAATGAGCCAGGGATGACTGATTTTTATCGCATCCGCCCTGATACACCGAGCGACAACTTTATTGCGATAAACACGTTGCAAAGCGGCCTTGAGAATGCCATTGCCAAAATCGTCGCCTCAGGCGCTACGCCGGTCATCATCGAGGATGTTCCCGAAATGGGTGAGGACCTGCACCGTTGCGACATCAAGAAGCTGGCCTTTGAGCTAGATGGAGACTGTTCTATCCCGGTCGTTGCCGTAAATGAGCGACAAAAGGACTTTGATACGATCCTAGACAATTTGAGCAAGGCACATCCCAATATCATCGTTATCGATCCCAAAAGTGTTATCTGCGACACCGAGCGTTGCTACTCATCTCTTGAAAACGTACCGCTCTACATGGATGGGGATCATCTGAACTCTGTCGGGTCTTCGCTTATTGGCCGTAAATACATCACGGCCTATGGGAACCCGTTCAAGATGCCTCAGAGGTTACTTCAGAGCTCCACTACTTCAGGCTATCAAGCCCCTGCAGTCTTACACTAAGTAATGCCCCGGCCCGCCCTGGAGGCGGGCCATCCATACGTCGACACACGTTCTCAATACCTACGCTCACGTACTGTCTGTTATCTGGCTGCCATTTTTGCATGCGCCTGCCAGCGTCTACGTCGCTCCTGTTTGTCATGGCATGACTGTGCGCCACGAAATTCACTCAACTGTATCTATAGTTACCAGGTGTTACCTCATAAGGTGAAAACCAAGAAGCTGATCTAGGGTGTCTGATCAGCCGCTTTTCCGCGGCCTAAAGCTGCATTACTCTGAATAACGAGTCGCACATGTCCCCTAAGGATTTACTTCTGGCTCTGGTCGTCATTGTGGCGTGGGGTCTTAACTTTGTAGTAATCAAGATCGGATTGCAGGGTGTGCCTCCCATGCTGCTCGGCGCCCTGCGCTTTACCCTGGCCGCCCTTCCGGCAGTGTTTTTCATCAAGCGTCCGAATGTTCCCTGGCAATGGCTGCTAGCGTACGGGACTACCATTTCGCTGGGTCAATTTTCCTTTTTATTTTCAGCCATGTACGTAGGCATGCCGGCAGGCCTCGCTTCTCTAGTTCTTCAGGCTCAGGCGTTTTTTACCTTGCTGCTGGCAGTCATGTTCCTGGGGGAGCGCTTTCGTCCTCAAAACTTGATTGGTCTGATCATTGCCGCAGGCGGGTTGATTTTCATAGGGATGGAAAGTGGCGGCAATCTGAGCGTGCTCGGCTTTGTACTGACATTATGTGCAGCCGCTATGTGGGGAATGGGAAATATTGTCACTAAGCGCATCGGACAAGCTGACATGCTGGGACTGGTGGTATGGGGAAGCCTCATTCCGCCGGTTCCCTTCTACCTTCTTTCATACTGGCTCGAAGGCCCCGAGCGAATGATAAGTGCCCTGCAAGGTATTAGCCTGCCCTCAATCCTGACTGTTGTTTATTTGGCCTTTATCGCTACGCTGCTGGGGTACGGATTATGGAGCCGCCTACTCTCTCGCTATCCGGCAAGTCAGGTCGCACCCTTTTCACTGCTCGTACCCATTGTTGGTATCGCTTCGGCAGCTGTATTCCTTGATGAGCAGCTTACGCCCTTCCAATTAATCGGTGCCTTGCTAGTGATGGCAGGGTTAGCAGTCAATGTTTTTGGTGGCCGGTTATTTACGTCGCGGCAACGTGTACTGAGCTGAAACTTGCGGGTTTCTTCTAGCGAGCCGTCCTCCAGCGGTTCGCTCTTTTTTATAAAAAGCAGCAAATCGGCAAAAGTAAAATGGTTTTCCCGCCGATACCTTTTCATCAAACGGCCACAGACGGCATTGCTGGAAAGGTTTCATGTCTAAACGCTCAACCGCCATCAGCCCACGTACTCATCGAGTCGTATGGCCTTTTATCTTCATCGTCTGCTTACAGGCGTTGGTGGCCATCGCCAGTCTTAATTTACTGTCCACCGTCAGAGGCTATGTCACGGCTGAAAGCTTGTGGAGTAAAAGCCTGGGCAACGCCATGCTTGCCTTGAATACCTATATCGACACCGGTGAATCCAAGCACTACCAGTTGTATCTCGACTACTTTAAGGTCAATCAGCTCGATAAACAGGCCCGCGATCTGTTGGCAGCAGGAGGCAGTGCCGATAAAGCCTATGAATTGCTGATGACTGCGGGCAATCATCCTGCCGATTTGCCAGGCATGATTCGCCTCTTTCAATGGGCCCATCACATGGACCCGCTTCGACAAGTCATCAATCATTGGCATGTCACCGACCCTTATATGGATGAGCTTCATGCACTGGCTCAAACCGTGTACGCCCGGTCAGCCGATGCATCGCTACGCGACCGTGAACACTGGAAGAAGCAACTCCTTATGCTACACAACCGGATGCTACCGGAAACCATCGCGTTTTCGAGGGTTTTAGGAGAGGCCTCGCGCCACTTCATTCAGATTCTACTTATCATCAACCTTGGAACCGCCTTGTTGCTGATGGGCCTGACAACCTGGCGGATGCATACCCTGATTATGCAGCGGCGCTCCTTTGAGCAAGCGCTCGAAAAGGAAAAAGAGCGTGCGCAGATCATCCTTGCTTCCATTGTCGATGCCGTTATGGCCGTCAATGCCAACGGGCGTCTGGAATACCTCAACCCAGCGGCTGCCCGCTTGATTGGTCATACGCCGGAAACAGCCGTTGGCAAATCTGTCGATACGCTACTGAACCTAGTGGAAGACGACGGCAAACCAGCTACAACCTCTATTAGCACCCGATTATTTGCGGGTGAATGGCAGTCCACTCATGTCACTGCCCATTACACCTTACGCTGCAGTAGCGGTAAAACTCTACCCGTTGCGCTCGCTAGCGCGCCATTAACGCAGGCAACAGGCCAAAGCGGTGCCGTTCTAGTCTTACATGATCGAACCCGCGAACGAGAATACCTTGATCAGCTGGCATGGCAGGCTGCTCACGATCCTCTAACAGGCCTACTTAACCGACGCGAGTTCGAGCGCCGGCTAACGCTGCTGCTTGAGCGAGTTGAAGAGAAGCATGCATCTCTACTCTTCCTTGACCTAGACCAGTTCAAGATCGTTAACGACACAACTGGCCACTTCCAGGGTGACCGTTTACTGCTGCAGCTCTGCACATCCCTGCAAAGCGTGTTGAATCCGACCGATACGCTGGCTCGATTAGGGGGTGATGAGTTTGGCATGCTGCTGGAAAACCACACGCCCGAGGCAGCGGAAGCGTTTGCAGAGCGGTTGCGTCTATTGGCACGCAGCCAGGATTTTCAAGCCTCGGGTCAATCATTCAAGATCAGTCTTAGTATCGGGATTGTCCATCTAGGCGGGCGTAAGCTTAGTAGCGAGGATGCCCTGCGTATGGCGGATCTGGCTTGCTATGCCGCTAAGGATAAAGGCCGCAACCGAATTCAGGTCTATACCTACGATGATCAGGAAATGACACAGCGCCAGGGTGAAATGACCTGGGTGCAAAGAATCCACAAGGCGCTGGAGGAGAATCGCTTCTGTCTGTACGCCCAGCCTATCTATGGGGTTGGACCACAGACCGGCCAAGACCGCCATGTCGAGGTTTTGCTTCGACTGTACGATGAACAGGGGACGCTGATAGGCCCCTTTGCATTTATTCCAGCAGCCGAGCGCTATGGACTCATGGCACTTTTGGATCGCTGGGTGATCAACGAAGCCTTTGCTATTTGTGCATCTATGTCGCCAGAGCTTTTGAGCGTTTGCGCCATCAACTTGTCGGGCTCATCGTTGGGCGATACGTCGCTGATTGAATTCATTCAGGACCGCCTGGCCTTGCACGCTGTTGCGCCCAACCGGATCTGCTTTGAGATTACTGAAACCCACGCCATCGCCAACCTTACCGCGGCCCGAACGTTCATTGAGACGTTGCGCAAGCTGGGCTTTCGCTTCTCATTGGATGATTTTGGCGCAGGGATGTCTTCGTTCACCTACCTCAAGCACTTGCCAGTGGACTATCTCAAGATAGATGGCAGCTTTGTAAAAAATCTGCTGGAAGATCCTGTTGACCATGCCACGGTGGACGTCATCAATCGACTAGGACACCTGACTGGCAAACGCACTATTGCCGAGTTTGCAGAAACACCCACCATTATTGAGGCCTTGAAAGCACTAGGGGTGGATTATGTACAAGGCTATGCCATCTCACACCCGCAGCCATTCACACATGAGGTATGTACTAAATGGGCCGCTGAGTTGTGGAAGGCTGAAGAATCAACCGATGGCATGGCCCCTGCTCAATCCAGTTGACCTCTGGCATGGGCACTCTGCGAGTAGCGGAGTCGACACCCATACCAGAAGTTCTCAGTGCTACTCCTGCAAGGCACCGCTGTTACTGGGTAGGTTATAAGCTAAGGCAGAAAAACAGATAGTTCGTGGCTTAGTAAATCGACTAGTCCATAAAGCGCTTGATTCAGCTAGGGCAATTCTTTATTGTTATGTTATAACATATTGAGATATAGCGTTATGAATGAGCGTGAGTTATTGGCACAGCCTCCCGAATCCTACATGAGCGAGCCTCAGCGTGCCTTCTTCAAACAGCTTTTGGAAACCCAGCGGGAAGAATTGTCTTGCCAGATCGATAGTGAATTTCAGGCGCTACGAACGCTTGAGTATTCTGCAGACGCGGCAGACATCGCGACTCGGGAGGAGCAGCGTCAATGGCAGCTGCGCCAGCTGGAACGGCAGAAAAAGCTGATCGACAAGCTTGATGCTGCTTTGGACCGCCTGGCTCAGGGCACTTACGGCTGGTGTGAGGAAACCGGAGAGCCCATAGGAATTGCACGGCTCTTGCTGCGGCCCACGGCCACTCTGTGTATCGAAGCCAAACAACGACAGGAGCAGCGTGAACGCCATGTCCGCCAGGATTGATCACCTCTCCATGCTATCTCCATTACCTGTAACGGTATTGTCCGGCTTTTTAGGTGCTGGCAAGAGTACTCTGCTGAATCACATTCTCAAAAATCGTGAAAATCTTCGGGTCGCCGTTATTGTTAACGACATGAGCGAAGTGAATATAGATGGCAGCGAAGTACAGCGTGACGTCAACCTGAATCGCGGAGAAGAACGACTTGTTGAGATGAGCAACGGCTGCATCTGCTGTACCTTGCGCGAAGATCTTCTGGAAGAAGTCAGCCGCCTGGCCCGAGAGGGCCGCTTTGATTACCTGCTTATCGAGTCAACCGGCATTTCCGAGCCGCTTCCTGTAGCCGAGACCTTCACCTTTCGCGACGAGCAAGGAGCCAGCCTCGCTGATCTTGCAAGGCTCGACACGCTGGTTACGGTAGTAGATGGCGTCAACTTTCTAGTCGACTATCAAAATGCTGAGAGCTTGATCTCACGGGGTGAAACGTTAGACGAGGATGATGAGCGCTCTATTACTGACCTGCTGATTGAACAGGTCGAGTTTGCAAACGTAATACTGATCAGCAAGATCGATCTGATTAGCCAAGCTGACCGCGAAGAACTTATTGCCATCCTGACACGGCTGAATACCCATGCCCGTATCTATCCAATGATCATGGGCGCCATACCGCTGGATACCATCCTCAATACAGGTCTTTTCGACTTTGAGCGGGCGGCGCAAGCGCCAGGCTGGTTAAAGGAAATGCGTGGTGAACATGTACCTGAAACGCAGGAGTATGGGATTGCCTCCACAACCTATCAGGCACGCCGCCCTTTTCATCCGCAACGGTTCTTCGACTTTTTGAATAAGGACTGGTGCAATGGTCGTCTGCTACGTTCCAAGGGATACTTCTGGCTGGCCTGCAAACCTGAGGAAGCGGGTAGCTGGTCACAGGCCGGCGGGCTTATGCGCCATGGCCCGGCGGGCTCCTGGTGGCGCTTCGTTCCAAAAGCCTCCTGGCCACAGGATGATGAAAGCTTGGCCAATATCATGAAGTCATGGGATTCAGAGGTGGGCGATTGCCGTCAGGAGCTGGTATTTATCGGCCAGAACATTAACTTCAATCAGCTCAATGCTGAACTGGATCATTGCCTGTTGACTGATGAAGAGTTTGCGCTTGGAGCATCCGTCTGGCGCACATGGGACGATCCTCTTGGCGCCTGGAGAGAAGACCTGGCAACAGCCTGACTTCACAATGATAAATACAGCTGCTTCCATACCCCTAGAGGTGAGGAGACCTCTTGGACAACGCTGTCTCGCTAGCGGATAGAAGTATTCAGAGTAACCTTTGCCGTCAACCCTTAGACTAGCTTGGCAGGCAGAGCATTACCCTACTCGTGAAGCTGATCGATCACTCAGCCTTAGCCCGTGTCGATACGTACATCCATAAAGAGGTATTACGTTTTCCAGCAAGTAGCTCGGACATTGTGGCTACGCCTCATAACCAGCGAAGCACAGATCCCCTGTCGCAGCACTGGTTGGACCCTGAGGCGATCCATCTTTCAATAGAGACGCTGACCGACATGGCAGAGAGGACGCTGAAAATGCCTGCCTTGTTACAACAAGAGGCGCTCATAGGCTATTGCGTCAGGGTCGTTCGTGCTGAAAGCCCCTATGCCCATGACGCAATAGCGGAAAGTAGCTGGATCTGAAGCTGGAAATAAAAACATCACGCCTCTGCAGCGATCAGGTCCAAGCATGGAAACGGGCTTGAAGGTTATCATGGGCATTTAACGGGACGTGTCATCCCTACAAGGACTATCATGCGGTTTGTTTGTGTTAATTCGGCGATGCCTGCTCGTCGACTCATGCCTTTATTGGGGCTATTTCTATTATCGATCGTGCCGTTCAGCAGTGCCGCCGAAGCTGAAGAACACACGGCCTATCCGCTCACCCTCAAGAATTGTGGGCATACCCTGACGTTTACCTCTGCGCCCAAGCGAGCCGTCACCTTAGGGCAAGCGAGCACAGAACTGTTGTTGTCACTTGGCCTGGCCGACCGTATGGTAGGAACAGGCATCTGGTTCGGTCCGGTTCAACCCACACTTAAGGCCGACAACGACAAGATTCCCCGGCTTGCCGACAACGCCCCTAGCTTTGAAGCGGTTGCCAGCACCGTGCCTGATCTGGTTGCCGCGCAATACACCTATCATGTCGGCCCAAACGGCGAGGTAGCCACATTCGAGCAGCTGGCGTCCTTAGGCATTCCTGCCTATGTGGCGCCGAGCGACTGTGAAGGCAAGGAAGTAACGGCCACCTCCAATGCAGACGGTAGCCGAACAAAACCCTTTACGCTCGGCCTGATTACCCAGGAAATCCAAGAGCTGGCACGTATTTTTGATGTGCAGTCACGTGGTGAGGTTTTGGTGCATCAACTGGAGCGGCGGCTCGAGCGGGCTGTCGCCGGAGCAAGACAACACCGGCGTTCACCTCAATCAGTTGCTTATTGGTTTTCCAGCTCACGCCTTGAAGGCGATCCCTGGGTAGCAGGTCAACAAGGCGTACCGGCTTATATCTCCCAAGTACTCGGCCTGGATAACATTATTCAGAGCAATGATGAATGGCCTAGCGTAAGTTGGGAACATATTGCTGCGAAGGATCCAGACCTGATCGTCATTACGCGGATGGATCGGCGCCTCTATCCGGCAGACGATGTCGAGAAAAAACTCGCGTTTCTTCGCAGCGATCCTGTCACACGCCAGCTCAAAGCGGTGCGGAATAATCAGATCATCATTGTAGATGCTCAGTCGCTTAATCCATCGATGCGCGTACTAGATGGGATTGAGGCGATCTCCAAGGCTCTGGCTACGTCTCATACCGAGCCCTCCAGATGATCCAACCCTTGTCCGATGACCGTGGCAGACCCTGGCGTTTGCTACTTGCAGTGCTATCACTGGTTTCGCTTGGCATGTCCATCTTGTTGGCAGCGTCTCTGGGTGAGATGCGGATTCCCTTCGAGATTACCTTGAAGGCCATCCTCAACGGCCTGGGCTGGGGAGACTATGCACTCAACCCGATCCAGCAAGGCATCGTGTGGGAATATCGCCTAAGCCGCGCCTTGGTCGCAGCGTCCTGTGGCGCAGGCTTGGCATTATGTGGCGCGATTCTCCAAGCCCTCCTCCGCAATGCATTGGCTGAGCCCTATGTGCTGGGTATCTCAGCGGGGGCGTCTACCGGGGCTGTTGTGGTCATGCTGCTAGGGATTGGGGCAGGCGCCTTGAGCCTTTCACTTGGAGCATTCCTGGGGGCCGTACTGGCTTTTGTACTGGTACTGCTTCTGGCTGCAAAACTTAACAGTGGGCCTACTCGCATCTTGCTGGCAGGCGTAGCAGGCTCACAGCTCTTTAACGCCCTAACTGCATATATTGTATCAACGTCTGCCAATGCGGAGCAGGCTCGTAGCGTAATGTTCTGGCTGCTGGGCAGCCTGGGTGGCGTGCGCTGGCCGGATGTTATCTTGGCAGTGGGTGCTGTAGGCATCGGTCTTGTGGCCTGCCTCTTCTTCGCCCGCACGCTGGATGCGTTCTCGTTCGGTGAGGAAACAGCGGCCTCGCTAGGGGTCCCGGTTACAGCCGTGCGCCTGACTCTGTTTGCCCTAACGGCGCTGATTACCGCTACCATGGTCAGTCTTGTAGGAGCGGTGGGTTTTGTAGGGCTGGTGATCCCTCATGCGGCGCGCTTTTTGGTGGGGCCATCTCATACTCGCCTGCTACCCGCGTCCATTCTATTGGGTGCTAACTTTCTCGTGCTGGCCGATATCGTCTCCCGTACGCTGGTTCCTCATCAGGTTCTGCCTATAGGCGTCGTAACGGCGTTGGTAGGAGCGCCAGCATTTGCACTGATCCTGTATCGCACGAGAACTGCACCATGACGCTTAAGACACACCGCGTCTCCTGGTCCATAGGTCGTCGCCTCCTGGTCGATGGCGTAACACTTGAGATTCCCAAGGGAGGCATCATCGGCCTGATCGGCCCCAACGGCTCAGGAAAGTCTTCTCTACTTCGACTCCTTGCAGGATTACGCACACCTACCGAAGGCAGTGTCACACTGGATAACGACCCTATAAACCGACTGCCCCGCCGAACCGTGGCACGCCGGATTGCCATGGTCGAGCAGCATGCCTCTACCGAGGCTGACTTGTCGATTCTGGAAACAGTACGCCTGGGCAGGACGCCCCATCGCACCGTACTCTCACCGTGGACGTCCAGGGATGATCATGTGGTAGAGCAGGCGCTGCTACATGTAGGCTTGAGCGAGAGCAGGCACCAACGCTGGCATACGCTGTCCGGCGGTGAGCGCCAGCGCGTACAGATTGCACGTGCCCTGGCGCAGGAGCCAACTGAGCTGTTGTTAGACGAGCCCACTAATCATCTTGATATCCAACATCAGCTCGAATTGCTCTCATTGATTCGCCAGCTTCCATTAACCTGTGTTCTGGCCATTCACGACCTGAACCTTGCCGCCATGTTTTGTGACACGCTGGCCGTTCTACATAGAGGCCAGTGCATTACATCAGGACGGCCACAGGATGTGCTTTCTGCCGATCTTATTCATTCCGTCTACGGCGTAAGAGCAGAGGTTTCAACCTCTGCTCACCATGGAAAGCCGCATATTCAATATCTGATCTGAGCGTGTCCGAGCGGGTTAAGCCGATCTCTTAGCCAAGAAAAGAGCAGATCTACCACATGGTATCGTGTTACGCCTGCTGGCAAGAGAGCAGTAGTGAGACTGATCTATCACCTTGGTTATGCCTCCAAAACCGGCGCTTTGTAAAAATTATGTGAAAAGATCATTTAATAACCATTAATCAGACAAATCATGGCTTTTTTATGGTGAAAACAATCACACTCTTGCAAGTAAAGCGGCCTGCCAAGGAACTAATACAGTTTTCGCCCCCCAATGCAGTTCATGTTTGGGCAAGTTGTCTCGTTCTGTTGCAGTGCAGTACTTGTAATGTCCAGCCTTAACTCAGTTACCGTTATGCAGTAAGGACACCTAATGGAATGGTTCCACGTTTTAATCCTTTCACTCATTCAAGGGATTACCGAGTTTCTACCTGTCTCCTCCTCCGCCCACTTGATTCTGCCTTCCCAGTTATTCGGCTGGCCGGATCAGGGATTGGCATTCGATGTGGCTGTGCATGTAGGAACCCTTCTTGCGGTTGTTCTTGCATTTCGCCATGAGGTCCTGGCAACAGCAATGGGCTGGACCCGTCAAATCGTGACTCGCCAATCAAGCCCGGAAAGCAGACTTGGATGGGCAATCATTATCGGGACCATTCCAGCAGCGCTTGCGGGCTTATTATTAGAACACTATATCGAAAGCTACGCGCGTGCGGCGCTGGTGATCGCTACGTCTACCATCGTTTTTGGCTTGATCCTGTGGTGGGCCGATGCGAAAGGTAGCCGTACCCGGGAAATGGAAAGCCTTAGCTGGCAATCCGCATTGGTAATTGGTCTGGCACAAGCGCTGGCGCTGATTCCTGGGACATCGCGCTCTGGTATCACCATGACGGCAGCGCTATTACTGGGCTTTACGCGCCAGGCGGCCGCGCGTTTCTCTTTCCTGCTGTCAATTCCACTCATCCTGGCGGCTGGCGGGCTCAAGACAGTTGAATTGATTCAAACCGGAACCGATGCACAATGGGTCGACATCGCCTGGGGTGTTGGCTTGTCCTTTATTTCAGCGTTGCTGTGCATCAAACTGTTCCTGAAAGCCCTCGACAAGATCGGCATGCTGCCCTTTGTGATCTACCGGCTTGTGCTCGGCGCAGTGCTCTTTGCCCTGTTCCTGTAAGTCATTGCTATAGAGTGGCTTGCCATAGGCGGGCCGCTCACGGAAAAGACTCGTGACTCCCAAAGCACCAGTGCATTTAAAGCAAAACAAAAAACCCGCCGAAGCGGGTTTTTTTCTTCACTATCCCCTGCATCCTGCAAGGTCGCCGTCCTGGCTAGTCAATCATCCTTGATCTGATCGGGCACATCCTGTGCTCAAGTGATGCGCATAGAATACAGAGCAACCTGGACGCACCATAGCGCCGATCCTACCTAATGCGTGTAAGCCTTTTGCTATAGCGAGTAAATGAACCTTGCAGACAAGTAATATTGAGACTATCTGGTTGCATGAGCGACACTAAAGCCTGAGCATTGCAACCTTATAAGCCTCCTCTACCCGAGCCAAGGCTCTTGTCGAGTCAATAATTTATCCAGATCCAGTGTTCATGCTACACGTCAGTTACCGCTAGGCGTCTGACTTCCCTTTAACCAGCAGAACGATTCAGGACGCAGCATTAGTACCTGCCCCTGGGGGATCAGCAAGTGCGGTGCCTGTTCATAAGGAATGCATCCGTACAACGACATCAGTGTCCGAATAATGCCCGCATGAGCGACGAGAACAGTGTCTCGCTTGAGGTCCTCACGGAAATAAGCAAGCCGAAGCATAGCTTGAGCGTAACTTTCACCCTTTTCGAACTGAAAGTTGAAAGCGTCCTCTTTCCAGCGCGTAAATGTCGCAGGGTAGCGACTCTCGATTTCATCCCAACGTAGCCCTTCCCAGGTGCCGAATGAAATCTCAGCAAGACGTTCATCAGCCCTATATTGTTCACCTGGAAGATTGAGCTGTGCCCGGACGATTTCCATTGTCTCACGGGCCCGAATAAGCGGGCTGGATGCAAAATCAAGCGCAAGGGGAGAAGGCAGCAGCCAATTGAGCAAGACGCCTACAGCCTGCGCCTGATCTCGTCCCTTGGTATTAAGTGGTATATCACGACGACCCTGCATGCGGCTCTCAATGTTCCAATCGGTTTCTCCATGCCGAATCACATAGAGCGTTGGGGCCTGAGTAGTCATCATGTCCTTCCTTATCGGATTAATGATCGAAGGAGCGCAAGCCTACAACTTCGCTTCTGCACCTAGACACCTTTAACCCCAGCCATGTAGAGCCCAGCACAACATTAATCGGGCTAAACCTTCTTGATTCAGCCGTACATTGCGCGCCCGCTCAATCAACGGTGAATCGATTCGATCTGTTCCAACAGAATAAAGCCACTGAACTCCACGTGACCAGACGTACACAACACGGGCCATTGTCTGTGGCTAATCAGAACTCTACTTCCATGCCGGTTGCCGCGTTGCGCCAATAGCGACTCTGTTGTAGATCCATCGCTACTTCCTTGGTGCGATCACTGCACCCTATCCATTTGCGGTGTGATGCCTGTATTGGTAACTCACTTGAACAAGGGATAGAGTTGAACCACTACGTTCCGCTTCGGGATTTTTTAACGTCAGAGAAAAGCCAATAATACAAATGGCAGTGATTTCATGGCTGTCCGGTGGTCAGTAGCGAATAGAGAATTCTGCATTACACAGTCGCCTCGGCGATCATTATCTTGATGTCACACGCGTAGCGTGGTGGTATTGGTCATAAGGAATCAAGCATGGCTCCAAGACACGTTATCAATGCATCCGTCAGCCCCAAGGGGAGCCTGGAAACATTATCTCAACGAGAAGTACAGCAGTTAAGTACCGCCGGTTCAGGAAGCGTCTATACGCTGTTTCGTCAGTGTGCCCTGGCCATTCTCAATACGGGCGCCCATAGCGATAATGCCAAGACAATCCTTGAGGCCTATCAAGACTTCGAAGTTCGCATCCATCAGCAGGATCGAGGCGTGCGGCTAGAGCTGATCAACGCGCCGGCCGATGCCTTCGTCGATGGTGAAATGATCGCCAGCACCCGTGAAATGCTATTTAGTGCGCTGCGCGATATCGTCTATACCGAAAGCGAGCTGGAAAGTGTTCGGATCGACCTGAACACGTCGCAAGGTATTACTGATTATGTGTTTCATCTGCTGCGTAATGCACGTACTCTGCGACCGGGCATAGAACCCAAGATGGTCGTTTGTTGGGGCGGTCACTCGATCAGCACCGAAGAATATAAGTACACCAAGCGAGTCGGGCACGAATTAGGCCTGCGCAGCCTCGATATCTGTACCGGTTGCGGTCCGGGCGTCATGAAGGGTCCTATGAAGGGGGCCACGATTGCCCATGCCAAACAACGTATTTCCGGCGGGCGATACCTGGGGTTAACTGAGCCAGGCATTATTGCTGCCGAAGCGCCCAATCCGATTGTGAACGAACTGGTAATCCTGCCTGATATTGAAAAGCGCCTAGAGGCTTTCGTACGGCTGGGCCACGGCATCATCATTTTCCCAGGTGGCGCAGGCACGGCAGAAGAATTTCTCTACCTGCTGGGGATTCTCATGCACCCTGAAAACGCAGGGCTGCCCTTTCCGGTTATCCTGACCGGCCCCAAGAGCGCTGCGCCGTATATGGAACAGCTGCACGCATTCATTGGCGCTACGCTGGGCAAAGCAGCTCAGAATCATTACAAAATCATTATGGATGATCCGGCTGAAGTCGCACGTGAAATGGCAAAAGGGCTCAAGGCGGTTAAACAATTCCGTCGCGAGCGTAACGACGCGTTCCACTTCAACTGGATGCTCAAGATCGAAGAAGGCTTTCAGCGCCCCTTCGATCCGACTCACGAAAACATGGCAAGCCTTGCATTGAGCCGCGAGGTGCCGCCTCATGAACTGGCTGCCAATCTACGTCGTGCCTTTTCAGGCATCGTGGCAGGTAACGTCAAGGACAAGGGAATTCGACTGATCGAGCAACATGGTCCCTACGAGATTCATGGTGATCCGGCCATCATGAAACCGCTGGATTATCTGTTACAAGCCTTTGTTGAGCAGCACCGGATGAAGCTACCAGGCGGTGCGCCCTATATTCCTTGTTATCGCGTAGTTACCTAACAATAGATGCAGGGGGAGCGCATATTCAGTCATGCTCTCCCTCTTTTCAAGTGGATAGAACTGCATAAATCGCCTTGCCGTCATCTCTTTGTCATACCCTTGAGCTTTACTTCGCGATTTATCACTATCCGTTTGGGCTGGCATGGATCAATCGCTGCTTTCAGGCGTTCAATATTCCGACCTTTCTGGAATTCTCTACGGCTTCATCTTTCGTCCCGATGAGCCTGGCGAGCAGATCGATACACTTCGAGTCACTAAGTATCTTGAAGGACTAGAAGAACGGGACGAATTTCTCTGGTTACACCTGAATCTTGGTCATGCAGCCTGTAAGCGCTGGATAATGACTCACTTGGATCTGCCTAACTACTTTTTCGAAATCATGAACGAAGGATCACGCTCGACCCGGCTGGAGCATGTCGACTCTTCCCTGCTTGCCGTCGTCAATGATGTGGTACTTAATTTTGGTCAGGCCTCGTATGACGTGGCTACGCTCTATGTTTGTGCAAATCAGCGCATACTAATCAGCGTGCGTCAGCAACCGCTTCGCTCGGTAGACCGCTTACGCGCTGCAGTCAAAAATGGTGAAGGCTTTCGTTCCCCACTGGAACTACTGATCCATCTGCTACGTGACCAAGAAGAAGTACTCACTCAGATCGTTCGAGAAACTACCTTGAGTGTTGACCGTATCGAAGACCGCCTGCTCTCCACGCCGCTTTCCGACAACCGTGCCGAACTCGGCAATATGCGTCGTACATTAGTACGTATTCAACGCCTGCTGGCGCTTGAACCTAACTCGCTGATGCGACTACTCAATCGTCCGCCTCGCTTTCTTATGGAGGAAGATGTAAGAGCGCTTCGTGCAGCCACTGACGAGTTCTCATTAGTCATCAGCGATCTGGCAGTACTGATCGAGCGGATCAAACTTATCCAGGAAGAAATCGCCGCCCAGATCAACGAACAAACCAGCCGAACCTTGTTTACCCTGACCTTAGTCACGGTACTAGCCCTGCCTATCAATATGGTGGCAGGCTTCTTCGGGATGAACGTAGGTGGTATTCCGCTAGCCGATGCACCTCACGGTTTTTGGATACTGGTTATCCTAGTGGCAAGCTTTACTCTATTGGCAGGCCGCTGGGCATTCAGGAAAAGAAACGATTACTAGGTCTCCATTAGCCTGTAACCAATGGTATTCCATTAATCAGGTCTTTCAGGAAGACACATCGAACACCTAGCCAGCTTAGCGGTAACTGATATCGATCGGAGCATATTCAATAACAATGCGACTGGACAGCATAGCGGCTAAATTATGGCGTAGCCACAGGCCTGAGAAGGATCTTGCACGATTATAATCAGCATTCGTCCAACATGCGGACCACCTGAATACTTCTAACTGGCTCCCTAGGTCCAACGCTGATTTAGCTCATCATTCATAAAGATTTACGAACAAGCTGAAGCGATAAAATTTACAACATAAGTAAGATAGCAGTAACCACATCCACCGGAACTTCGATAAGAGCAAAGATAGAGCACCTATCAAAAGTTCGGCCAAAAGCTGGGAAAGCGCATTTCTTGCATCAGGAAGAGACACATGGGATTACCGCTTCCTACAACTGCATTTAAGGCCAACCAGGGATTTAGAAAATTTTATTCCTACAAAAAAGCCCGCTTTAGCGGGCTTTTTTTAGCGCTCTGATAGAGCAAACTCTGTAAGACTAAATGTTGGAATACCAGCTTCCTGCAAGCGTTTAGAGCCTTGCAACTCTGGTAAATCCACAATAGCCGCCGCTTCAAATACATCAGCGCCCATCCGGCGAATCAGGTTTGCTGCAGCAACAAGAGTCCCCCCTGTCGCAATAAGATCATCTACAAGTAAAACCGAGTCTCCTTGAGACAGGCAATCTTTATGAACCTCGATAACAGAGTCGCCGTATTCAGTGGTATACGTCTCAGTAAGCAACTCGGCTGGAAGCTTTCCTTTTTTACGAAAAAGAATCAAAGGCTTATTTAATGCATAAGCCAGTATAGGTCCGATTAAAAAGCCTCTGGCGTCCAACGCTCCTACATGCGTGAACTCAGCCTCGACATAGCGCTGAATCAAACTATCCACAGTCATTCTTAAAGCACGTGGAGATTGAAACAGCGGGGTGATATCCCGAAAGATCACACCCGGCTTGGGGAAATCAGGTACAGCACGGATGTAAGACTTCAGGTTGGAGGCATCACAGCTCATAACGACACTCAGGTACAAAATTGGCGAAAGCACAGTATAACTGGACTAAACTGGTTTGCCGAATAGAGATGTATTGTCTGATCTTTAGCAGACTTTCATGCGCGCAAAACAAAACCCCCGGGCCGTTGGGCCTGGGGGTTTTGGGTATAGGTGCTTGACGATGAATGCATCGTT
>NZ_BMNW01000005.1 GCF_014646755.1 Pseudomonas asuensis | reverse complement strand
TTTTCATCGTCAAGCACCTATACCCAAAACCCCCAGGCCAACAGGCCCGGGGGTTTTGCTTTTGGGCCGAAAAAAGAATTTTCTGCAATAAGCCGCTTATCAAACACATGATGGGTGACTATATCTCAGGTAATCTAGACTGATGTCAGATCTTCCTAATTCGCATCAATCGCATGACCTTTCCGCCATAATCGCTTGTCCTGAGTGTGATCTTTTGATGCAAAAGGTTACGTTAGACTATGAGTATAGGATGTCGTGCTCAGGGTGCGGATATGAGCTTTTTTACTATAAAAAGCACGTGGTTAATAAAGGCCTTGCTTTAGTATTCAGTGCTCTGCTTCTTTTTATACCTGCTAACTTTCTGCCCATCATGAAGCTTAAGATGTTTGGGCAGCAGACGCATGACACTGTTTGGGGCGCAGTCATGGCTCTTTATAGGGCAGATATGACCGTCATTGCTTCATTGGTTCTTTTATGTAGCTTCTGTATTCCGCTGTTTAAGCTGCTGTGTCAATTATCAGTGCTTATCAGCCTTAAGTGGCCTGCAATTAAAGCTATAGGTATCTTGGCACTAAGGTGTTATCAGCATCTTCGTGAGTGGGGCATGTGGGAGATTTATCTGCTGGGTATCCTTGTCGCCATGGTCAAGGTTGGAGATGTAGCAGAGTTGAGCCTTGGGATGGGCTTGTTTTGCTTTGTAGCTTTATTACTTATACAAATTTGGCTCGACTCACTTATTTCACCCCAGCAACTGTGGCAAGAGATGGAGTGGGAGTCTGATCATGCGAGCGATTGATCAGGGGCTATGGGTATGCCGTGAATGCCACAAGCTGAACACCCCTTCTAAATCTTGCAGTCGCTGCAGAGCGCGTCTCTATCCTCGCTTTCCCAAAAGCTTATCTAGAAGCTGGGCGCTCTTGCTTGCCGCCGCTATTTGCTATGTCCCGGCAAATACATTACCCATCATGACAGTAAGTTACTTCGGCAAGGGTGAGCCATCAACCATCATGTCCGGCGTTATTGATTTAGTTAATAATGGGATGGTGCCTATTGCTGTGGTTGTATTTGTCGCCAGCATTGTCGTTCCTACATTCAAACTTATAGGCTTGGCGTGGCTATTGATTTCTGTGCAGCGACAAAGAGCTATACGAGCCCGGCAGCGCATGTTTCTGTTCCGCTTTATCCAATGGATTGGGCGCTGGTCCATGCTGGATATTTTTGTAATTTCAATTCTTGTAACGCTGGTTGATTTCGGCAACTTTGCCAGTGTAGAGGCTAATCCTGGTGCGATCGCCTTTGCTGCCGTAGTGATCTTTACCATGCTTGCTGCAAAGACTTTTGACCCCCGGTTGATCTGGGATCATACCTGTCCAGAGGAAAAAGATGAGTGATCTGCCACAGCCCGTAATACGTCCTGCTTCGCGATGGTCTGCCCTCTGGATACTACCGTTGATTGCTCTGGCTATTGCTGCCTGGTTAGGGTGGAAGGCTTATAACGAGTCTGGTACACAAGCAACGGTCCGCTTTGATGACGGAGAAGGCATTAGCGTGGATCGAACTGAGGTGCTTTATAAAGGCATCTCTTTAGGTAAGGTAAGCAATATTAAGGTCGCAGAGGATAATCGGGGCGTTATTGCCACGATAAATATCAATAAGGATGCGGCGAAGTATTTACGTTCTGAAACGCGCTTCTGGCTGGTAAAGCCTCGCGTGTCTCTAGCAGGTGTAACGGGGCTGGAGACGCTTGTATCTGGACAATATATTGCGATACAACCTGGCGGAGGAGAGGTTGCGCGCGACTTTGTCGCTTTGCGAGAGCCCCCGTCATTAACTGGTAATCTGCCAGGTCTGCACCTTACGTTGAAGGCCGAGCGGTTAGGCTCTCTTGTTCAAGGCAGCCCGGTTTATTACAGGCAGCTGGAAGTGGGCCAGGTAGAGGGCTATCAATTAGGCAGTGATCCGCGAGTTATTGAAGTCAAGGTCCACGTTCGTGAAGAGTATGCTCATCTTGTCCGCAAGCACACGCGTTTTTATAACGCTAGCGGCATTAGTATCTCTGGTGGGCTTGATGGCTTCAAGGTCCATAGCGAATCGATCCTAAGCCTTGCAGTGGGCGGAATTGCTTTTTTCACGCCGGCAAATCAGGAGGATAGCCCACCTACTAATGGTTCTCCCTTCAAGCTGTATAGCGACTATGAGGCTGCCGAGGCGGGTTATAAGGTGGTTGTACATGTGCGTGATGTCGCTGGGTTAAATCCAGGGCGTACACCCGTCATGTTCAATGGCGTTCAAGTGGGGATGATGAAAGCCTTGAAGATGAATGAGGACTATACAGGGGCTACAGCCGAATTGATGATGGACCCCCGTACTGAATCGCTCATGAATATAGGAAGTGAGTTCTGGACAGTTAAGCCTTCCATTTCGTTAGCAGGGGTAACGGGCATTGAAGCACTGGTAAAAGGTAACTATATCGCCGTACGGTTCGCCAAGCAGGGGCGTCCCGCCCGCGAATTCACTATCCGTTCCAAGGCGCCTCCCTTGAATACTGATGCGCCCGGCTTGCATTTGGTGTTATTCAGTGATCGCTTGAACTCAGTAGATATTGGAAGTCCGATCCTGTACCGGCAAATGCAGGTTGGGAGCGTGCAAAGCTATCAGTTATCTCGTGACCAGCAGCGTGTTGTGATCGGTATTCATATAGAACCGGAATATGCCACTCTGATCAACTCTTCGACTCGATTCTGGAATGCCAGCGGCGTGACGCTTATGGGGAACCTAAACGGTATCCAGGTCAAAAGTGAGTCATTACAAACATTGATTGCTGGAGGAATCGCATTTTCTACGCCTGACATGAAGGCAAAGCGTGTCGGCGACGCTCACCGCTTTACGCTGTTCAGTGATCAGGAAGAGGCGATACGCAAAGGAACGCTGATTGAGCTGCGCATGGATAATGGCGAAGGTATGAAGCCTGGGACTCCCCTTAACTTTCGTGGCTTGAAAGTAGGGCAGGTGGAAGATGTCGAGTTGGCAGGCGACTTGGCTAGTGTGAAGGTTAAGGTTCGTGTAACCGAAGCGGAAGACCGTATTGCCAGCTTAGGCGCTCAGTTCTGGGTCGTTAAGCCAGAGCTGGGGCTTTTAAGAACGGAAAACTTGGGAACGCTGGTAACGGGACGCTATATCGAAGTTTTACCTGCCGCTCGAGTAGGTGCTGCCAAAACCCATTTTGATGTTTTGCCTGAGCCGCCGAATACGCTGGATAAGGAGCCAGGGTTGCATTTGGTACTTAGCGCATCTCGACGTGGCTCGCTTAAGCCTGGTGTTGAGGTGAGCTATAAAGAGATGCCGGTGGGTAAGGTGACGCGTTTGGAGCTAAGCAGCGAAGCTAGCCGCGTACTGGTACATATTCTGATCGAGCCGCGCTATGCCCCTTTGATACATGCAGGAACGCGGTTCTGGAATGCAAGTGGTGTTGCTGTGGATGCAAGCCTGTTTAAAGGCGTCAAACTACGAAGCAACTCATTTGAAGCTCTGTTAGAAGGCGGAATTGCCTTTGCTACTCCTGAAACTGATATGGGTAAACAGGCCCTGCCAGGGCAGACGTTTGTTCTGTTTGATGAAGTAGAGCCTGACTGGCAGGGTTGGTCGCCAAAGATCAAATTAGGTAACGCCAACTGAGAAGAACAGGCTTAGGCCTGCTCTTCTTCGAGCACTTTTGTTGCTTCAGGTGCTACCGAATCCTCTCTACGATGAATGTATTTCCAGTCGTCTTCGTCAATATAAATACCGTTAGGGCTGCTTCCACCTTCCAAGTCAATAGCTACATGCGCCGCCACTTGAGGCTTTACGCTGGCAAGTATCGGTACGAAACCTAGCTGGCGACTCGTCTCGATCAAGGCCGTTTGGTTGCGCTCATCGATGTCGGCAGCTTCATCGAGGTAGTAGGGTAACCGTATACGGCTAGCCTGTTCACGGTCCATAAGGTGCAGGAGCAAGTACATGTTGGTTAGCGCTTTGATGGTCATGGTTGTGCCGTTTGAAGCCGCACCGTCAATGTCGGTGTGGATGATGGGCTGACCACCAACCTTGGTAATTTCAAAGGCCAGTTCGAACAGGTCTTTCAAGCCTAGCTGATTGTGGTTAGCCGCGACCAGGCGGGCCAGGTACTCCTTGGCCTCTTCATTCTTGGCGTCCTGCTCGGCGCTTTGGGTGAGATCGAAGACAGAAAGCGTTTCGCCTTCTTCGTATTGGCCTGCGCTGTGAATGATCTGGTCGATGTGCTTGAGCGCCTCCTTGTTGGGGGCAAGCACGATGCGAAAGCTTTCCAGATTCGAGACCTGTCGACGATTGATCTCACGATTGAAAAGACTCAACTGGTGCTCAAGGTTGTCGTAGTCATTACGGATGTTGCGTAGAGTTCGGGCAATATCCGTGACCGCCGCGCGGCGAGCCTTGGCAAGGGTCAATGCCTCATCCTGACGATGGGCATAGGCATTGACGAGTAAGGTCAACCTGCGTTCGGGATCTTCTTCATTGTCAAACTTGGCAACCCCCTTGAGACGAACTTGAGCATAAAGCGCGTCGATTTGAGTATCGATACGTTGCAGTGCTTGCCAGGTATCCTGGTAATCATTCAACAGGGGCAGCAGGTTTTCCAGCGAATCATCTACAGACTCCATAAAGGGGGTGCCTTGAGGAAGGTCGCTAGGAAGTAGTTGCCTGCGGCGTAGCGCATCTTCCAAAGTGCGTTGTTTAGCTTCCAGATCAGCCAATTGACGCGCAATGAGCTGAAGTTTTACAGAAACCTGTTGAACACGTTCGGTAAAAGCATCGCTTGAGCGCTTGAGTTCGTCTTGCGAGGCCTCAAGCTGGGCAGATTGCTCGAGTTTTTCAGGTTCTTGAGCGACCAGAGTCTGATAGCGGCGGAAGTCTTCCAGGGCTTTCTGGGCATCCAGCACGTCTTGATAGAGCTTGTCAGATTGAGCTTTGCTCATGACTCGGTCGGCAGCAACTGCCTGCTGAGTCTTTAATTGTTTAAGCTCTCGCTCCAGGCGGTCACGCTGGTCACGCAATGCAGCCCTATCAGCCAAGGCTTGCAACGTCGGAGGCTCAATGGACGAAAGATCAATCGAAAGGCCTGGAGCCTCAAAGCGATCACCCTTAAAGGCGTCCAGTACAGCATTAAGTGTTTTTATCCAATGCTCATTATCCAGCTGAACGCCTCGCTCGCCCAAGGGCAAGCTGAACAGTGCACCATTAAACAGGCGCATCAGTCGATCAACATCCTGCTGCGAAAACTCTTCACGCAGACGTGCGTAGCTGTTGTTATCGGCGTGATCCAGCTGTTGATTGATTGATTTTAGGCGTTTCTCAAGGTCGCGGACACGCTCGTCGAGATCATCACTACTGAATTGTCGTGACTGAGACAAAGCACCAGCGAGTTCATCATGGGCATCTTTGGCGGCCATGAGGTTCTGCTCAAGCTGAGCCGCAGACTCAATCAGGGCAAAGCGATTTTTCAGAGCAGCCATTTCGCCTAGCCAACGCTGAGTATCGCTGAGCTGACGCTCCAGGCGCATCATCTCCTGGGTGCTGTTTCGCTGAGTATTCTGTAGTCGGTCTTGCTCACTGCGGAAATGCTCGGCCTGGCTCACTAGCTCATCACGACGGTCTTCCGAATAGGTTTGCCAGGCACCAAGAAGCGCATCCAGTAATGGGGAGAGGCGGTGCAGCTTGCCGCGTAGTCGTTCACGTTGTTGGACGCCATTGGCCAATGCTTCTACCAGCGGGCCGGCAGCCACCAGCGCTTGATAGTCCTGCTCCATACGGCGTACGTCACGGAAGGCCTCTTCGGTAGCGGCAATGTAGTCGACACTGCCGGAGCGCAAGCTGTGTTCAAACGCGTCGAGGAATAACTGCTTGAGCTTGGCGGCCGTAATCTCTCGCATATGCAAGAGGTTGATAAACAATGCGCGGAAGGTTTTGAGGCTTTGCTCGCTGGTGGAGCGCAACGGAATCAATGTCAGATCCAGCGGGATAGATGTATGGCCACCAACCAGAAGACGCCGGAGCTCTTCGGGTTTGACTTCATACGCTTTGATGCCTTCGCGCTCCAGGTTCTTGAACAATTCACGCTGTCGCAGACAGGTGCCGTTCTTCTGGTAATGAGCCAGATCAAGTTCACCCGCATAGGCAAAGAACTGATGTCCGAAGCCGCCTCCTGGCCCTCGACCTACTACGCCAATGACGTGAGAGCCATGGGGCAGGAAGAGTTCTACCAGTATGTAACTGGTGTCTGTGGCGAAGTAGAACTTGCGTGACTGCTCCAGGTTGTACTTGCCAAAGCTCATGTCAGACATGCGGGCCAATATGGGGAACTGAAGCGCATTGATCGAAGCACTCTTGCCCAGGTTGTTGGCGCCATACACCGATAAGGGATGTTCAAGCGGGAAAAGGCCCAGGCTGTAACCCGCTGTATTAAGTAGGGCGAAGCGGCGTATGCCGTAACGGGTAAGGCTCATGCTTCGGTCTCCTGATGGGCGCGTTCTTCAGCTATGGCTCGCGCCAGTTCGTCCTCGTTATCCCCGGCAGAGGGGCTACTTAGCGAGTCGGCGTCATCATCAACTAGCGCTGGTACAGGGAGTGGCAAGTTGCTGTGGAGCGTGGCGGCAAGGTCTCGGTCTTGCTGGACCGCCAGGCAGACATCCAGAAAACGGTGCATGGGCGGTAGGAAGCGGTAGATGCCGTTGTCTTCCGAGGCAAAGCCCAGTTGAGTCAGGCGCCGGAGAATCTTTTCCTCTAGCTCATCCTGAGTCTGTACTTCCGCCTGCAGGAACAGGTCGCGGTATTTTTCGAGTAATGCGGGCAATTCGTCTCGGCCGAGGCTACCACCATCCAGAACGCTCAGCGGATCACGGCCTTGGTCGGCAAGGTGCTCAACCATGATGAATGTAAAGAGCGCCAACCGCTGAGCCGTCTTGTTTACTTGGGCGCCCATTTGTTCAGGGACGAAGTAATAGAAGCCACGTGTGTCGCAGACAAGTTCAAAGCCTAGCGCCTTGAAAAGGGTGCGATAGGCATCCTGAAGATTGGAGAGTTGTGCATATAGCTCCGGCTCACGGCGACTGATGTGAAAGCCTTTGAGCAGCTCGCGGAAGATAGGCGTGAGCAGGGAGAGTTCGGTTAAATCAATGTGCATGAGTGTTGCTCGCAGTATCTCGGGCGGAGAGGGCGAAAGAGCACAGGCTGACCCGGTGCTTGGCTGTATCGTAGTCACGGCGAGGCAGGCGCTCGCGCTGGAACCGGCTGTCACGAGAGAGCCGAGAGAACCAGTACAGGAGTTCGTCAGTGGCGCCTTCGGGTTCCTGATCGAGTAGCCAGATCATCAGGTCTGGCATAGGCAGGGCATTCTCACAGCGATCCAGCATTTCGCGCGCGGTACGGGGTGCCTTGGACCTTGCAGTTTCCTTGCGCGACTCGCTTGCCTTGGGAAATTGCGCAGGCTTGGGCTCGAAATGAGCCAGGGCATACACATAGCTTTCCACTTGCGAGGCCGTACCCAGAAACACACTTTGAGGTCGGCTGAACAAGGGCATTGCTGTTTGGGGAACGGCATCCAGGCCTTTGCGGCGAATAGCAGACAGCGCCAGGGCAGCGCCACGAGTAATGGCGTTGTGGCGGCGAGCCTCTTCACGCAGAGGCAGCAATAGTTCACGTGCCCGCCGCAGGGAAAGCTGAGCCGTGGTTTGCATCTCAAGAATACGGGCATGGGTGCGCAGCAATAGATCATCATCTACGAGTTGGCCAAGACGATGTTGCTCGCCCATCAGGCGTAGCAGGACATGCTCGACCCGGTTGACGCCTTTCTCGAAGATGCCATCAGCCGAAACAAGTTGAATCATGGGTTCGACGTATTCATCCCAGGTAGCCAAGACCTCGGCGTAACGCTGGCGCAGGGGAATCTGGCGGTCACTGGTCTTGGCTCGCTCGGCAACACCTACAAGTGCATGCTCGTCGTTGCTCAACTTTTTCAGGACGTCCCGTACACGCATATCCAGCAGACGTAACTGACGAGCCAGTTCGTTGCTGTCCCGGGCCTCGAAGGCATCCTGAATATGGGCAGCTAGGCGCTCAAGATGACGCAGATAAGCTTCAATCTCTAGACATAACCCCAGGCGATGCTCGCGACGTAGGTAGGCTAGAAAGTCATGAATCTGCGCATTGAGTTCGAAGCGGTTTGGGCTCTTGGCAACCGGGACCAGAATATCCAGACGAATCCACGCATCGAGCAGTGCGGTGATATCGGCTGGCGTGCTGTCAGGCAACTGTGCGCCGAGTCGGGCGCGGAGTTCTACAAGGCTCAGGGTGCCGCTATCGAAATGCTCGCACAGCGGGTCCAGCTGCGCCCAGTGTTCGGCAAGTGCACGGAGGACGCGCTTGGGGTCGATCATGGCGAGGCTGTCTACACAAAAGAGCCAATTGTACTGCATGGCCTGGTAGAGGGTTAGCTTTGGCATAGGGTCGATCAGTTTGCGTAATGAGTGCGCTTTTGCCTTTCCGTCTGGTGCCAAGGCGAGCGATAATCGGTCTTTTTGCAGCGTCTTCTACGGCGCTGATCTATGATGAGCCAGATGACTTCTTTGTTGCTGACGGAATGCTGCCAATGATGGCCGAAGATCGGCGCCGCGCGTATCTGCGAGCCATGCAGATAGACGTCTGGCTGCCTCGAACGGAGCTGCCTTTTGCCGCGCCTTCCCGTTTGGAATTGCTGGAGTATGTCGAGCCGGCTGACCTGCCTGAGGTTGAGTCTGCCCCCGTTATAGCCAAGCCGACCCCTAAAGTGGACGTGCCAGCAGCCAGGCTGGTGAAGCCGGAACGCTCAGCCGTTTTGCCGGTTAAAGCAACCACGCCTGAACCGGAGCCTCGTCCTGAGCCAATCAAGCGTGAGGCTCCGCCCCGGTTTTCCTTGCAGTTATTGCGAGCCGGGTGTTGCCTCTTATTGGTTGATCTACCCGCAAGCGCTTCGCTAGCGGGGCGTGATCCTGCTTATGTCTTGCTTAGAAATATGCTGCATGCCGCTGGACTGCCCGACAGTCCCCAATTATTAGGCGAGCCTATCCGCTGGCCGCTGTTGGCTAATGTTGCGCTTGACCAGGGGCCTGCCGAAGCACGGAGTTTTGTGCAGAGTGTAGTCGCGTCTCAGTTGGAGACCGAAGTTTGTGATTGCTTATGGCTGATAGGCCATGCAGCGGCGCGCTTTGTTTCGAGTGATGAGGTGGCTATTGAATGTCAGGAAATTCGGCTGGATAGTCTCGGTTCTGCCTGGGTCATTCCAGGGCTTGAAGCCCTTATGGAACAGCCTCGCCTCAAAGCTGATGTATGGCGTGCCATGCAACGTATTCGCCCCCGTTGGACAGATGTTAGATGAGCGATTCCATCCATTTCCGGCCGATGACTGAGGCCGATCTTAATACCGTTCTTAAAATTGAATATGCAGCCTTTAGCCATCCGTGGACGCGGGGCATTTTTCAGGATGGACTTAAATCCTATGACTGCTGGGTAATATTTGACGGTGAGCAGCAGGTAGGACACGGTGTGATCAATGTCATTTTAGATGAAGCGCATCTACTGAATATCACCGTGAAGCCTGAAAGCCAGGGCAAAGGCCTGGGTTTCAGGCTTTTGGATCATCTTATGGAACAGGCTCGCTTGTCTGAGGCCAAGGAGTGCTTTCTCGAGGTCCGTGAGAGTAACCAGGCAGCGTACCGGCTCTATGAACGCTATGGTTTCAATGAAATAGGCCGCCGCCGTGATTACTATCCTGCCGCTGATGGGCGTGAGGATGCCTTGGTCATGGCGTGTACGCTGCTGGATTGAGCCAGGACTTAGTGCCCTGGCTTCTTCTCGTCTAGATCAAAGTCATCGGCGGGTTGTTCAATATCGAGGTCGGTTGCATCTAAGTCAGCTGAGTTTTCGGCACGACGCTGGTCTGCCTCATTTACTTCATCTGGATTGCCATCCCACTTCTCGCCATCCAGCGGTAGGACGCGGCCCATTTCGGCCTCGTCCATACCGACACCGCCGCCGATGTCTCTATCGCTGACAACAGTCAGCTCTTTGTCTACAGGCCAGGCATCGCCGTACTCATCAGGATTGCGTGCGCCAGAGTCATCAAGCAAGGTCTCTGGGGCCATGTCATCCATTGTGACGTGATGATCGACCGTTTCGCCTTCAGTCATACCCGCTTCGCTCACACGCTCAGGCGGGAACTGGCCTTCGTAGTCTTCTTCCGTCTGCTGGCCTCGGTCTTTGCCATGGAATAGCTCGTCGTTAAAGTCAAGTTCCTGCATGCCGCCCATGCGATCTTCATTGTCATCAATAGGTAGCGGGTCTCGGTTCATATCGGGCTTTTTCATAAGCGTCTCCTCAAGAGATTCGGCTATCCCATACAGTTGGGTCATGTTGGTGTGACCCCATTTCGACGACGGGATTCCTTTGTTCACCTATGCTCGGTTTGCCAAGTAGTTGTCGAAAAGCCCCTCGAACGATAGTGAAAATCCATAGTCAGAGCGTACATGATGAATTCAGAGATCGAACTACCCGTACCTCTTCAGCGCTGCGCTTTTTTCCTTGATCTGGACGGAACGCTTGCAGCTATACAGCCCCGCCCCGAGCAGGTTTTCATTCCTGAAAAAACGCTTTCTTCTATTCATGCGCTTACTCAGGCAGGCATTCCTGTCGCGGTAGTGTCTGGACGTCGAATCGATGATATCGATCATCTGGTCAAACCGCTGCAGTTGCCTGCAGGTGGCATTCATGGCGCTGAGCGTCGTGATTATGCTGGGCAAGTGCATCGGCTGGCACTCGACGATGAGCTGTTGGGGCGTATAGCCGCAGAGCTTGAGGCAGCCATTGAGCCGTATCCCCAGCTTTATCTGGAAAGTAAGGGGATGGCCTTTGCACTGCATTATCGGCAGGCGCCTGAGCTGGAAGATGAAGCACGGCGGATTGCCGAAGCCTTGGTTGAACGGTATCCGCAGCAGTTGACCCTGCAGCCTGGCAAAAGTGTGTTTGAACTCAAGCCTAAAGGCGCAAGCAAGGGGGCGGTTATTCGTACCTTCATGCGTGAGGCACCCTTTGATGGACGAGTTCCTGTCTTTCTCGGTGATGACCTGACCGATGAGGCCGGCTTTGAAGTCATTAATGAAATGGGAGGTCTCTCCATCAAAATTGGAGAAGGCTCGACTGTGGCGCAGCAACGACTGGAGTCGGTTGAAGCTGTGGCTGATTGGCTGTGCGGCCTGGCAGAACAAGCCGGTAGTGCACACGTAGAACAAGAGGATTGAAGATGAGCCGTTTGGTGGTAGTTTCTAACCGTGTAGCACCCATTGAACCGGGTAAGGCTCCGTCGGGGGGATTGGCAGTAGGCGTGCTCGACGCATTGCGTCAGTCAGGCGGTATTTGGCTGGGCTGGAACGGCGAGGTTTCCAATGAGGAAGTACCGCCTGGGAAAAACGAGACACACGATAACATCACCTATCATACTTTCGCGCTGAACAAGCGTGACTATGATCAGTACTACCGCGGATTTGCCAACGCCACGTTATGGCCTGTCTTCCATTATCGGGTTGACCTCTCCCGCTATAGCCGGGAAGAGTACGATGGTTACCGTCGCGTTAACGCAGCTATGGCAGAGCGTCTCAAGCCTCTGCTAAAGCCTGACGATATTATCTGGGTGCATGATTACCACCTGATTCCCTTTGCGGAAGCCTGTCAGATGATCGGTATCCGCAACCGTATCGGGTTCTTCCTGCACACGCCATTCCCGGCACCTGAAATCCTGACAGCCATTCCGCCACACAATGAGCTGCTCAAGACGTTGTGCTTTTACGATGTGGTGGGCTTTCAGACGGAAACGGACAAGCTGGCCTTTCAAGACTACATCACCCGCGAAGTTCGCGGTGTGCTGGAAAGTGATGGCAGCCTGACAGCATATGGTCACAGCTTCCGCGCCGAAGTGTATCCAATCGGTACCGTCCCAGACGATATCATCAAGCAGGCAGAATCCTATCGTGCGCGGCGTAATTTCATCTCGCGCAGCATTGAAGGCGTGCCGTACAAGACGATTGTCAGCGTAGACCGTCTGGATTACTCAAAGGGGCTGGTTGAGCGTTTCTGCGCTTATGAAAAGCTCTTGGAGCGTTTCCCTGATCACCGTAAGCGGGTGCAGTTTGTCCAGATCGCACCGACTTCGCGTTCCGATGTGAAAACTTATCAGCATATTCGTCAACAGCTTGAGTCACAGGCGGGCCATATCAATGGTCGCTTCTCGGAGCTGGATTGGACACCGATTCGTTATCTGAACAAGAGCTACGACCGCCGTACCGTTATGGGGCTGTTCCGCTCTGCTGATATTGGCTTGGTTACGCCATTGCGGGACGGAATGAATCTGGTAGCTAAGGAGTATGTTGCTGCGCAGGACCCTGAAGATCCAGGCGTTCTGGTGCTGTCACGCTTTGCAGGTGCGGCTCGTGAGCTTAACTCAGCGCTTATTGTGAACCCTTACGATACTGTTGGCATGGCTGAAGCCTTAGATCGAGCCATTCAAATGCCGTTGCAGGAGCGTAAGGACCGTTACGAGGATATGATGCGGATTATTCGCAAGAATGACCTGGCCTCCTGGCGAGACAAGTTCCTTGCAGATCTGCGGGCAGTAAAAGCCAAGCCTATGGCTAATTTGCATGCAGTAGGCGCCACAGGCGGCTGACAGAAAATAAGTAATAAAAAGGCCAGCTCAGGAGCTGGCCTTTTTATTGGAGTTTCATAGGCAATAAAAAAGGGTCTAGCCGAAGCTAGACCCTGGAAATAGGTGGTGGCTACGCAGGGACTTGAACCCCGGACCCCAGCATTATGAATGCTATGCTCTAACCAGCTGAGCTACGTAGCCATCCGAGGCGCGCATTATTCTTTCTCCAAAGCCCTGTGTCAACCCTATTTTTTATTTAATTGCTTAAAAACTAACGTTTTTTTAAAAGTGGTTGATTGCTTCAGCGCGAGCGATTGCAAGGAGCTATTACCTGCGTTTGATGATGGCATTCTGTTGAGCACATGTTAGGAGAGCGCTGGGAGGCTATAGTCAGATCGTCTATTACAAGGCGCACGTTTCTACACCACGAGAAACGACTGTACCTTAAAGGCGGCGATAGCTGTTGGCTGAAAAGGGAAGAGACAATTTGTGAAGCTAAGGCATGCGCTTCTCGGCAGAAGATGGCATCGGTTAAGGTGGGCACTATTCCAGAGGCACGTACCTGTCTTCTTAAACATAATCCCGCAAGTCAAAAGGTTGAGTTCCGCTTTGGTGCTAAGTCTGTGAGGCGCATAGAGGCAACGGCTAGCTGACATAGCCACTTATCGAGCAGTAGTCTTCAGCAAATGACTTGACGCGCCTGTGTAGTAGATAGCTTGAAAGATGAGCTATCTCTCATTTTAGAGGTATGAGTTGAAATACAAAGACTAAAATCGTATTCGTTACTGATTAGGCAATATTCATTTGTCTACTTGGCATTATATCTATAATGACTTTTCTGTAATCATTATGTCATCTCCCTGTTCTGCCCCGTTCCGATAATTAAAGAATAAATCCCGGACCTGTTTATAAGTGGGTATTTACCTACTTGTTTATCAGGGAGAAGGTAACTTTATGATTGGAAGTGAGATGAAAATGAAAGGTTTGATTGTAGCTGCCCTTGTCCTTGCTAGTAGCTCTGTATTTGCTGCCCAGAACCTCCCTGCTGCCAGCACGCCTGCTGTAGAGCACTATACGTACTCGGATCATCTGGATATCAAGCGCGTCATTGATAGTCCGGATATCACCAGCTTTTGCGGCATTCGCCCGGTACGCATGACTTATGAAGATCATCAGAATCAGATTCATGTCATGGAGTACGACGTTTCAGGTTCTGGATGTGACGATAACTAATAGAGTTATTCGCTCTAGCTAATTATTCAAATTAATTTCAGAGCTTTCCTGAGTTGTCTTTTAGTCTTTATAAGAGAGATGTCTTTATTAAAAGTCATCTCTTTTTTATTTGGCTGCTGAAAGTATGCGCATTTAATCGATCACTCAAACATGATCCACACCTACATGTGCCTTGCTTGATAAACATGTGCGTTGTGGGAGCTAACGCACGGTTGCAGGCTAACAAAAGCAGTGGAATGCCTGTCAGAGTGAAAGCCTCCCGATGACGTAGGGTGCTTCGGGGTGTTTCATTTTATCGCGCTGAGAGGATACGCATGCGAATCAGCATTCGACAGATCACGATGCTCTTCTTTTTGTTTCTCGCAGGTACGGCATACGCTCAGGCTCAGCAGAGCCAGACGGACCCGATCAGAATTCTGTTTGTGGGTAACAGCTACACCTATGTAAACGACTTGCCAGCTGTTCTGAGTGGGATGTCCAAGCAGGATAAGCAATCACGCCCCATAGAAACCAAGACGCTGGCCTTTTCCGGGGCATCGCTTGAGCAGCATTGGACGAAAAAGGACGTTCAACAGGCTTTGCAGGAGCAGAAGTGGGATTATGTTGTTCTGCAAGAGCACAGTATGTTGCCGGTCAAGAATCCGGAGTTCATGTATAAATATGCGCGGTTGATCGATGCCGAGGTTAAAAAGCACGGTGCCAAGACAATCCTGTACCTGACTTGGGCTCGCCAGAATGACCCGGCCATGCAGGCCAAACTGGATAAGGCCTACACCACATTGGCTGATGAGCTAGGCGCTCTGTTGGCGCCGGTGGGTCAGGCCTGGCAGACAGCGTTGGCTGAAAAGCCGCAGCCCTCATTGTTCCTGCCGGATGGTAGCCACCCTTCGTTTACGGGCTCGTATATAGGCGCCTCGGTGTTCTATTCGCTGATCTACGGCAAAATGCCGCCTCAACCGACTGCCGCAGAATCCAAGCGTTTGGAAAAGGCCAACGCCGCAGAGTTGCAGCAGGCAGCCTGGAAAGCGGTTCAATCGTTATCTCCTGCGCTACGGACCTCGCCTGACAAGGCGATGCACGCTTCGGCTCAGTAGTTTCTTTATCTCGCCCAAGCAGATCTGCTTGGGCGAGACTATTTGCTTATGGAATATATTTCTTTTCCTGTAAGCGTTTGATTGCACCGATTAGGCAATCTTCGGTGCTAACGGCCTCTGTAAAGCCCGCTCGACGAATCTTGCCCATGTCCGAGATCATGTCGAACTCGGTGTTAAAGACAAAGTCTCCAAACTTCCAGCCTACCAGCTTTTCGTACGGCACGGGCTCCAGGCTGTGCTGTTCAATCAGTTTTTGCCAATCGTCAGCCTTGCTGGGCATCTGTGCCGCGAGGGAGAAGGGCTGTGGATCGGCAACCTCTATATTCAGAGCCTCACCAATTTTGTGCCAGAGCCGCTCCCAGCGGAAAGGCTCGCCAACCAGATTGAAGGCTTCGTTACGGGCTGCCGGATCCAGGGCGGCCCATACACTGGCGCGTGCGAGCCAGCGTGCATCGGTCAACTGAGCCAGCACTTCCCGGTAGGCCTTCATCGAGCCGGGAAAGCGCAAGGGCACACCGGCCTGCTTGCTCAAGGCTGCGAAGGCGCCTATGACCAAGGCAATATTCATAGGATTGCCCGCAATATCGCCTACTACGACGTCAGGACGCAGGATCGACCATTCGAATTCACCTTGAGCGGCGCGCTCGCGTAGCAGGTCTTCCTGAGTGTAATAGAAGTTGGGAGAGAGGTGACGAGAGTCATCCTCATAAAACGGTGCAGCCGTTGGCCCTAGGTGCACGCCATACACTTTGGCTCCCTGATAATGAACGACTCGCTGAAGCTTGGCGCCAGCAGCCTTGAGACCGTCCAGCACGTTGCGCAGCATGGCGCCGTTAATCTCGGCCTCTTTGGCCAGACTGCTGTCAGGTCGCAACGCTGCATAAAAGACGTGGGTGGTGTCGCCTGCCTGACGCAAGGCTTCGGCAGTAGCATCGGCGTCGGTCAGATCAAGATCGATGGTTTCAACGTTAGGTACGAATGTGCGGCGCACGGCGCGGACTCGCCATTCTGGGCTTTCAGCCAGGGTTTCAACAACAGCATTACCGATGATGCCGCTTGCCCCAACGACCAGGGCAACCTTGGAAGCTGACATGTGTGTTCTCCATGAAAGGCTAAGGGATTGAGGTCTATTTGATATTAGTAAGCTGATACTTCTGATCCCTACTTGGTTCCGAGAATCGAGAGGTTTCAATAGCTTCCTGATGGGTGCGCTGATTGGATATCGAACCGATGGCAGCCTCATGCGGTCGATGAATGAGGCCTTCAGTAGAGTACTACTGCCAAAGGCTCAACCAGACGGAAGGGTTACAGCGGCGTGCAGTGGGTGTCCTGCCCTGATCCAGACTTGCTAACTCGTGTGTCAGCGCCTGACGCTCATAGGAAGATTACATATGTCGACCTCCTCACCGGAACCAGATACAAAATTGCGCCGCGTAGTTACCGGGCCTTTGCTTTTGCTATTCATCCTGGGAGATGTGCTTGGCGCAGGGGTATATGCCTTGGCAGGCAAGATTGCAGGCGAAGTAGGCGGAGCTATTTGGGTACCCCTAGTCGTCGCAATGGGATTTGCGATGCTGACAGCGGCTTCTTATGCAGAGCTTGTTACCAAATACCCAAAAGCTGGAGGCGCAGCGGTATTTGCAGCAAGAGCCTTCAAGCATCCTGTCATTTCCTTTCTGGTGGGCTTTTCGATGCTGGCGGCTGGCGTTACCAGCGCGGCCGGGCTTTCCCTGGCATTTGCAGGTGATTATCTCGGAGCATTTATTCAGGTTTCGCCTACCGCAACAGCCTTGGCCTTTCTGACATTTGTTGCTCTGCTAAATGCCCGCGGAATCAAGGAATCACTTAATGCCAATCTGGTCATGACGCTCATAGAGCTGTCCGGGCTTTTGCTGGTTGTCGTTCTGGCAGCGTTGTACCTCAGCCATGGGCAGGGTGAGCCAGCACGTGTTCTGCAGTTTACTGAGGGAACGTCGCCACCGGCGGCAGTATTGGGTGCAGCGCTGCTTGCTTTCTACTCTTTTGTTGGGTTTGAGGTATCAGCCAATATTGCTGAAGAAGTGAAGGATGTACGGCGTATCTACCCGCGCACACTCTTTGGTGCGTTACTGATCGCCGGAGCGATCTATGTTCTGGTTGGCCTGGCTGCCTCCATCGTCTTGCCGCCGGAGCAGTTGGTTGGCTCTTCTGCACCGTTGCTGGATGTTGTGCGCGCAACAGGCTATGGCATTCCACCGCAGCTGTTTGCGGTGGCTGCTCTGCTGGCGGTTTCCAACGGCGCGTTGCTTACCATGATTATGGCCAGCCGTCTGGCTTACGGTATGGCCGAGGAAGGCTTGCTGCCTTCAGTACTGGGACGTGTACTACCACGCCGGCGTACGCCCTGGGTGGCCATTATCGCTACTACTCTGGTGGCAATGGCGCTAACTGTCACGGGCACGTTATCCGCATTGGCCGAAACGGTCGTACTTTTGCTGCTCTTTGTGTTCATGAGTACAAATGTGGCCGTTCTGGTACTGCGTCGTGACAAAGTTGATCAGCCTCATTTTCGGACGCCTACGCTTGTACCGCTGCTGGCCATCGTGTCCTGTCTGGTGCTGCTTAGCCAGCAAAGCGCTGAGACTTGGTTGCGTGCCGGTATTCTGCTTGGGGTCGGTGTGGTTCTATACTTTGTGACGCGCACTCACTCGACACGTGAGGCTGCAGACGTTGTATAGGACAATGCTTTTGCAGGCCAGGGCCGGCCTGCGAGGCAAGACGGAACGCGTTAAAAGACCCAGCGCTGTGGGACCTGACGAGTGTTAGCGCTGGCGGGTTTCCAGGGGCGGACAGAGAGTTCGGCCTGTGTAGCGGAGCTGGGCAACGCGGCCGGTACTTTCAGGTAGACAGACGTGAGGCTCGGCATATTGAGTGAAGGCTGCGCCTGGGTTTCGTGTCCTAGAAACCAGGCGGCAACCATTAATAAGGGAACAGCAAGACGGGATGCAGTACGGTTATGCAGGGAGTCCATTCCTTGGCTCTCACAGAGAATAATTAACGGCCCGAATCATATCGGGTAAGTTCATCTGTGAATCCATGGATGCCAACTTTATTGCAAAACCGAGCGAGTTCTCACATCAGTATGTTGCATGGTTGGCATATGGAAAGTGTGCCGGTTCAACTTAGGCGCAACGTGCCCCGTAAGTGCTGACAGAACTCTATGACTTCATGGGCTCGCATGTGGCTGGCCGAGTCCTCTGTCTGCCTGATAGCGGCCGTGATCATTGATTCGATATTCTGGATATGAATCAACTTTAGGTCGCTGCTCATATTGCTCAGCTCGATTAATTCCGCAATGCGGTTTTCAGAGCGAGTCAGCAAGCGTTCGACCACATTAAGGCTTTCATCGAGTTCGTTCTTGATAGGGGATGCATAGAGGTAATCGGTGAGGGTGGGAGCAGGGCGGACTTGCGGTTCCATCGCGGTGTTCCTCATGTGGCCTTTGCAGAGATATGGCACGCTCGAGGCAAGATGTATCGCTACTGGCGCTTAGGCGCAAGAGCCCGACCTCGTCCAAGAGACGAGTGGTTTATACCGTCGTCGGTTAGTGTGCTGCAAGCGTCAAGGAAGAGGGTTTCCAGTAGCGAAGCGCTGGAAACCCTCTGAGTCAGGCGCTCTGGTCGATCACGCTGCGATAAAAAAGCCACTCGTGTTCAAGGGCATGGGCCTGGTTTTTAGCTTGTCGAAAACCATGACGTTCGGTGGGGTAGAAATAGCCTTCAGCACGGATACCGCGGTCTTTTAAGGCATGAAGCATGGCGCGAGTCTGCTCCGGAACGACTACAGCATCCAACTCGCCCTGGAAGAAGATGACTGGAACTTCGATCTTGTCGGCATGCAGTAAAGGTGTTCGCGCCCGATAGCGCTCGGCATCCTCTTTGGGATCGCCGATGAGCCAGTCCAGATAGTCGGCTTCGAACTTGTGTGTTATGCGGGCTAATGCCGCCGGATCTGTTACACCGTATAAGCTAGCACCGCCACAGAACACATCGTGGAATGCCAGTGCACATAGGGCCGTGTAACCGCCGGCGCTGCCACCGCGAATAAAGGCATAGGCGGGCTCGATCAGGTCTTTCTCTGCCAAGTAGTCTACAACGGCGCAGGCATCCTCTACATCAGCCTCACCCCACCCGAGATGAAGTGCATTGCGGTACGCGCGTCCGTACCCGGTACTGCCTCTATAATTGAGATCGGCAACGGCAAAGCCGCGTTGTGTCCAGTACTGAATGCGCGGATCGAATACGGGGTAGCAGGCAGAGGTAGGGCCGCCATGAATGAACACAACCAGGGGCGGTTTATCCTCTCCTGTCATGGCTGGATAAAAAAAGCCATGGGCTTCGCCTTCGCCGCTGGGATAACGCAAGGCTTGTGGTTGGCTGATGCGCTCACTGGGCAATGGCGCAACGCCTCCAGCCAGGATCTCGATGTCACCGTTCTGGCCATTGATTTCAAGGATGCACGAGGGACGATTGGGCGCTGCAGCAATGCAGTAGATGTGCTCATTGTGCAGGGCCAGACTGCGGAAGCGCGTAAAGTCTTCCGCGAATCGGTGCACCCGCCCATCCGCCAGGCGTCGGCCCAGATGCCCAAAGCCTTCCTCGAACCAAGTGGCTATATAGCGCTCTCCACCCAGGCTATACCAACTTCTGCCGCCCAGTTGAAAGGGCGCTGCTGCATGATCGGCCTTGATGGCAGTAAGCCTGCTGACACCTGATGTGCACTCTCCCCACGGTTGCCACCAGCCGTCACGGTCTGACAGGCAATAGAGCTGATCCTGCTCATCAAAGCGGGGTTGTTGAATCGATTCCAGGTCTTTGCCTGCGATACATACCGGCGCATCCCACTGACCATTATCCAGGCGCTCGGCGCACATGAGTCGTGTAGAGGTCCATGGCTGGTGCGGACGGCTCCATTCGATCCAGGCCAGACGCTTACCGCTGGGGCTCAACGTAGGTGAGGCGTAAAAGTCAGCGCCTTCGGCCAGTACCTGACGTTGGCCGGCTGCCAGTGGGATGGCGACGAGCCGGTGGATGACCGCATCGTCTTCATGGCTTTCTTCCACCGCCATAATGAGGTTGGCTGCATGCTGCAAATCACCGTAGCGGCGCTTGCCTTGGGTCAGAGCTATAGGCTGGCTGCCATCAAGCGGCTGACGGTAAAGCTGTTGATCCGAGTCGTTGACAAAAACAGCGTCCGTTTCGGTCAGGCAGAATGCGCCGCCCCCGTACTCATAAACACGGCTGCGTGCACTGTAGCCATCAGGCGTCAGGCAGTGTGCCTTGCGGTCGTGCCAGTGCCAAAGTCGGCAGGCGCCGTCTGCAGGGTCATATTGATTCCAGAAAAGGCCTAAGGCCGATACCTGTAGTTCGGCAAAGTCGATGCCTGCCGCGACGGCCTGTTGAGCGGTAAAGGTGCCGTCTGTAGAGGCAGGGTGCTGGTCGGCCATGGGGCTTCTCCGTTGCTGTGTAGGACTCAGGCTTTGGCGATAAGCTTAGAGTTCCGCTCATTGCGAAAGCTTAGCTGCTCAATGGTTTGAGTGGCATGCTCCGCTTCGGTACGGGCGTTGAGGATCACGTCGTGATGAGGGGATTTGCTGCACACTGGATCAGCATTGGCGGCATCACCGGTCAGCATGAAGGCCTGACAGCGGCAACCTCCAAAATCCTTTTCCTTTTCATCGCAGCTACGGCAGGGTTCAGGCATCCAGTCGTAACCGCGGAAATGATTGAAGCCAAAGGAGTCATACCAGATGTGCTGAAGGCTATGATCCTTCACATTCGGAAACTGGATCGGCAGCTGGCGAGCGCCGTGGCAGGGCAGTGCGGTGCCATCCGGCGTGACGGTGAGGAAGATACTACCCCAGCCGTTCATGCAGGCCTTGGGACGTTCTTCATAATAGTCCGGCGTAACAAAGATCAGCTTGCAGGGATGGCCTTCAGCTTCGAGCTTGGCGCGATATTCATTGGTGATGCGTTCGGCGCGTACCAGTTGTTCTTTAGTGGGTAGCAGACCGGCCCGGTTAAGCTGCGCCCAGCCATAGAACTGGCACGTCGCAAGCTCGACAAAATCCGCTTCCAGGGCGATACACAGCTCGATAATGCGGTCGATCTTATCGATATTATGCCGATGCGTAACAAAGTTGAGCACCATGGGATAGCCATGGGCTTTTACCGCGCGGGCCATCTCCAGTTTTTGGGCAAAGGCCTTTTTGGAACCGGCGAGCAGGTTGTTCACCTCTTCGTCGCTGGCCTGAAAGCTTATCTGGATATGATCAAGCCCGGCATCACGAAACGTAGCGATCTTCTGTTCGGTCAGGCCTATGCCAGAGGTGATCAGGTTGGTGTAGTAACCCAGCCTGCGGGCTTCGCCGATCAACTCGGCCAGATCCTGGCGTACCAGGGGTTCGCCGCCGGAAAAGCCCAGTTGCGCCGCGCCCATCTGCCGGGCTTGTTGCATGACGGTAAACCACTGCTCAGTAGTCAGTTCTTTACCCTGGGCCGCAAAGTCCAGGGGATTGGAGCAGTAGGGGCACTGCAAGGGGCAGCGGTAGGTCAGTTCTGCAAGGAGCCACAAGGGCAGCCCTACCGCAGGCTTCTCAGGCAAGTTAGCTGAGTTGGATCCAGTGCTCTGCACGAGCAACCTCCATGAACTGCTCCACGTCGTCGCCGAGTTCCGGGACGCCTGGGAAGCGTTCGTTCAACGCATCAATGATGGCGGCCACGTCACGCTGGCCGTCGATGAGTTCGCCAATAGCGCCAGCGCTTTCATTCAGCTTGATCATCCCTTCCGGATAGAGCAGTACGAAGCCGTTCTGTGCGGGTTCGAACTGAAAACGATAGCCAGGGCGCCAGCGCGGCACCTGAGTACGGTCAAAGCTCATAGTTGAATTCCTTTATGCCAGACGCGCTGGTCAGTAACGGTGTGATAAGGCGGCCGCTTCAGCTCGTAGGCCATGCTCATGGCGTCCAGCATGCTCCAGAGGATATCGAGCTTGAATTGCAGGATTTCAAGCATGCGCTGCTGGGCATCATAGGTGGTGTAGTGCTGTAGGGTAATGTGCAGGCCATGCTCCACATCGCGGCGTGCCTGACCAAGGCGTGTGCGAAAGTACTCATAACCGGCCGGATCGATCCAGGGATAGTGTTGGGGCCAGCTATCCAGGCGCGATTGATGGATCTGTGGGGCAAACAGTTCGGTCAGCGAACTGCTGGCTGCTTCCTGCCAAGAGGCACGGCGGGCAAAATTGACGTAGGCATCTACTGCAAAGCGTACGCCCGGAAGAACCAGCTCCTGAGATAACACCTGCTCGCGATCAAGCCCCGTTGCCTCGGCCAGACGGAGCCAGGCTTCGATACCACCCTCTGTGCCAGGTGCGCCGTCATGATCGAGAATGCGTTGAACCCAGTCACGACGGATCTCGCGGTCCGGGCAATTCGCCATGATCGCGGCATCTTTCAGGGGAATGTTCACCTGATAGTAGAAGCGATTGGCAACCCAGCCCTGAATCTGCTCACGGGTCGCGCGGCCTTCGTACATGGCTACATGGTACGGGTGGTGGATATGGTAGTACGCGCCTTTGGCGCGCAGGGCTTGTTCGAATTCTTCAGGAGTGAGGGCTTGCGGCATGTTTAGCCTCCTCGATAGATAAAAGGACCGGGTGAGCGTTAATCACAACTCAATGCTCATGCCATCCCACGCGACTTCTACACCGTGCCGCTCAACTTCTGCGCGTTCGGTCGAGTCTTCATCCAGGATCGGGTTGGTGTTGTTGATGTGAATAAGCACTTTACGTGGCGAGGTAAGCTGGTCGAGCACCTCAAGCATCCCGCCAGGACCGTTCTGAGCCAGATGGCCCATCTCACGACCGGTACGTGTGCCTACGCCACGGCGCTGCATCTCATCGTCTTCCCACAGAGTGCCATCGACCAGCAAACAATCCGCTTCGGCCATTTTGGCCAGCAGGGCATTGTCCACCTGACCCAGGCCGGGCGCATAGAACAGTTTGCCGCCGGTGCGCAGGTCTTCGACGATCAGGCCGATGTTGTCACCCGGATGCGGATCGAAGCGGTGGGGCGAATAGGGTGGCGCGGCGCTGCGCAGCGGCAGAGGGGTGAAGCGCAGGTTCGGGCAGGCCGGGACAACAAAGCTGCCTTCCAGCTCGATACGGTTCCAGCGCAGGCCGCCGTTCCAGTGTTCCAGCATGTTGAACAACGGGAAGCCGGTCGTCAGATCCTGATGAACCATGTCAGTACACCAGACCTCATGGGGGCAGCCCTCACGCAGGCTGAGCAGACCTGTTGTATGGTCGATCTGGCTGTCGAGCAGAATGATCGCACCGATACCGGTGTCGCGTAGCGCACGGCCCGGCTGCATTGGCGCAAAGCTCTGTAGCTGAGCGCGGATATCAGGTGAAGCATTACACAGGACCCAATTCACACCATCGTCAGAAAGGGCAATGGATGACTGGGTACGAGGTTGCGCGCGAAGGCTACCATCACGAACGCCACGGCAGTTGGGACAATTGCAGTTCCACTGGGGAAAGCCGCCGCCTGCAGCGGAGCCAAGAATTTGGATATACATGATTTATCTATGAAGTGCAGCCAACTTAGAACTTGTCACGAGAGGCGAGGGGAATGGCAGCGCAAGCGCCCGTTGGCAGTCCAGTTATGGTGGACGAGCCTCGCGATAGGCATGACCAACTTCTAAGGTGGCTAGAAAAGGAGCGCCCCGGATAACCGGGGCGCTGGATTACGCAATCAACGGTTAGCGAAGTACATGGTGACTTCGAAGCCAATGCGTAGATCGGTATAAGCAGGTTTAGTCCACATAATGAATACCCCTCAAGGTGATATCGGAAAGATCCGACTTAATTAGTACAAAATACCTTGCATACGTTCAGAATAAACACATCCTGAAACGCACTTAAGCTAGTTTACTCTCATATTGTGTGGCGCACAGTTACAGGGTTAGCCAATGTGTTTCTGTCGAGACGTGGTTGGCTAAACAGGTCCAGCCGTGATAGGCGCTACGCAAGGCTTGCAGGGCATGTTGGATATCGTCCGGCTGCAAGGCCAGAATCGCCTCGCGCAAATCATCAAGATAGGTCAGGGAATAACCCCCTAGATGCGCACTCCATAACGCCTCACTCAGATGACGGGAATCGAGAGCGCTGGCTAAAAATTGATCAGCAAGGGCCCGCTGCTGTTGAGTGAACTGCTCTTGGGTGAGCGCGGCGGCCTCAGACGGCAGTAGGGCAAGAAATTCCTCAAGATGACCCAGGATGCCGGCAGTCGTTACAGATGGCGACTGGATGCCAAATACCAGTGTTGATCGCCCCGCCACCTGGCGGATGCTTGAAAAGACCGCATAGCCCAGTTGCAGCTCCACACGCATGCGCTGATAAAAACGTGGCTGTACAACGTGACCGATAAATCGCCACGCTGCCTCCTGATGGATGTCATGCGCTGGTGCCGGACAGGCCAGCAGAACAGCATGCTCAGCCGAGTGTCCGGTAACGGTATGCCACCAGTGGCCTGCACGGCTCTCCAGCGTTGAAGTGGGCGGTGTAGTTGTGCCGGGAAGGTTGAGCATGCAGTGGCGGAGTTGATCAAGTGTGGCGTCTGAAAAGCCAATGGCTAGGCCATGCCATTGTGCCGTAGACCAGAGACTGGCGAGCAGGGCGGGCCCTTCTACGCTCTGGCCTGCCTGATCCGCTGCGGTATAGGGCGGCTCGGCCACAAGATCATCAAACCGGCTCATAAGCTGCCTGATCGGCATGCTATTCGGCGCTGGCGGTGGTTGACTGAAGGCCCGCCAGACGTCATGGCCTGGGGTGTGCAGCAAAGGAATGAGCGCATCAAGCACGGCTGGAATCGGGTTGCTTAACCCCGTGATCCTGAGCTGCCAATGCTGCCCAAGTGTACTGAGTGAAACATCCACACCTGCCTGGCGTGCCTGATCAGTGATGACTCGTAAGGCATGGTTGAGCGTGCGGATGAGAGCAGGTTGATAGGCAACCGGCTCTGGAAAGCGCCAACAGATATACAGCGCGCCTTCACCATGATCAGGAGAAAGAGCTTGGCTGCTAACCAGAGCGGGTAGCGAAACAGGCGTTTTTCCGACTTTGGTCAGCGCAGGCGTCAGAAACGGATTGAGCGGAGGAAGCCTCCAGTCCAGCACAGGCTCCGCGTTATGCTCGGGTGCATCTGGAATAGGCAGCAGGTTGTGTTCAGGTCTTAATTGGCTGAGCAGGTGCTGCAATGCGATTACGCCAGCGTCAGAAAGACCAGGGGAGGTTAGTCCATGCTCAAGAAGGGACCGAGATAATGCCAGTGCGCCGCTAATGGCGCGTGCTTGTTGAGCGAGCCGTGTGTATTCCTCCTGTAGCTCAGTCCAATCAGGCTGGCGCTTGAGAAAGGCAAGCCAATCAAAGAATGCGCGCGCGACCTGTGACGCTTCTTTAGCTCCGGCCTCGGTCAACGCTATCTCGACAGCAAGTACAGCCTGTTGCTCGAAGCGGTAGAGAGTTTCCAGTTTAAGCGTCTTGATCCATCCTTTCTTTCGCAGTCTGTCTATCAGTCCGCCGTCATGCTCGGCATGCATCCAGTGGGACAGGCAATCAATCGCTTCGCTGCTTTCAGCGGGTAGGCTTTCCAATGCAAACATCAACCCGAGCGTATTTGCGTCCGGCAGAGGGATCGGTTTGACAGTTTCCGCTGGAAGGAGCGCAGGGGGAGGTGTTTGCTGGACATGCTCCCCAGTATTGAATTGACTGCCATGAAGGACTGCCAGCTGGCGTAGCTCATCCAGAGGCTGCGGCCCGACCAGCGCAAGCGTCATCTGGCCAGCCTGATAAAAGCGCGCATGAAACGCTTTCAAGGCCGTCTGAAAACGCGTGTTGGGCACGAGCAGGCTGTAGCGGTTGCCCGCATGGAAGGCCCTTGCCGGATGGTGGCGGGACAGTGGGTGCATCATCCAGGCCAGGCGATGTGTACGAATATCCCGAGACCACGCAATGAACTCGGCGTGGATCACCTCTCGCTCGCGCCGCTGGCCCTCAAGTGCAAAATGCGGGTGAGCAAGCATGTCACATAGCCGGATGAGCCCACCTTCCAATGCAACAGGCGGCACCTCAAAAAAGAAATCTGTAAGGCGATCTCCTGTGCTGGCATTGACCTGTCCAGCGTGGCGCTGCACGTAGGGCATCAGGCCCTCATCGGCGGGGTAAGTGTCTGTACCGAGAAACAGGAGGTGCTCAAGAAAATGCGCCAGCCCGGGCCATGCACGATCCACATCATGACTTCCCGCCGCAATTCGAATAGCGGCTGAGGTGCGTTTGAGCCGCGGCACATGCGCCAGAATGACGGTCAGGCCGTTGGGAAGACGAAAGGATTCAAGGCTGGTAGCAGAAGGATTATTCATGGCAGTCGTTATCGCATCGCCTATATGCAGATGGCATGTTACAGCCGCTCTGCCGCTTCGCTGCGGGCAGAAAAGAGCCGTTAGGCTACACGGATAGCACCACTTCGGGCCATGGCTCAAAGAATTGCCATGCTTTGGACAGAACTTTTCTGGATATCGCGTGCTTTTCAGGTGTACTTATGTACAGTATCCGATGTGTATCGATACATTGCGGGTCAAGGCGCTTTTACGCGCACACTGTAGGGCATTCGCCATTACAGCCAGTGTTTTCTGTCCTTCATCTTTTCACCGACAGACTGGCGTATCTATTGATGACCGTTGATTTAAATACCGGCAGCCTGGCTGTCGGTCTGCTGTTTGAGGACGTTGTTCGTGGACGACACTACCGGCTCATCCGTCAGCCATCTCTCCAACCTCGAGCGGCTGCGAAGCCGTCTGCTCGATCTGAGCGCCCGTAACCGGTTGCTCAATTTCTCCCATGCGCGAAGCAAGCGGTTCGTTCGCGTGATCGATGAATTGCCAGACCAGCTGTTCGAAGTGTTGTTGTCGGAGCGCTCGATGCGTTTTGCGGCCGTGCCGGAGCCCACTGAAAAGTTGCTGCTCCAGCATGGCTTTCTGGAAAAGGACCCTTGCACAGGGCAAGTGCGTGAAGCAAAGAGGCTGCCTACCGCCGAAGAGTGGGCTGCTGTATTGGGTATGGCCTCCAGCTACGAGCTACCCATGCCGACGCTTACCGAGAGACCTGTCGCCAATGGCAGCTCACCACTGCAGGAGGGTGAGGAGGCTCTTGTTGAAGAGTCTTCTGCTCTGGAAGAGGTGCGAGAGCGCAAGCATTCGGATGAGTCTATCCAGAGTCTCTATTTCCCCCCTGAGCTTGAGGCGCGCTTGCAGATCCTGCATGCCCAGTCGCGGATAGCCCTGGAGGAAAGCGGGGCGAATATCCTGTATTTGGCCATCGGCTTTCTGGAGTGGGACGAGTCCGTCGCAGGCAGCAACAGCACGCGCCTGGCACCGCTCATGCTGGTGCCGGTACAGCTGGAAAAGGGCAGGCTCAACGCAGATACCGCGACCTTTGAATATCGTATTCAGTACACCGGTGAAGACATCCTGACCAACCTGTCGCTCAGGGAAAAGCTGCAACTGGACTTCGGCATTGCCTTGCCTTCTATTACTGAAGAGTTGACCCCCGAGGCGTACTTCCGACTGGTACAGGATACGATTCTGAGAGCCAAGCCTACCTGGCAGGTACGTCGTTTTGCCTCGCTCGGTTTGTTCGAGTTTGGCAAGCTGATGATGTACCTGGACCTTGACTCAGCGCGCTGGAGCGAGGGGCAGCTGGGAACGCATCCATTGGTGCGACGTTTGACAGGCGCCTCGGCTGAAGAAAGAGAGCCCGCCACAGAGAGTGGATTCAGCGCTGAATACGCGATTGATGAATTGCCCGAGGTACACGAGCGTTATCCGCTGATCGATGATGCGGACAGCTCCCAGCACAGTGCGCTGGTGGATGTGGTCCGAGGTGAAAATCTGGTCATCGAAGGCCCGCCGGGTACCGGCAAGTCCCAGACCATCACCAATATGATAGCAGCGGCCATGGCACAGGGTAAGAAAGTGCTGTTTGTTGCGGAAAAGCGCGCGGCTTTGGAGGTGGTCAAGAACCGTCTGGAGCGGGCAGGACTCGGTGATTTCTGTCTGGAGCTGCATAGCCACAAGAGCCAGAAGCAGGCGGTGATTTCTAGTATTCGGCAGCGAATCCAAAGGCGAGGCACCTTTCGATCACCCAAGGAGCGGCAGGCCCAGATAGAGCACTATGAGCGTCTGAAGCGGCAGCTCAACCGCTACGTCGAGCAGCTGCATGCCCCTTATGAGCAGACCGGCATGACGGCGCATCAGATCCTCATGCAGGCTACGCGCCTGCGTGAAAGCTCGCCCTTGGCACCGTCCGAACTCCATCCTGTCTATGACCTGCCTATCTCGCGTGTGCAGCTGGAGGAGCAGGCCAACTTCTACGCCACTTATTACCGCAAAACCGCACAGGAGGCAGGGGAGCCGGGCCGACTGGAAACCCATCCCTGGTTTGGCTGCCGTCTTACCCGATTGACGGGCCCTGAGCGAGAAAACCTCATGGCTTCGCTGGAGCATGCTCAAGAAGCACTTGCACAGTTTGCGTCGCTCAGGACGCCATTGGCCGAGCTGATGGGGGCCCCAGCACTCTCGCACTTCACGCCTCAGACGCTGGCTGATTTGGCTGAGCGGCTTCCCGTATTAAAGCTTCCGCAAGGTGACGAAGACTGGGCGCTATTGCCGCTGTTGGATGAATCATCCTGTGCGGCCCTCGGCGATTGGCTAGACCGGTTCGATAGCTTGCTCAAAGGGCAGGAAACCCTGGCGCGCAGCTTCAAACCAGATGCCATACGCTCTGCCGAGACCTGTCAATTACTTAACCGGGCCTGTGCCGCATTACGACTGCATACAGAAGGGGAGCTGGACCTGTCGCGGGCGCTGGATCTCATGAAACGAACCCGCGACCTGATGCAGGCGGCTACCCAGGTGAATGCCGTTGTGCAGCATCTGCAGGAGCAAGGGACCGCTGGCGAGTGGATAAGCGACCGGGAGGGATTAGAGCACTTGAGCACAGTGCTGATGCTGGCACAGGCACTGCCTCCTGAACTGGTGGAGGCGCGTCAGCGAAGCTATGAGGACGAGGCGCTCGATATTCTGCTGTCCAAGCTATCTGACCAGCTGCCAGAGTTGCGCCGCCAGCGTGAGCATCTGTCAAAAGTATTCTCATTCAACCGCCTTCCGGATAGTCAGCGTCTGGAAGACCTGCACCGTGTGCTGTCCGACTCGTCCCTGCTGCGCTGGTTCAAGGGTGAGTGGCGAGCGGCCAAGGCCGAGCTGCTCACCCTGGTCCGACCCGGTGTGAAACTGGGTGAAGGTATCGATGCGTTGGCAGGAGCCATCGAGTTTCAGCGCGAAAGCACAGCACTTGAACACAATGCAGGCTATGCGCAAAAGCTGGGGCCACTGTTCAAGGGGCTTGATACAGACGTAGATGATCTCCTGCGCCTGCGCGCCTGGTATCGTCAGGTACGTGAAACATGCGGACGTGGCTTTGGTGCCAAGGTGTGGATCGCGGATTACCTGACCAAGGCCGATACAGCCGACATCGCTACGTTACGTGACGAGGCTGACACACTTCTGGCCTATCTAGGGGAGGTAGAGGACCTGATACAGGACCTCGAAACCCTGTTTACCTTTGATGCGCATGATCTACGTACACAACCACTGCTGACTGCTGATGGTGTACTGGTACGTCTGCTCAAGAGTATTGGCGGTGCGCTCAAAGCGATGCTGCCCCATGTTCGGGAGCAGAATCCAACGCTTGGTGGGCTGCAGGCACGAATCAAAACCCTTGAGGCCTGGCAGCAAAGTGCTTCGCAGCTGCGTCAGGACGAGCAGCTCACCGCTGCACTGGCGGGCCGCGAATTGCCAACGCTGGAGCAGGCTTCAAGTGCACGTGCCACGCTCAATGCCTGGCGGCACACGGTCGAGCTTGCCAAACCCCTGCTGGCGCTGCCTGTTGGCCGTGATCTAACGGCTCACCTTGCTAAACAGGATGCTGATAGCGCTGAAGCTATGATCCGCCAATGGCAGGGACAGGCCGCTGTGATTCAGCAAGCCATGGCCGCCTGGGAGGACCGGCTGGATGCCTTTTTGGTAAAGGGAGAAATCGAGCCTGAGGAGTGGTGGCAAGTTCTTACGGAGCAGACTTTCGAAGCATTGCAGGAGCGTCTGACCCGCGCGCGTGAGCGAGAAGACCTGCTGGACCATTGGTTTGAATACCGCCGGTTGCGCAGTCGACTGGTTGATCTTGGCTTTGAGTCCACGGTGGTAGCCATTGAGCGGCAGCGCCTGGAAGCCGATCGTTGCGCCGACGGTTGCCTGCTGGGTTTGCTGGACCTCTGGGCGTGTCAGATTCTTGAGAGTAACCCCTCACTTGGGCAGTTTTCCGGCAAGGAGCAGGAGGCTATACGTGCTCGCTTTGCCGAGATCGATCAGGCGCTCAAGCAGATTCAGCGAGAAGAAGTCGCCTACGACATCGACCAGATCGACGTGCCCGCTGGTAATAACTCCGGCAAGGTGAAAGAGCGCACCGAACTGGCCTTGTTGGAACATGAAGCTAGTAAACAACGTAGTCATCAGCCAATTCGTACGCTCATGCAGCGCGCAGTCCAGGCACTACAGGCACTCAAGCCCTGCTTCATGATGAGTCCAATGGCGGTAGCACAGTACCTGCCCGCTGGCGAGGTAGAGTTTGATCTGGTGGTAATGGACGAAGCCTCGCAGATGCGTCCCGAGGAGTCCTTGGGCAGCATTGCCCGCGGTCGCCAGCTCGTGGTCGTCGGCGATCCAAAACAGCTGCCGCCCACCAACTTCTTTGCGCGCCAGGGAACGGGAGACGATGCTGAAGATGAAGATCTGTCTCTGGCTCAGGACTCTGAAAGCATTCTGGATGCAGCCATGCCGCTGTTCCGACTACGCCGTCTGCGCTGGCACTATCGTTCGCGACACGAAAGTCTTATCGCCTTTTCCAACGCGGCCTTCTACGACGGGAATCTTGTGGTTTATCCCTCGCCGCATCGGGAGTCGCCTGAATTTGGTATCAAGTTCGGACGTATCGGCAACGGCCGCTTCGTCGAGCAACGTAACGTAGAAGAAGCCGAGGCGGTTGTCGCTGCAATTGAGCATCATCTGCTAAATCGCCCTCAGGAGTCCTTGGGTGTCGTTGCAATGAACGTCAAACAGGCCGATCAGATTGAGCGCCTACTGGAGCTGCGTGCCAAGCAGAACCCGGAGCTCCAGCTTGCCTGGGAGCGTAATGCCGGACTGGCCGAGCCACTGTTCATCAAGAACCTGGAAAATGTGCAGGGGGATGAGCGAGATGTCATCTTTATCTCCTTTACCTATGGCCCCATGGAGGCGGGCGGTAAGGTGCCCCAACGCTTTGGCCCAATCAACAGCGATTCGGGGTGGCGCCGGTTGAATGTCTTGTTCACCCGTTCCAAGAAGCGTATGCACATCTTTACCTCATTCACCGCGTCAGATGTGCTGGTGACAGGCACATCGAGTCGTGGTGTGCATGCGCTGCGCAACTTCCTGCAATTTGCCGAGACGGGTTATCTGCCGCATGTAGAAGAAACTGCACGTGCACCGGATAGCGACTTTGAAATTGCCGTCATGGATGCCTTGTCCCGTCATGGTTATACCTGTGAACCCCAGGTTGGTGTGGCAGGTTTCTTCATCGATCTTGCCGTGCGCGACCCTGAACAGCCGGGGCGCTATCTGATGGGAATCGAGTGTGATGGAGCGGCGTACCATTCGGCCAAATCAGCACGTGATCGTGATCGGTTGCGTCAGAGCGTTCTAGAGCAGTTAGGCTGGAGGATTCGGCGGATCTGGTCGGTGGACTGGTTCCGTAATCCACGCACACAGCTGGACCCGATCATTCATGAGCTGGATCGGCTAAGAACCGTAGCGGAGCATCCGGCAGCGGAAGTGGCACCGTCTGGCAAGCCGGTCATCGAGGCTGCCGCCCAGAGTGACAGGCCTAGTCAAGCGTGAGTAGTTAGGACCCTTCGATGAAGGGTCCTTTTTCTAGCAGCCTAAAGTAGACTTTAAGCGATAATATTTATCGCGATATCTATATAAATCTTGTGCAGATTATATAAGTTGTGATGCAAGGCGAAAACAGGGAGTTGAGCGGTAGTGTCAACGTGACATCATTTATTTAATATGAGCTTACGTTGATAGGCGACTTTATATGGATACGTTACGCCTCGCTTCACATGGTTTGTCAAAGCATGATCAGGAAATACTTTCCAAGCAGTTAAAGATGCTTCGCGGCCGTACAGCCTGTGAATGGGTTCTTGTAGATGATTACCGCTCGGCTGATGTTACCTTGGTTCAGGGGCAGCCGCCTTCCGATATGCCAGGGATAATTGCTCTGGCCAGTACTAAGGCGGGCAAGAGTGGCAGATATCATCTGATTGAGTGGCCGATACGACTATTTGGTCTTATCGATCTGTTAATGGCCATTGAACTTGAGTGGCCCGCTCGCGCCGCCACGCCTTTGCCCACCTTGTCATTGGCTCATCGACTAGCCCGGATTCGTCAGGATCAATGGTTGGACGTAGCCGGCATGGTGGCGCAAGCGTTTCAGGCAAAAGATGAGTTCAGGACGACAGTAAGCAGCTTTGATGAGCTGATTGAGCGGCTGGCCTCAATTGACGGTGCGTCTGTACGTTTTGTAGAGGGACATCACCCGCTGGCGGACCAAGAGGCAGCGCTTGAGCCGTATTCGCTCAAGGCAGTGATCTGGTCGCTAGCCCTGCGCGAGGAGGCTATCAAGTCCAGGCAGTGGCATATCAGCCAACAGCAGTTTGGTATCGCAACATGGCCATTGTTTGGTACGTGGGAAACGGCACCCTGGATGCTCCGTCTGGCAGCGCTCTATGGCCGGCAGCCAGCAACATTAGCCGATGGGGTCGAACTGACGGGGCTGCGTGTTGAGCTGGTGGCTGCATTTCTGCATGCCTGCGAGCTTTGCGAGCTTGGGCTGACGGTCAAGCAAAGTACTAGACCGCCACGAATTGAAAGCAAACTGCCTGCGCCGGAATCCCTACTGGCTCGCCTGCGGCGAAAGCTAGGCCTGGGTTACAAAAGGACGTGAAGATGATTTCCAAGATTCTGTTCATTGGCCCTATGGGGGCGGGTAAGACCACCGCCATTACGGCGGTCAGTGACAGCGAACCGATCACGACCGAGGCCGACAACCTTGATCGTGCACAAAGCGACAAGGCCACCACAACGGTAGCGCTGGACTACGGCGAGATCTACCTGGATGAAGACAGCTCTGTCCTGCTGTATGGCATGCCAGGACAGGACCGTTTCGATTTCATGTGGCCGATCCTGGCTGAAGGAGCGCTTGGTGCGGTGCTACTGCTCGACCATAGTCATCCCGATGCCGTTGCCCAGCTGGATCATTTTCTGGAAGCCTTCGCCGCGTTGGTGTCATGCGGTGCGCTGGTTGTAGGGGTAGGGCGCGTGCAGAACAGCCAGGACATTGGGGTCTATCAGGCCCATCTCAAAGCGAAAGGTCTGGCGCTGCCGGTATATGCCACCGATGTGCGACACAAGCAAAACGTACTGTTGTTGATCGAGACGTTGATCGCCAACGCTGAATTGAACGAAATACTGGAGCGCTAAATGTTCAACGAACCCTCCGTGACTCAGCCCTCCGGTTTGAAGGAACTTTGCCAGCAGCATCTCCTGCAATTACAGGAAACGCTATCAGACATGCGTGTGGCCGTAGTCTCCACTGCAGATGGCTTTCCCATCGCCATGGTAGAAACCACACCCCAAGGTGCCCGACGGGCAACGGCTATGGCTGCCGCGCTTAATGGGTTGAGTCAGACACTCACCAAGGAGCTGGCGACGGGGCAGTTGGAGGGCACCGTACTGGAGTGCCAGCAAGGCCTGATCTTGTGCCGTCACGTAGCGATGCCCAAGCGGGCGCTAGTGATCCTGATGGTGGTTGATGCAGGCGCAACGTATGGACATGCGTTGTGGGCAATCAAGCAAGCCGCAAAAGACTTAAGCACAGCCCTGCATGCCTGGGTTGAAAGCAAGATCGAATAACTCTCCTGACCTTTCAAAGGAATGTGACACCATGGCAAACATTGAACAAAGCCTGAGCGAGCTGCTAAACCTTGATGGCGCATTGGCGGCTGCGCTTGTGGACCACTCCAGTGGCATGCTGCTGGGCTCGGTAGGATCAGGCGTCGATTTGGAGCTGGCTGCAGGTGGTAATACTGAAGTCATACGCGCCAAATACAAGACCATGAAGATGCTGGGGCTGGATGACTCGATCGAAGACATACTCATCACGCTGACCAAGCAGTACCATCTGATTCGCCCACTGAGCAACTCCAATGATCTGTTCGTGTACTACGTGCTGGACCGCAGCCGAGCCAACCTGGCACTTGCTCGCCGCAAGCTGCAGGCTGTAGAAGGCATACTGGAAGTCTGAGGATTCGAAAGCATCAGGCGGGTGGGCGATATGCCGTAGCCGCCTGGCTTTATCAATGGGCTGTCGGCTTTACTGATCGGCCCATTTTGTTTCAGTGCGCCTCGCCGTACAGCGTTTTCTCACGATTGATCATGACATCCGCCAGGAACCAATAGGCTTCGCCCCAGGAGTTCAGGATCTCGTCAGTTGCCGCATCGCCTAATACATCCTTAATGGCTGGCAACAAGGCATTGGCAACAGCAGGGTAATGTTCCGCTTTGACATGCGTTGCTACGTGGCGGGCGCAAATCTTGTCAACTGCGCCTTGGATAGCATCCAGATTATCCACGTTCTTGGCAAAAGCCAGGATGGCTGCCGCTAGTCGTCTGGGCTGTTCACCTGACTTGTGAGCGGCTTCATCGAACAGCGCTTTTATATCCGGATCGACGAATAGGCGTTCGTACATGCGAGTCGTAATAGCAACGCCATGCTCTTGAATGACAGGGGCAGTCGACTTGATGATGGCAATGGTTTCAGGTGATAGAGACTGGCTCATAAGGCTTCCTACAGCGTTCTCATGCCGCTGCGCAAGGCGGCACTGTTGTCATCAGGCTAGTGTTATCGATAGCAGCACCTTCCGACGGAGGGCGAGAGCTGCCTGAAGCATAGACCACCGCAGCGGTGCTGCTGCAAATGCTCAAATCGATGGGTGCAGCCTAATGAAGTTGTCAGGAGGCGATATTGATGTATGTCATGGTGCCTGCAATGGGCCAGACACCATGACGAGCGGTCAGGATCAATGGGCCTTAGGGTGCCTTGAACCCAGGCTTGAGGTGCGCCACCAGATCCAGGAAAAGCGTCCAGGTGCGCTCGGTTGACGAAATGCTCAGGCATTCGTCTGGTGAGTGGGCATTACGGATGTCCGGCCCGAAGGAGATCATGTCCACATCCTGCAGTTTGGCACTGAATACTCCGCACTCAAGGCCGGCGTGAATGCCTGCGACTTCAGGTGCGCGGCCATACTGGGCAGTAAACCGTTCAATGAACAGATCTCTTAATGGAGATTCGGGGCGGAAGGGCCAGGCTGGGTAGCCATCATGCAGCTCAAAGCGCGCGCCGATCACCCGCGCCAGTGCTTCGAGCTTGGCAACGGTCGCTTCCATTTGTGAGGGCTGCGAGCTACGGCTGGCGCTGCCAAAGCTGATCTCGTCGCCTACGATATCCAGCGTACCCAGGTTGGTAGAGGTTTCCACAAGGCCAGCAATATCCGGGCTCATACGTTGAACACCTTGAGGCATCAGCATCAGAGCTTCGCTCAGTGCTGTTGCAGTGGCCTGCGCAAAGCAGCGCTCCGGCATGCGTGCGGCTTCCACTGCCAGTTCAAGGCCAGGATCAGCCGTCACATACTCCTGCGAGAGGCGCTCGTACCATGTTTTCAGCGTTGCGTCGAAGGCATCCAGAATGGTCGGCTGAATTAGCAAAATGACTTCTGCACGCCGCGGAATCGCATTGCTTTTGCCTGAGCCGCCTTGTATGTGTGCAATGCGAACATCATGCTTGGCCAGGAGATCACTCAGGATACGACCGAGCAGCAAGATGGCGTTGCCGCGTGGCGTATGGATATCCAGGCCCGAGTGACCACCTTTGAGACCACGGACATGCAGTTTGATAGCCCTGGTTCCTGCTGGCACGTCAGTCCATTGGATAGGAAGGCGCATGTCGCTGCGGTTGCCACCTGAGCAGCTGGTAAACAGCAGACCTTCCTCCTCGCTGTCGATATTGAGGAACAGGCGACCCTTCAGGTTGGACGTGTCCAGTTTCGAGGCGCCTCTAAGGCCCACCTCTTCCTGAGAGGTGAAGATGGCTTCCAGTGGTGGATGTGGGAGGTCATGACTTTCCAGCAGCGCCAGCATGAACGCTACGGCAATGCCGTTATCTGCACCCAGGGTAGTCCCATCGGCTTTGAGTAAATCGCCCTCAATGCGTAGCGAGATAGGGTCACGGTTGAAGTCGATGGGGTTGCCCTCGTTCTTCTCGCACACCATGTCGGTATGGCCTTGCAGAATCGTCACAGGCGCATCTTCGTAACCGGCACTGCCCGGCTTACGGATGATGACGTTATCCAAGGCATCGCGCTCAGCGTGCAAGCCGTGGCGTTCGGCAAATGCCATTAAATGATCGGCAACTGCCTGTTCATGAAAAGAGGGGCGAGGAATAGCGGAAAGCGCTGCGAAATGACGAAAAACTGCAGCCGGGGCAAGATGCTCAAGAGAGGCCGACATGGTGGCTCCAGAAAACGGAAAACACTGAGCGTCGGCTGATGCTGCTGGGGAGTCAAGTAAATTTACCCATAAAGCGCCCGCTAGAGCGCTCGATGAATATAACGTTTACTGATTCATACGCTGACGATAATCCACCAGCTCCTTGCCCAATGCTTCGGTTGCATCCTGAAGCGTATCGATCGGACGTTTGCGGCAATAATCACTGATCCACTGCATGCGCAGGCCGTCGTCCATCCCTTCTGAAATATTCTTGATCCCACTGCGAGTGGACTCATTGAAGAAGGTGAAATAACCTGACACCCACTCACTGGCATACGGCTTATCAGCGCTCCAGGTACTGAGCAAGTCACGGCAGGTCTTGGAGCCAATACCTAGCGCCTTGATGGGCTCATCCCCATCGGCGGCAAACGCACCTTGCGCCAGGCTGCTTACTAGTACCAGCGTCATGGCTATCCCTGTCATTCGTTTCATGGTCGTCCTCGTGGGTGAAAGCGTAACGTACCTTTATAGGGCGATACCTGGAGAGGATCAACACTATGCTTAGTTTTTGCCATAGCAGTCATGGCTTTGTTGAGATGGCAGCTGTTTTTCGGATAAAACGGTTTGTATAAGTTCCGCTATTCGTCATCGGGTTGAAGAAAGGAATAATTTATGAGTTTTACTTGGCTAGAGAAAGTTGAGTCTGAGCTGAATTGTTGGGGCGTATTTTATGGAGATTTTTTTACTTGCTTTCATCAGCTATCGTTGAAAGAAAAACAAGGTTTACTGGCTTTTTAAGCGATGCGTCGAGGGGGGTTGGTTTTAATGTTAGAGAAGGCCTCTTTTATCTACTTGATCAAGACTGGGATGAGCCATCAAAATTTAATGAAGTGTCCTTCTTTATAGGTGATGTTGAAAGCTCTTCAATTTCTGTCTCTGAGTTTGTAAGAGCTTTGGAAGTGGCTGCATTAACATATGTAAAAGAATTTAATGATGAAAAAGATATGGTTTTAAACTGTTTATTAAAGCTAAAGCTTAGGTACTCAGCTTTTTTAAATTGAGGGGGGTGGTTTTTATAAAATTTGCTTTTGTGACGTCGTTAATTTTTCTAAGTGCGGCATTTTCTCAATAAATGGAAGTTAAATTCATTACAAAGGATTTGCATGCGTGTAATAATATAATGGATATAAATTCTATAATTTAACAAATTCCTTTTAAAGCATAAAAGTAACTATATGGATAACCTTGTGTCTGCATACGCCGTTATCCACGCCAAAACGGCCTGATATCACGGATATCAAATAATGCCGGATACACCCTATGTTCCAGGGGCATGGCTACCTATCGAGCCACTACCGGTTTATCAGAAGCAGTACAGCTTTCTATATACTCAGGCACGGCTGTATAGCCTGCTTAGGAAAGATATTACGGCCGGATCCGCTCGGCCTCATCGAGACTAATATCGTCCCACCGCTGGTTATAGAGTTGCGTGGTCCAGGTCGAGGAATGATTGGCCATGGCCGCGGCATTCTCCAACGTGCCGCCATTTTTCAGGTGCACGGTAATGCCGTGGCTCGGAAGGTGTGTTGCCAATCGGCGTCTCGATCTCTATCACTAACGTACGTCTTCTTATTATGGTATGGGCAATGTCTTGAGGCAGTTGACCCTTGAGAGCCAGCTTAATGCGGTGCCGATCGGTGAGCATGACATGCTGTTGTCTTTTCTATAAATGCCAGCAAGGCTGTTCCGCTCCATGAATAGAACCGCTTGTCCAGGCCAGGTAAATCTGCCTCAAGTTTCTGCATAAAATGCCGAGATGTATCTGAATAAATACAACGGCGCCGGAAAATTTCACGGATGAAAATAGCTTTAGGATGCTTGTATGCCATGGAGGGGTCAGGAGTTTGAATGCAGCCAAAATATCCAGCCTCATGCCTCCCGCCGCTTATAGCCTGCCTAGTTTTGATGGAAGCCCTGCGTACTCTTATTCAAGCAGTTTTAAGCACTTGCCCTTCAGTTTTGCCTCTGGTTTACCTCACTTTTTATTTTTCCTTACGCTTGTATGGCTACATTGATCTGTGGCTGAGCTTTTTTAATACCTAATCATTTCATCAGGATGTAGTTATGAACAGGACTTTATTTCGTCGCAGCTTACTGGCAACAGTCATTTCCGCTATGGCTGTTCAAGCGCATGCGCTCGAATATGATCTGGGTAATGGGTATCGGCTGTGGAACAGCGAGACCGTTACAGAATCGCTTAATTTAACGGGGCAGCGTAATCAACAGAGTAGCACCGATAAAATGGGCGTTGAGTTCACGGGTGCAACTATCCAGGGCTCTCTAATTTCTCAGGGGGACTATTTTTTCTCGCGTCTTACCAGAAGCAGTGGAATCACAATGGATCCTTTCGATCCTTCTGTTGCGGGTTCAGTCATTGCGGGAGATTTGATTAATAAAGGCAATATTACGTTAAGCAATGTTGAATATGCTGAAGGTATCGAAATCGGTAAAGCCATGGTTTCCGGTTCGATCATCAATGCCGGCAATATACTTATTACAGCTGCTTCTGATAACAGCGAGGCCGAGGGTATTTACCTACACGGTACTACTATTGGAAAAGACTTTGTTAATAGCGGAACAATCGATGTTCGAACGCCTTATGCAACAGGGCTTATTCTTGACCGCGAAAGCGATACGCCTGTAAGCATTGGCGGCAAGCTCATCAATACAGGCCTCATTCGTGCCCAAGGTTATTCCGCTAATGCCTTTGATATTGAAGCTCCCACATCACCGCTTCGCATAGAAAACCAAGGCACTATGGAAGCCATCGGCGATCAATCCTTTGCGGTTGTTCTGTACGATGGGCAGATCGAGTCCTTTTCCAACAGTGGAACTATCCGAGCGGCGGGAGAAAACTCTAAAGGTATTGTGTTCAAAGGGACTACCTTTGCAAACAATACTCCGCTTGAACAAGGCATTGTCAATACCGGTCTTGTTGAGGCCGACGGTACTGCCATTGAAGTAACAGGTGAGCAGCTTTCTCCTTTTGCCATCAACCAGCGCGCCGGCCTGATCAAGGGCGGCCAGACGGCGATTGATGGCGGTAGCCTTGCAACCCTTAATTGGACTGGTGGACGTATCGACGGCGATGTGCTGGATATGGCTGCTGTTAATGTCTTGGGCAACGCTCAGTACAGTGGCGGGACTATCGCTGCGCCGCGTGTCGATATTATATCGGGCGGCTCTTTGAATCTTGAGCAGGCAGGTTCGTTGATTAACGGCGATTTGCAGGTTGCCTCTGGCGGCGCTATCGATATGCGTCTTTCCAATGCGGTTGATCCCAGCGCAGCGTACTTAACCGTCAATGGTAGAGCGGCGTTTGCATCGGATTCGAGCATTACCTTAAGTGCAAAGCCGCAGGACTTCACGCCAAGTGCTTCGGGCACGCAGTACACGCTGGTGAAGGCAGGGCAGGTACAGGATAGCGGGCTACGTGTTGCCAGCGCGTCCTCTCTACTAAATGTGAACAGTTACGCGACGGACGCCCAGACCGTTAACGCAGTGGTCAGCCTGAAGGAAGATCAGCAGGTCGACGCTGATCTGGCTAATGTAGGCGCATCGCAGAACGCGCGTGACGCGGTCAATAACTTCAAGAACAACACTATCGGCGGATTAACAGCAAGTGATTCAGTGTTTAAGGCATTTGCCAATGCAGGGTCCGAAGAGGCGCTGGCACGTCTGGCTGAGCGGTTGAGCCCGGAGGTTAACCGTGGCTCTATCCAGGCGGCGGTTGCAGGCCAGAACTTGGTCAATAGCGCTATTAGCAGTCGAGTCAGGGGTATGCGTTCGGGGCTTTCGTCCGGAGATGTGCTGACCGAGGCAGGCGTTTGGGTTCAAGGCTTGAGCAATACGTCCGATCAGGATCAGCGTGATGGCGTTGCAGGTTATTCGGCTAACAGTTCCGGCATTGCTGTTGGGGCTGACGGTAAGCTAAATGAGCGTACAACGGTAGGTGTTGCCTATAGCTACCTTAACTCTAACGTAATGTCCGATACGGGTAATAAAACAGATGTGAAGGGTAATGCCTTTACGTTGTACGGCAGCTATGACTGGCAGAACTGGTTCGTTGACGGCAGTTTGACTTATGGTCGTAACGATAACGATGGCAAACGCTATATCGCCGATACGGTTGCCAAGGGCAGCTATGACAGTGAGCTGTTCGGACTGAATGCGCTTGCAGGTTATTCCTACACGTTTGCCGAGCAGTGGTTGCTCGAACCGCGCGTGGCCGCGCGTTATAGCAACGTCAAAATCGATGGCTACAGTGAAAAGGGCTCTTCAGCAGCGCTGCGTAATAATGCACAACGTTATGAAGTGGGTGAGCTGGGTGCAGGTCTGCGTGTAGCGGCTGATTTCCCGCTGGCGCAAGGCAACCTTCAACCTGAAGCCACACTGATGGCCTACCACGATTTCATTGGTGATCGTGTCAGTGGTACTTCATCGTTCCTGCTCGGTGGTACGCCTTTCGTTACGACGGGAGCCTCTCCTGTTCGTGATACCTATGAGGCTGGTGTAGGGGTTAATTACCAGCTGGGAGCCATCAGTGTGGGGGCGAATTACAACTACACGGCAAAGACAGGCTACCAGTCTGATACCTTCCTCTTGAAGGCGCGCTACGCATTCTAATGAGCACAGGCGGCCTGCTGATCTGGCGGGCCGCCTGGTAGGTAGTTTCATGTTGGCGTTTTTTTACCGCTCTTTGGGCGTATCGCTTGTTATCGCTCTGCTAGGTGGTTGTACAAGTCCAAGGGAAGAGCTTGGCGGCTTGGCTGAACAAGCAGGTTATCGACTTGAGACACTCCCCACCCAAGCATTCCCTTTGCAGGCTGTCTTGCCTGCACACTTCAATCCCAGGTCCGTTTTGCGTGTTTACCTGGAAGGAGACGGGCATGCCTGGGCTACCGCCTCCCAACCTAGTCTTGACCCCAGTCCCCATGAGCTGTTGATGCCACGCTTGGCGATGTCAGATCCCGGTGGCGCAGTTTATTTGGCGCGGCCGTGCCAGTTCATAATGTCTACTAGTTGCTCTACTGCAGTCTGGACGAGCCAACGGTTCAGCCAGGCGGTTATCAGTAGCATGAGCGTGGCGCTGGATGCGTTGAAGGTGCGTACGCAAGCAACGAAGTTAGAGTTGGTAGGGTATTCAGGCGGTGCTGCTGCCGCGCTGTTACTGGCTGGGCAGCGTAACGATGTTGTGAGTATTCAGACATTGGCGGGCAATCTGGACCCTGTCGCCTGGGCTGAGTGGCACCAGTTAAGCCCTATGTCTGGCTCACTTGATCCATTGAGTTATAAAGCGCGATTACGCAGCATTCCGCAGCGGCATTTGGTAGGTAATCGCGATACTGTTGTGCCGTGGCAGTTGTCGAAAGCGTTCGCTGGCAAGTTTGAGGATCAAACCTGCATCTCTATTGTTAGCGTTGAGGCAAATCATAACGAGGGTTGGGAAGCGGCCTGGCGAGCCTGGGAAGGAAAGCCGCTTCCTTGTCAGGAGCTTTCTGAATGACTTCGGCTGATCCCAAAAGCAGAGTAACACCGGTGGGTTAAGCGTATCCGATGCCTTAAATGAGGCGGCCAGTGAGCCGCCTGCGAGGGTAATTCGAGAACAGCGCAGCCCGCTTTTACGCATGGCGCCAGACGGCCTCCTGAAGGTAGTCATCCAGCAGGCGACTGTCTTTTGTAGTTCGCTTCAACGCAGGGACAGGGCGCTCCAGCTGCTCCTCAATAAAGGCATGCAAAGCCGGGCGGCGAGGGCCATATGTTGACTCATCCGCATTGCGTTTGAGCGCAAGCAGCTCGTCTATTTCTGCAAGCAGTGCTTGATCATCCACAGTGTTTAACAGCTCATGAAACGTCATGGGTGGACGTCCCAGACCTTGATCTATCCAACGTACCGCCAGTAATGACCGTAATACATAGAAGTACTTCTTGAAGCGTACCGTTTCGTCCTGCAAGTAGCCTCGAAAATTCTTCTTGGCCATCGAGAAATAATGGTTACGTGCTGCCGGCGGGCTATAAAACGCTTCGGCTAATATTCTAAGCTGCTGTGCCTCTGCCAACTCACTACGGTATACGAGCGGAGAGTCGAGCCATTCAAGCAGTGTTGGGTTGGATTTACGTAGAAGACCAAGGGTTTTGCGAAGTTCCCAGCCACTTATGTCCAGCTCATCGCTCAAGGGACGCTCTATGACATCCCGTGGGGCGTCAACCTGCATAAACCAGTTGGGCTTTTCCACATAGATGAAGCGCACATCGTAATCGCTGTCGCGCGAGGCAAAACCCCAGGCTCGGCTACCAGACTCACAGGCATACAAGACGGTAACGTTGCGCTCGCGCTCCAATTGTTCGAGTTCCTGGAGAACACGCGCTCGCATTTCGGGTTCTAGCGGGTGACGTTCACTGCTTTCCATGGCTTGAGTCCTTCCAAATTGTTTGCTCTGCCCTCAGGCAAACACTCATTCAAATCCAACATGAACACCGGTGTAAAGGTTGAATGGAAAGCACGGTGGGATAAGGCTGACAAAAGGTTACTGGAAAGATGCCTGATGAAGCAGGCGAGAGGGGGGATAAATGTTGCCGGTACCTTTCATCTATTGAGGTAAAGTAAAACGAAGCCTCTTGGCAAATACCGGCGTATGAACCGGCGCAGGTTGCGCAGTAAGCGTACATAGCGATTTAGCAAAAGCCATTTTTAAAACGTGAAATGTTTTTCCAGGGGAGAATTTATTGCTGTCAGATAGAATGGATAGGCTGTTAGCAACAATTTTAAATTGTTACTTTAATCCAGGCACTCGAAGCCCTTTCTAAACAAGTCTGATGCTTTTAGATATGGGCTAGTTGGAACAAGGCGGGGCTTTAAGGGTTTTTCAGCTCTTTACTAGATCTAAGGTGTTAAGTGATAGGTGCGGTCTGCTTAATTAAGTGGATATGCCCCTAATGTGATGAAGCCCGAGCATGCTCGGGCTTCATCATAAAAGATACCTATTAGCCAAGCATTAGAAGGCAAGTGCTACTTTCGCACCGTATTCGTTTGCCTTGAGTTTGACATCATCAGCAACATCGAGATTATTCTTGAGCTTGTACTCATTGTGTATGTAGTAGACGCCTACCATAACAGGCATTGAGTTAGCGCCTTGATTGAACAGTACGTTCATTTCCGCGTAAGGATTAGTGCGGTTGCGAAGATCAACCCGTTCACTGCCTACGTCTTCTACGCTAAGACGTGCGCGACCGTTGATAGTACGGCGTGCGCCAGCTTCCAGGCGGAAAGTTGTAGCTTCGTCAAACTGGTGGTTATAACCCAGCGCTGCTTTGGCAAATGCCCCTTTGGTCGTTAGCTTGACATCTTCACCATTGGTATCTGGCTCATAACGAGTCCAGCCATAACCGCCACCAATCAGTGCATCGAGGTAGTTGGTGTTATCAATAGCCATACGCCAGCCAAGGTCGATATCGCCTTCAGCTTCTTTAAGCTTGTTGCTGCGTCTTTCACCAAATTTGACCTTGGCTTCACCTTGGTAAATGAGGCCTTCTTCAGCAGTCATCTTATTACCAAAGTTATAAAAGACGCCTCCTTTACCCATGTGAGTCTTATCGGAGCCTACGTCAGACTCAAGTTTATATTTGCTATAGCTACCTAGTACACCCAAATTGGAAATAGGGCCTGTATCAGCCGCCATTGCATAGGATGAAGCAACTGTAAGTGCAGCTACGGCAGAAGTCTGAACCCAGCGGGCTCCAAAAGAAGCAAACATAATCAACTCTCCTCGGTAAAGCAGTGAGTCTTACGACAGGCGCGTATTACGAATAGCACTTGCCTTATAAGTTCCAAACGCTAGACGAGATGCATCGATAAGCAAGTTGATATAAAAAATTAGTTTAAAAGGAGGAGGTAGTTATATATTTTCGCTATTGGATCTGATATCAAAACGACACTTTTTAAAGTGTTGCTAAATACTTGCCAGATAATACGTATGAAGCTTTATCTATGTGGCGCTTAAGACCTGATCTATAAATTATGATGGCAATTAAAAATCCAGACTGGCCCGTTTTTCTAATGTCCCTATTAGCTGGCAGGCTGAATGCTAGGGTAGGAGGGTGGATGAGCTTGAAAAGTTGAAAAGTGGTTCTTAGCCCAGTGGTAAGGGAGTGGGTCGAGATATACGCGTGTAGCGGGTTAACAGTTGGAGAGGCTTTACCGTGAGCTAAGCCAGCATGGTGGGCTGTGTACGTGTGAGTGACGGCACTAAACGCGAGTAAGCAAAGATTAAGGCAAGCGTGAACATCGAGCTTGAAGAGCGCTGGGTTAGTAGTGAGTGAGAGCTTTCTTCTGGATGCCATCGTTAGAAGGAGGCATCCAGAAGAAGGACAAGCGTTAGAACGCTATGCCGACTTTCGCGCCATACTCATCATGCTTGAGCTTGACGTTGTCTGCCAGGGCTAGCCGATCCTTCAGTTTGTCCTCGTGGTGCTCATAGTACAGACCCGCTGTAATTGGTAGACCTTTACTATTCTGGTTGAACAGCATGTTCACTTCCGCATAAGGATTGGTGCGGTCATGAACGTCTACACTTTCACTGCCTTCATGCTGGATACGCAGGCGGGCGCGCTCATTCAGCTGACGACGCACACCGCCTTCCAGACGCAGCGTGGTGTTGTTATTGAAGGCATGGTTGTAACCCAGAGCGGCCTTGGCAAAAGGACCTTTTGCTGTCAAACGCGCATCGTTGCCGCTGGTATTGGGTTCATAACGAGACCAGTCATAGCCTGCACCTACAAGAGCATCGACATAGTTCTGGTTGTCGATAGCCATTCTCCAGCCTACGTCTGCTTGACCACGACCTTCCTTAAGGCGATTGCTGTGCTTTTCGCCAAACTTGGCCTCAACGCCTGCCTGGTAAATCAGGCCTTCGCCGCCAGTCATTTTGTTGCCATAGTTATAAAACACGCCAGCCTTGGGCAGGTGGCCATTTTGTGAGCCCAAATTAGACTTCAACTTATACTGATCGTAGCTGCCAGTGATGCCAGCTGTGGAGATAGGGCCGCTGGTGTCTGCCATAGCGTGAAAAGAAAAGGCAGCCAATACAGAAAAAAGTGAAGAGTGAATCCAGCGATTGCGGGCTTTTGTAGTCATAAAGAAACTCCTAAACTTTGCGCTATAATATTACATAGCACTATCACTTTAATTCAGAGAAAGCTTAATGACAATAATTGTTAGCTATCTAATTGATAGCTAGATATCTATTTAGCGATGATAAGGGCTGTTCCTTAAGCGCTAGATCAATGGGGTTGTACAGATTCCCTACAGGCTGTGGTGTACACGCGCTAATGTTAAGACTTAGGGTAGGCGCTTAAGAGTGCTTGCGTAACTTGCGGTCGGGGAGCAGAGGGGAAATCCAGTTGCGATCAGATTTCGCGCATAGTCGTTACTGACTGTCAGGCTTGAGTATTAACGCTTACAGACCTGAGCCTATCAAAGGCTAACACCGCTTGGTATTCACCGCTTCGTTTAATAGATGAGATAGGGATGTCACGTAAAAAGACAGTTGCTATTGGCTTTATCGGCTCGACCTTGGACCGCGTAGGGCAGGGCGCTAATCGCTGGAGTAAATGGCGCCCCACAATAGGACTGTGCCAGCAACAGGATCTGCTCATCGACAGGCTTGAATTGATTCATGGGACTGATGCGCGGGACATTGGCCTCGCTGAGCGGTTAAGGAGCGATATCTGTCAGGTCTCGCCGGAAACAGACGTATGCCTGCACGCCATGCCGCTACGCAATCCCTGGGATTTTGAAGAGGTCTATGGCGCGCTGCACGATTTTGCAGCGGGTTATACCTTTGATACCGAGCAGGAGGATTACCTCGTACATATCACGACAGGAACCCACGTTGCGCAGATCTGCTGGTTTCTACTGACCGAAGCCCGATATCTACCCGCGAAGCTGATTCAAACGTCACCGGCTAGACGACGTGATGAAAGCAACGAGGTGCCGGGAACCCATGCGCTGATTGATCTTGATCTGTCTCGCTATGATCGTATTGCGACCCGGTTTCAGCATGAGCGCCTGGAGGGGCTGGCCTTTCTCAAGTCAGGCATTGCAACACGAAACACGGCATTTAACCGGACCATCGAGCAGATTGAGCGGGTTGCTTTGCGCTCCAAGGCTCCCATGTTGCTGATAGGGCCTACAGGGGCTGGCAAGTCCTTTCTGGCGCGCCGTATCTATGAGCTTAAGCGTGGTCGGCATCAAGTCGATGGACGTTTCGTTGAAGTCAATTGCGCCACGCTCAGAGGGGACGGCGCTATGTCTACCCTGTTTGGTCATGCGAGAGGCGCCTTTACCGGAGCGCAAAGTGCGCGGGAAGGCCTGCTTCGCGCAGCGGATGGCGGGATGTTATTTCTGGATGAAATCGGTGAACTGGGGGCCGATGAGCAAGCCATGTTGCTCAAGGCTATCGAGGAGAAACGCTTCTTCCCGTTGGGTTCTGATAAAGAGGTCACCAGCGATTTCCTGTTGATGGCAGGAACACATCGGGATCTGCGCAGCCGTGTTGCGGAAGGGCGCTTTCGCGAAGATTTACTGGCGCGTATCAATCTCTGGACATTCGACCTGCCAGGCTTGGCGGGGCGGCGGGAGGATATCGAGCCAAATATTGATTTTGAGCTGGAGCGTCATGCCCGTGAGCAGGGACATCTGGTGCGGTTCAACCTGGAGGCACGGCGGCGCTATCTAAGCTTTGCTACATCCAGTGAGGCTATGTGGAGCGGTAATTTTCGTGAGTTATCCGCATCTATTACTCGCATGGCAACCCTGGCAGACAGCGGGCGGATTGATGAGGCAAATGTGCAGGAGGAGATCGATCGGCTGCGTCGTGCCTGGGGGCTTGATTTATCGGGTGATGAGCTCGATCTTCTTTTGGGGTCGCAGGCAAAGGACATGGATCTGTTTGACCGCCTGCAACTCGCCTCTGTAATTGAGGTATGCCGGCAGGCGGATAATCTCTCCGATGCTGGACGACGGCTATTCGGTGTTTCGCGCCAGGCCAAGGCTCAGCCGAACGACGCTGATCGACTGCGCAAGTATTTGGCACGATTCGGGCTAGAGTGGGGACAAGTAAAAAGAGGGAAATAACAGGTGCTGTCCTCCTGTCTTTCACAGGACAGGGGTTAGAGTGCTATCGTGGTTTCTGAAATAAAATCCATGGGCACGTGCTCTACCAGCCAGACGCCATTATCCGCCTGAAAGAATCGATGGCCTTGCTGGTGCATATCCTGCGCCCTGATATTTAATATCACTGGCGTGCCATAGCGCTTTCCTACAGCACGGGCCGTGTCAGGGTTATCGGAGAGATGGACATGGTGGCGTGAGCCGGGGATCAAGCCCTGTCTTCGGATCGATTCCAGGAAACGACTGGCAGTACCATGGTACAAGCGTTCAGGTGGGACTTTCTGGACGTGCTGAAGGTTAACCTGCGTTGTGGAATGCCCCTGAGCTGCACGAATGCGTGCCCCATCAGACGATAAGCTGAAGCGTTTTTTATCGTTACCCACAACCACTTCGCGTATGAGCGTTTCGTCCAGAGCGCGGCCATGCCTGGCGGCACCTTCGATCAAGGCGCTAACATCAACCCACCCCTCATTATCAAGTGTGATGCCAATTGCCTGAGGCTTATGCCTGAGGATATAGCTCAGGAATTTGCTCGTCTCAGTAAGCGTCTTGTTACCCATAAGTTCCTCCATACTGCAACGTGCATTTTAGGCAAGACGCTATAAACATCGGGCGGCATTGCTCGGCAATCCGCCCAATGAAAGGCTTTGGCTAGCGTCCTGCAATAGGATCGTGACCATAGTTCGGTGAGTGTGGCCCACTCAGGAGGCCATTGGGGCGCCCTACCGACAACAGGCGAAGACTGGTAATCCCGGCGATTTCGTGACCTTTATCAGTAATAGAGTTCGCGATCTGATTTACAGCGGCTGTGATCAATAAGCCAATCAGACCACCACCACTGTTTTGCTGCTGTTCGGCCGTGCTGGCGCTCGCAGCACCTTGCCAAAGCAATTTGCCGCTGCGTAGATCAACGAGCTTGGCGGAAGCGGTTACAACCGTCTCACTGCTGATGATGGCATAGGTACTGCCATAGCGACTGACCTCCACATACATGGCAGCGTCTGCACCAAAGATTTCACGAAGCTTGGCGGGTGGCGCTGCCTGCATGTCTTCGGGATTTAACAGGCCGTTTTCCTTGAAGGTTTCATCCACAAGGGCAACAGGTAAAACGTAATAACCGGCTTCGGCCAGTGGATAGGTCAGTTGTGAAAGCACGCTGTAAGTGGCTTTTACATCAGGCGACTTGTTTACTGGCGGCAGAATAACAATGGAGGTTGGCTTGCTTTCTCTAAATGCCGTGTAGTCATAGGGTTGCTGTTGGTTGGCACAACCTACCAGTAGACCAAAGGCGGAAAGGACAAATAAGGCTTTGAGATAAAGAGTGCGCATGGGAGGTTCCTACTTCTTGAAGTTACGCATCAGGAAGTCCATGTACGCGGTGGACTCTGGAAATAAGGTTTTTTCAGTCTCGAATTGCTGGCGAACCTGATCCATTTTGCCTACTTCGGCATAAAGCATTCCCAGCTGGGCGTGATAGCCAGGTGCGGGTGTAAGGCCTTTTGAGCGAGCCTGTTGCAGTCCTGCCTCCAGGGCCGTGATCTGCTGCTCAGGGCCCGTCTCCTTGGTGAAGTGCCCATAGACCTGTTCTTGATAACCGGGCCAGTAATAGAGCGATTTAGGCTGCTCGGCACAACCGCTGAGCAGGGCCACAAAGGTAAGCGACAACAATGCAGCACAAGGCTGTAAAACGCTTTTCATATCCATTCCTTAGCGTTAACGATTTACTGTGCGGGCTTCCAGGCGCCGCTATCGATACCTTCGACCAAGCGGTTGATCGCTTCACGGATGGCCAGGTCCAGGACTTTACCGTTCAGCGTAGAGTCGTAACTTGCTGTTCCACCAAAGCCAACCACCTCCCGGTTGGATAGGCTGTACTCACCTGCACCCTGGGTCGAGTAAACCACTTCGGATGTACGCACATTAACGATATTGAGGTTGACCTTGGCATAGGCGATTTGTGATTTGCCACGGCCAAGAATGCCGAACAGCTGCTGATCACCTACTTCCTTGCGACCAAACTCTGTTACATCCCCGGTAACGACATAATCAGCACCGCGCAGCTGCTGTCCTTTTTTCGAGATTGCGCTTTCCTGGGCTATTTCACTGAGGTTGTCACGGTCCAGGACATTGAAGCGGTTGGACTGCTGAAGGTGAGTGATCAGAATGGTTTTAGCCTGACCGCCCAGACGATCAACGCCATCTGAAAAAAGACCACGCATATAGCTTGAGCGGTTATCAAATTTACCCACGGAAATAGGGTGACGTATGCCTTGATAGACGCTTTGGGCAGAAGTCACCTTGGCAACTTCCAGTGTCCGAGAGCCTTCAGTTGCGCAACCGGAGAGCAGCGCAGCCAAGCTAATGGCGCTTGCAATCAAAACCTTCTTTTTCATGTACGTCTCTTTACTAGCGTTGACGCTACTGCCAGTCACTCCCTCTGTGAACAGCAATAACAATTAGCGAACAGATCACACTGCTCTAGCGTTCGCTGTTTTCAACTAGAAAGAAAAGGTAAGGGCACTCGCTGAAATTGACGATGAACGGCAATCGGGTGCTCAGAAAACCTGACCTGTCCTTGGCTGATTAGCATCCTGCTAGAGAAGTAATTTGTGAACTGTATCAATTTTATTGCGCTGAATTAGGTCGCACCTCGACGAACGGAGCAAGAGAAGTCACAAGCGGAGTGCTGAGCCAAAAAGCCAAGATAAATCCAACTCGATATATGACTGATCAGTCCGTTTTAAAACCTATAAGTCATTAGGCGTAAAGGAGATCCAGCCGACAAATGGCTAAAAGCGTCAGGTGCCTAAAAAAGAACTTTTGAAGCCTGTTTCTGACGTACTAGAAAAGCTTTGCGTGCGTGGAAAATACTGGTCTAGAGACGTTTTACCGAGTCTTCCTAATAATACTTTCTAATTGGCCTGATAGGTAAAAGTGCACAGGTTGATAGTCATTTTCTCTGAACTATCCAGAGCCAAACTGCCTCCATTTATACAGAGCCTGTACATACCATCGTTATCAGGCTTTTACACCATGGGTGTTATTAAAAATCAAAAGGGAAGTAGTTGGGATAAGGACAACGTGATTAATTCTGGATAGGAGAACTGTATGTTCGTTCATAACAAACGACTTCAGTACACCGTTCGTGTGGCTGGTCCCAATCCGGGTCTTGCCAATCTAATGCTTGAACAGTTTGGCGGTCCCCAGGGCGAACTTGCTGCTGCAATGCGCTACTTCACACAAGGTCTGGCCGAAGATGATGCAGGTCGTAAGGATCTGTTGATGGATATCGCGACCGAAGAGCTTAGCCACTTGGAGATCATTGGCTCCATCGTGGGAATGCTGAATAAAGGTAATAAAGGCCAAATGGCCGAAGGCATCGAAGAAGAAGCCGATATGTACCGCAGCATTACCGGTGCAGGTAACGATTCCCACATTACATCGGTCCTGTACGGTGGCGGCGCACCGCTTACCAACTCTGCAGGTGTACCGTGGACAGCCGCCTATATCGATACTATCACTGAGCCTACTGCTGACCTGCGCTCCAACATTGCAGCAGAAGCCCGTGCAAAGATTGTATATGAGCGCTTGATCAATCTGACCGACGATGCGGGCGTGAAAGATGCTCTGCAGTTCCTGATGACGCGCGAAATCGCTCACCAGAAGTCTTTCGAGAAGGCCCTGCATTCAATGCAGCCCAACTTCCCCCAAGGCAAGCTGCCTGGCAAGCCCGAATTCGCCAGCGTGTACTTCAACATGTCTCAAGGCGAAGGCGAGATGCGTGGTCCTTGGAATCAGGGCGGCGAATGGGAATTTGTGGAAAGCCCACAGCCTGCTGTTGATGGTGGTGATGGTCTGGCTACCGTAAATCTGCCAGCCAAAGACATGAAAGTTGTTGAGCAAATGGTCAAGCGTACGATGTCTGACCCAGCCAGCAACCCTCTCACTGGGGCTGATCTAGGCTCTGGTATGGCTACGCAAAAGAAAGAAGTCTGATGCGTGTCTAGCTAGATGATTACCTATGCATGGCTTGGCTGTGGTCTGATACCACACCCTGCCATGCAGGGTTCTTATATGAAGCCTTACGCGAGCCGATAGACAAGTTCTTTATCCGGTAGTCATCAGGACGAATTAAAATGTCGGAATGCAGTCGCAGTAAGCAGCACTGTTATTACCGCATATCAAGGAAGCGAGATGACCGAAGAGAATCGCGACGCACAACTTTCCGAAGATCAGGCGATTGAGTTCGCTCATCAAGTACTCGATTTAGCGCGCAGTGGCGATGCAGCCACACTGGCCAAGCTACTGGACAAGGGGCTGCCCCCTAATTTACGCACCAGTAAAGGCGATACCCTGCTAATGCTGGCCAGCTACCACGGGCAGCTTGATGCAGTGCGTACACTGCTTGATCATGGCGCTGATCCTAATATCCGCAATGATAACGGTCAGAGTCCAATTGCAGGTGCAGCCTTTAAAGGTGACTTGGCAATGGTGAAACTGTTGGCTGAGCAAGGTGCTGACATAGAAGGTGCTTCACCCGATGGCAAAACAGCGCTGATGATGGCCGCCATGTTCAACCGGGCTGAAATCACCGAGTACCTGATTGAAAAGGGCGCCGATATCCATGCTCAGGATGCTAATGGTGTAACGCCTCTTGCGGCTGCCCAACGCATGGGTGCGCCAGAAACGGCCGCTTTGCTGGCCCGCATTCAAGAGCTGCAAAAGTAAGCTACTTATTCATGAAAAAGACGCCTTGTCAGGCGTCTTTTTCATTTCTGGTTTAGCGCGGCTCTAGCCGAACCTGATGGCATTCGCCTTCCAGTGGCTCTATTAGAATGCGAACAGGGCAAAACTGCTGGATGACCTCGGCATTGCTCTTGAGATGTTCGGACGCATTCAGGCAGGTAAAGCGACCACTGCCTGCCAGTACCAAGGGTAGTAAAAGCTGGTCGGCCAAATGCTCCCCTACAGCCGCGCCGCTGCGTTCAAAGACAAGCAATTCATCAACAGCTTGGTTGGCCACATGCTCTGCTCTGACGCGACTTTGCCCAAACGCTGCAAACACTTCAGTAACCGCTTCGTAACGCTGTTCAAGCAACACCACGTTTCCAGGTCCCTGGGCCGTGCTCAACAGAATGTTATGTAGCATGTCAGAAGACCAATTAAGGCGTTGGGCAATCTGGTTTAGCTCTCGCCTGCCAATCGATTCGGGCAGGCCTGCTACAAGCGCTTGCGCCTGTTGGCTGATCAGAGGGCCGCGAGTATCCAGCACCAGTGGACGCAGCTCGCCGGGTTGGATGGCTACCGTTATTTCACCCCCGCCAGCAGGTGCAAAGCCGTGGCGAACCAGGTCAAGTTTTACATCGGCACCCATCTGCCTCAGCAGGGGCAGCCATGCTTTTTGCAGGAAGTCGACTGGCGGTGCGGCAGGGTTATGCGTTCCGCCTTTCAGCCGCAGGCGACTAGGAGCAGGTGCCCTGAGCAGAGCAGGTAGCACCGTCTGTAAAACCAGTACGCAGCTGCCTGCTGTGCTAATGGCAAACTCATAGTCGCCCCCTTTGATTGCGCCGGGGCGAAAGTGCAGATTGAGCGTGCCTAATTCAGCGCCTTCAAGGGTAGCATCGCAAATAGCGGCTGCCGCCTGCACGGCAGTCAGGTGTTGGCGAAGCAGTCCGGGGCGGCTCCGCTTCGCACGAATATTAATGATGCTGAAGGGCCGCCCGGTAATCATGGACAGGCTCAAGGCGCTGCGCAAGATCTGACCGCCGCCGATCGAGCCATCCAGGTGTAGTTCTTCCATGGTTAAAACCTCCTTTATGCTACTGGTCAGCCTTTGACGCATACCACTTGCCGTAGGGTATGTACTACTTCCACCAGACTGCGCTGGGCTTCCATCACTCGATCAATGTCTTTATAAGCCATCGGGATCTCGTCAATGACATTGGCGTCCTTTCGGCACTCCACATGTGCAGTGGCGCGTACCTGGTCTTCCACTGTAAACAGATTCTTGGCTTTGGTTCGGCTCATGGTTCGCCCTGCGCCGTGGCTGCAGGAGCAGAATGACTCTTCATTACCCAAGCCGCGAACGATGAAGCTTTTAGCCCCCATGGAGCCGGGAATAATGCCTAGCTCTCCTTTTTTTGCAGAAACCGCACCTTTGCGGGTGATCAGCACGTCTTGACCGAAATGCCGCTCTTTTTGCACGTAGTTATGGTGACAGTTTACTGCTTCCAGGCTTGCTTCGAAGGGTTTGGTGATGACATTGCGGGCTGCCTCTATGACGGCATGCATCATCAAGGCACGATTCTGCTTGGCAAAGTCCTGCGCCCAGGCGACGGCTTCCACATAGTCATTGTAGTGCTTGCTGCCTTCTTCAAAGTACGCCAGGTCCTTATCAGGAAGATTGGCGATATGCTGTTGCATGTCTTTTTTTGCCAGCTCGATGAACAGATTGCCAATGGCGTTACCAACACCACGCGAGCCGCTATGCAGCATGAACCAGACCCGCTGGGCTTCGTCCAGGCAGACCTCGATAAAATGATTGCCAGTACCCAGGGTGCCCAGATGGTTACGGTTGTTGGTCTTTTCCAGCTTTGGGTATTTAGTAGTAATTGCCTTGAATCGTTTGTCCAGGCTGGACCAGGCGCGATCGGCCATGTCAGGCACATTCTGCCAAGCCCCCTGATCACGGCGGCCAAAGGTCTTGCCGTGTGGAACGGCTCTTTCAATCGCACTACGCAGAGGGTGCAGGTTGTCAGGTAGATCCGAAGCCATCAGCGACGTGCGCGCGGCAATCATTCCGCAGCCGATATCAACGCCTACAGCCGCCGGGATGATGGCACCTATGGTTGGGATAACGCTACCAATGGTCGAACCCTTGCCCAGGTGTACGTCCGGCATAACAGCCAAATGCTTGAAGATGAACGGCATCTTGGCTGTGTTCATCAATTGCTGCTTGGCATCGCCTTCAACGGGGACGCCTTCGGTCCACATCTTGATGGGCTTGCCGTTAGCTACTTCAAGAAGCTGATAGTTCTGCTTTTCCATGTGTACGCTACTCCATTGGTTTGGTGATATGCAGGCAAACACGCTGCACTCTTGATATCCATGGATATAGCAGGGGGTGTGCCACAATGGTTTGTTCTGGGGTTTTTAATCTAACCTATTGAAAATAAACGATTAAATTAAAAACTTTTAAAAGGCTGGTTTAGTGTCGGCCTGAAAATTAGATAGGTGAATATAAGGATTTATAATTCAGTATAAATTCTGGTGTTTCTCATCCAATGCTTTAAAGGTTAGTCCTCTGTTACTGCTTAAATGACTCATTCGGTCACTCGGCACCCGACGAGCTGCTAGAAAAACTGATATCAGACTGTTGCTTTGCCAAGGGCCAAAGTGGATTATTGTGGTATGACGACATACAGAGGCTAATGGTGATACATGGCTGAATGTATTGTTTGATTGTGCAAAATCGTTGTAAACGGCAATTCCATACTAATAAAAACAGGAAGCTGGTATGACAACTAAGTCTGTTGTATGCAGAAAATCTACGTGGGCTACAGGTATGCTCTTGCTGGCTATCAGCACGAGTAGTTTGGCCGCTCATATGCGCGAAGTCGCAACATCCGGCTGGGCAACCCAGAACGGAGGAACCCGTGGAGGCTCCGCTGCCATGGGTACCGATATCTATACCGTACGCTCTGCTACCGAACTCAAGCATGCGCTTAGTGCAAATGCCGGAAGCAATGGCCGTATCATCAATATTGTCGGAACGATCGACATCAGCGATGGAAAGCCCTTTACCAGTACCAGCGATATGGCCAAGCGAGGTCTGCTCTCCGTTCCTGGCGATACCACCATTATTGGTTTGGGTAAGAAGGCCGGTATCGTCGATGGATTTTTCATGATCAAGCAGAACAACGTGATCATGCGTAACCTGACCATCGAAAATGCCTGGGACCCTTCGCCTACCTGGGACCCAGATGACGGTGATCTAGGCAATTGGAACTCGGAGTTCGATGGCGTCACTATCAGTGGGGCGAGTAACGTCTGGCTTGATCACATGACCTTTACCGATGGCGGACGTCTGGACGATCCGAACGAGGTCGGCAATGGTGTTCACATCCAGCATCATGACGGTGCGCTGGACGTCGTTCGGGGGGCCAACTATGTCACGGTGTCTAACACCGTGTTCAAATTACATGATAAGAATATTCTGATCGGCAATAGCGATAGCCGCGCGGATACTGATAGCGGCAAGCTAAAGGTCACGATCCACAACTCTGTCTTCCAGGAGGTAGGCCAGCGTGCGCCTCGTGTGCGATTTGGCCAGGTGCATCTGTATAACAACCTTCATCTTGGTAGTACCAAGCATGCTGTTTATCCCTTTGTCTACGCTCATGGGGTAGGTAAATCCTCCGCTATTCTCTCGGAAGCTAACGTCTTCGCTGTCGCGGGTATCAGTGGGTGTGATCAGGTGACGGCCAAATGGGGCGGTACGGTCTATAAAGATGTCGGCTCGCTCGTCAATGGCCGGAAAATGACCTGTTCATGGGACCCGAATATTGGTTGGGCTCCGCCTTATCGATACACCAAATTACCCGCTTCGCTCGTGCCTCTTGCCGTACCTGTACGAGCAGGTGCAGGCAGGATCAATTTTTAAAACTACACATCGTATCGATCGACTTTAAAGCGCTCTGCTTTGCATAGCTGAGCGGCTGAGCCTATGGCTTATGTCGCTGATCTCTGTTGAGCGCGCTTTTGTGTAGATCGGAGGCGATATCCCGGTATTTAAAACACTGGATTTAGAGATGTGTGAGTGGCAGTAAACCCAACGTAGGAAAATAAGATGAAAATAAAGTGTGGGCAACTCAAGGCATCAGTGCTGGGTTCGGGACTGCTAATGTCAGTCATGGCGTCGAGCAGCTTTGCCGCTGATGTGCTTGAAGCAGCCAGTACCGGCTGGGCTACGCAAAATGGCGGCACGAAAGGCGGGGCGGCAGCGGCTTCGGTGAATACCTATACCGTACGTAACGCAACAGAGCTTAAAAATGCACTTAAAGCGTCAGCTGGCAGCCGTATCATCAAGGTATCGGGCAAGATCGACATCAGTGATGGCAAGGCCTATACCACGACCAGCGACATGAAGAGTCGTGCGCAATTGACTGTGCCGGGAAATACGACAATTGTAGGGCTGGGTACCACTGCACAGATCGTCAATGGATTTTTCATGATCAGGGAAAACAACGTGATCATGCGTAATCTGACCATCGAGAACCCTTGGGACCCGGTTCCAGTCTGGGACCCGGATGATGGTGCCCTGGGTAACTGGAACTCAGAGTTTGACGGCGTCACCATCGAAGGCGCGAGCAACGTCTGGATCGACCATTTAACCTTCACTGATGGTAGTCGTCCGGATGATCCGAACGAGATCAAGAATGGACGGCATGTGCAGCATCACGACGGCGCGCTGGACGTGAAGAAGGGCGCGAACTACGTGACCATCTCCCATACCATCTTCAAGCTGCACGACAAGAATATCCTGATTGGGTCCAGTGACAGCGCCAGCTCCACAGACAGCGGCAAGTTGAAGGTCACCATTCACAACTCGGTCTTCGAAAACGTATCCCAGCGTGCCCCACGTGTACGTTTTGGTCAGGTGCACCTGTACAACAACCTGCACACGGGCAATACGAAGGACTCGGTTTATCCGTTCTATTCGGCTCACGGTGTCGGCAAGTCATCGGCGATCCTATCGGAAGCCAATGCCTTCAATATCAGTGGTATCAGCAGCTGTGACAAGGTTACCGCTCAGAATGGCGGCAGCGTTTATAAGGATGTGGGGTCATTGATCAATGGCGTCACGATGAGCTGCTCCTGGGATGCGAATATTGGTTGGACGCCTCCTTACAAGTACACCAAGATGGCCGCCTCGCTGGTGGCTTCCAGCGTTCAGTCCTCCGCTGGCGCAGGCAAGATCAATTTCTGATCGCTTGCTGATCGCGCGAGCCCCCTCCCATATTTTGAGTGAGGGGGTTTCTTGCCCGTATGACCGCTCAGCACATGTCGCGTTAGTGATCTGCTCGGATCAAAACATCGATCCGTCGATATGTTAAAGCAGAAACACTGCTCATTTTAGTTGAGAGCTATCTTTAGAAATTTATAAATTCCAATATGACATTATTGCAGTGAAACTCATTTGCGTTGAGCCTGCGCACGCGTTACTGACAGACACTAAACGGTAAGGACGTGTGCATGACTATGAAATTAGGCTCACTCAAGAAGCCAGCCCTACTGGGCGCAGGTATGTTGCTGATGGCAACAGCCGCCAGTACTTTTGCAGCAGATATGCGTGAGGCAGCCAGTACAGGCTGGGCTACACAAAATGGCGGGACAAAGGGTGGCGCCGCTGCTGCGTCTGCCAACATCTATACCGTACGTACGGCTAACGACCTGAAGAATGCCCTGAAGGCTTCTGCCAGTAGCCGCATTATCAAGATTTCCGGCAAGATCGATATCAGTGAAGGCAAGGCTTACACCAGCACCAGCGAGATGAAAAAGCGTGCCGAGCTGGCGGTGCCTGCCAATACGACGATTGTCGGCCTTGGAACGACTGCGCACATCGTCAACGGGTTTTTCATGATCAAGGAAAACAACGTGATCATGCGTAACCTGACCATTGAAAATCCTTGGGATCCGGTTCCGGTTTTCGATCCGGATGATGGTGATTCAGGTAACTGGAACTCCGAGTACGACGGCGTTACTGTGCAGGGTGCCAGCAACGTTTGGATTGACCATTTGACCTTTACTGATGGTAGTCGCCCCGATGATCCGAGCGAGATCAAGAAGGGACGGCATGTGCAGCATCACGACGGCGCGCTGGACGTGAAGAAAGGTGCCAACTATGTGACCATTTCCAATACGGTATTCAAGCTACACGACAAGAATATCCTGATTGGTTCTAGCGACAGCGCCAGCTCAACTGACAAGGGCAAGCTGAAGGTCACCATTCACAACTCGGTCTTCGAAAACGTATCCCAGCGTGCCCCACGTGTACGTTTTGGTCAGGTGCACCTGTACAACAACCTGCACATGGGCAATACGAAGGATTCGGTTTATCCGTTCTATTCGGCTCACGGTGTCGGCAAGTCATCGGCGATCTTGTCTGAAGCCAATGCGTTTAATATCAGCGGCATCAGCAGTTGCGATAAGGTAACAGCCAAGAACGGCGGCAGCGTTTATAAGGATGTGGGTTCACTCATCAATGGCGTTTCCATGAAATGCTCTTGGAATTCCAACATCGGTTGGACGCCTCCTTACAAATACACCAAGGTTGCGGCTTCGCTCGTAGCTTCCAAAGTCCCCTCCGAAGCAGGTGCGGGCAAGATCAGCTTCTAACCCACGTAACTGCCATCTCCCCAAGGAGGTGGCAGTTTTCTGCCTATTTCTCGCCTTTTCTATTCCTTCCTGTCTGGCATGCCGCTTTGCGCACGGTACAGTCATTTACATGCTTAGCCATCTAAATAGTTAATAATTATAACGTTCGATAATCGATCGTTAAGGACGTTAATGTCTTGACGATAGACAGGCTGGAGTCAAGTATCCAAAGGGCAAGCACATAGAGATGAAGCCAACGGCATTCATTAAAAAGTTAATAATAAAAACAATATGGAGCTAGTCTATGTTCATTGGTACTGATTTATCCGCTTATCCAGCGTTATTCACCTTCCGTACGCGCACTGTCTTTCGGCTACCTCCACACGTTTACGACGTGTCGCTGCTCTCTGGCTGACCAAAGCCCTCCGTTTTCCCTGGCACTGATCCACAACAACAATAAACAGGTATCGGTCATGTCCTTATCGCTTTCCTGGCGTGCCGGCGCGCTGGCGCCCTCATGCCTTGCTGTTGCGCTATCCGCTCATTCCCTGGCTGCCTTAGCTGCTCCCTCGGTCGCGCTCGAACAGTCTCGGCCTTTGCCGCTCGATAACTCCCTAGAAAAGGCACGCCCCCTGCCGCCTGGACCGCCTCGCTGGGCTGAGGACTATCGGTTTCTGGACGATGAATCCAAGCGTACCGATTTCTTTGATCCGTTTCGTTATCACCGATTATCTGATTCAGCCTGGGTCCAGTTTGGTGCAGAGGCGCGCTATCGCACGGATACCATCAATAACCCGGTATTCGGACTGCGGGGCGTAAACAAGGACTCCTATATCCAGCAAAGACTCCAAGTTCATGGCGATCTGCACCTGATGGATGACCAGGTCCGCGCATTTGTTCAGCTGGAAAACACACGTGCCTGGAACAAGGCGTTGTACGGGCCGTATGACCAGAGCAGGACGGAGCTGCATCAGGCGTTTATTGATATCAACACCAATCCCTTGGGCGGGCAGCTGATGACACGGGTAGGGCGTCAGGAGTTGGGGTATGGCAACCAGGCGTTCATCACCTACCGTGAAGCGCGCAATATTCGACTCAATTTTGATGGGGTGCGCTTGAGTTATTCCCGCCCTGGCGGCTACAAGCTTGACGCCTTTGCCCTTCGCCCAGTCGAGACCGGTAAGGGCAGCTTTGATGATGGCTCCAACAACAACGTCAAGTTTTATGGGTTGTACGGAACGCTACCGCTGACAGCTATCCTGAAAATGGATGTGTACGGCTTTGGGCTAGAGACCAACGAGCGAACCCTGGACGGGCTAACAGGAAGCGAGAAGCGCTACACCGGTGGCGTACGGCTGTTTGGCAAGCAGGCCGGTTGGGACTGGTCGTGGGATCTGGCCTATCAGGGTGGTCATCTGGAAGGCGCGCGTATTCGTGCCTGGGGTGTCAGCAGCGAGACGGGGTATACCTTCAGGCAGTCCTGGAAGCCGCGCCTGGCGGTGCGTTTCGATGCAGCCAGCGGTGATGACCGCTTTGGTGATGACAAGATTGGCACATTCGACCCGTTGTTTCCCAAGAATGGTTTCTATGGGGATTCGGGACTGACCACGCTTTCGAACATGTATCTGATCGGCCCGCTGCTGACCTTTGCGCCGCGTGAATACCTGCAGGTGGAAACCGGCGCCTTTGCTGTCTGGCGTGAAAGTACGAATGATGGGGTTTATCTGCCGGGTATGTCCTATGTGCCGGGAACACCCAATAGCTCATCGCCCAAAACCGGCAACCTGTTTCGCAACAACCTGCGCTGGCTACCAACCGCGAACCTGACCGTCGACCTGGAGTACAGCTACTTCCAGGCGGGAAAGGCGGTGCGACAGGCCAACGGCTCGGATACCCATTTTGGCATGGTTTCAACAACGTTCCGTTTCTGATGCGCCTGACCCATGAGGAGGTTTTGTTATGACTACGCTCGGGATGGCTGATGCCCGTACACGCCTGACCATAGGCCTGTGTTTTGTGGTGGCCTTGCTGGAAGGGATGGATTTACAGGCAATGGGGATTGCTGCGCCCAGCATGGCGGCAGCGTTTGGCTTCAAGCCGGCACAAATGGGGCTGGTTTTTAGCGCCAGTATTCTGGGGTTGCTACCGGGCGCCTTTTTGGGGGGCTGGTGTGCTGATCGAATTGGGCGCAAGAAAGTGCTGATCGCCTCTGTGGTGCTGTTCGGCCTTTTCTCGCTGGCCAGTGCTCACGTCTGGGATATGCAGAGCCTTCTGGTGGCGCGCTTCGTGACTGGGATTGGTCTGGGGGGCGCGTTGCCTAATCTGATCGCACTGTCCTCTGAGTCAGCGGGGGAGCGTGCCCGTAATACGGCAGTGAGTCTGATGTATTGCGGCGTGCCGCTAGGTGGCGCGCTGGCGGCTATTGTGGGTCTGTTGGAAACTGGAATGGGCTGGCGGACGGTGTTCTATGTGGGTGGTTTTGCGCCGCTCCTGGTGGCGCCTTTGCTTGGGCTGTACTTGAGGGAGTCCTCGGCGTTTGTCAAAAGTCGGCAGGCGGCTCGTGCTACTGAGCGGCCCACCCGTACCTGGGACGGCCTGTTTCATCAGGTCAGAGCCTCTACCACGCTGATGCTGTGGATCAGCTACTTTTTTACCCTGACGGTGATGTACATGTTGCTCAACTGGCTGCCTTCGCTATTGGTAGGGCAGGGGTTTACACGCAGCCAGGCAGTAACCGTGCAGATCCTGTTCAACATTGGTGGCGGTATCGGCTCGGTCCTGTTTGGGTTGCTTATGGATCGCTGGAAGCCCCGTATCGTCGTGGTTGCGATTTATGCCGGCATTCTAGGAGGGCTGGCAGGGCTAGGGCTTTCAAGCAGCTTTGCTGCGGTAATCGTGGCCGGATTCATGGCGGGCCTGTTTGTAGTGGGTGGCCAACTGGTGCTGTATGCACTGGCGCCCGTGGTCTATCCGGCAGCCGTGCGGGCTACTGGTGTGGGCTCTGCTGTAGCCGTTGGGCGGTTGGGCGCCATGGCAGGGCCCCTTCTGGCCGGCCAGGTGTTGGCCATGGGCGGCGCTGCGTCGACGCTGGTTATCGCTACCGCACCCGGCGTGGTGATCGCCGCCGCATCCGTGCTTTGTCTGCTCAATCGACAGGCCGCCAAACCGGTTAACGCTACCGTGCTGGCGGGTGAACCGGCTCATTAAGGAGAAACCATGATCAAGCCTCTATTTACAGTCTTACTGTTAACGGCTGGAACGTTGTTGTCAGGCACTTCGATGGCCGATGAGGTGCAGGAAAAACCAGCCTTTGATCCGCCGCCGTTACAGCTCGAAAAGCTGGCCCGATTCGAAGTCGATCTGACCGCGCCTGTGTGGGAGCTTGGCAAGACCAGCGACCTGGGCAAGCGTCGAATCATCCCGATTACCGGTGGGCGCTTCGAGGGTCCGTCCTTTAAGGGCGAAATCCTCAACAACGGAGCGGACTGGCAAATCGTGACTGATGACGGGCTGGCCATTATCGATACGCGCTACCTGCTCAAGACAGATGACGGTGCGTTGGTCTACTTACAGACCAAGGGTTATCGCTACGGCCCACCGGAGGTAATGAAAGATGTGGCGGCCGGTAAGCCTGTTGATCCGAGTCAGTATTTCTTTAAGGTCACGATGACCTTTGAGACCAGCTCCGAGAAATACGATTGGCTCAACCGGGCAATAGGGGTTGGCAGTGCCATGCGTTTGGGCAAGGCCGTGGTATATGACGCCTACTTGCTCAAATAAAGTTAACTGACTGATTTTGTTAACGATTAAAAAGCGCTTTTAAGTCAGCCGTATAACGGCCAGATTTTTAATAAGTATAAAAGCTTATGGAGTTGTAAAAATCTAAAAATAGTTAATTGACATAACTATTTTTCTGCCTTAGCTTGGACTTACAAGAAGCACAACAATAAGGGTTCCGCCATGAGCAATTACGAAGGTCGCTGGAAAACCGTAGAGGTAAAGGTTGAGGAGGGCATCGCCTGGGTGATCCTTAACCGTCCTGAAAAGCGCAATGCCATGAGCCCGACGCTGAATCGGGAAATGCGCGAGATTCTGGAGACACTGGAACAGGATGCCGATGCGGGTGTATTGGTATTAACCGGCGCAGGTGACGCCTGGACCGCAGGCATGGACCTCAAGGAATACTTCCGCGAGGTAGATGCAGGCCCTGAAATCCTTCAGGAAAAGATCCGCCGTGAGGCATCCGAGTGGCAGTGGAAGCTGCTGCGCATGTATAGCAAGCCGACCATAGCCATGGTCAACGGCTGGTGTTTTGGCGGTGGTTTCAGCCCGCTGGTGGCCTGTGATCTGGCTATTGCTGCCGATGAGGCCACGTTTGGTCTTTCCGAGGTCAACTGGGGTATCCCGCCCGGCAATTTGGTCAGCAAAGCCATGGCGGACACCGTAGGCCATCGTGAATCCCTTTATTACATCATGACCGGCCGCACGTTTGATGGTGTAAAAGCCGCTCAGATGGGTCTGGTCAACAAGAGTGTGCCGCTGGCTCAGCTGCGTGAAGAAACGGTTACCCTGGCGCGTGAGCTACTTGAAAAGAATCCTGTTGTGCTGCGCGCGGCCAAGATCGGCTTCAAGCGTTGCCGCGAACTCAATTGGGAGCAGAACGAAGACTACCTGTACGCCAAGCTTGACCAGGCTCGCTTGCGTGATCCCGAGCATGGCCGAGAGGAAGGCATGAAGCAGTTCCTTGACGAGAAAAGCATCAAGCCGGGTCTGCAAACCTATCGTCGTTAAACATTGAATACCCTGACGCCTGGGCCCGTCCTGAGCGGCTAAGGCGGGCGTTCCGGCGTATGCTGTTGTGTGCAGTTCCTGACAAATATAAAAACGAGGATCGCATCATGTATGAGGTTTCCCTGCTCATTGGTGGCCGTCACGTGCAGGCCTCCAATGGGCGTCAGTTCGAGCGCCGCAATCCGTTGACCGAGCAAGCCGTCACCCGCGCGGCAGCGGCTAGCCTTGAAGACGCCGACGCCGCTGTCGCGGCGGCACATGCAGCTTTTCCCGCATGGGCTGCGCTGGGGCCTAACGAGCGCCGGACGCGTTTGCTCAAGGCGGCCGATCTTATGGCCAGCCGTGCAGACCAATTCGTTGCGGCGGGACGGGGTGAGACCGGCGCCATGCCTAACTGGTACGGCTTCAATGTTCATCTTGCAGCAGGCATCCTGCGGGAAGCGGCGTGCATGACGACCCAGATTACCGGACAGATCATCCCTTCCGACCTGCCGGGCTCGATGGCTATGGCGGTGCGTCAGCCCTGCGGTGTGGTTGTTGGTATTGCGCCCTGGAATGCGCCGGTCATCCTGGCTACGCGTGCGATTGCCATGCCGCTGGCCTGTGGCAATACCGTAGTGCTCAAGGCTTCCGAGTTATGTCCGGCGGTACACGCGCTGATTGGCGATGTTTTGCATGAGGCTGGCTTGGGTGATGGGGTGGTCAACGTAATTCACAACGCACCAGAGGATGCGCCGGCTATCGTCGAGCGGCTCATTGCTAATCCGGCGGTACGCCGCGTCAACTTCACGGGCTCCACAAGAGTTGGCAAGATCATTGGTGAGATGGCAGCACGTCATCTCACGCCTGCGGTGCTGGAGCTGGGCGGTAAGGCGCCACTTCTGGTATTGGATGATGCAGACGTGGATGCCGCGGTAGAGGCGGCTGCCTTTGGCGCCTTCTTTAACCAAGGACAAATTTGCATGTCCACTGAGCGGCTGATCGTGCATGAATCCATTGCCGATGCGTTCGTAAGCAAGCTGGCTGCCAAGGCCAAAACCCTACTGGCTGGCGACCCGCAAGCCAGCACGTCGGTCTTGGGTGCGCTGATCGACCGGGCACCGGCTGAGCGTTTGCAGGCATTGATGGATGATGCATTGACCAAGGGTGCACGCTTGGCAGCAGGTGGGGAGATTGACGGCTGCCTGATGCAGGCGACTGTTATCGATGGCGTAACGCCTGAAATGAAGCTCTACCGTGAGGAGTCCTTCGGGCCGATGCTATCCGTCATTCGAGTAAAGGATGACGAAGAAGCCCTGCACGTAGCCAACGACTCCGAGTACGGTTTGTCTGCCGCCGTGTTCAGCCGCGACGTGAATCGTGCCCTGGGGCTGGCCCAGCGGATCGAGTCCGGCATCTGCCACATCAATGGCCCGACGGTGCATGACGAAGCCCAGATGCCGTTCGGCGGTGTGAAGGGCAGTGGCTATGGCAGCTTTGGCTCGGCGGCTTCGGTCGAGCACTTTACCCAGCTGCGCTGGATCACGCTCCAGACAACGCGCCGACATTACCCCATTTGAACCCACGCTATTCCTGACAACAACAATGACAACACCGGCCTGATACAGGCTGGCCATGCGTGGGGTCTGGTGTGCGGATTCAGTCGTGTCCGGCCCTGCGCGTGCCCACAGGAGGTATGCGACGTGAATTGTGAGTCCGAGCTGTGCATTGAAAAGGTTGGTGCGGCCAAGCCCCGATATCGCTCGGTGTCGATTGGTCATCCGGCCGTAGACATCCGCCATGAGCAAAATGGCATTATCCGTATGCAGGCTCTGGAACCTCTGGCCCCGTTACCGAGGCGGCTGCTTGATCGCCTGGTCCACTGGGCCAGGGTACGGCCTGATCACACCTTTGTGGCCGCACGTGAACAGGGCGGGGAGTGGCGGCGCATCACCTACGCCGACATGCTCCAGCGCACCCGTGCCATTGCACAAACCCTGCTGGGGTTCGGGCTTTCAGCCGAGCGCCCGCTGGTCATCCTGTCCGGGAACGATCTTGAACACTTCCAGCTGTGCATGGGGGCGCTCTACGCAGGCATTCCTTATTGCCCGGTCTCGCCAGGGTATTCGCTGCTCTCTCAAGACTTGGGCAAAATCAAACATGTCATTGATCTGCTCGACCCGGGAATGGTGTTTGCCTGTGATGGCGAGCTTTACCGTCGCGCCATCGAAGCACGTGTCCCTACTGAAGTCCCGGTAATCCTGACCCGAGGAGATCTTGATGGAAGGCTCTGTATTCCTTTCGATGATCTGCTTGCCCAGCCCGGTGGCGCCGAGGCTGAAGCGGCCTTCGAGGCAACCGGCCCGGACAGCATTGCCAAGTTTCTTTTCACATCCGGCTCTACCAAGTTGCCGAAAGCCGTAGTAACGACCCAGCGAATGCTGTGCGCTAATCAGCAGATGCTTTTGCAAACCTTTCCTACCTTTGGTGAAGAGCCCCCTGTGCTGGTGGACTGGTTGCCGTGGAATCACACCTTTGGCGGCAGTCATAACATCGGTATCGTGCTTTATAACGGTGGCAGCTTTTACTTGGATGAGGGCAAGCCTACGCCGCAAGGCATGGCCGAAACCTTGCGCAATCTAAGGGAGATATCGCCTACGGCTTATCTAACGGTGCCAAAGGGCTGGGAGGAGTTAGTCACTGCGCTGGAAAATGATCCTGAGTTGCGCGAGCGATTTTTCGCCAAGATAAAGTTGTTCTTCTTTGCCGCCGCCGGGCTTTCCCAAAGTGTATGGGACCGCCTCGACCGTGTAGCCGAGCGGCATTGTGGTGAACGTATCCGCATGATGGCGGGGCTGGGCATGACCGAGACGGCGCCATCCTGCACCTTTACCACAGGGCCACTCTCTATGGCAGGCTATGTGGGGCTGCCGGCGCCGGGTTGCGAAGTCAAATTAGCGCCTGTGGATGGCAAGCTTGAAGCGCGCTTTCGTGGGCCGCACGTCATGCCGGGCTACTGGCGCTCACCGGAGCAAAATACCCAGGCCTTCGATGAGGAGGGGTTCTACTGCACAGGCGATGCATTGAAGTTCGCGGACCCACAGCAGCCGCATCTGGGGCTTATGTTCGATGGACGGATCGCTGAGGACTTCAAGCTCTCATCGGGTGTGTTTGTCAGTGTTGGTCCGTTACGGACACGCATCGTGCTGGAGGGTGCGCCTTATGTTCAGGACGCCGTTATTGTCGGCCCTGATCATGATTGCCTGGGCGTGCTGCTCTTTCCGCGGCTGCCGGAATGCCGCGCTTTGTCCGGGCTGAGTGAGGATGCGTCCCCCGCGGAGGTTCTTGCATCATCATCCGTACGGGCTTGGCTTACTGGACTACTCAAACGTCTTAATCGCGAGGCTACCGGCAATGCCAGCCGGCTGGCCTGGGCCTGCCTGCTCGATGAGCCGCCTTCCATAGATCGAGGTGAAATTACGGACAAAGGTTCGATCAACCAGCGCGCCGTGTTGCAGTGGCGAGCGGATCGGATCAAGACAATCTGCCAGGGCAATGACGCCTCGGTTGTTCGTTTCGAGGCGATGGAAGCAGCGCGATGAACAACTCTGTGGGGATCAAGGCGCGTACTGTGATGGGACTCGTCACGGGATGGATGCTTTTATCGATGATGACCACTGCCCAAGCGGCCACCGGTGTGGCTCCCCATACGGAGCTGGTTTACGAGGCGACCGTGGAGATTGCCGATACTGTGTCCCTGGGCAAGGGCCCCCTGGGGGAGCGTCGTATCGTACCGATTACCGGCGGACGTTTCGTTGGTCCCAGGCTGCGTGGCAAGGTCTTGCCGGGAGGGGCGGATCGGCAGCTGGTCCGTGCCGATGGCGTCCAGCAGCTCGATGCCTTGTATGAGATGCGCACCCACGATGGCACGATCCTGACGATCCATAACCAGGCCCTGATTCACGAGCTGGATACCAGGCCCTATGCCTTCTCGACGCTGACCATTACCGCTCCGGACGGCCCTTACGGCTGGTTGAATCGCTACGTTTATGCCGGAACCGTCGAAAGGGCACCATTGCAGCGCAACGCCGTGCTGATTCGCGTGTATCGCCTTAAATAGGAAGCGCAGAGATGGCACGACAGCAGGGCTTATATTCCGCGTTTGACGATGTAGTGCTGCTCGGAGGCGTCCGTACGCCCTGGGTGGATTACTGCGGCGCGCTGGGGCAGGTTTCACCTATTGACTTGGGCATCAAGGTAGCACGTGAAGCCCTGGCTCGTTGTTATGTCGCGCCAGAGCAGGTCGACAGCATTCTGGCAGGGTCTGTGGCGCAGGCCAGTTTTGACGCTTACCTGCTGCCACGGCATATCGGCCTTTATGCCGGCGTACCTATAGGTGTGCCGGCATTGCAAGTCCAGCGTATCTGCGGCACCGGCTTTGAGCTGCTGCGCCAAGCCGGTGAGCAGATTGCTCTGGGGCATGCCGAGGTTGCGCTGTGTGTGGCCAGTGAATCCATGTCTCGCAACCCCATCGCGGCCTATACCCACCGTAGCGGCTTTCGTCTGGGGGCTTCAGTAGAGTTCAAGGACTTTCTCTGGGAAGCCTTGCTAGACCCAGCGCCTGGGATCGATATGATCGGTACGTCCGAGCAGCTGGCCCGACGCTACGGCCTGACGCGTGCCGAAGTTGATGCCTACGCCCTGGCAAGCTTTAACCGGGCGCTGGCTGCGCAGGAGGCAGGCTGGTTCACAGATGAAATTGTGCCCGTACAGACAGAAGAATTCCTGCTGGAGGGGTATCAGCCACGTGGTATCCAATTGCCGCGTCGGATCGCCTCTGTGACTATTGATAGTCACCCTCGATCCACATCACTGGAGGCGTTAGCCCAGCTTTCAGCGATTCATGATGGCGGCGTGCAAACCGCGGGTAACAGCTGCGCAGTAGTCGATGGCGCCGCTGCGATGGTGGTGGCAAAGCGATCGAGTCAGACGAGTCAGCCATGCTTGGCTAACCTATTGGCAGCTACGGCGGTTGGGGTTCCGCCCGAGGTAATGGGGATCGGCCCGGCACCGGCTATCCGTTTGCTGCTCGAACGCAGCGGGCTGGCATTAAGCGATATTGCACGATTCGAGATTAACGAGGCGCAAGGTGCGCAGGTGCTCGCCGTCCAGCGTGAGCTTGACCTTGATCCCGCACGGTTAAACATGTACGGCGGAGCGATTGCCTTGGGGCATCCCCTGGCAGCGACCGGACTTCGCTTAACGCTGACCCTGGCGCGACAGCTGCGAGCTCATCATGAGCGCTACGGCATTGCAGCCGCCTGTATAGGCGGCGGACAGGGCATGGCGGTGCTGATCGAAAATCCAAACTACAGTTAAGAGGATGGCATGGCCTACCAACCCCCGCTACACGACATGCAGTTTGTTATCAGTGAGTGGCTTAGTAGCCCAATTGAGTGGTCTGTAATACCAGCCTTTAAGGAAGTGGATGAAGCGCTCTCTATTCAAATTTTGGAAGAGGCGGGCCGCTTTGCGGTAGACAAGCTGGTGCCTCTGAACGCTTTGGGGGATCGTCAAGGCTGCCATTTGAACGGCGGACAAGTAACCACGCCGTCCGGCTTTGCTGAGGCCTATAAGGCATATGTCAACGGTGGCTGGCCCGCTTTGGCCTGTGATCCTGCCTGGGGTGGGCAAGGTTTGCCACAAGTGCTGGACGCGGCGCTTCACGAAATGCTGGTCTCGGCCAACCACGGCTGGGCCATGTATCCCGGTATTGCCCATGGCGCTTATGAGTGCTTGCGTGCCCATGCCTCAGAAGCGCTCAAGGAGACTTACCTTAGTAAAGTTGTGAGTGGCGAGTGGCTTGCCACCATGTGTATTACCGAGCCCCAGGCAGGCAGTGATGTTGGCCTGATTCGTACTCGGGCAGAGCCGCTGGGGGAGGGGGTTTACCAGCTCGAAGGCAGCAAGATTTTCATTTCTGGCGGTGAGCATGACCTGACCGACAATATCGTGCACCTTGTACTGGCCCGCCTGCCTGATGCACCGGCCGGTAGCCGGGGGCTGTCTCTGTTTTTAGTACCCAAGCAACTCGACGATGCGCCTAACGGTGTCCATTGTGAAAGCCTTGAGCACAAGATGGGAATCAAGGGCAGTGCCACCTGTGCCTTGCGCTTTGAAGGGGCGCAGGGCTCGCTGATCGGCGAGCCTCATCGGGGGTTGGCAGCCATGTTTGTCATGATGAACTCAGCACGGCTGCACGTAGGGCTGCAGGGTTTAGGGCATGTGGAGTCGGCCTACCAACAGGCGTTGGCTTATGCCTCAGAGCGAAGGCAGATGCGTGCGCCGAATCGTTCTGAAGACACAGCAGAAGTGGCTGATTTGCTTGTACAACACCCCGCCATACGGCGTGTTCTGCTAGAGCTTCGAGCCTGTAGCGAGGGGATGCGTGCGTTAGGATATTGGGGGGCGCATTTGCTGGAACTAGCTGATCATGCAGCGGATAGCACTGAGCGCGCCCGTGCCTATCAACTGGCATCGCTGCTGACTCCTGTCATCAAGGCCTTCTTTACCGAGCAAGGGTTTCAGCAGGCCAGTGCTGCACTGCAAGTGTTGGGCGGTTACGGGTACTTCACGGACTTTAGTATCGAGCAAACACTGCGCGACAGCCGGATCGCCATGATCTATGAAGGCACCAATGAAATTCAGGCTAACGATCTGCTCTTGCGCAAGGTCATCGGGGATAGGGGCGAAGCGCTAGGTATGCTGTTGGGGCTCTACAGGCAAGAAGCCGAGCGCTGTTTGATGACGCGCTCATGCGAAAGCTACGGGAGGGACTTAACGCAAGCGTGCATGCAGGTTGAGCAGGTTACTGCGGACTTGATGGCTTCCCATGATCAGGAATGGCCATATCGCGCAGCACTGGACTATCTGCGCTTGCATGGCTGGTTGGGGCTGGCCTTTGCCTGGGCGCGTACGGCTCGGCTGGCTGCGCCAAAGCAAAAGGAGACGTTTTATAAAACCAAAAGCGAGACGGCCCGTTTCGTTTACGACTATTTGTTGATCAACGTGAGGCAGGCAGTCGAGGCCGTTAAAGCGGGTCAGGCACCATTGCCACCCATATAAAGGTAGCGACCCTTTAGCAAATGGCTTCGATTTCGCTAAAGTAGGTGCAAATCGGGTAACTATAATTCACCAACGTGCAGGTGTTTCGTCAGTTTGTTTAGATAGATACTGGCTAGTATAAAATCGCTAGCAAGTCCTAAGAGGCTCACGTTTGAGCCATTACAAGCGTCTGCTTGAGCTATTACCTCTTCAGAGCGTCTGGCGTTAACGGGAACCGCGCCACTCACTGCTCTCTCCATACCTTCATATTCCTTCCATATGACAGGTAGCGCTATGTCAGACGCTGTTAGCCCCGCGGCGGAGAGCCGTATCAAGCCGAAAGCCTATATGGCGATGGTAGCCACAGTTGCAGCCATCGCCGGAGGCTTGTACGGCTACGATACCGGCATCATCTCCGGTGCCTTGCCACAAATCGCTCAGGACTTCGAACTCAATCACCGTGCTCAGGAGCTTGTAACCGCCGCCATTTTGCTAGGCGCAGTGATAGGGGCACTCAGCTCTACGCGCATGTCCGCAACCCTTGGGCGCCGGCTGACAATTGTGATTGTGGCCGGTATTTACTGCATCGGCGTAGTCGCCGCTGCGGTTTCCCCCAATGTGTGGTGCCTGGGCCTGTCTCGCCTGGTCTTAGGGTTTGCTGTAGGTGGGTCGACCCAAATCGTGCCGACGTATATTGCTGAACTGGCTCCGCCAGAAAAGCGTGGTCGCCTGGTTACTTATTTCAATGTTTCCATCGGTGTAGGGATCCTCCTGGCTGCGATTGTTGGCGTAGCAGGGCAGAACCTCTTCACCTGGCGCTGGATGATCGGCGTCGCGCTTGTTCCCTCCCTGGTGCTGTTGTTTGGAATGACAAAAATGCCCAGGAGTCCGCGCTGGCTAGTCGAGCAGGCCCAACCGAAGAAGGCCTCGCATGAACTGGCTAAGGTGCGTGATACCTCGAAAGAGGTGCGCGAGGAGATAGCCGATATTCAGGAAGTCGTGGAAAAGAAGGAGGAAGATTCGGTGACTGGCTGGCGGGCCATGCGCCAACCCTGGCTGCGACCAGCGTTGATCGCTGGCTTGGGAGTAGCGGCCTTCACTCAGCTCAGTGGCATCGAAATGATGATTTATTACACACCGACCTTTTTGAAGGATGCCGGTTTTGGAGCCTCCGCTGCGTTGTGGTCGGCACTCGGGGTGGCGATCACTTATCTAGTCATGACGGTGATCGGCAAGTTGATTGTCGACAAGGTTGGACGTCGGACGCTGAGCTTGGTCATGATTCCAGGTGCTGTCGTGGCACTGCTGGTGCTTGGCGCAGTGCTGCATTTCAACCTGGCGGGAGAGGCACAGGGTTGGTGGGTGGTTGCGTGCCTGATCGTCTTCATGATCTTCAACGCAGGCGGCATTCAGGTGGTGGGTTGGCTGACTGGCTCGGAAATCTACCCACTTGCGATTCGGGATCAGGCTACCGGTGCCCATGCGGCTATGCTGTGGGGGTCAAATCTGCTGCTGACAGGTACCGCCCTGACCATGACTAAATGGCTGGGGGTGGGCGGTGCCATGTGGGTCTATGCCGGGCTCAATGCCTTGGGTTGGCTATTCATTTTCTTCCTGGTGCCGGAAACCGGCGGGCGAAGCCTGGAAGACATTGAACGGTCCTTGAAAGCAGGCACCTTCCGGCCTCGCTAGTCGAGCCCTAGCGATACACCTTGTGCAGCAGATGTAAGAGCTGTTTGCGCTCTTCTGTCGTCAGGGCTGAGGTGGCCTCATCATCACTACGGATGGCCACCTCTTTGAGCTGCTTGAGCAGGGTCTCGCCCGTCTTGCTCAGGAATATTCCGTAAGAGCGCTTGTCGGCCTTGCAACGTATACGCAGCGCAAGACCAAGCGCTTCCAACTTGTTCAGCATAATGACCATCTGCGGAGGCTCAATGGCCAGGGCGCGCGCCAACTCGGCCTGCATGAGCCCGGGGTTCTGCTCGATAAGCGTGAGCGCGGTGAATTGAGCGGGGCGAAGATCGTAGGCTTCCAGCTCATTGATCAGGTGCTGAAAAACTTTCAGCTGAGCCCGACGCAGAGCATAACCAATCACTTCATTCAAAAAAGGCGAGTTGATTTCGCTGGTTTCTTCCACATCGGTCGTATCGACTGCAACCTGCTGTTTTTTATTCATTGAATGGGAAAAGGTTTTGTCATGATTATCGAATAATGCGGGCAGAGAGTGTACAAGTCACGTATTTTCTTATACATCGTAAGGGTATTGTCGCGACGCCAACGCCTCTGGGAGAAACCGCAGCAGAGTCGGGTGCAACCTGGCATGCTGTAATTGCCTGAAGCAGCAGCGAAGCGGCAGAAAAGCACTAAATAAAAGTGATCTCCCTGTTCTACAGCTATGTGCCTGAATCCCTGTCCTAGAGCCGTTCTGGTTAGGCAGGGCAATACCTTCCAATGGTCAAGAGACAGACGGTTGCGCCTTTATTGTTTTCATAGGTTGCACTTGGTTGCACCTTAGTAGCGTTGCCTCTATGCTTGCCGCCACCGTGTAGCACTTCTAATTAAAAAAGGCTGTTCAATGGCAACTACTACTACGCTAGGCGTGAAACTCGATGAAGCCACCCGTGAACGTTTGAAGGAGGCCGCTCGCCTTATCGACCGTACACCCCATTGGTTGATCAAACAGGCCATCTACACTTACCTGGAAACATTGGAAAAAGGTGTAAGTGTCGACGAGTTGCAGAGTATTGCTGCGCGACTGGGCGAAGGTGACAACGAGGTAGTAGAAGCCCTGGCCGAACCGGTCTATCAGCCTTTTCTTGAATTTGCCGAAAGCATTCTGCCGCAGTCTGCATTGCGCTCTGCCGTGACAGCCGCCTATCGCCGCCCGGAAGAAGAAATGGTGCCTATGCTGCTTGAGCAGGCACGTCTACCGGTCGCTACTGCTGACGCCGCGTATAAGCTGGCCTACAGCATTGCTGAAAAGTTGCGTAATCAGAAGGGTGCTGGCGGTCGTTCCGGCATGGTTCAAAGTCTGCTGCGCGAGTTCTCCCTGTCCTCTCAGGAGGGCGTGGCGCTGATGTGCCTGGCTGAAGCGCTGCTGCGCATTCCAGATAAAGGCACCCGCGATGCCCTGATTCGCGACAAGATCAGCAAGGGCAACTGGCAGCCACACTTGGGCAACAGCCCGTCGCTCTTCGTCAACGCGGCGACTTGGGGCCTGCTGCTGACGGGTAAGCTGGTTTCCACCCATAACGAAGCCGGTCTTTCCAACTCGCTTAACCGCATCATCGGCAAGAGTGGCGAGCCGGTCATCCGTAAGGGTGTCGATATGGCGATGCGCCTGATGGGTGAGCAGTTCGTTACCGGTGAAACCATCGCTGAGGCGCTGGCCAATGCCAGCTCGCTCGAAGCCAAAGGCTTCCGCTACTCCTACGACATGCTGGGTGAAGCCGCCCTGACCGAGGAAGATGCTCAGCGTTATCTGGCGTCTTATGAGCAGGCCATTCACTCCATTGGCAAGGCCTCTCATGGTCGTGGTATCTACGAAGGTCCTGGCATTTCCATCAAGTTGTCCGCGCTGCATCCGCGTTACAGCCGTGCTCAGTACGAGCGCGTTATGGAAGAGCTGTATCCACGTTTGCTGAGCCTGACCCTGCTGGCCAAGCAGTACGACATCGGCATCAACATCGACGCCGAGGAAGCCGATCGTCTTGAAATCTCCCTGGACCTGCTGGAGCGCCTGTGCTTCGAGTCCAGTCTGGCCGGTTGGAACGGTATTGGCTTTGTTATCCAGGCCTACCAGAAGCGTTGCCCCTTTGTGATCGACTATGTGATCGATCTGGCGCGCCGCAGCCGTCACCGGTTGATGATCCGTCTGGTGAAGGGCGCCTACTGGGACAGCGAGATCAAGCGCGCCCAGATGGAAGGCCTCGAAGGCTATCCGGTTTATACCCGTAAGGTGTATACCGACGTGTCCTACATGGCATGTGCTCGCAAGTTGCTGGCCGTACCGGAAGTCATTTACCCACAGTTTGCTACACACAACGCCCATACCCTGGCCGCTATCTATCAGATCGCGGGTCAGAACTACTATCCTGGCCAGTACGAGTTCCAGTGCCTGCACGGCATGGGCGAGCCGCTATACGAACAGGTCGTGGGCAAGGTAGCCGATGGCAAACTGAACCGCCCGTGCCGTATCTATGCGCCGGTCGGTACGCATGAAACCCTGCTGGCCTACCTCGTGCGTCGCTTGCTGGAAAATGGCGCAAATACCTCATTCGTCAACCGCATCGCCGATCACTCCATCTCCCTGAAGGAGTTGGTGGCCGATCCGGTCGTGACAATCGAGCAGATTGCTGCACAGGAAGGCGCGCTGGGCTTACCGCATCCGCGTATTCCGCTGCCTGGCCAGCTGTATGGCGAAGGCCGCTTGAATTCCAGCGGTATTGATCTGGCCAATGAACATCGTCTGGGCTCACTGTCCGGCGCACTGCTGGCAGGTAACAATACCGAATGGCGTGCTGCACCGATGCTGGGTTGCCCGACTGAAGTGGGTATTCCAGAGGCCATCCAGAATCCGGCTGATCACCGTGACGTGGTGGGTTACGTGCAGAACGCCACTGTGCAAGACGTAGATAACGCCCTGAACAGCGCATTGACTGCTGCGCCGATCTGGCAATCTACTCCGCCGGACCAGCGTGCTGCTGTACTTGAAACCGCAGCCAATCTGATGGAAGCGCAAATCCAGCCCCTGATGGGCCTGCTGGTGCGTGAAGCGGGCAAGACCTTTGCCAACTCCATTGCTGAGGTGCGTGAGGCTGTAGACTTCCTGCGCTATTACGCTGCCCAGGTGCGCCGTGATTTCGCTAACGATACTCACCGCCCGTTAGGCCCGGTAGTGTGCATTAGCCCGTGGAACTTCCCGCTGGCTATCTTCACTGGTCAAGTTGCAGCTGCACTGGCAGCGGGTAACACCGTACTGGCCAAGCCTGCCGAGCAGACACCACTGATCGCGGCTCAGGCTGTTCGCATCCTGTTGGAAGCTGGCGTGCCGGAAGGCGTCGTACAGTTGCTGCCAGGCCAAGGCCACACTGTGGGTTCGGCGCTGGTTAGCGATGAGCGTGTGAAAGGTGTGATGTTCACCGGTTCGACTGAAGTTGCCAACATCATCTCCCGCAACATTGCCGGTCGCCTGGATGCCCATGGCCGTCCGATTCCGCTGATCGCCGAAACCGGCGGCCAGAATGCGATGATCGTGGATTCCTCAGCGCTGGCTGAGCAAGTGGTGACTGACGTCGTAGCTTCGGCCTTCGACAGCGCCGGTCAGCGCTGCTCCGCATTGCGCGTGCTGTGTGTGCAGGAGGATGTGGCTGATCGCATCCTGGAAATGCTGAAGGGCGCTATGGCTGAGTGCCGCATCGGCAACCCTGATAACCTGCCGGTGGATATCGGTCCGGTTATCGATGCTGAGGCTAAGGCCAACATCGACAAGCATGTTCAAGGTATGCGTGCTAAAGGTCGTACGGTTTACCAGATTGCACGCAACAACGATGGCGCGACCCATCGCGGCACCTTCGTGATGCCAACATTGATCGAGCTGGAAAGCCTGGACGAGCTGGAGCGCGAAATCTTCGGTCCGGTGTTGCACGTAGTGCGCTATGCCCGTCAGGACTTGAATCGTCTGATGGATCAGATCAATGCGACTGGCTATGGTCTGACGCTGGGTGTCCATACCCGTATCGACGAGACCATCGCTCAGGTCGTGGAAAAGGCTCAGGCCGGTAACCTCTACGTCAACCGCAACATGGTAGGCGCAGTGGTCGGTGTGCAGCCTTTCGGCGGCGAAGGTCTGTCTGGTACAGGCCCGAAGGCTGGTGGTCCTGTGTATCTGTACCGCCTCTTGTCTACCCGTCCGGTGGATGGTGTAGCGCAGGCGTTTGCTCGTGACGATCAGGAAAGCCCGTCTGACCTGACCTTGCGTACCCAAATGGAGCAGCGTCAGGGCAAGCCGCTCGAAGCGTTGCAGAAGTGGGCAAGCGAGCAGAACAACACGGAACTGGCCGAGCTGTGCCAGGCATTTTCCAAACAGACCATCAGTGGCGTAACCCGTCTGCTGGCCGGCCCAACGGGTGAGCGCAATACTTACACCCTGCTGCCGCGTGAGCGCGTACTCTGCCTGGCCGATGATGAGGCCGATCTGATGACGCAGTTGGCAGCTGTTCTGGCCGTAGGCAGTACCGCATTGTGGGTGCAGAACGATTTGTCCCGCGCCCTGCGCGGCCGTCTGCCCAAGGCAGTACAGGCGCGTATCCAGACGACGTCCGACTGGACCAAGGACGAGGAGCACTTCGACGCCATCCTGCATCACGGGGACTCCGATCAGCTACGTCAGGTCTGCCAGCAGGCTGCCCAGCGCGGCGGTCCGATCGTGGGGGTTCAGGGGCTGTCCCAGGGCGAAACGGCGATTCCGCTGGAACGTCTGCTCATTGAGCGTGCAGTGAGTGTCAACACAGCAGCCGCCGGCGGTAACGCCAGCCTGATGACCATCAGCTGATTGTCCCGCTCATGAAAAGGCCCGGTTGATCCGGGCCTTTTTATTGCCTTGAACACTGTGCTTATACAGTAGGCGTATCAATCCGCTCGCGAATCCAGGCGACAAACTTTCTGATCTTGGGGACCTCGGCAGCGTGCTCGGGGTAACCGAGATAATACGTATGCGGACTGGTCATGCTGTGTGGCCAAGCGATTACCAGCTTGCCTTCGGCCAATTCTTCATCAATGAGAAAGCGTGGCACCAGCGCGACGCCGCAGCCCACCTGCGCCGCGCGGATGCACATGGTAAAGGTGTCAAAGCGCGGCCCATGGTAGCTGTGTTCGGTGTGCAGACCCTGGCTCTGGAACCATTCGTGCCATGCCTCGGGACGAGCTGCATTCTGGAGCAGAATGTAATCGGCCAGTTGCGTCGGATCGCTCAAATGCCCCTCGGGCCAAAGACCGGGCGCGCAGACGGGCACCATATCCTCAGTCATCAAGGGAATGCATTCTGCGCCGGGCCAGCGGCCCTGACCCGCAAAGAGCGCTACATCACAGGCCGGTTCGTTGACGTCCATATTCTTGACCTCATGACGCACGTCGAGATGAATCATCGGATGTTGCAAGCGCCAGCCCTTGAGGCGCGGAATCAGCCAGCGCTCGCCAAACGTCGGTGGCGTTGCTACACGCAGCACTTCGGTTTCACCGCCATAGGAACGCATGTAATGGGTCGACATCTCGATCTGCGTAAGAATCTTGCTGACTTCAGATAGGTACAGCGAGCCGGCCGGCGTCATTTGCAACCGCTGGCGTACGCGTCGAAAAAGCGGATGGCCCAGCTGTTCTTCGAGCTGAGCCACCTGCTTGCTCACCGCGCTTTGGGTCAGGCTTAATTCCTCGGCTGCACGCGTAAAGCTCAGGTGCCGCGCCACGGCCTCAAAGCATTGCATGGCGGTGATCGAGGGCATGTGGCGACGGGACATGACAGCTCCAACCTGAGTCGGCGCGCAGGCGTAATGCTGCGTGCTGGACGTTCATGAAAAAAAGGAATGATAAACCGAGCAAAGGTCGTTTGTTGAGCGGTGTCTTCCCGGCTAATACTGAACCCATAATGACTCAAGGAGCCAGCCATGATTGATGCACTGCTCAGCCGCCTCGGCGTTGACCCAAGCCTTTACCAGAACGGTAACCATGCCGTGTTCACGCCTATCGATGGCAGCCAGCTTGGTGCCGTCACGCTGGAAAGCGCCGCTGAGGTGGAGCAAAAGATCACCCGTGCCGACAAAGCCTTCCAGATCTGGCGCGCTGTACCAGCGCCGCGGCGTGGTGAGTTGGTCCGCCTGCTGGGCGAGGAGTTACGCAAGCACAAGGCTGACCTGGGCGAACTGGTGTCCTGGGAGGCCGGCAAGATCACTCAGGAAGGGCTGGGTGAGGTGCAGGAAATGATCGATATCTGCGACTTCGCCGTCGGCCTTTCCCGCCAGCTGTACGGCCTGACCATCGCTTCCGAGCGTCCTGGTCATCACATGCGTGAAACCTGGCACCCGCTGGGCGTGGTAGGTGTGATCAGTGCATTCAACTTCCCGGTTGCTGTCTGGTCATGGAACACGGCCTTGGCACTGGTCTGCGGTAACTCCGTGGTGTGGAAGCCCTCCGAGAAAACGCCGCTGACGGCTCTGGCTTGCCAGGCGTTGTTTGAGCGCGCCGCCAAAGCCTTTGGCGATGCACCGGACTATCTGAGCCAGGTTATCGTAGGTGACCGCGCCAGTGGCGAAGCTCTGGTAGACGATCCCCGTGTCGCTTTGGTCAGTGCCACTGGCAGTACCCGCATGGGCCGCGAAGTAGGCCCTCGCGTCGCTGCACGGTTTGGCCGTTCGCTTCTGGAACTGGGTGGCAACAACGCCATGATTGTTGGCCCTAGCGCCGATCTGGACATGGCTGTCCGAGCCATCTTGTTCAGCGCCGTGGGTACGGCCGGACAGCGCTGCACCACACTGCGCCGCCTGATTGCCCATGAGTCGATCAAAGATGAGCTGGTGACTCGCTTGAAATCCGCTTATGCCAAGGTACGCATTGGCCATCCGCTAGAGGGTAACTTGGTCGGCCCGCTGATCGATGCGCAAAGCTTTCAGGCCATGCAAGGCAGTCTGGAGCAGGCCAAAGGAGAGGGCGGTATTGTTTTTGGGGGCGAGCGCCAACTGGCGGATCAGTACCCGAACGGTTACTACGTCTCTCCGGCCATCGTCGAGATGCCCGAGCAGAGCGAGTCGGTGCAGACCGAAACCTTTGCCCCCATTCTCTATGTGATGACTTACCGCGAGTTCAACGACGCTATTGCCATGAACAATGCGGTACCGCAAGGCTTGTCGTCTTGCATCTTCACGACGGACATCCGCGAGGCTGAATCTTTCCTGTCTGCCGTGGGCAGTGATTGCGGGATTGCCAACGTGAACATCGGCCCAAGTGGCGCCGAGATCGGGGGCGCATTTGGCGGTGAGAAAGAGACTGGTGGCGGTCGTGAATCCGGCTCCGATGCCTGGAGGAGCTATATGCGTCGCCAGACCAACACGGTGAATTATTCTCGTGAGCTGCCGCTGGCACAGGGGATTGTGTTCGATTGATGCGTGACTGATGGGTATGGCTGCGCCCTGGCTACTCTGCCCGGCCTGTTCGATTCGTGTAATCAGCAGAAGGGAGCAGGCGCAGTCGTATTCATCGTGTATTTCTACCTTAAACCGCGACGTGATCTCGCAAGGTTCTGGTTTTCATACCGTCATTGTGTGAAGGAATACCTATGCCGCTCCGCCAGCAATGCCTTTGGGAAACCCTGTCACCAAACACCCTCAATGCTCCAGCTCTTAACAGTGAGATTAAGGTGGATGTCTGCGTTATTGGCGCTGGCATTACCGGGCTTTCGGCTGCGTTGCATCTGGCGGAGCAGGGCCGCCGAGTGGCGGTCGTGGAGGCCTATGAGGTCGGCCATGGCGGTTCTGGCCGTAACGTTGGACTGGTCAATGCCGGTATGTGGATTCCGCCGGACGAGGCGGTGGCTACCTTGGGTGCCGAGGTAGGCGAAAAGCTGCTCAAAGTCATGGGCAACGCACCCTATGAGGTCTTCTCACTTATTGAGCGGCACCGTATCGACTGCCAGGCGCAACATAAGGGCACGCTGCATATGGCACACAATGCCAAAGGGCTTGCTGACCTGCAGCGCCGCGCTGAACAGTGGCAGCGGCGAGGGGCACCGGTTGAATTGCTTACCGGTACTGCCTGCATCGAGGCCTGTGGCACCGCCCATGTCTCCGGCGCGCTGCTGGATCGCCGTGCCGGCACGATCAACCCGATGGGCTACAGCCTTGGGCTGGCCCGCGCAGCATTAGCGCAGGGTGTTCAGCTCTATCAGCAGTCACCGGTTACTCGCCTTGAGCGTCAGGGCTCGCAATGGTGCGTTGTGACGGAGCAGGGGGTGGTGCTGGCCGAACAGGTGCTTATCGCTTCCAACGCCTATACCGAAGGCGAGTGGACTACCCTACGCAATCAATTCTTTCCGGGGTATTACTATCAGGTCGCCTCCAGGCCGTTGGGGTCTGAAGCCGGTTTTATTCTGCCCGGCGCGCAGGGCTCCTGGGATACCCGTACGGTGCTTAGCAGTATTCGGCGTGATGCTGATGGACGTCTGCTCCTGGGAAGCCTTGGCAATATGGCGAGCCGTCCGGCCTGGTTTATTGAAGCCTGGGCAGACCGCATCCAGCAGCATTACTTTCCCTCGCTTGGCAAGGTCGAATGGGAATGCACTTGGACGGGGTGCATCGCGTTTACACCCGATCACTTGATGCGTCTGTTCGAACCGGCCCCCGGTCTGCTCGCCATGACCGGTTATAACGGACGTGGTGTAACGACCGGTACCGTTGTAGGCAAGGCCTTTGCCCATTACTTGTGCAGCGGTGACAGCGAAGTGCTACCGATGCCCTTTGCTGCCTGGGATGGCAGCGCCGTAGGACAATGGAGGAGTCCGCTCTACGAAGCAGGTTTTAGTCTTTATCACGCAGGGCAGTGCTTGCGAATTGTGGTGTAACTCGCAGTGTTACTTATTGGTGCAAGGGGTGAAGATGACAAGATCAGGACAGTGCATCTAGGCCGTTTCGCTGTCCTGAACGATGTTTCGTGAGTGACCTTACACAGATGCAAGCGCTGCTTTAGTCGCAGGCTGGCGAAGCATTTTGCCAATTTCTTGCAAAAACCTCTGATTTTTTACAAAAACCATGATTTTGAAGATTTTTTTACGATATCAGAGCGCTGGCATGTGGATTGCTGTTTAGAGGAGGCCAACAAACCATCTGGAGCAAACCTCCCATGTCGCAGATTTACAGAAAAGGCATTCTGGCTCTCGCAATAGGCTCGGCTCTTTCGTTCTCTTCATTGGTTCAAGCCGATGTTGTCATCGGTGTTGCAGGCCCCTTTACCGGCGCTAACGCCGCCTATGGGGAACAGTTCTGGAAAGGTGCAACACTGGCTGCTGAGGACATTAACGCTGCTGGTGGTATCAATGGCGAAAAAATCAAACTGGTACAAGGGGATGATGCCTGCGAGCCTAAACAGGCGGTAGCGGTTGCCAACCGACTGGTCGACTCCGAAAAGGTCAAGGCCGTGATCGGCCACTTTTGCTCTTCCAATACCTTGCCTGCATCAGATATTTACGATGAAGCCGGGATTATCTCCATCACCCCGGGATCAACCAATCCACAAATCACCGAGCGTGGCCTGACCGGGGTATTCCGAATGTGTGGTCGTGATGACCAGCAGGGGGTCGTGGCGGCCAACTACATCGTGGACACGTTAAAGGCGAAAAAGGTAGCCGTTATCCATGACAAGGATGCTTACGGCCAGGGCCTGGCGGATGCCATGAAGGCCCAGCTGGCCAAGCGTGGCGTGAAGGAAGTGCTCTATGAAGGCCTGACGCGCGGTGAGAAGGACTTCAACTCCCTGGTAACGAAGATTCGCTCCTCTGGTGCCGAGGTTGTTTACTTTGGCGGTCTGCACCCGGAAGCCGGCCCGTTGGTTCGCCAGATGCGTGAGCAAGGTGTAAACGCCAAGTTTGTCTCGGGCGATGGCATTGTCTCGGCCGACATGGTGACAACAGCAGGCGGCCCGCAATACACCAAGGGCGTGTTGATGACCTTTGGCGCTGATCCGCTGAAAAGCCCGGCTGGTAAAGGCGTAGTCGATAAGCTGCGCGCCTCGGGTTATGAGCCGGAAGGCTACACACTTTACTCCTATGCGTCCTTGCAAGCCGTAGCGGCTGCCTTTAACGGCGCCGGCAGCACGGAGGGCGAGGCTGCCTCCGAGTGGCTTAAGAGCCATACCGTTCCTACTGTTCTGGGTGAAAAGTCCTGGGACGGCAAAGGCGATCTCAAAGTCTCTGACTACGTGATGTACGAGTGGGACGATAAAGGCAAGTACAACCAGCTGCCTTGATTCTCTTTCTACGTTCATGCGTCTTTCACCTCCGGCTGAGCACGCCGGAGGTGAGGTCCCGACGCGTCCTTACTCAACCGCTTGCGCGAGAACGACATCGTGGACGGTATCTTCCTGCAACAACTCATCAACGGCCTGACCCTGGGCTCGGTATACGGGCTGATCGCCATCGGTTACACGATGGTGTACGGCATTATTGGCATGATCAACTTTGCTCACGGCGATGTGTACATGGTGTCCGCTTACCTTGCGGCCATTGGCCTTGCCTTGATGAGTTTTTTCGGTCTGCATTCCTTTCCTGTAATGATCCTGGGCACCCTGATTTTTAGTGTGGTGGTAACCAGTCTGTATGGCTGGGCGATCGAGCGGATCGCCTATAAACCGCTGCGTAATTCCACACGCCTGGCACCGCTGATCTCGGCCATCGGCATGTCGCTGATCTTGCAAAACTATGTACAGCTGGCCCAAGGGGCTCGCCAACAGGGTGTACCAACACTGCTTGATGGGGCACTGCGCCTCCACATCGGTGAAGGCTTTGTCATCATTACCTATACCAAGATCTTTATTATCGTCGCCTCGATTGTGGGCATGGGCCTTCTGACCTATGTGATCCAGAAAACCACCTTGGGCCGCATGTGCCGTGCGACCCAGCAGGATCGCAAGATGGCGCAGATTCTGGGTATCAATACCGATCGGGTGATCTCATATGTGTTCATCATTGGTGCGGCCATGGCGGCGCTGGCCGGTGTCCTGATCACCATGAACTACGGCACGTTCGACTTCTACGCCGGCTTCATTATCGGTATCAAGGCGTTTACCGCAGCGGTCCTGGGCGGTATCGGCTCACTGCCCGGTGCAATGCTTGGCGGCATCATCCTTGGTGTGTCTGAAGCGCAATTCGCAGGGCTTGTGAATAGCGATTACAAGGACGTCTTCAGCTTCTCATTGCTGGTACTGATCTTGATCTTCAGGCCCCAGGGCCTGCTCGGCAAGCCGCATGTAGCCAAGGTGTGATGTTATGACCCAGACCTCTTCTTCCTTTGATATCAAGGTGATCCTGCGCGATACCTTCATGGTTGGGTTGGTGTCGCTGATCCTGTTCGGCCCTATCGTGGGTATTGTGCTCGACGGTTACGGCTTTAATGTAGAACCCCAGCGTGTCGCCATTATGGTGGCAGTGGTAATGGCTGGGCGCTTCCTGCTTAGCGTGTTTGGCCAGACAAACAAAGGGCGTGCCTGGATCGAATCTTTCAGGCGCAATGACGGCGGCGTGCATGTGCTGCCGCCAGGATACAAGTCCAACCTCCGGTTTATTCTGCCCGTTGTGATCCTGGTTGCCATTGCCTTGCCTTTTCTGGCCAACAAGTACTGGCTGACCGTAGTCATCCTCTGCCTGATCTATGTGCTGCTTGGTCTGGGCCTGAATATCGTGGTTGGGCTTGCCGGCCTGCTGGACCTTGGCTATGTAGGCTTTTATGCCATCGGGGCCTATGGGCTGGCGCTGGGTTACCAATACCTGGGGCTGGGCTTCTGGACGATGATTCCCCTGGCAGCGGTTATGGCTGCGGTGGCCGGGGCGATTCTTGGCTTTCCGGTGCTCAGGATGCATGGGGATTACCTCGCCATTGTGACCCTGGGTTTTGGCGAGATCATTCGACTGGTGCTCAATAACTGGCTGGAATTCACCAACGGTCCCAACGGAGTTTCTGCGCCGTCGCCTACGTTCTTTGGCATCGAGTTCGGTCGGCGGGCGAAGGAAGGCGGAGTCCCTATACATGAGCTTCTGGGCGTCTCCTACAACCCCAATGCCACCATGATTTTCATCTACGGGGTGCTGTTTCTGATCGTACTGCTGGTGCTCTATATCAAGCACCGTCTCACGCGCATGCCTATTGGCCGCGCCTGGGAAGCATTGCGTGAAGATGAAATCGCTTGCCGGGCCATGGGCCTGAACCATGTGCTGGTCAAGCTTTCGGCGTTCATGATTGGCGCCTCTACAGCCGGTATTGCCGGGGTGTTTTTTGCAACCTACCAAGGCTTTATCAACCCGGCCTCGTTTAACTTCTTTGAGTCTGTGCTGGTCTTGGCCATTGTGGTGCTGGGCGGCTTGGGCTCTACGATGGGCGTCGTGATCTCCGCCTTTGTGATGACATTGCTGTTTGAGGTGCTGCGTGAGTTCGGCGACATCCGCATGCTGGTCTTTGGTGTGTTGATGGTCGTGATGATGATGTGGCGTCCGCGTGGCCTTATCCGCATCAGCCGCAGCGGTTTCGCGATTCGTAAGGGAGTGGCGCCATGAGCGATAACATCCTTACCGTCGAAGGACTGGGCATGCGCTTTGGTGGGATCAAAGCGCTGTCGGCAGTGGATTTCAACATTCGTCGCCATTCGATCACCGCGTTAATTGGCCCGAATGGAGCAGGTAAAACTACCGTTTTCAACTGCCTGACCGGCTTTTACAAGGCCACTGACGGGCGCATCCTGCTTAACACGGAAAAAGGCCCGCAAACGGATGTGGGCAAGATCATGGGTGAGCCGTTCCAACCCACCGACTTTATCAATCCAGCGCAGTTTGGCAGCCGACTCTGGTACAAGATGTTTGGTGGCACGCATCTGGTAAATCGGGCAGGGCTTGCACGCACGTTTCAGAACATTCGGCTGTTCAAGGAAATGTCCGTTATCGAGAACCTGCTGGTGGCCCAACACATGTGGATCAACCGCAATTTGCTTGCAGGCGTGTTCAATACAAAGGGCTTCCGCCAAGCTGAGGAAAAGGCGCTGGATGTTGCCTTCTACTGGCTGGAGGTGGTTGGGCTGACCGACTCCGCCAATCGCCTGGCTGGGGAGATGTCCTATGGGCAGCAGCGTCGTCTGGAAATTGCCCGGGCGATGTGTACACGGCCCGAGCTGATTTGCCTGGACGAGCCCGCCGCAGGCCTTAACCCTGCCGAGACCGAGGCGCTGTCAGCCATTATTCGACGTTTGCGAGACGAGCACAGGATCACCGTGCTGCTGATCGAGCATGACATGGGCATGGTCATGAGCATCTCTGACCATATTGTTGTGCTCGATCATGGCAACGTAATCGCTCAAGGCCTGCCGGACGAAATCAAGAATAATCCAAAGGTCATTGCCGCCTATCTGGGTGCGGATGAGGAGGAAGTGGCATGACCATGCCATTGCTGGAATTCAGGAACGTGGATGTGTTTTACGGGCCAATCCAGGCGCTCAGGGGCGTCTCGCTGCATATCAATGAGGGCGAGACGGTCAGCCTGATTGGTGCCAACGGTGCAGGTAAATCTACGCTGCTCATGTCTATCTTTGGCCAACCTCGGGCACGAAACGGCCAGATCATGTACCGCGGCGAGGAGATTACTCAGAAAAGCGCCCATTTCGTTGCGTCCAATGGGATCGCCCAGTCGCCGGAGGGGCGGCATGTCTTTCCTGACATGAGCGTGGAGGAAAATCTGCTGATGGGAACTATCCCCATTGGCACCAAGCACGTGGATGAGGACATGCAACACATGTTCGAGCTGTTTCCGCGTCTCAAGGAGCGGCGTAACCAGCGGGCAATGACCATGTCCGGGGGGGAACAGCAGATGCTGGCCATTGCCCGCGCCCTTATGAGTCGGCCCAAGCTACTCCTATTGGATGAACCCAGCCTGGGCCTTGCGCCTATTGTGGTGAAGCAGATTTTTCAGATCCTTCGGGAATTGGCTCAAACCGGCATGACGATTTTCCTCGTTGAGCAGAATGCCAACCATGCGCTCAGGCTCTCGGATCGCGCGTATGTGATGGTGACAGGTGAGATCCGCATGACAGGCAGCGGTAAGGAGCTATTGGCTGATCCTCAGGTCCGGGAAGCCTATCTCGGCGGCCATTAAGTCAGTATTCAGCCTGTGTCAGGCTCCATAGTATTGATGCAGGCTATCTCTTATCACGTGCCTTGGCGTGTTTCCTTTCGATCCGGGAGTTCGCATGTCTTCCATCCGTTTCTTTACCAATGCTGATGTTGCTACCGTGCTCGATTACGCCGGGCTGATCGATGCGCTTCGCAGCGGGATTGCTCATTCGAGTACCACACCGACCCGTCAGGCCCATGCATTGCCGGAAGGACAGGCGTCGCTTTTGACCATGCCGGTCTGGCAGAAAGGCCAGGGTGTTGGGGTCAAGCTGGTGACCGTTTTTCCGGAAAACAGCCAGCGGGATCTGCCTTCGGTTGCCGCCGTATTTGCCTTGTTCGACGATACGACAGGACAACCTCTGGCGCTGATGGAAGCGTCAGAGCTAACCGCTCGGCGTACCGCCTGCACGTCGGCGTTGGCGGCTGATTACTTGGCTCGCCGGGATGCGTTGAGCCTGACTATCGTGGGGACCGGCACACTGGCCGCCCACATGGTGCGTGCACACATGGCTGTACGCGATTACAGCCGGATCGAAATCTGGGGGCGTGACTACAGTAAGGCCAAGTCACTGGCTGCGCGTCTGCATGGAGAGGGTTATCCGGTTTCGGCAAGCGACGCGCTGGCGGCAAGTGTTAGGCGCGCCGATGTAGTGACCTGCGTGACTACCTCTCGTGAGCCGCTGGTGTTGGGTGAGTGGCTCAAGCCGGGCTGCCACCTGGATCTGGTAGGTGCTTTTCTTCCGTCTATGCGAGAAACCGATTCTGCGGCTGTTGCGCGCGCACGAATCGTGGTCGATACACGTGCAGGCGCGCTGGAGGAGGCTGGCGATCTGCTCTTCGCTTTAGAGGACGGTGTGATTCAGGAGAGCGATCTCACTACTGAGTTACAGCATCTCTTGCAGGGCAACGGCGTACGCAATAATGATCAGGAAATTACTCTCTTCAAGTCTGTAGGCTATGCAGTTGAAGACCTGCTGGCTGCCCAGTACATCCTGCATAACACTTAACGGAGCGCCTGTAGCGTGCAGAGGCTGAGGAGAGGCTAAAGCGTATGAGTATCTGTCTCTCTTGGGCGTTACGCTCCATAGGCCGTCACAACGGAATAAACGTGAGTTACTCACGTTCTGCGTGGAGCACGCTGTGGATAACCTTAGGATACATGCCTGCTGGCCATGACAGATAGGGTATGTATGAGATTGATCAATTTTTGATCACTTATGCATAAGCCGATAAAAGTCTAGAAGTACAAAGAGATTCTGGTTATCAACATACCCACTAATTTAATGAGCAAGCCTGTTGATAACACTTGGAAGGTTTGCTGTAAGCCTTGTCTGGCAAGGGCTGCAGAGAGGTGATCAAAAAATGATCAGTATTTTGAAAGTCAGATTTACGGGATTTGTACACGTTTTTAACGAGTAAGGCTGTGTATAACCTTTGGGTACATGGCCAGAAGCCATAGTTCATCAACTGTCCACAGATATGCTCAAAAAATGATCAGTTTCTTGGAAGCCACTTTATTCATGTGCGTGAGTAGCTGCACTGAGGGTGAGACAGGGAAAAAGCTACAGCGCTTTACGTTATGCACGGTTAATGCGGGCAAGCCTGTGAATAACATCTGAGTGCTTGTGTGCAGGCCACGGCTTATCTGGCTTACAGCATGCTGATCAAAAATTGATCAGAGCACAACCTGCTGAAATAACAGCTGTTTCGCTATAACTGTACCGTCTCAAGCATGACGGAGTGCGTTACTCTCGAATAATCCTTTTCAACCTCAAGGAGCTGCATTGATGACTTCGACTTTGTTCATAACCGGCGCAACCTCCGGCTTTGGTGCGGCTACAGCACGTCGCTTCGCCAAGGATGGCTGGTCCCTTATCATTACCGGCCGCCGTGAAGATCGCCTGAGTGCATTGGCCGAGGAGCTTTCAGCGCACACCAAGGTGCATCCCATCGTGCTGGATGTCCGGGACCGTGCGGCTGTCGAGGCAGCAGTTAACGCACTGCCTGAAGAGTTTTCCACCCTTCGTGGTCTGGTCAACAACGCAGGGCTGGCCTTAGGGACAACCCCGGCGCAGCAGTGCGATCTGGATGACTGGGACACCATGGTCGATACTAATATCAAGGGCGTCCTGTACTGCACCCGCCTGTTACTGCCAAGGCTCATTGCCCATGGTGCTGGCTCTGGCATTGTCAACCTGGGCTCGGTAGCCGGTAATTGGCCGTATCCGGGTAGCCATGTCTATGGTGCTACCAAGGCGTTCGTTAAACAGTTCACGCTGAACCTGCGTTGTGACCTGCAGGGTACTGGCGTCCGCGTAACCAATATTGAGCCCGGGCTTTCCGAAACCGAGTTTTCCGTTGTGCGTTTTGGGGGTGACAAGAGTAAGGCTGATGCCGTGTATGCCGGAACCGATCCGCTGACGCCTGAGGATATTGCGGAGTCGATTCACTGGGCGTTGAACCAGCCCAAGCATGTAAACATCAACCGGATTGAGCTGATGGCCACGTGCCAAGCCTGGAATAGTTTCAACATTCATCGAAGCGAATGACGGCATAATGACGGCAGGATCATGTCCTGCCGTTTATGAGTAAACGGCCTACTGTGCTGAAGCGATACATCGAGCCGTGCCGCTATCGCCCATGCTTGGGGTGTTTCCAGGCATTAGGCAATCTACTTCAAGAGCTATTTCAGCCTCGTACTGGCAGAGAGTCAGCATCCCGTCACATGGCGTTAGAGCGCCAGATTGATGACGAAATAGTAGCGTCAGAAGCTGCCAAATTGCCATTATCAATGCCTGCTTAAGCGCACTGGCAAAACCTCTTTCTTGTTTTATTATCTCCTCGCTAACCCCCATTCTTGACGTATTTCATCAATTGAGTGGTGAAAGTCTATGAACTATATCTGCAAATCTTTTGCTTTTTGGCACGGCACTTGAATAAGTACTTGCGTGGCGCTTAGTAGGGTCACTAGGAAAATTAGAGTTTTACTGATGTTAAGCGTTAATAAGCGAAATCCTTTTGTTTAAAGATAATGCTCTTATTGCTTTTTTTAGTATGGGCGTTTAATTGTCGATTGAACTATTAAGACATTAATACATTAATACATAGTTCAGTAGAGTGCAGTGCTTAACAATAACGAGTAATAAACTGTTTATTGTTACTGCTGGTTTTATCAGCAAATACTTTCCATAGCTCAGGGCCGAGTGCAGGGGAGTTCATTCGTAAGGATGAGTTAATTCCGAACCATTTATTGGTCCGGCCTGAATATAACTCAACGTGAAACAAGACTGTTGCGCCAGCCCTTTAATAATGGGCTATGGAAACGCTCGTGCCCAAAACCATCAGCCGCGTGGTAAATACATGAAAGTTTGTGCTTCCTTTGTTTTGAATAAAGTATGCTCCACCCGTTTTTTTAAGAAAGCGCTTCCTCTGGCTGCTGCTATAGCACTGGCCAGCCCTGTTGTTCATGCTGAGCAGGTCGACCTGGTTGGCCTTAACCTGTCGGGTGCAGGTTTTGCGGCTCAGGTACTGCCGGGTATCGACGGCACCAATTATATCTTCCCGGTTGAGTCATACTTTCAGCAGTGGAGCGCCAAGGGCATCAAGCTGATTCGCTTCCCCATCATCTGGGAACGTCTGCAGCCAACCCTGGGCGGCGCGCTGGACCCAACCTACACGGCGCTGATCGACCGTACGTTCGGCTATGCCAACAAGCACGGCATGAAGATCATCCTGGACTTGCACAACTACACCATGTACCGCGGCACCATCATTGGTACGGGTAACGTGAGTTACAACCACTACCAGCAGATCATGACCCTGATCGCGCAGAAGTGGAGCGGCCAGCCATCCCTGTATGCCTACGACATCATGAACGAGCCGCACGATTCGATGGCTCAATGGCCCATCATGGCTCAGTACGGCATCAACGGTGTTCGTTCCGTGGACAAGGTCAAGCCAATCATGATCGAAGGTAACGGGTGGTCCGAAGCGACCCGTTGGCCATGGTGGAATGATTCCCTGTTGAATCTAAAGGATCCTTCCAACAACCTGATCTTCCAGGCGCATTCGTACTTTGATGAAGATGCCGGTGGCAACTACACCGCTATTGATGTGAACAAGCTGGACGTGAATTATGGCGTCGAGCGTGTAAAGCCCTTCGTGGAATGGCTGAAGAAGAACGGCAAACGAGGCATGATTGGTGAGTTCGGCGTACCGGATAACAATCCGCGCTGGAACATCCTCATGGACAATATGCTGGCTTATCTGAAGCAGAACTGTATTCCGGCAACCTATTGGGCAGCCGGTCCGGGTTGGGGTAATTACTTCCTGTCGGTCGAGCCTATCAATGGCGTAGAACGTCCACAGTGGCCCACGCTCAAGAAATACATCGATAACACAACGTGTACAGCCATTGGGCCTTTCACGGCGCCTGTGGCTACAACGCCTGCACCGGCCCCGACGCCCACAGCGCCCGCGCCCAGCACAGGCTACACGAGCGCTATCAATAACTTTACCAATGCAGACTGGCTGAACGGTGTGTACAGGAAAGCTGCAGGTTTTTCTGTAGCGGCCACGTCGGGCAATATTGCTGCATTCAAGGTGGGCACTTCGGTACGGCTGGCCAATGGTCTGGTCACCAAGATATCGTCTGTTCAGGTGGTCGGTAGCAACATGAGCGTCTGGGTAAGTAGCTCAACGTTGGATGGCACAGTGGTTGGCTATCCGAACAAGCTGACCGTTGCGGATACAGCAGGTACCGGTGCAACTACCCCTGCGCCGACGCCAGCCCCGACTGCACCCGCACCGACACCCGCGCCAACCGCTCCGGCCGTTGTTGCGACCAGTGCGATGAACAACTTCACCAACACGGATTGGCTGAATGGGGTGATGCGTAAGGCAGCGGCGGTTTCGCTCCCGGCAACGGCAGCCAATACGACAGCCTTCAAGACAGGCGCCTCCGTACGTCTTGCCAATGGGCAGGTGTACAAGATCAAGTCTGTGCAAATGGTCGGTAGCAACATGAGTGTCTTCCTGGACACCACGACCCTCCTCAACGGTTCTGCGGTTGGCTATCCGAACCCGCTGACCGTGGTTACACAGTAAGTGATCTAACAGTTAAAAAAGCCCGGCGCCCTTGGCCCGGGCTTTTTTGTTTTGTGCCAAACGGCGCCTGTCTAACCAGTTGATCCGACGAACAAATTTCCTCTCTCTCGACGAATGGTCAACCAGACCGAAGCGTAAACGCTTATGGTTGCGCCCCCCGGTTAACAAGACCCAGATGATGGCTAAAGGCCGCATGCTGGCTGGGTTTCCCAGGACCGGCTCCTGTATCCACACTGGCCTACGCCTGAAGAACATTCGGTCAACCGACGCGCTATAAAAGGCTTGGGAGGCACGGGATATTCTCGCGTTTCTAGCGCCATGCGGTGCATCTCAACGGACGGTTCAACCCGTCCATTATTCGCCATTCCTCGTATTGGCAAATAGTTGCGTTTCGACTGCTCAGGCCACGCCTGTGTACCGACACGCATGCCCTCAATGGCGGCTTTTTAGGCCGTTCATTGTTGTCGTCAGCTCGATGATTAGCTGGCAGATACTTCCATTACTCAGGGCTGAGGCCGGGAAGTTCATCATAAGGATGAAATAACCGTCGGCTAAAACACTATAGCCGGCCAATTAGGGCTTTTAACGCATGGTTCTTATGAGCCAGGGCATTGCTCGCGCGTAATAAAGCTACTGGCAACGATGGTGAATATGAGTTTTTTATCTTTAGCCCAGCTGTTTAGTTCCAAGCGAAAGTTATCGAAAGTACTTTCAATAGGCGCGTTACTGGCAATGGGAAATACAGCTGTAAAAGCCGAACAGGTTAATCTGGTCGGACTTAATATGGCGGGAGCAGAGTTTGCAGGCACGGTATTACCGGGCATTAATGAAAAGAATTATATCTTTGCTAAAGAAGAGACGTTCAAGCAGTGGAGCGCGCGAGGGATCAGACTGGTTCGCTTCCCCATTCTTTGGGAGCGGCTGCAACCGGGATTGGGGTACTCGCTGGATCAAACGTACGCCTCTTTGATTTCCCGTTCTCTGGACTACGCTCATAAATACAATATTCGTGTCATTCTGGACTTGCACAACTATGCGCGTTATCGCGGCCACATCATCGGCTCAAGTAGCGTGCCGTATTACCGCTTCGAGAATATCTGGAACCGAATCGCCCAAAAATGGGGTAGCCACCCGGCACTTTACGGCTATGACATCATGAATGAGCCCCATGGCGCCGTTGCCTATTGGCCCACGGCAGCGCAGTACGCCATCAATGGTATACGGCAGGTCGATAAGGCCCACCTGATTTTTGTCGAGGGCAACGCCTGGGCCAGCGCCGAGCGGTGGCCGATCTGGAGCGATTCACTCAAGGACCTGAAGGACCCGGCCAATAAGTTGATTTACGAGGCACATGTTTATTTCGATGCCGATGGCAGTGGCTCCTATACGCAGTTGAGCGCTGACAGCCTGTCTGCCCAGAGAGGCGTAAATCGAGTGAAACCCTTCGTTGAGTGGCTGAAGCAAAACAACAAGAAGGGCTTTATCGGTGAGTTTGGCGTCCCGGATAACGATTCTCGCTGGAATGTGGTCATGGACAATATGTTGACCTACCTCAAGCAGAACTGCATACCGGCTACCTATTGGGCAGCAGGTCCAGGTTGGGGCGACTATTTCATGTCGGTTGAGCCTATCAATGGTCAGAGTCGTCCTCAGTGGCCAACGCTGAGAAAGCATCTGAACGACACCAGCTGTAAGGCAATCGGTCCGGGTCGTTAAGGCACTTCAGCGCATAAGCACAGCCGGGGTCTGGGGGCTCCGGCTGTTGGTGACGTCAATTTTCCACTTGATGTTTCAGCCAGCCGGGGTAGTGGTTGCGCGTAGCGTCCGGCCATTTGGGCGGGCAGTGAACACTCAGGTGAGTGGCTACGGCTTTTAATTGCAGTGCCAGTGCGGGTATGTCACCAAAGGCTTCAAGCCCCAGCGTCCAGCCCGCAGGCCGATCATTAACCCACAACTGGGTCAGTTCCAGGGTGCAACCGGCGCAGGGCATGGCCTCCTGAGCGGACTCGCTTTCATCCAGCGCTATTTCTCGTACAACTGACTGCTCGACCGTGAACATGCGAAGCCAACGCTGTTTTTTAACAGGAACGGTGGGGTGAGGCCTTAGCGTCAATGTCTCGGAATACCATTTGCTCCACAGCTCGACTGGACCCGTGAAGGGTGCAGTCTCCAGGATGTCCCAGGTAGCTGCTACCAGCCCTTTTAGCTCGACGGCCGAGCCGTCGCGGGTCTTGATACCCATTTCAGATTGAGTGGCATCCTTGAGGTAGTGATGCGTCTTGAGCGCTCCGCCTCCAGGTGGCTGAGCCCAGGGGCCGCGTTGATGAAACCAGTCGATCAGCTCAGCGTCTGGCGTTACGGGCCAGAACCAGCGGGCCTCGGCAGAAAGGTGCATGGGATGCTCCTGGGAAACGAGTAGTACGATGGGCTCGCTAAATTCCGACCCGTACCGAAAGACACGTGCTAGCATCCGTCCACGCTCCGGATGACGTCTTACCCATAGGTCCGGAGTGCCGCATTATTGCTAGCTTCATTGAGCACCGCACCGAAGTTCCTTCTCGCTGAGCTGTACTCGGCTTTTCAGGCGTGGTTTCCAGCGCGTGACGCTCATTGGCTAGACCTCATGGCTCGACGCCCGTTTCCTGGCGTTGAATGAATGTAAGGAGTTCTACGTGCAATTTCTCCATACCCTGGTCAACGACCTCAACGGCCTTGTCTGGGGCGTGCCGATGCTGGTCCTGATCCTGTGCACAGGTCTGTACCTGATGCTACGCCTCAAACTGATGCCAATCGTAAGACTGGGTACCGGCTTTCGCCTGTTGTGGCAGGGCCGTACCAAGGATGACAACGAAAGCGGCGAGATCAGCCCCTTCCAGGCCTTGATGACCTGCCTGGCGGCTACCGTGGGCACCGGCAACATTGCCGGCGTTGCAACAGCAATCTTCCTGGGCGGTCCGGGGGCGCTATTCTGGATGTGGTGTACCGCGTTGGTCGGTATGGCTACCAAATATTCCGAAGTGGTACTGGCCGTACATTTTCGTGAAAAGGACGAACGTGGCGAGCACGTGGGTGGGCCGATGTACGCCATCCGCAATGGTCTGGGCAAGCGCTGGGCCTGGTTAGGCGGCGCCTTTGCCCTGTTCGGCGGCTTGGCCGGATTTGGCATTGGCAACATGGTGCAGGTCAACAGCATGGCGCAGGCGCTTGAGACGACCTTTTCCGTGCCACTGTGGTTGACTGGTGTCGTGACCATGGTGGTGGTTGGCTTAGTCATCCTGGGTGGTATCAAGCGCATTGGCGCGGTGGCTTCGTCACTGGTCCCGGCCATGTGTGTCGGTTACATCATTGCTGCCATGGCGGTACTTGTGACTCATGCCGCCGAGATTCCTCACGCCCTCAGTCTGGTCTTTACCCATGCCTTCAGCCCGGCGGCTGCAACAGGAGGTTTCGCTGGTGCAGCGGTTATGGCGGCCATTCGGTTTGGTGTAGCGCGTGGCGTCTTCTCCAATGAAGCTGGTCTGGGTACAGCCGGTATTGCTCAGGCTGCGGGTACGACCAACAGTGCTGTGCGCTCGGGCATGATCGGTATGTTGGGTACCTTCATCGATACCTTGATCATCTGCACCATGACCGGTCTTGCCATTATCTGCTCCGGCGTCTGGACGAGCGGGCAGAGTGGGGCGGCCTTGTCGGCAGCAGCCTTTGAGACGGCGCTTCCCGGTTTTGGAGGCATCATCCTGACCATTGCTCTGGTAGTGTTTGCCTTTACCACCATCCTGGGGTGGAGCTATTACTGCGAGCGCTGCTGGGAGTTTCTTGCGGGCACCAAGACCATTCTGCCGTTCCGGATCATCTTCGTATTGGCTGTACCGTTTGGTGCAATTGCGCAACTGGACTTTGCCTGGCTGCTGGCCGATACGCTCAATGGCCTGATGGCGATCCCCAACCTGATCTCACTCCTGTTGCTCAGCCCGGTGGTGCTCCGGCTGACCCGTGAATATTTCGCGGGTAAATAAATAAAAGGCTCGCTACGGCGGGCCTTTTTTCTGTGGGACTCGTCGTGCCCGTCCCGTTGGGGTAGGTGAAAATCGTTATGCTGCGGTCCAATCGCTAATACTGTATCCCTGGCCTCTCTGGGTAGAGAATCCCGATGTCCCGATCCTCGCTTCAACACGCCTGTTCCCATCCCCATGTCTTTAACGAGAGCAACCCGCTGGCGGAAAAGAATACCCGCCGCGCAGTGGTTTTCACGGCCATCATGATGGTCATCGAGATTGTGGGTGGATGGTCCTTTAACTCCATGGCGCTGTTGGCGGATGGCTGGCACATGAGTTCCCACGTGTTGGCGCTAGGGCTGTCGCTGTTTGCCTATGCTGCGGCCAGGCGTTATGCCACGGATGCACGCTTTGCCTTCGGGACGTGGAAAATTGAGGTGCTGGCAGGTTACACCAGTGCCCTGGCGCTGATCGCCGTAGCGCTACTGATGTTTTATGAGTCCATCGTGCGGCTCATGACACCGGCCCCTATTCATTACGCGCAGGCTATCGGCATTGCGCTCCTGGGGCTTTTGGTCAATCTCGTCTGCGCCTGGTTGCTAAAGGATTCCCACAATCATGGGCATAGCCATGACCACGCCCATAGCCATACTCATGATCATCAGGATCTTAACCTGCGCTCGGCCTATATTCACGTAATCACTGATGCGGCCACCTCTGTTCTGGCGATCATTGCCTTGATTGGCGGCATGCTTTGGGGGGCCGATTGGCTTGATCCCGTCATGGGAATTGTGGGGGGCGTATTGGTTGCCAGCTGGTCGATTGGCCTGCTCAGGCAGACAGGGCGTGTCCTGCTGGACGCTCAAATGGGCGATCCGGTTGTGCAGGAAATCAGGGAGGTCATTGCGACAAGCCCTATCAAGGCCACCTTATGCGACTTGCACGTATGGAAAGTGGGCAAGGGCAAGTATGCCTGCATCGTCAGTATTGCCACGACTCACGACGCCTTGCCCGAGGAATTCAAACAACAGCTTTCCGTCCATGAGGAGCTTGTTCACATTACGGTTGAAATCAATCGGGGCGAGGTCTGCCCGGTGCGCTGAGCCGGTAGACGAGGGCGGCGAGCGGTATAACCAAGCCTTGGACAATGAAAGGATTTGATATGCCTACCTCCGAACCTCCGGTGTCGCCTCCTGCTCCGGTAAGCCTGTTTCAGGCCTTTCTATTCTGGCTCAAGCTGGGCTTTATAAGCTTTGGCGGACCTGCCGGGCAGATCGCGATCATGCACCAGGAGTTGGTTGAGCGTCGTCGCTGGATTTCCGAACGGCGTTTTCTGCATGCACTGAATTACTGCATGCTGCTGCCTGGGCCTGAAGCCCAGCAATTGGCAACCTATATTGGCTGGCTCATGCACCGGACCTGGGGCGGCGTGATAGCCGGTGCGCTCTTCGTGCTGCCTTCACTGTTCATTATGATTGCCTTGTCCTGGGTTTACCTGGCCTGGGGCGATGCTCCTGTTGTGGCAGGTGCCTTTTATGGCATCAAGCCAGCCGTGACGGCTATCGTTGTCCAGGCGGCTCATCGCATCGGTACGCGCGCCTTGAAGAATGGCTGGCTATGGGGGATTGCAGCTGCTTCGTTCGTGGCCCTGTTTGGATTCAATGTGCCTTTCCCTGTGATCATTCTAGCGGCGGCGGTCATCGGGTTTTTAGGCGGGAAATACATGCCAGACCAGTTCAGGGTAGGAGGGCAGGTCACTCACGGCACTGTGTCATTGAGGTCTGCGCTGATCGACGATGAAACGCTGCCATTGCAGCACACCGGTTTTCGCTGGCTACGGTTAGGGCAGTTATTGATCGCAGGTGTGTTGCTCTGGACTGTGCCGATGCTGATCCTTTACCTGCTCTTTGGCTGGACTCATACCTTTACCCAAATGGGCTGGTTTTTTACCAAAGCCGCGCTGTTGACCTTTGGCGGTGCCTACGCCGTGTTGCCCTATGTTTATCAGGGCGCTGTCACACACTATGGCTGGCTGAGTCCCGCCCAGATGATCGATGGCCTTGCCTTGGGCGAAACCACGCCAGGGCCGTTGATCATGGTGGTGGCGTTTGTCGCATTTGTAGGTGGATATGGACAGGTGGTATTAGGTAACGAGCCTGCATTTTTCGCAGGAGCGCTGGCTGCTGTGCTGGTAACCTGGTTTACCTTTCTGCCATCGTTTCTTTTCATCCTTGCCGGAGGGCCTTTGGTCGAGTCCACTCATAACGTGGTGAGCTTTACCGCGCCGCTCACGGCCATCACTGCGGCGGTCGTTGGCGTGATCCTGAATCTGGCCTTGTTCTTTGGCTACCACGTATTCTGGCCGCAGGGCTTGAGCGGATCATTTGACCTGCTATCAAGCGTGATTGCCCTGCTAGCAGTCGTCGCGCTCTTCTGGTTCAAGCGCGCAGTCATGGAAGTGCTGCTAGCCTGTGCAACGGTAGGGTTGTTAATGCACGTCGTATTCATGTGACAAGGAGCAGCTTGGCTGCTGTAGAGAGGATGCAATATGGCAAACCATTCAGACGATTTTCTCAAACTGGCAGCCGAAGCCAAGTCGCGCATTCGGCAGGTCACGCCTGTCGAAGCCGAACACATGGTCGGTCAGGGCGCGTTGCTCCTGGACGTGCGGGAAAAAGATGAGTTCGAACGCGGGCACCTGGACGGCGCGACTCATTTGAGCCGAGGCATTCTGGAAATGCATATCGGCGAGCTGGCTGCTGATAAGGCAGCGCCTATCGTCTGCTATTGCGGCGGCGGTAACCGCGGGGCACTGGCAGTGGAAAGCCTGCAACGCATGGGATATACCCAGGCCGTATCCATCGAAGGTGGCTTGGCAGCCTGTAATACCCAAAAAGACTGATCAGCAGGCAATAAAAAACGCAGGGCATCATGGATACCCTGCGTTTTTGAGAGTGCTGTGTACCGGCAGAGCGGTACACAGTCAAACTTACACCTGGCGGATCAGATAATCGAACGCAGCCAGGGAAGCCTTCGCACCTTCGCCGACCGCAATCACGATCTGCTTGTACGGTACGGTAGTCACGTCACCGGCAGCGAAGATTCCCGGCAGGGAAGTCTCGCCGCGCGCATCGACCACGATTTCGCCACGGGGCGACAGCTCGACGGTGCCTTTGAGCCACTCAGTGTTCGGGACCAGACCGATCTGGACAAAGATACCTTCCAGCTCAATGGACTTGAACTCACTGGAGTTACGGTCCTTGTAGCTCAGGCCAATCACTTTCTGGCCGTCGCCTTTCACTTCACTGGTCAGGGCACTGGTAATCACAGTCACATTTGGCAGGCTGTGCAGTTTGCGCTGCAGAACAGCGTCAGCGCGCAGCTGGCTGTCGAACTCGATCAGCGTAACGTGAGCCACGATACCGGCCAGGTCGATTGCTGCTTCCACACCAGAGTTACCACCACCGATCACGGCGACACGCTTGCCCTTGAACAGCGGGCCGTCGCAGTGCGGGCAGTAGGCCACGCCACGGTTACGGTATTCTTTCTCGCCCGGTACATTCATTTCACGCCAGCGAGCACCGGTGGAGATGATCAGCGTCTTGGACTTGAGCGAAGCACCATTGGCAAACTTGACCTCGTGCAGCTGGCCCGCCTCGGTGGCAGGAATCAGTTGCTCTGCACGCTGCAGGTTCATGATGTCGACTTCGTACTGCTTCACGTGCTCTTCAAGGGCGACGGCCAGCTTCGGACCTTCGGTTTCCTTGATAGAAATGAAGTTTTCGATCGCCAGGGTATCGAGTACCTGACCACCAAAGCGCTCAGCAGCAACACCGGTACGGATACCTTTACGGGCAGCATATACCGCCGCAGAAGCACCCGCAGGGCCGCCACCGATCACCAGCACGTCAAAGGCGTCCTTGGCGTTCAGCTTCTCAGCGTCACGAACGCTGGCGCCAGTATCGAGCTTGGCCAGGATCTCTTCCAGACCCATGCGGCCCTGACCGAACGGCTCGCCGTTCAGGTAGATGCTGGGCACAGCCATGATCTGGCGCTCGGTGACTTCATCCTGGAACAGCGCACCGTCAACCGCTACATGGCGGATGTTTGGGTTCAGCACTGCCATCAGGTTCAGCGCCTGGACGACGTCCGGGCAGTTCTGGCAAGACAGCGAGAAGTAGGTTTCGAAATTGAATTCGCCCTTGAGCGAGCGGATCGCTTCTAGGGTATCGGCACTGGCCTTGGACGGGTGACCGCCCACTTGCAACAGCGCCAGAACCAGCGAGGTGAACTCGTGGCCCATAGGCAGGCCGGCAAAGCGCAGGCTGATGTTCTCGCCGGGGCGGTTCAGGGCAAACGAAGGCCTACGGGCATCGTTACCGTCGGTACGCAGAGTAATCTTGTCAGTCAGGCTGACGATGTCCTGAAGCAGGCCCAACATTTCTTGAGATTTAGCGCCGTCATCAAGGGACGCGACGATCTCGAAGGGTTTGGTAACCTTTTCCAGATAGGCTTTAAGCTGGGTTTTAAGACTGGCGTCCAACATGAGGCATTACCTCTCGACAAATTTCGGGAATAAAAACGCCCGGACGTATTCCGCCCGGGCGTTCGGGCACTAGAAGGAGCCGGGACTCGGCTCCTAAGCGCAGGTAACCGTGTGCTGGCGTTTAGATCTTGCCAACCAGGTCCAGAGACGGGCTCAGAGTAGCTTCGCCTTCTTTCCACTTAGCAGGGCAAACTTCGCCCGGGTGGGAGGCAACGTACTGAGCAGCCTTGACCTTACGCAGCATTTCGGACGCGTCGCGGCCGATGCCGTTGTCGTGTACTTCACACAGTTTGATCTGGCCTTCCGGGTTGATCAGGAAAGAACCACGCAGTGCCATGCCTTCTTCTTCGATCAGAACGTCGAAGTTGCGAGCCAGGGTAGCTGTTGGGTCGCCAACCAGGGCGTACTGGACTTTCTTGATAGCGTCGGAAGTGTCGTGCCACGCTTTGTGAGCGAAGTGGGTATCGCACGATACGCCGTAGATCTCTACGCCCAGCTTTTGGAATTCAGGGTACAGGTCAGCCAGGTCTTCCAGCTCAGTTGGGCAAACGAAGGTGAAGTCAGCTGGGTAGAAAACAACCAGGGACCACTTGCCTTTGAAGTCAGCTTCAGTCAGATCGATGAACTTGCCATCCTTGTACGCTGTAGCTTTAAACGGTTTGATCTCGGAATTGATCAAAGACATCACTGAATCTCCATCAGGGGTTAAGAATTGGCGAGAGATAAGATACTCGCTTATGCACATTAGACTTAATTGAATGTGGGCATCAATCTCATAAGTTTGACCTATCCTGCCATCCAGGATCATTAAGTCTTTCTTTCAGCGGAGCACTTGGAGGTGTCTGAGGTCAACAAACACTACCGCAAGCGCTAGTGGTATGGCTGAATTATTAGAATTCAAGCGTCTAGACACACTCGCTCAGACATTTTGTGAAAAACAGCTGTCGGGCATCGAATGGAAAAATATGGTTTCCTTATCGATCGTGTTCGACAAACAGGATGACGAAGGAGAAGCATGCCAGGAGCCGCATTCGTCCAGTTTTTTTCTAAGGGCTTCGACTCCCTAAGCAGATTTAGCTCAACAGCAATCGCTGTCTTTTCAGGCTATAGGCCTGAACATGCCCAGCGTTGGGGGCATTAACCATGGCGATCAAGCGCGTCATCAGGCAGTGGTTTGCCCGGTACTTCTCCCAGGACGAAGCTGTCGTTCTTAGTGTCCTGCTCATGCTCGGGTTTGCGCTTGTCATGTTGCTGGGCAAACCCCTGGCTCCGTTTCTTACTGCCTTGGTCGTTGCCTTTCTCCTGCAAGGCGGTGTCAGCCGACTGGAGCGCTGGCGAGTGCCCCGTTGGGGAGCCATATCGCTGATGTTCCTGTCTTTTCTAGGCACATTCCTAGGGCTTTTACTGTTTGTCTTGCCGCTGGTATGGGATCAACTGGTAACCCTGTTACAAGAGTCCCCACGAATGTTTGCTCAGGCGCAGGTTCTGCTGGATGAGCTTCAACAGCGCTACCCCAGTGTGGTCACTCATGAGCAAATTCAGGGCTGGATTGGGACGGCAGGCAGCGAGCTGACTACGCTTGCACAGCGGGCGGTCCGTCTGTCATTGACCTCCCTGGGCAATGTCATCGCTTTTGGTACGTTTTTGGTGCTGGTGCCGATCCTGGTGTTTTTCATGCTCAAGGACAAAGACCTGCTGGTAGGCTTTCTTCTGTCCATGCTGCCACGCAAGCGGACGCTGATGACACGCGTCTGGCACGAGGTGGATCAGCAGATAGCTAATTACGTCCGCGGTAAAGTTATCGAGATCGTGATCGTGGCTGCGGTCAGTTATGCCACGTTCTATGTTTTGGGGCTGCCTTACGCCATGCTGCTCGGACTGGTCGTAGGCTTGTCTGTACTGATTCCCTTTATTGGCGCCGCCGTAGCGACCTTGCCTGTCGCCGCAGTGGCTGGGTTCAGCTTTGGCCTGGGTGATCAATTCCTGTACGCCATTCTGGCCTACACCATTATTCAGATCCTGGATGGAAACGTCCTGTCACCGCTGCTGTTTTCAGACGCAGTAAACCTGCATCCGGTAGCCATCATTCTGGCCATTTTGCTCTTTGGCGGAACCCTGGGGTTTTGGGGAATCTTTTTTGCGATACCACTGGCCACCCTGTTCAAGGCGCTCTGGAGCGCCTGGCCACGGGATGCCGTAGTCGTACCCGATAACAACACATCAGAGAAAAGCCTTTAAGGCTTCGATTACATCTTCAGGAGTGAGGTCGATAGACATGCAAGACGACAAGATTAGAGGCTCAAATGGCCTTCAGGCCTTTTACAGGGCCTTTCTGACAAGTGAGGCATCGGGCGGGTTAATTCTGATGGCGGTAGCGGCCATTGCTTTGATCGTGGCGAATTCTCCGCTGGCCAGTTTGTATTTCAGTACGCTGGAACAGTACGTGTTGGGGTTGAGCGTACTGCATTGGATCAATGATGCGCTCATGGCCGTCTTCTTCCTGCTGGTCGGGCTCGAGATCAAGCGTGAAATGCTGGTCGGGCAGTTGTCCACCTGGGGACGACGCGCGTTGCCGGGGCTGGCCGCACTCGGTGGAGCCGTTGTTCCAGCTGTTATCTACGCAGCGTTCAATTATGGCGATGCGCATTTAATTCAGGGTTGGGCAATTCCTACCGCAACTGATATCGCTTTTGCGCTTGGTGTCCTGTCTCTTCTGGGCTCACGTATTCCTGTATCCCTCAAGATCTTCCTGACTGCGCTTGCGATTCTCGATGACCTGTTCGCCGTATGCATCATCGCTGTGTTCTATACGGCGGATCTGTCCTTGCCGATGCTAGGACTGGCAGGTGCCACCCTGCTGGTACTGATCGCCATGAACAAGCTGGGAGTCACACGTATCCTGCCGTATCTGCTGGTAGGTATTGTGCTGTGGTTCTTTGTGTTCAAGTCTGGCGTACACGCTACGCTGGCAGGCGTGGCACTGGCCCTGACGATTCCGCTGCGCACCGGCTCCACGCATCCGCCACTGGAGCGACTTGAGCATACGCTGCACCCTTACACGGCGTTTCTGGTCATCCCAATCTTTGGGTTTGCCAATGCTGGCGTGTCGTTCAGTGGCGTAAGTTTCGCGTCCCTGATGGGATCGGTTCCGCTGGGAATTGCCCTGGGCCTCTTGGTTGGTAAGCAGGTAGGCGTATTCTCGTTCGCCTGGTTGAGTATTCGCCTGGGACTGGCTGAGCTGCCGGAGCATGCCACCTGGAAGCAGCTTTATGGGATCGGACTGCTGTGCGGGATCGGCTTTACGATGAGCCTGTTCATCGGCCTGCTGGCCTTCCCGAATTCGCCAGAACTGGTGGATGCGGTCAAGATTGGCGTACTGCTGGGGTCGATTACGTCCGGCTGTCTGGGTGCGCTTATGCTGATTGCGGTCGGCAAAAAGAAAAACGCCTAAGAGCAAAGGGCACCGGAAGGTGCCCTTTTTGCATCATGTGGTGATGTTAACGAGCTTGATTTCTCGTACATCTATCTCATTCCAGACGCGACCCGTGACATAGGGGTCGCTCTTCAACCAGAGGTCCAATGCCTCGCGATTCTCGAATTCGACATGCACGGTCGAGCCTACCATGCGGCCCTCGTCGTCCAGAATGGCGCCGCCACTGATAAACGTCCCTTCCTTGACCATCGCTCGAATGCCTTCTAGGTGAGCCTGGCGGTTGTCTAGTCGGCGATTGAAGGCCTCTGGATCAGTATGGTCGTAAGCGGTGACTACGAATTGCATGAAAACTCCTGTTTATCATTGTGTTGGCGGAGAGCTCGGCCTGCTCTAGGAGGCGCTTATTCGATCTGTCTTATAAACCAGAGTAGGTATAAAGGATGAATACCATTCATCGTATTACATCGTTCGATGGATATTGGCAAAACCAGATTTAAAGCAGTCTGGCCACCGTATCTGCATACCTGGAGATCAGGTTGTTACCGTGGGGCGTCGCAGTACGTGCCCGCACGGGTGAGTGGGATGATCCGTTGCCTGGATGCTGGACATCAAACCTGCCTATCAATTGCTACAGGAGTCACCCGGGTACGCCTTTGCGCGGCCTTCATGAGTAGTTAATGGTTTTACAGCTCTGCCTTTTGCTCAGCTTATTGGCCTTACGACTAATCAAGGAAAGTACTCATGTCTACGCTCAAGCCTTTGGCATTAATCCTTCTCGTCTCCCTTGGTCCCACCACTTTTGCTGCTAGCCATAGCGCCACCCAGACGCAGGATGGCACTAACAATGACGTTGTTCTCGAGCAGAGCGGCCAAGGCAATACCGCCACACAGGCCCAGACTGGCTCAGCGCATCGCTCCGCCATTACCCAGAATGGGTCCACCAACTCGGCTGAAACGACGCAGCTAGGGCTTGAAAATGAGGTCGCTCTCTACCAGACGGGTGATGGCAACATAGCTCAGGTCTACCAGGAGAGCTTTATTTATGGGCATAGCGCTACCGTTACCCAGTTGGGCGACACGAACAGTGTGACGCTGTACCAGCAGAACGGTTATGGCTCTGTCGCAACCCTGTATCAGGAAGGCAGCAATAACACCCATAACGTTAAACAGAACGGCGGAGGGTATAAGGATCTGGCAGCGCGTACGGTAGGTACCGGCAATACCCTTAATGCCATTCAGCGCAACGAGGGTGTATTTGCACAGACTACCCAGACCGGAGACAACAACCTCATCAGCTTGGATCAGACGGGCAGTACGGGCGGAAGCTGGACCACGATTACCCAAGACGGCAACAGCAACCTGGCGTCGGTAACGCAGACCTCGGGCCGCTACCCTGCCGGGCGAGTGACACTGATGCAGGACGGCGATGCCAATACGTCGACCATCAGTCAGCGTGGCGGCTCTGACGTCGTTGAGTTTACCCAGGAGGGTAACAACAACGAGTTGAATGTCGATCAGTTCAGCACCAACGGAACCCTTTCCGGGCGTTCGGTTGGTGACAGCAACATTGCCAGCATCACGCAAGGTGACTACTACACGAAGGTAGACCTTGTGCAGGAGGGTGATGCCAACCTGGCGACGATCAATCAGGCCGGTAGTGGAAGCATCGCAACCGTCAATCAAATGGGCTCTGCCAATCAGGTTGCGCTGATGCAAACCGGTATCTCTGGCGTATTCGGTGAGGGAAGCGCAGCGACCGTCATGCAGAGCGGTACTGGCAATGTGGCCAGAATTACCCAGCAGTAGCAGTCCCATTTACCTGGCCAGGCATAGCAGCCATTTCTTGCGCCCGGCATGGATCTTAGTGGTCAACTAATACGTCTAGAGGGATCTCTCATGTTCAAACTCAAGCCCCTGGTTGTGGCATTGCTGATGTTCTCCGGCAGCTATGCCCTGGCTGCAAGCAACACCGCCACCCAAACGCAAGACGGCAATTACAACGAAACCACCCTGGAGCAGACAGGTGAAGGCAATACCGCTACCCAGACTCAGGAGGGCAACGAGCATCGCTCGGCCATCATTCAGAATGGAGCCACCAACTCTGCTGAAACAACGCAGAGGGGGGTGAGCTCAGGTAGCGTGGTCGATCTCTCTCAGACAGGCGATAGCAACGTAGCCCAGGTCTACCAGCAGAGCTTCGATTTTGGGCATAGCGCCACCGTTACCCAGTTGGGCGATACGAACAACGTGGCGTTGTATCAGCAAGGGGGTAATGGCGCCGTTGCAAGCCTGTATCAGGAAGGCGACAACAACACCCATAACGTTGAACAGAACGGCTACGGTGGCAATGAGCTGACGGCGCGGACCGTGGGTAATGGTAATGCGCTCAATGCCATCCAGCGCCTGGGTATGGTGGCCGAAACTACGCAAACTGGAGACAACAACGTCATCAATCTGGACCAGACCGGTAGTTTCGGTGGCGGCAGCACTACAGTCGCTCAGGATGGCAATAGCAACCTGGCCTCTGTAACACAAACCTCAGGGCGCTATCCGGCCGAGCGTGTGACGCTGACGCAGAATGGCGATGTCAACACATCAACCATCAATCAGAGCGGGGGCTTTGGCATCGTTGGGTTTACCCAGGAAGGTAACAATAACGAGTTGAACATTGATCAGTTCAGCATTAGCGGAACCATCTCCGGGCGTTCAGTTGGCAACGACAACGTAGCCAGCATCACACAAGAGTCTTACTTCACGCGGGCAGATCTGATGCAGGAAGGAGATGCCAACCTGGCCACAATCAACCAAGCCGGCGATGGAAGCATCATAACCATTAACCAGATGGGGTCTGCTAATCAGGTTGCGCTCACGCAAACGGGTCCTTCCGGCGTGTTCAGTGACGGTAATGCGGCTGTCGTCATGCAAAGCGGTACTGGCAACATAGCCAGGATTACCCAGTAGTAAAGACAAGGATTGGCTTCGCTTCAGCAGGAATGCCAATCCCTGATCGCAACAGGCACAGCGGCGGCGCGGGCCGCCTGCCCACGGCCTGGATTTGTCAATTTACTCTCTAGAGGGATCTCTCATGTTCACACTCAAACCCCTGGCCGTAGCATTACTGATGCTCTCCGGCAGCTATGCCCTGGCTGCAAATAACACTGCCACGCAAACGCAAGACGGTAATTACAACGAAGCGACCCTGGAGCAGACAGGTGAAGGTAATACCGCTACGCAGCTCCAGAGCGGCGAATACAGTCGCTCGGCCATTGTGCAGACTGGCAATAACAACCTCGCAGAGACTAATCAGCAGGCGCAATTTTCTTCTGCCAATGTCATACAGCTCGAGCAGACCGGGAATGAGAATACAGCTGCGATCAATCAGCAGATGGGTAGCGGGCATGAGGCTACCGTGACGCAGCGGGGCGATGGTAACGATGTCATGCTTGATCAGCAGGAAGGGAGCGGATCGGTGGCCACGTTGTATCAGGAGGGGGACGAAAATACTCACACCATCCTACAGCGAAGCTACGCCAATGAACTGGAGATAACGAGTGTCGGTAACCGTAATATGGCAACCGTCCGGCAAAACGGAGGTGGCGGCAGTGAGCCTATCCGGGCCGAGCAGCGAGGTGACGGAAACACGCTGGATCTAGAGCAGTATGTCTCTTATGCCGGCGGCGATATGGCGATCTATCAGGAGGGAAACGATCATTCAGCGACGGTCTACCAGTCCTCAGGCCGCTATGGTCAGATCGATCTGACGCTTAACCAGCTGGGTAGCGCCAATACGGCAGAGGTTACGCAAGCATCCGACATGGCTTCTCTGGCCCTTACCCAAGAGGGGACAGGCAATGCGAGTACGGTTGACCAGAGCATTTGGATGGGCTCGTTCACGGGTACTATCACAGGTAATAACAATGTGATGAACGTTACCCAGGATGGGACATCGCTTAACGCGACGGCCAGCCAGCAGGGCGATGGTAACACGCTGACGCTTTCACAAGGAGGGGGCAGTAATAACGCGGAAGTGTCTCAAACGGGTACTGATAATGCCGCCACCGTTGTTCAAACCGAAGTGTTCTTTATCGACAATGTAAATGGCTCTGCACTGATCACACAGAATGGCGACAGCAACGCGGCCACGATCAACCAAAGGGTCAACCTAAACGGCTCCGGCTCTATCGAGCAGACCGGCATGGCCAATCAGGCCACGATTCAGCAAGAAGACTTCGTCGGGGGCAATTCTGCGGACATCGTGCAGAGCGGCGATAACCTGGATGCCACGATTACGCAGCAGGTTTCCTCTAGTGCGAACCACGCAGACATCACTCAGAGCGTGTCTGGCAATATCGCCAGCATTACCCAGGGCGGCAGGGTAAATGGCGATATCACCCTGGGGGGTAACAGTGCAACGATTGCGCAGACCGGCCTGAACAACACGGCCTCCATTGTGCAGCAGTAGCTGTAGCAGGTGCTGCCGTGCCTTGCGGCAGTACCTGTTGTTTCAGCGCCTGGACCTGAAAGCTACTGCTTTAGTCCAGACGTGCGTTACCGCCTGTCCGACCCTGTGAGATACAGGCCCGGACAACAACAATAACGCTACTGAGGGACGTGCATATGTTCAGGTTAAAACCCTTGGCTGTTGCCTTGATGTTGGTTATTGGCAGTCATGCCTATGCTGAAAGCAATACCGCTATCCAAAGTCAGGCAGGAGACAACAACGAGGCCACGCTGGAGCAGCAGGGCGCGAGAAATCAGGCGACGCAGACACAGACGGGAAATTTTGGCCGATCTGCCATTGTCCAGAACGGCGATGACAACGTCGCGGAGACTGTTCAGAACACGACCTTTTCGCCCAATACAATCGATCTGGCCCAGACCGGCAGCCGCAATACCGCTTATGTCGTTCAAGAGGGGGAGGCTCAAGCTGCCACAGTGACACAGGCGGGTGACGATAACAGCGTGACGCTCTATCAGCTAGAACCCCAGGGTTCTGCGGCCACGGTCTATCAGGAAGGCAATAACAACACGCATACCATTGAGCAACAGTGGTACGCCAATTCAGCCAATACTTCCAGTATTGGTAATGGCAATACGACACAAGTGACCCAATACGGTTACGGTACTGGGCAGACAACGCAACTGGGTGACAACAACGCGATTACACTCGAGCAAAGCGGAACGGGGGCAGGCGCTATTGCAACGGTTTCCCAAAATGGCAATGGTAATGCTGCTCAGGTTGATCAGGACACCTCACGCTACACGTCTCGCACAACACTGGATCAGGTCGGCAACGATAACGCTGCTAGCCTCAGCCAGGGCGGCCTTGCTGAATTCAATTTTCTTCAGGAAGGCAATAGCAATCAGCTGACGGCTACGCAGTCGGGAACGGGAGCATCTATTGCAGGTAGCTCTATTGGCGATGACAACGTCGTTACTCTGAACCAGTCGGTTATCAACAGCACGATCGAGTTATATCAGTTGGGTTCAGCCAACAGCGCAACGCTTAGTCAGCAGGCTGACGCGAGTCTGATCAGTGTCAACCAGACCGGTAATGCCAACCAAGCCAGCGCGGTACAGGGCGGCGGCGGGCCTAGTGTCTATAGCAGTGCAGCGCAAATTACGCAGTAGGGAGATCGCAACACCGCTTCGATTGATCAGCTCTGGGGCAGCCGGCAGGCCGAAATTACCCAGACTGGCAATGACAACGAGGCCGACATCACCCAGGCTAATCCCACGGGGACGGCCATGGCTGAAATTACCCAGAGCGGTGACCTCAATAGCGCCAGCCTGACGCAAAGCTGGAGCAATGGCGGTAACGAGGCCAGTATCAGCCAGAGCCTGAGCGGCAACGTGGCGACAGTAGTTCAGGGCGGGCTGGTCAATGGTGACTTCAACAGCGGAAATGACTCGGCGACCGTCGTTCAGAATGGTTTGAACAACGTGGCTTCTGTGCTTCAACAATAATGGAAAGAGACGCTGCCGTGCCTTACGGCAGCGTCTCTTTATTCAAGGCAAAATCCATTGCGGCTTCGGCATGAATTTCGGTCGTATCGAAGACAGGAAGAGCGAGATCCCGTTGGGTGAGCAGTAATCCGATTTCCGTACAGCCCAGGATCACGCTGTCGGCGCCCTGCTCAGCCAGCTTGTCGATCTCTGCCAGATAGGCCTGTCTGGATTCGTCCCGAACTACGCCCTGGCATAGCTCCTCATAGATGATCTGATGAACCCGCTCGCGACCGGGGGCATCTGGCACCCGTGGGTCCAAGCCGTAAGCACGCAAGGAGCCAGTATAAAAGTCCTGCTCCATGGTAAAGCGCGTAGCAAGCAGGGCAGGGCGCTGCATACCGGCTTTCGTTAACGCTTTCGCAGTCGCGTCAGCAATGTGGATCAAGGGAATACCGATCGCCGCCTGGATAGGTTCGGCCAGCTTGTGCATGGTGTTGGTGCAGATAAGCAAACCTTCGGCGCCTGCCGTTTCCAGATGACGTGCTGCATCTATTAGAAGCGTGGCGCAACCGTCCCAATCGCCATGATGTTGCAGCTCGGCAACCTTTGCAAAATCGACCGACCACATAAGCAGTGGCGCCGAATGCAGACCACCAAGGCGCTGTCGGGCGATTTGATTGAGAAGGCGATAGTACGTGACCGAGCTTTCCCAGCTCATGCCAGCCAGAAGTCCCAATGTGCGCATGGTGTAGCTCCTTGAGCGTAGAGTTAGAACCGTCTCATGAGCAGGAAAAGCGAGGCAAGTGAAGAAGCGGTTGTACTGCCGAAATGGTTAACAACTGTATCGATTACTCAGCAAGATACCCAGCCTAGAGCTTTAAATGGTCAAAAATACTTAACCCCGCTGTCATTTTCGGTTGTTAGCGTGCCCCCATCATTTTGGAGGGCAGTCATAATGAGAACCTGGGACGAACCCAAGAAGCGCAAGGCTCATATCGAGCTCATCCCGATGATCGATGTGATGATGTTCCTGTTGGTCTTCTTTGTATTGGTAAGCCTGAATGTGATTCCGGCGTTAGGGATGAAAACTCAATTGCCCAGCGCCAGCAGTGCGCAGCAGCTCAAACCGCAAAACAAAGCCATTCTGACGTTGGGTACCAACGGTGAATTGCAACTGGATGGGCAGGACATTCAGGTCGATGCTCTGGTTGCCGCGCTCAAGGCGCAGGAAAAGCCGGACAGCAAGACGACCATCATCGTTAACAGCGACAAGGGTGTAGAAGTCGCCCGGTTGGTTGAGGTGATGGACACCCTTCGTTTGGGCGGCTTTACCTCCGTCTCCATCGCTACTCGCAAGTCCTGACTTATGTACGTGTTTTATCGCTCCCGCCATATGTTGGGCTGGCTGCCTGCGCTTGCTGCTCTAGTCATGATCGCCGTGTATGCCCAGCGTACCCCACTGAAAGTCCAGCCGGTATACGACGAGTCGGCCGTGGAATTGGCTTTGGTTGAACCAGACCCTGTTCAGGAACCCGAGCCGGTCGTTACACCGCCGGAGCCTGTAGCCGAACCGGTTGATGCGCCTCCGCCGGAGCCTGTTGTTGAGGAAGAGGAGGCAGCCCTGCCGCCGCCTCCCAAACCGCAACCCAAGCCCGAGCCTAAGCCCGTACCCAAGCCGCAACCCAAGCCACAGCCAAAACCGCAACCCAAGCCTGTGGCCAAGGTTGAGCAGCCTGTAGCCAGGCCGATGCCGACACCTGCACCGGTCGCGGCCAAACCCGCCCCGGTTGCGCCAGCCACACCGCCCAAGCCGACGGTCAATGCCCAGGCGTTGGAGGGCGGCTATGTACAGGGTCTGCGTGCAGAGCTGGACCGTTACAAGCAGTACCCCACCGGGCGTCAGGCGTCGCTTGAGCGGCCCCAGGGTGATGTCGTGATTTGGTTGCTGGTGGATCGCGCCGGGCATGTATTGGATTCCGGCATACAGGACAAGGCCAGCAGCATGCTGCTCAACCGCGCCGCCACCAACAGCCTGAACCGTATCAAGAGCGTCAAGCCGTTTCCGGCCGAGGCCTTTGCCGGCAAGGACCAGCTGCGGTTTACCGCCACCTTCAGTTACAGCATGCAGTGATTACCCGACTCGAGGAACTTCAATGAAGTACACAAGGATTTATCTTGCCCTGGTTGCTTCCGGGTTGTGTCATGGCGTGGCCATGGCACAGGAAACCGGTGAGCGTGATGTCGGCACCATTGGTGTTGAAGGAAAGACCACGCTGGGCAGCGGGTACATGACGCCTGAGGAGAGCCCCAAGTCGCGCTCTACCATCACGCGTGAGGCCATGGACAAGCAGACTGCTACAGCCAATGCGATTGACCGACTCAAGTACACGCCGGGTCTGAATATTTCCAGCGAAGACGCCACAGGCCTGTCGGGTTTTCGCTTTACCATGCGCGGGCTTAACTCCGATCAGGTTGGCATGTCTGTTGACGGTATGCCGATCAACGACTCGGGCAACTATGCGCTGTATTCCAACCTGCTGGGCGATCCGGAGAACATTGACCAGATTTCCGTCGTGCAAGGCGCCTCGGATGCAGATGGCCCACACATTGGTTCCAGTGGCGGCAACCTTACGTTGACAACCGTTCGGCCAACCAAGGAAACCGGTGTATTTGTTAAGCAGGCAGTAGGCAACAATGGTACCTACAAGACCTTTGCCCGGCTAAACACCGGTGAGTGGAATGGCCTGTCCAACTGGCTGTCTGCCTCGCATACCGAGGGCCAGATGTGGCGTGGTCACGGTGCCGTTCGAGCCGACAAGGTAGAGTGGAACAGCTTCTTCGATGCTGGGGACGGCAACACGGCCAACCTGATCCTCAAGTACCACGAGCAGGACAACAATAACTACAGTCAGCTCACCAAGAATGAGTTCACCCAGTACGGACGCAAGTACGACCCCAACCCTAACCCGGCAACTGTGGGCTCCAACGGTAAGATCTCCAAGTACTACGAGCTGGCACAGAACCCGTTCAAGACCTTTACCGGTGTGCTCAATACCCAATTCCGCCTGCGTGACGACATGTCCTTGTCGGTGATCCCTTATTACTACTGGGGGGACGGCAGCGGGGTAGGCAGTTCGGCTTATTCGCTTAACCGGGGCACCAGCAGCAACGGTGTCTATGATCTGGGCAATCTCCCTACGGCTGGTAATTATGCCAATGACGGCTTGTCCTACACAGGCGTCTACTATCGGCCATCCCGAACCCAGACCTGGCGTCCAGGTATTACCACCAAGCTGAACTGGGACCTGGACGACCACAGCCTGCAGTTCGGTTACTGGTATGAGCGCGCCCGGCAGCGGCAGACGCAGCCATTCATTGCGTTAAAGGCCAGTGGCAAGCCAGAGAGTGTCTGGTCGGACTCGGATGAGACCCGTGACGCCAACGGCAACATCATCCAGGGGCGCGACCGCTACACCGTTACACCCGCGCAAAAGATCTGGGTGCAGGACACCTGGTACGTGAACCCGGACTGGACGCTGAATGCCGGGGTGGCCTACATGGACGTTGACCGCAAGGGCACCAACCATGGCAGCCTGACCGAGTTACCGGAAAAGCGCCACCAGAACTACAACAAGGTGCTGCCGACCTTTGGCATCGGCTACCGCTTCGACGAGCAAAATCAGTTCTTCTATAACCTGACCCGCAACATGCGCATCCCCTACAACTACGTGTTGTACGATCAGGGTGAAGGCTCGATCAATCTCAACCCCGAGACGAGCTGGAGCAACGAGCTGGGCTGGCGCTATACCCAGGAAGACATGGCTCTGTCGGCTACCTTGTTCTACCTGAAGTTCAAGGACCGCCAGGTTTCCTCGCGCGACGAGAATGGAGACTACGCTGATATCAACGCCGGCGGCGTGGATAACATGGGCCTTGAGCTGGAATGGAGTGGCCTGCTGCCACATAACTTCAACTACTACACGTCCTACACTTACACCCGCGCCAAGCAGAAGGACGATATCACTGCCTACAACAATGGCGTTGCGGTGGAGCTGCCTACCAGTGGCAAGCAGTTCGCCAATGTGCCCAAGCATATGCTGGCCGCCAATATCGGCTATGACGACGGACGCTACTACGGCACGTTCGGCGCCAAATACACCAGCAAGCTCTATGGCGACCTGACCAACGACGAGAGCATTCCGGGGCGGACTGTCTTTAACCTCGGGGCTGGCGTGCATTTGCCGGTAGACAAGCACATCGTCAAGGACGCAACCCTGCGCCTGAACATCGACAACCTGTTCGACAAGAAGTACCTGGACGGCGTGTACACCACCAAGACCAACGCCGCGAGCTATAGCGGCTATCGCGACGGTGATCCGGCCTACATCGTCGGTGTCGAGCGGACCGTCATGGTCTCCCTGGAAGCTAATTTCTGATTCTTGAGTTGCTGTAAGAGGTGTGCTGAATATGAATACCGACCTGCTTCATGACATCACGTTTTATGTCATGTATGGCGCTATCGCCATTGCGCTCTTCGTTATCATCGAGCGTAGCCTGTACTTTGCGTATATCCGCAAGCAGGCGCGTCAACTGGAGGCGCTGCTGACGGCCAAGGTCCGCAGTGACCGTGATCTGCCTGAGTCCTTTACCCGCCGCGAAAGTCTGCCGCTTACCATGGTGCGGCCGGTACTGGCGCAAAAGGCGCAGCGCGGCACTCGCAAGGAACTGGACGAGATTATCGAAGCGCAGTACCTGGCGACCCGTGCACCGCTGGCGCGTAGCCTGTGGATCGTCGAAACCATTACGACCGCAGCGCCGCTGCTGGGTCTGTTGGGCACCATTCTGGGCATTATTGATACCTTCAAGGCGCTGGCTTCGGCAGGTGTCTCTGATCCAGGCCAGATTTCGGCAGGCATCGGAACGGCGCTCTTTGCGACCGGTTTGGGTATTGCCATCGCGCTGGGCTGCGTGGTCTTTCATAACTTCTTCCAGGATCGCCTGGAGCGCATCAACGATCAGCTCAAGATCCTGCTGATTCGCGCCAGCATGGGGGCGCAGCCTGTGGATGAAGCCCACGTTCTATCTGCAGAGCCAATGGCGCAGTACCGTACCGCCTGATCGGTTGCGGCGAGGGCCAATCGGTCCTCGCCAGTCTTTTTCTTCTTGTTTGAGACCTCCATGCCTGTATTGTCCCGTTTGCCGATCCGTGGCGCTCGACGCCTGTGTTTTGGGTTTTTCCTGCTCAGCGCCAGTACGCTCAGTTGGGCCGATTTCAAGATTCCAGGGTTCGAGCTGGTGCATACCGTGCCGGTGGCGACCGATCTGGCAACGGCTGACCTGCGTAACCCGGTCGAGGTCTGGAGCGAAATGTTCGACCGGGCCCAGCACCGTATCGACATTGGCCAATTCTATGCGTCCGGTCAGCCGGGCTCACAATTGGATACCGTGATCGAGCATTTACAGGCGGCCGGGCAGCGCGGTGTAACGATTCGCTTCCTGCTGGAAGAGAAGGGGCTGCGGATGTCGGACCCTGCCACGCTGGACCGCTTGCGCAGCATTCCCAATCTGACCTTGCATGTATTGCCGTATGGCCAGCTGACCGGGGGAATCATTCACGCCAAATATCTGGTCGTGGATGGCCGCGAGGCCTTTGTGGGTAGCCAGAATTTTGATTGGCGCTCCCTTACGCATATCCACGAAACAGGTGTGCGGATCAGCGACCGTACGGTAGCGGGTCAAATACAGGCTATTTTCAACCAGGACTGGCAGGCACAGCAGGCTTTGGCGGAGGGCAAACCGATTCCGCAGCCGCGACAGGACTCCAGCAGGGAGCCATCACCCACCGGCAATTACTTGGTCGCCAGCCCTGCGCGCTACAACCCGCCCGGCGTGCGCGACTCCCAGATAGAGTTACCGCGTTTGCTCGCCCAAGCACAGCATGAGGTGCGTGTGCAGTTGCTTGACTATGCGCCGTTATCCTATGGGCCGGATAATACCCGTCCGTATTACCCGGTGATCGACAATGCCTTGCGCGCGGCGGCCGCCCGAGGGGTATCCATCAAGCTAATGGTGTCCCACTGGAACACGGGCGCACCGGAGATCGACTACCTGAAAAGCCTGGCCGTGCTACCAAATGTGCAAATCAAGATCGTCACGCTGCCGGCCGATCCGGGCGGTTTCATTCCCTTTGCGCGAGTGATCCATAGCAAGACGATGGTGATTGATGGACGCCTGGCCTGGGTAGGCACCAGCAACTGGCTCGGCGGCTATCTGGACAACTCACGTAACCTTGAAGTCGTCATGCAGGACCGTGCCATGGCTGAGCGCATTCGCCAGTTGCATGAGCAACTGTGGAATGGGCCCTATGCCCAGATGCTGGGCTTGACCCGTGACTATCCAGAGCCGCACCCAGGCACGCCATGATTGCCAACGGGGAGCGTATCGGGCTGAATGCGGTTGATGATGGAAAAAAGGTTTGCACCGTGACACGTAAATCGTTGCTAGTGGCTTGGGTAGTGGGGCTTGTATTGATCCTGCTGGGCTATTTCGTGATTGATCAGCCCGTTGCCTATTGGGCCCATGCAGGCGATCTGCGCAGTCTGGCGTGGCCCAACCTGATGACCCATGTGGCGGACTGGCTTACCGCGTTGGCGGTGTTGCTGGTCATTGTGCTGGGCCTTGGCCGACAGTTGCTGCCTTTGCACCGTCATCGCTGTTTTGTGTTTGCCTTCAGCGTACTGGTCGCCAAAGGTGTAAAGGACTCGCTCAAGCCCGTCTTTGGTCGCTACTGGCCGGAAACCTGGACCCATGGCAATCCTTCGCTGATCCATAATCAGGCTTATGGCTTCAACTGGTTTCACGGCGGAGACTGGTACGCGTCCTTTCCTTCCGGACATACCACAGTTGCCTACGCTGCCGCCGTGGCGATTGCGCTGTGCTGGCCCCGCCTGAGGGGACTTTCGGTAGTAATAGCCGCGGTGGTACCGGTGGGGCTTTTGCTGTGTAACTACCACTTCTTTTCCGATGTGGTCGCCGGTGGCCTGCTTGGCGCCAGCGTAGCGGTACTCGTCATCAAGGTCATGGGTGTGGCGTCGAAAGGGCGATAAGGTCTTCTGTATCCACTTCGCGTCCGAGCATAGCTTTGTAGGCGGCCAGCTCATCACGGTCCATTACCTGAAGAGCTACGCCCAGCAGCGTGGCGCGGTGGGCTTTGGCCAGGTTTGCCTCAAGGTCTCTCCAGGTTGAATGGCCTTTATCGAAAATCCGGGCACCAGGCGTGCCGCCTATCTCGATCTTCACGCCTTCAACTTTGAACTGCACGTACTCCACATCCCAGCCTTTCTCGCAGCGGCGTTCGAGGGGCTTGGTCGTTACAGCAGTGCCGGCAGCGGCTATTTCTTGCAAACGGTCTGCTGGAACCAGGAGATCAATGTCGTTCAGCGGGCGTCTGGCACCATAAACATGGGCCGCCAGACCGCCGCATAAAAGAAAGGGGATGTATCGCTCGTTCAGCAGATCGATGATCCAGCGCAAGGCAGCAGCGTGACTCATGGGAGCCCCTTTAATATTGGTTTGGCTATGCTACGCATGTGCCTTGCAGTATAGGGGCGCTACGCAGCCGTCAGCATGCCCTGCTTTTCGATAAAGGCGATGATGTCCTCCAGGCCCTGGCCCACTTTCTGGTTGCTGAACACAAACGGCTTCTCGCCCCGCATCTTGCGGGCGTCGCGGTCCATCACCTCAAGTGAGGCACCGACCATTGGGGCAAGATCCACCTTGTTGATAACCAGCAGGTCGGACTTGCAGATGCCTGGGCCGCCCTTGCGGGGGAGCTTGTCACCCGCGGACACGTCGATCACGTAGATAGTCAAATCTGACAGCTCCGGGCTAAAGGTGGCGGAAAGGTTATCGCCACCGGATTCGACCAGGATCAGATCAAGACCAGGAAAGCGGCGGTTGAGCTGATCTACGGCCTCTAGATTGATGGAGGCGTCTTCACGGATGGCTGTGTGCGGACAGCCTCCGGTTTCCACACCGATGATACGCTCAGGAGGCAACGCCTCGTTGCGCACAAGAAAGTCTGCGTCCTCACGGGTATAGATATCATTGGTCACGACTGCAAGGTTGTAACGATCACGCAAGGCGCGGCACAGCGCGAGGGTCAGGGCCGTCTTGCCGGAACCGACCGGGCCGCCAATGCCAACGCGCAGAGGTTGGGTGTTCATTGCTCTTATTCTCCTAGGATCTGAAAAGACGGCTGTATTGCTGTTCGTGCGCCATGCTGGCTAATGCCAGGCCAAACGGTGTGCTACCCCAGAGGGCTTCCGGCAGTTCGCGGGCAGTAGTGAGTGCCGCCTCCAGGGCAGGCATGAGTTCGGAGGTCAGTCGTTGCGCGGCCTGCTGGCCGAGGGGCAGGGTTTTCATCAGGACAGCCAATTGGTTTTCCAGCCAGCCCCAAAGCCAAGCCGAAACGGCATCCACCGGAGCAATGCTCCAGGCGCGGGCGGCAATGGCCCAGCCCAAAGCAAAGGTTGGCTCAATGGCCAAGAGGTGCTCGCGTGCCTTGGCATCCAGCTCTGGCAAATCCTTGAGCAGCTGCGCCAGGGAAAACCCGGTCTGGCGGCTTTCCTGGCGCAGCTCACGGGTTTCACGGCTGGCTAAGTAACGGCCAGCCAGTTCAGCTAGCCGCAGCCAGTCGCCCGCCACAGCCGCTTGGCAGTGAGCCAGCAGCAGTGGTGCCTCAAAGCGGGCGAGGTTAAGCTCCAGCTGATCTTCGAGCCAGACGCGGGCTGAACTGGCATTAGTCACGATTCCGGTTTCGATAGCCGCCTCAAGCCCCTGGGAATAGCTATAACCGCCTATGGGTAATTGCGGACTGGCCAGACGCATCAATGCCCAGGCCGGGTTCATAGTCGCACCCCGAAATGGTGCAGGCGAGGTCCGTAGTTGAAATCAGCCTCACCGTGGTGCGAATGATGATGCCCACCGCCATAGGCGCCGTGTTCTGGCTGGAATGGGGCGCTGATGGCTTCGCAGGTGGCGCCCAGCTGCTCCAGCATGGCTTTGAGTACGTGGTCGTCCAGAATACGTAGCCAACCATTGCCCACTTGCAGCGCCACATGACGATTACCCAAGTGATAGGCCGCGCGGGTCAGTTCATAGGCATCGGTGCAGGTAACATGTAAAAGCGCCTCAGGCCGAGCGCAAACGCGCACGATGCGGCCATCCTCGGCTTGCAATCCCTCGCCGTCGAACAGTGGCGACTGGCCGCGTTCAAGAAATAACCCGACGTCTTCGCCGCTGGCCGTTACGGTTCGCAGCCGGCTTTTACTGCGCGCCTCAAAGGTAAGGTGAACTTCTTCGTCCCAGAGGGCAGGAGAGGGCAGACGGGTATGAATGACCAACATAGAGCTGTATCCGCTGTGCTTTGGGAAGACTACAGCAAGCGGCCTGCCAGAATGCAAAAGCAGGTTCTATAGGAGGGGCGAAGCAAGTAGCGCCGTCAATTCGCCATTTTTTGGTGCATGAGCGGGTCGGAGCACAATGGTTCGCCCTGGTTTGGTGCGAATAACATATTCATGCCGCGCCAGTGTTTAGCTCCGATCATGATGAAGCGCAACTGGTGAATGATCTTTGCCTGGGGCGTCTTGTGCGGCTCCAGTATTTCATCAGGCATATCGATCAATTCAGGTAGGGTCGCAAATACTGTTTTAACCACCAGATCTGCCAAGACATCGAGATCCTGATCTGAAAGATGGGGTAACCGGTTGAGCTGACACAGATCGAGTGCAAGGTCATCAGTAATACGCTGGCGCAGCTCACCAATGGCCTGACGGATCGTCAGGGAACCTCCGTATTGTTCCCGCGCCAGAAAGATGAACTGGCTACGATGCTCGGCTACGGCTTCGATGAATATCCCGACCGAGGCATCAATCACGCCGCGCAGTTCGATCTCGTTATGCCGTACCCGGCGCAAGGTCTCACGAAAGGTTTCGCCCACTTCGGCTACCAGTGCAAGCCCAAAGGCATCCATGTCGGAGAAGTGGCGGTAAAAGCCCGCCGGGACGATGCCGGCACTTCGGGTAACCTCCCGCAGGCTCAGGCTGCCAAAGCCGCGGCCACTGCTCATGAGCATGCGCGCAGCATCCAGCAGGGCGTGGCGGGTTTGCAGTTTTTGCTCGGCGCGGGAGGACATGGCAGATTTCCAATCAGGCGAGGGGGTACTCTATCAAATACCCGCGTGTCCGGTTGGAACACTTGTCATGTGACGGAATGCGGACGCCGTTAGTCTGTCTGCATGTGGCGCATCATTCAGATAATAATCGGTGTGCTTAAAGATAAGGTTCACACGGCCGATAGCCGTGCCTTCTACCGCTCTCTTCCCGCCAGAATTGGCTCAGCTCATATCAGACGACTCATGTTCAGCCCGCTTGTCACATTTCCCGCGCTCTATATTGCTACGCTCCTGATGCTGGCCGGTTCCGGCCTCTTCACAACTTATATCGGCCTTCGCCTGACCGAACAGGGGGCAGGCGACCTGTGGGTCGGCGGCCTGATGGCTGCTTATTATTTCGGGCTGGTCTGCGGTGGCAAGCTTGGCCATCGGCTGATTGCCAATGTGGGGCATATCCGCTCATACGTCGCCTGCGCCGGTGGGGCAACCGTTACCGTGCTCATCCATGCCCTGACTGATCACCTGGGCGTTTGGCTGATACTGCGCTTTATCATGGGTGTCCTGATGATGAACCAGTACATGGTGATCGAAAGCTGGCTGAATGAGCAGGCGGAAAACCACCAGCGCGGCAAGGTGTTTGCCGGTTACATGGTGGCCGTTGACCTGGGGCTGGTCGTGGGGCAGGGCTTGCTGGCCGTGCATCCCGCATTGGATTACAAACCGCTGCTGCTGGTGGCGATCTGTTTTGCGTCCTGCCTGATTCCCATTGCCATGACGCGTCGCGTGCACCCTGCCAAGCTGGTTGCCGCACCGCTTGAACTCAAGTTCTTCTGGCAGCGTGTGCCGCAGTCTCTGGTAACCATCTTTGTCGCTGGCCTGATGGTGGGTGCCTTTTACGGTCTGGCGCCTGTCTATGCCAACCGCAATGGGATGGATACGGCGCAGTCGAGTATGTTTGTGGGCATATGTATTGTGGCAGGCTTCTGTGCACAGTGGCCGCTGGGCTGGCTGTCTGACCGATTCGACCGCTGCAAACTGATTCGGGCCAACGCCGTTCTGCTATGCCTGGCAGCGATTCCAATGTGGGGGTACGTTACGCTGCCCTATGCCGGACTGCTCGCGATGGGCTTCATGACAGGGATGCTGCTGTTCACGCTTTACCCTCTGTCAGTGGCCTATGCCAACGATCATGTGGAGCCCTCGCGCCGCGTGGAGCTTTCCGCCATGCTGCTGACTACCTACGGTGTAGGCGCTTGTATCGGACCGCTACTGGCCGGTGCGCTGATGAATCAGTTTGGACCTGGCATGTTCTATATCCTGATGTCGATCTATGCCGTCATTTTGATCATCTGGGTTCAGCCCCGCTTCGTGACAAATGAGCATCTTGTGAATGAAGCACCACTGCACCACGTGGCGATGCCGGATACGGTCAGCCCGATGGCCGCTACGCTCGACCCCCGCGTGGAGGAAGTACCCGAGGAGCTGATGGTGGATGCGCCGCCTAACATCGGCCGCTCCGATGGCCTCCCGGATGAAAAGCCGGTCGCCTGAAAGGTCGTTATAAATAAAAAAAGCCCGATCAACTGGTCGAGCTTTTTTACGGGGCCTGCATCAGGCAATCCGGTGCATGCGGTGGTGTGCGCGATCAATCGTTTGCGTTGAGTCATCAGCGGCCAATTGTGGCTGAATGTATTCCTGCTGACGATGGATCATCTTGTCGATGGTCTGCTCGGTACCGTCTTCCGCGAGCTGCATCTGATGCTGCTGACGATGAATCATTTTATCGATAGTTTGTTCGGTGCCGTCTTCGGCCAGCTGGGCAGGAACATTCAAACGATTTTGCTGGCGTTCAATGAGGCGGCCCAAGGTTTGATCCGAGCCGTCTTCGGTCAGCAGGCGCTCTTCCAGGCCTTTGGTTTGACGGTTGATCATCTTGTCTACGGTGTATTGGCTGCCATCTTCTGCATAGAGCTGAGAAGTCTGCGGTAGGGTTTGAGCCGCCACCAGGGTGTTTAATGCTAAGGCGGTCAGGCCGATACCGAATGCGATAGTGCGTTTCATGATCTGTTTCCTCGATGGAATCGTTTCGACAGATTCAGTATCGGGCCTGGTTATTCGATTAAAAAATGGATCACAGGCATACCAAACATCATTGAGAATGATGAGCGTTCTAGAAGATATATCCATTCAGTGATGATGCAGAGGAGGGCCCTTCTAGTGCGCGCCTTTCAGCCCAAAGAGATCCCGTACAGCCTGGGCATACTCCTGACTGCCGATGGACATGCTGTTGGTGTGATTGCCTCCCTCAATCAGCAGTAGCCGTTTCGGATCCTGAGCTTTCTTGAATAATTCCTCGCTGAAGCGGGGCGGTACGTACTGGTCGCTTGTCCCATGAACGATCAATACAGGCATATCGACCTGACTGATTTTATCGATGGAATCGAATTTTTCCGAGATGATCCAGCGGATCGGTAGGGAAGTGTCGACCACGGCGGCAGCAACATCTGCCAGGCTGGTAAAAGTCGACTCGATGATCAGGCCCGCAGCGGCAGCAGGATCGCCTTCAGGGTCTTTCTGCTTCGCGATCTGCTGCGCTAAATTGACGGCTATTGCACCCCCCAGCGAATGTCCGTAGATATAGCGCTTTTGTGGGTCAGGCTGCAGCTCCACGAGACGCTTCCAGGCCACTCGGGCATCCTCATATACCGTACGTTCCGACGGTAGATCGCCCGGACTTTCACCAAAGCCGCGGTAGTCGATAGCCAGGACGGAATAACCCAGACTGCGTAGTGCGGTGATGCGACGCACCTGGGCCGTCAGGTTCCAGCGTGTACCATGCAGGTACAGGGCAGCAGGTGCATTCTTTTGCGCTGCGGGCCACCACCAGGCATGGACGTATTGAGTCTTGCTGATTCCGGTTGTGACCGGGATGTTGAACTGCTGGACACCGGCTGGCACACCCGAGAACCAGCTAGCGGTGCCAGGCTCAATGTTGAACACCAGCTCGCGCTCCTTTTGTGCCAGTTTAGAGCAGCCAAACGGCAGACCCACGACTAGCAATAGGGCGAGAAAGGCCACGGGTCGCCAGCGACGACGAATAGATTCGGTAGACATGAATAGGGCTCTTGCGAAATGCGATTGGACCGTTCAGGTCGCCTTATCTAAAAGACTAAAAGATCCCTCTGACCGTTCGGCGGAAGCCTTTAATGAATATTTCAGCGAACGTCTGCGGATAGCTGACGTCCTAATAAGTGAACGCACTTAATTAAGGAAAACATCATGTTGAAGTTTATTGGAGGCACGGCCGGCGTCATTTTCATCATCGGCCTGATCGTTGTTATCGGCATCATCAAGCTGATCTTTTGATGCGAAGCTCATAAAAAGCCCACCCAGGCACGTGGTGGGCTTTTTTATGGGCGCAAGGTTTACTCTTCCTTTTTCCCAAGCATTTTTCAACATCATCCGTGGGCCGTTCGGCTTCCTGATGTTCAGGTGCTACAGGCGATGTGTCAGTCATGCTCTAGGCAGAAGAGAGCTTCTGTTGTGAGAAGCAGCGCGTGCGGAAGTTCTGACCAGCCGACTTATGGTGTATCGCTGCTGCCTTTACCCAGGATTTTCTGCATCATCACAACGTCATGCCACTGGCCGAATTTGAGGCCTACCTTTTCCAGAGTACCTACCTGACGAAAGCCCAGGCTGCGATGCAGTGCAATAGAGCCTGCATTACTGCTATCACCAATGAGCGCCACCATTTGCCTCCAGCTACCGGCTTCACAGCGCTCCAATAGCGCGCTCAACAAGGCTTTGCCCAGGCCGCGGCCACGCCAGCCTTCTTCCAGATAAACCGTATCTTCCAAGGTATAACGGTAAGCTGAGCGCGTGTGGTAGAAGTTGGCGTAGCTATAGCCACGCACCACGCCATCCAGCTCGGCGACCAGGAACGGCAATGAAGCCTCCTGAAGACTTCGCAGCCGCCGTTTCATCCCTGTTTCATCTGGTGGAATCTCTTCGAATGTGGCTGTTCCATGCAGGACATGATGGGCGTAAATCATCTGTATGGCGGGAATATCCGACTCGGTGGCATCGCGGATTTGAAGCGTGGGTAACGGCATGGTCATGTCCTTCCTGAAGCATCCTTCTTGATACACCCCGTCGCCTGGTTCGAACAAGCGTTCCAGTGGGTGGTCCCCCTTTCCAAGGGGGTCCGAAACTCTACTGATGAGGAAGGCTTATGTCTGCTACCGCAAAGAAGACCGATCCGGAATTGTGGAACAGTGTTAAAGAGGATGTGACGCGTGGCTCGAAGGGCGGTCGTGCTGGCCAGTGGTCGGCTCGAAAAGCACAGCTGTCGAGCCAGGAATACCAGAAGCGGGGTGGGGGTTATGAGGGCGGCAAGGGCCCCGATAACCATCTCCAGCAATGGACCGAGCAGGACTGGGGAACAAAGTCCGGCAAGAAGTCCACCGAGACGGATGAGCGCTACCTGCCCAAAAAGGCACGAGAGCAGATCAGTGATAGCGAGTACGCCCGCAGCACGGCCAACAAGCGGCGCGATACCCGTCGAGGCAAGCAGCACTCCAAGCAGCCGGAGGATGTGGCACGCAAGACCGCCTCTGCCCGCAAGACCGCTCTCGCCGATATGACCAAGACCGAGCTGATGGCGCGTGCAGCGCATCATCAGGTACGCGGTCGCTCGCGGATGAAAAAGGACGAGCTGATTCATGCACTCAAGCAGGCAGGTGAAAAATGACAGCAAAAGCGCTTACCGATGCGGACAAGAAAGAGCTGCGCAGTGAATTCAAGCAAGTGGTCAACATGCCGCCTGCCCGGCTGCGTAAGTGGTTACAGGGCGAGGAGAGCCAGTCCGTCGGCATGACGGCCAAAGGTCAGAAGGTCAAGGAAAAGGCCGACGGCGAGGCAGTTGGTCATGAGATGGGCGAGCGTATCCTTGCGATCAAAGGCAAGCGGCAGGCGGAACTGAATGACGATGATTACCAGGCCATGCGCAAGGTTATCGGCTATGTGCATCGGCATATCAAGCAGCGCCCGGACGGTGAGGTAGGCGATACGCGCTGGCGCAAGTCTCTGATGAACTGGGGGCATGACCCATTGAAGCAAAAGGCCAACTGATGACCACGCCAACCGCTCCACCTCTTGGCCCTGTCCTGGAAACCGGTCTTTATGTGGCTGACCTGGCAAAGGCTCGTCGTTTCTATGAGGAGCTACTGGGCCTAAGCGTCATGTTTCATGATGAGCGAGTCGCGGCTTATGACGCCGCGCCGGGCAATGTGCTGCTGCTTTTCCAGCAGGGCACGACCGATACGCCTGCCCAGCTTCCCGGCGGCACTATTCCACGCCATGACGGTTCCGGCAGGCTTCATTACGCCTTTTCCATTGCTCCCGAACACCTGCAACCGTGGCGTGACCATCTGGCAGCTCACGGGATTGTGATCGAAGGTGAAGTGAAATGGCCGAAAGGCGGCGTGAGCCTGTACTTTCGTGATCCCGATGGGCATCTGGTTGAACTGGCAACGCCGGGGTTATGGGAAAACTACTGATCTGACCGCTGCTCTAGCTCAAGGTATACCACCCAAATATTGAAATATCTTGTTACGCCTGTGAGGGTCGTGCTCGACTGATGGCTTTTCAGTCTCATTGCTGAATAGTGATGTTAGCGCTAACATCAAGTGAAAATAAGAACGAGCGCACCGAGAAGCGCTCTGGAGAGCGCAATGACTTCACCCGTCAGTACCTCCGCCACACCTGCTCAAGCCATTGTAATTATGGGCGTCAGCGGCTCCGGAAAGACCGAGACAAGCCTGGGAGTCGCCCGCCGTCTCGGTTTTCGTCATATCGAAGCCGATCACTTTCATTCCGCTGAAAACGTTGTACGCATGCAAGCCGGCACGCCGCTGACCGATACCGACCGTATCGAGTGGCTCGACCGATTGCGTCTGGAGATGCAAAAGGCGGTGCAGGACGGTACAGGCTTTGTCCTGTCATGCTCGGCGTTACGCCGCAGCTACCGTGATCGCCTGCGCGATGCCGTGCCTGGCCTACGTTTCGCTCATTTATCCGTTGACTACGAAACAGCGCTCCAGCGGGTTGGAGAGCGTGCCGACCATTACATGCCCACGTCGCTGGTCAAAAGCCAGTTCGATACCCTGGAATCCCCCAAGGGAGAGCCAGGTGTTCTCTGGGTCGATGCATCCAAGGCCTGCGAGGCTGTTGTGGAAGAGGTATGCGCCTGGATGCACGCGCCAATTCCGAGCAGCGAAATGGCGGCTCTGATAGGTCTGGCTTCAAAGATGCCTGACGCACCGTCTCCACGAAAGGAGCCACCGCTAACCAGCGAGCCGATTTATAACAATCGCATGGCCCAGCGCTTCGATACGCTTACCGACAGCCTCATGGCGGTCCTCATGGCCTTTATGGTCGGAGCAGTCTTTGTCAACGTAGTCCTGCGTTACGCCTTTGGATCCGGCTGGGCGGGAGCCGAAGAGCTATCCCGATTGGCATTCGTCTGGCTGATCTTTGTGGGCGTCGCGTCCAGCATGCGTCGTGGGGAGCTGATGTGCTTTACCTTGATCCGCGACAAATTTCCGCGTATCGCCCATCGCCTTATTGATTCGGTCAGCGCCTTGTTAATTGCTACCGGCAGCGGTCTGTCTGCGTGGGGGGCATGGTATCAGATGCAATTTGGCTGGCAGAACGCCAGTCCTGTGGTCGGCTATCCGTTGGCCATTGCCATGCTACCGGTGTTGGTAAGCATGATTGCGTTGGCCATGCTGGCACTGGTGCAGTTGATTAATACCTGGCGTACCGAGCGAGCGGTCCCACCGGCCCTGGCAAATGTAACAGCAGACTGAGCCCGGATGTAATCAGTCAATTCCAATAAAAACATGAGGCACTGCCTCCCTTAAGGGCTGACCATGACCGTTGCCGTCTTTCTCTCTTCCCTGTTGGGCTTCATGGCGTTCGGGATGCCGATCGCGTTTGCGCTTCTGCTAACGGGCGCTGTACTGATGTGGTATCTGGATTTCTGGGATGTACAGCTCCTGGCCCAGAATCTACAAGCTGGTGCTGACAGCTTTCCTCTTCTGGCTGTGCCGTTCTTTATCCTGGCTGGCGAGCTGATGAACGCAGGTGGCATTTCCCGGCGCATCATTACCTTGGCTCAGGCCTTTGTTGGCCACAAGAAGGGCGGGCTCGGCTATGTAGCCATTGCCGCCTCGGTGCTGTTGGCCAGTATGTCGGGTTCAGCCCTGGCTGATACCGCCGCGCTGGCTACATTGCTGCTACCCATGATGCGCCAGCGCGGCTACCCGCTCAGCTCTTCCTGTGGGCTGGTAGCGGCGGGCGGCATTATTGCGCCGATCATTCCACCCTCCATGCCGTTCGTGATCTATGGGGTCGTGACCAATACTTCGATCAGCCAGCTCTTTCTGGCGGGTCTGGTTCCAGGGCTTATCATGGGAGCCGGGCTGATCGTTGCCTGGACTCTGATTGCTCGAGGCATTCACGAGCCGCCGCAGCCAAAAGCATCCTGGACTGAGCGCCGTCACGCTATCGTCGATGGCATTGCCGCCCTGATGCTGCCCGTCATTATCGTAGGTGGTTTGCGTGGCGGTATCTTCACGCCCACTGAGGCGGCCGTGGTTGCGGCGGTCTACGCGCTGTTGGTTTCCACGCTGCTCTATCGGGAGCTGAACTGGAATGCGCTGGTTGAGGTACTGACACGGGCCAGCCGAACCACGGCCTCGGTAATGTTTCTTTGTGCGGCTGCAACCGTCTCGGCCTACATGGTCACCCTGGCGCAGCTCCCTGAGGAAATTGCCGCGATGCTGGGGCCGATTGCAGACAATCCCAAACTGCTTATGGCCGCCATTATGGTGTTGATGGTAGCCATCGGTATGGTGCTGGACCTGACACCCACCATTTTGATCCTTGGACCGGTTTTAGCACCTATCGCCGCCAAGGCAGGCATTAACCCGGTTTATTTCGGGGTAATGTTTGTGCTGATCGGCTCGATTGGCCTGATCACTCCGCCAGTGGGCACCGTTCTGAATGTGGTCGGCGGAATTGGGCGAATCCGTATGGAAAAGCTGGTGCAAGGGGTTTTGCCCTTCTTCTTTACCTACCTTGCCATCGTTGCCCTGCTGGTGATTTTTCCCGAGATCATCACCGTACCGCTGAAGTGGTTGCATTGAACGGCTTCAGCATCTGTAGACCCAGACCATCCGACTTTATCAACAACAATAAAAGGAATGCCCATGAAACGCTTTCTCTTCGCAACTCTGGCCGCGACTGTGCTCTGCGGCCCGCTGGCAACCCTGACCGCTCAGGCCGCCGATGACATTCGCCCCCGCATGATCCGCTTCGGCTATGGCCTCAACGAAGACAGCAACCAGGGACGCGGCGCCAAGGTGTTTGCGGAGGAGGTGTCCAAGGCGTCAGGCGGCAAGCTCAAGGTGCGCACCTTTGGTGCCGGAAGCCTTGGCCCGGATGCCCAAATGCAGAATGCGTTGATTGGCGGCGCGCAGGAAATGATGGTGGGCTCTACCGCGACACTGGTCGGCATCACCAAGGAAATGGCGATCTGGGATACGCCCTTTTTGTTTTCCAACGCAAAGCAGGCGGATTATGTGCTCGACGGGCCGGTCGGCCAGCAGATCATGGACAAGCTCCAGGATAAGGGCCTTGTTGGCCTCGTCTACTGGGAAAACGGCTTTCGTAACATGACCAACAACGTTCGCCCGATCAACAAGCTGGAAGACTTCTCCGGCATCAAGGTGCGGGTGATGCAGAGCCCGGTCTTCATGGATACCTTCAAGCAGCTGGGTGCTAACGCCGTGCCGCTGCCGTTCTCTGAACTCTTTACCGGCCTGGAGACCAAGGCCGTAGATGGGCAGGAAAATCCCTTCAATACGATCCTGTCCTCCAAGTTTTATGAAGTACAGAAGTACCTGACCGTGACGAACCACGTGTATAGCCCCTGGATCATGCTGGCATCCAAGCGCTGGTGGGATGGCCTTTCCAAGACAGAACAAAACATCCTGATGGAAGCGGCCAAGAAAGCTCGCGATGCTGAGCGTCTGGATACTCGTGCTGAGGGCGAAAAAGCCCTTGAAGAGCTGAAGACGCACGGTATGCAGATTAACCAGGTCAGTGTCGAGGAAACCCAGCGTATGCGCGAAAAGGCACAGCCCGCGATCCAGTCGGTTATCAATACCGTTGGCAAGCCATTGTTTGATCAGGTTCAGGCTGAAATCCAGAAAGCGCCACAGTAAGGGCGCTTCACCCTGTAAATCGAGGGTGCAGTACCGATCTTTCCCAGTCTGCTTCCAGGCCGTGCAACACCAGAAAACCCCAGCTCGCAAGCTGGGGTTTTTCATTTATGCAAAAAGTTATAAGCAAATGAATAAAAATGATTTTTAGATATATGCCAAGGCTTGCTATGGTTCGCCTCATACCTGAAGGGATACAGACCCTGACAGGACAGTTGAAGGGGAACGGCAATGTTAGTGGTTTCGCTGGCGGGCAGCCCAGGTGTCAGGTCACGGTCGAGTGTACTGCTTGGCGAGGCGCGGCAATGGCTGAACGCACATGGGGTTGAAGTAGCCTCCTGGCGCATCCAGGACTTTCCACCCGAAGATTTGATCCAGGCGCGGTTCGATAGCCCTCAGGTCAAGGCCTTCGTAGAGCACGTGCACAATGCGGACGGCCTCGTAGTGTCCACACCGATCTATAAGGCCTCGTTTTCCGGGGTGCTCAAGACGGTGCTGGATTTGTTACCGGAGCGGGCACTCAACCACAAGGTGGTGCTACCGCTGGCAACTGGGGGCTCTATCGCTCACATGCTGGCCGTGGATTATGCGTTAAAGCCGGTATTGGCTGCGCTCAAGGCGCAGGAGATCTTGCCCGGTGTGTTCGCGGATGACAGCCAGGTTAGTTATGACAGTGACACGCCTCTGTCGTCTGCACTGGCAGAGCGCTTGGATGAATCGCTCGAACTGTTTCTGGCCGCACTGGCCCGCCGCCCGAGGCCGGTCGAGCCACATGTTTTGACAGCGCAGCTGACACAGGCACGCTGGAGTATTTGATGTAATTACTCCCATCGGGGAGAACAGATTACCCACCTTACTGACCCGTCAACGGGGCAGCAGGCAGGACACCACTCGAAGCCAAGGAGCACGCCATGCGCGTCAAACCCTTGCATCGAAGATGGGTTGCCGCGCTGCTGTTGGCCCTGTCGCTCGATGCCACTGTTCAAGCCGCCGAAACCTTACGGGTCGGCTATCAGAAATACGGCACGCTGGTGCTGCTCAAGGCCCGTGGCACGCTGGAAAAGCGCCTGGCCGAGCAGGGCGTTACTGTGCAATGGACTGAATTTCCTGGCGGCCCCCAATTACTGGAAGGGCTGAATGTTGGCAGTATCGACTTTGGCGTTACTGGTGAGACCCCACCGGTCTTCGCCCAGGCCGCCGGTGCCGATCTTGTTTACGTAGCCCATGAGCCGCCCGCGCCAACCAGCGAAGCGATCTTGGTGCCCAAGGATTCCTCGATCCAGACGCTGGCTGACCTGAAGGGCAAAAAGATCGTCCTTAATAAAGGTTCCAACGTTCATTACCTACTGGTCCGCGCCCTGGAAAAGGCCGGGCTGAACTACAGTGATATCCAGCCGATTTACCTGCCGCCGGCCGATGCCCGTGCCGCTTTTGAGCGCGGCAGCGCCGATGCCTGGGTTATCTGGGACCCTTATCAGGCGGCGGCTGAAAGCCAGCTTCAGGCCCGTACGCTTACCAATGGAACCGGACTGGTCGACAACCACCAGTTCTATCTCTCAACACGTCCTTACGCCCAACAGCACCCGCAAGTCATTGCCACGCTGGTCGACGAAGTCCGCTCAGTGGGTGAATGGGCCAAGGCCAACCCCGATGACGTTGCCAAGCAGGTAGCGCCGTTACTCGGTTTGCCGGAAGACATCACCCATACGGTGGTAGCGCGACAAGGATACGGTGCTCAATTCATTACGCCCGAGGTTGTAACGGCACAGCAAAAGATCGCTGATGCCTTTGCCCAGATTCGCCTGATTCCCAAGCCCCTTATCGTTCGTGACGTGATCTGGACGCCGCCTGCAATTCTTGCACGCCACACGGAGGTGAAACCATGACGCCTGTTTTCTTGACTCGTAGTCTGATCCTGCTGGGTACGCTGGCTACATTCGCCTTTCAAAGTGTCTGGGCTGACCCTAAAGAGCTGCGTATTGGCTACCAAAAGAGCGCCGTGAATCTGGTAGTGGCGCGTGAGAAGCGCTTTCTGGAGGTACGCTTTCCCAATACAGCCGTGCGCTATGTCGAGTTTCCTGCTGGGCCACAACTGCTTGAAGCGTTGAATGCGGGCAGCATCGACTTAGGGGCGACAGGCGATATCCCACCGATTTTCGCCCAGGCCGCTGGGGCCGATCTGCTCTATGTTGGCACCGAGCCCGCCAAGCCGTTGGCCGAGGTCATCCTGGTAGGCGAGAACAGTCCGATCCACACCCTGGCGGATCTCAAGGGAAAAAAGGTGGCCTTCCAGAAAGGCTCCAGCTCCCATGCCCTGCTGCTTCGGGCGCTTAATCAGGCAGGACTCAGTTACACCGATATCCAGCCGGTCTACCTGCCGCCTGCCGATGCCCGTGCGGCGTTCGATCAGGGCAACGTAGACGCTTGGGCCATCTGGGATCCGTTCTACTCGGCAGCACTCTTGACCGGTCAGGTGCGTGTGCTTACTGACGGCCGCAATGGGTTGTCCAACTCCGGCTCCTTTTATCTCGCGGCCCGCTCGTTCGCTGAAAGCAATCCTGACCTCATCCCGCAGATTTTCGAGGCGTTGAATCAGGCCGAAGCGCTTACTCGGGCTAACGCTGAAGGCAGCATTGAGATTATGACCCGCCAGTTGGGCTTGCCACGCGCCGTGGTCGCCTCCTATTTCGATCATCGTCCAGACTCGCCCATCAGCCCGATCACGGCCAAGGATATCGAGAACCAGCAGCAGACCGCTGACCTGTTCTACCAAAACCGCCTGATTCCCAAGCCGATACGCGTGGCCGACGTTGCAACGCCTAGCGTACCGGCCACTGCGCAACGCCAAACCCATACCGAGGTGACGCCATGAATACGAAACCCCTGCCCACGATCGCCAGCCGTCTGGTCGAGCGTTATCTGAATGGGATGGATCAGGCGATGGCGCACGTCATGGAGTGCCTTTGTCGATGCCCATGTGCAGCCCGTGCCGCGAGTGACTACAGCGGACGCCACTAAAAGGCCTTTGAAACCCACGTTCGAATTGACCCAGATTTCCATTTAACGGAGCCCTACTCATGAGCAATCTAAACGTTTTCTGGTTTCTACCTACCCACGGTGACGGCCATTACCTGGGCACTGCCGAAGGTGCTCGCGCGGTTGATCATGGCTACTTGCAGCAAATCGCCCAGGCAGCGGACCGCCTGGGCTTTGGTGGCGTACTGATTCCCACCGGTCGTAGCTGCGAGGACTCCTGGCTTGTAGCTGCCTCGCTGATTCCTGTCACACAGCGGCTCAAGTTTCTGGTAGCCCTGCGCCCTGGCATCGTGTCCCCAACGGTAGCGGCGCGTCAGGCCGCCACGCTGGATCGCTTGTCCGGTGGCCGGGCGCTGTTCAACCTCGTGACGGGCGGCGACCCGGAAGAGCTGGCCGGGGATGGCTTGTTCCTGAGCCATGAGGAGCGCTATGAGGCTTCAGATGAGTTCACCCAGATCTGGCGTCGCGTGCTGGAAGGCGAGACGGTCGACTTTGATGGCAAGCACATCAAGGTCAAGGGGGCCAAGCTGCTTTATCCGCCGCTGCAACAACCACGTCCGCCACTGTACTTTGGAGGCTCCTCCGAGCCTGCCCAGGAACTGGCTGCCGAGCAGGTCGAGCTGTACCTGACCTGGGGTGAGCCGCTGGACGCGGTGCGTGAGAAGATCGAAGCCGTCCGTGAAAAAGCGGCGCGCCATGGCCGTACTGTTCGCTTCGGCATCCGTCTGCATGTGATTGTACGTGAAACGAATGAAGAGGCCTGGAAGGCGGCCGACCGGCTCATTGCCAACCTTGATGATGCCACCATCGCCAAGGCCCAGGCCTCGTTTGCACGGTTCGACTCGGTTGGTCAGCAGCGCATGGCTGCGCTGCACGGCGGGCGACGCGACAAGCTGGAAATCGCGCCCAACCTTTGGGCAGGCGTGGGCCTTGTGCGCGGCGGGGCGGGGACCGCTCTGGTCGGCGACGGCCCCACCGTGGCCCAGCGCATGAAGGAATATGCCGAATTGGGCATCGATACCTTCATCCTGTCCGGCTATCCGCACCTGGAGGAGTCCTACCGCGTGGCCGAACTCCTGTTTCCGCACCTGCCGCTCAGCCGACCCGAGCAGCCGACGGGTGCCAATAACATCAGCCCCTTCGGCGAGATCGTAGCCAACGACATCGTGCCATCCTCAACCACGAAGTATGCCGCGCAGAGCTGAGGAGGCGGTATGAATCATACGATCAACACCTCCCTGCAACGCATAGCGCCCTGGGTGCTGCCCGTGCTGCTGCTGGCCGGATGGCAGGTGGCCGTGGAAACCGGCCTCTTGTCTAGCCGTATCCTGCCAGCACCCAGTGCAGTGCTGGAAGCAGGCTGGAGCCTGGTGCGCAGTGGCGAACTCTGGCAACACCTCGTCATCAGCAGCTGGCGCGCCAGTATCGGCTTTGCTATCGGAGGTGGTATCGGCCTGCTGCTGGGTTTTATTATCGGGCTTTCACGCTGGGGCGAGCGCCTTTTGGACAGCTCCGTACAGATGGTACGTAACGTGCCGCATCTGGCGCTTATCCCGCTGGTCATCCTGTGGTTTGGGATTGATGAGTCGGCCAAGATTTTCCTGGTGGCGCTCGGTACGTTCTTTCCGATTTACCTGAACACCTACCATGGCATTCGCAACGTCGATCCGGCCCTGATGGAGATGGCGCGCAGTTACGGGCTCTCCGGCTATCGGCTGTTCGCACAGGTCGTGCTGCCTGGGGCGCTGCCGTCGATCTTGGTGGGTGTGCGGTTTGCCCTGGGCCTGATGTGGCTGACCCTGATCGTGGCGGAGACCATCTCGGCCAGTTCCGGCATTGGCTACCTTGCCATGAACGCCCGTGAGTTCTTGCAAACCGACATCGTGGTGCTGGCCATCGTGCTCTACGCCATCCTTGGCAAGCTGGCAGACCTCGCTGCCCGTGGGCTTGAGCGTACATGGCTGCGCTGGCACCCGGCCTACCAGAAAACAGGAGGTGCGACATGACGGCTCTACACAGCTTGCCCTACAAGCGGGGCACAGCCTTGGCGCTGAAAGGTGTCGGCAAGCGGTTTGGCGAGCGCGATGTGCTTCAGGGTATCGACCTGAGCATCCCCTCTGGCCAGTTTGTGGCAGTGGTAGGGCGCAGCGGCTGCGGTAAGAGCACGTTGCTACGCCTTGTGGCTGGGCTGGATCAGCCCTCTGGCGGTCAGTTACTGGCAGGAAAGGAGCCGCTGTTCAAACACCGCGAAGAGACTCGGCTGATGTTCCAGGACGCCCGTTTACTGCCCTGGAAACGCATCATCGATAACGTCGGCCTGGGCCTCAAGGGTAACTGGCGGCAAAAGGCTCTGGAGGCGCTGGACGCCGTGGGCTTGGCGGAGCGTGCCCATGAGTGGCCCGCTGCGCTTTCCGGTGGCCAGAAACAGCGCGTGGCATTGGCCCGCGCCTTGATCCATGAACCACGCCTGTTGCTACTCGACGAACCTCTGGGTGCACTGGACGCACTGACCCGCATCGAGATGCAGCAGCTCATTGAACGACTCTGGCAACAGCATGGCTTTACCGTCCTGCTGGTGACGCACGATGTCGGCGAGGCCGTAGCGATGGCTGATCGTGTGCTGTTGATTGAGGAAGGTCATGTGGGCCTGGACCTGAACGTCAACCTGCCGCGCCCACGTAACCGCGGCTCTGCTGACCTCGCCGCACTGGAGGCCAATGTACTGGCCCGTGTGCTAGCCCAACCTACAAACCCCAACCCCTACGAAGCCGACTACCGCCCCACGCAACTGCGCTGGGCACTCTGATCATCAAGGAGCACAACCATGACTATTAAAGCCATCAACGTTCGTAACCAGTTCAAAGGCACCATCAAGGAAATCATCGAAGGTTCAGTGCTTTCCGAGATCGACGTACAGACCGCGGCCGGCGTTGTGACTTCCGTGATTACTACGCGCTCAGTCAGAGAACTTGAGCTGGTGGTGGGCAGTGAAGTAATTGCCTTTGTGAAATCGACCGAGGTATCCATCGCCAAGCTTTAGTCAGCCAAGGCTCAATCTGAATCACGCTGCCTGTAGTTATTCCCCTATAAGGCACCTTTAGCCCGCTGCAAAGCGGGCTCTTTTTAAGGGCAACTATTGTTTGGAAATCGCAAGGCTCGTCTGAATAAGCGTGTCAAACGAGATAGGCTTGCTCATATGCTCGTTAAAGCCAGCCCGTTTGGCATTCTCAATATCAGTCCGGCTACCGTAACCCGTCAATGCAATAGCAGGTGTCTGTTGGTTAGGCCCTTTCTGACGAATAAGTCCCATCATCTGGCAGCCGTCCATGCCCGGCATTCCAATATCCGACAGGATCAGGTCGAACTTGGTCTCCGTCGCCAAAGCCAGACCTTGCTCGCTGCCGGTTGCTGTTGTGACTTCAGCATCTTCACTTTCGAGCAGCATCTGCATGGTTTCAGTAATATCTTCGGAGTCATCGATCAACAGAATTTTCAGGCCATGAAGTTGACCTTGCTGTACTACTGATTCAGTGTCTTCACAAGAAGCTTCCGCCTCAGAGCACTTCGGCATCCACACGCTAAATTGTGAGCCTCTGCCGACGCCTTCGGATCTGGCCTCAATTCGGCCACGGTGGGCTTCAACCAATTGCTTCACCAATGCCAGACCTATTCCCAGGCCGTGCTTGGCTCGGGCCGTATTCTGCATTTCGGCTTGGCCGAACATGTCAAATACCTTGGGTAGAAAGTCGGGCTCTATGCCCTGACCCGTATCCGTCACATCCAGCCGGATCATGTCGCCCTCATCGCTGAGCCTAATAGTGACAAGCCCACCTTCTGGCGTGAATTTCACAGCATTATTGAGGATATTCCAGGCAATCTGCTCCATACGTGTACGATCCGCTTCGATGAGCCAAGGCTGCTCGGGCACGTTAGGCCCTTCGAGGCGAATGGATTCGGCTACGGCCGTCGGCCGTAATACGTTGGTGATCTCCTGCAACAGGCTGACAATGTCTACTGGGGTGCAGTTGAGCTTAAGTTTGCCGGTACGCACGCGGGAGAAATCAAGCAGGTCATCAATGATCTGCGCCTGGCTACGTACCGAACGCTGAATAGTCTCGGCCGCGCGCAGGGTTGCTGAGGAAGCGCGGACCGATGGCGCTCGGGCAATCAGCTCGACATTCAACTGGATAAGGTTGAGCGGGTGTTTAAGCTCATGGGACATGACCGCAAAGAATTCATCCTTGAGCTGGCTGCTCGCTTCCGAGCGTACCAGTTGGTCCTCCTGCTCGCAGGCACGTTGATAGTCTGCGGTAGTGTCCCGAACGATCTTGGCGTAGCCACGTAACTCGGTATCGCGCATGGGGTAAACCACGCCGCTGCAATATAATCGGCTACCGTCCTTGCGCTGATGCCAGCGCTGATCGATTGAACTGCCGTATTCACGCGCACCTTTCAGTTCAGCCTGATGCTCGCCCTTGGCACGTTCTTCAGGGGTGAATATGAGGTCAATACACTGACCTAATACCTCTGCTTCGGTATAGCCAAACATCAGCTTTGCACCCTGGTTCCAGGTGGTAATCAGTCCGTCCTCGTCCATGGTCACTATGGCGTAGTCGGTTACGCTCTGGGCGACCAGCTTCATGTGCGCCTCGCTGGCGCGTGCCTGTTCTTCCGCGTGACGTCGTTCGGTGATGTCGATGAAAGTCAGTACGGCCCCTTCGATTCGGTCATCCGTTGTGCGGTAGGGCAAGAGACGGGCGAGATACCACTGGCCGGTTGGAGCCCGGACTTCCCGCTCAATCAGGTGCAGCGATTCAAAAACGCGCGAGGCGTCTTCTGCCAGTTCGTCATAGTCCAGACGATGAGTGATGTCGAGCAGCGAGCGACCGGCATCGTTGGCAATAATATTGAAGAGGTTGGTCGCGCGAGGGGTAAACCACTTGATACGCATACCTCGGTCGACGAATACTGTAGCGATATCGGTCGAGGTAATCAGGTTTTGCAGGTCATCATTGATCTTGCCGGTTTCTTCGATCTTGCTCTTAAGCTCGGCGTTGACGGTAATCAGCTCCTCGTTGATTGACTGCAACTCTTCCTTGCTGGTCTCCAGTTCTTCTGTGGCCGAGCGCAATTCTTCGTTGATCGCCTGAAGCTCTTCGTTGGACGCCTTGAGCTCTTCCGTCGAGGTTTCGGAGTGCTCAATGGTGAGCTGTAACTGCTCCTTGGTGCGGTGCAACTCTGCTTCAAGCTGGGTCAGTACGCTGTCCTTGGCCTCAGTGTGCGGTGTACTGGATTCCATACTCATCACATCTTCGACTTCATCGAAGATCACTAGCATGAAGTCACTATTGGCCTCGTTGTCACGGAACGGCCTGACCACCATGTTGATATAGTACGTTCGGTCGTCGCGGGTAACTCGTACCCGACGCGCTTCGACGCTTTTGTTGGTCTGCAAGGCCTGGAAGAGAGCAGTCCTCAATTCCAGACGCAGCTCAGGCTGTACCAGGGTGGGCAGGTTGTGCGAGGGTTCGCCGCCGACATACCGCAGGAAGCGCCCGGCGCGATCAGACATGTGCACAATGTTCGATTCATGATCGACAATCACGCTGGGCGGTGCGTACTGCTCCAGCACGCGCTGGTGGACTTCGGCAAAGGAAATCTTTTTGCCACGGCCAATCATTTGCTGCTGCTGCTGCTTCGGCGGCAGCTGCGGCAAGCGTAAGGATGGAGACCCTGAACTCAAGTGAACTGCTGGCCGAGTCCGCAAAGTGCTCGACGTACTCTTGGCGCGATAGACACGGTTTTTCTTGTCAACCGGTGCAAACAGATTGCTGCACATATCCGCCGACTCGGAGCTTCCCAGAAAGAGATAGCCACCAGGCTTGAGCGCAAAGTGAAACGTTTGGAGGATCTCGCTCTGCACGTCACGGTCCAGATAGATCAGCAGGTTGCGGCAGGTGATCAGGTCCAGCCGCGAAAACGGGGGATCGCTTAAAAGGTTGTGCGCAGCAAACAAGATACGCTCGCGCAGTTCTTTCTTGACCCGGTAGTGTGACTGCTCCTTGCTAAAGTGCTGGCGGATGCGCGCCGGAATAACGTCCGTGACGATGGCAGAGGGATAAAGGCCCGCACGGCCAATGACTAGCGCCTGCTCATCAATATCTGTTGCAAACACCTGAATCTTGGCCTGTGAGTTTTTTAACTCCGCCTGCTCGGTAAGCAACATAGCCAGCGAATAGGGCTCTTCCCCCGTAGAGCAAGCAGCGGACCAGACCCGTATCTCTTTGTTTTCACCTTCGGAGGCCGCAAACTGCTCAAAGATCTCTGGAATGATGTCCCGTTCAAGCACCTCGAATGATTCACGGTCACGAAAGAAGTTGGTGACGCCAATCAACATGTCCTTGAGAAGAGCTGGCGTCTCCTCAAGGTGGTCATGCAGAAACGTAGCATAAGAGGCCATGTCGGGAATGGCATTGACCTGCATCCGCCGCTCGATGCGCCGCAATACGGTTGCGGCCTTGTATTGCTTGAAGTTATGACCCGTACGCGTGCGTAGCAGTGAGAGAATATCGCGTAGCGCCAGTTGGTTCGGCCGCTGTTTGATCTCGGGTTCTATTTCAAATGCACTTTCGTAACGCGGATCACTAACCGGTATCTGGATGTGCGTAAGGTTTGTCCCCAACTCCAGCAGCTTTTGCGGCATGTCGACCACCGGCATGACAATATCCACTGTGCCGGTTGAAATGGCATTGCTGGGCATGGAGTCGTATTCGGCATCCTGCGGGGATTGGGCAAGAGTAATGCCGCCTTGCTCCTTTAACCGGGCAAGGCCCACAGAACCGTCGGAGCCAGCGCCGGAGAGCACAATGCCAATAGCCTTGGTTTTATGCACATCAGCCAGCGCGCGAAAGAACAGGTCGATAGCTACCTGATCGCCTCGGGTACGCTGCGGCTCAGTGAGCCGGAGGTAACCATCGTTCATGCCAAGATCTTTAGCTGGCGGAATAACGTAGACGTGGTTTCTCTCTATCAGTACAGGCTCAGTGACCTGCTTTACCGGCATTTTGGTTACGGCCTGGAGAATGCGATCGGCTGAACTGGTGTGCTTGGGGGAAAGATGCAGGACAACTACAAAGGCCATGCCGCTTTCGCTAGGCATGTTTTCAAAGAATTTCAGCAGAGCCTGCAATCCACCTGCTGACGCGCCAATTCCCACTACTGGAAACGTGACCGAGCTGCTCATAAGATGTTTTTGGTTATCTGGAACAGACGACTGGGTAGACGATTCCATAGAGTCCTATGTGAACTAAGCAGGATGCCTTCAACTATAAAAGGCAAAATCAATAATCAGCATGACACCGTTGGGACAGCCTCAACAACCAAGCCTGTCTGTCTGCTGCGATAAAAGCATTAATTCAATAAGCATGCTCCTGCAACAGAAGATCATTAATCATAGACGTTGGCTCGGGAAATCTTTCTTATCAGATAGGTGGCCCGGCACAGCGAAATGGCCCTTTATTACATTCACAGCACGTAAAACAAAATGGCAATGAAATGGAAGGCGCTTCCGGCCATGACAAATAAGTGCCAGATGCCATGCCAATGGCGAAAACGGTGATCGAAGGCGAAAAAGACAATACCTATGGTATAGAGGCATCCACCTGCTACCAGCCAGAGAAAGCCCGGCGTCCCCAGCGCGGCCAGCAAAGGATTGACGGCTATCAATACGATCCACCCCATCACGGCATAGATCACTACCGATAAGACACGTGCCTCTGAGCGCGGCTTGATTTCCTGCAACATGCCAACCGCTGCCAGCCCCCAGACAATGCCGAATAATGTCCAGCCCCAGGAACCCTTTAAGGTAATCAGGCAAAAGGGCGTGTAGCTTCCAGCGATCAACAGGTAGATCGATAAGTGATCAACCTTGCGCATGATTGTTTTCGCGCGGCCTTGCACACTGTGGTAAATCGCTGAGGCGCTATAGAGCAGCACCAGTGTGACGCCATAAATGAGGATGCTGATAATCTTGGACGGTGAGCCTTCCAGGCTGGCGCGCACCAGCAGCCACACCGCGCCCATAAACGCCAGTGCCGCACCAATCAGGTGTGTCCAGGCATTGAATCGTTCTCCGTAGTACATAGCTCTCCTGGGTTGAATAGCGCTCGATTCATGACAGCCTCACGCCGTTTCTCCGGCACTGCCCGGGGTAGTGCTAAAAGCTCCATCTGGTACGGGCCGCATGCACTACCGCTCTCTGGCATACCGCTGCGTTGGGCAGTTTGTCGCTTTGATCGCAGTGCAAGACAAGGATTCCCACCCGTCGCCACAGGCCTAAATAACCGCACATCATGTGACGAATACGCCTATGGTGAAGTAGCTGCGTTGCTATCACGCTGCCATGACCCCTGGAGGGTGTTTTATCTACACCCAGCCTCTCTTTGGATCACTGCCGCCTCGGCACCCGGTGAATGTTTGCCTGTTGCTTATCCTATCCAGGAGTCTTTCCATGTCTGATCGTCAAACCGGCATCGTCAAGTGGTTCGACCGCGCCAAGGGGTATGGCTTTATCATTCAGACTCAAGGGCCTGAGCTGTTCGTACACCATAAGGCGATCAAGGGTGCCCATGCTCTCAAGCAGTTGATAACGGGGCAGTCCGTCTCCTATGTTGCCGCTGAGGGCCGGCCGGGGAAAGGCATGCAGGCTGAGCACGTTGAGGCGCTCTAAGCGCTTCGCCCATTTTCCTGGACAGTAAACGCAGCGCTGGCTGCTAGTACTCACCACTCATGCTCGGCGAGGTATTTCCTATGAACAGCTATCTTAAAACCCTGTCGTCCTCCTTTGAGGTCAACCTGCCCGTCATTTCATCCATTCGACCCGATGGCAGTCTGACCCTAACGTTTTCAACGCAGAGCAAGGATGTCGTTGCCATACGCGTGATTTCTGCAGCAGACCTGGGTGATCAGGAGCGCTTGCATACCGTTATCGAAGGGATCAAGACACAGCTCGCCGTGATGACTGGGAAGATGAACCGAAAGGCTACGACCCGTAACAATATGGTGTATCTCAATCGATTTCGTAACGAATGGGCGCAGGCGCCGTTAGCAGCAGGTTTTACAAAACCTTTTGTATCACCGGATGCGCCTGTACCAAACTGATCCAGTGCCTAAATGAGGGTTCACGGGTACGCCTTGTCGCGTACCCGTTAATAAGAGGGCACTCAAGGCAAAAAAAAAGCCCCGCAATGCGGGGCTTTTTTGGATCAGGTGTCTTAAACGACTTGAACCTGATCAGCTTGCATGCCTTTCTGACCTTTGACAGCCAGGAAAGACACCGCTTGACCTTCGCTCAGGCTCTTGAAGCCAGTGCTTTCGATCGAGCGGTAATGGACGAACAGATCCGGACCACTCTCTGGAGTGATAAAACCGAAACCTTTTTCATCGTTAAACCATTTGACGGTGCCATTTTGACGACCAGACATGATGTATCTCCAAGGTAAAATAAGACTGCGACGCTGAAACATTCAGGCCGAGACTGAGGTGCGAAAGTAAAACGAGCCGAGGAGATGAAACGAAAAACAGAACATCAGGCCAGGTATCGAAGTAGCAGTTGCAAAGCAGTGAGGCCACCATACGCTCTTTTTGGCCCTTGTATACCTTTATTTTAGTTTTTATGAATATTTACTCGTTTTGAATTTCTGTGGACGAGGGGAGATATCTAGGATAATCAGAACGTTAGGCAAATAATTACAGCTCGCCTATTTTGTTGAAATGAAAAAAGTTGCCGCGTATTAATGAGATCGCTCAGTTTCTTAATATTCCGTCTGTCCAGTATCGTGATAAAACCCATATGCAGGTCTGAAAGCGACTACGAAAGAGAGTACAGTGGTTTTACTGTATAGCTAATTGTCATCGCGATGCTGACTTGATGGTCCGCTTGTATTCATCTCCTCGGTTCCTCTGCCCTTTAGGTGCAGTCTCGGTGCGTTTAATACGCCACTGTGATTTCAATCTCAGGAGATAAATAATGTCCATTCGACATCAAGGTACTATCAAGTGGTTTAGTGAGCATAAAGGCTTTGGCTTTATTATTCCTCAAGAAGGGCCTGACCTTTTCATTCACATGAACTCTTTTGAAAACCAACGCTTTAGAGGCTTGAATGAAGGTCAGCTTGTGAGTTATCAGCTGGTCGTAGGGCCTAGAGGCTTCGAGGCGAATCAGGTTAGAGAGCATTGATGCTGAACCCCGCAATGCGGGGTTTTTCATGTCTATCAATAAGCTGAGCGTAAAGTAAGGAAAAACCATGTCGAATGAACTGTCTGCACCTGTTCTCCTGTATATGAAGTCGCAGTTTTTGCCCTTGGGTTTCCAGGTGCTGGAAGAGAGCGACAAGGGCTTTGCTGTGCGAATATTTAATCAGCAGAGCGGGACCACTATTTTAGAAGCCAGGCGGAATAATTCACCTCACATGATGAGCCAGGTGGAAGCGCATGCATGGGTGGCAAGTATCAAGCGTGAAATAGATAAACAGTTTTACGTTCAAAGCAAAAAGAGTCTGGATAAGGTTTAAAGAGTCATAACGCTCCTTAATTAACTACGCAGGTACTATATGGTTGCTTGGACAATCAAGACCAGCGATGGAAGAACGCTACATAGCTGTTCATTGCGAGGGAAGTTAATAACAGTGGTATGGGAGGAAAGAGATATACCCGCCAATTGCGTTGAATCCCAACGGCCATCCATCGAGTTTCGCAGTGAACATCAGGCTCGGGCCTTTCTTGCTTCGCTAAAGCTATTGCGTATGGAAGAGTTCAGTGGTGCGGCTATTGTGCAAACTATAGGGAGATAAGTTTTAAGCGTGGTCGCCATCGCTTTTAGTATGTAACGCTTCGCTTGCCTATGCGTTTTCCGCGTCTGTAATTTACGCTTAGGCTGTTCTCTTAATAGGTAATCGTTTCTTACGCTGTCAAATCGACTCTTGAGAAAGAAGTAGACATATCCTTAATGCCTCCATGCTCTACCGTCAGGCTATATATAAAAGCGGCATTCTTTTGAGCCGCTCTTTAAAGGACTTGTCAGCTTTAAAAAGCGCTCGAAATTAAAAAGTATCAATCTTCCCTTCATAAAGAGCACCAGTGCCAGTCAGGGCATTTGTATTCTCTAGGTAGCAATCTCACCAATAAAAGCTAGAGAAGCCCATATTCAATAAAAGTATGAATACATCATTTTTTATTCTTTTGTGCTTTTTTTAGGGCTGCTTACACTGCGGCTATGACCCCTTGATAGGCGATGGCCATGCATAGTGTATCGATGCAGTACTTGATTGTTCCCGGCTGGCAAGGCTCGCCTGAAAGGCATTGGCAAAGCCATTGGCAGCGGTCATTACCCAACTCTGCGCGGGTAGAGCAGAAAGACTGGTTCGTGCCGCAGCGCAGGGACTGGGTTGCAGCGCTCTCCCATTGCATCGAAATCAGTCAGGCACCAGTGATTCTTATTGCCCATAGCCTGGGTTGTGCAACCGTAGCGCATTGGGCTCTACAAGCGGAGCCTGAGCTTGCGCGGCGTGTAGCCGGTGCACTACTGATCGCGCCAGCCGATGTCGAGCGACCCAACTGCCCTGAGCCCCTAAGAAATTTCGCTCCATTGCATCGGCAGGCCCTGCCATTTCCTGCTCTGCTGGTTGGCTCCAGTAACGACCCGGCTGCAACCCCTGAGCGCGCTCGGCAGTTAGCGGCAGCCTGGGGCGCAATCTCAACGATCCTGACGAATGTCGGTCACATCAATGTGAAGTCTGGTCACGAGCGCTGGGAGGAAGGTTTCACATTTCTTTACCAGTTACAGGATCAGATCGAGCGAACATCACGATACCGGGCTTAACTTATCCAGGCCATTCGCTTGGCGAGTGGTCATCTCGAACCGATACAGGAGGATCATTATGAGCCTTAGATTGGGCGACATAGCACCCGATTTCGAACAGGATTCCAGCGAAGGCCACATTCGTTTCCATGAGTGGCTGGGCAATAGCTGGGGCGTGTTGTTTTCTCACCCGGCTGATTTCACGCCCGTCTGTACAACAGAGCTGGGATTTACAGCCAAGCTGAAGGATGAATTCGCAGCCCGTAACGTCAAGGTTATAGCCCTGTCAGTCGATCCGGCTGATTCCCACCGTCGCTGGATTGAGGACATCAACGACACCCAGAGCACGACGGTCAATTTCCCGATCATTGCCGATGAGGATCGAAAGGTTTCAGGCCTGTACGACATGATTCACCCTAACGCGAACGACTCGCTAACGGTGCGCTCGCTGTTTGTTATAGACCCGAACAAGAAAGTCCGGCTGATCATCACGTACCCGGCCAGCACGGGACGTAACTTCAATGAGATCCTGCGCGTCATCGACTCGCTTCAGCTGACCGATAACCACAAAGTCGCTACGCCCGCCAACTGGGAGCAGGGCGGTGATGTCGTCATCGTGCCCTCGCTCAAGGATGAAGACGAAATCAAACAGCGCTTCCCGAAAGGGTATCAGGCGCTGCGCCCCTATCTGCGCATGACTCCGCAACCTGATAAATAAGTCTTTTCAGGGGCGGCGCTTGCCGCTCCTGCTTCTTTAGACATGGCCTTCATGGCCATATTCTTCACGTCTGAGAACTCTTACTCATTTGTCTTGTCTTGTGAGTGCCTTAGGCACCTCGCCAGGCCATTCGCCTGGATATTTAAGGCGTCGAGTCATAGTCTTAGCGGCCTGATCCGGCACGCCATGGCGTGGTCGGTCAATGACTATATCTAACCTTCGTTGGGGCGGATCGAATTGAAGCAGTTAATGCGTCTGAAGAGTGGAATCGAAGGGCTGGATACCTTATTGCAAGGCGGCTTTGTTGCCGGTGCGTCCTATGTTATTCAGGGCCGGCCCGGTTCTGGTAAGACGATTCTGGCTAATCAGATTGCCTTCAATCATGTGCATCGTGGCGAGCGTGTCTTGTTTGCAACGCTGCTGTCCGAGCCGCACGAGCGGATGTTCCAGTTTCTTTCCACGCTCAGCTTCTTTGATCACAGTCGGGTAGGCGGTGATATCCAGTACCTCAGCGCGTTCGATACCATGGAGCAGGAAGGGCTGGAGCCTGTCGTCAAGCTGATACGTCGAGAGATCTCCCGGCAAAAGGCAACACTGTTAGTGGTCGATGGACTGCTGAATGCCCGCTCTAAAGCCGATACCCCCCTGGATACCAAGCGGTTTATCGCCGAGTTGCAGGCCCATGCTGCCTTTGCCAATTGTACGGTTCTGTTCCTGACCAGCTCGCGTCTGGACGATGGTAGCCCGGAGCTCACCATGGTCGATGGGGTGCTGGATGTGGGGGAAGAGATACATGGTGCGCGTTCTATACGTCGTATGAGTCTGCGCAAAACTCGTGGTAGCAAGGCGATTACAGGGCTGCACGAGTACCAGATCACCGAAGATGGATTTGTGGTTTACCCTCGGCTCGAAGCTGTTTACGAAAAGACTTATCGTCCAGAAGCGATCGATGAGCGCCGCGTCAGCACAGGGTTGCCTTGCTTCGACCAGATGCTGGAAGGCGGCCTTAACCGGTCATCTATTTCCTTACTGATGGGGCCGTCGGGAAGCGGCAAGACGTCTCTAGGCCTGGGTTTTATTGCGCAGTCTTCTGTTGAGGAGCCCGGGGTGATCTTTGGATTTTACGAGACACCCGAGCGGCTCAAGATCAAGGCGCATAATATGGGGTTCGCCTTGGGGAGCTTGATAGACAATGGCGCTGTCCATATTCACTGGCAGCCCACCGTTGAGCTTCAACTGGATAAGGTTGGGCACCTAATCATTAATGAAGTCCGTCGTCTCAAGGCCACACGGGTGTTGATCGACAGCCTGGGTGCCATTGCTCGGCTGGCTGTCAAGGAAGACCGGCTGATGGAGTTCTTCACCGCGTTGAGCAATGAACTCAGGGCCATGGGGGTCACCGTCTACGGTACCTGGGAGATGAAGGATCTTTTTGGGGCGGATATCCATGCCCCTGCACCTGAATTGTCAGGTATTACGGACAATCTGTTCATGATGCGTTATGCGGAATTGAATGCTGAACTCAAACGGGTCATCTCCATCCTGAAAGTACGGGACAGTGGTTTCGACCCAACGCTTCGGGAGATTGTCATCAGCAGTAATGGTATTGATTTAGCTAAGGCTTTCAGAAATGCGGAGATGGTTCTCTCAGGCTCAGCAACGTCGAACTGTCAGGGCTGATGTCGTCATTACAAGGAAGGTAAAGACATGACGACGATTCTGGTGGTCGATGATGAGTTTTTAATCGCCGAAATTCTCTCGTTTGCACTTGAGGACGCCGGCTTTCAGGTCAGAACAGCCAGCAACGGGCAGAAGGCTCTGGATATCCTGCTACGCGAGCAGCCGGCACTGGTTGTTACGGACTTCATGATGCCTGTAATGAATGGCCTCGAATTGGCTCAGGCCATTCATGATCACCCCATGCTAGGGGAGACTCCGATCATCTTGACGACCGGGGCCCAGGCGCATATCGCCCAACAGAATCAACATTTGTTCGATGCTATTTTTGAAAAGCCTTTTGATGTCTTCAAGGTCATCGACACGGTCAAGGCCCTGACTGATACCTTCTGACGTTATCCTGTATTATTTCTGCTCAGATGCATGCTTGCGTTCGTAACGATCCAGCAAGGGCTGGGTACTGATGCCATGCAGTAGAATACTGAATGTTACGACTGTTAGTGTGATGTCTACACTGTCTTTGAGTGAGCCTTCTGTAAGGCCATGATTCAAGGCATAGCTTAAATAATACAGGCTGCCGATCCCACGTATGCCGAACCAGCCGATTAAGGTGCGTTGGGCAGGGCTTGCCCAATTTCGCCCCATCAGCAGGCGTACGCTCAAGGGCCGAATGACACAAAATAGCAGCAGGGCCAGCCCTACAGCGCGCCAGTCCCAGTGGGGGTAGAGCAGTACGCCCAACAGCGTGACCAGCAATACTTCCAAAGAGCGCTCCAGCAGGTTGCCAAAGGCCAGCATGTCGCCCATCAATACGCCAGCCGCTACAGTGGGGCTGGTCAGTTTCTCATCATCGGGTTGGTTAGCCTGTACAACGGATCCCGTTATATGGCCCAGTACAGGCTGAGTCTGCTCCTCAGAAGGGATTTTGGCGTAACCCGAGGAGGAGACCTCTTCGCGGCGCAACCCAACGCCGGCAGCAAATACAGCAAGAAAACCCCACGCACCAACCAGGTCAGCCAGCACATAAGCCAGGCCTATCAGAGCCAGGGCGAGGAAGTCATTGGGGGAGATAACACTGTCACGATGCTTGATGCGCAGGTAAATGGATAGCCTGCCCATTAACCGTCCCAGGGTGTAACCGATTACAAGACCCGCCGGCACGGCCCAGACCAGGCGGTGCAAAGCCCACTGACCCAGCCAGTCGGCCTGTACACTGTCATGGTGCATTACCAGAAGCGCCAGTGCGACAAAGGGAAACGCTGTGCCATCGTTGAGCCCAGCCTCGCCGGACAGTGAGTAGCGCACCCGGTCAAAGTCGCGTGCATGAACGACCTGTACCAATCCAGCCAGGACGGGGTCAGTAGGTGCGAGCACCGCGCCAATCAGGAGTGACGTGCCCCAGTTAAGCCCGAGCAGATAATGGCAGGCAAGAGTGGTGCCGGTGATACAAAGCAGCATGATCGGTCCGGCCAACATGTAGGCGCCTCGCCAGGCTGGGTCTGTCAGGGGGAGGCGTAATTTGAGTCCTGTGACAAATAGCGAGATCAAGACGGCAACCTCTGTCAGGTGCTCCATCCAGGGGGCTACGTCTTGAAAGCTGTCTTGCCATAAGCCCAGCCCCATTGGTCCAATAGCAATTCCAAACATCAGACAGACTACCGATGTAGTAACAGGAAGCCAGCGAAGGTAGGCTGATGCCAGGGCTAGAATCAGCAGTAATGTACTGAGTACGCCCGCCCATTGAATGAAAGTCATGCGCTTATGGATACCTGATGTCAAAACGTTATGTTTCGAGGCATGACAGGTCGCACTGGTTCAGATCGTTAAATCAAAACATTATCAAGAGCACAGAGCTGAGCAGATAAATGCGTGTGAGCAGAAGCGGGTAGTTATCTGTCAGACTATGAAATAGTCTCTGCCTTTGTCCGGCCATTTTCATGTTGCCAACGACCGATCTGTCTTATGAAAGCGAACGCTTGCGTGTTTTGAATGCGCTCGCACTGATGGACTCGCCTGCAGAACCGTTTTTTGACCGGATTACCCGACTGGCGGTACGCACCCTCGGGATGCCTATTGCCTTTATCTCGCTGGTGGATGACAAACGGCAATGGTTCAAGTCCCAAATTGGTCTGGATATGGTGGAAACCAGCCGGGAGTCTTCCTTTTGTGTTCACACCGTACTGGCTCAGAAAGCCGTTTTTGTTGAGAACACGACACTAGACGAGCGATTCAAAAACCATTTTCTGGTTACCGGCAGCAAACACATCCGCTTCTATGCCGGAATTCCCATTACCAGTATTGAGGGGCTGGCGCTTGGGGCGCTCTGCGTTATGGATACGGCGCCTCGTAGGCTGGCGACCGAAGAGCTTGAGATCCTCAATGATCTGGCCGCCCTGATCTGCCACGAGGTTCAGCTTCGCGAAACAGCATTGCTGGCCCGCAGCCATGTCAAGCGCTCCAAAGCGGTCTTCGAAACACGCGAGGCCCGCTTTCGGGCTATTTTCGAGCGGGCCGCGGTAGGGATTTCCCTGGTAGGCAAAAATGATCATTGGATCGATATCAATGATGCACTCTGTCGAATGCTGGGTTACAGCCGCGATGAAATCAAGAAGCTGACGTTCTGGGAACTCATTCATCCAGACGATCTAGCCGAGTTCAAGCAGCTGGCTGAAGGGTTGATTACCGGAAAGGTAGATGCCATCGACCTGGAGCGGCGCGCACTCAACAAGCAGGGCAATTCGATATGGGTTCGTTTGAATGTCAGCCGGCTGGAAGATCAAAACGGTAATGCCAGCAGTATTGTGACGATCGTTACCGATATCCATGCGCGTAAGGAAGCCGAAGAAGCACTGGCGGCCTTGAGGGAGGATCTGGAGCAGCGCGTAGTGCTTCGAACCTATGAGCTTCAACGTGCCAATGAGCAGTTATCTCAGGCGATGGCGCACCAGCTACAGTCCGAGCAGGCGCTTCGTCGCCGTGAGGCGGAGCTTAGTAGTGTGATCGAGCATGCCAATGATGCTTATGTCCGTGTGGATGAGCTCGGCATTATCACAGCCTGGAACCGTCAGGCAGTCGAAACGTTTGGCTGGACAGTGGAGGAGGCCTTGGGTCAGCCAGTAAGTGAGCTGATTATTCCTCCTTCGATGCGTGAAGCGCATCTGGCAGGAATGGCGCGCTACCTGGCGACTCGGGAAGCTAAGGTTCTCAATCAACGATTGGAGTTGCCTGCGCTACGGCGAGATGGGTCCGATATTCCAATAGAGATACGCCTTCGAGCGCTGAATGTAGAGGGACAATCTTTCTTTAGTGCCTTTCTGCACGATATTTCTGAGCGCAAGGCTGCCGAAGCGAGGCGTGAGCACGAGGCGCGTCACGATGCGCTAACGGGGTTGCTGAACCGGCGCGCACTGCTGGAGGTCCTGCCCAAGGCCATTGCACGGGCTGAGCGCAATCGGGCGACGCTGGCACTACTGTTTCTTGATCTAGATGGTTTCAAGGCCGTCAATGATGCTCAGGGCCATAATGCAGGCGATGCGTTACTCATTGAAATCGCGAAACGACTGCAAGGTAGTATCCGTAAGTCCGATGAGGCCATCCGCTTGGGTGGCGATGAGTTTACGGTCATTCTGGAAGGGCTGGTCGACGGAGTGAACGACGCATGTCGACTAGCGGGTCAACTGCTTGAGAAAATCCAGAAGCCGATCTGGCTGGACAGCTATGAGGCCAAGGTAAGTGCCAGCATAGGCATCACGCTCTACATACCGGGCTCGGCCCGTACGGCAGATGACCTTATCAATACTGCCGACACCGCCATGTACGAGGCAAAGCGGGCCGGAAAGGCCCGGTATCACTTGATGTAAGCCTGTTACACGACAGTTTTTCGCTCGGTTTCTTCGTCCAGCTGCTCACGGATTGCGGCCAACAGGGGGTGTGCCGAGGTGTATTGGCGGCCGTAGTTCAGGTTGAAACCATAGTCAAAGTCCGGTGGGTTCAGGCCTTGGTTGTGTTGAAGGATAGTCTCGAGCTTATCCAGACCTTTGGCGAGCTTGGCCTCTGGAGATGAGGCATTCTCGTACTCGTCCCATAGCGCCAGAAACCGCGCCTGACGCTCCGGTGGGAGCGAGGCCAGCAAGGTTTGCAGGTCTTTGCGTTCCTGCCCCGACTTGCTAAGGCCGGGCCGCTGCAGTACAGCGGGAATATCGCCACTAATGGCTTCGCCCAGGTCATGGATGAGGCAGATCTTCAGCAACTTGGCAAAGTCGATACCCTGGAGTTCATCTTCGTACACCATGGCCATGAGGCATAGTCGCCAGGTGTGTTCCGCGGTGCTTTCCTGCTTTCCCGAACGGGTATAGGCCGTGCGAAGGGTATCCTTCAACATCTCGGCATCCTTGAGAAAGCGGAGTGTTCCCATTAATTCGCTTAGTGTCATGCAGGCCACTCCTGTCAGGTAAATTAATAAAGCGAGTCGAGCGTGAGCCGGTGCTGATTAGAACAGGCACGGCGCACGTGTCCATGCGAGACGCTCGACAGATGATCGCTTTGACCACGCAGTAAAGAAAAGGTGAGTAAAGGCTTGGGTAGGAAGTCTGACAGAACGTGTAGTGAGACTTGCGGCAGGGTGGCTATGAATAGCCTGTCTTCCTATCGCACAGCGTTGCTGGCCAAGTAGTTTGATGGCGAAGTCATACCTGATAGCCAGGCGGTAGCCTCTGCCAGAGGCGCTCTGACATTCAGGTGCATTTAAGACACGGCTACAGGTCTTCATAAGTAAAGCTTCAGATGCGCCAGCACCTGGCTTTTCGACACATAACCCAAAAGCCGGGGGCAGGCCTGACTCTCCACCACCGGTAGCCGCTCACCGGGGTGATTCAGGAAGGCTTCCAGCGCGACGGTGAGGTTATCGTAGGGGTGAAGCAGGGGAAGCGTATGGCTGGGAAGATCTCTGGCCAGAAGGCTCGAATCCAATGTGCCGGCTGCCTGAGCCCTATTGAGGTCTCGAAGCGCCACGATCTTGATCAGCAGGTCATTCTCGTCAATCACATACACGAACTTGACGATTTGCTCGCGAAAGGTGTGCAGCACCTCCTCCAGCGTGGCAGAAGCCGGTACGGTTTGCGCGCCTTCATTGAGAATCGCCCGGACCTTGAGGTTCCGCGTCTGGTTGCGAGCTTTCCACAACTCATTGTTCTTGGTGGTAACCGCATACATCGACCGAGGCGAGAACGCGCCGCTGATGTAATACCCTGCCACTACACAAAGCAGCAACGGCAATACGATGTCGTAGCTGAGCGTCATCTCGAATACCATAAGAATGGCCATGAGTGGCGCGCGGCTGGTAGCGGCGAGAAAGGCGCCCATACCGACTACCACATAGGTGAACGTGGGCGCATGCAGGGCTGGGGCAAGATGCTCGACCAAGCTGGCAAACAGCACGCCGATAGCCGCGCCGACGAACAGGGTAGGCGTAAAAATCCCACCTACCGTACCTGTACCGGCTGAAGCTGTTGTGGCTAATAGCTTGAAGGCCAGGAGCGCTGCAACCGCGGTCCAGGGCCAGGGATGGTTGATGAAATCATTGATAACGCTATAGCCATTGCCCCAGGTCTGTGGGTAAAAGATAGAGATCAGGCCGACCACAAGTCCGCCGCAACCCAGCTTGACCGGCAACGGCAGGGGAATCTGGTCGATCCGCTTGCGTGAGCGTTCCAGTAGCCATAGAAACAGCGGTGCCAGGGCTCCGAGCAGGATGCCCAGTAGAATGAACATCAGGTCTTGCGACAAGCTCAGGGGTTCAAATGACGGCACGCTGTAAATGGAGTGATAACCGGGCAGCGAACGCATCGTAAGGTTGGCGACGACCGAGGCCATGATCAGCGGTGGCATGCGCTCCGCCACGATGGTGCCGAGCACAATTTCCGCGACAAAGAAGGCTCCGGCAATCGGTGCGTTATACACAGAGGTAATGCCGGCTGCAGCCCCACACGCCACCAGCGTACGCATCTGCTCGGGTGATATCTTGCGAAAGCGTCCTACCAGCGAGGCGCAGAGCGCTGCCAGTTGCACCATTGGACCTTCCTGGCCGATTGAGGAACCAGTGGCAATCGAGCACAGTGACGATGAGCTACGCGCCAGGGTCTGCCGGATGGGAATGCGGCCATCGCCCAGGGTAATGGCTTCCATGTAGTCCGAATGCGCAGTGGCCTTGGTATACCGCCGGCTGAGCAGGAGCAGAAAGCCTGCCACGATACCGCCCAGCGTAGGCACGATCAGGCGCATATACCATTCGCTGGACTGGGCCAGTTCGACCACGTCTGCGGTCTTGCCAAAGGCGGCGATATGAATCAGGTCAATGGCGTGGCGAAAACCTAGCGTTACCAGTGCACCGACGATGCCAATGGGAATAGCCCAGAGCAGGGTGCTCAGGTTTTCAGTGTCACCAAGCCGCTCGCTCAAGCGCTGCCAGGTTTGACGAAGGGACGATACCAGCCGGGCGATAACCCTCATAAACAATCCGAAGCCACAAGAAATGCAGTTCGGATCATGGACCATGCATCACACAAGGGCTATCCCCCGGGTAAGACAAAAACGCCCTGCATGATACTGCCTGCGACCGAAAAGGCCCCTTTCGGGGCCCTTGGGACGTGTTTACTCGTGGGTGATGCGGGAGTGGTCGCGAGTATCTTTCATGAACAGGTAGACCAGGAGCGAGCAGGCAATGCAACCGGTGACGTACCAGTAGTAACCCGTTTCCATGCCGATGCTCTTGAACCACAGAGCCAGGTACTCTGCAGTGCCGCCAAAGATGGAAACAGTCAGCGCATAGGGCAGGCCAACACCCAGGGCGCGGATTTCAGTAGGGAACAGCTCGGCCTTTACCACCGCATTGATCGAGGTATAGCCGCTGACAATTACCAGGGCCGCCATGATCAGAAAGAAGGCGCCCCAGGTCGTCTCGACGGTATGCAGCGTGGTCAGGATCGGTACGGTGAAAATTGTTCCCAACACTCCAAAGGCGATCAAGATAGGACGGCGGCCAATCTTGTCAGAGAGCGCGCCAATCACGGGTTGTAGCAGCATGAACAAGAACAGCGTGGCGGCCGAGATCATGGTTGAGTCGCTCTTGCTCATGCCTACAGTATTCACCAGGTACTTCTGCATGTAGGTGGTGTAGGTATAGAACGCCAGGGTGCCGCCCATGGTCAGGCCTACGACCGTCAATAGCTCCTTGGGATGGCGCATCAGCGTGCGCATCGGGTTTTCCTTGGCAACGCTTTCGTCCTTCTTCTTGAAGGAGGCGGTTTCTTCCATGCTACGGCGCAGATATAGCGCAGTAACGGCGCAGGCGGCACCGATCAGGAAGGGAATACGCCAGCCCCAGCTTTCGAGCTGCTCGTTGGTCAGGGTCAGTTGCAGGACGATCAGTACCGCCAGCGCAATAAGCTGACCGGAAATCAGCGTCACGTACTGGAAGCTAGAGAAGAAGCCACGACGCTCCTTGGTTGCCATCTCGCTGAGATAGGTTGCCGAGGTGCCGTATTCGCCGCCTACGGAGAGTCCTTGTAGCAGGCGGGCCACCACGAGCAACACCGGTGCGGCCACGCCAATAGTGGCGTAGCTGGGGGTAAGGGCAATGATCAGCGAGCCGCCGCACATCATGATGACTGACACCATCAAGGCGGCTTTACGCCCTTTGCGGTCTGCGTATACGCCCATCAGCCAGCCGCCAATGGGCCGCATCAGAAAGCCTACGGCAAAAATGGCAGCAGTATTAAGCAACTGAGCCGTCAGGTCGCCCTGGGGGAAGAAAGATTTAGCAAAGTAGAGTGAGAAGGCAGCGTAGACATACCAGTCGTACCATTCGACCAGGTTACCGACAGAGCCGCTGAAGATAGATCTGATGCGCTGTGAAGTGGTCTTGGGCGCGACGCCCGCATTCAGGGTGGCGGTGCTTTCCATTCGGAATCCTCTCTTATCATTGTTATGTGCCGATGCGTAAACGCACGGCTTGTCTTTCTGGTAGCACGAGCCGTGCCATCACCGTAATAGCCGTATTCAGCGGGTTGCGGAGGGCGATGTGAGCGGATTTTTGCCGAGTAATGACTGAAGATAAGCGGATTTCCGCTTATCTTGGAGCTGAGTTGGTTTATCGATCAGCTATCAGCTTCCAGAAAGGCTTCGCGGGTTAACCCGTGGCGCTGCATCTTTTCATTGAGGGTGCGGCGGGGAAGCTTGAGCTCTTCCAATACCGCTTTGATATCGCCTTTATGCCGGGCCAAGGCATTGCGCAGGCATTGCGCCTCGAAGGCTTCCATCTGCTCGTAAAGCGAGCGATCTGGAGGTGATTGCATCCCCCCGTTATCCAGCCCCAGCACATGTCGCTCGGCCGCATTGGCCAGCTCTCGCACATTGCCCAGCCAGTCATGGGCAAGAAGGCGTGCCAGTTGGCTACCACTGGGCGAGCTTGGCTCTCTACCCAGGCGTTTGGCCGCCTGTTGGAGAAAGTGTTCGAACAAGAGGGGAATGTCTTCACGGCGTTCACGTAGGGGCGGCAGGTAGAGTTCAGCTACGTTAAGACGGTAGGCCAAGTCCTCCCTGAACCGGCCCGCTCGGGCCTCTTGCAGCAGGTCAGGCTTGGTCGCGGCGATGATGCGCAGGTCCACGGGAATACTCTGGTTTGAGCCAAGTCGCTCCAGCTGCTGCTCCTGCAAGACCCGCAGTAGCTTGGCCTGCTGGGTGAGAGGCATGCTTTCGATCTCATCCAGAAAAAGGCTGCCGCCGTTGGAATGTTCCAGCTTGCCGATCCGCTTGCCTGCCGCCCCGGTAAAGGCGCCACTCTCGTGGCCAAACAGCTCGGCCTCGAACAGCGTGTCGGGAATAGCCGCACAGTTGAGTGCTACGAAGGGTTTGGTAGTACGCGTGCTGAAATCATGCAGGCACCGGGCAACCAGTTCCTTACCGCTGCCTGTCTCGCCGCGTAGAAGAATGTTGACCGGTGTGTTTGCAAGTTCAAGAACCTGTCTTCGCAGTGTTTCCATTGATCGGGAGTAGCCGATCAGCCGAGAGGCCAATTGCGCCTTTTGGTCCGAATGGTCATGCAGGCGTCGGTTCTCAAGTACCAGACGGCGCTTTTCCTGGGCGCGCTTCAGGCTCCCGAGCAACGCCTCGGGGCTGAAGGGCTTTTCCAGAAAATCGTAGGCACCCTGGCGCATGGCCTCTACAGCCATTGTGACGTCGCCGTGGCCGGTGAGCAGAATGACAGGCAGGTCCTTGTCCAGCGCCTGAAGCTGCTCCAGCAGCGAGAATCCGTCCTGGCCGGGCATACGAACATCGCTGATGATTACGCCGGCAAAGTCGGGGGACAATTGCGCAAGGCAGGCCTCGGCGCTGGCATACAGAGCGACATCAAACCCGGAAAGCTGCAGCCATTGCTCGATGGCTTCCCGAATAGTGGATTCATCATCGATGACGATTACGCGGTCCATCAGGTCGGGTCCTCTTCGATCACCATGGGCAGGGCCAGCGTAAAGCGCGCACCCTGGGCGATGTTCTCAACGGTCAGCTCGCCGCCTAATTCATGGACAATAGCGTACGACACTGCCAGGCCAAGCCCTAATCCTTCACCGACCGGTTTGGTGGTGAAAAAGGGGTCGAAGACCTGACTCAAATGGTCTTCCGCTATCCCGCTACCGGAGTCGGTAACCGTCAGCAGCCAGCGGCCCCGCTCAGGTGCAAGGGCAATATCCAGCTGGCGAGTCGACGTGTCTGCCATGGCATCCAGTGCGTTGCGCAAGAGATTGACGAGCACCTGTTCCAGACGGATGGCATCGCCACGTACCTTGGCAGGTCGGCTCATGCGCAGGCTTACCTCGACCTTCTCATTCTGGACCCGGGGTGCCAGCAGCTCAAAGGATTTATCCACGACACAGGCCAAATCCAGTGGCTCACGAAGGCCGGCAGGGGTCTTGCGGGCATAGGTCTTTAAGTGTCCCGTCAGCGCCGCCATACGGCTCAGGAGTTCATCGATACGGCCAAGACTCTGGCGGGCTTCGTCGTGGCGCTGTTGATCCAGTAGCAGGCGAACACTGGCAAGCTGCATACGCTGGGCGGTGAGCGGCTGGTTCAGCTCATGGGCGAGGGCGGCAGACATCTGCCCAAGTGCGGCCAACTTGGCGGCCTGGATCAGGCCGTCCTGGGCGGTTCGCAGATCGGCAGTGCGCGCTTCGACCAACCGCTCCAGCTCATCACGGCTGCGCTGGCGCTCGCGGGCCAAACGACGACGTTGCTGTAGAAAGAGCATCGCGAATACAAGCGCGAGCCATGCGCCAACTGCCGCAAGGCCAGCTGTTTGTGCACTGTTCGGCAGGCGCGAGCGATCGCGCAGCAGGTGCAGCGTCCAGCCTTCATCTGTTAGTGGCAGTGACGTCCAAAGAAAGTCCTGCGGTCCATGGGGGCCGTTGATTCGCGTCAGCCGTTGGTTCTGCGCCAGCGTCCTTACAGACTGATAACGCAGCGGAAAGAGCGATTGACGGTTGTATTGCCGCGTCTCTTCAAGTTCGGCATGGTCTTCAGGCGTTAGCGATTCGAGAATGCGATACCGCCATCCCGGCTGGTTAGCGATAAATACGATCCCACGGGCATCGCTTACCAGGATAGTGTCCGGCTGCTGGCTCCAGGAATGCTCAAGCTCGGGAAATTCCAACTTGACTACAATGGCCCCGAGAAAGCTGCCGTCATTGGCCGTTACGGCCTGAGAAAGGAAATAACCGGGTATGCCTGTGGTGACGCCTATGGCATAAAAGCGACCCGCCCCTTGGGTGCGCGTTTGTAGAAAATAGGGACGAAACCCGTAGTTATGGCCTACGTAGCTAGTTGGCAGGCGCCAGTTGCTGGCAGCTACGGCAAGACCGGTGTGATCAAGCAGCTCCAGGGTGGATGAGCCAGCGGCCCGGTTAAGCTGTTCGAGCTTGAGGTTAAGTTGCTGCTGGGCCTCGGCGCTGAGCGGGCCGCTTAAGCTCTCGCTCATCGCTGGGTCGAGCGCTAGCACGGCTGGTAGGGAACGATAGCGATCGATCAGGGTTTGCAAGTTGCGCGCATAGAGGTGCAACTGTTCTTCACTCAGCGCACCGGCCTCACGCAGAGCATATCGTTCAGCCTGACGCACGGCGGCATAGGCTACCAGTACGGCACCGGCAATGATGACAAGCGATATGGTGAACAGACGCGAGAAACGGGGCAGGCGCATGGCAGACTTCGCGATCAGCGGAGCGCTGATCATACTGTGTTCGGCCTGGACTGACAGCTCGGCCACCGAAACTCCTGTCAAAAGCGTTCCGATGGCCAGTAATCAAACTGTCACGCTGCTGTTAATGATGATGGTCGCTAGGGCTGACAAAAACCAATGTCGAGAACATCCCACGTATACGACCATCAGGATCGTCCTGCTTGACTTCCGTATTGGCGCCAATCACGTTGCGACCATGGTGGCGTACCGTGACTCGGGCACGGCCCTCTGCATCGGTAGTAGCGCTGACATGATCGGGCGCGTTGATCACATCGTCGTATAGCTTGATACCGGAGACCGGCTTTCCATCAACCAGAACTTGCACGCCCAGTGTCTCACCAGGCTCTACCGCCAGCGGGTCACCTTGGGGAATGATGGCGAATTTAAGCGCGTCCAGAGAGGGCAGCTTGGCGTCTTTTTCCATGACGGCGAGGCTGTACTTGTAATAGCGTCCAGAGGCGAGTGCGCCAGGCACCTCGGTTGCGCCCTTATTGACCCACTTTTTGTCCTGGCCTTGCGCCCAGTACCCGTTATCCAGCGCGACAGCCAGAACTGCCGGTTTGGATTCGGGCTTCAAGCGTGCATGGTCGCCCTGCTTTTCGATTGCAACCGGCACGGCCTTGCCAGACGTGTCATAGGCCCAGGCACCGGAAATCCGGGCAGGGTCATAGGCATCCTCTTCGGCGCCTTCGCCAAAGACTACTTCGATCTGGCCGCGGCGCTCTTCCGGCCAGAGCGCATGGGCAAACAGCGAGCCGCTGAAAACGGACAATGCAAGGGTGGCGGCCACCAGAGTGTGCTTGGTATTCATGTCGAGGTTCCTGTAGCGAGCGTGACGGGATACAGCGTTTCGAGAAAAGCGAGGCGTGTGCAGGCGATGAATCCGGCACACGCCGCGTTCGGCTTACAAGGTGATGGAAACCCCAGCCTGCAGGGTGCGTGGCGCACCGGGGTAGGCCCAGATCGAACCCCAGGCACGCTCGTCGTATTCCTCGTTGAAGACGTTGTCGAGGTTGAGATTCAGGCGAATGCGGTCGGTCAGCGGGTAATAGGCCAGCAGGTCGACAACGGTATAGGACGACATGTCGAACGCTGTGGACGACGTACTGCCCTTGCGATCACCCACGTACTTCAGCCCTACGCCAACGCCAAGTCCACTCAACAGACCCGAGTCGAATTCGTAGGTATTGAGTAGATTCACGCTATGTGTAGGCACGTTTGCCAACCGGCTGCCGGTTGGCATGGTAGAGGTTGTGCTCTTGGTCACTTCGGCATCGACATAGGCATAGCCACCGATAACGCGCCATTGCGGTGTGATATTGCCCGCCAGGCTGAGGTCAAACCCTCGACTGCGAACTTCGCCGGCAGCAATCTGATAATTGCTGTCGAGCGGGTCCGAGGTCAGGACGTTTTCCTTGGTGATATGGAACAGGGCTGCCGTAATGCTCAAATCATGTTCCGGCACGTCGTATTTGATACCGGTCTCGTAGGCAACACCTTTTTCCGGATCGAACGCCTGGCTGCTGCGATCTGCGCCCCGGTTGGGTTTGAATGAGCGTGCTGTATTGGCATACACGGCCAGTGAATCGGTTAAGTCGTAGACCAGGCCGAAACGAGGCGATACAGCATTGTGTGCCTGATCCCAACTACCCGAAGTAGACAGGTAGTTGGTGTACTTCTGCTCGAAGCGTTCCAGCCGCACGCCTACCTGCGCCTTGAGACGCTCGGTAAGGTCGACCTGGTCCTGCAGATAGACCGCATAGGACTTCAGGTTCTCGTCATCATGCGTTGCCGTGCGGGTCAGTTCAGGCAGAGCCTTTCCATAGACAGGTGCGTAGAGGTCGAGCGGGAAGGCATTGATGCTGCCGTTGGAGCGGCGGATAAGGGACTTGTAGTTGAAGTCGTCATACTCGAGCCCCGCCAGCAACGTGTGGGCGAGCCCTCCGGTATTGAAGTGGCCTTCCACATTGGTTTGAAAGGCTATGTCGTCCCACTCCAAGGTACGCTCGCTGTAATTGCGGCCAATAGTGCGCCCATCGGCTGCCAAGCCGTTGTTTTCCACGGCGCCGCCCTCCAGGCTACCGTCGAGATACTGCACGCCACCTCGGATGGCCCAGTCGTCGTTGAGCTGATGCTCGATACGCAGCTGGGTCGTTGCGTTTTTATTGCGAAACTTACCTGCGTCCTCTTCGCCCAGGAAGCGGTCACGTGGCAGCTGACCGTTCTGGTTGGCGTAGCGGGTTACTCCGCGGTCAAGGGGGTGACGGTTATGCAGGTAATCGCCCTCCAGGATCACGGCGGTCTGGTCGCTCAGCTGCCAGCGCAGGACAGGCGCTACGCTATAGCGCTCACTCTCCACATGGTCGCGAAAACTGTCGCTGCCTTCAGCCGCAAGATTCAGGCGATAGGTAAACTCAGCATTTTCATCCAGCGCACCGGTGGTATCGAGCGTGCCGCGATGCAGTCCCTGGGTGTTGAACTGGCTACCCAGTACGGTTTTCCGATCGGCCTGCGGCTGCTTGCTAACAATATTGAAGGTGCCGCCCGGATCGCCTCGTCCATAGAGCATGGACGCAGGGCCACGCAGCACTTCGATGCGCTCAATCGTGCTGGCATCCGGCATGTTTGGGTAGCCACGGTTGACGGCAAAGCCGTTGCGGTAAAACTCCTGGGTACTAAAGCCGCGTACGAGAAACTCGGTCAGGCCTTGTCCGCCAAAGTTATTGCCTCGCTCTACGCCCCCCGCGTAGTCCAGGGCATCCTCAAGCCGTGTTGCGCCAATATCCTCTACCACTTGGCGAGGTACTACGCTAATGGACTGAGGGGTTTCATGAATTGCCGTGTCGGTACGTGTTGCGCTGGCCGAGCGGGTTGCCCGGTAGCCTTCGACGGGGCTCTGGGCGCTTTCGCCCATGCTGGCCGTGATTTCCATTTGGGATAACGAGGCTGGCTCGTTATCCGCTGGGGTTTCTTGGGCATGGCAGGTAAAAGCGTGCAGAGAGAGCACTGGGACGATAAAACGCCGCATTTCTTCTTCTTTTCCTTGATAAGAGCCGCCAGAGGCGGAAAAGGATCGGGATGCTATATATTTTGATAATCATTATCAATCAAGAATCTGTAGCTTCTTATGTGTATGGGTAATGCGTTATTTGCGGCTCGGAAAGAAGCGGATACGTGGGATAGAGGAAATATCAGTCGAAGGAATAGCGCTTGGGCTTGGCGGGCTTGTCTGGAAAGCGGTTACCGTACTTAGGCGGATGCGCCTTGCGCAGCGGTTCGAGCAGAGTTGAGAGGCCGTTGTGGTCGATTTCCTGCATCAGCTGAATCAGGCGACCGATTTCACCTTTGGGAAACCCCTCACGGGCAAACCAGTTAAGGTAATGGCCGGGCAGATCAGCAATGACGCGGCCCTTGTATTTGCCATAGGGCATCTCACGGGTCACTAGCAGTTGCAGATCCTTCGGGTCCATAAAGCCTCACAGGGTAGGGATTGAAATGCCTGGGTCATTGATCGACCCCAGGCATTCTACTGTATCGAGGCAGGCGGGCGAGATCAGTGCCCCTGAATGGCGTGGGCAGCGCGAATAACGCAGCGGGTAAGCTCCGGTGGCGAGAACTTGGTCAGTACATCGTTGGCGCCTGCCTTCTTGGCCCTTTCGCTGTTCATGGAGCTATCCAATGAGGTATGCAGGAGCACGTAGAGGTCCTTGAAGTCCGGGCTCTCACGCAGACTTTGCGTCAGTGCGTAGCCATCCATTTCCGGCATTTCAATGTCGGATACGACCACATTGATTTCGTCGGCCGTGCCTTGCAGATCCAGAAGTTTGTCAATTGCCTCCCTGCCGCTACGGGCGGTGTGGCAACGGATATTCAATGCTTGCAAGGAATGAAGCGACAGGTTTCGTGCGACCTGACTGTCGTCCACGATAAGAATGCGTGTTGCCTCCAGAGCCCTGGCGTCCTCATCGTTCAGAGCTGAAGGCGCCTGTGCTAGGGCGGGCGGTGCGATGCCATGAATGACCTTTTCAATATCCAGCACCTGGACCAGCGTACCTTCTATCTGGGTTACGCCAGTTACAAAGGCGCGGCTGCCAGAGCCGAAGGGTGGCGGAATGATATCGCTTGATCGGCAGTGAATGATCTTGGCAACGTTTTGCACATGAAGTGCCTGTTTAGTGCGGCTGATCTCGGTCACGATCAGGCAGCCGCCAGAGGGATCAACCAGCGGTTGTTCGCCAATGGCACGGCTCAGGTCGATCACTGACAGCGAGACACCACGCAGCGTGGCCACACCTTTGACGTGCGGATGAGACTCCGGCATGCGCGTCAGAGACGGACAGGGAATGATTTCGCTGACCTTGAGCAGGTTGATGGCCATGAGCTTTCCGCTGCGCAGGGAGAACAATAGTAGCGAGAGGGAATCGTCGGACGGATTGTGCTTGGGCATGGGCGACCTGTACAGGAATTCAACTTAGCTGCCAGGGCTATCGGCCGATAGCGGTGAAGGTTTAGGCAAGAATTTATCCATAATGTCGCACCCGTCTGGCAGGCAGATAACAGACATAGGCACCGATCATCAGATCAGACTTCACTCGTCTGCTATTCCATTGGTGAGCTTATCTGAAGGCCGTCAAAAGAATTTTTATCACAGGCATGTCAGCCTTAATAAAAGCAAAAGAGTGAGGAGTTCTGGCCTCCAAAGGAGCTATCAAGCCTTGCAGCAGAACATTAAGCAGGCCAGTCCTGACGGGTCGCCCTGCATTTCTTAACGCTTTCTTTACGCCTTCCTAAGAACCTGCGTCTCGATCCTTTACGGGACTCCTCCCGACAATGTTCTCCATCAGCGGTCGTGCCGCGTAAAGGAGAAAGTCATGAGCGTTCTGGATAGCCTGTGCCTGCTATTGGCCGTCGGCCTGTTCGTGTACCTGCTGGTGGCGCTGATGCGCGCCGACCGTTCGTGAGGCCAGGACCATGAGCACTACCGATGGCTTGTTGATTGTCCTGTTTTTGGCGTTGTTCCTAGCGCCAGCGCCTCTTCTGGGGCGTTTTTTCTACCGTGTCCTCGAAGGCGAGCGCACCTGGCTTACCCCGGTCCTAAGGCCGTTGGAGCGGGTGAGCTATCGCCTGGGTGGCATTGATAGTCGGCAGGAGCAGCGCTGGCAGCAGTATGCCTTGGCGCTGCTCATGTTCAATCTGGTCGGCCTGCTGGCCTTGTTCCTGATGCTTCTGCTGCAAGCATATCTGCCGCTCAACCCGCAGCAGTTGCCGGGGCTTGAGTGGACCCTGGCGCTCAATACAGCAATCAGTTTTGTCACCAACACCAACTGGCAGGCTTACAGCGGCGAGGGAACCCTGTCGTACTTCAGCCAAATGGTGGGCCTGGGCGTGCAGAACTTTGTGAGTGCGGCTACCGGAATTGCCGTGCTGGTTGCGCTTAGCCGGGGTTTGAGCCGTCGCAGTGCTGAGGCACTGGGTAATTTCTGGGTCGATCTGACCCGCGCGACGCTCTATATCCTGCTACCCCTTAGCCTGGTGCTGGCCGTGCTGCTGATCTGGCAAGGCGTGCCGCAAACGTTCTCGGCCTACATTGATGCCCAGACGGTCCAGGGCGGTACGCAGGCTCTGCCGCTGGGGCCTGCCGCCAGTCAGATTGCCATTAAACAGTTGGGCACCAATGGCGGTGGCTTTTTCGGCGCGAACTCCGCGCATCCTTTCGAGAACCCTACAGCGCTGAGCAACCTGCTGGAAATGGTCTCGCTGCTGCTGATCCCTGCCGCGCTGGTGTTTACCTTCGGTCATTATGTGAAGGACCTACGCCAGAGCCGTGCCATCCTGGCCTGCATGCTGGGCCTTTTGCTAATCGGCATAGGTGTGTCGCTGTGGGCTGAGTGGCAGAACAATCCGGCTCTGGCCTCGCTGGCTGTAGAGCAAGGCGCCTCGCTGGAGGGCAAGGAAAGCCGCTTTGGTATTACCGCTTCGGTGCTTTGGTCGGTTGCCACCACGGCAGCCTCCAACGGCTCCGTCAACGCCATGCATGACAGTCTTTCGCCGTTGTCCGGGTTGGTGGCGCTATTCAATATGATGCTGGGCGAGGTGGTTTTTGGCGGGGTAGGCGCCGGCCTCTACGGCATGCTGCTCAACGTACTAATTGCCGTCTTTCTGGCGGGCCTCATGGTCGGGCGTACCCCTGAGTATCTGGGCAAGAAACTTGAAGCGCGAGAGGTTCGCCTTCTGGTTGTGACACTGCTTGTCATGCCGCTAGGTGTGCTGGTCCTGGGTGCTCTGGCTGTCAGCGTGCCGGGGCCTGCTTTAGCCATTAGCAATCCCGGGCCGCATGGCTTCAGCCAGTTGCTCTATGCCTACACCTCCGCTACAGCCAATAACGGCTCAGCCTTTGGCGGCTTTGGCGCCAATATGCCTTTCCATAACCTCATGCAGGGGTTGGCCATGCTGCTTGGCCGTTACGGCTACATCCTGCCCGTGCTGGCAATTGCCGGAAGCCTTGCGGCCAAACGTACCGTCCCGCAGGGGCCAAACAGCTTTCCTACCCACGGTCCGCTGTTCGTCACCTTGCTGACCCTGACCATTCTTCTGGTAGGCGGCTTGACCTTCCTGCCCACCCTGGCCCTCGGTCCGATGGCTGATCAACTGACGCTTTTTGGTGGACATTGATATGAACGTGCATACCCAACCGGCCACTGCTGCCGCTGCGCCTGCGCCCGGCAAACCGCTCTGGCAGCCAGCGCTGGTCCAGGCCTTCGTGAAGCTGGACCCGCGGCAGCTGATGCGCTCGCCGATCATGTTCGTTGTGGAGCTGACCGCCGTCTTCACCACCGTGCTGTGCTTTTTGCCGCAAGCCGGAGTGAGTACCGCCGTGGCTGTACAAATCACTTTGTGGCTGTGGTTCACGGTGCTCTTTGCCAACTTTGCCGAAGCCCTAGCCGAAGGACGCGGCAAGGCACGTGTCGATAGCCTGAAAGGCGTAGGGCAGGATCTCATGGCCCGTCGCCAGACCGCGGACGGCCTGTTCGAAATGGTACCGGCCGTAGGGTTGCGTAAAGGAGATGTGGTCCGCGTCGAAGCGGGCGAATTGATTCCGGGGGATGGTGAGGTTATCCAGGGAATCGCCGCGGTTAACGAGGCGGCCATTACAGGTGAGTCTGCGCCGGTAATACGTGAGTCAGGCGGAGATCGATCAGCCGTGACAGGCAATACCCAGGTTGTCTCAGACTGGCTGCTGGTACGCATCACGACCAATCCGGGCGAGTCCACGTTGGATCGGATGATCGCCCTGGTCGAAGGCGCCAAGCGGCAGAAGACGCCTAACGAGGTCGCACTGGATATCCTTCTGATAGGCCTGACGCTGATCTTTCTGTTGGTAGTCGTCACGCTACAGCCATTTGCCCGTTATTCCGGCGGTAATCTGCCGATGCTGTACTTGGCGGCGTTACTGGTCACGTTGATTCCGACCACCATTGGCGGGCTGCTTTCGGCCATTGGTATCGCCGGAATGGATCGCCTGGTACGACTGAACGTGATTGCCAAGTCCGGCCGTGCCGTGGAAGCTGCTGGGGACGTGCATACGCTGCTGCTGGACAAGACCGGCACCATTACCTTTGGCAACCGCCGGTGCAGCGCCATGTATGCGGCGAGCGGCATCACGGCCAAACAGTTGGCCGAAGGCGCCTTGCTGGCGTCACTGGTGGACGATACCCCTGAGGGTAAGTCCATCGTCGAATACCTGCGGGCCCTGCATCCCATGAGCGAGCCGGCCCGTGGTGCGGTAACGCCAGTTACTTTTAGCGCTGAAACGCGCTTGTCCGGTATCGACTGGGATGGCCATATCTATCGCAAAGGCGCTGTCGATGCTGTGCTGCGCTTTCTGGGCCTGAGCCGTAGTCATCTACCGGATGTGCTGGCCCGTGAAATCGACCGTATCGCCAAAGATGGCGGTACGCCGCTTTTGGTGTGTGCCGACGGGCAATTACTTGGCGCTATTCACCTGAAGGATGTGGTCAAGCCCGGTATCCGTGAGCGTTTCGCCGAGCTGCGCAAGCTGGGTATCCGCACCGTGATGGTCACTGGTGATAACCCGCTGACTGCCGCGGCGATTGCCGCCGAGGCTGGCGTTGATGATGTGCTTGCCGAGGCTACGCCAGAGAAAAAGCTGGCCCGTATTCGTGAAGAACAGGCCGACGGCAAGCTGGTCGCGATGTGCGGTGACGGTGCGAACGATGCTCCGGCATTGGCCCAGGCCGATGTCGGCATGGCCATGAACGATGGCACCCAGGCCGCACGTGAAGCCGCCAATCTGGTGGATCTGGACTCCGACCCCACCAAGCTTCTGGATGTGGTGCAGGTGGGCAAAGAGTTGTTGGTAACACGTGGTGCGCTCACCACCTTTTCTATCGCCAATGATGTGGCCAAGTACTTCGCCATCTTGCCGGCCCTGTTTGCCAGTGTTTATCCGCAATTAGACGCACTCAACGTAATGGGCCTTCATAGCCCGCAAAGCGCGATTCTGTCGGCCATTGTGTTCAATGCCCTGATCATTGTGGTGCTAATTCCTCTGGCACTGCGCGGCGTGCGTATCCAGGCAGCCAATGCCAGCCAGCTGCTGCGCCGTAACCTGCTGATCTATGGGCTGGGTGGCCTGATCGTGCCGTTCGTGGGCATCAAGCTGATCGATATGGCATTGACGGCCGTAGGGCTGGCCTGAGCGGCCAGTCTTCCTTAGGAGAATCGTTATGTTTGCACACGTTCGTCCCGCCTTGGCGATGATGCTGGTTATGAGCCTGATTACAGGTGTGGCCTATCCACTGGTAGTGGCCGGTATTGGCCAGGCCGCGTTCGCCAGTCAGGCAAACGGTAGCCTGATTCATGACTCGACGGGGCAGGTCATCGGTTCAACACTGATTGCCCAGCCGTTTACTGGGAGCGAGTGGTTCCATCCACGGCCCTCAGCAGGCGATTTCGCCACAGTGTCCAGTAGTGCGAGTAATCTGGCAGCGTCCAACCCTGCGCTGGTAAAACGGATCAGCGGGTCGCTGGGTAAGGAGCAGGGAAGTGGACCAGAGCCGTTGGCGCTGGTAATGACCTCAGGTAGTGGTCTGGACCCCCACCTACCGCCAGACGCTGCACGTTATCAGATCGCTCAAATTGCTCACGCGCGGGGCATGCCGGCCGCCGAGTTAGAAAAACTGGTCGATGAGCACACGGAGCGCTCGCTGATCGGCCCGTCAGTGGTTAATGTGCTGCAACTCAACCTGGCCCTGAATGAGCACACGCCATGACCGATGCCGCCGAGCGCGCCGATGCACTGTTAGCCGATCACGGAGAAGGGCGTGGGCGGCTGAAAGTGTTCCTAGGGGCGGCGCCCGGTGTTGGCAAGACCTATGCCATGCTCCAGGCTGCCCAGGCATTGCAGCGACAAGGCATGAACGTGCGGATCGGCGTGGTGGAAACTCATCGTCGCGCCGAGACCGAAGCGCTGATCACAGGGCTCTCACAGCAGCCGCTGCGGCGCTATGACTACCGAGGCATGCGGCTCGCGGAGCTGGACTTGGACGGTGTACTGGCTAATCCGCCCCAGCTCGTGCTGGTTGATGAACTGGCCCATACCAATGCCCCTGGCAGCCGCCATGCCAAGCGCTGGCAGGACATTGAAGAGCTCCTGGCTGCCGGGATTGATGTGTATACCACTGTCAATGTGCAGCATTTGGAAAGCCTTAACGATCAGGTGCGCGATGTAACCGGTGTGCAGGTGCGTGAAACCGTACCGGATCGCCTGTTACAGGACGCCTATGAGATTGTTCTGATCGATTTACCGCCTCGCGAGTTATTGGAGCGTCTGCGAGAGGGCAAGGTTTACGTACCCGAACAGGCACGGGCCGCTATCGATGCCTTTTTCAGCCAGACCAACCTTACTGCCTTGCGCGAGATGGCTATGCAGACGGCCGCGGCGCGTGTCGATTCGGATCTGGCCCGGCGTTACCGCGCCCTGGGGGAGGACGCACCAGCGCTCCTGGGGCGCCTGTTAGTGGCCGTCAATGGCGATGGGCAAGCTGAGCGACTGGTGCGTCATGCCAGTCGTGTAGCGGAGCGCAGGCATCTGCCATGGAGCCTGGTGCATGTGGAAACGGGCAGAGTACAGGATGAAACCGAGCGTTCCCGTTTGCAGGCTGCCCAGCAACTTGCGGAGCGGCTGGGTGGTGATGTGGTCATTTTGCGCGCAGGCGAAGTTGCCAAGACCTTGGTGAGCTACGCCGACGAAATTCGGGCCAGTCTGCTACTGGTAGGCCGTAGCCGGCCAACCTGGGCCCGTCGTCTACTAGGCACCGGCCTGGCCTCGCAGCTGTTGCAGTATGAGGCAGGGCTTGAGATCAGCGTTCTGGACGCACGCGAGGAAGGCTGTCGTAGCGTACTAAAAGCGCCGTATTACAACAGCCAGAATTATTGGCTGGCCTTGGGCGCTACCGCCGGAGCCGCCATTCTGGCCAAGGCGGCGTCCAGCTTGTTGGAGCTGCCCAATATTTCGCTCGTCTTTCTAGCAGCTGTCCTGCTGGTGGCCATTCATAGCAGCCGTGGCCCCGCCGTGCTGTGTGCAGTGCTGAGCTTCCTGACGTACAACTTCCTGTTCATCCCGCCGCTGTTCTCGTTCACCATCCAGCGTGAGCAGGATGTCCTGACGCTTATGTTTTTTCTATTCATGGCCACGCTCACCGGCAATCTGGCATCCCGCCAGCGAGGGCAGCTAAACAGTTTACGGCAGGCACAGGCCGAGACCAGTGCGCTACTGGAGCTATCACGCAAACTGACCGCTGCGACTGACCGGCAAGCGGTATTGAAGGCCGCTGCCCAGCAGTTGGGTTCAACAGAAACCGACGTCTGTCTGATGAGCCGAGACAGTCACGATCAGTGGCAGGCCGAAGCTGGTACAGCCGCTGCTTTGAGCGAAACCGAGCGTGCAGCAGCTGATTGGGCATGGAAGCATGAGCAGCCTGCCGGCCATGGAACGGATACCTTGCCTCATGGCCGTTGGTGGTGGTGGCCACTGGTAGCCGAAGACGGGCCACTGGCGCTACTGGGTATCGCCCTCAGAAATGGGAAGCCATTGAGCGCTGAACAACGGCGATTGTTTGCGGCCCTAGGCCAGCCCTTGGCCCAGGCGCTGGCGCGGGCTCGCTTGGCCCAAGATCTTGAAGCGGCGCGTCTGCATGGCGAAACCGAACAGTTACGCAATGCCTTGCTGGCTTCTGTTTCCCATGATCTACGCACACCACTTACAGCCATGCGCGGCTCCATCGACACGCTGGCGACCCTGAGCGATAGCATCAACGCTGAAGACCGGCAGTCACTTCTGGATACGACCCGGCTTGAAGCCGAACGCCTGGATCGCTATATCCAGAATCTGCTAGACATGACCCGACTGGGCCATGGCGGGCTGCAGTTGGCCCGTGACTGGGTATCGCCGGGAGATATCGTAGCTAGCGCGCTTAGTCGTTTGCGGCCTGTACTAGCCGCGCTACGGGTTGAGACCTCTATTCCACCTGATATGCCATTGCTCTATGTGCATCCGGCGCTTATCGAACAGGCATTAATCAATGTCTTGGAGAACGCCGCACGGTTTTCTCCCGAACATGGGCGTCTGCACGTGACGGTCGAGCATCACGAAGGAGAAATCCGCTTGGCTGTAAGTGATCAAGGGCCGGGTATTCCCGAGGCGGAGCGAGCCAAGATATTTGATATGTTTTATACCGCCGCACGAGGTGACCGTGGTGGGCAGGGCACTGGACTGGGGCTGGCAATCTGCCAGGGCATGGTAGGCGCGCATGGTGGCCGAGTCACGGTCGATACCGGGCTTGAAAATCGTGGTGCAACCTTGACGTTGCATCTGCCGCTGCACCCTCAGCCTGATGCCAATGACGAGGGCTGAAGCGTTTCGCTTTTCAATGTCGTAGCATCGTGCGATGTCCGCTTTTTTTGAAGGCTTCCATGACCACAAGTGCGCCCCTAATCCTGGTAATCGATGACGAGCCACAGATTCGCAAATTTCTGCGTATTAGCCTGGTGGCCCAAACCTATCGTGTCATCGAGGCTGCTACTGGTACGGACGGATTGGCCAAAACGGCGCTGGAGCGGCCCGATCTGGTCGTGCTGGACCTTGGGCTGCCGGATGAGGATGGGCAGGCCGTGTTAAAGGAGATTCGCGAGTGGTCCTCCGTGCCGGTGCTGATCCTGTCGGTCCGGTCCGATGAGCAGGAAAAGGTCCGTGCGCTGGATGCAGGCGCAAACGACTACGTTACCAAGCCCTTCGGAATCCAGGAGTTCCTGGCGCGTGTTCGGGCGTTGTTAAGGCAGGGAGGCATGCAACCGCAGACAGCATCGGCCCTTACCCTAGGAGCCCTCAAGGTAGATTTCGCGTTTCGCCGCGTCACGGTGCAAGACAACGACATTGCTCTAACGCGCAAGGAATACGCAGTGCTTGAGCATCTTGCCCGCCATCCTGGGCGCGTCGTGACTCAGCAGCATCTTCTCAAAGAGATCTGGGGGCCATCCCATACCGAGGACACTCATTATCTGCGTGTCGTTGTTGGGCACTTGCGTCAGAAGTTAGGCGATGAGCCTGCTGCACCGCGCTATATCGTTACCGAGCCAGGTGTGGGGTACCGCCTGCTTGATAGGCACGACGGTTAACCCTTTCTGATCCTGAGCCGATCAGGCTTCCATCAGGTGCTCACGGCTGTATTGCAAGGCGGCCTGAGCCCGTCTGACCAGATCATTTTCTTCCGTTTGGGACAGTACGGTATTGGCGAGCAGTTCGATGTTCTGCAGATGAGTCATTTTCTCATCGCGGCTTATGGTATCGAGCATCCCAAGCTCCTCGATGCGGTCTTCGCAACGGGTGAGCAGTCGATTATGAAAGTCGTACTGGGATTCGTATTGCTTGGTACGACGAGCACGACGAGGGGTACTAATTACCTGATCGGTACTAGGCGCTAGAGTCATGATGTACTTCTCAATCATCAATTAAATCATGGTGTGGCAATATGCCATTTCCCTGTCGGGCCGACCATACCCCAGGCCAGCAATGGTTCATTTTGGAGATGAGCGGATACGTCTTGTGCACGTAAAGGCTCCCTTTTAATGAATGAACCGGCAGGGTAGCGATTTGAAATCATCTGATTGTCAAAAAAGCGTGAAAGACTGACCGGTGGTTTTGACCTGTATCACGAAAAAAGCACTGGCTGCTTCGTGTTTGCTCCATTCCCTCTCGAACCATTCAAGACGATCTACGGTCGACTTTCTGGTAAGGGCCTGGCTATTGGCAGGTTCGTAAATCGATGTGGAGGTAGAAAGATGGTTTCTAGAATAGGCATGGTCGGACTTTCACTATGCGCCGTTCTACTCAGCGGTTGCTTTGGCAGTTCCGATGATAAGTCCAGCGAATCCAGTGCCGAAAAAGCGTCCATCCAGATGCACGCACCTCAGGATGATGCCACCAGCCAAGATAACCAAGATGCCAACAGCGGCAAGTAAGGCTGCCTGACACAAGTACATGCCCTCAGTCACTCTGTGCAATCGACATTGCAGCTAAAGGTCTCAATCGTATGCCTGCACGTAGTATCCAATAACGTGTCGCGACTGAGGGCTTGGCGGGGAGGGTCAATAAAGATCCATAGCATCCAAGCCCCGGCATTGGACAGTGGAGCAGCATTCCGGCTGATGAAAGCAGCTGGTAACGAACACCGTCGACATACGGGTCGAGGCGAGCCAGAACGTGACCCCTCAACTCACGTATAAGCGCATGGTTAAAGGTTGATGCAGTAGAAAGCTGACGGGCTGTAGGCGCTCAGACAAGGGCATGAAGGGGATGCCCAAATGCTACGGCTCACCCTACCTGTCCTCTGTCAACCGACACATTGGATTGATCAGAAGAGCTAATAGCCTTGGTTAACATTATTAATGGGGTGCCTGAAGCGCTTTGAATGCTTACGTTAAAGTGGCTTTCTCTAGCGCTGTAATAGCCGCTTAGAGGCGCGCTCCATAAGGGCTGCAGCTTTTTAGGGCAGTCTGAAAAAGTCACCTGCCGCAGTAGTCTGCCACGCTTTGTAACACCTGATTGTCACATTATGCCCGCTTAGTGGCGCTTCGCTTGGCCGAACTCCCTGCGGCTTTCCAGACCTAAATAACTCCAACAACCGTGAATTTAGGCTTGGACATCATTATGGCTGACGAACAGAAAGTACTCACAACCCGTCAGGGGCACCCTGTCAGTAACAACCAGAGCCTGCGCAGCGTAGGCGAGCGCGGCCCGGCTACGCTGGAAAACTACCAATTTATTGAAAAGATTACCCATTTCGACCGCGAGCGTATCCCCGAGCGCGTCGTGCATGCCCGTGGTACGGCGGCGCATGGTTATTTCGAACCCTATGGCAAGATCGGCGACGAGCCTGCCAGCAAATACACCCGAGCCAAGGTGCTCACCAAGACCGGCGTTCAGACGCCTATCTTTCTGCGCTTCTCCACTGTGATCGGTGGCAAGGAATCACCCGAGACAGCCCAAGACCCCCGTGGCTTCGCCATCAAGTTCTATACCGAAGACGGCAACTGGGACTTGGTTGGTAATAACCTCAAGGTCTTCTTTATCCGCGATGCGATCAAGTTCCCAGACATGATCCATGCGTTCAAACCAGATCCTGTCAGTAACCGTCAGGAACCCTGGCGTTTCTATGATTTCGTGCAGCACCATCCTGAAGCGCTGCACATGGTTACCTGGGTCAAAAGCCCCTGGGGCCGCCCGGCTACCTATCGCAACATGCAGGGCTCCAGCGTAAACACCTACAAACTGGTGAATGACAAAGGTGAAGCGGTACTGTGTAAGTTCTCCTTCGAACCCAAGCAGGGCGTGAAGAACCTGACCAGCGAGCAGGCCGCTGAAATTCAAAAGAATGACGTAGGCCATGCAACGCGCGACCTGTACGACTCGATTGAGCGTGGCGAATTTCCCGAGTGGGAAATGTGCGTGCAGATCATGTCTGAGGATGAGCACCTGAACCTGGACTTTGATCCGCTCGATGACACCAAGCGTTGGCCGGAAGACAAGTTCCCACTGTTACCGGTAGGTCGCATTGTCCTGAATCGCAACCCGTCTAATGTCTTTGCCGAGACCGAGCAGTCTGCCTTTGGTACTGGCGTGCTGGTAGACGGTATCGACTTCTCCGACGACAAGATGCTGCAGGGCCGGACGCTGTCGTATTCGGATACCCAGCGCTATCGCGTAGGCGCCAACTACCTGCAACTCCCGATCAATGCGGCAAAAACAACGGTAGCCACCAACCAGCGCGACGGCTTCATGGCCTACAACGTGGATAATGGTGGGGAAAATCCTCATGTGAACTACGAGCCCAGCACCCAGGGCGGTCTGCGTGAAGCACCCAAGCCCAAGAAGGATTACCACCAGTGGGTCGAGGGACATCTGGGCCGTTACCAGACCACCAAAACCGCAGCGGACTACCAGCAGGCGGGTGAGCGCTATCGCACCTTTGAGGAGTGGGAGCGTGAAGACCTGATCAACAATATCACTGGCGATTTGAAGCAGTGCCCGGAAAACATCCAGCTGCGGATGATCTGGCACTTCTGGCATTGCGACCCGGACTACGGTCAGCGTCTGGCTGACGGCGTGGGCATCGATATCGAGAAGGCCAAGGCGTTGCCGCCGCTGGAAGGTCACCCAGCGCCAGGGCAGGATATAGACGTTACCCTTTATGACACCGGTGAGCCGGAGGGTGACAGCAAAACCAATCCAACGCAGGCCAGTGTCACAACGGGCAGCGTTAAATGATCCTTCTTAAGGCTCTCTAGGTCTTGCTTAACGGCTACGTTGATTCATAAGCGACGTAGCCGTTTTTTGCTTATTCAAGCGGCAATCCCAGCTCCTTTTCGATTTCCACTTTTGAGATGCCAAAGTGGGTCATCAAAAAGATAATCTGGCTTTCCAGGCCATGCGGCGCATCTTCAGCTTCTAATGTATCCAGGGACTCCATCTCGCCTTCTTCATCTTCTGGCGCTTCGTCTGTGCGAATGCTGATGACATCGGGCTGGTTGGCACCTGAGGCGTCTCGAACCAGTTCATCCAGGGCCGATTCCCCAATCCCGGCCTGACGTGCACGTTCTGCCAGTTCAGCCGCAATATGCTCGATATGGGTACGTTCCGACAGCCACTGGCGAAAGCTCACGCAAGCCAGCATGGCTTCGGTGCGCTCATTACAATACGCCACGTATGCTTCAAAGAGAGGGTGTTCACGATCGCCGTCCAGAACGGCTCCCAAGACATGCTCTTCATTATTCAATGACTCGATACTCATTCAGCCTCGTCTCCTGATGTCGAATGTATGCGTTTAAACAAGGAGGTCTGAAACCGCACGCAAGTTCAAAGGGTGCGCGCAAAGTGTGCCGTTTAAAACGGATGAGCCCTATGCCGGAGGGCCGATTTCATCATCAAGGGCATTAGCCAAGCTTCACTCATGCGATACCCACAGATATGCCTCGTGAGCAGGTTGGCTGTCGGCGGATCTTGCCAGTCAGCAGGGGGAATCGGGCCATTAACCATTTGTTTTCCCGGTAATTCACATACGCTCGGCTTGGTGTGGAGAGCCAGGAAATACCTGGTTACAAGGAGTGTTTTTGCCGGAACTCTGGCAAAGCCCTCTGGAAGCTCGTTCGTAGACGTTGGATAGGGTTGCTCTGACAGTTTCATCCCAGCGATAGAGGCTGGCCTGCTCCGGCTTTCGTTAAGTTTCCTGAGGTTGAGTCGAAACGCTTAGTGATAGACATGACGGTCTCACTGGCGTCGAGAGTGAGGCGTATCCAATAAATAAGTGGATTGGCTATCTCGGCCAAGCCCTACTATCAGTTGTGAAACTTATGAAACTCAAGCATCAACTGTGGACCGCCTTTGGCGGTATGTTCCTGATGATTCTGTCATTAGGGCTGCTGGCTTACTGGAGCTTGGGCGCTATGCAGGATCGTACTGAGGAGATGGCCTCGGCTGCTCGTAAGGTTCAGCTATCCCTTGTGATCCCCGGCATTCTCAACATGAACCGCGAGCGCGCCATCAAAAGTTTATTCCTCGATGATCCAGAGGAGATTCGTGCTCTGGACGCTGAGCGCGCGCGGACCGTTCAGCTGAACGACGTTTACCTCAAGGAATTCGAGGCTAGCGTCAAGGACCCTGAAGGGATTGCCTTACTGCAAACCATGCGGGAAAAGCGAAAGATTTATCTGGACTCGCTGGCCGCGTTCGTTCAGAAGTCCAAAGGGGCTGACCGTACTACGCTAATGGCTACGGTAGATAAGGAGCTGGGCGATAAGATAAAGGCATATCTGGATGCCTACAACGCCATGAGTGACTATCAGGCTGCGTCTTTGAAAAAGGACCAAGAGCTTGCGACTGATACGGTTAACCAGGTTCGGACTTTTGTCATCGTGACCTTGCTGATTGCTATTTTGGCTTCTCTGGCCTTGATTACCTGGATCACTCGTACTGTTTTCAGAACATTGGGCGGCGAGCCTGCCGATGCGGCACGTAGCGTTGCGCTGATCGCTCAAGGTGATCTGACTCAGCCGATTTCCAGTAGCCGCCCTGACAGTTTGCTTGGACATCTGGAAGCCATGCGGTGTGAGCTTAACTCGGTCATTGCTCGCCTGAAGGGCGGTGCCGACCGGCTGGTCTCCTTCTCCGGAGAGTTGGCAAAGGCTTCGGAAACCGTAGCGCAGGGGGCTGGGCGCGGCAGTGATGCAGCATCTAGCATCGCAGCGTCGATCGAGCAGATGACCACGAGCATCTCAGACCTTTCAAACAATGCGTCTGCCGCGGCGGAAACCACTCGCCAGACGGGCCAGATCGCGGCCAGTGGTAGCTCTACCGTTATGGACCTTGCCAATGGCATGGCTACATTGTCTGTCAGTGTGAGAGATTCGGCCGGTAAAGTAGCTGAGCTTGGGCAGCAGTCGGATGAGATTCGCTCAATCGTGGGATTGATCCAGTCAATTGCCGATCAGACTAACCTCCTGGCGCTAAACGCAGCTATCGAGGCGGCTCGAGCCGGTGAGCAAGGTCGAGGCTTCGCGGTGGTTGCAGATGAGGTGCGGTTGTTGGCGCAGCGTACCACGCAGTCAACACAAGAGATTGCCAGCAAAATCCAGGGTATCCAGAGCAACGTCAAGGCTGTGGTTGCGATCATGGACCATAACGTAGAGCAGGTTACTCAGGGCGAGCAGCTGGCCAGCCATGGGGCTGAAGCGATCAGTACGATCCAGAAAGCCACGGAAGAGGTCGTCAGTATCGTACGAAACATCAGCGATGCGGTAAGGGAAAACTCTACTGCCAGCCAGGAAGTTGCCCGCACGGTAGAGCATATTGCGACCCTATCCGAGCAGAACAGCTATTCGTCCAACGAGGTGGCAGGTACAGCCAATGAGCTGACTGAGTTGGCTCACGAGCTGAGCCGGATTTCAGCGCAATTCAAGACGCGCTGAACGGTAGCTTCATGAGGGCATTGCAGCTGAGAATGTTGCAGTGCCTTCTGCTATTTCCAGATTCACATAAGAGGACGGGTTAGCTCAGCCCATAAGCAACTAACGTCAGGCTGTCAGGTTTTGGGCTGTCTGTGTATCTGCCAATAGATCCTGTAGCCGCTGGACAAGTTGAGCCAGCCGAACCGGTTTCATGAATACAACGATCTTGTTAACGCTATCCAGGTCATCGTTGCAAGGAAAGCCCGATACGATAATCGCGGGTAGATCAGAGCGCCGTTCACGTAAGCGGTCGATCAGCTCTCTGCCGTTCATGCCCGGCATAGAGAGATCCGTGACAATGGCATCAACTGCATTTTCTGCATCAGCCTGCAGCGCGGCAAAACCATCATGGGCGACCGTTACCCGATAACCGCTCGCTTCCAAAAAGCTTTCGAATAGAGCGGCGATTTGGGTGTCGTCATCCACCACCAAAATATGCTGCATGTATCCCTCAGGTCAGTATAGGCCCGGACTTTAAAAGGAGGCCTTGTCGGGCTTGAGTAAGGCATTAATGCGTTCAGTCAGTTCATGTCCCCGGTATGGCTTGTTCAGGATACATAAGGAAGTGTTGACGTTCTGATTAGCCAACTCTTCCGTGTAGCCTGTTGCCAAGAGAACAGGAATATCAGGTATACGCTGCTTGACCCGATCAGCCAGGACCAAGCCATTCATCCCGCCCGGCATGATAATGTCCGTAAATAATAAATCGACCTTCTTGTGTTGGTCGAGCAATTGCAAGGCTTCCTCCCCGCTATGTGTCGACAGAACGATATAACCCTGAGACCTTAAATATTTTTCGGTCACCTGGCGTACGTCATCGCTGTCTTCCACCAGCAGGATGGTCTGAGCATCAGGTTTCGAGGTGGGTACATTGTGCAAGGAGGCGCCGGCGCGCTCAAGCGTAACCGGAAAGATCATTCGAACTGCCGTACCTTTATCCAGGTGGCTGTCGATTTCGAGACGACCGTTGGATTGCTGAACGAATCCATGAACCATGGCCAACCCAAGGCCAGTTCCTGGCATCTTGGTGGTAAAAAAGGGCTCGGTGGCGCGGCGAGCTACCTCGGGCGTCATCCCTACACCCTCATCTATGATGCAAATAACGACATAGGCGCCGGGCGGCAACTGGTGGACTCCACTGCGCTCGCTATCATTCATGAGTGCAGTCGCAACCGTGACCTTACCGCCCCCCGGCATAGCGTCACGGGCGTTGATCAGTACGTTAAGCAAGGCCATTTCCATATGGGTGGGGTCCAGCGTACAGGAAGGCAGGCCAGGTTTCAGATCAAGGCGCAGGTCCACGGATTCGCCAAGGGTACGCACAAGCATTTCGCTGAAGTCGACAATCAATGAGTTCAGGTTGATACGCTTGGGTTCGAGTCGCTGCTTACGTGCAAACGCCAGAAGTTGCTGGGTCAGTTTACCGCCGCGCTCAGCAGCCTGTTGTGCATTCGCGATGGCCTGGGACAGGGTTGGATGGGCGTGGGCATACTGACCGGCCAGCTCCAGATTCCCTGTGATGATCTGCAAGAGGTTATTGAAGTCATGTGCCAGCCCAGCGGTGAGTTGGCCAATGGCTTCCATTTTTTGTGCTTGCCGGAATGAGTTCTCTGTAAGGCGCCTCTCAGTGATATCCATCTGTGAGGCGAACCAGTACAGCAATTTGCCGTTCTGGTCAGAGACTGGACCCATGAATAATGCATTCCAGAACGGTGTGCCGTCAGCCTTGTAATTGAGAATATCCACAGCCACTGCACGATTTTCCTTTAAAGCGGTACGGATTTCGGCAATGGTGTTCTGGTCGGTCTGCTCTCCCTGCAGGAAGCGGCAGTTACGCCCAAGGGTTTCTTCCTCCGTATATTGGGTAAGGTCCAGGAAAGCTTTGTTTGCAAATACGATAGGTGTATCGGGCTGGTTTGGATCGCAGACGACCATAGGCATACGAGTCATCTGTACAGCGGCAAAGAAGATATTGTTACGCTCATCAAGGCTTGCATGAGTGACATAGCTTGCTTGCCAATGGTTTATGCCAGCATTGCCTAGGGGGTTATAGGCATTGCCTTCCAGTTCACCTGATGCTGGAACGCCCGCACTCTGCTCATCACTTTCTATCGTGATTGCCTGCTCGCGCTCAGAATCGTTTTTGCCTAGGACCATGCTTGTTTCCTGTTTAAAGCTCAAACCTGTCGCGGGAAGGCAGTGCGGCACTTCTTGTCAGGACAGGGCCCTTCGTTGACCTGGGTGTCAATGCCCTTAGCACACTTACATGGACTTTAGGCGGCTTGCCTAGGTTTCATGGGTTACCCTTCCATTGATCACATCAGAATGTGTCTGAACATCATGCCGTATTTATCACTGCGCTCCTGGGAGCACCCAGCTTCGGTCTTAATGCCCTGGGGTTTATCAGTCATCCTGGGGGCAATTAGCGCTTCACCAGATTGCGTACAGGCGTTTGAGCGTAAATCCATGCGTGTTGGCCCGCATACAGTGACAGTTGAGGTTGCCGATACGGCCATGAAGCGTGAGCAGGGACTTATGCACCGGAATCATTTGCCGGAGATGCATGGCATGCTGTTTGTGTTCGATGCGCCCAGGAAAGTATGTTTCTGGATGCGCGATACTCCCTTGCCGCTTTCGATAGCTTTTCTGGATGCACGAGGTCGCATTGTTAATACTCAAGACATGGAGCCGCTAAGCGAGGCCTTGCATTGCGCTCCGTCCGAGGTTACGCAGGCGCTGGAAATGAACCAGGGCTGGTTCGAGCGACACGGCGTCAAGGCAGGCGATAAAGTGCAGGAACTGTAACGTATCGCTGCACCAAGGTATGTACCGAGCCTTTAGCTGAGTCGTGTCATCGCTTTGCGATACCCAGAAGCGAAAGACGCCACCCCGATTACAGGGGCGGCGTCTCTTGGTATTAGCCGAACTGTAAGCCGTAGCCCCAAAGCAGCACGGTCATGGCCATCAGCAGTTCAAGCACGAGCACGCCAATAGCCAGCGTCGAGCCTGACATGATGAAGCCTTCACGACGGTCGATATTCAGAAAATTGGGAATGCCTACATAAAGCAGGTAAGCGGTGTAGCAGAGGCCAGCAATCCCGACTAGCGCACACAGCCAGACCAGCGGATAAAGCGCCACAAGGCCACTCAAAAACATGGGCGTGGCAATATAGCCAGCAAAGACCACGCAGCGTTCCTTGCTTGGCCGGTCAGGATAACGCCGTGCCAACCAGTGAACTACGCTGCCCATGACATAGACTGCACCTAGCATCAATGCATAGGAAATGACCCCAATCGTGAATGCTGTCCAAGGTGACAGACGCAGCAAATGGCTACCGCCAAAGCTCCAGCCCAGCTGAGTTGTACCAATAAAGGCGCAGATCGGTGGAATGGCAGCTAACCAGAGGATGTGATGTGCATACGCGTGGGAAACTGACTCCCTCTCATTATCGATCTGCTTCCATTCACGATCGGGATGGGCCAGAAGGCCCCAGACATGATTGATCATGACATACCTCGCTCTCGCCGATGGGCGCTACCAGCGAAATGTTTTAGGTCCTCCGCAGCTAGCCGCTGCGAGAGGTGCGGCCTGCTTTCAGTATAGAAAGCTGGATGAGGAAGGCAGGTGATTGCTTTGAGCATTTAGTCATAAGCCTCATGCTGTACAGATCAAACGGCGATGAGCAAGGCCGCTCGCTGTCTATCAGCTGATGAGTGGTAATACCTGATGTCAGGTCGCTATCAAGAAATTTGATTTGCCTCTCACTTTTAAAGTGTGCGCTGGAACCCAACTAGCTTGGTCTGGATCATAGCCCGATCCCGCCATGCGATCGGCGAACCTTCGCCCGCCTTATCAGGAGTGGGCACAGACCTTACCGAGTGACGGATCACAGCATGCGCTATTTGTGTTCAGCTTTATTGAGTTCATGGCTACTGGCATCGCCCATGTGGGCTATCGCAGAACAAAGCAAAGCCACTTCCCTGATCAGCAAGGCCGACCAGACGAGTCTGGCTACCGTTGAGAAGCCTCGCGCCAAGCGCAAGGGCGGTGTTCGATTGCTCACGTTGAGTACAGGTACAGGCAAGGCCTTGGAAGTCCGCAATGACATGGACGTACCCGTAACCATTACCCTGCGCTTAAGCCGCACCGTGAACGTGGGTGGCGTTGGCAGCGGCGTGATTCGCCAGACAGTTCCAGCCAATAGCCAGCTTCGTGTCGCCACGCTGCAAAAGCGCCAGCAGGGCTATCCGATGCATTATGATCAGGCATTCAGCTTTTCTCCCCATTTAGCCCCAGGAGCCGCAGGTGGTTTGGGCAACCCCAATAGTCTGGCCAGCATCACAGCAGGTTATGCCTATTCATTGCCCTGGCAGGGCGGCCCGTTCTATATCAGCCAGGGTGCCAATGGTGATTTTAGTCACCACACGCCCAAGGGCCGCTATGCGGTAGATGTCGCCATGCCTGAAGGAACGCCAGTCCTGGCTGCGCGCAGCGGAACAGTTGTCGAGATTCAGAACCGGCAGTTCGGCCATGGACCTAGTCCTTCGGGCAACTTCGTTCGTATCCAGCACGATGATGGTACGCAGAGCGCCTACCTGCATCTGAAGCGTGGTTCGGTGGTGGTAAGGGAGGGGCAGAAGGTTGAAACAGGTACGCCTCTGGCGCAGTCGGGCAACACCGGGCGCAGTACCGGGCCGCACCTGCATTTCGTGGTTCAGCAGGGGGAGGGTGATTCGCTGGTGTCTATTCCCTTCCGTTTCGCCAGACCTGTAGGCGAGTTGCCCAACTTTGCATTGGGCGGCCAGTAGTCATGTAACTCGCGAGGCCTGCCCGGCCTCGCATCGTTGATTAGCGTGAAGCAATCAACCGCACGCCAAGCGCGACAAAAATCCCGCCTGCGATTCGATCGAGCCAGAGCCCAATGCGTGGCTTTCGCTGCAACCATTGTCCGGCTGCACCGGAGAAATATCCCAGCAGCCCAAACAGCACGGCAGCCTGAAGTGTGAATACCATGCCCAGTTGCAGGATTTGCAAACTGGCATGACCCTGTTCGGCGATCACGAATTGCGGCAGGAAGGATAGAAAGAACAGCACGACCTTAGGGTTGATGGCATTGGCGAACAGCCCTTTGAAAAACAGCTTACTCAGGGATTCATCGACCTGAACATCACTGTTGATGCGTGTCTGCCCGGTGCTTCTTAGTGCCTGAATACCCAGCCAGATCAAGTAAAGCCCGCCGGCAATCTTGAGGGCAGTGAAGGCCGTGGCCGAGGCGGCAATCAGCGCACTGACGCCCAGAGCAGCCAAGGCGGTATGCGCCAGACAGCCGAGTGCGCAGCCAAATCCGAATACCATGCCGCGCAGTCGCCCTTTGGAGACGCCAATACCTAGAACCATCAAATTGTCTGGACCCGGCGAGGCGGTGATCAAAATAGCTAAGGCCAGAAAGCTTAAGAATTGCTCGGGTGAGAGCATGTGAATCATCTCTTCTCGTGATGGGGAACAAGAGATAGTGCAGGGAAGGCAGTACGACGTAAAGGGGGGCGGGACGATCTATAGAAGCACCACGCCTCGCTCAAGGTCCTTGCGAGACACCTATAAGCGAGGCGTGGCGCGCTGTTGCGTTACATCAACCGAAGCGGCCAGTAATGTAGTCTTCGGTCTGCTTTTGCTTGGGCTTGGTAAAGATCAAGTCCGTGGAGCCTATTTCGATAAGCTCGCCCAGGTACATGAAAGCAGTGATATCTGAGCAACGAGCGGCTTGCTGCATGTTGTGCGTGACAATCACCACCGTGAACTGCTCTTTCAAATCCGTGATGAGCTGTTCGATCTTCATGGTAGAGATCGGGTCGAGGGCTGAGGTGGGTTCATCAAGCAGCAACACACGTGGGCGCAGGGCGATGGTGCGGGCAATACACAGACGCTGCTGCTGACCACCGGAAAGGCCCAAGGCGCTTTGCTGGAGTTTATCCTTCACTTCATCCCACAGCGCAGCACCGCGCAGTGCTTGCTCCACGCGGTCATTCATCTCTACGCGGGAGAGCTTCTCGTGGTGACGGATGCCATAGGCCACGTTGTCGAAAATCGACATCGGGAAGGGGACCGGCTTCTGGAACACCATGCCCACAGTGCTGCGCAGGCGGCTTAAGGAGTACTTCGGATCCAGGATGTTTTCACCATCAAGCAGGATCTCACCTGTGGCCTTCTGGTTAGGGTACTCGGCATAGATGCGGTTGAAGATGCGCAGCAGCGTAGATTTGCCACAGCCGGACGGGCCAATGATCGCAGTGATCTTGTTGGCTGGAATGTCCAGGTTGATGGATTTCAGCGCGATATGGTTCTTGTACTGGAACCCAACGTTGCGCGCGCAGATTTCTGGCATATGCGTCTGAAGATTACTCATTGCGCACCTTTTTTACGAGAGAAGACAAAACGGGACAAGATACTTAGGGCCAGTACAAAAATAGTGAGTAACAGCGCTCCGGCCCACGCCAGTGCCTGCCAGGTTTCAAACGGGCTCATGGCAAACTGGAAGATGGTGACGGGCACGCTTGCCATAGGCTTGAGCAGGTTCGAGTTCCAGAACTGGTTGCCAAATGCGGTGAACAGCAGTGGCGCGGTCTCGCCGGTAATACGGGCCATGGACAGCAATACGCCTGTCACTACACCGGCTTTGGCGGCACGCAGCAGAATCTGCAACGTAACCTTCCACTGCGGGATACCGAGCGCGAGTGCCGCTTCACGCAGCGAAGCAGGCTGGAGTTGCAGCATCTCATCGGTGGTGCGGGTAACGACAGGGATCACCAGCATGGCCAGGGCCAGTCCACCGGCAAAGCCGGAGAAACTGATCGAGCCATTAGTGTAGTGATTCATTGGAATCACGACTGCCGTATAAACGAACAGACCAATCACGATAGACGGAGCCGACAGCAGAATATCGTTCACGAAGCGAATGACTGTACCCAGCTTGGAGCTACGGGCAAATTCGGCCAGCCAGAGTCCGGCCAAAATACCGATCGGCGCACCAATCGCCAGAGCGAGCAGACTGATCAGCACGCTACCATACAGCGCGTTGGCCAGCCCCCCTTCAGCGCCAGGAGGCGGTGTCATTTCAGTAAACAGCGTCAGGCTCAGGGCACTGCCGCCTTTGATCAGCGTAGTAGCCAAAATCCATACCAGCCAACCCAGGCCGATAACCGCTGCGGCGCTGCTAAGCGCCATGGCAATGGCGTTCTTGATCTTACGTGTGCGATAGAGGCCTTCGTTCATGGACATCAGTTACCTGCCCGGCGCGACATACGCGCCAACATGAGACGTGCGAGCATCAGCACGATAAACGTGACGACAAACAACAGGAAGCCCAGAGCAATCAACGAGGAGCGGTGCAAATCAGTGTAGGCCTCGTTGAATTCGTTGGCGATAACCGAGGCAATGGAACTGCTGGGCATCATCAGCGACATAGACAGCTGGTGCGAGTTGCCCAGTACGAAAGTTACAGCCATGGTTTCCCCAAGCGCTCGTCCCAGGCCCAGGAAAATACCGCCTACTACCGCTGAGCGCGTATAAGGCAGAACGATATCCCAGCACACTTCCCACGTTGTCGAGCCTAAGGCATAGGCCGACTCTTTCAGCTGTTGTGGAACGGTACGGAAGACCTCGTACATCACCGAGGTGATGAAGGGCAGGATCATGATCGCCAGAATAATACCGGCGCTCAGCATGCCGATACCCAGGGCCGGACCCTGGAACAGGCCGCCGATAACAGGAATGGCACCCAGGTAATCATTGATCCAGGGTGCAAGGTATTCCGCCATGAACGGGCCGAATATGAACAGGCCCCACATGCCGTAAATGATTGAGGGAATACCCGCAAGCAGCTCAACCGCGGACGCAACCGGCGTACGCAGCCACGGCGGCGCAATCTCGCTGAGGAACAGCGCGATGCCAAAGCTGACCGGTACGGCCAGGATCAGCGCAATCAGGGATGTTACAAGGGTGCCGTAAATCGGTACGAGCGCGCCGAAGCGTCCGTTGACCACGTCCCATTCACTGCTGGTCAGAAAGGACCAGCCAAACGTGGAAAAGGCCAGGCGACCGCCCCAAAGCGTAGAAATCGCAGCGCCCAACATGACGGACAAGACAAGCAGCGCAGCGGTCAACAAAGTAATACGGAACCAGCGGTCATGGCGCGTATCGCGTTTAGCGCGGCGCTCCCGTTGTTCCCGATTGGCGGTCGTGTAGGGTATTGCGGGCATTTTAAAGGATCCTTAGCAATGCACCCCGCCTCGAAGATCGGGGCAGGGTGCACGGGGAGGGCAGAGGGGAATCAGCTTTTGAAATCAGATGCCCAGTACGCCTCGATCTTTTCAACCAGAGAGTCCGGTAGCGGGACATAGTCCAGCGCTGCGGCGTCTTTCTGGCCATTTTCCAGGGACCACTTGAAGAAGTCGAAGGCTACCTTGCTACGCTCGGCGTTCTTCGGTTCCTTGTACATGATCACCCATGTAGTGGCTGTGATTGGCCAAGCATCGGCACCTGGCGCATTGGTCATCAACAGGTTGAAGTCCTTGGAAGTACCCCAGTCTGCGGTATCAGCAGCGGCCTGGAAGCTCTTCGCGTTTGGCTCAACAAAGGTGCCGGCAGCATTCTTCAACTGGGCATGGGACATTTTGTTTTGCAGGGCATAGGCGTATTCGACGTAGCCGATGGAGTTCTTGATCTGCTTGATGTATGCAGAAACGCCCTCGTTACCCTTGCCACCTACACCGGTCGGCCAGTTGATGGTAGTGCCGAAGTTGACCTTCTCTTTCCACTCCGGGCTGACCTTGGCCAGGTAGTTAGTGAAGTTGTAGGAGGTGCCCGAACCGTCGGAGCGGTGTACGACAGTGATGTTGGCTGAAGGCAGCTTCAGGTCTGGGTTCAGCGCGGCGATAGCCGGGTCGTTCCAGGTTTTGATGGTGCCCATGAAAATCTTGGCCAGGGTTTCGCCGTCCAGCTTTAACTGACCGGGAGCGATACCTTCAACGTTGATCACCGGCACGATGCCGCCAATCACGCTGGGGAATTGTCCCAGACCTGCTTTTTGCAGATCTTCAGTGCTCAACGGAGCATCAGAAGCACCGAAGTCAACCGTACCGGCCTTGATCTGAGCAATACCGCCGCCCGAACCAATGGACTGGTAGTTGATACGGTTTTGGGTTTTCTGGCTGTAAGCCTGAGACCACTTCGACAGAACCGGGTAGACGAAGCTGGAACCGGCGCCTGTAACGTCTGTTGCATGAGCGACCGTGCTCAGGCAAAGAGCAGACAGAAGAGCGGCAAGACGAAAAGTGCGAGTGGTATACACGATGCCTCCTAGGCATGTCTGGCTGTAAGTGACGCAGAAGCTAGTTTGTGCACGTGAAATTAAAGCGACAAAAATGTTACAGAATTATGAACAAGCGGCACTGAGCCATCAGCAGATTGTATCCAGGCGTGTTTTTAGGCATTTAAATTGTCGTTACACCCCTGAAAACAATGGGCTTCAGGGGGTATGGGAGCATTACTCGAAATTTTTTACCTAATTGAAGAAACCGACCGTGGGATACCACTCCGGCCGGTTTTTAGGACAGCTGTTGTTCGGGTAGTCTGGATGACTTAACGCGGCGATTCAGCATTGCCTTCTTTTTGAGGATTCTTTTCTGCTTCTTCAAGGCGTGCCGCATGATCAGCTTCTGCTGCTGCGGCACGCTCGGCATCGGCGGCCTGCTGATTACCGGCAGCTTCATGCTCCTTGGCTTTTTGCGCGTGCTCGGCAGCCTCCTTGCGATGATCCTTAGGCTGGTCGTCGCAGCCGCCAAGCCCTACTAAAGCAAAAGCTGTAAACAGGATGGCTAACCATTGGTGCATGGTGTACTCCCCCTTTTCTTAGTTTAAGTCGCTTGGAAGATAGCCGCTTCAGGTTAGTTCCAGCCATAGAGACCCAAGCGGTTGCCAAACACAGTTGAGCCTGAAAATTGAGAACTGTGGCAATGGCTGGGGCAGGAGTGGCTGTGCAAATACAGGGCAGGCAACTAGGATCGCGTCGCTTCATCCACCCTACCTGGAGCGAGTCCGTAGCATGGGTGAAGCGACGCGATTCTTATAGTCAGTTGTAATCTTCAAGTCTACCGAGTGAACTGCCCTTTAGCCGTTATGACACGCCTCAGGTATTGGCCGTCAGGACCGCTTCCATCCATTGCACTACGGCCTCGCCATCAATACCCATACAGACTTCAACTAGGGGTGATTGGCTCCAGCGGTCTCCCACGAACTGACGGCCTTCTGGTGCGAAAACAGTCTGACCTTCGGCTAACCCCTCGGTTATCACATTCAGGTGGCCACGTACGGTCTGGAACCATTCCGGATGACGCAGGAACGCTACGGCGCAGCTGTCGTGGGGGGTGCAGCCGTCGATGCCCAAGGCCGACTTGTAGAACTTGGCATAAAAGGCATAACTGTGGGCCAACAATGGGCCCAGGGTGCGGTGCGCTTCGGTAATACGCTGCATGCGGACCGGATCAAGGCAGGTACGGTGTGTGACGTCCAAGCCTACCAGCGTGAGCGGCCAGCCGGCCGTCATGACGCGGGCAGCTGCGTGCGGGTCGGAAAATATGTTGGCTTCCGCCAGCGGCGTGACATTGCCGCCTTCGCGGATCGAGCCACCCATAATGATCACATGCTTTACGCGGTGAATGACGTCTGGATCTAGCTCAAGGGCCTTGGCCAGGTTACCCAGAGGCCCTACAGCGACCAGCGTAATCTCGCCGGGGCGCTTGCGGGTCTCCTCGACGATGAACTCCGCTGCGCTCTGGGAAACCGCCTGGCGCGTCGGGGCGGGCAGGTTCAGGTTGCCCAGACCATCATCACCATGCACATGTGCCGGGACAGGGTGGGGCGTCTTTTCAAGTGGAGTGCCCATACCCTGGGCCACGGGGATGTCTTGGCCCGCCAGCTCGACAAGCGACAATGCATTACGCGTGGCCGTCTCGATCGAGACGTTGCCGAAGGTGGTGGTCAGGCCGACGACTTCGATGCCCGGATCGGCCATGATGATGGCAATGGCCTGGGCGTCATCAATGCCCGGATCGGTGTCGAAAATGATAGGGGTTGTCATGCTGTCATGTCCTTCTTGCTAAATGGGGTGGTGGCGTGTGCGTCAAGACGCGCCAGGACCCGATAGGGGCACGGTAACTTTGCCGATGGAAACGAGTCCACTGTTTCCTGCCTTTTTCTGGCCATCACGGCCTTCTGCACAGAGGACGATAAGCATGATCAAGTCTCAAGGCTATGCCGCTCATTCCCCTCAGGACTCATTGGTGCCTTACAACTTTGAGCGCCGCGATGTAGGGCCGCATGATGTACAGATCGATATCCTGTACTGCGGCGTCTGCCACTCGGACCTGCACACGGCGCGCAACGAATGGAAAAACACACTATATCCCTCAGTGCCTGGGCACGAGATTGTGGGCCGCATCGTGGCGGTCGGTGACCATGTCACTGGATTTAAAGTAGGCGATATGGCCGGCGTTGGTTGTATGGTCGACAGCTGCCAGCAGTGCTCCTCCTGTAGCGAAGGGCTTGAGCAGTACTGTGAGAATGGCTTTGTTGGTACCTATAACGGCCCGGTCTTTGGTGGCGAGAACACCTATGGCGGATACTCCGACAATATTGTCGTTAGTGAAAAGTTTGTCTTAAAGATCACCCACACGGAAAACTTGGCTGCCGTTGCGCCGCTTCTCTGTGCAGGTATTACTACCTACTCACCGCTGAGCCACTGGAAGGTAGGTCCTGGCAAAAAGGTGGGTGTTGTCGGCCTGGGTGGCTTGGGTCATATGGCAGTCAAGATTGCTCATGCAATGGGTGCCCATGTGGTGCTGTTTACTACCTCGCCTGACAAGAAAGAAGATGCATTGCGACTGGGCGCGGATGATGTAGTCATCTCGAAAAATCAGGACGAGATGAATGCGCATCTGAACAGCTTTGATTTCATCCTCAATTGCGTGGCCGCCTCGCACAACCTGGATGCGTTCATTTCCCTGCTCAAGCGTGACGGTACCATGACGCTGGTGGGGGCGCCTGCCGAGCCGCATCCCTCTCCCGAGGTGTTCAACCTCATTTTCAAGCGCCGTCAGATTGCCGGTTCGTTGATCGGTGGAATTGCCGAGACCCAGGAGATGCTGGATTTCTGCGCCGAGCACAACATCGTCTCCGATATCGAAATGATCAAGATGCAGGACATCAACGAAGCCTACGAGCGCATGCTCAAGGGGGACGTGAAGTACCGTTTCGTGATCGACATGGCTTCGCTGAAAGAGACAGCCTCTGCCGCCGCTTAACTGCCAGAGACAAAAAGCCCGCCTTGTGCGGGCTTTTTTATGGGTGGGGTAGAAGAGCCAGGCGTTTGAGTTCAGCCACGACAAGCCTTACACGCGTCTCAACGGTCATATCGCCTTCCAGCCTAAGCACCCGGCAGGTACGCTGGCTCAGCCAAGCGGTATGGTTGGCAAGGCTCCTGCTCCCAACCGCGGGGCCGGCATCGTACTGAGCAGCCCACGCCAGAAAGTCGGGGTTGGCTGAGCCGAAACGAGCCTCCTCCCGTGCCTTGAGGCGGGGTATGCGGATTTCAGCGGGCAGGTAAAGAAACACAATCAGGTCGAACAGGTTTTCGAGGTAGTCCCCGTAGTTCATGATCGAGCCGGAATTAACCATCGTCTCATTGGCCTGCATGTCTTTAATCAACAGCGCATTACGCTCGGATTTCTCGCTCGATTTTATAAATTGATGTGTTGAGCTGATTTAAGTGAAAACTCCGATTTTTAGTGAAGCTATCGTACAGCTAGCAATCCAAAGAGAAAGTGCACATGGTTAATATGCTCTGGGCTGCAAAAGAAAGAGTTGCACCACTTTTGAAGCGTGTGTGGTCGTTAATGATTAATAAGTGCAAGAGAGCTTCTAACTTACAAACCCAAAAGTGTGGCCGTTAAGTATAGCGAACAGGCAATGTAGCCGTTTAAATCACCTTGCCTGCTTATCGCTACACCCCGTTCGCATACTTAAGGTGTGGCCGCTGGGGTACACCTTAATGAATACCTATAAAGAGGTGACTAATGACTGCTAACTAAACCTCATCAGTCAAGCAAGCAAAATAGGTAATGTTGCATGTCAGGGATAACAGCGCTTGGTGAGTATCAGGCCTGTGCGCTTGCCTACCTTGGTCTAACAGAGGAGTTAGCAGCTCTTGATCCACTGTCCGGAATTAGTAACTATTATAAAACAACCTCAAATTTTAATGACAATCTCATGGTTCTATAAGCGCTTTAAACAGCATGTGACGCTTCCAAAAGCATCAACCTATTTCTGCGTCAACGGTCGATTTAGCGACTGATAGAAAATTCCACTTTCCATTGGTTTTCGTCCAGTCAGAAGATTTTAAAGGATCTAGCTCATAGACTTGACCAGGAAACTCCCGGAAGCCAAGGTGCTCGTAAAAATCATGTCCTGATTTAACTGAAACTCTTACAACCCCTCCATACCCAAGCTCATCTGACATATTTAATGCTTTTTCGATCAGAGCTTTTCCGTTTCCTCTTGTATTAGGCATAGATACAATCTGATCAACCCATAGCGTAAGTTTTTTATCTTCTTCAGATGTACCTTCTTTGTTTTTCATATCAACGGAAGTCGTCATTAACCCAACAGTCATACCGTTAGAGGAAATTTTCACATTTTTTTCGGGTATTGTTATTAAGGTCGGAGACTTCTCCTCATCCTCACAAATCAATTTAAGCATTTCCAAATAGTCTTCTAACTCTTCAGGATTATTGAGTTTATCAACGACCCTATACATATTTTCAGCCTCAATGCGCAGCTGACTATCAGAAATAGAAGATATGTTTTTGATCTCACTTTTAGAGCTACGCGAACCAAATTGCGCACCATGAACAGCAGTTAGGTACGCTTGTGTCGAGGAATAGTGTGCAGTGTGTTGTCCCGGCCTGTCAGGGGGGAGATGTGTTGCAGGCTGCTGTATAGCCGTTGAGGCATGGACTGGTCGATAATTTACCGAGTCGGTTGCTGTGCCTCCAGTCATGTGATCTGTGGCATTTGAAGCAGGAGCAGGAGCAGGATTATTCCACCATGCCTGATTCCCCATAGACGGATTACGGTTGATACCTGACATTTTGAGGCCTCCAGTGGCTTTCCGGCAGGAATAATAGGGTTGAGATGGGTGGTTCTAGAGGTGTTCATTTCTGTCAGGGCTATTGTGACCGGATGGGGTAAACGACTTGTATCCCAGTAGGTGGTCAGCAAGGCCCATGGGTTCCGAAAGCGGATTCGAGATCAAATCTATTGATCTAGGCAATACTGTCTTGTGGCAGGTAGCGATAGGATCGGAATAAAGTTTTATCTCAATTGGTTTCTTGATGAGTTGAAGGCAAACCGGGCCTGTAATCGCTGGGGTATACCCTAATGACTACTAAGAAGTAGCTCTTACTAAGTATTAAACTGAGGCTAGGATTTCAGCGTTTTCTTGGTAGGGCAGGTAAAGTGTCACTATGGTAATGCGGTAACGTTTGTGATCAGGTGGAGACCTCTATGGCACTGCATGTCTGGTTCATCTTTTCTGTTGCCTATCTGATAACAACCCTATCTCCCGGGCCTAACGTCCTATTGGTCATTCGCAACACCCTGCGCTACGGTGCACGCGGGACATTAGCAACCCTGGCGGGCAATCTGGCGGCGCAGTTGTTCGTGATCGTTCTCGTGGCGCTTGGCGTTGGCGCTCTGGTGGCGGCCATGCCCATGGCATTCCTGGCGATGAAGCTGATCGGAGCGGCTTATCTGATTTATATTGGCCTTGTACAGCTGCTCAGGCGTCAGGGTGTGTCTTCTACGGCCATGCAGGCCAGCATGCCGCGAGTCTCGTCGCCCAAGGTATTTGGTGAAGCGCTGTTGGTGTCGATCAGCAATCCGAAAACGCTAATCTTTTTCTCTGCTTTCTTGCCGCAATTCATTGAGCCGGGCCGGTCATTATTTACCCAGTTCACGGTGATGTACCTGACTATCGCACTCATCGTCGTGACGGTGCACTGTATGTATTGCCTGAGTCTGTCCAGGCTCAGCAAACAGCTTTCTGCAAGCCGCTGGGTCGTGGCAATCAAGCGAGCCAGTGGAGCATTATTTATAGGCCTGGGCGTGAAACTGTTGATGGCCCGGCAGGTATAAGAGGAGGTTTCCACCATGACCGCCACGTTAAGCACCCCGACTCCTGGTGATTACGAGGCGCTGGTCGCCTGGGTGCCCACGGCTGACGCCTGCGCCCGCTGGGCAGGCCCTCAGCTCCCATATCCATTTACCGCCTCTGAACTGCCAGCGCTGCTGGAAGTGCCCGGCAAAAGCTTTTCACTGGTAGAGGGTCCCCGCCGGCCGCTCGCTTTCGGGCAATATCGAACGGTCTCGCCTGATACTGTCCACTTGTGCCGCCTCATTGTTTCGCCTGACTGGCGTGGGCATGGGTATGGCAGGGCATTGTGCGAGCAATTGATTGAGCAAGCTATTGCCGACACGGGGGCATCCATGGTGACGCTGCGGGTCTACCGGGATAATGCGGTGGCCCAGTCGCTCTATCACAAGCTCGGGTTCAAGCCTGTAGAGTTGCGCTCGGACGTGAATGTCATTGGAATGCGATTGATTCTGGCCGAGCGTACAGGGTAATGGTCAATTCACGGCTGCCTGCTTTTGAAAGCACTCCATCAGTCGTGGCTCATCAAAATGCTTGGCCAGTGCGAACGCATGATCGCGACTATTCCGGGCCTTCTGCTCTTCACCCAGATGTCGGTAGGCACGGCTCAGTTCCAATAGCAGGAATGCCTGATCAACCTCTTCTGGTCCATAGGCATCGATTGTTGCCAGTGCCGAGTGCGCCGCATTGACGGCTGCGCTCCAGTCACCGATAGCGTTGAAGACGAGCGCGCGCAGGTAATCGGCCCGTTGGTGTTGCAGCCACCCGCCGGCATGCTGCCAGAACATCTTGCTGCGTTGGGCCGCCTCGACCAGTGTCTGGCATTGCTCTGTATCGGTTGTGTCCAGACCTTCATGGCTCAAGAGGGAAAAAACGATGTTGTTGAGCGAGGCGCCCAACAGATCGTCCAGGGGGCCGCTCATGTTCCAGTGGCTCATCTCATGCAGATAAGGCGCCAGGGTATGAGCCGTGACGGCGGGCGACGTGCTGGGCGCAACGTGCTGGAGCACACCTAGTCGGATAACCATGATGACGTGTTCGGATGATGCCTGTGTTACCAGACAGAGCTGTGATTCCCATTGATGGACCTCTTCAGGGAAGCCTGCCAGCAAGGCGGCAACGGCCCGGTTGCGCAGCACGATGCGTTGTGCGGACTGGCCGATGGCCTGTTGCTGTATATGGTAGGCGTCTTGCCAGAGACCCAGTGTTTCGCCAATGACATGATTGACCAGCCAGGTGTAACGAGGCTGATCGGCTTCATTCACGACCTGCTCTGCCATCAGTCGAAGCTGCTGTGCTGTGAAAGCAGGGTCAGCATCATGGGTTTGCATCAACTCATCAAGTAAAACGGTACTGGTCATTGTGATTTCCTCGCGATGGAAATGACGTCGTCCTAACCGCCATGGTTGTGCTTTAAATCTGTACGCCTATCCCTCATGGCAAAGAGGAGAGGCCAAAGGGCCTCTCAGCCAGCGCTTCAGGCTGTTTCCAGGGCTCGTCCAGAACAGGATGCGCCAGGAGCGCCTCGACTGTCTGATACCGGACCTTGCTGTTCCAGGCGACAAGATCCAAGGGTTCTCACTGGGATAGTACAGGAATGTATTGGAGAGCCGACCCTACCATAACCAGGCGCTGTCCATCGAGCGAGTGCGCAAAGCCATTCAGGCGAGGCAGCGCAAGGTACGAATCCAGATCGGAAAAAGATGTATCAGGGCGCAAGTTCATGGGTCGTCCTGTCCGTAGCGGTGGAAGACGCAGCAGAGGTCGTGCGCAGTTTGAAACGCATGACCAGCGCATAGAGGAGGGGGACGAAAAACAGGGTTAGCAGCGTGGCCGAGAGCATGCCGCCAAAGACGCTGGTGCCAATGGCGTGCTGGCTGGCCGACCCCGGACCTTGGGAAAACATGAGGGGCAATACGCCGAACATGAAGGCCAGTGACGTCATGACGATAGGGCGCAGGCGCATCCGGGCGGCGTCCAGAATGGCTTGGCGCAGGGGCGTGCCTTCATGCTGGAGTTCGCGAGCCACTTCAATGATGAGAATGGCATTCTTGGCAGTGAGACCCATGATGGTGATAAGACCAACCTTGAAATAGAGGTCGTCCGGCAGGCCGCGTAGGGTGGTAGCTATAACCGCACCGATGATGCCCAGCGGAATCGCCAGGATGACCGCAAAAGGTACTGACCAACTCTCGTATAGCGCTGCCAGGCACAGGAAGATCACCAGAATGGACAGGCTGAACAGCAGGGGCGTCTGATCCCCGGACAACCGTTCCTGATAGGACTGGCCGGCCCATTCGTAGCCAGTCCCGGTGGGTAGCTCGCCGACCAAACGCGCCATGGTGTCCATCGCCTGGGTGGTGCTGTAGCCCGGTGCAGGGGTGGCGTTGATGGAGAGCGAGGGGAAGCCGTTGAAGTGCTCGATAGCCATCGTGCCCACCGTCCATTTGAGCGTCACGAAGGTGCTTAGCGGCACCATCTCGCCGTCGGCGTTGCGAACCCGGGCCTGGAGCAGGCTGTCAGGTTGTTGCCGGTCCTTGCCCTCGGCCTGGATGACGACTCGGCGGACCTGATTGTCATGGATGAAATCTCCCACATAGAGCGAGCCGTAAAGGGTCGCCATGGTCGAATTGATCTCATCCACCGAGACGCCCATGCTTTGGGCTTTCAAGCGGTCGATGGAGACCTTGAGCTGCGGCGTGTCGTCCTGCCCCGAGTAGGTGGCGGTGGCGAATACAGGGTTCTGCCGTGCCAGTGCCAGGAGCTTGTCTTTTGCCGCGATCAGCGCTTCATGTCCTAGCCCTGCGCGATCCTGCAGGCGCATGTCGATACCCGCCGTGCGCCCCATGGAGGGCAGGGGCGGAGTGTTCAGCGCCTGGATGGTGACATTGGGAATAGACAAGGAGCCATCGGCGAAATGCTGATTCAGCCGCGCGATAATGGCATCCACATGTTGATCAGGGGCCTTGCGCTCGGACCAGTCTTTAAGGCTTGGCCAGATCATGGCGGCATTCTCGCCACCACCGAAATAACTAAAACCCTGCAAGGTGAATAGCTGGCCGACCGAAGGGTCACTGCGCAGATACGCCTGTACTTCCTCTACCACCTGATGCGTCATTTCCTGGGTCGAGCCGGTGGGAAGCAGCACGACGGTGGCAAAACTGCCCTTGTCTTCGTTTGGCACAAAGGAGCCGGGCAGGCGGCTGAACAAGAGCGCCAGCACGGCCAGCAGAACGAGATACAGCAGCACGAAGCGCACCGGGCGATTCAGGACACCGCCCAAGCTGCGTTGATAGCCTGCCGATAGGGAAGCCGCCCAGCGTCCTGCCTTGCCTAGGCGGACAGCGTGTGGTGTTGCCGGCTTGAGCAGCGTGGCGCACAGAGCAGGCGTCAGCGTGAGCGCCAGGAATGCCGAAAACGCCATCGGCACGGCCAGCGCCACGGAGAACTGCCGGTAGATCGAGCCTGTAGCCCCTTCGAAAAAGGCCATGGGAATGAACACAGCCGTGAGCACCAGCGTAATCGCCACAATGGCCCCGCTGATCTGCTGCATGGCTTTGAGCGTCGCCTCACGGGGCGCCAGCCCTTCCTCGCGCATGATGCGTTCAACGTTTTCCACCACCACAATGGCGTCATCCACCAGAATCCCGATAGCCAGGACCATGCCGAACAGGGTCAGCACGTTGATGGAAAAACCCAGTGCCAACATGGCGCCGCAGGTACCGGCCAGTGCAATCGGCACCACAATGGAAGGGATGAGGGTAGCGCGCAGGTTTTGCAGAAACACCAGCATGACCAGAAAAACCAGCACCATCGCCTCGATCAGCGTATAGGCCACCTTCACGATGGACATGTGCACGTAGGTCGTCGTATCGAACGCCGTCTGGTAGTGCATGCCCGGTGGGAACTGCTGGGACAGTTCTGCCAGTGTGGCCTTAACCGCCTGCGCCGTACTAAGGGCGTTGGCGCCGGGAGCAAGCTTGATGGAAATAGCGCCGCAAGGCCTGCCGTTCACGTAGGAGGGGTAGGTGTAATAGTTGCTGCCCAGCTCGACACGAGCCACATCCTGAATGCGCAGGGCCGACCCGTCCGGGTTGACCCGCAGCGGAACCGCGCCAAAGGACTGCGGTGTATCGAGGGTTTCCTCAACCGTCAGCGGGGCCGTCAGTGTGGTATTGGCGGGCACCGGAGGCGTGCCAATGGAGCCGAGGGTAATGCGCTCGTTGTAGCGGTTGATGGCGCTGACCATATCTGAAGTGGTCACGCCCATGGCGGTAAGCTTGTGGACGTCCGGCCAGATCCGCATGGCGTATTCGGGGCTGTAGACCTCCACCTTGCCCACGCCGGGCACGCGTAGCAGGGCAGGGCGTACCACGGTGGTGGCGTAGTCGCCCATCTGGATATGCGTGATGTTCGGGTTGTCTGCCAGGAGCGTGACGAACAGCAAGTCGTTGTCGCCGCTTTTATCGACCTCAATGCCCTGGCGCCGTACGCTTTCCGGCAAGCGTTCCTCGACGCGCTTGATGCGGTTCTGTACCTCGATGGAGGCGATCTGCGGATTGGTGCCCGGCTCAAAGGACAGGCCGATCTCCACCTCGCCCGTAGCGGTACTGTCGGAGGCGAAGTACAGCAGTCCCTCGATACCGCTCAGCTCGCGCTCGATAACGGAGGTAACGGTACGCTCGATAACCTCGGCTGAAGCCCCGGGGTAATAGGCCTGTATGCCTACCCGCGGAGGCGAGACGTTAGGATATTGCTCCACCGCCAGGCGTAGCGCCGTCAGGCCACCACCCAGAAAGATCATGATGGCGACGACCCAGGCGAATACCGGGCGCGCAATGAAAAACGAGGACATGGTCTGCGCTTACTCTTTTGAGGCGACGGGCTGGGTCGTCAGGGTGGCTTGCTTGGGTTCTACGGCTTGGCCGTCCTTCAGGGCGCTGCCACTGAGGATGACCCGTTCGCCGGCGTTCAAGCCGTCCGTAACGCGCCACTGGTTGCCTTCGAGCGTATCGGCGGAAATCGGGCGGCTGTGGACGTGGTTGGTCTCGTCGACAACCATGGCATACGCGCCTTCGCGCGTTCGCGTCAGGGCCTGTTGGGGAATAAGAACAGCCTGTTTCTCGCTGGGTTGCTGCAATTCGACCTGCACGTACATGCCCGGTAGTAGCAGATGGTCCGGGTTGTCGAAGATGGCGCGCATGGCTACGGTATCGGTCTTTTCATCCACGGCCCAATCGGAGAAAAGCAGGGTGCCGTTCAAAGGGTAGGTCGAGCCATTGCTCAGGCGTAGACGCAGGATGAGCTTGCTGTCGTTTTTGCCATTCTGAAGGCTCTGCCGGAGCGCCAGGGAATCAGCCATGGGCTGGGCAAAGTTCACATAGATCGGGTCGATCTGTTCGACTGTAGTGAGCTTGGTGCCTTCATCCTGACCGACCAATGCACCCTCGGTGACCTCGGCCCGGCGTGCGCGGCCGGCAATCGGCGAGGTCACGTTGGCATAGGCGAGCTTGAGGCGGGCACTTTGTACCTTGGCTTCGGCTGCCTTCTCGGTTGCCCGTGCCTGCTTCTCGGTAAAGAAGTCCTTGCGGTACTGCTGGGCACTGATGGACTCATCGGCCATCAGTTGTTTGGAGCGTTTGGCAATGTCCTCGGCCGCATCGGCGGCTGCACGTGCCTGGGCCAGTTCGGCTTCAGCCGCCGCCAACTCGGCCTTGAGTGGAGCCGGATCAATACGGAACAGCAACGTACCGGCCTTGACCTCCTGGCCTTCCCGATAGGTGCGGGCTTCCACAATACCCTCCACGCGGGCACGGACTTCCGCCGTACGATAGGCCTCCATCCGCCCGGTCAGCCGCGTGGTTAGCGGCTCCGTCGAGGGCGTGACCGTTGCGATGTCCACCTTCGGTACGGCTGGCGTTTGCGTTTCGGCAGTCTTTCCGGTGGGCTCACAGCCTTGGAGCAACACAGCCAGTGCCAGCAGCGCGCCCTTTACCACATCCTTCATGCGCTCACCCGGGCCATACAATAGACATCCACATAGGCGCCGTCACGAAAGGCATAGGCAACATGCGTACCCTCGTGGACAAAGCCGAATTTTTCATACAGGGCGATAGCCGGCGCGTTGTCCGTATACACCGTCAGCTCAATACGTTTGAGGTTCATCCAGTTATCGGCGGCGTCAATCAGTGCCGCCATGAGCTGGGTTCCCACGCCTTTGCCGGCGTGTTCATCCCCGACTGCGATGACCAGCTCCGCCACATGAATCCGGCGGCCTTTCATGCGGTTGAGCGTTGCAAAGCCCAGCACGGTTCCTTGTTGTTCAGCGAGCACCCGGACATCTTCAGCCGGGTGCTGCCTGATCCAGTCGCCCATGCTCTGGGTGGGTCGGTAGGGCAGGCGCAGAGTACCCCAACGTACGCGCGGCTGGTTCAGAATCGATGCCAACGCCTCGGCATCGCGCTCATGGATGGCGCGCAGGGTAATGCTCATGAGTCCTCCTTGATTCAGGCCCGTTGTCGGTCAACGATCGCGCCTGAGCGTTCCAATGGTGCGACCGAAGCCGCCAGTAATTCCTGAGTATACGGGTGTTGTGGCGCCTGAAAGATCTGGCGAGCCTCGCCGTGTTCCACGACCTTGCCATCCTTGATGACAATGAGATCATGGGCCAATGCCCGAACCACAGCCAGATCATGACTGATGAACAGATACGTTAGCCCATGAATCGCCTGAAGGTTGCGCAGCAGATCAACAACCTGCTTTTGAACGGTACGATCCAGGGCAGACGTAGGCTCGTCGAGCAACATCAGCTCAGGTTGCAGCACAAGCGCCCTGGCAATGGAGATGCGCTGGCGCTGGCCGCCCGAGAACTCATGAGGATAGCGGTGCCGTGTTTCAGGATCGAGACCTACTTCTTCCAGAACTTGAATGATCGCTGCCTCTCGCTCTTTGGGTGTGCCAATCGCGTGAATGTCCAAGCCCTCACGGATGATCTGCTCGACCGACATTCTCGGGCTCAGGCTGCCGAACGGGTCCTGAAACACTACCTGCATGTGGCGGCGCAGCGGGCGCATCTGCTTGGCGTTGAAGGTTTCGATCGACTGCCCCTGAAAGCGGATGCCGCCCTCGGACTGGACCAGCCGCAGGATCGCTTGGCCCAGGGTGGATTTGCCCGAGCCGGATTCACCCACGATACCGAGGGTACGGCCTTTTTTCAGTTCAAAGCTCACGCCGTCCACGGCTTTGACATAGTGGCGCTGGCGGCTGAAGAGTGGCTTGGGCAGTGGGAACCAGACGCGCACATCCTGCGCCTGTACCAGTGAGGCATCGCTGCTGGCAAGGACCGGCTCGCCATCGGGTTCGGCATTGATCAGCGTACGGGTGTAGGTATGCTGCGGTGCGAAAAAGAGGGTCTGACAGCTGTTCTGCTCAACCACCACGCCGTTACGCATCACACAGACGCGCTGGGCAATTCGCCGGACCAGGTTCAGGTCATGGCTGATAAGCAGCAGCGACATACCAAGACGTGCCTGGAGGTCTTTGAGAAGCTCCAGAATTTTCTGCTGTACTGTCACGTCCAGGGCCGTGGTGGGTTCATCGGCAATCAGCAGTTCCGGCTCGTTGGCCAGCGCCATGGCGATCATCACCCGTTGGCGCTGGCCGCCCGAGAGCTGATGCGGATAGGCCTTGAGCCGTTTGATCGGCTCGCGTATGCCGACCAGCTCCAATAATTCGATCACCCGTGCACGCGCCTGCTTGCCGCCCAAGCCCTTGTGGAGCGCCAGCACTTCGCTGATCTGCCGCTCCACGGTATGTAGCGGATTGAGGGACGTCATGGGTTCCTGAAAGATCATGGCGATACGGTTGCCGCGCAGGGTACGCAGACGTTTTTCGTCTGCGATCACGAGGTTTTCACCGTTGTAGCAGATGCTGCCGGAGGTGGCGGTGATGGACGCGGGCAGCAGGCGCAGGATCGAGTGGGCCGTAACGGATTTGCCCGAGCCGGATTCGCCCACCAGCGCCAGGCATTCGCCACGGCGAATATCCAGGTCGATACCGTGTACGACTTCCTGGCCGGAAAAAGCCACTTTCAGGTCACGGATTTCAATCAGATTCTGGGTCATCACACGGCCCTCGGGTCGAATGCATCACGGAAGGCTTCGCCTATAAAAACCAGCAGGCTCAGGATCAGGGCAAGAGCAAAAAAGGCCGTCATGGCCAGCCAGGGTGTTTGCAGGTTCTGCTTGCCCTGATTAGCCAGTTCGCCTAGTGACGCCGTGCCCACGGGTAGGCCAAAGCCGAGAAAGTCCAAGGCGGTCAGTGTGGTGATGGCCCCGGTAATGATGAAGGGCACATAGGTGAGCGTGGAGGTCATCGCGTTGGGGAGGATATGCCGCCACATGACCTTGCGATCAGACAGCCCTAGCGCCCGTGCCGCTTTGACGTACTCCAGACTGCGCCCGCGCAGGAACTCGGCCCGAACCACGTCTACCAGCGCCAGCCAGGAAAAGATCGCCATGATGCCTAACAACCACCAGAAGTTGGGCTCCACAAAGCCGGACAGGATGATCAGCAGATATAGAACCGGCAGGCCTGACCAGATTTCGATAAAGCGCTGCCCTAGCAGATCGACCCAGCCGCCGTAATACCCTTGCAGAGCGCCAGCGGTAACTCCAATCACCGCGCTGATGGCTGTAAGTGCCAAGGCAAAAAGGATGGAAATACGTGCCCCAAAGATCACACGTGCCAGGACATCGCGCGCCTGTTCATCTGTGCCTAGCCAATTCGCCTGGCTGGGCGGGCTGGGAGAGGGAACAGAAAGATCATAGTTCACCGTGTTGTCGCTAAAGGGTATAGGCGGGAAGACCATCCAGCCGCCCTGGTCCTCTATCAGTTTCTGTACGTATTCGCTGCGGTAGTCCGGCTGGAAGGGCAGCTGGCCGCCAAACTCGGTTTCGGTATAGCGCTTGAATATCGGGAAATACAGCGAGCCCTGGTAGCCCACTACCAGGGGTTTATCGTTGGCGATCAGCTCGCCACACAGGCAGATCACCAACAATCCGCAAAAGATCCGGAATGACCACCAGCCGCGGCGGTTGGCCCTGAAGCGGGCAAAGCGGCGTTGACTCAAGGGCGACAGTGTTAGCATCAGGCGTTCCTCGCCGAAAAATCGATGCGGGGATCGACCAGGGTATAGGAGATGTCCCCGGCCAGTTTGATCAGCAGGCCAAACAGCGTGAAGATGAACAGCGAGCCGAACACCAGCGGATAGTCGCGGTAGAGTGCCGCCTCGTAACTCATGCGGCCCAGGCCGTCGAGGGAAAAGATCACCTCGATCAGCAGGGAGCCAGCAAAGAACACCTCGATCAGCGCCTGGGGAATCCCGGCAATCACCAGCAGCATGGCATTGCGAAAGACATGCTTGTAAAGCACGCCGCGCTCGGTCATTCCCTTGGCCCGTGCCGTGACCACATACTGACGGCTGATTTCATTCAGAAAGCTGTTTTTGGTCAGGATGGTCAACGTGGCGAACCCGCCAATGACCAGGGCCGAAACAGGCAGCACCAGATGCCAGAAGTAATCCATTACTTTGCCCATGAGACTGAGTTGGTCGAAGTTTTCTGAGGTGAGCCCTACGGCGGGGAACAGGCTGAAGTAGCTGCCACCAGCAAAGACCACGATCAGAAACATGGCGAACAGAAAGGCTGGTAGGGCATAGCCTACGATGATAGCGGTGCTGGTCCAGACATCGAATGCGCTGCCATGACGGATCGCCTTGCGTATCCCAAGGGGAATCGAGATCAGGTAAGTGATCAACGTGGCCCAAAAGCCGAGTGAAAGGGATACCGGCAGCTTTTCCAGGATCAAGTCCGTCACCTTGGCGCCGCGGAAAAAACTGGTGCCAAAATCCAGGTGCGCGTAGTTGCTGATCATCAGCCAAAGGCGCTCAAGCGGCGGCTTGTCGAAGCCGTACTGCCGTTCGATTTCCTTGATCAGCTCAGGGTCCAGGCCTCGGCTACCCCGCGAGCCTGACGAGGCTCCGGCCGCTCCGTCATGGCTGCCTCCTGCGATACCGCCCTGGCTACCCATTCCTTGCAGGCGAGCAATAGCCTGATCCACCGGCCCGCCAGGGGCTGCCTGGATAATGGCAAAGTTGACGATCAGGATGACCAGAAGCGTGGGCACAATAAACAGCAAACGCCTGAGAATGTAGGCTGCCATTAGAGTTTCTCCTGTAGCCGCTCGGCCATCTGCTCGTTGGTGAGCGGGGTTGGGCTGACTTCCCACCAGGTGTCGAGGCCCTCTTCATAATCGGGCGCGATACGAGGCCGGCCAAAACGGTTACGGAAAACACTTGGCTCGCCGCCCGAGTAATAGTGCGGAATCATGTAGTAACCCCATTGCAGGACCCGGTCGAGCGCACGGGCGTAATGCACCATCTCATCGCGACTCCTGGCATTTGCCACGCCTTCGATAAGCCGGTCGACTACTGGATTCTTCAGGTTGATGGCGTTGGAGCTACCCACCCGGTTGGCACTGTCGGAGCCGTAATAATCAAAGAGTTCCCGCCCTGGTGATGCGCTGGGGTCGCCTCCCCGGGGAAAGCCGGTCACGATCATGTCGTAGTCACGGCTGTTGGTGCGGTTAATGTACTGCGCCGTATCCACGTTACGGATGTTCAACCCGATACCTATCTGAGCCAGTGTCCGCTTGAAGGGCAGCACCATTCGATCAAAACCGGATTGCCCGCTGAGAAAGGTAAATATCAGGGGATCGCCATTGGCGTTGACGAGCTGGTCACCCTTGGGATGCCAACCGGCTTCCTCAAGCAGGTGCAGGGCTGCGAGCTGCTTGTCACGGATAAAGCCCGTACCGTCGGTCTTGGGCGGCTGGAACACCTCGGTAAAGACTTCATCCGGTATCTGGCCTCTAAAGGGCTCGAGGATTTTCAGCTCCTGTGCATCCGGTAGCTGTGTGGCAGCGATTTCAGTTTTAGGAAAGTAGCTCTGCTGGCGCTTGTAAAAGCTGCGCATGAGCTGTTTGTTGGTCCACTCGAAATCCCAGAGCATGGCAATGGCCTGGCGGACCCGGCGATCCTGAAAGTAGGGCTTGTCCAGGTTGAAGACAAAGCCCTGAGCGCGGACGGGTTTTCCCGTCGCCAGGATGTCTTTCTGCAAGCGCCCATCGCGCAGGGCGGGGCTGTCGTAACGGATGGTATAGCCTGTGGCGGAATACTCGCGGTTGTAGTCATAGGCGCCGGCCAGCAGCAGCTCACGGGCGACATCGGTGTCGGCAAAGAAGTCGACGGTGAGCGTGTCGAAATTGTACAGCCCCCGAGTCACCGGCAGTTCCTTTGCCCACCAGTCCTTGACGCGCTCGAAGGTGACAGTGCGTCCCGGATCGACATGAGAGACCTTATAAGGCCCGCTCCCCAACGGCGGTTCGAAACCATTGCCGGTGGCAAAGTCGCGGTCTTTCCACCAGTGCGCTGGTAGAATGTGCATGGACGCCAGATCCAGCGCCAAACTGCGGTTTTCGTTCGTCTTGAAGGTAAACAGGATCTGCCGGTCGCTTTCAATGGTGACGTCTTTTACGTCACCGTACAGCTGCCGAAAGCTCAGGCTGGCCTTGGTCATCAAGGTCTCGAAGGTGAAGCGAACATCCTCGGCTAAAACGGGCGTGCCGTCATGAAAGCGTGCCTTGGGGTTGAGAAAAAAGCGTACCCAACGGTTGTCTGGGTCGCGCTCCATCTTTTCGGCAATCAGACCATATACCGTATAGGGCTCGTCCAGCGAGCGATAGGCCAGTGGCTCGTAGACCCATGCATCGATCTGGCCGACACCAGTACCCTTGTCGAGATAAGGCAGCAGGAAGTTGAAACGGTCGATCGATTTGGCCGAGCGCCTGAGCGACCCTCCCTTGGGCGCGTCGGGGTTTACATAATCAAAATGCTGGAAGTCTTCGGGGTACTTTGGCGGATCGCCATAGACCGTCATGTAGCTGTGTGGGGTGGCCAATAACGCCGATGAAACGAGGCAGGAAACAAGCAGTACCATCAAGCGGCTGTACGTGTGAATCGACCCTGTTGAAAACACCGCTTCACTCCTTATGAACACACATTGAAGCTCGTTCGGCCATCTATTAAGGCCTGCTGTCAGCAACACCAGAACCCGGCAGCCAGCGCTGCCGGGTTTGCTCCCTTACATGAACTTGTAATCGAAGCCTACACGTAGGTAACGCCCCATGGGGTCGTACTGGGAAATGTCGTAGTAGTAGTTACTGCCCAGAGCAGGGTCATACGGCGGCTTCTTGTTGGCAATGTTTTCCAGAGAGGCCCGTAATGTGAGGTTCTTGAAACCCCTGTAGCTGACCGATGCATCGAACTGGCTGTAGCTGCTGACCTTGTCCTTGCCCTCGGTGGCCAGGGAGTCCAGATAGGATTGGTGATAGCTGCCCGTGTACAACCAGCTCAAGCGTGTGCTCCAGTCACTGTAGTTCCAGGTCAGCCCGGTATTGGCTTTCCAGCGCGGCATAGCGGCTTCGTAGTTACCACCTGCCACATTGATCAGCGGTGCATCTGGATATTCCGGGTAGCGATACTCCTTCAGATAGGTCCAGTCGCTGGTCAGGATGAAGTCGCCAAAGCCATCGGTAGGCAGACGCTGCGCAAGGGTCAGCTCATAGCCGGAAGTTTTCAGGTGGCCCAGGTTCTCGTACCGGGTGATTACCCGGGTCAGGTGACCGTCCTCATCACGAATGACCTGGCCGGGGTAGCTGTCCTGATTCTCGATCACATAGTTCGCCGAGACGGCGTCAATATAGTTCTCGATATCGATGTGGTAGTAATCGAGCCCGATAGTGGTGAGCGGTGTGGGTGCAACTACAACGCCCAGGCTGATGTTCTTGGTGCGCTCAGGCTTGAGCTCTGGATTCGACTCCTGGAAGCGGTTGATATTGAAGTTCTGGCCTGGGCGAAGCGGGTCGTAGGGGTCCGTTGCGGTGATATAGGAAACAGAGGCGCTATCGGCGTTTTCCGGTATGGTCGGCGCACGGAAACCACGGCTCCAGGAACCCCGGAACGTGACGCGATCCTCTGGCTGCCAGCGAAAGCCAAACTTGGGTGAGAAGGCCTTGCCAAAATCGCTGTACCAGTCCGCACGGCCCGAGGCATTCAGCTCCAGGCTGTCGAGTACCGGGATGGTGGACTCGGCGAAAAGCGCCTTGACGACGCGATTACCCGAAAATGAATTCAGCCCCGAGTTCATGACCTCGCCCGACAGGATCTCATCAGCGGCCGGTGTATTCATCGACTCTGAACGAATTTCCCCGCCCAAGGCCAGCCCGATAGGACCGCTTGGCAGTTCATACAGATCGGAGTTGGCAAAGGTGAAGTTGGCAGCCTTGGTTCTGGTATGACCGATACGGGTGCTGTTAATCAGCAGCCCACGCGCCGTATCGGGCGTAAGTTCAGGATTATTGAAATTGTACGTTCCGTTGTTGAGCGCATCCTGCAAGGCCGAGTAGCCCAGCGTCTTGCTGTTGTTCTCGACACGGTTGCCTGCATACGAGAGGTTGGCGTTCCAGTCCCACGCTGTATCGGCAATCGTTCCTCTGAGACCGGTCATGGCGCGGTAGGAATCCTCGTCGATCTTGGACGTACGGCCGCCGGGTTGCAGGAAGGAGGTACTGAATGGTGTGTCGACTCCGAACGGGTTGTAGGGGTTGCCTGCGGGAAGAATATTGGGAACGCGCTCGACCTCGCCTGCCGCGTTGTAGTGATAGCTGCTGCTTGAGAAGGCAGCTGGTGCAAAGCTCTGCCAGGTGTGGGTCTGGCTGTAGAGCACTTCACCGTATCCTTCGAGATTATCGTTGAAGCGGAACGTGCCGCGAGCGTAGCTGTTGTAACGCTCGGTCTTGGGAATAACGGTCATCCAGGGCTGGATGTTATAGCCACAGACGTTGCTGGAGTAGGGCAGTCCAAAACTGGCGTAGGGCATCAGCTGCGAGCCTGCCGGGCATGTCGTGGAGTACGGCTCTTGTCCCGAAGGCCGTCAGACGTTGGTTGTTCCCCAGCCGGTGTATCCGGCAAAGCCGGGCTTGGTGTAGTTGCCGCTGGCCAGATAATCCCGGTCGCTGGCCATGACCATGTCACGCTGATAGGCATCCAGACCAAACGAGATATTGAAGCGGTCCTTATCCAGATTGCCGATACCGCCCGCGATATAGCCGCTTTTCTGATCACCACCGCCGTCGTCGCTCCAGCCGCGATCGGCACCAACCGTAATGCCTTCATCCTTCTGCTTGAGAATGATGTTGACCACGCCAGCAACGGCATCGGACCCATAAACAGAAGATGCACCATCCTTGAGGACTTCAATGCGATCCACCGCTGACATTGGAATGGTATTGATGTCGGCGAAAACGTCTGACAGGTTTTGTGCAAAGGCGTAATTGGGCAGACGCTGGCCGTTTACCAGAACTAATGTGTATTTCTGGCTCAGGTTGCGCAGCGCAATACCGGCTGCACCAGGCGCAAAGCTGTTGCTGAAACTCTCGTTGTAGCTCTGTCCGCCATTGGCAGCGAGGTCCTTGAGGAAGTCGGCTACGGTCGCCCTGCCGGATTCGCGGATCTCTTCGGCACTGATGACCTGCACCGGGTCTGCCTTGGCACTGTCCGAGCCACGGATATTCGAGCCAGTGACCGTCACGTTGTTGAGGCGTGTTTCCGAGCGTGTTTCCGTGGCGCTGCTTTCATCGGTGGCTTCAGGTGTCTGCGCATAGACAGTGGAGGCAAGGACGCTCAGGGCAAAGAGAAGCGCTGGCAGAGGACGATGACGGTTAAAGGCAGAGGCAAGCGGCTTTACAGCAAGACGTGGAGCGGACTTCAACATGACCAATTCCTTTTAAGGTAGCTGATGTCGGCGAGGCGTTAGGACCCCGACGAACACTCAATCTGATCAATGCGTCTGTGCGAGCCGAGAGGGCTGCTACAGAGCGCTGTTATTCGATCCAGCAGTGGCATGTGTCTGTCTCCAGTCAGGGCAGCCGGAGACAGGCAAAAGGGTTAGAAGTGATAGGTCGCCCGTGTAAACAGTGTGCGGCCCAGCGGGTCGGTATATCGGGGGTCGTAGCCGCTCTGGAAGGTATCGGCCTGGTTTGAGAACGGCGGATCACGGTCAAAGAGGTTTTTGACGCCTACGTCCAGATCCAGCGTTTTGTTCCAGGTATAGCTTGCGCTCAAGTCCCATACGGAATAGGACGCCACACGCTCATGGCCCTCGGTGTCGTAGTCGCGATAGCGGGACTGGAACCGGTTAGTGAGTGATGCGCTATAGGGGCCTTTGGCCCAACTGGCGGTCAGCGCATGTTTCCAGCGAGCTACGACGCGACCATCGCCCCCAGAGGCGTAATTACCTACGTTATCGATGTAGGCGCCTCCCTTCTGTTCCTGATAGTCGTAGCGATTGACTACCGTGCCTTGCAGCGTCAGGCCAAACTGGCCGTACGGCGAAGTCGGGAAGCGATAGTCCAGGGTTACGTCAACACCATTGGTTTTGACTTTGCCCAGGTTGGCTAGACCCGTGACGATATAGTCGATTGAACCATCAGCTGCTCGCACAATACGATCAGAGTAAGTTTCAGGGTTGTCAAAGACGGAGGCCTCCGGAAATTCCTCGATCTGGCCGGAAATATCGATCCACCAGAAATCCAGCCCGACGGACAGGTTACGCACGGGTTGGTAGACGAAGCCGAGTGTGACGTTACGGGCGGTTTCAGGTGCCAGGTCCTGATTACCGCCGCTTCGATTGCGGAATTGCTGTGAGCAGTCTCGGCTGGCCAAGCCGCCTGCAGCAGCGTTACCACCCGAGCAAAGTGCCGGGTCGTTGTAATCGCCAGCGGTCCAGGTGATAAAGTTCGGGTTATACAGCTCATACAGTGAAGGCGCTCGGAAGCCCTCGCTGTACGCCCCGCGAACCACTAATTCCTTTATGGGTTGGAAGCGGAAGGAGTACTTGGGGTTAGTTGTGCCGCCTACATCGCTGTACTTATCGTGACGTACCGCGGCAGTGAGCTCCAGCGAGTCAAGTACAGGCACGTTAAGCTCAGCATATTCAGCACTGACGTGTCTGTCGGCAGAAACAGAACCAGCAGGGTCTACGCCAAGGCTACTGAGGTTGCCTGCCCACTCCTCAATGGAGGTAGAGAACTCTTCTTTACGGAACTCACCACCAATGGCTAGCGCGGAGGGGCCTGCGCCAAACCAATCACCAATCTCACGGCTCACTCGTCCATCTACTGCTTTAACTCGACCTACAGCAGTCTGGTAATCACCGCTCAGATTGCTTGAATTCAACAGGTTTAGACCTGCCTGGGTCTGTTCGCCGAAGGGGTTTAGCGTGCCATTGGCAATCCCTTCGGTAATCAGCTCATCATCCGTATAGCCGCTGTGCAAACTGCTAACGACCTTGTTCTCGTTGTAGGAAGCTCCTACGTTGTAATCCCATCCTGCGACATTGCCATCAAACGTAAGCTGAAGGCGCTGGCTGGTGTTCTGGTCATACTGAACACGAGCCCCTGTCGCCTCCTGCCGAAAGTCCACTCCAACCGGTTGGGTCGGGTCGATTGCAAAAGAGGTAGGGGCTGGGGTTATGCCATTCCCTGGGTAAAACGATGTGCCTGGATTGATCTCAAGACCTGTAACCAGGCTTGGGCCGATGATTGTTGTGTTGTTATTGCGAGCCCAGAAATAATCGAGGCTGACGTTATGATCGTCACCAAGCTTGCCTGTAGCCTTGGAAAAGATAGAGGTCTTTTCTGTTTCAGGCAGCGCATCGATATAGCTACGCGTGCTATAGCGACAGTTCCCGTTGGCATTGATCAGGTTAGGGCCGCTACAGCCTGACGCTGCAGCCGGGTTTTCGCTAAACCCATTTTGGTTGTAAGTGGCCGGAAAGGCCCGGCCCGAAGTACCGTTCAGGCCGCGTTCGGGTTGATAGTCTTTGGTAAATGAGCGGTCAATCGCTGAAAGGTGGTGCTGCTTGTCATAGTTGAGTACACCGAAGACATTGAAGCGATCATTCTCCAGATCCCCGAAGCCCCAGCTGCCATTGAAGTTTCGGCTTTCACCACCGCCGGAATGGGTCGGGTAGTCATACCCCATGCTGACTTGCCCGTCTGTAACACTGGTCTTGGTGATGAAGTTAATGACGCCTCCAATGGCATCTGTGCCGTACAACGCAGAAGCACCGTCCCGCAGGATCTCAACACGATCAAGCGCAGCGAAGGGAATAGTGTTGAGGTCGACTGCGCTGCCATCGATAGCATTGTTTGCCAGGCGGCGGCCATTTAGCAGAACCAGCGTCTTGTTGGCACCAATGCCGCGCATGTCAGCAAATGAGGCACCACCTGTACTTTCACCCACGGCTCTACTGGCGTTGTAATTGGACTGACTCGCCACGATACGGCTTACCAGCTCTTCGGTAGTCCGGACGCCTTCCTTTTGCAATTGCTCAGCTCGCAGGATGGTTACGGGCACGGCGGTTTCTGCGTCAACCCGGCGGATAGCGGAGCCTGTAACCTCAATGCGTTGTAACTGTGTTGTTGATACCGCTGCCTCGGGCGAAGCGGCTACAGCGGCGGCTGTAGACGGTGGCGCTTCCTCCTCCGTCGCCTGCTGTGCATGAACCAAAGGTGCTACGCCAAGGGCCAGGCACAACGGTAGGAAACGATACCGATGTACGGCCGCAGCGAGAGGTTTGGGAGCAAACGTTCTGGCTATATCTCTCATCATCACTCTTTCATCCCCAAAGGTGAGGCGTTGTTTTATGTGGCTTTATGGGCCGCCTGCGCGCCGGTGGGTTGTGCCTTCCCGGGCGGTTTCTCTTTTTTTGAAGCAGCCGTTCCCCAACCCTCTTACGCAAGCGCAAGCGGGACGGCTGTACAGCGGGGGATCTAGCGGGAGGTCATGACCGCAATGCGGGTGATTCCCGAACGTTCAATGGACGCCATGGCCTTGGCGACTTGTCCATAATTCACGCCTTCATCGGCTTGCAGCCGGACGCGCACTTCCGGGTCCTTGGCTTTCACATCCTTGAGGCTTGTCTCCAGGAGTTCAGGTTGCAGCTCGGATTTGTCCAGATAGAACTTGCCGTCCTTGTCCACACTGACGATCACCGGATCCTTCTGCTCGGCCGGAGCGACGGCATCGGTCTTGGGCAGGTTGACCTTGATGGCATTGGTCATGAGCGGGGCGGTGACGATAAACACCACGAGCAGTACCAGCATCACATCCACCAGGGGCGTGACGTTCATTTCGCTCAGTACTTCGTCGCTGTCTTGAGTTGAAAAGGACATTAGCTTGCCTCCCTCATGTCAGCGGCGGTATGGGAAATCGGTTGGCGGGTCACTACAAAGGCGCTGCGCTGGGCCAGACTGTCGAAGTCATGGGCGAAGTCTTCCATCAGCGCGGCAGCCAGCTTCAGGCGACGCAGGAAGAAGTTGTAGACCAGCACCGCAGGAACGGCGACGGCAATACCGACGCCGGTGGCGATCAGTGCGTGACCGATAGGACCGGCCACGGTCTCAAGGCTGGCGGAGCCGGAAGCGCCGATGCTTTGCAGGGCTTCCATAATGCCCCACACGGTGCCGAACAAGCCGATGAAGGGCGAGGTACTGCCGATACTGGCCAGAATCGCCAGGCCACTTTCCAACGCACGCCGCTCCTTCTGGATCTGCTGGCGTAGGTTGCGCTCCAGGCGATCCGAGCGGTTGATGGTCTGGGCCAGCTGCTGGGTGTTCTTGGGGGACTCGGTGGTGACCAGTGCGGCAAACCCGCTGTTGGCGATACGAGCCAGCGCGCCAGGGTATTGCGAGGAGTGCTCGGCGGCGGTGAGCAGATCCGGCGCTGCCCAGAAGGCTTTCTGGAAGCGCTTGTTTTCGCCTTTCTGTTTGGTGAACTGGATACCCTTGATGAGCAGGATCGCCCAGGTCACTACAGAGAACAGGATCAGCGCCCAAAGTACGCCGGGAACAATCAAAGAAGTCAGTGAGCTGTTCATATCGTTACCCTCATGAATCGTCTTGTCGGTACAAGCGGCCGTTATTGAGGCAGCTTGAAATCAATGGTCTGTGTGGCGAAGCCTTCGATAGGCGTGTCGCCGCGCTTGGCCGGTATGAATTTCCAACCACGTACTGTTTCTACCGCCGCATCATCCAGTTGCTTCTTGCCGCTGGACTTGGTCACGTCCACGCTGCCGGCACGCCCATTAGGCAGTACGCGGATACGCAGGGTGACGCTGCCTTCCCAACCCCGGCGTAGTGCCAGTGAGGGGTATTCCGGCGGCGGATTGCCCAGACTGGCGAGGCCTGACACCGCAGCGGTTTCCTTGACCGGCGCCGGTGGGGCGGGCGGTGCAGGCGGCGCTTTGGGAGCCGGTGCCGCAGGGGTTGGCTGCGGCGGCGCGGGTGGCGCAGGCGGTGTAGGCTTTTGCACGGGCTTAGGCTTGGGCTTGGGTTTTTCAACCGGCTTGGGCTTTGGCTTCTCGGGCTTGGGCGGCTCGGGTTCCGGCGGCGGTGGAGGTGGCGGTGGCGGAGGAGGAGGCGGCTCCGGCGCAGGCGGCGTAGGGCTGGAAAACTCCACGACCATCTCGGGAATCTTAGGCGGTGTTTCCAGCTGTTCAGCCGGCGCGTTATTGACATACCACCAGATGCCGCCATGTAGCAGAAGGGATAAACCTGCCAGCAGTGATAAGTCTCGGCGCGATACAGTACGTAACGAAGAGCGGTTCGGTTTGAACGGTATACCTAATACCTGAGTTTGATTCACCTTATTAGTATGAAGCCCTCCGGCTTCAACTTTAGTAACAGCATTACCCATCAAACGTCCTCTGCATTAAATCGACAACACGAAGCCATCGAGCCAATAAAGGCCCGCTCCAAGTAACAGCGCGTCGTAATTAGTTAGGACGTTGCTTACGTTGTAGTTTTGGCTGCATCAGTCAAATAGAGCTTCTGGCCCTTATTTACCAAAAGTGCGTTCAGCACATGGAGGTAATCCGATAAGTACGGCGTTGTTTTCATTTAAATTCCCAGCAGGTTGGTGAGAATCATCAACATCTTTTACTGAGCAAGGCATGTGCCAATGTAACTAATGTTTATAAAATTTCTGAACGACTGCTGAATAGTCGGAAAATAGGAGGGTGTATAGGTGCATACAATTTTTAATAAGCCTTTAAGCGCGTGCACGTGTAGTGCTGTTGCACTGTTTGTGTGCGATCGTCTCTTTTTAGAGCAGGTAAATTAAAGTGGTTTAAAGGTTATGTAAGTGTCTTGTTTAATTCGTTAGGGTTCTTGCTCTAAATACTATGTATTCAATATATGACTGGCTGGTCATTTTAATTTGTAGGTTAGGCGATAAATTACTCGTATCGACCAGTAACTCTTTAGTGAATATTAATCAGGTTATAAAGGCGGGCCATAGACAAGGTAGCGTCTATGGCCCGTTGAAGTTGATAAAAGCTATCTGACCGGGAGTGTTATTTTGCCGAAGCGATTTCGTTTTCGTCAGCGGTAATTTCAACACCAAAGCTGCCGTCGGCCTGATGAGCCCAAAGCTTGGCGTAAGCGCCTTTCTTGGCCAGCAGCTGTTGGTGACTTCCGTCCTCTATGAGCCGCCCTTTGTCCATCACCAATATCCGATCCAGATGAGCGATAGTGGAAAGCCGGTGTGCAACGACCAACACCGTCTTGTCTCCCATAATTTCATCCAAACTATTTTGAATGAGACGCTCCGTCTCGGAATCAAGACTGGATGTCGCCTCATCCATAATGAGAATCGGGGCGTTTTTAATTAATACCCGCGCAATGGCAATACGCTGCCTTTGGCCTCCGGATAACTTAACGCCACGCTCGCCAACGAGGGCTTCATAACCTTGCTCCATTTGCTTGATGAAGTCATGAGCGTGAGCACGTCGTGCCGCTATTTCAATATCATCCTGTTTGGCTTTTTCTTTTCCATATCCAATGTTTTCACTCAGCGTGCGATGAAATAAACCAGGCTCCTGAGGAATAAGGCCTACTTGTCGATAAAGCGACTCATAGGTCATATTCCGTATTTCAATACCGTCAATTCGGATGTTACCCTGTTGTGGTTCATATAAGCGAAGTAGCAAGTTCAGTAATGTGGACTTTCCTGACCCGGAGTATCCAACAATACCGACACGTTGCCCTGCCGGTATCTTAAGGGGAAAGTTGTGAAGTATCGGGCGGCTGGCTGAATAACCAAACGTAACATTCTCAAGTTCTATATCCCCATGCTCAATTTTTACATCCTGTGCAGTTTCTCGCTCTGGATATTCATGAGGTTTGATTAAGGTGTCGACGCTGTTTTGAATATTGCCGCTTGATTCAAAAAAGTGCAGGAACTGATAACTCAGGTATTTGGCGTTGGCGACAATCAATAATCCAAGACTGGCCACCATAACGAATTGAGCGACATCGATACGGTTCAAATGCCAGAGATACAACGCAAGTATGATCAGGCCCAGCCGGAGGATCAGAGCCATTGCATCTTGAAACCAGCGAACCCGCTCCATGAAGAAAAACGACCGCCGCGCCGCTTGTTTTTCTTGGGACAGGTAGCGGTCCAGGTACTGCCGCTCATATTGATTCCGGGCAAAAAGTCGAACGCTGTTCAGATTGGTTACTGCATCGACTATCTTACCGGACGTAGTGCTGCGCGCTTCCGCATGGGTATGGGCAAACACCTGCGCACGCTTGGCCATCTGATAAGACGCCGTGACATAGAGCAGCATCCAGGCAAAAAGGCTCAGGCTTAACCACAGGGAGGCTGTGGCCAATAACACGAGCGAGCCGATGAGCGTTACTGCTATCGGCATCAGTTCCACTACAGCCATATAGTTGATTTCGAGCAGCCCGACGCTCGCTTCGCTGATGCGCTGTGACAGACTGCCGGCAAACCGCTCACTAAAGTAGCGATGAGAGTGCTGTTGCAGATAGGCGAAGAGATCGCCTGCCACCCGACGTTTTTGCATCGGACGCACAATGATCATGCAGATGCTCATGGATCGGGAGAACAGCATTTCCCCTAGTGCCAGTCCGGCAAGCATCAAAATGTAGGGCAGACAAGCCTCGAACAGGTCGATACTGCTCCAGAGCCCCTGACTGACAGCACCAGTGATTTGGCCAATAGCGTAGGGAATCAGTGTGGTACAGGCCGCTGCAAACAGTTGCAACAGGACGATAGCGATATTCCAGCCGGGATATAGCCGGTTGTAATGCCAGATAAAGGCCCTCGGTGTGCCAGGCGGGGCCGTCAAAGGTTCTGCGGGATCGTCAGACATCGGATATTCCTGGCTACGTCGGAAGGTCAGTAACAATCACAGCGAAAAACGGCCCGGCCACCTCGTGCTTGACGAGGCTGCCAGGCAAGGTGGGGATAACTAAAGCGTCAGCGTAAAGCGGCTGGTAAGTACGCCGGGCAGCAAGGTTGAGTCGGTGTGTCGCTGACCGTAAGTGCTGTCGCTGACACACAGGTCTCGATTCTGGGTAACGGCTTCCAGGCTGGACCCCAGGAAGTTGAAGATGCTGTCATCAAAGCGCATCGTACTGACTGGCGCGACGATCTCTCCGTTTTCTACCCAGAAACAGGCAAAGCGCGTCATACCCGTAAGGCGAGCCACGGTCATATCTGAATAATTCAGGTACCAGAGATTGCCGATGTACAGCCCGGTACCCAGTGTTTTAAGAATGTCTTCCGTCGCGAGCGTGCCAGCCTCCATGACCAGCGATTGCGAGTTTTCGCCATTGCTGGCACCGTTCTGGGTCAGACCATACTCACGGGCACTGCGCGGGCTGACCAGTTGACCAACCATCTTGCCGGCCTCGACAAGCTGCTTGTCTTGGCGCTGGAATCCTGCCGGTGTAAAGGCCGGAGAGAGCGATCCGGAGGCTTGCTCTCTCCAGCTTACCAGCGGGCTGAGCGACATCTGGCCGCTGTGTAATTTTTGCAGTGCGCTGCGCTTGGTGGCCAGTTGCCGGGCAGAAAAGCTACCCCAGTTCAAAAGGCCTACTACCTCATTCAAGGCCGCCGGAGCAAGATATGCGCGGTACTCGCCGGGCGAAAGCTGGCGGGTTGGCTTACCGAAATGTGCCAGCTGCCGCTGAGCGCTGTCCATTTGCATGGCTACCTTGCTGCTATCCCAGTAGGTGCTGGCATACATGGACTTGACGGCGTTGCCCTGCGGTTCAAAAAGGCTCCAGTCAAAGGTGCAGCTACTGGCTTCATGCCAGCCAAAACTGCCCCATGAACTGGCGAAGCCGCGATAGACGGGGCCTCCGGCATAGAATCCTACGAGGTCCTGACCTTTGGCCAAGGTAGTAACCTGCTCAGAAATCTCTCCTGCTGAGGCAAGGTCGCCCGGCTGGATGTTCTCACTGCGCCAGGGACTGGTATCCATCAATAGGTAAGGGTCTGCTGGAAGGGTAGCCACAATCTTGCGCAATGACGTCAGGGCATCCTGCAAGCTGCTACGGTCGGCGACGGGATCACCCGACAGCGCCACTTTAAAGTTGGCATGCCGCTCGCCCTGGATCAGCTTGAGTGTAGCCTCGGCCTGTTGCACGTGACCGGCTTGCCGGACCTTGGCTTGGTTGAAGCGTATGAAGTCGGAGGCTTCGGCGCTGTACCAAAGTGTGAAATGTTCTTCGGTGGATACAGCCGTACGTAACCAGTCCACCAGTGCTGTAAAGACATCGACTGGCTTTTCGGTGGAAGCACATGGAGTGGTGGTCATCAGGCTTCTCCTCCGAATACATCGACGTGACTGAATACACAGGCGGGACTTGCATGGCCGACCCGAATGGCCTGGTTGGGCTCACCTTTGCCGCAATGAGCGGTACCCATGACTTCGCGTGTCGAAGCATCGCCCACTGCCGACAGGCTGCGCCAGAATTGGGCAGAGACACCGCGATAGTTCGGGTTCTTCACTACGTGCGTAAGCTGTCCCTGCTCGATCATCTGGCCCCACTCGCAACCAAACTGGAATTTGTTGCGCGCGTCATCAATAGACCAGGAGCGATTGCTGGCCATGAGCACACCGCGCTCGATCCCGGCAATTAGTTGGGCGAGGGATTTATTGCCATTTTCGACGTTCAGGTTGGCCATCCGATCAATCGGCGGGCGGTTCCAACTACAGGCTCTGCTGTTCGCTACGCCCGCCATGCCGCTGCGTCGCTGTGAAAGCGCACCACCTAAAGGGCGTTTGAGAATGCCTCTTTCGATCAATAGCTCCTTGCGTGCAGGGCAGCCGTCATCGTCATGGCTGTAGCTGGCAATCTCTTCGGGAATGTCCGGATCGAAACTTACATTGAGCAGTTCGGAGCCATACGGGTAGGTACCAAACATGTCGGGTTTGACAAAGCTTGTCCCTGCGTAATTACGCTCGTCACCCAGGATGCGATCCAGCTCCAGCGGGTGGCCGATGGATTCGTGAATCTGCAGGATCATCTGGTCCGGCATCAACAGCAGATCAAGCGTCTCGTTTGGCGTATTCGGCGCAAGCAGCAGTTGCAGTGCCTCATCAGCCAGACGCGGAGCACATCCAACCAGCCCGATTCGGTCTATCGTCTCCCGGCCACCTTGCTGGCCCAGGCGGCCAAAGCCAAGCGTACGTGTCTGGGTGTCTTTGCCGTCATAAGCCGTCACGCGCATGTCTGGAAAGAGAAACCGCTGAGACTGCCGCAAGCAGGCGCCATGGTTATTCAGATAAATCTGCTCAGTCTCAACGATATTGAGTTCGGCGGACCAGTCAACGAAGCGCTCATTTCTGGGTACGGCCGCTGACTCTGCCGCCAGGATGTCTAGCCACTCGCGCGTATCGGGAAAAGCCTTGTCGAGATTGGGCGAGACGTAATCCGCTTTGGCCGTGGCTACCGGCATGTCGGTAAAGTCGATCAGGCTATATCGGGCCAGTGCCTCGGCATACTGCTCGGCTCGCTCAAGGGCTCTCTGGAGGCCCGCTACGGTGAGGTCTGAGGTAGCGACATAGGTTTCAATTCCTTTCAGGCGGACATAGATCATCGCGCCTTCGTCCTTCTGGAAGAAGGGCGGATCAATAACATTACGGGTGACGCTCAGTGCGTGAGTGGTTTCGCTGACATAACGCAGGGACCAGTTGTCAGCATTGCTGCGAAGCAGGGTAAAGCGTTGTTGCAGAGACGTAGTCACATCGAACATAACGAGGGTCTTCCTCATATCCGAAGTGCTCTGGTGAGACCTTTTGGGCCGCTACCGTGCACTCATCTGGACGTATTCAAGTCCGCCAAAACAGAAAAGGAACCGTGTTGGTGCCTGATCCGCTCCTTTTGTTGTTTTATCCAAGCGAGCAGGTCTTATGGAAAAAGTGTGCCAATTTGTATCAAGGCAAACTGCCTGTATGGCTTGACCTAGACGGGCTAGGGGTATTTCAGCAGATCGAAGGGAAAGAATAGACGGCGGGTAAGAAAGCGGGATGAAACAATCATGAGGGTGCGGGACGCAGAATGAGTCTCTGCGTCCCGTTCCGGGGTTCAGGGCTGACCGACGTGAATGACGATCTTGCCGACTGTACGGCCGGACTCGCTTGCTGCATGCGCCTTGGCGATGTCTTTCAAGCCGAATTCTGCAGAGACAACCGGACGCAAGTGGCCGCTATCTGCCAGACGAGCCAGTTCCTGCAGGATTTCGGCATTGGGCTCGATAAAGATGAACGCACTGCGTACGTTTTGGGCTTTGGTCTTTTCCTCGGATGGCGGCGCAACAATGGAGACCAGGATGCCGCCGGGCTTGAGAACGCTAAAAGAGGCTTCCTGTACATCACCGCCCAGGGTATCGAAGACCAGATCGACGTCCTGGACGATTTCCTGGAAATTCTGGCTCTTGTAATCGATCACCTGATCGGCACCCAGCGATTCGACAAGTTTGCGATTTTTTTCGGAGCAGGTCGCAATCACTTGAGCGCCACGCCATTTCGCCAGCTGTACGGCCAGCGTACCAACTCCGCCCGAAGCCGCATGAATCAGAACCTTCTGGCCTGGCTGGGTCTGGCCCACATGCACGATGGCTTCCCAGGCCGTAATACCGGCCAGTGGCAGGGAGGCGGAGTCCGCATGGGACAGCGTCTTGGGCTTGCAGGCCACTTCGCTTTCACGCACGGCAATGTACTCGGCATAGGTGCCGTTGCGCTTTATGTCCGGACGGGAGAAAACGCTATCGCCTACCTTGAAGCGGGTAACGCTTGCACCGACTTCTTCAACGACGCCGGACACGTCCCAGCCCAGGGTAAGAGGCAAGTCGTAGGGCAGCATGTCTTTCAGATAACCCTGGCGGAGTTTCCAGTCGACGGGGTTGACCGAAGAAGCCACAACGCGAATCAACACGTCGTCCGGGTTCAGGGTCGGCTTTTCCACGTCTGCATACGTGAGAACACTGGCATCGCCGTAGGAGTGAATCTGAACAGCTTTCATCGAATTCTCCATGAAGTAGGGAGCGGCTGTACTAGCCGTCTGTATAGGTGATGTTGTTAGGTTCTTTTCGATGCAAGAGTTGCATCGACCTGCTTCAGGTGCGAAGTAGTTAGCGTCTCGCTTGTTATAAAACACATTGAGTCAGGGCATCCTTCTCGCGATAGCGCCATGCCGATCGTCTGGCCAGGCAAATTTCAGGCGGCTCCTGCGGGTCTAGTACTTACTGCATGATGACCGGCTACGAGAGCCTCCATGAAACGCACGTCTGGTAAAACCCTTCCTGTACTGCTTATTGTAGCCGCCGTGCTTGTCACAGCGCGACTGGCAGCTCCCTATGGTATTCATCGCTATGTAGAGCAGACGCTTAACGAAATACCGGGATATCGGACCTCGATCGAGGATGTAGACGTCAGCCTCCTGAAGGGTGGCTACACGCTTAAAAACGTGCGTATCGAAAAGCTCAATGGTGCTGTGCCAGAGCCCTTTTTTGAAGCTGAGCGCATCGATAACTGGACACAGTGGGGCAAGTTCGCTGGCAGGAAACCCGTGGGGCTGATGCATATGTATCGTCCGGTACTGACCTTCGTATTGGCCGACAGCGAAGATCACAGCCAGACCGGAATCGATTCGAGCTGGCTGCAACAGGTCGATGCCTTATCACCGCTACCGCCCAACCAGTCAGAAATCCATGATGGAATAATTCAACTGATCGACAAGCGTCCGGAACGCCCTGTGACGCTCTACATTAGCAACATAGAGTCGGTTACCCGTAACCTGGCCAATGTAGACAATGTCGATGATCCGCTCTGGGCAGAATCAGAAATGACGGGTAATCCCATGGGGGCCGGTAGCATGACAACCCGCTTGCGGCTGGATGGCCTGTCACCCAACCCAACGTTTGAGATGGACAGTGCAATCGACGATTTGCCGCTTAGCCGCCTGAACGATTTTTTTCGGGCCTATGCCAATATCGATGTCGAGCAAGGAATGCTGTCTTCGCGGACCCACGTCTCCGCTGAAAAGGGTCACTTCACTGCCTATACAAAGCCGCGCTATGAAGACCTTAAAATGGTTTCACTGGAAAAGGATGTAAAAGAGAAGGGTGTACTTGGCACCCTGAAGGAAGGCCTTGCCAGCGTGGCTGCCAAGCTGACGGACCAGGATGACCCGAATGACCCGGATGACGGCGTTACGCTGCGATTGGCTGGCGTCATCAATGCGGACGAGCTTCGATTGGACCCCAACGCCTCCTTCAGACAGCAGTTCATCAACTCGGTAGTACCCGGTACTGATTAGGAGAGGGCGGCAAGGCAACGTAGTCTGTTCGCCTTGCCTGTGCGTTACTGATCGATTTCAGCCAGCCCCTGACGGATATCGTTGACGTCTGAGGGCCGTACCAGACGAGACACCTCTTGGCCGTTACGAAAAAAGATCAACGTAGGCCAAAGCTTGACCTTGAAGGAACGACCTAGCCGTCGCCCGCTGCCATCCTCGATTTTGATATGGCGAATAGCGGGATGATCCTGAAAGGCCTGTTCGATCAGAGGTTGTGCGGCCCGGCAGAAGCCGCACCAGGGAGCGCCAAACTCGATAAGCGTCGCGCCTTCTAGTGCATCAACATCAGTACGGCTGGGTTCCTGTGCGGCATAAGTGCTGTTCATGGCCATAAAAAAGGCTCCTGTACTATCGGGGATACCTTACAGCAGACCACTGATGATTAAGGAATATCTTGAAAAGCGCCGTTGTGTCCTACAGCGCTATAGCAAAAGGCTTACACAGTGTTACCACAGTTGGCGCTATTGCACTGCCGGCTACCGGCGTAATCTACACACATCGGATAGCAGCGCAGGACGCGCTCATACGAAGGTCAAGGATGATGACCAAGCCAGGATGGCACACTCGATAAGGACATTGAGTCCGGTCAGAAAACCCCGCTTAGGCGGGGTTTTTGTTTGCCTGCGCAAAAGTATCGAGCCTAAAAAAGCCCGCTTGAGCGGGCTTTCCGAAGCGCGAGCTGTTACAGCTTGAACCTTGCCACCATGACGTTGAACGAGGTAGCCAGTCGGGACAGCTCCTGGCTTGAGGCGCTGGTCTGGTTGGCACCTGCTGCCGTCTGCGCAGACAAGTCCTGGATGTTGACTAGATTGCGGTCAACCTCGCGGGCTACCTGGGCCTGTTCTTCAGAGGCACTGGCGATAACCAGATTGCGCTCGTTGATCTGTGATACGCCTTCGGTGATTCGGGTCAGCGCATCACCGGCAGCAGTGGCCAAACTCTGGGTATGGGTTGCTAGCGATTGACTCTTCACCATAGCCTCTACCGCTTGATCTGCCCCAGTGCGTACAGTATTGATCATGCTTTCGATCTCTCCCGTAGATGCCTGTGTGCGGTGGGCCAAGGCGCGAACCTCATCGGCGACTACAGCGAAACCGCGGCCTTGCTCGCCGGCACGGGCTGCTTCGATGGCCGCGTTGAGCGCCAGCAGGTTGGTCTGTTCAGCAATTGCACGGATCACATCCAGTACCTTGGCAATATCACGTACCTGACCGGCCAGCGTGCCAACCTTGTCGGTAGAGGCTGTGATTTCCGAGGTCATGGTATTGATAGCCGTCACGGCCGCCTGGACCTGATTATGACCCGTCATCGCATCCTGGCTGGTTGCCTGCGAGACTTCGGAAGTCGACACGGCATTACGTGCTACTTCTTCTACAGCTGCCGTCATTTCGTTTACAGCTGTGGCGGCCTGCTGGATTTCGTCATTCTGGCGATTCAGCCCTTGAGTGCTCTCTTCTGTAACGGAGCTGAGCTGCTCAGCCGCCGAGGCTAACTGATGAGAGGCATGGGCAATTTCCTGCAAGGTATCCTTAAGGCTGCCCTGCATGTTGGACAGTGCAACCAGCAGCTGACCGGTTTCATCTTGGGTATGGGCCTGAATATGCTGAGTCAGGTCACCTTGGGCAATGCGCTTGGCGCTATCGACTGCTGAGTGCAGCGGGCGGGTAATCATGCGCGTGATCAGAAGACCAAGACTGATTGCCAGGAAGAAGGCGATGACAATGCCCATGAGCAATGTCAGGTTGGCATTTTTCTGTGTCTGCACCGCCTCGGTTGCGCTTTCTTCGCTCTGCTTCATATTGACGGTGAGGATGTTCTTCAACTCGCCAACGGTTTTGCGGTATGCCGGAAAGGTTTCGCTGTTGGTTATCTGCACCGCGGTCTCAAGCTCTCCCCGACTCAGTGCCGAGATGACTTTGTCTACGCTGGCAATATAGGCGGGCCAGTCGTTGGCAAATTTGTCGCCTTCGGCCTTTTCCTCGCCATCCAAAGGAGTCGCTCGGTATTCCACGAAGGCCTTATCAACCGTTGCACCATTTTCCTTCAGGGAGTCCAGGGCTGCCTGTAAATCAGCTGGCTCTGCATTCGAGGCCTTGAGCGCTATTACTTTATACAGATCGCGGTTATGGGCAATGGCGTTTCTGTAGAGCGTATTGATAGCCAATATAGAGGCCACATCGTTATGAATGGCGTTGTCTAGATCCTCGGATAACGCATCAATGCTCTGTTTGCCCAATAGGCCGACCGCTAACGTAATCAGCGCGCATAAAAGAAAGGCAATTAGCAACTTTGTTGCAAGTTTTGCATTGGCAAACCAGGCCATGATGTGTCCCTGAAATAAAGATGAGCGAGGTCTGAGCACCATCGCTCTAGCATGAGTAATCAAACGTTATGTCGCGGGCGTAGGGCATCGTTTAGCTGAGTTACGCCCATTACTCACGCTTCGTCATATATCGACTGGAAGGCGGGAAACTTGAGTGTAATGAGGGATGGTTAGCGAAATGCTATTGAAGGAATGGCATTTATATCGCGCTGTTCTACAGTTCTTTAGTCCGACTATTTGCCTCGCCCTTTCTAGGGGAGGCGTCTGACGACTTCCTCTAACAATCACAATAGGGAATGAAGAATGGCTTTCGCTCGTCGCGAATTTCTTACGGCTTCACTGACCTCAGCCGCTGCGCTCGCAGCTGGCAGCGCACTAGCCGCTACCAATACCTCCTCCCATGATCCTTTTGGCCTTGCCCGTGACTGGAGCGGGACGCCGGCTATTGTCATGCCTGATCCTGCCTGGGAGATTCATGACAAGGCGTTCAGTGGGCGGCTGGGCAATGCCATGGTGGAGCGCCTCTGGAGTGGCGGTCGTTGGACAGAGGGCCCCGTATGGATGGCCGATTGGCGCTGCCTGCTGTTCAGCGATATCCCTACCGGGCGAATCCTGCGCTGGAATGAAGATGACGGTCGTATCACGGTGTACAGCGCCCAGTCCAATAACGCAAACGGCCATACGCGCGACCGGGAAGGGCGCCTGATCAGCTGTGAGCATGATACCCGCCGGGTTACTCGTCTGGAACATGACGGCACGACCACCGTGTTGCTGGATACCTTTCAAGGCAAAAAGCTCAATGCACCAAACGATGTAGTGGTTGCGGCTGATGGAGCCATCTGGTTTACCGATCCAGGCTACGGCATCCTGGGAGCGTATGAAGGCCACAAGGCTGACTTTGAGCTCCCTGCCAACGTGTATCGCATTGACCCACAGAGCGGCGAAGCACAGGTAGCGGTGGGGGATTTTCAGCGTCCAAATGGCATTGCCTTTTCACCCGACGGCAAGCGGCTCTACATCAGTGACACGGCAGGTGGTGGTGATCCAGGCAAGCCCTGCCATCTACGTGCTTTCACCGTAGGCGAGGACGCTAAACTCGACAGCGGTCGCGTACTCATTGATGCGAAGAACGGTGTAATCGATGGGTTCCGGTGCGACAGCGAGGGTAACCTCTGGTGCAGTTGGGCAGGCGATGCTGCCAACAATAGTGTTCACGTCTTCTCACCTGAAGGCCAACCACTGGCTACGCTGCATTTGCCGGAGACGGTTTCGAATGTTGAATTTGGCGGACCTAAAGGTAATCGCTTGTTCATTACCGGTGGACAGTCACTGTATGCCACCTATGTAAACGCTACAGGTGCCCGTCGCAGCTGATCCTGTTGCCAGGGCTGGCCAAGCGCAGCAAGCAGTCGCGCCTGGCCAAGGGTTTCCTATAACCCAAAGGGATACGTCTCGTCTGCTGAGCCCGCTGGGTCTGTATCTCCCAATGGCGTAACAGCCCGCGTTTCCTCTATCCAGATAAACGCATCGAACTGCTCTGCCAGCACCGTTTCGAAATAGTGACTCATCCGTTCGGTTTCAGGGCGGTAAATAACCCCAATCGCGCGATTGAGATTAAGTTCACCCAGCGCCTCTCGAAGATCATCACGCCGAAAATCTCGCCAGTCTGTCAGTGATGCAGGCACACCGGCCTTTAGAAAATGGTGCTCCCAGCTGTCCGGGCGAGAAGGGCGGACGTCCTTGATATACATGTCCCCATCCCAGTCATCTGCTGCCGCTACGGTTCCACGGTCTGTACCCATACCAATCAGTACCGCCTCTCGTTCATAGGCACTGCGGCATAGCTGACCAATATTGAACTCACCGCGCCAGCCCATGGCCGTCGCATCGGCATTGCCCACATGGGAGTTATGCGCCCAGACGATGGCCTTTGCGTTGGGCCCACGATGCTCCAGCAAAGTTTGCAGTGTGTCGAACATATGCCGGTCACGCAGGTTCCAGGAGGCGACTGAGCCACGGTACATAGCGCGATAGTATTGCTCGGCAGCACGCACCACCCGGGCATTCTGCTTGGCGTTAAATAAGGCTTCCTCATCTTGGGCGAGCATTTCAAGCCGGTCGGAAAGCAGGGCATGCAATTGATTGACGACGGCATCTTCACACGAATCCTTTCCGGTACGCTCTACCAGATGGCCATAAATGGCTGGTTCGTCCTGCCAGCGAGAGAGGCAGCTATAGCGCTCCCGAGCCTGTTTCGCCAGTTCTGGATCAGTTTTACCCAGATACTCCAACACCTCAGCAATGGAATTGCGCAGGCTGTAAACGTCCAGGCCGCGAAATTCCACGTGCTCCTTTGGCGCACGTTGCTCGTTATGGCGGCGTAGCCATTGTGCAAAAGCTTCTACGTCCGTATTACGCCACATCCATGTAGGAAAACGCTTGAAGCCTACTGCTTTCCAATCATCGTTTGTTTGCCCGCGCACATAGCGATCAATGTATCCAGCGTCTGGCCAGTCTGCTTCTACGGCCACAATGGTAAAGCCGTGGTGCTCGATCAGGTGGCGGGTAATGGCGGCGCGAGTCCGGTAAAAGTCAGCCGTACCATGACTGGCCTCGCCAATCAGCACAACCCGGGCATCGGCATAGCGGTCAAAGAGAGGGCCAAAGTCGGGACTTTCCAAGTCGGGAAGCGGCTCCGCATACTGCCGTAGCACCTCGGTTATGCGATTTTCGGATGTCGATGATCGACGCAGAAATCGCTGCAGGCGTTCTTTGGCCGGTGCGCTCATGGTCATTACCTCGCAAATGCGATGAGGCCCTTTATCCATGGGCTGTGGAGTGCGGTTGTGCCTATAACAAAGACATGAACTTGCCGGGTGATGTTCCGGCCATGCGACCAACGTGCGTCTCCGGGCCAGTTATCGGTAGGGCTTCCGCTTCGTTGCGACATTGGCCTGGGTGTACGGTCAACTAAACACATCCTGCAATCACGAGGAGGATTTCTATGTCATCCACTGTCGAGGTGTTGGACCGAACCATTCAGCAAACGAACCTGTGGCTCGACGATGTGGCCACTTACCTGGATGCGCCTGATCGACAGACGGCCTATCATGCCCTACGCGCCGTACTGACTTCGGTACGAGATCGCATCGGGATCGACAATGCTGCTCACCTGGCTGCCCAGTTGCCTCTCATGATTCGCGGGATTTTTTACGAGAACTTCCATCCGGCGGGCACGCCTACCCAAGAGGAAACGCTGGACGCCTTTCTGAAAAAGATCAGCAGGCTCGCTTCACCCTCAGTTGATCTGGATCCACATAAGGCTGCCAAGGCGGTGTTACGCGTACTGTACGAGCGTATAGATCCAAACGAAGTCGCTAAAGTAGCAGGCCTGTTTCCTCTGCCACTGCGTAGTCTCTGGCCAGAGGACACCGGCGTGCCCGGCACCCGGGAAGGGGAGGCGTGAGATGCAAATCAATGTCGAAGAGCTGGATCAGTCCGTGAAGCATGCCTTGCAGTGGATCGCAGAGGTCGATGAGCGTATGGGTACGCGAAATCGCCGTGTGGCCATGACTTCCCTACAGTGCACGTTGCAAGCGGTACGTAGACAACTTGACCCCGATCAGGTGGCGCGGCTGGCCAAGTGTCTGCCCATTCCATTGAAGGGAGCCATGTTCGAGAACTGGCGTCCAGCAGCACCTAGTCCGGCTGCAAGCCGCAGCGAGTTTCTGGGTCGCATTGAGGAAACCGTGTTTCGCAATCTCGACATTTCTGTCGAACGCGGCGTCAAAGCGTCCATCGAGGTAATGTGCAAAAAAATCCCAGCTGAAGTGGTAGCCGAGTTTGCCGGGCGTCTGCCATTCGACCTGCGCAGCCTGTGGAGCAATGAGCCTTTGCCTTATCCAGGGCACGGTGCCGTTTAAATTTTTAATGCAAATGGCTCGATGTGGCTCAAGTTCTGACAGATCACGTCGATACAGTAATCAAGCAGGCAGCTTTCCACCCTCCTTCGCTGCCTGACTTCTTTTTCCGCCCCACCTGTTGGGGCTTTTTTTTGCCTGTTGAAAAGAGGCGGTTAAGCCTGCGCCTCCACCCAAGATGAGGCAGAGGGTGCTGCCCTAGTGGTTTGCTGCTCTTTTACGGCCTGCCCACAATGCGCACCAAAGAAGCAGTGGAAGCGTTGTTATCAGCAGAACCCACAACAGGGTATATACCGAATCAACGCCCTCGTTTTGCAGATTGATGGACAGCTTTACCGGAATCCCTTGAGGAAAATAGCTGAATACCAAGACGATGGTTGGCAGTGAAATGGCGCTCATCCGAGTGGTACGGCCACCGCTTGACCATCGCCATGGGCAAGGTGAAAGCTGGACCATGGCGTGATCAATGCCAACGTGATGAAAGGGACAACTTTCAACATGCTGTCAATGAGCGTGACGGCTGTAGTACCGAAGTAGCAGAGGCGAAGACACAGAGTAAATCTGCTCAAAGCACTTTAGAGGAGAGGTTTTTTCAGGCAACAAAAAACCCGCCGAAGCGGGTTTCTGCTGACCAAACTCGACATCCTTATCAAGCTGCCGTCCTGGCGTGGTCATTCATCCTTGATCTACCAGAGCGCTTCCTGCGCTGCTGTCCGATATGTGTAGATTACGCAAAGACGTGGCGGGGTAATAGCGTCAACTACAGGCATGCGATGTAAGCCTTTTGCTATTAGCTGGGTAAGATACTTTCAACGTGACCGTTAGGGCTTCTTCTCGTCATTGGCTCTGGCCGCAGGCGCCAGTTCCTGTTTGACGCCTTGCTCGCTGGCTGGGCTGGAAACAGCGCCTTGAGCCTGCTCATTCGTGGGCTGGTTGCCCGTTGTATTGTCTTCGGAAGTCTTTTCACAGGCGGCCAAGCCAAGCGCACTGGCCAGCAGGGCGGCATAGGCGAGAGTCTTATGCATGATGATGTCCTCGGATGGATGCGTTATTTCGAGCCTGGACCAAGGGGCGAGTTCCTGGGAGATCAGTTAGGGATACAGCCAGTCTGCTTTAATGCAGTGAGTGATAACGCTTCAGGAGTGTGCTGCATGAAAAATGCCTGGATAGTGATGTTGGCCGTAATGATGGGGTGTTCGAAAGCACCTCCATCCGCAGAGCCTGCTGATATTCCGGTCTGGTTACAGACCAGGATCAAATCACTACAAGCACTGCCTGAAGCCAACCCGCCCAGAAGTATTTCCAAAACGATCTTTGAAGGCGAAACGGCCTATTACGTCTCGCCAGCCTGTTGTGATATTCCAAGCGAGCTGTACAAGGCTGACGGTAGGTTACGGTGTTATCCCAGCGGAGGAATAGCCGGGGGCGATGGCCGTTGCCCTGCGTTTAGTCTGGATCGGCAGCGCTTGGAGCCTGTTTGGAGAGATGAACGCTCCTCCAGAGATAAAGGCACTCCTGTACAGAAATGATCCCGCCTCTGCACGCGTAAAACAATGTCTGCAAAACAGAGCGCTGTATGCCCGATCTTGCTACCAATGGCTCGGAAATGCCGTTTAGCTGAACTATCCCTCAGAAACCTTCTGAAATAAGGTGTTTGTTTTGGCCTGTGGTAAACTAGACAACTCTTTGTTTTTAAAGGAAATCAAGACCCATGCCCATGCCGAATCGGTATGGGGCAGGTAGGAGCGGCATTAGACGATTGTGTCTCGTCAGCCAATGATGGCCGCCTTTTTGCGCCAATTCTCTTTTTGTGGCGCCTTCCACTACAACGCCAAAACTAGAACAACGGGGATATACATTCATGTCCAAGCCCAAGCTTAGTCTTGCCTGGCAAATTCTCATCGGTCTTGCCCTGGGAATTGCAGTCGGAGCGCTTCTCAACCACTTCAGCGGCGAAAAAGCCTGGTGGATCGATAACGTTCTCAAGCCAGGCGGCGATATCTTTATTCGCCTGATCAAGATGATTGTCATACCTATCGTGATTTCTACCCTCATCGTAGGCATCGCCGGGGTAGGGGATTCGAAAAAGCTGGGGCGTATTGGCCTCAAGACTATTCTCTATTTCGAAATCGTCACCACGATTGCGATCGTGGTGGGACTGATGCTGGCAAACTTCTTCCAGCCAGGCTCGGGAATCGACATGTCCACTTTGGGTACGGTGGACATCTCCCAGTATCAGAAGACCACGCAGGAAGTTCAGCATGACCATGCCTTGATTGCGACTATCCTTAATCTGATTCCCTCGAACATTTTCGCAGCAGTGGCCCGTGGCGAGATGCTGCCCATCATCTTTTTCTCGGTGATGTTCGGATTGGGTCTGGGTGCACTGCCAGACAGCACCCGTGAGCCTGTAGTGCGGGTATTTCAGGGCATCTCTGAAGCCATGTTCAAGGTTACCCATATGATCATGCGCTACGCCCCGATAGGCGTGTTTGCACTGATCGCCGTAACCGTGGCCAACTTCGGATTCTCGTCGCTGCTGCCACTGGCGAAGCTGGTTATTCTGGTATACGTCGCAATTGTGTTTTTCGCCTTGGTCGTACTCGGTCTGGTTGCCAAGCTGTTTGGCTTCTCGGTCATGAAGCTGATCCGCATTCTCAAGGATGAGCTGATCCTGGCATATTCCACGGCCAGCTCCGAGACAGTGCTGCCACGCATCATTGAAAAGATGGAAGCCTACGGGGCGCCCAAGTCCATCAGTAGCTTTGTGGTTCCAACAGGCTATTCCTTCAACCTGGATGGTTCGACGCTGTATCAAAGCATCGCGGCAATCTTTATTGCGCAGCTTTATGGCATCGATTTAAGCCTCGGCCAGCAGCTGCTTTTAATCCTGACCCTCATGGTGACCTCGAAAGGCATTGCCGGTGTACCGGGTGTTTCGTTCGTGGTACTGCTGGCTACATTGGGCAGTGTAGGCATTCCGCTCGAAGGTCTGGCATTCATTGCTGGGGTAGACCGCATCATGGATATGGCGCGTACGGCCTTGAACGTGATCGGTAATGCCTTGGCAGTACTGGTCATTGCCCGTTGGGAAGGCCTGTACGATGCCGAGAAAGGCGAGCGCTACTGGAACTCTCTGCCGCATTGGCGTCAAGAGAAGACTCAGGCTTACGGTGATATCACCAAGTCAGATACTGCACAATCCTGATCAAAAGAAGCCGCTGAAAAGCGGCTTCTTTTTTGGCGGGATTCAGGGGCAGTGTGTACTGGCCCATTCTCAATACGCTATGACACCTTTCTGAGTGAGATGAAACCAATATTCTCCAGTGCCGAGGCGATCATAGCTCCGGTTTCTTCGAGCTGGCTGGCCAAGTCATCACTCGAAACCCGCATTGCCCATTCCTCTTCTTCAACCGGTGGCCAAGGTTGTTCAGGGCTGGCCTCCACCTGTTCTGTCGCGTTGAGGAAGGCATCAGAGTCTGGGAGAAATACAGTATAGCCGTCGCCTTTTAGCGCCATGGTGCGAATGCCCAACAGGCGACAGATTTCTGCCTTGGCACCTATTTCGTCACGGTCCGCTTGGCGCGAGCGCTCAATCAGCATCGCTAGCTCAGCATCCATTAGACGACCGCCATGAATCAGCTCAGGACCAGCTTGCCAAGTTTCAGGCGCACAGTCCTTCATGTCTGGCCGCAACGGGATATGTGGATTGATTTCCATCGGATAAATGCGACAAACCAGGGGCCGGCGCTCATAGATGGAGCAGCGGTTCTGGGTGTCGAGATTGCGGCAAGGCCCAACGTTGTAGGCTGCGAACGTAATAGATACGTAAGCCTGGGTATGGCCACAGCGGACGGGTATTGAGCGGCGCTGCACATGTTCGCGCTGGTTAATCGGCACGCCGTAGCCATTATCCAGAAAGCCTTCCACAAGAATAATCAGCTGACCGCCATCGGTAGCCCAGGCTTTGGCTTCCTGAAGTGTCAGAGGGACGTGATGATCATTGCAGCACTTGCCACAGCCGTTACAGGCAAATCGAGTATTCATATCGGACCCGGAGCTGGTTAAGCAAAGACGGAAAACAGGCACCGTCGTCAGAGAAACAATTCTGAGCAATTAGCGCGCCAGCCTTGTACGGGCGGGTTGTCCTGTTACTGCTCGATCATCTCGCGGATACGAATAGCCAGCTTTTCCACCGCGAAGGGCTTAGTGACCATCTCCATGCCTGGCTCTAAAAAGCCGCTTGCCAGCGTAGCGTTTTCAGCATAACCGGTGATGAACAAGACCTTTAGCTCACTGCGTACGACACGGGCGGCATCGGCCAGCTGACGGCCGTTAAGGCCGGGTAAGCCAATGTCGGTGATGAGCAGATCAATATGTTGTGATGACTGGATGATCTTGAGCCCAGCCGGTCCATCGTGGGCCTGTAAGGCCTTGTAGCCGAGGTCCTTGAGCACCTCGACGATCAGTTCGCGGACAATGGGCTCGTCCTCGACAATCAGTACCGTTTCTCCATGTTTGGTGCGGTAGGCATCCGTCGTGCCTGTTACTTCACTGTCATCTTCGAGCGAGCCCTGAAAGCGCGGCAGGTAGAGTTTTACCGTCGTACCAATGCCCACTTCCGAGTAAATGTTGGCGTGGCCTTCGGACTGACGAATGAAGCCGTAGATCATCGACAGGCCAAGTCCGGTTCCCTGCCCGATGGGCTTGGTCGTAAAGAAGGGATCAAATGCTCGCGCGATGATCTCTTTGGGCATGCCGACACCGGTATCGGTTACCGAAATGCAGACATACTGTCCAGGCTTTATATTGCGTTGCCGTGACGTATAAGTATGGTCCAGGTGCGCGTTGCAGGTCTCAATCACGAGACGGCCACCGCTGGGCATGGCGTCACGTGCATTGATGGCCAGGTTGAGAATGGCACTTTCCAGCTGGTTGGCATCGCACAGCGTGATCCACAAGCCGCCTGCAGTGGCCAGCTCCATCTGAATGGTCTCACCCAGAGTGCGGTGCAGGAGATCCTCCATCGAGGCGATCAACTTGTTGACGTTGACCGGCTTGGGGTCCAGGGGCTGTCGCCGGGCAAAGGCCAGCAGGCGATGAGTCAGCGCGGCAGCACGATTAGCCGAAGTCATGGCAGCCTTGGCATAACGGTCTATAGCTTCGGTGCGCCCCTGGCTTAGCCGGGTTTGCATGATATCGAGCGAGCCTATAATGCCGGTGAGCAGGTTATTGAAGTCATGGGCGATGCCGCCCGTAAGCTGCCCCAGCGCTTCCATTTTTTGTGACTGGCGAAGGGCTTCTTCGGCCACTCGCAAAGCCTCGGCCTGTTCCTTTTCAGCAGTGATTTCCCGTCCCACAGCATGGATGACGGTGTGATCCGGAACAGCAATCCAAGACAGCCAGCCATAGCTGCCGTCCCTGCGTAGGTAGCGGTTTTCAAAGCGCATGGTGGTGACGCCCTTGGCCAGGCTTTCGGTTTCGGCAAGGGTGCGCGGTATGTCATCAGGATGGGTAAACTCTATAAAGGAGCGCCCAATCAACTCCTTTTCAGTCCAGCCAAACAAGGCTTTCCAGGCTGGATTTGCCGCCGTGATAGTCCCGTCGAAGCGGGCTACAAGCATGACATCTGTTGAAAGCCGCCACATGCGGTCCCGATCAGCCGTGCGTTCGGCCACTTGTATTTCAAGTGTCTCGTTCAACCGGCGTAGCGCCTGCTCTGCCTCTATTCGCTTGAGCACGGCACCTGCTGCGCGGGCCAATGCTTCAAGCGTAGCGATCTCGGCCAGCTCAGGGGTATGAAGTTTCGCCCAATAAGCACCGATGGCAGCTGTAGCACTTCCATCACTGATCAGTGGCACCATCACAAGGCTTTTGATGAACGTAGGTGTGTAAAACCTTTCAATCAGTCGCGGATCGGATCCTACATCAGGGATAACTGCTGTCTCCAGATGAGTCATAGCCCAGCCGGAGATACAATCATGAATGGCAAACCGCTGGCCTTTCCACAGTGGCTCAGGCGTAATTTCGGCTGCGTAGTGGCACAGATCCCCCTCACGCAGCACGATGGCAACACCGTCGGCATTGGACAGCCGGCGTGCTGCATGGCTAACGATCTCGATCAGCTCTTCCAGGTTATGGGCAGAAGGGGCTTTCTCAATAGCCTCCGACAAGAGCTCAAGGCGGTTACTGCGTTCATGAGCCAGTTGTTCAGCTCGCTTGCGCTCAGCCAGCTCGTTCTGGGCTTCGCGAAAGAGACGGGCGTTATCGATGGCAATGGCTGCCTGACCCGCAATACCGTTCAACAGGTATTCATGTTCTTCAGTGAACATGCCCGGCTCGGCGTGCCCGAACAGCATACCACCCAAGACTTCGCCAGAGCGCGAAATCACCGGGACTGCCAGGTAGCTGCGCACTGGCAGATGGCCGTCAGGCATTCCGGTATAGGGTGCGTTTTTTCCGTAGCGGGCGTCTTGGGTGATATCGTCCGAGCGAACGATACCTTCACCTTTAAAGGTGGGGCCAAAAACGGTCGTGTTGCGCGGCATGGGAAAGTTTGAGAAGGCTTCACGGGGTACGCCTGAAAGCGCGTACAGCATGTAGCTCTCGCCATGTTCGTTCAGCACGTTATAAAAGAATGCACCAAACTGCGCATGGATTAATGCGACAGCGGCATCGGTTGCTTCCTGCACCAGTTTATCCAGATCCAGTTCGGCTGCCAGGCGGGCACCGATCCAGTTGAGAATCTCAAAACGGTCCACGTCTGGAGTGAGCGCATCCTGCGGCATGCTTGAATTAAGTTCGACATCCAACATGTAAACGGCTCGACAGCAGAACAGGCAAAAACAAGGCGAAGACCTTGAATATATGAAGAAGATGTTGAGGCCGTTAGGCGCGACTCCGGCCTGATGAAAAATAGCCGGAGGATGCGCTCATTGATCAGTGGAGGTGGTTGCCCGCTAGGCTTACCCACAACATCACCTACAGCCGATGGGCATTGAGCGCGGAATCTACTGGCAGGACTGGGGAACTGGCAATAAAGATCTGACGACCGTCACACTTTATAGTCTCAAACCATTTCAATGCCAAGAGAGGAGATGGCCTCCAGGGAGGCCATCTTAACGCTTAGAAGCGCAGGGTGACGTTGGCTTTGACGTTTTGATCGGTAGTATCGCTGCTGAGCTGACCACCATAGCTCACGCCTACACTGACTGTTTCGCTCAGGGCCATCTCTACAGCACCTTCGAGTACCGCTGCGTTTCGCGCAATCGGTGCGCCTTCCAGCGTGAACGTATTGCCACCTTCGAAGGCTGTTTTGTGCTCGGGTGTTACGTCACCAAACGCATGCCGCCATCCCAGCATTGCACTGGGCTTGAGTTGCACATTGCCAACCGAGGTCGTAGTCGACGCGCGCAGACCCAGCGTGCTAAAGGTCACGTCGGTATCCTGGGATTTGTTGTCTAGTGCCAATGTGCCGCTGCGCTCATGGAAGCTGTCAGTATATACACGGACATGGGCAAGGCCTGCGAAAGGCTCCAGGGTGACTTGATCCTGCTTGATCAGGTAGCCCAGCTCGCCAAAGACCTGCGTAGTACCTGCATCATAGTCGGGCGACAGACGCTCGGCGCTGCCCAGCACGGAAAGCGTACGCTTGGCTTCGATATCGTGCCAGGTATGCGCGGCGCCTAGCTTCAGGCTCAGGGCATCCCATTGCGCTCCGGCATACAAGCCCAGATGATAATTGTCGCTCTTGGAGGAGCCTGAGGCATGGCGCAGATCAAAGTCGCTATGGCTGTAGCCCACCAATCCGCCTACGCGCCAGGTATCGTTAAGCGGCGCATCGGCACCCAGGAGAACCCCGGTAGTGTGCGTGTCCAGGCCGGAGACGTTATGGGTGCTATCGGTCTTACCCCAGGCACCCAGCGCCTGCGTCCAGACTACGCCCCGCGCGTCGCTACCTGTCAGGTTCTGAACACCTGACAGAGTGTTGGTATCGGATGCGTGGGCGTTATGCAGGCGATCCGTCATGGCGTTACGGATCAGGCGGCTTTCTTCCACCAGCGCTGTCTGCGTAGACGCATGCAATTCATTCGATAGCGCACGGAAGGTCTGCTGCGCCGTGGCCGTGTCCAGCTGTGCAACTTGGTTCCACAACGCACTACTGGCCACTACGCTGTCCAGTCCAGCTGCTACGGCACGCTCATTACGGGTGGTAGCCAGGGACGCGAAAGAGGTGCCGTTACGCTCCAGTGCCAGTTCAACACCGTTAGCGGTGTAGCTCAGTGTGGGCGTCAGGAAGGCATAGTTGGAGGTGACGTTGGCAAAGGTGCCGCTGACACCGTCATTGGCCGTCAGGATGGAATAGCGTGTCAGAGGTTGCCAGCTACCGCTTTGCACCAGTGACAGCGTGCTGTTGTCGATTGTCACGCTACCGGTAGCCACGAGACGATCCGTCTGGCCAGCCTCATTGGTTTCAACCTGATAGACCGCACCATTGGCCAGCGTGACGTTACCATTCACGTTCAACTGTCCGACAGAGTTACCGGGCGCGACGACACCACCTTCTGCCACGGTAAGATTGCCAACCGTGCCATTGCCACCAAGGGTTGCACCTTGGTTCACGGTAATGGCGGAGTTGGCGAGGCTGCCGTTTACTGCCAAGCGGCCTTCATTGACTGACGTGGCCCCCGAGAAGCTGCTGTTACCGGTCAGGTCCAGCGAACCGGCACCGGTCTTGATCAGCGAACCGTTACCCGCGAGGGTATTGGCCATTGTGTCGTCGACGGACTGATCCAGAACGAGGGTTGCATTGTTGGTGATTACGCCATTACCGAACGCACGGGCATAGCCCCTGAGCGTACCGCCATTGATCGTCGTGCCGCCGGTGTAAGTGTTTTCCCCACTCAGGGTCAGCTCACCGCTGCCATTCTTGATCAGGCCACCCGTGCCACTGATGTTGTTGCGCCAGGCATCCATGGCGTTGAAGCCACCCAGGCTGGCATCCATGTTGACCGTGACGTCGGACGTAAAGGCGCCGTAACCGTCGCCTGCTGCCATCAGGTTCAGGCGGCCATACCCGTTTGACTCGTCGATAACAACATAGCCGGACGAGATCTCCGTGCTGGCGAGTACGTCGCGACGCTGACTGGCATCTAGATAGGGAAAGCGGGTCTCTAATAATACTTCGGCGTTGACCGGTACGACCGGGGCCAAATCGGTCGGACCTACCGGCTCAAAGCCATAAGTCAGGCGCGATGTGTAGAGTGCCTTGTCCTGAGCATGCTGCGAGAAGCGGTCAGTCGCAGGGTCGATCGGGTCCATGCAGTTGTTGATGTCTCCGCCGCACTGCTGGGTGAAGTACGCCTGTGCCTGCTGATAAGCCTCGTTGCGGAGCTGGGCATTGTTAGTCAGATTGTCGATGGCAAAATAAGTGGCCGTGATGCGCCCGCCTATGACATCGAAGGGCGAGTGCATGCCCGTCACGATTCGGCTATTGCCAAGTTCCGAGGCGCGTAGCATCAGCTCGTCAAAACGTTGGGGAACGGCATAGCTCAACGCAATGGACGAGAGATAGGCGGCATTGGTATGGCCGCTTGGGAAGCCACCGTCGGTTTCCGGGGTGCTGCTGCGAGCCGGACGAAGGGAGGGCTGGATAATCTCTTCCTGCGCCTGACGCCAGGGGCGTGGATATTGATAGGCATTTTTGGCAGGGGTGGTGGAGGCGTCGTTGCGTACCGCGCCGACCAGCTCTACGACCTTGCCCAGAGCCGAGGACTTCTCGCCCGCGCCGCTGCCCTTGTCGTCGTATTTTACGGTCTGGTTGGAGTCGTCAAATGTGGTAATCGTTGTAAAGGCGCCAGAGCCTGCCAGGTATCCTTCCGCCAGCGAGCCTAATCCACTGATCGCGCTGTAGCTCTGGTTGCGGCGGTCATCGAAGTAAGCCGCCACTTCCTGCTCATGGGTGCGTGTCTTGGACAGGTCCACTACATATTGAATATTGCGCTGAAGAATCGGCGCACCCAGCTCAGTTGGCGTTCCGGTGTTCCAGGTCGCGCCGGGTGTCCAGAGTTTGTTAAAGCCGGACAGCACGTCAACACCGTTGAGGGCGTTATTGTCGGCACGGCCTGCAGCATGTACCGAGGCAGCCAGCAGAGATAAAGCGAACGAGGAAGCGATCACACACGAACTGACGTTTGAAGGTCTCACTAACGACTCCTTTCTGTGTATACGAATAGATACAGAGCAGTACAAGCCATGCAAAGGCCAAGGAGCGTACGCAGCGGGTTTTTCAGTTCTGTGGCAGAGATATGACAATTACATTGTGCGATAACATTGAGGCAGGCATGAAAAAGCCCGGTCTAGACCGGGCTTCAGGTGATACTACGTTATTACTGCTGACCAAATACGTGGGTCAGATGCGCCTTGTATTCAGCCTGATGACGCTCGATGTCCGGTGCCTTGATGACATCGTTTGCCAGGTAAGTTGGCAGGGCTTCAAGGCCTACGAACTGCTGCGATTTGTGGAAGGGGAAATACACGCCATCCACGCCTTTGCCTTCAAAGAAATTACCTGGCTCGTCGAATGCCTCACGCGGTGCGTTCCAGGTCAGCGACAGCATATAGCGGCGGCCCTGTAGCAGCCCGCCAGTGCCGTATTGCTTGGTAGGATCGTTACGGGTACGGCCATCGTTGGCATACAGCGAGCCGTGGCCTTCAGTCAACACTTCGTCCAAATACTTCTTGACGGTCCAGGGCGCACCCATCCACCAACCCGGCATCTGATAAATGATGGCGTCGGCCCACAGGTATTTCTGGACTTCGGCTTTAACATCGTAGCCTGACTCAATCACCGTTTCCTGAATGGTATGGCCCAGCTCGCTCAAATGCCCTACAGCCAGATTGTGCAGCGTATCGTTGTAACGACCCGCGGAATGGGCAAATGACTTGCCGCCGTTGATCAAAAGAATCTTCATGAAAGCTCCCACTTAAACGGGTGGGGCGCAAAGGGGTGCGCCAGAAAGCGGTACAGTGTCCTCTGAGCATGCTTGCCGTTAAAGTAGATAAACTGGAAAAGATAATTGATTTTAAGTCAAGAATGGCTACGCGGGTACAGGTATGAAAACCACGTTGGAAGAACACTTGGTGTTCAAAACCGTTGTTGAAACGGGATCCATTACTGCGGCTGCCGACCAGTTGGGGCAGACTGTCTCAGGGGTGAGCCGCGCCCTCAGTCGGCTTGAGCAAAAGCTCGACACTACCTTGTTGCGCCGCACAACCCGCCGGCTGGAACTTACTGATGAGGGGCGCCATTTTTTGGCTCAGGTCCGTGCCATCCTTGCCTCAGTCGATGAGGCCGAAGAGCAACTGGCGATCCGGCGGCAAAGACCCGCGGGCCGCCTGCGGGTGAACGCCGCACCCTCCTTCATGTGCCACGTTATCGTTCCGCTCGTAGGCCATTTTCGCGAACAGTACCCCGGCATTACGCTGGAGCTGGACACCAACGATCGTTTCATCGACCTGCTGGAGCAACGTACGGATGTCGCCATCCGAATCGGCGAGCTGCGCGACTCTACCTTGCATGCCCGCCCGCTGGGGCAAAGCCGGGTCAGCATACTGGCCAGCCCTGATTATCTGCTTAGGCAGGGAACGCCACTTACGGTAGCCGACCTGCAAAAGCATACCCTGATCGGCTTTAGCCAGCTCGATCACCTCAATCAGTGGCCGCTACCAAACGAGCGGGGCGCTATGCTGGCAGTCTCGCCCCATATCTCCGCCTCAAGCGGTATGACGATCCAGGCTTTGGCGCTGGCGGGAGAAGGGATTGTGTGTCTGGCTGACTACATGACGCGCTCGGCCCGCGAGCAGGGTTTGCTTGTACCCGTTATGGAGGATCAGGTGCAGGACGCCTTTCAGATCATCAACGCTGTCTACTACCGCAATACTCAGCTTTCGCTACGGATCACCCTGTTTCTGGATTTCATTGCAAAGCATTTAAAGGAGCGCTTGTAGTCCTGATTGATTGGCAGCGGTCGGTTTTCAGGCACTTCGGCCAGAATAGAACCTCCTAATAACATGTCACTCAGGACGGCCACAAAGTACGCGCCTCGTCCGCTCGCCTTTCAAGGAGTTTGCCATGTACCGGATCGGCTTTGCCTGTAACTATCGCCATCCCGACCGAAGCCTGCCTGCAAAAGAGATCGAAGCCATCGAGCGGCTTTACAATGGCAAGACCACTACGCTGCGCTGGCTGTCCAGCCAGACGACCGAAGCCGCTGAGGAAAAGCTGCTCTATGTCATCGAGCACAACCTTCAAGCCCAGATGCGCCTGTTGCAGTACGTCAACGCCCTGCCATCGCATCTGCATATGATGCGGATGAGTAGCGATATTCTGCCGCTCTATAGTCATCCCAGTTATGCCTATTTTTATAAGTCGACGGCCATTCAGGATTTTATTTCCGAGCAGTTCCAGCTCATCGGCAATTACGCACGCAGCAATGACATTCGTCTATCCATGCATCCGGGGCAGTATTGCGTCCTGGGTTCGGACAACCCGCAGACGGTAGAAAACAGCATCCGTGAGTTCGAATACCATGCTGACATGATTCGCATGATGGGCTATGGACGGCAGTTCCAGGACTTCAAATGCAATATCCATATTGCAGGCAAACTTGGGATCGAAGGCATCCTGCATATCTGGCCGCGCCTGTCGGAGGTCGCCCGTAATTGCATTACTTTTGAAAATGAGGAGAAGAAATACGGCGTCGATGCCTGTCTCGAACTGGCCGGCCATGCGCCCGTCGTTTTGGATATCCACCACTGCTGGATTCACGAAGGCGGGTATATCGATCGTCATGACCCCCGTGTGCAACGCATTGTTGACAGTTGGCGTGGCGTTCGTCCGGCCATGCATTACTCGCAGTCTCAGGAAATGCTGATGGACCTGGGCGTCTCGGCTGACGACAAGATTGAAATGGATAACCTGCTGACCAAGGTCAACAAGCGCGATCTGTATGGACATAGCGACCGGATGTGGAACCGCTGGTGTAACGAATATGCCAAATCCTTCCTGGACGAGTTCGACATCATGTTCGAGGCCAAGCACAAGAACCTTGCCGTTATTGATTTCTACAATCAGTACATGGTCCAAAAAGCTGCCTAAGTCTCAATCCTGAGCATTCCTGGACAGGCCACCTGCAAAGGCTTTTAAGCTGGCTATAGTCAGTAGAACAATAATAAGAGGATCATTGCCATGGCTGAATTAGCGCGTCACGAGTTCTGGAAAGAGCTGCAGCCCATTCCAAACTGCTTCAAGCCGGATGCCAAACCCGAGGTCTATATCGAGGACGCACCCACTGAAGACGAGCGTTACTACGTGCCTTTTACCGATACCGTCTCAAGTCGCCCGTTATGGATCTCGCCCTCTGAGAACAAATGGTGCGACGTGCTCATGGCTAAACAGGCAGGTCTGGTGAACCGTCACTACCATCCTCATGAGGTGTTTGCTTATACCATTTCAGGGAAATGGGGCTATCTGGAGCATGGTTGGACGGCCAGAGCCGGTGATTTCGTTTACGAAACGCCTGGCGAAGGGCACACGCTGGTGGCTTATGATTACGATGAGCCGATGAAGGTGTTCTTTATCGTCAAGGGCCCGCTGATCTGGCTGGACGAGGCTGGAAACGCAGCCGGCTATTTTGATGTGCATGATTACATCAAGCTCTGCCGCGAGCATTTCGAGCGTGTTGGCATTGGTGCGGACTATGTCGATACGCTGTTCCGGTAGGTAAAGAAGTGCCCTGCGATCATCCTTGCAGGGCATCCTGTCATACCGGGATGTTCATATTGATACGGCGCCATACCGCTTCGGCAAAGCTGTAGGCTGCAAAGGCAATTAGCCCTAACGCGACTACCAACAAAATGGTATGCCCGAAAGGCAGGCTCTGAAGCCCGTTAAGGGCATCCTTGATACCTGGCGGATTCGTTGCATCGTAGCGTGAGCCGCTAATGACCAGCAGTACAGCAACCTCGATGAAGGCTACTCCACGTGCGATCAGACCGAAACGCGAGACAGGGCGTACCACGCGCATGACGTCTTCATCGGCCTCGAAATACCGCTCGAAAGAAGCTTTCCACCCCTTGACGATATGAGCAATGCCCACGCCCAGCGGGATCAAGGCGATTAGCCGTATCACTAGGTTTGAGTGATCCCATCCAAGCAGGTGCGAGAGAAAGTCTTGTGCCTGGCCGCCACCGCCGGAACCGCCGCCTTCGCCTGGGCCCTTAAAGCCACTGATCAAAAGCCCTAAGGCAAATAGTGCCAGAAGTACATAAGTCACGCTGCTGGCGAAGAGTCCGATACGGATAGTCAGCCCCTTCAGGTCCGTACCGTGATGGTCTGAGTCCTGCAAGCATTGCACGGCTCGCCAGGCGGCAAAGGCGGCAAGGCCAATGACTACAACCCAAAGCAGGGCGCTACCCGAGGGCTGGGCCAGGACGGTTTGCAGACTTTGATGGCTATCGACAGGCTGTCCTGAACCCATGGCCGCCAGTACGGCAAATCCACCAATGATAAGGTACACCACACCTCGGGCTGCATAGCCACCACGGGCTAGCAGGGTAAGGCCTCGATTAGGCGTCATGCTGTTTGAATTCCTTGTAATGATGGGCTGATACAGGGAAAGACCCGACAGCGGTGGTAAGGGTTCTTGCTGAAAGGCGGGATAACAAGCGAAACGGACGAAAGGCGAGTGGCCAGCATTTGTAGGTAAAAGCTTACAAGGACTCGCAGTGGTTGGCTCTAGGGGAAACGAAGGGAGCAGCGTAATCTATTCACATCGGAGCAGCGCACGGAAGCGCTCATGGTAGATCAAGGATCCGATATGACCGCCAGGATGGCAGCTTGACAGGATGTCGAGCATGGTCAACGAAACCCCGCTACGGCGGGGTTTTTCCGTTTCACCGGTTGAGTTTATCCAACGTCAGGGTCAGGCGACGTTCCAGTCCGACTCGTCCGTTATACGTCTCGCCATCGTCTACCCAGCCCCCGCCTAGATAAAGCCCCAACGCCTTTTCATTATGGGCATCTACTGCCAGCTGAATACTCCTGATACCGGGCCATTGCCTATAGGCGAGTTCAGGAAGTGCACCTATACAAGCCTTGCCCAACCCACGCCCCTGCGCTTGAACCGCAATCTGCAAGGCATGCAGCGAGCAAGCATCAGCACTGACCCACTGAGGTGAAAGCGGTGGTCGCTTGAGCAGAAACAGGCCTATCGGTAGTCCCGCTTCCAGCAGGGCAAACCCTCGTACAAGATTGGATGAATGCTTATGCAAGGCCGCCAATGCCGCTTCGGAAGTGCCTGAAAAGGCCACCTGTTCGGGTAATACTTCAAGGCTAAGCAAACTCTGATACTGCGTATCGCTAAGGGTAGTAACGGCTTCGATAATCATATGGCCATCATTTCGTCGGACGGTTGAACCGTTAATGACCACTATCAATCCTGTCGATTTCTCAAGTGGTGAAGCGGAGCGTACTGTAGAGGTCGGCTTAAGAGTAGATAGAGGTCCTTATGCCCATTATTCAAATCATGTCAGTTGTGGGTAGCGCTGTGCCTGCTGCGCTTCGTGAAGCAGGTTTTATTGTTTGCTGGTACCTTGTGCAGAACGGTGAGCGCATCAGCGGTCCGTTCACGACGCGCCATGCGGCGCAAGTGGAAATGAATACAATGATCGAGGAGCATACCCTCGCCTGACTTGGCTTTCGCTCCGGCATCATTTATAGCTTAGAAACATAGATATTCACTATCCCAAGCGTGGCGCTGGTTGCCGCTAATCACCGGCAGCCAATGCCAATGTGGTGCCAATGGTGACCATTCCAGCGGCCTTGGTTGCTAGCAGCCGGGGATGAGTCTTCAAAACCCACTCCCTGTTGAGCCCATGTGGTTAGCTGCTCCAATGCTTGCAATCGAGTATCAATGTATTAAATAGCAGGGTCTGCTGCTATTACTCCAGCTGTGCGCCTGAGTGCTCAGGCGCACAGGGGAGAGCTTGCTATTACCAGATCTTGATGCGCTTCTCTGGTGCCAGGTACATCTGATCGCTTGGCTTGACGTCATAGGCTTCATAGAAGCCAGGCACGTTGCTTAGAACGCCATTGGTACGATACTGCGCTGGCGAGTGTGGATCGGTTTTCAGGCGATTGAGCAGGTTCTGCTGTGTGTATTTGGTACACCAGACCTGTGCCCAGCCGGCAAAGAAGCGCTGCTCGGCAGTCATACCATCAATGACGGGCGCGGGCTGATTACCTAAAGACAGATGGTAGGCGGAGTAGGAGATGGTCACACCGCCCAGGTCGGCAATGTTTTCGCCAAGCGTAAAGCGGCCATTGATATGATAACCCGGCACCGGTTCATAGGCTGAATACTGCTCTGCCAGTGCTGCTGCACGTTTTTCAAAGCGCTCGCGGTCGGCCTTGGTCCACCACTCCCGCAAATTCCCGTCACCATCGAATTGCGAGCCCTGATCGTCAAAGCCGTGGCTGATCTCGTGACCGATGACTGCACCAATACCGCCATAGTTGACCGCATCTTCCGCGTTCATGTTGAAGAAGGGTGGTTGCAGAATGGCCGCCGGGAAGACAATTTCGTTACGCAGCGGGTTGTAATAAGCATTGACCGTTTGTGGTGTCATGCCCCATTCATTCGGGTCGACCGGCTTGCCAAGTTTGGCAAGGTTACGCTGGTATTCGAATGCCTGAGCACGCTGCAGATTGCCGATCAGGTCATCTGACGCGATGTGCAGAGGCGAGTAGTCGCGCCACTGGTTGGGGTAGCCGATCTTGTAGGTAAATTTTGCCAGCTTGGCCTTGGCTGCCTGACGGGTGTCTTCACTCATCCAGTCAAGCTTGTCCATGGCCTGCCCGTAGGCGGCAATAAGATTGCGTACCAGGGCTTCCATGCGGGCCTTGTTTTCTGGCGGGAAATGACGCTCTACGTATTCCTTGCCCAGGGCTTCACCCAGGCTGCCTTCCACAGCGCTTACGCCACGCTTCCACCGTGGGCGCTGCTCCTTTGCACCGTTCAGGGTTTGCTGGAAGAAGGCAAAGTCCTCCTGGGCATAGGCGTGGGGTAGTGCCTGTGCATAAGCATGCAACACTTGCCACTTGAGGTAGGCTTTCCAGGTGGAGAGCGGCGTTGAGGTCAGCAGTTTGCCAAGCCCGGTGATATAGCTGGGCTGCTCAACAATGATCTGCTGCTGACCGGCAAAACCGGTCTCCTGCAGGTAGGACGGCCAGTCGATGGCGCTGGTGAGCGTTCGTAGCTGCGTGGGCTTATAGGTGTTGTAGGTCTTGATAGGGTCACGGTTGTCGACCTTGTCCCATTGGGCCTCGGCGATCTGCTTCTCCAGCGCAGCAACCTTGCGCGCGCTTCCGGCAGGGTCTGCTATGTTGGCCAGGCTCAACATGCGTTGCATATGCGAGACGAAACCGGAGCGAATTTCGGCGAACTGCTTGTCATCGATCAGGTAATAATCCCGGTCGGGCAGGCTAAGGCCGGCTTGGCTGATCTCAGCGACATGGCGCTTGGAGTCCTTGGCATCTTGCGAGACATAGGGTTGGAGTGGAACATCGATACCCAGCTGCTGGAGTCGGGCCATTGTGATAAGCAGCGAGCGTCGGTCACGAATGGCATCAATAGCGTCCAATTGGCCTTGCAAGGGTTTAAGTCCCTGCGCCTCAATGGTTGCCTCATTCATGAACGAGGCATACATGTCCCCGATTTTCTGCTCATTACTACCCGCCGCTTTGCCGGACGTTGCGGCCAGCTCTTCGATAATGGCGTGCAATTGTTTTTCAGTCGTATCGGCAATGGCGTGGAAGGCCCCGTAGCTGGTTTTGTCAGCGGGGATGGGCGTGTTCTTCAGCCACTGGCCATTGATGGCTTTGAAGAAATCGTCCTGAGGGCGAATGCCAGTATCGAAATTTTCTTTTTTGATACCGGATTGCAGCGTGCTGATAGGGGGTTCAGGTTGAACAAGTTCTGATTTACCGCAGGCGCTCAACGCCAGTATACAAACGGCGCCGGCAAAGATATGTCTCATGGGATCTCCATTCGGATTGGCGTTCACTCAAGTCACTATAACGGGGCTCGCTTATGGCGAAGCCAACGGCTGTGCAAGGGTGGAGCCAAGCAGCGCCGCTGGCGTGTATTCCCTATGATGTCCGTAGTAAACGTACCAGAGACGGGGTGCTCTGGCACTGTTTTGGACTATAGAACCTCCTTTGTAGAGCGCTTGGCTACAAAATGGTGCCTACTAAAGACGATGATGCATCATTCCGTGCAATTAGCTGCCAAGGCAGGTTGCTGCGCGACTTGAAGCTTTCTCAGTAGATCCCGTTTCTTGCTGTGATGCGCCTGCATACGTGCCAGGAGGTCATGCAACGTGTGTACAGCCTTTAATATGTGCGGCCCCTTATTGAGCATTACACATTCAGCCCGTACGCCCATGGCAGCGTCTGTGATCTCAGCCCGTGAGGGGGCACCTTTCTTGGCCAGGGTCTCCAGTACCTGGGTTGCCCAGATCACCGGAACATGGGCTGCCTCGCACAGGCAAAGTATTTCCTCCTGAAGCTCAGCCAGCCGTTCGAAACCGCTTTCTACTGCCAGGTCGCCCCGTGCGATCATGACGCCAAAGCGCGGGAGATTCATCCCGGCAAAGAGAAGCGACGGCAGGTTTTCAAAGCCCCGACGCGTCTCGATCTTGAGTACGACGCCCAGCTCATGGGCGTTCAGCCGGTCAATGTGATGGAGCAACGCGCGAACATCGTCCGCTGTGTTGACGAAAGAGAACTCGACGACGTCGGCATGTGCAGCCGCAAACTCCAGGGCTTCGATGTCCTGGGGCGTGAGTGCATCCAGACGCAAGTGGCTATCTGGAAAGTTGATGCCCTTATCGCTTTTGAGCTTCGCTCCGCCTGGGGCATGGGTGATGCGGATACGCAGTGTTTCGCTCTGTACCGAATCGATGATTCCACCAATCTTGCCATCGTCGAACCAGACCGGCTCGCCGGCCCGTACATCATCGAAGATTTCGGGGAGGGTGCAGCCAATGGAGGCTGGAGTCAGGACTTCTCCAAAGCTGTCGTAAGTCGCCGAATGCCCGGTGTGCTGATCCTTGGTTAGAATCAGCACATCGCCTTCAACCAGTTTGATAGCCTGTTCCTGAGCCGGAAAGGGTGCAATGCGTGTTTCACGCTTCTTACCCTTTTGATCCTTAATCACCAAGACTGTATTCGACGTGATGTAAGCTGTCTTATGGAGCTCACCCCAGCAACCTTCGCGGGTGATGTCGACGATTTCGATGTCCCGCTTAGAGCCGCGAGCATCATGAAGCGTCACTTGAGTATGCAGCTGGAGGCGTGATAACCATTCCTCTGCTACCGGCAGGCTGGCATCCGCCACTGTCGGTGGTGCTTGCGGTTGCTCCCTGGCGGTCAGCCAGACACGGGCTGGCTTGACGACCCGGCCAAAATCATCGCGGGTTGGCTTGATCCGAAGTACAGCCGGACCGGCATTGATCTGTCCAGTGCGCAGCTTGGGCCCCGCCAAGTCCATCATGATGCGGCAGGGCCTGCCAAGGGCTTTCTCTGCGCGGCGTGCATGCTCAATCATCCGTCCCCAGGCCCTGGCATCATCATGTGCACAGTTGATGCGCAGGCTATCCATGCCGGCAGCCAGTAGCTCATGGATCAGAGAATAGTCATGCGCCGCCTCGCTGGGCATGGTCACCATGATCCGTACGCTACGTCCGTTCGGAGGCGGGCCAAACAGGGCTTCGGTATGCTCATGCAGCAGCTGTTCGCCCCGATCCATGCCTAGCGGCTCATAGGATAGCGGTGTCTTTTTACTGTCAGAGAGTTTTTGCAGCACCTCGATAAGGGTGGTGACGGACGCCAGAATGTAAGCTTCCGAGCGCCCCAGGGAAGACAGCCCTAGCTGAGCAAGACGGGCTTGGAGCGGGCGGATATCGTGGCGACGCAGGGCTAGATAATTCAGCAGATTACGTGCGCTCTCGGCATAGCTCTGGTGAACATGCTCTGCCAGGATGGGCGCATCACAGGCAGCAGCAACCATCTCGTCACGTAAGACTGTAAGTTCGGACAGGGTGGCTTCGATGTCGGCCGGTATCAGTGAACCTCTGGGTAATGTCCTGGTGTTCAAGGTGTAACCTCAACAGTCAAAGTCTGGATGACAGCCGGTGCCATCACGTCGTGTCGCCCGAGCTAAGCACAGGTATATGACGCTGGTGTGTAAGCCAGATTTACAGAAAATCGCCGGGCAAGCGGTTAGAAAAAGGTGGGTTGCGGATGTTCTAAATGACACCCGGCGCTTTGTTTCATGAGCTTACGGTAATGGCATCAGTGCCGGGCAGGCACTACCGATGTAGGCAAAGGCTTACAACGATTGACTAGGATTGGCGCTAGAGGGGAGGGCGGCAGCAGCGTAATCTTTTCACCTATGGAATGCAGCGCAGGACGCGCTCATGAGCCTCAAGGATGAAAGACCCGCCAGGATGGCACTCGATACGGATATCGAGCGGTCAGCAAAACCCCCGCCTAGGCGGGGTTTTTTCTTTAGGGTAAGAAAAGATCTATGCGAACCTTTTCCGGTAGACCCTTTTTAGGTATGGGAGTGAGGCGCTGGCGTTTCGCTCTGGGCCGTATTGGTAGGCGGCAGATTGTCTGGCGGAACGGCTAACGCACGCAGGGCGCCTGACATGATCTGGCTGAACACGGGGGCCGAAACCAGGCCACCGTAGTAGCCGATCTTGGTGGGGGAGTCCATCATCACGGCCAGGACCAGCTTGGGGTCGCTGGCGGGGGCCATACCTACGAACATCGAGCGATAGGCGTGCTCCTTATAACCGCCACCGCCAGAACGACGTGCCGTACCGCTTTTACCGGCTACCTGATAGCCCGGTACGCGCGCCCGCACTACGCCGCTTGGATCTTCTACGACCTCTTTGAGCATCATGCGAATCCGGTGGGCCACCTGAGGGTCCATGGCCGGCACCAATTGTTGTGGGTTATCCCGCAGCAACGAAAGCGGCGCAAGCTTCCCGTCATTGGCAAAGACTGTATAGGCCTGAGCCAGCTCAGCCGTATTAACGGCCAGGCTATAGCCGTACGACATACTGGCTGTAGCGATTCTGGACCATTTGACATGGTTGGGCAGATAACCCGCGTTCTCGCCTGGAAAGCCTAGGGAGAGAGGCGAACCGAAGCCGACCCGGCCCAACTGCTCAAGGATGGGTTTGGGGCCCACTTCGAGGGCTACCTTGCTCATGCCGATGTTTGACGAGTTGATCAGTACACCGGTCATGGTAAGGAGATCCCGGCGCGCAACGTCACGAATCGTGTGCCCGTCAATGACAAACCAGCCCGGCGCTACGCTGACCTGAGTGTTTTCGTTGAATTTACCTGTCGCCAATGCCGCTGACATGCTGAACGGCTTGATGACCGAGCCGGGTTCGAACACGTCGGTCAGGGCCCGGTTACGCATGAATGTCGGGTTAATGGAGGCACGGTTGTTCGGGTTGTAGGACGGGAAGTTCGCCATGGCCAGGATCTGACCATTTTTGGGGTTGACCAGTACGGCCGAGCCGGACAGGGCGCCAAATTTGGTAACTGCTTCCTGCAAGGCGCGATAGGCTTCGAATTGCAGGCGCAAATCAATGGATAGAGCAACGTCCTGGCTGGGCTTGGGCTGTTTGTCGACCTTGATGTTCTTGACGATGGAGCCACGCGGGTTGATCAATACCTCACGAACACCGGCCTTTCCGCTGAGCCACTCGTTATAACCCAGCTCCACGCCTTCCTGACCTTCGCCGTCCAGGTTGACCAGACCGATCAGCTGGGCAGTCAGGTCCGAGCTTGGGTAATAGCGCTTATATTCCTTGAGCTGATGCACGCCCTTGATATCGAGCGCCATGATGTCTTCGCCCTCAATAGGCGAAAGACCACGTGCAAGGTAGAGGAAGTGCTTTTCCGAGCGGGCACTGATATAGGACAGGAGTTCGCCTGCGGGACGATGCAGGGCCGCAGCCAGTGCTGGCACCCGGTCCATGCTTTCCTTCATTTCCGAAGGATTGCACCAGATCGTGGAGACTTCGGTGGAGACGGCCAATGGCGAGCCATTGCGGTCGGTGATGAGGCCACGGGTGACCGGGATAGGGATATGACGAACGCTGCGCCGCTCGCCTTGGTCGATCAGAAATTCACTGTCATGAATTCGAAGGTAAAACAGCCGGGAGACCACGGCCAGGGTCAGCAAAAGCAAAAAAAATAACACCGCGTGAAAACGGTAGCGGTTTGAAAATCCATTCATGGTCTTGGCAACTTGATGTGTTCAATGCCTGGGCAAGCCCTCATCAGACCTGTTGCTCTGATGAGGCGAGAAAGCGCGGATAGTACCGTAAAGGTGCCTATTTTTGGCGATGGGTTTCGCATTGGCGTGTGCATCTTACAGTCCCAAAGACGTTGACACGACCGGTGGCCATCGCCCCAGATAGGCCTGCTTGAGCAGCTCACGGCGCAACGTTCGGCTGTTGTTTCGTTTGCGGTAGAGCGTGTTGTGGCTCAGGCCAAGGCATCCGGCGGTGCATGTCATCTGCCAACATCCATGTTCAGATACCTGAAGCAGGGCGGCCTTTTCAACGCTGTCCCAAAGGGCAGCAGATGCAGGTGTGTTCATCAGGCAAGATATCACTGATACATCACCCACACAGGTCACTCTGATCCCACAAAGGCTGCCAAAACTAGCAGTACATTGCGCCGCTAGCGGACGTTGCCTGACCACCGATGCCCAGGTAGAGCTTGGCGAGCCTCAATGGGCAGCGTCAGGATTTGCCTTGCGCTTTTTCAAAAGCAACTGGTTCAACAAGGTGGCCTATCGTGTCGTTTACGCATGGTCAGCTCACCACCAGCGTATTGAGCCGGTCATCGGGAGCTCCCGAAAGCTGCCGTCAGCCACGCGTATCTTTAAGCCACCCATGTGGGCCAAGCGCTGACGTAAGAGCTGTCATGATTCAGCGAAGTGCGTAATAGCGCCTATGCTTGATCAGGCGCTAGCCAAATGCAAATGGATATCGTCGACGGTGCCAGAAGTGGTAAAACCTGTGTTGCCACTGACCTGCTGAACGATCCATGTCGACCCGCGCAGGACAGCCAAAGTCACCTGCTGCGCACATTGGCTACAGTTGGCTCAGGCTTTGTTATTTCATACGTATTACCGACCCTCATAACAAACACAACATCGGGAGAATCACCATGCGTTACGCAGCCCCTGGCAACCAAGGTGCTCTGATCACTCTGCAATCCCGTTACGGCAACTATATTGGCGGTGAGTTTGTACCACCCGTCAAAGGCCAGTATTTCACTAACACCTCACCGGTCAATGGCTCTGTAATCGGTGAGTTCCCTCGCTCTTCTGCCGAGGATATCGAAAAAGCGCTGGACGCCGCCCATGCCGCAGCAGAGGCTTGGGGCAGGACCTCAGTTCAGGCGCGCTCGCTGACGCTGCTCAAGATTGCCGACCGTATCGAGCAGAATCTGGAAAGGCTGGCGATTGCCGAAACCTGGGACAATGGCAAGGCCGTGCGTGAAACCCTCAATGCCGACGTGCCGCTGGCCGCTGATCATTTCCGTTACTTTGCAGGCTGCATTCGAGCACAGGAAGGTACCGCCGCTGAGATCGATCAGCATACGGCGGCCTATCATTTCCATGAGCCGCTGGGCGTAGTCGGCCAGATTATCCCCTGGAACTTCCCGTTGCTGATGGCCGCCTGGAAGCTGGCACCTGCACTTGCAGCAGGCAACTGCGTGGTCCTGAAGCCGGCCGAGCAGACGCCGCTCTCCATTACGCTCTTTGTCGAGATGATCGGCGATCTGCTGCCGCCCGGCGTGATCAATATCGTACAAGGGTACGGCAAGGAGGCAGGTGAGGCGCTGGCCACCAGCACACGTATCGCCAAGATCGCCTTTACCGGTTCGACGCCGGTAGGCTCGCATATCCTCAAGTGCGCGGCGGCCAATATCATTCCAAGCACTGTCGAGCTGGGTGGCAAGTCACCTAACATCTATTTCGACGACATCATGGGCGCGGAGCAGAGCTTTATCGAGAAAGCAGCTGAAGGGCTGGTGCTGGGTTTCTTCAACCAAGGGGAGGTGTGTACGTGCCCGTCCCGTGCCTTGGTGCAGGAATCAATCTACGAGCCGTTCATGGTGGAAGTCATGAAAAAAGTGGCACAAATCAAGCGTGGCGATCCGTTGGATACAGACACCATGGTAGGTGCACAGGCGTCTCAACAGCAGTTTGAAAAGATTGTCTCGTATCTGGAAATTGCCCGCAGTGAGGGGGCTGAGTTTCTGGCTGGCGGCGCCGTGGAAACCCTGCAGGGTGATCTTGCCAACGGGTATTACATCCAGCCGACTCTGCTCAAGGGACACAACAAGATGCGAGTGTTCCAGGAGGAGATTTTCGGACCGGTCATTGGTGTTACTACGTTCAAGGATGAAGCCGAAGCGCTCGCCATTGCCAACGATACCGAATTTGGCCTGGGCGCGGGTGTCTGGACACGGGACATCAACCGCGCCTATCGCATGGGCCGTGGTATCAAGGCCGGGCGTGTGTGGACCAACTGCTATCACCTCTATCCCGCCCATGCGGCATTCGGTGGCTACAAGAAGTCCGGCATCGGTCGCGAGACCCACAAGATGATGCTGGATCACTATCAGCAGACCAAGAACCTGCTGATCAGCTACGACACCAATCCGTTGGGTTTCTTCTAAGCCTGTCATGAGGGCTGGTGAGTGATCACTGGCCCTCTCTGGCTACCGCTTACCTCCTATGAGGATTCGATCTGAGCTTCTCTTGAGCCAGATCATGATTCCGCAGCGCTATTTGCTCCAGGCTAATGGTATGGAGCGCCGGAAGCGTTTGACCTGACCTTTGCCAGCACGACTCCATACGTCATGTATCCATGAGGGATCACGTCATGCCTAAAACAATGAAAGCTGCCGTCGTTCGTGAGTTTGGTAAACCGCTGGAAATCGAGGAGGTAAATGTCCCCACGCCAGGGGCAGGGCAGGTCCTGGTAAAGATCGAAGCTTCCGGTGTGTGCCATACCGATCTGCATGCCGCAGAAGGGGACTGGCCCGTCAAACCCAATCCTCCCTTTATCCCAGGGCATGAGGGGGTTGGGTATGTGGTGGGGGTAGGTGCCGGAGTCACCCATGTGAAGGAGGGCGACCGGGTCGGTATTCCATGGCTGTATTCAACCTGCGGCCATTGCGAACACTGCCTGGGTGGCTGGGAGACCCTGTGCGAGGAGCAGAAGAACACCGGCTATTCGGTCAATGGCGGCTTTGCCGAGTATGCCCTGGCTGATGCAGGCTACGTAGGGCGGTTGCCGGATAACGTGAGCTTTATCGAGATCGCGCCAGTGCTGTGCGCTGGTGTGACCGTTTATAAAGGCCTGAAGATGACCGAGACCAAGCCCGGCCAATGGGTAGTCATCTCTGGAATCGGTGGCCTTGGGCACATGGCAGTGCAGTATGCCAAGGCCATGGGCATGAACGTGGCGGCCGTCGATGTAGACGACAACAAGCTGGAACTGGCGCGCCGACTTGGGGCTGAGGTGACCGTTAATTGCCGTGAGCTGGATCCGGCCGGTTATCTGAAGAAGGAAATCGGTGGGGCCCACGGTGCATTGGTTACGGCTGTTTCGCCGAAGGCCTTCGAGCAGGCCATCGGCATGACTCGGCGTGGCGGTACGATTGCCTTGAACGGTCTCCCGCCAGGCGAATTCCCTCTGTCGATTTTTGACATGGTGCTTAATGGCACCACCGTTCGTGGCTCTATCGTAGGAACACGGCTGGATCTGCAGGAAGCCCTGGAGTTTGCTGGTGAGGGCAAGGTCAAGGCAACCGTTGCGGCTGAACCTCTCGAAAATATCAATAACATCTTTGCCCGGATGCACGAGGGCAAGATCGAAGGACGTATTGTGATCGATATGAGCCTGTCCTGACCTTGCTGCGGTACGTCCTGCCTTTTGGGTAGGGCGTACCATTTGTGCATTATCCCGCCTGCCCTAGGGTACCTGCTCTGGTTCCCGCCTGCCTTGGTACTGCATCTTCTCTCTGCAAGCACCTTCAGAAAACTAAAAGACGATGGTTATCCCAGCTGACGTAGGGGTTTGCTTGTGAAACAATCCTGCGCCGCCATCTTTTGGGAGCTGAAGGCATGAATGTTCAGACGCGCAACAACGTTCACGTCACGGGTAGCGGGCCAGCTACCATGGTTTTTTCCCATGGATTTGGCTGTGATCAGAGCATGTGGCGTTTTCTCGCTCCTGTATTTGCCAAGCGATACCGGACGGTATTGTATGACCTTGTTGGCAGCGGCCTATCCGATCTTGCCGCTTATGATTGGGAAAAATACAACGCCCTGAAGGGCTATGCCGACGATGTGCTTGAGATCATCGATGAGTTTGCCGAGGGACCTGTGATCTTTGTGGGCCACTCAGTCAGCGCAATGATTGGCATGTTGGCGGATATCGCTGCTCCAGATCGCTTTGCTGCCCATATCATGATCGGTCCGTCGCCTTGTTACATCAACGATACCGGGTATTTCGGCGGTTTTAGCCGCAGTGATATCGAGTCATTGCTGGAAACCCTGGAAAGCAACTACCTAGGATGGTCGAGCACGATGGCGCCTGCCATTATGGGTGCGCCGGGCCAGCCGGAGTTGGGTACTGAACTGACTAATAGTTTCTGCCGCACCGATCCAGAGATTGCCAAGCAGTTTGCCCGTGTCACGTTTACTTCGGATAACCGGGCAGACCTTGCCAAGCTTCAAACCGACACGTTGATCCTTCAATGCAGCGATGATCTGATCGCACCGGTTCAGGTGGGCGAATATATGCATCGGACGCTACCAAACAGCGTCCTGCAGGTCATTGATAATGTCGGGCATTGTCCGCACCTGAGCGAGCCGGATGCGAGTATCAATGCCATGAATGCCTTCCTCGGCACGCTATGTTGTGATGCCTGTGTCGTCTGACAACACCGGCTTGCCGGATGCTGAAATGCTTTTTGACGAGGCGGCCTGTGGGCTTCTGGTAACCAGCCGGGACGGTGTCATTCGCCGTGTGAATAAAACGTTTTGTCGGTGGATGGGCTATTGCGCCTCTGAATTGGTCGGTTTACGGCGGATACAAGATCTGCTGACGATGGGCGGGCGTATTTTCCACCAGACGCACTGGGCACCACTGTTGCAGATCCAGGGTTCCGTGGCCGAGGTAAAACTTGATCTGGTTCACCAGGCGGGACATACGATCCCGATCATTCTCAATGCCGTTCGTCACGAATACCCTGCTGGGGTTTTTCATGAATTAGCTGTTTTTGTGGCCGAGGATCGTCATAAGTACGAGCGTGAGCATGTCCTGGCGCGACAGCGGGCCGAAGAGCTACTGATCAAGCAGCGTGAGGCGCAGCAGGCGCTTGAAGTGGCTCAGGCCAAACTTAGGCTGGCGCTTGAGTCCGCCCAACTACTGGTCTGGGACGTTGACCCCGAAACGGCTGAGCGCCGTTATGAAGAGGGGGTTGCCAGTCTGCTGGGGTTCGATGCGCCACAGACTATTACTGATCAGCAATATGCCTCATTCATTGAACCAGGGGATCGTGAACGGGAGCAGTTGGCCTTTTCACAGGCCTTAAACACCTATGGTGAGGCCTATCGCTGTGTTTACCGGCTCAATGGCGTGGATGGTATCCAGCGAACAGTCAGCTCTTCAGGGAGGGGGCTGTTCAAGGCAGATGGCTCGCTGCATCAGTTCGTAGGCATTCTGCAGGACATTACCGAGCTGAGCCAGCAGCGGGCCGAGGCAGAGGATCGTGCCTTGTTTGCCGAACAGATGGTGGGGATCGTCAGCCATGACCTGCGTAACCCGTTATCAGCCATCCGAATGGGGATTCATCTGCTGGAACGAGGCGAGGTCACGCCTGTTCAGGCGCAGGTGCTAAGTCATCTCACGCATTCTACGGACCGGGCGCAGCGGCTGATTGCTGACCTGCTCGACTTTACCGTTGCTCGGGTGGGGCAGGGGATTACATTATCCCATGAGCCTATCCAACTGCATGAGCTGGTATCCGCCAGCGTTACCGAGCTGACCCTGGCGTTTCCTGATCGAGCAATGGAGCATAGTGCGTGCGGAGAGGGTGTCTGCATGGGCGACGCTGATCGCATCACTCAGGTTATTGGTAATCTGGTCTCCAATGCCATGGCCTATGGTGCCATAGACCGTACGGTTACCGTACGGTCCGGCATCGAAGAGGATACCTTCTGGATCTCGGTTCATAATCATGGGACGCCCATTCCAGAGGACGTTCTGCCTGATTTGTTCGAGCCCATGACTAGGGGTGGCAGCGGCAACAACAAGGCGCGTAGTGTAGGGCTTGGTCTGTTCATCGTGCGTGAAATCATACGGGCCCACGAGGGCGATATTCACGTCACCTCATCTGCTGGAAAGGGAACGACCTTTACCGCCATATTCCCGCGAAGGGCTATGGCGTCTGCCTAGGCCTGCTCCCGGACAGGCCAGGCCTATGTTGGGCTCAGGCAGGTCGATTTTCAGTCGCCATCTTTAGCGCCAGCCCCGCCAGTACCGTTCCCATCAGCCACCGCTGCACTAACAGCCATAGCGGCCGCCCGGCCAGAAAGGCTGCAATAGAGCCGGCAGTAAAGGCGATCAGCCCGTTCACGGTGACACTGATCAGGATCTGAGTTGTCCCCAGCGTAAGCGACTGCATCAACACGCTGCCTTGTGCAGGCGAGATGAATTGCGGCAGCAGGGACAGATAGATCACGGCGATCTTAGGGTTGAGCAGGTTGGTCACAAAACCCATGGCAAAGAGCTTACGTGGGTTGTCCTTAGGCAAGTCCCTGACCTGGAAGGGTGAACTGCCACCAGGTTTGACTGCCTGCCACGCCAGATATAACAGGTACAGCGCACCCCCAATTCGCAGCGCATCATAAGCGAAAGGCACAGCCATCAGCAGGGCAGTGATGCCAAGGGCGGCGCAGACCATATAAAACGCAAAACCCAGTGCCACACCGCCGAGGGATATCATCCCAGCCTTACGGCCCTGGCAGATAGAGCGGGAAATCAGGTAAACCATATTTGGGCCGGGCGTAAGCGCCATACCCAGGGTGATGGCTGCAAAGGCAAGCAGGTGCGTGGTCTCTGGCATAGCTGATCCTTCAGGAAATGTTTCCAGGCTATCTATATACCATTGAAAAACGTTCAATGGATTGAATCGTGAGCCAGCAGGAAGTGGCTAAGCTTAGAGCATCAGTTTCACACAACAAGAACAAGGTGAAAGGTCTATGAATGCGCAGCATCCTTTTCTCTCGCCACTCTCTACGGCCATCGAAGAGATACAGGCGTTTCTTGACGAACGGATCGTAACCAGCCTTGCGGAGCGGGAGCAGCATGGTCATGGTGAGTCCTATCATGCGACCCGGATGCCTGATGCCGTGTGCTATGTGTACAGCACAGAAGAGGTCTCCCGGATAGTTAAGGTCTGCGCCAAATACGGTATTCCGGTCATTCCTTTTGGCGGTGGCACGTCATTGGAAGGGCATGTCTGTGCACTCAAGGGCGGTATTTGTATCGACCTCAGCCGGATGCAACGTATCCTGGCGGTGCGCCCAGGGGACCTGGACGTTACAGTGGAGGCCGGAGTGACACGCCAGCAGCTCAACACCGAGCTGCGCACAACGGGGTTGTTTTTCCCCATCGACCCGGGCGGAGAGAGCACCCTGGGTGGTATGGCGGCAACGCGTGCTTCCGGAACCAATGCAGTGCGTTACGGGACTATGCGCGAGAACGTCCTGTCACTGACCGTAGTGTTGGCTGATGGCCAGATCATCAAGACGGCCAACCGCGCCCGCAAGTCCTCGGCGGGTTATGACCTGACTCGCCTGTTTGTAGGCTCGGAAGGAACGCTGGGTATCATTACTGAAGTGACCTTGCGGCTGTACGGCATTCCTGAAACCACTTCTGCTGCGGTGTGCACGTTTCCCGATGTGGAAAGCGCCGTGACCTCGGTAGTGACGATCATTCAATACGGTATCCCGGTTGCACGGGTCGAGCTACTTGATGCGCGAACCATCATGGCAGTGAACCGTTATTCGAAGATGGAGCTGGATGAACGGCCTACCTTGTTCTTTGAATTCCACGGCTCACCCGCGGGTGTCGCCGAGCAGGTAGAGCTCACCCAGTCGATCACCGAAGGCAACGGTGCGCTAAGTTTTGTCGCCGCAGCGGATGCCGACGCACGTAATACGCTTTGGAAGGCCCGTCACAACGTGCACTACGCCATGCAGGCCATGCGTCCGAACGGGCGGGTATGGAGTACCGACGTATGCGTCCCTATCTCGCAGTTGACCCCCTGTATCACCGAAACCGAAAAAGACGTGCAGGCCGCCTCGTTCTTCATTGCCATGGTCGGGCATGTGGGGGACGGTAATTTCCACCTGGGGCTGGTGGTTGACCCTTCTAGCGAATCCGAGTTGGCAGAAGCCGAAGCGCTTAATGAGCGGCTGGTGCATCGTGCCATTGCCCTGGATGGAACGGCCACGGGTGAGCATGGCGTGGGATCAGGCAAGATCAAATTCATGGAGCTTGAGCATGGTGCCGCGGTGAACACCATGCGCACCCTGAAAATGGCGCTGGACCCCCAGGGGATTCTTAATCCAGGCAAGGTATTACCCGGTGTAGAGGTTTGAGTCTTTAGCCAAAACGGCCCGCTTGGCATCGCAGGCGGGCCTGATTTTATAACTTCTTCCCGTTTCAGCGCTCCAGCAGAAGCCCTTTAGTTATAAGGCGCGGCAGCAGAACGTTCGTCTGTACCAGGCTCTTGATCCCATAAGCGTTCTGGTCCTGATCGTAAGGTCCGTGTGCCTCCATAAGTGGCGCCAGGAGATCATCAAGAGAACTCGCTGCTGGCGCATTGGCCCAGCCATCAGCAGTGGCGACCGGCTGATGAATTTGGTTGTGAGGGCATCGATTGTGTAATGCGGACAGATTGTCCGCAGGGTTCATCACTGGTGACGAAAAGTGCAGCTTCAGGCTATGGAATTGATTCTCTGCCACATGTGAACCTTGGCCATGAAGGTAGCGCCAACGGCTACAGCCATAGGCTCTATGCCAAACACCTCAAAGCCGCAACGCTCATACAGGCGTTGCGCAGTGCGATTACCTTCCGTGACGGTGAGCTGTACCAGGCGGATATGCTCGCAGCCCCGTGCATGGCTTAGGACTGTCTAGATCAGACGCAAGCCGATACCGTGATACCTAAGGCGCGGCAGAATGTATAGGCCAAACAAGGTGGCTTTATGTCGGATCTTTTCGCAAGACTCGAAGGACAGGCCGACCACACCAATCAGTTCATTGTTGTCCCATGCCCCGAACACCGCATCCTTTTCAAGACGGGACTCCCACCAAGCCATTGGCAAAGCCTTGCGCTCAGACACGCTGGATGTAAAAGACTCTGGATGCAGCTCATATGCTTCAAACATTAAATGACGGTAACTAAGCGCATGGTGTGGATGAAGGCGTTCGATGAGCATGATGAAGGCTAATAAACAGTAGTTATCTAATTATAAGCAGACATGTTATGAAGTTGTCTTGATATTAACTTAACTTAGCGGCTGTTAATAAACTTTTTGTTAACCTTCGATATTTAAAATGTATTCATGCTTCTTGTTGTTTGGCCGATAGTTTATATACCGAAATCCCCTCCTGCGGACTGGGCAGTCCGCGCTTTTATAGCCCTGTAGTCTGCCTTTTTAGGCAAAGGACTTAAATATGTTAAGACGTATAAAAACCGCACAGCGGACGGCGTTATGTTTTAGTCTTATTATTGCCCTGCTGCTTGGTCTTGGCATTTTTTGCCTGTCGCAGATGGCGGATATCAGAAAGTCTAGCCAAGTTATTCAACATGAAGCACTGCCCAGTTTGGCCTTGGGTGATGAGCTAGGCATTGCTCTTGCACGTCTGCGAATTAATGCGTTGCAGCTTTATGCATACAACTCGCCGGAGGAGCGCGCTACCTATAAGGAGCGGTTTTCAAAAATAACTGCTCAGATCGAGAGAGTCATGGCGGCTTATAACAAGGATGCCAACACGCCAGAAGAAATAGAGGCAATGAAAACGCTGGGTGAGACCTATCAGGTATATAAGGGAGCTGTATCTAGAATTATTTCCCTGATGGACGAGCAAAAAACCGAAGAAGCACTGAAGACATTGCGTAGTGTGGCTTCTTATGCAGATGTTATTAACGCGCAAATTGAAACACTGGCGAACCACAATAAAGAAGAGGCTCAAAAAGCCGGAGATGCTGCCAGCAGCACATATACTCAGGCGCGTACCGTTGCCATTGCGGCTATCAGTGTGGCCGTTCTGTTGGGTGCACTGCTTGCCTGGTTATTCAGCCGCAGTATCATCTCGCCGATTCAGTCAGCTGTCAGTGTGGCTCAACAGATTGCCAGGAACGATCTGAGTGGCCGTATTGATACCCAAGGCATAGATGAGGCCGCCCAGTTGCTTCAGTCTTTAAGCCTCATGCAGCAGAATCTGCGTACTACGTTGGGTGAAATTGAAGGCTCTGCCAACCAGCTTGCGGCCGCCGCAGAGCAAATGAGTCATATCACCCATGAAAGCAAGCGGGATATTCAGCAGCAGAACAGTGAGCTGGATCTGGCGGCGACGGCCGTCACCGAGATGAGTGCTGCGGTGGATGAGGTTGCCTCCAATGCGGTAGCCACCTCGGAGGAATCCAAGGCGTCTACCCGTACTGCCGAACAAGGCCAGGCTCAGCTCAGCGAAACCATTCAATCGATCCAATACATGGCGAGCAATGTCCTGGGGGCTTCGCAACGAGCCGAAGCTCTGGCTGCGCAAACACAAAACATCAGCAAAGTCCTCGATGTTATTCGCGCTGTGGCCGAGCAGACCAACCTGCTGGCACTTAACGCGGCCATCGAAGCCGCGCGTGCGGGAGATGCCGGTCGTGGTTTTGCGGTCGTGGCGGATGAAGTACGTGCCCTGGCTCATCGTACCGGGGAATCCACCCGCGAAATCGAAACCATGATTGGCCAGATTCAAACAGGAACACATGAAACCGTAAACGTTTTACAACGCAGCGCCGAGCAGGCGGGTGCGACCATGGACAAGGCCAGCGCCGCTGAACAGGCTCTGCAAAGCATTACTCGCGCCGTTGTGGGTATCAATGAGCGTAACCTGGTGATCGCAACAGCCGCTGAAGAGCAGGCGCAAGTCGCTCGTGAGGTTGATCGTAATCTGGTGCGTATTCGTGATTTGTCCCAACAGACTGCCTCGGGTGCCGATCAGACTGGTGTGGCCAGCCAAGAGCTGTCGCGTCTGGCGACCGACCTCAATGGCATGATTCGCCGGTTCGTTCTGTAACTCAGTTGCCTACCGGCTGAAACTTCTTTTCACGCAATAAAAAGCGGCTCACAGGAGCCGCTTTTTATTGCGCTATCCCTATAGATCAAGGGTAACGACGGCGATCAGGTGCTGGCGGGAAGTACTGATACAGCCAGGTTTCGCTGAGCGTTCGGTCGTTGGTGCGGATGAACAGGCGCATGTCTATCGGGTCTACGCTGTCGCTGGTGGGGTACCAGTCGAAAATGACACGATAGCCTTTGATATCCGGTATCCAAAGGACGTGGAAGTCCTTCAGCTCACCGCTCGATACCTTGACGACGGGCTCGATCCCAGTGCCTTGGGGAAGGGTATCAAGACCGCCGCCCACGAAGTCCACCGCAAATCGGCGTGCCCAGACGTCTGGGTAGTGCTCGCCCGGTGCCCAGCCCTCTACGAAGCCGCCCATGCCGGAGCGCGTCGCATGGACCTGCGCCAGCGGTGTTCTAACCGGTGGCAGAGCGCTCCAGTAGAGCTTGTAACCATAACGCAGCTCTTTGCCGGCTGTGACTGGTACCTTGGGATTCCAGCAGGCCACGATGTTATCCAGCGTCTCGCCAGTGGTCGCGATCTCGAGCAGATCAATGCTGCCTTCACCCCATTCCGTCGTCGGCTCAACCCACAGGCTTGGACGGCGGCTGTACCAGTCCACTGTATCCTGATAGCTGGAAAATTCATGATCGCTCTGCACGAGGCCAAAACCCTTGGGATTTTTGTCTTCGAACGCATTGAACTGAAGCTTGGCGGGGTTATTCAGCGGACGGCACACCCATTCTCCATTACCGCGCCACATGTAGAGGCGATCGGAGTCGTGGATTTGTGGGTGAATGGTGTCGCACATGCGGCGTTCATGGGTGCCACAGCTGAACATGCTCGTCATGGGAGCAATACCCAACTGTTTGATTTCTTTTCGGGCATAGACATTGGCATCGATTGCCATCACTACCTGCGTAGCACGGCAGTCGATGTCGAAGCGATACGCACCGGTCGCGCTCGGGGAGTCGAGCAAGGCATAAACGACGAAGCGCGTGCTGTGCGGCTCAGGCGTCTCAAACCAGAACTTGGTGAAGTTTGGAAACTCCTCCACGGTGTCCGAGAAGTTATTGATGGCAAGGCCACGGGCTGACAGGCCGTACTGCTTGGTGTCATCCACGGCGCGGAAGTAGCTTGCGCCCAGGAATGAGACGATATCGTGCTGCGTCAGCTCAGGAGACTTGAACACCTTGAAACCTGCAAAGCCCAGGTCGCCCTTGAGTTGTGACTTATCGACGCCGCTGTTCTCGTACTTGAACATCTCTGGCCGGAAATGAATTTCCGTGGCCTGCTTTTTCACGGGGTCGACACTGTACATGCGGACCGGCTGCTTGAAGCCCATGCCGACATGGAAAAACTGGACGTCCAGCTGGCCCTTGAGGTCATGCCAAAGCGACTCATCAGCATCGTATTGGATGGCATTGAATTGCTGTGGCGTCATTTTTGCCAGCGTGGGCGGCAGCTGCTGGGACGTATCCACATAGGCACTGGCGGCCATTTGTTTGGCCTGAGCTTTCAGCAAATCGAACTCGAAGGGTTCTACGTCCTGGCTGGAAGAACCAGACAGGGATTGAGCAGCGAATACGGTCGTAGTAGGAAGACCGGTATACGCGGCAAAGGCCAGTGAAGCTTTCAGAAGATCTCTGCGGTGCATACATGAACCTATGTGACTAAAGTGTCGTCAAGCGCTGGGGCAATGGGTCCGATGCTCTGTTGGATTACACAGGCCAGTCCTGAATAACCCTCAACGCAACGGCTGAGGGTAAGAGATGTTTGCGCAGGAGAACAGTTCGATTCTGTTTCGGAAACTGTAAAACACCGCACAAAGCTAGCGATCCAGACCTGGAATGCTTTTTCAGGGTATTTCCAGACCTTGCATCACCTGCCGCCTTGCCCGGCAGGTGGATACATGTCTAGAAGAATGCTGTCAGGCGCGACGCAGTAGCATGCGTTCAATAGCGCTTAGCAATACACCGTACAGCGGCAGGAACAGGAGCAGGCTAACGCTAAGCTTCACGGTATAGTCGACCCAGGCGATCTCGACCCAGTGCTCGGCCATGAATGGGTTGTCGCTGTGCCAAAAAGCAATGGAGAAAAAGGCAAACGTGTCGAGCAGATTACCCAGTATCGTCGAGGCTGTGGGCGCTATCCACCACTGGCGCAGCTGACGCAGGCGATCAAAGACATGGATATCCACCAACTGGCCCAGCACATAGGCAAAAAAACTTGCCAGCGAGATACGCAGTACAAACATATTGAACTGTGCCAGTGCTTCCATGCCACGGAATGCGCCTTCCTGGAACAGTACGGAAAGAATATAGGAGACGATCAGCGCCGGTATCATCACGCGGGCAATGACTTGGCGCGCCGGGCCTTTACCGAGAATGCGGACCGTCAGATCGGTTGCCAGAAAGATGAACGGAAAGCTGAACGCGCCCCAGGTCGTGTGCCAGCCAAACAGGTTGAGCGGCAGTTGAACGAGGTAGTTGCTCGCGATAATGATAAGAATGTGAAAGCCAATCAGGCCGGCCAGTGCCGAGCGCCTGACGGAAGAGGTCAGTTGCATAATGCATCCTTTTTGGTGGAATGGGGTGAGGGAACCCATGACGTCAACCTGCTTTTGAAGCAGGGCGCGCATTCTAAGCGCAGTGCGGGATAAAGCGTAGTGAAATTCATTGGGCGTTATTGACGCACCCAAGAAAAAGCCCACCAGAAGGTGGGCTTTTCGGTGCGCAAGATTTACAGACGGAACTGCGCGACCTGCTTGTCCAGCGACTGAGCCAAGTGCTGAATGCTTGAAGCATTACGCGAGGCGCCTTCAATGGAGTTGCTATTGGTCTCCGCCATCTGTGCAATGCGCTCTACGCTGCGCGCTACGTCCTGACTGGCAACAGATTGCTCACGAAGTGCCAGGGAAATCTGGTTGACCACGGAGATGATGCGATCCGAGCCGTTACGAATCTCGTCAATGGCTTCGCTAGCAGAGTGAGCCAGCTCTACGCCTTGGTTCACCTGAGTCACGCCAACGTTCATGCTGCCAACAACATCCTGGGTGCTCGCCTGGATCTTTTTGATCATGTCGGCGATTTCCTGGGTGGACTTGCCAGTGCGCTGCGCCAGCAGGCGGACTTCATCAGCCACCACCGCAAAGCCACGACCCTGGTCGCCGGCACGGGCAGCCTCGATCGCGGCGTTCAAGGCCAACAGGTTGGTTTGCTCGGCAATTTCACTGATCACGTTCACGATGGATGTAATCTGATCGGCATGACGGCCCAATTCGGAGATCTGCTCAGCCGAGCTTTGCACGGTACCCGCAATTTGCGTCATGCTTTCCAGGGTGCGACGGATGACGTTGCCACCTTCAATGGAACGCTTGCCGGAGTCAGTAGAGATGGCATGGGCCTCGTTCGCACTGGTCGAAACGTGGCTGATGCTGACGGTGAGTTCTTCCACGGTAGCGGCCATGGAAGATGCCGAACTCGATTGATCCCGTGCGGCTACTGCTAGCTGCTCTGAAGTATTGGAGATATCGTGAGCGGCTGTCAGAAGATGCTCGGCACCACCCTTGATCTCGGAAATCATTTCCCGCAGGCGCTGCTGCATGGCGTTGAAAGCCTTGAGCAGGCTGCCAATTTCATCTTCGCCAGTGCTGCTGATCTGAGTATCCAGACGGCCAGCGGCAATAGCCTGGGCAACCTTGATGGCATCATCCAGACGGCGCTTGATGGAGGTAGACAGGCTGAACGCAATGACCAGAGCCGCTACGGCAGCCAGGATTCCACCGCCGATAATTGTCCAGATAGCATTTTGCTCAGCAGATTGCATGGCCTCGGCACGCACGCCAAGCAGCTTCGACTCGTCGTTGCTGAAGTCGGCGATCAGCTGGCGCATCTTGTCCATCTTTGCCTTATCCTGGCGATCAATAATACGCTGCACCATATCGTCCATGGAGGAGGAGCCTTGTACAACAGCACGCCGCAGCTGTATGGAACGCTCAATGTCTTCGTTCATCCACTTCATCTGAGTGGTTTTGAGATCATCTAGGCGAGTTTGCTGGGTCGGGTTATCAGATGTTAGCTTTTTAAGCTTCGTCCAGGTTTGCTCGAACGCCGTTTTTCCCGCGTTATAGGGTTCCAGAAAGTCGTCCTGACCGCTTAAGGCAAATCCACGCATACCCGTTTCGATGTTAGTTAGGCTAATCAACAGATTATTAGCCCCATCAATGGTCTGATAGGTATGAATGTTCCACTTGACCGAGTTATCCACCTCGGAAAAGCCGTGGCGAGCTACATACACCAGGATACAGATGATCGCGATGATCAGCCCAAAGCCTGCACCCAGCTTTTTGCCGATTGTTAAATTGGACAACATGAGAAGCGCTCCGATGGGAGAAAGCAATAAGGTTCACTTGCTCTGTATCGGTAAAGAAATGAAATATCTTTAGACTGGACGCGCTGTACGGACAGCAGTAATACCGCAGCCGCTCTAGTTCGGCAGCAAGAGGGCTCTCGATTTCATAATGGGAGCACTCTTGGCTGATTTGACCTTACAAAAGGGTTATTCCCAATTGATCCGCGCAGACGTCGAGCGAGCGCGCCTGAGTGTCCGCGTAGAGAGCTAGCTCATCCAGGACCAAAGCGCCCAAATCCTGCTCGAAGCGGTCCTTGCTGGATGCCTGCGCATAGTAGGCCTGGGTATGATCACCCAGATTGGACTGGAAAATGCCTGCTGCGCTAACGGGCAGGAAGTCTTCATAGACCAGTGGCTCATAAGCGACATAGCCGGCACTGATCAAGGTTTCCAGATCCATAGGCGCCTCGTTTCGAGCCGCAAGCCCTTGCGCAGTCACAAAGTAGCGGAAGTAGGCCAAGCCTTGCTTTCGCAGGAGCTCATAATCATCGGGCAAGTCAGCAAAGACATTACTTAATGCCTGCATATAAGCTTGAGCATTACTTTCACTGGGTGCATGAGTGCGGGTGGTGCTTAGCAATCTGTCGTACAGCGCACGGCCTTTGGGTGTTAGCGCCACACCACGTTGTTCGATCTCGCCAAAGCGAGCCGTGTGGCTACCGGCAACGGCATGACCTTGCGCATCGATAAAGCTGACGTGCTCCTGCAATGCCTTGAAGCTGGTCTGGCGAAGCAGAACAGGGCACCGACGGGGCGGCGGTCCTTCGATAACAGCCTTGGGCGTGATACCGCGTAACGGCATGCTCTGCTGGATGGCGTCTATATCCAGCGTCCGAGGCGTCAGATGGTTGATATGCGGCCCCTTGAACGCCACGATATCGGCAATCAAGCGATGCTGATCATGCAACTGCTGGTACACCTCGGCGCTAACAGTGGCCTCGCCATGCCAGCGAAAGGTTTCCAGAGCCTCACAAATGAATGCAGTGGCATCCTCTTCGCTCAGTCCACCGTCCGTCTCGCTACGGGCAATCAGCTCCAGCGCCCGAGAAGTAAAAATAATACGCCGCGCCAGGATATCGGCTGCTTTTTGCCTGAGCGCTTCGTCTTCAATCAGCTCCAGGCGGAGCAGGGAAGTAAAAACGCGAAACGGGCTCTTTTGCAGGGAGGCCTCATGGATGGCACGAAACGCAGTGGAGTGCACCGGCACGCCCGCTTCGGAGAGGTCGTAATAACCCACGGGATACATGCCCATAACTGCGAACAGACGGCGCAGCGTAGCCAGCTCTTGCGCCGTGCCGACGCGGATCGCGCCATGGCGCTCCTGATCCAACCGCTCGATTTCACCCGTCTGGCGCAGTTGCTCTGCTAACGCTGGATCGTTTGCCAGCGTACGCTGATTGATATCGGCCACCAGTTCCAGCAACGCCCCGTACAGTGGCACTTCAGCCTTGTACATGTCAGACATGGCGCGGGAGAACCGGGCACGGATCTCATCGGGATCGACAAAAGCCTGCGTCGTCATGGCAAACCGCTCCTTAGATAGGCCTAGCTATTGTTATATCAGGTCATTCTGCGGGTCACGTTCGTGCCTTACAAATGACAAAAATTCACCCGTTCATTCATAAAGGGAATCAGGCGAGCCGCTCAGTCGCGCCGCTTTTCACTGTCCATATGAACCAGTTGTGACGCAGGATAACGCTCGCCAGCGGCTGCGCTGGCAGGAATGGCATATTCAATTTCCACCAGTTCCTCTGCGCTCAGCGTGACCTTTAGTGCGCCCAGTGATTCTTCCAGACGCTCTCGGGTACGTGCACCTACCAGCGGGACGATTTCCTCACCACGCGCCAGAACCCAGGCAATGGCCAGTTGTGCCGCCGTAATACCCTTGCTCGCTGCTATAGCTTTGAGCGTGTCGGCCAGCTTGAGATTGGCTTCTAGATTGGTGCCCTGAAAACGCGGGCTAATAGCTCGAAAATCCTTTTCACCTGAGCGGTCCTTGGTCCAGTGACCACTGATAAGGCCTCGCGAAAGAACGCCGTAGGCTGTAACGCCAATTCCCAGCTCGCGGCACGTGGGCAGTATCTCGGCTTCGATTCCACGGGAAATCAGCGAGTATTCGATCTGCAAATCAGAGATAGAAGTAACGGAAGCCGCCTTGCGGATCGTATCAGCACCCACCTCGGAAAGACCTACATGACGCACATAGCCAGCTTTGACCATGTCGGCAATGGCGCCTACGGTATCCTCAATCGGAACGTTCGGATCAAGGCGGGCAATGCGGTAGATATCCACATGGTCCGTATCCAGGCGTTTGAGCGTGTATGCCAGAAAATTCTTGATGGCTTCCGGTCGGCCGTCATACCCCATCCAGGTACCATCCGGCCCTCGCAAGGCACCAAATTTTACACTGATCGTCACGTCTTCCCGGCAGCGGCCCTTGAGCGCTTCGGCAATCAACAGCTCGTTATGGCCCATGCCGTAGAAGTCCCCGGTATCAAGCAGGCTGATGCCGGCGTCCAGCGCTGCGTGGATTGTGGCAATGCTTTCGCTACGGTCAGCCGGGCCATAGAGGTCCGACATGCCCATACAGCCAAGGCCCAGCGCGGATACCTGAGGACCGGTCTTGCCAAGTGTACGTGTATGCATGGCGAAAGCTCCGTAAATAGAAGGCGTTCACCGTAGACCGGTCTGTAGCGACATCTGCGTCATAGGCAGACTGACTTAACCCAGGCGATTGCCCGTTCAGGGATGAGCGGTTTCTTTCTCGACCCGTACCGTACGCTCTGAAGCGTAGGCGGTTGGTGCGTCAGCAAGTTTGTCATCCAGCTCTTCCAGCTTGAACTCGACGTCCCTGAGCTGAGTGCTGATGGCAACCAGCTGGTCTTCCAGCAGGCGTGCCCGAGCCAGTGTTTCCTTGATGATTTTGAAAGACGGGATTCCTACGACGAAAATAAGAATCAGGGCGATGATTGAGGCGATACTCATCTTGGGTCCTTTTATCGGCAGTCATCAGGCTGCGGCATTCCGTTACCAGGGGCTTTTCCGTATGAGCCACGGAAAGTGTGGAGAGTCGATACCGCATCGGGTTTCGGCTACGCTTTTTACGCGCGCCATCTCATGGTTGAGGACAGGTGATGTTTCATTGCCATCAACTCCCGCTGTGACAGTGCAAAGAATAGTTTGATCCGCCAAGTAGCAACGTTCGCAGACAAAAGGTTTTAGTCAGCAAGGCGGAGATGCTTGCTTAAACCTTGCGTTAAACGAGCTTCTGTATGGTGAAGGAGCGGAACCTCGGCAGTGGCCTAAACGTCACACCCGCAGGCACCTCAGTGCTCCGCATGGATTTGCCCCAATTGATCTGCCAAAAGGAAAAACAATGACTCCATCCATAAAGAAACTGATCACGATGGGCTTGCTCATGGCCCCCCTTGGGGCCTTTGCCCAGACCAGTGCGTTGACTGAGGCTGGCATTGATAGCGGCCGCCTGAAGGGTAGCCAGTCGGGGGATGTCATTTCATTCAAGGGCATTCCCTTTGCTGCACCGCCCGTGGGTGAAAATCGCTGGCGAGCACCGCAGCGTGTCAAGCCCTGGCGCGGTGTCCGCGAAGCCACAGCCTATGGCGCTGACTGTATGCAAAAGCCGATCGCCAGCGATGCAGCCCCACTGGGAGCAGAGCCTTCCGAAGATTGCTTGTATTTGAATGTCTGGCGCCCAGCCGAGGACAAGGCAACCCGTAAGGCAGCACTGCCGGTTGTCGTCTGGATTTATGGGGGTGGCTATGTGAATGGCGGAGCATCGCCGTCGGTCTATGACGGTAGCGCCTTTGCCCGTGATGGTGTGGTCTTTGTGAGTTTCAACTACCGGATCGGCCGCTTTGGCTTCTTTGCGCATCCCGCGCTGACGGCTGCAAAGGAAGGTCCGCTGGGCAACTATGGCTACATGGACCAGATCGCTGCGTTGCAATGGGTGAAGCGCAACATTCGCCAGTTCGGCGGTGATCCGAACAACGTCACCGTCATGGGTGAGTCTGCTGGCGGCGGCTCGGTACTCAACATTACAACCACGCCGCTCACACGAGGTCTGTTTAACCGTGCCATCGTCATGTCGGGTGGCGGGCGTTCGCTGACGGGCGAGCTGCACGAGATCAGCCGTGATCTGCCGGGCAATCCGTCGGCTGAGACCATCGGCAAGAATTTCGCCCGCAGCGTAGGCGTGGAGGGTACTGATCCCCAAGCGCTGAAAGCACTACGCGCGCTGCCTGCCAACCGTGTGCTAGGCGATCTGAACATGATGACGATGGGCAGCAATGCCTCCACCTATGTCGGTGGCCCGGTGCTCGACGGGCGTATCGTGGTGGGTACACCGGAGCAGGTCTACAGCGCCCGCCAGGAAAACAAAGTCCCCATGATTATTGGCTCGACCAGCGCTGACCTTGGCTTCAACACGGCCAGGACAATGGATGAGTTGTTCGCACCGTTTGGAGATGAGGCGAGTCGCGCCCGCCAACTGTATGACCCGCAAAACACCGGAGACGTGCAGGCTGTAGGGGCAGCGGTCGCCATGGATCGCATGATGACCGAGCCGGCCCGCTTCGTAGCCAACAAGATCTCCCAAAACGATCGGCAGGCCTTTCTCTATCGCTTTTCCTATGTCGCAGACTCGCTGCGTAGCGAAACGAACGGGGCGCAACATGCCAGCGAGATTCCGTATTTTTTCAAGACACTGGAAGCACGTTACGGCGAGGAGGTGACGGATAAGGATCAGGCCATGGCAAACGAGGCCCATGCCATCTTTGTCAATTTCATCAAGACGGGTAATCCCAACGGTACAAACGTAGCCCGTTGGTTACCGTTCAACCGTGACAGCAACCTGGTCATGGATTTCACACCTGAGGAGGGGGCGGTCCTCAAATCCGATCCTTGGAAGGAACGCCTTGACCTGATCGAAGCGACTCAGCACGCCAAGCCATAAGCTTTGTATCGAGCCGGTCATGGCCGGCTCGATACGCGTGTTATCCAAATTTTCCTTCACCTGACAACCCGTCTGCTATCACATTTCCCTAATTGACAATCGGATCATTTCTTCTCATAGTTCCGCCACGCAAACGTTTGCGCCATAACAAAGACAATAATGGAGTGCACCATGAACGCATCCCTCCCTATGCGGCTTCTCGCTGCTGCTGTTCTGTTTTCTACAACTTCGGCTTTTCTGCCACTGTCCGCTGCCTATGCCCAGGATGGGGACAAGCCCAAGGTTGCTCTGGTGATGAAGTCACTTGCCAATGAGTTCTTCCGTACCATGGAAGATGGCGCCAAGGGCTACCAGAAAGAGCATTCTGATCAGTTCGATCTGATTTCCAATGGCATCAAGGACGAAACCGATACGTCCAGCCAGATCCGTATCGTCGAGCAGATGATCGTATCTCAGGTCGATGCCATCGTTATCGCGCCGGCAGACTCCAAGGCATTGGTGCCCGTCATCAAGAAAGCCATGGACGCTGGCATCAAGGTCGTAAACATCGACAACCGTCTTGATCAGGATGTACTCAAGAGCAAGCAACTCGATGTTCCCTTCGTAGGCCCGGACAACCGCAAGGGCGCCCGTCTGGTAGGCGAGTACCTGGCCAAGCAGCTCAAGTCCGGCGATGAAGTGGGCATCATTGAAGGCGTCTCTACCACCTTCAACGCGCAACAACGCACCGCAGGCTTCAAGGATGCAATGGAAGCGGCCAACATGAAAATCGTTGGCGTGCAGTCCGGCTCCTGGGAGATTGACAAGGGGAATGCGGTGGCTTCCGCCATGCTCAACGAGCATCCTAATCTGAAAGCCTTGCTGGCTGGTAACGACAGCATGGCGCTAGGTGCCGTCTCCGCTATTCGTGCCGCAGGTAAAAAGGGCGAAGTGCTGGTGGTGGGTTACGACAACATCAACGCCATCAAGCCCATGCTTAAAGATGGCCGCGTGTTGGCTACTGCCGACCAGTACGCCAGTAAGCAGGCTGTCTTTGGTATCGATGCTGCACTCAAGCTGGTCAAAGGCGAGTCCACAGGGGCCGTCGACGGCGTAATCGAAACGCCTGTCGAGCTTGTCACCAAGCCGTAATCCTTCTTTTTCCTGCAAGGCTTTGGCGCAGAGTCGACAGTGTTCGGCTCTGCGCCGGAGTTCTATGTAGCACCTGAGTTTTAAAGGAGACCGTCATGTCGGGCAGGCCAGTCCTTTCCATTACCGGCATCGGCAAGACCTATGCACAACCCGTCCTGGCTGAGGTCAACCTTGAGTTGTACCCCGGCGAGGTGCTGGCGCTGACAGGTGAAAATGGCGCGGGTAAGAGCACGCTGTCCAAGATCATTGCAGGGCTGACGCCGCCTACGACCGGGCAGATGACTTTTCTCGACCAGCCGTATACACCCGGCAGCCGTACCCAGGCCGAGCGCCTGGGTGTGCGCATGGTCATGCAGGAGCTTAACCTGCTGCCGACTCTGACCGTTGCCGAAAACCTGTTCCTTGATAATCTGCCCAGTCGGGGCGGGTGGATTTCGCGCAGCCGGCTGCGCGAACAGGCACGGCTGGCCATGGCGCAGGTCGGGCTGGATGCCATCGACCCGGATACGTTGGTCTCTGACCTGGGGGTCGGCCACCAGCAGATGGTCGAGATTGCCCGAAACCTGATCGGTGACTGCCGCATCCTGATTCTCGACGAGCCTACGGCCATGCTGACGGCGCGCGAGGTTGATCTGTTATTCGAGCAGATCGAGCGCCTGCAAGCCCGCGGGGTTGCCATTGTCTACATTTCCCACCGTCTGGAAGAACTCAAGCGCATCTCCCAGCGGATCGCGGTTCTGCGTGATGGCCGGTTGGTCGCCGCCGAGTCCATCAGCCGTTACAACACCGATCAGCTGGTCGCGCTGATGGTGGGGCGTGACCTGGGCGAGCATATCGACCTGGGCGAGCGCCATATTGGTGCGCCCGTGCTGCGGGTCGAAAAGCTGAGCCGCGCTGGCAAGGTATGCGACGTATCGTTCGAGGTTCGTGCAGGAGAGATCCTCGGTATTTCCGGCTTGATCGGCGCCGGCCGCACGGAATTGCTGCGACTGATCTACGGTGCTGACCGTGCCGACAGCGGACGCGTTTTCGTAGGTAATCCGTTACGTGAAACCAAGGTGAGCTCTCCGGCGGAAGCCGTGCGTAATGGCATTGCCCTGATTACCGAAGACCGTAAAGGGGAGGGGCTGCTACTCACCCAATCCATTTGCGCGAATCTAGCGTTGGGTAACATGCCTGCCGTTGCCAGGCACGGTGTGGTTCAGTCCTCTTCCGAGCTGGCCCTGGCAGAGCGGCAGATCAAGGCCATGCGTATTCGCAGTTCCAGCCCGCATCAGCCGGTGGGCGAACTCTCCGGCGGTAACCAGCAGAAGGTCGTGATTGGCCGCTGGCTTGAGCGCGACTGTCAGGTGTTGTTATTCGATGAGCCCACACGGGGCATCGACATTGGCGCCAAGTTCGATATCTATGGGCTGCTCGGTGAATTGACGCGGCAGGGCAAAGGGCTTGTCGTCGTGTCCAGTGACCTGCGTGAGCTGATGTTGATCTGCGATCGGATTGCCGTGCTGTCCGCCGGCCGTCTCATGGAAACCTTTGACCGTAACGATTGGAGCCAGGACCGTCTCCTGGCTGCCGCTTTTGCCGGATACAGCAGCCGTGAGGCCATGCTGGGCGAAGCGGTTTCTCCCCTTCAGGAATTCTCCGTATGAACACTACCGTAACTCCAGCCGCGACCAAGCGCAGCAGTAGCGTGTCCGGCCTTGGCACTTACCTGGGATTGGCGGGTGCTCTACTGGCCATGATCGTGCTGTTCTCTACCATGAGCAGCCATTTTCTGTCTTACAGCACCTTTACTACCCTGGCCAACCAGATTCCAGACTTGATGGTGCTGTCGGTAGGGATGACGTTGATCCTTATCATCGGTGGAATCGACCTGTCCGTAGGTTCGGTGCTGGCACTGGCGGCGTCGGTCGTCAGCGTCGCGATACTCAATTGGGGATGGGGCATTTTCCCAGCCGCGGTCCTGGGCATGGTCTGCGCAGCCTTGGCGGGCACCGTAACGGGCACTGTTACCGTGGCGTGGCGTATTCCATCCTTTATCGTTTCCCTGGGTGTGCTGGAAATGGCACGGGGGCTGGCTTATCAGTTGACCGATTCGCGGACTGCTTATATCGGTGATGCCTATGGCTGGCTGTCTACACCTTTCGCCTTTGGTATTTCGCCGTCCTTTATCATCGCCTTGCTGGTGATCGCGATTGCCCATGCATTGCTGACACGCAGCGTGTTCGGACGCTATCTGGTCGCCATCGGTACCAACGAAGAGGCAGTGCGCCTGGCCGGTATCAATCCCAAGCCTTACAAGATCCTGGTGTTTGCCCTTATGGGCCTGCTGGCTGGTCTGGCAGCATTGTTCCAGGTATCACGCCTGGAAGCCGCTGACCCAAATGCCGGTGCCGGGCTTGAGCTGCAAGTCATCGCGGCGGTGGTCATCGGCGGTACAAGCCTCATGGGTGGGCGTGGTTCGGTCATCAGTACGTTCTTTGGTGTCCTGATCATCTCTGTGCTGGCGGCAGGGCTTGCGCAGATTGGTGCCAGTGAGCCGACCAAACGTATCATTACCGGTGCGGTGATCGTGGTGGCCGTGGTGCTCGACACCTACCGCAGCCACCGCGCCAAGCGTCGGGCCTAACCATGGCGACCATCAAGGACGTGGCGGCGCTGGCCGGTATTTCCTATACCACGGTGTCGCACGTACTCAATGGTACTCGTCCGGTCAGTCCTGAGGTACGAACCAAGGTCGAGGCGGCCATCGACCAGTTGGGGTACGTCCCTAGCGGCGTGGCCCGCTCGCTCAAGGCCAAGGCTACCAGCACCATCGGGCTGCTTGTGCCCAATGGCAGCAACCCGTATTTTGCCGAGCTGGCGCGAGGCATTGAGGATCACTGTGAGCGTAACGGCTATAGCGTAATCCTGTGCAATTCCGACGATGACAACAGCAAGCAGCGACGCTACCTGCGCGTGCTGCTGGAGCGCCGTATCGACGGATTGATCGTGGCCACTGTGGGCGGCGATGGTGAGTTTGCCCAGGCATTAGCCTCGGTTAAAGTGCCTATGGTATTGGTTGACCGTCCTCTGGAGGGCGTTGAAGCGGATCTGGTACAGATCAACCATGAAGAGGGCGGCTATCTGGCAACCCGGCATTTGCTGGAGCTAGGGCATCGGCGCATCGCCTGTCTGGGCGGGCCGGCTGAAACGCTGGTTGCCCAGGAGCGTCTGGCCGGTTATCGCCGTGCCATGAGTGAAGCCGGGCAAGCAGTAGAGCCAGCATGGCTACTCAATACTGAATTCACCAGCGCTGCCGGCTATACCGCTGCTGCACAGCTGTTGGAAAAAAATGCGCCTACGGCCATTTTTGCCGGGAACGATATGATCGGAATCGGTATCCTGCGCGCCGCTGCCGAGCGCGGCCTGCGTGTGCCGCAGGATCTTTCGGTTGTAGGCTTCGATGATATCGCCGTGAGCCGCTACCTTTATCCAGCATTGACTACAGTGGGGCAGTCCATCCTGCAGTTGGGCGAGCGTGCCGCCGAGCAATTGCTGGCCCGCCTTGTGCAGCGGCACCGGTCCACACCTGAACATACCGTGGTGGCGCCTACCCTGGTGGTGCGCGAGTCCACTGCGTCTATCGAATTGAACGAGAGTCCATAAGATGCAAGCAAAAATAGTCGTCGTGGGAAGTCTGAATATGGACTTGGTGGTACGGACCCCACGCGTACCCGTTGGTGGCGAGACCCTTGCAGGTCACAGCTTTGTTACTGCACCTGGCGGCAAGGGCGCCAATCAGGCTGTAGCCTGTGCCCGTCTGGGCGCCCAGGTCACTATGATCGGTTGTGTCGGCCATGATGCCTATGGCGAGATATTGCGTAGTGGTCTTGAGTCTGAAGGAATCGATTGTTCTTCTGTTGAGGCTTTGGAAGGCGTATCCACCGGCATTGCTTCCATCCTGGTAGATGATAACGGTCAGAACTGCATCGTAATTGTGGCGGGTGGCAATGGTGAGCTGTCATCTGAGCATCTGACCCGGTATGACGCCGCGTTTCAGGCAGCCGATGTGATCATCGCCCAGTTGGAGGTGCCCGTCGCAACCGTTGAAAAGACCCTGACCCGCGGCCACGAATTGGGGAAAACGGTCCTCTTGAACCCTGCTCCAGCGGTAGGGCCTTTGCCTGCCCATTGGTACGGCAATGTGGATTACCTGATTCCGAACGAGAGCGAAGCCAGCTTGCTGACGGGTATCCAGGTCGACTCGCTGGAAACGGCCGCCGAGGCAGCGCAAGCGCTGCTCGACGCAGGCGCCAAGCGTATCCTGTTGACCCTGGGCTCTCAGGGCGTGCTGTATAAGGATGCCCAGCGCCAGCAGCACTTCCCGGCGCAGGTTGTCCAGGCGGTGGATACCACGGCGGCCGGTGATACCTTTGTTGGCGGCTTTGCCGCTGCCCTGGGCGAGGGGCTGTCTTTGGATGAGGCCGTTCGCCTGGGCCAACAGGCCGCTGCGCTGTCCGTCACTCGTGCCGGTGCGCAACCCTCCATTCCTTATCGCCGTGAATTGAAGTCCTGAGAGCGCCTATGAAAAAGACACCCTTGCTTAACAGTGCGCTATCCCGCGTGATTGCCAGCCTTGGCCACGGCGATGTGATCGTGATTGGTGACGCCGGCATGCCGGTACCCCCTGGCGTGGAGTGTATCGATCTTGCGGTAACCCACGGCGTGCCTGATTTTGCTACCACACTAAGAGTCATCGTGAGCGAGATGCAGATCGAGTCCCATGTGCTGGCAGAAGAAACGGTTGCCCAGCATCCGCCCGCATTGGCTGAAATTCAGCGGCTAAGTGCTGCGGGCGAGCTTGGCAAGCGTCAGTTGGTGAGCCATGAAGACCTCAAAGTGCTGTGCAAGAAGGCCCGTGTGCAGGTTCGTACGGGTGAATGCCAGCCCTATACCAACATCGCATTGATTGCCGGCGTCACCTTCTAACGACGCCGGCAGGTCATGCTCATTGCGGTAACGTGCCCAGTGAGCGTGGCTCGTGAATAGGGCAGCCGTTAAACTGCTCTCTGAATCCGGACGACATTTCATAGGCTGGCTTGCGCGAGCGCATCACGCCACCAATAGGGCGGTGCGCTGCCAGTCCATGCCAGGGTGAGAAGGCCATGCTGTCATCTACTTCCTTGGCGCGAGCCTCTGTCCAGGCGGGCTGTGGATCGACCTCAATCCGGGCAACGATGATATAAGGGCTTTCATCTTCCGGCCACTGTGCGGATGCATCCTCGACAGGCATCTTTTCCTGATCGGTAGCCAGTTGAACCCGTACATCCCATACACCACCTTGCTGGGCAAAAAAGTCGCTTACTGCGTCACGCAGCCCGTTGGGCTTGCCATTCACATTGAGAGGCGCATCGGCCAATACCGTCAGCTCAGGCGAAGCCGGTGCCACACTCATCTTGGCATAGTAAGGGCCATACAGCAGTGGCACGCTGGTGTAGAAGGTTTCGCCCAGGATATGGGTTTCCGGATGGCCACCCAGGGACTTGAGCGTTGCGCTTTCTCCGCCGACGGCTTCGATGACCTTCTCAGTGCCGCGCAGGACTGCCGAAAGCGCTTTCTTGAGGCCCGGCGCCTTGTCTGTGGTAGCTGCCAAAAGCTTCAGGCTTTTCAGAAACGCCTTTGGCGTTGGTGCTGAAAAGGCGGATGCATTGACCATCACAAAGTCTTGCGTCAGCTGGCCCTCGCTTCCTGGCAGGCGGTCACCTTCCATGCCAATGATCTTGATGGCCAGCCCTCGTGGCGAAGAGACGCTATCGTCCAGCAAATCTCCGGGGTTGGTTGAAAAGCGCAGCACAACGGGGTATTCCCCTGCTTTGGCAAACGCCCCCTGGACCAGCTCTGGAGGTAAGCCTTCTAATACCTTCAGACGCCCCTGCAGTAATCCGTGGCTTTTGGCATGTACGCTGCGTACCGCATGCCCATAATCCTTGGACGTTGTCTCGATGATCGTGCGCATTGTTTCAACCAACTCGCGGGTGGTCTCGGCCTCATCATCCGCGATCTGTTCAAAGGAAGGGTCAAACGGTAGGGGGCGAATTGGAAGGGCGGTCGACATGCTAAGTCCTCTGCTCATCAGGGTGCCTTGAAAGGCATCGTTGTTATGGACTGTGTATCAGCCACAGACCTTCCTGATTCTGGACAGATCGTCCGTGTCTACTGTTCATAAGATTTGCCTGTGAATGACAAGTAGATAGCACTTTGTATTAAAACGACGGCTTAATCCGCCTCGTTTGAAGCGAATCGGCTCAGCTTCGATGCAGATTCAGCATAAACGCAACAAAACACTACGATACAAAACCCTTTTCTCTGAGCGCAGTCCGTTAAAGAACGTATTTACCAGAGGAGAGGCCCATGTCTGCCCCAGCACTTCCCATGATGCCGCCAGTTAATATGGCCCCGGTCAATGGTATCCAGATGGCCTATTACGAGGCTGGCCCCCGAATGGCTGGCGCCAAACCGGCAATTCCCATCGTGCTCTGCCACGGGTTTCCCGAGCTGGCCTTTTCCTGGCGTCACCAGATCAAGGCACTAAGTGAGGCTGGGTACTGGGTCATCGCACCGGATCAGCGCGGCTACGGCCTGACCGAACGCCCTGAGGCGGTTGAGGCCTATGACATGGAGCATCTGACGGGCGATCTTGTCGGCCTGCTGGATCATCTGGGCGTAGAGAAGGCTATTTTTTGTGGTCATGACTGGGGTGGTCTGCTCGTCTGGCAGATGCCACTTCTACACCCTGACCGTACGGCTGGCGTTATTGGCCTTAATACGCCTTATCTGCCGCGTCCGCCCGTCGAGCCTATTGAGGCCATGCGTAAGCGCATGGGCGATGAGATGTATCAGGTGCATTTCCAAAAGCCTGGTGAAGCGGATAGCGTCTTCAACCGAGACGCCCGCAATGTGTTCAGTTTTTTGATGAAAAAACCTGAAAGCAGACAAGGCGATGGCGAAGGTATTTCAAATGCCAAGGCCTCTGACGAGGGCTCAGCCTTTGCACTGGTGCGCTGGCTGGAGGCCTATCAGCCCGAACAGGACTCTCGGGAAACCTTTCTGAACGAGGAGGAGTTCAACGTTTTTGTCGATACCTTCAGCCGAACCGGCTTTACTGGAGGCATTAATTGGTATCGCAACATCACACGTAACTGGGAGCGTTCGGCCAATCTACCTACCAAGATAGATGTACCTTCACTCATGGTTACGGCGGATCAGGATGCCTTCCTGCCACCTTCCATGTCAGAAGGGATGGAAACGTACGTACATGACCTCCAGCGTGGTGCAATTCAAGCGTCCGGGCACTGGACCCAACAAGAGCGACCCGATGAGGTCAATCGGGTTTTCCTGCACTGGCTAATGCTGCGCTTTCCACTAGACGAGCGGTGATAGAACAGCGCGTCTAGTCCGGACGTCCATTCTTGGCAGGCCGCTCAGGCTACCACCGGCTGAGCGGCAGGCATGACGCGGTTTCGGCCTTGCTGCTTACCCTGGTAAAGCGCCTTGTCGGTACGCTTGATGGCATCCTTCAGGCATTCATGCTCGCCAATCACACAGGTAGCCAGTGTTGCGGTCACCATGATGGTGGACCCCTCTACTTCGAACCGTATCGCGCGAATCTCAGCCAGGATTCGCTCGGCAATCCTATCGGCATTTTTGAGGTCGGTATTACGCATCAGGATCAAAAACTCTTCGCCGCCCCAGCGCGAAGCTACGTCAGTGCCTCTAACCGAAGAGGCAATAACCGATGACACCCGTTGCAGGACCATGTCGCCCACGTCATGGCCGAACGTATCGTTGATGTTCTTGAAGTGATCCACATCCAGCATGATCAACGAGATCGGTTTGAAGGTCTGGGGGCTGCGATACAGCCGCTGCGCCTCGCTGTGCAAACGCCCGCGGGTATATAGGTTGGTCAGGCTGTCCTTGTTGGCCAAGGTGAACAGATCTGCCTGCATTGCAATCGAGCTGGAAGCTGTCAGCGCTGAGATATACACAAGCATCACCATGGCGGAGCCCAGGTTGAACAGGCTGAACAGCTCTGTAACCTCGGGGCTCAACATGAACAGGGGTTCAACGGCGAAAAAAAGATCCATTACCTTGCCTATCAGTAGGCAGGTACAGATCAATATGCAGGTTATCCAGCGCCAAAAGGGCGCGACGGTGTAGTTGAATAGCGCGATAGGGATGATGCAAAGCAGATAATAATAAAACCCGGTATGCCATCCTAGGACTATCGTTGCGACTACGGCATGCATGACGATTTCCGACATCAGCAGCGTGCTTGTCAATCGATAGCGCTTGGCCTTTAGTAGCTGTAGGCAATAGAAGTGGATGGCCACGCTGCCAATGTTGGTCAGCCAGAGGGCTTTGACGTCCAGCGCAATGAACGTCAAAAGAAAAATGATGTGAATACTCAGCACCGCCTTGATGCCAAGCACACCCCTGCTCCAGAAGCGATCCGTTGCTGTTTCCAAAATCTGGGCGCGATCAGACGCCGAAAGATCACTATTCATTGAGTCCGACTCGACGTGCACACGCAATGACGCTGCATGTTTCAGCCTGTAAAAGTTGTTACAAAGGATCGGCTGAGCCCGACAAGTCTTGAGGGGGAACCGCGTCAGGAACGGAGCGGCGTGACTAACGGCCGGGCAATATCCACAATGACTAAAGGCTACTGTGCTTGAAGTAAGCTAGCTAATAAGGCGCGCTTATCCCTGAGTATGAATAAGCCTATTAAGCTGGACGCTAATGATCTGATGACTGCCGATGCCTGTGCGAGTTTTATGGCGCGAAAAGTCTTGCCGGATCAATCCTCAGATGTGCACTTATGTCCGCTGGCCGAAGGGTCTCCCCCCTGGCATTGGCGGCTGCGGCCGGCATATACCCTCAAGGCAAGAGGGCAGGCTCACATTCCGGCGTAAGCAAAGCGATTAGAGGCTAGACAGGCGAGAGGCCCGCGCCCTTGCATGATGGCCGATAAGCTTGGTTCCCTGGCAAATGGGCGCGCGGCTGCAACCATAAAAACGCTTGCCTGCCTTGGCCGTGCGTAACGCCATTGGGGCTTCACAGAACGGGCAGTTTTCCGCATGGGCTTGCCAGGGTGTTACCGGAGGCGTATTGGCAGCAATGATGGCCTGATGGGGCGCGAGTCTTTTTGTCACTCGGCTGCTGCGCAAGCCCTCGTATACGCTCCAGGCTATCAGCACGCCAACAATGCCCAGCATGATTGCAATATCACTCACGGACAACTCACTCGCAGCCGCTTCTTCTGCCCATGTCAGGCAAGGTAAAAGCAATAGCATTGATCCAATAAATGCTTTTTGCGTAAGCGGCGTACGTCCCATGACCCTTTCCATTTAACTGATGCGCGGCGCACAGTACGCCCGATATGCGAGTGCTATCGGCCAGGGGGATTCAAGCTTTAAGTGAGAACAAAAAGCCCCGACCAGTGGAGTGTCGGAGCTTTACTGTGGCGTCAGGGTGGGGCAGCCACTAATGCGTCTCGGTGACCTTTTTCAGGTAGTGCGGCTTGTCAGGGTTGCAGCCACGTGCAGTTGCCAATGCCTCGGCAAGCACATAAAAACTCTGGATCATGGTGAAGGGCTCCAGCAGGGCATGGTCGGTCTGGATGGTGGGCAGGTTAACCCCTTCCTTATCGGCGGCTGCCGCGACCAGCACCTTGGCTCCCCGCTCACGCATCTCCTGGGCAAACGCCAGTGTGCCTGCTTGCTCTGCGCCTGCTGGCGCAAAGACCAGAATCGGATACCCTTTGGTAATGATCTCCATCGGGCCATGCTTCACTTCCGCACTGGAAAAAGCCTCGGCCTGAATCCCGCAGGTTTCCTTGAGTTTGAGAGCGGCTTCCTGAGCAATCGAAAGGCTTGGGCCGCGACCGATCACCAGCATCTTGTCTGCCGGAGTCAACACTTCAACAGCCTTTGACCAGTCGGCATGAACAGCACGCTCCATTTGTTGAGGTAATGCCTTGAGTGCCTCTAGGAGGCCTGAGGGATGCATATCCAGATTGCGTTCCAGATGGCCTACCGTCTGGGCAGCTGCCATGAGCATAGCAACATAGCTTTTGGTGGCTGCCACGCTCTGCTCAAGCCCGGCGGGCAGCAATACTTCACCGTCAGCCATTGCTGCCAAAGGCGAGTCGGGCGTATTGACCAAGGCTGTCGCGCGAGCACCACGTGATTTCAGATAACGAACACTGGCGATCAGATCCGGGCTTTTGCCCGACTGAGAAAGCGCAGCCACCCAGGCGTTATTTAAGCGTAAGGGCGGCTGATTGAGGCTGACCAGCGAGAGTGGAATCGAAAGGCTGGGAATACCGATCTGAGACATCATTAGATGAGCAAGGTAGGCGGCTGCGTGATCCGAACTGCCCCTCGCCACGGTAATCATAAGGTCGGGCAGATTACGAGCCAGACGGTCTGCCAGTGCCGTAACGGCACTATCATCCTCCAGCATATGCTGCAGAACGGCGGGAATGGATTGGGTTTCATTCAGCATCAGAGACATTGCAGTTACCTTAGGGGCGTCAGCCTTCGGACGCTTTGGCGTCAGGGGTGGAAAGAAGCTTGGTTTGACTGAGAGTGTGCTCAGGAATAAAGGTAAGCCCGGCGGCATCCATAGCCATACTCAACGCGCCCCAGAGCGGTGCGTCATGAGTGAAGTGTGCCGTGACGATCTCAGGCGCAAAGGGAACGGTGCGACAGATCATTTGCTGGATGAGCGGGGCGAGCGTTGCTGCCTGCCGGTAAAGCCCGCCACCAATGGCGATGCGGCCGACATCCAGAGCTATCGCCAGATTGGCTACCTGAGCGGTACAGGCCGCAATGCGAACATGCAGCGCTTGTTGAACGTGTGGGTTATCGCTTGAGAACAGATCAAGCGCCTTATGGTTCGGACCGAGCAGCTCAATAGCTAACTGATTGAGCGCTGCTCCGGAAAACAGCTCTTCCAGCGGAGCGCCACCTTGCTCGTAGCTATACCATTCCGACACGCGTGCAGGGTCCAGGAACGGCGACAACAGGTAGCCAATTTCCATTGCCGCGCCGTTATGGCCCCGAATCAACTTGCCGTTGGCAATCGCTGCGGCAGAGAGCCCTGTTCCCAGGTTCAAGTAAAGGGCATGGTCGGCGCCCTGAAGGCTACCCCAGCGTGCTTCAGCCAGCGCGCCGGCCTTCACGTCGTTGTCCAGCATCACTGCAGACGTGCCCAGCCCTTGAACGATCAAGCCGTGTAGGTCGAGTCCTTCAAAGCCGGGCGTATTGGGCGCCATCAATAAGGTATGGCCACGTATAACACCTGGAAATACACCCGCCACGCTACTAATGGCTGTCGCATCGAGCTGCAGCGAGCACTCCCGTGCAGCCGCAAGCAGGCGCATCAGGGCTGGTTCACCCTGCAAGCCCTCGGCATGGGTAGTCAGGACCCGAGTCACCAAGCATTCGCTGGTAGGGTCATAGCAGGCAATATGGGTTTTGGTACCACCAACATCGATGGCCAGCAGTACACCCTGATCAGGCATGGTAAGGCTCTCTGGTTCAGGTGCTAGTGTCATGGCTCTATTACTATGAAAGCCGATGTATACGTGCCCACAGTAGGTAAGCCCTGTTGCCCACCCGCCCAATAACGGCCGGCACCGGGTAAAGCCACATCGCATAAGGCCTTTACACGTGTGGTTGGTTCGTGCGCAGCACGAACAGTGCAATGATCTGAGAAGCAGATTGCACCAGGATCATGACGGTTGTCAGAGGCGGGATCAGCGTGGCCAGGTCGCTCAGCTGGATGATCGTAAAGCTGATCGAGAACTACCCATAGACGGTTGAAGATGACATATGACGATCTCTTCGCTCGAAAGATAAAGGATAGGTAGATAAAAAATCTTCTTACCATCGATCAGCTCTGTCGATTCGGCATTGTTGTAATAAAGAGGTCGCCTTGCCGTGTGGAGGAGAGACTAAGCAGCGAACCGTCTCTAGAAAACCATAGACATTATATTAATTCAACTTGATTTAATTAATGCGCGGTCATGATGATGGAACCATGAGAAAGGCATCTACCAAACGTATCGTGACCACCGGCACCAACGCTGAACACGCCCGCTTGCATAATCGCCGGGTCATCTTGGAGGCTATCCGCCTTGGCGGGCGGCTGACCCGTGCCGACCTGACAAGACTGACCTCACTCACGGCCCAAACCGTCTCGAACATCGTAACGGAGCTGCAGGAGGAGGGCGTGCTGCTTACACACGCGCCGGAGAAAGTTGGGCGGGGGCAGCCGCCTGTTCCCTTGTCTATCAACCCCGAAGGCGGCTATGCCATCGGCTTTCATATAGAGCAGCATCGCATCATTGCTGTTTTGCTCAATTTGCTCGGAGAGTGTCAGGCGCAGGCCAGCCTGCCGGTCGATTACCCCGCCTTTGACGAAGCACTGCCCCTGCTCACTGAAACCGTTGCTCGCTTTCGGGCGCAGTTTGCTACCTCGCGCTTCATTGGTGTGGGTATAGCTCTGCCAGGGCCGTTCGATGTAGAAGGGATGACTGCTGTTGGCCCAACGGCCCTATCCGGCTGGGATGACCCCACTATTCCTTCGCGCCTCGAAGAGGCCCTGGAACTGCCCGTGCTTATTGAGAACGATGCCACCGCTGCCACCATGGGCGAGCGGCTGCACGGCGTCGCCAGCGATCTGCAAAACTTCGTGCATCTGTTTATTGGCAGCGGCCTGGGGGCAGGGCTGTATCTGGAGAACCGCCTGTACCCTGGTCACTGGCATAACGCCGGGGAGATCGGCCATATGTCCGTTATTCCAGACGGCAAGACCTGTTACTGCGGTAACACGGGCTGTCTGGAGCGGTATGTGTCCATCGCCTCGTTGCTTGAGCACCTGGGACAAACCGCCGATCAGGATATCGCCACTTGGGACTGCAACACTGCCGCCTTCAAACAAGACGTCGACGCCTGGCTTGATGAGGCCGTACCCGCCCTGCGCCAAGCCATCAACATCCTCGAATCCCTCTTGGACCCGCAAACCATCCTCATCAGCGGCTTTCTGCCTGAGCCGATCCTCAAACAACTGGTAAACCGACTTGCGCCGCTAACCGTCTCGGTCAGCCGCCGCCCGGACCGTGAATACCCTCGCATCCAACTAGGCGCTGCGGGCTCCGATACCGTCGCCCTCGGCGCTGCCGCCCTGGTCATCCTGACCGAAATCAGCCCGCAGTACGAAGCGCTGCTCAAGGCTGAAAGGGGATAAGAAACGAAAAAGCCCGCACAAGGCGGGCTTTTGGTGTTTCGCTACATGCAGCGCATGTGGAAACGGTATCTGGCGCATCCGGCGGGATTCGAACCCACGACCCCTGCCTTCGGAGGGCAGTACTCTATCCAGCTGAGCTACGGATGCGTTACGAGGGCGACATGATACTCATGTCAGGGCGGAACGTCCATGCCCTGTTGCGCGTTCGTGTTTCCAAGCAAAATCAGCGGGTTGGCTTGGTAGCTTCTCGGGTGGTTTATTTCTTCTATAAAGCAGCATGCGTTGTTTTTATCGAACACATATTGCGCTTGGCTTGGCAGAGGCCTAGCATGCGTTTGAGATTTTGAACGCTTGCCGTTTGATTTGGCAGGCGTTCGCCGCGTCATCCATCGGCCCGTCCGGCGATGGGCTGTGTTCCGCTGTATACCGCCAATCAATGCCTCTCTATAACCCTTTCACTCAAGGGTGAGGGATGGTTATCGATTCGCGATAAAAGAGTTGAACGGAAAGCGCTGTTGCCTTTCCCATTCAGAATATTGTCAGCGGGGCTTAATAAAGTGGCTCCGTCGACCTGAAATCTCTTCGAGGAGACCTTCATGCAATTGAAAGATGCTTCACTGTTCCGGCAGCAGGCTTATATTGATGGAGCCTGGATGGATGCCGACGGCGGCCAAACGATTAACGTAGGCAACCCGGCTACGGGTGAAACCCTGGGAACAGTACCAAAGATGGGCCGCGCTGAAACCAAGCGCGCCATTGATGCAGCCGAGCGCGCGTTGCCGGCCTGGCGTGGTCTGACCGCCAAGGAGCGTTCGCAAAAGTTGCGTCGTTGGTTTGAGCTGATGATCGAGAACCAGGACGATCTAGGTCGCCTGATGACGCTAGAGCAGGGTAAGCCACTGGCCGAAGCTAAGGGTGAGATCGCTTATGCCGCGTCCTTTATCGAGTGGTTCGCTGAAGAAGCCAAGCGCGTTTATGGCGATACCATTCCGGGCCATCAGGCGGACAAGCGCATTATTGTTATCAAGCAGCCGATTGGCGTGACTGCGGCGATTACGCCCTGGAACTTCCCGGCAGCCATGATCACCCGTAAAGCCGGTCCTGCCTTGGCAGCCGGTTGCACCATGGTCATCAAGCCTGCCAGCCAGACGCCGTTCACCGCACTAGCGATGGCCGAGCTGGCCGAGCGTGCCGGTATTCCGAAAGGGGTATTGAGCGTGGTCACAGGCAGCGCGTCCGAAATCGGCGCTGAGCTGACCAGCAACCCGACTGTGCGCAAGCTGTCCTTCACCGGCTCCACCGAGATTGGGGCCAAGTTAATGGAGCAGTGCTCCCCAGGCATCAAGAAGGTATCGCTCGAGCTGGGTGGCAATGCGCCGTTCATCGTGTTTGACGATGCAGACCTGGATGCAGCTGTTCAAGGCGCTCTGGTCTCCAAGTACCGCAACGCCGGTCAGACCTGCGTCTGCGTTAACCGCATCTATGTGCAGGATGGCGTGTACGACGCGTTTGCCGAGAAATTCAAGGCAGCGGTCGAGAAGCTCAAAGTAGGCAACGGCCTGGAAGAGGGCGTGGCGATTGGCCCGCTCATCGATGACAAGGCGGCTGCCAAGGTCAAGGAGCACATCGAGGACGCGGTGTCCCACGGTGCTCAAGTGATCACAGGCGGCAAGGCTCACCAGTTGGGCGGTAGCTACTTCGAGCCGACCATCATGATCAACGTACCGGCAGATGCAAAAGTCTCGAAGGAAGAAACCTTCGGACCGCTGGCACCGTTGTTCCGCTTCAAGACGGAAGAAGAAGCCATTGCCCGTGCGAACGATACGGAGTTTGGTCTGGCGGCTTACTTCTATGCCCGCGACCTGTCCCGTGTATTCCGTGTGGCTGAGGCGCTGGAGTCCGGCATGGTGGGTATCAACACTGGCCTGATCTCTACCGAAGTGGCACCGTTCGGTGGCGTGAAGTCGTCCGGCCTGGGTCGCGAAGGCTCCAAGTACGGTATGGAAGACTATCTGGAAATCAAATACCTCTGCCTGGGTGTTTGATCGCCACGGCGTCTGGCTAACAGACGTTGATGGCTACCGGACGTAGGTTGGCCCAAGGCCAGACCAACTTTCCGGTAGCCGCCTTGTGGTTCCCTCTCTCAGGGTGTCATCGCCTTGGGCGAGCGGTGTGGTAACGCAATACCCCTGGCGAGTCGCTGGCGTTGTTGGCAGTCGATCATCGTATGCTGCCCTGCGACTGGTGCTCGCTTTTAATCCCTATCTGGCTGACGATGAGCAGCTCAAGAGGACACCATGACTGATACAAACGCTTCCCTGATGCACCGCCGTAACGCCGCCGTACCCCGTGGCGTTGGGCAGACCCACCCGATCTTTGTCGACCGCGCCGAGAACGCCAAGGTATGGGACGTCGAAGGTAACGAATACCTGGATTTTGCCGGTGGTATCGCCGTACTGAACACCGGTCACCTGCATCCCAAGGTTGTAGCGGCCGTGCAGGAGCAGCTCAAAAAGGTGTCCCATACCTGCTTCCAGGTACTGGCGTATGAGCCCTATGTCGCCCTTTGCGAAAAGCTCAACCAGCTGGTGCCGGGCAATTTCCCAAAAAAGACCGCGCTGTTCAACTCAGGCTCCGAAGCTGTTGAAAATGCGGTGAAGATCGCCCGTGCAGCCACTCAGCGCGCCGGTGTCATCGCGTTTACCAGCGCCTACCACGGCCGTACCATGATGACCCTGTCGCTTACCGGCAAGGTCGCTCCGTACTCGGCTGGCATGGGCCTGATGCCGGGCGGTGTGTTCCGTGCCCTGTATCCCTGTGAGTTGCATGGCATCACCGTGGACGACGCCATCGCCAGCGTGGAGCGTGTGTTCAAGAACGACGCACAGCCGGGTGATATTGCGGCCATCATCCTTGAGCCGGTGCAGGGCGAGGGCGGTTTCTATGCGGCGCCAAAGGAGTTCATGGTTCGCCTGCGTAAGCTGTGCGACGATCATGGCATCCTGCTGATTGCCGATGAGGTTCAATCCGGTGCTGGCCGTACCGGTACTTTCTTCGCGATGGAGCAGATGGGCGTTGATGCTGATCTGGTCACTTTTGCAAAATCTATCGCGGGCGGCTTCCCGCTGTCAGGTGTTACGGGTCGCGCGACTGTGATGGATTCCGTGGGCGCTGGCGGCCTGGGTGGTACTTATGCCGGTAACCCGCTGGCGTGTGCGGCGGCATTGGCTGTCATCGATGCGTTCGAGGAAGAAAAACTACTGGATCGCTCCAAGGCTGTGGGCGAGCAGCTGACGGCAGGTCTCAACGCTATTGCTGCCAAGCACAAGGCGATTGTGGATGTGCGTGGCCTAGGGGCGATGATTGCGGTCGAGTTGGGTGAAGACGGTGACGTCCACAAGCCTAATGGTGCATTGGCCAGCCAGATCGTGGTTCGTGCCCGTGAAAAGAACCTGATCATGCTCAGCTGCGGCACCTACGGGAACGTGCTGCGTATCCTGGTTCCGCTGACTGTCAGCGATGAAGACCTGCAGCGCGGTATCAGCATTATCGGCGAGTGCTTCGACGAACTGGCCTGATCCGTTGTATGACAAGAACCGCCGCTTTCGCGGCGGTTTTTTATTGGTTGTAAAATAGTTGTCTGATGATTTAAGGCGTCGATATAGAGCCTTTGGACGGCTTTGTGAGATGTTCTACAGCCTTTCCCTTGCAGGTCATATGATGACTTGTCTAGAGTTTGTCTTTCCTCTTCGAATGCTCCTGGGCTGTATGCAGCGCGAGCATTGCTGTCGAGAGGATGACAGGCCTGTCGCCATGCTTCGGCAGGCTATCCATAATAAGAACAAGGAATAATGCCCCCATGGCTGATCAACAGCAACATGGCGCTACGGCTGACGATACCCGTAGACGCTTCCTCAAGACATCACTCGTCCTTTCGGCTGCCTCTGTAACCCTGGGCCGCTTCGGTCTTGCAGAGGCAGCAGACCCTGAGCCGCTCAGTTCGCGCTACCCGGATCCGCTGGTTCAGATACTGGATGAAAGCTTTCTCAAATACCGTATTTTCAACGCCAGCATTGAAAAGCTCGGCACCGGCATGCGCTGGCTCGAAGGGCCGGTCTGGTTTGGTGATGGCCGGTATCTGCTGGTTAGTGATATTCCCAATAACCGCATCATGCGGTGGGACGAGATCACCGGTGACCTGAGTGTTTTCCGTGATTCTTCTAATTACTCCAACGGCTTGTGCCGGGATCGTCAGGGCCGCCTGTTGATCTGCGAAGGGTCAACCACTACTCATGAAGGCCGCCGCATCACGCGGATGGAATACGACGGTCGCATTACCGTCCTGGCGGATCAGTTCGAAGGCAAGCGCTTCAACTCGCCGAACGACATTGCGGTGAAGCGTGATGACTCCATCTGGTTTACCGATCCACCGTTCCAGGCTGACAGTAACTATGAAGGACATAAGGTCCAGACCGAGCTGCCTCATGGGGTTTACCGTATCGATGGTAAGACGGGAGCGGTTACCCGGGTGATCGATAATCTGGCAGGGCCTAATGGCCTGTGCTTCTCGCCAGATGAAAAGACCCTATATGTGGTCGAGGGGCGTGCCAAGCCGAATCGTCTGGTCTGGGCCTATGTGGTCAACGATGACGGTACGCTAGGTGAACGGCGCAAGCATATCGAAGGTGTAAATTACGGGGCGCTGGATGGTATCAAGTGCGACGAAGACGGCAATCTCTGGTGTGGCTGGGGGAGCCCGGGTGTGCCGGAGGCCAAGCCAGAGGAGCTGGACGGCGTGATGGTCTTCAACCCGGCCGGCAAGGCGATTGGTCATATCCGTTTGCCGGAGCGCTGCCCGAATCTGTGTTTCGGAGGCTTGAACGGTAATCGCCTCTTCATGGCGAGCAGCCATTCGCTCTATTCGCTGTATGTGAATACGCGCGGTGCGATCTATTTATAACAAGCTATAAAAGCAGCCAGACCGCAAACGGCTGGCTGCTGTGTCTGACTGGTCAGCCGATCGTGGGTCGGAAGTAAAGCGCATCCCCTTTGTGAAGGCCGATGAGGCTGTCGTGATCCTTGATCACCTCCGCTTCGATCAGCTCATCCTGTCCGGTAACGCGCAGGGTTACACGCGTTGTTGCGCCCAACGGACGCACATCACGCACTTCAGCTGGCTGGTGCCCCGTTAAGGCTTCCCGGCTAATGGAAACCTCATGGGGACGAAACATGATTTCCGAGCCGTTTACCTGCAGGCGGTTCGAGTCGCCCAGGAAGTGATAGACGAAATCACTGGCCGGTTGCTCATACACCTCACCCGGCGAGCCGATCTGCTGAATCACGCCCTTGTTCATGACCACGATACGATCCGCCACTTCCATGGCTTCTTCCTGATCGTGGGTGACGAAGACAGATGTCAGGTTGATTTCTTCATGCAGACGAGCCAGCCAGCGGCGCAGTTCTTTACGTACCTTGGCATCCAGCGCGCCGAAGGGCTCGTCGAGCAACAGAATCTTCGGCTCTACTGCCAGCGCACGCGCCAGGGCAATCCGCTGACGTTGGCCGCCGGAGAGCTGTTCAGGATAGCGGTCGGCGAGCCAGTCTAATTGCACCATATTAAGGAGTTCGTGGACTTTTTCGGCAATCACTTTCTCGCTGGGCCGTTCGCGTTTGGACTTCATGCGTAGACCAAACGCCACGTTGTCGAACACGGTCATGTGGCGGAACAGAGCGTAGTGCTGGAACACAAAACCTACATTCCGGTCGCGAACATCACGGTCAGAGACGTCTTCACCATGAAAAACGATGTTGCCGTTATCGGGTGTTTCCAGCCCGGCGATAATCCGGAGCAGAGTGGTCTTGCCGCAGCCGGAGGGCCCGAGTAGAGCAACCAGTTCACCGCTCTGGATATCAAGGTTGATAGTGTTCAACGCCTGGAAGGCACCAAAGCGTTTGCTGATGTTACGGATTTCAATGCTCATCAATGCGTCTCCCGAGTGCTGTTCTGGCTGGTTAGGCGGCTTTCGCTCCACTGCTTGAACAGCAGGGTCAGCAGGGCCAGGGCCAGCAGCAGCGAGGCCACGCTGAACGCGGCCACATGGTTGTATTCGTTATAAAGGATCTCGACATGCAGCGGCAGGGTGTTGGTCACGCCGCGGATGTGGCCGGATACCACCGATACCGCACCAAACTCACCCATAGCGCGTGCATTGCAAAGCACTACGCCATAGATAAGGCCCCATTTAATATTGGGCAGGGTGACATGCCAGAACATTTGCCAGCCACTGGCGCCCAGGAGTCGTGCCGCTTCTTCTTCCTGCGTGCCTTGTTCCTGCATCAACGGGATCAGTTCGCGTGCCACAAAGGGAAAGGTGACAAACAGGGTGGCCAGCACAATGCCAGGGACGGCAAACACGATCTGAATGTCGTGATCCTGTAGCCACGGGCCCAGCAATCCCTGCGCGCCAAAGAGCAGTACATACACCAGGCCAGCAATGACCGGCGAAACGGAGAAGGGCAGATCAATGAGCGTGACGAGGATGCTCTTGCCACGAAACTCGTACTTGCTCACACACCAGGCCGCCGCCACGCCAAACACTACGTTTAGTGGCAACGATATACCGGTCGCGATGAGCGTCAGTTTCAGCGCTGACAAGGCATCCGGTTCGATAATGGCGCTAAAGAACGTGCCAAACCCTTCCTTAAGGGCCTCCGACAGGACGATATACAGGGGCAGCAACAGGAACAGTGTAAACACGATCCAGGTAGCTGTGATCAGGATGCGACGTCCCCAGGGGCTGCCGCGCCGGGCAGCACTGAGGGAGGGGAGATTCGATGTGCTCATGGTGTTCCCTCAAGGATGCTCGATACGGCGCTGCAAGAGGTTGATCCCCAGCAGCAGGATGAACGACACCACCAGCATCATTACGCCAATGGCCGTAGCGCCGGTGTAGTCGTATTGATCAAGCTTGACCATGATCAGCAGTGGCAGGATTTCCGTTTTCATCGGCATGTTGCCAGCAATAAAGATGACCGAGCCGTACTCGCCCACACCGCGAGCAAACGCCAGGGCAAAGCCGGTCAGCCATGCCGGAAGGATTGCCGGTAGCAATACGTAGCGAAACACCTGTAATGGCTTAGCCCCCAGGCAGGCGGCTGCTTCTTCTATCTCTTTGGGAATGTCCGCCAGCACGGGCTGTACGGTACGGACTACGAACGGCAAGGTGACAAATACCAGCGCCAGTGTGATGCCAAGCGGAGTAAACGCAATTTTGATTCCCAGTGGTTGCAGCAGACTGCCAATCAATCCGGCCGGGGCATATAGCGCCGTCAAGGCAATACCGGCCACGGCAGTGGGCAATGCAAAAGGCAGATCGATCATGGCATCGATGATCTTGCGTCCGGGAAACGTGTAGCGGACCAGCACCCATGCCAGCAGTACGCCAATAACACTATTGATGACAGCTGACGCAAACGCAGTTCCAAAGCTCAGGCGCAAGGCGGCCAAGACGCGTGGTGCGGTAATGATGCCCCAGAACTGGTCCCAGGTAAGCTGAGCGGCATGGACAAACATGGCCCCCAACGGAATCAGCACAAGAAGGCTGAGATAGACAATGGTGTAGCCCAGGGTCAATCCGAAGCCGGGTATGACCGGGGAAGTACGACGCGACATAGTGTTTCCTTAGTCAGGCCTGCAGACCTGGCAAAAGGCCCCGGTTAACCAGGGCCATTCTTTATAACGCTTCAGGCATTAATGGCCTTGATAGATCTGGTCGAAGATTCCACCGTCATTAAAGAACTTGGGTTGCGCCGATTTCCAGCCATCAAAGGCGCTATCGATCGTGACAAGCTCAAGCTTCGGAAATTGCTGGGCAAATTCGGCTGCCACTTTCTCGTTACGGGGGCGGTAGAAATTCCTGGCTGCAATGCGCTGACCCTCTTCGCTATAGAGGTATTGCAGATAAGCCTCGGCAACCTTGCGTGTGCCTTTGCGATCCGCCACCTTATCCACTACTGCTACCGGTGGCTCAGCCAGAATGGACAGCGACGGCACGATAATCTCGAGTTGATCACCGCCTTGCTCTTTCTTGGCCAGGAACGCTTCGTTCTCCCAGGCAATAAGTACGTCACCCAGTTGGTTATTTACGAACGTGATGGTCGAGCCACGCGCTCCGGTATCCAGCACGGGGACACGCTTATAAAGGTCGTGTACATAGGCTTGTGCTTTCTCGTCGCTGCCGTATTCCTTCTTGGCCCAGGCCCAGGCGGCCAAAAAATTCCACCGAGCCCCGCCAGACGTCTTCGGATTGGGTGTAATGACTTCTACACCTTCTTTGGTCAGGTCGGCCCAGTCATGAATACCCTTGGGGTTACCCTTGCGCACCAGGAAAACAATAGTCGAGGTATACGGCGTGCTGTTATCCGGAAGGCGCGTCTGCCAATTATCTGGCAACAGCTTGCTACGACTGCTGATCTGGTCAATATCGCCGGCAAGGGCCAGCGTGACTACGTCAGCGCGTAATCCATCGATAACCGAGCGGCCTTGCTTGCCTGATCCGCCATGCGAATTCTTGACGGTTACCTCCTCACCCGTTTCGCTTTTCCAGTGCTTGGCGAACGCTGCGTTGTACTCCTGATAAAGCTCGCGTGTCGGGTCATAAGACACGTTCAACAGCTCCGTTGCGGCGGCGGCCGGCCCTGCAATCAATACGCCGGCCAACGCGGCCAAAGCGAAACGGCGGATAAACATGAAACGGCTCCTTGTGACTTTTTATTTAGAGTTGGCTACTAGGATAGACGGTGGCATGGCACGAACGTCGCATAGACGTTCAAGTCTTATTGTTAGAAGGTAACTGTGGACGAAATTTTTCTTTGCGTTCGATTTGTACGACCTGCCCGTTATGGACGGTAATTTCAACCGAGCCAAAGCGCAGACCCTGCAGGGCGCTCTGAATATCATTGAGGACGGTATCGCTATGGCTATCCAGACTGCGAAAGGGCGTTGCGCTCATGGAGTCTTCCTGATCGTCATGTCATGTTAACGGCGTGAATGCATAGTGATAGAAAGAGCTTATTTCTGAAAATAATGTTTAGCGATTTTCTTATGCCTTATAGTTTTAAGAAGCCGAGCGGTGACATTATTCGTAGCAAAAGCATAAGTGGACATCTGTAAATACTCAGCAATAATGGGCGAACGCCTGTTCACTGAGCGTATTCATTCTTACCCCTTCTGAGGTAACGCCAGCACTATGTGGTACAACGGCTTGCTCAATCTTTCAGTGTGGCAACTGATCGCGGTTACGCTGGTGCTCACGCACATCACCATCGTAAGCGTCACGGTGTACCTGCACCGTTATTCTGCTCATCGCTCGCTGGATCTTCATCCGGCGCTTAAGCACTTTTTCCGTCTCTGGCTGTGGTTGACCACGGCCATGAATACTCGTGAATGGACAGCCATTCATCGTAAGCACCACGCTAAGTGCGAAACCGAAGATGATCCTCATAGCCCGGTCCATAAAGGGCTGAGCACGGTTGTACGCAAGGGTGCCGAGCTCTATAAGGCTGAAGCCAAGAACGAAGAAACCTTACGTATCTATGGCAAGAACTGCCCGGACGACTGGATCGAGCGTAACGTGTATAGCCGCTATCCCAATGGCGGTATTCTGGTTATGTTCTTAATCGATATCGCCCTGTTTGGTACGCTTGGACTAAGCGTCTGGGCGATCCAGATGGCCTGGATTCCATTCTGGGCAGCCGGTGTGGTGAATGGTCTTGGTCACGCTGTGGGCTATCGTAATTTCGAGTGCCGCGATGCTGCTACCAATCTGGTTCCTTGGGGCATCATCATTGGCGGTGAAGAGCTACACAACAATCACCACACTTATCCAAACTCAGCCAAATTGTCGGTCAAGAAGTGGGAGTTCGACATGGGTTGGGCCTGGATCAAGCTGTTCTCCTGGCTCAAGTTGGCAAAGGTCAACCGCGTAGCGCCTATCGCTCATCGCGTAGAAGGAAAGGGATTGTTGGACATGGACACCGCCATGGCCATTCTTAACAATCGCTTTCAGATCATGGCGCAATATCGCAAGCAGGTCATCGCGCCTTTAGTTAAGCAGGAATGGCTCTCGGCAGATCCTGCCAAGCGTCCGTTAATCCGCAGAGCAAAGCGCTTACTGTCCCGTGAAACCAGTCTGCTTGAAGAGCGCCAACACGCTACAATTCAATCATTGCTGGAGCAAAGTCAGTCGCTCAAGCTGATCTATGAGAAACGTTTGGCATTACAGCATATCTGGGTCAAGACCAGCGCGAACGGACATGACATGCTAGCGGCTATGAAGGAATGGATTGTCGAGGCGGAAACAAGCGGCATTCAATCCTTGAAAGAATTTGCAGAGCACCTGAAGACGTACTCATTACGACCGGCGACGGCTTCAGCGCTTTCTTAAAGAAACCTGTACAAAAGCCCGCCAAATGGCGGGCTTTTGTCTTTTAGGCAGTGGAACTGAAAATTTTAATGATGTTCTTATGCTGCTGGATTGATATAACGGCGACATTATGGACGAACAGCTGCTAGGTCCGCTCTCTGCGGATGAAACAATGCTCGCGTTACTGCATTCGCGTGCTGAGGCTGAGCGTCTGCGGGAACGTGAAAGACTTTTTAGCGCTCTGCTTGAGAGCGTTAATTCAGTCCTGTGGGCACTCAACTGGCAGACTGGTGAAATCATCTATGTAAGCCCTGCCTATGAGCAGGTCTTTGGCCGACCTATCGCGCTTGCCATGACAAGCTATGACGTCTGGATAAACAACGTTTATCCAGACGATGTGGAGTACGTGCAGGAAACGCTTAATCAGGTGCTTCAACAGGGCGCCATGGAGTCGCGTGAATACCGCATTATTCGAGGCGATGGAGAAATCCGTTGGTTGAGCGATAAATGTTTCGTCAGCCAGCGCAGTGAGGCAGGTATGCCGCTCCTGGTGGTCGGCATTGCTGAAGACATTACCGAGAAAAAGCGCATGGAAGAAGAACTCCAGCGCTTGGCCACTACTGATGTATTGACGCGAAGCAGTAACCGGCGTCACTTTTTCGAAAGCGCACAGCGTGCCTTTGAGTTAGCTAAAACGACCGCTGAGCCGCTAGCTTTTCTGCTTTTCGATATTGACGACTTCAAAAAAATCAATGATCGCTTTGGCCATCAAATGGGCGATCTGGTACTCCAGCGTGTGGCCGAATGTGGCGCTCAAATGATCCGCCGAGGAGACCTGTTTGGCCGTATTGGTGGAGAAGAGTTTGCCTTGCTCTTGCCGGGCTGTGACCGAGAGCTGGCGGAGCAAATAGGGGTGCGCTTGCAACGAGCGGTACGCCAATTGATGGTGCCTACTCCCCAGGGCCCTCTACGAGTCACGATCAGTCAGGGATTGGCCGTTGTCAAAGAAGATGACAAAGGACTCGACGCCCTTTACGCCCGTGCTGACGAAGCCATGTATAAAGCCAAGCGGCAAGGTAAAGATCAAATCGTTCAGGGCTAGACTAAAACCCTTTTTACATTTAGTTTGCTCGCTGCAAAGGAACTGGCCACCAATAACAGTTTTAATAGCTGTAGGAAATAAGACGGGGAAACCTTATTCCTAAAAGCATTAAAACGGGGTTATTAGTGGTCTACGCTTAAGTTCTGTTCTTATCAACCGATAAGTTCAGTAGCAACACAAAAATAGTTTGGAGCATCTATTTTCATGGGTAAGAAGCCTTTGGCTCTGGCTGTCGCCAGCGCTTGCTTGTCTCTGTACTCCTTTTCCTCCGCTCAAGCTGCTGGGTTCGTAGAAGACAGCAAGGCAACGCTTTCGATGCGGAACTTCTATATCAACACCGATAACCGTAATGGCTCTGCCAACCCTTCCAAAGTGGAAGAGTGGGGCCAAGGTTTCATGCTGAACTATCAATCCGGCTTTACTGAAGGCACCGTTGGTTTTGGTGTCGATGCTGTTGGTATGTTGGGCCTGCGCCTGGATGGCGGCGGTCGTGTCGGCAAGTCCACGGCAGAGCGTCAGCCTAGTGCTAGCGGTAGCTTTCCTCTGGATACAGATGGAAGCTATGAAAACGAGTTCAGCAGCTTGGGCCTGACTGCCAAAGCTAAAATTTCCAAGACTGAACTGCGTTACGGCACGCTTTCTCCAAAGCTTCCTGTTGTAACCATCAACGATGGCCGCTTGCTGCCTCAAACGTTCCAGGGCGGTCAAGTTACGTCCAAGGAAATTGATGGTGTAACCTTCATTGCGGGTCAGCTTGAGCACACCAAGACTCGTGGCTCCAGCAGCAGTGAATCGCTTTCAATTGGCGGCTCCAACAGCGGCCGTACCGCTAGTGATTCCAACCAGTTCCGCTTTGCAGGTGCTGACTACGCTGTCACTAAAGACCTGACGTTGCAGTACTACTTTGGCCAGCTGGAAGACTTCTACAACCAGCATTTCTTGGGCCTGGGTCATAGCGTCAAGCTAGGCGACGGTACATTCAAAACTGACCTGCGCTACTTCAACAGCAAAGGTGAGGGCAATAATAAAAATGCTGACACGCAAACAGCTCTTTATGGCTCTACTGGCTACTACGGCAGCGGCCGTACCCGCGGCAAGGTAGACAACCAGCTCTATAGCGCACTGTTTGCATACACCATTTCTGGCCACACAGTAGCTGCTGGTTATCAGGTTACGAACGGTTCCAGTGACTTCCCCTTCATCAACACTGGCGAAGGCGCTTCTGCATACATCAATACTGATGCCCAGATTGCCAAGTTTGCTCGTGCTGGCGAAGATACCTGGCAGGTTCGCTACGCCTATGACTTCGCAACTGTTGGCGTACCAGGCCTGACTGCAGGTGTTACCTACCTGAACGCGGATAACGCTAGACACTCAACAGGTGATAAGAGCGAGTGGGAGCGTGATATCTCCGTCGCTTATGTTATTCCTGAAGGCACGTTCAAAGGGCTGGGCGTTACATGGAAAAATGCCGTGTATCGTTCTGAGTTCCCTGGCCAGCGCGATCAGGACGAAAACCGTCTGATCGTCAGCTACTCGCTGCCGCTGCTCTAATCGAGCGGTTCAAAAGAGCCCGTCTTTATGACGGGCTTTTTTATGCCTGTTCACAGCGTGAACTGTACCGATAGGTAGACATGTGAAAGCGCTACCTAGTGCAAAATGGTTTGCCTTAAGGCAGCGCATATACCCCTTCGCAACTCTAGCCAGATTAGGGCTTACCCGTCATGGCAAGCGTTTTCAAGCCTGTGATTAGCCAAGAACAACCGCCTTCGCTGGATATTCAATCGGCCCAGTGAAAAAGTGTTTTGCCCAAAAAGATGGCACTGTGCTATGGACGAAACATTTGTTTACATTTAGTTTTGCGTCGCCGACAGGGGATACGTTAGCGAGCAGCCTTACTCTCCAGGGACTGGAAGCACAGGGCGCTATAAAGCCAACCGCTGATCTATCTGCTCTCTTGCCGGCTAGCCGTGCGGCCGTACGAGCCGATCTTGTTGTGAGTTGTGGAGCATCTTTTGAACGTAAAACCTCTTGCCGCAGCCATGGCTGCCAGCTGCCTTGGCCTGACCCTAAACAGCGCTGCTCACGCAGCGGGCTTTCTGGAAGACAGTAAAGCTACCCTTACCTTGCGTAATTTCTACTTCAACCAAGACAACCGTGATTCGGCTGCGCCTAAATCTGCCTCTAAGGCAGAGGAGTGGGGGCAGGGGTTCATGCTTAACTACCAGTCCGGCTTTACTGAAGGGACGGTAGGGTTTGGTGTCGATGCCTTAGGCATGCTGGGGCTTAAACTTGACTCTGGCAAAGGTACGCATGGTACAGACGCCAATAGCGTTTTTCCGGCTAACAGCAGTGGCAGTGGTGTTGATAATTTCTCAACGCTGGGCCTGACGGCGAAAGTCCGCGTCTCCAAGACCGAACTGCGTTACGGCACGCTGATGCCGACGCTGCCGGTCGTGACCTATAACGACAGCCGCATGCTACCGCAAACCTTTGAGGGCGGCATGATCACCTCCAGGGAAATCGAGGGTCTGACCTTAAATGCCGGTCGCCTGGAGCATTCCAAGGCGCGTAATTCTTCAAACATGGACAGTCTGCGCATTCTGGGCGGTACCGAGCGTAGTAACGAGTTCTACTTTGCAGGCGGCGACTATACGTTGACCAAGGACCTGACGGTCAGTTACTACTACGCGAACCTTGAAGACTATTACAAGCAGCACTTCCTGGGGCTAGTGCATAACTGGCAGGTCGGGCCGGGTATGCTAAAAAGTGATTTGCGCTACTTCCACAGCACGGATGACGGTGCCAATGGACATAATTCAGGCTACTACTCCAATGGTTACTATGGCAGTGGCGTAACGAAGGGTAAGGTCGATAACGATTTGTACAGCGGTCAGCTCCTGTACAGCGTGGCAGGTCATACCTTTGGCGGCGGTTACCAAGTGCTCAATGGAGACAGCAATTTCCCCTTTCTGAACCAGGGGGATGGCGCTACGCCATATCTGATTACCTTCTCGCAGAATCAGAACTTCACACGTGCAGGCGAACGAACTTGGCTAGTGCGTTACTCCTATGACTTCTCACAAATAGGTATGCCCGGGCTTACAGCAGGCGTAGTTTACCTGAAGGGAGATCATATCGAGGCGGCTGGTAGTAACCCGAGCGAGTGGGAGCGCGATTTTACATTGGGCTATACCGTACCTACGGGTGCCTTGAAAGGCCTGGGTGTTCAATGGCGCAATGCGGTATGGCGTAATGATGTAGCAAATACCCGTGATCAAGACGAGAATCGCCTGATGCTGAGTTACTCGATTCCGCTACTTTGATGCGCGAATGACGCCACCGATCAAGATGACTTGTCATCTATAAATGCCGCCCTCTTTTAGGGGGCGGCATTTTATTTCATCCGTTACGTTTCCGGTCAAGCTGCTTGGGGTTACCGGGAAAGCTGCTCGAGCAATGCTTTGGCAGCCGGTTCCGAAGAAGCGGGGTTTTGGCCTGTAATCAAGTGTCCCTCGGTCAATATGTAAGGGGCCCAGTCAGCACCCTTACTATAGAGGCCCCCTTTGGCCTTGAGCATATCCTCTACGAGGAAGGGCACAACATCGGTCAGTTGAACCGCTTCTTCCTCAGTGTTGGTAAAGCCTGTTACCTGCTTACCTTTGACCAGGGGCTCGCCAGCAGCGTCTTTAACGTTGGCCAGTACACCGGGCGCATGGCAAACCAAAGCCGTTGGCTTGTCAGCGGTGTAAAAGGCTTCAATCAACGCGATGGAGTTCTGATCTTCTGCCAAATCCCAGAGGGGGCCATGGCCGCCTGGATAAAAGACAGCGTCGTAGTCGTCCGCCTTGACGCTTGCGAGTGCTACCGTATTGGCAAGGGCCTCTTGTGCGGCGGGATCATTACGGAAGCGTTCTGTCGCTTCTGTCCGCGCTTCCGGCTCATCGCTTTTCGGATCAAGAGGAGGCTGGCCTCCTTTGGGTGAAGCTAGCGTTAACGTGGCACCAGCGTCTTTGAATACGTAATAGGGCGCCGCAAATTCTTCCAGCCAAAAGCCGGTTTTTTTGCCTGTATTGCCTAGTTGATCGTGGGACGTCAGTACGAGAAGAACATTCATGTGATGGGTCCGTTGGGGTGTGTCTTATAGGCTTGCTGTAGAGCATCGTATGAGTATTGACACTACATCCAGGCGGACAATTCAGCTCTATCAGGAGGAGCCCCGTTATGCTTCCATCGTTTTCTCACGCAAAAAAACCGGAGCCTTATGCAAGGCCCCGGATCTCATAAGCGCAGTGAAGGCGAATGTTTAGCTTCGCGATCTAGGCGCTGGCTGTTGCTGGGTAATGCAGTGAATATTGCCGCCCCCTAGCAAAATCTCGCGGCCTGGGACCTGAACAATCTCGCGTTCCGGGAAGCAGCGTTGAAGGACTTCCAGGGCTTCGGCATCTTCTGGAACATCGAACGTCGGTGCGATGATGGCTCCATTGACGATCAGGAAATTGACATACGAGGCCGCCAGGCGCTCGCCCGACTTACGCGGTTGGCTACCCACTGAGGCATCTACGGTTTCGTATTCTTCATCCGACGCGTACAGCGGGCCGGGCGTTGGAATTTTGTGTACCGTAAAGGTGCGGCCCTTGGCATCGGTGTTGGTTTCCAGCACTTCGAGCGCTGCTCGGCAGCGCGCATAGTTCGGGTCGTTTTCGTCATCACACCACGTCAACAAGACCTCAGCAGGGCGTACATAGCAGCAGAAGTTATCCACATGGCCATCGGTTTCGTCGTTATACAGGCCGTCCGGCAACCAGATGACTTTGTCCACAGCAAGATAATCACTTAGGATCGCTTCGATTTCACGCTGGGACAGATGCGGGTTACGGTTGCGATTGAGCAGGCACTCGCCTGTTGTGATAAGCGTCCCTTCGCCATCGACATGAATAGAGCCGCCTTCCAGCACAAAGTCTTCGGTCCGGTAACGCGGGCAGCTTTCCATCATCAGGATTTTACTGGCAACCTGATCGTCCCGCTTCCAGGGGAAATACAATCCACCTACCAGGCCACCCCAGGCGTTGAAGGTCCAGTCCACACCGCGTACTTCGCCCTGATCGTTGGTAACGAAGGTCGGACCGGTATCGCGCGCCCAGGCATCGTCGTTACTGATTTCAACGACACGGATGGCAGGGTGATTGAGGCGTGCACAGGCATTGTCGAACTGCGCGGCTGAAACGCCTACCGTCACCGGCTCGAAGCGTGCAATGGCGTGTGCCACTTCGGCGAAGGCCAGTTGGGCTGGTTTGGCACCGAGGCGCCAGTTGTCTGTGCGCTCGGGCCAGATCATCCAGACCTGCTTTTGGGGCTCCCACTCCGCAGGCATACGAAAGCCTTCGGCGCGAGGTGTCGAGGCGAGCAGACTCATGATTGCAATTCTCCATGAAGGGTTTGAGCGGACCGTAGAGGTTTGGGTTACGGTCACAAATAAGCAGGACATACCAATAACGGTAGCAGATTCAATTACCACTACCGTCAAGACAATATGTCAACGGGCGAAGGCGTGCTTTATAGCGGATAAATAGACGGCTTAAAAATGAATTTAAGCCGTATCGGTTATGCACACAATAAATGGGCAGAGAAATATCGAATCAACTGATAACTGTTTGGCTGGACCGCTTCCGTTCGCTTGGCACATAAGGCGGAAGGTAAAGATTGGGATAGGCAGTGAGACTCAAGAGCTTTCTGCTGCCAATAGCCGTGATAATGCCATATTGCTGAATCGATCTGACACAGAGGCAATCACCCAGCGCCATGGCATGATCAAGCCGTGCCTGCAGGCCGGCACGAGACGCTATATGAGTGTCGCAGGTGGTCTCAGGCAGCAGCGCTACGCTAAGAAAGAAGGGATAACGCAGGAAAGGCAGCGGACCCACCACTCTGGCGACGTCGTAAAGGCTGAAACGTGCCAAGTCCTGCTCTGCTGATATCCGCTAAGCAGCTGCCAAGGCCTGTTGGATACGTTGGTAACTGCTAGTACCGGTTGACGGGCCATGACTCTATAGGTGTCATGGCTTGAAGGTCGGCCCAGTTCTGACGACGCCTGCTCTAGCATAGTGCGTTTCGTCAGAACCGGATAAAGCCCTCTTCATGGCTGGCCAGCCGTTGGACCCAGTTCAACGCTCACTAAGTCTTTGACCTGGTGTACTAGCGGGCTGCCTTGAACGTCTGCCAGAGGCCTTCGAATGTTTTACGGGCTTCGATTGGGGGTGGAATCAAGGCGAACAATCGACGGCGCAGTGCTCCATTGGGATAGAGGGCCTCCTCTTTCTGAAGCTCCCGCGAAAGCAGCTTCATCGAGTCCGGGTTGGCGTTTGGATAGGACGTCTCTTCGGTGATACGGGCCAGGGACCGAGCGCTCATCACATAGTTGATGAAGCGGTGCGCCAGTTCAGCATTGCGTGATTTACTGGGGATAACCAGCGTGTCCACGAACACATAGGTACCTTCCTGTGGCACGACATAGCTGACCGGCTGGCCTGCCTTACGGGCATTGATTGCATCCCCTACGCTGTACACCATGGCTACACACAGTTGGCCATTTTTGAAGGCATCAACCGTGGCGTCGTTATCGATGGAGCGAACGTAGGGGCGAATGCTCATCAGGTCCTTGGCGATTTTCTCCATCTGCGCGGGAGAGCTGCGCTCGGGAATGTTGCCCTGATAGTTCATCAGGATCGAAGCAACATAGATAGGATCGTCCAGCAGGTTGACTCCGCATTTGGAAAGACGCTTGATCTGCTCTGGATCAAACAGCACGCTCCAGCTTTCCGGTAGCGGGCCGCCAAAGGCTTCCTGTGCTTTGGGAACGTTAATTGCCAAGCCTACCGCGCCCCATAGGTAGGGGACCGCATAACGGTTACCCGGATCAACGGCGTTCAGGATGCCTGAAACATACGGGTCTAGTTTGCCGGTGTTAGGCAGCTGCTCCGAATTGAGCTTTTGAAGCTTGTTTTCCCGGATGAGGCGCTTGATTTCATCATGGGAGGGGGAATAGACATCGACGGGTGTGTTGCTATCGAGCACCGCATTGGCCTCTTCAGATGAGGCGAAGGTGTGATAGTCGACACGAATGCCTGTGTCTTTTTGGAAATCACTGATGACCTGCGGGTCGATGTAATCTTCCCAGTTATACACATGCAAGACCTCTTCGGCCTGTGCAAACAAAGGGAGAATGGCCAATGCCATGAGCAGCTTTCGCATGGAAACTCCTTGTGTTCCATCATGGGACCTTCCTTGGATTTAAGGCCAGGACGGTACGAAAAGCAGCAAATTGTGACGGCGTTCTCGCATATAGACAATGGCCGCCCGGCGAGGACGAGCGGCCGTTATCTAAAACCAGCACGCTAAACGGTGTGCAGATACCAGTTATATTCGAGATCCGAGATAGAGTGCTCGAACTCCTCCAGCTCATGCTCCTTGCAAGCTACGAAAATATCGATGTATTTCGAATCGATATACCGCGCCATGATTTCGCTGTCGTCCAGTTGCCGCAAAGCATCGCGCAGGTTGTTTGGCAAGCTCTGCTCATGCTGCTCGTAGGAGTTGCCTTCTGTTACTGGCGGAGGCTCGATCTTATTGATCAGGCCGTGATGGATACCCGCAAGCACGCCTGCCAGGAGCAGATAAGGGTTTGCGTCAGCACCCGCTACGCGGTGCTCGATCCGTACGGCATCCGGTGTACCGGTGGGGATACGCAGGGCCGTGGTGCGGTTATCCAGCCCCCAACTCGGTGCATTGGGTACGTAGAACTGCGAGCCGAAGCGGCGGTAGGAGTTCACGTTGGGACATAGAAAGGCCATCGAGGCGGGCAGGGTCTCGAGCACACCGCCGACGGCATGACGTAACGCGGCGTTCTGCTCGGGATCCTCGCTCGTAAAAATATTGTTACCATTCTTGTCCAGCAGTGAAATGTGCACATGCAGACCGTTCCCTGCCTGCCCAGGATAAGGCTTGGCCATGAAGGTGGTGTCCATTTCATGGTCGTAGGCAATGTTCTTGATCAGCCGCTTGAGCAGCACCGCGTAGTCGCATGCTTTGATCGGGTCGGCCACATGGTTGAGGTTAACTTCGAACTGGGCTGGGGCGGACTCTGCCACAACCGCATCGGCTGGAATATTCTGGGCACGAGCGCCGTCAATAATATCTTGCAGGCAGTCAGCATACTCATCGAGATCATCAATGGAGTAGACCTGAACGGACTGCGGGCGCTTGCCTGAGATAGGCGAGCGGGGCGGCTGGGGCCGACCATTGATGTTTTCCTGGTCGATCAGGTAGAACTCAAGCTCAAAGGCTGCAACAACCGTCAGTTCCATCTGAGCAAAGCGTTCGACGACCTGACGCAGCACTTCGCGAGGATCGGCGAAGAATGGCGCGCCTTCCATTTCGTGCATGGTCATTAGAAGTTGAGCGGTAGGACGCTTCTGCCAGGGCTCCATGGAGAGCGTTCCGGCGATGGGGTAGCAGACGCGGTCAGCGTCACCAATATCAAGGCCAAGGCCTGTGCTTTCTACGGTAGAGCCGGTGATGTCGAGAGCAAAAAGGGAGGCGGGTAGGTTGATTCCTCTTTCGAAGACTTTGGGTAGACTGTTTCGGTCGATGCGTTTACCACGCACCACGCCGTTCATGTCCGAGATCAGAAGATCGACGAACTGCACTTCAGGATGTGCCTGGAGGAAGTCGGTCGCTTCATTCAAGTGAACGGCACGCGGGGGTACCGACATGATGCAACACCTATAGTTGTTAAAAATATCAATCAGCGGGGGACTTCTCCTAGGAGTCAATCCGAAAGGGCACCTAAAGTCAACTTTGCTCTGTGTTGGTGCTTGAAGGCCGCATCAAGGCCTTTCATTGGGGCAGAGGGCTCCGCTTGATCGCCCGCAGCGCGCCGCTTGAAGAGGAGTGCACAGACTGCATAGGCAGTTCTTAAAGAACGGTTGTGGAAAAAAATGAACAAGACTACTCTCAAAGTCATCCAGCCATGGCAAACGTAACGGGTGTCCCATGTCGTGCCTGCCGTTGATCGGCGTGACCGCCTGCACCAAGCAGATCGGTTTGCATACCTTCCATATAGCCGGCGACAAGTATCTGCGCGCCGTCGTAACGGGGGCGGGTGGCCTGCCACTGGTCATCCCCGCACTGGCTGATCTTCTCGATCAGCCCACGTTGCTCAAGCGCCTTGATGGGCTGATGTTTACCGGCTCGCCTTCCAATGTGGAGCCTCATCATTACCGGGGGCCGTCCAGTGCACCGGGCACCTCCCATGATCCCGAGCGTGACCGCACCACCCTTCCTCTGATACGGGCAGCCGTAGATGCTGGCGTTCCTATTCTTGGCATCTGCCGCGGCTTTCAGGAGATGAATGTGGCTATGGGAGGCAGCCTGTATCAAAAGGTCCATGAAGCAGGGCCATTTGCGGATCATCGTGAGCAGCCGGATGATCCGCTCGATATCCAATATGCCCCCAGTCATGCCGTTCACGTCCAGTCGGGCGGGGTACTTGAGCGCATGGGCTTGCCCGAGCAGTTCCAGGTCAACTCGCTGCATGGCCAGGGAGTCGAGCGTCTGGCGTCAGGGCTTAGAGCTGAAGCTCTGGCGCCTGATGGTCTGGTGGAAGCGTTTTCTGTAGAGGGGGCACAAGCCTTTGCCGTTGGGGTGCAGTGGCACCCTGAGTGGCAAGTTGGCTCCAATCCGAATTACCTGGCGATTTTCAACGCCTTTGGCGATGCCTGCCGGCAGCGGGCCGGGCAGCGCTGACGACGGTCTTTGACCGCCGTATCATCCTGCCTGGACGGTAAGTCCAAACACCTTTCGGGCAGGTTTTCCAAAACCTTGAGGTCTTTATGGCTAACCAGCTTGACCAGCTCACCCTGTGGTTGAAAGAACACAAGATCACCGAAGTCGAATGCCTGATTTCCGACCTGACCGGCATCGCCCGCGGCAAGATCTCGCCTACCTCGAAATTCATCAATGAGAAGGGCATGCGCCTGCCGGAGAGCGTTCTGCTACAGAGCGTGACGGGAGATTATGTCGAGGATGATATCTACTATGAGCTTCTCGATCCGGCCGACATCGACATGCTCTGCCGGCCCGACGAAAATGCTGTCTTTGTCGTGCCCTGGGCCATCGAGCCCACGGCGCAAGTCATTCACGACACCTACGACAAGCAGGGTCGCCCGATCGAGCTATCTCCGCGTAACATCCTCAAGAAGGTGCTCAAGCTGTATGCCGATAAAGGCTGGAAACCGATCGTTGCACCCGAGATGGAGTTCTATCTCACCAAGCGTAGCGATGATCCGGATTATCCCCTGCAGCCTCCGGTAGGTCGTTCCGGCCGCCAGGAGACGGGCCGCCAGTCATTCTCGATCGATGCTGCCAATGAGTTCGATCCGCTCTTTGAAGATATGTACGACTGGTGCGAACTTCAGAAACTGGACCTGGATACCTTGATCCACGAGGAGGGCACTGCCCAGATGGAAATCAATTTCCGTCATGGCGATGCCCTGCATCTTGCGGATCAGATCATTGTATTCAAGCGGACCATGCGCGAGGCCGCCTTGAAGCACAACGTTACCGCGACCTTCATGGCTAAGCCCATGACCGGTGAGCCCGGCAGCGCGATGCATCTGCACCAGAGCGTCGTGGACCTGAAGACAGGCAAGACGGTGTTTTCGGAAGACGACGGCACGATGAGCGAGCTGTTCCGTCATCACATCGGCGGGTTGCAGAAATACATTCCCGAAGCCTTGCCGCTGTTCGCCCCCAATGTGAACTCGTTTCGTCGCTTCCTGCCAGACACCTCTGCTCCGGTAAACGTGGAGTGGGGTGAAGAAAACCGCACCGTAGGTCTGCGTGTACCTGACTCGGACCCACAGAATCGTCGCGTGGAGAACCGTCTGGCAGGTGCAGATGCCAACCCATACCTTGCGCTGGCTGCCAGCCTTTTGTGTGGCTATCTCGGCATGATCGAGGGCATTGAGCCTAGCGCTCCGGTCAAGGGGCGCGGCTACGAGCGGCGCAACCTGCGTCTGCCATTGACATTGGAGGCGGCCCTGGAGCGTATGGAACAGTCTGTGACCATAGAGCAATACCTGGGCACACGTTTCACGCGAGGCTATGTGGCCGTCAAACGTGCCGAGCATGAAAACTTCAAACGGGTCATCAGTTCCTGGGAGCGTGAGTTCCTGTTGATGAGCGTATGACCTGACCGCGCCGGTGCAGCCGGCGCATTTCAACCCAGGAGGTGTTATGAACGACAGGACCGTCAGCGAGCGTACCGCACACTGGCAGGCACTCAGCCGGAACCACCACCTGCCGCCCTTTACGGATTACAAGCAGCTCAACGCGAAAGGTTCGCGCATCATCACGCGTGCCGAAGGCATCTATCTGTGGGACAGCGACGACAATCGCATCCTTGATGGAATGGCCGGGCTGTGGTGTGTAAACGTTGGTTATGGACGCGAGGAGCTGGTTCAGGCTGCTACCCGGCAGATGCGAGAGTTGCCTTACTACAATCTCTTCTTCCAGACAGCGCATCCGCCAGCCATCGAACTGGCCAAGGCCATTGCAGATATTGCCCCGGAGGGCATGAACCACGTTTTCTTTACGGGTTCGGGGTCGGAGTCCAACGATACTGTGCTGCGCATGGTTCGCCATTACTGGGCGACCAAGGGGCAGCCGCAGAAAAAGGTCATCATTGGCCGTTGGAATGGCTATCACGGGTCAACCGTTGCCGGCGTGAGCCTGGGAGGCATGAAGGCCTTGCATGAACAGGGCGACCTGCCAATTCCAGGAATCGAGCACATTGATCAGCCTTACTGGTATGGTGAGGGTGGCGACATGAGCCCGGACGAGTTTGGGATTCAGGTGGCCGATCAGTTGGAGAAAAAGATTCTGGAGCTGGGCGAAGATAAGGTTGCCGCCTTTATTGCCGAGCCGATCCAGGGTGCTGGAGGTGTAATCGTTCCGCCAGAGACCTATTGGCCGCGGATTCGCGAAATCCTCGCGAAATACGACATCTTGTTCATCTCCGATGAGGTTATCTGTGGTTTCGGGCGTACTGGGGAATGGTTCGGCAGCCAGCATTACGGTATGACGCCTGACCTCATGCCCATCGCCAAGGGGCTGACCTCAGGCTATATCCCGATGGGAGGGGTGATTGTCAGGGACGAGATTGTCGAGGTGCTGAACCAGGGCGGCGAGTTCTATCACGGCTTTACTTACTCGGGGCACCCGGTGGCAGCAGCGGTGGCGCTGGAAAATATCCGTATCCTGCGCGACGAAGGCATTATCGCGAGAGTTAAAAGCGAAACGGCACCTTATTTGCAGAAATGCTGGCAGACGCTGGCCGATCACCCGTTAGTAGGCGAGGCGAGGGGCATTGGCATGGTAGCTGCGCTGGAGCTGGTACAGGACAAGCAGACACGGGCGCGCTTCACGGGCCGTGAGGCAGGCATGATTTGTCGGGAACATTGTTTCCGCAATGGCCTGATCATGCGCGCAGTGGGGGATACCATGATCATTTCACCACCGCTGGTCATTACGCCTGAACAGATCGATGAGCTGATGATGCTGGTACGCAAGTGCCTGGATCTGACTGCTGCCGACTTGCACCGGTAGTTAACACGAGTCGCGAGCAGAACGAGCATCCAGGGCTGTTTGTCTGACAGATAAGCACCCTGGGTGATGGCAAAAATCAAAAGGAATGGTGGCGCGCTCTTGAGCCATGCGCCAGACCTTGCCAGACTGCGCCGGTGCGTTGGCCAGACGCACCAGGGGAGGTTCCAAAAAGCCTCCTCCGGAATACTTATACGACCCTGTTTAGGAGCATTTCCGCATGAAAGCTTTTGGCAAGACACTGCTCGCACTTAGTCTGGCTGGCGCCTTTGCCGGTCACGCGATGGCAGACGACAAAGTTCTGCACGTTTACAACTGGAACGATTACATCGCTGAAGACACCATTGCCAAGTTCGAGAAAGAAACAGGCATCAAGGTGGTTTATGACGTGTATGACAGCAACGAAGTACTGGAAGCCAAGTTGCTGGCGGGCAAGTCGGGCTATGATGTGGTCGTTCCTTCCAACTCTTTTCTGGCCAAGCAGATCAAGGCTGGCGTCTATCAGACGCTGGACAGAAACAAGCTGCCCAACTGGAAAAACCTCGATCCCCAGTTGATGAAGGCCCTTGAGATTAGCGACCCAGGTAACCTGTATGCCATTCCCTATCTATGGGGCACTATCGGTATTGGCTACAACCCTGACAAGGTAAAGGCTGCACTGGGTGACAACGCCCCGGTGGATTCGTGGGACCTGATCTTCAAGCCGGAAAACATCTCCAAGCTCAAGGGCTGTGGTGTGGCGCTGCTGGACTCGCCGACCGAAATCATTCCGGCCGGCCTGCATTACCTGGGCTACAAGCCCGATAGCCAGGATACCAGCGAGCTGAAGGCGGCTCAGGATCTGTTTATGCAGATTCGCCCGTCGATTACCTATTTCCACTCGTCCAAGTACATTTCGGATCTGGCCAACGGTAACGTTTGTGTGGCGGTCGGCTATTCGGGCGACATCGCTCAGGCTAAGGCCCGCGCTACTGATGCCAACAACGGCGTGACGGTGAAGTACAACATTCCTAAGGAAGGCGCCGGCACGTTCTTCGATACGATGGCCATTCCAAAGGATGCAACAAATACCGAAGGCGCCTATAAATTCATCGACTTCATCATGAAGCCGGAAATCATTGCCGCGGTTAGCGACTACGTTCAGTACCCGAACGGCAACAAGGAAGCCACAGCACTGGTCAGCGACGAAATTCGCAACGACCCAGGTATCTACCCAACCCAGGAAGTCATGAGCAAGCTGTATGCCTTCCCGGACCTGCCAGCCAAGGTACAGCGTGCCATGACGCGTGCCTGGACAACGATCAAGTCTGGCAAGTAAGCGACTCACAAGCCCTTCCGGTACCTGCCGGGAGGGCTTGTTCGGAAGGACAGGGTATGTCTGTGACGCAGCAACTATCTGACCTGATATCGAGTCTGGCTGTAGTAGCGATACGCTGCGCCCAAACGAAAAATCAGTTTGTCCGTGACATTTCCATGTTCATCCTGTATCAACGCGGCCCGTTGTATAGCAGGCCGTGCAATAAACCAATGCGCTGTTGTCAGTTCCTGTGATCGCTATGATTCCAAGGGGCTGCGGTATTCCTGACGCAGGCCTATTTCCGGATGCTTTCCAGGGGGAGTCAATGGCTCTTGTTGGCGTAACTGTCACGTCAAACCTGTAATTCATTTATAGATTATTAACAAGGAAATCGGCCGCACAGTCAGGTATGGACTGGCCACTAACCAAGAGGACGACCGAGTGTTTCTTTCCCTTCGTAAGACGCTGCTTGCCACTGCCGCTGCGCTGGCCTTTGCCCCATTGGCCCACGCCGAGAAAGTCGTACATATTTATAATTGGAGCGATTACATCGGTGAAACCACGCTGGAGGACTTCCAGAAGGAAACTGGAATCAAGCCGATCTATGATGTGTTCGATTCCAACGAAACCCTCGAAGGCAAGCTCCTTGCTGGTCGAACCGGCTACGATGTGGTGGTGCCGTCCAACCATTTCCTGGGCAAGCAGATCAAGGCTGGCGCCTTCATGAAACTGGACCGCAGCCAGCTACCCAATTGGCAGAATCTGGATTCTGCCCTGCTCAAGCAGCTGCAGACCAACGATCCGGGCAATGAGCATAGTGTGCCCTACCTGTGGGGAACCAACGGCATTGGTTATAATGTCGACAAGGTCAAAGAGGTGCTTGGCACCGACAAGATTGACTCCTGGGCCGTGCTGTTCGAGCCGGAAAACATGAAGAAGCTGACCAAGTGCGGCGTCTCTTTTATGGATTCGCCGGATGAAGTCATTCCGGCCATGTTGAACTACCTGGGCCTCGACCCTAACAGCACAAATCCTGACGATTACAAGAAAGCTGAGGCGAAGCTCCTGCAGGTTCGCCCGTATGTAACGTACTTCCATTCCTCGAAATACGTCTCTGACCTGGCAAACGGTAATATCTGCGTAGCATTTGGCTATTCGGGAGATGTTTTCCAGGCGGCATCACGTGCCGAGGAGGCCGGCAAGGGCGTCAAGATCGCTTATGCCATTCCCAAGGAGGGCGCAAACCTGTGGTTTGACCTACTAGCCATTCCCAAGGATGCGTCCAATGTGAAAGAAGCATATGCGTTTATCAACTATCTGCTGCGGCCTGAAGTGATTGCCAAGGTGAGCGATTCTGTTGGCTACGCTAACCCTAATCCTAAATCAGGCGAACTGATGGATCAGGCTGTGCGCCAGGACGAAAAGGTTTACCCGCCTCAAGAGGTTATGGACAAGTTGTACGTGATGGCGGAATTACCTCCGCAGATATTGCGGATTGGTACACGCAGTTGGACCCGGATCAAATCCGGTAAATAGCGTTCCAAATTCGATAGTCTGGCCAGTGAGCCAGGCTGCATGCCTGTCTGGTAACAAGGTGAAAAGAGGCACGGTCGGCGCTAGGGCAAGAACGGCGGAGGGGTTTTCCGCACCGACCCTAGAACCTCATGCCATGGCTGTCAGACAGGATTTCAAGACCCCTGGGGAGTAAATAATGGCGATAGCCTCCGGTGCCTTTAAAAAAGCCGTGACCGGTGTTCAGCAGACTAAAGAAGTGCTGGTGAAGATCGATCGGGTAACCAAGAAATTTGATGAAACGGTGGCAGTTGATGATGTATCGCTGACCATCAATAAAGGCGAAATCTTTGCGCTGCTTGGTGGCTCCGGTTCTGGTAAATCCACGCTGCTACGTATGCTAGCGGGATTTGAGCGGCCAACCGAGGGACGGATCTTCCTGGACGGACAGGACATCACGGATATACCGCCGTATGATCGGCCCATCAATATGATGTTCCAGTCCTATGCCCTGTTTCCGCACATGACGGTCGAGCAGAACATTGCGTTCGGCTTGAAACAAGACAGGTTGCCCAAGGCAGAGATTAACCAGCGCGTGACCGAGATGCTCAAGCTGGTGCATATGACTCAATATGCCAAGCGCAAGCCGCACCAGCTATCCGGTGGCCAGCGCCAGCGGGTGGCTCTGGCCCGTTCGCTGGCCAAGCGACCCAAGCTTTTACTGCTCGACGAACCGATGGGTGCACTCGACAAGAAGCTGCGTTCGCAGATGCAGCTGGAGCTGGTAGAGATTATCGAGCGTGTGGGTGTGACCTGCGTAATGGTGACGCACGACCAGGAAGAAGCCATGACCATGGCTCAGCGCATCGCGATTATGCACCTGGGCTGGATTGCGCAGGTGGGTAGCCCGATGGATATCTATGAGACTCCAGCCAGTCGTCTGGTTTGTGAGTTCATCGGTAACGTGAACTTGTTCGACGGTGAACTCATTGAGGATGATGCAGATCACGCCATTATTGCCTCGCCTCAGTTCGAACGGCATATCTACGTAGGTCACGGTATCAGTACCCGTGCTGAAGACAAGCGTGTGACTTATGCGATTCGCCCGGAAAAGCTCCTGATGGCCAGCCGTCTGCCGGATGATCATGAGCATCCGAATTACAACTGGTTGAATGGTACGGTACACGACATCGCCTACCTGGGCGGGCATTCGGTGTACTACATCAAACTGGAGTCTGGACAACTGGTCCAGTGCTTTATCGCTAACGCCGTACGCCTGGGCAAGCGCCCGACGTGGGACGATCCTGTCGTGGTGTACTGGGAAGATGACAGTGGCGTGGTACTGCAATCATGAGTCTCAACACTTCCTCGAAGCCGCTGATACCTAGGCGCTGGCTGCATCGACCTTCGGCGGCTCAAGTCGCCGCTGTGATCGGTGTAGTGATATTGGCCGTTCTTATCATGTGGGTTAGGAATCTAATATCGTTCTCGTCATCTGCCGATGACGTAACGCTTACCTTTCATGATGTAGTTTGGTCGCTAGGCACTGCCATCTGGCAAGTAACGGAAGGTTTGGCCTATCTGTTTGCAGGGCTCATCATTTACATGCTGTTAAGCGTTTTGATTGCACGCTTGACAGGTCTTCGCCTAGGGCGAGGATTTGTATTGGCAGGGCCTTTCTCATGGCTGATCCTGTTCTTCCTGCTACCGTTCGCCATTGTGCTGAAGATCAGTTTCTCCATCGCGGACGTCGCGATTCCGCCTTATACCGAACTGCTGACCTATGCCGACCAGCAGCTGGATATCGCCTTGAATTTCGGGAATTACCTGATGTTCACGGAAGATCCGCTGTATTTGCAGGCTTATCTAGGATCGCTGAAAATTGCCGGCATCAGCACGTTGATCTGCCTGTTCATGGGTTATCCCATGGCTTATGCAATAGCCCGGGCGCGTAAGGATGTGCAGACGGTTCTGCTTCTCCTGATCATGATGCCTACCTGGACGGCCATTCTGATCCGGGTCTACGCCTGGATGGGACTGCTGTCTACCAATGGCCTGATCAATGAATTCCTGATGTTTATCGGTGTGATTCATGAACCCCTGCGCCTGCTCAATACGAACTTTGCGGTCTACCTGGGGATTGTTTATTCCTATCTGCCATTCATGATCCTGCCGTTGTTTGCCAATCTGGTAAAGCACGATCTAACGTTGCTGGAGGCCGCTTCCGACCTTGGTGCTAGCCGCTTTACCAGCTTTTGGCGGATTACGGTGCCATTGTCCAAGAATGGGATCATTGCGGGCTGCATGCTGGTATTCATTCCGGCAGTGGGTGAATTTGTGATTCCAGAACTCTTGGGTGGGCCGGAAACACTCATGATTGGTCGAGTACTGTGGCAGGAGTTCTTCAATAACCGCGACTGGCCCGTAGCGTCGGCCTTGGCGGTTGTCATGCTGATTATCCTGATCGTGCCTATCATCCTGTTTAACAGGAATCAGGCGAAGGAACTGGAGGGCAAGCTATGAGAGGCCTGAAGTTCACGAACCTGATGCTAGTAATGGGCTTGCTGTTCATCTACCTGCCGATGGTCATTCTGGTGATCTACTCGTTCAACGCCTCGCGGCTGGTAACCGTGTGGGGTGGCTGGTCGGTGCACTGGTATGCGGGGCTCCTGAACAATAGCCAGCTTATGGGCGCTGTAGGGCGCTCGCTGGAGATCGCTTTTTACACGGCGATCTCCTCGGTGATCCTAGGGACTCTGGCAGCATTCGTAATGACACGTATCCCGCGCTTTCGTGGCCGTACGGTGTTTGGTGGCTTGGTAACGGCGCCGCTGGTAATGCCTGAAGTGATTACCGGCCTGTCGCTGCTGCTCTTGTTCGTCTCTATGGCTCAACTTATTGGATGGCCGCAGGATCGCGGTGTGGTGACGATCTGGATCGCCCATACCAGCTTTTGCGCCTCTTATGTAGCGGTTGTCGTATCGGCGCGTTTGCGTGAGCTTGACCTGTCCATTGAAGAAGCAGCCATGGATCTAGGCGCGCGTCCCTGGAAGGTGTTCATGTTGATCACCATCCCAATGATTGCGCCTTCGCTGGCCGCAGGTGGGATGATGTCCTTTGCGCTGTCGCTGGACGATCTGGTACTTGCAAGCTTTGTATCCGGCCCTGGCTCGACTACCTTGCCAATGGAGGTTTTCTCTGCTGTGCGTCTGGGTGTGAAGCCGGAAATCAACGCAATTGCCAGCCTGATTCTGCTAGCGGTCTCGCTGTTTACCTTCCTGGCCTGGTACTTCACACGTCGAGCCGAGAAGAAGCGGCTAGAGGGGCTTAAAGAGGCCATGGAGTCAACGGTGACGGAAAGTGCCAACGAGCGTGATGTTGAACGCTTCACAGCACCGCCCACCAATAGCTGATACGAAAAAAGCCACCGCGAGGTGGCTTTTTTTATACCGGCCGGATCAGCCTTTCGTCAGGATAAATCGGTGGATGGCTTCTGCCAGACCGTCTTTGTCGGTTTCGGCTGTTACGTGTGTGGCGTGAGCCTTAACGTCATCCTCTGCCTGTCCCATGGCGATGGAAAGCCCGGCTTTCTTGAACATTGAGATGTCGTTTTCACCGTCTCCGATGGCTACGGTGCGAGCGAGCGGGATACCTAGTTGTTCAGCCAGTGCAATCAGCGCATGGCCTTTGCTGGCCTGAGCGGCGGTGATATCTAGGTAGTAGGGCTGCGAGCGCACAGTGTGTGCTTTTTGTCCTAATCTCTGGTCCAGCTCCGGTTGCAAACTGGCGAGGCGATCGTGATTTCTACTGACCACTACCAGTTTGTCGACTCGGTTAAGGTAGTCGTCAAAATGCTCAACGATTAGCGGATCGTAACCCAGCGCTTTTTTCTCATGACTTATGTAATGATTGTCTGGATTGGTAACGATCCATTCATCATCAGCAAAGAGCCAGATATCCAGGTCTTCATCCTTGAGCTTCTCGAATACGCTGTCCACTGCATCGCGTGGCAGACGGTGTGTCTGCAAAAGCGTGCCGTCTGGCTGGAGTAGAGTACCGCCATTGAAGGCCGCCACGGGGAGCGTAAGATCGAGTGCATCGATCAGCCAGTGCATGGCCCGCGGGGGACGGCTACTGACCAGGGTAAAATCGATCCCAGCATCATGCAATTCTTGTACGGCCTGTATCGTGGCCTTACTTAGTTGTTTATCGGTACGCAAGAGAGTGCCGTCGACATCCGACAGCATCAGTTGATAAGGATGGTTCGTCATTATCGCTCCATCAGGCTGTTTCGGAAAAGAGCGACAGGCTGCTTGAAGGCGCGCCTTGATGCGTCACCTTCAAGCCTGCTCGGAAAACGTTACTGCGGGATTTCTACATGCCCGCCAAAGCCGAAGCGCATGGCCGACAGAAGCTTGTCGCCATAAGTCGCCTTCTGGCGTGAGCGGAAACGGGCATACAGTGCGGACGTCAGTACTGGGGCGGGCACAGATTCCTCGATGGCTGCCTCAATGGTCCAGCGACCTTCGCCACTGTCAGATACAAACCCGCTGAATTTCTCCAGCTCCACGTCCTGAGCTAGTGCCTGAGCGGTCAGGTCCAGAAGCCAGGAGGAAACGACACTGCCGCGGCGCCATACTTCAGCGATGTCTGCCAAATCCAGCTGCAGGCGTTCTTCTTCCGGTACATTTCCGGAGCCGCGCATCTTGAGGATGTCGAAGCCCTCGGCGTACGCCTGCATCATGCCGTATTCAATACCGTTGTGAATCATCTTCACGAAGTGACCCGAGCCAGCCGGGCCTGCATGAATATAGCCACGTTCGGCACGCTCGTCCGGGGCATTGCGGCCACGGGTGCGCTCGATGTTGCCATAGCCAGGGGCCAGGGTGTCGAAAATGGGATCCAAACGATCTACGGTTTCCTTGTCGCCGCCAATCATCATGCAGTAGCCGCGCTCAAGGCCCCAGACGCCACCGGAAGTGCCCACGTCGAGGTAGTGGATACCTTTTTCAGCCAGCGCCTTGGCGCGGCGCAGGTCATCCTTGTAATAGGTATTGCCGCCATCAATGATGGTATCGCCCGGCTCCAGCATCTGGCCCAGGGTTTCAATAGTCTGTTCGGTTGGGTCACCCGCCGGCAGCATGACCCATAAGGCACGTGGCTTAGCCATTTGCTGGATCATGTCCTCAAGACCTGTTGTTGCTTTAGCGCCTTCTTTGGCCAGCGTCTCGATGGAGTCGGCGCTGTGGTCATATGCGAAGACCTCATGCCCGTTTTTCATCAGCCTGCGGGCAATGTTTCCGCCCATCCGGCCTAGTCCGATAATGCCAAGTTGCATGTTGTTGCCTCCACGAGCTTTTACGTCAGGCGATAGCCGCCTCGACTAATTGTACGATACGTTGCAGCCCCGCTTCGCTATTGCCGTGCTGAATGTGGATACGTAAATGTCGACGACCTCGCTCGGCGAGCACGGAAAGGTCCCCTTGAGCCTGGGCAGCTTCAACAATGCCAAAGCTTACCTTGCGTCCGGGGATGGCCAGATCCTGCTGTGGTTCTGCAGTGATCTGTAGGAAAACCCCGCTGTTTGGCCCACCTTTGTAGGCCTGGCCAGTGGAGTGTAGGAAACGTGGTCCAAAGCCGCCAACCGTGGCGACACGGTAGCGATCTCGTAACAGGGTGCGCAGCCGAGTCAACAGGGCTTCATGGGCACCGTTACGCTCAATGTACGCAAGGATAGCTGCGTAATCTCCAGGGTTAAGCCGGGTAAAGTGTTCTTTAAGCACCTGTTCGGCCGAATCTCCCTCCAAGGGGGCGTTGCTGTAAAAAGCCAGCTCGCCATCGGTGAAAAAGGGCGTTTCACTTGAGAGCTGACCGGTTTTCTCGTACTCATCGGTCAGCTCGCGTGTCTTGATCTTGCTGGCTTCGACATCAGGCTGGTCGAAAGGATTGATGCCTATTACAGCACCTGCCATGGCAGTGGCTACCTCCCAGCGGAAGAATTCTTGACCGATGAGGTCAGGCCGCATCAGGTTTATTCGGACAACCGGGTGTCCGGCTTTTTCAAGAGCATCGACTTGGGCATCCAATTCGCTGCCATCATTATCGGCTCTCAGATAAACGAATAAGCGATCATCCCCGTAGTGAGACGGATCGGTCGGGGGTTCCAGATCGACCGGGATAATGCCCTTGCCTTGTTTACCTGTGGACTCGGCCAGCAACTGCTCAAGCCAGGCACCAATACTGGCAACCTGGGGGGAGGCGAACAGCGTCAGTTTGTCTCGCCCGGCCTTGACGGCTTCACCCATGACCACCCCAAGGTATACGCCTGGGTTGATTGATGGGGGAGCGCTAGGCCCACACGCCAATACCATTGGCCTGTTAATCTCAAACACGCTGTCCACATCGTGTCCAAGCAGGCTCAGGGGCACGAGACCAAAGGCAGACAGTACCGAATAACGTCCTCCGATAGTCGGATCACCATAGAACAGGGTGCGGTAACCCTGTGCCTTGGCGCTGCTTTCGAGTTTTGAGCCTGGGTCAGTAACTGCGATGAAATTATGACCGGCCTGCTCACGGCCGACTGCCTTGCAGGCGGCATCGAAGAAATAAGTGCTGAGAATCTCAGGTTCCAGAGTCGAACCAGATTTACTGGAAACCAGAAAGACCGTACAGGCGTAGTCAATAGAGTGTTCAACGGCCGCTATCTGAGCTGGGTCAGTAGAGTCCAGTACGTGCAAGCGCAGGCCTTCCGGCGTAGTGCCCAAGGTCTTTGCCAGTACCTCCGGCCCAAGGCTTGAACCGCCCATACCCAGCAGTACGGCAGTGGTGTAACCCTCTGCCTTGAGCGATTGTTCCAGAATCACCAGGGCGGAGGTATTGATATGAGGTTCGGTGGCTACTTTCAACCAGCCGCCCCATTTGGCTTCGTCCTGGTTGGTCCAAAGTGAGGCATCCACTTCCCACAGGCGACGCGACCAGCCTTCGCGGCGAGCTACCTCCAGCTGTTGCTCGACTGCCTGAGACAGGTCATCTGGCAAGCTGAATGCCGCCTGGTTGAGCTTGCCTGCGAGCAGCTTGAGGCGTTTACCTCCAACAGCGCCAAGCAGGTCATCGGCTGCATCGGAGAAGAGTTTGGCACCTGCCGTTACCAGATCTGCCGTCACTCCTGGTAAATCCAACCCAAGGCGCTCGACGGCTTCAAGCGTGGCTCGAGCCTCATCCAGACCCTGAGTAATCGTTTCCCTGACGGTGCCATGATCACGGAAGGCATCCATGGTCTTGGGTGGCATGGTATTTACAGTGTCGGGTCCGATCAATTCATCAACATACAGCGTGTCGGGATACTCTGGATTCTTGGTGCCGGTAGAGGCCCACAGCAGTCGTTGGGGTTGAGCGCCTTTAGCTGCCAAGGCTTGCCAACGCTCGCTGGCCATCATGGTCTGATAGTCGGCATAGGCCAGTTTGGCATTGGCAATGGCTACACGACCCTTGAGCGATTTGAGTGTGGCTTCATCGCCACCAGCTTTTAGCTTTTCATCGATCTTCTTTTCGATTTCCGAATCGATCCGGCTGATGAAAAAGCTGGCAACGCTGGCAATGCGGCTGATGTCTTCTCCCGCCTGAGCACGCGCCTCCAGCCCAGCCATGTAGGCTTCGGCTACTGCGCGATAAGACTCGCGGGAAAACAGCAGTGTCACGTTAACGTTGATGCCTTCGGCAATCAGCTGCTGGATGGCTGCGGCGCCCGCCTCGGTACCGGGTACCTTGACCATCAGATTCGGTCGATCGACAGCCTTCCAGAGCCGGCGTGCCTCTATCAGGGTGGCTTCAGTATCCATAGCCAGATAAGGCGACACCTCCAGGCTGACGTAGCCGTCCCTGCCGTTTAAACGGTCATAGACAGGCCGAAGGATGTCGGCAGCCTGCTGGATGTCTTCAACGGCAAGGTACTCATAGACATCGACCGGTGAGGCATCGGCCCGGTTGAGAAAACGCTCCAATGAGGCATCGTAATCCGTACCATGCCCCATGGCCTTCTCAAAAATCGACGGGTTGGACGTAACGCCGGTCAGGCCATCCCGCTCGATGAGCGTTTGCAGCTCACCCTTGCGTAGAAACTCCCGGCTGACAAAGTCCAGCCAGACGGCCTGACCGGCTACGCCCAACTCACGCAAGAGGCTGCTCATTATGACCTCCCGGCTTTTGCCTGTTCGGTAGCCAGTTTGACAACATTTTCTACAGTAAAGCCGTATTTCGCCTGCAGCTTACCGATAGGCGCGGAAGCACCAAAGCTGTTCATGACAACCATGGCGCCTTTGCGGCCTACGTAACGTTCCCAACCCATCGGGCCTGCCTGCTCGACAGCAACCCGGCCGGTTACGTCATCAGGTAGTACGCTTTCTTTGTAGGCTTCATCCTGCTGCTCAAATAGCTCCCAGCACGGCATAGAGACTACGCGAGCGGCAATACCGCTGGCCTTGAGCTGCTCATAGGCCTCGACACACAAGCCCACTTCGCTGCCGGTACCCATGATGATGACATCGGGCTTGCCGTTCTCTGCGTCAGCGACAACGTATGCACCGCGCGCGGTGCCTTCGGCCGAGGCATAGCGGGTGCGATCAAGCGTTGGCATGGGCTGACGTGAGAGTACGATGCAGGAGGGGCGATTGGTCTGCTCAAGCGCAACCTTCCACGCCTGAACCGCTTCATTGGCGTCACCGGGACGCAGGGTCAGAAGACCGGGTGTAGCACGCAGTTGAGTCAGTTGCTCGATAGGTTGGTGAGTAGGACCATCTTCCCCGACGCCGATGGAATCGTGGGTAAAGACGAACACTACAGGCAGCTCCATGATCGAGGCCAGGCGAATCGGCGGCTTCATATAGTCGCTGAATACCAGGAAGGTCGCAGTAAAGGAACGCAGGTAGCAGAGTGCGAGGCCGTTGGCGATAGCGCCCATGGCATGCTCGCGTACCCCGTAATGGAGGTTGCGGCCGCCCGGGTTTTGCGCCGAGAAGCTGCCAGCGCCCTCAAAGGTCAGCTTGGTTTTGGTAGATGGTGCCAGGTCTGCCGAGCCGCCAATCAGCCATGGGACTTTACTGGCGAAGGCATTCAATGCTTTACCACCGGACTCGCGGGTGGCAACACCTTTGGCATTGGCTTCGAACTCAGGCAATGCATCCATCCAGCCCTCAGGCATTTGGCCGGCGCGCATGCGGTTAAGCTCATCTACAAGAGTGGGCTCCTGCTGTTCAAGGGTTTTCAGCGCTGCTTGCCATTGCTCGAACTGACTCTGTCCGCGTTCAACCATCTGGTCGCGCAGCCAGGTACGGGCCTCATCCGGCACTAGGAAGTCGGCATCTTCGGGCCAGCCGTAGGATTTCTTGGCGAGACGGATTTCGTCAGCGCCCAAGGGCTCGCCGTGGGCAGCTGCGGTGTTGTGCTTGTTGGGCGCACCATAACCAATGATGCTGTCGACGATGATGAGGGTTGGCGCATCGTCATGGGCCTGGAAGTACTCGATCGCCTGACCAAAGGTCAGGGCGTCGTTGGCATCCTTGACATGCACCACGTTCCAGCCGTAACCCTTGAAGCGCGTACCTACGTCCTCGCTGAACGTCAGGTCTGTGTGGCCTTCGATACTGATGGTGTTGTTGTCGTAGATCCAGCACAGGTTGGACAGCTTCAGGTGCCCGGCTATGGAAGCCGCTTCGCCACTAATGCCCTCCATCATGTCGCCATCGCCACACAACACATAAACGTTGTAATCGAAGAGGGTGGCGCCGTCACGGTTGAAGCGTTGTCCTAGCCATCGCTGGGCCATTGCCATGCCCACACTGTTTGCACAGCCTTGGCCAAGCGGGCCGGTAGTCGTTTCTATGCCGGTTGTCATCCGGTACTCAGGATGGCCAGGGGTCTTGGAGTCCATCTGCCGGAATTGTTTGATGTCGTCCAGGCTGACCGCCGGATTACCGGAGGGCTTGCCATGCTCATCGATCTCGGTGACGCCTGCCAGGTGCAGCAGCGAATACAGGAGCATCGAGGCATGGCCGACCGACAGGACGAACCGGTCACGGTTGGGCCAGTCCGGATGCTCAGGGTGATAGCGCAGGTACTTGCTCCACAAGGTATAGGCCACGGGTGCCAGCGCCATGGGCGTGCCTGGGTGACCCGAGTTGGCCTTTTGCACGGCGTCCATGGAGAGGGTGCGTATGGTGTTCACGCACAGCTGGTCACGCTCAGTGTTTTGGTCGTTGGAAGAAGTGGTATTGGCAGAGCACATTGCGGATTCCTCGATTGGAGCGTGGAAGCAAATAGCTGGAATGCCGTCGCGGTCTTTTGTCTTGAAGAGGCTATAGACACGAACAGCCGTTCGGTGTCCTTCCATGCCGGTTATGGCGGCGCAGGGCCTGGATGAGCGTCCGGCCAAGCTATTGGCGTTGCGCCATCTCGACAGTCGACTTGCATACGACGGAACAGCACTAGGAGGTGTGAGCGTCTAAGCGAGCGTTTGTTCCTCTCATTTTTCAGGAGAGTGCGTTGTTGCTAGAGAAAGATGGCCCAACTGGCTGCGCGACGACCGGGCGCGTGATCCAAACAGTCGGCTTCCGCTATCATAGGGGCTGACTTTTCTCCTGCGTCCCTAAAGACGCCGCACCGAGCCCAGCATGAAACAGTACCTAGACCTGATGCGACACGTGCGTGAGCACGGCACCTTCAAAAGCGACCGTACCGGCACCGGCACCTACAGCGTGTTCGGCTATCAGATGCGCTTCAACCTGGCCGATGGCTTTCCCATGGTCACTACCAAGAAACTGCACCTGCGCTCCATTATTCATGAGCTGCTGTGGTTCCTCAAAGGCTCGACCAATATCGCCTACCTCAAGGAAAATGGGGTTTCCATCTGGGATGAGTGGGCCGATGAAAACGGTGACCTCGGCCCGGTTTACGGTTATCAGTGGCGCAGCTGGCCCGCGCCGGATGGCCGCCATATTGACCAGATTGCCAACGTCATCGAGATGATCAAGAAGAATCCCGATTCGCGCCGATTGATCGTCTCCGCCTGGAACCCCGCCCTGGTGGACGAAATGGCCCTGCCACCCTGCCATGCGTTGTTCCAGTTTTATGTGGCGGACGGCAAGCTCTCCTGCCAGCTCTACCAGCGCTCGGCGGATATCTTCCTGGGCGTGCCTTTCAATATTGCCAGCTATGCGCTGCTGACCATGATGGTGGCGCAGGTAACAGGTTACGAGCCGGGCGAGTTCATCTGGACGGGCGGTGACAGCCACCTGTATGCCAACCACCTGGAGCAGACGGACCTGCAACTGACCCGCGAGCCGCTGCCTCTGCCTACCATGAAGCTCAACCCAGAGGTGAAGGATCTGTTCGACTTCACGTTTGATGACTTCGAGCTGGTTGGCTACGAGTCCCACCCCCACATCAAGGCGCCCGTCGCCGTTTGATGCTTTGCCTGGGTGCTGTGCACGTGCGAAGCATCCAGGCAGCTTGATCTTGTTTTCAATAGTCGTCAGCGCTGCCGATTCATGCGCCTGGGGAACAAGTTCTATGCAGGTTCGTTGGCTTATGTCATTTCGAGCATGCCGTCATACTAAGCAGCCTTGTTTCCTAGAGCATGCCTCTCATGTTGTCGCATGGTGGGCATCTTGCCCAGCGCCCTGTCTGGCTGGCTGACATTAGCCTTCTATTAGTGGCAATAGTCTGGGGTTCCAGTTACAGCATTGCCAAAACAGCCTTACTGTTTTATCCCGTGCTTGGTTTTCTGGCTATCCGGTTTTGCCTGACGGCGCTGTTGCTGTTGCCCCAATTACGAGGCGAGGGGCGAAAGGCAATCCGGCCGGGGCTACCGCTGGGCCTGATGTTGCTAGCGATCTTTTTGTGCGAGACCTTTGGCGTGGCACAGACTACAGCGAGCAAGGCCGCCTTCTTGATCAGCCTGTTTGTGATTTTCACACCGCTGCTGGAGTGGGTGCTGTTGAGTCAGAGACCCGCACGGGAAGCCTTTCTTGCCGCAGCTGTCTCGCTGCTGGGTATCTGGCTGCTGACGGGAGAGGGCACAGGCGAGCTACAGTTCAATCTGGGCGATGCACTCATGGTGGCAGCGGCTGTTCTTCGCGCGCTCATGATGTGCGTGACGAAGCGCTACTTCAGCACACAGGCTATTCCTGCTCTTGCGCTTACTGCTGTGCAAGCTGCGGTGGCTGGCTTGGGGTGCCTTGTAATGGCCTGCCTGCTGCCGGCGGGATTACCTGCCTTGCCAGCCACGTACACATTCTGGCTAGCCACGGGATACCTGGTTGTCTTTTGCACCCTGTTTGCCTTTGTGGTCCAGATCCAGGCTATCCGCTATTCCAGCCCGACCCGTGTTTCGCTCCTGATGGGGACCGAGCCGGTGTTTGGTGCCCTGTTCGCGGTTTTTTGGCTGCAGGAAAGCCTGGCGGTTCAAGGCTGGATCGGTGGTTTTCTGATTGTAGCGACTGCTATCTGGGCAACGCGGCTGCGTAGCGCTGCCGTATAGCACACCTATAGTTCATCCAGTCTGGTAGAGCGTGTCTGCGTGAAGCCTCTATTGTGCTTGCTCAATGGCGAGTTGGGGTCCAGCAGCGAGGTCCGGATGAAATGCAGGTAACTGCACACACGGCGTAGCGGCGAGCGTTCGAACTGGCCCGAGTTGGGCTCCTGATGGATCTGGGCGGTCTGTGCCGTTTCGATGGCATGATCTACTGCCGACAAGGCCCGCTCCATGTGCTTGGGACTGGGTTGCACGAACAGGCGGATCAGCGCGCGGCCCATGATGCGGATAGCTTGTCGCCAGGGTCTGGATTCCTGATAGCAGGGATGCAGCGGCAGGTTTTCCTGTTCGTAGCGCAGCTCAATGATGGCATGACCAATCTCTAGAGACAGGAACATCCAGCGCAGGAGTTGGCGCTGTACAGCCGTATGGCCTGTGGAAAGTACATAGGCTTGATTGAGCAGGTCACGGGTGCTGCTATCAAAGCCTGATGCCAAGCCCTTGAGTTTGCCGCTGATGGCGTACACGACGCGCATTCGAAGATCCTGCTCCAAACGCCCCCACAACCATGGGCGATTTGGCGGCATGATGACCGCAGCGGCGACCGCGGCGATAAAGGCGGCGAGCAGATAGGACAGGTACTGGTTGAAAAAGGTATTGGCGTCATACAGCGTGACGTTGGCCGGTAAGGCGGCCGAGCAGAACCACACCATCAGCCCTGTGCCATAGCCGGCCCATTGGGGGCGGGTAATAAAGAACGCACCAATGGCAAACACAGGCGACAAGGCATAAAACAGCAGGGGAAAGCCGTCCAGTTGGGGCAGCACCCAGAACACTAGGAAAAAGCCAGCCAGGGAGCCAGCCAGCGTACCGACGGCCAACTGCAGGCAATAGCGCCGTGGGTTGGGCGATGTAGATGAGAGCGCCGAAATCAGCACAGCTGCCAGCGCACAGGTATCGCCACTGGGCCAGGAGGTTTCAATCCAGAAAAGCCCCAGCACGAGGACAACAAGGGCGCTACGAACGCCGGAAATAGCCGCTGCCATGGGGTTGGCAACAGGAGTGAAGCTCTCGGGTGGCGGTGTTTTGGATGGCCTGGGACCATTCAGGGTGGCATACGCTAGGCAGTAGCTGTACAGGTCTTCGGCAAAGCGATAGAGCAGCTCTGCCGCCGTATTGAAATCCAGCAGGTCACTGTCGCTTACCTGCTTTTCCTGAAGCTGGCCGCGTGACTCCCTAATCTGCTGCATCAGCGGTTCGCGATGCAGAGCAAGCTTTTCGGCTAGACGGGCTGCATCGTTTTCAGTGGTCAGTCGCTCGCCAAAAGGTATTAGAAGAGACGTGATTTCCGTCAGGCATGGGGTGATGGCATCCAGTAGCAAGGGGTGCTGCCGTATCCGGGTCAGTAACTGGTTCAGCGCATGGAAGCGGGTGTTGAGCTGCATGAATTGGCTACCCAGATTAGCCAGCCGTCCGCTGCGCTGGCGCAGGTGCGGGTCTTCAAAGGCGCTGGCGCTGCGCAGGCTTTCAAACCCTACCGACTCGGCGGCAAACCGTGCCGCCAGGGTTTCGAACCCTTCACGCATCAATGCGCCGCTCAAGCCTTCATGGGCCATGCGGGCAAAATCACGAAAACGCAGGGAGAGGGTATTACGCAGCACAGTTCGGGTCGTTTGCGGCAGTACGACAGCACTCACTGCGCCGGTGCAGCAGATGCCCAGGCCAATCTCCAATACGCGCCACAGGGCCTGCATAAAGGCATTTTCCGGATGGCTAGTGGCTGGCAAGCCGATCAGACTGGCTGTGTATCCAGCCAGCAGAAAGGCATAGCCGCGAAAGTCACGGTAGCGGGCGGCTCCGGCAGTACAAATCCCTACCCATACGGCGAGCGAGCCAAGCAGCAGGATGCGCTCCTGTGCGAACAGAGCGATAAACAGCACCATGACGCTCAGGCCCACTAGAGTGCCGATGATGCGATAGAAACTCTTGGCCAGTACTTGTCCGCTCTGGGGCTGCATGACAATGAATACCGTCACCAATACGGTGCTGGGTTGGGGCAGTTGCAGTCGGTAGGCCAACCAGAGTGCGATCAGGGCGGTCAGCAATGCCTTGAAGATGAATGCCCAGGTAATGCCATCGGTTCGGGCCCATTCCAGCAGGGCGCGGCGCCAGGCCGAACGGCTCGGTAATCGGCTGACAAAAGAAATAGCGCGCAACGGTAACCTCGACGCTCAGAAAGGCGCACGGTATGGATCGGTCAGGGTAAACAGCAGTAGGGCGGTCAGCGCAGGGGGAGCGCGGGCTGACCGTGAAGCGGCGGCAAGATCGTCTTGAACAGACGAGACAATGGTCCGAACAGGGCTGCTGACAGGAGCAGCATGATCAGGTGGGATGGGGCGGGAAGCGGAAGCGTTTTCCGAAACAATTGCAGCACAGTGGCCTACTCAAAGAATCACTAGCTCAGGCGAGCGCTATCCATTCTATGTAGATCAGGGCGGCGGGAATAAGCAGGAAAATCGTGAAGGATTATTAACTATAAAGCGAGTAATCAAGGGGTGGGGAGTTGTGCCAGAATCTGCCGCTCTGAGAGGAGTATGATGGACAATCTGTTTAATATGCGTGCTTTCATGTGTGTTGTGGAAGCCGGCAGCTTTACCGCGGCGGCCCAACGCCTTGAGCTTACCACCGCTTACGTTTCCAAGGCGGTCACCAACCTGGAAACACACCTTCAAACCCGTTTACTTCACCGCACCACTCGCCGGATTGCCTTGACCGAGGCCGGTGAGCGTTACCTGCAGCGTTGCCAACAGATCTTTGCCTATATCCAAGAGGCAGAGGCCGAAGCCAGTCATGCCCATGCGCATCCGGTAGGCAAGCTTAAAATCCATAGTATGACTGGGCTAGGGCAGCATTATCTGATCAAGACGATTGCCCGCTATTGCGAAAAGTACCCGGAGGTAAATTTCGATCTCCGATTAACCAATACCTTTACCGATATTCTCGAAGACGGTTACGACGTTTCCGTCATATTGGCTTCGCAGCTCAAGGACTCAGGCTACTTCTCCAAACGCCTGGGCAGTACCCACAGCATTCTGTGCGCTTCACCGGCTTATCTGGAAAAGTACGGCACGCCTCAAACAACAGCTGCCTTGCGTCAGCACCGTTGCCTGCGCTTGGTGAACAAAGCGATGTCACTGGATAAATGGTTGTTCCAAGGCCCAAAAGGCGAAGAGCTGGTAACCATTGACCAGACCCTGTTTCAGGTCAATACGGCGGATGCGTTGATGGAAGCCATTGCCTCTGGCATGGGCATCGGGGCGCTACCGATCTATGCCGCTGTCAAGGGATTGAAAGACGGAACGCTGCAACAGGTCCTGCCGGGTCACAGCCTGTATCCGCTTAACGTGTATGCCTTGTATCCCTCCCGTCAGTACCTGGATGCAAAGATCCGAACCCTGGTGGACTTTCTGCGCGATATCCTGCCGGGCCTCCTGAAAGCCGATGAGCAGGCAGTAAAGCGGTTGTACGAAGAAGGGCGAGCCAGCGCCTGACGGTTAGTCAGGCTGCTGGGCTAGCTGTCCCGCCAGACTCTCGATGTGCTCGCGGCGGTTGGCGTCTCGTAGCTTGTGGGACGCGTTGAGCGAAGACCATTCTGGATGGGCGCGGGCGTGATTCAGGGCAGCAGGAAGCTTGCCCTCACGCCAGCGTTGATCCTCAGGTGTTTCCACTTCGATGGCCTTCAGGGCCGCGTGACCGCGGGCATTGAGTGCCTTGACCAGTTGACGCTGGCGCAGGGCGAGCAGGCGCAGTACCGCATCATCCACAGTCAGCTCACGCTGGCCGCGTAGCTTGCCAAGCAGACGCTGGCCATAATGACCGCCGGTTTGCAGCAATCCGCCTGCCAGGGCGCCCAGTGCCGTTGCAGCACCCAGCATCAGGCCACCCGCCAATAGGTCAATACCGGCCCCTGCCGCAGCACCGGCAGCAACACCCCCGGTCAGGCGGATACCCAGAATGCGCAGAGTTTCGGGATTGAATAAATCATCGCCCCAGCGGCCATCCAGCAACGGAAGGTCAGCGGCGCGTGCATCGCCAGAGCGAAAGCCGTACAGCTTGAGTAAATCCTCCACACAGCGCTGCTCACGCTTACGCAGGTCGTCCCGCAGGCGTTGAGTTGCGGCCTTTACTGCGTCCTCCTCTGGCGGCACTACATAGCGGCAGGCAGCAGCATCAATCAGTAATTCGGCAATAAGCCCACCAGCACCGTGCTGGCGTGCCACTGCCTGAGCCTCGTGATCGGCAATCAGCCGCTCCAGTCGAGGGCGCGCCGGCTCGATGAGCAAGGCCAGGCTCTCATACAGGCGACGCTCGCCGTCTTCGGGCGGGGCGACACTGTCGAAGCGCACCAGTGCATGCAGCCCCAGGCGCGCCAGCGCTGTACGCCATTCCTCTTCACGATGCTGCTCGGCTGCCACGAAGTTCAGCACTGGCAGCAGTGGCTTGCCGCAGCTGGACAGTACGGCCAATTCATCCTTGTATTTAGCCAGTACCGGTTCGCGAGCATCGACGACATACAGTCCGGCATCCGAACTGCGTAACTGCCGCAGGACCTTGGCCTCCTGCTCGAAGCGGTTGCGGGCCTCGGCGGTATCGAGGAAGCGCTCCACGCGAGCAGGGCCGTCCAACCGCTCGCCGGGGCGGTCAAGTTGCTCAAGATAGTCCCGCAGGGCGATGGCATCTTCCAGGCCTGGTGTGTCGTAGAGTTCAATCAGGGCTTCGCCGTCTACTGAAAGCCGGACGCCCTCTACATGCCGCGTGGTACTGGCGCGATGGGAGACTTCGCCAAACCCGATGTCGCGGGTCAGCGTTCGCAGCAGGGACGTCTTGCCAACATTCGTATGGCCCACGACAGCCAGAACGAGCGGTTGGGTCATGGGTGTTCTCCTGAGACGCAGGAGGCGTTGTTGGGCATCGCCTCGCTCACTGTTACCGTAACGCTCTGGCGAGTTGGAGTGAAGCTGGGGCGATGTCCACCAGTGTTCAAGCGCCACTTATTCATGTCCGGTCTCCAGCCATTCCAGCGGAGACCGTTCTCCGTGGGGAAGTGCCATTCGATCCAGCCCCTGGCGCCAGTCATCAAGGCGGTCGGCATCCAGCTGGTCCCCTGCAGGCGCGGGTAGTAGCCAGATACGGGTAGTACCTGCGCAACGAGCCAGCTCACCAATCAAAGACAGGGTGCCCCGATCCGGCGAGCGGCGTGGGTCGCAGGCAATTACCAGGCGCACGGGCGGATAGCGGGTCAATTGTTCCAGCAGGCGGCGGCGCTGCTGTCCATCATCCAGCACACCGGCATCGCGCACTGTTTCTGGCAGTGCTGGCGGCCAGGGGCGGGTATCGTCCAACTCGATGGCTACGAGTACGGCACTTTCGCCAGCAATCTCCAGATGTCCGGCAGAAGGCTCTGGTAATTGCTCGGGGGCTGCATCATTGACACCTAAGCGTTCGGTGGCAGGCATCAGCTTTTCGCGCAGCAGTGCATAGCCGGGTTGTTCGGTATCCAGTGCCAGCTGCTGGCGGCGGCGTTGCCATTGCCAGAAACAGAGGATGAACAGAAGGGCACGGGGCGCGAGGCCATAGACGGTCAGTACACCTACCAGCCATCCCGCCCAGGCATGGCGTGCGGCTTCCAAGCCCTGCGCCGCGTTACCGCTGGCGCGGATAGTGTCGATATCCGGCATGGGAAAGCCCAGCAGCGAGGGCAAGGCGCCCAGCGCGTGGGTCATGGCGACAAAGGTATCGCTGCTCAGAATGGTGGTTTCCCAGATAAAACTGTAACTACGGGTGGCCAGCAAGGCCAGCAGAATGCCCAAGGCTGCGCTCAAGGCCAGCAGCCACAGCCCATGGACAAGGGTGCCTAGCCCCCAACGCACCAGCCGCTGGCGACCCAGGAGAATAATCAGCGCCGGGCCGAGCTGGGCGGCACGGGCATCCCTGGCCAGCTTGCCGGCAAGCCAGAGCCAGAGGCGGCCTAACAGGCTGGTACTGCGGCCTGCGCCAAAAAAGCCGGCCAGCCATAGCAGCAAGGTCAGAAGATTCAGTCCCAGTAGGCTGCCCAGCGCCCAGAAAACGTTTACGGGGCGCAGACCATCGCCCAGCGCGCCAAAGCCCAGGCCTGCGCCGGACAGGACCGCCAGAAAAGCAAGCAGCCAGAAGGCTAGGGTAGCGCCCTGGCGCCAGTGGCGGCGGGCTTCGATCAGGCCGTCGCGCTGGCCTAGCAGATGAGCACGCAGGATCAGACGCTGGACAAAGGTGCCGCCGGTTGCACGTGCACGGCGATTGGCTTCGCTGTCTTCCAGCGGGCTGGCTTCTTCCTCAGTCAGGCGTACGGCTTCAGTCAGCCAGAGCGCATCAAGGGTAGGGTCGGAGGGGATAGTAGTGGATTCGGTCACTCGTCAAACTCGTCCTGGGGATGCGTGGAGGATAACGGTCGGCATCCGGCGTGTTAACCGGCAGGCCACTGGCAAGGCGTTTTAGCTCTGCTATGCTGCGCGACTATGAACAAGACACTTCCTCTTAGCTTGATTGTGGCGGTCGCCGATAACGGCGTGATCGGCCACGAAAACCGTCTGCCCTGGCATCTGCCGGCAGAACTCAAATACTTCAAGGCCGTAACGCTGGGCAAGCCGGTGATCATGGGTCGCAAGACCTGGGATTCGCTGGGTCGTCCCTTACCCGGACGCTTGAATCTGGTCGTCAGCCGTCAGACCGATCTGACGCTCGAAGGTGCCGAAACCTTTACGTCATTGGACGATGCTGTGGCGCGAGCGGAAGCCTGGGCCAAAGAGCAGGGCGCCAGTGAAGTCATGCTGATTGGCGGGGCGCAGCTTTTTATCGAGGCATTGCCCGATGCGGATCGCTTTTACCTCACCCGTGTTGCGCTGGCGCCTGAAGGGGATGTGTATTTCCCTGAGTGGGATGAGCAGCAGTGGCAGCGGGTCTCGCGTGATGAGCATCCGTCGGAGGAAGGCCGCCCTGCGTATGCACTGGAGGTCTGGGAGCGTCGGCAATAAGGCCTGTAAAACAGGTGAGCACTGCATAAAAGACGGGGCGCCTATGGGCGCCCCGTCTTTTTTAGAAGTACTTCAGCCAAGCGATATCGCGGCGGCGTGCCTTGAGGCCCGCAAACCAGCGCACCGGCCAGTACAGCGCAAAAGCCAAGACTACAGCGCTGATCCAGAGTGCCCAGACACGATCAAAGCCAAAATACGTGCCTTGATTGAGACCGAACAGGGCAACCGTAATCCGGTACAGCACACCCAGCACATACAGATGCAGGATGTAAAAGAACATCGGTGCTGCGCCAAATACGGTAAACCAGCCCAACAGACGACTCTCTGACTTGCGCTCGAACAGCACCAGCAGTAGCAGGCCAAGGCCCAAGGTGAGCGAGAGGAACAGCAGGGGTGGCGGGTACTTGGTGATGTTCAGAAAGCTCATCATGGTCAGCAGGGGCGTCTCGCCCGTTACTCACTGCTGCGCCTGGCCATAGCCGTTGATCATCCACAATACAAAGAAGAGCAGCGGGCGCCCAGCCCTCCGATCAAGAGGCGCTTCTGGCGCTCGGACGGGTTCAGTTGAGTGAACCACGGGCCCGCCGCATAGCCTAGTGCAATCACGCCAATCCAGGGCAGAAGCGGATAGGACGTGCGCAGCCGCAGGCTTTCGCCAAGCTCGATCCAGCCGCGGTCATGCAATATCGCCCATAGAATATGGAAGGGCGAGCCTACTGGGAAATGGACCCCATCCAGCAGATTATGCCCAGCGACCAGAATCAGGCGACAAAAATAAATAGGAGCTACCATGGGCAATACAACCTTTGCCAATGGACGTCATATGTCTTAGGCGCCTTGGTGTCGATCTGTGTGCACAGCAGATCGGGGCACGGCTCGAAGAGGTGAGCAGTTTGCCAAGTATCTGGGCGGCTCGTCCGCCAACATCGCCTTCGGCACTGCCGGTTGGGATTGAAGTCCGCCATGCTGACCAGCGTCGGCGACGACCATATGGGTAGTTTCCTGGTGGAGTCCCTGGACAAGGAAGGCTGTGATACGCGTGCTATCAAGGTCGATTCCGAACGGCTGATTGCCATAGTCCTGCTGGGAATCAAGGACCACGAAACCTTTCCCCTGATGTTTTATCGCGAAAACTGCGCCGACATGACACTGCGCGAAGAAGACATCGACGAATCCTTCATGCTTTTATTGCCAATGCGGAGGTTAGCGCTCACGTTCAGCGCATACTACCGTGTTTCGATCTGGTGGTCGGCACTGAAGAAGAGTTCATAATTGCAGGCGACTCGGACGACCTGCTGACTGCACTGCGGAAGGTGCATGAAGTCAGCGAGGTGACCTTAGTGATCAAGCTGGGATGCACCGTAATTCACAGCGAGACTTCCGAGCGCTTGGAGGGCGGCAGCATCTATCAGGACATTCGCCCTCACCTTTCTTGGCGTCGATGCCTATATCCAAGACATTATCAAAGGCATGATTATCGTTGTGGCTGTGGTTATCGACCAGTATCGAAACAAGCGTAAGGTCAAACGCTGAAAGCTTCCACGTCTTGGCTCGCCGCTTTTGGGCGGGCCTTTTTATGTGTGTAATGAGTGCTCAAGAAGCAAGTCTCGGCTACCGCCCGGAACCTTGACCGGTTGGAAACTCTCCATTCATGAGAGACCTAAAGGAGACTGTTAGATGACCGCCGTTACCCCTATTACTTTCGCCCAGCTCCGCCCAGGAGACCGCTTCACTCTGCAAGATGATGACCGTCTATTTACCAAGTTAAGCGATACGACTGCCCGCGAGCACAGTACCCATTCCATCAACCTCAAGGAAGAAGGGTTTGGCTACAAGGAAGATCCCATCGAGACAATGCCAGCCGAAACACCTGTTGAATACGTTCCCGTTGGTGGCCCTCTACGAGTCAGTGGCTAATCGTCCAGGCTAACCTTGATGTGCCCCTATTCCAGATAAGCTGCTGCGTAGGGGCGACATTATGCCCTAGTAAAAACGTCCTATTGACTTTTTAAGGCGTTACAATAGTGGCCCCATGAATCGACCGCGTTATGACATCACTCACTGTGATGGCTCGACTTCATGCCAGACCCCGCACTAATTAAACCGATAACCGCGGAGCTTTAAGTGTTCGCGGTGCCTTGTTGTTTTGAAAAAAGGCCCCGCTTTGCCTGGCCAGCGAATGGCCCTTCTGGAGAAGTAAATGCTAAAGGATTTTTTGCGTGTAGCCGTATTGGGCGTCAGTCTTATCAGCGCCTCTTGCTGGGCTGACATCACCCCTGAAGAAGCCATGAACATGGCCGGTCTGCAGCGCACGTTGGGCCAGCGTATGGCCAAAGATTATCTGATGATGGGCTCCGGCGTACGGGTAGACGTCGCAACCAAGCAGCTCAAAGATACCGTTGCGCTGTTCGATGATCATCACAAATCACTCGTCGAGTTTGCGCCTACGACTGAAATTCGTAACAAACTAAGCGAAATAGATAAGACTTGGCAGCAATACAAGCAGCTGGTGCAGGCCACTCCTGACAAGGATCAAGCGGTAACCATGCTGAGCGTAAGTGATCAGCTGCTAGAGCAGTGTCAAAAGCTGACTGACCTTGTTGAAAAGAATAATGGCGGCGAGTCTTCCCGTCTTGTAAACCGTAGTGGCTGGAACCGCGTACTGAGCCAGCGTATCGCCATGCTATACATGGCCAAGAGCTGGGATGTTCAAGCGCCTGGGCTGGACGATGCGTTTGACAAGTCCGTTGGCGAGTTCGACACAGTTATGACGGAGCTCGATACCGCGGGCGCTCCTAATCCTGAGATTGCCACGTCGCTGCGTAAAGCTGAGGCTCAGTGGAAGTTCACCCGTACAGCAGTAGACCTGACTACCCCCGAAAACTATGTCCCTACTGCAATGGCCTCTAGTGCCGATACGCTGTTCAAGCAAATGAATGAGCTGACACGCCTCTATGCAGGCCTGTCCGCCGGCAACTAATCCGGCGCTATTCATTGGAGTCACGCTGCTATATCGCAGCGTGGCTCTGCATCTATCTTACCGCTGCGAGCTGCGTATATTTCGCCAGCTGACAACCCAATAGCTTATTTTGCTGCTTTCGCAGCACCTTAATTTCTTAAGGCAGGCACCAACCAAGACATCGCCATTGCTTTATGCAGCGATGAAGCGCAGTGGAAGTTATTAGGATGGCAGTGGCTTCTTTAAGCCTGGTCAGTTCATGCCTTCTGCTATAGCTAACAGGGCTGACAAGCCATATAGGTGGAGCAATGACCTGACACGGCTGTGTACTGTTTTTTGCCAGTCAGGCAGTAGCGCGAGGAGTATCGTCTTTGCGCGTTTTCTATAGGCAGGGGAGAAGAGGGCGGACCTGTCAGGCAGGTCCGCTAGTCCGGTCAGACGTTGAAGCGGAAGTGCATCACATCGCCATCTTTGACGATATAGTCTTTACCTTCCAGACGCCATTTACCTGCTTCCTTAGCGCCGTTTTCACCCCGGTACTGGATAAAGTCGTCATAGGCGACTACTTCAGCACGGATGAATCCCTTCTCAAAATCAGTATGAATAACAGCCGCTGCCTGCGGTGCTGTAGCGCCTATCTTGACAGTCCAGGCGCGTACTTCCTTTACCCCTGCAGTAAAATAGGTTTGCAAGTTAAGCAGCTCATAGCCTGCGCGAATCACACGGTTCAAGCCGGGCTCTTCCAGGCCGAGCGATTCAAGAAACATATCCTTTTCTTCGCCATCGTCCAGCTCAGCAATTTCAGCTTCGATCTTGTTGCACACGGGAACGACGATAGCGCCTTCTTCGGTGGCAATAGCCTTGACGACATCCAAGTGAGGATTATTTTCGAATCCATCTTCAGCCACATTGGCGATATACATGACCGGCTTGCTAGTCAGTAGATGAAAGCCGCGTACCATGCGCTTCTGCTCGTCATCCATGCCCTTCATCAGGCTACGGGCAGGTTTGCCTGCTTCAAAGTGAGGAATCAGCTTTTCCAGGAGCGCCTTCTGAGCCAAGGCTTCCTTGTCACCGCCTTTCGCGCTGCGAACTACCCGCTGCAATTGCTTTTCGCAGCTTTCCAGGTCCGCAAAGATCAGCTCCAGATCAATGACTTCGATGTCTCTCTTGGGATCGACAGAGTTGGCTACGTGAATAACATTTTCGTCTTCAAAGCAGCGAACCACATGGGCAATGGCATCGGTTTCACGGATGTTCGCCAGGAACTTGTTTCCAAGGCCTTCGCCTTTGGATGCACCTTCTACTAGGCCGGCAATATCCACGAACTCCATAGTCGTAGGAATAACGCGCTCAGGTTTGACGATCTCGGCCAATGCATTGAGTCGAGCATCGGGCATTGGTACTACGCCGCTGTTCGGCTCGATGGTGCAGAATGGAAAGTTTTCTGCAGCAATGCCGGACTTGGTGAGGGCGTTGAATAGAGTGGACTTGCCAACGTTGGGCAAGCCGACGATGCCACAGTTAAATCCCATGAAATTGTCCCTCGCGGAATAGGTTAGGCCTTCTGGCTATGCAAGCGCTGCATGGCACGGGTCCAATCCCCGGCCAGAATGTCCGGCAGCACGCCGAGGGCAAAATCGATACTGGTGTCCAGCAGTTCTTGTTCGGCACGTGGCGCTCGGCCTAATACGTAGCCGGAGACTAGACTGCTATGCCCTGGATGGCCAATGCCAAGCCGTAGGCGATGAAAACCGTTTTGGTTGCCCAATTGAACAATGATATCGCGCAAGCCGTTATGACCACCGTGCCCACCGCCTTTTTTTAACTTGGCAACACCGGGTGGCATATCCAGCTCATCATGGGCGACCAGAATGGCCTCCACAGGAATACGGTAAAAGCCTGCAAGCGCCGCGACAGATTGACCGCTGCGGTTCATGTAGGTGGTTGGAATCAATAAACGAACGTCATGACCTGCATGCGTGAATCGACCTGTCAGGCCAAAATACTTGCGATCAGCGACCAAACTAACGTTTTGTTGAGCCGCCAGACGCTCAACAAAAAGGGCCCCCGCATTATGCCGTGTCTGTTCGTATTCAGCGCCTGGATTACCCAAGCCAACGATCAGTTGTACGGCAGTCATAACGGGAGCCCTTCTTCCTAAGTTTGTCTATAAGGTTAAGGCAGCGACTATACAGACAGAATAACCTTATCGAGAAGCGCATCTGGAAGATACGCTCACAATATTCTGTTGCAGTAGCCTTGCCTTATCCTCAACAAGCCTTAGGCAATGTCTTACTCAGCAGAACCTTCACCTTCGCCTTCAGCCGGAGCCTGGACGCGGGACAGGTGGATGCTTGCTACAGGCAGGTCACTACCATGAGCCAGGGATACCAGCTCAACGCCGGCCGGCAGCTTCAGGTCGCTCATGTGAACGATCTGGTTCAGCTCAACCTTGGACATGTCGACTTCGATGAACTCAGGCAGGTCCTTTGGCAGGCAAGAAACTTCAACTTCGTTCACGTTGTGCGAAACTTCGCCACCGCCCTGCTTAACACCAACAGCCGTTTCCTGGTTGATGAAGTGCAGCGGAACAGTTGCAGTCAGCTTGTGGTCAGCAACTACGCGCAGGAAGTCAGCGTGCAGAACGAAACCCTTGGCAGGGTGGCGCTGCAGGGCCTTGATCAGAACGCTTTCGTTCTGGCCATCAACGTTCAGGTTGATTACGTGGCTAAATGCAGCTTCGTTATTCAGCAGCTTGGCCAGATCCTTGCCTTGCAGCGTAACGGATACAGGCGCTTGTTCACCGCCATAAATTACGGCAGGAACTTGTTCGGCATTACGACGAAGGCGGCGGCTCGCACCTTTCCCCAGGTCGGAACGCGCTTGGGCATTCAGAGTAAAGTCGACCATTTGTAGTCTCCTAAAAAAGACAATTGCCTGAATCACTTGCGACCAGCGATCAGACTATTGACTAAAAAGCCCCGCATTATGCGGGGCCGTTATACCAACGCCTGTCCTTAACGGAACATGGCGCTGATGGATTCCTCATTGCTGATGCGACGCACGGCCTCGGCTACGACTGGCGCAATGTCCAGTTGGCGGATACGAGTACATGCTTGTGCAGCAGCAGAAAGCGGGATGGTGTTGGTCACGACAAGCTCATCAAGAACAGAGTTATTGATGTTCTCGATTGCACGACCAGAAAGCACAGGATGCGTGCAGTACGCCAATACCTTGGAGGCGCCATGCTCTTTGAGAGCTTTGGCCGCGTGGCAAAGCGTACCGGCTGTATCAACCATATCGTCGACCAGCACACAGGTGCGGCCTTCGATGTCACCGATGATATGCATCACTTCTGACTGGTTGGCTTTCGGGCGGCGTTTATCAATGATCGCAAGATCTACGCCAAGGCTTTTGGCCACGGCGCGAGCGCGAACAACACCTCCGATGTCGGGAGATACAATCATCAGGTTCTCGAAACGCTGATCTTCGATGTCGTCGACCAGGGCAGGGGAGCCATAGATGTTATCAACGGGGATGTCAAAGAAGCCCTGAATCTGATCGGCATGTAAGTCGACAGTCAGAACGCGGTTGACACCGACAACGGTGAGCATGTCAGCCACTACTTTGGCGCTTATAGCAACACGTGCGGAGCGCGGGCGGCGATCCTGGCGTGCATAGCCAAAATAGGGAATAACAGCAGTGATTCGGGTGGCTGAAGAACGGCGGAAGGCATCAGCCATCACGACCAGTTCCATCAGATTATCGTTCGTAGGTGCACAGGTCGGCTGAATCAGGAAGACGTCCTTACCGCGAACGTTTTCATTGATCTCGACGCTGATTTCGCCATCGGAAAATTTACCGACAGAAACATCACCTAGAGGAATGTGCAGCTGACGCACGAGGCGCCGTGCCAGATCGGGGTTAGCGTTCCCCGTAAAGACCATCATCTTGGACACGCTGCAGTACCTGCCGGCTGAGGGTGGACCTGATGAAAAGGAAATGGCAGGGGCGGCTGGATTCGAACCAACGCATGGCAGGATCAAAACCTGCTGCCTTACCGCTTGGCGACGCCCCTGTGACGTATCAGATACACCTGTATCTGTTTCTCAGAACAAACTTCTCAGTTTACGGTGCAACATTGAAGTGTTGCTTCCCTTAGCTATGAAGCTTGGCAGGGTAGCTGGAAGTTGGTCCGCAACTTTAACAGCTTCGGTCTCACTTGGGAATCCCCCAAATATGCAACTTCCAGTGCCGGTTAACCTAGCTGAAACAAATTTGTTTAGCAAGATCAAAGCGTTATGTATTTCTGGATAACGCTTTTCTACCACGCTCTGGCAGTCGTTTCGACCGCCCCACTCGAGAACGGGGCGAACTTTACTGGGAGGAGTGTCACGTGTCAACAGGGGATCGTTAAAAATTTCTGCTGTACTTACAAATACTTGTGGAACAGCCACAAGGTACCAGGGCTCGTCTATCTCTACTGGAGTCAGGCGTTCGCCAATGCCTTCCGCCCAGGCTGCCTTGCCCCGTACGAATACCGGGACGTCAGCACCTAACGTAAGCCCGAGTGCCGCTAGAGCGTCTTCACTGGTATTGAGATTCCACAAATAGTTGAGTCCGAGCAGGGTCGTCGCGGCATTTGAGCTGCCGCCGCCTATACCGCCCCCCATGGGTAACCGCTTATCCAGCCAGATATCTGCCCCGAGAGAGCAGTGCGCTGATTGTTGAAGCAATCGGGCTGCACGGACGATCAGGTTGGAGTCATGCTCAACACCGGGAAGAGCCGTGTGCAATCGGATTTGACCGTCATCGCGTGCTGCAAATCTGAGCTCATCCGCATAATCAACAAACTGAAACAGTGTTTGCAGTTCGTGGTAGCCATCCTCTCGGCGACCTATTATGTGAAGAAAGAGATTCAGCTTGGCGGGGGCTGGTAAGGTCAATATGTCTTTCATTGGCCCAGCTGGCGCGGTTGCCAGTCCTTGATAACCAGTGTCACGTCCAGATCTTGGCCTTTTAGCTTCAGGCGTTCAGGTAAGCTGTAACCCTTCTGCTCGGTGTAGCGAGTGTATTCTACTGTCCAGCCGTCCTGTACTAAGCGGGATAGATGGCTATCGCTGTCTAGCGTAAGTTGACTACGGCTATCGGGAGCCGGAAGGCCGCGGACCCACCAGAGCAAATGAGAAACAGGTAGACGCCAGCCAAGCTGCTGCTCAAGAAGCGCCTCGGGGGAATCAGCGTGATAGCGGCCCTGATTGGCCACTTCCAGTGTTACATCGTCTGGTCTGCCGGTAAGACGGGCAGCGCCACGGCCCAAGGGACCCGACAGGCGTATATCAAAATACCCTTGCCGCTGCAGCCAGAAAAGCGTACCGCTGCCGGATTCATTAGGCGCGCGTATGCCAACTTTCCCGTTGATCTGCCAGCCATCGAGCGTCGTAATGCGCTCTTTGTGGGCTTTCCAGGCAGCAGCGTTACCGTGCCCTTCGACAGTTTCGTGAGTGACTTGCCCTGCACAGCCAGCCAAAAAAGCCAGAAGAGCAGTTATGAGGAAAAAGCGGATATTGAATTTCACAGCGTTTCTGAACCTGTCAATCGTTTAAGCGTGCTGCGTAGCACAGCATTATCAGGGGACTGCTCAGCAGCGGCAGCCCATACCTTGCGTGCTTCCTGCTTCTTACCGCGTACCCAGAGAACCTCACCCAAGTGCGCCCCGATTTCTGTGTCGGGAAAGCGCTGTAGCGCCTGGCGTAGATATTGTTCTGCAAGCTCAAGCTTGCCTTGCCGGTAGTTGACCCATCCCATGCTATCGAGGATGGCAGGGTCATCTGGATTGATTTGATGAGCCTTCTCGATCAATGTGCGGGCTTCGGCATAGCGCGTTGTACGATCAGCCAAAGTGTATCCAAGCGCGTTGAGCGCCATGGCGTTATCAGGGTCCTGTTTTAGGATAAGGCGTAAATCCTTTTCCAGTTGACCCAGGTCGCCCCGTTTCTCCGAGACCATGGCCCGGGTATAAAGCAGGTTAAGATCGCTTGGGTACAGCTTGAGACCTTGCTGGATGGTGTTCCAGGCCGCTTCTGGCTGATTGTTGTTGGTCAGGCTCTCTGCTTCGAGCAGGTAGAGTTGGACAGCGTAATCAGGTTGACGCTGACGAGAAGCGGCCAACAGGGTTTTGGCTTCTTCAAAGCGTCCCTGACCCATCAGTATCTCTGCCTGCCGCTGCTGGGCGGGCAAATAATCACTCCCGGGGCCGACCAGGGCATATTGGGTCAGCGCCTGCTCTGTCTCATTCAACTCTTCAGCGACACGCCCCAGGTTGAAATGGGCAGCGTCTACATGGCTACCCCGCTGGACCAAGTCTTCCAGGTAAGTCCGTGCATCGCTCCAGGCTTCAGCTTCAAGGCATACCAGCGCCAGTGAAAAGCGAAGGTCATCGTCGTCGGGGAACTGGGCAACCAGATCCGCGAATTCCTGCTTGGCTTGATCGAGCTTGTTGAGTTCAACCAGAAGGCGCGCATGAGCGAGTCGCAGGCGTTTGTCGTCCGGATGCTCCTTGATTCCATTTGCCAGCAGCGGAAGGGCTTCCTTGCTACGGCCAAGGCTCTGAAGCATACGGGCCCTAAGCAGCAGCGGCGCGACTTCGTGTCTTGCAGCGGAGTGATCTTCCAGTAATTTCAGGGCTTCATCGACCCGGCCATCCTGCTGAAGCAACAACGCCTTGCCAAAAAGCAGCTGGCCATTCTCAGGGTATTTGGCTTGTAGACGATCAAAGCTCTTGAGCAAGCCCGCACGGGTGTCCGCATCTGTTTCAGCTGCCGATAGGGCAAGGAAATCAAAATGAGTGTCGCCCTGACCCTGAAGAACTTTCTCCATATAGGTCATAGACTCGTCATACTGACCGGCACGTGCCAACATGATAGCGGCGGCGCGTTGAGCATCTAGGTTGTCTGGCGCGTTCTTTGCCCATATAACAGAAGTATCCAGGGCGGAACTGTCTGCACCCAGGTACTCTGCAATACGGAAAGCACGTTCAGCTACCCCAGGATCCTGGGTGCTCTGGGCCTGCTCAACATAATTGGCCAGTGCAATGTCGAATCGATTACGTTGCCCTGCCAGTTCTGCAACCAGCAGGTCATATAAGGTGTCTTCCCTGAAGGAGCCATATTTTTCCGGCTGGGCTGGGGCAGTAGCGGGTGCAGCCTGTTCAGGTTTGCTTTGTTCAGAATTCGTGTGGCTGGCCAGGTTCTGGCAGCCACCTAGTAGCAGCGCAGTGGTCAGCAGCGCGAGATATTTAGTCATGAGATCGAAGCGGCCTCTCTGCATTCAGTCCATCATGCCACAAGGTATTAGGCAAGCACATGGGCGTGATAGTTGTCGTTCAATCGACGACGTAGGACAATTACCGGCTTTCCAAAAAACTTAGCGATTCTGCATGGCTTTCCTCGCGCTTGGCATCAATCACAAGACCGCCTCAGTGGATGTACGCGAACGTGTAGCGTTCACCCCTGAGCAAATGGTAGAGGCATTACGGCAACTGTGCCGAGAGACCCTGAGTCGCGAGGCGGCCATTCTGTCGACCTGCAATCGTAGTGAACTCTACCTAGAAATGGAGCAGCCCATCGCGGACAGCGTTCTGGCATGGCTTGCTCGCTATCATCATCTTTCGCTGGATGAGCTACGCGCCTGCGCGTATATCCACGAGGATGATGAGGCGGTCCAGCACATGATGCGAGTAGCGTCCGGTCTGGACTCCATGATTCTGGGCGAGCCACAGATCCTGGGTCAGATGAAGTCAGCCTATGCGGTGGCCCGCGAAGCAGGCACCGTAGGTCCCTTGTTAGGGCGTCTTTTCCAGGCAACGTTCAATACGGCTAAAAGTGTCCGTACGGATACGGCAATTGGTGAGAATCCAGTCTCGGTTGCATTTGCGGCAGTCAGTCTGGCTAAGCAAATCTTTAGCAATCTCAATCGCAGCCAGGCACTTTTGATCGGAGCAGGAGAAACCATTACGCTGGTGGCAAGGCATCTGTACGAGCAGGGCATCAAGCGAATCGTGGTGGCTAACCGGACACTTGAGCGCGCTAATCACTTGGCTGAGCAGTTTGGTGCGCATACGATTCTGCTGGCCGATATTCCGCAAGAGCTACCCCATAGCGATATTGTGATCAGCTCTACAGCCAGTCAGTTACCTATCCTTGGCAAAGGTGCGGTTGAGCGAGCGCTTAAGCAGCGTAAGCATAAACCTATGTTTATGGTCGATATTGCCGTGCCGCGCGATATTGAGCCTGAGGTCAGTGAGTTAGAGGACGTTTATCTCTATACCGTTGATGACTTGCATGAGGTGATTACGGAAAACCTCAAGAGTCGACAAGGGGCTGCCCAGGCGGCTGAAAAGTTGGTTCTGGCAGGTGTTGATGAGTTCATGCATCGCCTGCGTGAGTTGGCTGCGGTAGACGTGCTGCGCGCTTATCGTCAGCAGGGAGAACAATTGCGTGATGAAGAACTGGCGCGTGCACAACGACAACTAGCGAACGGGGTTGCGCCTGATCAGGTGCTTGCTTCTCTAGCACGGAGCCTGACTAACAAATTGCTGCATGCACCCAGTGTACAGCTCAAAAAATTATCTGCTGAAGGACGTGTTGATGCGTTGGCTTTGGCTCAGGAACTGTTCGCTCTCGATGAGGGCGTGGATAAAAAATGAAAGCCTCTTTGCTGCAAAAGCTCGATGGATTGAATGATCGTTTCGAGGAGCTGACGGCGTTACTTGGTGATGCCGATGTCATCAGTGATCAGACCCAGTTTCGTGCGTACTCGAAGGAGTACGCAGAGATTGAGCCGGTTATCGCGGCACTTCGTGAGTTTCGCAAGGTGCAGTCCGACTTGGAAGGTGCTCGTGCCTTATTAAAGGACAGCGATCCAGATATGCGTGCCATGGCCGAAGAAGAAGCTGGGCAGGCAGAAATCGCGTTGGTCGATCTGGAAGGGCGGCTGCAACGGATGTTGTTGCCTCGCGATCCGAATGATAGTCGCAACGTCTTTCTTGAAATCCGTGCCGGAACAGGTGGGGATGAGGCTGCTATTTTTGCTGGTGATCTGTTCCGTATGTACTCGCGCTATGCTGAACGTCAAGGCTGGCGCATAGAGATCATGTCCGAAAACCTGGGTGAGCATGGCGGCTATAAAGAAGTGATCGCCCGCGTAGAGGGCGATAACGTCTACGCCAAGCTTAAGTTCGAGTCCGGTGCTCACCGCGTCCAGCGTGTTCCCGAGACAGAATCCCAAGGGCGTATTCATACATCGGCTTGTACGGTTGCTGTGTTACCCGAGCCTGACGAGCAGGCGGCTATCGAAATCAATCCGGCCGATTTGCGTGTTGATACCTATCGCTCCTCTGGCGCAGGTGGCCAGCACGTCAACAAGACCGAGTCGGCTATTCGTATTACGCACATTCCTAGCGGTATTGTCGTCGAATGTCAAGAAGAACGCTCGCAGCACAAGAATCGCGCCAAGGCCATGGCGTGGTTGGCTGCCAAGCTCAACGATCAGCAGCAGGCGGCGCATCAGCAGGCTATCGCCAGCACCCGTAAATTGCTGGTAGGCTCGGGGGATCGTTCCGAGCGCATCCGGACCTACAATTTTCCACAGGGTCGTGTGACCGATCACCGCATCAACCTGACCTTGTACTCTTTAGGCGAGGTTATGGAGGGCGCGGTGCAGCAAGTCATCGAGCCTCTCCTGCAGGAATATCAGGCTGACCAACTGGCGGCCTTAGGGGACTGATATGGCCACTATCGGGGCATTGCTCAAGGAGGCGCGCCTGCCGGACTCACCCAGCGAGCGCCTGGATGCTGAATTACTACTAGCGGCTGCGTTAGGAAAACCGCGTAGCTTCCTGCGTACCTGGCCTGAGCGTATCGTGACGCGTGAGGCCAAGGATCTTTATGGCTCCTTTATCGAACGTCGTCGGGACGGGGAGCCTATAGCTTATATTCTAGGCCATCAGGGTTTCTGGTCGCTTGATCTGGAGGTGTCGCCTGACACCTTGATACCGCGTCCTGATACGGAGCTTCTGGTTGAAACCACACTGGCCTTGGAGGGAGCCGAACAAAGGCGTGTGCTGGATCTTGGGACGGGTACCGGTGCCATTGCTCTAGCCCTGGCCCACGAGCGCCCGCAATGGCAGGTAATGGGAGTGGACCGGGTGACCGGTGCGGTCGCGCTTGCCGAGCGCAATAGAGCACGACTCAATATTCCGAATGCATCTTTTCGGCAGAGTCATTGGTTTGCAGCGCTTACCCAAGAGCGCTTTGACGTGATCGTTAGTAATCCTCCCTATATTCCCGAAGATGACCCGCATCTTGTTCAAGGGGATGTTCGCTATGAGCCTACCTCTGCGTTGGTAGCCGGTGATGACGGCCTGGATGATATTCGCCTTATCGTTCAACAGGCACCGGATCATTTGCTGCCGAATGGATGGCTGCTCTTGGAGCATGGGTTCGATCAGGCGCCAGCCGTTAGCGCGCTACTGACTGCTCAAGGCTTTATATCGGTTGAGAGCCGCCGTGATCTGGCTGGACATGAGCGCATTACATTGGGACAGTTACCGTGCTGACCGATGCGGAACTGCTGCGCTACAGTCGGCAAATCCTGCTTTCCCAGATTGATATAGAAGGGCAGCTGCGGCTCAAACACGCCAAGGCGTTGATAGTTGGGCTAGGCGGCTTGGGCTCCCCAGTTGCGTTGTATCTGGCAGCAGCAGGTATTGGCGAGTTACATCTGGCCGACTTTGATACGGTCGATATGACCAATCTGCAACGACAGGTCATACACGACACCACACACGTGGGTCGTAGTAAGGTCGATTCAGCGTTGGATCGGCTACAGGCCATCAATCCTGAAATTACTTATATAGCTCACCGTTCTGCATTGGATGCCGACTCCCTGGCATCTGCGGTCGGGCAAGTAGATGTGGTCTTGGACTGCTCGGATAATTTTTCTACCCGAGAGGCGGTCAATGCCGCTTGCGTATCAGCCAGGCGGCCTTTGGTAAGTGGTGCGGCCATTCGACTTGAGGGACAGCTCAGCGTATTCGATCCAAGACGCGAAGAAAGCCCTTGCTATCACTGCCTTTACGGTCATGGTAGCGAGGCGGAGTTGACGTGCAGCGAGGCAGGTGTCATCGGGCCTCTAGTAGGGCTGGTTGGTAGCCTTCAGGCACTGGAGGCCTTGAAGTTAATTGCAGAGTTCGGCTCTCCGCTAGTGGGACGTCTGGTATTGGTCGATGCGCTCACATCTCGTTTCAGAGAGCTGAAGGTACGTCGTGACCCGGCTTGTGAGGTGTGTGGAAAACGCCATGCCCAGTAATGCGCCTATTGGCGTCTTTGATTCTGGTGTAGGTGGGCTGTCTGTCCTGCGCGAAATCCATAGTCTTTTGCCTGGTGAGTCGCTTTTATATGTAGCAGATTGCGCGCATATCCCCTATGGAGAAAAGGAACCGGCTTTTATCCGTGAACGTTGCCAGCGCGTGGCTGAGTTCTTTCTTGGGCAAGGTGCCAAGGCAATGGTGCTGGCATGCAATACCGCTACAGTGGCTGCTGTGAACGATCTACGTGAGCGCCATGCGCAGTGGCCCATTGTAGGGATGGAGCCCGCCGTAAAACCGGCTGCTTCAGCAACAAGATCAGGGGTCGTTGGGGTTCTGGCAACAACCGGAACGCTTCAAAGTGCGCGGTTCGCTGCCTTGCTGGACCGTTTCGCCAGCACGGTAGAGGTCATAACCCAACCTTGCCCAGGCTTGGTCGAGCAAGTGGAAATTGGTGACCTGACGGGGCCTGTTACACGAGCATTGTTGAAGGGATATGTCACGCCACTGTTAGCTGCCGGCTGTGACACGATCATTTTAGGCTGTACGCATTATCCTTTTTTAAAGCCTTTGTTAAAGGAACTGCTGCCTGCCGGGATTACTCTTATCGATACCGGCTCGGCTGTTGCGCGTCGACTCGGTTCGTTGATCCATGAGCGAAACCAGATGGCGACGGGAGCTCCTTCAGAATGCCGTTTCTGGACGAGTGGAGATGTCGAGCAGTTTTCGGCGGTCTTGCCTAGCCTATGGGGTAAAGTTGCGTCAGTGGAAACGCTGTCTTTCTGAAAACAGTTAGTTTGCTATCTTTTCAGGATGAAAAGTGTCTCCCATAATGTAAGGTTGACGTGTTACAAATTAATACAAGGACTTTCAGATGAAAAAATTGCTTCCGCTGGCCATTGCAGCCGCGCTTTCTGCCGGATCCATGCTTTCCGCCCAAGCCGCCGAAATATCTGGTGCTATTGGCGCAACAGGCCAGGGTGATATGACCTATCGCGTGGGTGTGGGCTTTGATTGGAACAAGAGCTGGTGGGAGACGTCCACAGGACGACTGACAGGTTATTGGGATGCTGGCTACACCTATTGGGAAGGCGCTGACCATTACTCTTCTGCCAAGCACTCTTTGTCTTTTGCACCTGTGTTCGTATACGAATTCGGTAATGGCTCTGTTAAGCCCTTTATCGAAGCCGGTATTGGTGTGTCTGTCTTTTCGAGCACTCGTGTCGGCGAAAAGGATCTGGGCTCAGCCTTCAACTTTGAAGACCGCATTGGCGCTGGCGTGAAGATCGGCGAAACCCAGCGAGTGGGCATTCGCGCAACCCATTACTCCAATGCTGGTATTAAAAAGCCTAACGACGGTATCGAATCCTACGCGCTGTTCTACAGCCACACGATCTGATAGCAGTCGTTTTGCCAGAGCCGGACTTTAAGTCCGGCTTTTTCATGCCTGGCCTTTATCTGGCTTGGGGAGATTTCTGAATGCTGCCAAGGCGCGCTCACGACTCTCCGTGACCTCTACGATAGGCGCTGGGTAGTCCTTGATAGCACGCTGACCCTTTTTGAACGGGTTGTGAATAGCCTTGCTATCGAGCATTGCCAGTTCTGGAACCCAAGTACGAATGAATTGACCCTTGGGATCGAACCGTTCTGATTGAGAATAGGTATTGAATATTCGAAAGTAGGGTACGGAATCGGTACCGGTCGAGGCGCTCCATTGCCAGCCGCCATTATTGGCAGCTAAATCGCCATCAATCAGGTTCTGCATGAACCAGCGCTCACCCTCACGCCAGTCGATCAGCAGGTTCTTGGTGAGAAACATTGCTGCAATCATGCGTAGCCGATTATGCATCCAGCCTGTTTCCAACATCTGGCGCATGGCGGCGTCAATGATCGGAATGCCGGTTTTGCCGTGCTTCCATGCCCGGAGGTCATTCTCGTCTCGCCGCCAGGGAAGCGCTTCGGTGTGCCGGTGAAAGGCTCGGCTCATCGAAACATGGGGGTAGCCCACCAGGATATGCTTATAGAACTCTCGCCATAGCAACTCATCGATCCAGCTTGATGCGCCCGGCGCTCCGGTGGTCAGTTCGCCTTGATTGGCGCTTAGTACAGCATGCAGGCATTGACGAGGTGATAGTACGCCAGCTGCAAGATACGCAGACAGCTCGCTGGTACCAGGGCGAGCGGGGAAGTTGCGGTCATGGTGATAAACCTCCATGCGCTCATCTACAAAGCGGCTCAATCTGGCGTGTGCTTCGTTTTCACCGGCAGGCCAATGCTGCTGTATTAACCTTGAAACTGCGGGATAGGTGGTTATCTGGTCAGGTACGGCATCTGACTCAATATTTCGCAGGGCCTGAGGACGAGGCGGTAAATGAAGAGGCGGAAGGCTATGTTGCAGAAGCGTAAGGCAGGTTTTACGAAACTGACCAAAGACCTTGAAGTAGCCGCCCTTTTTCGTCAGTACTGATCCAGGCTCGAAGAAGAGCTGATCCAGATGTCGCTGAAAATCAACATAGTAACCGCTCAAAGCCTGGTTGACTGCCTCGTCACGGCGCTGCTCATTGATGCCGTATTCTGTATTGGCATGAACAGTATGAATTCCATACTCCTGGCATGTTTTGACGAGAACAGGCGCTGCATCTGTCCACCGGGGGACCTGGCGGATTAATAACGGAATGTTGAGTGTCTTTAGTGCTTCAGTTAGAGTTTTCAGATTACGGTGCCAGAAGTCGACCTTGGCTGGCGAGTCATCGTGTTCTTGCCATTGTCCGGGAGTCAGTAAATAAATAGCCAGCGCTGGACCGGCCGCACAGGCTGCGGTCAGTGCTGTATTGTCCCGTACACGAAGATCGGTACGGAACCAAACAAGTTGGGTCATACGTGCTCTGCCATCAACCCTAACGCCTGAAGGCGACTAAAAACATCCAGAGGATCGTAGGCAACATTCAATGCGGTCTTGCTAACGTCATCCAACAGCTTGGCAGCCGGACCGGCAACAATGAGTGGCATGACACACGTCTCGGCCAGCTTTCGTAACTGCTGTGTCTGTTGTGACTCCAGCGGGGCGTTCAAATACAGAACAAGCCCGCGCGGAGACATACGTTCTGCTGCAAGTGCATAGGTGTCCAGCGCAAGCGGCCATTCCAGTGTTTCAATGGGGCAATCGGCATTACTCAGCAGCCAGGCGCTAAGCCATAGTCCTGCGTTCATGGGCGTTTCTGCCAGACTGGCGAAAAGAACGGGTTGTCCCTTGAGCTGATAATTGTTGTGATAAATCCGCGCGCCAAGCTTGCTGCGTAGCCAGGAAAGGAAAAAGGATTGCTCCAAGGGGCCGATCAAGGGCGCTTTGCGGTGCTGCTCAAGGTGTTCAACCAGTGGCATCAGCAACTGCTCGCATAACACCCGCGGTGGATAGAGGGCAGCTGTACGGTTGTAAGCCTCATCCAGGCGCCGACCCGCCAGTTCACGAGTCGCGTCCAGCATTTCCTGGCGTAGCGAGACCCAAGGCGTATCATTGGGCGATGAAAGAGGTCGTTGGCTGTCCAGAAGTGTCTTGACCTGGCCAACGGCAACACCGCGGTTAATCCAAGCCAGGATATTCTTGATCCGCTCGATATGGCTTTCGCCATAAAGCCGGTGGCCTTTAGGCGTACGCTTGGGAATGATCAAGCCATAACGCCGCTCCCAGGCACGAAGGGTGACGGCATTAACGCCTGTGCGGCGAGCAACCTCGCGTATAGGAAGCCAACCTTCATTCAAGGCGGCTTGGTAGTCGCCGTCCCCTTCGGTTTCGGCAGAGGGCGGGTGGGGTAGAGGTTGCATATCAGATGGCATTTCTTAGGCTCAAGTCTTCCGGGTGTGGCTGCATGTAGGACTGCTCAATCACATAATCATGAGGATGGCGGCGGAAGTGATGCTTGAGCAGTGTTAAAGGCACAACCAGTGGAACAATACCGCTGTGGTACTGCTCGATCAGACGCTGCATCTCTTGTTTGTCTGCCGGACTAAGCGCATTTCTCAGATACCCGAACAGGTGATAGAGCACGTTGCAATGCGTGCCTCGGGTAGCACAGCGCTTGAGCGCGCTCATGACGCCCTTGAAGTAGCGCGGCCCCAGTTCATTCGGATCATGCAGTCCAATCTCACCCAGCATGCGTCCTAACGTTCTGAACTGCTCAGGATGGTTGGCCATCAGCTGATACTTATAGCGGGAATGAAAACTTAAAATTGCTTTTCGCGTCAGCCCTTCCTGCAATAACTGCTGCCACTGGGCATAGGCAAATACCCGTGTGACAAAGTTTTCTCGAAGAACCGGGTCGTTTAGTCGGCCTGCTTCTTCAACAGGCAGCTCTGGGCGCAGCTCACAAAAGACGCGGGCGAATACGCCCTGGCCTTCAGGCTGACTAGGCATGCCATGTTCCGAATAGATTTTTACGCGTTCTACCCCGCAGGAAGGAGACTTTTGCATAAAGATAAAACCGGAGAGGTCATCCAGTTCAGCAGCCATTTTCCTGCCATAATCTGCAAGCGCGTCAGTGACATCCAGTTCTCGATTGACCGTCCCTACAGCTCGAGTCTGCTCGGGCGTACCCACCAGGCGAATCGGCTCACGAGGCGTCCCCAGGCCAATTGCCATTTCCGGGCAGACATGCACGAAATCAAAATGCTCAGCAAAGGTATGACTGCATAAACGGGATTCTTTATGCCCGCCGTTATAGCGAACCGGCTCCCCTAATAGACAGGCGCTGATCCCTAGTTTAGGGCGAGGTAATGACGTCGATTGGCGAAAAGGCATGCGCCACCTCCAAAATTGAACGTACAAAACTTATACAAACTATTATTCTTGTACAAGTTCAATATGATTATTGACCAGAGGTGGTCGTGATAATTCGACAAATCAGACGCAAGGTAGGCAGGATACAGAGCGCCGCGAGCCTTGCGCGGCGCTGGATGAGCTCATTGCAGATGATCAAGCAAGCGACTGGCCGCGTCGAAGCCGCTCAGCCACGCACCTTCTACACGACCTGTACCACACCAGTCTCCACAGGCATAAATGCCCAAATCGGCATCAGCCAGCGCGCCCCACTGATGGCTTTGCGCCGGACGTGCATACAACCAGCGATGGGCCAGCGTAAACGCCGGTTCAGGAACTGCGCAGCCAATGATTTCCGCGAACGCTCCATGAAGCTGTTCGATAACCTGCTCCTTGGAGGCATCCAGGTGCGCTCGGCTCCAGGCACTAGTTCCGTGGAGAACCCAGGTGTCATAGTCCGCCTCTCGACCGGGCTTACAGCGGTTGCGGGCAAACCAGTCAAGCTCGCCTTCTTGGACGAAGCAGCCTTCAACGCGCGTCTCAAGAGGCGTCTTGAAAGCCAATGCAGCCGACCAGGTTGGATCCATCACGACACCAGCGGCGACTGCTGCAAGCTTGGGTGCCGTTGCCAACAGCGGCGTCGCTTGAGGAGCGGGGATTGCGATTATCACGTGACTGAAAGGCCCGTGATTGTGTCCTTCTGCATCCTGCAGGGACCAATGTTGGGGGCCACGGAACGCCTCTGTAATTCGACAGCCAAACGATACCGGCAGGTCGCCGACCATGGCGCGCGTAATGGCGCTCATGCGGGGCGTACCCACCCAGCGCGGTTGCTCATCCTGAGAGGGCGTAAGTGCGCCTGCGCGGTACTGGTACAGGGCTGGGTCCCATTCTGCAACGCAGCCTTTGGCGCGCCACTGATTGACCGCATCAATGAAGCGACGGTCACGGGCGGTGAAATATTGGGCCCCCAGGTCAAGCGAGCCGACATCGCTCCGCTTGCTGGCCATACGGCCTCCACTTCCACGGCTTTTTTCGAACAGATGAACCTCATGTCCTGCCGTGTTGAGAACATGAGCGGCGGAAAGCCCGGCGATGCCGGCGCCGATGATGGCGATGGGTGCTGTCATGAAAGGCCTCGCTTGTCTTGGCAGAACCTGTCGACGAACGTTTTGCAATTAAGCAGGCTCTACGAATACGACTGTGACAAAGCTGATCCAGTTGCACTATGACCTTAACAAACAAACCTGAAGAGGTCTTCAGCGCGACGCGTTAATGTAGCCCCAAATGAAGAAGGAACGACGACATGCATATAGTGCTGACCGGCGGTACAGGCTTGATTGGTCGGGCGCTGTGCCATGACTGGCTGACGAAAGGGCACAGTCTGACCGTGCTAAGCCGTTCGCCCGATAAAGTAACGCGCGAATGTGGTGCCGCTGTACGCGGAGTAGCCCGCTTGGACGAGATCAATGGCGAGCCGGTCGATGCTATTGTCAACTTGGCTGGCGCCCCTATTGCAGATAAGCCCTGGACTTCGTCGCGTAAAGCCGAATTGTGGCGAAGCCGGATTGCCCTGACCGAGTCGCTGGTGGACTGGATGGGCGCGCAGCCACAGCCGCCTCGGGTATTGCTCTCCGGTTCTGCTGTGGGATGGTATGGCGATGGAGGCGAGAAGCCACTCAAGGAAGAGGGCGCCGTTCCAGGACATGATTTTGCCAGTGAGCTGTGCCTGGCCTGGGAGCAGATTGCCAACGAGGCGAAGGCCCTGGGGGTGCGTGTTGTCAGCCTTCGAACGGGACTGGTGCTGGCGTCAGATGATGGTTTCATGCAGCGTCTTTTACCGATGTTCCGCCTGGGGCTGGGTGGGCGCCTGGGGAGTGGACGGCAGTGGATGCCCTGGATTCATTTGAAAGATCAAATCGGGGCTATCGATTTTCTTCTGAACCAGGCGTCGGCTAATGGCCCTTATAATCTGTGCTCACCACAACCGGTACGTAATGCCGACTTTGCACAGGCTCTAGGACGGGTACTGCACCGTCCTGCCCGGATACCTGTTCCCGCATTTGCCTTGCGCCTGATGGGAGAGATGTCGAGTCTGCTGCTGGGTGGGCAGAGAGCCTTGCCTCAGCGACTGCTGGATGCAGGCTATACCTTCCGCTTTACCGATTTGGACGCGGCATTGAATGACCTGCTGCGCGATAAGGATGATTCATGACTGATCACGCATTACTGCTTGTCAACCTCGGCTCTCCGGCTTCGACGTCGGTGCCTGATGTGCGGCGTTATCTCAACCAGTTCCTGATGGATCCCTATGTAATAGACCTGCCATGGCCCATGCGCCGTCTGCTGGTCTCCTTGATCCTGGCAAAGCGCCCGGCAGCCTCAGCCCATGCCTATTCGTCCATCTGGTGGGAGGAGGGCTCTCCACTGGTCGTGCTTAGTCGTCGCTTGCAGGAAGCTATGCGTCCCAAGTGGGATCACGGTCCGGTAGAGCTGGCGATGCGGTATGGCGAGCCTTCCATCGAGTCCGCGTTGGTCAAGCTGGCAAAGCAGGGCGTTACTCAGGTCACATTCGTACCGCTTTATCCCCAGTTTGCAGATAGCACTGTTACGACAGCCTTGGAAATGGCACGCAAGGTCATTCTGGAGCAGCAGCTGAAATTGAAGATGCATGTGCTGCCACCGTTTTACGACCAGCCTGAATACCTTGAGGCGCTGGTCGAAAGTACCAAATCCTATTTCCAGCAGCCGTTTGATCACGTGTTGATGAGCTTTCATGGCCTGCCGGAGCGGCATTTGCACAAATCCGATCCAAGCGGCACTCATTGCCTGAAAGGTGCTGATTGCTGTCAGAATGCCAAGGGCGCGGTTTTGGAAAGCTGCTACCGGGCCCAATGTATTCGTACCGCAGAAGGGTTCGCTCGCGAAGCAGGGCTAAAGCCGGACCAGTGGTCTTTCTCGTTCCAGTCGCGTCTTGGGCGCGCCAAGTGGATAGAGCCTTATACCGAGGTGCGTCTCGATGAGCTGGCCGCCAAGGGTGTAAAACGCCTTTTGGTAATGTGCCCGGCGTTTGTGGCGGACTGTATCGAGACGCTGGAAGAAATTGGCATGCGTGGTAAGGAGCAATTTGAGGAGGCTGGCGGTCAGGAGTTGGTCCTGGTGCCGTGCCTGAATGACCATCCCGCCTGGGTTGATGCACTTACTACCTTGTGTGAGCGTGTACCCCGTGCGGTTTGAGCCAAAGATCTGAAGCTAAAAAGCCCCGCTCTAGCGGGGCTTTTTAGTATTACAGAAGGCTATCCGGCGGCGGTGCATCTTTACGCCAGTGGTTATGCCCAGGTAAAAGCAGGTTCAGTCCAATAGCCACGATACCGCATAGCGAAATGCCTTTCAGGCCTACCTCGCCGTTGCCGATCACGATACCACCGATACCGAACACTAGCGTGACCGACACGATCACAAGATTACGTGCCTCGGACAGATCAACCTGATGGCGAATCAAGGTATTCAGACCGACCACGGCAATCGAACCGAACAGCAGGCAGAGAATGCCGCCCATGACGGGCACAGGAATACTCTGCAAGGCAGCGCCAAACTTACCAACAAAGGCCAGGGACATAGCGAAGCCAGCTGCCCATAGCATGATCTTGGGATTGTAGTTCTTGGTTAGCATGACTGCGCCGGTTACTTCGGCATAGGTAGTGTTGGGTGGTCCACCCAGCAAGCCCGCCGAGGAAGTGGCGATCCCGTCCCCCAGCAGGGTGCGGTGCAGGCCAGGCTTTTTCAGGTAGTTGTTGCCAGTGACGCCGCCTACGGCAATCACACCCCCTACATGCTCAATAGCCGGTGCCAAGGCAACCGGCACCATGAACAGAATTGCGCCCCAGTGGAATTCAGGTGCGACGAAGTTGGGAACAGCCAGCCAAGGTGCAGCAGCAATGGTGTCGGTGTGCACCAGACCAAACACGAACGCGAGGATGTAACCTACGATAATGCCTGCCAGGATTGGCACCAGCTTGAAAATGCCGCGACCGTAGATAGCCACAATCAGCGTGGTTATCAGCGCAGGCATCGAAACCAGCATGGCGGTAGCGTAGGGGACCAGTTGTGCGCTGCCATCGCCGGCCTTGCCCATGGCCATATTGGCTGCGACAGGAGACATACCAAGACCGATGGAGATAATGACCGGTGCGATTACGACCGGAGGCAGAAGCCGATCAATAAAGCCGATGCCTTTGAGCTTAACGGCCACACCCAGGAAGGTATACACAAAACCTGCCGCTACGACCCCGCCGAGTACGGAAGGCAGCCCGAACTCGGCCTTGGCCGCGATGATTGGTGCGATAAATGCAAAACTTGATGCCAGGAAGACCGGCACCTGCCGGCCTGTCACAAGGTGGAACAAGAGCGTACCCAATCCGGCAGTAAATAGCGCAACGTTTGGATCCATGCCGGTAATGAGCGGCATCAGAACCAGTGCGCCAAAGGCGACAAATAGCATTTGTGCGCCAGACAAGATCTGTCGCCATAGCGGATCGTTATGAGACTGCACGATCAGGTGTCCTTTTGCTTGGTGCCAAAAATCTTGTCACCGGCATCGCCAAGTCCAGGCAGGATGTAGCCATGCTCATCCAGGCGCTGATCTATAGACGCTGTATAGATGCTGACATCGGGATGCGCCTTCTCGACTGCGGCAATGCCTTCCGGTGCCGCTACAAGGACCAGGGCACGTACTTCTTTGGCGCCTGCTTTCTTGAGCATATCGATGGTGGCAATCAGGGAACCGCCAGTCGCCAGCATCGGATCGATGATCAGTGCCAGGCGGCGATCTAGCTCACCCACGAGCTTTTCCAGGTATGTATGGGCTTCCAGGGTCTCCTCATTACGAGCCAGACCGATTACGCTGACCTTTGCACTGGGAATGAGGCTGAGCACACCATCCAGCATGCCGATACCCGCGCGCAGGATAGGAACAACGGTTACCTTCTTGCCAGAAATCTTCTCGACCGCTACGGTGCCACACCAGCCTTCGATATCAACGTTTTCGACAGGCAGGTCTTTGGTGGCCTCATAGGTGAGCAGGGCGCTGACTTCTTGTGCCAATTCCCGAAAATTTTTGGTACTAATATCAGCCCGCCGCATTAATCCAAGTTTATGGCGGATCAGCGGATGTCGAATTTCATGAATGGGCATGGGAATGGTCTCCGGCGTACTGGCAAAATTACGCTAGATTAAATCATTAGGGTCTGTTTCGGGCAGATGTTTTGTCACGATTGGCTTGCTCGCCGACGGTTAGCCCGGTAACTTTGCCGCCTTTTACCCAAGCCTGCCCTGCAGGCAGGTGCGTATCATGTCTGGAGAGTCCCGTATGTCCGCCGATCTCGATCATATCCGTAACGTCATGACGGAGGCTGACTGCCTGTTTGACGAAAGTCAGGTAGAAGCTGCGATTGGCAAGGTGGCCGAGGCGATTACGGCTGATTTGGCTGACCGCAATCCTGTTGTATTCTGCGTGATGAATGGCGGTCTGATCTTTGCCGGCAAGCTGGCAACCAAGCTTCATTTCCCATTGGAAATGTCTTATCTGCATGCAACCCGTTATCGTAATCAGACGACCGGCGGTGAGCTATTCTGGAAGGCCAAGCCGGAAATCTCCTTTATTGATCGCGATGTGCTGATCGTCGATGACATTCTCGACGAAGGGCATACGCTTAATGCCATCATCGAATTCTGTAAACATGCTGGCGCCAAGGCCGTTCATACCGCGGTATTGATCGACAAGGATCACGATCGTAAGGCTGTTCCTGGCTTGAAAGCGACTTATGCCGGGCTGTCCTGCATTGATCGTTACATCTTTGGCTACGGCATGGACTACAAGGGCTACTGGCGTAACGCGCCCGGTATCTACGCGGTCAAAGGTCTCTGATATGCGAGGTCCGGCGTTCATTGACCACGCTCTGTTCGCCGGCCTTACTCAGCAGGCGGCGAATAGCCCACGCCTGCGTCATCATCATGGTTTTCACACCATGGACGAGCCGTGTCATCGCCTGTCGATCGGCATGCAGCCTGATACCTACATTGCGCCTCATCGGCATCTGGATCTGACCAAGGCTGAAACCCTGCTGGTGCTTAAAGGACGTATTGGTGTTCTGTTCTTTGATGAACAGGGCGGTCTTACCGGCCAGCGCCTGCTTGAAGCGGGTGGGGATTGTGTGGGGGTCGATTTTCCGCCAGGGCTCTATCACTCCCTGGTGGTCCTTGAGCCGGATACGGTTATCTTTGAATGCAAGGCAGGGCCTTTCCAGGCCTTGCAGGATAACGAGTATGGTCCCTGGGCGCCGCGTGAGGGCGAGCCGGGAACCCAGGCCTATCGAGACTGGATGGCGGCCCGCTTCGAGTCCTGACCGCTCGGCTGAGCATTATTTTGGGCGTTGAGTGACGGGGTGGGCCGGAGTAATATGCGGCACTCTCGTTTTCCGCACAGGTACTTTGCGATGCGTAAGGACAAAAAGCAGGTAATCGGCGAGGAAATCAGCGATGATAAGATCAAGCTGTTTCTCGCAGTCGAACCGGCCGATGATACGCCGCCTTCCCTGCATAAGTTGGTAAAGGCATACCGTGGGTTGAGAGCTGACGACTTCGAACGTTTCGTTGGTTTCTTCGTTGAAGCGGGTTATGACCTGGACGCTCGTGATGCAGAGGGTCAAGACTTCATCGATCTGATCCGCGCTCATCGCAAAGCTGAGCCATATGTGGATGCGGTACGCGGCGTACATGCCTGAGTACCTGCTCTAGAAAAGCCCGCCTCTTGAAAAAGACGCGGGCTTTTTCATACCTGCTGTCTAAGATGCAGAATAGGGTAGGGCTTGCCCTGGCTATCGATGTCAGAGCGTCCTGTAATGATGAATCCCTGTGCCAAGTAGAAGCCTGTGGCTGCATTGTTCTGCTCGTTGACGTCTACCGTCAGGTGCCCATACAGCGTGAAGGCATGGTGTAAAAGGCGTTTCCCATAACCCTGTCCATGACGAGCTGGCTCGATAAAGAGCATGTCCACACATGACTGGGTAAGTGCGATGAACCCGACAGGCTGATTATCATCGGAGACGCTAATCCAGGTTTCCAGGCTGGGCAGATAGCTGTCCTGGATCAGGGGGCGGAAAAAGTCGATGTCATCTTCCGCTAGAAAATAATGAGTTGCCCTGACGGCTCGTTCCCAGATTTCGACCAGCAAGGGAATGTCCTTGGGCGTTGCGCGTCTTATCGGCATGGTGCGTCTCACGGGCGAATTGATGCGCTTATTTGAGCACAGGGCTAAGCCGCCTGCAGCGTTTCGCTCGCAGTGGCTTACACAGTGCTGTCAGGCACCCATAGGCTGGGTATACTGCCTGCCATCAACGACCTACATTAAGATGGAGTAGAACATGCGCAATCGCTTGTTGCTTGGTCTGATCGCTGTTGCCGGGCTGGCTATCGCCGGCTGTGCCAGCAGTCCACAGCAATTGAGTCCGCAACCCAAACTGACAGCGCCAATGGCTGCAGTAGGGCATGGGCAGCCTGTTTCAGTACGTGTCGTGGACGGTCGCTCGTCATTCTCGCTCGGAACCCGGGGCGGTTTATATCCTGAAACCAGTACCGTGTCGGTCCAGAGCAACGATGTCATTCCAAAGCTTCAGGCTGAAGCGGAGTCAGCGGTTCGTCTGCTGGGCTTCACGCCTACGCCCAATGCCTACAATGCTCCCCAGTTGACACTGACCTTGGCTGAACTGAAGTATCAATCGCCCAAGGAGCTGTACGTGACCTCCGCCAATATCGGTGCCACGTTCAAGGTTGACGTGCGTAACAGTGTGCGCAGTTACACTGGCCGCTATGGTGCCTCGTTGGAGCAGCGCTTTGGCATGGCGCCCAACACGGCGACCAATACCAAGCTGGTCAGCGATGTGCTGAGCGATGCGCTGACCCGGGTCTTCAAAGACCAGACAATTGGTCAGGTGCTCAACGGGCAATAATCCCTTGCACTAAAAAGCCCCTTATCGGGGCTTTTTGTTTGGTGGGTTCAATCCAGTGGCCGTCCTGCCAGAAGCCTGTACTTGTTCAGTACAGGCTGAGCATATTGGCGAATCATCTGAAGACGATACTCCGCAGGGCAGTTGTTTAATCGGTCCTGCCACTTTTGCCGAGCCTCTTCCAATTCATCGGCAGTAAAAAGGCTTTCTGCTGGCGGCACAGCCAGTGTTTCGTCACGACCGTCCCATCGCTCGTAAGCCAGATGGTTAGAAGGGAACAGGTGGTAGTTGGTTAGGATACGGCGATCCATTTCGGTCGCCAGCTGCCTGGCGTCACTGAACTCGCCCGTCAGCATCTCGCCAAACTCCACATGTACGCGACCCTTGTAACCCGTGATGCCCAAGGCAATGCTGACGTCGTCCTCACCGGGGGCCTTGGTATAGGTTCCGGTGGTCTCACGTGTATAGAGTTCACGCGCCTTTGCCAGGTCGCAGGGGTCGTACTCATAGCTGATCGATACCGGCACGATGTGAAGCGCCTTTACCATGTCGGCAAAGGACTCGTCCTTGCAGCCCATGTGGAACATCTTGAGGATGGCTGAATCAGTGCGATCATCTCCATCCTTGGCTCGGCCTTCAGCCTGGGCGATCCAGATGGATTGACTGTCCTGACGGATCGAATGATTGATATAGGCCGACAGCATCTGGTAGGCCGCAAGCTTCTCACGCCGTCCGGTAATGGAACGGTGCACGATAAAACTTTTGTTCAGGCGCATCAGGTCGCTGACAAAGGGCTTCTGCAACAGGTTATCGCCAATGGCGATGCGTGGTGTTGGCAGCCCGGCGTGGTACACGGCGTAATTTACAAAGGCCGGATCCATGACGATGTCACGGTGATTGGCCATGAACAGGTAGGCACAGCCGCTACGCAGATTGTCTAATCCCGAATAGGTCACGCCATCGGTAGCTTTCTCGATCGTTCGATCGACATAAGGCTCCAGCTTGTCCTGAAGCATGCTTACGCTGGTAATGCCTGACACTTCCTGACGTAGCCGATGGCGCAGCAGCGGCTTGAGCAGCCAGCCAAGCGGGCTGGACAACTTGGGGAAACGGTAGCGGGTCAGGATGTCGAGGAAGTGCTCATCATTGATGAGTCGGGCCAATACGGCAGGGACTTCTGTATCGTTGAAGGGTCGAATGGCTTCGAACTCGCCCATATCGTTCTCTTTTTAATAACAAGTGGCGACACGTGTCGCAAAGTGGCGGCCATAGTAGAGCGCACAGCGAGAGATGCAAGCCGAATACGGCGTTAATGTTGCCTCTGGCAACTCCAATCATCGCAAAAATACTGCACCGGAGCCCATTATGCTGGAAAGCCAACCGTATGAGTGCCCGTACTGTGGGGAGCCTGCCGAGGCAGTAGTAGACCTGTCGGGTGGCGATCAGTCGTACTACGAAGATTGTCCTGTCTGCTGCAGGCCAATCCTTTTTATCTTACACACAGAGGGTACGACATGGTCTCTTGAGAGCCGGCGAGAGGATGAATAATGCACAGAATCTATGAGCCGCGAGATCTTCTGGAAGCAGAAGTGCTATTGGCTATGCTGGACAGTGAAGGTATTGAGGCGCATCTCGCAGGCCGCCATTTGATGGGCGCCATTGGCGAGTTGCCTGCCATCGGGCTGCTAGGTATTGCCGTTCGCGACGAGGATGCTTTGCGCGCCCGTGAGCTGATTGCCGATTACAACACCGCTCAGCCATTACCCTATGAGGACCCGGACAGCGGGCCAGCCGTGTTATTGTGCTGAGGCGGTAATCGGCTTTCTTATCGAGGAGGGCTATCGAGCCGCTCTGTTTGTTTTTTTGCCTGGTTGTATATGTCTGGACGCTACGCTCTGTTTCGCTGGCCTCCCGAGGTAACTCGGATGACCGGTTTTCCAGCGGACTATCAGCCGCGCTGGAATATTTCCCCCCACTCCCAAGTGCTGTTCATGCGGCACCATGAGGATGAGCGCCGTATCGACAGTGGCCGGTGGGGCCTTACGCCCGCCTGGTTGACTGACCTCTCGCGCACGCCGACCCATGCCCGCGCCGAAACGGTGGCGGATCAGCCTATGTTTCGTGAGGCCTTCGCTCAGCGTCGTTGCCTGTTGTTGGCTAACGGGTTTTATGAATGGCGAGGGACTTCGCGCAAGCGGGCATTCTGGATGATCAACGGTGAGCCATTAGCCTTTTTTGCGGGTGTCTGGGAGGCCTATCCCGTGATGGGGCAGGTCTACTTGAGTGTAGCGATGCTGACTCAGCCTGCTGGAGGGCTTAGGCGTCCTCTGGTGCTGGCTGAAGCGGAACGGGACGCCTGGCTATCATCCGCAACTGAGGCCCGGGTCCTGCATGAGATCCTGCTCAGGCCATCGATGCCACTGCGCGAACGAGTACTTGCCGGTATTGTGAATGACCCTGCTGTAGACGGGCCGGAGTGCCTGACACCGTTGTAAAGGTAAGGTCTTATACCGAAGTGCTAGCTGTGTCACTCGTCGCTTGGTCGGCAAGAGTTGTCGAGGCTAACGAGGCACCCTACCATTCGCGCAGTCACGCAACTAGGAGAGTGTCATGCGTCGTGCTTTACCCATCGTCGGTCTTTCGCTTTCAGTACTGCTCAGCGCATGCCAGGCGGTGAACACCACCAGCGGGAATGCTGTTGGGGTTGAACGTAAGCAATATATGTTCAGCATGCTATCGGCTGATCAGGTCAACCAGATGTACGCACAGTCGTATCAGAAGACGGTTACCGAAGCAAAAAATGCTGGCAAGCTGGCCAACAATACAGCTCAGGGCAAGCGAGTGCAGGCAATTGCCAAGCGGCTGATTGCCCATACGTCTGCGCTGCGTGCTGACTCAGCCAATTGGGACTGGCAAGTTAACGTCGTCCAGAATAACGACGTGAATGCCAACTGTGGCCCTGGCGGAAAGATCTTTGTTTATACAGGGCTGCTTGATCAGCTCAATCCTACGGATGATGAACTGGCGGCCATTATTGGACACGAAATTGCCCATGCGCTGCGTGAGCACAGCCGTGAGCAGATGTCCCGTGCTTATGCTATCGAGATGGGACAGAACATTGGTGGTGCGCTTCTCGGTATTGGTCAGGGCGGTAGACAATTGGCGGATCAGGTGACTCAAGTTAGCCTGAGCCTGCCGTTCAGCCGCTCCAATGAAAACGAAGCTGATCTGATTGGCCTCGAACTGGCTGCGCGTTCAGGCTATAACCCTAATGCTGCCGTTACGCTCTGGCAGAAAATGGCCAAGTTAAGCAACGGTAATCAGTCGCCTGAGATACTCAGTACTCACCCGTCTGATAATAAGCGTATGGCAAATCTAGAAGCGGCTATTCCAAAAGTCATGCCGCTCTATGAGGCCAGCCGCAAGTCATAACAGGCAGGCCAACGATAATAAAAAAGCCCCGACTACTGGAGTAGTCGGGGCTTTTTGCATTCAGGGTAGCGGCTAAAACATGCCGCTCAATTGAAACGCATGATAGGCCGCAGCCAAGGCCAGAATGCCGAATGCGGTAGCTGCAAGTTTGCGGATCAAGGCCAGCGGAAGACGCTCAGCAGCAAAGTTGCCTGCCAATACGACGGGAACGTTAGCGATGAGCATACCCAGTGTGGTGCCTATAACAACCAGGATGAAATGGGGATATTGGGCTGCCAGCATCACGGTGGCGACCTGAGTCTTATCACCCATTTCTGCCAGAAAGAATGCAATCAGTGTTGTTAAAAACGGCCCATAGCTTTTCTTGAGGCCTGAGGTCTCGTCTTCGTCCAGTTTGTCTGGGATCAGCGTCCAAAGGGCTACGGCCACAAATGAAATTGCCAGAATCCAGCTTAAGGTCGTCTCGTTGAAGAAACGGCTGACCCAATTGCCTACTGCTCCAGCCACAAAATGATTGGCCAGCGTTGAAGCAACCATTCCCATGATAATTGGCCAGGGTTTACGAAATCGGGCGGCCAAGAGAAGGGCAAGCAGCTGGGTCTTGTCGCCTATCTCTGCGAGGGCAACGACCAGCGTAGGGACTAACAGGGATTCCATCAGGCTTCCAAAAGGGGTGGGTATTAATTAGACGAATGACATGCATGCCTTCCCACCCCGGGTAAAGGCTACATGTCATAGGTCTTGTCAAACCCGAAGGTCGCGAACGCCATGGTCGAGGACCAAGTATGTTGACGAACGCCTAGCACTGATAGCTAGAGACTACTCCCCTAAGACGGCGCGCATTCTGCCCAAAGATCAGGGAAGGTGCAATTCAAAAGGTTGATATGCCGTCTCTATTAGCGGCGGATAGCCTGGTAGATACGAAAGCCGTCACGCTCTGCCAGGATCCTGCAGGGTCCCAGATGCTGCTCGATCAACGGGGGATATTTGAGAAAGCTGTTGGCAACAATACGTAATTCACCGCCTGGCCGCAGGTGGTGAGCCGCCTCGCGTAATAATGTTTCGCTGGCCTGATAATGAGTGTGTACACCCTGGTGGAACGGTGGGTTACTGATAATGGCGCCTAAGCCAATGGGCGCCGCAGCGATGCCGTCACCGGCAAACACATGACCTTCCAGTCTGTTGGCAGTCAAAGTCATACGGCTGCTCTCTAACGCAAAGGCATCCACGTCGAGCATGTGAATGTTACTCTCAGGGTAGCGTTGCTTGAGTGTTGCACCCACGACGCCTGCGCCGCACCCGAAGTCCAACAGAGGACCAGAGGGCAAATGGTCAAGATGCTCAAGCAGAAGAGCACTGCCTTTGTCGAGCCTGCCATGGCTGAACACACCTGGCAGGCTGGTCACCTGTAGCGTTGACCCCGCCACGTTTAGCTCAAAACACTCGGCCCGCTCATGCAGCCTGACGGGTGTTGCTGAAGGCTGTGAGACTTTCCATAGTTGGCAGTGGCGTGCATTGTCCAGTTTGCTGGCTGTGCCAAGCAAGGTCAGCTGCTTGGCAGCGCGCTCGACTCCGCCACGCTTCTCGCCTACGACGTAGAGTGTTCCATGAGGAACCAAGGCGGCCAGGACGTTTAGCAGATAGTCAGTCAGCTCTCTGGATTTAGGCAGAAACAATACAGCCGTATCGTATGGTTGGGCAGGCGCAGAGGTTCCGAAGTCGACTCTCCCTGGGAAGCGGGCCTGAAAATAGGCATCATCGCCCGCATGCCAGGTCCAGCCGCGTGCGTCTGGAAAATGAGTCAGCAGATCGTCTGCAGGTAATCCAGCCAGCAGAGTTCGGCCGTTAAAATGCTCGGGCTGACGGAGCAGGACTTCGCTGCGTGGATCCATGGCGTCCTCGGTAAAAAAGCGCGCAGCTTAGCAGACCGTTCGAGTCGGCGCGCCAGCAAAAAACGCGGTCGCATTCTCAGTCAGCTGGCCAATGATTCGCTGGCGTGCCTCCCGGCTACCCCAGGCACTATGAGGGGTTACGATAAGCCTTGGAATGTCATGGGCAAGCAGGGGGTTGCCGTCTTTTGGCGGCTCCTGCGTCAATACGTCCGTCGCGGCGCCTCCCAGATGGCCGCTCCGAAGACAATCGGCCAGTGCCTGTTCATTCACGATGCCGCCACGGGCGGTATTGATCAAAAACGCGGTGGGCTTCATGGCGGCCAGCTGGGGTGCATCGATCAGGTTGCGCGTGGCGTCAGTCAGGGGGCAATGCAGGCTCAGGGCGTCGACCTGTGGGAGGAGTTCTTCTAACGACAGATAGCCTTTGCGTAGTGGCCGACCCGGTAGCTGTCCCAACAGGATACGCATGCCAAATGCCTCAGCCAGGCGAGCAACCGCACTGCCAAGCTCACCATGTCCCAAAATGCCAAGCGTTTTGCCTTCAAGCTCCATAACGGGGTAATCCAGCAGGCAGAACTGACTGGCTGCCTGCCAGCGTCCGGCCTGGATATCGCGCTGGTAATCCGGCAGTCGTGTGGCCAGTGCGAGCAGAAGCGTAAGTGTATGCTGAGCAACCGAGGGAGTGCCGTAACCCTGACAATTGCACACAGTGATACCCTGCTGGTGTGCCGCGTCCAGGTCCACATTATTAGTGCCGGTGGCACTGACCAATACCAGCTTGAGCGATGGACATGCAGCAAAGCATTCAGCAGTCAGCCTTACCTTGTTTACGATAGCCACCTCTACCGCTTGCAAACGCTCGATGATCTGTTCGGGCGCAGTGGCTGGATAGGCCTGGAATTCGCTGAAGACAGCTTTCAACGGAGCTGGATCCAAATCTCCCAGGTCCAATGAGGCATAATCCAGAAAGGCGGCACGGCGGGCTGAGCTCATGGGGTGTCCTTATGATTATTGGCCGGAATTGCCAGCCTAGCAGAAGCCCCTGGCGCAGGGGCAGGGTAGTGAACTGACAGGCATGAATTATCTCGCTCACCTTCATCTTGGCGGTTCAGGCCGCGAACAGTTACTGGGAAGTCTTTATGGCGATTTTGTCAAAGGGCCTCTCGACAACCGTTGGCCCTCGGCCATTGAGCAGGCTATTCGCCTGCATCGCCGTATCGATGCCTTTACCGATCGTCATCCCATAATCGACCGTGCCCGCGCACGCTTTCCCGGGGCGCGTCGGCGCGTCAGCGGCATTTTGATGGATGTCTTTTTTGACCACTGCCTGAGCCGGCATTGGGATGTTTACGCTGATCAGCCATTGGAAGACTTCATTGCACGGTTCTATCGCATCCTGCTGGCCGAACCTGATTTGCCTCCACGGTTAGCGCGGATTGCGCCGCGTATGGCCGCCCAAGATTGGTTGGGCAGCTACCAGGCGTTCGAGGTTGTAGAGCAAGTCATCAGCGGTATGGCGAGCCGGCTGTCCCGGCCCGCGCTCTTTGAAGGTGCCTTTGCCGAGGTGGAGGCGCGTTATGCCGTACTTGAGCAGGACTTTTTCGATTTTTATCCCGAGCTGCTCGAATTTGTCCGCCAAGCTCAGCAGGAGGGCTAGCGTTTACCTGTATGAAAGTAATGCTTGGGCGGGTATTCCTGATGTAGCTGTTCCAGCAGTTCATCTTTAGCCGTCCAGAGCTGATTGACCCAGGCCTGAAAGGCTGCGCGATATTCGCTGTCCTGATCGTAACTCTTGCCCAGGAAGGCTGCGGGTATGGCGATCTCTTCAACGCGAACGACAATGGCTGCAATGCGCCCGGAGAGCAGGTCCCAGCAGCTAGGTGTTCCATTGGGGTAGTGAATGGTTACGTTGACCAGCGAATGCAACTGCTCTCCCATGGCATCCAGAACAAAGGCAATACCGCCAGCACGTGGACTTAACAAGTAGCGGTAAGGTGCGTGCTGAGCATCGTGCTTGGCCTGGGTGAACCGAGTACCTTCCAGAAAATTAAAGATCCCTACAGCGGTATCACGAAAGCGCGAGCAGGCCTTGCGTGTGGTTTCCAGGTCTTTGCCGCGCTTTTCAGGGTGGCGTGCCAGGTACGCTTTCGAGTAGCGCTTCATGAAGGGAAAATCGAGCGCCCACCAGCACAAACCAATGACAGGTACCCAGATCAACTCTTGTTTGAGAAAAAACTTGAGTGGACGAATGTGACGATTCATCAGGTACTGAAGTGCAAAAATATCGACCCAGCTTTGATGATTGCTGGTAACCAGATAAGAGTGTTTGTAGTCAAGGCTGGCAAGCCCACGCACATCCCAATGAATACGACCAGTCAGGCGAATCCAGAGGTGATTGCCGCTGATCCACGCCTCATGGATGGCATTCATGAGGCGTCTAGATAGCCGTTGTGCCGTTGGGAAGGGCAGACACAGTTTGAGCAAAGTGACTGCGAATAAAGGCCAGCACCAGAACAAGGTGTTGGCTGCTAATAGCAGGCCGCCCACAAGACCGCGAACCAAAGTAGGCAAATAATGAAGCATCAAACGTTCCCGACAGCAAAAAGGCGACGAATCATAAAACAAGCTTGCCTCAGGAAACATGCTTCAAAAGCACTCAGCGCTGGATAAAAGACCGGTCGACTCCCCCAGGCTTAACCGTTAGCACACCAGCCACATGGAAATGGCTTCCCAATCTGCGTGAGGCGTTGCGCTTCATCTATTATCCAGGCACGGGTTTGCCAAGGCGGATTGTGCCGAAGGTGCTGGGTGTGTCCGCAGCTTAATAAAACGACCCAATGGTCTTCCTCATCCTGATAAAAATCCAGAATGACACTCGTCTGCTTTGATGGCGGTGGGTCGCAATCGGGACGATTGCCGCGTACACTTGATCTTTCATTCATTTTATTCAAAGGTTTTTACCATGCAGATTGCGGCCAACAAAGCGGTCTCCATCGACTATACCCTGACCAACGACGGCGGTGAGGTTATCGACAGTTCCGCTGGCGGCGCCCCGCTGGTATACCTGCACGGTGCAGGCAACATCATTCCGGGCCTTGAGCGTTCGCTCGAAGGCAAGCAGGCTGGCGATGAGCTCGATGTTGCCATCGAACCAGAAGATGCATACGGCGAATATAGCCCTGAGCTGGTCGCTACCCTGAACCGCAGCATGTTCGAGGGTGTGGACGAACTGGAAGTGGGTATGCAGTTTCATGCGTCCGGCCCAGATGGCGGCATGCAGATCGTTACCGTGCGCGACATCGATGGCGATGATGTGACTGTCGATGGTAACCATCCGCTGGCAGGTCAGCGCCTGAACTTCAAGGTCAAGGTCGTGAACGTCCGTGATGCTTCTTCTGAAGAAGTTGCCCATGGTCACGTGCATGGCGAAGGTGGTCACCAGCACTAAAACGCAACGGAAATCTTGGTGTGGCGGGAACGAACCCACACTAGAATGTCCAAGCGAGAGCGTCCGAAAGGGAACAGCCCGGTCGGACGCTTTTTTTACGCCTACTGTATTCACAAGGAGCACATCATGAGTGCGTTCCACGATCTCACCCTGCAAGGCCTGGATGGGAAGGAACTCCCCCTGGCGCCTTACAAAGGCAAGGTGGTGTTGGTGGTTAATGTGGCATCCAAATGCGGACTAACACCGCAATATGCGGGCCTGGAAGCGCTGTATCAGACCTACCGTGAGCGCGGGCTGGTCATCCTGGGTATTCCATGCAATCAGTTTGCAGGCCAGGAGCCTGGAAGCGATGCGGATATTCAGCAGTTCTGCAGCACGAACTATGGCGTGTCCTTTCCTCTATCGAGCAAGATCGATGTCAATGGTCCGACACGCCATACCCTGTATCGGCAGTTAGCCGGCGAGGGTGCAGAGTTTCCTGGCGAAGTCACCTGGAATTTTGAAAAATTCCTGGTAGGTCCTGATGGCCGTGTTCTGGCTCGTTTCAACCCGCGTACTACGCCGGATGATCCAAACCTGATCCAGGCCATCGAGAAAGCGCTTCCCTAGCGCCATATGCAGCGGTGGCGAGCCGCCTGATTATCGAGGCTCTCCCGCTGCAGGCAATGCCTTTATGCCCCCCTCTCTGACCCAGAATAGTGTCGCGCCAGCAACAGCAGCAGGCATGAACACGACATTCAGCACAGGTACCAACAGGGCCAGGTAAGTAATCCCGCCAAACCCCAGGCAGCGTGTGCGCTTGCTGCGCAACCACGCCAGCATTTCGGTAAAGCCCAACTTGTGGTTATCTGCCGGGTAGTCAATGTATTGCACTGCCATCATCCATATGCCAAAGAGCAGCCATAGTGGTGGGGCAATCAGATTCAGGCCTGGAATAAATGAAAGCACCAGTAATCCCAGTGCGCGAGGCAGGTAATACCGCAGCTTCTTGAATTCTCGCACCATTGTCCTGGGAATCATGGCAACCAGTTCGGCCACGCTGAACGGCGGAAAACTATCCTGACTGCGCACCACGACTTCCACTTTCTCAGATAGAAATCCGTTGAAAGGTGCTGCAATGATGTTGGCTACCAGGGTGAACGTGAAATAGATCATGAAGAGAACAAGTACGAAGAAAAAAACGTACAGCAAGGGCACCAGTACATAATCCAGAAAGCTCAGGTATGACGGGATGGAGGGCATCAGATGATTAACCCAGCCATTGAATTTGCTTAGAGCAAAGCTGATCGTTGCGATGAACAGGATAAGGTTGATTGATAAGGGCAATACGACGAAGCGTCGCAGGCCAGGGCGTACGATCAGTTTCAAGCCCTCACTGAAATACAGAGGGCCAGACAGAGGCTTGCTCATTCAAAACTCCGGTAGCAAGTGAGAGCGCAATAATGAAGCCTTCTCACGGTCGAATGCCAATAGTGACCTGTAAACAGCCGTGACGCGATTCTAGGGTTGTGCGTTGTGGCGTACCATAGTGTCCACTATTCGGCAGATCCGCATAGGCTATGCCTATGATTTGGATTGAAACTCGTCATTTTATTCAAAGCGGCAAGCCGCGTAGGCTGCTGCCTTATCGTGTTAAGGAGAGGCTAATGAGCGTTCTGGTAAACAAGCAGGCCCCAGATTTTACAGCGCCTGCTGTTCTAGCTAACGGCACTATCGTCGAGAATTTCCAGCTGTCCACATTGCGTGGCAAGTATGTTGTGTTGTTCTTCTGGCCGCTGGATTTTACCTTTGTTTGCCCGTCAGAAATCATTGCCCACAATAACCGAATCGCTAAATTTCGTGAGCTGGGTGTAGAGGTTGTTGGTGTCTCCATCGACTCTACCTATACGCATTATGCGTGGCGCAATACGCCTGTCGAGAAAGGCGGTATCGGCCCGGTCGAGTTCACTATGGTAGCTGACGTCAAGCACGAAGTCGTCCGTGCCTATGGTATCGAGCACTCAGACGGCGTGGCCTTGCGAGCGTCCTTCCTGATCGACAAGGAAGGTGTTGTACAGCATCAAGTGGTAAACAACCTGCCACTAGGCCGGGAAGTGGATGAGATGGTGCGTCTGGTTGAGGCGCTGCAATTTACGGAAGAAAATGGCGAAGTCTGCCCGGCTGGCTGGCGTAAGGGGCAGAAAGGCATGAAAGCCGATGCAGAGGGCGTCGCCAACTATCTGGCTGAAAACGCTCACAATTTGTAAGAATTGAGCAGACTGGTCAGACATTGACCAGTCATCCAGATAATCTTCTGGACAATAAGCGGTAAATCCCGCACGGTTCGCGGGCTGTCGACTTTGTAAGCCTTCCCCTGGTGCTTCGACAGCCCTTTTTATTAGCACGTGTGCCGACGCCTCATGCGCGGCATGGAGACAAACATGTCTGAAGTTCGTCATGCTCGAGTCATCATTCTCGGTTCCGGCCCTGCTGGATATACCGCGGCAGTCTATGCTGCACGCGCCAACCTAAAGCCGTTACTGATCACCGGCATGCAGATGGGTGGACAGCTCACTACCACGACTGAAGTAGACAACTGGCCGGGAGACCCCCATGACCTGACGGGTCCTGCGCTGATGGAGCGTATGCGCGAGCATGCCCAGCGTTTCGAAACCGAGATCGTTTTCGACCATATCAATGGCGTCGATCTGGCCAATAAGCCTTTCACCCTGAAGGGTGATAGCAACACCTATACCTGTGATGCACTGATTATCGCTACAGGCGCCAGTGCACGTTATCTGGGCTTGAGCAGCGAAGAAAGCTTCATGGGCAAGGGCGTGTCTGCCTGCGCTACCTGTGACGGCTTCTTCTATCGCAATCGTGAAGTGGCTGTAGTCGGCGGTGGTAATACAGCGGTCGAAGAAGCGCTTTACCTGGCCAACATCGCGAGCAAGGTTACGCTTATTCATCGCCGTGATACGTTCCGCGCTGAAAAGATCCTGCAGGACAAGCTGAAGTCCCGTGTAGCTGAAGGCAAGATTGAGCTGAAGCTTAATGCAGCTGTAGACGAAGTGTTGGGTGACAACCTGGGCGTTACAGGTGTCCGCCTGAAGAACAACGATGGCAGCACTGATGATATTCAGGTAGCCGGTCTTTTCGTTGCAATTGGTCATACTCCCAATTCATCGCTGTTCGAAGGCCAATTGGAGCTGAAGGACGGCTATGTAGTGGTCAAGGGTGGCCGCGAGTCCAATGCCACCGCGACAAGCATCGAGGGCGTCTTTGCTGCCGGTGATATTGCTGACCATACCTATCGCCAGGCAATTACCTCGGCGGGTGCTGGTTGCATGGCTGCGCTGGATGTCGAGCGTTACCTGGACGGGCTGGGCGACAATCTCTGGTAATAAGCCTTATTACTTCATAAAAAGCCCCGCATGAGCGGGGCTTTTTATTGAGCTGAGGTTAACCCGGATCACGATGGTTGGGATGAAACCCGGTGACGGGTACTTGCACCTTTTCACATGTGGCCAGATCGATTCCTTCGCTGGCAACTGTTGCAAGGAAATCAATCTCTTCAGGTGTAATGATGTACGGTGGCAAAAAGTAAACCACATTGCCTAGCGGACGGAGCAGGGCTCCCCGGGTCAGCCCATGCTGAAAGACTTTCAGGCCGCGGCGCTCCTGCCAGGGGAAGGGAGTCTTGCTGGCCTTGTCCTGTACCATTTCAATAGCCAGGGCCATGCCGGTCTGGCGAACCTCGGCGACATGGGGATGATCCACCAGATGCCGGGTCGCCTGGTGCATCCGTAATGCAAGCGCCTTGTTGGCTTCGATTACCTTGTCTTCTGCAAAGATATCCAGTGTTGCCAGGGCCGCTGCACAGGCAAGCGGGTTGCCTGTATAGCTGTGAGAATGCAGGAACGCGCGCAGGGTGTCGTACTCATCGTAAAACGCTTGGTAGACCTCATCTGTCGTCAGGCAGGCTGCAAGAGGCAGATAGCCACCTGTCAGAGCCTTGGATAAGCACAGAAAGTCTGGGCGGATACCTGCCTGTTCGCAGGCAAACATGGTACCTGTGCGGCCAAACCCAACGGCGATCTCGTCATGAATCAGGTGTACACCGTAGCGATCACAAGCTTCACGTAAGAGCTTGAGATAGACCGGGTGGTACATGCGCATACCACCGGCTCCCTGAATCAGCGGCTCAATGATAACGGCTGCTACTTCCTGATGATGCTCCGCCAGGGTCTGTTCCATGTGCGCAAACAGGGTGCGGGAGTGTGTCTCCCAATCCACACCTTCTGGACGGTAATAACAGTCGGGACTGGGCACCTTGAAAGTATCCAGTAAAAGAGACTTATAGGTTTCGGTAAAAAGCGCTACGTCACCTACCGACATGGCGGCTACCGTTTCGCCGTGGTAACTGTTGGTCAGGGTGACAAACTTCTTCTTTTCCGGCCTTCCGCTGTTAAGCCAGTAGTGATAGCTCATCTTCAGCGCAACTTCGATACAGGACGAGCCGTTGTCAGCATAGAAGACACGATCAAGCCCCGCCGGTGCCATCTGTACCAACCGCTCGGATAGCTCAATCACAGGCTGATGGCTGAAGCCAGCCAGAATCACATGTTCCAGTTGGTCGACCTGATCCTTGATCCGCTGGTTGATACGTGGGTTGGCATGGCCAAATACATTGACCCACCAAGAGCTGACCGCATCGAGGTAGCGGTTACCTTCAAAATCTTCTAACCACACGCCACGACCGGATTTGATCGGGATGACTGGCAAACGCTCATGGTCTTTCATCTGGGTACAGGGATGCCACAGCACATTCAAATCGCGCTGCATCCACTCGGCATTTAAGCCCATAAAGGTCGCCCTCCAAACACATTGTGCTGGCAAGCCTATGCAATGCTCCGAACGGTAGCAAGGCGTCTCTAGTGGACGCCGCTTCGCTGGCGTATGCTGCGCACCGCCGTTGGGGCTGAGGAGTCTGAAAGATGTCGGTATATATAGCGCGCCTTGGAGCGCTGGCTGTTTATGGGTTGTTCAGTGTATCTGCTCTTGCCTCAGGCAAGGTGGAAAAGCATGCTCAAGGGCATACTGAAAAGCATGTCGAGAGGCATGCAGAAAAGCCGGCGACGAAAGAAGCGGAGCAGCCTGCCGCTAAAGGAAATGGCCGTTCGGCCATTGTTATTGGCGCTGGCATGGCAGGTCTGGCCTCGGCTTATGAACTGCAAAAAGCGGGATGGCAAGTCACTCTACTAGAGGCCAAGCCCAGTGTTGGCGGGCGTTCGGCGTTGGCAACCAGTGAGTGGATCGGTAATGCCAAGGCGCAGCCAGCTCTCAATAATTATCTGGATACCTTCAAGATCAAGACGGTCGATGCGCCCAGCTACGTACGCACACCAGGTTATCTGATCGAAGGGCAGTATTACTCTCCCGACGACCTCGCCCAAAAGATGCCCGACGTGAGTGCTGCGCTCAAGCGTGTCGATAAGGCGCTGGAGGGTCTTGCCGCATCCATTAGTGATCCGCTTAAACCAACCGCGGGTAAAGGGTTGTTTGCGTTGGATCAGACAAACGTATCCAATTGGCTGGATAAACAAAACCTGCCGCCCCTGGCTCGCAAGTTGATCAATCAGAGGATCCGCAGCCGCTACGATGAGCCATCGCGCCTTTCATTGCTGTATCTGGCCCAGCAGACCCGTGCCTATCGTGATGTGAGTGACGCTGATTTACGCGCGGCCCGCTTGCCTGGTGGCAGCACTGTGCTGGCGCAGGCATTCGTCAAGCAGATCAAGACGCTCAGGCCCAACTCCAAAGTCTCAGCCATTAATCAGGAAAAGGATGGTGTGACCGTCAAGGTAGGACCGACCGGCTATCACGCCGATTACGTCGTCATGGCTGTACCGCTGCGTGCCTTAAGCTCAATTCAAATGACGCCGGAGTTGACCGAGGCACAGCGTGCTGCTCTCAAAGGGACCAACTATGGATGGAGGGACCAGATTCTCCTGAAGTTCAAGACTCCGGTCTGGGATAGCAAATCTCGTCTCTCCGGCGAAATCTATAGTGATCAGGGACTAGGCATGTTGTGGATCGAGCCAGCCATCAAGGGTGGGGCTAATGTTCTGATCAACCTGTCCGGCGACAATGCCCGAGTGATGCAGGCTTTCGGGGATCGCCAATTGGCTGATCAGGTCCTGATTCGCCTGAATGCATTTTATCCAAAGGCGCGTGGTGCATTTTCGGGCTATGAAGTCCGGCGCTATAGTACCGATCCGGGTGTAGGTGGATCCTATTTGGCATACGGGCCAGGTCAGGTAAGTCGTTACTGGCGTGTATGGGAACAGCCCCAAGGGCGGGTCGTCTTTGCTGGCGAGCATACCGATGCGTTGCATCCAGGTACGTTGGAGGGCGCCTTGGTTAGTGGCCAGCGGGCAGCTCGGCAGGTCGAAGATCTTGCGGCAGGTAAGTCCGCTGCGCCTGAAGCCAAGCAGGCGGAAACCAAACCTGCCAGCAGCATGCCCGAGGTGACGCCCAAGGCAACCGATGAAAAGAAGGGATTCTTTTCTCGCATGTTTTCTTGGATACACTGATTTACAGCATGTTTCACCGCCTGGTGTCTTACCAGGCGGTTTTCTAGCGTTATCCCCTCTAGCGTCTATATTCTCCTTCACACCAGACCTAACGACTCGTTACATCTAATAAAACGATCGATTAAAGCAAGTTTTTCCGCTTCATTTCGATACGTTTACCGCTAGGCTTGCTATCTGCATGGACAAGGAGATTCATGATGAATTGGCGTAACGATCCGCATTGCTATGGGCTGGTTAGTGTAACCCTGCACTGGGCGATGGCCATTGCAATTGTTGCTTTGTTCTGGCTTGGGTTGTGGATGCGTGAGTTGGACTATTACAGTCCTTGGTATCACCGCGCCCCAGAGATTCATAAAGGCATTGGTATCCTGCTGTTGATCGCACTGGTCATGCGCATCGTCTGGCGCTTCGTTAGTCGCCCGCCTGCGGTTACAGGGAGTCAGTTTACTCAGCTGGCTGCCAAGTTTGGCCATCTGACGCTTTATGCGCTCATGCTGAGTGTCATGGTTGCAGGCTATTTTATCTCGACGGCTGAAGGTCAGCCGATCAATGTATTTGGCTGGTTCAGTGTGCCGGCGACCGTCAGTGGATTACGCGATCAGGCCGACTGGGCCGGCGCGATCCATCTCTGGCTGGCCTGGACACTGATTATTTTGAGTGGACTACATGTGCTCGCTGCGCTCAAGCACCACTTTATCGATCACGATGCCACGTTGTTGCGTATGTTTGGCCGACGCCGGGCATAACGTGACCTATTTCAGAAGGGAGATACCATGATGTTGAAGAAAAGCTTTGCTGCTCTGGCACTGGGAACCGCATTGTTGACGGCCGGCCATGCTATGGCTGCTGACTACAAGATCGATAAGGAAGGGCAGCATGCCTTTATCCAGTTCCGTATTCAGCACTTGGGCTACAGCTGGCTCTACGGGACGTTCAAGGATTTTGACGGCAATTTCATCTATGACGAAAAGAATCCTGCCGCAGATAAGGTGAGCGTCACGATCAAGACCGATAGCGTTGATACTAATCATGCCGAGCGCGACAAGCACCTGCGTAGTGCAGACTTTCTGAATGCATCGGCTCATCCGACGGCAACCTTCGAGTCGACGAAGGTAACGCCAACCGGTGACAACGCTGCTGATATCGAAGGTAATTTGACACTTAACGGCGTAACCAAGCCTGTAGTGATCAAGGCCAAGGTGATGGGGCAGGGTGACGATCCATGGGGCGGCTACCGTGCCGGCTTTGAGGGTTCGACCAAGCTGAAACTCAAGGATTTCAACATCCAGCGTGACCTAGGCCCAGCTTCCCAGGAAGTTGAACTGACACTGTCGCTGGAAGGTGTGCGTCAGTAAATAATATTTCGATACATAAAGCGCAGCTCTACAAGGGCTGCGCTTTTTTTATGGGCCTAGTATGGCAAAAGTGATGATGGCCCTTAAATCTTCACAACTTTTGCACACTGTATAGGCTAAATATTCAGGTTCAACTGTGATTTAGCCTATTAGCCATGAAACACATCACATTGAATGCGGGTCTGCTTAAAGTTCAGGAGCAAGATGCCAAGTGATTGTTTCAATCACTTGGATAAGTCCTGTAGTCGACGTGTTCCTGTTTACAAACAACCATGTACGTAAGTATATTGGGTAATCACAAGAATCTGCCAAGAATGATGCGATCGCATAGCGTCGCGTTGCCTAGCCCCCTATTCAAAGGTTTTGTTCAAGGACTCCGATATGCACATCAAGTCGGCGCATGCTTATTTTGTCCCGGTTTTACTGCTGGCGACGCTGACGCTCAATGGATGCGATAAGCAGGATCAGGCGCAGCAGGCTCAGCAGCAACAGCCACAAGCGGTTGAAGTAGGTGTGGTTACGCTCAAGGAGCAGCCTGTTACCCTGACTACCGAATTGCCTGGCCGAACCTCGGCATTCCGTGTAGCGGAAGTCAGACCACAGGTCGGCGGCATTCTCCAGAAGCGTTTCTTCAAAGAAGGGTCTGAGGTTAAGGCTGGTCAGCAGCTTTATCAGATCGATCCCCGTACGTATCAGGCTAACTTGAATGCAGCCAAGGCTACGCTGGCCCAGGCGCAGGCGAGCATGGCATCCAACCGACTCAAGGCCCAGCGCTATGCGGCCCTGGTAAAGGACGAAGCGATCAGCCGCCAGGAAGCGGACGATGCCCAATCTACTCTCAAACAGAACGAGGCCCAGGTAGAAACAGCCAGGGCTGACCTGCGTACTGCTGAAATCAACTTGGCGTACACCAAGGTAACTGCCCCGATTTCAGGTCAGATCAGCCGTTCGCTGGTAACGGAAGGCGCATTGGTTACCGCTGACCAGACCACGGCGTTAGCAACAATCAACCAGCTCGATCCTATTTATGTGGATGTGACTCAGTCCAGCACCGATATGCTGCGCCTGCGTCGTGAGCTGGACAGTGGTCTGATCAAGCGTGTGGGTGAAGACGCTGCCCAAGTCAAGCTGATGCTGGAGGATGGCTCTGAATACAAGCATCCAGGCAAGCTGCAATTCTCGGAAGTTTCCGTAGATCAGGGGACAGGCTCGGTTACCATTCGCGCTGAATTCCCCAACCCTGATCGTTTGCTGCTGCCAGGCATGTTCGTGCGTGCACAACTGCAGGAAGGGGTCCGTCAAACGGCCATTCTGGCGCCTCAGCAGGGTATTTCCCGTGACCTCAAGGGTAACGCCATTGCTATGGTCGTGACGCCAGACAACAAAGTCGAGCAGCGTATTGTGAAGACCGAGCGCACCATTGGCACCAACTGGCTGATTTCTAACGGTTTGAAGGCAGGCGACCAATTGATTACTGAAAACCTGCAGCGTATTCGACCCGGCGCTTCGGTTACGACCAAGCCGGCTACCAACGTAGCCATGCCCGGCGACTCGGCACAACCTGCACAGCAGGGCAATGCCGATAAGCAGCAATAAGGGAGCCGCTGTCGATGTCAAGATTCTTTATTGACCGCCCCATTTTTGCCTGGGTACTTGCCCTGGTGATCATGCTGGCGGGCGGTCTCGCCATTCTTAACCTACCGATCAACCAGTACCCCAACATTGCGGCACCGGCTGTTTCGATCCAGGTGAGCTATCCAGGCGCGTCGGCACAGACCGTTCAGGATACGGTCGTCCAGGTCATCGAGCAGCAGATGAACGGGATCGATAATCTGCGCTACATGTCGTCAGAGTCCAACTCTGACGGTAGCATGAGCATTATCGTGACCTTCAATCAGGGCACTGATCCCGACATTGCGCAGGTACAGGTACAGAACAAGCTGCAGCTGGCAACGCCACTCCTGCCGCAGGAAGTACAGCAGCAGGGTCTTCGGGTTGCCAAGTACCAGCGTAACTTCATGCTGGTGGTGGGCTTGGTGTCAAACAATGACTCCCTGACCCGTGAAGACCTGTCTAACTACATCGTCTCCAATATGCGCGACCCGATCGCGCGGACCCCAGGTGTAGGCGACTTCCAGGTCTTCGGCTCGCAATACGCCATGCGTATCTGGCTGGATCCGGCCAAACTGACTAAATATCAGCTCATTCCCAGTGATGTTTCCAGTGCTATCCAGAGCCAGAACGTTCAGCTGGCCTCCGGTTCGCTGGGTGGTTTGCCTGCCGTTGAGCACCAGCAGCTCACCGCTACTATTATCGGGCGTACCCGTCTGGAAACACCGGAGCAGTTCGGGGATATCTTCCTCAAGGTCAATCCTGATGGCTCCCAAGTGCGCCTGCGAGATGTCGCACGTATTGAGCTAGGCGGAGAGAGTTATTCGATTGACGCGCAGTTTAACGGTAAGCCAGCGTCGGGTATGGCGCTGCGTCTGGCCACCGGTGCCAACCTTCTGGACACGTCCAAGGCCGTTCGTGCGACCATCGAGCAACTCAAACCCTTCATGCCCGAAGGCATGGAGGTGGTGTACCCGTATGACACCACGCCTGTTGTAACTGCCTCGATTCATGAGGTAGTCAAGACGCTGGGCGAGGCGATTCTGCTCGTATTCCTCGTGATGTACCTGTTCCTGCAGAACTTCCGGGCTACCTTGATTCCTACCATTGCGGTTCCGGTCGTCCTGCTGGGTACGTTCGGTATCCTGTTCGCGTCGGGCTTTACCATCAACATCCTGACCATGTTCGGGATGGTGTTGGCGATTGGCCTGCTGGTGGACGATGCCATCGTTGTGGTGGAAAACGTCGAGCGGGTAATGGCTGAGGAGGGGCTTAGTCCCAAGGAAGCAACCCGCAAATCCATGGATCAGATCCAGGGTGCGCTGGTCGGTATCGCCCTGGTTCTCTCTGCCGTATTTGTGCCGATGGCCTTCTTTGGCGGCTCGACAGGGGTGATCTACAGACAGTTCTCGATCACTATTGTCTCGGCCATGGCCCTGTCGGTACTGGTAGCATTGATCCTGACACCGGCCCTATGCGCGACGATCCTTAAGCCGATCGACAAGAACCATCACGAGAAACGCGGTTTCTTTGGCTGGTTCAACCGCAAATTCGATAGTGGCGTTAATCGTTACGAGCGTAGTGTTGCTGCGGTTATTCGCCATAAGGTGCCGTTCCTGCTGGTTTACGTCGTTATCCTGGCTGGTATGGCGTTCATGTTTACCCGCATTGCTTCATCCTTCCTGCCTGAGGAAGACCAGGGTGTCATCTTTGTGCAGGTAACGACACCAACAGGTTCTTCAGCCGCTCGGACCCAGGCTGCACTGGATCAGATGCGTGAAATGATGATGAAGAATGACGCCTCGGCGGTCAGCTCCATGTTTACGGTAAACGGTTTCAGCTTTGCTGGCCGAGGTCAGAGCTCGGGCCTTGCGTTCGTTCAGCTTAAGCCGTGGGAAGATCGTCCCGACGCCAATGATCGTGCCAGCGCGGTAGCCGGCCGTGCGATGGGATATCTGTCGCAGATCAAGGACGCGATGATCTTTGCTATCGTTCCGCCAGCGGTACTAGAGCTGGGTAATGCCACTGGTTTCGACTTCTACCTTCAGGACAACTCAGGCCTAGGCCACGAGAAGCTGATGGAGGCGCGTAACCAACTCTTGGGTATGGCGGCGCAGAATCCAAAGCTGACCCAGACGCGTCCGAATGGTTTGAATGATGAAGCACAGTACAAGCTGATCATCGACGATGAAAAAGCACGGGCACTGGGTGTGTCTCAAACTGATATCAATCAGACCTTGTCGATTGCCTGGGCATCCAGCTACGTCAATGACTTTATCGACCGTGGCCGAGTCAAGCGTGTGTATATACAGGGCGAGGCCAACTCCCGGATGAATCCGGAAGATCTGGGTAAGTGGTATGTACGTAACGGTAGCGGCGAAATGGTGCCCATGTCAGCCTTTGCTCACGGTGAGTGGGTCTACGGCTCGCCCAAGCTTGAGCGCTATAACGGTGTCTCGTCTGTCGAGATCCAGGGTGCACCGGCGCCGGGTAACAGTACCGGTAATGCCATGGATGAGATCGAGAATATGGCCAAGGAGCTGCCTCAGGGCTTTGGTATCGCTTGGACCGGCATGTCATATGAAGAGCGACTCTCAGGATCGCAGGCGCCTGCGCTGTATGCCCTGTCCCTGGTTGTAGTCTTCCTTTGTCTGGCAGCGCTGTATGAGAGCTGGTCGATTCCGATCGCAGTTATTCTCGTAGTACCGCTCGGGATAATCGGTGCGCTTCTGGCAACTTACTTCCGGGGGCTGGCGAACGACGTATTCTTCCAGGTGGGTCTGTTGACCACCATCGGTCTGTCGGCCAAGAACGCGATTCTGATCGTTGAGTTTGCCAAGGAGCTGCATGAGGGCGGCAAGAATATCGTTGATGCTGCCGTAGAAGCTGCCCGGATGCGTCTGCGTCCGATCATCATGACCTCCATGGCCTTTATCCTGGGTGTGATTCCGCTGGCCATTTCCAATGGTGCCAGCTCCGGTAGCCAGCACGCGGTAGGTACGGGTGTAATTGGCGGGATGGTGACCGCAACCGTTTTGGCGATCTTCTGGATTCCGATGTTCTACGTCGTGGTTAGCAGTCTGTTCAAAGACAAGGCCTCGCGTGAGCAGGAATCAGGCGCCGAGGGAAGACATTGAGTATGAAGAAGTCTCTTTTATCCATTGCAATAGGTGCAGTACTGCTTTCAGGCTGTACCTTGATTCCCGATTACGAGCGACCGGCGTCGCCCGTTGAAAATGCCTGGCCGCAAGGCGATGCGTACAAGGATAATCCGACCAGCAGTGGCACCGAGTTTACGGCCGATATCGGCTGGCGTGAGTTCTATAGCGATCCGCAGTTGCAGCGTTTGATTCAGGTGGCTCTGGATAACAACCGTGACCTGCGCCAGGCAGCTCTGAATGTTCGCCTGTATCAGGCGCAGTACCGTATCCAGCGTGCAGAGCTGTTCCCAACCATTGGCGTCAATGCCAATGGCTCACGGACGCGCACACCGGCGGACATGAGTTCGGCTGCAGCCATTCAAGAACTGTTGCAAAGCACCGGTGCAGCCGGAGCGGGTGGTTCAAGTAGTGGCTCGATCAATAGCCAGTACACGGTAACCCTCGGTATGTCAGCCTATGAGCTAGACCTCTTCGGTCGGTTGCGCAGCTTGAATGAGCAGGCTCTGCAGAGTTATTTTGCAACTGTCGAGGCTCGTCGCAGCACGCAGATCAGTTTGATTTCCGAAGTGGCCAATGCCTACTTCACCTGGAAAACCGATCAGAAGCTGCTCCAGCTTACCCGCGACACGCTGGATGCTTATCAGCGCTCCTTTGATCTGACCAAGCGTCTGCTGGATAACGGGGTTGGTAGTGGTCTGGATCTGCGTCAGTCTCGCACCGCGCTGGAAGGCGCTCGTGCGAGCCTTGCGCAGTACACCCGTCAGGAGGCACAGGACCGTAACGCATTAGGTCTGCTGCTAGGCGCTCCTTTGCCAGCTGATCTGCCTACCGGTAAGAGCCTTGATGACAATAACCTGCTGGCCAAGCTGCCAGCCGGCTTGCCCTCACAGCTGTTGCAACGCCGCCCGGATGTGCTACAGGCCGAGCTTAACCTCAAGGCAGCCAATGCCAATATCGGTGCAGCCCGTGCCGCTTTCTTTCCCAGCATCAGCCTGACGGCCCAAGGCGGAACAGGCAGTCGAGAGCTTTCCGGCTTGTTTGATGCCCATTCGGGATACTGGACGTTTGCGCCCAGCATCAATATCCCGATCTTTACCGCAGGCAGTCTGAAAGCAAGCCTGGATGCGGCCAAGATCCAGAAGGACATCAACATCGCTGCTTATGAGAAAGCGATACAGACAGCCTTCCAGGAGGTGTCTGACTCTCTTGCGGCTCAAGGAACCTACGATGACCAGCTCCAGGCCCAGCGGGATCTGGTGAAGGCAAGTCAGGAATACTATGACTTGGCTGAAAAGCGCTATCGTCAGGGAATTGATAACTACCTGACCGTGTTGGATGCGCAGCGCTCGTTATATTCCGCTCAGGAACAGCTCCTGGCGGACCGTCTCAATCAGCTCAGCAGTAGCGTGACCCTGTATAAAGCACTGGGTGGTGGGTGGCTGGAACGTACGACGGATAACAACGTCAGCGCGACTCCGACACAAACGCCTAAGCGTTAGCGTTAATCAGGAGCATGAAAAAGCCGACTCAATTGAGTCGGCTTTTTTTATGCCTGCTTCCATCCGGGCTATGCCGGATGGAACGCACGTTAAGCGTCGGCGTCAGCCGAGCGGTTACGTGTCAACAAGGCTGGCTTTTCGCTTTTTGGTCGAACCTGTAGCGAGTCCAGTTGTTCAGGTGTTAGTGCACGATCTGCACGGGAAGGCTTGTGCAGAATGCGCGGCTGTGGCTTGTGAGACGAGCGCTCTTCTGCCGTGGCTGGACGCGGTTCGCGAGGCTCACGCGGCTGGTACGGGCGGTTCTCCTGACGAGGGCGCTGTCCTGCCGGTTTATTGCGACGTTTGTTTTGCGGTCCACGGCTATCCGCTGCAGGCATGCTGCTGTCACTCGCAGGCCCTTGTCTTGGACGGGGCGGACGTGCCTGAGCCGTAACGCCTGGAGCCGTTGTGCCTTGAGTGTGGGTTCGGGGTGTTTGCCCCTGGCCTGGCCGGCGCGGACCGTTACCGTTGCCGTTACGACGATTCTTGCCCTGATAAGGGCTGACGTAATCGACCCGGTTACCAAAGTTGTCAAAATCGTCATCCAGGAAGACTTCCGGGTCGCGGCTTTGAGGACGTTGAGTCGCTTGTTGCGGCTGACGTTCGCTACCACGCTCCCGTTCGCCGCCACGCTCTTGGCGTGGCTTGTTTCTGCCTCCGCGAGCCTGACCTTGATCTTGACCTTGCGTTTGACTCTGGTGGCGACCGCGGCGTGGCTGACGTTCCTCCTGCTGCGGTGCTGCGCTTTCAACTGGGGATTCGCCTCCCGCTGTTCTGGCAGGCTGTTGCTTACGCGGTGCGCGCGGCGGGCGTGCCTGACGGCGAGGCTCTTGCGGCTCCCGAGATTCAACTTTCTCCACCGGCGCACTGGCTGGATCAAAACCTAGCATGTCACCCTCAAGGATATTCTGCTTGGTCAAGCGCTCGATAGCGCGCAGCAGTTTCTCTTCATCGGGGGATACCAGGGAAATGGCTTCGCCGCTACGGCCGGCGCGGCCTGTACGACCGATGCGGTGTACATAATCTTCTTCCACGTTCGGCAACTCGAAGTTGACCACATGGGGAAGCTGGTCGATATCGAGGCCGCGGGCAGCAATATCAGTTGCCACAAGTACACGAATGCCGTTGTCCTTGAAGTCAGCCAGCGCTTTGGTACGAGCGTTCTGGCTCTTGTTGCCATGAATCGGAGCGGCTGGTAAGCCATTCTTGTTCAGGTATTCAGCCAGGCGATTAGCTCCGTGCTTGGTCCGCGTGAAAACCAGTACCTGTTCCCAGGAACCAACGGTAATCAAATGGGCCAGCAGCGCACGTTTTTGAGTGGCTGCAATACGGAACACGCGCTGCTCGATACGCTCGACCGTCGTGTTCGGCGGTGTAACCTCGATACGCTCGGGGTTACGCAGAAGCTTGTCGGCCAGGTCAGTAATGTCCTTGGAGAACGTTGCCGAGAACAGCAGGTTCTGCCGCTGCTTTGGAAGCAGGGCAAGGACTTTCTTGACGTCATGGATGAAACCCATGTCGAGCATGCGGTCGGCTTCGTCTAGCACAAGAATTTCAACGGCTGACAGATCGACAGTATTCTGACCGGCAAGGTCTAGAAGGCGACCAGGGCAGGCAACCAGGACATCAAGTCCTTTGGATAGCGCAGTAACCTGAGGTTTCATGCCAACACCGCCAAAAATGCAGGTGCTACGCATGGAAAGATCGCGTGCATAGATCTTGAAGCTATCGTGCACCTGGGCAGCCAATTCTCGTGTAGGGGTCAACACCAGTACACGAGCCTGGCGTGGGCCGGCTTTCTTGCCATCGGGTTGTCCGTTCGGAAAGAGCCGCTCAAGAACAGGCAGAGCAAATCCACCTGTCTTGCCGGTACCGGTCTGGGCAGCAACCATCAGGTCACGGCCTTGCAGTACAGCGGGAATGGCCCGTTGTTGAACGGGAGTCGGATTGACATAACCCGCGTCATTTACTGCGCGGGATAGGGCCTCGGAGAGCCCGAGGGAAGTGAAGGACATGCGGGGTTCCTGTCTACTAAGTCGGCGTCCCGCCGACGTTGGGGCGCGGTTTCGCCTGGAACTGACGATATTGATTTGCTCGTCTTCTCCACACACTGCCGCCCTGCGCTGGGTGGAAGGCTGGAAAATGGCTCCAGGCGATGATTTTTCAGCTTTTGAAGCCGAGGTTATTCCAAATAGCCAAGCTGGGTTCAGCCTGATTCAATGTGTAGAAGTGCAGGGCAGGCGCTCCGCCAGCCAACAAGCGTTCACACATGTCTGTCACAATTTCCTGGCCAAACGCCTGAATGCTTTTGACATCGTCAGCATACGCTTCCAACTGCTTACGAATCCAGCGTGGGATTTCGGCGCCACAGGCTTCGGAAAAACGAGCCAGGCTGCTGTAGTTGGTAATCGGCATGATGCCAGGAATGATGGGTGCATCTACGCCTAGCTTGCACGCTCTGTCGACAAAATGAAAGTAGCTGTCGGCATTAAAGAAGTATTGTGTGATTGCGCCGTTGGCTCCCGCCTTGATTTTGCGAACAAAATTGGCAAGATCGGCTTCGAAGTTACGGGCTTGGGGGTGAACTTCCGGATAAGCGGCAACTTCGATGTGAAAATGATCGCCGGTTTCTTCTCGAATAAAGCTGACCAGTTCATTGGCGTAACGCAGTTCACCGCCTGAAATACCCATGCCCGAGGGCAGGTCTCCGCGCAAGGCTACGATACGCTTGATGCCCGAGTCGCGGTATTGAATAAGCAGATCCCGCAATTCAGCCTTCGAGTCGCCTACGCAGGAGAGATGAGGAGCCGTCGGAATACGAACTTCACTGTCGAGTTGGAGAACAGTGGTAAGGGTGCGGTCCCGGGTAGAGCCGCCAGCACCATAGGTACAGGAAAAGAATTCTGGAGAGTAGCCGGCCAACTGGCGAGCAGTGTTTAGCAATTTTTCGTGGCCGGCTTCAGTCTTCGTTGGGAAGAACTCGAAACTGACATTGGGTGTGGTACGAGTCATTGGTAATCCCTGGAGCGCGTTGACGCTTCCTCAAGAAACACCGCCACTCGGGCGGTGCTTTCCTGAACTGCTAGGGAGAAGGGTGACCCTCTCCCTGTGGAGTCATTATTGGCGCTTAGTAGCGGTAGGTTTCCGGCTTGAACGGACCGTCCTGCTCTACACCGATATAAGCAGCCTGCTCTGGAGTCAGACGAGTTACGACGCCGCCAAAGCCCTTGACCATTTCCAGCGCCACTTCTTCGTCAAGCTTCTTGGGCAGAACCATGACCGTTACGTTCTTGGTCTTCTCGACCACTGGCAGGTCTGCAAACTTCTCATTGAACAGGTGCATTTGCGCTAGCACCTGGTTGGCAAAGGAGCCATCCATGATGCGGCTAGGGTGACCAGTAGCATTACCCAGGTTTACCAGACGGCCTTCAGCCAGCAGGATAAGGTAATCATCATTGGCAGGGTCGATGTCCTTGCCGGTACGGTGAATCTTGTGAACCTGAGGCTTCACTTCTTCCCAGCTCCAATTCTTGCGCATGAAGGCTGTGTCGATCTCATTGTCGAAGTGGCCGATGTTACAGACTACAGCGCGCTTCTTCAGCTTCTTGAGCATATTGGCGTCACAGACGTTAGCATTGCCGGTTGTGGTGACGATCAAGTCAATCTTGCCCAGCAGGTCGGCATCAACACTTGCTTCTGTACCATCGTTCAGGCCGCTCTTGTACGGCGAAACGACTTCGTAACCGTCCATGCAGGCCTGCATGGCGCAAATCGGGTCCACTTCGGAAACCTTCACGATCATGCCTTCCTGGCGCAGGGAGGCTGCAGAACCCTTACCCACGTCACCATAGCCGACAACCAGGGCCTGCTTACCGGACAGCAAGTGGTCAGTAGCGCGCTTGATGGCGTCGTTCAGGCTGTGACGGCAGCCGTACTTGTTGTCGTTCTTGCTCTTGGTAACCGAATCATTGACGTTGATCGCCGGAATCTTCAGGGTGCCTTTCTTGAGCATGTCCTGCAGGCGGTGTACGCCAGTGGTGGTCTCTTCAGTAACGCCGTGAATCTTCTCCAGAGCCTGCGGATACTTGTCATGCAGGATCTGGGTCAGGTCGCCGCCGTCGTCCAGGATCATGTTGGCGTCCCAGGGCTGGCCATCCTTGAGGATAGTCTGCTCAATGCACCACTCATATTCTTCTTCGGTTTCGCCTTTCCATGCGAAAACAGGAATGCCGGCAGCGGCAATGGCAGCGGCTGCCTGATCCTGAGTAGAGAAGATGTTGCAGGAGGACCAGCGTACCTCAGCACCCAGCGATACCAGCGTCTCGATCAGCACGGCAGTCTGAATGGTCATGTGGATGCAGCCCAGGATCTTGGCACCCTTTAGCGGTTGCTCACCGGCATATTTGCGGCGCAGGGCCATCAGGGCAGGCATTTCGGACTCGGCGATGATGATTTCGCGACGGCCCCAGTCGGCCAGGGAAATATCAGCAACCTTGTAATCGTTGAAACCGGCAGGCGTCATAACAGCGCTCATTAAGCTCTCCATTCGTTCGAAATTGTTAGCTGCCCCGGCGTTAACATGCCGCTACAGGACAGCCATAAATGCGAATGGGCGCCGTTGATGCGTGTGCAGGCCAGGCCTGCGGCTACGCTCCTCCGAGCCTGACAGGGTAAGCCCTGCTGCAGCGCCCCTCGGTAGGATGGCGGGTGGTGATTTGAAAATCGCCACGGGCTCGAAGTATAGCGGGCAATCCTCAAGCTTTGTAGGTGTACCGGATTCATGATGATCAGTAATCGACTGCATAGAGAGGAACGACCGCTTCGATGGCCTCTCTAACGGGCGAAAGGGTTTAAGCTTGTGGACTGCTATCACTCAAGGAGACGATGGACCATGAATTTCCATACACGTAAGTGGGTAAAGCCTGAGGACTTGAACGCCAACAACACGCTGTTCGGCGGCAGTCTGTTGAAGTGGATAGATGAAGAGGCTGCGATCTACGCCATCGTTCAGCTAGGCAATCAACGCGTCGTTACCAAATACATCTCCGAGATCAACTTTGTCAGTGCGTCGCGCATTGGTGACATCATCGAGCTGGGTATCACGGCTACCGAATTTGGTCGCAGCTCCATTACGCTACGGTGTGAGGTTCGCAACAAAATTACCCGCAAGAGCATTCTGACCATCGACAAGATCGTCTTCGTCAATCTGGACGAGGAGGGTAATCCTGCTCCCCATGGCAAGACGAAGATCACCTATATCGAAGATCAGTTCAAGGATGAAGAAAAGGGAGCCTGAGTCGCTCTAGGTTCGCAAACGATCTTGGAATAGCCCTGGCATCTACTGCTTGTATCAGATAGGTCATGGCTAATCACAGGATCGAGATCCGCCGCAGGAACGTGAGGGCTATATTGCGGCTGTCGAAAAGGTCTTTGCTGAAAAGAGCTTTGGCGCAGCCTCCATGGGGATATCGCCCATGAGGCGGAGCTGCCTCGCTCAAATATGCACCATCACTTCTCGACCAAGGACACGCTCTGCTTCGAGCGATTTGATGATCCTCGTATAGTGCTGACGAGCTATATTCCCGCCAAGATGCATCAGGCCCGTGCTTGTTCCTGCGGCTAATGAGACCATGCATGGTGCTCCGTTGCTGGGCGAAGCGTTTGATGAGCCTCCGGCAGAATGGACCAGCGGCAGGCAGGTCAACATCAGGCAACGGGGAAGTGACAAGCGCATCCTGCCAGCTTATCTGCTCTACATGGTCTGAGCTTCGACCCAGCATTATGCAGAATTCAATTAGCAGATTGGCCTCATTAACGATCGTACGCCCCTGAGCGACCGGCAGCTTGAACAAGCTGTGCAGACAGTAACGGCTGTTATTTTAGGGTGTGTTGGGCCTAGAGCGCTCAATATTCCTGGCCTTGCTGGCATCAATAAAAAGGTATTAGGTACTGCCTTAGTAGCAGTGGCTCACCAAATTGTTGCACGTGTTGATGTCCTGTTTTTCTTAACCCAATCAACAGGTTGCCCGCTGTGTAATGTTTGGAAGCGATTACGCTAACTTTTCTCTGCACCAGTTTGATTCCTGATAACGCTTTTAGGAGGCTTCGCTTTTTTGAGCAGGTGTTATTGCTGCAGAGTGTAGGCAAGTATTGTTCTTTTAATATCAAGCACTTAACGAAAGCCTGGCGTCTCCAGATAGTTTCGAAAGGATTTAGGCACGCTTATTGAGAGGAGGGTCCATCAGCCTGCTAGCAGGACTTACTCACCCCTACGACAGGAATCAGGGAGAGCGTGCCATGCCACATAACAGATCAGAGGTGATTGTCCGCGATGGCCTGTATGAGCTCTATGCCGGCCCGGATGTCTTGAATAGCCCGCGCTATAACCATGACATGGCACCCACCCGGATAGAGGAGCGCTCCTGGAACAAATGGCATATCGCGGCGCTGTGGGTAGGCATGGCAGTCTGTGTTCCGACCTATACGCTGGGTGGCGTACTGACGGCTTATTTTGGGCTATCGGTGGGTGAAGCTCTCGTTACCATTCTGTTGGCTAATCTGATTGTGTTAATCCCGCTGACGTTAAATGCTTTTCCTGGCACCAAGTACGGTATTCCTTTCCCGGTACTCCTGCGCAGCGCCTTCGGCATCCTGGGTTCAAACGTGCCCTGCCTGATCCGTGCTGTAGTCGCCTGTGGCTGGTTTGGTATCCAAACTCTGTTTGGCGGGCTGGCAATTCATCTGTTTCTCGGTTCGATCTTTGACGGATGGAAGGCCCTGGGTGGTACAGGGGAGGTGATTGGCTTCATGTTGTTCTGGACGGCTAACCTATGGGTGGTAATCCGTGGCGCCGAATCAATCAAATGGCTGGAAACACTGTCGGCACCGCTTCTATTGTTTGTCGGGATAGGCCTGCTGATGTGGGCGATGCCCCATGTCTCGATGACAGAGCTTTTGGCTCAACCGGCCAAGCGTCCGGCAGGCGAGGGCGTTACCACGTATTTTCTGGCAGGGCTTACTGCCATGGTGGGGTTTTGGGCGACCCTTTCGCTGAACATTCCAGACTTCAGCCGTTATGCCAGAAGCCAAAAAGATCAGATCGTGGGACAGGTGATTGGTCTGCCGGTAACCATGTTCCTGTTTGCCTCCCTGGGCGTTGTGATGACAGCGGCTTCAGCCTCTCTGGTCGGCGAGACAGTCTCTGATCCGGTTTCGCTTATCGGTCATATTCAGAATCCGGTATGGGTGGCGTTGGCGATGGCCCTCATCGTAGTTGCAACGCTGTCGACCAATACGGCAGCAAACATCGTGTCACCCACGAATGACTTTCAAAACCTGGCGCCCCGATACATCAACCGGACCAGAGCCGTGTTGCTCACAGGGGTTGTCGGCCTGGCGCTGATGGCTCATGAACTGTTAAAGAAGTTGGGCTGGATTGTCTCAGACGTAAGCCTGGAAAGTGTCTATTCAAATTGGTTGCTGGGGTACTCCAGCCTCTTGGGCCCGATTGCCGGCATCATGGTGGTGGATTACTTCATTGTAAAAAAACAGCAACTCGATCTGGCCGGGTTATACCGTGATGATCACTATCCGGCCTATAACGTGGCGGGGTTCGTCGCATTCGGTATTCCGGTAGTGCTGACGCTGATTGCCTTAACGACAGGCGTCATGACCTGGTTTTATAACTATGGCTGGTTTACCGGATCGGCGCTCGGCGGCGTTATCTACTTTGCCTGTGCAGGGCAGCGTCAGCGCAGCCCGATACCGCTGGCAAGGCCTTCGCTATGAAGGCCTTTTGCTAGACGTCCAGGGTGATGAGTTCAGCGTTGATCTCTGAACCCTGAATGGTCAGACGTCCCAGAGATAGGGGCAGTTTGAAACGTCGCGGACCGGGGCTGCCTGGATTGAAATACAGTACGCCTCCACGCTCTTCCAGCTTTGGCTTGTGCGAGTGTCCGCAGATAACAACGCGGATACCTTCCGCAGCCGGATCAATCATCAGATCTTTAAGGATGTGGATCAGGTAGACATGTACGTCCCCAAAGCGAAGCTCGGCTGTTTCCGGTATGGCTTGTGCCCAATCGTCCGTATCGTTGTTGCCGCGGACAACCGTGAGTGGTGCAATCTCTCGAAGGCGTTCGAGAATCTCGGGTTTGCCAATATCACCGGCATGGATAATGTGGTCACTGCCCTGGAGAGCACTCAAGGCGGCGGGGCGCAGAAGATTATGCGTATCGGCAATGACCCCGATACGTACGATCGAGTGGTCGGAGGCGGCGGACATGGTTCTCCCGTATGCAGGCAAGGTCGATATAACCTCTGACCAATGAAGTGCGTAAGGGTTGAGCGGGGGTTATCGACATCCGTTGCAGATGTCGATAACAGTGGCTTTATTCCTGCTCTACTTCCTTGACGCCTTCTGGCAAAAACCAGTTCATGATCAGCGCGCAAAGGCCACCAGTGGCTACACCCGAGTTCAGTACATCCCGTAGTGCTGCCGGCATATGCGCAAGGAACTCGGGAACCTGGGATACACCCAAACCCAGCGCCAGGGAAACAGCAATAATGAGCAGGGCACGGCGATCCAGTTCAATGCCAGCCAGAATGTTGATACCTGAGGCTGCGACCGCACCAAACATGACAAGCGCAGCACCACCCAGTACCGGCTCTGGAACCGCCTGGATTATGCCTGCAACGGCCGGGAACAGCCCGAGCAGAATCAGAAAGACTGCAATCCACAAACCGACGTGTCGGCTGGCAATGCCGGTCAGCTGAATGACACCGTTATTCTGTGCAAAGATCGAGCTTGGAAAGCTGTTGAACAGGCCTGCCAGCAAGGAGTTGGCACCATTGACTAATACCCCGCCCTTGATTCGAGCCATCCAGAGAGGGCCCTCTACCGGCTGGCGAGAGACTTTACTGGTCGCTGTTACGTCGCCAATCGCTTCCAATGATGTGACGAGATAAATCACCAGCATGGGAACGAACAGCGCCCATGAAAAACCCAGGCCGAAGTGAAGAGGAACCGGTACCTGGAGCAAGGGGGCTTCATGCATGCCGGTAAAGTCCAGGCGCCCCAGGTAAGCCGCCAAGCCATACCCGGCCAGTAGTGCAATGACAATGGCTGCGCTGCGGACCCACACCACCCGAACGCGGTTGAGCACAACGATGATTGCCAATACCACGCCGGATAGCAGCAAGTTCTCGCCGTTGGCAAAAGTGCCCTGGCCCATGGCTGAAAAGCCGCCCCCCATGCTGATCAGACCGACCTTAATAAGGGTGAGACCAATCATGAGCACTACGATACCAGTCACAAGTGGAGTGATCAGACGTTTTACAAAAGGCAGGATGCGGGAAATACCCATTTCAACGAAGGAGCCTGCCATGACAACCCCGAAAATGGCTGCCATGACCGCTTCGACCGGTGTGCCCTGTTTGACCATCAGCGCACCGCCGGCAATTAGCGGGCCCACAAAATTGAAACTGGTACCCTGAACGATCAGGAGTCCTGCACCAAATGGGCCGAACCGGCGACATTGAATGAATGTGGCAATACCTGAAATTACCAGTGACATGGAAACGATCAGGTTGGTATCCCGTGGTGAAACACCCAGTGCCTGACAGATTAAAAGCCCAGGTGTGACGATCGGAACAATGATTGCCAGCAGGTGCTGCAGCGCAGCAAGCAGGGCAATAGGCAAACGAGGCTGATCGTCGAGACCGTAGACCAGTTCATGACGGGAGGGAGAGGAGTCCGGCTGGCTCATGTTGCGGTTCCGCAAAAGGCGGCAAGTGTACTGTTCCAGTGATGCGCCGCACAGTCTCTGTCGTGCAAAAGAGACAGACGATAGGCCGGCGCATCATTGCCATGCGCCTTGGACAAGGCGTTAACGTTCAGTAATAAAGACAAAAGCCTGATGCCCTAACTTTGCCAGTATTCACGGTCTTAGGCCTTGTTCTGACAGAAGGGCACCTGAGCACGTATTACTCCAATCCCGCCAGGCTTCATGACAGGTACGTCAATGGTGCTGTTATGCAGTCCGTGCAGCCAGGCTGCCCCAACTTATTCTTCTACTGAGGGCTTTTGCGTGTTTGACGCTATTACAGGACTAATCCAGCAGGGGGGGTACCTGGGCATTCTCTTGCTCATGTTTCTGGAAAACGTATTCCCACCTATTCCATCAGAGGTCATCATGCCATTGGCAGGCTTCCTGGCAGCAAGGGGCGAATTGAGCTTTATCGGCGTCGTACTTGCAGGAACGCTTGGGTCTTTCCTGGGAGCGCTACCGTGGTACTACGCGGGTGCGGTATGGGGAGAGGCGCGCATGCGCAGGCTGGCGCAACGCTATGGCCGCTGGTTGACCATTTCTCCCAACGATGTGGGCGAGGCTTCTGTGTGGTTTAGGGCGCACGGCAGCAAGGCGGTGTTCTTTGGTCGCCTGGTGCCTGCAATCCGCACACTGATCTCCGTTCCGGCCGGTATTGCCCACATGCCATTTCGTCGGTTTGCAGGTTACACGTTAGCGGGCTCGCTGATCTGGACGACAGTTTTGACCTTGGCAGGTTACCTGCTGAACGCCGAATATGAACGTGTTGCAACATTTCTGGATCCGGCCTCCAAGATTGTGCTGGCGGTAATCGTGCTTATTTACCTATATCGCCTGCTGAGAACGAGTGGCAGAAAAGAATATAGACAGGGCTAGGCGAAGGGCTGATGCTGCGCAAAACAACGCCAAATCAGGGAACGCTAGCGTTGGTCCATCAGGCGCCTACGCTCGGCTTTTTGTGCTTCTACCTGTGCTTTTTTCTGCTCGATTGCTGCTCGTCCGCGTTCTGTTACGCTGGGCCGGGGCGCGGGCTCGGGGGTCGGCTGAGGCGCTGGCGGGTTTGGCCTGGGATAGTGGTGCCAGGGTGGACGATGCCCACCGTAATAAGGCTCCGGATAAGGGTAGTAGCGGTCTTGCCGAATGGGTGGAGAGGCGTCGTAATCATACTCATCGTCGCGCTCATAATACTCGTCAGAGTCTGAGGTTGAGCGACTAGTTGACTTGGGCGTTTTAGCTTGAGGTTCCACCTTGGGCTGCTCGGCCTCTGGTGGCGGCATCGGAGCAGCCATGCGAGTCACTGGCCCGCTCCCACTGGGTGGAGGGTTATCAACTTCTATGCGGTCAGCCAGGGACTGGCCAGACGGGCAGCGGCCTTGTGTAAAGGTGATCTGTCCTGCCTTGTCGACGCATTTAAGGATGGTATCTGCCTGAGCAAAGCCGCTTAGGCCTGATACCGTAACCGCCAGAATTGCCCATTTCACAGCGATCCCTCCCAACATACCTGGCTGCCAGTCTAGCACCTTGCAGGTTGGGCTATCTAAATGACTCCTGAAGAAAGCGCTTAAGGGGCGTGTTAGGTAATGCGCTGGGGCGCTGACAGAAACGCGAACAAGTCCTCCAGAGTAAGAGGTCCGGCCAAAAAATACCCTTGCGCTTCATCACAGCGAGCCCGCTTGAGAAGTTCGAGTGTCTCCGCGTCCTCCACGCCTTCTGCTACAACCACAAGGTTCAGCGCGTGAGCCATGTCAGTGATGGCCTTGATGAATACATAGCGATCCAGGCCTTCGGCAGGATGGGTAATAAGGGTGCGGTCGAGCTTGACGGTGTCGATAGGAAAGCGCCTGAGGTAGGAGATACCCGAGTAGCGCGTTCCAAGGTCATCTACCGCTAGCTGGATACCCAGCGTTTTGAGCGCCCTAAGTGCCTGATTGGAGGCATCCATATCCTCGATGAAGGCACCTTCCGTAAGCTCAAGTTCGAGATGACAGGGCTCCAGTTCGGTCTCCTCGAGGATCGCTTCTATCTTGTCTTTCAGGTTAGGAGACTTTAGTTGATACGGCGACAGGTTTACGGACAATTCCAGCACTTGCCCAAGTCGCCTGGAGAGGTCATGAATTTCTCGACAGGCCTTGTGCAGAACCCATAGCCCCAATTCGTCAATCATCCCAATTTCCTCGGCAATCGGAATGAAGTCCACCGGTGAAATCCACCCTTGCTCTGGATGATTCCAGCGGATCAAAACTTCAACGCCCTTGGGCTTACCTTCAGGTAACTGCATCCGGGGTTGATAGCAAAGTGAAAACTCGTTCTGTTCCAGTGCCTGATGCAGCGCAGTCTCCAGTACCATTCGGCTCTTGGCTTCGATGCTCATCTCGTCTGAGAAGATGCGATAGCAGTGGCCCCCTGCAGCCTTGGCGCGATACATCGCGATATCGGCATGCTGAACCAGTTCTTCCTTCGTGCGGCCATGTTGCGGATAAAGTCCGATCCCTACAGATGCGCCAGAAAAAACGCGGCTGCCATTGATCTCGATCGGAGCAGCAACCGCTCGAATAATGTCGTCAGCTATTGTCTGAGCAGAGGTTTTGCCTTCCGGTGCATGGGCAATCACGACAAACTCATCGCCACCCAGGCGAGCGACTAGATCCCCTTGAGGGACGGCGGCTCTCAATCGCTTAGCAACCTCACGCAGCATCGTATCGCCTGCATCGTGCCCCATCGAGTCGTTGACCTGCTTGAAGCGGTCAAGGTCGATCAGCATAATCGCGATGAGGTTATTAAGGGGGGTGAAATTAATTAAGGCCTGCAGATGTTCGTTTAGATAGGCACGATTAGGCAGGCCAGTCAGCATGTCGTGGTTAGCCAACTGATGCAAACGGCTCTCGGCCAGCTTTTGTTCGGTGACATCCGTATAACTGCCTGCCCACTCGATAAGCTTGCCTTCCATGTCGAGGATGGGAACAGCATAGCCACTTACATGCCGGTATTGGCCATCGGCACGGCGGAGGCGGTACTGGGCATACACAGACTGGCGGTCCTGTAGCATTTTTGCTCCCAGCGCAGCGGTTGGCTCCTGATCATCCGGGTGAACAGCCTTCATCCAGCCAAAGCCCTGCATTTCTTCCTGTGTCTGACCGGTAAAGGCGCTCCAGTCTGGCTGTGGCGAGACGATCTCCAAAGTGGGAGAGGCCGTCCACACGATTGCGCCTGTGGCATTTACCAATGAGCGAAAGCGCTGCTCGCTTGCTTGAAGAGCCTGCTCCGCTGCTTTGCGCTCAGTGGTTTCCAGGTCCCGCTCGATGACCAATGCCGCTGTATTGACCAGCAGCCGCATGGACTCCAGTTCGAAGGCGCTTGGCTTACGTGCCTCCCTGCAATAATAAGCCAGTGTTCCTAGCACCTTTCCAGAGGATGACAGGATCGGGCGTGACCAGCAGGCGCGGAAACCATAGGTGAGTATGGCCGACTTGGCCTCAACCCAGCGTGGGTCGCTCTCGACATCGCTAACAATAACGGGGCTGCCTGTATAAGCAGCAGTACCACAGGAGCCTGCCAGGGGACCAATGGGAATACGTTCTACTGTCTGATTGAATGACTCGGGAAGTGTGGGGGCTGAGCCGAACCGAAGGTGCTGGCCATCAGTATCCATCAGCATGACTGACGCCCATATATTGCCGCCAGCTTGTTCTTCAGCAGAGCGCGTGAGGGTATCGAGAATCTGCTTGAGCGGAGCACCTGCTACCGCCTGTGCCAATGCCTGTTGCTGTCCTTTGGCCAGGGCCTCGCTGCGTTTTAGCTCGCTGATGTCTGATGCAATGCCGCGTAGGCGTGGATTGTTATCAGCGTTGCCCAGCACCTTGCCCTTGACGCTGATCCATCGAGTGCGGCCGTCTGAGAGTAATAATCTGCAATCGAACTGCCAGTGCTCGGTATTTTCCAGCGCGGTTTCAATGACCCTTTGCACCCTACCTTGGTCATCCGCGTGGATGCGTTCGAGAAACGCCTCAAGTGCCCATTCATCCGGCTGTAGCGCGGTGCCGAAATCCGGTCCGTTTCTGAGCAGGCAAGTCAGCGTTCCGCTGTTGACGTCAAGTTCCCACTCACCCAGATCAGCCACATCGAGCGCAAACTGCAGACGTGCCTCAAGTTCAGCAATGGAAGAGGATCGGGGAGCAGTGACATCCTTTTTGACCCGGGGCTCAGCATTGGTGTCCGGCATATGACTCCCTCGAAGTTTCCAACTATCGGTCCATCTGCATAGGTATAACGGCTTAACAAGACAGCAGCACGTCTAGAACGAGTATCTATAAGATGCATAGTCGTTCTGGCTAAGGGCCCACTTTATAATTGTTCGTAAGGCACGAGGATATCGACTTGCTCTGCTAGCAAAGGGCTATCAGCTGCAGGCCTAAGGCAATCCTGTAGAAGGAATCATCTTGCCTGAAAGAGATACTTTGCCAATAGTGCAATAGTCCATGACAAAGCCTTGGGTAGCTGACACGTTTCACTTTTTTGTAAGAGCAAAAACAAAAACGCCGCCCGAAGGCGGCGTGTTCAATACGGTTTGGGTCAGTCTTCGAGCATCGCCTTGTTGCGTACGGCTCCCTTGTCAGCACTGGTTGCCAGCAAAGCGTAGGCCTTGAGTGCGGTTGTTACGCGACGTGCGCGTGGCGCGACGGGCTTCCAACCCTTTTTGTCCTGCTCAATGCGGCGGTGGGACAGTTCCTCATCGCTAACCAACAGGTTGATACTGCGGTTGGGGATATCGATTAGAACCTTGTCCCCGTCCTTCACCAGGCCGATTGCACCGCCAGCAGCAGCTTCTGGCGAAGCATGGCCGATGGAAAGACCTGAGGTGCCGCCGGAGAAGCGACCATCAGTGAGCAGGGCACACTGCTTGCCCAGTCCCTTGGACTTCAAATAGCTGGTGGGATAGAGCATTTCCTGCATGCCCGGGCCGCCTTTAGGACCTTCGTAACGAATGATTACGATATCGCCAGCTTTTACGTCATCATTCAGGATGCCTTTAACGGCAGCATCCTGGCTTTCAAAGATCTTGGCCGAGCCTTCGAATACATGGATGGATTCATCCACACCAGCTGTTTTTACAACGCAGCCGTCCAGGGCGATGTTGCCATACAGTACGGCTAGGCCACCTTCCTGGGAGTAGGCATGCTCGACGCTGCGAATACAACCTTCTGCGCGGTCATCGTCCAGGGTGTCCCAACGGGTCGCCTGACTGAAGGCTTCCTGGGTCGGAATACCGGCAGGGCCAGCGCGGAAGAAGGTCTTCACGGCTTCATCCTGAGTGAGGGTGATATCCCACTTTTCGATGGCTTCGCCCAGGGTTCTGCTATGTACGGTCGGCAGGTCGGTATTCAGCAGACCGCCACGAGCCAGTGAGCCCAGAATGCTCATGATGCCACCTGCGCGGTGCACGTCTTCCATGTGGTACTTCTGGATGTTTGGCGCCACCTTGCACAATTGGGGAACGTTACGGGACAGGGCATCAATGGCGCGCAGGTCGAAGTCGACCTCAGCCTCCTGAGCGGCTGCCAGCAAGTGCAGGATGGTATTGGTGGAGCCACCCATGGCAATGTCCAGTGTCATCGCATTCTCAAACGCCTTATAGGACGCGATATTACGCGGCAACACGGAAGCATCGTTCTCTTGGTAATAGCGTTTGCACAGTTCAACCACTGTACGGCCAGCTTGCAGAAACAGCTCTCTACGGTCGGCGTGAGTCGCCAGCAGAGAGCCGTTACCCGGCAAGGCCAAGCCCAGTGCCTCAGTCAGGCAATTCATTGAGTTGGCGGTAAACATGCCTGAGCAACTGCCACAGGTAGGGCAGGCGCTGCGTTCGTATTCGGCAACTTTTTCATCAGAGGCGTTGCTGTCAGCAGCGATCACCATGGCGTCGACCAGATCCAGGCCATGACTGGCCAATTTGGTCTTGCCAGCCTCCATGGGACCACCGGATACGAACACTACGGGAATATTCAGGCGCAGTGCCGCCATCAGCATCCCGGGGGTGATCTTATCGCAGTTGGAAATGCACACCAGGGCATCGGCGCAGTGAGCATTGACCATGTATTCCACGGCGTCAGCGATGATCTCGCGGGACGGCAGTGAATAAAGCATGCCATCGTGGCCCATGGCGATGCCGTCATCCACAGCGATGGTATTGAATTCCTTTGCAACGCCACCGGCTTTTTCGATCTCGCGGGCAACTAGCTGGCCTAAGTCCTTCAGGTGGACATGGCCCGGTACGAACTGGGTAAAGGAATTGGCGATCGCAATAATGGGCTTCTTGAAGTCTTCGTCTTTCATGCCAGTGGCACGCCAAAGGGCACGAGCACCAGCCATATTGCGGCCGTGGGTAGAGGTTTTCGAGCGGTAATCAGGCATGGAGGCTGCTCTCCGGGGCGGCTTTGCTTATCACGGTAATCTGTTCAAACACTGCGGCATATCGACCGTATAACTGTAAAGGTAGCAGCGGACGCTTGAGGCACGCGAGCATTGAATAGGCTCAGGGCTATCGTGAGCGTGGACGGAGCGCAAAGCAAACGGAAGTGGACCGAATGCCGGCTCTGGGCCAGTCGAATAACGCGGGATCTCCACGTGACTGGCTTGGGCTCACAGACCCGCCGGGGATAATGGCGAGGGAATCGCTTGATTCTACTCTGCATTCCCTCAAAGGGGAAAGCGCAAGACAAGTGGTGTGCCTGGCTTGCGCCCTCTGGGCTCAAGAGGTAGTAATTACTTTTTGTGTAGGGCGAATATTTCTGGGTCGATGACGCTTGCCATTGCAACATATCCTGCCCGGTTAGGGTGTAGGCCATCTCCAGGGCCACCTGCGCTACTGGGGATGAACTCAGCACGCAGACCGCCTGTAGCCGGATCAAGCGTGGCAGCGTCGAAATCGATAACAGAGTCGAACAGACCGCTTTCCTTGATAAAGCGGTTTAGGGCCAGACGCTTTTGGTCCTGCTCCTGAATGGCAGGATCTTCAGGTCCCGAGGCCAGGCTGCTGGTCAATGTGGCGCCATGGATACGTACGCCGGGCAACGCTTTGCGTATCCGCTCAATGGCATGGCGCATTGTCGTCTCGACTACTTCGACAGAGGCTCTGGTGCCAGGCGAAAAGTCGTTGATGCCCTCCATCCAGATAATATCTGTTACACCAGACAGACTTAATACGTCTCTTTCCAGGCGCTCTATAATGGGCGGGCCGCCGCCATAGCCCTGTTTGCTGTTGTAATCCAGAGGACCTGCGACCTCATTACCGGAAATTCCGGCGTTCACCACTGAGTAGTGGCCTGGAGCCTGTTGTGCGAGACGGCGGTTAAGGATGTCCGGCCAGCTGTCATATCCATTAGGCGTCGAACCTGTGCCATCGGTAATGGAGTCGCCTAAGGCTACGATGACACGTCTGACATCGGGTGCCCCAACATCAACGGCATCGAGTAGAAATGTTGAGGTTGTAGAAAAGGGCCAGGCGTTTTCCTGATCCTCAGCGGCATGGTCTTCGCCACGAGCACCCAGGTAGGACGTGGTCAGCGCTGTAGCATGCCAGCTCAACGGGCCACTATTTCCCACAATATGAAAGCTTACCGCCAGGGTTTGGGAGGGGGTCTCCGGTAACGGGATCGGGTCAGTCCAACGCGTCTCGCCAGGTTGTAATTGAATCTCTTTTTGACCGTCAAAGCTGACCTGGCGATTACTGCCCGGTATCAGGGCAGCGCCACCCAGCGGCTGACCGATGTAGACACTACGCAATGTAATGGGCTGTGTACCAAATGTATTCGAGAAGCGCAGGCGCACCTGGCTGCCCCATATGCTAGGTCGAATGATTTGCCGGATACTCTGATCCTGAGCCCCGCTGGCCGAAAGAATATCGTCGAGCTTGGGTTGAGCAATAGGTGAGCCGTTGGGGTAAGCCGCCTGTACAGGGGCTGCCCAGGCTGTCTTCCAGTCAGCGGCTTGTCCAGGCTTGGCCATAAATGCAAGCAGACCAGCAGCCAGCAGCGTTAGCAGGCGCATAGGGATTCCTTACTCAGTTATCGGACGTCGGGGTAAGCAGGCTGTTTAACTGGGCGCGAAGATTGTCCCAGTGAGTACCTTCCCAATAGACACGATCACAGCCGGAGCATTTCAAAAAATAACTGTGCCGTTCGCGTACGAGTGGCGGCAGGCGGTCGAGTACGATGTTTTTATCAACAGAATGAAGGGTACCGTTACAGACCAGACACCGGCTAAATGGGGCGACGTGTTCGGCCAAACTGTAGCGCTCAAACACTTCACGCAGCTGTAGGTCAGGTTTATTCGGGCGGATATAACAGCCATAGATAATCTGGCTTCGCTTGAGCAATTCACGGTCACGTGTCAGGACGATGTAAGGCTCGTGGGCGCAGTAATTGGCAATCTCATCATCATGGATGGCTGGGTAATAAAGCGTATCGAAGCCAGCCAGCCGTAACAGTCGAGCTAATGCTCCCATATGGGCATCTGCAATAAAGCGGAATGCTGTCAGAGAAGCGCGCAAAGGAACCGCGTCATCCGGTTTCAGGCGATAAAAAGGAGGGTAAACGGCTATTCGGTCATCAGGTTGGATCAGGTACTCGAACCCGACGGATTTACCATTGACCAGAATGAATTCGATCTCTGTATGAGGAGCGCCCAGGGCCTCAATCATATGCTTGACGGTAGCATTTGGCGTGCAATTCACCGCGAAGCTCCGCTGGCGGCGAGCAGGAGGTAAAAAGCTGTTGAGGCGTGCGTAAAAACGAAAAGTGGCGTTGCTCATGTGTGCAATCCGGTCGTATCAGAAATGACACGACCGGAAGCGGTCGGTACCGAAAACGTGAAGCGTCTAATCAATAATGATCGGCCGATTCGCATGTTTCGAAACCTTTGCTGTCAACACGACCAGCGCTGTCAAAGCCCACGGAATACACCTGTTCTTTGCCATCTCTGTTGAGCACATAGTTGTTGCAGGAGCCTGGCTTGACCTTACGCGTATACAGTGTGGAAGGTGTGCCGCCGATTTGCAGTACCTGCTCCTTGGTCATGCCTGTCTTCACATCACTAACCAAAGGCTGCTCACGGTATTGAACTCGATCCTTAGCGGTATCGACCTGTTCCTTGACTGAGCTACAACCAGCGGCCATGGCAGCGAGAGCAACAACGGCAAGCGTCTTCTTATACATATGATTCTCCTAAAAGGTCGTTAATGACCGGTTACCTCTTTGAGCATGGCGTTGCCCAGAAATTCACTGAATTCGTGACGTTCAACGAAACGGTAGTAAATAAAGAGGCGTACCCTAAGCGAAACAACCGTAACCTTCAGGGTCCAACGGTTGACTGGTCAGTGAGCAACCTTGGGAGTGTCATGAGCGAGCATCAACACCTGACCCGCTATCCTCTAGTGCTGGTCCATGGCCTGCTGGGTTTCGTGGAGATTGCAGGTTATCCGTACTGGTACGGTATTGTTTCAGCGCTGGAATCCATTGGCGTCAGGGTCTACCCAGTACGGCTCTCTGGGGCCCATAGCAATGAAGTAAAGGGAGAGCAGCTTCTCGCACTTATAGAGGATATCGTTCGCGATAGCGGAGCCGAAAGAGTCAATCTGATCGGCCACAGCCAGGGTGCTCTGACCGCACGGTACGCCGCTGCCATTCGCCCTGAGCGCGTAGCATCAGTCACATCTGTAGCCGGTCCGAATCACGGGTCAGAACTGGCCGATATGCTTCAGTACTCCATGCGTACCAGTAGCCTGAAGGCACATATGGCAGCTGAGTATGTGCAGTGCATGGCTAAATTCATGGCTTTTCTGGATCGTAGCAATGGTTATCCGCAGAGCGCTATTGCCAGCCATGATTCGCTCACCACGGAAGGCATGGCCGCGTTCAACGATAAATACCCACAGGGCCTGCCCTCTACCTGGGGCGGGGAGGGTGCCCCTGTCGTTAATGACGTCCATTACTATTCCTGGTCCGGCATTCTGGTGCCGGAGCTAACGGATCGAGGCGCTAATCGGCTTGATCCTACCCATAGCATGTGTGTTCGGCTGTCGCGCTGTTTTGAGCTGGAGGCAGATCAGAATGATGGGTTCGTAGGGCGATTCAGTTCACATTTGGGCAAAGTCATCCGGTCCGATTATCCGCTTGATCACCTCGATATCATCAATCAGCTGGCAGGAGCGCTAGGGCATGGCGTCAATCCGGTAGCGCTTTATACCGAGCATGCGTTTCGCCTGAAAGCCGACGGCCTTTGACGGCGCTTTCCTAAATCTTGTGCTTACTCAATAGCTTGCCTGTTGCGCTCAGGTCGTGATGCTAAACGTGTAGGGCATTCGATCTCTGTTGGCTATTTCATCGCCTTGTTTCGGTACGCTCGTCAGTGCCATTTAAAGGTTGAAATGACCCCCTGTCGGCTTGTTTGCCTATCTATAGATGACATTAAAAAAAGTGCCTATCCTTCCGATTTAAAAGGAAGAAACAGTTATTTAAATGTTGCGTGGGTTATATAAAAATACGCAGCATTGGTGTCGTTATAATATTTCAAAATATCACTTGCTACGTCAGAGGGTCGCATGAATCGCCGCCGCTTGCTTAACCTGCTCCTGGCCAGCCTGACATTACCCGCTGCTTTTCCAGTGCTGGCGCTTCCTCAGCGTCTAACCAGCGCCCGTGCCTGGTTGGATTCGGATAAATTTCGCCTGGTCCTTGATCTGAGTGGTCCTGTCCAGTTCAAGACGTTCAGGCTCAGCGCACCCGACCGGATCATTGTAGATCTGGCCAACACGCAACAAGTGGCAGCGCTTGATAAGGTGCCGCTCAAGAACACGCCGGTGCGCTCCATTCGAAGCGCGCCTTTCGGCTCATCCGATACTCGTGTCGTACTTGAGCTTTCACAACCCGTCACAATGGACAGCTTTCTGCTGGGACCTGCTAATAATGCAGGCCATCGCCTGGTGCTGGATCTCAAGCCTGCTCAAGTACCCAGCATTCCAGTCCTACAGCCTGAAACGGTACTGGCTTCCGCGCCGGTTGTGACACGCGCTGGCAAAGGGCGGGACATCATCGTGGTTGTCGACGCGGGTCATGGCGGAAAAGATCCTGGCGCGCTGAGCCAGCGTGGCGATCGCGAAAAAGATGTTGCTCTGATCATTGCGCAAAACCTGGCTCGTATGATCAATCAGCAGAAGGGATACAAGGCCAAGCTGGTGCGCAACGACGATTTCTTCGTTCCGCTGCGCAAGCGGGTGGACGTTGCGCGCAAATACAATGCAGACATGTTCATTTCTGTTCATGCCGATGCTGCGCCGCGCCGTACGGCGTCAGGTGCTTCGGTGTATGCCTTGTCCGAGCATGGCGCTACTTCGACTACGGCACGCTGGTTGGCCAACAAGGAAAACGATGTTGACCTGATCGGTGCGAACGAGATCCTGAAAAACAAGGATCCGGTCTTGGCAGGCGTACTGCTGGACATGTCCATGAATGCCACGATTTCGTCGAGTCTTGATCTGGGAGACCGTGTCCTAAATAGTCTATCCAATGTTACAGGGCTGCATTTGAAGCGCGTCGAGCAGGCGGGTTTTGCAGTGCTCAAGTCCCCAGATATCCCGTCGATTCTGGTAGAGACCGGCTTTATGTCGAATGATCGGGACAGCCAGAAGCTTCTGGACCCGCGTCATCAGAGAGCGCTGGCCCAATCCATTTTTGGCGGCATCCACAGTTACTTCAGTGAGCGTCCGCCAACAGGTACTTACCTGTCCAGTATCAAGGAGCAGGCTACCGGCTAAGAGGGCGCTCAGGTTTACAGGCGCAAGCACGGTATTTTTTCTAAAACCGCGGTAAAATGTGCGCTTTCATGTCCACAAGGAAAGCGCACATGGCCAACCCCGCTGCTCGTCTCTCTGACGTTAATGCCTGCCCCATGACGGGCCACGGTCCTAATCCGACCGTAACCGGCTCACCCGATGTCCTGATCAATTCCCTGCCTGCCTTACGTGTTGGCGATGCCAGTGCCTGTGGTGACACGGTAGCTGTGGGTAGCGCTACGGTTTTCATCAATGGCCAACCGCTGGCATACCTGGGCAGCGCAACTGCCCATGGCGGTGTCATTATTACAGGCTCCGGCGACGTAGTGACGGGCTGACCGAAAGCCTTAATAAATCGGTATGTACACGTTGATTTCGGAGCTGGAGTCGTCCGGGCCTTTGGAGCGCTCATCGTACCGTTCGAAACTGATGGCATTCTTTGGCTCCAGGCCACGTTCAGGCAGGACACGGGTATAAAGGTATTCGTAGGTCTCTGGAAGCGTGTCGGCGGTTCCGATATGCGTAAACTGCAGGTATTTCTGCGCAGGCACGTCACAGCGACGCATGCCTTCTGGTACAGGGGTGCTCTCATTGACCTTTATGCCGGCCATATAACGCAGTACCCCTGGCGGGGGGCTAAGCGTCAGACCAAACCACTGCTCGGGCGTATTGGGTAGTTGCAGTTCGGTTATTCGATGTGTGAAGTTATGCCAGAGCTGGGCGATGCTGCCACTCTGGCCATCGCCGGTGTACTCCAGGCCAACTACTGTGAATGCTGGCAGTTCGGTAATGCTGAGTGGCATGGTGTGCTCCTTGTATGCAAAAGCGGTCTCGCTCGAACAGGCTCATGAGAAAAGTCTCCAGTTGAGCCTGTTTCGATTCGTCTAGTTCAACCGCCTTGTTCAAGCAGAACACTGGGCAAGACTAGCCGTAGCGTTTGAAGGCCTCAATCGCAAGGCCACTGCCAATGCTACCAAACTGATCGCCCTCTGCTTTCCGTGCCTGGGGCAGGAGGTGATCAATACTCTGGCGAAGCGCCGGAATACCGCTTGAGCCACCTGTGTAAAAGACCGTATTGATCTGCTCATGGGCAACGCCAGCCGAGGCCAGCAGTTGATTAACGCTTGCCTGGATACGCTCAAGTAGCTGCGCGATAGCGTCCTCGAACAGGGGACGGGTCAGTTCAGCAGAAAGGTCTTTTTCGATATGCGACAGGTCCAGGCTCAACTGGTCGGCATGAGTCAGCTCTATCTTGCAGTTTTCCACCTGAATAGCCAGCCAGTGCCCGGCGCGCTGCTCGATCAGCTTGAATAGCCGATCCATCCCGACTGTATCCTGGGCATCGTAACGCATGTCTTTCAAGGCGAGCTGAGCCTTTTGACTGTATACGCTGTTAATGGTGTGCCAGGTTGCCAGATTGATGAAATGGCTGGTTGGCATCAGCGCCTGGCTTTTCATCAGGCTGCCATAACCGAACAGGGGCATGACGCCTTGAAGGCTTAGCTGCTTGTCAAAGTCAGTACCACCAATGTGTACGCCACCGGTTGACAGGATATCTGATTGGCGATCCGCCAGTTGTCGGCGCTCGGGAGAGAGACGTACTAAGGAGAAATCCGACGTACCGCCCCCAATATCAACGATCAGTACGAGCTCTTCCTGGTCCAATGTCCGCTCGTAGTCGAATGCGGCAGCGATGGGCTCGAACTGAAAGGAAATATCCTTGAAGCCCAGTTTTTGCGCCACGGCAACCAGCGTGTCCTGGGCTTCGCGGTCGGCTACTTCATCATCATCCACAAAGTAGACAGGGCGACCCAGCACGACGCTGTCGAACTCGCGCCCAGCGGTGGCTTCGGCACGGCTTTTCAGTGTGCCGAGGAACAGGCCAAGCAGGTCCTTGAAGGGCAGGGCACTGCCCAAAACGCTGGTCTCGCTCTTGAGCAACTTGGAGCCAAGCAGGCTTTTGAGCGAGCGCATGAGGCGGCCTTCATACCCTTCCAGATACTCGTGAAGCGCCAGGCGGCCATAAACGGGACGGCGTTCTTCTATGTTGAAGAAAATGACTGACGGAAGGGTCACCTTGCCGTCTTCCAGAGGAATAAGAATATCCGAGTCGGGCCGCAGCCAGCCAACTGTGGAGTTCGACGTGCCAAAGTCGATACCGCAGGCACGTGCGGGTAAAGCGATAGTCATGGTGCTGGTCCATCCAGAAGCAGCCGCACAGTTTATCGCGACTTGCCTGACCTGTCCGCCTGGTCAGGCAAAAGGTTCTGTTAGCGGGCTGTACAGCGGTAGCTTTCTGGAGGAAGCATCATGCTGGAAAGCTACGCGATTTGCTTAAAGGACTCTTGATGGCCATAGCCTTGCATTTGGCTGTTGATGTGCTGCATGTTCTGCTGTTCAGCTTCCCGCTGCGATTGTCCTAACCTGCTTGTTGCGGGTTTCTTATGGCGTCTGAAACCGGCGTCCCAATGGTTTGAGGCAAGGAGTAGACGTACATGGTGGTTGTCCTGGCAATCATGCCGGTCTTCGGGCTGATTGTGCTGGGTTACATATTGGGGTGGAGACGATGGCTGACACCAGAGTCCATGGGCGGGCTGACTCAGTTGGCGTTCAAGGTATTCATGCCAGCGGTGCTGTTCACAGGAATTGCCAAGGCGGACTTGCGCCATGGCTTGTCGCCCATGTTGCTACTCGGGTATTTCGGCCCAGTATTACTGGTCTTTTTGCTGGTCAATCTGTTCGTACATTGGCGTAAGCGCGAGCCTACAGCATTTGGGCTGACCGCCAGCTACTCGAACAATGTACTGATCGGTATTCCTTTGGTCGTCAATCTGATGGGCGCGGAAAACCTGGTCTATGTATTTGCCATCCTGGCCTTGCATAGCCTGACTCTGTTTGCCATGCAGAGCTTTTATACAGCCTTTGGCGGAACAGAGAAGGTCAGCACAAACGAGCTTTTAATGAGCCTTGCCAATCCGCTGATCATAGGGCTTATGCTAGGTGCTGCTCTAAACGTATCAGGCCTGACTTTGCCTGATCCTTTATGGCAAATTGCCATATGGCTTGCGCAGGCAGGCTTGCCATGTGCTCTGATCGTGCTGGGCGTGAACCTGTCCCGTTACCGGCTGCGGCCGAGCCTCACGGTGCTGGGCCTGACGGCAACCAAATTGTTGATCTTTCCCTTCGTGGTCTGGGCTTTGTGCCTGTGGCTTCCGGGTCTCAACGGTGCAGCGCGCAGTGTGCTGATGCTGATGGCCGCTTGCCCGAGCGGGGTTAATGTATTGGCCTTTGCCCGGACGCCTGAAGAGAGTCGGGTTGTGAGTTCGACGGTGTTTCTTTCAACGGTTCTGGCTGTGATTACCGTACCGTTGTGGATGGGACTGGTTGGGCTGAATAAGTGAATGGCCGCCCGGAAAGACCGGACGGCCAAGAGGCTTGATCAGCTTGGCAGAATGCGGCAGGTCAGGCTCTTGATGTAGCGGGTCTCAGGGATAGCCGGATGGACTGGATGGTCAGGCCCTTGAGCGCCACGCTCGATCATCTGAATATGACGGTCCAGATGCCGCGCGCTGCTTAGCAGCATTTCCTGCAGGTTATCCTCGGCCAAATGCATCGAGCAGGACGCGCTGACCAGAATGCCGTCCTTATTCAGCAAACGCATGGCCTGTTCATTAAGGCGGCGGTAGGCAGCCTCGCCGTTTTTCAGGTCCTTCTTGCGCTTGATAAAGGCGGGCGGGTCGGCCACGATCACATCAAAGCGCTCGTCGGCTGCCTTGAGCTCTTTGAGGGCTTCAAACACGTCACCTTCTACACAGGCCATCTTTTCGGCAACGCCGTTCAAGGCTGCGTTGCGCTCTACGCCATCCAGGGCAAAGCCAGAGGCATCTACGCACATGACTTCACTGGCGCCGAAGACAGCTGCCTGCACGCCCCAGCCGCCGATATAACTAAACAGGTCCAGTACGCGCTTGCCCTGAACATAGGGCGCAAGGCGGGCGCGGTTCATGCGGTGATCATAGAACCAGCCAGTCTTCTGGCCCTCAACAATAGGGGCCTCAAACTTCACGCCGTTTTCTTCCAGTGCAGCCCATTCCGGTACGTCACCGTAGGCGGACTCAACGTAGCGGGGCAGGCCCTCGGCTTCCCGAGCGCTGGAATTATTTTTCCACAGCACTGCCGCCGGCTTGAGCACCTGAAGCAGGGCCGCCAGCACGTCATCCTTGTGGCGCTCCATGGTGGCTGATGCCAGTTGCGCGACGATGACATCGCCGAAGCGATCTACCACCAGACCTGGTAGCAAGTCCGAATCACCGTAGACAAGACGGTAAAAGGGCTTGTCGAACAGACGCTCGCGCAGGCTCAGGGCCACTTTCAGACGATGAACGAGCAAGGACTTGTCCAATACATGCTTGGTATCGCGCGAAATCAGGCGTGCACAGATCAGATTGTGCGGAGACAGGGCAACGATACCGACCGGCTTGCCACCCGCTGCTTCGAGAATGGCTTGATCACCGGCCTGAAAGTTGGTCAGCGGAGTCGCTGCCACGTCGATTTCATTGCTGTAGACCCAAAGGTGCCCGGCGCGCAGACGGCGCTCGGCATTGGCTTTCAGTCGCAGGCTGGGCATGGTCATTTGAGGGACTCCAAGAAAAAGGGGCGAAGTATACCTGCCTTGGCGGCAAGGCGCCTTCACGCTTGAAGGTCAACCCTTAAGGATAGAAAGAAAGAAGACGTACGGATAAAAAAGCGGCCCGGCTGAAGCAGCGCGGGCCATGAGCCGGCAGGCTGGAGATCAGGCAGCGATCATGTTGATCAGCTCGCGATTAAAGGCGGGGATATCGTCGGGCTTACGGCTGCTGACGAGCTTACCGTCCACGACGACCTCTTTATCAATCCATTGGGCGCCTGCGTTTTTCAGGTCGTCCGTGAGTGAGGGCCAGCTGGTCATGGTCTTACCTTCGACCAGGCCGGCAGACACCAGAAGCCAGGCGCCGTGGCAAATAACGGCGATCGGTTTGCCGCTGGTGCTCGCTTCTTTGACAAGGGCCTGGGCACGGGCGTCGGTGCGGATGGTGTCTGAATTAACGACGCCGCCTGGCAGAACAACTGCGTCATAGTCGCCCATGTTGGCGGCATCGAATGTCAGGTCAACCTTGAACGTATCCGCCGGATCGGTATGGTTCCAGCCCTGTACAGTGCCTGACTTGGCAGAAATAATGTGAGTCTTGGCGCCTACCTTCTCAAGGGCTTCCTTGGGGCCGGTCAGCTCAGCCTGCTCAAAACCGTCAGTTACCAGAATTGCTACTTTTTTGCCCTCTAACGATGCCATCATGGAACCTCCATAAGGGATGTGATCTAGGATAAGTGGAGATACGTATCCACTGCTTCTGTATCAGTCGAACCCCTGAGAACAGGCAAGTTCCGCCTGCGATGAGTGGTTGCCCGATGAAGGGTGGGCTAAAATGTGAGGTCCTTCACAGGTGCCTGATTCATGTCGCTAGAGCTTCAACCCGAGCAGATTCGCCAAGCCCTTCAGGGAATAACCATCCCGCCTCAACCACAGATCATGGTTGATTTGCAGCTTGAGCAGCTTACTCCTGACCCCAGTCTTAAAGTCATTGCTCAACTGATAAGCCAGGATCCTGGTTTGGCAGGTGCGCTGCTCAAACTTGTCAATGCGCCTTGTTTTGGCCTGGCCAATCGGATCACCTCCATCCAGCGGGCAGTCAACCTCTTGGGGATCAATTCCGTCGTCAATCTCATTAATGCTCAGTCCATCAAGAGCGAGATGAGCGATGAGACCATTGTGACGCTCAATCGATTTTGGGACACCGCTCAGGATGTGGCGGAAACCTGCCTGACGCTGGCCAAGCGGACGGGATACCAGGCGCCGGATGAAGCATACGCCCTTGGGCTCTTTCATAACTGCGGCATACCGCTGATGCTGAGACGCTTCCCGGATTACATGGAAGTGTTAGAGGAGGCCTATGGACGGGTTGGGCCTGAGATGCGCGTTGTGGATACGGAAAATCGATACTTCAGCACCAATCATGCGGTTGTCGGTTATTTCACGGCGCGCTCATGGCGTTTACCGGCACATGTCGCAGATACTATTTCCAATCATCACAATGCCCATCGGGTGTTTGTCGAAGGTGATATTGGCACTGTGCCGATGAAAAACCTGCTAGCCATCCTGAAAATGGCCGAGCATATCTGTGGCTGCTATCGCGTGCTGGGTAACCAGGCTCAGGATGCCGAATGGAATCTGGTCAGCAGTCAGGTGCTGGACTATATCGGCCTGTCCGAGTATGACTTCGATATGCTCAAGAACAACATCCTTGAAATGGGGCTAGGGCACATCCATTTCTAAGGCTGGACTGTTTTTTCTGTCGAGGGCTGAATGCCTGAATTACCTGAAGTCGAAACGACCCGGCGTGGTATTGCCCCACATCTGGTAGGACAGCGCGTCTCCCGCGTTATCATTCGTGATGCCAGACTGCGTTGGCCGATTCCGGAAGATCTGGATATTCGCCTGTCCGGCCAGAAAATCGAGGCGGTCGAGCGGCGCGCCAAGTACCTTTTGATTCGTGCCGAAGCGGGTACGCTGATTGCCCACCTTGGCATGTCGGGCAGCCTGAGAATGGTGCCGGTTGGTACGCCTCCGGTTAAGCACGAGCATGTGGATATCGAGCTGGAATCAGGCCTTTCGCTACGTTACACCGACCCACGTCGCTTCGGCGCCATGTTGTGGTCCCATGAACCGCTGGACCATGTGTTGCTCAAGTCATTAGGGCCGGAGCCGCTGACCGATGCTTTCGATGGCAGCCGGCTTTATGAGATGTCCCGTGGCCGCTCTATGGCGGTAAAGCCCTTTATCATGGATAACGCCATTGTGGTGGGCGTTGGCAACATCTATGCGACTGAAGCTCTCTTTGCAGCGGGTATTGATCCGCGTCGGGCGGCGGGCAGTATTTCCCGCGCGCGCTATGACTGCTTGGCTCAGGAGATCAAACGCATTCTGGCACTCGCTATCGAGTCAGGCGGTACGACCTTGCGGGACTTCGTGGGCGGCGACGGCAAGCCGGGCTATTTCAAGCAAGAGCTGTTTGTCTATGGCCGGGCGGGTGAGTTCTGCAAGAACTGTGGCTCTGGCCTGCGCGAGATACGGTTGGGCCAGCGCGCCAGTGTCTATTGCGGTAAATGCCAGCGTTGAGTGACTTCACGTGAGCTAATTCTCTTTCTGCAGTCCGCGTGTTAATGAGCGGGCTGCATGGCGTTAAATCCTGGTCTAGGCTGTGGTCGCTTGCAAAACAGCAGAACTGACCTCACAAGATTAAGGATAAGCCATGTCAGTCCGTCGTCTCGCTCTTGCTTCCCTATGCGCCGCAATTTCTCTTGCGAGCGCGGCTCACGCTGCACCTAACCCCTACAGTCATCTGGTCGTCTTTGGCGATAGCCTGAGCGATTCAGGGCAGTTTCCTGACCTCAACGGCCCGCTGGGCTCTTCGCTGCGCTTTACCAACCGGGTAGGGCCCACCTACCAGCCGGGCAGTGGTGAGCCAGTCGGACCGACCAGTGTCATGCTACTAGGCGGCAGGCTAGGTTTTTCCAGCCAGGAGCTAGGGCCTTCTACGTCGCTCATCAATTCTATCCTCGGCCTTCCAGAGGGTAACAACTGGGCCGTAGGCGGCTATCGAACCGATCAGATCCTGGCGTCTATCACCGAAGAGAACGGCTCGGTCGTCGCCACCAACGGCCTGACGCTTCGTAGCCGGGATGGCTATCTGGTCGACTTGGCGAATAGGGGCGAACGTCTGGATGCCAACGCACTGTTTTATTTGACGGGGGGCGGCAATGACTTCCTTCAGGGCGTAGTTACATCGCCTGCTACAGCCCAGGCTGCTGCTAATCAGTTGGCTGCCAGTGCCAGTGCTTTGCAGCAGGCTGGCGCTCGCTACATTATGGTCTGGCTACTGCCTGATATCGGACTGACGCCTGCCTTGAGCGGAACCGCACAGCAAGCAGGGGCTTCACAGCTGAGCACGGTGTTCAATAATCAGCTTGTATCGCAGCTTTCGACCATTGATGCGCAAATTATCCCCTTAAACGTGCCGCGGCTTTTGAGCGAAGTGTTGGCAAATCCCGCCCCTTATGGCCTGGCTGCGAACCAGAACCTGACGGCGACCTGTTTCGATGAGTGCACACAGCAGAACGCTACATATGGCATTGACAGCGCCAATCCTGATCCGACACAGCTGCTCTATAACGATCGCGTACACCCCACGATCACCGGACAGCGGCTGATCGCGGACTATGGCTATTCAATTCTGACAGCACCATGGGAGCTGACATTGCTTCCAGAAATGGCTTACGGCTCGCTAACGGCTCATCAAGGCCAGCTGTATTCGCAATGGCTAAGCGACCGCAATCATTGGCAGGCGGTCGGAACATGGAATTCCTTTGTATCCCCTGGTGGGTTAAGCCAGGATTTTGATGGGCAATCCAGCAGCGTCAGTGGTGATGGGAAAGGCTACAGCCTGGATCTAGGGGGAAGTTACCGCCTGAATGACAGTTGGCGAGTGGGTGTGGCAGCAGGCGTTTACAAGCAGGATTTGGAAGTGGGTGCTGCCGACTCTCGATATGATCTGCGCAGTTACTTCGCTACGGCCTTCGCGCAATATCAGCAAAACCATTGGTGGGCTGACCTGGCCTTAACGGGTGGGCGGCTGGACTACAATGACCTCAAACGTACCTTTGCCCTGGGCTCGGCCGAGCGCAGCGAAAAAGGCGATACCAATGGCCATCTTTGGGCACTGAGTGGGCGGCTGGGCTTTGACTTGGCTCAGCCACAAAGCGCTTGGCATCTGTCGCCGTTCATCAGTGCCGATTATGCCCGGATCACGGTGGATAGCTATTCAGAAAAGAGCAATCGGGCGACAGCACTGAATGTCGATGATCAGAAGCGTCGTTCACGCCGTCTGGGTGCTGGCTTGCAGGGCCAATTCGAGCTGACGACCAGAACACAGGTCTTTGCAGAGGTCGCCCGGGAAAAGGAGTTCGAGGATGGCACCCAGGATCTTACGATGTCACAAGTTGATCTGCCTGGGCTGAGCTATACATTGCAGGGCTATACCCCCTCTGATCGGCTGGATCGTGCGTCGGTAGGAATTAGCCAGCAGCTGACCGACGACGTGGTACTGCGTGCGAGCTACTCCTACCGCAAGAGCCGTGAGGATGATGTCCAGCAGTCTGTTGGTCTCGGCGTGTCGTGGCAGTGGTAAAGAAGGCCCGAAGTGGGAATCGACGCATAAAAAAGTCGTCGATTCCTTGGACCTATTTGCCGTTTCGACCTACAAAGATAGGTATGCATCCTTAATCATGGGCCGGTCGATGCGTCTCGCCAAAGGGTTTCAGGCGCCCCTGCCGGTCAGCCTATCAGTGTTCGTTATACCGAGGTTGTTACTAGATGACGAGAGCCCGTTTCATTTCGCCTAACGAAGTTGCAGCTCTGCGTTCCAACATCCTTTCCAAGCTGACCTATGACGTAGGCAAGGACCCTGAGCATGCTCTGGACCATGACTGGTTCATGGCAACTGCCCTGGCGACACGCGACTATATTGTTGATCGCTGGATGAGCCGTACGCGAGAGGCCTATCGGACCAACCAGAAGCGTGTCTACTACCTCTCCCTGGAGTTTCTAATTGGCCGCCTGTTGATCGACAGCTTGTCCAACCTGGGCATTCTTGAGGAAACACGCCGCGCGCTGGCGGACCTGGGTGTAGATCTTGAACGTATCCGGGGGCTGGAGTCTGATGCTGCTTTGGGTAATGGGGGCTTGGGACGCCTGGCGGCCTGCTTCATGGAAAGCATGGCTACGCTGGGCATTCCCTCCCATGGGTACGGTATTCGTTACGAACACGGGTTGTTCCGTCAGGTCATTGTTGATGGCTTCCAGCAAGAGCAGCCAGAGAATTGGCTCGATTTCGGTAATCCTTGGGAGTTCGAACGTGCCGAGGTAGTGTACGAGATTGGGTTTGGCGGCCATGTCACACCTTATGAGGGCGATTCATTGCGCCAGGTGTGGACACCGGGTGAGAAGGTTCGCGCTGTAGCTTACGACACGCCCATCATGGGCTGGGGCGGGGAAGGGGCCAATACGCTGCGCCTGTGGCGCTCCCGTCCGGTAGAGAACATCAAGCTGGACACCTTCAACGCAGGGGATCACGTGGGTGCCGTAGCCGATCAGGCCCGTGCTGAAAGCATCTCCCGCGTATTGTATCCGGCTGACAGCACCGAGGCAGGTCAGGAATTGCGCCTGCGCCAGGAGTATTTCTTTGTTGCGGCTTCGCTGGCTGATCTGACCCGTCGCCATATCAAGCAGCACGGCGACATCATGAGCCTGCCCGAGCATGCGGCTATCCAGCTCAACGATACCCACCCAGCCATTGCTGTAGCTGAGCTGATGCGCCTGTTGGTGGATGTATATGGCCTGCCATGGGATGCAGCCTGGAGTACGACGGTCAATACTCTGTCCTATACCAACCACACGCTCCTGCCTGAGGCATTGGAGACCTGGTCGGTCTATCTCATGGAGCGCCTGCTGCCGCGCCACATGCAGATCATCTACATGATCAATGCACAATTCCTCGACTCGCTCCGGGCGCGGGGCGAGACCGATGGTTCCATGCTGTCTTATGTGTCCTTGATCGACGAAAGCCATGGGCGTCGGGTACGCATGGGCAATCTGGCCTTTATCGGTTCGCATAAGGTTAATGGTGTATCGGCGCTTCATACCGAGCTGATGCGCAAGACAGTATTCCGCTCCATGCACAGGCTCTTTCCCAATCGGATCAACAACAAAACCAACGGCATTACATTCCGCCGCTGGCTCTACCAGGCCAACCCTGCGCTGACTGACCTATTGGTAGATGTGCTGGGGGACGAGGTACAGCATGATCCTGAAAAAGCGCTCCCCCGGCTCAAGCCCTATGCCAACGATGCCAATTTCCGGGATCGTTTTGCCCGTCAGCGGCTACATAACAAAAACAGCTTTGCCGAACTGGTAAAGAAGAATCTGGACGTCACCCTCAGTACCGACGCGATATTCGATGTGCAGATCAAGCGTATCCATGAATACAAGCGGCAACTGATGAATCTGCTGCAGACCATTGCGCTGTATCAGGCTATCAAGGACAACCCCAACGGTAACTGGACGCCTCGCGTAAAGATCTTTGCAGGCAAAGCGGCTGCCAGCTACCACCAGGCCAAGCTCATCATCAAGTTGGCCAACGATGTTGCCAGGGTGGTGAATAATGATCCTGCCATTCGTGACCTGCTCAAGGTAGTGTTCCTGCCTAATTACAATGTGAGCCTTGCAGAGGTGATCATCCCGGCGGCGGACCTTTCCGAGCAGATTTCTACAGCCGGACTTGAGGCATCAGGCACCAGCAACATGAAGTTTGGTCTGAACGGCGCGCTTACCATTGGCACGCTAGATGGCGCGAATGTTGAGATGAGTGAGTTCGTTGGCCAGGAGCACATGTTCATTTTTGGGCTCAAGGCAGCGGAAGTCGAGGAGCGCCAGCGCATGGGCGGTAACTCTTCAGACATCATTAACCGCTCGCCGCGGTTGTCTGCTGTGCTTTCAGCCATCCGCAGTGGACAGTTTTCCCCAGATGACCCGTCGCGTTACAACGGTCTGCTGGATGTGCTGACCTGGCATGACCGCTTCCTGGTATGTGCTGACTTCGATGCGTATTGGGATGCACAGGTGGCTGTCGAGCAGCGCTGGAATCAGCCAGATGAGTGGTGGCGTTCGGCGGTCATTAACACGGCCAGCATGGGCTGGTTCTCTTCGGATCGGACCATTCGCGAATACGCTACGGACATCTGGCAAGTCTTGTAAGTCTCAATAGCCGGCACCTTTCGAGTGCCGGCTTTGTCCTGCTTTACGGAGATCCTCTGTGCCCCGCCATATCACTCATCTCGAAACTGGAAACCCTGCCGAACTGGGCGCGACCCTTGTCGGCGATGGAATCAACTTTGCCGTATGGGCGCCGGAGGCCGAGCGTGTGGAGCTCTGCCTGTATGACGGCAAAGGTGACCTTGAAACCCATCGGCTCGTATTTCACGAGAAAACGGGCAGTGTCTGGCATGGGTATCTTCCAGGAGGTAGGGCAGGACAGCGTTATGGTCTGCGTGCTTATGGTGCGTATCAGCCATCCCAAGGCCTTTATTTCAACCCGCATAAGCTCTTGGTTGACCCCTACGCCAAAGCAGTGGACCGCCAGTTCGTTCTGCATCCCAGTGTCTATGGTTTCGATCCTGATCATCATGATCGTCCAGACCATCGCGACAGTGCAGCCCATGTTCCCAAGGCCATTGTTCAGGCACCGCTGGAGCCTATTGACCCTGAAGGGCCGCGTTACAGGGGCAGTCAAAGCCTGATTTACGAGCTGCATGTACGCGGCATGACCATGCAGCACCCCAAAGTACCCAAAGCCATGCGCGGCAAGTTGGCCGGACTTCGGCAACCCGCCGTGATCGAGTATCTGCAAAAGCTGGGCGTGACTACGCTGGAGCTGCTCCCCATTGCGGCATGGGCTGATGACCGCCATTTACCTAAGCTGGGCCTGGGCAATTACTGGGGCTATAACCCTGTCACCATGATGGCCGTCGATCCGCGTCTGGCCGGACGCGATGCCATCCTGGAGTTACGCGAAACCGTGGCTGCTCTGCATGCCGCAGGGTTCGAAGTCATTCTTGATGTGGTGTTCAATCATACGGGGGAGGGTGACGAACTGGGCCCAACCTTCTGTATGCGAGGCCTGGATAATCGTGGATATTACAGGCTGCATCCAGATGATCCTTCGATCTATATCAACGATGCAGGCTGCGGTAATTGCCTGGCATTGCAACGCGAGCCGGGGTTACGTCTTACGATGGACTCCCTACGCTACTGGGTGGAGGCCGCAGGCGTCGATGGCTTCCGGTTTGACCTCGCGCCTGCCCTGGGCCGGCTAGAGACCGGCTTTAGTGTCGACGCGCCACTCATGCTGGCCATTGCCCAAGATCCGATCCTAAAACAGGTCAAGCTGATTGCTGAGCCTTGGGATATCGGCCCTGGCGGCTATCAGGTTGGGCAATTCCGCAGCCCTTGGGCGGAATGGAATGATGACTTCCGCGATGATGTGCGCAAGTTCTGGCGGGGCGATAACGGCCTGCGCGGTGCCTTGGCGACCCGACTGTCAGGAAGTGCTGATCTCTATGACCGAAACGGTCGGAATATTGATGCCAGCATCAATTTCGTGACAGCTCACGACGGCTTTACCCTGGCGGACCTTGTGACCTATGCGCACAAGCATAACGAAGCCAATGGTGAAGAGAACCGTGACGGGACGCAGGACAACCACAGCTGGAACAACGGAACTGAAGGACCAACTGACGATCCCCACATCCATGAGCAGCGTGCTGCCGATCAGCGCGCATTACTGGCTACAGTCCTACTGGCAGGCGGCACACCGATGCTTACTGCCGGTGATGAATTTGGCCGTAGCCAACACGGTAATAACAATGCTTATGTCCAGGATAATCCCCTGTCATGGCTCGACTGGACACTTGCCAATAATCCAGCGGGTAAGCGACAGATTGATTTTGTCGCCCGGCTGAGTGCACTGCGACGTCAGTACAAGGCGTTACAGGCGGAGCACTTTATAGGGCGTCCTGCCCATGGAGACTGGATCAGTGTGCAGTGGCTCGACGCAGAAGGTGAGCCATTGGACGAAGCTGGCTGGAATAAGCCTGAACCTTCACCGTTGGCGCTGGTGCTGTCGCCCATGAACGGGGCTGGCCACTTGAGGGCGGAGCGGTTATGGCTTTGTTTTCAGCCGTTAAACCATCCCCAGACGTGTCGGTTAGCGCTATCTCGTGACGGCCATCACTGGTCGCTCATTCTAGATAGTGCGCGTCCTGAACTGGAAGCGGGTCACGCAGTCTATTCCAGCGCCGAAAGCCTAGCGCTCGGCCGCGGTGTTAGCATAGCCGTGGAGTTGCTGCGTCCATAGCGGCGTGCAGACCTTGTCTATCGAACAATCAGAACGTTGGGTGGGGCTTGTAGGCCGCTTCGCTTGAGACGGAGCTTGAGCATCCGCGCTACACTGCGCGAACCTTTTCTACCGGAGCGTCACATGTCCCGTATTACGCTGAGCCGCTATCTGATCGAACAGACCCGTAGTCATAAAACTCCAGCCGATCTGCGTTTTCTGATCGAAGTCGTAGGCCGTGCCTGCAAGCGAATCAGCTATGAGGTATCCAAGGGTGCGCTAGGTGGCGTACTAGGCAGTATGGGCACCGAAAACGTTCAGGGCGAAGTTCAGAAGAAGCTGGACGTACTGTCCAACGAAATCCTGTTGGAAGCCAACGAGTGGGGCGGCACCCTGGCGGGCATGGCCTCCGAAGAGATGGATCAGGTTCACCAGATTCCAGGTGAGTACCCAAAGGGCGCTTATCTGCTGATGTTCGATCCGCTGGATGGCTCGTCCAATATCGACGTAAACGTTTCGGTCGGTACCATCTTCTCTGTGCTGCGTAAGGATCATGGAGGTGCCACCTACGGTGATACCACTGAAGAAGCCTTCATGCAAAAGGGCACTGAGCAGGTCGCTGCAGGCTATGCGATTTACGGTCCCCAGACCATGTTCATTCTGACCCTGGGTGATGGCGTCAAAGGCTTTACCCTGGACCGTGAACTGGGCAGCTTCGTATTGACGCATGAGGACATCTCCATTCCGGAGACAACCGCTGAGTTCGCCATCAACATGTCCAACCAGCGTCACTGGGAGCCGCCGGTACAGCGTTACGTAAGCGAGCTGCTGGCTGGCAAGGAAGGTCCGCTGGAGAAGAACTACAACATGCGTTGGATCGCCTCCATGGTGGCCGATGTGCATCGTATTCTCACCCGTGGTGGTATCTTCATGTACCCACGTGATGCCCGTGAACCGGAAAAGCCCGGCAAGCTGCGTCTGATGTACGAAGCCAACCCGATGGCCATGCTGGTCGAGCAGGCAGGCGGTGCCGCTACTAATGGTTATCAGCGTATTCTGGAAGTCCAGCCGGAAGGTTTGCACCAGCGCGTAGCGGTATTCCTTGGCTCGAAAGACGAAGTCGAGCGTGTTACCCGTTACCATCAGGACGCCTGATAATCCACTGGCCAATGGTCTCCCACCGTTGGCCAGTTTTACCTTTCTTCTGGTATGGGCTTTGTTCAGCCTGTATTAAGTCCCGATTCAGACGCTGTTAAGTGCTGTTTTTCTAACCTGACCGTGCTTGCTCATCCATAGCCAGCGAGGACAGTGTGATGAATCTCTTTCAGAAAATCGCAGCGTTTGCAGTAATCAATACCGTAAGCTACACCGCCCTGGCAGCGGATCGCGATACATCTTTCGAAAACACGAGTGGCTCTATGAGCGACGGTATTGCGGACACCCGTGACCTGCTGCATATAGCCAACGAATCCGATGCCAATGATGGGCGCTCCCAATACCCACAGTGGAGTCAACGCTTAGGGCGCTCAGGTCATGGTTATATAATGACGACCGGACGCTTTAACGGAAATAGGCTTGAGCCGTATAACCTCTCAGGACATTATTCAAGCGTGTCTGCCGCAGCCCGCTCCAGTGGGTCAGGCCGGGTAACCTTCGATGTGCCGCACATCGAGCAGGCGGCACCAATCCACCCGTTGACGCACTATTCGCCCGAGAAAGACGCGATCTAGCAAAATAAAGCTAAAGCCCTACGCAGGAATAAGTTCATTCCCGTGCAGGGCTATGTTCAGGATCTGCGGGTGGCGAGGAATTCGCCTTTACCTACCGGCACAAGGCAGGTCGAAAAGTCTGGATCATGCTCAACAAGCGCCTTGAATACAGCCATTTCGTCGACATGGGATAGTGCATTGTCCACAATCAAAAGGCCGCCAGGGCGCAGGGCTCTTTTGAGATCGGACCACCAACCACAGTATTCATGGCGCTCGGAGTCAAGGAATACGAGATCCAACGAATTGTTATCCTGTGCAGCCAACACCGAGCCGCCGTCACTGTGAATTTGTGTAATCAGAGCGTCTAGCCCAGAGCGCTTGAAATTCTGCCTGGCCAACTCGATTTTGGTCTCGGAGAGCTCCACTGTGCGGATAGCCCCGCCGATCATTTGAGCGGCTCTTGCCAACCATAGGGTGGAATACCCGTTGGATGTTCCAATCTCCAGTACACGCTTAGCATTTGCAGCCTGCACCATCACGTAAAGAAACTCACCTGTGTTACGTGTGATATTGAGCATCCGGCCAGAGCGCTCATGGATACGACTATCGTTAACTTCCCCGAACGCTTCCAGTTCTTTTAATAAAGATTCCAAGTCAACAGGCATTAACTATCCGCTCGCTACTTTTATTTTAAGAATTTAACGGTGCTTGGATAATAATCGGTTAATAATAAAAATAAAGCCCTGCCAGTAAGATTGGCAGGGCTTTTAATGAAGCGGTTAGGAAGCAACCGGGGGTGTATCGTTACTCGAATGCTTTGGTTGCTTTTTTAAGAAGTTTAACTTGGGCGCTTGGAACATATAGTCCATACGAAGTTTCAGCATGATCTTAGCGGCAATGATCGGTACGATAATACCAACGACGCAAGCTGCAAAAATATGCAAATAGACATTATCCACATGCAAAAACTTGCTCAGGATGACTCGTACACCACTGCCGGCCAGGATGTGCATCAGGTAGATCGGCATGGACAGGGTCCCGATGGTAATGAACCATTGGACCGGTTTGCGAGCCAGCACCATAGACACGCTTGTTACCAGCAGAATGGCTGATAGGGCCACCATCAATGACATCCAGCCGCGATCGATATAGGTGTGATGCGAGATAATATGGAATTGATATTCCAATCCGGCTGTAACCAAAAGCGTAAAGATTGCAATCCGGCCCGGCTGTGACTCAATAGCGGCAGCGATATTCGTGAACCACACGCCAAAGGCGAAGAAGACAAAGTTCTGGATCAGGAAATCAACCAGCATCTGGCGAGGTGCATATTCCTGAAGCCCATAGGCTACAGCGGATAGCAGGAAGATGGGCAAAAAGACCTTCTTCGACTTGCTGCCATACAGCACGATAGAAAGGGCGAATACAAAGAACAGTGCGTACAGGAACCAAAACTGCGCTCTTGGCTGCCACAGCAGAGAAAAGACCTCACCCAGCGTAACGTCGCCATTGGTATAGCGCGATAGGAAGGCTTCGATCAGGCCTTGCAGGATTGACCAGACAAGGAAGGGATACACCACGGTATCTAGCTTGTTGACGAACACTCCCTTGCCGCCGCGGCTCGTTAGCGATTTGAAGAAAAACAGGCCAGACAGAAAGAAGAATAATGGCATGTGGAAGCTATAGATGATGCTATCCACAAGCATGTGCGTCTCGACACCGGCTTTGATGATGTCGGCATTCAAAAGTCCACGGAGTACATGGCCATAGACAACCAGGATTATGCCAATAGCCTTGGCATAATCAACCCAAACATTTCTACTATTCATTGAACTATCCTTGATTCAAAAGTTGAAACTAAGACGAATTTTTAGAGGTAACAAGTTGGGAGCTAACTGCTCGTCCCTATGCCTGTCGGGTCCTGCTTCCTTGCTCAGGCTAAGCCGCTTTAATAACAACGAGAGATCATAAGTCCTTCATGATTTATGGTTGCTGTACGCACAGTGAAAGTTCTAAAAAGTTAATCCAAAACAAGGATTCACTTTAAAGATTATTAAGCATGAGCATGCTGTTTGTTACTGACCAAAACTAAAAAGCTAATAACGACTCTACGTAAAAAGAGTTTGAGATAGAATAAAACCGTATTTACGAAACCATCACAACTCTGACGTCGGGGTCAGACACTGGCCATGTGCTATTGTTCCATGGTATTTCGAAAATATTTCACTGTTTTGTAGGACAGCTCGCCAAGCTGGCATTTGAGGCTAGACGTCCTCAACGTGTAGTGCTTGTCAGTGGCCGTCTAAAGATCAGGATTGATGCCCTTAAGCTGCTTTTTGACCAGAATTTTTTCGTAATCAGGTGAGGTATAGATCAGGAGCGCTTGCCGCTTCATGTCTGCGTTGGTCGAAAACTTATAGAACACTGTGTTGTTGTCGAACGCCATGAACGCGTGGCTGTTAGGTTGGTTGTCCAGCTTGATGAAGTGATCCGAGGGGGATTGAGAGGAGGGCGGTCCGTATTTCTCCGTTAACCCTTGAGCAATCAGAAAGCTCTTTTCCACCGGTGTAACGATCGAGATCCGTAAAAAACGGTTGTCAATAAAAAACAGGCCGGCCTCAAGGCTGTCCTTGCCCAACTTGAGGTCAGGACAGCTGTAGTATTCCAGTCCTTCGATAGGCGCAGTACGTGGAGTTAAAGTACAGATCTTGCTCTCAAGGACCGTCTGCCTGCTATCACCAAAGTGCAAATTCTTATAGCCGTCTACCGCTTGGGAAGCGCCTGCATGCAGCGCAACAATAGCGCCTAGCAGATACCCTGACTTTCGCATTTCATGACATCTCGATGTGAGGGGCGAATGATGGCAGAGCGCATCATACCGCATGTCAGTAGCGTTGAATTAGAGGATTGGAGGCAGGATCTGGCGTTCGGGTAGGCCTGGATGGCATTTCAGGCCTACCCATCAATGAGGGGTTTACCAGACGCCAGGGGGAATGATGTCGTCGGAATCGTATTTGATCTTGTCGATGTTTTCTTTCTTGCTATGTTCCGGCGTCTTGTCATCCAGGGTCTCGGACTGGCGATCTTCCTTGGGGTAGTCATCGGCTTCAGGCATACAGGCGTCCTCCAGTGAATAGGGGTCACATCTGTTTGGGCTGGTAAATGCTTCCGAGGTTCCTTGATTGTTTTTATTTCAAGGCCAATACAACGCGGTTACGGCCCTCGTGCTTCGCTTGGTAAAGCGCTGTGTCAGCACGCTGTAACAGCGATTCGGCAGGCTCCTCCGCATCACCTTCGGCGCCACCAATGCTGGTTGTAACGGCAACAGGTCCGTTAGCAGTGACAAACGGATCTTCGGCAATGGCAAGACGTATACGCTCGGCAATGCCGTCCAGCTGCTCCGCTTTGTCGATTCTTGCAATGACTACAAACTCTTCGCCACCCAGCCTGAGCAATAAATCGTGGGGGCGAAGCGTCATGGCGATCCGATGCGCGGTTTCGACCAGGACTTGATCGCCTATGGCATGACCATGCTGATCGTTAACCACCTTGAAGTGATCCAGATCGATGAAGAGGGCGCTGATTCGTTCACCATCCCGTCGGGCTGCCGCTTGCTCAATCGGGTAGAAATGTTCCAGCGCAGCGCGATTCCATAACTGGGTTAGAGGATCGAGCATCGCACGGCGCCGTTCGCGTGAGATGACGGTACGCAAGTATCGGGTCTGCTCTGAAAAACTGCGCAGCTTCAAATACCCGTCGGCCATCTGAGCAAGGTCTCTCAGGCGGCAACGCTCCTGAGCGGTCAGCTGCTTGGGTTCGGAGTGCATCAGGCACAGGGTGCCGATTGGCAGGCCTGAGGGCGCGATCAAGGGGTGCCCTGCATAAAAGCGTATGTAAGGAGGCTCGATCACCAGAGGATTGGACGCAAAGCGTTCATCGCTCAAGGCATCTGGCACGATCAGAGGGCGATGAGTATCAATCAGGGCATGTGCACAAAAGGCAATACTGCGTGATGTGGCGCTAAATGGCTTTCCACAGCTAGCCTTGATGCGTTGCTGTTCGCAATCGATCAGGCTGATAAGCACCCACTCGACCTTGAACAGATCACGGGCGATTCGCACCAGCGCATCCATATAGGCATCAGCTGGAGTGTCGAGTATTTCAAGTGATTCCAGCGCTTTTTGGCGCTCGGCTTCACGAGGATGTGCAGGCGCAGCGTGCATGATGAATCCTGTGCAGGTGATGCAATCACGTTATCTCAGGGGACGCTTCGTTTGTTATGACCTTCGGAGAGGCGGTGCGTTGCCAACGAGATAAGGATTGATTGCATTGTCCGTTGGCTTAAACCCTGCCGCTCTCAGCCAAGCCATTACCGAACTTTTGTGCATTACGATAGGTCCTGATTCAGCGGAACGGGTATCCAGGCGTTTTGCTTGGCCATTCGCCAAGCCTGAAGGCCTTGTACAAGGCCCCGTAGCGCCATAAAGCTCAGAAACGATAGCCATAGCCCATGATTGCCAAAGTCTTTGAGCAATACCCCTAAGGGCAAGGCAAGCAGCGCGGCAATAAGCATGGCATTACGCATTTCGCGCGCGCGGGTTGCTCCAATAAATAAACCATCCAGCAGGTAACTGCTCATGGCGATGACCGGCAGCACGGCCAAGTAGGGAAGGTACGTATACGCCGCTTCCCGGACCGCTGGAATATCGCTTTGCAGGTCGATGAAGCGCGTGCCGAACAGGGCAAACCCTATGGCAAATACCAGGCTGGCCAGCAGTGACCAGCCGGCTGCAATGACAAGCGTCTGCCGGAGTGCTGTTCGATCACGGGCACCAATAGCATGCCCTGCCAAGGCTTCTACTGCATGGGCAAGCCCATCCAGGGCAAAGGCTGTCACCATCAGGCCATTAAGGAGTAAGGCATTGGCGGCCACGGTAGCATCGCCCAGACGCGCACCCTGAAAAGTAATCAGGAAGAAAACACCTTGCAAGGCCAATGAGCGGATAAAGATGTCGCGGTTAACGGCTAGTAGGGATCGCCAGGTAGACCAGCGCTTAAGCAAGTCGATCCGAATCGAGCCTGCCATATGGTGCAACGTCTGGCGCGCCAGCCACAGCCCAAGCCCTACGCCTATCCACTCGGCTAAAACTGTCGCTGCTGCAATCCCGCGAATCCCCCATTCAAGGCCAAACACGAACAGCACTTCGAGCAATAGATTGACGATATTGGTGGTCAGCAGCATCGCCAGTGGTGCGCGAGCGTTTTGGGTACCTAGTAGCCAGCCAATCAGCGCGTAGCTGGACAAAGCAGCAGGCAGGCCCAGCAGGCGAATCTGGAAAAAGCTCGCGGTTGCCTCGCTTAGGGCAGGAGACGACGTCATGCTATTCAGCAACACAGGAAGGCCCATCAGCGAAAGGCCCATCAAACCAAGCGCCAGGGCAAACGCCAGCAGTAGACCTTGCAAAAGAATCTGCCGAAGCGCACTGCCATCCGCACGGCCGCTTGCCTGCGCAGCGAAACCCGTCGTTCCCATGCGTAGAAAGCCCAGCACCGCCACCATTGTCGTGTAGAGACTGCCGCCCACTGCCACGGCGCCCAGATCGTGTACGTCCGGCAGGTGGCCAGCAATGGCGGTATCGACCAGGGTCACAAGCGGTACAGTCAGGTTAGACAGAATCATCGGGCCAGCCAGCACCCAGACGCGACGGTGCATGGGGCGGTAACGCCAATCGGCAAGCAGGGTAGACATCAACGGCTCCAGTCAGCAGGACCCCTAGTGTAAAGGCTTACCAAGCAGCCTGTTTCTCTGCGGATAAAAACAGTTCTGGCCTGCAACGGGAGGCACGGTTAGTGTTGGATTGTGCTAGCGGTACTGCATCACCTGTGTATGGCGGATTTTCTCTAGGAAAGGAGCTGACATGTACAAGCATTATCCTGCTGCTTATCAAGCGAGCAAAGGTTCGGCCCTGTCCGTGGACACGGCGTTTTATGAGCGTATCCGTGAGGCCAAGGACAAACGGATGCTTATTGAGTCCTTCGAGGTTCCAATCCGCACGGGGCGGGCGTGGCGAGTGCCCGCCGGACACCTGTTCCGCATTACGACACCCGTAGGGCCACAGGTGGGCGATTTTAATATCTGGAATGCCCATGATCCACGGGAGCGGCTATGGGCAGCCCGGACGCGTCAACTACAGGGCGCTCATGTCTCTACCTATGACCGGTTGTGGTCGAACCTTCCCTTTCTACGGCCTATGGTCACCATCACGGACGATACCCTGGCCAATTATGGTATCGATGAACATGGCGGGCGTGTTCATGATCTTCTTGGGACTCGCTGCGACCCTTATGTCAACAAGCTGCTGACCGGCGAGGATTTTCATCATCATTGCCATTCAAACCTGACGCGTGCAGTGCTGCCTTACGGGCTAACCGAATTCGATGTGCATGATGTATTGAATATCTTTCAGGTTACTGGCCTCAATGATGAGGACATGTACTTCATGAAGACTTGTCCGGCGAAGCAGGGGGATTATCTGGAGTTCTTTACCGAGATCGATGTGCTGTGCGCCTTGTCGACCTGCCCGGGCGGCGATCTTTCCGTTGCGCTATGGGGGCCGGATGCCCGGGATCCATTATCAGTCTGTCGCCCGCTGGGCGTTGAAATCTATTCACTGGATAACAGTTTGCTCGCGGGCTGGTCATCCCCTGAGCGAGCGAACTACAAGGGAAACCACGGCCTGAAGTTGGTCCCCCCCGCATGGGATCGATATGACTAGCCCATGAGTGCGACTGTGGACGTACGGATTGTTCCTCCACGGTCTTGGCTAAAGACAGTTAATTCAACTGCCCGCCGGTTTCCTTGAGATCAGTGGGCGTCATCATGGCGGCCTTCACCGCAATGCCCAGGCCCGCGACCAATGTTTCCAGCGCCATGGACGGCTGGCCGGGATGCCGGGCAGCCTGCTCGGGCAGGTAAGGAATGTGAATAAAGCCGCCACGTACATTCGTACCTGCAAGGCGATGCATCAGCCCATAGAAAACATGGTTGCAGACGAATGTGCCAGCCGTCTGCGATACGGAGGCAGGAATACCGGCATCTCTGAGCGCCCGCACGATGGCCTTGATAGGCAACGTTGAAAAGTATGCAGCCGGGCCGCCAGGCACCACAGGTGTATCGATGGGTTGCTGGCCATTATTATCGGGGATACGCGCATCGTTGATATTAATGGCAACGCGCTCGATGCTCAGGTCTGTACGTCCGCCAGCCTGCCCTACGCCAATGACCAGTGCTGGCCGATGCGCTGCCAGTATGTGATCCAGCGACACCAGCGCCGCACCGAAGACGCAAGGTAGCTGGCGCGTGATGATGTAAGCATCGCCCAGGTTCAAGCCATCCAGTTGGCGCACGGCCTCCCAGGAAGGATTCACGGGCTCGTTTTCGAACGGTTCGAATCCGGTCAACAGGATGGTGGTCATGGCAGTCCTCACATCAGGATGTATAGCAGCATGATATTAACTGCCAATAGACTCAAGGCGGTGGGGATTTGTGCCTTGATGACACTATTCTTATCCGGCAAATTCAGCAGGGCGGCAGGCACGATGTTGAAATTGGCTGCCATAGGCGTCATCAGCGTACCGCAATAACCCGAAAACATGCCGATAGCTGCCATGACGGCGGGGTTGGCATCGTACTGCCCGACCAGAATCGGGACGCCCACGCCACCGGTCATCACCGGGAAGGCTGCAAAGCCGTTGCCCATGATAATGGTGAACAGCGCCATGCCCACGACATACACGGTCACGGCCACGAAGCGGAAGTCCATGTTGATATAAGCCGTAGTGAGGTGTGCGACAGCCTTGCCAACGCCCGCGTCGTTGAACAGGAGCCCCAGCATGGCGAGCATTTGCGGCAGCACCATGGCCCAGCCCAAGGCTTCGGTCAGGCGGCGCGATTCGCGCATGGATTGCACGGGAGTATCGCGAGTCAACCAGCAGGCGAGGGCGAGGGAAACCAGACAACCTACGCCAAGGGAGACGAAGGTGGTGTTCTTGGGATCCAGCAGTGGAAGACCGCCTATGTGCAGGTCCTTAACCACCACCGAGCCGATCACGGTTACTAGCGGAATGGCCAGCGCAGGGATGAACAACTTGTTCTTGAGGCGCAGCGCACTGGCCTGACGTTTTTCCGCCGGCAGCTCACCATGTTTGCCAAGCCCGACGCCACCCGTGCCTGCAATGACTGCCATGACCAGCACGCCTACGCCTACCCAGGCGGGCGGCAATAGATCGCCTACCAAGAAGACAAGGCTGAACAGCGCCCAGAACACACCGGTTGTCCAGCGTTTGGGGTGTTGGCGGTCAGCAAACGTCATGATCGCAGTGATTGCCAGAATGATACCGGCCAGCCAGTAAAGGTATTGAATCGAGAGGATCATGGCATCACTCCTGACGGCCGATAGGCGTATGGTCGGCGTCCAGACGTTTTCCGCCCAGCTCGCGCTCCAGCTGGCTATTGAAGCGCTTGAGGCGAATGGCATGGATGATGAACGCACAGATCGCGGTAGGAATGCCCCATACCGCAATGTGCAGCGGCTCTACGTCGATATTGGAGCCGAGCAGGAAGGTATGCATCAGGGCGATGGCGCCAAAGGCGACAAAGATGTCTTCGCCAAAAAACAGACCGATGTTATCGGTGGCGGCACATAGGGCGAGCAGTTTGTAGCGGATTTTCTCAGGCAGCTTGCCGTAGCGGTTTTCCGCCGCCCCTTCGGCCATCGGCGCAAGCAGCGGACGCACCATCTGCGGGTGCCCTCCTAGACTGGTCAGTCCCAGCGCAGCTGTCAGCTCCCGTACAAACAAGTAGAAGATCAGGAGTCGGCCTACCGTGGCCGTGCGGATTTTGGCGATCCAGTTCTGTGCATGCTCACGCAGGCCATGCCGTTCAAGAAGGCCAATAACGGCGAGCGGCAGGAGGATGATGAGGGGAAGGGCACGGGTTTTGACAAAACCTTCACCAATCGTGGCAAGAATGGTTTCAAACGGCATGAAGGCCGCAAAACCAGTCACCAATGCTGCCAGTGCTACGACCAGCATAGGGTTGAAGCGCAGCACAAAGCCGATGACGATGACCAGCACACCGATCAGCGGCCACAGGTTGACTGTGGTTTGCATGGGGGAGTCTCCCTCGCCGGTTACGCCCAGGCAGGTGGGTTTCACGGCTGTGTGGAGGCGATCGGGAACGCCTCCTTTGATGGTTTACGCCGCCCGAGCCGGCGCCAATTCTTGTTATGGCTGCATCCAAAGCGATAGCGCTACAGGTATCGACCAGACAATGCCGGATGCGTGCAGCTGCTTGCTCAAGGCAAGCGTCCCCATTTTTTATATGGATAGTTGATAACGTCCAACAAATAAAAGTGTTCACTGCTGATTGATAAAAAGTGTGCCTTTGCGAGGGCGTGGTAACTGGGAACCCGTAGTAGGAAGCCGCGTAAAGGGGGTAGAGTGAACTGCTCCACGAGAATGGTAAGCCAGCATGAACCTTCGCTTTCTCGAAACATTTGTCTGGGTGGCGCGTCTGGGCAGCTTTCGGTTGACGGCTGAAAAACTGTCCAGCACCCAGGCGGCCATCTCCAGCCGTATCGCTGTGCTGGAGGGCGAGCTGGGTGTCCAGCTATTTCTGCGTGACCCACGGGGTGTGACGCTGACGGCCGACGGTCAGAGAGTCTTGAGTTATGCCGAGCAGATGATTGATACCTGGCATGACCTGCGCAAAGTGCTTGGACAGGAAACACGGTTGAACGGACGCGTGCGCATCGGCGCCATGGATACGGTTATCCATAGCTGGTTGAGCGCCTTGTTCACGTGTATCTCCGAGGCCCATCCGAACGTAGAAATCGAATTGCTGGCAGATACGGCGCTCAATCTGAGCGACCAGCTGCTGAAAGGTCAGCTCGACCTGGTATTCCAGACTGATCTTCTGCGAGCCGAGAGCGTACGGAATCTGAGGCTTGCCAGTTATCCCATCCGCTGGGTGGTCGCAACCGACTCACCACTCAATCGTGTGTACAGCAGCCTGGGTGAGCTGGCTTGCGAACGACTGATTACCTTCTCACGTAATTCGCGTCCTCATCAGGACCTGCTTAACTTTCTGCATCAGCAGGGCAGCTCGACGCCACGAATCTCCTGCGTCAACTCGGCGGCGGCGATTATCCAGCTGGTCAGCGACGGCTTTGGTATTGCCGCGCTGCCGCCGGCGTTGGTCAGCGAGGCGTTGAGGCGCGGAGCACTGACGCTTCTGCCGTTCGAGGCGCCGCCTTCGTTTGCGGTGTATGCCAGCTGGCGTACAGGCGTCGGGCTTGCCTTGAACGAGGCCATTGTGGCACTCAGCCAACAGGTAGTGGGCAGCTTTTGTACACAGGTCGGACCCGAACAGGCTTTGCCGGCCTGACGCAATAAAGCCTTATCGCCGGGGGTAGGAAAGTTTTGTTGGACAGCTAACACAATTCCCCAAAGACTGGTTTTTCCGCATCAAGGGAATCCTGATATGAGCACGCGTATCCTTTTGAACTGCGATATGGGCGAAAGCTTCGGGGCGTGGACAATGGGGGACGATGCCCATGCCATGCCCTTGGTGGACCAAGCCAACCTGGCGTGTGGCTTTCATGCCTCAGACCCGCTGACGATGCAGAAAACCGTGGCCTTGGCTGTCAGGCATGGGGTTCGGATTGGCGCACATCCCGCTTATCCGGATCTGGTGGGCTTTGGGCGTCGACACCTGGCCTGTTCACCTGAGGAAGTAAAAGCGCTGGTGCTCTATCAGATAGGTGCTCTGGAAGCCTTCTGCCGTGTGGCAGGGACTACCGTGCAGTATGTAAAGCCCCATGGCGCCTTGTATAACGATCTGGTGCGTGACGATACCCTGCTCAAGGCTGTGCTTGAGGCCTGTGCGAGTTTTCGCGAAGGGCTTCCGCTGATGGTGCTTGCCAAGACGGACAACACTCGCGAACAGCAACTGGCGGAGCAAGCGGGTGTTCCGCTGCTGCGAGAGGCCTTTGCTGATCGGGCCTATTTGCCCGACGGGCAGTTGGCGCCTCGCCGCGAAGCAGGTGCGGTGCATCATGACCCTGAACGTATCCTGACGCAGGCGGTGGCCATTTCTCGCGGGGAGGCATTTCCAGGCTTCAATGGCCAGCCCATGCGCCTGACGGCAGACAGCCTGTGTGTTCATGGTGATAATGCCGAATCCCTCGCTGTGTTACGTCGCCTGCGGGCGGCTCTGGATGCCGCATGATTCGGATTGAGCCTTATGGCGCCGAGGCGCTACTTCTGACACTGGCTCAGACGCCCAGCCCGGATTTACCCGGTCGTATTGCGCGTCTGGCTGATCTGGTTCAGCAGGCGTTGGGTGATGCTGTTATCGATCTGGTGCCCGGCTGGAACACGCTGCTCATTCATTATGATCTGCTGCGCTATGACCTGGCGGATATCCAGGCCCGCGTCACGCCTATCGTCGAGGTATGGCGTCAGGAGCCGGAGGCCGTCCAGAGCCCTTCGCGCCGGCATGAAGTGCCTGTCTGGTACTGTGGATCGGATCTAGAGTCAGTGGCTGCCGCCTGCTCATTAACGGTCGATGCCGTTATCGCCTTGCATTGCGGGCGCGACTATCTGGTTGGCGCCATCGGATTTGCGCCTGGTTTCGCCTACATGGGAGAGCTGGATGAGCAGATTGTGCTGCCCCGGCTGGCATCCCCGCGGCCGCGCGTGGAGGCTGGTAGTGTGGCGATTGCCGAGCGCATGACAGCGATCTACCCCCAGGCATCGCCGGCTGGCTGGCACATTCTCGGACTGAGTGCCTGGCCGCTGTTCGATCCGCAGGCTGAACCGCCATGCCCGCTTGCCGTGGGTGATCGGGTCCGCTTCGTCGCGGTTGATGAGGCCACGTATCGCGCCGCAGGAGGTCAGGTATGAGAGGGCTGAAGGTCATTAAACCGGGGCCGCTGAGTCTATTGCAGGACGCTGGCCGCTATGGTTGGCGTCATTTGGGCGTATCCACGTCGGGCCCAATGGATCGGCAGGCAGCGGCTTGGGCCAATCACTTGCTTGAAAACCCCTATGGCAGCGCGGTTGTGGAAATTGCCCTCGGCGGGGTAGAGCTGGAGGCACAAGTGGATACCTGGCTGGCATTGACGGGTGCTCCATTAGGCGCGACGGTAGACGGGCAGGCAGTTCCAGCCTGGTCGCGGTTCTGCATGAAGACCGGACAACGGTTGCAACTCGGATTTGCCCAGGCTGGACAGCGCGCGTATCTGGGCGTGGTTGGTGGCTTTGTAGCTAAGACTATTCTGGGCAGTGTGGCGACGCACCGTCGGGAGGGGCTGGGCGGTCTGGGCGGTGATGGGCAGGCGCTACGGGTTGATGACGTTTTAGGCTGTAGCCCCGGACTCAATGCCTTTGACAAGGCCTTGGGGGCTGCGAGCCGTTTCATTCCAGACTACCGTGAATCTCCTACGCTGCGTCTGGTCATGGGCGGTGATGGCGAAGCCTTTGCAAAAGAGCAGCGGGAGCGTTTTTTCAGCTCACCCTGGCAGGTCAGTCCCCAGGCAGATCGCATGGGCATTCGCCTACAGGGAGATGCCTCGTTGGAACCGCCCGTCCGCCAATGGTCGCTGGGTGTTCTGGCCGGTGCCGTTCAGGTTCCACCGGAAGGCCAACCTATTGTGTTGATGGCAGACTGCCAGACAATGGGAGGGTATCCGGTCCTTGGCTTTGTGCATCCGGTGGATCTATGCCGCCTGGCGCAGTGTCCTGCCTACCATGAGGTGCGCTTCGCGCCGATCGAGCTGGAGGAGGCCCAGAGCGATCTCAAGCGGTTTTATCGGTTTTTCAAGAACCATGAAATGAACCTATGCGCGGACTAGAGGGCGCCGCTTGTGCGAGCGATTTTTGCTGAGCGGTGCGTCATGACGTATAACGTTATGTAAGTATGGCCAGAAGTGATCAACGTACAAACAGATGAAAACACCCAAGCGCATGGAATCTCTGGTCGAGGACGGCCTGATTGATGAGGTGCTGCGCCCGCTGATGAGCGGCAAGGAGGCATCCGTATATGTAGTCCGGTGTGGCGACGAGGTTCGTTGCGCCAAGGTCTACAAGGAAGCTAACAAGCGCAGCTTTCGTCAGGCGTCCGAGTACCAGGAAGGCCGCAAGGTGCGTAATAGCCGTCAGGCACGCGCCATGGCCAAGAGCACCAAGTATGGCAAGAAAGAGCGGGAGGAGGCCTGGCAGAATGCCGAGGTTGCCGCCCTGTACCGGCTGGCGGGCGCTGGCGTTCGCGTGCCGAAGCCGCATGATTTCCTGGATGGCGTCCTGCTGATGGATCTCGTGACAGATGAGCGGGGAGATGCTGCTCCGCGTCTGAACGACGTGACCCTGACGCCCGATGAAGCTCTGGAATATCATGAGCTAATGATCAGGCAGGTTGTACTTATGCTATGTGCCGGGTTGGTACATGGTGACCTGTCTGAGTTCAACGTACTGCTGGCAACTGATGGCCCCATGATTATCGACCTTCCACAGGCCATCGATGCGGCAGGCAACAACCATGCCTTCCGTATGTTGGCCCGGGATGTAGAAAACATGGCTCAGTATTTTGGACGCTTCGCACCTGAGCTGAAGCAGACCCGGTATGCACCGGAGATGTGGGCGCTTTATCAAAAGGGCGAGTTGCATCCCGATACGCCACTTACAGGCGTCTATGCTGAACCGGAAGGACAGACCGATGTTTCGTCCGTCATGCGCGAGATCGAAGATGCTCGCCGCGAAGAAGCACGTCGTCAGGCCGCTCGCAAGGAGGCTGATGCCCCTTCGTCCAATGATGAGCCTCCACCACCGCCATGGCTGAGTTGACCCCAATACTCGGCCCGGTGCGACTATTTGATTAGGTAGTAACCCATGAAAGGTCACACGCACGTTATCGATTATCTGAAGGACCTGCTCCGTGGCGAGCTGGCCGCGCGCGACCAGTACTTCATTCATTCCCGAATGTATGAAGACTGGGGTTATCAGCGCCTGTATGCGCGCATCAACCATGAGATGGAAGAGGAAACCCAACACGCAGATGCCCTACTGCGCCGCATTCTTTTTCTGGAAGGGCAACCTGACATGCGCCCCAAGGAGATTAACGTGGGCCATACGGTGCCGGACATGCTGCGTAGCGATCTGGCGCTGGAATATGAGGTGCGCGAAGCCTTGGCCAAGGGCATCGAGTTATGCAACAGCGTAGGCGATTTTGTCAGCCGCGAAATCCTGGTAGTACAGCTTGAGGATACCGAGGAAGACCACGCCTATTGGCTGGAACAGCAACTGCGCCTGATCGATAAGCTGGGACTGGAAAATTATTTACAATCCCAGATGAAGGCCGTGGAGCCTTCCGAGACCGTATAAGGCATCGGGTTCGAGGCGCCGCCTGGCGCCTCAGGCTACTTCCTGGATACAGACATCACTCAGCCCGACCTCAACGGCACGCCGCTCGATGCTAGGTTGGGCATGTAGCTCCCAGGGCGCATCCACCACACCCGTGGGTTCAGGGACATGCTTGATCAGCAGCTGCATGATGGCTTGCTCCTGAGTAATAGGTTCGAAACTTTCCATCTGTTCTTCAAGCGGCTCGCCATTGAAGCGATAACGAATGGCATAGCGATGCAGGTTGTGCATAACGGTCTCCTTGGATGTTCCTGTTATCTAGATGGACCGCGACCGCTCTCTACTCGTTTCAATCACTTCTGCCTCGCGTTTGAGTAGTGCTTCCTTGCGTGCAATCCCCCAGCGGTATCCGGTAAGGGCTCCAGTAGCCCCGACCACACGGTGACAGGGCACCAGCAGCCCTAGGGGATTACTGGCGCAGGCTCGAGCGATAGCGCGTGGATGACTGTCCAGCTCTACGGCCAGCTCTCCGTAGCGGCGCGTCTCTCCGGGCGGAATCTTCATGAGGGCATGCCAGACGCGCTGCTGGAAAGCACTGCCTTGCATATCCAGGGGTAGCGCGCTTAAGTGGGTCGGCTCATCAAGCTGTGCATGAACATGCACAAGCTCATCGGCCAGGGCTGCGTCATCACGTTCGCAATGGGCAGCGGCGAAGCGTTCCGTTAATTCCTGCTCCAGGGCGGGTAGCTCATCTCCAAACAATACAGCGCAGAGACCGCGAGAAGTCTTGGCGACCAATACCTGCCCAAGCGTACATGCCGCGATACCATAACGAATGTGTTCACCTGCACCCTTGCGTCGACGTTGCGCCAGGGCCAGTGCATGGGGATGTTCATAGACGGCGCGGCTGCTGCCATATCCACTGGCCAGTGCGGCCTCCAGGACGGTGTCCGACTTGGGCAGATTGGCTTGCAGGCGCTGCTGGCGGCGGGCCTCAGCCCAGGCACGGGGCGTAAGTCCGGTACGCTGTTTGAATAACCGGGCCAAATGTGAAGGCGAAAGCCCAATGCGAGCGGCCAGTTGCTCCAAGGGTAGGGGCTGCTCAGCTTGGTCAAGCAGAGTACACGCTGCCTGAATCAAGGCATCTTGCTGCTTGTCGGGACTTTCCCGGTTCGGGAGGCAACGCTTGCAGGCGCGATAGCCGGCTTTTTCTGCTTCGTGTGGTGAAGTGTAAAACGCCACGCGTTCCTTAAGTGGGCGGCGGGCAGGGCAGGAGGGACGGCAATAAATACCCGTGGTCTTGACTGCAAACACGAATCGGTCGTCATGGGTCGCATCACGAGCACAGACGGCGCTCCAGCAGAGGTCGATGTCGAGCATGGCAGTGATCTCATCAGGGTTTATGTGATTGTCGACCTGTGAGCAAAGGCAAGCAATCCACTTCGCGCTTTCAAACTCCACTAGCGCTCCGTCCGGGCCCAGTAAAGATTTGTATCGCCTGAGCGATAAATACTATTAGACAAAACGTGACAAGCCTTTGTGCTTCCTGGAACCGGGCGATGAGCCAAATAAAGACCGTATTATTTTTGCTGACGCTTCTCATAGGCGGTCTGCAGCCTCTTCATGCCGAAGAGGTATCGCTGCGCGTCGTCACGGAAGAGCTGCCTCCCTACAACATGACTGTTTCCGGCAAGCTGACCGGCTTTAGTACAGAGGTTGTAGAAGCTGTATTGGCCCAGGCGGGGCTCAAGGGCACGTTTCAGTCAATGCCTTGGGCTCGGGCTTACGACACGGCACTGCACGATGAGAATGTGCTGATTTATTCCATTGCACGCATCCCCCAGCGAGACCTGCTGTTCAAATGGGTCGGCGTGATTGCGCCAGCCGAGTGGGGGCTGTTCAGCACTCGCGCTCGGGACATCTCTCTTCGTACGCTCGAAGAGGCCAGGTCTTACCAGATCGCTACGGTTCTTGGCGATGTAGGCGAGCAATATTTGCAGTCACAGGGTTTCTCTACTGGTTTGAACCTTCAGTCCAGCAACACCTATGAGCAGAATTACCGGAAGCTCAAGCATGGACGAGTGGATTTGTGGATTGCCAATGCTGTCATGGGGAAATATTTGGCCCGTCAGGCAGGGGAAGACTGGAATGATGTCATGACCCTCGCCTATCCGCTTACCGATTTCGGACGCAACGAAGGACTGTACATGGCCTTCAGCAACCAAACGTCCGATGAAGTGGTGGCCCGTGCTCGTGAGGGACTGGAGCAGATCAAGCGTAACGGTATCTATGAGGCCTTGAAAAAGAAATGGCTGTAGAAACGGATAACGCTCATGTGGAGTTGCTGGAGCGCTGGCCACAGGGTCGCCATTCGCTAGGTTGGCGTTTAGTGATTGTCACGCTGGGATTCTGCTTTTTTTTCACGCTGGTTACCGTAGGGGTTCGTACCTGGGCGGTGTGGCATGAGCATGTCCAGCAGATGGACATCGAACTGGGATTGATCGAGCAGGTTTACCGACGCACGCTAACCAAGGCCGTTTGGGATATGGACCAGGACGCGGTCGAAGCACATTTGGACAGTGCTGTTCATATCGAGTCCGTGGCGCGTGTTCAATTGACTGTGCTTTCAGCTCAGCACATTCCAGTGGTTCAGGTTCGTTCCCGCACAGGGTGGGTAGATTCGAACCTGGCTCCGGTCCGCCGTGTTCCGTTGGTCTTTTCTCCGTACGCCGGCAGTAAGGAAACCGTCGGTGAGTTGATACTGTATGGCAATGAAGACCTGCTCTGGTCTGAAATGAGATCGGTCGTGGTCTCAATCGTCGGGTTTCAGCTCCTGCAATCGATCTTGCTGGCCGGCTTGATCATCCTCATGTTCAGTCGTCTGGTTACTGTGCATATCCGGCGGATTGCGCTTCATCTGACGGAGTTGACGCCCGAACGGCTTGACCTTCCTCTACGGCTTTCCCGGTCCGCCAAGCGCGAGGATGAGTTGACCCTGCTTGTTCAGGGCATCAATCAACTGCAAAGCAACCTCTCCGGGTATCTGGGGCGGCAGCATATGTACGAAAAGGAGCTTGCTGCGCACCGCGATCAGTTGGCTGAGCGTGTACAGGTCCGTACGGCTGAGCTGCAAAGCCTGACCGAGGCGCAGCAAATGGTTTTGCTGCTTTCCAACCGACTGATCCGCGCGCCCTATGAGCGGCTGGAGCTCTATCAACAGTCTTGTCTGAGTGAGGTTGCTCAGCGTTTGGGCGCTTGTTATGCCCTCTGGTATGTGCGCGAGGAGTCAGGCATTTACTTTCGTCTGGCCATGCACTGGCGCTGTGAAACATGCATCGCCCCGGAAAGCCAGATCAACGCTGCACAACTGGCGCATCTGGACGTGCTTCTGGATCAGGGCGGGCCGGTCACCTTTACCTCGGGCAAGGCGCTGAGTGAAGTACTTTCAGCCTATGGTGCTGCCACCTTCCAATTACTGGATGCCGAAGCCACTGCGTTTGTTCCGGTAGGCGCAGGTGACGAGCAACTGGGCTTTCTGGTGTTTATTCGTAAGGAAGTCGCTGACGTCTGGCGGCCCGATGAACACGCCCTGCTGGCCATGACCGCTCAAATGCTCCTGCACAGTACCCGGCATCGGGTGCAGCTGGGCGACATCATGCAAACCCAGGAGGCGTTACGAGAAGCCAATGCTCAATTGAAGGAGTTGTCCCGGAGCGACCCACTGACAGGGTTACCCAATCGACGGCACTTCGATGAAGTAAAGAATATCGAGTTCAGCCGCGCCCAGCGCTCAGGTCAACCGTTGTCTGTGTTGATGTGCGATATCGATTTCTTCAAGCGCTACAACGACACCTACGGACATGCCCAGGGGGACGAGTGCCTGCGTCTGGTGGCCTCGGCCATGAGAGGCAGCATTGCGCGAGCAGGCGACCTGGTAGCTCGCTTAGGTGGTGAGGAGTTTGCTGTTCTGTTGCCTGCTACGGACAGGGCTATGGCTCACTTGCTGGCAGAGCGACTGCGCCAGGCGGTTTATGACCTGGCCATTTCGCATAGCGGATCCTCTGTAGCGTCTGTCGTCACGCTAAGCATTGGATCGGCCACATTCGAGACAGGCGCCTCCACAACTTTCCATGAATTGCTCGAACTGGCTGATCGCTCTTTGTATCAGGCCAAAGGAGATGGGCGTAACCGCGTTGTAAGCGCGACACTCAAGGATTAATCATGAAAGCCAGAAAATGGATGGTACTGCTGTTGGGGATGGTGACTGCTCAGGTCATGGCTGAGCCGATCCAGGTAGTTACCGAGGAAAGTCAGTTTATTACGCTAAGAAATGGGCGCATTGGCGGTGCCGCAACCGAGGTGGTTGAGCTTACGCTGAACCGGGCCGGGCAAACGGATTATAAAATAAACCTTTACCCTTGGGCTCGCGCCTATGACATTGCAACTAACCAGCCAAATGTTCTGATCTACCTGGTTGCTCGAACTCCAGAGCGTGAAGCTCTGTTCAAGTGGGTAGGGCGGGTAGCGGCTGCGCAATATTACTTTTACAAGCTGAGGGCTCGTACGGATATCAACCCTCAGAATTTGGATGATGCGCGGCAGTATAGTATTGGCGTCATGCGTAATGACTTTCGGCATCATTACCTGCTGCACCATGATTTTTCCCGGCTGGTTCTCTCTGCTGGCATAGAGGAAAACTTCCAGAAGCTGCTCAATGAAAAAGTGCAGCTAATCCCTATGACAGACAGTAGCGTGGCTCATGAATGTGCCAGACAACAGTTCGACTGTACCAAGCTGGAACGGATTGAGGCTCTAGGGTTTATGGAAGCGGAACTGTACATGGCCTATAGCGTGTCGACAGATGATGCTGTAGTCGAAAAGACGCGTACTGCCTTTAAGCAGCTTGAGCAGGAAGGCACAGTAAGTAGAGCTCTGCTTACCCTCCAGAACAAACCGTGAGAGGTCAGCCTCAAGTAGTGAGTGTTGATCCACGTCTCGTCTTTACCGTAATGCAATGTCTGTTATTTGCAGAAAAACACACCTTGGCCATCTGGCAGGAAAGCGTGACGGCATCTCGTTATCCTAGGGTGTCTGAGGATTGTTTTTGTAATTGAAGGGATTGAACGATGCATGCGTTGACAACCATTACCAACTTTGGTGATTCCTCGGTCATGTTGCCATGTGCATTCATTATTGCCATATGGTTGTGGCTTGGCGCTTCGCGCCGTACTGCATTGCTCTGGTTGTCGCTGGTCGGCGGTGCCTGTCTGCTGGTAGCCGTTTCCAAGATGGCCTTTTTTGGCTGGGGCATTGGTATTCGGGCTTATGACTTTACCGGTTTTAGCGGTCACTCCATGCTGGCCTGTAGTGTGATACCTGTATTGTTCTGGTTGCTGGCGGCCAAGGCTCGGCCTGTGGCCCGCTGGGCGTGTGCCAGTGCAGGGGCGCTGTTCGCACTGGTTATTGCCATCACTCGAATCAAGTTGGGGTTTCATTCGGTCTCTGAGGTGATTACCGGGGTTCCGATCGGCCTGGCCGCCAGCGGCGCCTTTCTTTGGTTTATGCGTGATGGCACGGTAGAGGTAAAATCCAACCTGGCAGTCATTGCAAGCCTTCTGGCACCTCTGCTGGTACTTTATGGGCTCAATGCACCGACCCAGCACTTCATGGAGGATGTGGCGACCAAACTGGCCAACGGCGCAAACCCCTATACACGTGCCCATCAGCGCGCAGGTGTTAAGCCAATAGGCGATTAGACCTTAGTAGGGTGTATGATGATGCGCCCGAGGAGTGGCAACTGCCATGAAGCAATCTTTTCTAGCGCAGTTGTCATAGAGGTATAGGTGTTGCACTCATGCTTCATCATCTGCTTCGAATCCATCAGTCCTGTCCTATGGAGGTCTTATGGCCACACCTTCGCAGCATGAGTTGCGAAAGCAGTTTCGTGCATTGCTTGAATCTAATAAGTGTTATGACGTTGGCTCGGTATTCGACCCGATGTCTGCCCGTATCGCGGCCGACTTAGGCTTCGAAATGGGCATTTTGGGTGGATCGGTTGCGTCGCTACAGGTTCTGGCAGCGCCTGACTTTTCCCTCATTACCTTAAGCGAATTCGTTGAGCAGGCGACCCGTATCGGTCGTGTTGCGACACTGCCTATCATTGCCGACGCCGATCATGGCTACGGTAATGCTCTCAACGTCATGCGTACCATTGTTGAACTCGAACGCGCCGGTGTTGCGGCGTTGACCATCGAAGACACTCTGCTGCCCGCTCAGTATGGTCGCAAGTCTACTGACCTGATTCCGTTGGATGAAGCTGTTGGCAAGATCCAGGCCGCTCTGGCAGCCCGTATTGATCCTGCACTAAGTGTCTTTGCCCGAACCAACGCAGGCGTGCTGAACGTTGAGCAAACCATTGAGCGCGCCCAGGCTTATCAAGAGGCAGGAGCCGATGGCATCTGCATGGTAGGGATCAAGAACTTTGATCATCTGGAGCAGATTTCCAGACACCTGAACGTACCGCTGATGCTGGTTGCCTATGGGAATCCCGAGTTGCGGGATTTCGAGCGTTTGGCCAGCCTGGGCGTGCGCATTGTTCTAAATGGTCATGCAGCCTATTTTGCGGCTATCAAGGCCACTTACGACTGCCTGCGTGAGCAACGTGGTATCCACGCTTCCGACCTGAGCGCTTCTGAGCTTTCGACGAAGTACTCCACGCTTGATGAGTACCGTGTCTGGGCACGTGACTACATGAACGTGGAAGAGTAAGACGCTTCTACGCGTCAGACTCCAGTGAGCCCAACTGCCTGCTGAACGGAGAAACTCCACTCAGCAGGCGGGCCGCTTAAACCATCGTATATGCCTTGGATGACGCTGCATCATCCTGGCTCACGCCCGTACACTGTTCCCGCTGCGCCTTGTGCGCCTCTTCTATACGGGCCACTTCCTGTGCAGGAATGTAGTAACCATTATCGTCCTTGAAGCTATGCAGGATGGCCGTGACGATCATGCCGAGGAGTCCCAGAATAGCCATCCACCAGATGTACCAGATCAAGCCGAAGCTCATCAAAAAGCTGAAGCCGGCAATGATCAGTCCAGCGCCGGTATTACTCGGCATATGGATATCCTTGTAATCCGCCTGGTGCTTTTCCCTGACGCCATGTTCCTTCATGTCCAGATAAGCATCGATCCCCTGAACTTCCGGAAGCTCGGCAAAATTATAGGGCGCCGGAGGAGAGGACGTTGACCATTCCAGCGTCCGGGCATCCCAGGGATCACCGGTCAGGTCCCGGTTGTGGGCGCGCTGGTGAATGCTGACGAACAGTTGTGCAATCTGACAGATGATGCCGCACAGGATCGTCAGTGCGCCGATAGCGGCCACAATGAGCCAAGGGTGCCAGTCCGGGTTGGCATAATGATTCAGGCGGCGTGTCATGCCCATAAAGCCCAGCACATATAGCGGCATAAAGGCCAGGTAGAAGCCGACCACCCAGAAGCCCATCGCGTAGCGGCCAAGCCGCTCGTTCAGCGTGAAGCCAAACATCTTCGGGAACCAGTACGTGATACCGGCAAAATAGCCAAACAAGGCTCCGCCAATGATCACATTATGGAAGTGCGCTACCAGGAACAGGCTGTTGTGCAATACGAAATCGGCACCCGGTACGGCCAGTAGCACACCGGTCATACCACCAATGGTAAAGGTCACAATGAAGGCGACCGTCCATAGCATAGGCGTGGTGAATTGAATCCGCCCCTTATACATGGTGAACAACCAGGTAAAGATCTTCACGCCCGTTGGGATGGCAATGATGCTGGTGGCAATCCCGAAGAATGCATTGACGTTGGCGCCCGAACCCATCGTGAAGAAGTGATGTAACCACACAAGGAACGAAAGAACCGTAATCGCAACCGTTGCCCAAATCATCATGTTGTAGCTGAACAGACGCTTGCGGGTAAACGTTGCGGTTACCTCGGAGAACACTCCAAATGCAGGCAGAATGAGGATGTACACCTCAGGGTGGCCCCAGGCCCAGATGAGGTTTACGTACATCATGGCGTTGCCGCCCAGCTCATTGGTAAAGAAGTGCATCCCCAGGTAGCGGTCCAGGCTTAGAAGGCCCAAGGTTACCGTCAGGATCGGAAAGGCTGCCAGAATCAGTACGCTGGTACAAAAGGCCGTCCAGGTAAAGATCGGCATCTTCATCAGCGTCATGCCGGTGGTACGCATCTTCAGGATCGTGACAAAGAAGTTGAGGCCTGTCAGCAGCGTGCCAAGCCCTGAAACCTGCAGGCTCCAGATATAGTAATCCACGCCAACGCCAGGGCTGTGCTCGATCCCGGACAACGGTGGGTACGCAACCCAGCCTGTTTTGGCAAACTCTCCCAGGCCGAGCGACAGGTTGACCAGCAACGCTCCAACAACGAACAGCCAGAAGCTGAGCGAGTTGAGAAACGGAAAGGCCACGTCACGCGTTCCAATCTGCAGCGGTACGACGACATTCATCAGGCCGACCACCAACGGCATGGCCACGAAAAAAATCATGATCACGCCGTGAGCGGTAAAGATCTGATCATAGTGGTGTGGCGGCAGGTAGCCTTCTGCACCACCTGCAGCAATGGCCTGCTGGGCGCGCATCATGAGCGCATCCGAGAACCCTCGAAGCAGCATTACCATGGCAACGATGATGTACATCACGCCAATTCGCTTGTGGTCGACCGATGTCAGCCATTCCGACCACAACCAGCGCCACTTGCGAAAGTAGGTAAGGGCACCAAGGGAGGAGAGGGCCACCAGAATAATAAAGCCAATGGCTCCCATGATAATGGGTTCGTGAATCGGAATGTCCGATACACTGAATCTTCCGTACATTCGCATTGCTCCTCATGTAACTAGGCGTAATGTCCTGAACGCAGGCGATTTCGTTAGTTCCACAGAAGGCTGGATCAGACGCGGGTAAGGCTAGTTTGTGATTAGCGTCTAGCATGCAGCTGAACGCCTTACTCCAACCAAGCACAACCACGAGCTCTAGCATGAGAGAGGGCGTCGCCCTTCAGGACTACTAGCCTCAGGTCAGGAACTGCAATGGCGACAGGGAGCTTTGTCCAACGAGTCCAGAATCGCGCATTCAGGATGCTCATTGCCCGGGCATTGATCGACCAACTGCTGCAGGGTATCGCGCAGGCTGGCCAGTTCGGCAATCTTACGATTCAACTCCTCCACATGCGCGCTGGCCAGGGCCTTTACCTCGGCACTGGAACGGTGGCGATCACGCCATAACCCCAACAGTTTGCCGACTTCCTCAAGCGAAAAACCCAGATCGCGGGAGCGCTTGATGAAAGCCAGTGTATCCAAGTCACTGGTGCGGTACTGTCGATAGCCACTCGCGCTGCGTCCGGCAGGGTCGAGCAGTCCGATATTTTCGTAATAGCGAAGCATCTTGGGGGTAAGCCCGCTTTCACGGGCTGCTTGGCTGATATTCATGACAGGCTTATGTTCTCCGGTTGCCAACGTTTGAGCAGCAGGGCGTTGCTGACTACGCTCACGCTGGAAAAGGCCATGGCAGCCCCGGCAAAAACAGGGTCGAGCAGTCCAAACGCTGCCAGCGGAATGCCGATGACATTGTAGATAAAAGCCCAGAATAGGTTCTGGCGGATCTTGCGATACGTACGGCGGCAGATATCCAGCGCGCCCGGCACCAGCGCGGGGTCACCGCGCAACAGGGTAATCCCGGCAGCATGCATCGCCACATCGGTCCCGCTGCCCATTGCAATGCCTACATCGGCTGCGGCCAGCGCTGGTGCATCATTAACTCCATCACCCACCATGGCTACGCAGCGACCCTGCGATCTAAGCTGCTGCACCACGGCGGCCTTGTCGGCTGGCAGAACCTGCGCATAGACGTCTCGGATGCCGGTCTGCTGGGCGACCGCTCGCGCGCTGCCCTCACTATCGCCTGTGATCAGATGGCTGCTAACGTGATGCTTTTCAAGCGTGGCAATAGCATGGCTAGCCCCGGGTTTGAGCTCATCGCCAAAGGCCAGGAGTGCCAATATCTTTGGTTCGGGTTGCTGCTCGATCAACCAGGACAAGGTACGGCCTTCCTTTTCCCAGGCACTGGCCTGTGCTGTTAAGGTGCCCTTATCAAGCCCTAGTTCATTGAGTAGCCGACCATTGGCCAATGCCAATAGCCGATTTTCGATATGACCTTGAATGCCTCGTCCTGGCAAAGCGCGGACATTGTCAGCGACTGGAGCATCCCGCTGATTTTGATTACAAGCTTCAAGAACTGCTTGGGCCAGGGGGTGCTCGCTGCCTCGCTGTAATCGGGCCGACAGCATCAGCGCCTCTTGCTCGCTGATGCCGTTAGGTGCCAGATGAATCAGGCGAGGCTGTCCGGAAGTCAATGTTCCAGTCTTGTCGAACGCGACGGTATCGACCGCATGAGCGACCTCCAGCGTCATGGCGTCCTTGATCAGAATGCCGTGACGGGCTGCGACTCCTGTGCCTGCCATAATCGCAGTTGGTGTCGCCAGCCCCAGGGCACAGGGACAGGCAATAACCAGCACAGCAACAGCATTGATGAGCGATGTTTCCCAACCTGCTTCTGCCAACAGCCAGCCGACTAACGTCAGTACGGCGATTCCCAGCACAACAGGGACAAAGACCTCACTCACACGGTCAACCAGACGCTGGATTGGAGCCTTGGCCGCTTGTGCGTCTTCCACTAACCGAATGATCCGCGCCAATACACTTTCACTACCCAGCGCCGTAACGCGAACGGTCAGTACACCTTCGCCATTAATAGCGCCGCCGGTTACATGATCACCTGGCCCCTTGGGCACCGGACGGCTTTCTCCGCTGATCAACGCTTCGTCGGCATGGCTATCGCCTGATTCAACGAGGCCGTCTACCGGAATCCGCTCACCCGGGCGGATACGTACCCGATCATCTATCTTGAGCTCAGCCAGACTGACGTCATGCTCCTGACCGTCTGCGGATAGCCTTAAGGCCCGCTCCGGTCGCAGTGCTTGCAGAGCTCGGATGGCATCGCCGGTCTGTTGCTTGGCTCGACTTTCCAGGTATTTACCCAGGCGAACCAGCGCAATGACCACGGCTGCCGCCTCGAAATACAGGTGCGGCATGCTGCCTTGTGGCGCGCTCCACCATTGATACAGGCTAAGGCCATAGGCGGCACTGGTCCCGAGGGCAACCAGCAAATCCATATTGCCGGAGCGAGCACGTATGGCTCTCCAGGCGGCAACATAAAAGCGAGCCCCCAGCAGGAACTGTACGGGTGTAGCCAGTGCAAATTGCGCCCAAGGCGGCAACATGACGTGAATGCCCAGCGGCTGCAGTAGCATGGGCACAACAAGAGGGAAGGCCAGCAGTAGCGCGAGAATCAAGGCGCCTCGCTCTCGAGCCAGACGTTGGTCAGGCGAGGCGGTATTGTGCTCGTTGGCAAGGTTGGCCGTGTAACCCGCCTTGTTTATCGCGGCCAGAAGCAGGCTTGAATCCGTTCCAGGTAACAGCTCAACATGAGCCCGCTCGGAAGCCAGATTTACGCTTACGTTATTGACGCCTGAGACCTTGCGCAGTGCGCGCTCTACTCGGTTGACGCAGCTGGCGCAGGTCATGCCGGTAACGGCAAGTTCGAGTGACTCGGTAGGAACGCTGTAGCCGGCGCGGGCAATGGCTTGCTGCAGTGTGGGAAGCAAGCCGTCAGGCGCTTTGACCCGGACACGCTCACTGGCCAGGTTGACGCTGGCGCTCTCTACACCTTCGACTTTCTTTAGGGCGCGCTCCACCCGACCGGCGCAGGCGGCGCAGGTCATGCCGTGTACGGGTAGGTCGAATTCGGTCATGGTTAATCTCCTCGTCTCAGCGTAGAGGATCAACCTTGACCTTGTGTTAAGGTCAAGCGCTGCCGCCCATTAATGTTATTTAGCTAACGGCAGCATGCCAGACCATCATGCTCGGGTGATCCAAATCAACATTAGTCGCCGCGCTTGACCTTGACCTCGTGGAAAGGTTGAAAATGAAATTTTCTGGTAAGGAGAGACACCATGCATACCTTTAACGTACAAGGCATGAGCTGTGGCCACTGTGTCAAGGCGGTTACCCAGGCGGTTACAGCAATAGACGAAGCGGCCAAAGTCGATGTGGACCTGCAAAACGGCAAGGTTACTGTAGACAGTCGTGAAGCACCCGAACCGCTGCTCGAGGCTATTCGCGAAGAAGGCTATACCGCAGACATCGCCTGATCCCAATCTCGTGCCAAACCACGGAAGGTGGCGTCGATCAGGATCTCTAATTCTTTAGTGGGATCAAACAGCTTAGGATCACGAAGCCAGTCGCTGATCAAGCCAATAAACATCGAGTGAACAGCCTGGGCGGCCAAACGTGGTGTGACACCCGGTTGCAAGCGACTCTTCTGATCCATCCAGATCTTTTCACACAGCTCGATAAACTGGGAAATAAAAACGTTATTGCGCTCTTCCGCTTCGCGCAACTCCTCCGTGAATTCGCAGCGGTGCAGCAGGATGGTCATGATCCGGCGGGTACGCTCGTCCTGCGTCATCCGCATCATACCATTCACACATAGATCTCTCAGGGAGACGATAGGGTCCCGTCCCTGGCAGCTACAGAGTTGCTGGGTCAACACTTCCATGGGGGTACGAACTTCATTGAGCATTTCATAAAACAAGTGCGCCTTGTTCTGAAAATGCCAATACACCGCTCCTCGTGTGACTCCGCATTCACGAGCTATCATCTCAAGACTTGTATGCGCCACGCCATTGGCGAGAAAGAGCTGTTCAGCGGCTTCGATAATGTCGCGTCGCGTCTGCTCGGCTTCTTCTTTCGTTCTGCGCATAAGTTTCGTAGGAAATCAGAGTTCAAAACAATAGTTTAACGGTTGGTTATGTATTTACAAACATTGTTGTATGTAACTACATGACAGTTCATCGCATTTGGGCCGCAGGCCTCTCCGGATTTGCTCAATGACATTTCATATTTTGTTGATGTTGGGCGCGCTCAGCGCGTTTGCTCCTTTTGCTATCGATATGTATCTGCCGTCGTTCCCAGCATTGGCTCAGGCCTTTTCGACAGACATAGAGCATGTCCAATTGAGCCTTTCGGCTTACTTTGCAGGCTTGTCCATTGGCCAGTTGTTTTATGGACCGCTGGCGGATCGGTTTGGTCGGCGGATACCGCTGTTGACCGGTATCGCTCTATTTACGATCGCTTCGCTGGCGTGCGCCATGGCACCTACGTTGGAGTGGTTGATTGCAGCACGTTTTGTTCAGGCGCTGGGCGGCTGCGCAGGCATGGTAATTTCGCGGGCAGTGGTTCGTGACCTGTGCGATCCCATTCACGCGGCCAAGGCCTTTTCCCAGATCGTCCTGGTGACCGGCGTTGCGCCGATTTTGGCGCCCATTGGCGGAGGGTTCCTGCTCAACCATGTAGGTTGGCAAGCCATTTTTATCAGTCTGGTGGTCTTTGCCATACTCTGTGGCAGTGCAGTTGCCCGGTGGTTACCGGAAACCCTGCCGCCTGAAGCGCCGCGTCCTCTTTTGCGCAACGCGCTGCGTCAGTACTGGCGCATGCTGGGTGATAAGACCTTCATGGGGTTTGCCTTGATTGGCGGCATTTCCATGGCAGGCATGTTCGCGTATATCGCAGGCTCGCCGTTTGTGTTCATTAATCTTTATGGCGTACCGGCAGAGCATTTCGGTTGGGTCTTTGGCAGCAATGCGGCGGGCTTTATTCTATTTAGTCAGATTAATGCGCGTCTTTTGAGCCGGCATGGGCCCTCTTGGCTACTGGCGCGGGCGACACGTTTCTATGGTCTGGCAGGGGTATTGCTCTTGATCGTAGCTGCGTTTCAACCGGCTACGCTGTGGTGGATCGGGGTTCCGCTGTTTTGCTGCATTGCTTCGCTAGGCGGCATCATTCCCAACGCTTCTGCCTGTGCAATGGCTGGTCAAGGTAGCAATGCTGGCAGTGCCTCAGCACTACTGGGCTGCCTTCAGTTTTCCATCGCGGCCTTTTCTTCGGCGGCGGTAGGTATGCTGCATGACGATACAGCCCGGCCAATGGCAGGCATCATTATGATCTGTGGTGTAGCAGCAGCGGTACTGGCCTGGCTGACAACGCGCACAAGGCCAGTACCCTACTGATTCGATCAGGCTGGAAGGCTTTCCGGAAGTTTATGAGGGGCTTTTAATCGAGCATTAAGTTTATCAACGTACGTACGCGCTTCGGCCTCGGTTTTAAAGATGATGGCTTGATCATCCAGACGAACTTGCCAACTGCTCTGAGGCGAGCGCGTCAACGGGCGGACTTCAACTTTCATTGCATATTCCCCCTTTCTTCGGTTGTCGGTGGGCGCTTAGTGTAGACCTCAATTAGGTTACAGAAGCGTGACTTGGATCAAGTTAGTGATCGGTGGTAATCGTAATACCATTTCTCGAAGGCTTCCGGTGGAAGCGGAGGGCTGAACAGATAACCCTGGCATTGTTGACAACCCAGTTTACGGATAACTTCCAACTGTTCGTCGGTTTCGACGCCTTCAGCTAGAACATCCAGATGCAGGCTGTGCCCCAAGGCAATAATGGCGGATGCAATGGCCTGATTGCCATGCTCGCCATTATCAGTGCGGATATCACGCATAAAGCTCTGGTCGATCTTGAGTTTATCCAGCGGAAAGCGGCGCAGATAGGCAAGAGATGAGTATCCGGTGCCAAAGTCATCAACGGCGATGCGTACTCCAAGCGTTTTTAAGGCCGCCAGACTGGTCAATGCCATTTCCACATTTTCCATGAGTGTGCCTTCGGTGATCTCCAACTCCAATTTATTGGCAGGAAGGCGTTGCCGATTCAGGGCTTTGGTAATACGTTCGGCAAGATCTGCTTGAGCAAACTGCCGGGGAGAGAGGTTGACGGCCATAATGTCGAGCTCAAGCCCTTTGTCGAGCCACTCGCGGATCTGATGACAGGCCTGCTCCAGGATCCAGAAACCCAGCGGTATGATCAGTCCGGTTTCTTCTGCCAGGGGAATGAAGTCGGCCGGGGATATCATCCCGAACTCCGGATCGCGCCAACGTACCAAGGCTTCTGCGCCAATGGGTTGGCCTGTCGCCACATCAATAAGGGGTTGGTAATACAGCACGAAATCGCAACGCTGTAGTGCTACGCGTAGACGAGACTCCATACTTAACCGTCGGCGAGCCTGATCCGTTAATGCCTGCGTATAGAAGCGATAGGTGTTACGGCCTTGGTTTTTTGCCAGATGCATGGCCGCGTCCGCGTTACGTATCAATTCATCGGCAGTGGCGCCATCGCTGGGATGGACACTAATGCCGAGGCTCAGGCTAAGGAACACTTCCTGGCCATCTGCCAGACGCAAAGGCGCTTCGAAAAGCTGACGTAAATTCTGTGCGAGCGTTGCCACTTCATCGAGCCGCTCGAATTGCTCGAGGATGACAAGGAATTCATCTCCGCCGATACGCGCCAGAGTGTCTTCTGGCCTCAGACCGGATCTGAGAGTGTCTGCTACCGCATTGATCAAATCATCTCCAGCCGGATGACCATAGCTTTCATTGATCGTACGGAAGTGATCAAGATCGAGTAGCAATACAGCCAATTGGCCTTCGCCCTGTAAGCGTTTCAAGGCGTGGTCAAGGCGGGTACGGGCAAGCAGGCGATTAGGCAGGTCCGTCAGTGGATCGAAGTGGGCAAGGTGTGCCAGTCGTGCTTCGCTTTCTTTAAGCTGGCTGGTATCGCTTAACACCATGACAAACTGGCGCTGATCCTGCTGCCAGATCTGGCTGATGGTAAGCCAGCCAGGGAAGTTCATGCCATTAGGGCGGCGCCATAGCACTTCACCCTCCCAATGGCCTTCCCGTAACAGCGTGCGCCATAGGGTGCGGTAGAAGTTATGATCCTGACGACCACCTTGCGGCAGTGGCAGTTGCTGGCCCTGCAAGTCTGCAATGGAGCGGTTGCATAGTGCCTGAAAAGTTGGATTGGCCAACAGGATACGGCGCTGCTGGTCGAGCACTACAATGCTGTCACGGCTGTTCTCGAACAGCGCCGCTGCTTGGCGCAACGACTCTTGCTGCGCTTTACGCAAGGTAATGTCTTCGATTACCGCAATGAAGTATTGCGGCTCACCTTGCGTACTTCGAATCAGCGTTACGTTCAAATCTGCCCAGATGACGCGTCCATCCTGCCGGGCATAACGTTTTTCAAGCTCGTAACTGTCCCTTTTCCCCGCAAGCAGCTCTTCGACCTGCTTGGCTCCTAGGGGCAAGTCCTCAGGGTAAGTAATGTCATGAATGGTTAAGTTCTGTAAGTCATCATGGGCATATCCCACCATCTGGCAAAAATATCGGTTGGCTCGCATCCATTTGTAGTCCAGCCCTACTAGAGCAATACCGATAGCAGCATGCTCGAATGTTGCGCGGAATCGATGTTCGATCTCATCCCGTTCCTGCGTGTAGCGTTGTTGCCGGATAGCCAGTGCTGCCAGTCGGGTGAACTCATTGACCAGTGCAATGGTGGCCTGCTCCGGTGAGGTGCGCGTGTAATAGTAGATACCGAACACCCCAACGGCGCTTTCGGTTTCATCGCGAATCGGCAAAGACCAGCCAGAGCGGATATCGGCTTGCAAAGCGGCTTCACGCAGACCTATCCAGTTGGGATCTTGTTCTATGTCCTCGCTAACGACGAGCCCGTTACGATAGACCGCTGCGCCACACGTGCCTGAGTCTGGCGCAATGGGTGAGTCTTCGATGGCCTTGATATAGGTATCAGGCAAGCTTGGCGCAGCGCTGACGGATAGCTTTTTACGCGAGCCATCAGCTAGCTGAATGATGACACGCATCTCTGGAAAGATACCCTCCAGGCGCTTGGCGATACCCGTAAGAATGCTGCTTTTAGTGTGTCCCTGCAGTAACTCATCAAGCACAGCATTGCGCGCACGCTGCAGCTCATCGGCTTGGAACTGATGGTGAATGTCGGTAATGGTTCCTTGCAGGCCTTCATCGATAACCTTATGGATCTTGAACGAGATCCAACGATGCGAGCCGTCTACCTGACAGAGGCGCAGCGTTGCTGACCAGTCATGCCGTGTGCCATCACGAAACTCGTTGAGCATCTGTTGGATAGATTGATTTTCCTGACTGTGGAAGCATTGGAAAACCGAGCCGCCTACGGTCTGCGAAATAGCCTTTTGGGTCAGTCTCTCCCAGGCAGAGCTGAGAAAGCGCCAATGACCATCCAGGTCGATGAGAAAGGCTACTAGAGGTAGATGATCAAGAATGTCTTGATAATGAGGTGCCTCAGCCTCCGTTTGAATGGGTGGCTGCAGTGGCGGTTGTTCATTAGTCGTCTGTGCGGTCGTGCCTAGCGTTTGCTGCAATTGCTCTACATGCCGTTGCAGCTCATCAATCAGCTGCTGGCGCGCCCGTTGCTCTCGACGAATATGAAAATAGAGCAGAACGGCAATGCCGCAAACAAAGACGATGCCTTTGACTGTTTGCAGGGCACTCAGCGTACTGGTACTAAGTGACGCATGATCCAGAAGGTAGTCGGTAACACCTACCCACGCAATGCCGATCAGGGCATACAGACCAGCCAAGCGAAATGGATGAAATGTCCGCATCCGTGTCCCCATCGTTCGCGTACAGCGAAAGCTGATATTCACAGTGGACAGGGCAGGGTGTGACGAGGTTCACTGTCACTCCATTGGTCATGGCCTTAATTGCCAATGGAAGCGGGCCCGGCAATGGCATTGATACCGGGCCCCCAGCGATTAGAAGCCTTCTAGCACAAGCTTGCCTTTAGCCTTGCCGCTTTCCAGAAGGGCATGGGCGCGACGAAGATTTTCGGCGTTGATCTTTCCGTAATGCTCTCCGAAGGTTGTACGTAGCACACCGCTATCGATCAGCTGGGCAACGTCGTTGAGCAGGTTGTGTTGTTCCTGCATATCCGGCGTCTCGTACAGCGAGCGGGTGTACATCAGCTCCCAATGCAGCGATAGGCTTTTGCGTTTGAGCGGTACGGCATCCAGGGTTTCCGGATCGTCTATGAGGCCGAGCTTACCTTGGGGCATCAGGGATTCGACGATCTGCTCATAATGACGATCCGTCTGGGTCAGGCTGGCCACATAAGTAACCTGTGGAATGCCAATACGCTTGAGTTCTTCACTCAGCGGTTTGCTGTGGTCGATTACATGGTGTGCACCAAGCTCAGTCACCCATGCCTGGGTTTCAGGGCGAGAAGCCGTACCGATGACGGTCACTCCAGTCAGTTGGCGAGCTAGCTGAGTCAGGATCGAACCCACGCCACCTGCCGCGCCCACGATCAGCAGGGTTTCACCCCGGTCGGTCTTGTCGCGTGCAACACCTAGGCGATCAAACAGCAGCTCCCAGGCAGTGATGGATGTCAATGGCAGAGCAGCAGCCTGGGCGAACTCAAGCGACTCAGGCATACGGCCCACGATGCGCTCGTCAACCAGTTGTAACTCACTATTGCTGCCTGGGCGTACCAGTGATCCGGCATACCAGACCTTATCGCCCGGTTTAAACAGGCTGACGTCGCTGCCTACCGATTTAACTACACCTGTAGCATCCCAGCCGAGAATACGCGGCTGAGACTCGTCGGCATGCGGTACATAGCCCTGGCGAACCTTGGTATCTACTGGGTTGACCGAGACCGCTTTGACTTCAACCAGCAGATCACGCGGGCCTGGTGTTGGCTCAGGCAGTTCGATGTCTTGCAAGCTGTCGGGATTATCGACAGGCAGGCATTTATAATGTGCGACCGCTTTCATGCGCTATTCCTCAAGAGATTCGGTACATCTTGGTTACGCTGAATTTTTCAGCGGTACGCTCGATAACGGGTAATGCAGCCTGAAAATGGGGCGTAGCCTCATGTTCAGACAAGGCCGCTTCGTCACGCCATTGCTCGATCATATGGAAAGTGCGGGGCTGCTCGGCATCGCGATGGAAGTCATACTGGATACAGGCGTCTTCGGCACGGCTCTGGGGCTGCAACCCACGAAGAGTTTGCTCCAGTTCAGCTTCGGAACCTTCTTTGGCAACTAGGGTAGCAACCAGGGTCAAGGGAGTAGTCATCGTATTTCTCCTGTGAAGTGAAATAATAGTGTTCTCTTTCGGCAGGCGATAAAAGCCGTTATAAAGCAAGGCTCTTTCAATAAAATATTGAAAATGATCCGTCTAGCTGACTTACAACTGTTTGTTAGGACTGTGGAATGCGCCAGTCTTTCCGCAGCAGCACGAGAATTGGGCCTGTCGCCTGCGGTGGCAAGCGCGGCATTAAAACGGTTGGAGGACACGCTCGATACTCGGCTCCTGGCCCGCTCGACTCGAAGTCTTCGGCTGACCCCCGAGGGGCAAATGTACTTGGAGCATGCACGGCAAGCTTTACTGAATCTGGAGGAAGGAAAGCGTCTTCTGGAGAGCGGCAAGGCTGGGATCAAAGGCGTGCTGCACCTGTCAGCACCTTCGGATCTAGGGCGTAATCATCTGTTGGGATGGCTTGATGAGTTTCAGGCTCTACACCCTGAAGTGAGTTTTCGTCTGCTCCTGTCTGATCATCTGAATGATCTGTTTCGCGAGTCCGTAGACATTGCTATCCGGTATGGCGCGCCTGAAGATTCCAGCCTGGTAGCGTTGTCATTGGCACCGCTTAACCGTCGTGTACTGTGTGCCTCGCCTGAGTACTTCACAAGACGGGGGCGCCCCCAGCAGCCAGATGAGCTGCGCCAGCATAACTGCCTGTGTTACATGCGTGGTTCCAAGGTCCATGACCGATGGGCATTCGACGATGGCAAACGACAGGTGATGGTAACTGTACAAGGAGATCGGGTGAGCGATGATGCCGATGTCATTCGGCGCTGGGCTGTTGCAGGGCAGGGGCTGGTCTATAAATCGTGGCTGGATGTAGCAAGCGACGTTGAAGCGGGACGATTAGAGCTGGCGCTACCTGAATGGCAGGGCGAGGTAACACCGCTTAACCTGCTCTGTCCGCACCGTGCTCAACTATCCAGCGCAGTTACACAGCTGCGGGATCTGGTTCGTCAGCATTGCCAGAAGCTCCTTGAAAAGGCGCCCTGGCAGCACTGAAAGGGATATAGATCAGGCGTAGGGGGCGAGCTGCTGAATGAGCTGGGCATGCAATGCCTTATCGCCGCACGCGATGATTGCGCCGCCGTTCTGTGCGTCACCGCCGTTCCAGCTTGTTATGACACCGCCAGCCCCTTCGATGATCGGAATCAACGCCTGCACATCGTAAGGTTGCAGGCTCGCCTCGATGATCACGTCGACAAAACCTGACGCCAGCATGCAATAGGCGTAACAGTCCCCACCGAATCGAACCAGCTGGGCCTGTTCGGCAATTCGTTCGAACGCGGCCAGGCGCTCTGGTGTATCGAGAATCTGTGGGCTCGTACACATCACGCGGGCCTTGGAAAGGCTGGCGCAGGCTCGGGTTTTCAAGGGTGCCCCGTTAAGCCAGGCACCTTCTGGCGTACCAACAAACCGTTCACCGGTAAAGGGCTGGTTCATCACGCCAATGACGGGGCGAGCCCCATCGTTCAATGCGATCAGCGTACCCCAGAGCGGTAGTCCGGTGATGAATGCACGCGTGCCGTCGATAGGGTCTAGTACCCAGGTCAGCGGAACACTGCCGGCGACCGCATCTTCTTCTTCACCCAGAATACCGTGCTCAGGAAACTCGCTCAGGATCAACTCACGCATGGCACGCTCGGCGGCTTTATCGGCTAGCGTGACAGGGTCAAACAGCCGTCCGCCTTTATCGTCCACCTGAAGCTGAGAGCGAAAATAAGGTTTGATGGCCACGGCGGCGGCATCTGCAAGGCGCTCGGCAAAGTATTGATACTGGGTTATTTCAGCGGCATTCAAGGGCATTGAGGTTCTCGGTAGCCATTACGGATAACACAATGAAAACCGGCCGCATAGAAGCGGCCGGTGGTATCTATTAGACCAGACGGGCGTCCAGACTATTTTGAGCCAGGCGCTTAGCCTGGTCTTGAGTCATGCCCAGACTTTCATGCAGGGCCATGAAGTTCTCGGTGACGTAGCCGCCAAAATAGGCGGGATCGTCTGAGTTCACAGTGACTTTCAAACCACGCTCAAGCAGCTTGAGAATGTTGTGCTGGCTCATGTCATCAAACACGCACAGCTTGGTATTAGACAGCGGACAGACCGTTAGCGGAATCTGCTGGTCAATCAGGCGGTGCAGCAGGCGCTCATCCTCGGCTGCTCGTACGCCATGGTCAATACGGACTACATTCAGCAAATCCAGAGCCTCCCAGATGTATTCGGGTGGGCCTTCCTCGCCGGCATGTGCCACGGCAACAAAGCCTTCGCTGCGTGCACGGTCAAAGACGCGTTTGAACTTGCTTGGCGGATGGCCCATTTCCGAGCTATCCAGGCCTACGGCAATGAATGCATCACGGAATGGCAGTGCCTGGTCTAAAGTCTTCTGGGCTTCGTCTTCGGACAGATGACGCAGGAAACTCAGGATCAAGCCGCTGGTTACGCCCAGCTTTTGCTCGCCATCTTTAAGCGCCTGCTGGATACCACGCAGGACCACTTCGAATGGAATACCACGGTCCGTGTGTGTCTGCGGGTCAAAAAACGGCTCGGTATGAATGACGTTCTGCTCCTTGCACTTGAGCAGGTAGGCCCAGGTCAAATCATAGAAATCTTCTTCTGTACGCAGAACGTTTGCGCCCTGGTAGTACAGATCCAGGAATTCCTGAAGATTGTTGAAGGAGTAGGCTTTGCGCAGCGCCTCGACATTCTCGAAGGGCAGCTGAATGCCATGGCGCTCGGCCAGCTTGAACATGAGCTCGGGCTCGAGCGTGCCCTCCAGGTGAAGATGAAGTTCGGCTTTGGGGAGGGCATTGAGCCAGTCGTACATGGTGGAGTTACTCATTAACAGCGATTTGCTGGAATTATGTCATGCCCTCTGGCGTTGCGCAGGCCTTTACTGCCTGAACGGGGATTTGAAGCAGGCAAAACGCTATTAACGCAAGCGCCAGGAAACGCGAGCCGATGACCTACTGCCACGTCAGCAATCTAGTGGCTTATACCTGTGCTGGCTTTCGACATAGCCATATTGCGAGTAACCCGTTCTTTTTACCCCTTGCTGTGGGTATGTCCAGCTGTGATCACCTACCGGCCCAACGTAGGGCATAGACAAATCCGACCTTGAGCAGATCGGCTACACGAGCACTCAGGGTGGCGACCAACCCTAAAGCGGCGACAACACCGCAAGTCAGTATTTTGAGAGTGCTTCTGTAAGGGTTCTGTCTTTTGGTCCTGCCAAAGACAGTGTGCAAATAAAAAGCTGATTAAGCAGACAACATCCTCCGAATGGTTCAAATACGGCATAAGTGCTGTTGGATCGATATCACAATGAAGCCAAACGGTGTAGATGGGCTTGTGAGATACCGCAAAAGCAGTGTGAAGATTTTTCAAAATGTCTGGCGAAACTACGTGCTGAAACATGTCGTAAAAAACATGCCGTCAATTGACTGGCCATTCGCCGTATCGAGCGAGCCCTTAAAGGATACGACTTACATGATTTCAACACTCAAAGGCGAAGCGTTTCTGCTTATCGCCATCGTAGCTGGTGTGCTGGCTTACATCTTCGAACATCAGCTGGTGGGAAGTGGCCAGACGATTGCTCTGGTTGGGGCAGCCGCTCTGATTGCTGCCATCATCTGCGCAGCGATGCGTGTCGCGCACCATGCCGAGGTACTGGCTGAAAAGGTCGGCGATCCTTATGGCACGATGATCCTGACACTGTCTGCCGTGTTGGTAGAGGTCATCATTCTGGCCATCATGATGGGTCATGATCATTCGCCAACCCTGGCACGGGATACGATTTACGCGGCAGTTATTCTTGATATCAATGGTCTGATTGGCCTGGCTGCGCTATTAGGAGGGCTCAAGCACGGTGAGCAGCGCTACAACGATGACTCCAGCCGCAGCTATGGGGTGATGATTCTCACCGCGGTGAGTATTTCCATGCTGGTGCCGGAGTTCATCCCAGTCCAGCATTGGCACCTGTACTCCGGGTTCACCATTGTGGTCATGGTGATGATGTACGGCTTGTTCTTGCGCATGCAAACCGGGCCGCACAGCTATTTCTTTAGCTACAACTACCCGGAAAAGAAGAAAAAGAAGCCAGCAGGCGAGGCCACTGCCATTGAGCACGACGCTCCGACAAGTACAGCCCTATCGGTTGGCCTTTTAATCGCAGGGGTTGTGGTAACAGGAGCTTTAGCCGAGGTGATGTCCAAGTCCCTGGGCGCTGGTCTTGAAGGCCTACCAGTTCCGCCAATGGTGTCTGCGCTTGTAGTTGCAGTTATCTCAGCGAGTCCGGAAATTCTCACGGCTTTGCGTGCGGCCATGGCTAACCGTATGCAATCAGTCATCAATATTGCCCTGGGTGCATCGCTCTCTACGGTAATTCTAACCGTACCGGTTGTTGAGGCCATTGCGCTTTACACCGGGCAATCTATACAGATGGCCATGACGCCGGTGCAAACTGTAATGATGGGAGTCACCTTGATCATCGCCGCCATTAACCTCAATGACGGCGAGACCAATGCCATTGAGGGCATGACGCATTTTGTCCTATTCCTGACCTTTATCATGCTGACAGTAATCGGCCTTTAATGGATAAGGGCGAGCCGCTTGAGGCTCGCCTTCCATCACCTGGTTTGCCGTATGTGCTACATACAAAGACAGTTAAAGATTCGAAGGGAGCTAAAGGGAAGGGGAATAGTAGCGAGTTGATCGTTTTTTGATCAGTTCTCTGCAAGCCATACGGTATAAGCCTTTGAGGTACATATCCTTGGCTTATCCACAGCCCCATCCACGCTAAGTGTGAGCAAACCGAACATTAAAAAGCACACATAGGCTCTACATGCACTTGTAAATCAAGCACTTATTCTTGATTAGTGGCAGAAATCCTGTGGATGGACAGATCCGCCCCATAGTATTCCTCTTCTTGGGTCAGACGCAGTCCAAGTGCTTTCTTGATTACGCCATAGATGATCAGTCCGCCTACCAGTGCTATCGCTACACCCATGAACGTTCCTACTAGCTGACTCATAAAGCTGACACCGCCACGGCCTTCAAATAGAGTCTGTCCAAAGATGCCACAGGCGATACCGCCCCAAACACCACACAGGCCATGCAGTGGCCAGACACCCAATACATCGTCGATTTTCCACTTCACTTGAGTTGCGGTGAATGCCCATACAAAGAGCCCACCGGCAACTAAGCCTGTCATCAACGCACCAATGGGATGCATGAGGTCCGAGCCCGCACACACAGCAACCAATCCCGCCAGCGGACCGTTATGCAGGAAGCCTGGATCATTGCGGCCAAAGATAAGCGAAGCCACTACGCCGCCAACCATTGCCATCAGTGAGTTCACGGCAACCAAGCCGCTGACGCCATCCAAAGTCTGAGCACTCATGACGTTAAAGCCAAACCAGCCAATGATCAGAATCCACGAGCCTAGTGCGAGAAAAGGAATATTGGATGGGGGGAAAGCCACCAATCTTCCATCGCGATAGCGTCCGTTACGCTGCCCTAACAAAAGGACAGCTCCCAGTGCAAGCCAGCCTCCAACGGCATGTACTACGACCGATCCGGCAAAGTCATGAAACTTGGCGCCAAATGATGCTTCAAGCCAGGCTTGTATGCCGTGATTATTGTTCCAGACGATCCCTTCGAAAAAAGGATAGATAAAGGCCACAATAAGTGCAGTTGCGCATAGCTGTGGTGCAAAGCGGGCACGCTCGGCAATGCCGCCAGAGATAATGGCTGGAATAGCTGCCGCAAAGGTCAGCAGGAAGAAGAACTTCACTAACGCGTAGCCGTTGTCCGCCATCAGTGCTTCAGCTGGCCCAAAGAAGTTGATGCCGTAGGCTACCCAATATCCGATAAAGAAATAGGCCAAGGTTGAAATAGCAAAGTCGGCCAGAATTTTCGATAGCGCATTTACCTGATTCTTCTGGCGAACTGTGCCTACTTCTAAAAAAGCGAAACCAGCGTGCATGGCCAAAACCATAACAGCGCCTACCAGAATAAATAATGTATTGGACCCATGGACCAAGAGGCTTACAGCACTTTGCAGTTCATTCATGATCGGTAGTTACACAAGAATAAATGGCAGCACCAAAAATAGTCAGCGGTCGATAGATGTGCACTGAAAAAGTGCATTTCACCTGGTGCTATCAACCCAGATTGGATTTTTAGTGCGTAGGCTTTATGGCATAGGAGGCAGACCCTTAAGCAGTAACTGCACGCTTATGGCGCGAGGCCTCGCTCGTACGCACCATCACAAAGCAATTCCTGTGCCGCTCGGGCTATAAGGATGAAGCAAGGTTCGCTCAGGTAAGGCTTATTCATGGAGACGGCTTAATGAAATTCGACCTCTACTGATGTCAGCCAAAAAGCGTTCCAGTGTAGGCAGATAGCCTTCTGGTAGTGCCAAGCGAATATCAACGCCCGAGGCACCGAACGCTTCGTCTTCTAAGAGGGCTTCAAAATCATGTAGCCTGGATTTGAGAAGTGGCAGTTCAGAGTAACTGCACTGGCAGGCCACCAAGATCCGCGGTACCAACTCTACGCGCTCAGCCTGTTGGAGGCATTTGGCAGCGCAGCCTCCGTAAGCACGTACTAACCCACCGGTACCCAGCTTGATACCACCAAACCAGCGCGTTACTACCACAACGATGCGGTCGCAATTTTGCCCTTCGATGGCCGCTAAAATTGGCCGGCCAGCAGTCCCGCCTGGCTCGCCATCATCATTAAAGCGATACTGCTGCCCAAGCTTCCAGGCCCAGCAATTATGAGTAGCGCCAGGATTGCTCACCCGATTGATAAATGTCTGTGCTTCGGCAGCGTTTGAAATGGGCGCGGCAAAGGCTAGAAAGCGGCTTTTGCGTATCTCTTCCTGAAACTCCGTTTCAACAGCTAATGTTTCGCTCATGTCCGGGTTGGCGGCTGCAAGCCACAGCCTTTCAATATAATGTGAGTCAGCGTTTGTGTCGCCGCTTCAAAATCCGGGTCAGTCAATTGCTCGCGTCCTGTTACATGGCAGATTTGGCTGGAAAAGTCAGCATAGTGCTGAGTACTGCCCCATAGCAGAAAAATAAGGTGTACAGGGTCCACGGGATCCATTTTGCCGTGTTTAATCCAGGCTTCAAAGACAGCCGCACGTTGCCGAAACCAGTGCTGATAGTCCTGATCAAAATACTCATACAGGCACGTACCTCCAGCAATGATCTCCATGGCAAAAATACGCGAGGCCAAAGGGTACTGCCGAGAGAAGTCCATCTTGGCTCGAATATAACGAGCCAGCGCTTCGGCAGGGTCATCTTCAACGGTAAGCGTATTGAATGTGCTGTCCCAAAGTTCAAGAATATTGCCCAGCACAGCCATATAAAGGCCTAACTTGTTATTGAAGTAATAATGCAAATTAGCTTTGGGTAAGCCGACTCGCTGAGCAATCGTATTCATGCTGGTGCCTTTGAAGCCATGCCGAGCAAACTCTTCTTCAGCTGCTGCCAGAATCAGCTCTTCGTTCTTCTGGCGTATTCGGCCGGCGGGCTTTTCGCCGCTTGGATGGTGCGCAGGTACTAGCAGGTTCATGGAGGGATCGTTTGTTGTCGTATTGAGTCTTCAATAACGCACTGTTCCGCCTGAAACAAGCACTACAGGAAAAATGCATTCTAAGGACGCGTCTTGCTCTCAAGATAGGCATCTGCATGCTGTGTTGTGCTTGCCAGTGTTGGCTTATCGTCAGGAAGTATCAGGTTCAAGATGATAGCCGTGACTCCGCCGCTAGTAATAGCGCTGTCAAACAGGCTTTTCACGAGATGAGGTAGTTGGTCGAGCAAAGTGGGTTGATTAGCTATGCCAAGACCTACACCTAATGAAGTCGCGATAATCAATAGGCTGCGCCGATCCAATGAGCAGTGTGCCAATAATCGAATTCCCGAAGCAGCTACGCTTCCAAAAAGCACCAGGGTTGCTCCTCCTAGTACGGGCTTGGGTATTTGCTGGAAAATGGCGCCCAGTATTGGGAAGAGTCCGAGCAGGATAAGTATGCCGCCGATGTAATAACCGACATAACGGCTGGCCACGCCGGAAAGCTGAATAACCCCATTATTTTGAGCAAAGGTTGTATTAGGAAACGTATTAAAGACGGAAGCGAGCAGACACGCTACGCCATCGCCCAGAATCCCTCCCCGAATACGCGTCATATAAGAAGATCCTTCGATAGGCTGTCGCGACAACATGCAGTTGGCAGTCAAATCGCCGGTGGTCTCGATAGTGCTGATCAGATAGATCAACGCTATTGGTAAGAAGGCTGTCCAATCGAAAGAAAAACCGAAGCGAAAGGGCTCCGGTATGCTGATCAAGGGAAGCGCAGGCAAAGGCTTCGGATCTAAAACGCCACTCAGCCAGGCAGCTAATTTCCCTATGGCAAGACTAATAATCACAGCGGATAGGCGTAACCATGGTTGAGTCGAACGATTCAACGCAATAACTACGCCCAGCACCAGCGTCCCTAGAGCCAAATGGATAGGAGCGCCGAAATTACTCGACTGTGCGCCTCCACCAAAATCGGTAATGCCCACACGTATCAGACTGACGCCTATCAGGGTAATGACGATACCTGTTATCAGTGGCGTAATGACCTTACGCAATAAGCCTATACAGCGGCTGAGAAATAACTGGATGAAGGCGCCGAAAAAGCACACACCAAAGATCATGGCAAGAATGTCTTCTGGCGTGCCGCCTCGCTGCTTTACGAGCATGCCCGCAGCCAACACGGCAGAAAGAAATGCAAAGCTTGTTCCCTGAAGACATAGCATTCCCGCACCTATGCCAAGTGCCCCTCGTGCCTGTAGAACAGTACCTACGCCTGAAACCATAAGCCCCATGCTGATCAAATAGGGTAAATGCTCCTGCAGACCAAGTGCGCTACCAATGATTAACGGAGGCGTAATAATCCCTACAAAGCTAGCCAGTACATGCTGAAAAGCTGCACAAAAAGCAATGAGAGGGGAAGGGTGGTCTTCAAGACCATAGAGCAGGTCGTTCGGCTTGTCTGAAGGCATGGCATCATTCTCAAGGCTAGGCTCTGTAACGCTTGAGTGCAAAAAGCTGACCATATGTTCAGGAATGGCAGGCGAGAGAGAAATGCTGGATCTTATGGCACTTATATACAGCTAGATAAGCCCAGGATGCACCACAAGCAGGCGTGGCGCACTAGATATGCGCCGCGCCTGAGTCATCAGAAGTGGTATTTAGCGATTACGCTAAAGGTATTCTGATCTGTTCTAAAGGCTTGACTGTCTTTGATACCGTATTTGTCGGACCAATAGTCGTATTCCACGCCTACATACATATGCTTGGCTTCGTAACCCATCGCTTTGCCAAGGTCATATTTGATCTGCGGATTAAAGTGAAAGTTGGCGTGATAACTACGACTGGGATTGTTGTTATCGTTTCTGTTATTAACGACCCAGTCGATATAGCCGTCGAACAAAATATCCGATCTACCTGCTGGGAACGTAATGGACCATGCAGGGGTAACCTGCCAGGCTCCAGAGCGAACTCGATTACCCTCAGCTTTGCGATAATAGAAGTTTAAAGTAAAGAAGTTGAAGCCAGGCACCTTGAGATCGAAGCCAGGGCCGATCAGGTAGCTGTCAACATCACCCTCACCAAACTCATAAGTGGTTGCCAACAGCACGTCAGTAATCGGGCCAAATTCAAACTTAGTACCCGTCAGCTTGCCTAGCGAAAGGCGAGGGCTGAATTCACCATAATAGCTATGATGACCGTTAGCATTGGAGCCGCCTACTCCGTTGTACCAACTGTTATCCACAAAGAACCAGAGATCGCCCCACGACCAGGCACTGGCATGTTCGAAGGTAATGGTCTGCTGTGTATCAGGATCGACCTTGTAATTTTGTCCATAAAGATAGGTCAGGCTGTTGTCCTGCCACTGCAGCATGCCATCAGCCATGGCGTTTCCTGTTAACAACAGGCCGCTGGCTAATACAAAGGAAGAAAGGGCGCGGCTCATTGTCTGCTCCTAGAGAGTAATCGTTTTGTATTAATAAATGCTCCAAACCTGTCCGCTCGGTCAGGCTTTTTCCCATTGAGCAAGAACAGAGCCAAGGTTTGGGCGGCGGCATTCTACAGAGGTAAAAGCCAAGCAAAAGGGCTTTTTAAATTAATCAGGTAGGCGGTAGGTAAGATAGACAAGCGCGCTTATCGAAATGGAAAAACATGCTTGTGGGTAATCAGAACTCAGGCAATCTGTCGATATATAGGGAAAGCTCTGTTCCAAGCCTGAGCAGAGCAATAAAAGTCATGACCAAGGGTGAGCAGGAGAAACCAATATGCGGCGTCCACTAAAGTTGTTAACAGGCACTTTAGCCCTTTATGCCAGCTTCGCCTGTGCCCAGATAATCAATAACCCAGGCGTGGCAGGCAGTTCTCCTTCCGTGTTGATGATTACACGAGGTGATACTGCTACTACATCTGCATGTGATGTAGGTATTTATCTAAAGAATGAGCTGGCGGCACGCTTAATGGCTGGGGAAAGCGTTTCCTTTAACCTTCCGCCTGGCGAAACCACCGTTGCGCTACGTTCGTTAGGGGCTGGCTATTGCTCCACACCAATGGCTTCAACAAAAAGCCAGTCGTTGCTGCTTACACCTGGCGAAATAAAGCAGTATCGCGTCGTTCAGAGCGAGCAAGGCTACTATCTCGCTCCTGTTGAGCTGTATAAAGGCCAATAAAGCTTAAGTTACTGAAATGTTTCAAATAAAGCTTGACCTGCTGCTTCAGGGGCCTATAATGCGCCCACTTCCGCTGCAACGGAACGGCAAAAAGTCTTGTAAATCAATGACTTAGCTGTCTGGTAGTGTTCAGGTCCAGACCTGATGGTAGCGG
>NZ_BMNW01000004.1 GCF_014646755.1 Pseudomonas asuensis | reverse complement strand
CAGAACCTGTTTCGACAGCGGGAGGCGTATTCTACACAAGCCCAGGGGCTTGTCAACCACGCTTCCCTCCTCCGCTACCATCAGGTCTGGACCTGAACGCTACCGGACAGCTAAGTCATTGATCTACAAGACTTTTTGCCGTTCCGTTGCAGCGGAAGTGGGGCGCATTATAGGCCTATGAATCAGCAGGTCAAGCTTTATTTGAATAGGCTTTGGTAAAATCTTTTCTGTGTCTAATTATGCTGTTGCAAGGCGTTAGCTCACAGGCTTTTCCTAGGTATACCGAGCTCTCCATCCAACGCGTATGACTTATATATCTTTAAACGGTAGTCATGCGGGTTAATAGTAACAGTGCTCTATGCTTGCTAAATCTTTAGATACGCCCAGCAGCACGCCAACAAGCGAGGAATACATGAGGCTTTATTTGTTTGCTTTTGGTCTTACCGCTCTTTTTGCTTTTCAGTCAGCAGCCGCAATCGAGGAAGATGATTACTCCGCCACGTTTAGCTCGTGCCTTGATGAGTCCAAGGGCACGACCAAGGACATGCTGGACTGTATATCTGCAGAAACAAAGCTTCAGGACATGCGCCTTAATGAGGCCTATCAAAATACAATGGCGGCCTTTAGCGAGACACAGATGGGTAAACTTAAAGAAACCCAACGCTTGTGGATCAAATACCGGGATGCCAACTGCAGTCTTTATGCAAATGCAACAGGCGGTACGATTGATGCGTTGAATACGGCGTCTTGCTTATTAGATATGACCAAGGCCCGTGCTGATGAGCTAGAGCGCTTTACAGAGCAGGATCCTTCCCTTTAAACAACTTACTCACCATTCGTTAATCCTTTACTAACGAAAGCGGATTTGTCGGTTTTATCCAGAGAGTATGCACGCTCTATTTTTGCGATCTGAACACTGTACCCTTCGTACCATTTGGTGCGCCCTTTTAAACGTGCCTGCTGGTGCTCGGACTGATCTCTCCATGCTCTTATAGAACGCTCATCAGCCCAGTAAGAAATGGTCACGCCAACACCGTCTTCCCTCCTTGCAGACACTACCCCCAAGAACCCTGGCTGCTCTTGTGCCAACTTGAGCATACGCTTAGCAGTCTCAGGGTACTCGCTTTCTTGAGCACTTCGCTTTGAGATAAAAATAACTGCATAAACTGCATAACATGACGTAGAGGGAATATTCATTTCCCTTTCCTTCCAGCCAAGACGGCCTGAGTGATGCAGGCCTCTATAAATGCCTTAACAAGAGGTGGCAAGAGGCCTTTCAAGGCCTGACGCTCTGATTGGAAGAGAGTAGCAATAAAGAAGGGATGGTTATGCAGCTCAACAGCCCGAACCTCTGCCGCTGCGTTGTACCCTGCTGCTTTGAGCCTGCCAGAGAGTATTTTTGCTTCAATATCTGTATTAAGGCCATAGGCACAGCGGTATTCTTCGTAGCTCCCTGTAGCCCCATACGCTTTGGAGATGCAAGAGCCAGGGGTAAAAGTTACCTGCTCGCTTCTTTCTATTCTAATGCACACTCAAGCGGGCTGACTATAGGGTTATTACTTGCCAGTGCGGTTTCAGCATGTGCAGCGTTGGCCCAGTTCAATTCGTTACGAGCGTATTCGATCAGTGCGTATTGAAACCCAGCACAGCTACCTAAAAAGGGTAGCGCGCGAAGCCTTGCGTATTGAATAGCAGATAAGACGCCCTCCTCGCTTTGATAAGGGCTGCCGGGTGTGCACCATATCCCGTCAAATGCCTCAAAGATTGTCTCCTTTATATCGGCTGTAGCTACCCATTGGAAAGCAAGAGGTACCTGCATGCTCTGTTGAGCCAATTGCAAGGCTAGTGGAATAGCCTTATGCGCTGTGATGTTAGGATTATAGTCACCTATCAGGGCAACCCGAACATTTTGCCTATTTGTAGAGGTGTCTCTTACCGATGCGCTCATAAGCCTCTCCTGTATAGTTGTTGTTTCTTGAGCAGACACTATAAAAAGAGATGGACATGCCCACTATTGGCGCGCTGGCATGCTGGTCTTGCATAAATGCATAATCGACTCGACTACTCTGATCTTGCGCTGATCCTTGCATTAGTAAGAGGCGGCTCGCTCTCACGCGCGGCCGAACGGCTTCGCGTAGACGTATCGACGGTGTTTCGTTCTATTCGGCGTCTTGAAGCATCATTAGGCAGCGAGTTATTTGAGAAGAAGCGAACCGGCTATATGCCTACACCGACTGCCTTGCTGCTGGCGGATCAGGCTGAGCGGGCCGAACATGCCTTAGATAGCGCGCGGGCTAGTCTTGCATGTGCTGAAGCCAGCGCAGGCACAGTACAGCTGACCTGCACTGAATCCGTATTAGAAAGCCTTGTAGCCCCAGCGCTTGCCGATGTTCTGCCGGCTTATCCACAGTTGACCCTGGAAATAACAACCTCTGATAGCTTCGCCAACCTGAGTAGGCGAGATGCGGATATTGCCTTACGGCTGACAAAGATACCCCCTGAACATCTTGTAGGCCGCTGTTTGGGAGAGGTGTCTTATGTCCTGTGTGGACAGGCTAGCTATCTGGATCAAGTTAAAGATAGGAGTTGGGATACGCTAACCTGGGTATCACTCGATGACTCATTTAATGACCACCCTACAATAACCTGGCGCCAACACCATTACCCCAACCTCGTTCCACGGTATCGTTGCCAGAGCATACATGCCGTTACGCAGTTGGTACGTTCAGGGTTAGGCGTAGCCATTCTGCCGCACTTTGTAGTGCAGGCAGATCCCGAGCTTTATCCGCTAAGTCCTCCGTTAGCCAATTGCGACAGTGAACTCTGGATTCTTATACGTGCAGATGGTCGTGTACTGCAGCCTGTGCATACTCTTTACAGAGCATTAAGCGAGGCTATTTTTCTCTGAGTACGCCAGCAGTCAGGGCAAGTCCCCTTCATTTAAAAGCTATTCATATGGGACTTGATGACTGCTCCATAAGGTTTCTGCTGTACAGGAGCCAAGTGAAATCCTGCCCAGGCCGGGGCTTTCAATGCCATTGGTCGCCGAGGCACACCAAGAGTCAGACTATATGCTTGCAGCATCAGATTTTATAGTTTGATTAATGTAGGCTGTGCGCCTCTTGGTTAATGGTGCGTTGCAACCTCACTCGACACCAAGCCAACATACTCTGCTCATTTATGGAAAGCTTGCCGCCATGGCTCAATCAAATTCCTGCTTATCCGCACAGCAAGAAATTGACTCTCTGCTGGATCATCTACAGGCCGCCAATGATTTGATCGAGCACGCACTCGCCATGATTGCTCAGGTTCATCGTGGAGAAAAAAGTCCTGAAGAACTTAAGCCGCTGCGCGATGCATTCAGCTCGGTGATTAGCCTGCAGACACCTGAACACTTCGCTATTCGGCATTAAAGTAGCTGCGACCAATCTGCTTTATTGAAAGGTGCCAAGGGTACCTTTCTCTTACCTGCCTTTTATCCCTGCGCAGCTAACCAAGGCAGTATGTCTTGGCAGGGGGTTTCTATCTTTAAAGTACATATCGTGTCAGCACGCGTCTTGCCTATGTTGATCAGAATTAAAGGCTTACCAAGCTCTACAATCAGCTTGCATAGACGAAAGCTCGAATAGGCCATCAGGGACGTGCCGATTGCAACCAATGCTTGAGCCTGCCGTACGCCTTCCCAGGCAGCTTCAGCTGAGTCTGCTGAAACCCCTTCGCCAAAAAACACGACATCTGGCTTGAGTAACTCACTACCGCAGCAAGGGCAACCAGCCAAACGAAAGCCATTAAGATAAGAGGCTGCCAGATGAGCATCTCCATCGGGTGCCAGAACAGCATTGATATCTTGTAAATCAGGATTCCTTTCCTTTAGTTCAGCCTGAACGTCTTCGCGCTGCATGCGCTTGCCACAATCCAGACACACTACTCGATGCAGGTTGCCATGTAGCTCTGTGACACGGTGACTGCCCGCCTTTCCATGCAGCGCATCTACGTTTTGTGTAACGACTCCTGAAATATGCTGCCCTGTCTCTAGTTCAGCCAGTGCTTTGTGCGTTGAGTTAGGCATGGCATCACGTACGGCTGGCCAGCCCACCATGCTACGTGCCCAATAGCGCTTTCGGGCCTCAGGAGAGGCCATGAACTCTTGAAACATCATGGGCGCCTTACCCCGGCGCACTCCATTGGCGTCACGGTAATCCGGAATACCTGACGCAGTACTAATGCCTGCACCCGTCAGTATCAGCGGCTTGCGGTTGTAAATAAGCTCTTTCAGATCGGACAGCTCTTTTTCAAAATCAGGCATGACGGCATCTTCATCATTTAATAATGGACTAGCTCGGCAGCGACGCTGAGCAACAAAGCGCAGCCCTATGCGAGCACAACCCTATAAAAATTACGCGGGTAAAAGGTGCTTCCTTAACAAGGATGGCGCTATCACACGTCAAAAGTTGACCGCCTGTCGTCCTTTCAATGAAAAAGCGTCGATCTTGTATCGTTCAGCTCTTGTTCAGCCCAGATTCAGAAAGTATTCAGCCACTCTGGCGTAGTCTGAAACTGTCAGAAGATGCTCCAGTGAGGAGGCCCGATCATGATGTATCCCCAGCTGGCTGCTGCGTTCCCCGCTCCGACCGACGCAGCCGGTTCACATGTATCGGTAACTTCCTCATGTTCTTCGGCGATGTTCCTTGCAGCTCCATTGTGCACAGGCCAGTTCATCCCTGGTGGTGCATAGCCACTTTCCCCAGTGGCAGTTTCTCGATCCCCATGAAGTGCTCCTGACCTCTCCCCATCGGAGAGGTTTTTTTTGTCCGATACAAATGACCCACATCCAGAACCCTTTCCTTTATCCTCCTTTACCGAGTACTTGCCCTGATAGAAGGGCACAACACTCACCGTACCGGTCAGAAGTCGAGGATAATGACCTATCGATTCGAGTTGACCTTTGTTTGCCGAACATTCAGGAACACCCATGAAAATTCTCGTCGTCGAAGACGAAAACCTGCTCCGTCACCACCTTAAGGTGCGCCTTAGCGAAGCTGGGCATGTGGTCAATGCCGTAGGTAATGCCGAGGAAGCCCTCTATAACGCGCGCGAATTTCACCATGACCTAGCCATTGTGGATTTAGGCCTGCCGGGCATGAGCGGACTTGACCTGATCCGCCAGCTTCGCACGCAGGGTATGGCTTTGCCGATTCTGATCCTCACTGCTCGCGGTAGTTGGCAGGACAAGGTGGAAGGCCTGGGCGCTGGTGCCGACGACTATGTCGTCAAACCGTTTCAGTTCGAAGAGCTGGAAGCGCGCCTGAATGTATTGCTGCGCCGCTCCGCCGGCTTTATCCAGCCTAGCATCAAGGCCGGTAACCTGCGCCTGGATCTTGGTCGCCAGCAGGCTTTCAATGAAGAGCAGCCTCTGCAGCTGACGGCCTATGAGTATCGTTTGCTGGAGTACCTTATGCGTAACCACCAGCAGGTCATTACGAAAGAGCGCCTGATGGAACAGCTTTATGATGACGATGGCGAGCATGACAGCAATGTTATTGAGGTATTAGTTGGCCGCCTGCGGCGCAAGCTGGAAGCCTCATGCGGCATGCAACCTATTGAAACGGTCCGCGGACGTGGCTACCTGTTTACCGAGCGCTGCCAATGATCCGATCGTTCCGCCTGCGCCTTCTGTTAAGTGCGGCCCTTTTGGTCATCATCTGTCTGGGCTTGATGATCCCGGCCATTGGCAAGGCGTTTGACGGGACGGTAGAAAACTTCGTAGCCGCTCGCCTTGAGGCCAATGCCAATACGCTGATTGGTGCGGCGCGGGCCATCGACGGGCGTCTGGCGATGCCGGAAATGATCGCCGAGGAGGTCTTTGACCGTCCGCAGTCACCTATTCTGGGGTATGTATACGATCAGAATGGTCGCTTACTCTGGCGCTCCCGCTCTGCGGTACGTGAACGACCCAATTATCGACCAACATTTGATGGGACTGGCGTCAAGCTGGTCAAAACCACAGATGATGAGGGCCGTGGCTTTTTCGTTTTTGATCGTGAAGTCCTGCTGGGGAATCCGCCGGTGGCAGGCTTTAGCATCGTCACCATGCAGCCTGCCGAAGAATATGATCGCCTGCGCAGCGGCTTTATGCATCAGGTTACGCTTTGGCTGAGTGGCGTCCTGTTCGCCCTGCTGATCCTTCTGGCTGTAGGGCTACATTGGAGCCTGCGCCCGCTGCATCGTTTGAGTCGCCAGCTGGATGCCATCGAGACGGATCAGCGCGATCTGCTCGATGAAAAGAACGTGCCCAGCGAGATCAGCCGTTTGATCCGCTCACTCAATCGTCTTCTCGACTTCGAGCGCCTGCAGCGGGAGCGCTATCGCGATACGTTGGGTGATCTGGCCCATAGCTTGAAAACGCCTCTGGCTGTTCTTCAAGGCGTCACAGAAGACCTGCGCCGAAAACCCAGCCTGGAGCATGAAGTCTCTGCCCTTCAGGTTCAGATCGAGCGCATGAATCAACAGGTCGTTTTCCAGCTTCAACGGGCCACACGCCGTGGCGCGGTGCTAAGCAGACCGCTGGAGCTGCAACCACTCGTGGAGTCACTGTTCAGCACGCTGGACAAGGTATATGCCGAAAAGAAGGTCCAGTCTTCACTGCATTTTCCGCCGGGCATGAAAGTCCAGGCCGAGGAAGCCGCCATGCTGGAGGTCTTTGGCAATCTCTTGGAAAACGGTTATCGCCTGTGTCTGACCCAGGTACAGGTCAGCGCCCAGTTCATTGATGACAGCTGGATCATCGATATCGAGGATGATGGCCCCGGTATTCCAGCCGAGCGACGCGATACGGTCTTGCGCCGTGGGGTGCGTATTGACAGCCGTCATCCGGGTCAAGGAATTGGGCTGGCTGTCGTTCAGGACATTCTTGAAGGCTACCGGAGCGCCCTGACTATCGATGATTCTTCGTTAGGTGGTGCTCGTTTTCGCTTTCGTCTGCCAAGCGTCTCCCCTGAACGTCCCCGATTAGGGCACAATGAAGTCCGGACGTGACTTGCAAGTCAATGTTTGCGTCTGCCCTGTTACCCCCGCCATTTGCTCTATAGGACCCCGGCATGGAACGCGATTGCCGCCACCTGGAATCACTGTTGTACCGCGATATCCCGATCACTCAGGCCCTAGGCCTACAGGTGAAGAGTTGGGAAGCGCATTCCCTGCGTCTGCACGCGCCGCTCGATGCTAACGTCAATCATGCCCACACGATGTTTGGTGGAAGCCTCTATTGCATCGCCGTACTGGCGGGCTGGGGCTGGCTCTATCTGCGCCTGCGCGAAGCAGGCCTGGAAGAGGAAGGCCATATCGTGATTCAGGAAGGTCAGATTGCTTATCCCTTGCCTGTGACCACAGATGCCATCGCGCTGTGTGATGCCCCCAATGAGCGTGACTGGCAGCGTTTCGAGACCATGTTCCGCCGTCGCGGCCGCGGTCGTCTGACGCTGCACTCTCGCATTCTGGCTGCCAACGGTGAAGACGGCGTACGCTTCACCGGACAGTACGTGCTCCATAAGTAATATCAGGCCTGGCGGGATGCCAACTCGACGAGCGTGTCCCGCCAATGTGCCTCAGCCGGTAAGGCCAGAAAAGAAGGATTGAGAAAGTCTTCTCTTGCCTCATACGTTAATAGCTCGCCTTTGAGGTTGAGCACAGTACCACCAGCACCTTCCAATACGCCTTGAGCGGCGGCCGTGTCCCATTGAGAAGTCGGTGCCAATCGGGGATAGCAATCCGCGGCCCCTTCAGCCAGCAGGCAAAACTTTAACGAGCTGCCAACACTGGCTAGCTTGATCTCGCCCAGATGCTCACTAAGCCCAGCCAGGAGCTGCTCCTGAGCAGGACTGCTGTGTCGGCGGCTGGCAACAACCGTAAAGCCCTGCACGGGTGTAGGCCGGACATTGATCTCTTCGCCTTCCTCCCCTCGAATACGCCAAGCGCCCATTTCCGTTCCGCCGCAGTAATACAGGTCACGCGTTGGCACACCGACTACACCAAATACGACACGACCCTCTTCCACCAATGCGATGTTGACGGTGAACTCTTCACTACCGGAAATGAATTCCTTGGTTCCATCAAGCGGGTCGACGACCCACCAGCAGCGCCAACGGGCGCGCTCTTCCAGAGGGATATCACAGGCTTCTTCTGAGAGTACGGGGATGTCTGGAGTCAGCGCGGCCAAGCCTTCGCTGATGACACGATGGGCAGCCAGATCGGCCGCGGTCACTGGCGAGGCATCTGCCTTTTCCGTTACGGCAACATTATTGCGCCAATATGGCAGGATTGCTGCGCCAGCCTGGCGAACCAGATCGACGACGTTAAGCACCAGCGGTGCAGTAATGGAGACGGGCACCATCATAGAAACCTCCAAATACAGATGAGGCCGCCTCAATAACGACCGCACAGTGAATATCAGGCGGCGAATTCGCCACGCTGGATCAACAGATCTCGCACAAGATAGAGCGCAGCCAACGCCCGTCCCTCAGTAAAGCGGGGATTATCCATCAGACTGAACAGCTCGCGCAGGCTAATCTTGTCCACCTCGATCGGCTCGGGCTCATCGCCTTCCAAACGTTCGGGGTAGAGATCACGTGCTAATACGACATGAATCTTCTGGTTCATATACCCAGGTGACAGAGAAAGCTGCGTCAGGTATTCAAGCTGACGTGCACCATAACCTGCCTCTTCCTTGAGCTCGCGGTTGGCACCTTCCAGTACAGTCTCATCCTTCTCGACAAGTCCCTTGGGCAAGGACAGTTGATAGTCTTCAGTACCGCCGCAATATTCTTCGATCAGCAGTGCATGTTCGTTATCAATCATGGCTACGACCATGACTGCGCCTGGGCCGGTCCCCTTGTTGGCCAGTCGCTCATAGGTGCGTTCTTCGCCATTGGAAAAGCGCAGCTCGACCTCCTCAACAGTGAAAAGACGACTCTTGGCAACGATCTGACGGGCAAGCACAGCGGGTTTTTGGCGCATAAACGGCTCCTGAACGAATCGGGTCGGCTATCATAACGCGCCTTGTTTAAAATCCGTGGCCGGGGCGATCTGTCTTGGCGCAATCACGAAGGACTACTCACCACGTTATGGTTGAGTCCTGAAAAGAGGAAGCCATGCCTACCCTTGCCTGGAACCAGATCGACACCGTCCTACTGGATATGGACGGCACGCTGCTTGATTTACACTTTGACAATCATTTTTGGCTGGAATATCTCCCACAGTGCTACGCAAAGCATCATGGACAATCATTTGAATGGGCCATGGCCGAACTTGAGCCGCTGTTCGAGAAAAATGCTGGCAAGCTGACCTGGTATTGCCTGGACTACTGGAGTGCTCAGCTGGGGCTCTCGATTACCACGTTAAAGCGGGACATTGCCCATCTTATCGCCTTGCGTCCGGATGCCGATACGTTCCTGTCTGCCATCCAGGCGGCGGGCAAGCGCGTCGCGCTGATCACCAATGCGCACCGGGACTCGCTCTCGCTGAAGCTTGAACGTATCGAACTCGCTCCTTATTTCGACCGGATGATCAGTTCTCACGACTACGGCTTTCCCAAGGAGGATCAACAGTTCTGGTTCGCGCTCCAGCAGGACTTCGGCTTTGATCCTGCACGTACGCTGTTCATTGACGATAGCCTTCCTGTTCTGCGCAGTGCCCAGCGATACGGGATTGCTCACCTGCTGGCCGTACGCACCCCCGATAGCCGTCAGGGTCCGCGGGACACGGCCGAATTCGAGGCAGTAGAAGACTACCGAGAGCTACTCCCTCCTCAGTAGACAATTGTTACTGTTACATCCCTGTCTACAAGCAGTGCAGATGCTCATCCATGGGTTGGCCTTGCTGATGAGGCGGCGCACTGCTTAATGTGCCTGCCATGCAGTACCGAGCAGGTGCCCTTCGTCATTCAATTCTGTTTCTTTATCTATCTACGGCGCTATGCTGATAGATTCTGTCTTTATACTGCCGGAAGCCTGTCCGCCTGATCATGGACATCAAACAGCTCAAATTCCTGATTGCCCTCGATGAGACGCGCCACTTCGGCCAAGCGGCCGAACGGTGCTACGTCACTCAGCCAACCCTTTCGATGCGCCTGCGCAGCCTTGAAGAGGAGCTGGGGCTTGAGCTGGTGCGCCGGGGCCAACGCTTCGAAGGCTTCACCGAAGCAGGTCAGCGCATTCTGGCCTGGGCTCGAACCCTTATGGCGGCGCATGAGGGGCTTTATGCGGAAGCTGCTGCCTATAAGGGGCAACTGGTCGGTACTCTGCGCCTGGGGATCGTCCCCCTGGCCAGCTACGACCCCATGCCTCTGCTGCATCACCTGCGCCAGCTGCACAGCAATCTGCGCTTTCAGTTATCGGTGCTGAGTACCGAACATATTCTCGAACAGCTGGCGAGTAACCAGCTCGACCTGGGAATCTCCTATCTCAGCCATCTCAACGATCAAATGTTTGAAAGCCAGTCTCTGACCGAAACCCGAATGGGCCTGTTGTTCGACCAGCGTCACTTCCAATTTGAGGAGCCAGAGTTGAGCTGGGAGCGGGTAGCCGATTTGCCCCTTGGCCTTCTTACTGGGGGAATGCATTTTCGCCAGTCCGTCGACCATGGCTTTCGCAGCCGCGGCCTAACGCCTCGACCTGTGTTGGAAAGCGATGCGGTGCACCTGCTTCTGCAGGCCGTCAATGCAGGGTTGTGTTGCGCTGTAATGCCGCTCAAAGGCGGATTCGATGCACTGACCGAGCACTCCTGTCTGCTTCCTATTCAAGGTGGACGAGCCTTGGCACCCCTCGGACTGATCATGCGTCGTACAGCGCCTCGCCTGCCTGTAGCGGAGGCCTGCTTTGCCGAAGCGCGCTTACTCTACTCAAGCAAATGAAGCAGGTCGCTTGATAAGCCCCATCTATCGGCATATTGGTACCAGCGATTAGACGTCGCCCTTCAATAGGCTTAGGCTTTGATATGTGTCAAACAGCCGCAGGCTAATTGCTGCTATGTCTCGCTCGAATCCGCACACCGATACACCCTCGGAACAGCCCGCCAGCCAAGCGCTGCACGGATATACCTATGCCGAGCTGAAAACCCCGGAAGTCACTGGCCAGACGCCACTGGCTGAGGAATGCGCTGTTGCCATTTCCTACAATGGCATTAGCCATACCGTCATGATGGCTACACCTGCCGACATTGAAGATTTCGTTGCGGGCCTTAGCTTAAGCGCCGGAATCATTCATTCCATCGACGACATCTATGGCATGCAGGTGCGCCGCGTCGGTGAAGCGCTCAATGTTGAAGTCGAAATTTCCAGCCGGACGTTTTGGGCTTTGAAAAACCAGCGTCGCCAGATGGCTGGAACCAGCGGGTGCGGCCTGTGTGGCGTCGAGGCGCTTGAACAGGCGCTGCCGCAACTGGATCGCCTGCGTAAGGTGCAACTGCCACCTGCCGAGCATCTGGCTAATCTGCGCCAGCGGATCAACGAGGCTCAACAGTTGGGACAGCGCAGCGGCGCAGTCCATGCGGCCCTGTTTGCCGATGCTGAAGGCGAGCTAGGCCTCTGCCGTGAAGATATTGGCCGCCATAATGCGCTGGACAAGCTGATTGGTGCATTGATGCGGCAAAAGATCAGCACCCGCGCAGGCTTTGTGGTTGTTACCAGCCGATGCAGCCTTGAGTTGATCCACAAGGCCGTTCGCGCCAACCTCGCAACGCTCGTCACCCTCTCTGCACCCACAGGCCTCGCTGTGGAGTGGGCGCGCCGGCATCGTCTCAATCTTATTCATTTACCCCATCAGTCTCCGCCTCGCGTGTATAGCCCGGCGCCGCTCATTCCAGAACATCGGGAGTAGTCATGAGCAAGCAACAACGTTCCTATAAACCCTACCAGGGTCCTGCTGCAGGCTGGGGCGCGCTGAAAAGTGTCGTGCACTTCTGGCTCGATAGCGGCAAGGCGGTCAAGAACATCCGAACCCTGCTCAAGACCAACCAGGACCACGGCTTCGACTGCCCGGGCTGCGCCTGGGGTGAAGCGCCGGAAAATGGCTTGGTAAAATTCTGCGAGAACGGCGCCAAGGCGGTGAACTGGGAGGCAACCAGCCGCCGTGTAGACGCGGCGTTCTTTGCCAAGCACAGCGTTAGCAGCTTGAGCACCCAAAGTGACTATTGGCTCGAATACCAGGGTCGCCTAACTGAACCGATGCGTTACAACCCGGCAACGGATCACTATGTACCGATCAGCTGGGATGATGCGTTCAAAACCATTGCCACCCATCTAAAGGCTCTGGAAAACCCAAATCAGGCCGAGTTTTACACGTCCGGCCGTGCCAGTAACGAAGCAGCATTCCTGTATCAGCTGTTCGTAAGGGCCTACGGGACCAACAACTTCCCCGACTGCTCCAACATGTGCCACGAAGCCAGCGGAGTGGGCCTGGGGCGCAGTATAGGCGTTGGCAAGGGCACTGTGACCTATGAGGACATGGAGCACGCCGATGCGATCTTTGTAGTGGGCCAGAACCCTGGTACCAACCACCCACGCATGATTGAGGTCTTGCGTAACGCCGTGAAGCGCGGGGCTCAAGTGGTCTGCTTCAACCCGCTCAAGGAACGAGGGCTGGAGCGCTTTCAGCATCCCCAAAACCCGATCGAGATGCTGACCAATAACTCCTTACCAACAAACACGGCCTACTTCCGCCCTGCCCTGGGCGGGGATATGGCTGCCATGCGCGGAATCGCCAAATTCCTGCTGCAATGGGAGCGTGAAGCGCAACTCAATGGCAAGCCAGCTGTGTTTGATCATGATTTCATCCAGAAGCAGACCTTGGGTATTGATGAGTACCTGGCAGTGCTGGATGCCACGTCCTGGGAACACATTGTTCAGCAGTCGGGTTTGACCCTGGCCGAGATCGAGCAGGCTGCACGCATGTATGCCAAGGCCGATCGCGTGATTATTTGCTGGGCCATGGGGGTAACCCAACACCGCCATTCCGTCCCAACAGTTCAGGAGATCGCTAACCTGCAATTGCTACGTGGCAATGTGGGCAAGGAAGGCGCGGGGCTGTGCCCTGTACGTGGCCACAGCAACGTACAAGGCGATCGCACCATGGGAATCGATGAAAAAGCCCCGGCCTGGCTCAGCGATGCCCTGGAAAAGCGCTTCGACTTCAAGGCGCCTCGCGAGCGTGGTCATAACACCGTGGAAGCTATCGCAGCCATGCTGGCGGGCGAAGCCAAAGTCTTTATTGGACTGGGCGGTAACTTTGCCCAAGCGACTCCAGATACACCGCGCACCCATCAGGCATTGCGTAACTGTGACCTGACCGTACACATCGCGACCAAGCTTAATCGCAGCCATCTGGTGACTGGCAAGGAAGCATTGATCCTTCCGTGTATAGGCCGTACTGAGCTAGATATGCAGGCCACGGGTAAGCAAGCCATTACCGTAGAAGACAGCTTTAGCATGGTCCATGCCTCGGCAGGTGTGCTCAAGCCGCTTTCTCGTCAGATGCGTTCCGAACCGGCCATTGTTGCGGGAATCGCCAAGGCGACTCTGGGTAATCATCCGGTCGACTGGGAATGGCTGATCGAGGACTACGACCGCATCCGTGACCTGATCGCTGATGTGATTCCGGGCTTCAAGAACTTCAATGTGCGCCTGGATAATCCTGGCGGCTTCTACCTGGGCAACAAGGCGCGTGATCGCGTCTGGAATACGGCAACCGGCAAGGCCAACTTCGCGCCCAGCCAGTTGCCGCTGGACCTGATTCCCGAAGCGGCACGCCAGAACGGTCAGAAGCCAGATCTGATTCTGCAGACCATGCGCTCGCATGACCAGTACAACACCACGGTATACAGCCTGGATGACCGTTATCGCGGGGTGAAAGGTCAGCGTGATGTCGTATTTGTTAACGAAGCGGATATCCGCCGCCTGGGCTATGAGCCCGGTCAAAAGGTGGACATTGTCTCCCTGTGGGATGATGATATTGAACGCCGCGTCAGGGGTTTTACCCTGCTGCCATTCGATATCCCGGAAGGTCAGGCAGCGGCCTACTACCCCGAGACCAATCCGCTGGTACCGCTGGAGAGCTACGGCGAGGACAGCTTTACGCCTACCTCCAAGTTTGTGGCCATCCGGGTAGAGCCAGCCCATAGCAATACTATCGCTTCGGTCGCCTGATACCGAGCCGGTAGCCTGCCGTCGACAATGACGGCAGGCCTCTTTCATGGCAGGGCTCTATACTAAAGAGCCCAATGCCATCACCTCTCTCCTATGCATCGCCTCTCCCATTGGATAGCTGAAGACTCGCTGCGCTCTCAGATACTGACCTGTGTGGCCGGGCTACACCTGCCAGACGCTTGGGTAGCGGCAGGCTTTGTCCGTAATCTGGTCTGGGATCGTCTGCATGAGTACAAGACGTCTACACCACTGACGGATATCGACGTCATCTACTTTGATTCTGCCTGCATTGACCCTGAAAGAGACGCAGCGCTTGAAAGGCAACTTAAGGCTTGCATAGCCCTGCCTTGGTCCGTCAAGAATCAAGCGCGCATGCATACCCGAAATGGAGATCTGCCCTACCACAGCAGCCTGGATGCCATGAGCTACTGGGTAGAAGTAGAGACGGCCTTGGCTGCCCGCTTGCTGCCTACTGGACAGGTAGAAATCGCCAGCCCGTTTACGCAGGCGGGCCTGTTCAATCTCTACGTAACGCCCAACCCCAAGCGCTGCAAGCCGGAGGCTTTTAGACAGCGACAGCGCGAGAAAGGCTGGGCGCGTCAGTGGTCAAAACTCCAGTTTCTGCCTGCAGTGGATATGAGGCTAAACCAGCCGGATTTAGAGTCTGACAGGAAAAATTGTTTTTCGAACTCGAACAACTCATGAGACTCCATTGCCTACCGGTTACACTCATGGAAGATCGGTCATTATGGATATCAGGCTCAGGGACCCAGGAATTTTATGAACGCTGCATCGCTCCCTCTCGATCATCCCTTTGCTCACCACAACGGCTTTAGCCGGGTCTTTGCGCCTGACACGCTTACCTTGGGCTTCATTCTTCCGGTGGCGAGCTACCCGAACGAGCCAGGGCCATCGCTTGAGCATCATGCTGAACTGACCCAACTGGCCGATCAGCTGGGCTTTGCTGCGCTCTGGGCCAGGGACGTACCGTTTTACGATCCAGGCTTTGGCGACATGGGGCAGGTCTTCGAAGCGTTTACCTACCTGGGCTTTCTGGCTGGCACAACCAAGCGTATTACCCTGGCGACCGGCAGTGCCGTAATTACCCTGCGCCACCCGCTGCATTTGGCGAAGATGGCGGCCTCGGTCGATCAGCTCTCCAGCGGGCGGCTCATACTGGGTATCGCCTCGGGGGATCGACCCGTCGAGTACCCGGCCTTTGGTCTGGAGGATGAATATGAGCAGCGCGGAGACCGTTTCCGCGAAGCATTCGAGATGTTCCGTCTGGCCAGCGAAACGTCCTTCCCTAACGGCGACTTCGATCGCTTTGGCGACCTGCAAGGTCTAGCCGATCTGGTACCCAAGCCGTTCAGTGGCCGTATTCCAGCATTCGTTACAGGCCGCAGCCGCCAGGCAATGGATTGGATTGCAGCCAATGCCGATGGCTGGTTTTATTATTTCATTGGTGTCGAGCATGTCGCGGCCATCACCACACTATGGCGCGAGACCATCAAGCGTGTAACCGGTGAGGATACGTTCAAGCCCTTTGCCCAAGGTATGTTCTTTGACCTGGCTGAAGATCCGGATCAGGCGCCTATGCCTATTCATGCCGGACTCAGAATCGGCCGCCGTTATCTAGTGGACTACCTTGAGCATATGCAGCGTCGTGGGGTTAACCATGCCGCCTTGAACCTGAAGTCTTCCCGCCGCCCGGCCAAGGAGGTGGTCCAGGAACTGGCTGAATACGTTCTGCCGCACTTCCCTTCCCATGAACCTCTTGGGCTGTGAGGACTCAAGAGAACTCAGACTTAACAAGGGAGAGTGCTCCATGCCCCGTACCGTACGCTTTCATGAAACCGGTGGTCCAGATATACTCAAGATTGAAGACGTAGACGTCCGCTCACCTCAGCCAGGTGAAGTACAGATTCGCACAAAAGCGCTAGGCCTGAATCGTGCCGAGGCTATGTACCGCGCTGGTCAGTACACACATCAGCCTGTATTTCCGGCCATCCTCGGATACGAGGCGGCAGGTGTTATCGAGGCGGTTGGCGAGGGTGTTACTGAGTTTGCCGTAGGCGATACCGTAAGCGTCATACCGGCTTTCTCGTTCGAGCAATATGGCCTGTATGGAGAGTTGGTTAATGCGCCTGCCCATGCAGTGGTGAAGCATCCTGACGCCCTTTCCTTTGAAGAAGCGGCGGCTACCTGGATGATGTTTACAACCGCTTATGGTGCGCTGGTGGATATTGCTGATATGAAGGCTGGCGATACGGTCCTGATTCGCGCGGCTTCCAGTAGCGTAGGATTGGCTGCTATCCAGATTGCCAACTTTGTCGGCGCAACACCTATTGCGCTTACCCGGACGAGTCACAAGCGACAAGCGCTGCTCGACGCGGGTGCCAGACACGTCATTGCGACCGAAGAGCAGGACCTGACGGATGAAGTCATGAAGCTCACTGACGGCAAAGGCGCCCGTATTGCCTTTGATCCAGTAGGTGGGCCGGACGTGCCCAAGATTCTGAAGGCACTTTCATTCCTGGGCATTTTCTTCCAGTACGGCGCATTGAGTACCGAGAACCTGTCGCTTCCGGTCATGGACGTGCTGGGCAAGGACCTCACCATCCGCGGCTATCAGCTATTTGAAATCACTCAAGACGCTGACCGACTGGCCAAGGCCAAACACTTTATTCTGGATGGCCTGACCCAGGGCAAGCTGAAGCCTCAAATTGCTAAGACTTTTCCATTGGAGCAGATTGCCGAAGCTCATCGGTATATGGAGTCCAATCAACAGGTCGGCAAGATCGTCGTCACCGTTTGATCTACAACTGAGATAGGCCGTCTCGATTACGCCTGTCGAGGCGGCTCTGTCGGGTCATGATCCAGATGCATGACCTTTTCCCATTGACCTGTCATGTCATCAAAGCGCTCATCCATCACCCCAAAGCCGTGCCGCTCGTAAAAAGCTACTGCACGTACATTCATGCTGTAGACGGATAGCTCAAGGCGCGATTCGATAGACTTGGCATGCTCCAACAGAAGGCTACCGATTCCTTCGCCTTGGTGGGCCGGGTCCACAAACAAAGCCGCCAATACATTTTGCTGCAATGAGCAAAACCCCAAAACGGCCTGATCGCGTACGTACACCCAGTTTTCGGCGCTGGGCAGATACTTTTCTTTCATATCCCGCCGTTGGCTGCGCCAGAAACCAGGCTCGACGCCATCATGTGCCTCAATAGAGGCTGCCAACCAAATCGAGACCATCTGCTCATGCTCAGCGTCTTTCGCTTTACGGATCATCGTATCCCTACCTTCTCAGCTAGGCCAAGACGTTACCTTCATGAACAATATTGATAATGACCATGAAGCATAGACGCTGGAAATCTTTAATCCAACAGCAGATCATGAGAAATATTCATTTAGCCAGTTACTAGGTAAGCCCTATGTCCAGCCATTCCTCCCGTTTTCGTGCCGACTCTGTAGGTAGCCTGCTGCGCAGCCCCATCCTGAAGGAAGCTCGCCGTCGTTATCAGACTGGAGAAATGCCCAAGGAGGTGCTGCGGGCGATTGAAAATGATGAAATTCGCAAGATCGTTGCCCAACAGGAAGCCATTGGCCTTCCCGCTGTAACGGACGGAGAATTCCGCCGCGCCTGGTGGCATTTCGACTTTCTTGAACAGCTCGGCGGCGTAGAAGGCTACGAGGCAGACCAGGGTATCCAGTTCCAAGGTCAACAGACCAAATCCCGAGGGATCAAGGTCACGGGTAAATTAGACTTTACCCAGCATCCGATGCTGGAGGACTTCAAGTTCCTGGCCAGCGCTACCACTCGCAGTGTGGCCAAGATGACTATTCCAAGCCCTAGCGTGCTGCACTTCCGGGGCGGACGGAAGAACATCAGTGAAAGCGTCTATCCGGATATGGACGAGTTCTTTGCTGACCTTGCCAGCACCTACAAGAAAGCCGTGAATGCTTTTTACGAGGCGGGATGCCGTTATCTACAGTTGGATGACACCGTCTGGGCTTATTTGTGCTCGGAGAAGGAAAAGGCAGCAGCGCGCGAACGTGGCGATGACCCCGAGCGTTTGGCTGAGATCTATTCGAGTGTTCTCAATCAGGCCCTTGCCGGCCGGCCGGATGATCTGCGGATCGGTCTGCATGTGTGTCGCGGCAACTTCCGCTCCACCTGGATTAGCGAAGGCGGATATGAGCCAGTGGCTGAAGTCTTGTTCGGCAATACGGACATCGATGCCTTCTTCCTGGAATATGACACCGAGCGTGCAGGCGGCTTTGAACCGCTGCGCTATTTGCCCAAAGGTAAGCGCCAAGCAGTACTAGGCCTGGTAACGACTAAACAGGGTGAACTGGAAAGCCCCGATGCACTCAAGCGCCGTATCGAAGAGGCCTCACAGTATGCAGCTCTGGATCAATTGTGTCTGAGCCCACAGTGCGGATTCGCCTCCACGGAGGAAGGTAACCTGCTCACCGAGGAGCAGCAGTGGGCAAAACTGCAACGGGTGGTTGATGTGGCACGTGAGGTATGGGGAACCGCTTGATCGGCTCATAAGGCCGTGGCTGGAAAAGGGCATTTTAGAGCGATATTGCCCTTTTTCCGCTGTATTTCGATCAAGATAAAAAGAGGCAGACTGCCGTTCCGTAATAAAGTTTCTGTAATAAATTCATACATTTGCCTTTTGTGGAAGTTATCGCACCCTTAAGCAGGTTCCACTTGCCAAGCGAAGCGGCAATCACGAGGATCAGCGCCATCATCCTCACGTGAGTTTTGATTATGAAGTACTCCTCGATCCTTTTGTTGTCCCTGAGCCTGGTAGGTACTAGTGCGATAGCTGGCAACGATATGCAAGCCGGCGTTGGCGGTGCGTTAGGCGGGGTGCTAGGTTCGGTCGTAGGCAATGCCGTAGGCGGAAGCACAGGCGCCACGATCGGAGCAGGTCTTGGTGGCGCAGCGGGTGGTGCAGTAGGCGCCAAACGTGGCGATAAAACAGAAGCAGCCATCGGCGGCGGTTTAGGCGCAGCAGGTGGTAACGTACTGGGTAAAGCCGTAGGCGGTAGCACAGGCGCTATGGTGGGCGCTGCGCTAGGCGGCGGCGGTGGTGCAGCCCTGGGCAGCAGCATGGGCGATTCGGATAATCGTCACAGTAGCGGCCGCCGTTACGATAATCGTCGTTATGCTCACGACAACGGTTGGCACCGTGGTCAGCACAAGAAACACTGGAAGCGTCACGGTCGTTGGGACGATTGATCCCTACCCTGACGCTAAAAGAAAGGGCCACGTCTGTGGCCCTTTTTCATTTGCCGCCACTATTTCTCTTTGCTCAAGTCCACCAGCGGTATTTCACGTACCTCAATCTGGCGGCCTTGCTGGATCGTATCGACACGCTTGAGTGCCTCGTTTACCGCACCCGCATCACTGAGCAGGCTGTAGGTAATTTCAAAGTCCCGTGTTTCTTTTGGGCCTATCTTGGGTACCAGGTTCAGGTCACGCTGGAAGCGTCGGTTATAGGAGAAACTGGTTCCCGGCTCTAAACCAGTGACATAACCCTGCCCGGTGGTGTCGGTGTTTTTCCATAGGGAAAAAGCCGGCAACTGATTGATATTGAAGCTCAGGCTGACACCCTGTTTACCGGCCTTATCGTGAAGTACAGCGAGGCTGTTGCCTTGGGCATCACCGTAGGGAAACAGGTTGTATACCATCTCGTCGAAGCCCTCAGTGGGGCCCCGATAGGTTTGCCAATCCTTTAGGTCCCGCTTGGCGTAATCGTTGAACGGTGAAACCTCACGTACCGGCGCTGCGAACTTGGCGCCCTCTTCCAGGAGCGGTGTGCCGAAGTTGCTGTGGTAGAGCGCCTGATATTCCTTTTCGTAGTCGCCCTGATTGGTTAGGCGATCATGAAGCGTAAATTGCGTAGCGCCGGGTTGAGTCGTCAGTCTCGTGTCGACTAGAAAATCGATTTTTTTGAACGCCTGCTCACGCAGTTCGCCCTTCAGGTGAATCGCATAGGGCGGCTGTTCGTCAATTGTCAGCACGACCCTGGAGGCTGGGATATTGGCTGCACGTCCGTGAAGCGTCAGCAGCTCGCCGTTATCCATACCCGGATGGCCCACCCACTCGTATCCGCAACGGGTGACCATCTCGTTGAAACCTTCCAGCCACCCCAGCCCACCACGACCATTGAGTTCAATGAACGCTGGATTGACGACTTCATGAACGGGAGAATCCCAGCCCAGCCGTACAGTACCAGAGGTTGCGTAGAGCACATTCATGCCACGGTTCGGCACAACGGTCATCCTCATGGCGCCGGTATCGATTTCGATCAGGCTTACCCCTTCCTGACGGCCGCCGTGCAATGTCTTGAGGTTAACCGAGAAAGGTTTGTCTGTTTTGACGCCAAGCTGCTCACTGGTAATGCTCCAGTTTTCAGCCGGTTTGTTTGGAGCGATAAGGGTGTATTCCCAAGCGAATGCAGGAGTGGCAGCTGCCAGTAGGGTAAGACTGGCCAAACGCGCGACCATATTCATATGCAATTTCCTTGTTGTTTGTTGTTATGCCCTGCCACTTAGAGCTGAAACGATTTAGCAGAGTAGAAAAAGTGTAGAACAACAAGGCGCGTTTGCACGTATCCAATGCAGGTATAGCGCGCTTAGCGGAACAAAACGAGAGATAGGTCAAGGTGCCTATGCAGACACCTTGATTTAAGACGCATTACTCTTCGAGGCGCTCGACCTTACCCACCACAAGGCCGTAACTCAACGCCCCTACCAAGGCGGTGATGCTGATATAAGTGATGGCCGGAGCGAAGTTGTTGCCATCGACCAGCAGGCCGACCACGATCGGTACACTGATGGATGCCAGGTTACCGATAAAGTTGAACATGCCGCCGGTCAGCCCCAGTAGGCGAGCGGGCGCCAGGGCCGACACCATCGACCAAGTGATCGACGCCAAGCCATTACCAAAGAAGGCGATAGCCATGCAGGCGATAATCAGCGCCGGCGTATCAACAAAGTTCGCACCAATGATGCAGGTGGAAATCAAAAGACCGCTGATGATGGGCAGTTTGCGCGCCATACCCAGCGAAACGCCTCGGCGCACCAGCCAGTCCGAGAGCAAACCCGAGCAGATAACGCCTAGAAACGCTGCCAGAAAAGGCACCGAAGCCAGAAAGCCCGCCTTGATGAAATCCATGCCGCGGTATTTGACAAGGTAAGTCGGAAACCAGGTCAGGAAGAACCACAGCGTAGAGTTCAGGCAGAACTGACCGATGTAAATACCCCACAGCTTGCGCTTGTTGAGCACGGCCCATAGGTCCGCCCAGCGAAAGGCCGCACGGGATTGGTTCTTTTTCTCCAGATCCACAAGGCCGCCGCCCTGCTCGATCAAGGCGACCTCAGCCGCGTTAGCACCTTTGAAGTCCCTGGGCTCACGGTAGATCAGGTACCAGATCACGGCCCAGACAATGCCGACCCCGCCTGTTACCACAAACACCATGTGCCAGCCGAATGTCTGTTGCAGATAGATCAGTACCGGTGTCAGGAAAGCCAGCCCTACAAACTGCCCGGAGGTATAAAAGCCAATCGCGGTGGCCCTCTCTCCTTCAGGAAACCACGTAGTGACCACACGGTTGTTGATTGGATAAGCCGGAGCTTCCAGTGCGCCAACCGCAAGACGCAGAATAACCAAGCCCACAAAGCTGCCTACAAAGCCCAGCCCGATAGTGGCCAGGGACCACAGGGCAATGGCAATCGGATAAAGCACGCGAGGTGACACCTTGTCCACCAGCCAGCCGCCCGGGATCTGCATGGCCGCGTAGGTCCAGCCGAATGCCGACAAGATCAGCCCCATGTGCACGGGATCGATGTTCAAGTCCTGAGCCAGGTGAGGAGCGGCAATGGAAAGGTTGCTGCGGTCCAGGTAGTTGATCACTACCGTGACGAACAGCAAGACCATGATGAAGTAGCGCGAGCGCGTCGCAGGCTGGGCTTGCGCCTGAGCCTGGATCGAGCTGTACGCCGTACGGGTTGAAGAGTGTTGCATCGCCGTTACACCTGTCTTGGACTTGTTATACACAACGGGATGACTCACCGGCGGAGCCCCGCCGGTGGCCTGCTGCAAACATTACTGCCCGATATCGCGCAGTGGCTTGCCGCTCATGAGGTTACGTTCGATCTGCTCCAATGTCGTACCCTTGGTTTCCGGAACCAGCCAGAACACCAGCAGGATGAAGAACGCATTGAGTGCGCCGTACAACCAGAAGGTTGCAGCATTGCCAATGACGTTCAGCAGTGTCAGGAAGGTTGCACCGACGATCATATTGGCGATCCAGTTGGTAAACGTGGAACAACCGATACCGAAGTCGCGGCCCTTGAGAGGCTGTACTTCGGAGCACAGGGTCCAGATCAGCGGACCAGCCGACATGGCAAAACCCACGATAAAAATCAGCAACATGGCAACCGTGAAGATCTGCTGACCATGGCTTAGCGTGCCCATGTTCATCATGGTGCCCACAACGCCCATCCCTACCGCCATAACGACAAAGCCGGTGTAGAAAATTGGTTTGCGGCCCCAACGGTCCACCAGGAAAATCGCAATAAAGGTCGCCAGTACGTTAGTCAGGCCTACCGCAGCGGTAAACCACATCTGCGCATGCGTGTCGTAGCCCATGCCCTCGAAAATACGCGGTGCGTAGTACATGACTACGTTCATACCGGTGAACTGCTGGACAACTTGCAAGAGTACGCCCAAGCCAACGGAGCGACGGAAGTTGGAATTTTCCTTGAACAGCTGCCAGCCGCGCTGCGGGATGCGCAGTTGCTCTTCGATATCGCGGACTTCCTGCTGAATCGTCTCTTCATTGCCGCGCAGCTTGTGCAGCACATCCAGCGCCTCTTTCTTGCGGCCCTTCATGATCAACCAGCGCGGGCTGTCTGGAAGCGCCAGCACACCTAACAGGAACAACACGCCAGGAATGGCGATGATGCCCAGCATCCAGCGCCAGGCGCCGCTGTAACTGAACGCGGTATCGGACAGGAACGCAGCCAGAATACCAACCGTGATCATCAGCTGATACAGCGAAATCATCGAGCCACGAATCTGCTCCGGCGCCACTTCAGCCAGGTACAACGGGGCGGTGAACGATGCGATGCCAATAGCCAGACCCAGAATGAAACGGCCTGCGATAAGCGAGTTGGGTGACCAGGCGAAACCGCACAGTACCGATCCCAACACAAATAGAATCGCACCCAGGATCAGCGAACGCTTACGACCCAGCGCAGCAGACATCCAGCCGGCACCCAGCGCCCCTAGGGCGGCGCCAAGCATCATGCTGCTAACGATCCACTCGATCACGCGGTCGGAAATTTGGAATTCTTGCTGAATGAATTGCGTGGCGCCGGAAATCACGCCGATATCCAGGCCAAACATCAGCCCGGCCAAAGCCGCCAGAATGCAGGTGAACACTGCGGTCCCCCGGGTCTTCTCGGCGGTATGGGTACTACTCGTCATAAACTGGACTCCTGCCTTTTGGGCGTTGTTTTTGTAATGCCGGTCCCTCAGCAAATGCAGGCATGTGAATTTGCTATCAACCTTGGCTTTTCAATGACTCGCCAGGTTCTGCTCAGGTTCGTTACAGGATGTGAAAAATGCCGAGCCAGACGCATTTCTCGCGCCTGGCTCATCTTCACGATCTGAAAACTGGGCTTACCACTCGGCGAAACTACCGTCCTTGTGGCGCCAGATCGGATTGCGCCAGCGGTGGCCAATGGCCGCGCGCTCGATCACGTACTCCTCGTTTACTTCGATGCCCAGGCCCGGCCCTTGCGGGATCTTCACGTGGCCATCGCCATAATCGAAAACCTCGGGGTTTTTGATGTAATCGAGCAGGTCGTTGCCCTGGTTGTAGTGGATGCCCAGGCTCTGTTCCTGAATGAACGCGTTGTAGCAGTTGGCATCCAGTTGCAGGTTGACCGCCAACGCGATCGGGCCAAGCGGGCAATGCAGCGCGATGGCGACATCGTAGGCCTCGGCCATATTGGCGATCTTGCGTGTTTCAGTGATACCACCGGCATGGGACGGGTCAGGCTGGAGGATGTCCACGTAACCGTCCTGCAGGATGCGCTTGAAATCCCAACGGGAGTACAAACGCTCACCCAGCGCGATCGGTGTATTGCTCATCAGAGCGATTTCCTTGAGCGCCTCATAGTTCTCGCTGAGCACCGGCTCCTCGATAAACATCAGGCGGTAGGGCTCAAGCTCCTTGATGAGGATCTTGGCCATCGGCTTGTGAACTCGACCGTGGAAGTCGACACCGATGCCAAAATGCGGGCCGCAGACGTCACGGATGGCTGCCACGTTGGCAATGACCTGATCAACCTTGTCGAAGGTATCGACGAACTGCATCTCTTCCGAGGCATTCATCTTGATGGCGGTAAAGCCTTTTTCCTTGCGCTCCAAGGCATGGGCCGCTGTCTCGGCCGGACGGTCGCCGCCGATCCATGAGTAAACGCGGATGCTCTCGCGCACCTGTCCGCCCAGCAGATCATGCACCGGTACACCCAAGGCCTTGCCTTTGATGTCCCAGAGAGCCTGATCGATGCCAGCCAGGGCGCTCATGTGGATACCGCCGCCCCGGTAGAAACCACCGCGATAGAGTACGGTCCAGTGATCCTCGATATTGCGCGGGTCCTTGCCGATCAGGTAATCGGCCAGCTCTTCCACAGCCGCCGCCACACTATGGGCACGGCCTTCAAGGACTGGCTCGCCCCAGCCGGTTATGCCTTCATCGGTTTCAATCTTCAGAAAGCACCAGCGTGGAGGAACGATATAGGTAGTCAGTTTGGTGATTTTCATTGTTATGCCTCGATGCATTCAGGGCCGGCGGGCCGACCCGGGTCAAATCCGATGATTACTGCCCGATCAGCGCTTTCCAGCCATTGGCAAACGCGTGCGCACTGCGGCTGACGTCTTCAGGGGTCATGCCGGGCTTGTAGATGGCCGACCCCAGGCCGAAGCCGTTCGCGCCCGCTTGGACGTACACGTCCATGTTGTCAGGCGTGATGCCGCCCACAGGCAGCAGAGCCGTCTCTTTCGGAAACACCGCACGCCACGCCTTGACCACTGCCGGGCCAAGCTGCTCGGCCGGGAACAGCTTGAGCGAATCGGCCCCAGCCTCCAGCGCCGCAAAGCCCTCGGATGGCGTTGCAACACCCGGCGCACTGATCAGACCAGCCGCCTTGGTGGCACGGATCACCGCCGGATTAGCGTTGGGTGACACGATCAGCTTGCCGCCGGCAAAGGCAACGTCGGCGACTTGTCGCTCAGTCAGTACCGTTCCAGCGCCGATCAGGCAGTCATTACCCAACTCGGCAGACAACAGCCGGATGCTTTCCAGGGGCTCGGGCGAATTCAATGGAATTTCGATTAGACGAAAACCGGCCTCGTACAAGGCCTTGCCGACCGGCACGATTTCAGCTGGCGTAATACCGCGCAGGATGGCAATCAGGGGCAGTTGTTTCATGCAGGCGTCAAACATGGCGGGTATCCTCCGAAGAAGGGGTGGCGGCAGTCACCAGACCGGCTGCACAGGCGATGCGCCACAGGCCGGTACGGGTTGCCTGCTCAAGCAGACGTACATCGGTAATTTCAAAAAAGGCCAAGGCGTCCTGATAGCGACGACACAACGCCGGATCACCAATCAGCACCAGTGGTGGGCAGGCGGCGCCCTTCAGGCTGGCCACGACACTGCGCAACTCCTCACCGATCAGTAGCCCTGAGAGGTAGTCCAGGCTGTGACGTGCAGGCAGATCACCGGCCAGGAATAAGCTGCGCGTGGTAAACAAGCGTCCGACGGTCCCCTCTGCTCCGCTCTCACGGGCATTGGTGAGGCCACGCATAAAGGCGTCGTTGGACGGCTCGCTTCCCTCTTCCCGCGCAGGACGCCCCAGAATCGAGTGCTCGCGCAAGACAGCAAACAGCTCACCAGTCATGTAGGTGGAGAAGTGATCGAGTCGGCTGCTGCGGATCGTTGCCCATTTGCTGTGCGTGCCAGGCAGTACCAGCAAGGCATGCTCAGCCAGGGCAGGCTCCAGCTCGAGCGCTCCGAAAATCTGAGTCTCCTCCCCTCGCAGCACGTTTGGCAGTGTGCCGCGCTGCATCACACCGGGGATCAGACTTAGCTCGCCGCAACCACTGTCAAACGTCAGCAACCCTTTGGCAAGGCTGTCTACATCGGCCGGGCAATCTACGTAGGGAACCTCACGCCAGCCCTGTCGACTACCGATCATGCCGGCTGCAATGGCAGGCACAGACGGCCACTGCTGACGCCAATCGCCTACCAGCTCACGAAAGGCTTTGGCGAAATCGCCATCGGGTGTATGCAGGATGCCCCAGGGCTGAGAGCGGTTATCCAGTACCTGCGCATGATCGCCCAACAGATAGGCCCGTAGCGACGACGTGCCCCAGTCGAGGCCGATCAGGCGTGGCGTTGCCGTTTCATTCATGACTGACTCCACCGGAGAATGTCCATCCAAGATCAAGGGAAATGGCCTGCGCGCACGCGATGACATCCGGGCAAAGATCCCGCAGCCGTGCTTCAGACATATAGGGAATCGCACTGGCAACGCTCAGGGCTGCCACAATAGCGCCGCTGGCATCACGGATAGGTGCTGCCACGCAGCGGATACCCAATTCGTTTTCTTCCAGATCAAAACTATAGCCACCGGCGGCATAGGCCTGCTGCTGCTCCAGGTAATCCGGCCAGGGCGTGAAGTCTTCACGTAAACCCGGTTGCCCGGCGCGCCGCCTGAGACCTTCTTCATAGAGCGCCTGCCACTCAGACTCGGGTAGATCCAGCATGAGCGCCTTGCCTACCCCAGTCAGTGCTAGAGGCATGCGCAGCCCCACACGTGAGCGCATCTCAAGGCCGCGTGCGCCAGGAAGCTTGTCGAGATAAAGCACATCGCCCCCTTCGCGTACGCCCAGGTGAACGGTGTCCTGAGTCAGCGTGGCGAGTCGCTGAAGATGCGGCCGCGCCAGATTGGTCAGCGGCAGCTGGTCACGGGCCTTGAAGCCCAGCTCTATAAGTTTGGCCCCAAGCTGATACTGCCCCGCCACGCTGCGCAGATAGCCCGCCTGAACCAATGCAGTGACCAGCCGGTGCGTAGTGCTGCGCGTACAGCCAATCGCCTCGCCGATGGCGGCCAGCGTACGGGCGCCTTGAGCGATGGCATCGATAACGGCCAGGCCACGAAACAGTGCCTGAGCGCCAGCGGGCGCGTTGTTGTTTTGATCAGACATGACGCTCACTCTATTCCTTTGAAACAGCAATCTCAATATGTGAATACTAATCCCATAATATGGGATAAAGAAGTGTTCGACGACTTGTCACATGACTGCAACAATTTGGTTATCTAATGCGCGAGCATCGTGCAGAACAGTGAGGAGAACCATGGCGGGCAAGTCGATTCTTATCGTCGATGACGAGGCGCCTATTCGCGAGATGATCGCGGTTGCGCTCGAAATGGCGGGTTATGAATGCCTGGAAGCAGATAATGCACAGCAGGCCCATGCCCTGATCGTCGACCGCAAGCCCGATCTAGTCCTGCTCGACTGGATGCTCCCGGGTACGTCTGGTCTTGAGTTGGCGCGGCGCTTGAAGCGCGACGAGCTGACTGACGCAATCCCGATCATCATGCTTACCGCCAAGGACGACGAGGACAACAAGGTCCAAGGTCTGGAAGTGGGTGCAGATGACTACATCACCAAGCCCTTCTCGCCTCGCGAGTTGGTCGCTCGGTTGAAGGCAGTGTTACGCCGTACCGGCACATACGACAGTGAAACGCCGATTGAAGTGAATGGATTGATCCTTGATCCTATCAGTCATCGCGTGACCATTGACGGTGCACCAGCTGAGATGGGGCCGACCGAATATCGCCTGCTGCAGTTCTTCATGACGCACCAGGAACGTGCCTACACCCGAGGCCAGTTGCTGGATCAGGTGTGGGGCGGCAACGTCTATGTTGAGGAACGTACGGTAGACGTGCATATTCGCCGACTGCGTAAGGCATTAGGTGAGACTTACGAAAATCTTGTGCAGACCGTACGCGGAACGGGCTATCGTTTCTCGACCAAACTTTAAGAACGGGATGTGCTGTCTTGAACATGGATTGGCGTTCACTGCTGGCCCGCCATGTCTGCTTGCTCTTGCTCATTTGCCTGCCCCTGGGCTGGCTGACTGGAGCCTATGGCGCCATGCTGGCTGCCGGTCTGTTCACTTACCTGATATGGATGTCTTACCACATTGTCCGCCTTCAAAAGTGGCTGGTCACCGCGGAAGAAGGTGTAGAGCCACCAGAGGCCAATGGCTTCTGGGGTGAGGTTTTTGACAGCCTTTACTACGCCCAGCGCCGGGAGCGTGAAAAGCGTCATGCCTTAGAGGCCGTGATCGAACGTGCCCAGGCTTCGACCGCCGCGCTGCGGGACGCTATCATTCTTATCGACCGTAACGGCAATCTGGAGTGGTGGAACCATGCAGCCGAACAGCTGCTTGGGCTGCGTCAGCCGCAGGATTATGGTCAGCCCATCGCCAACCTGGTCCGCCATCCCAAGTTTTATGAATACTTCAACAAGGGTGATTACCAGGAGCCGCTGGAGCTGGCTTCGCCGGTCAATGCCACTCAGCACCTTCATATTCTGATTACGCGCTTTGGTGAAGGTGATCGCCTCCTGCTCGTACGGGACGTCAGCCGTCTTCATCAACTGGAGCAAATGCGCAAGGATTTCGTCGCAAACGTCTCCCACGAGTTACGCACACCGCTTACCGTGATCGCCGGCTATCTGGAGACACTGGTCGACAATGCCGCCGAAGATACCAATCCACGCTGGCTACGCGCATTGGGCCAGATGCAGCAACAGGCCAGCCGAATGCAGCACCTGATCGACGATCTTCTGCTGTTGGCCAAGCTGGAAGCGACCGACTATCCTGCTGAGAATAAACCTGTCGCCGTAGCGCCGCTGTTGCAGATCATCCAGCAGGATGCACGAGCCTTTTCAGGCCAGCGTGGTCATAAGATCACCCTGGAAACCGATACGAGTCTGGCGCTGAAAGGCAGCGAGGCCGAGCTGCGCAGTGCATTTTCGAATCTGGTATTCAACGCGGTGAAGTACACGCCAGACGGTGGGCAGATCAGGATTCGCTGGTGGCAGGACGCTCATGGTGCCCGGATGTCGGTTTCTGACAGCGGGCCGGGTATCGAAGCGCGTCATCTGCCCCGTCTGACCGAACGCTTCTATCGGGTGGATGCCAGCCGAGCCTCCAGCACAGGCGGTACAGGTCTTGGGCTAGCCATCGTGAAACACGTCTTGATCCGTCATCATGGGCACCTTGAAATCGAGAGTACACCGGGCAAGGGCAGCGTTTTTACCTGCGTTTTCGACCCCTCCCAAACGGCCGCTGTAACGGTCTCCGCACTAGCCGTACAACAGCACTGATGAGCGAGACTTGAAAGTCGCTCGCCGGAACCCCATGCTAGGGCCACCTTTTATCACTTTGAACCCCTAATGGACCCTTCCCCTAGTTTCGATACCTCGGTACTTTTCGCTGACTTCGGTCTTGTTCTTTTTGCACTGCTGCTGGTGCTGCTCAACGGCTTTTTCGTCGCCGCCGAGTTTGCCATGGTCAAGCTGCGTGCCACACGTGTGGAAGGCCTGGCTGAAAGCCATGGGTGGCGTGGCCGTATCCTACGTACCGTTCATGGCCAGCTCGATGCTTATCTCTCTGCCTGTCAGCTAGGCATTACCCTCGCCTCCCTGGGCCTGGGGTGGGTAGGTGAACCTGCGTTTGCCGAGCTGCTGGAGCCTCTGCTCCGTATGGCTGGTGTGAATACACCTGAGCTTGTACATGGTATTGCGTTCTTTACAGCGTTCTTCATCATTTCCTACCTGCACATCGTAGTGGGTGAGCTGGCGCCCAAGTCCTGGGCGATTCGCAAGCCCGATCTACTTTCGCTGTGGACAGCCGTACCGCTGTATCTTTTCTACTGGATGATGTATCCCGCCATCTGGCTGCTCAATGCCAGCGCCAATGCGATTCTGCGCATTGCGGGACAGGGTTCGAGCAATGGTGATCATGAGCATCATTACAGCCTGGATGAACTGAAACTTATCCTGCATTCCAGCCGCGCACTGGACCCGACTGACCAGGGCATGCAAGTGCTGGCCTCGGCTGTCGAACTGGAAGAGCTGGAAGTCGTAGACTGGGCCAACTCACGCGAAGACCTCATTTACCTTGAGCACAACGCTTCGCTGGAAGAAGTTCTGACGATCATTCGTCGACATAAATACAGCCGCTACCCCGTCTACAACGAAGACGAAAATGCCTTTATCGGCGTGTTGCACATCAAGGACCTGTTGCTGGCGATTGCCGGTCTTGATACCCAAGCCGAGTCGTTCGAGCTGGAGGACCTTATCCACCCGCTGGAGCGCGTCTCAAAGCACATGCCGCTTGGCAAGCTTCTGGATCAGTTCCGCCAGGGCGGCGCGCATTTTGCTCTGGTTGAAGAAGCCGATCACAAGGTCGTGGGCTTTCTGACCATGGAAGACGTGCTGGAAGTACTGGTGGGCGATATTCAGGACGAACACCGTAAAGCCGAGCGCGGCGTATTGGCCTATCAGCCCGGCAAACTGCTTGTACGCGGGGATACCCCCTTGTTCAAGCTCGAACGCCTCCTGCATATCGACCTGGACCATGTCGAGGCGGAGACCATGGCCGGTCTCGTCTATGACAGCTTGAAACGTGTACCCGAAGAGGATGAAGTACTGGAAGCCGAGGGCCTGCGCATTATCATCAAAAAGATGAAAGGTCCGAAGATCATCCTGGCCAAGGTCATCAAACTGGGTGGCGAAGAAGACACGTCGCAGCATCACTGACAGGTGCCAGACAGAAAAAGGCCGGCGTTCATGCCGGCCTTTTTTATTCAGGCTTACAGTTCGCCAAAGTAGGCCCGATTGCGGCCTTCCTGTTTGGCATGGCTCAAGGCGTTGAGCGCTGTATTGATCAGGGTCTTGTCGCTATCGTCCATGGTCGGCACGATACTGGCAATGCCTGCACTGATGCTAAAGCTGACGGTCGCGCTACCATATTCCAGACGCAGCATGCTCGTCTCGGCGCAGATGCGATTAGCCAGCGCCACCGCCTCGGCCTCGCCAGTGGCCGGCAGAACGAGGACGAACTTGTCATCCCTAAAGCGGGCGGCCATATCACCTGCGCGCTTGGTGTAGTTTTTGAGAAGGTTGGCCAGGGCCCGCAGGCACTCATCACCGAGCGGGCTACCAAAGGCATCGCTGATTTCCTTGAAATGGTCGATATCAATCACAACTAATGACACCACCGTTGCATTGCGCTTGGCGCGGTTGACCTCCTCGGTAAAGTGACGCTCAAAACATGGACGGCTCAACGCGCCGGTCAGTGTGTCGATTGTACTTAAGCGAATCACTTCATCATTGGCTGCTCGCAAGGTCTCGTTGGCCCGCTCGAGTACGTCCGCCTGTGCTTCGATATGCTGCTGCAGCTCCTCGTTACGCTTATGCTGCCGCTCAAGCATCTGCTGTTGGGTCTGCAAGGCTCGTTCATGCTGTTGCACCTGCTGATTACTGGCCGAAAGAGCTTCTTCATGTACCCTCAACTGCTCGGCTCGCTCATGGTCCTGACGAACGTCCAGCGCGATGGCTAGCAACATGAACTCAAAGGCAAAACCGAGGATCTGTGCATCCAGAATAAAAGGCGATAACGCAATCCAGTCCAGGACGGCCATGAGCATTAGTACCGTACTCACGGTCAGTACGGACCAGGCAATGGCGAGATACTTGGCCGACGGGTTACCCTCTCGCCATAGCGATAAGGTCATGGCTATTCCCAGGCAGCAGCTCACAAGGCCTGCCAGCTCGATCATCAGAAAGCGAACCAGCATTGGCTCGATAATGATCAGGGCTGCCGCCAATGCCCAATAGCCAATCAGGCCCAGGACAACCAGCCGCCAACCGCGGTAGCGATCCACGTTAAGAAAACGTCGGGCAAACACTAAGGCGGTAAGAAAGCTCAAGCAGCCAAAGCCCACGTAAGCTCTCATGGAAAATGCAGGCCACTCCGGCCACAGGTAGCGTTGGCCGATACCGGTCAGGCTGAGCTCATACCCCAGGACGCTGACCAGGTAGAGGCAATACCACAGGTGATTGGGGTCGCGGCGCCGCCAATACTGGCTACCGCTATAGACCAGTAAGGCTGACATGAAGCCAAAAAAGAGCATTAGCAGGGTTAGCGCGGTTTTTTCCTGCGCAATGTAATGCTCCGGTGTCATCAGCCACATCGGAACCAGCATCGGCTCATAAGAGCGCAGGCGAAGATAAACAAAGGCCTTATCGCCTGCCGACAGGGTTAGCGGAAAGACAAACGCCCGCTCTTTGAGGGAGCGGACGTTCATAGGCAGACTGTCCCCGGCGGTTTCCACCGGCCCCCACGCGCCGTTGGACAGGGAGCGAACCCGCATATCGACCTGATTGAGAATAGGCGGCTGAATCACCAGATAGCGCTGCTGGTCGCGATCGGTAGGGTTATGCACTTCGAAGCGCAGCCAGGCCCCGATCTGTTGCCGGCCCAGATTGACCGTTTCACCGCCCAGTGACTGCCAGCGATCCTCAAGGCCCGGGGCCGCCGCCTGCTCAAAGGTTAAGGTGGCAGAGGCCTGCAGGTAGCTGACCGAGTGCAGTGAAACCTTTTCCTGCGCATCGTTCAGAATCACCGCCTGGGGCAATGGATCAAACAAGGTCTCAGCCTGCAGCGAAGCGCTGAAGAACATGATCCAGAACAGCATTACCCCATACAGACGCATCAGTCATTCCTCGACCAGACCTGAGAATGCTCGGTTCATATTTGAAAAAGCAGTACTTTTCAGTGCAGCAATCCGTCACTGCAAACAACCGAAAGCTTGCAAGTACTAGGTACTACTCATTGCCTGCCGCCCTCGACTGAAACGAGTATGGCTAGTCAGAGCAGCACTAGGGGGAAATTTGAGAGGTAAACTGCAAAACAATCAAGCGCTACGGCCCACCAATCGCAAAATTAGGCAGGCTATCGACCGGCCGGGCGAACCGGAACGGAATCGACTCCAGCGACAACCCCGTGTTGCGCTGTACAACGAAATGCAAATGCGGCCCGGTACTGTGACCCGTGTTGCCAGACAGCGCCAATGGTGTACCGGTCATTACACGTTGTCCCTCCCTCACCTTGACCGAGCCTTGCATCAGGTGCAGATACACGCTCATGGTGCCATCATCATGCAGGACGCGCACAAAATTACCTGATGGATTGGCACTGCGGCCCTGCTGCTGGTCGTTTTCAACCTTGACCACGGTGCCTGAGCGCGATGCGATGATAGGCGTACCCTCCGGCATCGCGATATCGATAGCGTAGCGGCCTCTTGTCGTATTGTGGCTAAAGGCGCCGTTCGGCCCCTGACTGATCCGGAACGGTCCACCCACCCAAGGTAATGGATAGGCATAATCCTGCGCGCCCCGTCCCGGGTCACCCATTGCATAATTGAAGGTTGGCTTGTAATGAATGGCTACGCCCTGAACCTCTTTTTTGAGGCGCATCAGGGTTGTTGTACTGTTCGGTGGTAGAACACGGCGAACCGAGGCCGACTCGTTGATACCAGCCACATTCTTGAGCTGATCCAGACGAAGCTCGACCTGAACCGGCATCAGCAGGTCGTTACGTGCCTCAAAGACAGTTTCATTGCCCAGGTTTTTCGTATTCAACCGAACCTGCCGCTCGATACGCTCATTGGTGTCATCCTCGAAGATAAGCACCTTGGCACCCTTGGTGGCCTTGTCCGTATAGGTCACCACACCGTTGGCATCCGTATATTTATAGATGGGCGATGCCCACGTCGCTGCCGCCAGCGTGAACGAGCCACATAGCAAAAAGAGACGTTTCAACATGCAGGAACAGAACCGGGTGCTTTTGAGGGGGCGCAAGCCTACCAGTAGAGCACGCTCCCGACGAGGCGTTACTCGTCGGGATGTGGTGATAGGCAGCGGCATGACCTGGGCTCATGCACCAGGAACATAGTGTTTTTGCGCTGTACCGCGAGCGATCAGGCGAGACAGGTATTCCAGCTTGGCTGGATCCTTGTCTACAAAGCGGAAGAACAGCTGCAACCATTCGCTGGAGGGCTTGGGTTCCAAGGCCGCCACGGAATGCAGATAGCCGTTGAGGCGTGCAATCTCCTGCACCTCCTCACCCTGCTCCAGGTCCAATACCGCATTATCCAGCACCTGAGGCAGATTATCGCCTCGCTTGACGATAAGAACAGCTTCCTTGAGGCTCAGGGCCTTGATTACGCAAGCCATACTGGCATTGGCAAGGCGTAGTTGGCCCTGCCCAAAATTAGTCTTGCCACCACCGGAAGGCGCACGCGTCGCCGGTGCCGGAGCCGGCTGGTTTCCCGTCAGCGCACTGAGCGAGTCGTTGGCAAAGGCTGATGTCGCACGCTGGGGGCCACGCGCCACAAGCGCTTCGAGCTTGCCCACACGGCTCAGTGCCTTTTTGACCTTTGTAATGAGCTGTTCATTGGTAAACGGCTTGCCAACGAAATCGGAAACGCCAGCCTGGATAGCCTGCATGACGTTGTCCTTGTCACCACGGCTGGTCACCATGATAAAAGGCGTTTTTTGATGCGCCTCTTCGCTTCTGCACCATGTCAGCAGCTCAAGGCCAGACATTTCCGGCATCTCCCAATCGCACAGGATCAGATCGAAGGATTGCCTGCTCAGCATTGTCTGAGCCTTGCGTCCGTCCGCAGCATCCTCCATCTCGATACCCGGGAGTTGGCTACGTAGCCCTTTCTTGATCAAGTCGCGGATAAACGGTGCGTCATCCACGATCAGTACAGATACCTTACCCATCGATTACTCCATGAAGCCCCGAGCGCAGCTTCATGGATCGCTGAACGCCACGTCGGGAAAGCAAGCTTACTCGCAGCCCAAAAGCGTAGCTGAGAACATGGCCGCCTTCCTGTCGGGGGCCATGGCATCAGTCACGCGGTTTGTTGACTTCCTCTGCCATCCGGGTCAATCCCAAGTGGCGTACATCTGTTCCACGGACCAGGTAGATCACCAGTTCCGCGATATTACGGGCGTGGTCGCCAATGCGTTCCAGCGAACGCAGCGCCCAGATAACGCTAAGCACGCGGGAAATTGCCCGCGGGTCTTCCATCATGTAGGTCGCCAGTTCGCGGATCGCCGTCTTGTATTCACGGTCAACGATCTTGTCGTGCTGAGCGACAGACAAAGCCAGCTCGGCATCGAAGCGCGCGAACGCGTCCAGTGCCTCTTGAACCATCTTGCGTACCTGCTCGCCAATATGGCGCACTTCCACGTAGCCACGCGGGGCCTCACCGTCTTCACACAACTCGATGGCACGACGTGCAATCTTCGAAGACTCATCACCGATCCGCTCAAGGTCGATCACCGACTTGGAAATGCTGATGATCAGACGCAGGTCCGACGCAGCCGGCTGACGACGCGCCAGGATGCGCAAGCACTCTTCGTCGATGTTGCGCTCCATCATGTCGATCTGATCGTCTATCTCCCGCACCTGCTGCGCAAGACCGGAGTCAGCGTTAATCAGGGCACTTACAGCATCACTGACCTGCTTTTCGACCAATCCACCCATCGCCAGCAGATGGCTACGGACTTCTTCGAGTTCGGTATTGAACTGCTGTGATATATGGTGGTTAAGGCTTTCTTTGCTGATCATGGCGTTGTCGTCCTGTAAAGAATGGAGCCAACCCCCTCGGGCGGCGTTCCCTGGAACAGACCGCATCAACTACGTGGCACTGCTTACCTATAAAGCTGTGATTGCCACTGTATCGTCAGGCTGCCCGGTTTATTTAGATTCCTTTCTGAAAAGTTGCTGAGTGGTACATTCACCCAAGCCATGCGCAGCGCCCGATTAGGTTATCGGCAAGGATGCGCAGGGGTATAGGGCAGTAATCGAATTCGTAGTCAGCAATACGTTTCAGTGGGAAATCCGATAGTTAAATAGACATAAGGTAGACCATAGACTGTGACGGTTTCATTATCCGTAACGACCTGTAATGTAATCTTCGGTCTGCTTCTTGGTAGGGTTCGTGAAAACAGTGTCGGTATCGCCATATTCAATCAATTTGCCCATGTACATAAAGGCGGTGTAATCGGATACGCGAGCAGCCTGCTGCATGTTATGTGTCACGATGACAATGGTGTACCGCGTTTTCAGCTCATAGATCAGCTCCTCAATCTTGAGCGAGGAAATCGGATCCAGTGCCGAGCTGGGTTCATCCAGCAAGAGTACTTCCGGCTGCACGGCAATGGTTCGGGCAATCACCAGACGCTGCTGCTGACCGCCGGAAAGCCCTAGCGCCGACTCGTGCAGGCGATCCTTTACCTCCTCCCAGAGCGCGGCACCCTTCAGAGCCCATTCCACGGCCTCATCAAGCATGCGCTTTTTCTTGATGCCCTGAATACGCAGACCATAGACCACATTCTCATAAATGCTCTTGGGAAACGGGTTGGGCTTCTGGAACACCATGCCAACCCGACGCCGCAGCTCGGCCACGTCGGTCCCTTGGGCAAAAATATTTTGCCCTTCTAGAGAGATCTCACCGTTGATCCGGCAGCCATCGACCAGATCATTCATTCGGTTAAAGCAGCGCAGCAACGTAGACTTACCGCACCCGGAAGGGCCGATGAAAGACGTGACACGCTGCTTGGGAATACTCAGCTTGATGTCGAACAGTGCCTGCTTTTGACCATAGAACAGGTTTAGACCGGGTACTTCCAGGGCCACTGGCTCGGTCACAGGGTCAAGCCCCTGCCGTTCACGCCTGCCAACATTAAGCCCGAACCTTGGCCTTTGCATTTCACGCATGGATGACTCCATTGGGCCTCTCGACCACCTTGGGGCACCGCGGCATACCGGGCGCCCGGATTCGTTTAGTTGTCTATCGCCCGATACTTTTCGCGCAGGCGATTACGAATCGCCACGGCTGAGAGGTTGAGCGCAGCAATCACCAGAACCAATAGCAACGCCGTTGCATAGACTAACGGCCGGGCCGCTTCGACATTCGGGCTCTGAAAGCCAACATCGAAGATATGAAAGCCCAGGTGCATGATCTTTTGGTCCAGATGCAGATAGGGATAATTCAAATTGACGGGCAGTGTGGGGGCAAGCTTTACCACGCCCACCAGCATCAGTGGCGCCACTTCGCCTGCCGCGCGTGCAATCGCTAGGATCAGGCCCGTCATCATCGCCGGGCTGGCCATCGGCAGAACAACCCGCCACAAGGTTTCTGCCTGGGTCGCACCCAGTGCCAGCGACCCTTCGCGTACGCTTCGAGGAATCCGTGCTAGCCCCTCTTCAGTCGCTACGATCACAACGGGTACAGCGAGAATGGCCAGGGTCAGGGATGCCCAGAGCAGGCCGGGTGTACCAAAGGTAGGTGCCGGTAGCGAGGCGCGAAAGAACAGTTGGTCAATCGAGCCGCCCAGCACATAGACGAAAAAGCCCAGGCCGAATACGCCATAGACAATAGCCGGTACGCCAGCGAGGTTGTTGACAGCAATGCGGATCAGGCGCGTCATAAACCCCTGTTTGGCGTACTCACGCAGGTAAATCGCTGCAATGACACCAAAGGGTGTCACGATCACGGCCATGATAAGGGTCATGATGACCGTTCCGAAAATGGCCGGGAACACTCCGCCTTCAGTATTGGCCTCACGCGGGTCAGAGGACAGGAATTCCCACAGCTTGGCGAAATAAAAGCCCAGCTTTTGAAAAGTGCTCATGGCGTTAGGCTGGTAGGCATGGACCACGTTGCCCAAGCGGATCTCAGTTTCCTGCCCGGTGGCATCCCGTAGCGTCAGGCTGTCCCGGTCGAACTCCTGGCGTAGCGCGTTCAGCTGCGTTTCAAGATCATGGTAGCGCGCGTCCAGTTCGCTACGCTCGGCAGCCAGATCCGCCTGGGCAGCAGCATCCAGCCGTTCGTTCAACTCAAGGCTGCGTGCCTGCAATCGGAGTTGCTCAATCTCATGATTGACGCTGCTAATCTCGACCTTCTCGATACGGCTGATCCGACTGGCCAGCGAATCGATGCGCTTGAGACGTTCGCGCATCTCTGGCAGAGCCGCTTCCCCTTCCGCAACAACCTTGCCCGCTTCCTTGACGTTCACCAGATAGCCGTAGAAGTTACCCCACTCACGGCGCTCCAGGACGATGATGCCCTTGGGTGCCTTCTGCTCCTGCAACCACTCGCCTACGATCCAGACAAAATCACTGCCATACAGCTCCCGGTTGCCCAGTTTGATGAGTTCTCGGCTCATAAGGGTTGACCCCTCTTCTGCAACCGGCAGCCCAGCACTCTTGAGTCGCTCCCGAGGCACATCTTCGACCTGGACAACCTCGCCCATGATCATGCGCGGCGCTGCGCCTGGCACGGCATAGCGCGCCTCAACGATGTCAGACGGCCAGAAATGGGCCAGACCACGCACGGCAATCAAGGTGATCAATCCAATCGTCATGATCACAGCGATTGCCACAGCGCCACCGCTCAACCAAATGCCTGGCGCGCCGCTTTTGAACCACTGTTTCAGGGAGTCCTGCTTCACGAAGTTGTTCACCTATCAGTTCCAGCCCCTTCCAGGGTCCTACGGCTGCCGGAGCGCCGCTTACAACGAGGCATATTTCTTACGCAGTCGATGACGGATCATTTCCGCCAGCGTGTTCATTACAAACGTGAAGGACAGCAGTACCAATGCCGCCAGGAACAGCACGCGGTAGTGGGTGCCGCCTACCTCCGACTCCGGCATCTCTACAGCCACGTTGGCTGCCAGCGTTCGCATGCCTTCAAAGATATTGGCATTCATGATGGGCGTATTGCCGGTAGCCATCAGCACAATCATGGTCTCACCCACAGCACGACCCAGGCCGATCATGAGGGCAGAAAAGATCCCAGGACTGGCCGTCAGGATGACCACTCGGGTCAGGGTCTGCCACGGTGTTGCACCCAACGCCAGGGAGCCATAGGTCAGGCTGCGCGGCACACTGAAGATGGCATCTTCAGCGATGGAAAAGATGTTTGGAATAATGGCAAAGCCCATCGCCAAGCCTACAATCAAGGCGTTGCGTTGGTCATAGGTAATATGGTGCTCATGCAGCCACAACCGCATATCACCGTTAAACCACCAGGTTTCCAGATGAGGGCTCATACTCAACGCAAACCAGCCCGTCAGCAGCACGACTGGAATAAGCAGCAGGCTTTCCCAACCATCAGGCAGGCGGAAACGAATGGACTCGGGCAGCCGTGACCACAGAAACCCTGCCAGGACGATGCCGATCGGTACCAGCAGGAGCAAACTGAAAATCCCGGGCAAGTGCCCTTCTACATAAGGCGCGAGGAACAGGCCGGCAAAAAAACCCAGGATAACGGTGGGCAATGCTTCCATAAGCTCAATGACTGGCTTGACCTTACGGCGCATGCGCGGCGCCATGAAATAGGCCGTATAGACTGCGGCGGCAACAGCCAGCGGAGCCGCCAGCAACATGGCATAGAACGCAGCCTTAAGCGTGCCGAACGTCAGTGGCGCCAGGCTCAGCTTCGGTTCGGAATCATTGCTCGCCGACGTGGACTGCCAGACATAGGACGGCTTTTCATAGTTTTCATACCAGACCTTACTCCACAAGGCCGACCAGGAAATCTCTGGATGCGGATTATCCAGAGTAAAGTTTATAAGCTGGCTGTTGCGCTCAAGCAGGATATGGTTGGCCCGTGGCGAGAGCGCCAGATAACCATTGCCATCGGCTACCTTCTCGGTCAATACCGTGCGCCCGGCAGTGCTATGGAAAATGCCTAGGGTGCCCTTTTCATCCAATGCGAGGAAGCCCTTGCGCCGCTGCTCGGCTACGATCTGCGTGATCGGCGCATCCTTGAGCTGGAAATTACGAATGCGCTGAAGTTGGGGCTCGCCATCCTTTCCACGCGCCATGAACCATTGGCTGATACCACCCTTGGCATCGCCTACCAGCAGTGAAATACCGCCCAATAATTGAGCTGTCACGGTAACCTGATTGTGAGCATCATCGATCAGTTTGTAATGCCCGTTCAGGGTACGATCACGCAGGTCAAAGACGTCTGCGGCAGAGCGCCCATTGATGACATACAGCCATTGACCACGAGGATCAAGATGCAGCGCCTGAACCGTTTGCGAAAGGCGCGGCAGGTCAACCCGCTGCTGCTCAAGCGTGGTTTCGCCGGTCAGCATGTCCTCTGTACTGGTCAGCTTGAACACCAACAGCTCGGAAGCATTGGATGCCGCCAAGGTCAACTCGCCCTCACCTGCCGTCAGGCTGAGGTGTTCGAGGGCTCGTCCTTCAGGATCGACTACAACGGGTGTTGGGCCATAGGGGTAATCGACCTGAGGCACGATGACCCGTTTATTTTCGGGATAAGTCGATTTATAGATGTGCCGGACCAGCAGCGCCCGACCATTGGAAAGCCCCAGCGCCAGAACCGGTCTGACCAGATCCCGGGCAACCGAAACCACCTGGGTGCCAGGAGGAATCGGCAGCGCCTGTCGGCTTAGCTCCGCACCGTCCTTGATCCTGAAAAAGACCACGTCCCCCGCTGGAGTAACCTGCATACCAACTTCGTTCTGCTCTTCCACACTGAGCGCAAGCGGCGCTCCGGCTTGCTGCACCCAGGCGGCAGGTGCCTGCACCGCATCAGCGGTCAGCGTAGCCCCTTTGAAAAGCGGCAGTACGACATAAGCCAGATAAAAGAAGATCAGGGTAATCGCGGCCAGTACTGCCAACCCGCCCACCAGCACATACCACCGCGTGAAACGATCCATGCTGGCTCGCCAGCGGCGCTTGCGACGCATCGCAGGCGTATCGAAATCGATGCGTGCAGGGGATCGGGTTTGGTTCATGAATAGGGAGCCTGGACCTTCGTCGCGCAGAGCCTAAAGACGAGATATGACAATCAGATGACAGTAATAAGACATGCCAATGCCCACCCGTGCAGAACACGGGCAGGCAACTGTAAAAGAAGCCAGGCTCAGAAGCCCAGATCTTTCCTGGCTTTTTCAGCGACTTTAGCCGGAACTGGAATATAACCGTCTTTTACGACCGCTTCCTGACCGGTCTTGGAAAGTACCATTTTCAAGAACTCGCTTTCCAATGGACTCAAGGGCTTGTTTGGCGCTTTGTTCACATAGATATAAAGGAAGCGGGACAGTGGATAACTACCATTGAGAGCATTCTGCTCAGTGTCTTCCACATAATTGTCAGAGCCTTTTTTGGCCAGCGGTACGGTACGTACGCTGGATGTCTTGTAACCAATGCCGGAATAACCGATACCGTTGAGTGATTGGCTGATGGACTGTACGACCGAAGCCGAGCCCGGCTGCTCATTCACATTTGGCTTGAAGTCGCCCTTACACAGCGCCTCCTCCTTGAAATATCCATAGGTACCGGATACCGAATTGCGGCCAAACAGCTGAATCGGTCTGTTGGCCCATTCGCCAGTCATGCCCAGGTCACCCCAGGTCCTGATGTTCTGCTTGCCACCACAAAGAAGTGTGGATGAAAAGATGGCATCCACTTGTTCGATGGTCAGCCCCTTTATGGGATTGTCCTTGTGGACAAATAACGCCAACGCATCCACAGCCACCGGAACCGCGGTTGGTCTGTAGCCATATTTCTGTTCAAACGCTTGGACTTCGGAGTCTTTCATCCTGCGGCTCATCGGGCCCAGGTTGGATGTGCCCTCGGTCAGGCCGGGGGGCGCAGTCGAAGAACCGGCAGCCTGCACCTGAATGTTTACACTTGGATAGTTACGCTTGTAAGTCTCGGCCCACAGCGTCATGAGGTTGGCAAGAGTATCCGAGCCCACACTAGACAGGTTGCCCGATACCCCGCTGGCCTTCTGGTAGTCCGGAAGAGCCGGGTCGATGGCCGCTACAGCAGTCGTTGCGCCGAACCCAACAGCGGCAAACGTCATGGCGGCCATCAGCCTTTTGAATCTCATACCACGTTCCTTGCAAGGATGGTTAGGTAGCGCCCGTCGGCAGCCTATGGGCATTGAGCCACTATATGACTGAAATATGACCATATTGTGACGTCACTCAGGCTTATGCGCTGAATGTTCAACCGTATTTAGTGCACCGCGCACCATCATGGAGCCTGTCTTTCACCACCATTTTCTGCATTGAGTAAATTCCCCAGCAGCTACGCCCCATGGGATGAATTCAAGCCTGCCGTGCCTACACGGCGCGAACCTTGCTTGCCTAGCTATCGACCTCTGGCCGTCCAAGGAGATACCCCGTGGCTCATGCGCTTTCTTCGCACGCCGCCTCCGTTACGCCATCGGCAATAGCTGCTCCGCTGCCCCGCGCCAAGCTGATCGCTGCCGCCAGCCTGGGTAACGGACTGGAAATGTTCGACTTTACCGTCTTCAGCTTTTTCGCCAGCCTGATCGGCCAGCTCTATTTCCCCTCGGACACGCCTTATGGCTCGCTGCTTATGGCCGTTGCGGTATTTGGCGTTGGCTTTGTGATGCGCCCTTTGGGCAGCATGATCCTGGGCGCCTATGCCGACCGCGCCGGGCGCAAGGCAGCCATGCTGTTGACGATTCTGCTGATGGGGCTGGGTAGCCTGTTTATTGCCTTAACGCCAACCCATGCCCAGATTGGAATCTTCGCACCGCTGCTCCTGCTGGTTGGGCGTCTGTTACAAGGCTTCTCAGCAGGCGGCGAGATTGGCGCAGCGACAGCGTTACTATTGGAATCAGCCAGCCGGGGTAGACGCGGCTTTTATGTCAGCTGGCAGGTCATCAGCCAAGGCGGCAGCTCCCTGCTGGGCGCCATGCTGGCTGCGATCCTGCACGGCTCGCTCAGCGAAGAGGCGCTGCATAGCTGGGGCTGGCGCGTACCGTTTCTAATTGGCCTGCTGATTATTCCGGTCGGCCTCTACATCCGGGCCCATGTGGATGAAACCTATCAAGCCCAGGTAACCGATAAACCAGAACCTGCTCCAGTCATGGCCTTTCTGCGCAGCCATACACGAGGTTTCCTGCTGGGTCTTCTGATCATTATGTCGGCCACCTTGATGACCTATATCATCCTGTTCTACATGCCGACGTATACCACTCGGGTCTCGCATCTTTCTGCTACAACAGCCTATTGGATGAGCACTGCCAGCAGTGCTGTGCTGATGGTGTCCGCCCTCTTCGCCGGACTGGCTGCCGACCGCTTTGGCCATCATAAGCGGTTGGCTGCCATCGCATTGGTTATCGCTATCCTTAACATCTATCCCGCCTTCGCCTGGCTGGACTCACCAGATACGCAAGGGCTTGCCCTACTCTGCCGATTGATTGTCGTAGCTGCGCTAGGCATGAACATGACGGCGGGTCTGCTGCTCATCAGTGAGTCCCTGCCCCGCTCCGTCCGGGCAACAGGCCTTGCCATGACCTATGCCATTGGCGTCACTCTGTTTGGCGGCACAGCGCAGTTTATTGTCACTTGGCTTCTGCAAGTCACCCATGCCCCTCTGGCACCTGCCTGGTACCTGATCAGCATGCTATGCATCGGTCTGATCGGCCTGCTGGCCTTCCAGGAACGTCACCTCGACTGATCTTGCCAGTGCTCCCCTATAAGGAATCCGCCATGCCTATTGAAACGCTTCATCGTGATGAAACGACCTTGAGAATTGAAGATTTCCTGCCTGACATGATCACACTGCGACGAGACCTTCACCGGCACCCTGAGTTGGGCTACGAAGAGCATCGCACCAGTGATCTGGTGGCCGCCTCGCTAAAGGCCTGGGGGTACGAGGTTCATCGGGGGCTGGGAGGCACCGGTGTTGTTGGCACCCTCAAGGTCGGCTCTGGAAAGAAGCGGCTCGGTATTCGCGCAGACATGGACGCCCTGCCTATCGCAGAAGCTACCGGTTTGCCCTATGCCAGTGCCAATACGGGTCGGATGCACGCCTGTGGGCACGATGGCCATACCACGACCCTGCTGACAGCGGCCCGCTACCTCGCCGAGACACAAGCGTTTGATGGTACCTTGCATCTGATCTTCCAGCCGGCCGAAGAAGGGCTCGGTGGAGCATTACGCATGATTGAGGATGGTCTGTTCGATCTATTCCCCTGCGATGCCATCTTTGGTTTTCATAACATGCCGGGCGTACCTGCCGGGCAGTTCTGCTTTGTAGAGGGTCCGGCCATGGCCTCCGCTGACACGGCCGACCTACGCATCGTTGGTCAGGGCGGTCACGGCGCTGTACCGCACAAGGCCGTCGATCCCATCGTAGCCAGTGCTTCAACCATCATGGCCTTGCAAAGCATCGTGTCGCGCAATGTCGACCCGTTGGAAACAGCGGTCATCAGCATTGGCAGCATTCACGGCGGTCATGCGGACAACGTCATTCCTGATGCAGTGGATATGAAACTGACGATTCGCGCTTTCAGCAATGACGTTCGTGATCAGTTGGAGCAGCGAATTCGTAGCGTCACACGGGCCCAGGCGGAGAGCTTTGGTGCAACCGCCCAGCTCGATTACCGGCGAGGCTATCCCGTCCTCGTCAACCATGCCCAGGAAACTGCGTTTGCGCGATCAGTAGCGGAAGAATATTTTGGCGGCCAATCCATCGCGCCGAATTTTGCGCCTATCAGCGCCAGTGAGGATTTCGCCTATATGCTTGAACGGTGTCCGGGGTGCTATCTGTTCATCGGCAATGGCAACAGCGCCAGTCTGCATAACCCCGCCTACGACTTCAACGATGCCCTGCTTCCCATCGGGGCGCGTTATTGGGCCAAGCTCGCCGAACGCTACCTCGTCTGAGGCAGCATTCGGACGCAAGCAGAAGAGTCAGGCCGTGACGGGTACGACACGGCGCTCCTGACTAAGAAGCCAGGCGCCGACCAGCATGCCCAGGATAGCAAGGCCTACTACATAATATGCCGGGCCCAACGGGTGCTGCTTGAGCATCAACGTCACAATCATTGGCGTCAGTCCGCCAAAGATGGCGTAGGCCAAGTTATAAGAGAAGGACAGCCCCGAGAAGCGCACCTCTGCCGGAAAGGCAAGCACCATCACGCGCGGTACGCTGCCAATGACGCCGACCGACAGGCCCGCCATTGCATACAGCGGAAACAGCCATTCGGGGTGTGTTTTAAGGGTTGCATACATGGTCCAGGAGACGATACCTAGAAGCGCGCCACCAACGAGGAAAACCCGCCCGCTGCCAAAACGGTCTGACAACGCACCCGAAGCAATGCAGCCACCAGTCAAGAAGAGGATGGCAAGGCTGTTAGCCTTAAGGGCTGTAGCAGCGGCAAACCCATATTGAGTCTGAAGCAGCGTCGGTGTCATAAGGATCACGACCACAATGCCAGCGGTCAGCATCCAGGTCAGCAGCATCGAGACGACTATTGCGCCTCGGTAATCGCGCAGAACCGCCTTGAGCGGCACCTCACTGGCGAGCGACTTGCGCAACTGAAGCTCGGCGAATATCGGGGTTTCATGCAACCAACGACGCAAATACACCGAGAACAACCCGAACACACCACCAATCAGGAATGGAAAACGCCACGCATAATCATGCACTTCAACTGGCGTAAACACGGTATTGATCAGCGTTGCCATGAGCGAGCCGAGCAAAATGCCAAAGGTCAGGCCGGCTGTCAGCGTACCGCAGGCATAACCCACATGGCGGTTGGGCACGTGTTCAGCCACAAATACCCAGGCACCCGGCACTTCACCGCCGATGGCTGCTCCCTGGATGATGCGCAGAAACAATAGCAGCAAGGGTGCGGCAATACCGATCTGTGCATAAGTAGGCAGCAGGCCCATAAACAATGTGGGTAGCGCCATCATAAAGATGCTTAACGTAAACATCTTTTTGCGGCCCAGCAGATCACCAAAGTGGGCCATGATGACACCCCCTAGCGGACGGGCCAGATAGCCTGCGGCAAAAATGCCAAAGGTCTGGATCTGACGCAGCCACTCAGGCATCTCAGCCGGGAAGAACAGCTTGCTTACTACGGCGGCAAAAAACACGAAAATCACGAAGTCGTAAAATTCGAGGGCGCCACCTAAGGCGGACAGGGAAAGGGTCTTATAGTCACTGCGCCCTAACGGGCGTGATTCGGGCAAGGCGGAATGGGATTGCGGTCTCATGGCTCAAGTCTCGTTAGAATTATATGCACACGTTCGCGCTAGACCGTGGAACCTGGACAAGCAGGGGTTTTCCCGCACACAGGTTCGAGCTACACCGGTGAACGTCTCCCTAGTTAAGCAGGGAGGCCGTAAATCCGCACGAGGCGGAGACGAGACATTAATATAAGAGCGAGAACCAGGGAAATGAAAAGCCGTGTGAGCACTGGGCCGTGATACGTTCGTTCCGTCATCTTGTGGACAACATTACGAGCCTGGCCCGAACCGGTTAAACGCAAACCATCACCTGTGTAGCCATGACACGGCCCGGTCGGGTCTGTCATGTGCAAACCAGCACGATAGCAAATTCAAATGCTGCCGCCCAAGCTGTTTAACGAATTTATTTAAACTGTCAACACCCTGTCGTACCCGACTGGCACAGTCTATATACTGCCCATAATCAAACGACATCCGAAACGCCCGGTCAGGTTGGCCATATTCTTGCTTTACACGGTCTCCCAGCCATAAAAATTGAAAAGGGCTCCAGGGGCGCCCAGCGCATGATTGAAGAACTCGAACAAGAAGATCCGATACCTCAAGGCGATCTCGCCATGCAGATCACCGCACTCCCACGTGAAACGAACGGGTTCGGCGATATTTTCGGTGGCTGGCTCGTCGCCCAAATGGACCTGGCCGGCACGTCCATGGCCAGTCGAATCGCCCAGGGCCGTGTTGCCACAGTCGCCATTGACCGTATGGCGTTTCTGGTGCCCGTTCCGGTGGGTGCACAACTCTCCTTCTATACTCAAGCGCTGGAGATCGGCCGTAGCTCGATCCGCATGATGGTTGAAGTCTGGAGCGACGACCCGCTCTCCAACGAATGGAGCAAAGTAACTGAAGCCGCCTTTGTATTCGTCGCTATCGACGGCAGCGGTCGTACTCGCTCGGTTCCTCGCCGCTAGGTTTTACGCGAAAAGGTGATCGTATTCGGGCAGTTTTCGCACAGAACCTAAAGCGGAACGCGTCACCCTTCGTAGCAGACGCCTTTCCCCAGACGCAACGGTTGCAGCAGGTAACCGTTCGTCTCGGTAACAAATACCGCTCAGGCGGCAATTCTCTTAAATGTTCGAATCGTCACATTTACTGCCTTGTTCTAAAGGGCTCAGCTCTTTAGGATGCGCACCATTACTCATGTGCGCAACTTGCTGCACATTGAGCTGCGCAATGAATTGCGCAGGATTTCGCGGAGACGATAGGCCTGGAAGGCCATTCACTATCGCCCTCCTTAGAGCAATGGATGCTTCGGCAAGGTCATGGAATGACGTTCTCCAGTTCACTCGCTACGCATTACCTGGCATTGGCCGAACACCCCATCGAAGCGGGCAACTTCGGCGGTGAGGATGCCCGTTACTCCAGCGAGTATGAACAGCTCGAAGCTGAGCTAGCCAAAGCGTCATCCCTTCATCAGAGCGGCCAGATCGACTGGCAACTGATCTGTGACGGCAGCGAAGTGCTGCTGCGGACCCTATCCAAAGACCTGCGTGTAGCCGCTTGGCTGGCTTGGGCGCTCTATCAACGTGAGCGTTTTACTGGGTTGCAGGCGGGTATCGCCTTATTGCATGCCTTGTGCACCCAACACTGGGATGATCTGCATCCACGCAAAGTGCGCACACGCAGTGCCGCGCTAGGGTGGCTGCTGACACGACTGGAACCGGCCCTTTCTCAATACTCTCCAACACCTGACCAGCTGCCGCTGTTTCAGCAGTTGGTCGAGCACCTCAAGGAACTGGATACCTGCCTGTCAACACACCTAGGTGAAGAGGCGCCACTATTATTGCCGCTGTGTCGCCGTATAGATGAACACGTAAAGCGTGCAGGTCAGGCAGCGGCTCCGGTCAATACGATAACCAGTACCGACACCGTTACAGCCTCTCTTTCGTCATCTTCGTCCTCATCCAACACGCCAGCTGGACCGATTGAAAGTGACAAGGATGCGCATAAGGCTCTTCGCGCCCAACAGGACAGCGCCCGCACGCTTTGTACCTGGTGGACCCGACAGAAAGCGACCGACATTCGCCCCCTGCGCCTGAATCGTGCCTTGCTCTGGCTGGGTATCGACAGCGTGCCTGAGCACAACGCCGAACAGATCACTGCACTTCGTGGACTGCCCGCCGACAAGATCGCCTCTTATAAAGAGCGCTTCGAACAAGGCCAGCATGCAAGCTTGCTGGTCGACGTAGAGGCCAGCCTGGCGCGTGCTCCGTTCTGGTTCGATGGGCAACGGCTGGCATGGGAATGCCTTCAGGCTCAGGGCGCAGAGGCGGCGCTGAAAGAAATCGAAATGCCTTTTGCTCTGTTCCTAAGCCGTGTATCCGGCATCGTGGAGCTACGCTTTCATGATGGTCAGCCCTTCGCCGATGCTGAAACCCGTGCCTGGATCAGTGCGCATGTCATGCCACACCTTCAGGCACCCAGTGCGCCTCGCGAAGCAGCCCCAAGCACAGGTAATAACCGTCCTGCCTGGGAAGAAGCGCTGGAAGCCCTGTTGCCTACCCTGCGAAAGGATGGACTCAAGCACGCGGTTCAAACGCTCAAGCAAGGTATGACTACCGCCCAAGGTGGCCGTGAGCGCTTTTTCTGGCAGCTCACCATGGCTCGCCTCTGCTTCCAGGCCAAGAAATACGATCTGGCCAAGACCCAGTTACAAACGCTCGATGAGACGCTGCAACGCAGCGGTCTGGCCGAGTGGGAACCCGAACTCGCCCTGGATGTTTTGCAGCTGCTTTACCAGTGCTGCGAACTGCTGCCTCAGAACCCTGGAGTACGAGACTACAAGGACGAGCTTTACCGCAGGTTGTGCCACATCGATCTCGAAGTGGTACTTGATTGAGGCCGCACGGCCCTCACACAGAAAGGAGAAATGCCATGGCCAAAGAAGGCTCGGTAGCCCCAAAGGAACGCATCAACGTCACCTTCAAACCCGCCACTGGCAATGTTCAGGAAGAACAGGAACTGCCTTTGAAGCTAATGGTTCTGGGCGATTTTACCCAGCGCGCAGATGACCGCAAGGTCGAAGATCGCAAGCCAATCAGCATCGACAAAAATAATTTCGACGAAGTCTTGGGCAAGCAGGAGCTGACGCTAAACCTGAGCGTGCCAAACCGCCTGCAGGATGATGCCAAAGGCGAAGAGCTGGGTGTCAGCCTGAACATCAACACGATGAAGGACTTCAACCCCGCCAACATCGTCGATCAAGTACCAGAGCTGAAAAAGCTGATGGAGCTGCGTGATGCTCTCGTCGCGCTGAAAGGCCCGCTGGGTAATGCCCCGGCCTTCCGCAAGGCTATTGAAAGTGTGCTGGCTGACGATGATTCCCGCGAACGTGTACTAGGCGAACTCGGCTTGGCTGCCAAGGCCGACCAAGACGCTTGAATCAAGGACAAGGAAGAGTTCAGATGAGTACCAATACCGCTCTCGAAACCGCTCAAGTAACAGGCGAAGCCGGCATTCTTGACCGTATCATCGCTGAAACCAAGCTCACACCTGATGACGAAGCTTATGGCATTGCCAAGCGGGGCGTATCAGCGTTCATTGAAGAGCTGCTCAAGCCACAGAACGAGAAAGAGCCGGTCAAGAAGGCGCTGGTCGATCGCATGATCGCCGAGATCGATGCCAAGCTCAGCCGCCAGATGGATGAGATCCTGCACCATGCCGAATTCCAATCCATGGAGTCCTCCTGGCGTGGTCTGCAGATGCTCGTGGATCGTACGGATTTCCGCGAGAACAACAAGATTGAAATCCTGAACGTATCCAAGCAGGACCTGCTGGAAGACTTCGAGGACTCCCCGGAGATCGTTCAATCCGGTCTGTACAAGCATATCTATACCGCTGAGTACGGTCAGTTTGGTGGTGAGCCGGTCGGCGCAATCATCGCCAACTACTTCTTCGACCCCAGCTCCCCTGATGTAAAGACCATGCAGCATGTAGCTAGCGTTGCAGCCATGGCTCACGCGCCCTTCATTGCAGCAGCCGGTCCTAAGTTCTTTGGCCTGGAAGCCTTTACCGGCCTGCCAGACCTCAAGGATATGAAGGATCACTTCGAAGGCCCTCAGTTCACCAAGTGGCAGAGCTTCCGCGAGCAGGAAGACTCCCGCTATGTGGGCCTGACCCTGCCTCGCTTCCTGCTGCGTACGCCTTATGATCCGGAAGAAAACCCGGTCAAAAGCTTCGTCTATAAAGAAAACGTTTCCAGCAGCCATGAAGATTACCTGTGGGGTAATACGGCCTATGCCTTTGCAACCCGCTTGACGAGCAGCTTTGCCAAGTTCCGTTGGTGCCCGAACATCATCGGCCCGCAAAGCGGTGGCGCGGTAGAAGACCTGCCCTTGCACCACTTCGAAAGCATGGGTGAGATCGAAACCAAGATCCCAACCGAAGTATTGGTTTCTGATCGCCGTGAGTACGAACTGGCCGAGGAAGGCTTCATTGCGCTGACCATGCGTAAGGGAAGCGACAACGCCGCATTCTTCTCCGCCAACTCCGTGCAGAAGCCGAAAGCCTTTGGTAACAGCGAAGAAGGCAAGAATGCCGAGATGAACTATAAGCTGGGCACTCAACTGCCTTACCTGTTCATCGTCAGCCGTCTGGCGCATTACCTGAAGGTCCTGCAGCGCGAGCAGCTCGGTAGCACCAAGGAGCGTACCGACCTTGAGCTTGAGCTGAACAAGTGGATTCGTCAGTACGTCGCTGACCAGGAAAACCCCAGTGCCGAAGTTCGTGGTCGTCGTCCGCTGCGCGCTGCCAACATCAAGGTCACCGAGGTGGATGGCGAGCCGGGCTGGTACCGCGTTGGCCTGAGCGTTCGTCCACACTTCAAGTACATGGGCGCAGACTTCACGCTGTCCCTGGTTGGCAAGCTGGACAAAGAGTAAGCAGGAGCTAGGTGATGAGCTACGGTAGCCTGTTCGAACGTCTTTGCGGGGAAGCGGATCAGCGTACCCGCCTGACCCGGGAGCAAGCCGTTACGGCATCGATTGCTTCTCACCTGGCCAAAATGCTTAGCACCCGTGCGGGCAGCGTGCAAACGCAGCCCGATTACGGGTTGCCTGATCTAAACGATATGCGCCTGTCCCTGCATGATTCGCTGAATCAGGCGCGTGTCGCCATCGAACGCTTTATCGACGCCTACGAGCCTCGCCTCTCTAGCGTTCGAGTGTTATCCCTGCCCCGCAGCCATGATCCGCTGACCCTGAGCTTTGTTCTCGAAGGCTGGCTGGACGTGGACGGGATCAAGAAGCAGGTCAGTTTTACCGCACGTCTGGATGGCAGCGGACAAGTGAAGGTCAGCTAAGGAAAGCACATGTCGTTCAACCACTATTACCAGAGCGAGCTGTCCGCGCTGCGGCAGCTGGGCAAGCGCTTCTCTGAGCGCAGCCCGGCCCTGGCACCGTTCCTGGGTCAGAGCGGTCGGGATCCGGATGTCGAGCGTCTGATGGAAGGTTTTGCCTTTCTGACTGGACGCCTGCGCCAGAAGCTCGACGACGAGCTGCCAGAGCTGACTCACTCCCTGATGCACCTGCTCTGGCCGAACTACATGCGCCCGCTACCGGCGTTCAGCATGCTTCAGTTCGACCCGCTCAAGCGTCCCGGTGGAGCCATTACCGTCGCACGCAACACGCCAGTGGAAGCGCGTCCGGTACAGGACGTAAGCTGCCGTTTCCGGACATGCTTTGCTACAGACGTACTGCCGCTGGAGCTTTCTGCACTGGAATACTCCACCAAAGGCGAAGGCGCCCTGCTCAACCTGCGCCTGACCCTGAGTGCCGAAGGTCATCTGGGTGATATCGGCCTCAAGCGCCTGCGCCTGCATCTGGCGGGTGAGCGCTATATCAGCCAGACCTTGTACCTGGCGTTGCTGCGCCATCTGGAAGGTGTCCAGCTGATACCACTGGATGCCGACAACAAGCCGGTCAAGGCTCTCGACGATACGCCGATCCAGTTCAAGCTGGGCGCTGATCGCCTGCGTGCGGTAGGCGTCGACGAGGAAGAAGCGCTGATTCCTTACCCGCACAATACTTTCCGGGGTTACCGCTTCCTACAGGAATATTTTGCCTTTCAGGACAAGTTCCTGTTTGTCGAGCTTGATGGGTTAAATATCGTTAATGCGCTGCCTCAAGACGTCATCAAGAAGACGCGCGGCCTGGAGTTGCGCTTTGATCTGCGTAAGGTAGGCAGCCAGCGCCTGCGGCCCACCCGCGATAACGTACGCCTGTATTGCACGCCTATTGTTAACCTGTTCAACCATGACGCCCTGCCGATCCGCCTGGATGGCAAGCAGGACGAATATCTGCTGTTACCTGCCGAATACGACACCGAGCACTGCGGCGTTTATTCCGTCGAACGTGTAACTGGCTGGCGACCGGGCGGCATGGGTTATGAAGACTATGTACCGTTCGAATCATTTGAGCACGATGCCAGTTTCGACGTACCCAAGGTTCGCCCACACTACAGCGTGCGCCAACGCACCTCGATCCTGCATGACGGTGTCGACACTTATCTATCGTTCGGCATTCAGGAGTCAGGCAGCCGCTTCGGTGATGCCGTAGCCCAGGAGCGCCACGAAACGCTGTCTATCGAGCTTGTCTGCACCAACCAGAATCTACCGTTGCAGCTCAAGCTGGGCGACATCTGCCTGCCTAGCGAAGACACACCGGAGTTCTTGAGCTTTCGCAATATCACTACCGCGACACCGTGCTATGCGCCGCCACTGTCGCGCGACTTCCTGTGGAAGCTCATTTCCAATATGTCGCTGAATTACCTGTCGCTCTCCGATGTAGAAGCGCTCAAGGTGATTCTCGAAACCTATGACCTGCCGCGTTATTACGATCAGCACGCCGAAAAGATCAGTCGTCGCCAGTTAGGTGCCCTGAAAAGCATCAGCCACAAGCCGGTTGACCGACTCCACCGTGGACTACCCGTTCGCGGTATCAGCACAGAGCTGACCATGGACCCGGAAGGCTTCCTGGGTGAAGGCGACCTGTTTGTCTTCGCCTCGGTCCTCAATGAATTTTTCGCGTTGTACGCCAGCCTCAATTCCTATCATGAGCTGCGCGTGAAAAGCACACAAGGAGAAGTGTACCAATGGACGCCGCGCATGGGGCAACAGCCCTTGCTTTGAGCTCGCTGAGCTGCGGTATCCGTGAGTACACCCTCTTCCAGGGCATACAGCGGGTACTGGAAAAGCTTAGACAGAACAATCCCGACCTGGATGACGAAGCGCTCTACGACCGCCTCGAATTTCAGGCCAACCCGAGCCTGGGGTTTCCGGGTAGCGATATCGATCGTATCGAGTTCTTTGAAGAAGACGGTGAGATGCGCGCGCGGATGCGCCTGAACCTGGTCAGCCTGGCGGGTGCCGGCTCGCCCTTGCCTGCATTTTATAGCGAGCAGGCGCTAGGGGATGGCCCCTCCGGTAATCCAACCCGCGAGTTTCTGGATCTTTTCAATCATCGCTTCCAGCGCTTGTTGCTGCCGATCTGGCGTAAATACCGCTACAACGCCAGCTTTCAACGTGGCGCCATGGATGATTTTTCTGCCCAGCTGTTTGCCTTGATAGGTCTGCGTGGTGAGACGATTCGCCAATCACAGGAACTCAACTGGAAACGCCTGCTGCCCTATCTGGGCCTGCTGAGCCTGCGCGCTCACTCGGCGGCCTTGATCGAAGCAGTGCTGCGCTATTACTTCAAGCATGCCGCCATGCATATCGAACAGTGCATCGAGCGCCAGGTACAGATTTCTGCCGATCAGCAGAACCGACTGGGCCTGTGTAACAGCACCCTAGGCGAGAACCTTGTTCTTGGCCAGCAAGTACGTGACCGCAGCGGCAAATTTCGTATTCACATCCGTGAGCTGGACTGGAACCGCTTCCACGAATTTCTTCCCATTGGCGCAGGTTATGCGCCGCTATGCGCCCTGGTGCGCTTTACGTTGCGCGATCCGCTGGACTACGACCTGCGTCTGGAATTGCGCACCGATGCCATCCGCGAGCTGCGGCTTGGCGCCGATAACCCATGCCGCCTGGGTTGGACCAGCTGGCTTGGCCATGAACATGCGGACGGCGTCGTAACGCTGGCCGGCAAGACTCATTAAGGACTGATGACATGATCAACGTTGACCTGCAACAGTTGGTACAGGCACTGGATGCCGACACCCGCCGCGACCTGGAACAGGCCGCTCAACGCTGCCTGACTCGTGGGGGTAGCAAGATCCTGGTCGAAGACCTGATGCTGAATTTGCTGGAGCGTTCGGACAGCCTGCTGGCCCGCGCTCTGCAGGACGCAGACGTCGAGCCCGGTGAACTGGCGCGTACCTTACAACCTCGTGGAGAAGCCAGTGAGTCACGCAACCCGGTCTTTTCGGCGGAGCTGGTGCAGTGGCTTCAGGATGCCCTGCTGGTTGCCAGCCTTGAGCTGGGCCAGAGCCACATCGACCCCGCCGCGCTGATTCTAGCCCTGCTGCGCAACCCGATGCGCTATGCAGGTACGCAGTACCAGCCCTTAATCGCCAAGCTTGATGCCGAGCGTCTACGCGACTATGCCCAGTCCCGGAAATCACAGACTACGGCAGCTCAGTCTGCTTCTGGCGAATCCTTTCTGGCGCGCTTTACTCACAACTTCACGCAACAGGCCCGTGACGGCAAGCTCGATCCAGTCCTGTGCCGCGATGAATCCATTCGTCAGATGATCGATATCCTGGCCCGTCGCCGCAAGAACAACCCCATCGTGGTGGGTGAAGCGGGCGTGGGCAAGACCGCTATCGTCGAAGGTCTGGCGCTTCGAATTGCCGCCAGTGAAGTACCCGAAGCCCTCAAGGGTGTCGAGCTGCTGTCCCTGGATCTGGGCCTGTTACAGGCTGGCGCCAGCGTCAAAGGTGAGTTCGAGCGCCGTCTGCAAGGCGTGATTGATGAAGTCAAAGCGTCACCCAAACCGATCATCCTCTTCATTGACGAAGCACATACCCTGATTGGTGCCGGTGGTCAGGCAGGTGGCTCTGATGCGGCTAACTTGTTAAAGCCTGCGCTGGCGCGTGGAGAACTGCGTACCGTGGCGGCAACCACATGGAGCGAGTACAAGAAGTATTTTGAGAAGGACCCGGCTCTGGCTCGCCGTTTCCAACCAGTCAAACTGATGGAGCCCACGGTAACAGAAGCCATCACCATCCTTCGTGGTCTGGCCTCCGTGTATGAAAAAAGCCATGGCATCTACCTGCGCGATGATGCCGTCGTGGCTGCTGCTGAACTGTCCGCACGTTACCTGGCCGGTCGCCAGCTGCCCGACAAAGCGGTCGATGTGCTCGACACTGCCTGCGCTCGGGTTCGTATCAGCCTGGCTGCTGCACCAGAGGCCATTGAACGCCTGCGCAGCGAAATCGCTCAAGGCGAGCGCCAGTTTGCTGCGCTGAGCCGTGACCTGGAGTCTGGCCTTGCCATTGACGAAGAGGCGCTGAATCGTCTGGAAAATCGCCTGGTTGAGGCTCAGGCCGAGCAGGAACAGTTGGAAGCCCTCTGGAGTGCTCAGCGTGACCTGGCTATGCGCCTCCTGGAGCTACGTCAGCAGTGTGCCGAAGCACGCGTAAAGCAAGACAGCACAGCCGTCGAAAATATTACCGAAGCTGAAGGCCAAGCGGTAGACGAGATGGACCTGGCCACTCTGGAGCAGGAATTGGTAGCGGTTCAGACTCAGCTTTCGACAGCCCAGGCTGAAGGGCGTTTGGTCAGCTTCGAGGTCTGCCCGCGTCTGGTGGCAGAGGTGATCAGCCATTGGACAGGCGTGCCGCTGTCGCAATTAGCTCGCGAGCACAATGCAAAAGTGGCTCGCTTCGCCGATGACCTCAGCGCACGTGTTCGCGGCCAGGGTCAGGCGGTTGAAGTCCTCAACCGGGCCATGCGTGCAGCCGCTGCGGGCCTGAATAACCCTGATGCGCCCGTAGGCGTATTCCTGCTGGTAGGGCCTAGTGGTGTAGGCAAGACCGAAACCGGTCTGGCGCTGGCGGACCTGCTGTATGGCGGCGAGCGCTTTTTGACCGTCATCAACATGTCTGAATTCCAGGAGAAGCATACCGTTTCGCGCTTGATCGGTGCACCGCCCGGCTATGTAGGCTATGGCGAAGGCGGCATGCTGACCGAGGCCGTACGCCAAAAGCCTTATTCTGTCGTCTTGCTGGACGAAGTTGAGAAAGCCGATCCGGACGTTCTAAATCTGTTCTATCAGATCTTCGACAAGGGCGTTGCCAATGACGGCGAAGGCCGCGAGATCGACTTCCGCAACGTCCTCTTCCTGCTGACGTCCAATCTGGCCAGCGACCGTATCGCCAGCCTGTGCGAAGAAGGCCAGCGTCCGCCGGTTGATGAGCTGGAGCAGGCTATCCGCCCTGCGCTGACCCGTCATTTCAAGCCTGCGTTGCTGGCACGTATGCGCGTTGTTCCCTACTACCCGGTCGGCGGCGATGTGTTGCGTGAACTGGTGGGCGTTAAGTTGGAGCGTCTCGGCCAGCGTCTGGCTCGCCGTCAACTGACGCTAAGCCATAGCGAAGCATTGATTGACCACCTGACCGAGCGTTGCACTCAGAGCGATAGCGGTGCCCGCCTGATTGACCACCTGCTTGACCAATACCTGCTACCACGCATTGCTGACCGCTTGCTAGAGGCAATGGCAGCGGGCGAAACCCTGACCCATGTCCATGCCACACTGGATGGTGATGGCGCGGTTCTGTGTGAGTTTGCCTGAGGTGGTCGCAATGCTTCCCGAAGCCATTCAGCCCCTGCGCCCAACCGAAGTGCTACTTCAACGCTTCGCACGTCTGGCACAGGAGGCCAGTCGTGAGAGTTTGTTGGGTGAACTGATTGAGGCGGCCGCCCACCTTTCCCAGGCCGACCTCTGTCAACTCTACCTTTTGGACGCTACGCATACCTCGCTAACCCTGTCGGCGGCCTGGATCAACGAACAGCGCCAAGCCTGTCACGACAATAGCTTGCCCGCCGATTACGACGGGCAACTGTTGCAGTACTGCTTGTTCCAGAATCGTCCATTGGCCTTGACCGAACTCCATCCAAGCCTGCATGCCGTTGACTTTTTACCGGCGGGGTACACCTGGAAAAGCCTGCTGTGCTTGCCACTGGCCGATGCACAGGGCAGCGTACAAGGCGTCATGGTATGCGCTACACACCGTACCCGTGACCTTGAAGCCCTGAGTGGTCTGCTCTCGCCATTGGGGACCTTTGCCATCGCGCAATTGAACCTGCTTCAGCGTTTACAAACATCCGAGCCGGAAACAGCTCCGGTAACCGAACCGGTCAAACCGTGCGCCAGCGGATACGGCATGATCGGTAACAGCAACGCGATGCGAGGTGTGTACCAATTAATCGGTAAGGTTTTGCACAACCCAGTCACGGTATTGCTGACCGGCGAAACGGGTACCGGCAAAGAGCTGGTCGCCCGAGCCATTCATGATTGTGGCGCCCGCCGTACACAAGCGTTCGTCGTTCAGAACTGTGCCGCATTGCCGGAAAATCTGCTCGAAAGCGAACTGTTCGGCTACCGTAAAGGTGCTTTTACAGGAGCTGATCGAGATCGCCAGGGCCTGTTCGACGCGGCCAATGGCGGCACCCTGTTTCTGGACGAGATCGGCGACATGCCCTTGACCCTTCAGGCCAAGCTGTTGCGCGTTCTACAGGAAGGCGAAGTGCGTCCGCTCGGTTCCACCGAGACTCACAAGGTAGATGTGCGAATCGTCGCCGCAACCCACCGTGATCTCTACAACCAGGTATTGCAGGGTAACTTCCGTGAGGACCTCTACTACCGCCTCACGCATTTCCCTATTGAGCTGCCGGCACTACGCGAGCGTGGCGACGATATTCCACGACTAGCACGCCATTTTGCCGAGAAGGCCTGCGCCTTTTTGCAACGCGAACCCTGTCGCTGGACAGAAGCCGCACTGGATCGGCTGGCGGGCTACGCCTTCCCGGGCAATGTCCGCGAGCTCAAAGGTCTCGTTGAGCGCGCGGTTCTGCTATGTGACGGCAATGAATTGAGACCCGAACATTTCCCGCTGCGCCAGGAGACGATGCCCGAAGTCGGCCTGACCCTGCGCGAGCGGATGGACCAGCTGGAGCGCGGACTCGTCATTGACTGCCTGCGCAAAAACAACGGCAACCAGACCCATGCCGCCCGCGAGCTGGGCTTGCCGCGCCGCACACTGCTGTACCGCATGGAGCGGCTGAGTATCAGCCCGACCGACTTATGAGCCGACTCATGCCCCTCTTGCCAACTTCACACCAACACAACGCATCACTTGAGGTAACCACCATGCCCACTCGACTCTGGATCGCCGCACTACTGACCCTGACGCTGGGCGTGGCTGGCTGCTCCAGCAATCCAAAGAGCACCGATAAGGACTATCGCCCGCTCGGCGATCCGAAAGCACTTAACCGCGGCAATTGACGCAAGGAGTACATACCATGGAACTGGTTTTTGATCTGGTCAGCGCCCAGCAATTCGTACCCGGCATGTTGACGACGCGGACCTTTAAACAGGTCGGCGGCATCATTGGGCGCGCCGAGGACAGCGACTGGGTTATCCCCGACCGTAATCGCGTCCTGTCCAGCCACCATGCGCTGGTCAGCTGTCGTGACGACGCCTTTTACCTTACGGATACCAGCAGCAATGGCATCACGCTCAAGGATAACGGCGCCCGCCTGGTCAAAGGCCAGCCCCATCGCATTGAGCACGGCAATATATTCTGCCTGGGTGATTTCGAGATTCGTGCCCGTCTCCTGCAGGATCCCTCACGCTTCGACCTGGACCTGGGCCGTCCCATGCCAGCCAATAGCGCAAATGGTCTGATCCCGGATGATGCCTTTCTTGAACTGGACCCGCTTACGGCCCTTGATCGCCAGGACCAGGGTTATACCGAGCCTGATGAGCTATCCATCCTGGTTAGCCCACGTGTCGATGAATCCCGTGCCGACTATGCCCGTGTCGACATGGAAAGCCTGACTGTACCCAAACTGATCCCTGTACCCGAGCCAGAAGCAGCGCCACAGCCGGAACCGGTGCGGGCAGTGCCTAAGCATCAGTCACAGGAGTTCTGGGACCGTTACGGTCAGGCACTTGGCCTGGACCTGTCCGGTCTGGATGACGAAGCACGCGAGGCGTTGGCATTCAATGCGGCTCGCCTGCTGCGTCAGAGCATGAGCGGCCTGCAACAAACCCTGCGCACTCGTAGCGAGGTAAAGAACGAGCTGCGTCTGTCCCTCACGACCGTTCAGAGTGCCGGTAATAACCCCCTCAAGCACGGCGCGGATAGCACCGAAACGCTGGGGCACATGCTCAAGGGCGACAAGCCCGGCCAGCTACCGGCAGATCAGGCCATCACCCGCGCTTATCGCGACCTTCAGGCCCATCAGGTCGCCCTGCTCGCCGCCAGCCGCGCTGTCGTCAAGGCCACGCTGGACCAACTGGATCCCGAGCAGCTGACCCTGCGTTTTGAGCGTGAGGGACGCAAGCCGCTATTTGCAACGGCAGGCAGCCGCTGGCGCGCCTATCGTCGTCATCATCACAGCCTGCGCCAGGATGGCGATTGGAGCGAACGCTTGTTTGCCCGTGACTTTGCCACTGCTTATGAAGAGCAGGTCCGTCTGATCGCCACGCTGAACACCGACTTTCAAGGATGAACACCATGATCCGCTTTGCTCCCCTGGCCCTGCTGGCCGCCATGACCTTTACAGGTTGCTCTTCCATGAGCTCCGACGTGACCAAGCTTGACCTGAGCCTGTCCGGTAGCGACACCCTGAACCCGGACCTCAATGGTCGTCCTTCGCCGATCGTGATCCGTCTGATCGAGCTAAAACACCCTATTGCCTTCCAGAATGCGGATTTCTTCTCGCTGTATGAGCGCCCACGCGAGGCCCTGTCGCCTGATCTGGTCGCTTCTGAAGAAATCGAACTGCGCCCCGGTGAGAAGCGTGACCTGAAATTATCCGTCCAGAACGATAGCCGCTATGTCGGCGTACTGGCCGCCTATCGTGACCTGCCGGAAACCCAATGGCGCTATGTGATCGAGGTTCCGTCCAAACAGATCACCCGCGCGGATCTGTCCTTGGATGCCGAGGGCATTCACTCCGCCTCGCCTGAGAAAAAGGCCAAGGACTGACCCCATGACTGCACATAAAGTGATCTGGCAGGAAGGTATGCTGCTGCGTCCTCAGCACTTCCAGCAAAGCGACCGATACCACGATGACCAGTTAAAAGCGCGTACTCGTCAACTGGGAAGTTACACCTGGGGCTTCTTTAGCCTCGTTATCGACCGCCAGTTTCTAAGCATGGGTAAACTGGTGATCAGCCAGGCCTCCGGCGTGCTGCCGGATGGCGCACTGTTCGAGATGACCAGCGAAGGCGAACCCCTGGCGCTGGATGTCCCAGCCAATACCAGCAGTGCCTCTGTCTATCTGGCACTGCCACTGGTCACGGGTAATCATGTGGAGACTAGGCGCCTTGAGCAAAAGGATGTCCTGGCCCGTTATCGCGCCTATGAGGCTGAAGTCGCGGACTCGAATGCTGGTGAAAGCATCATCAGCCAAGTCAGCTGTGGTCGCCCGGACTTCAAATTGCTGCTTGGTGAGCGGTCCAATGACGAAGCCTTTGTCAAACTCAAAGTCTGTGAAGTGTTGGACACAACACCAGATGGGGTCATCAGCTTAGACGGTGATTTTACCCCTACCTATCTGCACGTCCATGCATCGGACTACCTGCTCTCCTGCCTGAAAGAAGTCATCAGCATGCTGGCCCATCGAGGTGACATCCTGGCCGAGCGCATCCGCGCCACTGGCAAGGTAGGTACCGCTGAAGTCGGTGACTTCATGATGCTTCAGCTGATCAACCGCTACGAGCCGACGCTTCGTCATTCTCTAACGCTGGAGCAGCTGCATCCTGAACTGATCTTCCGCGAGTTGCTTGGGCTGCTAGGCGAGCTGGCTACCTTCTCTAGTGAAACCAAGCGTCCGCGCCTGGATAACCGCTACCAGCACAGCGATCAGGCTCAAAGCTTTCGCAAGCTGATGGACTCACTGCGCCATGTTCTGTCGATGGTACTGGAGCAACATGCTGTCGAGCTGGTCCTGCAACAGCGTCAGTACGGCATTCAGGTATCGCCGCTGCATGATCACAGCCTCATTTCTTCCGCCTCCTTTGTCCTCGCCGCCAGCGCCCAATGCGATTCGGAAGAGCTGCGCCAACGTTTACCGGCACACCTGAAGATTGGCCCGGTGGAGCGTATCCGCCAGCTGGTCAACCTGCACCTGCCCGGTATTCGAATCAAACCCATGCCGGTCGCTCCGCGGCAGATCCCGTTCCACTCCGGCAAGACCTATTTCGCCCTCGAACTCAGCGCCGACGAACAGGCGCAACTGGAGCAGTCAGGCGGTTTCGCCATTCACGTGTCCGGTGACTTCCCCGGACTCGAACTCAAATTCTGGGCAGTCAGGAGCTGACAATGATCAAGGATCACGATTACGGTCAGGATGATAAAACCGTTGTGCTGAGCCGCCAGGGTACGGCGAGCTCGTCACATAACCCGTTGACCGACTTCGCCGACTCACCCCGGGTCGAGCAGTTGGAAGAGCGGATGATCTATGCCGCCCGCCTGCGTCCGGCGGAAAGCTTCAACTTGAGCGTCAACCCACTGATCGCGGCGGCCTCTGGCCTGTTGTCCGAAGTGGTTCAACTCAAACACAGCTACCATGCCGAAGACCTGTATGCCCTAAAAGAGCGCCTTACGACAGCCATCAAGCTGTTCGAACACCGCGCCTTTGGCGAAGGGGCTGAAAGCGGTCAAGTCATGGCAGCGCGCTATGTACTGTGCACGGTAATAGACGAAGCCGTAGTCACGACGCCATGGGGTAATGAGAGCGAATGGTCTCAGATGAGTCTTCTGAGCAACTTTCATAACGAGACGTTTGGCGGCGAAAAATTCTTCCAGTTGCTGGAGCGCCTGACACGCAACCCGGTCAAGCATCTACAGATGCTCGAACTCATGTACTTGTGCCTTGCGTTGGGTTTTGAGGGCAAGTACCGGGTCCTGCCTCGTGGCATGCTGGAGCTTGAAGCCATCCGAGACAGCGTCTATCGCCAAATTCGTCAGCTACGTGGTGATATTCCGCGAGAGCTGTCTCCCCATTGGCAGGGCCTGCAAGACGGTCGCCGCAGCCTTGTGCGCATTGTTCCATGGTGGTTGGTCGCTCTGTTTACCCTGATTTGCCTAGGTGTGCTATATGGTGGTTTCGCCTGGGTATTAGGCGAACAACGCGAAAGCGTGCTGCAGCCATACGAGCAGCTGACTACGGCCAAGATGGCCGAGCCAAATACGTGACAACAGGGATGTTTGCGCAATGAAACAGTTCTTCCGCAATCTGGCGGTTATTTTCCGTAAGACCTGGGTCTGGAGTCTGACCCTGGTTTTGGTTCTGGCTCTATTGGTCTGGTTTGTCGGACCATTGCTGGCCGTTGCCGATCATAAATTCTGGGCGCCAGCTACTACGCGACTCGTCACACTCAGTGCCCTGTTCCTCTGCTGGGGTCTCTTCATTGTATTCGTCAGCTGGCGCAGCGGTGTACGCAAGAAGCGCGCCCTCGAAACCGAGGATGGCCAGGAGCGCCTGCGTCGTCACGAACAGATCACCGAGGAACAGCAGGAGCTGCGCAGTCGTTTCAAGGATGCACTTCAAACGCTGAAAAGCTCTAGCCTGTACCGCGCCCGTAGCGAGCGCTGGAAACAGGAATTGCCTTGGTATCTGGTGATCGGCCCCCAGGGCAGTGGCAAAACCTCTCTTCTGGATTTCTCCGGTCTTGAGTTTCCGCTTAACCGTGACGCCAACCGCCTCACCAAGGATGTCGGTGGCACCCGCCATTGCGATTGGTACTTTGCCGATCACGGTGTTCTGGTCGATACCGCAGGCCGCTACCTGAGCCAGCCGGATGCCACTGTAGATGCCAGCACATGGCAGATGCTGCTGACCCTGCTGCGTCGCCGTCGCCGCGCACGTCCGCTGAATGGTGTGTTGGTTACCGTACCGGTCGATCAGCTATTGAATGGTACTGAGATCGAACTGGAAACCCTGGCTCGCCAGATTCGTGCTCGTCTGCACGATATCCACCAGCAGTTAAAGGTCGATGTTCCGGTCTATCTTGTTCTGAGCAAGGCGGACCAGGTACTAGGCTTTGAAGAGTTCTTTGACCAGCTGTCCCGCGAGGAAAGCGAGCAGGTCTTTGGCACCAGCTTCCGCAAGGAGCAAAACGCCACAGACGCAGCGGTAGTCCGCCAAGAGTTCGAAGAGCTGCTACGCCGCTTGAATACGCAGGTCATTCAGCGTATCCATCAGGAGCGCGATACCCTACGCCGTGGTCGTATCCTAGACTTTCCTCACCAATTGGCACTGATCGGTGAGCGTCTGTGCCTGTTCGTTGAACTAGCGTTTTCCGGCAACCGTTACCAACGTGCCAGCCAGCTGCGTGGCTTCTACCTGACCAGCGCGCCACAGTTGGTCAACAGCCTCGACCCCAGCACAATGAGCATCGGCCGTAACTTGGGTCTGCCCAGCAATGCCCTGCCGACCTATCGCACCGGCCACTCTCGCTTTATCCACCAGCTGCTCAGCCGCGTCATCTTCCCGGAAGCCGACCTGGCAGGCTTGGATCAGCGTGAAACGTCGCGTATCAGCTGGGGCCAGCGCGGCCTCTATGCGGGCGCAGCTGCCTGCCTGGGCTTGTTTGGCGTTCTGTGGGCAACAGGCTTCAGCGCCAACCATGATCGTCTTGAGCAACTGCGCACGCTGGGCCAGCAACTGACCGAGCAGCACAAGGCACTGACCCCGGCCGATGATGCCATGGCAGCTTTGAAATCCATGGATAGCACGTATGCCGCTGCCAATGTATTTCCGGCCGCCAGCGATGTAGCCTTGCATGAGCGCAGTGGTTTATACCAGGGCAACAAAGCCCGCCCGACCCTGCAACAGGCCTATCATCAGGAACTGCTGGATCAGCTATTACCGCGAGTAGCACGTCAGCTGGAAGAACAGATCCATGCCAACCTCAGCGACCGTGAGCGTTTGTTAGGCAGCCTGCGCGCCTATCTGATGCTGAATCTGGAAGAACGCCGCGACAACCGTTTCCTGAAGGACTGGGTGGCCACTGACTGGTCGACCCGTTACAGCGGCGATACGGTCGTGCAGAACGGTCTCAATTCCCACTTTGCTCGTCTATTGGAACAATCCTTTGCACCCTACCCGCTGAACGATGCCCTAGTTGCCCAGGCTCGCCAAGTCCTGCGTAGCGAGTCGCTGGCTAACGTCGTGTACCGCATGCTACGTGATCAGGCGAGCAGCCTGCCCGAGTACCGCTTCAGCCAACACCTGGGCCCTCAAGGTGCCGTGTACGGCGGTGCGGATTATGCCATTCCTGGCTTCTATACCCAGAAAGGCTACGAGCAGACGTTTACGACCCAAGGCATCAATCTGGTTCGCAATATCATTGAGGACAACTGGGTACTAGGCGAAAGTGATGGTCTTTCCGGTATGGATCTGAAGCGCCTGATGGTTGAGCTGGAGCAGCTGTACTTCAATGATTACGCCAATTATTGGAGCGAAGCGGTAACCCAGTTGGTCCTGGCTCCGATTGGTGACGCTAACCAAGGCGCCATGCAACTGTCAGCTCTTACGGCATCTAATTCGCCACTGCTGCAGGTACTGAATGAAATTCGCGACAACACCCGTTTCCAATCTAGTGGAAGCGATGCGGCAATGGCCATTGCAGACGCTGCGCCAAAGGGCAACGCCAAGCTGGCCAAGGCCGCTGCACTGGCGAGCGCGGCTGCCGATAAGGCGGGCGATGCGCTAGCCAAGAACCTGCCGGACACTGCCAAAAAAGCATTGCAAAAACGCTTCGAGCCACTGCATCGTCTGCTGGATGAGAACGGCGGCCCGGCGGCCGATATGGTTCCGGTCATGGCTGCATTGAACGACCTTCAGCTACAAATGGCAGGTTTGGCCCATGCCAGCGCACCCGAGCAAGCCGCATTTGAAATGGCGCGTGATCGCATGGCTGGTCAACGTGATGCCATCAATAGCCTGCGCAACGCGGCCAATCGCCTGCCGCAGCCTGTAAACAACTGGCTGAGCCTGCTGGCGGACGACAGCTGGATGATGGTGCTTAACGATGCCTATGACTACCTGAACCAACGCTACCAGAGCGAGATGTACTCGTTCTACAACAACGCCTTGAATAAGCGTTATCCCTTCAAAGCTGACAGCGAGAGCGACGTAGCCATTGCGGACTTCCGTGAATTCTTCAAGATGCAGGGCGTTGCAGACAAGTTCTTTGACAGCTACCTGAAGCCCTTCGTCAGTGGTGATTCCGGCAACTATCGTCTGCGCAGCATTGATGGTCATAGTCTACCGCTGTCCCGTGAGTTCCTGGCACAGATGGGCCGGGTCCAGACGATTCGCCGCAGCTTTTTTGCTGAGAATCCGGCTGAGCCGCAGGTCATGTTCAAGCTGGAGCCCTACTCACTGGATTCCAGTCTGACCCGTGCCAATCTACGCATTGGCAACAACCAAATGGAATACCGTCATGGCCCGATCGTGCAGACAGCGTTCCGCTGGCCTGCCGAGAATGATGAAAGCCGCGTCAGTCTTGTGCTGGAAGAGCTCAACGGTCGCCGTGTCGGTGTTGAGCAGAACAGTGGTCCCTGGTCTCTGTTCCGTATGCTGGATGCCATGAAGATTGAGCAGAACAGCAACCGGGACGCCTTGATGGTCAAAGCCGACCTTGAAGGGTTGCATGCCAGCTACCTGCTGCTCAGCCAACGTTCGCCGAACCCGTTTGACTTCGGCAACCTGCGTGGCTTCAAGCTACCGGCGTCACTCTAAATGAGTGATGTCGCCATGCTTTGGCGCAGCGCAGCGCGTACCGATGCTGGCAAGGTGCGTGCTCGTAACGAAGATGCATTTCTCGACAGTCCCGAGCAAGGTCTCTGGGCTGTCGCAGACGGCATGGGCGGCCATAGCCAGGGCGACCTGGCCAGCCGCCTGATTATTGAAAGCCTGGCGGAGCTGCCCATAGGCGCAGGCTTTGATGAGCGCCTGCAGCAGCTCCGCCAATGCCTTCACTGGCTCAACCGACGGCTAAACCAGGAACTCACGGTCATAGCCGACCAGGCAGACACCATCATTGGCAGTACCGTGGTAGCGCTACTATGCGATGACAAGCGGGCGGCTTGTGTCTGGGCGGGTGATAGCCGGTGTTATCTTTGGCGTAGCGGTCGGCTCTATCAGCTCACCAAGGATCATTCGGTACAACAACGAATGATTGATGAAGAAAAACTGACGCCTGAGCAGGCAGCTCGCCATCCCGCAGCCCATGCGCTGACCCAGGCGATTGGTGCCAATGAAAAACTGGCGCTCGACATCCTTGAGTTCAGCTTGATGCCGGGTGACAGTATGCTTCTCTGCAGTGATGGCCTGTACAAAGGAATCAGTCAGAACGCGATCGGTGCTGCTCTGTCTCTGCCGTCTGCCCAGATTGCTTTGGAACGGCTTTTCGACACGGCTCTACTAGGCCCCGCACGCGATAACCTGACCGCCATCGTCATCCGTCGACAGGAGTAAGGATGCACCTCATGGACGAACCTAACGCGGCAGTTGTCGAAGACGAGCTGACCTATTTCGCCTTTGCCAACAAGGCCCCTTCCACAACGGAAACTCTACCCAGAACTCACGGTGTAAAGGCATTACCCGATGTGCTCAGTGGACGCTACAAGCTGGAGCGTCTATTGGGCGTAGGCGGTATGGGCGCGGTTTATCGTGCACGCGACCTGATGCGTGAACAGTACGGCGACCCAGAACCCTTTGTAGCCATCAAGACGCTCAGTGAAGACTTTGCGGAATATCCCGATGCCAGTGCATTGCTCTACAGCGAGTTCGCCCTGACAACCCGCCTCCGTCACCCCCACATTGTTCGCCTGCATGGCTTTGATATCGATCGGGAAAGCGAGCGTGCCTACATAACTCTGGAAATGCTCCGGGGTCTGACCCTGGACAAATTGCTGTGTGACCATCCACAAGGCATGGGCTGGGAAGCGCTACGAGACATTGCCATTCCACTATTGGAGGCCTTGGCCTTTGCTCATAGTCAGGGAGTTCTGCATGGTGATATCAAGCCAAGCAATGTCATCCTGGCCGAAGACGGCCTGCGCCTATTCGATTTCGGCCTCGGCCAACCGGTAGAAGGCGTACTACCTGGCCTGCCTCGCCTTTCGCGAAACCGTTTTACCGCCTGGACACCGCGCTATGCCTCGCTTGAGCTGCTGGATGGAGCACCGCTTACATCCTCGGCTGACGTGTATGCCGTTTCTTGCGTCCTGTACGAGTTAGCCACTGGCCAACATCCTTACCGACGGTTAAGTGCAAAACAGGCACGTGCCATGCAAATAGAACCTACGCCTCCCGCTCAGCTATCAAAGCCTTGCTGGCAGGTGCTACGAACCGGACTGCAGTTTGCTGAACCTGACCGCCAGATTGATGCTAGCGGCCTACTGGATGGGTTTCGTCATGTCAAACAATCGTCCACTTTAGGCCGTTGGTTAGGTCTTCGTCAGTCGGCCTAAGACCGTTTGTAACCACAGCGCGGGCTTACGTCGGCTGCCGCTTAAGAAACGTGAAGCAATTACCGTTTCATTGAGCAATAGGCTTGAGTAAAAGCCTACCAGATCACATGATTCGCTCCCCATCAGACGCAAGGAGGCGCCTGTGTTTTTCGCAGCCAACGAAACACATTTTTCTTTGGTTCTGGACGGCGTTGAGACTGACTTTCAGGTCCTGAGCTTTACAGGACAGGAGTCGATCAGCCAGCCCTTTCGCTTTGACATCGAACTGGTCAGCGAACGGCCCGACCTGGACCTTGAAGCCCTGCTGCATCAGCGCGCCTTTCTGGCCTTCTCGCCCAACGGCAGCGGCGTTCACGGTCAGCTCCACCAGATCGGCCAGGGCGACGCCGGCAAGCGCCTCACCCGCTATCACGTTGTGCTAGTGCCGCGTCTGGCCTACCTTGCTCACCGCACCAACCAGCGCATCTTTCAAAAGCTCACCGTCCCGCAGATCATCGCCCAGGTGCTCAAAGACCACGGCATCCTGGCGGACGCCTACCGCTTCCAATTGGGGCCTACGGTCTATCCGCCTCGTGAATATTGCGTCCAATATGATGAGACCGACCTGCACTTCATTCAGCGGCTCTGCGAAGAGGAAGGCCTGCACTACCACTTCGAGCATACCCAGGATAACCACGTCCTGGTGTTTGGCGATGATCAGACCGGCTTTCCCAGGCTCACACCACCGACTGCCTATGTACAGGGCTCGGGGCTTGTAGCAGACGAGCCGGTAGTCAAGCGCTTTGGCGTACGCCTGGAAACCCGTACCGCCCGCGTCTCCCGTCGTGACTATGACTTCGAGCAGCCACGCCTGCGCATGGAGGCGGCCTACAAAAGCGAGGCCAAGCCCGATCTGGAAGACTACGACTACCCGGGCCGCTTCACCGATCGCACCCGCGGCAAGCATCTCGCCCAGCGCGCCCTTGAGCGTCACCGCAGCGACTATCAGCTGGCCGAAGGCGAAAGCGACCAGCCCCAGCTAGTTAGTGGTCATTTCCTGGAACTGTCTGAGCATCCCCGCCGCGACTGGAACCAGCTGTGGCTACTCACCGGCCTCTGGCATGAGGGCAAGCAACCTCAGGTCCTAGAGGAGTCGGTTACCAGTGATGTGGACAAGCACGACGGCTTTACCCAGGGCTACCGCAACCGCTTCACAGCAACACCCTGGGACGTACCCTTCCGTCCTGCGCTTGAACATCCCAAGCCCAAGATCCTGGGCAGCCAGACCGCTGTGGTCACTGGCCCCAAGGGCGAAGAGATCCATTGCGATGAATACGGTCGGGTCAAGGTACAGTTTCACTGGGACCGTGAAGGCCAGGCCAATGAGCAGACCAGCTGCTGGCTACGCGTCTCCTCCAGCTGGGCGGGTGATCGTTATGGCGGTATCGCCATCCCCCGCATCGGCATGGAAGTACTGGTCACGTTCTTGGAAGGCGACCCGGACCAACCCCTGGTCACAGGCTGCTTGTTCCACATGGAACATCAGGTGCCCTATGACCTGCCGGCCAACAAGACCCGTAGCGTTTTCAAGACCCTGAGCACACCGGGCGGCGGTGGCTATAACGAGCTGCGTATTGAGGACAAGAAAGGTCAGGAGCAGATCTACATTCATGCCCAACGGGACTGGGACGAGAACGTCAAACACGACCAGAAGATCCGCGTGGGGCATGAGCGACACGACATCGTCGAGGCTAACAGCTACACGGAATACAAAGCCGAGGAACACCGCACCACCGATGCGGACCGCAAGGTTGAGGTCAAGACCAACGATCACCTCACCGTAGGGCAGAACCAGCATGTCCAGTTGGGAACAGCCCAACTCACCCAAGCCGGCCGGGAAATTCACCTAAAGGCTGGCCAAAAAATGGTCATCGAAGCAGGGATCGAACTCACCCTAAAGGCAGGCGGTAGCTTCATCAAGCTAGACCCCAGCGGCGTCACGATCATTGGCCCCATGGCCAAAATCAACGCAGGCGGCTCAGCCAGCAGCGGCTCAGGCATTGCGATTGAGCTTCCCCGCTTACCAGGCGAGGCGGATGTGGATAAGGCTGGAGATATATTAGGAAGGTTTTCTAATGATAAACCGTGGCAAAACCGTAAAACACCTGAGTTAAACTCTATGCCCTTTATTATTCAATTAAAAAGGCCATATGAAGATCATGGAATTTCAGGACAGCCATACACCTTAGAAGTATGTGGGATAAAATATGAAGGAACAACTAAAGGTGACGGATATATATATCAAAACATACCTAAAAACTCTACCAAAGCGACATTAACTTTCTTTCCTTTTGGAAAAAAATCCTCACCATGGAAATGGGAAATTAATATAAACGAGCAACAAGAAGCCAATAAAATAAAAGGTATTCAATCACGCTTAAAAAATCTTGGATTTTATAGTGGAAAAATTGATGGAAATTGCGGCAGAAAAACCAAATTAGCAATGCGGCATTTTCAAAAAAAATGCAATATATCAGACAGTGAAAGCTTTTCAGCTGCTGATATAGAAAGATTGAAAATTCAACACTCTGTTTAGTGCACATATGAAATATGGAAATTTCAGCCTTCGTAAAGGCGATCATGACGGCGATCCTCAAAAGGATCTATTCCCTCGCTGGGGTAGTATAGATAACCCTGGTAGCGAAATTATTAGTGGCGAGACCGAGCTAGCTAACAACTCGAGCAGCGCAACATTTACTATACCGGAACATATAAAGTCACTCCAAAATGACTTGCAAACTTTAGGATTTTCCATTGTAGGCGAGCCAGATGGAAAATTTGGTCCCAGTTGCGAATGGGCAGTTCGAGAATTTCAAATTTATGCGTCTATGAGCCAAGTCGCTCGAGTTCGCCCAGAAAAAACAGGCCAGTTACTATTAAACAGTAATGGACTCCCCATAACCATTGAAAACAATAATGTTTATTATGACAGCGCAGCGAATATCGTAAACAAAGTTAGCCAAACTCCTGAAGCTCACAGCGATAGTGAAAATAAAAGTTATTATGTTGACTCACTCGAGCCAGTAACAAACGGCCACTTATATGAAGGACCCATAAGCGGCGTATTAAATAGTGAAACTAGAAATGCTTTGGAATTCTGGCTTGAAAACAATTATAGATGCCCAGTTATAATAGAAGCGTGGACTTGGGACAAGCGACTAAATAAAAGAACAAATTTAATAAATAATAATCTCTGGAGGCACGACGATATTAAAGACAGTTCTCCTCGAGTATTTTTTAGAGACTTTTCCAACTATTACGAATATCCACCTACAAGATTAACTGATCAATATCATGTATTAGGATATTATGCGACACAGGCATTTGGAGGACCAAACGCATCTCCTGGCCACAGCTGGTCACCAGAAGCATCCATCTCAATTGAAAATATCCTAGGGCACAACTTTGATGTTAACCAAATCACCTCTCCTGCATTGTCTACCTATCGAGTAATTAGAGTAGTAGCCGAGGCAGAATGTTACGGGAGATTCGACGTTTTAAACGCTTGGGACAATGCACTAATGTCAGCAGGTCCATGTCATTGGACACTAGGCATTTATAGTGGTGAAAGCTACAAGAATGGAGAATTCTCAGCCTTTATCGCCTTCCTAAAAAGCTCCGAATATACAGCATATAAAAAAGCGTTTGGAAATTTTGGATTGAGCGCAACAAATTCCTGGGGAGATGAGGAGATTTATTCCAGCAACACTTTAACTTATACCTCCTGGATTAAGTTGACTAATGAAAGCTACAACACCTCGGAGAATGAACATAACGAAAATGAATTTGATGTATTACCTAGAAGTAAAGCGGGAGCCCATTACTTAAAGAGCTGGCACTGGTTTTATAGAGTAAGCATGGCTGGGCGAACCATAGAAAACTATAGAAACTGCATGTGGAAAATGGCCAAAATAAGGCTTAAAGCTATTTTAGAAAAAGAGGTCAGCTTTCATATAAACAGCAACGTATTACGCCACACCATTAGGCAAATATATACGTCAGAGAAAGCTATAGCGATTCTTTTAAGGTGGCACGTTTATCGGCCAGCCCATATTGTAAGCAGCAATAATAATAGGCTAATCTCTATAATAGAAGAGACAATAAGAGACGCTAGAAATATAAACTGGAGCTTACCTATTAACGAATGGGGCGACACACATGAAAATGAGCTTACTAGACGCTTACTATTAAGCTTGCAAAGCATAAACAATACAATCTCGACCAGTATAAATTTTGGACTTAATCAACCCCAAGGCTCCGTTAAAACTGGAAGAAATTCTTTTATATTAGAGGACTTATGAAGTTTACTGCATTCATACTTTTGGCTTTTGCGTCTACAGCTTATTCCGCCGATCAAAATATTTGCAAAGCTTATACAGGACCTAAAAGCTTTATATCTCATTGGGTTAATGATGACACCAGCGTTGATACATTAACAACAATAGATTCAAACGATCTTTTGAAAGAGGATGGAAAGATTCATGAGGTAGGCGATCTTAATGGCGATGGAAATAAAGATTATATTTTTGAGTCTTACTCTAGCGAGGGCTCAAGCCGCGATAGAACTTATAACATACTGATACAATGCCACGGTTTTCTGGCTAACGCTGGTGGTGATTATTTCTCTGGATTCAAACTAGATGAAAATCAAAAAACCCTCACAAAAGGAGAATACAAACGTATAGTATTCTTAGCCTATAAGAGGACCGGGGATGGAGGCATAATATATAATGGAAAAACCCCTAAAACTGAACCTCAAATATGGGAGTATGACAAAGAACAAAAGAAATACAGGCAAGCTAAAAATTAAACCAATGAAATCTTATTAATTTAAACCAAAAGCCTAAGTCTTTCATTTAGCAAAACCGGAAACTTATCAAACCATGCCTGATTCAAGGGCGAAGGATGTGGGAGTGGGTATAGCGTAAACACGTGCCCTTTCCCCTCCTCCGCTGTCAGCGTGACCTCGGTATGGTTTGTAAAACGATCTTCGCTTTTCCAGAAGGCCTCTAGCCGTTGTTTCTCTTCCTTGGGTTGGTCTATCGCAAACCAGAGAAAGGCCTCGCGGCCGAAAGTGATGATAGTGCGGCCATGCCATTGCTCAATGAGCAGCTGCCGCATAAGCGGGTGAAAGCGCTTCTTGATCTTTTCGGACCAGGCTTTATTGCCAAGGGGCTTATACGGCACGGTGTTGGCCCAGAAAAATCTCTGGCTCAAGGAGCGACCTGCATCGAAGTCCGGTATGGGTTGACCGTGCAAATGCTCATAAATAACCTTGCGAGCGATCTGCCCGCCTGCGCCGATAAAGGGCTCACCGTATTTAACTTCGTCCCGCCCGGGGTCTCGGCCAAAGAAACCAACAGGTGCATCCTTACGCCCCAAGCCAATAATGGGTTCTAGCGGATCCTTTTGGTACTTCTCATAGACCTCTGTATCGATGCCTTCAATGGTGCTAGCGATCTCACGAAAGGCTTGCTGCATCTTCGGGTCGAGGGGCATGGGATTTCCTTCGTAATCGGCTTCTTGTTTATAAGACCGATTAGCAAGGGAAAGAATTCATGCCTTCCAAGGCTGCGCTCCCCCATAGCTATTTTCTCAATCACACCAATAGCGACTCCATGCCGACCAAGTGCCGTCCTGTTTTGATGCAATGGGGTAAACTCCCCGCCTCACATCTATAGGGATAGCCATACATGTTGATCAAGGCGCTGCGAATTGGCCTGGGCCAAACCATTGTTGGGCTGGATTTGCTGACGCGTCCGCGCAAGCTCAAGCGAAGTGCTGAGGCGCAGAAGCAAGTGGAAGAACAGACCGCCGGACTTGCGCTGTACCAGTTCCAGGCATGCCCGTTTTGCGTGAAGACGCGGCGAGCCATGCACAAGCTGAACCTGCCTATCACCATCCGCGACGTGAAGAAAGATCCTGAACATCGTGAAGCTTTGCTGGCAGGTGGCGGACGTATCAAGGTGCCTTGCCTTCGGATCGAAGAAGAAGGCCGTACGGCCTGGATGTACGAATCCAACGACATTATTGCCTATCTCAACAAGCGCTTCGCACCAACAAGTCGCTAATAAAAAGCCCGACCAAGTCGGGCTTTTTTATAGGTATCTCTTCAGGCCGATCAAAGATCAGTCTCTTCAACTTTACGAACCTTGATGGCATCGATGGCATACGAGGCTTCGGCCAGATCGTTATCTACCTTTTCGATTTTCATCAGCCCGATAACCCAGTAAGGCTCATAAATATCGGGCAACGGAACACCTTTTGGGAAGCGCACCAGTACAATCTGGTTTGGTGGTGGCGGCGGGACGTGAATACAGGCGCCCGGATACGGGACCAGGAAAAACTCAGTGAAATTGCCTTTGCTGTTGCTTTCCAGCGGAACCGGATAGCCCCCCAGGCGAATTGTTTTCCCGTTCATGGCAGGCACTGTACGCGTGGAGTGCATGACGGCTGGCAGGTTGCTGTCTTTTTGCTTGAGTCCGCCCTTGCTCTCAAAACCGCCTGGTAATTCGGGCGTGTCATGGGTGATCTCAGGCATGTCTTCCAGCGCCTTGCGATCCGACTCTGGCATGAGAGACAGCCAATCGGTCTCAGGCGGCTCGCCTTCTCGGGCTAGGGCGGTTGTAATCTGAGAAAAAACTAGCAGTACGGTGAGAATAAAATAGCGCATGGCAAGAAGAGTATCGGGCAATTGGGTTGCGCTAGTGTGAAGCTTCTTGGCGTTGAACCCAACTGCCCGGACGGGAAATTAGCGACGCTTGGTCACCATGCCCCAGATGAACAGAACGATGATGGCACCGACAACTGCCCCGATGAAACCTGCACCTTCACCTGCGCGGTAGATACCGATAGCTTGGCCACCATAGCTAGCTACCAGCGAGCCGACGATACCCAGGACGATCGTCATGATCCAGCCCATGCTGTCGTCGCCTGGCTTAAGGAAACGTGCGATCAAGCCAACGATGAGGCCGATGATGATGGTTCCAATAATGCCCATGAATCTTTCCCCTTCTGTGGTTTGCTTGATACGGCATATGCCGCTTGCTTAATCCGACAGTAGAAAAAACGCAGGGGTTCATCAAAATTTTTATCAAGCGAAGCGGAACTCGGACCCTCGTGCAAAGAGGGCCCGTTTCGGTCACACTTTGATCAGGGCTTCGACGTCAGCAATGCGAGCTTTTAGGGTCGCGGCGTCGTTACAGCGCAAGGTTGCATGGCCAACCTTGCGGCCCGCCTTGAATGCCTTGCCATAGTGATGCAGATGGCAGTCTTGAACGTGCAGAACCCGCTCCACTACGGGAACCTCGCCGATAAAGTTGAGCATGGCGCTCTCCCCTACCTTGGCAGTCGAGCCCAATGGCAGACCGGCCACAGCACGCAGATGATTCTCAAACTGGCTACTCTCGCTACCCTCAATGGTCCAATGGCCTGAGTTATGCACACGTGGGGCAATCTCATTGGCTTTCAAGCCACCATCAACTTCAAAGAACTCGAACGCCATCACGCCGACATAGTCGAGCTTAGTGAGCACTCGACTTACATAATCTTCGGCCAGTGCCTGCAAGGGGTGGTCTGTACTGGCAATGGATAGGCGCAGAATTCCGCTTTCATGGGTGTTATGCACCAGCGGGTAGAAACGTGTTTCACCACTACGTGCGCGTACGGCAATCAACGAGACCTCACCAGCAAAGGATACAAATCCCTCAAGGATGCACGGTACGCTACCTAGTTCGGCAAAAGCGCCCTCAACATCCGACTGGCTACGTAGAACCTTTTGACCCTTGCCGTCATAACCCAGGGTGCGTGTTTTCATCACTGCGGGCAGACCGATGCGTGCCACGGCAGCCTCAAGGTCAGCTTGGGACTGGATATCGGCGAATTCAGGCGTCGGGATGCCCAAATCCTGAAACATGGACTTTTCAAACCACCGATCGCGGGCGATACGCAGCGCTTCAGCTGAAGGAAAAACCGGAACGAACTGGGAGAGGAACGCAACGGTTTCAGCCGGGACGCTTTCGAACTCGAATGTAACCAGGTCAACCTCATCAGCCAGCTGACGCAAGTGGTCCTGGTCGCTGTAATCTGCACGAATATGCTCACCCAGCGCCGCGGCGCACGCATCCGGGGCGGGGTCGAGAAACACGAAACCCATACCCAGCGGAGTACCCGCCAGCGCCAGCATACGGCCCAGTTGGCCGCCACCGATGACTCCAATTTTCATCAGGCTTCCCTCGGATCCGGGTTATCCAGCACAGTGCGTGTCTGTTCTTCACGAAAGCGGTTCAATGCCTCGTGATATTCAGGGTATTTGCCACCCAGAATGCTGGCTGACAACAGTGCAGCGTTGATAGCGCCTGCCTTGCCAATGGCCAGAGTAGCTACCGGAACACCGGCTGGCATCTGGACGATAGACAGCAGCGAGTCGACGCCTGACAACATGGAAGACTGCACTGGAACGCCCAGTACGGGCAGGTGAGTTTTGGCTGCGCACATACCAGGCAGGTGTGCGGCGCCGCCTGCGCCTGCAATGATGACTTCGATACCGCGTCCAGCCGCTTCTTCGGCGTACTGGAACAGCAGGTCGGGGGTACGGTGGGCAGAGACCACCTTCACTTCAAAAGGAATGCCCAGCTTTTCCAGCATGTCGGCGGTGTGGCTCAAGGTAGACCAGTCGGACTTGGAGCCCATGATCACGCCTACGAGTGCGCTCATCGTCGTGCCTCTTGTCAGGCGCCCGCAGGCGCATCAGAAACCAACAAGCCACGCCGGAAGACCGCACGTGGCTTGTATATGCAGACCGGTATGTAGACCGGCCTCAAGGGCCACTGAGTATACCGTAAAGCCAAGCCAGACGAAGAGGCTGAATGGCCTTTTATAACGACTCATTGTTTCCTGTCTGGCGGCCCGCCCGTTTCTGCTCCTAACAGGTACAAAACAGACACTACACGCTTAGGCAGTCGCCCCGGCTCCCGCCTCAAGCTTGCGCCATAGCAGCCTCACCGCAGCCTTACGAACGAGCGAGCAGCGGTACAGGCGAATTTCCAGAGGAATCTGCCACTGTTCACCACCACAAGGAACGAGTTCACCCCGCGCCAGCTCGGCCGTCACACTCAAATGTGGTACCCACGCAATGCCTAGTCCCTGCAGGGCCATGCTCTTGAGACTGTCTGCCATGGCAGTCTCATAGACGGTTGTATAGCGCAGCTTGCGCTGACGTAGCAGCAAATTGACCGAGCGCCCCAGGAAGGCCCCGGCGCTATAGGCCAGCAGCGGGAAGTTCTGGCCGCTCTCCAAGTCAAACAGCGGTGAACCATCCTCCTTGGCGGCACAGACCGGCAGCATTGAAGTCAGTGCCAGATGGATAGAGGGAAAGATCTCCGGGTCCATCTGCAAGGCCGCATCCGGGTCGTAGAAAGCCATCATGAGATCACACCCCCCTTCTCGAAGCGCGTGCACAGCTTCGCCGACATTGGTTGCGATCAAGCGACTCGCAATATTCAGCCCCTCACTTCGCAAGCGAGCGATCCACCCCGGAAAAAACCCCAGCGCCAAGGAATGCGCAGCAGCAAACTGCAGGACCTCACCCTGCCCGCCCTCCAGATGGTGAAGATGACGAATCACTTCGCCAAGCTGCTCGACGACGCTGCGTGCCGTAACGAGAAAAAGCTGCCCCGATTCTGTCAGTGATACAGGGGTACGCGAGCGGTCAATCAAGGTCAGCCCCAGGCTCTGTTCCAGGCTGCGAATACGCCGACTGAAGGCTGGTTGAGTTACGAAGCGGCGCTCAGCCGCCTGGGAAAAGCTATGGGTTGCAGCCAAGGCAATAAAGTCCTCAAGCCACTTCATTTCGAGGTTCATGGTCATACTCACGAAGGGGATACGCTTGCCGATCCCAATGCGTCACATCACATGATATGCAATTTCGGCATAGGGTGCGCCGATACAGCATTGGCCAGCGTCTGGCTGGAGCCCTTATTGTATACCGCATCAGGCCTTCAACACCCACCGGGAAGTGATCCCCTATCATGTCCGAACTTGCATCATCTCGCCTCGAAAAAGATCTGCTTGGTACGCTCGAAGTCCCCGCTGAAGCTTATTACGGCATTCAAACGTTACGCGCAGTTAATAACTTTCGTCTTTCCGGTGTAACGCTTTCACACTACCCCAAGCTGGTTGTTGCGTTGGCAATGGTTAAGCAGGCCGCCGCCGAGGCAAACTATCGACTCGGGTATTTGCCAGGCGACAAGTACGAAGCCATCGTGATGGCCTGTACCAAGATCATCAATGGCGAGTATCACGATCAGTTCGTGGTGGACATGATTCAAGGTGGCGCGGGCACTTCCACCAACATGAACGCCAACGAGGTCATTGCCAACGTGGCGTTGGAAGTCCTTGGCCATGAGAAGGGTGAGTACAAATACCTGCATCCGAACAATGATGTGAACATGGCGCAGTCCACCAATGACGCTTACCCGACGGCTATCCGCCTGGGTTTGCTGCTGGGTCATGACACGCTGCTCTCTAGCCTGGAAGGCCTCATCGAATCCCTGTCTGGCAAGTCGGTAGAATTCGCCAGTGTGCTCAAGATGGGTCGCACCCAATTGCAGGATGCCGTGCCGATGACGCTCGGCCAGGAATTTCGCGCGTTCGCTACTACATTGAGTGAGGACCTGGGCAAGCTAAAGACCATCGCGCCGGATCTGCTTACCGAGGTAAATCTGGGTGGCACGGCTATTGGCACCGGCATCAACGCGGACCCAGGCTACCAGACCCTGGCTGTTCGCAGTCTGGCCGAAATCAGTGGCCAGCCACTCAAGCCCGCTGCTGATCTGATCGAGGCGACCTCAGACATGGGGGCCTTCGTGCTGTTCTCCGGCATGCTCAAGCGTCTGGCGGTCAAGCTGTCCAAGATCTGCAATGACCTGCGCCTGCTTTCTAGCGGTCCGCGCACCGGCATCAACGAAATCAACCTGCCGGCACGTCAGCCGGGTAGCTCGATCATGCCAGGTAAGGTGAATCCGGTCATTCCAGAAGCTGTGAACCAGGTTGCTTTCGAGGTGATTGGCAACGACCTGGCGCTAACCTTGGCAGCAGAAGGCGGCCAGCTTCAGCTCAACGTCATGGAGCCACTGATCGCCTACAAGATTTTCGACTCGATCCGTCTGCTCAAGCGCGCCATGGACATGCTGCGCGAGCACTGCATTGACGGGATTACGGCCAATGTCGACCGTTGCCGCGAGCTGGTGGAGCACTCTATTGGCCTCGTAACGGCGCTCAATCCCTATATCGGCTATGAAAACTCGACCCGTATCGCGCGCATGGCATTGGAATCAGGCCGCGGGGTATTGGAGCTGGTCCGGGAAGAGAATCTGCTCGACGAAATGACGCTGGCTGACATTCTGCGCCCAGAAAACATGATCGCTCCGCGTCTAGCACCGAAAAAACTCATGGCTTAACCGGCGCTCCTCACAACTCTCGTGAGGAGCTTTAAGCGGGTGCCCTCGGGTACCCGCTTTTTTTAATTCGCTCTAGATCAAGCTTCTTAGCCATACGCGTTATCAAGGAAAGGCACTTTTCAGCCGGCCCATTGCGATAAACGGTCGTGCTCCAGCACATCCCTTGAGGCAGTTAGATTTGATCTCTTGTCCTCTCTTCTGGATGATACGCGCGCCAACCTCGCCGCCTGCCGTGTTTCCGGCTCGCATACCTTGCGATTTAGGGGTTCTGTCATACCCTTGGGTTGGTACTGATGGCAGCGGATTCCAATTAGTGGCTTACCGCTCGCCCATATAATGCCTTGGCCAGGATTTATCCGGAGCCCAGGTGCTTCTATTACTACAAGTAGGCGAAAGCACTCATGCTTGATCTCCTGAATGACTTTCTTTGGGGCAAACTGCTCATTGTTGGCCTGATCGGCCTGGGTCTTGTCTTCACCTTGTTTTCGGGTTTCGTGCAGTTCCGGTATTTAGGAAGCATGTTCAGCATTCTTGGCGAAGCCTTTCAACGTAAACCCGGCCAATTGAGCTCCTTCCAAGCCCTGATGCTTAGCGTGGCGGGTCGTGTAGGCGCTGGAAACATTGCCGGGGTTGCGGTGGCCGTTACCCTGGGCGGACCGGGAGCGGTCTTCTGGATGTGGGTAGTAGCCCTGCTGGGCATGGCCACGAGTTATTTTGAATGTGCATTGGCTCAGCTGTACAAGCGTAGCGATGGCAATGGTCTGTACCGGGGTGGTCCCGCCTTTTATATCTTGCATGGCCTGAAGCAACGTTGGTTGGGGATCCTGTTCTCGATCCTGCTGCTGGTCACGTTCGGCTTGGGCTTCAGCGCACTACAGTCCTATACGATTGCCTCCTCGCTCTCTGACTCGCTGGGTCTACCCACGCTGGTCACTGGACTGGTCTTTACCGCTGTAATAACCCTGATCATTTTTGGTGGCGTGGTACGGATCGCCAAGGTAGCCGACATCCTGGTTCCTGTGATGGCGTTGTCCTACATAGCCATTGCCCTAGGCGTCATTGTTCTGCACATTGATCGCGTTCCCGAGGCGTTGGCCCTGATTGTACGCAGTGCCTTTGGCCTTGAGCCTGCGTTTGCCGGTGGCTTGGGTGCGGCGCTGATGATGGGCGTCAAACGCGGCTTGTTCTCCAACGAGGCGGGTCTGGGTAGTGCACCGAACGTAGCGGCTGTTGCGGAAGTTTCCCATCCGGCAGCCCAGGGTGTTGTGCAGTCCTTTAGCGTATTCATCGACACGCTCATTATTTGCACGTCAACGGCCCTTATTATCCTGCTGTCTGGCGTTTATGAGCCAGGTGCTGATATTCCCGGGGTTGTACTGACTCAAACGGCCCTGGCCGCAACGGTTGGCGAGTGGGGACGGGTTTTCATCAGTATTGCCCTGTTGTTGTTCGCGTTCACAACGATCATCTACAACTATTATCTGGGTGAGAATGCCTTGAGCTTTTTCACCAAGAGCCGTGTTGCTCTGATGGTCTATCGTATTCTGGTTGTGGCGCTGGTGATTTGGGGCTCACAGCAGGACTTGACCACCGTGTTCGGCTTTGCCGACCTCACCATGGGCTTGCTGGCAGTAGTCAACCTGATCTCCCTGGCGTTTCTGTTCAAGGTGGGGTTACGCGTGATGCGTGACTATGACCGTCAGATCCGGGCTGGCAACAAGGTTCCGGTTTTCGATCCCAAAAGCTTTTCTGATCTGGATCTCGACCCAACGGTTTGGAAGGCTTCCGCTTCAGCCAAGAGCGTGAAAACGCCATGACGCAAGCCGGTAACTCACAGCGCCTTATGGTGCTTTATACCGGTGGCACCATTGGCATGCAGGCCACTGAAAACGGTTTAGTGCCTGCGTCCGGCTTTGAGGCGCGCATGCGCGCCTTCCTGGCCCAGGTGCCTGAGCGAGCATTGCCGGAGTGGCACTTCTGTGAAGTACTGCCTCTGATGGACAGTGCCAACATGACGCCCGCCTATTGGCTGAGGCTTAGTGAGGCCATTGTCCGGGCAGCCGAGCAAGGCTATACCGGCGTGTTGGTCCTGCATGGAACCGACACGCTAGCCTATACCGCTGCGGCCATGAGCTTTCACCTGCTGGGGCTTGATATTCCTGTGGTGCTGACAGGCTCAATGTTGCCTGCCGGCGTGCCAGACAGCGACGCCTGGGAGAACCTGGACGGTGCTCTACAGACACTCGCAAGCGGTGCTCCCCAGGGCGTACACCTGTATTTTCACGGTGCGCTGCTGCATGCGGCTCGCTGCAGCAAGATCCGCAGCGTTGGTCGTCATCCGTTCAAGACATTAGAGCGGCAGCGTCTGACTCAACACCGTCAGACATTGCCAGCTGAGCTCAAGGCAGGCCAAGCTAGACAAGTCGCCAATGTAGCTGTTCTGCCACTCTTCCCAGGCATTTCAGCCCAGCATGTATCCGCTCTGGTTAACGCCGGTGTACAGGGCCTGGTACTGGAATGTTACGGCAGCGGAACAGGGCCAAGCGATAACGATGCCTTCCTGGCCAGCCTAAACGAAGCCTCCTCTAAAGGTGTTGCGCTGATTGCCGTCACGCAGTGTCACGAAGGTGGCGTCGAACTCGATATCTATGAAGCAGGCAGCAAGCTGCGCGCATATGGTGTCGTCTCTGGTGGCGGCATGACACGTGAAGCGGCTGTAGCCAAGTTGCAGGTATTGATAGGTTCAGGCCTATCTCCCGAGCAAGTCGATTACTGGCTGCAGCAGGACCTCTGCGGCGAACTTGCCGAGTAAGCCATACGAAAAAGGGCCCCTAGGGGCCCTTTTTGTTTTCACCTGACGCTTAGCAGCCGGTCAGCTGGGTAGCAGGACGTTCACCCGGGAAGAAAACGGGTCGAATACGTACACCCACACTATTACCGATAAAGGCTGCCACCAACCACAGCCAACCGTGCAGACTGCCAGACGCGATACCGCTGAAGTACGCCCCGATATTGCAGCCATAGGCCAAACGGGCACCGTAGCCTAGGAGAAGGCCGCCTATTACAGCCGCTACCAGCGAACGCGTTGGAATCTTCAGGCTAGGCGCAAAACGACCGGCCAGACCCGCAGCAATCAGCGCACCAAGGATAATGCCGAAGTTCATCACGCTGGTAATGTCGAACCATACAGGCTGGCTCAAGGCATTGGCGTTAGCCGGTAATTGCCAGAAATCCCAGCTGGCGACATCGATGCCCAACAACTGGGCACCTTTGGCACCCCAAACCGCAAAGGCCGAGGTAATACCCCATGGACGGCCTGCCAAAGCCAGCGTACAGAAATTCAGGATAGCCAGTGCAATCGCACCCCAGACCAACGGCCATGGCCCGCGCAGGAAGCGTGCAGCACCCTGATGCTCGTTAGGTACAGTTGCTTCCAGGCTGCCATAGCGACGACGCTCCAGGCGTACGGTCATCCAGGCAATGAAGCCAAACAGCGCCAGGCTGACAGCTATACCGGGTATGACGCCCAGGCTGGTTACCAGGGAGATTTTTGGCAACGATGGCAGTGCGAACCACCAGCCCAGATGATGCGTGGCAATGACGGAGCCAATAACAAAGAACAGCAGCGTTACCAGCATTCGTGCATTACCGCCACCAACCGTAAACAGTGTGCCAGAAGCACACCCGCCTCCCAATTGCATGCCGATACCAAAGATAAAGGCACCCACTACAACAGACGTTCCTGCGGGTGACACCAGACCCGTAACGGGCTGGCCAAACAATGTACCTGCACCCAAGACTGGGAAAAACAGCACAACAGCGATGGCCAGCATGAGCATCTGAGCGCGCAGACCCGCTCCACGTCGGTCACGAATAAAGACACGCCATGCCGACGTGAACCCAAAAGCAGCATGATAAAGCGTCAGTCCCAGCGCTCCGCCCAGAATAAACAGCAGCGCTTGCCGTCCGCTGACAGCCATATCCAAAAACACAGCGCCTAGAACCACCAGCCCTAACGCCACCATTGGCGTTGTGATCTGGCGAGGTGCTGCGGAGGTAATAGAAACGCTCATTGAGAATCCTCGACGTCATTAAGCCTGACTATTTTAGTCAAGAATTAGCGCGATACCAATATCAAAATGTCATATTCACCATTAAGACGGCTATTAGTCCGCTGGTCCGGTGGGAGTTACTGGACGTGAACTATTTCGCTAAATTTAGTCTTTTAGTGATGGCAAAAAGCTACTTCACTAAAAGGTCAGGGTGCTACTTACTATGAGTTCGACCGTGACCTTCGCACTATTCCAAACAGGTTCTGGCATGACCCTACCCACCGATCTTGGCAAGCAAATCGAGATAGATATTGCTCATCCGTCTCGTGTGCTGATGTTTAGCGCCATGGTCGAAAATCGTTACCAGGACGACATTCACAAGCGACGCAAGCGGCATATCTACCGGTCACATGTGACTGCGTTCTTTGCCTATAACAGTTTTCTGCTATGCGAATGGCTATTACTGAAAGACATCTTCTTTCAAGCCATTCTGTGGCATTTTCTTTGCGCTTCGCTTCCCACACTGGCCTGCCTTGGCATATTGAAGAAAACCACTTCTTATCGGGTTCGGGAGCTGTGCGCCTGGCTACCATGCCTCGCCGGGTTCATTGCAGCAGTGGCAATTATCCTGTCTTCTTCATCACCAGACAGAGCCTTGTGTCTGTTCTCGCTTCCCCTGATCCTGATCTATGCCAATAACACCGCAGCCTTACCTTTCCGGTATGCGCTGCCCTTCATGATACTGGTGCTTCCCGTCATCATAGGCTGCGCCTTCACTGTAAGTACGACCTTTCCCCAAGGGCTGTTTACAACCTGCATAACCATAGTGACGGGTGCTTTTTCCCTGCTTGCTAACTTCTGGCTGGAGCGCTCAGAGCGTTACTCCTACTTACTTAATCTCAGGGAGAAGCTGCGTGTTCAAAGCCTTTCTAGTACGAATCGTACCTTGCAAACGCTTTCAGATACGGACTCGCTGACCGGTATCGCCAACCGCCGATACTTTGTTACGCAGCTGGATGATCTATGGAACCGTTACGAAGCAAGTGGCGTTCCTTTTTCCTTGCTTATCCTGGACGTTGACCACTTCAAGCGCTTCAACGACTTGTATGGGCACCCAGCAGGTGATAACTGCCTGCAATGCATTGTTTCTGCCCTGCGTGAACAATTGCGTGAAGTTGACCTGCTGGCTCGGTATGGAGGTGAGGAATTTGCCGTCCTCTTGCCTAACTGCACACTGGAGCAAGCCCACGCTACCGCTGAGCGCCTGCGTGCCGCTATCGAATCTCTGGGCATCCCTCATCAGGCGCGGGGCGATGAATTGCTGATCGTTTCTGTCAGCATTGGTGCAGCGTGCAGCGACCAGGACTCACCTCAGCCGGACGACCAGTCACAACTGATTGAGTTCGCGGACAGGGCTCTTTACCGAGCCAAGCGATCGGGGCGAAACCAAATTGCCCTTGCTTGCCGTGCGGACAGCCAGGTTTTTGAAATGGCCGATGGGTTCCCGGAGCTGAAGCCAGCCGACCTGCGCCACGCGCTGGATGAGGGCCGACTGTACATGCAATATCACTCGATCCATGAGTGCCCAAGTACAGAGGTTGTTGGCTATGAAGCCCTGCTCCGCTGGAATGATCCAGTACGCGGCCTGATATCACCCGACTTTTTTATACCCTTGGCCGAGCGAAGCGGATTTATTCTGGAATTGGGTGAATGGGCATTGCGTACGGCTTGTCGGCAGGCCGCTCAATGGCCAAAAGCCTATTTCCTTTCAGTAAACGTCTCGCCTCTACAGTTTGCCGACCCAAACTTTGCCGCGCGCGTAGCTGAGATTTTAAGAGAAACCAAGCTCACACCTGCACGACTGACCCTCGAATTGACCGAAGGTGTCCCGTTAAACATCACCCCGCAAGTGCGCGAAACCTTTGCTACATTGCAAGGCTTAGGTGTCTGCTTATCGCTGGATGATTACTGCACCGGGCATTCCAATATCGCCTATCTGTTGGCCCTACCGTTCAATACCGTAAAGATCGATTCTTCCATCATTCAGGTAGAAGACGCCGATAAACGTCGGGCATTACTCAAATCCCTGGTCGACATGAGCCGGGCGTTTGGCGCCAAGATCATTGCTGAGGGTATCGAGACCCAAGAGCATCTGGATCTACTGTGCGAACTGGGCTGCGACCTGGCTCAAGGCTTCTTTCTGGCAGAGCCGCTGTTACCTGAAGCCCTTGCACATCAACATGTCACCTGGACGGCGAAGCGGGCAGTCCTCTAAGGCCGCCCACTCCACCGTTTGTTCAGGCTTCGATCTCGACCAATACCTCACCTGGATTGACGCGATCACCTTTTGCTACGTGCACCGCCTTTACCGTACCGTTGATAGACGCCTGGATCTCCGTTTCCATCTTCATCGCCTCGGTGATAAGTACCGCCTGACCTGCCTTGACCACATCGCCCTCCTTCACCAACACATCGACAATATTGCCCGGCATGGTCGTACTGATATCCCCCGGCGCACTCGCCTGCCGACGCTTACCGTCACCGCCCGAGACATAGCTATTAAGAGGCTCGAATACGACCTCTTCCGGCATGCCGTCGATAGACAGGTAGAAATGTCGTTTGCCTTCACCCTTCAGGCCAATACCGGTAATGTCTACTCGATAGCTTTCACCATGCACATCGATAACGAACTCGGTGGGTACCCCCTCCTGCGCCAAAGTTGTGCCGCTACCGTCAGGGATAGGTAACAACGCCTCTGGTTGCAACGTTCCGGCAGCACGCTCCTCCAGAAACTTGCGCCCAATATCCGGGAACATAGCAAACGTCAGTACATCTTCCTCACATTGGGCCAGATCACCTGCCTCTCGACGCAGATTATCAAGCTCTGGCTTGAGCAAGTCGGCTGGCCGGACTTCGATCACCTCCTCATTACCAATGGCCCGCTTGCGCAACAATTCGCAGACCTTACCAGGCGCCTTGCCGTAACGGCCCTGTAAGTACAGCTTTACCTCGTTGGTGATGGTCTTGTAACGCTCCCCCGCCAGGACATTGAAGAACGCCTGAGTGCCTACGATCTGCGAAGTTGGCGTCACCAGCGGTGGAAAACCCAGGTCTTCGCGTACTCGCGGGATTTCCAACAGCACATCGCTCATGCGATTGAGCGCGCCCTGCTCGCGCAGCTGGTTGGCCAAGTTGGAAATCATCCCGCCCGGCACTTGATTGACTTGCACACGGGTATCTACGCCAGTGAATTCACTTTCGAACTGGTGGTATTTCTTGCGAACGGCATGGAAATACAGACCAATCTCCTGTAACAGCTCAAGGTCCAGCCCAGTGTCGTAAGGCGTACCACGCAACGCGGCGACCATAGACTCGGTTCCCGGGTGGCTAGTACCCCAGGCCAGGCTGGAAATGGCAGTATCGATATGGTCCGCTCCGTTCTCAACCGCTTTGAGTTGGCACATGGCAGCCACACCGGCCGTGTCATGAGAGTGGATAAACACCGGCAGATCCAATGCCTCTTTCAATGCCTTTACCAGCTCACCCGTGGCATAGGGCGTGAGCAGGCCGGCCATGTCCTTGATTGCAATAGAGTCCACGCCCATGCCGGCCATGGTGCGCCCCATCTCGACAAACGCCTCAACCGTGTGCACCGGGCTGGTTGTATAGGCAATGGTGCCCTGAGCGTGCTTGCCGCTTTTCTTGACAGCCTTGATAGCCGTTTCCAGATTGCGTACATCGTTCATGGCATCGAAAATCCGGAAGACATCGATCCCGTTTTCCGCCGCCTTGGCCACAAAGGCCTCGACCACATCATCACTATAGTGGCGATAACCCAATAGGTTCTGCCCCCGCAACAGCATTTGCAGGCGGGTATTGGGCAAGGCGGCCCGCAGTTTACGCAAACGCTCCCACGGATCTTCTTTCAGAAAGCGCACACAGGCATCGAACGTTGCACCACCCCAGACTTCCAGTGACCAATACCCGACCTGGTCCAGCTTGTCGCAAATAGGCAGCATATCTTCCGTACGCATGCGCGTTGCCAGCAGGGATTGGTGGGCGTCACGCAAAACGGTATCGGTAATAAAGATCTTTTTGGACATTCTTGTTTTCCTCACAGGCCGGCATGGGCGGCGATGGCAGCCGCAATGACCAAGGCCAGTTGCTCGGGGTTGCGCTTGATCGAGTACTGCGTCAGCTCCGGGTGGCTTTCCACAAAGCTCGTGTTGAACTGACCGCTGCGAAACTCTGGGTTACGCAGGATTGCTTCGTAATACGGTGCGGTGGTTTTCACGCCTTGCACCCGCATGTCGTCGAGTGCACGCAAACCTCGCTCCAGCGCCTCTTCCCACGTCAGCGCCCAGACAATCAGCTTCAAGCACATGGAATCGTAAAACGGCGGGATCACATAACCCGTATAGATGGCCGTATCCGTCCGTACACCCGGACCGCCAGGGGCGTAATAACGGGTGATCTTGCCAAAGCTGGGCAGGAAATTGTTTTTAGGGTCTTCCGCATTGATACGAAATTGCAGCGCAAACCCGCGATGAATGATGTCTTCCTGCTTGACCGATAGCGGCTGCCCGGAGGCGATACGGATTTGCTCGCGAACAATATCGATACCGGTGATTTCTTCGGTAATCGTGTGTTCAACCTGCACTCGGGTATTCATCTCCATGAAGTACACCTCGCCTTCTGCGAGTAGGAACTCCACAGTACCGGCATTCTCATAGCCCACCGCCCTGGCGGCGCGTACGGCCAGATCACCGATATAAGCGCGCTGCTCTGGAGTCAGTTGCGGGCTGGGGGCAATTTCGATGAGCTTCTGATTACGGCGCTGGATCGAGCAGTCCCGCTCGAACAAATGCACGGTATTGCCAAAGCGGTCCGCCAGAATCTGCGCCTCGATGTGCTTGGGATTGACGATGCACTTTTCGAGAAATACTTCAGCACTGCCAAACGCCTTGGTCGCTTCGGAAATCACGCGGGGATACGCCTGCTCCAACTCCTCACGACTGTTGCAGCGGCGAATACCCCGGCCGCCACCTCCAGACGTAGCCTTGAGCATCACCGGATAGCCGATACGTTCCGCCTCACGCAGCGCCTCATCCAAATCGGCAACGTTTCCTTCGGTACCCGGCGTGCACGGCACACCAGCCGCCATCATGCTGCGACGCGCCTCGGTCTTGTCTCCCATCCGCCGGATCACTTCAGCACTAGGGCCGACAAATTTGATCCCGCGCTGCGCACAAATCTCTGCCAACTCAGCGTTTTCGGATAAGAAGCCATACCCTGGATGTAAGGCATCACAACCGGTTTCAACCGCCAGGTTCACAAGTTTTCGGGGGTTCAGATAGCCTTCAAGCGGGTCATTGCCGATGCTATGTGCTTCATCGGCCCGTTTTACATGCAGCGCATGGCGGTCAGCCTCTGAATAGATAGCTACCGAGCGAATACCCATTTCGGCACAGGCACGTACGATACGTACCGCAATTTCGCCACGATTGGCGATGAGGATTTTCTTGATCACACGCCGGCCTCTTGAGCGAGATAGGATGCCCTTTTGGGCATTTGTTCTTGTTCGCTCTAAAACCTAGACGCCTATTAGGATTATGGAAAATCAATAATTATTAGCGTATCTATAAGGTATTACTTATAGGTAAAAGAAGAGCCCAGCCCAGCCATGCGTAAACCCTTGATGCGTATGACATTACGCCAATTGCAAGTCTTTGAGGCTGTTTGCGAAACGCGCTCCTACAGCCGTGCAGCCGATATCATGGCGTTGACCCAACCTGCTGTCAGCTTGCAGATACGTCAGCTGGAAGAGCTGCTTGGTCAGCCTTTATTTGAGTACAGCGGCAGAAAGCTGTACCTCACCGAAGCGGCCGAAGCCTTGTTACGTGCAGGGCAGGATATTTTCGGGCGCCTCAACAGCCTCGATATGCAACTTTCCAATCTCCTGGGCTCGCTTCATGGACAACTTCGCCTGGGCGTAGAAACCAGCGCGCAGTACCTGGCCCCTCATCTGTTTGCAGCGTTCAAACAACAGCATCCAGAAGTCAGTGTCCATCTCTGCGTAGGCAACCACGACCACATGCTCAGGCGGCTTTCTGAAAACCGTGATGAAATCGTAATCATGTCCTTGGTGCCTTCCGATCGAGATCTGGAGTTCCTGCCTTTTCTTAATAATGAAATTATCGCGTTGGCCGCACCGGAGCACCCCGCTTGCCAATCCGGCAGCCTGACCTTGAAAGATTTGAGCGCCTATCCACTGTTGATACGTGAGTCCGGCTCTAGTACACGAAAAGCTTGTGATGAACACTTCAAGCAAAAGCGTGCTCATTTTTCCGATATACAGGAGCTGACTTCACTGGAAGCCATACGAGAAGGCGTTATTGCAGGGCTGGGCATTGCTTTGCTCCCGCGGCTGGCAGCTTATCGAGAGCTCAACGCTGGGCTACTGTGCGAGCTGCCCGTGCAGGAGTTACCGCTCTATCGTAGCTGGTGTGTAGTTCACCCGCGTAGTAAACGCCTGTCCCCTGTGGCACAGGCGTTTTTTAACTTCATTCGGGAAGAACGGAGTCGAATCACCGCATTAGCCGAACGGATCAGTGGGCTGATACCTGAGCGCTCATGACCACAGGGGCGGAAAGCAGCTCAGGATAATCCGTTAACTCCTGCTCTAAACGCAGCTGCTCGTTACGATCCTCAATGGCACGGCGAAAAGCCATGCGACGTTGATCAGCCAGTTTGCGGCGAGTTTTAGCATCGAGAAAATCGCTGTCCATACGCATGGCCATACCGTATCTCCCAAGCAAAGGTGGAGCCTTTAGCCTGCTCAGGAAAGATGACGGTTTGGCGAAACCTTGGTTAAGCTTAAGGGACAGCCGAAGAGCTGCACCTGATCATCAATGCGAGTCGCGCTCGTCCTGATGCTTGATGCTCTTGGGCGACAACCGCAGGCTTCGCAGGCTGCGCTTGACGCCCTTAAGGTGATTAACCAGCGTCGGCCCACGAGACATGGCCACACCCATTGCCAGCACGTCGATAATGACAAGGTGTGCAATACGTGATGTCAGCGGTGTATAGATCTCGGTATCTTCCGGTACATCAATGGTCAGGCTGACATTAGCCAGTTCCGCCAGGGGTGTCTGGCTCGGACAAATCGTGATCAGCTTGGCGCCGCTGTCGCGTACCAGATTTGCAGTAATCAGCAGATCCTTGGAGCGGCCAGACTGGGAGATACAGATTGCTGCATCTTCCGGCGTCAGTGTCGCCGCCGACATCGCCTGCATGTGCGGATCGGAATAGGCAAAAGCGCTGAGCAAGAGGCGGAAAAACTTGTGTTGGGCATCCGTCGCCACAGCTCCAGAAGCGCCAAAGCCATAAAACATAACGCGCTTGGCCTTGGAAATCTCCTCAATAGCCTGTTCGAGCGCCTGCATATCCAGCCGCTCGCGGATATCCATCAGCGTATGCAGCGTAGTGTCGAAAATTTTCAGACTGAAATCGACAACCGAATCGTTCTCGTGGATAGCAAACTGACCAAAGCTTGCCCCTGATGCAAGACTCTGTGCCAAACGCAGCTTCAAATCCTGGAAACCATCGCAGCCAATAGCACGGCAGAACCGTACGATCGTAGGCTCGCTGACGCCCACCTCATGCGCGAGATCCGCCATCGAGCTGTGCATGACAGCCGCCGGATCCAGCATGACGTGTTCAGCCACCTTGAGCTCAGACTTGCGCAGTAAATGGCGCGACTGGGCGATATGTTGCATCAGGTTCACAAGCGGCACTCAACTAGCAGAGATAGAAAAACATGTAGTGATACGTCTTTATACTACATCGGCACCAACGCATTCATTTACTTCGTATTTTCCGTGATAAACACCGTGGTATGAAGGCTTCATCCATAGCGCAACTTTTAGCACACCCTCTTTAGCCCAGAAGCTCAAAAGACGCACAGACAAGGCGAAAACAGTAGCTTCCTTGCCATTGCGCAAGATTTTCTCCTCAGTGCGCAAAAAGCTGCGCATCTTTATGCGACGTCTTTCACAAAAGCGATCAACCCGTTCTTAATAAAACTATAAGCTATTGATTTAAAAGGATTTTATTTTTTTGGCATAGTGTTTGTATTCTTAATGGCTCCCGGGCCAAGAGGCCCACTATTCAGGCAAGGAGAGCATCATGCCAACACCCGCGTATCTGTCCCTCGAAGGCACCAAGCAAGGTCTGATCACTGCAGGCACCTTCACGGAAGACTCCGTCGGCAACATCTTTCAGGAAGGCCATGAAGACCAGATTCTGGTTCAGGCTTTCAACCACCAGGTCATCATCCCGCGCGATCCGCAGTCCGGTCAGCCGACTGGTCAGCGTGTACACAAGCCGCTGATGATCACCAAGGTCTTTGACAAGTCCTCCCCCCTGATCTTCAACGCACTGACCTCTGGCGAACGCCTGAACAAGTGCCGTCTGGAGTGGTACCGTACTTCTGCAACGGGTACTCAGGAGCACTACTTCACCATCGAGCTGGAAGACGCCATCATCGTTGACGTGCAGTCTCGCATGCCGAACTGCCAGGACCCGAACATGGCTCACTTCACTCACCTGGAAGACGTGTACTTCACCTACCGTAAAATCGTATGGACTCACGAAGTATCCGGTACTTCCGGCTCGGACGACTGGCGCTCCCCGATCTCCGCTTAATAGAGCGGCGATCGTCTAACAGGCGCGACTCAATATCGGCTTCTGATCCCCTCCAGAAGCCGACTGGTCAGAAAAAGACTCGGGTCACTGCCTGCTAGCCGCTTGAGATGGCAAAATAAGCCAAGCGCCATGATTTCTGGCATTGGCTCATCCCATACCAGTACGGTTAGCCCTTTCGGCCAGGTCTCCTGGCCGAAATTGTTTTCGCAACAACCTTCTGGAGGAACACGGAATGTTCAACCCAGCGAATACTGCTCATTTTTCGCTATCCATTCACGGATCGACCTCAGAAGGAGAGACGCCTGACTTTCAGGTCCTGAGCTTTACAGGACAGGAGTCGATCAGCCAGCCCTTTCGCTTTGACATCGAACTGGTCAGCGAACGGCCCGACCTGGACCTTGAGGCCCTGCTGCATCAGCGCGCCTTTCTGGCCTTCTCGCCCAACGGCAGCGGCGTTCACGGCCAGCTCTACCAGATCGGCCAGGGCGATGCCGGCAAGCGCCTCACCCGCTATCATGTCGTGCTAGTGCCGCGTCTGGCCTACCTTGCGCACCGCACCAACCAGCGCATCTTTCAAAAGCTTACCGTCCCGCAGATCATCGCCCAGGTGCTAGAAGATCACGGCATCCTGGCGGACGCCTACCGCTTCCAATTGGGGCCTACGGTCTATCCGCCTCGTGAATATTGCGTCCAGTACGATGAGACTGATCTGCACTTCATTCAGCGGCTCTGCGAAGAGGAAGGTCTGCACTACCACTTCGAGCATACCCAGGATAACCACGTCCTGGTGTTTGGCGATGACCAAACCGGCTTTCCCAAGCTCACACCACCGACTGCTTATGTACAGGGCTCGGGGCTTGTAGCAGACGAGCCGGTAGTCAAGCGCTTTGGCGTACGCCTGGAAACGCGTACGGCTCGTGTCTCCCGCCGTGACTATGACTTCGAGCAGCCACGCCTGCGCATGGAAGCGGCCTACAAGAGCGAGGCCAAGCCCGACCTGGAAGACTATGACTACCCGGGCCGCTTCACCGATCGCACCCGCGGCAAGCATCTCGCCCAGCGCGCCCTTGAGCGTCACCGCAGCGACTATCAGCTAGCCGAAGGCGAAAGCGACCAGCCCCAGCTAGTTAGTGGTCATTTCCTGGAGCTGTCCGAGCATCCCCGCCGCGATTGGAACCAGCTATGGCTACTGACCGGCCTCTGGCATGAGGGCAAGCAGCCACAGGTCTTGGAAGAGTCAGTTACCAGTGATGTGGACAAGCACGACGGCTTTACCCAGGGCTACCGCAACCGCTTCACAGCAACACCCTGGGACGTACCCTTCCGTCCTGCGCTTGAACACCCTAAGCCCAAGATCCTGGGCAGCCAGACCGCTGTGGTCACTGGACCCAAGGGCGAAGAGATCCACTGTGATGAATACGGTCGGGTCAAGGTACAGTTCCACTGGGACCGTGAAGGCCAGGCCAACGAGCAGACTAGCTGCTGGTTACGCGTCTCCTCCAGCTGGGCGGGTGATCGTTATGGCGGTATCGCCATCCCCCGCATCGGCATGGAGGTATTGGTCACATTCTTGGAAGGAGACCCGGACCAGCCCCTGGTTACAGGCTGCCTGTTCCACATGGAACATCATGTTCCCTATGACCTGCCGGCCAACAAGACCCGTAGCGTTTTCAAGACCTTAAGCACACCCGGCGGTGGCGGCTATAACGAGCTGCGTATTGAGGACAAGAAAGGTCAGGAACAGATCTACATTCACGCCCAACGGGACTGGGACGAGAACGTCGAGCACGACCAAAAGATCCGCGTAGGACACGAGCGACACGACATCGTCGAGGCTAACAGCTACACGGAGTACAAGGCCGAGGAACACCGCACCACGGATGCGGACCGCAAGGTTGAGGTCAAGACCAACGATCATCTCACCGTCGGACAGAACCAGCATATCAAGATCGGTACGGGTCAATTCGTCAGTGCGGAGCAGGAAATCCACTTATCCAGTGGTTTGAAAGTTGTCCTGGAAGCTGGCAGCGAACTTACGTTCAAGGCCGGCGGCAGCTTCATCAAGCTGGACGCCAGTGGCATCACCATCGTCGGCCCAACGGTTCGCATCAACTCTGGCGGCAATGCCGGCAGCGGAACCGGTGCCGCTCCTCTGCTGCCGGGTCCTGTAAAGCCAGCCGACGCAGACAAGGCAGGTGCCCTGCTAACACCTGCACAGATCAATACCTTCAAGCGTAACGCACCCTTCTGTGAAGAATGCGAAAAGTGCAAGGAGGGATTCTGTGCACTCTGATAATTCGCTTACCCCTCAAGAGTGGTTGACTCAACACTCGGCTGATAACTCATCCCTTTATGTCGTGATGAGTAACACCAGCGATGCCAATCCACTGAAGGCCTATTACGAAGCGCATGAAGCTTTTGTCCCTCTGCCCATTTGGGAAGGTACCCCCTACGCTGGCTGGCAGCCGGTCATGCCTTACTTGGGTAGGCTCAGCCCAAACAGCACATTTCTAGAGTGGGCAGCTAAGGAAAAACATAAAGATTGGGGATGGCTAGCCCTATCCACGCATGAGCCAGCGGCTATCGTCGAGCATCTCAAGAGTCTGACTAAAGTCTTTATGCCGGACGGTAGCGAAGTGTTTTTTCGCTTTTGGGATGGCCGGCATCTAGTGCCTGTAATTCAGACCCTGGATCAGCAACTCTCTACGGTATTACCTTGCTTCGATCAGTATTGGATTAATCAATTCAACGCCAGCATAGCCTCAAATACTTACCAAACTGCTCGAACATACCCTTGGTGGAGCGTACCTCAGGCGGTACTTGATGCATTACATGAAAACGATGCCTCTACGCTGATCGATAACTTGATGCAGCACATTCAAGAAAACCACCCAGACATTTACTTCAAATTTCCAGAAATCAATCTTTTACAAAAGATCAAACGCTTCGTTCAGCGCCAGGGAACAGACATGGACGATACGGCGCAACTTATCGCTCAACTTGAAAAGGATGCTTCGCTATGAGCGCTCTGCTCGGCTCGTTCTCATTTATTGGTTTGGGTGCCGAGTCACCTGATGCAGACAAAGTAATCTCTGAATTCAAAAGCTGTTTGGGCACCTATAAAGAGCTGGCTGAAAGTTTTTGGACTGGCTGGGCATTGGATGCCGATCAGACATTCAAGATTGGCGATGAGTTAAGCGTTAGCAAGGGCAAGGACTACACTTCCCCTGTTACAAGCTACGCAACGTGCCCGCTGAATGGAGAGTTCACGTTAGTTCATGCTTTTGAAGCCGCCCGCTTTGTTCCCATCGGCAATACACCCGTACGACTGGAACCTGTTACGAAAGCATGGAGCGGAGATGAGGTTACAGGACCTGTCATTAATGATGAAATTGGTCCAAGTGGCATTAAAGTCATTTCTGGCTGTAAGCGTGGACAGCTCTATCGCATTACGTTTTTTCCGAATGTAACGAAGGCTCAGGTAGAAGCCCTATATGGCTCTTATCAAGGTGTTATCCAAAAGCTTGCTGCCTGGCTTCAAAGCGAATGGACCAATCAATTCCAGCCCTTATGGAGCACCTATCAAAGCGCTAACTCGGGACAACGTTTAAAACTTCAACTGGAGGCTGCCCTAGAGGGCTTTGAGCATGCACTGCTCTCGCTCTGGGACGACATAAAGTCACTTTTTCAGTTGATTGCTCATCCTTATGAGAATGCTAAAAAGCTCGCTAAATACCTGAGCCCAGACGAGCTGAAAAAGCTCTATACCGCCTCTAAGGAATCGCTAAGCACAGCCTTACTGATCGCTAGTGATGAGCCACTAATGTTTATTTACGTGGCGGCAATTGTTAGCTGGGTCAAGCTGTTACCGCCTCAGACATGTGTTGAAGTACTGGCTCAATTTACTGGCGAGCTTTTAATCAATATTGTCGTCGGGATTATTTTGAGCGGCGGTGCGGGGCTCGCAATCCGCGTTGGCACCAAAGCTTTGGAAACACTTAACTCCGGTAAAGCGACCGCTTTAATCAATAAGCTTGCTAATACGTTAATCACCGCAAGTCAATCCCATGCCCTGCCTATACATGCAGATACCCTAAAACCTTTAGCTACCCATGGTGAAATTAGCGGGGCGAATACAGCCCGTAAAATCAACGCCGAGGTAGCGACTGCAAGTAAAAGACCAACCCCAGCCGATACGCCGAGCCAGACAATTGAAAATGCCTCGACAGCAAGTCGAAATAAGACTCGGCGTCAAACGCGTCTGTCTCGTGAAGAAAAGGTTGATGACGTCTCCAAGCCGGCTAAGGATCCTAACGACAAACCTTCGCAGGAATGCGCCAAAACCTGTACTAATGGCTGTCCGGTTTCCATGGTTACAGGTGAGGAGTTGCTTACCCTGACCGATGGAGAGCTGGATGGGGTGCTCTCCTTTCCCTGGTCTCGCCTCTATCGCACCAGTGCCGTTGAGCACAATGTTGGCTTGGGCTATGGATGGAGCCATAGCCTGGCCCACCGGCTAGACATTCAGGGCGACACGGTTATCTGGACAGACCATGAGAATCGCCGCACCGAGTTTCCACTACCAAGCCAGCAACGTCCTGCTATTACGAACCGGCTTTCCGCTGCAGCGATCTATCTTGGCGAGGACCCAAGCGAGCTGGTTCTTGCGCAGGCGGGCGCAACGCCTCACTTTTATCACTTCCGCCGGACAGGTCAAAGCGCGCGTCTTATTTCGATAAGCGACACATACAACAACGTCTTACGTATTTCTCGCGATGCGAGAAACCGTATTGTTCGCCTAACGAACACTGCGGGTCGCGCGCTGCGCTTCACGTATGAGCACGCCCATATCGTAGCGGTTGATTATCAGGTCTACCGCCCTGCCGATAATGAAGAAGCGAGTTGGCATACCGTTCAAACCCTGGCCACCTATGGATATAACGCCCAAGGCCAACTCCTGTCTGCTACGAACGCGGCAGGTGAAAGCGAGCATTATCGCTACAACGATCAGCACGTTATCCAGGAGCGTCAACTGGCGGGCGGAGCGGCGTTCTTCTGGGAATGGGAAGGCGAAGGAAAACAGTCCCGTTGCGTCCATCACTGGGCCAATTTTGCTCAGATGGATACACGTTACGTCTGGGAAGACAACGGTACCGTTACCGTTCATAACTCAGACGGCAGCCAACAGGTCTACCAACATGATGAAAACGCTCGCCTTGTCCAACAGATCGATCCGGACGGTGCCAAGCATCACAAGGTATACGATGAAAAAGGCCAGCTGATCGCCGAAAAGGATCCGCTAGGCGCTATCACTGAATACCAGCATGACGAGGCGGGTCATCTCATTGCTGTCATCCCGCCTGAAGATGAGCCTACCTATTACGAATACCATAAAGGCTTCGTACGCACGGTTAGCCGAGGCAAGGCTGTCTGGAAATATCGGCGTAATGCCCAAGGTGACATTACCGCTCAGACGGATCCAGACGGCAACACCACTCACTACCACTATGACAGCCAGGGCAACCTGCTCAGTATTCAACATCCTGATGGTAGCCGTCATGAACTCACCTGGAATCCCCAAGGCCAGCTGATAGAAGAGTTGCTACCCGACGGTGGCAAGCGCCGCTATCGGTACGATGCGCTTGGCCGCCAAATCACTCGACAGGACGAATCAGGCGCTGTTACCCAGTATCAATGGGACGCCGTTGGCCGACTCAGTCAGGTTACGCTGCCAGGCTGTGGAACGCGCGCGTTTACCTACAATGCGTACGGCAAAATAACAGCCGAGCGGGATGAGTTAGGACGCGTTACCCGCTACGAATACGCGGACAACCTGCACCTCGTCAGCTGCCGAATCAACCCTGATGGCAGCCAGCTGCGCTATCGCTACGACAATGCTCGCCTGTTATTGACAGAGATCGAAAACGAGCGCGGTGAGCACTACCAACTCGATTACTACCCCAACGGCCTAATTCGAGAAGAAACAGGCTTTGATGGCCGTACAACAGCCTATGCCTATGACCTTAACGGCCATCTGACAGAAAAAACGGAATTCGGCGAAGATAATAGCCAGCTGGTTACCTGCTACCAGCGTGACGCAGCTGGGCGGCTGCTCGTTAAAACACTTCCTGACGACCAGAAAATCCATTACGCCTACGATGCCTTTGGCCGGCTGGTCAGTGTAGATGACGGCCAATGGCCGCTCGCTTATGAGTACGATCTTCAGGATCGCCTTATTACCGAGCATCAAGGTTGGGCAACGTTCCGTTATCAATATGATGCCCTTGGGCAGCTCAGCCATTGCCGCTTACCCGATGGCAGCCTGCTTGATTACCGCTATCGTAATGGCGGCCTGCTAAGCGCTATTGACCTGAATGGTCAGCCACTAACGGCCCACCAATACCTACCGGGCGGACGTGAACAATACCGCCAGCAAGGTGCACTGCTCAGTCATTACCACTATGACGAGCAAGGCCGCCTCCAAGCCCACCGCATCAGCCAACAGGAACGCAGCGTTTATCAACGTCGCTATGCCTACGATGCCAACGGCAATCTCGCTGCGATCGAAGACTCCTGCAAAGGCAACAAGCACTTCCATTATGACCCGCTGGATCGACTGATAGCGGTTCGGGGCGATTTGCCCGAGAGCTTTGCCCACGATCCCGCTGGTAACCTGCTTAGCCAGACGGGACAGGAAGGCGCACGCCTCGCCAATGTCAAAGGCAACCGTCTGTTGATGCAAGGCGATAGCCACTACGATTACGACGCCTATGGCAATCTGACTCGTGAACGACGCGGCGCAGGTCAGCGACTGGTCACTGAATACCGCTATGACAACCAGCACCGCCTGATTGCCGCGACACTCCCTGACGGGCGAATTGCCGAGTACCGTTACGACGCCTTTGGTCGACGCATCGCCAAAACTGTTGATGGCCAAACTACCGAGTTTCTCTGGCAAGGCGAACGGCTCATCGCCGAAAGCGGACAAGACCATTACCGTAGCTATATCTACGAGCCCGGCACGTTCCGCCCCTTGGCGATGCTGCACGGTGAAGGGAAAGCAGCCGAACCTTACTACTACCAGCTCGACCACCTCGGCACGCCACAGGAGCTGACCAGCACAGCGGGTTCTATCGTCTGGTCTGCCAAGTACCGCGCCTACGGTAACGTGGCCAAACTGGAAGCCGCCGAACTGGAAAACCCTTTGCGTTTCCAGGGGCAGTATTTTGACCAAGAAACCGGCCTGCACTATAACCGGCACCGCTACTACAATCCCAATACGGGCCGCTTTCTGACACCCGATCCGATTAAATTAGCGGGTGGGTTGAATAACTATCAGTATGTGTCCAACCCGACGGGGTGGGTGGATCCGTTGGGGTTGAATAATTGTCCTGGTATAGCAAGTTGCTCCACCGGCACAGCAGAAATTCCCACTGCTAAAGTAAATTCAGGAGAGCCTAACGCCCCCAGCCCTGAGCACACACAAGAAGAACGCCAATCAAAGATAGAAAGATTATCTGAGGCTAATGCTAAACGTCGTGTCGAAGAGTATGAAAAAAAATATGACATGCATACTATAGGTAAGCATGGTCCTGAAGTTCCTAGAGATAAGCTCAAACAAAGAGCTATTGACGGGTCTGATCCTATAACCGGAAAAGCTCCAAAAAAAGCGAAGGGCAACCCAAGCTCTCAGTTTAAAAATTGGAAGTTACAGCTACATGCTATTAATGAAGCCTTAACACGTGAAGCAAGAGGGCTTTCAAAATTCACTGGTCAAGATATGAATGAAAATCCTATAGTAAGGATTGAACAAGCTAGCTCAGGACATGGCTATAAACCAAATAAAAAGGATTCTAATAACCCACACGAGATTAAAAACATGGATGGTGCAGAGATAAAATTTGATAAAGAAGATCATGACAGACCTTTTACCGCTTATCCTATAAATTAATTATGCTTAAACATCCTTTTTTAGAAAAGCCTTATGTCGCTAATATTAATTCTTTTTTAGGAGGCATTGAAATATACGATAGAGAAGAGACGTTAGGGGAGGAGTTATGGAAATATGATCCAAATAAAGACTCTGATAGAGAAGAAATAATAAAAAAATATATTCTTACCAGCTTAAAATACCTGTCTTATAGACATAAACTTGTTCTTTTAGAAAAGCTAGGAGAACTATTGTCTATTGAAAGCCACAACTTTAGTTCTTATTTTGAGTACCTAGAAGAAGAATACAGATCACTTGCCTGGTATGCAGATGAAATCGTTGATCCGAGAGGCTTTTTCTCAAAGATTTATGAAATTGCTAAAATAGTGTGGAAGGAAGATCTTATAAAGGCAGAGTCTGAAGATCGCTCCACATGGTAGTTAATGTTTCACAACCCGATCAAGGAAGATAAAGATGCTCTTAATATGGCAAGGTTTTGGTTTTTTAGTCGTCATCATTCCCCTTTTTGTGGCCTTGATTGGCTCCTTACTAGGTGGCTTTTTAGGCGCGAGTAATCTCATCGTTTTTCCGCTAACGCTACTTGCATCTGCTATGGCCGTTTTTTATTTCGGTAAGCAACTTAATAGCCGTCCGGGAAAGATCCTGATTGGTCCAGAAACCCGGCAAACCGTTGAGCTGCGTAAGCGCCACACCTTGTTCTGGATTCCGATGCAGTATTGGGCATTCCCGTTGGGAGTACTCGGATTTGTAATGCTGCTGGGCAATCTAGTCGCTTAATCGCATTCAAGTAAGGGTTCGCCAAGCGTTAGCGAATCCTTGCTACGAACAGCATCCCTAGGTTTATAGACCTGGATCAATACCGTCCACAGTCTGCTCTCATAAGCTCATGGTTTTGAAGTCGCTACTCCATGGGCATCACGCATTTCTTCAAGCCCGAACTCCTCTCCCCTGCCGGTACGCTCAAATCCATGCGTTACGCCTTCGCTTATGGAGCGGGTGCCGTCTACGCGGGGCAGCCGCGGTATAGCCTTCGGGTCAGAAATAATGAATTCGACCATGAGCACCTCGCGCTGGGCATTAATGAGGCACATGCGCAAGGCAAACGATTTTATGTGGTGGTCAACATCGCGCCACACAACGCCAAGCTGAAGACGTTTCTCAAGGATATCGAGCCCGTTATTGCCATGGGCGGGCCCGGATGCGTTGATCATGTCAGATCCTGGCTTGATCATGCTGGTGCGTCAGGCATTCCCTCAGATGCCGATTCATCTGTCAGTACAAGCCAATGCGGTGAACTGGGCGAGCGTGAAGTTTTGGGAGAGCCAAGGTCTGTCACGCGTGATTCTGTCCCGAGAACTGTCGCTGGATGAGATTGAAGAGATCCGCCAACACGTACCGGGAGTGGAGCTGGAAGTGTTCGTTCACGGTGCGCTGTGCATGGCTTATTCCGGACGCTGCCTGCTGTCCGGCTATATCAACCGGCGCGACCCTAATCAGGGCACCTGCACCAACGCCTGTCGCTGGGAGTACAAGGCTCATCCAGGGAAAGAGGATGCATTAGGCGCTATCGTGCAGCATCATGACCCCATCGCAGCCAATTTGTCGGAACCAACGTTAGGCTCCGGTACGCCTACAGGTGAGGTTTTCCTGCTGGAAGCAGCAGGCCGACCGGGTGAGTTGATGGAGGCCTATGAAGATGATCACGGTACTTACATCATGAACTCCAAGGATTTGCGAGCCGTGCACCATGTTGAGCGGTTAGCGAAGATGGGAGTGCATTCACTCAAGATCGAAGGCCGGACCAAGTCTCATTACTACGTGGCACGTACGGCGCAGGTCTATCGCAAGGCTATCGACGACGCAGCGGCGGGCCGCCCTTTCGATAAATCCTTGATGGATACCCTGGAGTCATTGGCTCACCGCGGTTACACCGAGGGTTTTCTGCGCCGCCATGTCCACGACGAGTATCAGAACTATAACCAGGGCTATTCAGTATCCGAGCGCCAGCAGTTCGTAGGTGAATTGACCGGTGAACGTCGCAACGGACTGGCTGAAGTGATCGTAAAGAATCGCTTCGACTTGGGCGACTCTATCGAGGTCATGACGCCTAACGGCAATCTGAGCCTGTCAGTCGAAGCGATGGAAAACGCGCGCGGCATCCGCCTGGAAACCGCGCCGGGCAGTGGCCATACCGTCTACCTAGCAGTTCCGGAAGGTATTGATCTCCGATATGGATTGTTGATGCGCAACTTGGAAGCGGGTACGACCACGCGAAACCCGCAATTTCGTTAAAAAAGCGGCCGGTTCGCGCATGAAGCTGACCAGCCGCCCATGCAGTCCGGCGCGCGAGTCGTTACAATGCGTTCATGCATGATGACCTCTCTCTCCTTCTGAATTCCCTGAATGCCGCCCAGCGTGAAGCGGTGGCGGCGCCCCTTGGCCGACAGTTAGTGCTTGCGGGTGCCGGTTCCGGCAAAACCCGGGTGCTGGTGCACCGTATCGCCTGGTTGATCCAGGTCGAGCATGCGTCTCCCCACTCGCTCCTGGCAGTGACCTTTACTAACAAGGCCGCTGCCGAGATGCGGCACCGGATCGAGCAGCTCTTGAACATGAACCCACAGGGTATGTGGGTCGGCACGTTCCACGGGCTTGCCCATCGGCTGCTTAGGGCTCACTGGCAGGAAGCCAAGCTGTCCCAGAACTTTCAGATTCTGGACAGCGATGACCAGCAACGGCTTGTCAAACGAGTCATTCGTGAGCTGGGGCTGGACGACCAGCGCTGGCCAGCGCGGCAGGCGCAATGGTTTATCAATGGCCAGAAAGATGAAGGCCTACGTCCACAACATATCCAGGCTAGCGGCGATCTGTTCCTGGCAACCATGCGCAGCATTTACGAAGCGTATGAAGCAGCGTGTGCTCGCGCCGGTGTCATCGATTTCTCTGAGCTGCTGCTTCGTACCTTGGAGCTGTGGCGTGACAACCCGGACTTGCTTGCCCATTACCAACGGCGTTTCCGCCATGTGCTGGTAGATGAGTTCCAGGATACCAACGCCGTGCAATATGCATGGCTCAAGCTGCTCGCCCAAGGCGGCGAAAGTCTGATGGTAGTAGGTGACGACGACCAGTCGATTTACGGCTGGCGTGGCGCGCGTATCGAGAATATCCAGCAGTTCAATCAGGACTTCTCTGCCGCCATCATTCGTCTGGAGCAAAATTACCGCTCCACCAGCACGATCTTGCAAGCTGCCAATGGCCTGATTGCCAACAACAGCGACCGGCTTGGTAAGGAGCTGTGGACAGATACGGGTGAAGGCGAGGCTATTACCCTGTACGCCGGCTTTAACGAGCATGATGAAGCACGGTACATTGTCGAGACCATCGAGACTGAGGCCAAAAAAGGGCTCAACCTCAATGATATGGCGATCCTTTATCGTTCCAACGCTCAATCTCGAGTACTTGAAGAAGCATTGCTAAGGGAAAAGATTCCCTATCGTATCTATGGCGGCCAACGCTTCTTCGAGCGCGCTGAAATCAAGAATGCGATGGCGTATTTGCGCCTGATCTGTCATCGCCATGACGATGCGGCGCTGGAACGTGTCATCAACGTCCCGCCTCGCGGCATTGGCGAGAAAACAGTCGAGATCCTGCGCAATACGGCGCGCACGAACGGCTACTCCATGTGGCAGGCGCTGCATGATGCGGTCGGCACCAAGTCGGTATCCGGTCGGGCAGCATCCAGCCTGAATGCCTTTGTCGAGTTGATCGATGAACTGGGGCTCAGGTCTGAAGATGTCCCGCTGCATACGCTGACGCAGATCGTGATCGAACAGACGGGGCTTGTGGCCTATCACAAGGCTGAAAAAGGCGAGAAAGGTCAGGCACGGGTTGAAAACCTTGAGGAATTGATCAGCGCCGCGAAGTCCTTTGATTTCAGTGGTGACGATGATCGCTCTCCCCTGGCTAACTTCCTGGATCATGCCGCCCTGGAGTCTGGGGATAATCAGGCTGATAGCCACGAGGACTGTGTGCAGCTTATGACGCTGCACAGCGCCAAGGGTCTGGAATTCCCCCTGGTCTTTCTCGCCGGTATGGAAGAAGGTCTGTTCCCCCACAAGATGAGCCTGGAAGAGCCCGGTCGTCTGGAGGAGGAGCGCCGCCTGGCCTATGTAGGTATTACCCGGGCCATGAAGCGCCTGGTGATGACCTATGCAGAAACGCGTCGTCTTCATGGGACCGAGACCTATAACAAGCTCTCGCGCTTTATCCGTGAGGTTCCGCCAAACCTGATTCAGGAGGTTCGCCTGTCCAATTCGGTCAAGCAGCCGTTTGGCGTAGGTCGACCCAATCCTTTCGCGGGTGCCGCCGTTCCAGATACTGGGTTTGCCTTGGGTCAGCGGGTCAAACACGCCTTGTTTGGCGAAGGCGTTATTCTGAACTATGAGGGCTCAGGCCCCCATGCGCGAGTTCAAGTCAACTTCACTGCCGAAGGCAGCAAGTGGTTGATGGTGAGTTACGCCAAGTTGGAGCCGGTTTAACGTGCACTTTAGGCGGCCAAGGCCGCCTGGTCTGACTTAAAGAAGGACATTGCGTGGCTTCTTCCTGGGTATTCTGGGCATTGATGTCAGCGGTTTTTGCTGCATTGACGGCCATTTTCGGCAAGATTGGTGTTGCTCAAGTCAACTCAGACTTTGCCACTTTGTTGCGAACAGGGGTAGTACTGCTGTCGCTTGCACTGATCGTCTATGCTACTCGTCAGTATCAGCCATTAAGCTCGATCTCGCCAAAAAGCTATCTCTTTCTGGTGTTATCTGGACTGGCTACCGGAGCCTCCTGGATCTGCTACTTTCGAGCATTGAAGATGGGAAATGCCTCGCTGGTAGCGCCGGTAGACAAGCTAAGCGTAGTCCTTGTAGCTATTTTCGGTGTACTGCTATTGGGCGAGAAACTGACGCTGCGGCAATGGTGCGGCATTGGCGCAATCGGTTTTGGTGTAGTTCTACTGGCGCTGAAGCCTTAAAGGCGCAAGGAAAAGGCTTGTCGAACGGTGGGAGATTGCCGAAGCATGCAAGACAAGCCTGTTCCCTGCATAAAGGTATGCAGTTGCCCTACCCTACCAGCCGCCCTGCCTTCACTGCTTTTTTAGGCATTGGTTAAGCCAGTATCCTTGTAAAGCGATAGCCACCATCCCCTGCATCACAGCACTTCTCTCTAGTAGCCAAAGATGCAAATGGTCCGGACAGCATACCGGCTCAAAGTAGCAATGAAATGATGGCGCTCGGCTATCACTTCCAGATCTGTGCTTTCAACCACAGCCAGTCTTGAGAAAAACCTCTAATTGAGGACGCGCTAACGCTTTTTTGGAGCTGACCAATGGCATGAAATATTGCGCATAAGGCAACAGTCCAAGAGCAAATGAGGGGGCTTAGGGAAAACATGCAAAAAGCCGAAACAATTAGCGCTAGCCCTTACGCAATGTCCGGCGCAAGATGGGCACCAACGTAGTTCACGATAAGAGATCTTACGATGCAACGCATAATGAGTTTTTTCATGATCATCTGCCTGGGTCTGACCCTGAGCCTTGATGCCAATGCCAAGCGCATGGGTGGAGGCAAGTCAGCTGGCGCAGCTCCTATTCACCAAACACGTCAAGCAGCTCCACCTCAACAGCCAGGTGCAGCGGCAGCAGCACCGGGTCGTGCGGCACCAGCTGCTAGCGGCGCCTCACGCTGGTTAGGTCCATTGGCCGGTCTGGCCGCCGGCGGTTTGCTGGCTTCAATGTTCATGGGTGACGGTTTCGAAGGCTTCCAGATCTTCGACTTCCTGATCATGGCCTTGATAGCATTCGTCCTGTTCAAGCTGTTTACGCGCCGTCGTCAGCAGCAACATCAACAGCATCAGCCTGCAGTAGCAGGTAATGCTCCGATGTACCGCGAGACGCCTAACCAGCAGCCTACTGGCTTTAATCAGGGCAGCGGTGCTGCTCCGGTCATGAATACGCCTTCCTGGTTCGAAGCTGACCGCTTCGTCGCCGCGGGCCGTGAGCACTTCATGTCTCTGCAGCAGCATTGGGATGCTAACGAGATGGACAAGATTGCCGAGTTCGTGACGCCTCAGATGCTCCAGTGGCTGAAAGACGAACGTGCTAGCCTGGGTGAGGGTTTCCAGTCCACCTACATCGAAAATCTTCATGCCGAGCTGGATGGTGTGGAAGAACTGGAAGGCAAGACCATCGCTACCATTACGTTCTCTGGTCTATCGAAAGAGTCTCGTTTCGATCAGGGTCAGAATTTCAGCGAAAGCTGGCGTATGGAGCGTCTGGCTGGCAATAACGAGCCTTGGCTGCTCGCAGGTATCCGCCAGAACACATAATTGTTCTGCGTTTAAAAAAAGCCCGGCATGTCCGGGCTTTTCTATTTCTACCGTTTGTCGCACTGTTCCTACAGGTAGCGCTTTCTCAATGGCACCTTTTCCATCTTTTATATTCTTGACTAGGGTATAACACGCACCCCGCACTAGAGGATGTATTAATGGAAGACGTGATTGAAAGGCTGCGCGAAGAGAACGAACCTGTTCCAGTACCGCTCGAGCTACCCGATGAGGACCTCTTGGTCGAGATCGAAGAAGAGCTGTTGATCAGCCTTCCGCCCGAGTTTCGCGAGTTTCTTCTCACCGTCAGCGATGTGGTATATGGCAAGCTCGAACCCGTTACGGTAGCCGATCCCCAGTCCCATACCTACCTTCCAGAGGTAGCCGCTACGGCTTGGTCAGAAGGGTTGCCCCGTGATCTGATCCCGCTTTGCGAAGACGGTGACGGCTACTATGCCGTAAGCCAGGAAGGTGAAGTATTGCTCTGGTCCGATGGTGAACTGGATGACGACACCTGGGACTCTGTCTGGATCTGGGCGCGAGATGTCTGGCTGGAAAGCTGACCCTTGGACCCGCGTTATAGCGTGAGCCTGCTTCCCTTGCAGGCTTTACGAGAACACATAAAGCGGATGGCATGAGAATGACAGGCCAGACGCTGAACGTAAGCGACTGTACAAGGTCTGGATATAGCTATCTTTTCCGCTAGAAGGTAATCCCTGGATGAGCACTCCTGTCGTTCTGATCACTGGTGCCGCTGGCGGGCTCGGTCGAGCACTGGCCCAGCGTTTTTCACAGAGTCACTGGCGCGTTGCGGCGGCAGATCTGGACAAGGATGGCCTGCACGACCTCAACGGCAATGTTCCCCTGGACTCAAGCGTCGTGGCAGACCTGGGTACAGCAGAGGGTTGTCGTAATCTCATCAGCAAGGTCATGGCGCGTACTGGCCGACTCGATGCGCTGATTAATGCAGCCGGCGTTTGGCGCGAAGGGCCTGTCGAGACCTTTAGTGAAGAGGATTATGACCTTGTCATGTCGGTTAACCTTAAATCGACCTTCTTCATGTGTTCCGCTGCCATTCCCTTTCTCAAGGAAACCTGCGGAACAATCATCAATATTTCGAGCGGTGCCGGTCGCCAACCTGTTTCTGGCGCGGCGGCCTATGGCGCGGCTAAAGCGGCTATTCGCTTCTTTAGCCAGAACCTGGCTATCGAACTGGCCAAGGATGGCGTGCGGGTCAATGCCGTCTCACCAGGAGATATCGATACGCCCATGCTGGATTTCCAGGCAGCCCATTATGGCCAGGGTGACCCTAGTGGTTACCGGCGTAACTTGCTTAATCGCTATCCGCAAGGTGACCAGGCTCGCTTTATTCAACCTGAGGAAGTAGCAGAACTCGTCTACTTTCTTTGTCAGCCGCAGGCTTCTGCGATTTCAGGAGCGGATATGCCGATTGACCGGGGCTTGTCTGCAGGCCGTTCGTGAGCCGGAATAAGCAGCAAACAGACTCTATGGCAATTCGCCATAACATTGCATACTGACCTTGCCGGAATTACCGGTAGTTTGAGGATACGACGAGGCCTATATGGAAGCCGGTAATCACCAGCTCAGTATGACCATTTTAATGACGCCTGACTTGGCGAACTTCTCTGGCAAGGTACATGGTGGCGCCCTGCTTAAACATCTGGATGAAGTGGCCTATGCCTGCGCCAGCCGTTATGCAGGCCGGTATGTCGTGACATTGTCGGTTGATCAGGTGATCTTTCGCGAACCGGTCAACGTAGGTGAACTGGTTACGTTTCTAGCATCGGTGAACTACACCGGAACGACTTCGATGGAAGTCGGTGTAAAGGTCATTACGGAGAACATCCAGCAACGCTCGGTACGCCACACCAACAGCTGCTTCTTTACGATGGTTGCCTTGGGTGACGATGGCAAACCTTGCCCTGTCCACCAACTGGAACCTAAGACCTTTGATGAGAAACGCCGATGCATACAGGCACAGCAGCGGCGGCAAATTCGCCGTGAGTTGCAGGAGCGATACCAGGCGATCAAAGAGGATGTACTTCCCTCCTCTACCTGATCAGCGATCCAATAAAAACGCCGCGATTAATCGCGGCGTTTTTATTGAAGCCTTCTGTGCATTAGCGACGTTGCAACTTGAAGATGAACACCTTGGTCGCCTTACGTGGAACGATCTGGCCACCTGAGACACGTGGCGCAAAGCGCCAGCTGCTCAAGGCATCAAGCACAGAGCGTTCGAACATCTTGTTGGACGACTCCAGGATCTCTACATCAGTAATACGACCGTCTGCTGTTACGGTGAACAGCACCTTGACCTCCCCGCTCAATCCGCGGCGACGCAATACATCAGGATATTTGGGCTGATCCATCTTCAAAGGACGGATATCGCTATCGTCAATGCTCCCGGTAGGGAGGCCTGCAGGTCCTGCAGAAGTGGCGGTCTTGGCGCCAGCCGTGGCTACAGGCGCCTGAACAGGTGCGCTTGGCGCAGCCGCAGGCGCACTTGTACCCGTGGCTGGTGCAGCAGGCGCAGGGGTTGGCTCCGGCTCTACCTTGGGCTCAGGCTTCTTTTTAACCGGTAGCGGTTTTTGCTGGGTATGCTCAACCGGCTTGGGTTTCGGCTTTGGCTTGGGCTTTTCTACTACCGGCTTGGGCGGTTCAACTGGCTTTGGTGGCTCAACCGGCTTAGGAGGCTCTGGCTCTGGCGGAGCTGGAGGGGTAGGCGCTGCTGCCGGCGGCTCTGGAACAGGCTCCTTTTTCGGTAGCTGGATAAAACTGACTTTCAATTCGCTTGGGCTATCCCCTTTGCTGATATTCAGCTCAGGTGGAGTCTGCACAACAAAGAACAATGCAGTCGCCAGCGCTGCATGCATCAGAAAAGAGGTTCCCGAGGCCAGCCACCAACGACGCGGATGTGCCGCATCAGTAGCCGGCTCGGCTTTACCGACGTTCTCCTCCAAGGGAGGAACATCATCGCTTCGTGAATACCCTTCCAGCGAAATGATATTTGCACCTGGATCCGTACGGCTGGCTTTCACACCATCAACAGGCTCAACCTCACTGCGCACGACATACAGACGTACACCTTCAGCCGATTCAGCAAAATGTTCAGGCTGCAGCGAAGGGTCTTGCTCAGGCGATTTTGACCTCGCCGGCAACGTCAACGACATAGGAATGATCCACAAAGGCGGTCAGGTTTAATAATCATTATCATTAAGATAACGAATTTATCAACATTTAGCGATGACAGGTTTCTTATTGGGTGCAATTAGTTAAATCTGACTCTAGAGCGGCTGCATCTACAGCAGCATCAAAGATCAGCTCCACACGACTGTCCTTGCGCCATTCGCTGACTCGCCACTTACCTTGCGTATCTGCCTGATTGAAGCTCCACCACTGCTCATCTGAATGCAAAATGGCCTTTGCTCTAAGCAGTGCAGGCAATCTATCTAGCCATTTCTGAAAGGCCTGACGATCAAATTGCCAGCTGTGATGAAAACGCCACCCTACGGCAAAACGCCCGTCTGCCTCATGGATTTGCCTGAGAGGCTTTCCCGGCAAAAGCAGAGCAGGCATTGTGGTCTGGCTAGGGGTAGGTATAGGTGATGTCTCCAGAGCAAGCTGGCCGGCCAAATAGGCACTTCCTGGCAAGCGATTGAAGGGTAGCCTGCCCTGTTGAGTCCACTCCCACTGAATATTGGGCAAAGAGGCCAGTAGCTCCTGCCGTTTCCTATCACTCAACGACTCAGACTTGTTCAATATCAGCAGACCCACCTTAGGCAAGGCCTCGCGTTGAGCTTCAGGCAGGCATTCTCCGTTTGCTAAGCGCTGGGCATCAACCACCATAACAGCAGGTTGAACCGCCAAGACCTCCTGCCAGGGTGCCTGTGTAAGCTGCTTTAACAATGTAGCAGGATGACCTAATCCAGAAGGCTCAATAAACAAGCGCTGGGGTTTGGCTTTGCGTAACAATTGCACCAAAGCCACTTGTAGCGGTGCACCATTGACGCAGCATAAACACCCTCCTGGCAATTCGGTCAATGTAATGCCGGCATCAGCCGTATGCAGCAAGGCAGCATCAAGCCCGATCTGACCAAATTCATTGACCAGCACCGCCCACCGCTCCTGCTGGGGGCGTTGCGTCAACAAATGTCGAATAAGGCTGGTCTTGCCCGCCCCCAAGGGTCCGGTCACCAAGTGGGTAGGTATATGCTTGAGCATGTTTATGTCTCAATTCGGTCAGTGGTAGAGTCGCCGATTTCAGCCGGTCATCGCCATGTATCGCCTATTTGCCTGTCTAGCGCTCCTCGCTCCGCTCTATGTGCATGCCGAAGCGTGCTTGATACACAGCAAGGGTAAAGGCATCGACGTCAAAGTTTGCCAGCAGAATCGCTCAATTCCAGCAAATCTGTTTCACGATGGATTTTGTCGACCTCAACTGGCGGATCAGAAAGTAGAGGTTACTTTTGCTGAACAATGTCCTTCAGGTGAGTTTGGCGTTTGCCAGAACGCTCAAGTACAGGGCATGCCATACAGGCAAGATATCCACTATTACGGCATTGCTTCGGATGCGCGCTTCTTACAACCCTTCTGTGAACAACAAAGTCAGGGACAGTGGATAGATAAATCGGCTAAGCACAAAGCCGAGTTACAGTAATCCACAGGCTATAGCTGCTTTCATTGCAGCAGCTGTTATAGGCCAGTACCTGATTCAAGAGAAAAGGTTATAAAGTAACAGATTAGCTTGCGTGCAGGTGATCTAACTTATGAAAAGACCATGCACTTGGTTGCTATTGACTGCTATTAGCTCGCTTTACCCTTTGTTTGCAGATGCGAGCAATCTGCCTGTGAATTGCATGAGCACAGGGCAAATAGTCAATTGTGAAGATCTATCAGGAAGTCGCTACTACGTCTCGATTGTGGATAACTCTATTTTTATCCACGGATATGATGCCGTATCCAGACGCAGGTGGACACAAACCCAAGCGCAATATGGCCGAATCAATTTTTTGGCTGGCTATGCCTCTGACGGCGAGATTTGGTCCGGCTTTACGCGATCGATTGGCTGGACTTCGCGTGGGCGTGTATCCAGTTCATCTTCAAACCAGCAACGATTGATATGTGGCCGTATTGGCGGCTGCACATCCAGCCCATAAATAAAAGCCCCGATTAACGGGGCTTTGTTGCATTTGTTACTCTACTGTTACTGACTTGGCTAAGTTACGGGGCTGGTCTACATCGGTCCCTTTCAATATAGCTACATGATAGGACAGCAGCTGTAACGGTATGGTGTAAAGGATAGGTGCCAGTACATCATGGATGCTGGGCATACCAATCAAGTGAGTACCTTCACCATTGGTAAGTCCAGCCTCGGCATCAGCAAAAACAACCAGCTGGCCACCTCGAGCCCTTACTTCCTGAAGATTAGATTTCAGCTTCTCCAGCAGCTCATTATTAGGCGCTACCGTAACCACAGGCATATCGGTATCAACCAGCGCCAGCGGGCCATGCTTTAGTTCACCGGCCGGATAGGCCTCAGCATGAATATAGGAAATCTCCTTAAGCTTGAGCGCACCTTCCATAGCCACGGGATACTGGGCACCACGGCCAAGAAACAAGGTATGGTGCTTTTCAGCAAACAGCTCGGAAATCTTCTCTACACGCTTATCCATCGCGAGCGCTTCATCAAGGCGTGCGGGTAGACGTCGAAGCTCTTCCACCAGCTCAGCCTCAATGCCAGCGCCAAGACGATTTTGGGCGCGGCCCAGCGACAGTGTAAGCAGCAGCAATGCAACCAGCTGAGTCGTAAAGGCCTTGGTAGAAGCAACACCAATTTCGGGGCCGGCCTGTGTCAGCAGCGTCAAATCCGACTCGCGTACCAACGAGCTTGTAGCAACGTTACAAATCGCCAGACTGGCCAGATAGCCCAGTGGCTTTGCGTTTCTCAGCGCAGCCAGGGTATCCGCTGTTTCACCTGATTGGGAGATAGTTACGAACAACGTATCCGGTTGGACTGCTACACGCCGATAGCGGAATTCGCTCGCCACCTCGACTTGGCAAGGAATACCCGTAAGACCTTCCAGCCAATAACGCGCCACCATGCCAGCATGAAAGCTGGTTCCACAGGCAACAATCTGAATATTTCTGGCGCGTTTAAACAGGTCCATCGCTCGCGGACCAAACGCCTCTATAACAACGTGATCAAGACCCAACCGGCCTTCCAGGGTGCGTTGAACCACCGCAGGCTGCTCATGGATTTCCTTGAGCATGAAGTGGCGAAACGAACCTTTATCAGCAGCTTCGGCACCTTCGGTAAACTGAACGACCTCACGAGTTACCGGTGTGCCATCTACCGACCACAGCGACACACTATTCAGACGAATCTCAGCAATGTCCCCTTCTTCCAGGTAGATAAACCGGTCCGTTACCTGCCTAAGCGCCAACTGATCCGAAGCCAGGTAGTTTTCACCAATCCCGAGTCCGATCACCAGCGGGCTACCGCTTCTAGCGGCTACCAGGCGATCAGGCTGATCAATGTTGATAACCGCTACACCATAGGCGCCATGCAGATCTTTCACCGCAGCCTTTAGCGCACGTGTGATGTCCCCTGTTTCCTTCAACTTGTGATGCAGAAGATGAACAATGACTTCAGTATCGGTTTGGGAAGTAAATACATAGCCAAGTCCCTTTAACCACTCGCGCAGGGGCTCATGGTTTTCAATGATTCCGTTATGAACCACTGCAATCTGGCCATGCGAAAAGTGCGGGTGGGCATTGGCTTCAGTTGGTGCACCATGTGTGGCCCAGCGGGTATGAGCAATGCCGAGGCGGCCGCCTGTCAGACCTTCATTGTTAAGCGCATTAGCCAGTTCACTGACCTTACCAGGGCGACGAATGCGCTCCAGGGTCTGCTGCGCTGTCAGTACAGCAAGACCTGCGCTGTCATAACCTCGGTATTCGAGGCGCTTCAGCCCTTCAACGAGAATCGCGGTGATATTACGCTCAGCAATGGCGCCTACAATGCCACACATGGAAAACTCCTAAACAAGCGATGCATATGAATGCTTCGTTCAAATTTTAAAGAGTGGCTGTGGATATTTGATGGAGATCAATTATCCACAGCCACACAAATGACGTTAATGCCTCGTTCTTCCAAACGTTGCCTGGCTTCTTCCGGGAAACGTTCATCAGTCACAAGCGTATGGATGTTGGACCAAGGCAGCTCCAGATTGGGAATACGTCGACCAACCTTGTCCCCTTCTGCCATCACAACTACTTCCCGAGCGACTTCTGCCATTACACGCGACAGGCCCAATAACTCGTTGAAGGTTGTTGTGCCCCGCTCAAGGTCCAGTCCATCAGCACCAATAAACAGCTGATCGAAGTCATAGGAGCGCAAGACCTGCTCAGCCACCTGCCCCTGAAAGGATTCCGAATGAGGGTCCCACGTCCCGCCAGTCATCAACAGAACCGGCTCATGCTCAAGTTCACGCAAGGCGTTAGCGATATGAAGCGAATTGGTCATCACAACCAAACCAGGTTTGTTTTCTAATTCGGGAATAAGCGCTGCAGTGGTACTGCCACTGTCAATGATGACCCGGGCATGTTCGCGGATACGAGAGGATGCTGCGCGTGCGATGGCTTGCTTGTAAGGTGATGGCGCTTGAGTGTTATCACTCAGCAATTCATGAGGGATGGAAACAGCTCCACCATACCGGCGCAGGAGAAGACCGTTTTTCTCAAGCGCCGCCAGATCCTTTCGAATCGTAACTTCAGACGTAGCAAATAGCTTGGTCAGTTCATCGACCGTGACCTCACCTTGATTATTTAACTTGGCAAGGATGTCGTGACGACGCTGTAGGGTATTACGCTTGACCATAAGTTTCGATTCGAAATTTATATGCTACGAATCAAAACCTCAATCCAATGAAAAGTCAAACAAAAATGAAAAAGGCTGTGATGGTTTCACAGCCTTTGGATCACTTCTTTTTAACGGGACGCTGCCAGTCCGGCTTGATAACCTGTCTTGCTCTACCTAAGGCAAGCGCTTGGGCCGGTACGCTCTCGGTAATGGTTGAGCCTGCCGCAGTAGTCGCACCGTTGCCTAGGGAAACAGGTGCCACTAGCGAACTGTTGGATCCAATGAAGACATCATCCCCTATTTCGGTTTTATGCTTGTTGGCACCATCGTAGTTACAAGTAATGGTCCCAGCGCCCACATTGCAATTCCTGCCCAATACTGCATCACCCAGATAAGACAGATGGCCCGCCTTACTACCTTCATTAAGATGAGCATTCTTCAGCTCAACAAAGTTACCCACATGCACATTGGCTTCCAGTACCGTCCCTGGACGCAGTCGGGCAAACGGACCGACATCAGCACCCTCGCCAACCACTGCACCGTCTAAATGGCTATTGGCCTTGATTATGGCGCCTTGTTTAAGGGTACTGTTGTGGATAACACAATTGGGTCCGATTTCAACATTATCCTCGATCACAACCGTGCCGCTCAGGATCACATTGATATCAATGGTGACATCTCGGCCCGCCTGAACCTTTCCACGCACGTCAAACCGCGCCGGATCCAGTAACGTTACGCCTTGAGCCATGAGTTTGTAGGCAGCGCGCTGTTGATAATGACGCTCAAGATCAGCCAATTGCTTTCTATCATTGGCACCTTGAACCTCCATCGCCTCATCCGGCTGAGCAGTCGCAACACCCAAGCCATCACTCACAGCCATGGCGATTACGTCCGTCAGGTAATATTCCCCTTGTGCATTACTGTTTGAAAGGCGACTGAGCCACTCTCCCAGCCGCTCGCCCGGCACGGCCAGGATCCCGGTATTACCTTCACGGATAGCTCTTTGCGCCTCATCAGCATCTTTGTGTTCAACAATCGCATAAACCTCTCCACGATCGTTTCGAAGGATGCGTCCGTAGCCTGCAGGGTCGGCTAACTCTACAGTCAGTAACGCCAGCTGTTGGGCGCTCACCTGTTCCAGCAAACGCTGCAGTGTAGAGGTCTCGATCAGCGGAACATCCCCGTACAGGATCAATACTCGCTCTGCCGAGAGATAAGGGAGCGCTTGAGCAACCGCATGGCCTGTCCCTAACTGCTCTTGTTGAACGACAAAATTAAGGTCATCCGCGGCTAAATGCTGTTTAACGGTTTCAGCGCCATGGCCAATCACTACATGGATCTTTTGTGGAGCAAGCTCGCGGGCACGGTCAACTACATGCGCCAGCATAGGCTTACCGGCAACCGGATGAAGAATCTTGGGCAGAGCAGATCGCATACGGGTGCCTTGCCCCGCAGCAAGAATGACGATTTCAAGGGACATGTTTACGCCTCGATATGGCCGTTAAGCCTTTAAACACAAGATAAAGAATCTCAGAAGAGAATCAGGCTCAGCAAGCACTCACGGCCAGAAATGAAAAAGGGTAGCCGAAGCTACCCCTTTCATATACCGAAGCGTATTGCCTCAGCGCTTAGCCTTGTTGCGTAGCTGCTGAATAGTACGCAGCTGTGCTGCAGCTTCAGCCAACTGTGCGGAGGCAGCGCTGTAATCGAAGTTTGAGCCTTTCTCGCTCAGCGTCTTCTCAGCCAGCTTCATGGCTTCCTGAGCAGCCGCCTCGTCGAGATCGCTCGCCCGGCTGGCAATATCCGCCAACACTTCGACGACATTCGGCTGGACTTCGAGGAAACCACCAGAGATATAGAACACCTCTTCCTCGCCGCCCTGCTTGATCAGACGGATCGGGCCAGGCATGAGATCAGTCAACAGCGGAGCATGACCGGGAGAAATACCCAGATCTCCCAAGTTACCGTGGGCGATCACCATCTCCACCGCGCCGGAGAAGATAGCTCCTTCCGCGCTGACGATATCGCATTGGACTGTCTTGGCCATATGCATGCCTCGTAAGGCGCCCGTTTCCGGGCGCACGGATTACAGTTTCTTCGCTTTTTCGATCGCTTCGTCGATGCTGCCAACCATGTAGAATGCCTGCTCAGGCAAATGGTCGTAGTCACCTTTCAGAATGCCACCGAAACCAGCAATGGTGTCCTTGAGCGAAACGTATTTGCCCGGTGCACCGGTAAATACTTCTGCTACGAAGAACGGCTGGGACAGGAAGCGCTGGATCTTACGAGCACGGGATACCAACTGCTTGTCCGCTTCAGACAATTCGTCCATACCCAGAATCGCAATGATGTCCTTCAGCTCCTTGTAGCGCTGCAAAACATACTGAACGCCACGAGCAACGTCGTAGTGCTCCTGGCCAATCACCAGCGGATCAAGCTGACGAGAAGTAGAATCCAGTGGGTCCACAGCCGGGTAGATACCCAGGGATGCGATATCACGGGACAGTACGACGGTTGCGTCCAGGTGAGCGAACGTGGTCGCAGGGGACGGGTCGGTCAAGTCATCCGCAGGTACGTATACAGCCTGGATAGATGTAATCGAACCGGTTCTGGTAGAGGTGATACGCTCTTGAAGAACGCCCATCTCTTCGGCCAGAGTTGGCTGATAACCTACTGCAGAAGGCATACGGCCCAGCAGAGCGGATACTTCTGTACCGGCCAGGGTATAACGGTAAATGTTGTCGATGAACAACAAAACGTCACGACCTTCGTCACGGAACTTCTCGGCCATGGTCAGGCCGGTCAGTGCAACGCGCAGACGGTTACCCGGCGGCTCGTTCATCTGGCCGTAAACAAGGGCTACCTTGTCCAGAACGTTGGAGTCCTTCATCTCGTGGTAGAAGTCGTTACCCTCACGAGTACGCTCGCCCACACCTGCGAACACGGAATAACCGCTGTGTTCGATGGCGATGTTACGGATCAGCTCCATCATGTTAACGGTCTTGCCTACACCGGCACCACCGAACAGACCAACCTTACCACCTTTGGCGAACGGGCAAACCAGGTCAATAACCTTGATGCCTGTTTCCAGCAGCTCATTACTACCGGACTGATCAGCATAAGAAGGTGCCTTGCGGTGGATTTCCCAACGCTCTTCTTCACCGATAGGGCCAGCTTCGTCGATCGGGTTACCCAGAACGTCCATGATACGGCCCAGCGTCTTCACGCCTACCGGTACCTTGATCGCTTCACCTGTGTTATTAACGTCCAGACCACGCCTTAGGCCTTCAGTAGAGCCCATTGCGATGGAACGAACAATGCCGTCGCCCAGCTGCTGCTGAACTTCCAGCGTAGTGTCTACGCCCTGCACTTTCAGAGCGTCATAAACTTTCGGTACGGAATCGCGTGGGAATTCCACGTCAATTACGGCGCCGATGATTTGTACGATACGTCCGCTACTCATTTCGCGTTCCTCGAAGAATTAGAACCAGTCCGTCAAACCGCAGCGGCGCCGCCGACGATTTCCGAAATTTCCTGCGTAATCGCTGCCTGGCGTGCCTTGTTGTAGATGAGCTGCAGTTCGCTGATGATCTCGCCTGCGTTATCCGTGGCGTTCTTCATCGCGATCATCCGCGCCGCTTGTTCACAAGCACTGTTTTCTACAACTGCCTGATACACCTGAGATTCCACGTAACGTACCAAAAGACCGTCTAGCAGTGTCTTGGCATCCGGTTCGTAGAGGTAGTCCCAATGCTTTTGCAGGCTGGCGTTCTGCTCAGCAACCAACGGAACCAGCTGCTCGATTGTCGGCTTCTGGACCATGGTGTTGACGAACTTGTTGGAAACTACGTACAGGCGATCAATACGACCATTCAGGTAAGCGTCGAGCATGACCTTGATACTACCGATCAGGTCATTGATCGAAGGCTCTTCACCCAAATGACTAATGGCTGCGACTACATTACCGCCGTAGCTGCGGAAGAAGGACGCACCCTTGCTCCCAATCACACCGAGGTCGACTTCAGCGCTGCGATCGCGTTGCTCCGCCATGTCGCGAATCAGCGTCTTGAACAGGTTAATGTTCAAGCCACCCGCCAGACCACGGTCAGAACTGACCACGATATAGCCCACGCGCTTTACCGGACGCTCAACCATGAACGGATGGCGATATTCCGGGTTCGCATTGGCCAAGTGGCCGATCACAGCACGAATACGCTCGGCATAAGGCTTACTGGCAGCCATGCGCATCTGAGCCTTGCGCATCTTGCTGACAGCTACCTTTTCCATGGCGCTGGTGATCTTCTGTGTGCTTTTGATGCTCGCGATTTTGCCGCGAATCTCTTTTGCGCCTGCCATGTAACACCTATTGGGTTAGCAAGCGGGAGCGCATAAGGCGCTCCCGCCTGGGCTTACCAGGTTTGAGTGGCCTTGAACTTCTCGAGACCGGCCTTGATGCCAGAATCGATTTCGTCGTTGAAGTCGCCCTTCTCGTTGATCTTTGCCATCAGTGCAGCGTGATCACGGTTGAAGTACGAAATCAGGGCCTGCTCGAAGCTGCCAATCTTGTCCAGCGGGATATCCGACAGGAAGCCACGCTCAGCGGCGTACAGCGACAGAGCCATCTCAGCGATGGACATCGGTGCATACTGCTTCTGCTTCATCAGCTCGGTAACACGCTGACCATGCTCAAGCTGCTTACGCGTTGCTTCGTCCAGGTCAGAGGCGAACTGGGCAAATGCGGCCAGTTCACGGTACTGAGCCAGTGCGGTACGAATACCACCGGACAGCTTCTTGATGATCTTGGTCTGAGCGGCACCGCCCACACGGGATACGGAGATACCCGCGTTAACCGCAGGACGAATACCCGAGTTGAACAGGCTGGTTTCCAGGAAGATCTGACCGTCAGTAATGGAAATTACGTTAGTCGGAACGAACGCGGAAACGTCACCCGCTTGGGTTTCGATCAACGGCAGAGCGGTCAAGGAACCTGTCTTACCCGTTACGGCACCCTTGGTGAACTGCTCTACATACTCTTCGGAGACGCGAGAAGCACGCTCCAGCAGACGGCTATGTAGATAGAACACGTCACCTGGGTAAGCTTCACGACCCGGCGGACGACGCAGCAGCAGGGAGATCTGGCGATAAGCCACAGCCTGCTTGGACAGATCGTCATAAACGATCAGTGCATCTTCACCGCGGTCACGGAAGTATTCACCCATGGTGCAGCCGGCATAAGGAGCCAGGAACTGCAGGGCAGCTGATTCGGAGGCACTGGCAGCTACCACGATGGTGTTCTGCAGAGCGCCATGCTCTTCCAGCTTACGTACGACGTTAGCGATGGTCGACTGCTTCTGACCAATAGCAACGTATACGCAACGGATACCACTGTTACGCTGGTTGATGATCGCGTCTACCGCCATGGCAGTCTTACCTACCTGGCGGTCACCAATGATCAGCTCACGCTGACCACGGCCAACCGGGATCATGGCGTCAACCGCTTTGTAGCCAGTCTGGACAGGCTGGTCTACCGACTTACGCCAGATTACGCCCGGAGCAACCTTTTCAACCGCATCGGTTTCCTTGGCGTTGATCGGGCCTTTGCCATCGATCGGATTACCCAGCGCATCGACAACACGACCCAGAAGCTCCGGACCAACCGGTACTTCAAGGATACGGCCGGTGCACTTGGCACTCATGCCTTCAGCCAGGCCCAGGTAGTTACCCAGAACCACGGCACCTACGGAGTCCTGCTCCAGGTTCAGTGCCATGCCGTAGACGCCACCAGGGAACTCAATCATTTCCCCGTACATGACATCGGCCAGACCGAAGATGCGCACGATACCGTCAGAAACACTGACGATAGTACCTTCGTTGCGCGGTTGCGAAGAGACGTCGAGTTTCTCGATACGGCTCTTGATGATTTCACTAATTTCGGAAGGATTGAGTTGCTGCATGCTACTGCCCCTTCAAACTCAAGGTTTCAACGCTTCGGCCAGTTGCGCGAGCTTGCCGCGAACGGAGCCATCGATTACCAAGTCGCCGGCGCGAATTACCACACCACCGATCAGGCTTGCATCCTCTGATGCATGAAGTCGCACATCGCGACCGAGCCTTGCGCTGAGAGCCTTGGCGAGTTTGTCTTGCTGTTCGTCGCTCAAAGCGAAAGCACTGGTGACTTCCGCCTCGATGGATCTTTCCTGCTCGGCCTTGAACTCTTCATAGAGCTCAGCAATGGTCGGCATCAGGTCGATCCGATTGTTTTCTGCCACGGTCCGAACAAAGTTCTGGGCCTGCACATCCAGCTGATCGCCGCACACGTCAATGAGCAGCTTGGCCTTGGCGTCCGCGGTCAACTGCGGTTGCTGAAGCAGCTGGCGCACGGTCCCATCCAGAGTTACCGCGGCGAGCAGCCTCAGCGCCTCAGACCATTTGGCCAGATTCTGCTGAGACTGTGCGAACTCGAAAGCTGCCTTGGCATATGGCCGGGCCAGCGTGTTCAGTTCTGCCATGATGGCCTCGCTTAGATTTCCGCAGCCAGTCGGTCAACCAACTGTGCGTGGGCTTGGGGATCAATCGTTTTGCCCAGGATCTTCTCTGCACCAGCGACAGCCAGAAGGCCAACCTGTGCACGCAGAGCTTCCTTGGCGCTATTGATTTCCCGGTCGATTTCAGCTTGAGCCTGCTCTTTCAGACGATCGCCTTCAGCACGGGCCTTGACCTGAGCTTCTTCGATGATCTGAGTAGCACGCTTATTAGCCTGCTCGATGATTTCAGCTGCCTGGCCTTTCGCTTCGCTCAGTTTCTGGTTGGCTTGTTCCTGAGCCAATTCCAGGTCACGAGCCGCGCGGTTGGCAGCGTCCAAACCGTCAGCAATCTTCTTTTCACGCTCACGCAAAGCCGCGATGACCGGAGGCCACACGAACTTCATGCAGAACAGCACGAAGATAAAGAAGGCAACGGACTGGCCAATCAGGGTTGCATTAATGTTCACGCCAACACCTCGCTCGTTCGTTGTCTATCAATCATACGAATCATTGATTCGGATGATTAACCAACAATCTGACCAACGAAGGGATTTGCGAAGGTGAAGAACAGAGCAATACCAACACCGATCATAGTTACGGCGTCGAGTAGACCTGCCACGATGAACATTTTCACCTGCAGCATCGGAACAAGTTCCGGCTGACGGGCAGCGCCTTCCAGGAACTTGCCGCCCAACAGGCCGAAGCCAATGGCAGTACCCAGTGCGCCCAGACCAATCAGCAGTGCTACAGCGATAGCAGTCAGTCCAACTACAGTTTCCATTTTTCCTCCCGACTTTTAAGTCGTCTTGGTTAAGGTTGAAGCAAAAAAATTGTTATTCCCCATTGCCCTCGCGGGCATCCTCCCCTTTCGGAGAGGATCATCAAGTGCTCTAGCTCTTAATGACTTTCTTCATGCGCCATCGACATGTAAACGATGGTTAGCATCATGAAGATGAAGGCCTGCAAAGTAATAATCAGGATGTGGAAGACGGCCCACGCCCACTGCAGGACAATCCCTAGACCACCTAGCGCCAAACCATTGGCGAACATTATGGCGATCAGGATAAAGATCAGCTCACCAGCATACATGTTGCCGAAGAGTCGCAAGGCCAGGGAAACAGGTCTGGCAATCAGGGTTACAAATTCCAGCAGGAAGTTGATCGGAATCAGAATGATCTGAACCAGCATGTTCTTGCTATGGAAAGGATGCAGGGTCAATTCACCCAGGAAACCACCGATTCCTTTTACCTTGATGCTATAGAAGATCAACAGGGCAAATACGGATAGAGCCATACCAATAGTGGCATTGGGATCAGTCGTTGGAACCACACGGAAATACGTATGCTCCCCACCTACCAGACCCGCCAGGGACGGTAGCCAATCAACCGGCACCAAGTCCATGAGGTTCATCAGGAAAATCCAGACGAAAATCGTTAGCGCCAGCGGTGCAATCAGCGGATTACGACCATGGAAGGTGTCACGGACGCTGCTATCAACGAACTCGATAATCACTTCAACGAAATTTTGCAATTTGCCCGGCTGGCCACTAGTGGCCTTAACTGCTACGGCACGGAAAATGCAAATAAAAACTAGGCCTAGAAAGACCGACCAACCCAGAGTATCCAGGTGGAAGGCCCAAAAGCCCATTTCTTTCGCTTCTTGGGGGGTGTGGGCGAAACTCCAACCATTTACAGGATGCTGGCCATAGGTCAGGTTCTGCAAGTGGTGCTGGATGTAACCCGAAGCGGATTCTGCTGCCATGTTTGCCTCGAACGCTTTAAGGTCTAGAAGATCGTTTGACAAGTAAGGGAGCGCACCCATTGACAAAAAGTGTCAATAGATAGACACCAAACAACGCCAGTGGCATGAGTGGCTTTATCCCCGCAAACGCCACTGTGAAAAGCAGTGCCGTTAAAATTAGTTTTCCTGCTTCTCCCGCATAGAATGATCGAACTATGTCGCGAGCAGCTCGGGCGCCCGAATAACGGAACGCTTTATAAGAGAAATATGTATTGGGCAACCAAGCGATTAAACCACCCATCAAACCAGAATAAGCAGCGACCCTACCAACGAAGCAAAACAAAAATAACGCTGCACATATTGTGACGGCCAGTTGGACGAGCAGCAGATTAAATGCTGGCTGACGGTGAAACGGCAGGCGTTTGGGCATGCGATCAACCATCGCGCTCGAAGTCCTCTGGCGTCGGCTTATTTCTTTAAGCCTTGGCATACTTTGTGCCGACGTAAAGCGCGCAGAGTATAGGAGTCTACACGCGCCCATTCAAGCCATGCGGTAGTCTTTACGACTATTCGCTACATTTAGAATATTAGCGAATGTGAGCAAGAACGCCTTGCAGCTCATCAAGTGAACTATAACGGATCACAAGTTGCCCCTTCCCCTTCTGCCCATGGCGGATCTGTACTGGAGCGCCCAGGCGCTCTGCCAGCCGTTGTTCCAGACGCATGATATCAGGATCGCTCTTTTCAGGCGCCTCAACGACTTCCTTATTATTCAACCATTGCCGTACTAGAGCTTCTGTCTGACGCACGGTCAGCCCACGTGCGACAACATGACGCGCCCCATCGACCTGCTTTGTGGCCGGAAGACCCAGCAATGCCCTCGCATGGCCCATTTCCAGGTCTCCATGCGCCAGCATCGTCTTGATCTCTTCAGGCAAAGCTATCAGACGCAGCAGATTAGCTACGCTAACGCGTGATTTACCTATCGCATCAGCTACCTGCTGCTGCGTCAGCTGAAATTCCTGCTGCAGCCGCTGTAAGGCCATGGCCTCTTCAATCGGACTGAGGTTTTCACGTTGAATATTCTCGATCAGCGCCATGGCAATGGCCGCTTCGTCAGGAATATTTCTGACCAATGCCGGAATACGCTCGAGGCCGGCCTGTTGACTGGCACGCCAGCGGCGCTCACCTGCAATGATCTCGTAACGGTTGTCAGCAATAGGACGCACCACGATCGGTTGCATCAAGCCTTGGGCACGAATCGACTTGGCAAGTTCTTCAAGCGCGACCGGATCCATATCACGGCGTGGCTGGTACTTGCCCCGCTGGATGATATCCAAAGGCAGGTGCTGTAATTCACGTTGATCCGCTTTGACTGCTTCTTCCTGCAATACGTTGGCCGTAGCTCCACTCAGCAGCGCATCCAGACCGCGGCCCAGTCCCCTTTTCTTGACAGCCATGTGTATTCCTTAAGCGATTGCTTTTGCAGCCTTGCGCTGCCGGCGAGCCAGTTCGTTTGCCAAGGCCAAGTAGGCCGCAGCCCCTGTTGAGGCCTTGTCGTAAGTCAACGCGGGCATACCATGACTTGGCGCCTCGGCAAGACGGACGTTACGCGGGATAACCGTATCGTACAGCGTATTGCCAAAATGCGCCTTGAGTTGGGCGGCTACATCATTCGCCAGGTTGATACGGGGATCATACATCGTGCGCAGCACGCCCTCGATCTTGAGTCCTGGATTTAAAGCCTGACCAATACGCTGAATACTGCCGATCAGATCAGTCAGCCCTTCAAGCGCAAAGTATTCGCACTGCATTGGGATGATGACACCATCTGAAGCCACGAGACCATTGATGGTCAGCATCGATAATGACGGTGGACAGTCGATAAGCACGTAATCGTAATTCTCTCGAATCGGCGCCAGCGCTTCACGCAAGCGGCTTTCGCGCTTGCTCATGTCCAGAAGCTCGATTTCGGCAGCCGTCACGTCTCGGTTCGACGGTAGCAACTGGTAACCACCATGCTCGGAAAACTGCATGGCTTCGATGAGATCACACTGTCCGATGAGCACATCCAGAACCGAATGTTCCAGATTATGCTTATCCACACCGCTTCCCATGGTCGCGTTGCCTTGCGGATCAAGATCGATCAACAGTACCCGACGACGGGTAGCAACGAGCGAAGCAGCCAGATTAATGCAGGTCGTAGTTTTCCCCACTCCGCCTTTCTGGTTGGCTATCGCGAAAACCTTGGCCATGAGCCGCTTTACCCCTCTTCAACAATGCGGCGCAGTATCAATAGATGCCGCTGCCCTTGGCAACCCGGAACCTGCAAGGCGTGTTCTGCATCAACCTTGAAGTCGATTGGCAGAGCCGTAAGCTCATCCTCAGGATGCAATCCTTTCATGGCGAGCCATTGTGTCAATGAATCACCCAGATGTCGTGTCCAGTTTGTGAAATCAGCTAGTGAGCTGAACGCTCGTGAAACGATGCCGGTAAAACAGTAATCGGGCCTGAATTCTTCTACGCGGCTGTGGATAACCTGAAGGTTATCCAAACCCAATTCAATCTTTGCCTGAGTGAGAAAGCGAGTTTTCTTACCGTTGCTGTCCAGTACAGTAAAATCACTTCCTGGAAACAAAATAGCCAGAGGAACACCTGGCATACCACCGCCACTGCCTACATCCAGCCATCGACCAGGCTTGATATGGGGTACAACACTCAAACTATCAAGCAAGTGGCGCGAAACCATTTCATCTGGATCACGTACGGCTGTCAGGTTATAGGCTTTATTCCACTTTTGCAGCAGGCCCATGTAGGCCAGCAGCTTTTCAACTTGTTCATCTGTCAGCTCAACGCCTAAACGCCTAGCTCCCGAGCGAAGCTCCTCGCTGTAACGAATCATCCCTTCCAACATCAAGCCATTTGCTCCAACTGGCGTCCGGCCGAACGCTTTTTCAAGTGAATCATCAACAGGGAAATGGCTGCCGGTGTTACGCCAGGAATTCTCGACGCCTGACCCAGTGTCTCAGGACGGCTCTGACTAAGTTTGTGCTGGATTTCCTTCGACAAGCCGGAAATAACGGTGTAATCCAGATCGGCAGGCAACCGAATGCTCTCACTGTTACGCAGCCGTTCGATCTCATCCTGCTGACGCTCAATGTAGCCTGCGTATTTGGTCTTGATTTCTACCTGCTCGGCAACCTGCGCGTCTTCAATGACACCTCCGGTTACTTCCATCAAACCGACATAATCGATTTCCGGCCGACTCAAGAGATTTTGCAGGTTGTACTCATGGGTCAAGGGTGTACCAAAGCGCTCTGCAATGGCATCACCTTGCACTGTGCCTGGACGGACCCATGTGCTCTTCAAGCGCTGCTCCTCAAGCGCAATACGCTCACGCTTCAAGCAGAAGGCCTCCCAGCGAGCATCGTCTACCAGACCCAACTCACGGCCTTGTTCTGTCAGACGTAGATCCGCATTATCCTCACGTAGAATCAGGCGATACTCTGCGCGAGAGGTAAACATCCGATACGGTTCCTGAGTTCCTAGCGTAATCAGATCATCGACCAGTACTCCAAGGTAACCTTCGTCACGCCGTGGGCACCAACTTTCCTTGCCCTGTGCCCGCAATGCTGCGTTAGCACCCGCCAGTAACCCTTGGGCCCCTGCTTCTTCGTATCCTGTCGTGCCATTGATCTGGCCAGCAAAGAACAGCCCACCAATGACTTTGGTTTCCAGGCTGTACTTCAAGTCGCGCGGATCGAAAAAGTCGTATTCGATGGCATAACCGGGGCGCAGAATGTGGGCATTTTCCATACCACGCATTGACCGCACCAGCTCCAGCTGGACGTCGAATGGCAACGAAGTGGAAATGCCATTGGGATACAACTCATGAGTTGTGAGCCCCTCAGGCTCCAAAAAGACTTGATGGCTGTCCTTGTCCGCAAAGCGATGGATCTTGTCTTCAATCGATGGACAATAACGTGGTCCAACCCCTTCGATAACACCTGAATACATCGGTGAGCGATCAAGGTTGCTGCGGATAATGTCGTGAGTGCGGCTGTTGGTATGAGTTATCCAACAGCTCACTTGTTTGGGATGCTCATCCACAGAGCCCATGAACGACATGACGGGCAGCGGAGTATCCCCAGGCTGCTCAGTCATTACAGAGAAATCCACAGTACGGCCATCAATACGAGGAGGCGTGCCGGTTTTCAAGCGTGATACGCGTAATGGCTGTTCACGAAGCCGCGTGGACAAGGCATTGGCAGGCGGATCTCCTGCGCGGCCGCCGGAATAGTTCTGTAGACCAATGTGAATAAGTCCGCCTAAAAAGGTGCCTGTGGTCAAAACAACGTTATCCCCAAGGAAACGCAACCCCATTTGGGTAACCACACCTTTGACCTGATCCTGTTCAACAATCAAGTCATCACAAGCCTGCTGAAATATCCACAGGTTGGGCTGATTTTCCAGCATATAGCGGATTGCAGCTTTATAGAGAACTCGATCGGCTTGTGCACGCGTTGCACGTACAGCGGGCCCTTTACGGCTGTTAAGTATCCGGAACTGAATACCGGCTTTATCGGTAGCGGATGCCATCGCACCGCCTAAGGCATCGATCTCTTTGACCAAATGACTCTTACCGATACCACCAATGGCGGGGTTACAGCTCATTTGGCCCAATGTTTCAACATTGTGAGTCAGCAATAGGGTTTTGACACCCATGCGTGCAGCAGCAAGTGCAGCTTCGGTGCCGGCATGGCCGCCGCCGACCACGATAACGTCAAAACGGGAAGGGAAATCCACCACGCACCTCGTGCCTGTTTGGTTAGGGGATTAGGGAAGGCGCAGAAGTATAAGGGCTCCTCTGCTCTCTATGAAGTCCTTTTGAACAAAAAATGATCAACTGCAGGCTAGGTACTGTCAGACAATAGAAATAATAAGGAAGAAATATATAAAAGCTTATTAATGCGATTATATATGGTGAAGCCTATTTCTGTGGATAACTTGATTTTGGCTATAGCTCCTGCGGGATAAAGCGAATGATAAGTCAGAGGAGAACCTGTCATCCTCCTCATCATAAGCTTGTGATCAGCTGTGGATAATTGCTTGCTTTACTAACAGGCCTGTTTAAAGACAGGTTTAAGCTCTACTTCTACTCAGACCTTAGGTATGGTTATCAACAGGCAAAAAAAAGCCCCAGCGGACTATACCGTGGGGCTTGTTGAAGCGATGAACTGTCTTTATTTACCGATACAGAAGCTAGAAAAGATCCTGCCCAATAGATCATCAGAGCTGAATGTTCCTGTAATCTCTCCCAGCGCTTGTTGAGCCATTCTTAAATCTTCAGCTAGAAGCTCTCCAGAGCCATTAACCACGAGTTGCCGGTGCCCATGCTCTAGATAGTTGTGGGCCGCATGTAACGCTTCGAGATGGCGCTGACGCGCACTAAAGCTACTTTCGGCAGTCTGCTCGAACCCTACACAAGCTTTCAGGTGCTCACGGAGATGGTCTACGCCCTCGCCCGTCATGGCACTAAGGCTTAAGGTATGTATACCTTCCGATGTTTCCTGAAGCGCGATGTTTTCACCGGAAAGATCGGCTTTGTTCCGAATGATTGTTACTTTGTGCTCATCAGGTCGCTGTGACAGAAACTCTGGCCAAAGCGCATCAGGGTCCTGTGCTTCTGGCGCCGTGGAGTCTACAACCAGGAGTATGCGATCCGCGCTCTCGATGGCTGCCAGGGCCCGCTGTACGCCGATCTGCTCAACTCGATCAATGGTGTCCCGCAAACCAGCGGTATCGATGACATGTAATGGCATACCGTCGATATGGATGTGCTCGCGTAAGACGTCTCGAGTAGTGCCTGCGATATCTGTGACAATAGCGGCTTCATGGCCTGCCAGTGCATTGAGAAGGCTAGATTTGCCTGCATTGGGTCGTCCAGCAATAACCACTGTCATACCATCACGCAGCAAGGCTCCGCGTCCTGCCTCTCGCTCTACTTGCGCCAGTTCCTCCCGTACCCTATTGAGCAGCCCCAGCACGTGACCGTCAGCAAGAAAATCGATCTCCTCCTCAGGAAAATCGATAGCGGCTTCAACGTAAATGCGCAGCTGGATCAACTGTTCCGTCAGGCTTTCCACACGTTGTGAGAATGCACCTTGTAAGGAGCGAAGAGCATTACGTGCAGCCTGTTCGGAGCTGGCTTCAATCAGATCGGCAATTGCCTCTGCCTGGGCAAGATCCAGTTTGTCATTAAGAAAAGCTCGTTCACTGAACTCCCCTGGACGGGCAGAACGTGCACCCAAGGCAATAACTTCCTTTAGGATCAGATCTAGAACGACAGGTCCTCCATGTCCCTGCAATTCAAGAACGTCTTCTCCTGTAAACGAGTTCGGGCCAGGAAAAAACAAAGCAATTCCTTCATCAAGGGTAAGGCCGGCTGTATCCTTGAAAGGACCATAATGGGCATAGCGCGGTTTTAACACTCTGCCGCAGATTGCCTTGGCTATGGTTGTAACTGCGGGCCCAGAGACTCTGACAATGCCCACCCCACCCCGGCCAGTTGCTGTGGCAATAGCAGCAATGGTGTCTTGAATCGGACTCATTTTTCATTCTCCAGAATGCACAACGCCCCTCGAAAGGGGCGCCGTGTAAAGGGTCAGGCTATCAGGCCGGTTTGGCAGAACCATCGACCCGACGATTGATATACCACTGCTGTGTGATCGACAAGCAGTTGTTCACGATCCAGTACAGCACCAGACCAGACGGGAACCACAGGAAGAAGAAGGTAAAGATGATAGGCATCATCTTCATCATCTTGGCCTGCATGGGGTCTGGAGGCGTTGGATTCAGCATCTGCTGAACCAGCATGGTACCGCCCATAAGAATTGGCAGAATGAAGAAGGGATCCTTGGACGACAGGTCAGTGATCCAGAACATCCAGGGAGACTGTCGCATTTCTACGCTTTCTAACAGAACCCAATACAAGGCCAAGAATACCGGCATCTGTACGAGGATCGGCAGGCAGCCGCCCAGTGGATTGATCTTCTCCTTGCGGTACAGCTCCATCATCGCCTGGGACATCTTCTGGCGATCATCGCCATACTGTTCCTTCAGCGCCTGAAGACGTGGAGAAACTGCACGCATGCGAGCCATGGAGCGATAGCTTGCTGCAGAAAGCGGGAAGAAGATGGCCTTGATGATTATAGTCAACACAATGATCGACCATCCCCAGTTTCCAAGGATGCTGTGGATATGTTGCAGCAGCCAGAAAATTGGCTGGGCAATGAACCACAGGAAGCCATAGTCCACTGTCAATTCCAGACCTGGGGACAACTGCTTCAGATACTCCTGAAGCTTGGGACCGGCATATAGCGTTGCAGACGTCTCTGCCTTGGTGCCAGGAGCTACATTGAGCTGAGGCCCGGTAAAGCCCACCAGGTAATTGCCCTGGCCGTCCTTACGGGTCTGGATTTGATGCTGCTCATCCTTGTTAGCAACCCAGGCCGTTACAAAGTAGTGCTGCAACCAAGCGACCCAGCCGCCTTGGGCTGTCTCTTGTAAGGCTTGCTTGTCGATATCCTTCATCGACACCTTGCGGTATTGCTCCGCTGGCGTCCCGACAGCAGCACCCAGGTAAGTCGAAACCCCTGTTGCCGTAGTCGCAGATGGATCACCACTGGAGTCACGCTTTAGCTGTGCATAAAAAATACCGTTCCAGGCTTGGCTGCTCTGGTTGTCGATAACATAGCTGACCTGCACCTGATAGGCGTCTGGGTTGATGCAGGAAATTTTCTTCTGTGCTTTCTCAACATCTGAACAATCAATTTTCAAGCCACGGTGGAACGTAAAGCGCTTGATGTAGTTGATGCCGTTTTCAGCAAAGTTCAGATCAACAGCCAATTGATCCTGGCCATCTGCCAACACGTAATTCTGCTGCACGCTCTGATAGACAGGACGACCTGTCTGACGCGCGTCCGGACCATTGGCTCCCGTTAAACCACTTTGTGCCAGATACAGACGCTCATTGCCGTTATCAAACAGGGTGAACGGTACATCTGGCTGATCCTGGCGACGCGGATACTGGATAAGTCCCAGCTTGACGATATCACCGCCCCGGGGATCAATGGTGACATCCATGACATCCGTACGGACATGAATGGATTGTCCATTGCCGCTTACAGACTGTGGAGCTGTTCCGTTAGTCGAACGCTCACCCGCAACTGTTGGAACATCTGCTGCAGAAGTATTGCCTGTTGGTGTGTCAGTCGGTAACGCTGCAGTAGATGATTGTGCTGAAGAAGGCGTTTCGGGCTGGCCGTAATCCTTATTCCATTGCAACACCGCTGTGTAAGACACAATCGCTAGAGCGGCGATGAGAAACGTGCGCTTTATATCCATGATTACTCGGCCATCTAAGAGGTCGGTGCTTGGGATTGGTCTGCTGGTACCGAGTCATATCCATCAGCGAGCCTGAAATGACAGCAACCAAACTGGTGTATTGCCATCCAGCCATTGCGCAAGAAATTGCACAGTGCAATACCCTGAGACGTATGGTTTGAACAACTGGGATAGAAACGGCAGTGAAATGCCATCATAGACGTGATGGCATTACGGTAGAAGCGGATAAGCAGCGAAGCTGGCTCACGCATAGGAACCGTTTGCCTGTTTCGAATGTTCGGAAGGATCGGTCGTTTGTAGCTGTTTACGTGCCAGACGATTCCAAAGCTTGCCCAGATGCTGATGCAAGTCAGGATTCTCAATATTACCGAAACCTTTACGTGCAATAACGACGATATCCAAACCTTCCAGCAGATGCTGGTGGTGACGGAAAGAATCGCGGATGACACGTTTGAGCCGGTTACGCTCGACTGACAGCTTGACGCTCTTCTTACCTATCACCAGGCCGATTCGGGCATGGGACAGGCCATTCTGACGTACAAGCAGAAGAACACTATTACCAGGAATCTTGAGAGTGGGAGAGTCGAAGACATTTTGGAACTGTCTTGAACTCAGGAGCCGTTTTTCGCGGCTGAAGTCTCGACTCACCACCTGTACCGGGATTATCAGACAGCCAGACGCTTACGGCCTTTGGCACGGCGACGGGATAGAACCTGACGGCCGTTCTTGGTAGCCATACGAGCACGGAAACCGTGAGTACGGGCGCGCTTCAGAGTACTGGGTTGGAAAGTGCGTTTCATGGTCATTTACCTAGGTGTGAACGAAGCGAGGCGAAATCACCCCGTCTAAATAGACCGGCGATTCTAGAGAAAGCGAGTGAATAGGTCAATTTCCATCCAGCACCGGTTGTCAATAAAAATTCAACAAAAACAACAAAAGAACGAATTAAAAAGAAGATAGATACAGTGTTAATGTTTATAGAAAGACTTTCTTGTGGATAAGCTTGCGAAGGGCTTGTCCGGCCTGTATTTGATTGCTGTATAACTCTGCTTCAAAGCCGTCGACCTCCTGTGCTGCGGCTGAGCATTGCCTGTGGATATAGTAGTCACTTAACCACAGCCGGTTTATCAACAGGCAACTATACCCAGTAGCAAGATAGTTTACCTTTTAGTTATCCACAGCAAGATTTTAAGATTTTTTTATCTTCTATTCTGCTGATTGAGTGGTTGATGTGGATAAGTGGAAGGGGCAACGGTACAATGTCGTGCTGCATTCACCTTTGCCTGAACACATTGTTTCTATCTATATATGGAAGCGATAACAGGGTGACTTTCTTTCTGGAGTGACTGTGTCAGTTGAACTTTGGCAGCGCTGTGTCGATGTACTGCGCGATGAGCTGCCTTCTCAGCAATTCAATACCTGGATCCGTCCTCTGCAAATCGAAGCAGAAGGAACTGAGCTACGCGTCTATGCGCCGAATCGGTTCGTACTGGATTGGGTAAATGAAAAATACGTCGGACGATTGCTTGAGCTGCTCGAAGAGCAATCTGATGATGGGATGGTGCCTGAGCTGACCTTGCTGATTGGTAGTCGCAAGAGCAGTAAGCCAACGCGGTCGCCTTCTATGGCTCCGCCACCCTCTCCCGTGGTATCAGCTGCATCTCCTGTATCTGGATCGATGAACCGGGAGCCAGCCGCTGAACCCGAAGCGCATGTACAGCAGATTGAAATGCCGATTGCGGACGACGTAGATCCGCAACCTGCGCCTTTGGTGGCCAACAAGACCGAGCGTAACGTTCAGGTAGAAGGTGCGCTCAAGCATACGAGTTATCTCAACCGCACCTTTACCTTCGAGAACTTTGTTGAGGGTAAGTCCAACCAGCTGGCCCGAGCGGCTGCCTGGCAGGTTGCTGACAATCCCAAGCATGGATACAACCCGCTTTTCCTCTATGGTGGTGTAGGGTTGGGTAAAACGCACCTGATGCATGCGGTAGGTAACCACCTGCTCAAACGGAATCCCAATGCCAAGATCGTGTATCTGCATTCGGAGCGTTTCGTTGCGGATATGGTTAAAGCGCTTCAACTGAATGCCATTAATGAGTTCAAGCGGTTCTACCGCTCCGTTGATGCCCTGCTGATCGACGATATTCAGTTTTTCGCACGCAAAGAGCGTTCACAGGAAGAGTTCTTTCATACGTTCAACGCTTTGCTTGAAGGCGGACAGCAGGTCATTCTGACGAGTGATCGTTACCCAAAGGAAATCGATGGTCTTGAGGAGCGTCTCAAGTCCCGTTTCGGCTGGGGCTTAACAGTAGCTGTCGAGCCTCCTGAACTGGAAACGCGTGTTGCCATTCTTATGAAAAAGGCTGACCAGGCAAAGGTCGACTTGCCTCATGATGCTGCCTTCTTTATCGCACAGCGAATTCGTTCAAACGTTCGGGAGCTTGAAGGTGCGCTTAAACGTGTAATCGCTCATGCTCACTTTATGGGACGAGAGATTACGATCGAATTGATTCGCGAGTCGCTCAAGGATCTGCTGGCGCTGCAGGATAAGCTGGTCAGCATTGAGAATATCCAGCGAACCGCCGCCGAATATTACAAGATCAAGATCGCCGATTTACTGTCGAAGCGACGTTCTCGTTCTGTGGCACGTCCTCGTCAAGTGGCGATGGCCTTGTCGAAGGAATTGACCAACCATAGCCTGCCAGAAATAGGCGATGCCTTTGGTGGGCGCGATCACACGACAGTGCTACATGCCTGTCGTAAGATTGCTCAACTCAGAGAGTCCGACGCTGATATTCGCGAGGACTACAAAAATCTATTGCGCACGCTGACGACCTGATCAGAAGCACTTGGCAAGGGACAAGACCATGCATTTCACTATTCAACGCGAAGCCTTGTTGAAACCATTGCAGCTCGTGGCTGGTGTCGTGGAGCGTCGGCAAACATTACCGGTGCTGTCCAACGTGCTGCTGGTGGTCCAAGGTCAGGAACTGTCCTTGACAGGTACTGACCTTGAGGTCGAGCTGATTGGCCGCGTAACGCTCGAAGACAAGGCTGAGCCTGGAGAAATTACCGTACCAGCTCGCAAGCTCATGGATATCTGCAAGAGTTTGCCAAGCGATGCGTTGATCGATATCCGAACCGATGAGCAAAAGCTGCTTGTCAAGGCTGGCCGTAGCCGTTTTACGTTATCTACACTTCCTGCCAATGACTTCCCCACCGTTGAGGAAGGTCCTGGGTCAATGAGCTTTAGCCTGCCACAAAGCAGGCTGCGCCGTCTTATTGACCGTACCGGATTTGCCATGGCTCAGCAGGATGTTCGTTACTACCTTAACGGCATGTTGCTTGAGGTCAGCGAAGGTCACTTGCGTGCAGTTGCTACTGACGGACACCGTCTGGCAATGTGTGTACAGGAAGCGGGTATTCAATATGAGGGCCGTCACCAAGTGATCGTGCCACGTAAAGGCATCCTTGAACTGTCACGCCTGCTACTTGAGCCTGAGGAGCTGGTTAATATCACTTTAGGCCAGCACCACATCCGTGCTACAACGGCTAACTTCACATTCACATCAAAGCTGGTCGATGGAAAATTCCCGGACTATGAGCGTGTACTACCGCGCAACGGGGATAAGGTACTGACCGGTGAGCGCCAATTGTTACGTGAAGCTTTTAGCCGTACGGCTATTCTTTCCAATGAAAAGTACCGTGGTATTCGCCTTCAGCTGGTAACCGATCAACTGAAGATTCAGGCCAACAACCCTGAGCAGGAAGAGGCAGAGGAAGAGCTGCAGGTGGATTATACAGGGGCTGATCTAGAGATCGGCTTCAATGTAAGCTATCTGCTTGATGTACTGGGTGTCATGACAACTGACCAGGTACGTATCACCCTTTCCGATTCCAATAGCAGTGCGTTGGTTCAGGAAGCCGGCAATGACGAGTCCTCTTACGTCATCATGCCGATGCGTCTGTAATTTCGAGGCGCGATGTCTCTTATCCGCCTGACCGTCACCGCTGTGCGTAACTTGCACACGGTGACGCTGACACCTTCTCCGCGGATCAATATCCTCTACGGTGATAACGGCAGCGGTAAAACCAGCGTTTTGGAAAGCATCCATTTGCTAGCGCTGGCTCGCTCATTCCGGAGCACTCGGCTGTCACCTGTTATTCAGAACGAGCAAACAGCCTGCACGGTTTTTGGCCAAGTCAGCTTGCCTGGCGATGGTGTCAGTAACCTGGGTGTCCAGCGGGAGCGTAACGGTGATTTCACCATTCGTATTAATGGCCAGAATGCTCGAGGCACGGCTCAGCTTGCCGAAACGTTACCCGTTCAGCTGATCAATCCAGATAGTTTCCGACTGCTCGAGGGAAGTCCCAAGATTAGACGTCAGTTTATCGATTGGGGTGTGTTCCACGTGGAACCACGCTTTCTGCAAGTGTGGCAAAGGCTTCAGAAAGCGCTAAGACAGCGGAACTCATGGCTACGACATGGTAAAATGGATCCCGCCTCGCAACAGGCATGGGATAGAGAACTGACACAAGCCAGCAACGAAATCGATGCCTTTCGGCGAGCTTATATTACGGAGCTCAAACCTGAGTTCCAGGCTGCTTTAGAAGAACTGGTCGATATAGAAAACCTGACGTTCAGTTATTACCGCGGCTGGGACAAAGACCGCGAGCTGCAGGATGTGTTGACGACGTCCCTGACCCGAGACATGCAGCTTGGACATACGCAGGCCGGCCCACAGAGAGCCGATCTACGAATTAGATTAGGTAGCCATAACGCGGCAGACATCTTGTCGCGTGGCCAGCAAAAGCTGGTGGTCTGTGCATTGAGAATTGCACAGGGAAGATTAATCAATCGAGTCAAACGCGGCCAGTGTGTTTATCTGGTGGATGATTTACCTTCCGAATTGGATGAACAGCATCGCAAGGCTTTATGCCGTTTGCTGGAAGGCCTCAACTGCCAGATCTTCATTACCTGTGTCGAGAAAGAATCATTGGAATCCAACTGGCAAGACGATACGCCAGTGGCCTTGTTCCACGTCGAACAAGGATCCATTACGCAGACCCCAAGCGTTGGGAGTAAAGCATGAGTGAGAACCAGACTTACGATTCCTCCAGTATCAAGGTACTGAAGGGACTGGACGCAGTCCGCAAGCGTCCGGGGATGTACATCGGTGATACCGATGACGGTACCGGCTTGCACCACATGGTATTCGAGGTTGTCGATAACTCTATCGACGAGGCCCTAGCGGGTCATTGTGATGAAATCACCATCACTATTCATACGGATGAGTCGATTACCGTCCGCGATAATGGACGTGGTATTCCAGTAGATATCCACAAGGAAGAAGGCGTTTCGGCAGCAGAGGTCATCATGACTGTGCTGCACGCAGGTGGTAAGTTTGACGACAATACCTATAAGGTTTCCGGCGGCTTGCACGGTGTAGGTGTGTCAGTTGTAAACGCCCTGTCTGAAGAGTTGCGCCTGACTATTCGACGCCTTGGGCAGGTCTGGGAACAGGTCTATGTTCATGGCGTTCCACAGGAGCCACTCAAAGCGATTGGTGAAACGGATGGAACCGGAACGCAGATTCACTTCAAGCCGTCTGCTGAAACCTTCAGCAATATCCATTTCAGCTGGGATATTCTGGCCAAGCGCCTACGTGAACTGTCTTTTCTGAATTCGGGCGTTGGCATCCTGCTGCGAGACGAGCGCTCCGGCAAGGAAGAGATGTTCAAATATGAGGGTGGTTTACGCGCGTTCGTTGATTATCTGAATACCAACAAAACGCCTGTTAACCAGGTTTTCCACTTTAATGTGGGTGACCGTGAAGACGGTATCGGCGTGGAAGTGGCATTGCAGTGGAATGACAGCTTCAACGAGAACATCCTCTGCTTTACCAATAACATTCCCCAGCGTGATGGCGGTACCCACCTTGCCGGTTTCCGCTCAGCACTGACACGTAATCTGAACACCTATATCGAAGCTGAAGGTCTGGCCAAGAAGTTCAAGGTTGCGACTACAGGTGATGACGCACGTGAAGGTTTGACGGCAATTATTTCCGTTAAGGTCCCTGATCCTAAGTTCTCATCTCAGACCAAGGACAAGCTGGTTTCTTCAGAAGTGAAGACTGCTGTTGAGCAAGAGATGGGTAAGCAATTTGCTGACTTCCTACTGGAAAACCCAGGTGAAGCTAAGGCGGTTGTTGGCAAGATGATCGACGCAGCCCGCGCTCGTGAAGCGGCGCGTAAAGCCCGTGAAATGACACGGCGTAAAGGTGCATTGGATATCGCAGGACTGCCTGGCAAGTTGGCAGACTGCCAGGAAAAAGACCCTGCCCTTTCCGAACTCTACATTGTGGAGGGTGACTCCGCCGGCGGTTCGGCCAAACAAGGTCGTAATCGGCGGACTCAGGCAATCCTGCCGCTCAAAGGCAAGATCCTTAACGTTGAAAAAGCGCGCTTTGACAAGATGCTTTCCTCTCAGGAGGTGGGCACGCTCATTACGGCGTTGGGCTGCGGTATTGGCCGTGAAGAGTTTAACATCGACAAGCTGCGTTATCACAACATCATCATCATGACCGATGCTGACGTTGACGGCTCGCACATTCGTACGCTGCTCTTGACGTTTTTCTTCCGTCAGATGCCTCTGTTGATTGAGCGTGGTTATATCTATATCGCTCAGCCTCCGCTGTATAAGGTCAAACGTGGCAAGCAGGAGCAATACATCAAGGACGACGAGGCGATGGAGGAATACCTCACGCAAACCGCGCTTGAAGATGCCAGCTTGCACGTGAATGAGCATGCTCCAGGACTTTCCGGCGTTGAGCTGGAGAAAATGGTGAACAGCTATCGTACGGTTATGAAGTCGCTTAAGCGCCTGTCTCGTTTGTACCCATCAGATATTAGCGAACATACGCTTTATCTGCCGCGGGTAGAGCCTGAGCAACTGGCAGATCAAGCGGCCATGACCACCTGGATCGATAGTCTCCGTGCCCGTTTGAAAACTAATGAGCGTTCGGGCCTCGCCTACGAAGTGAACTTGCGTGAAGACCGCGAGCGTCATCTTTGGCTACCAGAGGTAGAAACCAAGGCGCATGGGCTGTCGAGTTACGTTACGTTCAATCGGGACTTCTTCAGCAGTAATGACTATCGCCAGATCACTACGCTAGGCACACAGATCAATAACCTGCTTGAAGACAGTGCATATGTGAAGCGTGGCGAGCGTCGCAAGGCAGTCTCTACTTTCCGTGAGGCCCTTGAGTGGCTGATGGGAGAGACGGCAAAGCGCTACAGCATCCAGCGCTATAAGGGGTTGGGCGAGATGAACCCGGATCAGTTGTGGGAGACCACGATGGATCCGAATGTACGCCGCATGCTGCGTGTCACGATTGAAGACGCTATTGCTGCTGACCAGATTTTCAATACCTTGATGGGTGATCAGGTAGAGCCGCGCCGCGACTTTATTGAAAGCAATGCCCTTGCGGTATCGAACCTAGACGTCTGACCGCTTGCAATAGTTAAAAGGCCAACGGAGACGTTGGCCTTTTTTATTGTGGTTAACTTTAACAGCGCTGATACCATGCGCTGTTTTTCCACAGCTGTGCTGGAAATCTGCTGGTAATACAGCTTGTGTATATCTAAAAGTTATACACAATAGAGTTAACACATGCCTTCTCTTCCCTTGTTGAAAACACATCGTTTACAGCTAAGGCCGTATGTCCCTGCCGATGCGCCTTTTCATTATCCACTGGCTGACAACTCCGATATTGCTTCCATGACCGGGACGCTGCCTTCGCCCTACACCCTTGAACTGGCAGAGCACTGGATCTCCAGTCATGAACGTTGGTTTATGGAGGGACGAAGCCTCAACCTCGCCGTTGTGCTTCAAGAAAATGCTGCATTGATTGGAACGATAAGCCTAAGCGGTTTCGGCTCTCCTCATCGAAAAGCTGGCTTGGCTTATTGGATAGGCAAAGCCTACTGGAATCAGGGCTACTGCAGTGAGGCAGCGAGGGCGGTGATTGAATATGGCTTTACTGCGCTTGAACTCAATCGGATCTTCGGCGAGTGTTTCCAGCGAAACCGCGCATCCATCAGAGTGCTGGAAAAGCTAGGCATGAGCTATGAAGGATGCCGGCGCGAAGATATGCACAGGGTAGAGCAATTTGAAGATGTGGTGATGTATGGCTTGCTTCAAAGGGAGTGGAAACAGGTCGCTGTATAAGTTTTCAGCTGTGTATAAAAAACCCCGGTTATCCCGGGGTTTATTTTTTATCTTATCAGCTGTCAGTGGCGGGCCTGGCCGGGGGATCAGTTAGAGCTGAATTATGCACAGGCGACATGGAAGCCAACGCTTGATCGATGAAGGACTGACTACGGGTATTAAGATCCACAATCGCACGAGGATCAGAGCCATGGGGTGACATGACTGGACCAATAATCACTTTGATAGTACCAGGACGCTTTATCCAATTCTTGTTCGGCCAGTATTCACCGGCGTTGTGAGCGATAGGCAACACCGGTACGTTCAGCGCGCAGGCCAGCGCAGCGCCACCGCGAGAAAACTTGCCAGTTTCTCCCGGTGATACACGAGTACCCTGGGGGAAGATCAGTACCCAGCAGCCTTGCTTGATATAGCGGCCGCCCTGCTCAGTAATCTGCTGAAGGGCAAGCTTGCCGTTGTTTCTGTCAATGGCAATGGGCTTAAGCAAGGCAAAGGCCCAACCAAAGAACGGTACTTTGAGCAGCTCTCGTTTGATCACTTGAGAGGTGGGTTCAAACAGTGCGGACAGGAAAAAGGTTTCCCACGTGCTCTGATGGTTAGCAATGATGATGCAGGGCGTTTTGGGGACATTCTCAAGCCCTGAGATTTCGTAACGGATGCCGCAGATAACCTTGGCCAGCCAGACAGCAAAACCAGTCCAGGCTTTGACGACAAAGCGATAACGCGCCCGATAAGAAAGCAGCGGAGCAATCAGTAGCGATACGCACGACCAGATAATACCGCTGGTGCCAAGAAGAATGTAGAAGATCACAGTACGCAGGCCGCGCATGGATTAGTCCTGTAGAAGATGTTGTACAACAGCCGCAAGGTCGGAAAAGACCTGGGTTCCTTCTGGAAGCGGCTTCTGCAGGGTTCGCTCGCCTTTACCTGTTTTTACGAGATAAGGCGTACAGCCGAGAGCGAGACCGGCGGTGAGATCGCGCAGGCTGTCTCCGACGACTGGAATGCCCGTCAGATCGTTCATTGCGTAATGCTGAGCGATCTGACGGAACAAGCCGGGGCTTGGCTTACGGCAGTCACACCCGTCATCCGGGCCATGGGCACAGTGAACGATCAGGTCAACACGACCACCCTGCCCGTTCACCAGTTGTCTGAGCTTATCGTGCATGGCTTCCAGTGTTTCACCATTAAACAACCCGCGAGCGATACCCGACTGGTTAGTGGCAACTGCCACTTTCCAGCCGGCTTTGCTCAATTGTGCAATGGCTTCGATACTGCCTGGGATGGGAATCCATTCCTCAACCGATTTGACGAATGCGTCGGAATCCCTGTTGATGACACCATCCCGGTCCAGCACGATCAGCTTCATAACAATCAACCCAGCAACGAGATATCGGCAATACCAAGGAATAACGCCCGTAGACGCGCCAGGAGCGCATAACGGTTTGCACGGACATGTTCGTCCTCGGCATTCACCAAGACCTGATCGAAGAAGCTATCAACCGGCTCGCGCAGGCTTGCCAGTCGATTAAGTGCTTCGCGGTAGTTTCGCGCCAGAGACAATGGCTCGACGTTCTGTTCGGCGTCGGTAATCGCCTCTAGCAACACGCGCTCGGCGTCATGCTCGAAGAGCGTGGCTTCAACCTGTGCCAACACCATGCCTTCGGCCTTGCCCAGAAGATTGGACACACGCTTGTTGGCGGCAGCCAGCGAAGCCGCTTCCGGCAGACCGCGGAAAGCCTGAACGGCTTGTACGCGCTGATCAAAGTCGAGTGCCGAGCTGGGATTCAAAGCCCGTACAGACAGATAGACTTCAGCTGCAACGCCTTCGTCCTCATAGCGGGCACGCAAACGGTCAAAAATGAAGTCTTGTACCTGCTGAGCCAGATCGCCTGCCTTGACCTTGTCACCATACAGATCAATCGCTTTGTCGATAGCGGCTGGAAGATGCAGGTCCAGCTGTTTTTCGATCAGAATACGCAGTACACCCAAGGCCTGACGACGCAGAGCAAATGGATCTTTGCTGCCAGTGGGCAACATGCCGATTCCGAAGATACCAACCAGCGTATCAAGCTTGTCGGCCAGTGCTACAGCGGCGCCTGTGGCAGTACGAGGAAGCTCAGCTCCTGCGCCACGGGGCATGTATTGCTCGTTCAGCGCATGGGCAACGTCTTCAGCTTCACCGCCGTTGAGTGCGTAGTAATAACCGGCAATGCCCTGCATTTCAGGGAATTCGCCTACCATCTCGGTAGCCAGATCGCACTTGGCCAGGATACCGGCACGTGCTGCTTTCTCTACGTCACTGCCAAGCTGTTCGGCAATGTAGGCTGCCAGCTGGGAAACACGCTCGGACTTCTCATAGACAGTGCCAAGTTGAGCCTGGAAGACCACATTCTTCAAGCGCTCGTTGAAGTGTTCCAGCGGCTGCTTCTTGTCCTGTTTGAAAAAGAATTCAGCATCGGTCAGACGCGGACGGACGACCTTTTCATTGCCGGAAACAATCTGGGCCGGGTCCTTGCTCTCCACGTTCGCCACGGTAATGAAACGCGGCAGGAGCTTACCGTTCTGGTCCAACAGGCAGAAATACTTCTGGTTGTCCTGCATGGTGGCGATGAGGGCTTCCTGAGGGACCTCAAGAAAACGCTCTTCAAACGAACACACCAGCGGTACAGGCCATTCGACGAGTGCAGTCACTTCATCAAGCAGACCTGCCGGCACGACGGCATTGCCCTGCTGCTCGGCAGCCAGCTCATTGACGCGGCGCTCGATCAGCTCACGCCGTTCGGCAAAGTCGGCCAGTACATAGGCTGCACGAAGGTCTTCGGCATAGTTGGCTGGGCCGGTGATGTTTACGCTGCCCGGGCTGTGAAAACGGTGACCACGGGATTCGCGGCCAGCTTTCTGCGCCAGGATTTCGCAATCCAGTACTTCATTGCCAAACAGCATGACCAGCCACTGGGTCGGGCGGACAAACTCTTCGCGGCGGGCTGCCCAGCGCATGCGCTTGGGAATAGGCAACTCACCCAAAGAGGTTTCAACGATACTGGGCAGCAACGTACCGGCAGGCTGGCCCGGGATCGTCTGGGAGAAGCGAAGCTTGGGGCCACTGCGGTCAATTGCGCTGATGTCTACACCGCACTTGCGGGCAAACCCTAGCGCGGCCTGGGTGGGGTTACCTTCTGCATCAAAGGCCGCCTTAACCGGCGGGCCATCCAGGTTCACACTGCGATCCGGTTGCTGCTCGTCCAACTGGTTGATCAGCACTGCCAAACGACGCGGTGCAGCGTAGTAACGGGCACCGACATAGTTCAGCCCGGCCGCCTTGAGGCCTTTTTCGATACCGGCGAGAAATGCCTCACCCAAGCTTTTCAAGGCTTTGGGTGGCAGCTCTTCAGTACCGAGCTCGACGAGGAAATCCTGGGCGCTCATTGTTCGGCCTCCTTGAGTTTGGCGAGTACTTCATCACGCAGTTCGGGCGTGGCCATGGGGAAGCCAAGACGTGCGCGGGCCTTCAGGTAGCTGTGTGCCACAGCACGGGCCAGGGTACGAACGCGCAAGATATAACGCTGGCGCTCGGTTACAGAGATGGTGCGGCGAGCATCCAGCAGGTTGAAGGTATGCGACGCCTTGAGGACCATTTCATAAGTCGGCAGCGGCAGGTCGAGTTCAAGCAGGCGGTTGGCTTCCGACTCGTAAAAGTCGAACAGTTCGAACAGCTTGGGCACATTGGCGTGTTCGAAGTTATAGGTAGACTGCTCTACTTCGTTCTGGTGGAACACGTCGCCATAGGTCACGGTACCGAATGGACCATCGGTCCAGACCAGGTCATAGACCGAGTCTACGCCCTGCAGGTACATGGCCAGGCGTTCCAGACCATAGGTAATCTCGCCGGTTACTGGATAGCACTCAATGCCACCAGCCTGCTGGAAGTAGGTGAATTGGGTTACTTCCATGCCGTTCAGCCAGACTTCCCAGCCCAGGCCCCAGGCGCCCAGGGTCGGTGATTCCCAGTTGTCTTCCACGAAGCGAATATCATGGACGAGTGGGTCAAGGCCAATAGCCTTCAGCGAACCCAGATAAAGCTCCTGGAAGTTTTCCGGATTGGGCTTCAGGACCACCTGGAACTGATAATAATGTTGCAGGCGGTTGGGGTTTTCACCATAGCGACCATCAGTGGGACGGCGGCTGGGTTGTACGTAGGCAGCGTTCCAGGTTTCCGGGCCGATGGCGCGGAGGAACGTGGCGGTATGGAACGTGCCGGCGCCGACTTCCATGTCATAGGGCTGCAAAACAACGCAGCCCTGCTCCGCCCAGTAGTTTTGCAGGGCGAGGATGAGATCCTGGAAGGTGCGCACGGCGGGTGGAGTCGAAGTCACGGCGTTCACCTGTGCTGGAGACGGTAAAAGTCAGGCAGTATAACCGATTAGACTCGGATGATATTTAGGTGAACGGTCTGTTCTGACCATTAGGGAGCCCTCATGCCACGTTGTTACTGGTGTACCGACGATCCGCTGTATATCGCCTATCACGATCATGAATGGGGCATACCACTGAAAGACCCGCAGCGTCTGTTCGAATTACTGGTGCTGGAAGGCTTTCAGGCGGGGCTGTCGTGGATCACCATCCTGAAAAAGCGCGCCCGTTATCGGGAAGTGCTGTTTGGCTTCGCCCCCGAACGACTGGCCGTCATGACCGATGAGGAGATCGAGGAGCGGATGCAGGATGCAGGCATCATTCGTAATCGCATGAAGCTCAAGGCGGCACGACAGAACGCCCAGGCCTGGTTGCGTCTTGACGATCCGGTGGCCTTTCTCTGGTCATTTGTAGGCGGGACGCCAAAGATCAATCATTTTCGTGATCGCAGCGAAGTACCTGCCATCACGCCTGAAGCCGAGGCCATGAGCAAGGCGCTCAAGAAAGCAGGCTTTACATTTGTAGGTCCGACTATCTGTTACGCCTATATGCAGGCTGCAGGTCTGGTGATGGATCACACGACGGATTGTGACCGTTACGCGGCCTTGTGTGATGCTTAGACGCCAAAAGGCTGATCAGCCTCGCCATGCAGCAGTACAATAACGGATTTTAGGCTTGTGGGAGTTGCTCTTGGAAAAGCTCAAAGGCGCGTTGATTGTCGGCTTCTTGCGTCTGTTGGCCCTATTGCCCTGGTCCATGGTACAGCGGCTGGGTTCCTTTATTGGTTGGTGCATGTGGAAGTTGCCGACACGTGCCGGCAAGGTAACCCGGATCAACCTAGCCCATTGTTACCCAGAGCTTAAAGACGAAGCGCTGGAGCAGTTTTCCAAGGAGTGTCTGGCTGGAATCGGCAAGACGCTGACCGAGAGTGCCTGTGCCTGGATCTGGCCGGCCGAGCGCTCACTCAAGCTGATCCGTGAAGTGGAAGGCATGGATGTACTGCAGGAGGCGCTGGCTTCAGGCGATGGTCTGGTAGGCATTACCAGCCATCTGGGTAACTGGGAGCTGCTCAACCACTTCTATTGCTCACATGCCAAGCCGATCATTTTCTATCGTCCACCTAAATTGAAGGCTGTGGACGAGCTCTTGAAAAAGCAGCGGGTTCAATTGGGTAATCGTGTTGCGCCCTCAACGCCAGAAGGCATTATCAGTGTGATCAAGGAAGTACGCCGTGGTGGCGCTGTGGGTATTCCGGCTGATCCTGAGCCAAGCCGCAGTGCTGGCCTGTTTGTTCCTTTTCTGGGTACTACAGCGTTGACCAGCAAGTTCGTACCATCGCTGCTGGCCAAGGGAAAGGCGCGTGGTGTGTTCTTCCATGCGGTACGTCTAGCCGATGGCAGCGGCTATAAGGTGATCCTTGAAGCTGCACCGGCAGACATGTACGACAAGGACCCGGAAGTGTCTGTGGCGGCCATGAGCAAAGCGCTGGAGCGTTATGTGAGCGCCTATCCGACGCAATACATGTGGAGCATGAAGCGCTTCAAGAATCGTCCTGATGGCGAGCAGCGCTGGTATTGAGTGCACCCCTTTCGGTAATGCGATCAATGCTCTATACCCAGGCAAGTCAGCTGCCCAGTTCATTGGTTTCTGGACTGGGTATTGATAACGGCAAACCGTTTCACTGATCGAGAGCTGCAGTTGAAATTTTCAATTCCCAAAATTGCTACGGCACCCTTCTGTCCATCCGAAGTCAGCGGGTCGGTTGCTATTCCGCCCGGTGCGCCCTTCTGGCGTAAGGCTTTACGGTTTGCAGGTCCAGGCCTTTTGGTCTCGATCGGCTATATGGATCCAGGTAACTGGGCAACCGCCATCGAAGCAGGCTCCCGGTTCGGCTATACCCTGCTGTTCGTAGTCCTGCTCGCCAGCCTGGCCGGCATGGTGGTCCAATGCCTGTGTTCGCGTCTGGGACTGGCAACCGGGAGGGATCTTGCCCAGCTCTCCCGTGAGCGCTATAGCCCTCGTATAGCCAAGACGCATTGGGCGCTGGCGCAGACTTCCATTATCGCCACCGATCTTGCCGAGGTGCTCGGGTGTGCGCTGGCGTTTCATCTGCTACTCGGGTGTTCGCTGACCACGGGTATTATCCTGACGGCTTTCGATACGTTATTGATCCTGGGCTTGCAGCGTCGAGGATTCCGTCAGGTGGAAGCCATCATGCTGGGGCTGGCCGCCACGATCGGCATCTGTTTCTTCATTGAGCTGATGCTGGTCAAACCGTTCTGGCCAGACGTGGCGAAAGGCTTTGTGCCTTCCTGGGAAGCGATTGCTCATCAGGAGCCGCTGTATCTGGCGATCGGCATCCTGGGCGCGACCGTTATGCCTCACAATCTCTACCTGCATAGCTCCGTGGTTCAGACGCGTCTGGTTGCGAAGGATCAGACCAGCCGCCTGGAAGCCATTCGGCTGGCGCGTTTCGACACGATCGGCTCGCTGGCGCTGGCACTGTTGATCAATGCGGCGATCATGATTCTGGCAGCATCGGCCTTTCATCGTACCGGGCATACCAATGTGGTAGAGATTCAGGACGCCTATCATCTGCTTGATCCGTTGGTAGGTGGTGCGCTGGCCAGTGTACTTTTTGGCATTGCGCTGCTGGCTTCAGGACAAAGCTCGACCTTTACCGGGACGATAGCCGGGCAGGTCATTCTGGAAGGCTACTTAAAGCTCAAGATTCCTTGCTGGCAACAGCGGTTGGCTACTCGTGCGATAGCCTTGGTTCCAGCCTTGATCGGCGTTTGGTGGTTAGGTGAAGGCTCCGTAGGCAAACTGCTGGTATTGAGCCAGGTCGTCCTGAGCCTGCAGCTTCCGTTTGCACTCTATCCGCTCATTCGAATGACGAGCGATACGAAACTCATGGGGCCTTTTGTCAATCGCACCTATACCAAGCTGCTGGCTTGGTTGCTGTTCGGTATCATCAGTCTCGCCAACCTGTGGCTTCTGGTGCAGTGGCTATCCTGATGACAGATGGAAAGCAGTGAGTAGGAGAACGTGATGGGTATCAATCAGAGACGCCACCCACGTATAGCCATGAAAGTCCGGTTGCGCATCACGCATCCGGACTTTGGCGAGCTGATCTGCCAGACACGCGATCTGTCTGATGGGGGCGTCTATGTACAGCATGCGACGTTGACGGAGTGGCCGGTCGGCACAAGGGTGCAGGGGCAGGTGCTGGACCTGCCTATCGAGGCACCCATAGTAGATATGGAAGTAATGCGCGTGGATGCACTTGGTGCGGGCTTCCGCTTCCTGCGAGGATAGGCCAGAGAGTTTGGCTTAGCCCTTTTGCTTATCCAGACGCTTCAGGAAAACCGTCATTTCTTTCTCTGACTGCTTATCGCCTTTGGCTTGGGCTGCTGCCAGGCCCGTCTGCCAAGCCGTACGCGCCCCGTCACTGTCGCCCTGCTGATCCAACGCCTTGCCAAGTAGCTTCCAGGCAGCGGAGTAACCTGCATCTTGTTCCACACAGCGTTGAAGGTGTACAGCCGCCTGGGTAGCATCACCCGCATCCAGATAGCCCTTGCCCAGCCCGAACCGCAACATGGGATTATCCATTCCCTTGGCCAGCATTTTTTCCAGTGATTCGAGCATGGGCAGTCCTCTTATTTAGCGATTTTGATCAGCTGGGCGTAGTAAAACCCATCGTGACCATTTTCTTGGGGAAGCAACTGTCGGCCATGTGGCTGTTTGATCCCCCAGGGTGCTGGGATATCCAGCTCCCTGGCGCCCGGCGTTCGCGCCAGAAACGCGCCGATGTTATCGGTATTTTCAACCGGCATTACCGAGCATGTGGCATACAGCAGAATGCCTCCCACCTCCAGTGTGGGCCAGAGTGCATCCAGGAGCTCAGCCTGTAACTGGGCCAAGGTAGGAATATCCTCGGGTGTACGGGTAAGCTTGATATCCGGATGGCGACGGATGACGCCTGTGGCTGAACAGGGTGCGTCGAGCAGAATGCGCTGGAACGGTTTGCCGTCCCACCAGTTATCCACTGCGCGGCCGTCCGCTGCAATCAAGGTGGCAGAAAGGTTGAGGCGGCTGAGGTTTTCACGCACTCGGGCGAGACGCGCCTCCTCGGCATCGATAGCCACAACTTCGGCCAGGCGCTCTTCCCGCTCAAGGATGTGGCACGTCTTGCCGCCGGGGGCGCAGCAGGCATCCAGCACACGCTGGCCAGGTGCCAATTCCAGCAACAGGGCTGACAGTTGCGCGGCTTCGTCCTGAACGCTGACACGACCCTCGGCAAAACCCGGCAGGGTTTTTACATCCTGAGCTGCCAGCAGGCGAATGCCGTCCTCACTGTAGGCACAGGCTTCAGCCTCGATACCGGCGGCAATGAGTTCGGCCAGATAAGCGTCTCGTGTTCCCAAGCGATGGTTTACCCGCAAAATGAGCGGGGGATGAAGATTGTTGGCGTGGCAGATCGCTTCCCAGTGCTCAGGCCAACGCGCCTTGAGTTCTTTTTGTAGCCAACGCGGATGGGCCAGCCGAGCGGCAGGGTCACGCTCAAGGCTTGCCAGGATCTCTTCGCCTTCCCGTTGGGCACGACGCAGTACTGCATTGAGCAGGCTTTTTGCCCAAGGCTTTTTAAGCTTGTCCGCACAGCCTACGGTTTCACCTAAGGCTGCATGGGCAGGCACGCGGGTGTAGAGGAGCTGATACAGACCAACCAGCAGCAGCGCCTCCACGTCGCGATCAGCTGCCTTGAATGGTTTTTGTAACAGCTTCTCGGCCAGCAGAGCCAGCCGGGGCTGCCAGCGAGCGGTGCCAAAAGCCAGCTCCTGAACGAGCGCACGATCCCGTGGATCAACCTTGTCCTGTTGGGCTGGCAGGCTGCTACCCAGAGAGGCGCGGCCTGCCAGCACGGCAGCCAGTGCCCGAGCCGCAGCAAGACGGGGATTAAGACTCATAAGCCAAGTACCTGACCTGCGGCAAAGCGCTCACGGCGGGCATTGAACAAGTCAGCAAACGCGAGCGGTTTACCGCCAGGAAACTGTATACGCGTTAGCAGCAGCGCGCCTTCACCACAGGCAACCCGTAAACCTTCACGGCTGGCCTCCAGAATCTCACCGGGCTGTCCGTTACCGTCTACTACTGTTGCTGCGTAGATTTTCACGCCCTCTCCCGCCAGTGTGCTGTGGCATAACGGCCATGGATTGAAGGCACGAATCAGCCGTTCTAGATCGACAGCAGGACGGCTCCAGTCCAGCTTGGCTTCTTCCTTATTAAGCTTATGAGCGTACGTTGCCAAGGCATCATCTTGCAGCTTGTCTGGCAACGTACCGGCTGCCAGCGCAGGAATAGCTTCGACAACCGCTTCTGCGCCTAGTAATGCGAGACGGTCATGTAGGCTGCCACCGGTGTCTTCGGCGGTAATCTGTGTACTTACCTTGCTCAACATGGGGCCGGTATCCAGGCCCGCTTCCATCCGCATGACCGTGACGCCCGTTTCGGCATCGCCCGCTTCGATGGCACGCTGGATCGGCGCAGCCCCTCGCCAGCGAGGTAATAGCGAGGCATGGCTGTTAATGCAGCCCAGGCGCGGAATATCCAGTACGGCTTGCGGCAGAATCAACCCATAGGCCACGACGATCAGGAGATCAGGCTTAAGGGCTGCAAGCTCTGCCTGTGCATCAGCGTTGCGTAGCGTCTGAGGTTGATAGACCGGAATGTTGTGAGATTCCGCCAGCTGCTTGACGGGACTCATCGCCAGTTTCTGCCCTCGTCCAGCCGGACGGTCAGGTTGTGTATACACGGCGGCTATTGAGTAGCCTACCCTTAACAGAGCATGTAGATGGCGGGCGGCAAATTCTGGTGTACCAGCAAAGACAATACGCAAAGGTTGAGTCATGGGGCTCTCATGGATCAGTACAAGGCAGCAACTGCTCGCTACTATAAAGGCGAGTCTTGCATAGGATAGAGGTCTTGGCACCAGAATGAAAAAGGCCTGCTGCTGCAGGCCTTTTCAGAGCGATCAGGCGTTCTGCTGGCGGTGCTGCTTTTCCAGCTTTTTCTTGATGCGGTCGCGCTTGAGCGAGGATAGATAATCAACAAACAACTTGCCGTTGAGGTGATCCACTTCATGCTGAATGCAAACAGCCAGCAGGCCTTCGCAAATCATCTCGAACGGCTCGCCATTACGATCAAGGGCATTTACCTTGACGCGTTCAGGTCGCTCTACTTTTTCGTAGAAGCCCGGTACGGACAGACAGCCTTCCTGGTACTCGCCCAGGTCCTGGGTCAGGGGTTCCAGTTTCGGGTTGATGAACACGAGCGGCTGACTCTTGTCTTCACTGATATCGATGACGATCAGCTGTTTGTGAACATTGACTTGGGTAGCGGCCAATCCTATGCCAGGCGCTTCGTACATGGTTTCGAACATGTCATCGATCACCTGACGAAGGGCATCGTCCACCTCCGCAACCGGCTTAGCGATAGTGCGCAAGCGGGGATCAGGGAATTCTAAGATATTTAAAAGGGCCATGATGTGTGTGAAGCACGTGTGGAATAAATTCGAAAGGCACTGCTAAGATGCAGCAGCGTTGATTTAATAGCCCCGCCAGGGAGTGATTGGGGCATTCCCTCAGGGTTTTTTTGCATATTGCACATAGTAAAGGGATTCACCGGATGAGGAAATCGTTGTTCGCCCTGTTGCTGGTGGCGGCTAGCAGTTGGGTGCAGGCCGACGTACAGCTGCGCCAAGGGCATCCAGACAGTTACACGGTGGTGCGCGGCGATACCCTTTGGGATATTTCCGGCAAATTTTTGAGCAAGCCCTGGCAGTGGCCAGAAATATGGCATGCCAACCCACAGGTCGAAAACCCGCATTTGATCTATCCCGGCGATAGACTGAATCTTGTCTACGTTGATGGTCAGCCTCGGCTGATGCTTAACCGTGGCGAGTCCCGCGGGACGATCAAGCTGTCGCCTACCGTCCGGTCGACACCGGTTGCCGAAGCGATCCCAACGATTCCGCTGGAAGCCATTAACAGCTTCCTGTTGTCGAATCGTGTCATTGATGATGCCAGCCAATTCAAGACAGCCCCCTATATCGTAGCCGGCAACGCTGAGCGTGTTGTCAGTGGTGCTGGTGACCGGGTTTACGCCCGTGGTCATTTCACCGAGGATCAGCCTGCCTACAGTATTTATCGGCAGGGCAAGGCATATCGAGATCCTCAGACTGGAGAATTTTTGGGCATCAATGCCGACTACGTGGGCAGTGGTGACAAAATCACTTCTGAAGGTGACATGACAACGTTGGTGCTCAGCCGGTCCAATGAAGAGGTTCGCCTGGGCGATCGCCTCTTCCCTACAGAGCAACGTGTGGTTAACTCGACCTTCATGCCCAGTGCGCCTGAAAGAGACGTCAACGGTATCATCCTTGATGTTCCACGTGGTGTTACCCAGATCGGCCAATTTGATGTGGTCATCGTCAACAAGGGCGCACGTGATGGCCTGGTTGAAGGCAACGTACTGGCCGTCTACAAGACTGGCGAAACGGTACGCGACCGTGTAACCGGTGATAACGTCAAGATACCTGACGAGCGGTCCGGGCTGATGATGATCTTTCGTGCCTACGACAAGCTCAGCTATGGCCTGATTCTTAATGCGAGTCGCCAGCTCTCTGTTATGGACAAGGTCCGTAATCCTTAAATAGTCATACTGGCGCAGCCTTTCAAGGGCTGCGCCACGATCAAGGATGATCGTATGTCGTTTTCTTCTCCAGCGGAGCTCGAAGCCCGCCTGCGTTTGCATAGCCTCCCTGAAATTGGTCCTCGCCGGTTTCTCCATCTGATCCATGCCTTTGGCACTGCTTCTGCTGCGCTCAGTGCACCTGCTTCTGCTTGGCAGGCGTTAGGTATTCCTGCCGTATGCGCACAGGCACGGCGCACGGTAGAAACCCGTGAGCGCGCTGCCCATGCCCTCGCCTGGCTGGAAAGCAGTCATCATCATCTGCTGTGTTGGGATGACCCCCGCTACCCCGCACTGCTGGCCGAAACCAAAGGCGCGCCGCCTCTGCTCTATGTAGCGGGAGCCGTGGAACTGCTGGAGCGGCCTCAGCTCGCTCTGGTCGGCAGCCGTCAGGCGAGCGCCTATGGGCTCGATAACGCTCGCCGCTTTTCCAGAAGCCTTGCGGCGGCAGGTTTCTGCGTAACCAGCGGCCTTGCGCTCGGTGTCGATGGTGCAGCTCACGAAGGTGCGCTGGAAGCCAGCGGCGCTACGGTTGCCGTATTGGGCACAGGACTTGAGCGACTCTATCCTCGCCGCCATACCAGCTTGGCTCGTCGTATCGTCGAACACGGCGGTGCGCTGGTATCAGAGTTGCCACTGGATGCTGCACCGAATGCCGCCAACTTTCCGCGGCGTAACCGTATCATCAGCGGGTTATCACTCGGTGTACTTGTGGTCGAGGCGAGTCCTTCGAGTGGCTCCCTGATCACAGCGCGGCTGGCAGCAGAGCAAGGACGCGAAGTGTTCGCCATTCCTGGCTCCATTCATCATCCCGGCGCACGCGGATGTCATCAGCTGGTTCGTGAGGGTGCACAGCTCGTCGAGAGCATTGAGCATATTCTGGAGTCGCTCAGGGGGTGGCAAGTACCCTTTGGGCAAGCTTCTCTGCCTTTAACCGTTGCGCCAGATCCGGCAGATGTTCCACGTGAAACGCATCCATTACTGGACTTATTAAGGGCCTCACCCCAGAACAGCGAGACGCTTGCCCAACTCAGTGGTTACGAGGTTTCTCATTTGTTGGCCGAGCTGACAGAGCTTGAACTAGACGGCCGTGTGGCGCGTGAAAATGGAGTTTGGGTCTATCGAGCGTGACGGGCGAGTCTCGGTTAAACTCGTGATCTTTTTATGGACAGGAGTGAACCGATGCTCAGCTGCTGGCGCGTTCAATATGCTGCTCACGTCATACGCCACGGCGGTGTAATCGCCTACCCGACCGAGGCAGTCTGGGGCCTGGGATGTGATCCCTGGGATGCGGCTGCGGTCTATCGGTTGCTACGTATCAAGCAGCGTCCGCTGGAAAAGGGTTTGATTGTGGTGGCTGATAACATCAGGCAGTTCGATTTTCTACTGCATGATCTGCCCAAGGAATGGAAGGACAAGCTATCGAGCACTTGGCCGGGGCCCAATACCTGGCTGGTACCACACCAGAACCGCTTGCCGGGCTGGGTAACGGGCGTGCATCAAACGGTGGCCTTGCGTGTAACGGACCACCCATTAGTGCGTGAGCTGTGTGCATTGGCAGGTCCGATTATTTCTACCTCCGCCAACCCGGCGGGACGCCCAGCAGCCCGCTCGCGCCTCAAGGTGGAGCAATACTTTTCCAAGGAATTGGACGCTGTGCTGGGCGGAGCGCTCGGGGGCCGCAGGAGCCCCAGCGTTATTCGTGATCTTGAAACCGGTCAGGTCTTCCGGCCCTGATAAGGAGTTTATCTGGGGCGACAGTCAATTAAGGGGTTCGTCGGCAAGTATATGGCGGACCCGGTTGGCCAGCTCATCAATGAGGAAGGGTTTACCAATAATAGCGGTGCCTTCTGCTAGATTACCTTTGGGTTGGACGGTTTCGCCCGCGTAACCAGTCATGAAGAGGATTTTCAGGGTGGGACGTGATGCCCGCGCTCGCTCGGCCAGTTGCGTGCCGCTCATGCCGGGAAGCCCCACATCGGTGATCAACAGATCCACTGGTGTATTGGATTCCAGGATAGCCAGAGCCTCATGGGCATGGTGAGTATCCTGTGCTGAATACCCTAGCTCATCGAGGACTTCGACGACCAGCAGACGAACAGCGGAATCATCCCCAACAACAAGAATGGATTCGCCATTTCCTGGAATTACAACAGATTCAATCTCGCCCTCGTCTATGACGTCTGCTTGAAGCGCCCGGGGAAAATACAGGGTGATCGTCGTGCCTTGCCCTACTTCGCTTTGCAGTGTGACGTGACCGCCAGACTGCTTTACAAAGCCATAGATCATCGACAAACCCAGGCCGGTGCCCTGCCCGATCGGTTTGGTGGTGAAGAACGGGTCAAAGGCTTTGGCTACCACCTCCGGGCTCATACCCGTGCCGCTGTCACGTACTGTCAATGTCACGTAATGGCCGGGATTTAAATCCCCTAGGGGATGGGCAGCCTCGTTGAAGAAGTGACCTGTCTTGAGCACGAGTGTGCCACCTTCAGGCATGGCATCTCGCGCATTGATCACCAGGTTCAACAGGGCGTTCTCCAACTGATTGGTATCGGACAGGGCGTGCCAGAGGTTGGGGTGCAGTTGAGTAATGATTTCGATGTGCTCGCCAAGGGTACGACGGACCAGATCCTCCAGCGAGGTAACCAGGTCATTTAGGTCGATAGGCTGGGGATCGAGCGTCTGGCGACGTGCAAAAGCCAGCAAGCGTTGCGTCAATGTGGCCGCGCGATGAGCCGAAACACTGGCGGCCTCCATATAACGCTCCAGCCCTTGAAGCTGCTGGTTGCCAATTCGGCGCTTCATGATTTCCAGTGAACCAATGATGCCAGTCAGCAGGTTATTGAAGTCATGGGCAATACCGCCGGTGAGTTGGCCGACAGCTTCCATTTTTTGGGACTGGCGCAGGGCTTCTTCGGTCTGTTTTAGCATCACCGCCGCTTCTACTTCAGCCGTGACATCCCGTGCAAAGACATAAACCTGTCCGTCTTTATCGGCAGTGGCCTTCCAATCGATCCAGTGCCACTCGCCGGAGCGGGCTCGGTAACGGCTACGAAGGCCATTAAGCGTCTCGCCTATAGTGAGTTGGCGGAAGTGTTGGGTGGGCGATGGATCGTCAGGATATTCCAGGCGGGAGGGCTCGAAGCCTAGCAGCTCTGCGGTGGACCAGCCTAATTGGCGCGTCCAGGCAGGATTAAGACTTTGCCAGCGGTCACCAGCGAATACGCCTAGCAGATCATCCGACAGTGCCCAGGTGCGGTCGCGTTCGGCGGTTCGCTGCGCAACACGCTGCTCCAGGGTCTCGTTCAGTTGACGCAAATGCTGTTCGGCCTGACGAATCTCAGTGATGTCAGTATGTACGCCTACCCATTCACAAATGATGCCTTCTTCGATAACCGGAATCGCCCGGACCGAAAAGATTCGCCATTTACCATTTTGACAGCGAACACGCTGTTCATCGTGGAACACCTTGCGTCCGCGCAAGGCAGCGCGCCATCGTTTGAGCGAGCGAGGCGCATCCTCGGGATGCAGGACACGTGTCCAGCCGGTGCCTTGGTACTCTGCATAGGTTTGGCCGGTCAGGGCGCTCCAGGCTGGCTGCTCGCCTATCATGCGACCCCTGGCATTGTTGGTCCACAGTACGCCCTGAACGGCATCAACTGCTGCACGAAAGCGCTGGTTGGACAAGTGCAGCGATGCCTCAACCTGCTTGCGTTGAGTAATGTCGACGACTACTGCACTCACGTATTGCGGAATGCCGTCTGAATCATGAGCTAGCGAGACGTGCAGGCTGGCCCAGACAGGGGAGCCGTCAGGGCGGATATAGCGTTTATCTAGTAAATAGGGCTCCCCTGTCTTGAACATCTGCTGAGTCAGCATCCAGCTGGTTTGCCGGTCTGCCTGATAGGTCAGCGCATCAACATTACTGCCGATCAATTCTTCTTCGGAGCGCCCCAGGATGTCGCAGTAGCGTCTATTGACGAGCACGATGGTGCCGTTGAGGTCCGTCTGACAAATGCCTACCGCGGCCTGATTGATCAGTGTGGACAGGCGGTTGGTACGATCCTGCAGGGTGGCTTCAGCCTGTAGCCGGTCTTCGATATCGATGGAGACAGTTACTGACGCAACAACCTCTCCTGCTGCATTACGAACAGGCGCGCTGGAGACCTCAAATGTGCGAATGGTCCCGTCTGCCCGACAATAAATCATGGGTTCCGGAGGGACAGGTTTTCCGTACGTGAGCGCCCGTACGGTAGGGTAATCCTGGACGGTATAAGGTCGGCCGTCGGGATGGATGGCCCCGAGATGCTCATAACGATGCAGATCCTCCCCTCCCGGCGTAATGCCAAGCTGGACCTGTATCTGCTTATTGAGCATCAGGGACCGCCCGGTCCCTGCCTCGGAGATGGAAATGCCCAGAGGCGCCTGCTCCAGCACACTGGTCAGCAATCCGCTTTCGAGCTGTAGCCGAGACTCGCTCTGGTGAAGCTGATCCTGGGCTCTTGCCTTCTCGATGGCAACCGAAGCGAACTGCGCCAACTGCACTACGATGGCCTCGTCTGCCTCGTCAAATTCACCCGTAAACTTGTCCGAAAGTTGGATCAGGCCTAAGTTAGCGCCCTTGTGGCTGATCAGCGGGACGGCCAGCCAGCCACGCATGGGTGGATGTTCGCTGGCATACGTACCAAAGCTTTTCCAGCGTATATGAGCTTCCATTTCAGCCTGGGTCATGCGCAGAGGCTGATTGGTTTCACAGACCATGGCATAGATGCCACTGCCGCTAGGAGGGGCATCAAGATGCCGCCACTGGGCATACTTTTCAGAGAGTGACACGCTGGTAATGGATTGGCTCCAATCCTCTCCCTGGGTCATGCTGACTACGGCCTGGTGCGCCCCTACGATCAGGCGGGCCTGCTCGGTAATAGCGTCTAGGGTCGTTTTCATATTGGGCGCTGAGGCAATCGTCCGGGTGGCTTCGGCCAGCGCCTTGAGCTGAGTCACGCGACGACTGAGCACATCTGTCAGGCGGTCACGGTCACGTTCGGCATACAAGGATTGGGTCCGATCTCGTAGGGTCAGCAGAAAGCCGAGATGAATGCCCTCTTTCGCCAGAGGTACGGTACGTGCGCTTCCCCAGAACCGCGTGCCATCGCGGCGTACATACCAGCGCTCGCTATTCACATGGCCTTTCGTTCGGGCTGATTGCCGCTCCTGATGAAGGATAGGGCTTACAAGGTCTTCGGAATTAAGCAGGATTTCAGCAGACTGACCAATAGCCTCGGCCTCGGTCCAGCCGAATAACGTCTGGGCGCCTGCATTCCAGCTGGTCAGTCGCCCTTCCAGGTCCGTGGTAATGATGGCGTAATCCGTAGCGCTGTCGAGTATCGCAGCGAGAAGGGCTTGATGAGGCATACGATCGACACAGGCTCCAAATCAGCGGTACTACAGAGGAGACAAGCGAGGCTTGCCTCCTTTCCTGCACTTATGACCGCTCTAGTATCAGAACGGTCGACCCCGTTGTCTCCCTGCCAGTCAGCGCACGGTGCGCCTGAGCGGCTTCGGATAGCGGATAGCGTTGGTTGATCTCGATCTTGAGCGTACCGCTGGCGACCAAGCCAAAAAGTTCGTCTGCCATGGATTGCAGCCATTCCGGCGTATCGGCATAACCTGCCAGGGATGGACGTGTGACAAATAGCGAACCTTTCTGGTTCAGGATCGCAAGGTTGACGCCTGTCACAGCCCCGGATGAATTACCAAAACTGACCATCAGGCCTCGCGGCGAGACGCAGTCCAGTGAGGCCTCCCAGGTGTCTTTGCCTACGCTGTCGTAGACGACGGGACATTTCTTGCCATCGGTCAACTCAAGGACTCGCTTGGCGATGTCTTCCTCCTTGTAATTGATCGTTTCCCATGCGCCCAGGCGGCGAGCATGCTCGGCCTTGGCCGCAGAACCCACTGTACCGATCAGGCGTACGCCTAATGACTTGGCCCATTGGCAGGCCAGGGAGCCAACCCCACCGGCTGCCGCATGAAACAGGATGGTTTCACCTGCTTCGACACGATAGGTCTGGCGTAGTAGATATTGAACGGTCAATCCCTTAAGCATGACCGCAGCGGCCTGCTCGAAGCTGACACTGGCAGGCAGATGCACCAGGCTACGTTCCGGCAGGGTATGGACCTCGGCATAAGCGCCCAGTGGGCCGGTAGCATAGGCAATTCGATCACCTACCTTGAAGCGGGTTACGCTGCTACCGATGGCCTCGACGATGCCCGCGCCTTCACTCCCCAGCCCGGACGGCAGGGTGCTGAGAGGATACAAACCGCCCCGGTAGTAGGTATCGATAAAGTTGAGCCCAATGGCTTCGTTGCGGACACGTACCTCGTTCGGCCCTGGTTCGGCAGGCGTAAAATCGACATATTCGAGCACTTCCGGGCCGCCGGTGCGGCTGAACTGGATACGTTTTGCCATGGGAGTTTCCTTATAAGAATAGTGGCTGAGCCCTAATCCAATCCCTTGCGAAGGCCTTCGTCAACCGGGAAAGCGCCCTCCAATGGTATGATCCATGACTTTCTTTACCCTGCCCTACTCCAGGTGATGACCGTGAATGACCGAATCGAAGCCGTAAAGGCATACCTGCTCGATCTACAGGATCGCATCTGTCAGACCTTGGAAGCTGAGGACGGCCGGGCCCGCTTCATGGAAGAGGCCTGGACCCGCCCCACCGGTGGCGGTGGTCGTACACGCGTGATCGGCGATGGCGCTGTGATCGAAAAGGGAGGTGTGAATTTCTCCCATGTACATGGCGATAGCATGCCGCCTTCCGCCAGCGCCCATCGACCTGAACTGGCGGGCCGTAGCTTCGAAGCCATGGGTGTCTCACTGGTGATCCACCCGGAAAATCCGAATGTGCCTACCTCCCATGCCAATGTGCGTTTCTTCATTGCCGAAAAAGACGGCGAAGAACCGGTCTGGTGGTTTGGCGGCGGTCTGGATTTGACGCCTTATTATGGTAACGAGGAAGACTGCATTCACTGGCATCGGGTAGCACGGGATGCCTGCGCGCCGTTTGGTGAGGATGTCTATCCACGTTACAAGGCCTGGTGTGATCGTTACTTCCAGATCAAGCATCGGAACGAGCCGCGCGGCATTGGCGGTCTGTTCTTTGATGACTTGAACGAATGGGACTTCGAGACCAGTTTTGCCTTCATCAGGGCTATTGGCGATGCCTATCTGACTGCCTACCTACCCATCGTGCAGCGTCGTCGTAACGAGCCCTTCACGGAAGCGCAGCGCGAATTCCAGGCGTACCGCCGTGGTCGCTATGTCGAGTTCAACCTGGTATATGACCGGGGCACACTCTTCGGTCTACAGTCAGGCGGCCGTACCGAGTCGATCCTGATGTCCCTGCCGCCCGTTGTGCGCTGGGGTTACGACTGGAAGCCAGAGCCTGGCAGCGCAGAAGCGCGATTGACGGAGTTCTTCCTGACTGACCGTGACTGGCTGGCCAATACCTGATACTCCTTTATTGATCTTGCCCAAGGATATTCCATGGACCGTTACGCCGTCATTGGTAACCCCGTTGCCCATAGCAAGTCGCCTGCTATCCATAGCCGTTTTGCCGAGCAAGTAGGTCAAGCGATGCGATATGACACATGGCTTGCGCCGCTTGGCGAATTCGAGCGTAGCGCGCGCGAGTTCTTTACCGAGGCAGCAGGCGCCAACGTAACGGTTCCATTTAAAGAAGATGCCTTTCGATTCGCTGATGAACTGACGGAGCGTGCCCGGCGTGCCGGTGCAGTAAATACGCTGAAGAAGCGGGAAGATGGCACTTTGTTAGGCGATAACACAGACGGTGCCGGGCTGGTCCGTGATCTGACAGTGAATGCAGGTCTCTCTCTGACCGATAAGCGCATTCTTATTCTCGGCGCTGGCGGTGCAGTGCGCGGTGTATTGGAACCTATTCTGGCCGAGCGTCCTGCCGCGTTGGTTATCGCCAACCGTACTGAGAGCAAGGCCTTACAACTGGCGCGGGAGTTTGCATCGCTAGGAGCTATTGAGGCAGCAGCTTTCAGTCTTCAAACCGAGCCGTTCGACCTTATCATCAATGGCACGGCCGCCAGTCTTTCGGGTGACGTGCCTCCGATCTCGCCTGCGTTGATCCGCGCCGGTATAACGGTCACGTACGACATGATGTACAGCAAAGAGCCGACGCCTTTCTGTCGGTGGTCGAGTGCTCACGGTGCAACTCAAGTACTGGACGGCCTGGGCATGTTGGTCGAGCAGGCTGCCGAAGCGTTCTACCTCTGGCGTGGTGTACGACCGGAGAGTGCTCCCGTGCTGGCTGAACTCCGGCAGCAGTTGGCAGGGTCTTAAAGCTCATCTGTGTTTAGACAAAGGCATGTACCTATACGGTAGTCTGCCCTTTTCAGGCGACTGGATGCTGGTCTAAACAGGGAATCACAAATGGCTTTAAAGGGCTGTGGATAAGGTTATCTATTATTGAGCAAATGGATATTTATCCAACCCAGATAAATCCTAGCAAGACTGTATACAGGTAAGAATAGAGATAACGGCTTGGGCTACTAAAGATAATCCGCCAGCAGAGCTAAGCACGATGTATCCGAAGCCGCAAAATGCGCTTGTGGATAAAAGTAGATATTTACCGGGAGCGTTAAAAGAATCCACAGATCCCTGTTGCTGGGTTCAATGTGCAAAGCAGGCATAAACCTTAGGAATACTCAGTACCTGGGGATAACAGCCAGGCACTGAGTTGGAACGTCAGTTCAGCAGTGTTGCATCCAGGCTGATCTTGGCATTCAGTACCTTCGATACCGGGCAGCCTTCCTTCGCCTTGTTGGCGATTGTCTGGAACTGCTCATTGTCGATACCCGGGATCTTGGCCGACATGGTCAGATCGATTGAAGTGATTTCAAAGCCTTCGCCAACCTTGTCCAGTGTAACCGCGGCCTTGGTCTCGATACGCTCGGCCGTGAAGTTCTCCATGCCTAGCATCATGGAAAATGCCATGGAGAAGCAGCCCGCATGTGCTGCGCCGATCAGCTCTTCCGGATTTGTGCCGGGCTGTTCTTCGAAGCGGGTATTAAAGCCGTAAGGATTTTCCTTCAGCGCGCCACTGCCAGTGGAAATCGTACCTTTACCGTCCTTTAAACCACCTTGCCATACAGCAGATGCTGTCTTTTTCATGGTTTTTCTCCTGTGGGTTGACTCAAGTTATATGTGAAATCGGATGGTGGGCAAAGTTCGTCGGGGGTGCGGCGAAAGGTAAGGCGTACAGGTGGTGTTCATCAGGGTAAGGTAAAAAGGCCGGAGCAAATGGCCAGGGTTGTGGTCAGCCTATGACCTGCTCTTTCTCCGCCTCGATCTATCTAAAGGAGTCGTCATGGACTATAAAAACCTCGGGTCTACGGGCCTGAAAATCTCCCCGCTGTGTCTGGGCTGCATGACTTACGGCGTGCCTGAGCGTGGCAATCATCCGTGGACGATGGGCGAAGAAGAGAGTCGCCCGCTGCTTAAGAAAGCCCTCGACATGGGTATCAATTTCTTTGATACCGCGAATGCCTATTCCGATGGCACCAGTGAAGAAATCGTCGGCAGCGCGTTGAAGGACTTTGCCCAGCGTGACGAGATCGTGCTGGCAACCAAGGTTTATTTCCCGATGCGCAACAAGCCCAACGTCGGTGGTCTGTCGCGTAAGGCGATTTTTGCCAGCATCGATGCCAGCCTCAAGCGCCTGGGTACTGACTATGTAGACCTGTACCAGATCCATCGGTGGGATTACGAAACACCCATCGAGGAGACCATGGAGGCGCTGCATGATGTAGTGAAGGCCGGTAAGGCGCTGCACATTGGTGCGTCCAGCATGTATGCCTAGCAGTTTGCCAAAGCCTTGCATGTGGCCGACCGTAACGGCTGGACCCGTTTCGTCACTATGCAGAATTACGTGAACCTGCTGTACCGTGAAGAAGAGCGTGAAATGCTGCCGCTCTGCCATGATGAAGGTATTGGGGTGATTCCCTGGAGCCCCATGGCGCGCGGGCGGTTGACTCGTGACTGGGACGCCAGCAGCGCACGGGTTGAGAGCGACGAGTTTGGCAAGAGCCTTTATGCGAACACAGCGGATGCGGATCGCCGCGTGGTGGAGCGTGTCGCCGAGATCGCTCATGAGCGCGGTGTGCCTCGAGCGCAGGTGGCATTGGCTTGGGTACTACAAAAGCCCGGCATCAGCGCACCAATCATTGGTGCCTCCAAGCCGCAGCATTTGGAGGACGCCGTTGCTGCGCTCTCGCTTAGGCTGACAGCAGAAGAAATTGCCCGCCTTGAGGAGCCTTATGTTCCTCACGCTGTAGTCGGCTTTGCCTGATCATTGTCTTTCCGGTATGGCTTTTGCCATGCCGGGTTCCTCCCCTATCGTAACGTCTGATTGACTCATCCTATCTACGCTATAGTCACTAAGAATACCTAGGTTACTTTTAATAACTCCCTTAGGGGCGTACAGTGAACTCATAATGTAAGCATCATCAGCGAGGTTGCCATGGACGATTCGAACAAGTCCGCTACTGGGCGCCGACGACTGAAAAACCACGACTGCCCCATTCGTGATGTGTTGGACCGTGTAGGCGATGCCTGGTCAGTGCTGGCTGTTTTCAAGCTGGATAACGGGCCGCTGCGTTTCAATGAGCTCAGACGTCAGATTGAGGGAATTTCCCAACGGATGCTGACTGTCACTTTGCGCAATCTGGAGCGCGATGGACTCATTACCCGAACGGTTATTCCATCCACGCCGCCTCAGGTGGAGTACGGCCTGACCGAAATCGGGCAAAGCCTGGTTATTCCTATTCGAGCATTGGCTGATTGGGCCGCTCAGTCGCAGCCGCTTATTCAACAGGCGCGCGATACTTATGATCTGGCCGCGCGGCAGCGCCACGTTGAAGAGCCTGCTGCAGCTAACGAGGAGATTTCTGCATGACCCAACTCAAAGACACCGCTATTTCCGTTCTGGATCTGGCACCGGTACGAGATGATGGCACTGCTGCGCAAGCCTTGCACAACTCGTTAGATCTCGCGCGCCATGCAGAACGGCTGGGTTATAACCGGTTCTGGGTGGCTGAACACCACAACATGGACGGTATTGCCAGCTCCGCTACTGCCGTGTTGCTCGGTTATTTGGCAGGCGGTACATCCACAATCCGGATTGGCTCTGGTGGCATCATGTTGCCCAACCACGCCCCGCTGGTTGTCGCCGAGCAGTTCGGTACGCTGAATGCCTTGTATCCAGGCCGTATCGATCTGGGACTTGGCCGTGCGCCCGGGTCAGATCAGATGACAGCTCACGCGTTGCGCCGCGACCGTTTGGGAAGTGCTGATGATTTCCCTTCTGATGTAGAAGAGCTGCAATACTTCCTTGGCCCTCGGCAAGAGGGGCAAAAAGTGATTGCCATGCCGGGTGTCGACAGTGGCATACCTGTCTGGTTGCTAGGCTCAAGCCTTTTCAGTGCACAGCTGGCGGCAGCCAAAGGCTTGCCATATGCCTTTGCGTCCCACTTTGCACCACGCTACATGCATGAGGCTATTCGTCTGTACCGCGAGAACTTCCGCCCTTCTGAAGTGCTGGATAAACCCTATGTCATGCTGGGTGTACCGTTAGTAGCGGCAGACAGTGACGAAGAAGCGAATTACTTGGCAAGTACCGTTTACCTGCGTGTTCTGGCGCTGATGCGTGGCCAGAGCCTGGTGCTCCGTCCGCCTGTTCGTAACATGAGCCCGGAGTGGTTACCTCATGAAAGGGACGCAGTGATGAACATGCTTGGCATGGCTATTATTGGTGGCCCTGAAAAGGTTCGCGAGCGTATTGATCTGTTGCTTGAAAAGACCGATGCGGATGAGCTGATCTTTACCTGCGACGTATACGAACATGCCGACCGACTCAGGTCGTATCAACTTCTGTCCGAGCTTAAAGGCTGAAATAAAGGGCGCTACGGCGCCCTTTATTGATATGAAGATTTAGTGAATCGTGATATCACTGCCTCTGAAAAGAGCTATCAATAAAGTATTACATTGATACTAATTATCTGAGGTTTTACTGGTCTGCAAAGTTTTGCTGCCAGAAGTGTTCAAATGCATCTTTCCACTCAGGTAGTTGTACATCCCAGTTGGCCTGAATGCTTGAACAGTCCAATCGTGAATTTGCCGGGCGTTTCGCCGGAGTCGGATATTCACGTGTTGGAATGGGATAAAGCCGGGCACGTAATTTACCCTGCTCTTCAAGTTTATGAGCAATCGCTTTGGTAAAGCCAAACCACGATGTTTTGCCGGTCGAAGTAAGGTGGTAAATCCCCCAGGGGCCGGGATTATTTGCGGTAATGCGCCTCACGAGGTGTGCAGTAGCTGAGGCAATCGTATCGGACCATGTTGGTATACCAATCTGATCATCCACAACACGTAGCTCATCTTTTTCCTGCAACAAGCGGTGCATGGTGAGAACGAAGTTGTTTCCGTCCTGGGAATAAACCCAACTGGTTCGCAAGATCAGGTATTTACCGCCTACCGCCTGGACTGCCTTTTCGCCAGCAAGCTTGCTTTTGCCATACACACTGGAGGGATGGGTAGCGTCATCTTCTCGATAAGGCTCACGCTTATCACCATCGAAGACATAGTCAGTGGAGTAGTGAATAAACGGAATGTCTCGCGCTGCCGCTTCTTCTGCCAGAATTCGCGGGGCTTCGGCGTTTACCTTGAAGGCCATATCGACCTCCGTCTCAGCCTTGTCTACGGCGGTATAGGCAGCAGCATTGATGATCAGGTCTGGCTGTACACGTCGAACGGTTTCACGAATGGCCTCTTCGTTTGCAAGATCCATTGCATCACGGCCAAGGACAAGCAGTTCATAATCGTCTTTAAGGTTTCTTTGCAACGCCTGAGAGACTTGACCGCTTCGACCTGTAATTAAGACTTTCATATTTCTCCAGCCTGATCGACCGCCGTTAATCAGCATGTAATGTACTAATCAATTACGGGTTCGATAGTAGTTGGTTTAATAATGAGCTAATGGTGCTCCATTATCTCCAACGTTAATCATCATGATGATAGCTATGTTGAGCGCATTCCAAAGTTAAACAAAACTTTAAACAAAGCGAAAAACATAGAGCGCCGCAGTTTATAAAAAACCAAGGCAATAGCATGCCTGCCTATACGGGCAAGGCCAGAGGCGGGATGGAGCGCTATGGCGGCGTGAGCAGCCAGGAAAAGGCGTTAGTCATAAAACGTGCCAATAACAGCGTGTCTAGTCGGCGAACACTAACACACCTTTGTGACGCTTTGTCAGCAAAGTTGTTTCAAGCAAGACAAGCGCAGACGAGTATTTTTGAAAGGCCATGACGTTGGCAGAAGAGGCGGACCTGGTACCATGCGGTTTGTGAGATCTATGGCAGGGCCGCGCTCTTCGGGTAACTATCAGGCAGGCTTTTGTACCAGCGCAAGGCCGGTCATTTCCTTGAGGCTATCCAGCGACAGGCCTTCGACAAGTTCACTTACGTACACCTTGCCGTCAGCAATATCGAAGATTGCAAGGTTGGTATAGACGCGTGATACGCAGCCCACGCCAGTCAATGGATACGTGCAATGCTCAACCAGCTTGCTCTGCCCGCTTTTTGTCAGAAGATCCATCATGACAAAAACCTGCTTGGCACCAATAGCAAGGTCCATGGCGCCCCCTACAGCAGGAATGGCATCAGGCTCGCCGGTATGCCAGTTGGCCAGATCGCCTTTGGCAGATACTTGAAAGGCACCTAGCACACAGATATCCAGGTGGCCGCCGCGCATCATGGCAAACGAATCTGCATGGTGGAAAAAGGCGCCACCCGGCAGTAGCGTGACAGGCTGTTTACCCGCGTTGATCAGGTCAGGGTCTTCCTGGCCCTCCCCCGGTGCCGGGCCCATGCCGAGGATGCCATTTTCGCTATGGAGGAAGATTTCACGATCAGCGGGTAAATGATTGGCCACCATGGTGGGCAGTCCAATTCCCAGGTTGACATAGGCCCCCTCGGGGATGTCTTGAGCGACTCGGGCTGCGATCTGATTGCGATTGAGTCTGTTCATTACTGATCTCCTGAAACACGGACAACGCGTTGCACGAAAATGCCTGGCGTAACGATGACTTCAGGGTCGATCTCGCCCAGCTCTACGATTTCACGCGTCTGCACAAGGGTCGTCTTCGCAGCGGTTGCCATGATGGGCCCAAAATTACGTGCTGCCTTGCGATAAGTCAGATTACCCCACCGGTCGGCACGGTCGGCGCGAATCAGGGCAAAGTCGGCATGGATGGGATACTGAATGACATAGTGCTTGCCGTTGATCTCTCGTGTTTCCACGCCTTCTGCCAGAATGGTGCCGTAACTGGTCGGCGTGAAAAAGGCACCGATACCGGCACCGGCGGCGCGGATACGCTCGGCCAGATTACCCTGCGGGACCAGCTCCAGCTCAATCTTGCCGGCACGGTAGAGCTCGTCGAATACATGAGAATCTGTCTGGCGTGGAAACGAACAGATAATTTTGCGAACCTGGCCTGCCTTAAGTAGTGCTGCCAGACCCGTATCGCCATTGCCTGCATTGTTATTGATGATGGTCAGGTCTTTCGCGCCTTGAGCAATCAGGGCATCAATCAGCTCTGAAGGCTGCCCGGAAGGGCCGAATCCGCCAATCATCACCGTCGCGCCATCGTGAATATCTTCCACAGCCTGGCTCAGGCTCTCGACAATTTTATTGATCATTGTATGTCCTCATTCAAGGGCCTCGGCAGTATGCATACATCGTCCGAGGAGATAGGCCGCATGAGTCGAGCATATGCGATTGCATCCCTTGAAAAAGGTCTAGATGTCCGATAATCGGACACAAAACGCTTCACCTGTGCGTTTATCGACCGAGACACCTCCCTTGTGCATTCCCAGGCGTGAATTCAAGAAGGGAAATCCGTCGATTTATAGCGTTATGAAAGAATTAATAGACGCAAAACCGGTCAAGGTTATAACTTGAATAAACGCACTGATGGCAAAAGGCCTTGCGTCAAGAGTTAGTGAGTATGCTAACTAAATATTTGTGTGCTCTGATTCACGTTGTGCTGTAGAAGTCTGAATCATTCCTGAACACGAGAGAATCGTTTAAGCAAAAAGCATTGTGATCCCGACGTTTCCTTTTACTGTGTCGACTTATTGTAGAAGCCACAGGAAATTCGGCTTCGCGTTAACGCTATTAACTTAAGGGATTTGAATGAATATTCTTCAGGAAATACTGAATGAGCTATCTTCACTCCGCGTCCAGCGTTGGACGTTTCGTACCCAAAGAGCAGCATGTCTTTTGGGGTGAACGAGTCAGCGAGTTGCTGCAGATCGTTGCGATCAATCACGGCTTTGATTTGATGCGCCTTGGCGCAAGCGAGGCTTATCGCCTCAAGGGCTTTCTGGATACGCTCGAACAGAGTGATTATTCGGAACTGGCTGACTGGAATAACAGGGTATTTGCCTGTACACGTCTTACCTGCCGGGTCGAACTTGAAAAGTACATGCTCGAAGGCATGCCCAAGTCCTAATACCCCTTCCTTTCCCAGGCTGGCTGTCCGCCTTGTATGACAGCCTGACCATCTATTACGAAACAACTTCCTCTTCAGCCGATGCAGGCTTGGTCAGGCGCATCGAGGTCAGGTATAGCGAAAATACCAGGACAAAGGCGCCTAGCAGGAAGCCAATATAAGGAATCCTGAACGCGATCAACAGGGCGACAGCAGCACCGCTGGCAGCAGCAGGAATAGCTCTGAAAATATCGAGCTTCAAGGTAAAGGGCTTTCCACATTTGGGACACAATCGGCTTCCATCCGACTCAGGCGGACCGATGAGTGCAGCGTGGAAGGCGCTGATGCTTTGTTTGCAGTGAGGGCATTTCATGCTGAATTCCTTTTCAAGCAGTCAGGCAGTTTGATTACATGCTGAAATCCTACGCGGACGCTGAACAAAATGAAAAGCTGTAGCGCAGGCCTGTGAGCAAGTTCATGCAAATGAGCATGAGTTTATGTTAGGCCATGAGCAGGTACGTTGAATGTAGGGCTCATTGTCGATTGAGTATGACCTGCTGATAGCATGACAGTTTCGAGTCTTGCCCGTGTTCAACCTGGGTCGACTCTGCGCTCAGGCAACTGTGTCCCTGTGCTATACGAAGTAGCGCAGCGTGTTGCGGGGGTGATGACGTGGCCTTTCGTCTGAAACATTGATTTGACATTGGGCCTGCGGTGCCGTTCCCAGATAGGCCATCTTCGTTTCAAAGATCAAACCGTTTTTATCCGGGATGTAGTCGCTAGAGGCTATCCAGCGCGGCGGCTTTAGCAGGACCGTTTCGTTAGGTTATCTACCAGCAAGTTTGCTGCCTCTCTTATGAGCGTGTCCAACAGACGAAATGCTCTCACCAGCCCTTCCGCCTTGTTGCAGAATCCCAGACAGGTAGATGAGCCTTCTCCCCTCCGGCAGCGCTGTCTGCCTGGACCGACGGGCCTGGCTAACCGGGCCGTAAGCACAATAAATAAAAAGGGTGGTAGCGATGGAGCACATTCTCAAAGCAGCCTTCGGCTGTCCAAGCGAAGCCGAGCATGTCCGACATGAGTTGATCGCAAAAGGTGTAGCCGGTCGGCATATCTCAGTTTCAACTCCTCAAAATGAGGCGGCGGGTTCTTCTATAGGCTCTCTAGGTGAGCGAATCAGCCATTTCTTTTGTTCACTTTTTGACCTGGCCGATGATGAGCCTCCGCGTGAGGCCATTACCCATCACTCGACTGTCTTGACAGTCACGCTTACTGAGCACCAGCAGCAAGCCGTAGTCGAGGCCGTACTGGCACAGAACGGAACAATGAATTTTCATGCCCTGACGGGTGACTATGCCATCTCCAGTCACTATCCCTGCTCGACCTGTACGCTCGGCATGGGCTCCTTTGCGTTGGCTAGTCGGGTGCCACAGGAGGCGACAGGCAGCCGGTTTGTACCGACCCAGGCGGAAGAAGAGGCCTGGCTGAACAAGCCTCCGCTGGAGCTGCCCTCGTTGTCCTTGTCATTTGCCAAACCCTGATCACAGGATCAGGGTGGCTGGACTAGGCAGGCCGTGCTGCCATAGCCTGACCGAGATAGCGCTGAATATCGTCTGTCATCCAGGTGCCTTCAGCCAGTTGCGGCTCGCAGGCATGAGCCTGACGCAATTTTTGGTGGGTCTCGGGGTTCGTGCCTGCATAAGCGGTAAACAACGTGATCCAGCGTTGCGCCAGCTCCAACGCTTCTGGAGAGTCTGGCGGCAATCCGTTATCCATGATGCGGCGTAGATCGGCCAGAAGCGGCAGCCATTTAGGGATCTGCTCCGCATAGTTCGCCTGCATGAAGGTGAACTCTTCGGGCGTGAGATACCGCTCATAGAGCGCAAGCTTGCTGGCCGTAAAGGCCTTCAGGATAAAGCGGGTCATCTCGGGGGTGACCCCCGTCTGTTCCTGTAGAGGGGCCGTGCGGCTGAACAGCTCGTTGAGTCGCACGGCCAGAGCCGGATTGGTTGATGTATTGTGCTCCAGGAGCGTCATCCAGCGCCGTGCCAGCGACTGCGCTTGAGCTGACTCAGGAGGCAGCCCTTGCTGGAGGAGCTGATGGGCTTCCCTCACCAGCGCGTGCCAAACCTGCTGGTTGGCGGCGGTGTAGAAAGGCAGATCATTCAGGTCTTCAGGGGCGAAATGCTGTTCGTACATGGTCATCAATTCCAGGGTTTTCAACCAGTCGGCCAGGTCAGGCTCCTTTCCTTCATTAAGTTGGCGATGCAGGTCTGCCAGGCGATTACGCAGATTCGTCTGCCGGGTAATCTGCCGGTCCAGCAGGCGGATCTGCTGCTCGGTGATGGTCAGGAGCGCAACGTCTGGCTGCGTCAGAAGGGTTCCGATCTCGGCCAGCGAGAGGCCCATGCCACGCAGGGCCTGGATCTGGTGCAGCCGGGCGATATCGGCCCGGTTGTACAGTCGGTATCCGGCATCGGAGCGCGTGGAAGGTGTCAGCAGGCCGATGCTGTCGTAATGGTGAAGAGTTCGAATCGTAAGACCCGATTGCTTGGCCAGTTCACCCACTTTCAATAGCATCGAATTGCTCCTTTCTCTCACGTGCGGAATTGATCCTGAGGCCTCACGTTACGATAGGGTCAAGTGCAATTGCATGCGTCATTGGGATCAGACAGACATGCGACAATAATGCGCTAGGATCTGGCCGTACCGTATAGGAGTAGGTAATGGGGTTTTTTGAAAAACTGCGCAGCCGATCGGCTAGAAAAGCGATTCGAAGATTGCCTAAATTGCATCGAGAAACCGCTAAGCTCAGGGAGCTATACCCGAGCTACACCATAGGCACAGGTACCTATGGTGGTTTAACCGTTAGTGATTGGCACGAAGGCTCGACCCTGATGATTGGCTCTTACACCTCCATTGCCGCTAATGTTCAGATATTTCTAGGGGGTCATCATCGTATCGATTGGATCAGTTGTTACCCGTTTCCTGCGATGCTTGATGAGGCTGCGCATATTACCGACTACGGCGGTACTAACGGTGATGTGGTCATTGGCAGTGATGTCTGGCTTTGTTCAAATGCCATGATCCTGTCAGGGGTTAGTATCGGACACGGGGCTGTTGTTGCAGCTGGGGCGTTAGTGACGAAGGATGTAGCCCCTTATGAGGTGGTGGGCGGGAACCCGGCGCGCCATTTGAAGTGGAGATTTCCTGAAGCAGTTAGGGCGCAGCTTTTGGAGTCTTGTTGGTGGGACTGGCCAGAAGAAGAGATACGCAAGGTATCTCCGCTGTTATGTTCGAAAGATATTGATGCTTTCTTATCGTACTGCCAGTCCCGTTAAGCCTGTTGGCTCATGACGAGAAAACGTGCCAAACGAATAACTTTGTAAGGCTACGCTTTGGGCACGGGAGCTGGTTTATTCCTGTTGGCCAGGAATCCAACCAGCGCCCAGCCCAGGCCGCTCACAACGACGCCAATGGATAGCGCCACGGCCAGACGAAATGCGCTGCCGTATACCAAGGGGGCAAGCCAGCCGCTGACAACTGAGAAGAAGATCATCTGGACAAACCCTAATACCGAAGCCGCGGTGCCGGAAAGCTCCGGTACGCGCTCGAGGATTCGCAAGGTCATAGTGGGTATGCCCAGTGAAAGGCCAAAGACAAACAGCCCGTGCGGGATAACGGCCGCGTAGACGTTCAAGTCGGTAGCAAGCCCGGTGTAGGTCAGGTTGATCAGGCAGCTCAGCCCAAGCATGAGGTAGGCAAAACCAATCAGGCGGCCGGACGGTAGCTGTGAGGAAAGCCGGGCTGCCAGAAAGGAGCCGCTGGTCAAACCAATCACGATGGGAATGAACAGATAACCAAAGTCGGTCTCAGCCAGCCCCAGGACATGGGTGACGAAGTCAGGGGCAGCGCCTATCAGAAAGGCGAAGCCGCCAAACAGCGCGCCGAATACTACCGCTCGGGCCATGAACTGCCCGTCCCGTATCACTCGCCCGTAATTACGCGACAGGACGCTTAAGTCGAATGCCTGCCTACGCTCCGGTGACAGGGTTTCCGGCATGAAAAACGCACAAAGCGAAGCACTGAAAACAGCAAGGCCGGCCAGGAAAAAGAAGACGCCTCGCCAACCGGTGTGTTCTGACAAATAGCCACCAATGATAGGCGCGAACGCTGGAGACACGCTAAATACCATGATGATGTAGGACATGGTCTTTTGGGCCACTGGCCCCTTATAACAGTCCGTTACGATGGCCTGTCCCACGACCATGCCTGCACCGGCAGATAGTCCCTGGCAGATACGGCCTGCGAGCAGCCAGTCAAAGCTGGGGCCGAGCGCAGCAACCAGCGAGCCGGCGATGTAGACCACCAGTGCCGTCAGGATGACACGACGGCGGCCGAACGAGTCGGACAGGGTGCCATGAAGCAGGGTCATGAATGCAAAGGCCAGCATGTACAGCCCGAGCGTTAATTGGGTCTTTTCCGGGGTCAGCTGAAAGTCACGGCCAATGGCGCCAAAGGCTGGCAGGTAGGCATCGATCGACATGGGGCCGATACAAGCCAGCGCGCCGAGGATCAGCACCATCACGGGATAGCGTGGAATCGTAGTGGTCGTTTGCAAGGAAGATAACCTGTCACGGGCCGAAGGTGGCCCGCATCAAACAAGGAAAACGCCTGTCTCTCAGGACAGGATGATCAACCGATCCGGCAACTCATTACGCGTATGGGTAGCCGGCAGGTGGTGCTTCAGGTGCTCGCCGCATGCTTCGATACAGGTCAGAAAGCCCTGAAGCGTCTCGCCGCGGCGAATCTGTTGCGTAAAGGTTGCGATGATCGACTGCCAGGTTTCGTCACTCAGTTTTTGTGAAATTCCCCGATCCACCAGGATTTCCACATAGCGTTCGGCCTCGGAGACAAAGATCAGCATGCCGGTTTCGGCCTGAGTGTGGTGAAGGTTGTGCTCAAGAAATTGACGGCGTGCCAGGTTGGAGGCCCGCCAGCAGCGCACTTGCCGGGGAATCAGCCGCGTCGTGATAGCCGGAAGGCGAAAGATCAGGCTCAACACTATCAATGTTGCCCACTGGGTTAACAGCAATTCATGAGGGCTTAGCCAGCCAGGATAATAGTTGATTGCGCCCGGGATGATCAGTGCGATCAAGCTGGCCCAAAGCAGTGGAATATAGGTGTAGTCATCGGCTCGGGCTGCCAGCACGGTCACCAACTCTGCGTCGGTATCGCGCTCAACCCGAGTGATGGCTTCAGCGACCTGTCGCTGCTCGTGCTCGTTAAGTAATGTCATAGAGGTCCGCTCTCCTTACCAATCACCTGAAGCACCACCGCCGCCAAAGCTGCCGCCGCCTCCACCAAAACCACCTCCTCCAAAGCCGCCGCCCCCCGAGCGACCACCGCCGCCAAGAATGCTGCCAAGGATGGCACCGGTCAAAACCGAATTGCCTCGCCCGCCACGTCCACCACGGCCACCACCACCGCCCTTCATCATGAACAGGATGATAATGAACAAGACAATAAAGAGGATCGGTGTAGGGCGATCTTCACTTTCATGACGGACGTCTTGGGGCGTGGGGCGTGCAAGGGGGTCACCGCCTAGTACCTTGAGCATGGCACCAGTGCCTTCGCTGATACCTTGGGTAAACTGGCCCTGTCGGAATCGGGGAACAATCACTTGATTGATGATCAGGAAAGACTGCGCGTCCGTCAGCCGACCCTCCAATCCATAACCGACCTCAATCCGTACCTTGCGGTCATCCCGCGAGACAAGAAGCAGCGCGCCATTGTCCTTGCCCTTCTGCCCGATGCCCCAGTGTCGACCGAGCTGGTAGCCATATTCCTCAATGGGGCGGCCCTGAAGACTGGGAATGGTCGCGACCACGACCTGCTCGGTCGTCGCCTGTTCATGGGCCTTGAGCATCTGCTCCAGCCGAGCCTTGGTCTGAGTATCCAGCATTCCGGCTTGATCAACGACCCGTCCGGTCAGCGGTGGAAAATCGGGCTCCTGCTGGGCCTGTGCAAACGCAGCACAAGCCCAGAGCAAAAGCCATAGCGGAAACGCTTGGAGCAACCGGCGATCCATCATTGGTTAAAATTGACCTTGGGCGCCTGATCGGCATTAGGCGCCGTGGCCTTGAAGTTTTCCCGGACAGGCAGGTCGCCATAGAAAATCTTGTGCCAGATGCTGCCTGGGAACGTACGGATTTCAGTGTTATAGCGCTCGACCGAGGCGATAAAGTCGCGGCGGGCGACAGCAATACGGTTCTCGGTACCTTCCAGCTGGGATTGCAGAGCCATGAAGTTCTGATTGGACTTAAGGTCCGGATAACGCTCGGACACCACCATCAACCGACTCAGGGCGCCGCTCAGTTGCTGCTGGGCCTGGTCAAACTGCTGGAGTTTCTGCGGATCATTAAGCGTGCTGGCATCGACCTGAATAGACGTTGCCTTGGCGCGTGCCTCGATAACCGCCGTAAGGGTATCCTGTTCCTGCTTGGCGTAACCCTTTACGGTCTCTACCAGATTTGGGATGAGGTCGGCCCGGCGCTGATACTGGTTTTCCACCTGTGCCCATGCAGACTTCACCTGCTCGTCATAGGTAGGAATATTGTTGATGCCGCAGCCGCTCAAGAGCGAAGCCAGCACCGTGAAGACTGCGATCTTCCAGCTGAAGCGTAGTCTCTGGGTCATATACATTGCGTGTAGCTCTCCGTCTGTATTACCTGAATACGGGGTGACCAATACGATCATGGCTTCGTGATAACGAAGCGTACGTATGAGTTCGGATAGCGCGACCCCGTAAGAGTTCAGGCGATCAATCGCCGCCTCCACTATCGCCTCCACTATCGCCGCCACTGTCTCCTCCGCAATAACTCCAGGAATCGCCGCCTTCCGTGCTGTCTGTGCTTACCTCACAGCTGTCACTGCTGTCGAAACCAGCCATTCGATAGCGGTCATCCTCATCGTCATCCAAGGCATAACCGGAAGAGGTATCTGTTGAGGCGTAGAGTACGTAACTCTCATATTCCTCGGTTTTGCCGGCGCGCCTTGCGCTACCGGCAATACTCTTTTTAGGGCGGTAATACCGTTTACGCCTGGGATGTAGGGTAAACCGCACAGGGACATGACGAATAACGATGAATATTGCTCCCCCTGCTAGAACCAGCCACACAAGGGTTTTGAGCGAAATAGAGGGCAGACTGAGCAGCGGTGCTGATTTGACGCCTTCATAGGTGATCGGCTGGAGAGCCATTGACGCATCATCCAGTGTTGCGATGATGGCGGTTGCACCCTGGCTTACCCCCTTGTTGTAGTCCCCTGCGTCAAACGCAGGAATGACCTTCTCGTCAAGAATGCTCTGGGATATAGCATCGGTCAGCGCGGACTTCAGACCCGCTCCGACCTCAAGGTGCACCTTGTTTTCATTGCAGGCATAAACCAGCAGGATCCCGTTGTCCTTTCCTATCACACCAACGCCCCAATGACGTTCAAGCCGATGGGCGTACTCTTCGATCGTCAGGCCGTCGAGGCTGGGCAGCGTTACCACAATGATCTGGTTCGATGTGGCCTGCTCATACCGATGAAGCTGGTGCCTGAGCCTGGACTGCGTGAGTGCATTCAGTAGATGAGCGTTGTCCACAACACGTCCGGTCAGTGCCGGGAAATCAGGTCTTGTATCCGCCTGACATGGCAGGCAAACCAGTAAACCCATCAGACATCTTGTAGCAAGCGATTTAATGACAGGAGCAGAGAATAGGATCTGCCAATAGGAATGCATGATAACGCTGACCTCCCAGGTCGATAGACGCCGCAGCGCCTTGCCACTCCGTGGCATGAGCAATACATTCAAGGATAAACAATCAAGCCGCTTGGGAATGTGACGCTGTTCCGCTAGAGGCGCAGGCAGGAGGTATCCGCCTGTTAATACAGGTCAGCGGCCTGCACGAAGGACGTGTCACGCTCGGATATCAAAGCAAGCAATCGCCTGTTATCAAGCAGAAGACGAGGGAGAAGTAGAAGGGAGATACAACGGGGCTGCACGGGGGTTGATACCGGATCGGCACGTTGGCCGCTGCGCTATCACCTGCCGGGCAGCCCCGGAAAGTTCTCGCAGCAATAGAGCGTTTCGTCGCTTATTGGTTCACTGCGAGACCTTTTCATCAGATCAGCTGTTTTCGATACGGAAACCGATTTTCAGCGTTACCTGGTAATGCGCCACCTTGCCGTCCTGAATATGACCGCGCGTCTCGGCGACTTCAAACCACTCCATGTTCTTGATGGACTTGCTGGTCTCCGCCAGGGCGTTGTTGATGGCATCTTCAACGCTGGTAGTGGAGGAGCCGACAATTTCCAGCTTCTTGTACGTGTGATGATCAGACATGAAAACCTCCTGGTTAGAGTTGGCCACTCACCTGGCCAAGGAAAGAACTGTGTGTTTAATGAGGCTCATCAAACCGTGGATTAGTTCAGTGTGTATAAGTGTTGATCAGGTTTACGTCGCACTTTCCCCGCTGGGTGAAGTCAGACCCGAAACACCCAATGAAACAGGAGGTTCACGCCATGGCTCGTAACAGTTCCTATCAGGCAACCCTTGAAAATCTTGAAGACCAGATCCAGACATTGAAAGATTCTCTGTCTTCCTTGAAGCGCAGCGCTTCAGCGGAGTCCCGTCATTCATTGAAGTCCTTCAGGGACAACACCAGCCACGCGCTGCACCGTTCGGGTGAGAGCCTGGAAGACTTTTATGACGAAGCACGCGTACTGGCCTTAGAAGCCAGCAAAATCGCCGGGACGAGTGTGCGCAAGCACCCTTGGGCTACTGTAGGCGTGGTCGCCGGACTGACTGTTCTGGCTGGCTGGTGGCTCCTGCGCGACGAGTAATGTCGCCTTTTTCGCCGCCCGCCTTGCCGGGCGGCGACGACCCTTTCCTACTCTTCTGCCAAGGCTGTCTTCAGCCACTGCGCAAGGCGCTGGGCGCGCTGATCCGCCAGCCGCCCCGGCACCCACAGGGCCAAAACCGCTTCTGTCTCGACGAACCCCCACGGCGCTATCAGCCGCCCTGCAGTCAGGTCTCCAGCCACTAGCGGTTTAGGCGCAATGGCGACTCCCAGCCCAGCCACAGCAGCTTCCAATAGATAATAAAGATGCTCGAAACCTGCGCCAAAGCTCAGGCTGCTTGCCGATAAGCCATGGCGCTCTGCCCAGGCGGGCCATGCCTGTGGGCGGGAGACGGTATGCAACAGCGGCTCGCCCAGTAGCGCATCGGGTGAGGCATTGTGGAACGTAGAGGCATGGGCATAGCGAGGACTGACGACAGGACCAATGCACTCGGGCGCAAGCACATGCACCTGCATGTCCGGTGGTGCAGCGGGTTCGGCAAACAGGAGCGTGGCATTCAGGCCGGGGCGGCGTGGGTCCAGCTCACCTTCACTGGTGGACAGGCTCAGGCGCAGGTCAGGCAACTCCCGGTTGAGCCTGTCCAGCCGTGGAATAAACCAGCGAGCCAGAAGACTGCCCGAGCAGCCCAGTACGAAAGGCGCATCGTTGGCACCGCGCTTGAGATCAGCGCATATGCTGCGTAGCCGCTCGAACGCTTCGGCGCTGGCGTCCCGCAGTCGAAGACCCGCTTCAGTCAGCGCAAGACCTCGCCCTTCCCTGACGAACAACACTACGCCTAGCTGTTCCTCCAAGGCACGGATCTGGCGGCTCACTGCGCCATGGGTAACAAACAGCTCTGCCCCTGCCTTACTAACGCTACCTAGACGGGCCGCAGCTTCGAAGGCACGCAAGGCATTAAGAGGCGGTAATTCGTTCATCCAATGACCTGTGAGTTTTTCTAACAGATAGGCGCTATCTTATCGATTTATTCCTGCCGGGTAACCAGTTAGTGTGGATGTCATATTCACAGGGAGCTTTCCCATGACCGAAATGACGTACAGCCAAGGCCCTGATGCACAGGGCATGTTTGGCCAGTTTGGTGGCCGCTACGTGGCCGAAACCCTGATGCCGCTGGTTCTTGACCTTGAGCGTGAATACACCGCTGCAATGAAGGATCAGGCGTTTCTGGATGAGCTGGCCTATTTCCAGCGTGACTACATTGGCCGCCCCAATCCGTTGTATTTTGCCGAGCGCCTGACCGAGCATTTTGGTGGCGCCAAGATCTACCTGAAGCGCGAAGAGCTGAATCACACTGGCGCGCACAAGATCAACAACTGCATCGGCCAGATTCTCCTGGCCAAACGCATGGGCAAGACACGCATCATTGCGGAGACTGGCGCCGGCATGCACGGCGTTGCCACGGCTACCGTAGCCGCCCGCTTCGGCTTGCCTTGCGTGATCTACATGGGCACCACGGACATTGATCGCCAGCAGGCCAACGTCTTTCGCATGAAGCTCCTGGGTGCGACGGTGATTCCGGTCACGGCGGGCACGGGTACGCTCAAGGATGCGATGAACGAAGCCCTGCGCGACTGGGTAACCAACGTTGCCGATACTTTCTATCTGATCGGCACGGTTGCCGGTCCGCACCCCTACCCCGCCATGGTCCGTGACTTCCAGGCTGTGATCGGTCGTGAAGCCAAGGCGCAGATTCTGGAAAAGGAAGGCCGCCTGCCTGACAGCCTGATTGCTTGCGTAGGTGGAGGCTCCAATGCCATGGGCCTGTTCCATGAGTTTGTGGACGACAAGGACGTGGCGATTATTGGTATCGAAGCTGGCGGTCACGGTGTAACTACCAACAAGCACGCCGCTAGCCTGAGCGGAGGCGTTCCTGGCGTCCTGCATGGCAACCGCACGTTCCTCTTGCAGGACGATGACGGTCAGATCACTGATGCGCATTCTATCTCTGCGGGCCTGGACTACCCCGGCATTGGCCCGGAGCATGCCTGGCTGCATGACATGAAGCGCGTTGAGTATGTGCCGATCAATGACGACGAGGCACTGGCCGCCTTTCACCAGACCTGCCGTCTAGAGGGCATCATTCCGGCGCTGGAATCCGCTCACGCTCTGGCCGAAGCCTACAAGCGCGCGCCTACGCTGCCAAAGGATCACATCATGATCGTCTGCCTCTCCGGCCGTGGCGACAAGGATATGCAAACCGTGATGAGTCATCTGGGAGATAAGTTATGAGCCGCCTGGAAGCCCGCTTTGCCCAGCTGAAGCAAGAAGGCCGCGCTGCACTCGTCACCTATACCACGGGCGGTGATCCGGACTACGCGACCTCGCTGGCGATCCTAAAGGGCCTGCCCAAGGCGGGTGCTGATGTGATCGAACTGGGCATGCCCTTTACCGATCCCATGGCGGATGGCCCGGCCATTCAGGCCGCAGCCCTGCGTGCACTGAAGAACGGACAGACCCTGGCAAAGACGCTGGACATGGTGCGTGAATTTCGCCAGGAAGAGGCCGAAACGCCGCTCGTGCTGATGGGCTACTACAATCCGATCCACCGCTACGGTGTAGAGCGCTTCCTGGCCGAGGCCAAGGAGGCCGGCGTAGATGGTTTGATCGTGGTGGATCTACCACCCGAGCACGACGCCGAACTGTGCGATCCGGCCCAGGCGGTAGGGATCGATTTTATTCGCCTGACCACACCCACGACAGACAACAACCGTTTGCCGCGTGTGCTCAATAGCAGCTCGGGCTTTGTGTATTACGTGTCGGTAGCCGGTGTTACCGGTGCCGGTTCGGCCACAGGTGAGCATATCGAACATGCTGTCGCGCGGCTGCGCCAGTTCACCCAGCTGCCACTGTGCGTAGGCTTTGGTATTCGTACCCCAGAGCAGGCCAAAGTGGTTGCTCAGTTGGCCGAGGGCGTAGTCGTAGGTTCGGCCCTGGTCGATCAAATCGCCAATGCGCAAAATAGCGCTGAAGCAGTAGACGGTGTGCTGGGCCTGTGCGGCAGCCTGGCAGAAGCGGTACGCAGTGCGAGACGATAATGGAGAAGCATTGGGGGGATGGGGCTCGCCGGGCTCAGACCACCTTATGAGTTCTTAAGGCTTAGGCATTGCATCCTGGTGCTTTGACGTTGCTAGATACTGTCCATAGGGCATTAGCCATGAACAAAAAAGCCGCTGCAGATACAGCGGCTTTTTTCCGGGTAGGATGGGTTTAGCGAAGCGATACCCGTCTGCCTCTCGCCTCTCCTTCCCTTCGCTTACTGCGCCGCCACTGCCTGGCGAGCGGCCATATGGCGCTGCTGCTTGTAAGCCTTGGCAACCTCCGGAATGGGAGTGACCTTGCCGGTCTCTATCCATTTGCGCAGACGGTTAGCGTCAGCCATGTGGGTGTATTTACCAAAGGCATCCAGTACCACGAATGCAACCGGGCGGTTATTCATGACCGTACGCATGACCAGACAATGACCCGCTGCGTTGGTAAAGCCGGTCTTGGTAACCTGAATATTCCAGTCGCTCTTGCCTACCAAGTGGTTAGTGTTATGAAAACCCAAGGTGTAGTTGGGCTTGCGGAACGCCACAGTCTTCTCTTGCGTGGTGCTTAATTGACCAATCAGCGGATAGTTTCGAGTGGCCTGGAGCAGTTTAACCAGGTCACGGGCGGTCGAGACGTTATTCAGGGACAGACCCGTCGGCTCGGTATAATGGGTGTTGGTCATACCCAGCGCACGCGCCTTGGCGTTCATGGCTGCAACAAAGGCCTTCACACCGCCCGGGTAATGCTCGGCCAGACTGGTGGCAGCACGGTTTTCTGAGGACATCAGCGCCAGCAACAGCATGTCATGACGGCTGATCTCGCTGCCCAGACGCACACGCGAATACACACCGCGCATTTCCGGCACATCATCAATTTTAATGGCCAGCATTTCATCCATGGGCTGCCTGGCGTCCAGGGTGACCATGGCGGTCATCAGCTTAGTGACGGATGCAATGGGCGCTACGACATCGGGGTTGCTGGAATACAAGGGCTGACCCGTCTGCATGTCGACCAATAGGGCACTGCCCGAGGCCAGCTCTTGCCGCATCGGCACAGTAGCCTTGGCCTCTGCTGCACTGACACTCGCAGCTCCCAGGCTGCCCCCAATCAATACAGCACTCAATACGAGAGAAAGATATTTCACGTGAATATCGTCCGGCTGAAAAGGTGAATAGCGGACTTGACCTGTCTGGCATACCAGCGAGCACAGCGTAGACAGGTGCCAAGTCCGGCGCAGCGGCAGTATAAGGGGCACCCTCCCAGGCTATGGAACCCCCTTAACCAAGTTTTTTCGTGGCGCGAAGGTAAAGGTTTGCTGACATAGCGCTCTGACGACGCGGATGGCGATAGACTGAAAACAGCCCATGCCGTTAGTAACGGATTGTTTTGAATCAGGATCCTCTAAATCGCCATGTGGGAGACCACCATGAATCGCATGAAAAAAGCCATCGCCAGCGTATGCGTTACGTTGTGTGTGGGATCCTCACTTGTGCTGGCTGCGCCGCCGGATCAAATGAACGGACCGCAGGGCAGCGGCAAGGAACACGGTCAGGGCGCGCAGATGCCGCACGGCCAGGACCATAAAGGCGGTTCTGCCCAGTCGAAGGGTAGCCAGGGCAATCAAGGACATGGTGGTCCGCAGGCCAGCCAGGGCCATGGTAAACGGTTACCTCCACAGGATTTCAGCCCGGTACGTGAAACCATTCGGGCCCACAAGGGCGAGATCGGCCGCGGCTCACCGCTTCCGCCGGGGCTGGTGATCGCCAAGGGCAAGCCACTGCCCCATGGATATGGCAAGCCGCTGCCGCCCGGCATCGCCAGGCAGCTACCCCGCTATGAGGGTTATGAATGGCGCCGCTTGGGCACGGATATGGTGCTGATCGCCATCACGACCGGTATCGTGTATGAGGTCCTGCACAACGTGCTGGATTGATTGGTCAATCCTTTGAGTGGTGGCGCAGTAACCCTGCGTTAGTGCACCTTTGCCTAGACTGAAGCAGCCCGTGGTGCCGCACAGTGCGTCATCACAGGCTTACTGAAAGTCATATTGCACGGGTTCTTCGGGTAGCACGGACAGGTCAAGCGGCCTTACCGCACCCATCCAGAGGGCATGGTCGCGGTGATCGGCACGATCATGGCCTGTCACGGGATGGAGAAAGATCACCAGCCCGTTCCGGTTGAGCGCAAGCCAGGGCACCACATCAGCGAATACCTCTGGGCGAAACGACAGCTGACAGCTCCAGTCCGGGTGAAGACCGACCGGTCGTTGATGGACCCGGCCCATCGTCACAGCAAAGCGGCGCGCGGCCTCTTCGCATAACGCCTGAGCCTGCGCCAGTGTCGCTGCGTCGAAATAGACGTGGGCGTGGTAGCCCTGGATAGCAACTGTCATGCGTTATCCTTCGAACCGGATAACAACCTTGCCCACATGGCTCTGGCCATCCATGTAGCGATAGGCCGCTTCGGCTTCTTCGAAGCTGAAAACCTTGTCGATTACTGGCTCGATGCGATGAAGAGCAATGGCGCGGTTCATGGCGTCGAACATTTCCCGGGAGCCAACGTAGATGCCTTCCAGGACTACGGAGCGCTGAATAAGCGCCGCCGGGTTGATCTCCCCACCCGTCAGCACACCGATCAGGTGCGTGGCACCACCAGGGCGAGTGGAGCGCAGCGAGCGAGGCAACGTACCGGCACCGCCCACTTCAACCACATGGTCTACCCCAATGCCGTCAGTGAGATTGAGAACCTGCTCCTGCCATTCCGGGTGCTGCTTGTAGTTCACGGTTTCGTGAGCGCCCAGGGCTTTGGCTTTTTGCAGCTTTTCATCGCTGGATGAAGTAATGATGGTGCGTGCTCCGGCCGCATGAGCGAATTGCAGGCCGAAAATAGAGACCCCGCCTGTGCCAAGCAGCAATACAGTCTGGCCGGCTACCAGTGGCTGAACACTGCCGAACAGCGCATGCCAGGCTGTTACGCCAGCGCAGGGCAAGGTTGCACCGGCTTCATAGGAGAGATGCTCGGGTAGCGTCACTACACCGTTCTGGTCGAACAGCACGTACTCGGAAAGCACCCCATCGATAGCGCCGCCCAGTGCTGAAGCACTGTGAGTAGGGTCCAGGTGGCCGCCGATCCAGGTCTGCATGAAGATACCAGCAACACGATCGCCTACCTTCACACGGTCGACATCATCCCCAATCTCCACCACTTCGCCCGCACCGTCAGACAGCGGCACCAGATCCTTGGGCAGACCGCCGCGCGCATAGCGGCCCGTCGCGACCATGAGGTCACGGTAGTTCAGCGAGGCGGCTTTCATTTTGACCAGGACTTGGCCGCGTCCCGGTTTGGGCGTATCACGTTCGCGCAGGGTCAGGTCGCCATAAGATTCGGCTTTAGGCAGGCAATAGAAACGCATTGTGCTCTCCTGTTTGAGAAATGAGCGGGCTCAGGGCCGCCACAGAATAAGGTTCAAACCGTTACACTTGGGTCGGACCGCATGGAAACGACGAAGCTCAACAGAATGTGTCATAAAGCGAACTGATATTACCGGTTCAGGTCTGTTAGCTAACTTTTTGCCCATGCCTCACTGATCAGAATGAGTAAACGCTATGAAGCTGCCCTCTTTGCTACCACTGTTCCTGCTCGCACCACTGACCGGCATTGCGACTACCGCCAGTGCTGAGCCGGGACTGTACAACCTGCTGGTAGGAACCTATACCAACGGCAGTAGCCAGGGGCTTTATGTCTACCGATTCGACAGTCGCGCTGGGCAGGTTACCGGCCCGCTGCGTGTCGTCAAGGCCTCCAATCCGTCTTACCTTACGCTTGCACGCGACGGCCGTACCGTATTTGTCGTCAACGAGAATGGTCGTGGCAGCCAGGGCGATGACATTGGCCGCACCACGTCCTATCGCTTCGATCCAGAAAGCGGCCGGCTGCAACAAATCAGTCAGGTCAAGACGCTGGGTGATCACCCAACCCATTCAACGCTCAGTCCAGATGGGCAATTCCTGTTCGTTGCCAACTATTCTGTCGAGCCGGAAGGCTCCCTGGTGGCATTGCCGGTGCAAAGCAACGGTGTGCTAAGCCCGGTTGCCCAAATCGAATTCTTCCAGGCCAGCAATACCCATCCCGAGCGGCAGACGTCCGGCCATGTCCACGGAGTGACCTTCACACCCGATGGTCAGTATCTGTTTTCGCCGGATTTGGGGGCTGATAAAGTCTTTGCTTATCGCTACAACCCTGCAAAGCAGGAACGTCCCCTGTCTCCTGCCGAGACGCCCTACACGCCGGTTCCTTCAGGTAGTGGCCCACGTCATATCGTCTTCAGCGGTGATGGCCGCTTCGCCTACCTGACGCTTGAGCTGACCGGGCAAGTCATGGTGTTCGCCCATGAAAACGGCGCACTGCGACAGTTACAGGTCTACACCTTGGCGCCGGAAGGTTTCAGCGGCAAGGTAGGAGCAGGCGCCATCCATCTCTCCAACGATGGCCGCTTCCTCTACGCTGCCAACCGGGGCGACGACAACCATATCGATGTGTTTGCCGTCGATCCGGTGGAAGGCACGCTAACCTTTGTTGATCGCCGCTCCGTCAACGGTCGCGAGCCCCGCGAGTTCAGCATTGATCCGACGGGACGCTACATGCTGGTAGCTAACCAGGGCAGCAGCCAGCTGAAGGTCTTTGCGCGTGATCCGCAGACTGGCAAGCTGGGCGAAGAGTTACAAAGCGTCGACGTAGCCATGCCATCCGACCTGAAGTTTGTGGCGGTGCCCTGATGTTCGACTGTTTGCACCATGTGGCGCTGATCTGCTCTGACTACCCTACCTCCAAGCGCTTCTATACCGAAGTGCTAGGGCTCAAGGTGATAGCCGAAACCTTTCGTGAGGCCCGGCAGTCCTGGAAGCTGGACCTGGCTATTGGTGAACATGCCCAGCTTGAGCTGTTTTCCTTTCCGGACGCGCCGCTGCGCCCTTCACGGCCGGAAGCGCAAGGGCTGCGGCATCTGTCCTTTGCCGTAGAAGACCTGGATGCCGCCGTTGCGCATCTCAAGCAGCATGACGTTGCCGTAGAGCCTATTCGGGTAGACGAGCTGACGCAGAAACGCTTTACCTTTTTCAGCGATCCAGACGACCTGCCTCTTGAACTCTACGAGCGCTAGGGAGCCGTCATCGGGCAATAAAAAAGGCAGCTCCTGGAGCTGCCTTTTTCGTGGGCGTCAGCGTTAGATCTCGAAGCGTTTCACCAGACCGTTCAGGTCCACCGCCAGGCGAGACAGCTCCGCGCTAGCCGCATTGCACTGGGCAGCACCTGTAGCCGATTGGGACGCCAGGTCACGGATGTTGACGAGGTTACGGTCCACTTCACGAGACACCTGCGCCTGCTCTTCCGACGCGCTGGCAATCACGACGTTGCGCTCGTTGATCTCGGCAATGAGCTGGGTGATTTCTTCAAGCGCTGCACCGGCAGACTGGGCGATCGCCAACGTGTTTTGCGCTTGGCTGGCGCTGCTCTGCATGGACGTCACCGCTTCCTGCGTACCGCCTTGAATAGCGCTGATCATCTGTTCGATTTCGCGAGTGGATGACTGAGTGCGATGTGCCAGGGCGCGTACTTCATCGGCCACAACCGCAAAGCCACGACCTGCTTCACCGGCCCGTGCCGCCTCGATGGCTGCGTTCAGGGCCAGCAGGTTAGTCTGCTCGGCAATGGCTCGGATCACGTCCAGTACCTTGCCGATATCGTGGGCTTGTTCTGCCAAACCGCTGACCAGTGTGGACGTCTTGTCCACCTCGCCAGCCATGTGCTCAATGGCTGTAACTGTGTTATCAACCTTGATGCGGCCTTCGTGAGCAGCCTGCGCCGAGCGCTTGGACGATTCGGAGGTGGACACGGCGTTACGGGCCACTTCCTCGACAGCGGTGCTCATCTGGGTCACGGCAGTCGCAGCCTGCTCGATCTCGTGGTTCTGCTGGGTCAGGTTCATGGATGAGCTTTCCGTAACCAGATTCAGCTCTTCTGCCGCAGAGGCCAGTTGTGTGGAGGACGAGGAGATCTGTTCGAGCGCATCACGCAGGTTGCCCTGCATGACGGCGAGGGATTCGAGCAGCTGCCCTACTTCATCCTTGCCTTCTACCTGAACCGGCACACTCAGGTTGCCAGAGGCTACGGCGCGTGCACTGCTCACGGCCTGACCCAGCGGACGTACGATGCTGCGGCTCATGACCCAGGCCAGTAATATGGTGATTACAAACGCCAGAGCGATGGCAAGGCCAACGCCCAGCTTACCGGCGTTATAGGCTGCCTCCGCCTTGTCGGCGGCCTTGCCGGATTCGTCTGCGCTGAGCACGGCCAGCTTCTTGAGCTGGGCTGCCATCTGGTTGGCGTATTCGTTCAGACTCTTGTTGAGTATGGCCGAGGCTGATGGCATATCGCCCGCCAGTGCCAGGCGTGTTACTTCAGCCTGATCGGTAAGATACTTGTCCTGCCACTGCTTGAATTGTGCATAAGCCTCTTTTTCGGAGTCCAGTACCAGGAGCGTTTCATAGCGGGCCTGAGTATCGCGAAGACTTGCCTTGATCTCGCCCGCCTTTTGGCTGTCTTCCTGGCGACGCTGCGTCGTATCCGCAGTAAACAGGCGCAAGGTGAAGACACGGATACGCATCATGTCCATGTTGATCTCGCCCAGCGCATTGATAGCCGGCAACCAATGCGCATCAACCTGCCGTGACTGCTCACGCATGTTGCTCATCTGGCTCATTGAAAACAGGCCGAGCCCTAGAACGATAAGCGCCATCAGGCCAAAGCCTGCAGCCAGGCGGGGAGCGATTTTCAGAGTGCGTAACGCCATGAGTTCATCCTCAAGAACAAGTAGGCAGAAAGCCTTTGCTTGTCCTATCGGTCCAGGCGCTATTAGCTTGATAGACTTTTTACATATCGCAATACAGTGTTTTTCATACACTGAGGCGAAAGCGGTCTAGCACAAGGGTTTCACCGTTGACCTCATTATGCAGCCATCCGACGAACTGCTCGACCAGCCTGCCCCGCCGCTTCCGCTCGGGAATCAATGCATGATAGCCATAGGCGGACGTGGCGCATTCGGTGATTGGCCGACATAGCAACCCTTGCTCGACCAGATTGTCCACCAAATGCCGCCAGCCAATTGCAACGCCCTGGCCGGCAATGGCAGCCTGAATCACCAGCGTGTAATTATCAAAGCTCAGCACCGCTGGAATCGGTGGCGCCTGAATATCCAGTGCCTGGAAGAGCCCCTTCCAGTCGAACCACTTGCTTGAAAGCTCCGGTTTCAAATGCAGCATGGGCAGACTGGCCAGCGTCTGTTTGGGGAGCGGTAGCGTCATGCTCTGAACGAGACGCGGACTACAGACCGGGAAAACCTCTTCTCGAAACAAGGCCAGCGACTCACCGTGCTTGAAGCGACCATCGCCAAAGGTCAGGGCTACATCGATATTTTGCAGATTCGGCCCTGGCATGCGGTCGCTGGTAATAAGGCTGACGTCCAGCTCAGGGTGCAATGCGTGAAAGCGCGGCAGGCGAGGCATTAGCCAATAGGCCGCAAAGGCAAAGTCAGTGGCTACGTTCAACATTTCATGAGGCGCCCGGTGAGTGATGGCCGCAATGCCTGTGTCGATACTGTCCAGTCCTGTCTGCACATGCTCCAGGAGTAATGCGCCAGCGGCAGTCAGCGTAATGCCTCGGTAAACACGATCGAACAGGCGCACTGCCAGCTGCTGCTCCAGCCGCTTGATCTGCTGACTGATGGCAGGCTGTGTCATGCCCAGTTCAGCCGCAGCAGCCGTGAAACTCAGGTGCCGGGCCGCCGCCTCGAAGAGGCGTAAACAGTCAAGCGATAACGGCTCATCCGCTACTGTCATAAGCCCTCCTTATCCAACCTATGCGTTTCCATGTGGTTTACCCATCAACCTCATAGGGTTGACTATGGTTTTACGCACTATCGCATAACTTCCCAGCATAGGACGCGCAGCAATGAAGCAACCCAATATCCTGTTCATCATGGCCGACCAAATGGCGGCACCGCTGCTGCCCTTATACAGATCCGATTCACCTATCCACGTACCCAACCTGCAGCGTTTGGCCGAGCAGGCAGTTGTCTTCGACTCCGCCTATTGCAACAGCCCGTTGTGCGCGCCCTCTCGCTTTGTCCTGATGAGCGGCCAACTGCCCTCAAAAATCGGCGCTTACGACAACGCCGCCGATTTTCCCGCTGATATTCCTACTTACGCGCACTACCTGCGTCGCCTGGGCTATCGCACCGCCCTCTCCGGCAAAATGCACTTCTGCGGGCCGGATCAGCTGCATGGTTTCGAAGAGCGTTTAACCAGCGACATCTATCCGGCCGATTACGGTTGGGCAGTGAACTGGGACGAGCCGGAGGTGCGTGCAAGCTGGTATCACAACATGTCATCCGTGCTGCAGGCCGGGCCTTCCATCCGCACCAATCAGCTGGACTTTGATGAGGAAGTTGTTTTCAAGGCGCAGCAGTACCTCTACGACCATGTCCGTCGCGGTAGCGATGAGCCCTTCTGTCTTACGGTCTCCATGACCCATCCGCACGATCCGTACACCATCACCAAGGAATTCTGGGACCTGTACGAAGAGACGGACATCGCGCTGCCAAGCGTAACCCTGGAGCAGAGCGAGCAAGATCCACACAGTCAGCGTTTGCTCAAGGTGGTCGATCTCTGGGACAAACCCCTGCCCGAGCAGAAGGTTCGTGATGCACGACGTGCCTACTATGGTGCTTGCAGCTACGTAGACGCCAATATCGGCAAGCTGCTCAAGACGCTTGATGAGTGCGGTCTGGCAGATGACACCATCATTGTGTTCTCTGGTGATCACGGCGACATGTTGGGTGAGCGTGGCCTCTGGTACAAGATGCACTGGTTTGAGATGTCTGCCCGCGTACCGCTGATCGTTCATGCGCCCAAGCATTTCGCAGCCCGCCATGTAAGCGCATCGGTCTCAACCATGGACCTATTACCAACACTGGTTGAGTTAGCCGGAGGAAATATTCAGGAAGGCCTGCCCCTGGATGGTCGCTCGCTTCTGCCACACCTGGAAAATCGTGAAGGCCACGATGAGGTAATCGGTGAATACATGGCCGAAGGTACAGACAGCCCGCTGATGATGATTCGACGCGGCCGTTACAAGTTCATCTACTCCGAGCGGGATCCCCTACTCCTGTTTGATCTCGTCAATGATCCACAGGAGCTGGAAAACCTGGCCGCTGCCAGCGAGTACCAATCCGTGCTGGAAGCCTTCGTTCAAGAGGCCCGCGCCCGCTGGGATATGCCTCGCATTCATGCCGAAGTACTAGCCAGTCAGCGCCGCCGCCGCTTTGTGGCTGAAGCCCTGGGCAAGGGAGTTCGTACCAGTTGGGATCACCAGCCATTCGTGGATGCAAGCCAGCAATACATGCGTAATCACATCGACCTGGACGATCTGGAGCGTCGCGCGCGTTACCCCCAACCACTATAAGCAAGGGTTGCCCTAAGCGCGTTGACGGGCCACTGTAGAACCGATAACCACAGCTGAAGGACGCACGCATGAAATCGATACCCACGCTTCTAATGATGGGCGCCGTCATGTTTGGCGCGCAGGCCCAGGCCGAAGACGCCGCTTGCGGTACTGTAAAACTGGCCGATCCGGGTTGGAGCGATATCTCTACCACCAATGCCGTAGCGGGCTTTCTGCTTGAGTCACTGGGCTACCAGAGCAAGGTCGATACGCTTTCCGTGCCTATTGTGTTTGGTGGTTTGAAAGACGGCAAAATTGATGCCTTTTTAGGTAACTGGATGCCTGCGCAGCAAGGTTATTACGATGAGTTTGTTAAAAGTGGCCAGGTAATTGACCTCAAACAAAACCTGAGCGGGACTGAATTTACCCTTGCCGTGCCCAAATACGTGTGGGAGGCCGGAGTAAAAGACTTTGGTGACCTTGCCAAGCATGCAGGCAAATTCAATAAGAAAGTCTATGGCATCGGCTCAGGTGCACCGGGCAACCAATCGATCCAGAAAATAATCGATGGCAACGAGTTTAACCTGGGTGATTGGCAGCTGGTGGAGTCCAGCGAGCAGGCCATGCTGGCGCAGGTGGGTCGCTCCGTGAAGCGCAATCAGTGGGTTGTCTTTCTGGGGTGGACGCCTCATCCGATGAATATCAATTACGACATGAAGTACCTCACCGGTGGTGAGAAATACTTTGGCGAGGCGGGCACGGTTCATACATTGACGCGCAAAGGGTATGCCGAGCAATGCCCAAACGTAGGCCGACTACTCTCTAACCTGTCGTTCACGTTGGATATGGAAAACGCCATCATGAACGAAGTGGTCGAGAAAAAGACCAGCTACGCTGATTCCGTGCAGAACTGGCTTAAAGCCAATCCCGAGGCCATTGAGCCCTGGCTGCAAGGTGTAAAAACCAAGGACGGCAGCGACGCGCTGGCAGCGGTCAAGGCAAAGCTCTAACGCTTATGAGTAGAGCGGGACGGAGCGTACCTCTGTACCCGTTTTTACGCATGCCAGGAGATGAGTGGTGCTCGCAAAGAGCGCCCCTTTTCATAAAATCGTTACAACGGTCCGATACCTTTTCCGCTCCGCCTGGGGCACCTCAGTCGTCTCTCGTACTGGCTACAACCCGCATATTTCCTGCCTTTCGCTCGCTTATGAAACGTCATACGTCAGACATCGTATGAGTTAAATTGCTGTGCAAGATACGCCAATAAATAGTCATACTTATTCCGCTTGGATTAAGCGGTTAATAGAGGTCTTTATCTTGTTGTGTAGTGCGCTATAAATGACGCTACACGCGTTTTGACTGCGCATGACAGGGCAGATCTTTGATATGGAGAGGAAGCTGTAATGTAAGCGAAGCGAGATCTATCGCTGCTTGGCGGCTCCAGGTCCGCCTGAGGCCCTTAGCCCCGTTGACAGGTATCGCTTCGCTATTGGGTAGGTCACATGGTTCTGTAGGGTGGGTGGCGTAGAGCGATGCGCATCAAATCAATGCCCTGCTCAGCTCTTCCAGTGTTTCAAACACAAACCGAGGGGCTTCCGCCTCCAACTCCGTGCGGCCCCCGTAGCCGTAGCACACACCGGCTGCGTCTACGCCATTACGTCGGGCACCTATCAGGTCATGCTTGCGGTCGCCGATCATCAGGCAGGTCTCGGGCTGTAATCTTTCCGTTTCCAGCACATGCTTGATCAGCTCGCCCTTATCCGTACGTGTGCCATCTAGCTCGCTGCCATAAATAGCGTTGAAATATCCTGTCAGCTCAAAGTGGCGCGCGATCTCATTGGCAAACACCCAAGGCTTGGACGTCACTACATACAGGCGGTACCCCTTCTCTTTGAGCGCTGCCAACGTCTCGCGGATGCCTGGGTACGGTGTGTTTTCATACAGACCCTTCTCTTTAAAGCGCACCCGGTAATGCTCAACGGCTTTCCAGGCCTGGGCATCGTCAAACCCGTAGGACGCCATGAATGCACTGTGTAGCGGCGGGCCGATAAAGTGAGTAAGCGTGTCTGGATCGGGCTCAGTAATACCCATTTGGGTTAGCGCGTATTGAATGGACAGCGTGATGCCGAGCTTGGGGTCAGTCAGCGTACCGTCCAGATCGAACAGAAGGTTGGTATAAGGCATGGGACTCTCTTGTCGATGCTGTGGATAACAGAGCCTACCCTAACCGCGCAGGCTGGTTTAGGCTCAGACCTCCCCTAATAAAAAGAAGGATTCATGCATGAACGCAGCCGGTAAAGTCGCGCTTGTCACCGGGGCCTCCCAAGGGATCGGCAAGGCTGTTGCCCAGGCCCTGCTGGACGATGGCTACCGCGTCGTCATCGCTGCCCGTCGCGAAGCGCCGTTGCAGGCGTTTGTGCAAGAGGCTAAAGCTGTAGGTCAGGAGGCTCTGGCTGTTGTATGCGATGTGACGGACGAACAAAGCGTAGACGCGCTGTTCGAGCGCATCAAATCAACTTATGGCCGGCTCGATGTGTTGTTCAACAATGCAGGCATTGGCGCCCAAGCCGTGCCTATCGACGAACTGGACGTCAGCGCCTGGCGCGCCACGGTCGACACCAACCTGACCGGCGTCTTTCTGTGCAGCCGCGCCGCCTTCCGCCTTATGCGTCACCAGAAGCCTCGCGGCGGCCGCATCATCAACAACGGCTCCATCTCCGCCCATGCTCCGCGCCCCTTCAGTGTGGCCTATACCGCTACCAAACATGCCATCACCGGCCTTACCAAATCCCTCTCCCTCGACGGCCGCGCTTATGACATTGCGTGCAGCCAGATCGACATCGGCAACGCTGCCACCGAGATGACCGAGCGCATGAGCACAGGCATTCTGCAAGCCAACGGCGAAAAAGCCATCGAGCCACGAATGGACGTGCAGCATGTAGCGGACGCAGTGCGTTATATGGCCGGTTTGCCGCTGGAGGCGAATGTGCAGTTTATGACGGTGATGGCAACGAAGATGCCGTATGTGGGGCGGGGGTAATACTTAACCAGTAATTTATGAACTCGTTATTTAGAGTTTACTAGCTGTCTTTTTGGGCGGGAGCATGCATTCAAGAAATGATGTATATAAAACTCCTTAACTAATTAATGGTCTAGGAATTCCGCATGAGGTTTTGGTTATTCTTTATCGCGTTAATACTAATTGGTATGTGGTGCGGCCTCAGTGAGATTTTGCTTGGATATATAGATTTATCCTTGGCAAGTTTAAAGCTTCCTAAAAATACAGCTGAATATGGTGATTCTTTAGGTATTTTAAATGGCCTGTTTTCAGCAGTAGCAATATTTCTTGCGCTTATAGCCGTTCTTTTACAAGGTAAGGAGTTAAAAGCTTCCACTAGAGCACAAAATGAACAAGCGGAAGCACTTTTAAAACAAATTATATATCAAAAAGAGTTAAATGATAGAAACTTAGAAATTTCTACCACCATGCTACAGCAACTTAGGCAGCAGCAAATCAAGAATCAGATTCATATTTTACAGGCAAAGCAGCAGTATCATTCTTCAGAAATAGATAGGATGGACAAGGTGCTGGAGAAAATTTCTGGAAATAGAGAAAAAGCGGATCTTTTTGAAAGCTGTGTTGCAAAGAAAAAAGAACACATACATGAGCTTAATAATATTAAAAAGGAAATGAGTAATTTGTAGTTAAAGATAAAATATTGGTGGCTATAAAAAGTGGTTTTGGATTTTAAAATTATTAATTTTATATTGGAGTTGAAAAAATTTGCTCGTGTCGCCAACTAAGCATAACAATGTTTATTGTCCTGTGATATCAGTATCTTCATTCCATGCTGCTTACTCCGTTATGTACAATTAATCGATTTATGGCCTTTCGCTTCAGACTACGGCTTAGCTATTTACGGTCTACCTCAACCTGTTGGGCTTGGTCCTCTTAGTTTTAACGAGCATTGGGGGGATGACGTATATATTAGCTCGGCTCAGATTCAAGAAATTTACCTCATCCAGCCTCTCAAACTAGACACAGTGCAGCCGCGTCCACACCACATTTCTGCTGCTCCCTTCCAAATAGGGTGTGCTTCTCTTTAGCCTGATGACTTTATTCACTGTTTCACCGCGTCATCACACATGCGTCAAATACCACCGCCAATCCTGCTCCCCTACCTCCCCCATGAACTGACGGTACTCGGCCCATTTAATGGCGAGATAGACCTTCAAGAACTCCTCACCCAAAGCCTCCCGTGCCCAGGTTGAAGTTTCCAGACTGCGCAGCGCCGTGAGCCAATCGGTGGGCAGGGTTTCGCGGGCTTGTTGATAGCCGTTGCCGGTGATGGGCTCGCCGGGATCGATTTCTTCACGAATCCCCTTATGAATACCGGAGAGGATCGCGGCGGCGGCAAGATACGGGTTGGCGTCGGCGCCGCAGATGCGGTGCTCGATGTGGCGGCTATGTGCCGGGCCACCAGGAATACGGAAAGAGACGGTGCGGTTGTTAACACCCCAGCTCTTGGCCAGCGGGGCGTAGCTGTTGGTCTGGAAACGACGGAACGAGTTGGCGTTGGGGCAGAAGATCGCCAAGGCGTCATTCAGCGTGGTCATCATGCCGCCAATGCTGTGGCGCAGTAACGGCGTACCGTATGGGTCTTCGCTAGCCATAAGGTTGTTACCGTTGGCATCGGCAAGGCTGACATGCATATGCAGGCCGCTGCCCGTCAAGTCGCCAAAGGGCTTGGCCATAAAGCAGGCCTGTAAACCGTGCCGGTTGGCCACGCCACGGACCAGCCGCTTGTAGCGCACGCCCTCGTCCACCGCCTGCAGCGCATCGAGGCGGTGCTCCAGGGTCAGTTCGATCTGGGATGGAGCGTATTCGGAGATGGCCGTGCGTACCGGCAGCCCTTGTACTTGGCAGGCGGCGTACAGGTCATCCAAAAACGGCTGTAGCTGCTCCAGCTCATATACCCCGTATACCTGCGGGGCCTGCGGGCGGATGCCATTTATTTGCACGGCAGGCTGCGGGCGACCCTGGGCGTCGCGCTGCTTGTCCAGCAGATAGAACTCAAGCTCTACCGCCATGACTGGGTAATAACCGTCCGCCTTGAGTCGATCCACGGTGCGCACCAGCACATGCCGAGGGTCCGCCGGTGTGGCAGGCAGGCCCTTCTCCGGGTGCATGCTCACCTGCACTTGCCCGGTAGGCACGGTGCGCCAGGGTTGCAGCGTCAGACTGCCGGACAGTGGATAGGTCCAGCAGTCGGCATCCGCCACGTCCCAGACGAGCCCTGTTTCGTCGACGTCCTCCCCCTGGATGGTCAGCGCCAGGATAGAGCTGGGCAATGGGCGACCATTCTCGTAGATGGCCAGCAGCTCATCGCGATGCAGGAGCTTGCCGCGTGGAACGCCGTTGGCGTCGATCAGTATCAGCTCGATGCTGCGCACGTCAGGGTGCTGGACAAGAAAATCGCGGGCTTCCTGGGGATCGGCAAAGGTCATGATCAGGCTCTTGTTGTTGGAGTTATATGCGGGCGTTGGGCAGGGCCAGCAGGTCGGTCAGCGCATTATCCAGCGTGGCGATGAGACGATCCACGTCTGCCTTGGTAGTGTCGAGGCAGCACAGCGTCATGTTATGAAATGGCGTGATCAGGATGCCGCGATTGATCAGATACAGGTGCAGCGCCATCTGCAATTCATCATGAAAAGCCGCCTCGGCTTCGGCACCCGTCTTGGGTGGGGCTGGGCAGAACTGAAACTCGCACCGTGCGCCCAGTTCGGTCACAGACCACTTCAAGTCATGTCCGGCGATCAACCGGCGCAAGCCATCGGCGAGGCGCTTGGCTAGCGGCAGCATGTGGGCATAGGCGGCGGACGTCATCACCTGCTCCAGGTTGGCGCGCATGCAGTGCATGGCCAGGGCGTTGGCGGAAAGCGTGGTGCCCATGCCGCTGTGTCCGTGTCCGTGGCTGTGAGCCTGCGCCTGTTCGCGCGCCGTGTGCATGCGCTCGGCTATTTCTGCACTGCAACCAAATACGCCGCAGGGCACGCCGCCGGCGATGGGTTTGCCTATCACAAAAAAGTCTGGCTCAAGGTTCCATAGGCGGGTGCAGCCGCCTATGTCGGTAGAGATCGTGTGAGTCTCGTCGATGATCAACAGCACGCCATACTGGCGGGTCAGCTCCCTGCACTGTTGTAGAAAGCCCGGCTCAGGCAGGACCATGCCGATGTTGGTCATGGCGGGCTCGCACAGCAGTGCGCAGACATCACCTTCGGCCAGGGCCGCTTCCAGGGCTGCCACATCGTTGAAGGGAATGGCGCGGCTGTACTCGGTCAGATCGTACGCTTGGCCAATCAGGCCGGAACGAGGCACCGTCCGACCGTTGCGGTAGCGCACCATCACATCGTCCACCGTGCCGTGGTAACAGCCATCGAACACCAGGAGCGTCTTGCGACCCGTTACGGCGCGGGCCCAGCGCAGCACGTAGCGGTTGGCATCGGTCGCCGTGGCGGTGACCTGCCAATACGGCAAGCCGAAGCGTTCGGCCAGCAACTCGCCGCATACGACTGCATCCTCGCCCGGCAACATGGTGGTAAGGCCGTTGGATGCCTGTTCGGTCAAGGCCCTGGCAATGGGGTCCGGTGAGTGACCAAACATGGTACCAGTGTCGCCCAGGCAGAAGTCGATGTATTCATGGCCGTCCACATCGTAGAAGCGTGCACCCTTGGCACGTTCGACGAACAGCGGCACCGGTGTTGACCAGTCGGCCATCCAGTGCATGGGAACACCCCCGTAAAGCGATTTTCGGGCGCGCTCGGCTAGTGCCACGGAGTTCGGGTTGTTGGCGAGAAAACGCTCACGCTCTTGAGCGGTAAAGGCTTCTACAGCAGATGGGTGGATGCCACTGGCGGTCATGCCGATCACCTCGTTTGGACGTCTCCTCATGCTATGAGCAACCGCGTAAAACGCAAGGCGTTGGCGAGAGAACGTTTTCTGTTAGAAAGGCCTTACACCATGTTCATGTCCGAACCCTGTAAGATTACGACCTTTGCTGCCGTGCGGCCTGACTCCTGTATGAGGTTACAGCCTTGATTCTCTACGATCTGGAACGATCCGGTAATTGCTACAAGATCCGTCTGCTACTGTCTGTGCTGGAGTTGAACTATCAACGGATCAATGTAGACCTTAACGCGGGCGAAAATCGGCAACCGGAGTTCCTGGCGATCAACCCGCGCGGGCAGGTTCCGGTACTGGTTGATGACGAGGTAACGCTGTGGGATTCCACATCGATTCTGGTGTACCTGGCGCGCCAGTATGGCCGAGGCTTATGGCTGCCTACTGATCCGGTCACTATGGCCAAGGTGATGCAATGGCTGGCCTTCGAGCAGAACGAAGGTCGCTATGGGCTGGGCCGTGCCCGTTCAATCAGCCTTAACAACACCTCGGTCTTTGCACGTACCGGCAATCTGGCGGATTGTCAGGCCTTGGGTTTGGCTGGGCTAGAGGTACTGGAGAAGCAACTAACCGGCGAAGAATGGCTGGTGCCGGAAGCCGGCGGCCCGACGATTGCTGATATCGCCTGCTACCCGTACACCGCCATGGCGCCGGAAGGTGGCATTGATCTGACGCCGTTTGTAGCGGTTCAAAAATGGTTACGCCGCATGCAGGCATTGAAGGGTTATGTAGAGCTGCCGAAGGCCGCTCCGGCATGATGTATAGATTGGATTGAGACGACTTGGATTGATACCCAGCAGCCCGTTTGGGTATCAATTGGCTCAATGCAGATCGGACCGTAGCAGGCTTTTTGCCACTGATTTCTGTCATGAAAAGGTCATCTGAGCACGGCACTTTTGGCAGGCCTTGAAACAATCAAGCGCTTGGATCACTGTCAAAAGGATATTCAATGAAGACGATGCCCGCCCGTTGGTCTCAAACGGCCGCACTGTCCACCTCTCTGGTTGCCTCTGCACTGCTCACCGCCTGCGCCACACATACCACTTCTCCCACGTCCGCCGACACCAACAAGGCCGCTCCGGCCAGCTTTTATGCTCGGGGTGCAGCGGGTGACCTCACCCAGCATGGTGGTGCCCGCCGACTGGACGGCGACCTGACACAAGCCTTGAAAGCAACACTTTCGGATCGGCCTGCCAAGAATGTGATCCTGCTGATTGGCGATGGCATGGGCGATTCGGAGATTACGATCGCGCGCAATTACGCTGAAGGTGCAGGCGGCTATTTCAAAGGCATCGACGCCCTGCCGGTCACGGGCCAGTACACCCACTATTCACTGGATCGCAAGACAGGCAAGCCTGACTATGTAACTGACTCAGCGGCATCTGGCAGCGCCTGGGCAACCGGCACCAAGACGTATAACGGTGCCATCAGCGTCGACATCAAAGGGCAACCACAAAAGACATTACTGGAGTTGGCGAAAACGGCTGGGAAGGCGACTGGAAACGTCTCTACCGCTGAAATCCAGGACGCAACGCCCGCTGTGTTGGTCGCCCATGTAACCGGGCGTAAGTGCTACGGTCCGATTGCCACCAGTAAGCAGTGCCCCGCCAATGCGCTGGAAAATGGTGGTGCTGGTTCAATTACCGAACAGCTTTTGAACACACGCCCCGACGTTACGCTCGGGGGCGGCGCAGCGAGCTTTGCCGAAACGGCCCGTGCCGGACAATGGCAGGGCCAGACGCTCTTGCAGCAGGCCCAGGCGCGTGGTTATCGCGTGGTGAGTGACCTTGATTCGCTCAAATCGATTTCTCAGGCCAATCAGCAACAGCCGCTGCTCGGACTTTTTTCCCCTGGCAACATGCCGGTACGCTGGATGGGACCAAAAGCCAGTTACCATGGCAACATTGATCAGCCAGCCGTTACGTGTCGCGTTAACTCCGAGCGGACGGCCAGCGTGCCGACGTTGGCGGACATGACACAAAAGGCCATTGAGCTACTTAATCAGAACGACAAGGGCTTTTTCTTGCAGGTAGAAGGAGCCTCCATCGACAAAGCTGATCATGCGGCTAATCCCTGCGGCCAGATCGGTGAGACCGTAGACCTCGACGAGGCGGTGCAAAAGGCGCTGGCTTTTGCCAAGGCTGACGGCAATACACTGGTCATTGTGACGGCAGACCATGCCCACTCCAGCCAGATCGTCTATCCCGATGTGAAAGCGCCCGGCCTGACCCAGGCTCTGAACACGCGTGACGGTGCAGTCATGACGGTCAGCTACGGCAACTCTGAAGAAAGCGACCAAGGCCATACCGGTGCGCAGCTGCGGATTGCCGCTTACGGCCCTGGCACCGCCAACGTGTCCGGTCTGACTGATCAGACGGATCTCTTCTTTACCATCCGCAATGCCCTGCAGTTGCCCTGATAAAGGCCTTATGTAGCGCTACTCAATGAGCATGCCTCGTTGGGTAGCGCTATGCCCTAGCCAACCTACAATTCAGCAGGCATGTGTCGTGTGGCGATACCCGACGGTACGATCTGGTCAAAGCGCGCGGAACATCACGTAGCAGTCCACCAGCCCTTGGGTGCGGTGACGGTAGGCCTTGGGCAGCGTGCCGACGATCTCGAAACCATGCTTTTTCCACAGGGCGACCGCCACCTGATTGGTGGAGACCACCGAATTGAACTGCATGGCCAGAAAGCCTAGCTCGCGGCCCATTTCCAGTGAGTGGGCACACAAGGCACTGGCAACGCCCTGCCCACGTGCGGCTTCGGCAGTCATGTAGCCGCAGTTGCATACGTGGCTGCCCGGGCCGGCAGCGTTGGGTTTGATGTAATAGGTGCCCAGGATTTGCCCCTCTCGCTCCGCAACAAAGGTGGCCTTGGGCAGCTCGACCCAGAGTTTCCATGCGGCGTCACGGTCCATGGCGGGATCTAAGGCGTAGGTCTCCTGACCGTGGACGACTGCCTGGATGATCGGCCAAACCTGATCAAAGTCGGCGGCGGTAATGGGGCGAATATTCATGGGAGCACTCCTGCGTTCGTTCTGGCCTTGATGATGCCAGCTCACGCCTGAAAACGTTACGTTTGTCGTCTCGCGAAACGTTCTGTTTCATCTCCACACTTTGCACACAATCCCTCGACAGGCCAGCAAGGTTGCCTTTGCACAATGCATGGCAGTTGTCATCGCGCGTCTGCTGTAGACCACGGTGATCCTCACCCAATCGCAGTCTGGAGCAATCCATGAACAACGAAGCCTTGCTGGCTGACGAAGCCAAATACTGTTCTTTTGGCGACACCGTCCACTACGTTAATCCGCCCAAGATTTTTACTGGCTGCGAAGGCAGCTACATGTATGACGCCGAGGGCACACCTTACCTCGACCTGCAGATGTGGTACTCGGCCGTCAACTTCGGCTACAAGAACCCGCGCCTTGACGCCGTAATGCGCAAGCAGCTGGACGTCCTGCCCCAGGTTGCCAGCCAGTATCTGCACCCCACCAAGATCGAGCTGGCCAAGACCATCGCTCAGGACGCCGAGCGCAAGTTTGGTCTGCCGGGCCGTGTGCACTTCAACGTTGGCGGTTCGCAGTCCGTTGAAGATTCGCTCAAGATCGTCCGTAACGCTACCGGCGGCAAGAGCCTGATGTTTGCCTTCGAAGGCGGCTACCATGGCCGTACGCTGGGCGCATCGAGCATCACCTCCAGCTACCGCTACCGTCGCCGTTATGGTCACTTTGGCGAGCGCGCCAACTTCGTACCGTTCCCTTATCCCTTCCGCCGCCCGAAAGGCATGACGGCCGAAGAGTACGGCGAGCACCTGGTGAAGGACTTTGCCCGTAAGTTCGAGAACGAATACCATGCAGTGTGGGACCCAAAGGCGAAGGAGTCGGAATATGCGGCCTTCTACGTCGAGGCTATCCAGGGCACCGGCGGCTATATCGTTCCACCGAAAAACTACTATACCGGCCTGAAAAAGGTCTTGGACGACCACGGCATTTTGATGGTGGTCGACGAGATCCAGATGGGCTTCTACCGTACCGGCAAGCTGTGGTCGATTGAGCATTTTGGCGTGAAGCCAGACATCATCGTCTTCGGCAAGGCGCTCACTAACGGCATGAACCCGCTAGGTGGTGTGTGGGCCCGTGAAGAGCTGATCAACCCCGATGTATTCCCGCCGGGCTCCACTCACTCCACCTTTGCGTCCAACCCGCTAGGTACAGCACTGGGCCTTGAAACCCTGCGCATGACCTCGGAAGTGGACTACGAAAAGCATGTGATGGATCGCGGTGCGTACTTCCTGGAGGGTCTGAAGGACCTGCAGAAGCGCCACAAGGAAATCGGTGACGTTGACGGCCTGGGTCTCGCCCTGCGCGCCGAGATTTGCACCGAGGACGGCTTTACCCCGAACCGCGAGCTGCTGGACAAGATGGTCGATATCGGCCTGGCTGGCGATCTCGAATACCAGGGCAAGAAAACCGGCCTGGTGCTGGACGTGGGCGGTTACTACAAGAACGTCATCACGTTTGCACCGTCGCTGGAAATCTCCTTCGCCGAGATCGATCAGGCGATGGTACTGCTTGACCAGCTGATCACTCGCGCCAAGCAGGCCTGACGCGGTGGGGCTCGAACAAAGGCCCGGCACCGCCGGGCCGCTGTACGGCAATCAGCTCGAGCCTGGGGCGCTGATCGATCAGTTCAGCGCCCATCCGCCCGATGGGTTTCAGGTGCTGCGCCTGCCCCAGGCCACACCGGGCTTCGAGGCGGAATTCGATCTGCTGACTACAGTGGACGGATCGCTCAAGCGCAGGATCGAATCACTTCCCCTTTATCGCCATTGGTCCAAATGGCTGCGTATCCGTACAGCCTTCATCGGCACGACGGTTTCCGAATATGCCCTCTTCCCATCGGCCTGGTCAGCTCGCTCGCTGGTTGAGCGTCTGCGTAAGACGTTGGGTTGGTGCTATTCGATGATGATCATCAAGGATATTCCCCAACACTCCCCCCTGCTCGATGAATCGGCCAATCGGTATGCGGAGCAGCTTCTTGCTGCCTGCAAGGCAGAGGGTTTCGTCCTGGTGGAAGGTCAGGCGCTGGCGTATGTGCCCATCGATTTTGCATCGGTGGAGGAATACCTGGGCCGTCTTTCATCGAGCCGCCGTAAGGATATTCGCCGCAAATGGCGCAAGCGTGAAGACTTGACGATCCGTGAGGTTCCGACGGGCGATGCGCAGTTCCAGCGTGATGAGCTAATCGACGAGTATTACCGGCTATACCTGAATGTGTACGACCAGAGCGAGATTCATTTCGACCGGCTCTCCCGCGGCTTTTTTGAACAGATGTTGCGGGATGACAGTAGCGGCGGAGTGATTTTCGAGTATCACCATGAAGACCGGCTGATCGGTTATAACGTGTGCTTCGTGCATGACGGCAAGCTGATCGACAAGTACATCGGGCTGCAGTATCCCGAGGCGCGGTCGTTTAACCTGTACTTCATCAGTTGGCTCATCAATCTGGACTATGCCCTCAGCCACGGTCTGACCCATTACGTGGCCGGCTGGACAGACCCGGAGATCAAATCTTACCTGGGTGCTTCCTTTACCTTCACCTGTCACGCCGTCTATGTGCGCAACGCCTTGTTGCGGGGTCTGGCGCGACGCTTTTCCCGGTACTTTGAAAGTGACCGCCAATGGAGTGACAGCCGTGAACCAGCCAATCATTCTGGATCTTGATGGTTCTGTCGGTGCGGTGGATAACGCCCTGCGCCTGGACCTGCGTGACTGGCAGGCACGGGTGCGGTTTGGCTGCCGCGTCTCGACTCTCGATGCCTTTGGCCGTGATGTGGTGGGCCGCCTGCCGGTTAACCATGGCACCGTGCTGATGGGCAGCGGCGACTTCCATCACCTGAGCTGGCCGCTCATTGCCCGGCAGACGGCCCGCACGCGGGGCGTTCGGGTGGTGGTGTTCGATAACCATCCCGATAACATGCGCTACCTGTTTGGCATCCATTGCGGTTCATGGGTGCGCCGCGTGGCACTTCTGCCGCAGGTCAGCCATGTCCATGTCGTGGGTATTACTTCACCGGATATCGGTCGAGGCCACGCCTGGGAGAATTACCTGACGCCACTGCGCAGCGGCAAGCTGAGCTACTGGAGCCTGGGGGTGGATACGGGCTGGGCGCGTTGGCTAGGCGTGCAGTCGGCCTTTCGCAACTTTGCCGATGCCGATACCCTGGCCGACACTTTGAGTGAGCTGCTGATACGCGAACAGCAGCCGACATACCTGTCCATCGACAAGGACGTTTTTAGCCCTTCAGTCGTTCGCACCAACTGGGATCAGGGCGTCATGCTTGAGCATCATGTCATGCAGGCGATCGAGGCTTTGCAGGGGCAGCTCCTGGGCAGCGATATTACCGGTGATGTTTCGGTCTATCGGCACCCCAGTGCCTGGAAGCGTTGGCTGAGCGCCGGAGACGGTCAGACATTGGACATCCCCGACCTTACCCTGCAATCCTGGCAGGTGGAGCAGCATGTGCTCAATCAGCGCCTGGTCAATCGGCTGAATGCGGCGCAAGGTTACGAGCGCGTCATGCGCTCGGCGTGACAAGCCTCTTCAATTGCCGCATAGACCACATCGAAATCAGCCTCGCTTAACCAGGGGCTATTACTGATAGCCAGGATTCGACCCGCCAGACGGCGGGCTTCCTGACATTCGACAGGCGGCTTATAGGTAAGCGTCGTATTCAGATAGTGGTAATCCGGCAGGGCATGCACGAAGGGAATGCTCAGACCATAGCCGTTCCCCCAGAGTGCTTCCAGTACAGAGTCACGGGCCTTGCGGCTGGGCATGAGCACTAACAAAACGGGCCAGCTCCCCTCGCCCTCATGACCTTCAAGGGGAACCAGCCCAGAAAGCGTACTCAGGCGCTTGAGCCTGTGTTCGGCCTGTACGCGCTGTTGTGCGAGGAAGTCAGGCAGGCGCTTCAGTGCGCGAACACCCACGGCCTGCCGCCAGGACCCGACCTGATGCAATGTAATAGGCAGGGAAAAATATTCATCGGCCGCAGCGACCCAATCCCCTTTCTTCAGCGCCCGCCGTAGCGGAAGGCCATAGGCGAGCCTCAGACCTGTAGGTCGATAAAGAGCGGCATAGCCCAGTAGCTCAACACTGCGCTTGAGTTCAAGCCAAGGCTTTGGCTGCGCCAGCGTCTGACTGGCATGACGCAATGCCTGACGAACCGTCTCGTCGCGGGCGATGAGCGCACCGCCTTCAAAAATCGTAAGCCCCTTGCCCACCGCCAGGCTGAAAAAGGCAATGTCGCTGCGTGTGCCGATGCTATGACCACCGACACGGCTACCCAAACCTTGGGCGGCATCTTCAATCACCCAGGCCCCTACCGCCCGAGCACATTCGAGCGCTGGGTCGATATCGCTGATCCGGCCGCATAGGTGAGTTGGAACGACGGCCAGGGTCTGCTCGTTGCACAAAGCCTTGAGCATGGATGGATCAAGGTCGAGGCTGTCCGGCTTGAGGTCGCAGAGTTGCAGCTCAAGTCCACACTGAGCTACAGCCAGCGCTACCAGCGGACAGGTATAGGCCGGCACGATGACAGTCGTACGTATGGGCGAGAGCCTTTTCAAGGCTGTGAGAGCAATGACCAGCGCCGCTGTACCGGAACTTTCAAGGTGTACCTGCTCAACGCCCAGAAAGCGCGCCAGGGCGGCGCTCAGGTCGCTATCGCCGCCGGGGAGCAGGTCACGCAGCTGCAGGGGCAAGCCGGCCGTGGGCGGTGTATCGAAGAAGGCCTTACGAGGAAGTGGCTTCACGATGTTCGCCCAGGGCCAGACAAACGATACCCAGTATGATCAGGCCAGCAGCCAGCAGTTGCGGCCAGCCCAGATGCTCGTTGAACAGCCATACGGACAGCAGCATCACGGAGACGATTTCCAGGTGAGACGCGGCAAATGCCGGGCCGACCGGCACGTGCTTGAGCAGGGTCATCCAGCAGAAAAAGGCGCCGATATAGCCTACGAACGCACCGTAGATCCATGGATGGCCGAATACTCGCCACAGCCACTCTGTGGTCATCGACAGGGGTTCGGCATGCATGGCTGCGTATTTGAAGCTCAGCTGCGCCAGGGTGTCGAACGCCATGAGCAGCAGGAAACCAATCAGGTAGAAACGCTTCATGCCTGTATCCCCACCACGGCAACGCCAATGGAAATGAGGCTGATGCCCAGTACCCGTAACGGCGTGAGTTTTTCTGCAAAGAAGAATCGCCCTGCGAGCATGATGGCCACGATGTTGATCGAGCCCAGCAGTACACCCTGGGACAACGGTACCAGCGACAGGAAGGCCAGCCACACGACAAATTCCATCACGTAGCAGCTGATTCCAAGCCACAGCCATGGACGGCGGCTCATCTGTATCCAGTGAGCAAGTCCATCCTTGTCGGCCGAGTCGGTCGCAGCGGCTTTGAACGCCAGCTGACCGACACTATCAATCACCACATTGGCGATCCATAACACGATAACGAGCCCTGGAAAGGTATCGGCTGTCATGCCATGGCCCTGTCCGCTACAGGCGCTACCGTCTGTTGCTTTGCAGCCAGCGCTTTCTGGATGAACGCAACTGTTTCGGAAGCCACCTTGCGCCGCTCACGGTCGACCGTGACCATGTGATAACTGTCTTCCAGCCAGACTGTAGTCACCGGCCCCTTGACCGAGCGCTCTACAAGCCGTGCGTTATGGTCGAGGCTGGCTATATCGTCCTGGGTCGCATGCATGACGAGGCAATGTGAAGTGATATCGCTCAGCTGCTTGCGCACCTGTGTGGCCAGGGCATACATCTCCGCCACGGCCCACCAGGGGTTGCCCGGCAGACCTGCCGCGGCGCTATCGCCAGAGTTCATTTGATCAACGATATAGGCGCGCAGCTTTTCGTCCTTGATGCCGTAGGGCGGCTGCTCGATAAACATCGTCTTGCGGCCGATGCCCAAGGCCTTGCAGATCGGCAGGATGAAGCAGAAGCGCGTGTAGAACGGCATGCTCCAGCCATCATGGCGAAACATGGTGGCTAATGCCGCCACACCGGTCACCCGATCCGGCTGGTCAGCCGCCAGCTTGAGCGCCAGGAGCGCACCCATGGACAGGCCCGCCACAAAGAGGTGGTCGACCTGTTCGCGTAACCGATCTGCCGCCGCGCAAACGCTGGCGTACCAGTCCTGCCAACGGGTTTCAACCAGATCATCGGCAGTGCCGCAGTGGCCGGCCAATTGAACGCCATAGACCGTAAAGCCAGCCTTGTTCAGCCCACGGCCGAACAGGCGCATCTCATTGGGCGTGCCGGTCAGGCCGTGAATTAGAAGGACGCCGGTGCGGCCACCCTCCAGGAAGAATTCATGTTCAGTCATCGAGAGGGTTGCTCTTGAGGAACGAGCTCGTCCAGCCAGGACAGGGCGTCGTTGAAAGTGGAAATCGGTGCGAAGGGATAGCCGCGCTGGCGGCAATGATCGATCAGCTTGTACTTGGCCAGAACAAAGTCGGCACGGCCCGAGACGCAGAAGTCCGAGGTGCTGTCGCCGATGAATAACACGCGTTGCTGGCGCTGGTGCTGAAGGGCAAGCCGCTCGCACTTACAGGTGCCGCTGTCGCGAAGGCAGTGCGGGCTGGCGAATGGGGATGCAAGCTCCCAGCTTCGCTCGCCGGTCTGGGTCAGGTAATTGGCCTGCACAGGCAGCCCGCCCAGGCCGTGACGTCGGAGGATGTAGCGAATCGCATAATCCAGCCCGTCGCTGATGACCTGAATCAACAGGCCCCGCTCGCCGGCCGCCTCGACAAAGGCACGAAAGCCCGGATCAATAGCGATGCCGTCGAGATGCGCGTGAAACTCCTCCTGCGACATGTCCAGCAGCGCGACCTGGCCCTGCATGCAGTCACGAGAGCCAATCTTGCCGGCTTCCCAATCGTCTTCCAGCGCCTGCCAGCCGGGGCGGCCAAAGCGTTCGAGCAGTGAGTCGATCACATCGACCTGGCTGATAGTGCCGTCGAAGTCGCACTGGATCATCCAGGGCTGCGAAGGATTGGGCAAAACCTCGCGAACGACAGGCGTATACGGCCTGAGTGACTCGTCGAGCACGGAGTGTGAAACGTTATTCATGGAAATTCACCCGTACATTCTGGCCGATACGAAGCGTCGGCGGCTGATCGAACGCGAGCAGGCAATCGACCACTCGCACATTGGGATGTCCCTGGCTGCCGTCATCCAGTTGGCTGCTGCCAAAAAGATCGCCCAGGCGCGTGACCTGCGCTTTCAAGGGCGGCTGATCGGGCTCGGCTTCCAGCACGACATCGGCTGTCATGCCCGGCTTCACACGATGGACAAAGCTTTCATTGAGTTCTGCGCGGATTTGCAGCGGGCGCTCCGGCAGGATGACCAGCAGTGGCTTGGCGTCCTCTGGCGAGACGAGTGCGCCCAGGGTGGCGTTGACGCGTACTACCGTACCGGCTTGTGGCGCGTGCAATACGCGCTCGGCCAGACGATTCTTGGCCAGTGCGACATGCTGGCGGGCAATCTCGACTCCTGCCTTGGCGATGGCCTGTGCAGACTCAAACTGCTGTACCTGCTGCTGAGCTTCGGTAGCCTGTTGTGGATCTACCGCGCCCTGCCGAGCTGCCCTCTGAAGCTGTTGTGCGCGCTGGCGTGCTGGCGGCAGGCGCTGCTCTGCCGCTTTTTGCCGCGCCTTTGCCTGGACCAGTTCGGCTTCATGGGTCTTCAGCTCAGTCCGGGCACTCTGGTCGTCCAGAGTAGCCAGTTCTGCGCCACGCTCGACCGTATCGCCCTCGGCCACGGCCAGATGGGTAAGTCGGCCGGGCTGTAGAGGTTTAAGCTCCAGCAGGCCACCTTGCACCTCCACCTTGCCACGCGCCATGGCGACATACGCCGTGGTTTGGGTCGCTGCCGGTTTAGGCTGGCGAGGCGGCTTCTTGTCGGAGCAGCCTGCGAGCGAAACCGCCAGACACGCGGCGAGCAGGCCATGGGTAATACGCATAGTCATCAGGCAAACTCCCTGCGGGCCGCGCTATCTCGTTCGGACGGCCGCCAGTCGCGCTGAATCTGTCCGTCCTCCATTTCCAGGACCCGGTCGGCATGGCGGGTCAGGCGTGGGTCGTGGCTGACACACAGCACGGTCGAGCCTTGTTCATGGGCGATACGCTGCAGCATGCGAGCAACGTTCTGGCCGTTTTCAGCATCCAGGGCACTGGTGGGTTCATCGGCAAACAGCAATTGAGGGCGCTTGGCCAGAGCCCGTGCGAGCGCCACGCGTTGACGTTCGCCGCCAGACAGCGAGGCTGGACGAAGGTCCAGCCGGTGGGACATTCCGACTTCCTTGAGCACCTGCCGGGCGCGTTCCAGGGCATCCTTGTTCGAGAATCCCAGGTAGCCCAGTGGCAAGGCCACCTGCTCTGTGGCCGTCAGGGCCGGGAATAGATTGAAGCCCTGGAAGACAAAGCCGGTGTGCTTCAGGCGAAAGCGCTCAAGGGCGCGCTTGGCCAGTCCACTCAACTCCTGACCAAGGGCACGGGTTTGTCCTTCATCCGGGGCCTGCAAGCCACTGAGCAGTGACAGCAGCGTGCTCTTGCCGCACCCTGATGGACCCGAGATCAAGGTCAGTTCACCGGGATAGATGGAGACGGACAGCTGCTGCAATACATGCAGGCGAACCATGCCCATAAGAAAGGATTTGCTGACCTCATTGGCCTCTAGGCTGGGGGCGGGGCGCATTACAGGAGTCATGTCATTACCTCAGCAGCAGTGCAGGGTCGGCGCGCAGCAGGCCGCGCATGGCGATGAGTCCGGACACGAGCGCAAGGCCCAGAACCAGAGCAGCGCAGATCATTGCTATCGTTATGTTCATGGCAACGGGAACGTCATGGCGGGCCGCCACGCTAAGCAGAACCGTGCTGGTAATCCCTGTGACAAGCAGGCCGAGTCCGCCAACCCAACAGGATTGTTCAAGCACCACTTGGCTGAGCGATCGGAAACTGGCGCCCAAGGCGTTAAGCACGGCATATTCACGGGCAGAGGCAGCCACCATGGCCATCAGCGATTGGCTGGTGATCACCCCGCCAACCAGGCAGACGATGCCCGCCATGAACAGCACGGCGACACCCGCGCCGGTATCGAACATCCAGTAGAGCTGGGAGCGCCAGGCAAACTGTTTGGCCGTCCAGACTTCAAAGGGACCAAAGGATGGGTTGGCGATCAGGCGCGCCTGCGCTGCCTCGACACGGCTGGGCTTGCGCACCTTGGCAACGTAGTAGGTCGGCCCAACGCCTGGACTGTCTTCTCCCTGGAGCAGACGAGCCGTGTCCAGTGAGGCCAGGACATTGACGCCACCCAGACCGCGTAGGCCGGCAATAGCCGCCACCACATGAACACGATGACCGTTGATCCAGGCCGCCTGATCCAGGCTGACGCCTAGCTGATCCAGCTCTGAGCGGTCCACAATAACGGCATTGGGCTCTTCCAGGCGCTGGCGCAGCCCTGAGGAAAGCAGGCTGGAAAACATCATGCCTTTGCGGCCCGTATTGATCCCTGACACAAAGACAGACACGCCACCGCTCTTCTCATGAGTGCCGTGCCAGTCACCTTCCACCCAGAGGTAAGGCTCCACATCGGTAACATCGGGGTCCATGCGCAGACGCATTTCTACATCAGGGCTGATGGTCCGGCCAAAGTTGACGCTTTGAGTGCCGGGATAGCCTGCCCACAAATCGGCGGAAGAAGACGATACATAGACGGCCGCGCTGCCAAAGATACCCAGCACGAGGGCCGCTTGAACCGTTAGCAGGACGCCAGAGAAGCCAATGGCCAGAATGGCGGGCAAAAAGCGGCGCCATTCATGAAACAGTGTTTTGCGAGCCAGGGCGATCATGTGTGCTTCTCCTTGGCCCTGGCGGCGGGAAGTGGTGCGCCGCCGAGGGATTTGTACAACGCCACGAATGCCAGACCCTGGCGCGCCTGTGCGGAGATGAGCTGAAGGGACGCCTGCAACTGATCACGTTGGGTATCGAGCTGCTCCCATTGACTGGTCAGACCCAGCCCCGTCAGGGTTAAGCCGCGTTGTGCGCGCTCGTCCAGGGCCGCTTCAGCCTGTTGCAGCTGCTTTACCCGCTCCTGCTCCAGACCGAAGGCCGCCAGTGCCGCTTCCGTTTGGGCAACACTGTCGAGCAGTACCTGACGGTAACCATTTAGAGCCGCATGCATGGCGTGTTTCTGGGCTTTTTCTACGGCTTTTCGTTGGCCCCAGTCGAAAATAGGCAGATCGATTATCGGGCCGATCATGGGCACACTGTTTGAGCGAACCTTTTCGTACTGCGTCAGGTTGTAGGCATACAGATACGAGATTCCCAAGGCGACACGGGGATACAGGTTGGCATGGGCCAAACCCAGCTCACCGGCTGACTGCAAGACCTCAGCCTCCGCCTGCTGGATATCGGGCCGCGTACGCAGCAGATCACTAGGCACTTGTTGCACCGACACCTGCTCGATACGTGGCAGCGGCCGTACCGTGCTCCAGGTGGCATCCGGTGAGGTCTGTCCTAGCAGGGCGGCCAGGGATTGCTCGGCCCGGGCCTGGATCTGTCGGGGCTGAGTCAAACGCGCCAGGGTCTCGGCGCGTCTGGCCTGGAGCTGCAGGCGCTGATCAGGCGATGCCAGATGGTTGGGAATACGGATGTCTAGCAGGGCCAGTGCTTTCTGATCCAGTGCGACCAGCGCCTCAAGGGTCTGTATCTGCTGTTGGGCGGCACGTAGCTCCAGATAATGCCGGACCACTTCGGAAACCACGGTTACCTGGGCCGCCTGCTGGTCGGCTCTGGCCAGCTTTATCCTGGCCTTTGCCTGTTTCTCGGCGCCCTCGCGTTCACCGAACAGACCCAGATTCCAGATTCCATCCAGGCTGACCTGGAAGAAAGTATCCGTGGCCGAAATTTCCTCGCTGCTGCGGGTCGCCAACGACAGTTGGGGTAGATAGCTGGCGTCAGTCTGTCGCGTCAGTGCATGCGCCTGTTTCAGGCGGCTTGAGGCCTGGGCCAGGGTCAGGTTCTCGGATACTGCACGTGCAACCAGCTGATTCAATACAGGATCGTTAAAGGTTTTCCACCAGCCGTGCAGGTCGACGGCCGGTGCGTCTGGCGCAGCCTGAGAGGCTTGGGCCCAGTGGTCTGGCAGTTTGGCAGGCAGGGTCGGCGTTTCGATCTGCGCACAGCCCGCCAGCACACTGAGTGCCAGGCTGCAGGTAGAGCGAAGAATGACCGGGAAGCGAACCATACGACAAAAAACCTGGACAGCGGGTGTCCAATCGAAAGAGGTTTCTGTAGCCCGAGGCTACGGCGTAAGGGGATTGTGCAAAGTCAAACTTGCGTGGCTTTGCAGGTTTTGTGGAGGAACGATGGAGACGGGAAACACCCGTGTGGATGAATGAACAGGCAGGCGCATAGTCCAAGCAAATACGTGTGAGTTGCCTTAATTTAACGGTCAGCGGAGCTGCTCTCGTAGACGCATCATCCGGCCCGTATACTGCTTCGGACTGAACTCAGAGGCTCTTTATATGAGTAACGACTCTCGGCCATCCGGCCCTCTCGTGTTGTTTGTGGAGGATGAACCGAGCATCTCGGACATTTTGGTGGCCTACCTGCAGCGTGACGGCTTGCGTACCGTGCATACGGCGGACGGGCTTGAAGCCCTGCAGCTGTTCCGCCGTATGCGTCCAGACATCGTGCTGCTTGATATCCGCCTGCCCGGCATGGACGGCGTAGACATCCTCAAGACCATTCGCAACGAAAGCGAGACCCCTGTCATCATGGTCAGTGCTCTTGCCGATGACCTCGACAAGATGCTCAGCCTGCGCCTGGGCGCCGACGATTATGTGGTCAAGCCCTACAACCCGGCCGAAGTCGTGGCACGGGTACGGGCAGTGCTGCGCCGTACCAGTGTCGTCCAGGCACAGTCGCACACCTCTGCACCGCTGCGGGTGGGCCGTCTGGAGATCGACCAACAGGCATACATGGCCCGAGCGTACAGCGAGGACGATGAACCCCAGGTCCTGCCCTTGACGCTGACGGAGTTTCGTCTGCTGAGCACATTAGCCAACCAACCACGGCGATGTTTCTCACGCAGCGAGCTTATCGAAGCCTGCCTGCCGGAAAGCGACGCGCTGGACCGGGTTATCGACTCGCACCTGAGCAAGCTGCGACGCAAGCTTCAGGATGCCGGCTGTGATGATCTGATCGAAACCGTACGAGGCATCGGGTATCGACTATGGCCCGAGTCCTAGACCGCATATGGGTCCGCTTCGGACTGAGTATTGTTGCCACGGTCTTTGTGACCATCGGCCTGCTCTGGGCCACCATATTCGTTTACACCCAGTACGAGTACGACCGCTTCTACAACAACCTGCCTGTCAACATCCGGCAGGAGATGGATCAGCTCGAGGCGCAGGATCAGGACAACAGTCCCCGAATGATCGAGATCTACAGCCAGTACTGGCGGGGCGACCCTTGGGACGGTGAGCAGCTGGCGCTTGTGCTGGGGCTGGTGTTCTGTCTGCCGTTCGGTCTGATCGCCGGGCTCTGGACATCGCGCCTCGTGACCTTGCCGGTAGGGTCCATTGCCGAGGCGGCGAACCGGATCGCCCTGGGCGATTTCAGCGTGAGGGCACACAGCAAGAGCCAGCGTGGCGAGCTGGCGGATCTGGTGCGCGATTTCAACCACATGACCGATTCCCTGGAGTCCCTGGAGCATGAGCGCAAGGCCACTGCGGCTGCCATCTCCCACGAGCTGCGCACACCTATCGCTATCCTGCAGGCTCGGTTACATGCCTTGTGCGATGGCGTTATTCCGGCTGAGCCGCTGGAGTTTCAAAAGCTACTCGAACAGGCTGAACACCTGGGACGGCTGGTGGATGATCTGCATACCCTATCGGTAGCCGATGCTGGGCGCCTGTCGCTGCATATGGTCACGGTGGATCTGGCCGAAGTGGCTCGGGATACCCTGAGCAAGTACGCCAGCCGCCTGGATAGCTATGGTATCGATGCCGAGCTGGCTGTCGAGGCTGCCGATCTCAAGGTCAAGGCCGATGTGGACCGGTTGCGGCAGATCCTCAACAACCTCATTGAAAATGCGCTGCGCTATGCCCGGGAGGGGCGCTGGCTGGAAATCCGCTTGAGTGCCCATGCCGAGCAGGCCGTCATCATGCTGAGCGACGCTGGACCGGGCTTGCCTGATGTCATCAAGGCCAACCTGTTCAAGCGCTTTCAGCGCGCGGATGCGTCACGTAACCGTGCCAATGGTGGCACTGGTCTGGGGCTTGCCATCGTCAAGACGTTAACCGTGCTACAAGGCGGGCGCATTGAGGCCGGCGAGTCAGCACGTGGGGGCGCGCAGTTCAGGATTTACCTGCCATTGAGCCGTGGGTGATTGCTTGACGGCATAGCCTGCCCTGACGGCGATTGGCATAATCACACCGGCTTGCAGGCCTGAGCCGCAAGCCGGACCTTTCGACTGGCCGCGCCGCTTGCGCCCGACCGGATGGAAATGGATTTTCACCCCCTCATACGAGTTATTTCATGAAAAAAGCAGCTGGAATTGCTGTAGGTATTGCTTTGGCTGTTGGAGCAATCGCCGTAGGCGGTGCCTGGTATACAAGTACGCAGTTGGAAGGCGTACTTAACCAAGCGGTCGACCAAACCAATGCACAATGGGCCAAGTCGCTTCCTGATCGATCCGCTCACATAGAGTTGGTCAGCCTTGAAAAAGGACTGTTTAAGAGCACTGCTCACTACCGAGTCGTCATTCCGGGTAGCGGCTTTGGTCTGGACAAGCCAATCGAGGTGCTTATGGTCGATCACCTGGAGCACGGTCCCTTCCCTGCCTCCCGGCTGGCATCTTTCAAACTTGCGCCCGTTATGGCAAGCAGCCATTTCGCTCTGGAAGCTAACCCCAGTCTGCAAGCCTGGTTTGCCGCAGCCAATAATGCTGTACCGGCTTATGGTACCGCAGTGATTGGTTATGACCAGCAGGTGGATGGCACGCTTACGCTGCAACCCTTCGAGCTCAACGAAGGCGACAGGCACGTAGCCTTTTCCGGTGCGGCCGTGAAGTTCAAGACCGACTTTGATCTAAAGCATTATCAGCTCGATCTGGCGGCAGATAGCTTTGCATTTGCCTCGCCTACGGAAAACGGGGCGATGGTCAGGACGACCCTGAAAGGTCTGCGTGTCACGAATGATCGGAGTCTGGGACAAAGCGGGTTCTACATGGGACGCTCGGATGTAGGACTTCAATCGATACAGATCGATGGGGATACCGTCCCGCCGGTTGTTATGCGTGACATCACCGCCCAGGATAATTTGCAGGAGCACGGCATGCGGCTCGCCGATACCATTCTTTATGGTATGGGCGGCATGACCATCGATGGTAAAGAAGTAGGTAGCGCTCGCGCCTCATTTAGCTTCAAGGATGTCGATGCAGAAGCCTTGCAAGGCATGACTACCGTATACGCTCAATATGCCGAGCGTGTGCAGATCGATCCGGAAACCAAGCAGATGCCACCGATGCTGCCGGACGAGCAGGCACGCATGCAGGCTTTTGGCAGTGCGCTACTGGCTGCTAACCCTGTCGTGACGCTGGATGAACTGTCTTTCAAGACGGCCCACGGTGAAAGCCGCCTTGCCATGGCCGTCAATCTGACGCGCCCGGCTCAATACGATCAGATGCAGCCCTCTGAGGTGTACCCGCAGATGATTAGCCTGCTGGACCTGCAAGTTCGCCTCTCCAAGCCGATGATCGGTGATCTGCTTGCGCTCAAGAGTGATCCGTCTCAGGACGCGGCTGACATCGCTCAGCAGGCAAAGGCCGCAGGCGATGCCATAGGCGAAATGGCGGCATCGTCCCAGATGGCACGCGTGGAGGGTGATGACATCGTAACCACGCTGAAGTATGCCAATCACATGGTTGACTTCAACGGTCAGAAAATGACCCCGGAACAGTTTGCCATGATGATGCAAAATACGGCGCTGGCCGCCATCACAATGTCAGCACTCGCGCCCCGAGCGGAGTAGTAGCGGTACGCGCGGCGGCTACACTGTTGCTGCCGCGCCTCATCACCAATACCTTCCTTCTACCCAGACAACAGCGTTACAGCCCCCTACCTGTGACGATTCCATATCTCAGCAAGCACCTGATGGTATAGCGCCAGCTTTCCAGCTCAAGGGATGAAACCTTGGGCAACTCCTGTGGTTCATACCTTAATTACGTGTGACTGCAGGTGATGATGGGCATGAGTATGCGCGCCTCTTTTCCGGTGCTGTTGCTGGGCCTCTTCTTTGGAAGCGGTTACGCCCAGGCATGCTGTGCGCCCGGATCACCGTGTCTGCTTGTGCAGGCAGAGCAAATGGATAAGCGTTACCCGTCGAGTGCTCACGTTACCCAGAGCAGTCTGGCAAAGGTATGTAGCGGCTTGCCTGCTGCATCTTCCGCCGCTATGTGGAAAACACTTGTATGGGCCTCTCTTCCTTCAGATCTCTATACCCCTTCCCGGTATCTCTCCATTTATCTCTCTCAGCCTGATCCACCGCCCAAGGCCGTGCGGGCGTGACATGGTTTTTATCCCTTACCTCAAACGGAGAATGAACATGACTGCTTCCGCTTACGAAACCTGCATCCAGGCCTGCTCTAATTGCGCGCTCGTCTGTGAAATGTGTGCGTCGGCATGCCTGCGCGAAGAAGACGTGAAGATGATGGCGCGTTGTATCCAGCTCGATCGCGACTGCGCTGATCTATGCGCGTTGGCTGCCGTACTGATGACCCGTGAAAGCCCGCTTGCCAAAGAATTTTGCGCGCTGTGTGCCAGGGTCTGTCGTGCCTGTGGCGAAGAGTGCGGCAAGCACGATATGGATCACTGCCAGGCCTGCGCCAAGGCCTGCCTGAGTTGTGCAGAAGAGTGCGAGCGCATGGCTGCCTGATCCTTACTTGCCCGGCACATGTAGTGCCGGGCTCTCTCACCGCTTTGGATTATGGCCAACCGTGAACTGACAAAGTCAGCGGCCATCTGCCTGCAAGGAGCTACGCGTGAATAAACCTCGTTTCAAACCTTATAAATCACCTTCCGGTGGCTGGGGCTCGGCTTTTTCGGTCGCGAATATCCTGATCCGTGAAAAGTCGCCTATTGGCTCCAGCCTTCTTCTGCTCAAACAAAACAAGCCTATCGAGGGGTTTGCCTGTGTCAGTTGCGCCTGGGCAAAGCCACATCCGGCCGGGCCTTTTGAATTCTGCGAGAACGGTGCCAAAGCGACCGCCTGGGAAAATACCAGCAACCGTTGCGGGCCGGAGTTCTTTGCCCAGCACACCGTAACGGAGTTGCTTAACTGGCGTGACTATGACCTTGAACAACAGGGCCGCCTTACCCATCCCTTGCGTTGGAATGCCGAAACCGACAAATACGAACCGGTTACATGGGACGTTGCCTTCCGTGAAATTGGCGACGAGCTAAGGGCCATGGCCGACCCCAATGAAGTGGTGTTCTACGCCTCGGGTCGCGCCGCGCTGGAAACCTCTTATATGTACCAGCTGTTTGCCCGGATGTACGGGACAAACAACCTGCCAGACAGCTCAAACATGTGTCACGAGAGCACCTCTATCGCCTTACCGGAAAGCCTGGGCGTGCCGGTGGCTACTGTAACGCTCAATGACATGGAAAAGACCGATGGCCTGTTTTTCTTTGGCCAGAACGTGGGCACCAGCAGCCCGCGCATGCTGCACCAGCTTGAAGAGGCGCGCCAGCGTGGCGCGCCTATCGTTACCTTCAACCCGATCCGCGAGCGGGGGCTGGAGAAGTTTACCAACCCGCAATCGCCAACCGAGATGGCGACCGGCAAGGAAATCACCATCAGCACGCATTACAACCAGGTTGCCATCGGGGGTGATATCGCAGCCATAGCCGGGATCTGCAAAAAGCTCTTCGAGATGGATGATCAGGCCCGCGCAGCCGGCAAGCCTCGCATACTAGACGTTGAGTTCATTGAGCAGCACACCCATGGCCTTGAAGCCTTCGAGGCAAAGATCCGCAGTTATACATGGGAAGAGTTGGAGCGCCGCTCCGGCCTTTCCCGCAGCACTATGGAATTGGCTGCAATGGTCTATGCCCGCTGCGAGCGCGTTATTGGTGTATACGGCATGGGGCTCACTCAGCACCGTCAGGGTGTGATGAACATTCAGATGCTCGTTAACCTGCTGCTCCTGCGCGGTAACATCGGCAAGGAAGGCGCAGGTATTCTCCCCGTTCGTGGCCACTCGAACGTGCAGGGACAACGCACCGTGGGCATCACGGAAAAAGCCAGCCAGGTGCCTGCAGAAAACCTCAAAAAGCAGTTTGGTTTTGAGCCGCCCAAAGACGATGGCGTGAACACCGTTGAAGCCTGCGAAGGCATCCTGAATGGTTCGATCAAAGGCTTCATTGGGCTGGGCGGAAACTTTGTGCGTGCGGTTCCGGAAACGCTGTTAATGGAGCCGGCCTGGCGCAAACTCGGGCTTACCGTACAGATTTCCACCAAGCTCAACCGAAACCATCTGGTCCATGGCAAGAAGTCTTACATCCTGCCCTGCCTGGGCCGCACGGAGATCGACGTGCAGGCTACCGGTGAGCAGCGCCATACCATCGAGGACAGCACAGGATGCATCCGAGCCTGGCGCGGTGTGGCCAAGCCGGCAGCGCCCAATCTCTTGTCCGAGCCGGCCATTGTGGCGGCGCTGGCCAAAGCAACCCTTGAACCCAATCCACGGCTCAACTGGGATGCCTGGGTAGCAGACTACAGTCTGGTTCGTGAGGCTATCGCCCAGAGCTATCCAGAGATTTTTCATGACTTCAACGTGCGCATGCTGGAGCCCAGTGGTTTTCACCGTCCGCTGGGTGCATCCGAGCGCAAATGGGCAACCGAAACCGGCAAAGCCAATTTCATTACTCCGCAAAAGCTCTCTGCCGATGATGACATTGAAGCTGACTTAAAGCCTACGGACGTGCTGCAGATGATGACGCTGCGCAGCAACGACCAGTTCAACACCACCGTCTATGGCTACAGCGACCGTTTCCGAGGTGTCTATGGTACCCGGGCGGTCATCTTTATGAACCGTCACGACATGGCTCGTCATGGTCTGGCTGAAGGCGACATGATCCAGGCCATGACAGCCGTAGACGATGGTGTCCATCGAGAGGTCGGTCCGCTCCGGGTTACTCCTTACAACATCCCTGAAGGGTGTTGCGGCGGCTATTACCCAGAGTGTAACCCGCTGATTCCGCTCTGGCATTACGCCGAACGCAGCAAGGTCCCTGCAGCCAAGTCCATCCCTATCCGCCTGCGCAAAGTGATTGCAGTGGTCAGCGACCGCAACGTGCCTTCCGAACCAGCCTCGCCAGCGGGTGTGGGCGCAGCATAAAGGACCTGAGCCCTGGCTTGCGTCAGGGCTCAGCGATTGATTAACCACAACACAGCGGACACCACTGCACTGACCAGAATCATGGTGGTGATAGGAAAGAAAAACGAGACGTTCTCCCGTTTAACAACGATGTCACCCGGCAGGTGGCCCAATGGCAAGCGACTCACCCAGGGCCATAAGAAACCGATAGCCACAATCAGCAGGCCAATGACGATCAACGTACGAGACATATCCCAATCCGATCCGAGAGCCATGCATAAACAGATTTCGCAAGTGTGCCTTGCGTTCCTCCTGATCTTTACCTTAGTTCTGACGGCGGGTAACGCCACCGCTGCTGACGAAACGATTTCGCCCAGCGATGCACGACGTGCCGTCAGCGTACTGCAGGATGAGCAGCAGCGGGCCGAGGCTGTGCGTGCACTCAAGGCAATTGCCGATACGGCGCCGGCCAAAGGCCCCGAGACAGCAGCGGCGGATGAGCAGGCAACAGACGATGCCGCCGCAGATACCCCAGCCCCTGCCGAAGCACCTGCTGCCGTAGCAATCGAAGAGAATGGCCTGATTGCCAGAACCCTTCGGCAAGTCAGCCGGTGGGGCGATGGGCTGGAAGATCAGTTGCGCCAGATCAAGCAGGCTGCGCTGGAGTTTCCTGTCTGGCTACGGGCGCATTCTGTCAGCGGCCAGGGTCGGCATATCCTGGGCGAAGCACTGATCGATCTGGCAATCGTATTTGGGGCAGGCCTCGCCCTTGAGTGGGGGCTGCGGTATCTCCTGGGCAGGCCGCGCCGCGCGCTCATCCAGCATGCTCAAGAGGCTGATGAGCGCGCCCTTCGCGAACAGGCGGAGCAGGCGGAAAAGCAGCGCCAGGTTCAGGCAAAGGCGAGAGTCGAGCAAGAGCAGGCCGGGCAGGAGGCTATTGCCAATGCTGCCGAGATCGGTGGTATTCGACCTGCCAGTGAAGAGGTCGCGCTTGTACAAACGACACGCGATGGTGTCGAGCAGATCGAGGCCGTACCCGTGGGTGGTAATAATACTGCCCAGGAGCGGTCAGCCAGCACGGCTACCGATACGGCTGCTCAACCCCCAACGGTCGACGCGATGCCTAAGGATGCCACCACGTCTCTACGGCATACCGCCATGCCGGGTGAGCACTGGAGCACCCTGCGTCACCTGCCCTATGCCCTGGGCTCGCTGATCCTTGATCTGCTGCCACTGGTGCTGTTCTTTGGCGCAGCGGCCTTGATCATACGGGCGCTTTCAGGCGATGAGCAGCGTGTCATGGCAGTCGTACAAGGCTTTGTTGGTGCCTACGTCACCGTTCGCGTCTGCATGGCTGTGGTTCGCCTGTTGATCTCACCAATAGGTCATGGGATGCGCATCATCCGCGTCAGAAACGCTATTGCCCAGACCCTGGAGACCTGGATACGGCTTGCCGTTGTGCTCGCTGCTTTTGGCATCGCGCTGGCCGAGGCAGTTGAGGCATTAGGCGCAGGCCGTGCCGGTCATCTGGCTATCGTTAAACTGTTCTCCCTATTGGTTCACTTCTGTCTGGTTGTTCTTATCTTCAAAGTGCGCAAGCCCGTAGGTGCACTGATCGAAGCGCCAGCCGAGGCAACAGGACCAGTGTCTGCCCTGCGCAATTGGTTGGCACTGGTTTGGGCCTTCTTTGCCGCAGCGTTCGTCATTGGTCTGTGGGTAGTGTGGGCATTAGGCGTTGAAAACGGCTTTCCCAAGCTGATCAACTTTATTGCCCTGTCCGGTGCAGTAGTCATTGCGGCGCGGCTTTTGGCGATCCTGGTGCTGGGCGCAGTGGGTCGTGCCTTCCAACCCAAGCATGATCCATCTGCAGAGGCTGACAATATCCCTGCCCCGTCGATCCGTAGCCGACTGGCTGACCGGTACTACCCGCTCGCGCGTCGGCTCATCACTGCGGTTATTACCGGATGCACTGTCATTGCCTTATTCCAGCTCTGGGGCCTGAATGCGCTGGGCTGGTTTGCCAGCGGCACTATTGGACGCAGCTTGCTTTCTGCCATGCTGACTATTCTGGTGGCTGCCCTTGTGGCAATTATCGTTTGGGAGTCTGCCAACGCGGCGGTACAACGACGTCTAACACGCTGGACGAGCCAGGGGGATCTGGTCCGGGCTGCACGGCTGCGCACACTGCTGCCCATGCTGCGCAGTTTCCTGCTTATCATCATTGTGCTCGTGGTAGGCCTGACGGCGTTGAGCCAGATCGGTATCAACACCACACCCCTGTTGGCCGGTGCGAGCATCATTGGTGTAGCGGTCGGTTTTGGCTCGCAAAAGCTGGTGCAGGACTTTATCACTGGCATCTTCCTGCTCATGGAGAACGCTATGCAAGTCGGTGATTGGGTCACGGTGGCTGGTGTATCCGGTACGGTCGAATACCTGTCGATTCGGACCGTAAGGATTCGAGCAGGCGATGGCTCGTTGCATATCGTGCCGTTCAGCTCAGTCTCCACGGTCAACAACATCAACCGCGGCATTGGCAACGCTTCCATTCGTATCAATGTGGGCTATAACACCGATATCGACCAGGTCTTTAGCGAGTTGAAGGCCATTGGTGCTGAAATGCGTCAGGACCCGGGCTTCAAGGATCTGATCATTAACGATCTGGAAATTTGGGGTGTGGATGCAGTAGACGGCTCGATGGTGACGGTGCTGGGTCAGATGCGTTGTATCGACAAGGGCCGTTGGGGCGTGCAACGTGAAACCAACCGGCGCATTCTCAAGCGATTTCGCGAGCTGGGCATTACCATCGCTGATCCACGCACCTACCTCGTCATGCCAAGCGAGGCCGCCACTACGGACCGGGCGCCCATGCCGCAAGGTATCCCGCCGACAAATAGCCCGCCTGGTTCAGAGGCCTAAGGTCGGCTATGCCGTGCCCATCCCGCAGGTATACGCTCCTGTATGATGGGCAAACGCTTAGCTGAGTGCAGCGATATTTCTGGTCAAACAACAAGGCCGTTACCGACCTTGTTTTCTCATACACCGGGCCGGTCATACCCTTCGGCCAGGTGTTGATCCTTAAGCTTCACATAGTTATTCGCACTGTACTCAAAGAAGTTACGCTCTTTCTCTGTTAACGGCCGCGCCTGTTTGACGGGGCTGCCTACGTAAAGAAACCCGCTTTCCAGCTTCTTGCCCGGTGGGACCAGACTGCCTGCTCCGATAATCACATTGTCTTCTATCACGGCGCCGTCCATGACAATGCTGCCCATGCCCACCAGTATACGATTACCAAGGGTGCAGCCATGCAACGTAACCTTGTGGCCGACAGTGACTTCATCACCTACGATCAAAGGATAGCCGTCCGGGTTGAAGGGGCCAGCATGGGTGATATGCAGAACGCTACCGTCCTGAATGCTGGTACGGGCACCGATGCGCACGCGGTGCATGTCGCCGCGAATTACGGTCAGCGGCCAGATAGAACTGTCTGCGCCCAGCTCCACGTCACCAATGACCACAGCGGTGGCATCGACAAAAGCGCGTTCGCCCAGCACGGGCGTTTTATTCTGGTAAGTGCGAATGGTCACGATAGATACCTTTTCTAATCAGGCGAGCCTTGAGTCTGGTTAAGATGGGCTCCATATAGTCTTCTTTGAGAGCCTTTCGTTGACTGGGTAGGCCCGGCCAATGCGTCCTTTGAGGCAGCATAGCCGTATCCCGGTCGGCGTGGGGCTCAAGCTACCCGTATATATCCTTAAGGGGAACACCGTGAGCGCCAGCAATCCTCTGTTACAGCCCTACGATCTGCCACCCTATTCTGCGATCAAGCCCGAATCTGTCGAGCCGGCCATTGATCAAATTCTGGCAGACAACCGCGCCGCCATTGCCGAGCTGCTGAAGACCCAAAAGGAAAACCCCACCTGGCAGGGGCTGGTCGTGGCGTTCGACGAGCTGAACGACCGCTTGGGCCAGGCATGGAGCCCGGTTACTCATCTGAATGCCGTGTGTAACAACCCTGAGCTGCGTACCGCTTACGAGGCCTGCCTGCCCAAGCTCTCCGCATACTCCACCGAGATCGGGCAAAACAAGGATCTTTTCGAGGCCTACCGGAAACTGTCCGAAAGCGAAGAGGCCAAGGGCTTCGATGCTGCTCAGAAGAAGATTCTCGACAATGCTCTGCGTGATTTCCGTTTATCGGGTATCGATCTGCCGCCTGAACAGCAGAAGCGCTACGGCGAGATCCAGTCGCGCAAGTCCGAGCTGTCCAGCAAGTTTTCCAACCAATTGTTAGATGCTACCCAGGCCTGGACCAAGCATGTGACTGATGAATCTGCTTTGGCTGGTCTGCCAGATTCCGCCAAGGCCCAGATGGCTGCTGCGGCCCAGGCCAAGGGGCTGGAAGGCTGGCTGATCAACCTCGAATTCCCAAGCTACTACGCAGTGATGACTTACGCCGACGATCGCGCTCTGCGCGAGGAAGTCTATGCGGCCTATTGCACCCGCGCCTCTGACCAGGGCCCCAACGCTGGACAATTCAACAACGGCCCAGTGATGGAAGAGATTCTCGACCTGCGTCAGGAGCTGGCGCGCCTGCTGGGCTATGCCAATTACGCCGAACTGTCCTTGGCGACCAAGATGGCCGAGTCCAGCGAACAGGTCCTGAGCTTCCTGCGTGATCTGGCTCAGCGCAGCAAGCCCTTCGCCCAGCGTGACCTGGATCAGCTCAAGGCCTTTGCTGCTGAGCAGGGCGTAACTGATCTCAAGAGCTGGGATACCGGCTACTTTGCCGAGAAGCTGAGACAGGCGCGTTACTCCCTGTCGCAGGAAGAGCTGCGTGCCTACTTCCCCGTCGACAAGGTTCTCTCCGGCCTATTCGCTGTAGTACAAAAGCTCTACGGTATTGAGATCAGCGAAATCAAGGAGGGCTTTGATAAGTGGCATCCTGAGGTTCGTCTGTTTGAGATTACCGAGAACGGCAAGCACGTTGGCCGCTTCTTCTTCGACCTTTATGCCCGTGCCAACAAGCGTGGCGGTGCCTGGATGGACGGTGCCCGTGACAAGCGTCGCAATGCCCAGGGCGAGCTGATCAACCCGATCGCCTACCTCGTCTGCAACTTCACCCCGGCCAGCGGTGGCAAGCCCGCTCTGCTGACCCACGATGAGGTAACCACCCTGTTCCACGAGTTCGGTCATGGCCTGCATCACCTGCTTACCCGCATTGAGCATGCCGGTGTATCCGGTATCAACGGCGTGGCATGGGATGCGGTCGAGCTGCCAAGTCAGTTTATGGAAAACTGGTGCTGGGAGCCGGAAGGTCTGGCGCTGATTTCCGGCCATTACGAGACTGGCGAGCCACTGCTTCAGGAGCTCCTGGACAAGATGCTGGCTGCAAAGAACTTCCAATCTGGCCTGATGATGGTCCGCCAGCTGGAGTTCTCACTGTTCGACTTCGAACTGCACGCGACTCACGGCGATGGCCGTAGTGTGCTGGATGTATTGGAGTCCATCCGAGACGAAGTGTCGGTCATGCGTCCACCTGCTTATAACCGCTTCGCCAACAGCTTTGCCCACATCTTTGCGGGCGGGTATGCGGCTGGTTATTACAGCTACAAGTGGGCGGAAGTTCTTTCGGCCGATGCCTTCTCCAAGTTTGAAGAAGATGGCGTCTTTAATGCCGAGACGGGTCGCGCGTTCCGTGAAGCTGTACTGGCTCGTGGCGGTTCGCTGGAGCCTATGGTGCTGTTCGTGGACTTCCGTGGCCGCGAGCCTAGCATCGATGCCCTGCTGCGCCATTCCGGTCTTACCGAGGAGGCTGCATGAGCGGACCGGTAAAACGCTTCATCGCCGGGGCCGTGTGCCCCGCCTGCCAGACGGTGGACACGATGAAGATGTGGAATGAGGATGGCGTGCCGCACCGCGAGTGCGCCTCCTGCGGCTACGGAGATACGCTCGACGAGCGGGGTAACTCCATTCCCAAGGAGTTGCCTACGCGCGTTAATGCACCTAAGCAGCCTAAGCCTGCGACGGCTCAGGTCAAGGTGGCTCAGTTCTTCCCGAACCCCAAGCTCAAGAAGGATAAGCCTGACTGATGTGGCACGTTGTCTGTGGTGATGTTGCGGCTGAAGGTGTCCGTCAGGTGATTGATACCGAAGCCGCTGCATCCCTACGGATAATGCGTGACGATCTGGCCGTAGGGCCGCTGGTAGATGTACACCAGCCGCCCTGCCCGGTACGGTCGGCATTTTGGAAGGCCGTCTGGCCAGACGATGTTGCCGCTCCTGATTTTTCCTACCAGCTGGCAGACGATGCCAAGTGGCTCGAGCATGTAGCACAAGGCAATCGCCCCATTACTGTCTGGCATGGCGACAGCGCTTCCGAGCAACTCCTGCTCTGCCGTATCGCTGCTGCTCTGCACCATTCTTCTGTTGCGTTATACAGTGTTCCATGTGGAACATATCGTAGCGATGTGCAGGCTCGCCGTGCCGTCGGCCAATGCTCACCTGAGTTGTTGAAGGAGCTGTATAGCCCCGACCCTATCCTGCCAGAGCAGCAACAGAGTCTGGCCAGCGCCTGGCATAAGGCAGTCGAAGCCAAGGCTGATATCAGGCGGTGGATAGGCGGTGCGTTCCAGTACAGCGGTTACGAAACGGTCGACACTATCCTCATCCAGCATTGCACGCCAGAATGGCAACCGCTCGCCCGCGTGATGGCCGAGGTCATGGTACGCAGCGAAGGCTTTTTCGCGACGGATACCTTTCTAGGCTGGCGTGCACATGAGTTGGCCTGTAGGGGCCTCCTTGTCTTGCAAGGGCCTGAAAAGGGCCATTACTCCCAGCAAACGGTCCGCTTGCCAGCTGTCTGAACAGCGAAAGGCACAGGCCGTTCTCATCATGGCTTTCTGCCTTGATCCTCTGAATTTAACTGCAATAAAGGCGTCGAAGGGAAACGCAATTGGTCTGGAGGGAACCTGTGTACGCCCGCTTATTACTGCTGTCTTTCGTTCTGCTGACGGGCTGTGCTCAGGTCCAAACCCCTGTTCCCTCCTCTATGCTCGCGCCTGCGGGTACACACCTCAATACCATGCTTCAGAAGCAGGCTATTCAGCATCCCGGGCAATCGGGGTTTCGCCTGCTGGAATCCAGTACGGATGCCTTTACGGCCCGTGCCGAATTAATCCGCATGGCTCAACGCAGCCTGGACATCCAGTATTACATCGTCCATGACGGCGTCACGACCCGTATGCTGGTTAATGAGCTCCTGGCGGCAGCCGATCGAGGCGTACGGATTCGCTTCCTGCTCGACGACACCAGCAGCGATGGTAATGACTATGCACTCGCCGCCCTGGCCGCGCATCCTAATATTGAGGTGCGCGTATTCAATCCACTGCATGACGGCCGCCGTACCGGTATAACCCGCCAGTTGGGGCGCTTTCTGCATCTGTCGCAACAGCATCGCCGGATGCACAATAAACTCCTGCTAGCCGATAACAGTGTGGCTATCGTAGGGGGACGTAATCTCGGCGATGAGTATTTTGATGCCAAGCCAGAGATGAATTTTACTGACCTTGATCTTTTAGGGGCGGGGCCAGTCGCACACCAGCTTGGCGTGAGTTTCGATCAGTATTGGAACAGTAAAATCAGCCAGCCCATTACGGGGTTTTTGCGTCGTCCTCCTACTGCGTCTGCCTTGAACCGAATGCGCTCCGGACTCAAGCGTTATCTGGAGAGCGAGCGGGTAAAAGACTCTGCGCTTTACAACCGGCTACGCCGTTACGCTACGGCTCCGCAAATGGAGGGCTGGCTTCGCGAGCTGACCTGGGCAAATGGGCAGGCCCTGTGGGATGCCCCGCGCAAAGTCCTGGCGGAGGGTGAGCCGGACCGCATTCTGCTGTTGACCACCCAACTGATGCCTAAGCTAGAGCAGGTGCACAAGGAGCTCTTTCTGGTATCTGCCTACTTTGTTCCAACCCAGACCGGGGTGGACTACCTGAGCGATAAGGCCAGTGAGGGAGTAGACATCCGGGTATTGACCAACTCATTGCAGGCGACAGATGTTCCAGCTGTTCATGGTGGTTATGCGCCCTACCGTGAAGAGTTACTCAGGCACGGCATAAAGCTCTATGAGATGCGCAATCGACCAGAAAAGGGCCTGCATGCCTCCCCTTACAGTTTCGGGCAGTCCGCTTCCAGTTTGCATAGCAAGGCCATGGTGCTGGATCGTGAACATACCTTTGTCGGCTCTTTCAATTTCGATCCACGTTCGATCTTATGGAACACCGAAGTCGGCATCATGGTGGATAGCCCGGTCCTCGCCGGGCACGTTCGCCAGCTGATTCTGGATGGCATGGCCTTGGGTGTCAGCTATCAGGTAAAGCGAGTCGAACGCGATGGAACGACAAAGCTGATCTGGCTGGAAGAGCGTGACGGCAAGCTGTACGAGCTGGATCACGAGCCCGGCGGAGTGTGGCGCCGCTTCAACGCCTGGATCGTACGGGCCGTAGGGCTGGAGCGTATGCTCTGATCAGCCTCTGGCGCTCTGTACACAGTCCAGAAAGAACGATAGCGCAGCCTGCTTGCGCAGGCCTCGACGGCGGATGGCGACCAACTCGCGGTAGAACGTGAGAGGGCCCAGGGAGAGCACGCGTACTCGCGCCTGCGCAAGTTGCAGGCCGGCCAGAGGGATCAGCGCTACACCCAGGCCGCACTCCACCATTCTGACAATAGCCTCCAGCTCGTCGAGCTCCAGCGTCTCACGCACGGTGAGCCGCTGCTGTTGCAGGAATCGACTGACCTGCCGACCACCGAATGAGCCGCGGTCGTAACGGACGAAGGGTTGTGTTGCCAGTAAAGCCAAGGGGTCATCACCCGGCAGCGGTTCGGGTGTGATCAGCACGAATGGCTCCCGGGCCAATGGAATCTCATCCAGCTCCTTGGGCACGGCAAAGGGCGGTTTAATGAGAAGTGCCAAGTCAATTTCGCCCGCATCTACACGCCCCAACAGGTGCAGCGAGACACCGGGAATCAACTTGATATCCACCTGAGGAGCCTCCTGGCGAAAGCGCATCAGTGCTTCGGGCAGCACGCCGGTCTGAACCGTGGCGATCGCACCTATCTTCAACTCACCTTGCCAATGGGCAACGTCTGTGGGGGCGGCCATTTGCTCATACAACGATAGAATCTGCTCTGCCAGCGGAAGCGCCTGCTGGCCTGAGGCGTTAAGGAGGGCTGCGCGGCCGGTTCGGTCGAACAGCCGTACACCTAAATCACGCTCCAGCTGCCGCATCTGCGCGCTAACAGCAGATTGCGTCAAGCCGACCTGCTGCCCGGCGGCTGAAAAGGTGCCATGCCGCGCAACGGCAATAAAAGTCTTCAATTCTCGAAGCACCATCAGCCCCAATATTTTTGCTGCTCGGCAGCAAGAATATTCGTTTTTCTATCGAAACGCTTGCAGCTAACAATAGGGCCTTGCTCACGCTAATGAGGTGTTCCATGGCGCTCTCCCCTTTCCACTTGGCCATTCCCGTTTATGACCTGCCTGCCGCTCGGCATTTTTATGGTGAGGTCTTTGGCTGCTCTGAAGGCCGTAGCAGCGAGCAGTGGGTAGACTTCGACTTTTTTGGCCACCAGCTGGTTATTCACGAGCACCCACGTACCGCCGTACAAGAACATGCTCATACCAATCCAGTGGATGGGCATGATGTGCCTGTACCGCACTTTGGTGTGGTATTGGAGTGGGATGAATGGGAAGCGCTGGCGGATCGCCTGAAAGTGCGCGAAATAAAATTCGTGATCGAACCCTATGTACGTTTCAAGGGCCAGGTTGGTGAGCAGGCCACCATGTTCCTGCTGGACCCTTGCGGCAATGCATTAGAATTCAAGGCATTCAAGGATATCAGCCAGCTGTTTGCCAAATAACGCGGGACGCCGATACTGCTTCTCAGCGTATCGGCGTCTGGATTGATCCGCCTATCGCGGTTAGCGCTTGGCTTCCATCAGTCGGGGCAATTGCTGCGCGAGCAGATCCAGCTTTATAGGTTGGCGTACATACCCTACCGCGCGGCCGTTCGGGTCGATCAGAACCAGGTTGGCGCCGTGGTCTACTGTATAGCTCTGCTGAGTGGTATCAGCCGGAATGAAGGGAATTCCGACGGTATTAGCCAGTGTCTGGGTGTCGGTCATGTCGCCGGCCAATGCCTTGAAGCTAGGGTTGAAGAACTCGATATATTGCTTCAGCCGCTCTGGCGTATCGCGTGCCGGGTCAACAGTCACAAACGTCACGCCCAGCTTGTTACGCTCCTGTTCAGGCAGTTTGGTAAACAACTGTCTAAGCTGCGCCAACGTCGCCGGGCAAACGTCTGGACAAAAGGTATAGCCAAAAAACATCAACCGCCACTGCCCTTTCAACGAGTCCAGCGTAATCGCTTCCTTATCCTGCGTTGTAAAATTAAGAGCAGGCAGGGCCTTGCCCTGAGGCAGCATAACGATGCCGGCATCCATTAGTTCGGTAGGTGTCGGCGCCGCATCGGTTCGGTAAGCGCGATAGCCCAGGGCAGCCACTGCAATAGCAGCCAGGAAGATGGCAAGAATAACAATAAGACGGCGAGCATTAGTCATGGCAGGCAACCTTGAGCAACAGAATATGCATCAGGGTACTGGATGTGGAGCCGCCTCGCACAGTCAGCAGGCTGGATCGACCAGCGAAGCGTTTCAAGACGCTACGCTGGCCGGACAAGGCATCAGGTGGTGGGCTCAGTGGTGTTGATATAGTCTGGTACCTTGGCAAGTGGCAAGGTACGCACCTGCGCCTGAGTAGGGCCTTGTCGGGGTGGTAGCGGCTCCAGGGTCTGGGGTTGTCCGGTTTCCAGCGCACGTTCAATGGCAGCCAGTACACGGATGTCGCGCCAGCCCTCTTCGCCATCCATTTCCGGAGAACGGTCATTCAGGATGCAGTCGGAGAAGTATTCGGTCTCACCCCCAAACTGATCAACGACAGGATGTGCATGCTCCTGGGTTTCGCCTTCAATGGTGGCGCGATAGGTAATCGCTACGCCCTCACCAAAGCCAAAACAGGGAGATGCTTCAAACTCGCCCTTTGAGCCTACAACCTGGAAGCGCTCGGTATTAGGTGCGCTGTAGCTGACGGTGAACTGCGCAAGGCGTTCCTTAGGGAAGCGTAAGGTCACAGAGACCGCGTCATAGGTGGTGATGTTACGTCCGGGTGTATTGACCCCCACGGCCTGCACTTCGATCGGCTCGTCACCAAACAGGTTGCGAACAGCATTGAGCGGATAGGGCCCCATGTCCGGCACCGGTCCTGCCCAATAGCCATTCAGGGCGCGATGATTCTGAGGGTCCAGGGGCTGAGCAAACATGGATGTAAAGATACGGGGGTCGCCAATATCACCCTTGCGGATGCGCTCGACCATTTCAACAGTCCCCGGCTCGCAGTGCAGGCGATAAGCGATCATGAGCTTGGCGCCGGATTTCTTGGAGGCCTCGATGATGGCTTTGCAATCTTCTTCGCTGGTAGCCATGGGCTTTTCCAGCAGTACATGAATACCTGCTTCCAGAGCCGGTACGGCAAATTCACGGTGGCGGAAGTTGGGCGTAGCCAGATAAATGGCGTCGATTTCACCGGAAGACAGCAGTGACGGGAAGTCCTCGTAGCGGTAGCTTTTGAGGTTGTATTGCTTGGCGAGTGCGTCGGCCTTGACCGGATCGCCGGTTACCAACGCGGTCATGACCGAATTGCTGGTCTGTCCAACGCCTGGCATGAACGCGCCCTGGGAAATCCAGCCACCTGCAACAACTGCATAACGGATCTTGCCCTCTGCATTTGGCATATCGCTTATCCTCCATTCAATGGGCAGGCGAAAGGCCCGGCCCTTATCCATGTCGGCAAGCAAGCGAGGGAGGAAGTTCCTCAGACAAGACGACTGCCCGTAAGGAAAGCCGTCTAGCCTGCGGTTTTTAGTGAGGCAACTGAGACGCCAGCTCGCGCAGAGCCGCCTCGGCACCCATGATCCGGCTTAGGCACTCCTGAGCTTTTTCAGGGGTCAGCCCAAGACGCTCGTAGAGCTCGGGAGGAATGGGATGTGCGGGACCGCTACCAATGCCTTCGGCGCGCAGTAGCTGCACGGCCATAAAGGTCAGGTTGGCATAGGTAGCGTTGGGGCCGTCATAGACCGGATAGGCTTGGAAGCGAAGTGCAGCTACCAGCTCTTCCGGCATTTCCCAGTTACGCATCAGCCAGGCGCCGATCTGCTCACGGGTGATACCGATCAGGTGGCGCTCGATCAAGCTGCTGTCCAGATGCGGGTTGGCTTCTACATGGCGGCAGATCAGCGAGAAATGCGGCGGAAAAACATGGGCCAGCACCAGATAACCGAAGTTATGCAGCAGTCCACACAGGTACGCGATACCCATCTCCGGCCGCATCTTGCGTGGCATAGCACGTGCCAGCCCCTCAATGACTGCTGCCGTGAAGATGGACTGTTTCCAGTAGGGCGTTGCGCTTTGCGGATTGTCCTTGGGCAGGCTGATCGTTTTGCCCAGCGTAAGGCCCAAGGCTAAGTTGATAACCAGATCGAAACCCAAGACTCGCACGATGGCATCTTCTACCGAGCGAATCTTGCCAGGCGCAGCGTAATACGGAGAGGACGCCCAACTGATGACTTGGGCTGCCAGCGCCGGATCGGTTTCCACTACGCCTGCCAGATCATCCACCGTTGCCTCGGGATTAACGCGCAACTTGATGATCTTCTCAGCTGTCTTGGACAGCGGTGGAATTTCCAGTGTCTCATCGAGGCGCTGCTTGATACGGCGGGCCGTGAAATGCGTGACGGCACGGGTAATTTCCGCATCGTCCGCTTCCGGGCGCGTCTGGTTGGGCTGGATGTCGAGCAAGGGCTCGCCAAACCGACCTGGGTTGGCTTGAGCCAACAGGCGACGGAAGTCATCGACTGAGACTTCCAGGAGGACATCTTCTTCACCCGACTCCAGCAGCAGATTCGGCTCTTTGAGCAGACGCTCGTCATACAGGCAGGGCGAGCTGCTTAGCGTAGGCAGGCCCGGCAATACCTTGAGCTCGTGCTTGTGCAGCGCCTGAGAGAGCCGGGAGGGCTTCATGACGGTTAGCGTGCGGCCGGTCAGCTCTGACAAACGGTTAAGGTCGAGCAGCTGATTCTGAGGAAACAGAACCATCAGAACCCCAGCCGCGTCATCCAGCAGAACGGCCTGTACGCGTTGGGCATTGGAAGCGAGGCCCGTCGTGGAATTCACTTCACGATAGGACACCCCTAGCCTATCCAGCATTTCCTTGATGGGCGCTGGTGCATGGGGGGTTGGCTCGGAGGTGTGGGCTACGTCAGTCATGGTATTTCCGCTAGGCCAGATGTAGCCAGTATAACTACCTCACGCCGCACTGGAATGCCTCAGACCAAAGGTCGCAAACTTTTATTTAGACCTGGCCATATTGCTGGCCATGGCGTAGCCACCGTTCCAGTAGCGGACTGACATGAGTCGGCCACTTTGCCAACAGCTCCTGGGCTGCATCCCGCACGGCCGGGAGCAGATCGGCGTCACGCATCAGGTCAGCTACCTTGAACTGCAGAAGACCGGTTTGGCGGGTGCCTAGCATTTCCCCCGGGCCACGCAGCTCCAGGTCCCGTTCGGCAATCACGAAGCCGTCGTTGGTCTCCCGCATGATCGCCAGCCGTTCACGGCCAATGTGCGATAGCGGGGGATGGAATAGCAGCACGCAGTGGCTGACGGCGCTGCCCCGCCCTACCCGGCCGCGCAGCTGGTGTAGCTGGGCAAGGCCAAGACGCTCGGGGTTCTCGATGATCATGAGACTTGCGTTGGGTACATCCACCCCAACTTCGATGACTGTGGTGGCCACCAGGAGCTGCAGCTCGCCCGCCTTGAACTGCGCCATGATTTCGGCTTTCTCGGCAGGCTTCATCCGACCATGAATCAGGCCGACCTTCAACTCGCCCAAGGCCAGCGATAATTCTTCGAACGTGGTTTCTGCGGCCTGACACGTCAACTCTTCAGATTCTTCAATCAGTGTGCAGACCCAATAAGCCTGTCGGCCTTCCAGGCAGGCCGCACGAACGCGCTCTACCACTTCTTCGCGGCGGGTGTCGGTGATGGTTACGGTATTAACGGGCGTACGGCCTGGAGGCAGCTCGTCAAGAACTGAAGTATCCAGATCTGCATACGCACTCATGGCCAGTGTGCGTGGAATAGGCGTAGCGGTCATGATGAGCTGATGAGGGCTCAGGCGCCCTTCTACACCTTTCTGCCTCAAGGCCAGCCGCTGCTGAACACCGAAGCGGTGCTGCTCATCGATAATAACCAGAGCCAGTCGCGCAAAGTGGACTTCACTCTGGAACAGGGCGTGCGTGCCTACCACCATTGGCGTGCCGGCTGCGATACGCTCCAGCGACGCTGCGCGCGCCTTGCCCTTGAGCTTGCCCGCCAGCCAGGCAACATCCAGTCCCAGCGGTTCAAACCAGCGCTGGAAGTTAAGGTAATGTTGTTCGGCCAGGATTTCCGTCGGGGCCATCAGCGCGACCTGATACCCGGCTTCGATGGCTTGCAGCGCGGCCATGGCGGCGACAACCGTTTTGCCTGCGCCAACATCGCCCTGGACCAGACGCAGCATAGGCTCATGCTGGGCCAGATCATGGGCGATTTCCGCACCGACCCGCTGCTGTGCGCCGGTGGGTTTGAAGCCCAGGTTAGCCAAGTATTGCTTAGGCAGCTTTTTCGGCGGCGGCAGCGGTGGCGCCTGTTGTGCGCGCATGGTTTCACGCAGGCGCTGCAAGGAAAGCTGATGGGTCAGCAATTCTTCGAAAACCAGGCGTCGCTGAGCCCAGTGATGCCCTATCGCCAGCTCCTCGACATCCGCATCCGGCGGCGGACGATGTAGATAGCGCAAGGCTTCAGCCAGGGGCCCAAGCTTGTATTGTTTTGCCATTTCCGGCGGTAGCCAGTCCGGCAGGCTGTGAGGGCCCAAACGCTCCAATGCCTGCTCGGTCAGTTGCCGCAGGCGCAGTTGCGTCAGCCCTTCGGTGGTCGGGTAGATCGGCGTCAGCGTCTGCTCGACCGGTGCAGGTGCCTCATCTTTCAAGGCCCGGTATTCGGGGTGATAGATTTCAAGCCCCGAGGCGCCGGGCCGTACTTCGCCGTAACAGCGCAAATGCGTGCCACGCTTCATGCCATCTTTTTGCGCCTGGCTGAAGTGAAAGAAACGCAGGCTGAGCGTACCGCTGCCATCCTGCAGGCGAACCAGCAGACTGCGGCGGCGGCCCATGATCACATCGGCGGTCGCCACAACCCCTTCCACGACAGCATCCTGCCCCGGGCGCAAGGCACCAATGGGGACGATACGGGTACGGTCCTGGTAACGCAAAGGCAGGTGGAACAAGACATCCTGCAGATTCTCAAGCCCTACCCTGGCCAACTTCTCTGCCATGGCCGCGCCGATGCCTTTCAGCGTGGTGACCGGAATCGCAGACAGCTCGGTCATGCCGGTTTTACGACTCCCTCAGCTTCAGGTCGTGCGACGGAGCACAGGCGTACCGAGTCGGCCAGCACCTCAATGGCGCGCGGACGCGGGAAGCTGGCACGCCAGGCAATGGCAACCGTACGGTAAGGCACGGGTGCGTTGAACGGGCGAACTTCAATTATGCCGGGTGCATAGTGATGGCTTTCCACCGCCGAGAACGGCAAGACAGATACACCCAGCCCGGAGGCTACCATGTGGCGGATGGTTTCCAGCGAGGAAGACTCAACCTGGGTATGTTTGGCTTCGTCGCCATGCTTGCGCACGGTCGGACAGGCCTCAAGTACCTGATCGCGGAAGCAGTGCCCCTCCCCGAGCAGTAACAGGCTCTTGTCGTTGAGCTGGGAATTGTCAATCGACTTGAGTTCTGTCCAGGGATGGCGTGCCGGCATCATGACGTAGAACGGCTCATCATAGAGCGCCTTGGTCAGGACGTCCGGCTCGCTGAAGGGCAATGCAATGATGATGGCATCGAGTTCACCGGTGCGCAGCTTGTCTCGCAGCACATGGGTGAAATTCTCCTCGATATACAGCGGCATTTCTGGAGCCACGCGATTGAGCTGGGGAACCAGGTGGGGAAACAGATAAGGTCCGATGGTGTAAATGGCGCCAATCTTCAACGGCGCGCTGAGCTGGTTCTTGCCCGCCTGGGCCAGCTCGCGGATACCTTGTGCCTGTTCCAGTACCTTCTGGGCCTGAGCCACAATGCTTTCACCCGTCGGCGTCAGGCGAACCGCACTCTTGCTGCGTTCAAAAATCAGGATGCCCAATTCGTCCTCAAGCTTTTTCACACCCACCGACAGGGTCGGCTGGCTGACATGGCAGCGTTCGGCGGCACGGCCGAAGTGCTGCTCTTGGGCAAGAGTCACGATATAGCGCAGTTCAGTGAGGGTCATGATTGAATCAATCCTTAGAGCCTTTCCATAAACAGCTGCGCACGAGGCTCGGCGAAGTGTCAGGCAAGGCACCATTCCGAAGTAACGGTGACGCTTGAAGGTCGTCCGTTCCGAGTTCGTTCGCCAGACGGGTCAGCTGATGACCAATTAACAAATACTATCACCTGCAAGCATAACGGCTGCTCTTTTTTGAACCAAGCCGTCTTGTAATGCTTGAGGCATAAAACGTGACCCGGCAAGCTACTGTACTCAATGACTTATTGGTGCAGGTACCTCCTATGTCCGCCTTCCCTCGTGTTCTGATTGCCGGCTGTGGTGATGTTGGCAGCCGCCTGGGCGTACGCCTGCAGGCTGCCGGTTGGACAGTGTATGGACTGCGCCGCGCAGTGGAGCAGCTGCCGGACGCTATCCTGCCGGTTGCTGGCGATCTGACAGCCGCCCATGCTCCGGCGCAGTGGCCGACCGAGCCGTTGGACTACGTCGTATATGCGGCTGCTGCAACGCAGCATGATGAGGACGGCTATCGCACCGCCTACGTCGAAGGGCTTCAGCATGTGTTGGCGTGGCTCGGGCAGCATCAGCAGACGCCGCGTCGGCTGCTGTTCATTTCCAGCTCTGGCGTGTATGGGCAGAAAAATGGAGAGTGGGTTGACGAAACTTCGGCTACCGAGCCCGATGGCTATTCTGGAAAAATCTTGCTGGAAGCCGAGCAGGTGGCACAGGCCAGCGGCCTGCCGTCGACCGCTGTTCGCTTGAGCGGTATTTACGGACCTGGCCGCGAGTGGTTGCTCAATCAGGTCCGCCAAGGCTATCGCGTTGCCAGTGAGCCACCCCTGTATGGCAACCGTATCCATGCTGACGATGCCGCAGGACTGCTTGCGCATTTGCTGATGGCCGATCAACAAGGCGCTGCGCTGGACGCTGTCTATCTAGGTGTCGATGATGAGCCTGCCCCACTGCATGATGTGGTCATGTGGTTGCGTGAGCAGTTAGGTGTTACCCACTGGGCGGAGGAGTCGGCTGTGCGCCGTGCCGGTAGCAAGCGCTGCCGTAATACACGTGCCCGTGCATTGGGTTGGATACCGCAGTACCCCAGCTTTCGCGAAGGCTATTCCGCTATCCTGAATGCCTAGGGCAAGCAGGCGCAGCCGTGTGGCTGCGCCCTGAGACGCTTATTCCAGGACCAGGATGCCGTCCATTTCAACCTGGGCGCCCTTGGGCAGCGCCGCTACGCCAATGGCAGCACGTGCCGGATAGGGCTGTTGGAAGTAACGACCCATAATCTCGTTTACCTTGGCGAAGTGGCTGAGATCAGTCAGGAAGATATTCAACTTGGCGATATCAGCCAGCGAGCCTCCCGAGGCTTCCGCTACGGCTTTCAGGTTCTCAAAAACCTGTACGGTCTGCGCCTCGAAGCCCTCTACCAGCTCCATGGTCTTGGGATCCAATGGGATCTGCCCGGACAGGTAAACCGTATTCCCGACCTTAATGGCCTGGGAGTAGGTGCCGATGGCGGCCGGTGCATTCTCGGTATGGATCACGGTCTTGCTCATGAAGTCGCTCCTTTAGCCAGATAACAAAAGCCTGTCGATAGAATCGACAGGCTAGCAGGCATAAGGGATGCGTGGGAAGGTTCGTCAGCTGCGAACGCGGGTGATACCGGCAACGCCTGCAAGTGTACGTAATTTGCGGATGACTCGGGCCAGATGCACGCGGTCGTGTACGCTGACCACAAGCTGGACCACGCTGATCCGGCCATCGCGCTCGTTCATGCTGATCTTTTCAACGTTGGCATCGACCGCCGTCACGCTGGTAGCCAGCATGGCTATCAAGCCACGCTGATGTTCCAGTTGAACACGCAGTTCCACGTTGAACTCGCCAACCACATCCTTTGCCCAGGTCAGCGGAATGCACTTCTCGGGATTCTGGCGAATCTCGGCGATGTTCTTGCAGCTGTCCAGATGCACGACCATGCCCTTGCCGGCAGACAGATGTCCAACAATCGGATCACCCGGAATCGGCGTACAACACTTGGCGTAGCTGAGGACAAGTCCTTCAGTACCACGGATCGCGAGTGGACCTTCGGTTTGCGCCTTGTCTTCCTGGCTTTCGGCATCAGCCGACACCAGTCGACGAGCCACGACATAGGCCATCTGGTTGCCCAGGCCAATCTCTTCCAGGAGGTCTTCAAGCACCACGACTTTGTGTTCCGCCAGAACCGGCAGGATACGCGGCAGGGAAATCTTGGAGAGCTGGGTGTTGAAGTTGGCGAGCGCCTTGTTGAGCAAACGCTCGCCCAGACTGATCGATTCCGACCGTCGCTGCTGCTTGAGCGCATGGCGAATGTTTGTCCGCGCCTTGCCGGTCACCACGAAATTCAACCAGGCAGGATTAGGCCGTGTGCCCGGCGCGGTAATGATTTCCACTGTCTCACCGCTGTTGAGCGGCTGTGACAACGGTGCCAGTCGACGATTAACGCGGCAGGCGATGCAGCTGTTGCCCACATCGGTGTGCACCGCATAGGCAAAGTCGACCGGTGTGGAGCCTTTGGGCAGCTCCATGATCCGGCCCTTCGGCGTAAAGACATAGACCTCGTCCGGGAACAGGTCGATCTTGACGTTCTCGATGAACTCAAGGGAGTTACCCGCACGCTGCTGGAGCTCGAGAATACCCTTGACCCACTGGCGTGCACGAGCATGGGAGCCTTTAGGCTCATCTTCGCCCGATTTGTATAGCCAATGCGCCGCGATCCCGTTATTGGCCATGTCTTCCATTTCGCGGGTCCGAATCTGGATTTCAATCGGTACGCCGTGCATGCCAAACAGTGTTGTATGCAGCGATTGGTAGCCGTTGGCCTTGGGGATGGCAATGTAGTCCTTGAAGCGGCCCGGGATCGGCTTGTACAAGCTGTGTACAGCCCCCAGGACGCGGTAACACGTGTCGACCTTGTCGACGATGAGGCGAAAGGCATAGACGTCCATGATTTCATTGAACGACTTACGCTTGCCCCGCATCTTTTGATAGATGCTATAGAGATGCTTTTCGCGACCGATTACTTCGCCCGGCAGCCCTTCACGTTGAAGGCAGCTGGCCAGTGACTCCTGGATCTTGCTGACAATCTCGCGGCGATTGCCACGGGCTGCCTTCACTGCGCGCCGGATACGCTCGGCACGCATAGGGTGCATGGCACGAAAGCCAAGGTCCTCAAACTCAGCATACATGTTATGCATGCCCAGCCGATTGGCGATCGGTGCGTAGATTTCCAGGGTTTCCTTGGCAATGCGGCGGCTTTTGTCCGGCGGCATGGCATCAAGTGTACGCATGTTGTGCAGCCGGTCAGCCAGCTTGACCAGAATGACGCGAATATCACGCGCCATGGCCATCGCCATCTTCTGGAAGTTTTCTGCCTGAGCTTCGGCTTTTGTCTCGAATTGCATCTGGGTCAGTTTGCTGACCCCGTCCACCAGCTCGGCCACGGTTTCGCCAAACTGCGCTGTAAGCGCTTCCTTGGCAATACCGGTGTCCTCGATAACATCGTGCAACATGGCAGCCATCAGACTCTGATAGTCCATGTGCATGTCGGCGAGAATATTGGCAACGGCAAGCGGGTGGGTCACGTAGGGCTCGCCGCTGCGGCGGCGCTGCCCGTCGTGAGCTTGCTCGGCGTAGTAATAGGCGCGGCGGACCAGGTTGACCTGGTCAGGGCCTAAATAGGACGCGAGCCGTTCAGAGAACGTGTCTATGGCTGGCATGGATGGTTTATCTCCTGCCGGCCCACGTGACGGCTCGTCGGTCCGGCATCTTACAGCGCCTCGCTGTCCGCCTCGTTGTTTTCTTCAAAAGCCGCAAACAGAGGCTCTTCTTCAACGATGTCGTCCAGACGGATTACTTCGTAATCAACCAGGCCTTCAGCGATTTCGCGCAGGGCTACTACGGTCGGCTTGTCATTGTCCCACGGTACTTTGGGTTCTTTGCCGCCGGTGGCGAGCTGGCGTGAACGCTTGGTGGCGAGCATGACCAGTTCGAAACGGTTATCGACGTTATCCAGGCAGTCTTCAACGGTGACGCGGGCCATGGTGTTCCTCGTGACAAGTGATCCCGAAGCGGGAGGACTGTGTAGTCTAAAAAATTGGTGGTACTTAGGGAAGTGCCGTTTGGCTCATGACCGCTGGATCAGGAGCTTTTCGAGCAATTCGTTGTGTCGGCGTTGCTGGCGATCCAGACGCAGCTGTCTGGCACGGAAAACAGATTTGAGGTCTTCCAGCGCCGAGGCAAAGTCGTCATTGATGATCAGGTAGTCATATTCGACATAGTGACTCATCTCACTGACCGCTTCGCGCATGCGTCGCTCGATTATGTCATGGCTGTCCTGCCCGCGATTGTTTAATCGCTGGCGTAGCGCTTCCTGGCTGGGAGGCAGAATGAAAATGGACTGAGCGTGGGGCATCTTGCGGCGCACCTGTTGAGCACCCTGCCAATCGATCTCAAGGATCAGGTCATGACCTTCGGCGAGAGTCTGCTCCAGCTGGCGCTGCGATGTGCCGTAGTAATTGCCAAAGACTTCAGCATGCTCCAGAAAGTCGCCATGTTCCAGCAGACCCTGGAAGGTCGAGACATCCACAAAGTGGTAGTTCACGCCGTCTACCTCCCCCGGGCGCATGGCGCGCGTGGTGTGGGAGACGGATACACGGACTTCAGGCAGGGCATCGAGCAGGGCCTTGACCAAGCTGGTCTTGCCTGCACCCGAGGGCGCCGAAACGATGTAAAGGGTGCCAGGAAGGGCTGTCATAGTGAATGGCCTATTCGATGTTCTGCACTTGTTCGCGCATTTGTTCTATCAGTACTTTGAGATTGACCGCGGCCTGCGTAGAGCGCGGGTCAAAGGCTTTTGAGCCTAGGGTATTGGCTTCGCGGTTGAGTTCCTGCATCAGGAAGTCCAGACGACGACCGGCGGCACCACCCGTCTTGAGCACACGGCTGACCTCGCCCACGTGAGTGCTCAGGCGGTCCAGCTCTTCGGCTACGTCACTTTTCTGGGCCAGCATGACCAGCTCCTGCTCAAGCCGCTGCGGATCGGCTTCAAGGCTCAGCTCGGCAAAGCGGTCGAGAATCTTTTGGCGCTGCGCGGCAAGCATTCCGGGAATCAGCTCGCGAAGCGCCGCAACTTCTACCCGTATGGCCTGCAAACGCTCTTCGATCAGCCGGGCCAGCTCAACGCCTTCACGGTTACGGCCAGCCTTCAGCTCGTCCAATGCAGCCGTGAACAGGGCTTTTGCCTCGGCATTCAGAGCCTGTGGGTCGGCGTTCTGGGAGACCAGTACACCGGGCCAGCTCAGGACGGTCATCGGGTCGATCAGGGCAGGTTGACTGATCATGGACGACAGGCGTTCGGCTGCAGCAATCAGTTGGCCCGCACGCTGTTCATCAATTTGTAGGCTGGGTGCGGCATTCTCTTCGCTGAAACGCAGGGTGCATTCCACCTTGCCACGTGACAGGCCCTGGCGCAGCGCCTCGCGGACACTGCCCTCCAGGTCACGGAACGCCTCAGGCAAACGCAGGTGCGGCTCAAGGTAGCGATGATTGACCGAGCGCAACTCCCAGCTCAGCGTACCGTACACACCCGCGCGTTCAACGCGGGCGAAGGCCGTCATGCTATGCACCATGGAATGTCCTCGCTTAGGCAGTGCGGGAATACTCGGCAACGGTCACGGAAACGTTTTCGCTGCAGAGCGGTCCGCAAAAAAGAAGTAAGTCTACCCCAGCCTGACGGCGGGCCCAACGTAGTGATGTCGCATCATCCTCTATGGGGCCTATAATGACGACCAGTTTTCTCCTGCAACAGGTATCCCTACATGAATCGTCCGAGTGGTCGCGCTGCCGACCAGTTACGCGAGATCCGCATCACCCGTCACTACACCAAGCATGCTGAAGGTTCGGTTCTGGTGGAGTTCGGTGACACCAAAGTGATCTGCACGGTCAGCGTTGAGGCCGGTGTGCCGCGCTTCCTGAAGGGCAAGGGTCAAGGCTGGCTGACAGCCGAATACGGCATGCTGCCACGGGCAACCGGCGAACGTACCCAGCGTGAAGCCTCTCGTGGCAAGCAAGGTGGCCGTACCTTGGAGATCCAGCGTCTGATCGGTCGCTCGCTGCGTGCAGCAGTAGATCTGACCAAGCTGGGCGAGAATACTCTGTACATCGACTGCGATGTTATCCAGGCTGATGGCGGTACCCGCACGGCTTCGGTAACAGGTGCCTGCGTGGCGCTGGTTGATGCCCTGGCGGCGCTCAAGAAGCGTAGCGGCCTCAAGGGCAATCCGCTCAAGCAGATGGTTGCCGCAGTCTCTGTAGGTATCTATCAGGGCGCACCGGTGCTGGATCTGGACTACCTTGAAGATTCCACTGCCGAAACAGACCTGAACGTGATCATGACTGATGCCGGTGGCTTCATTGAGGTCCAGGGCACCGCTGAAGGCGCACCCTTCCAGCCTGAAGAGTTCAACGCCATGCTGGCGCTGGCTCAGAAAGGCATCAAGGATCTGTTCGAGATACAAAAGGCCGTTTTGGCCGACTGACCTGACGAGGGCGTATGAACGAACTACAGCAAGTTCCCAGTGCAGAGGCGCGCCGTTGGGCCATGCTCTGCCACTACTCGGCGTTTCTGTGGTTCGTGGCGCCCATGATCGGCAATGTCATCGGACCGCTTGTCATCTGGCAGTTCAAGCGCGAGACAGATCCTTTCATTGATGACCAAGGCAAGGAAGCGCTCAACTTTCAGCTCACCATTACCGTGGCGACTCTGCTCTGTTGGTTGCTCGCCTGGGTACTGATCGGGTTTCCCCTGATGGTGCTTGTTGGTGTCTGGGGTTTTGTGCTGACGGTTATCGCAGGTCTCAAGGCCAACAAGGGCCGCCCTTACCGGTATCCCTTCTGCTGGCGACCTGTTGTCTGAGCCATAGGCAATAAAAAACCGGCCCCAGGGCCGGTTTTTTATTCATCATCAGATGCTGAGCGCCCAATCGTAATCGATCATCAGCGGAGCATGCTGAGAGAAGCGCGGCTGCCGAGGCAGACGTGCCGAGCGTACGAATCGACGCAGGCCTGGTGTCAGGATCTGGTAGTCGAAGCGCCAGCCCAGGTTCAGGTGCTCGGCCTGCTCGCTGTCCGGCCACCAGCTGAATTGGTCGCCGTCGCGGCTGATCTCGCGCAGGGCGTCTACATAGCCCATATTGCCGATCACTTCGTCCATCCAGGCCCGCTCAGGTGCTAAAAAGCCCGGCATTTGCTGACATTCGCGCCAGTTCTTCACATCGATCTTCTGATGTGCGACGTAGAGCGAACCGCAATAGATGTACTCGCGACGCTTGCGGCGCTGCTTGTTCAGGTAATTAGTGAAGTCGTCCATGAACTTGAACTTGTGGTTCAGCTCATCATCACCACCCATGCCCGAAGGCAGAAGCAGCGTGGCAATACTCACTTTGTCAAAATCGGCTTGCAGGTAGCGTCCGTAACGATCTGCAGTCTCAAAACCCAGGCCGCTAATGACCGCTTTGGGCTGGAGCTTGCTATACAGCGCAACACCGCCCTGGCTAGGTACCTCGGCGTCGCAGGCATAGAGGAAGTAGCCATCCAGTTGGTAGGCAGGGTCTTCCAGATCGAAGGCAGAGGCGCGGGTGTCCTGCAAGCAGATCACGTCGGCATTCTGGGCTTGTAGCCAATTGAGCAACCCTCGCTCAACGGCAGCCTGAATACCATTCACGTTCATACTAATGATCCGCATAAATGGCCCCCAAAAAATCGTGGATGTATGATACCCGAGCTCAAACGCTTTAGCTAAATTCATGCCGCCCGGGATTTTCGTAATGCAGGCGTATCAACGCAATTTCATTCGTTTTGCTATCGAGCGCGGAGTTCTGCGCTTCGGTGAATTCACATTGAAGTCCGGACGTGTTAGTCCGTACTTTTTCAATGCCGGTCTGTTCAACAGCGGAAACGCCTTGGCTCAGCTAGGACGTTTCTACGCCGCTGCGGTCACAGATTCAGGCCTTAATTTCGACGTATTGTTCGGTCCGGCCTATAAAGGGATTCCGTTGGCTGCCGCTACAGCAGTTGCGCTGGCCGAAGAACATGGTCGTGATGTGCCCTGGTGTTTCAACCGCAAGGAGGCCAAGGACCACGGTGAAGGAGGCATGCTGGTAGGTGCGCCATTGGCGGGTCGAGTGCTGATTGTCGACGATGTCATCACTGCCGGTACTGCAATCCGCGAGGTGATGCAGATCATCCAGGCACAAGGTGCTACGCCTGCTGGCGTATTGATTGCATTGAATCGTCAGGAGCGCGGTAAGGGTGAGCTGTCGGCCATTCAGGAAGTCGAGCGAGACTTTGGAATGCCAGTCGTCAGTATCGTGGCCCTGGATCAGGTACTGGAGTATCTGGCCGGTGACACTGAGCTGAAGCAGCATTTGCCGGCGGTTGAAGCCTACCGCGCGAATTACGGTATCTGAACTGACGTATGAGGCGAGATGGCGGTGGCAAGAATAAAAAAGGCGGTGCTTGGGAGCGCCCTGATTTTACTGACAAGTAGTGTTCTGGCTGCTGAGCCCACCACCATCCAGCTGTATCGCTATGTGGATCGTAACGGCGTGACCGTGATCGATCGGCAGGGCGTTCCGGCCGAGTATGCAGGTAAGGGGTACGACATCCTTAACGAGCAGGGACGCGTCATGAAGGTCGTGCCCCCTGCCCCGCCCGCTGAAGAAATTCTCCGACGAGCGGCAGCCAAGCAGCAGGCTCAAGCCGATACGAAACTGCTCAGGCTGTACAGCAGCGTAGCGGACGTCGACCGTGCCAAGACGCGCAAGCTCAATGAGCTGGACGGCTTGGCGGCGGTCAAACGTGGAAATCTTCAGGCCCTCAACCAGCAGCGCGACGCGCTCATGAGTCAGGCGGCTGGCTACCAGCGTGGAGGTCAGGCTGTGCCGGATGATCTGCTTCAGCGCATCGAGTCGCTCAAGGGTGAAGAGCATCGCCTGCAAGGTGAGCTGGATCGCTACATCAAGGATCGCCAGACGGCAGAAGTCAATTTCAATGCGGATCGCGCCCGGATCGTACAGTTGCTGGGTGAATAAGCCACTCAAAAAACGGGGTCTGAGCCCCGTTTTCATTTACAGCTGCTGATTGGTAATCAGGGTTCCAACACCAATATCGGTAAAGATCTCAAGCAGCACGGCATTGGGTACGCGGCCATCAATGATGTGGGCACTCTGCACCCCACCCTGCACGGCTTCCAGAGCGCAGCGAATCTTGGGCAGCATGCCTCCATAAATAGTGCCGTCAGCAATGAGCCTGTTTACCTGCTCTGTGGTCAATCCGGTCAGAACCTGACCTTCTTTGTCCATCAAACCGGCAATATTTGTGAGAAGCATCAACTTTTCAGCCTTGAGCGCTTCAGCCACTTTGCCTGCTACCAGGTCAGCGTTGATGTTGTAGGACTCCCCGTTTGCGCCCACGCCGATAGGGGCGATAACAGGGATGAAATCGCCTGATACCAGCATGTTCAGCAGCTCGGTATTTACACCGCTGACTTCGCCGACCTGACCAATATCAATAATTTCCGGCTTGGTCATCTCAGGCGTCTGGCGCGAGACGGTAAGCTTGGTCGCCCGGATCAGATTGGCATCCTTACCGGTCAAGCCAATGGCACGACCGCCATGACGGTTGATCAGGTTGACGATATCTTTGTTCACCTGGCCGCCCAGAACCATTTCCACTACATCCATGGTCTGGCTGTCAGTGACGCGCATGCCGTCGATGAAGTTGCTTTCGATACTAAGACGCTTGAGCAGATCACCGATCTGCGGGCCGCCGCCATGTACCACGACCGGGTTTATTCCCACGGCCTTCATCAATACGATGTCACGGGCAAAGCCTGCCTTGAGCTCATCGCTTTCCATGGCGTTGCCGCCGTATTTGATTACCAGCGTCTTGCCGACAAAACGGCGAATATAGGGCAGCGCTTCGGAAAGCACTTGGGCGACATGCGAGGCATCATCGCGGCTCAGGGTCATGGCGTACTCCTCAGGTCGATAAAAATAAAGGGCGCCTGGGCGCCCTTTATTCTGCGGTTCGAATGTTAGAACGGCAGGTTCAGGTCAGGCTGAACGGCAAGCAGCTGCTTGCGGAAGACATCCTTGATACGGTCCAGCTCTTCTTGGGTCTCAGCCTCGAAGCGCAGCACCAGTACCGGCGTGGTGTTGGACGCGCGGACCAGACCCCAGCCTTCTTGATAGTCAACACGCACGCCGTCCAGTGTAGTGATCTGTGCGTCACCCCACTTGGCATCGCGCTGCAGGGCATCGATGATGCCGAACTTGCCCTCTTCGGTCACCTGGATATTGATCTCGGGTGTAGAGATGTCTACCGGGAAGGTATCGAAGACCTGCTGTGCAGTGCCTTTCTCCTGGCTCAGGATCTCGAGCAGACGCACGGCGCTGTAGATGCCATCGTCAAAGCCATACCAGCGCTCTTTGAAGAACACGTGACCGCTCATCTCGCCTGCCAGCAGCGCGCCGGTTTCCTTCATCTTCTTCTTGATGAGGGAGTGACCGGTTTTCCACATGATCGGACGACCGCCGTAGCCGGCAATCAGGTTGTTCAGGCGGCGGGTGCACTTGACGTCAAAGATGATATCGGCGCCCGGATTACGGGAAACCACATCCTTGGCGAACAGCATCAGCAGCTGGTCTGGATAGATAATGTTGCCTTCGTTGGTCACGACACCTACGCGGTCGCCATCGCCATCAAAGGCCAGACCCAGGTCGGCGCCGGTTTCCTTGACCTTGGCGATCAGGTCTTCCAGGTTTTCGGGCTTGCCCGGATCCGGATGGTGGTTCGGGAAGTTGCCGTCAACGTCGCAGAACAGCGGGATAACCGTGCAGCCCAGGGCTTCGATCAGTTGGGGTGCAACCACACCGGCTACGCCGTTGCCGCAGTCAACCACGACTTTCAGCTTCTTGGCCAGGACGATGTCGTTCTTGATCTGGTCGAAATAGCGCTCCAGGACGTCCACTTTCTCAACGGTGCCCTGCCCGGTTGCAACGTCGCCGGTCTCGATGCGCTCGCGCAGGCGCTGAATGCTTTCGTTGGCCAGGGTCTCACCGGCAATCACGATCTTGAAACCATTGTAATCCGGCGGGTTGTGGCTACCCGTGAGCATTACACCGGACTTGCCGGCCAGAACGTTGGCCGCGTAGTACAGGACAGGCGTAGGCACCATGCCGATGTCACTGACGGTTGCGCCGGTATCAGCGATACCCTTGATCAGCTGCTCGACCAGTTCCGGGCCGGACAAACGGCCATCACGGCCTACGGCTACGTTGGGCTCGTTACGGGCCAGACTTTCGGAGCCGATGGCACGGCCGATCCAGTAAGCGGTTTCCGGAGTCAGGGAGTCGCCCACTACGCCACGGATGTCGTAGGCGCGAAAAATACTGGTGTTGAGTTTCGGAGCTTGAACGGTGTTGCTCATTAGGGGTTTCTCCAATCCCAGGAGATCCTGGTCTTCGTCGAGGATATCGATATCGAGTATGTCGTCACTGCTTGGAAACATCGGGTCTGTATACGACGCGCTGCCTTGCTTGGCCAACGCCGTTACGGTCGCCTCTGCAGGCGCCGTGACCGAAGCGGTTACCTCGGTGGATTTCGGCGGTGGCCCGACCAGTGCCTGTGTCAAGGGTTCTAGTTGTGAGAACCGCAAAACAGGCCGTTTGGCCACAAGACCGCTAACAAGTTCCTGATGAAAACGGGAGAGACTGCACACATCGTCAACAAGACGCCGGTTTAGGGTCCGCTGTAACAGCAGAAGCCCTAGCCCGGCCCCTGCAAGCGACAGAATTAGCGCCGCTGGTAATGTCCAGAATGGCCAACTGGCAGCAAATGCTGTAGCAGGTGCCACTTCGAGCGTCCAAAGGGGGTTGTTGGTCTTGAAGGCATGTGCCTCGGCGTCAGCCGGTATCCCTCCTTCGGCCAGCCGTTGGGGGGCTACCTGGTTGAAACGCTGGGTCAATTGCCAATGACCGGCCTCCATGGGCATGCCGGCAAGGCCGCTTAACAGCACGCGCAGATCCTGCACCAATAGAACCGTACCCACGACGCGGTTATCAGCCGAGGTGACAGGGGCTGCCGTATACACGAGCCATTTCTGGCCAACCCGATATGCCTCTGATCCCGCAGGCTGCCCTGAGCTGACGCGACGCACCAGGTCTAGAGCGGCGAAGTTCAACGGGCCTGGACGTGCTTCATTCGGTTGGCTGGCGTTCTGGCGGACCAGATGGGCATCAATCAAGCCGCCGTGCTGAAGAATCTGTTCAGCCGATGATCGTAGGTCCTCGTTGGGCTGGGTCAGTGCCTGGACCACCATAGGTTCAATAGCCGTTGCGCGGGCGCGGTTTTCCAGCTGGCTCAGGGCCTGGCTTACGGCCGCTGCCTGCCCCTGCCCCCACGCTTGGGTCAATTGCGACTGGGACGTCTGTTGCAGTGGCTCAATGGCGAGGTTCCACAGCAGGCCCAGTCCCAGGAGGGAGCCGGCCAGTGCAGGTAGAAGACTGGGTAGCAGAGAGACATTCTTGTTCTTTTCTTGGGCGGGGCCTTGGGGTGTGGCCTTGCGCTTGGTGTTTTTCAATGCAGCACCTCGTTTCTGTCCCTGAAAAGCCGGCTCGGCTGTCAGCGAGTACCGGAGTGGCCGAAACCGCCTGAGCCTCGCTCGGTTTCTTCGAACTCGTCTACCAGTTTGAACTGGGCCTGGACGACGGGGACCAGCATAAGCTGGGCAATGCGCTCACCCACGGTAATGGTGAATGTGGTCTGGCCACGGTTCCAGCATGAGACCATCAGTTCACCCTGATAATCCGAGTCGATCAACCCAACAAGGTTGCCTAACACAATCCCGTGCTTGTGGCCCAGGCCCGAGCGCGGCAAGACAAGGGCGGCAAGGCCCGGGTCAGCGATGTAAATGGAAAGGCCGGTAGGAATCAGCACTGTCTGGCCCGGCTCCAGTGTGATGTCTTCCTTGAGCATCGCGCGCAGGTCGAGCCCGGCAGAGCCGGACGTTGCGTAGGCTGGCAAGGGGAAGTCAGTGCCGAGGCGGGGATCGAGAATCTTGGCTTGAAGGTTATGCATGAGTCTGCGCTTGTTTGAGTCGGTTGGCGATAAAGTCGATCAGCTGGCGGGCGATCTTGCCCTTGCTGGTCTGGGCGAAGCGGGTTTCCTGCAGGTCACGATCAATGACGCTGACTGCGTTGTCTTCGCTGTTGAAGCCAATGGCGGGGTTGGCGACATCGTTGGCGACGATGAGGTCGAGGTTCTTGTCCATTAGCTTGCGCGAGGCGTAATCGAGCAGATGCTCGGTCTCGGCAGCAAAGCCTACGCTGAACGGGCGGTCGGAGCGGCGCGCCAGCGTGGCCAGGATATCTGGATTGCGTACCATCTGAAGCAGTAGTCCATCACCGCTAGAGGGGTCTTTCTTGAGCTTGTGCGGAGCAATGACTTCCGGACGGTAATCGGCCACGGCTGCAGCGGCGATCAATACATCACAGGGCATGGCGGCCTCGCAGGCGGCAAGCATGTCGCGGGCACTGACAACATCCACCCGGCTGACCCGATCAGGCGTAGGCAAGTGGACAGGGCCGGTTACCAGCGTGACTCGGGCGCCCGCTTCCACTGCCGCCTCGGCCAGGGCAAAGCCCATTTTTCCGGAGCTGTGATTGGTGATGTAACGAACCGGATCAATGTTTTCCTGCGTAGGGCCTGCGGTAATCAGCATGTGCTGACCCGTCAGGCTCTGACGCGCGAAACAGTCGGCGGCAAGCTGCGCCAGATCATCCGGTTCAAGCATCCGCCCCATACCGACGTCACCACAGGCCTGGCTGCCGGAAGCTGGGCCAAAAAGCCTGAAGCCACGGCTTTTCAGCAATTCGGTATTGGCCAGGGTGGCTGGATCGCGCCACATGGCCTGGTTCATAGCCGGGGCCAGCGCCACAGGCGCATCGGTTGCCAGCACGACTGTGGTCAACAGGTCATTGGCGACGCCCTGGCTCAGGCGAGCCATCAAATCGGCCGTGGCTGGTGCGATCAGTACAAGGTCTGCCCAGCGCGCCAGCTCAATGTGCCCCATGGCTGCTTCGGCCGCCGGATCGAGCAGGTCAAGGTGCACCGGATGGCCTGACAGGGCCTGAAGGGTCAGGGGCGTAATGAATTCGCGACCGCCCTGGGTCATGATGACCCGAACTTCCGCGCCATAGGTGCGCAAGCGGCGCACCAGCTCGGCACTCTTGTATGCGGCGATTCCGCCGCCGACGCCAAGCACGATGCGTTTACGATAAAGCCGTTGCATGAGCCTGCCTTATGTTGAGCCTGACTGGCCCGGAGGCCGGTTACAGGAGCTTTTTATGACGGATATCGCGTCTGAGCGAACGGTAGTCGATAAGCCGTTCGCCAGGCAAAAAGTGCGGCTAAGATAGCACAGCGCCCGCCATGGAGTAGCGGGCCGATATCGACAAGGAGCGTTCCATGAGTATTCGTGACTGGCCTGCCCAAGAGCGGCCCCGGGAGAAGTTATTGGAGCAGGGCGCCGGCGCCCTGACGGATGCCGAGTTGCTGGCCATTTTCTTGCGTACCGGAGTAGCCGGCAAGAGCGCGGTGGACCTGGCGCGCCACTTGCTGCAGGAATTCGGCAGTCTGCGGACGCTTCTCGAAGCTGATCTGACCTCGTTTAGTGCACATCTGGGCCTGGGGCCAGCCAAATTCACCCAGCTACAAGCCGTGCTGGAGATGGGCCGCCGCCATCTGGCCGAACGTCTGCGGCGCGATTCCGCCCTGGAAAGCCCGCAGGCTGTTAAAGATTACTTGAAGGCCCGCCTGCGGCATGAGCCCCATGAAATCTTTGGGTGTCTGTTTCTGGACGCCAAACACCGTGTCCTGGCCTTTGAGGCACTGTTTCATGGGACTATCGATGGGGCTAGCGTCTATCCGCGACAGGTCGTCAAGCGTGCCCTGGCCCACAACGCGGCGGCCCTCATCCTGACCCACAACCACCCTTCCGGCATAGCCGAGCCCAGTCAGTCGGATCGCGTCCTGACTCAACGGCTAAAGGAAGCGCTTTCATTGATCGATGTACGAGTGCTTGATCACTTCATCGTGGGCGAAGGCGAGCCTCTGTCCATGGCTGAGTATGGATGGCTGTAGAAGCATTGGGGCGGCAGGCTATTGCGCGACGCAAGCCTGCCGCCCTCGCCTCATCGGCTGACGCTGACCTTGGAGAAGTCCTGGCGGCCAAAGGGGTTGGCCTGATAGCCCTCTACGCCCTGGCGGGTCAGGACCGAGACAGTGGGGTGAGCCAGCGGTAGCCATAGGGCCTGATCATGAATGATCTGCTGGGCCGTGTGATAACGCTTGGTGCGTTCAGCTTGATTGGCAACGGTCTTGCCTTCGCGGATAGCCGTATCCAGCGTCTGGTCACAGAAGCGGGCAAAGTTGAGGCCCGATTTGACGGAGGCGCACGAGAATTGCGGTGTCAGGTAGTTATCCGGATCGCCATTGTCACCGGCCCAGCCCATGAACAACAGGTCATGTTCACCGTTTTTGGCGCGACGGATCAACTCGCCCCATTCAATCACGCGGATATCGGCCTTGATGCCGATCTTGGCGAGGTCCGCCTGCAGCATCTGCGCGCCCAAGCTAGGGTTGGGATTCAGCAGGCTGCCGCTTGGGCGTGTCCAAATTGTCGTACTGAAACCGTCCTTCTGCCCCGCCTCAGCCAGCAATGCCTTGGCTTTATCTGGATCGTAAGAGTAAGCCGTAATGTCTTTTGCATAGCCCCAGGTAGTGGGCGGATAGATGCCATCGGCCGGTGTGGCGCTATTCTCGAACACGGCCTTCACATAGTTCTTTTTGTCGAACGCCAGGTTGATGGCCTGTCGGACCTTGAGGTTATCAAGGGGTGGATGCTGGGTGTTGATGCCTACGAACGCGGTCATGAATGCTGGCGTCTGGACAACCTTCAGGGTCGAATCCTTCTGCGCATCGGTGACATCCTGCGGTTTGGGCGAGAGTGCAACCTGACACTCGCCACGCTTGATGCGCTGCATGCGGACAGCCGCATCGGGCGTGATGGCATAGATCAGGTTATCCACCTTGGGCTTGCCGCCAAAGTAGGTGGCATTGGCCTCATAACGGATAACCGCATCTTTCTGAAAGCGGTGAAGGACAAATGGACCGGTGCCGATAGGTTCGCTGTTGAGCTGTTCGGGTTTACCGGCCTTGAGCAGCTGATCGGCATACTCGGCGGAATAGATCGAAGCAAACCCCATGCTCAGGGTGGGCAGGAAGGTTGCGTCCGGGTGGTTCAGGATGATGCGTACTTGATGGTCACCCACCTTTTCCACTGACTTGATCAAGTCAGGCCATTGCATGGACTGCGCGTGAGGATAGCCGCCTTTTGCAACCCCATGCCAAGGGTGTTTAGGATCAAGCATGCGCTCAAAGCTGAACACTACGTCGTCCGCACTGAGGTTCCGGCTCGGCTTGAAGTAGTCCGTTTGGTGAAACTTCACATCCGAGCGTAGCGTAAACTCGTAGGTCAGGCCGTCTTCGGAGACCTGCCAGCGCTCGGCAAGGCTTGGAACAAGCTCGCCGCGTGTCGGATCAAACTCCACCAGTCGGTTCATCAGAACATCTGCTGAAGCATTCGTCGTGGTCAAAGAGTTATACTGCACGACATCGAAGCCGTCGGGACTCGCATCGGTACAGACGCTCAACGTAGCGGCCTGGGCCAGCAGGGGCGCGAACAGCAATGGCAAAGCAGCAAAGCGCATGGAGTGCTCCTTCTGATTGAGTAGGTGGCCGTCCATGGAGCTCATGGTGCCAGGGGTCTACGCTAGACCACTGTGCCGTTCATCTCAATGCAATTTCGCGACGAGTGGTTGTGCGCTTTTGTACTTTGCAGCTACGGTGCAGTATCTATGCGGTCTTCAACTGGTCGGCTCGACTAGGTATATCCTTGATACATCAAGGCTCTTCTGGTATAAAACAGCGCTCTTTTTTCGGGGCATGGCTCTGTGAGTGTTGCAGAAAAGCCGACACCGCCCCGACTAAACGGAATTTTCAAACGATTCAAGCGGCCAACCCATGCCGGGTTTGGCATGTGGTTTATGAGGGCTGAGGCATGTCTAGAGTCTGTCAAGTGACCGGTAAGGGTCCGGTTACTGGGAACAATGTTTCCCACGCTAACAACAAAACCCGTCGTCGTTTCCTGCCGAATCTGCACTACCATCGTTTCTGGGTTGAGTCCGAGAAGCGTTTCGTGCGTCTGCGCGTTTCTGCCAAGGGCATGCGTATCATCGACAAGCGCGGTATTGATACCGTACTGTCCGAGCTGCGCACTCGCGGCGAAAAATTCTAAGGAGCTTCATCATGCGTGAATTGATCCGTTTGGTGTCCAGTGCCGGTACCGGTCACTTCTACACCACCGACAAGAACAAGCGCACCAAGCCCGAAAAGATCGAAATTAAAAAATTCGATCCGGTTGTGCGTAAGCACGTGATGTACAAGGAAGCCAAGATCAAGTAATTGATCCTGTCTTTCGTGACCGCTTCGGCGGAATCACGGCACACAAAAAACCCAGCCTAACCGCTGGGTTTTTTGCTTTCTGGCGTGCTGAAAACCGTTGTGCTAGTCGCTTAGCTCTTGGGCTTGTAGGCGCAGTAGCCAGGGCGTGGACCGATCTGCGGGTGGTTGCGGCACGTGTCAGGGCGCTTGTCATAGATCGTGCATAGGCGGCTCTTGCGATCCAGATAGAGGCAATCATTATTCGCTAAGCGAGTTAGCGTAAAGATGCCACTTTTCTGGTTGAAGCGTTCGACGATACCTTCCTTCATGAGGCGTTTAGCAACATTCTTGGGCGGCTCACCTGCTTCAAATTCATCCACAACGCCAATGCGGATCAGGTCCTTGATACGAACCTCCACGGGGAGCGTGCAGCAGGTGGCCATGCACTCACGGCACAACCCTTTGTAGTATTTGGCCCAGGTATCTAGACGGTCGAGTTCGGCAGCAGCGACCAGTTGCGGCTTTTTCATTGATCAATCAGCAGGAGAAGCGGGGCGCGGATGATACCGGGCCTGCCGGGTGTTTGCTTGTCGAATGATCGACCAGAAAGACGGCCCGTCGCTTTTATGTCTGAAGACAGCCCCTGCCCGTAGGCGTTGGTCTACAGGCAGGGTAACCGCTGTTAACGGCGACGGCCTTTTACAAGTGCACCTATGACGAGGCCGCCAAGAACGGCCAGCGCTGTGCTTGCAATGGGATGCTGGGAAGCCTGGGTATACAGGCTGTGTTGCATTTTGGGCCCAGGATTACGGCCGCTGGCCTGGCCATAGTTGCCCGGGGTGTAGTCGGCCGAATACATCTCGCCCTCACGGTTGTTGTCGGGGCGCCCGCTCGGGATGGCGTTAGACAGAAGCTTCTCGCTGATCACGTCGTACAAACGCGGGAAGTTCTGGGCTATCTTGGTCATGACCTTGGCCGGGCTGCCTACAAAGACGTCACGTTGCGGATGGACGGCTGCTTTCAGAATGGCCCGGGCAACCGTCTCAGGGGTATAGACAGGCGGTGGAAGTACCGGCGCACTGGACAGGTAATTCTTGGCGTGGTCGTTGAACAGCGTGTTGATGGAGGCCGGGCGCACCAATGTCACCGAAACAGGTGCCTTCTCCTTCCGCAATTCGACCCGCAATACATCCGTCATCGCTTTGATGGCGTGTTTGCTGGCGCTGTACATGGAATGATAGGGAAGTGGTGCAGCGGACTCGAGGCTACCAATGTTGATGATCGAGCCACCGCGCTCGCGCAGATGGGCCGCTGCGATTTTCGACCCATAAACGGTGCCCCAGAAGTTGGTTTCGAACAGCTGGCGGCAATCTTCGTCACTGACCTCTTCAACCGTGCCCCAGACTGAGGTCGCTGCATTGTTGATCCAGGTATCGAAGCCGCCAAAGGCTTCCAGCGCCTTGTCAGCCACTTTCTGAAGCTCTTCACGCTGGCTTACATCGGCGACCACAGTGACTACCGTACCACTGGCACCACCAAGGTTGTGTTCGATGTCTTGCAGCGCTTCTTCGTTGCGTGCTGCCAGAACCAGACGGGCACCCTGCTGCGCAGCCATTCTGGCTGTCGCAAGACCGATACCGCTAGAGGCACCGGTAATAACGATCACTTGTTCGTTGAGCGGTTTAAGCCTGACGTTCATGTGTCCTCCTTTTCAAAGGAAAAAGGAACCGATTACAGCCATTGGCTGCATCGGGCATTCACATCAGTAGAAGGTCAGGCTTCCAGCGAGGTTCCTTACATCGGGAACCGACTGTCGATCAATCATGAAGGATCGCAGCTGTTTATAGCGAAAAGGCTGCTTTTCCCAGATTGGCAGCCCATTGCGTCTATGCTTAATCGACGAACGTAACCTTGCCGGCTTCGAGCGATTGAACACGGGCCAGCGACTCGACGCGGTAGCCTTGCTTTTCCAGCTCCTGACGACCCGCCTGGAAAGATTTTTCGATCACGATTCCCAGTCCGGCAATAGTGGCACCCGCCTGCTTGATGATGGAAATCAGAGCCTGAGCGGCTTTTCCGTTGGCCAGGAAGTCATCAATGATCAAAACATGATCAGCACTGGACAGGTGCGACGTAGAAATCGCAATAGTGCTTTCGACGCGCTTGGTAAAGGAGTAAACGGTCGAGGTGAGCAGATTTTCGGTCAATGTCAGGGACTGGTGCTTACGAGCAAAAATCACCGGAACGCCCATTTTCAGACCAGCCATGGTGGCCGGTGCGATACCAGAGGCTTCGATCGTGACGATTTTGGTAACACCGGCATCAGCGAAGCGCTTGGCGAATTCCTCGCCGATCTGGCTCATCAGGACAGGATCAATCTGATGATTCAGGAAAGCATCCACTTTCAGGACTTGGTCGGAGAGCACTTGGCCTTCAGCCTGGATCTTGCTTTTAAGGGTGTCCACACAGGTGTTCCTTCAAGGGCGATCAGAGACGGTAAAAAAATACTGTCAACGCCTTGATAAGAGGCGCTGCTGATCAAAATCGTTTAGGGGAAAAGACAATTTTGCCGGATATTAAGACGTATCGACATACCGCTAATAAAAAATAGCGACAATTTTGCTTCATCCTGTCGCTTTGCGGCGTCATAAAGGGCCTGAAGCGCCTTTAGACTCATTAAAAAGCCTGCACACCCTTTGATTGTAACTGACCTCTTGCATGACGGAGCCGGGTCGCCGACCCTGTAATGATTACCCCTATTGCCTCGGAAACCTTGTGATCGAACAGACCCTGGCCGATGTATTCGGCTACACCGCCTTTCGCCCCGGGCAGGACCGGGTGGTCCGTACTGTGCTAGCTGGCCGTTCGGCCGCTGCCATTTTTCCGACTGGTTCGGGTAAATCGTTGTGCTATCAACTGCCCGCCCTGCTTCTGCCGCATCTCACCTTGGTCATCTCGCCTCTGCTGGCTCTGATGCAGGACCAGCTCGCATTTCTTAAGGCCCGTGGAATTGCTGCCGCCAGTATCGATTCGGCACAGCGCCGAGAGGATATTCAAACCACCATGGCCAAGGCCCGCACGGGCGAGCTGAAGGTTCTGATGATTTCAGTGGAGCGGTTGAAGAATGAGCGCTTTCGCCAGTTCATTGCCCAAGTGCCTATCTCGCTGCTAGTGGTCGATGAGGCGCACTGTTTGTCCGAGTGGGGCCATAACTTCCGTCCCGATTACCTTAAGCTTCCCGACTATCAGCGCGACTTCAACATTCCGCAGGTTTTATTACTGACCGCAACGGCCACGCCTCGAGTGATCGCGGACATGCAGGCTCGTTTTGGCATTGCTGACAACGACGTGGTCACGACCGGCTTCTACCGCTCCAATCTGGATTTGCAGGTCGAGCCTGTCAGTGGAGATCGCAAACAACGTTATCTGTTGGAGTGGGTTGCTCCACGGGCCAGGCAGTCCGGGATTGTCTATGTCACTCAGCAGAGGACAGCCGAGCAGCTGGCGGAGGTGTTGGTAAGAGCTGGGATTGATGCCGGGGCTTACCACGCCGGCCTGCCTCACGAGCGGCGTGAGGTTATTCAACAGCAGTTCATGGACGGTACGCTGACCTGTATTGTGGCTACCATCGCCTTCGGCATGGGCATCGACAAGCGCGATATCCGCTACGTGGTCCATTACGATCTGCCTAAATCCGTTGAGAGTTATAGCCAGGAAATCGGGCGGGCAGGACGTGACGGTGAGCAGTCCGAGTGTCTGATGCTGGCTAACCGCGATGCTTTGAATGTGCTGGAAAACTTTGTTTATGGCGACACGCCGGAGCAGAGCGGTATCCAGAGTGTTCTTGAGGATTTGCAGGCTGCGCCGGACGGCGAGTGGTCGCTGCAGCTCAACAGCCTTTCAGACTTAAGCGACATTCGGTTGCTACCGCTCAAGACCTTGCTGGTGCAGTTGGAACTGCAAGGTTTGACCGCGCCTCAATACAGCTATTTCGCGGATTATCGCTTCAAATACATCCGTGAGCCCGAAGCTTTAATCGAGGCGTTTGAAGGCGAGCGCCGCCAGTTTGTCGAGGCTATTGTCGAGACCTCTGTACGGGCGCGTACCTGGTGCACGGCCAACTTTGACCGGCTGCACCGCGAATATCGCGCTGAGCGTGGTCGGGTAATCGCTGCGCTGGAGTGGTTTCATGAGCGCGGCTGGATCGAGCTGGAAAGCAAGCAGATGACGGAGGTATACCGCCGTCTACAGAACGAGATGGATGTCGAGGCGCTGAGTGCGGCGCTGCATCGGTATTTCCAGGAAAAAGAGCAGGCCGAGGTCGCACGGACTCATGCCATGCTTGATCTGTTCGGCAGTGACCGTTGCCTTAGTCGGCGTCTGGCTGAATGGTTTGGTGATACGCAGGCACCTGAACACTGCGGGCATTGCTCGGTCTGTCGTGGCGCGGTGGCTATACTTCCGGCGCCAGCGGCTTTGCCACCATTGGACAGGCAAAGCCCTGAGGCGCTATGTGGCGCCTTTCGGGAGCAGTACATGACATCCAGGGGGCGCGTACCGAGCGTTGAGTCCATGACACGCTTTTTGTGTGGCCTCAGCACGCCCGCCTTTACTCGACTCAAGGCCAGGAGTTTGCCCGGCTTTGCTGCCTTGGAAGCCTACCCTTATGCGCAGGTGAGAACCTGGCTCGCCCAGGCCCCGCTCTAACGGCAGATGACAGAGGCCAGGAATAACTCCGCTGCCCTAAGTGATAACGCGTAAGGTTGCACCGTTGCTATAGGTTCGTCCCAGGCTATGGGGTGAGCGCCCGGTGCCAGGCCGTACTCGTTATCATGTGGTGGGGCCAATAGCGGGCTAAATCAGGGTTACGGCGTCCAGCAATACTGTAGTAATCGCTCTCTGCCGCAGAGCAGATAATGGGTGCGCGGTCCAGCGTGCTTTCGCCAAGGTAAGCGTTAGCAGTACTTGCATCGCTGACGAAGGCCGTATAGAACGCAGCTTTTGCTGCACAGATGAGTCTTTCATGGCCGCCTCCGCCCCACCTGACCCCCGTACTCCGCTCCTGTTTCTTCCTGGTCTTCTTTGTGACGCTGCCTTGTGGCACGCCCAGGCCAGGGGATTGACTGGTGAGGCTGACGTGCAGATCGCTGACCTGACACGCGACGGCAGTATCCCTGATATGGCGAGGCGGGTACTGGCCGAGGCACCGCCCCGGTTTGCACTGGCAGGGCTGTCCATGGGGGGGTATGTAGCCTTTGAGATCATGCGGCAGGCGCCGGAGCGGATTATCCGGTTAGCGCTTGTCGACACCATGGCTAGCCTGGATACGCCTGAACGTACCCGCCAGCGCGTTGGCATGAAGGCGCTAGCCGAGCGTGGCCGCTTCCTGGGCATCAGTCCGCAGCTGCTTCCAAACCTCATCCACCCAAGTCGTATCGGTACGCCAGTAGCCGACGAAGTAATTGCTATGGGCAAGCGGGTAGGGCGTGACGCGTTCCTGCGTCAGCAGCAGGCAATTATTGATCGGCCGGACTCGCTTCCGACATTGGCATCGATTACGGTGCCGACGCTGATTGTTGTCGGTGAAAACGACAGGCTGACCCCGGTTGCTGAAGCGCAAAAGATGCATGCTGGAATTCAGGGATCACGCCTGGAAATATTGCCTGAGTGTGGCCATCTGCCGCCGCTGGAGCTGCCGGAACAGACCACCGAGCTGCTGAAGCATTGGTTGCGTGGTATGTGAAACTTCACACCCGGCTTTTCCTTCAAACCCGGTACATCTACTGGGGGATTGCCATGAGTTCCAAACGTTCTACTTACAATGCCGTACTGTTTGCCTTGAGTTTGGCCCCGGCGGTATCGGCGTTGAGCATGCCCGCTCAGGCAGGTGAGCCGGATCGGCTGTTCTTCAAGGATGACGGCCGTATTCCCAATAGCTCATTCCCGGTACTGGTTTACCGCGCTGTAACACTCGAAGAAAATGACAAGGCGGCTGCCTTCGAAAGGCTGTTTGCCGCAAACGATTGGCCACCACAGTGGCGTGCCGGCATTTTTGACTATCATCACTACCATTCGACTGCCCATGAGGTGCTGGGCGTAGCTTCCGGGCATGCGCGGATCATCCTGGGAGGCGAATCGGGTCAGGAGCTGACAGTAGAGGCGGGGGATGTACTGGTGTTACCCGCAGGCACGGGCCACTGCCGGGTCGAGGAAAGCGATGACTTTATGGTAGTGGGTGCCTACCCAAGTGGGCAGGAAGATTACGATGTTCAGCGCGCCAATGCCGATACTCATGATGCTTCGGTTGCACGTATCGCTCGGGTACCGCTACCCAAGGCCGACCCGGTGACAGGCAAGGACGGGCTACTGCTGAAGGCGTGGCGCCTGCAAGAGTGATTAGAGCAAGGCTTCAACTTGCAGGCAGCGAAAGCAGACCTCATCGCCATGATGCTGGAGAACAATATGGCCCTCCACGAGCCCGAAGTCAGGATTATGTTTGAACTTGCTCTGGCTGATGCTCTGGCGCAGGGCGGCATCCTGTAGGTCGTAACGTAATACACATCGTCCAGCGAGCCAGTGTTCGACTTGGTTTTCATGAACGATGAGTCGGCCGCTCATGAACTCGCCGGGCTGGATCAGGGTGGGTTCGGTAGGTGCCAGTAACTGGTAGAGCGCGCCGTTAGTTGTGAGCGGGTTTTGACCGTCTGGGTGGAGGCTATCGTCTAGCAACTGCATTTCCGGGCCGCCCTGCCAGGATTCCGGCCACGTTTCGGGAACCCGATACAGCACCCCCGCATTTCCACCAGCAGCAAGGCTGAACTCGAACGTCAGGGAAAAATTTCGATACAGTTGGCGGGAGATCAGGTCAATCCGTGCGGCGGCAGGGTCAGCACGCAGGATTCCGCTGTTATCTTTCCAGCTGCCGAGCGGGAAGTCTTCACCTTGATAAGCCCGCCACTGGTGGGCATCGAGTACTTCAAACATGGTATTACGCCTCCTGTAGCGCGATACGCCTGAGCGTAAGACTGACAGCCAATGCGCCCGGTTCAGACCGGTCAACCCGATGGGCGTCGTCACAGCGGATTGAACCCGCCTCCTGGCAGGGCAGTCCGTTGAAAGACACCTCCAACGATGTCAGGGCATAAACATGGCGCATGAATCACCTGTGGTTGTTATCACGGGCGGCACGGCCGGTATTGGCCGCGCAACCGCTCATTACTTTGCACAAGCGGGTTACAAGGTTGCTGTCATCGCCCGAGGCGAACAGGGGCTTACCGATACGGTGGCCGAGCTGGAAGCCTTGGGTAACAAAGCCTTGGGCTGCAAGGCCGATGTGGCTGATGCCGATCAGGTCGAGCAGGCGGCGGAGCGTATAGAAACAGAGCTGGGGCCAATCAACGTCTGGGTCAACGCAGCCATGACTACGGTCCTGGGGGCGTTTGGCGCGATGACTCCAGAAGAGTACCGCCGCGTGACGGATGTGACCTACCTGGGCTGTACCTACGGCACCATGGCTGCCCTCAAGCGCATGAAGGTACGTGACCGTGGCACTATCGTTCAGGTTGGCTCGGCAGTGGCCTACCGGTCGATCCCCCTACAATCCGCTTATTGTGGTGCTAAAGCCGCTATTCGTGGTTTTACCGACTCCCTGCGCAGCGAGCTGATCCACGACAAGAGCCGCGTCCGGCTCACGATGGTGCACTTGCCGGCTCACAACACGCCACAATTTGACTGGGCCCGAAACAAGCTGGGCAAACGCGGTCAGCCATTGCCTCCAATCTATCAGCCTGAAGTGGCCGCCCGGGCTATTTTTGATGCGGCCATGCGCGCGCCCCGTGAGATCTGGCTAGGCAAGACCACCATTCAGGCTATCTTGGGCAATATGGTGGCACCAGGCCTTTTGGATACGGTCATGGCCAAGCAGGCCTATAGCGGTCAGATGACCGATGAGCCGGAAAACCCGGAGCGGGCAGATTATCTCTTCAAGCCGGTCGAAGGGCTGCACCGTACCCATGGTCGCTTCAACCAAAAGGCTAGTAGCAAGGCCATTTCGGTGGATTCGGACATTGTCAGCATGGTCGCCCTTGTAGCTGCAGGCGCCGGGCTGATGGCACTGGCGAAGTTGCGTCGTCTGAAGCCGTTTTAAACGGCTGTGCCCTGCAGTTTGCAAAGCTCCGGTGATACTGATGGCTCAAGGAGGAGCCAGCCATCTATTTTCAGCGTCTGAGGACCTTCTCGTCAGCTAAGCCGGTCTAGGTCATTAAGTACCTATTCCGCTTACGCGCTTACAGCTGATCGAGGGAGGTTCTCATGGCGATGACCGTCGGTGATTTTATAGTCGAACGCTTGTACCAGTGGGGCGTACGCCGCATCTATGGCTACCCGGGTGACGGGATTAATGGCGTCTTTGGCGCTTTGAACCGTTCGAACGAGAAAATCAAATTCATCCAGGCCCGCCATGAGGAAATGGCCGCCTTCATGGCAGCGGCCGATGCAAAGTTTACCGGCGAGTTGGGTGTCTGCATCTCCACTTCGGGCCCAGGTGCCTCGCATTTGCTGACGGGCCTTTATGATGCCCGCATGGATCATGTTCCGGTTCTGGCTATCTGTGGTCAGCAGGCCCGAGCAGCCCTGGGTGGCCACTATCAGCAGGAACTGGATCTGGTGTCCATGTTCAAGGACGTGGCTGGCGCGTTTGTCCAACAGGCCTCGGTGCCCTCTCAGGTTCGTCATCTGGTGGACCGGGCGATTCGTACCGCCGTTGGCGAGCGGCGAGTCACAGCCATCATCCTGCCAAACGATATACAGGAGCTTGAGTACTCTGAGCCCCCGCACAAGCACGGCACCATTCACTCAGGCGTAGGGTACAGTAAGCCCAAGGTTGTGCCTTACGAGGCCGATCTGCAACGGGCTGCCGAGGTCCTCAATGCGGGTGAGAAGGTCGCCATTCTGGTAGGTGCCGGCGCGCTGGGTGCAACAGATGAGGTCATCGCAGTCGCCGAAAAACTGGGTGCAGGTGTAGCCAAGGCGCTGTTAGGTAAGGCTGCTCTTCCTGATGCACTGCCCTGGGTGACGGGCTCCATCGGGCTGCTTGGCACCGAGGCAAGCTACAAGCTGATGAGCGGGTGCGACACGCTCCTGATGATTGGCTCTGGGTTCCCTTATTCCGAATTCCTGCCTGAAGAGGGCAAGGCCCGTGGCGTACAGATCGACCTGAAGGCTGACATGCTTAGCCTGCGCTATCCCATGGAAGTAAACCTTGAGGGCGATTCAGCCGAAACCCTGCGTGCGCTATTACCGCTGTTGCGTGAGAAAACGGATCGCTCCTGGCGTGGCTCTATTGAAAAGTGGCGCAAGGATTCGGACGAGACGCTCAAGGCCCGCGCGCTTACCGATGCCAAACCGATCAATCCGCAACGGGTCGCCTATGAGCTGTCCCCACGCCTGCCGGACCGCGCTATCGTGACCAGCGACTCCGGCTCCTGCGCCAACTGGTTTGCCCGTGATGTACAGATGCGCCGTGGCATGATGTGCTCGCTGTCTGGCGGCCTTGCCTCCATGGGCGCGGCAGTGCCCTACGCCATTGCTGCAAAGTTCGCCCATCCGGACCGCCAGGTGGTGGCATTGGTTGGAGACGGTGCCATGCAGATGAGCAACATGGCCGAGCTCATCACGGTGGCCAAGTATTGGCGTGAATGGGGCAACGGCAAGTGGATTTGTGCAGTCTTCAATAATGAGGACTTGAATCAGGTGACCTGGGAGCAACGCGTCATGAATGGCGATCCCAAATTCGAGGCCTCGCAGAATATCCCTAATGTGGCGTATCACCAATTTGCCGAATCGATCGGTCTCAAAGGCATCTATGTTGATAGTCCCGAGCGCGTGGCTTCTGCCTGGGAAGAAGCGCTGGCCTCTGATCGCCCCGTGGTAATCAACTTCAAGACTGATCCAGACGTTCCTCCACTGCCACCGCACTTCACGTTGGCACAGGCCAAAAGCTTTGCCTCGGCGCTCCTGAGTGGTGACCCGAACGAGGGCGGCATTATCAAGGCCACGGCCAAGCAGGTGCTGAACTCTGTCTTTTCAGGGCATAAGAATAAGGACAAGTGAGAGTAATTGCTCAGCGCTGTTAATGGAGCAGCGCTTGTAGCTGAGTAAAAAGCTCCGCTCCGTCCAACGTTACCTACCTTATAGAACGGGTGGAGCGGCTCGATATTGATTGGCTCTCCCGCGGTTGCAACAGAGCAGGGCATAGTCTTTGCCTACAGAAATGCGCAACCGTAGTTGCGCATTTCTGTTTCACAGTAAGGACATTGCATGGCTGTTCGTTTTGCTTCTGTGTTTCTAGGTGCTGCCTTGGCGCTCTCTGCTTCACCCCTTTTTGCCGCAGACGCCAAGCCCAGTGTTGTCATCTACGCTACCGGCGGCACTATTGCAGGCAGTTCGGCTTCCAGCACCGATACCACCGATTACGATGCTGGCAAGTTAGGTATCGAGACGCTGATCAAGGCAGTGCCAGAGTTGAGTCAAGTGGCGACAGTCACGGGTGAGCAGCTCGCCAACATGCCCAGCCAGGACATGGATCAGAAGACACTGCTAAAGCTGTCTAAGATGATCAATGAAAAGTTCAAAGACCCAGCTGTTCACGGTGTGGTAGTAACTCATGGCACCGACACGCTGGAGGAGACAGCCTTTTTTCTCGACCTGACGGTAAACAGCAAAAAGCCTGTCGTCATAGTCGGAGCGATGCGTCCCGCTACCGCTGTAGGAGCCGACGGACCAATGAACCTGCTCGAAGCGGTAAGCCTGGCAGCCAATGACAAGGCCAATGGGCGCGGGACGATGGTTGTCCTGAACGACCGTATCAGTTCGGCTTTCTACGCCACCAAAACCAATTCGACCACGCCTGATACCTTCCGCGCAGCCGAGCAGGGTTACCTGGGCGGCTTTGTCGGTATCACGCCCCGATTCTATTACTCACCGGCCATACCCACCGGCAAGATGAGTTTTGATGTTTCGAAGGAAGAGAGCCTGCCCAAGGTGGTAATCCTGTACAGCTACCAGGACCAAGACAGTGCGCTTCTCGATGCGGCGATCAAGGATGGTGCAAAAGGAATCGTCATTGCAGGAATGGGCAATGGCTCCATTCCGACGCGTACCAAGGCAACCGTTAAAAAACTCATGGAGCAAGGTATTCCTGTAATTCGTTCCACCCGCACCGGCTCAGGGTTCGTCAGCAAGAAGGAAGAAGGCATTGGCAGCGGATTCTTCAGTCCGCAGAAGTCACGCATTCTTCTGTCGCTGGCATTGGCGAGCGGTGCTGACATGGCCGCTATCGAGCGGTATTTCGGGATGGTGGAGTAGGCTGTACCCGTATGGTGTTAGGTTGATGGGTATTGCAAGGTCAGGCTACACGCCTCGTCCATGCCTATACGTTATGTTCATCGTTTTAGAAAAAGGCATTGAGTGCAATGATACCCATCGTGCTAAACAGCACAGAGCGATACCTCTCAGGGCATTACTCTACCGAACGCTTCGCCATCGCATCCGGTCTACCTCCTTTCCCGATCGCTTCCGGTCGGGCTGCTCAAATAATGATCAATACGCTTAGGAGCAAGCATGCCTGCGAGTGCTTCACAGTCCCGTCGCGCCTTTATCTGGGTGGCCTGTGCTTTCCTGATCACCATGATGGGGACTACGCTGCCCACACCGCTGTATGTGTTTTATCAACAGGAGATGGGCTTTGGCGAGACGTGGGTGACGCTGATCTTTTCCATTTATGCCGCAGGCGTGATTGCGGCGCTGTTGGTGGCGGGGAGCTGGTCCGATCAGCTGGGGCGGCGGCCGATGCTGTTGGCCGGTATTGCCCTGTCGGCCGTTAGCACGGTGATGTTTTTGTTCAGCCACAGTATCGGTGGGCTGATGCTGGCGCGGCTGTTTTCCGGGTTTTCTGCGGGCATCTATACCGGTACGGCCACCGTAGCGGTACTAGAACTGGCGCCTGAGCCGTGGCGCAATGTCTCGACGTTGGTGGCTACGGCTTCCAACATGCTCGGGCTGGGCTTGGGCCCTCTGGTGGCAGGTATTTTGTCCACGTATCTGCCCTATCCAACGCATCTGGTGTTCAGCCTGTACCTGATCTACTTGGCCGTGGCCGCCACAGGCGTGCTGCTGGCCCACGAGACGGTTCAGCGTCCGGCCAGGCCACGATTGCAGATACAGCGGCCCCATCTGCCGCGCGAAATTCGAGTCCTGTTTATCCCTGCCGCGCTTTCGGGCATGGCGGGTTTTAGCGTAGCGGGGCTGTTTACAGCGGTTGTGCCGGCCATTATGGGCCAAGTCATGGGGCATACCCATGGCGTTACCATCGGTGCGGTCATCTGCCTGCTGTTTGTCTCATCCATCATCGGGCAGGCATTGCTGAAAAAGCTGCCTGCACGCTTACACATGACGATTGGCTGCATTGCCCTCTCGCTTGGCACCGCTACCATTGGTGTCAGCATTGCCATTGCACAGGTTGGATTTCTGCTCCTGGGAACGGTAATCGCGGGAGCCGGGCAAGGCATTGTATTTCGGGCCGGTATGAACGCCGTGACAGGTGCGAGCCCGCGGGAGCACAAGGCAGCTGTAACCTCAACGCTCTTTGTGACCTATTACGTAGCGATGTCGCTGCCGGTGATTGGCGTAGGGGTATCGGCAGAGGTATTCGGACTGCGGCAGACGGGTGAGTTCTTTGCTGCTGTAGTCACGCTGGCGCCGCTCCTGGCTATGGTGATCATGTGGAAGGTGCAGCCTCGCCAGCGCGAAGCTGGCAGGGCTTGAAAGGACATGGCCCGGCCATTGCGGATGGGCCATGCATGACAACGTCACTGAGCGCGGCGCTGTTGGTAGGGGTAAAAGCGATGCTCACGTAGCTCGTGCTCGATCTTCTCCAGGCTCTTGCCACGGGTTTCAGGCACGAAGCGCCAGATGAAGACCAGGGCCAGCAACGAGATGCCTGCGTATAACCAGAACGTGTGAGCAGCGCCCAGCCAAGTCACCAGGCTCAGGGTAGTCAGGGTGACAACCAGATCGAAGAACCAGTGGCTGAAGGCTCCAACGCTGGCACCCTTGCCACGTACGAACAGCGGGTAGACTTCCGAGTTGATCAACCAGATGCACACACCAAAGCCGCCACAGTTGAACATCAGGTAGGCCGCTAGACAGCCCACCACTAACCAGCGCTGGGCATCAGTGGTCGGGCCTGCGCCTTGGAACAGGTAGCCCATGATGGCCAGCGCGATGATCGAGCCGGGGATCAGGATCAGCAGGTAGCGACGGCGGCCGATGCGATCCACCAGAAGGCTGCCGATCACGGTCATGATCACCACCAGGATGGTGCTGCAGCCGGTGGCCAGAACCGCCGTCTGATCGGAAAAGCCCGCCTGAGTCAGAATAGTCGGTGCGTAATAGACGAGGGCGTTGTTGCCAGTGATCTGCGAGAACATGGAGATACAGGCGCCCACGAGCAACGCAGGGCGAACCCACGGCTGGAGCAGGTCCCGCCAGGTGCCTTCCGGTGCATCGCTCACGGTCTTGATCTCGGTCAGTTCCTGGCGTGCAGCCGCCTCGTCACCTCGTACGCGCTCCAGCACTGCCAGCGCGTCCTGTTCACGGCCGCGCGACAGGAGCCAGCGTGGACTCTCAGGCAGTACTGACATACCCGCCAGCAGAATCAAAGCCGGTACTACACCCAGACCAAACATCCAGCGCCAGTGCTCGTCCAGCGCAAAACCGGTGAAGTAAGCAACGGTAATGCCGCTGACCACCATGAACTGGAACAGGACGACCAGCTTGCCCCGGTGCTGCGGCGGTGCCACCTCAGCGATATAGACCGGGATGATTTGCGTCGAGCTACCGGCACTCAAACCCAATAAAAAGCGCGACAGGATCAGAACAGTAACGTTAGGCGAAATGGCAGACAGAATTGAACCGAGTGCGAAGACCAGTCCTACCAGAATAATGGTGCGGCGCCGGCCGAGCCGGTCAGAGATCGGGCCAGTGCCCAGGCAGCCGAACAGTGCGCCAAAAATGATGGCGCCCGTGACAAGTTGCTTGAGGGTGTCATTCAGCGCGAACTCTCGGCCAAGGCCAAGAAGGGCAACGCCAATAATGCCGGTATCGTAACCAAAGAGAAGGCCACCCAGGGCGGCAATGATTGCAATGAGAAGAACGAGGCCTTTGCGCGCCGGAGCGGCAGGGGCCGAGAGGGTAAGGCTGGGAGATTCCATGTAATGCTGCCTGCTTTTATTGTATCCAGACGCGCCTGTCAGAACAGGCGAGCCGCTAAAAGACTGCTCTAAGAACGATGGTTTAGAAACAAATTGTCATCAAACGGGGGTTCGATTACTTTTTTGCATAAACGTTTCAGCAGATGTCTAGCGAAGCGGCATTGGCCATATCGATGGAATGAATCAGTACGCTTGATTGGATAAATGCGCGACTATCCTTTACGTTCTGCGCCACGATTTCCAAACGGCCGTTGCGGCTCCAACGCTTGTGCTGGCCTGACTTTTATTTGAAGGAACGCAGTATGAATATCCTCGAAACCATTAACGCCCGTCGCGCCATTCGCCATTACGATGCCTCTCACCGCATGACCGATGATGAGCAGCGCCAGCTGCTGAGCCATGCCCTGCTGGCACCGACGTCGTTCAACCTGCAGCACGTGCGTCTGGTAGCGGTGACAGACCCGGCGCTGCGTCAGCAGATTCGTGCGGTAGGCTGGGATCAGGCCCAGATTACCGATTCCTCGCTGCTCGTCATCGTATGTGCCGATATCGCCAGCTGGGAAAAGAATGCTGCCCGCATCTGGAGCGAGGCGCCGCAGGCCGTGCAGGACTTCATGGTTCCAGCCATTGACGCCTATTACCGCGACAAGCCTCAGGCCCAGCGCGATGAAGCCATGCGTAGCACTGGTCTGGTGGCACAAACCCTGATGTTGGCTGCCAAGGGCATGGATTACGACAGCTGCCCTATGGTTGGTTTTGATTTTGATGCTGTGGCCAAGCTGATCAACCTGCCTGAAGACCATGCCGTCAGCCTGATGATTTCCATCGGCAAGTCTGCTGAGCCGGCCCATCCGCGGACGGGCAAGCTGCCTTACGATGAAGTAGTCATTCGCGACCGGTTTTAAGCTGTCTGTTATCTGGCGTCTGGTCTTTTGATGACGAGATACCTGTGACGGGTATTGCTGCGCTCAACCTGTCCTGCGTATGAATAGTGGGTCGGATGGGTTGAGCTTATAGCGATACCCATCAACTCCAGCAACGTACCCCCTCGCCGAACCAACCGATGATCGGTTGCAACCTCCCGCTGCGATTACCGGACTAAGCTGAAACAGCATTCATCGGTATTTCCTGGGAGGGACTCAAGATGATTACCGGTATTCCTGCACACACCTGCCGTCTGGCCAACTACAGCACACTGCTTGCAGCCAATGAGCTCTGGTGCGCGGATCAGGCACCCCTTAATGATCTCGACGAAGCTGATGGCGAGCTGGAAGATCTCGATCCAGAGACCCGCAATCTTCCGGTGGAAGATCGCAAAAAGTTGATGGATGAGTGACTTATTCGCCAAAGCGAATCTTTTGTCAGTGTCAATCGACTAACGGTCACGTTGTCCATGAGTTGGGTGTGACCGTATAGTTGACCTATCGCCTGTTGCAACACACTATCCCGTCCTTATGGCACGAATTCTTCTTCGTATAGCCACTAAAACTATAAGGACGTCCCCTATGTCTTCTCCTGCGCCTTGCCTGTCTGCCGCGTCCTTTACGATGCGATATTGATCGTTACGCCCCTATCCCTGCTTTACACCCTTCCGACTGTTTTGCCGCCTGTACTTGCAGTGTAAACGTGCCAACGGACGGGTCACCGGACCGGTTTTCACGGTTTGCCTCCAGCTATCAGTACTTCAGCCATGACATTAACGACTTCAACAACCGATGCAGCACCTCAGGGTCGCTCCGATTCACAGGCTCGCAAGGCTGCCCTTGGCAGTTTTGTAGGAGCGGTTGTGGATTGGTACGACTTTCTCCTCTACGGCATCGTAGCCGCGCTGATCTTCAATAAAGAATTCTTTCCCAACGTAAGCCCGGCCATGGGCACACTGGCCGCTTTTGCCACATTTGGCGTGGGCTTTCTATTCCGCCCCTTGGGTGGTTTTGTATTTGGTCACTATGGTGACAAGCTTGGTCGCAAGCGCATGCTGGTACTAACCGTCATGCTTATGGGCGTCTCGACAGCCCTGATCGGTCTGCTACCGACTTATGCGAGCATTGGCTGGTGGGCTCCCGTTTTATTGGTTATTTTGCGTGCTATCCAAGGGTTTGCCGTAGGCGGCGAGTGGGGCGGAGCTGCCTTGATGGCGGTAGAAAGTGCACCACCGCTTAAACGTGCCTTTTACAGCAGCGGCGTGCAGGTAGGCTTTGGCGTAGGGTTGATCCTGGCCACGGGCAGCGTATCGCTACTTGATCATTTTTTGAGCGACGAAGCCTTTCACAGCTGGGGCTGGCGCCTGCCGTTTCTGTTCAGCATTGTGCTTGTGCTGATTGCCCTGTGGGTGCGCTCCAGCATGGAGGAGTCCCGCGAGTTTATTCGAGAGGTCAGCCAGCCTCATAAGGTCGTCAAGCTCCCTATCGTAGAGGCGCTGCGCCGCCACCCGCGTGCCTTTCTGCTGATCATCGCGTTGCGCATGGCTGAACTGTTTACCATGTACATCGTGACAACCTTCGCGCTCAGCTACTCGACAGCCAATCTCGGGCTTTCTCGCGAGCTATTCCTGAATATCGGCCTGCTGGTGGGTGCTATCAGCTGCGTGACCATTCCCTGCTTCGCCTGGCTGGCGGACCGCTATGGGCTGCGCCGCATTTACCTGATCGGCGCCACCATTGGCGTACTCTCGGCTGTGCCTTTCTTTCTGGCCCTGGAAGCGCGTTCGATTGGCTGGATTGTGTTCTTTGCCGTCATGCTCGCCAATATGGCCCATGACATGATTGTAAGCGTACAACAGCCGCTCTTTACGGAAGCGTTTGGCACCGAGTACCGCTACAGCGGGGCGGGTGTTGGTTATCAGGTCGCCAGTGTGATCGGGGGTGGCTTCACACCGTTTATTGCCGCTTCTCTGGTCAGCGCCAATGACGGCTCCTGGCATTTGGTCGCAGCCTATCTGGCCGGTGGTTGTCTGGTGTCATTAATCGTAGCGGCGCGGATGCGCCATCGGTAAGCGGTGCAACCTATCCTAGGATGGCTGGACTAAATAGAGAGTCCAGCCATGAGGATGTCCCTATGCTGACGCACCTGAACCTTTCTGTATTCACGCCTGATTCAAACGTTATAGGCCTTTTCTGCGCTGATCAGGCACCCCTGAATGATCTCGACGAAGCTGACAGCGAACTGGAAAGCGAGCTGGATCCCGAGACCCGTCCGGAAGATATGCCGGAAGATGTACGGGAAAACCTGGAAGAGCCCTCCAGGATTCCTGGTCCGGTTCCTGATCCTGGCCCGCTTTAACAACGCTTAGGCAGACAAGAGGCCTAGTGTGGCTTCATCCCGATGAAAATTCAGGAAGGAACCCTTGTAGGCCTCGCCGGTACTTAGCACGCAGTCTGCCCGTGTGGAGTGAAAGGTATATTCCATCTCCAGCATCTCCTCGCAAAAGCTTGCGCGATGCTGCCGGTCAGGATCAACCATCAGGATTTCCACCTGATCGGCTGAGTGTCGGTCAATAAAATCAGCCAGCATGGCGGGATGATCGTATTCATAGATGAGATCGCTGCCGATGATCAGATCAAACTGGCCTAGCTCAAGATCGGTTCGGCTCCAGTCAGCGACTTCATACCGGACCGGCCCCAGCTTATTCAAACGCAGATTTTCATTTAGAAAGGTAGGAATCAGCGGATGATAGTCGCTGACGGTCATGTTACCGCCGCGGCTATGCACTACCAGGCTGGCTAGCGCAAGACCTGCGCCCAACTCCAGAATGCGTTTACCCTGAAGATCCATGGTTTGCATGGCGGTTGCCAGCACATAACTGGAAGGCCAGACCTGACCAAATAGCGGCCAGCTGTCAGGGGAAATTCCCAAGCGCTCTGCCTCGCCGTCAGGGTCATGATACTGCTGATGATCTTTCAGAGATTGGATGTAGAAATCCATATCGCCGATCGTAACGGTCTGATATTTGACTCGATAGCCGGGCATGTGTGACTCATTAGGCAGGATGATGTTGATATCAAGACGGGTCTTGATCAAACAGGCACCACTCTAAAAGAGCGGTGGCACAGGTGCCGCTGAGCCGATGACGACGAACACGCGGATCGATCGTGTTCCTATAAACCGCAGGCAATAAAAAAGCCCCGCTAGGCGGGGCTTTTTGGATCAGGCGTCTTAGACGACTTGAACCTGATCAGCTTGCATGCCCTTCTGGCCCTTGACGGCCACGAAGGAAACGCGCTGACCTTCGCTCAGGCTCTTGAAGCCAGCGCTTTCGATCGAACGGTAGTGAACAAACAGATCAGGACCGTTCTCAGGCGTGATAAAGCCGAAACCTTTCTCATCGTTGAACCACTTAACGGTACCCGTTTGGCGAGTAGACATGATGTATCTCCAAGGTAAAAATTAAGACTGCGGCGCTGAACCGTTCAGGCCGAGACTGAGATGCGAAAGTAAAACGAGCCAAGGAGATGAAACGTAAAGCAGTACATCAAGCCAGGGTATCGAAGTGACAATTGCAGAGCAGTGACGCCACGATACGCGCTTTTAGCGCTTTGTATACTTTTATTTTTTATCGATCTGACGGATTAGCCACAATCTTGTTAATAATCAATGGCCTGGCAAATGAATTATTTCACGGCCACGGTGTTGAGGCTGTCACAGTTCAACGGTTACCTGAGCAATACGATAACCCAGTCGCTCGGTGAGTTCTTCCATAAACGTTGCCTTAAACCCGGCGCCCGCCCAACCATTAAAAATGAAACCCAGGTTTGAAAAGGCACAAGGCTGCAGGAACAGAAATCCGTTTATGTCATCCTCATGGCCGCATTCGGGGCAGCGGAAATTATCGGTATGTCCTGGCGTCCAGTCTTCCAGACTATCAAACAGAGCTTCACCAATTTCGCGGCGGCACTCGGGGCAGCCTGCTTCCTCTTTGAAACCCTTATCCGGCGTAAAAATGCAGCGCCGCGTGACGATTTCCAATCCATTGATGGCCTGATTGAACGGAAGATGCTCGGGATGCTGGACAACCCGCTGAGCACCGCGTGCAATACCGTAAGCCATGCCGCGAAAGCCGCGGCCACAGGTCGTTACCTGCTCTTGAACAATGTCCTGACGTATTAGCCAGCGTAGCGTGCTTAGCGCCTTGGCTTCATGGCCGGGCAGGGTGGAGATCTGTGGGACGAGGATAAGCTGGTTGTCATACATAAGCGGAATCTGTGTGGTACCCCGAGGTGCTGCTGATGGCAGCACTCAGTCAGAGAAGAGAATAGCGATGCTTTATTCTCGCTTAAATGAGTGAACCCTGCCTTTTAGCAGACATAAAAAATCCGGAACCCTTTCGGATTCCGGACTGGCTTTAACTTGGCTACTGCCGACTTATCGTGTGATAAGTCAGAAGCGCCGTGTCAAAACAGATACTTATTTACCCACAGTCTTGCCCAGGAACCAGGCGCGCTCTTCGGCTTGGTCGATCCACTCTTCCAGCAGGCTGGTAGTGGCTACGTCATTGCCGTCGCTGGTCAGTGTGTGAGTGGTGCGCATAAAGGCGGCCAAGGCTTGGTTGTCGGCATGCAGCTCTTCCAGCATTTGCTGAGCAGTCAGGTCTTCAGCTTCGCTGCTGGCCAGACGCTTCTGCTGCACCATCTGCTCCAGGGAGCGAATGGTTGGCTGGCCAATCTTGCGTGCGCGCTCGGCCATTGGGTCAGTCATAGCGAACAGTTGGGTCGCTTGCTCTTCCAGCAACAGGTGATAGTCGCGGAAGTGTGTGCCATGCATGTGCCAGTGGTAATTCTTGGTTTTGATATACAGGGCGAAAACATCCGACAGCAGGACACTTAGCGCCTTACCAATTTCACCCTGTTGAGTCAGGGTAGCGTCCTGACCAGTGGACGCGCGTGCATTAATGCTTTCAACGGATTTCAGTTCTTGCTTGGCATTTACAGTAGCCATATCTAGACCTCTCTGTTGAATATCGTAAAAAGACCGCCAAAACAGGCGATCACATAAAACCGATATTCAATTGACCCCAAAAAGCCCTGGTTTACTCATGCCTTTTATCCATGAGGGCTATTACCGACGGATATAGCCTTTAAAACGTGAACAAAGCGGCAAGCATGAAATACAGGCTGAACGTTAGGGGGGCAGACAGGTCCGGCAGCTTCTTAGCCTTAATCTCGAGGGAGAAAGTCTAGCCGTTTGTATTTGATAGTTATCGCTGTGCTCCCTCTATCCGACAAAGCTATAGCTCATTGGACAGCGGGGCTTTGGGCAGCCCCTCTAGTGTGCAACGCTCTATCATGGCTCTACCAGCAAGCCTACCGCTTGAGCATTGCCCGCATGGCAGCTAGTGCATCGTTACCCCGTGCCGCCTTTACTTCTACCGGTGCGTCCTCCTGACCTTCCCATTCCAGATCCTCCGGCGGTAGCTCATCGAGGAAGCGGCTCGGCGTGCAATCGATTATTTCGCCGTATTGCTTGCGCTTGGCAGCAAAGGTGAAGGCCAGCGTCTGGCGGGCGCGGGTGATGCCTACGTAGGCCAGGCGGCGCTCTTCTTCCACGCTGTCCGTCTCGATACTGGAGCGGTGCGGCAGGATTTCTTCCTCCATGCCCATGATGAACACATAAGGAAATTCCAGGCCCTTGGACGCATGCAGCGTCATCATCTGCACACCGTCAGCGCCTTCCTCTTCTTCCTGCTGGCGTTCAAGCATGTCACGCAGGACGAGCTTGGCGATGGCCTCTTCAATGGTCATGTCGCCGTCTTCGTCTTTTTCGAGCGTGTTTTTCAACGCGTCGATCAGGAACCAGACATTGCCCATGCGGAATTCGGCCACCTTGTCACTGGAGGCATTCTGGCGAATCCAGTTTTCGTAATCGATATCCATGACCATGCTGCGCAGTGCCATGATCGGATCGTTCTGTGCACACTGCTGGCGCACGCCATCAATGAAGCGCTTGAAGCGGGCAAGGCGCTCGGTATAACGGGCATCCAAGTGCTCGGAAAGGCCCATCTCGTCAGAAGCGGCATACATGGAAATCTGCCGCTGTGTAGCGTAGTTGCCGAGCTTTTCCAGTGTGGTCGAACCAATCTCCCGGCGCGGGACGTTGATGACACGCAGGAAGGCGTTGTCATCATCCGGGTTTACCAGGAGGCGGAAGTAGGACATCAGGTCCTTCACCTCCTGGCGGGAGAAAAAGCTGGTACCGCCTGACAGCCGATACGGAATCTGATGGTGCTGTAACTTGAGCTCCATCAGCTTGGCCTGATGGTTGCCTCGGTAGAGGATGGCAAACTCCGAATACGGCCGCTGCGTTTTCAGGTGTAGGGTAAGGATTTCCAGCGCGATACGTTCGGCCTCGGCGTCCTCATTACGGCAGCGGATCACGCGGATTGGGTCACCATGACCCATCTCGCTCCACAGCTGCTTTTCAAACACGTGCGGGTTGTTGGCAATTAGAATGTTCGCGCATTTCAGGATGCGGCTGGTGGAGCGATAGTTCTGCTCCAGCATCACGACCTTGAGGGAGGGAAAGTCCTCCTTGAGCTGCATCAGGTTTTCCGGCCGCGCACCGCGCCACGCATAAATAGACTGATCGTCGTCACCCACCACGGTGAACTGTGCGCGGTCCTGTACCAGGAGCTTGACCAGCAGGTACTGGCTTGCGTTGGTGTCCTGGTATTCGTCCACCAGCATATAGCGGATGCGGTTGCGCCACTTTTCCAGTACATCGGGATTGTCCTGGAATAGCTTGACCGGCAGCAGGATCAGGTCGTCAAAGTCTACGGCGTTATAGGCCTTGAGCGTGCGCTGATAATGCAGGTACACCACCGCCGCCGTTTGCTCCTTGGGGTTGCGCGCTTTGGCCAGTGCTTCTTCGGGCAGGATCAGGTCATTCTTCCAGTTGCCGATGTAGCTTTTGATCTCGTCAGCACCGTCGTCCCCGGAATACTCCTTTTGCATGATGTCCGAGAGCAGCGCCTTGATGTCGCCCTCATCAAAAATCGAAAAGCCCGGCTTGTAACCCAGCTTGGCATATTCCTTACGGATGATGTTCAGGCCCAGGTTGTGAAAGGTCGACACGGTCAGACCTTTGCCCTCCCCGCCACGCAACAAGCTGCTGACCCGCTCCTTCATCTCCCGCGCGGCCTTGTTGGTAAAGGTCACGGCGCAGATGTACTGGGCGCGGATACCGCACTGCTGAATCAGGTAGGCGATCTTGCGGGTGATCACGCTGGTCTTGCCGGAACCGGCACCGGCCAACACCAGGAGCGGCCCGCTGATGTAATTCACGGCTTCCTGTTGACGAGGGTTCAATCGGGACATGGAGACATCGAGGGCTGGTGGAACAGGCGGCGCATTCTACCAGCGGTGATGGCAGGGCGGGGCGCCGGTTGGCTGATGGCGCTTATATAAAACTGCAGGATGAACTGGCTCGTTTAACGGGCAAAGCGATACCTATTAAAGAAGAGGCATCTTATACGGCCGCTCTGTATGTTGTTGTACGGTGCGTATCCTGTTCCTCTTCCTCATTAATCCTGCAGGTTATCAAGGCGCCGGTGCTATGAACCTCAGCCGCTTCGGATATCCCACCCGCTCAGGATTCAGTGGGGGGCTATCCAGAAATACGGACATGCTCGAACCTACGACCTGGGCGGATTTGACCAGCAGTTCCTGACCGTCACCCAGCCTCACGGTTGCACCGGGCTTGAAGCCTTTACGGTTCATGGTAGTAAGAGGAATAGAGAAGCCCGCTGCCTTTCGGTAGACACCCTTGAGCCAGTCTTCATTCGTGATGTTATTGAGGCGCGTGCTGAACTCTTCCTGAGGGGCAACCTTTGGCAGGACAGGATCGCTGCCGTTAAGCCCCACCGTCAGCCTGCGCGGGTAGCCTACCGTGTTGCCATCCAGGAGCGGGCTATCCACCCACACGGCCATGTTCTTTTCGCCTATCTGTACCTGCTTGATCAACACGACCTCACCTGTCGCCAGGAGTACCTTTGCCTTGGGCTTAAAGGCATTCTGGTTGGTCTGCGTCGCTGGAATCGAGAAGCCCGCTGCCTTGCGGTACACACCGTTCAACCAGTCCTCATTGGTGAAATCATTTATAGGGCTGGCAACCGATGTGTTGGTTTGGCTAGCGGCTGTGGCAGCCGCTGGTTTGGCTGCAGAGGACTCAGCAGCCAACACCGAGTGGCTTCCCAAGGCCAGTGTTGCGAAGGCCAGTGCGGTCATCAATGATCGAGGAAGAGCAGCGGGTAGATTCATATTGTTTTAAGGAGGGCAGGTGAGGGAGCGCGTTGGAGTGCAAAAATGTGAAATAAATCTCTCTTGGCAAAAAAATAATGGCCGTTTGCCAACGATAGGTCAAACAACGTGTTTGTGCCGGAGTGAGTACGCGCTTTAGCCTACTTTTCAGACTCGTCAGGGGCAGCGTTTTCACATGGATGAGTACATAACACTGCGTTGTAGGCACGTATCAGCGCTCGTTGTACAGACCTCGCCTATAGGGCCCCGCTCGTCTCGTAGGCTGACGGTTCAAACCACCATATCTACGATCTACTCGGGCGTTGTCGTTTCCAGTCTTTGTTTCTCAAATCCTGACGTCCGGATGCCGACGTAAGGTCAGGAATTGCCGCAAAGGCGCTACGGTCTAGTCATGACAGCCATCTGTGCTGCTCCTCGCTTGATGCTTCCCCCTCGTATTCCAAGGACCGCTATGCACGAACAACAACTCCTGTTCGCTTTTGCCGGTATCGGCATTATTGCCCTGATGTGCCAGTGGCTGGCCTGGCGGCTGCGTTTACCGGCGATCTTGTTTCTGCTGGTCTGTGGCATTCTTGCTGGTCCGGTCACGGGCTGGCTCGATCCGCAGGCACTGTTGGGGCCACTGCTGTTTCCTGTCGTCTCGATGGCGGTGGCGCTGATCCTGTTCGAAGGCAGCCTTACGCTGTACCTGTCCGAATGGCGAGAGATTGGCAGTGTGGTGCATCGGCTGGTGACGGCCGGTGCAATGGTGACTTGGGCAGTTATCACGATCGCCACCCATTACTTGCTCGACTTTCCTTGGGATTTGGCGCTGCTGTTTGGCAGCATGACGCTGGTAACCGGCCCGACAGTGATCGTGCCGATGCTGAGAGTGGTGCGCCCTCGGGCGTCGGTGGCCAATATTCTGCGCTGGGAAGGTATCGTCATTGATCCTATTGGCGCGTTGTTGGCGGTAGTGGTGTACAGCTTTGTGATTGCCCGCGATGCGGGCAGCGGTGTCAGCCAGAGCCTGACTACTTTCGCTTCGGTAATTGTGTGCGGCTGTGTGTTTGGCTTGGCGGGCGGCTGGTTGCTGGGGCAGGTACTGAAGCGTCAGTGGCTACCGGACTATTTGTACAACCTGGCGAGCCTTTCGGCTGTGCTGGGTATCTTTATCGTGTCCAACCACTTTGTTCATGAGTCGGGCCTCCTGGCGGTCACGCTGATGGGCATGTGCCTTGCCAACATGAAGGATGTGGATGTGCGGGAGATCCTGCATTTCAAGGAGAACCTGAGCGTTCTGCTTATTTCAGGACTGTTCATTCTGCTGGCGGCACGGCTGGACCTCAATGCCTTGCTGGCGCTAGGGCCTTCGGTGCTGATACTGCTTCTTGTGATTCTTTTTGTGGCGCGGCCGTTGAATGTGCTGGTCTCGACCTGGGGTTCGACGCTGTCCTGGCGTGAGCGTGTGCTGCTGGGCTGGATTGCGCCCCGTGGGATTGTGGCGGCAGCTGTCTCGGCGATCTTTGCAATCCGCCTGACAGGTGATGGGAATGACCAGGCGGCGTTGCTGGTGCCGCTTACGTTTGCAGTCATCATCGGCACGGTCGTGCTACAAAGCGCAACGGCTCGCCCGCTGGCCCGTCTGCTCAAGGTGGCCGAACCGGCACCGACCGGCTTTCTGATCATCGGAGCCAACCCAGTGGCTCGTGCCTTGGGTAAGGCCCTGCAACAGCTGGACGTGCGCGTGATGCTGACCGATTCAAACTGGGACAACATCAGCAGCGCGCGCATGGATGACCTGCCCACCTACTTTGGCAATCCGGCCTCGCAACATGCCGAGGCCCACATGGACCTGGTTGGTATTGGCCGCCTGCTTGGCGTATCCCCGGCGGGTGAGTTGAACACCTTGGCCAGCATGAGGTTTCGCCACGAGTTCGGTGCCAACGACCTGTACACCTTGTATAGCGGCAAGGACAGCCAGCGAAGCGATAAACACCGTGCCAGCGAAGAGCATCGCGGTCAGGCGTTTGGTAGTCCTGCCTTTACCTATCCGCAACTGGCCGGGCGGCTGGCGCGAGGGGATGAGATTCGAACTACCCGGCTAACGGAAGGTTTTGGCTGGGATGATTATCAAGCGCTACACGAGGGCAAGGCGCTGGTGCTGTTTGCCCGCGATCCGCAAGACAGGATTCGTGTCGTCACGCCAGACACGACTTGGCAGCCCCAGGCCGGCTGGACGGTAGTGGCGTTGATTGAGCCGACGGAGGAAGACGCGGTAAGCGAGCCGGCCGGGACCGTCACACCTCATCTGCCGGGCTGAACAAGTCCGGCAACTTAATTATGATGACCATCTGCTGCGCCCTGCTGTTACGCATGATTGCGCTTCACTTTTACGGAGTTTTACATGACTGCATCCACCCGCCGCCCCGTTCCTCTGCCCAAGGCTTACCGGCTGCTTAACCACGGGCCGACTGTTCTGGTCAGCGCGGCACATGAGGGCAAGCGCAATATCATGGCGGCAGCCTGGGCGATGGCGATTGATTTCGAGCCGCCCAAGGTGGCGGTGGTTCTGGATAAATCCACCTGGACACGAGAGCTGTTGGAGCAGTCCGGCACCTTTGTATTGAACGTACCGGTGGTAACACAGGCGGATATTGCCCAGACGGTAGGAACCACTTCTGGCCGCGAGCTGGAACGCGGTGGGAAGGACAAGTTTGCGTTGTACGGGCTGGAGACATTCAAGGGCGAACAGGTTGAAGCGCCGCTGCTGGAAGGCTGCGTGGCATGGCTGGAGTGCCGTCTGTTGCCGGAACCGCACAACGAGCAGCAGTATGATCTATTTCTGGGTGAGGTGATTGCTGCCCAGGCGGATGAACGCGTCTTCAAGGAGGGGCACTGGTCATTTGAAGGGCACGATGAGCTGCGCACGTTGCATCATATTGCCGGTGGCCATTTCCTGGTGATTGGCGATTCCGTAGTGGGTACGCCGCTGCCGCCCAAGCAGTAATAGTTGTCTCACTCAACGACCCGGCAGCCTGCCGGGCTGGCCTGGGTAGGTGCGGCTCGGCATCCGCTTTTGACTCCTTCTACTGCATTACGGCAGAGTACGCGCCTTTTGGGATGGGCTTGCACTCCGCTGGAGGATGGTAATGAATGCAGTAGTCGTGGCCGTAGGACTCATGTTGGTCCTCAGTTTGTGCCGCGTAAACGTGGTGATCGCCATGGTCGCCAGTGCGCTCGTCGGCGGCATGCTGGGCGGACTGGGGATGGATGGCACCCTTAAGGCCTTTAATACGGGGCTGGGCTCAGGCGCTACAGTGGCGCTGTCTTACGCCATGCTGGGAGCCTTTGCGGTTGCCATCAGCAAGTCCGGGCTGGCGCATGCGCTGGCGGACAAGGTGCTTGTCATGGTGGGCCGTAGCGAGACTAAGGGCGGCAGCGGGATAAAGTGGATATTGATGGCCATGATTCTGGCTGTTTCTATCTCCTCTCAGAATATCCTGCCGATTCACATCGCCTTTATTCCGTTGCTGATTCCGCCACTCCTGTACGTGCTGACGCGCTTGCAGATTGATCGCCGGCTGATTGCCTGTGTGATGACGTTTGGTCTGGTAACGCCCTATATGTTCCTGCCGGTGGGCTTTGGCACCATCTTCTTGAACGATATCCTGCTGGCTAACGTGGCAAAGGCAGGCGTAGATACCAGTGGTATCAGCATTACCCACGCCATGGCCATCCCAGCACTGGGTATGCTGTGCGGCTTGGTGATTGCGTCTTTCAGCTATCGTCGTAAGCGTGTTTATGATCTGACGCGCCTGGAGCAGGCCAAACATGTCGAGGCGAGCTACAACCCCAAGAGCCTGTTGATGGCAGGCGTGGCCGTTGCAGTGGCCTTTAGCGTGCAGCTGTGGCTGGATTCCATGATCATTGGTGCGCTGGCCGGTTTCCTGGTGTTTTCGGCCTCCGGTGTGGTGCGCTGGAAGGAGTCCGATGACCTGTTTACCGAAGGCATGAAGATGATGGCGGCCATCGGTTTTATCATGATCACCGCTCAGGGCTTTGCTGAAGTGATGACCACAACAGGACAGGTCAATAGCCTGGTAGATGCCTCCGCGGACTGGATTGGTCATAGCAAGGCGGTAGGTGCACTGCTGATGTTGCTGGTCGGCCTTCTGGTTACCATGGGGATTGGTTCGTCATTCTCGACGGTTCCAATCATTGCCGCGATCTTCGTGCCGTTAAGCATGCAGTTGGGTTTCAGCCCGTTGGCCATTGTGGCCTTGATCGGCACCGCCGGAGCGCTGGGAGATGCAGGCTCGCCTGCGTCCGACTCTACGCTCGGCCCAACGGCCGGCCTCAACATGGATGGCCAGCATAACCACATCTGGGATACCGTAGTGCCCACGTTTCTGCATTACAACCTGCCGCTTCTGGTATTTGGTTGGGTTGCCGCAATGGTGCTGTAAGCCTCGTTGAAAACAAAAAGCCGCCTCGAATAGGCGGCTTTTTTATGGGCTGGACAATGATAGGTATCGCTTCGCTCAACCCTTCTGTAGGAAGGGGCAAGAAGAGCCGTTAAGCAGCGCGATACCCGCAGTCCCATTCATATTTAACGCGGCGTTCCAAACACCTGTGTCCAATAGATGACTTCGCTGCTCTTGGGATTCACGGCATAAGCTGTGCCCATCTGGGTATAGTCCGGGTTCATGATGTTGCTGCAATGACCGGGGCTGGCCAGCCAGCCGGAGACAACCTGCTTTGGCGATCCGGGGCCACCGGCGATGTTCTCGCCGATTCGCCGCCACTGGTAGCCCTGCTGCTGGGCGCGTTTATCTACCTGGCTGCCATCTTTGCCGGTGTGGCTGAAGTAGTCGAGCGAGGCCATCTCGCGGCTATGGACTAGGGCAGTGCTGGCCAGCTTGGCATTCCAGGCGAGCGGCTTGGCACTCTTGAACGATTGGCCTCCGCAGCGTCGCGGCGTGGCGCGGGCCTCGTTCACGAGCCTCAGCACCTCTTTCCCGGCAGCCTGCCAGTCACCGATATCGCTTGAGAGAACCGGCTGAGCCAGCACAATTTGCCAGCGATTACCCGAGCGTGAAACGCCAACTTCGGTGTAATGCGCGTCCAGCACAGCTTTGCAGTAGCTTTGGGTTAACACCTGCATCGCTGACGCGGCCCCAGCTGGCGCCGAAAGAGCCATGGCCTGAGTTTTAGCTGCCTGATAACCCGCTGCGCGCAAGGCGTCACGCAATTGCATCCCTTGAGATAGCCGAACCTTGGCCAGCGCCTCGTTGGCAGCGAGGGGGCTAACAGGGGCGGTACGTTGCTCATCGCAGCGCTGTGGGGCCGCGCGGTACTGGTTGATCAGGTCTATAAGCTGGCTGCTGTCGCTGGCGTGTGCGGAAAGCACTATAGGCAGGTTTACCAGCAGGGCTGCACCTAACAAGGATGTGAGACGAAGCGTAGGACGAAGCAAAATAGGCATGGTAATTATTGGCAGAACCGCAACCGATGGGAATAGTGGCCTTTTCAGGCAGGAACAGACAACACCGCGCAAACATGACGATACGTCAATTTGCCTAGAGGGCACCTGAAAAAATCGATATCTGGTTAGTGGGTCACCAGGCGATGAACTGATCTTATGCCTTCTGGTAGACCGTAGGGTGCCAGAAGTCTTTCAAGACCAGATGTAGCGGGCCGGCCCAGCCTTGTTTGCGCAGGTGATGGGCAATCAATACGTTCATAATGCCATGACCCATCAACAGGACCGAGCCGTGTTCCTGAGCAAGTGCGATCAACATGTCGGCGGCCTGCTTGGCCCGCTGGTTAGAGGCAAAGATCGACTCGGTATGGCTGGATAACCCTAAAAACCAGGCTGACCGTAGCATCAGACGCCACATCTTTACCGGAAGCTTGGGCCAGGGCAGATCGAACCCAGGTAGATGTGCTTCGGCAAAGATTTTATCGCACTCGTAAGGACGCTCTCCTGCCAGATGATTAAGTGACTGCATGCAGCGCGAGAGTGAGCTGCATGCCAGCACACCGGCAGTGCTCGCCAGCTGTATAAGATCAGCAGGGAGTTTGCAGCAGATGACATTGGCCGTTTGATAGCCCTCGACCCACTGCATCATCTCTCTTGGCGAAAGCCATTTAGTGCCGGAGTGATCAGGTTTGCCGTGGCGTACAAGAGTGATTTGCATGAAGTCTCCGCTCCCGCGAGTGAGTCCGTTCAAGGGCAGGCAGCGCCTGTAATGCGATAGGACGTTGGGTTTTGGATTTCATTCCAGCGTGTTGGAAAAATAGCTCGGATACTTTTGAGGCCGTACTGATAAGCGATAGCTGCATCTAAAAATCAGTACAAAGGCTAAGTCTGTCAAACAAGAGACATTCCTATCCTTCACCGCTAAAGCCTGTTAGCAATTATCGAGTTTGCCTGGATCGCTTTTTAATGTGAGTTGGTTCCTGTCAGCAAGACCAGCCTGTTTTGAAGGCGTGTTATTGCCGAGCTGTATTTTAAAAAATTAAAGGCAATTCAAGGTTTGTTCAGGATGGGAATTAAGTGTTTATCTGCATGCATAAAGACATCTATTCCTGTTTTCAGGCGAAGCGCTTACCGCTCCGTTATAAGGCAGCAGTGATGAGGGTTAGAGGCTGCTGCATTATTTCTGTGCATTCAGCTTGCTAAGAAAAACTCTTTATAAATCAGCCGCTTCGCTTAAGTACATTACTGATTGACTCGTGCTGATGCCATTCGTCTGCACCGGCTCGAAGCAGGCAAAAAACTGGAACTCCCTGCCATAACGACCCTCAGAAATTACGAGCGCTGATGAAAAACGCTCAGCGAAAACACAGTGCATCACGTCCCATCCATTAGGAGAAAGACATGACTCAGAATAGTAACTCAGGCAACTTCGCTAACGACCGTGAAAAAGCTTCTGAAGCCGGCAAGAAAGGCGGCCAGAACAGCGGTGGTAATTTTGCCAACGATCGCGAAAAAGCGTCCGAAGCCGGGCGCAAAGGTGGTCAAAACAGCCATGGCGGTGGCCGTAGCTGATTGATCACTGAAGGAATGAAGCTGTCGGCTTCATTCAATCTGAACTGAGATGTTTATCAGTCCAGTCTCAATCCATGAGGAGCAAGACCATGACTCAGAATAGCAATCCAGGCAATTTTGCAAACGATCGTGAAAAGGCATCTGAAGCTGGCAAAAAAGGTGGCCAGAACAGTGGCGGTAACTTCGCCAATGACCGCGAGAAAGCATCTGAAGCAGGTAAGAAAGGTGGCGAAAATAGCCATGGCGGCGGCCGTAGCTAAATAACCCCACGTACGGCGGAGCACAGCTTCGTCCACCTAGCTGAACTGACACGTTGTATTTCAGTCCAGTCCCAATCCGAATAGAGGAGAAAGACAGTGGCAAATAACAACCCAGGCAATTTCGCTAACGATCGTGAGAAAGCATCTGAAGCAGGTCGCAAAGGCGGTCAGAATAGCGGCGGTAATTTCGCCAATGACCGTGAAAAGGCTTCTGAAGCTGGCCGCAAAGGTGGTCAGAACAGCCACGGCGGCGGCCGTAGCTAAATAGTCATATCAGGGCAAAGGCTGCCTAGTCTTTGCCCTGACATTTATCCGGCCTGTCCTGGCCAAATTCGGTTTCCATCGGTTTAGACAAGTCCCGCTTTGCTGCCTTCTTTGCTCCTGAAGGCGTGCTTACTCTTTCTCACGTCCTTCATAAATATTATGTTGGCGGCTGGTTTCATTTTATCCACAAGGGTTTTATTTAGTGCACATGGTCTGTGCTATCAGCATGCTTGTGTATAACTTGAGGCAGATCGGTTGGCGGCTTTATTTTGTCCATAGCCTGATTTCTCTGGGTTCCAGGCTCTCCCTGTGGATAGGTACGCAGGCCATGTGAATGACTATTCAGTTGTCCACTGCCATGCGAGTGACCATCACTAGAGGCAACTAACTGCTGATATTGCTCACTATTTAAGGTTGGCAGTTTTTGCAGGAAGGCCACAAGCCCCCAAATGTAGCTATCCTCCATGCTTTTGCCCCAGGCAGGCATACCGGTGGCTTTGATTCCATGCTTGATGATCCAGAACGCTTCGGCCGGATCAGTAATGCTTTGTTGACTTAGATTAGGCGGGGCAGGGTAAAGGCCTTTGCTTAGCTCGGTTTCATCAAGTCCAGGTGCCAAGTGGCAACTTACACACATAGCGTTGTAATTTCCTGCGCCTGAACGGATAAGCGCTTTGTCTTTCAGATCCGGCACTGTTATCCGCTCGGATCGTACTTCGATGGAGCGATCACGCAGCATGACGATCAGGCTCTGCACCGGTTGAAGTTTATAGGGATCGTCCGCCGCGACGCTGATCACGCCGGAATACACCGCCACTGCAGCAATTGCCATAACGGCAACAACTAGCAGCAGGGCGGCTTTCAACATGGCCATGATTAGAACCACATCCGAATACCGGCTACCAGCCGGGCATCATGCGTGTCCTCGCCTTCTTCGCGCGCGTATGATGCGGTCTGGCCATGTGTGTTATTCCACGACACACCTACATAGGGCGCAAATTGCAGCGTGATTTCGTAGCGCAAACGCAGGCCGAATTCGGTTTCAGAGAGGCCTGAGCCTGTGCCACGGGCCTCATCATTCTTGCCGTAAAAGTTAAGTTCAGTGTGAGGCTGCAGGATAAGGTTGTTGGTCAGCATCATGTCGTACTTCGCCTCTAGACGCAGACCCGTCTGGTTGCCTTCACCCAAGAAGGCTGTTACTTCCAGATCCAAGTCCTTGATGGCTTCGCCCTGGATGCCAAACGCTGCCCATGTCTGAGGCGAGCCGGGTTTGAAATCCTGCCGGACACCCACCACCGTTTCCCACCAGGGTGTGATGGCATGACCCCAAAGTGCCTGAATTTCAGCCTCTTCGGTATGACCGTTGGTGCGCTGCCCTTCGGAGCGAAAATTGAAACGGTCTACATCCCCGCCGATCCAGCCTTCGACTTGCCAGTTAAGCGTAGCGCCTCCCTTGGCGTCCTGCCATTCGAGCTGATCGAACAGCAGGTAGCTATGGATGGCGCTGTCGTGGACCGCATGCCCGGCGAGCGGGGGAAAGGCTGCTTCGCGCATGGCGTCAGTCACAGGCGGGATTGGCGTACGGCTTTGGGCAGCTGGCGCACTCTGGGTAGCCGTATGGCTACTGTGCTCCGCGCCGCCATGCTCCATTGATCCGTGGTTCATCGAGCCATGGCCCATGTGCTCATGGGACATCTGGCTGTGGTCCATCTGCCCATGGTTCATGGTGTTATGGGAACCATGCGCCTGTGCCGGACTGCCCGCAGAGGCTGCATCTGCCGCATAGGTAAACGGTGCGCCGCTCAGTAGTAGTGCAAAGGCACAGGCCGGCAGGTGGGACGATAACGGGCTCACTGACATCTCCTTAAACATCGACGATGACCTCGCGGAACATGCCGGTTTCCATGTGGAAAAGCATGTGACAATGGTAGGCCCAGCGGCCTAGTGCATCGGCTGTTACGCGGTAGCTGCGCTTTGAGCCGGGCGGCATGTCGATGGTGTGCTTGCGCACCTTGAACTGGCCGTGCTCGTCCTCCAGATCGCTCCACATCCCATGCAGGTGGATGGGGTGCGTCATCATGGTGTCGTTGACCAGGACAATACGGACGCGCTCACCGTAAGTAAGCCTGATCGGCTCGGCATCCGAGAATTTCATGCCATCGAACGACCAGGCGAAGCGCTCCATGTGGCCCGTCAAGTGCAGCTCTATGGTGCGGCTTGGCTCACGGCCATCCGGGTCGGGAAAAGTGCTTTTAAGGTCGGCATAGGTGAGTACGCGGCGGCCGTTATCCCGCAGCCCCATGCCCGGATCATCTAGTTTGGGCGTAGGTGTCATGGTCTGCATATCGACCAAGGGGTTACCGTTCTCGCTGGCAGGATGTGCCTGCATGGGCATGGCGCCATGCCCGGCATGCGCTGAACCATGATCCATGGCGTTATGATCCATGCCATGGCTAGTGTGATCCATACCTTGCTGGTGCGAGCCCGTATCGCCGTGCCCACCGTGCCCCATGTCCGCCATACTGAGCAGTGGGCGCGGGTCCATGTCCGGCACCGGTGCGCTAAGGCCTTCGCGCACTGCGAGCGTGCCGCGGGCATAGCCGGTCCGGTCCAGAGACTGAGCAAAGATCGTATAGGCTTGCCCATCGGTTGGCTCGACGATGACATCGTAGGTCTCGGCCACGGCGATGCGGAATTCATCCACGCTGACCGGCTCGATAGGAAGGCCATCTGCCGCCACGACCGTCATCTTCAGGCCGGGGATGCGAACATCGAAATAGGACATGGCCGAGCCGTTGATGACGCGCAGCCGGATCTTTTCACCGGGCCGGAAAATGCCGGTCCAATTACCATCCGGCGCGGCTCCGTTCATGAGATAGGTGTAGGTTGCCCCAGTAACATCGGCAAGATCGGTAGGCGTCATGCGCATCTCGGCCCACATGGCGCGGTCCTTTACGGTGGCGGACCAGCCCTTCTCGCTGACATCCTTAACGAAATCGACCAGGGTGCGTTGGTTATTGTTGTAGTAATCAGACTGTTTCTTGAGCGTAGAGAGAATGTGCTCGGGCTTCTCGTCAGTCCAGTCAGTCAGCATCACCACATAGTCGCGGTCATAGGTAAAGGGCTCCGGTTCACGCGGATCAATGATCAACGGACCATAAACACCCTGTTGCTCCTGAAAGCCCGAGTGGCTGTGATACCAGTAAGTACCGTGCTGCTGCACCTTGAAGCGGTATTCGTATAGGCCATCTGGCGCAATGCCGCTAAAGCTCAGGCCGGGCACGCCATCCATCGCGGCGGGCAGAATGATGCCGTGCCAGTGAATGGATGTGGCTTCATCAAGGCGGTTACGGACGCGCAGCGTAACGGTATCCCCTTCACGCCAGCGCAGAAGCGGGCCGGGCAGGGTGCCATTGATGGTCAATGCAGTGCGCTTGGTGCCGGTGATGTTGACGGGCGTTTCACCGATGACGAGATCGAATTCAGTGCCTGACAGTACGGTAGGCTGACCGGGGCTGGTCAGCGCCCAGACCGGCGTTCGCCAGAGGCCCAGGCCCGTCAGTAGACCTCCTGCCGCCAGACCTTTTACAAAGGTGCGTCTCGAAGTAGTGGATGCCATGTGGTTTATTGTCCGAATAGTGTCAGCGAGTCACACGTACAGTAGCGAGAGCTTCTATGAAATTGCCACCGTTAGGGCAAAGTCTTGAAAGATGCCTTTCGGCTCCGTCACGTAGGGACGTTTCATAGACTGCTAAACGCGCTTAACGCTCCACAGGACTGTGACGATCAGCAAGCAGGCGCTATCGGCGATTCAGCGTGAGGAAGGGCTAGGAAGTTGAGCGCTAGAAAAGAAACCAGCCGAATGCTGGTTTCTTTAAGGCTTATACCTTCTGTATATGAGGTGAAACCAGTGAAGGTGTTGTCCAGCGTGTCTTGAGCTTCATCGCAGGGGCTTCAATAAAATGCCACGAGAGGAAAGCCAAGCTCAGCGTGATGATAAAGCTGAGCATTATTAGGGCTGCAAGATTGAAATCAGCACCTAACCATAGGACAAGCAACTGCTGGATCGGGAAACCAAAGATATAAAGGCCATAGGAGAAGTCTCCGTACTTACCAGCCTTGCATAAATAAGGTGTCTTAGCTTGGGCAAAGCAGAGAGCAATATAGGGCAGGGACAGCGCATGAATAATGAACCAAGTGTCATGACCTAGCGTTACTAGCGAGACGAGGAATAATCCCAGCGCAATACGCCAACTCCAGATGATACGGTCTTTATACAAGTACAAGGCCGATCCCGAGAAAAAGTCCAAACCCAACCGAAACAGCTTTGAGAGGGTATGGCTTTCAGTTTCCAAAGCGGGAAGCAGAATGAAATGCCCTATCGCCAGAAGCAGGAAAAGAGGCACTACGGCGTAACGTTTTAATAGTTTAAGCATTCCCAGAATTACAATGCCGCTGTACATCAGTGCTTCGAATGGAAGCGTCCATAGTGAACCGTTAACGATATTGGCATAAGGATTGTCAGCAAAAACGCCAGGTAGCAAGTAATGCGTTAGCAAAAGGGCATTTAATAAATAAGTGGCCGTCACGCTATTGAAAACATATTCATTTAATGGAAGCGTTGTAGCCACAACACCAACAAGCAGAACCGAGAATAGCGTAGCGAGCAACAGGCCGGGGAAAATACGCAGGGCTCGCTTGATAATGAAATGAGCGCGGCTACTGGTTCTAAGATAAGAGCCTGTAATCAGAAAACCACTGATAGCAAAGAAAATATCAACGCCAATATCAGCCAAGTCAGAATGGCCAGTCATATGAAGAAAGGGCTCCTCAGATACCCTGCCAGTCAGCCAGTAGCAATGGCCAAAAATAACAAAAGAAGCAGCAAGTAGCCGTAAAAAGTCAAAGTTATTACTGTGCTTAATATCCTGAAGTATATTCATTACAAGCCCTATGGCATCTCTGGGTTTATTTCTCATCCCGCTCGTACATGCCTGGGCAACTCCGTACAGCTTGAGCTTGGAGCTTAACGTCTCGATAGAATCAGAGGAGGGAAATACAAATGTATAAGATGTATCAGTATGTAAATACAGTTATACATTCACGTGAATGATAATAGTTTATAAAAATTATTAAGACGCTAAAAATTTAATAATGGCAGCGTCACGTGGTTAGTAAGCAATTGTAAGCGAAGCTTATTTTTTAAATGGAAATTTTTCCTATCCCTTTTTCATAATGCAAGGAAATAGCAGTTTATTAACTATCTCGTGTGTGATGAAAATTTGAGTCAGGTGAAATCGAATGCCTGAACTGATGGTATATATCGGATTGTTTCTGGTGGCTCTGGCGGCCGCCACCTTGTTGCCAGCACAGTCCGAAGCAGCCTTGGCTGCGCTGCTCGTAAAGGGCGACTACTCTCTGCCCCTGCTGCTATTGGCAGCGATTACCGGCAATACACTGGGTTCAGTGGTGAACTGGTTTTTGGGTCGCTCAATCGAGCGCTTTCGGCATCGCCGCTGGTTTCCTGTTTCGAGTCATCAACTCGAACGCGCGCAGCGGGGGTATCACCGTTACGGGCGTTGGTCCTTGCTGCTGAGTTGGGTGCCTATTATTGGTGATCCGTTGACGTTAGTGGCAGGTGTCATGCGTGAGCCGCTGCCTGTGTTTATCCTGCTGGTTGGCCTAGCCAAAACGGCTCGCTACTTGGCAGTAACGGCCGTGGTGCTTGGCTGGTACTAGCAAAAGCGCAGGAGCCTCACTGGAAATAATGGATAAGGCCAGCTTAACTGTGAGTAAGCCATTGTTTTGCCTCGCTTGATTCGGCCTCTTCATGATGGAGCAGACCTCGCATATGCCGCTCGAATGCCCATGTCAGCGCAACCGCCGCACAGGCCAGGCCAAGCGCCATACCCCACCAGACGCCGTGGGCATCAAAGCCTAATACCAGCCCTAACAACCAGGCTGCGACAATTCCTATAAAGCAGTAGCAAATCAAGCCGATCAGCATGGCCTGCCGGGCCTGCCGAATGCCGCGCAATGCGCCTGAGGCAATGCCCTGGATGCCGTCGAAGAATTCAAACCAGGCAGCAATGGCCAATAGGCTGACGGCCAATGCCAGAACAGGATGGGTAGTAGGATCGCTCGGATCGATAAACAGGCCTACCAGGCTCTCCGGTATAAGCCAGAACACAATGGCTACTGCCAACATGCAGGTGGCTCCGACAGTAATGCCGATACGCCCGGCCAGACGCGACTGTGCAAACCGACCTGCGCCAAAGTGCAACCCTACGCGTAGGCTGGAGGCGTACGCCAGCCCTACGGGAATCATGAAGGCAACATAGACCAGCTGATTGGCTATCTGGTGCGCGGCAAGCTGGGTGCTGCCCAAGGCACCCATGCAAAGCGCAGCAGCAGCAAACAATGCCGTCTCGACTGCGTAGGTACCACCAATGGGCAGGCCCAGCCGCAGGGTCTCGCTGAGCGCGTTTCGGTTAAAGCGGGGCAGCCTAGGGGCGATGAGATAAGCCGCATAGGCACTGCGTAACCGAATGGTCAGCCCCATGGCCGCCGCCATGACCGTCATGACCAGCGCGGTGATCAGGCCGATGCCTTTAAGGCCAAGGAAAGGCAGGCCCATCCAGCCCTCGATAAAAGCCAAATTGAGCACTAGATTGGCCAGCGCGCCGCCAATGGCAATAGACATCACAGGTCCTGGATGGCCAATGCCGCTGGTAAAGCCTCGCAGAGACATGAACACCAGGTAACCCGGCAGGGCAAAACTTACGGTCCGAATAAAGCTCATCGCCTCATGTGTTGTCGCAGGCGCCTGCCCCAGCGCCAGCAATACAGGCTCCAGATTCCAGAGAATGAGTCCAGCGACCACGGACAGACCCACTGCGATCCAGAGACCTGCACAGGCAACATCTGTTACGCCATTGGTATCGTCCTGACCATGCCGGATTGCTACCAAATTGCCAACAGCTGCAATGATGCCTACGCAGACCACTGTCACAAACGAATAGGTAGCCGCGCCGAGGCCGCCACTGGCCAGCGCGTCAGGGCCAATGCGGCCCATCATTACCGTATCGGTAAAGACCATGGCCACGTAGGCTAGTTGGGCGGTAATCAGCGGAATGGCCAGGCGAGCCAAAGCGGAAAGTTCGGTACGTAGCAAGGTCATGAATGAGTCAAACTCACAAGAACAGGGAGGAGGCATCTGCCAGGCAGGCAGATAGCCCGGCTGATTGTGAGTACACTCGATCAAGCCCACAAACCGAAAATAAACCTGCCTGCTATGAGTTTTAGTCATGCCTGAGTCAACACGTCTACCTCCACTCTATGCCTTGCGGGCCTTTGAATCGGCTGCCCGACATGCCTCTTTCACACGAGCAGCGCAAGAGTTATCTCTCACTCAATCCGCAATCAGCCGGCATATCCGTACCCTGGAGACACATTTTGGCTGCCGATTGTTTGAGCGTTCGGGCCGCCAGCTGTTACTCACAGAGCCTGCCAAACTGCTGTTGCCCGGTATCAGTGAGGGTTTTGAGGCGTTAGGCAGGGCATGTTCTATCTTGTCGGTAGACGAAGGGGTGCTGCGGCTCAAGGCGCCTTCCACCTTATCCCTGCGCTGGTTGTTGGCGCGACTGTCCCGCTTTCGTCAGGCAAACGAAGGGATTGAGGTGCAGCTGACCAGCGCCTGGATGGATTACGATTTCGTGGACTTTCTTCATGAGCCCTTTGATTGTGCGGTGCTCTTGAGCGACGGCCGTTTCCCGGAGGATTGGGAAAGCACCTTGCTGTTTCAAGAGTGGTTGATTCCGGTCTGTTCGCCTGAGGCGGCTGCTGAAGGGCCCTGGGATGTACAACGCTTACGGGAGACCGAACTGCTCCATCCTACGCCCGATCGTCGTGACTGGCGTCGCTGGCTTCAAGTCATGTCGCTGTCAGACGACATATCGATCAGAGGCGGACAAGTATTCGACACGTTGGAGCTCGGAATGGCTGCCGCGTCACGCGGGTATGGGGTATCCATTGGTGACCTTATCATGGTCTTGGAGGACCTCCAGCTTGGGCGGGCGGCCCTACCCTGGCCCTCAGCGGTGGCAAGTGGAGAAGCTTATTATCTGGTATGGCCAAGGGCTCGGCGAAACCCAAAGCGCTTCTCCTTGTTAAGGGATTTTCTTCTGGCTGAAGTCAACGCTATGACATTACCAAACGTGACCTACCACTCATAACGCTCTCTGCGTCATCCATCACTTAAGGGGATCAAGTTGTCCCGCAACCCGCCGATAATAAAACGACCGACTTAGAAGATTTTGCCCCGAAGAGGGCCTTGTGTGTAAAGCATCTCGGGTCGTAAAGCCAACCTAAACAAGAATGCCAGTTGGGGAAACGCTGGTGTTCCTCAGGAGAATACCCCATGTCGGGACGTCGTTTCGGTATCGCCGGGCAGCTTGCAGTTGCCCTGACGGTTATATTGGTCGTGGTAATTACAGGAAGTAGTTTGTTTGCGTTGCGCTCCCTGAGTGTTTCCACAGAAGAAAGCCATCACCATTATCTGGAAGGTGAGGCTGAGTTAGTGGCTAACCAGCTCAATACCTTTCACGATACGTTGAAAATCAGCACCCAGCGCTTGGCGGGCCTGTTTGAGCGCCGCTTTGGTGCAGGGCTTGTACGTGATCCGAGTGAGCGGGTTACAGTCGGGGGCACCTCAACGCCTGTGCTCACGCTTCAGGGCAACCCACTGAACAATGATTTCACATCGGTTGACGAATTCACTGCATTGACTAGCGGTGCCGCTACCGTCTTTGTTCGCGATGGCAATGAGTTCATTCGTGTAACCACGTCCGTTAAGAAAGAGGACGGCACCCGTGCCATTGGCACGCAGCTGGACCACAAGCATCCAGCCTATACCAAGCTGCTGGACGGTCAGCCCTATGTAGGACGTGCCGTGCTGTTCGGTCGTAACTTCATGAACCAGTACACGCCAGTGCGTGATGCTTCCGGTCAGGTTATTGCTGTGCTGTATGTCGGTTTTGACTATACCGATGCACAGAAAAAGCAGTTCGACAGTTTGGCGGCCTTCCGGATTGGTCATGGCGGCTCTCTGGCTATTCTGGACGAGCAGAACAAGTGGCTGATTGCTCCAGCAAACACTACAAAGCCTGATGCTGCACTGGCCGCAGTGGGCATGGACGAGGGTGACGGTCTCATTAGCTGGGAAGATGACAAAGAAGGGTTCCAGAGCGTCTTTGTTCCTGTCCCGGGTGACACCTGGAAGGTGGTAGCAACTGTTCCCCTGTCTGAAGAGCGGGACGTACTGTGGAACGTAGGTCTTAAGCTTGCGTTGGGTAGCCTTTTGGCACTGGCACTTGCCATCGCGGCCTCTGTGATGATGCTGCGCCATAAACTCAAACCGTTGGGTCATTTGGTTAAGCAGGCTGAGGCGTTGGGGCAGGGCCAACTCAGCGTGCGTTTGAAAGTTGAAAGCCAGGACGAAATCGGCAAGCTTTCGCACAGCTTCAATCAGATGGCCGAGGCTCTTTCCAGTACGGTAGAGCGTGTGCGCCATTCGTCTCACGACGTGACCAGTCGCTCCGATGAGCTAAGTACCCTGTCGGGTGTTACCCAGCGTCGTTCGGCTGAGCAGTCTTCGCAGATTGATAGCATGGCCAGTGCCGTTGAAGAGTTCAGCGCCACTGCACAAAACATCGCTGACAGTATGCGTAAGACCGAGCAGCTGACTAACGAGAACGCCGCCGAAACCCGTAACGGTACGGCTTCCATGCGAGAGGCCTCCAAGGCGCTGGAGCAGATTGCCAAGTCCCTGGGTACAACCGCTACTGTGGTCAATACGCTGGGCGAACGTTCGCAGCAAATTGGCGGGATTATCAGTGTGATCAGCGGTATTGCTGAACAGACCAACCTGCTGGCCTTGAACGCTGCCATTGAAGCGGCTCGTGCCGGTGAGCAGGGTCGTGGCTTTGCGGTGGTGGCTGATGAAGTGCGTAGTCTGGCAGGGCGTACCAGCCAGGCCACCCGTGAAATCTCAGAGATGATCGGTTCGGTACAGGATGAAACCAATCGTGCCATGAACTCTATTGACGAAGGTAATCGTCTGATGGAGCAGGGTCTGTCGCTCAACGGCGATGTGGCTCAGGCTCTTGAGCGTATCGAAGCACAGATCGGCCAAGCGGTTGAGCAGTTTACCAGCATTACCCAGGCAACGCAGGAGCAGAGCAGTACAGCCACCGCTTTGAGCCGTAACATACAGGCCATCGCAGTGGATAACGCGTCTCAGCGTGAAGCAGCAGAAGAGCTGGCCAGCACGGCTTATGAGCTGAAGCGTCTGGCAGAAGAGCTGAACCACGAGGTCAATCGCTTCAGTTGATCGCTTGGGAAGCACTCACAAAAAAGCCGGTGCATGCACCGGCTTTTTTATGGCTTCTGCTTTTAGCGAACGATATGCAGGAAGTGCATATGGCGCTCGTACTGATCCAGGATATCGCCAATTATGTCGTCACGGCTCCAGCCCATGACATCATAATCCTGACCTCCTTCCTTCAAGTGCACGTCGGCGCGGAAGTATTTGCGATCCTCTCGCTCGTTCTGATCACTTTGCGTATCGCCCATGACAAAGCTTGGCATGGCGTAGGCGCGCGGGCGCACCTCATACACGAACTCAGGGTTCTCTTCAGGGCCTACTTCAATGCGAACACGCCCATCGTCGCCGTCCTTTACATTGACCAGATAGCTCTGCTTGCGTAACTCTTCAGCGACGGATTCGCACGCAGGCTTGACCACCTCTCCGATAAAGCGCACCACGTGGGTACGGCGGGGAAACATGGCAAGGTTACGTAAACGGCGCTGCCAGCCGCCAGCTGAACGAGGGGCGGGGCGAGAGATATTGAGCGCCTGATAGCGGATACCCCGTTTGGTGGCATCAAGTTTCAATGCCTTGAGCAACCCCCACATTGAACAAAGCAATGCGATAGTAAATGGCAGGGCCGTTGCAATGGTGGCTGTCTGAAGTGCCTTCAGCCCGTCCGCCAGGAGCAGTGCAATCGCGACGACACCCATACAGCAGGCCCAGAATACCCGCTGCCAGACAGGTGTCTTGTCTAGTCCGCCGGAGGCGAGCATGTCGACCACCATTGCACCAGAGTCTGCCGAGGTGATGAAGAACACCACGACCATGATGATGGCTACCATGGAAATGGCTGATGCAAAGGGGAAATGCTCAAGGAAGGCAAAGAGCGCCAGTGAGCTGTCCTTGTTTACGGCATCGCCCAGCGACGTAACTCCTTGCCAGGAAATCATGTGAATGGCGGTATCGCCAAAGACTGTCATCCAGAACAAGGTAAAGCCTGCCGGTACCAGCAACACGCCAGAGACAAACTCGCGGATCGTACGGCCGCGTGAGATACGGGCAATGAACAAACCTACGAAGGGAGACCAGGCCAGCCACCAACCCCAATAGAACAGCGTCCAGCCCCCGATCCAGTCGTTAGGCTTGTAGGCGTAGAGGTTGAAGGTGCGGCTGACAATCTCGGTGAGATACCCACCAGTGTTCTGCACAAAGGTCTGCATGATGAACACGGTTGGCCCCAGGACCAGCACCATAAGGAGCAGTAGCACAGCCAGGCCCAGGTTCAGTTCCGACAAGCGGCGAACCCCTTTGTCCAGACCGGTTGCGACCGACAGGGTCGCCAGCGCGGTGGTGGCAATGATCAGACCGATCTGCACTGGTACTGACACTTCCAGGCCGAACAGGTAGTTGAGGCCGGTATTGATCTGCGCGACGCCAAAGCCTAGAGATGTTGCCACACCCAGGACGGTCCCCAGAATGGCGAAGATATCAACCGCATGGCCGATTGGCCCGTAGATACGTTCGCCAATCAGGGGATACAACGCTGAGCGCAGCGTTAGCGGCAGGCCGTGACGGAAGCTGAAGTAGGCCAGGATCAACGCCACGATGGCATAGATGGACCAGGCATGCAGGCCCCAATGGAAGAACGTGATGATCATTGCCTCACGAGCAGCGTCCACAGTTCCAGCCTGGCCAGTGGGCGGCGACAGAAAGTGCATGACCGGCTCGGCCACGCCAAAGAACATCAGACCGATACCCATGCCTGCTGAAAACAGCATGGCAAACCAGGTGGTACTGCTGTAGTCCGGCTCACTATGGTCTGGGCCTAGCTTGATATCGCCATAGCGGCTCATCCCTAAAAATACGACCGTAAGCAAAATAAGCGCAACGGCCAGGATGTAGAACCAACTGACATTATCGATGATCCAGCCCTGAATCAGGCCAAACGTGGTTTGCGCGTTTTCGTGAAAGGCGCTGGCATAAATAACTAGGGCCAGGATGAGGAAGGTAGAGCCCCAAAAAACCGGGGGATTGAGGGTACGGGTAGGTGGTGATTGGCTTTCGGTGGCCATCAGGCACTTTCTCCTTTTCTGTCGGCGCCAAGGTGGCTGCAAAGGAGTGCCTAGCCGACCCGCTCCGAGGGTCGGCATTCAAACGTGAGGTCGTTGTCGTTCAGGACACCTCAGGCACTCGTGGGTCTGTACTGCAATGCTTCAGCAAGATGAGACCGCAAAATCTGCGGCTCTGCTGCAAGATCAGCTAACGTACGTGCCACCTTGATTACTCGGTGCAGGGCGCGCAGGGACAGCCCCAGCCGTTCACCTGCGCTCTCGATCCACCGCTGGTCGTCTGCCGTCAATGCACAGTGCTGGTGCAAGGCACGCAAATCCAGAAAGGCATTCGCCACCCCTTGGCGAGCCAGTTGCCGCTCACGAGCGGCGGCGACCTGTTCGGCAGCCTGTTGCGTGCTGAGGCGGCTGGAATCGTTCTTTGTGTCAGAGCCGCCTAGACGCACGCTTTCCCGGGCGACAGTGATATGCATGTCGATTCGGTCCAGCAGTGGACCGGAAAGTTTACCACGATAGCGCTGTACCTGGTCAGGTGAGCAGCGGCAGCGACCGGCAGGATCGCCTAGATAGCCGCATGGACAGGGGTTCATAGCGGCTACCAGCTGAAAGCGGGCCGGAAAGCGCACCCGATCCCGGGCGCGAGAAATCACAATCTCGCCACTCTCCAGCGGTTCGCGCAGCACTTCTAGCACCTTGCGATCAAACTCGGGCAACTCATCTAGAAACAGCACACCCTGATGCGCCAGAGTGATTTCACCGGGGCGGGGGCGGCTCCCACCGCCGACCAGAGCCGGGCCTGAGGCAGAATGGTGCGGTTGGCGAAACGGCCGTTGCGGCCAGTGAGCCATAGGCGTGTGGCTCGCCACCGAATGAATGGCTGCCACTTCCAGGGCTTCGACTTCATTTAGCGGTGGAAGCAAACCAGGCAAGCGGCTGGCCAGAAGGGTTTTGCCTGTTCCTGGCGGGCCGGCTAACAGCAGGTTGTGCGAGCCTGCGGCCGCAACCACCAATGCGCGCTTGGCTGCTGCCTGACCTTGCACATCGATAAGGTCGGGATAGGGCCGCTCTTGTCGCCTTAGCCCTTGTGCCTCGTAGGGTGTAATAGGTGTTTGCCCTGCAAAGTGCGCAGCGATCTCCAACAGATGGCCTGCTGCAATGACCTTGAGCCCACCAGCCAGGCTGGCTTCCTCGGCGTTTTCATGAGGCACGATCAGCGTACGTCCAGCCTCGCGCGCAGCAAGCGCCGCGGGTAGCACGCCCTGGACGGGGCGCAGTGCACCGGAAAGCGCCAGTTCACCCAGGCATTCGATATCTGCCAAGGCATCTGCGGGCAGCTGTGCGCTGGCCGCCAGGATGCCTAAGGCAATGGCAAGATCGAAGCGGCCACCGTCTTTGGGTAGATCGGCAGGGGCTAGGTTAAGGGTGATGCGGCGTGCCGGGAAATCGAAGCCAGAGTTAAGGATGGCGCTGCGAACGCGGTCCTTGCTTTCCTTGACAGCTGTTTCCGGCAAACCTACCAGGGTAAGTGCCGGTAGGCCATTGGCCAGATGCGCTTCTACGGTAACGCAGGGGGCTTCCACGCCTACCTGGGCGCGGCTGCAAACGATGGCGAGAGACATGATCACTCCTTGATCAATGTCCCGCCGGCCGGGTTATTCGGCGTTCGGCGGGGTGGATTCCGGTTTGTTGTTCTGGAAGGCCATTTTGGCTGAAGTCGGAGCGTCCTGCGCAGGCTGAGCCGCTGAGGCAGGTTGGTTCTGCCCTTCTAGGTTGGCCAGGCGGGCTTCCAATGCCTCAAGACGGGCGCGGGTGCGTTCGAGTACCAGCATCTGGCTGTCGAATTCCTCACGGCTAACCAGGTCAAGCTTGCTAAAGCCGCTCTGCATCAGCGCCTTGAACTGATTTTCGATATCGGCACGGGGCGAGCCTTCACCAAACAGGCGGCTGGCTTGCTGGGTCAGGGAGTCGAGTAGCGCTTTAGGTGGGAACATACGCTTCATCCATTTAAAAAGTTTGAACCAGTGTATCACGCTCCTTTCCAGCGCCACGATGCCGAACATCTGCACGTTTTTTGTGCGCTCCTCCCGAGCGTTATGCGCCAGGATGGTGCGATCTGCTGCGAAAACGGTTTTATCTCTCTCGTTAAAAGCCCATACAGGCGTTACGCCATGCGGCTTTGCACGAGATGGCAAGGTTTCTGCTTTAGCGGCTATGACAGATGCACCAAACACTATCGATGCGGAAGCGAAGCGGTGAGCGCTTCGTAGGGCAGGCAAGGGTGGCGGCGAACCGTTTTAGAGCGGTGCGACGTTACAAAGCCACAGACTGCGCTTAGACTTGAGACGGGGTTCGTTCCTGGGGCAAGTCCATTTTTCGGGAGAAGTTTATGAAACTAGTCACCGCCATCATCAAGCCGTTCAAGCTCGACGACGTTCGCGAGTCGTTGTCCGAGATCGGCGTTCAGGGCATCACCGTCACCGAGGTCAAGGGTTTCGGTCGCCAGAAGGGGCATACGGAGCTGTATCGCGGGGCCGAGTATGTGGTCGATTTTCTGCCAAAGGTGAAGATCGATGTTGCCATTGCCGATGACCAGCTCGACCGTGTCATTGAGGCCATCACCAAGGCAGCCAACACCGGCAAGATCGGTGACGGCAAGATTTTCGTTGTGAATCTGGAACAAGCCATTCGTATCAGGACCGGCGAAACCGATACCGACGCTATTTAAAAACACCGTACTCCATACCCCCCCAAAGCCCCAGGAGAACATCATGACTCTGCGCAAGTACGCAGGGCTAGGAGCCCTTTTGTCCCTCGCTATGCCGGGCCTTGCCATGGCTCAGGAAGCAGCGGCGGAGCCGACGTTAAATAGCGGCGATACGGCGTGGATGCTGGTGTCTACAGCACTCGTGCTTTTCATGACTATTCCGGGCCTAGCGCTGTTTTATGGCGGCATGGTTCGCGCCAAGAATATCCTGTCGGTCATGATGCAATGCTTCGCCATTACCGGGCTGATCAGCATTCTCTGGATGATCTACGGTTACAGCCTTGCCTTTGATACGACTGGCATGGAGAAGGGTGTAACCAACCTTAATTCCTTTATTGGCGGCTTCGGCAAGGCTTTCCTGAGTTCCATCACCCATGATGGACTGACAGGTCCGGCCGCGCTGTTCCCTGAAAGCATTTTCGTCACCTTCCAGATGACCTTTGCGATCATCACCCCGGCTCTGATTGTGGGTGCATTCGCCGAACGCATGAAGTTCTCTGCCATGCTGGTCTTTACCGGCGCCTGGTTTACGCTGGTCTATGCGCCGATCGCACATATGGTCTGGAGCGGTGACGGTGGCCTGATGTGGGACTGGGGCGTACTGGATTTCGCAGGCGGCACCGTGGTTCACATCAACGCCGGTATTGCCGGTCTCGTGGCTGCTCTGGTACTGGGCAAGCGTAAAGGCTATCCAACGACGCCAATGGCTCCCCATAACCTGGGCTATACCCTGATGGGCGCTGCCATGCTGTGGATCGGCTGGTTTGGTTTCAACGCAGGCTCCGCTTTAGCCGCCAATGGTACGGCAGGTATGGCCATGCTGGTTACGCAGATTGCCACCGCCTCTGCAGCTCTCGCCTGGATGTTTGCCGAATGGGTCACTCATGGTAAGCCAAGCGCCCTGGGTATTGCCTCGGGTGTGGTAGCCGGTCTGGTCGCTATCACGCCAGCCGCCGGTACGGTTGGCCCGATGGGTGCGCTGATTATTGGTGCAGTCGCTGGCGTGATCTGCTTCTTCTGCGCCACCAGCCTCAAGCGCAAGCTAGGCTATGACGACTCCCTGGACGCCTTTGGCGTGCATGGCGTTGGCGGTATCGTAGGCGCACTGCTGACCGGTATCTTCGCGGCGCCTGCCCTGGGCGGCTTTGGTGCCGTGACCGATATCGGCGGCCAGCTATGGATCCAGCTCAAGGGTGTTCTGTTCACGCTGGTGTACACCGGCATCCTGACCTTTGTCATTTTGAAAGTGATCGATATGGTCATGGGCTTGCGTGTCAGTGATGAGGAAGAAGCTGTCGGTCTGGACCTGACGCTACACAACGAGCGCGGTTACAATATGTAATAGCGAACCAACCACCGTTGGTCGGCAAAAAGAGCGCCCTTGGGCGCTCTTTTCGTGTGTGGCGAATAAAGTCATTTTTCGTGCGCTGCTGCCCGGAACACCCGCGCGCCAGCCCGGTCTGAACGTCAACTTTAAAGAGCCTCTTTGTTTTTTTTGAAGCCGCGCTAGAATGCGCGCCCAGCACGCCTAGGAGTCCACCATGTGGCATCAGCGACAGATCACGCTGCGCGCCCGCAACCGTGGATTTCATCTCATCACGGATGAGGTGGAGTCAGCGTTGCCCGAGCTGGAAAGTTGTCAGATCGGGCTGCTCAACCTGTGGCTGCAGCACACGTCGGCCTCGTTGACGATCAACGAGAATGCCGACAGTGCGGTGCGTCGTGATTTCGAGCGGTTCTTCAACCGTCTCGTGCCGCAGGACGTGCCGGGTTACGAACATGATTATGAAGGGCCGGACGATCTACCGGCGCACTTCAAAAGCAGCCTTCTGGGCTGCAGTCTGACCATTCCTGTGCAAGCCGGAAGGCTGGCGCTAGGGACGTGGCAGGGGATTTACCTGGGTGAGCACCGCGACCATGGTGGCGCTCGTCGGATAGTGGCTACCTTGCAAGGTATGCCAGCATGAATTTTTCTTGAGCAGCCACGTCAAACTCGCGGCTGGTCAGTAACTAACCTGGTTTTCGAGGGTTTTTTATGAGTGATGAAGAGCTGGAACAGGACGACCTGGAGTCCACTGACGATGACGATACCGAGGACTTTGCTGCTTCGGCAGACGAGCCTGACGTAGAAGTCGACGATAGTGCTGAAGCGGAACCTGCTGCAGGCAAAGGGAAGAAGAAAAAAGAAGCTGAGCCCGAGGAGTTGCCCTCCATCGAGGCCAAGCAGAAGGAGCGTGATGCGCTCGCCAGAGCCATGGAGGAATTCCTGGCCCGTGGTGGCAAAGTGCAGGAGATTGACGCAAATGTCGTTGCTGACCCGCCTAAAAAGCCGGACAGCAAATACGGCAGCCGCCCGATATGATTTAAAAACCCGTCTCTATGGCGGGTTTTTTATATCTGGCGAATTTTGGTGTGAGGATTATCCTGTGCGGCCCATCTGCAGGAAGACCCCATACCAATGACCTCGACTCCGACTTCTCAGGCGCGCTGGCAGAGCCTGCTTGACCTTGCTTCCAGCGCCATCATCCAGGAGCGCGCCCTGGAGCCTTGGCTGACCGAATCCATCCTGGAGCAGAAAGCGCTGGGGAGTGCTCTGGCCTTTCGTCTGAGCCGAACGCTTACTGTCGATGCGGTGCAGCGTCAGACGCTTGAAGAGCGCTTTGTGAGTGTGCAGCGTGAACACCCCGAGCTGGTTGAAAGCGCTTGGTCCGACCTTGAGGCTACCGTCACCCGTGACCCCGCCTTCGTTACCCTGCTGGAGGTCTTTCTGTTCTCCAAGGGGTTCTTGGCTATCCAGGCCTACCGTCTCGGGCACCGCCTCTGGCTCGACGGCCACCGTATGCTGCCGCTCTATATCCAGGCTCGCTGTAACGAGACGCTGGGCGTAGATATCCATCCGGCCAGCCGCATTGGGCAGGGCATCATGCTCGACCATGGTACGGGTATCGTGATCGGCGAGACGGCGGTGGTGGAGGACGATGTTTCCATTCTGCAGTCGGTCACGCTGGGCGGGACAGGCAAGGAGTGTGGTGACCGCCATCCAAAAGTACGGCGCGGTGTAATGATTGGCGCTGGGGCGAAGATCCTGGGCAATATCGAAATCGGCGAAGGTGCGAAGGTAGGCGCGGGCAGTATCGTACTCAAGCCGGTCGCCCCGCATACCACAGTGGTTGGCAATCCGGCTCGACCGGTTGGCACTCCACGCCATGAGCAGCCTGCGCTGGTGATGGATCAGTCTTTCGACCAGGACTGATCCATCCCATAGCCTAGCTCCACCGTTCGAGAACGGCTGGCAGCTCGTTGAGGCTACGGATCTCGGCATCGGGTGTATTCTCACCCACCCACGGCTTGCCGGCAGGGTTGAACCAGATGGCTCGTATTCCGGCCTGCTGGGCACCCTGAATGTCGTCGATAGGGTTGTCGCCCACATGGACAGCAGCATCGGCAGTAACCCCAGCCCGGCGTAGCGCTTCGTTGAAGGGGTGCGGGTCGGGTTTGCCAATGCCCAGCTCTTCAGCACACAGGGCAAAGCGAAAGTAGTCGGCCAGGCCAATCTCATGAACATCGGCGTTGCCATTGGTCAACACGCCCAGGTCGTAGCGCAGCGACAACTGCTCCAGCGTCTCGTGCACGTCCTCGTATAGCGTGACCTGCTGGCGAGCCGCCAGATAGACAGCGAAACCGGCTTCGGCCAGCTGGCCGGCCTCCGGCTCTTCGTAGCCCGTATCCTGCAAGGCCCCATGAATAACACGGCGGCGCAGTTCGCTGACGCGGTGCCTGAGTCCGGGATCATGCTCCAGCAAGCGGTCCCTGATTTGCCACAGATGCTCGACCGGAACCGGGCCCAGCCGTGACGCATGGGTCTCCATCCAGGTTCTTAAAGCGGTTTCGGCGCTATGAATAACCGGGGCAATGTCCCATAGGGTGTCGTCGAGATCGAATGTAATCAGGCGGATAGTCATGTGGATTCTGTCTTTCGCTTGGCACGTGGATGGGCATCATCATAGACCTGTGCCAAGTGCTGAAAATCCAGATGGGTATAGATCTGAGTCGTGCCGATATCCGCATGGCCCAGCAATTCCTGCACCGCCCGCAGATCGCGTGAGGTTTCCAGCATGTGACTGGCAAAGCTGTGGCGCAGCATGTGCGGGTGCAGGTGTTGGCCCAGCTCGCGCACACCGGCCTCGCGGACGCGCAGCTGAATCGCCCGTGGCGTAAGCCGACGGCCGCTCTGGCCGATAAAGACAGCATCATCCTGAGCTGCCAGAGCACGTTGCGGCAACCAGCGCTCTATAGCCGCTCGCGCCTTGCTGCCCACCGGGACGATACGGCGCTTGTTACCTTTGCCGCGCACGCTGATCAATCCGTCCTTAAGGTCCAGATCAACGATATCCAATCCGACCAGTTCGGACAGACGCAGGCCGGACGAGTAAAAGAGTTCAAGCATCGCCTGGTCACGCAGGGCGATGAAATCATCCTCTACCGCGCCATCCAGAAGTTGGGTGGTACGGTCTACGTCGAGGTTTTTGGGCAGCTGCTTCTGGCCTTTGGGCGCACTGACGCCATTGGCGGGATCATGCTGGCAGATGCCTTCGCGGATAAGATATTGGTAAAAGCCCCGGATAGCCGAGAGCAGACGGGAAAGGCTGCGGCTGGACTGGCCTTTGCGGTGCAGCTGAACGATGAGCGCACGCAGCCGGCGGGCGTCAAGGTTGTTCCAGTCGGTGAGCTGTTCTTCGCGGCAGAATGCCAGGAGTTTCAGCAGGTCACGACGGTAGCCGTCAAGGGTATGGACCGACACCTGACGCTCGCTGCGTAGGTGTTGGCAGTAAGCGTCGAGGCGTTCTTCCATGTCAGCGTACCGAGCGAAGAGGAGTGGGAAAGCGCAGCAGGGCGCGAGACAACACTTCGGCAACATGGGTTAGAAACACCGTGCCTAGTGAGCTCTTGTAATGCTGTGGGTCGGGGCTGCCAATGGCGAGTACGCCATGCATGCCTTGGTGAATCAAGGGCGCAACCGCGGCCGATCCAACCTCGTCCTGCGCGGCTTCGCCAAATAGGAACTTCAGCTCATGTGAGCGCAACGCCCCGCTGACCGCCTTACCGCCCGATAGCAGTCCGCCAATACACTGATGCGCCTCGGCGCTGGTCACGCTGCGACCTACCGGCAAGGGCGATTCGTGGAACAGAATCAGCCCGACATAAGGCACCTTGAACTCATGGCGCAAGCTGTCTTCGACGGTGCTGATCACATCTTCCAAGGTGTTGGCATCCATGAGGTCAAGCACGAGACGGCGGGTTTTATCAAACAACCGGTCATTATCACGGGCCACATCCATCAGATGTGCCAGCCGATGGCGCATTTCGACGTTGCGATCCCGCAGCAGACCCAGCTGGCGCTCCACGAGGGAGACCGCCGTGCCGCGCTGGTGTGGAATGCGCATCTCGGCGAGCAGGTCTTCGCGGTCCGCAAAGAAGTCCGGATGCTGTTCCAGCCAGGCTGCAACCTGGTCGGCATCAAGCGGTGGCGTTTGGTCAGTCATAAACGTACTTGGCCTTCGTATACACGGACGGCGGGTCCGGTCATGAGTACCGGCTTGCCGGGACCGGCCCATTCGATATCGAGCAGGCCGCCGGGCAACTCGATCTGTACGGGCGAATTTAGCCAACCCTGGCGAATACCTGCAACCACGGCCGCACAGGCGCCCGTCCCGCAGGCTTGGGTTTCTCCGGCACCGCGCTCCCAGACGCGCAGGCGCGCCCGGTGTTCATCGATGATCTGAAGAAAGCCGATATTGGCCCGGTTCGGAAAGCGGGGGTGATGCTCAAGTTTGGGGCCGAGCTCATGCACCGGTGCGGTATCGACATTATCGACCCGCAGCACGCCGTGGGGATTACCCATGGAGACTGCGGCAAGTTCGATGGTCCGACCCTCGACCTGTACCGGGTAGCTGATCGCCTCGCCTTCAGCTTCAAACGGAATCTGTTTCGGCTCAAGGCGCGGTGCGCCCATGTCGACCGTCACCTGATTGTCGTTGCGCAGCCGCAGCTCGATGATGCCGCCCTTGGTCTCGACCTTGATGACCTTCTTGACCGTCAGGCGCTTGTCGAAGACAAAGCGGGCAAAGCAGCGCGCACCATTGCCGCACTGCTCGACTTCCGACCCGTCGGAATTGAAAATCCGATAACGGAAATCGACATCCGGGTTACTTGGCGTTTCGACGATCAAGAGCTGGTCAAAGCCGACACCCGTATGCCGATCGCCCCATTGCCGGGCGTGCTTGGGCTGGATGTGCGCGTGCTGGCTGATCAGGTCAAGGACCATGAAGTCATTGCCAAGACCATGCATCTTGGTAAACCGCAATAGCATGAGAGATCACTCCGGCAGCCGGCTTTCGCCTGCATAGAGTTCCTCAACCGTCTCACGGCGGCGCACCTCGAAGGCCTGCTCGCCATCTACCAGCACCTCAGCCGCACGACCGCGACTGTTGTAATTCGAACTCATGGTAAAGCCATAAGCGCCTGCAGAGCAGATTGCCAGAAGATCACCTTCCGCCAGAACCAGATCGCGCCCCTTGGCCAGGAAATCACCGGTTTCGCAAATCGGGCCCACCAGATCATAGGTGCGGGTCTCACCGTCACGAGGCGTGACCGGTACGACATCCATCCAGGCGTCGTAGAGCGCCGGGCGAATCAGGTCGTTCATGGCTGCATCGATAATGGCGAAATCCTTGTGCTCGGTGTGCTTGAGGTATTCCACGCGGGAGAGCAGCACACCGGCATTGGCAACAATGAAGCGGCCCGGCTCGAAGACAAGTCCAAGGTTACGTCCGGCAATGCGCTCGCGGATGGCCTTGATGTAGTCACTCGCCAGCGGCGGCTGCTCGTCGCGGTAACGCACACCCAATCCGCCGCCCAGGTCCAGATGACGAATTGTGATGCCGCGCCCGGCCAGCCGGTCGACTAGCGCCAACAGACGATCCAGTGCATCAATGAAGGGTTCGAGCGTTGTGAGCTGGGAGCCGATATGGCAGTCCACCCCAACGATCTCAAGGTTTGGCAGCTCCGCCGCACGGGCATAGACAGCCTCGGCTTCGGCGATGTCGATACCAAACTTGTTTTCCTTGAGACCAGTAGAGATATACGGGTGCGTGCCAGCATCTACATCAGGGTTCACACGCAGCGAGACAGGCGCCTTGCAACCCATCTCGGCAGCGACTTCCTGCAGACGCTCAAGCTCGTTACGCGATTCGACGTTAAAGCAGTGCACGCCGACTTCCAGCGCACGGCGCATGTCATCGCGCGTCTTGCCAACGCCGGAAAACACCACCTTGCTGGCTTCGCCGCCGGCAGCCAGTACACGTTCGAGTTCGCCACGAGAGACGATGTCGAACCCTGCGCCCTGGCGGGCCAGAACGTTTAGCACGCCCAGGTTGGAGTTGGCCTTGACGGCAAAGCAGACAAGGTGGGGCAGCCCGGCCAGCGCATCGGTATAGGCACGATACTGGCCTTCGATGTGCGCCCGGGAATATACATAAGTGGGTGTGCCGAAACGCGCTGCAATAGCGCTCAGCGACACACCTTCCGCATGCAGACTACCTGCGCGGGAAGTAAATGACTCCATGAAAGGCTCCCTGATCAGAACGTGTCGTGGCGATGCTCGCGAGCCGCTTTTTGATCGTCTGGAAGATACAGGTCACCTTTTTGGCCGCAGCCTGCCAGCAGGCATGCGAAAGCAATTAGAGCAAGGGAAAGGCGCTTCATGGCGAATCCTTGAAAAGCATGATTGCCCCGGAGTATACCCGGCACCTGCCCCCTTGCCTATGTAACGGCGCGCAAGCTCGACGAGCCTTGCAGTATGGCTATCTTTGCGACTGGACGGGGCGCGGTCGGCGGGGTAACGTCGATGCTCTTTTCAATACCGATTCAAGGAACCCCATGAGCAGTCTGAGCGAAGCCCGCTTCCACGATCTTGTCGATACCACCCAGCAAGCGGTCGAAGACATCCTCGATGACAGCGATCTGGACCTGGATCTGGAAAACAGTGCCGGTGTTCTCACCATTCGCCTGGAAAATGGCAGTCAGGTCATCCTGAGCCGCCAGCCCCCGCTAAAACAGCTGTGGGTGGCCGCGCGTTCGGGCGGCTATCACTTTGACTATAACGAAGCGGGCAACCAGTGGATTTGCGACAGTACAAAGGAGCCGTTGGGCGAGCTGTTGACCCGTGTTATTCGCGAGCAAACAGGCGATGAGCTCGATTTCAGCCAGCTCTAATTCGACTTTGCCGGGTGAGGACGCCGAGTTGGTTGCCTCACCCTGCGTTCGGCGCTGCTGCCTGAGCAGTCAGGATATCTGCCTGGGATGCGGTCGTACGCTGGACGAGATCCTGGCTTGGGGCGAAGCGTCGGCCGAGGAGCGTCGGGCCATCATTCTGGCGGCTCAGGCGCGTAGGGACCACCGATCCGCCACTAGCTGACCGGTGGTTCCGTCTGCCCTGATCCTTGTGTTACGGTCAGATCATCCGCAGCACAGCGCTGCATTCCCACTGCCGCCTGTGCGGCATCCGTTTCGGCATGCGACATGCCAGCTCACCCTTCGAAGCGCCGCCTGTAGCCGCTGCTGCATGCCCGTTTCCGACACCCAGCCGCCAAAGGAGGCATCATGCGCCAGATCGCTCAGCCCATCATCACGCAGACTGACTACCAGCAGCTCGACCGCCTGCTCGATAGCCTTGAAGAGTTCGGCCCAGCCGCTGAAGCGCTCGAGGAGGAATTGGAGCGCGCCAAAGTCGTATCGCCCGACGAGGCAGAGGGCGTCGTGACCATGCATTCCCAGGTACATTGCCGCGAAGAGGGCAGTGGCAAGGAGTACCATTTGCGCTTGGTCTATCCCAGCGAAGCTCGGGAAGAAGGTACGGTATCAGTGCTGACGCCTGTGGGCAGCGCACTGCTGGGTCAAACTGTGGGGCAGCGTGTTGAGTGTGCAGCACCGGGTGGCAAAACGCTGCACCTGTCGCTGCTGGAGCTGGAGCCGACGGCCAAAGCGGTCGGCTCTTGATCAGACCGCTTCGAATGCTTGATTGAGCGCGTCTTCCAGCTCGGCCTTAAGTGTCAGGTACGCCAGAGTATGCGGGCGAGGCTCGCCAGGCAGATGCAGGAGATCCAGGTCCGTCAGGTAGCAGCGGTAACGCTCTCCGGTACGGCGGCGTGCCAGGATATGGCGCGCCACCTCTCGATAGAGCAAGGGGCCGTATTCCAGTTCGGAAAACTCACGATGATCGCAATACAGCGTTACCAGTCGACGGCCTGTTTTAGTGGCCGTGACAATAGCCTGAACGGCGTAGTACGGTACCGTTTCCAGCGGCAGATTGACCTGACGACGCTCTAAGTGCTGCGCTCGCTGAGGGGCTGGTGGCAAGACTTGAAAGTAGTGCATTTCTACCCGGGGAATTCGATCTGCCTCTATTGGCACCTGAGCGCTCTGTCTTCGATGGATGGAGTTCAGAAAGCGCTGTAGCGGCGCCAGCAACGTGTGCTCATCATGGAAGGGCAGGCGCTGTGACCACAGCGTATTGCGCTCATCCAGCACATAGACCCGCGCCGTCTCGCTTTCCTGGCGATAAAACACCTGAATGCTACCCATGCGCCCCAGCGGCAGGATCAGACCAAGCTCATCGCCTTCCAATGCATGAGGATCAAGGCTCAGAGGGGTCCATTCCTGTTGCAGAGCGGACAGATGCATCAGCAGGGAGTCTCGATCCGCCAGGGGGGTATGGTTCAACTTGCCATCGCGCCGATCCAGCATGTGGAAACGCTGCTGGATCTGTAGCAAGTAACGCGTCCTGTGCTCGCGCAGCATGGCTGTGCGGACCTCTTCGAACACCGCTTCTACGCGCTCCACGATCAGTGGTGCCCGGTTTCGACAAAAGCTGCGAATCGTCAGGCGAGGCAGCGGCTCACTTTCGGATGAAGGCAGACTATTGAAATAGGCGCACAGGCAGTCGAGCAGGGCATTGGCCCCTTCGAAGCGATTGACGTGTAGCTCATTCCAGCTGTTGAGCGTGATCTGATCCAGCGTCAGCACAAGGTTTTCACGCATGCCAGCATAGCCCAAGGCGTCAATACGGTCACTCGTGAGATAGACGTTGCGCTGGCTGTGCTGGTAAAGCGGATCGACGCCCACATTGATCAGCAGCAGCACCTCACGAGGTGCCGCCGGGCTTAGCAATACAGCTTCCGGCACGGTATCCGGGCGGTCTGTAAAGCTCTGCTGGAGGCTCTGGATCAGGTTGTTGAGCTCGAAAACGGTAAGGTCGCTTTCACCGCTATGCAGGGTGAGGCGCGTGGCATTGTCAATAATGCCGTTGTGGCGACACCAGGCAAGCAGTTCAGCCAGCTCCCAGGTGCGCTTGAGCGGTGAATGGGAGTGACACTCCTCTGTCGTCAGGTTGCCGCGATGCAGCGACCACGGGCGACGACGCTCGCCAAAGGGGCGCTCCTCCTGCACCAGGGTAACGAACTCCTCAGCCAGGTCTGGCGCAATGCCCGGGTTGATGAAGTCGATCTTGCCGGCCTTGCGCTCGAACGCTGCGTACAGGCGGCGGCCCAGGATATTCAGATCACGCGGGTTGAGATGACTTTCGACCTGTTGCTGCTGGGCAAACTGGGCTAAGAACCGGTAGCTGTGGGTAAGGGCATTGACCAGGATACGCCGCTCAGCGCTGACATCATCTACTTTCCAGCCCTGGCGCTCGTCCAGCTTGCGCAGCATGTGCTCATCCCAGCCCCAGGACTGCGTCAGCTTTTCCATCCGCAGACGCTGCCAGCTTTTGCGGCCCTGCCGGGGTGGGCGACTGAGGGGCTTGCCAACCTTGAGGTACAGGCAGCGGCGGACCAGTTCGAGTCGATCATGGTCGCCGCGCAAGAGCAGGTATTCTTCCAGACGCTGGTACGCCAGCATGTACGGGTCGACCCGATCGAGATCCGTAACGCCTGCATGGACCAGTTGCTTGAGGCGGCGGCTGAGCGTAATGGTGTGCGGATGCTCACACGCATATAGCTCGGTCACCATGAGCTTCAAAACCGATTTGTAGGGCGAGCCGATACCCTTGAACAATTGCCATAGGCCCGCACCGATGTATTCGCCCGCCGGAATATGGTCAATGTGGCCAAGGTCCAGCACCTCACGCGCCTTGATGAAGCGGTGGTTTAGCAGCCGTTGTGTGAAGCCTTCGTAATCGCTTTCCTCCTGTGCGACGGGTACCTGCCACCATAGCGGCGTGCGGCCGCCTAGCCAGATGGCGGTGCGGTAGAACTCGTCAAGCAGCAGGAAGTGCTGCGCCGTACCGCAATCGTCCGAAGTCAGAAGCCCCGGGCGCTGGCCCAGGCGAAATTGGTCAGCATCGATCAGAAAGATATGCAGCTCAGCATTGAGCGAAGCCGCCCAGGTTTCGAGCAACGCACACTTACGTTGCAGCTCGCTGAGCGCTTGTGCGCTCATGCCGGGTGCATGGCAGAGCCACATGTCCAGGTCGCTGCTGTCGGCCTGGGTCAGCGTGCCCAGGCTACCCATGAGGTAGAGGCCATGCAGCGGCTCGTCCCGGTGGGTACGGGCAGGCTTGTAGACAAAGGAGCGGGTCAGGCGGCGGGCCTCTGCCAATTGCTCGTCGGCAGGCTCGAAGCCAGTCAGGCCAGCCGGTGTGTTAGCCGATACATAGCCTGGTAACAGGGGATGATTGACGTGCAACAACAGCGGCAGCAGGGTCAACACAGGCTGCTGGCGGCTGGGCAAGCCTTCCAGGGCGCGAACGAGGCGACCGGTATTGATGGTCAGAAAGCGCGCACGTACCTGCTTAAGGGCTTTGCGATCGATGCCCTCGTCGTCATCCAGTTGAAGATCAGGGAAGCGGGTCATGACAGGTCCATAGCTAAGCCGCAAGCGTACCAGTCGTGCCCATAAAGTACGACTGGTTCACAGTGCGTTCGTCTCGCTGGGCGCTACCGCCTGTCCAAAACCACTGATCAGCAGCCCGCTCTGCGCTATTCGACGTCCGTGCCGGTTTCCGGCAAGTCTGGGAGTGCCCGCAACAATTGCTCGTAGCGGGCCGTGTCGAAGGGGCGATCTTCAATCATCATGGTTTCGATTTCATTGGCCAGCACGATAGCCATCATATGGATAATCTCTTCGCGCTCGTGGCCTACCAGGGTCAATTTGTTAAGGACGGCCTGGGTAAACGGCGGCTCTCCAGCCGCTAGCTGGTTCTCGATCGCCGAGATCAGATGTGATTCAACAAAGGATTCTTCGTTCTCATTATGGTCAGACATGGTATTGGTTCACTCAGGACAGTTAATGCCAGTCACTGGCAGATAATGGAGTTCAAGCAGCAATGATTACCTGCTACACCCTCGTTAACGGTATGTTAACCCCTAAGACCATCACACCCGATGAGCCTCTCCCCCAGGATGCCTTGTGGATCGATCTTTTATCGCCCACCGATGAAGAAGAGCAGTTCCTGGAAAAGAGCTTGGCCGTGAATATTCCGACTCGGGAAGAGATGGCTGAAATCGAGGAATCGTCCCGTCTGTACGAGAGTGAGCGCGCCTTGCACATGACTACGACGGTGGTCAGTGGCTTTAGCGAGCAGCAGCCGACGGGCTCGGTGCTCAACTTTGTCCTGACGCCTGACTGGCTCGTGACCGTGCGCTATGCCGAATTGTCGGCGTTTCATGCCTTTCGTACCAAGCTGAGCCAGCATCCGGGTTTGCATAAACGCAGCGATACGATCTTTATCTCGCTTCTCGACAGTCTCGTCGACCGGATCGCCGATATTCTGGAGTCGGTTCAGGCCCATCATAACCGGCTGGCCAACGCTATTTTCCGGGAGCCCAAGCCTGATGAGGAAGGCCCCAAGGAACCTAAGTCAGACCTGCAATCCATTTTGAAACAATTAGGACGCAGCAGCCTGTTGCTTGCCCGGTTGAGCGATAGCCTCTTGGGCATTAATCGATTGCTCAGCTACCTGCACCGAGCTGCCAGCGAATGGATCTGCCGTGAAGCCAAGGCTTGGATGAAAACGGTCGAGCGGGACTCCCGTTCACTGGGGGACTACCAGAACCGCATGAACAATGAGATCAGCTTTCTGCTGGATGCGACCCTGGGGCTGATCAATATCGAGCAGAACGGCATCATCAAGGTGTTCTCGATTGCTGCCGTTCTGTTTCTACCGCCCACCCTGGTAGGTACGGTGTACGGGATGAACTTTGAAAACATGCCCGAGTTGGGTTGGCACTTCGGCTACCCGCTCGCACTGGTAGGAATGGTGGTATCGGCCATCATTCCGTACGCCTGGTTCAAATTCCGCGGCTGGCTGTAGCGGGTCAGGCTGTCGTGCTCACAACTGATCCAGTGCTGCCGCTGGTAGCCTGGAGCAGCGCCGCATAGGCCTGTTGCAGCGAGGCGGTCACGCTGCTGATTTCCATCTGCGCCGCCTGTATCCGCAGCTGCTTTTCCTGTTCCGACGCATTACTGGCCTGTGCCTGCTGCAATTCTTTCTGCGCGCGTTGCAGCTGCTTTTCCAGATCCTTGATGGTCTTCTTCAGCTTTTCGAGCAGGGTATCAGCGTCACCGCTACTTTGGATCTTGCCACCGCTCGCAATTCCGCCTTCAAGCGTCAGGTCCTCGCTTTTTCCGCTTTTTTCAACGGAGGCGGTAGAGTCATCAGTGCCAGTAGGTTTTGCAGACAGCGAAGCGGTAGGTATAGGTTGAAACGCTACGTTCAGTGCAGAGGAGAGTCGATCGGTTATCGTGGTCATGGCATCCTGTCCGAAGGAAAGTGCGCCATGCCATCGGCCGGTCTTGAGAAAAATTAAATAAGAGTCGACGAGCGGCTGTTAGCCGTTATTCGCCGGTCGTATTGGCCTTATTGGCCAGCGTTTGCAGGTTTTGATTGATCTTGAAGATCACGATCAGCAATTCACACCAGATCCGCGTGCCGATAAGGCCGCCCACCAGCATGATGAGGCCGAGGATAAAACTCTGGGTAAACATGTAGCCCAGGCCGGCCAGGGTGGTCATGATCAGGCCCAGCCAGTACAGCAGGGTGATGATCTTCGGCGTAAGCATCGAGTCGAATGTCAGTAGATCCTTCATGGTAACGCTCCTTGAGTGCAGTCGGTTTCAAGACCGGGCGCGGAGCCTAACAGAGGAAGCTGCTCACGGCTATCCGTACAGGAGATGAAGCGAGACAGCCAGCACACCCAGGAATGCCCACACCACACTGAAAATGAGGGGTGAGCGCAGCGAAAAGAGCAGCGATTTACGATAGCGACTGCCGTTCAGGGGTTCGTTTCCTGCTCCGTAGAGCGGGGTCACACTTGAAACACAGGGCTCGTTCAGGCTGTCCAGTAATTCGCATTGCTTTCGATGCCAATGCTCAATCACCTCAAAGGCAGCTTTGATTCCAGGCCAGGCGTGAATTGAGGTAACCAAGCCTAGAAGCGCCAGCAGGGTAGGCACGCACAGCGTGAACTGATCACCCCATTGGCTATTGGTGTTACTCATCGATGAGGCGAACGCAATCATTAGAAAGGATTGCGAAGACAGGTAAGCGTTGGTCCGGTTGGACAGCATTGACGACTCGAACTGGATCTCCGCGCGGTAGAAATCAAGTTGCTCCCGAAGGTTGCCAAAGAGTGTATCCGCCTTGTCCGTACGGGGATGCGCGGCTCCCGTAGGGCTCATCATGTAAATCGCTCCTGTTCAGGGAAGGCTCCTTCTTTAGGGCTTATCAGGTCTTGCAGAGTTCCGGTTTGAGAGCGAAAGGCAAAGTCTTGTACAAGAAAAGCTTTCCACCGGCGCGTTAGGCGTCTACGGTTATCTGGCTTATCTGTCCAATGCCTTGGAGGCATGTCGAATGCTCAAGCTCTATGGGTTTCCAGTCAGCAACTATTACAACATGGTCAAGTTTGCGTTGCTTGAAAAGGGGCTGGAGTTCGAATCCGTCACGGTTTTCCCCAGCCAGGACGAGCAATTTCTCACCATCAGTCCGTGCGGCAAGGTGCCGGTGCTGGAGACCGAACATGGCTTTATCAGCGAAACCAGCGTAATTCTGGAATACATTGAGGAGACTCAGCCAGGAACGCCGCTGTTGCCCGCCGATCCCTTCGCACGCGCCCGAGTGCGAACACTTATGCGTGAGATCGAGCTGTATATCGAGCTACCGGCCCGTCAGTGTTATCCAGAGGTTTTCTTTGGTGCCAAAGTAAATGAGGCCATCAAGGAAAAGGCACAGCACGAACTCAGGTCGGGAATTGCTACGCTCAAGCGGCAGGGCTCGTTCTCGCCTTATGTGGCAGGCGATACCCTGACCCTGGCCGATATCTACTTTCTCTACAGCATTGACCTTGCCCGTGGTGTCGCCGAACAGTTGTTCAGTCTTGATCTGATGGCGGGTTTTCCTGCCGCTCAGGCACTGCTGGATCGCCTGAAGCAAAATGCGCATGTGCAGCAGCTCTATGAAGAGAAAGCTCAGTCCATGAGTAGCTTCTTGGCAATGGTCCGAAAGCGTCTCGAAAGCGCCTGATCGGGCGTTTTATCGATAAGCAGGGCACAACTCGCCTGGCATGATGGTCAATCCACCACTTAGCCATTGAGCAGCGAGGAGAGTGTCATGCGTATCGGATTTATCGGTTTAGGCGGAATGGGCAAGGGCATGGCCGGCAACCTGATCAAGGCCGGTCATGAGGTTCTGGTCTGGAATCGCTCGCAGGAGCCGGTTCAAGAGTTGGTAGGCCAGGGCGCCAAGGCTGCCAGTGAGCCCGCTGACGCGTTCGACGCGGAGGTAGTGGTTTCCATGCTGGCGGACGATGCCTCTACCCGCGCCGTCATTCTTGAAAGCGGGGCACTGGATAACGCACGGGCCGGTGTAATCCACCTCAGCATGGCCACGTTGTCAGTGGCCTTTGTGTCCGAGCTGATCGAGCATCATGCCAAGGTGGGCGTCGAGTACATCTCTGCGCCGGTCTTTGGACGCACCGATGTGGCGGTCGCTGGTAACCTGAATATTGTGGTAGCAGGTCCGCAGGCTGCGGTAAGCAAGGTACAGCCACTGTTGGATGTAATGGGCCAGACCACATGGCCATTAGGTGAGGACCCGCTACGGGCGAACATCGTCAAGATTGCAGGCAACTTCATGTTGGCAAGTGCTATCGAGACGATGGGAGAGGCGTCTGCCCTGACCAAGAGCTATGGCGTCGAACCGGCCGATCTGCTGAATATCCTGACCAATACCCTGTTTGCGGCACCGGCTTACAAAAACTACGGTGCGATGATTGCCGAACAGCGTTTTGAGCCTGCCGCCTTCAAGCTGACCCTTGGCCTGAAGGATGTAGGGTTGGCACTCAGTGCTGGGCAAGCGAAAAACGTACCGCTGCCGTTTGGCAGTGTACTGCGAGACAACCTGCTGGAAGCCGTAGCCCAGGGGGAGGGGCATCTGGACTGGTCCGCACTGGGCGGTCGTGCGCTCAAGCGCTCAGGGCAGGCGTGAGACTGACAGGGCGCCACAGTGCCTATGGCGCCCTGTATCCATTACCGGCTGGCGAGTAATGCCCGGCCGCGCTGAACGGCGGCGCGTACTTGCTCAGGTGCGGTGCCTCCAATGTGGTTACGGGCGTTGACCGAACCCTCCAGCGTCAGCACTTCGAAGACGTCCTGCTCGATCTGGTCGCTGAAGCGGCGCAGCTCGTCCAGGCTCATCTCGGCCAGATCCTTGCCGGAGTCCACCCCATACTTCACCGCATGGCCCACGATCTCGTGACAGTCGCGGAAGGGCAGGCCTTTACGCACCAGGTAGTCTGCAAGGTCAGTGGCCGTGGAGAAGCCGCGGCGGGCCGCTTCGCGCATGATCTCGCGCTTGGGCTTGATGGCCGGGATCATGTCGGCAAAGGCGCGCAGGGAATCACGCAGCGTGTCAGCTGCATCAAACAGCGGCTCTTTGTCTTCCTGGTTGTCCTTGTTGTAGGCCAGCGGCTGGCCCTTCATTAGCGTCAGCAGGCCCGTCAGAGCACCGAATACGCGGCCTGTTTTGCCACGTACCAGCTCCGGCACATCCGGGTTCTTCTTTTGCGGCATGATCGAGGAGCCGGTGCAGAAGCGGTCGGGCAGGTCGATGAACTGGAACTGAGCACTCGTCCACAGCACGAGCTCTTCGGAGAAGCGTGACAGGTGCATCATGGCCAGCGAGGCGGCTGAACAGAATTCGATGGCGAAGTCGCGATCGGACACGCCATCCAGCGAGTTGCCGCCCACCGCCTCGAAGCCCAGCAGCTCGCAGGTGATTTCACGCTGGATCGGGTAGGTCGTACCGGCCAGCGCAGCGCTACCCAATGGCATGCGATTCACGCGCTTGCGGCAGTCAACCAGGCGCTCAAAGTCGCGCGAAAGCATCTCGAACCAGGCCAGCAAATGATGCCCGAATGTCACAGGCTGTGCGGTCTGCAGGTGGGTGAAGCCGGGCATGATGGTGTCGGCTTCACGCTCGGCCTGCTCCAGCAGCCCCTGCTGCAAGCGGGTGATCTCTGCCAGGATCAGATCGATCTCGTCGCGCAGCCACAACCGAATATCTGTCGCGACTTGATCATTTCGGCTGCGTCCAGTGTGAAGTTTTTTGCCAGTGATGCCGATACGGTCAGTAAGACGGGCTTCAATGTTCATGTGCACGTCTTCGAGATCGACGCGCCATTCGAATTGGCCTGCCTCGATTTCGCGCTGGATCTGGTTCAGTCCGTCTGCAATGGCATCGCGTTCGGCATCCGTCAGTACGCCCACTTTGGCCAACATGGTGGCGTGAGCGATGGAGCCCATGATGTCGTGGCGGTACAGGCGCTTATCGAAGTCGACCGAAGCGGTAAAGCGTGCGACGAAGGCGTCGACGGGTTCGCTGAAGCGACCGCCCCAGGATTGATTGGTTTTTTCGTTGCTCATTAGTGGGCTCGCAAATGGCACTGAACGTGAATGGACGTAACGGGATGATAACAGCCTTGTGCAGGTGCAACGTGCACCACAGTTATCTCGTTAACTTTAAAACAACCTTGCCGTTCGTCGGATAGTAGTAAACACTTTGACCATGCCTATCAAATACCTGACTAAGCGCCGGCCTGCCCCGGTTGACGAGTTTTTTGTGCCGGAGCTATGCGAACCGGAGGCCCTGCTCGTCTTGATTGTGCTGGCAGAATTGCTGGTCCTGGTGCTTGTATTGGCCGACCCGCTGACTGGCTCTTTCAACTGGATACGGCTGGCGCTGGTATCGCTGTTCGTGCAATGGAATGTGCTGCTTTCTGCTGCTGTTCTGTGCCGCCTGCGGCCCTTTCTGGCCCGCCTGAAGCCTGCTTTGGCCGGTGGAATCTGCTGCGCCCTCGTCGTAGGGCTGACCCTTGCCTGCACCGCCGTGGCTGACTGGCTGGAGCTGGCTGGGCCCATGCAGCAGTCTGGCGAGGTCAGGCTTTATGAGCGCCATGCACTGATCGCACTGATCATGTCGGCCCTGATGCTGCGGTATTTCTACCTGCAAAGCCAATGGCGGCGCCAGCAACAGGCCGAACTCAAGGCCCGAATCGAGTCGCTGCAGGCCCGTATCCGCCCGCATTTCCTGTTCAACAGCCTGAACAGCATTGCCAGCCTGATTGCCATTGATGCCGACAAGGCCGAGCGTGCCGTGCTAGACCTGTCCAGCCTCTTTCGAGCCAGCCTGTCCAAGCCGGGAACCCGGGTGCGCTGGTCAGAAGAATTAGAACTGTCACGTCGCTACCTGGAGATCGAGAAGCTACGCTTGGGAGACCGTCTTAAGATCGATTGGCGCATTGATGGTGTACCGGATGATCTGCCGATCCCACAACTAACGCTGCAGCCGCTTCTTGAAAACGCCTTGATTTATGGGATTGCGCCGCGAATCGAGGGAGGATGTGTAGTGGTTGAGGCGACTTATGTCGCAGGAATATTCGAACTGTCGATGAGTAATCCATTCGATGAGCAGGCCGAGCAGCATCCTCGGCCACCAAAAGGTACAAAGCAGGCTTTAACTAATATCGAATCGCGACTAACGGCACTTTTCGGCCCGGGAGCGAGTCTCAAAATCGAACGCCGTGACCAACGGCACATAACCTGTCTTCGCTATCCATGCGAGCGACTCACGCAGGAAGCCTGAGCCTATGAACGTCCTAATCGTCGATGACGAACCGTTGGCGCGCGAGCGTCTGGCCCGTCTGGTTGGGCAACTAGACGGCTATAAAGTCTTGGAGCCCTCCGCCAGTAATGGCGAAGAAGCGTTAGCCCTGGTCGAAAACCTGAAGCCGGATATCGTATTGCTTGATATCCGTATGCCAGGTTTGGACGGGCTACAAGTAGCTGCCCGACTATGCGAGCGAGAAGCACCGCCTGCGGTTATTTTCGTAACCGCCCATGATGAATTTGCAGTCGAGGCCTTCAAGGTCAGCGCCGTGGGGTATCTGGTCAAACCAGTACGCCAGGAAGATCTTGAAGAGGCCTTGAAGAAAGCTGAGCGCCCTAACCGTGTTCAGCTGGCTGCCTTGACCAAGCCGCCGTCCAGCGGTGGTCCAGGGCCGCGCAGCCATATCAGCGCACGGACCCGCAAAGGTATTGAACTGATTCCGTTGGATGACGTGGTGTATTTCATTGCCGATCACAAATACGTGACCTTGCGTCACGGTAACGGTGAGGTCCTGCTGGACGAGCCGTTAAAGGCCTTGGAAGACGAGTTCGGTGATCGATTCGTCCGTATTCACCGTAATGCCCTGGTGGCGCGGGAGCGGATCGAGCGCTTGCAGCGTACGCCGCTGGGCCATTTCCAGCTGTACCTGAAAGGGCTCAATGGCGATGCGTTGACGGTCAGCCGACGACACGTAGCCGGAGTACGGCGCCTGATGCAGAACCTGTGACGCTCAGGGGCAAGACTTGCCGTTCTGTGCGCATGGCGCGTGAACGATTGGTCTTGCCTATCAGGCCGAAAGCGGCTTGCGGCAAGAGAGCCTGTTATCATTCCGGCCGTGTTTCAATCCCGGAATAGGCTCATGAACCGCGAGATTCGCATCGCCACGCGTCAAAGCGCGCTTGCCCTGTGGCAGGCCGAGTATGTAAAGGCCCGTCTGGAGGCAGCCCATCCTGGGTTGCACGTCAGCCTGTTGCCGATGACCAGTCGGGGCGACAAGCTGCTTGATGCGCCGCTGGCGAAGATTGGCGGCAAGGGTTTGTTCGTCAAGGAGTTGGAAACGGCATTGCTGGAAGGTGATGCTGATATTGCTGTGCACTCCATGAAGGATGTGCCAATGGAGTTTCCTGAAGGTCTTGGGCTCTATGCCATCTGCGAGCGTGAAGACGCGCGCGATGCGTTTGTTTCCAATACCTATAGCAGTCTGGCGGCGTTACCGGCTGGCAGTATTGTAGGAACGTCCAGCCTACGTCGACAGGCTCAGCTGCTGGCCCAGCGGCCGGATCTTGAGATCCGTTTCCTGCGGGGTAACGTCAATACGCGTCTCGCCAAGCTGGATGCAGGCGACTATCACGCCATTATTCTTGCAGCCGCTGGCCTGATTCGCCTGGGCTTTCAGGACCGTATCCGCGAATCCATCAGTGTTGAGGACAGCCTTCCGGCTGGCGGCCAAGGGGCGGTAGGCATTGAATGTCGAATGGATGATGCCGAGGTGCACGAGCTGCTCAAGCCACTTCATCACCTTGAAACCGAACAGCGGGTGATTGCCGAGCGTGCCATGAATCGTCATCTCAATGGTGGCTGCCAGGTGCCTATTGCCTGCTACGCCATCCGCGAAGGTGAAGAGCTTTGGCTGCGTGGTCTGGTCGGACAGCCAGACGGCACATTGCTGTTGAGGGCCGAGGCGCGTGGGTCGATTATCGATCCTTCTGCGTTAGGTATCCAAGTGGCCGATGAGCTGCTTGCCCAGGGTGCTGGCGATATCCTGCGTGCCGTTTATGACGAGGCTGGCCAGCCATGACAGCCTGGCGGCTGCTTCTGACTCGCCCTGCCGAAGAATGTGAACCCTTGGCCGCTGCGCTGGCCGAGCGGGGTATACACAGTGCCAGCCTGCCGCTATTGGCCATTGAGCCGCTGCCCGAAACACCGGAGCAGCGCTCCCTCATGCTTGACCTGGATCGTTACAAGGCCGTCATCGTGGTCAGCAAGCCGGCCGCCCGTATTGGTTTGGAGCGGCTGGACCAGTATTGGCCACAACCGCCCATAAACCAGACCTGGTTCGCTGTAGGCGCAGCCACTGCCGATATTCTTGAGGCCTATGGCCTATCGGTCATCACTCCTGTTCAGAGCGAAGATAGCGAGGGGGTTCTGGCCTTGCCGCAACTCGATGAGGCCTTGCAAGAGGCTGATCCTCGGGTGCTTATCCTGCGCGGTGAAGGCGGTAGGGAAACCATGGCCGAGACGCTACGTGAGCGTGGCGTGCAGGTTGATTACCTTGAGCTCTACCGGCGTGTAATGCCGGATTATCCACAAAATACCCTGACTGATTGCCTTGTAGCGGAACGCCTCAATGGCGTCATGGTCAGCAGTGGGCAGAGTTTCGCGCATCTGCGCACCCTGGCCGGCCTCGCGTGGCCAGTCTTGTGTACAGTGCCGCTGCTAGTGCCCAGCGAGCGTGTGGCCGAGCAGGCCCGCGCAGCCGGTATACAGCGTGTCATTACCTGTCATGGCGCCAGTACCGCAGCGGTGTTGGCGGCGCTTGAAGAGCATCATCCTTGAATAACGAATCAAAGGAAGGACTTGTGAGCGAAACAGTCACTCCCACTGACGGTGCCGTATCGGCATCTGGCGAGACGGTCAACGCGACGCCCCCACCTGCTCCGATTTCGGAAAAGCCACGCCGTGGCGGTACCGGACTGGCCCTGCTGGCCTTGTTGGTCGGCGCTGCCGGCCTGGCTGCCGGTGGTTGGAGCCTCTGGCAGACACGTACCCTGCATGAGCAGGATCGCGCCCAGATGACGCAGCTCGAGGACGCTCGCAGCCAGACGCGTCAGGTCGAGCAGCGTGAGCAGGCCCTGGCTGCGCAGCTGGAAAAGCTGCCCAATGCAGAAGACTTTGAAAATCGCCGCCGGTTGATAGGTCAGTTACAGGCCGATCAGCAGCATCTGGCTCAGCAGTTCACCGAAGTGGTTGGGCAAAGCCGACAGGTTTGGCGTCTGGCTGAAGCCGAGCATCTGATGCGTATGGCAACGTTGCGTCTGACAGCGCTGCAAGATGTTCCTAGCGCTCAGAACCTGCTCCAGGCCGTAGATGAGATTCTCAAGGCGCAGAATGATCCAGGCGCCTTTGCCGTGCGCCAGCAGCTGGCAAGCAGCCAACAGGCGCTGCGCCAATTGCCCGATCTGGATCAGACTGGCCTGTTTGTTCGCTTGTCTGCGTTACGCAGTGAGGTACAAACGCTGGAGCCCCTGCCGCCACGCTTTGTTCATCCTGAAGCCGATCAGCCTGGCGTTCAGGCCGACGAAGAAAGCACAAATCGCTTCATGCGAGCCTGGCAGCGCCTGCGCGAGCGCGTTTCCGGCTATTTCCGCATCGACTTTTCAGCAGACAAGCCCATCAAGCCTCTGCTGGCTGAAGAAAGCCTGGCTCAGGTCCGCCTGGCTATGAATCTGGCTCTTGAGCAGGCTCAATGGGGCGCGCTCAACGGCAACCAGGAGGTCTATCAACGTGCACTGACTCAGGCTCAGGGTGTTCTAGAGGCTCATTTCAACAGCCAGAACGCTGAAAGTCGTGCCATTCGTGATGCGTTAAGCGAGTTGGCTCAGAAGCCTGTGACGCTCAACCCGCCGGATCTCAGCCCGACACTGTCGGCTCTTCAGGCGTATATCGCCCGCCGCCAGCAACCTGAATCGAATACCTCTACCCAGCCTGCACCCCCGGCTGCGTCGCCTGCCCAGGAGGAGCAACTGTGAAACGACTGACTCTGCTGTTCCTATTTGCCGTACTGGTTGCCCTTGGGGTTGCCGTCATCATGGCGGATGAGCCCGGCTACGTACTGTTCTCCTATAACAGTTTTCGTTACGAGTCGAGCTTTTGGGGCTTCCTGGCCCTGGTCGTAGCGGCCGTGATCGCGCTGTACCTATTGCGGCTGGCCTTGTCGGCGCTTGGCGTATCAGGACGTGTGATCAATCCCTGGTCCCGTCATAACAAGCAGCGTCGTGTTGCCCAGGCAGCCCATCGGGGTCAGCTGGAGCTGGCTGAAGGTGACTGGCCCTCAGCGCTCAAGCACTTGAAAACCGCTGCAGAGAGCGATGCGCATCCGTTGACTCACTATCTGGGCGCCGCCAGGGCTGCCAACGAGATGGGCCAGTACCAGGAAAGCGATGCGCTTCTGCAAAAGGCCCGTGAACGTGAACCCCATGCTGATGTAGCCATTGGTCTGACCCAGGCTCAACTGCAGATCCATCGGATGCAGTACACCGAGGCGCTGGCAAGCCTTGCGCCTTTGCATGCAAAGCATCCCAAGCATCCTTATGTCCTCTCATTGATGCAGCGTCTGTACGTCACCCTGCGTGACTGGCCGGCATTGATCAGTCTGTTGCCAGAGCTGCGCAAGCAGCGCGTGTTGAGCGAGGCGGAGCTAAGCGACCTGGAGCGGCGTGCATGGCTGGCTTCACTGGACGAAGTTACACCGATAGGTGATGAAGCCCCTACGCAGGCAATAACGCGCCAGTGGCAGCAGGTGCCCAGCGCTCTTAAAAGCGATGTTGAAGTCGCCCAGGCCTATGCCGCCCGTCTGCATGAGCTGAACCGCGAAGACGATGCTGAAGAGGTGTTGCGTGCGGCCATCAAGCGTAACTATGACGATCGGCTGGTCCGCTTGTACGGACATATCAAGAGCCGTGATCCAGGCAAGCAATTGCAACTAGCCGAGGGCTGGTTACGTACCCACCCGAATGATCCTGTCCTGCTGCTGACGTTGGGCCGACTTTGCCAAATCAATCAGCTCTGGGGCAAGGCGCGGGATTATCTTGAGGCCAGCCTGAGCGCCCAACGCACGCCAGAGGCCTGCGGTGAATTGGCGCGCCTGTTGGCCCACCTGGGAGAGACCGATCGCAGCAACCAATTGCTGCTGGAAAGTACCGGTAATCGCCTAGCCACTCCTGCACTGCGGGCCTGAGGAGTATTCATGCAGGGTCTGGTGAGGTCTCCCGCTCCAGACCCTTTATCCTGCCTGCAGCACCTCTCGTCCTCTCAGGGGCGTATAAGCTGCTTTACTTTGCTTGAAAGGCTGCAACGCTTTCACTACCGTAGCGGCCTGTACTTCTTTTGGAGCCGTCCTGCTCGTGACTAGCCCGCGTTTTATTTTTTCGCTGATTGCTATTGCTTGCGCTGTGCTCATGGCTGCTGGCCTGTACCTTGAGCATGTTCTCGGCCTTGAACCGTGCCCACTCTGCATTGTGCAACGGATCTTTTTCATCATTGCAGGCATCCTGGCATTCATCGCTGCCCTGCATAACCCCGCTACACGTGGTCAACGCGTCTATGCGGCCCTGATCTTTCTGGCCTGCGCTCTGGGCGCGGCGACCGCCGGTCGGCAAGTATGGTTACAGACGCTTCCGGCTGACCAGCTGCCCGCCTGCCTGCCAAGCCTGGATTACATGATGCAGGCCTTGCCGTTCCAAGACGTGGTGCGCCTGGTATTACATGGCACTGCTGACTGCGCTGAAGTGAACTGGACACTGTTTGGCATGAGCGTGCCAGAGTGGAGCCTGCTGGCCTTTATCGGCTTTATCCTGCTCTCGATCTATCAATTCTTCCGCCGCTCCCGCGGTATTATTGTTCGCTAGCTGGAAGTGCCGTTTAGCAGGTCATAGGGGTTGCAGTTGATCACTGAACGGCACTACTCTCCAAAGACGGTGTCCGAACAGTCTCTGGTTGGATTAACCGGGTCGAACGCCTTACGACGAAAACCGTCGGGGCTATTGTTTTGCCGCTGAGGAAGAGTTCGTCATGCTTGAACGTTGCCGAAATGCACAAGAACGTTGGGGTGGGGTGCACCAGATGATTGATCGCTGGTTGCAGGAACGTCAAAAACTGGTAACGGCATATCAAGCCCTGCAGCTGGAGCCTCAGTTGGCTCCGATGGTAGACCGCTCAGGCCTTGAGCAGCTATGTGACTTGCTGGTGGACTACGTGTCCGCAGGGCACTTCGAAATCTATGAGCAACTGATGAATGAAGCAAAAGCCTTTGATGATCAGCGTGCCATGGAATTTGCCCACACTGTCTATCCGCGCCTGCAGGCCTTGACCGAGGCTGCCCTGAATTTCAATGACCGTTGCGACAATGGCGATTGCCATGAGCCGGCTCGCCTGTTGGTTGAGCTGCAGCAACTGGGCAAACTGCTGGATGAGCGCTTTGAGCTTGAGGATTGCCTGATCGAGGTATTGCACAACTCGCATCAGCTTCAGCCACTGGCTACCTCTGGCGTAGCCGCGTCTCAGCAGCCGGTATACTGATCGATACGCGCTGATACGTATGGAAAAACCCCGCCAATGCGGGGTTTTTTGTTTTTAAAGACTTAGCCAAACTCTGCTGGGTCCGGACCCAGGCGCTTGCCTTCATCCAGCCCGGCGATCTTTTGCATATCGTCACTGTCGAGGCTGAAATCGAAGATATCAACGTTTTCGCGGATACGTTCGGCGTTGGTGGACTTGGGAAATACGATCGAGCCTAATTCTATATGCCAGCGCAGAATGACTTGAGCAGGTGTTTTACCATGCTTTTTCGCCAGCTCCTGGAATAGCGGATGTTTAAGCAGCTCGCCGCCTTGGGCCAGTGGGCTCCAGGCTTCGGTCAGAATATTCTTCTGGCGGTTCACTTCACGCAGGGCATTCTGCTGCAAGAGCGGGTGAGCTTCGATCTGGTTTACCACTGGCGTAACACCGGTTTCCAGAATGATCTGCTCCAGATCTTCCTGGCGGAAGTTGGATACACCTACGGAGCGCACACGGCCTTCTTCACGCAAGCGCAGAAACGCTTTCCAAGTATCTAGAAACTTGCCGGCCTTGGGGCAGGGCCAGTGGATCAGGTAAAGGTCTACATAGTCCAGCTTGAGCTTGGACAGGCTCTCGTCAAAGGCCTTTAGGGTTTCATCAAATCCCTGACGCTCATTCCACAGCTTGGTTGTCACGAATAACTCGTTACGGTCGATGCCGGACTCAGCGATGCCCTGGCCTACGCCTTCCTCGTTGTTGTAGGCAGCTGCCGTATCGATGTGACGATAGCCCATTTCCAGGGCTGAGCGGATTAGCGTGGGCGCTTCTTCGTTCGGGGTTTTCCAGGTGCCCAGGCCGAACTGGGGGATATGATGGCCGTCGTTAAGTTGAAGGCTCGGAATCGAAGACATGTTTACTCCTGTGATGAGATGAAGGGAGTCGTACGTTGTTGACGCATTAAGAGTTACGACCTGAGGAGTAACCATTTCTATCCCGACGCGTTGTGAGTGGGCTTGGATGCGTTGGGTAAACGGGCCTCCAGTACCTGAGCCAGATAATCAATAAACACCTTGATACGCTGGAATGCGTGACGGGGTAGAGTTAGACCGCATAGGTATTGGCTCGGGCATTTTGTACTCTGATAGCAACGGCCTATCCGCGTTCGAAACCACCTTGGGAAGAGACCGGGCAATGCCCCGTTGATACGGGATACCGGCACTGGAGCGATCGAGGCATGGGCAAGGTCATTGCGGCAAAGAGTTGAAGAGCGCAGTGGCCCGCGTGACGGGTCGACTGTAAGGATAGGGTGGTTAGGGCCGCTCTGTGGCAATACCTGGCGCGTTCTATCCAAATAAAAAGCCCCGCATGGGCGGGGCTTTCAGGTCTGGCGCGATTTACGTTCGCTTGGGCAGTGTAAAGCTGAGCAGGAAAAGCGCTGCCGCCGAGACCACGATAGAGGGGCCAGCAGGCGTGTCCTGATACCACGACAGCGACAGACCCATGCACACCGCGATGATACCTAGCACACTGGCACCAAAGGCCATCTGCTCAGGGCTGCGCGCGTGACGCTGTGCGGCAGCGGCTGGGATGATGAGCAGTGAGGTAATCAACAGGACGCCAACGATCTTCATGGCGACTGCAATCACAATAGCAATGAGCAGCATCAGGGCCATGCGAATCGCCGTGACCGGCAGGCCCTCTACCTGAGCTAGCTCCTCGTGGACAGTAATCGCCAGAAGTGGCCGCCAGAGAATGGCCAGCGAAGCCAGCACGATCACGCTGCCGATCAGAATCCACCACAGGTCACTTTGGCTAACGGCAAGCAAGTCTCCAAAGAGATAGCTCATCAAGTCGATTCGCACGTCTTTCATGAACGACAAGGCCACCAGACCCAATGACAGGGTGCCGTGGGACATGATGCCCAGCAGGGTATCGGCAGCCAGACCCTGACGGCGCTGGAGCAATACCAGCAGCACGGCCAGAACCACGCACCCGACGGTAACCGCCAGCGTCGGGCTGACATCGAGTAGAAAGCCCATTGCTACACCAAGCAGTGCTGCATGGGAAAGGGTGTCGCCAAAATAGGCCATTCGTCGCCAGACCACAAACGAGCCTAGCGGCCCGGCGACAACCGCCAATGCAAGCCCGGCGAGCAAGGCGTAAAGAAGAAAATCAGCCATGCTTGCAATGTTCACCATGGACGTGGGGTTTCATCACGACGCCGCCATGCAGTTCGTGGGCATGGTCGTGGTGATGGTGATAAATCGCGAGGCTACGGGCATCCTGGCCGAACAGCTCGACGAAGGCCGGATCGCCACTGACCTGCTCGGGGTGGCCGGAGCAGCAGATATGATGGTTCAGGCAGACCACCTGATCGGTGGTACTCATGACCAAGTGCAGGTCATGGGAAACCATCAGCACGCCGCAGCCGTAGCGGTTACGCAGTTGAGTAATGAGCCTGTAAAGCTCTGCCTGTCCGCTTACGTCTACGCCCTGAACCGGCTCGTCGAGTACCAGCAGCTCCGGCTTGCGTAGAAGCGCACGGGCCAGCAGCACACGCTGCAGTTCGCCCCCAGAGATGGTTTGCAAGGGGCTATCAAGCAGGTGATCGGCGCCAACTTCTGCCAGGGCCTGGGCGGCACTGGTACGGGTTACGCCGGGAACCAGGCGCAGGAAGCGCACCACCGAGAGGGGCAAGGTAGCGTCCACATGCAGCTTTTGCGGCATATAGCCAACAGTGAGGCGCGGCTGGCGCCAGACACTTCCGGTATCCGGTTTTAGCAGGCCCAGTACGGTACGCACCAACGTAGTCTTACCGGCCCCGTTGGGGCCGATAAGCGTGACGATTTCACCACGCGTGAGGGTCAGGTTTACCTGATCAAGGATGTTCTGCCCGGAAAAGCGCACACCTACGTCGGACAGTTGAATCAGTGCATCGCTCATTGAGCGCCCTGGCAGGCAGAGCAGAGACCAACCACTTCGACCGTCTGGCCTTCAACCTGGAAGCCAACACTGCCAGCACCCGCCTGAATGGCGTCTTGAATACTCGCTTGCTCAAGCTCAATAGCCACATGACAGCCGCGACAGATCAGGAACTGACCCTGATGGGCATGTCCCGGGTGGTTGCAACCCACAAAGGCATTCAGAGAGGCGATGCGGTGAACCAGACCGTTTTCGAGCAGAAAATCCAGCGCGCGATAAACGGTAGGTGGTGCAGCGCGGCGGCCGTCCTGTTCGCTAAGGACCGCCAGGATGTCATAGGCCCCGAGCGGCTTATGGCTCTGCCAGACCAGTTCCAGCACGCGCCGACGCAGGTCGGTCAGGCGGACGCCAGACTGCGTACACAACGATTCAGCCTCACCCAGCGCCTGGGCAACGCAATGGGAATGGTCATGCGGGCGAGAAGCCAGAGGGATACTCGTCATTGAAATGAGCCGTTTATGAATAGGGACGTTATTATATTGCAAACGTACTGCTTTGAGACCCTTCCGTGATCCGATCCCTGATTGCCGGCGTTCTGTTCGGCCTGACTGCTTTTACAGCCTCGGCCCAGGCCGACGTTAACGTACTGACCAGTATAAAACCCCTGCAGTTGATTGCTGCGGCAGTGCAGGAGGGTGTGGGTAGCCCTGATGTATTGCTCCCCCCCGGCGCTTCTCCCCATAACTACGCCCTGCGGCCGTCCGACATACGGCGTATCCGTGATGCGCAACTGTTTTACTGGATAGGTCCGGACATGGAGGTGTTTCTCAAGGATGTCCTGCCTGGGCGGGACAAACCCAGCGTGGCTATACAGGAATTACCCGACCTGCACCTGCGTCGCTTCGTCAATTTCAGTGCCGAAGCGGGCCATGAGCACGATCATGGTCATGATCATGACGAAGCCTTCGAGCACGACCATGCCCATCGTCCAGGCTCCATTGATGCGCATTTATGGCTCTCGTTGAACAATGCACGTGTAATCGCTGCCAGGATGGCTGCCGATCTTTCGGCTCAGGACAGTGCGAATGCCGAACACTACAAGGCGAATCTGGCGGCATTCAACCAGCGGCTTGACCGACTCGATGGGCAGCTCAAGCAGGATTTGACGCCCTTGGCAGGTAAGCCATATTTCGTCTTCCACGAAGCATTCGATTATCTTGAGGAGGCTTATGGCCTTTCACACCGTGGCGTGTTTGCCATCAGCGGAGATGTCCAGCCAGGTGCACGTCATGTGGCCGCCATGCGCACCATGCTCAAGAACGCCGGATCGACTTGTGTCTTCACCGAGCCACCGCTGCGTCCGCGATTGGCTGATACGTTGAGCCAAGGCCTGCCCGTCACGCTGTCCGAGCTGGATCCGTTAGGTGCTGATGCACCCGTTAACGCATCAGGCTATGAAGCGCTGCTGACTAACCTGACCGGCAAGTTGACGGAGTGCCTGGGTAAGATCTAGTTGAATACGACCAGCACTTACCTGAAAACGACGTAAAGCGTCAGCTGGTATTTAAACTGGTATTCAAGTGGTATTAATGTCGGTCATCTGAGTCAGTGGAATGATCACGATGACCGACGCGCTTGCCCATGTCACTCTGGACCAGGAGCTGTCTACGCCGATCTATCTGCAGCTTGCCCAGCAGCTGGAGTCGGCGATTCATGCCGGGCGTTGGCGTGCGGAGGAGGCATTGCCTTCCGAGCGTGCTCTAAGTGATCGCCTCTCTATTTCCCGTGTCACTGCTCGCAAGGCTCTGGATGTCTTGCTTGCTCAAGGCTTGATCAGCCGCTCCCACGGCTCCGGCACGTTTATCACGCCACGGCTTGAGCAGCCATTGTCCCGCCTGTCGAGCTTTAGCGAAATGCTTCGTAGCAAGGGATTCACGCCCAGCTCGCAGTGGTTATCCCGAGAACTTTCTGAGCCGACGCCTGAAGAGGTCTTGCGGCTCGGCCTTTCCCCACGGGATCACGTCGCCCGGCTCAAGCGTCTGCGGCGTGCCGACGGAGTGGTCATGGCCATTGAACACAGCGCGCTCCCGGCGCGCTTCATGCCGGACCCGCAAGCTGTTGGCGATTCTCTCTATGCGTGGCTGGACGCAGAAAATCTATCGGTTGTCCGGGCGCTTCAGCACATCCAGGCGGTAAATGCATCACCTGAGATGGCTCATCTGGCTGGCCTTGAGCCCGGCACTGCGATGCTGCTCATGACCCGAATCAGTTATCTCGCGGATAACACGCCTATCGAGCTGACCGATACCTATTGCCGTAACGACTATTACGATTTTGTCGCCGAGCTTCGGCGTTGAGGAGGGACCATGCTTACGGGAAACATCCTCACCCCTGACGGTTGGCGCTACGGCCAGCTCCAGGTGGAAGACGGGCGCATTAGCTGCCTGGATGCAAGGCCCTGCAACCCTGCCGAGAATGAAGCCCCTTATCTACTGCCGGGCTTTATCGACTTGCATGTTCACGGCGGTGGCGGGGCGGATACCATGGAGGGCGGCACTGCTATCGAGACCATTGCCCGGACTCATCTTCGCTTTGGCACAACCAGCCTCCTGGCTACCACCATGACAGCGCCGCCAAGTGATATCGAGGCGGTATTGCGGGGCCTGGGCGAGCGAATCGAGGATCGTCCAGCAGGTGCAGCACGCGTGTTGGGCGTCCACCTTGAAGGCCCCTACATCAATGCAGGAAAACTGGGTGCACAACCCAACTTTGCCTGTACGGCAACGTTAGCCGAGCTGGATCACTACCTGTCGCTGGCGCCTATCAAGGTTGTCACCCTGGCGCCGGAGATTGCCAGCCATCGTGAAATCATCCAAGCACTGAGCCGGCGCGGCATACGGGTACAGATCGGTCACACGCTCGGTAGCTATGAGGACGGCGTGGCTGCGCTGGAGCATGGTGCGCACGGCTTCACGCATCTGTTCAACGCCATGACCGGTCTGCATCATCGTGAGCCGGGAATGGTAGGGGCTGCATTGGCCCATGCGCAGTATGCTGAATTGATTCCTGACCTGCTTCATGTCCACCCGGGTGCCATTCGCACAGCTCTGCGTGCAATTCCCTGTTTGTATTGCGTCACCGATTCCACCGCTGCCGCAGGTATGCCGGACGGTGAATACAAATTAGGGCGGCAACCCGTTACCAAGTGCCTGGGTGGTGTACGGCTGGCGGACGGAACCCTTGCCGGTAGCACCCTGACCATGGATCAAGCCTTGCGCAACCTTGTGCGGATTGGGCTCCCCCTGGAGGACGCGGCGCAGCGCCTGTCTCGTTATCCTGCCGAGTACCTGGGACTGACCGATCGAGGTCGGTTGTCTCCGGGTAGCTGGGCCGATGTGGTCTGCTTTGATCGCATGCTGAACCTTCAGTCCGTGCACGTCGAGGGAGAAGCCCATGACTTCACTCATGCATGAAGAAGCCCGTACGGCCTGCATTGCCGTGACTAACCAGTTGCGTGAGGCCGAGGAGGCTATCCAGTCCCTGGCCGAATCGTTGCGCCGCCAGCCGCCGCATCTTGCCGTAACCGTAGCACGGGGCAGCTCTGATCATGCCGCCACGTATTTCGCTTACTTGGCCATGCCACGGCTCGGCGTACCGGTTCTGTCACTTCCCATGTCGCTCATGACGTTGCGTCAGGCCTCGCTCAACGTGAGGGGCCAATTGGCCCTGGGCTTTTCGCAGTCGGGTAAAAGCCCTGATCTGGTCGACAGTATGGCGGCGTTAAGGGCTCAGGGCGCACGAACGGTAGCATTGGTAAACGTGGCTGAATCACCGCTCACGGCTGCCTGCGAACAGGTCATCCCCCTTAGCGCAGGCGCGGAGCGCAGCGTGGCGGCAACCAAGAGCTTTATCGCGACATTAAGTGCCGGTGCACGTCTGGTAGCCCACTGGCAGAACGATACGGCGCTGTTGGCGGCTGGACAACAACTGCCAGAGGACTTGCAGCGTGCCTGGGCGCTGGACTGGACACCTGCCATCGAGGTCTTGCAAAACGCACAGCGTTACATGGTCGTTGGGCGCGGGCTGGGCTTTGGAATAGCTCTAGAGGCGGCGCTCAAGTTCAAGGAAACCTCTGTACTGCAAGGCGAAGCTTTTAGCGGTGCCGAGATCAGGCATGGGCCGATGGCGCTCATCGAGAGCGGTTACCCACTGCTTGTTTTTGCCCCGCGCGGCCCTGAGCAGGCTGGCCTCCTGACACTGGCGCATGACATGAGACAGCGGGGGGCAACCGTTCTGCTGGCGGCGCCGGCCAATGTACCTGGGCATGACCTTGTATTGGCCGAAGCTGGGCATCCGGACCTTGACCCGCTTCTGGCTATCCAGACGTTTTACAAAATGGCTGCCGCGCTGGCTGAAGCACGGGGCCTGAATCCTGACGAACCTCGCCATTTGCAGAAAGAGACTTGTACCCGCTGACCCTTTGAGGATGCGCCATGTCCACTCGCGAACTGCTGCTTACTGCTCCCCTGGCCGGCCCGCTGCTGGCTCTCACGGATGTTCCAGACCCAGTATTCAGCGAGGGGCTGATGGGACCGGGCATTGCCATCGATCCGCTCGAAGGCCAGTTATTTGCGCCTTGTGCCGGTGAGGTCATACAGATCGCCCGGAGTGCCCATGCCATTACGCTTCGCCATGACGATGGGTATGAAGTGTTCATGCATGTGGGGCTCGATACGGTCCAGCTCAAAGGCCAGGGATTTCAACTGGACGTACATGAAGGTGACCGAGTCAGCGCCGGGCAACTGCTCCTGCGCTTTGATCTGGATACTGTCGCACAGGCAGCCCGTAGCCTGATTTCAATGATGACGGTCACCAATGCCGAGGGGCTGAGCATGAAAATGCTCACGACCCGGCAAGCGCGCGTAGGTGAGCCATTATTGATCCTGCAAGGTCAGACCCGCCTGGCGACAGACCCTGATTCCTCCCTCTCTGAGCCGCATGCAGAGGGCTCGGCCATGGTGGCGCATTCCGGGGGGTTGCATGCCCGTCCGGCTGCGCTGTTACGCGAGGCTGTGCAACCCTTTTCAGCGACCACGCACATCCTGCATAACCACCTTCGGGCCGATGCGGCAAGTCTGGTTAGCCTCCTGAAGTTGGGTGTAAAAGAGCAGCAGCGGGTCATGATCGAGTGTCGTGGACAGCAGGCCGTCCAGGCACTGGCAGCAGCCATCCAGGCCTTGGAGCATCCGGCCGCCCGCGTCAGAGCCGCGGCATCACTAGCACTGGTGCCAGCCTCCCTGTCGACCCCTCCAAAGCACGGCGAAGGTGTGATTCAAGGCATTTGCGCCTCGCCTGGTCTCGCCATGGGTCCACTCTGGAAACCGGAGGCGTTGACGCTACCGGCCGAGCGCCATAGCCGCCAAGGGGCTGCGGCTGAGCAGGCTGAGCTCGACAAGGCCTTGCAGGCTACAGGCGTATTGATTCAGCAACGTATCGATGAGGCGCAGCGCAGGGGACAAGACGCTGAGGCGGCTATTTTTACAGCGCATCTGGCGCTTTTGGATGATCCCGAACTCTTACAAGACAGCCAGCAGTACCTGAACGATGGTCTGACAGCTGCCCATGCCTGGCACGCTGCGCTTGAAAGGCAGTGTCAGATTCTGGCTGGCCTGGACAACCTCTTATTACGCGAGCGGATCAGCGACCTACGTGATGTACAGCGGCAGGTGTTACGCATCCTTTTGAATGTGCAACTCACGTTTGATCCTCCCCGCGGTGCGCTGGTAGCTGCTGACGACCTGAGCCCCTCTGAACTGACTAATTTGCTGGACGCACAGCCTGCCGGCCTCTGTCTGGCAGGAGGTGGGGCAACCTCGCACGTCTCTATCCTGGCGCGTGCGGCAGGGCTACCGTGCGTGGTGGCGCTGGGCGAATCACTCATGCACTTGGAGGTTAATGTCCCTCTGGTGCTGGACGCCTCAGCAGGACGGCTGGAAACTGCCCCAGATTCTGCACGACTCACAGCTGTCGAGTTGGAACTAAGGACGCAGGCCAAGCAACGGGAAAGGCTTCGACAGGCAGCACAGGATGCAGCCATCACCCGCGACGGCCAAACGATCGAGGTGGCTGCGAACGTCTCGCATCTGGCTGAGGCGAGGCGGGCACAGGCTGAAGGGGCCGATGGCATTGGCCTCTTGCGCACTGAGCTGTTGTTCATGGATCGCACCCAGGCACCGACACAACAGGAGCAGCGCTCCACATACCAGGCCATGCTGGAAGCCTTTCCTGACAGACCCGTTATCATTCGTACCCTGGATATTGGTGGAGACAAACCGGTCGACTATCTGTCCCTGACACCCGAGCCCAACCCTGCACTGGGCCTAAGGGGAATACGCCTGGGCTGGACACATCCGCAGCTCCTGGACGACCAACTCAAGGCGCTGCTACAGGTGCAGCCTGTTCAGCGCTGCCGTGTGCTGCTTCCAATGATCAGTGAAGTAGGCGAGCTCTTGCAGGTACGCCAGCGTATCCGTGATCTCGCTGCCGAGCTGAACGTACCACCGGCACTGGAGGTAGGTGTGATGATTGAGGTGCCTTCGGCTGCGCTACTGGCTGAGCAGCTGGCAGCCCATGCCGACTTTTTCTCTATTGGCACCAATGATCTGACGCAATACACCTTGGCGATGGACCGATGCCATAGCGATCTGGCCGCCCACATCGACGCCTTGCACCCTAGTGTACTGCGGCTGATTGCCCAGGCCTGCGCCGGTGCTCGCCGCCACGGCAAATGGGTTGGCGTTTGCGGTGATCTGGCAAGCGATTCCTTGGCCACGCCGGTACTGATCGGGCTGGGAATCAGTGAGCTCTCCGTGGGAGCGGCCCGAATTGGTGAGATCAAGGCACGGGTGCGTCAGCTTGAGGCTGCCCAGTGTCGGCAGGCCAGCGCCGCCTTATTGGATTTACCCAATGCTCAGGCTGTGCGAGCGCGCTGTGAGGCGCTATGGCCTGTGTTGTAAGCATCCATTTTCTTTTTTGCCCTTTGGCCCGCTCTGCCCCCTATAACAATACCTACGGAGGAGTGCCGCATGACTGTTCATGTATTTGATGGCGTTCAACGCCTGGGCCGTGCCCTGATGCTACCGATTGCAGTTCTGCCAGTAGCGGGGCTGTTATTACGGTTAGGTCAGCCTGACCTATTGGATATTGGCTTTATCGCTGCCGCGGGTAATGCCATCTTCGCCAATCTTGCATTGATTTTCGCCATCGGCGTGGCAGTCGGGTTCGCCCGGGACAGTAATGGGGTGGCGGGTCTGGCGGGGGCCATCGGGTATCTCGTGTTAACCGCCGTGCTCAAGCAGCTCGACGATAAAATCGATATGGGCGTGCTGGCAGGCATCTTGAGCGGACTTGTGGCTGGCGGACTCTACAACCGCTATCACGCAATCAGGCTACCGGAGTACCTCGCCTTTTTTGGCGGACGACGCTTTGTGCCCATCGTTACCGGCGTAGCCGGACTGGTGCTGGGTGGTCTTTTCTGGCTGGTCTGGCCGCCTATTCAGCATGCGATCGACCACGCTGGGCACTGGCTTATTGGCAGCGGGGTGGTAGGGGTGTTCGCCTATGGTGTGCTTAACCGCATCCTGATTATTACTGGGCTCCATCACATCCTTAATAACCTTGTCTGGTTCGTGTTTGGTGATTACACCAACGCACAGGGCATGCTCGTTCATGGCGATTTGAACCGCTATTTTGCAGGTGATCCTTCCGCCGGTATTTTTATGGCCGGTATGTTTCCTGTGATGATGTTCGGCCTTCCGGCTGCGTGCCTGGCCATGTACCGCTGCGCCAACCCTGAGCGGCGCAAACAGGTAGGCGGCATTCTGCTGTCCATGGCACTTACCGCGTTTCTGACCGGAGTAACCGAGCCTATCGAGTTTGCCTTTATGTTTCTGGCACCCCTGCTCTACGGCTTGCATGCGCTCCTGACAGGCGTTGCGATGGCCCTCATGTACCTGCTTAACGTACACCTGGGATTTACCTTTTCCGGTGGCGCGATCGACTATGCCCTGGGCTATGGCGTGTCAACGAATGGCTGGATGTTGATGCCAATTGGACTGGCCTACTTTGCCCTGTATTACGGCGTGTTCAGCTATTGCATCCGCCGTTTCGACCTTAAGACACCGGGCCGCGAGGTTGCTGAAAGCGCGGTATCGCCAGCCGCTGAAAGCGATGCCAGTCGGGCGCAAGCCTTTATCAGGGCCTTGGGCGGCGCTGGTAATCTACAGAGCGTAGATGCCTGCGCTACACGTCTGCGCCTGAATCTGATTGATCGCGGGAAAGCCAATGATGCCGAACTCAAACGGTTAGGGGCCCATGGTGTGATCAGACCAGGGCAGGGCGCTAGCGTGCAGGTAGTATTAGGCCCGCAGGCCGACTTGATTGCCGGGGAAATTCGCAATGCTTTGGAGGGCACCGACCATACGGCTCTTCTGGCGCAAGAGCCGTTGCCTGGGGCGAAGCCTGAAACGGTGTTTAGTGACCAACAGGTTGCTCAGTGGCAACATGCCTTAGGCGGTGCGGACAACCTCCAGCAGGTTGAGGCCGTAGCCTTTACCCGGTTACGCCTGCAATTAGGTGATGCCAGTCGAATCAATCGGGCGGAGCTTGAGCATCTGGGCTGCAGTGGCTTGGTACCGCTGGCTAATGGTGTATGGCACCTGCTGGTCGGCCCGCAAGCAGTGGGGCTGGCGGCCCGATTGAGTCGTTAATTGTCCCGACAGGGGCTTGGGTCTACCGAGCCCCTGGGTCATGAATTGCTAAAGCGACATGGGCAATGCCAGCGCAACCTGCTGGCGTTGGGCGAGTCGATGCTCGAATTCGGCAGGGTCGTGGATCAGTACATCCTGACCGGCAAACGCCTTGGCGGCGATCAGGCGGGACAGCCAGAAGCGTACGCAGGCAATCCGCAACATGATCGGCCAGAGTTCGACTTCAAGCGGCGTAAAGCGGCGCTTGGCGGCATAAGCGCTTAGCAGGGTTCTTGCTCGGTGCTCCTCAAGGGAGCCGTCATCCCGGGAGCACCAGTCGTTCACGGTGATCGCCAGATCGTAGAGCATCCAGCCGGAGCAGGCGTTGTAGAAGTCGATCACACCGGACAGGTGCGGACCGTCGAACATGACATTATCGCGAAACAGATCGGCGTGCAGGTTGGCGCTGGGAAGCCTAGGGTTTCGTTTCACTAGCGCATCGATTTCATCGAGCGCCTTGTGCAGCATGGCATTGGCCGCTTCCGGTAGCTCGGCTGCCAGCTGCGGGCCCTGCTCCAGCATCCAGGCAAGGCCTCGGTCACTTGGGCGCTCTATAATCTGGTCACGCGTTGCCAGGTGAATACCGGCAAGCAGCGAGCCGACCTCCTGGCAATGATGGGCGTTAGGTGAGCGCTCATGTTTGCCTGGCAGACGCGGCTGCAGGAGTGCCGGCTTGCCTTTGAGCATCCGTAGCCCATCACCCGCTTCGGTACGCAGTGCATAGGGCACAGGCAGGTCGGCTTCGTGCAGCACGTCTAAAAGCTGGATGAAGAACGGTAAGTCAGCGGCCGGGCCACGCTCGACCAATGTCAGAACGAACTCGCCACCCTCAAGGCTAACGAAATAATTGGTGTTCTCGGACCCTTCCGCAATACCGCGGAAATCACGTAGGCGGCCGAGGCCGTATGGGGCCAGGAAAGCTTCAAGTGTCGGACGATCAAGCGGCGTAAAGACAGACATGGGGTGAAGCTTTCCTCAAAGCGTCATGGACGGAGAACGGCCAGCAGGCCGAAAAACGGCGGGCAGTTTACCGCCTGCCGCCGTCTAAGGAACAGCCACCCATACTGACAGGGCCGAATAAAATCACCAGCGGAAGATTTCCCACTGGGGAATCAGCATGTCGGGCTGATCTGAGCGGATAAAATTACTGTCGCCATCGGCACGTACTAGAAAATACGGCTTGCCATGCTTGGGCGTAATCTTGATGGCATACAGAAATCCGTTCACCCGGTATTCCTGAATGGTCTTGTCGCCGTCGTGGCGGATCGTCACGTCCGGCTCCGGTGAGGGCGCTTCTTCCTGGGCCAGTGCAGGTGCAAGGGGAGCAGCGAAAAGACTGATCAGTAAAAGTCGTCTGAGCACACGCATGGTAACCTTGTCCTTTTGAATAGGTCAGAGGAAATTCTACCTCTGGACCTCGCGAAAAGGTTGATCTCGCTCATGAGCCAAGCGCCTCTCGTCCTGGTGGACGGTTCCTCCTACCTCTACCGTGCCTTCCATGCCTTGCCGCCCTTGATGACCTCGACCGGCAGGCCGACCGGCGCCGTGAAAGGCGTCCTTAACATGCTGCTGTCCTTACGCAGACAGTACCCGGACAGCCCCTTTGCCGTGGTCTTCGATGCCAAGGGCCCGACATTCCGGGATGAACTCTTCGCCGACTACAAGGCGCATCGGCCATCCATGCCGGACGATCTGCGCAGTCAGGTCGAACCCCTGCATGCCTGCATCCGAGCGCTGGGCCTGCCACTTCTCAATGTAGAAGGGGTGGAGGCAGATGATGTGATCGGCACCCTGGCTCGTAGCTGCGCGGCTGCCTCACGGCCGGTAGTGATTTCGACTGGCGACAAGGACATGGCGCAGCTGGTCTGCGAGCATGTCACGCTGGTCAACACCATGAGTGGAAGCGTGCTGGATATTGAGGGTGTAAAGGAAAAATTCGGTGTTGGCCCTGAGCACATCATCGATTTTCTGGCCCTCATGGGTGACAAGATCGATAACATTCCCGGCGTGCCCGGGATTGGTGAAAAGACGGCCTGTGGCCTGCTCAACGGCATTGGCGGTGGCCTGGATGTGCTCTATAGCAATCTGGACAAGGTAGCCACCCTACCGATTCGTGGTGCCAAGTCACTGGCCGCCAAGCTAGAGCAACACCGTGATCAGGCGTACCTCTCCTATCAACTGGCAACTATCAAGATCGATGTTCCGCTCGATGTAAAGTTTGATGAGCTGATGCCAGAAGAGCCGCACCGCGAGGCGCTGATTGCCCTGTACAAGGAAATGGAGTTCAAGTCCTGGCTGGACGATTTGCTGCGTGAAGCCAAGGACAGCGGAGAGCCGCTGCCCTTGGGCGAAAGTGAGCAGGCTACGCTGGAGCTGAACTACCAGACGGTCCTGACGCAGGAAGAATTCGACGCTTGGCTGGAAAAGCTCAAGGCGGCTGACCTGTTTGCGTTGGACACTGAAACCAACAGCCTGGACGCCCATCAGGCGGATCTGGCGGGTATCTCGTTTGCGGTAACGGCAGGCGAGGCGGCCTATGTGCCCGTTGCACACAATTACATGGGCGCTCCGACCCAGCTCGATCGTGATGCCGTACTGGCTGCGCTAAAACCGCTGCTGGAAGACGAGACCAAGTGCAAGGTTATGCAGCATGGCAAGTACGACAAGAATGTCTTTGCCCGCTATGGCATCACCCTGCGCGGCATTGCCTTCGACACCATGCTCGAATCCTATGTGCTGGATGCCACCGCCACCCGCCACGACATGGACAGCCTGGCACTCAAGTACCTTGGCCACAGCACTATTCGCTTCGAGGATATCGCTGGCAAAGGCGCCAAGCAGCTGACCTTTGATCAGATCGCCCTGGAACAGGCAGGCCCCTATGCCGCTGAGGACGCCGACGTTACCCTGCGTCTGCATCAGGCCCTGTGGCCCAAGCTTGAAGCCGTTCCGGCGTTGGCAGGTGTGTTGAAAGAGATCGAGATGCCACTGGTTCCGGTGCTGGCGCGTATCGAGCAGAACGGTGCATTTGTCGACCGTGAGCTACTAGGCATACAGAGCCGTGAGCTGGGCGAAAAAATGATCGCCTTGGAAAAAGAAGCCTATGAATTGGCTGGCCAGGAGTTCAACCTGGGCTCACCCAAGCAACTTGGCGAAATCCTGTTCGTGAAGCTGGGTCTGCCGGTTGTATCCAAGACCGCTTCCGGTCAACCCTCCACTGCAGAAGCGGTGCTTCAGGAACTGGCTGATCAGGACTACCCACTGCCCAAGGTCATCATGCAGCACCGCTCGATGAGCAAGCTCAAGAGCACCTACACCGACAAGCTTCCCCAGCAGATCAATCCGCACACCGGGCGTATCCATACCTCTTATCATCAGGCGGTAACGGCGACGGGGCGCTTGTCTTCATCCGACCCGAACCTGCAAAACATCCCGATTCGTACCGCCGAGGGGCGTCGTATTCGGCAGGCCTTCATCGCGCCCAAGGGCTACAAACTGATGGCGGCGGACTATTCCCAAATCGAGCTGCGCATCATGGCGCATCTGGCGCAGGACGAAGGTTTGTTGCATGCCTTCCAGAATGATCTGGATGTACACCGTGCCACAGCTGCCGAGGTCATGGGAGTAAACCTGGACGATGTAACCCATGAGCAACGCCGCCGCGCCAAGGCAATTAACTTTGGCCTGATCTACGGCATGAGCTCGTTTGGCCTGGCTAAACAGATTGGTGTAGATCGTAAGGAAGCACAGGCCTACATCGACCGTTATTTCCTGCGCTATCCGGGTGTACTGGCCTACATGGAGCGCACCCGTGCCCAGGTAGTGGACCAAGGCTATGTAGAGACATTATTTGGCCGCCGTCTGTACCTGCCGGATATTCACTCCAAGAACCAGAACATCCGCCGCGGTGCCGAACGTGCCGCGATCAATGCGCCGATGCAGGGAACTGCTGCAGATATCATGAAGCGCGCCATGGTGCGTGTGGATGACTGGCTGCAAAGCAGCGGTATAGACGCCCGCGTAATTCTTCAGGTACACGATGAACTGGTACTCGAAGTGCGGGAAGATCTGGTTGAAACCGTACGTGAACAGCTTTGCCCGCTTATGAGCGGCGCTGCTGATCTGGACGTGCCGCTGTTGGTGGAGGCCGGGGTCGGCTGCAACTGGGACGAGGCGCACTAACTAAGGCAGATGCAATGGGCCTCAATAGGGGCCTTTTTGCAGGATTTTATGGCGAAATGCTTTTAAAATGCTATGAATTGGCCGGTATCGTAAAAATGAGAACGTGTGCTCTGCCAAAATAACAAGGACTTATGACATTTTTGCGATGAACGGAGAACTTTTGTGAGGCCGTTCTGTCTTATTTTGTGAATGGCTTAGAAAAGCCCTTCGATGCTCCTTTGCTGTTTTAGTGTTGGCAGATTAACGGACCCCGCCCTAGCGGTCCGAACTTAAACCCCGATCTTTTCCCCTCCCCAATGAAGATCGGGTTTTTTTTTGCTTACAGAAAAGGGGGAACACGGGCAGCGTCCTGCCAGGGTGTACTCTGGCAACCCTGGCAATCAAACAAGAGGCTTGAAGCGTTATTCAGCCGCTTCGCTCTCACCTGTGTCGTCTTCCATCAGGCCCAGCCAGCTGGCCAAGACTTTGTGCGCATCTTCGATACCCTGGCGTTTGGGTGCCGAGAACAACTGTATGCTGGCATTGTCCCCCCAGCCTTTCTTGATATCGCGCTGCACCTTGAGCAGTGCATTCTTGGCTGCGCCAAAGGCCAGCTTGTCGGCTTTGGTCAACAGGACATGGATCGGCATACGGCTCGCCTTGCCCCAGTCCAGCATCAGAAGATCGAATTCCGTCAGGGGGTGGCGGATGTCCATGAGCAACACGATGCCCACAAGGCTCTCACGGCTGCCCAAGTAGGCTTCCAGGTGCTGCTGCCAGTGTTGCTTGAGCGGGATTGGGACTTTTGCATAACCGTAGCCTGGCAGGTCGACCAGGCGACGCTCCTCGTCCAATTTGAAAAAGTTGAGCATCTGGGTACGGCCGGGTGTTTTGGACGTACGGGCAAGGCTTGCATGAGTCAGCGTATTAAGCGCACTGGATTTGCCTGCGTTCGAGCGACCGGCAAAGGCCACTTCATAACCCATATCGGGCGGGCACTGGTCCACACGGGTGGCGCTGATCTGGTAAGTCGCTTGTTGGCAAAGGCCAATAATAGGATTTTTAAACGTCATAGTAGGTCTCGATGGCGCCGCGGCGCTGCGACTCCCGCTTTCGCTCAGCGGAGCCGTCTCTATAGAATGATGCAGATTCTGTACGCATAGTATGCCTGGGGTCGAGCAGGCTGGCTTGCGTCCCGTACACAGGCGTAATGGATCGACGGATGAAAACACTGATGGTGAGCCTTATGCTCACCCTGGGAATAAGCATAACGGCCCAGGCCGCAGGCGATGCCACTGCAGGTCAGGCCAAGTCGACTGTATGTGGCGCCTGTCATGGACCTGATGGTAACAGCCCTGTACCTAATTTTCCCAAGATTGCCGGCCAGGGCGAGCGCTATTTGATCAAGCAACTCCACGATATCAAAAAGGACGAGCGCCCCGTCCCTGAAATGATGGCGTTCATGCCAGCCTTGAGCGATCAGGATATTGAAGATTTAGCCGCTTATTTTTCCTCGCAAAAAACCGAAATCGGCGCAGCCGACCCCGCGCTGGTGGCGGCTGGTGAGGCGCTTTATCGAGGGGGGCGTCTTGAGCAGGGGGTTCCTGCCTGTACGGGATGCCATGCGCCGGATGGTGTCGGCAATAGTCCGGCTGGCTTTCCACTGCTGTCTGGTCAGCATACGGTTTATACGATCAAACAGCTGACGGCTTTTCGCGAAGGGCAGCGCACCAATGACGGAGACGCCATGATGATGCGCAGCATTGCCAATAAGCTTTCCGACCAGGATATTTCTGCACTGGCGACCTATATTCAGGGACTGCACTAGAGTTAATTGCAGGCGCTACGTCAGCACGGGTACGCGGAAAAGTTGAATCAAGCCTGAATGCCCCGTTAAAAAGCGCTGCGCTAGCCACCCATTTTGGTTCTGATGACCGCTACAATGGCAGACCCCGTCGCACGCTTCGATTGAAGCATGGCTTTGTTCGGTGCGGCCTGCCTGCTGCGAGCTTCGCAGTACGGCGTTTCAGCCCAGGAGTAGATTAATGCGTAACCTGATTTTTACCGCTGTATTAGCCTTTTCGGGCCTGTTTGGTACGTTTGCCAATGCGCAGGGAATCGAACCTGGCAAACAATACACGGAGATGACTAACCCGGTCCCAGTGGCTACACCGGGCAAGATCGAAGTCGTCGAGCTGTTCTGGTATGGCTGCCCTCACTGCTATGCCTTTGAGCCTACCCTCAATGCCTGGTCCAAGAAACTGCCTGACGACGTAAATTTCCGCCGTGTACCGGCCATGTTTGGTGGTATCTGGAACGTTCATGGCCAGGTATTCATCACCCTGGAAGCCATGGGTGTCGAGCAGAAAGTACATGAAGCGGTGTTTGCGGCTATTCACAAGGGACACCAGAAGCTGGCTACACCTGAGGAAATGGCTGACTTTCTGGTCAGCCAGGGCGTTGACCGAGAGAAATTCCTGAGCACCTACAATTCCTTCGCCGTGAAGGGACAGGTTGAGAAGGACAAGAAGCTGGCTATGGCCTATCAGATCAGTGGTGTGCCGACTATGGTCGTCAATGGCAAATACCGCTTTGATCTAGGCAGCGCAGGAGGCCCTGACCAAGCCCTGCAAGTGGCTGACTTCCTGATCCAGAAAGAACGCTCCGCCAAGTGACCCCTGCCGGGCCTGCCTGTCTGGTAGGCCCCTCCAGGCGGTATTCCCGGCTGGCCTCTCATTATCTCCTCCGGTTGCTTGGCGTCCTTCTGGCGCTGTTTACAACCTGTATCACAGTTTTGCATGACATGCTAAAGGCCGGGTTATTTTGGCCGTTATAGCGGCTATGAACCTTATCGAACCCATATGACCTGTGGCGTCTGCTAAAACATGCATAACGCTTTTGATTTACCAATGCTGCTCTCCCGGGGCCTGACATGAGCCAGGACGATCTCGAACGCTGGAAAAACAAATACCTGGAAGTTGTCGAGCGCCAGGAAGAAGTCGTGGCACGCTGGGAGGCCCGTCTGGATCTGGTGCGCCGTGGTCTGACCCGCACCAGTATCGCAGCCGAAGGCAATGATAAGGCGGTGGACGAGTGCCTGCATGATTTGCGTAATATCCTGCGCCACGAGAACATGGACGATGAACTCTCACGCATGATTCCGCGCCTGGAAAAGACAGTGCTTGAGTCGGAGCGTCGCCGTAGCGAGCGTGCCGAGCAGGCGGCCCAGGCATTTGCGGACCTGTCTCACATGCTGATGGCCTTGCCGCTGCCTCGGGATATCCGCAAGTCGCTAAAGCGCTTTGCCAAGAAGTCTGCCGCTTCAGCCGAACAGCCTGGTGATTTCCCCAAGCTGGTCATTGAGCTTAGCCAGCTGCAACGTCAGGCCCTGGAGGCCCAGGCCAATGCCCAGCCCCATAAGCCTGGATTTCTAGAGCGTCTGCTCGGAAAAGGTAAAGGGGAAACACCTGTTGTCCCCCAGCCCCAGCCTGTACCGGTTCGGCAGGATGAGGACGACGAAGAGGATCTGGAGGATGGGGCGGTTTCAACTGCTGTCGAACTACCGGCGCCCGCCGATCCGGCCAAGCCTGAGAAAACTGCACCGTCTAAGCTAGACAAACCCGAGCCTGAGACAGCATCGATACCCGTACCTGTCGAAGAGCCTAAGCCTACGGTCCAGCAAGAGGTATTAGTCGAGCCGGCTGCTGAGCCTGCATCTGCCTCTTCAGCTATCGCTGAGCCGCTCAAGGAAGTTCCTGCCGACACGGCCATCGCTGATGAAAGCGAAAGTTTTAAGACTGTCGAGCCCGAGAAGGTTTCTACCGCTGAAACAATTGCAGCCAAGACGGATGAATCGGCAGAGGTTGAAGTAGAAACACAGGCAGAGACAGGCGCTGGGGCGGAGACAGAGGATCAGCCTCCAGTATCAAGTACTACCACGGGCGATCCGCTTGAAGCAGGCCCCACCGTAACCACAGCGGAATCGGCGGCGTTTGATCTGCCACCTCCGCCAGAGCCCGGTTATAGTGCTATCGCCCCGCACATTGAGGCGACACTGATTCACCTGCTGGATGAATTGCAGCTGCCTGAAAGCCATAAGCCGCAGGCCGAGGCGTTGCGTCAGCGCATGTTCGGCCGCTTGAACTGGTATGAGTTGGTGCCCTTGCTGGATGATCTTTCGGGTCTTGTGCTATCGCTCAATGATCAGGGCCATCGCGAATTCGAGGGCTATCTCAAGCAGCTCAATCAGCGCCTGGATGGCTTTCAGAATCACCTGCAAAAGGTTAATGAAGGTCACGACGAGGCCCGTGAGCAGGAGCGTTCCTTTAGCGAAGAGCTGCGGGAGCAGGTAAGTGATCTGCAAACCCATGTGCAGGAGGCCGCCGAGCCCGATAACGTGAAGCAGGCGCTGGAAAGTCGTCTTGATGGCATGCTGTCCAATATGGAGCGTTACCAGCAGCAGCGTGAAGCGCGCGAGCAGGCAATGGCCGAGCGGCTAAAAACGCTCTCGGAGCGCGTCGCCAGCATGGAGCAGGAGGCTGATGATTACCGCTCTCATGTTGAGGAGCAGCGTAAGAAAGCACTTACCGATCCGTTGACCGGGCTGCCTAACCGCGCCGCCTGGGCCGAGCGGCTGGATGCTGAAGTATCACTCTGGCAGCGGTATCACAATAGCCTTTTGCTGGCTGTGATCGACGTGGATCACTTCAAGCGGGTCAATGATGACTTTGGCCATCTGGCTGGCGACAAGGTACTCAAGATCATTGGCAGCCAGTTGAGTAAGAAATTGCGGCGAGGCGATTTTATCGCACGTTTCGGTGGAGAAGAGTTTGTTGTCCTGTTGCCTAATACACCCATCGAAGAAGGCGAGCCACTGATTCACGAATTACGTACGGCAATCGAATCCTGCCCGTTCCATTTCAAGGGCGAGCGCGTCACCATAACCTGCTCGGCCGGCCTCACGGCGTTCCAGACAGGCGAGGGCAGCAAGCAGGCTTTCGAACGTGCGGACCAGGCGCTATATCGTGCCAAGCGTGGAGGGCGGAACCGAACCGAGCTGGCCTGACGGCCGCCGTATCTTACAAAGCTGTTTGAGGTCCTTGCGTTATGCGTCTGCTACTGCCCCTGTTAGTGCTTTTTATCACCTTGCTCACCGGTTGTGCCGGTGGGCTCAAGATCAATACAGACTACACCGCCAAGGACCAGGACAGCCGTGTGCAGTATATTGTGCTGCATTACACCGCGGCTGACTCGCAGCGCTCGCTGGCCATGCTGACCAAGGGCGGCGTAAGCGCCCATTACATGATTGACCAGGATGGTACGATCTACCAGTTGGTAGACGAAAACCGCCGTGCCTGGCATGCCGGACAAAGCGAGTGGGAAGGGCGTACCTGGCTTAACGCAACATCGATTGGGATCGAGATGGTAAATCTCGGCTTCCGCGATACACCCACAGGGCGTCAGTGGTTTCCCTTCACGGAAGAGCAAATCAAAGCGCTCATCCCGTTGCTCAAAGATATCCAGCAGCGTCATCACCTAGGGCCGAATGCCGTGATTGGCCACAGCGATATTGCACCGTCCCGCAAGCAGGATCCGGGGCCAATGTTTCCTTGGGCGCGCCTCGCTGCGGCTGGCATCGTCAACTGGCCATCCCCTGCTACCGTGGCACAGCGACAGGCCAGCCTGGGCGGAATACTTCCGCCGCCCGCCTGGTTCCAGCAACAATTGGCCCGTGTCGGCTATACCGTGCCGCAGACTGGCATGCTGGATAAAGCGACTCGCGATGTGATTGCTGCCTTCCAGATGAAATATCGTCCAGGCCGCTTTGATGGAGAGCCGGACCTGCAGACGGCAGCCTTGCTGCTCAGTTTGCCAACAGGTCGTTAATCAACCTTCTGGTTCGTGTTGCGGACCTTGCCCAGCAGGTGCAGCAGTTGTGCCTGCTCATCATCATTGAGTGGTGCGAAGACAGCTTTCAGTGCCTGCTGCCTCGGTGCCTGCGCGAGTGTAAGCGCTTGTCGACCGGCATCAGTCAGATGAACCAATACCGCGCGGCGATCATCCGGGTGAGGCTCACGGCGGACCAGCCCATCACGCTCCAACGCATCGATGGCATCAGTCAGGGTGCGGGGCGCATGCTTCAAGTGTTCAGCGAGTACGCCTGGGCGGCAAGGCCCAAGCTTGTCCAGGAGGCTCATGACCTTGTAGCGAGCAAACGAGAGACCTGAAGCTTGCAGGGCGCTGTCCAGATGCTGGCGCATGCTGCGCTTGATGTCGTGTAGGGCGTCAGAGATTTCAAAAATGATTGACATGACACATACTTGTCCTGAATATAGTGAGGAACCTCAATGAATGGGTCCTCCTTAATGGCTACATCATTTCATAGCAGCACGACGGATTCCAGTACGCGTCATGTTTTTCAGCGTATCCGTCATGAACTCAAGCGTCGCTGGGCCACTGTCATACGCCGGGAAAACCTGGGCGGCGATATGCTCCGCCTGACCTTTGGCGGCCCGGACCTTGCTGATTTCAACAGTCCAGCGTTCGATGACCACATCAAGCTTTTCCTGCCAGCCGACGACACGCCCATTCGCAGCGCTCCCATGGATGCACTCGTAGGTCGTCATTACACCCCCCGTTACTACGACCCTGCTACAGGCGAGCTGGCGATCGATTTCTACCTGCATGAGACCGGCGTGGTAACCACCTGGGCTACGCAGGCCCAGCCGGGCGATGAGATCGTGATTGGCGGTCCCAGAGGCTCGACGCTTCCGCCCAACGACTTTGACTGGTATGTGCTGGCCGGTGACGAAACAGCCCTGCCTGCTATGGCGCGCCGGCTTGAGGAGCTACCGGCAGGCAAGACGGCTATTGCTCTGGTTGAAGTAGCCCGTCCGGGTGCTGAAATTCCATTACCCAGTCAGGCGGCCGTAACAGTGATCTGGGTACACCGTGAGACAGCCAGTGACTCATTGGCGGATTCCTTGGCTCGGCTACAGCTGCCACCCGGTGAAGGCTATGCCTGGATTGCCAGCGAGGCCAGCGCCGCGCGTGCAGCACGGCAGGTGATGATCGAGCAGCATGGATTGCCCCGAGAATGGGTAAGAGCGTCCGGTTACTGGAAGCGCGGCGAAAGCGATCAGCATGTGAAGCTCGAAGATTGAACGCAACTACCGCATCTTCAGCCTCTACAAGCACCGACGGCCTGCCAACGCCGCGACGTTACAAGGCCATTGCGGCCTTGCTAACGGCTGTCAGCATGACGGTTCTGGACGCAGGCATCGCCAACCTGGCGCTACCGACTATTGCCCGGGCCCTTGATGTCTCAGCGGCTCAATCCGTCTGGATCGTCAGTGCCTATCAACTGGCACTGGTGGCTCTGCTGCTGCCTTTGGCGGCGCTGTCCGAGCGGATCAGCCTGCGTCGCGTATTTGGTGCGGGGGTCTGCCTGTTCAGTCTGGCATCGCTCGGGTGTGCATTGGCACCGGATCTCTTCTGGCTGGTGCTGGCACGCGCGCTTCAAGGCATCGGAGCTGCCGCGATCATGTGCGTCAGTGCAGGCATCGTAAAGCTGACCTACCCCAAACACTTACTTGGGCGGGGGATAGGCATCAATGCGCTCTGTGTTGCCTTGGGTTCGGCTCTGGCACCGAGCCTTGGCGCGGGTATTCTTGCCTTGGGCGGATGGCCCTGGCTGTTTGCAATCAACCTACCGATAGGACTGGTTGTTCTAATGCTGCTCAAGGCATTACCGGATAACCCGCAAGCCCAACGCCGCATTGACCCACTCAGTGTCCTCCTTAATATCGGCCTCTTCTGCTGTGGAATCGGTGGGCTTGAACGGATTGCGGTAGAACCCCTGCAAGGCGTCGTGCTGTTAGTGGTAGCCGCTGGCTGTTTATGGGGGCTGCTGCATCATGAGCGTGGACAGGCAGCGCCGCTGTTGCCGGTGGATCTGATTGAGCACCCCCAGTTTCGTCATGCCATCATGGCGTCTATTTGCTCTTTCGCTGCTCAGATGTTGTGCTTTCTGGCTATTCCCTTCTACCTGCAGCATCAGCTGGGGCTGACGCCGGTGCATGTGGCATTGCTGATGCTGTCCTGGCCGCTAACGGTAGCCGTGGCCGCTCAAGTCGCTGGCCGCTTGGCCGATCACTATCGCCCACAGACGCTCTGTATGCTCGGTGGTCTGGGTATCGCCCTGGGTTTGGCTATTACCGCCGTCTGGCCGCTGGCGGAAGGGCAAGGGCCCTTGGTAGCGTTCATGATTATCGGTGGTTTGGGGTTTGGCTTTTTCCAAGTGCCCAATAACCGGATCATGCTGACATCCACGCCTTCTTCCCGTACGGGTGCAACAGGAGGCATGCAGGCTACTGCACGGCAGACCGGCATGGCGCTGGGGGCCACAGCGTTGGCTATCCTGCTCCATCTCTGGCCGGAAAGCGCTCCTCGACTGGGGTTGGTACTGGCTTCGATGATGGGGCTGGCCGCTGCCTGGGCAAGCTGGCGAGCGCCACGTATTCAAGGCTCATGAAAAAGCCGCCCAGTGGGCGGCTTTTTCATTCAGGTTGGCAGGGTCATGAAGAATTGCGTGCCCTGGCCCGGCCGTGAAACAACGCCGATACGTCCGCCATGGAGCTGAATGATCTCCTTGCAAAGCGCAAGGCCAAGGCCGGCACCGCCTTTCTTGGTGCCAATCTGCACGAATGGCTCGAATACCCGACCCTGCTGGGCATAGGCAATCCCTTCGCCATTGTCCTGTACGGCCATAAGCAGACGATCGTTCTGGCGCATGGCCTGAAGCGAGACGCGGCCACCCGCAGGCGTATGGCGTAGCGCATTGCTGATGAGGTTATCCAGTACCCGACCCATCTGCGCCGGGTCAAGCGTGACGCGGGGTAACGGGGTATGCAGCAACTCGACTACCAGTTCGACCGACTTATCCCGAGCGGCATCAGCATGCCGGGCACGGGCCTGATCAAGCAGTTCGCTGACTTCGCTCGGGACTTTTTCAGGGCGCTGCAAGCCGCTCTGGTAGCGCGAGAAGTCCAACAAGTCGTTGATCAGGCGAACCAGCCGATGAGTTTCTTCATCTACCGTCTGTAGCAGATAGGCTTCGCGCGAGTCCTCGGGAAACTTCAGACGCTCCTGCAACAAGGCGAATGCCATATGCATGCCGGTTACCGGCGTGCGTAGCTCATGGGAGGCCCGCAGGACGAATTCATTGCGGACGCGGTCGAAGGCGCGCTGCTCGGTTACATCACGCAAGACCATCAGAGCCCCGACACTTCGGCCGTCGGCATGGTTGACCGGCGTTACTGTCCAGGCAAGCAGGCGGGTTTCGCCAGCAATATCGATCTGCAGATCTTCCGGAACAGCTTCCAGCGTCTTGCCGGATAATACCCGCTGTACGGCTGCGTCGATGTCCGGGCGTTGCAGGGCTTCGCCCAGGAGTTGGCCCTGACGCTCATCATCCCACCCCAGCTGGCGATTGGCCACAGGGTTGGCGTGTTCGATGTGACCGAGGTAGTCAAGGATGATCAGGCCGTAATCAATGCTGTCCAGTACCGCCTGCAAGCGACGCTGTCCGGCAACCAGGGCTTCAATATTAGTCTGGCTCAGTTGGCGCAGGGAGTCAGCCATGGAGCCAAAGCGGCGGCTGAGCAAGGCCAGCTCGGTAACTTTTGATGTGGGCAGGGTAATATCGAAGTGACCCTGGCTGATCTGGTCAGCTGCGTTGGCCAGCGAATCAATGGGCCCACCGAAGCGCCGTGCAATGGTGTTGGCCGTTGCAAAACCGATACCCAGGATGGCCAGCCCAACAAGGCCCAGCAGAACGGCAATCAGCGTAGCCTGGTTATGGGCGCGCTGCTGTGTGCCGTCCATGTCGCTGATAAAGCTCGTCTGTAAGTCATACACCTGGCTGCGCAGGCTATTGACCAGATCCAGAAAGGCTCTGTTTTCCCTGAGCTGTGCGTACCCGTCAGGGGGATTGTCGAGCATTTTGTAGTACTGGTTGTACTTACTCTCCAGCTGGCTCAGCCGATGGGTATCGTCTGGATTACTGACCAGGCTCTGGGTGGTGGCCAGGTAATTACGAAACTCCTGGTTGTAGTTGCGGAGCTGATCGACATCCGGCACTCCATCCATGAGCGCGTATAGCTCGTTGCTAAGTTCCTGACGCATCCCGAGAGAGGCGTTGATGAACAGTAGCGTATGTTTGTTGTAGCTCTCCTGGCTATTGGAGAACTGTAAGACACTGACCAGTCCGATAATGAGCCCGAGCAGCGCTACGGTAATGAGCGCGGAAATACTCAGGAACAGCCGTGTCCGAAGTTTTATCGGAAGCTTCATAGCCCATACTGCTTACGTTTACGGTAGAGCGTCGACGAGTCGATGCCGAGAATTTTGGCAGCCTGATCCAGCGTTTCGCTCGTTGCCATAACCGCAGCAATATGCGCTTTTTCGAGCGCTTCGAGACTCATGGTTTCACCCACGCGCGGTGCGCTGCTGGCTGTGCTGGGCTGCTCGGTCAGGCCAAGGTTGATAACGTCTACCAGATCCTTGCTGCAAATAATGCTGGCGCGCTCGATCACGTTGCGTAGTTCGCGCACGTTACCGGGCCAATCGTATTTACGCAGGGCTTCCTTGGCTTCCTCGCTAAAGCCATGAGCCGGGCGGCCATAGTCCTTGACGAAGCGGGCCAGGAAACGCTCGGCCAGATCGATGATGTCTTCTTTACGCTCGCGAAGCGGCGGCAGGGTCAGCACGATCACATTCAGGCGATAAAGCAGGTCTTCACGGAATTCACCTTCAGCCACCATCTGTTCAAGATTGCGGTTGGTTGCGGCCAGAATACGCACATCGGCCCGGCGCGTAACCGGATCGCCGACCCGCTCGTACTCTTTATCCTGGATAAAGCGCAGCAGCTTGGGCTGCAGGGCCAGGGGGAAATCACCGATCTCATCGAGAAACAGGGTGCCGCCATCTGCCTGGCTGACCCGGCCCAGAGTGCTCTCGCTGGCCCCGGTAAAGGCGCCACGGGTATGGCCAAACATTTCGCTTTCCATCAGGTCAGCAGAGAGTGACGGGCAGTTGATGGTCACAAACGTCTTCTTGGCGCGGCGGCTCCAGGCATGGATGGAGCGAGCCAGCTCGCCCTTGCCGGAGCCCGACTCGCCCAGAATAAGAATATTCGCGTCTGTCGTGGCGACCTGCCGCGCCGTTTCCAGTATCGACATCATCGCCGGGCTGCGCGACTCCAGACCCAAACTGGATTTGCGTACTTCGCCTTCGAGCGCTTCGAGACGAGCGGACAGCTGGCGGAATTCCAACTGCTTGGCTGCAGCCATACGCAGTTGATCAGGACTACAAGGCTTGACCAGATAATCAGCAGCACCGGCTTGCATGGCATCGACCGCCGTATCTACAGCCGAGTGGGCTGTCACGATCACTACCCGCATCCAGGGCGCCTGAATGCGCATCTGTTGCAGCACATCCAGACCATTGTCCTCACCCAGGCGCAGGTCGAGGAAGCACAGGTCATATACCTGTCGCAGTAGCAGGGCTTCGGCTTGGGCTGCCGAGTTGGCCGTAGCAACACTATAGCCAGCATCTTCAAGGCAAAAACGGAAAGTACGCAGGATCGCTGCCTCGTCATCGACGAGAAGAATCCTTCCGTTCGGTTGATCCATGGAATGTTCTCCGTAGGTACATCCCGCGCCTATATAAACAGAGGGGGGCGGGAGGTCTGTCCCTTAGTCAGTTGTAAATCGTGCAAGTTGCAATATGCACGACGAAAGATGCCAGTCTTTTGATGAGATGTCATGACGCGCTGATAAGGGGCAGATAGAGGAGGGGCCATGCAAATTGCAGGGAAGCCTCGAAAAACACCAGCCTTACTACCGATCCAGCTCTGAAAGCGGCACAGACAACGAGGCACTAACGCTGAGGTTTTGCCCTTTCCTGGAAGGAAGGCAACACAAGTAGAGACCGTTTGGCTTGAGAAGTTCGTAGAGAGGGGAGGTTTTTCTTCAAAGGCATCATGCAAAACGCAATGCTCCAGAGACTGCATCTTGCAGTATGCAAGCGGCAATAAGCGGCATCTATTTATAAGCTATTGATTTTTAATGGTTTTTTTTATTCAAAAACTTGGCATGCCGCCTGCAATATCTCTTGCATAGAGCCTGAAACGGCCAATAACAGTTGAAGGAGTAAACCCATGGTCAGCCAGATTGCACGTAACAATATGATCTGTTCGGCATTCTTCGCAGGTGTAGCAGCAGTGCTGTTCACCGTTGACCCTTCTTCCACTCCTGTTGCCGCTCCGCAAGCTGTACCTCACATTGAAGTGAAGGCACCAGCAGCTCAGCCTCTGGCAAGCCATGTAAGCGTTGAGCAGCACAAAGCCATTCCGGCTCAATCTACTGTTGACCGTTTCCCCCGTCAGACTCGCTGGGTTTTCTAAGGAGACGCATGCGATGTCCGGGAGCTACACAACCTTTGCTTTGACTTTCGCCAGCGCGATAGTTCTGTTGGGCTTTGCAGCCAGCATGATTTTGATCGGCCGTGCGTTAAAACAGACGGATAGCCGGAACACACGCGATTTAGAAGTATCCATACCGAGGAGCCTACCTTTCTCGGAAAGCAGTGCCAGAGAGTCTCGGATAAGACAGTTAGCCTGGCCTGAGAAAGCAAATGTGTCTCGACAACCATCTAGAAACCCAAACTAGAAACCAGAGAAAAGTAAGACGAGGAGAATCATCATGCTGAGCTGGGCTATCACGTTTCTAATCATTGCCATTATTGCAGGTGTTCTGGGCTTCGGCGGCATCGCCGGTACAGCAGCAGGTATCGCCAAGATCCTGTTCGTCCTGTTCCTGATCCTGTTCGTAGTGTCCTTCTTCATGGGTCGCCGCCGACCCTGACGCAAGGTTCTCGCTTGTCATCAAATCGTAGCCGTAGGCCGGTTTAATGACTTGACCGAGCAAAACGCCTCGACTTGTCGAGGCGTTATAGGCCAAGGGGCTTGGGTGCTTTGCAGTACAAGGGAGCATCCTCAGGGTACAGGGAGTACCTTCGTAGAGACGAGCCAGGCTGGAAGATATATCCCCCAGACGTTTTAGGCCTTGACCGTAGGTCTTGAGGACTAAAACGCCTGGGGGACATAATTTTGATTACTGCAATCGTGCCGTTAGCTTGGCGACGTGCTCGCCCTGATGACTCGCCAACTGCAATTCTTTCGCACTAGGTAACCGAGAGCCATCCGCTCCGGCCAGTGTGGCCGCTCCGTAGGGCGAACCTCCCCTTACTTCCGTAATATCTGCCAACATGGGATCGGTATAAGGCATGCCGACGATCAGCATGCCGTGGTGCGCCAGTGTGTTCCAGAAGGATGTAATGGTTGTTTCGCTGCCACCACCCGTCCCTGTGGAAACAAAAACACTGCCCAACTTGCCAACCAGTGCTCCTTTGGCCCATAGCCCGCCTGTCTGGTCGAGGAAGTTTCGCATCTGGCCCGCCATGTTGCCAAAGCGGGTTGGGGTACCAAAGATAATGGCGTCGTAGTCGGCCAACTCCTGCGGTGTAGCTACTGGAGCAGCCTGATCAAGTTTGGCGCCTGCATTGCGGGCGATGTCTTCAGGCATTGTTTCCGGGACGCGTTTAATTGTCACTTCAACGCCAGGTACACGACGCGCGCCTTCCGCCATGGCTTCAGCCAGACGTTCAATATGTCCATACATGGAGTAGTACAGGACTAGAACTTTCTTCATGTTGTCTCCTTGGTTGACATACATGGCTGCGTGGCAGCCTTTTGATGGCCTAAGAAAGGACAACAGCTACCCGAAATCGTCGGCAGCCATCTTTGCTAGAAGCATCTTAATTCTGATTGATACTTATCGAAGCGTTCGACTATTTATAGGCGGGGTATCGCCCGCTCTTCGCCATTGAGAGTCAACCCTCGTATTATCCCCGGCTGGTTTCGGGGAGATGCATCATGCTGAACGGTTTATGGCTGGGCTTTTTTATCGTGGCAGCGATTAGTGCGCTGGGACGATGGTTGATTGGAGACGACGCGGGTGTATTTGCGGCCATGGTCGAAAGCCTGTTTGCCATGGCCAAGCTGTCAGTTGAGGTAATGATCCTGCTATTTGGCACGCTGACGCTCTGGCTGGGTATCCTGCGTATTGCTGAAAAAGCCGGTCTGGTTGAAAAGCTGGCCTATATTTTGGGGCCGTTGTTTCGCCGCCTGATGCCAGAAGTCCCGGCGGGCCATCCGGCGCTGGGGCTGATTACCCTCAACTTTGCTGCCAATGGATTGGGGCTCGATAATGCAGCTACGCCAATTGGTCTCAAGGCCATGCGCGCTCTGCAGGAGCTTAACCCCAGGCCCGAGACGGCCAGTAATGCGCAAATCCTGTTTCTGGTGCTGAATGCATCCTCCCTGACATTGCTTCCCGTCACCATCTTCATGTACCGCGCGCAACAAGGCGCTCCCGACCCGACCCTGGTGTTCTTGCCTATTCTGCTCGCCACCAGTGTTTCTTCACTGATTGGCCTGCTATCCGTTTCGTTCATGCAGCGGCTCAAGCTCTGGGACCCCGTGGTTCTGGCCTGGCTTGGGGGCGGTGCGCTGCTTCTGGGCGGCTTTATGAGCATTCTGGTTACCTTGTCGGCAACCGCTCTGGCAGCGTTGTCCTCGCTATTGGGTAATCTGGTGCTGTTCGGCCTGATCCTGATGTTCCTGATCTTTGGCGCGTTCAAGCGGGTGCCTGTTTACGAAACCTTTGTCGAGGGTGCAAAAGAAGGGTTCGAGGTCGCCAAGAACCTGTTGCCCTATCTGGTTGCCATGTTGTGTGCGGTGGGCGTGTTACGGGCATCAGGCGCACTGGAAATCATTCTTGACGGTGTTCGCCACGCGATAGCGTGGCTAGGCTGGGATACCCGGTTTGTCGATGCGCTGCCTACGGCACTGGTCAAGCCATTTTCGGGCAGCGCTGCCCGTGCCATGTTGATCGAGACGATGCAGGCCAAGGGCGTGGACAGTTTCCCGGCGCTGATTGCGGCCACCGTGCAGGGCAGTACCGAGACGACCTTCTATGTGCTGGCTGTCTACTTTGGTTCGGTGGGTATCCAGCGGGCCCGCCATGCTGTTGGATGTGCCCTGCTGGCTGATGGCGCGGGTGTAATAGCCTCCATTCTGGTCTGTTACTGGTTCTTCGGTTAGGGCATCAGTTTTCGAACTCTGTCATCCAGTGCTTGCGGACAATGCGGCGCTGGCGGCGGCTGGTGAACTGCTCTGTCTGACGGCTTTCAGCGATCAGCGAGCAGTAATGGTCCTTGTACTGCCCAAGCCGGAAGCGGCGGCGTACGCCAATGGGATGCTTGTCAGAGCCATAAAACGCAATGACGTGGATTTCTAAACACTCAAAAACCCAGCCTTCCGGTGGATGCATTCCTTTAAGTTCCAACCCATGGGCAACGGCTACACGGGAAATCAGCTTTTGAAACGTGCCGATATGGGTAAAGTCGCCCGTCTTCAATGGTCCTTGGCGGGTAGCCTTGTAGAGTTCTACGTCCTGGTCAAAATCATCCTCACTGCTTTCGCGTACGTCGGTTACATCTGCCTTGATGGTTCCGCGCGAGGTATGCAAGTGAACAATCAGCTGATTGATGAAAATAGGTTCGGCGCTCATGTTGGAGAGCAGACATAGAGCACCAACCCCCTTGCCTGCGCCGCGGTTAATGATGAGCCGTGGCTGACGCTGGCGCTTGAAACCGCTCAGGAGTAGCTGGGCATAAAAGATCCATACCAGCAATGTACAACCGGAAATGAGCAGGGTCAGGACGTCACGGTACTCGCGTAACCAATCCAGCATTGGGCTACCTTTAAGGGAAAATTTGCACCTTATTGGAAGAGCCCTCGGTAGGCTGGTTCCCGCCAGATTGCCTTTCCGTGATGGGGTACTAGAAACTCAAGGTGACTGCCCTAGTCAAAATCAAGAAGGGCATTGCCCGCTCAAGGAGTGAAACCCATGAAAACGTTTGGATTGTTCGTTGCAGCCAGTCTGTTTGCAGCCCCGCTCTGGGCAGCCCCGTTACCGTGCGATCAGCTCAAGTCTGAAATCGAAGTAAAGATTCAGGCCGCTGGAGTCAGCTCATATACGCTGGAAATCGTACCGAACGCAGACGTCACCGATCCCAACATGGTGGTGGGTAGCTGTGAAAACGGCACCAAGAAGATCATTTACCAGCGTAATGATGGTTAGAGCGGGATGCACTGACGCTGACGAACCGTTCCAACCGACAGCCTCTGGCTATCGTGCAGCTCGAGCCGGGGCTGGTCCATGTAGGCTGATGCTTCGATGCGATAGCGCTCGCCTGCCTTGAAGTCATCGTACTGGACGATCATGTAGCAATTGATCTCTACAGGCTCGTAGCCAAAGCCCATCATACCGCCGCCCGGAACCATGCCGCCCAGCTCGAACTGGTAGCGAACCTGTAGCTCATGCGCGCCGGGCGAGACCTGGAAATAACGCCCGTCATTAAGCCGTTTGCCATCCAGACGATCTGCCATGAGGACGTTGCCTACCGAGGCCATCTGCATATGCAGATCCACCCAGGCCATGTCTGGGTTCTTGGGCGGAAGAGGGCTGGCGCAGCCAGCCAGCAGTACGGAGATGAACAACAGGTGCTTTTTCATGGCTTTTAGCCCGAGCGAGTCTGAAGATATCGATTAGACATCGCCGCAGCGGCTTTCTCCACCTCTTGCAACTTCCTGCTGACTGGCATCGTACAGCTTGGCCCAGGCCCGGAATCCGGCCTGCTCAGCTTGCAGCCGATAACGCTCACCGGCAGAGAAATCCTTGTAATGCACATTGAGGAGACACGTGCGGACAAGCGGCGTAGCGCTGGGGCCGATATTGGACGGATCTACCTGGAACTGATAACGCACCTGAAGCTCGTGGCTGCCGGGCTGGACCTGGAAATAACGGTCGTCCTTGAGGTCTTGGCGATCAGCCTGCTGGGCTTGCAGCAGGTCGGGCTTTTCGGTCTTGAGATCGATCCAGGCTTGAGAAGGGTCCGGCTTGGGCAGGGGGATCAGGGAACAGGCAGTCAGTGCCAAGGCAGGGCACAATAGGAGAATACGACGCATGAATGAGCTCCAGACAGTGATAATGCAACGGGGCAGGATTCTCGGCTTCCTTCCTGGGTGCCGGTTTTCACGGAGTAGAGACTCGTACTAGAGTGTCGCCACCTCACACCGGCGCTTCAGGTTATTTACCATGTCCCGTCTCTGGTTAGATCAAGTCGACTTTAAAAGCTTGAGATGGATTCCATTTATCACAACCCTTTGGCTGTGCGGCTGTTCATCTGTCGGATATTACGGGCAGATGGCGAAGGGGCAGGCGGCCCTGTTATGGCAACGCACGCCCATCACCCAGGTCATCCAGAACCCGTCTACCGATCCGGTATTGAAGCGCCGTCTAGAGCTGGCCCTGCGCGCACGTGAGTTCGCAAGTCAGCAATTAGGATTGCCGGATAACCGCAGCTATCGCTTGTTCGTTCAGCTGGACCGGCCCTATGCCGTGTGGAATGTATTTGCAGCACCAGCGTTCTCGCTCTCGCCGTTGACCCATTGCTTTCCTATTGCTGGTTGCGTGGCCTATCGCGGTTACTACCAGGAGCAGGCGGCGCAACAGGCGGCAGAGCCGCTAAAGGCCAAGGGGTGGGATACTTATGTAGCCGGTGTGCCGGCTTATTCAACGCTGGGGTGGTTCGATGATCCGCTGCTCAGCAGTATGCTGCGCTGGGATGACGATCAATTGGTTGCAACGATCTTCCACGAGCTGGCCCATCAGAACCTCTATGTGCAGGACGATACGACCTTCAATGAGTCCTACGCCAACTTTGTCCAGCAGGAAGGGCTTCGCCAGTGGCGTGCGGTTCAAGGGTTACCGCCGCCTGATCCGCTCCGCGAACAACAGTACCGGCAGTTCGTAGGGCTGATACTGGATACGCGTAAACAGCTTGAGTCACTTTATGCGCAGCCGCTGGCAGCCGAGGCGATGCAACAGGCAAAGAGCAAGGTATTCGAGACGATGCGGCGTGACTATGCACAGCTGAGGGATACGCAGTGGCGAGGCGACCGACGCTTTGATGCCTGGATGGCGGGCCCGCTAAATAACGCAAAACTATTGCCGTTCGGCCTGTATGAGCATTGGGTGCCGGCCTTTGCTGCCCTTTATGCCGAACATCCCGGTAACTGGCCAGCCTTTTACGCACGTGTCCGTGCACTGGCAGCACTGCCCGCTGCTGACCGCCAGGCCCGATTGGAGGCACTGGCGGCACGGCAGGTACGGCAGAACGATTAGAGCGGTTCGCTCCAGAGTGTGGCGCTGATCTGACCGGTCTCGCCGGGTGCCAGTACCATCACATCATCCATGACCCGAGCCGTCTCGATGCAGAGCATGCGCTGCCAGGCATCATCGGCGAACGGCGTCAGGCGCTTGGATTTTTCAATCCAGGGGTTCCATAGCACCGCGGACGAGGTGTTCTTGGTCTCGATGAAGATTCGGCGATTCCATTGGGGGTCACGAATCCCCAGGCGGGAGGGCAGGCCCTGATAGACGCGATCCACTTCCTGGTCGATGACCGGCTCACCGTTCTGACGCTTGCGCTCCCAGTTATCGAGGCAATCGTAATAGTCGGCATGGGTAAAGCCTTCGATCCCTACCTGGCGGGAATCGCTTACAGCAAAATAGGTATGCAGGGCCTGGGTCAGGGTTAGCGTCTGGTCGCCAATATTGCGAGTGGTCAGCGTCATGGTGAGGCGATCGCTGACTTCAACCGACAGGGTCACGTCCGCGGCATGGGGCCAGCCGGGCATATGGGCGGCAGAGGTCTGGTAGTGAAAGTCCAGGCGGACACGGTCTACATCTACATCCATGTCACCGGTGGCCCAGCCGGCTTGGCGAACAAGGCCATGCTGCGGAGCGCCATCCACTTCGGTCAGCATGTGCTGAACAGCTGGCGGGTTGCGCTTGATGTCGCCGAACCAGGGCCAGCAGACCGGCACGCCGCCACGAATGGGTTGGCCATGGATGAACTCGGCATCGGGATTATCCCAGATGATCGGTTGCTCGCCATCAAGGCCAAAGCTGAGAATATGGGCGCCCTGGCAGGCGACAACGGCTTCGGCACGGCCGATACGGATACGCCAGCAGGGCAGTTCACCCTTCTGGATCTGTTCAACAAGGGGGGCGGCTTGGGTCATCAATAATTCCTTGGTCGTTATTATCAGTGAGCGCTGGGCCTGATCGGTCTGGCCGCGTCAACCGGATCCAGTAGCACATGACCTGCTGGATTCGGTGAGTAGAGTAGCGCTATCTCGCACAATGGTGTGGCTTTCGAAGGCTACGACTCGTGAAGGTCGGGTGGGGTTTCCATTGAAGCTGCGTGCTCGGTCTCATATCCGGGTTCCGCCTGCTCCAGGACACCATAGGCAATGCTGCAAAACAGCGAGTTGAGACGCTTCATGTCTGACAGCAGGCCAAGGTGCAGCGAACTGGTTTCAATGCTTTGTACGACCTGATGATGCAGCCGTTCCACGTGGGCATGGGCATAGCGGCGCTCCAGCACACGAAAACGCTGTTTGGCGCGCCGCAGGCGGCGGGCCGAGTCAGCATCGCCAGACAGGAAGACCGACAGGCACAGTTTGAGATTAGTGATCAAGTGGCCATGCAGGGCTTCAAGCTCTTCCAGCCCCGGTTCGGAAAACGAGCGGTTGGCCGAAATCTTCTTGTTTTCCAGGTCGCTTGCCATGCGCTCGATAATATCCCGGCCTGCTCAAGGTTGATGGCCAGCTCAATGATCTGTGCCCAGCGACGGCTGTCCCGTTCGCCCAGATCCTCCCGTGGAATCCGGGCCAGATAGAGCTTGATGGCGGTATAAAGCGCATCGACATCGTCATCCAGGCGGCGGACTTCACGCCCCTGAGCCTTGGTGCCACCGCTTATAAGCGCCATCAGTTCTGTGAGCATGCGCTCAACTACATCGCCCATGCGCAGTGCCTCACGGACGGCATTGGCCAGCGCCAGGGCAGGCGTGTCCAGTACTGAGGTATCCAGGTGTCGCGGATTCATGGTGGTTTCTGCCTGCGGCCGGTCTGGCAGAACGAGCGTACAGAAGCGCGCCATTGGACGCGTCAGGGGCAGGAATATCACGCAGCGAACCAGGTTATAGAGCACATGAAAACCAATCACCAGCTCTGCCGCGGCCAGCTCCCAGTTGTCCATCCAGTCAGCCACTGTATCGATCCAGGGCAATACCAGGGCGCAGCCAGCCAGTTTGAATAGCAGGCTGCCCAGCGCTACCCGACGCCCTGCCGGCGTCTGGCGGGACGCACTCAGCATAGCCAGAAGACCACTGCCCAGGTTGGCACCTACGACCAGACAGAGCGCCACTTTCAGCGAAATGACGCCGGAGCCGGCCAGCGTTGCCGTCAGCAGGACAGCCGCAAGGCTTGAGTAGGAAATCATGGCGAACAGGGCGCCGGTCAGGGCATCGAGCATTTCGTCCCCGGTCAGGGAGGAGAACAGGACCTTGACGCCCGCAGCTTGGGTCATCGGTGTTGCAGCGGCTACGATCAGTTCCAGCGCCAGAATGATCAGTCCCAGCCCGATTGCCACTCGGCCCAGTTGTCCTGGGCGTGACTGCTTGTGGCCAATAAACAGGATAACGCCTACCAGGATCAGTAAGGGCGAAAGCCACGACAGGTCGAACGTCAGCACTCGAGCCATTAGCGCCGTACCGACATCGGCGCCCAACATGATTGCAAGGGCAGGCCTGAGGGTCATAAGCCCCTGACCCACGAAGGACGTTGCCAGGAGCGCCGTGGCATTGCTGCTTTGTACGAGTGCTGTCACACCAATGCCAGCGGCAAATGCCAGAGGAGTATGACGTACGCTACGGCTGAGTACACGGCGCAGGTTTGCCCCATAAACCCGCATGATGCCGGTCCGGACAATGTGGGTTCCCCATACGAGCAAGGCCACGGCAGAAAGAAGATTCAGTAATGTCAGCATTCAGGCGCCCTCCCGGCGCAACTGCATCCCGGCTGCCTGGCCAGGCTGTAACAAAAGTTTCATATTCAAATGCCATGCAGGCCTTGGCAACTGCTGGAGCGGCAGGGTGGCAGTCGGGGCTATAGGGAATTAGTCGTTTGTTGAGGGCATATGTTCAGCCCCTCGGAGGAATGCTTTTCGTTTCCAGGATGCCTGGAAACAGCGTGATGGCTCTGGCTCGGTACAGAGTGTTATCTATTCAGGGAGCGTTTTCGCTGAACATGACGTCTGACTAGTAGTGAATCGACACAGGGTAAGGTGTTTACAGCAGGGGTACGTTATAGTCCGCTGCCATGTCCATATGCCATTTTTGTCGCTGCATTTAGAAAACAAATATTAAGAAGATATAAACAGCCGCGGTAAACTGTGCGTTTATGTGGGCGCTTTGCCAGCGTCATATCGATAAATCAGGAGGCACAGCCGCTTATCAGGGCTGACCACGCCTACAGCAATACCCACAAGGTTTCACGTTAAGTGATCGAATTTCAGAACGTTCAAAAGACCTACCTCGTTTCAGGCCGTCAGGTGCCGGCGCTCCAGTCGACCAGTCTGCGCGTCGAGGCGGGCGAAGTCTTCGGCCTCATCGGCCATTCCGGTGCTGGCAAGAGCACCATGCTGCGCCTGATCAACCGGCTGGAAGCACCCAGTGGCGGCCGTATCATGGTGGATGGTGAAGACGTTACCGCACTGGACAGTGCCGGTCTGCGCGCCTTCCGCCGTCGTGTTGGCATGATCTTCCAGCACTTCAATCTGCTGTCATCCAAGACCGTAGCAGCCAATATTGCCATGCCCCTTGAGCTGGCAGGGGGGCATTCCCGCGCCGAAATCAAGGTGCGTGTGGATGAGTTGCTGGCACGGGTCGGCCTGACCGATCATGCACGCAAATACCCTGCGCAACTCTCAGGCGGCCAAAAGCAGCGGGTCGGTATTGCCCGGGCGCTGGCTACACGACCGAAAATCCTGCTGTGCGATGAGGCCACCAGCGCCCTCGACCCGCAGACCACCGGACAGGTCCTGCAACTGCTGGCGGAAATCAACCGCGAGTTGGGCCTGACCATTGTGCTCATCACCCATGAGATGGATGTGATTCGACGTGTCTGTGATCGCGTGGCGGTACTTGATGCCGGTACGGTCGTTGAGCAGGGCACGGTAGCGGATGTCTTCCTGCATCCCAAGCACGCAACCACCCGACGCTTTGTGTTCGAAGCCGAGCACGTGGACGAAGGCGACCTGATGTCGTCTTACAGCCATGTGGAGGGTCGGATATTGCGCTTAACCTTCCGTGGTGAAGCGACTTATGCGCCGCTGTTAGGACGGATCGCCCGGGAAACCGGGGTGGATTACAGCATTCTGGGCGGTCGGATCGACCGCATTCGCGAAGAACCCTACGGCCAGCTGACCATTGCCCTCGTAGGAGGGGATCTGGACGCCGCTCTGGCTCGTTTCGACGCCGCTGATGTAACCGTGGAGGTCATTCGCTAATGGACGCTTTTCTCGCCTTTTTTGCTGATATCGACTGGCCTGAAATCTGGCAAGCCACCCTCGACACCCTGCAAATGCTGGGTTGGTCGATGTTCTTTACCGTATTGCTCGGCCTGCCGCTGGGCGTGCTGCTGTTTCTGACCGGCAAGCGTCAACTGCTGGAGCAACCCATCGTGTATGGCCTGCTTTCGTTTCTGGTAAACGTGTTGCGGTCGATTCCCTTCATCATTCTCCTGATCCTGATGATTCCGGTCACCGTCTGGCTGATTGGTACTTCGCTTGGCGTTGAGGGTGCGATTCCGCCGCTCGTGGTGGGCGCGGCTCCCTTCCTCGCGCGTCTGGTAGAGACCGCCCTGCGAGAAGTGGATCGCGGCATCATCGAAGCGACTCAGGCCATGGGCGCAAGCCTGTGGCAGATCGTGACACGTACCCTGCTGCCTGAGGCCCTGCCTGGCCTGATTGCCGCCGCGACCGTTACGGCGATTGCGCTGGTGTCCTATACCGCCATGGCCGGTGTAATCGGCGGGGGCGGTCTGGGTGATCTGGCAATCCGCTTTGGTTACCAGCGCTTCCAGACTAACGTCATGGTGGTTACTGTCGTACTTCTGCTGATCCTGGTACAGGTACTGCAGATGGTTGGTGATCGCCTGGTTGTAAAGTTCAGCCGCCGCTAACAGGCTGCCCGCCGGGCCTCAAGGTCCGGCGGAAAACACTAGCATTACACGCTGTTCCCTCTTATTTTCGAAAGGAATCCGCTATGTCCCTGAAACGTACCCTGCTTTCCGTTGCGCTCGGCTTTGGTCTGGTGGCGGCGGCTCATGCTGAGACCCTGAAGGTTGCAGCGAGCCCTATTCCCCATGCGGAGATCCTTGAGCTGGTCAAGCCTCAGCTGGCAAAGGAAGGTGTGGACCTGGAGATCAAGGTCTTCAATGACTACATCCAGCCGGACCGTCAGACCGACCAGAAGCAGGTCGATGCCAACTATTTCCAGAGCAAGCCGTATTACGAGACGTATCAAAAGAGCAACAAGGACAGCAACCAAGTTCCGGTCGTAGCCGTACATGTTGAGCCGTTCGGGGCGTACTCCCAGAAGATCAAGTCGATCTCCGAGCTGAAGGATGGCGCGACCATCGCCATCCCTAACGATCCGACCAACTCCGGCCGTGCCCTTTTATTGATTGCCAAGCAAGGTCTGATCACACTGAAGGACCCGGACAACATCTCCGCTACTCAGCGCGATATCGTGGATAACCCCAAGCACTTGAAATTCAAGGAGCTTGAGGCTGCAACGCTACCTCGCGTACTGAACCAGGTAGATCTGGCGCTGATCAACGCCAACTATGCACTTCAGGCCAAGCTGGTACCGACCAAGGATGCCTTGTTTATTGAGAGCGCCGAGTCGCCCTATGCCAATTACCTGTACACCCGTGCGGAAAAGGCTAACGACCCAGCCATTCAAAAGCTGGCCAAGGCCCTGAACACGCCTGAGGTGAAGAAATTCATTCAGGAAAAATATCAGGGCGGCGTTGTTCCTGCGTTCTAATCAATAAGTCCATGGCCAGGCGCCAGGAGAGGGGTTGAGGCTACGTCCCGATACCCCAATCTCCTGCCTGGTCTGCGTATCACTGATGCGCCTTTGCATCTGCCGAGGAGTTTGACTATGAAGAAACTGATTGCCGCTGCTGCCTTACTGGCTGCCGCCGTCACTGCCCACGCGGCAGAAAAACTGAGCGTGGCGGCAACGCCTGTTCCGCATGCTGAGATTCTTGAGTTCGTAAAACCACAGCTGGCAAAAGAAGGTGTGGATCTGGACGTCAAGATTTTCACTGACTACGTTCAGCCCAATCTGCAAGTGGCCCAGAAACGTCTGGATGCCAACTTCTACCAGCACCAGCCTTACCTTGACGAGTTCAACAAGAGCCGCGGGACCAATCTGGTATCGGTGACTCAGGTGCATGTGGAGCCGTTCGGTATCTACTCCCAAAAGGTCAAAAGCCTGGATGAGGTAAAGGAAGGCGCAACCGTTGCCATCCCCAGCGATGCTACCAATGGTGGCCGTGCCCTGCTGCTGCTGGAAAAGGCGGGTCTGATCACGCTCAAGGACAACGCCAATATCCTGGCTACTCCACGTGATATCGCAACCAACACCAAGAAGCTCAAATTCAAGGAGCTTGAGGCTGCCACGCTGCCGCGCGTGCTGAATCAGGTCGATCTGGCCCTGATCAACACCAACTATGCGCTGGAAGCCAAGCTGAATCCGACCAAGGATGCTCTGCTCCTGGAAGGTAAGGAATCGCCTTACGCCAACCTGCTGGTTGCCCGTCCGGACAACAAGGACAGCGATGCGATGCAAAAACTCTCCAAGGCCCTAACCAGCCCTGAAACCCGGAAGTTTATTGAAGACAAGTACAACGGTGCAGTCGTACCTGCGTTCTGAGTGCTTTGAGCATCGAAGCCCGCCTGGCGTAAGCCCGGCGGGCTTTTTTATGGGCGCTGGTCAGCCTGTCTAGGCTGCATGAGCTCGACGACAACCCGGTTGGGCCCTTTGACCGTTGCGACCTGCCAGCCTTCACGGGGGCCCTGGGTAATGGTTCTGGGCGGTGAAGCCTCAAATCCAGATTGGCGGACGTGCCCCAGCCGCGCCTCAAGGTCATTGACCTGAAAGAGAAGGGAAATGGGTGCAGCGTGGTCAGGCTCCGGTAGCTGAAATGCAGACTTAGGCTGCTCGATCAGCAATACGCGATAATTGTTGGCTTCCAGCTCGGCGATAGCCGTAGCCTGGGCGCTTGAAAGCAACTCCTCAGAGGACGGCTTACCCTGACGAGTAAGGGTAAAACCCAAGGCAGCAGCCCAGAAATGCAAGGACTCAGCCAGTGAGGGAACAACCAGTCCGAGAAGATCGGAACGACGCAAAACGCTAATAGGCTCGCTTGAAAACATCAAAAATATCCATAGCTAGTTGCCTAAGGGTATCCCTTTGAGCCTCTTGGACTGAGAGCAAGTGCGTAAAGATTAAGTAAAGTTCATCTCATTTTAACCCTCAAGACCGTTTGTTTCTGTGGCGGGTAACACGCCTCGGGCCTGTACGATCAGGATCATGACCAATGCGCCCAGCGCCAAGAGCAGGGGCATTGCATGACCGGTGAGCCACTGACTCGCAGCGCCTGTGGTGAGGGGACCGAGCAGGCATCCGAAGCCCCACAGTTGAGCGATACGAGCATTGGCCTGGACCAGTTCGGCGTCCCGGTAGCGCTCACCAATCAGAATCAGAGCGAGGGTGAAAATACCACCGGCGCTGGCAAAAATTACCAGTAACGGCCATATGTAGGACGTCTGTAACAGGAGCGGCATGACAAGGCTGGTCAGCAGCAGGGTCGCACCACATGCCTTGAACAGGCCGGTGCGTGAGACCCGGTCAGCCAGCGCGCCTAGCGGTAGTTGCAGCAGGGCATCGCCGGTGACGACCGTACTGGCCATGAGTAGGGCGGTACGTTGGTCAAAGCCCTGGTTCAGGGCATACACAGGCAATAATGTCAGCATCATGGCCTCGAAGGACGCGAATAGCACGACAGCCCAGGCAATAGCGGGTAGTTGCTGGCAGAAGCGCAAAAGACCCCGACCGATGGAACCATGATCGCTGGCCTTGGGTGCACCTGTGCGGCCGACAAGTGCAAGGGAGCCGATGATGAGCAGCGTTGTGCTGATCCAGAAGCCGCCGTTGCCTTCAGTGCCAATCAGGGTCAGCACCAGAGGGCCGGACAGCTGGCTCAGGGCATAAGCACTGCCATACAGCGCAACCAGCTTGCCACGCCATTTTTCGACGATGATCTGATTGATCCAGCTTTCACCCAGCACAAAGATCATGGTCAGGATCACGCCTAGTAGCAGCCGTAGCAGCACCCAGACACCGTAGTAGGGCAAAAGGGATAAGAGCAGCACGGACAGCGCGCCCGCAAGCAGGCAAAGCTGCATCAGCCGCGGCGTACCGAGATAGGCGGCCAGACGCCCGGTTATTCCAGCACCAACGATGATGCCTATAGCCGGAGTGGCGGCCATGAATCCAATGGCAAACGGGCCGTACCCCCAGCTTTCCAGCCTCAGCGATACCAGCGGCATGGTAATGCCAAGTGCCAGGCCCACACTGATAATGGCGCCCAGCACGGCAAAATAGGTCCCCCAGCGCATGAGCGCTCCTTGTAGTGCAGAGGGTAGTAGGACAGTGCGCGCCGGTAAGAGTTACGCCTTGTTCAACCTGCCAAAGTGTTCACAAGCGTTGTCACAGAAGCGCTCCAGGCGGTTGATGATATCCGGTGTAAGACTAACCCAGCGCACTCGGCGGTCCGTATCGCTATGGGTTTCAACGAGACAGCCCTGGTCGATCAGATGCTGGATATATTTTACTGCAGTGCGCCGGCTGATGCTGGGCATGAAGGCATAGAGGTCAGTTTTGCGCAGAAATTGATCCTGCCGCTGCCACATATTGATGAACAGATCGGAGTAGCTGAGATCGCTCAATCCCAAATCACCAAAATGAGCAATCCAGCTGTTATTCATCGCCAGGATGGCGTGTGCAACGGCGCGGCGTTTGGTTTGGCTGAAGCGACGGGTCATGTTCATTACCGGTAAGTCCCAGGCAGGCGATACCTGCTTGTAGGCTCTCTCGTATTGGCGACCCATTAACCACGCAGTGGAAGGCAAATACAGGTTTAGCGGGTCGCCGGTAGAAAACGAGCGAGCGCGCAGTGTAAGGGCTGGGTGGTGTCAGCTGATAGCTTTTGTATACAGGCGCGCCTGGTCTGCGTCGGTGGTTGGACATGACGTGCAGGACAGATGAACTAGAGGAGAAAATGCGTTTCCGATAGGCTGAGAATAACGGGTGGCAAGCGTGACGCCCTTGAGCATCACCTGTTCACCCGCCCTGATGAGTTTTTTGAGGACACGATAACGATGCGTAAGTGGCAATGTATTGTCTGCGGTTACATTTATGACGAGGCAGCAGGCTGGCCGGATGACGGTATTGCACCCGGGACCCGCTGGGAGGATGTGCCGGAAGACTGGATGTGTCCCGATTGCGGTGTTGGCAAATCCGACTTTGAAATGATCGAGATCGCCTGATTCGTACCCTCCGCAGCGGCCAACCGGCAGCTGTCTTCGTCCCGGGTCTGTGCCTGATGACAGGCCCGGTGACACATTCAATAATGCGTGAATCCAATCTGGAGCGGGGCGCCCGGGTGTCGCCACGCCTGAACCAACGCAGAGAGAACGTTATGAGCGAAACTTTACCCCTGGTCATCATCGGCACAGGGTTGGCGGGTTATAACCTGGCCAAGGAATGGCGCAAGCTTGACAGCCAGACGCCTCTTCTCATGATCACGGCCGACGATGGCCGTTCCTACTCCAAGCCGATGCTCTCCAATGGCTATGCCAAAAACAAGCAGCCTGACGAGCTGGTCATGGCGGAGCCGGGCGCAATGGCTGATCAGTTCAATGCCCGGATCTTTACCAATACCCGCGTTACGGCCATCGACCCTGGCCACAAGCGAATCTGGCTGGGTGAGGAAGAGGTTCGCTACGAAAATCTTGTCCTGGCTTGGGGCGCAGAGCCCATTCAGGTGCCCGTTGCAGGAGGGTGCGAAGACGCCTTCTTCCCGATCAATGACCTGCAGGGCTATGCCCACTTCCGCCGTGCGGCTGAGGGCAAGCAGCGCGTGCTGATTCTGGGCGCGGGGTTGATTGGCTGTGAATTTGCCAATGATCTTCGAAACGGCGGTTATGAAGTGGATGTGGTCGCGCCGTGTGAGCAGGTCATGCCCAACCTTGTCCCTGCTGAAGTTGCGGCAGCCGTTCAGGGCGGGTTGGAAAGCATTGGCGCGCGCTTCCACCTGGGGCAGATGGTGACTCGATTGGAGCGCCAGGGGGAGGGGTATCTGGCACACCTTTCCGATGGTGCGGTTGTACCCTGCGATGTGGTGGTGTCGGCCGTAGGGCTCAAACCGCGGATTGACCTGGCGCAAGCGGCAGGGCTTGAGGTTGAGCGCGGCATTGTGGTCAATCGCAAGCTTCGTACTTCCCATGAAAACATCTACGCCTTGGGAGACTGCGCCGAGGTAGAAGGGCAAAGCCTGATGTACGTGATGCCGTTGATGGCTTGCGCACGTGCCCTGGCGCAAACGCTGGCTGGAAAGCCCACGCCGGTGACTTATGGCCCGATGCCTGTAACAGTGAAGACTCCAGCGTGCCCGTTGGTTGTCGCATTGGTCAACAAGGGGGCTAAAGGCGAATGGACGATTGAGGGGAGCGGAGCAGATATTAAAGCGTTGTGTGTCGACGGTGACGGAAAGCTGCTGGGTTATGCCTTGAGCGGGGCGGCTGTCAGCGAAAAGCTGGCTTTAAACAAGCAATTGCCACCTGTTTTGGCGTGATATTGCAATACATCGTTACATTCGAGAGGCGCTAGTCGTATAGAAAAAGCGCTGAATGCGACTGGCGCGCGGGTTTGGGCCATGCCATGCTCATGAGGCCTGCTTAAAAGCAGCTGCTCCACTCCAAACCAGGGCTGGAGAGTATGGATACAACAACAATAAACACCTACAAGAGGCATCTTTATGCGCAAACCGGAACTCGCCAGCGCCATCGCTGAAAAAGTCGGTCTTTCCAAGGAACAGGCCAATACCGTCCTCAATGCTGTGCTCGATGAAATTGCCAACGCATTGCACCGCAAGGACAACGTCACGTTGGTAGGCTTCGGTACCTTCCTTCCCCGTCATCGCGGTGCCCGTACAGGCAAGAACCCGCAAACCGGTGAGCCGGTCAAGATCCGCGCCAGCAATACCGTGGCCTTCAAGCCCGGCAAGGCCCTGCGCGACAGCATCAGCTGATCTCTCCTGCATTTGCCCGGTAACGGTGTGTCAGGTATGGCCTGTCTGGCCCCCTCCCGCCTTCCAGACAGCGTTATCCGGTCCTGACTGTTACAAGGCATCTGCTTCCAACTATCCGGCGGGCACCTCCGTACCCGCCGGACACACAGGCTAGGCGGCCGTCTGCACGGCGCCTGTCGAGGGTGATCCGCCCAGCGAAGCCGCTTTATGGTAGCGACCTTCCAGACGACGCTTGAGCGCGCGAGGCTCAATGATCAGCTTGACGCCATTGGACTCGTTGGTCCGCTCCCAATCCGCCAACAGCTCCATGCAGGCATGGTCGATATAGCTCACACGATCCAGCGGCACGTGCAGGGTTGTACCCGGCTTCACACCCTCCAGCACTTTAGTAATCTTGGGCACCTTTAAAAAGGTTGCCGAGCCGCTCATGCGCAGTTCTGCCTGGGTTTCGTCTTCCTTGTCATAAATCAAAGCCACTTTAAGGCGTGAGGCCTTGAACGCCAGGGTTGCCACTGACAGGGCAAAGCCCAGAACGACACCCGTGAGCAGGTCGGTAAAGACAATGGTCAGCGCCGTCACGGCATAGATCAGGATAGGCGTGCGTCCATACTGCTTAAGGCCTTGCAGCGCCGAGGGACTGGCCAGCTTTACACCGGTGTAGACCAGAACGCCTGCCAGGCTGGCAATCGGGATTTGCTTGAGCACGAAGGGCAACGCTGCTACGAATGCCAGTAGCCACGCGCCATGCATAATGGCCGATGCGCGTGTTTTAGCGCCGGCCTGAACATTGGCCGAGCTACGCACGATCACCCCGGTCATAGGCAGCGCACCGACGATACCGCACAGCAGGTTACCTACCCCTTGGGCCGAGAGTTCACGGTCGAACTGCGAACGGGGCCCCTGGTGCATCCGGTCAACCGCCGCGGCGGAAAGCAGTGTTTCGGCACTGGCGATGAACGCCATGGCGACCGCAGCCATAAACAGTGTCGGGTTGGTCAGCATGCCCAGATCGGCAAAGGTGATCCAGTCAATGGCGTCGCCGAGGTTATCCGGCACGTTGACCCGGTTGACATCCAGATTCATCCACAGGCTTGCCATAGTGGCCGCTGTGACAGCAATCAGCGCGCCTGGCAAAAAACGTAGCGAATGCGGCCGTTTCTTCTCCCAAAGCCACATGATGGCAATGGTTGCGATACCCAGCATAGCGGCATAAGCACCGCTGCCCTGATGCCCGCCCCACTCACCGGCTGCCTGTACGGCGGCTTTGGGGAAGCCAACCAAATTGGAAAGCCCTGAAGCCTGTGGCGAGGCATCGAGCATCACATGGACTTGGGACAAGACGATCAGAATACCGATACCCGCCAGCATGCCATAAACCACGGCAGGCGAGGTGACGCGGAACCAGGCGCCCAGACGGGCAAAGCCAGCCGCGACCTGAATGATGCCCGCCAGCAACAGGACTGGCCCGAGCGCCTTCATGCCATGCTGATTGACCAGCTCAAATACTAATACCGCAAGACCTGCGGCAGGGCCGCTGACTTGTAGAGGGGAGCCGGCGAGAAAGCCGACGATGAGACCACCGATGATGCCGGTCACCAAGCCCTTGGCTGGCGGCATTCCGGAGGCGATGGCGATGCCCATGCACAAGGGCAGGGCAACAAGAAAGACCACCAGCGAGGCCAAGGCATCGCGTGGAAAGGTCTGCTTCAATGACGCTGCAGAATGGTTTCCGAGCATAGTCCTATCCTCCGTAAAAACGTATAGCAACCTGTACCAGAACCCTCCCTAACCGGCTCTGGTAAAGTCGTTTACCCACACGAAGACGGACAGCGCCCATGACTGCAGGGCAGCCATGGGCCTCGTCTGAAAATGACCAGCTATGTTGTTTTTATTGAGGTGCTGGCACCTTCGGCACGCAGGGCGCGCCGAAGGCTTGGATCAGTTTGAGTTCAAACGGGCGCGCGGCGTGGCGACAGGCATCGGACCTTCGCCGTCCAACGGACGGAAGCGGCCTTCAAGCGCATCGTATGCTCTGATCTCGCTGGTCTCGATTGAATATACCCAGCCGTGAATGAACAGTTGTCCACTGGCCAGGCGCGAAGCCACAGAGGGATGCGTCTGCAGGTGGGTCAACTGGGCCACGACGTTTTCCTCAGTGAGGAAGTTAAGCTCTCCATCATGGTTGTGTTCACACGTCTGATGGTCAGCTACAACCGTCTTGGCAATCTCAGCATGGCGTAGCCACGCTTTTACGGTAGGCATTTTTTCCAGCGATGCCGGGTTCAGCACGGCTTTCATAGCGCCGCAGTCGGAATGACCGCAGACAATGATGTGCTGGACACCCAGTGCCGACACGGCGTACTCGATGGCCGTCGAAACACCGCCGTTCATTTGCCCATAGGGCGGAACGACGTTACCAACGTTGCGGGTAACGAACAGGTCGCCCGGAGAGCTCTGGGTGATCAGTTCAGGCACGATGCGCGAGTCTGCACATGTAATAAACATGGCGCGTGGCGATTGTGCATTTGCCAGTTTCTTGAATAGCTCCTCCTGTTCTGGGAATACGTCCTTTCGGAAGCGTTTAAATCCATCAACAATCTGTTGCAAGGCGTCATCCGCAGAAGGGATGTTCATGTTTTTCTCGTTCATGGTCCAACCTCTTTACGTGGACGAAACAACTAACCATTGTCCGATCGGGTGTTGCTTGAAGCAGACGTTGCCCATCAACGTCTAGTTACAGCTTATTCCCGAAACCCTCCGGACCACGTAGCGTTGGGCATATGCCCCAGGCTTGAAACAAGCCTAGAGCGCGAAGCTTAATTCACCCTGAAGAAAAAGTAGTGAAACGAACGTTTTGAAGATATTTCCAAATTTTATTGCGATCAAATAGCCATCATGTAGTGGCTAATTGCTTAAAACAGGTTTTTATCGCTATGGTGTGTTTTTCAGAAGAGCGTTAAAGCGGACTTGGTTCACATTCAGCGTGTTTTTAGGCATCAATAAGACTGTTATCTGTCTAGTACGCCACATCACGTGAATTTAATGGATGGAAAGGTAGGCGGTGGAGTGCACGCCGCAGAGCTGGGTTTAGTCGCGCCGGATAGGCGCACATGCAGCGCCTATCCTTGAAAAATCCGATCAGCGGAGGCCGATTCCGCGCAAAGCAGCATCCAGTGCATTGGCGCTCAGGTACTGATGATCAGCACCCAGACCACTTTGCAGGGCTTCTTCCAGAGCAGGACGCAGGCGATTCCACTTGTGTTCGTCCTCCATCCAGTCGAACAGCTCCTGACCCAGCGGCTTGAGACCTCTGATCTCCGAATCTTTTTCAAAGGGGTAGGGCGCATCGATAAAGCCGTTACGGACCAGCTCATCCGCAGCGTTCAGAATGGCCTCGATGACTTGGGGATCATCGGCTGAGGTGTCCTGGCGACGGGCAACGTCCACAGCAATGGTGCGTACCGAGACGATGTCTTCGCGGGTTCCTGCACGCAGCACGTCACGGGTAGTGTCCCAATCAACGTTTAGTTTTTGCATGGCTTCCTCCTGGGGTTCAGGTAATGGCTATAACCCCTGACCACAGGAGGATGGTTTTGGCTCGCCCTAACGGCCGACTGTCTGCTCGCTATTGGACAGGTGGCACTGGCGTGGGTGAGTGATAGGCCGTAGGGACGGTCGAACGACTTACGAGTCTGTATTGCTGGAGGCCTTATGCCCTTGACTGACGTTCAGCTGATTGAGTCTGCGACCTTGCCGTATCTGCTCTCCGTCCCGGATGGTGAGCCGCCTGCAGACGGGTGGCCGGTGCTGTGCTTCTTGCATGGTTACGATGAGGGCGCGCCTATGCCGATCCGTAAGGCATTAACGATTCATGGTCCGCTCAATCCAGGCAACCCAGAGCAGGTAAGGCAAACCTTTATCGTGCTGGCACCGCAGATGCCCTCCAAGGGTGACCGTTGGTATCGCTTTGCCGAGGCGGTCAGAGACATCGTGGCGCAAGTGCAGAAGCATCATGATGGTGACCGCACACGAACCTACCTGACTGGCTTCAGCTTTGGAGGAAATGGTGTATTCGATCTGGTGCTTTCGCAGACCGATCTTTGGGCGGCCCTGTGGCCAGTAGACCTGACGCGTGTACCCCAGGCTGATCCCCAGCGGCCGATCTGGATCAGCATTGGAGAAGTGACGCGTCGGGCAACGCCGGCTTTCATCAACATGCTGGGTCTGGTGTCAGCCGAAGTCTCGCTTGAAGGAGATCGTCTGTACCTGGACCAGGGGCAGGACCATGTAGGCGCCGCTCGTCTGGCCTATCGGGACATGCGTATTTATGAATGGCTACTGGCCAGGCGGCTATAGCAGGCGAAGCGTAACGGCCTGGCCGACAGGGGAGAGGGTTAACGCTGAACTACGTTGTGCAGAAGGGCGCCTGGGGCTCCTTTCATACCGAATCCTATCCAACGTACGACTACCGCGAGGCAGCCAAGGGTGATTACAAATCACTCAAATAGGCAGGGCGGGAGCCGATCTGGCCCCCGCGATCAGTCATTAGCTGGAGGGTTGCTGTAGGTTTTCTCCACGTTCCTGCGTGGGCAGGCCTAACTCGGTAAACATACCCCGGGCAATCTCGCGTTCGCCCATGATTACGACGTTGGCACCGCTTTCCTGCAGGTGCTGCACCAGCTCATCGTAATGGGCACGAGAGACAATGTTGATAGAGGCATTCAGCTCGCGCGCGCGCCTTGAAACTTCACAGGCTTCGATTCCATTGGGAATGGCAATCAGCAAGGTATGAGCGCTTTCGATATGGGCTTTTTCAAGCACGTTCGGCTGGGCGGCATTACCTAGCACGGCGCTGATATGGTCTGTACGCAGCTCCTCGATATGATCCCGGTCATTCTCGATGACGACAAACGGCATGTGCTCGCGGCTCAGACGAGCGCTGACCAATTTACCAACCCGCCCATGGCCAACCAGGACCACATGGTTGGTCTCTGTAATGGGGGGCGGTTCCACCACCTCAGGCGCATGGGCTGCCTTGGCATTAGGCAACGCCTGTCCCTCGCGTCGCTCAAGCCACGGTTGGAGGCGGTCAATGAGGCTGAACAGGGCGGGGTTCAAGATGATAGAGATGATCGCGCCGCCCAGGATCAGGTCACGGCCCTCTTCAGGCAGCAGCTCAAGGCTGACGCCCAGGCTGGCGAGGATGAACGAGAACTCACCGATCTGCGCAAGGCTGGCTGAAATGGTCAGGGCTACGCTGAGAGGGCGTCGGGCCAGCAACACAATGATCAGTGCAGCCAGGGATTTCCCTACCGTGATAATCAGCACCGTGGCCAGCAGATGCAGCGGGTGTGAGAGCAGCACCTCTGGATTGAACAGCATCCCGACGGAAAAGAAGAATAGAACAGCAAACGCCTCCCGAAGCGGCAGGGAGTTATCTGCCGCCTCGTGACTGAGCTCTGATTCGTTCAGGACCATGCCGGCAAAGAACGCACCCAGCGCAAAGGACACGCCAAACAGGACCGACGAGCCAAAGGCAATGCCCATTGCCAGCGCCAGCACTGCCAGGGTGAACAATTCCCGAGAACCTGTCCGGGCGACGCGCTTGAGCAGCCACGGCACAACCCGGCGGCCCACGATCAGCATTAACGCGACAAACGCACTGACCTTAACCAGGGTCAGCAGAAGCTGCATACTTAGACTGCTATCGCTTCCAACGGCCTTGCCGCCCAGCATGCCGGAGAGGGCTGGCAGCAGAACCAGTGCCAGGACCATCATCAGGTCCTCCACGATGAGCCAGCCGACCGCAATGCGCCCGCGCCGGCTTTCCATCATCTGCCGCTCTTCCATGGCGCGGAGCAGTACAACGGTACTGGCAACCGAGAGTGACAAGCCAAAGACCAGCCCGGCACCTAATCCCCAGCCCAAAAGATGCGCAAGGCCCATACCCATGAGGGTGGCCACGGTGATTTGCCCAATGGCGCCGGGAATGGCGATCTTGCGTACGGACATCAAGTCTTTGATGGAAAAATGCAGGCCCACGCCAAACATCAACAGGATGACGCCGATTTCGGAAAGCTCGTGAGCAATATGGCTGTCGGCGACAAAGCCTGGGGTAAAAGGGCCAGCCACTACGCCAGCCAAGAGATAACCGGCCAAAGGTGGCAAGCGTAGACGGTTGGCCAAGAGGCCAAGAAAAAAGGCCAATACCAGGCCTGCGGCCAGAGTCGTGATCAGGGGCATTTCATGCATGCAGTCGCTCCACATGGGGCACGGGCTAAAAAAAGCCCATAAGGCTGGACTGGCCTCGCGACGACGCTCACATATTCAAGGCATCAGTACGCAACGAACTGTACGTACCCTATTGGAATTATCGCTATGGAACTGCTGGCGCCGAGCCTTGGGAGGCCAGGCTGGTGTATTAGGGACAAATGACAAAAGCGGAAAGTTGCCCCTCTACCCTAAGTGTGTATGGATAGGGGCGGTTCGTGCTTAATCAAGGTGTTTCGTGATATTGCGTGCGCTTTTCACTGCCTCAAAACAGCGGCATTTGCTGCCCGGGCGGGCTGAACTGAGTGCAGTCCAGCGAAATACGCTCCTCACGTCGATTCAGGCCCAGGCGGCGCAAGGTGATGCGAAACCGCTGCTCAAGCAGATCGGCAAATATACCTTCGCCATGCATGCGTGTCTCAAAGCTACTGTTGTAGACCTCTCCGCCTCGGCTCTGGCGGATCAGGCTCATCACATGGGCTGCCCGCTGTGGGTAATAAGTCTCAAGCCATTCCTCAAACAGCGGCGCTACTTCCCTCGGCAGGCGCAGCAGTACATACCCTGCTGAGCGTGCCCCGGCATCATGAGCTGCCTCAAGCAGCTGCTCCAGCTCTCGATCATTGATCATCGGAATAATAGGGGCACACATGACTCCGACCGGAATGTCGGCCTCACGCAGGGCACGGATGACCCTGAGCCGGGCTGCCGGAGCAGCTGCCCTGGGCTCCAGCGTGCGCTTGAGCTCATCATCAAGTGTGGTCAGGCTGATCCCTACCTTGATCAGGCCATGGGCGGCCAGCGCGCTCAACAGATCCAGGTCACGCAGGATCAGCGTACCCTTGGTCACGATCGTGGCCGGGTGTCGGTATCGGAGCAGCACCTCAAGCGCCTGCCGAGTCAGACGATGCTCACGCTCGATAGGCTGATACGGATCGGTATTACCACCAATGGCGATGGGCTTGCAGACATAATTCGGCTTGGACAGCTCCTTTTCCAGTACCTCAGCCAGATTGGTCTTGGCGATCAGCCGAGTTTCAAAATCGAGGCCTGGCGAGAGGTCCCAATAAGCATGGGTTGGGCGGGCATAACAATAAATGCAGCCATGCTCGCAGCCACGATAGGGATTGAGGGATTGTTCGAAAGGGATGTCCGGCGAGGTATTGCGCGAGATCACCGTCTTGGCTGTTTCCAACCTTATCTCGGTGGCCTGAGTAGGAGGGATATCCTGGAACCAGCCATCGTCATAGGCTTCCGACCGGGTAGGGGCATAGCGATTGTGCGGGTTACTACCGGTCCCCCGGCCGCGAGGAGGCTTTTGGCTAGACATAATGCCTTTCTCAAGTGCTGATCTGTATAAATATACAGCTAATTTGAGCGAGTGTTAGCCAGAATGAGCTTTTGCGGCTTTTTACGAGTGTTTTTGCTCGCCAAAGTCCTTTTCACGAGACCTTCACGCAGGCTTGGCAGAGGTGTATTGAAAGGGTTCCTTAAAGACTGTCAACAGTATCTATATTTCAAAATTTTACAGAAAGCTCTGAGTGACGTTTGAAAACAGGTGGGTACTATTTTGCCACTATCCCAACGCGCTCGTTCGAGGCACTTATGGCATCTTGCCTGTTATCTCGTCATGTACTGCTTTCCCTGTTTTTAAGCCTGCCGCTTCCCCTTTTCGCAGCCGACAGCCATTGGTCCTACAGTGGCGATACCGGTCCAGCCCATTGGGCTGAACTAGGTGATTCGCTACAGAACCAACTTTGTAGCAAAGGGACCACTCAATCCCCCATCGATATTGATCTCAAACACGCTGTGCGGCACAAGGAGAATACGCGTAACTTAAGTATTCACTACGCACGCAGCCCACTTACGCTGATCAATAACAGACATACGATTCAGGCTACGCCCACGGGTGAAGACATGCTCACCTACAACGGCGACGAGTACCGTCTGGTGCAGTTCCATTTCCACACGCCCAGCGAGCATCAGTTCAATCACCACGCCTATCCGATGGAAATGCACCTGGTGAATCAGGACAAAGAAGGTCATCTGTTAGTGGTTGGATTGATGATCAAGGAAGGAAAGGAGAACCATGAGCTGGCCAAGCTATGGAAGCATCTACCCCAAGAGCCGGGCAAAGAAGTTCAGATGGACAGTAAGGATGATCCTGACCTGGGTAAGCTCCTACCTAAGCAGGGTACTGGTAAACACATTCGTTACCAGGGTTCGCTCACCACACCGCCTTGCAGTGAATCAGTACAGTGGGTGGTCTTTGAGCAGCCGATTGAACTGTCGCATAGGCAGATCAAGCAGTTCCGCCAGTTATTTCCAGACAACCATCGTCCTACGCAAGCGCTACAGGCGAGGGTAGTCGAGGAAGATTAATGCTGCTGACGTGTCATTTGAAACGTTAACCAAAAGCCCGGGTACCTATACATAGTTACCCGGGCTTTTACTTACACGACCGGCGTGAACTGGATGATTTCTACCCAGTAGCCATCGGGGTCCTTGATGAACGCGATGTCTTTCATGCTGCCTTCAGTCAGGCGCTTCTGGAAGGTAATGCCCAACTCTTCGAAACGTGCGCAGGCGGCGTGAATGTCCGGTACGGCAACGCACAGGTGGCCAAAGCCACGTGGATCGCTGTTGCCGCTGTGATAGGTGAAGTCTGGATCATCTTCAGTGCCGTGGTTATGCGTCAGCTCCAGAAGCCCGGAAAGGGACTTGCGCCAGCGATGACGCTCTTCCGGATCGGTCGGGATCTGGGACTTGTCAGCAATCAGCGCCAGGAAGTACAGGCTGAACTTGCCTGCCGGGAAATCCTTTTTCTCCAACATGGTGAAGCCAAGGATGCGGGTGTAGAAGTCCAGGGTCTTCTCGATGTCTTTCACACGGATCATGGTGTGGTTGTAGACATACTCAGCAGTGGCTGCGTCAGGCTGGGCCGTAACGCCCGGCAGGTTATTCAATTCATTCAAGGTCATCGTAGTTCTCCAGATGATAAATCCAGACGGTATTTAAATAGCCAGCTTATCACTTTTGCGCTTTGTTTAGGCTGAAGTGACCCGGGCTGTGGCAAATGGCCACGAAGGCCGTTGAGGATCAGGACAATTCCAGCAGAGCCTGCTGCTTTGCCTGCCAGACGATCTCATAGGACCGCAGACGCTCCTTAAAGTCATAGGTCTCGGTATGGATCAGGAGTTCATCAGCCTGGGTGCTTTCCAGTAACTTTTGCAAGCCGCTGCGCACCTCTTCAGGGTTACCAACAATGGCTGCGGCATATTGATCCTCTATGGCCAATCGCTCTTGCGGTGTCCAGCCCATGCGCTCGGGAGGCGGCCGCAACCGGTTGGATTGGCCACGACCAAGATCCAGCGCTTTTTGATACAGAGAATGCATCAAGCGCTCGGCTCGTAGCCGGGTGTCTGCCGCCATGACAGGAACCGCAACGATGACCTGTGGGCGCGGGTGGCACGGGGAGGGCTGAAAATGCTCACGATAAGCTGCAACAGCCTCATGCAGGCGGGCCGGTGAAAAATGGGCAGCAAAGGCATAAGGCAATCCTAGCTCTGCGGCCAGGCGGGCGCTGATCAAGCTGGAGCCTAGCATCCAGACGGGAACATTGAGCCTTTCGCCAGGCGCTCGGGTAAAAGGCGCTGCCTTGAAAGCTGAGTCTTTCTCCTCTTCGAGCAGGGCAAGCAGCTCGCGGACACGCTCCGGAAACTCCCGACTTGCCGTGATCATGTTGACCCGCAGGGCTTCCATGGTGGCGTAATCCCCACCGGGTGAACGGCCTACCCCAAGATCGATTCGGCCAGGGTAGAGCGTCTCCAGCGTGCCGAACTGCTCAGCCACGGTTTGAGGGGTATGGTTTGGCAACATGATGCCACCAGCACCTACCCGGATGCGATGAGTTACCGCAGCAATCTGGCCAATCAGTACGGCAGTGGCCGAGGCGGCTACGCCGTCCATGTTGTGATGCTCGGATAACCAGTAGCGATGGTATCCCCATTGGTCTGCCTGTTCAGCCAGGGCCAGGGCATTACGCAAAGCATCGCCTACTGCCTGGCCAGTGGTAACAGGAACTAGGTCGAGAATGGATAAGCGGGTCTTGGCTAGTGTCCGCATGGGTCTCTCCTAGATGATCGGGCGCGTAACAGGTACTTCCAGACAGGATCCAAGAGTCGCGTACCATGCGCCCCTGGAAAGCAGAATCAATGTGCGTAAGACCTGAAGTGCCAGAACGCCGCACACGCTCAGATAACAGGAGGCATGGGTAGACGTAGACACACGAGGGAAGGCTCGGATGATCCGAGCCTTCCCTGTAGTATCAAACCTCATCAAGCTCCGGATAGTGGCGAAAGATGCCATTCTCGCTGAAAGGCAAGCGTCGTTCGGAGGCCAGATATGCCTTGATATTAGGCCGCTCAGCTACGCGCGATACCAAGTCCACGACCTTGGGCATGTCTGCCTCAATCCGCTGCATGGCCTTGGGAAGGGCATAGCGCAACCCGCTTACCGCCTGGAACAGCGATAGGTCGACATAGGAGAGCGAGTCTGCGACCAGATAGCGATCTCCTTTCGGATTATCTTCCAGGACATGTTCGAAATAGTCGAGAAACTTGGGAATACGCTCCTTGATAAAGCCCTCTGCGCGGCGCTTGGCTTCCGCCTTCTGGTCCTCGTAGTACAGAGAGGAGCCTATCGGATGATGGATATCGTGGGCTTCGGTTACAAGGTCGGCAATGGTTAGTTGCAGGCCATGGGCCCACAGGCGTGAGGCTTCATCTTCAGGCACAAGACCAAGGCGAGGCCCCAGAAACTGCAAAATGTTTGCAACATGGGAGACGATAAGATCGTCAGCCTTGAGAAACGGCAGGGCGAACGGCGGGAAAGGTGTTGCTTCACCGCTTAGATAGGATTCCATAGCAGGCATGCCCAGCCCATCCTCTTCGGAGCCATTGCCCACATCCACGTAGTCGGCGCCGGCTTCTTCCAGCGCGAGACGGATAAACTCGCCACGTCCCTGAAGGGTGGGCCAGTAATGCAGTTCGTAGCGCATTGCTCGTCTCCTTTCAATGAGGTCTTCCTGTGGGACAGGCGATCCCTTCAGGAGTTGTTTGACCGTGTACGAACGAGAGACCGTCACCTTCTTTTATTGCCTGCCCGCCACGTCAGAAGCATACGAACAGGCGTTTGATTCTTCTGCGGTGACATCTGCCGCTCAGTCCGGTCTATCCCTACAGGCTATGCCTTCACCTTTACAAACAGTCGAATCCGACTGCTTGTAGATAAAGAAAGATGAGAGGAGATGGGGATGTTGGGATTCACTCTTCGTGGGCTGGGCCCGCTGGATGTGCTCAAGCGGTCAGTCAAGGAATTCAATGATGACGATATGGCGACTTATGCTTCGGCATTGGCCTATCAGATGTTCTTCTCAATGTTTCCCTTCATTTTGTTCCTGATCTCGCTGGTGGGTTTTCTGCATCTTCCGGACTTTTTCAACTGGCTGCGTGAACAGGCCAATTATGTGCTCCCTGCGCAGGCACTGGAGCAGGTTAATCCGGTTATTGACCAGTTACAGCAAAACCAGCAGGGGGGATTACTTTCGGTAGGTATCATCGTAGCGCTGTGGTCGGCTTCTGCCGCGGTTCGCTCGCTGATGACGGCAATGAACACGGCGTACGATGTAGAAGAAGGACGACCTGTCTGGAAGCGTATTCCGCTGTCAGTGTTCTACACCATCGGACTGGCGTTAATGCTGATCTGTGCTGCCGCGCTGATGGTAACGGGGCCGCAATTCATGAACTGGCTGACCAGCTACGTTGGCCTTGAGCAGGCATTTGTCACAATCTGGACCTGGATACGCTGGCCGGTAGCCGTGATTCTGCTGATGTTGGCCGTGGCCATCATCTATTACGCAGCGCCAGATGTTGAGCAGGACTTCCGCTTCATTACCCCCGGCTCGGTGCTGGCGGTGATCGTCTGGATCGCAGCCTCGGTAGGCTTTGCCTACTACGTGCAGAACTTTGGTAATTACAACGCTATGTATGGCGGGATTGGCACGATCATCATCATGCTGCTCTACTTGTACATTTCCTCGGCAGTGCTGCTGTTTGGTGCGGAGATCAATGCAGTGATCGAACACCACTCCCAAGAAGGCAAGGAAAAGGGCGACAAGAAAATAAATGAGTAAGCAGGCTTAAGTGAGCCTGCTTTGCCAGTCCTCGTAGGTGAGCCGGTACAGGCAGTGCCGGCGTACAGGGTGGCCGGCAGGCACTCTGGGATGGTCAAACTCTTCATGAGCATCCTGCATGCCGAGCCGCTCCATTACGGCTCGGGAGCGGTAATTGCTCAGGGCGGTAAACGCCACGATCTCGTCCAGCTTTAGTTGCTCGAAGCCGATACGTAAAGCCTCGCGTGCGGCTTCCGAGGCATAGCCCCTGCCCCAATAAGGTTTGGCCAATCGCCAGCCGATTTCAACGCAGGGTGAGCAAGGCAAACCTTCCGGGGTGTTCAGTCCGGTGAACCCGATGAACTCTCGGGTTTCTTTCAACTCGACCGCCCAGAACCCCCACCCGTGTTGCTCTATCCTGCCCTGAATACGTTCACATTCGGCCTCGCTACTGGCACGATCCAGTAAGGACGGAAAATGCTCGCGCACCTCAGGATCGGCATTGAGCATGGCAAAGGGTTCCTTATCCTCGTTGCGCTACTGACGTAGCCGTAGGCGTTCGGTTTCGTAGGTGGCGGGTTCCAGATACGGGACCATTCGCTTATCTCTGCTGCAAGGCCGCCACGGTCAGGCCGGAGGTGATGAAGGCAAGGCCAGCACCCCAATTGAGGCCGCCCACAATACGGGGTCGATGCTTCAGCCAGTGAGCCAGTCGGGAGGCGCAGGAGCCCATGATAGAAAAGCCGATAAACGTCAGCAGAGCAAACCAGGCACCATACGTCAGCATCTGAAGCGTTACCGAACCACGCGCGGGGCTTACGAACTGCGGTAGAAAGGCTAAGACAAACAGGCCTGGTTTGGGGTTGAGCACGGCTGAGAGCAGCCCGGTAAAAAAGATCGTCTTAAGCGGCTGGTGAGCTGCGGGGGTGAAGTTGATCAGGTTGCGTGAGCGCAGCACCTTGATGCCTAGCCAAAGCAGATAGGCTGCTCCGACCATCTTGACGACCCAGAACGCCACGACTGACGTTTTCATGAGGAGCGTCAGGCCAAAGGTGGCGGCTGTCACGTGAAACAGGACACCAACGCCCGAGGAGAGCCCTGAAACAATGGCTGCCCGGCTACCCTGACTCAGCCCACGGCCAATGGCGAGCAGGTTGTCCGGGCCGGGAGACAGGATCAGTAAGGCACAGGCAGCGGTATAGGCGAGCCAGATATTGAGCGGAAACATGGTCAGTCCTTGAGTCGTCTTCTTGCTGTCAAAGCCAGTAATGATAGAGGCGGATAAAGCCACGCCAGATCATACCCAGCCAATGAGGAAACAGGGTGGGTAAAGCAAAGGCTGCCAATAAAAATATTCCCAGGCAGCCCCAAAAGAAGCCTGATCCGAGAAACCGACCCATAAAGGCCAGCTCCTGATTAACGGCAAGCCACAGCAGGGCTGCCGTTACCAGGGCAAACGGCAGCGCGGCAAGTAGGCTGATGAGGCGGGTTTCGAGCGAGTGTCCGCTGTCCTTGCGGGCCATGATGATTCCTTATCCTTGAAAGGCACTTCTGGATGCCCTCAGAGTATGGCAGTGTTCTGGAGGGGCTGGCGTGCGGCAGCGCTTGAAGCGACGAATCAGGCGCGCCCTTTGTTGGCCTCGATCAGGCTCGTCAGGAGTTCGATCGCCCCTTCAGGATGTTCGACCTCGATGATCAGACGCTTGTACTGCTCATCTTCCAGGTCGATGATGATAGCCCGCTCTGCATGGCTTACATCCCAGAATACCTGCTCGCCCTCAAGGTAAAAGGTTCCGGCCGTCAGGATGTTCGGGATCTTGGTGCCCGGCGCCTTCCAGCCTTTCCAGCCCTGCAGGACCGCATCGTCCTGGTGAACGGCAAGGATATGCTCCTGAGGGATCATCAGCTGACTTTTAAGCGCCCACAGCTTGTGGATGCCTTTAACAGTAAAGACGGCGTTATTGCCTTCGATTTCAATTTCGACCATTCGATGCTCCTTCCACCAGCCTACCTGCAACAAGACAGTCCGATGCGTTTCTTGAATAGATAAGAAACAGCGTAGCTGCGGATCGCCCGCCTGGCTGAAGCGGCATCTACCACGCTGTGATACGTGGAGGGAGGGCTAATTCGCTCAACGCTCCGGCTCAAGCGGTTCCAGCGCTGCTTCAGGCCTGGCGGGCGGTTGATATCTTGAAACAAGAAAGTGGCCGTCCGGCTGCAATACGACACAATGGAGCTCATGGAAGCCTTCCTCGAAGCGCGGCCGCTCCAGTCGTTTGAGCGTACCAAACAGGCCAGCGGGTGGTACCTTTCTCGCCCGGGCCTGATTGCGGGCCTCGCAGCCACGTGGGTCCGGCTCGAAGAAGTAACCGATCACCGTAAAGCCGGCTGCCTGTGCAGGCTCAATGTAGCGCGCCCGCTCGGCAGCAGAGGGATTGGTGTTGTCGATGACTACCTTTTGTTTGCCCTCCAGGCAGGCGGCCAGCAATCGATGCTCACGGTGGCGGGTACGCAGCATGTCCCGATTGATACGGACGTGCGTGTCGAAGAAGCAGCGCTGGTAAAAGGTTGACTTGCCTGCGGCTTGGATACCAATAAAGACGATCAGCTCCATGGGCAGACGGCTCAGGTAGTGCAGGCGTATACACGTGTATTGCGCAACGTACCGTCTGGTGCCTTGCGTTCATGCCGCAGCGTTCCCTCAAGCGTAAAACCGGCTCGCTCGCAGACGCGGCAGGAGGCTATGTTCTCTTCGTCCGTCAGGATCTGGATGCGCTCGGCCTTGAGCTTATCAAAAGCCAGCCGGACCATGGCGCTAACTGCTTCAGTGATATAGCCCTGGCCGCACCGGCTGTCGCGGCACCAGTAGCCAATCTCCATGCTGGGTACGCTCCAGTCGATACGATGAAAGCTGGCGCAGCCGACCAGCGCGCCGGTGGCCTTGTCGAGCAACAGAAACGGCAGGTCCTTGCGCACGATAAAGCTTGAGGCAGCCAGACGGCAGTAGGCTTCGGAGGTATCCACCGACGGCTCGGTCATCACCCAGGGCAACGAGGCCGGAAACCTTCGCAGTGAGGCAAGCGATTCCACTACGGCTTCATAGACTATGGCGCCATCTCCAGCCTGAGGAACCCGCAGCAGGAGACGTTTGGTTTCGAACTGTTCGGGTATGGTGCGCAGCAAGGGTGGAGTCATCGCAGTCCTTAGGGATACGTAATGGTTTAGACATTAGTGGACGGGTTGATCAAGGCATTGAGGACATGATCCTCCCAGACACCATTAATCTTGAGATAGGCTCGCGCATACCCCTCACGCTCGAAACCCAGACGCTTGAGCAGCTGCGCGCTGCGCGCGTTGTGGGGAATGTAATTAGCCATGATGCGATGCAACTTGCGCTGCGTGAACATGTAGTCGATACCAGCCCTGGCCGCCTCGAACATAAAGCCTTTGCCTTGGTGGCTTTCAGCAATCGAGTACCCCAGGTGGCAAGCCAGGAATGAGCCCCGGATGATATTGGAAAAATTACAGCTGCCGATGATCGTGTCGGTTCGCTTGTCGACAATGCTGAAACAGCAGGAAGCGCCCGCCATGAAGTCCTGAAGGTTCAGTCGAATGCGTTGACGAATAGCCTCGGGCGTGTAGAAGCTTTCTTCCCGTAAGGGCTCCCAGATGCTCAGGTGCTCACGGTTCTCAATCTCGAACCGCCGGCGCCGCACCTCATCGCGCTCGGTAGGAATGATCAGTCGGACCCGCTCTGCCTCTAACGTCAGGATGCTCATGGATTTTTATCTCTTATAAGCGCCTAAGCGTTATAACCGGAACCTCACCCGGTTTTATAGCGTTTTGGCAGATAAAGAGTGCAGACCCAGCTCAAGACGCATTCGCTGCAGCTGATCCTCCTGTCGATTAGGCAGGAGATGCCTGGACAGGTCATGGCGCCATTCGAACCCATGCACCTCGTACAGGTGGATGGCACGGCGGTTGGACGTGTAGACGTCCAACTCAAGCGCGGCAAAACCAGCGGCCTGACTGCTATCAATAAGTGTCCTCAACAGACAAGTGCCCAGCCCCTGGTTACGGAAAGCCTTGTGGATCAGCATCCCCAGAACACCCACCGTGTCATCTCGGCCCGGCTCACCGCAGACGCTGGCTGGAAAGACCTCCCCCGAGCCGATGATCTGGCCCTCATGTTCGATGACATGGTTGGGCCAGCCCTGCGTCTGGACCTCTATCAGGCTTTCGCGGATACGCTCCTTGGCAGGCGGTAGCTGGCGATGGGTATACAGTCCTTCCGCACACACCGCAGCAAAGAGGTTATAAAAGCCGTCAAGGTCGGCAAGGGTGATCTGACGGATTCGCATGGGTGCTTCCGCTCAGACGCTACCCTCGCGCTCTACAACCAGGATACGGGCTTCGCCTTGAGGATGCGCAACATGCTCACAGCCGATCCCGGCAAAGAATATGTCCCCGGCTTCCAACCGGACGGACTTTTCTTTACCGGCCTCGCGGTAATGCATTTCAACCACACCATCAAGTACGGCAAAGACTTCTTCGCCATCGTTGATGTGCCACTGATAGGGTTGATCAGTCCAGTGCAGACGCGTCGTGATACCGCCCATGTTGGCAATGTCGAGCGCACCCCAGGCGCGGTTGGCGGTGAAGTTCTTGCTGCGGATGATATTCATGTAGACCTTGTATGCGGCTCAGCGGTGGAATTGGCCCAACGCGGCCATGAGTGACACGGCCAGTGCAGCGATAGCAGTGGCTCGAACGCAGTTAGCTTGCATCGTCTCGTCCAGACATTTCTGGCCATGAGGATAGCGACCCAAGGTCAGAACCTTGACGATGGGCCAGCCGATCCAGAACAGAATGGCCGCGAAAAGGGTGCCGAAAATGAACTCCAGAATGAAGTTGCCAATAGCACTCAGAAATCCATCCATGGTTCGCCTACCTCAATCAATCAGTGGTCCTAGACAAAGACCGTTGCCTTGAACGCGTCTAGTGTTTCCGCCTGCGCTGACAGCTCGCGCAGGTGTGGAAAGCTGTCGGCAATAACGGCGTTGGGCGTCATGTGCTGGGTAAAGCGCCACGCTACAGCCGTGGTGATGCCAGCCTGATTGATGTCGTCGGCGCCTGCCTTGAGCGGGTGGTTCGCCACTTCGGCTTCCAGCGCACCGTAAGCAGCCAGCAGCTGCCCCGTGACGCGGTCGATCCAGGGTTCATGCACCTTGTCAGCCGGGCGTAACTTGCGCTCATAAACGATCTGTACGGTTTTCTCGCAGGCGGTCAGGGCGAGCCCAATAATGCGCAATACATGCTGGCGTTCAGTCAGGTCGCGAGGCATGAGGGTGCGTCCCGATTCGGCCGCCAGCGCTTCTACGTACTCCAGAATCAATGTTGAATCCATCAATACCGTACCGTCATCACAGACCAACGATGGGGCTTTTACAACCGGATTGATCGACCGAAACTCCTCAAAGGCGCTGAAAACCGAGAGAGGCTTGTGCTCGAAGGATTGGCCCAGCGCATTCAGGGAAACGGCTACGCGGCGGACATAGGGTGAGTCAAACATTCCGATCAGTTGCATGGTTTCTCCATTAAGGAACAGGGCACGTTTCTCCCGTTATAACGGCTGCCAAGGCAGACTGCACGCGTTGCAGTCACCTCTTATAAAGAAGCTACAGGTGCTTGGGGCGCAGAAGTCACTCTTTGTGCTGGAATGACCACCCAAACCGCTCATAACCATTCGTCGGCAGTTCTAAACAATCTAGATTACGCCTACCCGCTCTAGCGTGCAGCTTTCTATAGCGATGGGCCACCACTGGTCTTCATTAACCATAACGTGATCAAAAAATGAGCAGCTGACAGCTTTAGTCACCTGCCTGTCTCGCCGATAACCTAAAGGTGAAAAGCCGAGAGGCCTCTGAGCAAGTGGCACCTCGCGCCGTGTTGTTGACCCCTGAATAATGACAAACGTACGGGTTACTGCTATGACCATCCTCCAACGTGTGATTGGTGGTTTTGCGTTGCTATTGGTATTGCTGCTGTCCATCGTGGGCATTAGTTACCAGAGCACGCACTCCATCAGTGACCGGCTTTCCATTATTACCGGGCAATCGGCGCCGCTCAGTCAGGCGGCCAGCGAGCTCAATGTACATATCCTGCGCGCCAACCAAGCCGTATTGGCTGTTTTGATCAGCCGTGACGGCCAGCAGATCGCCGAGGGCAAGAAACCCTTTGATGAGAGCCTGGGGCATTTCAATGAGCTCTTGGGTACTACGTCGCGTTACATCGGCAACCGGCCTGAGCTTAAGGAAGACCTGTCCCAGCAGCGTGAGCTGAGCGTACTCTATGCCGAACAGGCCGCTAAGCTGATGCAGCTGCATGGTCAGCAGGTCGCCTTGAGCATTCAGGCCCGTACGCTACAGGGTTTTGCGACTCAGGAAGGCGCGCGACTGGCCAACGTCCTGCGGGACTATATGGCCAGACAGCGTGCTAACGGGTCCACTGACAGTGCAGCCGCTGCTGAAGCGCTGCTGCTGGAAGTCGGTAAGACCTATGACCATTTCGCCGGGCATGCCGCTGTTAGTGATATCGACAAGCTCAAGCGCGCCTTGACGCTTCAGGATGAAGTCATCCGTGATCGACTCAAGGTGTTTGTCGCACAGGATGCTCGGACTGGCCGGATTGTGACGGTGATGGTGAACCATCTGTTGAGGGATCTGACCGCTAACGATGGCCTTTTCAATGTCTACCAGCAGGACGCAGCGCTGGCAGGGCAGGTTGCAGCCCAGCGTCAGGCGGTGGACGCCAAGTTGCAAGCCGTACTGGGCAAGATCGCTGAGTTTGGCAGTCAGGCCGTTGCCGTAGCCAACAGTGCCAAGGCAGATGCCGACTCGACCATTTCTACCAGCCGTAGCCTGCTGCTGATCGCTTGTGTGCTGGCCGTGCTGGCTGCCGTACTGATCGGAGGTTGGGTATCCCATAGCATTCGGCGCCCGCTGGCGGCATTCCGTGAAGTCCTCAAGCAGGTTACAAGCGGTGACATGCGTGTGCGCTTTGATGTCTCCCGCAAGGACGAATTCGGCGAGCTGGGTGGCTACCTGAACGAGCTGACCACGTCGTTGCAGGACACGCTCCGCGAGCTGACCCGCTCGGCCGATAGTCTGGCGCAAACGGCGGACAGTAACGCTGAGATCAGCGACCGCACCACCCGCGCGGTGGATGAGCAGCGCGACCGCCTCAACTCTGCTGCCTCAGCCATGACCGAGATGGAAAGCACCGTGCATGAGGTGGCCAAACGGGCGAACGATACCCGTGAGGCTGTAGACGATACTCACGAGCTGACCAGCAAGGTGCAGGAGCGTGTAGCCAAGACCATTGCCAGCATTCGCCTGCAGGCCGAACAAATCAATAAGGCCTCGCTGGAAACGGATGAGCTTCAAGGCTTTGGCAAACAGATCGACGGCATCGTGGACGCGATCCGCACTATCGCCGAGCAGACCAACCTGCTGGCGCTCAACGCAGCCATCGAGGCCGCACGGGCTGGCGAACAGGGCCGTGGTTTCGCCGTGGTCGCGGACGAAGTGCGCTCGCTGGCAAGCCGTACACAGTCCTCTACCAGCGAGATCCAGAAAATGATCGAGCAGATGCAGGGCAAGATCCACTCGGTCGTAAAGGTCATGAACGAGAGCCAGACGCAGTCCAACCACTGTGTTCGGCTGGCCTCCGGTGCAGATGAGCTATTGGGCTCCATGAGCAATGCCGTGAACAGCATTCGTGACATGAATATCCAGATTGCGGCAGCCACGGAAGAGCAGAGCGCGACGGTGGAGGAAACCAGCCGCATGGTCACGTACATCAATGACGCTGCCCAACTGGCCGCCGAGGGTGCCGAACGTACCGCACAAAGCAGCCAGGACCTGTCCGAAATGGCTCAGGTGCAGCGTCGACTACTCCATCATTTCAGCGTGTGAGGCGAACATGAAACATTGGATGACCTCTCTACTCGGTGCCGGTCTGCTCCTGAGCAGCCTGGCCCAGGCCGCCACGCCGCTGATCGGTGTGGGCGTCGCCAAGAACAACGATAACTTCCAGGTCCTGCTACGCAATAACGTGCAGCGCCATGCCAACAACCTGGACGCTGATGTCTTTATGGAGGACGCACAGGACAACGGTACGCTGCAGATGCGGCAGATCCGTAACCTGATCGCGTCCAAGGTGGATGCGATCATCGTGACCGCCGTAGACATGAAGACTGCACCGGAAATGACCCGGCTTGCCAACGAAGCGAAGATTCCGCTGGTCTTTATCAACCGCAACCCTGAGCCTGCCAGCTGGACGCCACAAACCGCGTTTGTCGGCTCGAATGAGGTAGAGTCCGGCACCCTTCAGATGGAAGAGCTGGCGCGTCGGGCCAATTACAAGGGCAACGTCGTTATTCTGGTTGGCGATCCAGGCAACAAGGCTTCGAAAATTCGTACCGAAGACGTAGAAAACGTCGTGGCCAAATACCCGAACATGAAGATCGTGCAAAAGACCATCGCTCACTGGCAACGCAGTGAGGCGGCGAGCACTGTCATGGACTGGCTCAAGCAGGGCGTAAGCTTTGACATTATCGCGGCGAACAATGACGAGATGGCCATTGGTGCGGTGATGGGGCTGGAGAAGGCGGGCAAGAACCCAAAAGACTATCTTATCGGCGGCATTGACGGCACACCGGATGCGCTCAAGATGATGGACCAGGGCAAGCTGACCGTTAGCGTGCTTCAGGATGCGGCAGGCCAAGCCAATGGTGCTGTAGAAGTAGCGTTGCGCATGGTCAGAGGGGAGCGGGTAGAGCCGGTAAATTGGGTGCCGTTTAAGCTGATCACGCCTGAAAATCGTAGTCAGTTCCAATAACGCAGCTGTAAAAGCTCGAATCTTGATAAAGGCCTTAACCGCTGGCGCGCCATACTCCTGGATCTTAAAGCCGTGGCGCGCGGGCGGGCCAGCCAGAGGGCCGTGCCAGCATAGGGCTGGTGCCTGGGAGCAAGGTGATCGACAATGCGACGATCACCTCTTCAGAGAGCCGCTCATGTCTATCCGCTGGATTGCTACACCACAAACCGATCTTACCGTTCAGACGCTGTATGCCATCCTCGCGCTGCGCACTGAAGTCTTTGTGGTCGAGCAGAAATGCCCTTATCAAGAAGTGGATGGCCAGGACCTGACGGGTAATACCTACCACCTCATGGGCTGGGAAAATGATGAACTGGTTGTTTATCTGCGTGTGCTTGATCCGGTCCTGCATGACGGCGAGGTGGTCATTGGTCGTGTGGTAACGGCTCCTGCTGTACGGGGGCGCGGCCTTGGACATGAGCTGATGAAGCAGGGCCTGACCTTCTGCGAGGAGCATTGGGCCGGTCTTCCGATTTACCTGTCTGCCCAGGCACACCTGCAGGATTACTACGGTCGCTACGGCTTCGAGCCCGTCACGGAGATCTATCTGGAAGATGACATCCCCCATATCGGGATGCGTCGCGCTGCAAAGGCCTGACATGCTGACTGGGCTGAGTCATCTTACCCTGGCTGTCAGTGATCTTGACCGTAGCGTTACCTTCTACGAAACGCTGTTAGGATGCCGGTTGGCTGCACGGTGGGCGCAAGGCGCCTATCTGGAGGCCGGATCGCTATGGTTATGCCTGTCGCTGGACCCTACCGTGAGTAGGTCACGAGCAGACTACACACACTATGCGTTTTCCGTTGCCGGGTCTGACTTCGAGTCTTTTGTCACGCGGTTAAAAGCGCATGGCGTTAAGGTCTGGAAAGACAATCGCAGCGAGGGCGACTCGTTCTATTTCCTCGACCCGGATGGACATAAGCTTGAAGTGCATGTGGGCGATCTGGCGACACGTCTGGCGCAGTGCCGCACAAGCCCCTATGCGGGCATGCAGTTTTTTGAGTAAGCATCCAATAGCCAGACGAGGGTGCAAGGCCGGGCCGTCGGCATGAGCGGCCCGGAAAGGCGGTACTTATTTGGCTGAAGCGTGTTCTTTATCCAAGGCGAGGAGCTGCTGCTTTCCATCCGCGAGGATTTTATTGAGTTCGGGCGCTATGTTCATGGTACTGGCCTGGATAGCCTGCATGCTGTTTTGCATGGCGATAGGCATCTTGGTCACGACCGAAAGCCCCTCTTCGGACTGGTAAAATTTCAGCATGGCGTCAATTTCGCGCTGGTTGAATGACTTCTTGTAGATATCGGTCATCACCGGCTCCATTTTCTCCCACGACAGCGCTTTCTGGACAACGGCCACGCTTTTGGTCCGCATATCGTCGACGATCTTCTGCTGTTCGGCATTCAGCGTCTTACCCTGCAGGCCCTGCTCGATCGCGGCATTGAAATAGCTGTCCATCTGGCTCATCGACGAGTCGATCAGCTGTGAGGTGTTGGTCACCTTCAGTAGGTTATGGACGGAGCTGTCCGTTGGCGCTGAGTCTGCCGCAAACGCCTGGGCAGCCGAAAAGAGGGTGAGAGCAGCAAGTGTCTTTTTCATTGCAATTCCTTCTGTCGTAGAAATGTCCCTGCAGGGCACTGAGAGCGCGATGCTTCAAGGCAGCGCATTGGACATAACCATAGCGTGCTTAAACAGATTTAAAAATCAAATCGGGTCTGAATCCGGCTTGGCTCGATCTTTTTAAGGGCTCTTCGCTGGGGTGAGGTAACACTACCCTGGGCCTTGGGCGCCTTGAAAACAAAAGTGGTGAGATGGATTAGCCGCGCGGGGTTGCTAGGCGTTTGAAGCGTCACCTGACTACCATTTTCAGGCTGCTCTTCAGGGGCTTCCAGGTAATAGGGGTGGGCGCTGTTTTGTGTACGGATATCATTCAGCGTTCGGGCCAGCCGTTGGCCTCGATGGAAGACTAGCAGGGTAAGTCGGGTCTCTCTGCCTAGCGGATGAGCCAGCAGGTATTCAAGTTGCTCCTGATACGTCTCGGCATTTTTCCAAAACATACAGGCGACCAGAAAAGCGATCCGCTGCCCGCTGCGAAGCCCAAGGGCGCTATAGCCGACAGGCACAAAGGGCTCAGCTGTTTTAGGGCTTTCGAACTGACTATTGAGTGCAATACTCAGGTAGTTTCTAAGCGCTGATTCATTCCATCTGGCCAACAGCGATGGGCTGTACATAAGCAGGGTAATCGCGTTCCCAAGCGTTTCCACAATGTGACCATGCTGGTCAGGGTTCAACACTGGCTCAGGCAGATCGGGTGCGTTGTCCAGTGGTGGAGGCATGGGAGGCAACGCGTGTCTGGGTGTATTTGCGAGCCGATCCAGAGGCGCGTCAGAGCGTTTATGCAATGGAATACCCAGGGCCTGGGTCAATGCCTGGTGAGAGAGTAGCCATTCGCGGCGTGAGTTGATTACGGAGTCAACGGTAGCGAGCAGGCTATCGTTATAAGCAGTGACTTCCTGCCGAATCCAGGCGAGTGCTTTATCGATCTCGTTAACCTCGCGGTCGATCAGCGCGCGTGCAGCTTGCTCACTACCGCGTTTGATCTCGAATGTCAGGATCAGTGACTGCCCACTGATCCGCGTTACGCATGATGTGCCCATCCAGGGGCCGGCCTGCGCACCAAACCATTCCGCGTCGCCATCAAAGGGAATGTCGATATCGAGCCGATGGGTAGCAGTATTGCCGTCGAAATCTCCGGCGTCATCCGTTTCAGCCTGCCATTCGTGGCGGCGCAGCTCAGGGGGCTCAATCCGGTAAGTGGCAACGAAATAGTCGATCAGAGCGTTCGGTGCCGTGTTGAGCAGTCGCTGTTCATCCAGCGCCGCCAGCGCCTCGTCAAGCCGGCTCCGTTGGGCATTGAGCCGCTCCCTGAGGTCAAAGGTAGAAAACAGCTCGTCCTGCAACACACGTGCATTCATTCGCCTGCCCCGATGGCCGTCAATCAACATCGTCTTATATTGGAGCCGAAGAGGGCAGCGGAATATCCCGAACCTTCACCCAATAAAAAGGGGCCTACAGGCCCCTGGTAAAGCGGGCCTCTATCAGGCCTTTTTGAATTCCGCCTCGATGGCTTCCAGCGTTTTGTTCTTGGTCTCGGGCAGGTAGCAGACCACGAACGCAATGGCCAGCAGACCAAATGCGAAGAACATGAAAAACGTAGTGGAAATGCTGAACCATGCGACCAGTTGCAGGAAGAAAAAGCCCACAAGGAAGGTCGTCAGCCAGAGCACGCCTCCGGTAAAGCCCAGAGCCAAACCTCGGATGCGCATGGGGAAAATCTCGGACAGCATCAGCCAGGTGACAGGTGAAATCGCCCCTTGCTGGAAAGCCAGAAAACTCACGGTCAGCGCCAGGATGATGAATGCGCGCTCTGTGCCTGGAGCCATGTTCAGCGAGACCAGGCCAATCAATAGCAGACAGGTAGTCGTGCCGATCAAGCCGGTGATCAGCATTGGCCGGCGGCCGACTCGGCCCAGAAGCCAGATGCCCAGAAAGGTGGCCAGTACAGAAATTACGCCATTAGCGATGTTAGCAGTCAACGCCGCCTGCGTATCAAAGCCGGACTCCTTCAGGATCTGGGTGCCGTAATACATGATCGAGTTGACGCCTGTGATCTGCTGCACAATGGCGATCCCCATGCCGATCAAAAAGATTTTACGGATCCAGGGGGTTTTCAGGTCTTCCCAGCTGCCTTCTTTAGCCTTCGCATCTTCTTGAGCGAGCTGGCGTACCTCCTTGGCTTCCTTATGGGCCTGATGCTCGGCCCGGACCTCCTTGAGTGTACGCAGCATTTCGCCGAAGCGGCCTTTGGACGCCAGCCAGCGTGGGCTCTCCGGCATGACCAGCATGCCCAGCCAGAGCACGACGGCGGGAAGCGTAGCGATGACCAGCATCCAACGCCAGATATGGCTGCCCTCAAAGAAATGAGCAATCGCAGCATTACAGGTAAAGGCCAGTAGCTGGCCCGACACAATCATCAACTCGTTACGCGTCACCATCTGTCCGCGTTTATGCGCAGGTGACATTTCCGCCAGGTACACCGGAACGGTAACTGAGGCACCACCAACAGCAAGACCCAGAATGAAGCGGGCCAGCACCATGATTTCAACGTTGGGTGCAAGGGTACTGCCCAGCGTACCAAGGATGAAAATGATCGACAGCAGCAGGATGATTTTGCGCCGGCCACGGGCATCAGAGAGGCGGCCGCTGATCGCTGCACCGATGGCGCCACCAAACACGAGGGAGGACGCTACCAGGCTTTCGGAAAAGGGTGTAAGGCCGAAGTCTTCCTTGAGAAAGGGAAGGGCGCCATTGATAACCCCGGTGTCATAGCCAAACAGTAAGCCGCCAAAAGTCGAGATCGTGGTGATGATCTGCATTCTGCGTTTAGGGTTGGTGGGGGAGTCTGACGCTGAAGTCTCTGCACTTGCCGGCGAGGCGAGTGGGGATGGGTTTTTTATCATAGAGTTCTCTTTACACGTAAGCCGTGACGCTCATCCAATCCTTGGCTAAACAGAAGGCAGTCCAACGTGCCTTGACAATAGGAGGGCTCGGTAAAAGCACGAGAATGCGGCGGGGAGATCAATTGCCCGCGCGACGTTGCTAATGCCTTATCGAATCCACGTCATCGAGCATAGGGGCTCATGGAAATAGACTGATGTCTCTGGACGTGGTTTCAAAAAAGGCGTCTAGCATGCGGAAGACAAGCGTTTACCCTACGTCGTTTGGGTTAAAGGACTGGTAGGAACGGGCGAGCATCATGATGGGCCATGGCAGTAAGGACGTGGCCTGCAGGCAAAAGCGAGTAGCCAAGAAATCGGTTGGAAAACTTCTTCGAACGGAGGCGAACGCTTGCGGGTGAATCGATAAACGGTCCCTGTTGAAGAGGGCCAGACGGCAAGGCCGTCTGGCTCAGTCTATTCAGCGGTTAAGGTTGACCGTTCCCGCCCGAAGCCCCAAAGACCTGCCCGGTGATATAGCTTGCCTCGGTGGAGGCCAACTGAACGTAAAGCGGCGCGATTTCCACAGGCTGCCCAGGGCGCTTGAGTGGAGTGTCACCCCCAAAGCTCTTGAGTTTTTCCATGGTCTGGCCGCCGCAGACTTGCAGCGGTGTCCAGAATGGGCCAGGGGCGATTGCATTGACACGTATGCCCTTATCCGCCAGTTGCTTCGCCAAGCCTTTGCTGAAATTGGCGATACCCGCCTTGGTCAGCGCGTAATCAACCAGGTTGGCAGAGGGATCATAGGCATTGACTGAAGAGGTGTTGATGATCGAGGCGCCTTCAGGCATATGCGGAATGGCGGCCTTGGTAATCCAGAACATGGCGTACAGATTAGTCTTGATCGTCCAGTCGAATTCCTCATTACTCAAGTCAAGAATCGAGTCATGGCTCTGTTGGCGCGCGGCATTGTTGACCAGAATATCGAGTCCACCCAGCTCCTTCACTGCACGCTCTACCAACTCCCGGCAAAAGGCTTCGTCACGGATGTCGCCGGGAATAGCAACCGCCTTGCGGCCTGCCTGCTGGATCAGCTGGACCACTTCCTTGGCATCAGGCTCCTCATCCGGCAGGTAGTTAATGGCCACATCTGCGCCTTCACGGGCATAGGCGATAGCCGCAGCGCGGCCAATACCCGAGTCGCCCCCGGTAATCAGAGCTTTACGTCCGGCGAGGCGGTTGTTGCCTTTGTAGGTCTCCTCTCCATGGTCAGGTCTGGGGGTCATCTTGCTGGCAAGGCCCGGCCAGGGCTGGCTTTGCTCCTGAAAGGGCGGGCGCGGATAGCCGCTCTTGGGATCACTCAAGGGGGCCGGGGTGGCTGCGACCTTGTCGCTTGTATTCTGAGCAAAGGCGGGTGCGGCCGCTGCGGCTGCAAGTGTGACGGCCGCGCCCTGCATGAGTTTGCGGCGGGACGTGGAGAGATCGTTCGGATTCATGGCTGGCTCCTGGTAATGGGAATAAGCAGTGATCGAAACGGCAAGGCAGCAGCGCCCATTAAGGCATCTGCCGGGTAAGCACCTGATGCGATGCTTGAATCGTTATGACCGTCATAGACGTACAGACTGTGCTTATCGTTCCCCGCTCAGGGTAACCACGGGTGGATAATTGGGCAGATAGAAGGGCCGTACTAGAGCGGTTGGGGGAGCAAGGGCGAGGCCAGACCTCAGCCATATGGGATATGGCCGAGGCTAAATAAGTGATTAAAAAATAGCCAGGCACACCGGCTTACGCCCATAGGCGCAAGCAAGGTATGGGGAGTACTTACAGTGTTGGGTCTACTTCACGCACCAGCACATAATGACGGCCAGTTTCGTTTTCGCAGTAGTCATACACGTAAAACATTTCGACTATCCCAGCTCCTGGCATGGCCGCCACGAGATCACCGGGTTCCGGTGTGAAGAAACCTGGCGTGCCCGGCTCTGCTTCGCTCTCTATGCGAGCGGTGGAGAACAAGCTGGGGTCCATGTCACCAAAGAAATCGTCGCGTGTTTCCTGATCCCAGTCCTCGGGCACCTTGAATTCGCCTGTGAACAGGATCTTGGCATCGCCCAAGTCGTCGGCATCAACTTCCGGGTCCTCATCCGGGCGGTAGACCGTGCAGTCCAGAACGTTGCGGTCGCTCAGGATGGTTTCCCGTACCGCAAGACGCTTGTTCGAGCCGAACGAGCCCTCGGTATAAGGTACGGAATCCGGACCGTTTGATATGCGATCGTTGGGACTCATAGCACTCTCCATGGTCATGGCTCTGCCTTCATAGCAGGTAAGGCGAAAATTGCTGTATTTTCCAGTCATTTTGGCGCTTTGTTGTACCGCAGAACCATCTTTTTTGTGTAAGCGTCTGTCTTATGACTGCCCACCGGCTCTGTTTACGCCTAAGTGCCTTTCATTGACCGTTCAGACACCGAAGCGGCAAGGGAGAAGAGAGGTTGGGATACAAACGCGAATTAGCACAGTCCAAGATACAAATTCACCTTTTCAGGGTCCGATATGACAGCGCCAGATACAGAAGAACATGTAAACGCGCCTGATCCAGAATACGTTCAGTGGCTCGTCAACCAGTCGATGCTCCACCAGGCCCGCCAGCGAGCGAAGGCATATGGTGGTCAGGCCCGGCTCTGGATGCATCCTTATGCTGAAACACGCCCGCGCCGGGCTACGGCTATCGCATCCGTCTGGTTTACGGCCTATCCCAGCTCTGTAATTACCGGGTCTGGTGATTCCGTCATCAAGACGCTTGGTAGCGCGCCGCTGTGGAACGCGTTGTCCTCCATTGGGGTACAGGCGATCCATACCGGACCGACCAAGCTTTCCGGCGGACTCAAGGATCGGGAGATAACGCCCACCATCGACGGTAATTTCGACCGGATCAGCCTCGACATTGACCCGCTCTACGGCACGGAAGAGGAATTCATCGCCCTGAGTCGCATGGCTTCAGCCCACAATGCCGTGGTAGTGGATGACATTATTCCGGCCCATACCGGCAAAGGTGCCGACTTCCGTCTGGCTGAGCTGGGCTATGAGGATTATCCCGGCCTTTACCACATGGTAGAGATCAAGCACGAGGACTGGGAGCTGCTGCCGGAAGTGCCGGAAGGCCGTGATGCGGTCAACCTGCCACCGGACGTTGTCGACGCCCTGAAAGAGCGATGCTATATCGTCGGACAGCTCCAGCGCGTCATCTTTTTTGAGCCAGGTGTGAAGGAGACCGATTGGAGCGCGACTCCTGTGATTGTTGGCGTAGACGGCAAGCCTCGGCGCTGGGTGTACCTGCATTATTTCAAGGAAGGCCAACCTTCCCTGAACTGGCTCGACCCCAGCTTTGCTGCGCAGCAACTGATCATTGGCGATGCGCTGCATTCGTTGGATGTACTTGGTGCACGGGGTCTGCGCCTGGATGCTAACGGCTTCCTGGGAGTGGAGCGTCGTGCCCATGATAAGGCCTGGTCCGAAGGGCATCCATTATCCATCGTCGGTAACCAGATTATTGGTGGTATGGTCCGTAAAGCCGGTGGTTTCAGCTTTCAGGAGCTGAACCTGACCATAGACGATATCGCGGCCATGGGTAAAGGCGGCGCAGACCTGTCTTACGATTTCATTACCCGTCCGGCCTATCACCACGCCGTGCTGACGGGCGACACCGAATTCCTGCGCCTGATGCTGCGCACCATGCATCAATTCAATATTGACCCGGCATCGCTCATCCATGCCCTGCAAAACCATGATGAGCTGACACTGGAGCTGGTGCACTTCTGGACGCTGCATGCCGACACCAACTTCGTTTATCAGGGCCAGACCTGGCGGGGCAGTATCCTGCGCGAGCATATTCGTGAGGTGATGTACGAGCGCCTTAGCGGTGAGCATGCGCCCTACAACCTACGCTTTGTGACTAATGGCGTAGCTTGTACCTCTGCGAGCGTCATTGCAGCTGCGCTGGGTATTCGTGAGCTGGATAGCATGACGGATGAGGACAAGGAGCGTATCAAGCAGGTCCATCTGCTCCTTGCCATGTACAACGCATTGCAGCCCGGCGTATTTGCCTTATCCGGCTGGGATCTGGTCGGTGCCTTGCCCTTGCCGTTCGGTCTGGTAGAAGACCGTATGAAGGAGGGCGACACGCGTTGGATACAGCGCGGTGCTTACGATCTGATAGGGGTCAACGACGAGGCTACTCATTCAGGCGAAGGGTTGCCAAAAGCCGTCAACCTCTATGGCAGTTTAACCGAACAACTGGCTGACCCAGATTCGTTTGCCAACAAGCTCAAGCGCATCTTGTCGGTACGTCAGGCCTACGGTATTGCGTCCAGCCACCAGGTTGCAGTGCCGGATGTCGTCTCGCCAGGGCTGCTGGTTATGGTGCATGAGCTGCCTGCCGGGCGTGGTACTCAGATCACGGCGCTTAATTTTGGGGCTACGTCGATCCAGGAAACCGTTACCCTGACCCATGTGACACCGGGGCCGGTCGTGGACATGATCAACGAGACAGTCGAAGGTGATCTCACCGATAACGGCGAGTTGACGATCAATCTGGAAGGCTATGAAGGGCTCTGCCTGCGAATCGTAGGTGCGTTGCCCAATACGCCGTTTGACGTGTAAGACGCAAGAGCAGGCTGCGGGCAAGGCGTTACTGCCCGCAGCCTTTTTTTACAGGATCAATCGTCCCGCGTCAGGACTTCGAGCAACTCAATCTCAAAGATCAGGTTTGAGTTTGGTTTGATATGCGCGCCAACCTGGCGTTCGCCATAGGCTAGCTGAGCGGGCACGAACAGTTTCCGCTTGCCGCCTACCTTCATGCCCATCAGTCCAATATCCCATCCCTTGATAACGCGACCCGTGCCAATCACACACTGGAACGGTCGCCCTTTGTCGTATGAGGAGTCAAACACCGTCCCGTCTTCCAGTGTTCCACGGTACTGGGTGGTAATCAGGGCGCCTTTGACGGCTTCCTTACCGTCGCCTAGCTGGAGGTCTTCGATCTTGAGTTCATGGGTCATGGCGTGCTCGCGGTATCTGTTGAGTTCTGAGGCTTTGCAGGCGTAGCCAGGGGCTTGGGCGCTGCATCAGGCAGGGGAGCCCCTTTCGGCCAGAGCATCCAGATGCGTCCGTCCTGCTTCATATGGCCAGCCAGCTCACCGGCGTCATCACCCGTCCCCCAGAAGAGGTCTGCGCGAACCTCACCGGTAATGGCGCCGCCGGTATCCTGTGCGGCTACAGGGCGATTGATGGGGCCGCCATCCGGTCGAGTCGTGGATAGCCAGAGCAGGCTGCCCAGGGGAATCACCTTACGGTCGATGGCTACGCTGTAGCCGGGCGTCAATGGTACGTTCAGCGAGCCACGGGGGGCTTCGTTGCTGTCCGGCCGCTGGCTGAAAAACACATAGCTCGGGTTGCTGCCCAGGAGTTCCGGGACACGATCCGGGTTGGCCATAGCCCACTCGCGAATCTTGCTCATGCTGACTTCTTCTTTTTGCAGCAGACCCTGTTCCACCAGCCAACGCCCGATAGGCTTGTAGGGATGCCCATTCTGGTTCGCATAACCGATGCGCAGTTGACGACCATCTTCCAGCTCGACTCGGCCTGAGCCCTGTATTTGCAGGAATTGCAGGTCCATCGGGTCACGCAGCCATGCCAGTACCGGGGCGTCTACCCCCTGCTGCATAATAGTGGCGGCGTCATCGTAGGGTTTGAGCGTCTGACCTTCGAGCCGACCTCGCAGGCGCTTCCCCTTGAGTTCGGGGTAAATGCTGGCTAGATCGACGGTAATCAGATCGGTAGGTGTGCCATAGACCGGTACGGGATGGGCTTCATCCTGCACAAGGCTGCCGTGATAGACCGGCTCGTAATAGCCTGTGATCAGCCCATGCTCGCCCTTGAGCGAGCGCAGGCTATAGACCTGAAACTGAGTTTTGAGAAAGTCGCGAACAGCGCGTGGATCATAAGGAATCTGAGCAGCCGCCTGACAGGGTGCGCTCCAGGCCTCGTTGTTCCTGAGCTTCTCGCAGCCTGACTGCCAGGACTTGAAGCCGGCCATGAGGTCAGCGTCACTGGTTACAGGCAGATCCTCCCAGCGGGCAGGGGTATAGGTGGCGACTTCCGGCGGTTTGGCTGGCGGCTTCTGCTTGAACTTCGAACCATCATCACAACCGGCCAGCAGTGCAAACAGGGAGACGGCGGCGCAGGCCATGAGCCGCCAGGGGTAACGATAGGCAAGCACGTCAACTGTTCTTGTTAGTGAGTGAGCCGGTAGCTTGGTGAAATCAGACCGTGACGTCAAATACCGATCCTGACTTTTCTACCGGCTGAATCATGTTGCAAAACAGTAAGGCATGTTCACTAGCGCTGATTGAACTTAACCGGCTTTATGTTCGGACTACGGTGTCGCCATTATCGGAACGCGTTCCAGTGGCATGCGCTGGTGCTCCTTCCAGACGCCATTTTCCAGGGCGATGCGGCCAGTGACATCCAGGGTTGGACAGCAGGATGCATCGGCCGCCTTGAAGGTCAGGCCCTGATACCAGAGATCATCGTTCTTGATAAAAAGGCTGCTGATGTGCTTGGGAAGCTCTGCTGAAGTCTGCTTGGGCATCGAGTATTCGGCATCGACGAAATAATCACCTCCCGGGCTCTGGCTCAGGATAGCCATGAGTGGTCGAGTCGCGGTAGGCGTTCCGCTGCAGCCGACGTCCAGCTCGTACACCGCCAGGAAAACCGATTTTCCTTCCAGCTGGTAGGGAATGACATTGCGAGGATCCATCGAGAAGGAGCAGCCCAGCGACTTGCCGAATTGCTCAACAATAGGCGGCAACTTAGCCGAAATCTCGGTCCGCTTAGGTTCCGAGGCCTGTGCGATGTAATCGGTCAGGTCAACCTTGATATCTGCCAGGCAGCTCAGGGGCAAAAGTGACAACGCCATCCAAAGGGCCATAAAACGCATTGGGCTTCCTCTCCGTGGAACAGAACGCAAGGGGGATCTTTTCAATCGGTCGATATTGACGCGTACAAAGGACATCGGTTCGCAGTGTGTATAAGTTTTGTTCGATTTCGAGGCGGATGTGTCTTTTCTCAGGATGATGCCGCTTTCATTCAGTCATCATGGCAAGGGCTATCTGAACCATTCGGTGTATATAACAGCTTTACATACACACTTACATATACAAAGTTATGTGTTGATTGGCCAGCTAACCAATAGGCGTCTGGGTCTTTAATCGGCGTTGCGTTCTTCCAGGCAGTCGTCGCCGCCCATCTCGAACTCGCGGCAAATCAGCGGCCGGTTCTCATAGATACTGCAGCGCATCATTTCGCGATCCAGTGCGGCGCACCAGCCATCATCCAGGCGCGCCATGGTCATCGAGCCCCATTGGTCTTCATCGATGAAGCGCATGGGAACGCCGGTATCGGTGATCAGCATGACTTCCAGGCGGCAGCACTTGGCCGCGCAGGTGTCACAGGTGACACTGGGTTCGGGCCGTGAAGAGGCGGGCAGGTTATGGAGTGGAATCACGTGATCACCTGGGTAAAGGCAGGCTGCAAGGTTACCGGCAGTTAAGGCCTGCTCAAAACGAAGAATGATCCCTCAGGAAGAAAACTGACGGACCGCAGGCCTCTCATGTCTGCCTGCGACCCGTCAGAGGCCTATTACCGGGGCGCTGGATTCTGCTCCGGCTGATTGCTATACGCCGTTTGCCCGATGTCATCGCCTGAGGTGGTGCGATTCTCGCTGTTGCGCAGCTTGGCAACGGCATCGGCATCCACCGGGCCGCCCTTGTTGCCCCAGCTGGTTCGGATAAAGGTCACCACATCCGCTACCTGCTGATCGCTCAATCGCCAGCCGAAGGCAGGCATGACGATGGTTGAGGGCGCGCTCTTGAGGCCTGGCAGCTTGCCGCCTTCCAGCACAATGTGGATAAGGGACGTCGGGTCTTCCGTCTGCACCACGGTGTTTCCGGCCAGTGCCGGGAAAGCCCGGGTGTAACCCAGGCCGTCCGAGCGGTGGCAGGCGTTGCAGTTGTCGATGTAGACCGCTGCGCCGCGCTTGCTTTCATCCCCTTTTACCAGCATTTCGGAAACGGCATTGTTGCGCTGATAGGGCGGGGCGTCCGGATGGACCGGCGAGAGCGTCTTCAGGTAGCGGACGATCGCGGTCAGGTCCTCGTCGCTCATGTATTGCAGGCTGTGCTCGACCACCTGTGTCATGCCGCCAAAGACGGCCATGTCATCCGAGCGGCCCGTTTTGAGGAATTCGACCAGTTGCGCCTCGTCCCATCGGGCAATGCCTTCCTTATGGTCATTGCGCAGGCTTTTGGCAACCCAACCCTCCAGCGGGGCGCTACCCGCGAGAAAATCTTTGCCGTCGGCATCGCTGAGGGCTTTTTCCTGCATGGCAATGCCACGGGGGGTGTGGCAGGCGCCACAGTGGCCCAGGCCTTCCACCAGATAGGCACCACGGGCGACCACTGGGTCCATGCCCTGCGCCGGTTTGAAATCGGCAACCTCCGGCGCGAACAGCTTGCGCCAGACAGCCAGGGGCCAGCGCATCGACAGCGGCCAGGGAATGGCCACGTCCTGGTTGGGCTGAGTCACCGGCTGAACGCCGTGCATGAAGTAGGTGTACAGGGCGCGCATGTCTTCTTCAGTGACGCGCGCATAAGAGGGGTACGGCATGGCCGGGTAGAGCGAATATCCTTCCTTGGCGATGCCGTGACGCACCGCCTTGTCGAAGTCCTCGAAACTGTAGTTGCCGATGCCGGTTTCCTTGTCGGGCGTGATGTTGGTCGAGTAAATGGTGCCGATGGGTGTGCCCATCGGCAGGCCGCCAGCGAAGGGCTTGCCACCGGCTGCCGTATGGCAGGCCACACAGTCGCCGGCGCGGGCCAGGTATTCCCCTTTCTTGATCAATTCCTGATCGGGTCCGGCTTCTTGAGCAAAAGCAGGCAGAGCGATGAACCCTAGGGCCAGTGCAGAGATAAGTGCTTTCATGGTCGACTTCCTCATGCCTGCACTAGTGGGCCGGGGTTTTTCAGGTACTGTTCGCGAATGGCGCGTGCCGACCAGTAGGTAAGGGCCGCCACAAGGCCTGTCGGGTTGTAGCCCAGCCCCTGCGGAAAGGCCGAGGCACCCGGAACGAATACGTTGTGCACATCCCAGCTTTGCAGGTAACGGTTGAGGGCGCTGGTCTTGGGGTCGGTGCCCATGATCGCGCCGCCGTTCAGGTGGGTGGTCTGGTAGCTGACCGTATTGAAATGCGTTCCCGGCGCCTTGACCTGCACGTTGATGGCCTTGGGATTCATGGCTTCGGCGATGCGCTTCATCTTGTCGACCATGAAGTGCGTCATCTTGATGTCGTTTTCCTTCCAGTCGAAGGTCATGCGCAGGAGTGGCATTCCATACGCATCCTTGTAGGTCGGATCAAGGTCCAGGTAGTTGTCGCGGTAGGACTGGTGCGCTCCGTGGGCATCCATGGACAGCTGATGGTTGTAGTAATCGGCCGCCGCCGCCTTCCACTGGCTGCCCCAGTTGGGCGTGCCGGGGGGATTGCTTACGCCGGCGATAGGGCGCGTCCCCGCCTGGTTCACCCAGAACGGCGAGCCACCCACGAAGCCGTGAGGGCCGTGGTCGAAGTTGTCGGCATTAAAATCATCCACCGCCACACCATTACCGCCCGCGCCGATGAAGGGGTTGGTGAAGTGCTGGTCCTTGTCAAAGTAGGCCTTGATGGTCGCCATGTTCTGGTAGGCGAAATTTTTGCCGACCACACCTTCGCCGGTTTTTGGGTCATAGGGCTTGCCGATGCCTGAAAGCAGCATCAGCCGCACGTTGTTGAATTGGAAAGCGCCGAGAATGACGATATCGGCTGGCTGCTCAATCTCGTTGCCCTGGGCGTCTACATAGGTCACGCCTGTGGCGAGCTTCTTGTCGTCGGTCAGGTTGACCTTCAACACGTGGGCGTCGGCACGCAGTTCGAACTTGGGTTCCTGGCGCAGCGCCGGCAGGATGTTCAAGTTAGGCGAAGACTTGGAGTACATGTAGCAGACGTACCCGCTGCAATACCCGCAGAAGTTGCACGGCCCCATCTGGCAGCCATAGGGATTGGTATAGGGGCCGGATGTGTTGGCCGAGGGCAAGTCATAGGGGTGGTAGCCCACATCCCAGGCGGCCTTCTGGAACAGCTGCGCCGAGACCGTGTTCTTTTGCGGTGTAAGCGGAAAGTGATCGGAGCGGTCTGGCGCAAAGGGATTGCCGCCCTTGCCTTTGCCGACCAGCTCGCCCTTCACCGTCCAGGCCTGACCAGAGGTGCCGAAGACTTTTTCGGCAAAATCGAAATACGGCTCAAGCTCTTCATAGGTCACGCCAAAGTCCTGGATGGTCATGCCATCCGGGATGAAGTTCTTGCCGTACCGTTCTTCATAGTGACTGCGCAGGCGCAGCTCCACCGGGTCGACCCGTAGATGCACGCCGGACCAGTGCAGCCCCGCACCCCCTACGCCATCGCCGGGTAGAAAGGCACCGAGCTGACGATAGGGCAGTGCCGTCTGGCTCACATTGTGGCGAATGGTGACGGTCTCTTTGGATGTGTCCGCGAACAGCTTGCGGCGAATGCTGTAGGTCAGCTCGTCGATCACCTGTGGATAGGAACCATCCGGGTAGGTGTCGCGCATCGGGCCACGCTCCAGCGCGACCACGGAAAGACCCGCCTCGGTCAGTTCCTTGGCCATGATGGCTCCGGTCCAGCCAAAGCCTACGATCACTACATCGGCTTTCTGCATTACTTTTGCCATGGATCAAGCCCTCTCGCCGCGGATGGAAACCGGCGGGAAGGGGTACGCCACGTCGCGCTCCACCCAATCCATGAAGTCGGCACGGGCGCCGGGAAAGCCCACCAGCTTCCAGCCCACCATGTCCTTGTTGCCGCCGTGGATCGGATCGCAGAAAAAGCCCTCCTTGGTGCTTTGCAATAGAGCGGCAAAGAATGTCTTGGCAGGAAGCGGGTCGAACTCGGCCTTGCCGGCTTCGAACTGCCGAAGTGCAGCATCCTGGGTGGCGGTATCCAGCTCGGCAAACGGCTTGCCGTGTTGCTGACGCGACCAGTCATCCGCAGCCTTGATGCCCAGGCGGAAAACCTGTTGCGGATTGAGCTTGAGCTGGTATCCCATCTCCGAGGGCGCATCGGGTTGGAAAGGCCCCTGCATGTACCAGTTTGCCCCTTGGGCGTAGGGGGTATTCATCTGTCGGTCGATGTATTCCGGTACGCCGGCCTCCACTGCGCCGGGGCCCCGGTCATCAGCCGGAATCAGCCGGGCGACAGCGGCGTGGATAAACGCCCATTCTTCCGGCGTGAAAAAGGTAGGCTGATAGGCGTCTGCGCGGGCGCTCTGGCCCGGCTTGTCCTCGTCACGCTGTCGTTCTTTCGTCTCGGCCAGAGCCAGGCTGGCGCCACCTGTAGTGGCGAGTGTCACCACGGGGATCAGAGTTAGAGACTTGCGTAGAAAGTCGCGGCGGGCGTTAGACGTATCATCAACGGACATGAGGATTCCCATCAGCTATCAGGCTTTAAATGTTAGTAAGCTAAGCATTTAAGTGTAACAATTTGTGCGGATCTGCGACAGATTGCCTCACCATCGACCGGCGCGCCGCGGGCAGGTTCCTGATGACCCTTTAAAATGTATGGATAAAGCTGGATGGCCCGTCAGGTTTGACTATGCTCAAGCGCTTCCAGAAACCGCTGGAGGATCAAGTTGGGGCGGCGGCCCTTGCGCATCGCGGCACAGAGCGGAATAGAGTAGAAGAAGCGCTCCGGCTTGAGGGGGCGCAGGGCACCCTGCATCACCCAGCTGGCGGCGTAATGATCTGGCAGATACCCGATATAGCTGCCGGTATGCAGTAGAAAGGCAATCCCTTCGCGATCCGATGCGGTGGCCGTACAGTTGAGTGTCTGATGCCGCTCCAGCGCCTCGGCCGTCAGCCGATAATTCGGCGCTACAGCATCGGCCATGCGTAGCGCCTCGTCCGGGATCTCTTCATCGGACTGGTGGAACAGAGGATGCTCATGACCACAATACAGCTGCGAGCGCTCCTCATAGAGCGCGGTGTATTCCAGGCCGGATAGCGGGTTGATCAGCGGAACCACGCCAATATGCAGTCGCCCGTCCAGCACCCCACGCTCGATCTCGCCCGGCGTCATCATGCCGATGTTTACCCGCACACCCGGACCTAATGCCTTCAGTTTGCGCAGCGCATGGGTCACGCGCATTTGCGGTAAGGTAACGAGGTTGTTGATGATGCCGATGTTCAGCTCGCCCCGCAGTTGCTGATGCAGGGCATTCACCTCGCTGCGAAAACCTTCCAGCGCAGCCAGCAGGCTCTGGCTGGCCCGCAGCACTTCCCGGCCTTCATCCGTGAGGGCAAACCCGGCGCGACCGCGCTGGCACAGGCGCATTCCCAACCGTTTCTCCAGGTCGCCCATGTGCAGGCTGATAGCCGAGCGGGTGATACCCAAGGCACTTTCTGCGGCTGCAAAGCTGCCGCATTCCGCCACCGTCTTGAACAGACGCAGGAGGCGGATATCGAAATCGCTGACTTGGCCAAGCGGGGCTTTGCGCGAAGTGCTCATGATGGGTATCCCGTACGAAGGCCGACAGGATACCGGGTTGAGGGTTTCAGGCTCCACCCTGATGGATGGAGCCTGTCACTCAGGTAGAACGGCGGCGCAGTAGCCAGAATGCGAGAGCAATCAGCACTATGCCGCCTGCTATCAGACCGTAGCGGGCAAGCTTCAGAAGCGGAGAGGGCGCTCCTCCAGCTCTGAGTTCGGCTACGCGGGCAACTGTAACCTCGCCCTCAGGATTACCCAGCTGGGTTTGCAGGTAATTGCCCAGCGTGGCGATCTGCTGATCGGAGAGCAGGTGCTCGAAGGCCGGCATCTGGATGTTCGGCTGATCCGGCGCACGTTCTACCCCCTTGAGAATCGCCATCACGAGGTTGTCCGTATTGCGATGACCAAGCGCAGTGTTGTGATAAAGCGAAGGTAGCACCTTGTCGGCACTGCCCGAGCCGTCGGCCTGATGGCAGGACGAACAGTACGCATCGTACAGCTGCGGCCCAGTCATCTGGCTGTGGTCGGCTGGCAACGGAGCGCCACGAACCTCGCTCAGGTAGTTAACCGGCTTGCCCCAGCCGTGGGCAGGTTGGGAGTCCGCCTTGTCCCCATCCGATGGCAATTGCTTGAGCCAGACGGCCAGCGCCTTGAGATCATCATCGCTCAGGTGACGCAGGCTATGGTCGACAGCTTCGGCCATCGGACCGGCGGCCTGTGCCTTGCCTTCAACGTGACCGGTCTTGAGATAGCTGACCAGCTCTTCAGTGGACCAGCTACCAATACCGCTGTTGACGTCTGGTGTAATGTCCGGTGCATACCAGGTGCCCAGGCTGCCGCCTGATAGTGCCCGGCTGCTAACTTCGCTCATCAGAAAGTTGCGTGGGGTGTGGCAGGTGCCGCAATGGGCCAGCGCTTCACCCAGGTAAGCGCCCCGATTGACTTCATCGCTTTTGGACGTATCAGGTACGAACTGCCCTTTATCCAAAAAGATCAGGTTCCATGCAGCCATGGACAATCGGATGTTGAAGGGGAAAGGCAGCTGTGTTTCCGGCGCCTTGTGATCATCCGCCTCAACGCCGCTCATGAAGTACGCGTACATGGCAGCTATGTCGTCATCGGTGATCTTGGCATAGGACGTATACGGCATGGCCGGATACAGGTTGGCCCCATCCGCCCGAATGCCTTCGCGTACCGCCCGCGCAAACTGCTCCTCGGTATAGTCACCGATGCCGCTGGTTTTCGACGGCGTGATATTGCTTGAGAAAATCGTTCCCAGCGGCGTCGCCAGTGGCAACCCACCAGCAAACGGTTTGCCGTCATGGGTCGTATGGCAGGCTACGCAATCCGCCGCAGTCGACAGATAGCGGCCCCGCTCGATCTGTGCAGGGTCAGCCGCCTGTGCAACCGTACCTGCCAGGGTCAACATGAGCGCTGCCAGGCCTTTTGTGATCATGGCTGCGTTCATGTCAAACCTGCCTTGATCATGTGGTCTGCCGTGCGTAGCGCCAGGGCTACGGCAGTCAGCGTCGAGTTGACCGTATTCACGGTAGGCATGATGCCGGTGCTGGCAATGAACAGGTTTTCGTGATCATGGGTGCGACCGTAGGCATCGACGATCGAGTCCTTCGGATCATGACCCATGCTCATGGTGCCGGTGATGTGCTGGTTGTTGCTGTACTTGCCCTGCGGGCTGTGCTTGAGGTTGGTGCCGCCCATCAGACGGGCAATGTCCTCATAGATGCGGCTTGACTCCACCATTCCCCGCTCGACGTAATCGTCAATGGAGTACGAAATGCGTGGTGTTGGGATGCCCAGCTTGTCCTTGCGATCACTAAGCGTGACGCGGTTTTCCGGGTTTGGCAGTTGCTCAAGCACATTCTTGATGCTGACCTGATGAGCCGCTTGATGGCGAATCCGGCGCTCCAGCTCCTCACCATAGATGCCTTCCTTGATCAGGCCTGTGGTTACGGCCTGGGTGCGGTTGGAATTACTGATATCCAGGCGGAAGGCAGAGTGCGTCGAGCGGAAGTCACCGTCACGCATACCCTGGATAGACGCAGGGCTCATGGGGCCCCGGCCGGGCCATAGGGGCTCGTCCACTTCAAAAGTCAGCGAATTGCTAGGGTGGTCCATCAGGTTACGACCCACCATGCCCGAACTGTTGGCGATGCCATTTGGGTATTTTTCGCTGGTCGACAGGAGCAGCAGCTTTGGGCTTTCTATGCCGTTGGCAGCGAGAATGAACTGCTTGCCAGTGACTCGGGTGGACTGCTTGTCCGGGTTATAGAAATGCACCGCGGCAATCCGGCCTTTAGCATCATGCTCGATGCGATAGACCACCGCATTGGTAACCATCCTTGCACCGGCTGCTTCGGCCGCTGCAGCAGCCAGGCCGCCGTGGTATTGCGCATCGATCGGGCAGATCGGCATGCAGTTGTTATTGCCACAGCAGGCCGGACGACCGTCATAGTTACGGCTGTTTCGAGCCGTCGTATTGGTAATGACCTCGTAGCCGCCAGTGGCCAGTCGGTCACGAAAGCGTTGTTCCAGCCAGGACATGGCCACCGGCTCCATCGGGAACGGCTTGCTGCGCGGCGAGCCATTGTTCTCCGGGCCGGATACGCCCATCTTGACCTCGGCCTCGTAGTAAAACGCCTCTAGATCGTCATAGCTGATCGGCCAGTCACGTCCGACACCGTATTTGCTCTGAAGCACAAAGTCGTTGGGCAGCATGCGCCAGGCCTGCGCTGCCCAGTGCCAGGAGGTCCCGCCAACCATGCGAATATATTCAGCCGGATAGGGATAGGGACCCGCCTGCTCAAGGTAGCCATTGTCTTCAGGCTGGTAGATTGGATGAGGCGCCCACTCAGAGAAGGGGTAGGGCGACATAAAGTCGTTCTTGCGCGGCGAGTTGCGGAAGTTTGCCGCAATGGTGCCGCGGTCCACGCGCGGACCGGCTTCAAGAATAAGAACGGATGCGCCGGTCTGGGCAATCTTCTGGGCGGCCAATGAGCCGCAGATGCCCGAGCCGATGACGACTACATCAGCGGAAAGCTGTTCTGCCATGGATTAGGCCTCGGAAGGTTTGACGGCCCAGGAGCCATAACCGCCAAAGGCGTAGCTCGGGGGTTTGAGTTGATCGCTGACTACGGCGTACATGAGTGCATCTTCGAATGCGATGCAGCGTGCCTGTTTGCCTTCACCTACGATGCCCATGTACCAGGCGGTGGCGAGTTGGCGCGGCAGGGTAGTCAGGTCTTTCGCGTCGCGGTCAAGGGCAGCCTGAAGGTCTGCAGCGGCTATCTGATGCGCGACAATGTACTGATGCACCGCCTGAATGCGGTCCGTGAAAGCAGGATCGTTCTCGCTCAACGCGGTATACAGGCGCTGGCTTAGGCCGGGATCAAGCTGCGTGCGCCCTGTAATGACCTGTGAAACATTCATAAAGGCAGCCTTGGCTGGCTCCATGCCTGCTACATCAGCAGCATAAGCGAGCGGAGCTAGCTGACGGCCCATAACCCAGCCAGCCGCCGCAAGACTTCCGGCCAAAAACACACGCCGTGACAGCTGAGGCTTCAGCGGTGCGGCCGATTCTTCAGTGGGATACAACATGACAATCTTAAAAGCCCATAGTGGCAGTTTGTCGCACAATGTTGTCGTACAACTAATCTTTTAGCAAGCTATCTATTAGAAGGCTTTTGATATTTATAGTGCTCTATAAGTACCGTCCTTAAGCCGTTTAAAGAGAATAATATTCAATTGCTATTAGTAGGGCCATTAAGCCAAGAGATATGATGTCTTTAAGGGGCCATAAGGTAATGATTGATCTTTTAGATGAGTTTTTACTGGAGTGATGTTGAGAAAAATGCGCTTTAACTCATCTATGTTCAGCCGCAAGCTAGGCTTATAAAAACCGCCGCTGCGTACTGACACGCTGACTGCTTCAGCTGGCTGGGCTTGTGGCGGCACTTGCGTTCCTGTGCTCATCGAGGCCCTCCATGAACCAGCCCCTGACCGTATCGCCACCGCTTGCCAGCGAGCTTGATCTGACTCACCACTGGATGCCCTATACCGCCAACCGCGCGTTCAAGAAAGACCCGCGCATTCTGGTGGCGGCTGAAGGCGCGTACCTGACCGACGATCGGGGTCGCAAGCTGTACGACAGCCTGTCTGCCTTGTGGTGTGTGGGTGCGGGGCATGGCCGCAAGGAAATTGCCGAGGCGGTAGGTAAGCAGGCGCTGCAGCTCGACTATTCACCGGGCTTCCAGTACGGCCATCCGCTGTCCTTCAAGGTGGCCGAAAAGATCGCCAGCCTGACGCCGGGCGACTTGAATCACGTGTTCTTCGTCAACTCAGGCTCCGAGTGCGCGGACACGGCCGTGAAAATGGCTCGCGCCTACTGGCGTCTGAAAGGACAGGCCACCAAGACCAAGATGATCGGCCGCGCCCGCGGCTACCACGGCGTGAACATTGCCGGTACCAGCCTGGGCGGCATCGGCGCCAACCGCAAGATGTACGGCCAATTGATGGATGCGGACCACCTGCCGCATACCCTGCTGCCGGGCAACGAATTCACCAAGGGCATGCCCAAGACCGGCGTCGAGCTGGCGAACGAAATGCTCAAACTGATCGAACTGCACGATGCCTCTAACATCGCGGCGGTCATCGTCGAGCCTATGTCCGGTTCGGCCGGTGTAATCGTGCCGCCGGAGGGCTACCTGCAGCGCCTGCGTGAGATCTGCACGCAGCACAATATCCTGCTGATCTTTGACGAGGTGATTACCGGCTTTGGCCGCACCGGCTCCATGTTTGGTGCGGACAGCTTTGGCGTCACGCCCGACATCATGAACCTCGCCAAGCAGATCACCAACGGTGTGATCCCCATGGGCGCGGTGGTAGCGACCACCGAAATTCACGACACATTCATGAACCAGGGCACGCCGGATTACGCCGTCGAGTTTGGTCACGGCTACACCTACTCCGCGCATCCGGTCGCCTGCGCGGCAGGCCTGGCTGCGCTGGAAATTCTGGAGCGGGACAACCTCGTACAGCGCGTAGCCGAGCTGGCGCCGCACTTCGAGCAGCGTATCCACGGCGTGCGCGGTGCCAAGCACATCGTTGATATCCGTAACTATGGTCTGGCGGGCGCGATTCAGCTGGCCCCGCGTGACGGCGACGCCATTGTCCGCCCCTACGAGGCCTCGCTGAAACTGTGGAAGGCCGGTTTCTACGTCCGCTTTGGCGGCGACACCCTGCAATTCGGCCCACCCTTTATCAGCACGCCGGAAGAGCTGGATCGGCTGTTCGATGCCGTGGGCGAAGCGCTCAACGCCACAGCCTGATCATTTTTCGTACAGCGGCGCGTCACCGTTACTCGACGCGCCGCCTTTACAGGGAATCGACATGACCACCTTGAACCACCTCATCAACGGCGAGCCCTTCGCTGAAACCGGCCGCACGGCAGACGTCTACAATCCTTCGACCGGCGCAGTCATCCATCAAGTGCCACTGGCCAGCCGCGACACCGTACAAAAGGCCATCGACGCGGCCAAGGCGGCCTTCCCGGCTTGGCGCAACACCCCACCAGCCAAACGCGCTCAGGTCTTGTTCCGCTTCAAGCAACTGTTGGAGCAGAACGAACAGCGTATCGTGCAGCTGATCAGTGAAGAGCACGGCAAGACGCTGGAAGACGCCGCCGGTGAACTCAAGCGCGGTATCGAAAACGTCGAATACGCCACTGCCGCACCGGAGCTGCTCAAAGGCGAATACAGCCGCAACGCCGGTCCCGCCATTGATAGCTGGTCCGACTTCCAGCCGCTGGGCGTAGTAGCAGGAATCACACCGTTCAACTTCCCGGCCATGGTGCCCTTATGGATGTACCCGCTGGCGATTGCCTGCGGTAACTGCTTTATCCTCAAGCCTTCCGAACGCGACCCCAGCTCCACGCTGCTGATTGCTGAACTCATGTACGAAGCCGGCCTGCCCAAGGGCGTGCTCAACGTGGTGCATGGCGACAAGGAAACAGTCGATGCATTGATCCAGGCGCCCGAGGTCAAGGCGCTGAGCTTTGTCGGCTCCACCCCGATTGCCGAATACATCTATAAGGAAGGCGCTGCCCGCGGCAAGCGCGTCCAGGCCCTGGGCGGTGCGAAGAACCATGCGGTGCTGATGCCTGACGCTGACCTAGACAATGCCGTGAGCGCACTGATGGGCGCTGCCTACGGCTCCTGCGGCGAGCGCTGCATGGCTATCTCCGTGGCGGTGTGCGTGGGCGACCAGATTGCCGATGCGCTGATCGAGCGCCTGACGCCACAAATCCAGAGCCTCAAGGTTGGCCCCGGCACCTGCAAAGGCCTCGACATGGGCCCGCTGGTCACTAAGGCCGCGCTGGAAAAAGTCACCGGCTATGTACAAGACGGCGAAGCGGCTGGTGCCAAGCTGGTCGTCGATGGCCGCAGCCTCAAGGTTGCCGACCACGACAACGGCTTCTTCCTCGGCGGCTGCCTGTTCGACAACGTCACGCCTGACATGCGCATTTACAAGGAAGAGATCTTTGGTCCGGTGCTGTGCGTGGTGCGCGTCAATAGCCTGGAAGACGCCATCGCCCTGATCAATGCTCACGAGTATGGCAACGGCACCTGTATCTTCACTCGCGACGGCGAGTCCGCACGGCTCTTCAGCGACGAGATCGAAGTAGGTATGGTCGGCATCAACGTCCCGCTACCCGTTCCGGTGGCCTACCACAGCTTTGGCGGCTGGAAGCGCTCCATCTTTGGCGACCTCGCCGCCTACGGCCCGGACGGCGTGCGCTTTTACACCCGCCGCAAGACCATCACCCAACGCTGGCCGCAACGCGCCACGCATGAAGCGGCGCAGTTTGCATTCCCCAGTAACGGCTAGTTCACCCAGTGTCCAGGGGCTAGCCGAAAGGTTAGCCCTCAGGCCTGTGGCTCCGCCTTGATCACAGCCAGATATTTGGCTTGCAGGTCATTGATCTGCGTGTTTGAAACCGAGTACTGAACATTGCAGAGCTGAACGTTTAGGGTGTCATTACCCGCCAGCCGCTGCATTTGGGCGTTGCTCAGCGTCAGGTCGTAGGTGACGTTGTAGTCCGACTTGGTGTACTGCTGGCGTTGCACGACATCAGTCTGAAACTGCTCCTGACCAGAGGTAATCACCGCTGTGCTGCATTCGGAATAGGACGGGTGCTGCGCTGTTCTCGATACGCGCAAGGTGTATTGGCCGTCAGCGGGTTTAATGCTGTCCACGGTTAGCTGCCCACCGTTGGTTCTAACCGATGCCTGAGCATCGTTACCTTCCGGGGCGCCGTTAAACGGAGCACTTACTGCGCAGCCGGCCAATAACAGAGGCGCGATTAACAGGGCAGCCTTACTGTGTTTAATGAGCGCTTTCATGATTGCCTCAGCAAGAAGATTCAATGCGCTCATTATCGAGCCACTCTCCTGAAGCTAAAAATGAAGCACAGAGATACTGACCATCTCGGAAATTGATGCTTCGTAGATGGGATACCTGTTTGCGCCTGACTCAAGCGAGGGCATGTCACTGTCGCTAACGGGTGATGTGTTTCAGCGCGCTAACATATCTCGCAACGAGCCTGCTCCCAATGTTGGCATAATGACGGTTCGATGACTGTTCTGATCGTTTCGCCTTTACTATGACCAAGCATTACTACGGCCTTGAGTGGCTTCGCTTTCTAATGGCGCTTTACATGGTGGTCTACCACCTGGGCGGCTTGTACGGTGATGCACCGTGGCTATTTCAAAAGCTCGTGGGCATGGGCTTTTACGCGACTAGCACCTTCTTTCTGTTGTCCGGCTTTTTGCTGGCGCATGTCTGCCTGGATGACCAGGGTAAGATGAAGGGTAGTCAGGCTGGCTTTATTGCACGACGATTATGCAATCTCTATCCCATCCACCTCATGACGTTGGCTATTGCCTTGGGCGTGCTGGCGATGAATGCCCCTTCGGCAGACGGTGTGCCGGTATATTACAACCAGCATCCCTATGCTTCGCTGGAGGATGGGGAAGGGCTTGAAGAGCTGCTGCCTATTTCCTGGTTTATGGCGGGTGTTCATATCCTGATGCAGGTCCTGCTGCTTCAGTCCTGGGAGCCGCGCTTTCTCTGGCTCAACGGTGCGACCTGGTCCATTTCCGCCCTGCTGTTCTTCTATATCCTCTTTCCCCTGTTGGCACCACGCCTGATGGCGGCTCGCCGCTGGATACTGATAGGGTTCGCGTTATGGGGCGCCTACCTGTTGGTCCCACTGCTTGCGACGTGGCTGCATGCCTATGACTATGTGACCGTAGGCGTCATTCACCGCAACCCGGTGATCCGCCTACCGGAGTTTCTTATCGGCGTCATCCTGTACCGCGCCTTGCAGGAACCTTCACTGGCTCAGTTGGCGGGGCGTTACCGGTATTGCCTGATTGCGGTTGGCCTGAGCGGACTCTTCATCGGCGCATGGCTCTTGCAGCAAGATGGGCGCCGCTGGTTCTATCTCGTTCACAATGGTTTGCTAACGCCTTTCCAGGGGTTGCTACTGTTGGCGTGCGCTACCTTTCGTGCGCCTGAAAGCGCCTCCCTGCAACAACTGGCCCGGCGGCTGGGCGAGGCATCGTTGTGCATCTTTGCCATTCACACGCCCATGATCAGCCTGATTGACCCGTGGACACGGCATCTGCTGGCCTTCTTTACCCAGGCGCATGAGGCCGCTAGCGACGCGATCAGTGATGCTGTCAGCGATGTGCTGAGCGATGTAGTAGCCATCCCCCTGTGGAGCCTTATCCCGCACCTGATCGTGGTTATTGGTCTGGGCCTTTTGATACAACGCTTTCTGGTCGGGCCTTTGCGTCGCTGGCTGGAAGCACACCTGCCTCAGAAGTACAAAAGGAACCGAGGGGCATAGGACGTGTAGCTGACCTGATGTGAGTGACCTATAAAAAACCGCCTCTAATGGCGGTTTTTTATTGCGACCTCAACGCGCCCCTGGATGCCCTTGCAGGTTCTCTTGAGCACCTTCATCAGACCGGTTGAACATTACTGACGCCCCGGTAGGCTTCAAAGGCAAAGGTCGGCGACATAGGAGCATACTTGCCGGGTAGCGGTGTTCCTGATCGACCACTCTGCCAGTGCGCCGTTCAAGGCGTGCGCGCCGTGATCCAAGGGGCTGTATCGCTACGATCAGTCGCTCATAGGAGGGGGCGGTCTGAGGTATGGTGCAGGCTAAGCAACACGATACTCATCAGCCAATCACACCGTTACTGACGCTTATCGTTCCGGTAGCATGCCCGCTTTTTCCAGGCAGAACGGGTAAATGGAACAGCGCGGGACGTTAAAGAGCTGGAACGACCAGAAGGGCTTTGGGTTTATCCGGCCGAGCCAGGGTGGGGATGAGGTATTTGCCCATATCTCGGCGGTACGGGGTGATCGGTGGCCGGTTGCAGGCGACAAGGTCTTGTACATCGCTGCGCCCGATAGCAAAGGGCGCCTGCGGGCAGAGCATATTCGTCTGGATGTTGGGATGGCGCTGGATAAACCCTCGGCTCGCCAACGATCCAAGCCTGCCAAGACTGCCTCTAAACCTACACAGGCATCGCGCCCGCCTCGTCAGAGCCGTGAGGGCATTCGCGATCTGCCAATCAAGCTTGCCGTTTTTGCCTTGCTCTGTATATTGCCGCTTTGGGGAAGCTTGCATGTCCTGTCTACTCGGCATGGCTTCTTTCCGTTGGCCCTGTATGGTGGCGCAAGCCTTCTGGCGGTCCTCTTTTACTGGCATGACAAGCACAGTGCGCTAAAGAACCAGCGGCGTATCCCCGAAAATACCCTGCATCTGCTTGAGCTGGCTGGCGGTTGGCCGGGTGGACTCATTGCGCAGCAGGTCTTTCGCCACAAGACCCGCAAGGTGAGCTATCAGGCTGCCTTTTGGATTATCGTATTGCTGCATCAGGCGCTCTGGATCGATGAGTTGTTTTTGCACCGCTTGCATTTGCTGGACCGCCTGCCGCTGTTTTTCTAAGGGCAGAAAGAAGCAGCCCGGCATGTTAGCCGGGCTGTGGTATTGCAGGACGTAATCAGCTCATACCTAGCCAATTCGGCAAGGCCATCGAAATCGCCGGGATGTAGGTGATAATCAACAGGAAGCTGATCAGCAGCATCAACCACGGCATGGCCGCGCGGATGACGTTGGCCAGCGGCATGCCTGTCACGGCGGATGTCACGAACAGATTCAACCCTACCGGCGGCGTGATCAAGCCGATCTCCATGTTTACCACCATGATGATGCCCAGGTGGATCGGATCGATCCCCAGCTGCATGGCGATGGGGAAGAGGATCGGTGCCAGGATCAGGATGATGGCCGACGGCTCCATGAACGCACCGGCAACTAGCAGCAGAACGTTCACAACCAACAGGAACTGCCAGGGTTGCAGACCCATCTCGATTACCCAGGCAGTAATCTGCTGAGGAATCTGCTCCGTGGTCAGCACATGGGCAAACAGCATGGCGTTGGCAATAATGAACATCAGCATGATGCTCAGCTTGCCGGACTCCAGCAGTACCTTGGGGCAGTCACGTAGGGTCATGTCTTTGTAGACGAACAGGGCCACAAACCCGGCATACACTGCAGCGACGGCGGCGGCTTCGGTCGGGGTGAACATACCTGAGTAAATCCCGCCGAGGATGATCACCATCAACAGCAGGCCCCAGATTGCCTTGCGCGCAGTAGTGAGAAACTCACGAAACGTGGCGCGTGGCAGGGCGGGCAGGTTCATCTTTCGAGCGACAATGTAGATCGCCACCATTAGCACCACGCCCAGCAGCAAACCTGGGATGACGCCAGCCATGAACAGCTTGCCGACCGACTGCTCGGTGGCCGCTGCGTACACTACCATGACGATGGACGGCGGAATCAGAATGCCCAAGGTACCTGCGTTACACACGATACCTGCACCAAAGGCCTGTGGATAACCGGAGCGGACCATGCCGGCAATAGCGATGGAGCCTACCGCTGCAACCGTAGCGGGGGAGGAGCCGGACAGGGCAGCAAACAACATGCAGGCCAGTACGGCCGAGATGGCCAGGCCACCACGGATATGGCCCACGCAGGCATTGGCAAAGTCGATTAGCCGCTTTGCCACACCGCCCGTGGTCATAAAGGCGCCAGACAGCAGGAAGAACGGAATGGCCAGTAGTGTGTAATGCTCGGACGTCTCGAATAGCTTGATCGCCAGTGAGCGAACCGAATCGGGGCTGAACAGCATGATGGTGACCGAGCCGGCAAGGCCCAGCGACACGGCAATGGGTACGCCGATAAACATCAACGCGAACAGTACAACGAAGAGAAAGACGACAGTCATGGTTTCTCCCCCTCATGTTCTTTAAGTTTCAGGGCATCGGCGGCTTCGTCAGCCAACCCAAGGCCTGTCTGTTGGTTACGTATGATTCTGATAAAGATTTCCAGGAAGCGAATAAACACCATCGCGTAGCCAAACGGCACAATCAGGGTGATGTGCCACTGCTTGATCCCGAAGTGGCCCAAGTCTTCCGCGCCAATGCTGGCGCCTAATAAGGTGCTTACCCAGTCAAAGCTGGCAATGGCAATAAGGCCTGCATAGGCCAGGCAACACAGGCAGGCGATAAGACCAATGATGCGCTGAACCGGTTTGCTTGCAAGCTTGACCAGTGCATCGACGCCGATATGCCCGGCCGTGCGTACGCCATAGGCCAAGCCAAAGAAAATCAGCCAGGCAAACAGGGCTTTGGTGAGGGCGCTGCTCCAGGTCATGGACTGGGCCATGTCGAGGATCTTGTCGCCGATAGCCAGTAAGGTTTCGTTGCCGCCCAGGTAGTCACCCAGGCTATAGAAAGGCGTATAGAAGTTGTTGAGAATGACGTAGGTGAAGGTCACAAGCGTCATGGCCGCCAGGAGAAAAGCAATGAAGCCTTCCTCGAAGTGGTCCCAGATACGTCGTAGGGCGCTCATCGATTGATCTCCCGCCAAGCAGGGCAGACGTGAGATGGGTCTGCCCTGAGGCAGCCCATCCGTCATTGCGCGGGTAGCTTTTTAGCTTACCCGCGCTAAAGGGTGTGCTTAGTTCTGGTTGGAAGCGTCAGCGGCCTTGATCAGATCAGCACCGATTTCGCCCTCAAACTTCTTCCAGACCGGCTTCATGGCATCGCGCCACTTGGCACGCTCTTCTGGCGTCAGAGTGATGATCTCGGTGGTTTTGGCATCCAGGATACGCTGCTTGTCACCTTGGTTCAGGCTATCAGCCTGCTTGTTCACTTCGGCAGTCACTTCCACAATGATCTTGTCCAGCTCGCTGCGCACATCGGCAGGCAGGCCATTCCAGAACTTGGTGTTGGTGATCAGCATGTAGTCCAGAAGACCGTGGTTGGACTCCGTGATGTACTTTTGTACTTCGTACATCTTCTGGCTATAGATGTTGGAGTAGGGGTTCTCGGCACCGTTGACCACACCGGTCTGCAGGCCCTGATACACCTCGGCAAAGCTCATCTTGCGCGGATTGGCGCGCACGGCCTTGAACTGTTCTTCAAGCACGGCAGAGGCCTGTACCCGGAACTTCAAACCACGGGCATCCTTCGGCTCGCGCAGTGCTTTATTGGCGGATAGTTGCTTCAGACCGTTGTGCCAGTAGGCCAGACCGGTAATGTTCTTGTCTTCCATGGACTTGAGCAGCTTCTGGCCTTCAGGGCTCTGCTGAAAGCGGTCAACGGCAGCCATGTCCTGGAACAGGAACGGCAAGTCAAAGACCTGGATCTGCTTGGTATAGTGCTCAAACTTAGCCAGGGATGGCGCGATGATCTGCACGTCGCCTAGCAGCAGTGCTTCCATTTCCTTGCCATCGCCAAACAAGGACGAGTTCGGATAGACCTCGACTTTGACCTTGCCGGGCAACCGCTCTTCCGCCAGCTTCTTGAACAGGACCGCACCTTGCCCTTTAGGCGTGTGCTCGGCAACGACGTGGGAGAACTTGATGACAATGGGATCAGCAGCATGGGCCAGTCCGGCAATGCCAAGCGAGAGGGCGCAAGCCAGCGCCTTTACGGTCATTTTGAACATACCTTTATTCCTTTCTTGTGATTATTAGCACTGGGCGGTGAAGGCAGCGCGCGTACCCGCGTTCGTTATTCAATAACGACCTTAGACGGCACCTGCAAAGTTCGCCTCTACACATCGTACGGCAAGCTACATGCCGAGAAATAGAGAGGGTCTGCAGCGTGCAATATTGTGTCACAATGATTTCAAGACTAGCGTTCTAGAGCGCCGAATAGAGGCTTCTTGAATACCGTTAGTCCAGCCCGCTTAACCAAGCGGCAGAGCTTTTGCTAAGCGTTGGCGGCAAACCGCCATTATTGCAGTTATTTGGCGGTTTTCCGCCGCTTGGTAATTGTCCAATTACGACACTTTCTGCTCAGTTATGTCGTAATTGGTGTTTTTTGCAGGGTGCACCTGTGAATCAGTTCAAGCTTGTTGTTCATTTGTCCTTCTCTGTGCGCGCTCTTACTTCTAGTCTGCAGTCTCCATTTTTAGGCATATCGCACAGCATTAAGCGAGCACATCGTTTTTACTGTCTGGCTGAACTGGCCTGCCTTGCGCGGGACTAAGCGCCCGGGCAGTAATTGACGAAAATCGATGATTTCAGTGTTTCCCTGTTTCCCTTCTCTTGCCACGCTGGTCCGCTGTATACAGGCGTGCCGTCTTCGTAATGCGATGCTGCTGAGCTCTCTGGTGTTGGCACTGGCAGGCTGTGGACAGCTCAGTCATTCAGAGATCATGAGCAAAAGTGATTCGGCTGATGCTGGAGAGTTCTTCCAGACCAACGTAGACCGCATGGCAACACTTGCAATGCGTGACAACCTCAACAGCCTCTACCGCCTGCTGAATAAGCTCTATCGCCGTAATCCGGCAGAATGGCGCAAAACGGGCCAGCCAACGATCGAGGCGGCTGAAAAGGTTATTCAGACGGCCATCGAACAGAACCGCGATCTGCCTTCGCTCAATGGCCTACGAGATATCCAGGCGCTCAGCTATGCGCTAAGTCCCGAGTTTCAAGGCGACCGGGCCGGTGCATTCATCTATGCCATCGGTACCATGCTGATTACAGCTCACGGTGGCCGCATGGAGTTCTATATTACCGACACGATCAGCGCCGAATTCATCAATAACGCGGCGCGTAATATCGAAAAAGCTACTTGGATGCTGGGGCAGCGCAAGGATTTACAGGGCAAGCGGTTGCTGCTGGCCAATCAGCTATCAAAGGATGGGCGCAACCTGAGCTTTGCAGTGGAGTTTGGCAAGATCGTAGCGCGGCTCGATCTCATCAGTGAGGTACTGGATGAGCGCTATCGGCGGCTGGGGGTAAGCTATGCGCAAGGGCTCTTGTTCATGAATTTCTTGCCAGTCCAGTAACAGGTCATAGGCTTACACGCGCCCTACACATCTCTGTAGGGCGCATGGACATGGGGCGTTAGACCTTTCTTACGAACTCTGATTTGAGTTTCATCGCGCCAATACCGTCGATTTTGCAATCGATATCATGGTCGCCTTCAACTAGGCGGATGTTCTTGACCTTGGTGCCAACCTTCACGACGAGGGACGAGCCCTTGACCTTCAGGTCCTTGATCACCGTGATGGTGTCGCCATCCTGCAGTGTGTTACCCACTGAGTCCTTGATCACCTTACCGCTATCAGAGGCTTCTGCACTTTCGGTGGCAGACCATTCATGCCCACACTCAGGGCAAACGAGCTGGCTGCCGTCTTCATAGGTGAATTCGGAATTGCATTGAGGGCAGGGCGGCAATGTGCTCACTAGACTTCCTTGGTGGGCGTTAAAAGCCGGACATTATATAGGGTTTTACCACCTGCCGCTGGTCTTGGGCGTTAGTGGGTTGCTTTGGACGTACTTTTTCCTGATGTCAGTAGCGCTCTATAGAGCTGCTCGATGTCGGCTTGTGTATAAGGCTCGCCGGACGGTATTGAGGCAATCCATCCTCGGGCTGAGTAATCGAGTACCTTCTTTAACTCACCAATCAGTTTTTGTTTGAAGAACGGGTTACGCTGAAAGTCTTTTAACGCTTCTTCGAACAGGTTGACGGTAAAGACGTAGTGCTTATGTCCACTGCGGTAACGCTCGAAGGTAAGCCGGCATCTGAGGCTTGCGTAGTTCTTGCAGACGCAGCCTATGTGTCGGATCTCAGGTAGATTGTCTATAAGTGCCAGTGAGTACCTGACGTTTTCTTCCGTGTGACGCGCATACTGCTCCAGTACGAAACGCTCAGCAGGAGCACCGTGCTTGATACAGGCGTCGGCCAAAGCCTCAGCTTCGCCCTGATAGCCGCTTGGGATGACAACACTGGGCTTGGTCGTCTGGATGATCACGTTCGCCGCCTGTGCAATCTCATCAATATGATGCGGACTACCCATAATGATCAGCGCATCGACTGGCATTAGTGAGTCAGCACCAAAGAGCTGCGTGATGAGGGCGGTAATGCTGTCAGGGTTCATGGCTTGGCTTTCCGAGAGCGACAATCTCACACCGGGCAAGCGTGTGAGAGTGAAGGAGACTGCACCTGCAATCTCCTTCTAACGCCACTGGCTTATTTCATCAGCGCGCGGGTGCGCTCGTTGGCCTTGGTAAAGCCCTTGAGTGACAGCGGGCCATGAGCCTCGCCGCCGGTAGCGATAGCTGCCGTTACGTTGAGCGCCTTGCCTTTACGCAGGGCCTTGAGCTGGGTGTTATCGAAGTTCAGCGGAGCAATACAGCCAACCGGCAGGCAGGTATGGAAGTCGACTGTACGGGTATCCTGTTCGTCTACCTGCAAACGTACGCCCTTGGTTACGGCAACGCCAAAGGGCAACACCATGAAGCCGCCAAGACCCTCTTTCTCAGGACGTAGCTCAATGGCCAACATGCGCTGTCCATCCTTGTTGTTGATAACCTGAGACATGGCGCAGACCTTGCCTTCTTCAGGGATGTTCCGACAGATCACGGTCCAGTCACCATAGGTCTCAGTCGCGGTAGGCTTGCCCTGCGCATCGCCAGGAGCGGTTTGTGCCTGTACCGTAGTGGACAGGCCGGCTCCCGTCAGCAGCATGGTCGAAAAGGCCAGCGCCGGGAGAAAGCCGTTCTGTTTCATGTGTCTTCCTTGCGGTTGTGAAGAGTGATGGCCTACAGCATAGGTCATTTGACCCGGTTGGTGCTGCCCTTATGACGACACATGAAGTCCGGCGTGCTGTCAGGGTGAGCTTATGGCAAAGTCAGGGGATGCTCGGCGGCCTGGGTTTGCAGCTATATTGCCCTATTGATCTACCGTGAGGCCCACTGATGCCCCATTACCGCGAAGCGACAATCGATGACATCGCTGGTATTTCCAGGCTGGGGCATCTATTGAACGACATGCACCATCAGGCCTGGCCGCAGATCTTTGCGTCGGCTGAAGAGGTCCAGCGTGACGAGACGAACTGGCGGCGCTCCATTGGGGCGGCAAATGCCACAACTTTTGTGGCAGAAGAGGGCGGCGAGTTGGTTGGGTTTGTCAGTGTTTATCTCATCAGCGAGACCCACACATTCTTTAACCCTATTCGTTATGCCCATGTTGGGTCCATCTGCGTGGATGCCTCTCATCGTGGTGAGGGGATCGGTCGTACACTCATGACGCTGGCTGAGCAGTGGGCGCAGGAGAAGGGTGCGGTAGACATGCGCCTCACTGTTTGGGCATTCAATGAAGGTGCCCAGCGCTTGTATGAGGAACTGGGGTACGGCGTGCGTTCGGTTTCGATGGGGAAAACATTGTTGTCACGCTAGCGCGCACCGTTGAGGCGGTTGGTTTTACACCCACCGCTACGCGCTGGAGGTACTCCAATGCGCTATCAAGCCATGGTTCTATCAGGTTGCGTGCTGTGCTTAGGCTATCCAGGTATGGCGTCAGCCGAGGCGTATAGATACCTCTCTGATAAGCGATACTGGTGGGAGGCTAACCTCGAACCTCCCACCCAATAGGTAATATTCAGGCCTTTTGCCGGGTGCTCAATACCAGAGCTATACCACCTAGTACTGCTACGGTGGTCAGCAGCAGCCGCAGTGTCAGAGCTTCACCCAGCAGCAGCGCACCGGCTAGTGCCGTCAGCACCGGCACGCTGAGCTGTACTGTAGCCGCTTGCAACGAGCCTAGTCCCCGTAAGGCTGTGTACCAAAGTGCATATCCGATCCCGGAGGTCACGGCACCCGACAACACGGCATATAGCACTCCCATGAGATCCGTGTGGCTATAGGCAATTGAGGCCAGACTGATGAGCAGCGCAGGAACGGAGGCCAGCAGAAAATTACCCGCAGTGGCTGCAAGCGGACTGGCAACCCCCCGACCTTTCAGAGAATAAAACCCCCAGGCTATTCCAGAGGCCAGCATCAGCAAGGCACCCATCATCGAGGGTGCGGTCGCGCCGGGCAGGAGTAGCGCCAGCAGCCCTCCCAGAGCCACGAGCAATCCTGATGTTGCCCAGCGGTTCAGTCGTTCGCCCCGTAGCAATCCATGGCTGATCATGGTGATCTGCACTGCACCAAACAGCAGTAGTGCGCCTGTGCCTGCCTCCAGATGTGTATAGGCAAAGGAGAAGGCGGCTGCGTAGATAAAGAGGTAAATCGCCGAAGGCCAGTTGCCAGCTGGAGTACCGTTCTGTTTGCGTAGTAGAAGCCACAGCACCAGCGCGCCCGAGAAAATTCGCAGTGTTGTAAAGCTGGCCGGATCTATTTCAGCGTGCTTGAGTGCCAGGCGGCAGAGAAGGGAATTACCTGCAAAGGCCAGCATGGCCAGCGCGGTAAAGCTCAATGTGCGTATTGTTGTAGGCATGCGTGTTCTGCATCAGAAGACGTGCCCAGAGTGTAGGCTGAATTGCCGTTTGTGAAAGGAATTAAACGGGTTGGGTCATAGTGCATGACAGGAAAAGCAGCGGAGCGGCAAAGCCGCCCCGCATTAGGTATCAGGCCTGGGCCTGTGCCGCTTTCAGCGTCGCCATGTCAATGACGAAACGGTACTTCACATCACCCTTGATCATGCGCTCGTAGGCTTCGTTGATGTTGCGGATGTCCAGCATTTCGATATCGCAGGTGATGCCGTGCTCGGCGCAGAAGTCCAGCACTTCCTGGGTTTCTGCCATCCCGCCAATGAGCGAGCCAGCAATGACGCGGCGCTTCATGACCAGGTTGCCGGCATGAAGGGCGGGCTCGATAGGTTCAATCAGGCCGACCAGGATATGCACACCGTCAAAACGCAGGGTTTCGAGGTAAGGATTCAGGTCGTGCTGCACCGGGATGGTGTCAAGCAGGAAGTCGAAACGACCGGCTGCGGCGTTCATCTGTGCTTCGTCGGTAGAAACGATCACATGGTCCGCGCCCTGACGCTTGGCCTCGTCCACCTTGGACAGCGAACGGGTAAACACGGTGACTTCCGCGCCCATGGCCTTGGCGAACTTGATACCCATGTGACCCAGACCACCCATGCCCAGCACGCCTACCTTGTCGCCCGCCTTTACACCGTAGTGCTTGAGCGGAGAGTAGGTGGTGATACCCGCGCACAGGATAGGCGCTGCGGAGGCCAGATCCAGCTTCTCGGGAATGCTCACAACGAAACGATCGCTGACCACGATACTGTCGGAGTAGCCACCCATGGTGTTGCTGCCGTCTACGCGATCCGGGGTAGCGTAGGTCATGGTAGGGCCTTCCAGGCAATACTGCTCAAGATCCTTCTGGCACGCTTCGCAATGGCGGCAGGAGTCCACCATGCAGCCCACACCGACCAGATCGCCTACCTTGTAGCGGCTGACATCGGCGCCCACGGCAGTCACCCTGCCTACGATTTCGTGGCCAGGCATCAGCGGATAAACAGCAATCCCCCACTCGTTACGGGCCTGGTGGATATCGGAGTGGCACACGCCGCAGTACAGGATTTCAATAGCCACATCATCCTTGCGCGGCGAGCGGCGCACAAAGGAATGGGGAACGAGAGGCGTCGTGGGGGACAGGGCGGCATAGCCGAATGCGTTAGTCATGCAAAACCTCACAAGGAGCAACGTTAGGAGTCCGGCTGCCGCTTCGCCAATGCAAAGGCGCACCGCCGTAGGGCGATGACAGAGCCGCAGCAGACTCATCGAGAAAGGAATAGGGCTATTGTGAGGAACTATGGAGAGGGGGTCATGACGATTCCTCCTGACGTTATGCCTATTCCTCCAGCATTTGGTAGTTATAGACTTATTGCTCCCTTGTTTTTGCGATTATGACCGTGCCTGTTACTCCTTCCGGTACCGTTTCCATGCAGTTGACCCGCCATCTCGATGCCAATGCCACCCTGGTTTCTCTGATCCAGCCGCTTGCCACGCGCGAAGGGTTTTTACCAACGCCTATGGAGCAGGTCCGAATCGTGACTGCACGTAGCAATGTGTCGCGCTCGCCTCAGATCTACGAGCCCAGCCTTATGGTGATTGCCCAAGGCAGCAAGCTGGCGTATCTGGGTGAAAGGACATTGGAGTATGGAGCCGGTCATTATTTGGTTCAGGCTCTGCCGGTCCCCTTCGAGTGCGAGACGTTCGCTACACCCGAGGTGCCGTTGCTGGGTGTTTCCATTGACATCGACCGAAGCGTACTGGGTGAGCTGGTGCTGGCGATGGGACCGGAAGAGGTTCAGCCGGCCCGTGTGCAGACGCCGGAGTCCATGGTGTCTTCCCCGCTCGATACTGCCATGCGAGAGGCGGTAGAGCGGCTGCTGCGGTGTCTGCATGATCCGCTGGAACGCCGGATTCTGGGTGCAATGCGCCTGCGCGAAGTCTTGTTTGTAGCATTGCGCGGCCCGCAAGGGGGAGCGTTGCGGGCATTGGTCGAGCAGCGCGGGCAGTTTGCCCGGATCGCAGCTTCGCTGACCTACCTGCACCACCATTACGCGGAGCCATTGAATGTAGATCAGCTGGCGCGCTGCGCGAACATGAGCACTTCTGCGTTTCACGAGCATTTCAAGCGCAGCACGCTGGTATCACCCGTGCAGTATTTGAAGCGGCTGCGTCTGATCAAGGCGCAGCAACTGCTTGTGGCCCAGCGGCTTAATGTGGCCCAAGTAGCACTTCAGGTTGGCTACCAGAGTGCTTCTCAATTCAGCCGCGAGTACAAGCGTTACTTCGATCATAGTCCGGCCGCCGAGCGGCATGAGCATCAAGCTGCCGAAGCAGCGGTGTCGTGAGTCATGCTGCTTATATGTAACCGTTACCCTTGCGCCTATGGGGTTCAATAGCCGTCTGGGGCCAATCCATTGAGCCACTTACCAGGTGCCAGCCCCTGTCGATTCAGGCAGCGTCAGCTCACCTTTGTCCTTGAAGCGTACCGTTCCCAGGAGGCCTCCGGCCAGCTTGCCGTGGATGGTATAGGGCACGCTTTTGGTAGGGGTATGCTCGGCAAAGCCCCAGAACTGGCGCACGGCCGAAAAGGCTGAGACGGTGACGGGAACGGTCAGTACCGTCTCGCCATAGCGGGGCACGCTGCCACTCTGGCTGCTGACACCACTGGCCAGCGGCTGGCCGTTGATATCCATGTCCAGCGCCAGGCCGTTGTAGTCGATAGCTGTATCGTTCGGATTTTGTACACGCAGCTTCACATTGAAACGCATTTCCAGCCCTTGCCCCGGTAGCGGCTCGATACCAGCTACGGCAATTCGCAGCGGATCACGCTGGCCCAGAGTGCTACAGGCTGCAAGCCCTACGAGAAGCAGGGCGCCGATCAATAGGCGGGAGCAAGAGCGATAGGCAGATAAAAACATGAAAGGCTCCGGTCAGCGGATGATCTATATAGAGGTGGGACCGATCATCCGCTATTTCTACTCCTGCCTACTGCAGCGATACCGTAAAAGCGTGAACCAGACGGCCTCGAACCCAACTGCAAGGGTTCTAGGCGCGTAGGCTCAGAATGCAGCCAGCAGGCTGTCCTGACACATGCGCAGCTTTTGTGTCATGCGAGCGCCAATCAGATGTTCATAGCCCAGAACGCATGGGTGATCTGTGGCGTTAAGAACTCAGTGGGAAGAGAAGGCCGCGAACGGCACTTCAGTGCTCCAGGGTGCAGGGATACCCGTCAGAGGCATATTGATGATTCGTGTAGCGGACCCTTTGGGTGGCCGGCTCACTCAATCGTATTCGGCAGACTCATGATCGCCCAGCAGGCGCCGCTGCCGGGGCGTACAGGCATCCAGCACAGCAGGGTTGAACTGCCAGTCGAGATAGGGTGAAAACTTCTGAGCCACCATGCGCCGACCATAGTGGACCTGAAGGAGGTAACGCGTGCGATCGCGGGTACGGTTGCGACTCCCGGCGTGCCAGAGTTCGCTGCGCAGGAACAAGACATCACCCGGTTGACAGAGTACCGGTTGCGCCTGTTGGCCTCGCCAGCTCGTCTCGCCCTCCAAGGGTTTTCGTCCCGCGCGATGACTGCCTGGGATAACCAGGGTAGGGCACAAGTCTTCGGTGATCTCATCCAGATAAAGCTGCGCGGTGCAGATTTGCATGGGTAGCTCAAACGTTGGGTCCTCTAGCAAGGAGGAAGGAAGCTCCATTGCCAGATAATCCGCATGAAGGTCTGCACCGATAAAGCCGGGGTGGCAGCGCCAGGCTGTTTGCCCAATGACATGGCAATCCTCGCCCATGCCTGCCTCGGCCAGTTCGATTACGCCAGGCAGGTCCAGGTAAGGCAGCCATATCGGATTACGGTTGAGTACACATTTATAGTGATCGACCAGCCCGGTGTAATCCCAGTGGATAGGCATTAGCTGGTCGATAGCGGCACGCACCTCATCGACCAGTGAAGGGCTGAGCACGCCGCGTAGCAATACGAAGCCCTGGTCATGCAGGGCCTGCAAGCGATGCCTCGTCACGCTGATGGCAGAAGCAGTCTGGCTCATGATGGCGTTTCGTAAGGATTTATCTGTTAGAACCTGCTAGGAAAATCGGGTTGCACCTAAATGCAATGATTCATAACGTCGCAGTCACGTTGAATAAGTCATAGATGCGACATTTTTGTGACAGATTCCGCGTTAGCGTAGGTGAAATGTCGCTTCTATGGTTGAAAAGCCCCTGGAGTATCGCTGATATGACGAGGTTAATTAGCCTTGCGCTAAATCATTTCAGCAAGTGACAGGCATTATTATGACAATAAAGACTCACCCTTCTTCAGATGGAACCTCCCTTTCTCCGTCACTGAAACCGCGTCACGTCACCATGCTTTCCATTGCCGGTGTTATCGGGGCCGGCCTGTTCGTCGGTTCAGGTCATGCCATTGCGGCGGCAGGTCCTGCTGTCCTGTTGGCCTATGCGTTGGCAGGGACCCTGGTCGTACTGGTGATGCGAATGCTTGGCGAAATGGCCGTGGCTTCGCCAGACACCGGCTCCTTTTCATCCTATGCCCATCAGGCCATTGGCCGCTGGGCGGGCTTTACCATCGGTTGGCTGTATTGGTGGTTCTGGGTGCTGGTGATTCCGCTGGAAGCGGTTGCGGCTGCAGCCATCCTGAATGCCTGGTTTCCAGCCATTGCCACCTGGCAATTCGCCTTGGCTATTACAGCGCTCCTGACAGTAACCAACCTGTTTAGTGTGGCCAAATATGGCGAGTTCGAGTTCTGGTTCGCGCTGCTAAAGGTCATTGCGATCATCGCCTTTATCGTGCTGGGAGCCGTGGCCATGGTTGGTGCATTACCAGGGCGCGAGGTTAGCGGCCTGGGTACGTTGATGGCGGCCAATGGCGGCTTTATGCCCAACGGCTTCAACGCGGTTATCGGGGCGCTGCTGACCACTATGTTCAGCTTCATGGGCACTGAGATTGTCACTATTGCTGCTGCTGAGTCGAAAAATCCTTCGAAGCAGATCGGCAGGGCGACCAACTCGGTTATCTGGCGTATTGGTCTGTTCTATATCGTCTCTATCTTCCTGGTGATTTCCATCGTGCCGTGGCAGGACGCCCAGCTTCCGGTAGTAGGCTCATACCAGCGTGCCTTGGAAGTCTTGTCCATTCCCCATGCCAAGTTGATCGTTGATCTGGTCGTGTTGGTTGCCGTCGCCAGTTGCCTGAACTCTGCACTTTATACCGCCTCGCGTATGTTGTTTTCCTTGAGCCGCCGTGGCGATGCACCTGCCGCCTTTGGCCGGACCGCTGCTGGCGGTGTACCGCGTGCCGCTGTATTGGCCAGCACGGCCGTAGGCTTTGCCACGACAATTGCCAACTTCACCATGCCGGAAGCCGTATTTAGCTTCCTGCTGGCAACATCCGGGGCAGTAGCCCTGCTGGTCTATCTCGTGATTGCCGTGTCGCAGCTACGGATGCGTCGCAAGCTGAATGAGCGGGGCCAGCCCATCGAGTGTCGTATGTGGCTGTTCCCCTGGCTGACCTGGCTGGTGATCGGCTTCATCATCATGGCGTTGGGTATCATGCTGATGACAGAGGCGCACCGCATGGAAATCTTGGCGACCGGCCTGCTGGCGCTGGTTGTAGTGGCCATTGGTTCCTGGCTAGGTGCCAAAGATCGTAACAACGCCGCTCTGGTAACGGCCTCGCAAGGTCATTGATCGCTTAGGGCCGGTAACGAGGCGTTGTTACCGGCCTTTCTCCTTCAGGGACCCCCCCTTTAACGGTGGCTGTACCTTTTGGTGTACAGCCAGTACACCTCTTTTCACCTATAGCGTTCGGCCCCATTTGCTCCGCTGTTTCGACTCATGCGAGAAGCTGCCCTTTGAGGATACAGGCGCACCGTTTCAGGGCTTTTTTCTGTGCCGAAGCGTCAAAAAGGTAGACATTTCTGTGGCGCTTGGGTAAAAAAGGATTATCTCTCGGCGTTAAACACGCCATGCTGTTATGAAAAAGCAGGCCTTGTTTCTATCGGTAACGTGAATATGCCCGCTAATGGTGCATTGCGTTACAGATTGACCCAATTTGGACCATAACAGTTTCGATTTTTTCATATCTGATCCTGCACAATTCTTCCTGGCTGTTTATGGCGGTAACACTTCCGCGGCACGACAATGTGCGCATCTTAAATAGTTAGTTACCTGCCATAAGCAGGAAGGAAAGCATCATGGAACAGACCCTACGTTCCGACTCGTTCAGTGCTACAAACGTCTCTACATCCAGCACTTCGCTGGTATTGCGCGCCCTGACAACACTGTCTGTTTGGCATCGCCGCATCGTCAGCCGTAACGAGCTGGCCCGTCTGGATGCCCGTATGCTGGCTGACGCTGGTATCACTGAGGCCCAGCGTTACGAAGAACTGCAAAAGCCGTTCTGGCGTTAAGTGTTACGGTTACGCACACTGTAACCGGCAAGACCTGTCGGGAGCCGTCATCGATAGCGGCTCCCATGACATCCCTCCCGCGTTTCTCCTCTCTTTCCTTCCTTTAACCGGCCCTTTGCTTCGCCGGGTTTTCTGTGCCCGCATTTTTTAATGCTGCGCCAGGGCTTCTATTGAATTGCCGGAACCTTGCCTGAGGCTTAAAGTCAGTCGCCTATAACCAGAACAACCCCTGCGCAGCAGACCTTGATGGACGACTCGCGGGTAAATCGCCACGTCGACTGCTGGCATGCATATGGAATGTGAGGGAGGTTAATTGGCAATGCTTTTCTTTTCGCGGCGCGCTAGACCCCTGTTTCGGCGCACTGCCGCGGTGTTTCTGTTAGGGGTGAGTCTGGCCGGTATGGCAGGCTGCTCGGACGATTTACAACCAACACCCCAACCGCCTCATGTAAAAGTCCAGCGTGTTGCCCTGGAAGATGTAGCGACTACCACTACCCTGACCGGCGATGTGCAGGCGCGCATCCAGACAACCTTATCCTTTCGCATCAGCGGCAAGATCAACGAGCGTTTGGTTGATGTAGGTGATCACGTCAAGCAAGGGCAGGTTCTCGCTCGGCTCGACCCTCAGGACCAACGTAACAACGTAGCGGCAGCTGAGGCACAGGTATTTTCTCTACAGTCCAGGGCAAACCTTGCCCGTGTGCAGTTCGAGCGACAAAAAGCATTGATGCCCAAGGGGTACACCACCCAGAGTCAATATGATGAGGCCCAGGCTGCATTGAAGGGCGCAGAGAGCGCCTTGAGTGCCGCGCGTGCCCAGCTGGACGATGCTCGCAAGCAACTCAGCTACGCGAATCTGGTATCGGCTGCCAGCGGTGTGATTACGGAGCGGCAGGCCGAGGTAGGACAGGTTGTTCAGGCGTCCATGCCAATCTTTACCCTGGCGCAGGAGGGCGACCGTGATGCGGTCTTCAATGTACAGGAGTCATTGCTGGCTCATGACCCAGGCGACCGGCCTATCGAGGTTGCACTCCTCCATGATCCCGCAGTCCGCACCACAGGGCATGTGCGGGAGGTTTCACCGGTCATTTCCCAGCAGAGCGGCACTGTGCGTGTGAAGGTTCTGCTCGACAAGGCCCTACCGCAGATGGCTTTGGGCGCTACCGTCACAGCGTCACTCGGGACGCCGGAGAAGCGACAGGTCGTGCTGCCTTGGACAGCGCTCAATGGCACCGTAGAAAAGCCAGCCGTGTGGGTACTGGATACCGACAATCGCGCTCGGCTCAAGCCGGTAAGGGTTGCCCGGTATATCACTGGCCAAGTGATGATCGATGAGGGGTTGGCACCTGCTGATCGCGTGGTAACGGCAGGTGGCCAATTGCTTTATGACGGGCTCAAGGTTGAGGTCGTTGAAGTGACGGACCATGCGCCGCCCATCCAGCCCGCTGCTATCAATCCCGCCGATAAGGCCAAAGGGCAACAGGGGGCGTCATCATGAGCAGGGTACGCTTTCTCCTGTTAGGGCTTGTAACGCTATTGGCAGCGTGCTCTGACAAGCAGGAGCCGCCGCCTCCGGTGCGTCCCGTGCTATTTGTTGAGGCTAAACCTCAGCAGGTTCGCTCGCTGGGTGCATTTACCGGCCATATTCAGGCCCGGTATGAATCAACCTTGAGTTTCCGCGTAGGCGGCCGTATCGCTCAGCGGAAGGCCGATGTGGGAGACCTTGTGAAAAAAGGGACCTTGCTAGCCGCCCTGGACCCCACGGATCAGCAGAATGCCTACCGCAGCAGCGAGGGCGATCTGGCTCAGGCTCAGGCCCAATGGATGGATGCCGAAGCAAATGCCAGACGGCAGCAGGCCCTGTATGCCAAGGGTGTCGGCTCCAAGGCGCAGCTTGATCAGGTCATGGCCCAGCTGCATACGGCACGCGCAGCACGTGACCGTGCGCAAGCTGCCCGGGATCAGTCGCATAACCAGCTCTCCTACAGCGAGTTGTATACCGACTTCGATGGTGTAATCACGGCCTGGCATGCCGAGACCGGGCAGGTCGTATCTCCCGGCGAGCAGGTTGTTACCCTGGCGCGCCCTGAAGTCAAGGAGGCGGTTGTCGACGTACCGGCAGGGTTGGCGGAAACGTTACCTGCCGATACGACCTTTACAGTCACCTCGCAGTTGGACCCCTCGGTTTCCACCACTGGCCACATTCGTGAATTGGCGCCCCAAGCTGATGCGATGACGCGGACGCGGCGGGTACGGCTCACCCTGGGAACGCTACCCCCGGCGTTCAGGTTAGGCTCGCTGGTAACCGTGGCGCTGACCAACGACACGCCCCGGGAGCTTACCGAATTGCCGGCCAGCGCACTTCTTGATGAGGGCGGAAAGACATCCGTCTGGATTGTCGACCCTGAGTCCCGGAGAGTGTCGCTGCGCGAAGTGCATGTGCTGGCTCGAGAGGAGCGGACGATTACGGTCGACAGTGGACTGAAGGCAGGCGAGCGGGTTGTAACGGCCGGCGTACATAGCCTTAAACCCGGACAAGACGTGAAAATGGATGTGGAACAGCGCTGATGAAATCCCTCAATCTTTCTGACTGGGCGCTGCGTCACCAGTCTTTTATCTGGTACATCATGTTCGTCGCGCTGCTGATGGGCACCTACTCCTACTTCAACCTTGGCCGCGAAGAGGACCCTTCCTTCACCATCAAAACCATGGTGATACAGACCCAATGGCCGGGTGCGACGACTCAGGAAACCCTGGAGCAGGTGACTGACCGGATCGAGAAAAAGCTCGAAGAGCTGGATTCTCTGGATTACACCAAAAGCTTTACCCGGCCGGGGCTGAGCACGGTATTTGTGTACCTGCGCGATACCACCAGCGACAAGGAAATTCCTAACATTTGGTATCAGGTACGCAAGAAGGTTTCTGATATTCAGGGGCAGTTTCCGCAAGGGATACAGGGACCGGCCTTCAACGATGAGTTTGGCGATGTATTCGGTAGTATTTATGCCTTCACTGGAGACGGCATCTCGTACCGGCAACTGCGAGACTATGTAGAGCAGGTACGCCTGGATATCCGTGCGGTACCCGATCTGGGCAAGGTCGAACTCATGGGTGCGCAGAACGAGGTCATCTATCTTGACTTCTCGACCCGCAAGCTGGCTGCGTTGGGCTTGGACCAGCGGCAGATCATGCAAAGCCTGCAGGCACAGAACACTGTGACGCCTTCGGGGGTGATCGAGGCGGGTCCCGAGCGTGTCTCGGTGCGCACTTCCGGTGAGTTCAAGTCTGAAAAAGACCTTGAAGCAGTCAATCTCCGAATCAATGATCGCTTCTACCGTCTGGCCGATCTGGCCACCATCCACCGTGATTACGCTGACCCACCCACGTCTTTATTTCGTTTTAACGGTGAACCGGCCCTGGGGCTGGCCATTGCCATGCGCAAAGGCGGCAACGTGCAGACCTTTGGCGCGGCCCTGTCCGAGCGGATGAACGCAATTATTGGCGAGTTACCGGTTGGTGTGGGCGTGCATCAGGTGTCCAACCAGGCAGAGGTAGTGGAAAAGGCCTCCAGCAGCTTTACCCATGCCCTGTTCGAAGCGGTCATCATCGTGCTGGTAGTGAGTTTTATCAGCCTTGGGTTACGTGCTGGACTCGTCGTGGCGTGCTCGATTCCCCTTGTGCTCGCCATGGTATTTCTCTTCATGGAATACAGCGGGATTACCATGCAGCGGATCTCCCTCGGGGCACTAATCATTGCCCTGGGACTTCTGGTGGACGACGCCATGATCACCGTTGAAATGATGGTGACCCGACTGGAGGAGGGCGACTCGCTGCACAAGGCGGCTACCTACGCCTATGACCATACAGCCTTCCCAATGCTGACCGGCACGCTGGTTACCGTAGCGGGGTTCGTACCTATCGGTCTTAACAAAAGTACGGCTGGGCAGTACACCTTTACGTTGTTTGCGGTGATTGCTGTGGCGCTGATCCTGTCCTGGCTCGTGGCCGTGCTGTTTTCACCGGTCATGGGTGTGCATCTGCTACCCAAATCGCTCAAGCACAAAAAGCAAAAGGCGCCGGGCCGATTGGCCCGCTGGTCGCAGGGTTCGCTGGTGTGGGCCATGCGGCACCGCTGGATAACAATCATTCTGACCGTGCTGCTCTTTGCTGCATCGCTATTTTGCATGCGTTTTGTTCAGAATCAGTTTTTCCCCTCTTCGGATCGTCCCGAGATTCTGGTTGACCTGAATCTGCCGCAAAACAGCTCCGTGCTGGAAACCCGTGCGCAGATGGATCGCTTCGAGGCCTCGCTCAAGGGTGATCCGGATATTGCCCGTTGGAGCTCCTATGTAGGGCAGGGCGCGGTGCGCTTCTACCTGCCGCTGGACCAGCAGCTCAACAACCCGTTCTATGGGCAGGTCGTTATCGTCAGCAAAGACCTGGACGCACGCAACCGGCTGATTCCTAAACTCAAGGAGCGGCTCAAGAACGAATTCGTCGGGCTTGATGGGTATGTGCAGCCCTTGGAAATGGGGCCGCCGGTAGGGCGACCGATCCAATACCGCGTTAGTGGTCCGAGCATTTCCGAGGTACGCAAGCAGGCACTGGCGCTGGCCAGTACCATCAGTGCCGATCCGCATATCAGTGACATCCTTTTCGACTGGAACGAGCCCGGACGCGTGCTGAGGATCGATGTGAACCAGGACCGCGCCCGACAGTTGGGGCTGTCCTCCCAGGACGTAGCGCAGATCATGAACAGTGTGGTGAGCGGTACACCGATCACCCAAGTGCGTGACAGCATCTATCTCGTCAATGTGGTGGGGCGCTCCGAGGATGCCGAACGCAGCTCTATCGAGACCGTAGAAAACCTGCAGATCGTGACCCCTTCAGGTACATCGATTCCGCTCAAGTCCTTTGCCACAGTAGGCTACGAGATGGAGCAGCCCCTGGTATGGCGGCGCAACCGACAACCGACCATTACGCTGAAAGCCACGATTGAGGGCGCCATCCAGGCACCGGATCTGATCAAGGCCCTTCAGCCTAAAGTTGATGAATTCCAGAGCAACCTGCCGCTCAACTACCACGTCAACATAGGCGGCACCGTGGAAGAAAGCGGCAAGGCGCAAAAGCCGATTGCAAGCGTGATCCCGCTCATGCTGTTTCTCATGGCCACGTTCCTGATGATCCAGCTCCAAAGCGTCCAGAAGATGTTTCTGGTGGCCAGTGTCGCCCCACTAGGGTTGATTGGGGTCGTACTGGCACTGGTGCCTACGGGAACCCCGCTGGGGTTTGTGGCCATTCTTGGGGTGCTGGCGCTGATCGGCATCATTATTCGTAATTCAGTGATTTTGGTAACCCAGATCGATGAGTTCGAACAGGACGGACGCCATCCTTGGGAGGCGGTTATCGAGGCGACTAACCATCGACGTCGACCGATCCTGCTGACTGCAGCCGCAGCCAGTCTTGGCATGATTCCTATTGCCCGGGAAGTATTCTGGGGGCCCATGGCCTATGCAATGATCGGCGGCATTGTGGCGGCAACCCTGCTCACGCTGTTATTCCTGCCAGCGCTATACGTCACCTGGTATCGCATTCGCGAACCAAACAAGGCGCAATAAGAAAGGAAAAACGGCAGCTGAACCGCCCCGGAGGGGGTGGGCGGTTCCAGCATGCCACAAGGAGCTATCTCTGGAGCTGCAGCAGGGTGCGGGAGGGAGAAGCCGGTGCAAAAGCGACTCTCGTCAGGGCTAACGAGAAGAGCACCAGCAATACTGCAGCTCACATGGCAGAGAATAAAAGCGTAACATCTGGAAATAAATAGGCTGCCAAGCGAAACAGCGTTACGGAGCAGGCAACAATAATGGATACGTTACAAGGTATGCGGATTTTCACCCGGGTGGTCGACGCGGGCAGTTTTACGGCCGCTGCGGCCTTGCTGGAGTTATCGACGGCGCAGGTTTCCCGTGTGATCTCTGATCTGGAAACGCATCTGCAAACACGTTTGTTGCACCGGACTACCCGGCGGCTGGCACTGACAGAGGCGGGGGAGCGTTACCTGGAACGCTGTCGCGGAATTCTTGACTCAGTGGCTGAGGCCGAAGCAGAAGCCAGCGGTGCGCATCTGAAGCCCTCCGGTCGCTTGCGGGTTCACTCCCTGACCGGGTTGGGTACCGAGCATCTGGCGCCTCTGGCGGCGCTCTATGCTGAGCGCTATCCCGATGTCACGCTGGATTTCACGCTATCCCAGAATCGACCTGACCTGATTGAAGAAGGCTACGACGTAGCCATTACCATGGATCGAAATTTGCCTGATTCCGAACTGGTCGCCCAGCGGCTTGGCGAGGTCTACAGCGTTGTCTGCGCCTCGCCCGATTACCTGGCCAAGTGGGGCACGCCCCATCATCCGCGTGATCTGAATGAGCATACGTGCCTGCTGCTTCAGGACCCGACCTTTCCTGAGGAGTGGGTATTTACCAAAGCGGGTGAGGAAACATCGATCAGGCCGCGCTCGATCTATCAGGTGAATGTAGCGGATGCGCTGGCCAACACGGCCAAGGCAGGCTTGGGGCTGTGCCTGCTCCCTAGTTTTATTGCAGCGCCGGCCTTACGGGAAGGGGGGCTGGTACGCGTATTGCCGGAGTACCGTCTTCGCGAGCGGAGCGTGTATGCGCTGTATCCCTCCCGGCGGTTTCTGGATGCCAAGATCAAGGCATGGGTGGACATCCTGAAGGAGGAACTGCCCAGACGCTTTAGTCATGACGATGACGTGGTAGCCATGCATTCCTACTGGGCCATCTGAGCCTGCCTCGCCTGGAATACTTGCGCAATTGGTAAATCTCTATGTACCCAGGCGATATTTTTCAATCATTGTTACGCGTTATCCTAGTGATGAACCCAATCGAAGGGTATCAGGAGTTCATCATGTTACGTTTGTTTACTGCCTCGATTCTTGCTGTATCCGCTGTTGCTTTCACCCAGGTGAGCTTTGCTCGTGATTCCTACGAGCAGAACTACAAGCTCGTTAATCAAAATCACGCTGTCATGGAGCGCTTTCAGCAGGCTCAACAGACTCAGAAAGCCCAGCATGATCGGCAGGTTTCCCAGCGTTAACCCCGTTTGGTCCAGGCGTCTGCCGCACCAAACGTCGTCTTCAGGGTCTGTTCGCCTTTTCTGAGCGCTTTTCACTATTGTCAGAAGTTTCCCCCCTTATGGATCATGCTCACCCTGTGAGGATGTGCATTTCCATTGCCTTCAGGCGTAGTGATAGGTGCTTGTCGATAGTGCAGGCCCTCAAGGAAAAACCATTCTGCTCCTTTGGTTTTTCATCTTTTAGCCGCATCCCTTGATGCGGCTTTTTTGTATCTGCGGTATTTATGGCAGGACTGCCTCAACAGCACCCTTTGCACACCGGAGAGTACATGTCCCATCAAGACCTCGTTTCCATTCCCGATCGTCTGGCTGCATTGCGTCAGGTCATGCATGAGGAAGGCGTCGATGCCTGCCTGATTCCATCTGCCGATCCGCACCTGTCGGAATACCTGCCCGAGCGGTGGCAGGGGCGGTCATGGCTGTCGGGCTTTACTGGCTCCGCCGGTACGCTGATTGTGGCCAGGGATTTTGCCGGCCTTTGGACAGATAGCCGTTACTGGGAGCAGGCCGAGGCTGAATTGGCAGGCTCGGGCGTTGAATTGATGAAGCTGGTTGCCGGCAGTATGCAGGCGCACATTGACTGGATGGCCGAGCAAGTACCGACTGATGGAACAGTCGCAGTGGATGGTGCCGTGCTGTCCTTGGGTGCGGCCGAGACGTTACGCAAAGCCTTTGCTGGCAAGAACATTTCACTACGTACTAATATCGATTTGATTGACCGTATCTGGCCAGGGCGGCCAGCGCTGCCTGCAGCGCCTATTTATGCCCATGAGGCTCCGTATGCTCCCGTTTCCCGGAGCGAAAAACTGGAGCAGGTACGCAAGGCCATGGCCGAGCAAGGGGCTGACTGGCATTTCATTTCCAGCCTGGACGATATCGCCTGGCTATTCAACCTGCGCGGTGCCGACGTGCCCTATAACCCGGTCTTCCTGGCCCATGCGTTGATCGGGCCAGGGCAGGTGCGTCTATTCGTAGGCGCGGGCAAAGTCCCGGCCGCCCTTGAGCGCACCTTGAATGAAGGCGGTATCCAGTTGGCCGCCTATGAAGAGGCTCACGGTGCGCTGGCTGCACTGCCTGCAGGGGCAACACTATTGGTCGATCCGGCGCGTGTCACCTTTGGCCTGGTCGAAGGAGTGCCTTCGAGCGTCAAGCGCATCGAGACGATCAACCCGTCGACACTGTTCAAGTCGCGCAAGACAGCTGCTGAAGCGCAGCATGTGCGTGAGGCTATGGAGCAGGATGGCGCGGCCCTGTGCGAATTCTTCGCTCAATTCGAGGCGGCGCTTGAGGCCGGGGAGCGAGTAACCGAGCTGACGGTGGACGAGTGGCTGACGGCTGCCCGAGCGCGTCGCCCCAATTTCGTGTCCCTAAGCTTTTCCACTATTGCGGGCTATAACGCTGGGGGCGCGCTACCTCACTATCACGCAACGGAAGAGGCACATTCGGTTATTGAGGGTGACGGCCTGTTGCTGATCGACTCCGGCGGTCAGTACTTGGGCGGTACGACAGACATTACCCGCGTAGTTCCTATCGGTACGCCCAGCGCCGAACAGAAGCGCGACTTCACGCACGTGCTCAAAGGTATGATCGCCTTGTCCAGGGCGCGCTTCCCGGCCGGGATCGCCTCGCAGATGCTGGATGCCATTGCCCGTGCGCCAATCTGGGAGGCCAGTATCGACTATGGTCACGGCACCGGACATGGCGTGGGGTATTTCCTCAACGTGCACGAGGGGCCGCAATCCATCACGTTCTATGGCCAACCAACCCCCAATAGTGCCATGCGGGAAGGTATGATCACGTCTAACGAACCCGGTATCTACCGGCCCGGCAAGTGGGGGGTGCGCATTGAGAACCTCCTGCTCAACGTGGCCGAGCCTGAAACCGAGTTCGGCCAGTTCATGCATTTCGAAACCTTGACGTTGTGCCCGATCGATACACGCTGCATCGACCGTACGCTTATGCGCGAGGATGAAATCGCCTGGCTGAACGCCTACCACGCCGAGGTGCGTGAGCGTGTCCTTCCGCTGGTTAGCGGTACGGCGCGCGACTGGTTGGAAACTCGAACCCGGCCGCTATAAGCGCCCGTTTATTAACCGCCATGAACGCCAGTCACAAGCAGGCATTCATGGCGGGCTCTCAAGGAATACCCATGAACGACCATAGTCAGCAATTCGCCAGCGACAACTACTCAGGAATCTGTCCGGAAGCCTGGGCGGCCATGGCTGAAGCCAATCACGGGCACGATACCGCCTATGGCAACGATGCCTGGACGGCCCGTGCGGCGGATCATTTCCGCGAATTGTTCGAAACCGATTGCGAAGTCTTCTTTGCCTTCAACGGTACTGCCGCCAACTCCCTGGCGCTGGCTGCGCTGTGCCAGTCCTACCACAGTGTGATCTGCGCCGAGACGGCCCACGTAGAGACGGACGAGTGTGGTGCGCCGGAGTTCTTCTCCAATGGCTCCAAACTCCTGTTGGCCCCGACCACCCAGGGCAAGCTGACGCCTGATGCCATTCGCCAGATTGCCACCAAGCGCAAGGATATTCATTTTCCCAAGCCCCGAGCGGTCAGCATTACCCAGGTCACGGAAGTCGGCACGCTTTATAGTCTCGACGAGCTGAATGCAGTAGCCGATACCTGCCGCGATCTTGGGCTGCGCCTGCATATGGACGGCTCGCGCTTTTCCAATGCAGTTGCCGGTCTTGGTTGCACACCGGCCGAAGTGACGTGGAAAGCCGGCGTTGACGTACTCTGCTTTGGTGGCACCAAGAACGGCATGGCGGTGGGCGAGGCGATCCTGTTCTTCAACCGTGACTTGGCCGAAGACTTTGAGTATCGCTGCAAGCAGGCTGGCCAGCTGGCCTCGAAGATGCGTTTTCTCTCCGCGCCGTGGGTGGGCATCCTCGAAAACAATGCCTGGCTGCGTTATGCCGAACACGCCAACCATTGCGCCCAGCTCCTGGCTGATCTGGTAAAGGATGTTCCAGGCCTGAGCCTGATGTTCCCGGTACAGGCCAACTCGGTATTCCTGCAACTCTCCGAGACCGCACTGGATCGCCTGCGTGCTCGCGGCTGGCGCTTCTATACCTTTATTGGTAGCGGTGGCGCTCGTTTCATGTGCTCCTGGGACACTCAGGAGTCGCGCATACGTGAGCTGGCTCGGGATATCCGCGACGCCATGCAGGCCTGATCGGACCGTACTGGCAAAAATACCGTGCAGCGATCCTGCACGGTATTTTTGTCCAATGAGCAACAGGCTCCAAGGCCGAGTTGCGTGTCTTCAGCCCGGAGCCGGCCATCACGATGAACATACTGATTACGATGGCTTTGCCATACACGGCTACCCAGTAGGTAGCGGTGTAGGCTTAAGTGATGGCAACCGGCTAATGCGCTTGGGCGTGCCCTTATCAACGGCTTAGACGAGAGTCAGACGGACATCTATATTGCCGCGGGTGGCGTTCGAGTACGGGCAGACCTGATGGGCCTTCTCAATGATGTCTTGTGCCTTGTCACGATCAAGACCGGGCACGCTGACACGCAGTTCGATGTCCAGGGCGAAGCCGGTAGGAATTGGGCCAATGCCTACTTCTGCGGTAACGCTGACGTCACCCGGCAGCGCAACCTTTTCCTTGGCCGCTACGAACTTCATGGCGCCGATAAAGCAGGCCGAGTAGCCAGCTGCAAACAGTTGCTCAGGATTGGTCGCTTCGCCGCCCTGACCGCCTAGCTCTTTGGGTGTAGCCAATTTTACGTCAAGGATGCCATCGGCGCTGATGGAACGACCGTCACGGCCACCGGTGCTGGTTGCGGAAGTCTTGTACAGAATGTTCATGAGCATCGTCCTCGGATTAATATGATTATTGCAATAATCATTTGGCGTTTAAAAAACAACTCTGGAGTTGTTTACCGTTACCGCGCTGCTTACAGGATTTAAGTTATTACGATATCGATTATTGCGCAAACTATTTTTACCTAGGTTCGACGAACGGTCGCTATAGGCGTTGTGAGTGTTTCAGATGACCCGTTTTCGGGCACCTGCTTATTGGTTCAGGGTGTCACGCAGTTTGATCAGGTTTGACCGAAGCTGTCCGATGTCGTCATCGCCCAAGGCACAGGCCAGTTGCACCGAGCCGTTGATCTCTTCAGCTTTCTTGCGCAGGGTTTTTCCAGCGGCTGTCAGTTCGATCGAGAGATTGCGTTCGTCCTGAAGGCTGCGCTTGCGAGTGACATAGCCTTCTGCTTCGAGTCGCTTGAGAACCGGGGTCAGCGCGCCAGAATCCTGATGCAGGCGCTTGGCCAACTCCTTGAGCGTGAGACCATCACTTTCCCAGAGCACCAGCATCATCAGGTATTGCGGATAGGTCAGGCCAATGGCTTCCAGGAGCGGCTTATAAACCTTGGTCATGGCGAGAGAGGTGGAATACAAGGCAAAGCAGAGCTGCTGGTCGAGTTTCAAACGGTCTTCGTCTTTCATAGGATGGAGGTCTCGCAGAGCGGCCCGGATAATGGAAAAGAGCCATCATTCTAGCGTAGACGCTTTACCAGGCGGAGCAACAATAAATACAGGCAATTCTGGGTAGTGAGTGCCCATGGGGAAGGGTCATCCGGTACGATACAGGCTTGCCCATGGCTACACCTGTTTGAGACCTCTCCCATTCCATGCGAATCCACGTCAGTTTTATCGACCGTGTCGGCATTACCCAGGAAGTGCTGGCACTCCTGGGTGCGCGCAATCTTAATCTTGATGCTGTCGAGATGGTGCCGCCTAATGTCTACATCGATGCACCGACGCTGAGTGCCGAGGTGTTGGAAGAATTACGTGGGGCGCTGCTGACCGTGCACGGTGTGCAAGCCGTCCGGGTGGTGGATATTCTGCCGGGTCAGCGACGCACGCTGCATCTGGATGCCTTGCTTGCTGCCATGGGCGACCCTGTCCTGGCTGTAGACCGTGAGGGTAGCATCCTGTTGGCCAACCCGGCCTTTGCCACCATGGTGGATGAGCCTTCGCCCCAGGGTGCAACCGTGGCAACCCTGTTCAATGATCCCGCGTTGCAAACTGAACTACTGGAGCAGGCGTTTCGTATACCCATGCGTGAAGTGACCTTGCGCGGGCAGGCGCTCCTGCTGGATTCGACCCCGATCAGTGAGGCTGCCGAAGGCAATGCCCAGCGACTGGCCGGTGGGCTTCTAACCCTTTATGCACCCAGCCGGATCGGGGCCCGTCTTTCGGCGCTTCGCCATGACCCGGCGGAAGGATTCGAATCGATTCTGGGCGACTCGGCACCCGTTCGGGCACTCAAGGCCCGTGCCCAGCGCGTGGCCGCGTTGGATGCGCCACTCCTGATCCAGGGCGAGACAGGAACAGGTAAAGAGCTGGTGGCTCGGGCCTGCCATACGGTCAGCTTTCGCCGCAATGCCCCGTTTCTGGCACTCAACTGTGCGGCTTTGCCGGAGAGCCTTGCGGAAAGCGAACTGTTTGGCTATGCGCCGGGTGCCTTTACCGGCGCGCAACGGGGCGGCAAGCCAGGCCTTCTTGAACTGGCTGACAAGGGAACGGTTTTTCTCGACGAGATCGGCGAAATGTCACCGTACCTACAGGCCAAGTTGCTGCGCTTCCTATCCGATGGCACCTTCCGCCGGGTCGGGGGTGAGCGCGAGCTGAAGGTCAATGTCCGTATTCTGAGTGCCACACACCGCGATCTGGAAAAGCGTGTTGCTGAGGGGACCTTCCGGGAAGACTTGTTCTACCGTCTTAACGTCTTGAACCTTGACGTTCCACCGCTGCGTGAGCGCGGACAGGATATCCTGGTGCTGGCTCGACACTTCATGCAGCAGGCCTGCGCGCAGATCCAGCGGCCTCCCTGCCGATTGGCGCCAGGTACATATCCAGCGCTCTTGAGTAATCGTTGGCCCGGTAACGTGCGGCAATTGCAGAACGTTATCTTTCGGGCGGCCGCCATCAGTGAGAGCACAGTGGTGGATATCGGCGATCTGGATATTGCGGGCACGGAAGTCGCACGTCAGGTGGACGGCGAGGTGAGTAGTCTGGATGAAGCTGTTTCACGCTATGAAAAAGCCTTGCTGGAAAACCTCTACCCGCATTACCCATCCAGCCGGCAACTGGCTGCCCGTCTCAAAACTTCCCATACCGCTATTGCTCACCGGCTTCGCAAGTATGGTATTCCCAGCAAAAGCTGAGCGTGCCTAGGGTAAGCTCCCTTCCACTGTTTGATTACCAGAGGCGAATTCATCCGCTTCTTGTTTGTCTATGTGCCATAGACCGTTCCAGACGGGTCTCAATCAGGCCTGTCATTAGTTTCTCAAGGATGAGCGGTACTTATGCCTCCACATACGACCCAGTTGTACATGACCGACGCCTCCCACGAGCCAGAGCAGCTACCTGCTGCGTTACAGGATGTGCTTGAACGCTACGGCCTGTTAGCCCATCCACAGGTGCCTGAACTTGCTGATATTGCTCGGCGAGCCAGGGAGACCTATTGCGTTTCGCAAGCCGCTATTCATCTGCGTGATGCAAAAGGGCTTTGGCTGGCGGCAGAGCAGGGAGGGTGGCCCGCGGTCGATGCTTATGCACCCTGGGCGGAGGCATTAACGGCACCTGAAATTCTAGAATTCAGCGGGCCGAGCAGCGATTTGAGCTTTACCCCACCGAGCGCCCTGAACGCCAGCACAGGGGCTTCTTACTATGCAGGTATTGCGCTGAGAACAACGTCGGGTATTCCTGTCGGAGTACTCAGCCTTATGGATACGGCGCCGCGGCAACTGGATTTCACGCAGCGCCTCCTGTTTCAGGAGCTGGCCCGCTCAGTTATGGCGCAACTGGAGATCCACGGCCTTACCCTCGATCGGAACAGGGCGCGTCAGGCTGAAGAGCCGATGCAGGCAGACGCGGTGCCTCTCCCATGGGGTCAGGTTCTCGACAGCGCTGTCGATTACGCTATTTTTTGCCTGGATCTGGAAGGCCGTATCACCACCTGGAATGAGGGTGCGTGTCGTACGCTTGGCTGGGTGGAAGCCGAGGCACTGGAAAAGCCTGGGGCGATGATCTTTACGCCTGAAGATCGCGAAGCCAAGGTTCCTGAAAAGGAGCGCCAGACTGCCCTTGCACACGGGCGTAGCATGGATGAGCGCTGGCATTTGCGTAAGAGTGGGCAGCGCTTTTGGGCCAGTGGTGAGCTTATGCCGCTCAAGAGTGCGTCTGGTCAGGTCACGGGATTCATCAAGATTCTTCGTGATCGCACCGAGCAGCGGCTGATCCAGGAGGAGCTGCGTGCCAGTCATGACAGTTACCGCCTGCTGCTGGATTCTATTTCCGAAGGCTTTTACTCGATTGATCAGCACGGGGTGGTTACCCTGTGCAACGTTGCGTTTGTCAGGCTTTTCGGTGCTAAAAGCGAGAAAGAGATTATTGGCTGGCGCCTGGAAGAGTTGATTGATCCGGCTCACAAGCAGGCGCACCAGGCCATGGCTGATTATCCGATTTATCGTACGGCCCGCGAAGGTACTGCCGAATACGTGGCCGATGGGGCTTTCTATCAGCGTGACGGCACTTGTGTCCCTGTAGCGTATCGGGCCCAGGTCATTTTCCGGAATGGTGAGCGGCACGGTGCTATCTGTACGATCGTAGATAACAGCGAGCAGGTGCGCGCCTATGAGGGCTGGCGCCGGGCGATGATGATCGTGGAGCAGTCTGACGACTTTATTGGCATGGCCTCTCCAGACGGTCAGGCCTATTTCGTCAACGAAGCTGGACGCCGCCTGGTTGGCCTTGCCAGTGAAGAGGCTGTCAGGCAGACCTGTGTGCTGGACTATTTCCTGCCTGAAGATCGTCCCTTTGTTAAGTCGACTATTCTTCCCGCCGTCCTGGGCAAGGGTAAATGGGTCGGCGAGTTTCGGTTCCGTGATCGCCGGACCGAGACGGGTATCCCGGTTCACTACGCTGTGTTCGCGATACGGGATGAAAAAGGCGAGGTGTTGGGCATAGCCGCCATCGCACGTGACCTTTCCGAACAGCAACGCACTTTAAGACGGCTCGAAGTCAGCGAGGCGCGGTTGAGACAGATGACGGATCTGTCTCCAGCTATCATTTGGTTTGGTAATCCCGACGGCTCGCTCAGCTACCTGAACAGCTACTGGTACGACTACACCGGGCAGACACCAGAAGAGGCACTGCCTCTGGGCTGGGCGCAAGTCATTCACCCGGATGATACCCAGCGGCTATTGGATATCTGGCTCGATGCTCGTAGCCGGGGCGTGTTTTATCAGCTTGAGGCTCGATTACGACGAAAGGACGGTACCTACCGGTGGTTTGATATCCGTGCAGAAGTCCTGCGTGATGAAGCCGGAAACGTAACCGGGTGGATGGGCAATAACAGTGATATTCACGATCGCAAGGAAGCCGAGGAAGCCTCCCGGCGCCTGACGGAAACCCTGGAGCAGCGCGTCGCCGAGCGCACGGCAGACCTTGATCGCATGTGGCGCCTGACCACAGACGTCATGCTGGTAGCGCGCTTTGATGGCGTCATGATGGCGGCGAACCCCGCCTGGAAGCAATTACTGGGCTGGCAGGAAGATGAGCTGCTGGGCAAGGTGTTGCTGGATTTCGTCCATCCCGACGATATCGAGAGCACCATGGCCGAGGTAGGTAAGCTTTCCCAGGGGCATACTACGCTGCGGTTCGAGAACCGCTATCGGCATAAGGACGGCAGTTACCGTTGGCTGTCCTGGACGGCAGTCCCCGATGCCCGCTACATCCATGCAGTAGGTCGTGATATCGAGGCGGAAAAGGTTGCAGCGGCCGAGTTGGCGCAGGCCCAGGAGCAGCTCCGACAGAGCCAGAAGATGGAGGCGGTAGGGCAACTAACCGGTGGCATTGCCCATGATTTCAATAACCTCCTGACGGGCATCATCGGCTCGCTTGATCTGATTCGCATGCGAATTCAGCAGGGTAAATTGGCAGACCTTGACCGCTTTGCCAGCACGGCCATGTCGTCGGCCAGTCGGGCAGCTGCCCTGACGCACCGGCTACTGGCTTTCTCGCGCCGACAGCCTTTGGTGCCCAAGGTGGTCAATGCCAATGAGCTGATCACCGGTATGGATGACTTGCTGCACCGCACCATGGGTGAGTCAGTGCAATTAGAGATCGTCAAGGCTGGCGCGCTCTGGCTGACGCTGTGCGACCCCCACCAGCTGGAAAATGCCATTCTTAATCTGGCCATCAATGCCCGTGCCGCCATGCCGGAGGGTGGCCGACTGACTGTCGAAACCAGCAATACCTACCTGGATGAAGCCTATGCATCCCGTGACCGGGATATAAAGCCTGGTCAATACATCTGTGTGAGTGTGACGGATACCGGAACCGGCATGACACCTGACGTCATTGCAAAGGCCTTTGACCCCTTCTTTACGACCAAGCCATTGGGCGAGGGGACGGGGCTTGGGCTTTCGATGATTTATGGTTTTACCCGGCAGTCGGAAGGGGCTGCCAAGATTTATTCTGAAGTTGGTCAAGGCACCACCATCAAGCTTTACCTGCCACGTTATTACGGTGAAAGCAGAGAGGAGCCCACGCTCAGTGAGCCTGTATCATTAAGCCGCCAGTCCGAAGCCAGCGAGGTTGTGCTGGTGGTCGAGGATGAGCATGCGGTTCGCGGCCTGGTAGTCGAGGTATTGAGTGAGTTGGGCTATTGGGTGCTAGAAGCAGTGGACGGCCCTTCTGGCCTTGAGATACTCAAGTCCGATGTGCGCATTGACCTGCTGGTAACCGATGTGGGCCTACCGGGCATTAACGGACGGCAGATGGCTGATGCGGCCCGCGTCAAGCGACCGGATCTCAGGGTACTGTTCATGACCGGCTATGCGGAGAATGCCGTTATCGCCAATGGCTTCCTGGAGCCCAATATGGCGATGATTACCAAGCCATTCCCCATAGAAGTGCTGGCGTCCCGTGTGCAGGACATGGTCCACAATAGCAAGCCATAGTGACCCACCAGCGAAGCGGCTGTCAGGTGCGGAACTTTATGGCTCAGGGCGGCTCGTCTTTTCGTCCTTATTTGAGCGTGAACTCTATATGTATCGAATTCGTTGCACTGTAATGAACTCGATACATATACTCGCAAAGCCTTGCCTTCTCTAGGCTTGAACAGTTCATTGCAGACTTGCTTATCAACGGTGTAGCGTTTTCATTACACCGCCTTTTCTTTATTGATTTCTTGCAGGCCGCATAGGCTCTGGCATAGCGCCATCGGTGCAACCTTGGCACCTGCCTTGCTAAAGAAGAGGTCAGCTAGTTGCCCTGCCGGGCTATCTCTATTCAGGAGTCTGCAATGGTTATGCGCTTTACCGAAGAACACGAATGGCTGCGTCTGGAAGCCGACGGCACCATCACCGTGGGCATTACGGATTATGCTCAGGATGCCTTGGGCGACCTGGTCTTCGTGCAACTGCCGGAACTGCGCGCCTACGCCCAAGGCGAAGAGGTGGCGGTATTAGAATCAGTAAAGGCCGCCAGCAATATCGCCATGCCAATTGATGGCGAAATCCTGGAAATCAACGAGGCGTTAAGCGATGCCCCAGAGCAGGTCAATCAGGACCCTCTCAACGCCGGCTGGTTCTTCCGCATGCGTCCTGCTGATCCGGAAGCACTTGGCACGCTGCTTACCGAAGACAGCTACGCTCAATTGATCAAGGCTTGAGGAAGTGAACATGACCGATTTTCGCGACTCATTCAGCACAGCGGATGAATTCATCCCACGCCACATCGGCCCGCGTGAGCTGGATATCGTGTCCATGCTTGATCTGCTGGGCTATGACTCCGTAGAGGCGATGACCGCCAAGGTCATCCCAGACAGCATTAAAGGCACCAGTGTATTGGATCTGCCCAAGGGCTTGTCTGAAGCGGATGCCTTAGCCGAGCTGCGCGGCATTGCCAAAAAGAACAAACTGCTCAAGTCTTTTATTGGACAGGGCTATTACAACTGCCATACCCCGGCGCCGATCCTGCGAAATCTCTTGGAGAACCCAGGCTGGTACACGGCCTATACGCCTTATCAGCCAGAGATTTCTCAAGGCCGCCTGGAAGCGCTCTTGAATTTCCAGACCCTGATTGGCGACCTGACGGGTCTGCCTGTTGCCAACGCTTCTCTGTTGGATGAGGCCACTGCCGCCGCTGAGGCCATGACGTTTTGCCGCCGGCTTTCCAAGAGCAAGGCCAACGCCTTCTTCGTGTCGCTGCATTGTCATCCGCAGACCCTTGATGTCATCCGTACCCGTGCTGAGCCTTTGGGTATTGAGATTGTGGTGGGTGCAGAAAAGGATATCGATGACCACAGCCGATTATTTGGTGCGCTTTTCCAGTACCCGATGACAACCGGTGAGCTTCGGGATTACCGCGAAGTTATCGAGGACTTCCACGCCGCCGGTGCGTTGGTGGCTGTTGCGGCTGATCTGCTCGCGCTGACCCTCCTGACGCCACCCGGTGAGTTTGGTGCCGATGTCGCTATCGGCACTGCACAGCGCTTTGGCGTACCGCTAGGATTTGGTGGTCCACATGCGGCCTACTTTGCAACTCAGGACAAGTACAAGCGCGATATGCCCGGTCGTGTGGTGGGCGTATCCATCGACCGACACGGCAATCCAGCCTATCGTCTGGCGCTGCAAACCCGCGAACAACACATCCGCCGCGAAAAGGCCACGAGCAACATCTGCACTGCACAAGTGCTCCTGGCTAACATTGCCAGCATGTATGCCGTGTATCACGGGCCAGAAGGTCTCAAGCAGATCGCCACGCGTATCCACCGGTTGACTGCACTGCTGGCTGCGGGCCTGCATGCCCTGGGGCATCGCACCCAAGAGACCTTTTTCGACACGCTAACATTGATATTTGGCGAGAAGACGCAGGCTATTCATGAGGCGGCCCGCGCCAGAGGATTCAACCTGCGCGTGATCCATAACAATGACTTGGGCGTCTCGCTGGACGAGACTACAACCGTTGAAGATGTCATGGCTCTGCTGGACATTTTCAGTGACGGCAAGCCAGTGCCTTCGCTGGACACTCTGGTTGGCCAAGTGGGCGAGCACATACCCGAGTCGCTTCGTCGCCAGTCCGCTTACCTGACCCACCCGGTATTTTCCCAGTACCGCTCCGAAACCGACCTGATGCGCTATCTGCGTAAACTGGCGGATAAGGACCTGGCTCTGGACCGTACGATGATTCCGCTGGGCTCCTGCACCATGAAGCTCAATGCCGCCAGTGAGATGATCCCGGTAACCTGGGCCGAGTTTGGCAACCTGCACCCGTTCGTGCCGGCCGATCAGGCCCAGGGCTATGCTCAAATGATCGCTGAGCTGGAACAGATGCTGTGCGCTGCCACCGGTTATGACGCCATTTCTCTGCAGCCTAACGCAGGCTCCCAAGGGGAATATGCAGGTCTGTTGGCCATCCGTGCCTACCACGAGAGCCGTGGTGATACGCAACGTGATATCTGCCTTATCCCGTCTTCAGCTCATGGCACCAACCCCGCCACTGCCTCAATGGCCGGTATGCGTGTAGTCGTTGTGGCCTGCGACAGCCGCGGTAATGTGGATGTGGGTGACCTGCGGGCCAAGGCTCAGCAGCATGCCGCCAATTTGGCTGCACTGATGATTACCTATCCCTCAACTCACGGTGTGTTTGAAGAATCCATCCGCGAAATCTGCAGTATCGTTCACGAGCATGGCGGTCAGGTCTATATCGACGGCGCCAACATGAACGCCATGGTGGGCCTGTGCGCACCGGGCAAGTTTGGGGGCGACGTGTCTCACCTGAACCTGCACAAGACATTCTGCATCCCCCACGGCGGCGGTGGTCCAGGCGTTGGTCCGATTGGTGTGAAGTCGCACTTGGCGCCCTTCATGCCGGGCCACGGCGGGCTTGAACGCAAGGAAGGTGCGGTATCCGCTGCGCCTTACGGCAGCGCCAGCATCCTGCCGATCTCCTGGATGTACATGAAAATGATGGGGGGAGAGGGCCTGACCCGCGCCTCGCAGATCGCGATTCTCAATGCCAACTACGTTGCTCGCCGCCTCGAAACGCATTATCCCGTGCTGTACTCGGGTGAAGGTGGCCTGGTCGCGCACGAGTGTATTCTGGATCTGCGTCCGCTCAAGGAAACCAGCGGTGTGACGGTAGATGATGTGGCCAAGCGCCTGATCGACTTTGGCTTCCACGCACCGACCATGTCCTTCCCGGTGGCCGGCACGTTGATGATCGAGCCGACCGAGAGTGAGTCCAAGGCTGAGTTGGATCGTTTCTGCGACGCCATGATCGCCATTCGCGAAGAGATCCGCGCCATTGAAGCCGGTACGCTGGATGCCAACGACAATCCGCTCAAGAACGCGCCGCACACGGCACGCGAACTGACGGGTGAATGGGCGCACCCCTATACCCGTGAGCAGGCTGTTTATCCGCTGCACTCGTTGATCGATGGTAAGTATTTCCCGCCCGTAGCACGTATCGATAATGTCTACGGTGACCGAAATCTGGTCTGCTCCTGCCCGCCCATTGAGGCCTACCAGGACGCGTGATTTACGGTTAATAGGCATCGCCTTGCTCGCCCTGTCTACAGAGTGTGTAGGATGGGGGCGAGCGCAGCGATACCCCTCAACGAGCCATCCAGTGGTCGGGTAGAAGTAGCGACGCGGCTTTCTACCCTTACGGCGTTACTGTAGGGCGTTACCAAGCTCGGTGCACTGCGCCATTCGCCATGCCCGACTGCCCCTTTTGCTCGCGTTGGACGCGACTGTACGACTCATGAAGGAGTCCCCATGACCGAATCATTGCTCAAGACCCCACTCCATGCCCTGCACCTTGAACTGGGCGCGCGCATGGTGCCGTTCGCCGGTTACGACATGCCGGTGCAATACCCGCTGGGTGTGCTCAAGGAGCATCAGCACACTCGAGCACAGGCTGGCTTGTTTGATGTGTCTCACATGGGCCAGATTCTGCTGACCGGAGACAGCACCGCAACAGCCCTGGAAAGCCTTGTTCCCGTCGATATCGTAGGGTTACCGGTCGGCATGCAACGCTATGCGCTGTTTACCAATGAGCAGGGCGGCATTCTGGATGACCTGATGGTTGCCAACCTGGGCGATTGCCTTTACTTGGTTGTTAACGCGGCCTGCAAGGAAGCTGATCTGGCCCACCTGAAGGCGCGTATCGGCGCACGTTGCCATGTTGAATCGATGTTTGAGCAGCGGGCATTACTGGCACTGCAAGGTCCGGCAGCGGTATCTGTACTGGCTCGATTGGCGCCACAGGTAGCTGAAATGACATTCATGAATGTCACACGCGTATCGCTACTGGGTCATGACTGCATCGTGAGTCGAAGTGGCTACACTGGGGAAGACGGCTTTGAAATCTCTGTTCCGGTAGAGGGTGCAGAGAGCCTGGCACGTGCCATGTTGGCCGAGCCGGAAGTACAGGCCATTGGCCTGGGCGCACGCGACTCCCTGCGCCTGGAAGCAGGCCTGTGCCTGTATGGCCATGATATGGATACGCAAACGACTCCTGTCGAGGCCAGCCTGGTCTGGGCCATGTCCAAGGCGCGCCGCGCAGAGGGTGCCAGGGCAGGCGGTTTTCCTGGGGCTGAGGCAATTTTTGCCCAGCAGCAGAATGGCGTCTCACGCAAGCGTGTAGGTTTGCTGGTACAGGAGCGAGTGCCAGTCCGCGAAGGGGCGGAGCTGGTTGATGGTAATGGTGCGGTGATCGGCCGGGTTACCAGTGGTGGCTTTGGTCCGACCCTGGGGGCACCGGTTGCTATGGGTTACGTTGATATTGCCTACGCTGCATTGGAGACAGAGCTGTTTGCCATGGTGCGCAACAAGCCAGTGGCCGTTAAGGTTGCCAAGATGCCCTTTGTGCCGCAGCGCTATTACCGAGGGTAAGAGAAATACGGGGTAGGGCGTATGGCGCGTAGCGCCTTATCGGTCGATGGGCTGAGTAACGCTTGCCGTTACTGGTCCACGGTAGGGCAGTGCCCCTCGGCTTAAGACGTGGTGCAAAGCATCCCTAAAGGAATAGGTACAAAAAAGCCGTGCCTGGCTAACCAGGCACGGCTTTTTTTACATCCATTGCTTCAGCGATTCAGCAGCTTACGGCGGCCATCAGGCCAGACTTCCCACAGCTGATCGTTGATCCGCTGGACCTGGCTGGTCACGCGGGTGCGTTGCGTATCGATAACGGCCTGGATCGACTGGCTGACAGAACGATCGGCTTGCTGATAGCCCACCCCTTGCATGGCAGGCTGACCCAAAGTGTACTCTTTCATACGCATGTCCTGCTCGTTAAGGGATTGACCGGCGCGCATAGTACGCGCTGTCGCTAGAGACAGGCTAGAGAGGGATTTGCTCGCACTATTAGTCAGAAGCGTGATCGGCAAAGCAAATCACGCTTCATAAGCCCTTTTCGTAACGCACCTCACGTCAGTTGGCACCACCAATGACGTGTGTGATGACGTAAAGGCCTACTGCGTGCTAACCGAAGGGGCTGCCACCCACGTGCGCCACGCTACGCTTAACATGCCCTAAATCCTGCATAGGACACGATAAGCGCAGCGCGATAGGCTCTGCTTACAGCTTGATCCAGGTGGCTTTGATCTCGGTGTATTTGTCGAACGCATGCAGTGACTTGTCACGGCCATTGCCCGACTGTTTGAAGCCGCCAAAGGGGGCCGTCATGTCGCCACCGTCGTACTGGTTGATCCACACACTGCCAGCCCGTAGCGCCTTGGCCGTCAGATGTGCCTTGGATATATCACGCGTCCACACGGCGGCCGCCAGCCCATACTGGGTGTCGTTGGCTATCTTGATCGCTTCCTCGGCCGTATCAAAGGTAATGACTGACAGTACCGGGCCAAAGATCTCTTCCTGGGCGATCTTCATGGCATTGGAAACGCCATCGAAGATGGTTGGTTCCACGTACACGCCACCGGTTTCCTCCAGGGTACGCTTGCCGCCCGCTACCAGTTTGGCACCGTCGGCATGACCGGCTTCGATATAGCTCAGCACCGTGCTGAGCTGCTGGGTATCGACCAGCGCACCTACGTTGGTTTCTGGGTCCAGCGGGTGGCCGGGTTTCCAGGTCTTCAATGCCTCTATTACCATCGGCAGGAATTGGTCTTTGACCGAGCGTTCGACCAGCAGGCGTGACCCTGCTGTACAGACTTCACCCTGGTTAAAGGCAATGCCACTGGCCGCCGCCTTGGCGGCTGCTTCCAGGTCTGGCGCATCAGCAAAAACGATGTTCGGACTCTTTCCGCCAGCTTCCAGCCAGACGCGCTTCATATTGGATTCGCCCGCATAGATCATCAGCTGCTTGGCGGTGCGGGTCGAGCCAGTAAACACAAGGGTATCTACATCCATGTGCAGGCCTAGCGCCTTGCCTACGGTGTGTCCATAACCTGGCAGCACGTTAAGCACACCCGGTGGAATACCGGCCTCGATGGCCAGCTGTGCAATGCGGATGGCGGTAAGCGGGGACTTTTCGGAAGGCTTGAGTACAACTGAGTTTCCAGTCGCCAGTGCCGGCCCGAGCTTCCAGCAGGCCATCATGAGCGGGAAATTCCACGGTACGATCGCAGCCACAACGCCTACCGGTTCTCGGGTGACGAGGCCTAGCTCGTCGTGGGCAGTGGCCGCCACTTCGTCATAAATCTTGTCGATGGCTTCGCCGTTCCAGCGCAGGGCGCGAGCGGAGAGCGGAATGTCGATGTGATAGGCGTCGCTGATGGGCTTGCCCATATCCAGCGTTTCCAAAAGGCCAAGCTCCGCTGCGTTCTGCTCGAGCAGATCGGCAAAGCGGATAATGATCGCCTTGCGCTTGACGGGCGCCATGCGGGACCAGACACCGGATTCAAATGTAGCGCGGGCGCTGGCTACAGCACGGTCGGCATCAGCAGCATCGCAGCTGGCTACCTTGGCCAGGAAGCGGCCGTCGACCGGGCTGATGCAGTCAAAGGTTTCGCCGGAGACGGCATCACAGTATTCACCCTGGATAAAGGCGCGGCCCTCAAGGGTCATGCCTTGGAAGCGCTGTTCCCATTCGGCGCGGGTTGGCGTGCTCATGCTGATTTCCTCTCAAACGGGGTAGAAGAGGCGGTGGCCGTGAAGCCTGGCGCATCCGCAAAGCTGTCAGCCACCCTAAACCAGCCCAAGGGTGTTAGCAATATTTAACAAAGCCTTCGCCTTAAGGCCTGTCTGTTCAAATTATTGAACACTTATCGGCACTAGCGCGTTGCTTCCAGCGTGACCTCAAAGACCAATGGAGAATAAGGTGGAATCAGGCCCCCAGCACCTTCATCACCGTAGGCCTGGGACGACGGCACTACGATGCGCCACTGCGAGCCGACGGGCATTTGGGTGAGGGCTGTACGCCAGCCCGGGATGACGCTGGATAACTTGAACCACTGCGGCGTCTGCTGCTCATCAAAGGTACTGCCATCAGGCAGCTTACCGATATAGCGGACCTGCACCTGGCCGTCTGCTTTGGGCTGTGGTCCGGTGCCTTGGCGAATAACGGTTACCAGCACACCGCTTGGCAGCTCTTTTACGCCATAGCGGGTCTTTTCATTAATCAGAAAACGGGTTTCTGCCTGCTTGGCGGCCTCGACGCTGTTGGACTCCTCCTGCTGGTTGATCGCTTCCTCATGCTGGGCAACCAGCTCATCAATTTTTTTCTGATCCATTGCCAGCGGTTGACCTTTGTAGGCCTGGTTCAAGCCCTTGATCAAATCGTTGATTTGCAGATCCGGCAGCTCGCTTTTCAGGCGATTGCCAATCTCGGTCCCCAGGCTATAGGCCAGCTCGTCCTTGACCTTGTCCTCGGCCTGCACGGCCAGAGGAAGGAGCAGACACAGGCTTAACAGCGAAAGGCGTAACATCTACAACATCCTCATACATGAAGGGCGGCCTGGGTAAGTGTGTCCAGGGCGCCAGGTTCAGCCGTACCCGCCGGGCCAGCCAGCGCGGCCAGCCAGCCAGCCGGGTCGGGCTGGGCAGTAAGGGACCAGCCTACACTGGCCTGCTCCAGTCGTGTAAGCAGTTCATGCTCAGCATCCAGCTCCAATTGTTTCAAGCGTTCACGTAGCGCGGCCAGCGCTGTATCGGTTTGCGCGGCTGGCTTCCAATAGGTACGCAGCACGCGTAGGGGCTCTACAACAGTTGCTCGCCAGGGGGCTGCCACTATTTCTAATAGCCGCCTACGCTCAATGGTTAGCGTTATGCCTCTGCTTCCCAGCCACGCTCCAGTCAATAACAGGCAGACATCCGCACCGGCCCCTTGTAGCGTCAGGCAGGCCTGCGTAACGCCGGGTCTGGCATACAGTGCGAGTGCATAGGGCCAAAGTGTGTTTTCCATGGTTTGAGTCCTGTAGATAAAGCAGTCCTATGGGCGATTGATCATGGCAGTCAGCGAAGAGTGCTTGCCAGCTGGCGCGAAACCGCCTTTACTCGCCAGTTTTCAAGGCACCCGATCCTTTCCGGGCTCGCCTCACCAAGTCAATAGGCTCTACACTCGCCGCCATGATTCGAATACATAACCTTACTCTACAACGTGGCCCGCAGCGTTTGCTGGAAGGCGCCGAACTGACACTGCATCCTGGCCAGAAGGCCGGTCTCGTGGGGGCCAACGGGGCGGGCAAGTCCAGTCTCTTTGCCTTGCTACGTGGCCAGCTTGTGCCGGATGCCGGTGACTGCCATCTGCCGGCTACCTGGCGTATTGCGCATATGCGCCAGGAGGTCGATACCCTTGACCGGCTGGCTGTCGATTACGTCCTTGATGGGGATATTCACCTGCGTGATATCCAGAGCGGACTGGTCGCCGCGGAAGCCGCGCATGACGGTAATGCCCTGGCGCGCCTGCATGCCGAGCTGGAAGCGGCCGATGGTTACACGGCTGATGCCCGGGCCCGCAAGCTGCTGGCCGGTCTTGGCTTTATGCCAGAGCAGATGGAACGTCGTGTAGGTGACTTCTCGGGTGGTTGGCGGATGCGCCTGAACCTGGCGCAGGCGCTGATGTGTCCTTCCGACCTGCTGCTGCTCGACGAGCCTACCAACCACCTTGACCTTGATGCCATCCTCTGGCTGGAAGACTGGCTGAAGGGGTATCCCGGTACGTTGCTGCTGATCTCTCACGATCGGGACTTCCTTGATGCGGTGGTCGATCAGATCATTCATCTTGATCAGCAAAAACTGACGCTCTACCGCGGTGGTTACTCTGCGTTCGAGCGTACCCGTGTCGAGCGGCTGGCCCAACAACAGCAAGCCTATGAGAAGCAGCAGGCGCAGCGTGCGCATATGGAGAAATTCATTGCCCGCTTCAAGGCCCAGGCAACCAAGGCACGTCAGGCCCAGAGCCGGATCAAGGCCCTGGAACGTCTGGAGGAGCTGGCACCTGCTCACGTGGACTCGCCTTTCGACTTCCGCTTTCGCGAATCCGACAAACTGTCCAATCCCTTGCTGGACCTGAGCGAAGGTCGCCTCGGTTATGGTGACAAGACCATTCTGCACCCGGTCAAGCTGCAACTGGCTCCCGGGGCGCGTATCGGTTTACTGGGGCCCAATGGAGCCGGTAAGTCCACCTTAATCAAGACCCTGGCTGAAGAGCTGCAACCCATCAGTGGACGGCTGACGCGTGGTGAGAATCTCGCAATCGGGTACTTTGCCCAGCATCAGCTGGACTCGCTCGATCCCAAGGCCAGCCCGCTGTTGCACCTGCAACGTATCGCGCCGGGTGAGCGTGAACAGGTATTACGGGACTTCCTGGGTGGTTTCGACTTCCGTGGCAATCGCTGCGATGAGGCCGTCCTGAATTTTTCCGGCGGGGAAAAGGCGCGTCTGGCCCTGGCTCTGATTGCCTGGCAAAAGCCCAACCTGCTATTGCTCGACGAACCGACCAACCACCTCGACCTCGACATGCGCCTGGCGCTGACCATGGCCCTGCAGGAGTTTTCCGGTGCGGTGTTGGTGGTTTCCCACGACCGTCACCTGCTCAAGAGCACAACGGATGAGTTCCTGCTGGTGGCCGATGGCCGCGTACAGGCGTTCGACGGCGACCTGGATGACTATGCCCGCTGGCTGGTGGATTACCGTGCCCGCCAACAGCCAACGTCCGCTCCGGATGCCAATGCCGACAAGGTAGACAAGCGTGCCCAGCGGCAGGCTGCCGCCGCGCTGCGCCAGCAGCTCGCGCCGCTCAAGCGCGAGGCCGACAAGCTTGAAAAGGAGCTGGGCAAGGTTCAGGAAAAGCTGGCAACTCTCGAAACACGTCTGGGTGACAGCGGTCTCTATGAGGCATCACGCAAAGAGGAGCTTCGAGTGGCCTTGGCAGAACAGGCGCAACTGAAATCACGCGAGAGCGAACTGGAAGAAGGCTGGCTGGAGGCCCTTGAGCGGCTGGAAAGCCTACAGCTGGAACTGGAGAACGCTTCGTGATCGAACAAATTCACTTACTGATCCCGGCGGGCTGGGAGCGCGGCGTCGTCCTCGGTGTGCAGGTGCTGACTATCCTGCTCCTCGGGTACATCCTGCAACGGTTCATAGCGCGGGCCATTACCCGCATCGGCGAGCGCTATCACCTGCCGCCGCAGTTTGTATTGGTCATGCGTGGCCTACTGCGCTGGTTGATCATGGGCAGTGCAGTGCTCATGGTCCTGGAGCGCTTTGGTGTATCCGGCTCAGTGCTCTGGGCGGCGCTCTCCGGCTTTATTGCGGTGGCTGCGGTAGCGTTCTTTGCCATTTGGAGCGTTCTGTCCAACCTGTTTTGTGCGGTACTCATCTTTACGATGGGACCGTTCCGACTGGGCGATCGAGTGGAAATTATCGACTCGGCGGACAAGCCCGGCGTAAAGGGACGCGTCGTGGCAATCAACATGCTGTATACCACGCTGGAAGATATGACTGAGGGCAGCAATACGGAGGAGGCCCCTCTGTTGCAGATACCTAATTCACTGTTCTTCCAGAAGGCTGTTCGCCGTTGGCGTGGCACCGACGTGCCGTTTACTTTCCTGGATCGCTGATAAAAGGAGTTACCGATGGCGCTGCATACATGGCTGGCCTTTCTGCTGGCTTGCTGGGTGATCAGTCTTTCCCCTGGCGCAGGCGCCATTGCCTCTATGTCGGCGGGCCTGCGTCATGGTTTCTGGCATGGCTACTGGAACGCCATTGGCTTGCAATTGGGGCTTGCCTTGCAGATTGCCATTGTCGCCGCCGGTGTGGGGGCTCTGCTCGCCACATCGCAGTTGGCATTTGCCGTGATCAAGTGGTTCGGCGTCTTATATCTGGTCTACCTTGCCATACGGCAGTGGAAGGCTGCGCCTATGGACTTTTCCAATGCTCCGGCGCCCGGTGGTGGTGCCAGTGCATCTTCGCTGGTATTCCGTGGTTTTCTGGTCAGTTCCAGCAACCCCAAGGCCGTGGTGTTCATGCTGGCGGTATTGCCTCAATTCATCAATCCCAGTGAACCGCTGCTAGCTCAGTACCTGATCATTGGCGCTACCATGGTCACGGTCGATCTGATCGTCATGGCCGGATATACCGGTCTTGCAGCCAAGGTGCTGCGCCTTTTACGTACCCCACGTCAACAGCGCCTTACGAACCGTATTTTTTCTGGCCTGTTCATGGGCGCTGCTGCGCTACTGGCAACCGTTCGGCAAGCCATCAGCTAGCCTGTAAGCCCCTCCCTTACGCCTTATGCAGCCTGAGCCGCTTTCTAGAGCGGCTTGGTCACTGTGCTGCATCTACTTTTCTACCTTCGTAAAGACACTCAACCGACGGAAACCTGAAAACAGCGACTCGGCAGGCTTGTAACAAAGCATTACAAGTAGAACACTATGGCTAATGCCTTCCATTCTTGTTTGGAATCCGTTCATGTTTAAGCTGTACCGGCTATTTGCTGTACTGTTATTACCCTTGCTTGCCCTGTCCAGTATGGCCATACAGGCCGAGCCCGAGGATGAGGCTGCTCATGCCTTGCACATCCTGGGCTACCTTGGCGCTGACTATCCTGCCACTGTGAAGGAGGGTGCTGTCGTCAAGGAGACGGAATACCGCGATCAGCTGAATTTGTCGCATACGCTTCAGGGCCTTATTGAAGGCTTGCCCGCACGTCCCGAACGCGCCGAGCTGGAGCAGGGCGTTATCCATTTGCGCGAAGCCATCACACAGAAGGCCGACGGCAAGGCGGTCACCCAAGAGGCACGTGCGCTGGCCGCCCAGTTGGCTCAGCTCTACCACGTAGCGCAGGTGCCTGCCATTACCCCTGACCCAACCCGCGGCGCACCGCTCTACGCTCAGCAGTGCAGCGTGTGTCACGGCAATACCGGAGCAGGCGATGGTCCGGCGGGTATCGGTCTGGAGCCGCCTCCCGGCGACCTGCGTGATCTGGCGCGCATGGACCGACTGAGTCTTTACGACATCTACAGCACGGTCACCCAGGGAAGGGACGGCACAGACATGCCGTCTTTTGCCAGCCAGCTCGATGAGCGCCAGCGTTGGGATGTTGCAGCCTATATAGCGAGCTTCAGTGCCGATCCGGCTAAAACCGGTGCAGCCTCGTTCGATCTGGCCCAGTTGGCCGGCCAAACACCTGCTGAAGTGGCCACCGTACAAGGGGAGGAGGCCGCTGCAGCGTTTCGGGCCCAGCGTGCCAAGCCACCCATCCAGCAGCGTGGGCCTGCCCAGCTGATCGACTATACCCGCGCAACCTTGGAAAAGAGCCTGGCTGTGTATCGTGAGGGCGAGCATGACCAAGCCTATGACCTGTCCGTTGCAGCTTATCTGGAAGGCTTCGAGCTGGTAGAAAGCGCTCTGGATAATCTGGATGCAGCGCTGCGTAAGGACACTGAAAAGGCCCTCATGGCCTACCGACAAGCTCTCCAGGATGGGCAGCCGGTTGAAGAGGCTCAGGCGCGTCTGGAAACGGCCAAGGCCAAGCTGGCGGCTGCCAGCGAACTCCTGAGCGGTGACGGCATGTCCGCATCACTCAGTTTCTTTGCCAGCCTGCTGATTCTCGTGCGAGAGGGGCTAGAGGCCATTCTTGTGCTGGCAGCCATCCTGGCTTTCCTGCGCAAGACAGGACAGCAGTCAGCCATCCGCAGTGTCAATATCGGCTGGGGACTAGCCATGCTGGCCGGTGTAGCCACATGGGCGATCGCAGCCTATGCACTCAATATCAGCGGTGCTCAGCGTGAGCTGATGGAAGGTATAACCGGCTTGTTTGCCAGTGCGGTGCTGCTGTGGGTAGGCGTGTGGATGCATGATCGCCGCAATGCCGCTGCCTGGCAGGATTACATCAAGAGTAGCCTGGTGGGTGGCGGTGGCCGTTTTGGCTTTGCTGTGCTTGCATTCTTCTCGGTCTACCGAGAGCTGTTCGAGGTCATCCTGTTCTATGAAACCCTGTGGCTGCAGGCTGGCCCTGAAGGTCACACGGCTGTACTGGGCGGCGCAGTGACGGCAGTCGTTCTTCTGATTGGTTTGGCATGGATCATTCTCCGGGGCTCAATGCGCCTGCCGCTGGGTCTGTTCTTTAGTGCTAACGCCATCCTGCTGTGTCTCCTGTCCGTCATCTTTGCCGGACATGGTGTGGCAGCGCTACAGGAAGCAGGCGTTCTTGGCACACGTCCGGTACCGTTCTTCGAGTTCGACTGGCTGGGTATCCATGCTGATGCTTACACGCTGTCCGCTCAGGCTATTGCGATTGTAGCCATTGCACTACTTTATGCCCGCAGCCACTATGCTGAGCGCCGCCGTGAGGTATCGAGCGGCGCTGTCGAAAAAGCGTAAGAGGTTTACATGCATATCTGGATTGACGCGGACGCCTGTCCGCGGGCTGCCAAAGAGCTGGTTTTCAAGTTTGCATTGAAGCGCAAACTTGACGTCATCATGGTGGCCGGGCAACCACAAATCAAACCGGCGCTCGCGTGCGTCCGTTTGATTGTGGTTGAAAGCGGGATGGATGCGGCAGATGACTATCTGGTTGAGCAGGCTCAGCCGGGTGATCTGGTTATCTGCAGTGATGTGCCGCTGGCGGATCGCCTGGTAAAGAAGGGCGTTGATGCACTCGACCCGCGAGGAAAAGAGTTCGACTCCCGCAACATGGGCGAGCGCTTGGCGGTGCGTAATCTGATGACTGATCTGCGTGATCAGGGCCAGATGGGCGGCGGTCAACCGCCCTATGGCGAGAAGGAGAAGCAGGCCTTTGCCAATGCGCTCGACCGTTTGCTCACTCGGCTGGCCCGGCCGGCTTAAGGCATAAATACCTGCCTTTGATATCTGGTCACTCCGTTACATAGCGACCTGGGGCTGCCTCTAGCGGAGGATACTCTGCATTGCCCACCTGATGCGCAGCAGGGCGAGAGGCACCTGCATGGGGCTTTAGCCAGGTAAACCAGTCGCTCCACCAGCTGCCTGGATGCTTTTCGGCTGAAGCGAGCCAGGCATCAGGGTCCTCAGGCAGTGATTCCTGCGTCCAGTAGTGGCGCTTATTGCTGGCAGGTGGATTAATGATGCCGGCAATATGCCCCGAGCCTCCCAGGACAAACCGGCAAGGGCCATTGAGTAAGCGTGTACCGGCATACACGCTATGCCAGGGCACGATATGGTCACCCTGGGTAGCCACAATGTAGACCGGTGCCTCAATAGCGCGTAGATCCAGCTTGACGCCGCAACACTCAAGCGTGCCGCTTTTCAGGTCGTTTTGCAGATAGGTATGCCGCAGATACCAGCAGTACATCGGGCCGGGCAGATGGGTGCAGTCGTTGTTCCAGTATAGAAAGTCCAGAGAGGTTGGCTTCTGGCCTTTCAGATATTTATCAACGTTGTAGTTCCACCACAGCTCATTGGGGCGTAGCAGAGAAAATGTATTTCCCATGTCTTCGCCGCGACGCAGGCCAACCATACCGCCCTGTCCGCCAATGGTCTGCTCTTGATGGCTGACCATCTCCTCATCGATAAAAACGCTAAGGAGGCCAGTCTCTGTATAGTCGAGCAGCGTGGTTAAAAGCGTCAGACTGGCAATGTCCTTATCGCCTCGGGCAGCCAGAACCGACAGGGCTACGCTTAACAGGGTGCCGCCGATACAAAACCCCATGCAGTTGAGCTGGCGTTGGCCGCTAATAGCTCGGGTGACGCGCAAGGCGCCGATGACGCCTTCCTGAACCAGCTGGTCCCAGGTCGTGTCAGCCTGATCCGGTCCAAAATTACGCCAGGACACCATAAAGACCGAATGGCCCTGTTCCAATAGATGCCGGACTACAGAGTTTTCCGGTCTCAAGTCCAGAATGTAGTACTTGTTGATGACCGGCGGGACAATCAGGAAAGGGCGCTCATACTGGCTTTCTGCGCGTGGGTGATACTGGATCAGTTGGAACAGCGGCGTCTCGAAGACGACCTCGCCAGGTGTGCAGGCCAGGTCGATACCAACCTGGAAGGCATCTTTCTCACTCTGCCGCAGCTTGCCTTCCTGCATGTCGCTGATCAAATGCAGCATGCCGGTGAAGAGGCTGGCACCCTGGGTCTCGACAGCCAGTCGCAGCGCATCAGGGTTACTTGCAAGAAAGTTGCTGGGTGCGCTGGCAGCAATGGCCTGCTCTACCAGATAGCCTATTCGGCGCCGGGGCTTCTCTGAGTCAATGGGCAGGCTTTCAACCAGTTGCAGCAGGAAACGGGAGTTAAGCAAATAAAACGCTGCTAACGAACCAAACAGTGGATCGCTCCAATTGCCGCTGGCAAAGCGGCGGTCTTCAAAGCTGAACGGCTGTAGCATCATCAGGCGCAGCCCAAGCGAACTCCACTCCTGCTGATAGTCGGCCTGCAATTGCTCCAGACGCTGAGTCGGCACGTTAAACCACTCGCTCTGGTCATGCCCTGAAAACCAGGGGTTGCTGCCTGCCCACAGGCGCAGCTGTTGAAGTGCAACACTGGCAACAAATGGTGCTTGCCCTGACCAGTAACCGGTAAAGGAGTGCTGGTTATCCATAGACTGTCCGCACGTTGAAGGTTAAGGCCTGCACGAGTCGTTTCCGAAAGGCGCCTGCAAAGACTTACGAGGTTATTGATAACATCAAGTCTGTCGACTGGAGCGAGCAGGCGCAATGCGCTAAGCGCCTTACTGCATATTCATACCGCCATTTACCGAGAAGTCTGCACCGGTGGAATAGGCGGACTCTTCAGACGCCAGCCAGGCTACAAGAGAAGCAATCTCCTCAGGCTGCCCCAGACGCCCTACCGGGACGCCACCAATGATTTGCTCAAGAATCTCGGGACGTATCACGTCTGTCATGCTGCTTTTGACATAGCCGGGCGACACCGTATTAACGGTCACGCCTTTGCCGCTGACTTCACGTGCTAACGCCATCGTGAAGCCATGAATGCCTGCCTTCGCAGCCGAATAGTTGGTCTGGCCGAACTGGCCACGCTGTCCGTTGACGGAAGAAATATTGATGATCCGCCCCCAACCTTTGGCCAACATATCTTCGATGACCTGTTTCGTCGTATTGAACAGGCTGTTGAGGTTGGTGTTGATAACCGCATTCCAGTTTTCCGGGGTCAACTTGCGAAAACTGGCATCCCGCGTGATGCCAGCGTTATTGACCAGAACATCAATAGGGCCAAAGCCTTCTCGTACGTGGGCAAACGCCTGCCGGGTGCTTTCCCAATCGGCAATATCACAGTCGATAGAGTGAAAATCGTACCCCGCTTCACGTTGCTGACGGAGCCAGTCAGGTTTACGGCTTGACTGAGGTCTGCACCCTACGATCACCGTAAAGCCGTCTTGATAGAGGCGTTGGCTGATAGCAGTGCCGATGCCACCCATGCCACCGGTGACCAATGCAATACGATTATTGTTTGCCATGAGCATGTCCAACCAGGGAACTAAGCGAATTCATTTTGGAGGCGCACCAGAGAATACGGGCCTTCGCACGCAAAGAAGCGTTCATTCGGACGCCTATGATTCGTATGAGGCACTGCTTGAGCCTACGTGTTTTCTTACTGACCATCAGATCAGCGAAATAGCACGCCCTGACTATGAGAAATCCTTGAAATAGAAGGGAATTTTGCTCTGCAAAAAGAGATTTTCCGAGACGGTAAATTTTTACACGCCTCATTATTTGCACGTGCGCGCTAAAAATTAGTCAAATTATCCATACGTCGGCAAAGTGGCGCGTCTGGGTGTTTTGCAACGCAAAATGTTGCAGTGGGTTTTTTGCAGTGCAACAATTACTGGGCGCGTCAGTTTGATGAGGTCGCGTGCGAGGCCATGTCGGTCCTCCCACTATCAGGAGATCCTATCCATGTCTGTTTTCGATTCAGAAAAAATGCACAGCGCTCAGCAGGCTAATCTCGATGCGTTGCAGCAGATCAGTAGCAAAATGTTTGAGAACGTAGAGCGGCTCAGTCAGCTTCAGCTTAATGCACTGCGTACGCTTAGCGAGGAGCAGTTCAATCAGTTCAACAAGCTACTTTCTGTCCGCGATCCCCAATCGTTTACCGAGTATCAGGCGTCCTTTACAAGCCAGTCGACAGCCCAGGCCGAACGTCTGCTGGCATTCAATCGACAGGTTTATGAGCTGATGTCCAGCGCCCAGGCAGATATGGCTCAGTTTGCTGAGCGCCAGGGTGAGGTTGGGACACAGCATGTTCAGGACATGATGGATCAAGTCGCCAAGAATGCACCGGCTGGTGCTGGTCCTGCTATGGCGGTACTCAGATCAACTATGGACAACGCCAGTAGCTTTTACAAAAGCGCTCAGATGGCCATGAAGCAGGCCATGGATATGACCCAGCAAACCATGGCGTCTGCTGCCTCAATGGCAGGCCAGACTACGCAAAATGCCAGCCAGACGGCTGAACAGACTGCTAACGCCAGCGAGAGTGCCGCTTCGGGTCCGGCGCAGGCTGCCCGAAATGCTGCAGCCAAAGCGGCTGAGGCGGTTAGCTCGGTGGTCAAAACGAAGTAATGAGCCTTGGGCGGTATCGGATGGCGACCAGGGTTACTCCTTGTCGCCATCGTTGTTTTTAGGCGCCTCGTCCGGCTTGGCTTTAGGCATGCCGCCAAACAGCCCAAACAGGCTCTGAGTATTGAGGTAAAGGTTTTTAGAGTGCTCGACATACTGAGTCATCAAGTCTTGCATCACTGGCATCTGTTTATGCAGGAACTCACTCCAGGCCTGTGACGATTGCGCACCGGCCTGAGCCTGAACGTCGATTACCGTTTGAATGCTCTTGTCCAGGTAGCTGCCGAGCATCCCCTGAAAGGGACCATAGAAACGGATGATGTTCTTGAGCATATCGCTTGAAAAAATAGGCTCACCCTGGCTTTCCGCTTCTTGAATAATCTGCATCAGAATGGCACGGGTCAGGTCTTCGCCTGTCCGGGCGTCCACAACCTGAAACGGAATGTCGTCAATAACGAACTGGCGGATATCAGCAAGCGTGACGTGGGCGCTGGTATGCGTGTCATACAGGCGCCGGTTAGGGTATTTCTTGATCAGGCGAGGGCTGGTCCGGCTGTTGTCTGACATGTACGACATCTCATGCTCATTAGGGTGGCGCAACCAGTTTATCCTATCCCTGGTTAAGCTCGGACGCATAACAACCGGAGGTATACGAGCTGAAGCGCGCTATTTGCCCGGGTAAATCCTAAGCACGGCCTGCCCAACATGATGCTGAGTGTCAGGCCTGTTGGCCATCAACATACTTAAGCTCACCGCCGCTGAATGCATGTACCACGAACTCTCCCGGCGCTGCACGCTGAGTGCCGAGCGTTTGCAGGGCTTGCTCCATATCGGTACGGCCTCTTTCCCAGCGCTCGGTCAGAACCGGACGGGAAAAGTCGAACGCTCTCATCTCAGTATCTTCCGAGACCTGGGTGTGGTTGAGCAGGAGCAGCGTAGTGGCTTTATCGATCTTGGTACCTTCGGCCAAGGCGGGTGCAAGTGCGGGGTCTTCCCGGCGCTCTGCGGGGAGCCAGTTACCTAACAAGTGCAGTTGGCGCCTTAGCTCATGAACCTGGCGCAGACGCTTTAGCGCCTTGGCGGTCTGGCCAGATAAAAGCAGCTCAAGCTGGCGTTCCACGGCCTGTCCAACGGTTTGTAAGCCCTGGCTATGCCGACGGAACAGATCCAGCGCAATGCACAGGCGGTTGTCCGTACTATGCTCATCCAGTGCCGCTTCCAGCGGCAAGTTTGAGCTCATCCCTCCATCGACCAGTCGGCGTCCGTCCACGGTAATGGGTGGGAAAAAGGGAATAAAACCACAGCTGGCTAGCAAATGATCCAGTTCGATAGGTGCCTTGGCGCTATCAAACCGTATTTCCTCTCCGCTCTCTACGTCTACCGCCACAATAATCAGTCTTATTTCTCCGCTGTTCAGTCTGTCGAAATCAACGGCTTTTCTCAGGCTTTCACGCAGAGGGGCTAGGTCATAAACGCTCGTATCCATTGGCATGCCAGGCAACATGGACAGGGCGCCGGGTAACCGGGGATGATAGATGCCCGGGCTGCCGAGCAGGGAAGACTGCATGAGTCGGGTTCGCTTGATATCCCAGGCCATGGGCCAGTACTGGGGTGTAAACGTCCAGGTCGGCGTCTCTTGTGCGGCCGCTGACCAAAAGCGGCGTAGTGCATCTATTCGCTTTTCCGGTGCGCTGCCAGCAATAAGAGCTGCATTAATAGCACCGGTGGAGACGGCTGCAATCTGATCAGGGTATAAGCCCAGCGCCTCCAGGGTCTCGTAAGCGCCAGCCTCATAAGCGCCCAGCGCATTGCCTCCAGAAAGAATAAGCGTAATCCGTTCGGTCATGGTGATTTCCTCAGTCTGCCGTTGCCGACAAAGCGAAACGTTTGTGTCGATTAGGGCTACGATTGGCGATCCGAACGACTCCAATGACGCCATGCCAGTATCCCGATGGGAAGCCCGAGCAGAGCCAGGGCTGCCCAGGAAGGAACACCACCATTGTTTGGCCCTTTACGCCAGCCGCCCCGTACGGTGTGCTCGTCATACATAGGCTCGAATACGGTGCCGGTCGTGTCATCGCTAGGCTCGTTTGCCAAAAAGCCCTTATGAAGCAGTCGACCGTTGATCCGCGTCATCAGCGAAGGCGCAAGGCGCCTTAAAGCACTGGCCAGGCGGCCGGAGCCTCCTACTACAGCCTCGGCCCGAGGTCGCCGTACAAGACCTAGTACAGTTTGGGCGACTTTTTCAGGGGTATAGACGGGCGGCGCTGCACGTACACGCTGCTGGCTGAAGTTTGCCGCATGGATGAAGAAGGGGGTGTCGACCACCGAGGGAAGCAGGGTACAGATATGGATATTTGGCTGATCCAGCACTTCTTGGCGTAGGGACTCAGAGAACCCGCGTACCGCAAACTTGCTGGTGGCGTAAGCCGTGGAATCTGGTTTGGCGATACGCCCCACGATGGACGCATTATTGATCAGGATGCCATGGCCTTGCATACGGAACTGACGCATCGCGGCTTTGGCGCCATGCATATAGCCGAAGACATTGGTCTCGATGACTCGGCGCCATACATCACTCGGGATATCTTCGAACCGGCCAAACACACCCACTCCGGCGTTGTTAAACCACACGTCGATACGCCCAAACCGCGCGATGGCCTGGCGTGCCAGCCCTTCGACATCCTCTTCGCAGGTTGTGTCGGCCGTCATGGCAAAGGCAATGCCGCCCAGACTGCGACATTGCTGCACGACATCGTCCAGCCGTTCGGTTCGCCGGGCCGCCAAGACGAGCCGGGCACCACGCTCGGCAAAGGCATAAGCGGTAGCACGTCCAATTCCGCTCGATGCGCCTGTGATAACGACAACAGTTCCGGCAAAGATTTGCTTCATGGCCTTCCTCAACTGAGCATCTGACGCCATAGGCCTCGTTTGCTCAGAGGGAACGACCGGGTGAGAAGTTCAAACACGGCGGCTGGCTCTTTTGCGAGGCCAGTACCTCAGTTTGCCTCAGCAGAAAGGCAGCCTGTAGGGGCTCAGCTCTGCAGCTCACAGGATGCGGGCTCGATATACTTTTTGTACTCATGCCCTCCCAGCCAGGCCTGCAACTGCGTGAGCGAGAGCGGCTTGCTGAATAGATATCCCTGAATAAAATCGCATTGATTGTCGCGCAGGAAGGCCAACTGCTCTTTTGTTTCTACACCTTCAGCCACTACTCTAAGTTGCAGCTTGTGCGCCATAGCAATGATCGCTGCCGTGATTTCCATATCGGTCTGCTGATTAGGAATATCACGAATGAAAGAGCGATCTACCTTAAGCGTGTCGACCTTGAACTTGCTCAGGTAAGCCAGGGATGAATAGCCACTGCCAAAGTCATCAATCGAAACTTTCACACCTAGCGCTCGAATCCGCTCCAGCAATTCAATTGCCAGGTTGAGGTTATGCATCAGGGCATTTTCAGTCAGCTCGAGCGTGAGCGCTTCGGGCGGTAGTTCGGCTTCGATGAGCGCTTCTTCCACACGCCTTGGAAGCGTCCGGTCAGTAAGATTTAACGGTGAGCAGTTTACGGCTACCCGTAGCTCGTCGTAGCCCAGATCGCGTAGGGTTTTCAGGTCCCGGCAGGCACGCCGCATGACCCAATGATCCAGCTGGCCAATTTGTCCGCTCAGCTCGGCTACATGGACAAAACGATCAGGCCGGATGGGGCCAAGGGTCGGGTGATTCCAGCGAACCAATGCCTCCAGGCTGGCGGTTGTCCGCGCATCACTGGTGACAAGAGGCTGGTAATGCACCTCTAGTGTGCCGTCGGTAATGGCCTGACGCAGCTCCTGCTCCAGGTGAAGCGTCTCTTCGGCCTGGATTTGCAGCTCCGGCGCAAAGTGCAGGAAGCGATTACGTCCATTGCGTTTGCATTGACCCAAGGCAAGGCCTGCGTTACGGAGCAGTTCATTGGCTGACCGGCCATCCTGCGGGTAGTGGGCAATGCCGATACTCAAGGTCATGCCGATCTGCTGTCCGCTCAGGTTGAAAGGCGGACGGAGTTGCTCCAGCAGTCGCATAGCGAGGTTTTCGCTTTGCTCAGGCAATGCTTCGGGCACCAGAACTAGAAACTCGTTGCCTTGACGCGCCACATGGACATCGGCATCAAGCACCGCCGTAATGCGCTGGGCGACTTGTGTGAGCAAGTCATCGCCTACGTTGTAGCCCAGGCTGTCATTGATTCGCTTGAAGTGGTCCAGATCCAGATTGAGCAAGGCAAGACGCTCTTCAGGCGTGGCCTTGTTGATGATCCGTGCCAGTGTCTGGGTAAAGCTATAGTCATTCAAAAGCTGGGTAAGCGGGTCGAGCAGCGTAACCTGACTCAGCGCCGTTGAGACTTCTTCCAGGCGCACACCCTGTTCATGGAAGCGTTGCTCCAGGCGGGTCGCCGTAAGGCCTGCGCAGATCACGACCAAGGTCAAAAACGCAATGATGGTTCCTAGAAGTCCATGATGGGCATCATGGGCCATCATCATGACGGGTGTACCTTCTGGGACCACCAGTGTTAGCGCGGCCATGCCGGTGAAGTGCATGGATACGATCGCCCCCCCTAGAAGGAGGCTGCCCAGGATCATGAGCAAATGGGTATGACGACCTACCTGGTTGCGGACGTAGAACGCCATGACTAGCGCCGCCAGCGAAGCCAGGATGGAAACTACGATGGAAACCAGAAACAGGAGCGGGTTGTATACCTGGACGCCAATAGAATCGATTGCAGACATCCCGGTGTAGTGCATGGCGGCAATGCCGCAGCCAGCAGCGATAGATGCCGCGAGGTACTCCCAGACGGCCATTCGCTCACGGCTGATGAGCCACATGACGATGCAGGAGACCGTAACGGCAAGGCCTAGTGACAGCAGCGTCATGCCATACCCGTATTGCATGCTTATCGGCGAGGCGTAAGACAACATGGCGATAAAGTGCATCGACCAGATACCGCTACCCAGCGCCAAGCCACCTACGCCGCACCAGAGCAGGCGGTTTTGACTCAAGGCTGCCGACGAGGCGCGTCTGGCCATGTAAAGGGCAGTATAGCCAGCGGCTGTCGCGACCAGATAGGACAGCATCACCAGCACGAGGTGGTGGTGATCGGAGCCGACCGGTATAAAGCCGTCAGGCAGGGATGTGGCAAGCAACATGATTACAGACTCGAAAGGACATTCCACTGCATCGATATCTTTGATATCGCCACGGCAAGGCTACTGAATACGTTGGTAATGCCCTTATCGGCCGCCTGTCGGCCAAGCTTGAGGGCGACCGACAGGTGGAGACAGGAAAAGAGGGGAATTTATTTTTTCGGTGCGCGCATCCGGCGCCACAGCCAAAGCGCTATGCCCAGAACCAGTAAGGCGCCCAATACCATCAGCTCGTAGCGCTTGAGATTGCCTAAAGCCCCTTCGAGTACCGCGCCAAAGTGATAGGCAGCCAAGCCTAGAACAGTTGCCCAGACAATAGCGCCAATGCCATTGAGCAGCAGGTAGCGCGCCGGCGGATAGCCAGACATGCCAATGGCCACCGGCATAACCGTCCTCAATCCGTAGACGAAACGAAAGCTGAGCACCCACAGGTCTGGATGACGGCGAATATGATCCAACGCCTTGTCACCCATGGCCTCCCAGCGCGGTTTGCGCTTGAGCAATTTGCGGCCATGGCGGCGGCCCAGGAAATACCAGAGCTGATCACCGGCATAGCTCCCCAGGAAAGCCACCATAATGACTGTCTGGATATTCATGTATTCACGGAAGGCTAGAAAACCTGCCAGAACCAGAATAGTTTCACCCTCGAAAAATGTGCCGAGGAAAAGGGCGAAATAACCAAAATCATGGAGGAATTGTTGCAGCATCGTCACGACAACAGGGCGAAATGAAGGCCCAGCCTAACCCGGTTAGCCGCTGGAAGGAAGGTGTCGCTTCGTCTAATCCCTCTAAAAGGCAAGGGATTTGCAGATCGATGTGCCAAGCCGAAGCTAGAGGTCGTCTGCATTGAACAGAGTTGATAGGCATGCCTTATTGTCATCAGTTGTTACCATTCGGTCATGATAGTGACTTATAACTCATCACACTGACTCTGCCTGAGTCTGGGAGTACACCGTGAGTTTCACTTCAGTAAGCCGTTCCTTTCCCTCCACGCGGATGCGCCGTCAGCGTCGGGATGACTTTTCCCGTCGTTTGATGCGTGAACACACGCTGACCGTCGATGACCTGATCCTGCCAGTGTTCGTACTTGACGGTGAGAATCGCCGTGAAAGCGTTCCCTCCATGCCTGGCGTCGAGCGTCTGTCCATCGATCTGCTGCTGGAAGAAGCGGCTGAGCTTGTAGCATTAGGCATTCCTGCCATCGCTCTGTTCCCTGTAACACCACCTGAAAAAAAATCGCTTGATGGCGCCGAGGCCTATAACCCCGACGGCATCGCCCAGCGCGCCACGCGTGCACTGCGTGAGCGCTTTCCTGAACTGGGTGTGATTACCGATGTTGCGCTCGACCCGTTTACCACTCATGGTCAGGATGGCATCCTCGATGAGAAGGGCTATGTGCTAAACGATGTATCCGTCGAGGTCCTGGTCAAGCAGGCACTGTCCCATGCGGCTGCAGGTGCCCAGGTTGTGGCGCCATCCGACATGATGGATGGCCGGGTGGGTGCTATTCGTGCCGCCCTGGAAGACGCGGGCTATCACAATGTGCAGATCATGGCCTACTCGGCCAAGTATGCGAGCGCCTATTATGGGCCTTTCCGAGATGCTGTCGGCTCAGCAGCCAATCTGGGTAAAGGCAACAAGGCGACCTATCAGATGGACCCGGCTAACAGTGACGAGGCCCTGCAGGAAGTGGCAGGCGATCTGGCCGAAGGGGCCGACTCCGTCATGGTCAAGCCGGGCATGCCTTACCTGGACATTGTTCGCCGGGTAAAGGACGAATTCCGTGTGCCGACCTTTGTTTATCAGGTCAGCGGCGAATATGCCATGCATATGGCGGCTATCCAGAACGGCTGGTTATCCGAGGCCGTCATTCTGGAGTCTTTGCTTGCCTTCAAACGTGCAGGCGCAGATGGCATTCTGACTTACTTTGCCAAACGCGCTGCCCAACAATTACGTCAGGAGCATTAACGCTCCTAAGGAGCTGCTATGAACAGCCAAGGACTCATTGATACTACTGCGCGCACCGAGGAGGCCGCATTGACGACCGATACCACGGCCACTGATAACGCCAAGCCTACCGCTGAGACCGCACCTGCTGTCACGGTGTCAGAGACTCCGGCCCCGGCTTTGCCAGCGCTGCCTGCCATGAACGTTGACGACAGTAGCCTGTATATCAATCGGGAGCTGTCACAGTTACAGTTTAATATCCGGGTGCTTGAGCAGGCGCTCGATGAGTCCTATCCGCTGCTTGAGCGGCTCAAATTCCTACTGATCTTTTCCAGTAATCTGGATGAGTTTTTTGAAATTCGTGCAGCGGGTTTGAAAAAACAGGTCACTTTTGCACGCGAACAAGCCGGTGCTGACGGTTTGCTGCCGCATCAGGCGCTGACTCGAATCAGCGATATTGTGCATGGGCAGGTTGCACGGCAGTACACCATTCTGAACGATATCCTGTTGCCGGAGCTTGCCAAGCACCAGATTCGCTTCATTCGTCGCCGTAACTGGGATATGAAGATCAAGGGCTGGGTGCGAAAGTTCTTCCGCGACGAGATTGCGCCGATCATTACACCGATCGGCCTTGATCCAACCCACCCGTTCCCGCTCCTGGTCAACAAAAGCCTCAACTTCATCGTTGAGCTGGAGGGAATGGACGCGTTCGGCCGTGACTCGGGCCTTGCGATCATTCCCGCACCGCGTTCATTGCCGCGCATCATCAACGTACCCGAAGAAATCGGTGGGCCAGGGGACAATTACGTCTTCCTCTCTTCAATGATTCACGCCCATGCCGATGACTTGTTCCCCGGTATGAAGGTGAAGGGCTGCTTCCAGTTCCGTTTGACCCGTAACGCCGATTTGTCGGTGGATGCCGAAGACGTGGACGACCTTGCCCGCGCGCTGCGAGGTGAGTTGTTCTCGCGTCGCTACGGTGATGCGGTGCGCCTTGAAGTGGTCGAAAGCTGTCCGAAAAACCTGACTGACTACCTGCTCAAGCAGTTCAATCTGGCTGAGAACGAGCTGTACAAGGTTAACGGTCCAGTCAACCTGACGCGTTTGTTCAGCGTCACTGGTCTCGACAGTCACCCTGAACTGCAAAATGCGCCGCTCACACCTAGCATTCCCAAACTTTTGCAGAAGAAGGAAAACCTCTTCAACGTCCTGGGCAAGATCGACGTGCTGTTGCTGCATCCGTTCGAATCCTTTACCCCGGTGGTGGACCTGCTGCGTCAGGCTGCCAAGGACCCTAGCGTTCTGGCTATCAAGCAGACCCTGTATCGCAGCGGCGCCAACTCGGAAATCGTCGACGCACTGGTAGAAGCCGCGCGCAGCGGTAAGGAAGTTACCGCGGTTATCGAATTGCGGGCGCGTTTTGATGAGGAGTCCAACCTGCAACTGGCGAGCCGCCTTCAGCAGGCGGGCGCGGTTGTGATCTATGGGGTCGTCGGCTTTAAGACCCATGCCAAGATGATGCTCATCCTGCGTCGTGAAAATGGCGAGCTGCGCCGTTATGCTCACTTGGGCACTGGTAACTATCACGCTGGCAATGCCAAGTTGTACACCGACTACAGCTTGCTGACCGCTGATATAGCGCTGACTGAAGACGTGCATAAGCTGTTCAACCAGTTGATCGGCATGGGCAAGACCCTGCGCATGAAAAAGCTCCTGCATGCGCCGTTCACGCTTAAGAAAAATCTACTGGAGATGATCAACCGTGAGGCCGCTGCGGCAGCCGAGGGCCGTCCTGCGCATATCATGGCCAAGGTTAACGGGCTGACCGATCCAAAGGTCATCCGGGCGCTCTACAAGGCAAGCCAGGCGGGTGTGAAGATCGATCTGGTCGTCCGCGGCATGTGCTGCCTGCGCCCAGGCGTACCCGGCGTGTCGCACAATATTCAGGTGCGCTCGATCATCGGTCGCTTCCTTGAGCACAGCCGGATTTATTACTTCCTCAATGGAGGGGATGAGCGGATGTACCTGTCCAGTGCTGACTGGATGGAGCGAAATCTCGACATGCGCGTGGAGACCTGCTTCCCAGTAGAAGGCAAGAAACTCATTTCGCGGGTTAAAAAGGATCTGGAAGCCTACCTCACTGATAACACCCAGAGCTGGGTGCTTCAGGAGGATGGCAATTATCAGCGTCTTTCACCAACAGGCAACCAGAACGCGCGGACGGTACAGGCGACCCTTATGGAACGCCTGAGCAGTCCGGGTATCAACACACGGTAAGGGTATAGCCGATCCGCGCGAGCCACTGTGCTTCCTGTTCGAAGTCAGCCTGGGTCAGCGGATTCTGCTCCAGCCAGCCGACCGGGAAGCACACTTCGAGGCTGCGCGGGCCTGCCTTGAGCGTCACGATGGGGCGCTCTTGGTTGCTGCGAATATGATGGAACAGAATCGCAAAGCGCAGCAGGATGCACAGGCGGATCAGGCTCTCGCCTTCCTCGTCGCCCAACTCAGTAAAGCGATCCCGAGGAATATTCCGACGGTGCCCCCGTACCAGTAAGCCCAGCATCTGCTGATCGCGGCGGGAGAATCCTGGCAGGTCCGAGTGCTCGATCAGATAGGCGCCGTGCTTGTGATAATGATAATGGGCGATGTCCAGCCCGATCTCATGCACACGCGTTGCCCACGTCAGCAGTTCGCGATAGCAGGGGTTGCTCAGATTCCAGGCTTCGGTTACCTGCTCGAAAGCTTTCAAGGCCCGACGTTCTACCCGTTCGGCCTGACGCTTATCCACGTGGTAGCGCTCGGCCAGGGCAGACAGCGTGCGCTCGCGTACATCTTCATGGTGCTGACGACCGATCATGTCGTAGAGCACACCTTCACGCAGCGCGCCCTCGGACAGGTTCATCTCTTGCAGTTCCAACGCCTTGAAGATTGCTTCAAGAATAGCCAGGCCGCCCGGCAGAATAGTGCGGCGGTCAGGTTTCACCCCTTCGATATCGAGCTTATCGATCTCGCCCTGCTTGAAGATCTTGCGCTTGAGCCACTCGATCCCTTCGGCATTGACCTCGCCCTTGCCACGTCCGGCGGCCTGAATAGCCAGGGCTACAGCGCGAATGGTGCCGGAAGCGCCTACGGCTTCCTGCCAGCCTTTCTCACGCAGGCTCTGATCGATATTCATTAGCTCCAGGCGCGCAGCCGTATAGGCTTGGGCATAGCGGGACGCTGTAATCCTGCCATCTGCAAAGAAGCGCTTGGTATAGCTGACACAGCCCATTTGCAGGCTTTCGCGCTGATGGGTTTCGAAGCGCTGGCCGATAATGAACTCGGTACTGCCACCGCCGATATCGGTAACCAGGCGACGGCCTTCCATGTCCGGCATGGTATGGGAAACGCCCAGGTAGATCAGGCGAGCTTCTTCGCGTCCGGAAATGACTTCTACGGAGTGCCCCAGTACCTGCTGGGCACGCATAATGAATTCGCTGCGGTTCTTGGCTTCGCGAAGTGCGTTCGTACCAACAATGCGCACGGCGCCCTGGGGCAGGCCGGTAATCAGTTGGGCAAAGCGGCGCAGGCATTCGAGCCCGCGTTCCATGGCCTCTTCGCTGAGTCTTCTCGATTCGTCCAGCCCTGCGGCCAGCTGAATCTTTTCACCCATGCGTTCAAGGATGCGGATTTCGCCATGGTCAGTCCGCGCCCGAACAATGTGAAAGCTGTTGGAGCCAAGGTCGATGGCAGCAATCAGGGGAAACGGTTCTGCGGATGAATGCGGCATGCTGACGGTCTCATACATAAACGTTGACAATCGTGCCACGATCGAAGAAGTCTGCCAAACCTCAACGTGCAGTCAAACCGTTTCAATCGATGGGCTGTGCCTTGGATCAATGGCCTGAACCGACAAACTGGACCGGCTCTGGCGTCTTGGGGGCAGCGAATAATAGCCTGGGATTACCCTGCTTATGCAGTACGCCCTGGCGCATGAAGACCCATACATAGTCACCTTACGGGCAACGCGCATCGCGTAGGCGTCATGAGTGGCTTTGAGTGAGTGGTTTGGCCACGGGTGCCTTACCGGTCAACTCCAACACTAGAGGCTGTGCCTGTTTCTGGCCATATGCTTCGCCTGCGCGAGGCCAAAAGGCAATCTAGCGGGCATAACGGTATGTTTTCCAGTGGTCTGCTAAATGGCGTAATTGAGAGTCTTTAGCGGTCCCTATAAAGAGACTTAATGGCTTTTGCCTTCCTGTTAAGCGCTGGCAGGGCTATAGTGGTCGTTCTTTTTTGTCGTTTCCGAATTCGGAGAAAGTCCATGAGCGAATACATCACCAACGTCAGCGATGCCAGCTTCGAGCAGGACGTGCTCAAGGCTGACGGTCCCGTGCTGGTCGACTACTGGGCCGAATGGTGTGGTCCCTGCAAAATGATTGCGCCGGTTCTGGACGAAATCGCCAAGGACTATCAGGGCAAACTGAAAGTTTGCAAACTCAATATCGATGAAAACCAGGACACCCCGCCAAAGTATGGTGTACGCGGTATCCCAACATTGATGCTGTTCAAGAACGGCTCCGTTGAGGCAACCAAGGTGGGTGCACTGTCCAAATCCCAGCTGGCAGCGTTCCTCGATAGCAATATCTAATTTTATTGCTCTCGATCAAAGGCCCTGCTTTTAGCGGGGCTTTTTTATTATTTAGCACTAGACGTCCTGTCTAGCAGGGTGCTACATTCGATCTCGCAACGGCACCTATGCGTGTCGCCCTCTGCATGCCTTCGCCGATTCTCTTATTAGAATAACCAACGCGATTCTGTCGTTAGCCGCGGCAAGGCTTCTCAAGCTAAAAAGATTCTTACTCCCTCCTTTTCTCAGTTAGCAACGTCTATGAACCTTACCGAACTCAAGCAAAAGCCAATCACGGAACTGTTGGAAATGGCGGAAGCCATGGGCCTGGAAAACATGGCTCGCTCCCGTAAGCAGGACGTGATTTTCTCTCTGCTGAAAAAACACGCAAAAAGCGGTGAAGAGATTTCCGGTGATGGCGTGCTGGAGATTCTGCAGGATGGCTTCGGCTTCCTGCGTAGTGCGGACTCCTCCTACCTGGCCGGCCCCGACGATATCTACGTCTCTCCCAGTCAGATCCGCCGTTTCAATCTGCGCACCGGTGATACCATCATCGGCAAGATTCGCCCGCCGAAAGAAGGCGAGCGTTACTTCGCGCTGCTCAAGGTCGATACCATCAACTACGATCGTCCTGAGAACGCGAAAAACAAGATCCTGTTCGAAAACCTGACACCGCTGTTCCCCAACAAGCGCCTGACGATGGAGGCCGGTAACGGTTCCACCGAGGACCTCACCGGTCGTGTAATCGACCTGTGTGCGCCGATTGGCAAGGGCCAGCGTGGTTTGATCGTCGCTCCGCCAAAGGCGGGCAAGACGCTGATGCTGCAGAATATCGCTAGCAACATCACCCGCAACAATCCCGAGTGCCACCTGATCGTTCTGCTGATTGATGAGCGCCCGGAAGAAGTAACTGAAATGCAGCGCACCGTGCGCGGCGAAGTGGTTGCTTCTACGTTCGACGAACCGCCGACCCGTCACGTACAAGTTGCCGAAATGGTGATCGAGAAGGCCAAGCGCCTGGTTGAGCACAAGAAGGACGTCGTTATTCTGCTGGACTCTATTACGCGTCTGGCTCGTGCTTACAACACTGTGATTCCAAGTTCCGGCAAAGTACTGACCGGTGGTGTGGACGCCCATGCTCTGGAGAAGCCCAAGCGTTTCTTTGGTGCGGCGCGTAACATCGAGGAAGGCGGCAGCCTGACTATTCTGGCTACGGCGCTGGTCGATACCGGTTCGAAGATGGATGAAGTCATCTACGAAGAATTCAAAGGTACCGGCAACATGGAGCTTCAACTGGATCGCAAGATCGCAGAGAAGCGCGTATTCCCTGCCATCAATATCAACCGCTCCGGCACCCGCCGTGAAGAGTTGTTGACTAGTGAGGAAGAGCTGCAGCGTATCTGGATTCTGCGCAAGATCCTGCATCCAATGGAAGAAACCGGTGGTATCGAGTTCCTGCTCGACAAGTTGCGTCAGACCAAGACCAACGACGAGTTCTTTGACTCGATGAAGCGCAAGTAAGACAAAAAGGCCGGGTTTCCCGGCCTTTTTACTTTCCAGGCAGGCTTTTCATTTTCGAAAAGGGGGCCAGGGGCGGTACACTTTCCGCTTCACTCTCTGCCGAGATACGTCCCGCTATGCAATACCGCGACCTTCGCGACTTCATCCGCGGCCTGGAACAGCGTGGCGAGTTGAAGCGCATTCAGACGCCCATCTCACCCAACCTTGAAATGACCGAAGTGTGTGACCGCACCCTGCGCCGCAAGGGGCCGGCTTTGCTATTTGAAAATCCTACCGGATACAGCATGCCTGTGCTGGCTAACTTGTTCGGCACGCCTGAGCGAGTGGCGATGGGTATGGGCGCGGACAATGTTGGCGAGCTGCGCGAGATCGGCAAGTTGCTGGCGTTCCTGAAGGAGCCAGAGCCGCCCAAGGGATTGAAGGACGCCTGGTCAAAGCTGCCTATCTACAGGAAAGTCATCAGCATGGCGCCCAAAGTCATGAAGGATGCCCCTTGCCATGAGATAGTAGAGGAAGGCGAAGCGGTCGATCTGTCCCAGCTGCCGATCCAGCATTGCTGGCCGGGTGATGTGGGGCCACTGATCACCTGGGGCCTTACGGTTACCAAGGGACCAAACAAGGAGCGGCAGAACCTGGGCATTTATCGCCAGCAGGTCATTGGCCGCAACAAGGTCATCATGCGCTGGCTCAGCCACCGCGGCGGTGCGTTGGATTTCCGCGAGTGGTGCGCCAAGTATCCAGGCAAGCCTTATCCGGTAGCAGTTGCACTGGGTGCAGACCCGGCAACGATTCTGGGCGCGGTTACGCCAGTGCCTGATACATTATCCGAATATGCATTCGCAGGACTCCTGCGTGGTAGTCGAACCGAGCTGGTGAAATGCATTGGTAGCGATCTGCAAGTGCCAGCCAGCGCCGAGATTATCCTGGAAGGCTTCATCTATCCTGGCGAGATGGCCGATGAGGGCCCCTATGGCGACCATACCGGCTATTACAATGAAGTGGATCGCTTCCCGGTGTTTACCGTTGAGCGTATCACTCGTCGACGTGACGCTATCTATCACAGCACCTATACGGGACGTCCGCCAGATGAGCCGGCTATCCTCGGAGTTGCCTTGAATGAAGTGTTCGTGCCGATCCTGCAAAAGCAGTTTCCCGAGATTGTCGATTTCTACCTGCCGCCTGAAGGATGCTCCTACCGCATGGCGGTAGTGACCATGAAAAAGCAGTACCCCGGCCATGCCAAGCGGGTGATGCTGGGTGTCTGGAGCTTTCTGCGCCAATTCATGTACACCAAGTTCGTCATCGTGACCGATGACGATATCAATGCGCGAGACTGGAACGACGTGATTTGGGCCATTACAACGCGCATGGACCCCAAGCGCGATACTGTCATGATCGACAACACGCCGATTGACTATCTGGACTTTGCCTCACCTGTGTCCGGCCTGGGCTCAAAAATGGGGCTGGACGCCACCAATAAGTGGCCCGGTGAAACCAACCGCGAGTGGGGCAGAGCAATCGTCAAGGACGAAGCCGTGGTCAAGCGGGTCGACGAGCTCTGGGCCAGCCTGGGGATCGATTGATGAATACCACTGGCTGGATGGGGATAAGTTGCGTGTATTGCGCGTCGAACCTTATGCATACGGAGGGTTTTCAGACATGAGGTTCGCATACGGTTATCTCCAGACATTCACTTTTGCTCAAAAGGCGTCCTGACATGAAGGTCACGCTACGCCCCTCTGGGGCTGTACTCGAGACGTTACCCGGCGAGCGCATTCTGGATGCAGCGCGCAGGCTAGGGTACGAGTGTCCGCACAGCTGCCGGAATGGTAACTGCCACGTCTGTGCAGCCTTGTTGATTGAAGGGCAGGTCAAGCAGCAGAACGGCGTCATCGACCATGGCGAGATATTCGTCTGCCTGGCAGAGCCGCTCGGAGACTGTGAGCTGCATTGGGACGGTGTACTGGCGCCGGGTGAGCTTCCAGTAGGAACGTTTGCCTGTCAGGTACTGGCGTGTGAAGAGGTAGGCGGGGATGTGCGCCGTGTACGGCTTCGTGCTCCAGCAGGTCAGCCGCCTCGCTACCATGCCGGGCAATATCTGATGCTGGAGCGGGACGATGGTAAGCAGTCGGCTTTTTCGCTGGCGTCTGCACCGCATCAGGGGCGGGATCTGGAGTTGCATATTCTGACGCGAGAGGAGAGCAGCCAAGCGATTGTCCAGCAGCTTGAGCGTGAGCGCATGGTGCGGGTTCAGTTACCTTTTGGCGATGCGCATCTGGCCGATTTGCCTCCAGGCCCTCTTGTTCTGATTGCGGCGGGGACAGGAATGGCACAGATGCACAGCCTCATCGAAGACTGTCGCGCCCGCGGATTCGATCAGCCGCTACACCTGTACTGGGGCGTCCGGCATCCTGATGATTTCTATGCACTGCCGCATTGGGATGAGTGGGAGCAGGATTCGCGTCTTTACTTGAACAAGGTTGTCAGCGACCTGTGTGGGTGGGAGGGGCGCTGTGGTCTCTTGCACGAAGCGGTACGTGAGGACTTCAAGGATATGAAGTCACTGCATGTCTATGCCAGCGGGTCGCCTGCCATGGTTTACGCCACGCTGGATGCCCTCGTGGAAAGCGGAATGGATCCCCATCAGATGCGTGCGGATGTATTTGCTTATGCGCCGAGGGAGTCGCTGGGAGTATGAGTCGGATCGATCCAGCCGTTGCAGCTGGATCGATTCATTACTCTTAGTTCAGCGCAGGTCGTTTGTGGCCTAGCGTCAGCGCCAGAAAGACAATAGCGAGCACGCATGAGGCAACCAGCAGCATGAAGCCGCCATCCCAGCCATACAGGTCTACTGTATAGCCTACCAGAGCGTTAGCGGCGACCGAGCCGCCCAGGTAACCAAACAGGCCAGTAAAGCCGGCCGCTGTTCCAGCAGCCTTCTTGGGCACTAGCTCCAGCGCCTGTAAGCCAATCAGCATCACCGGGCCATAGATTAGGAAGCCAATAGCAATTAGGGCGAACATGTCGACGGTGGGATTGCCAGGCGGGTTGAGCCAGTAGACCACTGTACTGACAGCTACCAGTGCCATGAAGACCACGCCGGTGGCGCCCCGGTTACCCTTGAACAATTTGTCCGAGAGCCAGCCGCACAGCAACGTGCCGGGAATGCCTGCCCATTCATAGAGAAAGTAAGCCCAAGAAGACTTGTCCACCGTAAAGTGCTTGACCTCCTTAAGGTACGTAGGCGCCCAGTCCAGCACGCCGTAACGCAACAGATAGACGAATACGTTGGCCAGTGCGATGTACCAGAGCATACGGTTTTTCAATACGTATTTGACGAAGATCTCCTTCGTGCTGAATTCACGCTCGTGGCTCTCATCGTACCCTTCGGGATAGTCTTTCTTGTATTCCTCAATAGGCGGTAGCCCGCAAGACTGCGGTGTGTCACGCATGGTCAAAAACGCGAAGACGGCTATGCCCAGTGCCACGGCAGCCGGCACGTAAAAGGCGGAATGCCAGTCGTTGAACCAGCCCAAGCCCAGCAGGAACAAAGGCCCGATTAAGCCGCCACCCACGTTGTGGGCGACATTCCAGACCGAAACCACCCCGCCGCGCTCCTTCTGGGACCACCAGTGCACCATGGTTCGTCCGCTGGGCGGCCATCCCATCCCTTGGGCCCAGCCGTTGATGAAAAGCAGAATGAACATGATGGTCACGCTCGACGTCGCCCAGGGTGCGAAACCGAAAATAAACATCACAACAGCCGAGACGATCAGACCGAAGGGTAGGAAATAGCGCGGATTCGAGCGGTCGGAAATCATACCCATGAGAAACTTGGACAAGCCGTAAGCAATAGCCACCGCGGATAATGCAGTACCTAGCTCCCCGCGACTGTAGCCTTCCTCTATGAGGTAGGGCATTGCTAGGGAGAAGTTTTTGCGTAACAGGTAATACCCTGCATAGCCAATAAAGATACCGGCAAAGATCTGCCAGCGTAGACGTCTGTAAACCGGATCGATGCAATCAGAAGGCAGGCGCGTCGTGTGAGCGGCTGGACGAAAGAGACCAAGCATTTGAGCTCCAAAGATCATTGTTTTTATGAGAAAGGGCTTGCGCAGCAAATATTACAGTTTCATTTCAGAAAAATGACCGATACCGCTGTGCGATAAACGAAAAAAAACGCTCGTGAAATGTTGTTTTTCGAATGCTGAGGTGCGCTTGCCTGTTCAGGGGTGGGTAGCGGTGTAAAGGCTGTCTGAAATTTGCGTTCTGTAACCGGGTGCGTATGCTGCGCCGCCTGGACTGCACTTGACTGCCCGTCATGAGTCTCAACCATAACCGCCTGTGTTCTGATCACCATGCCCTACTGGAAACGTTACCTGTCACGTCTGGTTGATTTCGCCACGATGCTGATCAATCGCTATCCACGCCTGATTGCCCTGGCAGGTTTTGTTTCGGGCGTATGCAGTTTTCTCCTGGTTGATCGACAGCATGGCTTTGCCAAAGTGATGGCAATTGTGATGCTCGCCAGCTGGCTGTGGCTGATGATGGAAAATGTGCTGCGCCAATGGATGACGAAGCGGTTTGGCTGGAATCTGCCCCCTGGGCTTCTTCGCTATGCGACCCAGATGATCCACCAGGAAAGTCTGTTTTTTGTGCTGCCTTTCCTCTTTGTCACAACCACCTGGAATAGCGGGCAGGCTATCTTTACCGGCCTGCTGGCCGCCATGGCCGTCGTGTCGGTCGTCGACCCGTTGTATTACAAGTCGCTGTCCAGGCGGCGCTGGGTCTTCCTGGGCTATCACACGTTGACCTTATTTGCTGTCTTGCTCACGTCCTTGCCCATCATCCTGCACCTGACCACTACGCAAAGTTATCGGCTGGCATTGGGCGTGGCGGTATTACTGTCATTTCCAAGCATTCTCGTGGCGCTCTCGATCCGGCGCTTGTGGCAATGGCCTGTCGTGCTCGGCCTTAGCCTGATGATCGGTGGTCTGGGATGGATGCTGCGAACCTGGGTTCCGCCCGCCACGCTATGGCTGACTGATGTTGCGGTCACCAGCCGCTTCGATAATCTCAAGCGTGAGCCGGGTAAAAGCCTCGATGAAATCAGTGCCTCTCAGCTCCGATCACAGGGGCTTTATGCCTATACGGCCATTAATGCGCCACGTGGGCTAAGCGAGCGGATTTATCACGTTTGGCTGCATAACGGTAATGAAGTGGACCGTATTCCGCTTGAAATCAGCGGCGGCCGGAAAGCGGGGTATCGTGCCTGGACGCACAAGCAGAACTTCCCGGGAGAGGTGGCGGGCCGATGGCGGGTACAGGTCATAACTGAGGACGGCCAGATGATTGGCACCTTGCGCTTCGAGGTAACGCCTTAATATTCATCGTGGCATGTAATGCAATTGCCAGCGCCTGGGAATCAACAGGGAGGCTAGACCGATCAAAGCGGCCCAGCCACTGCTGGCAAACAAAGCCATAAGGCCAAGATGATGCTGGAGCCACGCGCCCACGATGGCGCCGCCCAACATGCCGATCCAGGGGGTCGCTTGCATCAGCCAGTCTGGGTGCCGTGCGCCTAGAAGCCAGCGTCCCAGGCCCCGCCCCAGACGTGAGAGCGCGCCTGTGACATAGGTCAATCCAACAGACTGCCCATTCACCTGCTCCACCGCTGCGTTAATCATACCCATGGCCAGTACTGCGGCTATAAGCGGAAGCAGTACAGCGCCAGGAAGGCTGCCGACGGACCAGCCGGCCGCTGCGGCCAATAAACCGGCGGTTAAAAGCAGAAGCGGTAGCGCTTGGCGGCCGCTCAGGCGTGCGACAACAATGCCGAGCGCATTGCCCACTACGAACAGGCTGATAATCAAAAGCAGTCGCAGGAGCGTAGCGCTATCGCCCAAGGCTATGGCAACAGCCAGACGTGTCGTATTGCCACTCATGAAAGATACATAGTCACCGGCCGATAAAAAGCCGATGGCGTCGGTCATGCCAGCCAGGACCGACAGGCCGGCAACCAGTACCAGCCCTACGCGGTTGTGTCGGTGCGCGCTCAGGCGATGATCCTGATCAGGGGAGGCGGGGTGCGAAGAGTCGGATGCCAAGCGGGTGTTATCCTATTGTTGTAGGGAGTCAATCCTGGGCAGAGCCTGTCTGTGACCGCTAACGAGGCGGTTTTTATATTCTGTCATATTCTGGCTATTACCTATCTGAATCGCATGGCTTCAGAAAGACACTGTTTAACCGATAAGCTGTGACAGGCATAGTAATCGGTTAGCTATGCACCACTCTTTTTGTTTGAGGAATTGCCCCGTGAAAGCCCTGCTTGCATTCGTACTTGCTTTCTCACTCGCTCTGCCTGCCTGGGCTGAGGAAAAAAAGGAAGCCGAAGAGGGCGCGCCGCAGCCTGACTACATAAATCTTACGCCTGCGCTGGTGGGCAACTACGGTACAGGCCCAAAGCTTAAGTACTACAAGGCTGACATTGCTCTGATGACGATGAGCAAGGAAGACTCAGCGCGCGTGTCCTTCCATGAGCCGCTAATTCGCAATCAGCTCATCATGTTGTTTGAACAGCAGACCGATGAAACGCTGACCGGCGCCGATGCACGCGAAGCATTGCGTCAGGCTGCCCTCAAGCAAGTCCAGGACATCATCAATGGCGAGGAAGGCAAGCCGATGGTGGAAGACCTCCTGTTCAACAACCTGATCGTCCAGCCTTGATTCAACGGCAGGCTACGATGGCCTGCCATTCTTCGTCAGTTACTGGCATGACTGAGAGGCGGCTGCCTTTTTGCAGTAACGCAAAATTACTCAAGGCGGCTATTTCACGAAGACGAGTCAATGAAATGACCTGATCGAATGCGTCAACAAAACTGACGTTACGCGCTATCCAGGGATTCTTTTCCTGGGTGGCTTTCGACGAATGGTATGGGCTTTTTGGGTCAACCGCGGTCGGATCAGGAAAGGGATCGTTTTCTATGCGGCCTATGCCGGCTACGCCAGGCTCAGCGCAGCTGGAATGGTAGAAAAGGAAGAGGTCCCCTGCAGCCATGGCACGCAGGAAGTTACGGGCCTGATAGTTGCGGACGCCATCCCAGCGCCCATTGCCGAGGCGTTGCAGATCATGGATAGAAAATTCATCGGGTTCCGATTTCATCAGCCAATAAGGCACGAAGATTGCTCCTGGGAAAACGGTTCTGGACTTTCTGACGGTTGGTTGACGCAATGTTTGCGTCAGAAAAATGGTTAGCGCAGAATGCCGCGGTTTTAAGTGGCCGTACGACCTGACATATAACAGGCCGGCGGTATCGTTGATTATGCCAATGAAGGGGTAGGCACATAAATGAAACGCAAGCCGGACTTGCTTTGGGTACTGGTCGCGCTTTTTAGCTTGGGTGTTGTTACGACAGGCTACACTCAAAGTCTCTGGGACAAGCAGCAGGACAATTCACCGTCTGCTCATGTGATTCAAAAAGTGTCCCGCTGAATCTTCGCAATACGCTGTCGAATACCCTGCGTTGTAGTCCTGGCGCAGGGTTCAGGCCTCTCGCTTTTTCTCGTACCACCCCTTGTTCGTCACCGTTGCCTTCATTGGCACATCCCAACTGGCCAGCGTCAGCTGATCTACTTTCTGACATTCGTGGGCTAATCCTAACAATTTAGGTGAGTGCCAGGCGCGACGGCGCTTGAGATAGGCAAGGCTTCGATCGTAAAAGCCACCCCCCATACCCAGTCGACCCCCTTGTGCATCGAAGCCCACCAGCGGCATCAGGATCAGATCCAGAGTCCAGGGCTTGCGCTGTTGTGCGCGATTGGGCCTGGGTTCAATGATCTTGAAGCGGTTACGTACCCAGCGCTCGCTAGGGCGGACACGCTGAAAATGCATGCGAGTGCTTGGCCAGCGGCTTAATACCGGTAGGAATGTAGCTTTACCGCGGCGTTGAGCTGTTCGAAGCAGAGGGCGCGGATCGATTTCGCCGTCATTAGGCAAATAAAAGGCAATCTGCCGAGCGCGTCGGAATAGGGGATGATGACTAAGCTGGCGATGTAGCTGCTGTGCAGCCTGTCGTTGCTCGACAGGGCTTAACGCTCGACGTTTTTGGCGTAGCAGTCGGCGCAAGGCCGAACGAGAATGATCAGATGCTTTGATCATGAAAGAAGGTAGCTCCCCGGAATGCCGCTGCCGGTGTAGCCCTTGAACCCGAGAGTTCAAGGTGGGAGAAGTCGTGGGCCATTAGGCTTTCCGGCGTGCGGACATGCACACAAGCCCAGCGAGCGACCCCCGTGGTGTTGCTTATCGGCTCAGGGACATGACCGACTGGCAAACACACCAGAGAGTGTGTTCAGTATACCCCTTCGCCACGAGAATCAAACCCCCCGTTCGTCCTGCTCTGTTGTCAGAGCCCGGTCGACACGGTCTAGCAGGTCACGAACGCGCTCGCGTGTACTGCTGACTTCGAAGTTCACGCCATCCTGGCGATGCAGCAGATCGTGGGTAATGTTAAGGGCGGCCATGACCGCAATACGGTCGGCGCCAATCACTTTGCCGCCGGCGCGGATCTCTCGCATCTTGCCGTCGAGGTAGCGCGCAGTGGTTTCAAGGTTGGCGCGCTCGTCCGGTGGACAGCTGATGCAGTAGTCCTTGTCGAGTATGTGGACGGTGACGGTGTCGGTGCTCATGAGTCCTGCTCCAGGGCTTTCAGGCGTAAAATCATCGCTTCGACCTTATGTCGGGCCAAATCGTTCTTTTCGATTAGCTTGACTCGTTCTTCTCGCCAGGCACGCTCATGCGCGCGCAGCTGGCGATTCTCTTTCCTAAGCTGTTCGATGTGTTCGAGCAATTGCTCAATTTTATCGGTCAGTACTTGGAGATCGTTTTCGATCGAGGACTCGCGCATGGATGGCTGCTGCTCCGAGCTATACAAGGTTGGCCGGTAACAAGGTCAACGCGTAGGATACAAGGTTCATTCTAGCCATCACGTCGACGAACGACCATAGCCATCCATGACGAGTACATCATCTGCATACGCCGCGTTCACACAATTATTGAGCGAAGCGGCTCTTCCTGTCTCCCCAGCCGAGCTTCACGGGCACCTAATGGGCCGTATTTGCGCCGGCGCCGGCTTTGACGAGTCTGACTGGCTCGTCGCAGCCGCCGACCTTCTGGGCGGCGCACCCAGTGACCGCCTGAAATCAGCGCTGGTAGGGCTCCTGGGCATGGTCCAACAGGAATTCGCGACCAACGAAGTAGCCATCGTGCTGCTCCTGCCAACCGACGAGGCACCGCTCAAGGAGCGCCTGGCCGCCATGGGCCAGTGGTGCCAGGGTTTCCTGTCCGGCTTTGGCTTGGCCAGCCGTACGATTGAACTGTCCAACGAAGCTAAAGAAGTTTTGCAGGATCTTGCAGCCATTGCTCAGGTGCAGGACACGCTAGAGGAGTCCGAAGAGGGCGAAAACGATTACATGGAGGTTACCGAGTATCTTCGTGTGGCACCTGTCATTCTCTACAGCGAGTACGGCAAGGACCCTTCGTCTGCACCTAAGCCTTCAATTCATTGAGGCGTGGCGCCGTGGGCGAAGGCGGTTCTTCCGTTAAGGAGTTCGCATGATCCGCATTCCGAAGGCTGAGTTCGCCCGGCGGCGTCGAGCGCTTATGGCCGAGATGGCTCCAGGCAGTATTGCGATCCTGCCGGCTGCGCCGGTGCGTGTCCGTAACCGTGACATCGAGTATACCTATCGTCAGGACAGCGATTTTCAGTACCTGACCGGCTTTCCAGAGCCGGATGCCGTCATGGCGCTGATTCCTGGCAGGGAGCATGCTGAGTATGTGCTGTTCTGTCGGGAAAAGGACCCTGTTCAGGAGATGTGGGCGGGCCCGCGTGCAGGGCAGGAAGGGGCGATCCGCCAGTACGGTGCCGACGATGCCTTTCCTATCAGCGATATCCACGACATCCTGCCGGGGCTGATCGAGGGACGGGAGCGTGTCTACTACGCCATGGGTTCGAATCCTGATTTCGACCGGCAGTTATTGGACTGGATCAATCTGATTCGCGCAAAGGCCAATCAGGGCGCTCAGCCGCCCAAGGAGCTGATCGCACTCGACCCTCTCCTGCATGAAGCTCGGCTCTTCAAGACTGCCGCCGAGATCAAGGTGATGCGCGAGGCGGCGATTGTATCTGGTGATGCGCATATCCGGGCGATGCAGGCCTGTCGGCCGGGCCTCAGGGAGTATCATCTGGAGGCGGAGCTGGATTATGTCTTTCGCAAGGGCGGTGCACGCATGCCTGCCTATGGCTCGATCGTCGCTTCCGGCCGTAACGCCTGTATCATGCACTACCAGCAGAATGATGCACTGCTCAAGGACGGGGACCTGGTGCTGATCGATGCTGGCTGCGAAATCGACTGCTATGCCAGTGACATCACCCGCACTTTTCCGGTCAGTGGGCGGTTTTCACCCGAGCAGAAAGCGATCTATGAGATCGTTCTGGCAGCCAACGAGGCAGCCTTTGCCTGTATTGCGCCCGGCCGCCACTGGGATGAAGCCCATGAGGTGACGGTGCGCATCATTACGGAAGGATTGGTTGATCTTGGTCTGCTACGGGGCGAGATCAATACCCTGATCGAAGAAGGCGCATATCGTGACTTTTATATGCATCGGGCTGGACACTGGTTGGGCCTGGACGTGCATGACGTTGGCGATTACCGCATCGGCGATCAGTGGCGAATGCTGGAGCCGGGTATGACCATGACGGTCGAGCCAGGTATTTACGTTGCACCCAATAACCTGCGGGTAGCAAAGAAGTGGCGGGGTATCGGTGTCCGTATTGAGGATGATGTGGTAGTCACCCGTCACGGATGCGAAATTTTGAGCCGCCATGTACCCAAAGCGGTTGATGAGATTGAACGATTAATGGCTGACGCCCAGGACGCTTCGACGTCCGGCGCGGCAGTGTAAGGAGAGAGAACATGCAGCGCTGCAATGTGGCAATCATTGGTGGCGGGCTGGTAGGTGCGAGCCTGGCCTTGTCGCTTCAGGGGCTGGCAAAGGCGCGTGGCTGGCGGATTGTAATGATCGAGCCCTTTGCGCCGGGTAACGCCTTTCAGCCCAGCTACGATGCCCGCTCCTCGGCGCTGTCCTATGGCTCTCGCCTGATTTACGAGCGGCTCGGCGTATGGAAGGCCTTGGCCGAGCGCGCGGAGGCAATCACGCATATCCATGTGTCTGATCGCGGGCGCTTTGGCGCGGCCCGCCTGGATGCCTCCGAGCAGCGTGTCGACGCATTAGGGTATGTCATAGAAAACGCTTGGCTAGGCCATTGCCTGTGGCATGCTCTGGACCGCGACATTATCGAATGGCGTTGCCCTGCCGAAGTTCGCCGTCTTGTGGCGGGACCGGACGGCTATACACTCACCCTGGATGACGACACCGAGCTGACGTGTGATCTGGCTGTTTTGGCCGATGGTGGTCGCTCGGCGCTGCGTGAGCAGTTAGGTATCCATGTTGAGCAGACGACCTATGATCAAACGGCGCTGATTGCCAACGTCACACCGGGCGATCCGCATCAGGGCTGGGCCTTTGAGCGCTTTACCGATACCGGCCCGTTAGCCCTGCTGCCGTTGCCCGAGAACCGATGCGCCCTGATCTGGACACGTCCGCAGGCGGATGCAGAACGGCTGGCTACTATTGATGAGCGCTCTTTTCTGGCGGAGTTACAGCAAGCCTTTGGTTACCGACTGGGTACATTCCGGCAGGTAGGCGCACGGCACAGTTATCCGCTGACCTTGATCAAGGCGCAGGAGCAGGTAAGACCGCACCTTGTGGTGCTGGGCAATGCCGCCCACAGCCTGCATCCGATTGCCGGACAGGGGTTCAACCTGTCGCTGCGCGATGTTTCGGCGCTGGCGCAAGCGCTGGAGAGCAGCGAGACCAAGCCCGGTGATTTTGCAACGTTGCAGCAATATCTACATGACCAGCGCCTTGACCAGCTGCTGACTATTGGTTTTTCTGATCAGGTAACGCGACTGTTTTCCAACGGTAACCCCTGGCTGGCGATGGGGCGTAATGCCGGATTGATCGGTTTGGAGCTGTGGCCTTCCGCAAAGGGGGCATTTGCCCGTCAGGCGATGGGGCTTGGTACGCGCCCGGCCCAGACGCTGTTTTGAGTGTTCCTGTCCTGTTATGCCTCTAACCGCTTCAAGGGAGCTTTGATCGTGGAAACCCAAGTAGACATCGCGATTGTCGGTGCCGGTATGGTGGGTAGTGCCCTGGCGCTGGCATTGGAGGGCAGCGGCCTGAAGGTGCTGCTCCTGGACCGTGGTCCGATGACAGTAAAGCCTTTCGAGCCGGCCCAGCCATTCGAGGCCCGCGTCAGTGCCTTGTCTGAGGCCAGTCGGCGTATTCTGCAGAACCTGGGGGCCTGGGACGGGATTTTATCGCGCCGTACCAGCCCTTACCGACGCATGCATGTCTGGGATGGCTCAGGTACCGGCGCTATTGATTTTACGGCCAGCAGCGTCCATGCCGACGTGCTGGGTCATATCATCGAAAACCGTGTTATCCAGGACGCGCTGATGGAGCGGTTACAGACCTCCAGCGTCCAGCTGATGCCGGACGCCCGGATGGAGCTGTTGCGCCATTCCGGTGATGACTGGCTGATCCAGCTGGCAGGGAGGCAGGCCGTTCGCACCTCGCTAGTCATTGCAGCCGATGGTGCACATTCGACAGTACGGCACTTGGCTGGTGTCGAAACGCGAGAGTGGGATTACCTGCACAATGCCATCGTGACCAGTGTTCGTTGTGCGCACCCACATCAAAAGACCGCGTGGCAGCGCTTTACGGATGATGGCCCGCTGGCCTTTTTGCCACTGGATCGCGAGGGGGATGTGCACTGGTGCTCTATCGTCTGGTCCTGCACGCCCAAGGAAAGCGAGCGGTTGATGGCCATGGATGACAACGCCTTTTGTGCTGCCCTGGGGCGTGCCTTTGAGAACCGCCTGGGTGCTATCGAGCAGGCTGATCCCCGTGTCTGTATTCCGCTGCGCCAGCGCCATGCCAAGCGTTATGTCGAGCCGGGTCTGGCATTGATTGGCGATGCGGCTCATGTCATTCACCCATTGGCCGGGCAGGGCGTCAATCTGGGTTTTCTGGACGCTGCGGTCTTGGCTGAGGTGTTGCTGCATGGGCACCGAAGGGGCGAGCACTTGGCCGATGTGCGGGTATTAAGTCGTTATGAACGCCGCCGTATGCCGCATAACCTTGCCATGATGGGCGCCATGGAAGGTTTCCAGCGTTTATTCCAGGAAGACAACCTGGCTGTACGCTGGCTGCGTAATACCGGATTCAAGCTGGTTAACGAGCACTTCGAGGCAAAGGCAATCTTTGTTCGTCAGGCCTTGGGTCAGACAGGAGACCTGCCAGAATTGGCACGCGCCTGATCAGGGCCGTGACACAACTCGACACATTTGTTGAGGCGGCTCGATAGGCGAGAGTCTTTATCATTTGCACCTATCTTTCAGATGAGGTGCTTTACATGCCGTTTCGCAAAGTGTTTTTGGCGTGCGCGTTATGGCTGACGGCTGGAGTGGCCCAGGCAGCTGATGAGGTAGTGGTCTACTCCTCGCGGATTGACGAGCTGATCAAGCCCGTTTTTGATGCCTATACCCAGCAGACCGGCGTGAACGTCAAGTTCATTACCGATAAGGAAGCGCCTCTGATGGCCAGAATCAAGGCTGAGGGTGCTAACACTCCAGCCGATCTCTTGATTACTGTCGACGCCGGTAACCTTTGGCAGGCGGAGCAGATGGGCATTCTGCAACCGATGCAGTCGGCGGTTATCAACCGGAATATCCCCCCTCAGTACCGCTCCTCGACGGGACGCTGGACAGGGCTCACGTTAAGGGCGCGCACTATTGCCTATGCGCCGGACCGTGTGTCCGTGGATGAACTGAGCACCTATGAAGCGCTGGCAGGCTCTGAATGGGAGGGTCGCCTATGCCTACGCACGGCTAAGAAGGTGTATAACCAGTCGCTGACGGCTACCTTGATCGAAGCCCACGGTGCGGCCAAAACTGAGGAGATCCTGACGGGCTGGGTACGCAATCTGTCCACCAGTGTCTTTCCAGACGATAACGCAGTGCTTCAGGCCATTGATGCCGGACAGTGCGATGTGGGTATCGTGAACACCTATTACTACGGGCGGATGCACAAACAGAACCCTGATTTGGGCGTGAAGCTGTTCTGGCCCAACCAAGACGACCGTGGCGTGCACGTGAATCTGTCAGGCGTTGGCCTGACGCAGCATGCGCCTCATCCAGAAGCGGCCAAGGCATTGGTCGAGTGGATGACCGGCCCTGACGCCCAGTCGCTGTTTGCAGGCATCAACCAGGAATATCCGGCCAATCCAAATGTCCCGGCTTCGGCTGAGGTTGCCAGTTGGGGCCAGTTCAAGGCTGATACGATCCCTGTCGAAGTTGCAGGACGCCGCCAGGCAGAGGCTATCAAAATGATGGACCGCGTAGGCTGGAACTGATGGTTGGCGCACCGCGATCACGCGGTGCGCCCTCTTTCCCAATCACTGCTCAACCGCCATACCGACTTGAGGCATGCGCCTACCACGCCGCCTCTGCCTGCTTTACAGGTGTACCGCGTGTCTCATTCTGCTGTTCGTCGCTGGTCTCTCATTGCGTTTATGGCAGCAGGTCTGGTGCTTATGCCGCTGTGCGTGCTGCTGCTCAGCTGGCAGCACATCGATACCGAGATCTGGTCACACCTCTGGAGCACACAACTACCTCGCCTGCTAGGCAATACCGTGACGCTGTTGGTCGGGGTGGGGATTGGCGTCACGCTGCTGGGGGTAAGTCTGGCTTGGCTTACGAGCCTTTGCGAGTTTCCAGGCCGCCGTTGGCTGGACTGGGCACTGATGCTGCCTTTTGCGATCCCGGCTTATGTATTGGCGTTCGTGTTTGTGGGACTGCTGGACTTCTCGGGACCTGTGCAGAGCTTTCTGCGCGAGCTGTTTCATATGCGGCTGCGTTTTCCGCCGGTACGATCGACGGGTGGGGTCATTATTGTCTTAGTGCTGGTCTTTTACCCATACGTCTATCTACTGGCTCGTAGCGCCTTTCTCGCGCAGGGTAAAGGGCTCACCGAGGCCGCACGCACACTTGGGCTTTCACCTTGGCAGGCCTTCTGGCGGGTTGCCTTGCCAATGGCGTGGCCGGCCATTGGTGCCGGGCTGGCATTGGCCATCATGGAAACACTGGCCGATTTCGGCGCTGTCTCCGTGTTTAACTTCGATACGTTTACGACGGCAATCTATAAGACCTGGTATGGCTTTTTCAGCCTGTCCAGTGCAGCCCAGCTGGCTAGCCTGCTCTTGGTTGGGGTTGGCGTGGTGCTGCTCGGGGAGCGCAAGCTGCGTGGGGTAGCCCGGCCCGCCAATGAGCGTGCCCGCAGCGGTGCGCTGTACCGACTTACCGGGTGGAAAGCGGCCCTGGCTACCGGCTGGTGCAGCCTGGTCTTCGCCTGTGCCTTTATCATTCCGGTTGTGCAGCTGGTTGTCTGGTTCTGGCAGCGTGGCCGCTTTGATCTGGATGAGCGCTACGTCGGCTTGATTTTACATAGCCTCGGCCTGGGGCTGGTCGCAGCGCTACTGGTGGTTACGCTAGGGTTGCTCCTGGTGTTTGCGCGTCGGCAGGCCCCGCGGCGTACGGTCCGCTCCGCTATTGCGTTGGCTAATTTGGGCTATGCATTGCCGGGCTCGGTACTAGCAGTGGCTATCATGCTGGCCTTTAGTTTGCTGGACCGAGAGGTGGTTGTACCGGTATCCCAATGGTTGGGTGGTGCAGGCAAGCCCCTTCTGCTGGGGAGTCTGGGGGCGCTGCTCTTGGCGTATCTCATTCGCTTTCTAGCAGTTGCCTATGGACCGCTGGAGTCAGCCCTCGCACGCGTCCGCAAGTCGTTACCAGAAGCCTCCCGGAGCCTGGGGGTGGGCGGCTTGGGACTGTTTGTCCGGGTGTATGTGCCGCTGCTTGCGCCAGGGGCGCTCTCGGCTGCGTTGCTGGTGTTCGTAGACGTGCTCAAGGAGATGCCCGCTACGCTGCTGATGCGCCCGTTCGGCTGGGATACGCTGGCTGTGCGTGTCTTTGAAATGACCAGTGAAGGCGAGTGGGCACGTGCAGCGCTGCCAGCCCTGACGTTGGTGCTGGTGGGGTTGTTGCCGGTCATTGGCCTGATTCGTCGCTCGGCACGGCACTGATCGCCTCCACTGCGGTCTGTGTGTGCCATCAAGACAGATGGGAGAAATTCAAACGCCCGCTTGTCATCTCGAACGACTACAATGCCGGCCGCTGCAGCCAGCCGGACAACAAGGAGATCCCCATGGGACAGCGCACCCCGCTTTACGACTTGCATGTAGCCTTGGGCGCTAAGCTTGTGGATTTCGGTGGCTGGGATATGCCGCTGCACTATGGATCGCAAGTCGAAGAGCATCATCAGGTGCGGCGTGACTGTGGTGTATTTGATGTCTCCCATATGACTATTGTTGATATCGACGGCACGCAGGCCGAAGAGTATCTCTCTCGCCTGATGGTTGGCGATGTGACACGTCTTTCCGCGCCGGGCAAAGCGCTTTACTCGATTATGCTTAATGCCCAGGGCGGTGTGGTGGATGACCTGATCCTGTATCGCCTGGAGCAGGGTTACCGGCTGGTTACCAATGCTTCGACCCGCGAGAAGGTGCTTGTATGGCTGGACGTACAGGCCGAGGGATATGCCGTTACCCTTACGCCCCGTCCGGAATTAGCTATTCTGGCGATCCAGGGGCCGGAGGCGTGCAAGAAAATTGCGGACGTCGTGTCGCCGGAACGTGCCGAGTTGATCCACTCGCTCAAACCTTTCCAGGGTATGCCAGAGGGTCAGTGGTTCATTGCCCGGACCGGTTATACCGGAGAGGACGGACTGGAAATCATTCTTCCAGCCGATGAAGTGGTCAGCTTCATGAATGAGCTGGTGGGGGCCGGAATCGGGCCGGTGGGGCTGGGCGCGCGCGATACGCTGCGCCTGGAGGCCGGCCTGAACCTGTATGGCAATGAAATGGATGAGCATGTTTCCCCTCTGGCGTCCAATCTGGATTGGACCATTGCGTGGGAACCCAAGGAGCGGGATTTCATTGGCCGCAAGGCTCTTGAGGAGGAACGTGATGCCGGGCCCCGCTCACGGCTGGTGGGTCTGGTGCTGGAGGAGCGCGGCGTGTTACGTGCGCATCAGGTAGTGCGCGTCGCCGGCTGTGGCGAAGGTGAGATCACCAGCGGCAGCTACGCACCAACGTTGGGCAAGTCCATTGCGTTGGCTCGGGTGCCGGTTGAGACCGGTGAGCGGGCAGAGGTCGAAATCCGGGGAAAATGGCTGCCGGTGCGGGTAGTCAAACCGTGCTTTGTACGCTTTGGTAAGACGCTTATTTGAGCAGGCAGACAAGATTTTGGGCTTTTTTCTCGTCAGGCGTGGCGGGCAGGTCATCTGACACGCTACGCTTGGGCTATTACGATTAGCCGATTGCCTTACAAGGAGCCGAACATGAGCACGATTCCCGCTGAACTTCGCTATGCGTCCAGCCACGAGTGGGCCCGCCTGGAAAGCGATGGCACCATCACGGTCGGTATTACCGATCATGCCCAGGAAGCCTTGGGCGATGTTGTGTTCATCGAATTGCCTGAAGTGGGTAAGACACTGGCGGCTGGCCAGGAGGCAGGCGTGGTGGAATCGGTAAAGGCAGCATCGGACATCTATGCACCGGTGTCCGGTGAAGTGATAGCAGTGAACGAAGCGCTGGCCGATACGCCTGAGCAGGTCAATACCGACGCGTATACGGCGTGGTTCTTCAAGCTCAAACCCAGCGACACGGCTGAGTTGGATAAGCTGATGGATGCCGATGCCTATCGTGCGGCGAACGACTGATCCGACTGAAATAAAAAGCCCCGCCGGGCGATCCCGGCGGGGCTTTTTTTTGGCAAAGATCTTTACTGTTGCGCAGTAAGAATCTTGGTTGCCAGATCAATATCGCTGGCGGAACTGCCTGGAGTGGCATTACGCATTTCACGCAGCGCTGCTTCCAGGTAAGGGCCACGGATTTCACCGTTGCTCGCGAGGAAAGCGCTAGCGTCGTCCTGGGTTGCGATAACCATCTTGTGGTCGTCACGGCTACTCAGATACGTGGAGCCGGTTGTTGCTCCCGAGGTTGCCGCATGACGCCAGAATTTGGCATCAGCCATGGCGGAGCCGGCAGCGAATGGCAGCAGTACGAGGGAAACCAGGGCAAGCTTTTTGAGGCGCATAGCTACATCTCCTTCTAAAGGTTCCCTTTAGATGATGTACAGATCAAACGAGTTCCTTTGAAGGCAAAGTGCCTTCAAAGGACGTGAGCCGCTTGGCTTTCGCTCTGATACCTGGTTTGAGCTTTAAGGTGTCTGGATCATCTCGTGGATCTTGCTGGCCAGTGCATCGATATCGAAGGGCTTGGTCAGCATGTCCATGTTCTTGCCCAGAAACTGACTTCGGACCTCGGCATTCTTGGCATAGCCGGTAATAAACAAGACTTTCAGATCGGGTCGATGCGTGCGTGCTACCTCAGCCAATTGACGGCCATTCATGCCGGGCAGCCCTACATCACTCACAAGAAGGTCGAGTCGCTGGTCGCTCTGAATAAGAGGAATCGCCTGCTCGGCGTCGCCAGCCTCAAAGGCGGTGTAGCCAAGCTCGGATAAGACTTCGAGCACGATCATGCGGACCGCGGCTTCGTCTTCGACGACAAGCACTGTCTGGCCTTCCTGGGCCCGAGGCATTCCATGAGGTGTTTCGGGCACAGGGCTTTCCACTACAGGATCGAGATGACGCGGCAGCAACAGATTGATGGCTGTACCGTGCCCGACTTGACTATCGATCCGTACGTTGCCGCCGGATTGCTTGATAAAGCCGTAGATCATCGCCAGACCAAGTCCGGTACCTTGTCCAGAGGGTTTGGTGGTGAAAAACGGCTCGAATGCTTTAGCCATGACTTCGGGTGTCATGCCTTGGCCGGTGTCTTTGACCTGGATACGAATGTAATCGCCAGGCTCCACTGTCTCGCGCCGTGCCGCCTCGCTATCGAGCGTAACGTTTAGCGTTTCGATAGTTAGGTCCCCGCCGTCCGGCATGGCATCACGCGCATTGATAACCAGGTTGAGCAGTGCATTCTCAAGCTGATGAGCATCGCTGAACGCCATCCACAGATCAGCACTCAGGTGTGTTCGGATCTTGATCTGCTCGCCTACGGTGCGGACAAACAGATCACGCAGCGAGTCGATCAGCTCGTTCAGGTCCACCGGTTTCGTATCCAGGGTCTGGCGGCGGGCAAACGCCAGCAACCGATGGGTCAGGGCGGAGGCTCGGTCGGCTGATGCAGTGGCAGCATTGATGTAACGGTCCAGATCATCCGTCCTGCCGCTGATGACACGCATGCGGATGAGGTCGAGCGCGCCAACGATTCCGGTCAGCATGTTGTTGAAGTCGTGTGCAATGCCGCCGGTAAGCTGGCCAATGGCTTCCATTTTCTGGGACTGGCGCAGGGCCTCCTCTGCACGCTCACGCTCATAGATCTCAGCAATCAGCCGAGCGTGGCTCTCACCCAGCTCCTGGGTACGTTCGGCGATCTTGGCTTCCAGAGCGTCAGTCGCGGTACGGGCCTCGGTAATATCTACATTGCAGCCGATATAGCCGAGGAAAACGCCCTTGTCATCGAAGCGGGGAACAGCTTCACAGCGTAGCCAGCGAATATCACCCCTCTTGTCGCGGACACGCATTTCGCTGCGATAGGGTTGCCGCATTTCGAATGCCTGTTGGTATTCGGCTAAAGCGCGCTCGGTATCCTCAGGAAGGATGATGCGTGTCCATCCATAACCTAGGGTCTCCTCATAGGAGAGACCATATTCCACTTCGTAACGGCTGTTGGTAAAAATGGTCTTGGCTTCGGCGTTAGCGGCCCAGATGAGTGCCGGAGCACTGTCCGCCATCAGCCGGAAACGCGCCTCACTCTGCCTTAGGGCCTGTTCGGAATGGGCGCGCTCGATAGCAGCCCAAACGCGGTCAGTAATATCACGCAGGAAACTGACTTCCTCATCGGTCCAGGTGCGGGCATGGTTATCACAGATAAACAGATACGCCGCAAAGCGGCCATGCTCCAGCAAGGGAACACAAACGAAGGCTCGAATATCATTGGACTCGTACAGGGACTGGTAGGCGCTTGTGCGCGGATCCTGTGTCACATCCTGGACAATGACGACTTCACCCCTCTGCAGCTCATCGAGGTAGGTACCGTTCTCGCTGAGGCGGAACGTACCCATCAGACTGCTCGTGCTATGACTCCAATCATGGGTGACGATAGCCGTTTCGCCGTCGGGTTCGACCTGGGCATAGCCAACCCGTGAAACGTTCAGAATACGTGCCAGGGTCTGGGAGACGATACCGCCAATATCGTCGGTATCGCTCGCCTCACGCAAGGCGTCGCCCAGCTCAATCAGCGCTGCCTGCCGCTCGGCAGCAGCGGTGCGCTCTTCAATCTGGCGGGTGAGTTCACGGTTGATGGCATTGAGCGCATCTGCATTCTGGCGCTTCTTGGTAATGTCTCGTGCAATACCAATGATGCGGCGAGTGCCGTCTGGTTCGGTCACGCGTCGGCCCCGTACGCTCAACCAGACCGGCTCGGTGCTATTACGGCCCCGTACGCGAAACTCCAATTGCGCCTCGCCTTCGCTATCCCCGGCGGTGGCCATCTTGAATACCGCCTGGACGTTTTCGCTGTCTTCCGGGTGCAGGATATTGATGAGCAGGTCGGTCACACTGCGGGACGTACTGGCCGGAATGCCTGTCATTTCGGTAATACGGTTGTCCCAAGTGATCACGTCTCGATCGATGTCATAATCCCAGACGCCCAGGGCTGCGACATCAATGGCGAGACTGATCCGCTGCTCGGCCAGGCGCAGGTCTTCTGCCGCGCTGGTGCGCTCCACGACCACGCGGATGCGCTCGGCCACTTCACGAACCAGGGCAATATCCTCGGTCGACCAGTTATGTGGCGTGCTGGCATGGACATAGAGGACGCCCTTGAGCTGACCTTTGTCATGCTGGGGAACCAGCATCATGGCGTGGATAGCCCACTGTTTGAGCTTTTCCCGCTGAGCCTGTGTGCGTGGATCGGTAGCCGTATCGCTCACAACGATGATTGCACCGTTAATGAGGTCAGCATTCAAGTCCGCACTAAAGTCATTAAGCGAAAAGCTGCCGATTTCTGGCGTAACACTGGCATCGCTCCAGTTGCTCTCTGCATTGAGCACCCCAAAGCGATCGAGTAGCGCATAGCCGATACGCTGCACACCCAGGACGTTGCCAAGGCTCTGACCCAAGGCGTTAGCGACGTCGGTGGGCGTGAGAGTGCCATGTAGACGGTCGCCCAATTCAAGCAGGAAGCGTTGACGATCATGGGTACGGAGCCGCTCGCTGATATCCATGAACGTGCAAATGGCGCCTTGCAGCTCACCGTCACGCCAGATTGGCTCGGAGCGGTACTCTACAGGAAGGCGGCTGCCATCTTGGCGGAAAAAACAATCCTGCTCTGCATGGTAGGGTTTACCCGTTGTTGCGGTAAGAAATATCGGGCATTCATTTTCAGGGAGTGGCGTCCCGTCCGCACGGCTGTGGTGGATGAGACCATGCACAGAGCGTCCGAGGACTTGGCTACGGTCGGTAAAGCCGAGCATGTGCAGGAAAGCTTCGTTGCACAGAGTGGTCCTCCCCTGTTGATCAATGGAGTAGAACCCTTCGCTAATCGAGTCGATCAACAGGCGTGTGAAGGCTTCGCTTTCCAGACGCGCGGCTTCGGCCCGCTTGCGGTCATCAATATCCAGCGCTACGCCGACCCAGCGCTCGATTTCACCGGCAGCATTGAAGGCCGGGGTAACACGTGCTTCGAACCAGCGGTATTGGCCGTCCACTGCGCGGAAGGGCGCTTCGATCTTGGCGGCTGTGCGACGAAGAATAGTGTCACGCCAAGTGCTTTTAACACGCTGGATGTGGTCTGGATGGACGGCACGCATCCAGCTGTCAGGGTTCATATCGTCTGGATCAAGCCCGGTATAGGTGTACCAATAGCGGTTGGTGTACTCCATGAATCCGTGCCGATCGCCAAACCAGACAATCTGCGGACTAACATCCACCAAGGCCCTGTAGCGGGCCTCGTTCTGCTCGGCGGTTCGCTGTTGTAGCCGTTCGGCCGTGACATCCTGAAGGCTCAGCAGAAAGCCGTTGGCTTCGTGACGCTCGGTTTGCAAGGCCTGAAGGCTATAGCTGGCATGCAGTATGTGCTTGTCTTTGCGCAGGTACAGACCTTCGCCTTGGTAGTGTCCTTCCTGTCTGGCAGTTGTAAGTAGCGTCTGGGGAAGCTGACGGGCCTGGTCTTCGGCTGTGAACAGCAGCTCCAGTGAGCGCCCGCGTAATTCACTTTCGTCCCAGCCCAGGGCAGACTCGGCGCCTGGGTTGCAGGCCAATATGTGCCCCCTGTCATCCAGCGTCAGTAGAGCCTGGGCCAGCTGATTATCCAGGAGCTGACGATTCATGGACTCGCTGCGCTCGTAGGCAGTTCGTACCAGGCGTAGATCCAGGAGTTGCATGACTTGCCGGCCAAGTGCTTCGAGAGACTTTGCCTGGGCTGCCGTCAGCGCACGGGGTTGCCAGTCCAGCACACACAAGGTTCCAAGAGGGATGCCGGCGGAGGACACCAGCGGGACGCCTGCATAGAAGCGCAGGCCGTCCGACGTCTTGACGAGTGGGTTACTGGCGAAGCGATCATCCCCGCGTAGATCAGGGATTACCGTTAGGCCAGGATGCTCAATGGTTTTGGCGCAAATGGAGAGATGCAGCGGCATTTCCCGAACACCAAAGCCTTTTTCGGCTAGAAACCATTCACGGTTTTCGGCGACCAGGTTGATGACGGCTATCGGGGCATGGCAGATCTGCGAGGCCAGCTGGACGATGTCGTCAAAGGCTGGCTCGGCGGGTGTGTCGAGAATGTCATAGCGGTACAGCTCCGCGAGTCGCTCGCGCTCGCTCCAACCTGTTGGCAGTACAAGGGTATTACTCAACACAGGCTCCGCATGATTCATCATCGTCCATAAAACCCATATACAACATCAGGGAATTTCCATTCTGCGTCACTTCATTATGCAGTGGTACCGGTTTTTGGCGAAGTTCATCGGTCATTCATCGCTCGCTTTGTGGCGTAACGCGTAGGACTTCTTCCATAGTAGTCAAACCTGCCGCAATTTTTTGTGCGCCGGAAAGGCGTAGGCTTCGCATGCCTTCTTTGAATGCCTGTCGACGCAGCGCCGTGATGTCAGTATCCGGTGAGATCAGCTGCCGGGTTGCATCCGAAAGCACCATGATCTCGTACACACCGGCCCGACCCCGATAACCCGTATCACGGCATTCGGAGCAGCCAACGGGCTGCATGGCTCCGGTGGGAAGCGGTGCACTCCAGGGGCGGGTAAGCTCCTGCCAGTCCTGCTCACTGAGTTCAATGGGCGCCTTGCAGTGAGGGCAGAGCGTACGCACCAGACGCTGAGCCATGACACCCAGCACTGTCGCTCGAATCAGGTAGTAAGGCACTCCCAGCTCGATCAGGCGGCTGATGGAACTGGGCGCATCGTTGGTGTGTAGGGTAGACAGCACCAAGTGTCCAGTCAGGGCCGCCTGGATGGCCATTTCGGCTGTTTCCAGGTCGCGGATCTCACCGATCATGATGATATCCGGGTCTTGACGCATGAGGGCGCGCACTCCGCTGGCGAAATTCACCTCAATATTGTGCTGCACCTGCATCTGGTTAAACGAGTCCTCGACCATTTCGATCGGATCTTCGATGGTGCACACATTCACTTCCGGGGTCGCCAGTTGCTTGAGCGTGGTATAGAGCGTTGTGGTCTTGCCTGAACCGGTCGGGCCGGTTACCAGGATGATGCCGTTGGGCTGACCCGTCATGGCGGACCAACGACGCAGGTCATCGGTTGAGAAGCCCAGCTGATCAAAGCTCTTGAGCAAGACATCCGGGTCGAAGATACGCATTACCAGCTTTTCACCAAAGGCGGTTGGCATGGTTGAAAGGCGCAGCTCTACTTCTTTGTCGCCGGGCATGCGCGTCTTGACGCGACCATCCTGCGGCTTGCGCTTCTCGGCCACATTCATACGGCCCAGGTTCTTGATACGGCTGATAACTGCCAGAGTTACCTGGGCCGGAAACTGGTAGACGCTGTGAAGCACACCGTCGATGCGAAAGCGGACCGTACCCTGGTCACGGCGGGGCTCGACATGAATATCACTGGCGCGCTGCTGAAAGGCATACTGGAACAGCCAGTCCACAATATTGACGATGTGAGCATCGTTGGCATCCGGCTCCTGATCGCTGGCGCCCAGGTTGACCAGCTGTTCGAAGTTACCGACGTTGACACCGCGCTGCTCGACTGCCGAGGCACCAGTGACTGATTTAGCCAGGCGGAAAAATTCCTGGGTGTAGCGCTGAATATCAACAGGGTTGGCTACTACACGCTTTATGGGACGCTTGAGCACGTGGGTAAGGTTGCTTTCCCAACTGCTGATAAACGGCTGAGCGCTTGCAATAGTGACTTCATCAGGTGCAACGGCCACTGCCAGGATCTTGTTACGCTGGGCAAACGCATACGACATCAGCGGCGTAATCGAAGCTACGTCGATCTTTAACGGGTCGATCCGAAAGTAGGGTTGACCTGCAAGCTCTGCCAGCCACTGGGTCAGTGTTTCCAGATCCAGCTTCTTACCGGGGCGCTTGAGGTCTTCTACATTCTGCGACGCCAGAAACTCAAGCGGATGCTGTTGAGGGTTTGTAGAGCCGCGGCGAATGGTCAGGCATTGTTCGGCCGCCTGTTGGTCAATCCGACCTTGTGTAACCAGTTCGCGCAGGACGTCGGAGAGCTCCAGCCAACGGTCCTGAGCGGGGGATGCGATAGCGGACATGCAGGTCTCCTCGTCTGTAAATTACTGCTTCAACGCTTGATCGGAGCGCCCGGTTGTACAGATAACGGCATGTGGTGGCTTCGTTTTAATCGTTTAGGCATGCGCTCGGTCGCCTATACACAGCTGAGCCTTAAGCCTATAGGAAGTTCTGTACGTCCGACGATACGTCAAGGGAGCTAGAAAGGCTCCCAAAGAATGGCTGGTTATTATATGAACAGCTTCCTTGGGACGAAATCATGGCGCACCGCCACTAGAGCAGGTGCGCCCTGTTATTCGGTCAGCGGGGCAGGGCTTTCCAGGCAGGCAACGAAATAAGTGTTCGTGCCTGAACAGCAACTGCTTCGTACTGGTCATGGGCAATCAGTGCCGGCAGCTTCGCGAGTTCGCCATAGAGACGATCCGCTTCCGGGATATCAAGTACCGGACGGGCGAGGCGAAGCCATACCAGCATGCGCTCAACGCGCGGTAGTTGCTCTGCCACCAGCTCAGGCTGGTTCATGCCGCGCTGCAGAGGGATGGCGTCAGCCTCTTCTCCTAAAGTACGGGACAACCATTTGCCCAGCGCCAGCTGACCCAGTTTATTGCCGCGATCATTGCGGCCTTCTGTCCAGTGGCGATCATGCAGCCATCGGGCGGTCATTAACGAAAAGTGGCCCCAGCGAGGTTTTGCCAGTTCAGCGGCGAAGCGGTCAGGTGCCTGCTGGCGCGCGTCCTCATCTTCCTGGCCGATGGTCGCAATTACTTTCCAGTCGACCAGCAGGGCGTCCAGTATCTGGCGCAGATCACGGCTGGCCGCGCGGGGGACCGCCTGACCAAGGCTGCTTAGCAGGGCGCGCAGATCAACGAGTTGATGTACCCATTCCACCAGCAGGCGCCAGTGACCACTCCAGCGGTACTGCTCAGCCAGGCGTTGACTGCTGCCAAGCAAATGCCAGGCGACTGCTGCGAAGGCATCATCCAGGGCAGTTTCTTCAGTCAGCGCAGGAGGCGTCAGGTGCAGGGTATAGCTGGCCGCATCGTGTAGGCGATAGCCACGTTCGGCCTTGCTGATGTCGCACGGCATTAATGGCAAGTCAGCCGCCAGCTGCTCCGCCAGTTCCAGCAGTTGGGCCGGTTCACCTTCACGCAGCTCAAGCTCAAGCTCGCAGATGGCCTCCTTGTGCTCGCCTGCCAGCACTGCGCCCTGATCCAGCGCAGCCTCTATGACGGTACGGCTTTTGTCGCTTTCCCAGACGATATCGGCATAGTCACGAGTAAAGTCTGTCGTGAAGATCGGCTTGAGCTGGCTCTTGTTCAGATCCGCCAGTGCAGCTGGCCAGCAATCAGGGCCCAGCAGGCTGGTATCCAGGTCAGGACCGCTCAGGTTCCATTCCCACTCGTTGCGCTCGGATAGGCCTGCCATGCTTTGGCCACGACTCTTGAGCGTCTGGATGTACTGGTCACCGTCGCGGCGGACCCGTAACGCCACACGGGCATGGGCCAGCTCACGGGTATCGGTGTCGTAATACTGGTTATATAGCTCGCGGCGTTTCCAGCCTTCCTTGTTGTGCTTTTTCAGTACCGGGTGCTCACGCAGAGCAGCAAGGGTTTCGGGAGTTGCACGTAGTTTGATTTCGGTTTCTTTGGCCATGGCAAAAAGGTCTGGTGCCTGAAAGATCTATGAAGTGAAGCGTTCGACCGGCGGGCGCAGCGGTACAGCCAGACAGTGAAAATTCGCTGGGCTATTAGTCGACTGATTAACTACCAGTGTATCTAACCCTGCACACCATGACAGGAGATTTGCACGGGCGATGCATGATCTTTTCAAGAGGTGGCGTTGACCCGGGCATTCAGCGCTCTAAGATGAGGATTAGCCGAAGGAGTACGCTCATGCCCATTCCCGCGCTCAAACAGCAGTTTTCAATCTTACTGGCCGAGTCCTCTGTCAGTTGTACGCAGCCGCAACTGGATCAATCCAATGCAGGCGTTATTGCGCAACTATCAGGTTGGCTGGGTGATCTGGGCTTTCGGTGCGAGACCCAGGAGATCCTACCCGGCAAATACAATTTGATTGCAACCTATGGCAGCGGGCCGGGCGGTCTGGTGCTTTCCGGGCATACAGATACCGTACCTTACGATGAGCCGCTCTGGACCAGTGATCCCCTTACGCTGCGTGAAGCGGATGACCGTTGGTATGGTCTGGGCAGCTGCGACATGAAAGGATTTTTTGCGCTGGTAATAGAGGCTGTCCGTACACTGATCGACCAGCCGTTCCGCCATCCCCTGATCATCCTGGCGACTTGTGATGAGGAGTGCTCAATGGATGGCGCCAGGGCGATTGCCGAGGCGGGCAGGCCGCTGGGGCGAGCTGCGGTCATTGGTGAGCCGACGAGCCTCAGGCCCATTCGCATGCACAAGGGCATCATGATGGAGCGTATCGAAATCCTTGGGCAGAGCGGGCACTCCTCGGATCCCAGTTTGGGAAGAAGTGCCATGGAGGCTATGTATGCGGTTATGGGCGAGCTCATGGCGCTAAGGCAGCAGTGGCAACAGGAGTACAACAATCCTTTTTTCAATGTGCCACAGCCGACCTTGAATCTGGGGTGTATTCACGGGGGCGATAACCCCAACCGGATCTGTGGGCAGTGTGCCTTGGAGTTTGATCTGCGCCCTTTGCCAGGCATGCAATCGGACGAGCTGCGTAATCTCATTAAGGGGCGATTGCAGCCGCTCGCAGAACGCCACGCCGTCAGAATTGATTACAAGCCCTTGTGTCCAGCCGTCCCGCCTTTCGAACAGTCGGCTACCAGTGAGCTGGTCCGAGTTGCTGAGCAACTCACCGGCTGTAGTGCTCAGGCGGTAGCCTTTGGCACCGAAGCGCCGTATCTTCAGCAGCTGGGGATCGAGACGCTAGTGATGGGGCCCGGCGATATTGCCTGCGCCCATCAACCAGACGAACATCTGGAGCTTTCCCAGATCGAACCTACGGTGAAAGTGCTTCGCCAGTTGATCCACCATTACTGCATAACGCCCAGAATAGCCAAGGAGTGACCGTGTTGCTGCGACGACGATGAACGAGCGCTTACCGTTCACCTTTTACTTTTGCTGCACAAGGCTTTCTCCTCAATGCACGATTACGTTAATTGGCTTCGCCACGCGTCTCCCTATATCAATGCTCACCGTGACCGGACCTTTGTGGTCATGCTGCCCGGAGACGGGTTGGAGCATCCGAACTTTGGCAACATCGTTCACGATCTTGTCCTCCTGCATAGCCTGGGTGTACGCCTGGTGCTCGTACATGGCTCGCGTCCTCAGATCGAGACACGGTTAGCCGCGCGAGGCATTGCTCCACGCTTTCACCGTGACTTGCGTATTACGGATGCTGCTACGCTGGAGTGCGTGATTGATGCGGTGGGCAGTCTGCGCCTATCCATCGAGGCTCGTCTGTCCATGGACATGGCAGCATCACCCATGCAGGGTGCTCGCCTGCGGATAGCGAGCGGAAACCTTGTCACGGCGCGGCCCTACGGCATCCATGACGGCATTGATTTCCACCATACCGGTGAGGTGCGACGCATTGACCGCAAGGGCATCAGCCGCCTTCTGGATGAGCGCACCATTGTGCTGTTATCACCACTGGGTTATTCGCCCACAGGGGAAATCTTCAACATCGCGTGTGAAGATGTCGCAACCCGTGCCGCTATCGATCTGGCGGCCGACAAGCTGGTGCTTTATGGCGCTGAGCAAGGCCTTCTGGATACCGGCGGCCATCTGATCCGTGAGCTGCGTCCCCAACAGGTGCCCCCACACCTGGAACGCCTCGGCAGTGGCAATTACCAGGCAGAGCTGCTGGATGCAGCCGCCCAGGCTTGTCGAGGTGGTGTACGGCGTACGCATATCGTCAGCTACGCCGAAGATGGAGCGCTGCTCAACGAGCTCTTCACCCGTAGCGGTAGTGGTACGCTGGTTGCCCAAGAGCAATTCGAATCCATTCGCGAGGCCGATATCGGTGATGTGGGGGGGTTGATCGATTTGATCCGTCCGCTGGAAGAGCAGGGCATTCTGGTACGTCGCTCACGGGAAGTGCTGGAACGCGAAATCGACAAGTTCAGCATTGTCGAGCGGGAGGGACTCATCATTGCCTGCGCCGCGCTGTATCCAATCGCCGACTCAACGGCAGGCGAACTGGCCTGTCTGGCGGTGAATCCTGATTACCGGCACGGCGGGCGAGGTGATGAATTGTTAGAGCGCATCGAGCAGAGAGCCCGCGCTCAAGGCATCAAGACCTTGTTTGTCCTGACGACCCGTACGGCTCACTGGTTTCGTGAGCGAGGCTTCGAGCCTAGTAGTATTGATCGGCTGCCCAGCGCTCGGGCCTCGCTGTACAACTATCAGCGCAACTCAAAGATTTTCGAAAAAACGCTATAAAGGATTCTGGCCGGTCTGCCCGGCCAGAACCCGAACGCTAAACGCTCAGTGTGCCAAGAATGCTAGCCTGATAGGCCGCTGCAAAGGTATCGAAGTCGCCCTGGTCGGCAGCCTCCAGCTCCTCTTGCTCTTTCAACGACTGCTTCGCCATATGCTCGAACTGTGTTTGTTGCTCAGGGCTTAGCTCAGCCTGGCGGAAATAGTCTGCATGTGCCTTGCTCTGCCGCAGCGAGAACTCAGCAAAGCTTTCGTCATGCTTACGCATTTCTGCCAAGACTTGAGCTGAAGGCGTCAGGGCTGGGTTGATAAACTTGTGGCGCTGCTCTTCAACCGAGGCGTGATAGGCATTGCCACCATAGGCGTTATCCAGCAGTTTCGCACAGCGATCAATGCAGCCCAGCAACCGCTCGGCCCAGTCCAGCATTGAAATCGGAGCGCCTTGGCGTTGCAGGAACAGGCCAGGCTTGCGGCCTTCCTTCACGATCTTGGTAAAGTTCTGGGTGCACTCGCTGCATTCGCCGTTCAACGGCGGACTTTCTTCGAGGGCGCAGAACAGCAGGAAAGCATCCAAAAAGCGCGATTCCACTACATCGATGCCTAATGGCAGGAACGGATTGATATCCAGACAGCGGACTTCAATGTACTGCACCCCGCGAGCAATCAGCGCCTGGACGGGGCGCTCGCCTGTACGGGTAACGCGCTTGGGCCGGATGTTCGAGTAGTACTCGTTTTCAATCTGCAGGATATTGGTGTTGAGCTGCACCCATTCGCCATCGCGGTGAGTGCCGATTTCAGCGTAAGGTGGATAGGGCGTTGCCACAGCCTTACGCAAGCTTTCAGTGTAGCTCTGCAAGTCGTTGTAGCAGGGCGTCAGGCTGGCCTGTGCCTCGCTCTGATAACCCAGATCGCTCATCCGCAAGCTGGTTGCATAGGGCAGATAAAGCGTGTCAGCGTCGAATGTCTCCAACTGATGCGGACGGCCACGCATAAATCCGACATCCAGCGCTGGAGACGCGCCAAACAGGTACATCAACATCCAACTGTATCGGCGGAAATTGCGAATCAGTGCAATATAGCGCGAAGACTGGTAGTCACGGTCGCTACGGGTATCGCCTTCCGCCTGGCGCAGCAATGGCCAGAGCTTTTCCGGTAGCGAGAAATTGTAATGAATACCGGCGATACACTGCATGGTACGGCCGTAGCGTACGGCCAACCCGCGACGATACACGTGCTTGAGCTTGCCGATATGGGAAGTGCCATAGTGAGCAATCGGAATCTGCTCTTCCTCTGGCAACGGGCAAGGCATTGATGGGCTCCACAAGAGCTCATCGCCGAGCTGGCGGGCAGCGAAGCGGTGAATAGTGTCGAGCTGCTCAAGCACCTTAACCGGGTCGTGCGCCGTCGGAGTAATGAATTCAAGCAGGGCTTCCGAGTAGTCCGTCGTGATCTGCGGATTCGTCAGCGCCGAGCCTAGGGCCACTGGATGGGGCGTCTGGGCTAGATTACCGTGCTCGTCTACACGGAGGGTTTCACGTTCAATGCCATGCTGACATTCAGTCAGCAACGACAGATGGGCAGAATCGCCGAGCAGGGCCAGGCGGCGGGTCAAGATATCGCTCAAGATGTTTTCCTTCGCTCGACAGTGGCCCCACTATGGGGATGAGTGAGCCGGTGTACAAGTCTGTCGAATAGACTTCAATAGGCGCACCACGGTTGCATTCGAAAATGGACGAAGTACACCGCCGGTGCGATAGCCGTTATGGCTGGATAAAAGCCCGGCGCAGAGCGCACCGGGCGAACCGTTACAAACAGGCGAATGTTGCCTGAGCTTTGGCCACCAGCTTGTCGTTCTGATGCACTTCCGCTTCGATGACATGCGTCTTGCGCCCAGGGTGGATTACCTTGGCACGGCAGACAATCTCTCCTTCGCTGACACCGCGAATGTAGTTGACCTTGCATTCCAGGGTCACGCTACCGGGCTTGCCTTCGAACAGGCTGTGACTGGCCTGCCCAAGTGCTGTATCGATTAGCGAGAACAGCGCGCCGCCATGCATCTTGCCGTGCAGGTTGAGAAGCTTGTCCTGCATGCTCATCCGTACTTCGGACTCTCCATTTTCAGCCTTGAGGATACGCATCCCCAATAGCTGGCTGAACGCACTGTCATTACCTGCCACGGACTGGCTCATGGTTACTTCCTTAATTGTTTGGCGTTGGCGAACAGCGCTGCCATGGCGCCGTTGGCTGCCGGTTTGCTGTCATTGCGAGGCGCATTACGATCACGCGGCGGGTTGTTTGCAGGTTTGCCGCCACGTGATTGCCCGCCACGCGGGCCTTCTACCTTTTCACCGGGTGTATCGTCCATGCGCATGGACAAGCCGACACGGTTACGGGGGATATCCACCTCCATGACCTTGACCTTCACAATATCGCCGGCCTTCACCACTTCGTAGGGGTCTTTGACAAACTTTTCGGACAGCGCACTGATGTGTACGAGGCCGTCCTGGTGAACACCAATATCGACGAATGCGCCGAAGTTGGTCACGTTTGTTACCACGCCTTCGAGAATCATGCCGGGTTTCAGGTCCTTGAGGGACTCGACGCCCTCCTGAAATTCCGCTGTCTTGAACTCAGGGCGCGGGTCGCGTCCTGGCTTGTCCAGCTCGCTCAGGATGTCCGTCACGGTTGGTAGACCAAAAGTCTCATCGGTAAATTTCTTTGGGTCCAAGCGCTTAAGGAAGCTGGAGTCTCCTATCAGGGAGCGAATATCACGACCGGTATCGGCGGCGATGCGCTCAACGACAGGGTAGGCTTCCGGGTGGACGCCCGAAGCATCCAGTGGATTATTACTGCTCATGACGCGCAAGAAGCCTGCGGCCTGCTCAAAGGTCTTGTCTCCCAGACGGCTTACCTTTCTCAGTTCATGACGGGACTTGAACGCACCGTTCAGGTCGCGATAAGCCACAATGTTCTGCGCCAGTGTTGCGTTCAGGCCTGAGATTCGGGCAAGCAGGGCCGCAGAAGCGGTATTTACATCCACGCCCACGGCGTTTACACAGTCCTCAACCACGGCGTCCAGGCTACGGGCCAGCTTGAGTTGGGATACGTCATGCTGGTACTGGCCAACGCCAATAGACTTGGGCTCAATCTTCACCAGCTCGGCCAAGGGGTCCTGCAAACGACGGGCAATGGATACGGCGCCGCGTAGGGAGACATCCAAGTCTGGGAACTCCTTGGCCGCAAGCTCAGACGCGGAGTACACAGAGGCGCCCGCCTCGCTGACCATGATCTTGGTCATCTTCAGCCCTGGATATTTTTTGATCAGCTCGCCGGCCAGTTTATCCGTCTCGCGGCTGGCAGTGCCGTTGCCAATGGCAATCAGGTCAACAGCATGTTTGGCGCACAGTTTGGCAAGCGTATCGATAGTCTGATCCCACTGGTTTTTAGGTGCATGTGGGTAAACCGTGTCAGTTGCCAGCAGCTTGCCGGTGGCATCGACCACGGCCACTTTCACGCCTGTACGCAACCCTGGGTCCAGGCCCAGCGTAGCGCGTGGGCCCGCAGGTGCTGCCAGCAGCAGATCATGCAGGTTGCGGGCAAATACACTGATGGCATCGTCCTCAGCTTTCTCGCGCAGCTCACCCAGCAGGTCGGTTTCCAGCGACGTGTACAACTTGACCTTCCATGTCCAGCGCACTACCTCAGCAAGCCACTTATCCGCTGCGCGGTTCTGGCTCTTCACCTCGAAATGCTCAGCAATCATCACCTCGCAGGGGTGCATCGTGCCAGGCGCTTCATCACCTACCTTGAGCGAGGCGCTCAGAATACCTTCGTTACGACCCCGGAAAATCGCCAGGGCCCGGTGTGGCGGTACATTTCTAAAGAGTTCATCATGCTCGAAATAGTCGCTGAACTTGGCCCCCTCCTGCTCCTTTCCAGCCACCAGGCGAGCTGAGAGTGTCGCTTCCTGCTTTAGGAACGAGCGTAGCTTTTCCAGGAGGTCGGCATCTTCAGCAAAGCGCTCCATCAGGATGTACTTGGCACCTTCCAGCGCGGCTTTCACATCGGCGACGCCCTTGCTCTCGTCTACATAATTGGCCGCTTCGGCCTCGGGAGACAGGTTCGGGTCATTGATCAGGGCATCTGCCAGCGGGCCAAGACCGGCTTCCAGTGCAATCTGTCCTTTGGTGCGACGCTTCTGCTTATAAGGCAGGTAAAGGTCTTCAAGGCGGGTCTTGGTATCGGCCTGCTTGATATCGCGGGCAAGCTCTGGCGTAAGCTTGCCCTGTTCTTCGATACTTGACAGGATCGCTGTGCGACGCTCTTCCAATTCGCGCAAGTAGCGCAGGCGTTCTTCCAGATGACGCAGATGCGTATCGTCGAGGCTGCCGGTGACTTCTTTTCTATAGCGGGCAATGAAAGGAACCGTCGATCCCTCATCGAGCAGTGCCACGGCTGCGGCGACCTGTTGTGGGCGGACGCCGAGTTCTTCGGCGATGCGGGAATTGATACTGTCCATGAAACCACCTGAAAACCAGAGAAGCGGGCCTGACCGGCAGGCTTGAAAGCGCTGCATTATACCTGTCGAGTACTAACGCGCTGCGGCAATTTGCCAAGGATAAGTGTGTGCTTTCAACTTCTTATGCAGGCTAATCACCCATTCCCAAGAAAAATCTGCTAACAATGGACTGTCCCTCTGCGGATGAGGCCTGCGCCATAATCCACTTCCCTATTTCAAGGAGCTGACATGAGCACCACCCCCGTTTCGGAAGGTGAAAAGATTCTGGTCGTAGATGACGATGCTCGTCTGCGTCGCCTGCTCGAGCGTTTTCTGGCCGAGCAGGGCTACCGTGTGCGTACCGTAGAAAGCACCGAACAAATGGACCGCCTAATGTCCCGTGAGCTGTTTCATCTGGTCGTATTGGACCTGATGATGCCAGGCGAGGACGGTATGTCGGCCTGTGCCCGTCTGCGCGAGCAGAACAATCAGATCCCGATCATTATGCTGACTGCCAAAGGCGATGAAGGCAGCCGTATCCAGGGGCTTGAGCAGGGCGCTGACGATTATCTGGCAAAGCCTTTCAATCCTCGCGAGCTTCTGGCTCGTATCAAGGCGGTTCTACGCCGTCAGGCCCCTCAAGTGCCAGGCGCACCGGGCAGTGAAGATGCCGTCGTGACCTTTGGTGATTATGAGCTTTCACTGGCAACCCGCGAACTGAAACGCGGCGATGAAGTGCATATGCTGACGACAGGTGAATTCGCAGTGCTCAAGGCTCTGGTTCAGCACGCACGCGAGCCGCTAACCCGTGACAAGCTGATGAATCTGGCGCGTGGACGTGAGTGGGATGCATTGGAGCGGTCGATCGACGTACAGATTTCTCGCCTGCGCCGAATGATCGAGCCTGATCCTTCTAAACCCCGTTACATCCAGACAGTCTGGGGTGTGGGCTACGTATTCGTGCCGGACGGCAACAAGTAACAGTCCGGCACGTAGGGACACAGTTAGGCGAACAAGCCGTTGTGAATACCTACCAGTAGGAAGATACCCAGCAGCGCTCGATAGACAATGAAGATCCAGGTTGAGAAGCGCTCCAGAAAGCGCATCAAGCCCCAGATGGCTGCAAACGCCGAAAGGCTTGCCACCAGGATGCCTACCAGCAGAAGCGACCAGGCTTCTGCCGGGATGGACGCATGCCAAAGGACTACCAATTCCTTAAGGCCGGCCAGTGCAATTGCTGGTAGGCCGAGCAGGAAGGAAAAGCGGGCCGCTTCTTCACGTTTGAGGTTGAGGAACATGGCTGCTGTCAGCGTCGAGCCGGAGCGAGATACACCCGGAATCAATGCCCCGATCTGAGCAATCCCTACAATCAATGCATCACGTAGACGCATCTCGCTCATGTCGCGTTTGTGTTTACAGGTGAGCTCGGCAATTGCCAGCAGCGCTGCCATACCCAGGCAGGCATACCCAATGACGCTTAAGCTCCGCAAGGGCGAGTCGCAGGCATTGAGTACCGGGGAAAGCGCAAGCCCGACCACACAGATGGGAATCGTAGCCAGAATGATGGCCATGGCCAGAACAAAGGCACGGCTGTTGTAATCTTTCTGACGAACCGCGTTGACGCTGCCAACTGTAACGGAGCTGACATCACGCCAGAAATAGCTAATGACAGCTGCCAGAGCAGCCATTTGCATGGCGGCGGAAAAGGCGGAGCCAGGGTCTTGCCAACCTAACAGGGCTGGGACAACACGCATGTGAGCAGTAGAGGAAATTGGCAGGAGCTCGGTGATACCCTGCACAACACCTAGGAAAACTACCTGGGCGTAACTAAGGGATGCAAAGCCAATGTCCAAGCCGGTATGGCACATATCGGACACGAAATATCTCCAGTGTGGGAGGTCTAAAAAGAAAGTCGGGCAAATGTATCAAAATATTTCTTAGCGAAACGAGGCTGTGAGGCAGTTAAAAAGCCGTTTTGTTCAGTCACTCAACAAAATCAATGCCTTTTCCATGAAGTGTGCCTTCGCGGGATGGTCAATATGCTCGGAGCATTAACGACGTGTGGTTACTATGAAAACGCCTGCCTGGTTCCCTCAAAGCTTCTTTGCACGTTCGCTCTGGCTGGTTCTGATTGCTGTGCTGTTCTCAAAGGCACTGACGCTGGTTTATCTGCTGCTCAACGAAGATGTGCTGGTAGATCGCCAATACAGCCATGGCGCTGCGCTGACACTACGCGCCTATTGGGCTGCCGACCCAGACGACCGTCCGGCTGTCGCTCAGGCATCCGGACTGCACTATGAATCGCCGGAAACGGTTCCAGCGGGCGAATACCACTGGCCTTATAGTGAGATCTTCGATCGACAGATGCAGCAGGAGCTAGGGCCGGATACCCAGGTCAGGGTGCGTGTACAGCAGGGGCCTGCACTTTGGGTGCTGGCGCCATCACTAGGGCCTGATTGGATCAAAATTCCGCTGTATGCCCACCCTCTGCGGGGCCAGCGCATCTGGAGCGTGCTGGGCTGGTTCTTCGGGATTGGCCTGTTTTCTACGGCTGTGGCCTGGGTATTTGTCGGTCAGCTGAACCGGCCGCTCAAGCGACTCGTCGTTGCAGCACGAGAACTGGGGAAGGGGCATAGTGTTCGTCTGCCGGAAAGCGATGCGCCAAGCGAAATCATGGAGGTCTATCACGCTTTCAATCAGATGGCTCATGATGTGGAGCAGGCGGGGCGTGAGCGTGAATTGATGTTGGCAGGTGTTTCCCACGATTTGCGGACGCCGCTGACACGCCTGCGTCTCGCTGTTGAGTTGCTGCCAGAAACGGATGAGATGACGGAGGACATGGTTCGTGATATCGAGGACATGAACCTTATTCTTGATCAGTTCCTGGCTTTTATACGTGATGGCCGGGACGAACCGCTGGAAGAGACAAACCTGAACGATCTGATTCAGGAGGCAGTAGCGCCCTACAACCAGAATGAAGAGCGCGTACGACTCTCTCAAACTGACGTACCGCCAGTCGCGCTGCGACGCGTATCGATCAAGCGAATGCTAACCAACCTTTTGGAAAATGCTTTCAAGCATGGCGGCGGTGCTGTAGAGGTCAGAGCGCATGTGGGGGGAGACTCGACTGCGCCCTACGTGGTGCTGAGTGTTCTGGATCAGGGCCCAGGTATCGACCCTAATGAGATAGAAGAAATCTTCAACCCTTTCATCCGCGGCAATCGGGCGCGCACCGGCTCTGGAACCGGGCTGGGACTAGCCATCGTCAGGCGCATTGCCGCCCAGCATGGGGGCAGCGTAGAGCTACGAAACCGTGACGGCGGTGGAGTCGAGGCGCGTGTTCTGTTGCCGTTAGGCTTGCTGCTGCCTCGTACTGCTAGTTGACCTGACGCTACCAATGGAGCCCGTCGTGATCGAGACGGGCTTCCCGACCATAAGGCCAAGCCTGGTTATCTGGACCGTGCCCACTCGGCAACCCACTAAATAGCGGAACGCCATGCGGTGCTAGCCATTCAGCAACAATCTCTTCGATGCTGTGTGCAACGCCTTTGCGAGGGCAGTCTGTAAAGGTCCCAAGGCAGACAGCGCCAAGCTGGGCGCTATCGATACTGTTCAGTAGTTGCCAAAGACTACGCTCGATTCGGTAATAAGGTTCGCCCACGTCTTCCAGCACCAAAATGGCGCCAGCAGGCGCATAGAGGCCATATCCTGTGCCTTCAGCGCTGGCCAATGCAGTAAGGTTGCCGCCAATCAGTGGTCCCTGAATGGTTTTGCCTACACGGCTGACAGGCTTGGCGGGTAAATAGCCTTTGGTTGACTTGAGCAGCCGATCAAGACTGCGGAACGAGTCCTCATGATGCTCCTGCTCTTCGCCGCCATATGTTTTCGCCAATGCCGTAGCCACTGGGCCGTGCACCCCGGGCAGGCCATGACGATGGAAAGCGCTAAGCATGATCGAAATATCGGAAAAGCCAATCAGCGGCTTGGGGCCAGCCCGTCTGATACGCGCCCAATCGATATGCGGTAAAAGCTGAGCACAACCATAACCGCCGCGTAGGCACCAGACAGCACTCACTTCCGGATGCTCAAAGGCCGCATAAAGATCGGCCAGGCGCTGATCCAGGGTGCCTGCCAGATAGCGGTGGCGAGCCCTTGCATGCTCGCCTGCTATATAGGAGACCCCCATTTCAGCCAACTGAGCGTAAGTCACTTCCAGCGCCTCGTTGGCAATGGCTGCGGCTGGTGCGATCAGAGCCACCTTGCCTGCAAAGCTGGAAGCATCAAGAAGAGAAGTACTACCTGCCATGCCTTAGCCTTTACCCTTCGTGCGTGTCAGGTTGGGGGCGCTGTTCTTTTCCAGATGCTGGATAATCATGCCGGCAATATCCTGGTTGGTAGTTTGTTCAATACCTTCCAGGCCTGGCGAAGAATTCACCTCCATGACCAGCGGACCATGATTGGAACGGAGAATATCGACACCTGCCACATTCAAGCCCAGCACCTTGGCGGCTCGAATAGCAGCCATACGCTCTTCCGGCGTAATCTTGACCAGGCTTGCCGTACCGCCTCGGTGCAGGTTTGAGCGAAACTCGCCTGGTTTGGCCTGACGTTTCATGGCTGCAATTACTTTGTCGCCCACCACAAAACAGCGAATATCTGCACCACCTGCCTCGCGGATGTACTCCTGCACCATGATGTTCTGCTTGAGACCCATGAATGCTTCCAGAACCGACTCGGCAGCCTTCTCTGTCTCGCACAACACCACACCAATACCCTGAGTACCTTCCAGCAGTTTGATGACCAATGGCGCGCCACCCACCATGCGGATCAGATCAGGTACATCATCAGGAGAATGTGCGAAGCCAGTTACCGGCAGACCTACACCCTTGCGTGACATAAGTTGCAGAGAGCGCAGCTTGTCGCGAGCGCGGCTAATCGCCACCGATTCATTGAGTGGAAAAACACCCATCATTTCAAACTGCCGCAGCACTGCGCAGCCATAAAACGTTACCGACGCCCCAATTCGCGGAATCACGGCATCGAAGTCTTCGAGCGGCTTGCCTCTATAGTGAATCTGCGGTTTGTGGCTTGCGATATTCATATACGCGCGCAACGTATCGATCACAACCATCTGATGACCACGTTGCTCCCCGGCTTCCACCAGGCGACGAGTGGAATACAGGCGAGGATTACGCGACAGCACAGCGATTTTCATGCAGCACCCGGAGCGGGAGAGAGGGATAGGATAGGTTTGTCTTGCGCATAACTGATGGCCGGATTCACGATCAGGCCACCTTCGACCAGTGCTTTCGAGCCTAGGAGCATTCGGTAGCGCATGCTCTTTCGGCAGGCCAGCGTAAACTCTACTGGCCAGGATCGATCACCCAGGGCGAGATTTGTTCGAATCACATAGCGGTTCTGGGCATGGCCATTGGAGCTTCTTATGGTTTTTTTAGCAACCAGTGGCGCCTCGCAATGCCGATGCCGGGATTGCACCAGTGTGCCCAGATGGACCGTAAAACGTACCCAGCGTTCACCGTTGCGCTCAAAAGGAACGACTTCCGTTGCATGCAGGGCCGAAGTGCTCGCTCCTGTATCAATCTTGGCTCGCAGGCCGATTACGCCCAACTCCGGTAGGGCGACCCATTCACGTAGGCCGATAATGGCCAGCTCGTCGAGTGTGTCCAAGCGTAATCCTTGAAGTCGGGATCAATGTCCCCATATTTGCTTATCGATAGAGGCTAGCGCGTTGAAAGCAGGTTTGGCGAACCAGTAACCCTGCATCAGCGTAATGCCAATGTCACGCAGGCAGTCGCGCTCGGCGGTGGTCTCAACACCTTCGGCAATAATGCCGATATTCAACTCCATGCAAATGGAGACAACACCTCGAACAATTGCCTGACGAACGCGATCATGATCGATATTACGAATCAAGGCCATATCCAGCTTGATGAGATCTGGTTGAAATTCCGCTAGTAGATTCAAACCCGAATGTCCGGCGCCAAAGTCATCGATTGCCGTCATGAAGCCGAACTGCCGATATTCTCGCAGGATATGCGTCAGATGCTGACTATTGCCAATATGCTCGCTTTCAACTGTTTCAAAAATAAGATTGCTCAGCGGGAAGTTATGTTGCTTGGCAGCTTCCAGAGTGCTGCGAATGCATAACTCCGGTCGATAGACCGCGTTCGGCAGGAAATTAATGGAAAGCTTTTCCTTCATTCCAAGCCTTGCAGCACCTGAAATCGCCTTGGTTCGGCACAGCTGATCGAAACGGTAGCGGTTGTGAGCATCCACTTGTTGAAGCACTGAAAGTGCGCCTTGGCCTTCTGGGCCGCGGATTAGCGCTTCATGGGCAAAAATACTGCGAGTGCTCACATCAACAATGGGCTGATAGGCAAAAGCGAAATCAAACCCAAGAGGTTCGCTTTGATGACAGCCTTGGCACCGCATGGGATTGGTCAGCTCTTCAGGAAAGAAGGTTTTCATGATCGTACCTTTAGAATGCCTGTAACCAGCCCTGGTCTAATGGCAAAAATAGATAAGTATTCGGAGCGTTTTCGTTAATGACGTCTATTCAAGATATAGATGAAAAAGTCCGTCTGGATAAATGGCTATGGGCTGCACGGTTCTTCAAAACACGAGCCTTGGCCAAAACGGCTATCGAAGGAGGCAAGGTTCAGTGTCGTGGTGAGCGTTGCAAGCCTAGTAAGGAACCCAAGGTCGGCGATGAGCTAACGATTCGTCAGGGTTTCGACGAGAAGACTGTTGTGGTCCTCTCGCTGTCTCAACAACGTCGCGGGGCGCCCGAGGCCCAGTTACTGTATCGGGAGACAGAGGAAAGTCTTGAGCGACGTGAGCGCGCAACTGCCATGCGTAAGGCAGGGGCGCTTGGGTTGGCAACGGATGGTCGTCCGACCAAGAAGCAGCGTCGCCAGATTCATCGATTCCGGGGCGACGCTGACTCTCGGGCGAATGACTAAATTAGTCAGCAGTATCTGACAAGGCTCAGCCGATTAATAACCGGCAGATGAGCGGATACACGAAAGAGTGGGGTCGTGATCTGGGTCAGGAGACGGCTGCCGGCATGGGCGAGGGGGGTGTAAAGCCCCCAGGCCATTGCGAGAAGGGCAATGGCAACTCCGCCTATATAGTCGTCCGAGGCCCAATGAGCGCCTGCCACTAGGCGCGGCATCATGAACAGGAATACCAGCAGCCAGGTGACCATAAGTTGTAATGGCTTGCGCGTAAAAGCGGTTAGAAAGAAGCCCCAGAGTAGGAGCACCGAAGCGTGATCTCCAGGGAAGCTGGCGCCGGAGCGATCCTTTAGCTCCCATGTCCTCTCCCAGGTTTGGAAGTAATCGCTCATATGAATAGCATGGGCCAATAGGTCGGATGGACTGGCATGCTGCAGGCCAGCCGCTTCAATGGCTTTGGTAAAGAAACTGCGTATAAGTAACAGCGTTAGCAATACCGTAAGCAGTCCGAACAAGGCGCTGCGCACCTGCTCTGGCTTGAACACCCAATTGCCGCGTACGGTAAGCGCAAGAAGAATCACACCTACAACGATGTCAAACGGCCGCAGGCTGGCTACAGCCCAGACGTGTAGCCAGACCGTATTGCTTTCCAGTGGTGAGTTCAATACATGGAATAGGTGCGCATCCATATTAAGAAGGGCGATGCGTACAGAAGGAATAAGCCAAAGAGTAATCAACAGCAGCGCCACAAGGTGGCTAATTAGGAACGCTCGCCATTGCCACTTGGCTTGGAAGAGTGTTGCATTGTCCATAGAATGAAATGAATCCATATGAGTAAACAGAAAACGTGACTGTACGTAAGTGTTGTCACGCTTTTGTCATTTTCCCTGTTCAAGCGTACTTTTGTCATGACTCCATTTGATTACACACAGCGTTTCCTTTTTGAAGACACCGATGTTCGCGGCGAGCTTGCATTGCTCGAAAGAAGCTATGTAGAAGTTCTCGCAAAACATCCCTACCCTGAACCTGTTGCCCAGCTCTTGGGTGAAATGCTTGCGGCAGCAGCCTTGCTCTGCGGCACGCTCAAGTTTGATGGCCTGCTTGTGCTGCAGGCACGTTCCAGCGGTGCGCTGCCTTTATTAATGGTGGAATGCTCAAGCGCCAGACAAGTTCGTGGTATCGCTCGTTACAACGCAGAAGACATTGCCCCAGATGCCACGCTTAAAGATCTGATGCCTGAAGGTACCCTGGCCATCACAATAGACCCAACCAATGGTCAGCGTTACCAGGGCATCGTTCCGCTTGAGGGGCAGACACTGGCTGAATGCCTCTCAAACTATTTTGCTACTTCAGAGCAATTACCTACCCGATTCTGGCTCAACGCTGATGGGCGTCGTGCCCGCGGATTCCTGCTTCAACAACTGCCGGCTGATAAGCACAAGGACAAAGAGTCGCGTGAGGCTAACTGGGAGCACCTCACAACGCTTGGTAATACGTTGACTGCAGAGGAATTACTGGGTCTGCCCAACGAAACGGTATTACACCGTCTCTATCATGAGGAAACCGTCAGGGTCTTTGATCCACAACTCGTAGAGTTCCATTGTGGCTGCTCTAGGGAACGTTCTGCTAACGCGCTTGTCTCTGTGGGCCAGGAAGATGTCGAACTGCTACTGCAGGAGCAGGGTGGTCAAATAGAAATCGACTGCCAGTTCTGTAATCAGCGATACCTGTTCGACGCTGCCGATGTCGCGCAGATTTTTGCAGGCGGTGGAAGCCAAACACCGCAAGAAACCCGTCACTAACCATTGCAATCAGGAATAGGCTTTCTGGCATAATCGCGCGACTTCGTTTTTTATGTAGCCAAACTCGGGTTAAGCTACAAAACGCAAAAGGACCGGCCGAGGGCCGACGGGGAACTACATGACGCAAGCCAACGTTTATACCGATATTAGCGCCGCGCAGCTGGTAGAAGAGGCGCTTCGGCGCGGCGAGGGTGAGTTAGCCGCCAATGGCTCTCTTGTAGTCAGGACTGGACATCGCACCGGCCGCTCGCCAGCCGATCGCTTCATTGTTGAAGAGTCGTCTACGCGTGATGCCATCGATTGGGGTTCCATCAACCGTCCTTTTCCGGCGGAGAAATTCGATGCGCTATGGGATCGCGTCTCGACTTATGTCGGCGAGCGGGATCACTTCGTTTCGCATGTTCATGTAGGCTCCGATCCGGAGCACTACCTTGCGGTCAAGATGACTACGGAAACCGCCTGGCATAACCTTTTCGGTCGTTGCCTGTTCATTAACCCGGAAAGTTACAACCCTCAGTCTCGCCAAGAGTGGGAAATCCTCAACGCCCCTTGGTTTGTCTGCGAACCTGAGCGTGATGGAACCAATTCCGATGGCACCGTCATCATCAATTTCGCTGCTCGTAAAGTACTAATCGCGGGTATGCGTTATGCCGGTGAGATGAAGAAGGCCATGTTCTCGGTACAGAACTTCCTGCTGCCCGAGCACGATGTGCTCCCCATGCACTGTGCGGCCAACATGGGTGAGGAAGGCGACGTTACGCTGTTCTTCGGCCTGTCAGGAACAGGTAAGACAACCCTGTCTGCTGATGAAAGTCGTTACCTTATCGGTGATGACGAGCACGGCTGGGGCGTTGGTACCGTCTTTAATATAGAAGGTGGCTGTTACGCCAAGTGTATCGACCTGTCCGAAAAGAATGAGCCTGTTATCTGGAGAGCTATCCAGTTTGGCGCTGTACTGGAAAACGTGGTGCTTGATCCGCAGTCGCGTCAGCCAGACTACTCAGATGATAGCCTGACCCAGAATAGTCGAGCGGCATATCCTCGCGAGCTGATTGAGAAGCGTGCTGAGCTTAATCGTGGTGGTGAGCCTAATGCCGTAATCTTCCTCACCTGCGACTTAACGGGTGTGCTACCTCCAGTATCGATCCTTAATAATGAACAAGCGGCCTACCATTTCCTTTCAGGTTACACAGCGCTGGTAGGCTCGACTGAAATGGGTTCGGGGTCAGGTATCAAGTCTACATTCTCTACCTGCTTCGGTGCGCCGTTCTTCCCGCGTCCGGCTGCTGAGTATGCTGAGCTTCTAATTAAGCGCATCAATGGCTTTGGCTCCAAGGTTTACCTGGTAAATACAGGGTGGACCGGCGGCGGTTACGGTGTGGGTAAGCGCTTTAATATCCCGACTACGCGGGCAGTGATTGCCGCGATCCAGAGTGGCGCGCTTGTTGATGTCGAGACAGAGCATCTACCTATCATTAATCTCGACGTTCCAAAGGCTGTGGCGGGTGTTGATACCGTGCTGCTTAATCCTCGTAATACCTGGGCAGACAAAGATGCCTATGATGAGTCGGCTAAAACACTGGCAGGCAAATTCATTGAGAACTTCAAAAAGTTCAGTGGCGTATCTGACGGAATCAAGGCCGCAGGCCCGCAGCTTTAATTTTTAAGCTAGAAAATAAGGGGTCGCTTAGGCGGCCCTTTGTTTTTTAAGAAAAATTTAGCGAAAGTTGCATTTAATGATTGCATGCCGAAAATTAAATGCATAAAATGCGCCCGCCTTGAACATGTAAGTCCACTTGTTGGCAGTCAAAGCAACGTAAGTTGAGGAAAAGTAAGAAAATCCTTGACACGACGGCAGCAAGCGAATAGAGTGCTGCCTCCTTTGGAGGGATCCCTCCACCAAATTGCAAGAGCTACAGGCTCTGCGGGTATAGTTCAGTGGTAGAACCTCAGCCTTCCAAGCTGATGATGCGGGTTCGATTCCCGCTACCCGCTCCAGTTTGTTGTAGTTTGCTCATGTAGCTCAGTTGGTAGAGCACACCCTTGGTAAGGGTGAGGTCAGCGGTTCAAATCCGCTCATGAGCTCCATTATTAAGGGCAGATATGTGAATATCTGCCTTTATTTTATGGCGGCGTTACTTGCTCAATTCTTGATGGGAGAGAGTGTCGATGGCTAAAGAAAAATTTGAACGTAACAAACCGCACGTCAACGTCGGCACCATCGGCCACGTCGACCATGGTAAGACAACGCTGACCGCAGCCCTGACCAAGGTT
>NZ_BMNW01000003.1:577361-577472 GCF_014646755.1 Pseudomonas asuensis | reverse complement strand
CTTTGTCCTGACCAATGCCCAGACGCTAAAGGCCGCAGGCTATAACGGTGATGCCATGAACGACTTGGCCGCACAGCCTGCCGCCGAGCAAACTTTTGTCTTAACTCACGG
>NZ_BMNW01000003.1:0-577351 GCF_014646755.1 Pseudomonas asuensis | reverse complement strand
GCTATAACGGTGATGCCATGAACGACTTGGCCGCACAGCCTGCCGCCGAGCAAACCTTTGTCCTGACCAATGCCCAGACGCTAAAGGCCGCAGGCTATAACGGTTATGTCATGAACGACTTGGCCGCACAGCCTGCCGCCGAGCAAACTTTTGTCTTAACTCACGGCCAGACGCTAAAGGCCGCAGACTATTACGGTTATGCCATGAACGCCTTGGCCGCACAGCCTGCCGCCGAGCAAACTTTTGTCTTAACCCACGGCCAGACGCTAAAGGCCGCAGGCTATGACGGTTATGCCATGAACGACTTGGCCGCACAGCCTGCCGCCGAGCGAACTTTTGTCTTAACTCACGGCCAGACGCTAAAGGCCGCAGGCTATGACAGTTTTGCCATGAACGACTTGGCCACACAGCCTGCCGCCGGGAGAACTTTTGTCGTAACTCACGGCCAGACGCTAAAGGCCGCAGGCTATGACAGTTTTGCCATGAACGACTTGGCCGCACAGCCTGCCGCCGAGCGAGAAGCTAAACTGAGGCGTCTAGGCATCGCGCTTTAACGAGCGATGCGAGGAGCTAGCTAAGGCTCACAGGCTTTCCGTTTACCTTGGCGCGACCCTTCACGCGGCAGGCCATAACGCCTACACCATGCTGATGCTAGCCGAAGAGACTGAGGAGGTACGTGGTTTCGTTTTGGAGAACGGCGAGAAACTTCATAAAGCAGGCCATAGCGCTATCGACATGCAAGCGCTAGCCAAAAAGCCTGAAGAAGAGCGACAGGCTGTGATAGAGGATTTAAAAACAAAAGGGTAAAACAATGACTCCCTTGAGGTCCTCTCAACGTGAGTCCCAATCTCTACCGGATAGAGAGGATAAGCAGCGTAGCTAACTCAAAGCACTGAGTTAGCTACGCTTTAAAGCCCACTTCTGATGTCCAACTTTCGGGGGTCAGTTCATTGATGGGGCTTTTTTATTGCCTACGAACTTTGTTCCTCTTCACGGTGCATGAAGAGGTCCCACACCGACATGAAGAGTGCAGCCACCAGCGGACCGATAACAAACCCGTTGAGGCCAAACAGTGACATTCCTCCCAAGGTAGAGATCAGTACCGCATAGTCGGGCAGCTTGGTGTCCTTGCCTACCAGGATAGGGCGAAGGATGTTATCGACCAGACCAATAACGATCACCCCGAATAAAATCAACACAACTCCCTGCCATACCGAACCGGTTAACAGGAAATAAGCAGCCACCGGCCCCCAGATCAATCCAGCCCCTACCGCAGGCAGCAAGGACAGGAACGCCATTACTACACCCCAGAGAACCGCAGCCTCAACGCCTAGTACACCAAGGATAAACCCACCCAAAGCGCCTTGAACAATTGCCACAATAATGTTGCCCTTTACCGTGGCGCGGATAACAGCAGTGAACTTGCGCAGCAGACTGCGCTTGTGGATCTCACTCAACGGGATGGCCTTGCGGATCAAACCGACAAGGTATTGCCCATCACGAAGCAGGAAAAACAGAAGGTACAGCATGATGCCAAAGCTGATGACCAACTGGAACGTTCCCTGCCCTACCAACAAGGCTCTGCTTGCCAATGCCTGACTACCCTGGGCAACGCTTTGCGTCAGGCGCTCACGAATACTTTCTGGATCGGTAATATCAAATCTATGCAATATGCTTTTAATGCCGTTTGGTAGCGACTGCCACATATGCTGAAAGTATTCGCCAAAGTTAAGCTGCCCGCTGTTGACCCTTTGATATAGCGCACTGCCTTCCTGAGCAAGGGATATACTGATTACAGTGACTGGCAAAATGACAATAAGCAGGCATACGCCCAAGCTGCTTAACGCCGCAAGATTTTTACGGTTGTTGTAGCGCTTAAGAAACCAGCGCTGCATAGGGGCGAAAATAATCGCCAAAATCGCACCCCAAAAGACTGCGCCATAGTAAGGCAGCAGAATCCAGGCAAATGCGATCGAGACAAAAATCAGGAGAAGAATAAACGTTCTGTTTTCAAGTCGCGTGCTTTTCATCAGGGTTCCAAGTTCAGTTCAAGAGCAACAAACGCCGCTTTGGGTTAGAACACTGAAAACCACGAACTTGTTCCTGAGGGCCCTAATCAGAGCCTTCAGGATGATTGATTTAAACGCGGAATTGCTTGACCAGCCCGTGTAGGCGGTCCCCAAGAGACACCAATCCCTGGGTCGTAGCGGCGCTCTGCTCAAAACCTGTTGTCATGCTTTCGACAGCGCCAGCAATCTCGTGAACGCTGCGGTTGATCTCTTCAGAACCGCCGTCTACTTTTCGGCCGCGCTGGCGATCAAGGCATTAATGGTACTAATCAGATGGCTTATGGTTTCGAGCGAAGCCTCCAGCGACGGCAAAACCACGACCGGCCTCACCGGCACGGGCCGCCTCGGTAGCAGCGTTTAGAGCGAGCAGATTGGTCTGCTCAGCAATGGAGCGAATGACATCAAGCACATTAAATGAGTGCCCTCCCTACCTACGCGAACCAGCTCTTGGTCAGATAAACCCCGTTGGGATCCTGTTATCGCGAAAGCTTTTGCCTATGCCGTCTGGGCCGCTGCCTTTGAAGAGGCGAACCACATTGGAATCATAACCAAACATATATCCGTCCTTGCCATAGGTGATATTAGACAAGAACCTGATGGCCTCAGCACGGGCTGCCTGATCGCCATCAGCCGAAGCATCGTAGATACGATTTAACGGCTGTCAGCGCAACCTGTACGTAGTTATTCAGGGTTACGTTGCTTTGCTCCATCAAGCGATCGCGCATTGTCTGTATGTCCAGCTCGGCTTTGTGGCTCAATATGACATAAGAAATATCGCTGATGATCAGGATAGTAATCACGGCAGATAGAAGCGCAGGCATGAGCACCTTGGCTTTTAAACTCATGACTGAGACCTCTTAAGTTGTTATTTAAGAAGGTTTTCGGCCACGCGAAGCGGAATGAAGAAAAACTGGTAGCTTTCTATCAATGGTATTCAATCACTGACTGGACGCCCTAAGAGGCAAGCGGATCACTACCTTCAATCCCCCCATAGGGCTGTTTTCCAAGCTGAGCGCTCCACCGCAATTGTCCACAATATCGCGAGCGATACCCAAGCCCAAGCCATGCCCAGTAACGCCTTCATCCAAGCGCGCTCCCCGTTCGAGAATATCTCGTCTTAATTCAGGTGCAATGCCCGGCCCGTCATCGTCGATACTGACTTCATAGCATGCCTTCTTTTTCAAAACAGTTAGCTCTACTTGATTGTCCGCCCATTTGCAGGCGTTATCCAGCAGCGTACCCAGTAGCTCAAGCAGGTCTTCACGGTCCCAAGGCAGCTTCAGCCCGGGAGCAAAATGATAGGAGATTGTCAGTTCGCGGCCATGGATCTGCTTGAGCATCGTACACAATGAGGGTAGTTCGGCTTCGCAGTCCAGATACACGCCCGGAAGCTGATCGCCCGCCAAACGAGCCCTACGCAGCTCCCTTTCAAGACGCTGCTGGATCTGCTCAAGCTGATCGCGCAATGTGTTTTGCAGCTCAGGATGCGCTTTCAACTCTTGGCGCTCCGCCACACTGATCAGCACGGCCAGGGGCGTTTTCAAGGCATGACCGAGGTTGCCAATACCATGACGGGCACGCTTGAGGTTGTCCTCGGTATGACTCAGCAAATGGTTGATCTGTTCTACCAACAGCTCAAGCTCTTGGGGCACATGTGCATCCAGCTGGCTGCGCTGGCCCTGTTGTAGCTGAGCGATTTGATGTCGGACCCGCTCAAGTGGTTTTAGCGCACGCCGTACCGTAATCCGTTGCAGGAAAAGAATAGCCATCAGTGCAACCAAGCCGATGCCAGCGCCTAGGCGTAACATTCGGCTAAAACTGGTCAGGAGTGGGTTATAGTCCTGGGCAACGACAATGCTGAGCTTTTGCCCCCACCGCTGATAATCCGCACGATAGACCAGGAGCTGTTGATCTCCAGGGCCATTGATGAGATGTCTGGTCAGCCCTACATGAGTAGGCCTTTCAAGCACATGATCCCATAATGACCGGGAGCGCCAACGAGGCTCTCCTGCATCGATTTCGAAGTAACGACCGGAAAAAGGACGCTGATAGGCAGGATTAAGACGTTGCTCATCCAGTTGCAGGCCATTTGCCCCACGCACAACAGCAACCAACAGATTTTCGCTTTCTGTCTGAAGCCCACTTCCCAGATAGTCTCTTAGCGCATTATCGACTAACCAGCGTGCGCCCAGTATCAGCAGCAATCCACACACTAACAGCGCGGCGGCCAACCCAATGCCTAGCCGCTGCTGGATAGACCTCATGCTGAAGTTCCAAAGCGGTAACCCTGCCCTCGCCGCGTCTCGATAATGTCTCGCCCCAGCTTACGCCTGAGATGATTTACATGTACCTCAATCACGTTGGAGTCCCGCTCGCTTTCACCATCGTAAAGATGCTCTCCCAAGTGTCCTTTGGACAGGATTTGCCCTGCATGCAGCATAAAGTAACGCAGCAGCCTGAACTCTGCCGAGGTCAGCTCAATGCTTTCGTTGCCACGACTAACGCATTGTCTTGACTCATCCAGGCTAAGGCCGGCTGCCTGTAAAGTAGGCTGATTCACCAGCCCCCGAGCACGCCGCAATAGCCCTTGGATACGCAGGGAAAGCTCCTCTGGATGAAACGGCTTGGTGAGATAGTCGTCTGCGCCGGCCTTGAGGCCATCAATACGCTCAGCCCATCCACTGCGCGCCGTCAGAATCAATACTGGGGTGGAAAGCCCTTGAGCACGCCACTCCTTAAGCACATCCAGCCCCGAGCGGCCTGGAAGGCCCAGATCAAGCACGATAAGGTCGTACGGTTCAACCGCCCCTTGATAAGCAGCATCACGGCCATCAGCCAGCCAATCCACAGCGTAGCCTTGCCGTGTCAGGCTGGCCATCAACTCGTCCGCCAAGGGAACGCTATCTTCCACTAATAACAGACGCATCAGTCGTCTACCTCATCCTTCAAAATCGTACCATCGGTAGCGCTAATCTCTAGCTCGCGTACAACACCCTTATCTACCAACAGCTCAATTTCATAAACATAAACGCCATCCTCTTCCTCAAGCTCTGCCTCCAGTAGCGTTGCCTTTGGATAACGGGCATAGGCTTGACTGATAAGCTGCTCCAGCGGTCGAATCTTTCCCTCCTGACGAAGCCGCAGCGCCTCGTCCTGGTCGAGATCACGCGCGCTCGAAAGCCCGCTGGCGGACAACAAGGTCAGCGCCAGCAGGCCTTTTACGAAGCGGCCACTCAACCTCAATCGTCTTGTACATCCTTGAGCACTTCGCCTGTTGTAGCATCGAGTTCCAGATCCCATGTCACACCTTTCTGGTCACGCAGCTCAACCTGATAGATATAGCGGCCATATTCTTCTTCCAGCTCAGTGTCGTGCGTTGTCGAGCCAGGATGCTTAGCGATAGCCGCCTGATTCAATACGTCGAAGGACTTGATGGTACCTGCGTCGCGGAGCTTGACTGCCTCATCAGGCCCCAGGTCGCGGGCTTGAGCCAAGCCAGTCATGGCCGTCAAGGTAGCGGCGGCGATTACAGCAGTCAGTACTTTCATATGTTTCTCCTCATCAGTTATCCAGATGAGTTCACCTTAACGAGCCAGGCTTAATTCAGCCTTAATCTCATATTGGAACTACACAACAGGCAGATGTGTCTTCCACAGTCGATGCCATTCCCTGCTCGCATAGGCGTGGCGCATTTGTATACTGGCTGTCTACACGGAGCCCTCATGACAGCTATTCATATTAAATCCTCCTCCCTTGTTATTCGCGCAGGCGCACAAGCACTGGCGCATATTCGCAAGCAAGGACTCTCCCCTGCGGATGTGGGCATCATTCCAGGAGCTGCCGGAGGTCCAAAGGCATTAGGCCTGCAAGGGTTGGATATTGCACTCTTTGGTGAATGGCTGCCTCGTTCACCTCGTGTGCGTGCGCTCATCGGCGCCTCTATTGGTGCCTGGCGCTCCGCCTGTATCTGCATGCCCGACCCAGCCAAGTCATTACGCCAGTTGGGGGAGCTCTATACTGGGCTGAATTTCCCTAAAGGAATCGCAATCGGGCAAATCAGTCAGATTTGCGAGTCCATGCTGGATGAGCTACTGAAAGGCCGTGACGAAGCCATCCTGACGGCCCCAAGCTATCGCCTGAACATCATGATCGTTCAGGCCCTGGGTACACTGGCCAGTGATCAGCGCCGAACATTAAGCCTCGGCCTCGGCGCCGTAATCCGCGATAACCTCATTGCGCGGTCTCGCCTGATTCGGCATTTTAGTCGCATCGTGGCGCATGACCTGCGCCAGAAACCGCCTCTAGATGACTTGAACGATTTTCCTACGCAGTACCATGCGCTCCGACCTGACAACCTTCGCCAATCTCTATTGGCTTCAGGCTCTATTCCACTCGTCATGGAGGGGGTAAGGGATATCCCTGGTTTTGCTTCTGGCACTTACCGTGACGGCGGATTGCTCGACTATCACTTGGATCTTCCCTATAGAGGCAATGACATTGTCCTCTATCCGCATTTTATCGAACGCGTCATTCCCGGCTGGTTTGATAAAGGCGTCTTCTGGCGCAAGGCCAATGCCTATAATTTGCGAAATGTCGTGCTGATAGCCCCTTCCAGGTCTTACCTTGAACGGCTTCCTAATCGAAAACTACCTGATCGCAAGGATTTCACCCGTTACGCAGCTGATCCGGCCACACGTCAGCGCCACTGGCATAGAGCTATGGCAGAAAGCCAACGGCTGGGTGATGAGTTTTTAGAGCTTGCAGAAAGTGGTCAGCTAAAGGATCGCGTATTGCCTCTCGTCTAGAACGACGAACCGGCTACTGGCCATGCGGTCTTCATAGAAAGCAGTCCATAGCCGGTGTTTTCATGTCAGAGAGTGCCTCATTTATTCCGCCAACCGCTGAAGGTACGTTACCCGCGCCTAAAAACGAGCATGACGATACAGGTACAGTCCTGTGTCCTCCGCTACCCCCGGATCTTCACTATGTAGACGACACGCAGCCAGGCCTTCGGCGTAAAAAGCTACGAGGTAAATTCGTTTATCTGGACCCTCAGGGCGAGCGCATTCGAGATCAGGCTGAAATCGACCGTATCAATAAACTAGCCATTCCACCGGCCTATACGGATGTATGGATCTGTGCAGACCCCTGCGGACATTTACAGGCTACAGGCCGGGATGCCCGCGGCCGCAAACAGTATCGCTATCACCCACGCTGGCGTGAAATCCGAGATACTGACAAATACGAACGTATGCTGGAGTTCGGCAATGCTCTGCCCAAGCTGCGTAAGCGAATCGAAGAGCACTTGGCTCAACGCAAGCTTAGCCGGGAAAAGGTAATGGCAACCGTTATCAGCTTGCTAGATGCCACCTTGATCCGGGTAGGTAATCAGCAGTATGCCAAAAGTAACAAGTCATACGGGCTGACCACATTGCGTAACCGCCATGCCGATGTCACTGGCAATACAATTCGCTTTCACTTCCGTGGCAAGAGCGGCGTCGAACACAATATCAAGTTGACCGATCCAAAACTTGCGCGCACCGTTAAACGCTGCCTTGAATTGCCCGGCCAACATCTTTTTCAATATCTGGACGATGATGGCGAGCGGCATACTGTCACCTCATCAGATGTAAATGCCTATCTGCACGAACTCAGCGGAGCTGACTTTACAGCAAAGGATTACCGTACTTGGGCAGGCAGTGCCTTGGCGCTATCCACGCTCAAGTCACTGCGTTACGAGACCCAGACCGAAGCCAAAAAGCATCTACAGGAGATGGTCAAGAGCGTGTCCAGTACGCTGGGTAATACACCTGCAGTATGCCGCAAGTGCTATATCCACCCAGGCGTAATGGATGCTTTTATAGCCGGAGAACTGGGCTCGCTACCTAAGCCACGCAAACGCAAGGGATTACGGGAGGAAGAAGTCGCTCTTCTGATGTTTTTAGAACGCCTGGTCGAAAAGACGCAGGCGGCCTAAGCATCACTCAAGGCCGTCTACTTGAGGCGGCTTTGAAACAGTGCCTGATGCTCGCGACATTGCTTGGCGGCGAGTAAGAACACACCATGACCTCCCTGCTCAAACTCAAGCCATGTGAAATCCACCTCAGGGTAGAGCTCCTCAACATGGACCTGACTATTACCCACTTCAACGATCAACAAACCCGTTTCGGTGAGATGATCCGCGGCCTCGGCCAACATCCTGCGTACCAGATCCAGCCCATCTGAACCACAGGCAAGCCCCATTTCCGGCTCGTGGTGATACTCGGCCGGCATATCGGCAAAGTCTTCTGCATCCACGTAAGGGGGATTGGAAACAATCAGGTCGAAACGCTGCCCTGGCAGCCCAGCGAACCCATCCCCCTGCACCGTATAAACCCGATCCTCAAGATTGTGACGCTCGATGTTCTGCCAAGCCACTTCCAGCGCCTCATAAGAGAGGTCCGCGAGTGCTACTTCGGCCTTAGGGAAAGCATAGGCACAGGCAATTCCAATACATCCCGATCCGGTGCAAAGGTCCAGGATACGTGCGGGTTCGTGGGGTAGCCAGGGCGCAAAACGAGTATCGATTAATTCGGCAATCGGCGAACGGGGCACCAGAACACGCTCATCAACCACAAACGGCAACCCGCAGAACCACGCCTCGCCTAGCAGATAGGCTGCAGGAATACGCTCTTCAATACGCCGGTGAAGCATAACGCTCAAAGCGTAGCGCTCATCATCCTCAAGTCGGCAATCCAGATAGCTGTCGGATATTTCCCATGGCAGATGCAGTGCTCCCAGCACCAACTGTCTGGCTTCGTCCCACGCATTGTCGGTGCCATGGCCAAAATAAAGCCCTTCGGCATGGAAACGGCTCACAGCCCAACGGATATAGTCACGAAGAGTGCGCAAACGGGATTCAGTCATCTAAGGCTCCTTTTCAGCAGCATAGTGTAGCCTTGCAACCTCACCCGCGGAACGGCGGACAGGCATTCCTATACGTTAACGACGTGCCCTGGCAATCAGACCGCCTACAATGCCTGTCATACAGCCAGCCAGCAGCCCGCCTACATGAGCACCATTGGCAATGGCGCCAAAGCCGAGGATATCGATGGCACCGGTCAGACAGATTCCCAGCCAGGCGAGCATCATGATGACAACGCCTTTAGGCATCCGATACGCAGGTGTAGGTGCTAACAGCTGAAACAGCCAACAATGGCCAAGCAAGCCATAAAGCACACCGGACAATCCGCCAAACAGAGCCGGACCGCTCCACCAATACTGGACAAGGTTAGCGGCTAACGAGAACAGTATCGTTAACGCCAGCAGCATCACACCCTTTTGGCGAAACTCGATACGTCGCCCCAACTCCCAGTACCACAAGGAGTTCATGGCCAGATGCAGCACACCAAAATGCAAAAACATTGGCGATACGAATCGCCACCACTGGCTCTGCTCGATGGTATAGGCGATGGGGTAAAACTCGATGTAACTGTCGTAAAGCCGAAAGTCCAGAAAAGTCAGCCAGCGTACGGCCTCATAGCGGTCACCCAGCAGCGTGATTGCAGCGACTACCATTGTAATGAGCAAGACACTTGCAGTGACGGGGCTTGCTTGCAGCTGCGCTTTGAAGCCAGGCCCGGTTACCGAGGGGCGAGCCGCAATGACCTCACCAACTGTATCGCCCTGCGGATAACGGGCGTAAAGATTACGTACCTCATCCACCAGGCCCGAATCGGTTACCCACACAACCTGTGCATCACGCTCCTCGGTGACTCGATGAGGAATGTGCAAGCGCCGGAGTAACTGCGTAAATCCCAGCAGATCTGTCTCAAGCCCCACACGCAGGGCAGGCTGAGCATTCATGTTGCACCTCCCAGTGCCGGTACATCGATCCATACAAACTTCTGTGGATCCAGCTGAGTTTCCTGATCCAGGCGATATGCCACCAGCTTTCCATTCTTCACAGCACTGTAATCCAGACAGGCCAGATTAGGCCGTATCGGTTCGGGGTGGCCCTCCAGCCAGTAGTGGCCAATAAATAACAGTGGCTCATCAATGCCGTAACACATCAGGCTGGACTTCTCAGCCTCACTAAGTCGCTCGCAGGCTATGTCATCTGGCAGACCATCAGGTTGAAACACCACATCACCATACGTCTGCGGATCTTCCTCCCAGAATTTGGTACGGAATCGACCACGCGTAAACCCATCCCGACCCGTCATCTGCATCCCGTTAGGCAGCGGCAAGGAAACCCCATTAAGCAACCGTGAGCAGGCACGATTTGCCAGGCTCCCAGGGATAGCCGACTGTTGAATGAATTGCTCATCGATGTACCCTTCTGGATAAACCTCATTGATAGCGGCGATCAAGGGTGAATCCCAATAGGCATGTACCAACCTGAAGCGCCCTGCATCAATATACAAAGGCAATTCATACAGCCACTTCAGAAAATCATCCCATTCTCCAGAATGATGATCAAACTGCCCCAAAGTCGTCTGGATAACCTGCTCGTAACGAGATGTATGCTCACGAACATAGCGTTTACGGCTTTCCGGTGGCGCTGGTGTATGCCAGCTCAAAGCATTGATCTCATGATTACCCAGCAGGCACATGGCATGGCCTGCCTCTACCATGTCATGAATGCAGTGCAGCGACTCTCGGACATGAGGTCCGCGATCAAGAATATCTCCTAAAAAAAGAGCCATTCTTCGCGGGTGTTGCCAGACACCCTTGTGTTGGCGATACCCCATTTGATCCAGCAAACGTTCAAGCACGTGAGCACAGCCGTGAATATCGCCTATCAGGTCATAGCCACGATCAGGGTCAAGCATCAATCATTCCCCAGACGGCTGCTCCAGCCGAGCTTCGTCCGGCAAACCTCGTAATAATTGTGATCCAGCGGGTGGACGAGTCGCAGTTTATGCGGTTTTTTCTGGATAGTTACGACGTCACCAGGCGCGCAATTAAGATGATTCTGTCCATCACATGAGACCTGCGGATAGATCTGCATGTTCGGCGACACCACGATTTTCAGCTCGCTGTCCCCACTCACCACAATTGGGCGACTGGACAAGGTATGCGGGTACATCGGCACGATAACAATCGCATCCAACTTGGGATGCATGATAGGCCCGCCCGCTGACAGCGCGTAGGCCGTCGAGCCTGTAGGCGTTGCGACGATAAGGCCATCTGCTTTTTGAGCACAGACAAACTTGCCATCGATATGCAGTGCAAACTCAATCATGCGCGTCGATTTGCCAGGATGCAGAACAACATCATTCAAGGCATCGGCTTGCCCAATCGTTTCTCCCTCGCGACAGACAAAGGCGTCTAGAAGAAAACGTGTCTCAACGATATATTGCCCCTCAAGGACCTCTGCAACCTTGATCTCAAGTTCATCCGGGCGGATATCAGTCAAAAACCCAAGGTTGCCTCGGTTGATACCCAGAACAGGCACACGGGGGCGCGCCAGCACACGTGCCGCTCCCAGAAGACTGCCATCTCCTCCCACTACAATGACCAGGTCGCATATCTCACCCATGGTTTTGCGCGAGCAGGTCTCCAGACCATGGCCCGGCATGACCTCGGCGATAATGTCCTCCAGAATGACATGCAGCCGCCGCTCCAATAAAAACTTTTTGAGCCGGCGAATGGTATCCAGTACTTGAGTACTACCCAAACGGCCGATAATGCCGATTTTCTGAAAAGAATCCATACGTGGCCGCAGCCCTTCTATGGCAGGAATGTCAATAAATTATGCGGGCAAGCAGCAAGATGCAGCAAACCGTACACCTTTGCCCAACTCGGCGTATGCTTGAATGATGAGCAATCCATTCCAAACATTGGCCGCATTGCCTTACGCGCTCTGTGATCCAGCAGTGCGCGACATGGCCTGGGTGATCACTTCGCCACCCCTCCTGGATCGCGCAGAGCAGCGTCATCCTTTGACTGCAAGCGATTGGACAGCAAAACCCGACAAATTAGCCGACTGGCTGCATGAACTTGATCGCAAGCCTGGTCAGTTAACAGAGTGGCTTGCGCAGGGAAACGACCGCCGACTCGGCCGTTATTATGAACGGCTCTGGCAGTTTGCTCTTGCTCATGCACCGGGAGTTGACCTTTTAGGCGCTAATTTGCCCCTTCGTACAGCGGCTCAGACGCTAGGAGAACTCGACTTACTATTCCGAGACGATCAGGGTGTTCATCACCTGGAAGTAGCGGTTAAATACTATCTGGCTACAGGACTGCCACAGTTACCTGACTGGCTTGGCCCTGGCGGCGAAGACCGCCTCGAACGCAAGCTAAGTCACTTTCTTGGCCGGCAATTACCCCTGTCACATACATCGGAAGCACAAGTCCTGCTCAAGACGCTCGGTATCGCGTCTATACAGTCCTGGTTCTGGATGAGCGGCTACCTCTTCTACCCACCCTCAGGCGCTACGCCGTTTCCCAGCTGCTCGACGTACCATCAGCGGGGGCTTTGGCAACGCTTTGGTGAGCTCGTGCCCGGTGATAAGCGCGCATGGAGACTGCTCCCCAAACACCGCTGGCTTGCACCTGCGCACAGAAACGATGGGCATACCCTTTTTGACTTCAGTAGCGAGCCGCATTGGCCTCGATTACTTGTCCATTTTAATGAGCAAGGCTCTGAGGACCGTCGCTTGTTCTGGGTACCTCAATCATGGCCCTTGCCTGACAACACCTCGCACTGACCTACAACTCCAGCAATGTCTGCAGCCGTGGTTGCATAGCTCGCCGTCCCTGTAGCCCACCTGTGTGTACAGCCACAATGCGTCGCCCTGGCGGAACATGTCCCGCCTCAATTTCCCGGCGAAGTGCCAACAACAGTTTACCGGTATAGAGGGGCTCAAGAAGCACCTGAGTGTCTGCCTCGAACGATGCCATGAAGCTAGCCAACGCTGTATCGATACGTGCAAATCCGCCCAGGCTGGCATCGAGCCAGCGAACATCCGCATCAGACTGGCCTGCATCATCTAGCCATTGAGCCACCTGCTGCGGGACGTTGTAACTCAAAGGGACAGAAAGCGTACCTACAACCGGATGCCTTCCAGACTCCCCTACAGCCAAACCCGCTACTGTTGTTCCAGTACCTGCTGCTACCCAAAGCTCATCATAATCAGACCAGCCAATCTTATTTAGCTGCGTCTGAAGATAAGCCACCAACGGCGCACATCCTTGCATGCCAAGGTAACCGCCGCCCCCTTCAGGGATCGGCAAGTAGCCTGGATAGCGCGCCAGCCAGTTCTGCCAGAAATCATCATCATGCCGGGCCCGGTAACCTCCATATCCCAACCAGTGCAGCTCCATTTTCCACTTACGCAGATCGTCGGTCGTCGGCGTATCTTGAGGCTCGCCTCTTAGCAGTCCAACGGTTTGCAAGTCGAGCCGCCGCCCTGCTGCAGCAAGTGCATGCAGGTGATTGGAGTGAGCACCACCGAGGCTGATCAATCCAGCGGCCCCCTCGGTGCGGGCCTGTCTGAGGTAGGCCGCCAGCTTGTAGCTTTTGTTACCTGAGACCAGAGGATCCACTTCATCAAGGCGCAACAGTGCCAGCCGAACACCCGCCCTGGCCAGCCAGTCTGTTGCTACCTCCTGCAATGGCGGCTCTTTTACCCCTAAGTCAAACACTAGCCTGCCTGATTTTTCAGGAATATGGTCGTTTGGTGCGGAAGACAGCAGTCAGACTCCCCCCGAATGAACTGACGAGGTGACTCGACACGCTGAAGCGGGGTATTACACGGCTTGCCGCCCGGTAAAGTCCTTTGGCAAACGGGGTGTTTATAATGAGAAAGCCACTGTTCATAATGCGGCTGTGTAACCCGGCAGCGCATGGCAATGTAAGCCAATGGACTTTCAATAAACTGCAGGACATCGGTGCGTGACAGCGTAATATGCCCTGCACCGGGCTGATAAGTCACAAATATCACACCACTGCCTGCCATTCGCTCCAATAATTTGCTACCACTTTCAGCTTCAAGCCTGGCGCATTTTACCTTGAGCTGCTCGATCTCATCCTCTAGCTGCGAGTCCAGCTCTTCCCGGTAGGCCAGCTCCACCTCACGGATAGCTAATTGCTCCTTGTAATCAGCAACCGCTGACTCAATACGGGCCTGCTGCTCGGCGTCAAACTGAATTTTGAAGGCTTCAATCTTGTATTCACTGTTCTTTTCCAGTGCGCGCAGCTGTTGGGTCAGCTCGTTTCGGGTCAAGCGATATTGACTGGCTTCCTGCTCTAGCCGTGTCATGAGCGTAGCGTTCATACGCTCCTGCTCGGTCAATGCAGTCTGCAGTTGCTCAGTTTCCCGCTTGAGCTGGACCAACTCTTCCTCATGCTTTCGAGTCAGTGCGAGGATGCGCAACCGCTGCTGACGCACCAGGTGCTCCATTTTCGCTTGGTGTTCCTGCTCAAGAGCAGCCAGATCCACGTGCACCGCCGAGACTGAAGGCTCTTGAACATACCATTGATGCTCTTCAGCCATATGAAGTTGCTCAGGCTTGACCTGATCAACCACTGCCTCGGTACGGGCCAATCCCAACTGATTACGCTTGATGCACTCTCGAAGTTCAATCAGATCATTTCGACCTGAGACAAGTGCAGGATCCCACAGGCTGGGCTGATGCCAGGAAATCGGACACTGACTACGGCAAGCGAGTCTGATTGGCCCAGCACCCAGATCAGGACCACGCCCGGCCCGCTCGGCCATTTCGCGTAACGGAATATTCCAGTTGGGGTCTGCAGCACCTGTAGAGGTGAAGTCCAGATAGAAAAACACACACGAACGGATGCACAGCTGCAGATCAATCGTTACATAAGCCAACTGAACACGCTGCTGAGCGAACTGGGGCAGTGCAAAGAAAGCATCCAGCAACGCCTCAAATTCGTGATAAAGCATTTCTTTGATGACTGATCCCTCTTCATCAAAGAACAGTACCGCTTCGGCTCGTTGAGCCTGATTCAATGTATTCATGGGGCAGTCCTCGACCCATTGGAAAAGCGCATGACTCACAGGCGCCTTGGCACCGGACGTACAACCGGACAGCACAGCACATTACTTAAGGCACATTAGCCCTAAACCCATCGCTACAGTCTAGGGCCTTTCATTTAAAAGACTAGGTGGCTTATGTGAACAGCTCTGCAGCTGTGCACATTATTATTTAGTCAGCCGTTTCTATAGGCGCAGCTGGGCCACTATAGGATTGCAGCCAGGCGTGCTCCCTGATTAATGGCCCGTTTGGCATCCAGTTCTGCTGCCACATCTGCTCCACCAATAATATGCACATGGCGCCCAGCCAAGGACAGTGCATCCAGCAAGTCCCGCTTGGGTTCCTGTCCCGCGCAGACAATAATGGTATCAACAGCCAAAACCCGAATTTCATCGCCTATACGAATATGTAGTCCCTCATCGTCAATGCGAAGGTACTCGACGCCGTTCAGCATCTTTACCTGACGATGTTTTAGGCTGGTCCGATGAATCCAGCCCGTGGTCTTCCCTAGCCCTTCACCCATCTTGGACGCCTTGCGCTGTAATAGATAAACCTCTCGAGCAGGCAGTACAGGTTGAGGAGAAATGCCCATGACACCCCCTCTAGCCTGCAGCATCGTATCGATACCCCACTCACGCCAGAAAGCCACCAGGCTCAAGGTATCCATAGGCGCCTGATGGGTAACGAATTCGGCTACATCAAACCCAATTCCTCCCGCCCCGATTACGGCTACACGTCTACCCACCTCCCTGTGTCCATATATCGCATCCAGATAACTGATGACGGAAGGATGCTCGATGCCAGGGATGGATGGCGTACGAGGCACGATTCCAGTAGCCAGAATGATTTCGTCATAGTCCTCTTGTATCAGCTCTTCAGCTTTCACTTCATGCCCCAGCCTCACAGTGACGCCAGTAATCTCCAGGCGCTTGCCAAAGTAGCGTAGCGTTTCGCTGAATTCCTCCTTGCCCGGTATACGCTTGGCTATATTGAATTGCCCTCCAATAACCTGCGCACGTTCGAACAAGGTTACTGAGTGCCCTCGTTGTGCCGCTATAGTAGCGGCGGCCAAGCCTGCAGGCCCTGCGCCAATCACTGCGATACGCTTGACCTGGCTGGCAGGTGTATAGTTAAGCTCAGTCTCATGACAAGCTCTTGGGTTGACCAGACAGCTGGTCAGCTTGCCAGCAAAGGTGTGATCCAGGCAGGCCTGGTTGCAGGCGATACACGTATTGATCTCGTCTGCACGCCCCGCCGCAGCCTTGATAACAAACTCAGGATCAGCCAGAAAGGGGCGCGCCATCGATACCATATCGGCTTGCCCCTCCGCCAATATGCGCTCTGCTGTCTCAGGCATATTGATGCGATTGGTGGCAATCAGAGGAATCGTTACCTTACCCTTCAACTGCGCAGTCACCTGACTGAACGCACCTCTTGGCACCAACGTGGCAATAGTTGGAATACGTGCCTCATGCCAGCCAATTCCCGTGTTGATCAGCGTAGCGCCAGCCTGCTCGATCGCCTGGGCCAGCTGCACAATTTCTTCCGGGCTACTGCCTTCCTCCACGAGATCCAGCATGGACAAGCGAAAAATGATAATAAAAGCGTCGCCCACAGCCGCCCGAATGTGCCGCACGATCTCTACAGCCAGGCGAATACGGTTCTCATAACATCCCCCCCATTCGTCTTCACGGTGGTTGGTCCGCGCTACGATGAATTGGTTGATGAAATATCCCTCTGACCCCATTACCTCTACACCGTCATAACCCGCCATTTGAGCCAGCTGAGCGCAACGGACATAGTCATCGACTTGCTGGTAGACCTCTTCGGTAGTCAGCGCTCTTGGCTTAAAAGGATTGATAGGTGCCTGCAAGGCGGAAGGTGCGACAAGCTTTGGCGTATAGGCATAACGTCCTGCGTGAAGGATCTGCAGGCAAATCTTTCCATCATGGTCATGAACGGCCTGAGTGACTACCTTATGACGACCAGCCTCCTCTTCCGTCGTAAGTTTGGCTGCGCCGCCATACACTGCACCCTCTTCGTTAGGGGCAATCCCGCCAGTGACAATGAGCCCGGCTCCGCCACGGGCACGCTCGGCAAAATAAGCCGCCATTCGCTCAAAGCCGTCAGGTCGTTCCTCAAGTCCCGTATGCATCGACCCCATCAACGTACGGTTGCGCAACTGAGTAAAGCCGAGGTCGAGTGGCTCAAGTAGATGAGGGTAATGGATGGCAGTCACGGGATGTATCTCCAAAGCCGATGGCTAAAGGCTTGTTATGGGTGCGTTATGTGGAAAAACATAAGCTGCCTCGCCATCAGACTCAATCACCGTAAATGACAACTCATTAACCAAGGTGCACACCCTGGCTTGGCTTTTGAAAACATTTTCCCTACCCTGATACGGAATTTTCAGCCAGAGTGCTTAAGCCTCAAGGCACGCCTGGCTCAATGCGGAGCTTTAATGCGCAAGTTTGTATTTTTATTCATTATCTGCATTTTCGCTGCGGTAGCAGGGTGGATAGCCCAGCGTCCGACATTTCACTACTTATCGGACTTGCGTAGCGAAATCGCCATCAATGCAGGCGAAGCCAGGGGCCATGGCAACCTGCTGGCGATTCAGCCAGAGCTGTTTACGCTGGACTACCAGACGCCTGAACGCCTGCGCCTGAAACTTGAAAGCTATCTTGTCAAAGCGCAGCAGGAGGGTCTGCTGAATGACAAAACGATTGTGGTATTCCCAGAGCATATTGGCACAGGGCTGATGCTCACCGGCGAGAAGTCCATTGTTTATAACACCTCTCAACTCGACGAAGCTCGCCGGTGGCTAGCCTTTAGCAACCCAGTTAAGTTTGCCCGTGCCTGGCTTACATCCAAGAGTGACCACCGATTCGATGAAGCCTTGCTAAGAATGAAGGCGTGGGACATGGCAGGAAATTATCAGGTCCTGTTCGGCGGTTTGGCTCGTCAGTTTTCAGTTACAGTGGTGGCCGGTTCGATCCTTCTGCCCTCCCCTCGCTTGAAGGAAGGCCTGCTGCAGGTTGGCACAGGCAAGCTTTACAACACTTGTCTGGTTTTTGGCCGAGATGGTTACCCCCTGGCAAAACCCTATCGCAGCCCGTGGTTATCAGCCAATGAGCATCACGCGACAACGCCACAGGTTCTTGAAACAGCGGCAGGAAAACTAGGAATCGTTCTAGGTACCGATGCTCTCAATACGCAAGCACCCGTAAAGACTGACATTCTGGCTATACCCGCCCTGAATGAGCGCAGTACGCTGGACATAAGCCAGGCACTTCAAGCCACGAGCGCAAAGGCTGGCGTTCAGGTATTCGCCAACGGCCATGTGTGGGGGGTTCGCTCAACCTCTCAGAGTAAGCTCATGCTTAAAGAGCAACCGACTCTCACGCCGTTAGACACCCCTCACGGCGGTGCCAAATTGTTAAATCTCTGGCTATGAATCGAAAGCGTTTGCGCCTGGGTGATTTATCGGTCGGATTCGTTTATGCATTAGCCAATGCAGTACGTACTAAAGGCCATGACCCTCAAGCGCTAATGCTCCGCTTCGGCATTGATAACTCGACATTTGCAACGCCTAATGCACGACTGTCCATTCCCCGGTATATGAGGCTAGGGCATGCTGCGATTCAGCTTACCCAAGAACCTGCTCTGGGACTGGCTATTGGCCAACAGAGCCTGCCTGTTTATCTGGGCCTTGCTGGCATAGCTAGCCTACATGCACCTACGCTGGGAGAAGCCGCTCGCACCCTACTGGATTATGAACCGCTATATGGCAGCAACTACCGCGGACAGTCTCGCTTCGAGAGGCAAGAAAGCCATGCCTGGCTGCACTTTTACTCTATCAGCCCTTATAACGACTATAACCGCTTCGTGATAGACCAGGTGCTTTCTGGCTGGATCTGCATGCTAAGCCATATAACCGGGAAGCCTATAACACCTGAGAGGGTTCTGATCGAGTATCCGCGCCCTGCCACTACTGCGCCCTATGAAGCTCTCTTTGGCTGTGCAGTGGAGTTTGGCGCAGAAACCAACGCGCTCCTACTGGATGCTGAAACACTAGCGCTTCCAGGTTTGAGCTACTTCCCAGGAACGTGGAAATCGCTTTTGGATATCTGCAAGACTGAGTTACTACACCTTACACGGCTGCATAGCTTGACTGAACGTATCGTAGCAATGCTCGGTCCGCTGCTGAAAAACGGAGAGCCCTCGCTTGAGGAGATTGCCAGACGTCTGCAAATGCCCGCCTGGACGTTACGGCGAAAATTGGCAGATGAGGGAACACGTTATCTGGATATCTTGAATGATACGCGCAGGGAGCTCGCTATAAGCTATATCCGTGATACAGACCTAAGCTTTGGAGAGGTAGCTTACGTGCTTGGCTTTGCTTCTGCGGCAGCGTTTCAACGGGCCTTCAAACGCTGGACACTTCTGACGCCAGGAGACTTCCGCAAAGCTATTCGCAAAGAAGGTTAGCATGCAAGAGCTCTCTAGCATCATCTACTAGCCAAACTTTGAATTTAGCAGTAACAACACCAAGTAAGCTTTTAGATAAGTATCCGTGCGCGAGATTATTTCAATCTGAAAAATTTCAGGCAAGGATATTAAAGAGATATACAAATTAAAATGGCGCAGCGGACGGGACTCGAACCCGCGACCCCCGGCGTGACAGGCCGGTATTCTAACCGACTGAACTACCGCTGCGTCGGTCGGGCCAAAGCCCGAGAGAATCAAGAGGTCACCCTCTTGGATGGCGCGCATTTTGCGCATACCTCTTTGATCCGTCAAGACTTTTTTAACAATTAATCTAAATAAATCATTTTTTTAGTCATACCGCCATCAAGAGTGAATTCTTGACCCGTAACAAACTCGGCCTCCTCCGATGCAAGCCAAGCCACCAGCCCCGCTACATCCTCCACGGTACCTACCCGCCCTACAGGGTGCTGTTCATGATCCAACTCGGTCAATGGCTCTGCCTGTCGCAGGGAGGGGTCCCGGGAATCAATCCAACCAGGGCTAACGGCATTGACACGAATATCGGGTCCAAGACTGATAGCCAATGAATGAGTCAGCGCAATCAGACCTCCCTTGCTGGCTGCATAGGCCTCAGTAGAGACCTCTGACTGTTGCGCCCGTGTCGATGCTACATTGACGATAGAACCACGATTGGCACGGAGATAAGGAGCGGCGTACTTTGCCGTCAGCATGGCGCCTGTCAGATTAACCGACAGCACTTGGTTCCAGTGGGCCAACGTCAGCGCTTCCAGCGGACCATTATGAGGATCAGCCAGGCCAGCATTATTGACTAGCAGATCCAGCCGGCCAAACTGACCAACCACTTCAGCAATAACGGCCTCCACCTGACTTTCGCTCGCCACGTCCATTTCCATGAACCAGGCACGATCACCTAGGGCCTGTGCCACACGCGCACCGCGGCTACGATCGATATCAACCAGAACCACTTGCCATCCTTCGGTAACGAGCCAAGCCGAAATACCTAGCCCAATACCACGCACTGCCCCTGTAACCAGCGCTACCTTGCTACCGGTCAACATTTGATATGCCTCACTCACAACGCTGCTATGCCTCGAGCCAAATCCGTCTTGATGTCTTCAATATCTTCAAGACCAACGGCAATACGAATCAAGCTATCGCTAATACCGGCATTGGCCCGCTCTGCTGCCGATAACCGGCCATGAGAGGTCGTGGCAGGATGCGCAATAGTAGTTTTGGTATCGCCTAGATTAGTGGTGATGGAGATCATTCGCGTGGCATCAATAACACGCCATGCGGCTTCCTTACCACCAGCTACTTCAAAACTGACCACTGCACCAAAGCCACTTTGCTGCCGCTTGGCGAGTTCATGCTGCGGATGACTTTCCAAACCAGCGTAGAAGACTCGCTCAACTCCCGGCTGCACCTCTAGCCAACGCGCCAGCTCCATTGCTGACTGGCTATGCGCTTGCATTCGAATCTTCAGGGTTTCGAGCCCTTTAAGGAATAACCATGCATTGAAGGGACTTAGCGTTGGACCAGCCGTACGCAGGAACCCTACCAGCTCCTTCATGTGCTCGGCACGACCTGCCACTACCCCTCCCATACTACGGCCCTGGCCATCGATATACTTGGTGGCCGAATGCACTACGATATCAGCCCCTAATGCTAGCGGCTGCTGCAGCACAGGCGTACAGAAACAATTATCAACTGCCAGCAGCGCGCCTTGAGCATGAGCGACCTCAGCGAGTGCCGAGATATCAACCAGCTCAGCAAGTGGGTTAGAGGGCGACTCGACAAAGAACAGCTTGGTATTTGTCTTGCAGGCCGTACGCCAGGCCTCAACCTCTGATAACGGTGGATAATCCACCTCTACACCAAAGCGCTTTAAATACTTTTCAAACAAGCTGATGGTAGAGCCAAACACACTACGCGAGACCAACACATGGTCACCGGCACTGCACAGGCTCATTACCAGAGCCAGAATGGCGGACATCCCAGAAGCAGTCGCCACAGCCTGCTCTGCACCTTCAAGAGCCGCAATTCGTGTTTCGAAGGTACGCACAGTAGGATTGGTGTAGCGCGAGTAAACGTTACCCGGCACTTCGCCTGCGAAACGCTTTGCCGCATCGGCTGCGCTACGAAATACATAGCTCGATGTTAAAAATAACGCTTCGCCATGCTCACCCTCAGGTGAGCGGTTATAGCCTGCACGAACAGCCAGGGTATCGAAACCCACACCGTCCAGGTCGCTATCAAGCCGCCCAGAGTCCCAATCATGGCTCATGTAAAAGCTCCTCAGTCGTTATATAGGTCGATGATAGCGTTTACCGTATGCGCTGTAGTTTTAGCTGCATCATTACGAGCCTGCTCAATATTGAGCAGGTAGGCTTCATCAACATCACCGGTGATGTACTGACCATCAAATACTGCGCAGTCGAAGTTTTCGATACTCGGATTCCCCCCACGCACCGCATCAACCAGATCATTGAGATCCTGATAGATAAGCCAGTCCGTACCAATCAACCGGGCAACGTCCTCCGTGGAGCGACCGTGTGCAATCAGTTCATGGACGCTTGGCATATCGATGCCATAGACATTGGGGTACCGCACCGCAGGTGCTGCAGAGCAGAAATACACATTCTTTGCGCCAGCTTCACGGGCCATCTGAATGATTTGCTTGCAGGTCGTACCCCGAACAATGGAATCATCAACCAACATGACATTCTTGCCACGAAACTCCAGCTCAATGGCATTTAGCTTCTGGCGGACTGATTTCTTCCGCGCTGCCTGGCCTGGCATGATGAACGTGCGCCCAATATAGCGATTCTTGACGAAGCCCTCGCGGAACTTGACGCCTAAATGATTCGCCAACTCAAGTGCGGCTGTACGACTGGTATCCGGAATCGGGATGACTACATCAATACCATGATCTGGACGCTCCCGCTGAATCTTCTCGGCAAGCTTTTCACCCATGCGCAGCCGCGCCTTGTAAACAGAAATGCCGTCGATGATGGAGTCCGGGCGAGCCAGGTAGACGTGCTCGAAAATGCATGGCGCATACTTGGGGTTCGCCGCGCACTGGCGAGTAAACAAGCGACCGTCTTCGGTGATGTAAACCGCCTCGCCCGGGGCAAGGTCACGAATGAGGGTAAAGCCCAAGACGTCTAGCGATACGCTTTCCGAGGCGACCATGTACTCGACGCCTTTTTCGGTATGACGCTGGCCGAATACAATAGGGCGAATAGCGTTAGGATCGCGGAAACCGACCATGCCATAACCGGTAATCATGGCAATGACGGCATATCCACCCCGGCAGCGTTCGTGTACACCGGAGACGGCCGCAAATACGTCATCCTCCGTAGGCTGCAATTTGTTACGCACAGCCAGCTCATGCGCAAAAACGTTGAGCAGCACTTCCGAGTCAGAGTTGGTATTTACATGGCGCAGATCTGACTCATAAATTTCTTGAGAAAGTTGCGTCACATTGGTCAAGTTGCCGTTATGGGCTAACGTAATACCGTAAGGTGAGTTTACGTAAAACGGCTGCGCCTCAGCGGAAGATGAGCTGCCGGCGGTTGGATAACGAACGTGGCCAATACCGATGTTTCCAACCAGGCGCTGCATATGCCGCTGCTGAAACACATCCCGAACCAGTCCGTTGTCCTTACGCAGGTACAGCTTTCCGTCCAGACTGGTCACTATGCCAGCTGCATCCTGGCCACGATGTTGTAGGACGGTGAGCGCGTCATATAACGCCTGGTTGACGTTTGATTTGCCCACAATGCCAACGATGCCACACATGTGACGGAACCCCACTGTTAAGACTAGTTCGATTGGATGCGTCAACGCATCGTTTATTTGGTAATGCCACCCAGCCCATTAAGCGTGTGTGGTACGGCTGCCTGAGTCATCCAGTTTCCTGCGAACCCCAACATGAAGTTCTTAGACCAGTCAGCTACCAAAAGAAAATGGGGCAGTAATACAGACTGCTGCCACCAGGGATCCTGCTGTACCGGAGCAAGGCTCAGAAGCCCTACCAGTACGACGATCAGCAGACCGCCACGCGCGGCTCCGAAAGCCATTCCAAGAAAACGGTCAGTACCTGATAGTCCGGTAACCCGGATCAACTCTCCCAGAAGGAAATTGACCAGAGCCCCTACCATCAACGTAGCAATGAACAACAACGCGCACGCAGCAATGATACGCCCTGAAGGAATCTGGATATAGTCATTGAAATATTGAGATAGCGCACCGCCGAACAGCCATGCAATAGCACCTGCCACTATCCATGTCAGCAATGAAAGTGCTTCCTTTACAAAGCCACGCTTCAAGCTAATCAAACTGGAAATGGCGATAACGCCTACGATCGCCCAATCCGCCCAAGTGAAGCCCACGGTGAGACCCACAACTAAAAAAGGCCCTGCATATTAGCAGAGCCTTTCGATTTGGTTAACCGCGTTCCGGCTGGAAACGCACTACAAAGCCATTTACCTTCTGCTGGCGACTTAATTGATCGCGCAAACGGTCGGCCTCTCCTCGATCAACCACAGGACCTACAAATACACGATTCATCCCGTCGACGCTACGCACATAGGCATTGTAGCCCTGGCTACGCAGCGTATTTTGCAGCTCGTTTGCGCGGGCCTTGTTGGAAAGACTGGCTAACTGCACTGACCAACTGACAGGTAAATCATTAGTATCCAAACGCTTTTCTGGCTGAGCGGCTGGAGCTGGCTGCGCAGGTGGTGTCGCTGGAGCAGGTTTGGCCTGTGGTGCCTGTGCTACAGCTGGCGTATTGGATTGAGAGGCAGGAGCAGATGGCTGTGAGGCCTGAGCAACAGGCGCATCTGAATTGGATATCTCCGGCACGGCCGTTATAGGCGCGCTGGGTAGCGAAGAAGCACTCTCAGCTTTATCAGGTATGACCTCTGGTGTTTCTACCGGCTTTACAGCAACCTCCGGCATAGCTGGAGTCTGGGGCTGAGGTGCAGGCTCGACAACAACCTGGCGAGCTTCATCCTGGCGAGTAAAAAGCATTGGTATGAATACAATGGCCAGAGCAAGTAGCACCAATGCCCCAACGATACGCTGCTTGAGCACTCGATCCATTCCTTATTTTCCTCCTGCGTGACTGTGCAACCAGCCTAGCGCCTCTGCCACACTGTAGAAAGACCCCAGCACCACGATTTCATCGTCCTCTGTAGCACTTTCAACCGCTGCGCTCAATGCACCCATGATATTGTCGCAACACTGTACGGTCTGCCCTTGGTTATGCAGCTCTACAGCCAACTCTTGCGCAGCACGGCTTCTAGGCGTTGGTAGTTCAGCCACAAACCACTCGCTAACCAGTGGAAGCAGCGGCGCAATAACTCCCTGCAGATCCTTATCGGAAAGCAAACCAAACACAGCCAATCGCCGCCCTCTGGGCGGACGCACCGACAATCGCCTGGCCAGATATTCCACCGCATGAGGGTTATGGCCTACATCCAGTAGCAAGTGCACCTGCTTGTGACCAACACGTACTGGACGGCGATCTAGCCGCCCCGTTACATGCGTGTCAACAAGTGCCTGGACTATCTTCTCGGGCACCCATTCGATATCGAGCAGCGCATACGCCTGCAGAGCCAGCGCAGCGTTTTCCATAGGGAGGTCCAGGAACGGAATACCTGGCAATGTCAAAACATCACCATTGGCGGCGATACCCTTCCAAAACCAGCTGTTTGGCTCCATGAGGAGATCGAAGTCCTTACCCCGGCACAACAATGGAGTACCTAAGCGGCTAGCCTGCTCAAACAACGGAGCCGGCGGATCAAGATCACCGCATAAGGCAGGCTTTCCTGGACGGAAAATACCTGCTTTTTCAAACGCTACGCTTTCTCGAGTATTCCCCAGCCACTCCGCATGATCCAGGCCGATACTCGTTACAAGAGCAAGATCGGCATCGATCAGGTTAACCGCATCCAGACGACCACCAAGACCAACTTCCAAAACGACCACATCAAGCCTGGCACGCGCAAACAACCAAAAGGCCGCAAGCGTGCCCATCTCGAAATACGTTAGTGAGGTCTCTCCACGCGCAGCCTCAACGGCAGCAAACGCCTCACACAACGCCTGGTCATCAACCTCTTGCCCATCAATGGAAACACGCTCGTTATAGCGCAGTAAGTGAGGCGAGCTGTAAACACCAACGCGCAACCCTGACGCACCTAACAATCGAGCCAGGAACGCACAGGTTGATCCCTTACCATTTGTCCCCGTCACAGTAACGACGCGGGGGGCCAAGCGCCCCAGCGCAAGCGCCTGAGCCACCTTGCGTGAGCGGTCCAACCCCATATCAATGGCAGTAGGATGCAATTGTTCCAGGTAACTCAGCCAATCGGCCAGGGACTTGTTATTCATCAGGCTGCCGGGCTAGGAACGTTTTGTAGGGTAGCCAGTAACTTGGCAAGACGAGTGCGCAGCTCTGCACGCGGCACAATGATATCTACCGCACCATGCTCAAGCAGGAACTCACTACGCTGGAAACCTTCTGGAAGCTTTTCGCGTACCGTCTGTTCAATAACCCGAGGGCCTGCGAAGCCAATAAGCGCCTTGGGCTCAGCAACAATCACATCACCCAGCATGGCCAAACTAGCCGAAACACCGCCATAAACAGGGTCTGTTAATACAGAAATGAACGGAATACCTTCCTCACGCAGGTGCGCCAATACGGCGGAGGTTTTGGCCATCTGCATTAGAGAAATCAAGGCTTCTTGCATGCGAGCACCACCCGATGCCGAGAAGCAAATGAGCGGACAGCGCTGCTCAAGCGCCGCATTGGCTGCACGTACAAAGCGCTCACCTACCACAGCGCCCATGGAGCCACCCATGAATGAGAACTCAAATGCACAGACTGCAACGGGCATACCCATCAGCGAACCCGTCATGGCAATCAGAGCATCCTTTTCACCCGTCTCTTTTTGAGCGGCTACCAGGCGATCTTTATATTTCTTGCTATCTCGAAACTTGAGGCGATCAACAGGCTCAAGCTCAGCACCCAACTCTTCGCGACCCTCGGCATCCAAAAAGATATCCAGACGACGGCGGGCATTGATACGCATGTGATGACCACATTTCATGCAGACATCAAGGTTCTTTTCCAGCTCCGGGCGGTAAAGCACCGACTCGCAAGAAGGACACTTATGCCAAAGCCCTTCAGGTACAGAACTGCGTTTCACTTCGGAACGCATGATCGAAGGAATCAGTTTATCTACCAGCCAATTGCTCATGCATTACTCTCCACTTGCATGGGCTCGCATGTATCGAGCTTTAGCTCGAAACACAATCCCTGAGCGAATTATGAATTAATGGCAGGCGGAGATTAAGCAACATGCTTAACTCAACGACCCACCCAGGCTCTACCCTAACGGATTAGCCCAACCTAACCCCTACCCTTAATCATTGGGTAGAAAATCAATGATGACCCAAACTGAGTTCGGGCCTAATCTAGCCTGTTGACGGTCCTAGTCCGGTTGTCGTCACATGGTCTCACGTAGCCGCCTCAACATCAGCCACGCCTTACAGCATCAATGAATGCACGAACTTTTTCGTGATCCTTTATGCCTTTGGAGGCTTCTACCCCTCCGCTGACATCGACAGCATAAGGACGCACTCTGGCGATAGCATTGGCGACATTTTCAACTGCCAATCCTCCTGCCAACACAATGGGTTTACATAGCCCCTGTGGAACCTGAGCCCAATCGAATGCCTGCCCTGTCCCCCCCGGAATACCCTGCACATAAGTGTCGAGCAAGATAGCGCTTGCACTGGCGTATTCATGACAGCGGGCAGCAATATCCTCGCCCGGCTTCATCCTTAGGGCTTTCATGTAAGGGCGCCGATATCGCGAGCATTCGGCAGCCGTCTCGTCACCATGAAACTGCAGTAGATCAAGCGGCAAAGCATCCAGCGTTTCGTCAATTTCGCAGCGGGACGCATCCACGAAAAGCCCTACCGTTGTCACAAACGGAGGCAGTGCTGAAATGATGCGTTTGGCTTGAGCAACCGATACAGAACGGGGGCTTTTTTGATAAAAGACGAGCCCGATAGCATCGGCTCCCGCATGAGCGGCAGCCAATGCATCCTCGACGCAGGTGATTCCACAGATTTTCACGCGGACCGCTGACACGTCTTCTCACCCATACTGAAAAATCAGACGATGGTATCAGAAGGCAGAAACTTAGTCAGTTCGCTATATCAGGCAAGGCTGACAGAAAATGCGGCCCCAGGTAGCGATCGGGCAAGTCGAATTCCTCGGGGTATTCAACCCTGACCAGATACAGTCCATACGGGTGAGCTGTCACGCCTCCGGCCTTGCGATCACGTGCATGCAACACCTGAGCAGCCCATTCCACAGAACGTTCGCCAGCCCCAATCGTCATCAATACGCCAGCTATGTTTCGTACCATATGGTGTAAAAAGGCACTCGCCCTGATATCGAGAACAATAAAGCAGCCAAAAACCTGTACTTGCAAATGATGTACAGTTTTAACGGGTGACTTGGCCTGGCATTGTTGTGCACGAAACGATGTAAAATCGTGCGTTCCTACCAGCACCGAAGCAGCTCTTTGCATTCGCTCGACATCCAGTGGCCGGTGATTCCAGGTAACCTGTTCTGCCAAATGCGCCGGACGAATAGGATCGTTGTAAATCACATAGCGATATCGACGTGCAATCGCCGAAAAACGTGCATCAAAATGTCTGGGCATAGGTTTGGCCCATGTGACACTGATGTCTTTAGGCAGATTGGCATTTGCCCCCAGTACCCATGCATGAAGCGGACGGTCAACACAGGTGTCGAAATGCACAACCTGACCGCTAGCATGTACGGCTGCGTCTGTACGGCCTGCACAGGAAAGCGTTACGGGCTGAGCAGCCACGCGACTCAATGCTTTTTCAAGCGTTTCCTGAACTGACGAAACGCCAGCCTGCTGCCTTTGCCAGCCGCGGTAACGCGCTCCCATATATTCTACGCCAAGGGCTATCCTTGAAACGCCAGCGGCAGCCTCCTCGGCTGCCGCTGTGTTAACACTCTCAATCATACTTAACTCAACTGGGCCAACATCTCGCGAGCTTCATTACGCTGGGCATCACTACCTTCAGCCAAAATCTCATCAAGGATATCTTTTGCTCCATCTGCGTCGCCCATATCGATATAGGCACGCGCCAGATCCAGCTTGGTTGCCGTCTCATCTTCACCGGAGAGGAAGTCGAAATCGTCATCAAGGCTAGAGCCATTATCAGCAGAGAAACTGCCAAAGTCGGCAACATTTTCATCTTTGCGCTCTTCAGCCGCAACCTCTTCCCGAGCCTCAGAATCGACGTTTTCAAGATCAGCATTGGCACGCTGAAGCTCAGCCTCGAAGCTATGCTCCTGTGGAGTCACTACTTCATCAGCCTCACGGTCAGCTACTGGCTCAGCCTCATCAACAGAAAGATCAAAATCATCGGACAGATCATTTATATCTGAAGACTTGGTTTCGCTCTCAGGCAAATCAAGGCTGAAGTCATCCTCTGGAGCATGAACAGCAGGCTCATTAGAAGCGACAGACGTAGCGTTATGCTCCGAATCGTTCAAATCAAGCGAGAACTCATCATTCAGGGCCGTATGTTCAGTTACCGGACGATCCGAATCACTTGAAAGATCGAAGTTGAAGTCAAAGTCGTCATCCTTGGTAGCTTGAGCGGTTGTCTCTTCTGCCGTGAAATCGAAGGTATTTGCCTCCTCACGCACTACTTCCGGCTCTTCGGTCTCATCCAGCTTGAAATCATCGAAGTTCAGATCGAAATCATCATCCAGCTTTTCAGCACTAGCGGGCTCGTCAAGACGATGCTCCTCAGACTCACTGACCTCATGTGCAGCAGCCAGAGCTGCAGCACCTAGCACCGTTGCCGCAGCGGCAGCAGCCATTGCTGGGTAACGGGACTTAAGCTGCTCTACCTCAGTCTGAGAACCGCCAATCTCGCGCAGTTCATCTTCCTGGCGGATGAAACCATCACGGTCACCCATCTCGGCGTACACTTCCATAAGCTTCAAACGCAGATCAGTACGATGCGGCTCCTCATCGCTGGCCTTCTGCAGAACATCAGCAGCTTGATTGAAGCGTCCGTAGGCCATATAGATATCGGCTTGACCTAGTGCATCAGAAGCCTGCTTGGCATCAGCATTTTGATGATCCAGATTATTTTCGGACAGATCACTTATATCCAAGCCATCCAGACTGCTTTCATGGATGTCAGGGTCGACACGATAAGCCCCGATTGACTGTTCTTCCTCCAGCGCCGCTTCACGCTCGGCTTCACGCATGGCATTTCGACGGGAAATGACCATAAGAAGAACAAGCAGGGCCAGCAGCGCACTACCGCCAATTACGCCTAACCACAACGAGTTTCCAAATATCTGATCAAGGAAACTCGATGGCTCTTCAGCTGATTCAGCAGGCTGAGCCGGGGCCGCAGTGGCAGGCATGGCCGGCGCAGCGGAGGGAGTAGCCGGCTCTTCGGCTGGTTCGGCCTTATCACCCGTTGCCTCTGGCGCAGTATCTTCTGGCATAGTGGGAGGCACAGCATCCACTTGCTCAGGCATATTCTGCTCAACTACAGGTTGAGCAGGCTCGCCCTCTGGAGCTGCAGCTGGCGGAGTAATTACTGGAGCCGGAGCCTCTGCAGGCTCTGGTGTAGCGCCTTGATTAGCAGCCGAAGCCTGCAACTGTGCTAGCTGAGCATCTTTGAGCTGCATCAGCTTTTGTAATTTGTCTAGTTGGCTTTGCAGATCGCCCATGCGACTCTTCAGCTCTTCGTTTTCACGACGAGTCGAGTCTAGGCTTTCCTGCGTCACTGATAGCTTGTCAGCTAGAGCCTGATTGGTGCCGCTGTTTCCCTGATCGCTACCAGAAGCTGATTTTCCCTGCTGGCCGGAAAGCAGGCGCAGATTATCCTGCTGCTCCGCTGTAACAGGCTCATTCGCAGGACCTTGCTTGTTGGTAGCATCGATCTGCCGAGGAGAACCGGGAACATTGGCAGCGTCTGCCGCCTGAAGACCACCACGCCAAGCACGATTTTGAGCCGCTACTTCTTCCAGTGCCTGACGCTGTGAGCGCACTCTGATTTGCTCATCGTTAGGCAAACGAAGAACCTGCCCGCTCTTCATCAGGTTGATGTTATTGCTCAGGAAAGCACTTGGATTGCGATCTTGAATCGCCAGCATCATCTGATGTACAGATACGTTATCGCTAGGGCGAGTGCGATCAGCTACTTCCCATAACGTATCTTTCGGGCTGGTCCTATACTCGCCGCTCATGGTGACAGGCATACCCGTTGTGCTTGAGGGTACGGGGGTAGCCGCTGGACGCGGAGACATGGGTGCCGCTGGCGCTGTTACAGGTGCCACTGGTGCAGCTGCCGTTTGGGGCGTGTAAAGCGGTGGGTCTAATAGAACAGTGTACTCACGAAGCACACGCCCGCTCGGCCAGCTCACTTCCAGAAGGAAGTTCAAGTAAGGCTCACGGACAGGCCTGGACGAAGTAATGCGGATAACGCTACGCCCATCAGCACGGACTTCGGGCGTAAATTTAAGATCGGTCAGAAAATAATTTCTATCGACGCCGGCTTTACTGAAATCTTCAGGGGAAGCCAGAACGGGACGCAATTCTTCTGCTGAGAGGTCGCGAACATCCTTGAGGTCAATGACCGCATTGAATGGCTGATTCAGCGATGAATTCAAATGAATATCACCGAGGCCAAGACCATACGTCGCTCCTGACGCAAAGGCGGATGCCGCCGCGATTGCTAGCACTAATTTTCGAACCCGAACCATAGCTTTCCCTTATGATTTCTGTCGGCAGCAGATTTGCTTACCTAGGTACCGTTCAATATGGCTGACTAATTTAAACGGTACGCCTAGCCAATTATTTACTGATAAGTCTGCCCTAACTTAAATCAGTATCTTTTACAGATAATGTTTTATCAATAATTCAGCCGTTTGAACGGCATTAAGCGCGGCCGCCTTCCGGACATTATCTGAAACGATCCACATTTCAATTAGATGTGGATCGCTTGGATTATGTCTGACGCGTCCAATCAATATTTCATCACGTCCGATTGCATCCTCTACGGCCGTTGGATATTCCTCTGACTCAAACAATTCCACGGTTTCATGCTTAGAATAGGCCAAATTCAGATCTTTTATAGCCAATACATCACGTGTTTTAACCGTTACCGAAAGACTATCGCCAAAGAATACGGGAACCTGAATACAGCTTACTGCCAATAATCCAAGGTTATTACCCAATACCTCTGTGCACTCCTCCATGACCCTGTGCTCAAGTGCAGTATAGCCATCGGCTCGAGGTTCATCAGTCTGTGCTAGCACATTGAATGCCAACTGCTTGCCAAATACCCGTGGTTCCAATGGTCGCGCATTTAGCAGCTCGGTTGTCTGGCGCGCCAACTCTCGGATACCCGCCTTGCCCCGGCTAGAGGCTGCAAGACAAGCGGTGACGGTCGCTTGCTCAATGGCACTTTGATAGCATATTGGGGCTAGTGCGCTAATAAGTGCGGCGGCAGGCGCACTCGGCACAGACAACAGGCAGGGCCTCTCCTGCTTAGCGATAAGCTCAGCATTGACATCAGGCATTACGCGTGGAGCACGCGAACTGTCCAACGAACCTGTCAGATCAATGACCGAACATCCTGATTTAAATGCTTTTTCTGCCAAGGACCCAGCAACTGAAGCATCAGTAACCATAAAGGCAAGTTGAGCCTTGCCAAAATCAAAGTCGTCAGCTGCCGTTATGCGCAGGTTTCTGCCGCGAAAGGCAATAGACTGACCAACAGAGTCAGCTGACGCTGCTATATAAAGGTTGGCGAGCGGGAAATTGCGCTCTTCCAACAATGTCACTATGGCTTCGCCAACAGTGCCCGTTGCACCAACGACAACGACCGAAAGGGATGTGTTCATGTGCATGGCCTGAAATGAAAAAAGGCGGCACTGTAGCGGCCGCCTTTAAGACTTTCAATCACCGTGAGTCATAGAGCAACATGATCTCAGCGGAATGATGGGTGAAGCATCAACGCTCAAGCAGTATGCGCAGCATACGACGCAGCGGCTCAGCAGCACCCCATAACAACTGGTCGCCTACTGTAAAGGCTCCCAGATACCGGGACCCCATGTTCAGCTTACGCAGACGGCCTACCGGCACATTAAGCGTTCCCGTCACCGCAGCAGGCGTTAATTCGCGCACGCTGATTTCACGATGATTGGGTACAAGCTTAACCCATGGATTGTGTTGACTGATCAGGCCTTCAATGTCGGAAATCGGCACATCTTTATTAAGCTTGATGGTCAATGCTTGACTATGGCAACGCATGGCCCCAACACGGACGCAGATGCCATCGACAGGAATCGGGTTTTTAAAGCGAGCCAGAACCTTGTTTGTCTCAGCTTGCCCCTTCCACTCTTCACGGCTCTGACCATTAGGCAATTCCTTGTCAATCCAAGGAATCAGGCTTCCTGCAAGCGGAGCACCGAATTGCTCTACAGGGAAAGCTTCTCCACGCAGGGTTTCGGCAACTTTGCGATCGATATCCAGAATAGCACTGGCAGGATCTGCCAATTCATCAGCAACGCTTGCATGCGCTGCGCCCATCTGGCGAATCAGCTCACGCATGTTCTGAGCACCTGCCCCCGATGCCGCCTGGTAGGTCATAGCACTCATCCATTCGACCAGGCCTGCCTCGAACAGCCCGCCTAACGCCATCAGCATAAGGCTAACGGTGCAATTGCCACCAATGTAATTCTTGGTGCCCTCGTTAAGAGCCTGATCAATCACCCGGCGGTTTACCGGATCCAGGACAATTACCGCATCATCCTGCATACGCAAGCTGGAAGCAGCATCGATCCAATAACCATCCCAGCCAGCTTCCCGTAGCTTCGGGAAAACTTCACTGGTGTAGTCGCCGCCCTGACACGTAATAATCACGTCCAGGTTTTTCAGTTCTTCAATGCTGTAGGCATCTTTTAACGGAGCGATATCTTTTCCAATGGAAGGACCTTCGCCCCCTACATTGGAGGTGGTAAAGAACACGGGCTCGATCAAGTCGAAATCACGCTCATCCAGCATACGCTGCATGAGCACGGACCCCACCATACCGCGCCATCCGATTAAACCTACACGCTTCATTGCTACTACACCTTTTTTGGAAGTGGCGGCCGGAAGCGCTCCGGCCGGCCGTACAGATTACTCACTTGCGAGCGCGGCGACTACTGCCTCACCCATTTCGCGAGTACCTACTTTTTGACAGCCCGCAGACCAGATGTCCCCCGTACGCAAATTCTGGTCCAAGACACGGCTTACCGCCTGCTCAATGGCATCAGCTGCCTTTAACTGGTTGAAGCTGTAGCGAAGCATCATGGAGACGGAAAGAATTGTAGCCAGAGGATTAGCAATACCCTGACCTGCAATATCTGGAGCCGAGCCATGACAAGGCTCGTACATGCCTTTGTTATTGGCATCCAGAGATGCTGAAGGCAGCATGCCGATCGAGCCGGTCAGCATTGAAGCCTCATCCGACAAGATGTCGCCAAACATGTTATCCGTAACCATCACATCGAACTGCTTGGGCGCACGCACCAGCTGCATAGCCGCATTATCGACATACATATGGCTCAGCTCTACATCTGGGTAATCGCTGGCAACTTCCTCGACCACCTCACGCCACAACTGACTGGATTCCATAACATTGGCCTTGTCGACAGAACACAGCTTTTTGCCGCGTACGCGAGCCATTTCAAAGCTAACCCGTGCAATACGGCGGATCTCACTTTCGCTATAGGGAAGCGTGTTAAAGCCTTCACGCTCACCATTATCGAGCGTACGGATACCGCGGGGACCACCAAAGTAGATTCCACCAGTCAACTCACGCACGATTAGGATATCCAGCCCGGATACTACTTCCGGCTTGAGCGTAGACGCTTCAGCCAGCTGCGGATAAAGAATGGCAGGACGCAAATTGGCAAACAGCCCTAGGGAAGAGCGAATCTTGAGCAAACCTTTTTCAGGGCGGATAGCGCGGTCAAGCTTGTCCCATTTGGGGCCGCCAACCGCACCCAGTAGAACGGCATCTGCCGCTCGAGCCTTTTCAAGGGTCTCATCAGCCAACGGAACGCCATGCTTATCAATGGCCGCACCGCCAATCACGTCTTCGATCAGTTCAAAATCCAAAGAGAACATTTCGTTGACACGACTCAGAACCTTAACAGCCTCGGCCATGATTTCAGGACCAATGCCATCGCCTGGCAGAATGAGAATCTGCTTGCTCATTGTTATCTCACTTATCAGTGGAAAGTAAGAGCGGTGCAAAGCACCACTCAGATCATATAGGCTGAGCCCAAAGCACCATCACGTCGACGGTAAAGGAGCCATCCTTGTCGATTTCAAAATAATGGCGTACCTCTTGGCCAATCCGGCCCTGCACTGTGCGTATAGCCTGACGCATAGGTTCAGGTGTATTCATCCGTTCTGCCCACTCCAGGAAATTCAAGCGCAGCCGTTGACGAACACAGCGGGTAACCCCTAGACGGGCAACACCCAACATCTGAAGCCATTCCGCCATGGAGTAATCCCTGACGTGACTGTTATCACGCAAGATTTCCACCGTTTGAAGATAGGTGTCCAGCCGAGGATTGGCAGGTGAAATAACGTCCACGAACGCAGCCTGACCGTTAAAGCGCAGCACCCGCCGCACTTCGCTCAAGGCGGAGCCGATATCACGCCAATGATGCGCAGAGTATCGACTGAGAACGAAATCAAAACTGGCATCCCCAAACGGCAAACGCTCGGCCATCCCAGGCTGGACGCTGATATTATCAATGCCTCGCTCGCTCACCGTACGCTTGACAATAGCGAGCATTTCTTCGGACAGATCCAGCGCCACAACTGAACCGGCTACAGGCGCGATGTTGTAGCTGACATGGCCGGCTCCACACCCCAAATCCAAAACCTTCGCCTGCTCACGCTTGGCGACCTGCTCGCGCATCTCAAGTAGTTCAGAGCCCTGAGCATGGACATTGCTACCTAGATACGACTCGGCCATTGTGCCGAATTGGGTTTGGACGATTTGTTCGTGATCACCAGCCATATTGCCTACCTCATGCGTTTTGGAACAACCAGGGATTGGCCTGTCGGTACGTCTTCTCAAATGCCCTTATGGCATCCGCATCCTGCAAGGTAAGACCAATATCGTCTAACCCGTTAAGCAAGCAATGCTTGCGAAACTCGTCAATTTCAAAGGAAACGACTGTGCCATCCGGACGCTTGACGACCTGCGAGGCCAAATCAATTTCAAGGGTATACCCTTCTGTCGACTCAACCTGAGCGAAGAGTTCACTTACTTCGTGTTCTGGCAGGATGATTGGTAATAAACCGTTCTTGAAGCTGTTGTTAAAAAAGATATCCGCGAAGCTTGGAGCAATCACGGCACGAAAGCCATAACCGTCCAAAGCCCAGGGAGCATGCTCACGCGATGAACCACACCCGAAGTTCTCACGTGCCAAAAGAATACTAGCGCCCTCATAACGGGGCTGATTAAGTACAAAATCTGGATTAAGCGGGCGTTTGCTATTGTCCTGGCCGGGCTGCCCTACATCCAGGTAGCGCCACTCATCAAACAGGTTAGGGCCGAAGCCGGTCCGCTTGATGGACTTCAGAAACTGCTTGGGAATAATTTGATCCGTATCGACATTGGCACGATCCAGTGGTGCAACCAGGCCGGTGTGCTGAGTAAATGCTTGCATGGAATGCTCCTTAAGCGCGGCCGAACTCACGAACGTCAACGAAATGACCAGCAATTGCCGCTGCAGCGGCCATGGCCGGGCTCACCAGATGAGTACGGCCACCTGCCCCCTGACGTCCTTCGAAGTTACGGTTGGATGTAGAGGCACAATGCTCGCCGCTTTCGAGGCGGTCCGCGTTCATTGCCAGGCACATTGAGCAGCCCGGTTCACGCCACTCGAAACCTGCCTCGATAAAGACCTTATCCAAGCCTTCCTTCTCAGCTTGAGCCTTAACCAAGCCCGACCCAGGCACGACAAGGGCTTGCTTGATAGAGCCCGCCACCTTACGCCCTTTGGCAACAGCAGCCGCAGCGCGAAGATCTTCGATCCGGGAATTAGTGCAAGAGCCGATGAAGACACGATCCAGATGAATATCAGTAATGGGCTGGCTAGCCTGAAGCCCCATGTATTTCAAGGCACGCTCTATGGAGCCACGCCTTACCGCATCCTGCTCTTGAGCTGGGTCCGGAACGGACTGGTCAACGGCAACCACCATTTCAGGAGACGTTCCCCAACTGACCTGAGGCTTGATCTTGGCTGCATCCAGCTCGACGAAAGTGTCAAATACAGCGTCATCATCAGAAACCAGCCCACGCCATACCTCTACAGCTTGATCCCAATATTCAGGCGCAGGTGAAAAAGGACGTCCTTTGACATAATCGATAGTCGTCTGATCGACCGCCACCATGCCTACGCGCGCACCGGCCTCGATAGACATGTTGCAGATCGTCATCCGTCCTTCCATGGACAAGGCCCGAATGGCACTACCCGCAAACTCAATGGCATGGCCATTGCCGCCTGCCGTACCAATCTTGCCGATTACGGCCAGGATAATATCCTTAGCGGTTACACCAAACGGCAAGTCACCGTCAACGCGCACCAGCATGTTCCTCATCTTTTTGGCAACCAGGCACTGAGTTGCAAGCACGTGCTCAACTTCTGACGTTCCGATCCCGTGAGCCAAAGCGCCAAGCGCACCGTTAGTAGAGGTATGCGAGTCGCCACAAACCACAGTCATACCCGGCAGAATGGCACCTTGTTCCGGGCCAATGACATGCACGATCCCTTGGCGCACATCGTTCATCTTGAACTGCGTGATCCCGAAGTCATCACAGTTTTCATCGAGCGTACGAACCTGAATGCGAGACGTCTCATCCTTGATAGAGGCAATCCCTTCCTTACGATCTGGCGTAGTCGGCACGTTGTGGTCTGGCGTTGCCAGATTGGCACTCAGACGCCAAGGTTTACGCCCAGCCAGACGCAAGCCCTCAAATGCCTGAGGCGAAGTCACTTCGTGAATAATATGCCGGTCAATGTATAGCAGTGCCGAGCCATCATCGCGCTGCTTGACCAGGTGCATATCCCAGAGCTTGTCGTAAAGGGTCTTGCCAGCCATCACTTACATCCTCATCGGCATGTTTCTATGCCCTTAGGGCTTGTATGGATGATCCTAACGCTTGAGCATCTCATAAAACAAATTCATAATTTTCATGATATGCATAACCATTAGGAATCCAGTTTGGATCTAAATAACCTTAATGCTTTTATAGCAGTTGCGGAGTGCGGAAGTTTCTCCGAAGCGGGCGAGCGGCTTCATCTGACGCAACCGGCTGTCAGCAAACGAATAGCCAGCCTCGAACAACAGCTGAATACCCGCCTGTTTGATCGAATCGGACGGGAGATCAGCTTGACCGAGGCAGGTCGAGCCCTACTTCCCAGGGCGTATCAGGTCAAAGACGTACTGGCCGATACACGAAGGGCATTGGCTAACCTTAATGGCGAGACTGCCGGCAAACTGACCTTAGCCACTAGCCATCACATTGGACTGCATCGGCTTCCACCCGTGCTAAGGACCTTTACACGCCTTTATCCTAAGGTTTCTCTAGATATCCGCTTTCTCGATTCCGAAGCGGCTTATGAAGAGATACTGCAAGGGCGTGTTGAGCTTGCGATTATTACACTGGCGCCAGAGACAGCACCGCTCATCCAGGCCTCGCCTGTCTGGGATGACCCACTAGACTTTGTAGCGGCACCCGAGCATCCCCTGGCCCTGTCAGAACAGGTCAGCCTGGCGGATGTTGCTGCTCATCCAGCTGTTTTTCCAGGGGGAAATACATTTACCCATCACATAGTACGAGGGCTTTTCGAGGCACAGCAGCTCACCCCTAATATTGCAATGAGTACTAATTACTTAGAGACAATAAAAATGATGGTTTCTATCGGTATTGCCTGGAGCGTGTTGCCGCGAACGATGCTTGACGAGCAAGTAGTAAGGCTTCCACTGCCCGGAATAGAACTCAAACGCCGTCTGGGCTACATTGCCCACATGGAACGGACTCATTCCAATGCAGCAAAAGCATTCATGGACCTGTTGAACGACCTCCATAAATAAAAAGGGGACGTACGTAACGCCCCCCTTATGTAAGAGTCTCTAAATCATTCAGGCCGTCTAGCCTTCCAACACAGGCTTTTCGTCTGCACGTACTTGGCCATTGATGGCGATACGCTTGGGCTTGGCCTCTTCCGGTACTTCACGTACCAGATCAATGTTAAGCAGACCACTCTTCAAGCTCGCACCCTTCACCTCGATATGGTCGGCCAGGCGGAAGGACAGCTTGAACGCACGCTGTGCAATGCCCTGATGCAGATAGGTCACGCTCTCAGCGCTTTTCTCGCGGCGCCCGCTCTTCACAGTCAACACGCCCCGTTCCACTTCAAGCTCGAGGTCATTTTCGGCAAGGCCAGCAGCGGCAATCACAATACGGTAGTGATCGTCACCATGCTTTTCCACATTATAGGGTGGATAGGTGCTGCCCGACTCATTACGAAGAGCCGATTCGAACAGGTCATTGAAGCGGTCGAACCCAACGGAATGGCGGAACAGAGGAGCAAGAGAAAATGCAGTATTCATATGGAAATCTCCTGAAGCATCAGCAAGTTTCAAGCGGAGCCCGACTTCGGCGCCCCGTACAATTCCATATAAGGACTCGCTCCCCTTTTTCAAGAGCCACAACCGACAAATGGCAAACCCTCTAGGCAACCGAAGGTATTGAAGCTGGCAACTCAAGGAGCGCATCTATTCGCTCACATTCCGTCTCACGACGTATTTCACCAAATAACTCAAAAGCCTCCTCATAATTACGAGAAAGCATGCCCAGCCACTGTTTGAAACGACCTGGCGCGTAGCGTGGCGCCATCTTCTGGCGAGCCTTAAGCCAGAACACCTGTAGCAGCGAAAAAAGCTCCTCCCACTGCATAGGATCGATAGGCTCACCCTGGACACTTGCAGCTATCTGCCGAGCCAGGTCTGGCCGAGAGACCAAACCACGCCCCAGCATGACATCCGCAATGCCGCAGACTTCGCGGCACCGCCAATAATCTTCCAGCGTCCAGATCTCGCCATTAGCCAGCACAGGTACATCAACCACCTCCGCTACTCTGGCAATCCACTCCCAATGAGCCGGCGGCTTATAGCCATCTCTTTTGGTGCGAGCATGTACGACCAGCTGTTGTGCGCCACCAGAAACCAACGCCTGCGCGCACTCCAAAGCACCCTCAGGACTGTCATACCCTAAACGCATCTTAGCGGTTACGGGGATATGCGCCGGAACGGCACGGCGAACATGGGAGACAATGGAGTGAAGCAATTCGGGCTCATTAAGAAGAATGGCGCCGCCTTTGGAGTTATTTACCGTTTTGGCGGGACAGCCAAAGTTGAGATCAATAACCGGAGCACCCAGTGTGCAGGCATAGGCCGCATTCTCCGCGAGACAAACAGGGTCCGACCCCAGGAACTGTACCCGCATAGGCACTCCTGCACGCGTCATGGAGCCATTTGCCAGTTCAGGAGCATATTTCTGATAGGTTGACTGAGGTAATAAGCGATTGGTGATACGAATGAATTCAGTAACGCACCAATCAATGCCACCTACCTGCGTTAGCAGATCTCGCAGGATTTCATCAACCAACCCTTCCATGGGTGCCAAAGCGATTTGCATGCGGACCTCTGAAGATACTTAAAGCGAACTAGGCAATGCCTGACCATAACCCCGGATGAAAGCTTCAGGCATTCGTCGCGGTTTACCTGAAGAGAGCTCTATGCAAACAAAGGTGGTTATTGCGCGCAGCACGGTAAGACCGTCAGATGGACGCACCAGCTGAAATTGGCGCGTCATGCGCAGTCGCTTATCCCAATCGGTCAGCCAAGTCCCTAGCAGCAACTCATCGCCCTTAAAGGCACTTGCCAGGTAATCTATCTCGTGTCGGACTACCGCCATAGCCCGATCCAGCCGATGAAACTCATCAACCCCAAGCCCCAAACTGTTGGAATGCTGCCAAGCACACTGCTCTAGCCAAGAGACATAAACGGCATTGTTTGCATGCCCAAGCGCATCAATGTCGCTAACCGACACTTGCAGCGACATGACGAACGGATTTTCACGATCCCAACTCATATGGCCTCGCCGGAACATGTTTGTACAGATTTTTCAGGGCACAAAAACAAAGGGCTTGCATTTCTGCAAGCCCTTTGGGGTATGGCGCGCTCGAGAGGATTCGAACCTCTGACCGCTCGGTTCGTAGCCGAGTACTCTATCCAGCTGAGCTACGAGCGCGCAACTTGGTGGTTTTATATCCAGATCACCACTGGTAAAGCCGGGTGCTTGTTAAGCACCCTTCAAAATGGCGCGCTCGAGAGGATTCGAACCTCTGACCGCTCGGTTCGTAGCCGAGTACTCTATCCAGCTGAGCTACGAGCGCGCTGAGGGTGCACATTATAGGCTCATACTTTATCGAGTCAAGCGAATTTTCTTAATGAAATCAGAGGGATAGAACTCTGAATCGCTTTTCTCGGAACCTGTAACGTAAATGGCGGTGAGGGAGGGATTCGAACCCTCGACACCCTTTTGAGGTGTACTCCCTTAGCAGGGGAGCGCCTTCGGCCTCTCGGCCACCTCACCGCGACGGGGCGTAATATACGCGTTTTTTTTTCGGATGCAAGCAAAAAGTTAAATAAAAATCAGATGTTAGGCTCTTGGTCCTTTTCCTTTTGGATACGCTGGTAGATTTCCTCGCGGTGAACCGCTACTTCTTTAGGGGCATTTACGCCAATGCGCACCTGATTTCCCTTTACTCCCAGGACCGTTACGGTCACTTCATCGCCTACCATAAGGGTTTCTCCAACCCGTCGAGTTAGAATAAGCATTCCTTTTCTCCTTTCGTTCAGGACCACAGTCTGCAAAAAAAATCAGGATCAATTCCGGGAACCCGCGATCCTTACTGATCTATTGACCAATACCGCCAGAAAGAAAGTTCCGGCGGCATGATCAAATCGATGGAAGGCACCTTAAACCGCCCTCCAGAGAGCTTGGCTATTCGCTTACCCGAGCAGGCGCATCGAGCTCGAATGCCGTATGAAGAGCGCGTACAGCCAATTCCAGATACTTCTCTTCGATGACCACCGACACCTTGATTTCAGATGTCGAAATCATCTGAATATTGATGCTTTCCTTGGCTAGCGCTTCAAACATCTGGCTGGCCACACCGGCGTGAGAGCGCATACCGACCCCCACAATCGAAACCTTGGCAATCTTGGTGTCGCCTGTTGCCTCGCGTGCACCAATGGTGGACGCCGTCTGCTTAAGAATTTCAAGAGCATTCTGGTAGTCGTTACGGTGCACCGTAAAGGTGAAGTCTGTGGTGTTATCGTGCGAAACGTTCTGCACGATCATATCGACTTCGATATTGGCCGCACTAATAGGACCCAGGATCTTGAATGCAACACCCGGGGTGTCTGGAACACCGCGGATAGTCAGCTTGGCTTCGTCACGGTTAAAGGCGATGCCGGAGATGATCGGCTGTTCCATGGATTCCTCGTCATCAAGAGTAATAAGGGTGCCTGGACCCTCTTTGAAACTATGAAGTACGCGCAGAGGCACGTTGTATTTGCCTGCAAACTCGACCGAGCGGATCTGCAGAACCTTCGAGCCGAGGCTGGCCATTTCCAGCATTTCCTCGAAGGTAATCTTTTCAAGACGACGCGCATGAGGCACTACACGCGGGTCGGTGGTATACACACCATCCACATCGGTATAGATCTGACACTCACTCGCCTTGAGCGCGGCTGCCAGCGCGACACCAGTGGTGTCAGAGCCGCCACGGCCCAAGGTAGTAATGTTGCCTTGCTCATCCACGCCTTGGAAACCTGCCACAACCACGACTCGCCCAGCCTTGAGTTCGGCACGGATACGATGCTCGTCAATACTGACGATGCGCGCTTTGGTAAAGGCGCTATCAGTCAGGATCCGGACTTGTCCACCGGTGAAGGACACGGCCGGAACACCCCGCTTGGTTAGTGCCATGGCAAGTAGGGCAATAGTCACCTGCTCACCTGTTGACACCATTACATCTAACTCGCGCGGGTTTGGCTGCGGCATGATTTGCTTGGCCAGATCGATCAGACGATTGGTCTCGCCACTCATGGCAGAAACCACCACCACGATGTCATCACCGGCTTCGCGGAACTTCTTGACCTTTTCGGCCACCTGTTCGATGCGCTCGACAGTACCCACCGAGGTGCCGCCGAACTTCTGTACGATCAATGCCATTTAATTGCTGCCTAACGCGAGGGCGCTCATTTAACAATTCAGGTATACACCTGCCAAGGGCTCACAGAGCGCGATGCGAGCCCCATCGCTTATTCAATCACAGTCCTGCTTCGGCAAAGCTGCGGGCCAGCTCCAGTGCGCCTTCCAACGCAGCCGGATCGGTACCACCACCCTGAGCCATATCAGGACGACCACCGCCCTTCCCGCCTACATGCGCAGCGGCTTGCTTCATCAGGTCACCCGCTTTCAAGCGACTGGTCAGATCCTGAGTTACACCTGCTACCAGAACAACCTTACCGTCCTGCTCACCGCCCAGTAGAATCACGGCAGAGCCCAGCTTGTTCTTGAGCTGATCCACCATAGCCATCAGGGCTTTACTGTCCAGCCCGTCAAGGCGGGCAGCCAGCACCTTGACACCCTTGATTTCAACGGCAGAGCCTGCCAGATCATTGCCGGCAGCGCTGGCTGCCTTGGCCTTGAGCTGCTCCAGCTCCTTTTCTAACTGCCGGTTACGATCAAGCACACCGGAAAGCTTGTCGATGACGTTCTCACGGCTGCCCTTGAGCAGGCCGGCTGCTTCCTTGAGCTGTTCTTCCGCCTTGTTCAGATAGCCCAGTGCGCCAGCCCCAGTGACTGCCTCGATACGGCGTACACCCGACGCCACACCACCTTCACTGATGATTTTGAAGACGCCGATATCGCCGGTGCGGGCAACGTGAGTCCCGCCACAGAGCTCAATGGAGAAGCCATCACCCATGGTGAGTACGCGTACGGTATCGCCATACTTCTCACCAAATAGCGCCATGGCACCCTTGCGCTTGGCGCTTTCGATGTCCATCAACTCAACCTGAACTGGCGTATTGCGACGAACCTCAGTGTTGACGATCTCCTCCAGGTCCTTGAGCTGCTCAAGCTTGATGGCCTCAAAGTGACTGAAGTCGAACCGCAGACGTTGGCTGTCAACCAGTGAACCCTTCTGCTGAACATGATCACCCAATACCTGACGCAACGCAGCGTGCAGCAGGTGTGTTGCCGAATGGTTAAGCGCAGTTGCCTGACGCACCGAGGCATCCACCTGCGTTTCCAGCGTCTCCCCGACCTTGAGGGTACCTGCAGCAACCAAACCATGATGCAGGAAAGCGCCGCCCGCTTTGGTGGTATCACGCACATCGAAGCGCTGGCCATCAGCGAATAGATAACCGCTATCCCCTACCTGACCACCCGACTCGGCGTAGAAAGGCGTCTGGTCCAGCACCACAACACCCTCATCCCCTTCAACCAACTGAGGCACTGGGTTACCGGCCTTAAACAAGGCGACAATCTTTCCACTACCGGCGTGGCTGTCATAGCCCGTAAAGAGCGTTTCGCCATCAACCTTGACCAGGCTGTTGTAATCCACACCGAACGAGCTGGCAGAGCGCGCACGTTCACGCTGAGCTTCCATCTCCCGCTCGAAGCCCTCTTCATCCAACGTAAGATTACGTTCGCGTGCGATATCGTTTGTCAGGTCAACCGGGAAGCCGTAGGTGTCATACAGCTTGAACACTACGTCACCTGGAATAACATCACCTTTGAGATCTGCCAGATCCTGTTCCAGGATCTTAAGGCCTTGTTCCAAGGTCTTGGCAAACTGCTCTTCCTCGGTACGCAGTACACGCTCGATATGCGCCTGCTGGGCTTTAAGCTCAGGGAAGGCATCACCCATTTCAGCCGCCAGTGCTGCAACGATTTTGTGGAAGAACGTGCCTTTGGCGCCGAGCTTATTGCCGTGACGGCAGGCGCGGCGAACAATGCGGCGCAGCACATAGCCACGACCTTCATTGGAAGGCAGTACGCCATCAGCAATCAGGAAGCCGCAGGAGCGGATATGGTCGGCAACAACCTTTAGTGAAGGTGCATCGTCATTGGCGCAACCAATGGCTTCGGCAGACGCTGCCAGGAGGTTTTTAAACAGATCGATCTCATAGTTCGAATGCACATGCTGCAGCACGGCACTGATCCGCTCCAGGCCCATGCCCGTGTCAACACTTGGCGCAGGTAAGGGATGCAGAACACCATCGGCTGTGCGATTGAACTGCATGAAGACGTTGTTCCAGATCTCGATATAGCGGTCGCCGTCTTCTTCTGGCGAGCCGGGCGGGCCGCCCCAAATGTCTTCGCCATGATCAAAAAAGATCTCGGTGCAAGGGCCGCATGGTCCAGTGTCACCCATTGTCCAGAAGTTATCGGATGCATATGGAGCACCCTTGTTGTCACCGATACGCACCATGTGCTCTACCGGCACGCCAACTTCCTTGGTCCAGATATCGAACGCTTCGTCGTCGGTTTCGTAGACAGTAACCCACAGCTTTTCCTTGGGCAGCCCCAACCATTTGGGTGAGGTTAGAAATTCCCAGGCAAAGGTAATGGCATCACGCTTGAAATAGTCGCCAAAGCTGAAATTGCCCAGCATTTCAAAAAAGGTATGGTGACGCGCCGTATAACCGACATTTTCCAGATCATTGTGCTTGCCACCGGCACGTACGCATTTCTGGCTGCTAGTCGCTCGGGTATAAGCACGCTTTTCAAGCCCAAGGAAGCAATCCTTGAACTGGTTCATACCTGCGTTGGTAAACAACAGGGTTGGGTCGTTCGCGGGGATCAGCGAACTTGAGGCCACTCGGGTGTGCCCCTTCTCTTCGAAGAAGCGGAGGAAGGCTTCACGGATTTCTGCGCTTTTCATAAATTCTTCCAGACAGATACAGGGCTACAGCGCGCCAGCAAAGACTTGCAGTATATCGGGACGGAGCGCCGGCTGTCGTCAATTTGCGATATAGGCAATGCCTATTTAATTCAAGTGGATTCAGGCCTTGCGGTAGGCTGCGAATGCTTCCAGTACGGTTTTGATATCCGCCTCGGACACATCCAGATGCGTTACCAACCTTAACCGTGCAGCTGCACTGACTACAATGCCTCTTTCTCTCAGGAAAGAAGCCAGCTGGGAAGCCTCATCGCCCATGGCAAGGTAAACCATATTGGTTTGTACTGGCTCAACAGTGTAGCCCAACTCACTAAGCCCTTTAGCGAGACGCTCTGCATTGGCATGGTCTTCTGCCAGACGTGTGACATTGTTTTGAAGTGCGTAAAGCCCAGCTGCCGCAAGTATGCCAGCCTGGCGCATACCGCCCCCAACAACCTTGCGCCAGCGGATGGCCTTGTCAATCAGCTCTTGGCTGCCGCACAGAACAGATCCTACCGGCGCGCCCAGCCCTTTTGAGAGACACACCGACACGGAATCGAAATGACGTGTGATTTCTTTTGGTGCAACGCCTAGTTTGACAATAGCGTTATAGAGACGGGCACCATCCAGATGGAGAGCCAGCCCGTGCTCAAGGGTGAAGCGGCGGGCATCGGCAAGATAGCTTATGGGAAGGACCTTGCCATGCATGGTATTTTCCAGGGCAAGGAGACGGGTACGCGCGAAGTGAAAATCCTTGGGTTTGATATAGGACGCTACCCGATTTAAATCCAGGCTACCGTCACTTTCCATCTCAACTGGCTGCGGCTGGATAGAGCCCAGGACAGCCGCCCCACCCCCTTCATACTTGTACGTATGAGCAAGCTGCCCGACCAGATACTCATCACCCCGCTCGCAATGCGCCATAAGCCCCAATAGATTGCTCATGGTACCAGTAGGTACAAACAAGGCGGCCTCAAAACCCAGCTCATCTGCCAAGTGATGCTGCAGTTGGAGAACAGCAGGGTCCTCACCGTAGACGTCGTCCCCCACTTCAGCCTTCGCCATGATCTCGCGCATTGCTAGCGTAGGCTGAGTGACGGTATCACTTCTCAAATCGATGAGGCTCATACAAACAGCTCCGGAACGTGGAAACCCCCGATGCTAATGCAAAGCCGCCTCGAAAATCACGAATTGTCTACTGCCGTAGTCGGAACAATCAAAATGCCTGCACGCAGACCGGGCTTTACGTTTGGATTCGGGAAAATGATCCGGGCGTCTGTTTCAGTAACCACCCATTTCTGAGGACCGTCCTCTGCAAGCAAGTAACCCTCAGGCAGCGGGCTGAAATTAGCGACATCATCGGCCAGATGCAGGCGAAACGCTTCGCTCTGCTTGATGATTTCCCGCGACACGTGAAATACCTTAAGCCGCTCCAGTTTCTGAGGCAGTTCAGGCTCGCATTGCTCGATCATGGCCTTGAGGCGGGCCTCCAGCAGACTGACATCCACTCCAGCATTCTGGCCAAATGGACGAGCCTTTCCCAATTCAAGCGTAAAGGCTTCGGCCTGATGGGCCGCGTAACTGTAGGCACTGAATGTGATACCGGGCTTGCTCTGCAACAGTACAGCATCAATACCTGCCGCTTCTAATCGAACCATTTCAGCCTGCGAGTGCGCTCTCCCTTCGCTCCAGGGGTACAGCGCAAACCGTTCAATAGCCGAGCCACGAATCGCTGTATGCAGATCGTAATGGAGCCGAAGCCTTTCCGGCTCGCTGAAAAACTGCGTAACCAGGCGCTCCAATTGATCGGCTCGTTGAGCTTCGAATCCAGAAGTCAGCGCATGTTTGCCATTGAACAGGCGATTCATGTCCTGCTCAACGAAGCGAACATTGCGCCGCATGGCTTCGGGGTTACCCAAGAGAAAGAGAATTCGAATACGCGGTTTTATTTCACCGCGCGCGATGCCTTTGAGAAGGCGATCCAGCATTTCGATAGGCGCTGTCTCGTTACCGTGTATGCCGGCTGACAGCAGAAGATCAACGCCCGCATCCGTCCCATTAGCCGGTTTGACCAGCAAGGCACCCTCACTCAACCACTGCAGGCGGATGCCGCTGGAGGTTACCTGGATCTTTTCGGCTGGCTCCCGGCCAGCCAATGTGAGTTCAAGCAGCTTGCCCAGAGAAAGACCGTACTGTTCCGTCATGATGATCCTGGCTGGCAGTAGTGTTAGTCAGTGATCATGCCCACAACCACAATCTGGGCCATGCTCATGGTCCTCTGCAACCGGCTCCAGGCTGAGCGCCAGCCCAAACTGATTCACCGCCTGGGGGCGTAGCGCCAGTACCGGGGTTTCAGCCTCGTCTTCAAAAGACTCGGCATAGATCGTGAGCCCACCTTGTCCATCCGGCTCCAGCCAGAGGTCACGGCCATTGATTTGAACGGCAACACGAGCAGCGCGTGCTTCGCGGCGCTCGCCTTGGGTATCTTCAAGAATAAGGGACAAGCTTTCGATCATGTCTGCACTCAATCGATCTGGAATGGGTATACCGAACCTAGTCCCAAGATTTGTGTAAGCTCATCCAGGGCTGTTCGGCATTCGAATAGTAGCTGCGGATCGGCCAGGTCGGATACGTTCAGGCGATCCCGGTAGTGAGTATCTACCCAGGCCAGCAGTCGTGTATAGAGCTCGGTTGTCATCAACACCCCTGGATTGACCGCATTAAGCTCTGTCTCCTTGAGTGCTACACGCAGCCGTAGACAGGCTGGTCCCCCGCCGTTCTGCATGCTTTGCTTGAGGTCGAACACCTTGACTTCGCGAATAGGGCCGTCGCTTTTAACGAGCTGATCCAGATACGTCCATACCTGAGTATTCTGGCGACACTCTTCAGGCACGATCAGTAGTGTCTGGCCATCCGGCTTGAGTAACAACTGACTGTTGAACAGGTAGGAACGTACTGCGTCGTTTACGCTTACCTGGCTATGAGGCACGCACACTGCGCGCAATGTTCCACCGCGGCGATCCAATTTATCTGCCAGCTCCTTGAGAACGCGGTCGCTCTCCAGAAAAGCGTCTTCGTGGTAGAACAGCACTTCGGCATTGCCCACTGCAATTACGTCATTATGAAAGACGCCCTGATCTATTACTTCAGGGTTCTGCTGGGCATAGACTACGCCTTCGTCCGTCAAGCCATGCAACCGTGCAATGGCCTGTGACGCTTCCAGGGTTTGGCGCGCCGGGTAACGCTGTGGTGACGAATAACGACCATCGAATGCACTCCGGCCAAACACGAAGAACTCTACGCCAGCCTCATCATAGTCACGGCAGAAACGTGTGTGATTGGCAGCTCCTTCATCACCAAACTGGTTTACTGCCGGCAAGGCGGGATGATGTGCGAAGTGTTTTTCATCATGGAACATGGCCGCCAGTACACGACTGGTCGTAGGATGTTCAATACTGCGGTGAAACTTGCTATTGAGATTGGCTGCCGTGAAATGGACCCGCCCATCGGCCGTGTCTGCGCTGGGACTGACCGTTGCGGCATTGGCCGTCCACATTGACGAGGCAGAGCTGACCGAAGCCAGCAGTGGTAAGGCCTCTCTTGCCGCCTTTTCTACAACCTGTGCATCTGTTCCAGCAAATCCCAGCTGACGCAGCGCCGCCACATCAGGGCGCTCCTGAGGAGCAAACACACCCTGCTTGAAGCCAAGCTCCATCAACGCCTTCATTTTGGCCAGCCCTTGGCGAGCTGCCTCGCGAGGGTTCGAGGTGAGCTGCCCATTACTTTGAGAGGCTACGTTTCCATAGGAGAGCCCCCCGTAGTTATGTGTTGGGCCGACCAGTCCGTCGAAATTGACTTCATAAGCACTCATAGATGGACTCCAGGCAACAGCGTTGCCGGTAAATCAAGCGTGTCTGCCTCCAGCGAGGCGACCGGATAAGCACAGTAATCCGCCGCATAGTAAGCACTGGGGCGATGATTGCCTGAAGCGCCTATGCCGCCAAAGGGAGCACTGCTGGCAGCGCCCGTCAACGGCCTGTTCCAGTTGACGATACCCGCGCGTGACTCGATCAGGAATTGTTCGTACCTCGCTCTGGATGACGAGAGCAAGCCTGCCGCCAGACCAAAGCGGGTAGCATTAGCCTCGCGTACAGCCTCGTCAAAACTGTCGTAGCGAATGACTTGCAGCAACGGCCCGAAGAATTCTTCGTCAGGACGATTGGCAACGCCAGTCACATCCAGAATGCCGGGCGTGAGCAAAGCGTTCTGAGCATGAGGTTGAGTCATGGTCAGCAACGACACTGCACCTGCAGCCAAGAGACGCTCCTGCGCCTCAAGCAGCTGGCGGGCAGCCTCCAGAGAAATTACAGTGCCCAGGAAAGGCGCAGGCTCTTCATCAAAGCGACCGATTTGGAGCTTGGCCGCCGCCTGAACCAGACGCTGCAGGATAATGTCGCCCTGCTCCGTCTTCGGCACCAGCAGACGACGCGCACAGGTACAGCGCTGCCCGGCCGAAATGAAGGCTGATTGCAGAATGGTATAGACCGCCGCCTCGACCTGTTCAACCGTGTCGACCACCAGCGGATTATTGCCCCCCATCTCAAGCGCCAGAATTTTATGAGGCGCACCGGCAAACTGTTGATGGAGCAAGGCGCCTGTGCGACTGGATCCTGTGAAAAACAGGCCATCAATATCAGGCTGTGCCGCCAAGGCAACACCGGTAGCACGAGCGCCCTGTACTAGATTGAGTACACCGTCCGGCAGGCCCGCTTCAACCCAGCACTTAACCGTGAGCTCGGCGACACCGGGCGTCATTTCACTGGGCTTGAAGACAACCGTGTTTCCTGCCAGCAAAGCAGGCACGATATGTCCATTGGGCAAGTGGCCTGGAAAGTTATAAGGACCAAATACCGCGACAACGCCATGCGGCTTATGTCGCAGCAGAGTTCTGGCCTCACCCAACGTACCTGCTTTTTCACCGGTCCGCTCGTGATAGGCCTGAATCGAGATGGCTACCTTGTTCACCATACTGGTGACTTCTGTTGTAGCCTCCCAAAGAGGTTTGCCGGTTTCCATGCCAATCGCATTGGCCAGCTCCTGGCTACGCGACTTGAGCGTTGCGGCAAAGGCCTCGAGCACCTTGATACGTGCTTCCAATGGCTGACGAGCCCAGGCTGGAAAGGCTGCTCGTGCGGCAGCCACTGCGGCCGCTACTTGAGTATCGGTCGCTTCTTTTCCATGCCAGACAACCGCCTGCCCTACAGGATTCAGCGAGGTGAACTCGGCACCCTCGCCAGCTAGCCATTGACCGCCAATATAATGCGTACTCATATCGTTTTCTCCTAAGGCGCGACCGGCACAGCGCGAACCTGAGCGCCAGCAGACAATTGCAGTCTTCTTGCAGTAACAAGGTCAACGACCAGCGTTCCCGAAGCTACTCGTGCAGGCGCAGCCGTAATCCGACAGCCCTCTCGCTTACGGTTATGAATCACATAGGGTTGGGCATCTTCGCCTGGCGTCCCGATGGACAGCACAAGAATCTGACTATCCCGGATAGCACGAACCTTATTGGTTTCGCACTCAATCGCTGGGCCTGCATCGAAAATATCTACATACCCCTGGTAGGCAAACCCTTCCGCATTAAGCATCCGCAGAGCCGGCTCGGTATCCGGGTGAACACGCCCGATGACGGCACGGGCCTTATCTGACAAAAAGCACGTATAAAGCGGAAACTTCGGCATGAGCTCAGCAATGAATGATTTATTGCCGACACCCGTCAGGTAATCCGCCTGGGAAAATTCCATTTTGAAGAAGTTACGCCCCAGATTCTCCCAGAATGGAGACAGCCCTCGACTGTCAGACACGCCCCGCATTTCAGCGATCAACTTGTCTGAAAACAGCGAGCGGAACTCTGCGATGAATAGAAAACGCGCCTTGGACAGAAGGCGTCCGTTCAACCCGTTACGATGGCCTGCATGCAGGAACAACGAGCAAAGCTCCGAGTTGCCTGTCAGGTCGTTAGCCATGAACAGCGTAGGAATCTGCTGGTGAATATTAAGCTCACGGGAGGCGCTGACCGTGAGCCCTACCCGATAGTTATACCAGGGCTCACGCAAACCTACGGCACCAGCAATACCGGAAATACCAATAACCTTACCGTCGTCCTGCTCGAGTACGAAGAGATAGTCCGCATCGGCACGCTCAGCGTCACCGCGGAAGGTTTTTTCAGCCCACTCCACCCGGTGAGCCAGACGCTCTTCACTGGCTGGTAAGGTGGTAAGCCCGGCGCCTGTTGTGCGCGCAAGCTCAATCAGCGCGGGCAAATCCGCGCGGGTAACAGGACGAATGATCATATTCCCTCCGATGACTCAGGCCGACCTTTAGTCGCGCTTGCGTCTGACGCGCCTTGGGCACGCATTACTCTCATGACAACGGTACGTTTCATGGTTAAACGGCGACGAGCCGTACGGTATCGCCTGCCTTGACGTTCAGCGCAGCTGCAGCAGCAGTTGACAGGACTGCTGGGGCTCCAGGCTCCCAGTCGAGTTCGTAAACAATGGCGCGGTAATCCTGGAGCAGGTCGTTACTGATCAGATACGAGCGAGTGCCCTCGACAGCATCTCGCACCTCTACCGAGACTATATGGCTACCCGCCATTGAACGAATGTTATTGGTGCGAGCATGCAACGTCGGACCGCCGTCGAAAATATCAACGTAGTTGTCTGTCTCGAAGCCTTCGCGAGTCAGGATATCGAAGGTGATCTGTGCACGTGGGTGGACTTGACCTATTGCCTCTTGCGCTGCATCGGTCAGTAGCGGCACGTAGATCGGGTAAATTGGCATCAGCTCGGCCAGAAACGTACGACTCTTGGCCCCGCAAATGCGCTCCGCTTCAGCATAGCTTACGTCAAAGAAGTGCCGGCCTACGGAGTCCCAGAATGGCGAGTCACCCTTCTCATCACTCATGCCCACGATCTCGACCACAACAGACTCGGCGAACCGCTCGGGATGACCAGCCATGAACATCAGGCGGCCACGCGAGTTGAGCTCGGCGACAGGCGTATCCAGAAAATCACGATCAAGATAGAAGCTGCTCAATACACTGTTGCCGGTCAGATCGTGGCAAAGCGAAAGCACATGCGTCTTGTTGTGAATCTTCAGCTCACGGGAGGCATGAATAAAAGTCTCGTTCCGAAAGCTGTAGAACGGCTCGGAAAAACCGGCCGTGGCGATGATGGCAGAACAGCCAACCAGGCGCCCTGTGTCTAAATCTTCCAGGACAAAGAAATAACTTTCTTCGCCATTAAAGCTGACTTCAGCTGCAAACGAGGCTTCTGAAACCCGGATCTTTTCCTTGAGCCGCTCGATGTCATCCGGCAAAGAGGTGACACCTACCGGACTGTCCGCGGCCAGATGCTGCACATGGGGCAAATCGGCTGCCCGAGCAGGTCGCATCACCAGCATGAAGTCACTCCTTATAGTTTTTCTAATTGAAATCGTTCTTGAATGCCGTGGCGCCTCCCTGCGCCACGTTTAAGCTTAGGCCTGGGTAATTCGAGCGACAGCACGCTCCAGTCGGGCTAGACCCTCATCGATGTCAGCCTCGCTGATAACCAGGCTAGGTGCAAAGCGGATTACATCCGGCCCCGCCTGAAGCACCATGAGCGACTCTTCATTGGCCGCAGTCAGCACTTCCTTTGCGCGGCCTTTCCAAGGCTCGCTCAGCGGAGCGCCAATGAGTAGCCCCATGCCACGAACGCCAGAGAAGATCCCGTATTTGCTGCCCATGGCCTCAAGTGCAGTGCGGAAACGGTTATGGCGAGCCTTCACACCCTCTAGTACTTCAGGTGTATTGACCACGTCCAGCAGAGCAGCGCCAATAGCGCAGCCAAGCGGGTTACCACCATAGGTGCTGCCGTGGGTTCCGACTGATAGATGTGCCGCCAGCTTGTCGGTCGTCAGCATCGCAGCCAACGGGAAGCCACCCCCAATACTCTTGGCCGTCGTCAGAATGTCGGGCGTGATGCCATAGTGCATATACGCGTAGAGATAGCCTGTGCGGCCTACGCCGCTCTGGACCTCATCAAACACAAGCAGTGCGCCATGCTGGTCACACAGATCGCGCGCGCCTTGCAGGTAGGCTTGATCCCCTGGCAGCACGCCGCCCTCGCCCTGGATAGGCTCAAGCACAACCGCACAGGTTTTCTCGGAAATAGCCGCCTTGAGGGCGTCCAGATCGTTATAGGGCACATGAGTAATGCCCTCGATCTTCGGACCAAATCCCTCAGAGTACTTGGGCTGGCCACCCACGCTTACGGTAAACAGCGTACGACCATGGAAACTATTGGTTGCGGCAATGATTTCATAACGGCTTCCGCCACTGACATCATGCCCATAACGACGCGCCAGCTTAAAGGCGGCCTCGTTGGCTTCTGCACCAGAGTTGGCAAAGAAGACACGATCGGCAAAAGTCGCATCAACCAGTTTGCGAGCCATGCGCAACGCAGGTTCATTGGTATAGATATTGGACACATGCCAGAGTTTGTTGGCCTGCTCCATCAGCGCCTGCATCAGGGCAGGATGACCATGCCCCAGCGCATTAACCGCAATGCCGCCGGAGAAATCGATCAACTCACGCCCTGCCTGGTCCCAGATTCGTGAACCCTCACCTCGGACGGGAATGAATGCGGCGGGTGCATAGTTGGGCACCATGATCTGGTCGAAGTCGGTGCGTTGCACCGAGAGCTGCGGAGCAGACATCGAAAATTCTCCTGCCTGTTGTTGGCTAGCGATGGAAGGATTGTAGGGAGTAGTTCACGCCGGGCATTGCCGCTATGCGACAACTATTTACAGCGCACAACCAGCCCGCGGAGCGGCTTACAGATATGCGACAGAAAACGTCGGCAATACGCAGTCTAGGATGTACGGGCGGATGCGGGAAGCATCAGTAGACACTCATTTTTAACGCACAGTTGACCTGCGTTGAGTGAGCCTACCAAATAATGGCCGCAGACATGCGTCTGCGGCCATTGATCTTACTGGGTCACGTTAGGCGCTACACGGCTAGTGCCGTTAACTGTCACGATGCGGACACGCTCGCCTACACGGAATACTTCACCCTTGCTTACTTCCTGTACATAGGCCCGTGTGCTGCCGTCGTCTTCACGCACCGTAACCTCTACACCGTTGGCACGGGTGAAGCCTTCTTCGGTAGCTGCGCCAAGCAGACCGCCAGCGACAGCACCTACGATGGCGGCTACATAACTACCCCGCCCACCGCCCACGCCACTGCCGGCGATACCGCCTACTGCAGCACCGGCACCTGCGCCAATGGGCGTTTTGGTTCCTTCAATCTTGACGGGACGCAGGGCCGTAATGGTACCCATGCGTACAGTCTGTACCTGACGGGCTTCATCACGTGAATACACGTCACCGGTCTGGCTGGACACGCACCCTGCCAGCAGTACAGAGGCAGTCAGTGCAGTAATGATTTGAGTGGCTTTATTCATCGTTCAACTCCAGTTCCTACAGGGCTGTTCTCGGCGGAACCCTATGGTGGACCCTCCGCCTTACAGGAATGTTCAGCTTTTATCATGCTCTCACACTGCTCTACGGCAAACGGTCAAATCTTGAATCGCAGACAGCTTTTGTTCATACGCTTCGCTTATTTTGCCTGAAGTCGAGAGATTCAACCCACGTAGGGCTAGCGTGACTGTCGAGCCAGACGCCAGAAGCGGGCAAGGTCAGTAGAGCGTGCGCGCAACTCTTGAGCGGCGGTCTGGCACGCCCGCTCAAGCGTGATAGGGCCAGGTGCCAGGCTGAAGGCTGCCTCGATACCTGAGTCATAGACCTGCTGATAGCGCTCGCCCAGGCTACCAACCAGCGCAACCACCGGCACACCGGCCTCACGGGCTATCTTGGCGACGCCTACAGGTGTCTTGCCATGCAGGCTTTGATGGTCAAGTTGCCCTTCTCCTGTAATGACCAGATCAGCGCCCCGGATTGCTTCGGCCAGCCCTAAAATCTCTGCAACCAGCTCGATTCCCGGACGGAACCGCGCGTTAAGAAACGCCTTGGCAGCAAAGCCCAGCCCTCCAGCGGCTCCCGCTCCCGGAAAATTACGGTGGTCCTCACTCAGTGCGCAAGCTACAACCTGAGCATAGTGACCAAGCGCTGCATCAAGCACAGCGACATCGTCAGGCGTTGCTCCTTTTTGGGGGCCGAAGATATGAGAAGCGCCGTGAATACCACACAATGGATTGTTGACGTCAGCTGCCACCTCGATACGAACAGTGGCAAGGCGTCGATCCAGCTGGCTCAGATCAATCCTGGTAAGGCTGGCCAGCGCCGCGCCGCCCGGCATCAAAGGCTGATCATGCTCATCCAGGAATTGGACGCCCAGAGCGCTAAGCAACCCTGTGCCGCCATCATTCGTAGCGCTGCCGCCCAATCCCAAGATGATTCGCCGAGCGCCTTCATCCAACGCAGCCTTGATCAGTTCACCCGTACCATAGCTGCTGGCACGCTTAACGTCCCGCTGCCCTTTCGGAACCCAATGCAGACCGCTGGCGGCCGCCATCTCGATCACGGCCGTATCGTCCTCCAGCCATCCCCAATGAGCGGGCACTGGCTGCCCCAGCGGGCCCTGCACAGTCATTTCTCGGCGCTGGCCACCCGTTGCCGCCAGCAGCGCGTCAACAGTGCCTTCACCACCATCGGCCATAGGTTTCAGTTCAATGGCAGCTGAAGGAAATACCTCTCGCCACCCTTCGGCAATTGCTTGAGCCACCTCGGGCGCACTCAAGCTTTCCTTAAAAGAATCAGGTGCAATCACGAGTTTCATAAATGCTCTCCCGGCTGGCGGCCCAGCCTTTCGGTAGGTATGACAGGCCGTTACAGCAGGAACAAACTCAGTAGCCATACCGTGGCCATACCCGCGAGCCCTTGAATCAGAGTGGCGAGTGTCTGGGCGCGATACGCTGTAGCCACACTCATGCGGCTGAATTGAGTTACAACCCAAAAGAAGCTGTCGTTGGCATGAGAAACCGTCATGGCCCCCGCGCCAATAGCCATCACAGTCAATACGCGGCCCATTTCACTGTCGAGCCCTAGCTGCCCCAGAAGCGGTGCTACCAGAGCGGAGGTTGTTACCAGCGCCACAGTGGTAGAACCCTGCGCGGTTTTCAGGGCAGCGGATACTACAAATGGCATGAACAAACCGATTCCCAGTGCGGAGAGCGTGCTCCCGAGATAATCCCCTAGTGGAGTTACTTTCAAGACCGCACCAAAAGCCCCGCCGGCGCCGGTGATAAGCAAGATAGGAGCGGCGGATAGAATGCCTTCAGCCACATGATTCTGAAATTCCTTACGCTTGTCGTCACCCTTGAGCAACGAACACGCCAGCACCAGACCTACCAGGAGCGCAGGAACGGGTTGCCCAATAAAGCCCAGCAACGTCAACACTGCTCCTTCACCAAAAGGCTTACTGGGAAAAGCAGCAACCGATCCCAGGCAGATCAGTGCAATCGGAATGAAGATAGGAGCAAATGCCTGCCAGGCACTGGGAAGAACACCATAGCTTTCCCGTAATGCAGTGAAGTCCTCCTGGGAGGGTATCGGCGTGCCGTCATCGACCAGTTTAATGTCTTTGTTCAGGAACCGGTTTGCCCACCAAAGACCCGCCATGGCTGTTACGAACGACACGATAAGGCCAACGCCAATAACCAATCCCAGGCGCGCATCGAGCCCCAGGTTACCTGCTGCAGCAATCGGCCCTGGTGTAGGTGGCACGAAGGTATGCGAGGCATAAAGTCCAGTCGCCAAGGCTACACTCATGGAGATCAAGGAGACCTTCATCCGGGCTGCCAGGGCATTCTTCAATGAGTTAAGGATGACGTAACCGGAATCGCAGAATACGGGTATCGAGACCAGATAGCCGATAATGGACAAGGTTAGTGTTGGGAAGCGCTCACCGAGTAGGCGGATTACGGTTTCGGCCATGGTAATGGCTGCGCCGCTGCGCTCCAGAATCACACCAATGATAGTGCCCAGCACAATAACAATACCGATATACCCCAGGATATTGCCAAAGCCTGTTGTAAGGGTTTTAGTGATATCGGTAACGGGGATTTGATAGGCAAAACCGGCTAGAAAAGCAGCCAGGAGCAAGGCCAGGAACGGATGAAGCTTAAAGCGTGTAGTGGTTACGACGATAAAGGCAATCAACGCCACCAGGATAAAAACGAGGCTCATGACAGGCTCCGGTTGTTATTGTGATCGGATAACTGTGAATGAGCTTATTGTGCTATCACTTCCAAGGATTACGCTTGGTACAAATGCACAGCAAAAAGCTTGATTTATCCGCTATATTTTGTGCAATTGCATAATGTCAGGTGCAGTCTAAAAGACTGATTCCCAGCGATAGATACAACCACTGCCCCAGCATATCGTGACTAAGGCCAGTCAACTCACAGATGCGTTCAAGGCGATAACGTAGAGTGTTTCGATGGATATTTAAGGAGGCGGCACAAGCCGAAGCCTGTCCGTGATGCTCGCACCAAGCCTGCAAGGTCCCTCGCAAAACGCCATTTTCATCTTGTGCAAACAGCCGTTTAAGCGGTTCGAGCCAGCCCTGGAGAAGCCAGCTTTGCCTTTGGCTATAGAGCAGAGCTGTAAGGCGGTGCTCATCCAGTTTAAGCAAGCGCACGGTAGGCAAGCAGGCCCGGGCATAAGCTTGCAACAGGCGCAGCGACTGGCAGGCCTCTCGCAGATCAGCCAAACACTCCAGCGGGCCGGACGCTGTAAAACGCAGTACGTTTAGCCCCTTGGCCTTTGCCTGATCAAGCCAGGCCTGCTCTTCATGGGGGCGCCCGAACGGACGGCACCAGAACCATTCCTGCATACCAACCGGGGCACAGAAACTTTCCAGATTAGCCGATAGCATGGCGCTGAGTGCCTTGGCCGATCTGGAGTCAGAGGCTTCATCCAACTCGATGAAACACACCTGACGCGGCCAACTTAGTGGCACCTGCTGTCGTTCAGCCTCTACAGAGAGCGTATTCAGGCCTACCGAAGGGTCTAGTAACTGTCCGATCCAATTATCCAGCCGATGCCGCTGCCAATGGCGCTCCATATGGGACTGCCGCTGTTCCACCAGCATTTCAGCAGCCATCCGAACCAGTTCGGCATACGGTCTGACAACCTCTGGCGTACCCGTGATACCAAGCACCCCAATTAGCCGTTCGGCATAGAGCAATGGCACATTCACGCCGGGCCTCACCCCACGCAGACAGGAGGCTGCCTGCTCATCGATCTCGACGACTCGACTGTTGGCCAGTACGAGTTGGGCACCTTCATGGCGGGTATGCAATCGCAGCGGATCACCGCTACCGATAATCATACCCTGGGCATCCATCACATTGATGTTATAGGGAAGGATTGCCATGGAGCGATCCACGATGTGTTGCGCAAGGGTTGAATCAAGTTCAATCACGGCAATCCCTTCCTGATCGGAGCAGCGGTTTATGGAGCCAGACGCTGGCGTTTCCAGCCCTCTCCTTCACGACGGTAGTCAAGCCGATCATGCAAGCGGCTGGAGCGGCCCTGCCAGAATTCAATCCGCTCAGGAACCAGCCGGTATCCCCCCCAGTGTGGTGGGCGCGGTGGCTCTTCATGGGCAAAGCGTGCCTGGACCTCAGCTACTCTCGCCTCGAGTGCTTCCCGTCCATCAATCGCCTGGCTTTGCGGTGAAGCCCAGGCGCCCAATCGACTTCCCAGTGGCCGGACGCGGTAGTAGGCGTCGGACTCCTCAGAACTTACGCGCTCGACTACGCCTTCAATCCGTACCTGACGCTCTAATGTGGGCCAGAAAAAGGTCATTGCGGCCTTGGGCTGCTCGACGAGTTGCTGTCCTTTGGCGCTGTCATAATTGGTGTAGAACACAAAGCCCCTGGCATCGACACCCTTGAGCAGGAGCACACGGCAATGTGGCTGTTGCCCGGCATCGACAGTCGCCAGCACCATGGCATTGGCCTCTACCGGGGGTTGCTCGGTTTTAACGGCGTCCTCAAACCACTGACCGAACAACGCAAATGGTTCGGCCGGGGCCTGCGCTTCGGTTAGTCCGTCGCGGGTGTAATCACGACGCATGTCAGCCAGCGTCTGGGTCATGGCAAGCTCCTGATTGGGAATGGAACTTACAGCTTACCCAGTCAGGCGCCAGGTTGCATGACCCATGCCGGGTATATGGCGAGTTAGCATCCGAAACTTTCGGGTTTCGGATGCTTTAATGACTCAGCGCTGGCTTTGCAGAGAGGCCAGCACAACCGTACGTGGCTGGATCAGAACTTCGACACGACGGTTCTGAGCGCGCCCTTCGGCATTATCGTTTGCAGCCCGCGGCTGGGTATCGCTTAGGCCGCGAACGACAAGGCGGCTGCCGCCGAGGCCGCTCAAACGGAAAATGGAGGCGACTGCCTTCGCACGCCCTAAACTGAGCTGATCATTGATAGGCTTGGTGCCGGTACTATCGGTATGGCCAAGCACAATAACAGCGCTCTCATCATCCTTGCTGACCAGCTTGGCCGTACGCCCTAACGGGCCCAGCATGGAAGGAAGAAGCATCTCAGCGCGATCTGGGTTGAAGGAATCATCTACGTTGGCAATCAGTACCAGGCCGTCCTCCCGACGCTCCATTTGCATCTTGCTACCAGAAATGGCTTCACGAATCGTTTTTTCGTGCTGATCAAGCCACTCTTTGCTGACTGTAATTTCCGGGACTTTCGCTTGAACCTTTGCCTCGGTTACAGTCTTGTCGCCTTTTCCGAACGGCCACCACCAATGACCGTCCTCTGTTTTCGCCTGGGCGTCGACATTGCTTTGCGATTCTACCTTTGTCTTTGCCAGAGGAACCGGTTCCTTGGCAGCAGTAACATCGCTTTCCTTGTGAAAATAACTGCAAGCGGAAACGCTCATGCAGAGAACGACAGTAGTAGTCTTGAGCAGCTTCATGCGTTTTTATCCCATCAGGCGCAAGCCCGCCGAATCGGCACCGACAGGCGAAGTTAAAGTGGTTTCTTAGATTGTGTCTTTAACTGACTATTTCGCAAGAGTTCTACGTTGTCCTTTTGTATCAACCGACAGGCGGTTAAGCAAAAGACAAGACATAGGGTCGGTTTAGGCGAGATCGGTAAGAGTAACACGTCATAGACAGGGCTTATCAAACGATAGATAGCAAGCTATTGAAATTAGCACTGGCCATCACTACGCTGGGCGCGTCAATTTGTCCTCCCTTGCGTACACTTATGTCTATAAATACACCTAAAGAAATCGCAACACTGGCGATACAGGCTGGTATTGCCAAAAATAGGCTTTCTGTCTTTACCCTGCTCATCCTTGGCGTTATGGCCGGCGCTTTTATTGCTACTGGTTTTCTTCTCGATATTCATGTGATTGGCACCATGCCTGCTGAATGGGGCACGTTTGCGGGGTTCATCGGCGCGGCCGTTTTCCCGGTCGGTCTGATCATGACGGTGTTGGCAGGCGGTGAGCTGCTGACGGGTAATATGCTGCTATTGCCAATGGCACGTTTCGCAGGTGCTATCCGTACAGCTGGAGTGATTCGCAACTGGGTCTGGGTTACTTTCGCCAACCTCATTGGCAGCGTTGCCGTAGCCTATTTCTTTGGCCATGTACTGGGCCTGACCGAAGGCGTTTTTCTGGATAAAACTGTTGCCATTGCGCATGCGAAGATCAATGCAGACTTCTTTCACGCGTTTGTTTCCGGTGTCGGCTGCAACTGGCTCGTTTGCCTGGGCGTCTGGATCGCTTTTGCCAGCAAGGATGTTGTGGGTAAGGTTGTTGGCATGTGGTTTCCTGTCATGGCGTTTGTTGCCATCGGTTTTCAACACGTTGTTGCCAATATGTTCATTATTCCGGCTGCTATTTTTGCAGGCCAGGCTACATGGGCGCAGTGCCTGCCCAATCTGGTAGCCGTGTTCCTGGGCAATGCTGTGGGCGGTGCCGGTTTTGTAGGGCTGGCTTATTTCCTGGCGTATCGCCCCGCGCCTGCACAGGTGACAGCTGACCTGGAGTTAGCGCTGCACAAAACCCAGGCGGACCTTGCGCCAGCGGCCCCTGCCTTAAAAGCCGTTAATGACTGATGATTTGAGTTGAAATAACCAAGTGGCCTTTAGCTCCATGCCGGCCACTTCGGTTCGCGCTCTTATCAAAGGCACTGCCCTACGGCTTCCGCCAGCTGCTGCGCCCGTGGGTCCATGAGAATATAAGGACCTAATGTATTGGTGGCAAAACCAAACGCCACCTTTCGCTCAGGATCAGCGAATCCGATTGATCCGCCAGCACCAGGATGACCAAACGCTTGCGCACCCAGTCCGTAAGTAGCATTAACGTGCTCAGGCTGATCCAGCATGAATCCCAGACCAAAACGTGTCGAAGTCATCAACGTCCTGTCATCACCTCGGCTGTGTTCCTTGAGCATTTGTTGTAGGAGTCCCTGGTCCAATAAACGGCCATTGAGCAATCCTGTATAAAATCCTGCCAGTGAACGCGCATTACCATGTCCGTTGGCCGCTGGCTGCTCGAAACGGCGCCACTCTGGTTTATTGGTGCTGGTGAGAATACCCGGCGGATTGGCAAACGCACGAGTGCTCAGGGCCTGCGGGTCTGTCATAGTAGCTTTCAGAAGCCGTTGGGCAGCTGCATCCCCCATATCACCCTTGCCTCGAGCGATATGGGCAACTCGATATTCTTCGCTTTCCGGCAGGCCAATATAAAAATCCAGATCAAGCGGTTTGGCTGTTCGGGAAACAATAGCCTCTCCTGGCGAGCGGCCATCAATACGGCGGATTAGCTCACCTATTAGCCAGCCATAGGTCATAGGTGAATAGCCATGTGTCTCGCCCGGCACCCACCAGGGCGTCTCTGCCGCCAAGGCAGCCGTCATGGTGTCCCATTCGTAGAGGGCATTAGCAGGTAATGGGGCATGCAGCGCAGGAAGTCCTGCCTGATGGCAGAGTAACTGCCGCACGGTAATAGCACCCTTGCCTGCTGCAGCGAATTCCGGCCAGTAGTGCTGTACAGGCCTATCCAACTCAAGCTTGCCTTCCTGAACCAGCTGCATGGCAGCCACGGCGGTAAATGCCTTGGTACAGGAAAACAGATTCAATACCGTGTCGGTCTGCCAGGCACTCTGCGCATCCTTGTCTGCCGTACCGGCCCAGAGGTCAAGGACAGTTTCGCCGTCTACCTGAACACACAAGGCTGCACCGCGGGTATGTACGCCTCGCCCAGGCTCATCGAACAACGCACAGAAGCGGTCCTTGACTGTCTCGAAGGCCAGATCGAAATAACCTCGGGTCTGCACAACTGTCTCCTCATCGTGATTGGATTGAGTATCTCATACTGATGAGGAGAGGCTCAGCTACTGCACTTCCAAACGAAATGGCGGCAAGGTACTCAAGATGGCCTTTCCATAGCGCTGCGTAACTACGCGGCGGTCCAGCAGACTGATTGTGCCGCTGTCTGACTCGGTCCGCAGTAGACGCCCGCAGGCCTGAATCAGGCGCAGCGAAGCATCAGGCACGGCGATCTCCATGAATGGATTACCGCCGCGGGCTTCAATCCACTCGGCCAGGGCAGCCTCAACAGGATCATCCGGTACGGCAAAGGGAATCTTGGCAATCACGACGTGCTCACAGTAAGCCCCCGGCAGATCGACCCCTTCGGCAAAACTGGCCAAGCCAAACAGTACACTGGGCTCGCCACCGTCTACACGAGAGCGGTGTTTGTTCAAGGTTTCCTGTTTGGACAGATTGCCTTGGATCAGGACCCGACGGCGCCATTCGCGCTCTAACCCATCGAAGACATCCTGCATCTGCCGCCGGGAAGAGAACAGCACCAGCGCGCCCTTGGCGCCCTCCAGCATATCAGGCAGCTCTCGCACGATAGCAGCCGTGTGAGCGGCAGAATCTCTTGGGTCCGCTTGCAGGTTGGGTACACGCAGCAGTCCTGCCTCAGCATACTTGAAGGGGCTGGGCACAATGGCAGTGGTAGCGCTTTGCGGCAGACCTGCACGCATCCGAAAACGATCAAACGTTCCTAGCGCGGTCAAGGTGGCTGATGTTACCAGCGCCCCGTAAGCCACATTCCACAACGTGCGGCGTAGCGTTTCTGCGGCCAGAATGGGGCTTGCATTGACCTCGATGTCATGGAACGCGCCGGACTCCACTAACGTCAGCCAACGTGCCATTGGCGGTGAGTCGGTCGGGTCCTCCAGCGTGAAGGCCGTCCACAACTCCCAGTTGCCTTGGGAACGCGCCAAGAGGCTACCAAACAGTGGATACCACTCTTCTGCCTGATAGCTGGCAACACCGATGCTTTTCTCGCCATCCATGGCCTCTTTCAGGAGGTCCGTCAGGCGCGTAAACAGATCGGATAGCTGGGCGAACCCTTTCTTGAGTTCTGTTCCCATCTCACGTAAATCCGCCGGGACGAGGCCGCCAGTGAAGCGATGACGGGGCCGATCACGCCCTTCCATGTCCTCGCCCGCACGGAAATCTGCCAGCTGCTCACAGGCGGTAAACATGAATTGCTGCTGGGTACGGATCTGTCTGGCCAGCTCGGGCACTTGCTCTACCAACCGTCCCAACTCACCCGGTAACGGATGCTGAGCCAACAGTTTGGTCAGGTTCTTGGCAATTTGCTCAAGCCACTCGGCTGTAGAGCGCAGACGAGTAAAGTGGGCGAAATGATTAATCGCCTTGTCTGGCAGGTGATGGCCTTCGTCAAATACATAAATAGTATCGCGCGGGTCAGGCAGGATCGCTCCGCCACCCAGGGCAAGATCAGCCAGTACCAGATCATGGTTGGTAACGATCACGTCGACCTTGGTCATGCCTTCACGGGCCCGAAAAAAAGCGCATTGCTGAAAATTCGGGCAGTGTCGGTTGGTGCACTGGGTATGATCAGTGGTAATACGTGACCAGTGTTGATCGTCAATGGCTTCAGGCCAGCTATCGCGGTCACCGTCCCAACGGTTGCCAGCCAGGCGATCGATCATTTTTGTGAATAACTTCTGGCCTGCTTCATCGACATCAATGGTGAAACCATCGTCGGCAAAAAGCTGAGCCGTAGTATTTTGGGCCTCACTTTCCTGCAACATGAGATCCAGACGCGATAGGCACAAGTAGCGCCCTCGCCCCTTTGCCAATGCAAAATTGAATGACAGGCCACTGTTACGCAGGATATCTGGAAGATCCTTGTTAACGATCTGCTCCTGCAGTGCCACCGTTGCTGTCGCGATGACCAGACGCTTGCCAGCCGCCTTGGCTGCAGGAATAGCAGCCAGGCTATAGGCAACCGTCTTGCCGGTACCGGTTCCGGCCTCTACGGCTACGACGGCAGGATCGCCAACGCGGCGCCCTTCGTCATCCTGCTTGATCGCGCCGAGCCCTTTGGCCGTCTCGGCAATCATGAGCCGCTGACCATAGCGCGGCTTGAGCGACTTGGCTTCGAGAAAGCGGGTGTAAGCCCCCTGGATCTGGGACTTGAGTTCGGCACTAAGCATTGGGTTCCTCGACAGGGAAGCGTCATACGCTTCCGGCAGGCGCCACGGGTAGGCGGCCTATCAGACACACAGGACTGTATAAAATATCAGTAGTTGAGCGGGAGCGCTATGATAACGCGCCTTTGCACCGACACCGAACGTATCGTCTGATTTCGGCACCAATTTATCAGGAATGCTTGAATGACACCCTCTACCTGGCTTTATACCATCCATGTTCTTGCTGCCGTGCTCTGGGTAGGCAGCCTCTTTTTTGCCTGGGTCATCCTGCACCCTGTGGTTGCAGCAACGCTGGATACCCCTACCCGTATCCGCTTCTGGAATGCGTTATTTCCACGCTTCTTTCGCTGGGTATGGGGTGCTGTGATTACGCTGCCGGTGACAGGAATTGGGATTCTTCATCTCAATTTCAATGGCTTTGAAACCGCGCCCCGTTATATCCAGATAATGATGGGATTATACCTGGCCATGGTGGCGCTTTTTCTAAAGATACACGCTATTCAACTGCCCCAACTCAGACGAAGCGTATCCGGGCAGGATTGGCTAGCAGCCGCGCAAGTATTAAAACAAATTCGCACACTGGCAGGTTTTAATCTTTTGCTCGGAATCAGCGTAGTGATTGTCGCATCGGCCCGGCTCAACGCCTTTGGTTGAATCAATTCAAGGTTTTTATAGCAACCGGCAGGCGATGCCAATGGAAAACGCCAAACAACAGCACCTGTAGACGGTCGAGCCAGGGACTCGGGCGACTCTTCAAACGTGCACCTGTTGCCAGCATTTCGATAAAGTGCAGCAGCAACAGCGCTGCGGCGACTCCGTTGATCAAGGGATGGAAGGGATAGGCAAATGGCTCCAGAAGATTGGCCAGAACCGCCAGCCAGAACACAAGAAATGCCGCTTTACCCACGATACCCAACAGCCTCATCACCATCTCCTTCTTGAGAGAAGATGACCATACCTGAGTTTGCTGCAGGTGCAAGTCTTGTTGACGCGCACCTACAGCATACGTGAAGGCAGTTACTGACGTTCGACGAGGATCTCTACGCGGCGGTTGGTGGCACGTCCTTCGGCAGTATCATTGGTAGCCACGGGCTGGCTTTCACCCATGCCTTGGACCGATACGATACTGGCTGCCGGAACACCCGACTGAACGAGATAGTTGCGCACGGAGGCAGCCCGGCGCTCAGACAGACGCTGGTTATACCTGTCTGTACCCTTGCTGTCCGTATGACCGTTAATGGTCAGGCGAGTCGTAGATGCTTCGCTTCTTAACCGGGAGGCTACCGTATCGAGCTGCGCACGGTCTGCTGGACTGATTTCAGCCGAGTCGAAGGCAAAATGCAGATCACGTACGACAATGGTTTCCTGGCGAGGAAGCGGCGCTGGCGCTGGCGTAGGAGTCGGGGCAGGCGTTACAGGCTCGACAGCTGCCACCTGCTCTTCGCCCTGCCCATGAACATAGCAATAGGCTCCAGCAGTGGCGCCAGCGACCAGCCCGCCCCATCCTGCATAGCTACTGCTTTCGATAGCGCCCACTGCGGCACCCGTAGCACCACCAATAGCGGCACAGGCGGGCCAGTCAGTTTTCTTTACACCGGCGCAACCTGTTAAAACACTGCCCACCAGAATGAGGGGTAAAGCGGTCCTTATCATCGTCATTGTTGTCTCCCATTAAGGACAGAAAGAAGCGACCTTGAAAAAAGGGGTTGGACATCGATTTCTCCGCTCCGTCAGACTGGCGGTACAAGCCTGATCTTGACAGTGCCGCCTGTTTAGTCTCCACAACACCTGCCGAGGTTCCATATGACTGAGACATTATCGTCACGCACTCCCCAACAGGCTTTGGCCGCGCTACTGGACCATTACACGCCTTCCCGGCTGCTGGTTGTCAGCGCCAGCGAGATGCCTGCCGTGCAGGCTTTCAAAACTGCTCACCCTGAATGTGAATTGACTCAGGCACCTACTGGATCCTTGCAGGGCTCTGTGTCCAACCAACGCTATGACCTGGCTATTCTGGCCGATTGCCTGGAGCACCTACCCCTGCGTGAAGGTCAGCAGTTACTCGGTGGAATCCGTAATCTCAATGCCAGCCGCCTGGCCGTCTTGGTTGACCTGGCTGCCAGCCAGTGGCAGTCCAAGGACTTCTACGCGCTGGCCATGCAGCAAAGCGAGCGCTTCCAGCGTGATCAGCAGATACTGACGCTGTTCACGTATGATCTGCATGATTACAAACAGGTACCGGACTGGCTGAATGCCCGTTTCTGGGCCCACCCTGAACGCTTTGGAAAATACTGGTGGTAACGATGGCCTCTACCCCTTGCCCATGCGGCAGCGATGAGCTGCTTGATAACTGCTGCGGCCGCTATCATTCAGGCGCGCCGGCGCCTACAGCCGAGGCGTTGATGCGCTCACGCTACAGTGCCTATGTGCTGGGACTGATCGACTATGTGGTAGCTACAACGCTTCCTGCCCAACAGGCAGGCCTGGACAAGGCGGCGATGAGTGCCTGGAGCGCTCAAAGCATCTGGCTTGGGCTTGAGGTAGAAAGTCATGAGCCATTAGGCGGCGTTCCCGAACATGCGTGGGTAACCTTTGTTGCACGCTGGCATGACGCAGAAGGTGAGCATGCTCATCGTGAGCGCTCAGCGTTTGTCCAGCAACAGCGCCACTGGTATTTTCTCGACCCGACAGTACCGTTAACGGCTGGGCGCAATGATCCCTGCCCTTGTGGCAGTACTGCCAAGTTCAAGAAATGCTGCGGCCCTTTCCTGCCATGATCTGAGCAATCACACCAGTTTGAGATGAGACGTATCAGGCACCTGAGCGGGCGCCTCGGGCTTCTCCTCACCTATGTCGCTTCCTACAGGTGCCAGCGTAAGCTGGCTTAGATCAACCTTGGGCGCAGCGACTTCAGCCTTCTGATCCTGCAGATCCGCGCCCACAGGAGCCAAGCCAAAGTCCGGCGCATCGACATTCATGAACGCTGCCATGACTTCATCGCGTGGAGCCACGGATACACGCTTTTCTACAGGCGATGCGTCTGTAGACGGCTTTTCCGCGGCCGCCGGTGGCGGAGCCAGGTCAATTTCTTCGACAATTGGCATTGGCGCAACTTCAACCCGCGCCCCGGCATTTGTCAGCGCGGCCCGATATTTTTCAGCAGCGGCTGCATCGAGTCTATTCTTGATAATGACCCGGCGCCCGGAAAACAACTGTGCGATTCGTTTCTCGTCCGCCTGAAACAACCGAGCCAGGTTGGCACGTACCTGCGCCTCGTCAGCACCCGTTACCACCTCACCGGAAAAGGCGATCTCGAAAAGACTCATGTTCATCATCCTGTCTAGCTTGAGGGCTATAAGTTCTGTAGATTGCTTACCGCCTGAGGAGCGGATAGCCCGTTTTTCAACCTGTATAAGTACAACATAATGGCCCAGGCACTTGCCGACTTCAGAATAAAATGAGCATGGCTCGCGCTTGGGTAAGATTCAGCTTATGCCAGGCACGCCAGTGCAACAATCGGGCCGAGCTATTTTTTCGATGCGCCGACGCGCTGTAACCACTGCCCTTTGTTATGGAGTCGCCATATGTCTTTTCGGGCATTCAACAGCAAAGCCCTGAGCCTCTCGCTAGGCTTTCTGATTCTGTTTGGAATCAATGGCTGTACGTGGTTCGCCAGGGATTACGAAGACCCTGAAATACAGTTGACCCAGGTAGACCTGCTCAAGGCTAAATTATGGGGCCAGGAATTTTTGCTGCACTTCAAGGTAGATAATCCTAACGATATCGACCTGCCCATTCGCGGCATGACCTATGCGATCTACCTGGAAGATATCCCGCTCGCCGAAGGCGAAACCGGACGTAACTTTACGATTCCAGCCTATGGCAGTACGGACTTTACCCTTCCCGTACAAACCAATATGTGGCGGTATGTAAAGGACATCGTCAAACTAATCAAACGGACCGACAAGCCTATTCATTATCGTCTCGTTGGCGAAGTGAAGACCGGCTTGATGTTTGGCCGCAGCGTCTATATATCGCGCAGCGGCGAGGTCGTCCCCAAAAATTTCTTACCGGAGTAACCGATGAACCAGCAACCCCATGTCCATGGCCCTGATTGCAATCACGACCACGATCATGACCATCATCATGTTCATGGACCGCATTGCAATCATGGTCCAGCAACCCCTGTCCGCAACCCGCTGAAAGAGATCGGCCGCAACGATCCCTGCCCGTGTGGAAGCGAGAAAAAATACAAGAAGTGCCACGGCGCCTCATAAGTACACAGGAACGGCCCACTGATGTGGGCCGTTCTCGTTTATCGATCCTTTCGAACTGAAAGCGTCCAGCCCGGTCATTTCTTTGGCAGCACCCTTTGCCCCGGAGAGCCTTGATGATCGATCTTTATTACTGGACTACCCCCAACGGCCACAAAGTAACGCTGTTTCTTGAAGAGGCCGGACTGCCCTATCGCATTCATCCCATCAACATCATGAACGATGAGCAGTTTGCGCCAGACTTTCTGAAGATTTCACCAAACAACAAAATTCCCGCCATTGTTGACCAGAATCCAGCTGACAACAGTAGTCCCGTAACGCTGTTTGAATCTGGTGCCATCCTGCTCTACCTGGCAGAAAAAACCGGCAAATTCATCCCACTGAACATCCGCGGGCGTCAGGAGGTGATGCAGTGGCTGTTCTGGCAAATGGGTGGCCTGGGCCCCATGGCAGGCCAGAACCATCATTTCGGCCGTTTTGCCAAAGAGAAAATCCCTTACGCAATCGATCGCTACGTGAAGGAAACAGCGCGTCTTTACAGCGTCCTGGATAAGCGGCTGGAGGACCGGGACTTTGTGGCAGGGGGTGAGTACACCATTGCAGATATGGCTATTTATCCCTGGATCGTGCCGTACGAGTGGCAGCAGCAAAAGCTGGAAGACTATCCAAACATCAAGCGCTGGTTCGAAACAATCAGTATGCGCACCGCCACCGTTCGCGCCTATGATGTGGTCAACAAGATAAACCCACCAGCCTCAAGCTGACAGCCTGCAAAGGCGTCGGAAGCCTTATGACGTCCGACGCCTAACATGATCAGGTCAAGGGCTGGCCTTCATCATCATGAAACCGGGCCCTTTCAACTGCCGGTGTGCGCCAGCCAGACGACACGCCCCACACAAAGAATACCAAGCCAATCACGGCTACTACCGCCAAGTCCCACCCATAGGGTAGATAGCCCTGGCCGCCAAAGCGATCGCTTCCAGCCCAAGAGACCGCAGCCAATACAGGCAGGAAGCAGAGTAGCCACAGTGAGCCGCGGAAGTGACAGCTGAATCCCTTCCAACCCTGTTTGGCCTGGTAGTAAATATAGAGGGGCAACGCGGCTACGATGAGTAGCATGATTTCACCGGTCCGCGGCCACTTCGCCCAATAGAGAAGCTCAGTAGCAAAGATGAACGCCAGCGCGGCCAATACAGATAGACCACGAATACGCAGCGGACGATGCAGCTCCGGGGCTGTCCGCCGTAACGCCATGACGCTGACCGGCCCGGTCAGGTAGGAGATAATCGTAGCGACAGAAATAACAGCCGCCAGCGTGCCCCATCCACGGAAGAAAAAGAGAAAGATGAACGATACTGCCAGGTTCAGCCACATCGCTGGACGGGGAATGCCGAATTTAGGGTGTACACGTCCGAACATGGACGGTAGGTTGCCATTACGCTGAATGCCGTAAATCATCCTTGAGGTCGTCGCGGTGTAGGTAGCGCCTGTTCCACTCGGGCTGATAAAGGCATCCGCATAGAGCAGGAAAGCCAGCCAATTGAGATTCAAGGCCAACGCCAACTGGGCAAAAGGCGAACTATACTCAAGACCCGCCCAACCTTCGTGCAAGTGCTCAGGCGGGACAGCGCCCAAAAAGGCTACCTGCAGCAGCAAGTAGATCACCGTAGCAATGATGATCGAACCGATTACTCCAAAAGGTACACTACGGCCTGGATTGCGCGCCTCGCCCGCAAGATTCACTGGACTTTGGAAGCCGTTGAAGCTGAACACAATGCCACTAATGGCTACTGCAGTCAGTACGGCTGAAATACTGATGGGATGGCCTTCACCCGTAATGCCAACGCTGAAGTTTTCAGCATGAAAGCCCGATGCCATTAGTGCCATGGCCGTTAGGGCCGGGACCAGCAGTTTGAATACGGTAATCGCACTATTACTGCGGGCATACAGCCTGACGCCCCAGAAATTGAGCAGGAAATACACGACGACCAGAAGCCCAGCTAATATCAGACCGGTCGTGCTTAATTCACCATGCCCGTGACTGACGCTGTAAAGATCCTGTGCCCACTGCCACGGCCAGGAAGCCATATACTGAACCGAAGCCTCAGCCTCGACAGGAATAACTGAAACAATAGCGATCCAATTGGCCCATCCGCCAATGAACCCTACGAGAGAGCCGTGCGAGTAGTGCCCATAACGAACCATACCGCCGGACTCAGGAAACATGGCACCCAATTCGGCATAGGTCAGCGCAACGAAAAGAATGATTACTGCACCTAATAGCCACGCATAGATAGCACCTGGGCCTGCCAACTGGGCAGCGTGCCAGGCACCAAACAACCAGCCGGATCCGATGATCGACCCCAGCCCTGTAAACATTAAAGCCATAGGCCCTAAATCGCGACGGATCGCGCGCTCATTCGACATCGTGTACTCCTTGGTCAGCGCCTCAAAGGACAGACTCAAGGCCGATGAACAGAGCGATAACGTGCCAAGAGTCGCCTGTCCGATTGGCGAAGCGCCAAATCATGTCAGAATGTTTCTGTCGTGATAAGAACTAAATGTCGTTTTCAAGTAAGTGCGCCCCGTTTCACCCGTCAGGAAAAATACACCCGTCGGCGGAATAGACTGGACAGTGCTTGCCTGAATACCAACGCCTTACTAACGTAGCGCGCTTTTGAACCCCTGCTCCTCTGGAGACTATCCGTTCATGGATTTTCCTGCTTACCGGCACCACTTGGTTCGCCTGGGTCTTGCCTCAGTGTTAACACTTGCCGGCTGCCAGACGGCGCTCGATCAACGCGATACGGATAGCCTTCCGCCCAGCTCGGGTGTCCAGCCCATCAAAGGGCTAGCGGAAAACGCATCAATTCGGCGAAGCGAACTGGGTGTTCCCCTGATTGAGACCTCAACCTTTCACGACGCCCTGTTCACGCTGGGCTACGTTCATGCCTCGGATCGGCTGAACCAGATGGTTACCCTGCGTTTGCTCGCACAGGGTCGGCTATCCGAAATGGCGGGACCAGAGGCGCTGGACGCGGACCGACTCATGCGAGCGGTCAATCTTCGAAAGACTGCGGAGGCGGCTTATAAAAATGCCTCGCCACGCATGAAGAAATTTCTTGATGTCTATGCGCGTGGCGTTAATGCCTACCTGTTTCGTTACCGGGACAAACTTCCAGCAGATCTGGCAGCAACCGGTTACCAGCCTGAATACTGGAAGCCTGAAGATTGCGCCCTGCTCTTCGTTCTGCTCGACTTCAGCCTGTCTGCCAACCTGAAGGAAGAGCTGGCAAGTCTGGAGCTGGCACAGAAGGTCAGCGCCGACACGCTGGCCTGGTTACTGCCCAGCTATCCCGATGAGCCCATTCCTTTCGACGAAGCCAATAAACTGAAGGGCTTGTCATTAGCTGGCCAGATTCCAGGTCTACAGGGCTTAAGCAATGCTTCGGCACATATTGCTCAAGTAAATGGGCTGGCTGTTCCAGCGGGAAGTAGCTGGGCCATTGCCCCACAACGTAGCCGCAGCGGCAAAAGCCTGTTAGCCGGCGATCTTACCCAGTCGCTTGCCCTGCCATCGGCCTGGAGTTACATACAGATTCGTGCGCCTCGCTATCAGGCGGCAGGCTTGTCCCTTGCGGGCACGCCTTTCATTTTTGCTGGCTATAACGGCACGTTGGCTTGGTCTTTCTCACCGGCCATGGGGGATACCCAAGACCTGTATCTTGAGCGTGTGCGCAACCAGGGTAACGGCTTGAGCTATGAGGTCAACGGGAAATGGACACCTGCAGCCGTTCGTTCCGAGACCTTTTTTATAAAAGGCCAACGGCCCGTGCGAGAGATGCAGTTCGAGACTCGCCACGGCCCGCTGCTCAATAACCTAACTGGCCAACAAAGCGGTTATGGTTTAGCGCTACGAAGAGCGACATTGGAAGCGGACAAGTCCATGGATGCCGTGTTCGACTTGAGCCGCGCCAAGAATGTAGACCGTGCGTTCGAGGTAACCCGAGATATTCGTGCGCTTCCTCTGAATATTGTCTTTACCGATGCCGAGCACATCGCCTGGCAGGTGACCGGACTGTATCCCAACCGTCGGGAAGGCCGCGGACTGCTACCATCACCCGGCTGGACCGATCGTTACGAGTGGGATGGGTTTGCCGACCCGATGCTACACCCCTATGACCAGGACCCATCCCAGGGCTGGCTCGGCAATGCTGGCAACCGGACAGTGCCGCTGGGGTATGGCATGCAGCTGTCGAGCTCATGGCAAGCCCCCGAGCGGGCCGAGCGTATGGCTCAACTCGCAGTCTCCCAGACTCGCCAGGATGCTCGCAACCTGATCGCAATGCAGGCTGATCAGACTTCGCCCCTGGTGGCCAAGGTACAGACCATGCTAAGTGCGCCCGGTATGGATCAACCCTTGAAGTCAGCCATTGGAGCACTTCCAGGTGAGCAACGTGCGCACGCCAGCGAAGCCCTGCGCCGGATAAGTGCATTCGATGGGCGCCTCCTGGCCACATCAGCCGATGCCGCCATTTACGAAGCCTTTCTTCAGGCAACGGCTCGACTAACATTTGCAGATGAGCTTGGCGGAAGCGATAGCTCAGCGATGCAGGCCCTTAACCGGATTGCAACGCTCTCCTACTCGGCTCAGATTGATCATCTCTTGACCCGTGACGATAGCCCTTTCTGGAACGATACACGTACGGCAGCCAAGCACGATAAACCTGCCATTCTTGCACAGGCATTGGCATCCGCCATTACCGAGTGCGAACAGACCATGGGTGCTGACCGTGCCAGCTGGCAATGGGGTCGCCTGCATACTTATGACTGGCGTAGGGAAACTGATAAGGCGGCGTCACGGTTAGGTATCAAGGCCGACTACCCGATTCGCAAGGCACTCCCTGCGGGAGGCGATTTTTCTACGCTGGATCGCTCAGCCTATAGCTGGGAGCAAGGCTTTGGCGCGCAAAGCGCCAGTACCCTGCGTCTAGTTGTAGACTTTGGCCAACCCGAGCCGTTTATGGCTATCGATGGCAAGGGTCAATCGGATAACCCAGCCAGTCCCTATTATGCCAAAGGGATTGAGCCTTGGTTAAAAGGCCAGTATTCCAGCTTTCCTTTCCAACCGCAGAATCTGGAACGCGTGTACGGCACTCGCCGGTTGACACTAACCCCTGCCAAGTAAGCGAACCGGCTCTGGCATATCACTTGCTTCATCCCTTTTATGGAGCAAGTGCCAACGACGGTGCCTGCTGACCGATTCTTTCGACAATGGCGCCGTTTGGTGCTGATAGCCCCTGGTTATCGGCCCTAACGGCGCTTTTTTGTTTAGATTCTGCCAAGGCTTGCCATGATCACAAACAACGCCCTCGCCTGGGTATCAGGCTCGGATGCACCAGAACGGAGCATTGTAAACCTGGGCTTTATGCCCTTGACCGATTCCGCTTCACTGATCGTGGCAGCGACTCAAGGATTCGCTCAACCGTATGGGTTGACCCTGCATCTGCATCGACAGCCGTCTTGGTCAGCCTTGAGGGATAATTTACTTACTGGCGAACTGGACGCTGCGCACAGCCTGTACAGCATGATCTACGGCTTGCAGCTGGGCCTCGGCGGCCCATCCCCTACCGACATGGCAGTGTTGATGGGCTTAGCCCAGAACGGGCAAAGCATCAATCTTTCGGCTGCGCTTGCTGCTGAAGGGATCAACACCGCAGAAGCGTTGGCACAGTGCATTCAGCAACCCACCCAGCCTCCGCTCATGCTGGCGCACACCTTGCCCACAGGCACCCACGCGCTCTGGCTTTACTATTGGCTGGCAGCCAAAGGCATACATCCCCTGGAGGACGTCACTACAGCCGTCGTCCCACCACCGTTGATGGTAGAGCACTTACGAGCAGGCCGGATTGATGGGTACTGTGTAGGTGAGCCCTGGGGGGCCTTGGCCATTGAGCACGGGTTGGGTGTAACCCTGGCAACGACTCAGGCCATTTGGCCGGATCATCCCGAGAAAGTATTAGCCTGTACGCGCGAGTTTGCCGAGCAGAACCCCAATACGGCACGCGCCCTGATTTGCGCTCTGCTTGAGGCCAGCCGGTTCATTGAGGAAAGCGTCGAGAATCGCCGCAGCACTGCGCAACTCATCAGCGGTTCGGCCTATGTCAATGCCCCGGTGACTGCCATTGAACCGCGCATGCTGGGTCACTATACCAACGGGCTAGGGGAACAATGGCAGGACGAACATCCCCTGCGCTTCTTCCATAACGGTGCCGTGAACATGCCCTATCTGTCCGACGGCATGTGGTTCATGACTCAGTTTCGTCGCTGGGGCCTCCTGCGCAATGATCCAGATTACCTGGGGATTGCCCGGCAGGTGCAGCAACTCTCGCTTTATGCCGAGGCCGCAGAGCGTAGTGGTGTGCAGATACCTGAACAAACAATGCGCAGCGCTACCCTTCTTGACGGCCGGGTTTGGGATGGACAGGACCCAGCAGGTTATGCCCGTAGTTTCCCTCTACATGCACTGGCTGACGCCATGCTTCACCCACTGACTTGACTTCGAGGCGACAAGCATCATGCGTATTCTGCTTATCGACGACACCCCGAAGAAGGTAGGCCGCCTGAAGGCAGCCCTGCTTGAAGCCGGTTTCGATGTGATTGAAGAGTCAGGTCTGACCATAGACCTGCCTGCGCGTATCGAGGCTATCCGTCCCGATGTCATCTTGTTCGACACCCAATCACCCAGCCGTGACGTGATGGATCAAGTCTGTCTGGTCACACGCGATCGCCCTCGTCCTATTGTAATGTTCACTGACGAGCACGACCCAGACGTCATGCGCCAAGCCATTCAGTCGGGTGTCAGTGCGTATATCGTGGAAGGGATTCATGCCCAGCGGCTGCAACCGATCCTGGATGTTGCCATGGCACGCTTTGAGACCGATCAGGCATTGCGTGCCCAATTGCAGGCACGGGAGCAACAGCTCGCCGAGCGCAAACGGATCGAGCTGGCGAAAGGCATGCTGATGAAAATGAGGGACTGCAATGAGGAGCAGGCCTATACCCTGATGCGGCGCCAGGCCATGAGCAAACAGCAAAAGCTGATTCAGGTGGCCGAGCAGGTCATTTCAATGAATGAGCTGCTCGGCCTGTAGGGCAAGGCGTCACCCTCGCCCTACAGGATGGGAAGGCAAAGCCTGCGAGGCACTCAGTGACTCACTCATACAAACCCGGTTTCGCCCCAAGCGCTTGGCTTCATAAAGTGCCTTGTCTGCCGCTTGTAACAGCTCATCGGCTTTCTGCCCGTTTTGCGGGTACATGGCGATACCCATTGAAATGGTTACCGGCCCTAGGGGCGAACCTCCGTACATGACCTGCATACGACTCACAGCCTCACGTAGCGCCTCGCATCGCGCTACCGCCCCCGCGTGGGTACACTCCGGGAGTACCAGGGCAAACTCTTCGCCTCCGAAACGACAGGCCAGATCACTGGCACGAACCAGTCGCTTCATTTCTACCGCCAGGTGCCGCAGAACAGCATCGCCCGCTTCATGGCCATGCGTATCGTTAAAGCGCTTGAAGTGGTCTACATCAAGCAGAACAATTGCAGTGGTGGACTGGTTGCGGCCTGCCCTTAAAAGCTCACGGCTAATGGTTTCATCCAGGAATCGACGATTGTGAAGGCCAGTCAGCGAGTCAATAATGGACTGATGACGCAGGCTTTCACGCAAGGCGAGGTTGGCAACACCCAACGAAACCTGCTCTGCAAACGCCTCAGCAAGCTCAATCCCAGTGCTGGGGTGATTGCACAGCGTCAGCACGCCGATAGGCTCACCCTGGGCCATCAGCGGAACACACACATAACCATTTGCACCCAGGGTAAGCCCCGCCATATGCGGACAGATCAAATCCTTGCTGGTGTCCTGAACACTATGTGTCTGGCCACGACGGACCGACCAGCACTGATGCGGCTCAAACAGACTTTTAGCGCTTTCCCAGCCATTCCATGCGCCTGCCAGCTCCAGGACATCCCGAGAGGGATGATAGAGATGGATACAGCCCGGCGCGTTGCTAAAGAGCTGGCTGGCGAAGCGGGTAATGATGTCATAGCACTCAGGAAAGTCTGTCGTGGAGTGCAACGCACTGGCCATGCGGCTCATCAAAACTGTTTCGTGGTTGCGCCTTTCCAGCTCCAGCATGCCCCGGGATAACTGCTCGGACAGCTCCATCAGGCGATTTTCGCTGGTCTTGGTTTCGTCAAGCACCCGGAACGTAAACTTATACAGAATGGCAATCAGGATAAGGTCCAGCAGAGCAATCATCAGTAGAGCGATAAGGATAATCTGACGCCGAAGCTCTATCTTCTGGGAAGCCAATAGGCTTTGCTGCTGAATACGCCCTTCGATACCGGCCACCTCTTGGCGGACGGTATCCATTAGCCTTTTGCCTTCCCCAGCCCTAATACGTGCGATTGCCTCAGCCTGCCCCTTATCCCGGTGCAGCTGGATAACCTGGTTCCAGTAGGTCCGCTGTTCCGCAATCTGTGCCTGAAGCGCTACAAACTCTGGATACTCTTTAGGATCAATCTCGCCTTTTAAGGAACCCAGGAGATGGTCTACCTCAGCATAACCCTGGAATAGCGGGGTCAAGTAATCCTCCCGCCCTGTCAGGATGAACCCTCTTTGTCCTGTTTCCCCATCCTTAACGGCGGAAATGAGCCGCTCAATTTTTTGCAGGTGTGATTCCAGCACCTCGTACTCATCTATGCCTGCCTTGACCCAGGTAGTGCTGCTCAGCGGCACAAGGATATTAAGCACCAACATGATAATAATGAGGCCGAATCGGCTACGCAGCTGTGAAGCTGTTTTGGTCATTAATCGATTCCAAGAAGATTCATATCTACATTGATGACGTCATCGTTCATCAATAAAACAAGCGTAGTTACTCTAAAGACTGCCATGTACTGACTGTATCGACAGCAAGCTGAATAAATAAAGCGATTCATGGGTCAACTATAGTGATAGGTTAATGAGTAACGAGCTTGTCTGTCCCTGCTTGAAGGCGGCTCCTATCTAGGCTATAAGCCCGGGAAACCTCGTATGGACGTTATCATGCTCAAACACTTGATCGGTCTGTTCAGCGCTCCTTCAGAAGAAGAGCGGAAGTTGGCGCAAACGATCAACAATTCCTACAAGACCCTTCGGGTAGTAGGCCGCGGTACGATTCGGATTGATCCGGAAGAAGTGTTCGACTCGCCAGAGTTCAAGCAGGATCTCGACCGAGCCAAACGTCTTATCAACGGCTAAATGTTTCTTCTCCTTCTCCTGCCTATCCTGGTCAGCGGGTTTCTGGTCTGCCATAAGCATCCGCTTTTCTACTATCGACTGCATCGCTACGAGGGTCAGTACCTCTATTTGCAGAGTGCCCGGTTGGGCCTGTTCTGCTCTCTTCTTTCGCTGACCGTTAATCTGATCCTGTTTCTCCTCGTCTCTCAACGGGACTGGAACGTTGCAGGCCATAGTGTCTCGCTTGACTACTTTTCCGGCCTGGCGGGTCTGATCCTGCGAACCCATGCCATTGAGGGTGCGAGCCAGGCTACCCAGCTCTCCTGGATTCTCATCCTTACCGTGACCGCGCTGATGATTCCCAGACCCTGGGCATTTCTGGCCAAGGCCTACATCAAGCGCCGACATGGGCTAAAGGAGGAAAACTATGCCATGTTCCTCATGGCAGGCATCCTCAAGGACAGTCCGCTTGATGACCTGCTCTTCAACGCCACGATCAACCGGGAAACCTTGATGCTCTCTCTGGAAGAGCGAAAGGTCTACGTCGGCAGGATCACAACTCTGGGCGAGCCCAGCGAAACGGAAGGGGCTGACCAGGAGGTTTGTATCAAGCCGATCATGAGCGGCTACCGGGACAAGGATAAACTCTGGGTAACGTTTACGACCCACTATGCCGATGCGGATAAGGACATCTACCTTACGTTGAAGCAGAGCCAGATTCTGTCTGCCACTAAATTCGACTTTGATGCTTATGAGCGCTTTGTCCGCAGCAAAAAGCCAGATCACGTAGCCTCTTAACGAGTCACTGCATATGCCCTATATGCGAGCACATACACGAAATATGCTCTGTAATGATTCAGAACAGCCGATAGCCTGACGGTAAAACCGCATTCCAGAGCACTTTATCGACTTGGCTTGGCCTTTGCAGTCCTGTCTGTAACGGTAGCCAATGGCGGTTACCCACCTACGACAAAGGCGTCGCGTTGCTCCTGCTTTGGTAGAGAGCGACGTGGCGCCTTTGTCGTTTCTGCCCCAATGCCCGGGGCGGGTGGACGCACCGCAGATGTGTTGAGTGCCTGGCATTTCGCAACGCACGTCAGGCGCGTTCGCCTTGTGATGTTCGAACTGAGGCCCTGCCGCGTGGCGGGTACATCGTTGATTACGAGGTGCACGAATGAACACGAGTTTCTGGAAAGCCGGCCATGCGCCTACGCTCTTTGCCGCGTTTCTTTATTTCGACCTGAGCTTCATGGTCTGGTACGTACTTGGCCCCCTGGCAGTGCAGATTGCCTCCGACCTGCAACTGACTACCCAGCAGCGCAGCATGATGGTAGCCACGCCCATCCTGGCTGGCGCTGTGCTGCGCCTGATTCTCGGTTTTGTAGCCGACACGCTTTCACCCAAGACCGCAGGCATTATGGGTCAAGTGGCCGTTATTGCAGCGCTATTTGTGGCATGGCAAATGGGTATCGACAGCTATGACCAGGCCTTATTGCTGGGCCTCTTCCTGGGTTTTGCAGGGGCTTCCTTTGCCGTTGCACTACCACTGGCTTCCCAATGGTATCCGCCGCAACATCAAGGCAAGGCCATGGGCATTGCGGGCGCTGGTAACTCCGGGACCGTTTTCGCGGCGCTGTTTGCGCCTGGCCTTGCGAAAATGTTCGGCTGGACCAACGTGTTTGGCTGGGCGCTGATTCCTTTGGTCGCCACGCTCATTTTCTTTGTGGTATTTGCGCGTAATGCACCAGAGCGGCCTGCGCCAAAGAAGTTGTCCGACTATGCCAAAGCACTTGGCGATCAGGACAGCTGGTGGTTCATGTTTTTTTACAGTGTGACCTTTGGTGGTTTCCTCGGCCTGGCCAGCACCCTGCCCGGCTATTTCTATGACCAGTACGGTCTGGAGCCTGTCATTGCAGGCTATTACACAGCCGCCTGCGTCTTTGGTGGCAGCCTGATGCGTCCACTGGGCGGTGCGCTGGCTGATAGGATTGGGGGGATTCGCTGTCTGCTGGGCATGTATACCGTAGCAGCCATTTGCATCGCCGCTGTAGGCTTCCATTTACCCAGCGCAACGGCTGCCCTGGCCCTGTTCGTGGTTGCGATGCTGAGTCTGGGTGCCGGCAATGGTTCTGTCTTTCAGCTGGTGCCGCAGCGCTTTCGCAGGGAGATCGGCGTTATGACTGGCCTGATCGGAATGGCTGGCGGTATTGGCGGCTTTGCCCTGACGGCAGGCCTTGGCGCCATCAAGCAATCCACCGGCGATTATCAACTCGGGCTGTGGCTGTTTGCCTGCCTGGGCGTGCTGGCCTGGTTTGGCCTGCTAAGTGTGAAGCGCCGCTGGAGAACCACCTGGGGCTCGGCCGCAGTTTCCGCCGCACGCGTTTGAACCGGAAAGCCCGCTACATGGCGGGCTTTTGTGTAAAGCACTACGGTTGCCCATGTCCTTCAACCATTGATTGAATCCAGGCCATGCCCCTTACCTTGAGCATCGGTGAAGCTACGGCTACAGGTCCACGCACGGAAAACCAGGACGCATTGCGTAGCGTAATGCCCGCACCGGCGCTGGCAACCAGCAAGGGATACCTGTTTGCCTTGGCAGATGGAGTAAGCCAATGTGCTGACGGCGGCCTGGCTGCGCGCTCGACCGTACAGGCATTGGCGCAGGACTATTACTCCACACCCGAAACCTGGCCTGTTGCACAGTCCCTGGACCGCCTGCTCCTGGCACAGAACCGATGGTTGCAAGCCGGTACACAGGGGCAGCCGTTATTAACGACGCTGACTGCCCTCGTCCTTCGGGGGCACCGTTATACCCTCGCTCATGTTGGTGATTGCCGCCTCTATCACCTGCGGGGCGAAACGCTTCGCTGCCTAACAGAGGATCACGTCTGGCAACAACCCGGAATGCAGCACGTACTGACACGCGCCCTAGGGCTGGAAGCGCACGTGGTCGTAGACTTTCGTGAGGGCGATGTACAGGTAGGCGACTGCTTTCTGTTAGCTAGCGATGGGGTATGGGCGTCCCTGGGCGATACCGCTATCCGACGTGCCTTGCTCGAAGAAGCCGATCCGGTCTCGGCTACTCAAGCCCTGATCCACGCTGCGCATTTAGCCGGTAGTCAGGATAATGCCAGCGCATTGCTGGTACGAATCGAAACTCTGCCGGACAAACCCTTGGCCGATGCGCTTGCCGAGGTAGAAGGCTGGCCCATTCCGCCACGCCTCAAAGAAGGCCAGATTTTCGAGGGTTGGCAGATCGAACAACGTCTATCCGTTTCTCAACAATCCTGGCTGTACCGAGTACATGATGAAGCGGGACGCCCCTGGCTGCTCAAGACCCTCGCGCCAACTCAGCAGGGTGATACTCAGGCCATGCAGGCACTTCTGATGGAAGAATGGTTCCTGCGCCGCGTCGCCGGGCGGGCCTTTGTGGAACTGCATTCTCTGCCCCACCGCCAGCACCTGTATTACGTACAGCGTGAATATCCTGGTCGCACCCTAGCCGCACAACTTAGCCAGGAGGGCCCACTGCCGCTGGGAGAGTGGCTGGATACCGCAACCCGACTCTTGCGCGCCATAGGCCAGCTGCACCGCCGTAATATCCTGCACCGGGATATAAAACCCGAGAACCTGCACCGCGGCGACGATGGCGAGCTCAGGCTTCTGGATTTTGGTCTGGCCTATTGCCCAGGTCTTTCCCGAGAAAGCGAAGGTACGGTACCGGGAACTCCGGGCTACCTCGCGCCTGAAGTATTTGAGGGCGCTACTCCCGAGCCGCAGCAGGATCTTTTTGCGGCAGGCATTACGCTCTATCACCTCCTGACAGGCCATTACCCCTATGGCGAAATCGAGGCTTTTCAGCGACCGCGCTTTCAGCGGCCAGAAAATGCGCTGCGCTATCGGCACGATGTGCCAGTCTGGATAAACGACTGGTTGCTTCGCTGTATAGCAAAAAGCCCGACCGAGCGGTTCGAAACTGCAGAAGAGGCGCTGCTGATGCTGGAGCAAGGGGAACGGCAACCCATGCCACCTCCCAAAGCCTTGCTGGAACGCAACCCCCTAGCCTTTTGGCGCACAGTGGCGTGTGCTTCGCTGCTGATCAACGTGGCCGCTGTACTGTTCTGGCTCTATCGACACTGACTGGCTAAGCGAGCAGGCCTCACGGAAGCCAGCTCGCTTGTGTCAGTTAAGTTTGCTCGCAGCCGTTTGCGAGGACGGGCTTGTACTGGCCACTGTCGCGCCGGAGAGCTGACGGCAGCTGGCAAACATGTCCAGCTCTGGGTTGTAAACCTGAGTGTGAACACGCAAGAGACCCAGCATGGAGTGGAACAGATTGTCTTGGCTAAGCGCATCGTTGCGGTGCGTTGCCACACATTGACTATTCACGCCCATCGACTGCTGATACGGCTGGGAGAACCACGCTACGCTAGCGATATGCTTTTGCTGATCTGGCGCAACCGCATAAGGCATGCCGTGAAGGAAAACATTGTATTCCCCCAGTGACTCGCCATGGTCAGACAGATAAAACATGGCGGTAGCCACTTTATCCTGTTGGGTGCGCAACGAGTTAATCAGACTTGCCAGCACATGATCGGTGTAGCGAATAGTATTGTCGTACCCATTCACGATGCTCTCACGGGAGCACTGGCTCAGCTCGTTGCTCCTGCACACAGGCGTAAAGTGTTCGAACGCTGCTGGATACCGCTTGAAGTAGGCAGGGCCATGGCTACCCATCTGGTGCAGCACCAGCACGGTGTCGCGTTGCATATGATCGATAATGTCTTGCAGATCACTGAGCAGAATTTCGTCATGGCATTCGCCATCGCTACAGTACGCCGGGTCCTTGGATTTAGTCAGGCTCTCAAAGGCAACACGGTTGCAAGTCTCCTTACAGCCGGCCTGGTTGTCACGCCAGATCACGTCGTACCCGGCACGCTTGAGCACATCGAGTAGATTCTCCTGGCTCTTGGCTATGCTGTCGCTGTAATGGGCACGGGTCAGGTTGGAAAACATGCAGGGTACGGATACGGCCGTTTCGGTGCCGCAGGAGTGCATATTGGTAAAGCTGATAATACCTTCTTCCTGCCGTAGCTCCGGCGTTGTATCGCGACTGTAGCCATCCAGGCCGAAGTTGTCGGCGCGCGCACTCTCTCCAACGACCAGAACGGTCAGTGTCTTACGTGCGCCAGTGCTGACTGGCGCCAGGCGGACCGCATCTGTACCCATCTCGCGCAGTGGCCCTTTGGGTTTGGCCGTGGCGTCATGTACGTAGCCGATCAAGGCACCCACCGAATTACTGGGCGTCAGCTGCATATGGATCTCGTGATGATTACGGAATAACGAAGACAGGCTCTGATAGTTGAGCATCGCTACGCCTACCATGACCGTGATGGTTACGCCGCCGGCAACGGACTTGCTCAACAGCTCGCGGGGCCACTGCCGATAACGAACCGGCGTCTGCCATAGCAGACAGACAGGCAGCACACCCAGCACAAGCAGGTAGGCGGCCAGTTTGAATGATAAAAGATCCCCTACCTCGGCCGTATCGGTTTCCAGCATGTTACGGAGCATCTCCGTATCAATCATCACGCCATACTGATTCATGAAGTAGGTAACCCCTGCCGCACTCATAAAGAGCACGCTCAGCAGAGGCTTGAATACCCAGCGAAAGGCAAACAGGGTAAGAATCAGGTTGAAGGCTGCCAGGAAAAGAACAGCTACAGCACCCAGGGTAAGCATGCCCTTCATACCGAGGGGGCTCACCACTTCAAAGAGGTGCATCCATAGGGAAACATTGTAAAGGACAAGGAAGGCCGCACTCACGATCAGCGTAAGCCATTCGGGACGAACAGGTCTTAACTTCAGCATCACGGACAACTCTTGAAATAAGATGTCCAAAGTCTGATAAGGCGCTCGTCAATCTTTTGTGAAGAAAGCCTTGTAAAAACGTTTCACTTAATCGCTTCTCAAACTGCCCCTCAAAGGTGTAAAAGAGAGAAGGAACCGTGATTCCAGACGGCATGCTTGCTAAGCTCCAAGCATAACCCTCAATAAGAAGATCCTAGGGAGCTCCTCATGGCCCGCATCGAACTCAATCTTCCAAGCGACCAGTTCTACTTTACTACCCATCAAACGGTCCGCAGTACCGACATTAATGCCGGTGGCCACTTGAGTAATGAGTCGATGATTTCCATGATCTCAGAGGCTCGTACACGCTTCATGTTCTATTACGGCATCCGGGATGGTGCCGAGGATGGCATCGGTACGATGGTGACGGACCTTGCGACCGTTTATCAGGCCGAGGCATTTGCACGAGACAAGCTGCAGTTCGATATTGGCGTCATGGATTTCAATAAATACGGAGGTGACATCATCTTTCGTATTACGCGTCCGGACACCGATACCATTATCGCGCTGGCCAAGTGTGGCTTTGTCTTTTACAACTACCGTGAAAAGCATATTGAGCCTATGCCCAAGCCTTTCCATCGTATTTTCCCCAAGGTTAACTGGGTCAGTGATCGGCCAGCATCTGGCACGCAAAATGTCACGCCAATCAAGGAGAGTTCGCACGGATAGAGTGCAGGGCGCTTCAAAGTAGTGCAAAAAAGCTCAGAAATGTTGGGATATTCTGACTACAAATAGAGCTATATCAGGCAGTTACAGGATTGGCACGTCCCCTGCTTAGCGTTTAGGCAGACATCAAGCGCAGCCTTCAACGGCGAACGGCAGCGCTCCCCGAAAGGCCTACGCAGGTCAATAACGGGACCGGACAAAGGCGTCCTCGCACTCACGTGCGGGACGCCTTTTTTGTTGCCTTGATTTTAAGAGCACGCCTGATGGGGCTGCTTGCGGAGACGCCTGATGAAAAAGCTCAAGCTGGTACTGATCGGTAATGGCATGGCCGGGGTACGCACCCTGGAAGAATTATTCAAGCTCGCGCCTGACCTCTATGACGTGACAGTCTTTGGTGCCGAACCGCATCCGAACTACAACCGCATCCTGTTATCGCCCGTACTGGCTGGTGAGCAGACCTTTGAAGAGATCGTCCTGAACAACCTTGCCTGGTATGCCGAACACAACATTGAGCTACACCTTCATCGCAAGGTGGTTGAAATCGATCGTGGGAACCGCCGTGTGATTGCTGAAGACGGCACCGTGGCCGAGTATGATCGGTTGATTATTGCTACCGGCTCCACCCCTTTCATCCTCCCTATTCCAGGCAAAGACCTGCAAGGCGTAATTGGCTACCGCGACATTGCCGACACTCAGGCCATGATCGACACCGCCACCACACATCGCCACGCGGTAGTCATTGGGGGTGGACTCCTGGGCCTTGAGGCTGCCAACGGTCTGAAGCTACGCGGCATGGATGTAACCGTTGTCCACATCGGCGATTGGCTGATGGAGCGGCAGCTGGATAAAACTGCAGGCAAGCTCCTGCAAACCGCTCTTGAAAGTCGCGGTCTCAAATTCCTGCTACCCAAGCAGACCGCCGAGCTGCTGGATGACGGCAACGGTCGAGTACGGGCGGTGCGCTTTGCCGAAGGTGACGAGGTGCCAGCAGATCTGGTCGTGATGGCCGCTGGCATTCGGCCTAACTATGCACTGGCGGAATCTGCGGGATTGGCCTGTAACCGTGGCCTGACCGTGGACGACACAATGCGCACCTCAGACCCGAATATCTTCTCCATAGGTGAATGCGCTGCACACCGGGGCATCGCCTATGGTCTGGTAGCTCCACTCTTTGAGCAGGCCAAGGTTTGCGCCAATCATCTGGCCATGCAAGGCACGGCTGAATATCACGGCTCAGTCACCTCCACCAAACTCAAGGTGACCGGTATCGACCTTTTCTCGGCCGGCGATTTCATGGGTGGCGACGGTTGCGAAGAAATCACGTTGTCCGATCCCATCGGCGGGATCTATAAAAAGCTCGTCATTCGGGACGATATCCTCGTGGGTGCCTGCCTCTATGGTGACACCGCAGACGGTGGATGGTACTTCCGCCAAATTCGAGAAAACCATAACGTCAGCGAGATCCGCGACCTGCTTATGTTTGGCGAGCACGCCATAGGCGATGCAGGCCATCAAGGCCAGGACAAGGCCATGCTGATGAGCGACGAGATGGAGGTTTGCGGCTGTAACGGCGTCTGCAAGGGCACCATCGTCAAGGCCATCACTGAGAACAATCTACTCTCCGTCGATGAGGTAAAAAAGCACACCAAGGCGGCCAGCTCCTGCGGCTCTTGTACCGGGTTGGTTGAGCAAATCCTTATCAACACTGTAGGCGGCGCGGCGGATGTAAAACCCAAGAGCGAGAAACCGGTCTGCAACTGCACCGATCACACCCATGGCGTTGTGCGTCAGGCCATTCGTGAACAGCATTTGATCACCATTCCACAGGCCATTGCCGCCTTGGGCTGGAAAACCCCTAACGGCTGCGCCACCTGCCGCCCTGCCCTTAACTACTACCTGATTTCCACCTGGCCCGGCGAGGCCAAGGATGATCCGCAGTCCCGATTCATTAATGAACGTGCTCACGCCAACATTCAGAAAGATGGCACTTACTCGGTTATTCCGCGCATGTGGGGCGGCGTGACCAATGCGGCCGAACTACGCCGTATTGCTGATGTGGCCGACAAGTACAACGTCCCTATGGTCAAGGTGACCGGGGGCCAGCGTATTGACCTTTTGGGCATCAAGAAGCAAGACCTGCCTGGGGTATGGAAAGACCTCGATATGCCATGTGGTCATGCCTATGGCAAATCGATCCGTACGGTGAAAACCTGTGTCGGCAGTGAGTTCTGCCGCTTCGGCACACAAAACTCGACCCAGATGGGTATTGATCTTGAGCATGCGATGTTCGGCATGTGGTCACCGCACAAGGTCAAGTTTGCCGTGTCAGGCTGCCCGCGCAATTGTGCCGAGTCCGGTATCAAGGACGTGGGCATTATTGGTGTGGACTCGGGCTGGGAACTCTACGTCGGTGGTAACGGCGGCATCAAGACAGAAGCGGGAGAATTCTTTACCAAGGTCAAGACGGCTGAAGAAGTCATGGAGTACAGCCTGGCCTTTATCGAACTATACCGCCAGGAAGCCTTTTACCTTGAACGCACCGTGCACTACATGCACCGCGTAGGCCTTGAGCATATCAAGAAGGCCGTTCTGGACGATGAAGAGCGGCGCAGAGCGCTGTACCAGCAGTTGCTCTTTGCCCTCTCCCTTGAGCAGGACCCCTGGAAGGAGCGCATCGAGCAGACCGCCTTGAAGAAAGAATTCGAACGGATTCCGGTTGCAGCGCTGTGATGACAGCTAATTGATGGGGTACTGCAGGCTTAGCTCATCCTACGGTCGGTTTGCATAGGGTGAGTTAAACGCAGCGTCCCCATCGTCGACTTTTCTACCTCGACTTAAAAGGACTCCTTCATGAACTGGCTCAATATCTGCGCCCTGACCGACATCCCCCAACTGGGCGCCCGTATTGTCGAAGGCCCAAAAGGCGACATTGCCATCTTCCGCACTTCATCCGATGAGGTCTTCGCGCTGGATGATCGCTGCCCACACAAACACGGCCCACTGTCCCAAGGGATCGTCTTTGGCAAGACCGTGGCCTGCCCGCTGCACAACTGGCAGATCGCTCTGGACTCCGGTGAAGCCATAGCGCCCGATGTAGGCTGCGCGCATAAGTACCCAGTCAAGATCGAAGAAGGACGCGTCTTTCTGGTCCTCCAGAAATCCACACACAGGGACACACGGATTATTGCCAGTACAACAGCGGCTTGATTGCCCTACCTTGCGTGCCGCTGGGCCTGCGGGAAAAGAACGGAGTACCCCATGAACATTCCACTTCACGCGCCGCATCACGACGCAGCCACACAGGTTACAGCCTCAACCTGTTGCTACTGCGGCGTAGGCTGCGGTGTACTGATCGAGCATGACGGCGCCCGTATCCTTAATGTGCAAGGCGATCCTGCTCATCCCGCCAATTACGGCAAGCTGTGCAGCAAAGGCGCCACTCTGCACCTGACCGGTGATCTGGATGCGCGTGCGCTTTACCCTGAATTACGCCTGGGTAAGGGGCTGGCACGTAGCCGTACCGACTGGGACAGTGCTCTTGACCATGCGGCCACGGTCTTTGCCGAGACCATTCGTGAGCATGGCCCTGATAGCGTGGCATTTTATATTTCAGGCCAGTTGCTTACAGAAGACTATTACGCCTTTAACAAGCTGGCTCGCGCCGTAGTCGGTACTAACAACATCGACAGCAATTCACGGCTGTGTATGTCCTCTGCGGTTGTAGGCTACAAACGCAGCCTGGGCGCCGATGCTCCACCCTGCTCCTATGAGGATATCGAACAGGCAGAAACCTTGCTTATTGCCGGGAGCAACATGGCCTATGCCCATCCGGTGCTGTTCCGCCGTCTGGAAGAGGCCAAGGCCAAACGGCCAGAGATGAAGGTCATTGTGGTCGATCCTCGGCGTACCGATACCTGCGAACTGGCCGACCTGCACCTGGCTATTCAACCTGGTACTGACGTTGCCTTGTTTCATGGCATCCTGCACCTTCTGTTGTGGGAAGGCTGGATCGACCGTCGCTATATCGATGCCCATACCGAAGGGTTCGAGGCATTGAAAACGGTAGTGCGTGATTACAACCCTGCCATGGTGGCAGAGCTGTGCGGCATTACCATTGAGGCGTTAACCACCTGCGCCCGGTGGATTGGCGAGTCGCCTGCCTTTCTCTCACTTTGGTGCATGGGCTTGAACCAGTCCACGGCAGGCGTCGCCAAGAATTCAGCCTTGATCAACCTGCATTTGGCAACCGGCCAGATCGGCAAGCCCGGGGCTGGCCCCTTCTCTCTGACCGGCCAGCCCAACGCCATGGGGGGCCGCGAAACCGGTAGCCTGTCAAATCTGCTCCCCGGCCATCGCGAGGTTGCCAACCCTGTCCATCGCAGGGAAGTCGCAGCGTACTGGGGGGTTGAGACGCTACCCGAAGCACCCGGGCTCTCAGCTATCGAGCTGTTCGATGCCGTACACAGCGGCAAGATCAAGGCGCTCTGGATCGCCTGTACCAACCCGGCACAGTCCCTACCGGACCAGGCAAAGATTCATGAAGCACTGGCCAATTGCCCGTTCGTGGTGGTCCAGGAGGCCTTTTCTACCACCGAGACCTGCCGTTATGCCGATCTGCTGCTTCCTGCCGCCAGTTGGGGCGAGAAGGAAGGAACAGTGACCAATTCCGAGCGACGTATAAGCCATGTGCGACGCGCTATTTGCGCACCGGGTGAAGCCCGCCCGGACTGGGCGATCACAACTGAGTTCGCGCGTCGCCTGGAAAGTCGGTTACAGCCTGGACAAGGCAGTCGCTTCGCCTTCCAGACGCCTGAAGCACTCTTTGAGGAATACAAGCACCTGACTACAGGCCGTGATCTGGACCTGTCCGGCATCAGCTATTCACTGATCGATACCCACGGCCCGCAGCAATGGCCCTACCCGACCGGCGCTGTCCACGGTACGCCGCGTCTGTATGAGAAGGGTATTTTCCCCACTGACTCAGGCCGGGCCCGTTTCGTGGCCGATGAATACGCAGCGCCCAAGGAAAAACGTGAGGCGCGATATCCATTGACGCTCAACACAGGCCGTTTGCGCGATCAATGGCATGGCATGAGCCGTACCGGAACGGCAGCGCGACTGTTCAGCCACGTAGAGAAGCCTTTGCTCTCGCTGCACCCGGAGGACTTGCGGCGGCGGCGCCTGTTAAGCGGACAGCTGGCCAAGGTCAAGAGCCGTCGTGGCAGTCTCGTCGTCCGTGTCGAGTCTGATGAGAACATACGGCCTGGCCAAGCCTTTCTGCCCATGCACTGGGGGGATCGATTCCTTAAGGGTTTTGGGATCAACGCCCTCACCCTCCCTCAGTTCGATCCCCTCTCCAAACAGCCTGAACTCAAGCATGCCGGCATTGAAGTAGAAAAAGTAGAACTCCCCTGGGAGCTATACGCGTTGGTAGAAGGCCCTGTGCAAATGCGTTTCGAGACCCTGCGTCCGCTACTCGAAACCTTCGCCCATGCCAGCCTTACCCTGACCGGACGTGAGCGCCCAGCCCTGCTGATTCGCGCAGCACACAGCGAATCACCCGACAAAGCTCTGCTCGCCCAAATCTATGAAGGGCTGGACTTGATAGAGGGTCCGGTCATGGCGTATGACGATGCACGCCGTCAGGTCGGCAAGCGCGTTCGCATTGAAGATGGCCGTATCACGGCGCTCTGCCTGACAGGTGAAACAGCCGCACGCCGCTGGCTCAAAAGTCTCTGGGAAGAAGGTCGAGCGGATCAAGAGCTGCGCCGCTGGCTCCTGGCACCGCTCAGCACACCGCCCGGTGGCACAACGGGAGTCAGTTGCAAGACTATCTGCAACTGCATGAATATCAGCGAGGCAGCCATTCGCGGCGGTATTGCCGAAGGGCTGGATTTGAATGGACTCAAACAGTCGCTAGGTTGCGGGACTCAGTGTGGCTCCTGTGTTCCGGAGATCAAACGTCTGCTGGCCCAGGCGCCTGTACACGCCTAAGTGCAAGCCTATACATGCACCCTTTAAGGGCAATCCCCACCAAGAGAGTGCATGTATAGAGTGGTAACTGCTCATGATCCTGATGAAAAGAGCTCTACACCGCCACTTCCAATACTTGGCATAATCACTGCACTGATTTGTCTGACATTTGATGTAGCGGTCAATGGCGATTGCTGCATTTTCTGAGCGGTCTCTCAAGACCTAAACAGAACCGGACAAAGGCGTCCCAGCTGGAAACAGCGGGTGCGCCTTTTTTATTTGTCCTGAATTAAAGTCTGCACGAAAAGATACCAACCATTGGTTAGCCAAACGCAGGCACCTCTGGTACAGAACCTAGCTGATGATGAGGGTATATACATGAACGCAAAAGTCTGGCTGATCGGCGCAGGCCCTGGCGATCCGGAACTCTTGACCCTCAAGGCTGTTCGCGCACTAGGCGAGGCACACGTGGTTCTGATTGATGATCTGGTCAATCCCGCCGTGCTGGAACACTGCCCAACCGCACAAATCATCAAGGTGGGCAAACGAGGCGGTTGCCGTTCAACGCCTCAAGCGTTCATTCATCGCCTGATGCTGCGCTATGTACGCCAAGGCAAAGTTGTGGCGCGCCTCAAGGGCGGCGACCCTTGCATTTTTGGCCGAGGCGGCGAAGAAGCTGAGTGGCTAGCCATGCATGGCGTTCAGGCTGAAATCGTCAATGGCATTACCGCCGGTCTTGCGGGTGCTACGAACTGCGGCATTTCGCTCACTCACCGCGGCATTGCCCGTGGCGTTACGCTGGTTACAGCCCATACCCAGGACGACAGCTCCTTGAATTGGCAGGCCTTGGCCCAGAGTGGCACAACACTTGTTGTCTACATGGGGGTGTCACGGATAAACGACGTCCAGCAGGGATTATTGGCTGGCCAAATGAATGCAGCCACTCCGGTTGCCATGATCGAAAATGCGTCATTACCAGAGCAGCGGGAATACCGCAGTACGCTTGGCAATATGCTGGCCGACGCAGCACTTTTCCAGCTGAAAAGCCCGGCGATTCTCATTATTGGTGAAGTAGCCGCCGCTCAGGCACTTTATATACCGCTTGAGCATGCCCAGGCTACGCTGGCTGGATAATCCCTAAACGCTTGTCCGTCACAGAGTGACCAATTGGTCACTCAGGGTCATTTTATGTTTATTGCTTTTATATTCGTAGCATAATGCTACTATCAACTTCGTCTGCCAAGCGTCGATAACACGACAGGGGCCACATCCTGCCCTAGACCCTGCTTACTTCGATTGATCCTGCCACCGAGCTGCTCATGTCTCCGAAGACCTTTTTTTATTCAATGCACAAAAGGCACTTCAGAGACCTTGCTGGCATCATTGCTGTCGGTATCGTATTGCTAGTGGTGATGATCGAATGTGATTTTTTCGAGCATCTTGTAGCATTCAGCTTTACCCATGAAGAATGGCAGATCGATGAGTGCATCACGGCTTTTATCATTATTGGCTGGTGCGGCTTTTTCTTCGGGTTTCGCCGTATCGCTGACATGCGCAAGGAAATCAAGGCGCGCAAGCAGGCCCAGGAAGAAGCCTATCACCTGGCCAACCATGACAATCTCACGCATTTGCCGAACCGGCGCGCGCTGAATGAGCACTTCGCACAAACAGTACGCGGCATGCCAGAGCCTTTTTTTCTATCCGTTTTCGACCTGGATGGCTTCAAGGCCATCAATGACATTTATGGCCATATCACCGGCGATAAATTGCTTGAAGAAATCTCGCAGCGTGTGGCTACGGCACTCCCTAAAGGCGATTTTATCTGTCGTCTGGGTGGCGATGAGTTTGCGGTTCTTCTGCACTCTGCCAAAAGCGAGACAGCAGCCCATGCCATTTTGAATGGCTTGGCCGGTCTGATTGCAAGCCCAGTGATCCATGGTTCGACTGCATTGACAGCCGCGGCTACGTTCGGCGTTTCACATTATCCAAATGACGGGCAGGACATCAGCACACTGCTGCGCCGGGCGGATGTCGCGCTCTATCAAGGCAAGCGAAACGGCAAAAACATTATCCGTTTTTTTGATATGGACCAAGATCACCTGCTGGAACAACAGTCCATGATTGCCCAGGCATTACGCGAGGCGATTGAGCACGGTTATGTAAGGCCCGAATATCAACCAATCGTTGCGCTGGATGGAATGACCATTGCCGGCTTCGAAGCCCTTGCGCGCCTTGACCATCCGGTACATGGCTCCATTATCCCGGACAAGTTTATCCCGGCAGCCGAGGAAAGCGGGCTGATGACCGAGCTTACGGATTACCTCCTGCGCAAAGCCTGCATTGAAGCCAAGCATTGGCCCGCAGGTATCTACCTGTCTTTCAACCTGAGCGCCATCGACCTGCGAGATCCTCTGTTACCGGACCGCATCGAACGTATTCTGCTTGAAACCGGCTTTAACGCATCGCACCTGGAAATCGAAATTACCGAAACGGCCATCGTCAAGGACATCAAGCAGGCCAAACTCAACCTGGACATGCTGCGAGAGTTAGGGGTACGCATCGCCGTCGATGACTTTGGGACGGGTTACTCAAGCATGGCTCAGATCAGCCGCTTTACTTTTGATAAACTGAAGATCGATCGTGAGTTCATCGACTCCATGGTCATCAATGAGAAGGATGACAAGATCGTACGCTGCATGCTGGGGCTAGGCCATGGGTTGAACATGCCGTCCATTGCCGAAGGCATTGAGCATGACTATCAACTCCAGTGGCTACGCGAAGCTGGGTGCGAGTTCGGCCAAGGGTTTCTCTTTAGTAAGGCGGTGCCCAACGCCGAGATTCCAGAGCTACTAAATCGCCACGGGTGCTACATACCCCAGACGCCCCGCAAGGAACCCGCCATATAAGCGAGGTATCCTTAGCTCATCATGCTGCAACAGCCTGTCCGAACCGATTCGTTCCGTTTCGCTCTTACTAGATAAGCCCATCAAGAGCGATACCAACGACGCCATGGATCTTGTCATCGCCCGACCTGAAGGTCTCTACTGCCCACCCGGAGATTTTTACATCGACCCCTGGCGCCCCGTTGAGCGCTCCGTCATTACCCATGCCCATGGCGATCATGCGCGCTGGGGAAACCAGCATTACCTCGCATCGGCGCCTAGTGAAGGTATCCTTCGCTCCCGATTGGGACAGGACATCAATCTCCAAACGTTGGGCTATGGTGAGGTCATCGACCATCATGGAGTGAAGATCAGCCTTCACCCGGCCGGGCATGTGCTTGGTTCAGCTCAGGTACGACTGGAGTATCAAGGGGAGGTCTGGGTAGCGTCAGGTGACTACAAGGTAGAGCCAGACGGGACCTGCGATGCCTTCGAGCCCATACGTTGCCACACCTTTATTACCGAATCTACGTTCGGGCTGCCGATCTATACATGGCAGCCGCAAACCGAAATTTTCGAGCAGATCAATACCTGGTGGCGGCAGAATGCTGCAGAGGACCGCGCCAGCGTACTGTACTGCTATGCCTTCGGCAAAGCCCAGCGCATCCTCCATGGAATCGACGCCAGTATCGGTCCCATCTTGACTCATGGTGCAGTAGAACCGCTCAATCGGGTCTACCGCGAGGGCGGCGTTTATATTCCAGAAACCCACTATGCGGGTGATTTCAAGAAAAGCGACCCGCTTCTGCGCAAAGCGCTGATTATCGCACCACCTTCGGCAGGCGGCAGTACATGGATTCGTCGTTTTGGCGAGCACAGCGATGCGTTTGCCAGCGGCTGGATGATGCTGCGCGGCACACGGCGGCGCCGTGGTGTGGACCGTGGTTTTGTGCTTTCCGACCATGCTGACTGGCCGGGCCTGCTTTGGGCTATTGAGCAGACCGGGGCCGAGCGGGTCATGGTGACTCATGGATCGGTGAGCGTGCTGGTCCGCTATCTACGCGAACAAGGGCTGGATGCACAGGGTTTTACAACAGAATATGGCGAGGAAGAAGCAGAGACAGAAAATAGCTCATAAGAACTTAGCCGCCCAGAAGATAGCACTCCAGGCGGCTACGGTTTACTCAGATGCCTGTGGTGTACGGCTATAGCGAATAAGCGCTGGCCTACACTCATGGGGGATGGCTTTCATGAGCGCATTCACCGAGTCGGCCAGCTTTTTGAGCACTGAAGGGTTGCTTTCCCCAAAGTGATAAATCTGTTCAAAAGCGAGCCCTACTGACAATTTGAATGTCAGGGGCCTCTCAATCAACCGAACCTTTCCATCCTTACTGCAATGTGTCGCACGAGGATGTCGATGCCCCAAAACAGCCAGCACCTCGCATAAGCGATCAATGACCCGAAAGGCCGTAGTGGGATCATTGATGGAAGGTGACAATGCCTTGATTGCAATATCAGACATCTCGATGATCCAGTACTCAATGTCCTGCTCTGGAGTACGATCCGAGCCGAGAACAGTTTTTTTGCGTAATTCAGCCAACAGGGCATCGTCCAACGCCTCGGAAGGCCATATGGAGGCAATAGGATCGCCAGGTAAAATAAAGCTCCCGGTTCGATGTTCCATCTGGATGACAAGATCATGCTTACACGCCAGCTTTAGCAGACCCTTTCTGTCAATTGCCTGAAGATACCCTCCCCGCTGGCTACAAAGCCTGTGCCCCTTTTTATCCAATGCCTCACGCACATAGGGCTCAGGCTCAGCTTGTTTTTGATTGAGCGGTGCAAAGGCATGCTCGATCTGCTCGGTAGCACGGTGCGTCACCTGTTGCAGGATGACGGCAATCTGCATTGAGCGGGAGGCATGATCGATAAAATAGACAATCAATCCAACACTGATCAGTGCCAACCCTATGCTAAGCGCTACAGCAATCTGTGGCACAAACGACGCTGACTGAGGTGAAGCAGAGCGAATCATGGTCATCACAATCAAGCTGTAGGTAAACGTGCCGACAAGCGCACCCAGTACAACTTGATTGACGCGATCAGAGACGAAGTTTCTAAGCTGGCGTGGAGAGAACTGGCTACTGGATAGCTGCAACGCGACGATCATAATGGAAAACACGGTACCGGTAACCGTCATGACACTGGTAGCGATCGCCGACAATACCGTGCGAGCGCCCTCACCTGTACTACCAGCCAACCAGAGCAAGTAATCACCGGCACTGATAATACCCAGCCGCTCCAGCCACACGATCCCAGCGGCCAGTCCGGCTGCGATCAGCGACATGATCATAGGAATAAACCAAAGACTGTCACGGCTGGCTATCCAGAGAAAACGTAAGCGCTCGCCCATCTACTGCAACCTCGTGACGAATAAGCCATTAGAAAGCTGCTCTGGACTACGCGTTCCATTTCAGTTGATAAATCCTGCATAGCCATCATTTAAAAGAACTCCTTTCTCTCTGCCAGGCTCATAACTACAGCGAAGCGATGAATCTGCCAGTGATTTGGCTCTATTTTTAGAGCGGCGCTGAAACTCATCGATTTAGAACGCCGCACAGGAAAGCGAGACCACCATGAAAGCCTTCGCCGATCTCTATGCCCGCCTGGACGCCACGACCTCAAGCAATGCCAAGCTCCAAGCCATGCAGGACTACTTCAGCCAAGCCGCCCCGGCCGATGCGGCCTGGGCCGTCTACTTCCTGGCAGGTGGCCGCCCGCGTCGGACGGTCCCTACGCGCCAGCTTCGAGAGCTGACAATTGCTGCTTCAGGCCTGCCGGAATGGCTATTCGAAGAAAGCTATCAGGCCGTCGGCGATCTGGCGGAAACCATGTCTCTCCTCATTCCTACAGCTGAGCATGTCTCGGACGAAGGCCTCGCACTTTGGATGGAAGAACGGCTTCTGCCGCTGCGTGGATTAGCCCCTGAAGAACTGGCTGAACGCCTACCGCAGCTCTGGTCGCAGCTGGACCGGCCCAGCCTGATGGTCAGCCTCAAACTCATCACGGGTGAGTTTCGTGTAGGGGTATCCAAGCTGTTGGTTACCCGTGCGCTGGCCAACATGGCGGATTTGGATGCCAAGCGAGTGGCCCAGCGTTTGGTGGGGTATACCGACCTGTCGCACCGCCCTACAGCCGAGCGTTATCTTTCGCTTATCGCGCCCGAATCAGATGACGAACATGCGCAGCGTGGCGGGCAACCCTATCCATTTTTTCTGGCGCACGCCTTGCAACTGCCGGTCGAACAATTCGAAGCCCAGTTGGGCGCCGTTGAAAACTGGCAGGTGGAATGGAAATGGGACGGCATCCGCTCACAGCTGGTCAAACGTGACGGCCGTCTATGGATTTGGTCACGGGGCGAAGATCTAGTGACCGACCGCTTTCCTGAGCTGCATACGCTTGGGGCCTCCCTGCCTGATGGCACGGTGATCGATGGTGAAATCGTCGTCTGGAAAGACGAGACAAGCCCTGACCTGCTTATGAATAGTGAAGAAATCACACATCAGCAGGCCGAGCATACACCGGACGAACCCATCCCGTTTGGCGTAAAGCCCTTCGCGCTGCTCCAACAACGCATTGGTCGCAAGACCTTAAGCAAGAAACTGCTTGAAGACATACCCGTCGTTATCCTGGCCTATGACCTGCTGGAGTGGCAGGGCCATGACTGGCGCAACCGTCCACAGCATGAACGCCGCGCTCAGCTGGAAGCCGTTACAGCGCAATGCAACAGCCCCCTTCTACGTCCCTCGCCACTTCTTACAGGCGAAAGCTGGCAAGACCTTGCCCAGCAGCGGGAAGCCTCTCGAAGCTTAGGCGTAGAAGGCATGATGCTAAAGGCGCGAGACTCGCTCTATGGGGTCGGCCGAACAAAAGACATGGGGGTTTGGTGGAAATGGAAGGTTGATCCTTTCTCAGTGGATGCTGTGCTGATTTATGCCCAGCGTGGCCATGGCAGACGTGCCAGCCTCTATACCGACTATACCTTTGCCGTTTGGGATGGCCCGCCCGGCACCGAGCGCACCCTGGTACCCTTCGCCAAGGCCTATTCGGGCCTGACCGACGAAGAGATGCGCAAGGTAGATGCTATTGTGCGCAAGACGACCGTCGAGAAATTCGGCCCGGTACGCAGCGTTGAACCAACGTTGGTGTTTGAATTGGGCTTTGAAGGCATTGCCCTTTCCACACGGCACAAAAGCGGCGTTGCCGTGCGCTTCCCACGCATGCTGCGCTGGCGTCACGACAAGCCCGTGGAAGAAGCGGATACCCTGGAAATCCTGCAAGGCTTGCTGGCATAACTACGCAGGCCTGATTAGGAATTGATGCCCTTATCAATAGGCTGGTATTACCAAATCCGTTCAGGCATGGCCTAAGCCTGTTCCTCGATTCGCATGATGTTGCGGCAGTCGGGAAAGGCACTGCAGCCCCAAAAATATGTTCCGGCATTGCTTCCCTGCTTGGCCTTACGCATGACCATGGGTGATCCGCATTTTGAACATGCAGGAGACGGTGTTTCGCTCGTTACAGCAGCTCTGCTTGAGCGGTTGGTTACCGGACGCCTGCGTGCCTTGGCCGTACCGCTCTTTTGCAAGGCCGTCATAATTTCCTCCCTGACCTCCGCAATTGAATAAGCACCCCGGACAGGAATCTGTATAAGCGGCAAGGCAATCGCTCGGCATACGCCAGCGACGAAGATATCCCGCTTTTGCCGGTCAGGCCGTTGATGAGAACTGTCGTCCAGTTCTATAACCGCTACGAACGACAGATCGTCCTTATCGCAGAGCACATAATCGAAATGCTTCGCACTGATTTTGTTGAAGGCTCTGTACCAGCTCTTTTGGTCTCGAATAGCTTTTACGCTGGCGACATCTGCGATACGCACCTTACCGAAGATGCGGTAATCCTCACCGACAGCCTCATCAAGTACAGTCAAAAAGGCGCGCTCAGCAGGGGTAAACAAAGCTTCATTAAGAAGGTAAGGAAAAGCTCGCTGCGTATCACGAGGCCGCAGCATACTCAGAACACATAGGAAAACGATGACGCCGAGCCCGACATAAAGCCAGGGATGCGCTGACAGCAGATGAATCATGGAAAGACCAACAGACAAGAAAGGCAGATAAAACAGAGGCGTTATACGCCAGCGGCCTATAACGATGATGTATTCAGAGTGAATGGAAAGGCTGGCAAGCCGATGGAGTAATCGTAACCCTCCACCGACCTAGTACAGGTGTTAGCGTTTGCCAGTAGACGCGTATGCCGCCTTGAGCAGACTGCGCAGGCGAAAGGTCTCTGCCAATTTTATGAAAAAGGCCAGAATCCAGACGATCAAAGGCAATCCATACTGCTGGGTACCACGCGCAAATTCGACACACATGGCGATGGTACCGAAAAGTGCCAGAATGAGCGCCAGCACGAACAATGCGACCGACTTACCATCATGTGCAGGAAGATCACCCACATGGGAGGCGTTTACCTGGGGCTCTTTCACCATCAACTCCATAAAACGGAAAACCTGGAGATAGCTTAGCCTGAACGGGGTATCAGGGGTAGTAAATCCAGGATTTCAACTTTCACAGATGTTACGCACATGGCGCTCGTACAGTTCCGGCAGGCGCCTTAGCACTGCGTCTTTGCCCAGCAGGGATGAGGCGGCAATGACCTGTTCCAGCAACTCCAGCGTCAAGGCGTCAAGCGCAAGGGTTGCCACTGGCTTATAACTCAGGTGCCAGGGCTCTTCGTACATTCCGCCCTGGTACGCTTTGTACGGCCGAAAGAATCCGAACTGTTCAATGTGCTCATCAAGCCAGAGATGCAATTCATGGAACACGCCACCCGGTTGCGTTTCTTCAGGCAACAACTGGACAACGTACCCCGGCGGCACCAGGGTCAGGTCTACGACATCGATTTCGGTACCCCAGTGATGACGGCTCGCGCCCGGCAAGGCTGACCAGTTCAGGATGCAATCGATGCGCTCATCCAAGGAAAGGACAGACTGATCACGCGCCTTCCCGTTGCGGTCATACAATGGCTTTTCCCCTGCAAATTTGCGATTCCAGATTCGAAGCTGGGTCTTGTAATCCCGAAAAGCACTGAATGGATGCAGCGCAAACCCGTCCCGTTGCGCAGCGTCCTGCATTGCTTTAAACGGCTCATGGACCTCTCGATGTATTGCATAGCGAGGATGGTCAATCTGTAGCAGATGCGTGCGTGCTCTGCCGGTTAATTCCCATTCGTTAAACATCATCGGCTCCTGCAAGTGCAGCCTCCATCAGCCTAGAAATTATTTAATCCGATCGTTTCGAATCCACCCAACCGATGCGCTGTTTGCTACGAAGTAGACCTCCTGAGGTGACACTTCTGAAGTCATTCCATAAGAATCATTGACTTATATCAGCCCTAGAAATAACTCAATACATTTACGCACCAAACATGTGCACATCCCTACCTTAGCCAGAATTTGCGCACACTTTAGGTGCAATATCGTGAAGATTATGCGCTCTGTTTTTCTTTGTGAGGCACGCTCGGCTTACTCTGCGCCTATGCCATGACCTCAATATAGTGGCAGTTGGTTCGGTTATTGCTGCTGACAGTCAGTCATCTGCAGCGCGGCCTTTAGTGCGCACTTTATTGCAATCATCCGTATTAGGACGACTCATGAAAAAGAAATGGCTGACCCTCTCCGCAATTGCGCTGTGTCTTTCCGCAGGCTCTGCACTGGCCAAGGACATCAAGGAAATTCGTTTCGGTGTAGACACTACCTACCCTCCCTTTGAATACAAGGCGCCAGATGGAAGCTTTGCAGGGTTTGACGTAGAGCTGGGCAATGCCATTTGTGAAAAGCTGGCAGTGAAATGCCGCTGGATAGTCAGCGATTTCGACGGTCTGATTCCCGGCCTGCGTGCACGCAAGTTCGACGGTATCCTGTCCTCCCTGACGGTAACGCCCCAACGAGCCGAACAGATCGACTTCACAGACCGCATGTGGTCGGGCTACTCGTCAATGATTACGAAAAAAGGCGCCAACCTCGAACCTACGCCTGAATCACTCAAAGGCAAGGTCGTTGGTGTTCAACAAGGCACCATTCAGGAAAACTTTGCCAAAACCAAGTTGGCAACTGCAGGCATCAAGGTACAGAGCTACCAGGACCAGGATCAGGTGTATGCTGACCTGACGTCAAGCCGCATTGACGTAGCCATGCAGGACATGCTGCAAGCCGAAGGTGATTTCATGAAATCACCTCAAGCCAAGGATTACGTCAACCAGTCCATCCGTGATGAGCTGCTGCCTGCAGATACCGCGATCGGTATCCGCAAGGGCAATGATGAAATGAAGGCTCTGCTGAACAAAGGCATCGCGGCCATCCATGCTGACGGTACCTACGAGAAGATTCAGAAGAAGTACTTTGGCGATCTGGATATCTATAACAACAAGTAAGATCCGCCTTAACGTCAGCGCCTCCCGCTTGTGGAGGCGTTGGCATTTCAAGACCTATAAGAACAGCGCGATCACACATGCCGCAGACTTCGTTCGACACCTTTCTTGAAAACCTGGGGTTGGGCGCCTTCGCACTCCATGGTTATGGTCCTCTACTGCTAGAAGGCACCTGGATGACCTTGAAGCTGGCGGCCCTGTCGCTGGTGGTATCGGTCATCCTGGGCCTGCTCGGCGCTACCGCAAAACTGTCACCGGTAAAAGCCTTTCGCCTGCCGGCAGCCCTGTATACCACGCTGATTCGGGGCGTTCCCGATCTTGTGCTGATGCTGCTTATCTTCTACAGCCTGCAAAACTGGCTAGGCGAATTTACCGATTACATGGATTGGGACTATATCGAAATCGATCCCCTTTCCGCGGGCGTACTTACCCTTGGTTTCATTTATGGTGCGTACTTCACTGAAACGTTTCGTGGAGCAATCCTGGCGGTGCCAAGAGGCCAGATTGAAGCCGCTACAGCGTATGGCATGACACGTACGCAAACCTTCTTTCGGATTACCTTTCCGCAAATGATGCGCTTTGCCTTACCTGGTATAGGTAATAACTGGCAGGTTCTGCTCAAGGCTACGGCACTGGTTTCCATCATCGGTCTGAGCGATATCATTACGGCTACGCAGGAGGCCGGCAAGACGACCTACAAGACCTTTTATTTCCTGATTCTGGGCGGCATCCTCTACCTGCTCATCACGGCAATGACCAATCAGATACTCAACTGGCTTGAACGCCGTTACTCTGCCGGTGTTCGGGAGGCCGTGCGATGATCGAGATCCTGCAGGAATACTGGCGCGCCTTTCTCTGGACTGATGGTTATGGCCTGTCGGGTCTTGCAATGACCCTATGGCTCTTGACCGCCTCAATCGGTATCGGATTCGTGGCGTCACTGCCGCTATCCGTGGCAAGGCTATCTCGGAATCGCCTCATCCGCTGGCCGGTACAGTTCTACACCTACATCTTCCGCGGCACACCGCTCTATCTTCAGCTGCTGATTTGCTATACCGGCATCTATAGCATCGAAGCCGTACGTGCGCAGCCACTGCTGGACGAATTTTTCAGGGATGCACTGAACTGCACCGTTCTGGCGTTTGCCCTCAATACATGCGCCTACACCACGGAGATATTTGCCGGTGCGATCCGCAATATTCCCCATGGTGAGATCGAGGCGGCCAAGGCCTATGGCCTGACGGGCTGGCGGATGTACATTTACGTCATCATGCCCTCTGCGCTGCGCCGCGCGCTGCCCTACTACAGCAATGAAGTCATCCTGATGCTGCATTCCACGACGCTGGCGTTCACGGCTACCGTCCCGGATATTCTCAAGGTCGCTCGGGATGCCAACACAGCGACATTCCTGACCTTTCAATCCTTTGGTATTGCGGCGATTCTGTACCTCATCCTGTCCTTTACGCTCATTGGTCTGTTTCGTCTGGCTGAGCGCCGCTGGCTGGCCTTTCTAGGCCCGGCCCGCTGATCTTTTCATGCAGGATGCTTATCCCGCACGGATGCGGGCTGATTCATTAGGAGTTACCTCATGCGTCACGCCACACACGACCTGATTTCTCCGGTGCCTGGCACCGACCGCAAGATTCATAGCTTTCATTTCGGGCCGCAGGACAGCGGCCGCAAGATCTACATCCAATCCTCGTTGCACGCTGATGAGTTGCCCGGCATGTTGGTCGCCTGGAAACTCAAGAATCAGCTTCGCACACTTGAAGAGGCGGGCCGGCTTAAAGCTGAAATCGTGCTGGTTCCTGTTGCAAACCCTATCGGCCAGGACCAGCAGGTCATGGATATTCACCTGGGACGTTATGAGCTGGAGTCTGGCCAGAACTTCAACCGGCGCTTCCTGGACATGACCGACAAGGTTATTGCCGAAATCGAAAGCACTCTTACCGATGATCCCGTACAGAACCAGTCACTTGTACGCAAAGCCTTCAAGACAACGCTTGAACGCGAGACGGCCAATAACCAGCTGACGTCCCAACGGCTGATCCAGCAGCGACTGGCCTGTGATGCTGAAATGGTGCTAGACCTGCATTGCGACTTCGATGCGGTGGAGCACCTCTACACAACACCTGAAGCCTGGGACCAAGTTGAACCCCTGGCGCGGTATTTAGGTTCCAAGGCCAGCCTGCTGGCCACCGACTCAGGCGGCCAGTCCTTCGATGAATGCTTCACGCTGCTGTGGTGGAAGTTGAATCAGCAGTTTGGGGAGCGCATTCCTCTGGGCAGCTTTTCTGTCACGATTGAATTACGAGGCCAGATGGACGTGTCTCACGACCTTGCAGAGCAAGATGCCCAGGCCATTCTTAACTATCTGACTCACTATGGCGTCATTGCTGGCGAGGCTGCTGCACTGCCGGAGCTGCCCTTCTCCGCCACCCCTTTGGCGGCCGTGGAGCCGATTGAAAGCCCCATGGGGGGCGTATTAGTTCTAATGGCCAAGGCAGGCGATGTAATCGAAGCAGGACAGGTCATCGCTGAAGTGATCGACCCGATTACAGACCGTGTAGAGCCTATCCGCAGTTCGATTTCCGGTGTCATGTATGCCTGCGCCAACCGCCGCATGGCAACCGCTGGAATGGCTGTCGCACGCATTGCAGGCACCGAGGCCTACCGCAGCGGCTATCTCCTTTCGCCGTAAGACAATACCTGGCAAAACGGTGAGCCCGCGTAGACGGGCCGCCCTGTGGCAGCGAACCGCTCTCGGCGCGCTGCCGTTTGATTGGAACAAGGACTCCCTATGTACAAGCTGACCGTCGAAGGACTGTACAAGCGTTACGGCGATATTGAAGTGCTCAAGGGTGTTTCGTTAAAGGCTCGGACAGGCGATGTCATCAGCCTGATCGGCGCCAGCGGCTCGGGAAAAAGTACCTTTCTGCGATGCCTCAATTTTCTTGAAATGCCGGATGCCGGTGTAATGACGCTGGATGGTAATCCTATCCGCCTGGAACAGCATGGACATGGGCTTCGTATCGCTGATCAAGCCCAGCTGCAACGTTTGCGTACCCGGCTGGCGATGGTCTTCCAAAACTTCAACCTTTGGAGCCACATGACGGTGCTGGAAAACATTACTCTGGCGCCTCGCCGGGTGCTGGGCCTGGGCAAGCAGGAAGCCGAAGAGCGCGCCCGTGCCTATCTCGACAAGGTAGGCCTTCCGTTACGTGCAGCGGATCAGTATCCGTCGTTTCTCTCAGGGGGCCAGCAGCAGCGTGTGGCCATTGCCCGTGCCCTGGCCATGGAGCCGGATGTCATGCTGTTCGACGAGCCTACCTCGGCGCTCGACCCTGAGCTTGTGGGTGAAGTCCTCAAGGTCATCCAGGCGCTGGCCGAGGAAGGCCGTACCATGCTCATGGTGACACACGAAATGGGCTTTGCCCGGCAGGTTTCCTCTCAGGTGATTTTCCTGCATCAGGGCCGTGTCGAGGAGGTCGGTGCGCCCGCGGAGGTGCTGACCACCCCACGAAGCGAACGGCTGAGGCAATTTTTGAGTGGCAATCTGAAGTAAGCTTATCTCTTGAGGGGTAGATACCAGCTCTGCCACTCAGGGAGGTCAAAAAGGGAACCTGCCTACCGCTTGATACTCCGAACCATAAGCATGACGGAGTGCATCAGTTGCCTGACGATACAATTTCCTCCCCCCGCCTGGGCGCAGCCTGGTTCGCTCAACGCGGCTGGTCGCCCTTCCCTTTCCAGGAAGATGTCTGGAACGCTGTCGAGCGTGGCGAGTCGGGTTTGCTCCATGCCACCACTGGATCCGGTAAAACCTATGCTGTGTGGCTCGCTGCCCTTAATAGCTTTGCCAAAGGTAAGCGGCTGACGGCCAAGGGCGAGCCCAGTAAACGCAAACAGGCGGCAGAACCGCTGAGCGTACTGTGGCTGACGCCCATGCGCGCACTGGCAGCAGATACCAAGCGCGCACTGGAAGCACCTGTCGATGATCTGGAGCTTAACTGGACGATAGGCCTGCGCACGGGAGACACCAGCAGTGCTGAGCGGGCCCGGCAGAGTCGTCGCCAACCCACCGCGCTGGTTACCACACCGGAAAGCCTCTCGCTGATGCTCAGCCGTGAGGACAGCCAAGAGATCTTTTCCAGTCTGCGCATGATCGTGGTTGATGAATGGCACGAACTCCTGGGTAACAAGCGCGGCACCCAGGTGCAACTGGCACTGGCCCGGCTGCGCCAGTGGAATCCAGCACTGGTTATCTGGGGGCTATCCGCCACACTGGGTAACCTCTCTCATGCACAAGAGGTGTTATTGGCCGGACATCCAGGCCGGTTGGTTCAGGGTAAGCTCGCCAAAGATCTCCTGGTCGATACACTCTTGCCCAAACGTGGCGTGGAGCGCTTTTCCTGGGCCGGTCACCTGGGGGTACGCATGGTGCCCCACGTCGCGAATGAGATTGAACACAGTGCAACCACACTGATTTTTACTAATACCCGTGCACAGGCGGAAATCTGGTATCAGGCATTGCTGGAAGCACGTCCCGAATGGGCTGGGCTGATTGCGCTTCACCACGGCTCACTAGACCGTGAGGTACGCGACTGGGTCGAGATGGGGCTCAAGGAAGGCAAGCTCAGAGCGGTGGTCTGTACCTCCAGCCTTGACCTGGGCGTAGACTTTTTACCTGTTGAACGCGTTCTTCAGGTGGGCTCACCCAAGGGCGTTGCACGCCTGCTGCAACGTGCCGGGCGCAGCGGTCATGCTCCGGGTCGCCCTTCCCGCGTCACGCTGGTGCCCACGCACAGCCTGGAGTTGGTCGAAGCGGCGGCTGCTCAAAAAGCGGTGGCGGCACGACGAATCGAATCGCGCAGCGCGCCTCCCAAGCCACTGGATGTGTTGGTACAGCATCTTGTCACTATTGCGCTGGGCGGTGGATTCACTCCCCAAACCTTGCTTGAGGAAGTGCGTACCGCTTGGGCCTACCGCGAGCTGACCGATGAGGAGTGGGCATGGTCCCTGGCTTTTGTTCGTCACGGCGGTCACTCGCTTACAGCTTACCCCGACTACCGCCGAGTGGAGCCCGATGAGCAAGGGATCTGGCGGGTGCCGGACCGGCAATTGGCTCGTCGGCACCGGATGGGCATTGGTACTATTGTCAGCGAGTCGGCACTGCATGTGCAGTTTTGGACCAAGGGCGGCGGCGGTGGCAGGTTAGGCAGTATCGAAGAAGGCTTTATTGCCCGCTTAAAGCCTGGCGATCACTTTCTGTTCGCCGGACGCGTACTGGAGTTGGTGCGTGTAGAAAACATGACTGTTTACGTGCGCCGGGCCAGCAGCAAAAAGGCCGCCATTCCACGCTGGAGCGGGATGCGTATGCCGCTGTCAGACGAGATGGCCGAAGCCGTTATCGATGAACTTACCGAGGCGGATCAGGAGCGGTTCACGACTCCGGAAATGCAGTTGGTCAAGCCGCTACTGGACATTCAGAAGCACTGGTCGGCCCTACCGACACGCAATCATCTGCTGGGCGAGACGATGAAGTCCCGAGAGGGATGGCACCTCTTTCTCTATCCCTTTGCCGGACGTCATGCACACCTGGGCCTGGCAAGCTTGCTGGCCTGGCGCATCGGCCAGAGGCGACCCATCAGCTTTTCCATTGCGATCAATGACTATGGTTTCGAGCTGTTGTCTCCCAGCAAAGTGAATTGGGAGGAGGAACTGGACGGCCAATTATTTTCTACCCAGACACTGCTTGCTGATGTGATTGCCAGCCTGAACGCCAGTGAGCTGGCGCAACGACGCTTTCGTGAAATTGCTCGGATCTCGGGCCTTATCTTTACCGGCTATCCAGGCGCGCAAAAGAGCACTCGGCAATTACAGGCTAGCAGTAGCCTTTTCTTTCAGGTGTTCCAGCAGTACGACCCACAGAATCTTCTGCTTACCCAAGCCGAGCAGGAGGTATTACGTCAGGAGCTGGACGTTCGACGGTTGGAAAAAGCCCTTGAACGCATGCAGGCCCTTGAGCTTAACCTGCATGCTATCGAGCGCCCTACTCCGTTCAGCTTTCCGCTCCTGGTCGAGCGCTACCGTGAAAGTATGAGTTCGGAAAAGCTGGCAGACCGAATTGCACGCATGGTGCAAGACTTGGAAAACGCCGCTGGACCTAGCGACTATGACCTACCCACTGAAGGAAATGACCTGATGGCATTAGGTGCAGGAGAATCAGACTTGCCTGCTCGCCGTAAGGGCCGCGCCCCCCGCCAAGTCAAAACTGGCCTTCCAAGCACAAAGCGGCAAAAGAGGGGCTAACAACTCACGCTTTATCAGCCCATCGCGTAAGTGCAATATCACACCTTTAATCGGACTGATAAAACCATCAACGGCTTCATAACCAATTGATATGGAGGACTTTTTACTGCCTTACTGCTGTCATTGTCGGCCGAGGCCACTGCGCATCGTTGGGTAGAGATTGCCTCAAAGCACTGGGCATTCTATAAGCGCCAAGAAGCCTGTTGTCTTCCCACACTACGCTCAGGAATACGGGACTGCTAAAGTGACAGGCTTTCCGCTGTTCTTACGTGTGCATGCATACCCATATTCCCCTATCCCTTGCTGGCACCGAGGTGTGGCTGCTGGCTGACAAGGCCATCTACTGGCCTGATCAAAAAGCGTTGCTGATTGCCGACATTCATTTCGGTAAAGCTGCAGCCTTCCGCGCCCTTGGCCTACCGGTGCCTCACGGAACCACCGCTACCAATCTGGCTCGCCTGGATGCACTGCTGAAAACCTATCCTACCGAGCACCTGTATTTTCTAGGTGACTTCCTGCATGCACCAGAATCCCATGCCTCAACCACGCTCAATGCATTAGAGCAGTGGCGACAAGCACGGGCTTCGCTCCTCATTACACTGATACGAGGCAACCATGATTTACGCGCGGGCGACCCTCCCGCAGCGCTCAATATCAACGTGGTTCCCGAGCCGCTCTTGATTGGCCCATTGGCGTTACAGCATGAGCCGGAGTCGCACCCCAGCCACTTTGTCCTGGCTGGCCATATCCATCCGGCCTTCAGTTTAATTGGTCGGGGACGCCAACGGTTGCGGCTGCCCTGCTTCTGCCTGGATAACGATGTTTTGCTGCTGCCGGCCTTTGGTGACTTCACTGGCGGCTGGGAAATCAAGGCCCTGCCGGGCCGAAAGATCTTTGTGGTGGGAGACGGTGGAATCTGGCCGCTAGGCTAACCCAGGAAAGCTGCAGAGGCAGCTTCCAACGGGAGCCTGTCAATCCATCTGGGCAATGCCAGAAATCATGATGCCATAACGCTCAAGTAACGCCACCGTAGGGGCTTCATACTCTTCAGGCAGGCCAGAGTCATCATAGCTGTCGAGCGCCTGATCTCGTACCAGCTGAGCAGCCTGCTCCATATCGGGCTTCTGTTCGGCTTCAGTTTCCACAACGGAAGTGTTGCCATCATTATTGGTATAGGTAATTTTCCACTTTGGCATCGCACTAACTCCAGTAGCTTACTGAACTGTATCTGTTAGACGCCCGATTACGTCGCAGTTCTCAACAAAGCGCCTTCAGTTGATCGTTTGCCCAAATAGCACGTCCAGCATCTGATCCAGGCCACCGCCAGCCAGCCCCATACCTGCAAGCGCATTACGTGCCGCCCCCAGGTGGTTTTCAAATTGTGCCTGTACCGACTCGCGACCCAGCAAAGCGATCAATGTCGACTTACCATCGTCCTGATGGGCATCTTTTCCAAGTCCATGCTCATCCTGCAGATCATCCAGCAATTGGAAGGCAAGCCCAAGCTCAATGGCAAAACGATGCATACCCTCCCGAACTGACGGCTTTGCGCTGACTGCCAGCGTAGTCATGTCCAACGCTGCCGTGAACAGGAGGCCCGTCTTGAGATGGTTGGTATCGCTGATGGCCTCGGCGCTACGGCTTTTTGCACCATCCCGCAGATCGCGGTACTGCCCGCGCACCAACCCCTGAGAGCCCACTGCGGACGTCAGCATGCATACCATCTGATTACGCAGCACCGGCGCAACGCCTGAGGTACTGGCCACCACGCAGAACGCATGACTAAGCAGCGCTACAGCCCCCAAGACGGCAATATCCTCACCAAACTGAACATGAATGGTAGGCCGACCGCGCCTGAGCGTGGCGTTGTCCATGCAAGGCATGTCATCAAGAAATAGCGAGGCGGCATGTACCATCTCTACCGCACACCCCAGATCAATAATGGCTGGTGAAAAGGCATCCAGATCCCGGGAGGCGAGCAGCATGAGCAATGGCCGTATACGTTTGCCAGGCGCCAGAGCACCTTCGCGCATGGCCGCTGCAACCAGATCATTGCCCTCTACAGGCGGGAGCAGCTCCTCCAGTCGGGTGTTGATACGGGCACGCTCTGTTACAAGCTCGAAAGCGCATTCCTTCGGAAGTTTTGGCACTAATACCGTTGCCATGAGTCGAGATACTCCAGCACATGTAAGCGAGCCGACGAATGGTCGACACCAGCGACTCAACAATTTCCCTGATCCGATCTTGCAGATCAGAGTCGCTTGACGTACTCATGACCACAACAACCGACGAAAGGTCGATGGCAACAGGAAAAAGGTAACCCATGGTTGATTGGGAATTGGCAAGTCGCAAGAACGATCATCTAGATATTGTCCTTGATCCCAAGCGCGCCCTGAGCAGTATTACGACCGGGTTCGAGCAGGTTCAATTCGAGCACTGCGCTCTACCGGAACTGCATCTGAACCAGATCGATCTTACTAGCACGCTGCTGGGCAAGCGGCTCAAGGCACCCATTCTTATCAGCTCCATGACGGGGGGCCCGGAACGTGCGCAAACCATCAATCGCCATCTTGCCGAAGCCGCTGAGGCGCTAGGCCTGGCACTGGCTGTAGGCTCCCAACGCATTGCCTTGCAAAATGGTGGTGACAAGGGGCTGACCAGTCAATTGCGCCAACTGGCACCCTCTATTCCCATCCTCGCCAATATTGGTGCAGCCCAGTTGGTGGCTGGCTATGGTGTAGCTGAGGCACGCCGAGCGGTCGACATGATTCAGGCCGACGCCCTGATCATTCACCTTAATCCCCTACAGGAAGCGGTGCAGTCAGGAGGTGATCGTAACTGGCAAGGCGTACTGGCGGCCATCGAACATCTGGTAACACATCTGGGCGCCCCGATTGTTATCAAGGAAGTGGGAGCAGGCATTTCTGCTCATGCCGCTCAACAGCTGGTAGAGGCTGGTGTTGCTGTAATCGACATAGCCGGTGCAGGAGGAACCAGTTGGGCCGCCGTCGAAGCCGAACGTGCCCATAACGATCTTGATCGTCTGGTAGCTCAGGCCTTCATCAACTGGGGCATTCCAACGGCCCAGGCCATTGTTCAGGTGCGCAAGCAATGCCCGGATATTCCATTGATCGCCTCAGGCGGCATTCGCAACGGCGTTGATGCGGCCAAAGCCATCCGCCTGGGTGCCAACATGGTAGGCCAGGCTGCAGCTGTATTGCAGAGTGCAACCCTGTCTTCGGAAGCCGTTCTGAACCACTTTGAAGTCATGATCAGGCAACTCAGGGTGGCGTGCTTCTGCACTGGCTCGGCCAATCTGGCCCAGCTGCGTCAGGCACGCCTGTTAACGCCCGTTTCGCTCGCGGAGACCTGAATGACCCACTTCGCCGTTGTTGCACCTGCTTTTTCGAGCCACCTTCGTGCAATGGAAGCCCTTGCCGAAACCCTGGTGGCGCGAGGACACAAGGTCAGCCTACTCCATCAGGCAGATGTTGGCGGGCGGCTTCATAGCACTGCCATTCATTTCCAGCCCATAGGGCTTGAATCCCATCCGGCCGGCTCTCTGGATGCGATGATACGACGCGCAGGCAACCCAGGCGGCCCGCTGGGGCTGATGCGTGTTATCCATGACGTGGCACGCAACACCGCGCTGTTTTGCCGCGAGGCGCCGGAACGCCTGCGTGAACTGGGCGTTGATGCCATCATTGCTGACCAGATGGAAGCTGCCGGAGGGCTCGTTGCCGAACACTTGCGCCTACCTTACATCTCGGTAGCCTGCGCCCTGCCCGTTAACCGCGATCCGCTCGTGCCCCTCCCTGTCATGCCATGGGGTTACGATACCTCGCCGCGCGGTCGTCATCTCAACCAGGGCAGCGCTCAGGTCTACGATCTGCTGATGCATGAGCATGCCCGCGTTATCCGGCGATATGCCAAAGCCTTTGGACTGGCAGAACGGTCAACCTTGGCTGACTGCCTGTCGCCCTATGCTCAAATCAGCCAATGTGTACCGGAATTCGACTTTCCCCGCACTGAACTACCCGCCAACTTTCATGAGGTTGGACCGCTACGTCTGCCAGTCACTCAAGAACCAGCCCTGACCTATCCGATCCGCTCAGACAAGCCCTTTGTCTTTGCCTCCTTGGGTACGCTGCAGGGCGCGCGTTTCACGTTATTCGAGCGAATCGCGCGTGCGTGCAAAATGCTCGACGTACAACTACTGATTGCCCATTGCGGAGGCCTTACCCTAAGCCAATGTGATGCCTTGAAGCGGGCCGGGGCTGACTGGGTAACAGACTTTGCGCCACAACGGGCTACTCTGGCTCGGGCTGACGCGGTTATTACCCATGCGGGCCTCAATACCGTTCTCGATGCTCTGGAAGCCGGCACGCCCATGCTGGCGCTGCCGATTGCCTTTGATCAACCCGGCGTAGCTGCCCGTATTGAGCATGCTGGCGTCGGTCTGCGCTTAAGTCCCAGACGCCTTACGCCCAGCAAACTTGCCTCTTCGCTACAACGCCTCTTGACCGAGCCGCATTTCCGCATGAAAGCCCAGGACTTTCAGCCACGCGTGCAAACAGCTGGCGGAGTGCAGAAAGCAGCCAATATTATCGAGGATGTACTCGGTAAGGCCGCCCTGGAAAGATTGGCATGAGCAGTTACGACCTGATTCTGGTAGGCGGCGGACTGGCCAACGGACTGATTGCACTGAGATTACGCCAAACACGCCCAGAGCTACGTATCTTGCTGATCGAGCAAGATGATCGATTGGGCGGTAATCACACCTGGTCATTTCATGAGCCGGATCTGACAGCGGATCAACATACATGGATTGAGCCACTGGTGGCTCATCGCTGGCCCGAATATCAGGTTTTTTTTCCTGAGTTTGAGCGCACGCTTAACAGCGGATATGCCTCCATTAGCGCTGAACGCTTTCATAAGGTCCTTCTAGAGTACCTAGGGGATTCGATACGCTTGAACGCCTCTGTTAGTGCTATCAGCCCTACAGAGGTCAGGCTTGCCAATGGCGAAGCGCTCCAGGCAGCTGCGGTTCTAGATGGGCGAGGTCATCGCCCTAGCCCCCACATGGGATTAGGCTTCCAGAAATTCCTGGGGCAGGAGCTGCAACTCGAACAGCACCACGGGCTTTCCGGCCCGATCATCATGGATGCTACGGTTCCACAAACAGAAGGTTATCGCTTCATCTATGTCCTGCCGCTGACCCAGGACCGTGTCCTGATCGAAGACACCTACTATGCCGATGGGCAGAACCTTGATCCTGATCGGCTGCGTGAACACATTGCCCGCTATGCCGCGGAGCGTGGTTGGTCAATCCAGGCCTTGATCAGAGAGGAACACGGCGTACTTCCAATCACCCTCAGCGGCGACATCGACGCATTCTGGGCTGAAACGGGCGATATTCCCTCCAGCGGCCTTGCTGCCGGGCTTTTCCATGCCACTACAGGCTACTCGTTACCTGAAGCAGTACGGCTGGCGGAACTTATTGCACGCTGCCCTCGTCTTGATACCTCTACTCTTTTTGATACGGTTCGACAGCACGCGCTGCAACGCTGGCGAACTTATGGATTTTTCCGCCTGCTCAACCGCATGCTGTTTTTAGCCGGCAAGCCTGAGCATCGCTACCGTGTAATGCGACGCTTTTATGGCCTCTCAGAACCCTTGATCCAGCGTTTCTACGCTGGACAATTGAAGCCCAGCGATAAGCTGCGCATTCTGATAGGTAAGCCACCGGTTCCCATACGCGAAGCACTGTCGGCTGCACTGGCTAGCCGTACCGGTCAAACAGGCGGACCGATTAAGGACATCCCATGAATACAGACGTCGCTTCCAACTCCAAGCAAGCTGTTGTCGTTGGTGCCGGTTTCGGCGGGCTGGCTCTGGCCATACGCCTGCAGGCCTCCGGAATTCGCACGACCCTACTCGAAAAACGAGACAAGCCCGGTGGGCGCGCCTACGTCTATGAGGATAAAGGCTTCACCTTTGATGCCGGCCCTACGGTCATTACCGATCCTTCGGCGCTGGAAGAATTGTTTACCCTGGCGGGACGCAAACTGTCCGACTATGTCGAGCTATTGCCTGTCGATCCGTTCTACCAGTTGTGCTGGGAAGACGGCGCGCGCTTCGACTACGTTAATGACCAAGCCCAGCTCGATGCACAAATAAAAGCGCTAGACCCTGCCGATGTCGAAGGTTATCAGCGCTTTCTGGCCTATTCCCGCGAAGTGTTCGAAGAGGGGTACGTAAAGCTGGGCAGCGTCCCCTTCCTGAGCTTCCGGGATATGATTCGTGCCGCGCCACAGCTCATAAAGCTCCAGGCCTGGCGCAGCGTATATGATCAGGTCTCCAAGTTTGTCCGTAACGAAAAGCTTCGTCAGGCGCTTTCGTTTCACACGCTACTGGTCGGCGGCAACCCGTTCGCTACCTCGTCCATCTACGCCTTGATCCATGCACTGGAGCGTCAAGGTGGCGTATGGTTTCCCCGCGGTGGTACAGGCGCCCTGGTCCAGGGACTGGTCAAACTATTCCAGGATATCGGTGGCACGCTGGAGCTTAATGCCCCTGTTGAGCGCATCCTGATCGATAACTGCCGGGTAACAGGCGTCGTCACCACTCAGGGCAAGCAAATCAACGCTGACCTGGTCGCCTCCAACGCCGACGTCATTCATACCTACAAGAAAATGCTCGGCCATCATGTGCATGGCATCGTTGAGGCCAATCGGCTGAAGAAGAAACGCCACAGCATGTCTCTGTTCGTTGTGTACTTTGGTCTGCGTCAGCGTCCTGAAGAGCAGAATCTTCAGCACCACACGATCTGCTTTGGCAATCGATACCGTGGCTTGATTGATGAGCTCTTCTCAGGCCCAGGAGTCCCCGAAGACTTTTCCCTCTACCTGCACTCCCCCTGTGTAACCGATTCCTCCCTGGCACCGGATGGTTGCAGCACTCACTATGTGCTTTCGCCTGTACCGCACCTGGGGAATGCACCGGTTGATTGGTCAGTAGAAGGCCCAAAGTATCGGGACCGCATCCTGGCGTATCTAGAAAAGCATTACATTCCTAACCTGAATCGCGATTTGGTGACCAGCCGGATTTTTACGCCAGAGGATTTCCGCACTGAACTCAATGCGCACGTGGGCTCGGCGTTCTCTCTGGAGCCGATCCTGACCCAGAGTGCCTGGTTCCGCCCGCATAACCGCGATGCGGCCATCCCTAACCTTTATCTGGTGGGTGCTGGTACCCATCCAGGCGCAGGCATTCCTGGGGTAGTTGGCTCTGCCAAAGCTACCGCAAGCGTGATTCTGGGGGACCTGGGAGGGGCCAAATGAGCACAACCGTCGTCGAACACGCAACGCAATCCATTAACGTTGGCTCCAAAAGCTTTGCCGCTGCGGCCAAACTGTTCGATGAACAAACGCGTCAAAGTGCCGTGATGCTTTATGCCTGGTGCCGCTATTGCGATGATGTGGTGGATGGCCAGGATCATGGTCATGGGCAGGTCGACGGCGACCGTACTGCCAGCGAGGCTCGGTTGCGAGAACTTGAAGACCTCACTCGCCGCGCCTATGCCGGCGAGCCCATGAACGAGCCGGCTTTTGCCGCTTTCCAACAGGTCATCCAGCGTCACGCCATTCCTGAACGTTATCCGCTTGAACATCTGGCTGGCTTTCGCATGGATGTGGAAGAGCGCGTCTACTATCGCCTCGACGATACGCTTGAATACTGCTACCACGTCGCAGGTGTAGTAGGCATCATGATGGCGATGCTTATGGGCGCGCATGACGAAGACACCCTCGACCGTGCCTGCGACCTTGGCATGGCGTTCCAGCTGACCAATATTGCACGTGATATCGTAGAAGACGCCCGTATTGGCCGTATCTACCTACCCAGAGAATGGCTGAACGAAGTAGGCATTCCTGCCTCTGAAGTAGCTGATCCTGTACATCGCTCCCGGCTGGCCATTCTGGCGCAGCGCCTGGTCGAGCTGGCGGAACCCTACTACGACTCCGCCGCCACAGGCATTGCCGACCTCCCTCTGCGTTCGGCCTGGTCAATTGCCACTGCTCGTGCCGTCTATCGGGAAATTGGCCTGAAAGTTAACGCACGCGGCCCCAAAGCATGGGACAGCCGAGTATCAACGAGCACAGCCGATAAGCTTCGCCTGGTCATCAGAGGCGCCTTACGCGCGCTAGCTTCACGGGCGGGCCGCTCTAGTCCGCGTCCTGCCAATCTCTGGACCCGCTCGCGCTAGCGTGCTTGCTGAACAGTAGTGTCTCGTTACGAAATGAAGACTTGCTTCTTTTGCTGAAATTAGTCACAAACAAAGCGTCGTACAATGACACTAAACCTAAACTTTTCAGTGGTATAGCAGGTCAGACATAAGCGACTACTTTAAGTCGCTCTACAGTAGTCAAGTACGGGATCTATTTATGCACAAGACGGAATCGGCTGTTCCAAGAGACCTACAAAACGCACCGAACTCGCTCTTCTCGATCATCCCGCTTGTGCCGAGTGCACACACCACGGCCATTACGGACAGAGCGCATACCTACAAACCGGAATTCTTCAATGAGAGCGAATGGGCACTGTTGAAAGCAGCCTGTGAGTGCTTGACCGCACATGCGAATCTGGATACCAGTGAGTCCTTGGTTGATCTACCTGTTTTCATCGATCAACACATGCTGTCACCTTACGCGCACGGTGACCTGGATTGTCTGCAGGACCCTTTCACCGATACTCCCGCCAAGCTTCCAAAAGGCCGACAGCCTATTCGTGACCTGGTCCGCGCCGGACTTGCCGACCTGAACCGCTATAGCCAACAAACGCATCAGCAGCTTTTCACAGCCCTATCAGCTGAAGAGCAGCAGCAGGTACTGAACAATGCAGAAGCGGGCCTCTTGGGTACACAAGCCCAGGAATTCATCGCCCTGCTTCGTACCGAAATCGATCATAGTCGCTTCGCTCACTCGCTGTTTCCCGCGTATGAGCCACTGTCCGCCTAAGACATCCAGACCCAATAAAAAAGCGCGCTTCTGGCGCGCTTTTACGTTTAGGTATTACTGCTGCACCTGCCGCTTTTTAAGTGGGCCGTCATGCAGGTCGCGCAGTTGCTTCTTGAGTGTCGTTACCGACGGTGCGTACAAGAACCCAAACGACACGCACCCTTCCTTTCCGTCCACCGCATGATGCATGCGATGAGCCTGGTAGAGACGCTTCAGGTATCCGCGCCGCGGGACGTACTTGAACGGCCAACGCTGATGAACAAGGCCATCATGAGCAATGAAGTACAACAGGCCGTAGGCGGTCATACCGGCGCCAATCCATTCAATCCGACCATAACCGGACGTACCGAAATAAATCAGAGCGATGGCAATACCGGCAAACACAACGGCATAAAGATCGTTTTTTTCGAACCAACCGGTGCGCGGCTCATGATGGGACTTGTGCCAGCCCCATCCCCAACCATGCATGATGTGCTTGTGCGCGAACCAGGCAAACCATTCCATAAAGGCCACGGTGCCTAGCACGGTCAGCGTATTGATTAAGATATCCATGTCTGGCTCCAGGATTACCCTTTTACCTTACTGCCTGAAACCCGTTTATGCACGACCTGGATCAGGAAACGGGGTCAGACGTCAGTAACAGGGTTGATGGATTTCCCAGCAGCACGGAATCCGTTGGTAGATGTACATTCAACGCAGCTGAGCGCACGACGAAACGTACCTTGGAACTGTGCATAGGCTCACCATCGAGGTTCATATCGACCCCCTCGCTGGCGGAAACCTCAACCCAGGGCAACCGGGTGCGAATGAATAGGTCCTCGCTGGCAAACCCACCGGAAAACCAGGAGCCCAACGTTCCCATTAGATCCTGCGGTGTGGGCAGAATGGTCAGATCCAACATACCGTCATTGACGATTGCATTCGGGCACAGTACATGACCACCGCCCGCTTGCCGGCCATTGCCAATCCCCATAGCCAGAAACTCACCTTCCCACTCGAAATCCGGCCCCTCAAAACGGCCATAGGCGGATCGCACTTCTGCAAATCGCGTAAGGCCCGTCAATAAATAGGCTGTGCCACCCAGTACACGCTTGAGCTCGGAGGAGGTATTAGCCGTCACTTGTGACCCAAACCCGCCAGTGGCCATGTTGAGAAACATCTCGCCATCTGCCTCAATCAAGTCAATCGGTTGCGCCGGTGTATCCAGAAGCGCCAGTGCCTCGGCAGGGTCAGCCGGTATACCTGCCGCCCGGGCAAAGTCATTAGCAGTTCCCAGGGGCATCAGGGCCAGCGACGCATCGGAGCGCGTACGAGCCAAGGCCTCGGCTACCAGCTTGAGCGTGCCGTCACCTCCCCCTGCTACCAGATGCGTGTAACCGGCCGCCACGGCATCTTCAACAAAGCGGGCCGCATCGCCATTTTCCCAGGTTACCCGAACATCAATCGCTTTGCCGGTGGCACGGCGAGCGTCAACCGCTGCTCGGACATCATCATTGGTTGCCTGATTACCATTGAGAATCAGCAGTGTTTTTTCATTGGAATTGGAGACGGTGACAGGAACATTCATGAACAGAGCACCCAGCAAAGTCGAGTGTCAGTAGGACTTCGCCAAAGAGTTCATGTTCCTTGAGACTGGCGTGATTTGTGATAGACCAACCGCTCTGGAACCCACATGGGAAAGCCAAAGCTCTCCCATGTCGTCAGGGCATTAGCCAATCAACTCACTCATGGGAATAAAGCCTACCAAATCGCCTTCGGCGATGGTTCGTCCCTCTCGTACCTCTACCAGTCCATCCGCCCACGCCGCAGTGCGCAAGACATTGGACCCCTGGTCGCGATGAGGAACGACTCGGCCATTTTCCAGACGAGCGCGCTGGTATTCACGGCGATCCCCTACACGTGTCCAGCTGAACCCGGCAGCAACCTGCAGCTGGAGAGGCTCGACATTTTGCACCCCCATACGCCGCAGCAGGTAAGGACGAGCCAGCAGCCCAAACGTCACCAGAGTAGACGCCGGATTACCCGGCAGGCCAATAACCGGCACGCCATTATAGCGGCCACAGGTCAACGGCTTGCCAGGCTTGAGCGCCAGCTTCCAAAGGGTCAGCTCACCTGCCTCGCGCAGGGCCTGCCCCAAGAAATCCGCCTCGCCTACCGATACGCCGCCTGTCGAAAGAATCAGGTCTGCTGACTGCAGTTGTCCCAGCTGCTCACGGGTGCGCTCCAGATCATCAGGCAGGATGCCGGCATCGATTACTTCGCAGCCTAGCCGCTTGAGCCAAGATGCCAGAACCGTACGGTTACTGTTGTAAATCTGGCCCGGCCCCAATGGCTTACCCGGCTCGACCAGCTCATCGCCGGTCGACAGGATCGCCACCCGCGGGCGCCTGAATACCTCAAGGGTCGCGCAGCCCAGTGACGCTGCAATACCCAGCTCAATTGGTCCCAGTCGCTTGCCAGCGTCCAGCACCGTATCGCCCTGGCGGGTCTCGTTACCCTTCAGGCGAACATTTTTGCCGGGCTTAAGCGTCTCCATAAAGCGAATACGGCCGTCATCCAGAACCTCGGTGTTTTCCTGCATTTCTACCGTATCGGCACCTTCAGGCATCGGTGCCCCGGTAAAGATACGTGCGCAGGTTCCTGGCTTGAGGGGCTCCGGGCTTTGACCTGCAAAGATACGCTGGCTGACGGATAGAGGTTCACCCTGAAGATCTTCAAACCGCAAGGCATAGCCGTCCATGGCGCTGTTGGACCACGGCGGCAGATCAAGCCCTGCTATAACCGGCAAGGCCAGCACGCGCCCTTCAGCCTCAGCCAGGGAAACGCGCTCCGTTTCGGTAATCGCATCGGCATCGGCCATCCCCAGAAGACGGGCCAGTGCCTCTTCAATAGGTAACAGGCTCATCCGCGCGGCCCACAGGGCTCAGCCTTCTTCAAATGCGGCACAAAGTTACAGGGGCGATGACGATTGTCCAGTTGCTCCGCCAGAATGCCATCCCAACCGGTACGGCAGGCACCTGTAGAGCCAGGCAAACAGCACACTAGCGTACCGTTGGCCAACCCTGCCAGGGCACGGGACTGGACCGTAGATGTGCCGATGTCTGTCGCAGAGATCTGCCGGAAGTACTCACCAAACCCATCGACCTGCTTGTCCAGCAGGCAGGCTACCGCCTCCGGCGTGCTATCACGTCCGGTAAAACCAGTACCACCCGTGATAACAACAACCTGAACAGTCTCATCAGCAATCCAGTGGGCAACCTGAGCGCGGATTTTATAGAGGTCATCCTTTAGCAACACGCGAGCAGCCAGAAAATGTCCCGCCTCGGTAAGGCGGTCAACCAGCAACTGTCCCGACGTGTCGGTTTCGAAAGTACGGGTATCGCTGACAGTCAGAACGGCAATATTCAGCGGTACAAAGACCGCATCGGCCTTAGAGCTCATAACAATCATCCAAAACGGCAGGTAAGAGACATTTTTATAACACAGGCTGGGCCGCTACGTAGCGATCTGGATAGAGACAAACCGTCGCCCCGCCACTTCTACCAAAGCCGCGTTACACTGGCACTCTGTATCAGAACCAGGACTCTTACATGCCTGCACTCCTTTGCGACTGTTCCATCCTTCTTCTTGCCGGTGGCCGTGGTCAGCGTATGGGGGGAAGAGATAAAGGCCTGATTGAGTGGCACGGCATTCCACTGATTGAGCACATGTACAGAGTGGTCCGCCCCTTAACGGACGACCTCATTATCTCCTGTAATCGTAATGCCGAGCGCTACTCACAATACGCCGATCAGATCGTCAGTGATGCAGAGCCTGATTTTCCAGGGCCGCTGACCGGCATTCGTGCGGGACTCAAGGTGGCGCGTCATCGCTGGATGATTGTCCTGCCATGCGATGCACCACTCATTGATACCGACCTCCTGATTCAGCTGCATCGTTGCGCCCAGGAAGCACCCGACGCACCGGTCATGGTCCGGCAGGGGCGGTTCTGGGAACCCTTATTTTCAGTGCTTCCTACCCTGCAGAAAGACACTATTGAAAAGGCCTGGCAAACAGGCGAGCGCAGCCCCCGCGGTGTTTTCATTCCCTTGGGCGCACGAGCATTGACGGTTAATGAGCAGGACCAGCGTCTTGCCAACATGAACGATGAGCACAGCTTATTGGAGCTTTCGGAACCTGACGGAAGGTAACAGGTCACAATTTCATTAAACGTGCGTTTAAAAGGAGATTGCACATGAGAACCCGGATTCTACCTGCCTGCTTGCTGGCTCTTGGTTTTACCGTTCTGGCTGGTTGCTCCACACCTTCAGTGATCACGCTGAATGATGGACGTGAAATCCAGGCAGTAGATACGCCTAAGTACGATAATGACTCTGGCTTCTATGAATTCGAGCAGCTGGATGGCAAACCTGCCCGCATCAATAAGGATCAGGTTCGTACAATCAAAGAGCTGTAAGGTTTCGCAGTTGGCGCGCAAAAAAATTCACCTAAAACCTTGTCTGCAAAAAGTTTTTAGGTAAAATGCGCGCCATCTTTCGGAGCGTAGCGCAGCTTGGTAGCGCGTCTCGTTCGGGACGAGAAGGTCGCTGGTTCGAATCCAGTCGCTCCGACCAGTATCCCGGCCTAATCGCAGTTAGGCCAACAAAGCCCGCCACTTGCGGGCTTTGTTGCTTCTAATCCTTGTCTTTTGACAGCATTTTACCAAACGTCTTGTCCTTTGCTTCCCACATAAGCGCCCTGTTCACGTAATATCCCGGCTCCGGTTGTGTTTACCTGTAAAGGAAGCGATCTCGCCCTATATTTGGCTGGATCAGCTCGGCTTATGAAAAATATTTTTACCGCTTTCCTGTTCGCTGTAACCACGGCGAGCCTCTCTGTGTACGCGGCCGCTCGCTCAGTAGCACAAACGCCCCCTGCACTTCAGCTGTTCTGTGCCAAAGGCGCTCTGGATGTTGTCGAAAAAATCAGCCCTGTTTATGAGGCGACCTTTGGCAGAAAGCTAATAGGTCATATCGCTCCCGCACGCGGCAGCGATGCTACAACCATCCCTAGCCGGCTTGCTGAAGGTGAGCGAGCCGATGTGTTTCTGCTGGATCGTATGGCTATTTCCAAACTGCAGCAGCAGGGCCATATCGACTCAAGTAGCTGTGCCGACTTTGGCAAGTCTTATATTGCGCTTGCCATTCCCCTGGGAGGAGATCGTCCCGTCATAAGGAGTATGGAAGAGTTCAAGCAGACCCTCCTGGATGCCAAATCGATTGCCTACTCTGAAAGCGCCAGCGGCCTGTATCTGGAAAACGTTCTCTTTAACCTCATGGGTGTCAAAGAACGTATTGCACCTAAATTGAAAAGAATTACAGGTAAATCGGTCGGTGAAGCCGTTGCTAGTGGTGAGGCTGAAATCGGCCTGGAGCAAGTCAGCGAGCTGAGCCCCTTGCAGGGCATTGATATCGTAGGACTGATACCAGACCAGGCGCAAAAAATGACGCTTTATACAGCCTGCATGGCACCTGATACATCCCACCCCGAAGAGGCCCGTCAGTTCATCAAGTACATCAGCTCAAATGCCTCATTCGAGCTGATCAAAGCCAGTGGCTTGCAACCCATCGTCGACCCCGACTATGAGTTGCACTTCAAAAAAGGCTAAGCCTTTGTGTCAGGGCTCTCACACAGAGGCCCTGACCTATTCTGCCTGAATGGTAAACAGCCGCTCACCCTTGGCTGTTACCGCTGTTCCTTCGTCAATATCGGCCAGGTAATTATCATCCATGTCGTATACCTGCTCGCCTTCTATACGGTAGATCAGCTGGTCCCGATCATCAGAAGAGCGCACAAAGCCGTCATTATCGATCAGGCCAATCTGAACGGCCTTGTCGCCGTATCCGAATACCAAGTAACGCCCCTGACTATAATCGGCAGTCATCTCGTTTCCTCCAAGCATTAAGGTTGTCAGGTTATACAACCCCTATCCAACATCCATTCACTGTTCAGATAAAACAGTAAACCCTGAACATTGGAGTCGCTCTGTAAACAAGAGTGCCAATAGGCATGAACTAGAAAGAACTCACAACAAGCGTCATTACGGGACGACGATCCAGTAACGGATGAACCTTGACCTGAGCGCCGGTACTACAGGTAATGATTGAATGATGGCTACCCAGCATCGGCTTTTGCTTGACGACCTCAGGGCAGTCAAAACCAAATGTTTTAGTAGCATGCCATGCAAGATCAGCCTTGCTTAGGTTCTGGCTCGTATTGGCCTTGTTAGGTTGAGCGTTATAAATTGACTGGTCAGCGCGCGTAAGCTCAGCATGAACAGGTAGGGACAACGCCGATGCCAGCAATAGAACTGCAAAATCTTTGCGCATGATAACTCTCTCGACTGCCCGTGCAGCTTTTGAAACGCTCACTCCCTCATTAAAAGCCAGACACCCAAGGCGACTCAGAAACGTTTAGCGCTTGCGACCAACAACCTTCGCAACAACTAACGCATCCTCAATTGCCATCTGCACATCCCCGACAAGGTCAGCCGATACCCATTTATCCGAGCTGACAACATCGAGCTTGGCCTGCTCTGCAATAGTGTCGGGATCGACACCCAGTTTCAGAGCCGCTCCAAATACAGAGGCCAGGGCCTGGCTATACACAACCAATATCCTGTCAGTCATGACTACTTACCTACTATCTTGAGCATATAGGTGAACGCTTTAGTACAACCAACCTCAGCGACATTCCATCGTTAGCACTGTGCACAGTCAGGGAAAGCCCTGCGCCCTTTAAAGTAATAGCTGATGGCGTCAAGGTGCTGCCTTGAGTTTTAAACCGTCTATCAGCTTGCCTTAAAGCACATCAGGAAAACTCCGATAACCTTTTAGCAAGCAGTTCACCCCTACATCTGCTTGTCTCCATGGTCTTTAAGCCTCGATTCGTCGAGGCTTTTTTCATTCTTTCTACCAGTGCCTGCTCATCCTTATATGGATATAGCAAGCACCGTGCCTGAAAATGCGCCTGATTTCTGACATCGCCCCGTCTCCAGCCATAAAAGCGGCTACCCAGATCATTTCTAAACAGTGGCCTGAACTAATTTTGCGTTTACGGTCATATCAAAGCTCTGAATCAGCACGCCCATCTACACAGAGACGTTAGCAAGAACACCATGCACACCTTCGCCCTCTGGCTGACCTCCCTTGGCCTGGTCGCCCTGCTGCTGCCCTATAAGAGTATTTTTACCTGCAGCACTGACGCCTGGTGCTATTCGCCTAATGCCCTATGGCTTCCGCTTTGCCTTATAGTGACGTTGATGTCATTCTGGATTTACAAAAAAGAAAGCGCTTCCAACAAGCGCCAGCGATAGCGTGTGGACTGACAAGCACTATTGCGAATTCAGGCTTGGCCTTTCGTTAAGGGGCCCACTAAGCTCACTAGCTACCGTAGCCATCGTGACTTCAGGGATAAAAGCGCAGATAACGTAAAAGCTAAGCGCATTTGCACATCGGGCAAGCCCTCAGCTCCCCGATATGGCTCGTAAGTGATGGAGGCCCTATCAAGCAGAGCCGGGCTCAGACATCTGACGGTGACGCTCTGCCTTTTGTTGCTCAGACTCGGTGCGATTAGGCCCTTCTCCTTCCTGCTCAACCTCTGGACCGCCTCCATAAACTTCCGCCTGTCCGGCCATCAATGCCTCGAACCCCTGTTGTGCTACCAGAGCAGGATCATTCTTCTGGCCTGATCCTACTTGTGTGTCATCCTCACCGGCACGGTGGAAAAAGTTTGTCTCGGTCGGCCCCGGCATCAGTACAGTGACACTGACTCCGGTCCCTTTCATTTCATTCCCTATGGCATTTCCAAATGAGCGTACAAAAGCCTTGGACGCTCCATATACCGCCTCAAAGGGAACAGGCGATGTTCCAGAAATCGAAGAGGTTAAAAGCATACGTCCCTGCCCCTGAGCAACCATGTCCCGACTGAATAATTTGGCCAGGTGAACTACAGAAACCACGTTGACCTGAATAAGGTTTAGCTCACTTTCCAGTGTCGTCTCCGCCTCGGTACCCGGTACAAAACTGCCACCAACACCTACACCCGCGTTGATAGCAATCGCATCAACTGGGCGATTCAATGCACGGAACGCTGCATACAGTTGCTGTACCCCGTCATGGGTCGCAAGATCAACCGCCACACACTCGACTTGAGCACCCAAGGCCTGCAAGCTCAGCTGGGCATCACTCAAACCTTTACCACGTGAAGCGATTAGTAAGTCGAAGCCGTTCCGAGCAAATTGTCGGGCTAGCTCCAGGCCTATTCCATTTGATGCGCCTGTTACCACAGCCAGTGGTTTTTTTGTCTGAGTCATTCCGGGCTACCCTGTAATAATCATAAAGGGTATGACTTACTAAAAACCGGAACGACTCCCTGACCAATGCCAAAGGCGTAGCCACGGCTGCTAGAAACATGTTTGGCAACTGGTGGGCATCTCACACCAAACATGAATTTGAAAATAATTCTCTGTCAGCCCTTGAACAAACGGATCGCTTCCCCCATCTTTACACGTGCCGAAAGAAGAAAGCGTACTTTCTTTAGATTCTGCCTTTTAATATCAGGCACTTGACAATTCGGCTGTTCATTTATACAGTGAGCAGTACTCATCAAGGGGGCGATTAGGATTCGACGCCGGTAACAAAACTTGAGGAGCATGCCGAGCTGGTAGCAGACCTCGTAAATTAGCTGCTGCAAACTTATAGTTGCCAACGATGCCAACTACGAAGGGGCCGCGCTAGCCGCCTAACCTTCATCTGGTCGCTTCGGCGCCAGCGATCATTAGGGGATGCCTGTAAACCCGAAATGATCGTCAGATAGAACAGGATCGCCGCCAAGTTCGCTGTAGACGTAACGGCTAAAACTTATACAGCTCGCCCAAAGCACCCTGCCTACCGGGTCGCGATGGGTTAACTCAATAGATAGGCTAAGCATGTAGCGCCAAGAGCGGAGAGCTGGCGGACGGGGGTTCAAATCCCCCCGCCTCCACCAAACACTAAGGGCTAGCCAAACGGCTAGCCCTTTTTTATTGCCTAAATTCGGCTATTGTTAGAAATAAGGCGATACAATGGCACTTTGATATTTTAGAGTTTTACGGTCTGCACCATGGCAGGCGCCACTGACAACATGGTTGGATGATGAGATACAAGGTTTGGTTATTAGCCATAACAGGATGTCTGGCCTCCCTAGCCGCCCATGCAGGTGAGCTGACGGATGAAAATGACGAGTTCAGGGAGCGGCGCTCTGTAATCTGGACCGGCGACAAGTCTGCCGATGACTTGGTCTTCACCGTTTCGGCCAGCCAGGCAACAACAAGCTCAGGCGGCAAAATCACTACGTACGTAGCCAAGCTGTCAAGCATTGGCAAAGAAGCCCGATTTGGCGATTGCCGGTTTGCACGCTGGACAATCGATGGCAAGACCTTCTACGAGATGGAAGGCAAGTACAAGCTCAACACCTTTCGCGATATCTATGGCGAAGATTTCACCACCCCCGTTACTCGCGAAGCCCTTGAGTACGTTGCATCTGGCCAAAGCGTGGAATACAAGGCTTGTCACGTTAAAGGCAGGCTTTCAGACGATGATCTTGAAGGACTTCAACGTCTCTTGGATGTTACCGAAGGCTGACACTTTCAGCTGCGCATCTACTCTATGTTCAGCCTGAAATTACTGCTTATTCTGGACTAAAGACCCCGCTGAACCAGCCGATACGTTAGACACTAAGGCAGCAAGGTAAGCTGCCGTCTCATTTATGAGTAGCGTAAGACGCTGCCAAGGATAGAAAAGTGTTCTACTGCCTCGGTTTGATTCTCCTTGCTGCTGGGTCCTTTTGCTTATTTTTTGCGCCAGAAGACCTTCAAATCGTTATTGAAGGTGTACTGCTGATGACTATCGGCCTCATCTACATTTTTGAAGGTCAGCGTAGCCAGCGGAAGCTTAAGGCGCTGGCGTCCAGCCGCCATTCAAGTCCGCACCTGTTCGGTCGATAACAAAAAGGTCAGGCAGTTTCCCTCTCTTTCTGCCTGACCTTAAGCCCCGAGCAATCGGGGCTTTTTGTTATCTGTTTACTATTGCATCTGAGTTGCGCCTGACGTCAGAAGACCTGCCGCAGCAACAGTGGAGCTGTCAGAAGGCATCCTTTACGCGTCAGTAAGGTGATGGTTACAGCCAAACGAGGTAGTAGCCCGAGCCCAGCGATGATGTGCGAGTGCGACAAGGGCCGTACGCACTAACCAGAAGTGTGATGGTTGGGAGGGATGAATAACCAAAAGGGGCCGCCATGTAGCAGCCCCTTTTCCTGTCTTAGGCCCTTTGCTTAAGCGGCTTGGCCTTCCAACACAGGCTTTTCGTCTGCACGTACCTGGCCATTGATGGCGATACGCTTGGGCTTGGCCTCTTCCGGTACTTCACGCACCAGATCAATATTAAGCAGACCGCTCTTCAAGCTCGCACCCTTCACCTCGATATGGTCGGCCAGGCGGAAGGACAGCTTGAACGCACGCTGTGCGATGCCCTGATGCAGATAGGTCACGCTCTCAGCGCCTTTCTCGCGGCGCCCGCTCTTCACAGTCAACACGCCCCGCTCCACTTCAAGCTCGAGGTCATCTTCGGCAAGGCCAGCAGCGGCAATCACAATGCGGTAGTGATCATCACCATGCTTTTCCACGTTATAGGGTGGATAGGTACTGCCCGACTCATTACGAAGAGCGGATTCGAACAGGTCATTGAAGCGGTCGAACCCAACGGAATGGCGGAACAGAGGAGCAAGAGAAAATGCAGTATTCATATGGAAATCTCCTGAAGCATCAGCAAGTTTCAAAGCGGGGCCCGACTTCGGCGCCCTGCACAATCCCATATAAGGACCCTCGCTTCTTTTTCAAGAGCTCCAACCGACAAACGGTTAGCTCAAGCTTATAACGACTTGGACGCTCAAATGAGCTGGACAAAGTCGCATAGGATTTAATCCTGATGGCCGACGTTAGGCGCTGATAAACAATCTTTTGGGCGATAGATTCTTCAGGCGCAGCCAGAGAGACTTGCATCCGTTTTGCCTGTTTGCCATAAACGCAAGGGCAAATCTCCAGGCTGGCGTCCCGAGGGGCAGGCAGTGCGGGTGGTCCGTGCATGGACGTTATCAATGATCAAGGAGTGTGTCCCTATGTTCAGTTTGAAACCTCTTGTACTAGCGGTATCTGCTCTAACCAGCATTTCAGCCATGGCCGCATTTGACTCGGCAACATTGACCCAGGAAGGAAACAGTAACGAGGTCTCCATCAATCAGAGTGGTGGAACCTATAACGCAGCAACTCAAACACAAACCGGCGACGGCAACCAGGCTATCGCCGAGCAAACCGACAGCAACAACAGCACGATAGAACAAACCCAAACCGGCAATGCCAATCTTAGCCGGGCCACCCAGGCGTACGCTGAAGAAAACAGCAGCATTACTACCGATCAGAGCGGTAACAACAATACGGCGCTCGCACGGCAGGATGACGTTTCGAGAAGCACGATCAGCGTAACTCAAGAAGGCGACGTTCATACGGCTGCTATTCAGCAGGTGGGTACGACCAACTCTACTGTTACGGTGTACCAGCAAGGTACAGAGCACACGGCCTCTATTACTCAAGCCGGCTCAAACAACCTGGCAGAGGCGTACACGTTTGGCAGTAACAATACCGTGAACGCCAGTCAGCAAGGAGCCTTTATGGGCGGCCAGTACGGCTCGGACCTAACGATGTTTTTTGGCCAGGCCGGCAGTTCAAACACGGTGAATGCCAGTCAACAGGGCTTCGACAACGAACTCTGGACAGGCCAGTATGATTCCAATAGCACCATTACGGTTGAACAATCCGGCGTTGGAAATGGCATTCGACTGGCTCAGTCACAAAACGGTAATATCATGACCAGCGAGCAGGCTGGCAGAAATAATACCCAGGCCATGACCCAGGCGGGTAACAATAACGAATTGAGCATTAGCCAGGATGGTATGGATCAACGCGCTATCTTGATCAGCCAGGGAGACAACAATGAAGTCAATGTCACCCAGAGCGGTATGATCGGCAGTGTGGATATCACACAAACGGGAAATGACAACATAGTCAATTCTGCTCAGAACGGAGATTTCCTGTTGTCCACCATTATCCAAACCGGTGATTTGAATCAGGTCCAGCTCAATCAGAACAACTCATCAAACCAAGCCTATATCCAGCAAGTGGGGACAGGCAACTCTGCCACTGTTAGTCAGTAATCATACTTTCCAGGCTACTGGCTACATACAGCCGGTAGCCTGATGTTATGAGCTGACTGCCCATCTGATGGTGGTGCCCCTTACACAACCTTTACCTTCCTCCTCTTTTTCTTTACAGGGCTCCGTTGTTTCATTGAATAACCGGTTTTTTATACAGCCGGACGCCTGAGGAGGAGACGTTTATGATTCGCCAAATTCCCAAGATTGCTCTTCTGGCAGGTTGCCTTGCAGCCGCTGGCCAAGCCTTTGCCCACGGTGGACACGGCCCAGGGCCTGCCATTTTAGGGGCCGTAGTCGGGGCTGTTGTTGGCGGAGCGATTGTAGCTAACTCACGTGCTGCAGAAGCCCCTGTCTATGTACAGGCAGCTCCCCCACCTCCACCGCCACATGTTGTTTACTACCCAGCTCAACCTGTTTATTACGAAACCCAGGTTGTACGCGTAGCGCCTGCGCCGCCGCCCCATTACTACTATGGCCCGCCACCTGGCTATTACGGTCCGCCACCGCGCTGGTAACCCAAAGAAACCTCGCCAGAGGCGAGGCTTCTTTATTACGTATGTTCAGATAGCGTGAGTTCTGATCAGAACGACCATTTACTGCCTCATTGAGAGAAACAGGGAAGGCTCCTTGTGCATCCAGAGGCGATGGCGCTTAAAGGACAAGCAGCCCTCTAAAACCGAGGCACTACTGGCACTGCCTGGGCTACTGCTTCACAAAGACTGTACAACACTCGGGCGCTGGATATCATTCTCCTCTCGCTAAGCCAATCTGAGCAGGCTCACGCATAACCGGTCGCACATGACTGATTACGAAACGGCTTTCTGGCAAGGCTGGGATGCGTGTGGTATCGATTGAAAGATCCTGTGGGGGTACGTCATAGCGTATCCACTGGGTAAGTGCCTTCACAGCCACTTTTAGCAACTCGATCGTAATCCACTCACCGGGGCAACGATGGTTTTGATGGTGGTCACCGCCTCCTTGAGGAACAAAGTTGAAAGGATTTTCATCCCATCTCAAAAAGCGCTCGGGGTCGAATTTCTCTGGATCTTTCCAAATTCGTGCATCGTGATTGATTCCATAGAGATCCAACAATACGCGAGTGCCCTTGGCAAAAGGGTAGCCTTTCCATTCAAAGTCTTTGCGAACGCGCGCTACCGTAAATGGAAAGAAGGAAAAAACTCGGCGGACTTCCTGTACAAAAGGCTGCAGCATGTCGGGCTCATCACGCAGCCGCTGTTGCCACTCGGGATGCTTATTCAACGCCCAGGCCGCAAAGACGATAAACCGGGCTACAGCTACAGTGGGCCGTAGCACATTAAGAATTTCAACTGCTGCGGTTTTAGGATCGAGCTGATTACCCTCACTATCCCTGTGGTGGCTAAACACATACAAGGCCGTTTGCGGAGCCGGGCTCAGCGCACCCTGACGCACCTGCATGACCAGATTGGCAATCCAGGCTTCAGCCTCTTTGCGTGCCTTACGGGCATTGAGGTGCCTGAGCCCTATTCCTCCCGCGCCATCGATCAGGGCCGTAAGCTGCGAGCGGCGCTTGGCCACATCCTGTTCAGGGAGAGGAATGCCGGACCACTCACAGACGATCCGGCATAGCTGGAACTGCACAGCATAGAGCAGAACGACTTCGTGATTACCGGTCCAAGTGGGAATATCCCGTTGCCACTGCTCCGCATACCGGTCAGCCAGAGCCTGAACGTTGTCAGGTGTCATCAGCGACATGAACATCTGCTTACGTATGCGATGAGCGTCCCCGTCTAAGCCCTGGATAGCGCCAAAGCCAAACAGGGTTTTCTTCAACATACGGGGAGCCGCTTTTTCACGCATGAAGAGCGACTCATTATAGAACAGCCTGGCACCCTCCTCGCCAGACAGGCAGATTGTATTTTGCATAAGCAGACGCGCCTGGAACACATCGCTTTGATAACGACGGCAACGCTCTGGAATATAGCGATATCCTTCCTTGAGCAGAGCAAAAGAGCTATCCAGATGAGGGTCTTTTGGGATCGCAGACATAAACGGCGGCACTCCGATTGATCGACTCAACGTCCTGCCGTAACGCACTGTAGACCTACAGGCGCACGGAAGCGCATTGATTTAATCGACCCGCTATCCTGGCCAAAGGTGCAATGTGTATTGGCCGTTATCCACCTAACGAAAGCCGCGACTCAGAAAAGGTGATCCCTTCAGGCCAAACCGCCAGGGTACATCGCGTGCCTTGGTAATACCGATTCGCGGCCCTGTGACTACGTCAACAGACGCTAGCGGTGCATTCAATTCAAGAGCCGGTGACTCCAATGAAAGCCCATCGTGCTCACCGGAAATACCCAAGGCCTGGCAGACGCGACCTGGACCTGCACATAGCAGCTTTAGCGTATCGAGCCCGCGACGCTCACGCATGACGTCAATACCCTCAAGAGGCTCTAACGCCCGGATCAGCACACCGGCCCCATGCCCCACATCACAGCAGACAAAATTCAAACACCAGTGAATACCGTAGGAGCGGTAAACATACACATGGCCAGGCGGCCCAAACATGGTGGCATTACGGCGCGTAGGCCCGGAAAAGCTATGGGAGGCAGGATCTTCACGGTCATAGGCTTCGGTCTCGACGATCCGCCCTCCTACACCGTTGAATGTCAAATTCCAGCCAATTAATTGATGGGCCACTTCATGGGAAGGAGCAGCAAAGTCAATGGGTACAGTCATGGTCATATTGCCTACATAGTCATAGACACATGACAACCCTGACTGTCTCAGGTGCCATTAGAAATGGCTCCTAAGCCGAGGATATGCATCTTTATCGGCGGCGTATCCTGAACCTTTAACAACTATTTTTTTGCGGCTAAATCAGAATTTTTTAATACCTGATCTGTATCACAGAAGGTATATGATCGCTGAATAACCCAAGCCTTGTAAGAACCATGAACAACTCAGTGCCCATCCCAGCAAACGAGCCCGAGCGAATTGCAGAAATCCAGCAGCTGTGCCTGATCAATCCTGAGCCGGACTGCGCTTTTGACAAAATCGTTACGTTGGCCGCTGAGCTGTTTCAGGTTCCGATTGCCTTGATATCGATTATCGATGCGCACCGCCAGTGGTTTAGTGCAAGTATTGGACTCACTATCAGCGAAACGCCTCGTGAGCACTCCTTTTGCAACCATGCCATCCTAAGCGATGAGCTTTTTATGGTCAGTGATGCGACTCAAGACTCTCGTTTCAAGGACAACCCGCTGGTAACAGGTGAGCCTCATATCCGCTTTTATGCAGGCGCTCCCCTGTTAACCCATCAGGGCCTTGGCTTGGGCAGTCTTTGCATCATTGATACGAAGCCGCGCCCTCCATTGGATGATCACCAGATAAGGCTTCTGAACCACCTTGCCGAATTGGTTATGTTGCGCGTGGAAACGCTGCGTAATCTCAACTTTGTAGATTTACCGACTGGCCTGTTCAATCGGCCTCGCCTGGAAAGAGACATTTCGGTCTTTTTCTCGGATAAGGATGTTCCGGTCACGCTGGTTGCAGTCGATGTGGTTGCGCCCCGTATTCTTAACGATATTGTTAAAGCCTTGGGATATACGTTTTCAGAGCGGCTCATGCTGCTTATCAGAGATCGCCTTCAGGCCGTTGTGCCCGAAAACCTTAAGCTGTACAGAATCAGCCCTACACGCATCGCCTTTATGCTGGCAGACACCGCAACGGAAGCAGCCGAAACACTGTACAGACATATTCTTGAAGCGTTTGAAGCACCCCTGGTATGCGATACCATTCCTATTCAGACACAAATCGGGTTGGGCATCCTGATACTCAACAGAGAAAAGGCATGCTCAACGGACTGGATACGCTCCCTAGTCAGTGCCGCAGACGATGCACGGGAAAATAATGCGGGTTGGGAAATGTACAGCCCGCGCCGCGACCATGCGCAGCAGCGTGCTTTTCGCCTGCTAAGCGCCTTGACGATAGCGCTTCAGGCAGATGACCAGTTAAGGCTCTACTTCCAACCCAAGATCGAGCTGGCCAGCAGTGAGTGCACTTCGGTAGAGGCACTTATCCGTTGGCGCCATCCCACACTAGGTGATATCAGCCCTGGCGAGTTCATACCACTTGCCGAGAAGACCTTTCTGATCCGCTCAGTAAGCTTATGGGTATTGAGAGCCGCGATTAAACAGGCCAAAGCCTGGCAACAACAGGGGCTTAACCTGACGGTAGCTATCAATGTCTCCGCAGCTGATCTGGACGATGAGATGTTTACCGATACGCTGACAGCCCTGCTCAAGCAGCATGATCTCCCGGCGCAGCGGCTGGAGGTAGAATTCACCGAAGGAGCCCTGATCCGGCAAACCGAAGTCGTGCAGCACCAACTTGAGCGCATCCATAATCTGGGCATCGTCATCGCTATCGATGATTTTGGTACGGGCTACAGCAATTGGTCGTATCTGCGCGATATTCCCGCCTCCGTGGTCAAGCTCGACCAGTCCTTCATACGCAATGCACTTCGACACGAAAAAGATAAGCGGATCGTCAAGGCCATGATCAGGCTCGCCAAGGAAATGGACTATCGCGTGGTGGCCGAGGGTATCGAGACTGAGGAAACCTACAAGCTGATGCGAAACTGGGGATGCGATGAGGGCCAGGGCTACCTGATGGCCCGCCCCATGCCAGCCATTGCCCTGCTTGAATGGCTTGAGAGCAAGCCTCTTCAGTACTAAAGCGTTCTGACGATCATTATAAGACAGGAACCCTTTTACTATTTGCTGGCTTATAGAGCGTTGATCTTGCCAAAGGGATAAACCCGTACTTTTTCTGTCACATCATGAATCGACAGAAAAAGTATTCTTTATGGAATCCGGTAGATCATCTCTTAGCGCATTAAGTCCTGGCGATCTGGCGCAACTGGTTTTAGCCAATACCTCCGACTATGCCATAGTCGTATCTGACCTGTCTGGAACCATCGTGGACTGGAACCCCAGCGCCGAAAAGATCTTGGGGTGGACGGCAGCTGAAGCCATTGGCCAGCCTGTATCGATTTTCTTCACACCAGAAGATTGTGCGAATGATCGACCCAACGTCGAAATGACGGAGGCTGCCAGGTGTGGCTGCGCCAAGGATGAGCGATGGCACATCAAGCACGACGGTACACGTTTCTGGGCAAGTGGCGAGATGAGCGCATTGCGCAGAAACGGCGTGCTCATGGGTTACTCCAAAATTCTACGAGACCGTACGCCCGAGCGCCTGGCTGCAGAGCGACTGCGCCTGGCTCAACAGGTTGGAGAAATCGGAACATTCGAATTACACCCAGCCTCGGGACGCATGACCGTATCTCGAGAGATGTGCCAGCTCTGGGGCCTGCCTGAACAGGATACCTTTCAGACCAACGAGCTGATTGCGCTTATCCATCCTGACGACCGCGCCCGTATCACTACCGATAGCCATGAGTTTATAGAGGGGGCGCTGGATTACGTCGAGTATCGTATTCGAAGGCCGGATAACGGTGAGGAGCGCTGGATGGCTCGCCGAGGTGAGCCAATCCTGGTCAACTCCCGCGAAGGCATGCGCTATTTTGGCGTGTGCTATGACATTACTGACCGCAAACTGGCCGAACAGGCACGACTGGAAAGCGATGCTCGCCTACGCGGCCTCACCCAAGGCATGCAAGAGGGCTTCTTTGTTGCAGAACCTATCCTGGATGCAACCGGCCACATGGTCGACTTTCGCTTCATAGAGGTCAATCCGGCGTTTAGCCAGCTGACAGGGCTGCCGCTTGATCAGGTAGAGGGTCGTACGCTTAGTGAAGCATTGCCCAATATCGATGACACGCTGGTGGAGAGTTATTCGCGCTTCGTACGCCACAACGACCCCGTGCATTTCGAGTTGCAACTGCAGGCGCTCAATGGCCGCTGGTTCGAGTCGTGGCTAAGACGTCTGGATTCTGAAAGCTTTGTTGTTTTGTTTTTGGATGTTACAGCGCGCAAGCAAGCTGAAGCGGCTCTGGCGGAAAGCGAAGCACGCTTTAAGGCCATCACCAATTCAATCGATCAGATGGTATGGGCTAGCCGCCCGGATGGTCATCACTACTATTTCAACGAACGCTGGTACGAATTTACCGGCTCAACGGCCGGGCGTACTGACGGTGACGGCTGGGCCGAGCTGATTCATCCAGACGACCAGGAAACCACTTGGGCGCTCTGGCAGCAGTGTCTCAACAATGGCGAGCTCTATCGGACAGAATTTCGGCTTCGCCACTGCTCAGGCCAGTATCGCTGGGTGCTCGCACGGGCCCAGCCAGTACGTAATGAACGTGGCACCATAGACGGCTGGTTTGGTACTTCAACTGATATCCAGGACATCATCAATGCTCGCGAGGTTTTATCCCGTTCCCGTGAAGAGCTTGAAAAACAAATTGAGTTGCGCACACGCGAGCGTGATCGAATCTGGCGCTTGAGTAACGATCTGATGAAGGTCTGTCAGCTGGATGGCCGCTTCGTTTCAGTGAATGAAGCCTGGTATAAGACACTAGGCTGGTCAGAGAGCGACCTGCTTGGAAGAAATTACCTTGACCTGATTCATCCGGACGATGTTGACCGCATCACCCATGGACTGAATACCATCGACCAGGAGCGTCGGGCTCGCTCCTACGAAGTACGCCTACTCCATCAGAATGGCAACTATCGACTGACATCATGGACGGCTGTGCCTGAGGAGGGGCTGATTTACTCAGTTGGCCGGGATATTACCGAGCAGCGTCAGCTTGAAGATCAACTGCGTCAATCCCAGAAAATGGAAGCGGTCGGCCAGCTTACGGGGGGTATTGCCCATGACTTCAATAACCTGCTGACTGGAATCATCGGCTCGCTGGATCTGATGCAGCGTCGTTACGAGTCTGGCCGTCCTCAGAATCTGGACCGCTATATGAGTGCTGCCGTTACTTCGGCTCAGCGCGCAGCGGCGCTGACTCAACGCCTACTGGCGTTTTCGCGGCGACAGGCCCTTGATCTTAAACCTGTCAATCTCAACACACTGGTTGCGTCGATGGAGGAGCTGTTACGGCGCACCATAGGCGAAAAAATCACACTCAACACGACGCTTGTAGCAGGACTGTGGCCAGCGCTGACCGATACCAATCAGCTGGAAAGCGCCCTGCTCAACCTAGTGATCAATGCCCGCGATGCCATGCCGGCTGGCGGCATAATCACCATTGCCACCTCGTCGGCACACGTTGACGAACATAACGAAGACCCACACCTTACGTTGGCACCGGGTGACTACGTGGTGCTGAGCGTAAACGATACCGGCACCGGCATGAGCCAGGAGGTCATAGAGCGTGCCTTTGACCCCTTTTTTACAACCAAACCCATTGGTCAGGGAACCGGGCTTGGGCTATCCATGATCTATGGCTATGCCAAACAGTCCAAGGGACAGGTCCGCATTTTCTCCACACAAGGCAAAGGCACCAGCGTCAGGCTATACCTACCTCGCTACCGCGGCGCCCTGGATGAACGCCCCACTGATACTGCAAGGCAGGTGCCTAAGGGCTCGGGGGAAACGGTGCTGGTGGTCGAAGACGAGCCTGTTGTCCGCTCGCTGATTATCGAGGTGTTGAATGAGTTGGGCTACAGCTCGCTTGAGGCAATCGATGCGCAACAGGCTATACCACTACTGCAAAGTGACCAGCAGATTGATTTGATGATTTCTGATGTTGGATTACCTGGAATGAACGGCCGTCAATTAGCCGATGTAGCCAGAACCATACGGCCGGAGCTAAAGATTCTCTTTGCAACAGGGTATGCCGAGGGCGCTCAGGTAGAGGGCTACCTGGGAGAAAACATGCAAATTATCACCAAGCCATTCAACGTGGATGCATTGGCTAGCAAGATTCAGGACATTATCAAGCCTCCGGACTGACTATTGCAGGTCGACTTGGCCGCTGCTGAGCAGTCCAGGCTTACCGGATGTAAGTCGATAGGCTCGAATTACTCGACCTACTGGAGGAGCTGTGAAATAAAACATCATGCGATGGGGTATCAGTACAGACGCATCTATTTCAGCGAATCAACCAGCCTCACGCCGGTAATTGCGCGTCACAGACGACTGCCATAGGCTACAAATCCATTAGCCCGCACACGCTACCAAACGTCGGCCTTGCGCTTTTTGTGTCCAAAAGCGGGTAAATACCTTTAAAATCCGCCGCTTCGCTCAATTGCGTGCATGAAAACGAACCTTTAGCGGGACACATTGACTGTGTACGGCGTTGATTCATCCAGCGTGAAGGGGCCGCACGAATCCCTTTGTTGCCATACGACGACCCGCTTCCTTATAAGTTGATACCTGCCATGACCCAAGCTTCAAACCCTCTCCTGAACTGGCTGATGCGCTCCAGTCTGGTGATGCAGATTCTCATTGGACTGATCGCCGGCATTGTGCTCGCGCTCGTGGCGCCCTCTGCCGCTCAAGCCACAGGTTTCATTGGTTCTGTGTTTGTCACGGCCTTGAAAGCGGTTGCGCCGATCCTGGTATTCGTTCTGGTAGCGTCCTCTATTGCCAATCATAAGCAAGGACAGCCAACTCACATAAAGCCCATCCTGTGGCTTTATGTAATCGGGACATTATCCGCTTCGATAATTGCAGTGCTGGCCAGCTTTCTCTTCCCCTCCACCTTGACACTTGTCGCCCATACCAGTGATGTCAGCCCACCAGAAGGAATCAGCAGCGTATTGCAAACCCTGCTGCTAAGTATCGTGGACAACCCCATCAACGCCCTCATCAACGCCAACTTCATGGGTATCCTGGCATGGGCCATTGGACTGGGCATTACGTTCCGCCATACCAGCGAGACGACCCGAACGCTGTTTAGTGATTTGGCAGATGGCGTTTCGAATATCGTCCGTTTCGTGATTCGCTTTGCGCCACTGGGCATTTTTGGTCTGGTAGCCTCAACGCTGGCTACGTCCGGGTTTGATGCCCTGGTGAGTTACTTGCACCTTCTGGCCGTACTGGTTGGCTGCATGCTGTTGGTAGCCCTCGTCGTTAACCCGCTCATCGTTTATTGGAAAATCCGGCGTAACCCGTATCCATTAGTACTGACCTGCTTGAAAGAAAGCGGTATTACGGCCTTTTTCACGCGTAGCTCTGCAGCCAATGTGCCCGTCAATCTGGCACTGTGCGAACGCTTGGGCTTGCATGAGGATACTTACTCGGTATCGATTCCGCTGGGCGCGACCATCAATATGGGCGGAGCAGCCATTACCATCACGGTGCTGACATTAGCCGCAGTAGAAACCATGGGTATTGCCGTCGATATTCCAACCGCCATTCTGCTCAGCATTGTGGCAGCGGTATGTGCGTGTGGTGCATCTGGGGTAGCGGGCGGCTCGCTGCTATTGATCCCTCTGGCTTGCAGCCTGTTCGGGATACCTAGCGAAATCGCCATGCAGGTTGTGGCGGTGGGCTTTATCATCGGCGTGGTTCAGGATTCGGCAGAAACCGCGCTGAACTCCTCCACTGACGTCATCTTCACGGCAGCGGCCTGTCAGGCTAAAGAAGCCTGATCTTCGTGCAGCGGAAAGGTAGAAGCATCATCTTTCCGCTGCCATAACCCTTCAATACTGCACGCTCTCAAGCTCAGGCAGGTTCGACTGTAATCTTTGGCGTACCATTATGGGTCTGTACCTTGACCCGTCCCGGCGTATATTCAACCAAGTGCCCGCCGTCGAAGATAAAGGAATAGTCTGAGCGATCTGCCGACATACTAAGCAACCGGGCCTTGTAAACAAGGACGGTCAGCGAACCTTCCTTCTGCACATGATCAGGCTTACCCATCGAGCTTATCAGCTGCTGCTCGGTCATATACCGCTGGATCTGAACATCCTGGGGTGCCTGTTCACCCTTGTACCCCTGGGTACAAGCCGCCAACAACGCCAAGGAAAGCATCACCATTGTCTTGCGCATGAATCTTCATCCTTTTCCAGCCCGGCAGCACCCATTGCTGCATGTGCCTACACCGAACCCCTGATTGATATCGCTACGCTCAAGGTTTGGTCATACTCAAAGGACTGCAACCAAGTCGTAACGCTTCCTTCCGACTCGCTTTCTGTGATTTCGTTCGCAGCAGTTAGGACTCAAGCTTAAGAGCTGGCAGGATATGGATAAGGGAATAGATGAGACAGCGGAGCTGCCTCACGAGAGCATCAGCGGCTGCTTATCGACGGCCACGGAAGCGATTGCGATTAAGCAAGACATACCCAATAAACTGGACAATTGCTGATACCACCAGAGGCGTCAGGTGCCCAGCGTCACGAGGCGCTCTTTCAGGACCGATCAAGGGCACTAGAGCAGTCACCAGACCTATTACTCCACCTACGAACAGCACCAGGCCGATCCAGGTTAAGGGGCGTACTTTGGTTTTGGAGTCGTTCATTCCATTACTCAGCGAAGTTCAAAGCGGCCCCATTCTATCGGATCGTCAATATTACTGCCCCTGATCGATCGTGCTGAACCGAAACGGGTTTTTACATTCAAACCTGTATGTTGTCGGCCTAACCCAAATCCATTTTTTGATTCCAACCGCGAGTATTCAGCATGCGTATTGCCTGTCTTGCCTGGGGCTCCCTGATCTGGAAGCCCGGCCCTCTTCCGCTGTCTTCTGCCTGGATGAATGACGGTCCCTTACTGCCAGTAGAACTTTGCCGCACCTGCGATGGTGGAGAGCTAGCAGTTGCCCTGTCCTCCAGTGCACCGGATAGCCCTACCTTCTGGGCCCTCTTGAATGTTGAAGATTTAGATACCGCACGTGAACTGCTGCGAGATCGGGAGCAAATCAACCGTGAACGCCCTGAGTATGTCGGCACTATTCCAGGTGAGTACGAAGGGCCTTATGGAGAGCGCATCAAGGAGTGGGCGGCCAGTAAGGAGCTGGATGCTGTTGTCTGGACGGCATTACCGCCCAAGTCGAAGGACGAGGAAGGTCGTATGCCCTCGGCTGATGAAGCCATCGCCTATCTTGAGGGGCTTGAAGGCGGAGTCCGTGACCACGCCTGTGACTATGTCAGGCAGCTTCCGCTTGAGATCAGAACACCCTATAGAACGGTTATCGAACAGCGTTTAGGCTGGATGCCTATCGATAAATAAGACGCTGCTATCAGTTGGCAGTTGAGTTCGACTGCGAAGCATGGACTTAATACACTTTGTGTCCCAGATAGTCTGGGTGCCTCCTGTTAGCCTGTCCCATGACTTTACACAACGCATTTGCTCTTAATTTTTTTCGCGGCCCCGGCGAGATACGTGCCCTGGCAAGAGACCTTGACTGGTCAAAGACGCCGTTAGGCCCTGTCTCCGCCTGGCCGCAAAGTCTTCGCTCGACGGTCCGTACACTTCTTTCCTCCCAGTACCCCATGATCCTTACCTGGGGGCCTGAATTTACTCAGATCTATAACGATGCTTATGCCAAGCTGATCGGCGACAAGCACCCCCAGGCGCTCGGTGATGATATCCGTATCACCATGGCGGAAAACTGGGACACTCTTGGCCCCATGATCGAGCGAGTCATGGAAACCGGGCAGGCCAACTGGACTGCAGCCCTCCCCCTACTGATGGACAGATCGGGCTATCGGGAGGAGGCTTACTTCAGCGTCTCCCATGCGCCTGCTGAAAATGACGAAGGGATTATTGTCGGCATGCTGGCCGTGTGCAGCGAGGTGACTGTACAGGTTGTGGGCGAGCGTCGGCTCAAGCTGCTAAGTGATCTTTCAACACAGGCTGGCGAGATTCGGAGTGTTGAAACCACCAGCGAAGAGGTTGGAAAAGCCCTGGCAAGTGACCTGCTGGACCTGCCTTTCGCCCTGCTCTATTTAAGAGGCCCTGAAGAAACTCTGAATCTGGCTGCCGCCACGTCGATCGCTCCTGACAGTATCCATGCCCCGTCGACCCTACCGATAGCTTATGACGCTGCCAATCAGCCTTGGCCACTCACGCAAGCCCTGGCCGGACAACCCCAAACCCTTACAGGACTATCCAAAACATTAGGACTGCACGGGGGGCTCTGGCAGGACCTGGTCGATTGCGCACAGGTCATTCCAATTGCTGGTGAAAGTGATGCCGAGCCATTAGGCGTTCTGGTTTTGGGCATCAGCCCCAGCCGTGCACTGGATGAGGCCTATAGAACATTCATTACACTGGTGGCGGGCCAGATCTCAATGGCGCTGCGTAATGCGCGTGCTTATGAGCAAGCACAACAGCGGGCCGAGATGCTAGCCGAGCTAGACCGGGCTAAAACGCAGTTCTTCTCCAATGTATCCCATGAGTTCAGAACACCGCTAACGCTTATGCTGGGCCCTCTTGAGGATCTGCTTGGCAAGCCGACCCTGCCCCCTGAGGTTCGGGATGAATTGACAGTAGCGCACCGTAACGCCCTGCGCCTGTTACGCTTGGTCAACACACTGCTTGATTTTTCACGGGTTGAAGCAGGCCGCTCTAAAGCACGCTTTATCCCTACGAATCTGGCATCCTTCACAACAGACCTTGCAAGCAGTTTTCGCTCAGCTATCGAACGGGCAGGCCTTCGCTTTGAGGTCATCTGCCCTCCTTTACCAGAGCCTGTCTTTGTCGATCGGGAAATGTGGGAAAAGGTTGTACTCAACCTGCTCTCCAATGCATTTAAATTTACATTTACCGGCCAGATTCGCCTTGAGTTGAGCTCAAACGAGAACCATGCCCAGCTCACGGTAGCGGATACAGGCGTTGGCATTGCAGCCGAGCACCTGCCCCGTCTCTTTGAGCGCTTTCACCGAATCGAAGGTACAAAGAGCCGATCCTATGAGGGCTCAGGCATTGGCCTGGCACTGGTGAACGAACTTGTAATGCTGCATGGCGGCTCGGTATCAGTAAACAGCCTGCCAGATCAGGGGACGGTATTTACGCTTAAAATTCCCTTCGGTAGCCAACATCTTCCAGATGAGTCCATTCATGACGTCTCATCCGATTATGACGAAGGTCCAGGAGCCGCCCCGTTTGTAGAGGAAGCCTTACGCTGGTTGGCGGATGACACCCAAGCTTACCCATTGGAGTCATCCACAGCCCAGGCGGTAACGGTTGCAGCTAAACACTCCACGAAACGGCGGGCCCGCATCGTACTGGCCGACGATAATGCTGATATGCGTGCGTATATCCAGCGCCTGCTTGAGCCTGATCACGACATCATAGCGGTCGCCGATGGAGCCATCGCGCTTGACGTGGTAAGACAGCACGGAGCAGACCTGTTACTAACCGATGTAATGATGCCTATTCTGGATGGGTTTGGCTTAGTACGTCAGCTACGTGAGGACCCTCTGCTCAAAACACTGCCGATTATCATGCTTTCAGCACGTGCAGGCGAAGAAGCCAGTGTGGATGGATTGGAATCCGGTGCAGATGACTACCTTGTCAAACCGTTCTCCGCTCGGGAGCTCAAAGCCCGGGTTCAAGCCAGCCTTGAGCTTGCGCAACTGCGTCGCGAAGCCGAAGAACAACTGGCCCAATCTCGAAAGATGGATGCAATTGGTCAACTGACCGCCGGCGTGGCGCATGACTTCAACAATTTGCTGGCTGTTGTCATCGCATCACTGGATCTCATGGCGCTACGGGCTACTGATGAGCGTACCAGCCATCTGCTGAAGAATGCCCAGCAGGCCGCTGATCGAGGCGCCAAACTGACCACACAGCTTCTGGCTTTTTCACGCAAGCAGCGCTTAAACGCACGCCCGGTCGACCTCAATACAATGCTCCTGGGGATGAAAGAGCTGCTGCATAGCACCTTGGGTGGCACTGTCGAGCTGGTCATGGACCTTCAGCCGGGCCTCTGGATAGCGCAAGGCGACTCCAACCAGCTTGAACTGGCGATCTTGAACATGGTTGTGAATGCACGGGATGCCATGCCCAGCGGCGGAACGCTAACCATCCAGACGCAAAACGTAGGTCCCTCGGATACTCACCCAGCCTCGTTAGGCCGAGGCGAATTTATAAGCGTCAGTCTGACGGATACTGGAGAGGGCATGTCTCAGGATGTGCTTAGTCATCTGTTCGAGCCCTTTTTCACGACCAAGGCCCAAGGCAAGGGAACAGGGCTGGGCCTGGCACAAGTCTACGGCACCGTCCGGCAGTTCGGGGGAGACATTGAGGTCCGGAGCCTGCCAGGTAGAGGCACACGGATCTGCTTTTATCTGCCCCGTACTTCAGAACCGGTACAGGCCATGACTGAGCCAGTAAAGGTAGGCCTCTCACCTGCAGTCCCGCTACGGATCCTGCTGGTAGATGACGACGCCCAGGTACGCCGCTCAACCTCCGCCATGCTAACAGAGCTAGGATATGAGCATATCAAGGCGGCAAGTGGCCAAGAGGCCATACAGCAGCTGCAGGATAGTGAGGGGATAGACCTGCTTCTAACCGATTACGCCATGCCTGGCATGACAGGTATGGAGCTGTGCAAGCAAAGTCTGGGCATAAGACCGGAACTCAAAATGCTTTTAATGACGGGGTATGCCGACTCAGCCGCACTACCTACAGGCAGCCTTACCGTGCTAAACAAACCGTTCACATTAAACCAACTTGCCGACACTATTATTAATGTCGTAAGTCACAAGCAGAAAATCAAACTCAACTAGATATTAGTTACGCCCCACATAAGCAAACCCCTCAAGACAGGCTCTATCTTGAGGGTTTCAGAATATCGTTCTTATTAAACATACCGCATGAGACTCTTGAGCACGCTTAGGTAATTAATCAAAAGCTCTTTTTACAGGCAATATATAACCTCGACCCATCAAACAGGGTGGAAAAAGTATTTTGCTTTTATTCTTATGCGGTAAAAGCCAGACGGCTTGAAAGAGGCACGATCAGGTCAGTAGCGGCGTTTCTTGGGCAGCACGGCTGATATCTTCAATGATTTGTTCTTTTTGTACTTCAGTCAGCGAATTCCACTGCTTTTGGGCGAAGACAGTAAGAGTGAATACGATATAAACCGAGAGAATGCCAATCACCAGCCACTCCATGATCGATACGCCCTCTCGACGACGCTTCGATGCATCTTCTTTAGTTCTCACGTTAACTCCATATAAAGTAAATAAAAATCGATTCAGCGGCCTGAAGACGCAGACTAATTATCTGGCAGTCACATCAAAAGGCAGCAAGCTAACTAATAGGCGCAAAATACCTGACAAGCGGTTATAAAACAGTCAATTGACTGCAACCGTTTATTCCTGTCGCTAGGTATCGGTATCAGGCGCTATTTCTTGATAATCACAGCGGTCAATTCTTGACTTGGCGTCATGTCAAATGGATGACTTGTTCTGACGTCAAGGAAAACTGGCTTTCCCAGTATGTACATGAGCCGCGTGGCTATTTCGGTGGTCAGAAGATAAAGGCAATATCCAGCCTTTCAACGCGACACGCAGCCGCACTTCTCTCTAAAACTCGGAACCCTACGAGATGTTGTTGTGCTTTATAGAGGAGACTAGGTTCTGTCTGAAAAATATTAAACCGCCATCATGAACGGCCTGAAGCACTTCCCTAACTTATTGATTTCCGTAACGGTAAGAAGCTAAAAAGGAGCTATAGGGCCGGTAACAAGACTTTTCAGACAGACCCTAGATGCCAGCTCTATACAGCAGGACCTATCGCTCAATAATGCCACGCCAGAACACCGACGACCTGGCCCATAGCCTCTTAAACACACTTCTGAAGACTACGGCCGAAAGAAGCATCCAAACCAGTTCCGCTTTAATGGAAAGGGCTTCCAAGAGCAATTCGCCTCCTGCGTCATCTCGTCTCCGTCATGTATTAATGCTTTTGACCAGACGTGGCAGGCTCTCATTTGAGCCGCTACGGTCCATTAAGATTTGACCTTATCCATCGAGTGCGCAACCAGATTTAGCAGTAGGGTGTCCATCCTTTATCTCCATGCAAGGAATGACCATGACTTGTTGCCTGTTCGATATCAATGAAACACTGCTGGACCTGGCAGGACTCGATTCCGTTTTCTTCCAGGTTTTTGGCTCCTCTACAGCGCGCAGCGCCTGGTTTGCCCAAACGCTACAGAACGCCATGACAGCTACCATTACCGGTCCCAGTATTTCTTTTGAAGAAGCCGGGCAGGCAGCCCTGACCATGCTGGCGCAGCGCGAACGTGTCCAGCTGTCCGAAGCCGATCGCCATAGTGTAAAGACAGCCATGCGCATGCTGCCAGCGCACCCTGATGCTGAGCTTGCACTCGAACAGTTACGCAACACTGGTGCACGGATTGTGGCGCTCTCTAACAACGCCCGTGAGCTGGTGAATGCCCAACTGTCTGCGGCTGGACTGCGTGCTTATTTCAATGACGTTCTTTCTGCTGAGGATGCCCATACGCTAAAGCCTGATGCTCCGGCTTATCTTCAGGCAGCTAAGGCCATCGGTGAAAAGCCGGAAGCGCTTTGGCTAATCGCCGTTCATGCCTGGGATATTGCCGGTGCGCAACGAGCAGGCTTCAAGACTGCCCTGGTTTCCCGTACTGCTCAGCAGGTGCCAAGTCCACTAGCACCCCCTACAGTACAAGGCCCTAACCTGATAACTGTCATACAGCAGATACTGACAATAGAATCTGCATGAAGAGATGTTTCCGTATGTTGCTGAATTTGCAGCAGATCATTCTATTAGGGCCTAGCGTTAAAGGGATAAGCAGAGATCACAGCAAAACTGTATACCCATGCGCATCTGTCGCAGTTAGAAAAAAATTGTAGAACTTTGCAGACCTCAGCTGTGTCAATGAAACCGTAATGTTGATGTGGCTATCAGGTGAGGCATATGGATAATCCTTTTCAAGTTATCGCTGCGGCTTTCGAAGCTGATTACCGCGTCAACTTCCGTATTGAGCGAATGGATGGAAGTGTCACACTGACGCTTTCTGACGATACCGGCACAAAAGTGCGCCGCTTAATTACCAAAGAACAGTTGCATACTCCCAAGAAACTGGACTGCGTGATTGATGGAATCCGTCTGGGTATGGCGATTGACAGTGGTCATGGCGTACCGCAGTTACTGGCCTCTTTATCGCCTTATAAGACGTATTCGATTTCCCGTTGAGTGAGCAGTGGCTTCATGTCTTTACCCAACAGCTTGGGCACCTCAAGTGTTTACGATCTAGCAGATTCGATCGGCGCCCCCACTGCTCTTGGCACAGCAATCCCGCTGACTCATGCTGCGCAGCAGCAGGCGCAGCAAAATACAGTCATCACCGACCCGGTCATGACCACACGTTACACATTGGCTTGCGATGAGTTGATGAGTGCACTGGCTCCTCTTCAGGTATGGCCGACACTACCTGACGTGCAGGGAGCGTTTTCCTTTAGCGTGCTTGATCTATATGGGCGCGTTGCCTACCGTTCACCTCGAATTCGGCACGCACAATACAGCGAGCCTGGCTCACTGAAAGGTACTGTCCATGCAGCCCGACGTGCGTTAACTGCACAGGGCATAGGCTTCCCGGTCTGGGATATAGGCTTGGAAAAACCGGACAGTTGCCCGGAGGAAACGACAGTCCCTGCAGATCTGCCTTGCAAGGACTGTCGCTTGATGAGGTGTAAGTACTAAGGCCTATAGCCAGACTTACATTTAGCGCAACAGCAAAACTCGCTCAAGGCGAGTTTTTTCGTTCTAAATCAAGCAGACACGCAAGGTTCAGCAGGCAAAACCTGCTGAACCTTGACTGAGTAAGCGCAATGCAACGCTGTCATGGACAGGTGCCAATGCCTCAATCAGCGTAACGCATTACGGTCGCTCCCGTGGCTCGCAAGGTAGCCAACGATTGCGGTGCCAGCGCGCCAGCGCGAAGCGAGACATCCTTGCGCATATCATCGATCACAATCTGCAGTGCGCGATCATCGCTTAGCTGGCGAGCGGAGATTACACGAGTCACTCGTGCATCGCTGCCCAGGTCCTGTACACAGAACACAACACTTCCATCAGGACGCGGTTCTGTTACCGAACATTCGTAGGTTGGAAAGGCAGTCATCAGTTTTTCAGTTGCGCTATTCATCATTCCCCCATTCATTAAGTATTTTTACGTTTTATGAATGCGATGAGAAAGACAGTGACTTGGAAGCCAGAGTTCACACGAAAAACTTGAAATTCATGAAAAAATGCAATAGAAGTCGCGATCCTGCTGCTATCAATACGCCATCCACTAAAAAAATAGGCGATTTAAATCTTTCAGAGCAACATTGACCCAGGGCTTTCTATCCACAAACCGCCATGACTGGGGTTAACTTTGCATCAAAAAGGCTGCGATCTGTTCACAGGTGAATGGCCAGTTCAGCTCCCGTCTACTCTCAATATGACGCAACACGGGAATCCGCAGACTATACTGTTCCGGCCCTTCCTCCAAGGTCATGATATCAACAACCTCGACTAGCAGGCCGTGCTCCACGAATGGCATCAGCACCGCTTCAGCGTCATGACAAAGGTGACACGCTGCCGTAACCAGCAGCTGACAATGCGGGCTCATGACGATCTCCCAACAAGAAAAACCCTTTTAGTATGGTCGAGACTCATCAGACGAGGCATTGATGTGCCTCAATAAAGTTTGTGCAGGTTCATTTACACTTTGTTTATTCGGCAACTCGGCTTCAATGCGCCCCAGAGGGAGACTAACAATCATCGCGTGGTCGACTTTACTGACGTAACCTGACTGTGAGGCCTGGCGTGTTCATCGACCTTCTCTTATTGTTAGCAGCCTCCCTGGTAATTATCTCGCTGATACGCCGAGTCGGGCTACCGCCCTTGCTAGGATACCTATTTGTAGGTCTGGCTCTGGGCCCGAATGCCCTGGGGTGGGTTCAGCCGGATCAATCACTTCCCTTGATTGCCGAAATGGGCGTCGTGTTTCTGCTTTTCATGCTTGGGCTGGAGTTTTCCCTGCCGCGCATGCTGGCATTGCGCCGGGTCGTCTTTGGATTGGGAAGTCTTCAGGTGCTGCTATGCAGTATTCCTCTGGCTCTTGTGTTGAGTCTGCTGGGCGCCTCGCCTGGAACCGCAACGCTATTAGGTGTTGGACTGTCGCTTTCCTCGACGGCTATCGTGACACGAGAGCTTTCGACACTGGGTGAGGTCCTGGCACCACACGGACAGAACACCATTGGCGTCCTGCTCTTTCAGGATGTGGTTGCGGTTCTTCTCCTGACTCTGATACCGGTCTTCAGCGGAAATGGCGAAACCGTATGGTACTGGGCCCTGCCCCTCACCCTAGGCAAGACCGCCGTGCTGTTCATGGCCTTGCTGGCTGCCAGTCGATGGCTCCTACCACCACTGTTTCGTGAAATTGGCAGCTCCCGCTCCGCCGAGCTCTTTTTATTGCTAGCCCTGTTTATTGTCTTACTTACGGCCTGGCTAACTCACCTGATGGGACTCTCCATGGGCTTTGGCGCCTTCCTGGCCGGAATGCTTTTAGGCGAAAGCCATTATCGGCATCAGATTGAAGCGGACCTGCGCCCTTTCCGGGATGTGCTCTTGGGGGTGTTCTTTATCAGTGTTGGCATGCTGATCGATATACAGGTTGTCATACGCCAGCCCGGCTTTGTACTGCTATTGGTGCTGGCGCTGGTTGTTCTAAAGGCGCTCGTAGTGGCTCTGATAGTCCGAGGTCGTTTTGGCGACAATGCCACGGGATGGCGTACAGGCGTGGCGCTTGCCCAGGGCAGTGAGTTTTGCTTTGCACTGGTAGCGCAGTCCAGGCAGGAAGGCCTCGTAGACGATATGTTTTCCGGGGCGCTCTTGACGGCTGTTTTTCTCTCCATGGCCCTTGCACCGGTATTACTGCGTAATGCTTCGCAACTGGCCCGATCAGTAGGCCTGTTCAGTCCAACACAGGCCTCAGATATCGCCACTGCCAGCGCAGACCTCTCCAGACACGTCATTATTTGTGGCTTTGGCCGGGTAGGTCAGTCGATTGGCCGACTACTGAATCTGGAGAAAATCCCGTTCACTGCGCTGGATAACGATCCTGTTCGAGTCCAGGAAGCTGTCGCTATAGAGGCAAGCGTGCACTACGGTGACTCCAGCCGTACAGAACTCTTGGAAGCCGTGGGCATTGCCCGAGCGCGCTTGCTGGTGGTTGCAGTAGACGACCCGTCCCGAGCGCTGGCTATCGTTCGTCTGGCGCGCCAGCACCGGACCGACCTGCCTATTCTGGTGCGCACGCGAGACAGCAGCCTGAATGCCGACCTCCGCTCAGCAGGGGCCAGCGCGGTAGTACCTGAACTGCTTGAGTCGAGTCTGATGCTGGGGTCTCAGGCGCTGCTTCTCCTGGGGCTATCCGAGCGTCATGTTCAAGAGCGTATCGACACTGTCCGCCGCGAGCGCTACAGCCTGCTACAGGGCTATTACCAAGGTGCCCAGGCCGATGTGCTGGATGCCCACCGCAACAGCCGTGTCCTGCTGCATGCAATTTACCTTCCCGACAATGCCTATGCGGTGGGGCGATCTCTAGATTCACTGGAACTGGAAGCATTGGGGCTTAGCCTGGAAACCATCCGACGTGCTGGTATGGAGCTGACGATTACGCCGGAACTACACCTTCACGCCCACGATACCGTATTGCTTAAAGGGCCTGTCGGCGCCTTGGAACAAGCTGAGGCCCGGTTGTTAGCCGGCATGTCATGAGAGAGCGACAAACGGAACCTTTGCCGCCCAGACGGGTTCGAACCCGCTGAAGCAAATGAAATTCAATCTTTCACGATCTTTGCAAGGAGTATCGATATGACAATGGAAAGCGTTCTTCCACCTTCTCAGGAAGACCAAACCGGTTCCAGCTCTCAAAAGCAGACTCACCGTGAAAACTTGCGTAATGTTCAAAATGCAATCACTACAGAGTTTTCTGCACTGATCGCGGATGCCGAGCGTCTGCTCAAGGGTTCGTCCTCCTCCTCGAGCGAGCAGATGGATGAAGCCCGTGGCCGCCTGACCGATACCCTGGCCCGTGCCCGTGAAACACTCAAGGCTCAGCAGTCCATGGTATACGACCAAAGCCGCGCAGCCGTTCAGACCACTGAAGAATATGTGATCGAGCACCCGCTGAAGTCCGTAGGCATCGCAGCCGGTATCGGCTTTGTAGTAGGCCTGTTATTCACCCGTCGCTGATAAAGGAGTGGGATGAATGGACGTGACACCGCCGACTCCCCATGAGATACCAGACGAAGCGCCCAAGCCGTCCCTAAAGCGAATGGCCGGTGCGGCAGTTGGCCTGGTCCAGAGTCATCTCGAATTGCTAGGTATCGAGGTTCAGGAAGAGAAGGTTCGTACCTTCAAGTTGTTCCTGCTAACCGGCCTAAGCCTGATTTTCGGTTTGCTAGTCCTGGTGGGGCTATCGGCGGCCGTCATCATTGCGTTCTGGGATACTCATCGCCTGCTGGCAACCCTTTTACTCTCAGCCGCTTATGCCGTAGCCATGGCACTGTGCGTCTGGAAGGCCATGAGCCTGATAAAGGGTAATCCTCCGTTCCATGCCACGCTCGAAGAGCTGGCCCGTAATCGGGAGCGCCTGTTGCCATGAACCAACCTCTAACGGCGGCCGTCAGCCGCCAGAAGCGCAAGGAAATGGTGCGGCTGCGTATGGAGCTGTATCGCCAGCAAATCGTGTACAACGCCGAGCCTTTGCACAACCCACTCGGGACCTTGAAAGACATGATCCGCCCAAAAGATGTAGCTACTCAGTCCAAGGGCCCGTTGATCATTGGCGCAACGCTGCTGCTATCGTTGTTTGGCAAGCGCTTGGGGCCCATTGGCCGTCTGGCACGCGTAGGCCTTGCGGTCTATCCGTTTGTCAAACGTTACCAAGCCGCACGCCAAGGTCAGCATACCCCTCAACAGGGGCCTCACCACCCCTACCCTTGAGGAGACTGGCGCACGGACGCGCCAGGCATCAGCTCTACACCTGGAAAACATTGGCCGCATTCTTGCGAGAGAAAAGGGACATCCCTTTTTTGTGTCAACCGCTGGTTGGCCGCTCCAACAGGAATGAATGTGCTCACAGGACATCCCCTCGCCTTTTTCCAACCCTTCATCGACACGGCTACCGGGCAGATTGCCGGTATTGAAGCCCTGGGTCGCCTACGTCAGGCTGACGGTAGTTATCGCTCTGTAGGTCCTTTGTTTGCTTCACGCAAAGTTTCATCGCTGGACCTTCGCCAGCTGGATCGCGATATCCGCGATAATGCGTTGAGTCGCTTTCGGGAGGCACCGCCAGATTGGTTCCTGAGCCTGAATATTTCACCTCGCTGGATCAGCCGCGCTCCGGCCGATCAGCCTCTGCCAAGCCTCAGGCAAGTCGAGCGCTATGGCATTGACCCGCGACGTATCGTGTTCGAAATTACCGAGTTAACAGGAAATCAACAGCGTTTGCTGGAGGTAGTCCGCCGTTACCGTGCCGCAGGCGCACGAGTTGCCATTGATGACTTTGGCGCAGGTTACTCACAATTGGATCGGATAATGGATCTGGCGCCAGATATTCTTAAACTCGATATGCGCTTGTTTCAAGCCGCCGTCCGAGGCGGGCCGAGCAGTGAAGTCGTCAAGGCAATGGCTCTAATGGCCGAAAAAACCGGCTGCCGGATCATTGCTGAAGGGGTTGAAACAGAGGAAGAGCTGGAGTTTGCACTGGAATGTGGCGCGCGCTATGTGCAGGGCTTTCTTTTTGCGCAGGCTAGTGAGCAGTTTCAACAGGCCGATGCTTACCTTGAGCGCTTCGCGGCATTACGAACACGTTATGTGCAGCACAAACTGCAAGAACGCTCCAGGCTCATGGAGCTGCGCCAGCAGTTGTCGCGCTTCATTCAGGATGTACGGTCTTGGGCAGAGGGGCATTCAATGATCAGTGCCCTCCCTCTCCCCCATGACTTACCCTGGCTGCTGCGCCTGTATCAGTGCGATCGTCATGGCACCCAGATCACCCCAAATCTTGAGTGGAACGGTATGTTCTGGCAGGAGAACCGCCGCTACCTGAATCATAACTGGTCATGGCGCCCCTATTTTTACAGCCTGCTCGCCGAAGGTATGGATGAACGCCGCCTCAATCTTTCCACCATTTACCGCGATGCTACCAGCAACCAGTACTGCATAACGGCAGGTCAGTTCATTGCTCAAGGACAACGGCCTCTACTGATCGACATTGACGCCTCGTTCCTGACGGAGTCTTAGTCACAAAACACCTGCTGACTTAAGAAGGTCTATCGTATAGGCAATGCCCCAGTATCACCTATAGGCACAAGCCTGCTAGGTTACGTCACACGAAAACCGTTGTTGCGAGGTAGGCCTTGGACTGGCAAACACTTCTAACCCGCGAACGCCTTGGCAAGGCCGTGCACAGCACTGCCGAACTAGGCCGCAGCCCGTTTCATAAAGATCACGACCGCATCATCTTCTCAGGGGCCTTTCGCCGCCTGGGCCGTAAGACACAAGTGCATCCGGTCAGCAGCAACGACCATATCCATACTCGTCTGACTCACAGCCTTGAAGTCGCCTGTGTGGGCCGCTCGCTCGGCATGCGTGTGGGCGAAAGCCTGCGCCATCAGCTGCCGGATTGGTGCGACCCCAGCGATCTGGGTGTGATCATACAGTCAGCGTGTCTTGCGCACGATATTGGCAATCCGCCGTTTGGGCACTCAGGCGAAGATGCTATCCGCCATTGGTTTGCCCAGGCAGCCGGCCGTGGCTGGCTGGATGACATGAGCGATATCGAGCGCGATGATTTCCTGCACTTCGAGGGTAATGCTCAAGGTTTTCGCGTCCTGACGCAGCTGGAATACCACCAGTTCGATGGAGGAACCCGCCTTACCTATGCCACGCTCGGAACTTATTTAAAGTATCCCTGGACGTCCCGCTACGCCGAGGCACCCGGTTACAAGAAGCATAAGTTCGGCTGCTACCAGAGCGAGCTGCCGCTGCTTGAACAGATTGCCGACAAGCTGGGCATTCCTCTGCTCGGCGAGGAGCGCTGGGCCCGGCATCCATTGGTTTACCTCATGGAAGCCGCCGATGACATCTGCTATGCCTTGATCGACCTGGAAGACGGTCTGGAAATGGACCTGCTTACCTATGCTGAAGTAGAAGCGCTGCTGCTCGGCCTTGTGGGTGACGACCTACCCGAAACCTATCGTCAACTGGGACCCCAGGATTCGCGCCGTCGCAAGCTGGCCATCCTGCGTGGCAAGGCTATTGAACATCTGACGAATGCCACGGCACGCGCGTTCGTCGAACAGCAGGACGCCCTGCTCGCTGGCACATTGGAAGACGATCTGGTCGAGCATATGGATGGTCCTGCCAAACTATGCGTGCAGCGCGCCAAGGCCATGGCTCGTGAAAAGATTTTCCAGGACAAGCGCAAGACGCTGCATGAGATCGGCGCCTACACAACGCTCGAAATCTTGCTCAATGCGTTCTGCGGCGCAGCCTTGGAACAACACCGTGGACGTGAGCCGTCCTTCAAGCATCGCCGCATTCTGGATCTTTTGGGCAATAACGCACCGGACCCAAACTGGCCCCTGTATCGCTCATTCATGCGTGTGATCGATTTTATCGCCGGCATGACGGACAGCTATGCCACCGAAATGGCGCGCGAAATGACCGGCCGCTCAAGCCCCGTCTGATAAAGCACTCAGCCGCTCACCGTTGTGAGCGGCTGAAGACTTTACTTTGCGCTCGAGCAGTTTCCCTGGGCAATCTGACTTAGCATCAGCAAGGATGACGAGTAATAATCTTCCTGCTCAAGCACTTCCCGTTGCAGCGGTTGCAGCTGACCATCAACCAGCGCGCGAATACTCAGCACGCCCCAGGATGCAGCATAAGGTGCAACCTCGCCAGACATCAGATCGATCCATGCGGGCGGTGAAGCTGGGTCCTTGCTGTGCCAGAACGTGCTGACGGCGCCCCACTCGTCCTCTCTACCCATGCCTGCCCAGGCACCATACAGCGGTACGCGAACAGCATCGAATCCAAAACGTGACGGCCAGCCCTGAGCAGGCCTCAAGGTGCCAGCGGCATCCATGACAATCCAGTCAGACGGCAGTTTAGCCTCACCGAACCGTGCTGTTTGGATCAGGCGCTTACCACTCTCGAACAGCTCAGTCCAAGGCCCCTTTGGATCGACACGCGTAAAGGCTTGCAGTGCTGGAAATATCCAGTACGACAGGTTGATAACCGTCCCATCCGGGCGCTTGAAACCCTCAAGTCCTGGCAACAGTATTGTATAACCCGGCTCCCGTTGGACCAGATGCACCTGGATCGCCTTGCGGATACTTTTTGAAGCGTTTGTATAGGCAGATTCGTGCCAGCGCTCTCCGGCTCGTAGCAACGCCCAGGCAATAAGCAGATCGCCATCGGATGCGTTATTACGATCAGTCACTGCTGGCTTTGCCTGCGGGTCGTACCGCCATGAGAACAAACGATCCTCACGTTGCAGCGTTTTTTTCGTCCACTGCCAGAGTCGGTTAAACGTCCTGCGATCACCACTGGCCTCGGCCATTAACATCGCATAACCCTGGCCCTCGGAATGACTGATGCCTTGGTTGCCTGTGTCCGTAACACGCCCGTCTGCTGTTATGAACCGCTGCTGGTATACGCCCCAGCCATGCTGACAGCTCAAAGGTTCAGCCAGGGCCGCTGTGGTGGTCAGGCAAAGCGCGGCCAGGGTTGCACATCCCCACCGTTTAACCTGCACAGCAAAAGACCAATGCACCCTTAGGTGATTCGCCCAGACCCACCTGTAGGCGCGGGCCTTCACCCTGCGCCTGGAATATGCACTCATACAGCCCCTCCAACACAGCAGCCCGGCTCTCGCCCCAGCGCTCGGAACGTTCCAGCATAGGATAAGCGCCATGCTCGATTTATATAGCCTTGCCCTGCGCACTTAAACGGACCCAGCCTTAACCCATGGCCTTCCAGTGTTTGTTGAGAAATTTCTCCAACACCTGCCTTGGTCTGCTTACCCAGGCTGTATTCGAGTTTAGCCTCAGTATTGAGCGCGAACCTGCTATCGCTGCTGCCCTTGTACCGAGCGCCGCTGACATAGCCCTGCCCTTCAAGGAGCGCCATGCTCGACTGCAGGGCCTTCCCGGGCGGAAGTGGTCTTCAGTGGCATCGAGAAAGGCCCAGCCGAGCGCATGATGCGTCTGTATCGATATCGATGTCTCAGACTGCTGGTTCAGGTTTTCGTCATTAAGGCTGTTAATGTAGTCGAGTGTTGTGCTTGTTCAGGACAGAAATCATCTGTATAGCCATTTGCCGTTTACTCGATGCCTAACGAACAACCGATCATTACTTTTGGCGATATTTGTCACATCATAGAAGCCTGCCAGATAAATGGCCTTTTAGTTCGTACAGATGGAAAGCTGACAGCACGTGATAGTCATTTCACGCGCTGTATTGGCTAAAAACCGGTTTGCTGCATAATGTCTGCTTCTTGTAATAGATCGCCCGGCTATTACCTTTTCATCTCGGCCCGGCCTTCTTTTGGGGTTTTTAATGCTGAAATTTTTCCGCTCCGTTTCGCTGGCGTTAGGCCTACTTCCTCTTGGTGTACCTGCGCTGACCTACGCTGATACCGCTATGCTACCTCCCAAGGTGCAGCAGATCATGCAGAAGAACAAATTGGCCAATGACGAGCTTTCCCTGGTCATGATTCCACTGGATGCCAACGGAACCGCTGACTATTACAACGCTGATGTTTCCGTTAACCCAGCGTCCACCATGAAGCTCATCACTACGTTTGCTGCGCTGGAGCTGCTAGGCCCTACCTATCAGTGGAAGACAGAGTTTTACACCGACGGCCAGCTCCATAACGGGATACTCAATGGCAACCTGTATCTCAAAGGCGGCGGCGACCCAAAACTGAATATGGAAAAACTCTGGTTGATGATGCGTGATCTGCGCGCCAACGGCGTTACGCAGGTCAATGGTGATCTGGTTCTGGATCGCGGCCGCTTCATCAAACCCGAACTGCCAGTCTTTAACGATGACGGCAACGATGAGAACAAACCTTTTCTGGTAGGCCCGGACGCTCTGATGGTTAACCTGAAGTCGGTACGCATGGTTATCCGCGCCGATGACGGCAAGGCCAACGTCTCGATGGATCCGCCGCTGACCAATGTGCGAATCGAAAACCAAGTTAAGGCTGTAGGTAAAGGCAAGTGCCCTGCCTGGCCGGAAATCCGCTTCAGCCCAGTTACACAGGCCGACGGCACCGCCCTTATTGTGACGGGAAACCTCCCTAGCGGCTGCAGCGCTCAGAGCTACCTGTCCCTGCTGGATCACCCAAGCTACACCGCAGGTGCCGTGCGCGCTATCTGGAAGGAGCTGGGCGGCACCATCATGGGTAAGGATCGTGAAGGAACTGTACCCAAGAGTGCCGAGCTGCTGGCCCGTTCTTTCTCGCCGGATTTGGTCGAGATCATTCGCGACGTCAATAAATACAGTAATAACACCATGGCGCGGCAGCTGTTCTTATCGATTGGTGCCCAATACCGTACCAGTGCAGATGCAAATGATGGTGTGGCAGCACAGCGTGTGATCCGTCAGTGGCTGGCCCGTAAAGGCATAACGGCTACCCATCTGGTCATGGAAAATGGCTCAGGACTGTCCCGCGATGAGCGCGTCAGTGCTCGGGAAATGGGTCAGATTCTTCAGGCCGCCTGGCAAAGCCCTTACGCCTACGAGTACATCTCCTCGCTACCGATTGCCGGCATGGACGGCACCTTGCGCAAGCGTTTGAAAAACACGCCCTTGATCGGGCAGGCGCACATGAAGACAGGGACACTCAATAACGTACGCGCTCTGGCTGGTTTCAGCCGAGACGCTACTGGAAGAACATGGGCTGTAGTAGCAATCCTGAACAGTAGCCGCCCTTGGGGAGCCTCTACAGTGTTGGATCAAGTTGTAATAGATCTGTACAACCGTACCAGACAGGACAGCACTGCCGTCCGCTGAGAACAGCAACGACGGGAGGGCGCTTAGCCCTCTCGCTCCCAGGCGCAACGTGCCCGCAGATCGTCTTCCTGCGGGCTATGGAAGCCCTTTTCCGACTCCCAGCGAAACGTATGGGTACCGTTCAGCCCTGTTTCCAGATGTACTATGGCATTGGCCCAGTACAGGCGCTTGAGCAAAGCTTCGAACTCCTCGACCCACAATTTCCATTCGTACTCGACGCCTTCGTAACTGGCGCCAAAGTGAATGACTTGCGTTCGATAAAGTCCTGCTCCAGCTTGTTCGCACTGGCTGAACATCTCTTTCCCCAGAAACGCCCAGGTGCCATGAGGAAGATTGGAGAGGACACGACGGTTCAATGCTCGACGCATCCGGCGCTCCATGGAGTCGCTCGTCGGCCAATCCTTGATGTAGCCATACACAATGGATTCCGAATCCACGGAACACTCCCTCTTCAATACTCCTTTGGCTTTTATCACAGCCGCTTGGTCGGTTGAATCTCGTACAGCACCTGAATGATCACTCCGTGATGCAAGGCACTGAGACGAGTGAATAAAAAGGGGTGGTGCAGAAAAGATAAAACCAGAGCAAGCAGCGCTTGGCTCTGGTTTTATCTCACAACTGACATCGGCAAGGCAGGCCGGTAACAAGAACCCTACCCTGTTGCACCTCTTTGGGCAAGAATTTTCTCCGACGCACCAAGCAAGGGCAAGAAGGCAGGTAAAGCCAACCTTAGAGCATTATTAACCTGTTGATAAACAATACTTTTTAGTCTTGAGCAGGTAATGCTAGATCATTCCTAACAAAAGCAGTACGAGCAGTACAACCAGCAGTGCCCCTACGATCCCGGATGGACCATATCCCCAGCTACGCGAATGCGGGAACACAGGTAAACCACCAATCAGCAGAACAAGCAGCACCAGAACCAATATAGTCGTCAGCGACATGATGTATCTCCTTATAACCGCTATGGGAATCCACTGCACAGGTCGCTTCCCATGACCGAGACCCTGAAGTCGCAGAATAAGAAGAAAGCGTACCTGTACTATCGGACTGCTATCCCTTGGGAAAAGTCCTGCAACCGTTTTGCTTGTTGACCGGGAGCACACTATTGCGCCTGATCAATACGGCTTGGGTACCGGACCTTTCAATAGCTTTAGAAACATCAGCGAAACCGTTTGTGCATCTCCAAGAGCGGTATGCCGCCCCGTGACCGGTATATCCAGCGCACGTGACAACGTGTCAAACCGTAGATCCAGATGCACATCAGGAAATAAACGGCTGACCTTGCGATGATAGAGGGCTGATACCTCGATCCGGGGGTTTGTCAGCCGAGGCATTCCATAACGCCTAAAGTGACGATTGAGCACTGCAATATCGAAGGATACGTAATAGCCGAGCAGCGGACGATTACCGATAAAGCCGCGCAAGTGCTCTAGAGCCTCCCTAATATTGAGCTGCCCCTCCAGATCCATGCGACGTAGCTTGTGAATGCGAATTGACTCGGCATCCAGGCTGGGCGGCGGCTCGACATACAGCTCCAGGCGCTCCCCCACCAACATCTTTCCCTGGCGAATGAGTACAGCACCAATACTGAGAATATCGGCTCGCCGTGGATCAAGGCTGGTAGTTTCCAGATCCAGCGAGATGATTTCATCGGCTTTCATGGGGTCATGCCGCCACCAATGCAGGCGCTGCCGCCAAAGTGGCCAATGTAGATCAGGTCTTGATATGTACACGGACATCAACGGGTATCCAGATGAAACTGACGTCCCAGGGTTTGCTTGAATTTTTTGACAACATGCAGGCTGAAACGCAGCAGGTCGCGTTCTGCTCGACTAAGCCTTGAGACATCAAGGCCTTGCCTCAGTCCGCTTCTGTCGCCTGCCAGTTGCTGGGACAATCGTAGCTGCACGAACAGCTCAAACGTCTCGGCAAGGTTATCGGCCATATGTTGATCCAGCACGCCGTGCTTACCCAAGACCTGCAACCTAGCCAAAGTACCACGCACCATGAGCCCTTTGCGCAGGGCCAATATTCGAGCGCCATGAACAATGGGAAACAGACCGCCACGTTTGATATCCAGCCGCTCGCCCGAAGTCTTAAGCCCACCAAACAGCGTCAGTGGTGTATCGAACTGCAAGGCAGCCAGCGCCATATCACTCAACCAACGCTCCCCCTGGTCTGACCAGGTGCTCAGCTGCGCCTGTATACTGCTGAACCAATGCTCATTACCCGCCACAGGATAGGCATCCATCAGGATAGACAGCCGTAGCAATTGCTCAGGGCGCCCCTCCTGAGCCGCAGTCTGAAGCTCATGCCGCCACTCACTCACAGACTTGCACCACAGCGCATTTGAAGCCATTACACCACCAGGGCATTGTGGGTAACCAAATCCCTTGAGCGCCTCATTGAAGTGAGCCATCCAGGTCAGAGCATCCTCGCTCGAAATGTCATCCGCGTGGATCAGGGCATTATCCTGATCCGTTTTGAGCAATTGCTCCCCTCGCCCTTCGCTGCCCATGACGACAAGGCAACATCGGGAGCGAAAGGCCGCAGGAACACTCTGTTCGAATACCCGCGCCAACAATTGCTCGTTAAGTGCGCTAACCAACTGCATGATAAAGCGCAGCCGGATGCCGTTACCCTCCAAGGTAGCAATCAGGGTATCCAGCGTTTCGGCTGCTCGCTGCAGCTCATCAAGCGTTTCGGCGCGGGCAATGCGCAGTGCCAAAACGTGAGAATGGGTAGAAAACAGGCTTAGCACCTGCGTCAGATGCAGCAGGCCAACCGGTTGACTGCCCTGCCTGACCACCACCCGCTCAATACGCTGGCGGGTCATAAGGATCATGGCGTCAAACAAGAAGTCCCCCAGCTCTACAACAGCCAACGGCTGGTGTGCTAGCGTCCCAACAGGCGTATCGTCACTCAGCCTTCGCTGGAAGTGGGCGGCCATCAGATCTGTTCTCGTTACAATGCCGAGGCCTTCAAAACCGCCCTCGAGCCGAACCAGCAAGGCATCAGCCCCGACCTCCAGCTGTGTACGAGCCGCCTCGCCCAATGAAAGGTCAGCGCTGACTTCTACAGCAGGCAGCAAGTGCTCGCGAGCGATGCGGGTCAGTATGAACTCCGCCAGGTTCTGTCCATCCCGGCGCGCCAGTTGCCGCTTGGCCGCAAGGCTCGCCTGAAAGTAACTGGCAAACGGCGCATTACGCTCGCACAGTTCGTGAAACATCTTGGCGTTGAGTTCGTAGACGATGCTTTCTTCAACAGCCCGGTAGGCATGTCGGGTCTGACCGGCAAACAGGCCTCGCACATCAAAGAGATCGTCTGGCCCATAGTGGGCAAACAATTGGTCGTCTTTGCCGCGTTCTTCGACTACGCCCTTTAGCACGATATAGAGCGCAAGCGTGGTGCTACCCGGCTCGATCAATGTCTCGCCCGGCACGTAATACCCGACCGATAATGCCGAGCGAAGCAGGTTGCGTTCGTACTCGCTGAGCGTATCGAACGGCGCTGCTTCGAAGTTGAAATTATCCGGCATGAAACGAATCGCCTGAAATGAAAACGGCAGGCCCAACTGGACCTGCCGATTCAATACGACTTAGTGAGCCGCTGCGCCGGAAGCGCCGAGGCCAGTCTGGGAGCGAACAAATTGCGAGAAGAACCGGGCACGCTCTTCATTACCCGCAGTGGACTTGTCGGTGATCGAGAAGAACCAGATACCGATGAAGGCTACGAGCATGGAGAAGAGTGCCGGATACTCATACGGGTAGATCGCCTTTTCATGCCCAAGGATGGTAACCCAAATGGTCGGACCCAGGATCATCAGACCTACGGCCGTAATCAGCCCCAGCCAACCACCAATCATGGCACCACGTGTAGTGAGTTTCTTCCAGTACATCGAGAGTAAGAGTACCGGGAAGTTACAGCTGGCTGCGATGGAGAATGCCAGACCCACCATGAAAGCGATGTTCTGCTTCTCGAACAGGATACCCAGGCCAATCGCAACTACACCCAAGGTAATCGTTGTGATTTTGGAGACACGCAACTCGTCCTTCTCGTTGGCATTACCTTTCTTGATCACACTGGCATACAGGTCGTGGGAAACCGCCGACGCACCGGCCAGCGTCAAGCCTGCCACTACTGCCAGAATGGTCGCAAACGCTACTGCCGAGATAAAGCCCAGGAAGATGCTGCCGCCAACCGCATTGGCCAGATGCACCGCTGCCATATTGTTACCGCCAATCAGGCCGCCTGCCGCATCCTTGAATGCCGGGTTAGTGCTAACAAGCAGAATCGCGCCAAAGCCGATGATAAAGGTCAGGATGTAGAAGTAACCGATAAAGCCAGTTGCATAGAACACGCTCTTACGAGCTTCTTTGGCATCACTCACCGTGAAGAAGCGCATGAGAATGTGCGGCAGACCTGCTGTACCAAACATCAGCGCCAGACCCAGAGAGAAGGCTGAGATTGGGTCTTTTACCAGACCACCAGGACTCATAATGGCCTCACCCTTGGGGTGAACGGCAATGGCTTGGGAGAACAAGGCATTGAAGTCGAAGTTGACTGACTTCATCACCATGATAGCCATGAAGCTTGCGCCTGAAAGCAGCAGTACCGCCTTGATGATCTGCACCCAGGTAGTGGCCAGCATACCGCCAAACAACACGTACATGACCATCAGGATGCCGACCAGAATCACTGCAATATGGTAGTCGAGTCCGAACAGCAGTTGGATCAGCTTACCGGCACCTACCATCTGGGCGATCAGGTATAACGCCACCACCACCAGCGAGCCGCAGGCCGACAGCGTACGAATTTCCATTTGCTTTAGGCGATAGGAGGCTACGTCGGCAAACGTATATTTGCCCAGGTTACGCAGGCGTTCGGCTATCAGGAACAGGATGATCGGCCAGCCGACCAGAAAGCCGATGGAGTAAATCAAGCCATCATAGCCAGAGGTAAATACCAGCGCGGAAATACCTAGAAAGGAGGCGGCAGACATATAGTCGCCTGCAATCGCCAAACCGTTCTGAAAGCCGGTAATGCGTCCGCCGGCGGCGTAGTAGTCAGCCGCTGAACGGTTGCGCTTGGAGGCCCAATAAGTGATCCCCAATGTTCCTGCTACGAAAGCAACAAACATTAAAATGGCGGCCACGTTCAAAGGTTGCCGTTGAACAGCGCCGGTCAAAGCATCCGCTGCCCAGGCAGTCGGAGCGAACAGGGCCAGTCCCATTACCGAAGAAAGAGGCGCCTTCATTATTGGACCTCCTTCAAGATGGCACGGTTGAGCTGGTCGAACTCACCGTTGGCACGGCGAACGTAGACACCGGTCAGGATAAAAGCAGAAAGAATCAAACCGACGCCGATCGGAATGCCCCAGGTGATTGGGCTATCCGGGTTAATGCGAGCACCCAAAATGTGTGGCGCAAAGGCGATGAGCAGGATGAAGCCGGCGTAAAGTCCTAACATGATCAGGGAAAGCAGCCAGGCAAAACGCTCACGCTTGGCAACCAGTTCTTTGAATTGCGGATTTTGTTCTATCCGCCGGTAGATGCTGTCGTTCATTATTGTTGTCCTCACAGCGTGACGGGGATCGTCGACTTGTACTCTAGGCTACCAGTACCTGACAGCCAGACGACTTTAGTCGTAACCGGGAAAAAGAGTTGTTTCAAAGGGCTAGGAGCAAGGGCTTGAATACACCAGCCAACAGCGTCTTTGAGACCGCATAGTCAGCGCTACAAACGGACTGACCATAAGCCGAACATGCTCGTTTTATTGAGAGAAATAACAACAGCATGCCCTGGTTATTTGTAGGCCGCCCGATGCCCAGGGTTGCCTGGTAGATCAATAACCGTGTTTAGTAGTCCCAGAGGCTGCGCCATCCTTCCAGCGGATGATGCCCGCTAGAATCCAGCACTGAAACGCTAGCGGTCATTCCAGCACTGAGCTGGACCCCTGGAGGCACATCAGAAAGCTCTACACGGACAGGAATGCGTTGCGCCAGTCTTACCCAATTGAAGGTAGGCTGGACTTCTGCCAAAAGCTGTTCATCTGGACTTGCATTGCGATCGGTAATCCCGCTACTGATACTGGCTACGCGTCCTTTAAGAACGCCGCTGTGGCTCATCAGGCGGATATTGACCTCATCCCCTACCGCAATATGCGGAATCTTGGTCTCCTCGAAATAGGCCATGATGTAGAAGGACTGTGTATCGATCAGCGCCATAACAGCCTCACCGGTCCGTACATAGTTGCCTTCAGCGAATCGCAAGTTTGTGATCCGTCCTTCGCGAGGGGCCAGGACCTGACTACGCTTCAGGTTGAGCTCAGCCAGACGGACCTCCGTCAGCGCTTCCTGGTACTGACTTCTTGCAACGGCAGCATTGATCTGTGCATTTTCTCGATCCTCGGCGCTGATGGCGCTGACGCCCAGTCGATTACGGCGCTCGGCTTCACTTTCACGTAACCGTAGTTGCTGTTTTCGCGTATCGGCAACGGCGCGGGCGTGGTTGAGCGTAGCCTGATAGCGCTCCCGGTCGATCTGCATAATCAGGTCGCCTTTCTTGACCCGCTGATTATCCTTGACGGGCAAATGGGTCACCCAGCCTGCTACATCGGGCGAAACCACAACAACGTCTGCCCGGACACGCGCATCGCGGGTCCAAGGCGACAGCATGTAAAAGCGCCACAGCCACAAGCCAGCCAGCACCGCCAGTACTACCACGACTACGGTAATTACCACCCGAGCCACCTTGCGCATCATGCCCCCTTATCTAAGCGTTCATATACCACTGGCCAGCCTACGTCGCGGCAACCCAGGTAATCGCTGCCAGCAGCAGTAGAAATACGGCGCACCCGAAAAGTGCCTCATGCCAGATCCAGCGGCTTGCATGAAGTGTATGCATGGCTAGCCGAATCACTCCTGTCAGCAGCAAAGCCACTACCGCATAAAGAAATAGCGGGCTCAGGTATATGCCGCCGATGGCCCACTCATACAGGTCCATGGTTATCCTCAAGCGATTGGCACCACATCATCCAGGTTCGTTGCAGTTGGCGGACCGCACCATAGGCCAGGCGCTTAGGCTCATCCGGTTCTGTTACCGCCTCCAATGCGGAGCGCAATCGATTCGCGGGCTCATCCAGCTGTCCTGGATGCACATGCTCTAGCCCATCCGACAATGCAGCCGCAAACGCCTGTAAAAATCGGTCACGCTCTATCGCCAGCGGTCCGTTTGCGCCTTCAAGGCAGGCACGCAGATGCAAGAGTTCGTTACCCAGATCCAATGCCAGCAGGCCATCATGCCAGCGGCGGCGTTCATTGAGCGGCATCAGGTTTATGTTGCGCGCCAGCTGCAGCAGTCGGTCAGCCATACGGCCCCCGAACCAGGTTTCAGCAATGCTCAAAGGCCGCTCCGTCAGCCGTTGCAAGTCATAGGTTGTTGCCGAGAGGATTCGCCGGATCAAGCGTTTGGGGTGACGAAGTGTGATCAAACGAAAGATCACCACCGCAAAACCTACACCAATGACCAGTGCCTGCGCTTGATTGAGCAGATTCGCCATATCCATGCGGGTATGGTTGTTTGGCGCAACCAACACAATGAAATGCAGCGCAAAAGCCGTAGCCGTACCAACAACCGCGGGTGGCCCGGCCATTCCAAGTGCAGCAAAAAACAGCGGAACACCCATTCCCAGGCACAACAACGGAAATCCAGACCATGAAGGCAACACGGCCTGGCTTACGATAATGGCTACCAAAAAGGCGTAGGCAATACCGCGAAGAAAACTCAAACCGATCTGAACAGCATTATCACGATTGGCAAATAGGCTGCATAAAACAGCACCTAGCAGCATGGCACCGGTCGCAGCAGGCCAGGCGGTATTAAGCCAGAAGATAGCAAGCCCCAATAATGCCACTGCACTGCGCATACCGTAGAGCAATGCCGTCTGGATGTCCCGATGCCAGGACAGCGCTGAGGGAGCGCTGTCGTCTGCAACACCTCGTGCAACAGCCTGTTCCGCCTGGTAAGCCGTCAGGGCTTTACCAAGCAAGATCCCCAGTCGAGCCAAAAAGTAGCGCTGATCGTTGCTATAACGTGGATCAGTGAGATTGCTTCGCAGTTGATTGAGTATCGCTTCGGCGGCTGCAGGATCAAACGGATCAAGATGCTGAATCGCTTTTTCACGCCAGGGTGTGATTGCCTCTCGCTCATCCGGCTCAAGGTTACGCCATTGGCGAGCCACACCTCGCGAAGTGCGCAACATGCTCAGCAGCTCCCGACAGAATAGCCGAAGTGCCCTGGCCCGCTGACGGCCTCGGTAGCCTTCGAACCACGTATGGTCGCGCTGCGCATCGACAGCTACGATTTGACCAAATACTCCCAGCAGGCCAGTCGCTGCGGTCTCATCCTCTGAGACTTCAGCCCGTGCTGCCTGCAAACCCGCCAGCCACACTTTGCCAGCCTGCTGACTCAGATTTTGCTCCACCCGCTGCGGCCAGATCACCGAACTGACAATGGACGCCACAATGATGCCCATACAGATTTCCGTGCAGCGGGCGACCGCCTGATCAAACACTTCCAGCGGCTGAGAAATAGCAGGTAGACCAATAATCGCTACGGTATAGCCTGCCAGGACGAACGCGTAGGACACATGATTACGCAGCAAGGTTGAGGCAGCGGTACAGAGCCCGAGCCAGAGCGCCATAGCCAATAGAAAAGCCCAGGGTGCCTGGGCGAACAGGCCAATCAGCACCACGGACATAATCGTTCCGACCACTGTGCCAATCAGACGAAACAGCCCCTTGGCTATGACCATGCCTGACAATGGCTGCGACACGATAAAAACTGTCATCATTGACCAGGTCGGTTGCTCAAGGTCGAAACGAAACGCAAGCCATAAGGCTAAGCACGCTGCAAAAAGCGTCTTGATCGCGAACTTGAGCGCCAAAGGGCTAGGCGCGAGAAAAACCTGCCAGGGAATACGCACGTGCTTATTATCGTTGGGTGATGACCGATAGGCTCACGAACGGAGCAGGAAGTTCCTTACCCGCCTGGGCACTGTTAGGCAAACTATTCGTTATGCTTCCAGGTAACACCAGCTTGCAGGCATAGGGCAGCGGCAATAAACAGTAAGGCCAACCAGGGACGGCCCTATGAGCCTTGCAGCTCATGCCAAGCTGGCCATTGCAGTGACTCTAATTCCAGATCAATAGCAGGCGGATTCTCGCTGCACTGAGCAGCATCGGTACGATAATCACAGCTATTCGGACAACGCAAACACGAAGATAAAGGCATCGTATTGGGAATACTGAAGAGCCATGATCTGATCGACTGTCGCCCCACGCACCAACAAGAAACGTATGACTAGCCCCTGGTGGCAAAGAAATAGGCGCAACGATCAAGGCCTGCCAAAGCCTTCTTCTATCATCACGCCAGTAAAACAAAGCCCCGCCGAAGCGGGGCTTTGTTGAATTCGGCTGACTACCGGACAACCCAGGCAGTCAAAACCCAATTGGTTACCAGACGTTCATCTGGAGAGCCAATCAGGCCTCGGTTTTACCCGCAGCGCCCTTAACGATTTGCTGAAGCTCACCTTTTTCGTGCAGCTCCAACAGGATGTCGCTACCGCCTATCAACTCACCGCCCACCCACAGCTGGGGGAAGGTTGGCCAATTAGCATACTTGGGCAGGCTGGCCCGAATTTCAGGGTTTTGCAGAATGTCCACATAAGCGAACTTCTCACCGCACGCCATCAACGCTTGCGAGGCACGGGCAGAGAAACCGCACTGCGGAGCATTGGGGGAGCCTTTCATGTAAAGAAGAACGGGGTTATTGGCGATCTGCTCTTTGATCGTTTCGATGATATCCACGGTGCACCTCGCTGAATTTCAGTGCTGACCAGTGTAACGGAAAACCCAGTAAAACGCTCGGCTTTGCCTCTGGCCACCCGTCCTAACATATGAGGACAGCAGAAACGACTTACAAGCCTAATGATGATGAACTTGACGCAGGAAGGGAGATTGACGGAGGGAAAGGTGAACGCTGCAGTGTTTCTCTTCGAACCGGCGAACTCCATGTCCGCCGGTTCGAGCTTATCCTTAGTGGATAGAGCTGATGGTGCCTTTCTGGCCAGTCACTTTTACGTTGACGGCCTTGTACACCACGTAGTCTTGAACATCGACTTCATAACGCGGAGCAACGATTACGTCAGCACCCGAAGCCTTGACAGCCTTGTAAGCTGCAGCAGCTTTGGCCGAGGAAACTGGATCCAGTCCCAGAGCAAAACCACCTTCACCACCGCCATAAGTTACGCCGTCTGCGAACTTGCTATCACCACCCAGCTTCAGCATACCGAACAGAACGTTTACGGAAGACTGACCTGTGATTGTTTCGCCTACTTTGACGTCTGCTTTCAGACCGGTATCAACCGTGCCACCCAGAGGCAGAGCAGGTTGACTTACGTTCTGGCTGGCACAGCCAGTGAGCAGGGCCAAGGTAGAGAAGGCAGCGGCATACACTACGCGTTTCATGCAATACTCCTTTGCATACAATTTTCCAATAACCCCGTTGCGGGGTAATAACATCGCCTCGAAAGGCGGGCGGCATAGTAGTCATTTAACAAAAATGTAACAACCGTAGCGGAGCAATTTTCCAATCTTTGTGAAGTTTTACCTTTTGCGTAATAACCGGTTGCAATCTCCTCTTTTCTGCCACCTCGCCAGGGATTTGCGCAAATATATAAATTACTTATAAGATCCGGCCTTTCCCTTTCCTCCGCACAGGTGCGGCAGTTGCCTTGGGTGTAGCCTGTTTTCCTTGAAGCCGGCCGGCACTCCTGGCCTGTATTCATAGGTACTGATGATGAGCGCTCGGCATTTTCTTTCGTTCATGGACTGCACTCCCGATGAGCTGTTGCAGCTGATCCGCCGTGGCATTGAGCTGAAAGAACTACGTAGTCGAGGTGTCAGCCACGAGCCATTGAAAAACCGTGTCCTCGGCATGATTTTCGAGAAGGCCTCGACTCGTACGCGTCTGTCCTTTGAGGCGGGCATGATTCAACTGGGCGGTCAGGCCATTTTCCTGTCCCCCCGTGATACTCAGCTAGGTCGCGGCGAGCCGGTAGATGACTGCGCTCGTGTCATGTCCCGGATGCTTGATGGTGTCATGATTCGTACATATGCCCACAGCACCCTGACTACCTTTGCCAAGAACTCTGAGGTTCCGGTCATCAATGGCCTGTCAGATGACCTCCATCCATGCCAGCTATTGGCCGATATGCAGACGTTCTTCGAGCATCGTGGCAGCATTCAGGGCAAGGTGGTTGCGTGGATTGGTGATGGCAACAATATGTGCAATAGCTATATAGAAGCTGCCGAACAGCTGGATTTCACATTACGCGTGGCCTGCCCTGAGGGCTTTGAACCCAACGCCCGCTTTGTCGAGCGCGCAGGCGACCGTATCCAGATTGTTCGTGATCCAAAAGAGGCTGTGGAAGGCGCTCATCTGGTCAGTACTGACGTTTGGACATCCATGGGTCAGGAAGAAGAATCAAAAATCCGTCTGCAAACCTTCAAGGATTATCAGGTCTCACGTGAGCTGCTGGACAAGGCCAGCCATGACGTCCTGTTTATGCATTGCCTTCCTGCTCATCGCGGCGAAGAAGTCAGCCATGACCTTCTGGAAGATCCCCGTGCGGTTGTGTGGGATGAAGCAGAAAATCGTCTGCATGCACAAAAGGCATTGATGGAATTCCTGATTCCCCACACCCTTAACGCATGAGCATCCTTACACTTAGCCACCTGGCCTGCGGTTATGCCGACAGTACAGTTGTAAACGACCTAAGCCTGTCACTCGAATCTGGAGAGATCGGCTGTCTGCTAGGTCCGTCCGGGTGCGGGAAAACCACTACACTGCGCGCTATCGCCGGATTTGAGCCTGTCATACAGGGCGAAATTTGGCTGGCTGATCACGTTATTTCCCGGGCTGGATTTACCCTGGCGCCTGAGAAGCGTGAAATCGGCATGGTCTTTCAAGACTATGCCTTGTTTCCTCACCTGAGCGTGGCAGATAACATCGCTTTTGGTATCCGCAAACATCCTGAGCGCGCACGGATTGCCAGTGAGCTAATGGCTCTGGTTAAACTGGAGCACCTGGCCCAACGCTATCCTCATGAACTGTCCGGCGGCCAACAACAACGTGTTGCCCTGGCCCGCGCGCTAGCTCCCTCTCCTCGCCTGCTGCTGATGGATGAGCCCTTTTCCAACCTGGACGTTGAGCTCCGCCGCTCGCTCAGCAATGAAGTCAGGGATATTTTGAAGGCACGGGGCACCAGTGCCATTCTGGTGACTCATGATCAGGAAGAGGCCTTTGCGGTAAGCGATAAAGTAGGCGTTTTCCAACATGGGCATCTTGAGCAATGGGATACACCTGGACGCTTGTATCAAACTCCGGCTACACCTTTTGTGGCTACGTTTGTAGGCCAGGGTTTTTTCATCCCAGGCAATGCAGTTGATTTTGAATCGGTACGAACGGAACTTGGCGTCATCAAGGCCAAGCAGAAAGACTTCAAGGAAGGTGATGTGCTTCGTGTGCTTCTTCGACCTGACGACATCCTTTACACGCCTGGGAGCCCACTAACAGCACGCGTGGTCAGTCAGGTCTTTCTAGGTGCAAGCACTCGCTACCAGTTGGCACTGGCCTCAGGGGCTCGTGTCGAAGCCGCCTTTCCGGGCTTCGTTGAACACCACGCTGGCGAGCAGATTGGCATCGCAGTCAAGGCAACGGCGCTGACGACCTTCAGCGCCGCACAAATTTAATCAAGCATTAAACGGCCGCTGGCAACACGGTACGCGTGGCCAGCGATGCTGACTCGCTCCCCGTCCAGACGGCACCAGAGCTCCCCTCCCCGCTCCGAGCACTGATACGCTCGTAGCATCCGCTTCGCCAAACGCCGCGACCAGTAAGGAATCAGGCTGCAATGCGCAGAACCGGTAACGGGATCTTCATTAATACCTATGCCAGGCGCAAAGAATCGAGACACAAAATCGTATCGCTCACCTCGCGCGGTAATGATGATTCCCGGCCAACGCAGACGCGCCAGAGCCGCAAAATCGGGCTTGCAGTTACGCACCGCCTCCTCGGACTCCAATAGAACCAGCATTTTATCAGCACCTAGTACATCGACTGGGCTAATGCCCAGCGCACGTTCCAGCTCAGGGGTGGAGCCGATCTCACTCGGGACCTGTGCAGGAAAATCCAGCGCCAGCAGACCATCCTCTTCCTTATAAGCGCGCAAAGTACCGGAACGGGAAATGAATTCGATCTTATCTCCTGCCTCCTCATACACATTGAAGAGTACATAAGCGGCTGCCAGGGTGGCATGGCCACACAACGGTATCTCAACCTTTGGAGTAAACCAGCGGATACGCCAGACATCACCTTCCCGCCGGATGAATGCTGTTTCTGCCAAGTTATGTTCAGCTGCAATCTTTTGCATCAGATCGTCTGGCAACCATGCATCGAGGCGGTAAACCATCGCTGGGTTGCCCACAAAGGGACGATCAGCAAAGGCATCGATTTGGTGGAAGTCGAGTTGCATGGCTTGCTCCATCTTTTCTTTTGAGTTCTTGGTACAGCATGAGCGAAACGTGTCTACGTCACAATGTACAGTTCACCGTGTATGACAGCTAAACAGTCAGGGCAACTCGCTCTGTGCATGGTCTCTCGGATCACTGGCATCTCTAAACGCTCAGGTGCTAAGCGCACACTCAACGTCTGCTGTAATCATGAGCGGCCAGGTGAGAATCAAGAGAAAAACATCAGAGCGGCAATAATTGACCATAGCGCAGTGAACCGAATGGTCAACCTTCCTTGCTAGCGTGCGGCAGAGCGGCCAACCACCGCTCTTTTAGGATCGTGCAATTTCGGCAAATTTTCCCGCTGTCAGATGAGCCAGCGCCTGGGCAGATAACTCCACTTCAAGACCACGACGTCCTGCACTGACGTAGATAAAAGGAAAATGCTCAGCACTACTATCAATAAATGTACGCAAGCGCTTCTTCTGTCCCAATGGGCTAATTCCACCCACCAGGTAGCCCGTTGCGCGTTGGGCTACCTGAGGATTTGCCATGTCTGCTTTTTTAACCGAAGCCGCATGGGCCAACGCTTTCAGGTCAAGGCTACCGCCAACCGGAACGATGGCAACGAGTAACTCGTCCTTTTCGGTCACGGCCAGCAGCGTTTTAAACACGTGAGCCGGCTCAAGCCCTAGCTTGTCTGCAGCCTCAAGCCCATATGAAGCCGCTTTGGGATCATGCACATAGCTAAGCACGCGGTGCGCTATCTTGTGTTTTTTAAGCAGGTCAATCGCAGGGGTCATGCCTCTGTCCTTATGGCTTTACGATTCAGTTTGTCTTTGCCCTTACAGCCTGTAAAGCCTTACGCCGCCTGATCCAGGCCACTTTCTAGACAAGGCTTGAAACACCCCTAATAAAGTTCCCTTTCAAACAAGTGTTTCGCATGTCATAAAATATCCTGCTTTGCTCATCACAATTTTCTATGGGGATGAAAGAAGAACCTTTGACAACGTTCGATTTTGAAACTAACTTTTCGTTTCCGAAAGGATGTAGTTTCATTTTTTTTCTACTACCGCAATAAATACAACAATCAAGAGGCTCCTCGTATGAGTACTCCACTAATGCCCACCCTGCGTGGGCAATGCATTGCCGAGTTTTTGGGAACAGGATTATTCATTTTCTTCGGCACTGGTTGTGTCGCCGCCATGAAGGTTGGCGGAGCCACGTTAGGGCTTTGGGAAATCAGCATCATATGGGGCATTGCGGTCAGCATGGGCGTTTACCTGAGCGCTGGCGTGTCAGGTGCACACCTGAGCCCTGCTGTTACTATCGCGCTTTGGCTTTTTGGCGGTTTTGAACGCAGAAAGGTCCCGCTCTATATCATTTCCCAGATTGCAGGTGCTTTTTGCGGCGCTGCCTTGGTGTACGGCCTATACAACAGCCTCTTTTTCGAATATGAACAAGCACACAACATGGTACGCGGTAGCGTAGCCAGTCTTGAGCTTGCTGGCGTGTTCTCCACTTATCCAAACGCAGCCTTGTCTGTTGGCCAAGCGTTCCTGGTTGAGATGGTTATTACCGCCATCCTTCTTGCTGTAATCATGGCCTTGACTGACGATGGCAACGGCCTTCCACGCGGCCCACTGGCCCCACTCCTGATTGGCCTGCTTGTCGCTGTAATCGGTGGTTCCATGGGCCCGTTGACAGGCTTTGCCATGAACCCTGCACGTGACCTGGGTCCGAAGCTGATGACCTTTCTGGCCGGCTGGGGCGATATAGCCCTTACAGGCGGCCGAGACATTCCTTATTTCCTCGTACCCATCTTTGCGCCCATCCTAGGTGCCTGCCTGGGTGCTGCTGCTTACAAGGCACTGATTTGCCGCCACCTGCCGAGCCTTGGCTCAGCCGCATGCGACATTCCCGCCAAAGAAGCCCCAATTGAAACCAATAAGAAAGACGCTGCCGCTCAGCCCAAGATCAGCGCGTCACAAGCTCAATAATAAGGATTTCCATCATGTCCGATAACAAGCACTATATTGTTGCCCTCGACCAGGGTACTACCAGCTCCCGCGCTATCGTCCTGGATCGCAATGCTAACGTGGTCAGTATTGCTCAGCGTGAGTTCGCACAAATCTACCCGCAAGCCGGCTGGGTCGAACATGACCCGATGGAAATCTGGGCTACCCAGAGTGCTACGTTCGTTGAGGCCCTGGCTCACGCGGGCATCAGCCATGATGACGTCGCTGCCATTGGCATTACCAACCAACGTGAAACCACCATTGTTTGGGATAAGGTGACGGGTCGCCCGATCTACAATGCCATCGTATGGCAAAGCCGTCAGAGCACTGAGATCTGTAATCAACTCAAGCGTGACGGCATGGAAGATCATATCCGCCGCACAACCGGTCTGGTTATTGACCCCTACTTCTCCGGTACCAAAATCAAGTGGATTCTGGATCACGTCGAAGGTAGCCGTGAGCGCGCGCGCCGTGGCGAGCTGCTGTTTGGTACAGTCGACACCTGGCTGATCTGGAAGATGACCCAGGGCAAAGTACACGTTACCGACTACACCAATGCCTCGCGCACCCTGATTTTCGATATCCATAACCGCGACTGGGACCCAGTAATGCTTGAAGCATTGGATATCCCCCGCGAAATGCTGCCTGAGGTTCGCTCCTCTTCAGAAGTTTACGGGTATGCCACACTGGGTAGCAGCCAGGAAACCGGCATTCCTATTGCTGGTATCGCAGGCGATCAGCAAGCAGCCCTCTTTGGCCAGATGTGCGTAGAGCCGGGCCAAGCCAAGAATACCTATGGCACCGGCTGCTTCCTGCTGATGAACACCGGTGAGAAAGCGGTGCAGTCACAGCATGGCTTGCTAACCACTATTGCCTGCGGTCCACGTGGTGAAGTGAATTATGCACTGGAAGGTGCCATCTTTAATGGTGGCTCTACAGTTCAGTGGCTGCGCGATGAGCTTAAGGTCATTAATGAATCTTTGGATTCCGAGTACTTCGCCACCAAGGTGAAAGACAGCAACGGCATCTATCTGGTACCCGCCTTTACCGGCCTGGGTGCTCCCTATTGGGACCCCTACGCCCGCGGCGCCATGTTTGGCCTGACCCGTGGCGTTAAAGTCGAACACCTGATTCGTGCAGCCCTGGAGTCGATTGCCTACCAGACTCGTGACGTACTGGATGCCATGCAGCAAGATGCAGGCGAGCGTCTGCGCTCGCTACGTGTCGACGGCGGCGCGGTAGCAAATAACTTCCTTATGCAATTCCAGGCCGACCTACTGGGCACTTGTGTAGAGCGTCCTGAGATGAAGGAAACCACCGCCCTTGGCGCAGCGTATCTGGCTGGCCTGGCAACAGGCTTCTGGAGCAGCCTGGACGAACTACGCAATAAGAGCACCATCGAGCGCGTATTCGAGCCTTCCTGTGATGGCGATCATCGCGAAGAGCTCTATAAAGGCTGGAAAAAAGCCGTTGAGCGTACTCGCGGCTGGGCGCAAGACTGATGTCACTGGACGGGGCGACTGGGAAGTCGCCCTTTTCACATCAGGATAACGAAGTTGATGCACCGAACTGGCGCCCGGCGCCTCGCTACGGCATTCTTCCTGTCAAACCATTGTTGAAGGAAGATTGCATGAGCCTGGCGCCCCGTCAGCAGAATATTCTGGACCTTGTCCGCGAGCGAGGCTATGTCAGCATCGAGGAGCTTGCACAGCATTTCGCCGTAACGCCTCAGACGATTCGCCGAGATATCAACCAGCTGGCTGAAAGCGGTCTGTTACGCCGCTATCACGGCGGCGCAGCCCATGACTCCAGTGTGGAGAATACGGCTTACACCATGCGTGCCGGACAGATGCGGGATGAAAAGCGGCGCATTGCCGAAGCCGTAGCAGCACAGGTTCCAGATCACGCATCATTATTCATTAATATCGGGACAACCACTGAAGCCATTGCTCATGCCCTGCTTAACCATCGCAGCCTGAAGATCATTACAAATAATCTTCATGTGGCGAATATTCTTAGCGCAAAAGAAGACTTTGAGGTTTTGATCGCAGGCGGCAGCGTGCGCAGTGACGGTGGTGTTGTAGGCCAGGCGACAGCTGACTTCATTAAGCAATTCAAGGTGGATTACGCCTTGGTTGGCATCAGCGGCATCGATGAGGACGGCACGTTGCTGGACTTCAACTACCAGGAAGTCCGGGTTTCACAGGCGATCTTCGAGAACGCACGCAAAGTCTTTCTCGCGGCAGACTCTAGCAAGTTCGGGCGTAGCGCTATGATCCGCCTGGGCTCGCTTGAACAGATCGATGTGCTCTTTACCGAGTCCCAGCCGGACGAAGCCTTTACCCGCCTGCTTTCCCAATTCAAAGTTCGCCTTGAAATCGCCTGACCAGAGTGTCAGGCCTTTCACATTTCTTTCATTTACGTTCGTTTATTTTCCTTTTAGGTATTTTTTATCGTTAATCGACTGGCGCAAGGCAACTCTTTTGTCTACGATTGTTCGAATACGAACATTGATGTTCGTTTATAACAGGAGACGCCCATGCCTCAGTCCACTTTGCTCGGGACGCCGCCCCTTTCCGAGATCTACGACATCGCCGTGATCGGCGGTGGTATCAATGGTGTTGGTATTGCAGCCGATGCCGCAGGCCGTAACTTGTCCGTCTTTCTATGCGAACGTGACGACCTGGCAAGACACACTTCCTCGGCTAGTAGCAAGCTGATTCATGGTGGTCTGCGTTATCTTGAACATTATGAATTCCGATTGGTACGTGAAGCCCTGGCCGAGCGCGAAGTGCTGCTGGCTAAAGCGCCCCATATTGTCAAACCCATGCGCTTCGTTCTGCCGCACCGGCCGCACCTACGTCCCGCCTGGATGATTCGTGCAGGTCTGTTCCTCTACGACCACCTTGGCAAACGTGAAAAGCTTCCTGCATCTCGTAGTCTGCGGTTTGGTACAGATAGCCCCTTGGTCAGCGACATCAGTCAGGGTTTTGAATACTCTGACTGCTGGGTAGATGACGCGCGCCTTGTCGTACTCAATGCGATGGCTGCCCGTGAGCGTGGTGCTCATATTCATACCCGTACAACATGCCTTAGCGCTCACCGCGCCAACAAGCTGTGGCACCTGAATCTTCAACGTCAGGATGGCAGCACGTTCTCGATCAAGGCAAAAGCGCTGGTCAATGCGGCGGGTCCCTGGGTTGCCCAGATTGTTCGCGAAAACATCAAAGAACGTTCGCCCTATGGCATCCGCCTGATTCAAGGCAGCCATATCGTTGTACCAAAACTGTATGAAGGTGATCACGCCTACATCATGCAGAACGAAGATCGCCGGATTGTCTTTGCTATTCCTTACTTGGGCCGCTACACCATGGTCGGCACCACGGATCGTGAGTACAAAGGCGACCCGGCCAACGTACAGATTACCGAGCAGGAAACAGACTACATTCTGAGTGTTGCGAATGCACATTTCCGCAAAAAACTGACCCGTAGCGATGTGCTCCATACCTTCTCGGGCGTACGGCCGCTATGTGATGACGAATCGGATAATCCTTCGGCCATTACTCGTGACTACACGTTGTCACTGTCGGCACCCGAAAATGATGCACCCCTGCTATCTATTTTTGGCGGAAAGCTAACCACGTATCGCAAGTTGGCTGAGTCTGCTATGCAGCAGCTGCAACCATTCTTCAAAAGCATGGGGCAGCCGTGGACAGCTAACGCAACCCTTCCTGGCGGAGAAGAGATGACAACGCCAGAGGCTTTGGCCAAGCAGCTACAAATGCAGGTCAAGGACTTACCAGCAGCGCTTGCTCAACGCTGGTCGACTACTTATGGCAACCGTACTCGCAAGCTATTGGAAGGCGTCACGCAGATGGCCGATCTAGGTGAATGCCTGGGTGCCGACCTGTATGAGCGCGAAGCGGATTACCTCCATGCTTACGAATGGGCCAATACAGCAGACGATATTCTCTGGCGCCGTACCAAGTTGGGTCTTGAGTTCACACCTAGCGATAAAGCCAAGCTGGAGACCTACCTGAGCAATCTGGATATTCGTAAAACCAGCTATGTAGCCGCGTAACTGCCAGATGAATGAAACTGGTGAAATCATGAGCCAGTTTCATTCATATCCTTCTTGGCGTAGAAATCATTCATAATGGATACCTGCTGCAGCACTTATCAGGATCCAGGCCATGCTCGAACTTCGTCACTTGAAAACGCTACATGCGCTACGTGAGGCCGACAGCCTTGTCGAAGCTGCCGAACGTCTTCATTTGACTCAATCGGCTCTTTCTCACCAGTTCAAAGAGCTTGAAGAGCGTCTTGGTCTGAGCTTATTCGTTCGCAAAACCAAGCCGGTCCGCTTTACCAGTGCCGGGCTGCGTCTTTTGCAACTCGCTGATGCCGTATTGCCGCAACTTCGTAGTGCAGAGCGCGATTTGGCACGCTTTGCAGGTGGCACAGCCGGACGTCTTAATATCGCTATCGAATGTCACAGCTGCTTTCAGTGGCTGATGCCAACTATCGATCAGTTTCGTGACTCTTGGGCAGAAGTGGAAATGGATCTCGCCTCAGGGTTCTCGTTTGCCCCTCTACCCGCCCTGGCACGCGGTGATCTTGACCTTGTTGTCACGTCCGACCCAATTGATCTAACCGGCATCACCTACATTCCACTGTTTACCTATGAAGCGCAGCTGGCCATGGCTAACCAGCACCCTTTGGCAAACAAACCCTACATTGTGCCCGAGGACTTGGCTGACGAAACGCAGATCACCTACCCGGTCGATCGTGAGCGCCTGGACATTTTCAGGCAGTTCCTGGATCCAGCGGGTGTCGAGCCTGCCGGAATACGTACAGCTGAGCTAACAGTCATGATGCTACAACTGGTAGCCTCTGGCCGTGGCGTCTGTTGCCTCCCTAACTGGGCGCTTCATGAATACAGCTCTCGCGGCTATGTCACTGCAAAGCGCTTGGGTGAGAAAGGGCTTTATGCCACCCTGTATGCCGGGATTCGCGAAGACATGCTGGAAGCTCCATTCATGCAGGACTTTTTACTAACAGCCAAGGACACATCCTTCGCTACGCTTGAAGGCGTCAGCGCGGCACGTTAGGGATCAATCTGACCGCTCCGTCAGTCGCCGGTACAGGTACGCCCCAAACACTAGCGCCGCAGCACTGGTTGCTGCCACGACCATGCGCTCATCAGGACGACGCCATCCCCCATCGACACTGCGATTGCCACTGGGAGGACCGAACAGATTGCCCGAGGAGTGCTCTACCGGCTCCATTCGACTCAGGGCGCGATCCATAAAGATCCGGGACAACCGAGCATAGCCAGGCACTAACGCATGAGCCGCTCGAAGCACTGTAGCGGCCTGCCCTACTGTCGTCGATTTGCGCGGATAACGTGCCATGGAAAGAATGGCCCTGGCGACCTTTCGAGCATCATAAACAGGCGGCGTAGGCTTTATCGTCCTTCCACTGTAATTGCCACCGTCACGCAACCCTGGCGTATCAATGAATGCGGGATAAACATCGCAGACATGAATACCAGACCAACGTGTAAGCTCTCCCCTCAACGCCTCAGTAAATCCTCTCAAACCTGATTTAGCCGCTGAATAAGCTACGGCGTAGGGAAGTGGCACCCAACTGCCCACCGACAAGGTATTGATCAATATTCCCGCGCCTTGACGCTTGAACACCGGAACAACAGCGTAGGCGCCGCGTAAATAGCCTAGAAGATCAGTTTGTACGACACGCTCGTGAGCTTCAAAGGGCGTCTCGTCAAACTTGCCTACCGCACCAATTCCTGCATTGTTAACCCAGACATCAATCCGTCCTTGCCCAAACGCCAGGGCGCGCTCCGCCAGTTGCTCTACAGACTCCATTAAGGTGACGTCTGTAGGTACTGCAATTGCTTGTCCTCCCAAGAGAGTACATTCAGCCATTACATCCTCAAGCGCCGCTTCGTCTCGCGCCGCCAAGACCAGAGAAGCGCCCTGCCGTGCAAATTCATGAGCAGCCGCTCGACCAATACCACTGGAAGCGCCCGTAATGACCACCACGACGCCCTCTAGATTACGTGCTTTCATCGGTACTCTCTTCGCGTTCAATAGTCACTAGAAGAGGACCTTGTTTAGCGTCAGGCATTCCTTTTTTCAGGCATAAAAAAGCCCTCGACACTGCGAGGGCTTTAATCAGTAACACTGGATGATCAGGAGAGCTTGCTTCCACCTGGAAAACCCGCAAAACGCTTGTTAAAGCTGGATACGCGACCTTCGCTTTTCAGCTGACGCTGCTCACCTGTGTAAATTGGGTGAGAGGCACTGGAAACGTCCAGCGCTATATAAGGATAGCTCTTGCCCTCATATTCCTGCATACGGTCGGTCTGTGCTGTTGAGCGGATCAGGAAATAGTGATCAGCAGTGGTGTCGTGGAAAAGCACTGGCCGGTAATTGGGATGAATGTTCGGTTTCATGGTGCCTCCTGGGTATTCGATAAGGCTATACGCCAAGCCGTTTCGTTACATTATAACAGCTCATTACCTATATAAGGCCTTGCATATGACTTTCAACCTTTATTTCTTAATTACTTTATTCGAGATCTAAAAACGATACTTAGTAGCCGTAATAGCCCGTTGCCTGCAGTCATTTGGGCGGAAAAATGCAACTTACCCCCACAAATGCTTGTCGTTTCCCTGTGGAGCAATACCTCCCCACCCCCAACGGAGCAACCGGTAAGGAACTATGTGCGGTATAGCTGGAGAATTACGTTTCGATAATCGTCCCGTCACCCTGGCCACGCTGGAACGGGTCACCCATCGCCTCGCTCAACGCGGCCCCGATGCCTGGGGCTTTCATAGCCAAGGCCCTGTTGCGCTAGGCCACCGACGCCTGAAAATCATGGATCTGGCAGAAGCCTCTGGTCAGCCCATGATCGACTCGGACACAGGCCTGTCGATGGTTTTCAACGGCGCCATCTACAACTACCCGGAGCTACGTAGCGAGCTGGAGGCCAAGGGTTATCGCTTCCACTCTGGTGGCGATACCGAAATTCTGCTCAAGGCCTATCACGCCTGGGGCAAGGAAATGCTGCCCAAACTCAACGGCATGTTCGTCTTCGCTATTTGGGATCGCGATAAGCAGCAAATGTTCATTGCACGCGATCGCCTGGGCATCAAGCCCTTGTACCTGAGCCAGACCAATGAACGCCTGCGCTTTGCATCAAGCTTACCTGCTCTGCTTGAAGCAGATGATATCGATACCTCCCTCGATCCTGTTGCGCTGAACTACTACCTTAACTTCCATGCTGTTGTACCAGCGCCCCGCACCATCCTGAACGGCGTGAAGAAAATGCCGCCAGCCACTTGGATGGTTATTGACGCTAATGGCAAAACCGAACAGCAAACCTGGTGGACACTGAATTACGGCCCAACCGCCGATGAAGCCAACTACACCATGAAAGACTGGAGCGGCGAAGTCCTGAACAGCTTGCGCGATGCTGTCTCGATTCGACAGCGAGCAGCCCGCGATGTAGGTGTGCTGCTGTCTGGTGGTGTGGACTCAAGCCTGCTGGTCGGCTTGCTGCACGAGTCCGGCGTACGCGATCTACTGACCTTCTCCATCGGATTTGAAGATGCCGGTGGAGAGCGTGGGGATGAGTTTCAGTATTCAGACCTGATCGCTCAGCGCTACGGTACACGGCATCACAGGCTGCGCATCAACGAATCTGAAATCATTGAGCAATTGCCCTCCGCGTTCAGAGCCATGAGCGAGCCGATGGTAAGCCATGACTGCATCGCCTTCTACCTGTTGTCCCGCGAAGTATCCAAGCATTGCAAGGTCGTGCAGAGCGGCCAAGGCGCAGATGAGCTATTTGCCGGCTATCACTGGTATCCGCAGGTAGATAGTGCGTCAGACCCGTTCACTGCTTACCGAGCAGCCTTCTTTGACCGTGACTATGCAGAGTATGCAGCCACTGTACAGGATGGCCGCCGCCTGGATCATGACGCTGCAGGTGATTTCGTTCGTCAGCACTTTGCACAACCCGGTGCAGTAGCTGGTGTTGATAAGGCGCTACGCCTGGACAGCACGGTAATGCTGGTAGATGACCCGGTCAAGCGAGTCGACAACATGACCATGGCGTGGGGCCTGGAGGCACGCGTGCCCTTCCTGGACTACAAACTGGCGGAACTGTCTGCCCGTATTCCGGCGCAGTTCAAGCTGGGCGACGGAGGCAAACACGTACTCAAAGAAGCCGCCCGCAAAGTCATTCCGGCAGAAGTCATTGATCGGCCCAAGGGCTACTTTCCAGTACCAGGCCTAAAGCACCTACAAGGCAACACCCTGACGTGGGTACGTGAGCTGCTGCTTGATCCCAGCCAGGATCGTCAGCTATTCAATACCGCAGAAATCGATCGGCTCCTGAAGAACCCTGACGACCAAATCACGCCACTACGGGGCTCCAAGCTCTGGCAGCTTGCCGCCCTTAATTTGTGGCTGAGTGAACATGGCCTATAAGTGTTGGAGTATCGCACGATGAAAGCCGCCTACTATAACAATCAGCGTCTTCAAAGGGCCCAGACACCTAACTATGAGCGTCTGCAAGCCCAGATGACAGGGGAAGAGCGAGCCACTTGCCAATCCGTTTGCCTACACTGTGGGTGGGGCCGGATTCTGATTGGTCATACCTTTTCCGATGCGTCCGTATTGGCCAAGGAGCTCCTTAAGGAAGAGGCTGGCGAGCGTGACATCGCACTCTATGTCGCTGCCCCGCAACAGGTGCTGTCCCATGCTCCACAACAGCTCTTCCTGGACCCATCGGATACGTTGCGGCTGTGGTTTACCGATTACCGCCCCGCCCACGCTCCCTTTCGCGGTTTCCGAATTCGCCGTGCCTTTAGTGAGAGTGACTGGAGCGAGATCAATCGTCTCTACCAGACGCGACACATGCTTCCTGTGGATACTGAAAAACTGACGCCTCGCCATAAAGGCGGCCCAGTTTATTGGCTAGCAGAAGATCAGGATACCGGTGCCATTATCGGCTCGGTTATGGGGCTGAATCATGCCAAGGCGTTTAACGACCCCGAGTGCGGCTCAAGCTTGTGGTGCCTTGCCGTCGCGCCTGACTGCCCCCGTCCAGGCGTAGGCGAAGCACTGGTTCGCCATTTGATTGAACACTATGCTAGCCGTGGCCTGGCGTTTCTAGACTTATCAGTCATGCATGACAACAGCCAGGCCAAGCGTCTCTATGACAAGCTGGGCTTCCGGGAATTACAGACCTTTACCGTCAAGCGTAAGAATGCGATCAACCAGACCCTATTCCTTGGTCCTGGCCCCGAGGCTGGGTTAAACCCTTACGCCAAAATCATTGTGGATGAGGCACAACGCCGCGGGATTGATGTGCAGGTGGACAATGCCCAAGCTGGTCTTTTCACCCTGATCCAGGGAGGCCGACGCATCCGTTGCCGCGAGTCACTCTCGGACCTGACCAGTGCAGTGACCATGACGCTCTGCCAAGACAAGACGCTGACAATTCGCACCCTTAAAGAGGCGGGGTTGCGTGTTCCCGATCAGCGCCTGGTCAGCGGTGAGGACGAGGAGAACGAAGCGTTTCTCGCAAAACATGGTGCCTTGGTTGTAAAGCCTGTGAATGGCGAGCAAGGCAAAGGCATAGCCGTAGATGTACGGGACTCTGAGCACCTTAAGGCTGCTATCAGCCAAGCCCGCCGCTACGATGATAATGTCCTACTCGAAAGCTACCATGCAGGTCTGGATCTGCGTGTTGTTGTTATTGGCTATGAAGTTGTGGCGGCCGCTATACGTCGTCCAGCCGAAGTAATTGGCGATGGACGCCGTAATATTCATGAGCTGATCGAGCATCAAAGCCGCCGCCGCCAGGCAGCGACGGGAGGTGAAAGCCGAATTCCTCTTGATGAGGAAACAGAGCGGGCACTTACCTCCGCTGGTTACAGTTACGATACTGTTTTGCCGGAAGGCACCCGTTTGTTCGTCCGCAAAACGGCCAACTTACATACCGGCGGCACATTAGAAGATGTTACCGATATTCTTCACCCGGAGCTGGCACAGGCAGCTATCGCAGCAGCCAGGGCATTGGATATTCCGGTTACAGGTATGGATTTATTAGTGCCAGCTGCTGATCAAAGTGAATACGTGATCATTGAAGCGAATGAACGGCCTGGATTGGCCAACCATGAACCCCGCCCTACCGCAGAACGCTTTATCGATCTGTTATTTCCCTTGTCACGTGAGGTGCCTGCTTGAATAAGCTGCCGACGCCAGATCTGGATTACCTGCGCCGTGTTCTGCTGGAAATGCTCGCTATTCCTAGCCCAACAGGCTTTACAGATACCATCGTCATGTATGTGGCCGAGCGCCTGAGCGAAATCGGTATTCCCTACGAGCTAACCCGCCGGGGTACGATCCGGGCAACTTTAAAAGGGCATAAGGAAAGCCCAGACCGAGCGGTCTCTGCGCACTTGGACACTATTGGTGCCATTGTTCGGGAGATCAAGGATAACGGCCGCCTGAGCCTGGCAGCAGTCGGCCACTGGTCTAGCCGCTTCGCCGAAGGAAGCCGAGTCAGCATCTTTACTGACAATGGCACTCTACGCGGCAGCGTATTACCGCTATTGGCTTCTGGACATGCGTTCAATACTGAAGTTGACAAGATGCCCATTAGTTGGGATCACATCGAACTGCGCCTCGACGCCACGACCAAAAGCCGCTCGGAAACAGAATATTTAGGCGTACGCGTAGGTGACTTTGTCGCCTTTGATCCGCTACCCGAATTTACGGAAAGTGGCTATATCAGTGCTCGCCATCTAGACGACAAGGCAGGTGTAGCAGCCCTGTTGACAGCACTCAAGATGATCCAGGAAGCAGGCATTGTTCCACCTATCGATTGCCACCCGCTCTTCACCATTACAGAAGAGGTAGGTTCTGGCGCAGCCGGTGCTTTGCCTTGGGATGTAAGCGAATTTGTTGGTATCGATATTGCGCCGGTCGCGCCTGGACAACAGTCCGATGAGCACCGCGTGAGTGTCGCACTACAGGACTCAAGCGGTCCCTACGACTACCATCTCTCACGTCACCTATTACGCATTGCCGAACGCAATAGCATTCCAGTCAGACGTGACCTTTTCCGCTACTACTACAGTGATGCCCACTCTGCCATCAATGCCGGGCATGATATTCGGATTGCGCTCCTTGCATTTGGCTGTGATGCCACTCATGGCTATGAGCGGACACACATAGTTAGCCTGGCATCGCTGAGCCAGTTACTGGTGGGATACATGATAAGTCCGCCTGTATTCGATAGCGATGCCGCCCCGGCCGACAACTCTGTTGATCGATTCGCGCATCAACTCGACTTGGAGGAAACGCATCAGGATAACCAGACGCATTTACCCCACATTGATGAACTGATTAAAGAAGGCGGAAAGTCTTAGGGGTTAGGGGGCGCTGCCTTATCCGACGGCGCCCTCTCGCCAACAGCTAAACCTTACGCTAGCATCGCTGTCCGCTTCAGGAACTGCCGCTATGCTTATACCTTACGATATGCTCAACCCCGACACCTTAGGCAACCTTCTCGAAGACTTCGTGACGCGAGAGGGAACGGATAATGGCGATGAAACGCCACTACAGACACGTGTTGAGCGAGCACGGCGAGCATTGGAAAACGGGGAAGCCGTCATTGTATTCGAGCCTGACAGCGGACAATGCCAGCTCATGCTCAGACGGGACGTGCCCAAGGAATGGTTGAACACGCCAGACGAGCAGGCTCTTCCCCAGTAAGCCTACCTTTTAATGAGCCGATAGCTTTGGTCCGATCACCAGCACAGCTACGCCTAAGAGGCATAGGGCTGCGCCTACCAGATCAGTCCATGCGGGCCTGGTTTTTTCTACCAGGCCCAGCCAGACCAACGAAGCCACAATATAAATCCCGCCATAGGCAGCATATGCCCTACCCGCATACGCCGCTTCGACACGCGTCAATATCAACGCGAACAGCGTGAGCGATAAAACCCCAGGAAGCAACCACAGCGGGCTTTTGCCAAGTCTTAACCACAGCCAGAACGTGTAGCAGCCAGCAATCTCAAGGCAGGCAGCCAAGGTAAACCACAGATAATTGAGCATAGCGTGCTAACTACCCTTCCTGGCGGAACGGCAATGCATCAGCGGCAGCTTGTGCGTAACGCTTGATGCCTTCGCGTTCCTGATCGAGAAACTCCGTTACCGCATCGCGCAGTCCTGGATGTACGAGATAGTGCCAGGAATGCGTAAAGACCGGTTCGAATCCCCGAATCAGCTTGTGCTCACCTTGTGCGCCTGCGTCAAAACGAGTCAGGCCTTCACTGATGGCATGGTCAATCCCTTGATAGAAGCACGTCTCGAAATGCAGTCGATCAAACTCGGCCAAACATCCCCAATAGCGCCCGTATAAGGTCTTTTCATCGCATAGGTAGAATGCCATAGCCACAGGCCGACTCTCTTGGCGCGCCAGGACGACACGAATGGCTTCAGGCATACGTTCGGCCAACTCACTGAAAAACTCACGGGTCAGGTAGGGGTCCTGCCCTCTTACAGCATAGGTATTAGCGTAACAGGTATAGACAAAATCCCACTCCTGTTCAGTGAGCGACCCACCTTTCCGCCACTCGAAATCGATTCCCTGTCCGGCAACCTGCTCACGCTCCTTACGAAGCTGCTTACGCTTACGTGACGCCAGTGCGTCCAGGAAGTCCTGAAAGTCTCGATACCCACGATTATGCCAGTGAAACTGGCATCCAAGCCGCTTAAGCCACCCTTCACGACCAGTCAGCAAGGCATCTGTCGCTTCATTAGTAAAATTGATATGCAAGCTTGAAAGCCCACGCCCCTCAAGCTTACTGGTCAATACGTGCAGTAGCTCTTCGCAGGCCGTGCGCTCCCCTAACAGGCGGGCACCGCCCACAGGGGAAAAAGGAACTGCCGCCAGAAGTTTCGGATAATAATCGATACCCGCGCGATGACAGGCATCAGCCCAAGCCCAGTCGAATACATACTCGCCATAGGAGTGGTACTTAATATAGGCCGGCATAGCCGCCCTCAACGTGCCTTCCAGATCACGCACAATATAATGAGCAGGCTTCCAGCCTGTACGGCGCCCTACGCTTCCACTGGCTTCCAACGCATGCAGAAACTCATGCCTCATAAAGGGCTGGTTATCCGGTAACAACGCATTCCAAGCCTGCGCAGGCAGCTCGGACAGGTTATCTAGCCGCTCGATAATCACTGACATCCCCTGTTAATTCACGGGCCTATAGGGCAAGGCCTGATTCGAATAGTGGCCTATTGTTTAATCTGCTTAAACAGGTTTATTCGTCAGGCATTGGTATACGGCTGATATGACCGCCAAATGCGTGAAATTGCAGGCAAAAAAAAGCCGCCTATAAAGGCGGCTTTTAAAGATGGCGTCCCCTAGGGGACTCGAACCCCTGTTACCGCCGTGAAAGGGCGGTGTCCTAGGCCACTAGACGAAGGGGACAAAACCTTCATTCAAACCAGCCAATGGCTGGCCCTAGGAATTTGGTGGAGCTAGACGGGATCGAACCGTCGACCTCTTGCATGCCATGCAAGCGCTCTCCCAGCTGAGCTATAGCCCCGTAACACACTGCTGCCTAAAATAAGCAGCTATAAATGGCGTCCCCTAGGGGACTCGAACCCCTGTTACCGCCGTGAAAGGGCGGTGTCCTAGGCCACTAGACGAAGGGGACGAAACCTTCGATTCAGACCAGCCAATGGCTGGCCCTGGGAATTTGGTGGAGCTAGACGGGATCGAACCGTCGACCTCTTGCATGCCATGCAAGCGCTCTCCCAGCTGAGCTATAGCCCCGTCGCTAAGACGGTGCGAATCTTAAGAGGACCCAATGCCTCTGTCAACGATATTTATGCATTCTCTGAAAATATTTTGCTGAATACACAAATACTTATAGCTGACCGAGTGGTTCGCGAGGCTCGCCTTGTCCGCTGGTATTTCTATATACAACGGACAAAATCAGTTTTTCTTTAGTTCATAAAAAAAGCCCCGACAAGCGGGGCGAAAGTACCAATGAATTGCGCTAGCCCATCAGCAGCGTGCTGACACTAGAGGTCAGGTATTTATCTCATTAGCATGACAACCTAATGACGACGCCGACTCGCTTAAACTCAGCGCTTACGTAGCACCACCGATCCAATCGAGTAACCCGCACCAAAGGAGCTGAGTACTCCCAGATCGCCTGATGCCAGATCGTCCTGATTCAAATGAAGCGCAATCACCGAACCGGCAGAACTGGTATTGGCATAAGTATCCAGAATAACAGGCGCTTCATAGGGCTCCGCATCGCGGCCAAGCAACCTACGCACAATCAGCTGATTCATATTGAGATTGGCTTGATGCAGCCAGAATCGACGTACCTGCTCGACGGGAATGCTCAGCGCCTCCAGATGCTCGGCAATCAAATCGGCAACCATAGGACAGACTTCTTTGAAGACTTTACGCCCCTCTTGGACGAATAGTTTGTCTGGACTACTCATTTCCTCTTCCGCAGCACGGTTGAGGAAGCCAAAATTATTACGGATATTATTGGAGAACTGCGTTAGCAACTTGGTCCCCAGAATATCGAACTGATGTGAGGAAGTTGCCAGATCAGCCCGCTCGACAATCATGGCGGTTGCTGCATCGCCGAATATGAAATGACTATCACGATCCCTGAAATTCAGATGTCCTGTACAGATTTCAGGATCCACCAGCAATATCGCCCGAGCTTGCCCGAGCTGTACGCTATTGGCAGCCACTTGCAAGCCAAACGTAGCCGATGAACAGGCCACGTTCATATCGAAACCAAAGCCGTTAATGCCTAGTGCAGCTTGTACTTCAATGGCCACGGCAGGGTAAGGTCGCTGGAGATTCGAACAGGCAACGATAACCCCATCGATATCCGCGGCAGTCTTCCCCGCTCGCGCCAAGGCTTCACGGGCTGCAATTACACTCATCTCGCATAACACAGACCACTGATCATTACTGCGTTCAGGAATACGAGGAACCATACGGCTGGGGTCAAGAATGCCTTCTTTATCGATGACATAGCGGCTCTTGATTCCTGACGCTTTCTCAATAAAAGCCGAACTGGACTCCTGTTTGGCCTCTTGCTCACCTCGTGCTATCGCGTCGGCATGTTCGGTATTGTATTGATGAACATAGGCATTGAAGGAAGCGACCAACTCGTCATTGGAAATGCTGTTCGGCGGAGTGTACAGGCCGGTACCGCTAATGACTGCCTGGTGCACGATCATTCCTCTGATTTTTATAAAAGTTAGCCACTATTGTGCCGTAAAACCAAGCCAAACCCTATTGGCTTATTTGACAACTGAGATAGCTATTTCCCACTCTTTCCCTACTTCACCCTCCTCCCCAAACAAGCCTAACTGCGCCTGTTTTTTGAAACATGAAGAATACTAAAGCTATTTATTCTTTCATGTTTTCTTCATCGCTCTAAAACGAATCCGTAACTGCTCCGTCATGAGCCACGGTAATACTGGCGCCGCTTTCGAATCGACCTGAGTCGATCAGTAGCAGGCCTTGAAGGCCGACTCTTCCAGCGATGGCACACGTCGCCTCATAAGATACGGAGATTGAGATATGCGTCTTTTTTCAGTAGGAACAGCCTCAGGTCTTTGTGGTGGGCTATTACTAGCCATGAGCATTCCTGCCCATGCAGCGGTCGATGCCAAGCTACTGGATATGTTGAGAGCTAACGGCTCTATTACTCCGGCTCAGTACACTGAATTGAAAGCCGACCTAGACAACGAGACGCGCGCAGAACAAACAAAGGTAGCGCAGCAGCAAAAACTGTCCTCTTTCGAAGAGAAACTTGCCTGGGCAGCCAAGACCCAGATCAAGGGCGATGTGCGTGTGCGTCACGAAAATATCGATATCGATGGCGAGCCGGACAATGGTCGTGACCGAGACCGTCAGCGCATCCGTGCCCGCCTTGGTGTGTATAGCCAGATTAACCCTCAAGTAGATGCAGGCATTCGCGTAGCGTCGGGTGGTGGTGACGATGCACGCTCCACTAATCAGGACATGAATAACTACTTCAACAAGAAACAGATTTGGATGGACTTGGCTTATATCGACTTCCATCCAACAGCTGTTCCAAATCTCCATGTAATCGGCGGCAAAATGCTTCAACCCTGGGTAAGCATGGGCGATGTCATCTGGGATGGCGATATCAACCCTGAAGGCTTAGCCGCTACCTATAAATATCCCCTGAGTGGATCAACTGAGCTATTTGGCAGTGCTGGCTACTATGTACTCAAGGATAACGTCGATGGTGAAGGTTATGAATTCAAGCATGACCTGCGCCTGTACGCCGGCCAGCTTGGTGCCCGCTTCGCTCCGACGGATAACCTGAAGGTAACTGTGGGTGGCAGCATTTATGGCTACGATAAAGACAAGGACAGCACCTGCGGCAACAGCACGACGACGCCTTGTGCCCTACAGGCCAACGGCAACACGACCAATGAATTCAATTTGTATGAAGGCTTTGGTCAAGTCGATATCGGCGGTCTGGCCATTCCGCTGTCACTATATGGACAGTACGTCGTAAACAGCGAAGCCGACGATAACGACACTGCATGGCTGGCAGGTTTGAAAACCAAGGCTTACGGCATTGGCTTCGATTACAACTATCGCGACGTTCAGCGTAACGCCGTGGTGGGTGCCTTTACCGACTCCGACTTCGCAAATGGCTATGTCGGCTCTCGCGGGCACAAGTTCAAGGTCAGCTACGACATCGACAAGAACTTTGGCCTGGGCGCGACTTACTACATGGCCAAGTCTGACTTTGCCAGCCGCACCAAGCGAGATGCTGACGTCGATATCTTGCAGCTGGATCTTGAAGCCAAGTTCTAAACTACTGTGCTTCTACCTCCCAGAGATAAACAAGCGCCTTTTTAGGCGCTTGTTTTTTATTGAGCTATCAAAAGCATTACTGTTTGCGGCAGACCAGTTTAGCTTTTGTGGAAGTCTCAGCTGACTTACCTGGCATACGCAGCGTTGCGGACTTGCCTGGCTCAATCAAATGCTCCTCCTGCTCACTGTCTTTTGGGCCGTACGCCTGTAACCAGCAATTAACCGGTGCATGTTCGTTATTGGTTAACGTGATGAGCTGAGGGGCATCATTAGGCAGTTCCTGGCTGGATGACTCCGCCAGGATATTGAGATCACCTACATCCTGATCAAGCTCAAGCCCTTGCGCCAGACATACAGCGGGCGCTATAGAAGCAGCAAAAACGAATGAAATGATTTTACGCATAGTGTTTTCCCATAAGGACCTATGCGTTTGGGCAGCAGAATGAAAACACTGTTCATTTTTGAAGCATCCTTAAGCCTGCCGGCAGCAGGCTTAAGGAGGTAGGAAGCTGGATGCATGAGCTATCAGCGATTAACCAGCTGCGCAGCTCGAATGACATCAGCGCCGATTTCAGGCTCGTATTTTTGTATCAATGGCTGCATCGACTCGCGCCATGCCTGCCGCTCGGACGGGGACAATGTGACTAGCTTGCTGGTACCTGAGCCCAGAATGCTCTCACGATCCTTGCTATTGATCGCCTCGGCTTCCTTGTTAACAAACTGCGTTACTTCATCCGAAATTTGCTCAAGCTGAGTACGCACACCAAAGGGAAGCGCGTTCCAGAACTTCGAATTGCTGATTAGCATGTAAACCAGAACGCCATGATTACTTTCAGTGATATACGGCTGGACGGTGTTGAGCTTCTGACTATACAGGTTGGACCAGGTGTTCTCCGTGCCTTGCACCTGCCCACTCTGAAGCGCCTTAAAGGACTGACTAAACGGGAGTTTCAACGCAGAAGCTCCAACCTGCTTGAATTGGTCCTCCAACAGGTTGGACGCCTGGATTCGGAACGCCAAGCCGCGTGCATCTGTCGGCTTACGCAGTTCGCGATTGGCAGAAAGCTGCTTCATACCGTTATTCCAGAACGCCAGCCCGTAAATCCCGTGGCTAGCCATGGAGCCCAAGAGCTCGCGACTCTTGTCCCGCTTTTCGAAACGCTTGACGGCCTCAAGATCATCGAACAGGAACGGCATATCGAAAATTTCGAGTTGCTTGGTGTACTGGTCGAACTTGGATACCGAAGGCGCTAGCATTTGGACCTCGTTACGCTGCAACGCGTCGAGCTCTTCAGCATCGCCATACAGCGTTGAGTTCGGATAGACCTCAACCTTTACTTGTCCCGCCAAACGCTCCTGAACCAGCTTTTGGAATAAACGAGCCCCCTTCCCCTTGGGCGTATCGTCTGTCACGACATGCGAAAACTTAATGACAATAGGCTCTTCGGCCACTGCCGGGGTGACATAAGCAACAGCGAGTGATGCCGCAAACAATGCCGTAGCGACAAACTTGAACATAGTCTTCCCTTCTAACTCCGTGAAAGGGGTGTGTTTCTTATTACGTAAGGCTGGGCCACTGCCATGGAAAAGGATCCCTAAGGCCTATTCAATGACATTTATTTTTCTTTTGTGACCGTTTTGGTCCTGTTTGCCCTTGGCCTGTCGCGACAAAAAGCTCCCCCGATGATTAAGCAGACGGCTTCGATCCCAATCGATAACCCTCAGCTCACAACAAATGCAAAAAACCGGCCTTGTCGTCGCGACTACTGCCTTTTCTATAGGACTTGAGTAAAACAGCATGGAAACGTCCTCAACGGCCTGGGAAGTCAAACCGTTGAGGACGATAGGCATTAGTTTTCCTCTTCACTGTCGTCCATCTGACTTTCATCGCCTACAGACTCGATGAAGTCCTCATCCACGTCATAACTGCCTCCTGGTACATTTTCTATGGAGGCCCCGTCGTCCTTTTCAGACAGGTAAACCGGAGCAGCACGTACTTCAGGTATATCCGACTCAATAGGATGCATGTGTCTTTTCCTTATATGTGTGTACACCAAAGGTGGACCTACCCTGTATCAGCCAGTTCGATGCAGGAAAAACTTGTGAAGCGGTTTGCCGCTCGGGTAGCGTGATGGACACCAAAACCATAATAAGAAGGATCGTGATCATGAAAACATTTGCAATCACAGGGCTGTTATTGGTTGCTGGCAGCGTCCACGCGGCGGATAGCACTTCACACCTTGATACGATCCTGCAAAAAGGCACGATTCGCGTGTGTACGACAGGCGACTACAAGCCGTACACGTTCCTTCGTGAAGATGGAAAATACGAAGGCATTGAAATTACGATGGCCGAATCATTGGCCAAAAGCCTTGGCGTGAATGTGGAGTGGGTAAAAACCAGCTGGAAAACATTAATGCCCGACTTTCTTGAAGGTCGCTGCGATCTCTCGGTAGGAGGCGTATCCATTTCTCTAGAGCGTCAGAAAAAGGCTTTTTTCAGTGATGCCATTACTGTCGACGGGAAGATCCCACTGGTTCGCTGCGAAGATGCCAAACGTTACGAAACCGTTGAGCAGATCAATCAGCCTTCGACTCGTTTGATCGAGCCACCGGGCGGTACCAATGAAGCGTTTGCTCACCGGGAGTTACCACAAGCGCAGCTGAGCCTGTTCAAGGACAACGTCACGATTTTTGAGAAGCTCGTCAGCAAGGAGGCCGATGTCATGATCACTGACGCCTCGGAAGCACTTTTTCAACAAAAGCGCTATCTCTCCTTATGTGCTGTAAACCCACATAAGCCCATGCAGTACAGTGAAAAAGCGTTTCTACTGCCTAGAGATGATGTCACCTGGAAGGCTTATGTCGATCAGTGGCTTCGCCTGTATAAAGCTACTGGTGAGTATCAGAAAACTGTAGATCACTGGCTGAGCAAGCCTGATGCCTAACGGGCAGTCATAACAAGGTAATGGAGCAGCGCTTGATAAACCGCCTGCTCCACATCCTATATGGTCACCTCAACCTCTTCCCATCTGTTTGAGCTTTTCCAAGCGAAAAGCAATGATCTGCTCCAGGGCGCTGAGCTTTTTTAATAGCTGATTTCGTAACGTTTCATCGTGCGTGGTTTCAATCTGTTCCTTAAGCCGGGCTCGCTGATTAAACAGCTCAATCTCCTGAGGCGGAATACCAGCATTCTTCAGTACGCGAAATGGCATCCGGAGCCCTTCCGGAGTTTGCAACCATCCCTCATCAATCTTGGTCGGCTCGCCTTTTCCTGTTACCTGCTTCTGCCAAGCCGCTACTTCCCGCGCAATCCTGCGTTCGATTTCTTGCTCCAGTGTGCTCATAACATCTCCTGGAATTAACTACCATAGCGATATAGAGCAATTGATTGCCCCAGGTGCAGACGCTCAATGGCATCAGCCGACAAAGTGAACCGCCGTGCTTACTCAGAAGAGGCTCGCTGCGGGGCTAGAGGCGCTATAGTCATCATGTACTGACTATTTTGCCTGAGGCCCCTCGTGAACTCTGCAGCAGCACAATGCTTGAACTCGCGGTTCTGGCGCGATAATGCATTGCCTTTTATCGAGATCCGTACCGTCAGTGATGGCCGTCAAGTAAGCCACGCCAAGCATACGCATGACACCTTTTCTATTGGGGCAATTACTGCAGGCCACAGCAACTATCTAAATGCGCGAAGCCAAACCCAGATCAGTCAGGGCTCTGTCGTTGTAGTAAACCCGGAAACAGTGCACGCCTGTAACCCGATCAAGGGTGAGCACTGGGCCTATCAGATGTTTTATGTCGACACAGCGTGGCTAGGCAGGCTTCAACAAGAGTCAGGATATAGTACGCAAGGATCATTTATGGCGTTTGACGTCATCCATACGCGCGACCCTGCCATCCACTCAGGATTGGTCAGGCTGCATGCAATACTCACATCCCCTTGTAGCGATGCGCTCTACAAGCACGATGCAACCATCGACTTTTTCATACGGCTTCAACAAGCCTATTCAGCGCGCCTTGCTGTATCAACCGCTGTACCTCACGCGCAACTTAAGCGAGCCGCCGAATTTATCCATGAGCACTGCGCCGAACCGCTAACCCTAGATGACATTTCCGCAGCTGCTGAGTTATCAGCTTCTTACCTTATAAGAGCATTCAAAGACCACTATGGTCTGACGCCCCACGCTTACCTGATCAACCGGCGTATCCAGCTCAGTCGTCAATGGCTTCGGCAGGGTTACAGTCTTGCCGACGTTGCTGTAGCTGCTGGCTTTGCTGACCAGGCGCATTTCCATCGCACGTTCAAGCGGCACCTGTCCGCCACACCTGGACACTACCGTGGCTGACAACTGCTTTGCGCATCATTTAACCCCACAACAGGTATAACGCGCTGATAATCAGCAGCGCTGCCATGACGCGATTCAAAAACCGAACACGGCCAGACTCTTGTACGTAAGGGCGCAAAAAACTTCCCGTAAATGCCCAGCAAGCAATAGAACCATAGCAAATCAGGAAATAGAGAGCGGCAAACGTCCACACCATTAGAGTGTCGCCGTCTGCAACAAAGAGTCCCATGCCTGCCAGCGAAGCCAGCCAAGCCTTTGGATTCAACCATTGCATTAGCGCGCCATGCATCATCGACGGACCTGAGCCCTCCTCTTTTATATCCAGCACGCCATCATCCCTGGCAAGCTGGTAAGCAAGATAAAAAAGAAAGGCAATGCCGCCCCATTGAATAAGCGTGATCAGCCCCGGAACATGGTTCAATACCTCGTATAGCCCCAGGCCAACCAGTAGCAGCAGTGCCGTAAAACCGGCCGTTGCCCCAGTGACATGCTTAAGACTTTTCCAAAAGCCATAACAGGCTCCTGAACTTAAAGCCATAAGGTTGACAGGCCCGGGGGAAATTGACGAAGCCAGGGCAAAACCGGCCATGGAAAACAGCACATCCATAGGTGTCTACTCATGTAATAAATGAAGTACACACCCTATTGCGCCGATCGCAAGCAGTATTGAATAAAATCACCCTGTACAACAGGCTGGCGGCGCTATTCAGGCACCCTGTACTTCACTGCCACTCCAGTCCCAAGTCTTATCCTGCTGACCATCCCAATGATAAAGAGCCCTTTCCTCTTTAGCTGGAAGCAGCCATCCTGTTCGAGCCCCTACCAATGTTGTCACCGCATGCCTGCGCCCAAATGCATTGTGCCGGGCTAGAAATAGGCCACTGTCACGCAACCAAGCCAAAGCTGTATTGTGTGACTGGAATAGCGGCGTCAGAAAACGACTGGCTTGCCGGTAATAGCGCAGATGCTCCCGGCGGGTGACACCATAGGCGTCCAAAACCGCAGGCCACGCTTTACTATCGGAAGGCGCTAGAGTTTCTACCGAATCAGCTAAAGCTGCCGCATCTACCAAGGCCATGTTTGCACCTTGCCCCAATTGGGGACTCATCGCATGTGCACAGTCACCTATAGCCAGCACGCGCCCATCACTCCAACGCTGCATCCAGACATCTGCGTAGGCTGCAAACGCTAGCTGCTCTGACCGATGGATTTGCTGCAGAAAGGGTTCTGCAGTTGCGCCAGCCAACCTTATAACTTGCGCCTTCCAGCGATCCAGACCTAACGACTGCCATTTAGGGTAGTCAATAACTGGCAGGCTCCAGAATAAGCTGCTTACTCGGACGTCTCGCCTCTGGTGTGTACAACCTGTAGGCATGATCCCGAACATTTCAGAACACTGTTGATACCACTGACGTAACTCTGTCGAGTCATTTCCTGTTGGCGTGGGAACCATACTCCACAACGCGCCCCATGGATAAGGGGTGGCCTGTTGCTTAACGCTCATTTGCGCACGTAATACTGAACGCGTCCCATCCGCCAGTATCAAGGCAGCAAAATCGCCTAGCAGGACTTCATTTCCCTGCACATTTCGATGGAAGAGTTGGACATGGCTTGGCGTCTGCTGGAATCGGGTAATATCAGTGCTGGTTTCGATACTGACGCCAGCGCCTCGTGCAGCATTTAGCAGAGACGTCATCAAAACGCCACGATGAATGCCTAATCCGAAACTGCCTGGCTTCCAGGATTCATAACGGGTATCCAAAATGATGCGCCTGCCCTGGGCAGAGGTCCCGTACAGACGGCTAACAGGCGCGCCCAATGCCGTGCACTCGGTCAACAAGCCCAACTGATGTAACACCGCCATTCCTGAGGGTTGAAGCAAGATACCTGCTCCAACCGTCTGCAGTTCAGGTACACGCTCCAGCAGCCTGACGGTGTAACCTTTACGAGCCAGGAAAGTAGCCGCAGCCAAACCCGCAGTACCAGCCCCAACGATTCCTATCGCCAACGCCCTCATAGCCACACTCCGTTTATTGGCCAGAGCAAATTTTACGTCTGTCACGTAGCCATGAGTGAGCAGCCCAGTAGCTCTTATTGCCCGCAAATCGGCTTTCAAGCATCGGCGGTCTATAGGCGTGCCGCTAAACCACGATTACCTCTCATCGAGCGAAGACATGATTGGGTAAAATCCGCCGCCCTGGATATCCAACCACTGATTTACGAAAAGGATTTCATATGTTTCTTATCAAACGATGGTTTGCACTGATTTTTATCGCCTCTTTTCTAGCGGCCTGCTCTGATGACAATACGCCGGAAAGTGTCGCAGAGCGCTTTATTAAAGCGGCCTATGCTCAAGACTTGGACACCATGATGGATCTGATCGATGTTCCCAAGGATGCTGACGCAAACGCCAAGGGTTTTGTTCGTGGCAAGTTTCAAATGGTACTGACGGAAAAGGCCAAGCAAGCTGAATCCCTGGGCGGCATCAAGAACATAAAGGCTGAAGAACCGACTTATAACGATGACAAGACTCACGCCCACGTAAGCGTAACGGTTACCTTTAACAAGGACGGCAAAACTCATACAGAAAAGACCAACTTGATCCAAAGCAACGGCAACTGGAAGATCGAGATCTGATGAGATAAAGGCTTCATCATTATCAGATGAAGCCTTTGTTTATTTGACCTATGAGCGTCTTATGTCGCTGGGCTCTGGCAGCCCTTGTCTGTATCGGCCTGGCTATGGCCGTCTATAGCACTCGTCTAACAGAGACACTTGCTCCACCTTCCGCGCAACGCTTGGATCCATCCTTATTGGCAGTAGGCGACTGGTTATTTCGCCTGGGGACGTCGACAGACAGCCGTATTGTAGAGAGAGTAAGTGGGGGCGAGTTCTCCCATATAGGCATGGTCGTTGCCACAAATCCCGCGGTTTTGGTTATTCATGCTACGACGGACGACGACCCAAGGCATTTGAACCAAGTATTGCTTACACCCCTTGAGGACTTCCTGAAGCCTGAAATGGCAAAGCATTTTGCAGTGGCGCGCCCAGACTTTTTGAGTGGCGAACAAAAGGAGCGTATTGCCCAATATCTGCAAGGTGCCTTGGGGCGGAGCTTTGTCCTTGAGCCGCGTGATAAGCCGCATCTGTACTGCACGACACTGTTAGCAGAAGCCATTACAACCCAATTACCGTCCTTTATGCCCCGCTGGACAAGCCTGAATGCTCCTGTATTCCGAGGTGACTATCTGTTTCCTCAGGCATTCGTAGAATATCCAGGCCTTAAATGGATTTATCGTCAATGACTGGCGCAAAGGGTTGAGGGGCTCAACCCTTTATCCATTGAGAAAGCTACGCCTCTACGGATTGCCATTGCTTGCTTAAACGCTTATCGGAAACAGGCATCTGCGTACCTAGCTGTTGAGCAAACAGCGATACTCGATACTCCTCCAGCATCCAGCGGTACATGACCAAGTTTTCGTCATGCTTGCCTTCTTGAGCATGCTTGGCAGCCCTGGCCTTGTACTGTTCCCAGTAACCAGCCAATTCGCCGGTCCATACCCGATCACGCTGAACCTGTGACCCGACCTTGTCCAAACGTTGATCAACCGCTTTGAGGTAGCGTGGGTATTCCTTAAGCCACTCTGGAGGCGTTTCACGAACAAACCCTGGGTAAATCAACGCGCTCAGCTGTTGTTTGATGTCGTTAAGCGCCATAGCTTGAGCCAGATCAATCTTGCCTTTGAAACGCTTTTGCAAGGCATGCCACTGCTTGAGAATCTCCAGTACTAACCGTGCAGTACGTTCCGCATGCTCACTCAACCCGCCTCTCTTTTTTTCTGCCAACGAAGCCAAGGCAGCGCCATTTCGGGGCAGTGGTTGTTCGCCATCGAGAATGCAGCTATCAAGACTGGTCAGAAGAATATCCTCGACCAGTGAGTCAATACGACCAAGATCCCTATAGAGCAATCCCAGCTCGGTGAGTCCAGGTAACTTATTACGAAGAAACTTGGCCTGATCACTCAACTGCTGCAGGAGGAGCCGTTGTAACGCCCGACGATGCTGGAATTCAGCTTCCGACTGGGTCGAGAACCGCCCTTCCTTGACTACTCCATTCTCCTCCACCAGCGCCGGATAGACCGTCATGGAAAGACCGGCAATCTTTTGTTGGGTCTGCTGCGGAACGGCAGCAAAGGCCTTGGCCTCAACAGGTTTCTGCTGTTCAGTCTTTTGCTGGGGAACAGCCAGGGCCGCCTGGCTGGCCTCGGCAAAGCGGGCCGTCAGCTCTGCCAAGTCACGCCCCTCGCCCAAGTACTTACCGTTGGCATCAACCACTTCGATGTTCATGCGAAGGTGCCGGTCAAGTAAGTTGGCGGCCTCCGGCCAAGCGTCCTCGGATATCCGCGCGCCCGTCATGCGTAGCAACTCTCTGCCCAAACTTTCGTACAACGATCCCTGCCCAAACGTGACTTTGGTCAGAGCTGCCTTGACGAAATCTGGAACCGGAACAAAGTTCTTACGAATGGCTTTGGGCAGGTTGCGCACTAAGGCTACGGCCTTGTCGTACAAGAGCCCAGGAACAAGCCACTCCAGCCGCTCCGGCGGTAATTGCGATAACAACGGTGCGGGTACACGCAGAGTAACCCCATCGCGAGGATGAGTAGGATCGAACTCGTACGTTAGCGGTAACTGCAAATCGCCGATCCTTAACGTATCCGGATACTGCGCTGCGGTAACTTCGCTGGCCTCACGGGCCAGTACATCTTCCTCACGCATAATCAGCAGTTGTGGATCTTTAGCGCTCTCTCGCTTGTACCAGCTATCAAAAGTCGCGGTCTGGTAGATATCTGCTGGCAAACGAGCGGCGTAATAGTCAAACAACGTCTCCTCATCGGCCAGAATGTCACGACGACGGGCTTTTGCCTCCAACTCATCGAGCCGCTCCAGCAGTTGCCGGTTGGCGCTCAAGGACTTTGCACGCGACTGAATTTCGCCTCGTACCAAGCCTTCGCGAATAAACAGCTCCCGAGAAACAACAGGGTCAATAGGCCCATAATGGACAGGACGTTTCGCCACAATAATCAGCCCATAGAGCGTAATCTGCTCATAGGCAATCACTTGCCCCCGACGCTTCTCCCAGTGTGGCTCAAAGTAATTAGCCTTGGTGAGATGACGCGCCAGCGGCTCGATCCAGTCCGCGTCGATCTTTGCCACCATACGCGCAAACAGCTTTGTCGTTTCGACCAGTTCGGCTGCCATTACCCAGTTGGGCTTCTTACGGCCAATGACACTGGACGGGTGAACCCAAAAGCGTCGCTGGCGAGCCCCTTGGAAGTCCCCCTCCTCCGTCTTGTTACCGATCTGGCTCAAAAGACCTGACAGAATTGCCTTGTGTACTGAGGCATAGCTTTTTGCGCGCTGCGCGGCCTCAGCGGCCTCGGCCTGCAGAGCAGCCTTGGTATTAACCTTCTTGTCAGTAGAGGGTGAAACCTCCTCAGACACTGGAGCCTGAACGACAGGCTGTACGGTAGCAGGCTTGCTCTTAAGTTTAAGCTCTCGGCAGATCAGGGTAAGTTGGCGATGCGCATCCCGCCACTCGCGCAGGCGCAAGTAGTTGAGGAAGTTCTTGCGGCACCAACTACGGAGGGCATTTGAGCCTAATGCCTGACGCTGCTCCTCAAAGCCGTGCCAGAGTTTAATCAGTGCTCCAAAGTCAGAATCGGGATCTTTCCATTGGGCATGAGCCTGATCAGCCGCCTGCTGGCGCTCTGCCGGGCGATCACGAGGATCCTGTACGGACAGCGCACTGGCCACGATCAGAACGTCAGAAAGACTACCCTGCTCTGCCGCCTCCAGCAGCATTCGGCCCATCCGTGGATCGATAGGTAAACGTGCCAATTGACGCCCCAGCGCCGTCAGCTGCCCCTGATTCGTAACGGCGGACAATTCCTGAAGCAGCGTGAAGCCATCCTTGATCGCCTTGCCATCTGGTGGCTCGATGAACGGGAAGTCTTCGATCCGTCCAAGCCGCAGGTGCAGCATCTGAAGAATGACTGCCGCTAGGTTAGTTCGTAAAATCTCAGGGTCTGTAAAGGCCGGACGCGAGAGAAAGTCAGCCTCGCTATACAGGCGGATGCAGATACCCGGCTCGACCCGGCCACAACGGCCTTTACGTTGATTGGCACTGGCCTGGGAAACGGCCTCGATGGGTAGGCGCTGGACCTTGGCCCTATAACTGTATCGACTGATACGGGCAGTACCGCTGTCGATCACGTAACGAATGCCCGGGACGGTCAATGATGTTTCTGCCACGTTGGTAGCCAGCACGACACGCCGTCCGGGGTGAGATTGAAAGATTTTCTGCTGCTCGGCGGGTGTCAGTCGAGCATACAGCGGCAGGATTTCCGTATGCTTGAGGTTGGCTTTACGCAGCACCTCGGCCGCATCACGGATTTCACGCTCTCCTGGCAAAAAGACCAGTACGTCACCAGGCCGCTTATGCTCACTGCGCTCATAGGCCTCTAACTCATCCAGCGCCGCCAGAATGCCCTGATCGACACTGAGATCTTCTTCCAGGCGCTCGCCATCCTCGTCGGTTTCTGCTGCAAGAGGACGATACCAGGTCTCGACCGGATAGGTCCGCCCAGACACTTCCACGATAGGCGCATTACCGAAATGCTTGGAAAATCTTTCCAGATCAATAGTCGCTGACGTAATGATCAGCTTGAGATCCGGACGCCGTGGCAGCAAGGTTTTAAGAAAGCCCAGCAGAAAATCGATATTCAGACTACGTTCATGCGCCTCGTCGACAATAATCGTGTCATAGCGCTCAAAGTAACGGTCATGCTGGGTTTCAGCCAGGAGGATGCCGTCAGTCATCAGCTTGATCAGGCTGCGTTCATTGGACTGATCCTCAAAACGCACCTGATAACCGACAAGTTCGCCCAGGGGCGTGCCGATCTCTTCGGCCACACGGCTGGCCACGCTACGTGCCGCCAGACGCCGTGGCTGGGTATGGCCAATCAAGCCATGAATACCCCGGCCAATTTCCAAGCAGATCTTGGGTAACTGGGTAGTCTTGCCTGAACCAGTCTCCCCGGCGATCACGACAACCTGATGCTTTTCAAGCGCTGCCTTGATCTCTTCACGCTTAGCGGCGATGGGCAAATTGTCGTCGTAACGCATGGCCGGAACGCTTGCGCGACGGGCCTCCACCTTCGCGCAGGACGCCTGAAAGCGCTCCGTCCATTGCGCTAGCCGGGCTTCATCGGGCTGTTTACGCAAGTCCCCCAATTGGCGACGCAAACGGTGCCGATCCGCAGTAAAGGCTTGATCAAGGCGCTTGGAAAGTTGTTCAAAAGACGATGTTAGCTCAGTCATTGAGTGCTATATGGCAACCATTTCAAATAGGAACCTGCAAGGCCGGCTCGGTTCGCGCCAGCCCAGGCGCCTTTATAAAGAGAGATGGGCAATTGTCGCAGATTTGCCCAAACGAAAACGACAAAGCCCCGAAAGTCGGGGCTCTGTGCAGGAAAAGCCGATCAGGCCTTGAGCTTTTTCAGCTCGGCATCACGCAATTCGCGGCGCAGAATCTTGCCGACATTGGTCGTAGGCAGACTGTCTCGGAACTCGACCTGCCTGGGTCGTTTATAGCCCGTCAGATTATCGTGCATGTGCTTGAGCACTTGCTCGGTTGTCAGCGATGCGCCAGGCTTGGGCACGACAAACACTTTGATCTGTTCGCCCGCCTTTTCGTCCGGCACACCAATCGCGGCGCACTGTAGAACGCCAGGCAGCTGAGCCAGTACATCCTCCAGCTCATTTGGATATACGTTAAAACCGGATACCAGGATCATGTCTTTCTTGCGATCCACAATCCGGATATAACCATCCGGGTCGATCACGGCGATATCCCCTGTGCGCAACCAGCCCTCAGGGTTTAATACTTCAGCAGTCGCCTCAGGCCGATTCCAATAGCCTTTCATGACCTGAGGACCCTGGACACAGAGTTCGCCTGGCTGTCCGAACGGCTGGGCAACACCATCCTCATCGACCACTTTGCAGTCTGTGGACGGCACAGGAATTCCGATTGTGCCAATACGTCGGTGCTGGATAGGGTTCACACTGACAACAGGACTGGTCTCAGTCATGCCGTACCCTTCACAGACGCCACACCCTGTAACTTGCTCCCAACGTTCGGCCACCGCATGTTGCAAGGCCATACCACCTGAAAGCGTTACTTTCAGAGCAGAAAAATCCAATGCCCGGAAGGCTTCATTATTACACAATGCTACGAATAACGTATTTAACCCGACGAATCCCGTGAACTTCCACTTGGACAAATCCTTGATCATTGTGGGCAAGTCGCGCGGATTGGTGATCAGTACGTTATGGTTGCCCAAGAGCATCATGGCCATGCAGTGAAAGGTGAAGGCATAGATGTGGTACAGCGGCAAAGGCGCAATGACGATCTCACAACCTTCTTCCATGTTCGAGGCCATCAACACCTGACACTGCAGCATATTGGCTAACAGATTTCGGTGCGTCAGCATTGCGCCCTTGGCAATGCCCGTCGTGCCACCGGTGTATTGCAGTACGGCGACATCGTCTCCGTGCGGCTGACTTTCCTTGAGCGTACCCTGACGCCCCTTAGTAAGCGCAGTGGTAAACTTCACTGCCTGTGGAAGTCGGTACGCTGGCACTATTTTCTTGACGTACTTGACTACGCTATTGACTACCAGACGTTTAAGCGGCGGCAGCAGATCTCCCACTTCCGTGATAATAACGTGGCGGATCTGTGTGTTAGGCAAAACCTGTTCGGCCAAGTGGGCCATATTGGCCAGACAAACCAGGGCCAGCGCACCGGCGTCTTTGAACTGATGCTGCATTTCACGTGCGGTATACAGCGGGTTCGTATTGACAACGATCAAGCCCGCCCGCATTGCACCAAAGACGGCAACCGGATACTGCAGGACATTAGGAAGCTGTATGGCGATCCTGTCACCTGGCTTAAGATCCGTATGATTCTGCAAATAAGTCGCGAATTGGCCAGACAAGGCATACAACTCACGGTAGGTAAGGGTCTGCCCTAAATTGCTGAAGGCAATCTTGTTGGCGAAACGCTCGCAGGATTCCCTGAGGACCGTCTGGACATTAGGATAACGATCAGGATCGATCTCGGAGGCGATACCATCCGGATATTTGTCCTTCCAGAAATTCGGGGTCATGGAAGCCCACTCCTAAGCGACAACGTGATCTTGTTGTGATTGTATCGCCCACTCTTACGACGAAGGCGTACCGAGATTATCAGCTTTGGCAGGCCTCCACCAGCACCGAAAAGCGGACTCCTGGTAACAAAAATGACCAAAACTTAATTTACAGTCACATCAATTAACCAGATTAGTCTTCAATATTCCTTTATAACCCACTGAAATGCTAGAGAACGTGCCATATCCCTATAAAGTGGCGTCCCTACTATTCACTTCGGGTACCGATAACGTCAGATCCGTCCTACCCTATCGTAACAACAGAAGACGAGACCATCTTTAAGCATGACCGACAATATCCCATATGAAGCTTTGGAAGTAGGCCAGAAAGCCTGTGTTACTCGCGTGATTGAAGAGCGCGACGTACTCCTGTTTGCTGAACTCTCCGGCGACCGCAACCCTGTGCATCTGGACGCTGACTATGCTGCCAGAAGCGCTTTCCGTGAGCGTATCGCCCACGGCATGCTGAGCGGCGCCCTGATCAGTGCGGCTATTGCATGCGAGCTTCCTGGTCCTGGCTCTATTTACCTGGGACAAACCCTAAGCTTTAACAAGGCCGTAAAGCTGGGTGATACGCTAAAAATCGAAATCGAAGTATTGGAAAAGCTGCCCAAGAATCGAGTGCGTCTGGCCACACGCGTCTTCAACCAGAACGATGAGCAAGTTGTCGATGGAGAGGCCGAAGTCCTAGCCCCTAAAAGAGCGCTAAGTATTGAGCTAAGCACTCTACCACCGGTGACCATTGGTTAAAGAAAAGCCCCGCATCGCGGGGCACTTTTCTTTTAGGTCAACAATTTACAGCCAGCTCTTCACCCGATCAGGATGGGCCGTCAACCAGTCCTTTGCAGCCTGCTCGGGCTTCTTGCCTTCTTCAATAGCCAGCATAACTTCATTGACCTCTCCTGGCTGCCAGGAAAACTTCTTCAGGAAATCCCATACTGGCTTGGCCTTTTTTTCCAATTCGGGATTAGCCATAGTGTGCACCTGCTCGGAGCCGCCATAGACTCCCTTGGGGTCATCAAGAAACTTCAGTTTCCATTTGGCAAACATCCAGTGAGGAATCCAACCGGTTACAACAACTGGCTTCTGATCTCGCTCCGCACGTATCAGCTCAGCAATCATCCCGCTGCCTGAACTGGCTACCAGCTTGTAATCCAGATTATAGGCCTTGATTGCTTCATCGGTTTTAATCATGACGCCCGCGCCGGCATCAATACCTACGATGCGTCCACCAAAATCGCCTTTCTGCGCTACAAGATCAGTGATACTGGAAGCTTTGACGTACTCGGGAACGATCAAACCAATCTTGGCATCCGGCGTATTGGCCTTCAGGTCAGCAACCTCGTTTTTCATCTTCTCGTAATAGGAGCCATGTGTCCCCGGTAACCATGCCGAAAGCATGGCGTCCAGCTTACCGCGTGCAACGCCCTGCCACATGATTCCTGCTGCCACCGGCATCAGCTTGACTTCATAGCCAAGCTGATGCCGGATGACCTCAGCCGCCGTAAAGGTGGTCGCTACGCTATCGGCCCATCCATCTACATAGCCAATGGTTACTGTTGGCTTGGCCGCTGCTATGGCAAGACTAGCTGCTGCCGACAGGAAGAGTCCTATACTCAGGCCCACTACCTTTCGAAACATTCGCATCCTTTGTCCCCTTATTGAAAACGGCATCACTGCACTAGCTCTATCTTCAAGCGCGACGAAAATGGGGTTGCCCTGAGAGCGACATAAGTAAACGTCATATACGACACCTGGGATGAAATGGCACCTCTATTGCCTCCCGGAAGGAGCCTCGGCATGCTTAGCGCTTTTCCGATGTCGAGGTTTTACATGTCCCGCCTGAATATCCGCCCAGCTACTGACACGGATGTCCCACAGATTCTGACCTTTATCAGGGAACTGGCCGATTACGAGAAAATGCCTGAGGAGGTCATGGCAACCGAGGACACCTTACGCATGACACTGTTTGGTGAGCGTCCTTATGCTGAAGTATTGATAGGCGAAGTAGACGGGACTCCCGCCGGGTTTGCCTTGTTCTTTCATAACTACTCAACTTGGCTCGCCAAGCCAGGCATCTATCTAGAAGATTTGTACGTCAGCCCTGCCGCTCGCGGGGTAGGTCTTGGAAAAGCACTTCTCGTCAACCTGGCGCGCTTGGCAGTAGAACGCAATTGCGGACGTCTGGAATGGTCCGTTTTGGACTGGAACGAACCTGCAATTCAGTTCTATCGCAGCTTGGGCGCTATCTCAATGGACGAATGGACCGTCAATCGAGTAACAGGCGAAACCCTGACAAGCTTGGCCAAGCGCACAATTTAATACAGAGCCAACAAGCCCAGCGCACCTTATTATTCGGCCGTGGTCATAGGCCTATTCCAATAAGCAACCCTGCGAAAGGACTCTCCTTATGCTTAGCCCGTTGCGCATTACAGCTTTACTGGGTGCGCTCCTGCTTGGTCTCTCCGGCCGTGTTGTCGCAGCTGACATTGATGCTGCTACTTATGGCTATCCGCTGACCAACCCCTTCGAAGCCACTATTACCTCTACGCCCGCAGACCTGCGGCCGCTGCTGCCTACCGATCTGGAAATCGACCAGAAAGACTACAGCATCAACCTGCGGCCTGAACGGGAGCATGAACTTCCAGATAACTTCTGGGCGGTCAAGAAATTACATTATCGGTTGGCACAGCAGGACCGCCCTGCACCTTTGATCTTCATCATTGCCGGGACCGGTGCCAGTTATTCATCCAGCACGCCGGAATACCTGAAGCGTCTTTATTACAGTGCAGGCTACCATGTTGTGCAGCTGTCCTCGCCCACCAGCTATGACTTTATGGCAGCGGCTTCCCGGCAAGCTACACCTGGCTATACACCTGGTGATGCAGAAGATCTCTACCGTGTCATGCAGGCGGTTCGCGCGCAGCATCCCAAGCTACCTGTAACCAAATACTTTCTTACGGGCTACAGCCTGGGGGCATTGGATGCTGCATTCGTCAGCAAGCTTGATGAGAGCCAGCGCAGCTTCAACTTCTCTCGCGTTTTACTGCTTAATCCACCAGTTAACCTATTAACCTCGGTGCGTAACCTTGATCGCCTGGTCCAGACTCAAGTCAATGGCATCACCAACAACCGGACCTTTTATGAGCTTGTACTGGCAAAGCTGACTCGTTATTTCCAGCAGAAAGGCCACGTTGATCTTAACGAAGCATTACTTTTTGATTTCCAGCAGTCGCCTCAACGCTTGAGCAATGAAGAAATGGCGATGCTCATTGGCACATCGTTCCGCTTTTCTGCCGCTGACATCGCTTTTACGTCCGACCTGATCAATCGCCGCGGCCTGATAACACCACCCGGCTACCCTATCTATCAGGGCACCAGCCTGTCGCGCTTTTTTGCCCGCGCCCTGCAATGCGACTTTGACTGCTACATGTATGACCAGCTACTGCCCTCCTGGGAACGGACGACCAAGGGCACCGGCCTAGCGGAGCTGGCCAGACAATCAAGCCTGACGGCGCTAGAAAGCTATCTCAAAGAGAGCGACAAAATCGGCGTAATGCACAATGCGGATGACTTGATTCTTGGTCCGGGCGATATCGGCTTCCTGCGCCGCACGTTTGGTAATCGCTTAACCCTTTACCCGCTGGGCGGGCATTGCGGCAATCTCAATTATCGCGTCAACGCCGACGCCATGCTGGAGTTCTTTGCCCGTGGCTAAATTCCTTTGTTTATTGCCCTTGCTGTTTAGCGCCTACGCTTTCGCTGACACGACCTCATCCACATTGCCGGCTGCACCAGTAGGCGGAGACGGCTTCACCAATCCTCTGTCCACTCTGAAATTCAACCCAGGATTGGATCAGCGCGAATTCGAGCGGGCGTCACTTAATGCGCTTGATGTCTATGATCCGCTGGAGTCCTGGAACCGCCGCATTTACCACTTCAATTACCGCTTGGATGAGTGGGTTCTGCTGCCGGTTGTTAATGGCTATCGCTGGGTCACGCCGGGCTTCGTGCGTAGCGGCGTCACCAATTTCTTCAGCAACCTGGGCGATGTCAGTAACTTGCTGAATAGCATGTTGCAGCTCAAGGGTAAAAGAGCCCTGAATACTACGGGACGCCTGTTGTTCAATACCACTATCGGCGTATTTGGCTTATGGGACCCAGCAACACGCATGGGACTGGCCAAGCAATCTGAAGACTTTGGTCAGACACTGGGCTTTTATGGCGTACCTAGTGGCCCTTACCTTGTACTGCCGCTACTAGGGCCCTCCAACCTGCGGGATGCTAGCGGTTTCGCAGTTGATACACTGGCTGAGAGTCAGGTTAATTACCTGAACGTGAGCCAGGAAAGCGGCCGGCATCCTGAAATCTTGCTGCTAAGGGGAATCAACCTGCGTTACATAACCAACTTCCGATATGGCCAGCTCAACTCTCCCTTTGAGTATGAGAAGGTTCGTTACGTCTATACCGAAGCACGTAAGCTCCAGATCAGGGAGTAAAAAAAGCCGGCTTTTACGCCGGCTTTTTTCAAATCTAAACCATCGAATAATCTGATATTAATCCTGAAAAATAAGCATAAATACATCTGATTAAATGAATTATTATAGCTTTCATCTACTGGCTAAACGTTCCGTTTGCCCTTTGGGAGGCATTAACTATGTACCGTAACGTTCTGGAATTGCATACCGGCCAACCCGCCTCAGATGGAGCGGGCGTACGCATGACACGTGTATTCGCTGGCCATGGCGTTGAGCGCTTTGATCCTTTCCTCATGCTGGATCAATTCGACACAGCCAACGCTGATGACTATATCGGTGGCTTCCCAGCTCACCCTCACCGTGGTTTCGAGACAGTTACCTACATGCTCGAAGGCCGTATGCGCCATGAAGATCACTTGGGCAACCAGGGACTCCTTAGTCCTGGTGGCCTGCAGTGGATGACCGCCGCTCGCGGCATTATTCATAGCGAAATGCCTGAGCAGCACGAAGGCGTAATGCGAGGTTTCCAGCTGTGGCTGAACCTGCCTGCAAAAAACAAAATGGACCCTGCCAGCTACCGTGACTATGAACCCGCTGAAGTACCTCGCCTGACAACGTCCCAAGGCGTAGAGGTCGTTGTGCTTGCGGGTCAGTTCAATGACGGGGAATACCAACAGACAGGCGCTGTGCAACGTCCGGATACGGATCCACAGTATTTTGACTTCATCATGCCCGCGCAAAGCACTATCAGCCCAAGGCTTCCCGAGGGGCATCGCGCTTTACTTTATGTGTATGAGGGAGAGATAGAGGTCGGAGGCGATACGGCGGTCCACGTAACGACAAATCGTTTGGTTCGCTTGAGCGATGAAGGACAACTGACGATTCGATCCTCTCAAGGCGCTCGTGTGCTGTTAATTGCAGGCGCGCCATTGAATGAACCCATTGTTCAGTACGGCCCCTTTGTCATGAATACGCGTGAGCAGATTGAACAAGCGCTACAGGACTACCAGCGAGGCGAGTTTGGTCAATGAACACCAGCCAATTCCAGTCCTAGAAATTGAATCAATTGATCTCGCTTGGCCAAGGCATCTCGCCTTCCAAGCGCGATCAATTCCGAACAATAACCTGACTCGAATAGCAAATAGCTCAACACCGCAGATCCGCCTTTCTTGGTCGTACCGGACCCGCGAAGAAATAAACGCAGGGATCTTGGCAGTTCATGCCGAAATCGAGCGGCAATCTCAGCCAGCGGTTCACTGGGTGCAATCACCAATGTTTCAACCGGTTTAACTCTTAAGCGTCCCTGCCGCTCGGCAGGAGGAATCATCTGGCTCATTAAATTGATCCGCTCAAGCATTTCCGTGTCGCTTTCCAGACTGTCAATAAACGTACTGTTCAACAGATGCCCACCAATCTGCGCCAGCGTAGGCGCCCTGCCGGTTGCAGCAGAAGCGTCCTCCGAATGAGAGGCATCGGCGTGCGCGTTGTTACTGACGCCTACAATCAGTACTCGATTAGCACCAAGGTGCAACGCTGGGCTAATGGGTGCGGCCTGCCGTACCGATCCATCCCCCAGGTATTCACGCCCTAGCTTGACTGCTGGAAAGATCAGCGGAATGGCTGAACTGGCCATTAAGTGCTCTACGTTCAGTCGAGTTGGAAACCCAACCCGCCGGTGACGCAACCAAGGATCGATAGCGCCATGACCTTGGTAAAATGTCATCGAGTGGCCAGAATCATAACCAAATGCAGTAATCGCAACGGCCCTAAGATGCCGCGTCTTGACTGCCGCTGTAATGCCCGAAAAATCCAGCTCCCGGGTCAACAACTCGCGCAAAGGTGCATTATCAAGCAATGCTGTCGGCGTCCTGCCACGAATGCCAAAGAAGTTTTGTCCGACAAAACGACTGGCTTGCCGGATGATCCCTGACCAGTCACTGCGATAGACCTGATGAATGTGAAAATCCCGCCAGACCTCAGTCAGGCGCTGACAGGCATGCTGAAACTGCAGCGCACCACAGGCCAGTACCGTCGCATTTATGGCACCCGCCGATGTCCCCACAATGACGGGAAAAGGATTGCGTGCACCCGCAGGCAGCAACTCGGCAATGGCGGAAAGCACGCCTACCTGGTAAGCCGCTCGGGCACCTCCACCAGACAGGATCAGCCCTGTAACAGGAACAGTCGAAGTAGCGTCCAACACCTTTTCCTTGAGCCTAGAGGCTAAAACAGACTAAGCCGCCATGAGCATAGCGTGTCATTGACACTCCGCAGAGATTAGTCCTCCTTAGAGTATAGCTTGGGCTCTCCAGCAGGCCGCGTCTTGAAGCGTCGGTGTGCCCAGAGATACTGCTCGGGCAGTTCACTGACACACTTTTCTACCCATTGATTGACTCTCAAACAATCGGATTCTTCAGTCTCGCCAGGAAAGTTTTCCAACGGCGGATGGATGACCAGGCGGTAACCCGAACCATCTGCGAGCCGTTCCTGAGTAAAGGGCATGACCAGCGCTCGGCCTAGCCGTGCAAACTTGGTCGTGGCGGTAACGGTAGCGGCCTGAATTCCGAATAGCGGCACAAAGACACTTTGCTTGGCACCATAATCCTGATCCGGTGCGTACCAAATGGCGCGTCCGCTCCTGAGCACTTTTAACATAGCCCGCACATCCTCGCGTTCTATAGCGGTGGCATCAAGATTATGCCGCTCACGGCCCCGTCGCTGTATGTAATCGAAAACCGCATTCTTGTGTTCACGGTACATTCCGTCGATGGTATGCCGCTGCCCAAGCAGCGCAGCACCAATCTCAAGCGTCGTAAAATGCAACGCCATCAGAATGACCCCTTTGCCCTCCTGCTGGGCTTGCTGAAGATGCTCGATCCCTTCGATATGGGCAAGCTTACTCAGGCGCGATCTAGGCCACCACCAGCTCATGGCCATTTCAATCAGAGCAATACCACTCGAGGCGAAGTTTTCCTTGAGCACACGCTGGCGCTCAGCCTCACTCCACTGAGGAAAGCACAGCTCAAGATTGCGCATCGCGATATGGCGTCGGCTGGCAGAAACGTGCAGTATGGCCCAGCCTATTGCGCGACCCAGGCGGAGCAGTACGCAATAGGGTAGCTGTACGACCAGCCAGAGTACGCCCAACCCTAGCCAGAGCAGCCAATAACGGGGATGAAGAAAAGCAAGTCGAAAGCGAGGGCGTTCCATCAAACATCCTGGTGAATATTAAACGGTACATTCTACATTCCTGACCGTTAGCAAGCAGCCATGCTTGCGACATGCTTGTCATCTCGTTATAAGTCCTCGGCATCTGACGCACGCGGTCCCAACATGAGCCAGGTTGATCTTCTCGATAACGATTCCGTATTCCAGCTAAAAGGCAACATGCTTGCCATTACTGTACTGGAACTCTCCCGTAACGACCTTTCGCGCCTTGATCGCCAATTGGCGCAGAAAGTGGCACAGGCGCCCAACTTCTTTCATGACACTCCACTCATCCTGTCGCTCGATAAACTCGACGAAGATGATGAAGCACTCGACTTAGGCGCCCTGCTCGATCTCTGTCGCCGTCACGGCCTGCGCACCCTGGCGCTGCGGGCCAGGCGGCCTTTGGATATCCGGGCAGCCAATGATTTCGATCTGCCTGTGCTTCCTCCGTCAAACGGTACGGGACGTGAGCGCGCCCTTGAGCTGCGTGAGCGCGAGCCATTAAAAGCAGAGCCAGCCCCTGAACAGGAAAAGCCTGTAGAGCCAACTATAAACCCTACCAAGGTTATTACCGCACCGGTACGCGGTGGCATGCAGCTTTATGCACCCGGTGGAGACCTGGTGGTGTTATCCTCGGTAAGTCCGGGAGCTGAATTGCTCGCAGACGGCAATATTCATGTGTATGGTCCCATGCGAGGTCGCGCCCTTGCAGGTGTGAAGGGCGACACAAAAGCAAGAATTTTTTGCCAGCAACTCACCGCCGAACTGGTCTCGATTGCTGGACAATACAAAGTAGCGGAAGACTTGCGCAGACATCCTCAGTGGGGGAATCCTGTTCAGATTAGTCTGTCTGGAGATGTGTTGAACATCACACGTCTTTAACGGATACTGCCGCGAATTTTTTACGAAGCGGTAGTGTCATCACTACCGCTTCCAGACCCGAGTGGCGTCTGGAGTCCAGCCGAGTATTGTGTAGTGTTCCGGCGGCCAATTTTTGGTACTCCAGCCGTTCATTCCGTGAGCTTATTTCGAATTTAGGGTGAATCAGCTTGGCCAAAGTACTCGTAGTCACCTCCGGTAAAGGCGGTGTCGGCAAAACAACCACAAGCGCGGCCATCGGCACTGGTCTGGCCCTGCGCGGCCACAAGACCGTTATCGTCGACTTCGACGTGGGTTTGCGTAACCTCGACCTCATCATGGGTTGCGAGCGTCGCGTTGTGTATGACTTCGTAAACGTCATCAACAACGAAGCAACGCTCACCCAGGCGCTTATCAAAGACAAGCGTCTTGAGAATCTATACGTGCTGGCAGCCAGTCAGACACGCGACAAGGACGCCCTTACTCTAGAGGGTGTCGGCAAGGTCATCGAAGAACTTAAGGGTAGCTTCGAATATATTGTGTGCGACTCCCCTGCTGGTATTGAGAAAGGCGCTCACCTGGCCATGTACTACGCTGACGAGGCGATTGTCGTGACCAACCCGGAAGTCTCTTCCGTACGTGACTCGGACCGGATGCTTGGCCTGCTCGCCAGCAAGTCCAAGCGCGCAGAAAATGGCGAGGACTCTATCAGGGAGCACCTGCTGTTGACTCGCTATAACCCTGAGCGGGTTAACAAGGGTGAGATGCTGGGCGTAGAAGACGTGGAAGAAATTCTGGCTATCCGTCTTCTTGGCGTCATTCCTGAGTCGCAGGCTGTTCTCAAGGCATCGAACCAGGGTATCCCGGTCATCCTTGATGAGCAGAGCGATGCTGGTCAAGCCTATAGCGACGCAGTAGAGCGTCTGCTCGGCAAAGAAATGCCCCATCGCTTCCTGGATGTGAAGAAGAAGGGCTTCTTGCAACGACTATTTGGGGGGAACGAATGAGCCTCTTTGCTTTCTTTCGCGAGCGGAGGAAGCAGAACAGCGCTTCCATCGCCAAAGAGCGGCTACAGATCATCGTTGCCCATGAGCGTGGACGCCACTCCCAGCCCGACTATCTGCCTCAGTTGCAGAAAGACCTGCTGGAAGTAATCCGCAAATACGTACCAATCGAGCAGGACCAAATCCAGGTGGAACTGGAAAATCAGGGCAGCTGCTCGATTTTGGAACTGAATATCACCCTGCCAGACCGAGATCGTTGATTTTTGTCCGGTTATTCATCGGCGGTCTTGACCGCCGATGGGCTCTCTCCTGAATGTGACATGCCTCTTTCAAATATCCGTTTCATCCACCAGGACGACGCGTTACTGGTAGTAGACAAGCCGACCCTGCTGCTTTCGGTTCCCGGTCGAGCCGAAGATAACAGGGATTGCCTGGTAACTCGCCTCCAGGAAAACGGCTATCCCGAGGCACGTATTGTGCACCGCCTGGATTGGGAAACCTCTGGGATCATGGTGCTTGCCCGCGATCCAGATAGCCACCGCGAGCTCTCTCGCCAGTTTCATGATCGCGAGACAGAGAAAGCCTATACCGCGCTTTGCTGGGGCGAGCCTGAGGCCGACAGCGGCCGTATTGAGTTACCCCTGCGGTATGACCCCCCAACCAAGCCACGCCATGTCGTTGATCATGAGCTAGGCCGTCACGCGTTGACATTCTGGCGTGTTCTGGAGCGCTGCGGGCATTACAGTCGTGTCGAACTGACACCTATTACAGGACGCTCTCATCAGCTTCGTGTGCATATGCTATCTATAGGTCATCCATTATTGGGTGATCGGCTCTACGCCCATGAAAAAGCGCTGAATGCATACTCTCGATTGTGCCTACACGCGAGCCTCCTCGCGCTGACCCACCCCAAGACAGGCGAACGAATGCGTTTTGAAAACGTAGCGCCGTTTTGATGGACAGGCTGCCACGACGCCATAGGCAACGAGCCGGCTCGCCCTACGCTACTGTGTGCGCTGAACCATTGGAGTGAGCATGCAGGGGTTAAGCTTGATCTTGGCTGTGGTATTGGCCGAAATACGCTTGAGCTGCGCGGGCTAACATATCGTCATCATTGATGCGTCTGCGGAAGCTTTTGAGCGTTTAAGTACCGGTTTACACGCAAACAACGTGAGCGCCTTGCCTTGCAGCAGGCTCGATTGAAGAGCTACAACGGCCTATACGCCTCTTGATTAATGCCCGCTTCTCACTTCCCTCTGCCAGCCTGCATCCTTCAATGCCTTATGGTACTCAGCTTTCTCTAGCCTGCAGCCAAACGGATTTATCGCAGGTCAGTTATTCGAGCCACAAGGCGGTAAGGCAGTGTCAGGCGTTATGGTAGTGGCAGCCCCCCTTCTCGCGTCGCCGTCAGACTAGCTTTAATTCACTTCAAGAAAGTCGAGCGGACCGGGAGACCACAAAAGGAGCCGACAAGCACGGGCATCTTTTGAAATTGTGGTCTGCGGTCGACCAACTGAGTTAGCCGCCTAACATCATAAATGGATAGACTAGGGACATATCGTAAGGAGTACCGCATGCGCGACACACTCAATCAAGGTTTGATCGACTTTCTCGCTTCGTCCCCTACCCCTTTTCATGCCACCGCCACGCTGAGCCGCCGTCTTGAGCAGGCTGGCTTTCAGCGTCTGGATGAAAGGGAAACATGGCATATCCGCCCGGGCGGACGCTACTACGTCACACGCAATGATTCCTCATTGATCGCGTTCCGCTTGGGTGACGATCCGCTACGCAACGGATTACGCATGGTGGGTGCCCATACCGACAGCCCTTGTCTACGCGTAAAGCCCAACCCTGAACTCTACAAGCAAGGGTTCTGGCAATTGGGCGTAGAGGTATACGGTGGGATGCTCATGGCACCCTGGTTCGACCGTGACCTGTCATTGGCAGGCCGTGTGACCTTTCGCCAAACCGGTACACAGCATAGTCGTTTGATAGATTTCAAACGTCCGATCGCCATCATTCCCAACCTTGCCATTCACTTGAATCGCGAAGCTAATCAAGGCTGGCCGATCAATGCCCAAAATGAGCTTCCACCTATCGTGGCGCAGGTTCCAGCCAGTGAGCGCCGCGATTTTCGTGCACTGTTGACCGAGCAGCTGGAAAGAGAACATGGCATTCTGGCCGAGTCGGTACTCGACTTTGAGCTGTCATTTTATGATGTTCAGAAGGCCGCCGTTGTTGGCCTGGATGAAGACTTCATTGCAGGTGCCCGCCTGGACAACTTATTGTCCTGTTATGCAGGCCTGGAAGCGCTTCTGTCGGCGGATGGCAATGAAAGCTGCGTCCTGGTATGCACAGACCACGAGGAAGTTGGTTCAAGCTCCCATTGCGGCGCAGACGGCCCATTCCTGGAGCAGGTGATGCGCCGTGTGCTGCCAGAAGGCGAAGACTTTACCCGAATCATTGCCCGTTCGCTCTTGATCTCCGCTGACAACGCTCATGGCGTACATCCTAACTATGCCGAAAAGCATGATGGCAACCATGGGCCTAAACTCAATGCCGGCCCGGTTATCAAGATCAATAACAACCAGCGCTATGCCACCAACAGCGAAACCGGTGGATTCTTCCGTCACCTGTGCCTGGAGAATGAGGTGCCGGTTCAGAGCTTTGTCACTCGTAGCGACATGAGTTGCGGCTCGACCATCGGACCGATTACAGCCAGCCAGCTAGGGATTCGCACAGTAGACATTGGCTTACCCACGTTCGCCATGCACTCGATTCGCGAACTCGCTGGCAGCCATGACCTTAACTACCTGGTAAAAGTCCTCAAAGCTTTCTATTCCAGCCATGTACTGCCGTAAGGCAGAGGAAACCGCACGATGATCACGCATATCCGCAATAGTCTGCTCGAAGCCAAGACAGCACTGGATAATTTTTTGGCTGACGAACAGGCGCTGCAGAATATCGAGCGTGCGGCAGAACTGCTGATTGAAAGCTTTGAGCATAAAGGCAAGGCGTTTTCGTGTGGCAACGGTGGCTCCATGTGTGATGCCATGCACTTTGCTGAAGAGCTGACCGGCCGTTATCGCAAGAACCGCCCTGGCATCGCTGCCATTTCCATCAGTGATGCCAGTCATATCAGTTGTGTGGCGAATGACTTCGGCTACGACTACATCTTCTCTCGCTATATTGAGTCCCATGGCCGTGAGGGCGATGTCTTGCTGGCCATCAGCACCAGCGGCAAGAGTCCTAATGTGCTTAAAGCCGCTGAAGCCGCAAAGGCACTAGGGATCAAGGTTATTGCCCTGACGGGTAAATCAGGCTCTCAACTTGAGACCATGGCAGACGTCTGCATTTGTGCCCCTGGTGGCAACTATGCTGATCGCGTTCAGGAGCTGCATATCAAGGTCATTCATATTCTTATGGAGCTCATCGAGCGCACGTTGAGCCCGGACAACTACGCCTGACCAACCCCTTCTGATACGGCGTCATATAACGGCGCCGTACATCACTCACTCCGGCACGTCTACGCTTACATGGATAGCGTCATGCCGCCAATATTCCAGATCACAATCGATCAAACGCCCCTGCTGATCACGATTGATACGTGTGATATGCAATGCAGGGCTTCCCATACTGACCTTGAGCGCAAGCGCAGCGTCGGCCTGCAAGGCGGTAGGCCGCATTTCGAAACGAACACGTCCATAACGAATGCCGTATTCGCTGGCATATAAATCGGTCAGTGAATGGGTCAGATCGAATTGCAGGATGTTGGGAAAATAGATCGGATTGAGATAGTGCTCTACATAGAGCACCAAGCGACCATCTATGCGTCTGGCTCGCCGTATCTGATACACGCCTGTGCGCTCAGGAAGCTCCAAAAGCCCGCATACAGTAGCATTAGCCGGTACCAGCCGAGCCGATAGCACCTCAGTGGCCGGTACCCGGCCCTGCCCTGCCACCATGGCATGAAAGTGCGAACGCACTAGAGGGTTGTACGCAACCCTGGGAGGCGAGACAAACCAGCCGCGACGCTCCTCCCGGTAAATCAGTCCCTGTGACTCCAGCTGTCCGAGTGCTTCACGCAATGTAATCCGCGTGGTTGAAAATGCCTCGCTCAACCGCCGCTCCGCGGGTAATTTGCTGGAAGGTGCAAGCGCACCGCAGACAATCCGCTCTTCCAATGTGCGGCAAATCGCTGTGACAGTTTTCGGTGCATCGTCGTGCGGGCTTGCTCTCATTTGGACTAGTCCAGCCAATAGGGCTCACGCATGCCTGAGCTAAAAAGAATATGGCCAGCATAGATCACCTACATGACCACCCCGTTAAGCAGAAAGCCTAATTGGCGAGTCACCACTGAAGGTACATCCACGCATCAACACAGTCAGGCTGGAAATCAAATCGTCATTCTTCGCCGGTAGATTGGCTTGTGTCTTGCTGACCTAGACCAGCCAATCGACCACACCTCGAAGGAGCGCCTAATGAAACGCTTGCTTGCTTCACTGTTGGGTAGCGCAATTGCGCTGAATGGCACCTTGGCCCTGGCTGCCACGGATATGAATGCGCTTGAACAGGCTGCCCGCCAAGAGGGGCAGGTAGATAGCGTGGGTATGCCGGACACTTGGGCCAACTGGAAGGACACCTGGGCCGACCTGCAAAAGAAGTATGGCCTCAAGCACATGGATACAGACATGAGCTCGGCTCAGGAAATCGCCAAATTTGCCGCTGAGGGGGAAAACGCTACTGCTGATATTGGTGATGTAGGTGCTTCGTTCGGCCCTGTCGCCGTAGAGAAAGGCGTGACCCAGCCTTATAAACCGACTACCTGGGAGCAGATTCCCGACTGGGCCAAGGACAAGGATGGTCACTGGATGCTGGCGTATACCGGCACTATCGCGTTTATTGTCAACAAGCAGCTGGTAGCTGATGTACCCCATAGCTGGGCCGATCTGCTCAAAGGCAACTATAAAGTTGCCATTGGTGATGTGAGCGCTGCCTCCCAGGCTGTCAGCGGTGTGCTGGCAGCAACCTATGCCAATGGTGGAGATGAAAAGAATATCAAGCCCGGCCTGGAATATTTTGGCAAGCTGGCTCAACAAGGCCGCCTGTCTATGACCAACCCGGTCGTCTCGACACTGGAAAAAGGTGAAGTCGAAGTAGGCATCGTCTGGGACTTCAACGGTTTGAACTATCGCGATCAGATCGACCAATCCCGCTTCGAAGTGCTCATTCCTTCGGATGGCTCGATTACGTCCGGCTATACCACGATTTTGAACAAGCACGCCAAGCATCCCAATGCCGCCAAGCTCGCCCGGGAATATATTCTTTCTGATGAAGGACAGATCAACCTGGCACGTGGTTACGCCCGCCCTATTCGAGCCGACCATATCCAGCTACCCGAGGATGTGAAAGCCAAACTACTGCCAAGTGAGCAGTACGCCAGTGCCAAGCCCATCGCCGATGCCAAGGCGTGGGAAGAAACAGCCAAGCGCCTGCCACGCCTCTGGCAGGAAAACGTGATCATGCAGATGAAGCAGTGATCTGATGAGAACGATCCTGGTTGTGCTTGATGGCCTTGCTTATGGAGTGGCCCATGACTGCATGGGCTATCTACAGGGAATGTGTAAGGCTGGACGTGGACGGCTCTATACCTTGCAGTGTGAACTACCGTCCCTGTCACGCCCGCTTTATGAGTGCATCCTGACAGGCGTACGTCCTGTCGACAGTGGCATTACGCATAACCAGATCGTTCGGCTCTCGAACCAGCGCAGCGTGTTTCATTATGCACGTGCAGCACACCTTACTACGGCGGCTGCGGCTTACCATTGGATAAGCGAGCTTTACAACCTGTCGCCTTTCGAGGCCCCGCGAGACCGTCATACCTGCGCACCTGAGCTGCCTATTCAGCATGGGCATTTTTATTATGCCGATCATTATCCAGACTCTCACCTCTTCGACGATGCAGAAAGCCTGAGAGTGCGCCACTCACCTGACTTTCTTCTGGTTCACTCGATGAATATCGACGATGCGGGCCACACGCACGGCCTTTCCAGCAGTCAATACCGCAATGCCACACGAATGGCCGATATATATTTGTCCAACTATCTACCAATCTGGCTAGAGGAAGGCTATCAGGTGGTGGTGACCGCCGATCACGGCATGAACGATGATCGTAGTCATGGAGGCGTCTTGCCTGAAGAGCGTGAAGTACCTTTATTCGTGTTTGGCTCAAGCTTCAGCCTGAAAGAGGCAACACCGTTACAGGCCGATCTATGCGGCACGCTCTGCGAGCTTTTAGGTGCAGCGCATGACAAGCAGGTTTGCCGGGAGTTACTGGCATGAAAGGCAAATGGCTGGCCACATTATGCCTTTTGCCATTTCTGATTTTCTTTTGTGCGTTCCAGATAGCACCGTTGATCTGGATCGCCGTCAATAGCCTCAAAAGCCTGGACGGTTGGGGGCTGGGTAATTTTAGCGAGATCCTTGGGTCCCCCTTCTATCGCCAGGCCATGCGCTTCTCGCTGGAAATCTCTGTCTGGTCCAGCGTACTAGGCCTACTGATTGCAGTATTGGGCAGTTATTCGTTACGCCAGGTCGACTCAAGGCTAAGGGACTTCGTAACGGCCTTTGCCAACATGACGAGCAACTTTGCCGGCGTTCCCCTGGCCTTCGCCTTCATCATCCTATTGGGCTTTAATGGCTGCTTGACCCTACTGCTCAAGCAAGCCGGATTGATCGAAGATTTCAATCTGTACTCCAAAAACGGACTGATTCTGATCTATACCTATTTTCAGATTCCGCTCGGTGTTCTGCTGCTCTACCCCGCCTTTGACGCTCTGCGCGAAGACTGGCGCGAAGCAGCCTCACTGCTTGGCGCCAGCACATGGCATTTCTGGCGGCATATCGGACTGCCCGTATTGACCCCGGCACTGCTCGGCACTTTTATCATCCTGCTAGCCAATGCATTAGGAGCGTATGCAACCGTCTACGCCCTGACAACGGGCAACTTTAATGTCGTTCCGGTACGCATCGCAGCATTGGTTTCTGGCGATATATTCCTGGATCCAAATCTGGCCAGCGCCCTCGCCATGCTGCTGGTGATTCTCATGACTGTCATTACCTTTACCCATCAGTGGCTGCTACGCCGGAGCTACCATGTCAAACGCTAGCCGGTCGGTTTCGCTCTACCATCGCCTGGTTGTCTGGCTGCTATTTCTGATCCTCCTGCTTCCGCTCGCCGCTACCCTGCTGTATTCATTGGCAACCCAATGGTCTGCCACGCTTCTACCCAGCGGCTTGACACTGAAATGGTATGCGGCGCTCTGGAGCGACTCACGCTTTCTCATCGCATTTGGCCACTCGCTGGTCGTATGCGTGGGGGCGCTGCTGTTGGCAATATTTCTTGTACTGCCACTCATGTTCGTGATCGCCTACCACTTTCCCAGGCTCGATGCGCTTATGAACGTATTGATCCTGCTGCCATTCGCCGTACCACCAGTGGTGTCATCAGTAGGGCTGTTACAGCTCTATGCGGGTGGACCGCTTCCCTTGATAGGCACACCATGGATTCTGATTGGCTGCTATTTCACCATTGCCTTGCCGTTCATGTACCGGGCCATCAGCAATAACCTGCAGGCATTGAATGTCCACGATCTAATGGATGCCGCTCACCTTCTGGGTGCCAGCACCTTCCGGGCAGCCCTTCTGGTGGTACTGCCCAACTTACGCAAGGGCCTGATGGTAGCGCTATTTCTTTCGTTCTCGTTTCTGATAGGCGAATTCGTCTTTGCCAATATCTTGGTGGGCGCGCGTTACGAAACCCTGCAGGTTTACCTATACAACATGCGCAACGGCAGTGGCCACTTTACCAGCGCGCTGGTTATCTCCTACTTTCTGGTTGTGCTGATCGTAACGTGGGCGGCCAGTGGTTTAAGTCGGGACAAATCATGAGCTTTTTAAGCGTCAAACAGCTGCACAAGAGCTACGGCTCGACCATGATCTTTCAGGATATTGAGTTTTCTGCCAAACAAGGTGAGCTGGTCACGCTTCTAGGCCCTTCAGGCTGCGGAAAATCCACACTCCTTCGCTGCCTGGCCGGACTTACCCCCGTGAACGGTGGTCGCATTCTGCTTGATGGCCAGGATATCGCAGCCTTATCTCCTCAGAAGCGCGGCATCGCCATGGTCTTCCAGAGCTATGCGCTGTTCCCCAACATGACAGTGGCGCAAAACGTGGCTTTCGGCTTGAAGATGCAAAAGGTGGATCGACAGACGCTAATCAGACGCACGGCTGAGGCGGTCGAACTGGTAGAACTCAAGGGATTCGAAGGTCGCTATCCCCATCAGCTGTCGGGAGGGCAATGTCAGCGTGTCGCCCTTGCGCGCTCCCTCGTTACACGCCCACGCCTGCTGTTGCTCGACGAGCCGCTGTCTGCCCTGGATGCACGTATTCGCAGGCATCTGCGTGAGCAGATACGTAGCCTGCAACAAGAACTCAATCTTACAACCTTGTTTGTCACCCATGATCAGGAAGAAGCCCTGACGATGTCCGATCGCATCGTCTTGATGCAGGAAGGCCGTATTGTACAAAGTGGTGATGCAGAAACTCTCTATACCGCACCGGCGACCCTGTTTGCAGCAGGCTTTATGGGGAACTACAACATTCTGGATGCTGCACAAGCATCCGCCTTGTTAGGCCACAACTTCGGCCAACAGGTAGCGATCCGGCCTGAATCGATCAGGATTAACGCCTCGGAAGGCCCTAGTGCAGAGATCATCGGACATACCTTGCTAGGCAATGTCATTCGCTACCGTGTGCGGACCATGGGGATCGAGCTCTTGGTCGACGTCCTCAATCATGATGCCTCCGCCTTGCGCACACGCGGCACACACGTCACATTGGGGATCGATTTATCTGCCGCAAGAGAAGTCGCATGACCCTCGCTATTTTCGACCTTGACGAAACCCTGATTGATGGTGACTGCTCCAGCCTTTGGTGCCAGCGAATGGCTCAACTCGGCTGGGTTGACGAGTCTTTCATCGAGCGTGACGCTGCCTTGATGCAGGCCTACTCTGAGGGCTCTCTGGCCATGGAGGAGTACATGGCATTCGCCCTTGAGCCGCTCATAGGCCGAGCACCTGAAGAACTGGAGCCCGAAATTGACGCCTATGTTGAGGATGTTATCGAGCCCCTGATCTTTAGCGATGCCTGCCGCTGTATTGCCGAGCATCGTGCCAAAGGTGACCGGATTGTGCTGATTTCAGCCTCCGGTGCCCACCTGGTCGAGCCGATTGCTGGCAGGCTTGGCATTAGCGAAATACTGGCCATTGATCTGGAGTTGGCTCACGGTGTTTATACCGGCCACACTCAAGGTATTCTGACCTATCGAGAGGGCAAACTAACGCGTCTTCTTGAGTTGTTGGAAAATCGGGAGGAGGAGCTTGCAGAAGCCAGTTTCTATTCCGACTCACGTAATGATTTACATCTGCTGGAGCGGGTCGGGCATCCACATGCTGTAAATCCTGACCCTTATCTGCGTGAGCAAGCCAACCTGCGGGGCTGGCCAATCCTTGAATGGAAGTAGCTAACGGAAGCTGGCCATGCCTAGAGCATGGCCAATGCCGGACTCAGGTCAGGCTATCGTCAAGAATCATGACAACCTTGCCGTTCACCTTGTTGCTCGATAACGCAGCAAATGCCGCCTCGGCATCCTTGGCAGCAAATTGTCGCTCGAGATTTGGCTTGAGCTTGCCCTCCGTAAACAGCGGCCAGACACGCGCCGCCAGCTCTGCCATCAATCGAGCCTTGAACGCTGTATCACGGTTACGCAGCGTAGAGCCGATCAAACTGATGCGCTTGCCTAGCACCTTGGCCAGATCAAACTGCGCCTCTTTGCCGCTCATCAATCCAATCAGAACCCAACGCCCATCACGGCGCAGCACATCCAGATTCAGCTCGGCGTAGCCTGCCCCTACCGGATCAAGGATCACGTCGAAAGGTCCAAAGTCGCGCAAGCCGTCCAGCCCTTTATGCCGATCAACGCCTCCCTCAGCGCCCAGCGAAATGCAATAGTCTAATCGCTCAGCGGAGCCTACGCTGACCCAGCAGGGATTACCAAAGGCCTTACAGAGCTGAATAGCAGCCGAACCTACGCCACTGGCTCCCGCGTGTAAAAGCACCTTTTCGCCGGGCTGCAGGGCTGCCAATTCGAACAGATTGCACCACGCTGTTGCCCAGACTTCAGGCAGCGCTGCGGCCTCAGCCATTGAAAGCCCTTCGGGAACCGGAATCGCATGCTGACCATGAACGACAACTTCACTCGCCATGCCACCACCGCCCAGCAACGCACAAACGCGATCCCCTACGTTCCAATTAGCACCTTCGCCGACCTCAACTACTACGCCAGAACATTCCAGACCCAAGGTTTGCGGGGCTCCAGGTGGTGGTGGGTAATTACCAGACAATTGCAGAAGATCGGCGCGATTAAGCCCCGCTGCAGCCACCTGAATGCGAATTTCTCCCGCAGAAAGTGCAGCACTTGTCAGCTGTTGCCATTCAAGCTGACCTTCAATACCTTGCAATGCGTTCACGGTGCCTCCATAGTGAGATAGCTTTTGACCTTTAACAGCGTACTTGACTGTTGCGGGGAACCGGAACGGTCAAGTACGGCCTATAGCGTTATTACCCGTACTCTAGTCGAATCAAGCATGAAGCAGCTCTTCCCCCGTACCGCCCTCCTGTTCATCCTCGGTGTCAGTGCTTTGCCGCTGGCGGCCAAGACAGCGAGCCCAAACGTCTGGGACGGTCTCAAACCAGACCGCGATCAAGTCGTGGCAAGTCTCAATGTGGTAGAGCTGCTCAAGCGCCATCACTACAGCAAGCCACCGCTTAACGATGAACGCTCGATAAAGATCTATGACAGCTATCTCAAGATGCTTGATCCCAATCGGTTGTATTTCAATGCAGCCGATATTTCCGAGTTTGATGCATGGCGGACTCGCTTCGACGATCTGCTCAAGCAAGGCGACCTGAATCCAGGCTTTACCATCTACAAACGTTATCTGGATCGTGTAAAGGAACGCCTGGACTACACGCTAGGCCTGCTGGATAAAGGCATTCCTCAGTTGAATTTCGCGGCAGACGAGACGTTTGACGTCAATCGTGAGAAGGCTCCATGGCCTGCCAATACTGCCGCACTGGATGAACTGTGGCATAAGAAGCTTAAAGATGAAGTCCTGCGCCTGAAACTGGGCGGTAAGGATGATGCAGCCATCAAGGAGCAGCTGCAAAAACGCTATCGTAATCAGCTGGCACGCCTGAAGCAGACCCGCAGCGAAGATATTTTCCAGACCTATATCAACGCCTTTGCTCAAACGTACGACCCGCACACGCAGTACCTCTCGCCCGAAAGCGCAGAGAACTTCGATATCAACATGAGCCTCTCTCTTGAGGGCATCGGTGCAGTGCTGCAAAGCGACAACGATTACGTACAGATCGTGCGCCTGGTACCGGCTGGTCCGGCCGACAAGAGCAAGCAGCTGGCTCCAGCCGACAAGATTGTAGGCGTGGCTCAAGGTAAAGATGGCGAGATGGTCGATGTGGTCGGCTGGCGTCTGGATGAAGTAGTCAAAAAGATTCGCGGTGCAAAAGGCTCTGTCGTGCGCCTGGAAGTCATTCCGTCAAGCAATCCGCCAAACGACCAGACGACCAAGGTCGTCTCGATCACCAGGGAAGCGGTAAAGCTTGAAGAGCAGGCTGCCCAGAAACACATCATTGACGTCCCCCATAACGGCAAAACCTATAAGTTGGGCGTTGTCGATGTTCCCGCTTTCTATCTGGACTTCAAGGCGTATCGTGCAGGTGACCCGAACTACAAGAGCACCACTCGCGATGTTCGCAAGCTAATCGGTGAGCTGAAAAACGAGAAAGTTGACGGTATTGTCATCGACCTTCGTAACAACGGCGGTGGCTCCCTGCAGGAAGCAACCGAGCTGACTGGGCTCTTCATCGATCAAGGCCCAACGGTGTTGGTGCGTAATAGCGATGGCAAGGTAGATGTCCTGGCTGACGATGAAGGCGACGCTTTTTACACAGGACCTATGACCGTATTGGTCAACCGCCTGTCGGCATCGGCATCGGAAATTTTCGCCGGTGCCATGCAGGATTATCACCGCGCACTAATTGTAGGTGGACAGACCTTCGGAAAAGGTACGGTGCAAACGATTCAGCCGCTTAACCACGGCGAATTGAAGCTGACCCTAGCCAAGTTTTATCGCGTTTCAGGCCAGAGCACACAGCACCAAGGCATTATCCCGGATATCACTTATCCGGACATCGTAGACAATAAGGAAATTGGCGAAAGTGCCCTGCCTAACTCCATGCCGTGGGATACGATTCGCCCAGTTCTTGAGGTCGATAAAAACCCGTTCAAGCCTTACTTGCCTCAGCTGATTGACCTTCACGACATGCGAACCAAGACCAATCCGGACTTTGTGTTCGCTCGTGAACGCCTTCAATTTGCCCAGGATGTCATGAAGGATACGACCGTCAGTCTGAACGAGCAGAAGCGTCGCGCTGAACAGGATGCTCTTGATAAACGACAACTGGCGATTGAAAACGCGCGCCGGGTAGCTAAAGGTGAAGAGCCACTCAAGGAGCTGAAAAAGATCGACGATGATGCAATCGCGGCGGCTAATAACGATGACAAGACAAAACCACAAGACGACGCCTACTTGATGGAAAGCGGCCAGATCCTGCTCGACTATCTGGACTTAAGCCAAGGCCGCACGTCTCACTAACCGCCGTCATCAAACAGTCATCGAACTGTCGTGAAATGAACAAGGCCAGCTTATCGCTGGCTTTGTTTATTCAGGACCCAAGATAGATGACCGTCAACGAACAGTTGAGTGCACTTGAGCACATACTGGCTCGAGGTGATTTGCATAGCCTTTTCCAGCCTATTGTCTCCTTGAGTGAGCGCCGCATCATCGGCTATGAAGCACTCAGTCGAGGGCCTTCCAATAGCCCTCTGCACTCTCCGCTCCCGCTGTTTGCCGTCGCTCGAGCGACACAGCGCTTGTCGGAACTGGAAATGGCATGCCGCGCCAAAGCCTGTACCGGCTTTCGCGATCTTGGTCTTGAGGGCAAACTCTTTCTTAACGTTTCACCTGAATCACTCCTTGAGAGCAGCCACGAACAAGGCCGTACCTTAAAGCTCCTGCAACGCCTGGGCATTCCAGCCAACCGAGTAGTTATTGAGCTAACCGAACAGTCCCCGACGGATGACTTGGGATTACTCGATACCGCATTGCACTATTATCGAGCGATGGGCTTCTCAATCGCTCTAGATGATTTAGGGGCCGGATATTCCAGCCTGCGCCTATGGTCCGAGCTGCGGCCAGATTATGTAAAGATTGATCGCCATTTCATTGATGGTATTCACCGTGACGGTGTTAAGCGTGAGTTTGTAGGTTCAATTCTTCAGATGGCCAGAGCCTCCAATGCCATAGTCGTTGCCGAAGGCATTGAACTGCATGACGAACTTGTCGTACTGGCAGAAATGGGCATTGACTTGGTTCAGGGCTACTTGTTGAGCCGCCCTGAAGCAAACCCACCGCGCGAAGCACGTGAGATCATGCCGCGCCTAGAGGCCCGACCTAAAAGCCTTACAGAAGGCGGTACAGGCTTGACGTCCATGCTATTGGAACGACCTGCAGTCACGGAGCACACCTTGATCCCTGCTGTCATGCAGCTCTTCCATGATAAACCCAGCTTCAACTCTCTAGCCGTACTTGATGAGCAAGGTGCACCTGTCGGGATTGTTCATCATTACGCTCTAGCAGAAACCTTGCGCAAGCCCTTTGCACCAGACCTGTTTGGCCGCAAGCCCATTACACGCCTGATGCATCTGGATTTTCTTTGCGTAGAAAAAAGCCAGTCACCTCTTCACGTTAGCCGACTATTAACCCAGCGTGCCAAGCAGCGAGTGGAAGAAGACTTCATCATTGTCGATCAAGGCCAATATGCCGGCATGGGCCGTGTGGTTGATCTCCTTCAACTCATCACTGAGCAGAAGATCCAAGAGGCCCGACATGCCAACCCACTTACAGGCCTGCCGGGTAGCGTGCCGATTCATCATTGCCTGAGTCAGTTATTGGAGCACAACCAGAACGCCATCCTGTGTCACCTTGATATAGACAGCTTTACCCCTTTCAATGAAATCTACGGCTATGCAAAAGGAGATGAGGTATTGCTATGCCTGGCCCAGGTTCTGGCAGAGAGCATTGATCGCACGCAAGATTTTGTTGGCCATTATGGAGACGATAACTTTATAGTTGTTCTGCGCTCTATGGACTGGCGTGCCCGGCTAACCCGGCTCATGGAAACGTTTCAAGGACGCTGCCGCCGCTTCTATGCTCCAGAGCATCTGGATGCAGGTTGCTTGATTACAGAAGATCTTGAAGGCTGCCGTCGCGAATATCCCCTACTCTCTCTTTCACTAGGCGTTGTAAGAGTTACAGCAGAAAGCCGAACCTCACGCGACGCCCGCCAGTTGCTCAAGCTGGCTGAAAGCGCCAAAGCTCAAGCTAAAACCATTCCCGGCTACAGCCTACACTTGATGGCCGAAATGGTCTGACCTAGTCATTGGGGGGATAAGTGTACTCAAAAACGCGCGTAACTTCCGACGCATGCCAAGCGGCAGCAGCTATACCGTCCACTTGGCCATTGAACCGTCCGACCCGCTGAGCACACTCGAAAAAACCGGGACGCGGTAAACGACTGGCGCCCTGACTGACGACGAGCGCACTGCGCAATGGGCTACCTTGACGGGCATCTAGAGCCATCAAATGCTCTAGCGCAGCAGTTAGCGTAATCATGGCTGGAGTCGGTAACTGAAGACGCTCAATCAATGAGCGATACGTTACCAAGTGTCGCTGGCAACGAGCCTCTTCCAACTCAGCCAGCAGCGCCTGCCAATGGGTACGACTGATATGTAAAGCCACGATCCAAACCTGATTTCAACAAGAGGCTATTATACAGAACAGCTTATCCTGCCCTGATACGCAAGCCTCTTACAATCAGATACCAGCTCGCTCAACCACTATAATGCCCTCGGCTGGCTTCTCATGAGGGTGCGGCGGAGCCGACAATGACCGCTGCAGCGCTACAGGCTGAGCATCTCGCCACGCTCGAAAAGCATCCAGCTCGCTCTTCCAGGTTTTGCTTACCCACGCCAACACCGCTAAATCATCAATAAAGCCAAACGTCAGCATCCAGTCAGGGATCAGATCAATCGGCGACAGGAAGTAAACAAGCGCTGCTACCACCGACAAAAGTGCCTGCCGGCTAATACCGCGATACTCCCCACGCCACCACGCCAATAGCAAGGAATGAAACAAGCCTAAGGTATCCTTAGCGGCACCCAGGCGAAAATCTCGCTTTGCCAATTTGCGCCCTACAGCCAGTAGCAGCGCCGGTAATCGGCCCCGAACAAGAAACCGTTGAGCAAGCCTTAGGTAACGATCAAATCCAACCGGTGGCTTCATGGGATCTCCCCCGCCTTGCAAAGGCAGTCTGATAGAGCGATTGGTCAATAGTTAAGCAAATACTTAAATTAGAGCATCTTCTTCGTTACAGGTTTCCAAAAACAAAAAGCCCCGTATGAACGGGGCTTTTCTCTAGCAAGCAGGATATTACTTCTTGGAAGTATCTTGCTCTTGCACAGTATCCGATTCGTCGGAAGGCTCCTGCATCAGACCATTATCGCCTTGAGCATTCGCATCCTTAATACCTAGCAGCTCCAGATCAAAAACCAGAACTGAATTGGCAGGAATAGCAGGGCTCGGGCTCTGCGCACCATAGGCCAACTCACTAGGAATGTACAACTTGTACTTCTCGCCCACATGCATGAGCTGTAGCGCCTCAACCCAACCAGGGATCACGCCGCTAACGGGCAGATCAATCGGGCTGCCACGCTTGATGGAGCTATCGAACACAGTGCCGTCGACAAGGCGGCCTTCGTAGTGAACCGTCACAACATCATTTGGCTTGGGCTGTGCACCTTCGGCCTTTTTAACAACCTCATACTGCAAGCCGGATGCTGTCGTTACGACACCTTCGCGCTTGCCATTTTTTTCCAGAAAGTCCTTACCCGCTTTGGCAGTGTCTTCGCTGATTTTGGTCATGCGCTCTTCTGCACGTTTCTGCAGATCGGCAAATGCATCTCTTAGCTGATCATCAGTGAGCTTTTGCTCTTTCTTGCCCACAGCATCTTCAATACCCAAAGCCACCGCTTTTGAATCCAGGTCGTCGATGCCTTCCTGAGCAAGGCTTTTACCCATGTTCAAGCCGATGCCGTAGGAGGCTTTTTGAGCCGGGGTTTCAAGATTGACCTTGGATTGTGAGTCGCAGCCGCTGAGAACCAGGCCAACGAGGGCCACTGCTGCTGCCAACCGGTGCTGTTTCATGCTGTTTCCTTGTCCGTGCGCGAAGCGCGTTCGATAAAACCGCGAGCTTATCAGGGCCTAACTGCCACTGGCTACGGCATGATAAGAATAGTTCGTAGCTTATAAGTTCAGCGCTGAATAGCGACTGAATACAAAACAGTCCCTATGCGTGACGTATCAAACAAACGTGAACATGCAGGCTGGACATGTCTAAAAGGCGCTTCTAATGCGCATAGCCTTTTAATAAAAGCCACGTATGAAGTAGATAATCGGAAGAGATAGAGTAAATTGGCGGAAACAAAAAAAGCGGCACAAGGCCGCTTTCTCGTAGATTACCGGGAGTTCAGTAGGCCCGATAATCTTAATATGGCGCAGCGGACGGGACTCGAACCCGCGACCCCCGGCGTGACAGGCCGGTATTCTAACCGACTGAACTACCGCTGCGTATATCGCAAAATGGTGGGTGATGACGGGATCGAACCGCCGACCCTCTGCTTGTAAGGCAGATGCTCTCCCAGCTGAGCTAATCACCCACATAGCTTTCGCTAGTGTTCTTCTTGGCTGAATGACCTGACGAATCAGAATCAAGCAATCCAAGATGAAGCAAAAATGGCGCAGCGGACGGGACTCGAACCCGCGACCCCCGGCGTGACAGGCCGGTATTCTAACCGACTGAACTACCGCTGCGCGTAACTTCAAGAGTGGTGGGTGATGACGGGATCGAACCGCCGACCCTCTGCTTGTAAGGCAGATGCTCTCCCAGCTGAGCTAATCACCCACTTAACTTTCGTAAGCGTTTGCTCTCGAAGTGGGGCGCATTCTACGGACGGTTTTACAGGCTGGCAAGCCCCCAGTTAAAAAAAATTTCAAATGATCCAAAGGCTTAGGTTCTTTTCCTTTATTTCCAAGCCCTTGGATCATTTCCTGGCCTGATCCCTGGCAAGCACAGTGACTTAACCAATGATTCAAAAAGCGGTCTGTTTGTCATTAAGACCGTTTAATCGCTGCCAATGATCAATTGGGGGTTGGCCTTGGAAGCATGGCAGCGGAATAATGCGCGCTTCGTTTTTTGGGGAATCGTCACGCCATGTGGTTTCGTAATCTTCTTATTTATCGTCTCACCCAGGATTTATCACTCGAGGCCGAGGCCCTGGAAACCGCGTTGGCCAGCAAACCTGCACGTCCCTGCGCCAGCCAGGAACTAACCACCTATGGTTTCGTTGCTCCTTTTGGCAAAGGAGAAGACGCCCCACTGGTACATGCCAGCCAGGACTTTTTCCTGATTGCAGCTCGTAAGGAAGAGCGCATTCTGCCCGGCAGCGTAGTAAAGGATGCCGTGCAGGAAAAAGTAGATGAAATCGAAGCGCAACAGATGCGCAAGGTTTATAAAAAGGAGCGCGATCAGATCAAAGACGAAATTGTCATGAGCCTGCTCCCACGAGCCTTTATCCGTCGCCAGACCACGTTTGCAGCAATAGCACCCAAACAGGGTTGGATATTGGTAGATGCCTCCAGTGCCAAGCGGGCCGAGGACCTGCTCTCTACCCTTCGTGAAGCACTGGGTTCTCTTCCGGTCCGCCCAATGTCGGTTAAGCAGGCACCTACTGCGACCTTTACGGACTGGGTCAAGTCTCAGGCAGCTACTCACGACTTCCACCTGTTGGACGAGTGCGAATTACGCGACAGCCATGAGGATGGTGGTGTAGTTCGCTGCAAGGGACAGGACCTGACGAGTGAAGAGATTCAAAATCACTTGGGCGCAGGCAAGCTGGTCACTAAGCTGGCGCTAGCCTGGCAGGACAAACTTTCGTTGCTGATTGACGATAAGGTAGCTCTCAAGCGTCTGCGCTTTGAAGATCTGCTTCAGGAGCAGGCTGAGCAGGATGGCGGTGATGATGCCATGGCACAGCTAGATGCTACCTTTACATTGATGATGATGACCTTTGCCGAGTTTATTCCATCACTGGTCGAAGCTTTGGGTGGAGAAGAAATTCCACAAGGGCTGTAATCGGTCGCGGCACCCGAGAGGTGCCGCCTCCTACTTCAAAGGCTCTCATATTTTTATAAGGATAATCATGGGCGTCCTTGCGGCTTTAAGCCGTTTTGCAGGCAATACCTTTGCCTTGTGGGTCCTGTTGGCAGCGATTCTGGCTTTTATATGGCCTGAAGGGTTTCGCTCCTTAACCCCAGCTATTGTTCCGCTGTTGGGCCTGATCATGTTTGGCATGGGGCTCACGCTCAAAACTGAGGACTTCCAAGAGGTGTTTCGCAAGCCTCTGAGAGTACTCCTTGGTGTGATAGCACAATTCGTCATCATGCCCGGCATGGCGTGGCTGCTTTGTTTCATTATGCAGTTACCACCGGAAATCGCCGTAGGCGTAATTTTGGTCGGCTGCTGTCCCGGTGGCACGGCATCCAACGTCATCACCTGGTTTTCCCGCGGAGATGTTGCATTGTCGGTTGGCATTACAGCCGTCACCACACTTCTGGCCCCACTGGTAACGCCTACGCTGATCTGGCTACTGGCTTCAGCGTGGTTACCGGTCAAGTTTTCTGCGCTTTTCCTGTCGATCGTTCAGGTCGTCATACTTCCGATCGTACTGGGGCTGATCGCCCAACGTTTCCTGGGATCAAAGGTACGGGCAGCCGTTGAGGTATTGCCGCTGGTATCGGTTATCAGCATTGTAGTGATCGTGGCAGCCGTCGTGGCGGTCAGCCAGGCGAAGATAGCCGAGTCAGGATTTTTAATCATGGCCGTGGTCGTATTGCATAACCTACTAGGACTGACGCTTGGTTATCTGGCCGGAAAGGTGTTTGGTTTACCCCTGGCGCAGCGCAAGACTCTGGCTATTGAAGTCGGCATGCAGAATTCAGGACTAGGCGCAGCGTTAGCTACAGCTCACTTTTCCCCACTTGCAGCGGTACCTAGCGCCTTATTCAGCGTCTGGCATAATATTTCCGGGGCGCTGCTGGCCACCTGGTTCCGGCGCTTGAATGACGAGCCTTCTGCGAAAGATTGAATGCGTAATGAAACGGATGAGCCTGGACTCTCATAAAGGCTCATCAATGGCGGTGAGGACGACCTCACCGCTTATGACCACCCGGGGACGGCCCCGCTCTTCCAACCCTGGAACCTCTATGTCCTGGATTCTTCTTTTTCTGGCTGGCCTTTTTGAAATAGGCTGGGCTATCGGCCTTAAATACACCGAAGGCTTCACCCGCCCTCTTCCCACCCTCCTGACGGCAGCAGCCATGCTGGCCAGCATAAGCTTATTGGGCATGGCTGTTAAACAGCTTCCCCTGGGTACGGCTTATGCCATATGGACTGGCATTGGCGCTATAGGCACGGTGATCGCTGGCATCATGCTGTTTGGTGAAAGCGTCAGTCCTATTCGCCTGTTTAGCGTCCTGCTGATTCTGTGTGGCTTGATTGGTCTTAAGCTTAGTCACTAACGCAAAGCCTAATCGTGCGCGCTTCGTGCACGATGCTCACGCCCTATCAGTACCCGAAAACGCGCCCAAAACTCTGGAACGCTTGTAAACAAAAAAGCATTGACGCCTATGTTCATCAAGGCAACTGCAAGAAAGAGCTCTGGAATGGTTAGCCCTATTCCAGACAGAAGCACCATGGTCATAAGGGCGGAACAGACCATAAGAAGCGCATTGAGAATATTTGTGGCAGCAATAACCCGAGAACGCTCCTCCTGCGGGGTACGCGATTGAATCAGTGCATAGAGTGGGACGATGTAGAACCCTCCAAAGATGCCCAGCCCTAGAATGCACCCAAGCGCTGGCCACAGGGAGAGCTCCTTTAACGCTGCCCATCCGCTATAAGTATCTATGACGGCAGTAGTAGCATCTGGCGTGACGGCATAGAGCAGGATACTGAAGAGTGACAGCCCCAGTGCGCCCAAGGGAACAATACCTGGTTCGACATGGCCCTTGGATAAACGCCCACATAAGAGAGATCCCAGGGCGATCCCTACCGAGAACAGGGTAAGAATCAGCGAAACCATGCTTTCGCTGCCATGCAAGTAGTCCTTGGCATAAGCAGGTATCTGCGTAAGGTATATCGCACCTACAAACCAGAACCAGGAATTTCCCAGCAGTGAGCGTGAGACCGAAGGCGCCTGCCCTAGGCCCATACGCAAAATTACCCATGTTTGCCGGAAAATATTCCAATCCAGCTTGAGCTGCGGCATAGCCGCAGGTGCCGATGGGATACCCAGGCTAAAGAAAAACCCCAATAGGGCAATGAGCAAGACACTCATCGCCACGGCCTGGGCGTAATTTGCCTGAGAGAGCAGCACCCCTGCCCCAATCGTGCCGCCTAGAATAGCCAGGAAAGTCCCCATCTCGACCAGAGCGTTACCGCCCATCAACTCTCGTGGCTCAAGATGCTGAGGTAAAATAGAGTACTTGGAAGGGCCGAAGAGTGCCGAGCGTGTTCCCATTGCAAACAGAATCATTAATAGCAATGGCAAGCTGTTAAGCAGGAAGCCAAGGCTCCCTAATGCCAACATGACAACTTCCGAGCCCTTTAGCCATTGCATGAGCCGCGCCTTATCGCATTTCTCCCCTAGCTGTCCGCCCAAGGCCGAGAACAACAGGAAAGGAAGGATAAACAGCAAGGCGCACAGATTGACCAAGAGCAACCTGTCGCCGGCAAGGCTTAGATGGAATAGCACAGCCAGGATCAATGACTGCTTATAGACGTTATCATTAAAGGCGCTAAGCGATTGCGTTACAAAGAACGGCAAGAAGCGCCGCTTTTTCAACAAGGCAAACTGTGAGGACATCGAATGAGGTCCTATTCGAAGGGGAACCTGAAGCGGGCTACAGTCATACTCGCAGCCCGATATAACAAGAACGTTACACTGCCCGTCAAACTACTGCTGTAATGCCTGAGGGCTTTAAGAAAAAGAAGCTTCCAGATTGGCTTTTACAGTAGGCCACTCACGGTCGGTAATACTGTACATGACGGTGTCGTCGAGTCGGCCATCAGCCAGACGTCGATGGTTACGTAACAGACCTTCACGCACAGCCCCCAATTTCTCGATTGCATGTTGCGCACGCAAGTTGCTCGCAGCCGTCTTGAGCTGTACTCGCACCAGATGCCAGTTTTCGAAAGCATGGCGCAGCAGCAGGTATTTAATGTTGGCATTTAGGCCACTGCCATGCTGCTCACGGTCCAACCAGGTCCAACCGATTTCTGCCGCAGGCAATGCGGGCAAAAACTCTGAAAACCGGGTAGTACCAATCAGCTTGTCAGCCAGCCTGATAGTAAAGGGTATGGATTTTCCCTCACGCTGCTCGGCGATGGCCTGCCTATACCAGTCTGGCCGCAAAGGGCCGCTGAGATAATGCAACTCGTCCCGGTTGAGGTCGGCTAGGCTGACCAATTCCAGTACGTCGCTTTCCACCATAGGCTCTAGACGAAGAGCACCGCGCTGCAAGGTAATGGGATGCGCTTCGAACATGGCGCCACTCTCCTTGATAACACTGCGACACGCTAACAGGCTGAAGCCCTTGGGCTCAACCAAACCTGCGACATTGGCCTAAGGACCTTGGAGCAGTCGCTTTGATGAGACACCTATAAAGCCTGCCATGCTCCCCAATGAGAGCATTAGAATAGTCCGATCGTGTTTGCCAATGTCTGAAAGACGCTTTATCCACCTGTTTTGGCAACGGAAGGTTTGGCGCTAACACGATAAAAAGGCTTTACCTATAATAAATCACAGGAGTTCGCATGACCCTTTCCAGCGGACTGATTGCCGCCGTTGCCCTGCTATACATGGCAGTGCTTTTTGCCATTGCCTTTTACGGTGATAGACGCCAGAAACCGCTACCCCCAAAACTACGCGCCTGGGTGTATAGCTTGTCACTGGCCGTGTATTGCACCAGCTGGACATTCTTCGGCGCAGTTGGGCAGGCCGCGGATCAACTCTGGTCCTTTCTGCCTATTTACCTGGGCCCTATCCTGCTTTTGCTGTTTATGCCAAGGCTGGTCAAGAAAATGATCATGATCAGCAAGCAGGAAAATATTACCTCCATTGCTGACTTCATTGCCGCCCGTTACGGCAAGTCAAGGGCGCTGGCCGTTGTGGTTACGCTGATCTGCCTGGTAGGTGTGCTGCCTTATATTTCGCTGCAACTCAAAGGCATCGTCATGGGCGTAAACCTGCTGACGGGCGTAGGGGCCGAGTCGGTCAGTATGCGTGCGCAAGATACAGCCCTTATCGTTTCACTCGTACTCGCGGTATTTACCATCCTGTTTGGCACTCGAAACCTTGATGTTACCGAGCATCACCGCGGCATGATGCTAGCGATTGCCTTTGAATCCCTGATCAAGCTTCTGGCGTTTCTTTCAGTAGGCGTCTTTGTAACCTACGGACTATATGATGGCTTCAATGACTTATTCGACCAGGCGCGAATAGCCCCCGAGCTATCAAACTATTGGAAGGAGACCTTTGACTGGCCAGCGCTCCTGGTGCAGACCGGTGTAGCGTTCACAGCCGTCATGTGTTTGCCAAGGCAATTTCATGTCACTGTGGTTGAGAACACGGATGCGCGTGATCTGAATCTGGCCCGCTGGGTATTCCCCTGCTATCTGGCCCTGGCAGCGCTATTTGTTGTTCCCATTGCCCTGGCTGGGCAGATGCACCTGCCCAAAGGGGTCGTACCTGATTCTTTTGTCATCAGCCTGCCTATGGCCCAAGCTCATCCAGGGCTGGCGCTGCTGGCCTTTATCGGTGGCGCATCGGCTGCTACGAGCATGGTAATCGTAGCCAGCGTGGCATTATCGACTATGTTATCCAACGATATTTTACTGCCGCTTCTGTTTCGCAAGCAGAAGGTAGAACGACCTTATGAGGTGTTCAGCCACTGGCTGGTAACCATTCGGCGCGTCGCCATTGTAGCGATTCTTCTTCTGGCTTATCTCTGCTATCGCCTGCTGGGCTCGACCGCAAGCCTGGCCACCATTGGCCAAATTGCATTTGCCGCCATCGCCCAATTAGGCCCAGCTATGGTAGGCGCGCTCTATTGGAAGCAGGCAAACCGACGCGGCGTGTTTGCAGGACTTGCAGCGGGTGCCCTTCTCTGGGCCTACACACTGGTTTTACCGGTCATGGCAGAGAGTCTGCATTGGTCTCTTGAACAATTCCCTGGCCTTGCCTGGCTGGCGGCTAACCCTTTCGGCCTCCCCTTTAAGCCCCTCACTCAAGGGGTACTGTTGTCCTTGGCTGGCAATTTCCTGCTGTTCTTTCTGGTTTCCAATCAGGCCAGGACGCGGGTCTCCGAACATTGGCAGGCAGGCCGCTTCATTGGGCAAATGACATCAGCACGGCTGAACACCCGGTCACTACTGGCTGTTCAACTGGAAGATCTTCGCGCGCTCGCTGCACGCTTCGTGGGTGATGAGCGTGCACGGCAGAGCTTTATCCGCTTTGCTGATCAGACAGGACTGACATTCCATCCTGCACAAAATGCCAATGGGGAATGGATAGCCCACACCGAGCGATTATTAGCCGGGGTCATCGGAGCGTCCTCGGCACGGGCTGTGGTAAAGGCCGCCATTGAAGGCCGTGATATGCATGTGGAGGACGTCGTACGCATTGCCGACGAAGCGTCCGAAGTGCTCGAATTCAACCGCGCCCTTCTGCAGGGCGCTATCGAAAATATTTCCCAAGGCATTAGCGTAGTGGATCAATCCCTTCGATTAGTGGCCTGGAACCAGCGCTATCTGGAGCTGTTTGACTACCCCGACGGCATGATCCAGGTCGGACGCCCTATCGCCGAAATCATTCGCTATAACGCTGAACGCGGTCTGTGCGGCCCGGGAGATCCAGTCGAACATGTAGCTCGACGCGTCGATCGGATGCGACAAGGCATTGCTCATACATCCGAACGTCAGTTTCCTAACGGCCGGGTAATCGAACTCAGCGGTAAACCCATGCCGGGACGTGGCTTTGTTATGAGTTTTACCGACATTACTGCGTTTCGCGAAGCAGAGCGGGCCCTTCGGGAAGCCAATGAGGGACTAGAACAGCGTGTGGAGGAACGAACGCGAGAGCTTTCCCAGCTTAATCACGCCCTAACAGAAGCGAAAGCTCATGCCGAAGCGGCAAACCAATCCAAAACACGCTTCCTTGCTGCTGTCAGCCATGATCTGATGCAACCGCTCAATGCAGCCCGTCTGTTTACAGCCGCTCTCGCCCATCACGACGCTTTGCCCAAGGATGCTCGTGAGTTGGTTACAAACATGGACTCCTCCCTGCGCTCTGTAGAAGATCTCATTGCCGACCTGCTGGATATCTCACGCCTGGAAAGTGGACGCGTGCATACGGAGGTTCGTGCGTTTCCAATCAGTACCCTCTTCGATACGTTAGGCGTGGAGTTTCGAGCGATGGCGCGTGAACAAGGCATCGACTTCCACCTCAGCGGAAGCCGCTTGAAGATTGAGAGCGATATCAAACTCCTGCGCCGGGTTTTGCAGAACTTTCTGACCAATGCCTTTCGCTACGCCAAGGGGCACGTGCTGTTAGGCGTCCGGCGTCACGGCAACTCTGTAACCCTGGAAGTTTGGGACCGTGGCCCAGGTATTCCAGAAGATAAGCGACAGGTCATTTTTGAGGAATTCAAACGACTCGACAGCCACCAAACACGGGCAGAGAAAGGCTTGGGTTTGGGATTGGCCATTGCTGATCGCCTTTGCAAGGTATTAGGCCACCCTATTGAGGTGCGTTCCTGGCCAGGTAAAGGAAGCGTATTTAGCGTATCAGTTCCTATTGCTACTCAGGTGTCGCCCGAACCCGCTCTGCAGCCAGTGCATGAGCAAACCAGCGAACCGCTACGAGGCGCACCGGTACTTTGTATTGATAATGAAGAAAGTATTCTAACCGGCATGCAAAGTCTTCTTAGCCGCTGGGGCTGTGAGGTCTATACAGCACGCAATCAAGAGGAATGCGAGGCCCTACTGATGCAGGGTATAAAACCGCAGATAGCACTGGTGGACTTTCATCTGGATGATGGCAATACCGGCCCACAAGTGATGGCATGGCTTCGAATGCGGCTTGATACGCCTCTACCAGGCTTAGTAATCAGTGCAGATGCACACCAGGATCGCATCAGTGAAGTACACGCGGCAGGCCTGGACTTTCTCCCTAAACCCATAAAGCCAGCCGCCTTGCGCGCGCTGCTTAGCCGCTATCTGAATTTACGGTGATCTATCGGTAACAGGATCATTAGGTAATAAAAACCCAATCGAAATAATGCAAAAAAATTCTTGCATTTTGATGAAGCCAAGCGTGATGCGGTCTACAGGGTTAATCCACAGAAGCTGTGGATAACTCTGTAGAAAAGTTGGTGGAAATGTCCTGTAAGCTAGATGAAATGGGGGGTTGCATTAAACTGTCCATTTTTTAACCAATCTAAAAAATCCTTATAAATCAGTTATTTATACCAAAATAATCATTCTAAATATTTTCATAACTGTTTAAGCGAAGCGCTTGACAAGTCCGTTAGTGCTTGTGCACAAGTGCTGGATATTAGTGCTTGACTGATGCTGTTCTTTTAGGATTAGGCATCAGCCAAAGACTAAAAATTTGTTAATCCAGACACTCCATTACGCCGATAAAGTGACTTCAGCGGGACGTCGCGTCATTATCACTTTGCCAGCACGAATAGAAACAAGCGGAAGGCCCTGGCTTCTTACCATTTCATAATCTGAGCCTGCTGACAGAATCAGGAGGTTGGCCGGACGTCCTACTCCAAGCCCATAACGATCCTCTAGTTGCATAGCTTTGGCACTGTTTACCGTAACCAGATCCAGCGCGCTTTGCAGGTTTTGGTAACCAAGCATGTGACAGATATGCAGGCCTGCTTCCAATACCCTGAGGATGTTACCGTTGCCCAACGGATACCACGGATCAACGATGGAGTCCTGTCCGAAGCATACATTCATGCCCGCCTCCAACAGTTCGTTGACACGTGTTACGCCCCGTCGCTTGGGAAACGTATCGAAGCGACCTTGCAGATGAATACTCTCGGTTGGACAAGACACAAAACTGATGCCCGAACGCCCCAGCAAACGAAACAGCTTTGAACAGTAGGCATTGTCATAGGAGCCCATGGCCGTGGTATGACTGGCAGTGACGCGCGAGCCCATTCCACGGCTACGCGCTTCCTCAGCCAAAACCTCTAGAAAGCGGGAGTGAGGATCGTCTGTTTCGTCGCAATGAACGTCTACCAGACATCCCGTGCGCTCCGCTAGATCCATCAGGAATTTGACGGAACTTACACCTTGTTCCCGGGTGTATTCGAAATGAGGAATACCACCGACTACATCGGCGCCCAACCGAATAGCCTCCTCCATCAACTCTCGGCCCTTGGGATAGGACTCGATACCCTCCTGAGGAAACGCCACGATTTGCATATCGACCAGATGGTGTGTTTCCTCTCGTATCTCCAGCATGGCTTTTAAGGCCGCCAAACTGGAATCGGTTACATCCACATGCGTACGAACATACTGGATACCATGGGCAGCCAGGGCGTTGATGGTTTGCTTAGCCCGAGACTTGGTGTCTTCGTGAGTAATGGTGGTCTTGCGCTCCCCCCAGCACTCAATCCCTTCGAACAGCGTGCCGCTCATGTTCCACCGCGGCTCGCCTGCTGTAAGGGTAGCGTCCAGATGAATATGCGGCTCGACAAAAGGGGGAATAACCAGATTGCCTTGTGCATCAAGCGTTTCGACACAAGCCGGATCGGCAAGAACATCCTGCGGCTCGATCGCAGCAATTTTGTCGCCTTGAAGACACAGGGTGAAGAGCCCTTGCTGACCTCGCAGCCGCGCATTGATAATTTTCATTGACGGATTCCTCAAGCAAAAGGCCAGATGCTCGTCATGATGGGTATCTGGCCTGGATAGGTTTCAGCTTATGCCCGTGCACGGGCACCAAGCGATACGCGGGCATTTGTAAGGCTATACAGCATGATGTACCCGAATGCTGCCGCACCGATGCCGACCACGGGAGCCAACCAGGGAGAGAAAAAGGCTGCCAAAACACCCATTCCATAAGCCGAGAGCCCAATCCAATTGAACTTGGGCAAGCTGGCAGTCGCCAGGATGGGATAACGGCCCTTGTGACGATAGAAGAAATCAGCCGCAATCACGCCGCCAATGGGTGGAATAACCGTACCCAATATAATCAGATAAGGAACTAGGAAATCGTACATGCCTAGCGTAGCAAGCAACGTCCCTATGAAGGCACCTGCCAGAGTGACGATGCGCCGACGGTCTGTGCGGACCAGATTGCATCCAGCCACAGCGAAGTTGTAGATGGTGTTGTCCTGTGTACTCCAAAGGTTGAGCATGAGCATCGCTACAGCCGCTAGCGTGAAGCCTTGCAGAAAGAGCACCTCCACTACGTCCGGCTGCTGATATACGATGGCACCATAAGCGCCGACCAATACCATCAAGCCATTGCCAACAAAGAAACCTACTAGATTAGCTAAGACGGCAATTCTTCCGGTACGCGCAAAACGCGTCCAATTGGTAGCCTGTGTCGCCCCGCTGACAAATGTTCCAAACACTAATGTCAGCGCCATGCTATAATTCATCGTGTTGCCTGGTTGTATTGCCAGCAGACCTTCCAGTCCACCGACCTTTTGTGTTGCAACCCACATGGATAATGCCAGCAGGCCACACATGGCAGGCACGGCGACATAGGACAGGATCTCCAATCCTCGGTAGCCGATACAGGCAGTGGCACAAAAGCCAAAACCGAAGACCACCATCAGCAGCAACACAATGCCTTCGGGCAATCCCAGAAACTTACCCAGCACGACTGCCGCCGTCGCCGTGCCCCAGGCATACCAGCCAATCTGCGTGAATCCCAACACCAGATCAGACAACTTGCTTCCTACTTCGCCAAAGCAGAACCGGCCCATCAGAACAGAGTTAAGGCCGCTTCGATAGGCAATGTACCCCAGCAAGGCGGCATAAAGACCAAGCAGCAGATTGCCTACTGCAATCACGCTCAGCATGGTTTTGAAATCGAAAGCCGTACCGATCTTACCGCCTGCAAACATCGTCGCGGTAAAGAAGGTAAAGCCGAGCAATACCAAGGCTGTCGACCAGACGCCCTTACGGGCTGACATAGGCACTTCACTTAACGGATAGTCGTTCGCGCTTGCGTTCGTCTCGCTCATTTCACTCTCCCCGCTTGGTCATGGACTTGAGAGGAAGTGCGAAGCGCATGCCAAACAGCGTAGCGTTCTTATGCCGGTAAATACCTTGCCGAAAGGCCTATAAAGGCTAGTCTTCAAGAACATACCGCACAAAAGCAGCTCACTGTCCTTTAACGTTGCCTTGAAATGGTTCACTTCAGAAAGCATGCACACCTCTGTGCTGAAGCAATTTGAAGCACATGAGAAAGAGACTTTTTCCCTTCAGCCACTTAGCTTAATGGGAAAAGTTGGCAAAAAACTTGCTAAGGCAGGTTATCAATGCAGCAAATTGACGCCGCTGCTGTCATAAGCGCGTCACGTGATTCAACTAAAAGAAGATTATGAATACATATCAGCAAACCCAAACCGCCATACAAATGCTTTCCTCTGCTTTCGCGCCGTTCGACTGTGTGATCGCTGCGCCGAGCAAGAAAGGCTTTTCATTCATCATCGTCAATGAATATGGTGTTGCTCGCCATACTCAGCGACTTTACCGTGAGGAATACAGCTGCCCGACACGTCTGCAATCTGTTATTGAACGTGCACGCAAAGCTATCAGCGCCTGATCCCCTCCCGCCCTACACCTTTCCTAATACGATGCCCGACACGCGCCTGATAGGCAGCGTGCAACGGTGCATGCGTGCCAGCGGAATCATTTCTTTTCCGGCAGGCACAAAAAACCCGTAGCGGTCAGAGACGCACTACGGGAAGACGAGGAAACTCTCGCGCGGCTTTAAAGGATCTAGCGCTTGCGCTTTGCGCGGCGAGACAGCATGTTCAGGCCCTCGATAACAGCCGAGAATGCCATGGCAGCATAGATATATCCCTTGGGCACATGAGCGCCAAAGCCTTCAGCGATCAGCGTCATACCGATCATGATCAGAAAGCCCAGCGCCAGCATAACAACCGTGGGATTGTTATTGATGAAACGCGCCAGCGGATCAGCTGCCAACAACATCACAGTCACCGCGACGATCACGGCGATAATCATGATGGGTAAATGCTCAGTCATCCCGACAGCAGTAATGATGCTGTCGACGGAGAAAACCAGATCGAGCATGAGAATCTGAATAATGGCAGCGGTAAACCCAAGGGTAACGGCTTTTTCGCCGCTCTTGCCTTCGAACATGTCGCCTTCCGGATCAGGATCCACATTATGGTGAATCTCTTTGGTGGCCTTCCAAAGCAGGAAGAGACCGCCAGCAATCAGGATCATGTCCTTCCATGAGATACCGTTACCAAACAGCTCGATGACGGGTTCAGTCAACTGAACGATCCATGCGATGGTCCCCAGAAGCCCTAGCCGCATGATAAGTGCCAGGCCGATCCCGATCCGCCTGGCCTTTTGCCGGTGCTGCTCGGGAAGCTTGTTTGTCAGGATGGAAATAAAGATCAGGTTGTCGATGCCCAGCACAACCTCCATTGCAATCAGTGTGGCTAACGCTATCCAGGCTGTTGGGTCGGAAATCAGCTGCTGCAGGTAATCCATGAACCTTCTTCTCAAAAATAGGAGAGTTGAGGTGCCGATATAACAATAAAGGCACCCGGTTACCCTGAACTATAGCCAAGAGAAAGATGTGAATTTTTTGTCGTATTAAATATTTGTTTTGTTTCTAATCATTGAGCCTGGCAGGTTCAGGCTAGGATTGTGGCGGTTTCGGTATCGCTGAACGAAGCGATCGACATAATCGTCTGCCGGCTCATTCAGAATGCGCTGAGGGCTTCCAACCTGAATCACCTGGCCGTCCCGCATAATCGCAATACGATTTCCCAGCCTTACCGCCTCGTCCAGGTCATGGGTAATAAACACGATGGTCTTGTGTAAGCGCTGCTGCAGTTCAAGCAATTGATCCTGCATCTCGGCCCGGATCAATGGATCAAGCGCCGAGAATGCTTCATCCATGAGAATGATCTCCGTATCGGCAGCCAATGCCCTGGCCAGTCCGACTCGCTGGCGCATACCCCCCGACAGCTGGTGAGGCCATTTGCGCTCGTATCCTTTAAGGCCTACCGCTTCGATCCATTGCTGGGCGTGCGCTTCACGTACAGGCTTGCTCTCACCGCGTATCTTCAAACCATAGGCCACATTACCCAGGACAGTCTTGTGAGGTAACAGCCCAAAGCCTTGAAAAACCATGCTGATCTTGTGGCGTCGGAAGTGCCTGAGCTGTTGCATATCATAAGCGAGAATATTCTCGCCATCGACGAGGATGGAACCACTAGTAGGGTCAATCAGGCGGTTCAGATGCCGTACGAGAGTCGACTTTCCTGAGCCAGACAGGCCCATGATCACGAATATTTCACCCGCCTCAATAGACAAAGAAAGTCCGTTGACCCCAACGACACACCCAGTCTGCGCCAGCACCTGATCCTTATCCCGACCTTGACGGATTAACTCAAGTGCAGCGGCCTCGCGTCGGCCAAATATTTTATAGACGCTATCGAGCTGAATCTTCATCGCTCGCCCTCATAGCGTGAGCGCCCATAAGCCTGAGTAATGCGATCAATCACGACCGCGAGAATCACAATCGCCAGTCCTGCCTCTAACCCCTTACCGACGTTGAGTGTCTGGATACCGACCAGGACTTCTTCACCCAACCCGCGCGCACCAATCATCGAGGCGATTACGACCATCGACAGTGCCATCATGGTGGTTTGATTGATGCCTGCCATGATGCTTGGCAGGGCCAGTGGAAGCTGTACGCCAAACAGCTGCTGCCAGCGATTGGCACCAAAAGCATTGACAGCCTCCATGACCTCCTTGTCTACCTGCCGAATTCCCAGATCGGTCAAGCGAATCAACGGTGGTGCCGCGTAGATAACAGTGGCAAAAATAGCCGGTACCTTACCGAGCCCAAATAGCATCAGCACAGGAATGAGATACACAAAGCTAGGCATCGTTTGCATGATATCCAGCAGTGGTAGCAATACCGTACGCAACCGATTGCTACGAGCACATAGAACGCCCAAAGGGATACCGATCAATACGGCAATCAACGTAGCGACCATCATTAGCGCCAAGGTTTGCATGAGTTTGTCCCACAAACCCATGGCTCCTACTAAAAATAACAACCCGGTAATAAGCACAGTCGACAGAACACGCCGAGTTGCGTGGTAGGACACAACAGCAACAACCAGCAGAATCAGCCACCAAGGTGTAGCCCGCAACAGGCTTTCAAGCTGGACGATTGCCAGCAACAAGGTGTCAGAAACCTGGCGGAACAGATCACCGTAGTTGGCGACCAGAGCATCTACCCAGCCATTGACCCAGTTGGCAATAGAAAACGTAAGATTGTCAGGAAACATACGCGTGCCCGTTTGGTGAAGGCCAACTCCGGGAGATGGGCCGGTCCTTCACATGACATGGCGAAAGCCTATAGAGAGGCCTCGATTTTCTGTACAGCGGCCGCATCAACCCAGGCGTGCCAGATTTTGGGATGTGCCTTTAGAAACGCTTTGGCAGCAGTAGGTGCGTCCTGCTTACGCTCCGCCTGGTCTGCCAATGTTTTATTGAGCAGATCGATCGGTACATTGACCTTCTCCAGAACGGCAACAAGCTCAGGGGCACTCTCATGAAAAGGTTTGGATAGCCCAACCTTTACCGTTATGGCTCTCTCATCGCCTGGCTTACTGTCCAGCTTAACGAGGTCCACCCGCCCCAATAGAGGCGTAGGTGACCAGTAGTAGGTCAGGATGGGCTGCTTACGCTTTACAGCCGATACAATAGCTGCATCCAACGCTGGTCCTGTACCAGGACGAAAGTTGGTAAACGTATCGTCCAGCCCATAGCGCTTGAGCATTTCGGTATTTTCCAGCTCGCATGTCCAACCGGCTGGGCAGTTATAAAAACGACCCTTCCCAGGCTCCTCTGGATCGCGGAACAAGTTGGCGTATTTAGAAAGCCCGCTAATGGCCTTGAGATCCGGAGCCTTGGCGTCTTCACCTTCGATCAGATAGCGCGGCACGTACCATCCTTCCGTCGCGCCCTTGATAGGAGCCCCTACGCCTACCACTTTGCCTGCATCAGCCGCCTTGTTCCAAACTTCACTACGACCGATCCACTCTTCAGCAAACACCTGGATATCATTACTGGAAAGCGCAGACTCCAGCGTAATGGAGTTGCCTGGAATACTGTCAGTCTTACAACCGTAGCCTTCCTTCAAGACAATCGACATCAGCTCAGTGAGGAGCATTCCGCTCTCCCAATTCACACCGGCAAACTTGACTGGTTTGCCAGACTCGCACCAACCTGCTCCTTGTGCGCTGCTCACACTCAACCCCAGCGCCAACAGTCCTATAGCCAGGCCATTTCTTGACTTCATGATCTGCATCCTTAGCATCCACACGCTTACCGGCGTGAACAGTCGTTATCTATCGAAGCGGCTAGTTTGAGCCTGGATGCCCTTTGCAGTTTCAAAAAACAACAACGAAACGGTACAAGCCTGTCCGATTATATTTAGGCGATGATAGGGTATCCGGCGGCTACCGCCTGATCACGCTGAGCAAGAATTACTTGATAATCCTCAAAAGACGCCGGCATAAATGACCGAATGGCGAGCGTACCGGCCAATGCGGGTTGTTCCTGCAAAACTTCATTCAATACATGCAGGATACGTTGTACCTCTTCTCGACTGCGCGACGCTGCGGTAATGATTGGCAAAGCAGGTGTCAGCTCGGTACGCGTGAGGATTCGTGTACGCGCCAGCGCTTCTGGCATATAACGCTCAAGGTATCCCCATGTGACGCAGTCAATGGCGGTTAACTCTGTCTCGCCACGTCCAATCAACTCCAGGCTTTCTACATGAGCGCCGCTGGCCTTGACCTCACTAAAAAACCGGCCCTTTTCAGCCAGTGGCGTTACCGCCAACCTCAGTAAATTCATACCACTGTTGGAATCCAGCGCGTTAATGACCACACGCGCACCTCGAAAAGCATCCAGCGTATCGCGCTCATCATCGGCATGGACCACGATAAAGCTGCAATGCTGGAAGCCTTCGCAGCCCTCAAGGTCATAACAAGGCGCTGCAATGACTTGCACTTTATCGCGTAGGCGCGTCATCAGCGGATAACCACAGCTCTGAGAAAACAGCAGATTCGGTGAGGACCACTGCGCCATAAGATCGACAGGTGCCTCATCACGCTCATGGATATCCAGGCGATCCAGTATTTGCTCAACAAAGGTCTGACTGGCCTCGCGTACTGCTTCAGGCGCAACGTACATAGGCAATGTGGCTAATGAGGTCACGAATAAATACTCACTGTGATTTCAGGGCGGCATCTACTCGGTCAACCGCATCGGCCGGAAGCCAGGTAGACCAGATATCCCGATGTTCTTTGAAAAAGGCCAGGCTCATGGTGTCGGCATCTTTATGCTTCTCCGACATTTCAGCTAGCACACTGTTGAACAGCGGAAGTGGTATTTGCACGCTTTCAAACAGCTGCACAAGCTCGGGAGCCTTGTCGTGCAAGTCCTTTGAAATACCAATCGTAATTTTTGCAGGCAATGAGCGGGACGGTAGCGGATTGGGATTCTTAGGATCAGCCAGGGTTTCCCAGGCCTGTTGACTAAACGGCGGCTCCTCAAGCTGTATCAGTTTAAAACGGCCCATTAGTGGCGTAGGCGACCAGTAGTAAAAAACAATTGGTTCTCTTCTGCGGATAGCAGTGCTAATAGCTGCATCCAGGGCTGGTCCCGTGCCCGTACGGAAGTTCGTAAAACTGTCCGTTAGCGCGTATGCCTTGAGTTTCTGTGTATTGACGATCTCGCAGGTCCAGCCAGTCGGACAATTATAGAAACGACCTTTGTCAGGCGATTCAGGATCTTTAAATAAATCCTTGTAACGCGGCAAATCGCTTACAGATTTCAGCTCTGGTGCCTTGGCCTCAATACCCCGGGTGGGATCACCTTTTACCAGATACTCTGGAACCCACCACCCTTCCGTAGCTCCCTTGACTGTTTCACCGACGGCGAATACCTTGCCGGCCTTTTCAGCCTCCCGCCAAAATGGGCTGCGTCCGGCCCACTGCTCGCCTGTTACCTGGATATCATTCTGCGCCAATGCACTCTCCAGCGTTACCGTATTGCCAGGAATCGCATCGGTTTTACAGCCGTAGCCTTTTTCTACCACAAAGCGCAGCACCTCAGTGGTAAACATGCCGCTCTCCCAGTTAGGGCCAGCAAACACAACAGGCTTACCGTATGGGCACTTCACTTCATCTGCAAAAACCTGCTGCGTCATACTTATACTTGTGAGTATTGCCAGAACAGACAAAGCGGTGCGCATGGGAGCTCCTTCATAGTGGTAGGTGAGACGTTCGCCAATCGCTAGATGACTCACTTCAAACTTACGTTAATTGGCTTTTGTATAGGTTTAAGTGTGAAGGCGTGATACGAACAGGCCTGCCGTATCAATCAAGCAGAACCACGTGCCCTTGCCACATGGAGCCCTCACCTGAGATAACAATCAGCGCCTCACCGTCTTGTGGTCCCTGAATGATCACCTCACCTTCAGCCGACCAGAACGTGCTACGCCCGATAGTAAGCCATCCGCCTGTTTCGCCCACATGGTTAGCCATCAAGACGGGAAAGCCATAGGTCTGTGCGTAAGACCTTAGCTGAGTAGTATCAGTGTCAAACCCGCCTGCGGTAATCAAGGCACTGGCTATATAGAGAGAAGCACCCGCTTGAGCTGCGCGCGCAGCATGCTCGGGCCGACTTGTATCAGCACATACTGCCAAGGCTATGTGCTCATTTTTCAGAGACACCATCGGCCCGCCACTTCCTGGCTGGAACACCAACTCTTCGCCTTCGTGCAAATATTGTTTGGTATACAACAGGTCGTCTCGGCCAGGGCTGAGCACTAGCGCCGCAATAAAGGGCTTTCCAGATGACTCCAACGGCATACCTGCCAAGACTGATATTCCTGCTCGAACAGCAGCTTCACGTAGAGGTAACAGACGGGGATCACTGGGCGAGAATGCATTTCGGCCAGCCGCCTCTCGCTCATACCCTGTCAGTGACAACTCAGGAAAGACAAGAAAGTCGACCCCGTGCCGAGAGGCCAACTCAACCACATGGATATGGCGTTCGACATTAGCCTGGATGTCGTGGGCAACGGGTGTGATTTGTGCCGCAGCGATTACGATACCTGTAGAGTTCATCGAAGCATCCTGAAGGCTGGAAAGCCAAAGGATGCCACAAGATAAACATGTGGCGTCAATGAAACGTCAGATCAGGCCTTGATATGAGAAGCGCGGAAAGCAATGAGCGTAGTCAGCTTTAAGGCAGAGGAAGCAAAATGACTTCGATCCAATTTTCATAATCCATGCAAATCTCGAGCGTTTCAATGGTCGAGACCACGTGGGTTACCTTAATATCGGGTTCAAAGTGCTTATTTTGAATAACAGTCTTACCACCGTTATTAACTACCATCGCCACAATGATCGGTTCGCTTTCAAAGTTAACCAAATGGCGAAAAACAGCCTCATAGATATCCTGCGTACTGCCTGAGGCAGGCGAATCGATCTCTACCTGATAAATGGTACCGGCTTTCAAATAGCGATAGCTCACAGTAGAGAAATGCATTGATCAGGCACATAGAAGGCAAAGTCCCCCTATCATACCTAATGGCATATTGCTATTTGTTAAAAAAGCGTAAATCACTTTCAAAGAAAAAAACTATTTATGGCCAATGTTTTAAAACGGCTCTAAACATTTGAGCAAAAAACCAGCTCCGCCTGAAAGAACTTGCCTAGGGATCAATCGGTCGATGTTCAGACTGATCAGAATGGGCTTTCCATGATATCTCCTCTTACTCCCAACGCTTATCGATCCATCCGGCTCCTGGCCTTTTCGACTTCACTTGCATTGCTTGGCGCTTGTGCTACCTCAGTAGACAGGCCTGAAATGTGGAGCTACCAAAATGCCCAACAGCACAAGGCACTCCCACCAGATCAGGCTTATCCGGAGTTATTTACCGCGGTCCAGCAGCAATGGCTGTTCGACGATCAAAAACATTTTGTCGATGCCCTTCCACTCAACCCACCTGCACATATCCGGGCAGATTATCTGGCGCACCGGGACAGTCCAGGTTTTGACCTTAAACGCTTCATAGCGGATAACTTCGAATTCTCAGGTCCTGCCGAAACCCAAATCCCTCAGACAGGCACTGACATCCGTCACCATATCGATAATCTTTGGCCTGTGCTAACACGTCATTACGAAACAGTTCCGGCCTATAGCAGCATGCTACCGTTGCCCTACCCCTATGTGGTTCCTGGCGGTCGCTTCCGGGAACTGTATTACTGGGACTCCTACTTCACCATGCTCGGCCTGTTAGAGAGTGGACAAAAGCAGCTGGCACGCCAGATGTTGGATAACTTTGCCTACTTGATCGATACCTACGGCCATATCCCTAATGGCAACCGCACCTATTATCTGAGTCGCTCACAGCCGCCCTTCTTCTCTTACATGGTCGAACTGGAAGCAAAGACGGAGGGTGATGAGGTTTATCGTCGTTATCTCCCTCAGCTGCAGAAGGAATACGCCTATTGGATGGAAGGCTCGCAGACGCTCAAGCCTGGCGAAGCGGCCCAACACGTTGTCCGTCTGGCCGATGGCACATTATTCAACCGGTACTGGGACGCTAGCGATACACCTCGCCAAGAGTCCTATATGCAGGACAAGGAGACAGCCGCCAAAGCGCCTGAGCGTCCAGCCAGTGAAGTCTACCGGGACCTACGGGCTGGAGCAGAAAGTGGCTGGGACTACACATCACGCTGGCTGGGAGATGGAAAAAATCTCGCGACTATTCGTACAACCGCTATTGTTCCGGTAGACCTCAACAGCCTTCTCTACCATCTGGAAACCACAATTGCAGTTGCCTGTGAAAAGAACGCCATGGCGACTTGTACGCAACGCTACAGCCAGCGTGCAGAGGCACGGAAGGCTGCCATAGAGAAGCATCTGTGGAACAACAAGGGCTATTACGCTGACTACGATTGGAAGAAGAGTCAACTCAGCGATCAGATCACAGCCGCCACGCTCTACCCTCTCTATGCAGGAATCACCAACTCCGATAGAGCCCGGCAAACCGCATCGACCGTTGAAAAAAATCTGGTTAAAACCGGTGGGCTTGTCACTACGCAAATCCATAACGGTCAGCAATGGGACTCCCCCAATGGCTGGGCTCCGCTTCAATGGATTGCCGTGGAGGGCCTCCGTCGCTATGGCCACGAAGCGGTAGCAAAAAGTATCGGCCAGAGCTTCCTCAATCAAGTGCAAACCCTGTTTGCCAAAGAGCACAAACTGGTCGAAAAGTATGACGTAGAAGGTTCAAGCCAGGGAGGCGGCGGAGGGGAATATGAGCTACAGGACGGCTTTGGCTGGACTAACGGCGTCACCTTGAAATTACTCGATCTTTATCAGCAGCAACCCGCTAAAGCGCAACGTTAATAAAGTTAACTCAAGGCAAGCTTAACCGCATGCCTTGGGCTACCTGGTTACTCATGAACGTCCTGGGAACTCATGCTGAGCTGCCTTCACCCAGGATGGACCATACAACCCACTACCGGAGCTCCCATGACCGATACGACCTCGAACCACATCGCAGACATGAAACAGCACCTTGCCAACGCCTTGGACGAAGGTGCAAACGAAATAAAAGCGCGTCAGGAAGAAGGTCTCGATATCCCGGAAGCCATGCATGAACGCTTAATTCGCATTCGCTCAATGCAAGAGTCCGTTGAGAAAGGTCAGGACATAAGTGTTGAATTCGAACACTTCGAGGCTTGGAAAAAAGAAAATAATTTGGTCTAAATTCGACTGCAATAAAAAAGCCCTGCAGGAATAACTGCAGGGCTTTTTGTATGGCGGAGAGATAGGGATTTGAACCCTAGGAGCCATTGCTGACTCAACGGATTTCGAATCCGTCCCGTTCGGCCACTCCGGCACCTCTCCAATGCAACGCATGATAACAGCTGAAACGCGTCAGGCGAAGCCTTGACTGCAAAATTTCTACCATTATCAGGCGCTTGCAGAGGGTACCTGTAATCTTACAGCGGTACGCCTAAGCGGTTAGCCACTTCTTCATAGGCTTCGATAACGTCGCCTAGACCTTGGCGGAAGCGGTCCTTGTCCATCTTTTTGCGGGTCTCCTTGTCCCAGAGACGGCAGCCGTCAGGACTGAATTCGTCGCCCAGCACGATCTCACCGTGATGTACGCCAAACTCCAGTTTGAAATCGACCAACAGCAGCCCTGCGTCATCGAATAGCTTTTTCAGCACATCGTTAACCTCGAACGTCAGCGCCTTCATGCGAGACAGTTGTTCAGGCGTAGCCCAGCCAAACGCATAGACGTGAGTTTCGTTGATGAAGGGGTCATGCAGAGCATCATTCTTGAGGAACAGCTCAAACGTAGGCGGAGACAGCTCAAGCCCTTCCTCGACCCCCAGACGACGTACCAGACTACCAGCAGCGTAGTTGCGAACTACACACTCGACAGGAATCATATCGAGTTTTTTAACCATGCACTCATTGTCAGACAATAGCGCATCGAACTGGGTTGGAATCCCTGCCGCCTCGAGCTGTTGCATGATGAAGGCATTGAACTTGTTGTTCACCATGCCTTTACGATCCAGCTGCTCTACCTTTTGACCGTCAAACGCGGACGTATCATTACGAAAGAGAAGAATGAGACGATCCGGGTTATCCGTCGTGAATACAGACTTGGCTTTGCCGCGGTAGAGTTCGGTGCGTTTTTCCATGATGGCTCCGCTTTTGAATAATCGAAGGTTCAGGCAATGAGCTGCCAACCAAGGCCTTCGTGCTGATCGGCGACCTGCAGCCAGTTCGCATCACACCCCAAGGTGTCAACGAACGTTTGCCGAGCCAGATGCGGCCGATTGTTCTTTTCACTCAGATGCGCCAATACAAGATGCTGCAGGGCATCGCATTGCAAGCGGCAAACCAGCGAGGCCGCCTGCTGATTACTTAAATGACCGTGTGATCCGCTTACACGCGCTTTTAGAAAATAGGGATACAACCCCTCATCCAGCAGTTGCCGGTCATGATTTGCCTCGATCACCAAAGCGTCCAGATCACGATAGCACTCCAATACTGTCGTTGTAGCCTCACCCAGGTCGGTAAGCACACCCAGGCGACGCCTGCCATCAAAGAAAACAAACTGCGTCGGATCATATGCGTCATGAGAGACAGGAACGCTTTTGATCTCAAGGGCTTCTAACTCCAGAGTGCACCCTGCCGCCAATACGCTCGTGGAGGCGATAGGCTTACGCAAACCGCGCGCAGTGCCCTCGGTCAGATAAACTGGAATTCCATAACGACGCGACAACAGCTCGACCCCATGAACATGATCAGAATGTTCATGGGTGACAAGAATGGCATCGAGCTGTGTAGGTTCGACGCCCAGTCTAGCCAGACGTCTTATCGTTTCACGTAGCGGAAAACCACAATCGATCAGTATGTAGGTGTTATGGCTGTGAACCAGGGTTGAATTCCCCCGACTCCCGCTGCCCAGGACCGCGAAGCGCATATTGCATGCTCGTCTGTAGCTTTTTCAGCACCGTCTCGGCCATATCGGCTGGCGCTACGGTGTTGATGTCTTTATCCAGCGTGACTTGGACAGCATCGCCTACATTGGTCAGACGAACCTGATAACGCTCCGCACGAGCGCTTTCCTCTTCCTTGGAGGGTTCATGACCAAACAGACGCTTAAAGAACCCGGGCTTGCCTTCATTAGGCTTGCGTGCACCTTCAGCCAGATTGATGTAGTACACACCCAGGCTACGGTCCATATCGTCAACGCGTATGTTAGCGCCTTCCAGGGCGCGGCCGACACTGGACCAGGCGCGATCAAAATCGCTTGTCAGGCTCAACATCGGGTCGCCGTTACCATCTCTCGTATAGGAGACACGCTCCGGCGTATCGTAGGAACCAGCAGCCAATAGAGATACCGAACCACCTTGAGAATCGGCACTGGCCAAACTGGTTGCCATTTCATTTAGCAAGGCCGCATCAAAGGGCGAGGTATCGGAACGAGAAGACCAGTTCGGCTCGCTGCTGCTACCCGTTTTGCGCGTTTGGCTCTGTACAAACACTTCACTGGTATTGTTGGAAACCCCTGGCTCGATACGTACGCGAATGCGTGTTTCAGAGCCTGGCTCGAGACCACCGCCCGTGCTCAAGCTGCGTGCCAATGGCGTAGTCAGGTCCGTTAAGGGTTGCCAGCGAGTGACGAACTCACCTGTCTGCGGACGCGCCTCACCAATGACGAAGCCGTTGTCAGTAAAGAACTGATTGGCAACCGGCCAGATTTCAGCTGGCTGCTTCTGAGCCACGATCCAGCGAGCCTTGCCATTACGCTGCAGACTATAACTGCCAGTGTCAGCCTGGACGGTCAGAGACTGAGGACGCGGAGCCTCGAATTCGGTAGGACGGTCCTGGGTATCCGCTACATTTGCAGGAATTGGCAGCAAAGGCTGCAGAGACTTGGCCTGTACATCAGCCGGAACCTGCATCGGTGCCGCTTGACGTGACTCCAGATAGTCATTACTGCGGTCACGGAAATAACCGTGCTCACCCCATAGCCAACCACAACCACTGGTTGTGCTGATTACCACGGCAAGAGTTGTTAATCCAGCCAGTCGCTTCATGCGTAAGTTCTCCATCAGGCCAGCACACCGGACTGACGCATTGCCTGGCGAAGCGGCTCGTGACAGCGCGGACTCAACCAAGTCAGAGGAAGGCGAATACCCTCAGGCATCATTCCCATTTCATGCAGAGCCCACTTGACCGGAATGGGATTGGACTCGATGAACAGGTTCTTGTGCAGAGGCATCAGTTTTTCGTTAAGCGCACGAGCAGTCTCGGCATCACCACGCAAGGCAGCAGCGCAAAGCTCACTCATATCACGCGGTGCCACGTTGGCTGTAACCGAAATATTGCCTTTGCCGCCCATCAGCATCAGCTCGACAGCGGTGGCATCATCGCCAGAATACAGCATGAAGTCGCTGCTTACGCGGTCTAGAATGTCACGGGCGCGCTGCAGGTCACCAGTAGCTTCTTTAATGCCAATGATATTGGGAACCGTCGACAGGCGTTCTACCGTTTCGGCCAGCATGTCACAGGCCGTACGCCCAGGTACGTTATAAAGAATTTGAGGAATAGCCACGGACTCAGCAATATGCCGGAAGTGCTGATACAGGCCTTCCTGGGTAGGTTTGTTATAATAAGGCGTAACCAGCAGGCAGGCGTCTGCCCCCGCGTCCTTCGCAGCCTGAGTCAGCTCGATAGCTTCACGCGTGGAGTTGCCTCCTGTGCCGGCAATAACAGGAATGCGTCCAGCAACCTGCTTGACCACTCGCCGAATGACTTCGGTGTGTTCTTCTACATCCAGAGTGGCGGACTCGCCAGTTGTTCCGACCGCAACGATGGCATTGGTGCCTTCGGTCAGATGAAAATCAACCAGCTTGGTCAGGCTGGACCAGTCCAGATGCCCCTGTGCATCCATGGGCGTGACCAGCGCCACCATACTGCCTGTGATCATGCAACCGCTCCTGCCGAGAAAAGAGAGCCGTAATGGTACTGACGCCACCAGCCTTACACAAGCCAAGCTCCGGTAAGGCATTCCCCAATAACGCGCTTTTCGCTACCCTTCAGTTTTGGCCGGCCAACCGGTTTCATCATCAGGAAACACTGAATGTCTGCTACACCACCGCCTCGTGAGCAATTTCTAGTTATCAGTGCGCTGGGCTCCAGCCCTATGGAGCTGACCAACGTGCTCTATCGCACGTGTTTGGAAAGCCGCTGTGCGGTTGTCAGCAGCCGTCTAAGCCGACACGGCGAATTCAGCGCGCTGATCCTCCAGGTATCCGGTAACTGGGACGGTCTGGCCCGTCTGGAGTCCGGCCTCCCCTCCCTTGCAAAAAAACAGGGTTTCACGATTGGCGTAACACGTAGCGCAGCGCTGGAAAATCGAGCACAAGCTCTACCGTACGTCGTTTATGTCAGTGCGGCCTATCGCTCAGATATTCTCACCGAGCTCTGCCAGTTTTTTACAGACCACCAGATCGAAGTGGAAAGCCTGGTATGCGATACCTATCAAGCGCCACAAACAGGCGGCACCATGCTCACCGCGACCATTACGGTCATCCTGCCGGCTGGCACTCAAATCAGCTGGTTACGTGATCAATTTCTAGACTTTGCGGATGCCCTGAACCTTGACGCGCTGATTGAACCCTGGCGCCCTCAAAATCCGTGATTCAAGCCGAGTAAAGAACGCGAATATGACAGTTACTATTGATCAACCCGTGCCCGGCTTCACAGGTCTGGCTACAGGTGGAAAAGATGTCACACTCGACACGCTCAAAGGGCGACAGGTCGTACTGTATTTCTATCCCAAAGACAGTACACCAGGCTGCACGACCCAGGGCCAAGGCTTTCGAGATCATTATGAGGCTTTCCAGGCTGCCAATACTGATGTGATTGGCGTCTCCCGCGACGGCATCAAGTCTCATGAAAACTTTAAAGCCAAGCAGGCATTTCCATTCGATCTGATCAGCGATAAAGAAGAGACGCTTTGCGCTCTGTTTGATGTGATCAAATTGAAAAAACTGTATGGCAAGGAGTACATGGGAATTGACCGCAGCACCTTCCTGATCGACAAGCACGGAATTCTTCGTCGCGAATGGCGCGGGGTAAAGGTTCCTGGGCATGTTGAAGAAGTCTTGGCAGCGGCCCAGGCTTTGAACAGCTAGCCTTGGGGAAGGCCCTTGCCTTCCCTTTGCCTCAGGCCTTGCGTAACCAATAGTGAAATACGCTTTCCTCTACCTGCTCGCCGATTAGTACATTGCCTGATAGCTGGGCAAACGTTCTAAAGTCCCGTTGTGAGCCGGCATCTGTAGCGGTGACTTTCAAAACTGAGCCAGATGCTAAGCGGTTCAGCTCCATTTTAGCCTTCAACAAAGGCAATGGACAACTCAGCCCGCTGGCATCCAGCTCCGCATCGGATGGCCCGGTGTAGGCAATGGACTCACTCATGAAAAACTCCTTAAAACCCAAGGATAACGCTCGTAGCCTTTCATCGCTAGGCAGCAGCTATCGGGACAGATAAAGTAAGGCTTTTGCAGTCATGAGCGCCATTATGAAATTTCTGCGCCCTGCCCTTTTTAGTCTGTCTTGCCTAATTTCCGTGCCCGCTCCTGCAGCCGTTGATCTGCCGTCACTAGGGGACGCAAGCTCTTCAGTCGTTTCTCCTGAGCAGGAATTTCAGCTTGGCCGCACATGGCTGAGCATGCTGCGAGGGCAAGTCACGACATTAACCGATCCGCAACTCAAGCAGTTTGTGGAAGGTAGCGTTTACAGATTGGCCGAGACAAGCCAGATCCAGGATCATCGTCTCGTATTCATCCTGATCAAAGATCCCCAAATCAACGCCTTTGCTGCTCCTGGAGGCGTCGTAGGCGTTAACGGAGGCTTATTCTTATATGCCCAAACCGAATCGGAGTATGCAGGTGTCCTCGCGCACGAATTAGCGCACTTAAGTCAGCGGCACTTTGCACGGGGCATAGAAAATCAGCAGCGTATGCAGTTACCGTTAATGGCAGCCATGCTCGCTGGCATTGTAGCGGCCGCTGCTGGCGGTGGTGATGCGGGCATTGCGACGATTGCCTCTACGCAGGCCGCTGCAATACAAAGTCAGCTCCGCTTCTCGCGTCAGAACGAACAGGAAGCGGACCGAGTAGGCCTGATCAATCTGGCCAAAGCCGGATATGACCCACGCGGTATGCCCAATATGTTTAGCCGACTAGCTAGACAGTACCGTTACGATCAAAGGCCGCCTGAGTTTCTTCTTACCCACCCAGTAACGGAGGACCGTGTTGCAGACACCCGTAACCGTGCCGACCAATATCCTGCAGGCGGACGTGAAGACAGCTTGCAATACCAGTTGATGCGCGCAAGGGTTCAGCTACTTTTTGAGGAAACTCCGGGCATCGCAGTCAAGCGTTTCCGTGCGATGCTGGACGAAAATCCAAAGTTAGAAGCAGCACGTTATGGCCTTGCAGTTGGCTTAACTCGCCTTGGCCAGCTAAATGAAGCACGCGACACGCTGAAGCCACTGCTGGACGCCTCGCCAAATGATGTGACATACAACCTAGCCCAGATAGAACTCGACATTACCAACAACCGGCTGCCTGATGCTGAGAAGCGCGCGCAGAGGATGATGGAAATGTATCCCGACAGCTTCGCGGTCAGCATGCTGCAAGCCGATCTACTGATTAAGCTTAACAAGCCCAAAGATGCCAGCGCCTTGCTGGACAAGGTGCTTAAAGGTCGCCCACTTGACCCCGATGTCTGGTACAGAGCTGCTGAAGTCCGTGGCCAAGCAGGACAGTTAATAGAGGTTCATCAGGCTCGTGCAGAATATTTTGCTCTGACGGGTGATTACGATCAGGCCATACAGCAGCTAGGGTTTGCAAAGCAGCGTGCCTCAAACAACTTCCAGCTAGCCGCACGGATTGATGCACGCCAGCAGGAAATGATTACGCAAAAGCGGACCGCCGAAGAAATAATGAAGTAGTAGGCGTACAAATCAGGAAATGCCTGTCAGGCATTTCCTGCCTGCTTTAACCTTGCCGCCTGAGTAAAGTCCAACATCCGCTTGAGCGGCTTTACAGCCTTAGGTATCAGAGATAAATCAACCAAAACCTCCCCGCTTCCCTCTCGCAAGCAAGCAAGCGTGCGCTCTAACGTATTCATAGCCATCCAAGGGCAATGTGCGCAGCTACGACAAGCAGCACCATTGCCAGCAGTGGGAGCTTCAATGAAAACCTTATCAGGGCAAAGCTGCTGCATCTTATAAAAGATGCCTTTGTCCGTTGCCACAATAAAGGTCGAATTGGGCATCGTCTGTGCAGCTTTAATCATTTGGCTAGTCGAGCCAACCATGTCAGCAAGCTCAATGACAGCTTCGGGAGATTCAGGATGAACCAACACAGCCGCATCGGGGTAAAGTGCCTTGATATCTGTTAGCTGAGAAGATTTAAATTCTTCATGAACGATACACGCCCCCTCCCACAGCAACATGTCAGCGCCTGTTTCACGTTGAATATAACGTCCCAGATGGCGATCAGGCGCCCACAAGATAGGCTCGCCATTATCCATCAGATGTTCAACGATCTCTAATGCACAGCCAGAGGTCACAACCCAATCTGCCCTAGCCTTTACCGCTGCGGATGTATTGGCATAGACCACCACCGTCCGCTCAGGATGCTGATCACAGAACGCAGCGAATTCCTGGGCTGGGCAGCCTATATCCAGCGAGCAGGTTGCCTCTAGAGTAGGCATGAGCACCCGCTTCTCGGGATTGAGAATCTTGGCCGTTTCCCCCATAAAGCGCACCCCAGCCACTACAACGGTGGAAGCCGAATGCTGGTTGCCAAAGCGTGCCATCTCAAGCGAGTCGGCTACACATCCGCCGGTTTCTTCAGCCAACGCTTGCAGAATGGGGTCTGTATAGTAATGAGCCAGCAAAACGGCGTCACGCGCTTTGAGCTCCGCAGCAATGTCGCGGCGATAGCGCTTTATTTCTTCAGGGCTTAAGGATTTAGGCTGCTTAGCCGCGAGATGGGCTTGAACCAGAAGTCGTTCCGAGATTTGCGACATGCTCGCTACACCCAAACGCTAAATAGACAGAAGGAGTGCATCACCAGAGAAACGGTGACTTAACGAAACAGCTAGGAGAGGAAAATGGTGGGTCGTGTAGGATTCGAACCTACGACCAATTGGTTAAAAGCCAACTGCTCTACCGACTGAGCTAACGACCCCCGAAAGCGAGTGCTATAATAATGATTTCTTCTGAAGAATCAATACCCTAGCGCAAATTTTTTTCAAAAATATCGTGTCGGATCTTCAACGCCAGCTGCTCGAAATCCCTCTGCACGCAAGCGGCAGCTATCACATCGGCCACAGGCATACCCAGCTTCGTCGGCTTGATAGCAGGAAACAGTCAATGAGTAATCTACTCCGTGCTTAGCACCGCACTGGATAATCTCAGCCTTGGACATGAACTGAAGCGGCGCAACGATTTTAAAGCCGTTACCCTCCACACCCGCCTTGGTTGCAAGATTAGCCATACGCTCAAAGGACTCGACAAATTCAGGTCGGCAATCTGGATAACCCGAGTAGTCAACTGCATTAACGCCAATGAAAATATGCTGGGCTTCAAGCACTTCTGCCCACCCCAGAGCCAGCGAGAGAAAAACTGTATTACGTGCTGGCACATAGGTAACAGGAATACCCTCACTAGGCGTTTCTGGCACATCAATAGCGTCATCGGTTAGCGCTGAGCCACCAATGCCATTCAGATCCAACCCGATCACTTTGTGCTCCACCACTCCCAGCTGACTTGCTACGCGCTCGGCAGCCTTTAGCTCTGCCCTATGACGCTGCCCATAGTCAAAACTCATCGTATAGCAGGCAAAGCCCTCAGCACGGCACATGGCGACAACAGTGGCAGAGTCCAGGCCACCCGATAGTAAAATAACGGCTTTTTTCTGGCTCATATCAGTGTCCTGGCTCGTCGTTCCAAAGAATCTTGTGCAACTGCAACTGAAACCGTACTGGAAGATTATCCTGCACGATCCACTCAGCTAGCTGACGTGGGGTTACCTGCTGATGACTAGGAGAAAACAGCACCTCATCTACACGCTCATCCAGACGGTATTGAATCAATTTGGATACAGCCCAATCGTAATCTTCACGAGAGCAAATCACGAACTTCACCTGATCACTTGACGTGAGATGATCCATATTTTCATACAGGTTACGAGAAACCTCAGCAGATCCAGGCGTCTTTAAATCAACAACTTTAATAACACGCCGATCTACAGGCGCTACATCTAGCGCACCACTGGTTTCAAGTGATACTTCATAACCAGCATCACATAGCTGCTCAAGCAGAGGTAGGCAGTTTGGCTGAGCAAGGGGTTCGCCTCCCGTCACGCAAACATAACGAGGCTTGTATTGAGCGACACGCTCAACGATATCCTCCAGGGTCATAATCTGACCACCACTGAAGGCATAAGCCGTATCGCAATATTGGCAACGCAAGGGACAGCCGGTTAGGCGCACGAAAACAGTTGGCAATCCAGCTGTTCGTGTTTCCCCCTGCAGCGAGTAGAAAATCTCGGTAATACGCAGAGTGTTTTGTTGCATATAGGCCACGGGCGTGACAGCGATACAGGCCGTCCGCCTCCGTTGCGGAAAAGGGGGGCGGATTCTAACGAAAAAACCTGCTTTTAGGGCAGGTTTTTAAGATCACGCTGGGCTAATTGTGCAGCAGAAGAGCCAGGATATTGCGAAATGACCTGCTGGTACATAACCCTGGCCTTGTCTCGATTTCCAAGCCGCTGTTCAACACCCGCCAGCTTGTAAAGAGAATCTGGAACTTTAGGATGGTTCGGATAGGCTTGGCTCACGCGCGCAAACGCCTGTCCTGCTGCCTGTAAATCTCCAGAAGCCATATTGACTTCGCCTAACCAATATTGGGCATTACCTGCATATTGGCTATTGGGATATTTACGTAAAAATGCTGTAAATGCCTGACTTGCCTTAGCAAAATCCTTTGCCTTAATCAGATCAAAGGCAGCATCGTAATAAAGCTTTTCCTTGGCCGGATCGCCAGGCTCACTACTCGCCTGGGAGGCTGGAGGGGTGGGTGCAGCATTTGCATTTATAGCGCCTGCAGCGGATCCAGACTCGCTACCAAGGGCAGCGCCTGAAGATGCCCCAGAGGCAGCACTACTGGCAGAAATTCGGCGATCAAGGTCTTGATAGCGCTCCAGACCTTGTTGCTTCAGCTGATTGATTTCGTTTTGCTGCTCTTCAACCTGACCACGCAGGCGTGCAATGTCATCTTGCATTTGCTGCAATTGCATAAAGAGCTGCCCCTGAGCAGAGACGGGAGCGCTAGCGCCCCCGTCACCTGCATAGGGCGCGCCTTGGGTATTATAGCCGGGAGTAGAACCGCTCCCACTATAACCCCCCTCCTGAACCGGTACCTGTGCCCATGCAAAAGAAGTGCACAGAGCTAACGATGTCAGTGTAAACAGGCGCTTCGGCATAAATCTTACTTCTTCAACTCAACGCGACGGTTTTGAGCCCAGGACTGCTCGTCGTGACCGATAGCAGCAGGACGCTCTTTACCATAGGAAACCAGTTCCAACTGAGCCGGAGAAACGCCCTGTAGCACAAGGTAACGCTGAACAGCTTTAGCACGACGCTCGCCCAGAGCCAGGTTGTACTCACGAGTACCGCGCTCGTCAGTATGACCTTCCAGCACAACGCGCTGACCACTAGTTTTCAGATCGCGAGCATGTACGTCCAAAGCACGCATAGCTTCTGGCTTCAGATCGGAGCTGTCGTATTCGAAATAAAACGTGGTAATCGCACGTAGAGCCGCTTCATCGCTCATGCTACCGTCAACAGCACCGGCGTTAGCACCATAACCTGCGTTTGGATCAACCGCGCCAGCGCCTGCGCCAGCACCCTCACCAGAAGCATCACCACCCTTCGAAGAACAACCTACTGCAACGGCCATGGCTAAAGCCAGAGCAGCGAACTTGCCGAATTTCAGCATTTCCATCGTTAACTCCTAAAGAACCGCAAAGTGTTTTATATAGAACAGATTATATTGCCGTCAGTTCAGGTAAGGGGACCAAGAAGGCTCGCGAACATCGCCTTGGGTGGTGGGTAGCGTAATACGCACACGTCCATTGATGGATACAAGCATTAGTACGCCTCGGTCCTGCTGGCGGGACGCGTAGATTACCATGGTGCCATTGGGTGCAACAGTAGGCGAGTCGTTAAGACTCGTGTTAGAGAGCACGCGGACGCTTCCGCGCTGAAGATCCTGAGCACCAATCTGGAAGTTCGTGAACCCTTCCTGACGATGCACCATCACCAGCGTTTTTTCGTCTGCGGACAATTTCGGGTTTGCATTGTAGTTGCCTACGAATGTAACGCGCTCTGTGCCACCACCGTTAACACTGGTTTTATAGATTTGCGGCTTTCCGGAGCGGTCCGAAGTGAAATAAATAGTCTGTCCATCACGCCCCCAGAAGGGTTCGGTATCAATGGATGAGTCGTTAGTGACACGACGGATCTGACGAGAATTCAGGTCCATCACATAAATCTCAGGGTTACCGTCACGTGACAACACGAATGCCAGGCGATTACCGTCTGGGGAAAACGCTGGAGCGCCATTCAAGCCTTCAAAATTAGTGAGCTGCTCACGGCGGCCTGTATCTACGTACTGAAGAAAAATACGTGGACGTTGCTGCTCAAACGAAACATAAGCAATGCGTTTTCCGTCAGGAGCAAATCGAGGAGAAAGGATAGGCTCACGTGACTGTAGAAGCGTCACAGAGCGTGCACCATCATAGTCAGCGCGCTGCAGGGTATAGCGAGTATTGTTCTGAGAGAAGCGTTCAGCCGTGACATACAGCAGCTTGGTAGAGAAAGCCCCCTTGATGCCAGTCAACTTTTCGAATGACTGATCAGCAATGTAGTGAGCCATATCGCGTAGCTGATCAGTACTCCCTCCTACGCTACCGGTCATGACCTGTTGCTGCGTGGCAATGTTGAACAGCGCGTACTGGATCTGCAAGCGACCGCCACTGGGCACGATATTGCCAATTAACACATAGCTAACACCCAGCGCCTGCCAATCTTTGTAAGCAACTTCACTCGCCTGAGTCGGCAGGCTAAGCATGTTCTGACGATCAATCGGAGAAAACGAGCCGGAGTTACGCAGATCGTTACCAATGATATTGGCCATGTCATCGGGAAGCGGCTGACCACCCTGCCATCCAAAAGGCACGACTGCAATTGGAATGGCTTTGTCATTACCACTGGATACCACAAGGGGATCGGCAGCTTGGGCAGCGCCTACCAGGAATACAAGTCCTAGCAGAACGATACGAATCAGGTTATTCACAGACTCAAATCCTCCGGTTTGAAGATAATGCGACGCTTGCGATAAAGCTGGTCAAACGTCGGGCGATCAAGCTGTTGCATTTCAGGTATACGTCCTACGTTACGTACGGCAGCAACGGCCGAACTATCGAAGGCCGAATCACCACTAGATCGAGTCACGCTGGCGTTGGTAACCGTCCCGTCAGGCAACATTTCAATTTGTACTTCGACACTCATGCCATTGCGCGCCGACGGCGGTCGCCGCCACTGCTCGCTGACCAGACTCACGATAAGGTCATCGAAGTTCGAAGCTACCTCGTCGCCTACCTCATCAGCCATTGCCTGCTGTCGTTGCGTATCATCGGAAAGAAGTTCAGCCAGGGCTTGAGCCTTCTTATCCTCTGCCGCCTTGCGCGCAGCCGCCTGAGCTGCCTTTTTCTTAGCATCTTCAGCAGCCTTGGCTTTGGCCTGCTCAGCTGCTTTCTTTTTGGCGTCTTCCGCTGCCTTTTTCTTGGCTTCGTCAGCAGCTGCCTTTTTCTCAGCTGCTTCAGCCGCTTTCTTTTGCGCTTCTTCTGCTGCTTTCTTCTTGGCCTCTTCAGCCGCTGCTTTCTTTTGAGCAGCCTCTTCAGCTTGTTTTTTCGCTAACTCGGACTTGCGCTGCTGTTCAGCAGCCGCCTTTTCCTGCGCTGCTTTTTCCGCCTTTGCCGCGGCTTCGGCTTTTGCCGCCTCTGCCTTAGCTTCAGCGGCTTTCTGGGCAGTTTCTACCTGCTGCGCCTTTCGAGCGTCCTCAGCTTTCTTTTGTTCCGCAGCCTTAGCCGCCGCTGCAGCCGCAGCAGCGGCTTGAGCCTGCTGCTCTGCTTTTCTCTGCTCCATTTGCTCGACTTCGTACTGACGAGAAGAGGTCTTTTTGGCTTCTCCAGCCAACTTCTGCTCTGTCTGTACTTGAGCCGGACTCTTGGATTTCAATTGAACTAGCTTGGCTTGCACAATGGGCTTGGACTGAGGTAACTCAGGCGCCATAGCCCAACTTACAAACAAGGCTGCAAAAATAACAACATGGAGAACTAAGGCCCAAACAACGGGCCAAAAATAGCCCTCGGAAGGAGAACGCTCACGGTCTTGCATCAAGGCGCCTCGGTGATTAACCCGACATTGGGCACGCCCGCCTGTTGCAAGCCGCCCATCGCTGCTGCTACTACCCCGTAGTTAACAGCCTTATCACCGCGAATGAAGACTTGCGTATCTGGCCTTTGCCGCATGATTTTGGAGACCTGATCTGTCAGCTGGGGCAACGCAACAGCGTTAGCACTATCACGCTGCTGCTCCGTTTCAACTTCTTTCCCAACGTTCCAGTAATACGTACCGTCTGCCTTAATGGAGACGGTCAATATTTGCTTATTGTTATCCTGCGGTAGCGGCTGGCTGTCCGCATTTGGCAGGTCAACCTTGACGCCTTGATTCATCATAGGCGCAGTCACCATGAAAATGACTAGCAATACCAACATTACGTCGATGTAAGGTACTACGTTCATTTCGGCGACTGGCTTGCGCTTGTGTCTACCCCTGGCCATGGTGATACCTATTACTCGTCGCTGGTATGGACTTTACGATGCAAAATGGCTTGGAACTCATCAGCAAATGTGTAGTACCGGCTGATCAATGTCTCCGAGCGCGCGGCAAAGCGGTTATACGCAATCACTGCCGGAATAGCAGCAAACAAGCCAATGGCTGTTGCAATCAAAGCTTCCGCAATACCTGGAGCAACAGTTGCCAATGTAGCTTGTTGAGCAGTGGCCAAGCCACGGAATGAGTTCATGATGCCCCAAACAGTACCGAACAAGCCGATATACGGACTGGTGGAACCAACGGTAGCCAGGAAAGGCAGGCTTTGCTCAAGCTTTTCTTCCTCGCGAGAAATGGCAACACGCATAGCGCGCTGGACACCTTCCATTACCGCATCTGGGTCTACTCCAGCCTGTTGACGCAGTCTGGAAAACTCCTTGAAGCCTGCACGAAAAATTTGTTCAACACCTGAGTCTGGATCAGGGTTGCTGCCAGCCTGACGATAAAGCTTTGACAGATCGATACCCGACCAGAAACGCTCTTCAAAAGCCTCCAGTGCACGCTTGGCTGCACGAATGGCGTTGGCACGCTGGATAATCATGACCCATGATGCTACGGAAGCCGCTACCAGTGTCAGCATGACCAGCTGAACTACCAAGCTGGCATTGCTCACAAGGCTCCACATGGAGGAATGGTCAACAGTTGGTTCCACGCTAAATCTCCTGCTTAAATTGAGTCCGAATCGCTCGCGAATACTGTTCGCATGGCCTCAGGAATTGCCCTGGGCCTGAAGTTGTCTGAACGTACACACGCAACCGTCACATATCCTTCGCATAACAGAACGTTATCGGCTCGCCGCGTCACCTGCTGATGAAAACGCAGACTGGCCCGGTTCAATTCAACAACCCGAGCACTGACCTCCAGCTCGTCATCCAGTCGAGCAGGCGCATGGTAACGCGCCTCACTTGAATGCACGACGAACAGGATATTTTCTTCCGCCAAGCGCGATTGAACAAAACCCAAAGCCCGTAACCGTTCGGTACGAGCACGTTCCATGAATTTGAAATAGTTGACGTAGTAAACGATGCCTCCTGCATCGGTGTCTTCGTAATACACTCGACACCGCAGCGAGAACGGCTGAGTCACATGTTGCGCGCGCATACTCTAGAACCAAGCCTTCAATTTGCCAATCAGAAATACTTGCAGTTGCAATTAATTATTATCTTCCTCAAAAAGATCAGGCACGGTTCCTGGACCCATACGCTTGGGCACATTCAAACCAAAATGAAGGTAGGCATGGCGGGTCACCATCCGCCCTCTTGGCGTACGCATGATATAGCCCTGCTGAATCAAATACGGCTCCAGGACATCTTCGATGGTGTGACGCTCCTCACTGATTGCAGCAGCAAGGCTATCCACGCCGACGGGACCACCGTCGAACTTGTCGATTAAGGTCAATAGAAGTCTACGATCCTGATGATCAAAGCCGCGTGCATCGACATCCAGCAGGTCCAAAGCCTGGTTTGCGATCGTATGACTGATACGTCCCTGCGCTCGAACCTCAGCAAAGTCCCGAACACGTCGCAGCAGCCGGTTGGCAATACGAGGCGTACCACGGGCACGACGGGCAATCTCTACTGCGCCCTCAGGCTCAATTGCCAAGTTCAGGATTCGGGCAGATCGCGTAACGATACTTGCAAGGTCCTCTACGCTATAGAATTCCAGGCGTTGGATAATACCGAACCGATCCCTTAGCGGATTCGTCAACATGCCAGCACGCGTAGTGGCGCCAACCAATGTAAAAGGCGGCAGATCCAGTTTGATCGAGCGGGCGGCAGGACCTTCACCGATCATGATATCGAGCTGATAGTCCTCCATTGCAGGATAAAGGACTTCTTCCACGACAGGCGAAAGGCGGTGGATTTCGTCTACGAAAAGAACGTCTCCAGCCTCTAGGTTGGTCAGTAGAGCCGCGAGGTCTCCTGGCCGCTCAAGCACGGGACCAGACGTACTTTTAATAGCAACGCCCATTTCCTCAGCAATGATATTGGCAAGCGTTGTCTTGCCGAGCCCTGGCGGTCCGAAGATAAGTGTGTGGTCAAGCGCCTCGCCTCGGCCTTTTGCTGCCTGAATGAACAGACTCATCTGTTCACGCACGACCGGCTGGCCAATGTACTCGGCCAGCTTGAGCGGCCGGATGGCACGATCCTGTTGCTCTTCGCGATCCCGGCCCGAGGCAGAAATCAGACGATCTGGTTCAATCATGTTTACACCATGCCTTTAAGGGCACGACGAATCAGGTCTTCACTACTGAGGCCCTCTTCAGCAACAGCCGACACAGCCCGACTGGCTTCCTGCGGCTTGAACCCAAGCGATACCAGAGCACTAACCGCATCGGTTTCAGCTGTTATGACGGCCTTACCAGCGGTTGCTTCCATAACTAACGGCGCAATGGATGGCAGGCTTTCCCATGCTTTGAAGCGGTCCTTAAGCTCGACCAGCAGGCGTTCAGCAGTCTTTTTGCCAACACCAGGAATCTTGACCAAGGCGGATGCATCCTGAGCCTGTACGCAGCGCACCAACTCATCTACCTCAAAGCCAGACATAAGCGCCAGAGCCAACTTGGGCCCTACCCCATTCAAGCGGATCAACTCTCGAAAGAGCTCCCGCTCGCGCTTTTCAAAAAAACCATAAAGCAGGTGAGCATCCTCACGTACAACTAAATGCGTATGCAAGGTAACCAGCTCACCCAGCGACGGGAGGCGATACAATGTCGTCATGGGAACTTCCAGCTCGTAACCCACGCCATTGACATCGATGATTACATGCGGCGGCTGTTTTTCAGCCAGAGAACCGCGAAGACGTCCAATCACAAAAACACCTATTAAAGACGCAGGCGACCACTGCGCCGGCGAGCCCCTAGAAGCCCATGAGGGGTAAGACTCTGGCGCGTGTGGGCATGGCAAAGAGCAATTCCGAGGGCATCGGAAGCATCGATCTGAGGCTTTTCCTTCAGCTTTAACAAGTGCATGACCATCATCATGACTTGCTGCTTATCAGCAGCGCCTGTACCTACGATTGCCTGTTTGACCTGGGTAGCCGTGTATTCGGCTATTTCAAGCCCTGCTTCCGCGCAGGCCACAATGGCTGCACCTCGAGCTTGTCCCAGCTTTAAAGCAGAGTCGGCATTGCGCGCCATGAATACCTGCTCGATACCCATAGTGACTGGCTCATACAGCCCAATGACTTCCCGCACCCCTCTGTAAACGATTTGCAAACGCTCATGCAGAGGGCCATTACCTGTACGAATACAGCCAGAGGCTACATATTCACACCCTTTACCCGTATCTCGAATCACACCAAATCCGGTAATTCGAGAACCAGGGTCGATGCCTAGTACCAGGGTCATCTATATATCCTTCCCAGACCAGGCGGGAGAAAGGTGACTGCTTTAAGGAGGCTTATACCTATCCAGTAGCAGCCACCCCTGTAACGCGCTAACACTATAGGGGTATCAGACCTTTTAGCCTAGCTGCGCCATGACATCATCTGGAATTTCCGCATTGGAGTACACATTCTGTACATCGTCCAGATCTTCCAGCATATCGATAAGCTTAAGCACTTTCTGGGCAGTCTCCAGATCCAACGCCGTTGTCGTGGAGGGAATCATGGAGATTTCGGCAGCTTCGGATTTGAAACCGGCTGCAACCAATGCTTCGTTTACAGCAATGAAGTCACTAAACGATGTAAAGACATCGACGGACCCATCATCATTGCTCACTACATCATCAGCCCCCGCTTCGAGCGCGGCCTCCATGAGTGCATCTTCGTCAACGCCGGGTGCAAAGCTGATCTGCCCTTTGCGCTCGAACATGTAGGCTACTGAGCCATCAGTGCCGAGGTTACCGCCACATTTGCTAAAGGCATGACGCACTTCGGCAGCCGTACGGTTACGGTTATCCGTCATGGCCTCTACGATGAGCGCCACACCACTCGGCGCATATCCCTCGTAGGTTAGCTCTTCGACGTTATCACCCTCGTTGGCGCCTGCGCCTCGTGCGATAGCACGGTCAATGGTGTCACGCGTCATGTTGGCTGTAAGCGCCTTATCTACAGCCAGACGAAGACGTGGATTATCCGCTGGAACGCCACCACCCTGCCGGGCTGCCACTGTCAGCTCGCGAATGATCTTGGTGAAAATCTTGCCTTTCTTGGCGTCCTGCCGCTCTTTGCGGTGCTTAATGTTGGCCCACTTGGAATGACCCGCCATAACGAACTCCAAACCACTTTTCGACAAAGGGCAGCCCTACGGCTGCCCGGTTGATCAATTACTCAGCCTTTGGCTGCTCACGCAGACGAATATGCAACTCGCGTAGCGCTTTGGCATCCACTGCGCCAGGTGCCTGAGTCATGACGTCTGCAGCACTCTGGGTTTTCGGGAAAGCAATGACTTCACGAATGGATTGCGCGCCAGTCATCAACATCACCAGACGATCCAGGCCAAATGCCAGACCACCATGCGGCGGTGCACCATACTTCAGGGCGTCAAGCAGGAAGCCAAACTTCTCTTGCTGCTCGTCCTCACTGATCCCCAGTACACGGAAGACAGACTGCTGCATATCCTTGCGGTGAATACGAATCGAGCCACCGCCTAACTCAGTGCCGTTGAGCACCATGTCATAAGCACGAGACAGGGCAGCAGCGGGATTGGCCTCAAGCTCTTCCGGTGCGCACTTGGGTGATGTGAACGGATGGTGCAGTGCAGAGAAGCTGCCATCATCGTTTTCTTCGAACATCGGGAAGTCGATGACCCACAGGGGTGCCCATTCACAGGTCAGCAGATTCAGGTCATGGCCCAGCTTGATACGCAGGCCGCCCAGCGCGTCACTGACGATCTTGGCCTTGTCCGCACCAAAGAAGACGATATCCCCATCCACTGCACCAACACGGTCAAGAATGGCGTTCAGGCTTGGCTCTGCGATGTTCTTGACGATAGGTGACTGCAGGCCTTCAACGCCCTGGGCGCGGTTGTTGACCTTGATATAGGCCAAACCCTTGGCGCCAAAGATACCTACATACTTGGTGTAATCGTCGATCTGCTTACGGGGCATGCTGGCGCCACCCGGGACACGCAGAGCGGTTACACGGCACTTGGGATCATTGGCCGGGCCGGCAAATACCTTGAAGTCGACATCTTTGAGCAGATCGGCTACATCGACCAGCTCCAGCGGAATACGCAGGTCCGGTTTGTCTGAGCCATAGCGACGCATGGCTTCTTCGAAGGTCATGTGCGGGAACTCGCCAAACTCCAGATCCAGCACTTCCTTGAACAAGGAGCGGATCATACCCTCCGTGATACCCATGATGTCTTTTTCATCAAGGAAGCTGGTCTCGATATCGATCTGGGTGAATTCAGGCTGACGGTCTGCACGCAGGTCTTCGTCGCGGAAGCACTTGGCAATCTGATAATAACGATCAAAACCAGCCACCATCAGTAACTGCTTGAACAACTGAGGCGACTGCGGCAGAGCAAAGAAACTACCGGGATGAGTACGGCTAGGGACTAAATAATCACGAGCGCCTTCAGGCGTTGCGCGAGTCAGGATGGGCGTTTCCACATCCATAAACCCTTGCTCGTCCAGATAGCGGCGAATACTGGACGTGATACGTGAGCGCAGCTTGAGCTTGGCAGCCATTTCGGGGCGGCGCAGGTCAATAAAGCGGTAGCGCAGACGTGTTTCCTCGCCCACATCGGAGTATTCATCCAGCGGGAACGGTGGTGTCTCGGCCTGGTTTAACACTTCAAGGTCATAACCCAGCACCTCGATGGCTCCCGAGGCCATATTAGGATTGACCGCGCCGGCAGGACGCAGACGAACCTTCCCCGTTACTTTGACAACGTATTCGCTACGAACACGGTCGGCCTTGGCAAAGGTTTCTGCCCGATCCGGGTCGAACACGACCTGAGCCAGACCTTCCCGATCACGTATATCCAGGAAGATAACGCCTCCATGGTCGCGACGGCGGTGAACCCAGCCGCAAAGGGTGATTTCCTGGCCGTCCAGGCTCTCGTTCAATTGGCCGCAATAATGGCTGCGCATCATGGTTGTGTTTCGCTTCTCTTGAGTCCGGAATTAAGAGATGGGGAGCAAGCATCATTCACAGGCACGTCTCGCAGAACTGCTGCAACGTAAAGCCAGCCAAAGACTGTATTCCCATCTTGTTTCTCTTGGTCAGTAGGCGATTCTATAACAATTACCAAGCCTGACGCAGCCGACCTCTAACAAGCTGGTCGCCTTTTAAGATCCTAGACTGACTTTTCGATCGAGGTTGCTTGAAAGGCCCTCGCAGACATTCCAATTCTAAAAGCCTGTGTTAGGCTCATTTTCAAGTAAACATCACTGCCAAAGGAGAGCGGTATGGAAATTAACATCGGAATTGCTGAGCAAGATCGTGCAGCCATCGCAGACGGGCTTTCTCGCCTGCTTGCAGATACTTACACCTTGTATCTGAAGACCCATAACTTTCACTGGAACGTAACAGGGCCGATGTTCAACACCCTGCATACCATGTTCGAAACTCAGTACACCGAACTGGCCACCGCTGTTGATGATATTGCCGAGCGCATCCGCGCATTGGGGTTTGCCGCGCCAGGCACCTATTCAGCCTACGCCAGACTATCCAGCATCAAGGAAGAGGAAGGGATTCCTGAAGCACAGGAAATGATTCGCCTGCTCGTTCAGGGCCAAGAAGCAGTCGTTCGTACCGCTCGCGGAATCTTCCCAATCGTGGAGAAGGTCAGCGATGAGCCGACTGCTGACCTTTTGACTCAGCGTATGCAAACGCATGAAAAGACAGCCTGGATGCTACGCAGCCTGCTGGCCAACTGATAAAAGCCCGGCTTGCGCCGGGCTTTTTCTTTTTCTGCACTCATTCTCTGATGGCATCATCAGGCCATTGATTGAGTAGCTTTCACCTTTACGGTTAAATACCACTGTGCGTATCTGCGCATAGGTCGATCATTCATAGCCACGCGTTTCAGGCAACAACAGCGATCGACTTGCTATTTCTCCAAGGTGACATCATTGAATACGCTTACACTTGTTCACATTGCGTCTGGTGCAATTGCACTCTCGATAGCCGTGGTTTCCTCTCTACAAGCAGATAAACCCAGCTTTTTTCATCATCATGAAGCCTTGCATATGGCTTTTCTTGGTCTTCTCTTGCTGATCACGACTCCTTCCGTCAGCAGCAAAAATAAGGGAGCTACGCAAACCATTACTTCAACGCTGCTGATAGCAGCCGCATGCCTTCAAGCACTGGAACTGCTGGCACCTGATGCCTTTCCAGGATTACCGCCTCTCGTCAGCATCAGCTTGCCGATTGCCATGATCGCAACGTTGATCAAACTGTTTGCGGCCTTTAAATCGTCGAGGACGGAAAGCCATCATAAATACAGAAAGGGACGGCAGAACCTACAGGAAGCGATACCTGCAGCAGGCCGTGAAATAGGCACTGTGAAATGGTTCAACACATCGAAAGGATTCGGATTTATCGCGCGCGATCAAGGTGACGATATTTTCGTTCACTTTCGTGCTATCCGAGGCGAAGGCCATCGCGTCCTGGTAGAAGGCCAACGCGTTGAGTTTTCCGTTATTCAGCGAGACAAGGGACTTCAGGCAGAAGACGTAACTGTATCGTTTGCACGCTAGTTGCTTTTGACAGGCGGCTCTCAAGGGAGCCGCCTGTATACACATTAATAATGCGGTGGCGGAGCCTCGTCCTCAACTGCTCCCTGCGATACAGCTATCTCAGCCTGCCTTCTAGCCAACTCCTCAATCTGAAGCTTCATTCGATCCAGCGACCGTTGCTGTTCGACAATGATGTCATTCAAGGTTTGTATCAGATCGTCTTGAAACGCTTGCCGCATTTCCAACTCATTGATTCGCTCTTCAACCGTCATGCTTATCACCCTCCCATTTCTCAGCAAAAAGAGACCTGAGGTCGGCCAGACGCTTTTCAAGCTCACCCTCACTATATGCTTTTGCAGGTCCCCTACCCCAAATGGGTCCTGGCCAAGCCATGTCATCCTCAAAACGAGCCACTATATGAATATGTAGTTGCTTAACTATATTTCCCAATGTAGCGATGTTTATTTTTACTGCATTGGAATAGGCCTTTAAACATTGCGCAACGTATGCAGACTCTTCCATCAGCTGCATTTGATCGTGTGCAGACAACTCGAATACTTCACTGATGCTTGATCGTCTTGGTACAAGAATTAGCCATGGATAGTTGGCGTCCTTCATTAACAGGACTTTGCACAGTGAAAAATTACCTATCTCTACAGTATCCGCTCCAAGGCGCTCATCAAGATCAAACATAGTTACCTTCCTAACCAAAACGGAACGGATATCAACTCACGCGCACCAAAGTGGTTCAAAAAGGCTGATCACTTAGGATGCACGCATTAAAAAAGTGCAGGATTAAAACATAAGTCCTTGATTATCCATCTGATAATCCACTAATAGCACTTTGTGCACACTCCTTGCTTAGCGTTCGACCATCTTATAAGGGGGAACTCTTATCAATCCGGATGAGGTTGATAGGGCATCTTTCTGATTCTAAAAAATTATAGAAAGAGCCCATAAAAATCCGATGGGAACTTTCAAGCCTGACACTAGAGTGCTATAAGTTGGCACCAACAAGAACAACCAGTCACGTTTAACGATGACTGATATTTCAATCCAAAGGAGCAATCATAATGCAAGTGATGAAGTGGAGCGTCATCGCCCTCGCCGTAGCGGCAGGGACGACCCAGATGGCATTCGCCAGTCAGCAGTCAGAATCCAAAGGCTTTATTGAAGACAGCAGTCTGACCCTGACCAACCGCAACTACTACTTCAATCATGATGGCAAGAACGGCGCAAGCGATGGCCGTGACTGGTCACACGCACTACTGACTAACTTCCAATCCGGCTATACACAAGGCACGGTCGGCTTTGGTGTTGATCTGTTCGCCAATATCGGCTTGAAACTCGACAAGCGCTACAATGGTGCTGGTAACGTTCCAGTCCATGATGATGGTAAGTCTCCCGACGACTGGGAACACGTAGGCGGCGCGGTCAAGCTACGTGTATCCAACACCGTATTGAAGTATGGCCAGATGGCTCCTACCGCTCCGGTATTTGCCATTGGCGGTTCCCGTATTTTCCCGCAAACTGCCACAGGTTTTAACCTGCTGAGCAGTGAAATCGAAGGCCTGAAGCTTGAGGCTGGGCACTTCACTTCTGGCACTGGTCCTCGCGGACAAAGCAACCGTGAGCCCTTAAGAACCGCTTATACGGGTATCGATGCCAAGGATGTTGATTATCTGGGCGGCAGCTATGACCTGGCGGATGGATTAAGCGTTAGCTTATACGGCTCCGAGTTCAAAGATATTTGGCGCCAGTATTACGGCAACGTAAACTATGCACTTCCATTGAGTGATCAGCAGGCGCTGACGTTCGATTTCAATATCTATCGCACACTGGATGAAGGCCGTGCTGAGGCCGGTGCTATTAACAACACCACCTGGTCGCTGGCTGCAGCCTATTCGTTGGATGCTCATACGTTCACCTTGGCCTATCAGAAAGTGCATGGCAACACTCCATTTGACTATGTGGGCGTTGGCGAAGAAAACAGTGGAGGCGACTCGATTTTCCTCGCGAACTCCATTCATGTTTCTGACTTTAACGGCCCTGGCGAAAAATCTTGGCAGGCCCGCTATGATATAAACATGGCTTCTTATGGGATTCCTGGCCTGAGCTTCATGACTCGCTATGTCAAAGGGTATGACGCTGACGGCACCCGTACTGGCCTTAACTCAGCTTATGCAGGTCAATATGGGGAAGATGGCAAACACCACGAGTGGAACCTGGAAGCCAAATATGTTGTTCAAAGCGGCCCAGCCAAAGATCTTTCTATTCGGGCACGCCAAGCGTTCCACCGCTCCAACAGCGACTATGCTGACACCGATACCAACCAGTTCCGTCTGATGGTGGAGTACCCGCTGAGCATTCTGTAATACAGAAATCATCAGCAACATTTAAAATGCCCGGCCATGCCGGGCATTTTATTTTTACCGCTGCGTGCACTTCCCTATGGCGGTTGCTCCTCTCGCCTGTACGGTTACGAAAGCCCACCGTACAATGCAGTTTTCGCTGATCAGAAAAGACCTGCCCTCATGCGTACTAGCCAGTATCTTCTCTCTACCCTGAAAGAAACGCCTTCTGATGCCGTTGTCATCAGCCATCAACTCCTGCTACGCGCCGGTATGATCCGCAAGCTGGCTTCAGGCCTTTACACTTGGCTGCCACTTGGCTTGCGCGTGCTACGCAAGGTCGAAACGGTTGTACGCGAAGAGATGAATGCTGCTGGCGCACTAGAGGTGCTGATGCCAGCCATCCAGCCCGCAGAACTCTGGCAGGAGTCCGGCCGCTGGGAGCAGTATGGCCCTGAACTGCTCCGCCTCAAGGATCGCCATGAGCGCGACTTTTGCGTAGGTCCAACCCACGAGGAAGTCATTACCGATCTGGCACGTAACGAGCTCAACAGCTATAAGCAGCTGCCGATCAATATGTATCAAATCCAGACCAAGTTTCGGGATGAAATTCGCCCCCGTTTTGGCCTGATGCGCGGGCGTGAGTTCGTCATGAAGGATGCCTACTCCTTCCACATGACTCAGGAGTCGCTGCAAGACACTTATGATCGGATGTATCAGGCTTACTGCAACGTATTTACTCGGCTCGGGTTGAATTTCCGCCCTGTTCAAGCCGATAACGGCTCTATTGGTGGCAGTGGCTCCCATGAGTTCCATGTACTGGCTGGCTCTGGTGAGGACGATATTGTTTTCAGCGAAAGCTCCGATTACGCCGCCAATATTGAAAAGGCCGAAGCACTGCCTCGTGAAACCTCACGCGGTTCGGCTACCGAAGAGCTTCGCCTGATCGACACACCTGATACCAAGACCATCGCAGCCCTGGTCGAACAGTTTAATCTGCCGATTGAAAAGACAATCAAGACATTGATTGTGCATGGCGTAGAAGAAGGCGCGCTGGTTGCGCTGGTCATTCGTGGCGATCATGAACTGAACGAGATCAAGGCAGCCAATCATGAGCTTGTCGCCGCCCCCCTGGTATTTGCTACCGAGGCTGAAGTTCGTGCGGCTATCGGTGCAGGTCCCGGCTCTTTAGGCCCGCTGAACCTTCCGATGCCCTGCATTATTGATCGCTCGGTTGCCATGATGAGTGACTTTGCGGCAGGTGCAAACATTGAGGACAAGCACTACTTTGGCGTGAACTGGGAGCGTGATTTACCACTACCTGAAGTCGCTGATCTGCGCAATGTCGTTGCGGGTGACCCAAGCCCAGATGGCAAAGGCACCCTGGTCATCAAGCGTGGTATCGAGGTAGGTCATATCTTCCAGCTTGGCACCAAGTACAGCGAAGCGATGAACCTGACTGTTCTGAGCGAACAAGGAAAGCCTGTCAAGCTGACTATGGGTTGTTACGGCATCGGCGTGTCACGTGTTGTGGCGGCTGCTATTGAGCAAAATCATGACGAGCGGGGCATCCTCTGGCCTGACGCGCTTACCCCGTTCCACATTGCCTTAATCCCATTGAAATACGAAAACGAGCGTGTACGGGAAGCAACAGATCAGCTTTATCAGCAGCTGACAGCTGCTGGTTATGAAGTCCTGCTGGATGACCGTGACAAAAAGACGAGTCCCGGCGTCAAATTCGCTGATATGGAATTGATCGGCATTCCTCATCGGATCGTGGTAGGTGATCGTGGCTTGGCCGAAGGTACTTATGAGTACAAAGGACGCCGCGAGCAGGACAACCAGAACGTGCCGATCGATGAATTGCTGCCATTTCTGGAAGCACGCATTAATCGCTGAGCCACGCCATGCCTGTACGAAGTACTTCTTTTCTCCTTCCCGTCACGCTGGCCGGCGTGACGGTGCTTTCTGGTTGCGCCAATCATCTACCGCAACGCAGTGAGCATGAGGAACGTGTCGATCGTAAGCTGATTGAACACAGCCTGCAGATCAATGCTGGCGAAAAAGAGGTACTTGAGTTACCACAGCGACGTATAAAGGTACTTGATCAACACCAGTATGAAGTGACGGACTTTGAAGTCACGCGCCATTACGATCGGTATACACCTTATCAGCCCTGGCGGGAGCTTTATGAGATCCCGCTAGGCGCTGTGACGCTAGTGGCAGGCATAGGCGCCAATATACTTAATGTCCCCCTTCTCGGCAGCCTTCCTGAAAGCGCGACCCATGGACTGGTCGTATACGGGCTGGATGGACTTAATCCGTTCATGAACGTTGCGTCCAACGGCCGCTCCGAGCAAAACCTGGCCAGCATCGATGAGAAGCAGCTCGACAAGCGAGTGGAGTACACCAGCCTCCCATGGGCGGAGCGCCCTGTTGAGATCAGAGCAGGCAAGGCTCGCTATGAGCTGCTAACTGATCCAAACGGCTTTTTGCGCTTGAATCTTCTTGAAGATCCTTTTGCAGGCCAGGACATCAGCGGAGTTGGCAAGCTCGATATTAGCGTTACGGCTCCTGAAGACAATGCCAGGGCCGAGCGTACGCTTACCGTAAGCCGTAACCTGCGCAGCAAGCTCCTGGAAGCTCATGAGCTTATTTATGATGACCTTGAGGAGGATGATGTTTCCCGTTGGGTTCATCGCGTAAAGCGCTTATCAGAATTAGGGCTGGAGGAAGAATCCAGCGAGCTGGAACAGAATCTGATTGAGCTAAGCCAAAATGATCCGGATCTGCAAAAAGAGTTTGTTGAGGCACTAGCCAAAGCGACCGGAACACACAGGACAATTACGCAGTAAGCATCCGTAAAACCTTAGCGCTGGACTATAAAGTCATTCAGACCTAACAGGGAATGATCCTGAATTGCTACCTGATTAACACGTGCATGGGCAGGACCATGATGAAGCCATACCAGAAATTGCTCCAGCGCTTCTGGCTCTCCTTCTGCCTTTATCTCGACACGTCCATCGCTCAAGTTTTTTACCCAGCCAGTGATGCCTAGACGCTCCGCCTCTTCCCGGGTGCTTTCCCGGTAATGAACGCCCTGCACCACCCCGTCGACGTAAATATGCTTTGCCAGCCTGCTCACTGCCCTTTCTTCTCCAATTCAGCGATACGTGCCTGTATGGCTGTAGCTGTCTGTTCGCCTACAAGCTTTTCTCTATACTGACCCTGCGGGTCAACCAGATAAGTAGCCGGGAGTACGTTACTAACAGGCAACGAAAAAAGCGTAGCTGGATCATCCTGGAAAACGGTGTATTGAATACCCATCTTTTCCGTACTTTTAAGAAGGGAATCCCCCTCCAGATGATCATAATTAACGCCTAGTACTCTTATTTCGGGATTGGTTTTAGCCAAGGCGTTGAGCTCAGGAATCTCCTTGTGACAAGGCCCACACCACTCTGCCCAGTAATTAATAACCAACCACCGCCCCTCAAGCTGAGCGCTGTCAATCTTGTGTCCATACTGATCGTTCCCGTGGTCAGGCGCACAGGCTACCAGCAACAAACTAACGGCGAACAGGCCGACACGTAATGCTTTGGTAATCACGTTGACTCCATAAGAGGAATTGATTTGGGCTCAGGCTTTAACCACTGAGCGAGACTGCCGCCCAGCAGGCGATCTCGTTGGTCATGAAGCTGCTTAAGCGCCTCAACCAAGGGAGGATACCAGTCGCCTGTGCAGCGTTCGACTGCGGGAAGACGATCCGGGCCCGGCAGATGCCATGGGCTCTTTTCCATCAGTTGCGTCAGTGTGAATGTATTGAGATCACGGCACAGTACCCATTTGCCATTACTGGCATGACACACCAATTTTTCTTTCTTGAGAAAATCAAGGATCGGCTGCCATTGATCTTCAGGTAGTTTCCAACCGCTTTTCTGGATTTCGACGAGATCAAGCGAGGAACCTGTCTGCTGGCGATCCAGAAAGACACGAAGCACCCCTAATAACACAAGAAAGGTTGGTATCGGCTGCCGACGCCATTGCTTGGATGATGAAAGATTGCAAACCAGCTCAGCGCCGAAAAGAACAATCAGCCAGGATACGTAAATCCAAACCAGAAAGAGCGGAATGGTCGCAAAGGCACCATAGATCAGCTTGTAGCCCGGAAAAAACATGACATACAAGCCAAACAGCGACTTGGCCGCCTCGAATAATACCGAAGTAAAGATGCCTCCCACCAAGGCATGTTTGAGTGGAACACGCGTATTAGGTACTGCTGCATAAAGTAATGTGAAAGCCGCCATGCTAAAGAGCAGCGGCATAAACTTAAGCAGGACAGCGGTTCCCATCATTGCGTATCGGCCAGACATCATCGACAGCGAAGCGATATACGTACTAATGGCAAAGCCTGCACCTAAGAGAAGCGGCCCAAGACTAAGAATTGCCCAGTATAAGAGGAAGCTGGACATCCCCCTGCGCGGCTGAGAAACCCGCCAGATATCGTTAAACGTTTTCTCGATCGTTACGAGCATGGTCAAGGATGTCACTGCCAACAATGCAACGCCCAGCCATGTCAGATGGCGTGCCTGCTCGATGAACCCACGCAGATGCTCTTCCAGGGTTTCGCCTGTCGAAGGAACAAAGTTACGGAAAATAAAGACCTGTATTTGCTCCTCCGTCCCCTGAAAGGCGGGAATAGTCGAAAGCATTGCAAACGTCACTGTCATGATGGGGACAACAGCAAACAGAGTGGTATATGTCAGAGCGGCCGCATTGTTGGGCGCTCTGTCGCTCAGAAACCGTTTGACCAGAAAACGGCCCCACTCAAATGTATCGCTTAGGCGCTGACGCATCTTCTTTCCTCAGCGTGCGTTAATCGTCGTGAACCCAATTACCCGGTACAAAGCTCGTTCAGACCACCGGAGGCCCGTTAGAATAGCTGTCACTTCCATAACGATGCGACCTTTTCAATGAGCGAATCGATACTCTTCCACAATCCTCGTTGCTCCAAGTCCCGCAGTGCTCTCGAATTGCTGCAGGAAAAAAAGCTGGACCTGCATGTGGTTCGCTACCTTGAAACGCCTCCTACCCCAACAGAGCTCAAAGATATTCTGCGTAAGTTGAATATTCCGACGCGGCAGCTGTTACGTACCGGCGAAGAGGAATACAAAGCCCTTGGCCTCGCTGATGAAGGCCTCTCGGAAGAACGCCTGATTGAAGCGATGACGACCCACCCCAAACTAATCGAACGTCCTATCCTGATCGTAGGCGACAAGGCGGTCATCGGCCGTCCGCCCGAAAAAGTCCTGGAGATACTGCCGTGAGTGCTTCCTATATTTTAGTGCTTTATTACAGCCGCCACGGTGCTACCGCCCAAATGGCTCAGCAGATTGCTCGTGGCGTAGAAATGGGTGGCATGGAGGCGCGTATAAGGACCGTCCCCAGCGTCTCGACTGTATGCGAAGCGACCGCCCCAGATATCCCGCAGGAAGGTGCGCTGTATGCCAGCCTGGATGACCTGCGGCACTGCAGTGGTATGGCTATGGGTAGCCCTACACGTTTCGGTAATATGGCAGCGCCGCTGAAGTACTTTCTGGATGGTACGAACAGCGTTTGGCTAACGGGCGAACTGGTAGGGAAGCCGGCGGCGGTTTTCACTTCCACAGCGAGCCTACACGGCGGCCAGGAAAGCACCCTGCTCTCCATGCTTTTGCCTCTGCTTCACCATGGCATGCTGGTAACGGGACTGCCCTATAGCGAAAGCGCACTGCTTGAGACCAAAGGGGGCGGCACACCTTATGGCGCTAGCCATTTTGCCGGTACGGATGGCAAGCGGGCACTCGATGAGCATGAAATCGCTTTATGCCGCGCGTTAGGCAAACGTCTTGCGACGACTGCCAGAACATTAGAGCAACAGCGTTGATGCGCTTAGTTGCATAGCGGTAGATAGGTCGCGACTCACCAATCCATGATTTCTTTAACGAAGGGAATGGTGAGCTTGCGACGAGCCTGCAAAGACGCATGATCCAGGCGCTCCAGTACGTCAAACAAGGAACTCATGCTCCGCGAGCCGCGTGTCAGGATATAGCGCCCTACTTCTTCGTTCAGATGCAGACCTCGCCGAGAGGCGCGCAATTGCAGTGCACGTAGCTTATCTTCGTCCGACAGAGGCTGAAGCTGAAAGACCAGCGCCATGGTAAGCCGCGACTTGAGGTCCGGCAGCTTGATGGGTAGAGACCGTGGAGGCTTGGAACCGGACAGCAAGAGTCGCTTTCCTGCATCTCGCACACGATTGAAGAGGTGAAACATCGCCTCTTCCCACTCACGCTTACCTGCCAGAGCATCCAGATCATCCAGACAAACCAGCTCACACTGTTCAAGGTTTTCAAACAGTGCAGTTCCGTACCCAGAGAGTTCGGCCATGGGCAGGTAAACAGCCTGCTCTCCCATTTGATAGAAACGCAGACAGGCAGCCTGCATTAAATGGCTACGCCCAGCACCCTCGGTACCCCAGAGGTAGATAAGGCTTTCGGCCCAACCTGCATCCAGCTCACATAGGCGCTCGACATAACCCAGCGCCGCTGCATTGGCGCCGGGATAATAATTGGCAAAGGTGGCGTCATCACGCAGACGCACACCCAGGGGTAACTGTATCGGTTTCATGCCGTGTCTGGCGGCTCGCTGGATTTAGGTTGACCGGGCTTGGAGTAAAGGTCGGAAAGTTTATACAAATCATGGATATGGCGCAGCACAACCATCAAGACGGCGGCCACGGGTAACGCGAGAAGAATACCGCTGAAACCAAACAGTTGACCACCCGCTAGAACAGCAAAGATGACCGCAACGGGATGCAGGCCAATACGATCCCCAACCAAAAGTGGCGTTAACACCATTCCCTCGATCATCTGTCCGAAGACAAATACAGCGAGAATACCTAACAGGGGATACCAGTCGAGACCAAACTGGAAGAATCCGGCTGCCATGGCAGCGGTGATACCGACCGCGAATCCCATATACGGGACGATACTGGCAAGCCCTGCCAGCAGGCCAATCAATAGGCCCAGCTCAAGCCCCACCAACATCAGCCCGCCGGCATAAATGATCCCAAGTCCAAGCATGACCATGAGCTGTCCTCGCAAGAAGGCGCCCAGCACCTCATGACAGTCACTGAGCAGCCGTGTCACCAAGCCTTCGTGTCGACGTGGGAGCAGGCCTCTGAGCTTACCAACCATCACATCCCAATCGCGTAACAGGTAAAAGCTTACGACTGGAATCAATAATGTATTCCCCAACCAAGCCAACAGGGCAAGGCTTGAAGAGGTCGCCTGGGCAAGGACAATACCTACGATATCGCCTGTACGATCCAGATGGCTGGTCAAGACTGCCTTGATGCGATCAAAGCGCCAGAAGCTATCCGCCAGTCCCAGCTTTATTTGAATCCAGGGCAATGCCGTGAACTGGAGCCAGTCCAATATGGCCGGCATCAGCTCATAGAGGCGGATGAACTGTCTAACCAGCATAGGCACGATAACAAGCAGCATGCCCAGCAAAACCAGTAAAAAGGCTAAATACACTGCAAGCACAGCCACTGTACGGGAGAGCCCCCATCGCTCCAGGCGATCCACTAGGGGATCACCCAGGTAGGCCAGCAACATACTGATCAAGAAGGGAGACAGAATGGGCTGTACTGAATGTAACAACCACAGCAAAACGGCCAGCCCGCCTATGACATACCAGCGGCGTGTCGTCATGTTTATTTCTCGCTAGATAATTCGTGCATAAAGAAAGCCGCCAGACGCGAGCCGGGCGGCTTGGATCAATTACAGGATCTGCTTGTTATAACGCCATTCCTTAGCGAGGCGGCAGATCAATGCCAGCGATAATAAAGCACCTGCTGTGCGGATGCAGGCGATTGAGAGGCGCTGGGCGCGGCGGGTGCAGCAACAGGTGCGTTGGCATCAACCGGTGCAGATGACTGCTCCAGATTAGCCAACCCCAGCTGAGCATGGAGTTGATCAGGATTAGCCGTCAGCTGATAGCGAAGCTGCCCGTTCTCTGCCTTCAGCAGCCGGGCACCCATAGGTTCAAGCAGCTTTTGAAGTTGAGAGTAGCGCTCGAAATTAGCGTTATCAACGACCAGTGTCAGTGCTTGGGTAGAACCTGGCTTGGTAATGAACTGCTTGGCCAGACGCGTACTCAGCTCCTGCATAATGGTGCTGGCCAAGGCATCAGGATCGGCCCCCTGAGCAGTGCCTTGGGCCGAGTTACTTCCTTGCCACATACGCCACTGAGCCTGCCATGAGCCACCAGACTGCCTGGCATGAACAGCAAGCAGGACATCACTGTTGTAACGTTTGGAGGCCTCGCTCAAGGCGTCTGGTTTACCGGAGTCGATATTTTCAGCCGTACCTACTAACTGTTCGCTAAGGTCGGCCAGCGGTAGGACCAGCGGCAATCCGCTGTCTTGGGCTGCCCGTTGCAGCGGAGCAGCAGCAGGCTGGCTGTCGCCAACCAGAGCGCTGCCACCATCAGAGTCATTCAACCACCAGACCATGACAGAGGGGCGATTGGCCCCCCAGATAGGGAGACCTGCTTGCGTCAGGGCACGGTTAACAGATACAGGATCAAAGTTAACGACCAGCACCGCGGGCGGGCCTGCGTCGAAACTGTATTGAGTAATCAACTGCTGGGGATTCTTGACCGACTCGGATAACGTAGCGTTTTGGGCGGCATTTGTATCACCGGTCAATCGAACCACCAGATCCTGCAAGGCGCGCCTCAGCGCAGCGTCGCGCTCAGCGGGTTGCTGGGAGGTAACTGGCTCGCGTACTTGGTAAAGACCTTCCACCAAGGCTGCTGAAGCAGACTGGCTCAGCAAGGGCAGGCAGAGCGTAAGCAGAAAGGCAAAACGGCGCATGTAAAGTCTCGGCAAGCAGGAACGAAGAGGCATACCTTAAAAGGCGCCCTGCCCGGCGGCAAGCCTGGGGACAGGTTATGTGCAACATCACAATGAAATCAGACCGTGCTTTACAGCTAAAGGGTCCTTTGTGACTGAATAAAAGCTGAATAAGCCTGACAAGGTTAGATCATGGCAGAGAGTGCAACGTCAGGAACCGCCGTTTCTCGATTGCTTCTGGTAAAATCGCTGCCTCTCAAAAGCTGTGCCCGCGGCATAGCCTGTTTCGCAGCATTTTTAAAAGGCCTGGATTCATGAGCAAGCAACCCTCGTTGAGCTACAAGGACGCCGGTGTGGATATCGACGCAGGCGAAGCCCTGGTTGAACGCATCAAAGGCGTCGCCAAGCGTACTGCCCGCCCGGAAGTCATGGGCGGCCTCGGTGGTTTTGGTGCCCTCTGTGAAATCCCGGCCGGTTATAAGCAGCCGGTTCTGGTATCAGGCACAGACGGTGTCGGCACCAAGCTTCGCCTGGCGATGAACCTGAAAAAGCACGACAGCATTGGTATCGACCTGGTTGCCATGTGCGTGAATGACCTCGTTGTTTGCGGCGCCGAACCCCTGTTTTTCCTGGATTACTACGCCACTGGCAAACTGAATGTTGACGTAGCCGCTCAGGTAGTCACCGGCATCGGCGAAGGTTGCGAGCAGGCTGGATGTGCACTGGTTGGCGGCGAAACAGCCGAGATGCCGGGCATGTACGAAGGTGAAGATTACGATCTGGCCGGCTTCTGCGTAGGTGTGGTGGAAAAAGCCGAAATCATCGACGGTTCCAAGGTAGCGACCGGCGATGCGTTGATCGCGCTGCCCTCCTCCGGCCCACACTCCAATGGTTATTCCCTGGTCCGCAAGATTATCGAAGTAGCCGGTGCCGATATCGAGACCATTCAGCTCGAAGGCAAGCCGTTGACCGATCTTCTGATGGCTCCGACACGTATCTACGTCAAGCCATTGCTCAAGCTGATCAAGGATACAGGCGCGGTAAAAGCCATGGCGCATATTACTGGCGGTGGCCTGCTTGAAAACATCCCACGCGTATTACCTGAGGGAGCTCAAGCAGTCATTGACGTAAACAGCTGGACGCGTCCAGCCGTATTCGACTGGCTGCAACAGCAGGGCAACGTAGACGAGACAGAAATGCACCGGGTCCTGAACTGTGGTGTTGGCATGGTCATCTGCGTCGCGCAAGAGCATGTCGAAAAAGCACTAAGCACGCTACGTGATGCTGGCGAGCAACCTTGGGTAATTGGCCGGATCGATGCCTGCGAAGAAAGCGCGCCACGCGTTGTGCTGAATAACCTGAAGACTCACTAATGCCTGCACGCTGTAATGTCGTGGTCTTGATCTCTGGCGCCGGCAGCAATCTGCAGGCGCTAATCGATGCCTCGGCCAGGCCGGATACGCCTATCCAAATCCGCGCGGTGGTTTCCAACCGCGCGGATGCCTATGGATTGGAGCGTGCTCGACAAGCAGGTATCGAAGCGCACGCTCTTGATCATACGCAATTTACTGATCGTCAAGCGTTCGATGCAGCTCTTATCGAACTGATAGATCGTTTCGAGCCAGATCTGCTTGTATTGGCTGGGTTCATGCGTATTCTGACTGAACGTTTCGTAACCCATTACAAGGGCTGCCTGCTTAATATCCATCCTTCCCTATTGCCGCTCTATACCGGTCTACGTACGCACCAACGAGCCCTGGACGCAGGTGATCTGGAGCATGGTTGTAGTGTTCATTTCGTTACCGAAGAGCTTGATGGCGGCCCAGTAGTCGTACAGGCCGTTGTTCCCATCCATGCCGGCGACACCGCGGAAACACTGGCACAGCGCGTTCACGAACAGGAACATGTGATTTATCCTCTGGCTGTTAGCTGGTTCGCCCAAGGGCGGCTGCGCTTGACTGAACGAGGCGCTGAACTAGATGACCAGCTGTTGCCGGATACTGGACATGTCATTCGATCCTAGGAGAAACATCCCCATGCGACGATTGTTGTGCCTGATCGCATTTGCGCTGGCCCTGCCTGCCCATGCGTTCGACCTTAAACCCTTTGACGCCAGTTACACCGCCGACTGGAAGCAGATGCCCATGAGCGGCTCAGCCGAGCGGCATCTGACCCAACAACAGGACGGTAATTGGAAGCTTGAATTTAGTGCCTCCATGTTAGTGGCAGGCCTGACCGAAGCCAGTACGTTCCGCTATGAGGGCGGAGTCTTTCTTCCTACAAGCTACAACTACTCGCGGCACGGCCTGGGCAAAAGCCGTGAAAGCAAGCTGACGTTTGACTGGACTGCCAAGAAAGTTACTGGCTCCGAAAAAGGTCATGCCGTCAATCTGCCGCTGGATCGTGGCCTGGTAGACAAATCCACGTACCAGCTACTCTTACAGCATGATGTAGCCGACGGTAAGAAAAGCATGAGTTATCAGGTGGTCGATGGCGATGAAATCGACACGTATGACTTCCGGGTAATTGGTGAGGAGCGTGTACGCACCAAGGTGGGTCTGATCGATGCCATCAAGGTTGAGCGCGTGCGAGACCCTACCAAGAGTAACCGCAAGACTGAACTATGGTTTGCCAAAAACTGGGATTATCTGCTGGTCCGTCTGTATCAGATGGAAACCGACGGTAAGGAATACCAGATCATGCTGGAAGATGGCTCCGTTGATGGCAAGCCGGTAAAAGGTCAGCAAGGCTAAGCCATCAAGCTCTATTAGAACGCGTCTTATCGCATGGTAAGACGCGTTTTTTATTGCCTGCTTTTTTAACAGGCTCTACGCCGCCAGTCGAGCATGCGACATATTGTCGCTATAAATGTAACAGATTATTGCAATTAAGCAGCTTGGTCTCTTTGGCTAACTGATCAATGATCAGGGTGCTAGCTGCCTTGTTTGCCCTTTTAACCAAGGAGAAAGACAATGACTATTACAGTGACTGAGCGTGACGAAAACCATATGTCTCAAGAGGCCCGTTCGCTAGGCTTGTCTGTCTGGGATGTTCACCAGGAAGGCCACTTGGTCGGCATTTATCATTCCCAAGCCGATGCGGTCGCCTACAAAGAGCAGATCGAAGAAGAAAACCAGCGTTGATACAAAGCAGTATCCATAAAAAAGCCCGCCTATTAAAAGCGGGCTTTTTTGCGTTCAGTCTTTTACTCGAAGACTTTATCCAGCGTAATCGGCAGATCACGAACACGCTTACCTGTTGCATGATAAACCGCATTTGCAATAGCAGCGGCAACACCCACGATGCCGATCTCGCCTATTCCCTTGGCACCGAGCGGATTAACGACCTCATCGTGCTCCTCAACAAATATGACGTCCAGGTCATGCACATCGGCATTCACAGGGAAGTGATACTCGGCAATATTGTGGTTCATCCAGCGCGCCAGATCCTTATCAAGCATGCCCTCTTCCTGCATGGCCATTCCGATGCCCCAGACCATCCCACCTAGAATTTGATTACGCCCGGGCTTAAGGCTCAACACCCGCCCTGCCGCAATAGCACTAACCATACGGCTGACCTGAATGGTGCCAAAGTCCTCGTCGACTTTTACCTCTACAAATACAGCAGAGTGGGTAGCCGTCGTGTAATCGTCCCGTTCTTTCTTGGGAGAAGCTGTAGCGGAAGCCTCCATGCTTGGGGTGCCTCCCTTTTTCAAAAGATCGGCAATCTTGACGCGCTCGGAAGGTGCGGCCTTGATATAAATCTCGCCATCCTCGAAAACGACGCCGTCCAATTCAAGGTTGCTGAAGGGCGATTGATCCTCTTCCTTGGCCTGATCCAGCAGCTGCTGTTGAAGGGTTTCGCATGCCTGCTTAACAGCGGAACCAACAGAAGAAACGGTAAAGGAGCCTCCTTCCAGAGGCGCCTTGGGCAGAATCGAGTCACCCAGCTTAAACGTCACCTGTTCCAAGGGCAGCCCAAAAACTTCCGCTGCAATCTGAGTCATGACGGTGTAAGTGCCAGTTCCAATATCAGCTGTCGCACTGGAAACCACCAAGCTGCCATCAATATTGATTACTGCTTTGGCACTGGCAGGGTTTTGCATGGCCTCCCAGACACCTGTAGCCATGCCCCAACCTACCAACTGCTTGCCATCACGCATCGAACGGGGCTCTTGGCTACGCTTGGACCAGCCAAATCGTTCGGCACCCTGCCGGTAGCACTCAAGCAATTCTTTGCTGGAGTAAGGCTTGTTGGAGGCCGGATCGATATCCGTAAAATTGCGAATACGAAACTCCAGCGGATCAATGTTGGCCGCATAGGCCAATTCATCCATGGCGGATTCAAGTGCATACATACCCAGAACAGCGCCCGGTGCACGCATATCCAGAGGGGTGTAGAGATCAAGAGGAGCCAGTTTGTAATCCAGCCTTAGATTAGGGCACTGATACAGAGAGGCGGACCAGACCACTACCATCTCGGTAAAGTCCTCAAAGCTTGAGGTCTCGCCTATTACTTCGTGGATTGTAGAGACCAGCCTGCCCTCCCGATCACATGCCAATCTGAAATGCTGGATGGTTTCAGGACGATGGCCAAATGAGAACATCTGTTCGCGGGACAAGACTAACCGAACAGAGCGCTTGAGCTTGAGCGCCGCCATGGTCGCCAATACCAACTGATACTGCGGGCGAAGACCAGAACCGAACGCGCCACCGACGAAAGGCGTTACGACACGAACATCTCCATCAGGCAAGCCAAAGATATTGGAAATGAACTGAGCGCTATTTTGTACGCCCTGTGTTTTGTCATGGACGGTCAGCTTGCCATCCGTGCTGTAGATGACGGTAGAGGCATGCATTTCCATCGGATTATGAAACTCAGCGGGTGAGTGATATTCCGCCTCGATCTTAACCGGTGCATTTGCCCAGGCGCTGTCAGCATCGCCCCGATCCGGTGGCATGGGTGTCGGTGCTTTGTGGGCATTGCTGCGCTGAGCGTAGAGGTCTGCCTGATGCGGCTCAGCCTCATAGTCCACTCGGATCAGCGAAGCTGCATAACGAGCAACCTCGAAGCTTTCCGCCACTACCAGCGCAACGGGCTGCATATTGAACAAGATTCGATCGTTATAGAGTGGACGGAAGTGCTTGCCGTCTGCTGCATCCATGTCAGTGTAGTTTTCGTTATACGAGGCTATCTCGGGACGGTTCTCATGAGTGATGACGTCCAGTACACCCGGAACGCTGAGCGCTGCCTGAGTATCAATACTCAAGATACGGCCCTTGGCGATAGAGCTGTTGACTACATAACCTGTACAGAGATCAGCAGTACCGAATTCACCTGCATAAAGCGCTTTACCCGTTACCTTGAGTGGCCCGTCAACTCGGGAAACGGCTTTTCCTAGATAAGCTGTCATTTGGCATTCACTCCTGAAGCAGCCTCGCTCAAGGCACGAACGATCGCGCGCTTGGCCAATTCAATCTTGAAGCTGTTGTGTTCGAATCCCTGTGCGCCTTGCAGGATCAGTTCTGCAGCAGCTCGAAAGTTCTCTTCAGTGGCAGGCTTGCCTGCCAGCAACGCTTCAGCTTCAGGTTTACGCCAAGGTTTATGGGCAACACCGCCCAAGGCGATACGGGCAGTCCCTATGGTATTGCCGTTAAGCTCCAGCGCTGCGGCCACAGAAACCAGCGCAAAGGCATAAGATGCCCGGTCTCTGATCTTCACGTAGGCATAGTTTTCAGCAAACCCTCTAGGTGGCAACTCAACCGCAGTAATGAGCTCGTGCTGTCCTAGAGTGGTATCCAGGTGCGGTGTATCACCTGGTAGGCGATGAAACTCGCTCATCGGGATCACACGATCGCCATCCGGGCCGGATACATGAACCGTCGCTTCCAATGCAGCCAGGGCAACAGCCATGTCAGACGGATGAACGGCAATGCATTGATCGCTATGCCCCAGGATTGCATGGATGCGGTTTTGACCATTAAGCGCACCACACCCCGAGCCCGGCTCGCGCTTATTACAAGGCGTGCCAATGTCATAGAAGTAATAGCAGCGAGTGCGCTGGAGCAGATTGCCTCCTGTGGAGGCCATGTTGCGCAGCTGCGCCGAAGCACCAGCCAGAATAGCTTGAGACAGCAATGGGTATACGCGTTCGACGTCAGGGTGGTACGCCACAGTCGAGTTCTTGACCAATGCACCGATACGCAAGCCACCGGCCTGAGTCGTTTCGATCTCCCGTAAAGGTAAGGCATTGATGTCGACCAGCTGGTCGGGACGGGCCACGTTTTCTTTCATTAGATCAAGCAAATTAGTGCCACCGGCAATAAAGCGGCCTGTATCACTCAATTGCTGGATGGCATCGTTGACTTGCTGTGGCTTTGAATAGCTGAAGCGATTCATTCCCGAAGCCCTCCCTTGCATGCCGGTATAGCCTGCTCGATGGCGGCGAGGATATTGTTGTAGGCACCGCAGCGGCAAAGGTTGCCGCTCATCTGTTCACGGATTTCATCACGCGTCTGTGCCTTGCCCTCCGCGATCATGCCAATCGCAGAGCAGATCTGCCCAGGCGTGCAGTAGCCGCATTGAAAAGCGTCCTGCTCAACAAAAGCAGCCTGCATAGGATGCAGGTCATCGCCATTGGCTAGCCCCTCAATGGTGGTGACCTCTGCACCATCCTGCATGACGGCCAGGCTCAGACAGGAGTTAATACGCGTTCCGTTAACCAAAACGGTACAGGCACCACATTGGCCATGATCACACCCTTTCTTGGTGCCAGTCATGTCCAGATGTTCACGTAACAAATCTAATAATGTCGTCCACGGCTCGACAGCCAGCTCATGCTGCTTGCCGTTAATATTCAGGGAAATCGTATGGGTATCAGCACCGGCATCGGGCCGAAGCTGGCGAGCAGGAGTCGCATTCATAAAGGCCTCACGGTCGTAAAGGGGAGCGATCTGAGCGTCACTCTTTTTTTATGAAAGGCATCGATTGGATGTCTATTTCAGGAATACGACTGGAAGCTTCAGCCAAGGGTTCATCGTAAATCCCTAGCAAGATGTGATGGAAGACTCAGTGCACCGCTTCACTAGAGAACAACTATTCGTACTGGATACACATGGCTTTGCCTGAAGGCTCAGTTCTTGCAAAGACCTCATTATGTTTGAGCTGTGCATTAAGGCAGCGAGGAAAAAACATCATGGCAGTGAGTCCTTTGCAATCCATTGCACACGCGTTCGAAGCGGATTTCAGCATCAATTTTCTGATCGAAAATCTGGAAGGTAGCGTCACGCTGATTCTTACAGACAAGAACGGCTCGAAAATCCGCCGTATCATTACTGCAGAACAACTGGCAGATCCGGCAAAAGTCCAGCGCGTGATAGACACCATACGATTTGGATTGGCCATTGATGCCGGCCAGGGCATTTCCGTAATGAAAGCACTTTCAGAGCCGGCTAATGACCAAGTCGTTGCGCCATTACTTGGCCGGCACGACGAAGCCTCTGACGGCACTGCCTAGGTGCACCGTTGATCCATGACAGCGCACAAAAGCACTGTCAAAATGGTGTCAACAGCGCTTCTGCAATTGTGTCGCGCTGCTCTTTGCCTAACAGCTGATTGACCAGTTCCAAGGCAAATGCCTGGGCCGTAGCAGGACCCTGACTGGTAACACACAGACCATCAACAACAACGGGCTCGTTGACATATTGCCCGTGCTTTATTTGCTCAATAAAACTGGGATAGCAGGTTATACGTTTCCCATCGGCCAGCCCCCAAGGCTCAAGAATGACAGCAGGTGCAGCACAAATCGCCCCGTAAAGCCTGTTCTGCTCTACATGTCGACGCATGAAGTGGCGCAGCGCTGTGGACTCAGCCAACCGTTGAGCGCCCGGCATGCCTCCAGGCAAGACGATCAAGTCGAAACTCATGGCCTGCACTTCCAGCAAGGTTACATCGCTCATCAAGCGAGTACCTCTGGCCAGCGTAATCTGGCGACGCGCCTCGATACTGGTTACCAGCACCTCAATGCCAGCACGACGCAGTACATCGATCAGTGTTACGGTTTCGATATCTTCATTACCATCCGCAACGGCGAGCAAAGCGCGAATCATGGAACCTCCTGCTGTCAGACATGCATACCTTAGTGCAAAGCATAGGTTCGAAAAACAGCAAGCGTATCAGTTTGTTACCTCCATTAAGGAGATTGGTAAAAACTGAGCCCTAAAAAACGTTTGAATTGAGGCTGAACAAGGCCCTTTAAAGGGTTGAATTGGCTGAATGCTTTTCTTTGAATTGTCGACAGGAACTAGCCAAGCGCTCCTAACCAGAGTCGCGCTTGTTTTTCACGTTATGCCCCATTAGAAAGAGACAGTACACTTAATGGCGTCAGCGCTATAGCCATTACAGCCCCTTGCCGTTCAGTAACGGCACCTCACAACAGCTTGATAACTATCTGCAATGTCGTGCTCTTTAAACAGCTTTGCCCACCCGCATGCTGCCTATACTTTCCAAAAACCTACACTCAGCTATCTCCTGATTATTTATCGAGAAAGGAAAGACAGGCAAAGCCTATAATAAGGCTGGTATTACATAGGATCTGGATAAGAGAAAAGGCGTCATCAGCTATGCCGTAACGCCTTTAGTTCAGCAGGTAAATGGATACTTATTATGAGTAGCGTTCAGGTGTGCCTGACACTGCTCAGACGCCTGCTTGATGCAGCGTTCTAGAGGTCTTGCGGCCACGCAGGCTGGGCGACCAAAGCCCCAGACGCGCTTGAAGTTGCTCGATACGTCCCAACGCCTCGGCGTATGACTCGTTCAATCCTTCGATAGTGTGCTTCTGCTGCTCAAGCTCTTTACGCAGCAGTTCATTTTCCTGGCGCAGGTTCAGTTCAAGCAGGATTTCATCAGAGTGGAACAGATCATTCTGCATTACGAATACCCTTGATACTGTACACGCATACAGTATCAAGAAATCCTGCCTTGACAAATCGAAATCCGACAAAATGCACGTCTTTTTTAGAAGCCAAAATCCAGCAACGACGCGGCCTCCAGCCTGTTCAGCACTGTTATCCGTCAACACTCTGAAGTTAACCGTTAGCAATCTATTAAAAATCATACAGATAGATATGATTTCTCAGAAATTAACGAGCTTTTATCAGCCGCTTCGCTGAAATTAGACCCTTTGCGCCTCTTCGATCAATATCTGCCTGTACCGACCCTTAGCGATGCCTGTAGGATGCTGTTGGTCTATTTTCCGATGTCTTGCTCATGCCTTACTCCAAACGCCAGTCGACTTTCGTAGCCTTACTGGTAGCTGCTACTTTTTTTATGGAAAACCTGGACGCCACGGTCATTGCAACGGCGCTTCCACAGATGGGCGAGTCGTTCCAACGCTCGGCAGTCGATCTCAACGTTGGCATTAGTGCCTACATTCTGGCGTTGGCCGTGTTCATTCCAATAAGCGGTTGGATTGCTGATCGCTTTGGCGCTCGCCGCGTTTTTGCGAGTGCTATTGGTGTTTTCACACTGGCCTCGCTGTTATGCGGCATTGCCCAGACACTTGAGCAATTTATTGGTGCCAGGGTGCTGCAAGGTATTGGCGGCGCAATGATGGTGCCTGTGGGACGTTTGGTAGTACTGCGTATTACAGAAAAAAAGGATCTGGTCAAAGCCATTGCCTTTATTACGTGGCCCGGTCTGATTGCACCTGTTCTGGGGCCACCCTTAGGCGGGCTGATTACTACCTATGCCTCCTGGCGCTGGATTTTCTACCTTAACCTGCCTCTTGGGATGATTGCCCTGGTTCTGACCCTGCGCATGATTCCGACGGGTACTGAAACACGCCGTGCACCATTAGACTGGTTTGGCTTTTTCTTGGTGGGCGGCGCCTGCCTTACACTTATGTTCGGCATGGAGCAGATTGGCCAAGGACACGATACGTTGGGTAGCAACCTGGTATGGATACTGACTGGCCTTATATTGGGTGGACTGGCTGTCTGGCATATGCGCCAACAAGAGCACCCGCTGATTGATCTCTCCAACCTGCGCATTCAAACCTACAGAGTGTCCTTGTATGGCGGCACCCTGTTTCGTATCAGCATCAACACAGTTCCCTTTCTGCTACCGCTGATGTTCCAACTATGCTTTGGCTTCAATGCCTTTCATGCCGGCCTGATTCTCTTGGCGTTGTTTGCCGGGAATCTGTTCATGAAGATATTTACTACACCAGTCATGCGGCTGTTTGGTCTACGACGAACATTAATCGTCAACGGCCTGTTCTGCGCCGCGACACTCTTACTTTGTGCCCTGCTATCCGAGCGCTGGCCCCTACCCGCCATTTTGGTCTTGCTATTTGTAAGCGGTATGGCACGCTCGCTGCAATTCACAGCCAACAACACGCTTGCCTTTGCCGATGTTCCCAAACCCAATATGAGCGACGCCTCTACACTGTTTAGTACGGTATTTCAGTTATCAACTGGTATTGGTGTAGCTATTGGCGCACTGGCTCTCAGGGCATCGATGGACTGGAATAATCACACCACTGCGCAGCTTACGGATTTCCACACAGCGTTTATCGTTATCGGCTTGATAGGCTTGCTGAGTGTAATAGACAGCTTTGGATTGGCACGCAATGCAGGGGATGACGTCACAGGGTATCAGCCGCACCGCAACCGCTGAGGAAACGCCTCAACGGTTAAACGTCAGCCCACTGCCGGAGCAGATTATGATAGGTCCCGGTCAATGCAATTAGAGCCTCATGATCGGGTACATCGCGGGTAAGGCGCTGGATGGCCTGATCCATGTCATACAGGAGACGGCGGTGACCATCGTCACGCACCAGACTCTGGGTCCAGAAAAAACTGGCGATACGTGCACCACGCGTCACCGGCGCAACCCGGTGCAGGCTGGTCGAGGGGTAGATGACCATATCACCTGCAGGAAGCTTTACCTGCTGCTCACCATAGGTGTCCTGGATAACCAGTTCGCCGCCGTCGTACGTCTCAGGTGAAGAAAAGAAAAGCGTTGCTGAAACATCCGTACGGACTCGCTCTGGATGTCCTTTCAGCGCTCGGATGGCATTATCGATATGAAACCCGAAAGACCCACCTTCCTTATAGCAATTGAACAGAGGCGGAAAAACCTTTCGCGGCAACACTGCCGAAACAAAGGTAGGGTGATGGCTCAAGCGCTGAACGATCTGGTTTCCCAGCTCGATCGCGACCGGATCATCTTCGGGTAGTTGAATGTTGTGCTTGGCTCTAGCTGACTGATGGCCTGCTGTTACCTTGCCATCGCCCCATTTGGCACGCTGTAAGACATGTTGGATTTCACGGGCTTCGTCAGGTGAAAACACGCCGGGTATATGCACCAGCATAAACAACTCCTCAAGAGTCAGAACGCAAGGCAGGCGGTAATGAGGGGTCAGCCACACCCCTGGAGGCTGATGACTGAGCGCTCATCATCCGCACGCAGTGGTTATGAATTTCTGCGGCCAGGGCACGCAAGGGCGTTATATCGGAAACTGCGAGTGCTTCGGCGATCTTTTGCAAAAAGCCTGGCGTTGCGGTGCGCATGGCCTGACGTAGCCATAACACGGCCTCATCCACCCGACCCTGCCGGGCCAGCAAGGCAGCATGACTGCATTGTCCTCGAAAATCGCCTGCCTGAGCGGAAGACAAGTACCAGCGTGCAGCCTCTTCCATATCCACCGGCACTTCCCACCCTTCCTCGTAAAAGCGCCCTACCAGATTCATTGATTTGGCATGGCCTTGCCTGGCCGCCTGACGATAAAGCGATAGCGCGGCGGTGCGGTTCCTGGGTACACCACGCCCCTGCGTCAGCAGGTTGGCATAGTTGTACATCCCCCAGTCGAGCCCTTGCCGGGCCGCCTGCGCATAAGCCTGTGCTGCAGCAGGAAGGTCAACCTTGCAGCCCCAACCATTCTCCAGACAGCGCCCCACCATGTTCATGGCCTCTACATGACCATTACGGGCAGCAATACGAAACCAATGCAGTGCCAGCCGTTGGTCACGTTGAATACCATTACCATCGAGCAGGATTTGCCCGAGGCGCGCCTGCGCCTCGGGCACACCACGCCCAGCACCCTGCAGGAGGAGCCGGGCGAGCCGCCGCGGATCCTCCAGTCCAAAACGCAACAGGGTGTCAGCGTTTACCCGCGCATGCCGCTTCCTCAAAAGCTGTACTCGGCTGTCAGCTGAGCACCGCGCCCTTCGCCGGGAACACCAAAGCCACGGCCGTTGTACTGACGCCAGTAATGCCTGTCGAACAGATTGACGATATTGAGGCGCAGAGACAGATCAGACGTTGCCTGCCAGTCCACCGCGGCATTGTGCACCACGTAATCAGGCACTTTCACACGCTGCTCACTCGTAATGGCCTGAGCACGCCCCAAGGCGATATAGCGCTCACCCACATAGTTGACGCCATAGCTGACCGTGACCTGATGCGGCAAGGCGTAGCTGGTCCAGAGGCTGGCCGAATGACGCGGCGTATTGGGTAGCGAAATTCCTTCTTCACTGGCGTTGGGGTTAGCAAAGTCGGCACTGCTGTTCACGGAGCTGTAACTGCGGATTTTGCTCTTCATGTACGCATATCCGCCGAATACTGACCACTTGTCCGTGATGTTGCCGGAAGCACCCAGCTCAAAACCATCAACACGGTATTTTGAGTTAAAGGCGTTACCCAATTCATCATCACCGTCGTATTGCGTACTTTCGAGGTCGGTACGGAACAGCGCAGCCGTGAGTGATAACCGCTCGTGCATCAGGTCCCATTTGGTGCCCACTTCATAGGTCTTGCCTTTAGTGGGGGAAAGTCCGTTCTCACCCAGGCTTCCTGTTGTTGCAATCTGAATGGATCCAGGCTGCTTGGCGTTGCCGTAGCTGACGTAGAATGTGCCGTTATCGACAGGCTTATAGCTAAGGGCGCCACGATAGCTGAAGAGCTTTTCCTTCTGACTGACGTTTGCTGCATCTGTCCAGTCGCTTAGCGTACCGGTTGCCGCGCCCAAGGTCCGGGAGCGATCACGCGTAGTGCGCGCCTTCCAATGATCCTGTCGAGCCGACACATCCAATTGCCACTGAGGGGAAAACTTCAGGGTGTCGATCAGGTAATAGGCCTTGGTTTCCGACTCAGCGTTGATCTCGCCGGTATAAGCGATCTCACGGGAACCGACAAACTTGGAGGGAGGACTGCCCGGATTAACGGCGAAGATATTGTTCTGAGCACCATAACGCAGACTGCCAGTCTTGTACTGGAGGTCTTCACGCGTATATTCCAGCCCTGTTACGAGCGTATGCTCAACACCTGCAGTATCGAAGCGCCATGTAACGTTAGCCTGATCACTTACGGTCTGGTTATCGGTATGACGCGCCGAACCGCGCAAACGACGTAGCGAGCCGTTCCCGCCCGCTTGCAGCGAGAAGTCACCACCTGGTGTCGTCACAACATAGCTGCGCTGAAGCTGATTGAATGAAAGCTGGTTGCTGAACGAGACGCTGCTATTGAAGTCATGCTCAAACCGCCAGGTTGCGCGGTCGATACGATTGTCTTCCTTGTCCAGGTTACGGTAGCCAAAGTATCCGTCCCACTTGACCCCAGGTACTCGGCCTGGATGACCACCACTTTGCCGAGGATTCTTCCCATCATGCAGGGTCGGAATGCCGTAATCGTAGTTACCGGTGTCTTCCAGGTGCTCATAGGTAAGGATATTGCGCGTATCGGTATTGAGTCCAAAGGCAAGCGAGGGCGCAATACCCCAACGATCCCGTTCGATCCAGTCACGTCCGTTGACGCCCGACTCGTGTCCAACCAGGTTCAACCGAAACGCGGTACCGCTGTCTTCGTCGAGCACATGGTTAGTATCCAGTGTGAGGCGTTTGTACTCTGCCGTTCCCACCCCGGCAGTGACACGATTGAACTCATGAAGACTAGGCGTTTTGGTCACCATATTTATAGCGCCACCAATAACACCTGCGCCCCAGGCTGCTGAGCTGGAGCCCTTTACGACTTCAACCTGCTCGGTATTGAACATCTCGGAGCGGGTATAAAAAGCAGAGTCACGTACACCATCCAGATAAACGTTCGAGCCGCCATAATTGCCGCTGTTAAAGCCACGGATATTGATGCTATCCCCAACACCACCCGCGCCCTCACCCGAGCTGAACGTAATTCCCGGTACATTGGACAGTACCTGCTCAAGCGTCTGTGCGTTCTGCTGCTCGATTACTGCCTGCGGGACTACCGTGATGCTTTGTGGCACGTCACGTAGGGGCTGTGTGTACTTGTCCGAGGAAAGCTTCTGCGTCTGGTATTCCCCTTCTGCATCAGCCGTTACGGTCAGACTATCCAGCTCCTGCGGCGCCTGCTCTGCAGCTTGTCCATGAGTCAGTCCCGATAACGAAGCCAGTGCCAAGCCTATTGATGTCTTGTAAGGAAGACTGCTGACCGAAGTATCTTTCTCTCGCATGACTAGCCCTTATTTCACGTTATTTTCACAAATGTCAAAATTTCGTGAAAGATGATAATGATTATCACGTAATTCTTCCAGTCCATGTTTGGTCGCTTAAATATTCGGGAAGGAACACAGACAGGAACATCAGCCGAGGGACCTGCTATGATGCGCGCCCTTCGCTGACCTCAACTTATTCGGAGCCTTTTCCATGCTGGAAAAACTCTTCCAACTCAAGGCCCATGGCACGAATGTGCGTACGGAGCTGCTGGCAGGTGTGACGACCTTTCTGGCCATGGCCTACATCTTATTCGTCAACCCGAGCATCCTCGGTGAGACAGGCATGGATAAAGGCGCGGTATTCGTTGCTACCTGTCTGGCGGCTGCCATTGGCTCTGCCATCATGGGCATGATTGCCAACTACCCTATCGCCTTGGCACCGGGAATGGGCCTCAATGCCTTTTTTACCTATACCGTCGTGCTACATATGGGGCACACCTGGCAGGCGGCTCTGGGTGCAGTATTCCTGTCAGCATTGATGTTCTTCATCCTGTCGATCTTTCGCATCCGCGAATGGATCATCAACAGTATTCCACTGGAATTGCGTTCGGGCATTGCAGCAGGTATTGGCCTGTTTCTGGCACTGATTGCCCTTCAGGGCGCGGGTATCGTGGTAGACAACCCCGCTACGCTGGTAGGCCTGGGTGATCTGACCAAACCCGGCCCGATCCTGGCAGTTCTGGGTTTCTTCCTGATTGTTGCACTGGAAGCACGTCGCGTAACCGGCGCTGTACTGATCGGTATTCTAGCGGTCACCGTGGCAGCTATTGCTATTGGTGTCACGCCCTTTGGTGGCGTGCTGTCCATGCCACCCTCTCTGGCCCCCACCTTTCTGCAACTGGATATAAAGGGTGCGCTGGACATCGGCCTGGTCAGTGTGATCTTTGCCTTTCTGTTTGTAGACCTGTTCGATAACTCCGGTACGCTGATTGGCGTAGCCAAGCGTGCCGGTCTCATGGGCCCGGATGGCCATCTGCCCAAGATGGGCCGGGCGCTGATTGCTGATAGCAGCGCCGCCATGTTTGGCTCCCTCCTAGGCACGTCCACCACGACCAGCTATATCGAATCTGCTGCGGGCGTCAGTGCTGGTGGTCGTACAGGTCTGACCGCTGTTACTGTAGCAGTGCTATTCCTGCTGGCTCTGTTCTTTGCGCCACTGGCTGGCAGCGTTCCTGCCTTTGCCACGGCGCCGGCCCTGTTCTTCATCGCAGTACTGATGGCTTCAGGTCTGGCGGAGATTGAGTGGGATGATTTGACCACCGCCGCACCGGTTCTAATCACTGCACTGGCCATGCCACTGACTTACTCTATCGCCAACGGCATCGCGTTTGGTTTCATCTCCTGGACGGTTATCAAACTATTGTCAGGCCGTACGCGTGACCTGAACATCGCCTTGATCATCCTATCCATTCTCTTCGTCATCAAATTAGGCTGGTTCAACGCCTGATATTGAACACCGGGGTGAGCCTGGCTCACCCTTTTTAGCTGTAAGGCAGTGGTACTGCCTGATCAGTCTTGACGATGCGTAGCGACAAGCCGTTGCCTTAGGGTTTTACCTGAGGCCTCGGCCCGAGAAAACTCTCAGACTAATGGCATTGGCTAAGTACAGCCTTGCCTCCACCCTAGCTGAAAAGCCCACTACGTTCACTGAGCTGACCATGAATGTTCCCTCCTTCGAGCCTGCAGATTATGCAACGCAGCTAATGGCGAAAAAGACTCGTCTTATCGAGCTGCTGGCTCCATTCGATGCACCCGAACCTGAAGTATTCGACTCGCCCCTCGCGAATTTCCGACTGCGCGCCGAGTTTCGTCTATGGCGTGAAGAAGGCGAACGGCATTACGCCATGTTCGAACAAGGCGACAAGTACACGCCCATCCTGATCGAAAGCTTCCCGATTGCGAGTCCGCTTATCAATGAGCTGATGCCTCGCCTCAAGGCAGCCTGGCAGGCTAGCGAGACGCTCTCATTTAAACTGTTTCAGGTAGAGTTCCTGACGACCTTGTCAGGAGATGCACTTATTACTCTTGCCTACCATCGTCCGTTGGACGATGCCTGGGAAACTGCCGCAGAATGCCTGGCCGCCGAACTGGGCGTGAATATTATCGGGCGCTCGCGTGGCAAACGAATTGTAGTGGGTCAGGATTACGTCAATGAAAAGCTGACCATCGCCAACCGTGAGTACCGTTATCGCCAGCCGGAAGGTGCATTTACTCAGCCTAATGGAACGGTCAATCAGAAGATGCTGAGCTGGGCCTATGATGCGCTGGGCGAGCGGGACGATGACTTGCTTGAACTGTATTGTGGCAACGGCAATTTCACGCTGCCGCTGTCTACCCGGGTCCGCAAGGTACTGGCTACCGAGATCAGCAAATCGTCTGTCAATGCTGCACTGGCAAACCTGGCAGATAATGAAATCGATAACGTAACGTTAGTACGCCTGTCTGCAGAGGAACTCACCCAGGCCCTCAATGAGGTGCGCCCGTTTCGCCGCCTGGCGGGTATCGATCTAAAGAGTTATGCCTTTGGAAGCGTCTTTGTCGATCCGCCTCGTGCAGGCATGGATCCCGATACCTGCGAGTTGACACGCCGCTTCGACCGTATTCTTTATATCTCCTGCAACCCGGAAACGCTGGCCGCGAATATCGTACAGCTGCATGACACTCACCGTATCGTGCGTTGCGCCTTGTTTGATCAGTTTCCCTGGACGCATCACATGGAAAGCGGCGTTCTGCTGGAGCGCCGCTAAAAGGAAGCCGGGCAGTTATCCTGCCCGGCTTCCTACACTTACGTGTCTTCGTGGAACGGTTCGACGGTCTCACGGCGACCATACATGAACGCATCCGCCACATGCCGTAACGGTGCAACGTCCACATCGGATTGGCCGCTTTTTACCAGCTCGGCAAAGCGTGCATAAAGACCAGAATACTCCTCGTCCGGCCCCTCTTTTTCGAGCTGGCCATCGATGTAAAGCTGGCTGCCACCCTTGGATAATTTCAGCGTGCCTTTATCGGTCTCGACATGAATGTCCCATGTCTGCGGCCCTGTCTGCAGGAAATCGAGGTCAGCCTGGATAGCAGCACCAGCCTCGTAGCTGAACTCCAATTGTGCGCGGATCGGCGTCTGGCAATTTTCCGGAACTTGCAGGGCCGCCTGTTTCAGGAAGAACGGCTTGGGCAGAATTTCGGTCACGATGGACAAGGCATTAATGGCTGGATCGAAGATACCCATGCCACCCGGCTCCCAAATCCAGGCCTGCCCAGGATGCCAGACACGCACGTCTTCCTTCCAGTTTACTTGCACAGACTTGATGGTCTTGTCGGCAAGCCACGCCTTGGCCGGCGCAACACCTTGGGCATAGCGGGAGTGCCAACTGGCGAACAGGGTCTTACCTGCCGCTTTAGCCTGTTCGGATAATGCTTCCACTTCACTTAAAGTCGCACCTGGTGGCTTTTCCAGAAACACATGTTTGCCACGAGCAAGGGCCAGCTGAGCCTGTGCATAGCGGACCGCGGGTGGCGCGCACAGAGAAACGGCATCCAGCTCTGGCATAGCGTCGAGCAACGCTTCAAGTGTCTTGTAATGGGCTACGCCATCAAGAGAGGTATTACGGCTGGCGACAGCAACGAGCTGATAGTCCGAATTCTTTTGCAAGGCAGGCAGGTGTTGGTCCTGAGCGATCTTGCCGAATCCGACGATGGCGATTTTGATCATATGATTTTCTCAATCCTTTTCTCAAAGCGCATGAGAAAGCGCGCCTTTATTCTTGTTCAACGGCCTGTGCAGTTTCGCATTCATCATACTAATTTCAAATACCAAGAGGCTCGACAGGTGCACTGGGCACCTCACTCTGCAAGGTAATCCACGCTTTGAGGTTGGCACCCTGTCGTCCTTTACGCCACATGAGCCACGTGGTGGCGGTAGCGAAACGCGCCTCGAGCGGGTGACACGCTACGCTTTCACGCCCTGGCAAGCTATCCAGCATGGCCTTGGGCATCATGGCGACACCGCCGGCAATCACGCAGGCCAGCATGCTGTGATAGGACTCGATCTCCATAATAGGCCCCATCGCACCGCCGGTGGCCGCGAACCAAGCCTCCAGCCGCAGCCGATAGGAGCAGCCGGTTCGGAATGTAAAGACAGGGCGTCCTGCTACATCGGCTGCTGAAGTGACTAAAGGATGATCAGCGCCTGTTACGAGCACCATAGGCTCCTCAAAGAGCGGCATGCCCTCCAGGCCTTCATGGCGGGCAGGTCCGTCGACCAGAGCCGCATCCAATCGTCCCTGTAACAATCCATCGATCAATTCGCCGCTGGGGCCTGTCTGTAATTGCAGTTCTACGCTGGGATAGCGCCGATGGTAGGCAGCAATCATGGCTGGGAGGTGAATGGCGGCCGTGCTGTACATTGATCCTAATATAAAGGCACCTGCGGGGGCACCTTCCTGCACAGCCGCTCGGGCTTCATCTGCCAGCGCAAACAGCCGCTGGGTGTATCCCAAAAGCACGGCCCCGGCTGGAGATAAGTGCAGCCGCTGGCGTTCGCGCTCAAACAAATCCACGCCCAGCTTGTCTTCCAGTTGACGCAAGCGCGTCGAAAGGTTTGAGGGAACCCTGTTCAGCAACGCTGCTGCACGTGCAATGGATCCTGTCTCGGCGACCGCCTGAAAGATACGCAGTTCAGCCAATTCCATAACTGTTCTCTTTTAGTGAATAACCTGTTCTTATTTATTCAGTTTTGGAGAATCCTAACAAGCCTTACCCTCTATGCATTATTTAAGAATCTGCATAGGGATTTCTCATGACTGCCCTGCATCGTCTACTTGCCTGCCTCGTGGCCCTGTCGGTTGCTATGGGCATCGGCCGCTTCGCACTGACACCACAACTCCCCCACCTGATCGCAGAAGGACAGGTCGACCTTACGGCTGCAGGGCTGCTCGCCGCGGCTAATTACCTGGGTTATCTGGTAGGTGCCCTGGATGCCTTTTTCGCTCGCCGAACTCGCTTTCGGCTCATTACCGGTCTTTGGTTATGTGTAAGCCTAACGCTCCTCTCCGTTTGGGCTGAAGGGTTCTGGCCGCATGCCCTGCTTCGCTTTGGTGCGGGCCTGGCCAGTGCCTGGGTATTGGTAATGGTCACAGGGCTCAGCCAGGGCGTAGCCGCCCAGGCAAACAAGCCAAGACTGGGCGCATTGGTATTCGCAGGTCCGGGCGTAGGGATCGTACTTAGCGGCCTGCTGGCCTTGGTTGCCAATTTGAACGGCCAGAATTCGGCCACACTGTGGCTAATCTATGGAGTAGTCGCTCTGGTCATGACGCTGGCTGTCTTACCCGCACTACCGCAAGCAACTGTTGGTCATGTGGCCACCTCGAACAAGCCGATCTCGCCACGCATGATTCGCCTGACAGCCGCCTATGCCCTGGTAGGCATGGGTTATATCGTTCCGGCTACGTTTCTTTCCCAAATGGCTACGGCGCGCTTCCATGGCGAGTGGGTAGCGGATCTGTTCTGGCCTGCATTTGGTTTAGCTGCTGCACTTGGCGTGGTACTGGCCAGCTTTCGTCGTCAGCGTCCCGGCTCTACGCGTCGCTGGCTCATTGCTACCTTATGGCTCCAAGCCGCAGGCGTATTGCTCTGCCTGCTACCTGGCATGAGCGCACTGTTTCTTGGCGTACTGCTGTGTGGAGGGCCGTTCCTGGCGTTCATGCAACTGGTTATGCAGCATAGCCGTGAGTTAGCCCCGGAAACTCCTCACCGCAATGCCGGGCTACTGACAGCGGCGTTCGCCGGCGGCCAACTGCTGGGCCCTTTGCTGGCGGCTGTCAGCAGTCACATCAGTGGTGGGCTTGGTCCGGCACTATGGCTGGCTAGTGCTGGACTGATTCTGGCCGGAGGGCTGATGTTTCAACCAGCCCCTCATGCTACAGCGCAGGCTTCGGCCAGCTAAGCGTTAGTCGTCCTCGTAATCTCCATAGCGCTCGTCCAGCATACGATTCCAGCGGTCCAGGAGGCGCAGCGCTACAATGGCCAGGATAGCAATGACAATCTTGTACAGCTGGCTGTACCAGTCAAAGTTGGCCTCACCTGCATCTGCCAGCAAGGCACCAATGAGGCGAACACTGGCAGTCGACAATTGCAAGAAGACGATCAGCAGTAAGGCAGCCCGTACCAAGTGCGGGCGAAATACAGCAAAGCCAGTAAATAAAGCCAGCCCGAACTGCAAGCCGCCATAGAAGACTTGGATTTCAGTGACCGAGGCGGAGTCCATGAGCAGAACCCCACTGGCATTAGTCATTTCATAGGGCCTGAACCAATAGGCCAGCGCTAAACCCGCCCAGACCAGAGTCTGAACGACCAGAACCGCACGAGCAAAACGCGTGTAAAACATCCCCTGTTCTCCCTTGGGGTGTAGCCGCATGGGCGAAGCCAGACAGATCCATCCGAAAAGGCAACAAGCGTCGCCCCTTTTCGAACAGTCCTAAACAAACGGAAGCATTTTGCACAGCGAAAGACTCAATGCCTCCTGCTCTTTGAGCGACCATGAGTTTATGCTGCCTGCATACCAACCCGAAAGAGACCTTTGCATGCGCCGCCTAGTTCTACTCGCCGCTTTGCTCGGCAGCACAGTTCACGCAGCCGAGCCCTTGACGATTGATGTATATCGCGATCCCAACTGTGGCTGCTGTAGCCAATGGATCAAGCATCTGGAACAAAATGGCTTTACTGTTCATGATCACACAGAACCCAACATGAGCGAACTTAAGGCCAGGTTGGGCGTACCGCCGCGATTTTCATCCTGCCATACTGGCGTGATCGACGGAAAGTTCGTTGAAGGACATGTACCTGCCCGCGATATTCTGACCCTTCGCCAGCGCCCTGACCTGCTCGGCGTAGCTGTACCTGGTATGCCCATGGGCTCCCCCGGTATGGAGATGGGTGACCGAAAGGATACTTATGAGGTACTGGGTCTCAAGAGAGATGGTGGGGAAGATGTGGTAGCACGGCACTAACGGCTCATGTCCCTTTCATAATCACTACAACGCCTCCTTTATTGGATAAGGATCTGTAACCCTATGGCTTCCGAGACGCTCGGCCACCCTCCTCTGGTACTCTCCATCCAATCCCACGTTGCCTATGGCCATGTTGGCAACGCGGCGGCGACCCTGCCACTGCAATTGCTGGGCATACAGCCTGTAGTCGTTAATACCGTGCAGTTTTCAAACCATACGGGATACGGCGAGTTCAAAGGACAGGTCTTTCCACCTGAGCACATTTACGATGTGCTTGATGGATTAAGAGCACGTGGCATCCTGGCGCGTTGCGATGCCGTGCTCTCGGGCTATCTGGGTGATGCAGCCATTGGTGAAGTGATCCTGTCCGTGGTTCAGGAACTTCGCAAAAACAAGCCGGGCGTGCATTATCTTTGCGATCCCGTGATGGGCGATGTAGGCCGAGGTGTTTTCGTACGCCCGGGGATTCCTGAGTTCCTGCGCCGACGGGCCATCGAGCAGGCCAGTCTGATTACGCCGAACCATTATGAATTCGAGCTACTGTATGGATCATCGCTGGCGTCTACCGAAGAGGCGATACAGGCTGCCCGTGGACTGCTGAGCACACGTGAATGTCCAGGCCCGGAGACCATTGTTATCACCAGCCTGCGAACACCAGATCTACCGCTCGACAAACTGAGTACGTTAGCAGTAACTGCTCGCAGCGCCTGGATCGTACAGACACCCTATATCGAATTGCAGCCATTGCCCAACGGTATGGGTGATGTGTTCTCGTCTGTATTACTGGGGCATCTATTGAGCGGCCTAAGCACACCCGATGCTGTTGCCAATGCCGTCAGCACACTTTATGCCCTGGTAGCGCGGACTGTCCCGGGTAGCCGTGACCTGCCATTGATAGCCGCACGCGAGCAAATCATGACGCCAAGCGAACACTTTGAAGCGATACGCCTGACAACATGACTGCCCTAAAATAAAGCCCGCTTGGTGCGGGCTTTATTAGTGCGCTATTGCGATCAGGGATTCTTGCCTGTATTGGCTGCTGGCCCCATGCCTGGCGTTGAGCCGGCACCGGTACCATTGGTATTACTGTCCATTCCCATGCCAGCGCCTGTGCCGGTATGGTTGCCTTGTTCACGATGGGTACCGTGATCCATCGTCTCAGGCCGTGTGCTGTCACTCATGCCACCAGGCGCTGTACTGACTCCCTTGCCATTGTTAGGCGAGCTGCCTGAATCGGCTCCAGGGGTCACATCATTACTGTTTACGCTAGGCCCTGGTGTTACGGGTTCTGTTGGGGATGTAGGATCGGCTGGGCCGGTTTGAGCAAAGGCAGACGTAGAAAGCAGGCCTGCCAAAGTCACTATGGCGAATGTCTTTTTCATTGGGCACCTCCTGGCTCTTGTATGTGTGCTTATGGTTGGGCACCTAGACACACAGGAGGTGCAAATGCGGTGACCAGTGGTCAGGGAATAATCCGCTCCGCTCTTAAACGGGTGAACAGATCGATGAACGATGCCCGACTATCGTGGTAACCCAGAAAGCCCAAGTCGCGGCTCTTGGTCATGTCGTTCAGGCATTCAATTTCGCGACCCAAGTCTGCGTCACTGTGCCACCAGGACGCTAGCTTGCTTACATCGGATTCGACCAGTTCGTGGCGGCGCGCTATCTCCTCCCATACTGGCCCGATGTCCTTCATCTGTTCCTCCAGCGGTTGACGCTCATCAGGACAGGACGCAGCGTCCAAACCAAAGAACTCCGCAATCTGAGCCCACATCCAGCGCCAGCGGAACACATCACCATTGACGGTATTGAGCGCTTGGTTCTGCCCGCTCGGCGAGAGTGCTGCCCACTCCATCTGCCGCGCCAGCAGACCAGCATCCGTAATATCCGTCAGGCCATTCCACTGCACCTTTGAACCTGGAAATACGAAGGGGCGACCGGTTTCCTTGCAGATACTGGCATAGATAGCCAGGGTCACGCCCATGTTCATGGCGTTACTGCCACGCGCCATGCCGATCATGCTGTGGGAGCGATGCACACTCCAGCTAAAGCCACGGCGCTCGGCGTGTTCAAAGAGGATATCTTCCAGGGTGTAGTAAAAATTCTCGCCAGGCAGACGAGGATTATCTTCTCGAAAGGGCGTCTCGGCGGCCGTCTGGCCGTAACTTTCAAAGGGACCCAGATAATGTTTGGTCCCTGTTACCAATGCTAGGTGCTGAAGTGGCGCATGCTCTAGCGCTTTGCAGAGGTTACGCATCATGGCGCCATTGGCCTCGACATTTTCCTTTTCGGTATTACGGCGGGTCCAGGTACAAAAGAAGGCGTGGGTAATGGGAAGGTCTTTTAAGGCTTCGGTCAGGGACTGCTCGTCAAGCAGGTCACCGGTTACAGGAATCACTCCCTCTTGGCTGGAGGGCTTGCGGGCTAGCCCATATACCGTCCAGCCACTGGATATCAGCACATTGGCCAGGTTGTAGCCAGAAATGCCCGTCACGCCGACAATAAGTGCTGTGCCTTTCAACATGATTATTCTCCACAATGGGATGCCAGGCATCCACATGAGACAAAGATGAGCCGTGCCGATTACCAGCTTGGCATTGGGCCTCGTGCACACGTAGCCTTACCTGGACTCACCGACCCTTGTTAGGAGCCTCCTATGCCACCATTGGTTTACTGGCATGCCGATGTTTTTGCGAATCGTCCGCTTGCAGGTAACGGTGTCGCTATCTTTCCGGACGCTACCGGGCTGCCTGTCAGTACGCAGCAGAAACTGACTCAGGAACTGCGTCAGTACGAATCTATCTTTCTTGAGCCACAGGCGCAGCCAAACACGTTTGGCGCGCGCATTTTTACAATGGAAGAAGAGCTGCCCTTTGCCGGACACCCACTGTTTGGCGCTGCTGCCCTGCTTCATCACCAGCAAGGACAGGCAGAGCAGGAAACCTGGCAGATCGAGCTGGCAGAAAAGACCGTTACGCTGGTCACTCATCGCACCGCTACAAGCTATTACGCCGAGATGAACCAAGGCCCTGCCCACTGGGGGCAACAACTCGATCAGCAGCAAAGCCAATGGTTTGCCCAGGCCTTTTCGTTAAGGCTGAGGGATTTGAATGCTGATTATCCAGCCACGGTTGTCAGCACAGGGCTCCCCTATCTGATCCTGCCTGTCAAAGGCAGTCAGTTGGCTCATGCCCGGATCACCGTGGATGACCTGGAGGCGCGCCTGCATGCCATTGGCGCAGCGTTCGTATACGTACTGGACGTCGAACGTGGCGAAGGCCGCAGTTGGGATAATGCCGGCTTGGTGGAGGATATCGCTACGGGTAGTGCCGCCGGTGCAGCCGCAGCCTACCTGATCCGCCACGGGTGCCAGAGCGTTGGGCAGCCTTTCGTCATTCACCAGGGAGGCTTTACCGGACGCCCCAGCAGAATCGATGTTTGCGTAGAAGAACAAGGCGCGGTGCGGGTGGGTGGGCACGTCCATTTGCTGTCTCGCGCCGAATGCGTGGTCGAGCTGCGGACGTCTACGTGACTCATACCTCAGGTAACTGCGCTTCGTAATATATTGTCGCACTCTGCCAAATGCCCGTGGTCTCACCCACAAATCGATCAAGCGAGGCGATGAGATGGATTGGGGTAAAGGGCGACGTAGCGATAACGTTGAGCAGGCCACCGGGGGCGGTGGCCGCGGGCTGCAAATCGGCGGTGGCTTGGGGATTGGCGGGGTTCTGTTGGTCGTAGTATTCAGCCTGGTGACAGGCCAGGACCCGCTGCAGGTATTGGGTATGGTGACAGGCTCAGGCGGCGGTGCGCAGGTAGCTCAGCAAACTCAGGCGCCGGATACAAACTCCAGACAGGTAGATTTTGTTCGCGCCATCCTGGGTGATACCGAGGATACCTGGGGTGAGATCTTTGCAGCGCATGGACAGCACTACCAACAGCCCAAACTGGTCCTCTTCAATGGCCACGTGCAATCGGCTTGTGGCTCCGCCAGCGCGGCAACCGGGCCATTCTACTGCCCAGCCGATCAACAGGTTTATCTGGACCTCTCCTTCTTCGATGAGATGGAGCGCCGCTTCTCGGCGGCAGGTGATTTTGCCCGTGCCTATGTAATTGCCCATGAAGTCGGCCACCACGTGCAGGATCTGGTCGGCACCACCGAAAAGATGCAGGCTGCCGAGCGACGCGGCATGCCTGCTCAGGGCGCGCAGGGCTTATCTGTTCGCCTGGAATTACAGGCAGACTGCTATGCCGGCGTCTGGGCGAACCATGCCCAGAAACGCCTTCATTGGCTGGAGCCCGGCGACCTTGAAGAAGCCATTAATGCCGCTCACGCCATCGGCGATGACCGCCTGCAAGAGCAGGCCCAGGGACGTGCCGTTCCAGACTCTTTTACCCACGGCACCTCCGAACAACGGGCCCGCTGGTTCAGGACCGGGTTTGATAACGGCGCCGTCGAGCGCTGCGATACATTTACGGCGTCTCGTCTATAACGCGAACAGTGGGGTACCCACTCGGTACCCCACTCACTCACGCCAGAGCAATGCGCTGCGCCAGAGCAAAACAATCCACCGCATGATCATCTGCCAGATCTGGCCAGATGTTCTCCGGCGCGTTTACCAGTACGGTACGCGTGCCTGCCGCACGGCCACATTCAAGATCGATTCTATGATCGCCCACCATCACAACATCACTTGGCTTTACCTGCCAACGTTCGATGAAGTGACGTAACCCGCCCGGATGCGGCTTTGGGGGTGCCTCGTCCCGTCCAAGCACTTCTGCCCGATCGAAACACTCTGCAAGGCCAATGGCTTCCAGCGTTATGTAAGCCAGCGCTTGAGCATTACGTGTCAGGATGCCGATGCGGCAACCGCGCTCGCATAAAGCCCTGACCAGCTCGACCGCCCCAGGGGCAGACCTGGACCCTACAGCCAATTCGCGCTCATGCTCAAGCAACCAGGCGTGCTTAGCCCTGCTCTCTGCCTCTGGCAGAGAAGCCAAGTGGTGAAGAATGTCTGCCTCGGGTGGTATCTCCAGGACACGTCGGATTTTTGCAAAGTCATGCACGGCAACGGTCAATGTGCCGTCCATATCAAATACCCAATGGGTGTAATCGCAGAGGTTCATGGTGCTCCTAGGCTAAAGATTAGGGAACTGCGCCGCATATCCCTCCGTCAAGACAATAGGTACTTCTTACGCAGGCGATGAGTTCGCAATGAAGACGACAGTACACGCACTTTTATTCGATGTGTTTGGCACCGTAGTGGATTGGCGGGGCAGCTTGATCGCCTCACTTGAATCCTTCGGCGAGAAAAATGGCCTCAAGGCTAACTGGCCTGCTCTTGTCGATGCCTGGCGAGGCGAAGCCTATGGCCCATTGATGGAGCAGGTTCGCGAACGTACCCTCCCCTGGATGCCTCTCGACGATTTGCATCGCGTGACGCTTGAAGAGCTGCTGCCCAAACATGGTCTGGTCGGATTGACCAAGGCTGAAGTGGACTGGATTCATCGACTCTGGCACCGCCTCGACCCCTGGCCAGACGCTGTTCCCGGCCTTACTCGACTCAAACAGGGCTACAGCATAAGCGCCTTGTCCAATGGCAATGTCGCCATGCTGGTCAATATGGCCCGCCACGGTGGCTTGCCTTGGGACATGGTATTCGGTGCCGATCTGTTCAACCACTACAAGCCTGATGCCGAATGTTACCTTGGCGCCTGCACCTTATTAGGCGTAGAGCCCGAACGCGTCATGCTGTGCGCTGCCCACAACAACGACTTGCAGGCAGCTAGCGAACTGGGCTTGCGTACTGCCTTTATCCAACGCCCCCTTGAAAAGGGGATCAACGGTCCGGTTGAACACCCGTTGGGCGAGTGGGACCTGGTTGCCAGCGACTTGCAGGATTTGGCCGATCAGCTAGGAATGAAACCAATAACAACTGACGAGGATGAACCATGACGCTGACCGTTGCCTTGATCGCCCCAGGCTCCATGGGTGCTGCTGTAGGCCGCTATTTACGCGACCACGGCCTGGATGTCTGCACTACATTGGCAGGCCGCAGCGTTGCTACCCGAGAGCGCGCCGCAGCTGCGGGGCTGCGTGAAATCGAGCAGGAGCAATTGGGCGAAGCGGATATCCTGCTCTCCATTGTACCGCCCTCCGAAGCGTTACTGCTGGCGCAAGAATTGGCTCCCATATTGGGCCGTACCCAGAAAACAGTTTATGTAGACTGTAATGCCATTGCTCCCGCCACCGTTGAGCAGGTTGGCCAAACGATTACCGATGCAGGATGCGCCTTCGTCGATGCGGCTATTTTTGGCACGCCCCCCTCTCCTGAGCGAACCTGTCCCTCCTTTTATGCCTCAGGCGAACATGCGTCGCGCTTTGCTCAGCTTAACGATTACGGCCTTCCGGTAAAGGTATTGGAAGCGCCCATTGGCGCCGCCTCAGGGCTCAAGATGAGCTACGCAGGCATCACTAAAGGGCTTACGGGTCTTCTTGCTGCCATGATCCAAGCTGCCGAGCGCAGCGGCTCCGGGCAGGCCCTTCGGGATGAGCTCAAGTGCAGCCAGCCGATGCTGTATGAATGGGCCAACGAAAAACTGCCCGACATGTACCCGAAAGCCTATCGCTGGGTAGCAGAAATGGAGGAAATCGCAGCCTTTGCCCAGAAGGATCGCCCCAGCGAGGCGATTTACCTTGCCATGGCTCAGCTGTACTGGCGCCTGTCCGAAAACCGGGCGGCCGGTGCCGGAAATGATGTAGCAGAACTGGAAAAGTGGCTGGCGCGTTAGCGCCATTACTACCGACAGCCGTTTGGGAACCGATTACATAGCCGGTTGCGCCACGTAGCTAAGAACAAACGTCACCACTCCGCAAACATCCAGCGGCTCGTCCCGACCGTAGCTGATCGGGCGTGCCTGGCGATGTCCACCTAATAGGAGGCGGCCGCCCTGATTATCGTGCGTGAGACGGCGAACCTCGTATTGACCATTTACATCCATAATGACCAGATGCCCCGGCCTGCATTCCGCTGCCCGATCGATAATCAGCCGGTCTCCCGGATAAATTCCGAATTCCAACAAACTTTCATCATCGACCATGACAACCCAGATCGGTGATTCGCCTAACCCCACCAGCCGGTCCAGCGAGATAGCGTTTTCTTCCCACTCACCCGCGGCAGACTGGAAACCGCTGATCCGCAGCGAGTCTGCTTCGGGCAGCAAATGACGAAGCCGTTCGCTTCGCCCTAGTACGGTGATCGACATACCTGACGCTCAAATAGCTGTATATGCGTACAGATACCAGAGCCATGACCCCAGGTCAATCAAAGACTTAAACAGCTACCAGATGATCAAGGTCTACTGCCCGATAATTTTGCACTGAAGCCTCATATCCGCGTGGTTTGATCGGATCAGGCGTTTCAATTTCCTTGAGCAGGGCTTTGAAATCCCTTCGGTGATCGACATCGGGCATAGGCACTGCCGAAAGTAGCCGGCGTGTGTAAGGATGCTGCGGATTTCCCAATACCTGATCACGCTGTCCAATCTCTACGATCTGGCCACAAAACATCACCGCTACGCGATGACAGATACGCTCAACCACAGCCATGTCATGAGAGATAAAGACATAGCTCAGCTGGTACTCTTCCTGTAACCGCTCCAGCAGATCAAGTACCTGTGCCTGTACGGATACATCAAGCGCCGACACGGATTCGTCCGCAATAATGACCTTGGGATTAAGTGCCAGCGCACGAGCAATACAAATACGCTGTCGCTGCCCGCCAGAGAACATATGCGGATAGCGCTCCATGGCCTCGCCCGGTAAACCGACCTGCTCCAATAGCTGGGCTACACGCGCTTTGCGTTGTGAAAAATCCGTCTGGCCGTGTATCAAAAGCGGTTCGCCTACCAGATCCAGAATAGTCTTGCGTGGATTGAGCGAGGCATAAGGGTCCTGGAAGATCATCTGGATATCCTGCCGTACCGGCTTGAGCGCTTCGCCCTTCAAGCCATTCAGCTCGCGCCCCAAAAGCTTCACGCTACCGTCATACGCCAGCATGCTCATTAGCGCCTTGCCTGTCGTAGACTTTCCGCAGCCGCTTTCTCCTACAATGCCTAACGTCTCGCCCTGGCGCAGGCTGAAACTTACGTTCTCGACGGCATGAACGTTTCGGGCCTCCTCGAACCAGCCGCTCCGCAGCGGAAAACGCACCGTAAGATCCGTTACTTCAAGAACTACAGGCTGCGCTGCTCGAGATTCAGGCTTGGGCGCTGTTCCCAATACCGGCACAGCAGCCAATAATTTCTGGGTATAAGCCGCCTGAGGTGCGTTGAAAAGATCACGCACCGGTGCATGCTCCTCCATTACCCCCTGATTCATGACGACCACTTCATCGGCCATTTCAGCGACGACGCCCATGTCATGGGTGATCATTAACAAGGTGGTATCAAACTCACGCTGCAACTCACGCATCAGCTCAAGAATCTGTGCCTGAATAGTGACATCCAGTGCTGTAGTAGGCTCGTCAGCAATCAAAACACGAGGGCGGCACACCATTGCCATGGCGATCATCACTCGCTGCCGCATACCGCCAGACAGCTCATGGGGATACTGCACAAGCCGCTTATCGACATGCGGCACACGCACCGCGTCAAGCATTTCCTTTGCACGCTGCCGCGCCTGCCTACGGCTGACCGGCTCGTGCCGGCGAACCGTCTCTTCCAATTGCTGCCCCACCATCATCAAGGGATTTAGCGAAGTCATCGGCTCCTGGAAGATCATGCCGATTTCTTTACCGCGCAGCTGCTGCATCTGCCGCTCCGGTAGGGCAAGCAGATCTCTTCCCTCAAACAAGAGAGTCCCGCTGGGTACGCGGGCTATCTTCGGTAACAGCCCCATGATCGCTAACGAGGTCAGGGACTTGCCGCTGCCGGACTCCCCAGCGATGCATAGGGTCTTGCCGCTATGCAGGGCAAAGCTGAGGTCGTTTACTACACGCCTGTTTCCAAACTCGATGGATAAGTGCTCAACCGACAGCAAAGGCCGGGACGTCTCGGCAGTCATGGCATTACCTCAGTTAAAAACCACTTTCGGGAAGTAGAACGACACGACCCAGTTCGGCATATCCACCACCTCACTGATGCGTAGATCACCGCAGACCGAACACAGCATGTAGGCTTGCTCTGCAGGCATACCGTGTTCGCGGCAGAGCCAATCGATCGTGCTGCTGACCGCTTGGCGAGCAGCGTCCATGAGGTCTGGCGCCACTCCGGTAAAGGCTTCGTATCCAGCAGTATCCAGATGGCGGGTCACCGGCCCTGGCGTGCTGAACCGCGGTGCAGCCAGTGGCATAGACTTGATGAGGTCCAGTTTCACCACTACGTCCATGGCGCTTTCAATGGCTGTTCCGCACACCTCGCCATCACCCTGAGCCGCATGAGTATCACCCATGGAAAACAGCGCGCCCTCCACTTCCACCGGTAGATACAACGTCGTGCCGGCAGCCAGATCACGGATGTCCAGATTGCCGCCTACCCGGCGTGGGGGAACAATGGAGTGCAGCCCAGCCGCCGCTGGAGCCACACCGATCGTGCCGGCGAATGGTTTGAGTGGCACCTTGCCAAACTGGCCAAACGCGGCCGGTGCAAGGCTGTCCTTGTCGTAGTGCCACAGTGTTAAAGCGGGCTCCTTGAACTGGTCCGCCAACAGGCCAAAGCCCGGGATGTTTGCCGTCCAGCCAAAGCCGCAGGGTTTGAAACTGTCAATTGTTACCTTGAGCACATCACCTGGCTGAGCCCCTTCGATAAAAATCGGGCCGGTGACCGGATTGATTTTGTCAAAAGGCATCGTGGAAACATCAGCTACAACTGACTCTGGAGTGAAATACCCATCGGAGGAATCTAGGCATTGAAATTCCAGCTCGGCACCCGGCGCTACACGAGCCGTGGGTTCAAGGCTGTTATCCCAACCGAAATGATTGTTGATGCTGTGGATCGTTTTAACCACGCAGTTCTGGCACATTCACTTCACCCATATATAGTCATAGTTAACGGGGACATGGACGGGATCGACATACAGCGCATCGTCACCCCCCATACGGGCTGAGCGTACGGTAAAGCGCTGCTCGTTAAAGATCGGTACCCATGGCGCATCAGCCATGACGTCGGTAAAAATCTTTTTCCACAAGGCGATTCGCTCAGCCTGCTGCTCGGGCTTGGCCATGGAATCGGCTCGCTTCGCTTCGGCATCCAGCGTCTTGTTGCAGTACAGCGCCCAGTTCCAGCCTCCGGCCACAGCGCCCTCGCATCCCAGAATCGGACCATAGAAGTTCGAGGGGTCCGGGAAATCGGCGATCCAGGCCATGCCTCCCGACCACACCATGGCAGCCTTGTCCTTTTCGCTACCCGCGGCAATCACGTTGGCCTGTGCAAGGGATTTGATCTGCGCGCGAATGCCTACCTTGGCCAGATCCTGCTGAATCGACTGGGCGATGCGCGGCTGCGGATCGGTGTTCATCACATACAACTCGGTATCGAAGCCATTAGGAAAGCCCGCATCGGCCAGGAGCTTTTTGGCCCCCTCTACGTCATAAGGATAGCCCTTGAATGCGGCGTCATAACCTGGCATGGCCGGTGGTAGCGGTTGATTGGCAGGCTTGGCGCGACCATTGATGATGCGAACAATGCGCTCTTTGCTGATCGCCATGTTCACCGCCTTGCGAACTTCAAGCTTGTCGAATGGCGGCAGTGTGGTCTTCAGCGTGAGATACCCTGTCTGCAATTGGTCACCGATGACCATCAGGTCTTTCTGCTGCGGATTGTTCTTGAATTGCAGGAACTGTGCAGGCGGCACACCATCTCCGGCGATATCCACTTCGCCTTTTTGCAAACGCATCAGAGAAACAGTAGGGTCCTGGCCGATTTCAAACTTGATGCTGTCTACGTATGGCACGCCGGGCTGGAAATAATTGGAGTTTTTCTTGAACACTACTTGTTGGCCCAGCTTCCACTCAGCCAACTCAAAGGCGCCAGAGCCAACCGGATGCTTGCCAAAATCCGCCCCCCACTTCTCGACCGCTTCTTTTGGCACGACCGAAGCGAAGTTGATCGCCATGATGTGAAGGAAGGTAGCGTTGGGCTGGTTCAACGTTATCTTGACGGTATAGTCGTCTGGCGTTGTAACCCCACTCAGCGTCTGGCTCTTGCCGGACGTCATGTCCTCATAGCCCTGAATGGACGAGAAGAAGCCGGCCCCTGGACTCTGGGTTTTCGGGTTGACCGTACGCTCCAGGGAATACTTCACGTCACTGGCCTTCATTTCGCGGCCATTATGGAATTTGACGCCCTTCTTCAACGTGAAGGTGTATTCGGTGCCATCATCGGAAATGGTGTAATTTTCAGCCAGTGAAGGGACCAACTCCGTTGTGCCTGGCTTGTAGTCAACAAGCCTGTTGAACAGGCTCTTGATCATCGACCAGTTCTGCCAGTCGTAACCAATCGCCGGGTCCAGGGTGGCTATATCGTTCTGATAGGTAATAACTGCCTCACCGCCTGTCTTGGGCTCGGCCGCCAGCAGGTTGCCAGCAAACAGCGTGGCCGCAACGGCCAAGGATAGTGCCTTCCTTCTCATGTGCTCCTGCCTCTTTTTCAGTGTTATTAATGTTTTTTCACATCGATACGAGGATCAACCAGCGGAATCACCAGATCGGCCAGCAGGTTGCCCAATACAATCGCCACGGCCGAGACGGTCGTAACGCCAACGATGACGGGAATGTCTACTTGCTGAATGGCTTGCCAGGCCAGCTGACCGATGCCCGGCCAGCCGAACACCGACTCCACAACCACCAGCCCACCCATAAAGATGCCAATGTCGATTCCGATCATGGGAATGACGGGTACGATGGCGTTAGGAAGCACATGGCGAAATACCACACGCACTCGACTCAGCCCCTTTGCGCGGGCTGTACGGATAAAGTCTTGATGCAATACCTCGATCATGGAGGAGCGCACCATGCGTGAGTACCAGCCACTGCCCAGGAGCCCGAGCGTCAGGGCGGGCAATAGAATGTGGCGAAACTCGCCGTAGCCTCCCATGGGAAACCAGTCGAGTTTTACTGCAAAGAAGTACAGGAACAGCATCGCGGCGATAAATTGCGGTGACGACACCCCGATGAAGGAAAATGCCATCAGCAGTCGATCGGCAAACGAGTCTCGCTTGAGCGCAGCAATAATGCCCAACCCGATTCCGATGATCAGCTCGAACAGAATGCCCATCCCCATGAGCTGTAACGAGGGCGCAAGGCGCGAGCCGATCAGCTCGGAAACTTCCGATCGCTGAATGAAAGAGCGCCCCAGATCACCGTGCAAGAGCCCCATCAGGTAGTTGAAGTACTGCTGATAAAATGGCAGGTCTAATCCCAGCTGATGCCGAATGTTTTCAACCACTTCCGGTGTTGCACTACGCCCGGCAATCTGCCGCGCCGGATCTGCCGGCAGCATAAATAGAAGCAAGTAGGTTATTAGCGTTACTCCAAGCAGAATCAGCAAGGAGTACAGGACTCGCCTTGTCATAAAGGCCAACATCAGCTTCTCCCCCTTAACGTCGGGTCCAAGGCATCGCGCAGCGCATCGCCGACCAGATTGAACGACAGCGACAAGAGCACGATGGCCGCCCCTGGAAACAGCACCAACCAGGGCGCTGAGGTGAAATACGTCTGGCTTTCGAAAATGATGTTGCCCCAACTCGGTGTTGGCGGTTGAACGCCTACCCCTAGAAATGACAGCGTTGCCTCTAGCAGTACCGTGGTAGAAATACCTAGCGTGGCCCAGACCAGAATTGTCGGCACCAGATGCGGCAACAAATGCGAAAACAGAATGCGCATGGAGCTGGCACCCAGAGTGCGCTCAACCTCGACAAAATCCCTGGCAGAGAGTGATACGGTTTCTGAATAGATCACCCGGGCAATCTGCACCCAGTTCACCATGGCAATCACCAGCGCCACGATCCATACACTGGGCTGAAAAATAGCCGCCAAGGCGATAGCTAGTAACAGGGCTGGAAAAGCCATCATGAGGTCGGTAAACCGCATCAGGATTGTACCCAGCCAACCTCGCACGAACCCCGCCGTCAACCCCACCAGCGTGCCGATCAGAACGGCAATACCATTGGCCAACAACCCAATGAACAGGGAGGTTCGTGCACCGTAGAGCAGACGTGACAGTAGATCGCGGCCCAAGAGGTCTGTCCCCAGGTAATAGGTCGCATCCGGCGATAACGGCGCGCCCTCCAGGGATAATCCCTCAATAAACTGCTCCGAGGGATCGTAAGGCGCTACCCAGGGCGCCAGAACAGCCAGCAGCACCACTGCCACAATGAACAGCAATGCGACCACCACAGAGGGACGGCGACACAAGGTGAGCATCGCGGTCATGAACGTGCCTCCCGCGAGTCCTGCCGATGCGCTTGCGTCAGATCAAGGCAGATCTCCTCCAGGCTCCGATTGGCCTGCATCGACAAGTGCCTGATCCGCTCGTAGGCCTGGGTCTCTGTGATCTCCAGCTCGACCATCAGCCACGCCAGCGCCTGGGCAACCAAGGGGCGGCTGTCCACCTTGCTTTGCAGCGCGGCGGTTTTCTGTTGCTCGCACCGCAAGCGATCCCGCAACCCGATTGCCATCATCAGTGTGGTGTAGACCGAGCCTTGAGTAATAGGCTTGTTCAGCACGGCGGTCGCGCCCAGATCCAGAGCACGCTGAATCTGGGACAAGGTTTCGTGCTGGGTCAACGCAATAACCGGAATACCACGCCCATTGGCGGCGGCTACCAGTTGATGGCTTGCAAACTGATCCAACTCCACAATCAGTGCCAACACATCGCTTAAGCAGGTTTCGGTATCTTGCGCCACTACAGACGCCGCAATTCCCAGGCGCTGCAGACTTTTTTGCAGGCTTGCCTGGGCGCGCTCGTCACAATCCACCAGCAGCAAGCGGGTGTTTTCGAAATCGGGGCGCTTTAGCGGAGTCATTTAACAATCCTCAAGTGACGGGATGGCGCAACATGCCGCCGGGTATGAAAGGCGCTCAGGTCAGTCGCGGTCAGGTAGGGGTCTGCCTCACGCAACTCAGGCTCGATATGCCGGATCATGAAGCGCTCCCCCTCAAGCTCGGCGATGTAGCACGGCAGGCTGGTGTGGTTGTTCCGAGGTGAAACCTGTAAATGACCCAATGCTGTCTTCACAGGCCTGGCATATAAGGCCTTGCAGACCTCTGCTGGCGCATCGCTGCCGCTTCTCCGGCAGCCTTCAGCCAAGAGATGTACCCCGGCGTACGTGCAGGCGTAATAATGTGAATAAGGATGCGGCCCATGCCGGCGGCGCTGCCGTAGGCTGAACGCAGGATCGACCGACTCGAAATAAGGCCCGCAGGAAAATAGCCGCAAGGCCTGCAGGTGTCCGAGCTCTGCCAGCTCTCCTTCAGTAAAATTACAGCTGAGCACTGGCAGACGTACACCATGCTCAACACAGGCCCTATCTAGCTGACGAAGGAACGCGTAGGACGACTCGCCAACCAGGTTATTCAATACAAATGACGGATTGTTCCTGAGCAACCCCTTGATTATCTCGCCAAATGCAGTCACGCCCAGGTGAAAATACTTTTCGGCACAGACCGCTCCACCTGCTACATCCATAACTTCACGGGCGATTCGGTTACTTTCCCAGGCCCATACATAGTTGGAGCCGACCAACATGGCTCGATCGCCAAACGCCTCGATCGCGAAATGTAGCAAGGGAATCAGCGTCTGGTTAGGGCACCCCCCAAGATACAAAACGCTTTCGCTGCTCTCGAAACCCTCATAGGGGCACGGAAACCAGAGCAGACTGCCATGCAGCTCAAGATCAGGAATAATGTCTTTGCGGTTGGCCGAAGTGATCGGTCCGAATACATGCCGGACCCCACGTTCATGCAACTCTGCCAACCCCTCACTGTAGCGCTCCGGCTTGCCCGCAGGATTGAAATGCTGCAGGCGAAGCTCAAAGTCTAGCTGGCCACCTTCATTGAGTTCGGCAATCGCATGCTCAGCACCAGCCAGTGCATTTCGGCCCATGTGGCGGTAAGTGCCGTCTGTAGATAATAAAGCGCCAACTGATAAGACCTTGCGCAGCATTTTCCCGCTCCAAAAAAAAACCTGAACGAGTGTTGTGAAAACACTTGCTCAGGCTTCGTTACCCAGGCGCATCGAGGCGCATGTAGAGTCAAGACTTACAGGCACATAGCCACGCTTTGAGAAATAGATAAGAAAAAATGATGCCAACTCGCTCTATACTAGGGAACAAGCGCTCTAGCATGGGCTCTAACCGCTGGCCACCCGTTATGGTATGCACCGCTTTCAAGCATGATTAAGCGGAGTCGCACCCTTTTAAAGCGTTTCCATAGTTGGAAAGTGTTTCGAAAGGCCCCATTAATTAGGGCGGACAACTAACGCAATACATTAAGAATAGGTGACAAGACCGTTCAGGCCTTATATAAATAAGGCTTAGCCTGATGGCCGCTTCAATATCTTTTCAACTTGGCCATCGACTCGTGCGGTCAGTAGCAATACACGCTCGTCCTGAGCGTGTATCAACCGCCTTGACTACAACAAAATAGTGAAGATTTTAATAACGTGACGAAAGAAGAACTTCGCGCTGAACTGGAACGCCAGGCCCAGCGTTTTCAAAATATCTATGGTGGAGAAATCACCACCTACGCTGCTCAATCGACTCCTGATCGCAAGCCTTGGCGAAAACGTCCAAGCGTCATGGACCGGGTTTACGAGGCGGAAGTCCAGAAAATTGCCGAGCAAAAAGCTCAAACCGAGCATGGTACACACGAACAGGAAGCCTGACTGGCACCTGCTCATGGATGCCAAAGTCCGGTACCTGTCTTAACGGATCAGCCTATCCAAGGCTATGGGTATCGGGAGGCACACGCCAGGAAGCTAGCCAAGTGCAACGCCTCTATCCCTTGTAGTGCGGCGCATGGCTTTTTCTGGACCCCTAGCGGCGTTGGCGTTGGCGTTGGCGTTGGCGTTATTTGGCCTTGACCTCTAACTCTGCGCTAGCGCCAGGCTCACACCATACTCTGCTTCGTGCTCATGGAAGGCCTTGAAACCTGCCTGAATATCCGGCAATTAATGCTGTGGTGCTTCAAACAGGCTTCAAGGATCTATTCAAAAAGAGCGTCAATGCTGGTGATGATGCTCATGAGCATCAGGTGCATCGTCCTGAACAGCGACCTCAATATTAACGTCACCCGCCTTTTCAAAGTGCAACGTTAGTGGAAAGCGCTGCCCTGCGACCAAAGGCTGCTTGAGCCCTACCAGCATCAAATGATTGCCTTGAGGCTCCAGCCGCAACTCGGTACCAGAGGCTATCTCGGCGCCCTGCTCCATATGCCGCATACCCATCATTCCGTCCTTGTTGACCGTAGTATGCAATTCGGCACTCGCCGCTACAGGTGAGTCGGCGCTCAACAGGCGATCCGCCTGCTGGCCGTGGTTGTGTATAGCGAAATAAACCGCTCCGGTGGGCGCACCAGGAGGCGTAGCACGCGACCAGGGATGATCAATGTGCAACTGTCCCGTTTCGTACTCATGTGCCATGGCACATGGAGCGAGAAACAAGGCAGCAACCAGACTTAGCAAAATACGCATGAAAATACCTTACAGACGTTAGAACGCCAGCGTGAGCAAAACAGAATTACGCTGCCACTAAGGCAGCACAAGACATAAGGATGCTTAAGCATCTTTAGGTGGCGCTCGTGTCATGGCGCCTAAAAAAAGAGGCAAGCGCGCAAAACCAGGCGCAATCAGGCCTTGATATAACCCACTGTTAGACGGCGTGCTTGCCAAACGTGTGATGAATTCAGATGAAAGCGGGGGACTGCTGAAAAGCAGATCGCAATAACCGCACTGCTCAAAAACGTAAGTCCAGTGCTGCTCGTTTGCATGCGACAACGCCCTGGGCACAGCGTGATGGCTGGCCATATGTTGGACCATGCCATAATGCTCATGGGAATGCCTGGCTGCCAGCGCCTGGGATGCAACGGGCGCAATGAACGCCATGACCATGGCAAACAGGCCAAGCCAGGCACAACGTCGCGAGCGCTTCTGCGGTATCACGTATCAGCTTCCCATACACATGAACCGGTATGGTCGCATGTTTGATATTCCCGAGCGAAGAGGTGTACCTAACCTATTGGCTCGACTCAGCATGCAAGCCCTCCAAAAATATCTACAAAAATGCTTTTTACAAATTTTTATTGCTATAAAGTCTTATAATTAGTGATTTATACCAATTTTTTAAAGCCGCTTGCCATTCAATCCAATCCTCACTAGTGTTGAGGGTATGAACATTGCGCATACCCTCATCCTGCTACGGCAACACGCCTGCCTGCGTCTGGTCAGTCCGCGACTGCGACCCTGAACTCGACACGCATCGACTTTATTTGCCGCAGATCTTCAAACGCGCACTCATCAGCGATGAAAGACCGGCTGTTCCCACTATGGCACCGCTCCTACGGTCGCGGAAAGAAACAAGAACTAAAGGATTATCCTCATGGCCATGCTTAAAGATCCGTCTCAGAAATACCGCGCGTTTCCCACCATCGACTTACCCAACCGGACCTGGCCATCCAAGACCATTACCGAGGCGCCTATTTGGCTGAGTTCAGACCTGCGTGACGGAAACCAGTCCCTGATTGAACCCATGGACAGCGAAAAGAAGATGCGTTTCTTCAAGACGCTGGTACAGGTAGGCGTCAAGGAAATCGAGGTGGGCTTCCCTTCTGCATCACAGACTGATTTCGACTTTGTGCGTGAGCTGATCGAAAACGGCCATATTCCCGATGATGTCACTATTCAGGTACTGACCCAGGCACGAGAAGACCTGATCGAACGTACCTTCGAATCGCTGAAAGGCGCCAAGCAGGCAATTGTTCATTATTACAATGCCTGTGCGCCCAGCTTCCGCCGTATTGTTTTCAATCAGGATAAGGAAGGCGTCAAGGCAATTGCTGTCAACGCGGGGCGTGTGATCAAGCGCCTGGCTGATGCCAATCCGCAGACGCAGTGGCGCTTCGAGTATTCGCCTGAAGTGTTCAGCTCTACTGAAACGGAATTTGCCGTCGAAGTATGCAATGCCGTGATTGATGTGTTCCAGCCAACGCCTCAGCACCGCTTGATCCTCAACCTGCCTGCCACCATCGAGGCGGCGACACCAAATGTTTACGCAGACCAGATCGAATGGTTCTGCCGTCATGTGAACCGTCGCGACAGTGTTCTTGTCAGTCTGCATACCCATAACGATCGTGGAACCGGCGTTGCAGCCAGCGAGCTGGGGTTGATGGCTGGCGCGGACCGAGTTGAGGGCTGTCTGTTCGGCAATGGCGAGCGCACCGGTAACGTTGACCTTGTCACACTAGCTCTTAACCTTTACACCCAGGGCGTCGATCCCAAACTGGACTTCTCCGATATTGATGCGGTGCGCAAGGTCGTTGAAGAGTGTAACCAGCTGCCGGTACACCCTCGCCATCCCTATGTGGGCGATCTGGTACATACCGCGTTTTCAGGCTCGCATCAGGATGCCATCCGCAAGGGCTTCGTTCAGCAGAAACCCGATACTTTGTGGGAGGTACCCTACCTGCCCATCGATCCTGCCGACATTGGTCGCAGCTATGAGGCTGTCATCCGTGTCAACAGTCAGTCTGGCAAGGGGGGTATCACGTACCTGCTTGAACAGGAATACGGCATTACCCTGCCGCGCCGGATGCAGATCGAATTCAGCCAGGTCGTTCAGAAAGAAACCGATCGCCTGGGCCTGGAAATGACTGCGCAGCAAATCTACGATCTGCTTGATAATGAATACCTGAAGGCCGTTTCGCCCTACCAGCTCAAGCGTCATCGCCTGCAGGAAGAAAACGGTATCAGTGCGGTCAGCGTTGAGGTCATGGCCAACGGTGAAATCCAGCAATGGCAGGGTACCGGTAATGGCTCACTGGAAGCGCTGGTGTCAGCGCTGCCGGTTCAGATCGAGGTTATGGACTACCACGAACATGCCATTGGCGCTGGCGCCAATGCCAAGGCAGCTGCCTATATCGAGGTACGCCTGGGCGGTGGTCGTCCACTGCATGGTATCGGTATCGATGAAAACCTGACGACAGCCAGCTTTCGTGCATTGTTCAGCGCCCTGAACCGTGCCGTATCCCAAGCTCAGTAATGCTCTTTTGCCCCGATCCCTGATCGGGGCTTTACTCCTTCCTGTATTTCCCTCTCTTACATGTGCTCCAAGAACGATCCTCGTTCACTTTAGTCACACCTCCTTTGAGGTCTGTTCGCCGCTTGGCTGCGAATTGCCCTTATTGTCGTTAAAAGGAGGACACCATGAGCACACGTCAACTCGGTCAATCCGGCCTACACGTTTCGCCGCTCGCCCTGGGTGGAAACGTATTTGGCTGGACGCTTGATGAAGCCAAGTCGTTCATCCTGCTCGATGGGCTGATCGACCAGGGACTTAACTTTATCGATACGGCTGATGTCTATGAACGCTGGGTACCCGGCAATCAGGGTGGTGAATCGGAAACCATCATTGGTAACTGGCTCAAGAAGAGCGGCAAGCGTGACCAGATTGTTCTAGCTACCAAAGTCGGCATGGATATGGGCGACGGCAAGAAAGGTCTGCGCGCCGACTACATCCAGAAGGCAGTGGAAGATTCTCTCAAGCGCCTGCAAACCGATCATATCGACCTGTACCAGACCCATATCGACGACCCCGATACCCCTTTGGAAGAAACCCTGCATGCCTTGGCTAAGCTGGTCGAGCAAGGCAAGGTCCGTGCTATTGGAGCATCCAATTACAGTGCCGAGCGGTTGCGTGAGGCGCACCAGATCTCTCAGCGTCTCGGTATTCCGGGCTATATCAGTCTTCAGCCGCACTACAACCTTTATGAGCGTGAAGACTATGAAAAGAACCTTGAGCCTGTAGTACAGGAGTTGGGGCTGGGCGTCATTAGCTATTACTCGCTGGCCAGCGGCTTCCTGACTGGTAAGTACCGCACCAAGGACGATATCAAGGGCGCTCGTAGCGACTCCGTCAAAAAATACATGACCGAGCGAGGCGTTACGATTCTTTCTGCCCTGGATGAGGTAGCCGAAGAATATGATGCAACCCCTGCTCGTGTGGCCCTTGCCTGGCTCATGGCGCGTCCCAGTGTCACGGCACCCATTGCCAGCGCTACCTCTCTTGAGCAGCTCAGGGAACTGGCTGAAGCCACCCACCTCCAACTGAGCGCCGAAGATATCAGCACGCTTGATCACGCCAGCGCCTATTAACGTTCGGTCTGGATTGAAACACGTCGTCTGCTACTTCCCTTGAGTAGATCGCCCTGTGGTTATAGCCGCAGGGCGCTCCGCTGCGCTTGCCAGCTGACTGAATAATAGTCAGCGAAGCGAAAGCCTCTGCTCTAGAACGAGGTCTTAGCGAACGTCTTTTTACTGTAATGGTCCATTCATGGGCACAGGGAGAGAACATCTGAACGCATGAGCCAATATTATCTTTCATACCCACAACGCCCATGCCGGTAGTTTCAGACGGTTCTTATAAGAAGCCGAACGGAGGAAGCTCCATCGTGCATATTGCTGATATGACCATGTTTTATGCACCTGCCAGCGGCGGTGTGCGCACATACATCGATGCCAAACACCGCCGTTTACGTCGTTACCCCGGAGTCCAGCACAGCGTGCTTGTCCCTGGGGAAAGCTATCGACAGAACGGAGGAATCTATGAGATTCCCTCACCTCCCTTGCCATTTGGAAAGGGTTATCGCTTTCCGGTCCGACGCGGGCCGTGGCGCAATGTATTGTGGGAGTTGCAACCTGACCTGATTGAAGTAGGTGACCCCTACATGACGGCCTGGGCCGCCCTGGATGCAGGGCGCCGGTTGGATGTTCCCGTGATTGGCTTCTACCATTCAGACCTTCCACTGCTGGCCAGTAACCGGCTAGGTTCGTGGTTTGGTAGCAACATGAGCACTTATATTGCGCGGCTGTATCGCAGTTTTGATCGTGTCCTGGCGCCCAGCAAGGTCATGGTTGAAAAGCTTGAGCGCATGGGGGTAAACAATGTTTATGCCCAGCCGTTAGGCGTGGATCTTGAAACGTTCCACCCATCACTGCGGGACTCCACCTTAAAGCGCGAGCTAGGACTGGATGACTCTACTCGCCTGATGGTATTTGCCGGCCGAGGCTCGCGGGAAAAGAACCTGCCCATCCTACTGGAAACGGCCCGTCAACTGGGTAAGCCCTATCACCTGCTCTTGGTAGGCTCGAACATGCCCAGCCATGTACCCGACAACGTCACCGTCATGAATGGTTTCCGTCCGGCATCTGAAGTAGCGCGCCTGGTTGCCAGCTGTGATGTCCTGCTCCATGCCGGACATCAGGAAACCTTTGGCTTGGTCGCGCTTGAAGCCATGGCTTGCGGTATTCCCGTTGTCGCCGTCAAGGCAGGCGCCTTAGGCGAAATTGTTCCCTTCAATACCGGGCGTCTCTGTCAGCCCCATGATCCAGCTTCGATGGCTGCCACTGTACGCGAACTGTTTGAAGACGATGCCCGTCTTGTGGGCCGCCAAGCCCGTCAGCATGTAGAAGCCCACCACTCTTGGGATACTGTAGTCGCGGGTCTCTTGTCTCATTATCATGCTGTGCTCGGCACCTCTGAAATGCCGGTAGCTGCACATGGGTGAACGCAATGTTATGCTGGTGCTACATGATGTAGCACCAGAAACCTGGAACGATTACCAACCCTTCATAGAGGCGGTGGACGCACTGGGCAATGTGCCTATGACATTGCTGGTCGTCCCCGACTTCCATCATCGTAACCCGATCGATCAGCATCCTGACTTCATCAGGCTTATGGATCAGCGCCTGGCGCGTGGCGATGAGCTGTCGCTTCATGGTCACTTCCATTGTGATGATGCCCCAGCGCCTACGAACCCTCGTGACTGGTTCATGCGCAGGGTTTACACCTATGAAGGTGAATTCTATACGCTCAATGAAGCACAGGCCCGTGAACGTATTGAAAAAGGTATGGCCTTGTTCAAGCGCTTTGGCTGGCCGCTGCATGGCTTTGTTGCGCCGGCCTGGCTAATGAGCGAAGGAACACGCCGCGCCCTGAGCCAGACCGATCTGCGCTATACCAGCGACCCCCAGCATTTCTACCTGCTACCTGACCACCGCCAAATAGAGGCACCCGGGCTGGTCTGGAGCGCCAGAAGCCCGTGGCGCAGAGGTATGTCCTGGCTCGTAAGCGAGCAAGCTGCTCGCCGTCATCGAGAGGCTCCCCTGCTCCGTCTTGGGCTGCATCCAGTCGACATGCGGCATGAGTTTTCGAGGGATTACTGGCTGGGGCTGCTCAAACGGTTGATGGCGGACGGACGTGCGCCAATCAACAAAATCGACTGGCTCAACCGGCACTACCTCAACGAGCGTCTCGCGGCATGAGCCGTGGCGTCTGGCTGCTGCTCAGTGCGTTACTGGCAGCAGCACTTATCCCGCTGTTGTTAGGCGGTACCGGGCTGCTAGGGAAGTTACGAGGCTTTCCGCTCGACCTGCTGCTGCTCATGCTTGGCATGATTGTGCTGTGCTGGAACATCAATGCAATTCGCCTACGTTTACTCCTTAAACGCTTACACCGCACGACTCACCTTCGCTCCCTGGCCATTGTGATGGCAACCGAGTTCGCTATCTGTGCCACACCTGGCGGCGCGGGCGGCCCGTTTACCATGATGGCGCTTCTCGCGCGGCGTGGCGTACGTCCAGCTCAAGCCACCGCCGTGTTTGCAGTGGATCATATTAGTGACTTGCTATTTTTCGTCTGCGCACTGATCGGAATCTTGATTTATGCCCTCTTTCACGCGCTTAACCCTCATGTAGGTTGGCTACTGGGAGGCACTGCCGCCTTGATGACGGGAGCTATTGTTCTGCTCTTTGGGCTGGCGCGTTTTCACCGCGCCGTTTTGCGCAGCAATGGCCGGATCATGAAGCGTCTGGGCATAAAACAGTCCCGACGCGTGCGCTGGGGCCGAAAGGTATTGCGCTTTCGTAATGCATTGAAAGAAAGCCTGCGAATGCCTCACTCCACCTTGGCGGCAGTATTTGGCTTAACGGCATTGCACTGGCTACTTCGTAACAGTGTTTTGTACATTACATTAGTTGGTCTAGGGGCTGTCATTCCCTGGGCCTGGACCTTTCTTATACAGATGCTGGCGCTGACCGCAGGACAGGCGAGCCTGCTGCCTGGCGGTGCAGGCGGTGCAGAATTGGCATCAGGTGCGCTCCTTACACCCATGGTCGGAAAATCAACAGCAGCGGCTGCCATTCTGATTTGGCGAGCCGTAACGTATTACTTCTACCTCATAGCAGGCGCCCCGGTATTCATCCATCTGGCGGGGCGTCCCTTGCTCAATCGCCTGATTCGCTTTCGTCAGGCATAGGCGTATTTAACATCGTCTCCCAGAGTTCAGCGGCACCCGGAAAATCGGTGCCGCTGTCCTCGGTGAGCGCATCCGGATCGTAGCGAAGTGTACATCCCTCCCCCAGGGTAGGAGGAGGATAAGCCGCACCGCGCTCGAAGGGATCACTCATAGAACCTCAGAATGCATCAGTTGAAGACTACCGTCTTGTTACCATGCACAAGCACACGGTCTTCCAGGTGATAACGCAGGCCACGCGACAGCACCATCTTTTCGACATCCTTGCCAAGACGAACCATATCTTCGACCTCATCACGATGGGTAATGCGCACCACATCCTGCTCGATGATCGGACCAGCATCCAGCTCTTCGGTTACATAGTGGCAGGTTGCACCAATCAGCTTTACGCCTCGCTTGGCGGCCTGATGATAAGGCTTGGCTCCCACGAACGATGGCAAGAAGCTGTGATGGATATTAATGACCTGATGAGCATAACGCTGACACAAGTCCGGTGGCAGGATCTGCATGTAACGCGCCAATACTACGGTATCAGCCTGATACTCATCGATCAGCCGGGACACTTCGGCAAAGGCCGGTTGCTTATCGGCTGGGTCGACGGGTACATGAAAATAAGGAATACCATGCCACTCAACCATGCTGCGTAATGCATCATGGTTGGAAATAACACAAGGGATTTCACAATCAAGTTCACCACTGTGCCAGCGATGAAGTAAATCGGCCAAACAATGGGATTCGCGGCTGGCCATAAGTACGACACGCTTTTTAACAGCAGAGTCGGTAATGCGCCATTGCATGGAAAACTCTTTGGCTATTGGCGCAAACGCCTGATAAAAACCTTTCAAATCGAAGGGTAAAGAGTCGGCACGTATTTCATGGCGCATAAAGAACCAGCCACTCTCGGTATCGGAGTGATGACTGGCCTCACTGATCCAACCATTATAAGTCGCCAGAAAGTTACTTACCTTGGCCACTATACCTACGCCGTCCGGGCAGGCGATCACCAGACGAAAAGTGCGCATAAAACAACCTCGAAAAAACGGAGGCCGCCATTCTAGCCTTGCGCACGAAAAACTTCAGCAGCCATCGGCTTCAGGCGACGAATACCGCACTTAAGTTTTAATGTTAGTTGAACATTATCGACCCTATTAACTTGTTTTATGCTTGCAAAAAGTTAATAGTGGGTTTACTTGTTGTTACGCCAACACTATCATTAAAAAAAGACCAGCCCTTGCATTGCAGGTAAATGTATGTCCCTTATCAATGAATACCGTGCCACTGAAGAAGCCATTAAAGAATTGCAGGAGCGCCTGCGTAATCTTTCTCAAGATGACAAGCTAAAAAAAGAACTGGAATTCGAAGAAAAGCTACGCGCATTGATGGGTGAATACTCCAAGTCCCTGCGTGACATCATCGCCATTCTTGACACTGATGCCAAAAACACTCGTGGCACTCGTGGTAATGCTAAGAATACTCAGGGCAGTGGCACTAAGCGTGCGCGTAAAGTAAAGCAATACAAGAATCCGCACACGGGTGAAGTTATTGAAACCAAAGGCGGCAACCACAAAACATTGAAAGAGTGGAAAGCCAAGTGGGGCGCCGATGACGTCGAGAGCTGGGCCACCCTGCTCGACTGATATCCATAGGGCACATATAAAAAACGCCAGCATTGCTGGCGTTTTTTATATGTTGTTTAAAGCTTTTAAACCCCGAACCGACTTCTTAACTGCTGTGCATGTACCCGCCATGCATTCAGCAGGGCCTGCTGAGACTCACTGGCCGTCTGCGCCAATGCGTGCAGAGTCTCTTCAAAAGAAGATAAGGTATTGGGAGCGCCCCATTCACCATCCACCAAACGATTATGGCAGAATGAATGCCAACGCCCCTGCTCTTCTACCGTTAGTGTATGAGAAAAGTTTCGGGCCCTATAACGGAAGTAAAGTTCCGGCAAACGTTCATCTGCAAATAACCACCTTTTATCCACCAACTTTGCAGGATCGCAGCTTCGAATTTCGTCACATAAGCGTCGATCACTCTCGCATATAAAGCCATTGTACAGCTGCTGTTCAGGATCAAGGACTGCCTTTTCGGTCTTTATTTGATAAAGCTGCGACAATTTGTCCCGCCATATTTTTGCCTTACTTTGCAAAAGAGCGGCGCGCTGCTTGTACATCTGCATATTTATTTGCAGTCTTTCCTGGTCCTTTTCTCTTAGAACAGCCAACGGCGCCAACACCGGACAGCGATTTATTTGAATAAGCTTAAGTGGTACTGGCAGTTCGTCATTGGCTAATAAATCCTCGCGCCGGGAATAGAGCCTTTTATGTAATGTTTGAACATCCAGCTCTAATATAGGGGTTGGGTCCAGATGAAGATCGCAGACAATTAAGGCGTTACGGTTATGTGGATGCCAGCACAGCGGTAATACAATGGAAAGAAAATTGCGCTCAGCTGAAAACCGTCCGGATACATGAACCAACGGCTTAAGTAAGGTGATGTGTTCCAATACTGAACGCTTGTGCCTGAGCTGATACAAAAAATGGTAGAGCCGTGGTTGTCGGTCACGCACCAGTTGCGCTAACTGAATAGTGGCTTGGACATCGGACAGCGCATCATGCGCCTGCCCATGGTCTAGACCATTAGCTTCGGAAAGACGCTCAAGTTTCAAGGTCACCCGATCGTCATCCTGGGGCCACTCGATACCTTCTGGCCGAAGCGCATAGGCAGCGCGCAGCAGATCGATCAGGTCCCAGCGAGTATTTCCGCCCTGCCATTCCCGTGCGTACGGATCGTAGAAATTTCGATACAGGCTATGCCGGGTCACCTCATCGTCGAAGCGCAGCGTGTTGTATCCGGCTGTACAGGTGCCCGGCTGGCTGATATGGGCATGCAGCTGGGCCATGAACTCGGCCTCGGGAAGCCCTTCGCGCTCAAGACGCTCGGGTGTAATACCTGTAATCAGACAGGCTGCTGGGTGTGGCAGGATATCGTCGCCCAATCGGCAGTACAGATTGAGCGGCTCACCAACAATATTAAGGTCCTCATCCGTACGCAACCCTGCCACTTGCAGTGGACGATCGCAGCGGGGATTGGTCCCGGTGGTTTCGAAGTCATACCAGAATATGGTGCGGCTCACGACAAAGCTCTCCTAGCTATCAGCGCCTCAAGTCGAGCACTCTGGATTTTTCAGTTGCCTATACGCCTGATGGGTCGCTAGGCTTATCACGTCGCAGGCTGCGACGACACGAATGTCCTTAGATCAATAACATGCAAAGATACCTGGCGGCAGCCTGTCCATTAAGGCGCTTCTAATGCGCGCCAGGCTAACCAAACAGGGTTAATGTGCATAGACGCACTATGCTTGGATGATGACCTTATCAAAGGAGTGATGATTTGCTGAAGCGCTTGCCTGCTGACTGGTTATTTTTCTCGTTCCAGCCTGCTCAGGGGTTCTCATCTGATGACACCGTGTGAACGCCGAGCAACCTCTTGTGCCGACCTACACTAGAGAAGGCTCATCCGCATCCATGTCACTCCCGCTCGATACACTCTTACGCGTCGAAACGCCGGAAGCTATCGACCTGATGCTGCGTCCCGCCAGTGTCGTGCCTCGTGCTCTGGCCTATGCCATCGACCTGGGTATTCGAGGTGTTATTTTGGGGCTTGCCTATCTTGTGCTCGGTTTTCTGGGGCATATAGGGGTTGGCCTGATCGCCCTACTGACATTTCTGATCGGTTGGTGGTACATGGTGTTGTTCGAGGTGCTCAATCAGGGCCGCTCGCCAGGCAAGCAGCTCATGAAATTGCGCGTACTGAATGACGACGGCACCCCAGTGGGCTGGGCTGGCTCGCTGTTACGCAATCTATTGCGTGTTGTGGACCTCCTGCCCTTTGGTTATGCCATAGGTATCCTGAGCAGTCTCCTGCATCCTAACTTCAAACGCTTGGGAGATCTGGTAGCTGGCACGCTGGTCGTTCATCAGGAGCGCGTACATGCCCGCTTTGCCATGCCGCAGGTCATTCCGTTGGCACCGCCCTTTACGCTGGGGCTGGCTGAGCAACAGGCCATCCTGGCATTTGCTGAACGCCAGAACGGATTATCCATGTCCCGCCGGGAAGAGCTGGCCGCGCTGCTGGCAGAGCCCTTGGGTGTTGAACGTAGCGAAGCAAGTGCGCGCCTGAACCGGATCGCTCAAGCCCTGCTAGGAGCTCATACATGAGGCAGGCGCCCTTCGAACAGCGTTACCAAGCCGAATGGGACCGCTTTAACGAGCAGCTTTCTATGCTGGAAAAACGCAGCCCGACAACCTCGCTGGAAAACAGCAAGGCCTTTGTGGCCAACTATCGCCGCCTGTGCCAACACCTGGCCCTAGCTCAGGCCCGCGGTTACAGCCCGCAACTAATCGAGCAGTTACACCAGCTTACCTTGCGTGGTCATCAACTCATTTATCGCCATCCGGGCAATATCAAGCAGCGGCTCCTGGGGTTTCTGCTAGCGGACTTTCCGCACCTGGTCCGGGCAGAGTGGCAGTTCGTCGCCGCAGCGAGCATCCTTTTTTATGGCAGCCTCTTGGTAATGGGGTTAGTAGTCTATTACGCACCTAACCTGGTTTATAGCCTGCTTGACCCTGCACAGGTCGCCAACATGGAAAGCATGTACAGACCGGACGCCGCACGCATAGGGGCCCTGCCTGAGCGGGCCAGCAGCCAGGACTGGCAGATGTTCGGCTATTACATTCGCAACAATATAGGTATCGCCTTTCAAACGTTTGCAGGCGGCTTGTTATATGGCCTGGGGACCCTGTTCTTTCTATTATTCAACGGACTCAATATCGGGGCGGTAGCGGGCTACCTGACCCAACTGGGTTCAGGTATTACCTTCTGGCCCTTTGTCGTAGGGCATGGCGCTTTTGAGCTGACGGCGATTACGCTGGCTGGAGCAGCAGGCTTAAAGCTGGGCTGGGCCTTGGTTGCGCCGGGTCGACTGCGCCGCAGCGATGCCCTTCGCCATGCAGCCAAACCTTGTGCTGGCCTGATCGCTGGTGTATTCATCCTGCTAACGCTGGCCGCTTTTGTCGAAGCCTATTGGTCGTCCAGCGCCGCGCTTAGCTCAGCGATCAAGTACAGCGTAGGCGCGCTATTGTGGCTGGCCGTTGGTAGTTACTTCGCTCTGGCAGGAAAAAGTCGACATGCGCCTGACTGAAAGCCAGGCGGTCATACGCCCTCGCAGTCCGTGGGAAGCACTAGACCTGGGCGTAAGACTCGCACGTGAGCACCTGCGTGTACTGATGATCAGTTGGGCCCTACTCACCCTTCCTGTTCTGGCCTTGCTAACAGCTGCTCTCTGGAACTATCCCTCTGTTGTTATTCTGGTTTTCTGGTGGTTGAAGCCGTTGTTCGAACGACTACCTCTGCATATTCTGTCCAGAGCACTATTTGGCGAGACGATTACTGTCAGGCAGGCGCTAACCGTTTATCCGCAGTTCTTGAAGGTGCAATTACTTTCCAGTCTGCTGTGGAGACGCTTTACGCCCAAGCGCAGTTTTCTACTGCCTGTACAGCAGCTCGAAGGGTTGTCTGGTGCCACACGTCAGGCGCGTGTTCGCATATTGACCCAAGAAAATACGCAGGCAGCCTCCTGGCTAACCATTGTGGGCGCTCATATCGAAATGGCGCTTTACGTAGGACTGCTGGGCCTGATCTACCTCTTCATTCCATCACAGATCGTTGAGCAACTCGACTGGCTCAAGCTGATTGATGTCGAAGCTCATGGTCTGCTCTGGATCGAACACCTTACAAACCTGCTCTATGCGCTGGTTCTTCTGGTATGGGAGCCTGTCTATGTGGCGTGCGGTTTCAGTCTTTATCTTAACCGGCGTACAGCGCTGGAGGCTTGGGATATCGAACTGGTTTTCCGGCGCCTGCGCCAGCGTCTGATGGGCGCAGTGCATCTACTGGTTCTGGTTGGCGTTGTAGGCATGCTGCTATTGCCGCCACCTGCCCTGGCAGAAGAAATTACAGCTCCAGCGATGTGCCCATTACCCCCCCAGGAAGTGGCAGGCCCGGATGCGCCTCATTTACTGAATCAGCCCTTGAATAGCCAAGTCGCACGGCAGCATATGAGTGCCATTCTGGCGAGTCCGCCCTTCAAAAATGAGCACACTCAGCTCCAATGGCATGTAGGTCAGCAGGGTAAAGACAAAAAGTCCTCAGCGGAATCACAGGGCATGCACTGGCGCGACCTTGAAGTGCTTCTCGCGCATGCCGCACGTTTTCTCGAAGTTTTACTATGGACCTTGTTGGTCTTGGGCACTGGCTTATTGATTTGGCGTTACCGCGTCTGGCTGAAGCTTTTTACTCGCCGGACCACAGCCAAGCCCACCTCTCCTATCGATACGCCTCATCAGCTATTTGGCCTGGAAGTCGCTCCAAACAGCCTACCTGACGACATTCCGGGCGAAGCCGAGCGGTTATGGCACCAAGAGCCTCGTAAAGCCCTAGGGCTGCTTTATCGAGGTCTGTTAAGCCACCTACTGCATGACTTCCATCTGCCATTGAAAGAGGCTCACACAGAAGGTGAGATTCTTGAGCTCAGCAAATCAATGCCGCGAGCAGACATTGTTGATTATCTGCATAACGTGACGATGCAGTGGCAACGGCTTGCTTATGGTCACCAGATGCCAACTCAGGAAACGCTCAAAGCGCTGTGCCATCAGTGGCGTATCCTGTTCAATTCACAGGTGCCTGCATGACACGCCGGCCAATGCTCTGGGCTGGTCTGATACTGGCAACTGTACTGTTGGCCGGGCTATGGGCCTGGAAATACGTAACCCTCACTGAAACACTAAAGGATGCCGGACCCAGCCCCGAGGCTCGAAACAATCCGTACCTGGCGGCAGAGCGGTTTCTAAGAGAACGGTCCGTCAAGGTTCAACACAGCGACTCCTTTACCGTACTCAATGGATTACCTGCGATAGATCACACGCTATTACTGCTCGCCGAGCGAGACCGCATGTCGCCTGCCCAGAGCCAGCAAGTGCTGGATTGGGCCAGTCAAGGCGGGCATGTTGTCTTTGTAGCCGAGCAGCTGTGGGATGAGAACAGTAAAAAAAGCGGAGACTTCCTGCTTGACGCCATTGGCGTACAACAATTACTAACCCGCGACCTGGACGATGAGGAGGCGGACAAGCAGGATGAAGAACCTGCTCCTGCCGAAAAATGGGCGCAGCTGACCAAGCTCTATCTGGAAAACGAACAGGAGCCGGCTTATATCGGCTTCGATGACGAATTTCACCTGTACGACGCTAAAAACCTAGCCCAGTCCTGGGCCAACAGTGAGGCGGCTACGCACATGATGCAGCTGCCCTGGGGGAACGGCCTGATCACCGTCATGACAGACGCATGGATCTGGCAGAACACCCATATCGGGGAATACGACAATGCCTGGTTACTCTGGTACATCACCCAGGACAGCGATGTCACCCTGCTATATCGCGCGGATAAAGACAGCCTTGTCACACTTCTGACACGCTATTTTCCTGAAACGCTGGCCGCATCAGCCCTGCTTCTGGCGCTCTGGTTATGGCAGGCAGCGCAGCGTCTAGGACCAGCCTTACCGAGTCCTGCTCTCGGTCGTCGTCAGCTGAGTGAACATATGCGGGCCAGCGCCGAATTCATCCGCCGCCATTCTGGGCTGGTCAGCCTGATCACCTTGTTACAGAAAGATATTCAGCAACACGCCCGACGCCGTCACCCTGGCTTTGAGCGATTACCTGTCGCCGAACAGTGGCGACTTTTAGGCCGACTGGCTCGCTTGTCGCCCCAGGAAATCAGCCAGACCATGCGCCCGCTGGCCTCTGAAAAACTCTCTCCGATCGACTTCACGCGCCGCGTTGCAAATCTGCAACGTATCAGGAAGGCACTATGACTCTTGGTACGCCTTCCTCGCTGCCTTATCAAGGAACACACCATGACTGAGCCTACCGTGACGCCCACGCCTCCTGACCACTCCGCGCAACGTCATCGTGCCAGCAGCCTCGCCCAGTCCCTACGACAGGCCCTCAACAAGGCACTGATTGGCCAGAGCGCTGTGATTGACGATGTCCTGACCGCATTGCTCGCAGGTGGACACGTCCTGATTGAAGGCGCGCCCGGGCTGGGTAAAACGTTGCTGGTCCGTGCCCTTGCACGTTGTTTCGAGGGCAGTTTTGCGCGCATTCAGTTCACACCAGATCTGATGCCCAGCGACATAACCGGCCATGCCATTTATGACCTGGCTACCGAGCAATTCAAGTTGCGCAAGGGTCCTGCCTTTACCCATCTGCTACTGGCAGACGAAATCAACCGCGCGCCGGCAAAAACCCAGGCGGCATTACTTGAGGTCATGCAGGAGCGGCAGATCACGTTAGAAGGCCGGGCCCTACCGGTCCCGCAGCCGTTCATGGTATTGGCCACCCAGAATCCGATAGAGCAGGAAGGCACCTATCCGCTGCCTGAGGCCGAGCTGGACCGCTTCATGTTCAAGCTTTACATCGACTATCCCGGCGAGGAAGACGAACGCGCCCTGGTCAGACAAGTCACTCGCTCGACCCGCAGCGACATGCTGGATGTCACTCCGCTACGCCCGTTACTGCAAGCCAAGGAAATCATGGCCATACAAAAGATTGCAGCCGATTTGCCAGTGGATGATCAGGTACTCGACTATGCCGTGAGATTGGCCCGCTCAACCCGCAACTGGCCCGGCATAATGCTGGGTGCCGGTCCGCGCGCTTCTATTGCTCTGCTTCGCGGCGCTCGGGCACGTGCTCTGCTGCGAGGAGGAGAATTCGTTCTACCAGACGACGTGAAACTCTGTGCCCTGCCCGTGCTACGTCACCGAATTCGCTTATCGGCCGAGCTTGAAATCGATGGCGTTACGGTCGACCAGGTACTGCGACAAATCATTGATCAATCCCCCGCACCTCGTCTCTGACGTCCACATCTATGAAACCCTCCAGACGTTTACTGCTGATTCTGACGGGCCTGTTCGGGGTAGCGCTGATACTAGGCATGCTCAAGGCGCTGGACCTGCCTGCACCTGACACCCTGAACTCCGCCTGGTGGGGCGCTTTGCTCGCGCTTCTCTTGATCGCAGGCGCTGATGCCGTCAGCACTTACCGACGGGCTTGCCCAACGCTGGAGCATACGCTCCCGGGCCAGTTATCGCTGGGACGCTGGAGTGAAGTTCAACTTACATTGCATCACTCCTACCTGCGCGAACACTCTGTCGTACTGTTCGATCATGTTCCTGCTTCCATAACTCATGAGCATCTACCTCTTGAAGCCACGCTCAAGCCTGGCCAGCACACTCAGGTGCATTACCGGATTCGCCCTCTGGCACGGGGACACGTTATCTTTCCTGCCTGCGACTGCATCGTGCCGAGTCCATTGGGGCTATGGCGGGTTCGCCACCGTCTGGCGCAACATAGTGAGGCGCGGGTCTACCCTGACTTTGCCCGTCTCTATAAAGCGTCACCCCTGGCCGGCGAGCAATGGCTCGGCCAACTGGGTGTGAGGCAGAAGCCACGGCGCGGCCTGGGACTGGAGTTTCATCAGCTACGTGAGTTTCGCCAGGGTGATACCTTGCGGCAAATGGACTGGAAAGCCACTGCACGTAAAAAGATGCCTATTGCTCGGGAGTATCAGGAAGAACGTGACCAGCAGATCCTGCTACTTCTGGACTGCAGCCGCCGTATGCGCAGCCAGGATGGTGAACTGTCTCACTTCGACCAGGCATTGGATGCGTGCCTGCTACTGGCGCACGTTGCCCTTCGTCAAGGCGATGCCGTAGGCATCAGTACGTTTGCCCATGAGCAACCGCGGCACGTGGTACCTGCCAAGGGCCATGGCCAACTGGGACGGCTGCTTAATGCCGTCTATGACCTCCAACCCACGCTCACGCCTGCAGATTACAGCTCAGCCGTCCAGCAGTTGCTCACGCATCAGCGACGTCGTGCCTTGATCGTACTGGTTACTAACCTGCGTGACGAGGACGACGATGATTTGAAATTTGCCCTTGGCCACCTCTGTCGCCAGCACCGTGTCCTGATTGCCAGCCTACGCGAAGAGGTCATTGATACGCGTGTACAACAGGCTGTAGAAACCTACGAGGATGCACTAGAGTACTGCGGAGCAATGGATTATCGCCAAGCCCGAGAATCATTACATGAACGTCTCTCGACTTATGGCGTTCCGCTGCTCGATACACGTCCGGCCGCACTAGGTCCTGAACTGGTCAATCAGTATCTCACCTGGAAACGTGCCGGAAGCCTCTGAGCCGCCAGATATGCCCTGCAGCGCCCGCCTGCCTAAACGGACTGCTGCATGGGATGAAAGCTGAAGTAGTTACGCAGCGACTCTACCAGTTCGGTGAACTCATGCGGCGGCGCCGAGATGGAAAAGCCCGAATCGTAATACCCTGGCGTCACGTCTTCACGGCTCCACTGGCAGCTGGCATCAAAGTCGATGAAATGTAGCTGACCGTCCTGGCCGGGCACTTTTAGACGCAACTCGAATTTGGCGCCGACCAGCAAGGGAAGCTGACTGATCAGCAACATCCCGTCCAGGGAAATATTGCCCAGATAGCCCATGGGCCTGTCAGTGAAACGGTTGAACACCTTCAGAAAGTACGGTAACTGATGGCGCTCGATATGACGATTCTGTTTCATGGACCCATCCCGGAAGTCACTGCAATCTGATGCCGCTCCAACCGGCATCCATCAGACCACAAGCATAACCAGAAGCATGCAAAAGGGCATCTTTACTTAGCCGTTAGCGGTTTGAGCGGCTGCGGCTGAATGATTACCGGTCTCGAACCATCAAGACCCAGCTGAGTCAGCGTGTCGATTCTGGCTCGAGCCCGATACGCATACTCACTGTTTGGGTAACGCCTTTCGATAAAGCGATAGGTTTCCACCGCATCGACGTACAACTTTTGCCGCTCAAGGCACTGACCGCGCAACATAGAGATTTCCGGCTGCACCCAGGGGCGAGCACGACTCCTGCGTTCAGCCTGGGACAATTCCAGCATAACCCGGTCGCAGTCGCCATCAGTATAGGCATCATAGGCCTTGTCCATGTGACGATTCATGGACGCCCCTGTACAGCCGACCAATGACACGACTACAAGCGAAAATAAGATATGACGCATGGTTGATCCTCCGTTGCCGGGTTATCGGCAGACCTGCTCAGGCCTGAAGCGCAGCTTACTGGTTAAATTCAAGCATCACTTTTCAAGATTGCCGCACGTAGATGAAACCTTTCATGTGACTGAGCGCTCAGCAAGGCTACAATGCACAGTAGCCTTTGAAGCCAAACGTTAGATTCGGCCTGTTTCATTGCCGATCACGGTTGAAACCATCTGAAAGGAAAACCTGAATGATTTATCGCCGTACCAAAATCGTTGCCACCCTTGGCCCAGCCAGCAATTCGCCCGAAGTGCTCGAGCAGCTCATCATTGCCGGCATCGACGTGGCCCGCCTGAACTTTTCCCATGGAACTCCAGACGAACACCGCGCCCGGGGTCAGCTGGTACGCGAACTGGCTGCCAAGCATGGCCGCCATGTAGCCCTGCTGGGCGATCTTCAGGGTCCCAAGATCCGCATCGCCAAGTTCACTGAAAAGCGTATCCAACTCAAAGAAGGCGAAACCTTCCGCCTGTCCACTGCTCATCCACGTGATGCCGGTACTCAGGAAGTTGTTGGTATCGATTATCCAGGTCTTGTAACCGACTGCCATGTAGGCGATGAACTGCTGCTTGACGATGGCCGTGTCGTCCTGCGTGTCGAAGGCGTAACCGCCAATGAACTGCACACCGTCGTATTGATTGGTGGTCCGCTGTCCGATCACAAAGGCATCAACCGTCGTGGCGGCGGCCTGACTGCACCGGCCCTGACGGATAAAGACCGTGAAGACATCAAGCTTGCCAGCTCCATGGAAGTGGACTACCTCGCAGTCTCCTTCCCGCGTGATGCAAACGACATGCACGAGGCTCGTCGTCTGTTGGAAGAGGCCGGCGGCAAGGCGTGGCTGGTCGCCAAGATCGAGCGCGCTGAAGCTGTTGCCAACGACGAAGCCCTGGATGGTCTGATCCAGGCCAGTGATGCCGTCATGGTAGCCCGTGGCGACCTGGGCGTTGAGATTGGCGATGCCGAGCTCGTGGGCATTCAGAAGCGCATCATTTCCCATGCCCGTCGCTTCAACAAAGCTGTGATCACGGCTACGCAAATGATGGAGTCGATGATTACCAGCCCGATGCCGACGCGTGCCGAAGTGTCCGACGTTGCCAACGCCGTGCTTGATAACACCGATGCCGTCATGCTGTCGGCAGAGACCGCTGCCGGTGCTTACCCGGTTGAAGCCGTCAAGGCCATGGCCCGTATCTGTATCGGTGCGGAAAAGCAGCCCACCAGCAAGCTGTCCAGCCACCGCCTGGGACAGACCTTTACCCGTTGGGATGAAAGTATCGCGTTGGCATCAATTTATGTAGCCAACCACTTCCCAGGCGTAAAGGCGATCATCAGCCTGACCGACAGCGGCTACACCCCGCTGATCATGTCTCGCCTGCGCTCCTCTGTTCCGATTTTCTCTTTCGCCTCGTCACGCATGACACAAGCGCGTACCGTTCTGTTCCGCAACGTCTATACCATTCCGTTCGACCCCAGAACGATGGCAGCTGATAAAGTCAGCCAAGCGGCGGTAGATGAATTGCTCAAGCGCGGTATCGTGGAACGTGGCGATTGGGTCATCTTGACCAAGGGTGACAGCTACACCAAGCGTGATGGCACCAACACCATGAAGATGTACCGTGTCGGTGATCTGCTCGTCTGATGTAACCTGTAAAAAAGCCGCCTTCGGGCGGCTTTTTTATTGAAGGCTAAATGGCCTTGGACACAAACGTTTCCGTCAACAATTGCCCTCGCGGCAATCCTGCCATGAATAGCCGCCTGGACACGGCCTCGATAAAAACCGGACTACCGCAAGCCAGCGTAACCGTGTGCCGACTGGATAGCCAAAATCCTTTGAGCCAGGACTCCCATGTCTCTTTATCCAGATATTCAGCACTCAAACCATTGTGCTCGGCAACCAATGCATCCAATGCTGTCCGTAGATAGTGTTCGCCCCCCTGACGAGCCCTGTGTACGATCGTTATAGGCCCCGCATGCTCCTGCCTCAAGGCCTCGTGCAGAATGCCCCAAAGCGGCGCCAATCCTGAACCGGACGCCAGTAATAGCAGTGGGGAATCAGGCCTGTCCGCTGGATAGTGCAAGGCACTGGGGTTAAGTGCGCCTAAACTCAACTTGTCGCCCGGCGTAAAACCACGAGCGACCTCACAAAAACGACCTGGACGACCGCAGTCGATATGGAATTCGAGCCAGACTGCTTCGCCGGGTAAGCTGGCAATGGAATAGGAACGAGCAATGCCGCCGACCCACAGCACTATGGATTGGCCAGGTTGATAGCGTACAGGGCGCTCGGGCTGCACACGTAAGCGAACCACATCCACGCTTAGCCAATCGACTGCTATCAGTGTTGCCGGGATGCCATCCACTTTAGGATCAAAGACCGCGACCCGAAGGTCCCCGGCGATTTGGCATTGGCAGGCAAGCCGCCAGCCTTCCGCACGCTCTTCAGCGGTCAGCGCATCAGGCAAAGCGTCCTTCACATACCCTTCAAGGCATCGAACCAGACACGCATGGCAACTGCCTGCACGACAGCTGAACGGGACCACCTGGCCTGCACTGAGCAGATTATCGAGTAGGTTGCTGCCTGACTCGACTGCCCAGGCTGATGCCCCTACCTCGAGCTTAGGCACGTTAACTCTCCCATGAGATTTCACAGCGGTTACGGCCATTGCGCTTGGCGCGATACAGCGCCTGATCGGCCAGCAGTAATGACTCATCCAATGTACGCCCGGTCAGGACAAGGCTCATACCAATCGAAACGGTTAACGTGCCCAGATCAGCATGCTCGAATACCGTCTCTGAAAATGCCTGACGCAAACGCTCACAGCACCCTACCAGCTGCTGCGGATCGCTAAAAGGCAACAGCAATACAAATTCTTCGCCACCGTAGCGCGCAAGAACGTCCTGCTCGCGCAAACAGGCGACACCTACATCAGCGAATGTCTTAAGGACCAGATCGCCTATCCCATGCCCGAACTGATCATTGATCTGTTTGAAAAAATCCATATCGATCAATGCCAGCCCGTGCATCCGGCCATGCCCCAGCCGATGAAGCGCTTCATTGGCTATTTGCAGGAAGTACCGGCGATTACGCAGCCCTGTCAGCTCATCAGTGATTACCTGAGCTTCCAACTGGCGCATCACATGACGTAGATCCTCCTGATGCCGCTCCAGGTCGTCCCAGCGAGCCTTGAGTTGGTAGCGGATGCGCTGGTGATAGCGGGCAAACAGCACCATCGAAAACAGAACAATGGCCAGTATGACATTCTGGACAATCATCATCTTTACTGTCCGGCTATCCTGCGGGTCCAGAGCTATCCATAAGCACAGGCCGGCATAAGCACTGTATGCCAGCACCGCACAGCGTACAAAAGCACTCAACCGTATCTGGAAAATACCCAACATCAATACAAGTGCATAGAACGCCAGAAAGGTGCCTCGTAAATGCATGATATGGGTTAGCGAATACGTCAGAAACAGGATCGAGATGATGATGTAGGGTTCGAGTGGCAAGGCTTTCATATTCTTGCCGCCAAACCAGACAATTATCGCTGTCATCGCACCCACCCCTGCAAGAAAGCCCAGCGTGTCAGCAAAAAAGGTGGTGATGGAATATGAATAGAAGCCTACAGCCGTAGACAGCAGCAAAGGAAGCAAGGCTAGCGCGACCACAGCCAGTGGTAACGCCTGATACCCGATGGCAGACGCATTAATGCTACGCCTAGCAGTAAGATCCCACATGACGACGACACCCGATCCATGGCATAGCGATTAGCCAGCATTTTACTCTGTTTCTGTGATGTATTTCCTTATCAACTGGTCGGCTTCGCTCAAGCGTCCCATAGCGCTATACTGCCCCGCCTTTGTCGTGTCGGCTACACCGTAGACGTGGTTCCAAACTTCTTTTTCTCAGTGTTGGAAGTCGGAACTGCGCGCCCTGACGCTGCTTTTCGTAGGCAGACGATCTCCGCCTGCCCCAAAACGACGCCACGGACGAGACACGAGAACCGCGCAGTACAGATAGCCTTATAAGGAGCGCGTACATGACCGTGATCAAGCAGGATGACCTGATCCAGAGCGTTGCTGACGCCCTGCAGTTCATCTCCTATTACCATCCCGTGGATTTCATTCAGGCCATGCATGAGGCCTACCTGCGCGAGGAGTCTCCTGCCGCACGCGACTCCATGGCCCAGATCCTGATCAACTCGCGCATGTGTGCGACCGGCCACCGCCCGATCTGCCAGGACACGGGTATCGTGACCGTTTTCGTCAAAGTCGGCATGGACGTCCGCTGGGACGGTGCCACCATGGGCTTGGACGACATGATCAATGAGGGTGTTCGCCGCGCCTACAACCTACCGGAAAATGTCCTGCGTGCCTCTATCCTGGCTGACCCGGCCGGTGCGCGCAAAAATACCAAGGACAACACCCCGGCCGTCATCCACTACAGCATTGTTCCCGGTGACAAGGTTGAAGTCGATGTGGCAGCCAAAGGCGGCGGCTCCGAAAACAAGTCCAAGATGGCCATGCTTAACCCGTCCGACTCCATCGTCGACTGGGTACTTAAAACCGTTCCCACGATGGGTGCGGGCTGGTGCCCTCCCGGCATGTTGGGTATTGGCATTGGCGGCACGGCTGAAAAGGCTGCTGTGTTGGCTAAAGAGTCGCTCATGGAAGAAATCGATATCCATGAACTTAAGGCTCGCGGCCCGCAGAACCGTATTGAAGAGCTGCGTCTGGAGCTGTTCGAGAAGGTCAACCAACTGGGTATCGGCGCCCAGGGTCTGGGTGGACTGACGACCGTTCTGGACGTCAAGATCAAGGATTACCCAACCCATGCTGCGTCCTTGCCAGTCTGCATGATTCCAAATTGTGCAGCGACCCGCCATGCGCATTTCATTCTGGATGGCTCAGGTCCGGCTGCACTGGAGGCACCACCACTGGATGCCTATCCGGAAATAGTCTGGGAAGCCGGCCCCTCTGCACGTCGCGTAAACCTGGATACCGTAACGCCGGAAGAAGTGTTGAGCTGGCAGCCGGGCGAGACGTTGCTGCTCAACGGCAAGATGCTGACTGGCCGTGATGCTGCGCACAAGCGCATGATTGATATGCTCAACAAGGGCGAAACCCTGCCTGTAGACCTGAAGGGCCGCTTCATTTATTACGTGGGCCCGGTTGATCCGGTTGGTGATGAGGTAGTTGGCCCGGCAGGTCCGACCACTGCGACCCGCATGGACAAGTTCACCCGCCAGATCCTGGAGCAGACGGGCCTGTTAGGTATGATCGGGAAGTCCGAGCGTGGTCCAATTGCCATTGAGGCAATCAAGGACAACAAAGCGGTCTACCTGATGGCCGTTGGCGGTGCAGCCTATCTGGTAGCTCAGGCGATCAAGGCTTCCAAGACTCTGGCCTTCCCGGAGCTGGGCATGGAAGCGATTTACGAGTTTGAGGTCAAGGACATGCCGGTTACCGTTGCTGTAGACAGCAACGGCGAGTCCGTGCATAACACCGGACCACAGATCTGGCAGAAGAAAATCGCTGAAAGCCTGGCGGTTGAGGTCTCTTAAGGGCTTAGGGTCAATAATAAAGCCCGGTTAAGCCGGGCTTTATTATGTCTAGATATCTGCTCAGGGTTCGATACGTGTACCCAGCACCTCAAGAAACTTGCGCAGCCACTCTACATGTGCAGTCCATACCGGGCCGGTTACCAGTTTGCCACTGACATGGGCACCCTCCATCGGCAGCTCGATATAGGTCCCGCCTCCCCCTCTCACATCAGGCGCGCATGCAGGATAAGCATTACATTCAACCCCGCCCTTGAGTACACCCGCGGCCGCCAGAATCAACGGACCGTGGCACAGGGCAGCGACCGGTTTGTCAGCACTGAAAAAGCCCCTTACCAGATCAAGCACCTGTTCATTGACGCGAAGGTATTCCGGCGCACGTCCTCCAGGAATTACCAAGGCGTCATAATCCTCTACACGCGCTTTGGCAAAGTCAGCATTCAGGGTGAAGCGATGGCCTGTCTTTTCGCTATAGGTCTGTTCGCCAGTAAAGTCATGAATGGCGGTTTGCACCGTATCCCCAGGCGCCTTGCCTGGGCAGACGGCATCTACCTGATGCCCAGCAATCTGCAATGCCTGGAAAGGCACCATTACCTCGTAGTCTTCGATGAAGTCGCCTACCAGCATGAGAATCTTCTTTGCCGCCATAACAGCCTCCTTCCAGGGATGGGTTCGCCTGTTGTTCGAGCAAAAGGCCTAACGGCAGTTCCCCGATAGGCCTTGGCCTCAGAAAATCTCTGGATTCACGTAGGCAGGCGCTTGGTCTTTTCCACTTTAGGCAACAGGTGCCTGATCAACCATCGCCGTGTAGGCGCTACAGCCTGCTCTTGGAAAAGAACACAGATAAGAATAACCAGTAGCAGGAAAATCCCGTATACCTCGATAGCACTCTCCACATGACCAGCAGCTTCGATACAAGCGTTCCAGTCAGTAAAACATAATGGAAAGTCACCCATGATCCACTTCTCAAGTGTCATGAACAGCCCTGACAGCGGCACGTGCAGGGCAAACATGGAGAGCGAAGCAGCGCCCAGTCGCGGTGACCAATGTTTGAGCCATTGACTCTTGGGGTCCTGCGCCAGTGCACTGAGGTAAACCAGTACCAGCTGGGAGGGCAATAACAAACCGTTATGAAGCAGGAAGTACCAGAACTTGGGGCCGTGGGTAAACAGCGCGGTGGCTACAGCAAACGTTATTAGAAGATAGCCGGTCATCGCCAAGCGAACCTTGGGGCCTGGTTGGGCACCCTGCTCGCTTTGCTGGCGAAAGATGCCATACAGCACGATACCAGCCAGAAATTCCGGCAAACGCAGCAGCGGGACACGCTGCAACAGACCGGTATAAGGCATGCCATAGTCCTGGCTCCAAATCACCAGGATAGGAGGAATCAGGTAGCAGAGACCAATAACGGCAAGCACACCCCATTTGTTACGCGCACGCATGAGGCGTGGTGCTGCATACGGAAATACCAGGTAGAAAAAGAATAACGCCGAAATGGACCAGAGCGGTGCATTAAAGGTGAGGTAATACGGGTTCCAGGCTTGCAGCATAGTCATCTGAAGCAGCCCATTGAAGGCAAGCTCAAGATTGGTCATGTAGTGCTGAAACAGCTCCGGGTGGGTTCGGGCCAGTACCTCGTTAGTGTCATAGACTACAAACCGAACACTGGCCTTGGCACCATCGGGCGGTATCGCCATGAAGCCGATCCAGGTTACGACGACCATGGAAAACAAGAGGGCAAAAATATGAATGGGATAGAGATTGGAGAACCGTTTAACCCAAAAGCTCTTGGCAGGTTCGCGCATCTGGTTATCGGTCAGATAGACATGAGCCAACAAAAAACCAGATAGCACAAAAAAAGTACTGGTCGCAAAAAAGCCCATACTGGTCAGCTCGTCCAGCAATGGAACGGTTTTTCGCTCAGGGTAAAAATGAATGGTGTGGTAAATGACCACGTACAGACCCATCAGGAAGCGAAGCCACTCCAGTCCAATGAATCGTTGTTTTTCTAGTTTGAGCATTACGCTCACTCCTTACTGCAAGCTGCTTAGTGTATCGCTTTAAAAAATGCACGGTCTGCCTCACTCAAGACTTACGCTTACTCAGAACAGTCAATACCAGACGGTCCAAGGTGCCCCAAAGGCGCTCACGCAAACGCTTCCACAAGGGACGATCACGCCAGCTCTGCAACGTAATTTCACGACTTTGCTGAAAATCTGCGAGGAAGCATTCACTGACTGCCTGACTCAGCGCCGGATCAATCGCTTCCAGATTGGCATCCAGGTTGAAACGCAGGTTCCAATAATCGAAATTGCACGAGCCTACGCTGACCCACTGATCAACCTGAACCATCTTGAGATGGGAAAACCGAGGCTGATACTCATAAATTTTGACGCCTGCCCTAAGCAAGCGTGGGTAATAACGCTGCCCCGCAAAACGTACAGGGGGGTTGTCCGTATGCCGGCCGGTCAGGATCAGGCGCACATCAACGCCTCTCTGGGCAGCCTTGCGCAGCGCCCGTCTGACTCGCCAAGACGGTAAAAAGTATGGGGTGGCGAACCAGATACGTTCTTTTGCAACAATAAGGGCTCGAACCAGGGACAACACGATATCCCGATGCTGACGCGCATCCGCGTAGGCTACCCGTCCCAGACTGGAATTGGCCTGAGGCGGTCTGGGGACCTGAATACGGCCTCGACTGGCCTCTGGCTTCCAGGCATGGCGCTGATAGCACGCCTCCCATTGACGTCTAAACAGGCTTATCCAGTCGGAGACCAGAGGTCCGCGTATGCTGACCATCACTTCATGCCACTGGCAGAGTTCTTCTCCTGGCGTCCAGAAATCATTGGTCGCCCCGCTTCCACCAACAAAGGCCAATGACTCATCCACAATCAGGAGCTTACGATGATCCCGGTAAAGGTTACGCCAGCCATGCCATAGACCTACCGGGTTATACACGCGCACTTGGCCACCAGCCTCGCTTAACTGCACTCGGTGCGCTTCGTCCATCTTAAGGGTGCCAAAGCCATCAAAAAGACAACGGACCGTTACTCCACGGTGCGCCGCCTCAATCAAAGCCTCCATCAAAGCTGTTGCACAAGTACCCTTCTCTATCAGATAAAGCTCGATATCAATACTGCGCTGCGCCTTGGCTATGGCGTCCAGCATGGCGGGAAAGAAATGCCCCCCATCAACAAGAAGCTCATATTGGTTCTGTTCGCGCCATGGATAGACTGCACCTGGCATGATGACACTCCTGGGAAACCTACCGATCAAGTAGGTGTAGGCACTTGGCGAAGGGTCAGGAGCACAACGACAGGCACTTCAGGCGTAATCGAAGGGATGCTGGCAATCTCCTTGAGCTTGTCCAACCCCTCCGTCAGACTGAAGTCTACTGCCTTGACCAACACAGGTTGCAGGGTACTGACCTGCACCATTGTCTCTCCAATGCGGGTGACTGACACATCTGCTTTCAAGCGCTGCTTCTGGCCGTTGAGTTCAAGTTCAAGATCCATCTTTTCCTGGCGAATGCTCCCTATTGGCATTTGCTCCCAGGTGGACAGATCGATCTGACTGGTAATGATTGCTTCCGGGTACTGATCTGCTTTAAACAGAACTTCGCGCATCCGTTCGGTTTGTAGCGCCAAGGTGTTATCAAGCGACTCATATGGAAGCGCCAACCGAGCACGGCCATGCTGATCAATCACACCCGTTACAGTCGAAAAGTATTGAACATCAGCTTTATTACCGCGTTTAACGGTTACAAAGCTCACTCGTGAATAGCTTGAGTCAACCTGCCAGTCCGCCAGCACAAGGGGACTGAACGCTATTGTAAGGGCAAGGATAAGTGCACGCATGAGCTCTCCTGAGAGTCTGTCTGGCTCAGTAGGACAACTCACGGCGCAGTCCTGGAGTAAACCTCTTGAAGGCTTGCTTATCCAAAAGACCGAGCAGCGGTAGACCAACCAGACCTGATCCAATCACGGTATGGCTTATACGGCACCCGTCATAACGGCGAGTTCCCCACTCACTCAAGGAGTGTGAGCGAAGACACTCCTATAACGGGTAGGCGGGCCGGCGACTGCTCCAGTCCACACGCTCGGGAAAGTGTTGAGTCACATCGGAGTTAAGCGGTCTGGATACCAGGAAACCCTGCATGATTTCGCAGCCGTGCTCAAGTAGCCATTCTCGCTGCTCCAGCGTTTCGACACCTTCAGCCACAACCTCAAGCCCCAGGTTACGCCCCAGCTCAAGAATAGTACTGACAATTGCGGCATCACGTGGTGAATCCAGCATGTTGGCGATAAACAACTGGTCTATCTTCAGCGTATCGAGCTCAAAGTGACGAAGGTAAGCCAGAGAGGAATACCCCGTACCAAAATCATCCACTGCCGTTCGAACTCCAAGCGCCCGCAGTTGTGCCAGCTGGGAACGGGTGTAATCAATGTCGTGCATCAGAGCCGTTTCGGTTACTTCAATTTCGAGCTGATCTGGCCGCAACCCATAACTGTCGATGATCTGCCGGAGGCGTTCCGCTAGCTGTGGCATACCGAACTGAACAGGACTCAGGTTGATACTTAGCAAAAGTCCGTTGCCATATATTTCGGTAAGACTTTGGAGTTTCATGGCGCCTTCGCGGAAGATCCAGTCTCCGATGCGATTGATCAGCCGGGTCTCTTCCAGCAGCGGGATGAAGACATTTGGAGAAACCTTGCCCGCTACGTTGTGCTCCCAACGCAACAAGGCCTCAAAGCCTCGCAGCTTGCCGTTTTTCAGATAGACCTGGGGCTGATAGGCCAGTACGAAATCGTTGTTGTCGATCGCATTACGTACGCTTTCTTCCAACATGAGACGTGAACGGGCACGGCCATTCATTTCTGGCGAGAAGAAACGGTACTGCTGCCGCCCGCCCCGCTTGGCTTCATACATGGCAATATCGGCAGAGCGCAGCAGCCCATCGACACTATGGCCACACTCAGGGTAACTGGCGATACCAATGCTCGCACCCAGGCTGACTTCCACTCCATCGATGCTGTGCGTCTTGGTCATCAAATCAAGCAGCTTTTCGGCCACACGGGCTGCGTCCTCAGCATGATCCAGGGTATCGAGTAATGCGGTGAACTCGTCACCGCCCATACGAGCCAATACATCATATGGGCGCATACAGGTTTTGAGTTGCTCAGCAATCATGCATAGCACCCGATCACCCGCTTCATGGCCAAGCGAATCGTTTACCTTCTTGAAACCGTCCAGATCGATATAGAGGACGGCCATACGCTTGCCGTTACGTCCGGTACGGGCCAGGGCCGCTTCAAGCGTCTGGTTGAAGCCCCGACGATTGAGCAAACCGGTCAAGGCATCAGTAACCGCCTGCGACTCCAGTTGATCCTGCAACTCGCGCATCATCGACATGTCGAGTGCAATCATCACCATGGCGCGCTGCATGCGTGGCAGGGGTGCGCAGGAAAGGGCCACTGGCAGTAAGGCGCCCCGGGATGTACTCAGGCAAGCATCGTGCAGACGATAGGTTTCACGCTTTTCGTAGTGCTCCATGAATGTGGAGTCAGACCAGCTATCCCCTAGATCAGGATTATGCAGATGGGCCATGAACTCAGAGTTCACAAGATCACTGATATTGCGCTTGAGCATGCGGGCAATGGCCGCGTTGGCAAAAGTGATCAGGCCGTGCTCATTAACAACCAGAATACCTTCGGCCGCATTATCGAGCAGAGAATCGCTGAATGCCTTGGCGAGCTCCAGTTGCTGGCTCAGCTGCAGGAGCTCTCGACGATTACGTTCATGCTCGAGAAGAGATCGAACCTTATGCCGTAGGATATTCGGATCAACCGGCTTTAACAGGTAATCCACCGCACCCGTAGCGTATCCTCTGAGGACTGCCTCGTAGGAGTGAGCCTCGGCAGAGACGAAAATGATCGGCGTAAAGCGGGTGCGCAAATTGCTGCGTATCATCCGAGCCACCTCAAAGCCATCCATGATGGGCATTTGCACATCCAGCAGCACGAGATCGATAGGCTCATCAAGCAAGTATCTTAAGGCACGTTCACCCGAGTTGGCCGTCAGGACACGCCAGTCCTCTATTTCAAGCAGCGCCTGCATAGCCATGAGGTTTTCTACTCGGTCATCGACAACGAGCAGCACAGGCCCTTGATTGGTATGAGGAGCTGGACTTTCCGTGTCGCCTCCTTTCAGTTCGTACTGCACTGAATACAACTCCTCCCTTCGAGCACTCGGCAAGACTTAACTGCATGCCATTAATAGAACCGAGGTCTGGCGATAAGGTTATTATCCAGAACACCAAAAATACAGCGCCATTTTATTGACCAACCCGTGACACTACCAGATTCCGCTAAACGGTAGCATCACGGATACACACACTTACTGGGTCACTGCACCAGGCAATGGCCTCAGATTGACTTCAACACGACGGTTTTGGGCACGGCCATCTGCAGTAGCATTGGTCGCGATGGGTTGATCGGGCCCAGCGCCGCGCGTACTGACGCGTGAAGCATCAACGCCCTGAGCGACGAGGTAATTCGCTACGCTCTGAGCACGTCGATTGGACAAATCCATATTGAGAGCACGGCTGCCTGTACTATCGGTATAGCCCACAATTTCAACACTGTTCTGGTTGAACTGCTTAAAGGATGTTGCCAGATCGTTTAACGGCTTATAAAAATTACCGGCGATATCAGCTGAGTTTGTAGCAAACGTGATGTTGCCCGGCATGATCAGCTTGATGTCATCCCCTTGCCGCTGTACCTCTACGCCGGTGTTTTGCATCTGGCGACGCAACTCGGCTTCCTGGCGATCAGCATAGTAACCATAGCCTGCGGCCGCAGCGCCTACGGCCGCGGCGCCAATCAGCGCACCCTTGCCACGGTGGTTGTGGTCGATGGCGGCACCGGCTACAGCGCCCGCCAGTGCGCCCAGGCCACCATAGGTCGCGGTTCGGGACCCGCCACTACCGCCCTGGTTTTCGTAAGGATTACTGGATGCACACCCTGCCAGTAGTGCACCGGCCAGTGCCAGAATCAAAGGACGCTTTATAGACGCCATGAACTTCTCCAACTTCTAACGGACCTGTGAAACAATTCTTTTCACAGAAAGACTAGCCATGAGCAGCCATGCTCTCGCATGAATATCCTAATAAACTCATGGCGAAAGAGCGGTTTACCGGTATCAGAACGAATAATCAATTCGCTTCAGCGAAACGGCTGACCAAATGCACAAGACTAGTTGATAAATACACTCATCCCTGAACGAAGCCGCTAAATGGTAACGCGCTACTCCGCTACCCTTCCCTTTTCAACACAGTGCTCTTTCAGCAATCAGCGTTAGCTAGCCAAGCACTGTTGTATATCGTGTTGTTTCGATATAAGGTTCGCTGTATCGCAATAAAACGATATATGAACATTATGGATATCGATGATCTGATCAAGGCGATAGCCAACCCTGTCCGAAGAGACATTTTGGCTTGGCTTCGCGAGCCGGAGAAACACTTCATCCAGCAGGACCACCCGCTGGAAATCGGTGTATGCGCAGGTCTCATTGACCAGAAAACAGGCCTTTCCCAGTCAACGGTCTCGGCTCACCTGGCAACACTACAACGTGCCGGGCTCGTAACAACGCGGCGTGTGGGCCAGTGGGTCTTTTACAAGCGCAACGAAGATGTAATCAAGGCTTTCGTCGAACAGCTAGGCCGCGAGCTTTAACCTTTTCCTGATTGAATATAGAGAGATGCAATGCCCGCTTCATTGTTAGTGCTGGCGCTTAGCGCCTTTGCCATCGGCACCACTGAATTTGTAATCATGGGGCTGCTGCCCAATGTAGCCAATGACCTTCACGTCAGCATCCCTACAGCGGGTTGGCTTGTCAGCGGTTACGCGTTAGGGGTTGCAATCGGCGCGCCCTTTATGGCGATGGTAACGGCCAACTGGCCACGTAAGATGGCTCTGCTTGTTCTAATGGGCATTTTCATTATCGGCAATGTGCTTTGCGCTTTGGCGGGAGACTATAACGTCCTGATGCTGGCGCGTATCATCACAGCTCTGTGTCATGGTGCATTCTTTGGCATTGGCTCAGTGGTGGCCGCCAGCCTTGTACCTGCTAATCGCCGAGCTTCTGCCGTAGCTCTGATGTTTACAGGCCTCACGCTAGCCAATGTCCTGGGAGTACCGTTGGGCACTGCACTTGGTCAGGCTACTGGCTGGCGCTCGACCTTTGGAGCCGTTTCCCTCATTGGCGTACTTTCGCTGATAGGTCTCTGGTTCGTTCTGCCCAGCAAGGCACCGCAGGAAAAAACCGACCTACGACGCGAAATGGCAGCCTTGAAGGGCGCAAGCTTCTGGCTATCCCTCTCGATGACCGTCATGTTCTCTGCCTCGATGTTTGCCCTCTTCACTTACATCACACCGCTGCTTACCGACGTAACGGACCTGTCAGAACGCGGCGTCACCAGCACACTGCTGCTGATCGGCGTAGGCCTTACGCTGGGCAATATTGTGGGCGGACGTCTGGCGGACTGGCGCTTGTCCACAACACTGATTGGTATTTTTATTGCCATGGCCATGGTGTCTTTCCTGTTGGCCTGGACCAGTCATAACGTCGTAGCCGCCGAAGTTACTCTTTTCCTGTGGGCAGCCGCCGCGTTTGCAGCTGTTCCTGCCCTGCAAATCAATGTGGTTACCTTTGGTAAAGACGCACCTAATCTGGTTTCCACTTTGAATATTGGGGCCTTCAACGTTGGCAATGCGCTGGGTGCCTGGGTAGGAGGAAGCGTTATCGCCCACGGACTTGGCCTGACCACCGTTCCGCTGGCTGCGGGAGGTCTGGCCTTGATTGCTCTGATTCTGACCTTACTGACCTTCAGCCAAGCCCGGAAAAGCGGTCTGGCCGTCAGTCAATGACATACCTACGGAGTCGTTACCATGCCCAACCTGTTTGATCCGATCAAAATCGGCGCGCTGGAATTGCCGAACCGCTTTGTCATGGCGCCGCTGACGCGCTGCCGCGCGGACGATAACCGCATCCCAACGGATCTCATGGTTGAATATTATGCGCAGCGCGCCTCGGCCGGCTTGATTTTGAGTGAAGCCACCTCTGTCCATCCCATGGGAGTCGGTTATCCGAATACGCCTGGTATCTGGTCCGACGAGCAGGTTGAAGGCTGGAAAAAGATCACCTCGGCTGTTCACAAGGCGGGTGGTCTAATCATGCTGCAACTTTGGCACGTGGGCCGCATTTCCGCACCGCTTTATCTCAATGATGAAAAGCCGGTGGCACCCAGCGCCATTGCTGCCAAAGGTCATGTCAGCCTGGTACGCCCCAAGCAGGAATATGTAGCACCACGCGCCCTGGAAACTGAAGAGATTGCTGGCGTTATCGAGGCTTACCGCAAGGGCGCTGAAAATGCCAAGAAAGCCGGGTTCGATGGTGTTGAGGTACATGGGGCCAATGGTTATCTGCTCGATCAGTTCCTGCAGAGCAGCACTAACCAGCGAACCGATCAGTATGGCGGCTCAATTGAAAACCGGGCTCGCCTGATGCTTGAAGTGACCGATGCCTGTATCGATGTCTGGGGTGCCGACCGCGTGGGTCTTCACCTCTCCCCCCGTTGCGATCTGCATGACATGGGTGATGAAAGCCCTGCCGAGACTTTTGGTTACTTGGCGCGCGAGTTAGGCAAACGCAACATTGCCTTTATTTGCGCCCGTGAGGCTGAGGGAAGCGACAGCATTAGCCCGAAAATCAAGGAGGCCTTTGGGGGTGTATTTATTGCCAATGAGCGCTTTACCCACGACAGTGCCAATGCCTGGCTGGAAAGCGGCAAAGCCGACGCAGTGGCATTTGGTGTTCCGTTCATTGCCAACCCTGACCTGCCGGAGCGCTTTGCCCGTCAGGCCATGTTGAACGAGCCTCACCCGGAGACCTTTTATATTCCAGGCCCAGTAGGCTATATCGACTATCCTCGGCTGTAACGAAAAAGCCCCGCACACGCGGGGCTTTTTATGTCTTCAGCGCTTTAACGGTGAGTATTGAGTTGCTGCTGAAGATTCTGCAATTGAGTCTGGATCGTACTGATATTGCGTACGGTCTGAGCCCGAAACGCGTCGAATGACGCTGCGTCAGGCCCACTACTATTGCTACGCGAGTCCAGTTCGCTGCGTAGAACAAGAAGATCCTGCTGCAAGCTTTCGATAGCACTGGAAGGATCGCTCCGTTTCTTGAGAGCGACGATGTCCGCTTGCAACGTTTTGTTCTGTGCTGCAAGCGAATCAATTTGATCGCTGAAGCGCTTTAAGTCCCCTTGAGCAGTTTTCAAGGCAGCTTGCTCATCAGCCAGGGCAGCGACACGACCATTCAGATCGGATGCACTACTTTGCTGCGTTTTGAAGTCGGCAGCCAGCTGGTCGATTCGCTTGTCCAGTGCACTTTGAGCATCCACTGCAGCTTGCTGCTGACGCGCCACGTCTGCCATTTTGGTCTCAATATTTTTGAGCCGCAGCAGCAAGGATTCCCGGCTGGAGGTTCCGCTCGACTCAGTGGCTACAAGCTTGCCTGAAATATCCTGAAGACGGCCGGCAGCCTCTTCGCTGATTCGTGCAAAGTTTTCCTGGGTTGCGACCACTTGTTCCTGCATAAGCTGAATTTGCTGGTGGCTCCACCAGCCTAGCCCTGCTAGTGCAATGAGCATGGCTGCAATCAAGGCCCAAAGAGGGCCTGTACTTGGGATGCGAGCAGGCTTTGTACCGCGCGAAGCCCGCAAAGGCTCATGGGCAGCAGCACTATGGGCCTCCTTAACCTCCCGCTCCTGATGGCCAGACGCATGGCGCTGGTGTCGACCATGGCTGGCAGGCCCGAAATCTTCGCTAAGGTCCTTGTCAGGCGTCAGGCTGGGTACATTATCGAGTTCATCAAATGAATCGTTTCGCATAGCGGACCTTCATTGGTGAAAGAAGCATGAGCCGACAGGCACGAGGCTTGCCCTCAAAAGCCCAGTATACAAATGGTGCCATAGTGATAGCAGTCCGGCGTTACCGCCTTGCGGAACGGTTTTCAATATATTCGTCCAGCGCTTTCCAGAGGGTGGTCTGAGGCTGATAGCCCAGAATATCCCGAGCGCGGCTGATATCTAGCGTAAAGTCACGATCCATAAGGTGCAGGGGATCAGGTTCGCGTTCTTTTCTGGAGGATTTGATTGCCGCCATAACATCTTTTAACAACACCTTGGGCTGCAGAAGGGGCATAGCCTGACTCAGCACCGGCAACTTCAGGCGACGCATCAGATAATTGACAACATCCCACACCGGTTGAGATTGGCCTTCACTCAAATTGAAGGGCTTGTTTAGTGCATCTGGATGTTCGGTCATGAGTGCTACGCTCAAAGCCGTGCATAGGCTATTCATGCTGGTGAAGTCCCAGCGGTTAAGCCCATTGCTCGATTGACGCAGACGCTTTTGACGGTTGAGCTGGACAAGCTTTGGCGCCCAGGCATTATCAGGCAGCCCAATAACCTGTGCCGGTCGCAAGACAATCACGTTCAACCCGAACTCTGATGCTGTAAACGCCAGACGCTCGATCTGTAAACGCCGCTGCGCCTCGGCCGTTCGTGGCTTGGCAGGCACATCCTCTTCCTTAAGCGCCTGCCCTCCTGCTTCATAAATATGACTGGAAGATAGATACACTAAACGCGAGACCCGCATGTGCAAACAGGCCTCAATAAAGGAAACACTCGCCTCCATGGCGTGTGCAGAAAGATAGCCTATGCCATCAGTACAATGTGCAACGGCATCAATATCATCACACAGTCGCCGGGCTTGCTCTGTATCGGTCAAAGCGCCGGGAATATACTCAGCACCCTGCTTGACCAAAGCATCAAGCATATCCCCTGGCTGACCATGAACACGCACCAGATGCTTGTCCGCCAATAGATCCAGGGCGAGGCGTGCACCAATGTAATCACTCGCGCCCGTCACCAGAATTCGCATTAGATCTCCCCGTCAAGTCGCTACCAACCAGCGAACTGCCTGGCGTTCCAAATGCCGAGTCAATGCCGCCAGCAAATCACCACCGTTACGCCAGGAATGCCAGTACAGCGGCACATCGATCACTTGTCCTGGCACCAGATCAATCAGCTCGCCTCGCTCACGCTCCGCTTGAGTCTGCAACTCAGGCAGAAGCCCCCAGCCGAGCCCATTGGCAACCATTTTCACGAAACCTTCCGAAGAAGGACAGAGATGATGATCGAAATGGCCGGTAAAGCCCAGCCGCGCTAAAAAATGGTGTTGAAGCTGATCGTCGGGCCCATAGACGATTGCAGGCACCTGAGCAAGGCGCTCGACAGTTATGTCATCGGATAGATAATGAGCATGAAACGCTGGGCTGGCGACTGCCCGATAACGCATCGCGCCTAGCAGCACTGCCCGGGCCCCGGCTACCGGTCGGGGACTGGCGCACACACAGGCGGCAACCTCCCCGGCCTGCATACGCTTGAGCCCTACATCCTGATCCTCAACCACCAGATCCAGCAATAGGCTCTGGCGGGTACAGAATGGGCCAACACTTGCAGCCCACCACGTAGCCAGACTATCGGCATTGATAGCCACACGTAGCCGTTCCACTGTTTTGGAGTCATCAAGCCCAGGTACTTGACCATGAAGATCACGCTCAAGCAACCGCACCTGCTGAACATGGTTGAGCAGCCTTTGCCCGACTTCGGTAGAGGTTGGTGGTGACGTACGCACGATAACAGGCTGGCCGATGCGAGCCTCAAGCAATTTGATTCGTTGCGATACCGCGGACTGCGACAAACCCAACACCTGAGCCGCTCGCTCAAAGCCCCCTTTCTCCACTACGGCTGCGAGCGCAGCCAACAGCTTGTAATCAAACATCAGTTTTACTAATGACTAATCAGCATTATTTGTTTTTCTTATAGCCTGATCTTCTCCAGACTTGCCACTCTTTTCTGGAGAATGTCCATGTCCCGCGCTATCTCTGATCTTTCGCTACTGCTAAGCCAGATGCAGCCTGTGCTCAACCCGGGACAATATGTGTTTTGTACCCTGGGTGAACAACAGCTGCCAGTAGACGTCACTCCCCTGGCAACCTTTAGGGAACAGGAAGGCATGACCGTTATTCTGGCTCGGCAGGATGCCGACCGTTTGAGTCTATCCTATACGTATGTGGCCGCCTGGATTACTTTGAACGTTCATTCCGCCTTGGAAGCGGTTGGGTTGACCGCCGCGTTTTCAAACGCATTGGCACAACAAGGCATCAGCTGCAATGTTGTAGCCGGGTTCTACCATGATCATTTATTCGTAGCAGAGGCTGATGGAGAGGCTGCCATGGCTACCCTATTTCAGCTTGCAGGACACTGAAATGTGGCAGAGCTACCTAACAGGCCTCGTGACCATGGGTGGCTTGATCATAGCCATTGGGGCACAAAATACGTTCATTCTTGCTCAAGGATTGCGTAGAGAGCATCACCTGCCGGTCGCAGCGCTTTGCTTGTTCTTTGATATCAGTCTGGTAACGATCGGCGTGTTTGGCCTAGCCACTCTTTTGGCAGGAAATGCCTGGCTAATGGTCCTTTTAAAATGGGCTGGTATTACTTTCTTACTCTATTACAGTGTCTGTGCCTACATACGAGCCCTCAAGTCACAAGCGCTCTATAGCGCGGCGGCGGCTCCCCGCTCGCTGGGTAAAACACTGGGTATCACTCTGGCCGTCACGCTCCTGAATCCTCACGTTTATCTGGACACCGTTCTGGTTCTCGGGTCGCTCGGCAACCAGCAGGCGGCGCCCTTGGCTTTTACAGTAGGTGCAGGCTGCGCCTCTGCGCTCTGGTTCTTCAGCCTTGCTATTGGCTCGGCACGACTGGCGCCTTATCTCACCCAGCCTCGCGTGTGGCGCATGATCGATATAGCGATTGGAACCGTCATGCTGCTAACAGCTGTGCAGCTTATTCTTTATAAGACCTGATACCTTCTGTCGGGTTTGTTACATGGCGAGCTAACGAAGCGAGTGCTATGATCCCCCGCCGCGGTCCTGAGCCTAGAGCCAGACCGCTGGTTAGACCGGCGCCTGATCGGTCGACCATGCCGTGCAATGCCCTGACGAAACATTATGGAGAGATAACCATGGCTTTCGAATTGCCGCCGCTGCCCTATGAGAAGAATGCCCTCGAGCCGCACATTTCTGCCGAGACGCTGGAATTCCACCACGGCAAGCACCACCAGACCTACGTGACTGCCCTGAATAACCTGGTGCCCGGCACTGAGTACGAAGGCAAAAGCCTGGAAGACATCATCAAGACGTCCTCCGGCGCGATCTTCAACAACGCTGCGCAAGTGTGGAACCACACGTTCTATTGGAACTGCATGACACCTAACGGTGGCGGCCAGCCTACGGGCGCACTGGCAGACGCCATCGCTACAGCTTTCGGCTCCTTTGACAAGTTCAAGGAAGAACTGACCAAAACAGCTATCGGCACATTCGGCTCCGGCTGGGCCTGGCTGGTCAAGAAAGCTGATGGCTCCCTGGCGCTGGCCAGTACTATTGGCGCAGGTAACCCTATTACTTCGGGCGATACGCCTTTGCTGACAATCGACGTATGGGAACACGCCTACTACATCGATTACCGCAACCTGCGTCCAAAGTACCTTGAGTCCTTCTGGAACACTGTTAACTGGGATTTCGTAGCGAAGAACTTCGCTGCCTGATTCTGGTATCTCTCGACAAAACCCGGCTTTTTTGCCGGGTTTTGTTTTTTAAGCCATGCTTACTTTTACGGATAGGGAGCTAGACTCGGTTATTAAACATTTCATCCTGCAGTAGCGCATGGGAGGCCAAGCCATCCATGGAAAGGAGCATAGAGTGAAGCTGAGCATTCGGCATAGTTTGTCGTTGAAACTGCTTCTTGTGGCACTGCCAACAGCCTTGCTCATTGGGCTGCTGTTGGGCATGGTGCAGATCGCTTATGAAGCCAGGCAGATTCGAGAACATATCCAGACAGATGCACACCAGACGCTGTCCATGGTCAAGGACCCTGCTACTCAGGCCATTTACCGTCTGGATGATACGATGGCTGAGCAAGTTACCCGGGGTTTGTTCAAGCATCCCTCTATTCATGAGGCCTACATAGGCTCACCCGGCGAGGTGCCTTTATCAGAGCACTCCCGCCCACTGCTCAACACCCCGACACGCTGGCTCAGTGATTGGCTCTTTGGCCGGGAACAACGCTTCAGTGTTCGCCTCACAGGTGCCCCACCGAATGAAGAGTATTACGGCGACCTGCGCATCGCCGTCGACACTGCGCCTTACGGCCAGAGACTCATAAGGAATACAGCGGTTATTCTGGTATCGGTTCTGGCTCGTGTTCTAATTCTGGTATTGATACTTTACCTGGTCTACCACTGGATTCTGACACGTCCTCTTTCCCGGGTATTAAACCATCTGGCTTCGATTGAGCCAGGTCAGTCAGGGTATAAATCCCTTCCCTTACCTAAGGGACATGAGCACAACGAGTTAGGACGCTGGATAACCACGGCTAACCAATTGCTAGCCTCAATCGAGCGCAACACCTTACTACGTGAAGAAGCCATCAATAGTCTTCAGCGTATCAGCCAGCATGATCTGCTGACGGGTCTTTCCAACCGACAGGCCTTTCACGGCCAGCTTGAATGGACCCTCTCCGAGGCAGACCGGCAAAACCATAACGTAGCCGTGTTATGCCTGGGCCTTGACGATTTCAAAAGTATCAATGAGCAATACGGTTATCAGGTAGGTGACCGGCTTCTTCTCAAGTTGGTGACACGGCTACGAGCCGGTTGCCCAAACGTAGATGGCTTTGGGCGGTTAGGCGGGGACCGCTTTGCACTTATTAAACTGATCAAGCAGCCTGACGAGGCGGCTGAATTGGCCCATGCCGTCATGGATGCGCTCGACTCACCCTTCAACGTCGAGCAGTATCAAGCCCATTTGAGCGCCTCGATCGGAATCACGCTATACCCCGAGGATGGCCAGACCGCTGACCAACTAATGCAGCGCGCCGAACAAACCATGGCCCTGGTAAAAACTCAGGGCCAGAACGGGTACAAGTTCTATGTTGCCAGCGTGGATCAGGACATTCGGTTCAGGCGAGGCTTGGCAAAAGACCTGCGCGAGGCCTTGAAACGGCAGGAGCTTTATTTGGTCTACCAGCCTCAAATCGATTACGCAAGCCAACGGGTCAGCGGTGTAGAAGCCCTGCTGCGCTGGAATCATCCAACCCATGGATTTATTCCTCCAGATGTCTTTATTCCGCTGGCCGAGCGCACTGGCAGTATTGTAGCTCTGGGTGAGTGGGTGCTTGAACAAGCCTGTAGTCAATTGCACATCTGGTATGCCAGCGGCTACACGTCACTGCGTATGGCCATCAATCTGTCAGCCGTACAGTTACAGCAGGAGAATCTGCCAGCCTATATACAATCGCTCCTGCTACGCCATGGACTTCCTCCCAAGCGGTTGGAGCTTGAGGTTACCGAAACGGCGTTAATGGAAGACGTGGACACTGCTGTACAAACACTTCGCCGGCTCAGGGAAGTTGGCGCGCTGATCGCATTGGATGATTTTGGTACGGGCTATAGTTCTCTGGCCTATCTGAAGCGCCTACCGCTGGACAAGATCAAGATTGACAAGAGTTTCGTACAGGACCTGACCAATGAAAAAGATGATGCACCTCTTGTCCGCGCCATCATTCAACTGGGGAAAAGCCTTAACAAAGAGCTTATCGCTGAAGGCGTGGAAACCGACCTGCAGGAAGCATACATCGTAGAGCAAGGCTGTGATGAGGGTCAGGGTTATTTCTACAGTAAACCCATTCCAGCCGCTCAGGTGCCCGACTTTATCGAAGGGCGCATGCAAGGCCTTCCCCTTTCACGGGTTGTGCCAGTAAAGCACTGACCACAAGCGAAAAAGGTTTTCAAAAATGAAAATCTTTCGCATTATTATCTAGCTTTTCTCCAGACTCATGCGATGAGTACCCTATTTTAGAAAAGGATTCCGGAATGACCCGTATGCATTGGGCGAGCGTAAGCCTCCTCGCTATCGCCATTTCCCTGGCAGGCTGTGGCGACGACAAGAAAGAACAGGCACCCACCAATCAAGCAGCAGCCCCTGCAGCCACCTCAGCAGCAACGTCACAGACGGCGAAACCGGATGAAGCAGCGGCCAAGGCCGTAATCAAGAATTATGCTGACATTGCTGAGGCCGTATTTGGTGACGCACTGACGGCTGGTCAAAACCTGCAAAAAGCGGTAGATGCCTTCCTGGCAGCCCCCTCCGATACCACACTAAAAGCGGCTCGGGAGGCATGGATCGCAGCGCGTGCACCTTATTCCCAGTCTGAAGTTTTCCGCTTCGGTAACCCGGTCGTGGATGATTGGGAAGGTCAGCTCAACGCATGGCCTCTGGATGAAGGCCTGATCGACTACGTGGCGTCTGATTATCAACACGCGACCGGTAACCCGGCGGCAACAGCCAATATCATTGCCAATGAAGAAATTCAGATCGGTGAAGACAAGATTGATGTCAAGGAAATTACCGGCGAAAAACTGGCTAGCTTGAATGAGCTGGCAGGCTCAGAAGCCAACGTGGCGACGGGTTACCATGCAATCGAATTCCTACTGTGGGGGCAAGACCTTAATGGGACAGGCCCTGGCGCAGGCAACCGACCTGCAACGGACTATCTTGCAGGTGATGGTTGCACAGGTGGTCATTGCGATCGCCGTCGCGAATACCTGAAAGCGGTAACCGACCTGCTGGTCAGCGATCTGGAATACATGGCGGGCCAATGGAAGCCAGGTGTACCTGACAACTATCGCGTTACCCTGGAGCAGGAAAGTGCCGACTCTGGCATCCGCAAAATGCTGTTTGGCATGGGTAGCCTGTCACTTGGTGAACTGGCTGGTGAGCGTATGAAGGTCTCCCTTGAGGCCAATTCGACTGAAGACGAGCATGACTGCTTTAGCGACGATACTCACCACACCCTCTACTACGATGCGCTAGGCATTCGTAACGTCTACCTCGGTCAGTACAAGCGTATAGACGGTACAGAGGTGAAAGGTCCGAGCCTTTCCGAACTGGTCGCCAAAGCCGACCCGCAAGCAGATACCACGCTTAAGGCCAGCCTCGATGACACACAGGCCAAAATGCAGGCTATTGTCGATCGCGCCGAGAAAGATGGCGTTCATTACGATCAGATGATTGCTCCGGATAACACAGCCGATCAGCAAAAGATTCGCGACGCCATTCAGGCACTGGTCAAGCAGACCGGCTCCATTGAACAGGTTGCTGCCAAGCTGGGTATCCAGGACCTGAAGCCTGATAACGCCGATCACGAATTCTGATCTGTCCTAACAACACAGCGTACTTTACGAAGCCACGGCAGGCCCCGCCTTCCGTGGCTTCAGTGCATTCCGGTTGATCTTTTGAATAATAACGTCTGCCTCTGATGACAACAGCTTCTTTCCGCCTGGGCTCCCTGGTGCTTCTCGCTTTGCTTCTAAGCGCCTGTGATGACTCACCTCGTTTTACCCGTGCGGAACCGGGTGAAGCGCTGTCAGCGGGAGCAGCCAGCGTCAATGACCAGAGCGCCAATGCGTTCTCGTTTCCTTCCAACAATCTGACGCCAGCCCAACGCCTGGACTTCAGCGTGGGCAACAGCTTCTTCCGCAACCCGTGGGTCATTGCACCCTCCTCCACTACGGCACGAGATGGCCTGGGTCCCTTATTCAATGCAAATGCCTGCCAGGGCTGCCATTTGAAGGACGGCCGCGGACACCCGCCAGGTCCAAACGCTACCAATGCATTTACCATGCTGGTCAGACTTTCTATACCGGGCGGACCGCAGGATGAGGAGACACTGAAAAAACTAGGTGTCGTGCCTGAACCTACCTATGGCGGACAGCTGCAAGACAATGCTATTCCAGGCGTCCCTCCAGAAGGCAAGGTCAGATTCGATTACACAGACATACCAATCACGTTCAAGGATGGAACGGTGATCACTTTGCGCAAGCCCACACTGCGTATAGAAAATCTCGGCTACGGCCCGTTTCATCCGCATGTTCAGTTTTCTGCCCGTGTAGCGCCGCCCATGATCGGATTAGGCCTGCTGGAAGCCATCCCTGAAAACGACATCCTCAAGAATGCCGACCCTGATGATGATAATGGGGATGGTATTTCCGGGCGTGCTAACTGGGTCTGGAGCTTTGCCGAGCAAAAGACGATGCTGGGTCGGTTCGGCTGGAAAGCTGGTCAACCTACCCTTGACCAACAAAACGCTACGGCCTTTTCCGGCGACATGGGTCTGACTACCAGTCTGATTCCCAATGACGATTGTACAGAGGCCCAAACCGCCTGCAAGCAGGCGCCTAATGGCGGTGATCCAGAAGTTAGCGACAACATACGCCGCATGGTGCTCTTTTATACGCGCAACGTTGCAGTCCCTGTCAGGCGTGGCGTTGAGAAGCCCTCCGTCTTGCAAGGCAAGACCTTATTTTATGCATCAGGCTGTACTGCCTGTCACATACCAACCTTCCAAACCGCTGCCACCGCAGAGGTCCCCGAGTTGGCCAACCAGACCATTCACCCTTACAGCGATCTTTTATTGCATGACATGGGCGAAGGACTGGCCGACAATCGCTCCGAATTTTTAGCCAGTGGCCGTGAGTGGCGTACTCAACCTTTGTGGGGGATCGGCCTGACCCAGAAAGTCAGCGGCCATACGCAGTTTTTACATGATGGTCGTGCTCGTAACCTGCTCGAGGCCATTCTCTGGCATGGCGGGGAAGCCGAGACGGCCAAGCAAAACGTATTGGGGCTCAATGCCGAAGAGCGTACAGCCCTGCTTGATTTTCTGAATTCGTTATAAGGAGCGTTACATGTTCCGCCCGCGGCTTTTGCTAACCGGTCTTGCCCTGGCACTCGGTGCCTGCTCGCCACAGAATCAACAGGCTCAGACCAGCGCTGCTCTTGCCGAGCAGGTGTTGTTACCAGCGTACTCCCGCTGGGTAGATGCCGACCGCACATTGGCAACCAGCGCCGTAGCCTTCTGCTCAGGCAAGGAGGATCTTAACAAGGCGCGCGAGGCTTTTTTCAATGCGCAAAAGGCCTGGGCTGAATTGCAGCCATTACTGATTGGTCCGCTGGCTGAGAACAATACGGCCTGGCAGGTACAGTTCTACCCCGACAAGAAGAATCTGGTCGCCCGTCAAGTTGAGCAATTGCTTAAAAGCAACCCACAGGTTGATAAAACTACGCTGGATAAAGCCAGTGTCGTCGTTCAGGGCCTGACAGCTTATGAATATATTCTGTTCGACAGCAACATTGAATTGGCCGATGCTGAGCAGAAGGTACGTTACTGCCCGCTCCTGACTGCTATTAGTGAGCATCAGCAGGAACTGGCCCAGCGCATTCTGGCTCGCTGGAAGGAAACCGATGGGATGCTGGCACAGCTCTCCAAATTTCCGAACCAGCGCTATGCCGATGCTCAGGAAGCTATTGCCGACCTCCTGCGAGTCCAGGTCACTGCGCTGGACAGCTTGAAGAAAAAACTGGCCGTCCCGCTGGGTCGCCAAAGCAAAGGTATTCCTCAACCGTATCAGGCCGAAGCGTGGCGCAGTGAGTCTTCACTGTTAAGTATTGCAGCAAGCCTTGCCAGCGCCCAGACACTATGGAACGGTGTAGAGGGTAAAGGGTTACGTGCGTTACTACCCAAAGAACAGAAGCCGCTAGCTGACAAGATCGATGCAGCCTATGGCGATAGCAGTAAACAGTTGGCTGAGTTGCAACAACAGCCACTGAAACACTGGCTCAGCGACGAGGGCGGCATTGCCAAGCTCAACGCGTTCTACGACAGCCTTAATACCGTACATCGTCTCCATGAGAGCGAGTTGGCCAAAGCTCTCGGCATCCAGTTAGGGTTCAACGCCAATGACGGCGATTGATTGAAAACACCGGGTACCTATCATGTCAACCGTACTTAGTAGCCTGCTCCATACCCTGCAACGTCTAGGCAGCTGGACGTTTGCTTCCGGCGATCAAGAGCCTCTGCTGCTTTCTGCCCGCGATGACGTAGATGGCCACCACTATGCCGTTGGTTATCGCCTCAACGGCAAGTCTGTATTTGTTACTCAGGTTGCCCAGCGGTGCCATGCCATCGTGACGCACCCTGAAGAGCCTTTCGCAGTCTTCGTAGCCCGTCGTCCAGGTACCCAGAGCTATGTAATAGACCTACGTGATGGGAAGCTTGTCCAGACGCTCGACTCACCTTCTGATCGTCATTTCTATGGTCATGGAGTTTTCCATGCGAGCGGTGAGTGGTTCTACGCGACTGAAAATGACACAACAGATCCAGGCCGCGGCCTGCTAAGTGCCTATCGATTCAACGAGGGACGTTTGACCCGTACGCATGAGTTAAGCACTCATGGCCTGGGGCCCCATGAAGTAGCCTGGATGCCGGATGGCGAGACCTTTGTTGTTGCCAACGGCGGTATTCGCACCGAGGCTGAAAGCCGTGTAGAAATGAATCTCCATGCCATGGAGCCCAGCCTGGTATTAATGAGCCGCTCAGGCGAGCTGCTTTCCAAGGAAACCCTGGATTTGCAGATGAATAGCATTCGCCATCTGGCTATTGCTACAGACGGCACTATCCTGGCTTGTCAGCAGTATATGGGGGCCGCGACCGATGCCGCAGCCATGCTAGGCATCAAGCGTCCTGGCAAGACCTTTGAGGCGTTTCCAGTGGCCGAGCCACAGCGTCAGGCCATGGCCCACTATACTGCGAGCGTAGCGGTGCATAGTGAACTCAGACTTGTCGCCCTGACAGCGCCTCGCGGCAATCGCTTTTTCATCTGGGACGTGGACAGCGGCGAATTGCGCTTGGATGCGCCGTTGCCAGACTGCGCCGGCGTTGGCGCAGTAGAGGATGGCTTTATCGTTACATCAGGTCAGGGGCGTTGCCGCCATTATGACTGCAGCAATGTAAATATCACGATGAAGCCGCTCGAACTGCCTTCAGGCCTATGGGACAACCATCTGCTATTGCATTGATTAGGCACGATGGGTACCTGGTAGTACCCATCATGTCTATTGATCAGGAAGCGACCTGAAAAACGTGCTTCAAGTAATAAACGAAATCCTGATCTTCGCTCTGAGTCTTGCCAGGCACGTCAGAGATCTTGGCCACTGGCTGGCCGTTGCAGGACGTCATCTTAAGCACGATATTCATCGGTGCAACGCCTGGTAAATCACATGTGAAGTTGGTGCCAATACCAAAACTTACCTTGATCCGATCATTCAGTGCACGATAAAGGCCCAAGGCCTTTTCCAAATTCAACGAATCGGAAAACACCAGCGTTTTGTTCATCGGGTCAATGCCTAGGCTTTCGTAATGCCTGATTGCCTTCTCGGCCCATGTGAGTGGGTCACCCGAATCATGACGCAAGCCATCAAACAACTTCGCGAAATACAGATCAAAATCGCGCAGGAAGGCATCCATGGTCACGGTATCGGTCAGGGCAATCCCTAAAAGCCCACGGTACTCACGCACCCAACAGTCCAGGGCAGCAATCTGACTGTCAATCAGTCTTGGCCCTAATTGCTGATGAGCCATGAACCACTCATGTGCCATCGTACCTAGTGGTGTTACACCCAGACTCAGCGCTAAATGAACGTTGCTGGTACCTACGAAACGGCCAGGGAAGTCATCTCTCAACGCCTTGACTACCATCTCCTGAACCGGGAACGAAAAGCGCCTGCGCGTACCGAAATCTGCCATTTTGAAATTGGCCAGTTCGGTAGGGCTAGCCTCCTGCTTTAGCCATTCGAACTTACGATAGAGTTGGTCACGGGCTTGCTCCAGGCTCTGGTCCGGATAGCGATTGCGATTACGCACTTCACTTATCAGAGCAAGAATAGGAACTTCAAAAAGGATCAGATGCAGCCACGGGCCTCGCAGGCGCAAGCTGAAGGCATCGTTCTCAACCCCAATGTGCACGTAGCGTGGATTGAAGCGAAACAGACGAAGAAAGCGGATAAAGTCGGGTTTGATAAAAGGGATACGCTCGAGGAACGCTAACTGCTCATCACTGATACTAATATCGGCAAGCCGTTCAATCTCGGCACGGATCTCAGCTTCGTAGGGGCGAAGATCCTCATTGTTTCGGCATTTAAATGCCCACTCGACTTCCGCATTGGGATAGTTGTGCAGGACAGCCTGCATCATAGTGAGCTTATAAAAGTCCGTATCCAGAAGACTTTGAACGCTGCACCGGGAAAAAATACCATCAGCCATAGGTTTTGCTCGAGGTAATCAAATCAAACACTCACAGCATGCCCGAGCTCTGAATGAATAAAAACCCTTTTCCCGTACTTCGCAGCGTTAATTATCAGCGAGCACCTGTCGTGCTTTGAGACATGCCATACAAGAACAGCATGAGATTCTCATCGGCCGGAACCGCTTTAACCATTCTGGCATTAGCCGGTGTCTGGCAATAGGCGATTCCTTCGTGTCCCTGGACCACTGTCGCACCCGGCTCGTGCCAGGCTGAGAATGCCATTGTTGTAACGCCGAGAGCACCCACTAAAAGCAGACTTCTTGTAATTGTTAAGTTCATGGCTGCAACCCTTTGATGACCTTGCCAAATACTGCTTGGTAACCGTAGACCAAGGTCTGCCAGTCCGCATGACTGAACGACGAATGGCGCTTAAGTTGCAGAAGATCCCGCCGAGCGGCACGTTGCGATGAAAAACGACGACGACACTTCTCAAGATCGAGTAATGCAACATCAAACTCAACTTGCCCATTTACTTCGCGGGTGCGCAGAAATACATGCTTGTCATACAGGCAACCGTGCTGCCAGCGCGCTTTATGAAGGCGCGCCAACATAGCGCCCAATTGCGTCAGGAAGACATTGCGGACAGCCTGGTCATAACGCGCCTGATCCCCGCTGGCGTACCACTCTTCAAGCGAGACATAACCACTGAGTTCAGCACTGACCAGAAGAGCACGCCATCCGCCCTGTCCGTCCCGGCGTGCTTCGCAGAACAAAAGTTCTGGCACACCAACACCTAACGCAGCAATCGAGGCCAAGGCATCCCGTTCACGTAAAGCGGTTGGCCGTCCAAATGGATGGCGCAGGCTTCGGTAAATATGCCCTACCTGACGTTTGGCGTAAGCAATAGTACCGTCACCAATCCGTATGCGTTGGACGCCACTTTCTCCCCCCCGCCGCTCATTGGGCGCTTCAACCCACTCGCCCGACATGCCCCACCAGTTTTCAAAGGAACACTCTGGACCCTTTGATGCTGCTGTACCTTGTGGGAAAGACATATCGGACATAATCAAACCTTTCTTAGGATATAAACACGCCACATTGAATAATGCGGCAGAAAATCAAGATGCTTTTCGACACTGAAACCGGCCTGTACGAACTCATGCTCGACCTGCTCGGTATTTAGAACGATACGATTCTGATAACCCGTGCTTTTATTGCGGAGCTGTCGCTTGGCCTCAAGCTGCCTGCGACGCCATGCCTTGAAATTACCATCAACCCATAATGACAGAATGACCGTGTCGCGTGTTACACGATTGAATTCATTCAACATTTCCAGCCGGTCACCACTGTCACTTATGTGATGCATTAGACGCATGCAGAAAATACTGTCTACTGCGTTATCAGGCAGATCGATGGCAAAGGCGGATGTCTGCAGGGTACGAACACGCTGAACGATATGTTTAGGCTGAGAAGCACAAGCAACAGCCAGCATATCAGCCGAGTTATCAGCGCCAATAATGACCCGGTTCTGCTTTTCGGCCAGTAGAGGCCAAAAACGACCGGCGCCACAGGGTAGGTCTAAAACCAGACTGGGCTGCCCGGCTAACTTCAGGGCACGACGGGCAAGCTGCTCATCTCGCCAATGGGATAATCGGCGGGCCAAGCCATCCTGATGCTTCTTGAAATATTGCTCGGCATGCGCGCGGTCATATTTCTCGGAAAAAGGAAGCTCAATCGTGGATTTCATGGCGACACTCCATAAGTCAGATGCAGCCACCTTATGGAGCGAGCCGTTAAATGAGGGTCAAGGTCATGTGAAAATTACGTCAATCGCTTTTGCTGCCTTCCGGTAGCGCCAACTCGACTCTAAAACAGCAGCCGTTGGGCTGACGATTGCTCAATACAACCTTCCAGCCTTGCAGCTGGCAGATACGATGGACAAGAGAGAGACCAAGCCCCAGTCCTTCTCCTCGCCCTGCACTGCCCCGTACGAAAGGCTTGAAGACTTCGTCATGCTGAGCGTTGGGAATACCCGTGCCCGTATCCTCAACTGTAAACGCCGTCTCTTCCAGCGTCAGGCGAATCTCTCCGGAATCCGTGTAATGAAGAGCATTACGCAGGAGATTGCTCATGACTGACCGCAGGAATGGAGCGTTATAAGTGTGTAGCGGATTATGAAGCCCGGGCTCATATCTTAAGGTTAACCCCTTCGCTTCAATCGCACCTTGCCACTGCTGCACCAGTTCATCAGCAATTGTTGTGAGCGAACTGCGAGGTGCAATCACGGCTACATCACGTTGCGCTCTAGCCAACTGAAGGAAGGTTTGCACCAGATCCCGCATTTCTTCGGTAGCACTCATCATACGCTGCAGCTGGGCCTTACCCCTTGGGCTTAAGCCTGGGTCCTCAGCCAGCAACTCGCACGATGTAGCAATTACCATCAATGGAGTACGCAGCTCATGACTGACATCACTAGTAAATAGCTGCTCTCGAGTCAGGGCATCGCGTAGCTGCCCTAACGCATCATCAAATGCTGCTGCCAGTTCTCCCACCTCATCATTGGTGTAATCAGGGGCCAATGGCGGCGCCATCAACAACATTTGATCACGGTGACGAACTTGGCGAGCCAGACGACTGACCGGAGCAATGACTCGGCGCGCCAGCAACCAGCCCAGCAGGCCTGATAGCGCAACGCTTAGTAAAAAACCCTTGAGCACGACGCGGTAAAGCGCTTTTTCTCGTCGCTCGAAATCACTCTGATCCTGCAAAAGAATGTAATGCCGGCCGTCCTGGAAACGAACCCAGGCATAGTAATAACGGCCGCTCTCCTTAACTTCGCTAAAGCCCGGCTTGAGCCCGACCAGATCGGGAGGCAACGACTGCGGCTCGTTCTCAGGAGCGTAATAAAGCTTCATGCCAGGATCCAGCACAGGCTGGCCACCGTTTCGCATGTCTCTTCGCAACATGCGATTGAGCTCATTGCTCATGTCTTCGGAGATCAACTGCTCCTCGACCAAATGCACAACTTCGACAATGCCAAAAGAAAACAGACCGCCAACCACGGCAGTCATCAGCACAAAGGCAATGATAATTCGACGTAAAAGGCTCTGCTTATACTCCATGACCATCATTCGTCAGTCGATAGCCTACACCGTGGACGGTATGAAGCAGGGGTGTTTCAAAGGGCTTATCAATGACTTGGCGAAGCTGGTGAATATGACTACGCAGGCTGTCGCTATCAGGGCAGTCATCACCCCAAAGCGTTTCCTCCAGAACTTCTCGCCGGATTACATGGGGACTCTTTTGCATAAGGGACGCAAGCAGCTTGAGACCAATAGGATTTAGCTTGAGAGACTTGCCGGCGCGGCTGACCTCTAGCGTATCCAGATCATAGACAAGATCGGCCACTTGCAACTGGCGTCGGCCGCCTCCCCGCGTTCTGCGCATGACCGCTTCAACCCGAGCAGCCAGCTCCGACAAGGCAAAAGGCTTAACCAGATAGTCGTCTGCGCCAGAGCGGAAGCCCTTGAGGCGATCATCCAGTTGATCACGCGCTGTTAGCATGATAACCGGGGTATCGCGTCGTGCATCTTCACGTAAACGCTGACACAGCGTGTACCCGTCGATTCCTGGCAGCATGATGTCGAGGATCAGCAGGTCATAATGCTCAGTTGCCGCCAGATGCAGGCCCGAAAGCCCATCCTGGGCACAGTCAACCGTATAACCTTTGAGACTCAAGTAGTCCATCAGGTTACTCAAGATATCGCGGTTATCTTCAACTACCAGAATACGCATGAACTCACCTCATTGCCTCGTGATAGCACCGCAGGCGTGTTTAACATTTTTTTCACTGCCCATTCACTTGGGCATAACACGATACAGCGCACCGTACAGGGAGCCCTGTTTGATCTGTTTAGATCGAAACGCCGCCTGACCTGTAAATAATTTCTTCCCTCTAGGATACCCATGAACGCTTCTGCTTACTCTCGCCCGCTCAACTTTTTCTGGGCGTTGGGTCTGCCTTTGGCAGTAATGATTCTTTTATTAAGTATTGAGCCCACACGCCTGGACTTTGCCCTGGCAGACGCCTTTTATGATCCAGGCACAGGATTTATAGGGCGACACAGCGCATTCCTTGAGGATGTTTTGCATGATCGAGCCAAACAACTTGTTATTCTGATCGGCCTTATTGCGATTGCCGGCTCGATCCTGAGCCTTTTTTGGCCTCCATTGAAGTCTTGGCGAAAATCTTTGGGGTATCTGGTGCTTGCCATGGGCACTTGCACAGCCATTGTCATGCCGCTGAAAAAGCTAACCGACGTCCCCTGCCCTTGGAGTCTGGTTCAATATGGGGGCAATCAGGTTTACTCCCCACTATTGTCAGAACGCCCCGCCACGAATAAAGCAAACCTGTGCTGGCCCGGTGGCCATGCTTCCAGCGGCTTTACGCTGTTCGCGTTCTATTTCTTTCTGCGTGACCGTCGTCCACGCTTGGCACGCCTTGCCTTAACGACGGCGCTTGCGCTGGGTTGCGTCTTTTCTGTCGGTCGAATGATGCAGGGAGCGCACTTCCTTTCACACAACCTATGGACCGCGCTCTTCGATTGGCTGATCTGCCTGGGCTTTTATCGACTAATGCTTTATCACCCAACTCCCTCTTCAGAAAAGGCCACCTCCGCTACGCCTGCACTGTAATTATTACGGTCATAAAAAAGCCCGGCCATATGGCCGGGCTTTTTCAGCTGAGGAGCTGGGCTTACATCATGCCGCCCATGCCACCCATGCCACCCATGTCAGGCATTGCCGGAGCAGCCTTGTCTTCTGGGATATCGGCAATCATCGCTTCAGTGGTAACCATCAGGCCACCAATAGAAGCTGCAGCTTGCAGTGCGCTACGAGTCACTTTGGCTGGATCAAGAATACCCATCTCGATCATATCGCCGTACTCGCCGCTAGCGGCGTTGAAGCCGTAGTTGCCAGAGCCCTGCTTAACCTTGTCAACCACAACGCTTGGCTCGCCACCAGCGTTGGCAACGATCTGACGCAGAGGTGCTTCAACCGCACGACGCAGCAAGGTGATACCTACGTTCTGGTCTTCGTTGTCGCCCTTCAGGTTTTCGATAGCCTGCAGAGCACGTACCAGAGCAACACCACCGCCAGGCACCACGCCTTCTTCAACGGCTGCACGAGTAGCATGCAGGGCGTCTTCAACGCGGGCTTTCTTCTCTTTCATTTCGACTTCAGTAGCCGCACCCACCTTGATTACGGCAACACCGCCAGCCAACTTGGCCAGACGCTCTTGCAGTTTTTCACGGTCGTAGTCGGAAGAAGTTTCTTCAACCTGAGCACGGATCTGCTTAACGCGAGCTTCGATATCAACCTGGACACCAGCACCGTCAATAACGGTGGTGTTTTCTTTGTTGATCACAACGCGCTTGGCTTGACCCAGGTGCTCCAGAGCGGTGCTTTCCAAGCTCAGGCCTACTTCTTCGGAGATCACAGTACCGCCAGTCAGGATAGCGATATCCTGCAGCATGGCCTTACGACGATCGCCAAAGCCAGGCGCCTTAACAGCAGCAACCTTGACGATACCGCGCATGTTGTTGACAACCAGAGTAGCCAGGGCTTCGCCCTCGACGTCTTCAGCAACGATCAGCAGCGGACGGCCAGCTTTGGCAACGGATTCCAGCACCGGCAGCATTTCGCGGATGTTGGAGATCTTCTTGTCAACCAGCAGCAGCAGCGGGTTGTCCAGCTCAGCAGACATGGTGTCTGGCTTGTTGATGAAGTAAGGAGACAGGTAGCCACGGTCAAACTGCATGCCTTCTACAACAGACAGTTCGTTTTCCAGGCCGGAACCTTCTTCAACGGTGATAACGCCTTCTTTACCAACTTTTTCCATGGCTTCAGCAATGATGCTACCAATGGATTCGTCGGAGTTAGCGGAAATAGTGCCCACCTGTGCAATGGCACGGAAATCGGCGCAAGGCTTGGACAGCTCTTTGAGCTGGGCAACAATGGCGATGGTCGCCTTGTCAATGCCACGCTTCAGATCCATCGGGTTCATGCCGGCGGCAACTGCTTTCAGACCTTCGTTAACGATGGACTGAGCCAGAACGGTAGCAGTAGTAGTACCGTCACCAGCTGCATCGTTGGCCTTAGATGCAACATCCTTGACCAGCTGAGCGCCCATGTTTTCGAACTTGTCTTTCAGTTCGATTTCTTTGGCAACGGAAACGCCGTCCTTAGTGATGGTCGGAGCGCCGAAGCTCTTATCCAGGACAACATTACGACCTTTCGGGCCCAGCGTCGCTTTTACAGCGTCAGCCAGAACGTTTACGCCGACCAGCATTTTCTTACGGGCGGAGTCGCCGAATTTGACTTCTTTAGCAGCCATGTTCTTTTTCCTCTAAACGAATTCGGTGGAAACAGGGATCGGCAATTAGCCTTCCAGTACAGCCAGGATCTCGGACTCAGCCATGATCAGCAGTTCTTCGCCATCAACCTTAATGGTGTTGCTGCCGGAATAGGGGCCAAATACTACTTTGTCGCCAACCTTTACGGCTGGAGCGCGAACTTCGCCGTTATCCAGAACGCGACCGGTTCCTACCGCAACGACTTCACCACGATTCGGCTTCTCGGCAGCCGAGCCCGGCAGCACGATGCCGCCAGCAGTCTTGGTTTCTTCTTCGCTGCGACGGATCACGACGCGATCATGCAGAGGACGAAGCTTCATAGTCGTATCTCCTAATATGTAAGCGTTTCCAATTACCGGTGAAGACCACCGGCCGTTTTGTTTTAACCGGCTTCGCCGGGTGCACCCCGCAGAACGGAATGCGAATTCAGCCTGCCATCGGCAAGAACCTTACGGTGTCCGCTACATGAGGTTGTAGAAAATCATTTCAAGGGGCAGAGCTAAAAAATTTTCTAAATTCAGCGATTAAACGGCTTCTTATCATCCCTTCGCTCATACTCACCCTCTATCACACGAGGCCCCTCTGAGCGCTGGCGATCCTGATGAAAATCACCAGGCTTATGCTGATACGTATGCCCGCCGCTACGCACGTTGATCCGGGCCATTACAGAGCCTATTAACATCTTGCGTGTTACCGGCAAAAGCACCAGCAGAGCCAGTACATCACTGATAAAACCGGGCAGGACAAACAGAGAGCCACTGACAGCCATTGTCAGTCCCTGCATGATTTCCTTTTCAGGCACCTCACCCATGGCAATACGCATACGCGCCCGCCAGAGCGTTGTAAAACCAGCTACACGAAGCATGCCTATGCCCGTCAGGGTACTCAGGATCAGCAGGATTAACGTCCAGCCGACTCCAATGGAGCTACCGATCTTGATCATCACGGCCAGCTCCAACAGGGGAAACAGTAAAAACAGAAAGAGGAATTTGCGCATCGCAGTGTCCTTTGGGGCCTCCAAGGCCCGAACATACCAAAGCTTCAAAGTGGCGTTGACCAGCGACTAATTCAACCCTTGCCCTTGGAATGGTAATGATAATAAGGGCTTGAACCCAGGCAATACGGGCTTTTGCATTAAAGAAAGGAGTGTTACAAGGTATGGCTCTTAAGGCGTTCAATAAAAAAGGCGCCTTAAAGGCGCCTTACATACGCAATTACCACGTCACACCGATACCAGCGCTGTACTGAGTTTCGTTAAGACTGCCCTTTGCTCCGCTGACCAGCTGTTTTGACGCCTTCAGATTAAGAGACGCCCAGTTGGTAACCTTATAACGAAGGCCTACATCTGTATCCAGGCTGAAGCTGGCCGTATTGTCCAAGGGGCGTCCTACCTCACCTATGGTGAAAAGTTGGACGGTCTGGCCATAAACATAACGGTTATAGTCCCACTTCATGGACACTGAATAAAAGCTGTCCTTGTCGCCATCACGGTATTGGTAATCGGCACGAGCCAGAAGTGCTGTCAGCGAGAAGGCACCCAATTCGTTATCCCAAAACTGATAGCCTGGACCTGTACCAATGTTACGCTGGCGAGAGATCTCTTCGACCTTATCCCTGTCATAGGACAGTCGTCCCTGCCAGAAAAATCTTTCATTAAAGAAACGATCCAGTGCGTACTGAAGGGACCAGTTATCTGTAGAGACTGCTCCATCCTTCTTTTCGCGGTCGTAACTACCCTGGGCGTTATGACGCCACATGCCATGCCGTGCCTGGGTCTTGAAATCTATATCGTAGTCGTCGGTATCTTTGTCGGCACGCTTGTAATTCAATGCCGCATCGATATTACCTTTCCACGAAAAGTCATGCAGCAGCGGCCTTGGTGGCACAATCTGACTGATGCTAGCCAGAGGAACGGTCTGCACGCCCTGCTGTTCCGTTTCGACAATGACCTGGCCCTGACTTGCTGGTTTGAGGCTCTTGACCTCAATATTGCTCTCGTATTCGCCGCGCTGTACCAACACGGGTTTATCGCGTTGTAGCGTAGCTACCTTGTCCCAGGACAACGGGATAGAGCCACCGTAATCGGTCTGCAACAATAGCTTCTTGCTGTCTAAAAGCTTGATCGTCCCGGTCAAGCGGTCACCATTTTTCAACCATACCGTGTCCGCAAATGCGGCACTGGAGACGGCAGAAAAAGCGGCAAGGCAAAAGAGAGTTCGTGACAACATAAAAGACGCCGTTGTAAAGAGATGAGCCGGTTGCGATTGCCCGGTTCTTGTTAAGAGAGCAGGAATGACGCTAGGTAATAAATACGCAGCGTTTTACGCCAAGCGCATATGACTGATTTCTATTGATAAATTCCACAGGCGCAGCATTTCTTTGCTTATTTTTTGAAATACGTCGAGTTCAGCAGCATGATTCAGCCTCCTTTCGAGCATTCAGCTACACCTGAAAATCGCCAGTCGGCGCTCTTCGGAGCCATGGCTGTGATACCGCCCGGAAAGGTAGTCAGTTATGGCCAACTGGCTGAACTAGCCGGATTGGGACGCGCAGCCCGATGGGTAGGGCGAACGCTCTCCCGTTTGCCGGAGGGGACAACCCTTCCCTGGCATCGCGTCATTGGGGCTGATGGGCGAATCAGTCTGCCCTCGGATTCCCCTTCCGGAATAGAACAACGACAGCGTTTGTTAGCTGAAGGCATCATTTTTCGTAACGATCGTGTGGACATGCGTCGGCATAGGTGGAATCCACTTGAGGCTTGCGAGTAGAGTGTGTGTTTTTGTAAATATCGGTTCGCATGATCAGAAACTTTTGGCGAGAAGCCCTCGCCACGTACAAGTCCCCTGCATGTCTGGCATTGCTGCTAATGGGTTTTGCGGCAGGCCTTCCGACGATGTTGGTTTTTTCCACTCTGTCCGTCTGGCTAAGGGAGGCCGGTGTCTCGCGCGAAACCATTGGCTATGCCAGTTGGATTGGCCTTGCCTACGCCTTTAAATGGGTATGGTCGCCCATGCTGGATCAATGGCGCCTGCCGATCATTGGCAGCTTGGGACGTCGGCGCTCTTGGCTGGTTCTGTCGCAGATACTCATCGGCATAGGCTTGGTGGGCATGGCACTGTGTAACCCGCAGTACCACCTGAGCGCTATGATTGCGCTGGCTGTCGTTGTGGCCTTCTCATCAGCCACACAAGACATTGCAGTTGATGCCTATCGACTCGAAATAGCAGAAGACTCACGGCAAGCGGCCCTGGCAGCCTGCTATATGACCGGTTACCGAATCGCCTCCCTTCTAGCAAGCGCAGGAGCACTCTTCCTCGCCGAAATGCTTGGCTCCAGTTTACTGAATTACAGCCAGTCGGCCTGGGCCACTACGTATATGCTTTTTGCATTGCTGGTACTGCCGGGCCTGCTAACCAGCCTTCTTATTCGCGAACCTCCTCTGGCAGCGCCCATGGGGCTGGCCGACTCGCGCTTTGGCTTTAATCACCAACTGCTTTCGGTTGCACTTGTTCTGGTCATGCTGATCTCGATACCTGCCATGATTAATGCGGTTATCGATTTCGCCTGGCCTCGCGCCATTTTATATGCGTTGTTTATCACTGGCTGTGTATCTCCCTGGGGGCGTCGAATCTATGAGCCCATCAAGGATCTGTTGGAACAGATTCGTCAGCCCATGAACCTGCACCAAACCGCCAGCAATGATAACGAAGTCCCCCGCTTCGACTTTGCCCACCAGGCGGTCTCGGTCATTGTGTTGATCGTACTGTGTATTGCTGTCACCGGCGGCTGTCAGGCTTTTTTTGGAGGCTATTGGCCTCGAGGCCTGATGTACCTGTCGATCACTCTTATCTGTCTGTCCAGCTCGGGACGCAAGCTCATGGGCCCAGTTCTGACGCCAGTCAGTGAGTTCATCCAGCGCTACCGTTGGCAGGCACTTATGCTGCTGGGACTGATTTCCACCTATCGTCTGTCCGATACTGTCATGGGCGTTATGGCTGGCGTGTTCTATATCGATGTTGGCTATAGCAAGGAAACAATTGCTATGGTTAGCAAGGTATTTGGCGTGGTGATGACGCTATTAGGCGCAGCTGCAGGCGGGGTTCTGACCGCTCGCATCAGTATTCTGCCAATTCTCTTTCTAGGCGGCTTGGCCTCAGCGCTGACCAATCTGTTGTTTGCCCTGATTGCCACAACAGGTGCCAGTACGATGCTTCTCATCATTGCCATCTGCTGCGACAACTTTAGTGCGGGCCTTGCTTCTTCGGCTTTTATTGCCTATTTATCCAGCCTTACAAACCTACGCTTTTCTGCTACCCAATATGCCCTGCTCAGCTCGTTGATGTTGCTGCTGCCTCGTCTGCTAGGCGGCTATTCTGGCAGCATGGTCGAGCACGTTGGATACGTATCGTTTTTCATGATCACGACACTGTTGGGAATTCCAACCTTGATATTGATCGCCCTGCTCTGGTTACAGCAACGAAAGACACCAAGCCGGGAAGCTACAGGCGAGCCCACCACGCCATAGCGCTCAATAAAAAGCCCGCATCAATGCGGGCTTTTTGTCATTCGGTAGCAGAAGGTTTCTCCGACACCATGTGTACAACTCGCTGAGGGAATGGGATACCGATTCCGACTTCAGCCAGCTGATCGCGTGCACGCTCATTTAGCATGAACATAAGCGGCCAGTAGTCCCCACTGTTGGTCCAGAAGCGTAGTGACAGGGTAATGGCACTGTCGCCCAGCTCAGAGACCACAACCTCAGGCGCAGGATCATGATGAACACGGGGATCCTTAGTCAGCTTGAGTAGCATCTCCCGCCCTTTCTGTAAGTTGGCTTCGTAGTCAACACCAACATTGAAAATGACTTTTCGCTTAGGCTGACGTGAGTAATTAGTGATAATGCCGTTCGACAATGTGCCGTTAGGTATGGTGACAGTCTTGTTATCACCAGTCAGCAGGATCGTATGAAAGATCTGGACTGATTCGACAGTTCCCATGACGCCCTGAGTCTCGATGAACTCGCCGACCCGATAAGGCCGAAACATAAGAATCAGTACCCCGCCAGCGAAGTTCGCAAGGCTACCTTGCAAGGCCAGGCCCACCGCCAGGCCTGCCGCACCAATCACAGCGACAAATGATGTAGTGGCAATACCGATCATGGAGGCTACGCTGACGGCAAGCAGCACCTTGAGCACGATATTGGCCAGGCTACCCACGAAACCAAGCAGCTCGGCATCGACACGACGCGCTTTTAGCAGGCGGGCCATGTTATTCGTTACTTTGTTGATGACCCACCAGCCAATAGCCAAGGTAATCAAGGCCAGCAATAGCTGAGCGGTATACTGCAGCAGGATCGGCAACCATGCCTCAGAAGCTTTGAGTAGGCGATCGAACTGCGTACTAAAATCCATCGTGAGATTCTCCGTAAATCAATGGAAATGACCGGCCAATAGCCGTTAGTCACGCCAAGTGCGACGTACCGGTACTTCGAAGGTTCCGTTGAGACGAACTACATGAAAGAAGCTGGAATCAATCGCGGAAGTTATTGAATTGAAGTGGCATGCCCAGTTCCTGACCGCGCAACAGGGCAATTACTTCCTGAAGCTCATCGCGCTTTTTGCCAGTAACACGGACCTGCTCCCCTTGAATGGCGGCTTGTACCTTGATTTTGCTGTCCTTGATCGAAGCAACAATCTTCTTGGCTAATTCTTTATCGATACCTTCGCGCAACGTAGCCTCCTGCTTGACCACCTTGCCTGATGCATAGGCATCTTTGAGTTCAAGGCATTGCACATCGATTTTGCGCTTGGCCAGATTGAGCTTGAGTATTTCCAGCATTTGCTCAAGCTGAAAATCGGCTTCCGCTGTCATTGTTATCGTGAGTTCTTTGAATTCGAAAGAACCCTTTCCGCGCAGATCATAACGGCGATCCAGCTCTTTCATTGCGTTATCGACCGCGTTGGTCACTTCGTGCTTATCCAGTTCGGACACTACATCAAAGGAAGGCATGTCATATCTCCATGTAGGCCAGACGCTTGAGAGTACGTCTGGCTTGACGATCAAAAAGGGGCAGCCATTATAACGACTGTGGTCGATTACCCGGAATTCCATCATGCCAAGTCGTGAGCAATGAATTCCTTCTCTTTTCATTAGCGAGGTGTAGCGTCATGAGCTGGCATATTCTGGGAGCGGGAAGTCTGGGAGGTTTATGGGCGGCACGCTTGTTCCGAGCCGGCACTCCGGTACGCCTGATTTTCCGGGACCGCCTGCGCCTGGCTCAATACCGTACTGCCGGAGGGCTTTCCTTACGTGAGGGTGAACAGGACAGTCTTTATCCATTACCTGCTGAAACACCTCAGGATGCGTCTCCTATCCGACGCCTTCTGGTGACCTGCAAGGCCTATGATGCTGAGAATGCAGTTGCGGCAGTAGCCTCCCGCCTTGTTCCAGGTGCTGAAGTGGTTCTGCTACAGAACGGCATTGGCAGCCAGGAGCGTGTAATCGAGCGCATCCCACGAGCGCGCTGCATACTGGCAAGTAGCACAGAAGGTGCCTTCCGCGAGTCGGGTTTTAAAATCGTGCAAGCCGGAAAAGGTCATACCTGGTTAGGTGACCCCATTCACCCTGAACACACGCCTGACTGGCTCGGTGAGCTCAACGAAGCGGGCATACCTGTTCAATGGACAGCAGATATTCAAAGCCAACTCTGGCGGAAGCTTGCCATCAACTGCGCCATCAACCCTCTGACGGTGCTCTATAATTGCCGTAACGGCGAGCTTAATGCGCATGCTCACGAAATCAATAAAATTACCAATGAGCTTGGCAGGTTACTAAAGGCAGTTGAACACGAGGATCTTGCTCCTGGGCTTCAGGAAGCCGTATTGGCCGTAATTGACGCCACTGCCGATAACACCTCATCAATGCTTCAGGATGTTATCTATGGACGCCGTACCGAGATCAGCTTTTTGCTTGGTTATGCCTTGCAAGAGGCTCAGAGGCATGGACTTATCCTGGAGACACTGGAACAGCTCTATCGCCGACTGAGGGATCATCTGGAAACCCATGGATTGCCGGTAGACTAAGCGCAGGCTACCCTTTCCGCTCCTATTGCAGCGATGTAAGCCATGATTCTGCGCGAGCGACTCAGAAATCTCCCGGTTGGCCAGAAACTGCTGGCTGCTCTTCTTGTGCTGCTGAGCGCTGTACTGTTGGTAGCCAATATTACTTTTATCTCTGCCGCCTACTGGATATCACAGGAAAACATGACGCCCCAAGCGTTGCAGACGGTTGGTCGGCTGCTGGCAATTCCAAGCCTGAGTCAGGAAGCCTTAAGTTCGAAAGAGCGAGCCGAGGCTCTGCTGCAGAGACTCGATAATTACAGCCCACTGCGCCTGGCTGCTATCTATAACCAGGACGGCCATTTACTTGCAGAAGTACAGAACGGCACGCTTCTCAAATTACCGACCCATTACACGGATCTGGAAAACTGGCGCCTGCGAGAATTTCGTACGAATGTGCTGATTGACCTTCCTCAAGAGGATGGCCGCTCAGGACATCTATTACTGGTTGCCAGTAGCGAGTTACCTGGCGCTTTTTATACCGGAACGCTAACAGCCAGTATTGCTATTCTGGTGTTCAGCCTCCTGCTTTGGTTTGTTGTAGCCAGACAGATTCGCCTGCTCATTACTCGTCCGATCCTTCAATTGGAAGAGCTGTCTCGCCAGGTTACTCGCGAAGAAAATTACGCTCTACGCGCTGGCAAGGGCAGCGACGACGAGATAGGCCGGCTGGCGGATGCCTTTAACACCATGCTGACCCGTATCGAAGGTCGCGAACAGCAACTCAAGCGTGCCCGGGATGATGCCCAATCCGCAGTGCTCCAGGCACAAACCCTGGCCGAAGAAACGCGCCGCTCAAACCGAAAGCTCGAACTGGAAGTTCAGGTGCGCGGCAAAATCGAGAAAAAGCTTACTGGCTTTCAGAACTACCTTAACAGCATCATCGACTCCATGCCCTCAGCGTTGATTGCGGTCGATGAACAGTTCTATGTCACGCAATGGAATCAAGAAGCAACCAACCTCTCAGGTACAAACCTGGACGAAGCATTGAACCAGCCTATTTTTTTGGCCTTTCCATCAATCAAACCGTTCCTCCCCCAACTCAGCCGTGCCGCAGAGCACATGAGAGTGGAAAAGGTAGAGCGTGTAACCTGGGCGCTGATAGACGCGCCCAGGCATTACACATTGACGTTCTATCCACTCATGGGAGGCGCTGGACGAGGAGTAGTCATCCGGATCGACGACATCACTCAACGGCTGAATATGGAAGAACTCATGGTGCAGTCGGAAAAGATGTTGTCGGTCGGTGGACTGGCTGCCGGGATGGCGCACGAAATCAATAATCCGCTCGGGGCAATCCTGCATAACGTCCAGAATATCCGCCGCCGGCTTTCGCCTGAACTGCCCAAGAACATCGAGCAGGCAGCAGAGTGTGGAGTGGGGCTGGAGGATGTAACCTGCTATCTGGAAGGACGGGAAATTCCTCGCCTACTGGATGGAATTCATCAGGCAGGAAGCCGTGCGGCTAAAATCGTGAGTCACATGTTGGCATTCAGCCGGCGAAGCAATCGCAAGATGGTCGCCTGCGACCTACCCTCCCTGATCGATCAAGCTATCGAGATTGCCGGTAATGACTTTGATCTGGCAGAGGGCTTCGACTTTCGGGCACTTCACATTGAATGCGAGTTTGATCCTGACTTAGGTCCCGTACCTGTTATCGCCAATGAACTTGAGCAGGTCCTCCTGAATCTGTTGAAGAATGCTGCCCAAGCCATTCATCAACGTGATGACGAGGAAGAAGGCGAAACGGGGCGTGTCATGCTGCGCACTTATCGCAGAGGTGATTGGGCTGAAATCCAGGTCGAAGATAATGGCATCGGGATTCCAGAGTCGATCTGCAAACGGATCTTCGAGCCCTTCTTCACAACAAAGGAAGTAGGACAAGGGACCGGCCTGGGGCTGTCAGTGTCTTACTTCATCATTACCAATAACCACAAGGGACAAATGGAAGTCCATTCCAGACCTGGTGAGGGCACCTGTTTTACCTTGCGCCTGCCGCTTAATCAGCCAGAGGCAGGCAATAACTGATACCAAGGAGTCTATACATGGGCTATCGCCTGTCAAAAATCTACACCCGAACCGGTGACACAGGAGAAACCGGTCTGGCAGACGGTAGCCGCGTCCGTAAAGACCATCCACGTATTGAGGCCATTGGCGATGTAGACGAGCTCAACAGCATGCTGGGTGTCTTGCTTGCAGAGCTGGAAGACCAGCAGACCCGCACTCCGGAGCTGACAGCCATCATTGACATATTGGCCCCTTGCCAACATCGTCTATTTGACCTGGGTGGCGAGCTGGCGATGCCAGGCTACCGCGCGCTAAACCAACAAGAGATTGAGCGGCTGGAGCAGGCAATCGATACCTGGAACGAAGAGCTGGGCCCCCTCAAGAATTTCATTCTACCCGGCGGTTCGCGCGCAGTTGCACTCGCCCATGCTACACGCAGCATTGCTCGACGTGCCGAGCGGCGTTGCCAGACACTGAATCTCAGCGAGCCACTCGAAGGTATAGGGATGGCTTATCTGAATCGTTTTTCAGACCTGCTCTTTGTCGTAGCGCGTATTATTGGTAGACGCCAAAATGTTCCCGAGCGTTTGTGGAAACCGATCCAGAATGTGGAGCATAACGATGGGTGAGCCCATCGCTGTTGCACCAACACGTCGCCGCGAAGGATTACATGCCACCTGGGATGGATTCATCATCGTATTGGTGTGTGCAAACCTGGCCTTGATTCTTTTTGACAGCCTTTATTCGATCGGCCCACTGAATCGCCTGCTTGAGCTAGCCACTCCCGCAGGACATGAATGGTACGCTAGCCATATTCATGCAAACTTCCAGAAAATAGACCTCTGCTTTGTTGCCTTTTTCATTCTCGACGTGTTGCTGGGCTGGGCCATTGCTATCGCAGAGCATCGCCATAGCAAGTGGTACTACTATCCTTTCATCCATTGGTATGACGTATTAGGTTGTATTCCCCTCGGAGGCTTCCGTCTGTTGCGGGTATTGCGCATAGTCTCCTTGCTTGTTCGCCTGCAGCGCCTAGGCATCATCGACATTCGCCATTGGCGCCTCTATAACTTCATCAACCACTACTATCAGCTCGTAATGGAGGAAATTTCAGATCGCGTCATGATCAAGATTTTTGGCGAGATACAGGCAGAGCTGCGTACACAAGATGACTTTTCCAGCCGAGTGATTGATGACGTCATTCGACCGCGCAAACAGCAACTGATTGATGCTGTCGCGTCACGGGTACAACGAATGATCGATGAGAGCTATGCCCATAATCAGGCTACGTTACATCGCTATGTAAGCGAGTTAATCAGCTCGGCAGTAGCTGAAAACGAAGACATTAAATCCTTGAAGCGGCTTCCTATGGGAGACCGCCTCGCTAAGTCCCTCGACAACACCCTTGCTGACATTGTCAATCGCTTGATTCATGAAGCCGTAAGTGGATTGCAGTCGCGTGACTTCAAGGCATTGGCCAGTCGTATCGCTGATCGCAGCTTTGATGAAAGCTTACCCAGAGGGCAGACAGACCTTGACGAGGTGCTGGTTGAGATCCTTGAAGTGTTTAAACAAAAAGTGATTGCCCGCCGCGCCAGCGAAATTGGTGAGTTACTACTACCTACCCCCTTGGTTGACACTTCGCGAACCAAAGGGCCGGGCATACAGCGTTAGACTCCGGTGCCGTTGTCCGCACCGGAATTCAAACGTTACTCTGCGGGCCAGAATGCACGGATACCGGCTACTCCCTGAGCGCCTAGCGCCCAGGCACGAGACAAGTCAGCTGGTCCTAGACCACCCAGTAAGTATGTCGGATGGTTAAACCCTTTCAACAGCTCTCCCGCAGCGTCCCAGCCCAATACAGGGGCGCCAGGATGAGACTCGGTCGGCTGGACAGGTGAAAGCGTTACAAAGTCGACATTCATCTGCTTGGCAAGCTCAAGTTCTTCAGCGTTATGACAGGAAGCTGCCAACCAACGATGCTCAGGAAAAGGCCTTCCATTAGCAGCGTAACGACGTAATTGCTGGCTGGTTATATGCCACCCTGCAGCTGGGAAATCACCTAACCATTCCAAGGGTCCCTTAAGCATCAGCTGAGCACGGCCAGCACATAGCCCTTGAGCATCTACGGCGAGATCACGGTATTGAGGGTCGAATGAGGCAGGTGTACGCAGCTGAATCAGCTCAATACCTGCATCCAATGCCCTGGCAATGCCATTAAGTAGTGCCTTTGGCTCAAGGTCACCAGGCGTTATCAAATAAGAGCGTGGTAATCGGACAGCTTTGACAATAGGTATATTGGCTTCAGGAAACTCATAATCAGGCAACTCACGCGGCCTTACCCAGGCCAGTGGCTGACCCTCAAGTCCTTTCGCCTCGCCTGAAAATCCGGTGACCTCCCACACGTCCAGCAATACCGATTTGTCCGTATAGTCATGACAAACCTGAATCAGCGGACGGCTGGCTTCTACATGAATACCCAGCTCCTCTTTCAGCTCGCGAGCTAGAGCAGCTTGAACACCCTCACCTGCCTCAACTTTCCCACCCGGAAACTCCCACAGACCGCCCTGGTGCTGATCCTTCGATCGCTTAGCAATCAGCACCTGCCCCAGGGAATTGCGAATAACCGCTGCCGCGACATGAACCCGACTCATGAAATAACCTCTTTCTCTTTCAATGCCTCCTCATGCCAGTGCTGGAATGCAGGCCATGAGTAAATGGCGTCTACATACGCATCTGCTTCAGGCGGCAGGGACACAGAATAACTTTTCAAACGTGTGGCAACAGGCGCATAGAAAGCATCAGCAATACTGGCTCGCCCAAACAGGAAAGGCCCGTGCGCACCAAAGCGTTCACGGCACTCTGCCCACAATGAACAGACACGCTTGATATCATTTTCAGCTTCGGCAGGCATTGTTGCCAGCCGTTGCCGGCGCTTCAGATCCATAGGCAAATGGTTACGAAGTGCTGAAAAGCCACTGTGCATTTCAGCGCACAATGAACGAGCCATAGCCCGTGCAGAGGCGTCAGTAGGCCACAGCTCTGCCTTGGCATAGTTCTCGGCCATATATTCAGCAATTGCCAGAGAATCCCAAATCACCCCGTCAGGTGTTTTCAATACAGGCACTTTACCAGTCGGCGAATGCTGCCTTAAACGTGCGCGGCTGTCTGGCGTATAGAGCGGAATACGAACCTCATCATAAGCAGCACCGGAAAGCTCCATGACCAGCCAAGCTCTCAACGACCAGGACGAATAATTTTTGTTACCGATAACCAGGGTAAGAGACACGCGCCTCTCCTTATCCATAATCTTATGACTATAGGAGCACAAGAGAGGCGCGTTATGAAACGATTCCTCTATAAACCGGAAACGTTTCGCGTCAGGTACGATATTCCGCGTTGATCTTCACGTATTCATGGGACAGATCTGTCGTCCAGATTGTCTCACTGCAATGACCACGACCTAGCTCGATACGAATACCGATCTCTTCTCTACGCATGACCTCAGCGCCCTGTGCTTCGGTATAGGTAGCGGCGCGTCCACCCTTTTGAGCAATGCAGACATCGCCCAGGAAAACATCGATCAGACTGACATCCAGCTCGGGGACCCCCGCACGCCCAACCGCTGCCAAGATTCGCCCCCAGTTGGGATCAGAGGCAAACAAGGCTGTCTTGATCAGTGGTGAATGCGCCACCGCATAGGCTACGTCCAGGCACTCCTGGTGATTCTTGCCACCATTGACTTCGACTGTCACAAACTTGGTTGCCCCCTCACCATCACGAACGATAGCCTGGGCCAGCTCCATGGAAACCTCAAAGACCGCCTGCTTCAGGCGAGTAAAAAGCTCACCGTCGGGCTTGTCGATTTCAGGAAGCGAGGACTTACCAGTAGCGATAAGCATGCAGCAATCATTGGTAGAGGTATCGCCATCAATAGTGATGCGATTGAAGGATTTATTAGAGGCGTCTCGTAGCAAATCCTGCAGAACCGGCTGGGCTACTTTTGCATCTGTCGCAATGTAACCCAGCATGGTTGCCATGTTAGGGCGAATCATTCCAGCGCCCTTACTGATCCCCGTCACGGTAACGGTTTCGCCCTCAAAAGTGAACTGCCGGCTCGCGCCCTTGGGCAGCGTATCAGTCGTCATAATGCCGGTAGCCGCTTGAACCCAATTGTCTGCCTTGAGATCAGCCAGCGCTGCTGGCAGTGCTGCTTCGATCTTTTCAACAGGCAATAGCTCACCAATTACGCCCGTTGAAAATGGCAGAACGGCTGAGGCATCTACACCCGTTAAATCAGCCAGCGCCTGACAGGTACGCTCTGCAGCTGCCATTCCTGGCTCGCCTGTACCTGCGTTAGCGTTACCTGTGTTGGTCAACAGATAACGCACATTACCTGCGAATCGCCTGCGCGCCAGAACAACCGGAGCGGCACAAAATGCATTGGTCGTAAAAACCCCAGCAACCCGCGCACCCTCTTCACAACGCATCACAACCACATCCTTGCGTCCCGGACGCTTGATGCCGGCAGAAGCGATGCCAAGCTCAAACCCTGGAACAGGATGTAACGTAGACAAAGGGCCGAGACCAACAGCCATGAAGTTTCTCCTGTAGCTAACAATGAAACGCCGCGAGCGGCTAAGCCGGTCGCGGCGATAGGATCACAACGCTTTCACGTCAGCCGGGCATTAGTCCAGCTTACCGTGGCAATGCTTGTACTTCTTGCCGGAGCCGCACGGGCAAGGCTCATTACGACCTATTTTCTGCTCGTTACGTGTAGGCTCAAGCGGCACGACAGTGTCTTCACCCTCTTCCGGCGCTTGTACTTCAGGCTGTGCGATGGAGGGCGCTTCGGCGTGCTGGAATTGCATGCGCTTGGCCAACTCTTCGGCTTCATGACGCATCCGAGCCTCTTCCTCAGCTGCGTCCTCACGCCGAACCTGAACATGGGACAGTACACGAACCGTGTCACGCTTGACGTTTTCCAAGAGTTCTTGGAACAGATTGAAGGACTCGCGCTTGTACTCCTGCTTCGGATTCTTCTGCGCATAACCCCGTAGGTGAATACCGTGGCGCAAATGATCCATCGTGCTCAGGTGATCTTTCCACAGATCATCCATGACGCGCAGCAGCATCTGCTTCTCGAAGCTGCGTAACGCCTCAGCACCTGCCAGATCTTCTTTTTCATGATAGGCAGCTACAAGTGCTTCAAGGATCTTCTCGCGAAGCGTTTCTTCGTACAGCTTGTCGTCCTCATCCAGCCATTGCTGAATCGGCAGCTTGAGTCCGAAGTCGTTGTAAAGTGCCTCTTCAAGCCCGGCAACATCCCACTGCTCAGGCAGGGATTGCGGCGGAATATGAGCGCTGAAGGTTTGCGCCAATGCATCACGGCGAAACTCGTTGATGGTCTCACCCACATCCTGCGATTCAAGCAGGGTGTTACGCATGTGGTAGATGACCTTACGCTGCTCGTTGGCAACATCATCGTATTCAAGCAACTGCTTACGAATATCGAAGTTTCGGCCTTCCACCTTGCGCTGGGCCTTCTCGATGGCGTTGGTCACCATGCGATGCTCGATAGCCTCGCCTGCTTCCATGCCCAACGCTTTCATGAAGTTTTTCACACGGTCTGATGCAAAGATACGCATCAGGTTGTCTTCAAGCGACAGATAGAAGCGGCTGGAGCCCGGGTCACCCTGGCGACCCGCACGGCCACGGAGTTGGTTATCGATACGACGGGACTCATGGCGCTCAGAAGCAATCACATGTAGGCCGCCCGACTCAATGACCTGCTGATGACGCTTCTGCCATTCAGCCTTTACCTGAGCGATCTGCTCTTCAGTAGGATCTTCAAGCGCAGCAACCTCTGATTCCCAGTTACCGCCCAGGAGAATGTCTGTACCACGACCAGCCATGTTGGTAGCAATCGTTACCATGCCTGGACGACCCGCTTGAGCGATAATCTCAGCCTCACGGTCATGGTATTTGGCATTCAGAACTTTGTGCTCAATGCCCTCTTTCTGCAACAGCTGGGACAGGTACTCGGAGCTCTCAATCGAGGCAGTACCCACCAGTACAGGACGGCCTGACGCCTGGCATTGCTTGACGTCAGTGATGATAGCTGCGTATTTCTCTTCCTGCGTCAAATACACCAGGTCATTGAAATCCTTACGCGCCAGCGGCCGGTGAGTCGGAATCACAATGACATCCAAACCGTAGATCTGACGGAACTCGAATGCCTCGGTGTCTGCTGTACCTGTCATACCAGCCAACTTGTTGTACAAGCGGAAGTAATTCTGGAAGGTAGTAGAAGCGAGTGTCTGACTCTCAGGCTGGATTGGAAGTCCTTCCTTGGCCTCGATCGCCTGGTGCAGCCCTTCGGACAGGCGACGTCCTGGCATGGTACGACCGGTGTGCTCATCGATGAGCAACACCTGATTGTCCTGAACAATATATTCCACATTGCGGTGGAATAGCTTGTGTGCACGAAGCCCTGCGTAGACGTGGGTAAGAAGAGACAGGTTATGTGCTGAGTAGAGGCTTTCACCTTCAGCCAACAGTTCCGCCTGGGTTAGCAGTTCCTCGATAAACTGATGGCCTAGCTCGGTAATTTCCACCTGACGCGTTTTTTCGTCAATGGTGTAGTGACCTTCTTTCTCTTCCTCTCCCTCAACAGCCTCGACTTGCCGCTGAAGACGAGGAATGAGTTTATTGATCTGCATATACAGCTGAGAACTGTCTTCAGCCTGACCCGAAATGATCAGCGGAGTACGTGCTTCGTCAATAAGGATCGAATCCACTTCGTCAACAACGGCAAAATTCAGCTCACGCTGATATTTTTCCTCAATACTGAAAGCCATGTTATCGCGAAGATAATCAAAGCCGAATTCATTGTTAGTACCGTAGGTGATGTCTGCGGCGTAGGCAGCACGCTTTTCCTCTGGGGGTTGGAACGGTAAAACGATGCCTACCGTTAAACCGAGGAACTCATACAAGGGGCGCATCCAGTTCGCATCGCGACGAGCCAGATAATCGTTCACGGTTACAACGTGAACCCCCTTACCGGATAAGGCATTCAAGTACACCGGCAATGTTCCCACCAGCGTCTTACCTTCACCTGTACGCATCTCGGCAATCTTGCCTTCGTGAAGCGTCATGCCGCCAATGAGCTGAACATCAAAATGGCGCATACCCATCACGCGCTTGCCCGCTTCGCGAGTTACGGCAAAAGCTTCAGGCAAGATATCGTCCAGTGTCTCGCCTTTTGCAAGACGTTCCTTGAACTCGAACGTCTTGGCACGCAATTGCTCGTCGGACAACCCAATAATCTGCTGTTCCAGCGCATTGACGGTCTGTATGACCTTACTCATGCGCTTTACTTCTCGCTCGTTTTTACTTCCAAAGAGTTTCTTTAACAAAGGCGCAAACATATCGACTTGGGTCTTCCACTCGGAGAAATGGGGGGCGGCGGATCGGTGCCATCGCCCGCGCCGTCAAAAAGACAATGGGGCATTCTACTCGGAAACGCCGACGAGAAAAGGTTGACATCACTCAAAGGTCGGATTTCTAAACAGGTTTATCTGTATCTTTAGGCTCATCTGTTACCATGCGCGTCCCTGTCTGGAGTGCGCACGCATGGTTTTTCGTCCAATTATTGCTGTAGCGCCTGCCACCTTACTTCGGCAGGCTAAACCCTTAAAACCGTTACTGTATCAGGCTGAGCGGCTTGAGCGACTTCAACGCCTGGTTGACGCACAGCTGCAACCGGCAGCGCGCGAACACTGTAAGGTCGCCACTTGGCAAGACGGCTGTCTACTTCTCATTATTACAGACGGACATTGGGCCACGCGGCTGCGCTATCAACAACGTCGTTTGCTGCGGCAGCTTCAACAATCCTCAGAGTTTGCAGCCCTTCAAAAGATATTGTTCAAGGTAAAGCCCAACCCTGACCCAAATCGAAAGCCAGGTCCAAAGCGCGAACTTTCAAATGTAGCAGCAGAAAGCCTGCTGTCGATTGCAGAGGGCATCTCGGATCCTTCACTGCGTGCAGCGCTTGAGCGACTAGCCAGTAGAGCGCAGCCGAAAAAGACAGATCAATAAAAAAGCCACCCTTAGGTGGCTTTTTAACACGCTTTACTTACACAGCAGCCGCTGGCCGCATGTAAGAAATAGGTGCATCGCTAGAGCCCTCGAAGGTTACAACTTCCCAGGCATCTGGCTGAGCAATCAAGGCACGCAGCAAACGATTGTTCATTGCATGTCCGGACTTGTAGCCACGATACTCACCAATCAAGCTTTTGCCTAATAGGTAAAGGTCACCAATGGCGTCCAGTATCTTGTGCTTTACAAACTCATCTTCGTAACGAAGACCGTCTTCGTTAAGCACCCCATGCTCGTCTACAACGATAGCGTTTTCTACACTACCGCCCAAAGCCAGGTTATGCGAACGCAAGAATTCCAGATCACGCATAAAGCCGAAAGTACGCGCTCGGCTTACTTCCTTAAGAAAGGAAGTGCTGGAAAAGTCTACGGAAGCCTTTTGAGTGCGCCCACTGACCACAGGGTGATCAAAGTCGATTTCAAAGCTAACCTTGAAACCATCAAAAGGCACAAACGTCGCACGCTTATCACCGTCTACGACGCTAACTTCACGTTTGATACGAATGAATTGTTTTGCAGACTCCTGCTCTTCAATCCCAGCGGATTGAATCAGGAAAACGAAAGGACCAGCGCTTCCATCCATGATCGGAACTTCAGCGGCGGACAATTCTACATACGCATTGTCGATGCCCAGACCTGCCAGTGCAGACAACAAATGCTCCACAGTGCCGACCTTGACACTATTTTGAATGAGATTGGTCGACATCGTGGTTTCGCCTACATATTCAGCCCAGGCGCGAATTTCCACGACTGGATCTAAATCAATGCGGCGAAACACGATTCCTGTGTCTACAGGGGCAGGCTTCAGGGTGAGATAAACCTTTTCCCCTGAGTGAAGGCCTACGCCAGTAGCGCGAATAGTGTTCTTGAGTGTGCGTTGTCTAATCATGACAGTTGCCGTTCATCGCTGATCGCGAATAGTTGTCAATAATAATGGGCCGATCATAACAGAACGGCCCATTAATTCCCACTAATCACACGGATTGCATTGATTAATCTATTCAATCAGCCTGACGACGTAGGAACGCTGGAATATCCAGATAATCCAGATCGTCATTCGGATTCATCTTTGCTGCAGCCGCAGAGCTTGTATGGTTCTGGCTACGCATAACAGTAGGACGATCCAAGTCACGGTAGTTTACGGCAGCATGTTCCTGACGCGTTGCAACGCTAGCCTGTTGGGCCGAGTTATCGACGACTTTAACTGGCTTCTCAAGACGAGCACCCAGACCAGTAGCCACTACTGTAACGTGGAGTTCATCACGCATTTCTGGATCAATTACCGCACCGACCTTGACGGTTGCATGCTCAGAAGCGAAGTCCTCGATGATTTCACCTACTGCTGCGTATTCGCCCAAGGACAGATCCAGACCTGCAGTAATGTTGACCAGAATACCGCGAGCACCATGCAGATTAACGTCTTCCAAGAGCGGATTACGGATAGCCGCTTCAGTTGCTTCACGCGCACGGTTCGGCCCACTGGCATGACCAGTACCCATCATGGCCATACCCATTTCGCCCATGACTGTCTTAACGTCAGCAAAGTCGACGTTCATCAAGCCAGGACGCTGCATGATATCGGAGATACCACGAACCGCACCGGCCAGGACATCATCAGCTTTAGCGAAGGCTGCGAGTAGGCTGGCGTCCTTTCCAAGAATGGTTAGCAGCTTCTCATTGGGGATGGTAATGAGAGAGTCAACACACTCGGAAAGGGAACGAATACCTTCATCAGCCACTTGCATACGCTTACGGCCTTCAAAAGGAAACGGGCGAGTAACCACAGCAACAGTGAGGATGCCCATCTCCTTGGCAACTTCAGCAATGATTGGAGCGGCACCGGTACCGGTACCACCGCCCATGCCTGTGGTAATGAAAACCATGTCAGCGCCTTCAAGGACTTCCGCGATACGCTCGCGATCTTCCATGGCTGCCTGGCGGCCAATTTCAGGGTTGGTACCAGCGCCTAGCCCCTTGGTAACACCAGGGCCTAACTGCAGCACGGTACGAGAGCTCACGTTTTTTAGCGCTTGTGCATCAGTATTGGCGCAGATGAATTCGACGCCTTCGACGCCGCTTTTCACCATATGGTTAACGGCGTTACCGCCACCACCACCTACACCAATGACCTTGATGACTGCGCTCTGTGGAATATTGTCTACGAGCTCAAACATAATCCCCTCTCTTCCTTTCGGTTTTCGCCTACTGCTGCCGCGATTGAATTTGATTACAAGTTGCCCTGGACCCAGCGCTTAACACGCTCCAGGACTGAATTCTTGGGTTCGTCACTGCTATGTCCACCGGTGATGACCGGCACGTTGTCGGATTGCTTTTGCAATCCATAGAGCAACAGGCCCACACCTGTTGAATAAATTGGGTTACGCACAACGTCGGTCAGCCCCTTGACCGTCTGCGGTACACCAAGGCGTACCGGCATATGGAAAATCTCCTCGGCGAGTTCAACTGCCCCTTCCATTTTCGCAGTGCCGCCGGTTAATACGATTCCAGCTGGAATCAGGTCTTCATATCCGCTGCGGCGCAACTCTGCCTGAACAAGCGTGAAGAGTTCATCGTAACGCGGCTCAACCACCTCAGCCAATGCCTGACGTGAAAGTTCACGTGGCGGTCTCTCCCCTACACTGGGCACCTTGATAGTTTCCCCAGCATTAGCCAATTTCGCCAAAGCACAAGCATACCGAATCTTGATCTCCTCCGCATATTGTGTAGGAGTTCGCAACGCCATGGCGATGTCATTTGTAACTTGATCACCTGCAATCGGTATGACAGCGGTATGGCGGATGGCACCCTCCGTGAAAATAGCGATATCAGTAGTACCTCCACCAATATCCACCAGACATACACCTAATTCTTTTTCATCATCTGTTAGCACGGAATAGGCAGAAGCCAACTGTTCCAGAATGATGTCATCGACTTCCAGCCCGCAACGGCGAACACATTTCTCAATGTTTTGCGCAGCGTTTACCGCACAGGTCACTACATGAACTTTAGCTTCCAGGCGAACGCCCGACATCCCAAGCGGCTCACGTACGCCCTCCTGATTGTCGATAACATAGTCTTGAGCCAAAGTGTGCAAGACCCGTTGATCAGCTGGTATCGCTACAGCCTGAGCTGCATCAAGAACACGATCAATATCGGCAGGGCTAACCTCCCGATCACGAATAGCTACAATGCCATGGGAGTTCAGGCTACGAATATGGTTGCCTGCGATCCCTACAAATGCCGAATGAATACGGCAGCCCGCCATCAGCTGGGCTTCTTCTACAGCACGCTGAATAGACTGAACCGTGGATTCAATATTAACCACTACGCCTTTTTTCAACCCGCGGGAAGGATGCGTGCCGATGCCCACAATTTCGACCTGACCATCAGAAGACACCTCACCTACCAAGGCCACGACCTTCGAGGTTCCGATGTCCAGTCCGACGATCATCTTGCCGCTCTGCACGTTCGCCATGTTTGTTGAATTCTCCTCAATTCTTTATTCGGCACGGGCTGAGGCTACAGTTGTGGGAGCTACCGGCTCACGCCACGCCACCGCCAGCCCGTTTGGGTAACGCAAGTCGATGCGAGTAATATTGGCCATCTGATCCTTGAGTACTTGGTCATACATCTTGACAAAGCGCCGCATCTTGTCCACAAGGTCATCACGACCAAAAATCAATTCAACGCCCTGGCCTGTTGTCAGGAACCAACTCCCCCGATCATGCATTTCCAGCCGTGTAACTGTGAACCCAAGCGGGCGCAGCATCTGGCTGAACAACTGATACTGCTGCATGACCTGCTGCTGTGCGCGTTGCGGGCCGTGGAGTCGTGGCAGGTTGTCGTAATGAGCCAAGTCCTTGGGTGCAAAGGCATCTCCCTGGTTGTTCAGCAGGGCCTCATCCCCCCAGCGAGCGACTGGAAGTTGCTCCTCCAGATGAATAGCGACTTCATCTGGCCAGACCCGACGAACTTCTGCGTGGGCAATCCAAGGCATCTGCTCAAGTGCCTGACGCATATTGGCTAGATCGATTGAAAAAAACGTTCCGTCGGCATAAGGCGCAATACGCTGTTGCACTGCCTCTCGACTGATATAGCTCAGGTCACCTTCGACATTAACCTTTGTAATTGGACGATCCGCATAGGGCAGTAGCTGTTGCGACAGCTCATAGGTGCCAAACCCAAGCCCTACCAGCAAAAGTGGCCAGGCCACACGCTTGAAGAGATTGAAGCTGGGCTTCGGCAGGCGAGCCGATACAGGCTCCTTTTCTACCAAGCGGCTCGCACCTCGAGGCGGCACCTTGCCGCGAAGCGGGACGCGACCTAATCCAGGTTGTGTATGACGAAGTGTCGTGACCATGTTAGCCCCTCGACTCCATAGTGCCTGCCAGAACCGTCAGGACAAGTTGTTGATAATCAAGACCTGCAGCCTTAGCGGCCATGGGAACAAGACTGTGATCAGTCATACCGGGAACAGTGTTGACTTCCAACAGCCAGAAACGACCTTGCTCGTCCTGCATCACATCAACACGCGCCCACCCCGCAGTTCCTACAACCTCACAAGCACGACGAGCCAATACCTTAAGCTCCGACTCTCGCTCACTATCAAGGCCACAAGGGACTTGGTAACGAGTATCGGATGCCAGGTATTTGGCCTCATAGTCATAGAAGGCATGGGTAGTACCTAGACGAATAGGCGGCAGCACCTGATCGCCCAAAAGAGCGATAGTAAACTCAGGACCGCTTATCCATTGTTCAACAAGAACTTGCGAATCATACGTCGAGGCAGACTGCCAAGCGGTGATCAGTTCATCGACGCTGCTCACCTTGGCCATACCAATGCTGGAACCTTCATGGGCGGGTTTGACGATTAGTGGAAACCCGAGTTCCTTAGCAGCGGCTCGACAATCAGACTCACTGCACAAAACAGCATATTTAGGCGTAGAAAGGCCCTGACTTAGCCAAAGGTGCTTTGTTCGCAATTTGTCCATGGCCAGCGCAGAAGCCAATACACCGCTTCCGGTGTAAGGTATGCCGAGGCACTCCAACAAGCCCTGCATACTTCCGTCCTCACCGCCACGTCCGTGCAGAACGATAAAGGCACGGTCTACCTGCTCAGCACTCAAGCGCTGTAACAGGTCTTGGCCAACATCGATACCGAAGGCGTTAACACCTGCAGCCTGTAGCGCACCCAGCACCCTCTTTCCCGAATTCAGGGAGACTTCGCGCTCGGCACTCTTGCCGCCATACAGCACGGCAACCCGGCCATAATCAGCCGGCTGGATCGACATTGGATTAAGGATGGCGCTCATAGCGACTTCCTCAGTGCATCAGAGTTGAATAAAGGACTTTTTATCAATTGCGGAGCCAGAGTGCCGATATCACCAGCACCTTGGCAGAGGAGAATATCCCCAGCCCTCAGGAGAGGTTTGATAAGAGGAGCAAGCTCGGTACCACGTTCGATATAGATTGGGTCTAACTGACCACGCTGGCGGATACTATGACAGAGACGGCGACTATCGGCACCTGGTATCGGCTCTTCGCCCGCCGGATAGACCTCCATCAGTAATAATACGTTGGCATCGGCAAGAACCTGTACGAAATCGTCATACAAATCTCGTGTGCGACTATAGCGATGGGGCTGGTAAACCATGACTAACCGGCGCTCAGGCCAGCCGCCACGTACGGCCTTTATTACGGCAGCAACTTCACGCGGGTGATGACCATAATCATCCACTAACATAACGCTGCCGTTCTCGACAGGAAGGTCGCCATAGACCTGGAAGCGGCGACCTACCCCCTGGAACTCGGAAAGGCCCGCTACGATGGCGTCATCGCTAAGCCCTTCATCTGTTGCAATGGCAATAGTTGCCAGCGCATTCAGTACATTATGTACACCTGGCATATTCACAGATACCGCCAACGGCTCGCGGCCATTGCGCAGTACAGTGAAGTAGGTACGCATACCTTTCTGGCGAATCTCCACTGCTCGGACATCGGCATCCTCGCTGGTGCCATATGTCACAGTAGGACGGGCAACCTGAGGAATGATCTCACGAACGATTGGATCGTCGACGCACAGTACAGCCAGCCCGTAAAACGGTAAGTTGTGCAGGAAATCGATGAAGGTCTTCTTGAGCTTGCTGAAGTCCCCTTCGTACGTATCCATGTGATCCGCATCTATATTTGTCACTACCGCGACCATAGGCTGCAGGTGCAGGAAGCTCGCATCACTCTCGTCAGCCTCGGCAACAAGATAGCGACTGGTTCCAAGCTGAGCATTGGTTCCTGCTGCATTCAAACGACCGCCGATCACAAAGGTAGGATCGAGCCCCTCGGCAGCCAGTACAGAAGCGACCAGACTTGTGGTCGTGGTCTTTCCATGTGTACCTGCCACGGCAATACCATGCCGATAACGCATGAGCTCGGCCAGCATTTCGGCACGAGGGACAACAGGAATACGGTTTTCAAGGGCTGCAGCCACTTCAGGATTGGATCTATTGATGGCGCTGGAAACAACCAGCACATCCACGCGCTCCAGGTTTTCAGCGCTGTGGCCAATATAGATCTTGGCGCCGAACTGCTGCAGGCGCTCGGTAACAGGAGAAGCCTTAAGGTCGGATCCGGAAACTTCATATCCCAGATTGAGTAGGACCTCGGCAATTCCACACATGCCTACCCCGCCAATTCCCACAAAGTGAATTCGCCGAATGCTACGCATACGACGCACTTCTGCCTGGATCGCACTTTGAGATTTAACCATTGGCAACCTCCAGGCAGGCATCTACCACGGCTAGGGTTGCGTCAGGTTTAGCCAGGGCACGGCTACGAGCGGCCATGGCAGTCAATCGTTCGGGTTGCATTAAAACCTCAGTTAGCTGTGCGGCAATAGCCGTCGCATCAGTCATTTTTTGCGGGAACAAAAGAGCAGCGCCCTCGTTCACCAAAAATTCGCCGTTACGTGTCTGGTGGTCATCAATGGCATGAGGCAGCGGGATCAAAAACGCTGGCAAGCCTGCCGCTGTAAGCTCGCTTACAGTAAGGGCACCTGCACGACAGATCACAAGGTCAGCCCAGGCATAGGCCTCAGCCATATCAGAAATAAATGGCACTACGTCTGCCTCGAGGCTCAAGGCGTTATAACGCTCCTGGGTCACCTCAGCATGTTGCCGCCCTGCCTGGTGTCTTACGTTAGGGCGCAGGCCAACTGAGACCTGAGCAAGCATTTCAGGCACAAGCTTATTGATAGGCTCAGCGCCCAGACTGCCACCTAGAATCAACAAGTTGACTTTGCGCCCTTCTAGAGAAGGCCGTACTGCTTGTAGAAAAAGCTCTTTACGAACAGGGTTACCTGTACTCAATCGCTTAGAGGACGCAGCAAACGTAGCCGGAAAGCCTTCGCATACTTTGCTAGCGATAGGCGCAAGCAGGCGATTGGCCGTGCCGGCAACCGCGTTTTGCTCATGAATGATCAACGGTACGCCTGATAGGCGAGCCGCCAAGCCGCCCGGCCCAGTGACAAAACCGCCCATGCCCAGTACACAGACCGGCTTAAGGGTACGCATGATGCCAAGGGCCTGCATCAGAGCACCACTAAGCTGAAAAGGCGCCTTTAACAGGGATTGCACGCCCTTACCTCGCAAGCCGGTAACAGTAATACGATGCAAGGGAAGCCCCGCCTGCGGAACAACATCATTTTCAATACCACGAGGAGTACCCAGCCAATGCACTGCATACCCTCGGCTTTCAAACTCCCTGGCACAGGCCAGTGCCGGAAAAACGTGTCCGCCGGTACCACCTGCCATGATGAGGACATTACCGGACATCAGCAAAATCCTCTTCCGAAAACTCAACTTCTTCATCGTTCATGAGCGTACGTCTTTCCCACTCGATCCGAAGCAACAGCGCCATACTGATGCAGCAAACGATTAGCGAGCTTCCGCCATAACTTAAAAAGGGCAATGTCAGGCCTTTTGTAGGCAGGAGCCCCACATTCACACCAATGTTAATAAGGAACTGGCCAATCCAGAGCATGGAAAGCCCATAGGCCATGTAAGCGGAAAAATATTGCTTGGCCTGCTCTGCCCAATAGCCAATGTAAAGGCCACGCACGCACACGAAGAGGAATAGACCCACCGTAGCCAGTGCGCCGACAAGCCCTAGTTCTTCTGCCAGAACAGCAAATACAAAGTCAGTATGTGCTTCAGGTAGATAGAACTGTTTCTGGATACTGTTTCCCAACCCGAGCCCGAACCAGCCACCTCGACCAAATGCAATCAAGGCCTGAGTGAGCTGATAGCCCGAGCCAAACTGATCGGCCCAAGGATCGGTAAAGGTGATCAGACGTTGCATACGGTATTCCTGGGTCTGAACCAGAATGAATACCGCCAGGACAGCTAAGGCCACCATCAAGACAAAACGAAATAGCCCTACGCCTCCCAAGAACAGCATAATAGCTGCCGCCCCCATCATTACGACCGTGGCACCAAAATCAGGCTCGCGCAAGAGAAGCATGGCCAGTGGCAACAGCACGATGAAGGGTTTGAAGAAGCCCGCCCAGCTACGGCGTACCTCCTGCTCACGCCGTACCAAATAGCCGGCCAGGTAAATAACGACAAACACCTTGGCTAGTTCAGAAGGCTGAATGTTAAAGAAGCCAAAGCCGATCCAGCGCAGCGATCCGTTTACCTCACGACCGATACCCGGAATCAACACCATGATCAGCAAGGCGAAAGCTGCAATTAGCAGGGTTCCACCAAAGCGCTGCCAGGTGGCCATCGGAATCATAAGGATCGCTCCACAACTTACGATTCCTATCGCCAAATAGATAAGATGGCGAAACATGTAATACAGCGGGTTCCCTGCCTGAGCCGCCGCCACCTCTGACGAGGCGGAGGTGATCATCACCAGACCCAAGCCGAGTAAAGCAAGGCAGCCAGCCAGTAAGGGAAAATCAACATCGATACCGTTTCGGCTGATTAGCGGAGAAGGGTAAGGACGCAGCAAAGGAAACATCAATTGAGCGTCTCCACGGCCTGAGCGAATAACCGCCCACGCTCCTCGAAGTTACGGAACATGTCCAGGCTTGCACACGCCGGCGACAGTAGAACGGCATCACCTGGCTCGGCTAGCTGTGCGGCCCTCTCGACAGCCTCCTTTAGCGTAGCGACATGAACAACGGCGATATCTGAGTTTAAGGAGTCAGCCAGGCGCGCAGCGTCCCGGCCCAGCAGAACAACTGCGCGGCAAAAAGCACTTACTGGCTTACGGAGCGGCTCGAAATCAGCACCTTTGCCATCGCCGCCTGCCAGCAGCACCAGCTTGCCTGCGATGTCACTCCCCAATCCTTCAATAGCGGCTAACGCAGCACCTACGTTGGTAGCTTTGGAGTCGTTGTAATAATGAACGCCAGCCCTCTCACCGACCCACTGGCAACGGTGAGCCAAGCCTGAAAACTCGCGAAGCGCCTCCAGCATCGGCTCAAAAGGTAGCCCCGCTGCGTGCCCTAAGGCTAAAGCAGCTAGGGCATTTGCCTGGTTATGGGCCCCGCGAATCTTCAAGTCCTTTACAGGCATGAGCGGAGTGAACTGAAAAGCTAGCCACTTCTCACCATCACGCTCACGTAGACCGAAGCCATTGAAGTCCGGCTGACCACATCCGAATGTCCAGCAAGGCACCTGCTCAGATACCAATGGGCGAGACAAAGGATCGTCCCGATTGACGACTACCTGATGAACACCTCTGAAGATACGGTGTTTGGCAAGATGATAGGCAGCCATACCACTGTAGCGATCCATATGGTCTTCGCTGACATTCAATACCGTGGCCACCTGGGCATTTAACCGTTCGCAGGTCTCCAACTGAAAGCTGGACAGCTCAAGAATATACAGCTCGACATTGTCATCAAGCAGGTCCAGCGCAGGTGTTCCAAGGTTTCCCCCTACACCTACTCGCTTACCTGCCTTACGTGCCATTTCACCAACAAGCGTTGTAACGGTGCTTTTGGCATTGGAGCCAGTGATCGCAACAATAGGTGCTTTGGCCAGACGAGCGAATAAATCGATATCACCCGATAACCTGACACCCTGCTCCGCTACCTTTTGGATAGCAGGCGTCTGTAGCGAAAGGCCTGGACTCACATAGAGCTCACTTGCTCGTCCTAGAAAATCAGCATCCAACTCACCGCAACGCACCTCTACATATGGGTATTGAATGCGCAGCGTTTCCAGCTCAGGCGGATTTTCCCGAGTGTCTACCACAGCGAATGGGGTGCCTTGGCTCGCCAGATAGCGAACCAGTGACATACCACTCTTGCCGAGGCCTACAACGATGCGGAACTGGTCGGAAGCGATCAGACTCATGGTTGCCTTACCTCAGTTTCAGCGTAGCCAGACCGATCAACACCAGAATGACGGTGATGATCCAGAACCGAACGATAACGCGCGGTTCAGGCCAGCCTTTAAGTTCAAAATGGTGATGTATTGGTGCCATGCGAAAAACGCGACGGCCGGTGAGTTTGAACGAGGCAACCTGAATCATTACTGACAAGGTCTCCATCACGAACACACCACCCATGATGAAGAGCACAATTTCCTGTCTTACGATAACGGCGATGGTCCCAAGCGCCGCACCCAAGGCTAGTGCGCCCACATCCCCCATGAACACCATGGCCGGATAAGTGTTGAACCATAAGAAGCCCAACCCTGCGCCTATCAATGCGCCACAAAAGACAATTAGCTCACCAGACCCCTCTACATAGGGAATCAGAAGGTAATCGGCAAACCTCACGTTACCGGAGAGGTAGCAAAAGATACCTAGAGCACCGCCTACCATGACAGTCGGCATGATGGCCAAACCGTCTAGACCATCAGTCAAGTTGACGGCGTTACTTGATCCGACGATGACAAAATAGGTCAGCACAACGAAGAAAATCCCAAGCGGGATTTCGATGTTTTTCAGCAGTGGAACAATGAACGTTGTCTCGATAGGTGACTTGGCAGTCATATAAAGGAAGATCGCCGCTCCTAAGCCAAACACTGATTGCCAGAAGTATTTCCACCGGCTAGGCAAGCCTCGAGAGTTCTTCTCGATTACCTTACGATAGTCATCCACCCAACCAATAGCGCCGAACAGGAATGTGACAGCCAGGACAGTCCATACATAACGGTTGCTGAGATCCGCCCAAAGCAGAGTACTGATACCTATCGATGTCAGAATCAATGCACCGCCCATCGTAGGGGTGCCAGACTTTGAAAGGTGTGACTGCGGTCCATCGTTACGTACCGCCTGACCAATCTGCCGTATTTGTAAGGTACGGATCATCCATGGCCCCAAGGCAAGTGAAAGCACAAGCGCTGTCAACACACCAAAAATGCCACGTAGGGTCAGGTACTGAAAGACTGCGAAGCCCTTATAGAATTGTTGCAGGAACTCCGCCAGCAGCAACAACATCAGTGTTTCTCCTCAACATCTTTATTGCACAGCGCTAAAACGACTTTATCCATCGCTGCACTACGCGAGCCTTTGATCAAAAACGTGGATTCGGAGGCTGCTTCGAGGAGCAGCGCCTCGATTAATGCAACCTGGTCATCAAAGTGGCGGGCATTAGCACCAAAGGCCTCAGCGGCATGCTTCATGAGGGGACCCACGGCATAGAATGCGGAAACCTTGCCCTTCGCATACTCACCGACTTCCTGATGAGCGGATTCAGCCCACTCACCCAATTCACCCATATCACCCAATACAAGAATGGTACGACCAGAAAAACCGGTCAGAACATCGACGGCAGCTTTCATGGATCCCGGGTTAGCGTTATAGCTGTCATCAATAACGCGGGAGCCATTGATGCCCAGCTTGCTTACCGTCCGCCCCTTAACCGGCTGTAGAGCTTCAAGCCCTTGGACAATATGCTCAAGTCCCACACCTAGGGCATGGGCAGCGGCGGCGGCTGCCAGTGCATTTACAACGTTATGCTCCCCTAGGAGGTTCAGCTGAATGTGAGCAGAGCCCGCCGGACTAACCAGCGTGAAAGATGAGCAGCCACGGTCATCACGCATGACATCCACAGCCCGGAACATAGCCGTGTCATTCAGGCCAAAGCTGATAACGGTGCGACCCTTGGCTCGTTTTCTCCAGATTTCGAAGGCCTGATCGTCCCGGTTTAAGATGGCAGTGCCGTTTGCTGCCAATCCCTCCAGAATCTCACCCTTAGCCTCGATAATTTTTTCGACACCGCCAAACTCGCCTACATGGGCACGCCCCGCATTGGTAATGATGGATACATGCGGATGAGTAAGCCCTACGGTATAAGCAATCTCGCCCAGGCGTGAAGCGCCCAGTTCGATAACGGCATACTGATGATCCTGCTCCAGCTTTAACAGTGTCAGCGGAGCGCCTAGATCATTATTCAGGTTGCCCTGGGTCGCTAGGGTCGAGCCCAGCGTGCTCAAAACGGCTGCTAGCATTTCCTTGACTGTTGTTTTGCCACTTGAGCCAGTAACGGCAATCACCGGCCTCGCAAAAGAAAGCCGATTAAGTTCGCCCAGCTGCCCTAGAGCAACACGCGTGTCCTTCACAATCAGTTGAGGCAGATCCAGGTCGGGCTGCTCTTTTTCGACCAGTGCAGCAATGGCCCCCTTTGCCGCTACGCTAGACAAATAGGCATGGCCATCGAATCGAGGCCCTGTCAGCGCAATAAACAACTGTCCCGCCTCCAGCGTACGACTGTCAGTCGACACTGCTGTAAAACTTACATTTTGTCCTTTCAGGAAAGCCGAAAGCGGGCCGGTCAAATCCTGAAGAAACATTGGTTTAAGCATTGCTGTCGCCCCTTGCAACCAGCCCACGAGCGGCCTGCTCCAAATCGGAGAAAGGCATCCTGATACCATTGATTTCCTGATAGTCCTCATGCCCTTTTCCAGCAATGAGCACTACATCGTTACAGGCAGCCATTTCGATGGCATACGCAATAGCCTCATCGCGAGCGGCAATAAATGTTGCACGTGCTGGCTCATTAAAGCCGGCACGAATATCGTCAATGATTCGAGAACTGGACTCTGTACGAGGATTGTCATCGGTAACGATGACAACGTCGGCCAAACGCTCGGCGATACGAGCCATCAGCGGGCGTTTTCCGCCATCACGATCACCACCACAGCCGAACACGCAGACCAGACGCCCTTTAGTGTGAGGACGCAAGGCATTGAGAACCTGCTCAAGTGCATCAGGGGTATGGGCGTAATCGACTACGACAAGGGGTTGCGCTCCGCCTCCCAACCGCTGCATACGTCCGATTGGCCCCTGAAGCGCTGGCATGACGCCCTGGATATCGCTCAGAGTAAAGCCCATACCTAGCAAGGCCCCTACTACGGCGATCAGGTTGCTGAGATTGAAGCGGCCAATTAACGAGCTGACTAGCCTGGCCTCGCCATAAGGAGTCACTAGATCGGCTTGGATACCGGCATCACTAAAAGAGATTTGCTTGCAGCAAACCGTAGCGGCCGGATTTTCTAGACTGAATGTAATCAGCTGAGAGGTGTGCTTGGCCTCAGCCAAATGACGGCCCTGGCTGTCATCGATATTGATTACCCGAGCGCGTAGGGAAGACCATTGAAACAACTTGGCCTTGGCAGCGGCATACGCTTCCATAGTGCCGTGGTAATCGAGATGGTCTCTGGACAGATTGGTAAACACTGCAATATCGAATTGCACCGCAGCTACACGCCCTTGCTCTAGCCCATGGGACGAAACTTCCATCGCAACGGCTTGAGCACCCTGATCCTTGAGCATGGCCAATCCGGCCTGCACGGCAAAGGGGTCGGGTGTTGTATGTCGGCCAGCCTCAAGTGCTCCCCAAAAACCTGTGCCCAAGGTGCCCACGATACCGCAACGCTGCTTTAAGCGTTCACAGGCCTGGGCAATTAGCTGGGTCACACTGGTTTTACCATTGGTACCGGTAACACCTATTAGAGTAAGCGCTGCGCTGGGTTCGCCGTAAAAGCGCCCAGCAATAGCAGAAAGCTGAGCACCAAGCCCTTTAACCGGAACAAGAGGTACTGCAGCAGGAGGCAAAGCAGGAGCCTGGTCCGCCTCATAAACTACTGCCGACGCGCCCTTGCTAATTGCCTCAGCAATATGCAGACGTCCATCACGCACCCCACCGGGTACTGCAAAAAAAACAGAGCCTGGCTGGACGTGTCGGCTATCCAGACAAAGTGCTTTTACCGAAACGTCATTGCTGGCCTGCGGCACTAACTGGGCAAGAGGTACTTCCATCAACCGCGCCCTCCATTAGGGACTTCAGCAGCGCTGGCTTGCTCCTGCTCCGGCAGCGGTGCAATGTTGTCAGGTGAAACGTTCATAAGCCGCAAAGCACCTGCCATGACTCGACTAAAGACAGGCGCCGAAACTACACCGCCGTAATAACCGCCCTTACTGGGCTCATCAATGACAACCACCATGGCAATACGCGGGTTGCTAGTCGGTCCAAAACCGGCAAATAAAGAGCGATATGAGTTTTGCGCATAGCCTTTAGCGCCTACTGCTGCCTTGCGTGCAGTACCGCTTTTTCCAGCAACGTGATACCCCGGAACCTGGGCACGGAACACCCCGGTAGGCGCCTCAATTACTTGCTGCAGCATACCCTGAAGGGTTTTAGCCACTTGTTGGGGAACAACTTGAGACCCCTCGGGAGACCGCTCTACGCGTGTCAGGGAAAGCGGGATAAAACTTCCATTATTAGCCAATGTGGCATAGGCATGTGCCAGCTGAATGGCGGTGATAGAGAGGCCATAGCCGTATGAGAGCGTCGCCGTTTCAGCGGGATGCCACTTACGGTAGTTCGGAAGATTACCTACGCGCTCACCGGGAAAACCCAACCCCGTGTCCTGCCCAAGACCAAACTGTCGCATGGTGTTATAAATGGCTTCGCCACCAATATCGAAGGCAATCTTGCTCATACCCACGTTACTGGACTTGATCAGAATACCTGTCAGATCAAGCGGGCCTTGGCTGCGGGCAACGTCTTTGATCGTATAGCGGCCGATCTGCAAATAGCCCGGATAGACGTTGACCGTGTCCGATGGTTTCCAGCGCCCACTTTCCAAAGCAGCACTCATTGAAAGCGGCTTCATTGTGGACCCTGGCTCGAACACATCAATCATGGCCCGATTGCGCATGCTGGCGGGGTTCAGGCTGCGACGATTGTTCGGGTTGTAGGTAGGCTGGTTGACCATGGCGAGAATCTCACCCGTTTTGACGTCGACCATCGTCAGGCTGCCGGATACGGCGCCGAACTGTGCCAGCGCATTACGCAACTCACGGTTCGCCAAGTATTGAAGACGCAGATCAATAGACAAGGCAATGGAGTTACCGGGCTTGGCATTCTTCGCGACCTGGACATCCTTAATAACCCTGCCCCGACGGTCTTTTAGGACCTGCCGCTTGCCAGGAACACCGGCCAGCCAATCGTTGAAAGCCAGCTCAATACCTTCCCGGCCACGATCATCGATATCGGTAAAGCCAACAACATGCGCCGCGACTTCGCCAGCGGGATAGAAGCGCCGAAACTCTTCAATGTCATAAACACCAGGAATCTTGTGCTGCTTGACCGTAGCCATTACAGCCGCACCTTGCTCTGGTGTTATTCCTCGGACCAGATAGAGGAATTCTCGATTGGCGTTCCGCTCCAACCGCTTGGCCAAGCCGCCATACGCCTGACCTACGGACTCAGCAAGAATCGACCACTTCTCTTTGGCACCCGCCAGCTCCTTGGGGTTTATCCAGATTGTGCTAACGGGTGTACTAACAGCAAGCGGCTCACCATTACGATCAGTAATCAAGCCACGGTGAGCAGCAATGGGAATGGTTCTGACGCTTCGAGCATCCCCTTGTCCTTTCAGGAAGGCGCGATCAATGACATGCAGGTCAACGACACGCCAACCAATGGCGGAAACCATACCTGCCAAGCCAAGGACAACCAGGCGAAATCGCCATGGATGCTGAATGCCTTCCAGTTTCATCACGGCGACACCATCTTGATCTCTTCAGGATCAGGGATGCGCATCTTGAGCTGATCACTAGCCAGTGCCTCGATCCGGCTGTGAGCCGTCCACGTGCTTTGCTCAAGCAATAGACGCCCCCATTCAGCTTGGGCTTTGTCACGGACGCTCAACTCGGAGTACAGCGTATTAAGCAACTGCCGATTCCAATGAGCGCTGTAGGCAACAGCAACAGCAGACAGCAGGACGGCTATAAAAAGAACCAGCATGGTCATACTGCCCTTGGGCAGACGCTTTACAAAGAGACTACTCATCGCAGTTTCTCCGCAATACGCATGATTGCGCTTCGGGACCGGGGATTGATGGACAACTCAGCCTCGGAGGCATATACAGGCTTGCCTACCAAAAGGGCACGAGGCTCGAAAGCCTGTGTACGTATGGGAAGATTTCGTGGAAGCTTATCGGCCTCGCCCTTAGCCAGGCGACGCATGAAGAGCTTGACGATTCTGTCTTCCAGGGAATGAAAGCTGATCACCACGAGCCGCCCGCCTACAGCCAAGCTTTCAAAGGCGGCGTCTAACCCTCTTTCCAGATCACCCAACTCGTTATTGATAAAAATCCGAATGCCCTGAAACGCTCGCGTAGCCGGGTGCTTGCCTTTTTCCCAGGCAGGATTTGCGTCAGTCAGCACCTGGGCCAGATCAGCTGTACGTGTAAAGGGAGTAATTTCTCTACGCTGCACAACAGCCCGGGCCATCCGCTTGGCAAACCGCTCCTCTCCATACTCTTTAAAGACGCGGCTGATTTCGTCTTCTGGCGCGGTTGAAATCCACTCGGCAGCACTTACGCCACGAGACGAATCCATACGCATATCCAAAGGACCATCATGCATAAAGCTGAATCCGCGCTCAGGATCATCTAGCTGCGGAGAAGACACGCCTAAATCGAGAAGCACGCCATCCGTACGTCCCGCCCAGGCGCGCTGCGACAGCTCCTCGCCCATATCGGCAAAGCTGCGCTGCACAATGACAAAGCGGCCATCTTCGGCCGCCAGTGCTTGTCCCGACTGGATCGCTTGAGGATCCTTGTCGAAACCAAGCAGGCTTCCGCTTTTAAGTCGCGCAAGGATTGCACGGCTATGCCCTCCGCGGCCAAATGTGCCATCGACATAAAGGCCTTCGGGACGCACAGCCAGCGCTTCGACAGCTTCGTCGAGCAAGACAGTGACATGGCTGAACGTAGTGGTCATATTCACAGGATCAAATCGCGCAGTTCTTCCGGCAAACCGCCGGGTTCCTTGATTGCCTTGAGGTCGCTTTCACACAGACCATTCCAGGCACCCTCATCCCACAGCTGAAACTTGTTCAGCTGCCCTACCAGTACAGCGCGCTTATCCAGGCGAGCGTAATCCCTTAAGCGAGGTGGCACTAGAAAGCGCCCATTTCCATCCAGCTCAAGGTCTACGGCATTACCAATTAGCAAACGCTGCAAACGACGTGTTTCTTCTCTTAAAGATGGAAGTTCACGGAGTTTGCTTTCGATGATTTCCCATTCGGGAAGGGGATAAACGCAAAGGCAAGTATCAATGGCATCAATTGTCACGATGAGCTGGCCGGCACAACGCTCTAGAAGCTCATCACGGTACCGACTTGGCATCGTAAGGCGCCCCTTGGCGTCAAGGCTGATGGCATTCGCTCCACGGAACAAGTTGCTTCTTCCTTTGGCTGGCTTTCCCTACCATTAAATCCCACTTTTAACCACTTCGTACCACCGGGCACACTATATTGACGCGCTCCCCCCACCGTCAAGGCGAGCCCATTGCACAAAAAGGCTTGCAGACTAAGGAGTTACAGAAATTATGAGGCTTTTAGCGAACCGGCGGGAAACATAGTTTTCCGACAAACGGAAATTAACTCAACTAATTGGGTCGACTAGTTAAAGTAATTTCTTAGATAGGACTGTGGGCAGGTATGTGAAGCGGGAGAAAGAAAGGGGGTGGAGAGTCGATCTGTAAGCCGGGTTCTGTCGAGAACAGTCATTCCTCTAGGACAGCCATCACTAGCTGCCTCAAGCAACCTACCCGAATCCAGCGCGGGCCACGCCTATGGATTCCTATTTGGTCTTGCTCCAGGTGGGGTTTACCTAGCCACGAACTGTTGCCAGCCGTGCGGTGCGCTCTTACCGCACCTTTTCACCCTTACCGGCGCTTGCGCGCTTAGGCGGTTGTTTTCTGTGGCACTTTCCGTAGGCTCACGCCTCCCAGGCGTTACCTGGCACCTTGCCCTATGGAGCCCGGACTTTCCTCCCCTCCTGTTGCTTGCGCAATAGGAGCAGCGACTGTCCGATCGACTCTCCGGGCGCAAGGGTACCTAGATACCAGGCGTATAACAACCTTGACTTTTACTCTTTGCTCTGCTGCTCAAGAGCATGCTGATACAGCATGTTCTTACGCTCTCCGGTAATCTCGGCGGCGATTGCAGCCGCTCGTTTGAGAGGTAATTCAGCTAACAGGATGTTGAGAACCCTAATAGCCTCGGGGCTTAGCGAGTCCTTATCAGGCGACTCATAGCCTGCGACCAATAAAACACACTCCCCTCGCTGCTGATTGGCATCAGAGCGTATCCACCCGACCAGCTCCTCAAGTGGCGCATCTTTGATGGTTTCAAAGGTCTTGGTCAGCTCCCGAGCCAATACAGCGATCCGGTTGCCTCCCATAATTGCGGCGAGATCCTCAACGCTTTCCATCAAGCGATGGGGCGCTTCGTAAAAAATCAATGTCCGCTCTTCCTGCTTCAGGGCGTCCAGGCGGCTCCGTCGCGCTGTCGTCTTGGCGGGAAGAAAACCCTCAAAAATAAACCTGTCAGACGGGAGTCCCGCAGCAGAGAGTGCAGCAATGACAGCACTGGCGCCTGGAACCGGCACAACCGGAATATGCGCCGCACGCGCCTGTCGCACCAAGTGAAAACCAGGATCGGAAATCAGCGGGGTTCCTGCATCAGAGATAAGCGCGACACTTCCTCCTTCGAGCAGGCGATTAATGAAGCGCCCACCCTGCTCGCGCTCATTATGATCATGACAAGCCGCCAACGGCGTATTGATGCCAAAATGCTGAAGTAGCCGCGAGGAATGGCGCGTATCCTCGGCAGCAATCAGCGATACCTCTTTCAGAATGCGCAGCGCCCGGGCGCTAATGTCCTCCAGATTACCAATGGGGGTTGCAACGATGTAAAGCGTGCCGGGAGTACTCATAATGAAACTCTTGTATCAAGAAAGGCATCCATTGTACGCGTTTCGAGGCATCGCTATTCGCGCCGCTCACCGGCACTCGCTACAATCCAGCCCATTAATTGATTTGCGCCAGGAATTACGCCATGACTGTTCGCCTGCGTACGCTACTTAGCGTTCCACTCATCAGCCTGCTCGCCGCCTGTGCGAGTTCGCCTTCCAACACGCTGGGCGAACTGCCTCGTATCCCCCAAGCCAACATACAGCAACTGCTTGAGCAGGCGGGCAGCGATACATCAGAGAAGGCAAATATGCTGCGCCTCTCGGCTGCCGAGATCGCCTATAAGCAGCAAAATTTTACACAGGCCAAACAGATACTACGCAGTATTCAACTGCAACAATTGAAGCCTGTACCTCAAGTGTATGCCGGCACACTGAGTGCTGAAATTTCTCTGGCAGAAAATCAACCAAAGGAGGCTCTGAAGGCACTTCAGCAACCAGGCTTTGAGCGCTTAGGCGAACTGCCTGTCGAACAGCAAATCAGCGTGTCCATGGTAAAAGCGCGCGCCCTGCAAGCCGATAATCAGATACTGGCAGCAGCCAAAGAGCGCATCTTTATCGCCCCACTCCTGAAAAGCGACCAAGCCAGCGCTAACCACGAAGCCATCTGGAGTTTGATTTCCAGCCTTCCAGCCGATCAACTCCAACCCGTTCCAGGCAATAGTGAGCTCAATGGTTGGCTAGCCCTGTCTAATATCACTCTCTCAAATAGCTCGCTGGATGATCAGCTTGCCGCTATTGAGGACTGGCGCAAACAGAACCCCAATCACCCTGCTGCTTCTCGCCTTCCGCAAGCGCTCGAAAAGCTTCGTACTGTAGAGCAGCAGCCACTAACGCATATCGCTCTGCTCCTCCCCCAACAGGGGCAACTGGCTAATGTATCCAAGGCCCTACAGGACGGCTTCATGGCTTCGCTCTATGAAAGCCAGCAAAACGGCCAAACACCTCCTGCCGTATCCTTTTACGACAGTACCCAAGTGCGCTCCATTGACGACTTTTATCGCCAAGCCAAGGCCGACGGCGCTCAACTGGTAGTTGGTCCGCTAGAAAAGAATCTGGTCAAGCAGCTGAGCGATCATCAGCAACTCCCCTTACCCACCCTTGCGCTCAACTATAGCGATAGCCAAGGGACAGGTCCGAAGCAGCTCTATCAGTTCGGCCTGGCAGCAGAGGACGAAGCGCGCGAAGCGGCTGGTCGTGCCGCCGACGAAGGAAAGCATACTGCAGTAGCTATGGTTCCTCGGGGCGATTGGGGCGACCGCGTACTCGCGGCCTTCGATCAAGAGTGGCGCGCAAAGGGCGGCATGCTGCTTGGCGCCGAGCGGATTGATCAGCCGGTAGAGTTGGCACGCCAGATTACGCGTCTGCTGCAAAACCGTCAGGGTGGGCAAAGTATTGACTTTATCTTTCTTGCCGCTACGCCCCAGCAGGCTCGTCAAATCAAGCCGACCCTGGCGTATCAATACGCAGGCGACATCCCCGTCTATGCTACTTCACACCTGTACTCCGGCAGCAGTAATCCCGCCCAGGATCAGGATCTGAATGGAATTCAATTCTGTGAAACGCCCTGGCTACTCAACGCCAATGATCCCGTTCGCCGCAAGGTAGTCACTCAATGGCCGCAGGCGTCTAGCAGCCTAGGTCGTCTCTACGCCATGGGCGCAGACGCCTACTTGCTATCCACACGCCTACCCCAGCTTAAAGCCTTACCCAATACGCAAATAAATGGGCTTTCAGGAGAATTGACGTTAAGTCCAACACAGCGCGTCGTACGCAAACTGCCTTGGGCACAGTTTGTTAACGGACAGGTTCAGCCCGTTTCACAACCCGGCACGCTGTGAAAATCACAACACGCGAGAGTGGGCAAGCGGCTGAAAACCAGGCGCTTGCCTATTTACAAGAGCAAGGGCTCAAATTGCTGACGCGCAATTGGTCTCGACGCTGCGGCGAGCTTGATCTGGTCATGCTCGACAGGGATACAGTAGTATTTGTGGAAGTACGCTCCAGGCGTCATAGTGCCTGGGGCGGAGCCGTTGAAAGCATTGACGCGAGAAAGCGCCAACGTCTGATTGCAACTGCACAGCTTTTTCTTCAAAGCGAGTCCCGTTGGGCCAAATCCCCTTGTCGCTTTGATGTTGTTGCGCTCAGTCCAGCTGCCGGCAATACACCTTCACATCTCGAATGGATCAAAAATGCATTCGATTCCTGAGTAGTTTCACAAGGTCAGCAAACCCGATGGACACGCAAGCCCGCATTACCAAACTCTTCCTGGACAGTATTGAGACCAAGCGTCAAGCCGTGGACGTTCTTGTGCCTCATATCGAGCACGCAAGTCAGGTAATGGTCAATGCACTGCTGAATGAAGGAAAGATCCTGTCCTGCGGAAACGGTGGTTCCGCAGGAGATGCCCAGCACTTTTCGTCAGAATTGCTTAACCGCTTCGAGCGTGAGCGCCCAAGCCTGCCCGCCCTTGCCCTCACAACTGATAGCTCAACCATAACCTCGATTGCTAATGACTACAGTTACAATGAGGTTTTCTCAAAGCAGATACGGGCACTGGGCCAGCCAGGCGACGTACTGCTGGCTATTTCCACGAGTGGAAATTCAGCCAATGTGATTCAAGCCATACAGGCGGCCCATGACCGGGAGATGACCGTTGTCGCGCTTACCGGGCGAGACGGAGGCGGCATGGCCTCACTGCTTTTGCCAGAGGACATAGAGATACGTGTCCCCTCTAAGGTGACAGCACGTATTCAGGAAGTGCATCTGTTAGTTATCCACTGCCTGTGCGACCAGATAGATCAGCAACTGTTCGGGAGTGAAGAATGAAAAAATGCTTGGCATTATCCTGCCTTGCCCTCACCGTCATACTCAGCGGCTGCAGTGGCGTTTTAAGCGCTACTCGTGATGATCCCATAGCCGACAACCGGGGTACACGAACCATTGGCAGCAAAATCGATGACTCGCTGATCGAGACCAAGGCAAAAGTAAATATATCCAAGGCCAACCCCGACCTGGATAAGTCACACATTGTAGTAGTCAGCTATAACGGCGTGGTGCTCTTGGCTGGCCAGACACCGCGCCAGGAGCTAAAGGCCCAGGCTGAGCAGGTTGCACGCAATGTACAGCGCGTAAAATTAGTTCATAACGAAATACAGGTGCTTGAGCCCTCTTCCTTACTGGCTCGCAACAACGACACCTGGATCACTACCAAAATCAAAAGCAAGATGCTTACCGACAACAACGTGCCTGCCTCGCGCATCAAGATAGTCACGGAAAACGGTATCGTTTATATGCTTGGCCTTGTTACTCGCCAAGAAGCTAACTTAGCCACAAGTGTGGCCCAGAGCGTTTCCGGCGTTCAGAGAATAGTGAAGCTTTTCGAATATATTGATTAATAGTGAGCGACAAAAAACCCGCCTTGAGGCGGGTTTTTTTATACTGTTTTTCTTACTGAGCGGAAGCTGTCTGCTCTGCCAATACCAGCTGACCGCCCTGTACAGGGATCTGCTTACCAGGATCACGGTCCATGCGAACCTGTCCTACCTTGCCATCCAGCAAATACTTGACGTCATAAGCCACTACCTTATCGCTGGTGTCTGTAACAGTACTGCAGCGCTTTTGAGTAGTGGTGTAAGTATCGGAGTTCTGCATGTGCTCCTGGGTCTTGTTACCAACGTAACCGCCGCCTACAGCGCCAGCAACAGTGGCAAGCTTCTTCCCATTACCTCCACCCACCTGATTACCCAACAAACCGCCGACTACAGCACCAATAGCAGTTCCTGCAATCTGGTGCTGATCCTGTACGGGGCGGCGGTGTGTAACCGCCACATCCTTACAGACCTCACGGGGCGTTTTGATCGTTTCCTTGACCGGCTGGACAGTTACGACCTCAGCGAACTTTGGACCTCGATCTGAAACACCATAGGCAACAGCACCTCCAGCCGTAACCAGAACTGCGCCCAATACCGTTCCTACGAGCATCGATTTATTCACGTCCATCTCTCCTGATTTACCAACAAGGCATCCACCTTATTCCAAGCCTTGGACATCAAGGTTTGTCATCAAGTTCCTTTGCTGCAGGAGGCATTAGGTCTTCCGAGTTCAGGTTTAGCCAGATCAGTACAACGTTTGCGATGTAAACCGACGAGTAAGTTCCTGCCAGCACACCAATAAACAGGGCGACAGAGAAACCAAAGAGGTTATCACCACCAAAAACCAGCAATGCTGTAATTGCCAGCAGTGTTGAGATTGATGTTGCAAGGGTTCTGAGCAATGTCTGCGTAGTAGAAATGTTGATGTTATCGATCAAGCTCGCTTTACGCAGGACGCGGAAGTTTTCGCGGACCCGGTCGAACACCACAATGGTGTCATTCAATGAATAACCAATAATGGCCAATACTGCAGCCAAGACGGTCAGATCGAACGTTACCTGGAAAAAGGACAATACGCCGAGAGTAACAATGACGTCGTGTACGAGAGAAAGGATTGCTCCCAACGCAAACTTCCACTGAAAGCGAAAGGCCACGTATAGCAACACACCACCCAGCGCCAGAAGCATGCCCAGGCCACCTTGATCTCGCAGCTCCTCGCCCACCTGAGGCCCTACGAACTCGACGCGGACAACAGAAGCCGGATTTTCGTTAGCGGCCTGCTGCAGCGCAGCCGCAACCTTTTGTCCTAACTGGGCATCGTCACCGGGCATGCGCACCAGTACATCGGTGGTCGCACCAAAGCTTTGAACAACTGCATCCTTGAAGCCTGAATGCTCCAGCTGAGTACGAATGCTGCCCAAATCTGCTGCCTTTTCGTAGCGCAACTCAATAAGGGTACCACCCGTAAAGTCCAGACCAAGATTGAGCCCCTTGGTAAACAAACTACCAATGGCAATCAATGTCAGCAGTAGCGTTAGGGCGAACGCAATATTGCGTATACCCATAAAATTAATGGTTCGTTTCATCACAGCTCCCTCAAATCCACAGCTTCTTGATGTTACGGCCGCCAAAGCTCAGGTTGACCATTGCACGAGTCACCATGATGGCTGTGAACATGGAGGTGAAAATACCGAGCGACATAGTGACAGCAAAGCCCTTGACCGGGCCGGTACCCATAGCAAACAGGATCGCCCCCACTAGCAGTGTGGTCAGGTTGGCATCAACAATCGCACTAAATGCCCGGCTGAAGCCCTCGTGAATGGCTCGCTGCACGTGCATGCCATTAGCCAACTCTTCGCGAATACGCGAGAAGATCAGCACGTTGGCATCGACCGCCATGCCCATTGTCAGCACGATACCGGCGATACCCGGCAGGGTAAGTGTTGCATTGAGGACAGACATCAGGCCAACAAGAAGAACCATGTTGAAAGCCAGTGCCACTGTTGCGATTACACCAAAGACGCGGTAAATCACGATAATGAACAAGGATACAAATGCCATCCCCCAAAGCGCAGCATCTATACCCTTGGCAATATTATCCGCTCCCAAGCTTGGGCCTAACGTACGCTCTTCAGCAAAATACATAGGCGCCGCAAGACCACCGGCACGTAACAACAATGCAAGCTCAGAGGCCTCGCCTGGACCGTTCAGGCCTGTAATACGAAAGCTATTGCCCAGAGTGGATTGAATGGTAGCCAAGCTAATGATGCGGCGATCTTCCTGAAAGCTTGGGACTGCCACATCCTTTTCAACACCATTAACAGACTGACGCTCATAGCGAGTGACGGGCTTTTGCTCGATAAACACTACAGCCATGCTGTGCCCGATGTTGCCACGCGTGGCACGACTCATCAGATCACCGCCATGTCCATCCAGCTTGATGTTTACTTGCGGACGACCATTTTCATCAAAGCTTGCGGAGGCATCCGTAACTTGGTCACCGGTAATAATCACGCTACGTTCCAGCGGAACGGACTGACGGCCCGCCTCACGGAACTCAAAGCTCTCTGTTGCACTGCGCGGCGTATCTTGCGTTGCAGCCAGACGGAACTCCAGGTTTGCTGTCTTGCCAAGAATACGCTTCGCCTCGGCAGTGTCCTGTACGCCAGGCAGCTCTACGACAATACGATTAGCGCCTTGACGCTGAACCAGCGGTTCAGCAACACCCAGCTCGTTTACACGGTTACGGACAGTTGTCAGGTTCTGTTTGATAGAGTATTCACGAATTTCCGTCAGCTTGGCCTGAGACAATTCGAGACGCAGCACCTGAAGGTCATCGCGCGTTTCATTCGTCAATACAAAATCGTTGTAACTCTTCCGGATCAGGTCAGACGCTTGCTCTAAAGCTTGTGCGTCAGCAAAGCCCAGCTGTATGACATTACCCTGCTGTGGCAAGCTGCGGTAACGGATGCGGTCACGACGAAGCAGTGTTTTCACCTCGCTGTCATAGACCTTTATGCGTGCGTCGACAGCCTTGTCCATATCAACGGATAGCAGGAAATGAACGCCACCTGACAGGTCAAGTCCCATTTTCATCGGGCTTGCACCAAGATTACGCAGCCACTCGGGGGTAGTCGGCGCCAAGTTAAGCGCAACGACAAAGTCATCACCCAAAGCTTTACGCACCACATCCTGAGCCGGCAGCTGATCATCAGCCTTAGCCAGTCGAATAAGGCCGCGCTTGCCATCAGCGGCCAGACCGGCAGCTTTTACGTTGATATTGGCACTGGCCAGAGCTTTGGTAACGTTATCCAGCTCTGCTTGATTAACCGTCAGTTCCGTGCTTGAGCTACTGATTTGAATAGCAGGATCATCGGGATAAAGATTAGGCGCAGAATAAATGAAGCCGATCACCAGCACTGCCAGAATCAGCAGGTATTTCCATAAGGGATATTTATTGAGCATGACACCGCCCGGATTAAGAAACGAGGCGCCTTGCGCGCCCCGTACATGTACCTAGAGGTAGGATTAAATTGCTTTCAACGTGCCCTTGGGCAACGTAGCGGCAATTGCACCTTTCTGGAACTTGAGTTCAACAGTATCGGAGACTTCGATAACTACGAAATCGTCCGCTACCTTTACTACGCGCCCAGCAATACCACCGGACGTTACTACTTCATCACCCTTCTGCAGATTGCCCAGCAGATTCTTATGCTCCTTGGCACGCTTGGCTTGAGGACGCCAGATCAAAAAGTAAAAAATAACCACGAAGCCGATCAGGAAGATGAACTGAATATATTCACCACCTGGTGCGGCAGCCGCCGGAGCAGTCTCCTGGGCATAGGCAGCGGGGATCAGAAAACTCATTGCAATAACTCCTGTTGCAAAGTCTGGAAATCAATCTGCCAACGGCGGGGTAGGCAAGCCGCGGCGTGCGTAGAAGGAATCGACGAAGTCGGCCAATTTACCTTGTTGAATAGCATCGCGTAAACCAGACATCACCCGTTGATAGTGACGCAGGTTATGGATTGTATTCAGCATGCTCCCTAGCATTTCGCCGCACTTATCCAAATGATGAAGATAGGCACGGGAAAAGTTACGGCAGGTATAGCAGTCGCATGTCGGGTCCAATGGTGATTCATCATGCCGGTGAACAGCATTACGAATCTTGAGAACACCGGTATCAATGAACAAATGGCCGTTACGTGCGTTACGCGTAGGCATTACACAGTCGAACATGTCGACGCCACGCCGCACACCTTCGACCAGATCTTCCGGCTTTCCAACACCCATGAGGTAACGAGGTTTGTCGGCCGGTAGGTGTGGCGGAAGAAAATCCAAAACCCGGATCATTTCTTCTTTCGGCTCACCTACTGAAAGTCCACCAATGGCATAACCATCAAAGCCGATGTTTTCGAGCCCTTCAAGCGAGCGCAGGCGCAACTCCTCATGCATCCCGCCCTGCACGATGCCAAATAGCGCAGAAGGACTATCGCCGTGGGCAATACGTGATCGCTTAGCCCAGCGCAGCGATAGCTCCATGGAGCGCTTAGCTGTTTCGAAGTCGGCCGGATAAGGCGTGCACTCGTCAAAGATCATGACAATGTCCGATCCTAGTGCTCGCTGAACCGCCATGGACTCCTCTGGCCCCATGAAAACCTTGGAGCCATCAACCGGCGAGGCGAAGTAGACGCCCTCCTCCTTAATCTTGCGTAGCGCTCCCAGGCTGAACACCTGAAAACCGCCTGAATCCGTGAGAATAGGCCCTTTCCATTGCATGAAGTCATGCAGGTCACCATGTCGGTTAATAACCTCGACACCGGGTCTTAACCAAAGGTGGAAGGTATTCCCCAGAATAATATGTGCCCCAATCGCCTCGATATCCCGTGGCAACATGCCCTTGACGGTGCCGTAGGTACCCACGGGCATAAAGGCAGGGGTCTCGACTACGCCGCGAGGAAAGCTCAGCCGGCCTCGACGGGCCCGGCCTTCGGTCGCCAGCAATTCAAAATTCATGAAGCTCATTTCAGGACTCTGGCCCTTTGGCGATTGGGTTACGGGTAATGAACATGGCATCACCATAACTAAAGAAACGGTATTTATGCTCAACGGCAGCGGCATATGCCGCCATTGTCTCGCGATAACCTGCAAAAGCCGAAACAAGCATTAGCAAGGTCGACTCTGGCAGATGAAAATTGGTAACCAGCGCATCGACGACATGGAAAGGCTTTCCTGGATAAAGAAAGATATCCGTATCACCACTGAACGCCTTGAGCTGACCATCACGTGCTGCACTTTCCAACGAACGAACACTGGTCGTACCTACGGCAACGACCCGTCCACCGCGCGCCTTACAGCGCTTAACGGCATCGACCACAGCTTGGCTTACCTGTAACCACTCTCGATGCATGTGATGATCTTCGATGCGATCAACACGAACAGGCTGGAACGTACCGGCTCCCACATGCAACGTCACAAACTCAGTCTCGACTCCCTTTTCACGAATGGCTTGCAGCATAGCCTCGTCAAAATGCAATCCGGCGGTAGGAGCAGCAACAGCTCCTGCGTTGCGAGCATAGACGGTCTGATAGCGCTCACGGTCCGCTTCATCATCCGGGCGATCAATATAGGGCGGTAGCGGCATGTGCCCTACTCGCTCCAGAAGGCCTAGAACAGGCTCTGCAAAGCGCAGCTCAAACAGTGCATCGTGGCGTGCCAGCATTTCCGCTTCGCCACCGCCCTCGATATGGATCAACGAGCCAGGCTTAGGAGACTTACTGGAACGCACATGAGCTAGAACCTTGAACTCATCCAACACACGCTCGACGAGTATTTCAAGCTTTCCACCACTGGCTTTTTGCCCAAACAAACGCGCAGGAATGACCCGCGTATCGTTGAAGACCATGAGGTCTTCTGGACGCAAATAATCAAGCAGATCGGAAAACTGCTGATGCTTGATCGCTCCAGAGGGTCCATCCAGTGCCAGCAAGCGGCTTGCGCGGCGCTCGGATAGTGGATGGCGTGCTATGAGCGATTCAGGTAGTTCAAAGTAAAAATCAGAAACTTGCATGCCGGCTCATCTCGAAAGGTCGCACAGCTTACCGGAAGAGATGAAATATGACCATTTAAAGCGTTGACTCGAAACAAACTCATCTCTATACTGCGCCGCCATTGCCTCGGTGGCGGAATCGGTAGACGCGGCGGATTCAAAATCCGTTTCTGGCGACAGAGTGAGAGTTCGAGTCTCTCCCGAGGCACCATACAAAGTTTTCAGGACTTCCCACCAAGTCCCGAAACATCAAAAGAACCGGCCCTAGAGCCGGTTTTTTTGTGCCTATGATTCCCAAGCCTTCCCTTGTAAGCCCAATCTAATGTGAGTAGATCGAGTTCGGTCAAACTTTCTACTCACATTCTCAGCTGAGCGGTACGCTTGGTGCAGCTTGAAGGCAATCACTGTGACACTCACAGATACCGCCATCAAGAACGCTAAGCCTTGCGAGAAGCTTTATGCTCAGGTGATGCACCAGGGCTGTGCCTCGGAATTACCCCAACGGCTCTAAGCTCTGGCGCTATCGGTCCCGGTTCGCCGGTAAAGCCAAAATGTTAGGGCTAGGTACCTACCATGCCGTTACGCTGGCCAAGGCTTGTGAGCGTCATGAAGATGCGCGAAAGCTATTCGCGAGTGACATACAAGCAAGCCGAGAAAATAACTCTAGTAGCACAAACTCATACCTTGGAGATGCTGGCGTGTGAGCGGTACGCCTATAATAAACCACGCTTTGCTGAGACGACCGAACTAAGGCTATGGTTATCAATATCCTTCTAAAAACATTATGTTGAGCGAAGCTTTTTACGCCGCATGAGTTCCCAAGCATCCCTCTCCCACTCTCTTCCGCTAAACGGCAAGAACTCACGGACCAGAAGTCATGTCATTCTGATAGACCTCAGGGGACATGGACATGAAGAACTTGCTGGCCGCGCTAGTCAGTCAACTCGCCTGCGAAGGTAAAGTGGAATGCCTGGAAAGGGGTGAGAATTTCGCTAGGGTTATTGTTACGACATCCCATGGCATTATTGTCGAGCGGGATCTGCACGCCTCTCAACTGCATCATGCCGTTTTACTCAAGACGGTCGCTGACGAGATAAAGGAAGAAATCCAGGAAAGAACCTTACGTCTCTACGGTGACATTTCCCAATGCTAGCGTCACCTGCTTGATTACCTATATTTGTATTTGCGTGAAGGGTTAGCATGATCGTACGCCCACAGACCCCGTCTTTATGGGTGCTGCTGTTTTCCTTGAAAGGCTCCATCATCCCCGCTATCTGGAAGCGAGTACTCTACACAGTACTGCTTAGCTCCTTTGTAGTAGCGACTCATGGCACCCTTTATCACTACAAAGTCATTTTGACAGCTACGCCCTTTACGCTCTGGGGGCTGACACTGGCGATATTTCTGGGCTTTCGTAATAGCGTGGCTTACCAACGCTTTTGGGAAGCGCGCACGTTATGGGGAGAGCTACTTATCGTTTCGCGCAACCTTGTCCGGCAAACACTTAGCTTCTTACCTGGCCTGACAGCTGACGAACAACGATCCATTGCTCTGCAGCTCACCGCGTTCAGCCATGCGCTACGTGATCATCTGCGTAACGATGACCCAGAAGCTGATTTAAAGCGCCTGCTCGGGCCTCATGACTGCAAGCAGGTGTTGGCAGCCACCAACAGACCGAACGTGATACTAGGTATTCTTGGGCAGAATATCAGTCGAATGGTGCGCCAGCACAACACCAGCGAGATACTTCTAAGCTCCATAGATCAGCAAATAAGCCGCCTTTCCTATGTACTAGGCGGCTGTGAGCGCATCAGAAACACGCCTATTCCCTACCCTTACATTCTGATGCTGCACCGAACTGTCCATATCTACTGCTTCCTACTGCCGTTCTGCCTGGTAGATAGCATCGGATGGTTCACCCCACTTGCAGTATGTGTACTGGCCTATACCTTTTTCGGGCTTGATGCTCTTGGAGATCAGATAGCCGACCCGTTCGACAAAATGCCAAATGATCTGCCGCTTAACGCCATGTGCAGAGGATTGGAAATTTCACTGCTTGAACTGCTGGGTGAGCACGACCTACCACCACCGTTAAAACCCCAGGACGGTGTATTGCTGTAAGTCTCTGGCAAAGCAGATCGCACCTATCAGGCCATGGCATATGCTGCAGTAGAACGGTAACAGCTGCCGCCTGCATCTCGCCCATGCCTCGCACATCAGCTCTTCTGTACCAAGAATAGGCGCCTGCCAGTCTTGCTAGACAACTAGTCCTGGCACCTATGACTGTATTCTTCTTTTCAGCCTGACATCTGGTTATTTGGGAACACTGGCTGCCTGGACAGTAGCAGCACTCTTGAAGCCATGGGAGAAAGAGGAGATTTAAGGGAGAGACCCTGTACTGACAAGCCTAATCAGGCGATCAGTTTTGCTTTTTTCGGGCTTCCTCATGCATCAGGGTGAGACCTTAGGCATGCAAATCTGGAGCATCCGAATATAGCGGCACAACCCTTAACTTATCTCAGACCGCCCTACCTTTTGCAGCTGCTATTTTCTCGTATTTATGCTTGGGGATAGGTCTTTACTCGATGAGCGCCAGCGAAGCTGGTCTGACTTGGCGTCAAACAGCCAGACCATAAACCGTACAAATAGAGCGCGCATAAAAAAGCCGAACACTTATGTGTTCGGCTTTTTAGAAGGGCTTGTCAGCCTGCCTTACGCAGTAGCCATATACCCGCCAATGCACAGATACCGGCGGGCACCAGAACCGCCAGCATTGGCGAGAAACCAAACACCAGACTGGAAGGCCCTAACAAGTCCTGAGCGATACGGAATACAAACCCCACCACCACCCCGGTAAAGATACGCTGACCCAATGTTACCGAGCGCAACGGGCCAAAGATGAATGAAATAGCCATCAACACGAGCGCTGCTGTTACTATCGGCTGGAACACCTTGCCCCAAAATGCCAGCCAGTAAGAGGCATTATTTAACCCTTGCTCCGCCAGGTAATGGATATACCACCACAAGCCTGAGATGGATAAGGCATCAGGCTCCATCACGACTGTATCCAGTATCTGTGGCGTCAGCTCAATGTCCCAATTTTCTGTGGGAGCTGTTACGACTTCAGTATGACGATCACGGAAGTGAGTCGTGGAAATCGTTTGTAGCTCCCAGTGATCGCCCTGATACTCGGCCCGCTTGGCAAAGCTCGCTGACAGCAAATGGCGCTGCTCGTCGAATTGATAGCGTGTAATACCAAACAAGACTCCGTTGGGCAGCACCGCGTTGATATGAACATACTCACGCCCTTGGCGATGCCATAAGCCATGTTTGGAGCTTTGCGCATCACCCTTCCCTTGCGCCATGGCACGGTTACTCTGAGCAACGTTTTCAGACCAAGGAGCAACATACTCACCAATAAGCACTCCAGCGAGCATGATTAACAGCATGGGCTTCATCACAGCCCAGACAATCTGAGCCAGCGAGACACCTGCGGCACGCATGACAACTAGCTCGCTACTGCTGGCCAGTGAGCCCAGACCAATCAGACAACCAATCAAGGCTGCCATCGGCAGGAGCTCATAAGCCCGCCGAGGTGCAGTCAGCAGTACGTAGGTAAGGGCCTGTAGAGCGCCATAGTTATCATCGAGATCGCCTAGCTGGTCGATGTAGGCAAACAGCAGTGCCAGACCCAGAATAACGCCTAGAACAGCCAGGATACTGATAAGGACCGAGCGTCCTATATAACGATCGAGCTTACTCATGACCTTTCTCCGTAGCACGGCGGCGCATGGAAAGGCGCAACGGCGCCCAGAAGGCCAGCAGTAAACCTAACGCAAGGAACAGCAGATGAACCGGCCAAAGGCCAATAGCAGGCGGAAGCTTGCCCTTATCGAGCGAGCCGCGGGCAGCAATTAGCAGGGACAAGTAGGCCATGTAGAGCAGAATAGCCGGCAGGAGCTTGAGAAAGCGCCCTTGACGTGGATTGACACGTGATAGCGGTACCGCTATCAACGTAACGATAAAAACCAGCACCGGAATAGAAATCCGCCACTGCAATTCAGCCTTCTGGCGAATATCGTCACTGGATATAAGGTCACGCGTCGGAATCGCTTCACGTGCACCTACATCTGTACTGACCTCCGGCTTGGGCAGCAAAACCCCGTAGGTATCATACTGAACCGCGCGATAATCAGCCTGACCTGGCGTACCGTCATAGCGGAATCCATTTTCCAGGATCAGGTAACGACTGCCATCTGGGTGAATTTCCTGGTGGCCCTTATCAGCGATCAAAACGCCGATACCACTATCAGCTCCGCCCTTAGCTTCATTTTTTTCAGAAATAAATACGCCTGAAAGCTGAGTACGATCACTACTAAGCGCTTCGGTATAGGTCACCCGCGAGCCATTACGCAGTGATTGGAAGCGACCAGGCGCTAGCGTATCGAACTCGGTCAAGGCGTCCTGCTGATTCAGGATCTCGCCTACGCGCTGAACGCCAATAGGCGTCAACGACAGGCTCAACCATGCCACGACGAGCGCAACGAGCGCTGCCGGGGCCATGGTATAGGCCAGGAGGCGCTGCTGGCTCATCCCCGTAGCAGAGAGGACAGTCATCTCACTTTCCAGGTACAGACGACCATAGGAAAGCAGAATCCCCAAAAACAGGCCCAGCGGTAGAATCAGCTCTAGGAAACCGGGAATCCGATACCCCATGATCATCATTAATGCACCAGGATCCAGGATCCCCTGCGCAGCCTGAGCCAGATATTTAATGAAGCGACCACTCATGATTATCACCAGCAAAACGGCGCTTACCGCGCCCATGGTGGTGAGAACTTCACGTGCAAGATAACGAAAGACGATCAAACAAGGCTCTCCAGGGTTGTCAGGCTCAGGCGCGTACGCTCAAACTAGCCGCCGTTGCTAAACCGACCCGCACAAGGCAGCCCGCAAGGCGGCCCTGGCGAAAATAGCTGGCATTATCCTGCAAACCTACTCGTTTGTCTTGGGGAGCTTCTCGTAATGGAATTTCTCGTTAAAAGTGCAAGTCCGGAAACATTGAAAACAGCCACGCTGGTTCTGGCCGTTGGTGAACATGGCTATATGGACGCTTCGGCAGCCGCTGTTGATACCGCTACCGCAGGCGCCCTGGGTGCTGCCGTCAAGCGCGGTGATATTACAGGCAAGCCGGGACAGACGCTTCTGCTGACCGGCCTTGCAGGCCTCAAGGCTGAGCGCGTTTTGCTGGTAGGCACTGGAAACGCCGAAGAGGGATTGGGTGATCGCGCCTATCGCAAACTGATAAGCGCCGCATTGAGCGTCCTTAAGGGCCTAGGTGGCGTTGATGCAGCCTTTTTCCTGGGTGATGTACCTGTCAAGCAACGTGATAGCTATGCAAAGGCCCGCCTGCTGGTCGAGACGCTGGCAGATGGTTTGTATGTGTTTGACCGATTCAAGAGTAAGAAGGCCGAATCTGGCGCCCTGAAGAAAATCATCCTGGCGGGAAATAAGGCATCCCAAGCGGACATGGAGCGAGGACTTGCTCACGCACAGGCTATTGCCGCGGGTGTCGCCTATGCAAAGGACTTCGGCAACCTGCCGCCCAATATCTGCAATCCGGCTTACATTGCTGACGAAGCAAAAGCATTAGGCAAGCAGCATAAGGAAACCGGCCTGAAAGTTGATGTGCTGGATGAGAAGAAAATGCGCGAACTGGGCATGGGCTCGTTCCTGGCCGTTGCGCAGGGTAGCGAGCAGCCGCCCCGACTGGTCGTTCTTCAATACAAGGGTGCAGCAAAAGACGTAGCCCCTCATGTTCTTGTTGGCAAGGGCATTACCTTTGATACCGGCGGTATCAGCATCAAGCCCAGCCAGGGCATGGATGAAATGAAGTACGACATGTGCGGCGCGGCCAGCGTATTGGGTACATTCCGTGCAGCCCTGGAACTTAAGCTGCCTATCAATCTGGTAGGCCTGCTGGCTTGTGCAGAAAATATGCCCAGCGGAACAGCCACGCGTCCTGGCGATATCGTCACGAGCATGAGCGGTCAAACGGTCGAAATCCTCAATACAGACGCCGAAGGCCGCTTGGTACTGTGCGATACCTTAACCTACGCCGAGCGTTTCAAGCCGCAGTCCGTTATCGATATCGCCACACTGACCGGCGCTTGCGTCACTGCCTTGGGTTCTGTCGTTTCCGGCCTGCTAGGTAACGATGAAAACCTGATTCAACAGATCAAGGCAGCAGGTGATGCGGCAGATGACCGTGTATGGCAACTGCCCTTGCATGATGAGTATCAAGAGCAGCTTGATAGCCCCTTTGCTGATATCGCGAATATTGGCGGCCCCAAGGCAGGCACCATTACGGCAGCATGCTTCCTGTCACGCTTTGCCAAGAATTACAAATGGGCCCACCTGGACATCGCCGGTACAGCCTGGAATAGCGGCGGCAAGGATAAAGCCTCCACCGGCCGTCCTGTCCCGCTGCTAATGCAATATCTGCTAGACCGTAGCCAAGGCTGATTCAACGCACCGCGACAGGACTATCAAGCCCTGTCGCGCACTTGCTGCAAGCCATACTCTGGAATCAGACATGACACGTGTCGACTTCTACATTCTTCCCAGCGACGACCCCGACGCCCGATTGACGTTTGCATGCCGCCTGGCTGAAAAAGCGTGGCGGCAGGATATGCAAACCTATATCCACTGCACTGATGAGGCGCAGCGCAGCCAATTGGACGAGCGCCTTTGGAGTTTTCGCCCTGAGAGCTTCCTGCCTCACGATTTTGCTGAGAGCAAGCCAGACAGCCCAGTCTTACTTGGCATCGATGTCAGTCACGAGCGAACAGGCGAATTGCTGATCAACCTGGATACTCGTATCCCAAGTTTTTTTGCCGGCTTCAGCAGAATTGCCGAACTGGTCATAGAAGAAGCATCAATACGCAAAGCGGCTCGTGAGAATTTCCGCTTTTATCGAGAGCGCGGCTATGCTTTACAAGACCATCGTCTGCCGCGCGTCTGATCATTATGGATAAAGACCTCCCGCCTCGCCCAGCGCACCTTATGAATGACTTAGAATCGATCCGCCAGTTATTGGATAAACACGACCTTCCCATGCTTACCGATCGACTGGATCAGGATGGTATTCCTGTACTTTCCGATGTGGTCGTGCCGTCTATCGAGCGGCTAAGTGCTATTCCGCCCCTGCTCGACCAGATCGAGCCGGAGCATGCCCCCTTTCAAGACAAGGAGCCTTTAGAGGCCATCCTTCGCCGGGAGGCGCACCTCATACTTCAACAGGTCATTAATGAGTTTGCGCCTAAAGTTGAGGCTGAATTGCAAAAACGCCTGGATGCTCGCCTTGAGGAGCTGATTAAACAGCGCCAACCTGTCTGATCACGAGATGGTCAGTGCTGCGATCAATCGCACCTGGCCGTTATCCCCGTTATACTCAAAGGCTTTCCCTCTTCAGACGCCTTTGCCAACGTACATGGACAAGACCTACCAGCCACACGACATCGAAACTTCTTGGTACCAGACTTGGGAATCCAAGGGATACTTCGCGCCTCAGGGCTCCGGCGAGCCCTATACCATCATGATCCCGCCGCCAAATGTCACTGGCAGCCTGCACATGGGCCATGGCTTTAATAACGCCATCATGGACGCCCTGATCCGATTCCGCCGCATGCAGGGCCGTAATACCCTGTGGCAGCCAGGTACGGACCATGCGGGTATTGCCACGCAAATGGTGGTGGAGCGCCAATTGAGCGCGCAGGGTGTGAGCCGGCACGACCTAGGTCGCGAGAAGTTTCTGGAAAAAGTCTGGGAATGGAAAAGCGAGTCTGGCGGCAACATTACCCGCCAGATTCGTCGACTGGGCTCATCCGTAGACTGGTCACGCGAGCGCTTCACCATGGATGACGGCTTGTCTGAAGCAGTTAAGGAGGCGTTTGTCCGGCTGCATGAAGACGGCCTGATTTATCGCGGCAAGCGCCTGGTCAACTGGGATACCAAGCTGCATACGGCCATTTCCGATCTGGAAGTTGAAAACCACGATGAGAAAGGCTCATTGTGGAATCTGCGTTACCCTCTGGCTGATGGTGCCAAGACGGCGGAAGGCAAGGATTACCTGATCGTTGCCACGACTCGTCCGGAAACCATGCTGGGTGACTCTGCTGTAGCGGTACATCCTGAAGATGAGCGCTACAAGGCGTTGATAGGCAAGTTCATCGAACTTCCCCTCGTAGGCCGTCGTATACCGATCGTGGGTGATGAGTATTGCGATCCGGAGTTTGGTACTGGCTGCGTGAAGATCACGCCAGCCCATGACTTCAATGACTATGAAGTTGGCAAGCGCCACGACCTGCCCCTGATCAATATCTTCGATAAGAATGCAGCCGTCCTTGCTACGGCACAGATATTCAATCTGGATGGCAGCGTAAACACCGAAGTCGACGCAGGTATCCCTACCGAATACGCAGGGCTGGATCGCTTTGAGGCACGCAAGCGCATCGTAGCGGCCTTCGAATCTGCCGGCCTCCTGGAAAAGATTGAAGACCACGCGCTGAAAGTGCCTAAGGGCGATCGCTCCGGCACGGTCATTGAGCCCTGGCTGACTGATCAATGGTATGTCTCCACCAAGCCGCTGGCTGAAAAAGCGATCGAGGTGGTGGAAAACGGCGCTATCCAGTTTGTGCCCAAGCAGTATGAAAACATGTACTTTTCCTGGATGCGTGACATTCAGGACTGGTGCATTAGCCGTCAGCTCTGGTGGGGGCATCGTATCCCCGCATGGTACGACGAAGCAGGCAATGTCTACGTTGGCCGCGATGAAGCGGAAGTCCGCAGCAAACACAACCTGGGCGATGCTGTACTGCGCCAGGACGATGACGTGCTCGACACCTGGTTCAGCTCGGGCCTTTGGACCTTCTCTACGCTGGGCTGGCCGGAACAGACCGAGTTTTTGAAAACCTTCCACCCTACCGACGTATTGGTGACCGGGTTCGACATCATCTTCTTCTGGGTTGCGCGGATGATCATGCTGTCCACTCACCTGACTGGGCAGATTCCGTTCAAAACCGTTTATGTTCATGGCCTTGTGCGCGATGGCCAGGGCCAGAAAATGTCTAAATCCAAGGGGAACGTGCTTGACCCGCTGGATATCGTCGACGGCATTGACCTTGAGAGCCTGCTGCAGAAACGTACCAGCGGCATGATGCAGCCCAAGCTGGCGGAAAAGATTGCCAAGCAGACCCGGGCTGAATTCCCGGAGGGCATTGCCAGCTACGGCACCGATGCCCTGCGCTTCACATTCTGCTCGCTGGCCTCTACCGGCCGCGACATCAAGTTCGACATGGGTCGCGTCGAAGGCTTCCGCAACTTCTGCAACAAGATATGGAATGCTGCCAACTTTGTTCTGGAAAATACTGAAGGCAAAGATTGCGGAATCAATGATGAGCCGGTTGAGCTGTCTTCCGTGGACCGCTGGATCATTTCCCAGTTGCAGCGTACTGAAGCTGAAGTGACTCGCCAGTTGGAGCAGTTCCGCTTCGACTTGGCCACTCAAGCGCTTTATGAATTCATCTGGGATGAATATTGCGCTTGGTATCTGGAGCTGGTGAAGCCGGTATTGTGGGATGAAAACGCCTCCATTGAACGTCAGCGCGGCACACGCCGTACCTTGGTACGTGTGCTGGAGGTTGCGCTGCGCCTGGCCCATCCGTTCATGCCTTTCATTACGGAAGAAATCTGGCACCGTATCGCACCGCTTGCCGGCCAACAGGGCGAAACCCTCATGCTGCAGACGTGGCCCGTTGCCAATGAGGCCCGTATCGATAGCGCGGCTGAGGGTGATATCGAATGGGTCAAGGCGCTGATGCTAGGAGTGCGTCAGATTCGTGGCGAGATGAACATCTCCATGGCCAAGCGCATCGACATTCTGCTCAAGCATGCCAGCGCTGAAGATCAGCGACGCATGAGCGAAAACGAGCCCCTGCTCAAGAAGCTGGCCAAGTTCGAGTCGATCCGCATTCTGGCTGCCGATGAAGAAGCCCCTCTCTCCGCCACAGCGCTTGTTGGCGAGATGGAAGTGCTGGTCCCAATGGCCGGATTGATCGACAAAGCTGCCGAGCTAGGCCGCTTGGATAAGGAAATCCAGCGCCTGGAAGGTGAAGTGAAGCGTGTAGGAGGCAAGCTGAGCAACGCCGGTTTCGTGGATAAGGCACCCGCCGAAGTCATTGCCAAGGAGCGCGCCAAGCTGGCCGAGGCCGAGCAGGCGCTCGCTAAACTGGCCGAGCAGCGTGAGCGTATCGCCAGCCTGTAAAGGTTAAATGCCACAGGAGGCCCGCTTAGGCGGGCCTTTTGGTTTGTTATCAATGGACATTCAAGGAATGCACAATGGAAGTAAGCAAGACCAAAACGAGCTTCTACCGTCGTCTGTATGTGGCCTGGCTGGTCGACTCTGGCACTGCAACGAGCGTACCCGCCCTAATGGACACGACAGGCATGCCCAGGCGTACCGCACAGGATACCCTCGCCGCCCTGAGTGATCTGGACATTGAGTGCGTGTTCGAGCAAACCGAGGGCGCACGCAACCAGGCAGGGCGCTATGTCATCCGTAACTGGGGCGCCATCGACAAACGCTGGATCACTTCCAATCTCCCTGCCATAAAGACCCTATTGGGCTATCCCTAATCGTACGAGTCCTTTTCATGCCTCAGCCGCCCAAGCGCCCTGCCGCATCTACCGTCAATAAAGGCGTCCTGCATCCTCGCAATCGCCATCAGGGACGCTACGACTTCGCCAAGATGATCAAGGCTTGCCCGGAATTGGCATCTTTCGTCATTCTCAATCCCTACGGCAAGCAAAGTATCGATTTTGCTGATCCGGCAGCTGTCAAAGTCTTTAATCGTGCCTTGCTTCAGCAATATTACGGAATTGCCCACTGGGATATACCGGACGACTACTTATGCCCCCCCATTCCAGGGCGCGCCGATTATGTCCACTCTCTAGCCGACCTACTGGCCGAAAGTAACGGAGGCGTCATCCCCCGTGGTGCGAACGTTGGGGCACTGGACATTGGGATTGGAGCTAACTGCATCTATCCGCTGATTGGCCATCATGAATATGGCTGGCGCTTTGTAGGCGCCGACATAGACGCTACAGCTCTGGCCTCGGCCAAGGCTATTTTACAAGGCAATCAGTTGACCAAGACGATATCGTTAAGGCAACAGCCCGAACCGAACAGCACGTTCCAAAACGTCATCGCACCAGAGGATCGCTTCGATATAACCCTCTGCAATCCGCCTTTTCATACCTCTTTGGAGGAAGCGCGTAGCGGCAGCCGACGCAAGTGGAAAAACCTAGGCAAACTGGACTCAACGCGCAAGTTGCCTGTGCTCAATTTTGGCGGTCAAGGTGCCGAACTGTGGTGCAAAGGCGGTGAGGCGCGCTTTGTACGTACACTGGCAGAAGAAAGTGCACGGTATGGCCAACAGGTGTTCTGGTTCAGCACGCTGGTTTCCAAAGCGTCCAATGTCGACGGACTGGAAGCTACCCTGAAACGTACCAACGCAGTGGATATCCGTACGATTGACATGTCTCAAGGCCAGAAGCGCAGCCGCCTAGTGGCCTGGACATTTCTGTCGCCAGAGACCCAGCAGCAATGGCGCCTTACGCGCTGGCTAAAGAATGCCAATTAAGCCATTCGCACGGGTGCGGTACACTAATGGGCTACATCTAATTTTCCCGGCAATGTCGCCTGCGCTTCATTGATAGAGAGTCCCATGCCCATTCGCCACGCCATTGTTCACCTGATCGACAAGAAACCTGACGGCCAGCCTGCCACGCTGCACGCTCGTGATGCCGAGCTTGAGGGGTCTCAAGCTATCGAAAACCTGATGGCCGACCTCAATGAAAGCTATAACGCCAAGCCCAACAAGGCCTGGGGGCTTTTCCATGAAGAGTCCGGCGCCTATCCCTTTAGCGGCTGGCTCAACGAATACCTGGACGGCGGCAAGAGCTTTGTTGCATTCAGTCAGCAGGCTGTCGAGCACCTTAAGCAACTTATGGAAAGCTCAAATCTTTCCACGGGCGGTCATGTGCTCCTCGCTCATTATCAGCAAGGCATGACAGACTATCTCGCTATTGCCCTACTGCACCACAGTGAAGGTGTTACGGTAACCGAAACGCTGGACGTGGCATCCGCCAAGCATTTGGACCTGGGGCAGTTGCATCTAGCCGCACGCATCAATATTTCCGAGTGGCGAAACAACAAACAGTCCAAGCAATACATCTCCTTCATCAAAGGCAAAGGCGGAAAGAAGGTTTCGGATTACTTCCGTGACTTCATTGGCTGCCAGGAAGGTATCGACGCGCCCAGCGAGACGCGCACACTGCTCAAGGCCTTCAGCGACTATGTAGAAAGCGAAGACTTGCCTGAAGAAAAGGCCAAGGAAAAAACCAACACACTGGTCGACTATGCCAGCACCCAGGCACGAATCGGTGAGCCGATTGCGCTGGATGAGTTATCTGAGCTGATGAGCGAAGAACAGCCTAAAGCGTTCTATGACTACATTCGTAACAAGGATTACGGCCTCGCGCCTGAAATTCCGGCCGACAAGCGCACCCTCAATCAATTTCGCCGCTTCACCGGGCGCGCCGAGGGATTATCCATTAGCTTTGAAGCGCACCTGCTCGGCTCAAAGGTAGAGTACGACGAGTCTCAGGACGTCCTGATCATCCGACAGGTCCCTACTCAGCTAAAAGATCAAATCAAGCGTCGCAAGGAATAATCACGAGGCAGAGCTCCAGCCTTGGTTGCTCTGCCTGCCAGTCCTATACTCGATATTGAAACCGATCCTGGGGAAATGAACGTGTACCGTACCGGCACGTTCGTCTTCGCGTCTTAGGATCAGTTCCTCTACTCCTGCGTATACCAATTCGCCTTCTACTGTTTCCACCCCATACTCCTGTGCCGAAATGCCCACACGGGTGCCTTGCACCAGACCAGCAGGCAAAAGCATCTCACCCTCCGGTACAGGAGCAGGTGCGGACTCATGCGCGATGCGTATGGCCTCCTCCGCACTCAGATCGGAATGGGTACCGTGACCAAAACCCAACACCCTGCCCAGCCACGCGGATACTTCAGGGTAGGCGTCTACCAAGGGCGCAGTCTGGCTGGCTGACTTCAGGAACCAGAGACAATGTGCGAGTGAGAAATCGGCGATAGACGGAGCATTGAAGAGATATTCGCCGCTACTACGTGCTAATTGCTCTTCAAGTCGCCTCATCAATGTCGGCCAATGTTGAGCGGCCTGTTGTGCCGTGACGCGAGGCGCATTCCCCTTCTCAAAGAGCGCTTTACGGTCTGTCATGAAGGCCTGAGCTTGCTCAGGCGGAACATTGGCCATGCGCTCCACCATGACCTCGGGCTGAAAGATCAACGCTACTGCATGCTGAAAAACGACACTGTCAGCCCAGGCCGAAAAGGCGCGACAGGCAAACTCCTGGCCTTCAGGAAAAAGCGTAGGAGCGGCCTTGGCGTGTTCAAGCCGCTGCGCGATCAACGCCGTATCACAATAAATATCGGCCCCAATTTGAAGTACAGGGGTCTTACGGTAGCCGCCGGTCAAGGCCGTGAGATCGGGCTTTGGCATGATCCGAGGAATAATGACAGAGCGCCAGGACAGCTGCTTGAAGCCCATCAGCAGATGCACTTTCTCAGCAAAAGGAGAGGTCCAATAGTGATGCAGGATGAGATCGGTCATGAGCGCTTCCTCTTATTGTAGAGCTCCAGAGTAACCGCACTCACCCTCAGGGCCTACCCCTCCTGAGCGGCCACCATGGTTTCCTTGGCGCTCTTCTTCAATTTCTTGATAGCCCGCTCACGGCGAAGCGCTGCAGATTTGTCGACACAGGGTTCTGTATAGACTAATGCCTTGGCAGGGCTTGAGTGAAAAAAACGCGCCCCTTTGCCGTGCTGGTGCGCCTTGAAGCGACGCTGAGGATTATCGCTGATACCACAGTAAAGCGAGCCATTCTCAGCCCGAACCAGGTAGACGAACCATGGGCGTAGCGGGTGAGTCATGGTCAAGGGTGAAGGTAAAGCTTCCACGTACAGCAAGCCGCTTAGTCAGGGAATATAAGATATTTTCGTGCCTCTCTTATCAAAAGAACACCCCTATAAAAAGGCGCCCTGAGGCGCCTTTTTTGTTTCCTGCTGATTAGTGAAGAATTTGACCCAGGAAGAGCTTGGTACGCTCGTTTTGAGGGTTATCGAAGAACTGATCCGGCGGCGCCTGTTCTACAATCTCTCCCTTATCCATAAAGATCACACGGTTTGCTACTGTCCGGGCAAAACCCATCTCATGGGTCACGCACAGCATGGTCATACCGTCTTGGGCAAGGCCGATCATGGTATCAAGCACTTCCTTTACCATTTCCGGGTCAAGCGCCGAGGTGGGTTCATCAAACAGCATGATCTTAGGCTTCATACACAACGCGCGGGCGATAGCTACACGCTGCTGCTGGCCGCCCGAGAGCTGCCCAGGGTACTTGTGAGCCTGGTCTGGAATCCGTACGCGTTTGAGATAATGCATTGCAACTTCTTCGGCTTCCTTTTTGGGCAACTTGCGTACCCAGATAGGTGCCAGCGTGCAGTTTTCCAGCACTGTCAGGTGGGGGAACAGGTTGAAATGCTGGAAGACCATGCCGACTTCACGACGAATAGCCTCAATGTTTTTCAAGTCACCATTCAGCTCAACATCGTCCACAACGATGTTGCCCTTTTGATGTTCTTCCAGTCGGTTTATGCAGCGGATCGTGGTCGACTTGCCGGAACCTGACGGGCCACAAAGCACAATTCGCTCGCCTTGACGGACGGTTAGATTGATGTCTTTAAGTACGTGGAACTGACCGTACCATTTATTCACGTCCTGCATCTGGATCATGATCTTGTCACCGATGCCCAGAGACTTGGCATTTTCACTCATGCTGATTCGCTCCTTAGCTGCGATGGCTGGTGTCGAGACGGCGTTCCAGACGCTGACTGTACTGCGACATACCGAAACAGAAAGCCCAATAAATTAATGCACCAAAGACATAGCCCTCGGTCGACATACCTAACCAGACCGGGTCGACTGTGGCTTGGTGCAGGCTGTTCAACAGGTCGAAGAGACCAATGATGATCACCAGACTGGTGTCTTTGAACAGTGCGATAAAAGTATTCACGATGCCTGGGATCACCAGCTTTAATGCTTGAGGCAGGATAACCAGCCCCATGGCGCGCCAATAGCCCAATCCCATGGCTGAAGCCGCCTCGTACTGCCCTTTCGGGATCGCCTGCAAACCACCACGCACCACCTCGGCAATATAGGCCGACTGGAACAGGATGACACCGATAAGCGCCCGCAAGAGTTTGTCAAAACTCATGCCTTCCGGCAGGAACAGCGGCAGCATGACGGATGACATGAATAATACCGTGATCAGCGGAATACCCCGCCAGAACTCAATAAAGGTCACGCATAGCACGCGTACGGCAGGCATCTCCGAGCGACGTCCCAACGCTAGAAATATCCCCAACGGTAAAGCACCGGCAATACCAACGGAGGCAATGACCAGTGTGAGCGTCAATCCACCCCAGCGGCTGGTAGGTACTGCGTCAAGGCCTAACACGCCACCATGCAGCAGTACCCAGGCGACGACGGGATAAATGATCAAGAAAGCAATGCCATAAATTGCCTTTCTGGGCATGGCCTTGATGAACAGCGGTACGGTGCCGACTATTGCAAGCAGTAATGTCAAATCCACACGCCAACGCAGCTCCGGTGGGTAGAACCCATACATGAACTGGCCAAAGCGCATCTTGATAAACACCCAACAGGCGCCCCCCGGGGTGCAATCGGAGCGTTCAGTTCCCCTGAATGTGGCATCTAGAAACGCCCATTTGATCATGGGCGGAACCAGCAGCCAGACCAAATAAAGAGCCAGCAGCGTAAGCAGGGTATTGAACACGCTGGAAAATAGATTAGCCCGCATCCAGGCCCACGCACCGATCGAGCGATTCGGTGGCGGCAAATCCGGCTTGAAAGTATGTGTACTCATGATCGCCCCTTATCGCTCACGCAGAGCCATTCGCTTGTTGTATACGTTCATCAACAGCGAAATACTCAGGCTGATAACCAGATACACCGACATGGTAATGGCAATGGTCTCGATCGCTTGTCCGGTCTGGTTCAGCACAGTACCGGCAAACAGCGACACCATATCTGGATAGCCAATACCAGCAGCCAGTGAGGAGTTTTTGGTCAGGTTGAGATACTGACTGGTCAGCGGCGGAATGATGACCCGCATGGACTGAGGAATGATGACCATGCGTAGCGTCCGGCTCGGCTTCAAACCCAATGAGTTAGCCGCCTCGGTCTGGCCATGACTCACAGACTGAATACCTGAACGTACCGTTTCGGCAATAAACGCTGCGGTATAAACGGACAGCGCCACCAACAAAGCAAACAACTCTGGGATGACTACCCAGCCGCCTTGAAAGTTGAAGCCTTTGAGTTCTGGAACGGTCCAGTGGAATGGAGCGCCAAATATCAGGGCTGCCAAACCTGGTAGAGCGATTAGCAGGACGATACTGGTCAGTAGCAGCGGAAAGCCTCTACCCGTCTTGTCACGACGAACCTTCACCCAACGAGCCAAGATAATGCTGGCTACCACAGCCAGAACGACCGCGACTAGAAAGGGTACGATGCCGTCTGCCGATACAGGCGCTGGAACGTACAGCCCCCGGTTATTCAGAAACAACGCGTCGAAGAAACTGAGACTCTGACGAGGTCCAGGAACAAGCCGCAATACAGCGAAATACCAGAAGAAGATTTGCAGAAGCGGCGGAATATTACGAAAGGTCTCGATATAGATCGCAGAGAGTTTGCGCACCAGCCAATTAGGGGAAAGACGTGCAATGCCAATAACAAAGCCCAGCACCGTAGCCAGGATGATACCCAGGATGGATACCAGAAGGGTGTTCGCCAGGCCGACCAGAAAGAGTCGTCCATAAGAGTCCGATTCATTGTAATCAATCAGACTCTGGCTAACACCGAAGCCTGCGCTATGCTCAAGAAAAGCAAAGCCGGATGTAATACCCCGGTGTTCAAGGTTGGTTTGTGTGTTGTTGAACAAGTACCAGCCAAGCGCAGCGACGACCACGATGGCGAGTATCTGAAACGCCCAGGCGCGAGCGCGCGGGTCGTTGATCAACGACCCAGACGTGCCTATAGATTTAGACATGATGTATTCCGAGATGCGATGAAACAAAACGCCGCGACCTGGCTATTAACCAGGTCGCGGCGATAGGCAGATCAGCGCACTGGCGGTGCGTACAGAATGCCGCCGTTGTTCCATTGGGCATTTAGGCCGCGCTTGATCTTGAGTGCGCTGCCCATGCCGACATTGCGCTCAAAGACCTCGCCGTAGTTACCTACTTGCTTCACGATCTTCACCGCCCAATCCTTTGGTAGCTTCAGGTCATTACCGAAGTTACCTTCAGCGCCCAGCAAACGAGCCACGTCTGGATTCTTGGCATTCTTGGCCATCTCTTCTACGTTAGCCGAAGTCACGCCTAGCTCCTCAGCCCCAATCATGGCAAACAGGGACCATTTGGCAATGGCAAACCACTCGTCATCGCCGCGGCGCACAGCTGGGCCGAGAGGCTCTTTAGAGATGACCTCGGGTAGAACCACGTAATCGTCCGGGTTAGCCAGCTTGATACGCTGAGCGTAGAGCTGGGATTGGTCGGACGTCAGCACGTCACAACGTCCAGCTTCTAGCGACTTGGCACTCTCGTCGGAACGGTCGTATGTAATCGGCGTGTATTTCATGCCGTTGGAACGGAAGTAGTCAGATACGTTGAGCTCGGTCGTAGTACCTGCCTGAATGCATATCGTTGCGCCGTCGAGCTCTTTGGCACTGGAAACGCCCAGCTTCTTGTTAACCAGGAAGCCAACGCCATCGTAGTACGTCACACCTATGAAGTTCATACCCATGCCAGCGTCACGCGAACTGGTCCAGGTAGTATTTCGGGAAAGAATATCGATTTCGCCAGACTGCAGCGCAGTAAAGCGCTCCTTGGCAGTCAATGGTGAATAGCGGACTTTCTCAGCATCACCGAATACGGCAGCCGCCACTGCCCGGCATACATCAACATCGAGACCAGCATATTTGCCACCCGCCTCGGCATAGGAGAAACCAGGCAGACCATCACTGATACCGCACTGCACGAAGCCCTTCTTTTTCACGGCATCCAGGGTCGCACCTGCATGGGCAAAGCCACTGACACCCAGTACCGCTGCCGTGGTCAGAATCGCCAGGGTGGATTTCACCATTTTCATCGATAACCTCCAGTTGTTATAAAAGTCAGCATCCGGTCCCGCTTGCCCTTTAGGGCTTGTACGCAGCCACAAGAGCAACGTATACATCGCAAGAACTCTCGAGAAATTGAGAGGCTCAATCCCTTTGCTCTCGGCTCGCTGCTGGAAAAATTTGTTTTTATTTGCTTGACCGAGTGGCCTTTAATACACCAAGCAAGATGACAAGGTTGTGTTACCTGCCGGCGCATTGAAAAGCACACATTGCAGATATAGCAAAAGGTGGACCACTTATAGCGACATGGCAGAATCGAAGCGGCTTAGTAAACTCCACTGAGTCCATACAGAAAGTTATATAAATGCGACATCTCTTTAACGCACCATTTGTTACCGCTGCCGATCAGAATGCACTTTTATGGAGCACACATGCCTGAAATCACTCCGCTGATCATTGAACCCTCCAACGCCGTAGATTCATGCGTTATCTGGCTGCATGGCTTGGGCGCAGATCGTTACGATTTTCAACCAGTGGCCGAAATAGTGCAGCGAGCGCTCACAACGACCCGTTTTGTGCTGCCCCAGGCGCCTTCACGCCCGGTGAGTATCAATGGTGGCTGGGCCATGCCGTCTTGGTACGACATCCTGGCCATGTCCCCTGCACGTGCGATCGACCATTCACAGCTGGATGAATCAGCACGCTATGTGGACGAACTGATCAAGCACCAAATGGAGATGGGTATCGATGCCCGACGCATTGTATTGGCCGGTTTCTCACAAGGTGGCGCAGTTGTGTTTCACACTGCGTTTGCTGTTGCTCATAAGCCCTTGGGGGGCGTGTTGGCACTTTCGACTTATGCGCCGGGCTTTCAGGAAACGCTAGATAATAAGGCTCAGCGAGACATTCCTGTGCTGTGCATTCATGGCACACTGGATGATGTCGTGCCGCTGGGACTGGGACGTGAAGCCTATGACTTCCTCGCGAAGGAACAGGTACCTGTTCAATGGCAGGACTATCCCATGGGTCACGAAGTCACTCAGGAAGAAATCGCTTTGATCGCCCAATGGCTAAAAGAGCGCCTAGCTTAAATACATAGGCTCAACACCTATCACTGTTGAGCCTATGTACCAGTTCATATACAAAACAAGATAACGCTCACAGTACCGAACAATGGGTAAAGAACTTTCTTTACTTATCTCAGTCAAGAAGTGATCTCTATACGTCCGCTTTCTGTAGTTTTGGAGCGACTATGCCTTTTGGCGCTGTTCTTACCTTTTTAATAACATGCTGATGATGGCTATTCCTCAGTGGCAGGAAAACCTTCAGCATATACGCCATCTACGCTTGTTCCGAGATGTCGATCTCTCGCACCTTGAAAAACTGGCGCGCACACTGACCAAGCGTGTATTGAATCCAGGTGAGATGCTTTTATCGCCTAGTGAACATAATCACCATCTCTATATGATCGTCCAAGGCCGCTTCAAGGTTCATTTGGAGTCGCTGGACAATCAACCTGTATCGGTTCTAAGCGAAGGTGATTGTGCAGGTGAGGTCAGTTTTCTCGATAATCATAAGCCAACGGCTTATGTAATCGCCGATGAAGTCTGCGAAGTCATAGGCTTGCACCGTAAGGATTTGTTCCAGCTGATGGAGCACTCCCCGAAAACCACTCAGAATCTGCTTGAAATCCTGTGCGAGCGTGTCCGCCAGAATAACCGAATCATTCTGGACACCGAGCGCAACGCGAATGTCGATACACTCACCGGCCTGTTCAACCGCAGACGTCTAGAACAGCTCTATGAACGTGAGAGCACACGTTGCGCATTCAACCAGCAGCCACTTTGCCTGCTAATGCTCGACGTGGATCACTTCAAGCGCTATAACGACACCTATGGGCATCTGGCAGGTGATTATGCGCTCTGCATGGTAGCGAACACTCTGCGCTCCCAGTTAAGACCTAAAGACAGCATGTCGCGTTACGGTGGGGAGGAATTTGTCATTCTGCTTCCCGAACTGGACAAGCCTGAAGCCCGCATGATTGGCGAGCGCCTGCGCGAAAGCCTTGCCAGCATTCCTGACTTTTACTCTCCTGCCGGTAAATTACCGGGTGTTACCATTTCAATCGGCTTGGCTGAAATGCATAAACAGGATACGCTCGAGACTCACATAGAGCGTGCAGATAAAGCGCTTTATGAAGCCAAGCGCAACGGAAGAAATTGCCTGTTCGGCTAAAACAGGCAACACTCCCACCCCTCCTCTCGATCAAGCCTCATTTGCCAGGCCCGTAACTTGCTTTACACTCCTGGCTTAATTCCTATTCAAATTACGAGATAAACCGTGCTCAAGGCACTAAAAAAACTATTCGGCAAAGGAGATGCGCAAGCACCTCAGCCCACCCCTGAAAAGGTCGCCCCCCTTCAGCGCGACGAAAGCCCGCTACAGCCTGAACAGGCCCAACCTAGTACTCAGGCGACAATCGAACGTCAGCCCAGGCCGCCTAAAAAAGAGAGCGGAAGGCCTGTAGCGAATCGATCCGCAAAACCACGACGCGAGCGTAAACCTCCAGTCAGTAACTGGGCGCTCGGTGACTTCGCAGTAGATCCTAAAGAAGGCAAAGTTCGCTTCCATGACTTCAACCTTGCCCCTAGCTTAATGCATGCTATTCATGACCTGGGCTTTCCTTATTGCACCCCTATTCAGGCACAGGTACTGGGCTTTACGCTCAAAGGTCAGGATGCAATAGGCCGGGCGCAGACAGGTACAGGCAAGACAGCCGCCTTTCTGATTTCGACAATTACCCAGTTGCTGACTACTCCACCGCCTGAAGAGCGTTACATGGGGGAGCCACGCGCACTTATCATTGCTCCTACCCGTGAGCTAGTTGTACAAATTGCAAAAGATGCAGAAGACCTGACTAAATACACAGGCCTCAACGTAATGGCCTTTGTAGGTGGAATGGATTTCGACAAACAGCTCAAGCAACTTGAGTCTCGCTTCTGCGATATCCTTGTTGCAACGCCTGGGCGCTTACTAGACTTCAATCAACGCGGCGAAGTCCACCTTGATATGGTAGAAGTACTGGTTCTGGATGAAGCGGATCGTATGCTCGATATGGGCTTTATTCCTCAGGTCCGCCAGATCATCCGCCAGACGCCTCACAAGAGCGAACGCCAGACGTTGCTGTTTTCGGCCACCTTTACCGAAGATGTCATGAACCTTGCAAAGCAATGGACTGTCGATCCCGCTATTGTGGAAATCGAGCCTGAAAACGTTGCCAGCGAGACTGTTGACCAGCGCGTATACGCAGTGTCTTCCGATAATAAGTATCGCCTGCTCTATAACCTCATCAGTCAAAATAACTGGGTGCGCGTGATGGTTTTCGCCAACCGCAAGGATGAGGTGCGCCATATCGAGGAGCGTCTGACCAAAGACGGCATCAGCGCAGCACAGATGTCTGGTGATGTTCCACAGCATAAGCGGATCAGAACACTGGAAGGCTTCCGCGAGGGCAAGATCCGTGTGTTGGTAGCAACAGATGTCGCGGGACGAGGAATTCACATCGACGGCATCAGCCACGTTATCAACTTTACGCTTCCAGAGGACCCGGATGACTATGTGCATCGGATTGGACGTACAGGTCGCGCGGGTACAAGCGGGACGTCGATAAGCTTTGCTGGTGAGGACGACGCATTCGCCCTTCCGCCCATCGAAACGTTACTAGGTCGTAAGATTGCATGTGAAATGCCTCCAGCGGAACTGCTTAAGCCGGTTCCACGCAAGCATTCCTGATGACTTGGGAGCGGAGTCAAAAGCTCTGCTCCCTGTGCGCTGATCAGAAACCGAAAGGCGCCAGTGGCCCTAGCAGGTTCACCAACCAGACCTTAACGATGTTCTTGTGTGTTGGCCTAAATCCCACGCAGCAGAACGACGGATCGGTGGTGCAGTAATAAACCCTGATCCGGTCGCCTACGCTTACCTGCTCGGCCAGAGCCTTCAAGCTGGAAGAAGAATATCCCATTAATGTATCAAGGAAATTCAGGTCATAGCGCTGGCCTTGCACCTGATAGCTGAATGTCAGCAGATACGTCTGGTCTTCTTTCAGATGGACGATCCGTCCCTCGGCTAAATTACTATTTGCCAGTTTTAGCCACTGCCAAAGCTGGCAAAGGCTCATTACAAGTACCATCCCGAGTATGGCGCCCATCGCACACAGCCAGACCATATTGGCTCCTCCAGGTTTGCACTGTCAAAGCCGTTGAGCTTACTTCCAACGCTCGGCAGCAATGGCGTCGCTACTCTTGCCTTCAACCCAACGAGAGCCCTCGGGGGTGTCTTCCTTCTTCCAGAAGGGAGCCTTCGTCTTCAGGTAATCCATGATGAACGCACAGGCTTCGAACGCAGCCTGGCGATGCGCGCTTGCAGTTCCCACAAAAACGATGGGCTCGCCAGGCTCCAAGCGCCCTACTCGGTGAATGATATTGGTCTTGAGCAGCGGCCAGCGTGATGCTGCCTCCTGAGCGATCTTCGCAAGTGATTTTTCCGTCATACCAGGAAAATGCTCAAGATAAAGACCAGACACATCCAGCCCATCATTGAAATCACGCACGTAGCCTATGAAGGTTACGACAGCGCCAACCCCCACATTTGCCGCGTGCATTGCACCGGTTTCGGCGCCTGGGTCAAAAGTTTCTGCCTGGACTCGAATGCTCATGCTTAACCTCCCGTTACGGTCGGGAAAAAAGCCACTTGATCACCATCGACCAAGGGCTCATCCGGCATGCATAGCTCTTCGTTACGCGCGCACATCAGGTTCCGCTCACCTAGCACCTCGGCCCACACCCCTCCTCTGGAGATCAGATAGGCACGCAAATCATTCAACTGGGCAAAGCTTTCCTGCCATTCAACGCGCTCGCTCTCGCATTGCAGCGCTTCACGGTATCGCGCGAAATAGTGCACCTCGATCATGCGTCATGCTCCACCTTGAAATGGCCGCTCTTGCCGCCTCGTTTTTCCAGTAGACGAACCGTCTCAATACTCATGCCTCGGTCTACAGCCTTGCACATGTCATAGATCGTTAACGCCGCTACGCTGGCAGCAGTTAGCGCTTCCATTTCCACCCCAGTTTGCCCAGACAATTTACAGGTCGCCTGAATGTGAACACTGTCAGGCTCGCATGCAATGAGCTCCACTTTAACGCCTGTCAGCAAAAGCGGATGGCACAAAGGAATCAGGTCGTGGGTTTTCTTTGCTGCCTGGATGCCGGCAATCCGCGCTACAGCAAAGACATCACCTTTCGGGTGGCCGCCCTGCTGAATCATTTGCAGGGTTTCAGGGAGCATTCGCACTCGTGCTTCAGCAACAGCCTCACGAAACGTTACCTGCTTTTCAGTAACGTCCACCATGTTGGCACGGCCCTGGGAATCAAGATGGGTCAGCATGTTTGGCCTTCCGTTATACAGAGGCCATTGATTCTACTATGGACGAACAGGATAAGCAGGAAACTGGCCATGTCCTTTACCAGTTTCCTGCCAAGAGGCATTACATATGCGCTTCGGCATACTCGGCCAGCACCGAGCGAGGCACGCCTTGCAATGTAATGTGCACCCCATGTGGAAAGCCTTTGAAACGCTCGCTCAAGTAAGTCAGCCCTGAACTGGTAGCGGACAGATACGGCGTATCGATCTGCGCCAGATTACCCAAGCAAATTACTTTTGATCCAGCACCCGCACGGGTGATGATTGTTTTCATCTGATGAGGCGTGAGGTTCTGGCACTCATCAATCAGGATCAGACTCTGTTGGAAACTACGTCCACGAATGTAATTAAGGGATTTGAACTGAAGCGGCACCTTGCTCAGGATATAATCAACACTACCATGGGGACTTTCATCGTCCATATGCAGTGCCTCCAGGTTATCGGTGATGGCGCCTAGCCATGGCTCCATCTTTTCTGCTTCAGTACCGGGCAGGAAACCGATGTCCTCATCCAGTCCCTGGACGCTACGTGTCGCGATGATCCTCCGGTAACGCTTGGTCACCATGGTCTGCTCAATAGCCGCAGCCAGGGCGAGGATGGTTTTGCCTGACCCTGCAGCCCCTGTCAGGTTTACCAAGTGAATGTCAGGGTCCAACAAGGCAAACAGTGCCAGCCCCTGATAGATATCACGAGGCCGAAGCCCCCAGGCCTCTTGATGCAGTAACGGCTCTTGATGCATATCGAGGATAATGAGTTCATTGTCTCGAATGGCTTTAACCCAGCCAACGAACCCTTGCTCGTCAACGATAAAATCATTGAGATGGATTGGCGGCAAGTTATCGGATAGCTGCACCCGATGCCAGACGCGTCCTACATCCTGCCTGGAGTCGACCTTGCTGACGCGGTCCCAAAAAGACCCTTCCAGGGTGTGATATCCACGCGATAGCAGGGCAACATCATCGACTAGCTGATCGGTATGGTAATCCTCTGCATCGATCCCGCAGCCTCGCGCTTTTAAGCGCATGTTGATGTCTTTAGTAACCAGTACTACACGTTCACCAGGATGGTGAGCACGCAGCTCAACCAGCTGATTGATGATGCGGTTATCGTTGTGGTTATCAGGCAGCCAGGTAACGGGAGCTGCCCGCTTATTCATCAGGATAGAAAGGTAACCTTTTGCCTCGCCTTTACCACGAGGTATCGGCACACCCTTTTCCACCTCCTGAGGTGATGCCTCGGCAAGAACGGTATCAATCAACCGGATCGCCTGCCGGCACTCGGTCGCTACGCTATGTTTACCGGTTTTCAGCTTGTCGAGCTCTTCCAACACCGTCATTGGAATAGCGACGTGATGTTCTTCAAAATTCAATAACGCATTAGGGTCGTGAATCAGTACGTTGGTGTCGAGCACATAGAGGGTGGGCTGGGTGGGGCGGGAGCGTCCATGATCATCCATACTCGTTCACCTCATCGAGAATCCAAACAGGATTCTTGTGGCCAGTCGACGGAGGCCAATACGGCGCTCCGCAGCGAAAGGTGCCACCACACCTCGGGGTTTCAGGGCCAAGCCTGCAACTCAAGGGCAACCCCGTTCGTGCAGCGGACATCTTGGTAATACCTTAATCTTTGAGTAGGCAAAACCCCTTTTATGTAAACAGGCACCATTTTTTTCTTATCGACCAATATCACTGGAAACGTTGCCTATCTGGGGCTAAAGTTTTGTCCGCTGTTTATAGCGTCGCCCTTACTTTCATATGCCGCATAGCTTTTTCCAACTGGAGCTACGTTTTAGGCACAGCCTACAATGAGCGGTCAATAGAAAGGAGCTCCACGCTATGCTGATGGTGATTTCACCCGCCAAAACCCTTGACTACGAAACGCCTCCAGCCACTCAGCGCTATACACAGCCTGAATATCTTGACGATGCCCAAGCGTTGATCAAACAGCTCGCCACACTCTCTCCTGCTGATATTGCAAAGCTCATGAGCGTGTCAGACAAGATTGCAGGCCTTAATGCCGCACGCTTCACCAGCTGGTCTCCTGACTTTACGCTTGAAAATGCTAAACAGGCCCTGCTTGCTTTTAAGGGGGATGTGTATACCGGCCTGGCTGCTGAAGACTTTAGCGAGGCTGATTTCGATTTTGCCCAAACTCATCTACGCATACTGTCTGGTCTTTATGGCGTCCTGAGGCCCTTAGACCTCATGCAACCCTACCGGCTAGAGATGGGAACCAAGCTAGACAATCTACGCGGCAAGGATCTTTACGATTTTTGGGATATCCGAATCACGCAGTGGCTAAATCATGCATTAGAGAGCCAAGGCGACGACATCCTGCTTAACCTAGCTTCCAATGAATATTTTAGCTCAGTCAAACGCAAATTATTCAAAGGCCGTATTATCGATACCGAATTCCGGGACTTGAAAGGCGATCAGTACAAGATCATTAGCTTCTATGCAAAGAAAGCTCGTGGACTTATGACGCGTTATATTATAAAAAATCAACTAAAAAATTATATTGACCTAAAGTCTTTTCATTTGGAGGGCTATTTCTTTAGCGAGAAGTATTCTACTCAAGACAAACTGGTCTTCCTAAGAGACAGCCCTGTTTAAAAAGTTGATAGTACAAAATTTTATTAAGCCATATTGACGTTGCATGTTAACCATGCTGACTTTTCCCTTATCTGCTCTAGTTAGCGTAGATAAGGGTTTTATAGTGGAGATGGATCTAATGAACGCGCCCGACACCAGTTCTACACAACGGCAGCATCTACGTGTTCAGCTGCCCGCCAGGATCCGTTATCAAGGTGCTCATCGCGAAGGCACGGAGCATCAATTGCTTGAGCTTTCCACAGGCGGATTCAGTTTTACCTCAAAAGCAATTACTGCCCATACGGGCGATAGCTTAAAGGGCAAACTGCTTTTTGCCATTAACTCCCTTAGTTTGGCTATTGACGTCACATTTGAGATTAAATCCATCGATCGAGATACAGGTCGAGTAGGCTGTGCATTTTACGATCTGGCGCCTAGAGAGCTATCTGCACTCCAGTATCTGATTGAGGCATATCGCTTCAACGACGATGTTACCGTTAGTCATATGATCGACTCAGCATTCGCTCAAAAACGGCTGGGCAAAGGGGCTGCCGGGATCATCAAAGGAAGCGAAGCTCTTTCACAAATTGAAGGGAGATTTGAATTTGATGAGTATCGCCTTGTACTACCAGGCTCATCAGTTGACTTTTATCTCTTCAATGAACAGGAACCAAGGACAGGAGTAATCTCATCATTGACACTTGAGGCCGCTGGTAGCACTTATGTAGTCATTGCGTCCATAGAACCCACCAAGCAGATTCCCTCTTCTTACATCGGAACGCCCGTCAAGATTTTTTGTGCGTCTCAAGGCTAATATCCCTCCTACCCTGGCAGCTTTCACCATGAGCCGCCCTTTACTCTTAGCTTGATCCAGATCACAAAAGGAAAATAAGTTATCATTTTTACTGAACGTTTCACGGAAATGAAGTCTCACAGGGACTAGCGTTACTATAGTTGATTCCTGCTTTGGCATTTTGAATGCCTAGGCGTTAATGAACTTTTTTACGAGCACTCTGTCAATGAAGACCCTGATGGCGCAACGGAATCAAACGAGCCATCTTCCTTAATATTATTCAATCAGCGGTACCGAGCATCATTTGGGTATAGCAATTCAATGCCTATTAGCCTGCGGGTGATGTACTGCCTATAAGTTGTAACTAATTTTTAACTAAAACAGCTAATTAATTAGCTAACCTTTTTATTTTTATTTCACAAACCCTGCCTAGGCAGGAACTAGAAGCACGGACGCTTCGTCCCGCTCGAAGGGACTGCGACCTACAACTCAGCATGCGCTGAAGGAGAATGCCATGATTCCAGTGATTCTTTCCGGTGGAAGCGGTTCACGACTCTGGCCGCTATCTCGAAAAATGTATCCAAAGCAGTTTCTTGCTTTGACAAGCGAAAAGACATTATTTCAGGAAACCATTTCAAGACTGGCCTGCGAAGAACGCATGCAGCAGCCCTTGATTGTTTGCAATATCGAGCACCGCTACATTGTTGAAGAGCAGCTCAAAGCCGTTAAGTGCAAACCTCAGTCTTTGATCATGGAACCGTTTGGCCGTAATACAGCGCCTGCCGTAGCGATTGCTGCCATGAAACTACTCGCTGACGGCAAAGATGAACTGATGCTTGTTTTGCCGGCAGACCATGTCATCGAAGACATTGATGCATTCAAGGCATCCTTGAACTCAGCCACTGAAGCCGCTGAAAAAGGCGAAATGGTGCTGTTCGGCATTCCTGCCGTACGCCCGGAAACCGGTTACGGCTATATCAAGGCTACTCACTCAGCTAACCTGCCTGAGGGAGTTAATCATGTCGAACGCTTCGTAGAGAAGCCAGATGCCATCCGTGCTACTCAGTATGTGGAATCAGGCGATTACTACTGGAATAGCGGTATTTTCATCTTCCGCGCCAGCCGCTTCCTGGAAGAGCTGAAACTGCACGATCCTGACATCTATGATACTTGCCTGCTTACTCTTGAGCGCAGCCAAGCTGATGGCGATCACATCATTATCGACCGCAACTCTTTTGCAGTTTGCCCGGACAACTCCATTGACTATGCCGTCATGGAAAAAACTACTCGCGCCTGCGTAGTTCCAATGTCTGCTGGCTGGAATGATGTTGGCTCTTGGTCGGCCATCTGGGATGTGCATGACAAGGATAGCGAAGGTAACGTTACTAAAGGTGACGTGGTTCTGCACGAAGCCCGTAACTGCCTCGTCCACAGTACTAACAAGTTGGTTTCGCTGATCGGCATTGAAGATGTTGTAGTTGTAGAAACCAAAGATGCGGTCATGATCGCACATAAAGACCGGGTTCAAGACGTCAAGAAGCTGGTCAACAAGCTTGAAGAGCAAGGCCGCCAAGAGGTCAAGAGCCATCTGGAAGTCTTCCGCCCCTGGGGTTCCTACGACTCTGTCGATATGGGCCAGCGCTTCCAAGTCAAACGCATCACTGTTAAACCCGGCGCTCAGCTGTCTCTACAGATGCACCACCACCGCGCCGAGCATTGGATTGTTGTTTCTGGCACAGCGCAGGTTACTTGCGACGACAAGACGTTCCTGCTGACCGAAAACCAATCGACCTATTTGCCAATGACCTCTGTACATCGTCTGGCTAACCCAGGCAAGGTACCGCTGGAAATCATTGAAGTACAATCAGGTGGCTACCTGGGCGAAGACGATATTGTTCGCTACGAAGATGTCTACGGTCGCGTCGACGCGCCACAGACCAAGAGCACTAATGCGGTAGCGCGTTAATTGCTCTGAGCTGAGCCAAGAGAGCGAATAAAAACAAGAACTCTTTTGTCTCCAGATTCAACAACACCGGCCTAGCGCCGGTGTTGTGCTTTCTACCCTAAGTGATCTCAGTCGCTAAAGTAGGTACTCTGCACTCTTTTAGCTTTTGCAACCCGATCAGGACATAATCCTCCATGATGCCCTCCGCTTCCTTTCCGCAAGTTATTTCCCATTCTGACCTAGATGCTGTTTGCGGTCAGTACGATGGCTTCATTCTTGATCTCTGGGGGGTACTGATTGATGGCTATGATGCCTTTCCGGGTGCGCAGAATTGGCTGATGAGACGGGTAAACGAAGGCAAGCCTGTCTGGTTTCTGAGTAACGCCTCCCGTGATGCTGCTTCCATGATGGATCACTTGATCGAACTGGGAATCGGTCGAGAACAATTTGCCGGCATAACAACCTCTGGACAGCTAGCCATTGATGCCATTAATCAAGAGCCTGAGCTGGCTCATGGCGGTATCTACTTAACGGGACCAGGCGAAGGTCAAAGCAATTGGCCCGAGCATATTCGTAGCCGCTTTGTAACCGATATTCAACAAGCGTCATTGATATTAGGTGTTGGAAGCTTTCCTCAGGAAGAACTGGCGCTTCGCCAAGCTCCACTCAAGGCTTTTACACATTTGCCGTTTCTCTGCGCTAACCCCGATCGCACCGTAGTGTCGGGCGGTTTGCCTTATTATGCGGCAGGTAAATTGGCTGACTACTTCACCTCGCTGGGAGGAAGCGTACGCTGGTACGGGAAACCTGATCCCTATGCTTTTTTCTGTGCTCAACGCGAACTGGCAACATTAGGCGCTACCAAATTACTCTTTGTTGGTGACTCATTGGTAACCGACGTACCCGGTGCTGTTTCAGCCAACATTGACTGCCTGTGGTTAGCATCTACAGGCATTCATCGTGAAGCATTGGCCGTTGCGTTTAATGAGCTGCCAGAACAACAGCGGCTTGAGCATTTTCTGGCGGATTACTCGATACGTCCTCAATACGCTGCGGCTGGACTAGTCTGAAGAAATAAAACTTGATTAGAGGCCTGTTGCCCGTGAGAAAGAATGTTGTTATCTACAATCGCCTCCCTGCTCCATTGATTCAACAGCTGAGCGAAGCTTTTAACGTTACCATCATTGATACTCAGGGCAATGTTGACGAGCAGTTCTACCATGCACTTCCCCATGCCCATGGTCTGATCGGCGCCAGCAAGACGCTAGGCCGTAATGAGCTGCAAAGCGCAGAAAACATCGAAGTAATCTCCAGCGTCTCGGTTGGATATGACAGTTATGACGTGCCTTACCTGTCAGAGCGAGGCATCCTGTTAACCAATACCCCAGATGTCCTTACACAAACCACAGCCGACCTCGGGTTCGCCTTATTGATGAGCACGGCTCGCCGCCTACCCGAGCTGGATGCCTATACCAAGTCAGGACAGTGGGCGAAAGGTATAGGTGAAGAACACTTTGGGACGGACGTCTACGGCAAGACGCTGGGCATTGTAGGGATGGGCCGTATTGGTGCTGCTATCGCCAAACGCGGCCATTTCGGTTTTGACATGCAGATCCTGTATCATGCAACCAGCCGCAAACCTGGGTTAGAGAACGAATTACAGGCGGAATATCGTGACCTTGAAGCACTCCTTCAGGAATCCGACTTTGTCTGTCTAGTAGTACCTCTCTCAGACTCAACTCTCCATATGATTGGCGCTCAAGAGTTGAAGCTGATGAAACCCAGCGGCATTCTCATTAATATTGCTCGTGGCCCTGTAGTTGACGAAGCAGCTCTGATAGAGGCGCTTTCCAACCAGCAGATTCGAGGTGCGGGTTTAGATGTCTTCGAGCACGAACCCCTCTCATCTTCACCCTTATTTTCATTGAGAAATGTAGTTACCCTCCCCCATATCGGCTCAGCCACTCATGAAACCCGATATGCGATGGCAGAGCGTGCGGTCTCCAATTTGACAGCAGCCTTAAACGGTAGCCGACCACGCGATCTGGTAAATCCTGAAGCGTGGAAGGATTGAGCCAAGCCTAGTACAGACCTGCTCATTAGTGACCGGTCCGTTAAATAGGCAGCACTATTTTTCTCACCTAGTATCTATTTAAGCAACCTGAGCGACTTCAGTACGGAGACGCTTTCTGTCTGTGGCACAATTACTCGTTTGTGCTTCGTGTTACAGGCTTCATATGCGTCTACGTTTCGACCATCTGCACTGGCAAGATTGGAAAGGCTCCTTTACCGAGCGCAACTATGAGCGTGGGCGGCGCTATGCTCAGGAAGGCTACGCCAAAATAAGATCGGCCGCTGACGGGCTGATTTATGCCCTATGCAGCAGCCCTTCGGGATTGGATTACCGCCAATCTATTACGCTCAAGCCTGGCTTAAGAGCATGGTTTGTAGATGGCCGATGCACATGTGGTGCCGGTAGAAACTGCAAGCACACGGCTGCGGTGCTGTTCGAGCTGGAACGCCGCCAGCAGGCCGGCAACCCGCCCCCACGCCGTGAAGCGGTCGAGGCAGTTGACACTCTTGTCAAGCCGCCTAAGCCATTGCTGACCTTGGGTAGTCACACTCAGGTTGATTATGACCGTCAGACCGCACGTATGCGTCCTGTCACTCGCCATAGAGCCGCATTAGCCTTTCTCTATGACGGCAAAAAGGTATTTGGCAAACCCGTACCAGGGCGTAGCGCCTCGACTACCTTACCGGCACGCCATAATGAAGCCGAACAGCACTTACGGCAGGTACTGCACGCTGCAGGCCTTCGGGTGGCAACGCGGCGCAGCGCAGCACTGCCTGAAGAGGCTGGCGAAATGTTTGAAATGCCTGATGATTCAAGTTGGTTGCGCTTTATTGAGGTCACATTGCCTCAATTGCGTGAGACTGGCTGGCAGATAGATATTCGTCCAGAGTTTGCCTTCGAGCTTACCAAGGTAGAGGACTGGTATGGCGAGATTCAAGAGGCGCCTGATCATGAATGGTTTGATCTGGAGCTTGGTATCGTTGTACAGGGTCGACGCGTTAGCCTACTACCTATTCTGATCGATCTTATCCGACGGGATCCTCAACTATTCGAGCCAGGAGCACTGGCCAGACGTTCTGACGATGAGCGCCTGTTGCTCCGGGTAGACAGCCCTGCCACGCGCAAGACAGGCCGTCCGACGCGCATTGCCTTATCTCTGGGTAGAATAAAGCCGTTGCTTGCAGCGCTCATGGAGCTACATGGGCAATCCCTACCAGCCGATACCAAGCAGATACGCCTGTCTCACCTGGATGCAGCAAGGCTTGCCGAGCTTGAAGAAAGCGTTCCATTGACGTGGCAAGGCGGCGAAAAGCTCAGAAGTTTTGCCCAGCGACTACGGCATTACTCAGCGTCTCCCCTACAGATCCCTGAAAGCTTGCATGCTGAATTAAGGCCATATCAACGCGATGGTTTGGCTTGGCTACAGGCACTCCGCGAATTGGATGTCGGTGGGATTCTGGCAGACGACATGGGGCTTGGTAAAACCCTGCAAACCTTGGCTCATATCCTCGTCGAGAAAACGTCTGGCCGGCTGACTAGCCCTGCCATGATCGTCATGCCGACCAGCCTGATACCCAACTGGCAAGACGAGGCAGCAAAGTTCACACCTGAACTCAAGGTGCTGGCACTCCATGGTGCCCAACGGCGTAGCCTGTTTGAGCAGATACCTGAGCACGACATTATTCTGACTACATATGCCCTATTGCCGCGCGATGCCGAGCAGCTGGCCAGCTTCTCCTTTCATCTCCTGGTACTGGATGAAGCACAGTCCATCAAGAATGCAGCAACCAAAGCAGCCCAAGCAGCACGCGGCCTGAACACGCGACACCGGCTCTGCCTGACGGGTACGCCATTGGAAAATCACCTGGGCGAGCTTTGGTCTCAGTTCCATTTCCTGATGCCAGGCTGGCTAGGCGATGTAAAAGACTTCAAGCGTGATTACCGCACCCCTATTGAAAAAAATGGCGACTCCCAGCGCCTTGCTCAATTAAAGGGACGTGTGAAGCCTTTCATTCTGCGTCGCACCAAGCAACGCGTAGCCAGCGAGCTGCCGCCCAAGACAGAGATTGTCCAGCTGGTTGAGTTAACCCAACCCCAGCGTGACCTCTATGAAACGGTGCGTGTCGCGCTTGATGAGAAGGTCCGTAGTGAAATAGCAAAGAGAGGTTTGGCCAGGAGCCAGGTTGTTGTACTCGACGCACTCTTAAAACTTCGCCAAGTCTGCTGCGATATCCGACTGGTTAACGGCAGCGATGCGCCAGCCAAGTCTTCTGGAAAGTTGTTAGGTTTAATGGAATTGCTGGAAGGCTTGCTGGCCAATGGTAGCCGCGTTCTTTTGTTCTCCCAGTTCACCTCCATGCTGGCTTTAATTCAGCAGTCTCTGGACGAAAAAAGAATCGACTATGTGACCCTCACAGGCGAAACCCAGGATCGTCGTACCCCTGTAGAGCAGTTTCAGTCCGGTGAGGCTCCTGTTTTCCTGCTAAGCCTTAAGGCAGGCGGCACAGGACTCAACCTGACCGCTGCCGACACAGTGATTCACTTCGATCCTTGGTGGAATCCTGCGGCAGAAAGCCAGGCTACAGACCGCGCCTATCGCATAGGGCAGGACAAACCTGTTTTTGTCTACAAGCTCATTGCGCGAGGCACACTGGAAGAGAAAATCCAGCAACTACAATATGAAAAATCTCGTATTGCCGCAGGGATTCTAGAGGAAAACGCAGCAGACTGGCGGATGTCAGAAGCCGATATCGAAGCGCTTTTCACCCCGCTCGGTAAATAGACCTTGAGCCGCTTGCCGCTCTGTTTATCCGAACAGAGCGGTGCATCCCGAGAAGCGGTCTAAACTTGTTAAGCATAATAAGCTCCATATCCCTTGTGATCTGGATACTGTTTGACTGCGCTTGCCATGCTGTGGGCATGGGTTTGGGAGATTGCGATGGAATTACCGCGCCAAGCCTGCCTGGATGCGCTCAACCGTGAGCCACCTGCTGTATTTGAAGCCGCACTGTGGATAGCTGCGGAACACGATCTGACCTTTCAACCTGAAATGGCTCAGCATCTTCTGGCGGACATCCTTCCTTCTATCCATGCGGCCATTGACGATCAACGCTCGCCTGCCGAGCGTGCGCAGCAGCTGCTGCGTCGAATGATTGAGCTGGGTTTTCATGCTGATGACTGGCCGCTAAAGCCTCAGGCTGCGCTGCTACACAAGGTGCTGGCCCGTCGTAGAGGGCAGCCGCTCTCTCTATCGCTAATTGCCATGGAGCTAGCCCGTAGACTGGAGATACCCCTGGTTGGTGTCAATTTCCCAGGCCATTTTTTACTGCGTGTACCTGATGCAGATCATCTGCTTGATCCTACCAGTGGAAGACGGCTTTACTCCAAGGACTATCGCGGACTGCTGGCTTACCAGTTTGGCCCACATGCTCAGCTGCAAGCGCAGCACCTGCATATTGCGCAGCCACATGAGCTGCTTCAAAGGCTATCTCGAAACCTCCGGCAACTGCATGAGTTTGATAACCAGCTATTGGCAGCGCTAAAAGATGCGCAGCGTGTACTGGAAATAGGCCCTCCCAGCGTCTCGGATCATCTCGCTCGGGCCGAGCTGTATAACCGATTGGACTGCCCCCAGGCTCAGCGCTATGACCTTGAGCATGCGCTGTTATTAAGCAATGACCCAGCCGAGCAATTGCACTTGAGCCGCCGTCTGGCTGCCCTGGGTGACAGTCGACGCCGTCTACATTGATACGGTGGAAACATACCTTAACGATAGAAACCTCTCGTCTCAGCCAAGCGGACATCAAGTCCTGACAAGCACAGCCGATAGCGAAACATCTCCTTTAAGCTGTGACTGGCAGGACCAATCCCATGACTCTTCGTAACTTGAATATCGCACCCCGCGCTTTTTTGGGGTTCGCGTTCATAGCCGTACTCACCCTGATTCTGGGCCTTTTCTCGCTTTATCAGATGCGTGAAATTCGCCAGAACAGTATTAACTTTGAGCAAAATGTGCTTCCCAGCGTAACCAGCCTGGATGAAATCACATCGCTAACCCTGCGCCTGCGCGTGCTCTCCTATCGCCTGCTCATCAACAGAGAGCCGGAAAACCTGCAGAAGACATTGTCACTGTTTGACCAGCGTACCGGGCAAGTTGAAGCCGCACGCACACGCTATGAGAAGCTGATTGCATCGGAGGATGAGCGTAATCTGTACAGCGACTTCCAAAAACTGTGGAGTGACTATCTTCAGTTAAAGAACCGAATGATGCAGCTCTCTTCTGCGAATCAACTCGACGAACTTAGGCTCGTACTTAATGAAGAATTGCTAAAGAATTCTGATGCGATCAATACCATTTTGGGCAAGCTCGTCACCCTTAATGCAGACTCAACGATAAAATCTAATCAGAACGCAGCCAAAAGTTACTCAACCTCTGTCACTACTGCTATTACCTTGTTGGTCATTGTTGCTCTGCTGACAGTGATCCTGGCCTGGCTGTTGACACGCAGTATTGTTCAGCCTGTTGATCAGGCCCTACGTGCAGCTGAAGACATTGCCAGTGGTGACCTGACCAAACAGATCCAGGTAACGGGCAAGGACGAACCTGCTCGCCTCCTGATGGCTATGCGGACGATGCAGGAAAGGCTGCGCCATACCCTTGAGCGCATTTCCAGCTCCTCAAGTCAACTGGCTGCAGCCTCTGAAGAGCTCAGCAGCATCACCGACGAAAGTGCGCGCGGGCTCAATCGGCAGAATGATGAGATTCAAATGGCGGCTACAGCAGTTACTGAAATGAGTTCTGCTGTAGAAGAAGTAGCGCGTAATGCCATAACCACATCCGAGGCTTCTAAGCACTCAGCAAGCTCTGCTCAGGAAGGCCAGGACCGTGTCTTGGAAACCGTTTCATCCATTGAGCATATGAGCTCGGAAGTCGAGACCACTGCACAATTGGTAGGCGAACTGGCTAATCAGTCACGTGATATTGGCAAGGTGCTTGATGTTATTCGTGGCCTGGCGGACCAGACCAACCTGCTGGCACTTAATGCTGCCATCGAAGCCGCCCGTGCAGGAGAGGCCGGTCGTGGATTCGCTGTTGTTGCAGATGAAGTTCGTGCCCTGGCACACCGTACCCAGGAGTCGACTCGTGAGATCGAGCAGATGATCATGAGCATTCAGAGTGGTACCGAACAAGCAGTAAGCTCCATGGACTCCAGTACGACCCGAGCCGGCTCTACCTTGGACGTGGCTCGCCGTGCGGGCGAAGCCTTGAAAGAGATCACCCGCGCGATCAGTGAAATCAACGAGCGTAACCTTGTTATTGCCAGCGCAGCTGAAGAGCAAGCACAGGTAGCCCGCGAAGTGGACCGTAACCTGGTCAACATTCGGGACTTGTCTGTTCAGAGTTCAGAGGGCGCTCGTGACACCACAGCCGCAAGCCAAGAGCTATCACGCTTGGCCGTAGAGCTGAACACCCTGGTGTCTCACTTTAAAGTTTAAGGATAGACACGGTGCAAGGACGCACCACTCTATCAAAGGACCCAGATCAACAACTGAGCGCCCAGCAGATTGAATAAGCCTGTCAGGACCATTGTCAGCCCTGCCACTGTCCCTTCCTCAATCCCTACCTCATAAGCACGGCTTGTACCTGCGCCGTGTGCGCCTACGCCAAACATCGCACCACGAGCCAACGCAGAGCGTAAAGGTAGAAAGCGTAATAAAAGGCTGCCAACCACTGCTCCAAAAACACCCGTGATTAAAACGAAAGCCGCCGTAAGTTCAGGTACCCCGCCCAAGTCCTTGGACATTGGCATGGCAAATGGCGTAGTAATTGAGCGTGGTAGCAACGATAACGTGACGGGCGCATCCAGAGCCAACAAATGGGCCAAAGCCCACGAGCTAAAGACTGAAACAAAGCTACCTACCACAATTCCTGCCAGGAGTGCGCGCCAGTAGCGGACCAAGAGACGCCGCTGTTGCCAAATCGGTACGGCAAACGCCACGGTAGCCGGCCCAAGCAGGCTAATCAGCCAACCTGTGTAATGAGAATATTGCGCATAACTTGTGTCTGTCGGAATGGCGATTAAATAAAGAATGGTCGGTACAAAGACAATAGGTGCCAACACATACCACTTGATACGCTTATAAATTTTCCGGCTTAGAACATACCCACCCAACGTCAGCGCCAGCCAGAACACGCCAGACAAATCAAGCATCCTGACGACTCCTGCGGCGAAACATCCACTCGACCGTCAAGGCTGTGCTGATCATGACTAAAAGCGTACTAAAACACACGGCCATGAGAATACGGATACCCTCCTCTCGAACGAGCGGACCATAGTCGAGCAGACTCATGAGCGCTGGAATGAAAAACAGCAGCATTTCGCCGACCAACACGCGAGCACCATTTTCCAGCCACTCGGGCTTAATCAAACGCAGTGCAAGAAATAGTAGAAGAATAGCCAGCCCGAGTACGCCAGCAGGTATGGGTAAACCGAAGTACTGCCCCAACCACCCACCTAGCCACCAGAGGCCTACCAGTACGGCTAATTCGAGTAGTGTCCGTATGTAACGGGGAACCATAAGACATCCATCACATGTAACTGACCTCAAGAATACGCTCGGCTTTACTATCTCAGATAGTAAATTCTCAAGATCAGGACCATTCCAAAATGGAGTTCAAACAACTTGTATGCTTGTTGAAGTCGTATGCCAAGGCGGCCTCACAGCAAGCACTCGAGTACTTCATGCTACCCAACCAACCCTAGCAAGTAGATTCTTCTCTTGAAGAAAGCCTAGGGGCTACGCTTGTTGAGCCGAACACGGACCTGCCTACAACAGACCGATACAGGCCACGCTGTAGACCGATATGCTGAGCCTATATTTTGCCAACGCTGCTACGCCCCCAACGCAGTGCACGCTCCTCTTGCCTAGCCAGACCTCAGCGGGCATGCATCCTATATATGGCAACGTGGCGCGTACCTGTCTCGTGCCGCAGGAGCCTGGCTAGACTTTCTGCAAGCGATCAGTCTGGAGCCGTTTGGAAAACTCGATATCTGATCCAGACCTGCGCGCCGTTCCTCAGGATGATCCAGCAGTAATCGGAGCCTACCAAAACAGAGGTCTGTCGCTAAGGGCAAGCGTGGTAATGGGTTCCAGATCAGCTAATAAGGGCGCTCTTCAAACGATCCAGCCATGGCTCTGCATCCGTTTCGGGTGTAACGGTTTCGCTGGCGTCCAGCTTTAGCATGGGTAGTAATTCCCGAAGCCCAAGCTCGGCAAACAACTCCTGCATCTGCATACCACCGCCACAGTACGTATCACCGTAACTGGCATCTCCCAGACCAATGACAGCTGCCGGCTTATTACGCCAATCAGGGAGGGTATCGCGCAAAGCATAGTAAAGGGGCTGAATGTTATCCGGCAGCTCTCCCATTCCAGTTGTCGATGTAATTGCCAGAAAAGCATCGGCACCAAAAGCCAGAAGCTCCTCCAAGCCAGCTCGGGGATTAAGCCATACCTCGTGTCCAGACGCTTCCAGGAACTGCTTGGCGTGCCTGGCCACTTCTTCGGCCGTACCATAGACAGAGCCACATAAGATGGCGACTTTCATTAGTTTTCCTTAATGACTAGAACATTTAAACCTTAACATGCTGCCTTTCTGTTCACACACTGTGCAGCCTGCACCGAAATGGTAACCAATACTTAGGTCTAGCCCAGTTCATCTGTGTTTAACGGAAATGGAATGAACCTTGTATAAGCTTGCACAGCCTGATGTTCAGGTGATGGAAACACTCCAAAACGAGTGCTTCCAGTTCTCAGCCGCAGCGCTTACCCAGCACTAGCGTAATCGAACCGTCCTACCCGGACAGTTGCATATGGAGAATTCTATGACGCACCCAGTCACTCTGATGGTGGCTCGCCGCGTAGCCGATGGTTGTTATGACAATTTTTTGGAGTGGCTCCGCGAAGGTGAGCGTTTGGCCACGTGTTACGAAGGCTATCTTGGGTCAGGTGTCCTCACCCCGCCACCCGGTGATAATGAAGTCCAAATCGTGTTTCGCTTCTCGAATGAACGGACACTGGGTGAATGGGAACATTCCTCTACTCGCCAGCATTGGCTCGAGCAAGGCAAGGATCTCTTCGAGCGGCCAAAAGAGCTTCGCGTACAAGGTCTTGATGCCTGGTTTGGCGACGCCCGCCGCGCGCCCCCTCGGTGGAAGCAAAGCATTGCCGTCTGGCTTGCTTTCTTTCCTGTATCGCTGTTATTCAATGCTCTGTTAGGCGATCAGTTGGCCGGTTTACCACTAGTACCCAGAATATTGCTTAGCACCCTGATTCTGACCCCAATCATGGTGTGCCTTTTTATTCCCTGGGTAACACGCCTGCTCTCTGGATGGCTGAATAGCAATGGTTCACAGGTCCGCCAGAGGACGCTTCGTCCTGTAACGACACGTCAATCATGATGTCGCGACAGTAAAGGGTTTGCGATAATCGAAAGCTGTCTGCAGAGTATGAAGCCTCATGCAGGCAGTCCTTTCGTCTGTCGGAGCCCTATCCCATGCATCACACGTTTGCTGCCCCGCTGATCATTACGGGCGCTAATAAACGAGTCGGTCTTGCCTTGAGCAAAGCCTTGAGTCGTCAGGGATATGAAATCGTGGCCACTTACCGCAACGATCCTGGCGAATTGACAACACTAGAAAATGTTTATCCTATCCAGGCAGATCTGACGTCTATCGAAGACAGACAACGGCTTATCGATCAGGTAGTCACCCAAGCCAAAAGCCTGCGCGGTATTATCCATAATGCATCCTTGTGGTTGGACGATTCACTTCAGAATTTCCAGACCATGTATCAGGTGCACCTTGAAGCGCCGTATCACCTGAATCAGGCCCTGGAGCCCCTCCTGCTCAGCAGCTCCCGTGCCGATATCATCCACATTTGCGACGATAGTGCTTCTCGGGGCAGCAAGAATCACATTGCTTATGCGGCTACCAAGGCAGGGTTGAGCAATATGACCCTTTCGTTTGCTGAAAGGCTGGCGCCTACTGTGAGGGTGAACACAATCTCTCCCGGCCTCCTGATTTTCAAGGAAGACAGCAGCGCTGAGTATCAGGAAGCTACGCTGAAAAAAGCATTGCTTCCTTATGAGCCTGGAGCAGCGCCGATCGTTGAGGCTGTGATGTATTTGTTGCAGTCCACCTATACAACAGGAAGTACGGTTACGGCCAATGGCGGCCGCCACCTGCGTCATTCAAAAAATGCCTGATTGCTACAGGCATCCATTTCTGGAGGAATCAATCCATGACTGAACAAGAACGCATTGAGCTAGAGGCTGCAGCCTTCCGTACACTGGTCGAGCATTTGCGTAAACGTACTGACGTGCAGAATATCGACCTGATGAACCTTTCAGGCTTTTGTCGGAACTGCCTGTCCAAATGGTACAAAGCAGCAGCAGACGAAAAAGGCATGGAGCTGAATATGGATGATGCGCGCGAAGCCATTTATGGAATGCCGTATGCCGAGTGGAAGTCGCTCTACCAAAAAGAGGCCACCCCTGAACAGTCTGCTGCTTTCAAGGAGAACGCTAAGCCATGACTGCCCTGGAAGCCTTTCGCGCACAGCTTCGCAGTAGTGAGCATCTATTCGCCGATACATTAGCGTTTATCACGGAGCACTATGACTACACGCCACAGGGCTTTGTAAACGGCCCAGTGGAAAACGCAGCCGGTCAAAATGAAGGCTCTTGCAAAACCTTGGCCTTAGCTCTGTTGGAGGGCTTCCAAACGCAAGAGGCATTATTGGCTTTTGGAGAACACTATCGCAGCGTAATTGCAACGCCTGAGGGAAATGATCACGCCAATATTCGTGCGTTGATCACACATGGTCTAGCCAGTGTTCATTTCAACCAGCTGCCCCTAACCGGCAAGCAGCCCGCTTAACCTATCGCTTGCGCCTTGAGCCAGACGAGGTCAAGGCGTGTCTCTAAGCCGTATCACTCAACGCTCTTCTCTCTTTCACTGACATCATCCCAAGCTTTTACCTGACCAAATCAGACCGTGCCTTCAGCCAGTGGGTCAGTAATAATAGGCAGTGACTGCATCTGAATCTGTGACTCCCAATGCGCTTATCTCGCTTTTATGTAGACATCCCCCTTTCACTCGGACAACAAACGCTTCCCGAAGCTCAGGCTCATTACATGGGACGCGTACTACGCCTTGCCCCCGGTACAGCTGTTCAACTGTTCGATGGGTCTGGTCATGAGTACAAAGGGGTGCTCACCGATATAGGGAAAAGATCCGTACTGGTAGATATACAGGAGCGTATTTCTGGACTAGCCGAATCAAGTCTCAGGATTCACTTGGGGCAGGGTCTTTCCCGTGGCGAGAGAATGGATTGGGCAATCCAGAAGGCGACAGAACTTGGCGCCACAGAAATCACTCCCATCATGACGGAGCGTTGTGAGGTGCGGTTGAAAGATGAACGCGCAGACAAACGACTTCTACATTGGAAGCAGGTCGCCATTAGCGCCTGCGAGCAGTGCGGACGCTCAACCCTACCGGTCATTCATGCTCCCGTCACGCTAACCGAATGGATTGAAAGGGCCGAGGCTGACTTAAAGCTTGTGCTCCATCCAGTTGCAGAGTCCATGACCACCCATACGCCTCCTTCTAGCCTCGCCTTTCTGATTGGTCCGGAAGGTGGTCTTACTGATAATGAAGTCAATGAAGCGAAACGTGCAGGCTTTGTCTCTGCACGGCTAGGACCACGTGTGCTCAGGACTGAAACAGCACCTGTTGTAGCACTCGCTGTAGCTCAACAGCTGTGGGGGGACTTTTAAAATAGATGCCAAAGCCTGGTTTTAAACCAGGCTTTGAGCTTAGATCACGCCGATTTCAGCCAGCTTTTCTTCCAGCGCAATCAGATCGGGAATCTTGACTATCTCACTCTGGTGTTTTACGGCTGCCAACTCCAACGGCCCTAACGGAACCTCAGCCGACTCAAGGTCTGGGGTAACCCTCATGGAGCGTGGAATACCCTGTACGAGGACGGCCAGGAAGCGAACATGTGCACGCCCGCCCAGAGCGTTGATGATCGCAACTCGTGCTGACGTATTATTACGATCAAACTGGAGCGGTGCACCAGAAGCCGCTTCGAAACTGAGCAATGGCAAGCGAAGATCTCGCCAAGCTACCTGCCCTAGACACCAGTCAGGCTGATTAGCCAACTTGGCAACTGGGCGATACGGTATCAATTCAGCTACAGCCACGTTAGGTAGCAAGAGCGTGCGATCTGTAAGAGAAAGCAGCAGTCCTGTGAGATTCTCGGGAGTGCTTGTGAGGGCTGGTGTTTGGCTCATAGGAACTCCTTTTAATGAGCATGCTGCTTGGCTAAGCGATTGACCAGCGCCTCGGCCAGCCCTCGCGGATCACTCGTAAACGAGGAGAACCCTGCCTCTCGAAGTGTTTCCGGCATACTGGCACAACTGCAACTGTCCGCACTTTGTGTCCAGATTTCTGCACCTCTGCGGCGCATATAGGCTGCCGAGCTGCTACCGTCATTGCCCATGCCACTAAAGGTAATCATGCCGCAACGTGAACCGAAATGCTGAGCCAGATTGAGCATCATCTGATCGACTGATGGTGTATACGGCTCCGGCCACTTACGGCCCAAGATATCCAGCTTAGAGTCATGCCGAAAGCTTAGTTCGTTCTGTGTAGGAACGACTACAACCTCTCCACACCTGACCTCAAGCCCCGGTTGCGCAATGTGCACATGCCATTGGCTGTGGCGGCCTACTGCCATTGGCAGCGTTGCCTCGAAGTTGGCATCGATATGCTGCGCATACAGAAAGCCGATCGGCAAACCGCCTGGCAATGCATCAAGAAAGGCCTTTACTGCATCCGGACCGCCCAACGAGGCAGCCAAAAGCCATACCTCTTTTGCAGCCCCACCCATCTGTAAAGGTGTCGACGCCAAGGAGGCTGGCAGGCTAAGCCGCTCTGGCCGCTCGGTATCAGCCAGAAGCGCTTGAAGACTAGGGCCAACGGCCTCTGTCGTATCACCTACCAAATGCTTCAACTTGGTAATGAGGCGACGCTCCCAACGGGGGAAAAGATCCGAGCTGAACTCCGGCGCCTGACCTTCACCAAAGAGAACGGGCGTAGAGGTATGCTCGAGCAGATCCTCCAGCACGCTGGAGTCTTCTGACTCAGCCAGATCCACCAACCAAAGATCCGTCTCGCAGGCACGCAAGGCGTCTGCATCAAGACGCGTTGGATCACTGTTGAATACCACTTCATAGCCATTGCCAGACAACACCTGCTGCAACACATACCGTTGCAGTGAGGTGTCAGCCAGAATAGCAACTCGAAATGTTGCTTTCTCAGTCATGTACCTTGACCAATTGTTGGATGTGATTGAGAAGCTCGTTTTCCTGATACGGCTTGCCTAGGTAATGATTTACGCCAATCGAGAAGGCACGATCACGGTGCTTCTCGCCTGTACGCGATGTAATCATGATGATAGGCAGGTCCTTGAGATGCTCATCGTGACGCACGAGTGAAGCCACCTCGAAACCATCCATACGCGGCATCTCAATATCAAGCAGCAGAATATCTGGCTTGCGCTCCTGAAGCAGAGCAATCGCATCCACACCATCCTTAGCCGTAGTAACATCCATACCGTTGCGCTCAAGCAGACGGCTAGTAACTTTACGAACCGTAACCGAGTCGTCGACCACCATAACCAGAGTCGGACGCTCAACCTCAGCCTCGACTGTAGACTCAATCGTGATCGCCATGTCCGTCGGCGCATTAATAGCGCGTGCATAACGGCTACGAATCAAGGCTAGCAGGTCAAGAATCACAACCACTCGACCGTCTCCTAGAATCGTCGCGCCAGAAATACCATGCACCCCTGTAAACTGCGGGCCGAGACTCTTAACCACGATTTCCCGTGAGCCTGCCAGACCATCGATCTGTATGGCCACCGCGTGATCGTTGGAGCGCACCAGAATTACTGGCAGTGGGAGCGGCTGATTAATCAGCTTGGGACGCTGACCATTTTCTAACAGCTCACCCAGATACTTTAGCTCATAAGTCTGGCCTGCATATTCAAAGGAGCGGGCTCCAGCCTGATAGTAAGCCTCCAACTCAGTTGCCGACACCCGAACGATACCTTCGATGGTGTTAAGCGGAACGGCGTACAGATCCTCGGCTGAATGCACCATCAGTGCTCGGTTGACCGAAACCGTAAAAGGCAAACGGATCGAAAAGGTTGTCCCCTCCCCAGCGACCGAATGGATCCCCATGGTCCCACCCAACTGCTTGACTTCAGAGTGGACCACATCCATACCAACGCCACGCCCGGAAATCTGGGTTACCTGTGCAGCGGTCGAGAAACCCGACTCCAGTATGAACTGCATGATTTCCTGTTCGGAAAGCTCACTGCCTTCATCCATCAAACCACGCTCTATTGCCTTACGGCGAACGGCAGACAGATCAATGCCACGGCCGTCATCAGAAAGCGTCAGCAGAATATCGCCACCCTCACGACTTAGGGAAAGGTGGATATTCCCTGCATCGGGCTTGCCTGTTTCCTTACGGGCTTCGCTGGTCTCAATGCCATGGTCAACCGCGTTACGCAGCATGTGTTCGAGCGGAGCGACGATACGCTCCAGCACATTGCGATCCATTTCACCTTCGGGGTTATTCACCTCGAACTCGACCTGCTTTCCCAGCTCACCTGCTACCTGCCGGACAACACGGCGCAGGCGTGGCACCATTCGATCGAAAGGCACCATGCGCGTACGCATCAGGCCTTCCTGAAGCTCCGTATTAACGCGAGCCTGCTGTAACAGCAGGGTTTCAGCATCGCGATTACGGGAGGCCAAGGTGTTTTTCAGATCAAGCAAGTCAGATGCTGACTCAAACAAAGAGCGGGACAGCTGCTGCAATTGCGAGTAGCGGTCCATTTCCAGCGGGTCAAAGTCCTCATAACCCGCACGCTCATTCTCATCCTGGTGACGACTCAGGATTTGCGCCTGCGTCTCGGTATCCAGGCGGCGTAACTGATCACGCACCCGCTCAATGGTGGCTTCCATCTCGCTGAGCGTGGCTCCGATATCACTTACCTGCTGCTCTACACGTCCTCGGAAAATCGAGGTTTCGCCAGCCAGATTAACAAGGCCTTCGAGCAGATCCGCAGGGACACGTACCAGCTCCTGAGGCCCACGACGATTAGTTTCCTTGCGAGCCGCTTCCTGGGCACGCTGTACGAAAGGTAGCACCTGGGCGTTGTCACTTACTTCCTGTGGCATAGCTGCCATGACAGGAGCAAGCACCTCCAGAGGCTGCTCAGGCTCGACTACCAGCTCAGGCTCTACAACCGGTGCAGGTGTTGGCACTGAAGTGAAATGCTCACGCAGGTCGGTTATTCGAGCAGCCAAGTCAGCCAAACCGGCACGAGCCGTACCTTTCAACTCAACAGCGCGCTCTGGAGCAACCGGCCCGTGCAATGGACTAGCTTCGCCCAGCTCCTGCTCAAGCAGATGAGCCTGGTCACCTAGGGCAAACTGACCAGCAAGACGAGCCCCGCCCTTCAGGGTATGCAGGCAGCGAAGCAAGTCATCGACAGCTTCATCCGACCCCTCGACCTCTTCCCAACGATGGAGCGCTAGCTCCATATTGGTGAGCAAGTCTTCCGCTTCCTCAATAAAGATCTCAAGAATCTCGTCTTCGTCGGAAGTGTCTACCTGGACAGGCGGCAATGTAATGCTAGTAGGCCGCTCGAGCTGCTCATCGGTGTTGGAACGGAAGGCGTGAATAGCCTCTATCAAATGCTGACCAGACGGCACAGGCTGACGGGCGCGCACGCGCTCCAGCATCTCAAGCAACAAATCGTGGCTTTGGTGTAGAAGACTAAATAACTGCTCACTTGAACGTAGGCGGCCTGCACTCAATCCTTCATAGAGGAATTCAAGTTCATGGGCCAAGTCGCTGACAGGAGTGATGTCAGCCATACGGGCACCGCCCTTGAGCGTATGCAGGTCTCTTTGAAGTGCTTCCAGTTCAAAACTGTTTTGCGTATCTGCCTGCCAGCGCTGTAGAGAGCCAGCAGCGCTTTGAAGAATATCGAAACCTTCCTCAAGGAAAATGTCGATCAGCTCCTCATCAGCCTCATCCATAGGCTCAAAGGTGTGCTCTTTTGCAACTGGCGCATCTTCAGAGAACGCAACATCTTCGCTCAGCTCGATTTGCTGAGCACGTTGAATGCCCTGGCGATAGGCCTGAATTGCCTCAACCAGATCGTCAGGCTGACTCAATACCTGATGGTTCTGCAGCTGATCAAGTTGCTGAGCCAACCGGTCATGGCAATGTTGAAGTAGAGGCTTTAAGTCATCACTTGGCTGATAACGCCCATCGACAAGCCCCTCGTACAGCGTTTCAAGCTCATGAGCCAATAGGCTAATGGGCTCGATGTCAGCCATACGTGCCCCACCCTTAAGGGTGTGCAGATCACGCTGCAGAATCCAGAGGTTGTTATGATTAGTCGGCTCCTTGAACCAGCGCTCAAGCGCCTGCCCTGCGCTATCAAGCAGATCGACTGCTTCCTCCAGGAAGATGGCTACCATCTCACTGTCCAGCTCATCATCAACAGAAACAATGAGGTTCTGGGTAACAGGCTCAGCAACATCGATTGAAGCAGGTTCGATTACTGGGTCGACATAATCAATCGTCAGTTCCTCGTTGCCTGCGTCTCCCTGGTCCTCTGCCTCTGCCTCTGCCTCTGCCTCTGCTTCTGCTTCTGCTTCTGCTTCTGCTTCTGCTTCTGCTTCTGCTTCTGCTTCTGCTTCTGCTTCTGGAGCATCCAGCTCAGCCAGGAGCATTTGCAAGGCAGTAATACGCTCAGCCTGAGGCGTGGCTCTAAGGCCTACAGCCAATTGGTTGAGCATGCTGACCAAAGCCTCTTGCGAAGCCAATACTTCTTCAAAGAAGGCTTCACGATGAGGAATATGTGCACTGATGCAGGACTGGTAGACCTCGCAGAGAACGGAGCTCAATGCTTCTACATCTGAAAGTCCGGCATTGGCTGCCCGATCAGAGAAATGAGTAAACTCAGCAGATAACAAGGCAGCATGATGAGCGTCCTCGCCACTCGCTTGCCAAGCCTCTAACAGCCCATCAGCCTTGAGCAGGATATCCATGCTCTCGATGAGGAAATCGGATAGCCGCTGACGATTATGCTGCGTTGTCGACCCTGCCGTATCGACTGAAGCGGCCTGTTCAGACTTTCGCTCCAACAAGTCCTGCAATCGAGCCAGTAATGTGTCGTTATCGATAAGCTGAATATCGATATGATCATCACTTAATTGCTTGAGGCCATCCCTGATTGAATATGCAGCATCCGCTAGAACCTGCTGCTCTTCAGAGCCAAAAGGTGTATGGCTTGCCTTGTACTCTTTAACAACACGCTCCAGTAGCGAAGCCAGATCAGCAATAGCTGAAATGCCTGCCATGTGAGCGCTGCCTTTTAGCGTATGCAGGGCACGCAGCAGATTATCTGTGACGTGCTGGGGTATTTCAGGATCTGCCTGCTCAAGGTATTCAGCTATCGTAGCGAGGTGAGCCTCTGCTTCATTGCGGAAGATATCCAACAATAATGGATCGACATTTTCACGCTCAGGCAGCTCTTCAAGCATAAGCTCGTTTGCGACTTGAGCATCCAGCATGTCCTCGCTATCAGCTTCTGGCTCTGGCTCTGGCTCTGGCTCTGGCTCTGGCTCTGGCTCTGGCTCTGGCTCTTCAGCATGCGCCATAGAAATAGCAGAAGCCTCGCTCTCGTGATCCTCACTATGAGAGTCATGTCCGACCTCAGCAGCAGACTCCTCTTGATCAAGCGCCTCAAACGAGTCAGGAATCGGAAGGCCGCGCGCCAAGGCGTGAGCCGCTGCAGCAAGGTAATCGACATCGTTACGTTGACGCTGAGCATTTAGCTCATACTCGTCGACCAATTGCGGCAACAGCTTTACGACTTCGTTTATCACATGCTGAATATCAGCAGAGGTCTCGACACTATGGTCAATTACACGATTAAGAAGATTTTCAACTGACCAAGAGAGTTCACCAATAATCAAGGCGCGGACCATTCGCCCGCTGCCTTTCAAGGTGTGGAACGCTCGGCGGCTTTCAGACAATGCCTCACGATCCGATGCATTGGCTAACCAACGAGGAATATAAGTGTTGAGTGCCTCAAGTACTTCTTCCGCTTCTTCGATGAAAACTTCTCTCAAGTCCTCATCGACTGGCTCCTCATCAGTGGGCGGCGGAAGAATAGAGGGTGGAACATCTTTCGCAGGAGGATTGATAGCCTGAACGGGTGATGCCATGACATCACCCAGATCCATGCTCTGGCCTTCATTGAGATCTGGTACAGGAGAAGCGTCAGGCATTGTGTCAGCCTGATCAAGCAACACTTCAGATTCACCCTGAGCCGCGTCAGTATCAGTAATGCTCTCCTGCTCACTGTAAGCAGATTCCGGTGAAGCCGCGGTTATATCTGCGGATAGATCAGCCTCAGCCTCAGGAGGAGTGTCCTGCTCAGTATCGGCTTCAAGTAACGTTGCATCCTGCTGCAGTTCGTCAGTATCAGAGACAACTGCATCGTTTTCAGACAAGTTGTGTTCAGGCGAATCAAGAGCTTCAGTTGGGGTTGACTCATCGGGCAGTACAGCAGGAGCGTTTTCGGCATCCTCCACTTCCGCTTCAGGAGCAGACTCTGGAGCAACTTCCTCTACAATCACAGGAACGTCGGGCGCGCTGGGTGCCAGAGGGTAACCCAAGGCCGCCATGCTTTCCTCAGCCACATCAAGAATCAGCTCTTGCTGTGCATTAGAGTCGTCAGCGAGACGCTCGAGGTAATACTCGACACTGGTAATGGCATCCGCCAAGGTATCCAGACTCTGCCAGTCCGGAACGACCTGACGAGCCAAAAGCTCCTGTTGAATATAGCGATTGCATGCTTCAACTAGGCCAGCCGCACGTTCCAACGGAATCATGCCCAGACCGCCTCTTACTTGGGTCAGTAATTGAGGGATCGGCAGTAGGTGCTCATGATTCCACTGAGAGGCGATAAACTCGATAATGGCGTCTTTAGTCTGTTCAAGACCGTTACGTGCTTCTCTAATAACAAGCTGGTGTACTTGTGCAACGTCTGTTGTAGGAAGATGAGACTCTTCATCATCCCCGTGATCCGTCACGCCAATCATGCCCGCCAGCGTGGCTTCGACATAAAGCAACGCACCCGCAATATCCATGAGTGCGGAGTCGGTGCTGGGCTCGTCCCCAGTTGCCAGCGCCGAGACCTGATCGATCTGATCCAGGATTACGCGACGCGGCTGGCCAAATCCCAAGACAGCGAGCGTGTCAGCGATCTGCTTCAAGGGAAGAAGTAATGCACCTAGTTCGCTAGATTGCTGGCGGTCGCTACGTACATAAAGGTCCAAGCTATCCTTGATGCGGACTAACTCTTCACACAGCGCTGTTACTACAGAGCGCATTGCATCGCGATCCGGACCAATACTTACGGCATCGCCCTGCCCCGCTATCTGCAGCGCCTCCTCAAGCTTATAAAGCGCCTTTATCTCTTTAATACGTGGCGTATCGCTTGTAGCCTGGCCTAAATAGAAAAGCAGATCGCGCGTCAGGTCATAAGATGCAGGGACATTGAGTGCAGCGGTGCCATTTGCCAGCAGTCGCTTTAGTTCATGATCAATACGCCGCAAAAATACACGTACACGGCTATCGTTCTCAAAAACACCAGCGCTCAGTCCCTCAATAAGAGCAGAAGCCATCGGCCACAACTCACCAAGCGGGCTCCTCTCGCACAGCTGTTCAAGGCGCTCGAATACTTTCGCAAGATAATTCAGATGGCTGCCAACGCCTTGATTACGGAACAGGCTGACCTGAGCAACCTGCAAAACCTGACGCAGTTTACGTACAACTACCGGCCAATCAGTTGCCTGCCTACGAGCCAACTCTTCAGGCTCTAGAAGTGGTACAAGCGGCGGTGACGCCGGCGAGAAGAAGTTGACTTCCGATAAAGGCTTTTCACCTCTGACCGCACGTAGCTCGTTCAGCAGTGGCAATACCATCATCGGCAAATCACGACGGGCGCCTAGAATGCGATCCAGATAGGATGGAAGCTGCAAGATGGCTCGCATCAGAACTTCGAGCGCATCGCTTTGAGCTGCAGTCGGATCGTTCTGGAGTGCCTCAGCCAGCCGTTCCATTTCTTCGGCAAGCAACGCTGCGCCGTAGAACTCGACCATCTGCAGGGTGCCATGGACCTGGTGAATATAGGTCAGGCAGAAGCGAATCCGGGTAGTGTCCTGAGGATTCTCGACGAAAGCTTCAAGTGCATGCTGGGCTTGCTTCAGCGTTTCGGCAATCTCACCCTTCACCCACTCCAGAGCGACATAATCGTGCCGATCTGCCATATTCACTCCATTCATACCGTTAAGCTACCCTGCGGGTAAAAGCCAAAACACGCTCATCAGCGACGGGGATAAGGTCTGGATGACTCCAGCCATTCACTTCCCCGACGCCAATTACCAAAAGTCCGCCGGGGTTCAGCTTATTAACAAGCTGATTGAGAATGTCCTTACGAAGCCACCGACGAAAATAGATGAGCAAGTTCTGACAGAAAATGACATCCATGCCAGATATGGGTGTTCTACCAAGCTCAAGCACATTTAATCTCGCGCAACATAGGCGAGCCTTTAACGCGGAAGCTATGGAAAACGTTCCCTCTGCATGATTTGAAAAATAGCGATCAAGCAGCGAACTATCTAAATGCTGAACTTTTTCAGACGCATATATCCCAAGACGAGCGTTGCTCAAGGCATGTGAACTGATGTCTGTAGCGAAAACACCATAGTGCTCGGGTAAATCAGCCTTGCGACAGACTTCCGAAGCCGTTATTGCCAATGAGTAAGCCTCTTCTCCACTAGAGCAACCAACACTCCATAAGGATAAAGCTGCCTCGCTGTCCAACTGGATACGCTGACTCAAATAAGCCTCCAGCGTCTCGAAAGAAGGGATGTGGCGAAAGAATTGAGTGAACTGCGTAGTTAGATGATTCAGCAGATCAGCCCATTCCCTTGCGCCAGTCACTCCCTGAGTTACATATCGATAATAGTCTGCATAATCGTTGATACCCAGCGCTCGCATCCGGCTCGTCAAATGGGTCTGAAAAAATGGACGCCTTGCTATATCGATAACAATTCCTACACGACTCTCCAGTAAATGCTGCCAAACTCTGAATTCGCTTGGCAGCATTTCGATCGAGGGTTGGAAACTCCAACCCTGGGAAGGCTCGATATTCGTTGCGATAGCGTCCATACCTCTCGCCGCTCCGTACGAGCTGTGCACTTAACTAGGGGACTGGTCTTCTGGCAGCTTAAAGCCCGAAACCGAACGTCTCATTTCATTCGCCATCTTCGCAAGATCACCGATACTACGAGCGGTAGCAGTAGTACCCGTAGACGTTTGCGAAGTAATTTCCTGAATAACGTTCATGGTGTTCGAGATATGACCTGCAGATGAGGCCTGCTGGCGCGCAGCATTCGAAATGTTCTGGATCAAACCTGCCAATGCTCTGGAAACCTTTTCGATCTCCTCAAGCGCCACACCGGCGTCCTGAGCAAGCGAAGCGCCTCGAACCACTTCAGACGTAGTCTGTTCCATGGAAATAACAGCTTCGTTGGTATCGGTCTGAATCGCTTTTACCAGCGCTTCAATCTGCTTGGTGGCACCAGAAGAGCGTTCCGCCAAGCGTTGAACTTCATCTGCTACTACGGCGAAGCCTCGACCTGCATCACCCGCCATAGAGGCCTGAATAGCGGCATTCAAAGCCAGAATGTTGGTTTGGTCAGCAATGTCATTAATCAAGCTAACAATGTCACCAATCTCTTGGGACGATTCACCCAGTCGCTTAATCCGCTTGGAGGTATCCTGAATCTGCTCACGGATATTATCCATGCCCACGATCGTGTTATGTACGACCTGGTTGCCCTTATTTGCAATGGATACGGAGCGCTCTGCTACCGCAGTCGATTCGGAGGCGTTGGCAGATACCTGATCAATAGAAACAGCCATCTCGTTAACGGCAGCAGAAGCCCCAGCAATTTCCTGCGCCTGGTGCTCAGAAGCTTCGGCCAAATGAATAGCTGTTGCCTGAGTTTCCTGTGCGGCTGCTGATACCTGAACGGCGGTCTGGTTAATAGTCTTAACCAAATCGCGCAACTGGTCGATGGAGTAGTTGATCGAGTCAGCAATCGCACCCGTAAAGTCTTCGGTAACGGTCGCTTCTACCGTCAAGTCACCATCCGCCAAGTCTGCGATTTCGTCCAGCAGACGAAGAATCGCGGCCTGGTTACGCTGGTTCTTTTCATTGGTTTCAGCCAAGCGCTGACGCGCTTCTTTCACAATGATGAGACCAATGGAAATAATTGAAACCAGAGCGATAAGACCAAGTACGTAATTACCCAGAACGTTGATACGACGCTCAGCTGTTACGTTGCCGTACCCTTGCGCCAGATCCGACGCTTTGGTTAGAAGTTGCTGCGAGCTATCAAAAATCTGGTTAGCCGCCTCACGAACTACAAGTAGCTCAGAGGAAGTACCTAGGATTTCATCCACGTTGCCAGAAACAAACTCAAACAGTTCGTTTACTTCATTCAAACGGCCAACTGCTTCAGGGTCAGTCACTTTTGCAATGTTCATCGAAGCGTTACCTTCGAGCATCGCATTCAGAACACGGCCAAACATACTGGCATCGCGACCAAAACTATCAGCAGCCTGAACAGCAGACTGATCACCGGCCAGTACTTTGTTAACAGAACCCAGAATACGTTCAGCCAGCAATGACTGGCGCTGGGCAACTGCTATTTGCTCTGCAGGTGCCTTACGCTCCAATAGAATATTAACGATCTCGTCATATTCTACCTGTAGCTGAGGAATGGTTTGTGCGAGCGTATTTGCCAATTGGTGCAGCGACAATACGGTCTGCTCACTCGCAGTAATGTCGTCCGCGCTTTTACGAACGCGATCCCATTCCGCCTGTACTGCTTCCATTTGTGGTGCAACAGACAACGAAGAAGGTGGCAAACCTGCTAGCTCGTTACCATTACGCAAGATATCCCAGCGTCTTTCAAACTCGTTACGAGCCGCTTTGAGCTGGTTGAATGCTTCAGGTTTACCTGTTGCAGCCTCACTGGCGTTAGTGGAAATACGCTGTGAAAGAACACGCAACTCACCTGCATGCTCAAGATATTGCTTATCGTGGTTGGCTTGCGTACTGAGGTACGCGAAGTTTGCGAAAAGCAGGACTATTGAAATGATCAGCGCGACAAAAAGGCCGGCGACCAAAGGACTCGTTTTCCCCGTACTCGTTTTCTTCATTGCTGGCCCCCGCCTGGACCGGTTTGATGCATATTCCTTTGTGATAAAGCCAACTCATTTGGCCCCACAATCCATTGCCCATGCAATTAGATGGCCAGCTTTTGCTGATCCTCGTTCTACATGGATGTGTCCGCCTGCTTGTCTTATATAAAGAGGCTTGGCGATACTGATGTTACGTCGTGCGCTAGGCAGCAACGTTTAAAAATTGCTGGTGCTGGACCAGTGCGTGTGGGCTGAAGACCAGCCACTCGGATTCACGGACGAAAACGCCGTGAATAAACGCCTCTAGCTTTTCTATAGGCACTACAGGCTTTTCATTAAACGAGGTGATTGAAAAATGTTGCATACCAAACACTTCATCTACGATCAGCCCAGCATAAATTTCCTGATGATCAACAACCAAGACACGACGCTGAGCACGTATAGACGATGATTCGCCCCCCAGGAACCCATTGAGATCCATTAAAGGAAGCAATCGACCGCGAACGTTGGCTACCCCTTTCACCCAGCTTTTAACGCCGGGCAAAAGGGTATAACGAGGCTCATGGAGGATTTCGCCTACCTCACCCATGGGGGCAACGAACAGTCGATCTCCCATACGGAACCCGACACCGCTCCAAGAGCGCACCACCTCCTGCTGAGCAGGCAATCCCGCCGCCAGGTCCCGGCATCGCTGATCAATCTGAGCGAAGAGGGTATAAGGAGTATGGCTTCCATTCATATGAAGATCCTGCCTTGAATGACCTTAAGCGCCGAGTACACCAGCTAAGGTTTTCAGCAATGTGTCTTCATCGATTGGCTTCGTCAGGTAATCACGAGCACCCTGACGCTTGCCCCAGACCTTATCGGTCTCCTGATCCTTGGTTGTTACGATAACTACCGGAATCTGGCTGGTTTCACTATCCTTGGTCAGCTGGCGAGTTGCCTGGAAACCATTCAAACCAGGCATTACGATGTCCATCAGAACAACATCGGGCTTTTCCTGACGAGCCAGGGCAACGCCATCAGCACCGTTTTCTGCCTTGAGAACCTGATGTCCATGCTTTTCCAGCATGGCAGTCAGCTTGTACATTTCAGTCGGTGAATCATCGACTATCAAAATTCTAGCCATTTTCGAATCCTACTTGGTCAATACCACGAACCAGACGCCTCAGGACGTATGCTCGACTGGGGTGAAATTGGGTACATGGTTTTTTATTGCCCCGATCAGCTCTTCTTTGCTGAACGGCTTGGTCAGGTACTGATCGGATCCAACGATCCGACCCTTAGCCTTGTCAAATAGGCCGTCACGCGAAGAAAGCATGATGACCGGCGTCGATTTGAATGCACTATTGTTCTTGATCAGCGCACAGGTCTGATAACCATCCAAACGGGGCATCATGATATCAACGAAGATGATGTTGGGATGGTTATCCGCAATTTTTGCGAGCGCATCGAATCCATCGACGGCAGTAATAACTTCGCAGCCTACTTTCTTGAGAAGCGTCTCGGCGGTTCGACGAATCGTCTTCGAATCATCGATTACCATTACCTTCAGACCTTCGGAGTACTGTTCCATGTTTGCTCTACCACCACATAGGCGAGTCATAGCGCCTTTATCAATGCATTCCAGCCTTTTAAGATATCGACTGGAAATCGAATCTTTTTAGCACAGTCTACAGGGTCTATCTATTAACCACCGGACTACCGGTTTTTCTTGATAACTAAGTGCACTATCGCCACTCTGAGCATTCATCAGTGTCGGCTGATTAGAGCCGTCAAACCGTTCGCTTTGGAGAATCGATCAATGAGCATACGCATCGGGATAGTCATGGATCCCATTGCCCATATTGCCTACAAAAAAGACAGTTCCCTTGCCATGTTGTGGGCTGCTCAGGCGCGTGGATGGACACTACACTACATGGAGATGCAGGACCTGTACCACCTTGACGGCAAATCTCGTACGCGCTGCCGTTTATTGAAGGTACATCAAAATTCCGAACACTGGTATGACCTGCATGAAGAGTTGGACATGCCCCTTGCAGACCTTGACGTCATCCTGATGAGGAAAGATCCACCTTTCGATAATGAGTATGTCTATGCTACCTATATGCTGGAGCAAGCCGAACAGGAAGGAACCCTGGTCGTCAACAAGCCTTCTAGCCTACGCGACTGCAATGAGAAATTTTTTGCCACTTTATTCCCAGAATTGACACCTCCTACGCTTGTAAGCCGTCGGGCCGATTTGATCCGCGAATTTGCCCAAACGCATCAAGACGTGATCCTCAAGCCGCTTGATGGAATGGGTGGATCGTCCATCTTCAGGCATCGAGAAGGCGATCCGAATCTTTCGGTCATCCTTGAGACGCTAACACTCCACGGAACACAGCAGATTATTGCTCAACGCTATCTCCCTGCTATCAAAAGCGGCGACAAGCGCGTACTCATGATCGATGGTGAACCGGTGGAGTATTGCCTTGCCAGAATACCGGCTCAAGGCGAAACCCGAGGCAATCTGGCCGCCGGCGGACGGGGTGTTGCGCAGCCTTTGTCAGACAGAGACAGAGAAATCGCTGCCAAGGTTGGCCCTGAGCTTCGCAAACGTGGCCTGTTATTTGTAGGGCTGGACGTAATTGGTGAACATCTGACGGAAATTAACGTCACTAGTCCCACCTGTATTCGGGAAATCGATAACGCTTACGACACCCGCATTGCTGACAGGCTGATGGATGTTATCGAAAAGAAGCTTGCGATGAGACCTGGGCGATAGACATTTGCTTCAACTCTCTTCAGACTTCTTTATATAGTCATCAACCGGCACGACAGGATAGTCATGCCGGTTAGCAGTTTTCTCACAGCGTAACCTCAACTACTTATCATGAATGCCGCTATTTCAAATACGCTGCCTGCCGCCTCTGCCGTTCGCCCAGCAGACCGTCTTGGCTTTACTCTCTTTATAGCGGCGTTGGTTCATGTCGTCCTGATTTTGGGGCTCGGCTTTTCCATGCCTGAGCCTAGCGAAGTCAGTAAGTCACTTGAGATTACGCTCGCCTCGTTCAAGAGTGACAAGGCGCCGGAAAAGGCTGACTTTCTGGCTCAAGAGAATCAGCAAGGTAGCGGCACACTCGATAAAGCGCTAGCGCCTAGCACCACAGAAGAGGTCCCACTTAAGGACAGCGAGATAAAGCCGGCCGTCAAGCCGACGTCCCCTCGCCAAACCACTGAGCCTAAAACACCCAAGGCTGCGGTCACGACAAAGTCGGCACGTGAGGATAAAGCGCCAACTCGACGCGAAAAGCCTCAACCTGAAGCGGTTGCTCGGGAAACGCCTCATTTTGATAACTCTCAAATCTCAAGTGAGATTGCGAGCCTTGAGGCCCAGCTTTCCCAAGAACGGCAACAATACGCCAAACGACCAAAGATCTACCGTATCAATGCGGCCTCTACAATGAAGGATAAAGGCGCCTGGTATAAAGAAGACTGGCGCAAGAAGATTGAGCGGGTCGGTAATCTGAATTACCCAGAGCAAGCCCGTCGGGAACGCCTTTATGGCAGCCTTCGTCTTTTGGTCTCTATCAACCGAGATGGCTCGCTTTATGAAGTTCAGATCCTTGAATCCTCTGGGCAAACTGTACTTGATCAGGCCGCCCTACGAATCGTCCGCTTAGCCGCTCCCTTTGCACCGTTTAGCGGAGACCTTAACGATATCGATAGGCTTGAAATCATCCGAACATGGCGTTTCGAGCGTGGAGATCGACTCGCTAGCCAATAATGTTGTCGAGTTAGGCTTGAAGCTTCCTGCGTGAAGCTAGAAACTAGCACCATGAACGCTAGCACTCCGCAATACCTTAAAAACCACCTTTTAATCGCCATGCCACACATGGCGGACTCTACCTTTGCCCAAACACTCATCTATCTGGTTGAGCATGGCGAAGACGGTGCCATGGGTATTATTATCAACAAGCCCAGCGCATTGAACTTGGAGGATGTTCTAGAACAATTGCGACCTGATGAAGCACCTCCTCTTTCATCAAGAAGCACTGCCATCTATAACGGCGGGCCCGTACAGGTCGAGCGCGGATTTGTACTTCACCCCTCTGGCCCTCAATTTCAGGCAACGCTGGAATTGGGTGAAGTGGCGCTTTCTACGTCTCAAGACATCTTATTTTCGATAGCTGATGGGCAGGGTCCTGCCCGGCATTTGATTGCGCTTGGCTACGCAGGTTGGGAAGCAGGTCAGCTTGAGCTTGAGTTGACTGATAATGCATGGCTTACCTGCGAGGCAGACCTGTCCATTCTGTTTGATATGCCCAGCGAGCTCCGCCTGAAAGCAGCAGCAGCTCAATTAGGTGTGGATTTGTCTTTATTGACCAGCCAGTCAGGTCATGCCTGAATGAAAAGCCCGCTTAAACTGGTACTAGGATTTGACTATGGCACACGTCAAATAGGCGTTGCTGTCGGTCAGCCCATAACAGGCCAAGCGCGAGAGCTATGTATTCTTAAAGCGCAAAATGGCGTACCGGACTGGTCAAAAATTGAAGCGCTACTTAAGGAGTGGCAGCCTGATGCGCTAGTAATTGGTCTTCCATTGAACATGGATGGCACACCTAGCGAAATGAGTACACGCGCAGAAAAATTTGCGCGCCGCCTCAATGGCCGCTTCAACTTGCCCGTTTATACCCATGATGAGCGCTTGACTACATACGAGGCCAAAGGCGTACGTCTTGCTCAAGGTCAGCGTGATGGTTACCGTGAGCGCCCTGTCGATGCCCTGGCCGCTGCCATGCTCCTTGAAGGCTGGCTTACCGCCCAAGCTGAGACTGCCAAATCCGAGCCTCCGCAGGAGAATGAATGAGCATCCCCATTCCTACCGATTTAATTCCGCAGATGGCGGACCAATTGACCAACCACCTTAAGCACAGAGGTATTAATGAGCCTTGCATGGTTGGAATCCGAACCGGAGGTGTCTGGGTTGCTCAAGCCCTACTGGATGCACTTCAAAGTAAATGGCCTCTAGGCACCCTGGATGTCTCATTCTACCGGGACGACTTTACCCAGAACGGCCTGCATCCTCAGGTTCAACCTTCGGCCCTTCCCTTTGAAATCGAAGGCAGACATCTCGTCTTGGTTGACGATGTGCTCATGACAGGACGCACAATTCGCGCTGCGCTGAATGAGCTCTTTGATTATGGTCGCCCAGCCAGCGTTACCCTTGTATGCCTGTTGGATTTGGAAGCACGCGAGTTACCCATTCGCCCGGATATTGTTGGCCAGACGCTTTCCTTAGAGTCAAATGAACGCATCAAGCTGACAGGTCCTGCGCCTTTAGCATTCGAGCGAAAAGTTCTTTCTTCTGCTATCTGACATTCAAGGCTTATCGCCATGACCAACGCTACGCGTTCCTTGCAACTGAATGCTAACGGACAGTTGCGCCATTTTCTCTCCCTGGATGACCTACCCCGCCCTCTGTTAACTGAACTGCTTGATACAGCAGATTCGTTTCTTGAAGTGGGTGCGCGTGCAGTTAAGAAAGTCCCTTTGTTGCGCGGCAAAACGGTTTGTAATGTTTTCTTTGAAAACTCAACCCGGACCCGAACCACATTCGAGCTGGCAGCCAAGCGGCTTTCTGCAGATGTCATTACGTTGAACGTTTCGACCTCATCGACCAGCAAAGGTGAAACACTGTTCGATACACTGCGAAACCTGGAAGCTATGGCTGCGGATATGTTCGTAGTCAGGCATGCCGATTCTGGCGCAGCGCATTTTATTGCCGAGCATGTATGCCCGCAGGTAGCGATCATCAATGGTGGTGATGGGCGTCACGCGCATCCCACCCAAGGCATGCTCGACATGCTTACTATTCGACGTCACAAGGGCAACTTCGAGAACCTGTCTGTAGCGATTGTTGGCGACATTCTGCATTCCCGCGTAGCTCGCTCGAATATGCTGGCGTTACGCACCCTAGGGTGCCAGGACATTCGCGTGGTTGCACCTCGTACGCTATTACCTGTCGGCCTTGAAGATATTTATGGCGTAAAGATATTTACGGATATGTCTGCTGGATTAAAGGATGTAGACGTGGTCATCATGCTACGCCTACAACGCGAACGGATGCAGGGCGGACTACTGCCAAGCGAAAGCGAGTATTACAAGCTATTCGGGCTGACTACACAGCGCCTGGCCCAGGCCAAGCCTGACGCTATTGTGATGCACCCTGGCCCTATCAACCGTGGTGTAGAGATAGAGTCGGCGGTGGCCGATGGTAAGCAGTCTGTAATTCTCAATCAGGTGACCTACGGAATAGCTGTGCGTATGGCCGTGCTATCCATGGCAATGAGCGGGCAAACGGCCCAGCGTCAACTTGAGCAGGAGAGTATCTAAGTGACTCTGAGCATTATCAAGGCCCGTGTAATAGATCCCGCTACTCGCTTCGACCAGATCGTTGATATTCATATCTCCCAAGGCAACATCGCCGCCATCGGTGAAGCGCCGGCTGGCTTCAAGGCGGATACGATCCTTGATGCGTCAGGGCTTATCGCCTCGCCCGGACTTGTCGATCTAAACGTATCGCTTCGCGAACCAGGTTATACACGAAAAGGCACGGTAGAGAGTGAGACTCAGGCAGCGGCAGCTGGCGGTACGACGAGCCTGTGCTGCTCCCCATTTACCAGGCCCGTGCTTGATACGACAGCAGTAACAGAGCTCATCCTTGATCGTGCACAGATGGCAGGCAAGGCGCGTGTTTTTCCTATTGGCGCCCTAACCAAAGGCCTAGCTGGAGAGCAACTTGCGGAATTGGTTACGCTACAAAACGCAGGCTGTGTAGCGTTTACCAATGGTCTTGCACCAATGGCAGGCATGCGCACCCTTCGTCGAGCATTGGAATATGCAGCGACCTTTAATTTAAAGGTCATTTTCACCTCCCAGGACGCTGATTTAGCAGAGGGTGGTTTGGCACATGAGGGACCCACGGCTAGCTTCCTTGGCCTTGCAGGTATACCCGAGGCCGCAGAAACCATTGCGCTTGCTCAGAACTTGCTTTTAGTTGAGCAAAGCGGCGTACGAGCGCACTTCAGCCAGCTGACCAGCGCTCGTGGAGTTGAAATGATTGCTGAGGCACAGGCACGAGGACTACCCGTCACTGCAGATGTTGCGTTGTATCAGTTATTTCTGACTGATGAGCAACTTGAAGGCTTTTCCAGCTTTTACCATGTGCAGCCTCCCTTACGCACTGAACGAGATAGACAGGCGTTACGCGAGGCAGTTAAACACGGTGTAGTGCAAGCGATTGCCAGCCATCACCAGCCTCACGAAGAAGATGCAAAGCTAGCGCCCTTTGCTGCCACCGAGCCTGGCATTAGTGGTGCAGAGCTACTACTACCTTTGGCCCTTAAGCTTGTGGAAGAAGGCTTGGCAGACCTACCAACCATTCTGACCAGATTAACGAGTGGCCCTGCTTCTGTGTTGGATTTACCTGCCGGTAAACTTTCAGTAGGCGCTCCGGCGGATATCGTGCTCTTCTCTCTTGAGGAACGCACAATCGTGGGCCAGCCATGGCTTTCGCGTGGACGCAATACACCATTCATGGGGATAGAGTTACCCGGAAAGGTCCGCCATACACTTGTTGCAGGCAAGACTGTTTATCAAGCATAAGCCTAAAGAGCCCGCTGCATCCCAGCGGGTTCGCTCAAGCCTAACCTAGAATACCCCCGCCTTTCTGACGATTTTCAATGGAGACCTGATCATTCAGGGTCCAGAAATCGTAGAGCACGCCTAGCAGAAAAAACCCTCCTGTAAAAAAGTACAGGATGGCGGTAATCCATTTGCCCATGTACAGGCGATGAACGCCAAAAATGCCCAGAAACGTCAGTAGTATCCACGCAATGCTGTAATTGACACGACCGCCCTGAAACCGCAGACCCGCTTCACGATCCATGCTGGGAATCAGAAACAGGTCAATGATCCAGCCAATACCCAGCAGACCCAACGTAAAAAACCAAATGGTGCCGGTAACAGGCTTTCCATAATAAAAGCGATGGGCGCCTAGAAAGCCAAAAATCCACAACAGGTATCCGAGCACTTTGCTATGCGTATCGTTTTGGTACTTCATATACAACCTCAGTCACAGAGCGGTAATGTCTGCTTCATAAGCAAGATTTTTTGATTTCACTGGTCATTCTGCCAGTGATTCCAACTGGTATAGAAACCTTTTGCGACATGAACCGCTGATTTTTGAAAAATATCTCGACCGGCGGAGCGGAAATAAAACTATCGATCTGATATAAAGTTCCGCGATTTTGATTATCAGGTCCGTCGACAATGCGCTCTTTACTCATTACCTGGCTAACAGCCTGTTTGGTACTGCCTGTGACAGCAGTCCAGGCTAAAGAAGCCGATAGTGCTCGCGCTGCCGCTCCGGCTCATGCCAAGTCAGCACCTCGTGCCAACAAGCCTAAGGCACGTACACAACACGTTTATGCTCCTGCCAAACCTAAGGCAGGAACCATTGTGCAAGCTCATGCTGCCGCTCAGCATGCCGCGGCCAAGGAAAGTACCAAAGTAGTTAACCGAGCAATTGATGTGCTTGGTACGCCTTATCGCTGGGGCGGTACGACGCCCAAGCATGGCTTTGACTGCAGCGGACTTGTAAATTATGTCTATCGTGACGTACAGGACCTCGAGTTGCCCCGCACCTCTCAGGAACTGGCTCGCATGGATGGCATGAAGGTCGAAAAAAAGAATTTGAAACCAGGGGACCTGATCTTTTTCAAAATTCATGGCCGCAATGTTGATCATGTTGCAATTTATATGGGCCACGACCGCTTCATTCATGCGCCACGCCGTGGAGAGAGTGTGCGTATTGATCATCTCAGCCGGCCGTACTGGAAAACGCGTTTCGCCTCAGCCAAGCGTGTCCTGCCTCAGATGGTTGCCACAAGCGAACAACAGACTCATCCCCGTAGTGCTGCCAATCCGCGTAAGTCTTGATAATAGTGCTACAACAGGCTAGCCACTAAGCGGAAGCAGTTGAAGACTTTGTCCAGCCCCTTATACTGTGCACATATACAGTATAAGGGGCTGCTTTATGGAGTTGACCGACAAACTCATTATTTTGGCTGATGCTGCCAAATATGATGTGTCATGCGCCAGTAGTGGAGCACCCAAACGCTCGTCTAAAGGAAAGGATGGATTAGGCTCCACTGATGGCATGGGTATTTGCCACAGCTTCACACCCGATGGCCGCTGCGTATCCCTACTTAAAGTACTTCTGACCAATTTCTGTCTTTACGACTGCCAGTACTGTGTCAATCGCAGATCTAGTAATGTCCCTCGCGCTCGCTTCACTCCAGAGGAAGTTGTAAAACTTACACTCGACTTTTATCGACGCAATACCATCAGCGGGCTTTTCCTAAGCTCGGGCATTATCCGCTCGGCGGACTATACGATGGAGCAGTTGATCAGGGTGGCTCAGTTACTGCGCGAGGAGCATCAGTTTCGGGGTTATATCCACTTAAAGACCATTCCTGACGCAGATCCTCTACTGATTGCCAAAGCCGGACTCTATGCCGACCGCCTTTCAGTCAATATCGAGCTTCCCACTGAAGCGGGATTAACACGCCTTGCGCCTGAGAAGGAGGTTCGTAGCATTAAAAAGGCCATGGGCACGATCCGTCTCGGCCTGGAGGAGACAGCGGCAGAAAAGAATGCGCCACGCTTCGCACCTGCTGGACAAAGTACCCAAATGATCATAGGGGCCGATCCCACTAATGATCGGACCATACTGGATACCGCGCAAACCCTATACGGCGCCTATCAGTTAAAGCGTGTCTATTACTCTGCCTTCAGCCCTATTCCAGATAGCCCAAACTCCGTTCCCCTGATACCTCCGCCGTTACTGCGCGAGCATCGTCTTTATCAGGCAGATTTTCTGATCAGAGGCTATGGTTTTACGGCTTCAGAATTGCCGACAGAAGAAGGAAATCTTCCGTTAGATATCGATCCAAAACTTGCCTGGGCGCTAAGCAATCGCGATACCTTCCCGCTCGATCTTAATCAGGCGGAGCCTGCCTTGATTGCTCGGGTTCCAGGCATCGGGGTGCTCTCGGCCAAGCGGCTCGTGGCGCTGCGGCAACAGAGGCGTATTCGCTATGCGGACCTTATCCGCTTACGTTGCAGCCTCGAAAAAGCTAAACCGTTCATTGTTGTCCATGATTATAGGCCTAGTTTCTTGCTTGCCGAATCGCTGCATCTTCGTACCCAGCTCAGCGAAAAACCTGCCCAGTTGGCGCTCTGGTGATCATGCGCACGGTTTCTTTTGATGGCTCATTTGCGGGTTGGCGCTGCATAGCACGGCAGCTACTGGAACAAGACGTAGCCCCCTCTGAAATCAGCTGGCAAACCGAGCACTTAGTCGGTGATTTGTTTGCCGGCACAAGCGAGCAGCCGGAAACTGTTTCTTCTGCTATCAGGGTACCTAAGCAACTTGCAGAACTATTAAGCTTGGCGGCCTGTTATCGACATGCCCAACGCTGGGCATTGCTATATCGGGTCCTGTGGCGGGTCGTGCGGGGCGATCAGGCTGCCATGCTGGCCGGTGATGAAGATGGCAGTGAGCTGCACCGCTGGGCCAAGGCGGTCAGACGAGAAACTCATCACCTGCATGCCTTCCTGCGCTTCAAGCACCGAGGAGAGCACTCTGGTAATCCTCAATATGTTGCCTGGCATGAGCCAGCTCATGATGTATTGGCTTTGGCTGCCCCTCACTTTTGTAACCGCATGGGAAATACCTCATGGCTGATCGCAACTCCAGAGGCGGTAGCGCTATGGGATGGAAAGACATTAGCGTTTAAAGCGCCCTGCCCTGTAGAGCTGCAAGCGCTCGCCAAACAACAGCGGGATGATGGAGAGTCACTTTGGCTGGCTTATTACGCGAGTACATTTAACCCCGCCCGAGCCAACCCTAAAGTTATGACTGGGCACATGCCCAAGCGATTCTGGAAGGATCTGCCGGAAGGCCCTTTGATTCCTGCCCTGCTTAGCGAGGCGCGCACTGGCACTCAGCGGACAGCCCAAGCGAAAACCGTAAGCGAACAGGCAGGAAAAACGGTACCGGTATCAGCGGAAGAAGTACTACCGGTACGTGAGCAATTAAGCACACTGGACACGTGCCGTCGCTGCCCTCTTTGGCAGAAAGCCACTCAGGCAGTTCCAGGTGAAGGCCCCCTGAATGCCCGGCTTTTTCTGGTAGGCGAGCAGCCCGGCGACCATGAAGATCTATTGGGCCGCCCCTTCATGGGGCCGGCAGGGCAAGTGCTTGACCAAGCCATCCAGGATGCAGGCCTACAGCGAGAGGCACTCTATCTGACTAATGCCGTCAAGCACTTCAAATGGACGCCACAAGGGCGCCGGCGTAAACATGTTACCCCCACGACTGAAATTGCTCCCTGCCGTCATTGGCTCGAACAGGAACTAGACAACGTTAAGCCTGACGTAATCGTTGCACTGGGCGCCACTGCCCTGGAATCTCTGACGGGTAAGAAACAAGGCTCACTGGCCATGTATATGGGCCAAGCTACGCAATGGAAAGGACGGCGGCTGATTGTTACCTATCATCCGTCCTATATCCTGCGTGTGCCTGAGGAAGCGAAGCGAGAACAGGCTCAAGCAGCACTCACCGCTGCCTTGGTACAGGCTAGGCAGCTGCTTGAGCAATAACGCTTATCGGAACCGCTTATTATCGTCACTCATATCCAAGGAAAGACCCTGGGTAACACTCGACAAATGATCCGCGTCTGTCTCAGATCCCAGCTTGATCATCAAGCGCAGATCGTTGGCAGAGTCTGCATGCGCTAAAGCATCCTCGTAAGTGATCTCACCGTCTCGATAAAGCTGGTAAAGCGCTTGGTCGAAGGTCTGCATACCTAATTCTGTTGAGCGCTTCATAAGCGGCTTAAGCTCATGAACCTCCCCTTTTCGAATCAGATCTGCCGCCAGCGGTGTATTGATCAGTACTTCAATAACCGCCCTACGCCCCTTTCCGTCAACCGTTGGTACCAGCTGCTGTGCAACAATGGCCTTGAGGTTAAGCGAAAGGTCCATCCATATTTGCTGATGCCGATCAGCCGGGAAAAAGTGGATGATCCGCTCCAGCGCCTGGTTTGCATTATTGGCATGCAGTGTCGCCAGACAAAGGTGGCCCGTCTCGGCAAACGCCACGGCATACTCCATCGTTTCCCGGGTACGCACCTCACCGATCATGATGACATCAGGTGCCTGACGAAGCGTGTTCTTTAGCGCAACTTCAAAAGACTCTGTATCCAATCCTACTTCCCGCTGCGTCACGATGCAGTTCTGGTGCTGGTGGATATATTCAATGGGATCTTCGATCGAGATGATATGGCCTGTGGAGTTCTTGTTGCGGTGACCAATCATGGCAGCTAGCGACGTGGATTTGCCGGTACCGGTTGCACCCACGAACAGCACCAGGCCACGCTTGGTCAGAGACAGTTTTTTAAGCGCTTCAGGTAGACGCAACTGATCCAGCGTAGGAATGTTCACTTCGATACGCCGAAGCACCATGCCTACAAGGTTACGCTGATAGAACGCACTTACCCGAAAACGTCCGACCCCTCTGGCGCTGATCGCAAAGTTGCACTCATGCTTTTCGACAAACTCAGCTTTCTGCTGCTCATTCATGACGCCCAAGACAATCTCTCTTGCCTGATCAGGAGAGAGCGATTCCTTGGTTACCGGCAGGACACGCCCATTCACTTTCATGGACGGCGGAACACCGGTTGTAATGAATAAGTCGGAGCCGCCTTTTTCAACCATCAACCGCAGCAGCTTTTCAAATTCCATCAGAAATTCTCCGGAATCTTGGCTTTTTCACGAGCGCTATCACGGCTGATCAATCCTTTGGCCAGCAGATTCTTTAAGCACATATCAAGGGTTTGCATTCCAAGACCACCGCCTGTCTGGATAGCAGAATACATCTGCGCCACCTTGTCTTCACGAATGAGGTTACGAATCGCAGGTGTCCCGATCATGATCTCATGGGCAGCCACACGCCCGCCGCCTACCTTTTTAATAAGCGTCTGAGAGACAACCGCCTGCAAGGATTCAGACAACATGGATCGAACCATAGACTTCTCCTCGGCCGGGAACACGTCCACGATACGGTCAATGGTCTTGGCTGCCGAGGTGGTGTGCAGCGTGCCGAATACCAGGTGACCCGTTTCAGCGGCGGTCAGCGCAAGACGGATCGTTTCAAGGTCACGCAGTTCACCCACCAAAATAATATCCGGGTCCTCACGCAACGCAGAACGTAACGCCTCAGAGAAGCCCAACGTGTCGCGGTGCACTTCCCGCTGGTTGACCAGGCATTTTTTGGACTCGTGGACGAATTCGATAGGGTCTTCGATAGTCAGGATATGGTGATACTTAGTGTTATTCAGATAATCCAGCATAGCTGCCAGCGTGGTCGACTTACCCGAACCGGTAGGTCCTGTGACCAGCACCAACCCACGAGGCACGTCGGTTATTTTGCGAAACACATCGCCCATTCCCAACTCTTCCATCGAGAGCACTTTAGAGGGAATAGTACGGAATACAGCGCCTGGTCCGCGATTCTGATTGAAGGCATTGACACGGAAGCGCGCAATGCCAGGCACTTCGAACGAAAAGTCGGTCTCAAGGAATTCTTCATAATCCTTGCGCTGTTTGTCGTTCATGATGTCGTAAATAAGCGCATGCACCTGCTTGTCGTTGAAGGCGGGCAGATTGATGCGTCGAACATCGCCGTCGACACGGATCATGGGTGGCAAACCAGAGGACAGGTGTAAATCAGATGCACCCTGTCTGGCACAAAACGCCAGCAGTTCCGTGATATCCATGAGGACTCCCTTAATACAAACAAGCAGGTAGAATGCCGCTTTATCAGCAGCGGTATTTAGAGAACGAGGTTGAATGTCAACGATAGCTGAAAATATCGCAACAGTACGTACCCGTATCCAAGCCGCAGCGCAGGCTTGTGGTCGTGACCCGGCAACCATTGGTCTGCTTGCCGTAAGCAAGACCAAACCGGCAACAGATCTGCGCGAAGCTTACAGCTGCGGATTACAACACTTTGGCGAAAACTACTTGCAAGAAGCGATCCAAAAGCAAGAATCGCTAAAAGATCTGCCCTTGATCTGGCATTTCATCGGCCCTATTCAATCCAATAAGACACGGGCAATAGCCAGCCATTTCGATTGGGTACATTCCGTTGATCGCCTTAAGATTGCCCAGCGGCTTTCCGAACAGCGCCCTGCGGGACTGTCCCCGCTCAATATTTGCCTTCAGGTAAATATCAGCGGTGAGGCCAGTAAATCTGGATGTGCCCCCGAAGAGCTGCCCGAGCTCGCCCGTGCTATTGCTCAACTACCCAATGTTGTCTTGCGTGGGCTGATGGCTATTCCAGAAGCGGCTACGGAACCTGAAGCGCAGCACGCTGCCTTTTCTTCTCTCCGAAAACTCAGCGAGGCGCTGAACCTGAATCTTGATACCCTGTCCATGGGCATGAGCCACGATCTAGAAGCAGCTATTGCAGAGGGTGCAACCTGGGTTCGAATCGGCACAGCCTTGTTTGGCACCAGAGACTACGGCACACCGACCTCGCCTGCTTCTCATTAAGGAATGTATACATGAGCGATACCCGCATCGCCTTTATCGGCGCTGGAAACATGGCGGCCAGTCTGATTGGAGGCCTTCTCGCACAAGGCCTGCCCACATCCTGTATTACCGCTAGCAATCCTGACGCAGCACAACGCTCAGCACTTGAGGCTGATCATGGGATTCAAACATTCACATCCAACCTTGAAGCGGCTCAACAGGCTGATGTGATTGTCCTATCAGTCAAGCCGCAGGTCATGAAGCCTGTCTGTGAGGAGCTTTCCAGTGCACTTACCGGAACTCAGCTGATCGTTTCTGTTGCAGCTGGAATCACTTGTGCCAGCCTTACGCAGTGGCTAGGTGAGCGTGCGCTGGTACGCTGCATGCCCAACACGCCAGCCTTGCTTCGTCAGGGTGCCAGCGGCCTTTATGCCAATGAGCATGTGTCGCCAGCCCAACGTGATCAGGCTGAGCAATTACTGTCTGCAGTAGGCCTTACCGTATGGGTCGAGCATGAAAAGCAGCTGGATGCGGTAACGGCCGTATCAGGTAGCGGTCCGGCGTATTTCTTTCTGATGATGGAAGCCATGACACAGGCCGGCGAATCGCTTGGTCTAGACAGGGAAACGTCAGCACGCCTGACCCTTCAGACGGCACTTGGCGCCGCCCAGATGGCTTTGAACAGTGACGCGCCACCTGCAGAGCTGCGTCGCCGTGTCACTTCACCCGGCGGCACTACTGAGCAAGCCATTAAGACCTTTCAGGAGGGCGGTTTCGAAGCCCTTGTTCAACAAGCACTTTCAGCGGCAGCCCGTCGTTCAGCCGAGCTGGCGGAAGAGCTCGGTCAATAAGGAGTATTCATGTACGGATTAAATACCGCCCTAATTCTCATACTGCAAACGCTTGGCAGTCTTTATCTGCTCATTGTATTGCTGCGCTTCATTCTACAACTTGTAAAAGCGGATTTTTACAATCCTCTGAGCCAGTTCATTGTTAAGGCAACACAGCCCCTGATACGTCCGCTGCGCCGGATCATTCCAGGCTTTGGCGGCATCGACTTGGCCTCGCTGGTACTTGCGGTATTGGTGCAGCTGGTCCTTATGATTCTGCTGCTCTTGCTGACCAACGTCGAAGGCATTAATGGCCTCAGCCTCATTACCATGCAATATGGCGTAGGCGGAGCGATTGCCCATCTGTTCATTTGGTCGCTGATTGCCGTTGCTTCCCTATTTCTCAAGGTGTTTTTCTTCGCCATGATTATTAGCGTAATCCTCTCCTGGGTTGCGCCGGGTAGCTACAATCCCAGTGCTCAGCTTGTAAACCAGATCTGCGAACCTGCATTGGCGCCCTTCCGCCGCCTGCTGCCTAACCTGGGCGGGCTGGATATTTCGCCTATCTTTGCATTCATCGCAATCAAGCTGATCGATATGCTGGTCATTAAGAATCTGGCCACGATGGCAGGCATGCCTTCGGTTCTGGCACCGTTCCTGTAAGCGAGGGCCCCACCTGTTCGGTGGGGCCTTTATCCTTAACCATTCACACACTTTGCGTGACCGCCTAGAGAATCCCGTCGGGTCTTGATTGACGCAAGACCCGCCTTACGGCACCGTACCGCCCTTTATTACGCTCATGATGATGGCAGGGATGGGTATGGAGCGTCTGTCTCAGCAAGTCGATGCCTATGCGACTTGGAAACTTGAACTCATACAGCAAATCAATCGCTACAGCGGCTGGCTTGTTCGTAACCGCCTCAATTCGCAAAACCTTGATGAAACCCTGGCACGCTGCGTTCAGGTTCTGCGTGACGATCACATTACGCTAGCCTTTGCTGGCGAGTTTTCACGTGGAAAAACCGAACTGATCAATGCCTTGTTCTTTGCCGACTACGGTCAGCGCATGCTGCCGTCGCAAGCAGGCAGAACAACCATGTGCCCTACCGAGCTTTTTTACGATGCCAAGGCAGAAGCGCCTTATATTAGGCTTCTTCCCATCGAATCACGGTTAGATGACCTTAATATTGCAGACCTGAGAAACGATACGGCTCGCTGGCAGCAAATCACGCTTGATTATGAGCAGCCGGAGATGATGGCCGCTGCACTCGGCAAGGTCGCCGAGATTCAGCTGGTAACGATAGACCATGCCATCTCCCTTGGATTCGATGCAGAGCAGCTCGATAAGCCCAGTACAGAGGGGCTGGTCGAAATCCCAGCCTGGCGCCATGCGATTATCAACTTTGACCATCCTCTGTTACGTCAGGGCCTGCGGATACTTGATACCCCAGGTCTCAATGCGCTTGGCAGTGAACCTGAGTTAACACTTTCAATGCTTCCGGCGGCACAGGCTGTGTTGTTTCTATTGGCTGCCGATACTGGCGTTACGGCTTCCGATCTGCAGCTGTGGGAGCACCATATCAAGCCGACCAGTGATGATGCGGAAGGCTCGTTATTTGCGATCCTCAACAAGATCGACACGCTTTGGGGCGATCTGAATGGCGACGAGTCCGTCGAGCAATCCATCCAGCGCATCCGTGAAGTCAGCGCACGTCACTTGGGAATCCCCATGACTGATGTGCTGCCTTTATCTGCAAAGCAGGCGTTGCTTGGCAAGGTACGCCACGATACGAATCTGCTTGAGCGCAGCCAGCTGGCTACCCTTGAGCACCTTCTTTGCGACCGTATCGTTGGGCACAGAGAGCGTTTACTCCAGAGCCGGGTCGTCAATCAGGTTATCTCTCTGCTGGCGAGCAGCCATTCACTCCTAGGTGAGCGGTTCGTCGAAATAAAGCGGCAACATGCGCTCCTAGAAAATGCTTCTACCGGTTCAACGCTGGCTGAGCAGATAGAAAAGACGCGTGAAGAGCATGCGCTGTATCACAAGCGGCTTCTGAATTTGCGTACTACGCAGCGGATGCTCCAAGGGCAAGCTGTTTTACTCAACGATGCATTAAATCCGGCACGCCTTGAAAGACACTTGACCGACGTACGCAGCAACCTGGCGGAAAGCTGGACTACTTTGGGTATCAGCGAATCGATCCATCGATTTTTCCAAAGCGTTGAACATGACATGTTGTCCCTTTACTACGAAGGCGAACGTGCCAACAAGGTTCTGCTGTCGATTTACCAACGACACAATGAGGAAAATCCTGGCCATCGCCTGGATGCTCCACGCCTGCGGGTCAAGGCTCAAATTCGCGCGCTCCGCCAGTTGCAATTGAAATCAGATCGTTTCCGTCGTCAGATGAAAACCCTGTTTACTGAGCAGCGCGTCTTGACTCGCCGCTTCTTTGCCACCCTGGTCAAAGAAGCGGTCCACGTCCATGAACAGGCCTGCCGCGAAGCCAAACGCTGGAATGAGGTCGCCCTGCTCCCTCTTATTCAGTTCACGCGTGAGCACAAGCAGTTGCTGGAGGCCAACATGCTGGAACTCAAGGCACTGACCCAGCAGGCGCTGGATACTCAGCAACAGAAAAGCCGTCTGCAAGCCTACTGCGAAACAATGGCAAGCCAGCTTGACGAGGCTAACGATATTTTGCGTCAGCTGCGCCGTCCTGCTCCTGCCCAGCGCCACGCCAAGGTTGTAGCCCTTCCCGGGGTAAACTTCGCCTAGCGGCATAAGGCTTTATCCAAAGCGGCAAGCCCCTCCACGCAGGATGCTTGCCGCTTGCGTTGGCGCTCTTTAGACTGGCGCCCTCTCACGCATAAGAGCCTTAAATGCCCAGCGTCATACCCCATGATTCCGTAGGCCTGGTTACGCCTCAGGTCCTTCACTTCTCCGAGCCGCTCCCCTTGGCTTGCGGTAGATCTTTGACCGAGTACGACCTGGTCATCGAGACGTATGGAGAGCTCAACGAAAACCGCAGCAATGCCGTGCTCATTTGCCATGCCTTATCGGGCCATCACCATGCGGCGGGTTATCACAGCATGGAAGACCGCAAGCCTGGGTGGTGGGACAGTTGTATTGGCCCTGGCAAGCCTATCGATACCCGTCGATTCTTTGTGGTTTCACTGAACAATTTGGGTGGCTGTAATGGGTCAACGGGCCCAGGAAGTGCCAACCCAGCTACGGGAAGGCCTTATGGTGCCGACTTTCCCGTTATTACCGTTGAGGATTGGGTAAACAGTCAGGCACGCCTGGCTGATGCACTGGGTATCGCGCAATGGGCTGCCGTTGTCGGCGGCAGTATGGGCGGAATGCAGGCCCTGCAGTGGACAATCAGCCATCCTGATCGTGTGCGTCACTGTATGGCCATCGCTTCAGCACCAAAGCTGTCAGCACAAAACATCGCATTCAACGAGGTGGCACGCCAAGCCATTCTGACCGATGAAGAATTTCATGGCGGTCGCTTCTACGAGCAGAATGTTGTGCCCAAGCGTGGATTGATGCTGGCCCGCATGGTTGGCCACATCACTTATCTGTCCGATGATGCGATGGGACAGAAGTTTGGGCGTGAGCTTAAGACAGACAAACTCAACTACGATTTCCACAGCGTGGAATTCCAAGTGGAAAGCTATCTGCGTTATCAAGGCGAGGAGTTCTCAGGCCGCTTCGATGCCAATACCTACTTGTTGATGACCAAAGCGCTGGATTACTTCGACCCTGCTAGCGCACATGATGGTGATCTGGCCAAGACATTTGCTGCTGCAAAGGCTGACTTTTGCATTATGTCCTTTACAACCGACTGGCGTTTTTCACCGGCCCGCTCGCGGGAAATCGTAGATGCCTTGATCGCGGCGAAGAAGAATGTCAGCTATCTCGATATTGATGCGCCACAGGGGCATGACGCCTTTCTTCTACCGATTCCCCGGTACCTGGAAGCCTTCGTTAGTTACATGAATCGCATTGCTGTATGAGGGCCTGAACGTGCGTGCCGATCTGGATATCATCAAAGACTGGATTCCCGCCGGTAGCCGGGTGCTTGATCTAGGGTGCGGTAATGGCGAACTGCTTGCTTATCTTCAGGCAAACAAGCAGGTCACTGGTTACGGCCTTGAGATCAACGACGAAAACATCAAACAATGTATCCGCAGGGGCGTAAATGTCCTTGAACAAGACCTGGATAAAGGGCTGGGTAATTTTGCCAGCAACAGCTTTGATATTGTCGTTATGAGTCAGGCGTTGCAAGCAGTCCATTACCCTGACCGCATTCTTGAAGAAATGCTACGGGTGGGCAGAGAATGTATCATTACGTTCCCGAACTTCGGCCATTGGCGCTGTCGCTGGTATCTGGCCCGTAATGGGCGAATGCCAGTTTCAGAATTTTTGCCTTACACCTGGTACAACACGCCGAACATTCACTTTTGTACCTTCGAAGACTTCGAGTGCCTCTGCCGCGAGCTAAAGGTCAAAGTGCTTGATCGATTGGCTGTCGACCGTCAGCACCGCCACGGTATCGGCAGTCGCTTATGGCCTAACTTGCTGGGTGAAATCGGCATCTACCGCGTAACGGGCCCGTCGCTGTAACAGGTATTTGTCGCATGGATTCAGATAGCGGCATGACCCGCTATCTGAATCACATACATCAACTCCTCAGATTTCATATCATTGCGGGCAGGCAAATATTCGTCTGTTTCCGCCCCAAACCAGAGATGACACGACATGATCCAACTGTCCGAGCTGGTGCTGGCCAGTCATAACGCTGGCAAGCTCAAAGAACTTCAGGCCATGCTGGGAGACGCTGTCAGGGTGCGCTCTGTAGGCGAGTTCAGCCAAGTCGAGCCGGAAGAAACAGGGCTTTCCTTTATTGAGAATGCCATTCTTAAAGCACGTAACGCCGCACGTGTATCCGGCCTGCCTGCCTTGGCTGACGACTCGGGTCTTGCTGTTAACGCACTTGGTGGTGCGCCAGGCATCTACTCGGCACGCTATGCAGAGGGTCGTGGTGACGCTGCTAACAATGCAAAGCTGCTCGATGCGCTTAAAGGTATTCCTGAGGCCGAGCGTGGCGCCCAATTTGTAAGCGTGCTGGCCCTAGTCCGTCACGCTGATGATCCGCTTCCTATTGTCTGTGAAGGTATCTGGGAGGGACGAATTCTCTTTGAGATGCGGGGCGAGCATGGCTTTGGGTATGATCCCTTATTCTGGGTACCCGAACGGGATTGTTCGAGCGCAGAGCTGGTACCTGAAGAAAAGAACCGTATCAGCCACCGTGCCCGCGCCATGGCCATTCTCCGTGAGCGGCTCGGACTTTGACTCAGCCAGTATCGTTCGAACTCCCCCCGCTGGCCGCCTATATCCATATTCCGTGGTGCGTGCGTAAGTGCCCCTATTGCGATTTCAACTCGCATGCAGCAGGGCCTCAGCTACCTGAAGAAGAGTATGTTGATGCGCTGCTAGCGGACCTGGATGCCGACCTTGTTCATATACAGGGTCGGCCGCTGAGTTCGATTTTCTTTGGCGGAGGTACGCCGAGTCTGCTTTCAGCCAATGCACTAGGGCGTTTGCTTGAAGGCATAGAGCGCCGGGTTGAGTTTGCCTCAGACATCGAAATTACCCTTGAGGCCAACCCTGGGACATTTGAGCAGGACAAATTCGCGGCTTACCGACAGCTCGGCATTAACCGGCTTTCCATTGGTATCCAAAGTTTTCAGGACACTAAACTCAAAGCACTGGGGCGGATTCATGGGCGGGATGAAGCTGTTCGAGCAGCGGAGATGGCACGTCGCGCAGGTTTCGACAACTTCAACCTGGACCTCATGCATGGCCTGCCTGACCAGAGCGTTTCAGACGCAATGGCAGATCTTGAGCAAGCAATTGCACTCGCACCAACGCATATCTCCTGGTATCAACTCACCATGGAACCCAATACCGTCTTCTGGAGCCAACCGCCTGAGCTTCCTGAAGACGATACCCTTTGGGATATCCAAGAAGCCGGCCAGGCTCGGCTTGCCGAAATGGGTTACCGGCAATACGAAACATCTGCCTATGCTCAACCCGGTCGGCAAGCGCGTCATAACCTGAACTACTGGACCTTTGGTGACTTCCTTGGAATTGGCGCAGGCGCCCATGCCAAGCTGAGCTCACCTGAAGGGCGCATCGTTCGTACCTGGAAGACCCGCCTGCCCAAAGACTACCTGGACCCTGCCAAGCACTTTCAAGCAGGCGAGCGAGTACTGACGCCAGCAGAGCTTCCCTTTGAGTTCATGATGAACGCTCTGCGTCTGGTTGAAGGCGTTCCAAGCGAGCAGTATCCGCAGCGAACCGGCCAACCCTTGGAAAGTCTGCATGACGCGCTCAAAGCGCTGCGCAGTAAAGGCCTGCTTGAAAAGGATCCAGCAAGGCTAGCCCCCACCCCCCATGGGCAGCTTTTTTTGAATGATGTGCTACAGCACTTCCTGTCCGACTAAGGAGACATGACGCTTGGACTTTTTACTTAGCCTTATTGCAGATGCCTCTCGCTGGTGTCGTGGCCATCTGGCCGAAATTGCTCTGGCTCTGATTTCCACCCTGCTGGTCATGTTTGGGACCGAAATCAACAGCTGGATAAAACAGCGCCTGGGTAGTTTGCCTACCTTTGTACGCGTACCGATTCTGGCTTCAGCTTCGGTAAGCATTTATGGCGCGGCAACCACCCATCTAACCCCTTGGGTAGTGAAAGGATTGGGCCAGTTCAATAACTACAGCCTGGCGCCAGCGTTGCTGGTTGGCGCTTGCCTGCTGGGCGTTCTGGCCGAGCGACGCTGACAGGCATACAAAAAGGCCTGACACAGTGGTCAGGCCTTTTCATTATTCGATGCGCTCGAACTTGAGGTCCCACACACCATGCCCAAGCCGCTCACCGCGACGTTCGAACTTGGTAATGGGGCGCTCCTCAGGTCGTGGAACATAAGTCCCATCCAAGGCCTGATTGCGATACCCCGGCGCGGCGCTCATGATTTCAAGCATGTATTCGGCATAGGGTTCCCAATCGGTTGCCATATGTAGTACACCGCCAACCTTTAGCTTGCTTCGAACCAGCTCGGCAAACTCAGGCTGAACGATACGGCGCTTATGATGACGAGCCTTGTGCCACGGGTCGGGGAAAAACAGCAGCAGCCGGTCCAGGCTTGCATCAGGAACGCATTGGCGAAGCACTTCCAAGGCATCGCAGCTGTATACACGCACGTTGCTCAGCTGTTGGGTCAGCAAGCCATTCAGCAACGCACCTACACCAGGACGGTGGACCTCAACGCCAATAAAATCCTGCTCGGGCGCTGCAGCAGCCATCTCCAGCAAGGAGTGACCCATGCCAAAGCCAATTTCAAAGGTACGCGGCGCTTGGCGGTTAAAAACAGTATCGAAATCCTGAAGACCCGCCTCCAGGTCAAGACCGAAGCGAGGCAAGCCCAGGTCAAGGCCTCGCTTTTGACCTTCCGTCATGCGTCCCGCCCGCATGACAAAACTTTTGACGGTACGCATCGGGCGTGCGGGGGCGTTATCGAGTTCCTGATCGCTCATGGCTATTCACAAAGACAACACGACCCAGCGAGAAAGCCGGGTCGCTAAAGGTTAAGATGAGTGGAGCGTCGTGATCAGTTGATCAGACCTTCCAGAGGAGATGAAGCCGATGCATACAGTTTGCGAGGCATCCGCCCTGCCAGATAGGCCATGCGTCCTGCCAAAATGGCATGCTTCATGGCTTCACCCATTAGTACTGGGTCCTTGGCATGGGCAATGGCTGTATTCATCAGGACGGCATCGCACCCTAGCTCCATCGCAATAGTTGCATCCGAAGCGGTACCTACACCAGCATCGACCAGAACCGGTACCTTGGCCTCTTCCAGAATGATGCGTAGGTTATAGGGATTGCAGATACCCAGCCCAGAGCCGATCAAACCGGCCAGTGGCATCACGGCAATGCAACCGATCTCGGCCAGTTGGCGGGCAATAATGGGGTCATCGCTGGTGTACACCATAACATCGAAACCATCCTTCACCAGTGTCTCGGCGGCCTTCAAGGTTTCGATGACATTGGGGAACAATGTCTTCTGATCAGCCAATACTTCAAGCTTGACCAGTGAATGCCCATCAAGAAGCTCGCGCGCTAGACGACAAGTCCGTACGGCCTCAACGGCATCATAGCAGCCAGCCGTGTTGGGCAGGATGGTATAGCGATCTGGTGGAATAACATCCAGCAGGTTCGGCTCGCCTGGGTTCTGACCGATATTGGTCCGGCGGACTGCAACGGTCACAATTTCAGCGCCCGACGCCTCAATGGCCAGACGGGTCTCCTCCAGATCCTTGTATTTACCGGTTCCCACAAGCAGACGCGACTGATAGGTGCGTCCGGCCAGGGTAAGCGGTGTATCTTGACGATTGCTGGTCATGGCAGATTCTCCGGCGGCCTAGCCGCCACCAATAGCATGAACCACTTCCAGCTGATCGCCATCCACCAGGGTGGTCGCGGCATGCTGGCTGCGGGGTACGATATCGAGGTTACGCTCCACGGCGACCCGCTTTCCGGTCAACTCGAGCCGGACAAGCAGATCCGCCACGGTGGTACCGTCAGGAAGTTCGAAAGATTCGCCGTTCAATTGAATGCGCATGGCAGAAGCGGTCTGAAATGTATGAAGGGCTGCATTCTAGCCCCTTCTGCCACGATGACCAACGCTGTATCGTCATCTAGGCCAATCGCCAGGCCACCAATCCCAAGCAAACCCATCCCGCCAGGAAGGCAAGCCCGCCAAAAGGTGTGATGATACCCAGCTTACTGATCCCAGAAAGGGTCAGAGCGTAGAGACTACCCGAAAACAGCACGATCCCTATCGCAAAAAAAGTGCCCGCCAAACCAACCAGACGTCCCTGAAGATGAGTGGCCAGAATGGCAATACCCAGTAATGCCAAGGCATGTATAAGCTGATACAGGACGCCGGTCTGGAATACAGCCAGATGCTCTGGCGAAAGCCGCCCTTTCAGACCATGGGCCGCAAAAGCCCCAAGGCCGACCCCTGTAAAGCCAAACACGGCTGCCAGCATGAGAAACGTACGAAGCATGGATAACTCCCAGACAGAATCGAAGCGATCGTTATAATGGACCGCTCATTCCTAAAGACCAAGTCGCATGGTGCGCTCTCTTCTACGTCGTTTGTTTCTCTATACGCTTATCCTCGTGGCTGTAAGCGTGCTGCTCGTCCTGATGTTTCGCTGGGTACCGCCGCCCGGCTCAATGGTCATGGTAGAGCGAAAGGTAGAGTCGTGGATGGATGGCAAGCCGATTGATCTGCAACGGGAATGGCGGCCGTGGAACGAACTGCCGGACAATCTGAAAATGTCAGTAGTGGCTGGAGAAGATCAGCACTTCGGTCAGCATTGGGGCTTCGATATGGAAGCCATCCGCAAAGCCTTTAGCCACAACGAGGCGGGTGGCTCTCTGCGTGGAGCCAGTACGATCAGCCAGCAAACGGCCAAGAATCTATTTCTCTGGACAGGCCGCAGTTGGGTACGCAAAGGGTTTGAAGCCTGGTTTACTCTGTTGATTGAGACCCTATGGCCCAAGCAACGTATTTTGGAAGTTTATCTCAACAGCGTTGAGTGGGGTTCTGGAGTATTCGGCGCTGAAGCGGCTGCGCAGTATCATTTTGGTATAGGCGCTCCTTACCTGTCGGATCGGCAAGCCAGCCTGTTAGCAGCAACCCTACCCAATCCCAGAGGCTGGAGCCCAAGCCATCCTAGCGCCTACGTCAGCCGTCGCGCCAACTGGATTCGACAGCAGGTCCGACAGTTGGGCGGTAGCGATTACCTGTTGCACATGAGATAAAAAAAGCCCTGGCTGAATGCCAGGGCTTTTTTAGATCAAGTAGCGAGATAAGACGAGCGGGTCAGCCCGAGACGCAAGGCATCCAGATACTGCGTACGCTCACGTGCTGTCAGTTTTGCCCCGGCTACCTTGTCACGGTAGTAGGTCATCAGCTCTTCTGGTGAGAGGTGCACATAACGAAGCATGTCTTCGATGGTGTCGTGAGTCTCGATTCCACCATGACGGACTGTGCCATCAGCATCCAGATAGACGTTAACCGAATCCGTATCACCAAACAGGTTATGCATATCGCCCAGAATTTCCTGATAAGCGCCTACCAAGAATACACCCAGCATGTAATCTTCATTCGGGCGTACATCGTGAACCGGCAAACTGGTCTCGATACTCTGCTCATCCACGTACTGATTGATCTTGCCATCGGAATCACAGGTCAGATCCTGTAGCACCGCACGACGCATGGGCTCTTCGTCCAGACGCGTAAGCGGCACAATAGGCAGGATTTGTCCAATTGCCCAGGTATCTGGCAAGCTCTGGAAGACCGAGAAATTACAGATGTACTTATCGGCCAACTTGTCATTCAGCTCGTCCAGAACCTGACGATGCGAACGCTGGCGTGCCTTGAGCTGGTTGTAGAGCCGGCGGCAAATCGCAAAGTAGCATTGCTCCGCCAGCGCTTTATCGTTCAGGCTCAGACGGCCGGAAGCATACTGGGCAGAGGCCTCACTCACGTACTGCGTAGCACGCCAATAGGTCTCGGTCACCATTTCCGGGTCAGTATCACCCAGCAGTTCAACCAACCACTGCACAACTTCTGGCTTATCAGAGAAGTTCTCGATATCGGGCATGGTGTCGTTATTGCGCTCGACATCGGTCACCTGCATGACCAGCACGGCATGGTGCGCTGTCATGGCGCGACCACTTTCCGAGAAAATATTCGGATGCGGCAAGCCCTGGCGGTCGCAGAACTCCTTGAGCATTCCTACGACAGTAGCAGCATAGTCTTCCATGTCGTAGTTAATGGAGCTGGCATTACGCGAGTGCGTGCCGTCGTAATCCACACCCAGGCCACCGCCAACATCGACGTGATCAACCGGCAGGCCAAGGGCGCGCAGTTCGGCATAATAACGAATGGCCTCACGGAAGCCCTGACGGTAGTCAGCCAGATTGGCGATCTGCGAGCCCATATGGAAATGCAGCAGACGAACACCCTGCTCCAACCCTGCCTTGCGGAAACGCTCGATAACGGACAGCAGCTGCGCAGCCGACAGACCAAACTTGGACTTCTCACCGCCCGTATCGGCCCACTTGCTGGATGCCAGCGATGACAGGCGAACGCGCAAACCGACCTGAGGCGTCACCTTAAGATCGGCAGCTTCCTCGATTACCAACGGAACCTCGGATTCCTTCTCGATCACGATGAAGACGTTATGGCCGAGCTTGAGCCCCATCAGGGCGAGACGGATGAACTCGCGATCCTTATAACCATTGCAAACAATGGTGCCGCCTTTTGGCGCCAGTGCCAGAACAGCCATCAGCTCAGGCTTAGAACCTGCTTCAAGCCCAATCGAAACATTGCGTGTAGCAATGATGTTCTCGACAACAGCTTCCTGCTGATTGACCTTGATCGGGTATAGGGCTGTGTACTGGCCACCATATTCCATACGCTCGATATTGGCATCGAACGCTCCAGTCAATGCCCGTACGCGACCTTGCAGAATATCGGGGAAACGTACCAGCAGAGGCAGCGAAAGGCCTGCCTCACACAATTGCCCCACCAGTAGATGAAGGTCGATGGGCTCGCCATCGGGACCATGAGGACGGACTTCGACATTGCCGATGTCATTGATAGCAAAGTAGCCAGCACCCCAGTGGCGAATGCCGTACACACTACGGCTATCGGCTACGGTCCATTGGCTGCCGTCATCTTTGCGCGTACGTCGTGGGGACATCCGCCAGATTCTCCTGCTTGAAGGTAATAAGGTGTTGACCGCAAATCGCTGCGGTAAGTTTGGATATATATAGCCTGAACGTAGAACCGTTCGTTCAACCGCCAGATTTCTTGGCCTTGAAACCGCGCTTGGTCAGCTCATCGATCAGCAGGTCGACATGATCGCCCTGAATTTCAATAACGCCATCCTTTAGCGCACCGCCGGTGCCGCAGCGTCTTTTCAGTGTGCTCGCCAATTCTTTCAATTCATCGGCAGTCACAGGCACACCGCTGACGGTGGTGACAGTCTTGCCTCCACGGCCTTTGGTTTCACGGCGAACGCGGGCGGTACCATCACCAGCCGGCACGTGGGCCTGCTTGCAGATACAGTCAGCGAAAGGTTTGTTGCAATCCGGGCAATGACGACCACTGTCGGTGGAATACACCAGGCCGCCGAGACCAGCAAAAGAAGAGGCTTTCTTGACCACCGGGCATTCCTCACAGGGTCAGGATAGCGACAGGTTGGAGAACCAACCGAGAGCGCCCCACTCTGGCAGGGGCTGCGCATTAAAAGGTCGCGCAATTTACCAGCATTGAACGCAAATGCTAAGTACAAATTTGCGCCAATGCCGGATATTTTTATGACAGGCTCGTAAAAAACCTGCCATGGCTCTCATTAGCCCTTACGTGTTGGAGGAGCCATGAATTCCGGCCCTACTGGATCGGTTACATGTCTGGTCAACAGCCTATCGATCTCATCCAGCTCATCCTGGCTCAGTGACCAGCCAAATGCCTCATCTACGCCTTCAATCTGCTCGGGCTTTCTGGCGCCCCACAGCGCAATCGTCGGGCCTTGATCAAGAATCCAGCGAATAGCCAGGGCCAGAACCGTCTTGTCATGACGGGCACGTGCGTAATCTTCCAACGCAGCCACGGCAGCCAGGTATTGCTCAAAGCGTGGCGATTGAAATTTTGGATCCACCTTGCGCAGGTCATCTCCGTCAAAGCGTGTCGACGGGGACATTTTACCAGCCAGCAACCCACGGCACAGCGCGCCATAGGCCAGTACGGCTAGTTTGTGCTCCTTGGCGTAAGGCAGTACATCCTTTTCAATATCACGTTCGAAAAGGTTGTAAGGAGGCTGCACGGAAGCAAGAGGGGCAACACTGCGAAAGGCGTCCATCTGCTCAGGCGAGAAATTGCTAACACCCAAGGCCAGTACTTTTCCTTCCTGGCGCAGCTTTTCCAGCTCACGGGCCGTCTCGTCAATCGGTGTCATTGGATCTGGCCAGTGCACCTGATACAAATCAATGTGGTCGGTCTTGAGACGACGCAGGGAATCTTCAATTTCCTTACGGATACGAGCCGGGCTGGCGTTGCGGAAAGGGCCTTCATCGTTCCAGTCCAGCGCAACCTTAGTAGCGATCACTGCCTTATCACGTATCCCTTGCAGTGCCTTGCCCACGATCTCTTCGGAGTTGCCGAAGCCGTAGACCGGAGCAGTATCGATCAGGTTGATACCGCGCTCTACTGCACTGCGGATTGTGGCGATGGCCTTAGCCTCGTCACTACCGCCCCACATCCAGCCACCAATTGCCCAAGTACCCAGGGCAATGCGGCTAACGGGACGGGATATACCTTGAATAGTCAATGTTTCGACTGACATGTGACCTCCTGTTTGGCTCAGGGGTGGGCAGGCTATTAATGCCTGAAAAGAAATAAGACATGCTTACGGAAAGGTATTGAGCAAAGTGTTCAATAAAAGTTGCCTGGCTGGCTGCATCTGAACGGTACGGCCAGCCAGGCAACAGATCAACCCTGCTCCATCAGCTGGCGCAAGTCGATAATGGCCGCATTGGCGCGAGAGATATAGTTGGCAATTACCAGGGAATGGTTAGCCAGAATCCCAAAGCCACTGCCGTTCAGAATCATGGGGCTCCACACAGGCTGCTGAGCGGCCTCAAGCTCCCGAATGATTTCACGTACGTTGACCGTTGCGTTCTTCTTGGCCAACACGTCAGCAAAATCTACCTCGATAGCGCGCAGAATATGAGACAACGCCCAAGCCTGGCCACGCGCTTCATAGAAAACGTTATCAATCTGAAGCCAAGGCGTTTTGACGATACGCTCGTGAACCTCCGGCATCTGTCCTGGCAGGAGATCCTGGTTAGGATTGATATCGGCATCCAGACGGGAACGGCCCACGCTGGCCGAAAGCCGTTGCGACAGCGAGCCCAGGCGGGTCTCTACATCACCCAACCAGTTACGCAGGTTATCCGCACGCCCATAGAACAATGCACGCTGCTGATCCTGCCCGCCTAGACGCGCCAGGTAACGATCCAGGGACCGAATACCCGCTCGATATTCTGACTCCGAGGATGGCATTGCCCAGCTGCGGTTATCAAAATTGAAGTGCGGTTCAGCTTTTGCCAGATCAACATCTTCCGTCGACTGAGACTGTGAGCGAGCAAAATCCTTGCGCAATGCACGGGAGAGATCACGCACCTGCACCAGTACGCCATACTCCCATGAAGGCATATTGTCGAGCCAGAGACCGGGTGGCGCGACATCGTTGGACAGATAGCCGCCTGGCTTGTCGAGCAAGGTACCGGCAACCATCTTGAGGGTTTCTACGGTGGTATACCCCAGTGCCAGTTTGCGCTGAGCTGCAGTGGCAGCTTCCTGAGCATGCTGCTGAACAGGAAAGCGATCCGGCTCGCGGCTCCAGTACCAACCCAGGACAAATGTCACGAGCAGATAAAGCGCAATGATGACAGCCACAGCGCGCAGCCAAGGCCGGCCACCAACAGCCGAAGCGCCGTCTGTCCGCCGCCTCCAACTGCTTATACGATTCTTCCAGTCCAGCATGATGTTATTCCTTATAGTCGACTCCAGCGTTCGACCACGTCTATGACAAGGGGTTGCCGATTAAGTACGCTCAGTAGTGTACATAAGCCGCTCGGCTCTTGGTCTTAATGTTGTTCGATCCTGGGCCGATGACCTTACCAGGCGATGCTGGTAGGCTTAATGATGGCCTATAGCCACACACCTTTACTCAGGACGAGCCGGACTACCATGAGCGAGCATGACGATCCTTCATTGGACCGTATCAAGAACCATTTTGCCCAACGGGTCATTACCCAGGCCAGGCACGTTCTGGAAATCTGGCAACGTCTGCATCGTGTGGAATGGAGTACGGCAAGTCTGGAAGAGCTGACCGAGGCTAATAATCGTCTCCTGCGCTATGCCCAGCGATTCGACCAGCTCGAACATAGTCATCTGGCAGAGCGGATTGCTGCTTGCCTGCTGACAGTCGAGGCCAACCGGGGACGCTTGACCAGCACTACGATCTCCGAGCTGAGCCAGCTCATGCAGAGCCTTTCCCGCACAGGGTTACGCCATGGCGACCAGCTGGAAAGTACCAACCTGCCCCCATTGCGCAAGCCTATCTATATTGCCCTGCAGGATAAAGAACGCTCCGAGCGCCTGGCCCTGCAGATGGAGTATTTCGGCGTCACGATCCAGATCTTTGAAGATGCGGCTACGTTCCGACACGCCATCTCCGAGCGCCACCCGGCGGTGCTCATCATGGAGGTTGACTTCAACGGTCCTGGCGCGGGTCTTCAATTGACCGCTGAGATCCAGGCGAACCTGAGCATCAAGTTGCCAGTGCTGTTCTTCAGCCATGAGGAAGCCGACACTGCCATGCGTCTAGCGGCAGTGCGTGCGGGTGGCCACGAGTTCTATACCGGCACCTTGGATGCCTCGCACCTGCTTGAAAAGGTCGAAACGTTGACCCGCGTCGCCTACTACGATCCCATCCGCGCCCTGATCGTCGACGACTCACGCGCCCAGGCGATGCATACGGAAATGTCTTTAAACAGTGCCGGCATCGTGACTCGCACCCTGCTCAATCCGACAGCTGTGATGCCGCACCTGGCTGAGTTCAACCCGGATCTGATCATTCTCGACATGTACATGCCGGAGTGTATGGGTACGGAGCTGGCCAAGGTCATCCGTCAGCATGAGCGCTATGTCAGCGTTCCGATCATCTATCTCTCGGCTGAAGGCGACCTGGACAAACAGCTGGACGCCATGAGCGAGGGTGGAGATGATTTCCTGACCAAGCCGATCAAGCCTCGCCATCTGATCGCTACCGTGCGCACACGCGCTGCCAGGGCGCGCAACCTTAAGGCGCGTATCGTTCAGGACAGCCTGACAGGCCTCTATAACCATACCCATATCCTGCAGCTACTGGAGGACGCCAGCTTCCTGGCCCGTCGACGTAGCAGAAGCCTGTCGTTTGTCATGCTCGATATAGATCACTTCAAGAAAGTGAATGACCAATACGGTCACCCCATGGGGGACCGCGTTATCAAGAGCCTGGCGCTGTTCCTGAAACAACGTCTGCGCAAGACCGACCATATCGGCCGTTACGGTGGTGAGGAGTTTGCAGTGGTGTTGCAGGATACCGATAGCCAGAACGCCCTGAGACTGATCGACGAAATCCGTAAACGGTTTTCAGAGATCTGCTACCCCGCTCAACAGGAAAACCTCTTCTGTACGTTCAGCGCAGGCATTGCTCAGCTGCAGCCCAACCAAGACATTAAAAGCTTGGCAAAACAGGCTGACGAGGCTCTCTATCAAGCCAAACGAGGCGGCCGTAACTGCGTGGAAATCTACCAGCCCGAGTAATTGGGCTAACCACTCATAACGCATATAGAGACAATTGCTAAAGGCTAGCGGCGAACGCTTTCGGTATCATGAACCAGAGTTCTACCTGCCGAGAATGTCATGCGCCGCCTGTTATTTCTGCTTTTGCTGGTCTTCGCCCTGCCTGCCTCTGCCGGCCTTTTTGACGGTAACCGTCCTGCATCCACGATCGGAACCTCAAACAATGCCAGCGACTTTCTGCCCGTTGACCAGGCGTTTCGCCTGGAGCAGCTTGAGTCAACTCCAGACAAACTGGCGCTGCGCTTTATCATTGCGGAAGGCTATTACCTTTATCGGCAGCGTTTTCAGTTCAGCACCCAGCCCGACGGCCTGACAAAGGACATCGTGTTGCCGGCAGGAGAGTCAAAACACGATGAGTGGTTTGGTGACGTTCAGGTCTATCACAATGTCGTAGACGTTGAGATTCCTCTGGCCAAGGAAGGTGTTTCGGGCCAGCTTTCGATTACCTATCAAGGCTGTGCCGACAAGGGCTTATGCTATCCCCCAGAAACCAAGCAGATCGCTCTTGGAAAGGCATCAACGCTGCCTGTTATTGCGCCCTCCGAAACAACGACAGCGGCTAACTGGCACTGGCGCGACGTTCTTTTATTCTTTCTGGCGGGTCTTGGACTGACCTTTACTCCATGTGTATTGCCCATGCTGCCGATCATGTCATCGGTCCTGCTTCATGGTCGTGACAAAAGCCCTCACTCAGCAGGCAGGGGTCTGCTCCTGTCTCTGGTCTATGTTGTTCACATGGCAGGTTGCTTTGCCTTATTGGGCTCTCTGATGGGGCTTTTTGGGGCCAGCCTTAACTTGCAGGCCCGTCTGCAATCCGCTTGGGTACTTGTTCCCTTTGCAGCCTTTTTTGTTGCCTTTGCAATGGCCATGTTTGGCCTGTTCGAGCTTCGCTTACCCGCCTTTATCCGAAATCCTGTCGACCGCCTGGCGAGCGGAGCCAAAGGGGGCTCCGTATTAGGTGCAGCCACACTGGGTGTTCTCTCAAGCCTCTTGGTATCACCCTGCGTCTCGGCTCCCCTGGCGGGTGCGCTTCTCTATATCAGCAGCAGCGGTGATGCCTTGGGTGGCGGATTAAAGCTGTTTGCCCTAGGCATGGGCATGGGTGCTCCACTTATTCTCTTTACTATCGGCGGCGGCGCGCTCCTACCTAAGTCTGGCGCCTGGATGGTTGGTGTACGCAACGCCTTTGGCGTATTGCTGCTCGGGGTGGCGGTATGGATGCTGGAGCGCCTGCTACCTGGCCCCTTGGCGCTGGCGCTCTGGGGCTTATTGGCGGGTGGAACCGGACTGTTCCTTGGGGCTTTAGAAATGACGCCAAAGACGCCTCGGCAAAAGCTGGCTCAACTCCTGGGCCTGGCCTTACTGGTTTATGCCGTGGCGGCCTGGGTGGGCACGTTACAAGGACGCTCTGACCCGCTCCGCCCATTAGCCATGACACCAGCCGCAACATCCTCAGCCAGCAGCTCAAACACCTCAAGCTGGCAGACTGTTACCACACCTGCTGAATTGGACGCAGCCCTTCGGGCCGCCAAGGAGGCGGGACAACCGCTTCTGCTTGACTGGTATGCCGACTGGTGCATCAGCTGCAAGGTGATCGAGCGCGAAGTGTTCAACGATCCTGAGATCAGGATTCAACTGAATGCCTTTCGTCTGATACGCTTCGACATGACTGCAAGCAACGCGCAACAACGTGCGCTGCTGGATCGCTATCGCCTCTTTGGCCCACCCGCGATCCAGTTCTTCGCTCCTAGCGGCCAGGAAGCCCGTGACATAAGGATTATTGGCGAGATCGGAGCTGATGCGTTCAGTAACCACCTCAAACGCGCCCAAGAAATCTTATAACCCCCAATTAGATAAAATTTCGTCCAACGTGCTGGCATTTACAGCAAACATCCGGCGACTGGACAGTCAGCGAGCAATACGGCATAGTCCGCGGCCATCGCTTTACCTGTTGAGGGATGTTGTCATGGCTACGCTGCTGGTCCTTCATGGACCCAATCTGAACTTGCTGGGCACCCGCGAGCCGGGCGTCTACGGCGCGGTCACGCTCGATGAAATTAACCAGGATCTCAAGCGTCGCGCAGAAGCAGTCGGACACCAGCTGGATTATTTCCAGAGCAATGCCGAGCACCAATTGATTGAGCGCATCCATGCCGCTCGTCATGAAAGCGTGGATTTCATTGTGATCAATCCCGCGGCCTTTACCCATACTAGCGTTGCGCTACGTGACGCATTGCTGGCTGTGAGCATCCCATTCATCGAGGTGCATCTTTCAAACGTGCACAAGCGAGAACCTTTTCGTCATCACTCCTACTTTTCAGATGTTGCCGTAGGGGTGATCTGCGGTCTCGGTGCCAGCGGCTATCGCATGGCGCTCGAAGCTGCAATCGAAATGACAGGCAAGGCGCAGAACGCCTAGCCACTGCAACAACTGCATAACCGGGTATTGAATCGATCTCTCGATGTACCCGATAAAAACTTCAACGTAACAGACCTTAGGGGAGTGCCAACGTTAATGGACATTCGTAAAGTCAAGAAGCTGATCGAACTGCTGGAAGAATCCGGAATCGACGAACTGGAGATCCGTGAAGGCGAAGAGTCCGTTCGCATCAGCCGTCAGAGCCAGCGTGCTGTACAGACTGCTGTTTACACTGCTGCACCCGTTGCTGCCCCTGCTGCTGCACCTGCTCCGGCTGCTGCCCCGGCTGCCGAAGCGCCTGCCGCTGCGCCACAACTGACAGGCAATGTCGTACGCTCGCCAATGGTTGGCACCTTCTATCGTGCCTCCTCCCCGACTTCGGCTCCTTTTGCCGAAGTGGGTCAGAGCGTGAAGAAAGGCGATATCGTCTGCATCGTCGAAGCCATGAAAATGATGAACCACATCGAAGCCGAAACCAGCGGTACCATTGGCGCTGTCCTGGTCGAAAACGGCCAGCCGGTTGAATTCGACCAGCCGCTGTTCACCATTGTCTGATCGACAGGAGTCCGCGATGCTGGAAAAAGTCCTGATCGCCAACCGCGGGGAAATTGCCCTGCGTGTGGTTCGTGCCTGCAAGGAGTTGGGCATCAAAACGGTGGCCGTACACTCCACCGCTGATCGTGAGTTGATGCACTTGTCCCTGGCCGACGAATCGGTCTGCATCGGCCCCGCCCCGTCTCCCCAATCCTACCTGAACATCCCGGCAATCATCAGCGCTGCTGAAGTTACGGGCGCAACCGCTATCCACCCCGGCTACGGCTTCCTGGCAGAAAATGCCGATTTTGCCGAACAAGTCGAGCGTTCTGGCTTTACCTTTGTCGGCCCGACTGCAGACGTTATTCGTCTCATGGGCGACAAGGTCTCTGCAAAAGACGCAATGAAAAAGGCCGGCGTGCCGACTGTTCCCGGTTCCGATGGCGCCATGCCGACCGACGAAGCCGAATGCCTGCGTATCGCTCGTGAAGTTGGCTACCCTGTCATCATCAAGGCGGCAGGCGGCGGCGGTGGTCGTGGCATGCGCGTGGTGAATGAAGAGTCCGAGCTGATCAAGTCCATCAGCATGACTCAGACTGAGGCAGGTGCTGCATTCGGCAACTCCACGGTCTATCTGGAGAAGTTCCTGGGTAACCCGCGCCATGTGGAAGTCCAGGTTCTGTCCGATGGGCAGGGCAATGCCGTGCACCTGTTCGACCGCGATTGCTCATTGCAGCGCCGTCACCAGAAGGTGATCGAAGAAGCACCTGCCCCACAGATCGATGAAAAGGCTCGCGCTGAAGTACTCGCCCGCTGTGTTAAGGCATGTGTCGAGATCGGTTACCGCGGCGCAGGTACGTTTGAATTTCTCTATGAAGACGGTCGTTTCTACTTCATCGAGATGAACACGCGTGTCCAGGTAGAGCATCCGGTTACCGAGATGATTACTGGGGTCGACATCGTCAAGGAGATGCTGAGCATCGCCGCTGGCAACAAGCTGTCGATCAAGCAGGAAGACATCAAGATCACCGGCCATGCTCTCGAGTGCCGGATCAACGCTGAAGATCCAAAAACCTTTATGCCCTCCCCAGGTACGATCAAGCACTTCCATGCCCCGGGTGGTAATGGCGTACGTGTCGACTCGCACCTGTACAGCGGTTACAAGGTTCCGCCGAACTACGACTCCTTGATCGCCAAGTTGATTACCTGGGGACGTGACCGTGATGAGGCCATGGCTCGTATGCGTAACGCATTGGACGAACTGATCGTTGATGGCATCAAAACCAATGCCGACCTGCATCGCATGCTGACTCGTGATGAGTCCTTCGGTAAAGGCGGCGTCAACATCCATTACCTGGAAAAGAAGCTAGGCTTGAAACACTGATAGCCTTGCTTGAAGCTCGGGCCGCACATGCGGCCCGTTGCTTTTTAAATTACCCATTTACGTATTTGAAGGTTTCGCCATGCCGTGGCTGCAAGTCCGACTCGCCATTACGCCTGATCAGGCAGAGCCCTATGAAGATGCCCTGCTCGGCCTGGGTGCTGTTTCCGTAACATTCATGGATGCTGAAGATCAGCCCATTTTCGAGCCGGACTTAGGCACCACTCCACTTTGGAGCAAGACACACCTGCTAGCCTTATTCGAAGCAGATGTTGATGAGCAGGATCTGGCGAAACACCTGACGTTGATTGCAGGCGCCGAGGCTGACTTTCATATCGAGCATATCGAGGATCAGGACTGGGAACGCAGTTGGATGGATAATTTCCACCCCATGCGCTTTGGCCAACGCCTGTGGATCGTACCCAGCTGGCATGAGGCACCCGAGCCGGGCGCAGTCAATCTGCACTTAGACCCCGGGCTTGCCTTTGGTACAGGTACGCATCCAACCACAGCACTTTGTCTGGAGTGGCTGGATGGCCAAACCCTCAATGGCCATCAGGTTATCGACTTTGGCTGCGGCTCCGGCATTCTGGCCATTGCTGCCTTGCTACTGGGCGCAGAGCGCGCCATAGGAACGGATATCGACGTACAAGCACTTGAAGCTTCTCGCGATAACGCCAACCGAAATGGTATTGACCCTGCCCGCTTCCCTGTCTACCTGCCAGCCAACATGCCAGACGAGCCTGCGGACGTTGTTGTCGCCAACATCCTGGCCGGCCCGCTTGTAAGCCTCGCTCCGCAATTGAGCCGCCTTGTAAAGACTGGCGGAAGACTGGCCTTGTCAGGCATTCTGGCTGAGCAGGCCGAGGAAGTTCGCGCGGCTTACAGTGCTGATTTTGAACTAGACCCTACGGCCGAGCACGAAGGCTGGATCAGGATCACCGGCATCAAGCGCTGAGAGGAATGACGTGCGGCAAAAAGTGGCTTCAACGAGCCACTTTTCAGCTCCGAGCGTTAGAGTAAACTAGTCGGCTTTTCAGCAGGACCAGATCAGATCGCCATAATGACTGAAACCTACGTCACTCAATGCCCGCATTGCAGCACTCGCTTTCGAGTCAAGCAGGAGCATTTGGCGATTGCCCACGGCAACGTGCGTTGCGGCGCCTGCCTGGAAATCTTCGATGCCACTCAGCATCTTGAAGGATTGCCCACACCTCTCAGGCCAGTCATAGAGTCGACAGCCGTCATCGTCCAGCCTGAGCCTCACGTTGCTCAGACACCTTCGATACTGCCTAAGCCTGCCGGACACTCTCCAGACTCAGCCGAGACTGCACCCAAGCACTCCTCGGACACATTGCTGATTCATGATGATCTGGATCTGGACGGGCTGGATCTGGACGAAGAGCTGGCCAAGCTAGACGCCATGGAGTCAGCGCAGCGCCTTCCTCCGCTACCGACGTTTGGCCAGCAGAAACCTATCTCGAAAATCACACCAGCCTATGACGAAAGCTGGGCTGAGGCTCTGCTACGCGAGGAAGGCGCGGAGTCTGACAACGGACAGCGCCAGGAGCCTACGCTAACCCTCGATACCATTGAGGAAGAGCAGGCTCATGAAGGCCCCTCACTCGGGCTACATGCCACGAACGATGCGGATGAGCCTGAGCTTGACGCCTCCTTAAATGCCGATGAAACCACCCCTCACGATCGGCCTGTTGAGCTTGATGAGCCTCACTTGGGCACTGCGGCACCCTCCGATGACGAAGTAGCCCCTGTACGAGCAGAACCTGCCTTACGCAACGATCCCTTGCTCGATCTGCATGACGAGCCCTTACAACTCGACTGGCAACCGCCAAAGAAACAGTGGCCCAGGAGGCTTGGCTGGGCATTGCTGAATCTAGTTGCCTTGTTTGGCCTGTTTGCACAATACGTAGGATTTCATTTCAATGAGCTGGCTCGCCAGGACCAATATCGCCCCTGGTTTGTACAGTTCTGTGCGTGGGCGGATTGTAAGGTCCCCTCGAAAGTCGATGTAAAACAGATCCGCAGCAGTAACCTCGTTGTACGTAGTCACCCTGAATTCTCGGGGGCATTACAGGTGGATGCGATCCTCTATAACCGGGCCACATTCTCACAACCCTTCCCGCTCCTGGAGTTACGCTTTGCTGACTTGAACGGCCAACTGATCGCCAGCCGCCGGTTCAAGCCTTGGGAATACCTGGGTGGAGAGCTGAAAGGGCAGACCGAAATGCCCCCACAAACGCCGATTCATATTTCGCTAGATATCCTGGACCCAGGCAGCCGAGCAGTAAATTACAGCCTGAGCTTCCACTCTCCGGAATAAAAATCACTCCAATGCTACAAATGGGCCGCGGTCCAGGCTGAACTGTTCAGTTTTTGTTCAATTCAGCCTTTATCCGGACACGGCTAGCGGGTATGATTGCCGACCCTTTTCCAGTACACCCGTACCTCCAAAGCGCCTGTAGTTGCTATTGGATAAGGTAATTTTTGGCCAGGGAAACTCATGTCGATGGCACGCATCGGCCCATATACATTGCCTAACCCGCTAATCCTCGCGCCAATGGCCGGGGTGACTGATCGCCCGTTCCGCCAGCTGTGTCGTCAGCTTGGTGCAGGCTTGGTCGTATCGGAAATGGTCACCAGCGATGTCCGTCTGTATAACAGCCGCAAATCGCGCCTACGCCTGATTCATGAGGACGAGGCCGAGCCGCGCTCAGTACAGATTGCTGGCGGTGATCCTGCCATGCTGGCTGAAGCGGCGCAGCGCAACGTCGAACTGGGTGCACAGATCATTGATATCAACATGGGCTGCCCAGCCAAAAAGGTCTGCAACAAGGCGGCCGGCTCAGCGCTGATGAAAGACGAAGCGTTGGTTGCCGATATCCTGGATGCGGTCGTAGCCGCAGTCGACGTACCCGTTACCCTCAAGATCCGTACAGGATGGGACCGCGAAAATCGAAACGGCGTAGTGATTGCCCGCATTGCAGAGCAAGCCGGCATTGCGGCACTCTCGGTACACGGACGGACACGGGCCGATCTTTATACCGGAACAGCTGAATACGACACCATTGCCGAAATCAAGCAGGCAGTGTCCATTCCGGTTTTTGCTAATGGCGACATTGACTCACCTGAAAAGGCTCGCTATGTGCTGGATCATACCGGAGCCGATGCCTTGCTGATTGGGCGAGCTGCGCAGGGAAGACCCTGGATCTTTCGCGAGATCGATCATTACCTGCGTACAGGCCACCACCTGCCGGCACCTCGTCTTGGCGAAGTGGAGCGTATCCTACTGGGCCATTTGTCCGAGCTACACAGCTTCTACGGGCCGGAAATGGGTGTACGGATCGCCCGCAAGCACGTGGGCTGGTATCTTTCAGCGCTTCCTGGCGCTCAGGACTTTCGTGCTCAGTTCAACCGTCTCCAAGATATGGACGCACAACACGCCAGCATTTGCGCCTTTTTCGCGCAATGCCCATCTGATGGGAAGGAAGTGGCATGACTTCGTTGACCGATAACTCTATGACTGGAATCACGCCTGTGAGCGATAATGCCAATCTGAAGCAGCACCTGACGGCACCGCTGCAGGAAGGCCAGACCCTACGTGATAGCGTTGAAAAAGCGCTTCGCAATTATTTCGCTCACCTGGACGGCCAGCCGGTTACCGATGTTTACAACATGGTGTTGTGTGAAGTCGAAGCCCCCTTGCTGGAAAGCGTAATGAATTACGTCAAGGGCAATCAGACCAAGGCGTCTGAGATGCTCGGCTTGAATCGCGGCACCCTGCGCAAAAAGCTCAAGCAATACGATCTGCTCTGATTCTCATGATGTCCAGAGCCGGTCGAGCAAGGTCCGGCACTGGACAGCCCTTCCTCTCGCCTGACCGATGGACTTTGTGATGACAGACCAAACCGCCCGCCTTCCCGTTCGCCGTGCGCTGATCAGCGTCTCCGACAAGACTGGCGTTGTTGATTTTGCCCGAGAGCTTGCAGCATTAGGTGTCGAGATTCTCTCGACTGGCGGCACCTACAAACTGCTGCGCGATAATAATGTCCCGGCAGTGGAAGTGGCTGACTATACCGGCTTCCCTGAGATGATGGATGGTCGCGTCAAGACGCTACACCCCAAGATCCACGGCGGCATCCTGGGGCGCCGTGGCACGGACGACAGCGTCATGGCTCAGCACGGTATACAACCGATCGATCTGGTAGCGGTTAACCTCTACCCCTTCGAGGCAACCGTAGCCAAGCCCGACTGCGATCTGCCAACGGCCATTGAGAACATAGATATCGGCGGTCCGACCATGGTTCGCTCTGCAGCCAAGAACCACAAGGATGTCGCCATCGTGGTCAATGCGGGTGACTATGCGCAAGTGCTTGAAAGCCTCAAGCACGGCGGAATGACTTATGCGCAGCGCTTTGATCTGGCCCTGAAGGCCTTTGAGCATACTTCGGCCTATGACGGCATGATTGCCAATTATCTAGGCACTATCGATCAGGCGGCTGAGACCCTGTCCACCCAAGGTCGCGGTAGTTTTCCACGTACCTTCAACACCCAGTTTATCAAGGCGCAGGAAATGCGCTACGGCGAAAACCCGCATCAGAGCGCTGCGTTCTACGTTGAAAGCAAAGCCCAGGAGGCCAGTGTTGCCACGGCAACCCAGCTTCAAGGCAAGGAGCTTTCATTCAATAACGTAGCAGACACTGATGCCGCCCTTGAATGCGTGAAAAGCTTTGATGCCCCGGCTTGTGTGATCGTCAAACACGCCAACCCCTGCGGTGTTGCGGTGGCCTCTGAAGAAGATGGCGGCATTCGCAAAGCCTACGATCTGGCTTACGCGACGGACAGCGAGTCCGCTTTTGGCGGCATTATCGCTTTCAACCGTGAGTTAGACGGTGAAACCGCCAAAGCCATTGTCGAGCGCCAATTCGTTGAGGTCATCATTGCGCCTGCAGTATCGGCAGAAGCCCGCGAAGTCGTGGCTGCCAAGGCTAACGTTCGCCTTCTGGAATGCGGCGAGTGGAGCACTGAGCGCCTTGCTGGCTGGGATTTCAAACGAGTAAACGGTGGTCTGCTGGTCCAGAGCCGCGATATTGGGATGATCACCCAGGCCGACCTCAAGATTGTTACCCAGCGTAAGCCCAGCGAACAGGAGATCCAAGACCTGCTGTTCGCCTGGAAAGTGGCCAAGTTTGTAAAGTCCAATGCCATTGTTTATGCCAAGCATCGCCAGACCGTTGGGGTAGGCGCCGGCCAGATGAGCCGCGTCAATTCCGCGCGTATCGCAGCGATCAAGGCAGAGCACGCCGGTCTGGCCGTACAGGGAGCTGTTATGGCATCCGATGCTTTCTTCCCCTTCCGAGATGGCATCGACAATGCTGCCAAGGCAGGTATCACCGCCGTTATTCAACCTGGCGGCTCGATGCGCGATGCGGAAGTGATTGCAGCGGCTGATGAAGCGGGCATGGCGATGGTCTTTACCGGTATGCGCCACTTCCGTCACTAACAATCACCGGCTCAGCCGTATTGCCCAGAGCACTCAGCATCTGTCACTAAAGATGGGGCTCTGGGCACTTTGCATCACCGCTGGATCATGCCTCTGCCCGGCATGATTCTTAGAAGGAGCGAACATGAATGTATTGATCATTGGCAGCGGCGGACGTGAACACGCGCTAGCCTGGAAAGCCGCACAGGATCCTCGTATCGAGAAGGTATTCGTGGCGCCAGGCAATGCGGGCACTGCTATCGAGGATAAGTGTGAAAACGTCGCTATTGACGTTCTGGCATTAGAGCAACTGGCAGACTTCGCCGAGAAAAACGTTGCCCTGACAATTGTAGGACCTGAAGCCCCGCTGGTAAAAGGCGTTGTAGACCTGTTCCGCGCTCGTGGTCTCAAGTGTTTCGGCCCGACGGCCGGCGCCGCTCAGCTGGAAGGCTCCAAGGCATTTACCAAGGACTTCCTGGCCCGTCATCAGATCCCGACAGCAGCCTATCAGAACTTTACTGAAGTCGAGCCTGCACTCGCCTACCTGCGCGAAAAAGGTGCGCCTATTGTGGTCAAGGCTGACGGCCTCGCCGCCGGCAAGGGCGTAATCGTAGCCATGACACTTGAAGAAGCTGAAGCGGCCGTGCGCGATATGCTGTCTGGCAATGCCTTTGGCGATGCGGGTGCCCGCGTTGTTATCGAAGAGTTTCTAGAAGGCGAAGAAGCCAGCTTTATCGTCATGGTCGATGGCCACAACGTATTGCCAATGGCTACCAGCCAGGACCACAAACGTGTAGGCGACGCGGACACCGGACCGAACACTGGCGGTATGGGTGCCTACTCTCCTGCGCCGGTGGTCACGGCTGAGATCCATCAGCGCATCATGAATGAAGTGATCTACCCTACGGTAAAAGGCATGGCGGCTGAAGGTCATCTCTATACGGGCTTTCTGTATGCAGGCCTGATGATCGACAAGAGCGGTGCCCCCAAGGTCATCGAGTTCAACTGTCGCTTTGGCGATCCCGAAACGCAGCCAATCATGCTGCGCCTGCAATCCAGTCTGGTAGCGTTGATCGAAGCGGCCCTGGCGGAGCAACTGGATACAACCGAAGCACAGTGGGACCCGCGCCCAAGCCTGGGCGTCGTGCTCGCGGCAGCAGGTTACCCAGGGGATTATGCCAAGGGAGACGTCATTTCCGGTCTGGAGCAGGCAGTGGCAGTCGACGGCAAAGTCTTTCATGCCGGCACGTCCCTGAGCCAAGGACAGGTAGTGACCAGCGGCGGCCGCGTATTGTGTGCCACTGCGCTAGGTGACTCTGTGGCAGAAGCACAGCACAATGCCTATGCCCTGGCCAAAAAGATCAGCTGGAAGGGCTGCTTCTATCGCCACGATATCGGTTATCGTGCAATAGCTCGCGAACACAGCTAATACAACTGCCGGACGTCACGAAGATGTCCGGCAGCATTTATCCCTGCTGGTCGGCTCGCTATACTTTGAATTCAACTTACGAAGGGAATTTTCGTGCGCCGGCTCAGGACCGCCATCTGTTTGCTTGCTAGCGTTGTGCTGGCTCTTCTGTATGCCTCGTTTCCTGCGTCTGCCGACGAAATGGCAGCTTGGTCACGTCTGGATGATCCAGAAGGTAGCCTGCAGCTGAGCGATGTGCGTGAGCGACTTTCTGAGTTCAGATCGCTCCCAGGGCAGGAAACCCATCGTCCGGCTGATGAAGGAGCGATCTGGCTCTATACCCGCCTGCCTGCCTCGGATAGCTCACGCGTTTTGCGAGCCATTGCGCCAAATGTAGCGTATATCGATTTCTATGCCCTGAGTGATGGCCGTACCCTCTCGCTCAATCGAACCGGCATCGCACGCCCCGGTAACTACCGTGAGCAGCCCAGCCGCGACTTTCTGTTTACTCTGCCGAGTACCGCTGGCCCGCTGGACGTTTTTGTCCGCATGGAAAGCCAGAGCCCGATTCGCGCTTTTCTGAAGATTGCCCCCAATGCCGAAATCAGCATTGCCTTCCGGCTGTTGATGTTTGGTACGCTGTTAGGCTGCCTATGCATGCTCATGATCTTCAACATGATGCAGCTCTTCTACCGGCGCAGCAGTACTGGTATCGCCCTGACCCTTCTGCTTGGCCTGCAGATGGTGGCGGCGTTTAATATATTTGGCCTGGCCAGCATGATTCTGGTCGAAAAGCTCTACCTGACGCCCCTGCTGATGGACCTCTCCGCACTGGCGACAATGGCATGCGCACTCTACTTTACCAGTGCCTTCTTTAACGGCCAGCAGCTGCCATTACGCCTACAGCTACTACTTTATGTAGAGTTTATTTCCCTTGTCCTGGCTGCCGCCTTCCTGATTCTGACCAAGGACGTGTACATCGGTGAGGTGCTCTACAGTCTTATCGGTCTGAGCCTTCTCACCCTCTTCGCCATTAGCGTCAAGTATTGGCAACAGGGCTTCAAACCAGCGCGCTGGCTGGCACTGGCTTATCTGTTGGCAATTATTGCAGGCAGCCTGGCCCTGCCCCGCATGATGGGCTATTGGTACTCGCCAGAATGGCTGGGACGTTCATTGGTCATGGTCAGCGTGATTACGGGCTTTCTGTTTACAGTGGCCGTTGGTGAGCGCCAGCGTTATCTGCTTGAGAAGCACTTCCTGATGAGCCGCGACCAAGCCGCCAATACGGCGGAGATCAAAGGCAAGGCGGATTTTCTGGCACGTATGAGCCATGAGATACGGACGCCCATGAATGGCGTCCTGGGTATGACCGAATTGCTTTTAGGCACTGCGATGTCGCCCAAGCAGCGGGATTATGTTCAAACCATTCACAGTGCGGGCAACGAACTGCTCAGCCTGATCAATGAGATTCTCGATATCTCAAGGCTGGAGTCTGGCCAGATCGAGCTGGAAGATGTTCAGTTTGACTTCAATGCATTGATCGAAGACAGCCTGGACATCTTCAGAGCCAAAGCTGAACACCGGCAGGTTGAGCTGATCAGTTTTATTCAGCCTCAGGTGCCCCGAATGATGATAGGCGATCCGACTCGCCTGCGTCAGGTGCTGCTAAGTCTGCTGGATAATGCCTTCCAACGCACCGAAGTGGGTGAGATCCTGCTGGTAGTAGCCCTGGAAGGCCAAGGCACACCGAGTCCACGCCTGCGCATTGCCGTTCAGGACAGCGGTACACCTCTTGAGCCCGAAGCCCGTAATCGCCTGGTTTCCAACAAGCTGGACAGTCGGGAATTTCTGGCAGCTGGTGTATCAGGCGCCCACCGCGGCCTGGCTATTACGCAGCGCCTGATTATGCTGATGAAGGGTGAACTGGGTATCGAGAGCGGCGCCGAAACCGGCTCGACTGTCTGGCTGACTCTACCTGTGCCACAAAGCCTTCTGGATAATCCCGGTGCCGACCTCGATCGCCCGCTGCATGGCGTGCGTCTATTGGTGGTCGATGATAATGAAACCTGCCGCAAGGTCCTTCAGCTGCAATGCAGTACCTGGGGCATGAACGTCACCCTGGCGGCTTCTGGTCGGGAAGCGCTGGCGCTTCTGCGTACCAAGGCCAATTTGCAGGAATACTTCGACGTGGTACTGCTGGATCAGGAAATGCCCGGCATGACGGGTATGCAACTGGCCGCTCGAATCAACGAAGACCCTAATCTGAGCCATGACCTCTTGCTGATCATGTTGACGGGCATTACCAATGCGCCAAGCAAGATCATTGCGCGTAATGCCGGCATCAAGCGGGTTCTGACCAAACCTGTAGCAGGTTATACGTTGAAGGCCACGCTGGCGGATGAACTCTCTCGCCGTAGTCAGCCATTCGGCGAAACACCTAGAGAGCCTCAATCAACGCCTCTGCCCAATGATTTCAAGGTATTGGTTGCCGAAGACAATATTATCTCGACCAAGGTCATCCGCGGCATGTTGAAAAAAATCAATATCGAGCCGGATACCGCTACAAACGGCCTTGAAGCCTTGGCGGCCATGCAGCAGACCCCATACGATCTGGTGCTGATGGACTGTGAAATGCCTGAAATGGATGGCTTTACGGCAACCGAGCGCATGCGGGCCTGGGAAGCTCGTGAGAATCGTCCTCGTACCCCTATTGTGGCACTGACTGCGCATATCCTTTCCGAGCATAAGGAACGTGCCCACGACGCAGGGATGGATGGCCATATGGCCAAGCCTGTGGAGCTCTCTCAGCTACGTGACCTTGTGCAGTTCTGGGCAAGTGAACGTGAGCGAGGCACTACAAAGAAGTAGGATGGCAGCTACATGATTTCCTCATCCTGTAGCTGCCTCATACGCCTCACAGGCTGCTTATCCTTTACTTAGATGAAGACCTGAACCAGGCGCCCCAAAAAGGGGCCGCCTGGTTTTTCGTATTTATCACCGGCACCAAAAAAAGGCATTACCGTTATAAACCGCTGGCCCTGAATGGTTAGACCCTAGCTAAATCAGGGGCTGCGGCAGTTTGGCATGGATAATGAAATGCCTCGATTAAAGCTAAGAAGGCTTACCCACAATCGAGCACGATCATCCAGGAGCCATGCATGAAGCGCCGTCCCTTACTTAAAACAACCTTGGCCGCTAGCGCCTTGCTGTTCAGCGGGCTTTTCCCCTTCAGCGCCGCACAAGCAGCCGATACTATCAAGGTCGGTATCCTGCACTCCCTGTCCGGCACCATGGCGATTTCCGAGACCTCGCTCAAAGACATGGCGCTGATGACAATCGACGAAATCAATGCCAAGGGCGGCGTGAATGGCAAGAAGCTGGAGCCTGTTGTGGTTGATCCGGGCTCCAACTGGCCACTGTTCGCAGAGAAAGCTCGCCAGCTTCTCACACAAGACAAGGTAGCCGTGGTGTTTGGCTGCTGGACTTCCGTATCCCGCAAATCCGTCCTGCCGGTCTTTGAGGAACTGAACGGCATGCTGTTCTACCCCGTTCAGTACGAAGGCGAAGAGATGTCGCCTAACGTGTTTTACACCGGTGCAGCGCCCAACCAGCAGGCCGTTCCGGCGGTGGAGTATCTGATGAGCGAGGACGGCGGTGCTGCCAAGCGCTTCTTTCTTCTGGGCACCGATTACGTCTATCCGCGCACCACAAATAAGATCCTGCGCGCTTTCCTGCATAGTAAGGGCGTAGACGACAAAGACATCGAAGAGGTCTATACCCCCTTTGGTCACAGCGATTATCAGACCATTGTTGCAAACATCAAGAAGTTCTCTGCTGGCGGTAAGACCGCGGTGGTCTCGACCATCAATGGGGACTCCAACGTACCGTTCTACAAAGAACTCGCCAACCAAGGTCTGAAAGCAACGGATGTACCGGTAGTAGCCTTCTCGGTGGGTGAGGAAGAGCTGCGCGGTATCGACACCGCACCGCTGGTCGGCCATCTGGCAGCCTGGAATTACTTCCAGTCTGTAGAAAACCCGGTCAATCAGAAATTTGTCTCCGATTGGGAAGCCTACGCTAAGGCACACAATCTCCCCAATGCCTCTACGGCTGTCACCAATGACCCTATGGAAGCGACTTATGTCGGTATCCACATGTGGGCTCAAGCCGCTGAGAAAGCTAAGTCGACAGACGTAGACAAGGTCCGCGATGCGCTGGCTGATCAGAGCTTCCAGGCTCCCTCCGGCTACACCCTGACCATGGACAAGACCAATCATCACCTGCACAAGCCGGTCATGATCGGTGAGATCCAGGACGACGGCCAGTTCAGTGTGGTCTGGCAGACCGAAGGCCCAGTTCGTGCGCAGCCCTGGAGCCCTTACATTCCTGGTAATGACAAGAAACCCGATCATCCAGTCAAGGGTACTTTTTAACGCATGAATTTATAACGCATGGCAACTATTGGCTGACGCTCCGTTTGCCAATAGTTGCCATGCGCCACAAAGCGCCCGAGGGTGCAGCCCCTGCACACACGAGAAAAAACATGCGCCTGGTTTCTTTTTTACTGACTGCCCTGCTGCTGAGCACCGCTGGGTTGGCAACCGCCGGACCGGCTACCGACTTCGCGGCTGCCAGCAATGCGGAGCAGATCAAACTGCTACAGACCTGGTCAGCTGAGCCCAGCCCTGACCGTTTACCCCTTTTGCAGGCACTGCAGAATAACAATGTGGTGATCGATGATGAAAAGCACGTGTTTTACAGGGAGGGCGATACGCTACGTGCAGCAGAAGATTACTCAACCGCAACACCTGTCGGTACGCCGAAAGGCTTCCGCCTGAACAACCGGCTCAGGGTGTTGATCAGCAATGCCCTGGCAAGTCACCAGTTGCTATCAGACAGTGCCTCCGAACGATTACAAGCGGCACAGGCGCTGCGCCAGGAAGCCAAGCCTGAACAACGTCCCTTGCTGGAGCAGCGCCTGCATATCGAGGCCGACGAGGACGTTAAACAGGCCTTAAGCCTTGCGTTGGCAAACTTACAGCTAATTGATCCAGACCCTGCCGTTCGCCTGGCGGCGGTACGCCTGCTGGGAGACACCGGTGAGCCTCAGGCACGCACACGCCTGCAAGAGTTAACCAGCCCTGCCAATGAGGCCGACGCTGCTGTACGCAAAGCAGCCGCTACCAGCTTGAAACAGGTAGAGCGTCGTCTTCTGATAGGCGATCTGTTAGGCCAGGCATTTACCGGGCTTTCGCTGGGCTCGATTCTGCTGCTTGCAGCACTAGGCCTGGCCATCACCTATGGCCTCTTGGGCGTTATCAATATGGCGCATGGCGAGATGCTGATGCTTGGCGCTTACTCTACCTACGTAGTTCAGTTGCTGTTCCAGCGGCTGGCTCCTGACTGGCTAGCCTATTACCCTTTGCTCGCGCTGCCCGTAGCGTTTCTGGTCACTGCGGCTATCGGTATGGCGCTAGAGCGTACTGTGATCCGCCACCTTTACGGTCGCCCACTGGAAACCCTGCTGGCTACATGGGGCATCAGCCTGATGCTGATCCAGCTGGTGCGCGTCGTGTTTGGTGCGCAGAACGTAGAAGTGGCGAATCCGGCATGGCTCTCAGGCGGTATTCAGGTATTGCCAAACCTGCTGCTGCCCTACAACCGGCTCATCATCATTGGTTTTGTAATTGCGGTTCTGGCCCTGACCTGGAGCCTGCTTAACATGACCCGGCTGGGGCTGAACATTCGTGCCGTGACACAGAATCGCAACATGGCGGCTTGCTGTGGCGTACCGACCGGGCGCATTGACATGCTGGCGTTTGGCCTGGGTTCGGGCATTGCCGGCCTGGGGGGCGTGGCGCTGTCGCAGATTGGCAATGTCGGTCCGGACCTGGGTCAAGGCTACATCATTGATTCCTTCCTGGTCGTGGTGCTCGGGGGCGTCGGTCAATTGGCTGGCAGTGTTATGGCGGCGTTCGGCCTGGGCATTGCCAACAAGATTCTAGAACCGCAGATTGGCGCCGTGCTGGGAAAGATTCTAATCCTTGCGCTGATCATCCTGTTTATCCAGAAGCGACCCCAAGGTCTCTTCGCTCTTAAAGGGAGGGTGATCGATTGAACCAGCCCCTGACCATTACACTTGCTCAAAAAGCAGGGCCACGCTGGACCGCAGGTCTTGGCGGATTGGCCCTGGCTGGCCTGCTCACGCTGCCACTGCTCTCCTTATTACCGGCTGATAACCCACTACAGGTGTCGGCCTATACCCTGACCCTGGTGGGCAAGATTCTCTGTTATGCCATCGTGGCCCTTGCCCTTGATCTGGTCTGGGGGTACGCCGGGTTGCTGTCGCTCGGCCACGGCCTGTTCTTTGCCCTGGGTGGTTATGCGATGGGCATGTACCTGGTACGCCAGTCTGCCGGAGAAGGCATACCGGCCTTCATGTCGTTTTTGTCCTGGACGGAAGTCCCCTGGTTCTGGGCGGGTACGCAGCACTTCTTGTGGGCGCTGTGCCTGGTTGTGCTTGCGCCGGGCGTCCTTGCCTTTGTATTCGGCTTTTTTGCCTTCCGCTCACGCATCAAAGGCGTGTACTTCTCGATCATGACGCAGGCGCTAACCTTTGCCGGCATGCTGTTGTTCTTTCGCAACGAGACCGGTTTTGGAGGCAATAACGGATTTACCGGCTTTACTACCCTGCTAGGCTTTCCAGTCGCCTCACCCGGAATGCGCGCCGTACTGTTCCTGCTGACCGTAGCCCTGCTCGTAGGTAGCCTGCTCCTGGGTTGGCAGCTGGCACGCAGCAAGTTCGGCCGCATCCTCACGGCCATCCGCGATGCGGAAAACCGCGTGATGTTTTGCGGCTATGATCCACGCGGCTTTAAATTATTTGTCTGGACACTGTCCGCGGTGCTTTGTGGGTTGGCCGGCGCGTTATACGTGCCCCAGGTCGGCATCATCAACCCGAGCGAGATGGCACCGACTAACTCTATTGAAGCGGCCATTTGGGTGGCTTTGGGTGGCCGCGGCACGTTGATCGGGCCAATCATTGGCGCGGGAATCGTGAATGGCGCCAAAAGCTGGTTTACCGTGGCCTTCCCTGAGTACTGGCAGTTCTTTCTGGGCCTGCTGTTCATCGTCGTGACCCTTTACCTCCCCAAAGGCGTGATCGGACTGATCCGTAAGGATAAAGACCTATGAAAGCCGCTGTTGTACCTGAAGTGATTGATGCGTCACTAGGCAGCGAGTCGAGCGGTCTTGGCCACCGCGTCACAGGCGGTCTCGACACACGTCACGGCACGATTCTTACGCTGGAGGACATCAGTGTCAGCTTTGATGGATTCAAGGCGTTGAATGACCTGACGCTTTACATCGGCGTCGGTGAGCTGCGCTGCATTATCGGTCCCAACGGTGCTGGCAAGACGACCTTGATGGACGTGATTACTGGCAAGACGCGCCCTGGCACAGGCAAAGCCTACTTCGGCGAAACCTTTGACCTGACCCAGATGAGCGAGGTGCAGATTGCCCAGGCAGGTATTGGGCGGAAGTTTCAGAAACCTACGGTATTCGAAGCGCTCACCGTGTACGAAAACCTGGAACTGGCGCAGAAGGCCGATAAGTCTGTCTGGGCAAGCCTGCGAGCAAAGCTCTCTGGAGAGCAAAGAGATCGACTCGAAGAAATTCTGGCTACGATCCGCCTGAGCGAATCACGCCACCGGCCTGCCGGGCTTCTTTCCCACGGACAAAAACAGTTCCTGGAAATCGGCATGCTGCTAACCCAGGAGCCCCAACTGCTGCTGTTAGATGAGCCGGTTGCCGGCATGACGGACGCTGAAACCGAGTTTACAGCCGAGCTGTTCAAGTCCTTGGCACGTAAGCATTCACTCATGGTCGTGGAACATGACATGGGTTTTGTCGACACCATTGCTGACCATGTCACTGTACTGCATCAAGGGCATGTACTGGCAGAGGGATCTCTAGCCGAGGTACAGGCTAATGAACAGGTCATCGAAGTGTATCTAGGCCGATGAGTCGAGCCGCTACCCGGATTGACTCTAGCGATCCCAATACTTGGCTTTGCGGCGTGAGAGCCGCCTCCGCTTACGCGTCTGTAAGGAACAATGATGCTTCAGGTTAACGAACTTCATCAGTATTACGGTGGCAGTCATATCCTGCGCGGCCTGTCATTCGAGGCCAGGGTTGGCGAGGTAACATGTTTGCTTGGCCGCAATGGCGTTGGCAAAACCACGCTGCTCAAGTGCCTGATGGGCCTTATCCCCTCAAAACAGGGAAGCGTGGCCTGGGAAGGCAATGTGATTACTTCACTCAAGCCACACCAGCGGATTCATGCCGGTGTTGCCTATGTACCGCAGGGTCGTGAGATTTTCCCCAGGCTTACCGTAGAGGAAAATCTGCTAATGGGTCTGTCTCGCTTTCCGGCCGGACAAGCTAAAGAGGTCCCCGAATTTATCTATGAGCTGTTTCCTGTACTCAAGCAGATGAAACATCGCCGGGGCGGAGACCTCTCTGGTGGCCAGCAACAACAGCTCGCCATCGGCCGCGCCCTGGCCAGTCAGCCTCGCCTGCTGATTCTTGATGAGCCCACCGAAGGGATTCAGCCGTCCGTTATCAAGGAGATCGGTACGGTCATCAAGCGGCTGGCGGCCAGAGGCGATATGGCCATTTTACTGGTGGAGCAATTCTATGATTTTGCTGCCGAGCTGGCTGATCAATACCTTGTAATGTCACGTGGGGAGATTATCCAGCGTGGCCTGGGTACCCACATGGAAGCCGAAGGTGTACGCGGTCTGGTTGCTATTTGAAAACCGCTTGCCAGAGCACCGGGGCGGCATGCCATGATCCCGTCAGGTCAGCACAATGATGCTGCCGGTAAACCAAGACAGATAAGAACCGATGAACGCACCGATTACGCCTACCCTGTTTACGCCTGCCTGGCTGGCCGAGCTAGAGTTGGCCTATGCGCGCCAGGGAGACTGGACGCGGCCGATCACTCGGCGTCACGCGGGTCCGCTGCGGGTGCAAAAGCATTTGCATGCTGAAGGGCCTGAGGTGTGCCAACACATCATTGTCCATCCGCCCGGAGGCATTGCCGGCGGGGATCGACTGGATATCGATGTCCATGTAAGTGAACAGGCCTGGGCACAGCTGACCAGCCCGGGCGCTGCCAAATGGTACCGTGCGACAGGCCCGGCACATCAACACCTTGCGCTGACCATTGAGCCCGGCGCTACGCTGGAATGGCTCCCTCAGGAGACCATTGTCTTTTCGGGGGCGCAAGCTGAACTGGCCACCCGCATCAACCTTGAAGGCGATGCCCGCCTCTTTTATTGGGACATGATTGCCCTGGGTCGCCCCGCCAGCCAGGAACGGTTTACCTCGGGGCACTTCCAGTCCCATCTGGATATCGACCGCGATGGCCAGCCTCTGTGGCATGAGCGCCAGCGCATTGCAGGTGGGGACCGCCTGCTTGATTCGGCTATCGGCCTTGCTGGACATCCTGTATTCGCCACGCTGATCGTAACCGGTGATATCGACGAATCCCTGCTACAGGCCTGCCGCGCCCTGCCGTGTCAGGGCCGTGGTGATCTCACTCAACTTCCTGGCCTACTCGTGGCCCGTGTACTTGCCCATGAGGCGCTTGCGGCCCGCGCCTGGCTGATTGAACTCTGGACCTTGCTACGCCCTGCTCTACTGGGGCGCGGCGCTGTCCCTCCCCGTATCTGGAGCACCTGATGGACCTGACCCCCCGCGAAAAAGACAAGCTCTTGATTTTTACTGCTGGCCTTGTGGCCGAGCGGCGTCTGGCGAGAGGCCTGAAGCTCAATTACCCCGAAGCCATGGCGTTTATTTCGGCGGCCCTGCTCGAAGGCGCACGGGATGGCCAGACGGTAGCCGAGCTGATGCACTATGGCACCACGCTGCTCACCCGTGAGCAGGTCATGGAGGGCGTGCCGGAAATGATCCCGGACATCCAGGTGGAAGCCACATTTCCTGACGGGACAAAACTTGTGACCGTACATCAACCGATTGCCTGAGGCCGTTATGACGTGCTCTATCGCTCCTGCTCAAGAATCCGATCTGCCAGGCATTCTGGCCATTTATAACGACGCAGTGGAAAACACTACGGCCATCTGGAACGAAACCCTGGTGGATCTGGCCAACCGCCGTACCTGGCTGGCAGACCGTACTGCCCAAGGGTTTCCCGTATTGGTTGCCCACGACACCAACGGCGAAGTAATCGGCTATGCCAGCTATGGCACTTGGCGCACTATTGAAGGCTTTCGCCATACCGTCGAGCATTCGGTGTACGTACGCAACGATCAGCGTGGCCAGGGTATCGGCCCACAGCTTATGGAAGCGCTGATCGAGTACGCCCGTAAAGCCAACCTGCACATGATGGTGGCTGCGATTGAAAGCGGTAATACCGTCTCGATCCGCTTGCATGAGCGGCTTGGATTTGTGACGACAGGCCAGATGCCAGAAGTGGGCCGCAAGTTCGATCGTTGGCTGGACCTGACTTTCATGCAACTGAAGCTGGAGTCCAGCCATGGTTGACATCAAGATCGAGCATCTCAAGGCCGAGCATTTTCCTCAATACAGGGAAGGACTAGGCGCGCTGCTGCGTGACAGCGTAGCGGGCGGTGCCTCGATCGGTTTTCTGGCTGATCTGAGTAACGCCGAGGTAGATGCTTACCTGGAAGGTATTGAGCAAGGCATAAGCGAGGGCAACTTGCATCTATGGGTCGCACTGCTGGCTGACCGAACCGTAGCAGGCAGTGTGCAGTTGGCACCTGCCACCAAACGCAACGGCCTCAGGCGTGCAGAGGTACAGAAATTGATGGTATTACGTGGCGCGCGACGACACGGCATTGCGCACCGATTGATGATCACGCTCGAAAACGCCGCGCGAACATCAGGACGCACGCTGTTGCACCTCGACACCCTCGCGGGCTCCGATGCCGAATACCTTTATCAATATCTGGGTTACCAGCGTGTTGGGGAAATCCCGGATTATGCTGCCAACCCGGATGGGAGCTACCACCCGACCGCCCTTTATTACAAACAGCTCAGGAACCTCTCATGATCCCTGGCGAATACCAGATCAAAGATGGCGATATCGAACTCAATGTCGGCCGCCGGACCCTAAGCCTGACAGTAGCCAACACAGGGGATCGCCCCATTCAGGTTGGGTCCCACTATCACTTTTACGAAACCAACGATGCTCTTGCCTTTGATCGAGCACAGGCGCGAGGCATGCGCCTGAACATTCCCGCTGGCACAGCTGTGCGTTTTGAGCCGGGCCAGTCGCGTGATGTGGAGCTGGTGGAACTGGCAGGCGACCGCATCGTGTATGGCTTTGCCGGCCGCGTCATGGGGCAGTTGTAACGCGCCGTTCCAATGCAATGAACATCACGGTTATCGCTTCGCTCCATCTCCCCATCGGACACAGGTGCATCTCCAGAGGATGATCGAGCCGCATTGTGTGAATGCAGCGATACCCATTACCAACCGAACACGAAATACAGGACGGGCCCGGCAGAGCGCCACCCTCCCCCATCAGGATCAGGACGAGTGATATGAAGATTTCACGCCAAGCCTATGCCGACATGTTTGGCCCCACTACGGGCGACAAGGTACGTCTGGCCGACACGGACCTGTGGATCGAGGTCGAAGAAGATCACACCGTGTATGGAGAAGAGGTTAAGTTTGGTGGTGGCAAGGTCATCCGCGACGGCATGGGCCAGAGTCAGCGCTGCGCAGCCGACGTGGTCGATACGGTGATCACCAATGCGCTGATTCTTGACCACTGGGGAATCGTGAAGGCGGACGTCGGCCTCAAGAATGGCCGTATTGCAGCGATTGGCAAGGCAGGCAACCCGGACATCCAGCCTGGAGTAACGATTGCTATTGGTGGCGCGACAGAGGTCATCGCCGGGGAAGGCATGATCCTCACAGCAGGCGGTATCGATAGCCATATTCACTTCATCTGTCCGCAGCAGATCGAAGAGGCCCTCATGAGTGGCGTGACTACCATGATCGGCGGAGGCACAGGTCCTGCCACTGGAACCAATGCGACTACCGTAACACCCGGCCCCTGGCATATGGCGCGCATGCTCCAGGCCGCAGATGCCTTTCCCATGAATATCGGCTTTACCGGCAAAGGCAACGTAAGTGTTGCCGAACCGCTAATAGAGCAGATCAAGGCTGGCGCTATTGGCCTTAAGTTGCATGAGGACTGGGGCACGACACCGGCAGCTATCGACAACTGCCTTGCAGTGGCTGACCAGTACGATATCCAGGTTGCAATCCATACCGATACGCTAAATGAGTCTGGCTTCGTCGAGACGACCCTTGGCGCGTTCAAAGACCGCACCATTCACACCTATCACACTGAAGGTGCAGGGGGTGGACACGCGCCGGATATCATCAAAGCCTGCGGTTTCCCCAATGTGCTGCCCAGTTCCACCAATCCAACCCGGCCGTTTACCAAGAACACCATTGATGAGCACCTGGACATGCTCATGGTCTGCCATCATCTCGACCCAAGCATCGCTGAAGACGTAGCCTTCGCCGAGAGCCGTATCCGCCGCGAGACCATTGCTGCCGAGGATATCCTCCATGACCTGGGCGCATTTTCAATGATCAGCTCTGACAGTCAGGCCATGGGCCGCGTGGGCGAAGTCATCACTCGCACCTGGCAGACAGCAGACAAAATGAAGAAGCAACGCGGCCCTTTGCCCGAGGACGGTCCCGGCCATGACAACTTCCGCGCAAAGCGCTATATCGCTAAATACACCATCAACCCGGCCATTACCCACGGAGTCAGCCATGAAGTGGGCTCTATTGAAGTGGGTAAATGGGCAGATCTGGTTTTGTGGCGCCCGGCCTTCTTTGGCGTGAAACCCTCATTGATCCTAAAAGGCGGTGCCATTGCAGCGAGCCTCATGGGCGATGCCAACGCGTCTATCCCTACGCCACAACCAGTTCACTATCGTCCCATGTTCGCAAGCTACGCCGGTGCGCGTCACGCCACGAGCCTCACCTTTATCAGCCAAGCTGCTTTTGACGCCGGTATACCTGCCCAGTTAGGGCTCAAGAAGCAGATCGGTGTCGTGAAAGGCTGCCGTACGGTAAAAAAGACTGACCTGATCCATAACGGCTATCTGCCAACCATCGAGGTCGATCCACAGAACTATCAGGTGAAAGCAGACGGGCAGTTGTTGTGGTGCGAACCGGCAGAAGTCCTGCCAATGGCGCAGCGGTATTTTCTGTTTTGATTAGGATCTAGCAGAAGGCCCAAGGCAGCATTACCGCTTCCGAGTGGTAACGCTGCCTTAGAGAAACGGAATTACTTGCTGGCAGCGTCGATGGCTTTCTGCAGGTTATCCGCATCGGTCGCACCAGGGACAACGGTTACGTTGTCTGCAGTTGCGCCCTTGGTCGGCATGACCACGAACGTAGGCGTGCCCTGGATCTGCATCTTGCTGCCCAGGTCCATATTGGCCTGAATCTGAGACTCCAGCGTCTTGGCATCGGCCTTGACATCGGCCAGCTTGAGATCAACCAGCTTCAATGCTTTTTCCACATCCTGCTCGGTCAGCTTGCCCTCGTTCTTGCCGGTTGCAAACAGGCCGTTGTGGTACTTCAGGTAAGCATCGCCGCCCTTCTTGGCATATACATACTGACCAGCTTCTGCCGCCAGGATAGAGGCTGGCCAACGCGCGCCGAAGACCGGAAACTCTTTGAAGACAAAGCGAACATTAGGGTTTGCCTTGATTAGCGTCTCAACCGTCTCGGACATGTGGTAGCAGTAGATGCACTGGTAATCAAAGAACTCGACGATGGCTACCTTGGCGTCCTTTGGGCCGACTGCAGGCGTCTTGGCATCGTTGAGCAAGGCATCGGCAGAGGCTATGGCGCCCACAGTCAGCTGGCTGATCTGTTCTTCCTGCTGCTTTTGCTGCAATGCCTGACTGACCTGAACCAAAATTTCTGGGTGATTGATCAGATAGTCCGCTGCGATTTTGCCGATCGCATCCTGCTGGCTGGCATTGAAACCGCCAACCGAGTCATCGGCGTGAGCAAAAGGAGTGCAGGCCAGAACCAACGCTGCAAGAGCTGATTTGGCACGCAGCGTTCGACCTTTGAAATTCTGCATCTGTGGTTCCTTAGCTTGAACGATAGGGAAATAGCACTCCGCCGGCGGGCGGAAAGCTCATGATCGTACCGCATGCAGGGGCCGTTACAAAAACACACTGAACCGCAGGGGTAAAAACTTGAAGTACTAGACACCCTGTCAGCCTTAACACTGCAAGGCGTTGCACTTGGTCGACTTCAGCTGACGTTTTCTCTGGAGAAGAGTCCGAATATCTTTATCAAGGTAAACGCAAATGACCGACAAGGCTGACTTTATTCGAGTTGTGAAGAGCGAAGTGCTTTCCGAAGACTTCTCTGTACTCAAGAGGAACACATTTGACTACCGCCGCCGTGATGGCCAGTGGCAGCAGCTGACACGGGAAACGTATGACGCGGGCGATAGCACCACCGTCCTTCTTTACAACAGGGCACATCGTACCGTTGTACTCACGCGACAATTTCGCTTTCCTGCCTTTGTTAATGGCGTAGCAGACGGCATGTTGCTCGAAACACCAGCCGGCAAGCTTGATAAAGCGTCTCCTGAGAAACGTATTAAGGAAGAGATCCGTGAAGAGACCGGCTATGACATCCAGAATGTCACGCCACTGTTTGAAGCCTATTCAACCCCCGGCTCCGTGACGGAAAAGCTCTCTTTTTTCACGGCTGAATACGAGCCAAGTAACCGCAAGGAAGACGGTGGCGGCCTGGAGGGAGAAGGTGAGGACATCGAGGTACTGGAAATGCCTTTCGATGAAGCGTTAGGGTTGATCAGGCAAGGGCAGATCAAAGACATGAAGACCATTACCCTGCTCTATCACGCAGCGCTATACGTATTCGACAAACCTGTAGCGTAATATCAGCCACTTTTCGGGCGAGCAGGCCACCAGGCCCACTCGCCCGAAGGCGATTCCTTACAGGCGGAACCGTGCCATTTGCGTGGCCAAATGATCGGCCATAAGAGACAGCTCCTGGCAATCCGCACGGCAGGCATTCACATCCTTGACCGTTGTTTGAGCAAGGTCAGCGATACCCTGAACGTTCCGATTGATCTCTTCCGTTACTGAGCTTTGCTCTTCAGTAGCAGTCGCCACCTGATGGTTTCGATCCGTAAGCTCTTCGACATGCGCAGCAATGGCATCTAATGATCGGCCTGTTTGTCTGCTGGCCTCTACGCCCGTTTCAGTAGCCGATTGCCCGGCACGTATGGAGGCAACGGCCTCATCAGCACGTCCCTTGAGTTCACCAATCATGCGTTGAATTTCAGAGGTCGCGCTTTGGGTACGGCCAGCCAGGGTACGAACCTCATCCGCTACCACGGCAAATCCACGCCCCATTTCACCTGCACGTGCTGCCTCAATGGCTGCATTGAGCGCTAGCAGATTCGTCTGGTCGGAAATACTACGAATTACCAGCAAAACCTCATCAATGGTATCGACCTGTTGAGCCAGGGCACCTACAGCGCTTGCCGCCTCCTCAATATCAGCCGACATCCCTTGGACATACCGGATAAATTGTCCAACCACCTGCTTGGCGGATACCGCCTCTTCCTGAGTGCTGCTAGAGACCTCAGCTGCAGCGCCAGCATTGCGTGCGATCTCTTGCACGGTCAGTCCCATTTCATGCACAGCGGTAGCCACCATATCGGTCATATGCTGCTGCTGGGTAGCTCGCGTCGATGTGCTATCCACTACCTGGGCAACCTGGACCACATTCTGCCGAAGCTGCTCGCTGGTATGCAGGGCGTTACCGATCAGCTCGCGCAAACTTTCAACAAATCGGTTAAAGCCACGCGCCAGATCACCTAGTTCATTCGCACGGCTTTCATCAAGCCGGCGCGTTAGGTCGCCATCACCGCTACCAATATCGATCAGCGCGGTTGTTACCTGACGAATCGGTCGAACAATACTGCGCGCCATCCAGACAACCAGTCCCAGAAACGCCAGAACAACGGCCAGACTAATACTTGAAATGACAAACAAAGCCTTTTGGGCAGGACCATAAACCTCCGAAAGCGGCACCTCGCTGACCAGCGTCCATCCAAGCGACTCGACTGGCTCAGCTACCGCTACGTATTCCTGGCCATCCCGCTCAAACATCACAGCCTGACTGTCAGCGCCTTTTGCCTTGGCAATCAGTTGCTGGGCGGGCCCGGTTCCTACTAACTGCTCAAGCATCTTCTTGTCATTGAGTTCGGCCTGGGGATGAACCTTCACCTTGCCGTCTGGACTGACTAAATACACCTGGCCCTGCTGGCCAAAACGGAAGTCACGAATCATGTCTGACAATGCTGTCAGGCTGAAGCCCAGCCCTACTACACCCAACAAGCGGCCGTCGCGCTCGATACGCTCATCAATAAACAAGGTGGGCATATGGGTATTGTTATCAATGTCGATCACGATCAAACGCTGTTGTCCGCTCGCCAGAAAGTCATAAAACCACTTACTGTTCGCTTCGCCAGGTTTGAGGGTGATATCCAGACCTTTGTTCGTAAAATAATGGCCGGAATCCTTGGAGATGATAAAGGACACAAGCGCGTTGTAATGCTGTTGAAGATTCGATAAATAATGTACGAACTGAGGCTGTTGCTCGACAGCTTCGCCAGCACTCAACCAGTCGGCAATCAATGTATTGTTGGCCATATTACTGGCCGTGGTCAGCGGGACGGTTAGTACCCGTTCAAGATCATTTCGAATCGCTTTGACACTGGCTGGCATGGCCTCTTGAAGCAGATAACGATCGGTTAACCGATTCAAGGCATAGGCATAGATACCGATTACAACCAAACTGCTAATGACCAAGGCGGCGCCCATGCTCAGGATAAGCTGCCACTGGATACTGTTTCGCCAAAGACGCATAACGTAACGTGCCTCGAATTCCGCGACTAGAAGAGATGCTGCAAAGAGATCTGGAGATGATTAAGCGATAACCCTAAATGCAGGGGCACAGCTAGCGTCTAGACGTTCTTTGAGTAAACGAATAAGTAGTGCAACGCGTATCGACGGACAGAAGAAGAACTTTACGGGGAGGGAATGGTTTTTTGAGAGTGGGTGACTGACGGCAACAATAAAAACCGAACAGTAAAGCGTTGCCTTTTAAAAAGGCAAGATCATAAATCCTCAGAAAGATGCTAGCGTGCGCTGGCAAGCCCTATATTTAAAAGGCTTTAACGAGCAGCAAGGTGGCTCTATTGCCTTGCTCCCTACTGCTCTTTAGCGTAGCTGACTGTCCTTACTGCCGCGTCGGTTATAGCCGCTGAATCTGGCCTGCTCCTTGTCGTGCGCGGCCTGACAGTTAACGCACAAGCGCACACCCTTTACTGCTTGGCGTCGAGCCTCGGGAATAACCGCATCGCACTCTTCGCAGTGCGTCAGGCTTTCACCACGCCCCATCTGGCTTCGAGCGCGCTGGATAGCATCTTCAATAGTGCTGTCGATCTGCTCCTGAACCGCACCGTCGTTTGCCCAACCACTGGCCATAGGACTCTCCCATTAGCTGTGAGACATCCTGTTGATATGGGTACACCCGCACCGATAACAAGAGGCCAGCGCAACATCATTTGCCATAGCCGACCAATGACATCTATGACTCGTTTACACCAGATCTGCTCGCGTCAGCTCACTTTTGAGATAGGCGTAATAGATAGGCGCCGCCACAAGTCCTGGTAAGCCGAAAGCCGATTCAAAAACCAGCATGGCCAACAATAACTCCCAGGAGCGGGCCTTGATTTGCCCTCCGACAATGCGCGCATTGAGGAAATACTCAAGCTTATGGATAGCGACCAGATAGCACCCTACGGAGACTGCCACCCAAAGCGAAACCGAAAGCCCTACGATCAGAATCAGGGTATTAGAGAGCAAATTCCCGATTACGGGCAGCAGCCCCAGAATGAACGTCGCCACGATCATGGTCTTAATCAACGGCAAGTGGATGCCACAGAGCGGCAGCACACCGGCCAGGAAGACGGCCGTCAGAATGGTATTGATAAAAGAGATCTTTACCTGGGCAAACACCACATTGCGGAATGCTTCGGACAGAAGTGCCACACGATCCAGCAGAGCCGTAGACAACGGACGCTCATGCGCGCGACTGCGCTTGCGCTGCAGGGCGACCGCAGCGCCGAGAATCAGACCAATTACCAGGGTAACAAAGGTGTGTATCGCATCCTTGCCGATGGTTTGCAGCTCGCCCACATGAGCCCTCAACCATTCATTGACCGAATGACGAAAATCCTCGGCACTAGCAGGCAGGTATTTATCCAGCGCAAGCGGTAACTGTCCACGTGCACGCTCAGTCAAGGCCATGAATTTATCGATCAGACTGCCGGGGTTGCGAGCCTCATGGAGCACAAAACTGATCGCCCCAGCAAAAAATACAGCCAATACGCAAACAACCAATGTCACCAGCAGAGCTACCGCTACGATACGGGCCCGGTCGCCAGAAATGAGCCCCTGCAGACGAGGCTCCAGCATGTTGGCTAGCTCGAACACCAGCAGACCGGCGAACAGACTGGGAACCAATCCCAGCGGAAAAACCAACATAAGGCTAGCCAGGATAATGAACCAACTACCCAGCAGAATCTGACGAGGCGTGAATACGGGCATGATGTCCTATACGTTGATAAAGCCGCCTTACAAAGGCAGCCTGTTCCATGAGTCATTGTCTTAAAACAGGAAAAGCCACTAACCGCAGCCGCGCTCAGTGAAGCGCTATTGTGCCCTGTTGAGGCCTGCAGCGGGAAATACTGAACATATTTATGCGAGGCTCTACCTTAACGGCATAGCAGGAAAAAGAGTAACGACTCATGCCTGCCGTTTCGGTCTCGATGCAAGGATACAAGACTTACTGTGGAAGCTGGAGGCGCAGACGATGCCCCCTTCGGATCAAGCGCAGCCTTATGGCAGCGCTTATCAATTGAAAACCACTGAATAGCCTGGGAGTCAGCGTCATCGCATGGAGCAACGCAATCAGCTCGTTGCTCCACGTTAATCGAAGCACTCTGCCAATAAACCGCAGGTACCGCTGTGTAATTAGGCAAAGAGCGTCTGTGAATGAGCTTTGTCCGCCCTACTCTCAGCGGGCCGATGTGCTGTGGCAACGCCAGGCCTTACCGCTGAACCAACAGACATCAGCTCGTTCAATGCCGACACCACCTGTTCGACAGTAATAGCCTGCATGGAAGCCTGACACTTCTTGCAGGGTAACCGCGCACCATTACCGAGGGGGGTCTTGCCCTGATAGAGATTGATATGGCCTAGATAGCCTGTGATCCGAGGTGAAATAAACTCAGAAAACAGCACCACAGCAGGGGTAGAAACCGCTGCCGCTGCGTGATGCATACCGCCTTCAGCGCCTACAAAGCCACGGGCATGAGCCAATACAGCAGCCGCCTCGCGAAAGCTTGCCGTCACGATATGCCGCACACCGGGAAGCAAACGCGTTCCTTCAGGCCCTAGCTGTACAAAATCAAAGCCGTACCGGGCCAGTTGCTCCCAGCGCTCCCAAGGCCAGGCCTTGTTAGAATCAGAAACCTTGGTATTAGGCTCAATGACAATCGAGCCCCGTGCATGCTCCCGGCCGAACGCCAGCTCCTGAGCAGAAAAGAAGATCTCGCCGGGTACTAGGTCAAACGGCTGCCATTCACAGATCTTCTTGTTCTTGCGATAGATATAAGGGCGACTCTTGGGTGCGTTGCAAATTATGGCGCACCCTGGCTCCGGCTGCCTGAGAATATAAGGACTGTTCTCCCAGATCTCTGACCAGCGCGGCTGCCCTTCACTGTCGACAAAAAGCACTTTCTGCCGGGTCTTTTCATAATGCACCCGGGCCTGACCCACAGCCATCAGCTCGTCGCCCCATCCCATTCGATTTCTCCCGAATGTAATGTCGAACCCAAAATTTTTAGCAGACTAGCAAGCTCATCCTTAAGGTTTGCTTAACCGAAATGGATCTATGCGCCTTTCGTTAAGCTGCTGCCATTTAGGCTGTAAGGAGATATTTCTATCAACCTGAGCGCGGCTGTCTCTCAGCATCGTCACACAGGCGGTACAGGGATACCCGGTTTTCCAGCCAGACGTGCGATAGTGTTGCCTGATCGGAGACAGGAGCATGTGATGTATCAGGAATTCAACGAGCTATGGCTGCTGTTTATCCAGGCTCTGGCCTGGACGACCTATTATCTTCAGCTCGGTTTTTTGCTTTGTGCCGTTGGTATCGTAGTCGGCCTCGTGAAGTGGAGCGTATGGTGGGGTAAGACTCTGGTTGTGTGCTCTATTGGCGTTGCCGCCCTGCTTGCACTGGCACTTGATGCCATTGGCAAACTGGTTGCCAACTTATAGATAAAGCGTGCCTTACAAGGCGTACCGAAAAGGTACCTGAGTCGGAATGACTAGGAACGCTCTCTCGCGCCGACGGTCCGTGTGTAGGTGATAAGGATACTGCTTATAACCAGTCGTTTATCCACGGAGACCACCATGACTGTCAAAGCTCTGCTTGTCGCAACCGCCCTTTTTGCTTCTACTACAGCTCTGGCAGCCTCCCCGGCACTGGAAAAAGGCGGTGTACTGATCGATAGCCAGGGCAGGACGTTATACACGTACGATAAAGACAACGAGGGCATTTCAAGGTGTAACGGCAAATGTGCGGAGAACTGGCCACCACTCAAAGTGGAAGCAGAGGCTGGCACAAAACCTTCGGATGCCTGGACCGTCATTGAACGTGAAGACGGCGCCATGCAATGGACCTATAAGGGCAAGCCGCTATACACCTTTATTCAGGACAAGCAGCCCGGTGACAAGACCGGTGACGCCAAAGGTGGCGTCTGGCATGTAGCCAAGCCGTGATACCACTCTGGAACCGGCCACTGTGCCGGTTTCTCCTTCTGACACACCTCTGCCAAAATGCACTGCCATTCTCTTTAGAATAAGCCTCCGGCCCTAGAGGCTAAGCCCAATACCCGCCCTGCCTGAATATTATTTTCGAGAACCATTCATGACCGACTCGTCGCCCATTCGTATCCTCGATTCACACATTCTCGCCAATGACTGGGGCGTACTGACCAAGTACACCTTGGAATACCAACGGCGTGATGGAACCCGGCAACAACATACCCGCGAAACCTATGATCGTGGCAACGGCGCAACGGTACTGTTATACAACCTGGAGCGCCGCACGATTGTCCTGATCCGGCAGTTCCGCCTGCCGACTTATCTCAACGGCATTCCGGACGGCATGTTGATCGAAACGCCAGCAGGCCTGCTCGAAAATGCAGAGCCAGAGGAGCGTATCCGCGCTGAAATCGAGGAAGAAACCGGGTATCGCCTACATCATGTCACCAAGCTGTTTGAAGCGTATATGAGCCCTGGCTCGGTCACGGAAAAGCTTTACTTTTTCGCCGCGGAATACGATACCCATACACGCCAAGGCGAAGGTGGTGGACTGGCTGATGAGGGTGAAGACATCGAAGTAATGGAGTTCGGCTTCGATGAGTTGATGGACATGATACGCGCCGGTCAAATCCTGGACGCCAAAACCATTATGCTGGTGCATTATGCAGCTCTCTATTTGTTCTCGGAGCGCTAAAACCTCACCGTTCTCGGCTCCGATCAGACCAGAAAAGCATGGCTGAGACGATCAATCATGCTTTTCCAGAACCATTAACAGCGGAGGCAACCTCTTAGCTTCTTAGTAGGCGCTAGTGCTACTGGTAATAACCGTTGCCTCCGGGTCGGATTGATCTGCCGTACGGAGACCCGCAAGCGCCAGGTCAGGATAAGGACAAGCCAGGCCGATCAAAACAGATAGGGATGCCAACGACCATGCCTTTTGCTGAACTCAGCACAGTCATGGAAACAGGTTAATTCCAGCGCTATTTTCAAACTATTTCACAGTTTCAGGCGTGCCTTATGCGATGACGGAAACCTCTGCTAACCCATAAGGTCGCACACCTCTTGTCGGCCAGGCCATAGATTGGCCAGTGGTGTATAAGCCATTAGTCAAAGGCACCAAGCAGACGCATCAGGAAATATATTTCGTCTTCTTGGCTTAAAAATGTATGGATCGTTCAGGTCTTGGCCAGAATTCGGCAGGTATCCTGCTGGCGGCTCTGACAAGGCGTGACCCATGCACAAACTCTGCATGATTCGATTGCTGATCGTAGGCAGAGCTTGTTACGGTACGGCCTTTTCCAAAAGATGGCCTTTTGTCCCAGGCTCTCACACTTTTATTACATGACCATTTAATGCCTATGCCCACTTTTCTCGTAGCCCTTTTTTCTCGTACACCTTTAGCCAAGGGCACACGCATTGTCTCAAAAGGTTCCGCCTTGGGTACCTGCCTGCTAGGAGCCGCCCTTGTGGCTGGCCTAGGGCAGGCGCATGCCCAGGAAACCAAGGCAGCTGATCGCTGGGTAAGCGATACGCTATCCACCTATGTTCGCAGCGGTCCGACCGATGGCTATCGTATCGTCGGATCACTCAAGTCCGGCCAAAAAGTCGAGCTGGTCAATACACAAGGCGATTACAGTCAGATCCGCGGTGAAAGCGGTGACCTGGTATGGATTCGCTCCAGCGAACTACAGGAACAGCCGGGCCCGGTAGAACGTGTACCGCAATTGGAACAGCAGGTAAACGAGCTGAGCAGCAAGCTCAAGACCATTGATGACAGCTGGAAATCTCGCATTCAGGGCATGCAGGAAACAATGGATGCCCGCAAGGCGCGTATAGATGAGCTTGAGCAGACACGGCACCAGCTTGATGCCGAGCTGACCGATGCGCAATCCGAGCTTCGCAGCGTCAAGGCACGTCTGGGCGATGAAAACAAGGACGTCATGATGCGCTACCTCGTTTACGGAGGCAGCATTGCCGGAGCGGGTCTCCTGGCTGGCTTGATCCTGCCTTCATTTGCAGGCCGCAGAAAGCGCAACGACCGCTGGTTCTAAAATAAGAAGGCTTCGGCGCATCAAGTCCGGAGCCATTGACTTACTCATCGTGCATGAAGCGGCCAAGCCGTTGCCTAAGCATACGGTTCTCTGCACGCAGGCTTTCCACCTGCGTCAGCAGGTCAAGTGCCAGCGCAGTACCTGCCCAGTCCAGCTCAAGCTCTCGTTGCAGCCGCACGGCACGCCGCACCGTGTGCAAGGCAGACAGGTCAAACACCCATGCCTCCGGCTTTGGCCCGTGTGGCTCAACAATGCCATGCTCGACAAGCTCGACAATGTGAGTGACGGGCGTGTCGACCAGGTGACTGATCTCCTCGAGGCCAAATTCCACGATTACGGTCGTCATCTTAATCCCTCCACTCACTTCTAGGGTTGAACGCGGCCTTGCTCGCCAGTTGCTCCCAGAGCTTTCGTGTCGCCTCATCATGGGCCTTGGGCATGACAATCTTGATTACCGCGTACAGATCCCCTGCGCCGCCCTTTCGAGTTCGTAAGCCTTTACCCTTGAGGCGCAAACGCTGACCGGCCTGGCTATTGGCTGGAACAGTCAACTGAAGCTTGCCGCTTAAGGTAGGAATAGTCACCTTGGCCCCCAGTGCAGCCTCCCAGGGAGCCAACGGAACAGTTAGCAGCAAATCGTGCCCATCTACGTCGAATAAGGGATGCGGCACCAGCCGGATAACCAGATAGAGATCACCATCCGCGCCGCCATTTACTCCTGGCGCGCCCTTCCCCTTGAGGCGTATGCGCTCACCGTCACTCACACCTGCTGGAATGCGAACATTGAGGCTCTTGGCCAGGCTTTCCTGACGTCGGCCATCAGAGCTGTAAGCGGGCACACGATAATTAACGGTTCTTGGCTCGTCTGAAAGGGTGTCTTCCAGAAACAACGGCAGCTCCATTTCCACATCTTGCCCTCTTCGCCCACGGCTACGCTCCCACTCCCAGCCACCGGAGCGGCCACCGAAGATAGATTCGAAAAACTCGGAGAAGTCGCCGTTATGCCCACCTCCAGCCCCCTGGGAACTGCCATTGAAATCCCAGCCAGGCGGTGGTTCGAATGATTGTCCAGCCCGCCCATACCGGCGCAACTGATCGTACTCAGCGCGCTTTTCGGGATCTCTCAATACTTCATACGCTTCGGACACTTCCTTGAATTTGTTTTCCGCATCCGCCTCCTTGCTCACATCCGGATGATATTTGCGCGCCAGCTTGCGGTAGGCGGACTTGATCGTTTTCTCATCTGCACCGGGGTCGACGCCCAACAGTACGTAATAGTCTTTAAATTCCATCGAACCTCACCGTCTCGTCAGTCGACAACAGTCAAAAGTAGACAGCCTGAGCAGGCCTGCCCGTACTCGGTGATCGCGCCTGCGCACGAACATAACCCCATCAGCCCACTAAGGCGCTGACCCAGGTCAGTTCAAGGCATGCGCACCTTTCGATAAAGATGTGGACAGCGCGTCAGGAATCCAGTGCCGATGAAAAAAAGATGCAGCAGCAGGTAAACCCCTGTTTGAAAGGCTCTAGACATGCACCACCTGAGATCAGGTAGTGCATGAGAGTGTAGGAGCGAAGCGTTATTGCTGGATCAGATTGACGCGGTTGCCTGTACCCGACTGGCTCAGATTGACGCGAAGATCAGTACCGGTCTGCTGCAACGTGATGTGGTTGTCCGAGCCGCTCAGCTGGCTTACATAGGCCACGTTACGGTCACCCTGCTGCCCAACGGTTATCTCGCTGAGGGAGCCCTCAGTAGAGGCGCTCAGGATGTTGTCATTGCCGTCTTGCGTTGCATAAAAGACGTTACTGTTGCCAGCTTGGTCGGCGTATAGCTCATTACCCATACCCGTCTGGCTGGCGGTGCCGATGTTGTAGTCACCCACCTGACTCATCTGAACGGCCTGCCACTCACCCGTCTGGTAGGCATCGATGCTATTCGATAAACCACTCTGGGTGGTATCTGCCTCGTTATAGCCGCCTTCCTGTGTTACCAGAGCGCCGCCATTCTGGCCGTCGATACGTACACCCGCCCGCTGCTCGACACCGCGCTGAGTGACATAAGCCGAAGTGCTGAGGCCACTGACCTCAAGCATGGCCACTGAGCCTTGGCTATCCAGCTGATAGATATTGGCTGAGGTGTCGTTACCTGTCTGAGTAACAGTCGCAACGTTATTGGAACCATCCCGTTGCCACAGCAGGGCCGTGTGACTGTCGCCTTGCTGAGTGACGGATACTTCGCTGGCAACTGCGCCTTCCTGCAGCGTATGCGCCCAATTGGTATTGCCGTTTTGTGTAATACGCGAGCTCGCCTGGGTAGTGTTTAGCTGCTCAGCTTCCGCTTCGTTGGCAGTACCTGTCTGGCTCTGATTGGCCGAAGCCGAATCAGAGGCCTGCTGAAAGACAGAAGCCTGATTGTTCCGGCCATATTGATACTGATTGGAATAGGCATTGGCCGAATCAGTCTGCTCGACCGTAGCGGCATTGTAATTACCCGCTTGCGCCTGTTTTGCTGTACTTGCCTGACTATTAGCCTGTATCAGGCGAACGTCGTTAGCGTAGCCGCTATGAGACTGTTTGGCTGAGTTACCCGTCCCAGACTGCTCGATCGTAGCCGTATTGAGTACACCGTGCTGATCCTGTCGGGCTGTATTGCTTTCAGCGAAGGCTTGCGTAGCCACGACCGCAAGAACGGCAGCAGCGAGCGGTTTGAAGATAAACATAGCTCTCTCCATGAATGTTTATTCCACCAGAGGTACAGCAAGGCTTGGAAGCCATTACCGCATTACCGTTGCGCAAGAACCTGCAAAGGCACCCTAGCGATTGGGCATTGTGAATCGGGAGTCTATGTTCACTGTTTAACGCAGCGATGGGTATCAATCGAAAGATTGAAAATGTTCGCGCTTTACCCCTTGTTGAAAGATGCCTGACGCCTCAATAGATGGGTGGTCAGAACCTTCCGTATCCCTCGCGGCCTAACCTATAACGCCTAAACAAGGCCCGAACGGGAGACGAACATGAGCGACATCAAGAACCCCGAAAACCAGAATGCTGAAAATGAAGACCTCGACAATCGCGACGTCAATGACGATCAGCTGGACCAGGCCGTCGAGGAAACTTTCCCAGCCAGCGACCCGATTTCCCCTTGATCTGATCAGGTGATCGGATACTTTCTACTCGGTTTTGGGTTGGAGACTATTTATAGCTTCAGCCCTTTTTTATGCCCGCAGACTACCCTTAAGCCAAGACACTAAACCCCTGGCAACCGGGTTACGCTTTTTACTTAAGCCAGTAAAAGCAGAGCGCTTGAAGGCAGCTGTGCTGGTGCCGTGAAGATGGCGTCCAACACAGCATGTCAAACAGGCGCTCCTTGCAACTGCCCGCCTGCTTGCTGGCGCATTCACAGGCAAGCGTCTCATTGAGTAAGCAGAAAAACCAGCACCCACCGCGTTACGCTCGCTTATTGGTCGCTATTGGAGCAGCCCTGCAGATTGGCCTGAGTCACGTTGCTGAACGCCGGTACGCTGCGCGTCAGCCAGACATTGCCGCCAATGGTAGAGCCTTGGCCAATGGTGATACGCCCCAAAATGGTCGCACCGGCATAGATAACCACATCGTCCTCAACGATTGGATGACGCGGATGCCCCTTTTGCAGATTACCGGCCTCATCGGCTGGGAAGCGTTTGGCGCCCAGGGTTACGGCTTGATAGATCCGGACCCGCTCACCAATGATGGCTGTCTCGCCGATGACCACGCCAGTGCCATGGTCGATAAAGAAGCTTGGGCCGATCTGTGCACCAGGATGAATATCAATTCCCGTCGCCGAATGGGCCAGCTCTGCGATGATGCGGGCGAGCAGTGGAAGATCCGAGCGATACAGCTGATGCGCCAGCCGATGGTAGATAACAGCCAGGATACCGGGGTAGCACAGCAACACCTCATCTACACTGCGCGCGGCGGGATCGCCACGGTAGGCAGCAAGAACGTCAGTATCGAGAAGCCGACGCAGATCAGGCAATGCAAGGGCAAACTCCTGCACGATGCGCTGAGCAGGGCCTTCGACCGAACATTCCGGTATACCCTTCTGCCGGGCGGTATAGCACAGCTCCAGACGCACCTGCCCCAACAAAGCGTTGAGCGCCCGATCCAGCACATGCCCAACGAAAAAGTTTTCGCTTTCCGCACGCAAATCATTAGGCCCCAGGCGTAGCGGGAATAGCGCACTACAGAGCGACTCGAGGACCTCGCCCATTACCGCTCGCGATGGCAGTTCACGGCTGCTTAGTTCTCGCGTTCGGCCATGCTGGCTACGCCACTCGTTACGAGCATCATGTAGCTCGTCTACGATTCGCTCCAGTTGCCAGTTAATCCCCGGGGCTTTACCCCGCACTTGATTTGAGTCGCTCATTACCACGTTCCTGGAAAAAGAACCGGTACATGCCGGTCCTGGGTTCGACAATAAAACGTTGCGGCTGATCGAGCACACCGCACCTGATGCCTGTACCTTACCCCATCGTCCGCCTGATCGGATAGGATGATGGCAGACCTGCCAACGCCGTACTGTCTGGCGTCAAGGCAACCATGAGTGGAACATTGATACAGGAGAACTCTTATGACGTTTGGCCCCCTGGTCAGCACCGAGTGGCTTGCCAATGAGTTGGACGCCAAAGACCTGGTGATATTTGATGCCAGTGTCTACTTGCCCAACGAATCCAAAGATGCCAAGGCTGAATATGAGCGCACACATATCCCTGGCGCGCGCTTTTTCGATATCGACGAGGTGTCGGACCAGGACACAACACTCCCACATATGGTGCCGTCTCAGGGACGCTTTGCTCGGCTTGTAGGTGAGCTGGGCGTCAGTAACCAATCACGCGTAGTGGTATATGACCAGAAAGGTCTGTTCTCGGCGGCGCGTGTCTGGTGGCTGTTTCGCCTGTTCGGTCATGATCACGTCGCTGTGCTGGATGGCGGTCTGCCCAAGTGGATAGCTGAACAACGGGCCACTGAACAAGGCGCTAGCAGGTCAAGCCCCGCGGCTGCTCCATTCCAGGCAACCTTTCGTGCCCGGATGCGAAGAGGGCTGGGTGACTTGCAGGCCAACCTCGACAGCCACGCCGAGCAGGTACTGGACGCACGGGCAGCTAATCGATTTGAAGGCGTCGTACCAGAGCCTCGCGCCGGGCTCGCCTCAGGACACATTCCTGGTAGCTTCAATCTGCCTTATACCGAGCTGCTACAGCCGAATGGAACCTTCAAACCGGCCGAGGCGCTACGGGCTCGCTTTGCTGCTGCCGGAGCAGACGGCTCTCGCCCTGTAGTCACCAGTTGCGGCAGTGGCGTTACTGCCGCAGTGCTACTGCTGGGCATGGCGATAGCAGGTCTGCCGGAAGGCGCGCTGTATGACGGCTCCTGGACCGAATGGGGTTCGCGGGAGGACACCCCTAAAGCCATTGGTAAAGAAAACTGAAATATTGCGTGGGTATGCTGACAATGGTAATACCCACGCCTGCCAGCTGACGATTTGCCGTCAAAGCATAGTGCTTTAGTCTAATAGACGTAAAAATCCATAGATCAGAAAGGACAAAATCAGCAGCCTGATCCACGCTACAGTAGGCGTTTAACCTTGATAAGGGTTAAAAACCTGTTGCAGGCCAGCCAGTTGGACCACTTGTCTCATAAATTAACTCAAGTGCGATAAACGGACACACAGGTATTGCTTTCAATAGCAAACCGATAGCATTATCGCGGCACTCGTCGTACAACCCTGGCCATAAGGCGCACGGTTGAATTCCAAAATAAGTTTAATAATGGAATGACCTGAATGTTCAAGAGCATATCCTGTACGGCTTTGTCCCCTCCTGCTCCACACATATCCCTATTCCAGATTACGTGGAAGCCTATTGGCTTTCGCTTAAGTTCGGCTGCCTGTTAGCGCCGGACATGACAACGCCCTCAGGACCAGGGCTTCTCCGCCTCTGATGAATCGATCCGTAGAGATTGCGTTCAGGCGCGGCATCATTACTCATGGGAGTACAACAATAATGACCCTTCGCTATCTCTCTATTCCTACGCTTATCGGATGCGCACCGTTTGCGCTGGCTCTGGCATTACCGGCTGCTGCTCATGCCGAAGGCTTCCTGGAAGACGCCAAAGTCAACGTGATGACGCGCAACTATTATTTCAACCGGGACTTTCGTAATGGCAGTAACGCTCAACAGAGCAAGGTTGAAGAATGGGGCCAGGGTTTCATTATGACGGCAGCCTCGGGCTATACACCGGGTGTCGTGGGATTTGGTCTGGACCTGACTGCGCTGTACGGTCTCAAGTTGGACAGCGGTCGAGGTCGCGCTGGCACACAATTGCTGCCTGTGCATGACGATGGTCGTGCAGCAGACGATTTTGGTCGCGTGGGTGCTACCTTCAAGGCTCGTCTTTCCAAGACTGACCTGTTGCTAGGCGAGTTGATGCCGAACGTGCCCGTGTTGCGCTTCAACGACGGCCGTCTGCTCCCTCAGACCTTCCGTGGCGCAACCCTCACCTCTAAAGAACTGGATGGCTTTACCTTCTATGCCGCCCAGATTCGTCAGGTGAGTTTGCGTAACTCCTCCGATATGCAGGACCTGGCGATCACGACTGGTGGCGCCCGGCAGATCCGCTCTGCACAATCTGATCGCTTCAACTATGTAGGTGGCGAGTACACCTTCAACGACAAGCGCACCATGGTAGGTGTATGGCATGCGCAATTTGAAGATATCTACAAGCAGAACTTCTTCAACCTGACCCATACCCAGAAATATGGCGACTGGAGCTTTGGTGCCAACCTGGGCTACTTCATTGGCAAGGAAGAAGGACAGGCGCGTGCAGGCGACCTGGATAACAAACTCTTTACAGGCCAATTGTCGGCAGGTACGGGGGGGCACAAGTTTACCGTAGGTTATCAGCACGTCAGCGGCGATAACGGCTGGCTGAGCGTAAACGGCACTAGCGGTGGCAGTATCGTCAACGATATGTTCACCCAGAGCTTTGATAATGCCAAGGAGCGCTCCTGGCAACTACGTTACGACTATAACTTTGCCGCCATGGGTATTCCGGGTCTGGCCTTCATGGCGCGGTACGGTCATGGTGACAATATCTATGTCAACGCAGCCAATAAAGATGGCTCCGAATGGGAACGCAACTTCGACGTGGCCTATACCTTCCAGAGCGGTCCGCTCAAGGATCTGAACATGCGCTGGAGAAACTCCATGGTCCGTCGTGACTATGGCAGCAACAATGACATTGATGAAAACCGCCTGATCTTCAGCTACCCGATTTCCATTCTGTAAGATCCGATAGCTGTAAAAAAGCCCGTCTCACGACGGGCTTTTCTTTGGACGGTATTATTGCCCTTGATACTGCTCTTGCCGCGACTCTACTCCCAGCTCATCCCACACAGACTCCGCGAGATGGAACGTGGCATTAGCCGCCGGGATGCCACAGTAGATCGCGCTCTGCATGATCACTTCCTTGATCTCATCTCGCGTTACGCCATTATTGGCGGCGGCCCGAAGATGTAGCTTGAGCTCTTCGCTACGGTTCATGCCAATCAGCATGGAAATGGTGATCAGGCTGCGCGTATGCCGCGGCAGGCCGGGACGCGTCCAGATATCACCCCAGGCGTGCCGGGTAATCATTTCCTGAAACTCTTCGTTGAATGGCGTGAGCTTTTCCAGGCTGCGATTCACGTGGGCATCGCCCAATACCGCGCGGCGCACTTCCATACCGTTTTCGTAGCGTTCGCGTTCGTCCATTTCGATAACTCCTAAACCGTCAGGAAGGCCAGCACGCGACGGCTGAACGCCTCGCCAGCTTGCACGTTGGAAAGATGCGCAGCGTCGAACTCTACATACTCGGCGTTTGGAATCTGCGCTTGCATGAAGTGCCCATCATCCGGCGTTGTGACGGCATCATGCGTACCTGCTACAACAAGTACCGGGACAGTGACAGTCTTCAGCTGCTCGCGGAAGTCACCGTCACGCACAGCTGCACAATTTGCGGCATACCCTTCTGGCGAAGTAATTGCCAGCATGTCGGTGATGCGCTTGACCTTGGCCGGCTCCGCCTGAGCATATTCAGGTGTAAACCAGCGGGCGATAGAACCATCACGCAGGTTGACCATCGCAGCCTGACCACCGTTGAGAACCGTATTGATACGGTCATTCCAGCCTTCGGCCGTTCCAATCTTGGCGGCGGTATTACAGATCACAACACGCTGGATACGGTCGCTGGCATTCACTGCCAGCCACTGTCCAATCAGTCCTCCCATGGACAGCCCGCAAAAATAGGCTGTTTGGACCTTCAGGGCATCCAGCATCGCCAGCACGTCATGACCCAACTGCTCGATAGTATAAGGGCCGGGCGTAACGGAGGAGCCACCATGGCCGCGCGTGTCATAGCGCAGCACACGGAAATGCTCGGTAAACGCAGGAATCTGGTCATCCCACATATGCAGGTCAGTACCCAGCGAGTTGGACAGCACCAGCACCGGTGCTTCCTCGCGGCCATCAAAACGGTAATTCAATTCGCCATCGGCGAGCTGTACAGCTGGCACGGAAACCTCCTAGCAAGAAGACGTAAATGAATGATGTTCTGCACAGGCGCGCGCTACCCACGTGCGTGCTTGTCCAAGGTAATGAGCGGGATCAAGCAGACGATCCAGTTCGTCCGCAGGCAATTCGGCAGTGACTGTCTCCTCCTGAGCGAGCGCCTCACGCAGATTGCTCCCCTGCTCTACCGCGCGGCGGCAGCATTGCTCAACCAGGTGATGCGCCTGCTCACGACCAAGCCGTTGACTAAGGGCGATGCTTACCGCCTCGGCCAGCACCAATCCGTGGGTCAGCTCCAGATTATTTCGCATACGCGCGGTATCGACTTCCAATCCCTGCGCAATCAGTAGCGCCTGTTCCAGCGCGCCGGAGGTGAGGCAGAAAATGTCCGGCAACGTGTCCCATTCGGCATGCCATAGTCCCAGGCTGCGTTCATGCTCCTGAGGCATAGCGGCAAACATTGTTGCAACGAGATTGGGAACGCGTGTAGCCGCGCTGATCAACACCGCCGCGCTGACGGGGTTGCGCTTGTGCGGCATGGTTGAGGAACCACCTCGGCCCTGCCCGGCAGGCTCGAAAACTTCGGCCGCTTCCGTCTGCATCAGCAAACTGATGTCTCGCCCAAGCTTACCCAGACTGCCAGCAATCAATCCGCAAAGACTCGCTACCTCCACCAGACGATCCCGCTGGGTATGCCAGGGCTGCTCAGGCAAATGCAGATCCAATTCTCTAGCAAGTGCTTCGGCCACTGGCATGGCCTTTTCGCCCAAAGCTGCCAGCGTGCCGGAAGCACCGCCAAATTGGAGGACCAACACACGAAGCTTTAACTCAGCCAATCGTTGGCGGTGGCGAGTAATCGCCCCCAGCCAGCTGGCGATCTTCATACCCAAAGTCACGGGCGTTGCATGCTGTAACCAGGTTCGCCCGGCTAGAGGGGTCTCGGCATATCGCTGTGCCTGCTCAGCCAGGACATCGGCCAAAGCACCCAAGTTATGCTCCAGCCACTGGAAGGCGGCGCGAACCTGCAGTACAAGCCCGCTATCCATAACATCCTGGCTAGTCGCCCCCATATGGACATACCGCTCGGCCTCCGGGCTTTCACGCTTGATCTCGCGACCCAGCGCCTTCACCAGCGGAATAGCCGAGTTGCCGCTATTCATGATGGCTTGCTGCAAGGCCTCAAGGTCATAACGATCCGCTCGGCACGCCGCCTCGATAGGTGCCACGGCGCTCTGTGGAATCACACCCACTAGAGCCTCTGCACGCGCCAGCGCCGCTTCAAAGTCCAGCATGCCTTGCAGGCGGCCCGCATCACTGAATATTTCACGCATCGCCGCCTGAGTGAAATAGGCATCGAAGAGTTGATTAGCCGGTCGCTGACTCATACGTGGTCCTTGTAATTAATGATCGTCGTGCAGGTAGCTGGCTTTACGAGGCAGGCGCAAACTCACCAGGAACGCCAGCACCAGCATGCCGGACACGTAGATGTAAAAGAGCTCTTCATGCCCAATGGATTTGAACTTCAATGCGACGAATTCTGCTGAGCCACCAAATAAGGCATTGGCCACCGCATAGGACAAACCTACCCCCAATGCACGAACTTCCGGGGGAAACATTTCAGCTTTCACTAGACCGCTGATAGAGGTGTAAAAACTGATAATGGCCAAGGCAATAAGGATCAGGACAAACGCCACAGTCGCACTGTCCGTGCCCTTGAGGGTTATCAGAATGGGGTAGGTACACAGCGCGCCCAGCCCACCAAACCACAGCATGGATGCACGACGACCAATACGATCTGACAAGGCGCCAAAAATCGGCTGCATGATCATGAACAGGAATAGCGCTCCCGTCATGAGGGCACTGGCTGTCTTCGCATGCATGCCAACCGTATTGACCAGATACTTCTGCATGTACGTGGTAAAGGTATAAAAGATCAGCGAACCGCCAGCGGTGTAGCCCAACACGGTAAAGAAGGCAGCTTTGTGATGTTTGAACAGAGCAGCGACAGAACCGGCCTCCTTGCTTGCGCGGCTTTCCTTGGTTGTAGTCTCTTCCAGAGAACGACGTAAAAAGAGCGAGATCACGGCAGCCAATGCGCCGACGACAAAGGGAATTCGCCAGCCCCAGGCCCGCAGTTCTTGCTCGGTCAGCAGCTGCTGAAGAATGACTACGACCAGCACAGCCAGGAGCTGTCCACCAATCAGCGTGACGTATTGAAACGAGGCATAAAAGCCACGCTTTCCTTTTAACGCCACCTCGCTCATATAGGTGGCAGTGGTGCCATACTCCCCACCTACGGACAAGCCCTGAAATAAGCGCGCCATCAGCAGGAGGAGCGGGGCCCAGAATCCGATACTTTCATAAGTAGGCAGACAGGCGATGACCAGGGATCCCGCGCACATCATGAGGACCGAAATCATCATGGACGTACGTCGCCCGTAACGGTCTGCCACTCCGCCAAAAATCCAGCCGCCGATGGGCCGCATTAGAAAGCCTGCGGCAAAAACACCTGCAGTATTGAGGAGCTGGACGGTGGGGTCGTCAGAGGGGAAAAACGCGTGCGCAAAGTAGATGGAGCAAAAAGAGTAAACGTAAAAATCAAACCACTCGACGAGGTTGCCGGACGAGGCCCCGACAATGGCGAAGATTCTTTTACGACGCTCTTCCAAGGTATAGGAACTGATAGTCATTCGATCCGCTCTTGTCTTTGAAATAGGAATATCCCGGCGAGTAATTCGGTCCTGACTCGCCGGTGAATGACCCTGCCAAGGGCAGCCTTTGCCCTGTTGCAGGGTGTGCCACCTACGCGTGATGGATTCGCAGGCCTTGGTGAGACATGTCCTTTTACAATTATCTCCTTGGCAAGTCTTAAATCCTTCACGCTAAAGCAGATCACCCTTTCCCTATAAGCGCCCCGCTGCACGAGACGCTCAAGACTTGAGTCCTTATACGCGCTTGATTGCTAACGCCAGCCCTTGCCCAACGCCCACACACATTGTTGCCAGCCCTAAGTGCTTATTGGTTTTTTCCAGCCAGTGCACCGTGGTCATTACCAGGCGCGCACCACTCATACCCAGCGGATGGCCCAGCGCAATAGCGCCACCCTGCGGATTTACCTTCTCGCTGTCGTCGGGCAGGCCCAAGCCGCGTACGACTGCCAATGCCTGGCTGGCGAAGGCCTCGTTCAGCTCAACCACATCAAAGTCTTCAACGGTTTTCCCCAGACGTGTCAGCAGCTTTTGCACCGCAGGTACAGGGCCGATGCCCATGACACGAGGGGCCACGCCACCGCTAGCCATACCCAGGATGCGGGCGCGGGGCTTCAGACCATATTTGGCTACTGCCTCGGCCGACGCGATGATCATGGCTGCCGCGCCATCATTTACACCTGAAGCATTACCCGCCGTGACCGTCTTGTCCGGGCCATTCACAGGCTTGAGCTTGGCCAACATTTCCAGGGTGGTATCGGGACGCGGATGCTCGTCCTTGTCGACAATCGTCTCGCCTTTCTTATGGACGATACGCACGGGCACGATTTCCTCAGCAAAAAAGCCGCTTTCCTGAGACGCCGCCGTACGCTGCTGGCTGCGGAGCGCAAATGCATCCTGATCAGCGCGGGACACCTTGTGCTCTTGCGCAACGTTATCGGCTGTTTCCGGCATGGAATCGGTGCCGTACATTTGCTTCATCAAGGGATTCACAAAGCGCCAGCCAATGGTGGTGTCCTCGATCTTCTGGCCACGGGAAAACGCGGTGTCGGCCTTGCCCATCACGAACGGAGCGCGGGACATGGACTCCACCCCGCCGGCAATGGCCAACTCCATTTCACCACTGGCAATAGCGCGGTACGCCGTACCCACGGCGTCCATGCCCGAAGCACAAAGCCGATTCAGGGTCACACCCGGTACGTTTTCGGGGAGACCAGCCAGAAGAAGCGCCATGCGTGCCACGTTACGGTTGTCTTCACCCGCCTGGTTGGCACAGCCCATGAACACCTCATCGACTTCAGCCCAGTTCACGCCAGGGTTGCGCTCCATTAGCGCCTTAAGCGGAATGGCAGCCAGGTCATCAGCGCGAACGCTGGACAATGCACCGCCAAAACGGCCGATAGGGGTACGAACGGCATCGCAGATGAATACATCACGCATCATGAGTCTCCTGATACCGCTCCTGCTTGGGCCGGCGGCCTATCGGTAAGGGGCGGTGTGGCGGTCTAAGCAACACCCTGAAATCAGTGGTGCCGAATACCTGAGTCGTATTCGCCTGAAGAATGCTCCAGACGAGAGAGATGTTGAACGGAACAGTAAGCCGCGAGGCTATGGGCAGACAATCCGATAATCGAATCTATGGTCGGTTATCGAACACGATTGTCTGCTCCACCTGCACTATCGTATGCGTCGAAAGGCCTTACGAAGCATCCGAATGACTAACAATGCCTTTGATCACGACAGCCGCTGTAGCCAGCGCAGCGGGAATAACCAATGCGGTCAATACCTGCTCGAAATTCCATCCCAGCCCTAGCAGGGTCGCACCCATCCAGGCGCCCAGAATGGCACCAAAGCGCCCAATACCCAGCATCCACGACACGCCTGTTGCCCGGCCCTGAGTCGGATAAAACCGCGCCGCCAACGATGGCATAGCCGACTGTGCACCGTTGATACACATACCTGCGACCAATACCAGCGTGGCCAATAACGTCACATGCCCAAGGCTTTGCCCAACACAATAGGCAAATACACCCGCCAACAGATAAAACGTGCCTATAACCCAGTGCGGGTTGATCCGGTCCATCGCCCAACCCACTGCTACAGCACTGAGCACACCACCGAACTGGAACAGTGCTCCAATGAACGCAGCCTGCTCCAGGCTTGCCCCACTGTCGCGCATGAGCGTAGGCAGCCAGCTTGTCAGCAGATAAACAATGACAAGCCCCATGAAGTAGGTCATCCAAAGCAGCACGGTACCCAGCCCGCACTCCTTGGAGAAAATCACAGCGAATACATTGCGCGCCTTAACCGTACGCTGCTCCGGCACGCTGAACTCCCGCGCCTGCTGGACAATACTCGGACCAATAAGCAGTAAGACTTTGCGGATCTGATCAACGCCTCGGTTATGCACCACCAGATAGCGGGCTGACTCCGGCAACCAGAACAGCAAAACCACTGCCAGTACCAGCGGCAGCAGGCCGCCCAGCAACAGCAAACTATGCCAGCCGAAGGCAGGAATCAGCTTGGCAGATACGAACCCACCACACGCCATTCCCAGGTTGAAACCACAAAACATGCTGGTAACCAGAAGCGACTTAAGCCGCTCTGGCGTGTACTCGGAAAGCAGCGTCGTAGCGTTCGGCATAGCAGCGCCCAGGCCAAGCCCGGTTAAAAACCGCAGGATAACCAGCTGGTCTATCGTTGCGCTGTAGGCCGAGATCACACTGAATAATCCAAAGATAAAAACAGCAGCAACCAGCACGACCTTACGACCGAAGCGGTCTGCCAGCGGCCCTGAGCCCAGTGCGCCAAACACCATTCCGACAAGAGCAGCGCTCATTACCGGCCCAAGGCTTGCGCGGTCGATTCCCCAATCCTGGGTCAGCGCAGGCGCGATGAACCCCATCGCAGCAGTATCCAGCCCGTCCAGAAAGACAATTAAGAAGCACAGCACCACGATTCGCCATTGATAGCGGCTTAGCGGCTGAGCGTTGATGAACGATTGAACATCCAGCGTTGTGTTCGTCGAGGATTGCCCGGTCATGGCAAGGCCCTCACAACCCACGAGTCAACAATAACGGTTTCAGGCACATCGGAGCGATGTGCACGCAACATCCCATCCAGGGAGGAAATCATGCAGGACATAGGCGGGCTCATTGTTTTTATCTGGCGTGCCGGCTGGCAACGTGCCTCTACCCTACGGAGCAGACACCCATCACACAATTCGATTAACGGCTAACAGTTCGATTAGCGAACAGTTTCAGTGAAACAGTTTTGAGCTGAGTTCCTGACTGCCCTTGAGCAGAAGCGGTAGAAAACGCCGCTCCAGCTCCTGCCGTGTAATCCGACTGGCATGGGTTCCTACGTTCATGGCAGCCATAACCTGGCCCGAGGCATCCAGCACCGGTACGGCCAACGAGCGCAGCCCTACTTCCAGCTCCTGATCAACGACACACCAACCCTGCTGGCGAATCTGCTCAAGACAGGGCAACAGCTTTTCTCGCGTATGCAGTGTACGACTGGTCTTGATTTGCAAGTCGGCGCGCTCGAAATACTCCTGCAGGGCAGCATCATCCAAAGCCGCCAGCAGAATGCGGCCCATGGATGTGCAATAGGCGGGTAGCCGGCTGCCAACACTCAGGTCGACTGAAATCAGCCGCAGGGGTGTGGCAGAACGGGCAATGTACAAGACTTCGTCTCCCTCCAGGGTGGCGACGGAACATGCTTCGTGCAATTGCTCGCTCAGGCGATCCAGAATGGGTTGGGCCGTAAGCGCCATGGGCGTGGAAGAGAGATAAGCGTGTCCCAGTGTCAGCACCTTGGGAAGCAGCGAATAAGTTCGCCCGTCCGTCGTTACATACCCCAGCTTCATAAGCGTATGCAGGCAGCGGCGAACCGCTGCGCGAGGAATTTCAGTTCGGTGGCTGATCTGTGCAATGGTCAGATGCCGCTTGCGCTCCTGAAAAGCATGGATCACGGCCAGACCACGTGCAAGGGAGGTCATAAAGTTCGGATCGCCCGTAAAGGCTTCGATCCGCTTGGCGGGGGACGCGATGATAGGCGGTGCGCCAAAGCTATGAGGGTCACGCGAATTCGAATTATCCATGATCTCTGCTCCGGCCATTGTCTTGTTTGGCCGATTATCGAAGCATCTGATCGATAATCGCAATACGCCCAAAGCAGTCTTGTTCGTTTATAGCCCACTATCAGCCCTCAATTGTGCTGATTTCGTCCTCACGTATAAGGAAAAATCTCAAGCCAGCCGAGCGCTTGCAGTTCAATCTTTCAGCCTCTGTTCTATCGCCAAAGGGATAACGATCATGGGGCATCAAGCGATCAACTGGCGCGGCGTTTTTCCTGCCGTCAGCACCCAATTCAAGGCTGATTTTTCTCTAGACCTGGACGCCACCCACCGCGTAGTTAGCAATCTTGTAGCGGATGGCGTATCAGGTCTTGTCGTGTGCGGTACCGTTGGGGAAAACACATCGCTAACAACAGCGGAGAAACTATCGGTCATCGAAACCGCCAAGGATGCAGCCGCCGGACGCGTGCCTGTCATTGCCGGGATAGCCGAGTTCACCACTGCCTTTGCGCAAAAGATGGTCAACGAAGCCCGCTGCGTTGGCGTGGATGGCGTAATGGTCATGCCTGCCCTGGTCTACTCCGCCAAGCCCCATGAAACCGCTGCGCACTTTCGCAGCGTCGCGGCTTCAACTGATCTTCCCGTTATGGTCTACAACAATCCGCCCGTTTATAAGAATGATGTTACGCCAGACATCCTGACTTCACTCAAGGACTGCGAGAACATCGTTTGCTTCAAGGATTCTTCAGGCGATACCCGGCGTTTCATCGACCTCCTTAATGCAGTGGGTGATCGCTTCATACTGTTTGCCGGCCTGGATGATGTGGTGCTGGAAAGTATTGCCGTCGGAGCCGTTGGATGGGTATCCGGCATGTCTAACGCCTTTCCCAAGGAAGGTGAAACCCTGTTCCGCCTCGCCATGCAAAAGCGTTTTGATGAAGCCTTGTCGCTCTATCAGTGGTTCATGCCACTGCTGCATCTGGATGCCCGCCCCGATCTAGTCCAGTGCATCAAACTGTGCGAAGAACTCCTCGGTCGCGGTTCAGCTGTCACTCGTCCTCCTCGTCTGGCATTGGAATGTGCAGCCCATGGGGAAGTAAAAGCAATTGTGGACAAAGCCCTCTCCTGTCGCCCCACACTGCCGGACGTTGGGCTTTAAGCAGCCTCGGCAGCGGCCTGTCGAAACTGGCGGGGCGTGAGTCCCGTCAGTGCCTTGAACTGGCGGCTAAAAGCACTGTGGTCCGTATAGCCACACTGTAAGGCAACATCAGTGATCGGCATCATAGTCACCAGTAATTCAGATGCCTTTTCCAAGCGCACCTTGTGAATCATCTGTCGAGGCGTGAGATGGAAGATCCGCTTGCAATAGCGCTCCAGCTGAGCCACAGAAAGTTGTGCAATGCCGGTCAGCTCTGCCAAGGCAATAGGGCGTGTGTAATGGGCACGAATATACTCATCGACGGCGGCAAGCCGCTGGTAGGCGGGATGATTATCCTGCGCAGCCTGCAAGTCATAAGAGATCCCGGCCATTCCTAACACATGGCCTGAACCGCCTTTTAAAGGCAATTTGTAGGTCAGGCACCATCCCGGCTCACGTCCGTTGTAAAGGTGCAGTTCAAGCTTGTCCTCAATAATCGCCCCGCTAAGCACCTCATGATCCTGCTCGGTATAAAGCGGTCCCAGGTGAGCCGGAAAAACCTCGGCCGACGTTTTGCCCAGAAGCGGCGCAACGGATTTGAATCCACACCGCCTCGCCAGTGTCAGGTTGGCAAGTAGATAGCGTGCCTCTAGGTCTTTGATAAAAAAGACCACATTGGGGATAGCATTGAGAAGCGGAGCGATCAACGCGACGCTGTTAAGCAAGGTCTCAATGTTCTCAGGACGCTCTGCAGCCAGGCCCTCACACCATGCCCTCATTTGCTCAGGTGCAAAACCCGAAGATTGATCGCTGCGACTGGCCGTATGGCATATCGTCTGAAGCATGAGCACCTCATCATGGGTGACTAAATATGATCAGGACATATCTTTCTCTGAGCATGCCATAAGCGTCTCGATTCGCGCAGGTACTAGCGGGACACGAGGCTCCGGCAGTGACCAGCCAAACAACTCACGGGCTATTGAGCCACAGATACGCCCCTGGCAGGCTCCCATGCCGCATCGGCTCTGGAGCTTGGCCGCATTCCACCCCTGCTCTTCTGCCAAAACAGACAAGGCAACGTCTTCGCACCGGCAGATCAACGTATCGACCCGAGCCAGCCGTCTGATCTCAGGACGTAATCCAAAGTGCTCCTTTACATGCCGGGCAAACCGCTGCCAATAGGCGCGATGTGTGAATAAGGCCTGTGCCTGCTCAACCTTGCCAGTTGCCGCCAGTCCGGCGACCTCACCCTCTACTAACGCCAGTTCGCTACCGCCAACGCCTGTACATTCACCTGCCGCATAGATACCTGTCTGGCTCGTCTGCTGATACCGGTCAACTGCAACCGCATTGTCTTCAAGAGAACAGCCCAGATGCTGTGCTAGCACCGTGTTAGGCACCAGACCAAAACCACAGGCCAGTCGATCACACGCTATTACTGCCTCCGCATCACCTTGGCGGATACGCACCGCCTCTAGACGCCTATCCCCCATAGCCTCAATAACATGGCTTCTCCATCGATACCGGGTACTAAACAGCTTGAATGCCTGTGCAAGCTTGCCAGGCCAGCGCAGCAGCCCAACGCCAAAGTTAATCAATTGATAGCGATCAGTCTGCTCATAAACACCTGAGACCAGCGCGCCTGCCGCTCTGGCGGTGGCCGCAGATGCCAGCAGCAATGGCCCGCTTCCTGCGATCAGAACACGCTCACCCGCCACAGACGCGCCGCTCTTGATCAAGGCCTGCAGTGCGCCAGCGCCCGTCACGCCCGGTAATGTCCAGCCTGGAAAAGGCAGCAGTAGCTCCTGTGCGCCACAACAGAGGATCAGCTGCTCATAGTCGAGTCGGTAACTTGTTTGTGCATCCTCCAGTAGCAGGGCTCCTGCTGCCAGCGAGGCCACAATGCGTGTTCCCGGCAAATACCGCACAGTAGGCAGCGACAAAACCCTTCGGTAATCCTTTGCCATCGCCAATTGTGATACCTGTGGACCGTCCCTCCATATTTGCCCGCCAGGCAGTGGATTGTCATCAATGACCGCAATGGATCGCTGGCTTACTGATGCCGCTCTGGCTGCTGCCAACCCCGCGGGTCCGGCGCCTACGATTGCAATATCACACGACAATGTTTTGTGATTCTTCACACCGTACGCTCCACATGCATACCCTCTTGGCAGAGCGTCTGGCAGGCCAGCTGGCGGCGTCCATCAATCGTCACCCGACACTCCTGACAAATCCCCATCCCGCAAAAGGGTGCTCGCGGCTGTCCCGTACAGGAAAGGCGTGCTATTGAGGATTCGCTCAGCGTCAGCATGGCAGCCACCGTCAGCCCCTCCCCCATGACAAGGGGCTGCCCGTCAAGATATACCGTGATCATGCCGCAGCCCCCGGAGTATGTGAGGCTACGCCTACAAAGCGCTCCGTCCGGAACGGCGCAGGATCAAAAGGAGGTGCTTCACCTAACAATTGTGCCGCGATCAGCCGTGCACTGCCCGATGCTGTGGTAACGCCCAGCCCTTCATGGCCCAGCGCCAGCCACAAACCCGGTTGGTCCGGATGCTGTCCGAGCAACGGCAAACCATCTGGTGTTGCGACACGAAAGCCTGTCCACCCGCGAATGGCATTCAGTTCGCCCAAGCCGGGCAGATAATCTTGTGCACGCATGAGCATGCGCCCAAGCACATCAAATTCGACTCGCTTATCCAACGTGTCGAATTGCCGAGATGAGCCAATTAACAACTGGCCTGTAGGCCTTGGTTGTACGTTGAATGCAACCGATGTTCCATCGTCTGCATGAGCGCTGGCGGCATATCCAAGCTCTACCAGCTGATGGTTAATGCAGGCAGGATAGCGATCTGTGATCAGCAGATGCCCCTTCTTTGGCCTCAACGGTACATCCGGCAGCAGCCGGAAAGCGCCCAGGCCATTGGCAAGCAGAATGGCAGGTGCCGTTAACCAACCACCCTCACTCAGGCATAACCGATTGCCCTCTACGCGGGTAACATCCCCCTCCTGGACAGTAATCCGGCCATCCTGTTGATGCAGTAGCCAACGCGCCGTCGCCGGGGCGTACAGAATCCCGTCATCAAAAACCTTTAATGCACCGGCCAGATCCGGCCGCAGCATTGGCTCCAGCTGCCTTAAAGCCGATGCGCTGATCCATTCAGACTGTGCGCCATACTCAACCAATCTGGCCTGTTTGGCTTCTGCCAGGCCGCACTCCTCATCATTCGCTGCCAGCCACAATGTACCGCAATTACGATAGGCGCACGCTTCAGGCAGACGCTTGCGCAACGTGTTCCAAAGCGCAATGGAATAGCGGCTGAGGGCAAGTTCAGCAGGATTGTCATCCATGACGACCAGATGTCCCATTCCTGCACCCGTAGCGCCACCAGTCCCATTATCAATAACAAGAATGGATAGGCCTCGGGAGGCCAGTTCATAGGCACACATGGCACCCATAATGCCTGCCCCAACGATGACAACATCCGCCGCAGCTGTGCGGGCCTGCAGGCTCACAACCGAATCCCCCAGGCGAAGGGATCAGCCTCATCAATCAGTAATGTAGCCTCGGCACTGATATGTGCCGTACCACGGATGGTCGGGATGATGCGCATCCCTCCTGCCTCTAGCTCATAACTAGCGTCAAAGTGGCTGCCAATGACGCTGGCCTGTCTCCAGAGTTCTCCAGGGTTCAGATGACCATCCGCTGCAAGGCAGGCCAGCTTGGCGCTGGTCCCTGTCCCGCAGGGTGAACGGTCATAGGCCTTGCCTGGGCAGAGTACAAAACTGCGACTGTTCGCATTCTCATCACTCCCAAACAGCTCGATATGATCGATCACGCTATCGTTTTCGCCGCGTACGCCTTGCGCCTCAAGCGCCTGCCGTACCGCCCAGCTGTATTCGGTCAGCGCATCGAGATTATCGCTGCTCACTTGCAAGCCATGATCGGCAATCAGGTAAAACCAATTTCCTCCCCAAGCGATATCGCCGGTCACAACGCCAATCCCAGTCACTTCCAGCGCGAAATCCTTACGGTATCGGTACGCAGGTACATTCCGCACACTGACGGAAAGGTCTTCGTGCAACGTTGCCTCAACTGTTCCAACTGGCGTCTCGATCCGATGATGTCCTACATCGATCCGCTCTAGATGATAGAGCGAGCGCACCAGCCCAATCGTGCCGTGACCGCACATTCCAAGGTAGCCGGTGTTATTGAAGAAGATTACGCCTGCACATGCTTCAGGATCGACCGGCTCGCATAGGAGCGCCCCTACCAGCACATCGCTCCCACGCGGCTCCAATACACATGCAGCCCGCCAGCCATCGTACTCATGTCGTAGCAGGTCCAGCCGCTCCGCCATGGAGCCTTCCCCCATGTCAGGAAAACCCGCAATGACTAAACGAGTCGGCTCACCGCCAGTATGGGAGTCGATGACCTGGATACGTCTCATAGCGCCACCTCATGAAAAGAGGCTTACAGCGTGGCGCGTCAGTGCAAAATCGGCTTGGTGCTTTTCGCCAGGGCAGATGACGAAATCGGCACAATTAGCTGAATGACATTTAGAGAGACAACTCCGTCTCGCCTGACTTAAAGCCTTTCCACCATCAGCTGTCGCAGTCGGCTCAATGTCCGCGTAAAGTCCACGGTAGCCTCTCCGGCCAACTCATCCATTGGCACTTCACTGGAAAGAATCAAGGTCACGCCTCGGTCATAAGCGATGTCTACCAGATTGAGAAAACGCTGCCGAACAGCTTCAGACTGGCGTGCCAGACAATCCAGACCACTGATGCCGACTTGTGGAAAGCGCTCGATGACCCAAAGGTAGTCCGAGGTGGAATGGGGTTGTTCGCAGAGATCGGAAAAGTCGAACCAGATCCGCTCCCCCTCATAGGCGCGCACTGCAAGAGGATGATGGTTAACGTCTAAAGTTGCATCCCTGGTAGCTGCCGCAGACAGGTCCAAGAGCGCTTGCAAGCGTTTCACACCACCCGCTGACTCCGGCCAGAGATAATATCCCCATCGGGCCTGCTCGTCGCTGCGCTGGCGGTAATCAACCTCCCCATTGATGGCAAGCACCTCAAAGCGCTTTTCAATCAGGGCAATGATAGGCTTGAAGCGCTCCCGGTACAGCGGGTTTGGGCACAACCCTTCCGGCTTGTAGTTGGATGTCATGACCAGGCCTACGCCTTCGTCCACAAGCACTTTAAGCATGCGGCCTAACAACATGGCATCGCCAATGTCATGTACATGAAATTCATCAAAGCAGAGCAGGCGAGCTTCACGAGCGATTTCCCGAGCCACCAGCGCCAGTGGATCGGCTTGTCCTGCATAGTCACCCATTCGCCGCTGCAGCTCCTGCAGAAACGCATGAAAATGTACGCGTCGCTTTTCGGCAATAGGGACGGCCGTATAAAAGGCGTCCATCACAAAGCTCTTGCCTCGTCCTACATCACCCCAGATGTAAACGCCAGCAGACGGCTTGCGAAACCAGGATTTACGATCGCCCAGAAAGCGGTCCAGCCAATTAGCCAGATGCACCAATGCCGCCTCTTGGGCGGCATCGGCTTGGTACTGACGGGCGGCCAGCTCGGCGGCAAAATGCTGCCGAATCAACTCACCTGCATTGAGCGGTTCAGATGTAGCCATCAGAAATCGAAAAAGACAGTTTCCTGCGGACCTTGCAAATGGATATCGAAACGGTAAATCACTTTGCCGTTTTCTTCAAAGCGCTTCGCGAGCAAGGTAGGCCTGCGGGGCGGCTCGACAAAGTTGAGCACTGGACAAACCGCATTGGCTTCCGCTTCGTCTTCAAAGTAGATACGCGTCTGCAAATGGATGTTGATACCGCGGGCGAATAGCGTCAGGTTGATATGCGGCGCCATAGGTCTACCCTGGCTATCCGTCACCTTACCCGGCTTGATTGTCTGTACGGACCAATCTCCTGCATCAAAAGTTGTAGCTGTACGGCCAAAACAGTTGAACGCTTTTTCCGGGTGGTAGATGGGATCGTAAACACCTTCATGGTTAGCCTGCCAGACTTCAAGAAAGGAGTCGCGCACCAGATTGCCATTCCCGTCAAACACCTGCCCTGTCAGCACGATATGCTGGCCCGGGGCGTCAGGCTTGGCAAGATCATTCCAGATTTCCATCTCACGGGGCGGATTACCGGCGGCTGCTAGTGCGAGACCGATGTGAACATACGGGCCTGCAGTTTGCGAAGGCGTCTCAGGCAAGAATGTTGTAGTCATGATCGCCTCCTTACAGATTCTCGAAATGGGTTTGACGTGCGCCGCGCGTCACGATGTCGAAGCGATACGCCAGACAGTCCATCGGGTTGGCCATGGTCATGTCCAAACGTGCAATAAGCGTCTGCACCGCATCCGGGTTCGAAATCGACTTTACGATCGGGCAGATAGGAATCAACGGATCCCCCTCAAAGTACAACTGGGTAATCAATCGAGTCGAAACCGAAGGCCCCATGACCGAAACATGGATATGAGCCGGCCGCCAGTCGTTAACCCCGTTACGCCATGGGTAAGGGCCAGGCTTGATAGTCCGGAACACGTAGTTACCGTCATTATCAGTCAGGGTGCGCCCTACTCCTCCAAAGTTGGGGTCGAGCGGTGCCAGATAGACATCGTTCTTGTGGCGATACCGTCCACCGGCGTTAGCTTGCCAGATCTCCACGTATGTCCTTGGAACAGGCTTGCCGAATTGATCAACTACACGCCCGAAGAGAATGATTCGCTCACCCTGAGGCAATCCTCCATTATTAAAATTCAGCAATAGGTCGTTGTCGTGCTTACCCAGCTGAAGATGGGAAAAGTCAGGGCCGCTACGCTCAGAAACCGTTTGTTGGATGCTGACCAGAGCCTGTTTGGGTGATCGGGGAATAGAGGATTTATAACCAGGCGTATAGGCATGGGGATGCCAGTTATGATCACGGGCGACAAAGCGAATGTCATTGGAATTATTATTCATGGCCTTACTCCACTGAGAGCCTTACCCTTCAAAGGGGGTTACCCTGCAGTGTGGCGCAATGCTGCAGACGAGCCAATTGAAATGAAGGCAATCATTCATAACCAAATGGTTATGAAACAGATCGTTCTGCAACAATCTCGCTTGCCACTTCGCGCAGGATCTCGCAGAACCACTGGGCTACCAGTGGAAGTGTCACCGCGTTGTTGCGGCACAAGCCAATCGAGCCGCCTGGCTCCTGAACACCCAGGGAAAGCTCAGCCAACACCCCGGCCCTGATGTCTGTTTCCACCGCATCCAGGGGCGCAATCCAGATGGCGTCACTTAATAGTACGTAGCGTCGGCTTAACGCTGGTGAGAGCGTCTCCAACCGCTGCGGCATCAGACTGATTCCACACTGCACCAAAAAGCTCTCGGCGTACTGGCGAATGGTAGTACCCGTCAACGGAAGGACCCAGGGATAGTCAACCAAGCGTTGCCGATCAACGTCAGGGGTCGCCCGCAAGGGATGGTCCTTTCGAACCACCAATGTCATCGACTCGCTATAAAGGTGTTCGAAGTTCAAGCCACGGATCTCTGGATTGTCCGTCATACGCCCTACCACGACATCCAGCTCACCTACCCGGAGTTGATTAAGCAGATAAGTACTCAGCCCCGTCGAAACACTGATGGTCAGTCCACTGTAGCGCTCATGGAGCCGCCTGATAACCTCTGGCATAACCAGGCTTTCCACGGTTGAAAGCACACCTACCCGGACCAACCCGCCCTGCAATCCACCACTGCGCACTGTATTAACCCCGTCCCGCAAGGCCTGCACACAAGGTCCCGCGTAACGCATAAAGGCCTGACCTGCCGGCGTCAGCACCACGCCGTTCTTGTCTCGCTCAAACAAGCGCGCCTCAAGAATAACCTCAAGCTCCTTAAGCGTCTTGGAGATGGCCGGTTGCGAAACCGATACAGCATGAGCAGCCTTGGCAAAACTACGCTGCTGAGCTACTTCGATAAAGCACAGGAGATGTCGGAATTTGATACGAGTATCGATGTTCATATCGCGCCAGGTTCAAGAGCAAGCGGTCATTGTTAACCTCAACCCGTCGACAAGTCACTCGACCCGAGCACCATACGCGGTAAAATAATCATTCCCTGTAATGTCTCCAGGTAAGCCCTCAGCTCATGAAGAAATTGTTGATCATCCTGCTGCGAGGCTACCAGCTCTTCATCAGCCCTATGATCGGCCCGCGCTGCCGTTTCTACCCCTCCTGCTCACATTACGCTGTCGAAGCGTTACAGACTCATGGAGTCTTACGCGGTAGCTGGCTGACAGTTCGTCGACTGCTACGCTGCCATCCTTTCCATCCCGGAGGGATCGATCCTGTTCCCCCCTGCACGTGTAAAGCGAAGGAAAAGCATTCGAGCGGCTGCCACTGATATGAAATCAGCCTAACTCTTCCAGTACTCAAACAGCTGCTATTTTCACTCTTTAGAGCGATACCCAAGACGCCTGCCTTGCGCGATAAGACAGTACAGAGCGCTATTGAGGAAATAGCCATGAACGTACTGCAGCAGATCAGTCTGAGATTTGCACTGTTGGTTTCATGTCTCGGAGTTTCCATCGAGACATCCAACGCAGCAGATTTACTCAACAACTTTGATCTCTCTACAGTCTCCGATGTGGCTGCCCGGCAAGCGCAGGGCCCTGTCGGCCAATCAACTGCGGATCGCATAGCCGCCACTGTCATCCAGCAAGGCAGCGATAGCCAGGCTTTTCTCATACAGACAGGGTTGAGTAGTCAGGCGCTTATCCAGCAGATAGGCGGAAATCATCGAGCCGTCATGCTGCAAAACGGTGCGGAAATGACCGCTGTCATTCTACAGAACGGTCAGGGTCATAACGCCTCCATTATTCAGCAAGGCGCAGGTAATCAGGCGTATATCAATCAGCACGGAGCTTATAATGAAGTCCTGATTGACCAGGACGGCACGGGGCTACAGGGCAGTGTCACTCAATATGGAAATAACCAGAGCATTATTGTCCGACAGCGTTAGCAGCAAGTCGCAACGCTTTCAAACAGGAACCGGAAATACCCTGCGTTAAAATAATCAACCAACCTTTTGGCATCCGATCGCACGACCTTCGAGTAGCAAGGCCATGACAACCTTGCAAACTTACCCAGCACGGCTCTGCAAATGAGCTAACTACGTAACGAAGGTAATAACCATAACCTGACTATTACTCAGGCTTACGCTAAAAGGCGAGCTTGCAGGCAACCAGACCGTAGAAATCGATCGCAGCGGCGATGGTAGTGGGATGTCCTTAAACCAATGTAGCGAAGATCAAATCATCAATGATGATCAACAGGCGTCTTACTCTGCCGTATCGGTTCTACAATACAGCTTAGCCAGCGAAGTCTATCTCGCTCAAAGTTTTGCTGAGGGGGCAAGCGGATCAATTGCGGAAATTCACAAACCCGCAATGCCGATGTTACCCCTATCACTCATTGAGTGTAGGTCTAATATCAATAAGCCATCACATTAAACTAGTATCAACGCGGTTCTTTATCATAGAATTAAGTCTTTTTTATTGCTCTACAGTTAAACTTTCAATCTTTAGATTGATAGCGAAGCGGGAACCCGTCAGCAAAACTGGTAGTGCTAAACAGGAGTTCGCCATGAACACTTTGCAACGGCTGCTTTCTCAGTCTGTCTTGGTATTGAGTTGCTTCGCAGCGTCACTCCCATTACGGGCAGCTGACCTGCTTGATAATTTTGATATTGCGACATCGTCGAATGACTTGGCTGGCACGCCGAGTGCTCTTGCATTAGCGGCCGCATCGGTCAATGGCCTCGCAGCTCAAATACAGCAGAATGGCAATAACAACCAAGCCACCTTGAGTCAGCAAGGCCTCAACTCACTGGCGACTATTGCCCAGCAGGGTAATGATCAGCAGGCCTATATTCTCCAGCAGGGCTCAGACCTAGCTGCCGCCATTACGCAAGTGGGCGAAGCGAATAACGCCTTGATCTCTCAGAACGGATCAACAAACGCGGCTATCATTAATCAGTATGGTAATGCCAACAACGCTGCCATTGAACAAAATGGCACCGGTCAGCAGGCTAGCATTACCCAATATGGAAATAACCAGAATACTGTCATCCGCCAATACTGATTCCAAGGAGTCATAAATGCACAGCACAAGTCACATCGCCTGATTCTGCATTGGTATTGCTAGCTGACTAACTTAACCGTCTATCGGACTTAGTCAGCTCTATAACAGCCCTCTCCCGCAACCATGGATTAATCCTTCCATGGTCTAAATACTTTGTCTTTTCAATCTTTTGGTTGATACCCAGTTTTCGCTGTAGGGCCAACAATCCGCACAGCGCTATACAGGGATTAGCCATGAATTCGTTGCAAAGATTGTGCTCAGGACTTGCGCTCGCCTTCTCCGGCATGAGCCTCGTTGTATTACCGCTTCAAGCGGCTGATCTGCTTGATAATTTTGACATTGCCATGACGACTTCAGACCTTGCCGGCACGCCTGACCCGCGCGCATTGGCTGCTGCAATGTCTGCTGGTGGTTTGGTCGCAACTATTCAGCAGAGTGGTAATAACAACCAGGCCACCTTAAGCCAGCAAGGGCTTAACTCACAAGCGCTCATCTCACAGCTTGGCAACGATCAACAGGCTTTCATCCTTCAGCAAGGGGCCGACCTTTCTGCGGTTATTACCCAGGCGGGTTATGGCAACACTGCATCCATTACTCAAATTGGCTCGGCGAATGTCGCACTGATCAATCAGTACGGCGCCTATAACAGTGCCTCTATTGAGCAGAACGGTACCGGCCAACAAGCCAGTATCACGCAACACGGTAATAACCAAACCGCAGTGGTACGTCAGTACTAATAACAACGGACGTTTAAACATCACGCATTAGAACGTCGACATCTTCATCTTCTCGTTATTGTGATTACTACGAAGGGAATAACCATGTACAGCTTCAAGCCTCTTGCTGCCGCCATCCTGATCGCCCTCAGTTCGCACGCCTTTGCTGAAATGAATTCCGTTGAAACAACTCAGGATGGGGACAACAATTCCATCACGACCGAGCAAATCAACGGCACTCAAAATAGCAAGAGCACTCAGGAGCAGATCGGTAATGGTAATACTGCAAGCCTGAGCCAGAGCGCAGCCCTGAACAGCACGTCCTATCAGTACCAGGACGGTTCGAATAATGTAGCCAGCACCACGCAAGAAGGTAGCGACCATTACTCGAACATTTACCAAGAAGCGCAGGAGAACAGCCAGGTAACTGTCACTCAGACTGGCGACGCCAACTCTTCAACGGTGTATCAGCTGACCGGTAATGACAATCAAGCCCAAGTCATACAATTGGGTAACAATAACGTAGCTGAAGTTACCCAGGGTGGTGGCGTCGCCTATGGCATGTCTAGCAGCAGTGTGGCAACCATTAACCAGAACGGTAATGATAACTCCCACATCATAAACCAGGACGGTTATGCTCATCAGCTTAACGCGACTGCGACTGGTAACGGCAACCAGGTTGAAGTTACCCAGAGCGGCATGAATGACTCTGCAACATTGGCTCAAACGGGCGACAATAACGCCATCACCTTGACCCAGACGGGCGATGGTCAAACCGCAGCCGTTACGCAGGACGGTACTGCGAATACTGTGGCTATGGTTCAGGATGGCTATAGCGGCCCAGATTTCGCAACCATTTCCCAGCGCGGTGATAATAACGCCATTACTAGCTTCCAAGACGGCAAGTTCAACGAACTGTACTTTGATCAGAGCGGCACAGCCAACACGCTCAACGCTGCTCAGATTGGTCGCGGCAACAACCTGACGGGTGCCTCTTCAGGTACTAATAACTCTGCTGATGTACGTCAGACAGGTGATAGCAACTACGCTAGCGTTACTCAAGATGGCAGCGATAACATTGCCAGCATCCAGCAACTGGAATCCCAGTTGTCTGCCAATGCAGTTGTCTACCAGTCCGGTGTAGCTAACCAAGCTGCCATTACGCAGCGTGGCGAATTTGCAATTGGTAACTCTGCCACTATCTCGCAGACAGGCACCGGTAATAGCGCCGTTATTACTCAGCAGTAAGCACAGTTACATTCAAGCAGTACTGTAGACGCCCTCTTCGGAGGGCGTCTACGCAAGAAGATCAAAAATACGCTACTCTGATTTCCAGCTTGCTCAAATGACCGTAACGTAGACTGACATGCCCGGACTCTTTGCCTTGCCTATGACTGCCTTGTTACTTGCTGCCTCAAACCCACCCGTAGAGGCTAACCTGAACCTAAATGCAGTTTCCCCACAACAAGCATCGATAGAACTGTGCTTTAAAGGGAACGGACAGGCTGTCCGGTTTGAGATGGTTGTTCAAGCAAGTGGTAAGGCTGGTAACAACCGCTCTCGACAAGCGGGAGAAGTGAAAGCGAGTGAAAACGGCGCTTGTCCTGTACGCAACAAGCTAGGCTTTGCTGCCCATACAGTAGTCAGTGCTCATCTAAAATGGTGGGTTGATGGAATTGAGCAACCTGAAGTACATAAGCAGCTAGGCGGTTCCTCGGAAGACAGTGAAGGCACTCAAGCCTGAATAGAGGCTGCCAAATGTTACTGCTGAAGTAACCGCAGCGTATGAGAGTCTGCTTGACCGCCAAAATACTTGGCCAATGCTATAGCGTACGGACTATGCTCACCTGCTACCTGTGCGAATAGGGTCATTGATGAATGAAACTTTAAATCATCAGGATGACCAAATATCTGCTTCACCGATAACCCTTCCAGTTCATTTACGACCGCACAGCATATCCTCAGACGAGCCCCCAAAAGCTCATGCTCAAGGTAGGCAGCCGCCTCATCCAAACCTGACAAGGCGTAGTATTTCGCTGTGGCGCTGTGCCCAAGCCCCTGTAACTGAGGAAAAACGAACCACATCCAGTGTGTGCGTTTATCGCCCTCCCGAAGCTCTTCAAGCACCTGCTGCCAAACTGGCTCTTGGGCGTCTACGAAACGCTGCAAATCGTAACGATCTGACATACGATTTACCGAGAGCGCTGTGCTTGAGGATCCTCTGGCTCGTTGAATTTAGTGCGGCGCTGTTCCCCTCCCTTTTCATTTTGGGATTTGTTTACTTCGCCTACCTTACTAGCTTCTTCAGGTGTTTCTGCAGTGCTGCGTTTTGCATGCTCATCGGTCATGATCCACCTCACTCATTAAGATGTATTCTTTAGGCAATATCCTTGGCCAGTAGTGCCCCACTCATTGAACGCTACACATCAATCGTCAAATCCAACCTGTTCATGCATCTCGTCTACTTTCATTTCCAGACGATAGGCCAAGGCAATGAACAAGGCTTGGCATAGGCATAAAGTGGCGCTCAGGGAGCGGAACGCAAACGCGCTTCCTTCATTGACTAATAGCAGCGCGCTGGCTCGCTTGGCTAAAGGTGATAATTGACTATCTGTAATAATGAGCGTCTTGGCTTGATTATGCTGTGCAATACGTACGCATTGCTGACTTTCCTTACCATAAGGCGTGAAGCTGATTGCCACAACAAGGTCATTGGCTCGCACACTACGCATCTGCTCGCGGTAGCTACCTCCCAGGCCAGACACCAGGTGAATACGCTTATTGGTATGCTGCAGGTTGTAAACGAAGTAATGTGCTACAGCAAACGAACGGCGAACCCCTACTACGTAAATATTCTCGGCATTAACCAGTAGATCCACTGCTTTTTCAAAGGCTTGGTCATCCAGCTCCTCCCCTAATCTATCCAAACCTGAGCGCGTGGCGCTAATGCACTCACGCGCCAAGTCACTTCCTGCAGCCGACTGGGATTTATTGGCTATCATCCGACGGATACGCTGCTGATAGTTCTGTACTGGTGTTGCTTTATGTGTGTACGCCTCACGGAACAGGGCCTGCATTTCACTAAAGCCCTTGAAACCGAAACGTTGGGAAAATCTCACAATAGCTGATGGATGCACTTCACATTGACGAGCAATATCGCTAATGCGGTCAACCATTACACGGTCGCTTTGCTGGCTCATATATGCAGCCACACGCTTGAGCTGCCGTGGTAGAGACTCATACTCTGCCGTAATCATTTGTTGCAGGGCTTCCACATTAGTAGGGGCTACAGTGGAAGAGACAAAAGAGTCAGTATTAGGCATTTCGCATCCTTTAGATGAATCGTTACAGCAGGGCACTAAACGAAACCAAACGCTAACGTAATTGAAAATGCCCTTTATTCTTCAGGAACATCTGCAAAAGAAAGAAATTAAGGAGCGGTCTTCTTCGCTGTTAGTCGCCGGAATTCCAGCTTAAAACACGAGAATATTTTTCTAAACAGATTTTTTTAGAAAAATATTTTATCTAGTTTAGCTACGGGACTCAGCGATAAACATCCAGTTGCACAGGCGTTAGCCGTGCTTCGAATGTGATAAAAAAATAAAGCTGTCTATATGGCCCACCTTGCGCAAGCCGCCACAACTTCTTCGAGTCAGATAATACTAAGTGCTGAATTGAATACTTAGGCTGCACTGCAAGCATAAGCGCATAGGTCATACATCGCATATCGCGCAGCACTGGCTCAGAGCTAGATGATGCTTTCACAATAATGCGCGTCAATTGTTCATCTGATGCTTGTACAAGCACTTCAGACTTAGAAGCACCTTGAGCAAAATATTTCCATCCTGCTCCTGCTTCCTCAATCATGGGGTGCGGATCGCTTAGGGTTAAAGCTTTACAGCTGGGCAAAGTCTTTAAATAAGCAGGAACACGCCGCTCAAATTGTGATTTATCCAGCCCCAAGGGCAAGGGTGCGGCCTCGCTGGTAGTTGCCAGAAGGATATTCCCAAAAAACCACGCTACAAAGGTCTTCATCCTTCGCATATCAAGCAATTGTATCTACAACTCCACCATCAACACGCAACGCAGCGCCCGTAGTCGCTGACGCCAGAGGAGAAACTGTATAGACGACTAGGTTTGCAACTTCTTCAGTTGTTGCTGCACGTTGAATAATCGAGCTGGGACGGTTTTCCTTTACGAAGTCAGCCGCTATCTCTTCTAATGTCTGACCGGTACGCTCCCGTGCCTCCTTAAGCATATCTGCTACGCCTTCCGATAGCGTCGGCCCCGGTAGGATGGAATTCACCGTAACGCCTGTACCAGCCATTCGCTTAGCCAAACCGCGCGCGACAGAAAGATTAGCCGTCTTAGTGAAACCATAATGAATCATATCAGCTGGGATATTGAGCGCTGATTCGGAAGAAATAAAGATTACCCTTCCCCACTGACGAGAGACCATACCGGGCAAGTACTCTCGCGATAGCCGTACACCTGACATCACATTGACTTCGAAGAACTCTGTCCAAACATCATCAGTAGTCTCGAAAAAGTCCTGCGGTCCGTATATACCCGTGTTGTTAATCAGAATATCGGCTTCAGGCTCAGTAGCTTTTAATACCGCACACCCTTCAGCCTTTCCCACATCGGCAGCTACGCCTCTTACTGCAGCACCCGGCACGTTTTGCTTTAAAGCATTAACAGCTTCATTTACTGACGAAGCTGAGCGCCCGTTTATAACAACCGTAGCCCCTGCCTGAGCAAGCCCTTTTGCAATAGAGAAACCAATCCCTCTAGTGGAGCCGGTAACGATGGCTGTTTTACCGGAAAGATCAATCTGCATAAAACCTCCAGAGAATATCTAGGAGCCTCTCGGCTGAAAGGCTTACTCAGTCATTCGAATCTGACGAAAAATGCAGTAGAAAGGTCCCCAAACAGCACGTTACTGCTTAGACTCTCGCAGCACTCATCGCTGCGCTCAGTAGCTCACGCCCTTCCAGAGCGCCTAAGGCCTCGACAACACCAGGAGTAAATACAATCTGAATCTCATCTTAACGGGTTCGCCAGCGCTCTAGAACCAACAAGGTTGCTTTAGTACCGTTGCGATGCATTAATCTTAAAGAGGCCTTTTGTAGAAAGCTCAATTGAGCCTCTAGCCGCTCTTGATCCTCAGGGCTGTCAGGTTTGATTGAAATAACATTGCTATTCAACGGCGCGATCTCCAAGTCAATAATGAGTTTTGTTGTCTGCTCTAGACCAGTCTGAAAAAGGCAGCACAAAACCTTTGCCTAGCAGCGGCACATATAAATAGTGGCATAAGACAAAAAACAGATTCAAACACTTCGAATGAATATCACCTACGCATCTTGCGCACGTTTGATCAGATACTAAGAAGTCAAGATGACCAGCTTAAAGGTTACTGATCGCCAGCACGCGCAAAAAAGTAGAAGGTTATTTAGTGAAGACAGGGAGGCTGCACATTTATGAATGCAGAGCTTTAATAGCGTTTCAGCTATCTGGGGCCTAATAGATTTGCAACAACGGCAGTTAGGCAAGGGAAAGAGAAATCATTAATAGCACAATGCATTTACAGGTATTAATCGGCTAGGCGCCGATCATCCTTTTCCTCGCGGGCTCGTCGCCATGAAGCCATGTCAACTACGCGGGGGTCATTGACTACAGGCACTTCAGGAACAGCATAAGGCGCAAATTCAATAAGCCCTAGGCGATAGCCAAACAATACTACCTTACCAGCTAAACGCTGCTCACCTGTAGTAGTGAATTCAAAATCGTAAACGCGAGCAAACCGCCTGAAGCCTTTTGCATCACGCATAAAGGAAAAGCGGCGAAACGCTACGTTCTCATCCAAAAGCTCTACATCACGCTTATGGCATTGGTCTTTCACCAAAGCCAACGCACGCTCACGCAACCCATGAGAGTGCCATAGCCAGGCGCAGGCTGAAGCGGCTAGTAAAAATGCAAAAATATTACCTAAGGTCAGCATGAATAATCACCTACACCAAGCCGTCTTCCCAAGCGCCTAACTCTAAGAAAACCAACCAGCTCTTGCTATTTACTATTTAATCCTAGCATCCGTTTGAGGTGCTTCAGGCTCATGTAGCAAGCGTATATTGTCCCGCTCACTTTTATACAAGCTTAGCGGAGTAATTTCCTTTGCGCGCAAAGGCGCCTGCTGCTGATTCCATACGTAATAGAATACATTCAAAGCCAATAGGAAAACGAAAAGCCATCGCATCATCATTAGTCCACAGGACAAGCCAAGGCCAAACCATCAAAGACTAGGTCAGGTACAACACGAGAAGCAGGAATAACGTCCTTGACCAATTCAGCATCTCCGCCAGTAAGAAAGACAAGAAAGTCAGACCCCAACAGCTCAAAGGCCAGATCATACTGCGTCCTTACAAACCCACGGAGCATATACACGCACCCTCCCTCGACAGCATGCATAGTGTTTTTCCCAGGCAGAGGATGCCCATTAGTCGCTTCAAGCTCAGGGTTATAGCGGATTCGTCGGGTATGCGTTTGCAGCTCCCGGCGCATAAGGGGGATGCCTGGGCAAATAAACCCCCCCGCATGCTGGCCAGTCTGGTCGACAAAGTCCGAAGTAACGGCAGTACCTAAATCAATCACGACACATGCTTTATTACCTGCCAACTTGAAGCCGCCTAACAGCGCAAGCCAACGATCCATACCTAGTCGTTGATAGTCTGAGTATCCGTTCTTTACTCCAAGGAAAGACTCAACAGGCTTGGCCTGTTGGCATCCTAAGCCAAACGTCTTATCAAGCCGCTCAATTAAGGCAGTAGTTTCAAGATCACTACGGACGCTAACAAGCCGACCGTGCTCCAGGGAAAGGCCTTCGCTTGATGCGAGCATTGAAAGAAGCTCATCGTCAGAATGAGCAATCCCATTGGCTATAACGCTACCGCTCCTGGAAAGGACGCGCCATTTAATCAGGCTATTGCCGCAGTCAAGCTCAAGAATCATTACGCAATCTCAAACTGAGCTCACCACCATTGAAAGACTTTTCGTAGCCATCAATATTCAACCTAAGCGATCCATCCAACCCAACGCCCAGCACCTTGCCTTCAATTTGATTAGCACCGGCAGAAAGAATCACATCTCGCCCCTGCCATAAATGATTGGCTTCCCATGCATCCTTCAATGCAGCAAAACCGTGTGCTTGATGCAGTTTTAAACAATCACTTAGTTCATGCAACAAATAAGATGCTAATTGGTTTCTATCAACAGGCTTACCTAGAGCCTCATGTAAAGAAATCCAAGGCTGATCTATATTGTCTGCATTGCGCATATTCACATTCAAGCCGATACCAATAATGGCTGTGCAGCTATCAGCAGGATCTCCTGATAGCTCAATGAGAATACCGGACAGTTTACGGCCAAATAGAAGAACATCGTTAGGCCACTTCAGACCGGCCTGTACTAAGTTGAGCTTTTTAAGAGTGGAAACAACAGCAAGCCCCACCACCAAACTCAAGCCTTCTAACTGTTTGATACCGCCGTAAATAGTGACAGCTGCCGTTAAGTAAAGATTTTTCGCATAAGGACTGACCCACGCTCTTCCCCTACGCCCTCTGCCAGAAGTTTGATGCTCGGCCAGCAGAACGAAAGGTGCATGACTACGCTGCCCCATAACACGACGTAATGCCTCAGCATTGGTAGAGTCGATCGTATCTAGAATCTCTACCGGCCACTCGTCAAAATCGATTCTATTGTTAGCCAGTAAATTAAGGGGTTCAGCGAGGCGATAACCTTTTCCAGGTACTTTAAAGAACGACAGACCCGTACGTTGTTCTATTCCTTGCAGCTGCTTCCAGACAGCACTACGGCTAATACCCAAAAGCGCGCCCAATTCTTCTCCGGAATGAAACTGACCATCAGCAAGACATTCAAGTAGTAAGGAAACAGCCATATTTTTTATCCGCACAAAGCAAAACCCCCGGGCCGTTGGGCCTGGGGGTTTTGGGTATAGGTGCTTGACGATGAATGCA
>NZ_BMNW01000002.1:308034-615664 GCF_014646755.1 Pseudomonas asuensis | reverse complement strand
GCCACTGCTGCTCGCAGCCGTACTCAGGATGCTGACTTTGCTGCCGAGACATCAGAGATGACCAAGCAGCAGACCCTGCAGCAGGCTTCGACTGCGATCCTGGCCCAGGCCAACCAGCTGCCGAACGCTGTGCTCAAGCTGCTCAACTAATCAGAGCCGCTATTAACAAAAGGGGATGCGAAAGCATCCCCCTTTTATTTGTGTGGGCGTTCTTTGCTAAAGCCGGCCTACACAAAGGCTGCTCAGGTTGTTCAGCCAACCTAAGTACAAGCAGCGCAACGTTATTGAACAGTATTCGGCTGGTTAAGAAAAAAGGCCAAGCTAGCGACCGAGACGACAAGCTAGCCAAGAGTTTAAAGATATGACTAATCTGGCGTGCGTTTTGTACTGCATGCGACGCTGCTCTTGGTACAAACCCTAGGTCCCGTTAATTGACTATTAAGCTCTGTACAAAAAGTCTTCGAGCGAAAGTCAGACGAGGCAAAAGTCAGTAAGGAAGCGGAGTTTACATGCTGTACATAAGCATTCCGAATCGATTTTTAACAAAGCATCACCAATGCGTAGATATTTTTCGTACAAAGCCTAGTAATAAGTTGGACGCTTTATGTTTATAGGTAAGCCATTTAATTGGCTTTTTATCTGGTGGTGCCAACTTTCTGGCTTTGTAGAATGGTTTATTAATAAAAATAAATTTTCGCTAAAGTAAATCGGAGTCGGGCCGAAATAGAGAGTAACCAGTTTAAGTCATCATGCTCTTGAGCATGATGGATGGCGAGGTAGGCCAACTGTTTGGGAAATACCGAAGAGAATTTTCCTAAAGCAAATTGAGCAAACGCCGATAACTTAAACGTAAGTTCTCCAGGCCGCTGAGGCAACCGCCAGGCCGGGGTATCAATCAAATGACTTTGTGAGTATCTCATCATGGCTATGACCGTAAACACTAACGTTGCCTCCTTGTCTGTTCAGAAGAACCTGAACCGTGCTTCCGACAGCCTGAGCAGCTCCATGCAGCGCCTGTCCTCTGGCCTGAAAATCAACAGCGCCAAAGACGACGCCGCCGGCCTGCAGATCGCCAACCGTCTGACCAGCCAGATCCGTGGTCTGAACGTAGCGGTCAAGAACGCCAACGACGGTATCTCTATCGCTCAGACTGCTGAAGGTGCTCTGCAAGAGTCCACCAACATCCTGCAGCGTATGCGCGAACTGGCCCTGCAGTCCCGTAACGACAGCAACAGCGAAAAAGACCGTAACGCACTGAATGCTGAATTCACTGCAATGACCGAAGAACTGAGCCGTATTGCCAATACGACTACCTTTGGTAAGGACAAGCAGCTGTTGGACGGCTCTGCCGGTACCATGCAGTTCCAGGTAGGCGCGAACACTGGCACTAACGAAGTGATTTCGATTGACCTGAGTTCTGGCTTTGATGCCACCGATCTGGGTGTTGCCGGTCTTGGCATCACGGGCACAGACAACGCAACGACTCACACTGCAGTAGACGCATCGATCGCTGCAATCGACCTCGCGATGGACACCATCAACTCCAAGCGTGCCGACCTGGGTGCCGTGCAGAACCGTATGAGCAGCACGATCTCCAACCTGCAGAACATTTCTGAGAACGCCACTGCTGCTCGCAGCCGTACTCAGGATGCTGACTTTGCTGCCGAGACATCAGAGATGACCAAGCAGCAGACCCTGCAGCAGGCTTCGACTGCGATTCTGGCCCAGGCCAATCAGCTGCCGAACGCTGTACTTAAGCTGCTCCAGTAATGAGCGTTTAGTCGCTAGCAACGAGGGGGTGCGAAAGCATTCCCTCGTTTTCTTGTTTGTGAGGTGATGACATGGACATGAATGTCAAGCTGAATACGGTTTACGCCCACAGCGGAAACTCCGCCAAGGCGGATGCTAGTCTCAGTGATCGTCCGGCTTCAAAGGATGTTACTTCCTCTAAAGCTGATCAAGTTAAACCAGACACTAATGATATCAAGCAGGCTGTCAAAGATATTCAGGATTTCGTTGATTCAGTACAGAGAAACCTTGAATTTTCAATTGATGATAGTACCGGTACGGTTGTCGTTAAAGTGATTGCTAAAGAGAGTGGCGAGCTCATTAGGCAGCTTCCATCTGAGGAAGCGCTCAAGCTGGCTCAGAATTTAAGAGATGACAGTAGCGGGCTTCTCCAGGAAAAAGTTTAAAACTGGCCTGGTTAATGCTTGTTTACATCCATGAAGACTAAGCAGTCAAAATTTTGTTGAGGCAAAAATCATGGCAGGTATTTCATTTAGTGGTCTTGGTTCAACTGTTAATACTAAAGCCATTGTCGAGGCGTTGGTTGGGGCTGAAAAGTCACCTAAGCAAAACCAAATTGATACTCAGACAAAGAAGGCAAACACTACGCTTTCAGCTATTGGTAGTCTGAAAAGTGCTCTTGAAACCTTCAAGAGTTCAATGAGCAAGCTTAACAGCGAGTCTGCATTCATTGGACTAAGTGCTAAGTCCTCCAATGACAAAGCAGTTACTGTAACTTCAAGCAGTGGTGCAATAGGAGGTAGCTACTCTCTTGATGTGAAGAGCCTAGCGACTGGCTCCAAGGTCACCACTCAAGTCATGGCAGCTGATGCAACAACCTCTGCAGCTGGTAAGCTAACCATTACTCAAGGTTCTGCTTCTGGTGCTGGTAGCTCTTATGACATTGATATAGCTGAAGGGACATCTCTATCTGGTGTTCGTGACGCCATCAACCAGCAGCTGCAAAGCAAAGGTATTACTGCCAACATTGTGACTGACTCGTCTGGTAGCCGACTAGTTTTAAGTTCGACAGCTACCGGAGCGGGTACAGATATTTCCATCGCCACCAGTGACACGGCTCTTTCTGCCTTTGCAGTAGATGGAACGACACAAGTTAAGGATGCCAACGGTAAGCTTGTCAGTGGTTATGTATCGGCGCGTCCAGCAGATGCCAGCTTTACCGTAGATGGTCTGGAAATGACCAGTCCTAGCAATACGCTGGATAAGACTATCAGTGGGCTTAACCTGACCCTTACAGGTATAGGTGCTTCTACTGTTTCGGTCTCTGCCGATAAAGACGGGTTGAAAACGTCTGTGCAAACATTCGTCGATGCTTATAACGCATTGATGAAGACAGCGAGTTCTTTAACCAAGGTATCTTCTTCAGTTTCTTCTGACAGTACATCCACTACTGCATCAGCCCTAACCGGAGATGCTACAGTTCGTAGTCTGTTAAGCGACATTCGTAATGAGCTTACGAATGTACAAAGTAATAGCACTACTGGAATCAGTATGTTGTCTCAGCTGGGCATTATGACCAAGCAAGACGGCACACTAGAGGTGAATAGTACCAAGTTGGATAAAGCGCTGGCAGAAAACTATACCGCTGTATCGAGTTTCTTTACAGGGGATACAGGGCTTCTTAAAAGACTTGATAGCAGGGTGCAGACTTATACTGAATCCAAGGGGATTTTAAACAGTCGTGAGATCAGCCTCAAAACTACTTTGGCAGACTTGGTTGAGCAGCAGTCAGCACTTGATCTGCGAATTGAGAAGCTCGAAGCGACACTTAATGCCAAGTACAATGCTATGGATAGCTTAGTGGCCCAGCTAAATGCCACCAGTACTAGTGTTATGACTACGCTTAATGCTCTTAATAATCGTAAAGAATAAACAGTTTGGCGAGATTGCAAAAGCCCGATTCTAAATCGGGCTTTTGCATTTAAAGCTTTCGCTATTTAGGCCGATACAGGGATATCGAAAACATATACGTGAGGAGTTCACTCCATGTATGCCAAGTCGGCCATGCGTCATTACCAGCAGGTGAATACGCACGCTCAAGTAGTAGAAGCCAATCCCCATCGCTTGATTCAGATGCTTATGGAAGGCGGCCTGTCTCGCCTGGCTCAAGCCAAGGGAGCTATCAATCGTGGGCAGGTTGCTGAAAAGGGGATTCTAATCGGTAAGGCTATCGATATTATCGGTGGTTTGCGGGAGTCATTGAATCCTGAAAAGGGAGGGGAAGTCGCTGTCAACCTTAATGACTTATACGTCTATATGATCCAGCGCCTGATCGAAGCTAATCAGCACAATGATGAAGCTAAGATTGATGAGGTTGCCAAGCTTCTACGCACTATAAAAGAGGGCTGGGACGGTATCGCACCGGCGGCTTGAGTAAAGGAGGTTGGGTTATGTCATTGGCAATTCAGCGATTAGACGAAACAAGAGATGCTTTGGCTGCTGCGCTCGAATGTCAAGATTGGGACTCTATCGGGTCCCTTGATTTTGCCTGTCGTGCTCATATAGACGAGGCTATGCGTGAGCTTCCGCGAGACGATGACGCTTTGCGACTAAGTTTAGAGAAGCTAATGGCTTTCTATGGAAAGCTCATATATGCCAGCCGTATGCAGCGCAATGAAATTGCCAGGGAAGCCTCTAAAGCGAAGCGTTCTCAAAAAGCAGCTAATGTATATAAATTGTTTGGTTAAAAGACGACCAGCGGAACTAAACAGTTGAAAGAAATCACGCCATAAAATTGACTCTTCTCACAGTTTTGACTTTACTAGGGCTATGCCTGTTAGTGGTCTTCGGCGGAAAGGGAATATTAGAAGATGTGGCGTGAAACCAAGATCCTCCTTATAGAAGATGACGCAAGCCGTCGCCACGATCTCACCGTCATTCTGACCTTTCTAGGTGAAGAACATGTCGCGTGTACGAGTGACGATTGGGAGCAGACCGTCGCGTCGTTTGAGAATAGCCGGTCTGTACTGTGCTTGTTGTTGGGACGGGTTGACGCGTCAGGAGGAAGTGTCGAGCTGTTAAAAAAGCTTGCAGAGTTCGACGAGGTTCTTCCCGTCCTGCTTATGGGGGCTACGGTCTATAGTGATTGGCCGGACGATGTGCGTAGGCGCATTCTGGCTACGCTGGATGTCCCTGTTTCGTACAACAGACTGCTCGACTCACTTCATCGTGCTCAGGTCTACCGGGACATGTACGACCAGGCGCGGGATCGCGGGCGGCAGCGTGAGCCTAACCTCTTCCGCAGCCTGGTGGGCACAAGCCGCGCTATTCAAGGCGTGCGCAAGATGATGCAGCAGGTAGCAGATACCGAAGCCAGCGTACTGATCCTGGGTGAGTCAGGTACGGGTAAGGAAGTTGTTGCACGTAACTTGCACTTCCATTCAAAGCGAAAAGACGGCCCCTTCGTTCCGGTGAATTGCGGTGCTATCCCAGCTGAACTCTTGGAGAGTGAGCTGTTCGGTCATGAAAAAGGTGCTTTTACCGGCGCCATTACCAACCGAGCAGGGCGTTTTGAGTTGGCAAATACGGGTACGCTTTTTCTGGATGAAATTGGAGATATGCCACTGAACATGCAGGTTAAGTTGCTGCGTGTACTGCAGGAGCGGACCTACGAGCGCGTAGGCAGTAATAAGACGCAAACGGTCGATGTTCGTATTATTGCGGCTACCCACAAGAATCTGGAGAAGATGATTGAGAATGGGTCCTTCCGTGAGGACTTGTTTTACCGTCTTAACGTTTTCCCAATCGATATGCCACCTTTGAGAGATCGTGCAGAGGATATTCCACTGCTCATCAATGAACTGATTTCTCGAATGGAGCATGAAAAGCGTGGCTCTATCCGTTTTAATTCTGCCGCTATCATGTCCCTGTGTCGCCATAGCTGGCCGGGTAACGTGCGTGAGCTTGCTAACCTTGTTGAGCGATTAGCGATCATGCATCCTTATGGTGTGATTGGTGTAGCTGAGCTGCCACAGAAATTCCGTTACGTCGAAGACGAAAACGATGCGATGACGACCTCTTTGCGTGAAGAGCTGGAGGAGAGGGAGGCCGTTGCGTTAGCCAGTCTTCCGGGTCCGGTAGCTTCTTCAGCGCTTCTGCCCTCTGATGGGTTGGATCTCAAGGATTATCTGGCTAATCTTGAGCAAAGCCTTATTCAGCAAGCACTTGATGATGCGGGGGGCGTGGTGGCTCGTGCCGCTGAGCGTTTACGTATCAGGCGTACCACATTGGTCGAAAAGATGCGTAAGTATGGTATGGGACGCCGTGAGGACGAGCTTACTGATGAAGAGTAACGCTTGGCTGTAATACTTCTGTTCTGACGGCACGCAGCTTGCACACTCTCTGTTTGGTGACGACTTCCTGTCATTAAACAGAGAGTATCGTATGAGTTCATCTGTAACGCCGGTTCCTTCCAATAAGCCTTCTACGGATGAGGTCAAGCGAACACTTGAACAAGCCAGTGTTTTGTTTGAGCCTATTTCGGACCTGTTCAATGAGCCATACGGTTGGCTTGAAAACCGTTTAGTTGATCTGAAGGGTGAGCTTGCGCGTGAAACCGCTCAGCGTGCCCAGGAATTGGCAGAGAAGGAGCGGCTTGCTAGCCGTCTACAGAGTCTTCTCGATATCCTGCCAGCGGGAATCATTGTCCTTGATGGCCATGGAGTCGTCTGTGAAGCCAATCCAGTCGCAGTCGCTCTCTTGGGTGAGCCGCTGATAGGGGTGCTATGGCGAAAGGTCATTGGTCGCTGTTTTGCGCCCCGTAAGGATGACGGCCACGAAGTGTCCCTCAAGAATGGCCGGCGCGTTTCCTTAGCGACTCGCTCATTAGACAGTGAGCCTGGTCAACTCATCATGTTGAACGATATGACCGAAACTCGACGCCTCCAGGAACAGCTGGCTCGCCATGAGCGCTTGTCCTCCATGGGGCGTATGGTCGCTTCGCTTGCGCATCAGATTCGTACGCCGCTCTCGGCAGCAATGTTATACGCAGGCCACCTATCTGAACGACCGTTGCCATTCGAGCAGCAGCAGCGATTTGCCAGCCGACTCAAAGACCGTCTCCATGAACTTGAAAATCAGGTTCAGGACATGTTGATCTTTGCTCGAGGCGAGCTGCCGCTTAACGATCGCGTTTCCCCTGTTCAGTTGTTCGCCGCTATTCAATCGACCGCCAATCCTTACCTGGAAGACTTGCAGCTGCGATGGCAGTGTGATGCGTTCGTGGGGGAGGTGCTGTGTAATCGAGATACGCTGGTAGGCGCTGTGATGAATGTCATCCATAACGCAGTGCAGGCGGCGGGCAAGGCGGCTCGGTACAAGATTCATGCATACGCCAAGCAGGACACCCTACGGTTGTCTATTAGCGATAGCGGCCCTGGTATGACCGTTGAGACGCTTAAGCGACTCGGCGAGCCCTTTTTCACGACTAAACCAATGGGAACCGGTTTGGGCATGACTGTAGCTAGGACTGTAGCCAAGGCTCATCAGGGAGACCTGCTGATTCGCTCAAGGCCGAGTAGGGGAACATGCATGACATTTGTGTTGCCACTTCATAGTCCGCGGCTGGTGCTCATGGAGAATGGTTTATGAGTGCTCGCATTTTGCTGGTGGAAGATGACGCAGCCCTGCGCGAAGCGCTAGAGGATACGTTAGAAGTAGGTGGCTTTGATTTTGATTCTGTCGATAGCGCAGAGGCAGCACTGGTAGCGCTGAGCCAGAATGCCTATGTACTGGTTATCAGTGATGTGAACATGGGCGGTATGGATGGTCATCAGCTCATGGTCTGCATTCAGCAAAAGAGATGGCACGTGCCCGTCCTGCTGATGACTGCTTTCGGCTCCATTCAACGAGCTGTAGAGGCTATGCGGCAGGGTGCCGTGGATTATCTGGTCAAGCCATTCGATCCACAGGTGCTGTTAGATCGAGTTGAGCGCTACGTCGTAAATAACCAGGCTATCGACGGGTGTAGTAGCCCTGTTGCCCGCGAGCCGGCGAGTCGTCAGCTTTTAGCCTTGGCTGCTCGTGTCGCAAAGAGTGATTCAACCGTTTTGATTTCAGGGGAGTCTGGTACGGGCAAAGAGGTATTAGCTCGTTATATTCATCTGCTGTCAATGCGTGCGGCGGGACCTTTTGTTGCCATTAACTGTGCAGCTATTCCAGACAACATGTTTGAGGCTACGTTGTTTGGACATGAAAAGGGTGCCTTTACCGGTGCTATTGCCTCGCAGCCAGGTAAGTTTGAGTTGGCTGATGGCGGCACTATTCTGCTGGATGAAGTTTCTGAAATGCCTCTAGGACTACAGGCCAAGCTCTTACGAGTGTTACAAGAGCGGGAGGTCGAGCGTGTTGGGGCACGAAAACCCAAGCAGGTTGATATTCGGGTATTGGCAACAACCAATCGGGACCTTGCCTCCGAGGTGGCAGCGGGGCGTTTTCGAGAGGATTTATACTATCGACTGTCCGTTTTCCCTTTGGCATGGCGGCCGCTTCGTGAGCGTCCAGCCGATATCCTGCCGCTCGCAGAGCGTCTTTTGAATAAGCACGCTACCAGGCTGGGACAAGCCGGTATTGTTTTTTCAGCGGGAGCTATCCGACTACTTGAGTGCTACGGTTGGCCAGGGAATGTTCGTGAGTTGGATAATGCGGTGCAACGGGCCCTGATCCTCCAGCAGGCGGGTACCATTGAGCCGGAGGACTTATGTCTTCAAACCGCTCCAGATTTCATTGCACATGACATTGTTCCGCCGGTGGTTGCAGTCAAGGCGCCTTCAAACCAGGCGGCGCTTGAGGAATCGTCAACGGCTGGGGTGCTGGGTGATGACTTACGTCGTCGTGAATTCGAGGTAATCATGGAGACGTTACGAGCTGAGCGGGGAAGGCGAAAAGAAGCTGCTGATCGGCTAGGTATCAGCGCGCGTACTCTACGGTATAAGCTTGCTCAGATGCGTGAGGCGGGTATCGATATTGAAGCGTATCTGTATGCCAGCTAGACCCCGGCTAGGAGCCGGGGTCCTAAACGTTAGTCGCTTGAACTGAGGTCCATCTCTTTATAGCGAACCAGTCGGCTGCGGTGCTTGAAACGGTAGCCTAGCCAGATCAGCAAAAACAGTGGAATGCTGATATAGGTGGCAGCCAGTCCCGCCCAGTCAATCTTGTCGCCAATAAGCGCCGTGTAGTTCTGCCCCATGGTAATAAACAGGCAGAGGGCGAACGCAAGCAGCGGCCCGAAGGGGAAAAGCTTGGCTCGGTAAGGAAGGTCTTCGAGTCTCCCTCCTTGGGCGGTATATCCCTTGCGGAATCGGTAATGGGAAATGGCAATACCCAGCCATGCGATGAAACCACACATGCCTGACGTATTCAGAAGCCAGGTATACAGGACTTTATCCCCGACAATTGAGGTCAGGAAGCATAATGCGCCTACTAGCGTGGTCGCATATAGGGCATTACGTGGAACACCGTTTCGCGAAACGTTGGCGAATAGGCGTGGTGCTTTTCCTTGCTGTGCCAGACTAAATAGCATGCGCGTCGATGCGTACATGCCAGAGGTTCCGGCAGATAGAATGGCAGAGAGGATAACTGCATTCATCACGCCGGCAGCCGCCGCGAAGCCTGCTCGCTCAAAGAGTAAAGTGAACGGAGAAACGCTGATATCACTGGCTTCGTTTTGCAGTAGGCGTGGGTCCGTATAAGGAATCAGCATGGCAATTACAAAAATAGCCAGGATGTAGAACATCAGGATTCGCCAGAAGACCTGGCGGATCGCGATCGGGATATTCTTTTTTGGGTTTTCCGATTCGCCGGCCGCCACGCCAATCAGTTCCGTTCCTTGAAAGGAAAAGCCGGCAATCATGGCGACACCTACCATAGCCTGAAGGCCGCCAACGAAGGGCGCCTCGCCTAGGGTGAAGTTGGAAAAGCCCGGTGCTTCGACGCCATGCATAATGCCGAATATGCTGGCGAGACCAATGCCGATGAAAATGACCACAGTCAGCACCTTGATCAGGGCAAACCAGAATTCGCTCTCACCAAAGCCTCGCGCCGAGAAGACGTTCAGTAAGAACATCAACGCAAGGAAGCCAGCACTCCAAACGATTCCGGGAGTGTCTGGAAACCAGAAGCTCATGATCAACTGTGCGGCGACCAGCTCAGCTGCAATCGTTACTGCCCAGTTGTACCAATAATTCCAACCCAGAGCGAAGCCAAACCCATCCTCGACAAAGCGGCTACCGTATGTGCTGAAAGAACCTGAGACTGGCATGTAGGCGGCCATCTCGCCAAGGCTCGTCATGAGGAAATACACCATGAGACCAATCAAGGCATAGGCGAGCAGGGCGCCGCCAGGACCTGCCGAAGCAATAGTGGCCCCTGACGCAACGAAAAGCCCTGTACCAATCGAGCCCCCAATGGCAATCATGTTCAAGTGCCTGGGTTTTAGTACCCGGTTCAGATGAGGCTTTTCCGGTGTGGCGGTTTGCTCTGCTGTGGGGTGCCCCTGCGAGGCAGTCGGCTGTTCCGGAGGAAAGGAGGCGGCAGTCATAACAAAAGGTCCAACTAAGGCAGCAAGGGTCTGGTAATAGTCTCCAGACTCGGATAATGCTCACCGGCGTTGCCAGTGAAGGGCTCTTACAACGCAGGCAACTGTTTAAAGTAGTGCCTGGGTGCAAAGCGCCGTTTGCAAAAAGGGCGGGAGTGTACAGCAAAAGGAAAGCGCAAGGCGCCTGATCGCTATTGAATTTCTACATGAACGCTGATGTGGGAAGTATAGGTGCGTCCATAAAAAAACCCAGCCATTGGCTGGGTTTTGAATTTGGCTCCGCGACCTGGACTCGAACCAGGGACCCAATGATTAACAGTCATTTGCTCTACCGACTGAGCTATCGCGGAACAACAAGACGTATCTTACTGATTGCTAAGGAGAAGTCAACACTTCTCCTTAGACAAAAAACACGCTTATAAAACTTGGGCAATGGCCTTGATAACACTGTCCAGGTTGTTCCTGTTCAGTGCTGCTACACAGATCCGGCCAGTCCCTACAGCATAGATGCCAAACTCGGTTTTCAAGCGCTCGACCTGATCGGTAGTCAGTCCCGAATAAGAGAACATACCGCGCTGCTCATTAACAAAGCTGAAGTCACGTTTGGCTCCGGCTGCATTAAGCCTTTCTACCAACGCGTGGCGCATACTGCGGATGCGATCGCGCATTTCAGCCAGCTCGGCTTCCCACATGGCACGTAGCTCGGGGTCACGCAAAACGGTTGCCACAATGGTGGCGCCGTGGGTCGGAGGGTTAGAGTAGTTGGTGCGCACGACACGCTTGATCTGCGATAGGACTCGAGCTGTTTCTTCCCGGTCAGCGGTCACGATCGAGAGCGCGCCTACACGCTCACCATATAGGGAAAAGGACTTTGAGAATGAGCTGGAAACGAAAAAAGTCAGTCCAGAATCTGCGAATAGGCGAACGGCAGCAGCATCTTCCTCAATGCCATCTCCAAAACCTTGATAAGCGAGATCTAGGAAGGGTACATGCTCGCGCGTTTTGATGACTTCAAGTATTTCCTTCCAGTCGTCTAATTGCAGATCAACGCCGGTCGGGTTGTGGCAGCACGCATGCAATACGACAATGGAACGCGGAGGAAGGGCGTTCAGGTCCTCTAATAGACCTCCACGATTCAAGCCGTTGGTCGCGGCGTGATAGTAACGATAGTTTTGTACAGGGAAGCCAGCCGCCTCGAATAGGGCTCGATGGTTTTCCCAGCTCGGATCACTAATGGCTACTACGGCATCCGGTAAGAGGCGCTTAAGGAAGTCGGCACCTACTTTTAACGCACCCGTTCCCCCCAGCGCCTGGACAGTAGCGACGCGCCCTTTGGTGATCAGAGGTGAGCCTTGGCCAAACAATAGGGTTTGTACAGCTTCGTCATAAGCAGCGATGCCATCGATCGGCAGATAGCCGCGTGGAGCACGCGCTACAACGCGTTTCTTTTCAGCCTCTTCTACTGCACGTAGCAGGGGAATGCGGCCCTGTTCGTCGTAATAGACGCCTACACCCAGATTGACCTTGGTCGGACGGGCATCGGCATTGAAGGCTTCGTTGAGGCCCAGGATTGGATCACGGGCAGCCATTTCGACGGCAGAGAACAAACTCATTGTGCGCAAGCTCGAATAGAGGAATGAAACACGCACAAGACCCGATTGCCATTGTGCGCAAGCGGGGTGACAGTATAGCGGGCATCGTCTGTCTGAGCGACAAAAAACAGGTTTCGGCTGGTCGCATCTAGACTAATGTTCAATGCTTGAAAAAAGGGTCGTCAGGACGCATATAAATAGTTCTGGATAGCAAGGTCATTCCAGGCGCACAGACAGCGAAACGCTGGGTTAGTGTCGGTTTTCGGGTGCATCTCGGGCAGGACGGCTCTCTGCACCTCCTCTTGAGGAAGCTCATGTCTGCATTTCAATTGTCTACACGTTATACCCCTGCCGGTGACCAGCCAGAGGCGATTCGCCAGATGGTCGAGGGGATTAATGCTGGTTTATCACACCAGACATTGTTGGGCGTGACCGGATCGGGTAAGACGTTCAGTATCGCCAATGTTATCGCTCAAATTCAGCGGCCCACGATTGTATTGGCGCCCAATAAAACATTGGCAGCCCAGCTGTATGGCGAATTCAAGGCGTTTTTTCCTCATAACTCTGTAGAGTATTTCGTCTCTTACTACGATTATTATCAGCCAGAAGCTTATGTGCCCTCATCGGACACCTTCATCGAGAAGGACTCGTCCATCAATGATCACATTGAGCAGATGCGTCTGTCGGCAACCAAGGCGTTGCTGGAGCGTCGGGATGCGATCATCGTAGCATCGGTGTCTTCCATCTATGGCTTGGGTGATCCCAAAGCGTATCTCAAGATGGTATTGCACCTGGATCGAGGAGATCGTATCGATCAGCGCACATTACTGAGGCGTCTGATCGAGTTGCAGTATTCGCGTAATGATATGGAGTTCTCCCGGGCTACCTTTCGAGTGCGTGGCGATGTCATCGATATCTACCCGGCTGAGTCTGATCTTGAGGCTATTCGGGTAGAGCTGTTTGATGATGAAGTGGAAAACCTTTCTGCTTTTGATCCCCTGACGGGGGAAGTAATCAGAAAGCTGCCGCGCTTCACTTTTTACCCCAAGACTCACTACGCTACGCCGCGAGATACGTTGCTCGAGGCAATCGAGCACATCAAGGCCGAACTCAAGGATCGGCTTGAGTTCCTGCGCTCGCAAAATCGTCTGCTTGAAGCGCAGCGGCTTGAGCAGCGGACCCGCTTTGATCTTGAAATGATCGTGGAGCTGGGTTACTGCAATGGCATTGAAAATTACTCTCGCTATCTCTCTGGTCGTGCGCCTGGTGAGCCCCCGCCAACACTGTACGACTACCTGCCGGCAGATGCACTGCTAGTGATCGATGAATCCCACGTAACGGTGCCGCAGATTGGCGCAATGTTCAAAGGGGACCGGTCGCGTAAGGAGACCCTGGTCGAATACGGGTTTAGACTTCCTTCTGCATTAGATAATCGCCCGCTGCGGTTCGAAGAATGGGAGGCGGGCAGCCCGCAAACTATTTTCGTATCAGCAACGCCAGGGCCTTATGAGGCAGAGCACGCAGGTCGAGTCATTGAGCAGGTGGTACGTCCAACCGGTCTGGTCGATCCAGAAATCGAAATCCGTCCGGCAACGACCCAGGTAGATGACCTGCTTTCTGAGATCCGGCTACGGGTGGCCAAAGATGAGCGAGTGCTGGTAACAACCCTTACCAAGCGTATGGCTGAAGACTTGACGGACTATCTGGCCGACCATGATGTCCGGGTGCGTTATCTGCACTCTGATATTGATACGGTGGAGCGGGTGGAGATCATCCGCGATTTACGGATGGGGACGTTCGATGTGCTTGTCGGCATTAACCTGCTCCGTGAGGGGTTGGATATGCCTGAGGTGTCATTGGTCGCGATTCTTGATGCCGATAAAGAGGGCTTCCTGCGTTCAGAGCGCTCTCTTATCCAGACTATTGGTCGTGCAGCACGTAACTTGAGTGGCAAGGCGATTCTGTATGCCGACTCGATGACTGGCTCCATGCAGCGTGCTATTGATGAGACGGAGCGACGTCGCGTTAAGCAGCTGGCTTTTAACGAGGCTAACGGCATTGTGCCCAAGGGAATCAAAAAGGATATTCGAGATATCATGGAGGGAGCGGCCGTTCCAGGCGCCCGCGGCAAGCGCCGTGCAGCCAAGGCCGCCGAGGACAGCGGTCGTTATGAGGCCGAGCTACGTTCGCCAGCCGATATCACCAAGCGAATTGCCCAGCTTGAGGAGCGCATGCTCAAGTTGGCGCGTGACCTTGAGTTCGAGGCTGCAGCCAAATTGCGTGACGAAATCCAGCAGCTGCGCGAGCGGCTCATAGCAGCTTAAAAGCCTGCTATCTACAAAGGCCCGGTCTTAAAGCCGGGCCTTTGTGTTTCCGGCGCTGGAAGCCAGGGCTTTTCCACTGCTACCATCTCCTTTTGTTTTGTTCTGTGTCGAGACCTCCCATGACCACTGTTCGCACGCGTATCGCGCCGTCGCCTACTGGCGACCCCCATGTCGGTACCGCTTACATCGCCTTGTTCAATCTCTGCTTTGCTCGTCAGCATGGCGGTCAGTTCATCCTGCGTATCGAGGATACCGATCAGCTCCGCTCCACACGTGAGTCTGAGCAGCAGATCTACGATGCGTTGCGTTGGTTGGGGATCGAATGGGATGAGGGTCCTGATGTAGGAGGGCCGCACGGCCCTTATCGCCAGAGCGAGCGTGGCGAGATTTATAAAAAGTACTCCGATGAGCTGGTCTCCAAGGGGCACGCGTTTCCGTGTTTTTGCTCGGCTGAGCGTCTGGATCAGGTCCGTGCCGAACAAACGGCACGTAAGGAAACGCCTCGCTATGATGGTCACTGCATACATATTGCTCCGTCTGAGGCTCAGCGTCGTATTGCAGAGGGTGAATCCCACGTTGTACGAATGAAGGTGCCGACAGAAGGTATCTGTGTCGTGCCTGATATGTTGCGTGGCGATGTTGAGATCCCTTGGGACCGCATGGATATGCAGGTCTTGATGAAAGCCGACGGGTTGCCGACGTATTTTCTGGCCAACGTGGTCGATGATCACCTGATGGGTATTACCCATGTCCTACGTGGTGAAGAGTGGTTGCCTTCAGCGCCTAAGCTCATCAAGCTGTATGAATATTTTGGATGGGAGCAGCCGGCACTATGCTACATGCCATTGCTGCGTAATCCAGATAAGAGCAAGCTTTCCAAGCGCAAGAACCCAACCTCCGTGACCTTCTACGAGCGTATGGGCTACCTGCCTCAGGCCATGCTGAACTATTTGGGTCGCATGGGTTGGTCTATGCCGGATGAACGCGAAAAATTCACACTAAATGAGATGATTGAGTACTTTGATATCAATCGTATATCGCTTGGCGGGCCGATTTTCGATATCGAGAAATTGTCGTGGCTCAATGGGCAATGGATCCGTGAGTTGAGTGTGGAAGCGTTTGCTACCGAGGTGCAAAAGTGGGCGCTTAATCCTGAATACATGATGAAGATCGCTCCTCATGTCCAGGGACGTGTTGAAACCTTCAGCCAAATAGCGCCCCTGGCTAGCTTCTTTTTTGCCGGCGCCTTACCGCTGGATACAGGGTTGTTTGCTCACAAGAAGCTCACGCCAGATCAGGTGCGACAGGTAATGCAGTTGGTTCTTTGGAAATTGGAAGCATTACGGCAGTGGACCAAGGACAACATCACGGTGTGCATTCAGGGCGTGGCTGAGGGGCTTGAGCTTAAGCTGCGTGATGTAATGCCATTGATGTTCGCAGCAATTACGGGGCAGGCCAGCTCTGTATCGGTACTTGATGCAATGGAAATTCTTGGGCCCGACCTTACACGCTTTCGCCTGCGTCAGGCCATTGAGCAACTCGGTGGCGTATCCAAGAAGGAAAACAAGGAGTGGGAGAAGCTCCTTGCTACTCTAGGGTAGGTAGAAGGGCAGCGTATCTTTGCGCTGCCTTTTTTATGCCTTCATTTGACGGTACCTGATTACACTGCATCAGGCCGATGAGCCCTGTTCATATAGATGCGTTGTTATTGAGTAATCCTGCAATCGTGGGTTGGGCTCCCATGGCTGCATGGTCTACCATGGCGCCCATTCATTTAGATGGTGCCGGAAAGTCCGGCCATTATGAGGTCACAATGAGCTGCGATTTTCTAGCGCAAGCCCTGCCAGGCGTGCAGAAACTTTCACCGTATGTTCCCGGTAAGCCAGTTGACGAATTGGCTCGTGAACTAGGTCTAGACCCTCAGCGTATCGTCAAGTTGGCTAGCAATGAAAATCCATTGGGTCCTAGCCCCAAGGCGATTGAAGCAATCAAGGCTGAGCTGGCCGAGCTGACACGCTATCCTGATGGCAATGGCTTTGAGCTCAAGCAGAAAATCGCTAAGCGATGTGCCGCTAGCATTGAGCAGGTAACGCTAGGTAATGGTTCTAACGATATTCTCGAGTTAGCTGCTCGTGCTTATCTTGCGCCGGGTCTCAATGCTGTTTTCAGTGAGCATGCGTTTGCCGTATATCCTCTGGTTACCCAGGCTGTTGGCGCCGAGGGTCGTGCAGTTCCAGCCGTAAGTTGGGGGCATGACCTGAATGCGATGCTCAAAGCCATCGACAAGAATACGCGCATTGTCTTTTTAGCTAATCCAAATAACCCAACAGGGACTTGGTTTGGTCCACAAGCCTTAGCTGCCTTTCTAAAGGCAGTACCGGAGCACGTACTGGTAGTGCTTGATGAGGCTTACATTGAGTATGCCGAAGGTAACGAGTTGCCAGATGGTTTAAGTTACCTGGCGAGCCATTCCAATCTTCTGATTTCACGTACGTTCTCCAAGGCATACGGCTTGGCCTCACTACGAGTGGGATATGCTGTTTCTTCTGTGCAGATAGCTGATGTGCTTAATCGCGTACGGCAACCGTTCAACGTCAATAGCCTCGCATTAGCTGCAGCGTGCGCGTCTATGGATGATGTGGAGTATTTAGAAAGAAGCCGTCAGGCCAATGACGAAGGTATGGCTCAGTTGGAGCGAGGCTTTCAAGATTTGGAGCTTTCCTGGATTCCTTCCAAGGGAAACTTTATTGCTGTTGATCTTGGGCGGCCAGCTGCACCGATCTATCAAGCACTACTGGAGGAGGGTGTGATTGTGCGTCCTGTTATAGGATACGGCATGCCAACATTCCTTCGTGTCTCCATTGGGACCAAAGATGAAAACAGTCGCTTCCTGGGGGCGCTCGCCAAGGTGTTAGCCCGTGGTTGATTTACAAAAGGCACCCTTGTTTGATCGTTTGGTTGTTGTAGGGCTTGGGTTGATTGGTGGCTCGTTTGCCAAGGGCATAAAAGAAAGCGGCCTGTTTCGTGAGGTGGTAGGTGTTGATCGAGATGCTGAAACACGGCGGTTAGCGGTTGAGTTGGGCGTGGTTGACAGTTCTGAATCAGAACTGGCCATTGCCTGCCAGGGTGCTGATGTCATTCAACTCGCTGTACCCATACTTGCCATGGAACGGGTACTTGCAGAGCTTGCATCTATCAATGTCGACCGTGCCGTATTGACGGATGTGGGCAGTGCTAAAGGCAATGTTGCTCGTGCAGCCAGGATAGCATTTGCTGGTAAAGCACTCCGCTTCGTTCCGGGCCATCCAATCGCAGGCTCCGAAAAAAGCGGCGTGACAGCCGCTAACGGTCAGCTATTCAAAAGGCACAAGGTTATCCTGACGCCACTGGATGAAGTAGATGCTGAAGCGCTCGCAAGGATTGATCTGCTTTGGCAAACATTGGGTGCTGACGTTGAGTACATGGCAGTCGATCATCATGACGAAGTGCTAGCCGCCACCAGCCATTTGCCTCACTTGTTGGCTTTTACACTGGTGGATTCGCTCGCTCAGCGCAGTGAAAACCTTGAGATCTTCCGTTACGCTGCTGGGGGCTTTCGAGACTTTACTCGTATAGCCGGCAGTGATCCCGTTATGTGGCACGATATTTTTCTGGCTAATCGGGAAGCAGTGTTACGCACGCTGGACACATTTCGCGACGATCTGGATGCATTGCGCCAGGCTGTCGTTACACAAGATGGGCACCATCTTCTGGGTGTCTTTACCCGCGCCCGGGTTGCCCGAGAGCATTTTGGCAAAATACTGGCCCGTCGGGCCTATGTGGACGCTATGCAAACTAAAGACTTGACCTATATCGCCAATCCAGGTGGCTCTCTGTCTGGGCGTATCCGTGTGCCTGGAGATAAATCCATTTCTCATCGTTCGATCATGCTGGGCTCCCTGGCAGAGGGCACGACTGAGGTTGAAGGATTCCTTGAGGGTGAGGATGCACTCGCTACTTTGCAGGCCTTCCGTGATATGGGGGTTGTCATTGAAGGGCCGAATAATGGGCGCGTAACTATTCATGGCGTGGGTCTGCATGGTCTGAAGGCACCTGCAGGTCCGCTGTACCTTGGCAATTCAGGTACTTCCATGCGCTTACTGTCTGGCATTCTTTCTGCTCAGGCATTTGATACCACCTTAACAGGTGATGCCTCACTCTCCAAGCGGCCCATGAATCGTGTGGCTAACCCGTTACGTGAGATGGGGGCTGTCATCGAAACGGCAGAGGAAGGGCGGCCGCCAATGATCATTCGTGGTGGTCAGCGCCTTAAAGGTATCCATTACGACATGCCCATGGCCAGTGCCCAGGTAAAATCCTGCTTACTGCTGGCAGGGCTGTATGCGGAGGGAGAAACTTCGATCAAGGAGCCTGCACCGACTCGTGATCATACAGAGCGCATGTTGCAAGGCTTCGGCTATCCGGTGACGGTAGAGAGTAACGTAGCGAAAGTGGGGTCAGGCGCTAAGCTGACTGCTAATCGTATTGAGGTGCCAGCTGATATTTCTTCGGCCGCGTTTTTCTTGGTAGCCGGTAGCATCGCGGAGAATTCTGAATTGGTTCTCGAGCATGTCGGTATTAATCCTACGCGGACGGGTGTCATCGATATCCTGCGCTTGATGGGTGGTGACATCACGCTTGAGAATCAGCGTGAAGTGGGCGGGGAGCCTGTTGCTGACCTGCGTGTACGTTCAGCCAAGCTAAAGGGAATCGAAATTCCTGAAGAGCTTGTGCCGCTGGCAATCGACGAGTTTCCGGTTCTGTTTGTTGCAGCTAGCTGTGCCGACGGTCGGACCGTGTTGCGAGGGGCAGAAGAATTGCGCGTCAAGGAATCTGATCGGATTCAGGTCATGGCGGACGGTTTGAATATACTGGGTGTAAGTGCTACTCCAACGCCTGACGGAGTTGTGATCGAGGGCGGCCCCATGGGTGGGGGGGAGGTTGAAAGCCATGGTGATCATCGTATCGCAATGGCCTTTAGCGTAGCCTCACTGCGAGCGAGTGCACCTATCCGGATTCGTGACTGTGCAAACGTTGCAACGTCATTTCCTGGATTCCTTGAGCTGGCAGCCAAGGCTGGGATTCGTGTGAAAGAAGAGGCATCCGTATGATGAGTACTGCTCCGGTTATCACAGTCGATGGGCCAGGAGGTTCCGGGAAAGGCACTATTGCAGCGCTTCTTTCTCGGCGTCTGGGTTGGAACCTGCTGGACTCTGGAGCGCTTTATCGTTTGCTGGCTTTTGCTGCGCGTAATCATGGTGTCGATTTGACGAACGAGGAATCGCTCAAGGCATTGGCTGCATATTTGGATGTGCAGTTTCAAGTAGGACATGAGCATGGTCAGCGTATCGTCCTAGAGGGTGAGGATGTCACTGACTTCATTCGAACCGAAGATATAGGTGCGGGTGCTTCTCAAGTGGCGATCCTGCCAGCTGTGCGTGAAGCATTGCTGCAACGGCAGAAGGCCTTTCGTGAAGCGCCCGGTCTTATAGCGGACGGACGCGATATGGGAACAGTTGTTTTCCCAGATGCTGAATTAAAGATCTTTCTGACCGCTAGCGCCGAAGAACGCGCTAAACGGCGCTATCTTCAGTTGAAGAAAAAGGGTGAAAGTGTTACTTTACCGGGTCTCCTCGAAGAGATTCGTGAGCGCGACGAACGTGATACTCAGCGAGCCGTCGCTCCACTCAAGCCGGCAGACGATGCCATTGTCCTGGATTCCACGGATCTTTCGATTGAACAAGTGTTAGACCGCATCCTTGCATTGGCCACCGAGCGTGACCTAGCAGGATGACAGCCAGATTATTCTATTTTTGGATATTTGGTGAAGGCAGACAGGAACCAGTCCCAACCTGTCAGCTGGATATTGATAACGAACCCCACATTGGCTGGTGATGTGGTAGATCGGGTGCATCGTGTACCCAACATTACAGGTATAAACATGAGCGAAAGCTTCGCAGAACTCTTTGAAGAAAGTCTGAAATCCCTCGACATGCAGCCGGGTGCCATCATCACAGGTACTGTGGTTTCCATCGATGGTGACTGGGTAGTTGTCGACACTGGCCTGAAATCCGAGGGTCTCGTTCCGCTCGAGCAGTTCTACAACGAACAAGGCGAGCTGACCATCAACGTGGGCGATGAAGTCCATGTGGCTCTCGATGCCGTGGAAGACGGTTTCGGCGAAACCAAAGTGTCTCGCGAGAAAGCCAAGCGCGCTGAATCCTGGCTGGTCCTGGAAGCTGCGTTCAACGCTGACGAAGTGGTCAAGGGTGTTATCAACGGTAAGGTCAAGGGTGGTTTCACTGTTGACGTTAGCGGCATCCGCGCTTTCCTGCCAGGCTCTCTGGTAGATGTCCGCCCTGTGCGTGACACAGCTCACCTGGAAGGTAAAGAGCTCGAGTTCAAAGTAATCAAGCTTGATCAGAAGCGTAACAACGTGGTCGTTTCCCGTCGTAGCGTCCTGGAAGCTGAGAACAGTGCTGAGCGTGAAGCGCTGCTGGAGTCCTTGCAAGAGGGTCAGCAGGTTCGTGGTATCGTCAAGAACCTTACCGATTACGGTGCGTTCGTTGATCTGGGCGGCGTAGATGGTCTGCTGCACATCACTGACATGGCATGGAAGCGCATCAAGCATCCTTCCGAGATCGTTAATGTTGGCGACGAGATCGACGTTAAGGTTCTGAAGTTTGACCGTGAGCGTAACCGCGTATCTCTGGGCCTGAAGCAGCTGGGCGAAGACCCATGGGTTGCTATCAAGGCACGTTACCCAGAAGGTACACGTGTTCAGGCTCGTGTCACTAACCTGACCGATTACGGCTGCTTTGCTGAGCTGGAAGAGGGTGTTGAAGGTCTGGTGCACGTATCCGAGATGGATTGGACCAACAAAAACATCCATCCGTCCAAGGTCGTTCAGGTTGGCGACGAAGTAGAAGTGATGGTCCTGGATATCGACGAAGAACGTCGTCGTATTTCCTTGGGTATCAAGCAGTGCCGTCCGAATCCGTGGGAAGAGTTCTCCGGTCAGTTCAACAAGGGTGACCGCATTTCCGGCACTATTAAGTCCATCACTGACTTCGGTATTTTCATCGGTCTGGATGGTGGTATAGACGGTCTGGTTCACCTGTCTGACATTTCCTGGAACGAGCCGGGCGAAGAAGCTGTGCGTCGCTTCAAGAAGGGTGATGAGCTGGATACGGTTATCCTGTCCGTTGATCCTGAGCGTGAGCGTATCTCTCTGGGTATCAAGCAACTGGAAGATGATCCGTTCTCCAGCTATGCCACTCTGAATGAGAAGGGCACTATCGTTCGTGGTACTGTGAAAGAAGTTGACGCTAAAGGCGCCATCATCACTCTGGGCCATGAGATTGAAGGTACTCTGAAGGCTTCCGAAATCAGTCGCGATCGCGTTGAAGACGCGCGTAACGTTCTGAAGGAAGGCGACGAAGTTGAAGCCAAGATCATCAGCATTGATCGTAAGAGCCGTGTGATCAGCCTCTCCGTCAAGTCCAAGGACGTTGATGATGAGAAGGAAGCGATGACTTCCCTGCGTAGCACTAAGCAGGAGCCAAGCGCGGGTCCGACTACTATCGGTGACCTGATCAAGGCGCAGATGGAAAACCAGGGTTAATAACCTTTAGGTTTTCTGAAAAAGGGTGGCTTAGGCCACCCTTTTTTATTGCTCAAAAAATCTCTCCAATTGAAAGCTGTCATATTCCTTGAATTAATTATTGTAAGCTTTTGCAGGATGTGTGCTTTTCAAAGCCAAGCGGTCATGTTAAAAGAATAAAAATGATCTAGCCGCTTGAAAAAGAAGGAAAATTCCATGACCAAGTCGGAGTTGATCGAACGTATAGTTTCGGAGCAAGGGCAGCTCTCGTCTCGTGACGTTGAGCTCGCTATCAAGACTATGCTTGAGCAAATGGCTCAAGCGCTCTCAACTGGGGATCGTATTGAAATACGAGGCTTCGGCAGCTTTTCCCTACATTACCGCTCGCCTCGTACGGGCCGAAACCCTAAAACAGGCGAGTCCGTGACGCTAGATGGAAAATACGTTCCTCATTTTAAGCCAGGCAAAGAGCTTAGAGATAGAGTGAATGAGCTTTGACTGGTGCATGAGTCCTTTCGAGTTCTAGACTAAAAGCTGATCTATTACATTGAGCAATAGCAATCAGCTTTTTTAAATTTTTACGTGTAAATAACTCGCGATAAGCACTATATCTGTACGCTCTACTGTCAGTTTTATGCGACTGTATTTTGACTCCAGTAAATATGAAAGCGTAAATTTGACACTTATAAAAAAATCAAGTGTTTTTTTATTTTTTTATTGGACATGGCTCTCGCTTTAAGCAAGAATCCTCACATCTGGTCGCCCATGGCCTCGAAGTCCACGTTAGTGAGGATGTCATCATGCGTCATTACCTGTTCATTTGGCTCGGTGTTGCTGCCTGCTTTGCGTTTTTGCAAATGGATCATGCAATGCTAGCCGTATCAAGCCTTATAGCTAGCTGGATAGTGGCGCTTTTCGTTAAGCCTTCCGTGCAACGTGATACATTTTCATCTGTATACATGGGCGATGCGTTAGTTAAGGTTGAGTCTGCACTTAAGCCTACGATTAAAAACGCTTAAGACATTCTTTTCTCAAAAAAGCCCAACCTGTCGGTTGGGCTTTTTTGTTTTTGCCGAAAAGGTATGTCAGTGGATAGGAGCTACGAAGCTGGCCACCATACTGATGCTTTTGTTACTCGTGTAAGATGGCTGTAGAGGGAAGCGGTCAAGAGAGTGCTCAGTGCAAGATAGCGTGGCAAAAATAGAAGCTTGTGGAGTCCTTGTCACTGGGGCCGGCGGGTTTGTTGGGCGTGCCATCGTGCAGCAGTTGATACAGCAAGGTATACCTGTTCGTGCCGTTGTGCGTCGCTCAAGAAACAGTCCGGGCCTCGATGAGCTGGTTCGGACTATTGATGGCGATACGTGTTGGGCTGACGCTTTCGAAGGTGTTAGTACTATTATCCATGCTGCGGCGCGTGTTCATGTCATGCGGGAGTCAGTAAATGCGCCTGAAGATGAGTTTTATCGTGTCAACGTAGCAGGTACGCTGAATTTGGCTGAGCAGGCAATAAGTGCGGGCGTCAAGCGCCTTATTTTTCTTAGCAGCATTAAAGTAAACGGCGACTTTACTCAGCCTGGAGTGCCGTTCACAGCCGATGATGCTCCTTGTCCATCCGATGCCTATGCGCGTACTAAATTGCAAGCAGAGAAGGCGTTATTGCAGCTGGGAGAGCGCTCTGGTTTGGAGGTCGTGATCATTCGGCCTCCGTTGGTTTATGGGCCTGATGTAAAGGCAAACTTCAAAAGTATGTTGAAGTGGACGGCCCGCGGAGTGCCCTTGCCATTAGGCGCTATTTATAATCGACGCAGCCTTGTATCGTTGGATAATTTAGTTGATTTAATTTGCTTATGTATTAAGCATCCTGCCGCCTCTGGCAATGTATTTCTAGTCAGTGATGGTGAAGACCTTTCTACGACAGAATTGCTCTGCACTTTAGCTCAGGGTATGTCCCGCTCTCCACGGCTTATCCCTATACCTGCAAATTGGCTGATTGGCATTGCACATTGTATTGGACGCAAGGATCTGGCAATTCGATTATGCGCTTCACTACAGGTCGATATTTATAAAACATCTAAAATATTAGGCTGGGTACCGCCATATAAAGCCCGCCAAGCTTTAAGCCAAGTTGCGCAAGCCTATCTGGAATCAAATAACTAAAATGGTTTTATGGATTTTTCCGGCCGCTATTGTAGCCGCCTTGCTGGGAACAGCTGTGCTGCGCCGTTACGCCTTGTCTCGACAAATAATGGATGTGCCTAATGCGCGAAGTTCTCATACTGTTCCTACTCCCCGTGGAGGGGGGCTAGCTATAGTTTTGGTATTTCTATTGGCGCTTCTCGTATTTGAAAGAAGCGACCTCATCTCCGCCGGTGAGCTTATAGGTTTACTAGGTAGCGGCCTTTTTGTAGCACTGATAGGTTTTGTAGATGATCACCAACATGTTCCTGCTCGCTGGCGCATTTTAGGGCATATTGTTGCTGCGTTTTGGGGGGCTTTTTGGCTTAATGGTTTGCCTCCTTTGGATCTAGGGTTTTTGTATTTAACGCCCGGTCTGCTTGCTCAGGCTATTGCAGTTTTATATTTAGTATGGTTGCTCAACCTGTACAACTTTATGGACGGCATTGATGGAATTGCCGGGGCTGAAGCTGTATGTGTAACCTTTAGTGGCGTACTGTTATATGTCCTAAGCGGTAACCAAGATGTTGTCTGGCTTCCAGCTTTGCTTGGTTGTACCGTATTGGGTTTCTTATTTTGGAATATGCCGCCTGCCCGTATATTTATGGGAGATGTAGGTAGTGGATTTCTAGGTATCATCTTGGGGCTGATGTCTATTCAAGCTGGCTGGGCGAAGCCCGAGTTATTTTGGTCTTGGCTGATTTTGCTCGGTATTTTTATCGTTGATGCAACTTGGACATTATTTCGACGTTTATTTCGTGGAGATAGGATTTATGAAGCCCATCGGAGTCATGCTTATCAATGGGCGTCACGCTATTTCGCCAGCCATAGGGTGGTGACATTAAGTGTCATAGCTATAAATATATTGTGGTTGCTACCCTGTGCATTTCTAGTGACGCTTGGATATGTATCAGGCCTCTTAGGACTGACTATCGCTTATATCCCTTTGCTCATTTTAGCTATAAGCTTTAAAGCAGGTATAAAAGAGGTGCGGTCTTAACTGATCGTTTGCGAGTGTAGTTAAGAGAGGTATGGCATGCGTGAACGACTGGTCAAGCTGAATCGCCGTACAAAGCGGTTAATACAGGTCAGTGTGGATCTGCTGCTTATTTGGCTTGCGCTTTGGTTAGCTTTTTATATCCGCCTCGGCTCGGCCAAAATGATTGAGCCCTTTGGAGGGCATGCCTGGCTTTTCATCGTAACACCTATCCTCTCCATCCCCTTATTCATTCGGTTTGGCATGTATCGAGCCGTAATGCGATACCTAGGCAATGATGCTTTATTGGCAATTTCCAAAGCAGTCACCCTTTCTGTCTTAATTCTTTCGCTGGTGATTTATTGGTATCGCGACCTACCTGAAATAGTGCCGCGATCCATGATATTTAATTATTGGATACTCAGTCTTTTATTTGTGGGTGGACTGCGCTTGGCTTTGCGTCAGTACTTCTTGGGGGACTGGTATGCGGCTGTGCCGTTTATTAAGCAGCAGGAAAGCCTTGTTCGTGTAGCTATCTATGGTGCGGGTTCTGCTGGAAATCAATTAGTAGCAGCGCTGCGTATGGGGCGGGTAATGCGCCCGGTAGCCTTCGTTGATGACGATAAAACAATTGCTAATCGAGTGATTGCTGGTATTCAGGTCTACTCGCCAAAACATATTCAACAAATGATTGAGGATACTGGCGCCGAAGAAATTTTGCTGGCTATTCCGTCTGCTAGTCGCGCACGGCGAAAAGAGATTTTGGAGTTGTTAAAAGCGTTTCCTTTGCATGTTCGTAGTGTGCCAAGTGTTGCGGACCTTGCTAACGGACGGGTAAAAGTTGAAGACATCCAGGAAGTAGATATTGCCGATCTTCTCGGGCGTGACTCTGTTGCTCCCAGACAAGAGCTGTTTGATCGGTGTATTCGGGGCCAAGTGGTACTGGTGACTGGAGCAGGTGGGTCGATAGGTTCCGAACTCTGTCGACAGATTGTCAAAACGTTACCGCAAACACTTTTATTGTTCGAACAATCGGAATTTAATCTGTATACGATTCATGCTGAGTTAGAGCAGCGTATACAGCGCGAGTCATTGCCAATTACCTTAATCCCCATACTGGGAACTGTGCGTAATAATGAGCATATGCTACATGTACTGCACACTTGGGGCGTAAATACTATCTATCATGCCGCAGCTTATAAGCATGTTCCTATGGTGGAGCATAATATTGCTGAGGGCTTCCTCAATAATGTCATCGGCACTCTATATGCTGCCCAGGCCAGTATTCAGGCGGGAGTACAGAACTTTGTTCTCATCTCTACTGATAAAGCTGTCCGTCCTACCAATATTATGGGTAGTACGAAGCGCCTTTCAGAAATGATCCTGCAAGCATTGAGTCACGAAGCAGCACCAGTCTTTATCGGTGAGAAGAACGCTGTTCACCATGTCAATAAAACCCGCTTTACCATGGTGAGGTTCGGGAACGTGCTGGGATCATCAGGGTCGGTCATCCCGTTATTTCGGAGCCAGATTAAACAGGGCGGTCCCGTCACGGTTACCCATCCTAATATTACGCGTTTCTTCATGACTATACCTGAAGCTGCTCAGCTCGTTATACAGGCGGGTTCAATGGGTGAGGGTGGGGATGTATTCGTTCTGGATATGGGGGAGCCAGTCAAAATCATTGAACTAGCGGAAAAAATGATCAATTTGTCTGGAATGACTGTGCGCTCAGAGAATAATCCATACGGAGACATAGAGATTATCTTCACTGGCTTAAGGCCTGGTGAGAAGTTATATGAAGAGCTTTTGATTGGCGATAACGTAAGCCCAACTGATCATGCAATGATTATGCGAGCTAATGAAAAATACCTGCCGTGGGATAATTATCGCAAGGTACTAATGGATCTGATGGCCTGTATTCACAGTGAAGATTACCCTCGGCTGCGGCAGCTTCTTCGCGAAACGGTCGACGGCTATGCGCCGGAAGGCGAGATCGTAGACTGGCTCCACCTTCAGCGCCGTCGGGATGCTTGATCCTAGAGATAATTGGGGTTTCACTAGGATTACTCAGCAATTCTTAAGCGATGTAATTTGATCTTCTGCACACAAAAGTTCAACCGTCCTTTGTCAGTTGGAACTTTTCATATGGAAAACTGTTTAACTCGAGTCTTCGTCGCAACACAAAGCAGTGACGAGTCATGCAGTACGTTGTTGCTGTGTAATGATGCCGCTTGCAGGCTGCGAAAAGCTCGGGTCGTGTAAGTTTTCCATGTGTTTTTCTGCAGCTAGTTCTCTATGGGATCTATCGTGCGGGAAGTTTAACTATCAGGCAGGTTCAGGATGAAAGTTCTGGTAACAGGTGGTGCGGGGTTCATTGGTTCTGCAGTGGTCCGCTTTTTAGTTAATGAGACCGATTGTCACGTTGCCAACGTTGACAAGCTGACCTATGCAGGCAATGTGGAGTCCTTGAATGAGGTCTCATCGTCTGATCGGTACGAATTCCATCAGGTTGACATCTGCGATAAGACTGCGCTAGAAAAAGTATTTGCCTCCTTCAAGCCTAACGTAGTTATGCACTTGGCTGCTGAGTCTCACGTAGACCGCTCAATTGAAGGACCGGCCGAGTTCATTCGTACGAATGTGCTGGGTACGGGCACATTGCTTGAGGTTGCTCGCGCATATTGGTCTGGTCTGGAAAGTGAGGCCAAACAAGCATTCCGTTTCCATCATATATCTACTGATGAAGTATTCGGCGATCTGCATGGCACGGATGACTTGTTCACCGAAACAACACCTTATGCGCCAAGCTCACCTTACTCAGCTAGCAAAGCGGGTAGTGATCATCTGGTTCGTGCTTGGGGACGTACCTACGGTTTACCAGTTCTAGTGACCAATTGTTCTAACAATTATGGTCCTTTCCATTTCCCTGAAAAACTGATTCCGCACATTATCCTAAATGCCATGCATGGCAAACCGCTGCCTGTATATGGTGATGGCTCACAAATTCGTGATTGGCTGTTTGTCGAAGATCATGCCCGTGCGCTTTATACCGTAGTAACCAAGGGTGTCGTAGGCGAGACCTACAATATTGGAGGCCATAACGAAAAGCGTAACTTGGAAGTGGTAGAAGCTGTTTGTGATCTGCTTGAAGAGTTGGCTCCTGAGAAGCCTGCAGGTATTACAGCCTATCGCGATCTAATTACCTTCGTAAAAGATCGTCCAGGTCATGATCTGCGTTATGCAATTGATGCTAGCAAGATTGAATCAGAACTTGGTTGGGTTCCGCAGGAAAGCTTTGAAACCGGTCTGCGTAAAACGGTTGAGTGGTACCTTAACAACCGTTCCTGGTGGCAGCGCGTTCTTTCTGGCGCTTACCGTCTCGAGCGATTGGGTGAAGCTGTTTAATTTTCAGCCAGGGTTAGCTGCATTTATATCCTTAAGCCTATATCGACTGAGAAGGACGCGTAATGAAAAAGTACAAGGGAATATTGCTGGCGGGCGGTTCGGGAACTCGTTTGCATCCGATTACACTAGGTGTTTCTAAGCAGTCATTGCCTGTCTATGACAAGCCGATGATTTACTACCCTCTGTCAGTACTGATGCTGGCAGGCATTCAAGAAGTTTTGATTATTTCCACGCCAACAGACCTACCTGGCTTTCAGCGTATGCTTGGCGATGGTAGTCAGTTTGGTATCAAGCTGAGTTATGCCGTGCAACCGAGTCCTGATGGGTTAGCTCAGGCCTTCATCATTGGGGCTGACTTTATTGGTGACGATAATGTTTGCCTGGTCCTCGGCGATAATATTTTTTACGGCCAAAGCTTTACTCAAACACTGGTAAACGCTACGACTCGTGAAAAGGGCGCAACTGTTTTTGGTTATTACACGGCTGACCCAGAGCGTTTTGGTGTTGTTGAGTTTGATGAAAATGGCAAAGCCATCAGTATCGAAGAGAAGCCCAAAAAGCCGAAGTCTAATTATGCGGTAACAGGCCTGTACTTTTACGACAACGATGTAGTTGAAATTGCGGCCAATATTAAGCCGTCACCTCGCGGCGAGTTGGAAATTACCGACGTCAATAATGAGTATTTGCGTCGTGGCGATCTGAATGTTTCTGTTCTCGGGCGTGGGTTTGCCTGGCTTGATACTGGCACTCATGATGCATTGCTTGAAGCGGGCCATTTTGTTCAGACTATTGAAAAGCGTCAGGGTCTCAAGGTCGCCTGCCTTGAAGAGATTGCCTTTCAAAAGGGTTGGGTTACTCGCGACCAGGTTGCATTGCAGGCTGAGTCTCTAAGCAAAACGGGTTACGGCCAATATCTGGCACGCTTGATTGCAGGAGACCAATAATGGAAGTGATCGATACGATCATTGCGGACGTAAAGATCATTCAGCCGCGAGTCTTTGGGGACTCGCGGGGATTCTTTCTCGAAACGTTTCAAGCTGATCGTTATGCCGAGCAAGCCGGCATAACGTTGCCTTTTGTGCAAGACAACCATTCCCGTTCAACACGAGGTGTTCTGCGCGGATTGCATTTTCAGCGCAGTCGGCCTCAAGGCAAGCTTGTTCGCTGCGTGAAGGGTGAAGTGCTGGACGTAGCAGTTGATATTCGTCAAGACTCGCCCACTTTCGGTCGTTGGGTTGCTGAGATTCTCTCTGAAGATAACAAGCGGCAGCTTTGGGTTCCGCCAGGACTTGCTCATGGCTTCGTTGTTCTTTCTGAGACGGCGGATTTTGAATACAAGTGCACTGATTATTATGATCCTTCCGATGAAGGATGCCTGATCTGGAATGATCCTGATCTTGGCATTGACTGGAAGATGTCAGATCCTCAGTTGTCAGCCAAAGATGCTCAGGGTCTACGCCTAGTGGAGCTGTATAAATGAGAGTTATGGTCGCAGGGGGAAATGGTCAGGTTGGAAAATGCCTGATTGATCGCTTGAAGCGCAGTGACTTGGCGTGGGAGGCGCACGGTCGTGCCACGTTGGATATTGCGGACGAGCGCTCTGTGGCCGAGCACCTGCAGCGTTTCAAGCCATCTGTGCTGATAAACGCTGCAGCTTATACCTCAGTAGATAAGGCTGAAATGGAACCTGATGTAGCAGCTCGAGCCAATATTAAAGGCCCTGCTACGTTAGCCAAGCTTTGTCAGGAGCATGGTTGTTCGATATTACATATTTCTACCGATTATGTATTTTCAGGCGACGCTTCTGTTCCTTATACACCTGATGATCCTGTAGGGCCGTCTGGTGTTTACGGAGCGACGAAATTGGAAGGTGAATATCGTATTCAGGACGCTTGTCCAAACCATGTCATCATAAGAACGGCTTGGGTATTTAGCGAGCATGGTAATAATTTTATGAAGACCATGCTTCGTCTGGCATCAGAACGAGATAAGTTGCAAGTCGTAGATGATCAGCAAGGGACTCCAACCTATGCAGGTCACATCGCTGATGCGTTGCTATCTATAGCTCATCAGGTTGGTGCTGCTGACGACTCTGATTTATTCGGTCTTTACCATTTCGGAGGTAACAATCCCGTCACGTGGTGTGGGTTTGCACGGTATATTCTCGAGGTTGCGTTGGATAGAGGATTTATCAGCAAGCTTCCTAGAGTAAATGGGATTACGACAGCAGATTTTCCGACACCTGCACGTCGTCCTTCTTATTCGGTGCTAGACAGTACATTACTGAAAAGTCGCTTTGGAATTGACCCAAGCAACTGGCAAGCAGGAGTTCAGAACTCCCTTGATGCGCTAATGGGTGCAAAGGCTGTGCATTCTAATGAAAACTCCAGTCAGGTGACTGCTTAACAGTGACGGTGTAGTGCTACCAGTCGTAGTCTTTTCGATAAGACATGAGTAGTTGGTAGCATTATGCATCTAGAGCGAGGCTAGGGATTCAGGCTCAAGCTCTGGTGCATTAAAATTCGATCATGCGCTTGGAAAAGGACATCTGCTTATGCGCAAACTTCTGCTATCCCGTATTTTTGCCTGTTTTACTCTCTTTATGATCGCGTCGTCTGCTCACGCAGAAACGTACGGTGACCCCCTGCATTACCAGCTACCTAAACGCATTCCGGTAATAGACGCTCCTTCAAGAGTTTCTAGATCCTCTGAAACTGCGTTTTCTGGCAAGGTAAATATCAATACGGCAGATGCCGCAACGCTGGATAAACGACTTAAGGGTATTGGTGCTGCCAAAGCAAAAGCTATTGTCGAATATCGCAGTGAACATGGGCCATTTCAGGCGATTGACGAATTGATAGAGGTAAAAGGTATTGGTCCTGCAATTCTTGAAAAGAATGCCCAAGTTCTGACAATCGATTGACGAAGCAAAGCTAGTACCTTCACTTATTTACAAGTACTTAGCTTCGCTAATCTTTTGGCGTTTCTAAGTACTGCCTCGCCAGTGTCTGCTGATGGTGCCTTCTACTAAGGCACTATCCTGTATTTCTTTCTATCCACCCACCTTGGTTTAATCGAAGCAGGGCTGTTCCGATTAAATATTTACCTTTCTGGCCTGTTAATTGCTCTGACCTTGATAGTGATTGGAACCTGGCGTCAAGCCGGTTGGCTAGGTGAGTTTGGCTGACGAATCAAACTTGGCATCGCCATTGCAATATCAAAGTATAGCAAAAGCGCGGCGTCAAAAATCTGCGCTGGTTGGAGGGTGAAATGGTTCAAGGTGTTGAGTTCAATCGTTTAATGCTGGAGATGCGCTCCATGCAGACAGAAGCTATGGCACGAAAGCCAATGGCTAGCCCTGTCGGTGTCGAGGCTGCTGCAGGCGTGCCTAGCTTTCCGGATTTACTTGGACAGGCTGTCCGTAAAGTCAATGAGACGCAAAAGGTTTCCAATGATATGGCCAAAGCATTTGAGCTTGGCCAAGGTGGAGTTGATCTGACGGAAGTCATGATCGCCTCGCAGAAAGCAAGCGTTTCCTTCCAGGCCATGACCCAAGTCCGTAACAAGATGGTTCAGGCCTACCAAGACATTATGCAGATGCCTATCTGAGGATAGATTGAATGGCCGACACCGCCCTCAATAATCAGGTTCCCGCTAAGGTAGATGCCTCTGGCGCATCCAAGAAGTCTTTTCCGGGCCTAGGGTTTTTAGACAACCTGTCTGAAATGCCAATTTTGCGTCAAGTCGGCCTTATGGTTGGCTTGGCTGCCAGCGTCGCCTTGGGGTTCGCAGTTGTGCTGTGGTCACAACAGCCTGATTACCGCCCCTTGTACGGCAGCATGTCTGGCTTGGATGCCAACCAAGTAGTCGAAGCGCTGACTTCAGCTGATATCACTTACAAGGTTGATCCTAATACGGGAGCCTTGTTGGTAAAGGCTGACGATCTAGGTCGTGCCCGACTAAAGATGGCTAGCGCTGGCGTAGCGCCTACTGATGGTATCGTTGGTTTTGAGCTGCTGGATAAAGAGCAGCCACTAGGGACCAGCCAGTTCATGGAGGCGGCAAATTACCGTCGCGGTCTTGAAGGTGAGTTGTCCCGTACCATTGCTAGTTTGAATGGCATCAAAAGTGCACGTGTTCACTTGGCGATTCCAAAAGGCTCTGTCTTTGTACGGGATGAGCGTAAGCCGACAGCCTCGGTCTTGGTTGATCTTTATCCCGGTCGTACCTTAGAGACTGGACAAGTAATGGCAATCGTTAATCTTGTAGCCACAAGTGTTCCCGAGTTAACGAAGTCTCAGGTAACAGTGGTTGATCAGAAAGGGCAGCTTCTGTCTGATCAGCTAAACCAGTCTGAATTCAGTGTTGCAGGTAAGCAGCTGGATTATACGAATCGCATCGAGAGCACACTGACTCAACGTGTGCAAAACATGATGCAACCGATTGTAGGTAACGGTCGCTTTAAGGCAGAAGTATCGGCAGATGTAGATTTTAACTCGGTTGAATCAACATCTGAGCAATTCAACCCTGATCAGCCTGCGCTCCGTAGCGAGCAGGTCAATACCGAACAGCGTCAAACGGCTGGCGGTGGGCCGCAGGGGGTACCGGGTGCTCTGTCCAATCAGCCACCTGGACCAGCAACTGCACCTGAGAATGCAACGGCAGCAGCGGGTGCTAACTTTACGGCGCCAGGTCAGCCGATTCGTGACCCTAATGATCAGTTCATCAATGATCCGAAGACCGGCTTGCCAGCGACAGTGCCTTACCCGACAGACAAGCGTGACCAAAGCACACGTAATTATGAGTTGGATCGCAGTATCAGCTACACCCGCCAACAGCAAGGCCGAGTACGTCGACTCTCTGTAGCGGTAGTACTGGATGATCAGGTGAAGTTGGATGCGGCAACGGGGCAAGTAAATCGTACCCCTTGGAGTGCCGATGACCTGGCTCGCTTTACTCGCCTGGTACAAGACGCGGTAGGTTTTGATGCAAGTCGTGGTGACAGTGTTAGCGTAATCAATGCGCCCTTTGCCCCGATCGCTGCTGATGATGTGGAGAGCGTTCCCTTCTACTCGCAGCCTTGGTTCTGGGATGTCGTTAAGCAAGGTCTGGGTGTGCTGTTTATCCTGGTCTTGGTATTTGGTGTCTTGCGTCCGGTTCTTAACAACCTGGCAGGTACTAACAAGAGCAAGGACCTGGTGCCGGCTGATGGTATAGGCGGTACTGCTGGAGATCTGGCAGGCAGTGGAGCGGGTGGCCTGGGTGGTGGTGATTTGGCCGATGACAAGGTAAGTCTGGCAAGTCCTTCAGCGCTGATGCTGCCTGGACCGAGCGAAAACTACGAAGTACAACTCAACGCCATCAAGCAATTGGTGACCGAAGACCCGGGCCTGGTAGCCCAAGTTGTGAGGGACTGGATCAATGCCGACGAGTGAATTCAACAGCATGAGCAATGTAGATAAAGCAGCTGTCCTGTTGCTCTCCCTGGGAGAGGCAGACGCTGCCCAGATCCTGCGCCACCTGGGCCCGAAAGAAGTACAGCGTGTCGGTACTGCGATGGCTCAAGTGCGTAACATCAGCCGGGACCAAGCCGAACATGTACTAGGTAACTTTATCGAAGTAGTGGGTGAGCAGACCAGCCTAGGTGTAGGTACCGACGGGTATATTCGCAAGATGCTGACTCAGGCACTGGGTGAGGATAAGGCGAATGGCCTGATCGATCGAATCCTGCTAGGTGGCAATACGAGCGGTCTGGATAGTCTTAAATGGATGGAACCTCGTGCTGTAGCGGATGTCATCCGCTACGAGCATCCGCAGATTCAGGCGATTGTAGTGGCTTACCTGGATGCAGATCAGGCTGCCGAAGTTCTGGCGCATTTCGATCAGAAGATTCGGTTGGACATCATTCTGCGAGTGTCCTCGCTGAATACGGTCCAGCCAGCAGCCTTGAAAGAGTTGAACATGATTCTGGAGAAACAATTCTCTGGTAGCGCCAGCTCGGCTCGTACTACGCTGGGAGGTGTGAAGCGTGCTGCCGATATCATGAACTATCTGGACAGCGCGGTCGAAGCTCCTCTTATGGATGCGATCCGCAGCGTGGACGATGCACTGTCTGCCCAGATCGAAGATCTTATGTTCGTCTTTGGTAACTTGGTTGATGTGGACGACCGTGGTATCCAGGCACTGCTGCGTGAGGTGTCGTCCGATATCCTGGTTCTAGCGCTTAAGGGTGCAGATGAAGGGATCAAGGAAAAATTCTTCCGCAATATGTCTAAGCGTGCAGGTGAGTTGCTGCGTGATGATCTAGAGTCTCGTGGACCTGTTCGTATCTCTGAAGTGGAAGGGGCTCAGAAAGAGGTTATCGCAGTGGCTCGTCGTATGGCTGAGGCTGGCGAAATCGTTCTAGGTGCCAAGGGCGGCGAAGAAATGGTGTAAGCCTTTGCAATAGCTCTAAGCCCGATCACTGCCCTCTGGCAGTGATCGGGCTTTTTTATTCTAAGTTGGCCCAAGCCTTGCTACCTACTTGGTATACCGTAGCTTTTCTGTCAGGTGGGTCATGAACAAAGAGGATGTCAGCGATCTGATTCGCGCGAAGGAAGTCAGTATCTTCGAGCGATGGCTTCTGCCTGATCTAGACAGTAACCCTGTCGAAGACGTAGCTATTGATCCTGAGCCTGAGCCTGAGGCAGCTGACGAAGAGACTGTCACGGTTGAGGACGTTCCGGTAGAGGAAGTCAAGCCGTTGACGCTCGAGGAAGTGGAGGCTATCCGCCAGGAAGCCTATAACGAAGGTTTTGTAACGGGTGAACGTGACGGCTTCCACTCTGGGCAAATGAAGGCCCGACAAGAGGCTGAGGTAGTGTTGACAGCCAAGCTGCGTAGCCTGGAAATCCTCATGGAGCAGCTTCTTGAACCTATCGCTCAGCAAGACCGCGAGCTGGAGCAGGCTCTGGTTCGTCTTGTGGAGCACGTCACCAAGCAGGTCATCCAACGTGAACTGAAGGACGACTCTACGCAGCTACAAAGGATTTTGCGGGAGGCGTTGAAGCTTCTGCCTATGGGCGCTGAGAATATTCGTATTCATCTCAACCCGCAGGATTTCGATCTAGTAAAAGCCCTGCGTGATCGACATGACGAGCGTTGGAAGCTGTTGGAGGACGAAAATCTTTTGCCGGGCGGTTGCCGGATCGAAAGCGAGCACAGTGTGATCGACGCCAGCATTGAAACGCGACTGGCCCAAGCGCTGACTCAAATTATGGAACAGCAACGCCACCAAGCTACACAACCTGCTGACCCTGATCTGCATATCTCGCTGGAGGATGCTGCTGATGCATCTTGATCGACTGAGTTTTCAACGTCGCCTGGGTGGTTATATTGACGCGGTAAGCCTGCCGGGTGAACCCGTGATTGAGGGACGCCTGTTGCGAATGGTAGGTCTGACGCTTGAGGCCGAGGGTTTACGTGCTGCCGTAGGTAGCCGTTGCCGAGTCATCAATGGCGGCACTTACCAGCATGCTCAGGTAGAAGCTGAGGTGATGGGATTCTCAGGAGATCGAACATTTTTAATGCCGATTGGTAGTTTGGCTGGCATTGCACCCGGAGCGCGTGTTGTTCCCCTGCCTGATACCGGACGTTTGCCGATGGGCATGTCGATGCTAGGTCGCGTTCTTGATGGATTGGGCAATGCACTGGATGGTAAAGGAAGGATGAGGGCTGAGGATTGGGTACCAATCGACGGCCCAACCATCAACCCACTCAATCGCGAACCTATTCATGAGCCCCTCGATGTTGGTGTACGTAGCATCAATGGTTTATTGACGGTCGGCCGCGGCCAGCGTTTGGGTCTATTTGCGGGTACTGGCGTAGGTAAGAGCGTGCTGCTCGGCATGATGACCCGCTTTACCAAGGCGGACATCATCGTGGTCGGGCTGATTGGTGAGCGGGGTCGTGAAGTTAAGGAGTTTATCGAGCACATCCTGGGAGAGGAGGGTATCAAACGCTCCGTCGTTGTCGCCTCGCCTGCGGATGATGCGCCATTACTGCGTCTGCGTGCCGCCATGTACTGCACTCGTATTGCTGAGTACTTCCGTGACAAAGGCAAAAACGTTCTGCTGCTAATGGATTCCCTGACCCGCTATGCACAGGCTCAGCGTGAAATCGCACTGGCTATTGGCGAACCGCCTGCAACAAAAGGTTATCCGCCGTCTGTGTTTGCCAAGCTACCTAGTCTTGTGGAACGCGCCGGTAATGCTGAAAAAGGTGGTGGTTCAATCACAGCGTTCTACACTGTATTGTCTGAGGGTGACGACCAGCAGGATCCTATTGCCGATGCGGCGCGAGGTGTGCTGGATGGTCACTTCGTTTTATCCCGGCGTTTAGCGGAAGAGGGTCATTATCCAGCCATCGATATTGAAGCGTCGATCAGCCGGGTAATGCCGCAAGTCGTAAGCCCTGAGCATTTGCGTAATGCTCAGCGTATGAAGCAGTTGTGGTCTCGCTTCCAGCAAAGCCGTGACTTGATCAGTGTAGGGGCTTATGTGCCCGGTGGTGACCCTGAAACTGACCAGGCAATCAAGCGCTACCCGTCCATGCAGCAGTATTTGCGGCAGGGTCTGAATGAAAGCGAGTCGCTTGAGCAGAGCGGGCAAAATCTAGGCGTATTGCTGGAGAGCTGATGAATCATGAAAGGTCGTGCTGAACGGTTGTCTCCAGTAGTAGACATGAGTGAGCAAGAGGAGCGGGATGCCGCTCGTCAATTAGGCAAGTGCCAGACGCAGTTGATGCAAGCCGAGCAGAAGCTCGCCGATCTACAGCGTTATCGGGATGACTATCACAAGCAGTGGCTCAATGCCGGAAGCCAAGGTGTTTCAGGCCAGTGGATGATTGGTTATCAGCGCTTTCTCAGCCAGCTTGAGGATGCTATTGCTCAACAGGAGCGAAGCACGCATTGGCATCGCGATGTTGTGGACAAGGCGCGCCAGTCCTGGCAGCAGCGCTATGCTCGACTGGAAGGCTTGAAGAAGCTGGTTGAAAAGTACCGTCAGGAGCAGCGGCTCGTGGAAGACAAGCGAGAGCAGAAGCAGATGGATGAGTTCTCTCAGCGAATTTTGCAGCGGGTCCGTATGCAGTGATCTCAAGGCCAGTCTATTTGCTGGCCTTTTTTATCGTCATCATCTGCTTCAAATGCCGCCATATAAAAGTCAGCAAGTCAATTTTTGCAGTAAGTGAAAGATAAGGATTACAAGTTGCTGGATTTTTGACGCCAGGCTTATGGTTATCCTTTCAAGTCTGGTAAAAGATTGGTCATTATGATGTCTACAAGCTTAATTACAGCAGCATAAAAGCTTACCGGACTCGCCTTGGAGCAATTTATTCTGGATTAGGGGTGCCATTAGAGTGCCAGCTTTGTCAGAATCATCTCTCAAAGCATTTACCAGTCTTAACTATTAACGGAGGGTTTAATGTGGAAGCTTTGTGCAACGCTGCGCTTACGCTTTTCCCTCACGTTACTTCACCATTTCGTCTGGCATCTTTGGCCTGATGAGTGAGTCCTAGCATGTCATTGCCACATTTAGATACCGATACCCTCGTTGCTTTACAGGAAATCATGGAAGATGAGTACGGTAACTTGCTCGATACCTATATTTCTGACTCCGAGGAGCGCATTCGTGCGCTGAGGAACGCCTGTGGGGCACAAGACTTGGTACAGCTTCGGCATGTAGCGCATAGCTTCAAGGGAAGCTCTAGCAATATGGGCGCTATAATTCTGACAAATCTTTGTCGGGATTTAGAGGAGGCTGCTCGCCGGAATGCTCCTCTGGCCATAATCGATGAAAAAATCGAAAGCATCCAGCGTGAGTTTGCCATTGTGCGCATTCTGTTTAAATCGGAACGGCAACGGTATACATAATTTTAAAGCTTTCCTCAAAGCTGGCCCAGCGTTTGCTTCTCTAGCTCTAGATACCTTAACTGGAGCAATTTTATGGCTGTCGCCTCTGACTTCACCTTGTCGTCGACGCCTGACATCAGCTCGGCCAAATCGGCATTTAAAGCGCCGTCAAAGCCTGCTGAGTCAATTCGCAGTGATACCCCGCGTTTTTCCGATGTCTATGCCAAGGAGCAACAACCTGCTCGCAACGAAACACGTACGCGTGACACGGACACTAAATCTGTAAGACGTGAGTCATCTGCATCGCCTAAAGACAGCAGGGTTGATGACAGCAAGGCTGGCGAATCTGCCTCTTCAGAGGTGAAGCAGAAGGGTGACACCCAGTCTGCCGATTACGGCAAAGCTTTGCCGATAGCGGAAGAGAATGTATCCCCTGTGCCCGAGGTTCAGCTGGATCCGCTATTGCTACTCGGAATGACAGGGGCTCTACCTGCTGAGATAGCCCCTGTGCCTGTTCCCAATGCCGTCAGCTCTTTGACGTCGACGTTAATGGCAGGTGATGAGCCAGCACTTTTGCAAGGGCTGGATGCAGCTTCTGAAACTGATACTTTGAGCAGCCAGACAACGCCTTCGGATGAGGTTGCTGGCCAACTGCTGGCCCAGGCTGGCGGTAAGCTGCCGCAAACTACCGACACAACGTCTAATGCTGGACAAGCCAGTGCAGGTACAAATCAAGGCGTAACCAAACAGACTGAGATGATGAACTCTCTGTTGGCAGCGGCAGCTGGAGACCAACCTGCTGAGGGCGAAGCCTCTCTAGAAGTGCTGCAGGGCTTAAAGGATGTTGACGACAGGGCATTATCTGGTGGGCGCGATGAATCCTTTGCAGACAAGTTGAATAGCTTGTCCCAGGCAATGGGAACACCCGTTCAGACTGCTCGGCCCGTTGCACCTACAGTGCCTGGCCAGCCGTTGGCAATGAATCAGTCCGATTGGCACGAGGGTGTTATTGATCGAGTCATGTGGATGTCGAGCCAAAACCTTAAAAGTGCAGATATTCGCCTCGAGCCGGCAGGGTTGGGTCGCCTGGAGGTCCGTATCGACATGACCAGTGATCAGGCACAGGTTACTTTTGCGAGTCCGCATGCTGATGTTCGTGATGCGCTCGATAGCCAGTCTCAGCGTTTGCGGGACATGTTTCTGCAGCAGGGTATGACGCTTGATGTAAACGTTTCTGACCAGTCGACGCATCGTGACTGGCAAACCGCGCAGCAGGACACGGGAACGGGCGGGCGGCGCTCTTCAGATGCCAAATCGGGTAACGAGGATCGTGCAAACGACGAAGTAGCTGCAGCCTCAAGTGAGACGGTAGCGCATGCGATAAAAAGAAATGACGGTGTCGTGGACTTCTATGCCTGATCGCTAAGGTTTTCACAGGTAATGAGGCTTGTCTCACCAAGGGCAAATCTGAAGGCCAGGCTTTAAGCGACTGGCTAAAGATGAATGTATCAACAAGACTGCTGTTATCCCTCTCTTTTGCTAGGGCTGTAAGCGGTTCACTCAAGTACGGATATAAGCATGGCCAAGAAAGAACAAACGGCTGATGACGGCGCCAAACCTGCTGGCAAAAGCAAGCTTAAGCTCATCATCATTGTCGTAGTCGCGCTGCTATTAACGATAGGTGCTTCGGTCGGAGCAACATGGTTCATCATGAACAAGAAGGCTCATGATGCCGAAGCCGCAAAGGCAGAGCCGACCACTCCTGTCCGGTTACCTGCTATCTATGAAAAATTAACGCCGTCTTTTGTGGTCAACTTCAATGTGAACGGTAGGCAGCGTTATATGCAGGTTGGCGTAGCATTAATGGGGCGCGATCAGGCAAAGATGGACGAGCTCAAGGCGCATTTGCCCCAAGTGCGTAACCAGCTGGTCATGCTGCTTTCGGCACAAAATTATGACGCCTTGTTGACGCCAGTTGGTAAAGAGCTGTTGCGTCAGCAGGCAACGTCCAAGATTCAGGAGCTTGCTCAGAAGCAGGTGGGTCAACCTACAGTCGAGCAGGTTTTGTTCACTAACTTCGTCCTGCAATAGGGATTGCCATGTCTGTACAAGATTTACTGTCTCAGGATGAAATCGATGCACTTCTACATGGAGTCGATGATGGTCTTGTAGAAACGGATCCTATAGCACCTACAGGCTCGGTCAGGGGATATGACCTCACAAGCCAGGACCGCATCGTTCGTGGGCGTATGCCAACGCTGGAGATGATCAACGAGCGCTTCGCTCGTTATACCCGCGTTAGTATGTTCAACTTGTTGCGTCGCTCGGCAGACGTTTCCGTAGGGGGTGTACAAGTCCTGAAGTTTGGCGAGTACGTTCGCTCGTTGTACGTTCCGACTAGCTTGAACATGGTAAAGATCAAGCCGTTGCGTGGTACGGCGTTGTTCATTCTGGATGCCAAGCTGGTCTTCAAGCTGGTGGATAACTTCTTTGGTGGTGATGGTCGTCATGCCAAGATCGAGGGCCGTGAGTTTACGCCGACCGAGCTGCGTGTAGTGCGCATGGTGCTTGATCAGTGCTTCGTTGACCTCAAGGAAGCTTGGGGCGCAATGCTGGCGTGCCAGTTCGAGTACATTAACTCTGAAGTCAATCCGGCTATGGCGAATATCGTCAGCCCGAATGAAGTGGTAGTGGTTAGCTCGTTCAGCATTGAGCTCGATGGCGGTGGCGGTGAGCTACATATTGCCATGCCGTACTCCATGATTGAGCCAATCCGCGAAATGCTGGATGCTGGCTTTCAGTCAGATGTAGATGATCAGGATGAGCGCTGGGTCAAGGCCATGCGCGAAGATCTGTTGGATATCCGTGTACCGCTGGAGGCGACAGTGGTGCGTCGTCAGCTCAGACTGCGTGACATTCTGCATATGCAGCCTGGCGATGTAATTCCGGTCGAAATGCCGGAAGAAATGCTAATGCGCGCTAATGGTATGCCGACTTTCAGGGTCAAGATGGGCGCTCGTAAAGGTAACCTGGCTTTGCAAATCATCGAACCGGTCAAGAGCTCTCGCTGATGCGATTTTGACTGAAAGCTTTTATTTCTTTCGAGCCGTAGGCTCACCGTTTTGGATTGAGGTTAAGATGGCAGATCAAAACACCAACAGCGAAGAACAGGCTCTGGCTGATGAGTGGGCCGCTGCGATGGCAGAGGCGGGCGAATCCAATCAGGATGAAATCGATGCGATGATGGCTCAGGGTGCTAGTCCTGCGGCCCGTGCGCCTGTAGAAGAGTTTGCTGGAGCCCAGGGTAACAATCAGCAAATCACGGGTATGGAAGGTCCGAACCTGGATGTGATTCTGGACATCCCGGTAATGATCTCGATGGAGGTTGGTCATACCGACATTTCCATTCGGAACCTGCTACAACTGAATCAGGGCTCGGTTATCGAGCTTGATCGCTTGGCAGGCGAGCCACTCGATGTTCTGGTCAACGGTACATTGATTGCTCACGGTGAAGTGGTGGTGGTTAACGAGAAGTTCGGTATCCGGCTGACCGATGTCATCAGCCCCAGTGAACGTATCAAGAAACTACGCTGACCTTATGCGAATGCTCATAGCTCTACTGACTACCTTGCCGCTTGCTGCTCAGGCGGCCGAGACGGTTGCTCCGGCTACCAATACAGGGTCTCAGTTGACTCAACTGGTGCTGGGTCTTCTGTTGATCGTCGGCCTTATCTTCGGCCTTGCCTGGCTTATCCGCCGTGTGCAGCAAGTGGGACCACGCGGTAATAACACTATCAAATTGGTAGCGACTCAGCATTTAGGCCCGCGGGAGAGATTAGTGCTGGTGCAGGTAGGGCAAGAGCAAGTGCTTGTAGGGCTTACTGCCGGGCGTATTACGCCTTTGCATGTGATGAAAGAGCCGGTTCGTTTGGCTGACGAACAGCCGGCTTCGCCTGAGTTTGCTCAACGGCTTTTCGAGCTGATCAGTCGTGATCCTAAGGATAAATCATGACATTGAAGCCTTTCGCGCTACTGGTGCGGAGAATGAACTGGTGCTGACTGTTACAACCGGTGTGTTTACAACGTTGTTAAAACCTAATCTTCGTTTGCTTTGTAACTGCCTGCTCGTGCTGCTCGCGCTTGCAGCACCCTTGGCCTTTGGTCAGGAAAGCGCGGCTAATAATAATCCGCTATCTATTTCCGCCATTACACTCAATACAAACGCTAACGGTCAGCAGGAATATTCCGTCAGCCTGCAGATCTTGCTGATCATGACAGCGCTGAGTTTCATTCCAGCGTTCGTCATGTTGATGACCAGCTTTACGCGAATCATTATTGTATTCGCTATTCTCCGTCAGGCCTTGGGACTTCAGACAACACCGTCAAACCAAGTGTTGATTGGTTTGGCACTGTTTCTCACGCTGTTCATCATGGCGCCGGTTTTTGATCGCATCAATAATGACGCCTTGCAACCCTATCTGAATGAGCAGTTGACCGCGCAGGATGCAATTGCGCGGGCGGAGGGACCGATCAAGGACTTCATGCTTGCACAGACCCGGCAGTCTGATCTTGATATGTTTATGCGGTTGTCCAAGCGTACGGACATCGCTTCACCTGATCAGGCCCCATTGACAATTGTGGTTCCAGCGTTCGTAACCTCTGAACTGAAAACGGCTTTTCAGATCGGGTTCATGATTTTTATTCCTTTCCTTGTGATCGATCTTGTGGTCGCCAGCGTGCTGATGGGTATGGGCATGATGATGCTGTCGCCAATGATTATCTCTCTACCTTTCAAGCTGATGCTTTTCGTGCTGGTTGATGGGTGGTCCCTGATCATGGGCACCCTGGCTAGCAGTTTCGGTACCGTATAAGGGAGATGGCCCATGACGCCTGAAGTCGCCGTAGATCTGTTTCGACAAGCGCTCTGGTTAACCGCGTTGTTAGTGGGCATCTTGATTGTGCCGAGTTTGGTTGTTGGCTTGATTGTCTCGATGTTTCAAGCGGCAACCCAGATCAACGAACAAACCTTAAGCTTTCTGCCCCGATTGATTGTTACGCTGTTGACACTAATTGTTCTAGGGCCCTGGTTGACGCGCCAATTAATGGAGTTTATGCGTAACATAATCATCAACGTTCCTATGTTGATTGGTTGAGTCATGCTGGAACTCAGTGATGCACAGATCGGCGGCTGGGTCGGTACATTCCTGCTGCCCCTGTTCCGAGTTGCTGCGCTCTTTATGACAATGCCTATCATTGGAACCAATATGGTTCCCGCGCGCGTAAAGCTTTATATGGCGCTAGCGTTTACTGCATTGCTGGTGCCTACGCTGCCTCCTATGCCGCAAGTGGATGCGGTTAGCGTGCAGGCCATGCCATTAATTGCAGAGCAGATACTGATTGGAGCGCTGATGGGCTTTAGCCTCCAGCTGTTTTTTCATGTGTTTGTGATTTCCGGACAGTTGTTATCGACCCAGGCGGGCCTTAGCTTCGCTTCGATGGTTGATCCGGCTAATGGTATTTCGGTACCGGTGCTGGGGCAGTTCTTCAATGTGCTGGTGACGCTTTTGTTCTTGTCCATGAATGGGCATCTGATCGTCATGGAGATATTGGCGGAAAGCTTTACGACCCTGCCAGTTGGCCAGGTACTCTCGGTTGATCACTTCTGGGATTTGGCGGGCAAATTGAGTTGGGTACTGGGGGCTGGGGTGCTGCTGGTTTTGCCTGCCGTTACAGCATTGCTGGTTGTTAACCTTGCCTTTGGCGTAATGACCCGTGCAGCGCCTCAGCTCAACATTTTTTCCATCGGTATGCCGCTAACCGTTGGGTTGGGGCTGGTCATTATCTGGATTGGGACGGCTGATATTTTTTCGCACTACGAATCATTAGTCACTGAAGCACTGCAATGGCTCCGCGAGCTGGTGCGGGCGCGATAATAGGAGGTCGCCATGTCGGACGAATCCAGCAGTGAAGATCGTACAGAGGAACCCACCGATAAACGTAAGCGTGAGGCGCGAGAGGAAGGGCAGTTACCCCGATCCCGAGAGCTGGGCACGCTGACAGTTGTGATGGGCGGACTCATAGCGCTTTTGGCGTTTGGATCAGTACTGGGGGATGCGCTGCTGGATCTTATGCGCGGAAGCTTTTCGTTGAACCGGGAGGCCGTTCTCGATGAGCGAAGCATGGGGATTCTGCTGCTGGCTTCAGGCAAGACGGCCATGCTTGGCATGATACCTATTTTTGTTGTCCTCGTGCTGGCTGCCGTTATTGGTCCTATAGCACTAGGGGGATTTTTATTTTCCAGCAAATCCCTCCAGCCCAAGTTCAGTCGTATGAATCCTCTATCGGGGCTCAAGCGAATGTTTTCGACGCATGCGCTGATGGAGTTGAGCAAGGCGCTGATCAAGTTCGTACTCTTATTGACGATTGCAATACTGGTTCTCTTGTCTGAGCGTGATGCCTTGCTATCTATTGCCAAGGAGCCCTTGGGAAGCGCTATTGTGCATAGCATACAAGTAGCAGGGCACGCAGCGCTAATGGTGTCATTAGGGCTTTTCATCATTGCTGGTGTTGACGTGCCATTTCAATGGTACAGCAGCAAGAAAAAGTTGATGATGACCAAACAGCAGATCAAGGATGAATACAAGGACAGTGAAGGTAAGCCCGAGGTGAAAGGGCGTATGCGGCAGATGCAGAGGGAAATGGCTCAGCGGCGCATGATGACTGCTGTGCCGCAGGCGGATGTCATTATTACTAACCCGACGCATTATGCAGTCGCACTAAAATACGATTCGGCTACCGGAGGAGCACCGATCCTGGTGGCCAAGGGAAGCGACTTTGTTGCATTGAAAATCAGGGAGCTTGCCCAAGAGCACGCCGTTACCACACTGGAGTCTCCAGCCCTAGCGCGAGCAGTGTATTACTCGACTGATATAGATAAAGAAATTCCGGCCGGACTCTATATTGCCGTAGCGCAAGTACTAGCCTATGTCTATCAACTCAAGCAATACAAGGCAGGTCAGGGTCGGCGTCCAGAGCGGCCATACGAACCGCCTATTCCGCCAGATTTACGACGCGACGAATAAAGGTAAAAGGCCCCATTGAATGGGGCCTTTTTATTACTTGATGACACCACACGCCATTCGGGCTCCACCGCCGCCTAGAGGCTTGGGGTGGTCAGAATGATTATCACCGCCTACATGTACCATTAAGGCATGCCCTTTTAGTTCGTTCAGATCGCTGAGGCGTGGTGCTAGCACTGGTTGGCTGGCCATACCATCGGGAGTGACGTAGATCGCGGGAAGATCACCTTTGTGGCCATTCCCCCATGGCGCATCATGTTTACCGGTGTTTTCAGGATCCCAGTGACCACCAGCAGCGCCCGCCGGCGTATTTTTTCCATCGACTTCTGCTGCATCGCAGCTGGGTTTGGCATGAATATGGAATCCATGTACGCCCGGCTCCAGACCTTTGAGGTCCGGCGTAAATACCAGCCCGTATTCAGTTTTGGTAATGGTGACGCTGCCTACGCTTTCGCCTGGGCCTTTCGCTGTCGCACTATTGAGTGGAACAGTTAATGCCTCATCTGCATGGGCCAGGCCAGCCAGTCCTGCCGACATAAGCGTTACGGCGATCCATTTTTTCATCACGTTCTCCTGTTATGCGCTTCGTGCGCGTCTTGTGAAGGGACCTCGTACAGGTGTTCAGGTTTCCTCATTATGGTTTTGGTATCAAGGATGGCCAAAGGCCGGCCTCAAGAAAACGGCGGCGTGTGCCGATATAGTCGGTATAAACGCAACAAATATAAATAAAAAAGAGACTTGGCCCGTTGCTTGCTGAATAGCCTGTATCAAGACGCTCTGACGTCAAAAGATTGATATGCAAGGCATTCAAGAGGAACGACTGTGAAAGTTAATCACGGGCAAATGTTAACCAATGTTCGCAGCCTAAGCCGCGGTAATCTGGCTGTACCGATATTGGTTCTAGCCATGCTCGGCATGATGACATTGCCGATCCCGCCGTTTCTACTCGACGTGTTATTTACCTTCAACATTGCACTGTCGATTGTGGTGTTGCTGGTTAGCGTCTACGCGCTGCGACCGTTGGATTTCGCCGTATTCCCGACCATTCTGCTAGTAGCAACGTTGTTGCGTCTAGCACTGAACGTCGCCTCTACCCGTGTTGTTCTTCTCCACGGTCATGATGGCCATGCTGCTGCGGGTAAGGTGATTCAGGCATTTGGTGACGTCGTCGTCGGTGGTAATTACGTCGTCGGTGCGGTCGTGTTCGCCATCCTGATGATCATCAACTTTGTGGTGGTGACCAAGGGTGCCGGTCGTATCTCTGAAGTATCCGCACGCTTTACCCTGGATGCCATGCCGGGTAAGCAGATGGCTATCGACGCTGACCTGAACGCAGGTGTGATTGACCAAGCCGAAGCAAAGAAGCGTCGTGCTGAGGTAGGTCAGGAAGCTGATTTCTACGGCTCGATGGATGGTGCCAGTAAGTTCGTTCGTGGTGACGCTGTTGCCGGTCTTCTCGTGCTGTTTATCAACCTTCTTGGCGGTATCGCCATCGGTATGACGCAGCATAATCTGGGCATTGCTGACGCTGGCCGTATCTATGCGTTGTTGACCATTGGTGATGGTCTGGTTGCGCAAGTACCTTCACTGCTGTTGTCTGTTGCAGCTGCCATCATGGTAACTCGTGTGTCTTCCTCTGAAGACATGGGGCAGCAGGTTAATCGCCAGATGTTCGCCTCACCAAAGGCGCTTGCGGTTTCGGCTGCGATTATCATTACGATGGGTCTGGTGCCGGGCATGCCGCACGTACCCTTCCTGGGCCTGGGCTTTATGGCCGCAGCCGGTGCCTATTTCATCTGGGATCGCCAGCGTAAGGTCAAGCAGGCAGCAGAACAGGAAGCCAAGCGTCAGCAGGATCTCGCTCCGGTACAACGCCCGGCTGAAACCAAAGAACTCGGCTGGGATGATGTAACGCCGGTTGACATGGTAGGGCTGGAAGTAGGCTATCGCCTGATTCCCTTGGTGGATCGTAATCAGGGAGGGGAGCTTCTGACACGAATCAAGGGTGTCCGCAAGAAGCTGTCTCAAGACCTTGGCTTCCTGATGCCAGCGGTACACATTCGCGACAATCTGGAACTAATGCCTAACGCCTATCGTTTGACGCTGATGGGGGTCAATGTTGCAGAAGCTGAAATCTATCCTGAGCGCGAACTGGCTATCAATCCCGGTCAGGTATTCGGCACGCTAAATGGTGTGATTGCCAAGGATCCGGCTTTTGGCCTGGATGCGGTCTGGATTGACGTGAGTCAGCGTGATCAGGCGCAGTCCTTGGGTTATACCGTAGTGGATGCCAGCACAGTCGTTGCGACGCACCTTAACCAGGTTCTACAGAAGCATGCTCATGAGTTGCTTGGCCATGAAGAAGTACAGCAGTTACTGCAGCTTTTAACAAAGAGTTCGCCAAAGCTGGCGGAGGAATTGGTGCCAGGCATGATTTCCTTGTCTACGCTTCTTAAGGTATTGCAGCAATTGCTGCAGGAGCAGGTTTCGGTTCGTGATATCCGTACGATTGCCGAGGCTATTGCGAATGTGGCGCCACGTAGTCAAGATCCCGCCGTCATGGTTTCGTCGGTTCGCGTGGCACTGTCCCGCGCAATCGTCCAAAACATTGTTGGATTGGAGCCTGAGCTGCCTGTTATTACGCTAGAGCCGAGATTGGAACAGATGTTGCTTAATGGTATGCAGAAGGCCGGACAGGGCGTTGAAGATGGCATGTTCCTGGAACCAGGAATGGCCGAGAAATTGCAACGCTCTCTGGTAGATGCAGCACAGCGTCAAGAAATGATGGGTAAACCAGTCGTGTTGCTGGTAGCCGGTGCGATTCGCGGCATGATGTCTCGCTTCGCTCGAATGGCAGTTCCCACTATGTCTGTGCTGGCTTATCAGGAAATTCCGGATAACAAACAAGTCACCATTATCGCAACGGTTGGCCAGAACGGCTGAGGTTTGAACCATGCAAGTTAAACGCTTTTTTGCTGCTGATATGCGTCAAGCCATGAAATTGGTTCGTGACGAGCTGGGTGCAGAAGCCGCAATCCTGAGCAATCGTCGTGTTGCCGGTGGCATTGAGCTAACCGCTGCCCTGGATTATCAGGCGCCGACGCCTACTGCCCCGAATGTCGCGTTGGAAGCTGAGCTGCGTAAGACTCAAGTGCGTATCGCCGAAGCCCATGCTGAGCTGGCCATTCGCTCGCCTAACCAGGGTATGGCAGCACCGCAAGCTAAAGACAGTCAACTCTTTGGCAGTGAGCAGATTACAGCCCGCCAGGAACCTGTTCTTGCTGAGCCAAAAGTTGCCCAGCCGGCACCTGTAGCGGCTGCAGTACCTTCTGCTGAAGATCGCCGTGCTCTGGATGCCGTACGCTCCGAGATTACCGGCCTGCGTGAGCTGATCGAAGTACAGTTGGGTTCCATTGCTTGGGGGCAGATGCAGGATAAGCGTCCGGATGAAGCAAACTTCTGGCGCCGCCTGCAACGCATGGGACTTCCTGCTGACATGTGCCGTGACCTCATGGCGCGTGTAGCGAGCATCAACGAGCCGCGTCAGGCTTGGCGTATGCTGCTGGCACACCTGACTCAAGCTATCGACACCCCGCAGGTTGATCTATTGGAAGAGGGCGGTATTGTCGCTTTCGTCGGGCCGGCTGGATCAGGCAAGACCACAACATTGTCCAAAATGGCAGCGAGCTATGTTTTGAAGTATGGCGCGCAGAGCCTCGCCCTGGTCACCATGGATAGCCATCGTATTGGCGCTCAAGAGCAAATCAAGACGCTGGGTCATATTCTCGATGTGCCGGTGACCGTTGTAGATCCACGGCAGTCGTTGGCTCAGGCACTTGAGCCGCTTTCTCGCAAGCGCATGGTGCTGATCGATACAGCAGGTCTGCCCGGCAATGATCCATCCCTGCGGCTGCAGCTGGAAGCGCTTGCAAGTGAGAAACTAAAAATTCGCAGTTATTTGGTAATGGCCGTTACCAGTCAGAGCCAGGTACTTAAAGCGGCTTATCAAAATTACAAAGGGTGTGGCTTGGCCGGTTGCATTCTGACCAAGCTGGATGAATCCGCCACACTCGGTGAGGCACTGGGTGTAGCAATTGGCCATCATATCCCGGTAGCCTATCTCTCCGATGGTCCGCGTATCCCTGATGACCTGCACATTGCTCGCAAGCATCAGCTGGTTAGCCGTGCCGTTAATCGTCAGCTGACTGAAGAGCCTGCTGAAGAAACCATGGCAGACATGTTTGCCGAGCTGTATCAAAAGCCGGCCAAGCGTGTAGGTTGAGCAACATTTTTTGCAAGTTGGGTAAGGTTTTTGCAATAGAAGGTTTAAAGGCGGCGTAGTGTCAGAAAGCAGTACACGCTTCAGGATTAAGTGCCAGCTGGCTCGTTAGGATAACGAACTGGCTACACCATAATTGCCCCAACGGGCTGGCTGGTTTTTCATAGGTGTACAGCAATGGGTATGCATCCCGTACAGGTAATTGCAGTGACAGGCGGCAAGGGAGGCGTTGGTAAAACCAACGTTTCAGTGAACCTTTCGCTGGCGTTAGCCGAACTTGGCCGACGCGTCATGTTGCTCGATGCCGATTTGGGCTTGGCAAATGTCGATGTTCTGCTTGGTCTTACGCCAAAGCAGACCCTCGCCGATGTGATCGAAGGTAGATGTGATCTTCGTGATGTGATTCTGCAAGGTCCAGGTGGTGTTCGGATTGTTCCGGCTGCCTCTGGTGCGCAAGCCATGGTGCAGTTGTCGTCTCTTCAGCATGCCGGTCTAATCCAGGCATTCAGCGACATTAGCAACGATATCGATGTGCTTGTCGTTGACACGGCTGCCGGCATCGGTGATTCGGTAGTGAGCTTTGTACGGGCTGCCCAGGAAGTGCTTTTGGTGGTCTGTGATGAGCCTACTTCCATCACGGACGCCTATGCGCTTATCAAGATGTTTAACCGCGATCATGGAATCACGCGGTTTCGCGTACTAGCGAATATGGCATTGACGCCCCAGGAAGGTCGCAATCTCTTTGCTAAGCTGACCAAGGTAACTGACCGTTTCTTGGATGTGGCTCTGCAGTATGTGGGTGCGGTTCCTTTTGATGAATGTGTACGGAAAGCCGTCCAGAAGCAGCGGTCCGTATTCGAAGCATTCCCGCGCTCCAAAGCCGCTCTGGCTTTCCGGGCAATAGCCCAGAAGGTGGATGCCTGGCCGTTACCGGCCAATCCACGCGGTCACTTGGAGTTTTTCGTCGAACGATTGGTGCAACCCACTGTAGGGCCAAATGTATGACAGCTTCCAGCGGTCTCCGTATGTACAGTAAATCTCAGACCCACTCACAGCAGGAGCAACTGATTAATCAGTATGCACCGTTGGTCAAGCGTATTGCCTATCACTTGCTGGCGCGTCTGCCTGCCAATGTTCAGGTAGAAGACTTGATGCAAGCCGGCATGATCGGTTTACTTGAGGCATCCAAGAAATACGATGCCGGTAAAGGTGCAAGTTTTGAGACCTATGCGGGTATCCGTATCCGCGGAGCGATGCTGGATGAGGTCCGCAAGGGCGACTGGGCACCCCGTTCGGTGCACCGAAACAGCCGTATGGTAGCCGATGCTATCCGTGCCGTTGAAGCAAGAACAGGTCGTGACGCTAAAGATCCTGAAGTTGCTGCCGAACTTGGTGTAAGCCTTGAAGAATATTACGGCATTCTCAATGACACCTTGGGAAGTCGCCTGTTTAGCTTTGATGACTTGATGGAAGAGGGTGAGCACGGTCTTGAAGAGAGCGGAGCCCATGATTTTGAGCCAGGTCGAGGACTGGAAGATGATCGTTTCAAGCAGGCTCTGGCGGAAGCCATTGCCAATCTTCCAGAGCGTGAGCGTCTCGTCTTGTCGCTGTACTACGACGAGGAGTTGAACCTAAAGGAAATTGGAGAGGTGCTTGGGGTGAGTGAATCCCGAGTCTGTCAACTGCACAGTCAGTGCGCAGCGCGTCTGCGGGCTCGTCTGGCTGAATGGCGTTCGCGCTAAGGCAAAACACTAAGCATGTATGGCATGCCTTCAAAAAGGCATGTCTGGGTAAGGATGGAGGTCGACTTGGACAAAGATATGAAAATTCTCATCGTGGACGATTTCTCCACTATGAGACGCATCATCAAGAATTTGCTGCGAGATCTGGGGTTCACCAATACTACCGAAGCCGATGACGGTTTGACGGCGTTGCCAATGCTGCAAAGCGGTAACTTCGACTTTCTGGTAACGGATTGGAACATGCCGGGCATGACGGGTATTGACCTGCTGCGGGAAGTCCGTGCCGATGCACGCCTGAAGAACCTGCCTGTTCTGATGGTAACGGCCGAAGCCAAGCGCGAACAAATTGTCGAGGCAGCTCAAGCGGGTGTGAATGGTTATGTTGTAAAGCCGTTTACTGCCCAGGTGCTCAAAGAAAAGATTGACAAGATCTTTGAGCGGGTCAACGGCTGATAACCATCTCGAGGATGTTATGGACCTTGGCAGTAAATCATTCGAAGACCTGGAAACGACCCTGAAAAAGCATGCCCAAGAGCTGGTTTCCAGTCTTGAGGAAGGCAATTTTAGCCAGGCAGTACTGCTCATTAATGAGCTTAATCAGGTACGTGATCGCGGTCTGTATCAGGAAATTGGCAAGCTGACGCGGGAGTTGCACAACGCAATCGTCAATTTTCAAATTGACCCTCAGGCGTCCTATGCCAATGAAGTGACCAATGTTGCGGACGCAACCGATCGTCTTAGCTACGTTGTAGAAATGACAGAACGTGCTGCCAACCGCACCATGGATTTGGTCGATGCCAGTACACCGCTTATCGAGTCGTTTGGTAAGGACGCGCATGAGCTTCATGCAGAGTGGGGCCGCTTCATGCGGCGCGAACTCAGCGCTGAAGAGTTTCGTGACTTGGCCAAGCGTGTCGGTGCTTTCCTGGGCCGCAGTGATGAGGACGCCCACAAGCTCTCTGCGCTGCTGAACGACATCCTGTTGGCTCAGGATTACCAGGATCTTACCGGTCAAGTTATCAAGCGTGTGACGAGTCTTGTCACACAAGTCGAGCGCGATCTCGTCAAACTGGTCCGTATGGCCGGTCAGGTGGATCGTTATGCAGGAATTAGCCACGACCACGTCAAGGCCATCGAAGAAATTCAAAAAGAAAAGTCTTCGAGGGGTGAAGGTCCGCAAATTCATGCCGATAAAAGAGAAGACGTCGTATCCAGCCAGGATGACGTAGATGACCTTCTGTCCAGCCTCGGTTTCTGAGCCAGGCTTTTTTGGAGAGTGCATGAATGAGCTTCGACGCCGATGAAGAAATCCTCCAGGATTTCCTGGTAGAGGCCGGCGAGATTCTCGAATTGTTATCCGAGCAATTGGTGGAACTCGAAAGCCGCCCGGATGATATGAATCTTCTCAACGCTATCTTCCGTGGTTTTCACACTGTAAAGGGTGGTGCAGGCTTCTTGCAGCTGCATGCCCTGGTTGAGTGCTGCCATATTGCCGAAAACGTGTTCGACATCCTCCGTAAGGGGGAGCGTCGTGTAGATGCCGAGCTGATGGACGTTGTCCTGCAAGCTTTGGATACGGTCAATGAAATGTTTGGTCAGGTGCGTGAACGTACCGAGCCGACACCCGCTACTCCTGAGTTGCTGGCTGCCTTGGCACGCCTGGCAGAGCCTCAAGGTGCCGAGCCTGCTCCAGTAGCTATGGAGCCGGCTCAGGTCTCCATAGCGGCTGATCAAGAGCCTGCAGCTAGCGATGTAAGTGACGATGAGTTCGACAGACTTCTCAGCGCTCTTGGGAACGAGCCTGCATCGGTGGAAGCCGTTAGCCCGGCCGTGCCGGCTTCTGGCGATGAAATCACTGACGATGAGTTCGAGTCATTACTGGATCAGTTGCATGGCAAGGGCAAGTTTGACGGCGCTGCTGCTGTAGCTCCGTCTGAGCCTGCCAAGGCTGCTGCGCCTGCTCCGAAGTCAGGCGATGAAATCACTGATGATGAATTTGAGTCATTACTGGATCAGTTGCATGGCAAGGGCAAGTTTGACGGCGCTGCTGCTGTAGCTCCATCTGAACCCGTCAAGGCTGCTGCACCTGCTCCGAAGTCAGGCGATGAAATCACTGACGATGAGTTTGAGTCATTGCTGGATGAGCTACACGGAAAAGGCCGTTTCGACGCCGGCGTTACTGCTGCCCCGGCATCACCAGCTCCTGTTGCTAAGGCACCTGCTCCAGCGGCGAAGCCTCAGCCGGTAGCAGCTCCTGTACCGGCAGCAAGCGCAGCACCCAAGGCCGAACCCCGTGCAGCAGCTGCTCCAGCTGCCGAGAAGCCGGCGAGCGAAGCCGAAACTACCGTTCGTGTTGATACGGCTCGTCTCGACGAGATCATGAACATGGTCGGCGAGTTGGTGCTGGTTCGTAACCGTCTGGTTCGCCTTGGGTTGAACAGCGGCGATGAAGCCATGGCTAAGGCTGTATCGAACTTGGATGTCGTGACAGCGGACCTTCAGACCTCGGTCATGAAGACCCGCATGCAGCCGATCAAGAAAGTATTCGGCCGCTTCCCGCGTCTGGTTCGCGATCTGGCGCGCAATTTGAAGAAAGAAATCAGTCTTGAGCTGGTAGGTGAAGAAACCGACCTCGACAAGAACTTGGTTGAAGCCCTGGCCGACCCGTTGGTGCACTTGGTGCGTAACGCAGTAGACCACGGTGTCGAGGAGCCTGCCGAACGCGAAATGAATGGCAAGCCTCGTTCAGGGCGCGTTATTTTGTCCGCAGAGCAGGAAGGCGATCATATTTTGCTGGCTATCTCTGATGATGGCAAAGGTATGGATCCCAATGTATTGCGTGCCAAAGCGGTTGAGAAAGGGCTGCTTGATAAGGATGCAGCGGATCGTTTGACCGACCTTGAATGCTACAACCTGATTTTTGCTCCAGGTTTCTCTACCAAGACTGAAATCTCCGATGTTTCTGGCCGTGGTGTGGGAATGGACGTGGTGAAAACCAAAATTACCCAGCTTAACGGCACGGTAAACGTTTTTTCTACCAAGGGCCAAGGCTCCAAGATCGTCATTAAGGTTCCATTGACCTTGGCAATCATGCCAACGCTAATGGTGATGTTGGGTGATCAGGCTTTTGCCTTCCCACTAGTCAACGTCAACGAGATTTTCCACTTGGATCTGTCACGTACCAATGTGGTAGATGGACAAGAGGTTGTAGTGGTGCGCGACAAGGCGTTACCCCTGTTCTATCTCAAGCGGTGGTTGGTCAAGGATGCAGCGTACGACGAGCAGCAACAGGAAGGTCATGTCGTGATTCTTTCAGTTGGCACGCAACGCATCGGTTTTGTGGTAGATCAACTGGTAGGCCAGGAAGAAGTAGTCATCAAGCCCTTAGGCAAGATGTTGCAAGGAACGCCAGGTATGTCTGGAGCTACGATTACCGGTGATGGCCGGATCGCATTGATCCTTGATGTACCAAGCATGCTCAAGCGCTACGCCCGCCGCAGTATTTGAGCCAAAGCCCCGCCGTTAGGAGTGTCATATGGCTGTAAGAGTGTTGGTGGTGGATGATTCGGGTTTCTTCCGCCGCCGTTTGACTGAAATCCTGGCGGGTGACCCTAATATCACGGTCGTCGGGACGGCGACCAATGGGCGTGAAGGGATTGACCAGGTGATGGCGTTGAAACCCGACGTCGTTACCATGGACTACGAAATGCCCTTCATGGACGGTATTACGGCTGTTCGGCACATCATGCAAAAGTGCCCGACGCCCGTTCTGATGTTCTCTTCGCTTACGCATGAAGGCGCTCGAGTTACGCTCGACGCGCTGGATGCGGGCGCGGTGGATTATCTACCCAAGAATTTTGAGGATATTTCTCGTCATCCAGAGAGCGTAAAGCGTCTCCTGTGCGAGAAAATCCATACCATTGCCCGAAGCAATCGTCGCTCTGCCTCGGGGAGCGTATCGGCTCATACCGCTGCATCCTCGCCAGCAATATCTCGTCCGGCGGTACGGTCTGCTTCAGCAAGCTCGTCGTCCTCAGCGCCGGTGAGTAGTGCTGCGCCACGTCGTAAAAACTATAAGCTGGTAGCAATTGGCACGTCGACCGGCGGTCCGGTGGCTTTGCAGCGTGTGCTGACTCAGCTGCCTGCCAACTTTCCTGCGCCGATTGTGCTAATTCAGCACATGCCTGCAGCCTTTACCAAGGCATTTGCGGAGCGTTTAGACAAGTTATGCAAGATTTCTGTCAAGGAAGCTGAGGATGGTGATCAGCTTCGTCCAGGGCTGGCGCTCTTGGCACCCGGCGGTAAACAAATGATGCTGGACGGGCGGGGTGCTGTAAAAATCCTGCCGGGTGATGAGCGACTGAATTACAAGCCCTGCGTTGATATTACGTTTGGTTCGGCTGCCAAGGTCTTCACCGACAAGGTATTGGCCGTTGTGTTGACTGGCATGGGCTCCGATGGTCGCGAAGGTGCACGCCTGCTCAAGCAGGGTGGCAGCCAGATATGGGCTCAAGACGAAGCCAGCTGCGTGATTTATGGCATGCCAATGGCAGTGGTCAAGGCAAATCTGGCAGATGCCGTCTACAGTCTTGACGACATCGGTCGACATATTACTGACGCGTGCACGTAATAGTACTGCTTCTGCTCGGCAGAAGCGGCGCTGGGTTTGAATTTGACAGGTTTTGGCTGGCGGCCATGCCTTAGGGAGATGATGTGTGGATGTCTTAAGCCTTATTGGCATCCTGTTGGCCTTTATTGCCATCATTGGAGGTAACTTTCTTGAAGGTGGCACCATTGCCGCTTTACTCAACGGGCCTGCAGCCCTGATCGTATTGGGCGGTACGTGCGGTGCTGCAATGCTGCAAACGCCTACTCGCACTCTCAAGCGCTCTCTTACGATGCTTAGTTGGGTTTTCCTGCCGCCTAAAATTGATATGCCGGCTGGTATCAATCGCATCATTGGCTGGAGCATGTCGGCGCGCAAGGAAGGGCTGTTAGGGCTTGAGCCGCTTGTTGACTCCGAACGTGATCCCTTTGCGCGTAAAGGCTTACAGCTTCTGGTTGATGGTGCTGAACCCGAAGCCATTCGTAGCATTCTGGAAGTGGACATGTACGGTCAGGAGGATCGTGATATTCAGGCGGCCAAACTGTTCGAAGCCATGGGTGGCTATGCACCGACTATTGGTATTATCGGTGCCGTGATGGGGCTTATCCATGTCATGCAGAATCTGGCAGATCCTTCCCAGCTAGGCAATGGTATTGCCGTTGCCTTCGTAGCCACAATCTACGGTGTCGCCTTTGCCAACCTGTTATTGCTTCCTATTGCCAACAAACTCAAAGGCATGGCGCTACGTCAGACGCGTTATCGAGAAATGCTTCTGGAAGGTCTGTTGTCTATTGGCGAAGGTGAAAATCCTCGCTCCATCGAACTCAAGCTGCAAGGCTTCATGGAGTAACCGATGCGCCGTCGTCGACCCGAAGAGCACGAAAATCACGAGCGGTGGCTGGTGTCCTATGCGGACTTTATTACCCTCTTATTTGCCTTCTTTGTTGTGATGTACTCCATTTCATCCATCAATGAGGGCAAATATAAGATTCTTTCTGAAGCGCTTACGGGGATCTTCACAGAGCCAGATCGCTCCATGAAACCTATTCCCATTGGTGACCAGGTACCGCGTAGCGTTCAGCCAACCATTGAGCAGAATACGCCTGCCACAGACACCTCTCCAGCGACGACTCAGACAGTCGATCCGCTTGAGCAGATTGCAACGAGCATGCAGAACGCCTTTGGCGACCTTATTGATTCGGATCAGATGAGCCTGAGGGCAACTGAAACCTGGCTGGAAATTGAACTGAATTCCAATCTTCTGTTTCCCAGTGGGGATGCTATACCGGGAGATCCTGCGTTTGGGCTAATGGCTAAGGTTGCCAAAATTCTGGCGCCTTACAAAAATCCAATTCAGGTAGAAGGGTTTACTGACAATATTCCAATCAGTACGCCGCAATATCCGACCAACTGGGAGCTGTCCGCTGCGCGCTCCGCCAGTATTGCCCGGATGCTTATTGGTGATGGTGTTACGCCTGAGCGGCTTGCTGTCGTTGGGTATGGTAGCTATCAGCCAATTGCGGATAACTCGACCGCTATGGGTAGGGCGCGTAACCGCCGGGTTGTCTTACTTATTTCTCGTAACGTTGATATTCATCGTGGTATCAGTGGCTTCCAGGAGCGTTCCGCTGCTAGCAAAAATGGCACGCAAAGTGCACCTGCTCCCTCTAAGTAAGCGGTAGAACCAATCGCTGTCAAATCTTCGCCGCTGGTTTAGCCAGCGGCTTGGCCTTGGCACTGCAATGCGCTGCCTGGGGAGGGTAGAACGTGAGAGTTTGGGCAATAGCCAATCAAAAGGGCGGGGTAGGCAAGACTACAACGTCTGTTTCTCTGGCAGGACTTCTGGCCGACTCGGGCAAGCGTGTCCTGATGGTTGATCTTGACCCTCACGGCTCGTTGACGAGCTATTTTGGGCAGGATCCAGACCGGTTAGAGCGAAGCACCTTTGAACTCTTCCTGCATCAAGGACAGGTTCCAGAAGGGCTCCCTAAAAACCTCTTGCTGCCTACCAGCCATGAGCGCATCTCAATGCTGCCAGCCAGTACGGCACTGGCAACATTGGAACGGCAGTCGCCTGGACAGAATGGCATGGGGTTGGTGATTTCCAAAAGTCTTGCACAACTATGGAATGATTTTGACTATGCGCTAATCGATAGTCCGCCATTGCTGGGCATTCTGATGGTTAATGCGTTAGCCGCAAGTCAGCAGTTGGTCATTCCTGTCCAGACAGAGTTTCTGGCGATCAAGGGATTAGAGCGCATGGTGAATACGTTGGCCATGATTAACCGCTCACGTAAGCAGGCGCTCCCGTACACCATTGTGCCGACCCTATTCGATCGCCGCACACAGGCTTCGCTTGGAACGCTTAAGCATCTGCGAGACAACTACGTTGAAAACCTGTGGCAGGCATTCATCCCCATCGATACTAAACTGCGGGATGCCAGCCGTGCAGGGATAACCCCCTCGCAGAACGATGCGAATAGTCGTGGTGTCATTGCTTATAGAGCCTTGCTCAAGCACCTGCTAGGAGCGGAACCGGCTGCAGTTAATGTCGCTTAGCCTAGATGTGACGTAACGCTCAAGTTTTCTCGGTGTCCAGCCGATAGTTTCTTCAATCTTCAAGTGTGAAACGTGACATGAACCGTTCTACTAGCACTGAAATTCGTCCACAGCTGGCTTTGCAGTCCTATCTGGATGCCTTGCTGATGGAAGCGACACTTGAGTTGCCGGTAGAGACGCCTGCCACCCTCCAGCATGAGGCAGTTGTCGTCTCTTTTGCCGAAGCGGTGCCCGTGTCTGCGCCTGCTCTTATTACGCCCGCGACCGAGTGCGTGACGCTGGATGAGTTCGAAGCTGCGGTACTCGAAGAAAAGGCACGCGATGCTCAGGTCAGGGTTAAACCTGCCCAGGTAGCTGCTGAGCCTGTTAGGCTTCCTGTAGTGCCAGTTGTAAGGCCTGCTATGGCAGTGCCGGAAAAAATTGCTGATACAGTCGTTCCGCTTAAGGCTGGTCAGGTTGCAGAACCGCAGGTGCAGCCTGTCAAGGCAAACGACGATGGGCGCCCAGATTGGGCTGAAGAGCCGTTTGAATGCCTGTTGTTCGACGTGGCAGGGCTGACCCTTGCGGTGCCGTTGATTTGTTTGGGTACGATTCATTCACTTGAGAATCGAGAGCTGACGCCCCTATTTGGTCAGCCTGACTGGTTCCTGGGTATCCTGCCTAGCCCGCAGGGCAATTTGAAGGTGTTGGACGCGGCACGTTGGGTCATGCCAGAGCGTTACCGCGAAGACTTCAAGGACGGTCTCCGGTTCGTTATCTCGGTAGAGGGGTATGACTGGGGAATTGCTGTGCATCAGGTCAGTCGCTCGATACGCCTGGACCCTGCTGAGGTCAAGTGGCGGACACAACGATCCCAGCGGCCATGGCTGGCGGGTACGGTAATTGAGCACATGTGTGCCTTGCTGGATGTATCAGCACTTGCTGCGTTGATTGAAAGCGGTGCTGCAAAGCAAAGGAAACAATAGAAGGGTTGGCCTACGCTTAAGGGGTCGATTCTGGATCAACCAAGGCGGCAAGACCGTCAAGACCGCCAAGGCGGTATCAACGAGGCTGGGAAAATGAAGAAAACGTCTGCACAAGGTTCCGAAGATCCAATCCTGCAGTGGGTAACCTTCCGTCTGGACAACGAGACGTACGGTATCAACGTCATGCAGGTTCAGGAGGTTCTGCGCTATACGGAAATAGCACCGGTACCTGGTGCTCCAAGCTACGTGCTGGGTATCATCAACCTACGCGGTAACGTCGTGACAGTCATTGATACGCGTCAGCGTTTTGGCCTGGATTCTGCCGAGATTACGGACAATACTCGCATTGTGATCATTGAGGCCGATAAGCAAGTTGTTGGTATTCTTGTCGACAGCGTGGCGGAAGTCGTTTATTTACGTCAATCTGAAATCGAAACCGCGCCAAACGTTGGTAACGATGAGTCCGCTAAGTTTATCCAAGGCGTTTGCAATAAGAACGGCGAGCTGCTGATTCTGGTGGAATTGGATAAGATGATGAGCGAAGAAGAATGGTCTGAGTTGGAAAGTATCTAATGTTGGCAGCGTTGATCGTGCTGGTGTTCATTTGCCTCGGGCTGGCGGGTGCCTGCTTTCTGCTATGGCAGGAGCTTAAACGGCAATCGTCAAAATTTGTCCAGCATGAGGAGACAACTGAAAAGCGTCTGAGGGCTCTGGCCAAGCGGCTTGAAACCTATCAGGCCGGCACGGTCCGCATGGGCGAACAGTTGCATGAAATCAACGAGATTGTTGCCCCTCTGCCTGACAGGCTGACCCGTATCGAGCAAAGCGACCCGGCCAGCCTGTCGTTCAGTCAGGCTGCCCGTCTCGCCGGACTGGGTGCCAGTGTCGATGACCTGACCCAGTCTTGCGGACTTTCACGGGCCGAGGCCGAACTGATCAGCAAGATGCATAAGGCACGCCAGCAATCCTAATGCATGGCACTGCTTGACCTGCCATACGGTATAGCCTTGTACCGGGCAGGCCTTTTGCATTTCTTTATTTCCCAGAGAGCTATCGGCTATGTGCCGATAGCTTTTTATGCGCGGTAATAAGGTGCTTAGACTTTGCCAGGTAGAGCGAGTAACCCAGGGCCTTCTCCCTTGACTGGCTTATTGTGAGGATGCTTGCCTTTCAGATACCAGGCGAATGCGATAATTTCAGCAATCGTGCGGTATAGCGCTTCAGGAATGGTATCGCCAAGCTCAAGCTGTGCCAGTAAGCGGACCAGATCGGCATTTTCATAAATAGGCACTTCGTGTTCTCTTGCCAAGGCGAGGATGGCCTCAGCAAGATCTGCATCACCCTTGGCGGTTAACGTGGGAGCTGTCTGGCCGTCATAGACCAGGGCGATAGCTTGTTTTGAAGTATTCATGCGCTTTCGTCCACCCAGCGTTCTTCAATGTGAGTACGTAATCCACGCACGGGTTTTCCCAGCGTGCACTGTAAGTCGCCTACCGTCAGTCCAGCTTCGAGTAATCGCTCTTTAAAATGCTCTAGTTCATGAGTGATTAGCGCAGCGGTTTCTTTCTGCTCGGCCCAGAATTGGCTCGAAAACATACCGCGAGCAAGCTTGGCCTCCACTTGCATATTGCCTAGTGGATCAAGATCAAATGCCAGATCTACCTTCCAGATGCTGTCGCGAGACTCACCAGTGCTTTGAGGTGGGCGCTCCTCCTGTATCTTGTATTGCAAGCTAGTAAAATGATCACCGTTACGCATAGGCAATTCACCTTGCCACGTGAGTAGCCTGGATCCATCAGGGTAAAGGTGCGTCTGCTCGACACTGGAAAGCTGATGGGTTTGCAGGCGTGACAAGGCCGCCGTTGCCAGCTTGAGCAGCTCTTCCAATTCAATGCCTTCCTGCAGCAGCGAGCTGACTAAACGTGACGGCAGTGGAAAGTTCAATGCAGCGTTTTTAGGATTGCTCTGGCCTAGCGCCGTTAAGGCATTACGCAGATTTCCTGGAAGATTCGGTACGGTAGCTGGAGGAGGACTGGCAGAGGCTGCTGTGTTCTGGCTCAGCTGGCTAATCAGGCGTAGCAGAAGAGTTTTATAATCTTGCGACAGGCGCTCGGTCTCGCCTGAAACTAGGTGACGTTCCAATAAAATGCCGCTTCGCTCGAATAATGCTTTCAGGGCATCTGGATTTTTGAGATCTTCAATATCAGGTACAGAGCCAAGCAGCTGGCTAAGCGTAGTGCGGAGCGTTTTTGATGTGTCAGGCGAGCCAGCCGATAATGACAGGGCCTGAAAGAGCTGGGCAAGTGAGCCTTGTCGCTGGAACTGGGAGGCTAATTGCTGCCCGAGTTCGATCTGATCGAGCCTTCCGCTGGACGGTATCAGCGCAACCTGCTGTGCATCGCGCACTGCAAGGGTCACAAGACTGCCGGGCTTGAGCTCGTTAAGCGAATCGATTACCAGCTGCTTGCCTGCAAGGTTGCTGTTGAGTAGGGTTACGACAGATTTGAACGGCTGTTGCCCTTCCAGTGCATCAGTAGGTTGACTGCTGATAACACGGGTCTGTAACAACGTGCCGACAGGAAGCATCTTGATATCCAGGCTTTTCAGCGGTGCTTCTGCTTTGTTATCAATGTATACAGCAAGCCGACTAGGTGAGAGCGCTATTATATTGAGCAAAGACCCTGTTGGCAGGGGCGAGGCGCTTTCAGCGGGAAGGGTAAGCTGGCGCCCATTGCTTAGCGTCAGTTGCAGCAACAATTGAAAGCTTTGTAAGTTTTTTTTAAGTGCGACCACCTGCGCCTGGGCCGTTTCGCCAGTGAGCAATGGACTTTCCGTCGGCAAGCTAATCCGCACGACCGACTCAGCTGGCGGCGCGGTTCGTGCAACGGTAGGGGAAGCGGGAGCGGGGCGGATAGTGCCTATGTCAGCCATATAGCCACTCTGATAGTTTCATGCAATCGGTCGTCCAGACTGGCGTGATGTGTATAATGCTGGCCACTTGACGGGTTTGGTCTTGTTTCCAGCCCACTATAGCGGCCGATTCCGCTCCGACTTAATGCCAATGGTTGCGTGTAGTGATACCCCCTTGTCTTGAAGGCGTTGCGCTCACCTGTGAGCGTGACGAGCGTGTACTGTTCGAGCAACTCAATCTGATACTCGAGCCTGGTGAAATGCTGCAGATCATGGGGCCGAACGGCAGCGGGAAAACCAGTTTACTACGCCTTCTGGCAGGGCTTATGGCGCCAACTGCCGGTGAAGTGCGTCTGGCTGGACGTGCTTACTCAGAACAGTGCCACGAGTCGGTCCGCCAACTGCTCTGGTTGGGTCACGCCGCTGGAATCAAGGGGCTCCTGACAGCCGAGGAAAATCTCACATGGCTGTGTGCCCTGAACAAGCCTGCCACTCAAGAAGCAATCTGGCAGGCGCTGGGTCAGGTAGGGCTTCGTGGATTCGAGGATGTTCCTTGTCACACGCTTTCTGCAGGCCAGCAGCGCCGTGTCGCCTTGGCTCGCCTATACCTTAATCCACCTGCCTTGTGGATACTGGATGAGCCGTTTACCGCATTGGATCGCCATGCGGTAGAGCATCTTGAGCACCATCTCAGTCAGCATTGCGATCGGGGCGGAGCAGTTGTGCTGACGACGCACCATCAGTTGATGATGAAGCCAGCTCGGTATCGCCAGCTAGAGCTGGGGCAGGAAATTTCATGATTGGGCTCTTTGTGCTTTTGCTTAAACGTGAAGCACTGCTGCTTTGCCGACGCCCTGCAGAGCTGGCTAACCCTCTTGTTTTCTTCGCGATCGTCATCGCGCTGTTTCCCTTGGCAGTGGGGCCTGAGAGTCAGCTTTTACAGGAACTTTCTCCAGGCTTGGTCTGGGTCGCCGCACTATTGGCAGTATTGCTTTCGTTAGATGGCCTGTTTCGTGGCGATTACGAAGACGGCTCGCTTGAGCAATGGGTGCTCTCTCCACATCCACTCTTTGTTCTGGTCTTGGCCAAAGTTGCGGCTCACTGGGTCTTTACAGGGCTGGCCCTGGTCGTGTTATCGCCTGTTCTGGCGCTCATGTTGGGACTTCCTGCGCAATGTTTTGGTGTGCTGCTGCTCTCTCTGCTGCTAGGTACGCCTGTGTTAAGCCTGCTGGGCGCCGTGGGTGCGGCATTGACCGTAGGGCTCAAGCGGGGCGGGTTGTTACTGGCCCTGCTTATCCTGCCACTCTACATTCCAGTACTCATCTTAGGCAGTGGTGCATTGCAAGCCTGCCTGCATGGAATGCCCGCTACAGGGCAGTTGTTGTGGCTGGGAAGTCTGATGGTTTTATCGCTGACGTTATCCCCGTTCGCCATTGGCGCTGGGTTACGCATCAGTGTGGGTGAATAAAGTGGAACAGCTATGAAGTGGACGTTTTTTCATAAACTAGGCTCGCCCAAGTGGTTCTACGAGATCAGTGGTCGCTGGCTGCCCATCCTGGGGTGGGCAGCCGTACTTCTGATTCTGGCCGGTACAGTATGGGGACTGGTCTTTGCACCGCAGGACTACCAGCAGGGTAATAGCTTTCGCATTATCTACATTCACGTTCCAGCTGCATTTTTGGCGCAATCGGGGTATCTGCTTTTAGCGATCGCCGGGGTAGTGAGTCTAGTCTGGAAAATGAAGCTGGCGGATATCGCGCTGAAGTGCGCGGCACCTGTAGGTGCCTGGATGACCTTTATCGCGTTGGTAACCGGTTCGATCTGGGGCAAGCCAACCTGGGGTACCTGGTGGGTATGGGATGCTCGCCTTACCTCCATGTTGATCCTGCTGTTTTTGTACTTTGGCATCATCGCGCTGGGACAGGCTATTTCCAACCGGGACAGCTCCGCTAAGGCCTGCGCTGTACTTGCCATCGTGGGTGTTATTAATCTACCCATCATCAAATACAGCGTTGAGTGGTGGAACACCCTGCACCAGCCTGCCACATTCACGCTTACCGAAAAACCAGCAATGCCTGCCCAGATGTGGCTTCCGCTCCTGGTCATGGTGGTGGGTTTCTACTGCTTTTTTGGCGCAGTGGTTCTGATGCGCATGCGTCTCGAAGTACTACGTCGTGAGTCACGGACGTCCTGGGTCAGGACTTTGGTTGAGCAGAGTATTGGCAGGGGAGGCAGTGCATGACATTTCACTCAATAGGCGAGTTTCTGGCTATGGGTCATCACGGACCTTATGTATGGTCGGCTTATGGGATCACTGCTCTGGTCCTGATCCTCAATATCGTGATGCCACGGCTGGCACGTCGTCGTTATCTGCAAAGCGAAGCACGTCGCCTGCGTCGGGAGATGAATGCTTGAACGCTGTCCGTAAAAAACGTCTTTTCATAATTTTGGCCATTCTGGCAGGAGTAGGGGTGGCCGTTGCGTTGGCACTGTCAGCGCTGCAACAGAACATCAACCTGTTCTATACCCCCAGTCAAATTGTTTCAGGTGAAGCGCCAGTAGGGACTCGCATCAGGGCTGGTGGCATGGTTGAGCGTGGATCGCTCAAGCGATCGGCTGATTCGCTCGACGTGCGCTTCATCGTAGGTGATGGCATTCAACGGATTCCCATCGAGTACCATGGCATCCTGCCGGATCTGTTTCGCGAAGGGCAGGGCATCGTGGCGTTAGGCAAACTCAATGCATCAGGTGTACTGATTGCCGACGAGGTGCTGGCGAAGCATGACGAGAATTACATGCCGCCCGAGGTAACCAAGGCCCTTAAGGATAGCGGCGCCTATCAGCAGTTTACTAACCAGAAAGGCAGCTGATTCTGCCTTGCCTGCATTTTTTGGTTTTAGTGTAATGCGAGAAATTCATGATTCCTGAATTAGGCCATCTGGCTCTGATACTTGCGCTTTGTATGGCTGTAGTCCAGTCAACCTTTCCCCTGCTGGGAGCATGGCGAGGCAATCAACAGTGGATGGGGCTCGCCCAACCTGCCGCATGGGGGCAGTTCACCTTTCTTCTCTTTGCCTTCGGGTGCCTGACCTGGTCATTTTTGACCGACGACTTCTCTGTGACTTATGTAGCTGAGAACTCCAACAGCCTCTTGCCCTGGTACTACAAGTTCAGTGCGGTATGGGGCGCGCATGAGGGCTCGCTTCTGCTCTGGGCATTGATCCTGGGAGGCTGGACCTTTGCTGTTTCGATTTTTTCTCGACAGCTGCCTGAGGACATGTTGACGCGGGTCCTGTCGATCATGGGAATGATCAGCACAGGCTTTTTGCTATTTCTGATTATGACGTCCAATCCATTCTCGCGCCTGCTTCCGCAGTCACCCGTAGACGGGAATGATCTTAATCCGCTGTTGCAGGATGTCGGGCTTATTGTGCATCCGCCCATGCTGTACATGGGTTATGTAGGCTTCTCCGTCGCGTTTGCTTTTGCTATCGCAGCGCTTCTGGGTGGGCGATTAGATGCGGCTTGGGCACGCTGGTCACGCCCCTGGACACTGGTTGCCTGGACATTCCTGGGTATCGGTATCGTCTTGGGCTCCTGGTGGTCCTATTATGAGCTGGGTTGGGGTGGCTGGTGGTTCTGGGACCCGGTAGAAAATGCATCATTCATGCCCTGGCTGGTCGGAACGGCGCTTATTCATTCGTTATCTGTCACAGAAAAGCGAGGGGTATTCAAAAGCTGGACGGTACTACTGGCGATTGCTGCGTTTTCCTTGAGTCTTCTGGGTACGTTCCTGGTCCGCTCGGGCGTACTGACGTCTGTTCATGCATTTGCCTCGGACCCTACCCGAGGGGTGTTCATTCTGGCGTTTCTTCTGGTCGTGGTCGGGAGCTCGTTAACACTGTTCGCGCTGCGAGCACCTGTTGTAAAAAGTCAGGTTAGCTTTGGCCTGTGGTCCCGGGAAACCTTCCTGTTGGTCAATAACCTGATTCTGGTTGTGGCGGCATCCACCATTTTGCTGGGTACGCTGTATCCACTGATTATCGATACGCTAAGCGGTGCCAAGCTGTCAGTAGGCCCGCCATACTTCAACGCCTTGTTCGTGCCGTTGATGGTCATTCTGATGATGGCACTGGCAATCGGTATGCTGGTGCGCTGGAAGACAACCCCCTTGCGTTGGCTGCAGGGTATGCTCGTGCCTGTGCTGATCGCCAGTGTGGTTCTCGGTATGCTGGCCGCGTTTATGCTGGGCGATTTTCATTGGGCCGTTCTGGCTGCGTGCTCGTTGGCGTCCTGGGTCGTATTGGCAGGTCTTCGCGACCTGCAGGATAAGACGCGCCACAAGGGCTGGATACAAGGGATACGCAGTCTGAGCCGCAGTTATTGGGGAATGCAGGCTGCTCATTTAGGGCTTGCAGTATCAGCGCTGGGTATTGTCCTCTCGACCCAGTTCACGGCTGAGCGGGACCTGCGGATGGCGCCTGGAGAGTCAGTCGAGCTGGCGGGTTATCATTTTGTGTTTGATGGTACTCAGCATTTCGAGGGTCCTAACTTCAAGTCGGATTACGGCACCTTGCGGGTATCAAAGGACAATCGGAATGTCGCAGTCCTGCATCCTGAAAAACGTCTTTACGTGGTGCAGCGCTCGGTCATGACCGAAGCAGGCATCGACGCAGGCTTCAAGCGTGATTTATACGTAGCGCTTGGAGAGCCACTGGAAGACGGCGCGTGGGCAGTTCGCATCCACATAAAGCCGTTTGTACGCTGGATTTGGCTAGGGGGCGTGTTGATGGCGATCGGCGGGCTGCTATCCATGTCGGACAAGCGTTACCGGTTCAAGGTCCGTCAACGCGTCAGTCAGTCTCTAGGGCTTAAGGAGGCGCAGGTATGAAGCGTCGTCTGATTTTACTGATTCCCTTAGTGCTTTTCCTTGGAATGGCCGTTTTTCTATTCAAAGGCCTGTACCTGAATCCTTCTGAGCTGCCATCAGCACTAATCGATAAGCCATTGCCGGCTTTCGCATTGCCTGCAGTAAATGATCCGGGTCGAATCCTTACTCAGGCCGATTTCAAAGGCAAACCTGCCTTGGTCAATGTATGGGGTACTTGGTGTGTGGCATGTCGGGAGGAGCATCCGGTTCTCAATGCTCTCAAAGAGCAGGGGATTACCATCTATGGCATCAATTACAAGGATGATAACGCCAGCGCACTGAAGTGGTTGCAGGAGTTTCACAATCCTTATCAGCTTGATGTTCGTGATGACAAAGGCAGCCTTGGATTAGACCTGGGCGTATACGGTGCACCGGAAACGTACCTGATTGATAGCAAGGGTGTGATCCGCTACAAGCATGTGGGCATCGTGAGCCAGCAGGTCTGGCGCGATGAGCTGGCGCCGCGTTATCAGCAGCTTATGGAGGCGCCGTGATCCGCTACATCGCAGCATCGTTGCTGCTGTTACTGGTATGGATTGGCGTTGCGCAGGCGGCCATCGAGACGTTCAATTATGCGAACGATGCCGAGCGAGAACGTTTTCAAGCGCTCACACGTGAGCTGCGCTGCCCTAAATGCCAAAACCAGGACCTTGCCGATTCGAATGCGCCCATTGCCGCCGACTTGCGACGAGAGATCCATCGCTTGATGGAAGAAGGCAACAGCAACGAGCAGATCATCGATTATCTTGTCGCCCGCTATGGGGAATTCGTCATGTACAGGCCGCCGGTTGAAAAACGAACCTGGCTGCTCTGGTATGGCCCTGCCGCGTTTCTGCTTATCGGATTCTGCATTATCCTAATTGTCGTTCGGCGCCGCCGACACGAAGCTCTGCCTTCCCACGTTCAATTGTCTGCCGATGAGCAGGCACGCCTTGCATCCCTTCTGGAAAAGAAAAACTCCTGATGATCGACTTCTGGCTCGCCATAGGGCTGCTCCTGCTTGTTGCCTTGGGCTTCTTGCTGATTCCCGCAATACGCCGCTGGCGCCTAATGCCTGGCAAAGATCGTACTGCATTCAATGTCGCCTTGTATGAAGAGCGTTTAGCGGAGCTATCCCAGCAACATGCCACAGGCTTGTTAAATAACCAGGAATGGGAGGAGGGGCGCTCTGAGGCTGCACGTGAGCTGTTGTCCGACACTAATCAGCCAGACATCGCTATAGTAGGCACGAGGAGTGGGCGAGTCGTACCTTTGATTGTGGCGTTGATCGTTCCGCTCGCCGGGCTTGGGCTCTATCTGCACTGGGGCGCTAGCGACCGAGTCGAACTAACTCGCGAGTTCAGCCAGCCACCGCGCTCTATGGATGAAATGACTTCCCGCCTTGAGCGAGCAGTCAAGGCTCAGCCTGAGTCTTCCGAGGGCTGGTATCTGCTAGGCCGCACCTACATGAGCCAGGAACGATTTGCCGATGCTGCCCACGCATTTACTCAAGCTGTTCAGTATGCAGGTCGTCAGCCTGAGTTGCTGGGGCAGTTGGCACAGGCACGTTACTTTGCAGAAGGTAAAACCCTGACGCCAGAGACCAAGGCACTGGCTGACGAAGCGCTCAAAGCCAATCCAAAAGAAGTAACCACGCTTGGGCTATTGGGTATTGCCGCTTTTGAACAGAAGAATTACGCCGGCGCCATCGCCCATTGGCAAACCTTGATCGACCAACTGCCTGCTGCGGACCCTTCTCGTGAGGCCATTCAAAGTGGTATTGAGCGGGCTCGACAATACATGGCTGATCGCGGTGAAATACCCTCTGCACCCAGTGCCGCTCAGGCAGCCACGTTAAGGGTCACGGTCAGCCTTGATCCGTCCTTGAGCGCGTATGTTAAACCGGGTGATAGCGTATTCGTGTTTGCGCGCGCCGTGTCGGGGCCGCCCATGCCGCTGGCCGTAAAACGGCTGACCGTCGCTGACTTGCCTGTCAGTGTGTCGCTAAGCGATGCAGATGCCATGATGCCTCAGTTAAAGCTGTCAGGTTTTGATCAGGTTCAGCTGGTGGCCCGTATTTCTCGAGCTGGCAACCCCACGTCAGGCGAATGGGAAGCGCTGGGTAAGCCGATTACGGTAAAAGATGCCCAGCCGCAGCAGTTGAAAATTGTGCAGCCTGACGCCAAATAAGATGAAGATATGGCCCCCTAAAAGAGGGCCATGCCTTGCCGGATGGCTGTGCGTAAGCACTCACGTCCCGCTACACTTAAGCCTTTATTTGCAGGTAATTCTACTTAGCAGGAGCGGGAGCATGTCTACACCCTTCGACCAGATGCTCGATAACATCACGCCGGAAATCTACGAGAATTTAAAGCGCGCCGTAGAAATCGGCAAATGGCCGGACGGTCGCAAGCTGACACGTGAGCAGGTCGAGCTAAGTTTGCAGGCGGTCATTGCCTACGAGGCCAAGCATGTGCCAGAGGACCAGCGAGTCGGCTATATGGGCCCACAGGAGTGCAGTTCTAAGTCCGAGCCAGTTCCCAATATTCTCTTCAAGTCCGACGCGATTCATTAATCGCCACGACTCGGCAGTTCCAGGCGCCGCGGCCTCAAAAGCCGTGGCGCTTTCATTTCTAAAGGTAGTGCAACAACCATGACAGAGTTAGGGCGCGGCGCGCTAAGTAAGATGAAGGTGCGTCTCGGCGACCCCGTGCAGTATTCGTTTCGTTTAGGCAAAACAGAAATTCCAGTCAATCCATTGATTGGCGAAAAGATTCGTCTGGAATACCTGGGTGACATCCACTGTATCCACTGTGGCCGCAAAACCAAGAAAAGCTTTAGCCAAGGATATTGCTATCCGTGTTTTACCAAGCTTGCCCAGTGTGACAGCTGCATGATGAGCCCTGAAAAATGTCATTTCGAGCATGGCACCTGTCGTGAGCCGGAGTGGGGCGAGTCCTTTTGCATGACGCCGCACATTGTCTACCTTGCCAACTCCTCTGGGCTTAAAGTCGGTATTACCCGCGCCAATCAGATACCTACCCGCTGGATCGACCAGGGGGCTCATCAGGCGCTGGCCATCTTGCGTGTTGCTACACGACAGCAATCGGGCTTGGTAGAGGCTCTTTTCCGTAGTCAGGTAGGGGATCGCACCAACTGGCGCGCTATGCTGAAAGGCGAGGCCCAGCAAGAGGATCTTATCGCGCTACGTGATCGGATACTGGATGCCTGTGCTGAAGGCATGCAGACTCTGCAGGAGCGTTTTGGCCTGCAGGCAATCCAACCAATAGTCGACATGGAACCGCTTCAGATTCATTATCCGGTTACGGTGTATCCCACCAAGATCGTTAGCCATGATCTGGAGAAAACACCCATAGTGGAAGGCACACTGCTCGGTATCAAGGGTCAATACCTGATGTTTGATACCGGGGTCATTAACATTCGCAAATACACAGCTTACCAGCTGGCCGTGCATCATTAAGCCACCGCGGTACAACCGCCGTCGTGAATTAGCATAAGGGTTACGTCATGCGCACCGAACAACCGAAGACGATACATCTCAAGGACTATCAGGCCCCTGAGTACCTCATTGACGAGACGCATCTTACGTTCGAGCTGTTCGATGACCATACGCTCGTTCACGCCGAGCTGCATATGCGGCGTAACCCTGAGCGTGGCGCTGGTCTTCCACCGCTCGTATTGCATGGCGAAGAACTCGAGCTATTGAGTTTGTCGATAAATGCTGAACCACAGACCTCCAATGAATATCAGGTCGAGTCTGACCAGCTGACGATTCAGCCCTGTGGTAATAACTTCACCCTCAGCACGACCGTACGTATCCATCCAGAAACCAACACTGCGCTGGAAGGCCTGTATACCTCAGGCAAAATGTTCTGTACCCAGTGTGAGGCTGAGGGGTTCCGCAAGATTACTTACTACCTTGACCGTCCAGATGTGATGAGCGTATTTACTACGACCGTCAAGGCGGACAAGGCCAAGTATCCAATCCTGTTATCCAACGGCAACCCAATTGCCAGTGGTGAAGAAGAGGGTGGGCGTCACTGGGCGACCTGGGAAGATCCTTTCAAGAAGCCATCATATCTGTTTGCGCTGGTAGCGGGTGATCTCTGGTGCATCGAAGATACGTACACTACAGGTAGTGGGCGTGACGTGGCGCTGCGGATCTATGTGGAGCCGGAAAATATCGGCAAGCTACAACACGCCATGGACAGCCTCAAGCGCTCGATGCGCTGGGATGAAGACGTATATGGCCGTGAGTACGATCTGGATATTTTCATGATCGTCGCGGTAAATGACTTCAACATGGGCGCCATGGAAAACAAGGGTCTGAACATCTTCAATTCCAGCGCTGTGCTGGCGAGCCCGGATACTGCTACGGATGCTGCGCATCAGCGTGTCGAAGCCATCGTTGCTCACGAGTATTTTCATAACTGGTCGGGCAACCGCGTAACCTGCCGCGATTGGTTCCAGCTGTCCCTGAAGGAAGGGTTTACTGTTTTTCGTGATGCCAGATTCTCTTCCGACATGAACTCGGAAACGGTCAAGCGTATTGAAGACGTCGCTTTTCTGCGGACCAATCAATTTGCAGAAGACGCCGGCCCGATGGCACATCCGGTACGTCCGGACTCCTTTATCGAGATTTCTAACTTCTACACCCTGACGGTCTATGAGAAGGGCTCTGAAATCGTGCGCATGCTGCACACGCTGCTGGGTGCCGAAGGCTTCCGCAAGGGCACTGACCTGTACTTCGAGCGTCACGATGGACAAGCCGTGACTGTTGAGGATTTCGTCAAGGCACTGGAAGATGCCAATGGTAAGGACTTCACCCAATTCAAGCGCTGGTACAGCCAATCCGGTACGCCGCGTCTGGAGGTTTCCGAAGCATTTGATGGGCAGGCCAAGACGTATACATTGACCTTCCGTCAGAGCTGTCCGCCTACACCTGGCCAGCCGACCAAAGAGCCGTTTGTGATTCCGGTCAAGCTGGGCTTGCTCGATGCCCAAGGACAAGAGCTACCTTTACAGCTGGCAGGCGAGGTGGGTGAAGCTGCAACGGATCGAGTTATTGAAGTCACTGAGGTCGAGCAGTCCTTTACCTTCGAAGGCATCGCGGAAAAGCCGCTGCCGTCGTTGCTTCGCGGATTTTCTGCACCGGTCAAGCTGAGCTTTCCCTATACCCGTGAGCAGCTGATGTTTCTTATGCAGCATGACTCCGACGGGTTCAACCGCTGGGATGCTGGCCAGCAGCTGGCCGTTCAGGCACTGCAGGAGCTGATCGCCCAGCAGCAGAAAGGCGAAGCATTGGTACTGGACCAGCGCCTTGTAGCAGCGCTGCGTACGGTATTGGAAGACGAAAGTCTCGATCAAGCGATGGTAGCCGAGATGCTTGCGCTTCCAACCGAAGCCTATCTGGTCGAGCTATCTGAAGTAGCCGATATTGATGCTATTCACGCCGCTCGCGATTTTGCCCGCGATGAGCTGGTCAAGGCCTTATATGAGCCATTATGGAGTCGCTACCAGGCGAACCGCGAGACCTCGCGCACTACGCCGTATATTGCCCAGGCTGACCATATTGCCCGCCGTAGCTTGCAGAATATTGCCCTTGGTTATCTCATGCTCAGCCGCAAGCCTGAAGTACTGGCCGCAGCGCAGGAGCAGTTTGATAATTGTGACAACATGACGGAGCGCTTGGCAGCCTTGTCTGCACTGGTGAACTCTGACTTCGAGGCGGAGAAGGCCGAAGTACTGGAGCGCTTTGCAGCGCGCTATCAGAACGATCCGCTGGTCATGGACTCGTGGTTCAGCGTGCAGGCGACGAGCTATCGTCCAGGCAGTCTGGATCGGGTCAAGGCGCTAATGGAGCACCCAGCCTTCACCTTGAAAAACCCAAACAAGGTTCGCGCGCTCATTGGTGCATTCGCCAATCAGAATCTGGTCAATTTCCACCAGAAAGATGGTAGCGGTTATCGTTTCCTGGCCGATCAGATCATCACACTCAATGCGCTGAATCCGCAGATTGCATCCCGCCTGCTGACTCCGCTAACTCGCTGGCGCAAGTATGACGAGGTACGCCAGCAGCTTATCCGTGGTGAGCTTGAGCGCATCATGGCAAGCGGTCAGCTTTCGAGCGATGTGTATGAGGTGGTCAGTAAGAGCCTGGCATAAGGTGCATGCCTAAGCGGCTGGCCTGAAGAGGGCCTGCCGCTTCTGGCGGGTATTTAGCGACTCATTAACAGCCGTGTAAAGTCAGGCTGAACCCTAAATTACATGCAAGCTAATCAAAGACGCCGTTGGAGAGTCATACCAACGGCTTGGTTCTAGTCTATAAAGCGTGGGGTAGGGCCTTGTATTCTTAAGGTGCTCAATCCGTTACCTTGCTTGCAGACCTGCACCTGAACGGGAATGCGCTCATGCATCTCCTGAACGTGCGAAATCACCGCAACCTTACGACCCTGAGCCTGAAGGCCATCCAGTGCATCCATGGCCAGCTGTAAGGAGTCAGGATCAAGACTGCCAAAGCCCTCGTCGATGAATAACGACTCGATCTTGAGGTTGCTTGATGCCATCGAAGCCAAGCCTAATGCTAATGCCAGCGAAACCAGGAACGTTTCCCCACCAGATAAGGAGTGGACTGAGCGCAACTCATCACCCATCTCGGTATCCATGACCAGTAAGCCTAATGCGCTGCCACCGCGCTTGAGACGGTAGCGACGGACCAGCTGGCGCAGCTGAGCGTTGGCATGGTGAACCAACAGATCCAGGTTATAGCCCTGTGCAATCTTGCGGAAGGTGTGGCCGTCCGCTGAACCAATCAACTCGTCCAGCTTGGCCCAGCGGACATACTCTGTCCGCGCGGTCTCGATCGCTTTCACTAAATCATCGCTTTGCGTGCGCCGACGATTATCTTCAGCGAGTTCAGCTCGTAATTCGGCATGGTGCTCTCGGGAGGTCTGGATGAGCTGGTTCAGCTCGCTCCAGTGTTGTTCCAGCGTTTCACTCTCAAGAGGTTTGGTGCGCTCTGCACGATGTGCCATCAGACGTTTTTCGCGCTCCTGCAGTACTACCTTCGCTTCACTAAGGGACTGCTCTAGGGCTTGCTGCTGCTGACGTAGGTGATGATGCTTGCCTTCATCAAAGGCTAACAGTTCGGTCAGAAGTGAATCGTCGAGTTCACTGTGCTGAACTCTCCACTCTTCAAGTTCGGCCTGAAGCACCTGATAGGTGCTATTCAGCTTTTGGTGTTGGTTGTGCTGAAGCTCAACAGTATGGCGCAGCTGTTCATGAGTCAGGTTCGTTTCGCTCCAGGTTTCACGCGCCTGCGCTTCTGCCTGACGTGCCTGCTCGACGCACTGATGCAAGGCATGCTGCCAGGTATGGGCGCTGGGGTATTCGCCCAATGTTGCCTGAAGCCGAAGTTGACTACTGGTCAACTGCTCTTCAAGTGTCGCTAGCAAGCTGGAGAGCTTTTCGTGTTGCTGCAAGCGTGTCTGCTGTTGATAGCGCTCCCGCTCAAGGTCTGCGACACAAACTGCCAAGGCTTTCTCCAGCGCCTGCTGCCTGGTCAGTTGCAGACGCCGGTTTTCCATGACCTCTTCCAGGTGAGCAAAGGTGGGTTGCGGCGCCTGTTGCCAGTCTTGCAGCCATGGTTTAGGCAGGAGCGCTTCCAGTGCTTCCAGCTCCTGGGCTTGACGCTGCTCATCCTGATGAATGGTCTTTAGCTGCTCTTCAAGATCCCAAGCAGCTTGCTTGCTCTGCTCGCGTGCTGTTTGCCAACGCTGCTGCAGGCTATCGATCTTTCTCTGATGATCCAGCAGGTATTGCAGGCGTACTTCTTCGGCCTTTATACGGTTTCCGAGTTCGACCAATTGTTCGTTCAGCCAGAAGGAGCGGTGCTCTTCTGGTTGGGCGAGCAGGGCCTTGCCTTGAGGGTGACCTCTTAGCTGCTCGTGAATCGCCAGCTGTTGCGTAGTCAGCTGCTCTTCCTGTTGTTTGAGATCCTTCAGGCGCTCATTTATGCCTGCAACAGCGGTGCGCAGACTAATCAGGCGCTCGTAGGCTTGCTGGACGTGTAACCGAGCCTGCTCTTCTTCCTGCGCCTCATGGGAGGCCATGGCTTCTGCCAGAGCATTTCCCTGATGATAAGGATGCTCCTGGCTACCGCAAACCGGGCAAGGCTCCCCCTCAGTCAGTTGAGCGCGCAACTTTTCTACGCTAACACTGCGCACGAGCCGTTGCCGTTCGAGTAACGCGAGTGTGGTCTTCAGGCTCTGTTCTGCTTCAGCATGCTTCGCTGCTGCACGTTTGCCTTCGGCTATGGTGTGTGCACGCTCTTGAAGCAGGACTGTCTGTTTTTCCTGATTGTTTGCCCAGTAGCCCTCAAGTTCTTCTCCTTGCTGCCATAGATAGACAAGCCGCTCCAATGAGCTGAGCAGAGGGCGGCTGGCCTGTTGCTGCTGCGTTAGGGCCTGGATCTGTTCACTCAGATTACCCTCTGCACCGGATTGCTGCTGCAATTGCTGGATAGCATTCTGATGAGTGCTGGCTTCGCTTTCGGCAGCCTTCAGGGCTGACTGTAGTTCAGGAATGCGCAAGCGTGATGCTGCTATACGTTCATCAAGCTGCAGGCTTTGCTGGAAGCGAGGGCGGTAGGCTGACCAGGTATCGCATAGAGCTGATAGGGGTTCGCTCTGCTGAAGCTGGGCCATTGTTTGTGCCAATGCATCGCGCTGCTCAGCTTCCTTTTCGGCTAGGGTTTTGATTCGGCCAAGGGCATCTCGTTGGAAGCTGTCTTCTTGACGCCAGGCTTCGCGGGTTTGTTGGACCTCAGACTGGAGACGGCTGAGATCACTTTCCTCCTGGAAGGCCTGCCGAAGAGGATCAGCTGCTTGCTGTTGTGCACTCTCTGCCTCCTGGCGTTTGGCCTGAGCGTGTTGCTGAAGACGAGAGAGCTCATTCAAGCGATGCTCAAGCACCTGCTTGTCCTGTTCAAGTTGCGCAATACGGACTGTTATTTGATTCAGCTCATGCTCAAGCTGTTGCTTGTGTTGAAAGCGGTGCCGTTGCGGCAGGATCTGATCGAGCCAATGAAGTCTCTGGCACGCTTCGGACTGCTCATCCTGTTGCTGTTGAGCGGATACAAACTGCGCCTGTGCGTTGGAAAGGTCATGCTCCAGGCGCTTAAGCTCGGTAAGCCAGCGCCGCTGTTGCTCTACCTCGGCAAGCTCACCCTGGATACGGTTCAACGTTTCCTGGACGGTCAGGCACTGTGTTTCCAATGCAGTACGGCTGGCCTCATCCAGAGGTTTGATCCCGCCAATTTGTTGCTCGAGTTGATCAAGAACCTGTCGTGCCTGTTTGGATCGTTCAAAGGCACGTCTACCCAGCTGGCTGTAGATGGCCGTATCGGTCAATTTTTCCAGAAGCTCGCTGCGACCGTTGTCATCTGCTTTCAGGAAGGCTCCGAATTCACTTTGGGCGAGCAGTACAGCCCGGGTAAACTGCTCAAATGTCAGGCCCAGCCGCTGCTCAAGCTGCGTTTTGAACTCTGCTTTCTTGTCGGCCGCTAGAAGTTGCTGAGTATCCAGGTTGCGTAGACTTTGGCGGCTGGGTTGCAACTTGCCATCCGCCCGGTCGCGGGCGCGATTGGCCTCCCACCGAGCACGGTAGCGGTGGCCATCGATTCCCAGAAAGTCCACTTCAGCATAGCCGGCACCGCTGCCTCGCCGCAGAAGCGTGCGAGGATCGCCCGTGGCAATTTCACCCTCGCCATCAGGTACCTTCGCCTCTTTTCGGACATTACTCAGGCGGGGTACCTCTCCAAAGAGGCCAAGTGAGAGAGCATCCAATAGTGTGCTTTTGCCTGAGCCGGTAGGGCCGGTAATGGCAAATAAGCCCGTGCTAGCAAGGGGCTCTGCTGTGAAGTCTATTTCATGAGGGCCGGCGAGTGAGGCCAGGTTCTTCAGGCGAACGGCCAAAATCTTCATGCCTGCTCTCCTAGTGTTACGTCTTCAAGCAGTTGCGCGAAATCATCGAGCACTGCCGATTCAGGTGCTTGGCCATAGGTGTCTTGCCATGCACGGCTGAAGAGGTCCTGTGGGGTCAGTTGTTCCAGCGCGACGAGCGCTGAGGGCTCATCAGGTGTGCTATTAGTCGCTCCTGCGTAGTGAACGCCAATGCGCACTAGGCGTAGCGATTTACCTTCCAGGGCAGACTCCAGGCGTTGCCGCAAGTCTGGTTGGGGCGCATCAAGGGTGACCCTGACCTCAAGCCAAGGTGCCAACTGGCTGTCAGGTGTATTGAAAAGGTCAAGGTCAGGCAGGCTATGGAGGTGCTCGATAATATCCTGTAGCGGCGCAGGTCCCAGGCGCATCATCTCTACAGCCCGGGGTATCCGAACGCTCTCAATAGTCTTGAGCGCTTCGCCTTCGAGCCGAACATCAAGGATTTGGTGTTGGTAATCCACTTCGGCGAACGAGAGGGGAAGCGGAGAGCCGCTGTAGCGAATGCGATCCTGCTTGACCACTTTTTGCGGCTTGTGCAAGTGCCCTAGGGCAACATAGGCAATCTCAGGCGGAAACAGCGAGGCGGGTTGGGCTTCGGCATTGCCCACGATAATATTGCGCTCCGAGTCTTCGGAGACCTGCCCTCCAGCAAGATGCGCATGGCTCATGGCAATGAGTGCCTGGCCTTGAGTGCGGCGAGTTTCAGCATGGGCAATCAGTTCGGCATGGACTCGCGCAATGCCATCCATATATGTACCGTCGCTTCCGCCAGTGACTTCCGCAGGGCGCAGAAAGGGCAGGGCCAGGCACCAGGCTTTGGTCTCGCCCTCGGCATCAGTCAGCGGAACCAGTAGCCGCTTGGCATCCAGTGAGCCGTCATCCAGCCAAAGTACCCGGCCCAGTGCATGAGTCCGCAGGCTGCGCATAAGGGGCGCGGGCAGTTCGATCCGGGCACCGGAATCGTGATTGCCTGCAATCATGACCACCGTCAGTTTAGGGAGTGCCAGATGCGCTTGTACGATAAAGTTGTAGAGGCGTTCCTGCGCCTTGACTGGCGGATTGATGGTATCAAAGACATCTCCGGCGATAAGTAAGGCGTCTGGTTGGCGTGTTTTGAGTTGCTCTAGCAGCCAGTCGAGAAAACAGGCGTGTTCGAAATCGCGATCCTGACCGTGAAGGGTCTGGCCGAGATGCCAGTCAGAAGTATGAAGAATGCGCATGGTTATCCTGTTCGAGCGTATGGCCAAGGCATTGCGCTCGGGCCATTAACGCGGGTAAAGCGGTGGCAAGGTGCCGGGCTCCTGCTGTGTGAGCGGTGTCGGCGGCGGTAAAGCCTGGAGCGCCTGCCACAATGTTTCGCCTTGCCAGTGCTGTCCGCTTTCGCTGTAAAGCGCGCCGTTAAGGTCATCCAGGGCGACAGAAAGCGGATCGAAGCGGGCTGCTATTTCTGCCAGGGTTTCCGGTTGTTGTCGAGCCCAGGCATCCAGCGCCTGACGCGTGGCCTGCGGATTGTTAGCTAGGCAGGCACGTCGCAAGTCATCAAGCAAGGTGCGTGGGCTCGGGCCAGCAGAAGCAGCTTTTACAATGGCGGGTAACTGGCGAGCCTGCCACCATAACCCGAAACCTATCAACGTAGTGAGAAGCAGAACAAGGCAGGCCAGCTGCCAGGGCCAAAGAAGCGGTCGCTTCCCGCCCATGACGGTAGAAGGCTCGCTTTGAAGGGGTAGTGCCAGAGCAGGGTCGGCAGCAACTGTAAGCGTATGAGCGGGTAGTTGTGTACGCTCAAGTTGGTCAGTCTGAGTGTTCCACCAGGTAATTTCCAGAGGAGGCAAACTAAGATCGCCACTCCGGCCAGGCACGAAAGCCTCTCGCTCTTCACGGCTGCCAACCAGACTCTGGTCCTGCACTTCATTGGTCAGTCTGGCCTGGTCCGGATAGCGGCGGAGTCCGTCTACGGTTGGCTGAGGCAAGGGCGGTAGCTGTGCACTGGATAAGCCTTCTGCTTTAAGCACAACGTGGCGAGTCAGTACCGCACCTTGTCGGGCCTCGGTCGGCTGAGGATTCCACGCCTCACTCAGCTCAATTTGACGTGCTGGCAGCCAGGGCGCGTCAGAGGGATAATCCGCAGGCTTTGGTTTGACCTGGATAGGAATTTCACTGGTGTCGACACGTATGGCTCGGCCCGGTCTTGAGCTGAACGGCGACATCTGCTGACTATTGGCGGCGGTTTCGACTGCCGTGGCGCTGAAGGACAAGCTCGGGATGCGTAGCGAGCCACTTTGCTGCGGAAAAATGGCATAGCGAATCTCGATAACGCCATGCCTTACCCCGCCAATGGTCTGCTCATACGTTCTCGGCTCTCCCAGCGGCTCGACCCGTGCTGATGACAGAGTCAGCGTGCTGAGGTTGCTATCGTCATAGAGGGGAACAGAGTGAAGAATGCGTAATGTCAGGATCAGCTGTGCTTGTACATAAACCGTTTCCCGATCCACGCTGGCATCGATAAACACCGCTTCCAGATTTTGGGCGCTCGGGGTCAGTGTTGAGGTTTCGCTGACATGTAGCGTAATCGGCTGGCTTTGTACGCCGCTGAGGGTAAGCGGGGGAATAACTACAATTCCTCGCTGCCGGGGTTGGAGTGTCACTATCCAGCGTGTAACAGGTTCGCTCTGATCGGGCGCCGTACTAAGCTGGTTGATCTGGCGTGTGCCCAGGATGTCGAACTGCGGCTCCAGAGGAGATAAGTCTGGCTTGCCGAAAAGCGTAGGGTCGCTTGATTCAAGAATGAGCTCGAAGGTCTCGCCAGGTACGAGTTGGGTGTGATCTACACGAGCCGTGAAGTCTGCCCCCCAGCCGGGCAGGCTGAACAGCAAGAGCAAGGCGAGGATGACACGGGCTAGGCTCATGGTGTTTTGTTTTCCTGTTTTTGTTGCTGCTGATACCAGAACTTGCGGCGTAACAGCTCTGCGGGATCATCCGGTATTTCCCTTAACCATTGCTCAAGCGATTGCCTGCGTTCCTCACTCAACGCATCTGAACGGGGCTGGGATAAAGGCTCATCAGTTTCCTCCCCAGCTTCGGCTGCCTCACTACGCTCACCGGCTTCTTCTGATATTTGCCCGGTGGGCTGACCTGACTCATCATGACTCGGCGCAGCCCTTGGTTCATCATGCGAGTCGCTGTCCTGTGCGGAGGACTGAGTTTGGCTATCAGGCTGGCTTTGTTGTTCTGAGCTTTCTGCATCACTGGAGGCAGCATTCTGCGCAGCTTGTTGGTCTTGTTGCTGTTTGATCAGGGCTTCAACCAGGGCTCGGTTATGGATGGCTTCAGGAAAGTGAGGCTGCAGCTTGAGCGCTTGATCGTACGCGTCCAAAGCGCCTGTCAGTTGTCCAGCCTTGGCTAAGGAGGTAGCGCGATTGTAATGATCGGCTGCGCTATTGCCCTGGGCAAAGGTTTTGGCAGCCGCTTCATACTGACCTGCTTCATATTGGGCTATGCCACGCCATTCACGGTTCTCGAACCGCTGGGCTGCTTCGGTAGGGTGTTGCGCTTCAAGGAGTCGGGCGCCTTGCTGGTCCTTACGCAACCAGAGGTCTTCAAACGCCAAAGCATGAGCAGGTGGCGGCATGACAAAGAGAAGAAGCGGCACACATAGAAGCCAGCCTTTGCGTCCGGCACAGGCAGCCAGGAGCAGCAGGGGAATCAGTAACCAATAACCCTGATCGACCCAGGCGTCCAGGCGTACCTGTTCTTCTCCCTCAGCTACGTTATCCGGTGTGTCGAGTAGGCCCAAGGCCTGGATGTCGCGCTCATCAGGTCGTTGACGTTGGTAACGGGCGCCCACGGATTGGGCAAAGCGGAGCAAAGTGAGTTCATCCAGGCGGGACAAGAGGATATTGCCTTGGTTATCCGTTATATACGTGCCATCCTCGCGTGCCATTGGAGCACCTTCAGGCGTGCCGATACCCAGGATAAGCAACGGCACTCGATAACTGGACAGGGCTTCGCGTATGCCTTGTTGCTCCTGTGCAGTGAGCTGACTGGTGATTAACAGAACCCTGCCTCCTGCACCACTACCTTGTCGGAGTAGTTGCAAGGCCTGGCGTACCGCTAAATCCCCGCGCTCACCGGCCTCAGGCATGATTGATGGGCGTACCGCTTCGAGTAGGTTCTGTGCAGTCCGCAGGTCGTTGGTTAAAGGAACCAGGATGTGGCTGCTGCCGGCATAGACAACAATAGCGGTCTCAGCATCGCGTCGGGCCGCCAACAGATCCAGAATGGTGTGCTGAGCGTTAACAAGGCGGGAAGGTAAGACATCCGAAGCCTGCATGTCCGGAGTCATATTAAGCACGATCACCAGTGGATCAGTACGCGTATAAGCGGGTTGCTCAGCTCGCTCCCAGCTAGGGCCGGACAAGGCCAGGATCGCCAGAGTTGCGCCAAGAGCAAACATCAACAACGGCAGACGTTGAGTCTCAGCAGAGGGCGTGGTCAGCAACCATTCGTGAAACGCTGTTGGCAAAAGCCGTTGCCAATGTCCCACTCGTCGCGGGCGATGCCATAATTTCCAAAGCAACCAGAACAACAAGGGAAGTGCCAGAAGCCAGAAGGGACGCGACAGATGTGGAAGCACCGATATCATGCCTGTTTCCTCCCGCGTGCCTGGAAGTAGGCCCGAAGCCGAGAAATACGCCGCCAGGGTTTCGGCCAGATATATAGAGCGGCTGCTATCAAGCTAGCGAGAAGCGCAAGGCTTAAAGGCCAATAAAAAAGTGCTTTGGCCGGGCGCACTCGGGTAGGCTGTTGGACAATTGGCTCAAAACCATTAAGTTCAGTGGAGACCGCTGACAGCTCTTCCTGTGAGCGTGCGCGGAAATAACGGCCACCGGTTTCCTGGGCTATGGCTCTAAGTGTGTCTTCGTCCAGGTCGAGGCTGCTAAAGCCGAATAGGCTTGAAAGGCCGCCCTGCTGAGGGTCTGCACCGATTCCAATCGTGTAGATTCGCACGTGTTCTTCAGCCGCCAGTCGAGCGGCAATCAAGGGATCAATGCGGCCACCATTATTGGCGCCATCGGTGATCAGAACCATGATCCGACTATTTTCCGGGCGCATCCTCAGGTGCTTCACGGCCAAGCCAATGGCATCACCTATAGCGGTGTTTTTACCGGCAATACCCACTAATGCTTCATCGAGTAGAGCATGGACAGTGCGACGGTCAAAGGTGAGCGGAGCCTGCACATAGGCTTGCGAGCCGAATAGGATAAGGCCGACTCTGTCGCCCGTGCGGCCTTCGATAAAATCGCCGATCAGATGCTTTACCAAGGTAAGGCGGCTGATCTCTTCACCGTGCCAGGTCATGTCTGGATAGTCCATGGAGCCGGACACATCCACAGCCAGCAGTATGTCTCTACCACTGGTAGGAAGCGGAAGGGGAGCACCAACCCATTGGGGGCGAGCCGCCGCTGACAGCAGCAGAATCCAGATCAGTACAAACGGTAGTTGCCGTTTCCAGGAAAGGCTCGTATGGGCGCGATGCCCTGCCAGGTGTTCAAGCTCTTCCAGAAAGCTCACCTTGAGCGCTGACTCCTGGCTTTGTGCCGGCGGCAATATCAACCGGATTATCCAGGGCAGGGGTGCCAGGAAAAAGATCCAGGGCCAGGCGAACTCAAACATGCTTGCGAATCCATGTGCCGACCGCTGCGTAAAGGCCATCAATGGTCTTGTCATCCAGTCGGCAGTCTGGACGATAAGCACCCTCTACCAAGACCATCCAGCGTGTGAGGCCTGCTGCCGTACACCGTGTATCGAGAAAGGCCAGCCAGGCGCGTCCACTTAACGTCTGACAATGGCTGTCTGGGTAGCGTGCCAGGCACAGCCGTTTGAGCAGAGCGTTGAGATTTTGTAGCCAAGGCCCTGCAGATTCGCCATAGGGACGGGGCATCTGTGCAAGTTCAATCAGTGCGGCCCGACGGGGGCCCTCCAGCTGTTCTTCCTCGGAAACAGGCTGGTCCATGACTGCCTGATGTCGGCGCCGCCATAATAGGGTGACTGCAACCGGTAGCACCAACAGGCAGGCTAACGCTATCCACCATCCGGGTGCTAAAGGCCAAAAGGGAATAGGCTCTGGCCTGATCAGAGGGGCTAACTGATCGAGCGGATTCATTGCTGATAGCCAGGTTGATGCTGGTGCAGGTGCTTGCGTAGCTGCTCAATCAGATCATGGGAGGTGGACAGCGGAAGCAGCGGAATGCCGAGTCGTTGACTCAGCTGTGTCCAGCGCTCCCGACGCTGCTTTGCCTGCTGGATATAAGCATTCGACAGCGTGCCGTTTAAGGTGTCGAGTTCAAGCTCGGCATCATGCTGAGCGAAGCGCAGCAATCCTGCAGCTGGCAAGCGGTGGTCCAATGGGTCGGAAACAGGCAGCAGGACGAGGTCCGTATGGCGTGAAGCCAGGGCTAGCTGTTGCTCGGCGGCCTCGCTCAAGCTGCGCTCATCGCACAGAATCAGCGCCATGCTGCCTGGTCGCAGCACTTCGCGGGCGCGGCGCAAGACCAGGGAAAACGCGTCGTTCGGAAGCTTTTGCTCCGTCTGATCCATAAGGCTGTGATTCGCCTTGATCAGATGATCGAAGAGTCTCAGCAGATTTTGTTTGCTTCGACGGGGGCGGACATCGTGGAAACCGTCGTCTCCAAAGACCATGCCGCCAATACGGTCGCTGTGACCTAATACCGACCAACCAATCAGTGCAGCGGCCTGGGCAACCAATACAGACTTGAATACGCGCTCTGAGCCAAAGAACAAGCGCTGACTTTGCTCGATCAGCAGGTAGACGGGGCGCTCACGTTCTTCATGAAATAACTTGGTGTGTGGCTCGCGGCTCCTGGCTGTTACGCGCCAGTCGATGGTGCGGACATCGTCGCCTGGTTGGTACACCCGTACCTGGTCGAAATCTACGCCACGGCCTCGCAGACGTGAGTGATGCAGGCCAATCAGTGGGCTGCGCCGCCCGGCAGCTGAGAACAATTTGACCTCTGGAACACGATGTCTCATGTCGATCAGCTCGGTCAGGCTGATACTGACGCTGCGAGGCGCTCTCATATCGTTACGCAACTGCTACAACATCAAGGATACGTTGCACGACGCGGTCATGGTCGACTCCGGCTGCTTCAGCCTCAAAAGACAGGATGATGCGATGGCGCAGCACATCGAACAGTACCGCTTGAATATCCTCGGGACTGACGAAGTCCCGCCCTGCAAGCCAGGCATGTGCGCGTGCGCAGCGATCCAGTGCTATGGAGCCACGTGGACTCGAGCCATACGTGAGCCACTGTGCAAGTTCGGCGTCGAAGCGTGCAGGCGTGCGTGTTGCCATGATGAGCTGGACAAGATATTCCTCGACCGCATCGGCCATATACAGCGAGACGACTTCCCGTCTGGCGGTGAAAATAGCCTCTTGAGTCACTTGGCTGGGGGCCTTTGTTTCCCCGTTCAGTGCTTCGCCGCGGGCCTGCGCCAGAATCCGTCGCTCAACGCTGGCGTCCGGATAGCCAATCTTTACATGCATGAGGAAGCGGTCAAGCTGGGCCTCTGGCAGTGGGTAGGTTCCTTCCTGCTCGATAGGATTTTGCGTAGCCATGACCAGAAACAGCGGTGGTAGATCGTAGGTAGTGCGTCCAATGCTGACCTGGCGCTCCGCCATGGCTTCCAGCAGAGCGGATTGTACCTTGGCTGGCGCCCGGTTGATCTCATCTGCCAGGACAAGGTGGTGGAAGATGGGGCCTCGCTGAAACTCGAAATTGCCGCTGTCGGCTCGATAGATCTCTGTACCGGTAATGTCAGCCGGCAGTAGATCGGGCGTGAACTGGATACGATGAAAATCAGCTTCGAGGCCTTCGGCGAGATCCTTGATGGCCTTGGTTTTCGCAAGTCCAGGCGCGCCCTCTACAAGGAGATGGCCATCGGCAAGCAGTGCGATCAACAAACGCTCGATAAGCTTCTCCTGGCCCAGAATCTGGCTGGACAGGTAGTTACGTAGCGAGATCAGCGCTTCACGGTGTTCCATTAATACTTCCTGGAAAAGGGCAAGGATGAAAGCCTCGGCAGGGCGTTACTTTAATCCATTCCCATGTACTACACCTAACCTCTACCGGCGTTTGGCTAGTACACGGAAGATCAGTGGTCTTGCAAAGGCTGCAGGCGGTATTTTTAACGAAATTTTGATTCCTGATCCGGCATTCTTACGCCTTTTTTGAAAGGGCTGCGTGTTAATGGCGCTGAACAAGCTCGCCGGAAAGTTGGCTTTTGTTACAGCCGTTGTGCTGGTTGCAGTTGCCTGCGCTCCGCTTTGGCGACACTTTTATTCTGTAAAGGGCGCCAGCGGTTGGGACTATTTGGTCTATCGCTCGGACGCTCCCAATGTCAGCGCACAGATAAAAGGCGACAGGGGTACGTTGTATGTGACAGAGGCGTTTCGAGCCGGAAAGGGAAAAATTTTGACTTTGTCTCCTGACGGTACATGTACTCCATACATCGAAGGGCGAAATCCACACATGGCAACCGGACGGCCAGAACCCTATAGTGCTGAACGGTTTAAATGCGCCTGGTTTCATGTTGTGTACTACGGAAGACCTATGGCTCACGGAAGACGCCACGCTCATGGCCCGGCCGCTGCTGGACAGGCAGGGAAAGAATCACATCATCCTGAGTCATCTTCGTTCCGCCCAGACCTCACTGCCATTACCTGATGGCGGCTTTTGCTATCCGAGCAGGGGCGCAACCGCATCCTGAAACTCCAACGCTCCAAAGAAGGCGCTTAAACAATGCAACAAACGGACGCCAAACGATCCGCTAATTTCGGGCGCAGGCCCATACAGCCAACTATCAGCAGCCATCTGGCCTTTACATTGGGTAGTGCGCTGGCCTTGCTGGTCATGTTTGCACTGCTGCGGCTGGCCTTGCTGGCTTATAATCATGAGTCCATTGGTGCTACGCCCGTCAGCGAGTTCATCGAGGCCTTTATCAATGGCGCTCGCTTTGATCTACGCCTCATTGCGTACATCTGTGTTCCGCTATTGCTTTCTCTGCTCAGTGTGCGGGCAATGGCAGCTCGCCGGTTGCATTGTCTCTGGCTCACAGTAGCCGCAAGCCTTTGCCTATTTCTAGGCGTAGTGGAGCTAAACTTCTATCGAGAGTTCCACCAGCGTCTTAACGGCCTCGTGTTCCAATACATGCAGGAAGATCTCAAGACTGTATTCAGCATGATCTGGTACGGCTTTCCTGTTGTCCGTCTCCTGCTGGCCTGGCTGGCAGCGGCTCTGTTACTTGGATGGATGTTTTATCGCATCGAACGTGCGACGCGGCCCAAAGCTACTGTATCCAGCCATACCGAAGCACAGAGGATTGCACCGCCAGCCTGGTATACACGAGGTGCAGTGTTTGTGGTCTGCCTGCTGGTTGCTGTGGTTGCCGTCCGCGGCACACTGCGCCACGGTCCGCCATTGCGTTGGGGCGACGCCTATACAACGGAGTCCATGTTCGCCAATCATCTGGGGCTCAACGGTACGCTGACGCTCATCAATGCCGCAGAGCACACGTTCTCTGACCATCGGGACAATACCTGGAAGGCAACTCTGCCTGAGGATGAGGCGCTCAAAACCGTACGCAGCATGTTGCTTACGCCACGCGACCAGCTCGTTGATGCCGATACGGCGGCTGTTCGACGCGTATACACGCCTGCGCCTGAAACCAGGCTGCCAGGCGTACGCAATGTTGTAGTCATCCTGATGGAAAGCATGGCAGGGCGCTACATTGGCGCCATGGGCAGTACAGATAACATTACGCCCAACTTCGATGCATTGAGCAAAGATGGGCTACTGTTTACCCGTTTCTTCTCCAATGGCACTCATACCCACCAAGGCATGTTTGCCACCATGGCCTGCTTCCCGAACCTGCCTGCCTTCGAATACCTCATGCGAATGCCGGAGGGTAGCAACAAGTTCTCGGGGCTGCCGCAGATGCTTAGCCCGCGCGGCTATAATGATGTGTATGTCTATAACGGAAGTTTTGCCTGGGATAATCAATCAGGCTTTTTCAGCAACCAGGGCATGACCTCGTTTGTAGGGCGTGACGACTTCGTGAATCCGGTCTTTATCGATCCGACGTGGGGCGTCTCTGATCAGGATATGTTTGCCCGCTCGGCAGAGGAGCTTAGCAAGCTCGAAAAGCAGGGTAAGCCGTTCTATGCCTTGCTGCAGACCCTTTCTAATCATACGCCTTATGCGCTACCCAAGGATTTGCCGATTGAGCGCGTGACAGGACACGGCTCTCTGGACGAACATCTGACGGCAATGCGCTACGCCGATTGGTCGCTGGGTCAGTTCTTTGCTGAAGCACGCAAGCAGCCCTATTTCAAGGATACTTTGTTCATCGTTGTTGGCGATCACGGTTTTGGAGCGCCGGAGCAGCTCACTGAAATGGATCTGTTCCGTTTCAATGTGCCGCTTTTGTTGATTGGCCCCGGTGTGCAGGAAACCTTTGGCAGCCGCCGCGATACGATTGGTAGCCAGATCGATATCGTGCCTACCATTCTAGGGCGCTTGGGCGAACCGGCCCGCCATCAGTGTTGGGGGCGAGATTTGCTAGACCTGCCGGCAGGTGATCCTGGCGTTGCGGTTATCAAGCCGTCAGGGGGAGAGCAGACCGTGGCTATCGTGTCGGGCGACAATATTCTGGTAAAGCCAAAAGACCTGGATGCACGCCTGTATCGATACGAGTTGGGCGCTACCCATCACGCGGAAGTGGTTAATGATGCAGATAAAGCATCTGCCATGCAGCACAAGCTGGATGCTTTCCTGCAAACCGCAACAGACAGTCTTTTGAACAACACAACCGGTGTTGCTCCAGCGATCCAGACTCCCTCCTCGAAATAGCTCTTTCTGGCGCAGCGCTTGCCGCTGCGCTAGCCTCTTTTAAACGCCGTTTGCAACAGGCATGAACGAAGATGTCGCGGCGCCGAATGCACTGGTGCCAGCTTCGTTTTAAGCTTTTGCCTGGCTGAAGTCGCTGCTGCCAAAAAGTCAGAGACTTTAGTTGCAATAAAGTTGAACTCGCGCTGAACACCCTGGGTCCTCGTCCTTGTATGTAGGCACCAGGCGTGCAAAAAACGAATAAAGCCCAGATGGAGTACAACCATGGCGTTTTTTACCGCTGCCAGCAAAGCGGACTTTCAACACCAGCTACACCTTGCTCTCGCTCAGCATGTCGACGAGCCAACGCTCGCCAGGCTGACCCCCTTCGCTGACCAATTCTTTGGAATCGTCGCGTTGGAAGAACTGACCCAGCGCCGGCTCTCGGACCTTGTTGGTTGTGTACTCTCGGCCTGGCGCCTGTTAGAGCGTTTCAATCCAGTTCAGCCACAGGTCAATGTATTCAATCCCGAGTACGAGCGACATGGTTGGCAATCAGCTCATACGGCGGTAGAGGTCCTGCATGCCGATATTCCTTTCCTGGTCGATTCGGTCCGCATGCAGATCAATCGCTCTGGGTATAGCGTGCATACCCTGCAGAACAGTGTACTGAGCGTACGCCGTGATGACGCAGGTCGGCTGCTCGAGGTGCTACCCAAGGGCACCCAGGGGGAAGGTGTTAGCCAAGAGTCAGTCATTTTCCTGGAAATCGATCGCTGTGCTTCAGCCAGCGACATGAAGGCACTTGAGTCTGCCTTGCTGGAGGTGCTGGGCGAGGTACGTCTGGCCGTGAGCGATTTCAATCCCATGAAGCAGCGTGTGTCGGATCTGCTGGGTCAGCTGGATACCATGGCGGGCCCGAATGCGACAGCAGACGAGCTGGATGAGGTTAAAACATTCCTGACCTGGCTTAACGACAACCACTTTACCTTTTTGGGCTATGAAGAGTTCACCGTCCAGGACGAAGGCGAGGGTGGCCGTATCTTCTATGATGAGTCATCGCTTCTGGGGCTTTCGCGGCAGCTACGTACTGGCCTTACCGCTGAAGATGCTCATATCCAGACCGAGTCGCTGCACTATTTCCGTGAGCCTTTACTGCTCTCGTTTGCTAAGGCTGCCTTGCCAAGCCGGGTGCACCGTCCGGCCTATCCGGATTTCGTCTCAATTCGTCAGTGCGATGAGCAGGGGCATGTTGTCCGTGAACACCGCTTCATGGGGTTGTATACCTCCAATGTGTATAACCAGAGCGTAGAAACCATCCCCTTCATTCGACGCAAGTCGGCTGAAGTCAGACGGCGTGCCGACTTTGGGGCCAGTGCACACTTAGGCAAAGAGCTGGCCCAGGTACTTGAAGCGTTACCCCGCGATGATCTTTTCCAGACGCCGGTAGACGACCTCTTCGGTACGGCGATGTCCATCGTGCAGATTCAGGAGCGCAACAAAGTTCGCGTCTTCCTGCGTCGCGATCCCTATGGACGCTTCTATTACTGCCTGGCCTATGTGCCGCGTGATATCTATTCCACAGAAGTCCGTCAGCGCATGCAGCAAATCCTCATGGAGCGTCTGCATGGTACTGACTGCGAGTTCTGGACGTACTTCTCCGAATCTGTCCTCGCTCGTGTCCAGTTCATTCTGCGGATAGACCCTGGCCAGAAGCCTGAAATCAATCCTTCGCGTATCGAAAAAGAAATGGTACAGGCGTGCCGTTCCTGGAAGGATGATTACGCTAGTCTGATCATTGATAATCTGGGCGAAGCTCAGGGAACCGCGGTACTGGCTGACTTCCCTCAAGGTTTCCCAGCGGGCTATCGCGAGCGCTTTGCCCCGCATCTGGCTGTAGTGGACATGCGGCACCTGCTAAACCTGTCGGAAAGCCGCCCGCTGATCATGAGTTTTTATCAGCCGCTCGGCTATAGCGGTGGCGATAACGTCCTGCATTGCAAGCTCTATCATGCTGACACACCGCTTGCTCTGTCTGATGTGTTGCCGATCCTTGAGAACCTCGGTTTGCGTGTGCTGGGTGAATTCCCTTATCACCTGCGCAAAAAGGATGGGCGCGAATACTGGATTCACGATTTTGCCTTCACTACGGTGGCAGGGCTGAATGTGGATCTGCAGCAGCTCAACGACACCTTCCAGGATGCCTTCATCCATATCGTCAACGGCAGTGCCGAAAACGACTCATTCAACCGCCTGGTGTTGACTGCCGGTTTACCCTGGCGTGATGTCGCTCTGCTGCGTGCGTATGCTCGCTACCTCAAGCAGATTCGCATTGGTTTCGACGTGGGCTATATCGCCAGCACGTTGAACAACCATGTCGACATTGCTCGCGAGCTGACGCGTCTGTTCCGTATGCGCTTCTATCTGGCACGCCGCATGAGTCCAGAGGATCTGGAGGACAAGCAGCAGCGTCTGGAACAGGCCATTCTGGCGGCACTGGATAATGTAGCGGTACTTAACGAAGACCGTATCCTTCGCCGCTATCTCGATCTCATCAAGGCAACACTGCGCACCAACTTCTATCAGCCGGATGAAAATGGCCAATCCAAAGGCTATTTCAGCTTCAAGTTCAACCCGCGTGCGATTCCCGAGCTGCCCAAGCCGGTGCCGCGGTTTGAAATTTTCGTCTACTCGCCACGTGTAGAAGGCGTACACCTGCGGGGCGGCAAGGTTGCCCGCGGCGGGCTGCGCTGGTCGGATCGTGAAGAAGACTACCGTACCGAGGTGCTGGGCCTGGTGAAGGCGCAGCAGGTCAAGAACTCTGTAATCGTGCCAGTTGGCGCAAAGGGTGGTTTCGTCCCGCGACGCCTGCCTGCGGGCGGCAACCGGGACGAGATCCTGGCCGAGGCAATTGCCTGCTACCGTATCTTTATTTCTGGATTACTGGATATCACCGACAACCTCAAAGAGGGTGAAATCGTTCCGCCAGCAGGTGTTGTGCGCCAGGACGATGATGATCCTTATCTGGTTGTGGCAGCAGATAAAGGTACGGCGACTTTCTCGGATATTGCTAACGGTATCGCTGCAGAATACGGCTTCTGGTTGGGTGATGCGTTTGCCTCTGGTGGTTCGGCAGGTTACGACCACAAGAAGATGGGTATTACCTCACGGGGTGCCTGGGTCAGCGTGCAACGGCATTTCCGCGAGCAGGGTATCGATGTTCAGAAGGACCCCGTTACTGTGCTGGGGATTGGTGACATGGCCGGTGACGTATTCGGTAACGGCCTGTTGCGCTCGGAAAGCCTTCAGCTGGTTGCAGCGTTCAACCACCTGCATATCTTTATCGACCCGAATCCAGATGCGGCTCGCAGTTTCGCCGAACGCCAGCGTCTCTTTGACCTGCCACGTTCCAGCTGGACGGATTATGACACCAGCCTGATCTCCGAAGGCGGTGGTATCTTCTCGCGCAGTGCCAAGCGGATCGATATCACTCCGCAAATGAAAGAGCGCTTCGACATCCGGGCCGATCAACTGACGCCTAATGAGCTGATTCATGCTTTGCTCAAGGCACCGGTTGACCTCATCTGGAATGGCGGTATCGGTACTTATGTGAAGGCCAGCTTCGAATCCCACGCAGATATTGGGGACAAGGCCAACGATGCACTGCGGGTAAATGGCAACGAACTGCGTGCCAAAGTGCTGGGTGAGGGCGGTAACCTGGGCATGAGCCAGCTGGCACGTGTCGAGTACGGCCTGAACGGTGGGGCATGCAACACTGACTTTATCGATAACGCTGGCGGCGTTGACTGTTCTGACCATGAGGTCAACATCAAGATCCTCTTGGGCGATGTGGTGTCTTCCGGCGACATGACCCTAAAGCAGCGTAACCAGCTGATGGGTGAAATGACCGATGAAGTTGGTGAGCTGGTCGTCAACAATAACTACATGCAAACCCAGGCCCTGTCCTTGGCGGAGCGGCGTGCACGCACGCATCTCATGGAGTACAAGCGTCTCATCGTGGATCTGGAAAGCCGAGGCAAGCTTGATCGGGCCTTGGAGTTCCTCCCTTCCGACGATATTCTGGCTGAGCGTGCCAGTCAGGGTATAGGCCTGACTCGCGCCGAGCTTTCGGTGCTGATCTCTTACAGCAAGATCGATTTGAAGGAGCAGCTCCTCAAGTCCAGTGTGCCGGACGATGAGTACCTCAGCCGCGACATGCATACGGCCTTCCCGCAGCGCCTGACCGAGGAGTTCGGCGAGGCGATGCAGCGACACCGCCTGAAGCGTGAAATCGTGAGCACCCAGATCGCCAATGATCTGATCAACCACATGGGCATTACCTTTATCCAGCGGCTCAAGGAATCGACCGCCATGAGCGCGGCAGATATCACGCGAGCTTACGTCGTCATGCGTGATGTCCTGCATCTACCGCACTGGTGGCGGCAGATCGAGGCGCTGGACTACAAGGTTCCGGCCGATGTTCAGCTGAGCTTGATGGACGAGCTGATGCGTCTGGGACGTCGCGCAACACGCTGGTTCCTGCGCAGCCGTCGTGGCGAGTTGGATGCCGCGCAAGACGTTGCTCACTTCGGGCCGCGTGTTGCCGCGCTGGGTGTTCGCTTGAACGAGCTTCTTGAGGGCGAGCCGCGTGGTCAGTGGGAAGCGCGTTATCAGCATTACATCAATCAGGGAACGCCTGAACTGCTGGCACGTGTTGTGGCGGGAACCACACACATCTATACGCTCTTGCCAATCATACAGGCAGCCGATGTAACCGGGCATGATCCTATCCAGGTAGCCTCGACCTGGTTCGCGGTTGGCAATGCGCTTGATCTGACCTGGTTTCAGCAGCAGCTTAATGAGTTGCCGGTCGAAAACGCCTGGCAGGCGCTGGCACGTGAAGCATTCCGCGATGAGCTGGATGCGCAGCAGCGCATTATCACTATTGCGGTTCTGCAGATGCCCGAGGCACCTGAGGACAGTGCTGCACGTCTGGCGCTCTGGATGGAGCACAACCGTGCCATGGTGGAGCGTTGGAGGGGCATGCTTGGTGATGTGCGTGCCGCCAGTGGCAAAGACTTTGCCATGTATGCTGTTGCAACGCGTGAGCTGATGGATCTGGCCAGTCTGGGCTCGGCTTCAAGCTCAACGATGTAAACAGTGCCGCTCATAAAAAACCCCGCCTTGGCGGGGTTTTTTATCTGGCTTACTTGAGTTTGGCCAACTCTTCAAGCAGCGCCTTGTGAAAGCGCTCCGGGTCCTGGATCTGGGGGGCGTGCCCCATGTCATCAAACTCTACCAGGGTGGCATGAGGAATCGTTTCTGCCGTTTTCTTGCCTAGGGTTGTGTAGTCACCCAGCTTTTTCTGTGCTTCAGGTGAGGCTGCATCCTTGCCAATCGCAGTGTTGTCCTTGGTGCCTATCATGAGCAGGGTTGGCATGCGCAATTGATCAAATTCATAGACGACGGGTTGGGTATAGATCATGTCGTAGAGCAGTGCCGAATTCCAGGCTACTACCTGCTTGCCTTCGCCTCGGTACAAACCCGCCAGCATATCGACCCAGCGATCATATTCAGGCTTCCATTGGCCGGCATAGTAGGTATTTTGCTCATATTTGCGGATACCTTCGGCGCTTGTGTTCAGCTCTCGCTCGTACCACTGATCAACGCTGCGGTAAGGCACGCCTTTGGTTTTCCAGTCTTCAAGGCCGATGGGATTTACCATGACCAGCTGCTCGACCTGGTTGGGATAGAGGAGGGCGTAACGAGTAGCCAGCATGCCTCCGGTGGAGTGTCCCAGGACTGTGACCTTATCTACACCCAGGCGCTCTAGAAGCGCGTGGGTGTTCACAGCCAATTGCTGGAAGGTGTATTGGTAATGTTCGGGCTTGGTTGATTTGCAAAAGCCGATCTGATCTGGAGCTACCACTCGATAACCGGCCCCGCTCAGCTGGGCGATGGTCGTTTCCCAAGTTCCGGCACAAAAGTTCTTTCCATGCATCAGTACCACAGTGCGTCCATTGGGTGCGGCAGTGGGTTTCACATCAATATATGCCATTTGCAGGCGTTGATTTTGAGACGTGAACTTAAACTCACTTACAGGATAGGCGTACTCGAAGCCCTCCAGACGAGGACCATAGGCGGCATCGGCAGCTAACGCCGAATGGGTAAGGGTAGCTAGCAGCAAAGCGGGGGCGAGGCGCGCGAACATGGATGACTTGCTCCTTGAGACGATTCAGCCGTTTCGACTTACCCTAGGTAAGTAGTAGTTCCGCAGTCTACTGCCACTGTTTGACAAGACATGTACAGTAGAAAGGCGCTAGTACGCATGCCGTGGGCCTCTAAAACGCATTCCGACGAACATACTTGTACAACAACGTACCTATACAGGCACAATGTATACAAAGAAATCATCCATACGTAACGATAGGAGAGGATGCTTGGCCCTCGCCGATAGTCCCAGTTCCTCGCTTCCAGCCAGTACGCTGACGGAATGTGCGAAAGAACCCATACACATTCCTGGCAGTATTCAACCAAATGGATTTCTACTGGCCCTGAGCGAGCCGACTCTGACGATTACTCAGGTGAGCCAAAATGTGCAGGACTACCTGAATACCCCCCCCGCTGACCTGTTAGGGCGATGCCTGAGTGATTTCCTGCCTGAAACAGATTTCTCTGAGCGACTGAAAGAACTGGCCCTGGAAGACCATAACCCTTTCTACTTGGGCGATGTGGCGTTGCACCTTGCTGGTAGCACCTATCCGTTCGCCATGTTCGTGCATCGATTCAATGGTGTGTTAATCGCTGAATTCGAGGCGGCCGGCACCGCGGCAATGGCCTATACGACCATGTATCCCCTGGTACGTACCTTTGTAGAGCAACTGCGGCATGCAGACTCCATTGAGGCGCTGTGCTTGCTGGCGGTCAGGGAAGTCAAAAGGATTACTCAGTTCGGTCGTGTATTGGCTTATCGCTTTGATCACGACGGGCATGGCCAGGTCATTGCCGAAGAGGCTGACGAGGGCTACGACCGTTACCTGGGACATTTCTTCCCTGAGTCAGATATTCCCGCTCAGGCGCGCCGGCTCTACCGTGAGAATCGTATCCGTGTCATCCAGGATGCGTATTACAAGCCGTCAGCCATCGAGCCTTCGATCAACCCTGAGACGGGGCGTCCGCTGGACCTTAGCTTTGCGATGCTCCGTAGTGTGTCGCCTGTGCATATCCAATACATGCGCAACATGGGTACACAGGCATCAATGTCCATTTCCATTCTGGTGGATAACAAGCTCTGGGGGCTTATTTCCTGTCACGATGCCGAACCCAAGGCGGTCAGCTTTCAAAAGCGCACCGGCTGCGAGCTGCTCGGCCGCATGTTGTCCTTGCAGATCGAGTCGGCAGAGTCCCATGAGCTGGCCGATAGACGCCTATTACTGCGGCAGATGATCGTCCAGTTGTTGGCCGTTATGGCTGACCGTGACAGTGTTATTGAAGGCATTGCTGAGGTGCCGGAGGTATTTCTTCAGTTTGCCGGCGCGATGGGAGGCGCCATCGTCTCGGCCGAGCGCTGCGATCTGATCGGTCACACACCACCACGCTCGGTGGTTGAATCATTGGTGATGTGGCTTTCAACTCACGCTGAGGATGATTTTCACACCAACAACGTATCACGTGATATTCCTGAACTGGAATTGAGTGATTATGTAGGCGGCCTCTTGGCGGTGCCGATTTCCGAGCTTCATTCCCATTATTTGATATGGTTCCGGCCCGAGCAGATTCAGGTCGTCAATTGGGCTGGGCCGCCGCATAAAGCTGTACAGGACGACGGTAGACTTAACCCTCGCCTGAGCTTTAATACGTGGCAGGAAACTGTTCGGGGCTTTTCGCTGCCCTGGGACCCCTTAGAAGTCGAAAGTAGCATTGAGCTGCGCAATGCCGTTCGCGGTATCGTCTTGCGCAAGGCTGAAGAGCTGGCTGAACTGGCAGAGGAGCTCAAGCGAACCAATAAGGAGCTTGAAGCCTTCTCTTACAGCGTTTCACATGACCTGCGGGCACCTCTACGGCATATTGCAGGTTATGCGGAACTGCTGAATGATTTCGAAGGTGACAAGCTTTCTGATCGTGGAGCTCGGTTCCTGGAAAACATCGGCGTTTCAGCACGTTTTGCTGGAACACTGGTTGATAACCTGCTGAGCTTTTCCCAGATGGGGCGGGCAGCCATCCGGTATTCCGATGTAAACGTCGCGGCCTTGATCGAGGCAATTCGCCAGGAAATGGCGCCTGACTTTGCTGGGCGAAAAATCGAATGGAAGATTGGGGCATTGCCCATGGTCATTGCTGATGCGGCTTTTGTTCATCTGGCGCTTCGCAACTTGATCTCCAACGCTATCAAATACACACGTAACCGTGAGCAGGCAGTTATTGAGATCGGCGCCAGTTCCACTGACAAAGAAGATATCTTCCATGTCAGGGATAACGGAGTTGGGTTTAACATGGACTATGTCGGCAAGCTGTTTGGTGTTTTTCAGCGGCTGCATCATATGGACGAGTTCGAAGGTATCGGTATTGGTCTTGCAACCGTACGCCGTATCATAGAACGCCACGATGGCAGGGTTTGGGCTGAGGGAGAGCTGGGTACAGGTGCCACGTTCTACTTTGCTTTACCAAAACAACGCCCCCTTTCCACACAGAAACGTTGAGATTCCTCCCATGCTTAAGCCGATTGTTCTGATTGAAGATAATCCGCACGATCTTGAGCTGACGCTGGTTGCGCTTGAGCGAAGCCAGTTAGCCAACGAGGTGATCGTCCTGCGTGATGGTGCCGAGGCATTAGATTATCTTAAGCGTCGTGGCAGCTATGCCGAGCGCCCCGAGGGTAATCCCGCCGTTATGCTGCTGGATCTCAAGCTGCCAAAAGTTGATGGTCTTGAAGTGCTCAAGGAAGTACGTGCCACCTCTGAGCTGCGTAGCATACCGGTCGTGATGCTGACGTCTTCCCGGGAGGAGCCTGATCTTGAACGTGCCTACCAACTTGGCGTTAATGCGTATGTGGTAAAACCTGTCGAGTTTCGCGACTTTGTAGCGGCCATTAGCGACCTGGGCGTCTTTTGGGCTGTGCTCAACGAGCCACCGCCAGGCTCGTTCCGTCTCACTCGCCGTCCCGGGTCATAGAGAGGTCTTTATCAAATCTTATACTGCAGATGATGCTAGCGGCTTCATCCTACGTTCTATGCCTGTGGAACCTGCTTGGCGAAGCAATATGCCCTTACCGAAACGTATCAAGATTTTATTGGTAGAGGATAGCAAGCTTGATGTTGAGCTGATCCTTATCGAGCTAGAGCGTAATGGCTTCAATCTTGAGCCAACGGTGGTGTATGACCGAGCAAGGCTTGATGAAGCGCTGTGTAGTCAGCCGTTCGATATTATTCTTTCGGATATTATTCTGCCTGGCTTCTCCGGAGCCGAGGCGCTAAAGATGGCGCGTCTGGCTGCTCCCGATACGCCATTCATCTTTGTTTCCGGTATTTTTGGTGAGGCGCACGCAGTAGAAATGATGCGCCTGGGCGCTAATGACTATGTTCTCAAGCAGAGTCTGGAGCTGCTTTCTACCTCGGTAGAGCGTGCGTTGACCGTTGTGCATGAGCGACGAGAGCGCCGCAAGGCCGAAGAGGCATTGCAAACGCTTGAGGTGCGCTCTCGACTGGCAATTGATGCGGCGCGTTTGGGTATGTGGGAGCTTCAACCCGAGACGAATAGCCTGTTGTGGGACGAACGCTGCAAAGCAATGTTCGACCTACCGCCAGAGGCGCAGGTCGATCTGGAGCTCTTTGCTCGTCTGGGGCATCCAGACGAAGTCCAAAAGATGTTTAATGCGGTGCGTCGTGCCACTGAGCACAGCAATGATCAGGAATACCACGCAGAATATCGAATCTCCCTTCCTGCTGGCGGTCAGCGCTGGATTGAGGCGAGAGGCAAGGCCTTTTTCGAAGACGGCATCTGTACCCGTCTGCTAGGAGTGATGATGGACATCACCCAGCAAAAGCGGGCTACTGAGGCGCTGGAACAGCTCAATACCTTATTGGGCGAGCGCGTGCAGGAGCGTACGCGTGAGCGTGACCGTACCTGGGACCTGTCGCGGGATCTGTTGATTGTGACGGGGCCACATGGTCGGCTGCTGGCACTGAATCCTGCCTGGGCTGAAACGCTTGGCTGGGATCGTCAGGCCCTGATTGATAGACCCTTTATTGAGTTGGTACACAGTGATGATCGCAGCATCACTCAGGCCGAACTCAATAGTGTTCGCAACGGACGGATAACCAATCGGTTCGTTAATCGTATCCAGCACCGGGATGGCAGCTACCGCTGGATTTCCTGGACGGCTGTACCTGAAAACGGAAAGATGTATGGCTCAGGCCGCGACATCACCGCCGAAGTTGACGCGATGGAAGAGCTGGCTACCGCCAATCGACAGTTGCGTGAGCAGATCAATGAGCGGGAGCGGGTAGAGGCGACACTGCAGCAAATGCAGCGCCTAGAAGCTGTAGGCCAACTCACGGCTGGTGTTGCGCATGACTTCAACAATCTGCTGACCGTTATTCTCAGCAGCGCCGCGTTCATGGGTCGCGATCTGGAAAAAGGCACCCTGGACAAGCTGCCGTCTCGCCTGCAGAACGTCCGCGAAGCAGGAGAGCGAGGCGCCAAACTGATTGGCCAGTTACTGGCCTTCTCACGGCGCCAACGCCTTGCACCCAAGCCCGTCGAGTTGAATGAGACGGTCAACAGTATGCTGGCGTTGCTGCAGAGCACCATGGGCGGCAGTGTCTGGATCGAGACTTCCCTGGAGCCGGGACTCCAGCATGCGTTGGTCGACCCGACCCAGATTGAGCTGATTATCCTGAACCTTGCGATCAATGCGCGGGATGCTATGAGCGTAGGTGGCGCCTTGCATCTGAAAACTGCCAATCAAACAATTACGACCGCACCATCTCGACCAGAAGAGCCCGAACCCGGTGATTACGTCATGCTGTCCGTCAAGGATTCAGGTACCGGCATGACGGATGAGGTACTGGCCAAGGCATTCGAGCCATTCTTTACAACCAAGGAAGTAGGTAAGGGGTCCGGCTTGGGTCTTGCGCAGGTGTTTGGTTTTGCCAAGCAGTCTGGCGGTGGGGTTCGAATTGAAACCGAAATGGGCGTAGGCACTACAGTCATGGTGTTTCTCCCTCGCGCGGAAGTAGAGCAGGATGAGGCCGCCGCAGAGGTCCAGGCAGATTCCGAAAACCGGATGAATGGCCCCAAGCGTACGATCTTGTTGGTGGATGATGACAATGCTGTGCGTGAAGTGACTGCAACACTGCTTCAAGAGCTGGGGTATAACACTATCGAAGCGCAGAATGGCTTTGCTGCATTGGCTGTCATAGAGCGGACGGCCAAAATTGACTTGCTGCTGGCTGATTTTGCCATGCCAGGTATGAATGGTGCGGAGCTTGCCCGGACGTTGCGCCAGCGTCAGCCTGATCTTCCTGTAGTGTTCATCACGGGATACGCCGAGTTAGGCGAGCTGGACGAGCAGGAGTACTTCATCATACCCAAGCCTTTCCGAGAGAATGATCTGGCAAACAAGGTTCTTTCTGCCTTGCAGGGCTCCAATCCTTTGAAAGTAGTACAACAGCCATGACTAACCCTTCTATTCGTGAGCGTCTACGGCAGGCTGGTGGTGAATTACATCAGCAGGTGGATGCCCTGTTTTCGTCTTACCGATTAACTGATCTGGAAGGTTATAGCGCCTTTCTAGTGGCCCATGCATGGGCTTTGTTTCCTATGGAGGAGATGCTTGAGGCTTCAGGCATTGAAGCCATGATGCCTGAGTGGAATCAGCGTCGACGCCGGTTTGCATTGGCTGAAGATCTTGCTGTCCTGGGCGTCGCTATACCTGCTTACGAAGCCTTGCAGACCTGCACCAATGAGGCAACGCTTTGGGGTTACGCCTATGTGCTTGAGGGTTCGCGGCTCGGTGCCAAAATGATTTCCCGCCATGTGGCTGGTAGTGACGAGCCCTTGGTTCGGGCGGCAACACACTACCTGAACCATGCCCCTCAGCCGGGTCAGGCTGGATGGCCTGCTTTTTTGGCAGAGTTAGAGCGTCGGGCAGCAGAGTGGAAAGAGGACGATCTTTTCAAGGGTCAGTCTCAGGCCTTTGGGCTGTTTCTACAGGCAGGACAGCGTTTTCAGCCGGTGGCCTCAAGCATCGCCTGATTCATCAGGCGATAAGGGCTCTTCGGGCTTCTTTTCCCCAGGAGCCGCTCCAATCTGGCGCAATCGAACGAGAAGGTCAGGAGCGCCGGCAAGCTTGAGCCCCTGGCCAAGAGCATCACTAAGAGGTGCCTGGCGCGGCAGCAACAGCCACTCCAATTGCTCGGGATGGCCGGGCAAGGTGAGCCGTGCATAGGGAATAGCATTATCAATCAGAAGCTTCACAAAGCCCCGCTCGTTCCAACTCTCGGAGGGTACGGCCAGTACGTGAAAGGCTTCGCCAAGAGCTTCTATCGCAGCAGGATCAAGCTGGTAAGTTGTCAGTTCGGCCGGCAATAAGTATTCAAGACCCCTCAAGCGTGCATAGGCCACGGCGCCTGCAAAAGCACACACCTGTTGTTCATCGCCATGCCAAAATAGGCGTGACCCACGCCAGCTGGCCTCACGAAGCTGTAGCGAAAAGCGGCTCCCTGATAAGGCCTGACCTAAGGTGGTCTCAAAATCGCGGTAACTGATGATGCGAACATGGCGACGGCAGTAGGGCGTCGCTGCAAGTTCCTCGAAGCTGCTTGCAGCTAGCGTACTCACGGCAGGGTGACGCGTATAGACGCCATTGATCCAGCGCAGGTCAAAGCTGGAATAATTGATTTGGTGGGGTTTGATGAGCTGACTGAGAAGCTCATAAGCCGGTGCCTTGTCTTCTTGAACCGGGCCTGAAAGCGCCCCGCGGGACAGGGAAATCAACTGATAAAGCGGAAGACCTTCGTCCCACCAGATGCTTTCTATGTCTTCAGGTAATGGCTGAAATTTTAAATTCAGCCGACTGGCACGATGCAATACTCGGCTGGCCGATTGGCCAAGCCTTAAACGCTGGGTGAGCGCCATGAAACGAGCGCTGAGGCTTAGCGCTTTCCGCTGGCTCATCTTCCCTCCGTGGGGCAATTCACTGGCACTCCATTAGCATTCCAACGACCTGGTCACTAAAGGTCGGCTATCGGACCCTGTCAACCTATAAAGATTCACTGATTACAGTGACAAATAACTATGGCATGTGCAGGAAAGTCCGCGCGTTTTTCTTCCCAACGGTTGGACTTATCCGAGGAAGTCGTGCATCACTTGAAAAGCATTTGGGTAAATAAGAGCAGGTTTTGAAAAATACTCTTTTTATTCTGACATTTTATAACTTGTTCAGTTCTTTACTGATAACTGCTTTGCAATTACAAAAGCGCCATATGGTTTGTTACAAGTGCTGGCGCGGCGAGACTCGTGCCGGGTTGAGCTGTATAATGCCGAGTCCTTCTATTCGAACAGCTATTGCCCATGTACTCCACGGTTCGTAACCTACTGTTCAAGCTTTCTCCAGAAACGTCTCATGACCTGACGCTCGATCTGATCGGCGCTGGCGGCAGGCTAGGTCTCAATGGCATGTTCCATCGCCAACCTTCGCTTCCCGTTACGGTTATGGGTTTGGAGTTCGCCAATCCAGTAGGGCTTGCTGCTGGATTAGATAAAAATGGGGCTGCCATTGATGGTTTTTCGCAGCTGGGATTCGGTTTTATCGAAGTGGGTACAGTAACGCCTCGGCCACAGCCGGGTAATCCTCGACCACGCTTGTTCCGTATTCCTCAGGCTGAGGCCATCATCAATCGCATGGGATTCAACAATCTGGGCGTTGATCATTTGATCCAGCGGGTCAAGATGGCCAGGTACAAAGGTGTTTTGGGAATTAACATCGGTAAAAATGCTGATACGCCTGTAGAGCGTGCCGCCGATGACTATCTGCTGTGCCTGGATAAAGTCTACGAACATGCCAGCTATGTAACGGTCAACGTCAGTTCACCCAATACACCTGGGTTGCGCAGTTTGCAGTTTGGTGATTCGCTCAAGGCGCTTCTTGAGGCACTTCGGCTCCGCCAGGAAGACCTGGCTGTACGTCATGGCAGACGAGTGCCGATTGCGATCAAGATCGCGCCGGACATGACCGATGAGGAGACTGTACTTGTTGCTCATGCCATTCATCAGGCCGGTATGGATGCCATCATCGCGACAAACACCACACTCAGTCGGGAGGGGGTAGAGAATCTATCCTTTGCTGCCGAAACGGGTGGTCTCTCCGGGTCGCCAGTGCGCGAAAAAAGTACGCATACGGTGCGTGTGCTGGCCTCGGAACTCAAGGGTAAGTTGCCTATTATTGCAGCAGGTGGCATTACCGAAGGTGTGCATGCAGAACAGAAAATTGCTGCTGGTGCCAGCCTGGTGCAGATCTATACCGGCTTTATCTACAAGGGGCCGGCACTGATCCGTGAGTCGGTCGATGCCATTGCCTCGACAATCAAAAGGGCCCCATGAGGAGCCCTTGGGCTTAACCCTATGCCTCGTTGGAGGCGTATCTGGTATTCACCAGTGCGATCTGTAAGAGGGCGTTAAAACACCCCTCTAAAGCGAATGAGGTTGTATCAGCCTGCTACGTTGAGTTGATTTAAGCGATGAATGCCTGCTGTGCCGATGAAGCCATCCCAGTGGTCGCCGCGGCCCTCTCGCCAGCCGTTCATCCAGGCTTGACGAATTTTTTGATGGTTAAAGGGGCAAAGATCGCGGGACTTTCCGCTGACGCCGTGCTGATAACCACGTTGAAAAGCTCGTTCCATCGGATCACGCTTAAGTCTTCTCATAGGGTGTTGCCCTCGTTTGTTGACTGTTTTCCCAATGGCCCTTGGGCCTTGCGGAAGCGTTGCCGGCGTGACGCTTCTCATCCCGTTCATTGCGAATCGGGATTGGTTAAGTTCTAACCAATGGTTACAGCTATGTGAATGATCGTTTTGGCATAAACATAGAGTTTTTATTAAATCTAACCATAAAGACGTAATAAGAAAGACCTTTTCAAGACTGGCCTTTGTGGTCAAAGGCCCATGTAATAAGGCTCTTTATGGTTTTTAGTTTTCTGGCTGGTCAGCGGATCAGCCACTAATGAGTAATGATGATCCATGACCAATCAATGCGAATTGTTTCTAACATGTCCTAAAGGCCTGGACGGATTGCTACTGGACGAAGCGCAAGCGCTTGGCCTGGAGCAAGCACGCGCCCAGGTCTCTGCCATACGTGGACAGGGCACGTTGGAGACAGCCTATCGGCTATGTCTCTGGTCGCGTCTGGCTAACCGGGTACTGCTGGTGCTGTCACGCTTTACCGTGACGAACGCCGATACCCTCTATGAGGGAGTAGCAGCTATTGATTGGAGCGAGCATCTAGAGCCCTCCGGTACGTTGGCCGTTGAGTTTTCCGGGAAAGGATCGGGAATCGACAACACGCATTTCGGTGCGCTCAAGGTTAAGGATGCCATTGTTGATGGCTTACGTAGACTATCCGGCCAGCGCCCGTCGATTGATAAAGTACGGCCGGATGTTCGTATTCATGTTCACCTGGATCGGGGTGAGGCTACTGTATCGCTGGATCTGTCAGGGCATAGCCTTCACCAGCGTGGTTACCGTCTGCAGCAAGGTGCAGCGCCGCTCAAGGAAAACCTGGCCGCGGCTATTCTGATCCGGGCAGGATGGCCGCAGCTCGCTGCACAAGGTGGCGCACTTGCCGACCCGATGTGTGGGGTAGGAACGTTTCTTGTTGAGGCGGGGCTGATGGCAGCCGATATCGCGCCAAATTTGAAGCGTGAGCACTGGGGATTTTCGAATTGGTTAGGCCATATTCCGGCGGTGTGGAATCGTCTGATTGATGAGGCAGAAGACCGTGCGGTCGCAGGACTGGCCCGTCCGCCGCTATGGATTCGTGGATATGAGGCCGACCCTCGGCTCATCCAGCCAGCACGTAACAATATCGAGCGAGCAGGCCTTAGCGACTGGATCAAGGTCTACCAGGGTGAGGTCGCGAGCTTCGAACCCCGTCCAGACAAGAATCAGACGGGGCTTGTTATCTGCAACCCCCCTTACGGCGAGCGCCTGGGAGATGAGGCAAGTCTGCTGTATCTCTATCAGAACCTGGGCGAGCGTTTGCGTATGAGCTGCCTGAACTGGCGCGCAGGCGTGTTTACAGGCGCGCCTGATTTAGGTAAGCGCATGGGCATTCGTAGCCACAAGCAGTATGCGTTCTGGAATGGAGCGCTGCCGTGTAAGTTGCTGATGTTTGATGTAGAGCCACGCCAGTTTGTAACCGGTGAACGCTCTTCCCAAGTGTCCCAGTCACGCGACGAGACCCAGGCAGCCGCTGAGCCCGCCAAGCTGAGCGAGGGCGGGCAGATGTTTGCCAACCGCCTGCAAAAGAACTTGAAGCAACTCGCCAAATGGGCGCGCAAGGAAAATATCGAGTGCTACCGCGTTTATGATGCGGACATGCCTGAATATGCCGTAGCTGTTGATCTATATCGTGATTGGGTCCACGTACAGGAATACGCACCGCCACGGACGATCGACCCAGAGAAGGCTCAGTCACGATTGCTGGATGCATTGGCCGCCATTCCGAAAGCGCTGAATGTTGATCCTGCTCGTGTTGTGGTCAAGCGTCGTGAGCGTCAGTCTGGTAAGAAGCAGTACGAGCGTCAGGCTGCTCAAGGACACTTCATGGAGGTGACTGAAGGGGGCGTCAAGCTTTTGGTCAACCTGACTGATTATCTGGACACTGGCCTGTTTCTGGATCATCGGCCCTTGCGCTTGCGTATTCAGCAAGAGGCCGCCGGTAAGCGTTTCCTGAACCTGTTCTGCTACACCGCGACGGCTACCGTACACGCGGCTGTTGGTGGTGCCCGTAATACCACCAGTGTGGACATGTCTCGTACTTATCTGGACTGGGGACGACGTAACCTGGCGCTCAACGGCTTTTCTGACAAGCATCGTTTGGAGCAGGCAAATGTCATGGAATGGCTGGAGAATAATCAGGGAGAGTACGACCTGATTTTTATCGATCCACCGACATTCTCCAACTCCAAACGCATGGAGGGTGTGTTCGACGTCCAGCGCGACCATGTTTTGCTGATCGACATGGCCATGGCACGTCTTGCCCGTGGTGGCTTCCTGTACTTCTCCAACAATTTCCGCAAGTTCGAATTGGATCCTTCGTTGGTGTCTCGCTATCAGGTTGAAGAGGTCACACGTGACACACTCGACCCTGATTTTGCACGCAACAATAAAATCCATAGAGCTTGGCGAATTTCGGCAAAGCCGAAAGCGTGATGATGATCATGCCTGTGACCTCTGTCATGAAGTAGACCAAAACTTGAAACCCTATAGGTCGACAAGGGTCGACCTTGGGCGGATATAGCCTCTAAGGTTTGTTTAGGGGCTGGCTGCTGCCACTGCAGTACTCATAAAAGTGCTGCACAGGTAGTGCCGGCGCTGCAGCAATTCCTCGTCCGCATCAATGGGCTTCAAGGAGGCAAACGCTTTCAATGTTGGTTTCGCTTCAAGCGTTAAGGGCTTTGGCAGCCTGGCTCGTGGTGTTTCATCACTTTATGCAGGTCTTCTTCGACTTCCGGTCTGACACCCTGGTCGGCCATTTGCTCTCAACGCGAGGGCAGGTGGGAGTCGATATTTTTTTTGTTCTCAGTGGATTCGTCATCTACATCTCTACGGCTGGCCGAACCATGCCGACCTTTCGTTTCATGGTGAATCGGATCGCGCGAATAGTCCCTGCCTACTGGCTCTACACTGCCATTACTGCCGGCATCATTTATTTCGCCGCTGATGTCATGCCGGTCTACGGCGTAGCAAGCAAGGAATTATTGCTATCGCTATTTTTCATCCCTAGCCAGAACCCTGGTGGGTTTGGGCTGTACCCCACGTTACCCGTAGGATGGACGCTAAACTACGAGATGCTGTTCTACCTGCTGTTTGCGCTATCGTTCAAGGCGCCGGAGCGCTGGCGGCTCTGGATCGTATCGCTTCTGGTCGTTGGGGTTAGTGTTGCCTCAGCAGATCAGCCTTTTATCAGCCATTTCTATCACAACCCCATCATGTATGAGTTCCTGCTGGGGATGGGCATCGGTGTGCTATACCGGAAGGGGCTCATACCGCAAAGTCTGAAGGTAGCGCCACTGGTTGCGGGGTTTTCGATAGCCACGATTCTGCACTTTGATGCAGGCAACGACTGGCGCTTGCTCACGTGGGGTCTCTCCAGTGCCTTGCTTGTAGCAAGCTGTATTGCAATGGAACCGCTCTTTGCCGGTAATCGAGTGCTCAAAGCATTAGGGGACTGGTCGTACTCTGTTTACCTTATTCACGTGATCGTGCTGTGGCTAGGTGATTACTGGCTACATCATCGAGTGGGGCTAAACCCGTACGGAACGCTACTGCTGTGTCTGCCGGTCATCTTGCTGCTGTCGTGGCTCAGTTTCGAATTTATCGAGCGACGAATGACGCGTAAGGTCAAGACGGCTCTGGAGGCGGTCCCGGCACGTATCGCCGAGACCTTGGACGCAGCACGCACTCGCTGATCAGTGCCAGGCGTTGCGCTCGGCTTCACTGAAGTCGGGCACAACGCTGATGCCATTCTTTGCAGAGTGCTGCGCGGCCTCGATAACTGCCATGAGTGAGCACGCTTGAGACGGGGTCACTGGGTTTTTGGCTTTCCCGCGTAATGCCTGGACCACGGCCTGATAGTAACGGCGATGATCCCCGGCAGGGACGGGTATGGTTTCTTTGATCCCTTCAGCGTTGAACAGTTGACCAGGGTCTTCATCGGCTCCCCAGTTCATGCTGCCTGGCAGGACGCCTTGGCGAAGTGCATCTTCCTGGCGATCGGCGCCACGCTTTAACCAGCTTGCCTGAGTACCCTGGATCAAAAAGCGCGGTGAACCTCCTGCGCTCAACATCCCAGCTTGCAAAATGGCCTGGGTGCGTCCGTAATCCAGTACGACATGAAACCAGTCATCTGCCAAAGCTCCCTGACGCTGTTTTACCAGCTGAGCGGTTACTCGTTCAGGCAGACCGAACAGGCAAAGTGCCTGATCCGCCAAATGTGGGCCAAGGTCATACCACAAGCCACTGCCTGGTCCATCGCTTTCACGCCAGCGTGTGCGAACCTCAGGGCGGAAGCGCTCGATACGGGACTCATACACAGCAATCTCGCCCAGCCGGCCACTGGTGATCACGTCTTGAGCACCTAGAAAGTCGCTATCCCAGCGGCGGTTTTGAAAGACGGATAATACTTTTTGCTCCTCCTGGGCAATACCTGCCAACTGACGAGCTTCGCGAAGCGTCAGCGTAAAAGGTTTGTCCACTACAACATGCTTACCCGCTCGCAAGGCCAACTCGGCCAAGGCTGCGTGGGTATCATTAGGGGTAGCCAGCACTACCAAGTCGACATCAGGATGAGCGACCGCCGCGTGATAGTCATCAATGAGGGTGACGCCAGGGCGCTGGGTGCGAACTTTATCAATTTGACGAGAGGCTATATGGGTTAGGCGAAGGCCATTCACGCTCTCGATGAGAGGAGCATGAAAGATCTCTCCTACAAAGCCATAACCGATAAGAGCGACTCGAAGCTGGGTATCCATGACGGGCTAGCACACTAATTGGAGAGAAGTGCCGCAGTATAGCCAGCCTGAAAAAGATCCGGCAGAAGAAAGCCGCGAGGGTAAGTAGTCATTCCTCGCGGCAAGGTGGGAGATACGTTATTCCTTACCTAAGGCTTCTTGCTTTGCCAGGAAGTCATCCTGTAAAAGCGAGTCGGTAAATTCTTGCGAATCCTCAAGATTAATTGGGTCGTCAATGTGACCAGTCGAGGTGACTTTTGCATCGAGCTTGCCGGTCAGGTGTTCAAGTGCATGCCGCATTTTTTCTGCCGCGCCATCTACAGCAAGATCCAGCGCTTCGGCTTTGTGGGTTACTGAAATCGCACGGTAACCTTTGGGACGTGCCTCAATTTGGCAACGCTTATCTTCTGCACCGGATTTTTGAGCATTCTCATCACTTAGATGAATTTCGATACGGGTCAAAAGATCTTCGAAACGCTCCAGGCGATCGACAACAGCAGAACCTACCCATTCTTGCAGCTCGGCACTGCCTTCGATCTGATTGGTGTTCACTTGGACTTGCATACCACATCCTCATGTTTTTTGACGTGCCTATCTAGTAGGACGGGTTCGGCAGTAGGAGGTTCATCTTTTGAAGACTAAAGGGCATCAAGCGTTTCGCTGTGAAGCGCAGAAAGCTGATACCGATAGCGTTGGTAAATGACCTCGTAGGCGTTGGCGCGCTCAGTATCAGGAACGGTTTGCGTAGCTTCATCCAGCTGCACGCAGCGTTTGCTTAGCGCTTCAAGACCTTCTGGTGAGCCATGCTGGTGGGACCAGCACCAAGCAGCCTGGATCGCACTGCCAAGTGCTGCCGCTTCGGTATGACGGGTACTGATCACAGGCGTATCCATGATGTCTGCAACCAGCTGTCGCCAGACAGGACTTTTGGCGCCTCCACCAATCAATCGGATAGTCTGGCTGTGCATGCCGGTATCACGTAAAAGATCAAGGCCATAACGCAAACCAAAGATCACCCCCTCAACCATCGCGCGGCAAAGATTGGCACGGGTAAAGTTAGAGGCTGTCAGCCCCAGGATGCTGGCCGTTGCGTTGGGAAGAGACGGGACTCGCTCACCATTGAAGAAGGGCAGGATCGTGATGCCTTCAGCCCCCACTGGTGCCTGCTCGATCAGTTGGTTGAATGTTTGCAGGTCGATATCCAGCAACTCGCGCAACGCTCCGCTGGCGTTTGTCAGGTTCATTGTGCAAATTAACGGGAGCCAGCCGCCGGTAGATGAGCAGAATGTTGCTACCGAAGCATGGGGGCTGACTCGTGCACTATCAGAGTACGCATATACCGTCCCGGAAGTGCCCAGGCTCATGGTAATAAGGCCTTCCTGACTGTTTCCTGTGCCGATCGCGCCCATCATGTTATCGCCGCCACCGCTGGACACGATCACGTTTTCATTCAGGCCCAGCCGCTTCGTAACCTGAGCAAGCAGCGTACCTACAGGTTCATGGGACTCAATAAGCTCAGGCAGCGCGCTTACCAGCCGTTCGGTTGGATCGATATACCGGAGTAGGTCAATGTCCCACTGTCGGGATCGCACATTGAAGTAGCCCGTTCCTGAGGCATCACCAAACTCCGTACAGCAGCGACCGGTAAGCCAGTAGTTCAGATAATCATGGGGAAGCAGAATGTGGGCGATACGGGCAAAAATGTCAGGAAAATATTTTTGCGTCCACCGTAATTTGGACACGGTATAGCCTGGCGCAATCGCAACGCCAAGGCGCTCCAGTGATCCCTTGGCGCCGCCTAGATAATCGAGCAACTCGTCGTTTTCCGGCGTTGATTCTGTATCGCACCATAGCTTGGCGGGGCGCAGTACCTCACCATTACTGTCAAGTAATACCAGCCCATGTTGCTGACCTGAAATACCGATACCCTGAATTATGCTTCCAGGCAGATCAGCATGTGCCAATGCCTGCCGCGTAGCGGTCTCAAGTGCTTGAATCCACTGCTCGGCCATCTGTTCACGACGGCCATTGGCTCCGCTGATCATGTCATGAGAAGCGGACCCTTCACCTAGTATCCGACCTGTAGCTGCATCCAATAGGACGGCTTTGGTACCTTGTGTACCGCAATCAATACCAAGAAACATATATCGTCTCACTTTTATCCGCTTAGAGACGCTCCAGAGGTACTTACCCCTGGAGAGGAGCTGTCAGTTATTTACTTCAGAAGATTTTCGAGGGTTTTTTGTACGCCTAAGGCTTTCAGGCTGGCGAGGTTCCGCTCGAAGGAGGCGATAAAGGCGGCAGACTTTGGAATAGAGGTCCCGAAGATTTCTTCAACATCTAAAAGCTGCTCAGTCAGGCGCTGGTCATTTTTAACCAGGGACTGGCAAAAGTCGGCGCGTGGGTCAGGAATACGATAGGTTTCGCCACGCTCGTCCACGCCTTTGAGATAAAGTGCCCATGCGGCTACCACGAGGGAGGCGCGGTCCAGATTCTGTTTGTCGGCGATCAGGCGGTTGATGGTTGGGATGGTGAACTTGGGGAATTTCGAAGAGCCGTCCGAGCAGACCCGCTCCAGCTGATCAGCAATTGCCTGGTTGGAAAAGCGCTCAATCAGCTTGTTCTTGTAGGCCTCCAGGTCAATACCGGGAACAGGGGCGAGCTGTGGGGTAACATCCTTATCCATGTAGTCACGAATGTACTGGACAAATAAGGGGTCGTTCATGGTCTCGTGAACGAAACGGTAACCTTTGAGAAAGCCTAGGTAGGTGAGAGCAAGATGGCTGCCGTTGAGCAGCTTGATTTTCATTTCTTCGTAGGGCGTCACGTCATCAGTGAACTGTACGCCCACCTTTTCCCAGGCGGGCCGACCATTGACGAACTTGTCTTCCAGTACCCACTGCATGAAGGGCTCGCACGCAACGGGCCAGGCGTCTTCTATGCCGTAAGTGTCCTTGAGCTTTTGCTTGTGGGCCGTACTGGTCATAGGCGTGATGCGATCGACCATGGCATTGGGAAACGAGACGTTTTTGGCAATCCAGTCTGCCAGCTCCTTGTCGACGAGCCTGGCAAAAGACAGCAGCATCCGCCGGGTAACATCACCATTATGGGGAATGTTGTCGCAGGACATGATGGTGAAAGGGGGCGTTCCTTCGCAACGACGCTTGCTCAGGGACGCCAGCAGAAACCCAAAAACCGTCTTGGGATCGTCCGGGTGGGCAATATCATGCTGGACCAGCGGCAGTTCATCATTGAACTCGCCGGTACTGTCGTCCATGCAGTAACCCCCCTCGGTAATGGTTAGTGAAACGATACGAATGCGATGATGCGCCAGCTTATCGATCAGTGCCTGAGCACTATCTTCCGCCAGCAGCATGTCGCTGATCGCACCGACTACACGTACTTCAAGATCAGGCGTGTCACCCAGTTCGAACAGGGTATAGAGATAGTCCTGTTCGGCCAGGGTGTCACGTATGGCACGGTCTTCGCTGCGAAGGCCTATGCCGCAGATTGACCAGTCCAGCGCCTCGCCCTGGTTGAGAAGGGCTTCGGTATAGATAGCCTGATGCGCTCGATGGAAGCCGCCAACGCCGATATGAGCAATGCCTTGCCGGGTCTGGCATGGCTCGTAAGTCGGCTTGCGGATGGGGTCGGTCAGCTGTTCAAGAGTCTGGCGGTTGAGTTTCATACGTGTATCTCCGGGTGCAGCTTCGCTAAGCCGCACGGATTCAGTTGATCAGGCAGCTTGTTGCAAGGCGTGGCTTACGGCCTGGCCATGTTCATCGAACAGGTGACAATGGCTAACATCCACCCCCAGCTTGAGCCGCTCGCCATAGGCACAGAAAAAATCGCCTGGTACGCGTACGGTAAGGGGCTCATCTGACGGCGTATTCATATGGCAGTAGGTGTCACTGCCGAGCCGTTCAGTTACGTCTGTAATGACGGGGAGCTGACCTTGAGGGTCGATAACAAGATGCTCAGGACGAATACCCAGAGTAACTTCATGCCCAACGACCAGGGATCTTCCGTCACGAGGCAGGCGCAGGCGAGGGCCGCTGGCAAGTTCGATCTCTGTGGCCTGAGCGCTGGTATGGATGACCTTGGCTTTTAAAAAGCCCATTTTGGGCGTGCCCAGAAATCCTGCAACGAACAGGTTGGCCGGATGATGGTAGAGATCCAATGGTGAGCCGACTTGTTCGATACGGCCGCCATTGAGCACCACTACCTTGGTTGCCAATGTCATGGCTTCCACCTGATCGTGAGTGACATAAATCATAGTGGCCTGGAGTTCCTGGTGCAGCCGGGCTAGCTCCAGGCGCATCTGTACGCGTAGCGCAGCGTCAAGGTTGGACAGGGGTTCATCGAAGAGGAAGATCTTGGGGTTGCGTACAATGGCGCGACCAATGGCGACGCGCTGGCGCTGGCCGCCCGAGAGCTGGCGAGGCTTGCGCTCGAGCAGATGCCCGAGCTCGAGAATGCGCGCCGCCTCGTCAACTTTTTTCTCTACTTCGCTTTTAGCAATTCCAGCCAGATCCAACGCAAAAGACATGTTTTTGCGCACGGTCATATGGGGATAAAGCGCGTAAGTCTGGAACACCATGGCCAGATCCCGCTTGGCGGGGCTTACCTCGGTGATGTCGCGCCCATCGAGCTCAATGGTGCCGCCGGTAACATCCTCAAGCCCGGCAATCAGGCGTAGCAGAGTGGACTTGCCGCAGCCGGAAGGCCCGACGAATACCACGAACTCACGGTCGTTAATATCCAGGTCAACGCCCTTGATTATTTCGATAGCGTCGAAGCCTTTGCGCAGATTGCGAATCTTTAACGTAGCCATGGGAAATCCTCTTGTTCTTATTTGACGGCGCCGAAGGACAGGCCGCGTACGAGTTGCTTCTGGCTGATCCAGCCAAAAATCAGGATAGGCGCACAAGCCAGTGTCGAGACGGCGGACAGCTTTGCCCAGAACAAGCCTTCCGGGCTTGAGTAGGAGGCGATCAGGGCCGTTAGAGGTGCGGCGCTGGAGGACGTCAGGTTGAGTGACCAGAACGCTTCGTTCCAGCACAGGATCAGCGACAGCAACACGGTCGACGCCAGGCCACCTTTGCTGATGGGCAGGAGAACCCTGACAATCTCTTGAACCGTCGTTGCGCCGTCAAGACGTGCGGCTTCAAGAATGTCTTTGGGAATGTCCTTGAAGTAGGTGTAAACCATCCAGACCATGATTGGCAGGTTGATCAGCGTGTAGATAATGATCAGCGAAAGCTTGGTATCGAGCAGCCCAAGGCTTTTGGTCATCAGGTAGATTGGCATGAGCACGCCGACGGCGGGCAGCATCTTGGTCGAGAGCATCCAGAGCAGCGTTTGCTTGGTCAGGCGTGTTTCGTGGAAGGCCATGGAATAGGCCGCTGGTACCGCAAGCAGCATACCAATAATGGTCGAGCCGAACGCGATAGCAACGGAGTTCCAGGCAAAGTGAAAGTAGTCGCTGCGTTCCTGGATATGCAGGTAATTCTCAAGGGTAGGGTGGAAAATCAACTGAGGGGGTGTGGCAAAGGCGTCGATTTCGGTTTTGAAGCTTGTCAGGATCATCCAGAAAATCGGGAAAAACAGGATCAGCGCAACCGTCCAGGCCAATGCACCAAGCACGACACTTTGCAGGCGGCGGGATTGTTTGAGTGTCAGCATCTTGAAGCCCTCATGAAAACATCAGTGGCATATACCGTCATGGATATCTTCATTGCTGTTGAGTCAGGTTCTTACCAATCATCCGAACCAGAATGATGGCGGCGATGTTGGCGATCACAACAGCAATCAAGCCGCCTGCCGAGGCCATGCCTACATCGAACTGCAGAAGCGCCTGGTTGTAGATCAGATAAGCAAGGTTTGTAGAGGCGAAGCCGGGACCACCGCTGGTGGTCGTAAAGATTTCAGCGAATACAGAAAGCAGGAAGATCGTTTCGATCATCACCACCACGGCAATGGGCCGCGCCAGATGAGGCAGTGTCAGATGCCAGAAAATGGCAAGCGGACCGGCACCATCGAGACGCGCCGCTTCCTTTTGCTCCTGGTCGAGAGACTGCATGGCCGTCATCAGGATCAGGATGGCAAAGGGCAGCCACTGCCAGGACACGATGAGAATGATCGACAGCAACGGGAAATGCGCCAGCCAGTCGACCGGCTGTGCGCCAAAGAACTTCCACACGGCTGCAAGGATTCCAGAGACCGGATGGAAGATGAGGTTTTTCCAGATCAGTGCACTGACTGTCGGCATGATGAAGAAAGGGGATATCAGCAAGACCCGGACAATGCCGCGTCCCCAGAAGTTGGTGGCTTCCAGCAGCGCTGAAATCAGCACACCCAGTACCACACTGATCAGTAATACACTGCCGACCAGCAGCAGGGTATTGGTCATGCCGGGCGTAAAGCCGGTATCGGTGACGAAATACTCGAAGTTTTCCAGGCCGACAAAATCATTTTCGCCGGGGTAGAGCAGGTTGTAACGGATAAGAGAAAAATAGATTGTCATGCCCAATGGCACGATCATCCACAGCAGCAGCAACATAACCGACGGGCTTACAAGAAACCAACCAGGGCTGGTCCGGCGTTTATGGGCTGTATGCTTGCGGGGTTGCGCTTGGGCAGAAACGGGGCTTTTCAGGGTAGTAGTGCTCATGACAATCGCTCCGAACCGTTGCGGCGAAAGGGGTGCAGGGCCGCCTTTCAGGGAGACCCTGTAGGAGGCCTTGTCCAAGGCGGCGCAGCCACCAAGGCTGCACCGAGCCGGTTAACAGGCTACTTGGGATAACCCGCGCGCTTCATTTCACGAGCGGTCGACTGCTGGGCCGCCTGTAGTGCCTGCTCTACGGGCATCTGCCCGGTCAGGGCCGCCGAGAACAATTTGCCTACCGAGGTGCCAATTGCCTGGAACTCGGGGATGGTGACGTACTGAATGCCTATGTATGGAACAGGCTTGGCTGATGGATGGGCCGGATCGGCTTTCTCCAGCATGGACAGGGATACCTTGGCGAAGGGGGCTGCCTGCATGTAGGCATCGCTGTACGTAGACTTGCGGGTGCCTGGTGGGACGTTGGCAATACCTTCCTTATCAGCAACCAACTTGGCGTATTGCTTGGAGGTTGCCCAGGTGGCGAACGACTGTGCGGCTTCCTTGTTTTTGGAGCTGGAAGGAATCGCCAGTGACCAGGCGTAGAGCCAGGAAGAACCATTGTCGGTTACCTGGCTGGGGGAGGCAGCAAAGCCGACATGATCGGCCACCTTGCTCTGTGATTTATCAGTCGTAAAGGAACCTGCCACACTGGCATCCACCCACATGGCGCACTTGCCGCTATTGAACAGAGCCAGATTCTCATTGAAGCCATTACTGGACGCGCCTGGAGGGCCATACTTCTTCATCGTGTCGACATAAAAGCTGGCCGCTTTGGTCCATTCCGGACCGGTAAATTCGGGCTGCCATTTTTCATCGAACCAGCGGGCACCAAAGGCATTGGCCATGGTGCCAACAAGCGCCATATTTTCACCCCAGCCCGCTTTACCACGCAGGCAGATACCGTACTGGTCTTTATCTGGCTGGTGAAGTTTGGCGGCAAACTCACCCAGCTGTTCCCATGTAGGCTGCTCAGGCATGGTCAGCCCGGCCCCCTTGAACAAGTCAGTACGGTAGTAGGTGATTGAGCTTTCAGCATAGAAGGGCAGGGCGTACAGCGTACCCTTGACCGACAGGCCTTCACGTACCGAGGGGAAAAGATCGTCCGCGTCGTAGTCGGCTGGCAGGTTTTTCATGGGTTCCAACCAGCCCTTGGCACCCCAGAGCCCGGTTTCGTACATACCAATGGTCAATACATCAAACTGGCCGCCCTGGGTAGCAATGTCAGTGGTCAGGCGCTGCCGAAGGACGTTTTCCTCCAAGACTACCCACTTGAGTTTGATGTCTGGATGCTGCTCTTCAAACGTTTTGGAGAGTCGCTGCATTCGAATCATATCGCTGTTGTTAACGGTAGCGATGGTGACCGTTGCGGCCTGAGCGTAGGTGACGGCACAAATTCCGGCTGTGGCGAAAAGCGCTTTCAATAGCATGTTCATGTCGCACTCCCTTCTGCGTCATAGCCACAGAAGTTCTTATTGTTGTTTTAACCTCCAGACGACGAAACAGGAGGAGTGTGTTCGTCTGAATTACACCCCTTAAGGCTGATAATAGACAAATGCGAAAATGCACACTGACTGATACTTTTTTGCACTTATAAAAAGCGACCTTTTATAAGCCGTTTACGTACGAATAGCTCTGTAATAAGGCTCTGCAGATTTTTAGCACTGAGCCTGCGTGACAGAAAATGCATGGTATTGATAAAGGTTGAGTCGGTTTTATACGTTTTGCTCGGTCAAGCGCCGTGCGGTTAGGCGTCGATAATGGGAAGGCGTCATGCCCTTCATTTGCTGAAAGCGGCGATTGAAATTGGAAATGTTATTGAAGCCTGACTCAAAACAGACGTCAGTCACTGCTTTTTCACTCTGCGATAACAGCTCACAAGATTTGCTGATACGCAGGCTATTCACAAACTCGATAAAGCACCGCCCCGTAGCCTTGCGAAAGAATCGGGAAAAGTAGGTAGGCGTCATGCCCAAGTGCTCTGCAGCCTCTTCCAGTGTCAGCTCGCTGGTATAGCGTTCGAAAATAAAATTGAGTGCCTTGTTGGTGCGGTCCAATGTGTGCTCGTCATCCTCTGAGCGAATCGGTGCTCCGCTCAGCAGGTGGTAATCCTCACAGGCTGCCAGCAACTCCATCAGTACGAAAAAATGCCCTAGCCGGCTGGCACCTTTTGAGTCAGCGATGCGCTGCAGGAGGTCTGCTGATTCAGCAATGGTATGCGAGCAGTTAAACTGAATGCCGAAGCGAGCACGTTCAAGCAGGGGGTTCAACGAATTAAGCTCGGGAAAGACCGTGGCTGCGTTTTCAAGCGTCTCGTCGGTAAAGTTGACCAGCATGTCGCGCTTGTCGACGATTTCGCCCTCGGCTATCTGGCTGATCCAGTTATGAGGCAGGTTAGGGCCAGTCAGGAACAGGCTGTACGGGTAAAAACTGCCGATATAGTCCCCAATAAAGGCTGTGCCGGCGCTGGCTGTAATCAGATGCAGCTCGTATTCCTTATGAAAATGCCAGCGAACCAGCGGGCAGGGGAAGCCGTGTTCGCGGTAGATCACTGAGTGGCCGCTAAGGTCGTCCATCAGTTCATACGACGGATCGCGTTTGCGTAGAGCTCGAGTCATGGCCGGGTCCGTGATGTTGTGGTTATACGGAAAAGGCCAAGGCAGCATAGTCGGCTTCGTCTGAAATGTCTTCAAACACTCAATAAGGCGGTTCATACAGATTAGCGGGTGCCGCTTTGTCGCTAGTCATACAGAAGCCGGTTGCATTTTGCTACCGTAACGCCTCCATGCCGCCCGAAGCGGGGCGGTGCAATAAGAAAAGTAAACATTATGACTACTTATTTGAATGCCTCGTTGGATTGGCTCAGGAATTATCCCGAGTTTTATACGCTGTTCTGTCTGACAGTACTGTTGCTGGCTGCCTGGCTGTGCAACTGGATTGTGAAACGCATTCTGGTGAGAGGCGTCTACCGCCTGTTAAGCAGCGCTTCGTTGGGCCTTAAAAGCGAAGTCACCAATACACCAATGATCGCGCGTCTGGCCAATGTAGTACCGGCCTTGATCCTTTCTACAGGTATCGTCGCTGTGCCTGGCTTGCCGGAGGCACTGGTTACGGTAGTCGAAAACGTGTGTAGCGCTTTCATTATCCTGACGATCGTTCTGGCGATCAGTAATCTGCTGGATATCGTCAATGCGGTTTATCAGCGTCGGCCTGATGCGCGCTTTCGCCCCATCAAGGGCTACATCCAGGTCATCAAAATTGGGATATTTTGCGTAGCGTCCATTCTTATCATCGCCACGCTGATTGATCGCTCTCCGCTGATTCTCCTGTCCGGTCTGGGTGCGATGGCAGCTGTGCTGTTATTGATCTTTCAGGACACGCTCCTGTCGCTTGTGGCCAGCGTACAAATATCATCCGGTGACATCGTGCGGATCGGCGACTGGATAGAAATGCCTCAGCTAAACGCTAGTGGGGATGTCATCGACATCGCACTGCATACGGTAAAAGTGCAGAATTTTGACAAGACCATCACCACTATTCCCACCAAGCGCTTTATCTCTGACGCCTTCAAAAATTATCGAGGCATGCAGGAGTCAGGCGGCCGCCGTATCAAGCGCAGCCTGTTTCTGGATCAGCAGAGTGTGCATTTCATCGACGGTGATGAATATCGGCACCTGCACCGTTTCAGCCTGCTGGCCGACTACCTGGACAATAAGCAGAAGGAGCTGAACGAGTGGAACGAGAAGCTGGCCGAGCGTGGCCAGGAGCCCGTCAATACACGTCGGATCACCAATCTGGGTACATTTCGCGTGTATATCGAGCGTTACCTGCGTAGCCATCCTGGTCTTCGGCAGGACATGACACTGCTGGTTCGCCAGCTTGACCCCACATCCAGTGGTTTGCCCCTGGAAGTGTACTGCTTTACCAACACGGTGATCTGGACGCAGTACGAGAATATCCAAAGCGATATCTTTGATCACCTGATGGCTATCCTGCCGGAATTCGGGCTTCGTATCTATCAGCAGCCCAGCGGCGCAGACATGCGAGCCTTTCTCATGTCAGATCGACCTATGAATGCTGTCACGTCATTGGATGACAAGCATCTGACTATACGGTGAGCTGCCACGCTTTTACCCTGTGCCTTTCAACATGGGTAATACTAATGCCGGAGCTTTTATCTTAAGCAAATGCTCCGGCTGAGGAATTAGGGGATTGAGAAAGCGCTGTGATTAAAAAGCTTAGAAATACGTACTGGAAGCGTTGGATCAGAAAGCAGGGATGCAAACTTTCAAATGGCCCTTTGGGAGTCAGTAGCAGGACCACATTGCTGCTTGAAGAGCATGCTTCGGTTGGCCCTGTAGAAATCGCTGCTCGGCAGCTTTCTATTGGGGCTTATACCTATATTCGAGGCGGCAGTGAACTCTATTTAGTCCAATCGATTGGCCGTTTCTGTTCGATTAGTAATAACGTTTTGATTGGTCAGGAAAGAGACACCCATCCCCTACACTGGGCGACCTCTCACCCGTTTGCTTCCGATGAGGCTGGCCTGCCTTATCAGGGCAAGCAGGGGGTGACCATCATAGGTCATGACGTATGGATTGGCCGTGATGCCATGATCATGGATGGGCTCACGATTGGAACAGGTGCCATTATCGGCGCACGTGCATTGGTCACCAAGGATGTCCCGCCCTATGCCATTGTTGGTGGCTCGCCGGCCCGGATCATTCGATACCGTTTTGCTCCTGAGTTGATTGAAAAACTCTTGGCCTCTCAATGGTGGACGCTTAGCCCTGAAGCACTTAAGCAGCTTCCCTTTGATGACCCAGAGCGTTTCGTCCAGGAGGTACCCCGTTACGCCCAACAGGCCGCTTATAAAACCCTGGAAGTTACTCGAAAAGGCTGTCGGGTACAGTGAGAGGTCTGCTATGGATTGATCTGCCGTAGTGCTCGGTATGTAGTGGCAGAAAAGGCCTGCCTGCAGCTGGATTTGAGCAGGTCGTTGGCCCTTGTGTAAGGTGCGGCGCGGTTATTTAAGAACGCACGATGCACTAATGGCAGGATTCATTTTGATCAGCTGAGTCCGCGCGTCCATGCAGGTTTTTTGTGAATTGAACTCCTGCATCGCCACCATGGGGGAAGTGCCTTTATCACCGTGATTGTTGACTGTATTTATAAGGGTCACCACTAGAAGAACCCAGGTGCTCATAAGCGCTCCGTTGTAGTAATAATGGGTATTAGGCTCTGTACGAAACGTATCTGCGCTCAGTGATGCTTCGTTAAAAATCGATTCGGAATGCTCATTTGCAATACACTCCGCTTCCTTACCGATTTTTGCCTCGCCTGACCTTCGCTCGAAGACTTTTCGTATAGAGTCTGGCGTTTGTGAAACGTCTTTATTCAGACTTATGTTACCGAGAAGGGCGGTGTTGAGCCTGCCGTTCTCCCTCTCATGTGCCATCGGTTTCCGAGGCCACTAATTTCTTACTGAGATGAAGGATACAGGATCACTGCCGCCCTTAATTTGTTCTTGCCGAAGCGACTGAGTTTGTCGAATTCTGCATGGCTCACCGTTCATCAAGGAAGCCCGTGAGGCTGATGCATTGCTAGGGGAGCTGATTGCTTTTCTCCAAAGAGTTGGCACCCGGCGTCAACGCGCCTCAGGTCCCGCAATATATCAAGCGCTTCAATACTGGCATTCCCATGTATGAAAAGCTCACGGCACGCATGACATTAGAGAGCCATGAGCATCCCCGCTATGACGTAGCTCTGATGCAACCCCAGAATACCTATAATGGCAAGCATGCCTTTTAGGGTATTGAGCACATCCGCGACTGGAAAAAGGCAGGAAGCCTTGAGAACCTTATCAAAACCAACGATGAGACGCTGGCCTGTATTCGGGGGCTAATTACTGCGGAAACAGTGCCTGCCACCAGTAGCGAGCGCTCTCCAGAAGGTTGTTGGTAGAAAAAAGCAGGGCTTCAGGTGTAGCTAAAACGCCTGAAGCCCTGTGGTTCAGTGAAACACCATCCAGATCAACAGTCCGGCCTCGAACAGGCAGAACGCAGTCAGGCAAGCCATTGTGAATTTAAGGCCTGCATCGTCCCGGCGATAAGCGGCAATCTGCTCTTGCAGCTTGAACAGACTGAGGTCACGCTCATGCAAATTTTTGTCGGCCTGCTCCAGCATACTGCCCACATCCAACAGGGAGAGTACCTGTACCTTGTCCATGTTCCACTCGCTGCTCAGCTCGCTGACCTTAGGGGTGCTGCAAACCGCTTTAAGGGTCTGTCCCTCAAGATAGGTCAGGGTAAAACCTTGAGCTTCCAGTGCGTGGTCTCGGCGCTTGCGCATCTCCTCAACAAACCCATCGCGGGCAGGCAGGTCGAGATTGGCCACTTTGTAGTGACCCCAGTTTGCCTTGGCCCATGCAATTCCTTGAGCCAACAGGAAACGGCCCAGGCCACGGTTGGACGGCTCGACCTGCAAAAGTCCACCTTCGAGTACACCCGGTTCGGCGGTAAAGCGGATCTCCTTATTCTCGTGATCTGCCCAGATATTCAGGAGGTTCTGATCACGGTGCACACGCTGTCCGGGCAGCTGAATGCTCAATGATAAAACGCTGAGATCATCGCCATGTCGCTCGGTCTTGCCAAACTGGACGAAGCGCAGGGGCCGTGGTCCGGTAATGCGATCGGTGGGTAATGGCGCCAGGCGCAACAGGTAAAAATGCTCTGGTCCGAGTTCGGCCCACGGGTGCGTCTGCTTCTCGGGGGCGCTTTCCTCGGCGGTAGTGGGTTCTTCAATGTCGGTTTCAGTCATGGCCGCGATCCTTTTCTACCTCCGCATGGGGTAATTCAAATCGCTATATCGGCCAAATCAGTGTGGACTAGAGACGTTCTCTCGGATAAAGGCGGTCATTCGATCCACTAATTCGCCCGCCAAGGGAAGATTCGGGTTGTTGTACGTGGCTTTCTGCGCGTCGAGATCGGTAGGGGTGATTCGCAGCATATGATTCATGCCGGGTATCAATACCAACTTGGCCTCCGGCCTTGCCCGCTTGAGCGCTTCGGCATCTTTAATGTCAACCTGAATGTCATGACTGCCTTGAATGATCAGTGCCGGTGCCTTGACCTTGGCAAAAGCCTGGGCAGGATCTTCCCGGAAGAGGGTGATCAAATAAGGTTGAACGCTTGGGCGGAAAAGTACCATCAGCGGCTCAGGTACCTGGAACTGCATCTGCCCTTTATCCAACTGGTCCATGATCCATTGGCTGCTTGCCAGTAGCGCTGGGGGAAGCTTGGTTGCCAGTTGCTCGCGCAACACATCGTCAATGGGACGTCCACTGCCCGACAAGGTGATCAGAGCATCGGCACCCGCCTCATTGGCTGCAAGGCTAGCCATGAGAGCCCCTTCGCTGTGGCCGATCAAGATCAGTTTCGTAAAGCGCGGATCTGCATGAAGCTTTTTTGACCAGGCGACGATATCAGTAACGTAACGCGGTACGCTCAGGTCTTCTTCCCGCGGTGCGGCAGGTTTGCTTTGCGCAACGCCACGCTTGTCATAACGCACACTGGCAATGCCGTTTTGGGCTAGAGCTTCGGCTAGACGTTTCAAGGCAAAATTACGTGCCATGGGATTATTGCCGTCACGGTCAGTTGGTCCAGAACCGGCAATAATCAAGGCTACCGGTTGTGGCTTATGACTTTCCGGCATGACCAGGCTGCCATATAGCGTGCCGTTGGCCGTCTCAAGGTTGATAGGGTGGTACAGGATTGACCCCTTGGCTGCGAGTGCAGGTAGCGCCAGGAAGCAAAGAAGCAGGGTAAACAGACGGGACATCACAACACTCGTAGCCATAAACAAAGGGTGCCAGACTGTTCTGGCAACCCGTAATTGGACGCAGCGTAACGGTTAGGGTTCTAAAGATGAACTCAGGATAGCCAGAAGGTATACTCGTTCGCTTTCTGTGCCGGCGCTGGATAGGCTCCGGTCCATCGATTCTGCGGAGCTTTGCGACATGTCCGGCAATACCTTTGGCACATTGTTCACTGTTACCACGGCTGGCGAGAGCCATGGGCCCGGGCTGGTCGCGATTGTCGACGGATGCCCACCCGGCCTGCCGCTAACGGTAGCCGATCTTCAACATGATCTGGATCGTCGCAAGCCGGGCACCAGCCGGCATACTACCCAGCGCCAGGAGCCGGACGAAGTCGAGATCCTGACCGGCGTGTTCGAAGGTGTCACCACCGGTACGCCTATCGCCCTGCTGATTCGCAATACCGACCAGAAGTCAAAAGACTATTCTGCCATCAAGGACTTGTTCCGCCCGGCGCACGCGGACTACACCTATCACCACAAGTACGGGTTGCGTGATTACCGTGGAGGTGGCCGTAGTTCTGCCCGCGAAACGTCCATGCGAGTCGCAGCAGGCGCTATTGCCAAGAAATTTTTGGCAACCAAGGGTATCCGTGTGCGGGGCTATATGAGCCAGCTTGGACCTATCGAAATTCCGTTCAAGACCTGGGATAGCGTGGAAGAGAACGCATTCTTCTGTCCAGACCCTGACAAGGTCCCTGAGCTGGAGGCGTACATGGACCAGCTGCGTCGAGATCAGGACTCGGTGGGTGCGCGTGTCACGGTCGTGGCTGACGGTGTTCCCCCTGGTCTTGGTGAGCCAATCTTTGACCGTCTGGATGCCGAGCTGGCGTATGCACTGATGAGCGTCAATGCCGTGAAGGGTGTTGAAATCGGCGCCGGTTTCGCCAGTGTAACGCAGCGGGGCACCGAGCACCGTGATGAGCTGACGCCCGAGGGCTTTCTCAGCAATAACGCCGGCGGTGTGCTGGGAGGCATTTCCTCCGGGCAGCCGATCGTGGCGCACCTGGCTCTCAAGCCGACCTCGAGCATTACCACGCCTGGCCGCTCCATCGATGTGAATGGCCAACCCGTTGATGTTATTACCAAGGGACGCCACGATCCCTGTGTTGGTATTCGAGCCACACCTATTGCTGAGGCCATGATGGCGCTAGTCTTGATAGACCATTACTTGCGGCATCGCGCCCAGAATGCCGACGTGCATGTCGAGACGCCTGTTCTGGGTCAGCTCTGATTGGCTGTTTATCGGTCTGCAGGTTGCAGGTGTGTTCAACCGCAGCCTTCTTCTAGAAGGCTGCTATGACTTGGCACGCCGTTGATCAGTCGTACCGGCCTGCTCGGGCATTGTATGGATATGCGTAAGTCAATGGCGATTCCTTATTGGCGTCTGTCCAGCTTCTATTTCTTCTACTTTGCATTGCTGGGCGCAACGGCGCCGTTCCTGTCGCTTTACTTTCACCACCTGGGGTTTTCCAGCGAACATATCGGTCAGCTAGTGGCCATTCCCATGCTGATGCGCTGCCTAGCACCTAATCTATGGGGGTGGCTGGGCGATCGGACGGGTAAGCGGCTGGCCATTGTTCGTTTCGGCGCCTGCTGCACGCTTATCTGTTTTGCTGGCATCTATGTCAGCCACAGTTATGCCTGGCTTGCACTCATCATGGCGACGCATGCCTTCTTCTGGCATGCGGTGCTGCCACAGTTTGAGGCTATCACCCTGGCTCACCTGCGTGAGCAGGCATCGCTGTACAGTCGTATCCGTCTCTGGGGGTCCGTTGGGTTTATTGCGGCTGTAGTAGGGCTGGGTAAGTTATTCGAGCATTTCAGCCTCGATCTGTATCCAGCAGGCCTGCTGGTGATCATGACCGGTATTGTAATAGGCAGTGCCTGGGTCCCTTCGCCTCAGCCCGTAAAACTTGAAAGCTCCGGGAATGAGGGCGGGCTCATGAGCTGCCTACGCCAGCCGGGCGTCATCGCTTTTTATCTGGGGGCCTGTCTTATGCAGCTCTCCCATGGGCCTTATTACACCTTTCTAACGATACACTTGGAAAACCTGGGCTATGCTCGCGGCACGATTGGCCTGCTGTGGGCCGTAGGTGTCGTGGCAGAGGTTCTGATTTTTCTTGCCATGCCTCGGTTGCTGTCCATGTTTAGCCTGAAGCAGGTGCTCGCCGCCAGTTTCCTGCTTGCGGCGCTCCGCTGGTTGCTATTGGGCCATCTGGCCGATCACTTGAGTGTGCTTCTCTTTGCTCAAGTGATTCATGCCGCTACATTTGGCTGCTTCCATGCGTCAGCGATTCATTTCATCCAGCGCCGTTTCGGAAACAGGCATCAGGGGCAGGGGCAGGCACTGTATGCTGCACTGTCGGGAACCGGGGGCGCCTTAGGGGCTTTCTACTCCGGTTACAGCTGGCAGGTGTTGGGACCTGCCTGGACATTCGGCTTCGCCAGCCTAGCAGCGCTGGTCGGGGCATGCATGATCATTACGCGTTTGGAAGATCGACATCATGATGAATCATCGGGAGCTGCTGGCGCAGCAAATCATTGAGGCAGGTCAGTTCCTCTATAGTCGAGGATGGTCACCGGCCACCAGCAGTAACTATTCTGCCCGGTTGTCCGAGACTCGCGCATTGCTGACTGTTTCAGGCAAGCATAAAGGGCAGCTGGGGCTGGACGATGTGCTTGTGACTGATCTGGAAGGCAACAGCCTGGAGCCTGGCAAAAAGCCTTCGGCCGAAACACTGTTGCATACCCAGCTATATCAGTGGAAGCCGGAGATTGGTGCTGTACTGCATACTCACTCTGTTAATGCCACGGTCTTGTCCCGAATGATTGCCGACAATGCGCTGGTGCTGCATGACTACGAGCTGCAGAAAGCCTTTAGCGGTGTTACGACTCATGAGGGTAGGGTGCTGGTGCCGATTTTCGAAAATGATCAGGACATCACCCGTCTCGCTACGCAAGTCCAGACATGGCTCGACACGCACCCTGATTGCGTGGGCTATTTGATCCGCGGTCATGGCCTTTATACTTGGGGGGCGCGTATGAGCGATGCCTTGCGTCAGATCGAGGCGTTCGAGTTTCTTTTCGAGTGTGAACTTAAAATATTGAGTATCCGGACATGAGCTGCCTGACCGTCTACCACGAGTCCCATCCCGAACAGCCGAACAAGGTGCTTACCCAGGGTGATCACATCGCGGCAACGCTGGCTGAAGTAGGTGTTCGCTTCGAGCGCTGGCAGGCCACCGCGCCTGTCGCGCCAGGGGCAAGCCAAGAAGAAGTCATTGCGGCGTATCGTCCCGAGATTGATCGTCTTATCCAGGAGCGTGGCTACCAGACAGTGGATGTGATCAGCATGAAAGCTGATCACCCGCAAAAAGCCGAGCTGCGCGCCAAGTTTCTGGAAGAGCATCGCCATGCCGAAGACGAGGTCCGCTTTTTTGTGGCTGGGCGAGGTCTTTTTACCTTGCATATCGGCGAGCATATCTACGCTGTATTGTGCGAAAAGAATGATCTGATTTCAGTGCCTGCCGGTACGCCGCATTGGTTCGACATGAGTGAAGAGCCCAACTTTGTCGCGATCCGGTTGTTCAATAATCCTGAAGGATGGGTAGCCCAGTTTACGGGTGAAGATATTGCAGCCCGCTTTCCTCGTCTGGAGCTAGAAGCATGAGCATTCGCGCAATCCTGACAGATATCGAAGGCACGACCAGCGCAGTCAGCTTTGTCTTTGATGTCTTGTTTCCCTTCGCCACCAAGCACCTGCCTGCTTTTGTGCGTGAGCATGCAGAGGATTCGACAGTTGCAGAGCAACTGGATGCTGTGCGTGCCGAAGCGGGGGAGCTGAATGCCGATATAGAGCGTGTTATCGAGATTCTGTTGGGCTGGATTGCCGAAGATCGCAAGGCTACACCGCTCAAGGCATTACAAGGCATGATCTGGGCTCAGGGTTACAAGGCTGGCGAGCTGAAGGGCCATGTCTATCCGGACGCCGTCGAGGCTCTTCGTCGCTGGCATGCGTTAGGAATCACGCTTTATGTCTACTCCTCCGGCTCAGTACAGGCGCAAAAACTGATCTTTGGCTGTTCTGAAGCAGGTGACCTGACGCCCTTGTTTTCTGGTTACTTCGATACGATGACCGGAGGTAAGCGTGAAGCCGATTCCTATCGCCGTATCGCCAGTGCGACCACACACCAGGCAGATGAAATCATCTTTTTGTCCGATGTAGTCGAAGAACTAGAGGCTGCCAAGTCCGCCGGTATGAAGACCTGTGGTTTGGTTCGAGAGGGCGGTGAGCTGGCAGGTCATCCGTGTGTCAAAAGTTTTGCTGAAATCGATCCGTTAAGGCTCTGATAAAGGCTTATTCACTGACATTCGGTCGTTTAGGGCGAACTACCGCCTCGGGTGCGCAGTCCCAGTTTTACTGGAATTGAATTGGAGAGCACCCATGATTAACTCAACTATAGGCGGTGTCATCGGTTTTATCGTCTTCTTGCTGGATATCTGGGCCATCGTGAGTGTGATTCGCAGCGATAGCACCAGTAACAAGAAGATATTCTGGACACTGCTTATCATCATTCTGCCAATCGTGGGGCTGATTGCCTGGGGGGTTGCCGGTCCTCGCGCCAGTACCTCTGTTTCTGCGCCAACGCACAAGGGCTAATAGGGTAAGTGTAGAGGCCGTCACGCATTGCCCTTACAATGCCCGCCTTTCCAGGGCGGGCGTTTTCCGTTCCGCCCACTGAGGAACGGGAGACCTCTCTATGAAAGATTATCTAGAAACCCTGTATGAAGGCTACGGCCAGCGTTTTAGCATGGACGAGCTGCTCCACGAAGTGCGTACTGAACATCAGCAACTCGTTATCTTCAAGAATGCCCGCATGGGTCGCGTGATGGCGCTCGATGGCGTAATCCAGACGACCGAAGCTGACGAATTCATTTACCACGAGATGCTTACCCATGTGCCGTTGTTTGCCCATGGCCAGGCCAAGCGTGTCTTGATTATCGGTGGCGGTGACGGCGGTATTCTGCGTGAAGTGGCCAAGCACAAGAGTGTCGAGCACATCACCATGGTTGAGATTGATGCGGCCGTTGTTGATATGTGCAAAACCTATCTGCCAAACCATTCAAACGGTGCCTTTGACGACTCGCGTCTTAATCTCGTCATTGATGACGGCATGCGTTTCGTGGCAAATACAACTGACCGTTTCGATGTGATCATTTCCGATTCGACCGATCCCATTGGCCCAGGCGAAGTCTTGTTTTCTGAAAACTTCTATCAGGCTTGCCATCGTTGTCTGAACGAGGGTGGCATTCTGGTTACCCAGAATGGCACACCGTTCATGCAACTTGACGAAGTAAAGACCACAGCGAGCCGTGTTAATGGCCTGTTTGCAGACTGGCATTTCTATCAGGCGGCTGTGCCGACTTATATTGGCGGTTCGATGACGTTTGCTTGGGGTAGCCGAGATGCCAAGAAGCGTTTCGTACCTGTAGAAACGTTACGTGAACGTTTTGCGACCTCTGGCATTGTTACTCGCTATTACAATGCCGATATACATGTAGGAGCGTTTGCGCTGCCCCAGTATGTGTTGAGCGCCATTGGCAAGACTTCAAACGCCTGATACCTTCAGAAGGTGCCCTGTTGATCAGCAGCAGGGCATGCGCCACTCGTCGCCACCCAAGGAACCGGCGCGGCCTCACAGCTCTCTTTTAGTTATGTGTAATGCTCTACGTCAGACCCCTGTGTTGGCGTTTCTTTGAGTCACAAGGTTCGGCATGGTGACTTCGCCACGATCTTGGTGAATGCTGTTGCAGTGCCTCTATCACGCTCTATCGCATTAACTAAAAAATCCCATTCATTGAGCAGGAGGTGCCCTATGCCTTTAAACATCTCCGATGATGTGAGTCTTACCGTGCTTCGGCAGATGAAGGAGGGTGGTTTCGACTTCTCACGCATACATCCCATCGATTTCTTTGCTATTTTTCCTGAAGAAAAACAGGCCCGAAAGGCTGCATGTCAATTCAAAGGGGAGTCGTTGAACGCTCAGATAATGCCGCATGAAGAAGGTGGATGGCATTTGCAAGTCAGTAAAGTGATGTTTGCCACCTACTCGACCATTGACGATTTTGAGTCCGACCTGGAAGCCGTAGTAAGCCCTCTTGGTGGAACACTGGATGGCTGGGGTGTAACCCAGGAAATCAGGAGAACCTGATCTCCGCGCGGGGCATGGCCTTCAGTGTCATGCCTCTCCCAATTCCTTCTTATGCCTTCTGCTCTGCCTCCTTCTCACTTGATAGATTGCTGATTTATTACTTTTCGTTCCTGCCCAAGAGCGCATAATGAGTGCTTGGTTCAGGGGGGAACAGCATGCTGTCAGAGTTATTCGCGGTCATGGCACCTGTGCTCATTGGAGCGGGTATCGGCTATTTCTGGAAGCGCTGGGGCTATGAGTATCCCACTGATTTCATCTCCCGGCTGGTCTTCAATGTAGCGTCTCCCTGCCTGGTTCTTGCAACACTTGGTCATGCGCACATCGATAAACACAGCTTTGGGCAAATGGCTTTGGCTTGCGTCATTATTTGCCTGATCATGGGTGTAGCAGCATGGGGGTTAGCCAGGCTTTTCAAGAGAGACTGGAAGGTACTTGCACCGGCCTTCATGTTCCCTAATGTCGGCAACATGGGGCTACCGGTATGCCTGTACGCTTTTGGCGAGCCGGGGATGACATTAGCGGTAGCGTTTTATCTGGTGTTATCGATCGGTAATTTCAGCCTGGGTATTTTCTGGATGTCTGGTGAGCGCTCGCTCAAGATGTTATTAGGTAATCCCATCATGATCAGCGTGGCAATTGCGTTGTCGCTCATGATGCTTGATGCCCAACTGCCGCGCTGGATTGCCAATACGGTTGATCTCATGTCCGGCCTTGCGATTCCGCTCATGCTGATTACATTGGGCGTGTCATTGGCCAGCATCCGGCCTCAACACCTGGGATCTGGATTCCTGTTTGGTGGAATCCGGCTCTGCCTGGGTGCTCTTGTCGGTTGGTTGGTAGGCTGGGCATTGCAGTTACCACCTTTGGCGCATGCAGTGCTCGTAATCCAGTCCTCCATGCCGGTGGCGGTTTTCAATTACCTTTATGCGCTACGCGCTAACCGTTCCCCTCAAGAGGTTGCCAGTCTCGTCTTGTGCTCTACCATACTGGCATTTGGGTTTTTGCCGCTCATGTTGGCGTGGTGGATGCCTGCCGCTGGATGATCAACCTCCCAGCAGACGGGTCAGGTTCGGAAGTACAAGTACGATTGTGGTGATTATCAGCACGAGGCTCGCTTGCCGCCACTTGGGTGTCGGTTTTCTTAACATGACTCAAGCCCTTTCTTCTTATAGGGAGAAGCTCAATTGCTCTGTCGGCAGTTATGGCCCTTTGAAGGGCCATATCACATTGAGTCGAGACTAGGTCGCAAGTTACAGCCTGTTTAGATCTAAAGCTTTTCTAAATCTCTCGCTTAATGGTGTTTAGCGATTAAAGAGCTGCTTGTACAGCGCCTTTTTAGCGATATAGACACGTTTCACGCAGATTTTGCGACAGCGTGCCGTTTGTCTGATGATTGTCAGGCTTGCCCGAAGTACTTCGCATCCAATGCGATCGCTTCATCCAGTGCAGCCAGTAAGGGGGCTCTGGCCTTTATCTTGGTCTTGCCATGGGCTGGCATGTTGAGCTTGCTCAAACGTAAGGCCGCCTTGTGTACGGCTGATTCCAAGTCTTCTGGCGCTACAGTCTCATCCAGAAAGCCTGCATCGACAGCTGCCTGAGGCGAGAACATCTCTGCGCCAATGACGGCTCGCTGAAAGGCGGGTCGCGTTAAGCGATCATGTGCTATTTCGATTCCTGCCTGATGCATCGTCATACCAATAGCCACTTCGTTCAACCCAATGTTGAAGGCACCTTCTACCCCAATGCGATAGTCCGCAGATAGCAACAGGAAAGCGCCCTTGGCAACAGCATGGCCGTTACAAGCCACTATGACGGGGCAGGGGTGGGACAACAGGCGGCGTGACAGACGGGACCCCAGGGTCACCAGATCAATTGCTTGTTGCGGGCCGCTCATCATGACTTTCAGATCGTATCCCCCTGAGAGGATTCCGGGCTGGCCTGTAATCACTACAATGGCTTTGTCTTTTTCAGCCTGATCCAATGCCTGATTCAAGGCTTCGATGACCGCTGGCGAGAGTGCATTGACCTTGCCGTTATTGAGCGTCAAGGTTGCAACAGGAGATTCATATCGATAGGAAACGAGTGCAGTCATAGCGGTGCCGTTATCATTATTGATAGTGCAGTGAACGTAGCGGCTGTTTTAAGTCACGTAAAGCCGTTTGGTTGACTGCCTGGTCACGGGCTAATGTGACTTTCTGATTTAAATGCATGAATACATTAAAAAAAATTTGCCATTTCAAAATCACATAGATATAGTAGCGCACCTCAACGACGCAGACGTTGAGAACATTCTGGTGAGGTGTCCGAGCGGTTGAAGGAGCACGCCTGGAAAGTGTGTATACGAGAAATCGTATCGTGGGTTCGAATCCCACCCTCACCGCCAGATTAACGAAACCCCTGATAGCGAAAGCTTCAGGGGTTTTGTGCTTTTTAGGTATGCTTTTGTTGACCTTGAAAGGCGCCTGTTAGCGCTTTAGATTTAGATACCGTGATCCCGCGGTATACGTCGCAAGCATTAGATCTGGCACATTAGGTTCGTTGGCGGGTGCCGGCTTGCGAAGCGCACGCTCTATGTCTGTCAGGACGGTATCCATCAGCAGAGGGTTTTGCACTTGTGCTGACGTCAGCTTCCAGGTGAGCGATGATTTACCTGTTACGGGGGCTGCGGTAATCGTCAGGCTGCCATCGCAATCGACCATGCTATTGACCTGATAGCGTCCGAGCGAGAGATCTGACAGGTGAAGGAGTGACTTCATGATCAAAGAGCAGCAGTTTCCATGATGAGCATTAGATACGGAATTTCGCAAACATTCCCTTGAGGCCTAACCGTTTGTCAGATCCTCTTTTCCAGTCTTGTGTAGTGACTTGGATCAAGAAGAGGAGACTTCTCTAATATTTATCAGGCCTTGCAACGTCAGGGCATAAAAACGGTGTGCCGTTTTCGCCTGTTTATAGCGGTTAACCATTTGTCGATTGGTCTATACGTTTGCTTTAGGGCGGCTCTGGGTAACGTAAAATGTCTATGTATTCACGTTATCAATGGGTTTGCCAAAGAGGCATGGAGGCCTGTATGTCGCCTACCTATGAGCGACTAAGTATTGTTCAGGCTAAAAGGCTTTTAGAGTCTAGTTTTACGCCCTATGGATGCCGGTTTATACCTGATGGCCCTGAACACTTTGGCCTGGAGTTCTTCAGTCTGACGGATGGCTGTGTGATAAGAGTCGTGTTTGGCATGCGAACGCGTGACTGTCACCATGCGGGCCTGCTTGGCCAGTTGATTGCTGAGCTACATTTGGAACTCGCAATTAATCGACTGGATATCTTGATTGAGCAAGGCGACGCCGTAGCAGCCTAAGCGAACCCAAGGCTTACTTTTCCCTTTTGATGCTGTCAAAAACTAGGGTTGTAGCGTATGGCTAACTGGATGTTCGCCCTATTGTCTGCAATGCTTTGTTTATTTTCAGGCAAAGGCGAACAGTTTGCGTATCGCTATTCATTCTTTACCTCAACAATATGGCCACATGCGCCAACCAGGTCTTTATTGGCTACTGGTCAATCAGGCATTGGTCGCTGAGACGCTGTTGTTGTCTACCCTTCATGAGCAGGCTTCTGACGTATCGTCCATTTGCGTGTTGCCTGGCCAGCCCAAGGACAGTTGGATTGATGTGCTGCTGGCTCATAAGGCTAATGTCCGGTTTTATACCTTGACGGGAGAGAGCCACGGGCGTTGGCTAGAGCGGCTAACAGAAGAACTGGAATGGTATGGCCGACTGACCGGCCGGTTGGTTGTGGTGCAGTATGATGTCCGCCAGCTAGACAGCCTGACCGAAGCTGTTTTGAAAAAGCGGCTGGCTCATTTGGCAGGTTGGGTGCGTAAGCATCAGATTACGCTGCTCATGATTGGGGTAGGAGACGGTATCCAGCAGCGGACGCGTCTTGCTCCTCTTAGCGATGAGCTATCAGGCCTGGGTGAAATGGAGCGCCATGCGTTTCATGTGCACTACCACATTGATCACTGGCGTAGCGGGGAAGGCGGTGTATTCCATGCCGATTTTTCCCTGGAGCTAAGTGAGTCTGGTTTGCGCCTGGCAAAGGCTGCTGATGTGGAAGTTTCAACCAGCAATCGTGATGATGATGTCGTTCTGGCATGGCGAGAATGTTTGGCGGGCCGGCAGGCGCCGTCCCGGCATTGGCAACTATTTGAACAGCTTGAGGATCTGCTTAATGCTGCCCATGGTGCCTACGCCGCTACGGTAGTTCTGGGCATAGCAAGTGCCGGTAAGGTAGAGGAGCTTGCGCGACAGATCCATGGTCTGCGTGCGGCTCGAGGCAATCGTCTCAAGATCGTCATTCGTGAAATCAGTCAGTGTCTTCGCCATGTGGATGAGCGCCTGCTCTTTTCTGCAGGCACCAACCTTGTTGTGCCCTACCTGAACGATGTATCCCGCTTTTTCAGTCAACTGCAAAGTGTGCAGGGACAGGTTTACCAGCGAATAGGCGATACGGATTTCGACAAGCTCTTACAGGCATTGCGCCCTCAATTTATGCGCGGGTATGTTGCTGCGGAGGCTTTTATTGGCAGTGTGCAGGCTGAGCTTGAGCGAACCATGCAGGATGAGCTGACTGGCATGGTTTTAAAGCTTAAGCCAGCCAATGGGTTGACTGCTCTGGATCTGTTGGCACAGTGTGAAATGAAGCGTCGCGGCGATTTCATGACGGCTGTAGAACAGAATGTATATCTCTATCTATTCGCCTGCCGCATCAATGACATCGAACCGGCCTTACGGAACATTTTTCGTGTTTCCGTGGATTCATTGGCTGGCAACGTTGAGCTGTATGATAGCCCCGAGCGCCTAGGGCTGGAGCTGAGCCGAATAAATGCACTACCGCCTCAGCATGATTATACGGGCGATCTGGCCATGCGATTGAAAGGTATCGCTGAGCCGGCCGACATCAAGGATATCTCCCCAGAGTCTGGTGAGCCGCAGCCTGCACTAAGGCGTGTTTCGCTCATGGTGAAGAGGGTAGCAGCCAATGAGTGATGAGCTATTTAACTATGCAATTATCCTGACCGCTATTCTGGCCTTTCTGACCGGCTTTTTGTTGCGCTCGGCCTGGAAAGCCATAGTGGATTGGGTCTTTCATAAAATGCAGAGACCTCGTTATTTGAAGCCCTCGCTAGAGCTCAAAGGGGGCAAGATTCGCAGCAGCGAGACGCAGGGACGGAGTAAAGAACAGGCCTGACGTATTCTACGTTTCGTCATCCATTTGCCTATGCCTCGCTGTCGTCTTAAAGCAGGCAGGACGCCTTGATTGAAGATGTGTTCATGACTGATAGACCATTGCTGCCGCCGCCCACTGCGCTTCAATACTGGCGAGGACTGGGCCTCTGGAATTATTACTTTCTCACTAAGTTTGTGCTGGTCTGGCAGGGCCTGTTGAATTTTCATGCCTTGGAAAATCTGGCCTTTGCAGCCTTTTTGCTGGCGCCGTTACCGCCTGTGTGGCTGCATCGCCTAAGGCATCTGGTGGCGATCCCCATTGGGGTGTCGCTCTATCTGTATGACACGTGGTTACCCCCAATCAGCCGGTTGTTTGCCCAATCTGCTGAGATATCAGCGTTCAGCTTTGAGTACATCCTTGAACTACTAGGCCGGTTTATCAACACCTCTTGGCTGGCAGCAGGCTTAGTGCTACTGGTGGGCTACCTTTTCTTTAGCCAGTGGATACGTTTCACGGCTGTAACGGTTGTAGCGTTAACAGCGATCCTGATTGGTAGTCAAACAACATTCTGGCGGTCATCCAGTCCTACGGCTGGGCCAACGCTTGTAGAGGTACCGACGGCTACCGTACAGCCTGGTGGGCAAGCTTTGCCTGTACCCAGACCGGTAGCGGGCGGAACGGTCGAGCCGACCGATGCCAATCTCAATGCGACACTTACCGATTTCTATACGCGTCAGAGTGGCCTGATTAGTCAGTTCCCTCAGGCCCTGGGTAATGATGCAGCCCCTTTTGATGTGCTGATCCTCAATATCTGCTCATTGGCATGGGACGATATGGAGGATGTTGGGCTAAGCCAGCATCCGCTCTGGAACAAGATGGACGTGCTGTTCGATGACTTCAACTCGGCAGCCACCTACAGTGGGCCAGCCGTATTAAGGTTGCTTCGCGCCAGTTGCGGACAGTCGCCTAATGCCGGGTTGTATCAGCCCGCCAGCAAGCAGTGCTTTCTGTTTGAAAACCTTAAGCAGCTGGGGTTTGACGAAGCGATGGTCATGAACCACACTGGCCGTTTCGACAATCTGATCGGTCAGGTTAAAGATAACGGTGACATGCAGGCTACGCTGTTTCCATTTGGGGATTTACGCCCTGTCATGACGGGGTTTGATGGCTCACCCATTTACCGCGATGGGCAGATCCTGTCCAAATGGTGGCAGCAGCGGTTAAGCAATGTCTCGGCCCGGGAAGCGATGTTTTACAACACCATTTCCCTGCATGACGGTAATCGGGTCGTTGATCCAATATCCGGCAAGACAGTCACGGCAGACTACAAATCGCGCCTGCAAAATGTGTTGGATGATCTGAGCGCATTCATCGATCGCCTTCAGGCTTCGGGGAAACCGGTTCTTCTGGTCATCGTTTCCGAGCATGGAGCAGCCCTGCGAGGCGATCTTATGCAGATCAGGGGAATGCGGGAAATTCCCAGCCCGACCGTGACGCATATTCCTGCGGGAGTAAAGCTTATCAACGCCAAGGCCAAATTGAATGAGGCGCCCGTTCATATCCGCACGCCTTCCAGCTACTTCGCATTATCAGAGTTGATTAATCATCTGGTAGACGGAGCTGCGTGGAAAGATCCGAATTTCGATTTAAATGCCGTAATTACCAGCCTGCCGCCACTGGATCATGTAGTAGCAGAAAACGAGGGCAGCGTGATGATGCGCTTCAACAATACGCATTATCTGAGGCTGGATGGTAAAAGCTGGATCAAGTATCCCGAGCGGGGAAAGTGAGCAGGGCAGGGCCAACCGAAACACGGTCGGCCCTTGTTTGACTCGCAGCTGTCAGTCATTCCCGACACGAACTACCAGCTTGCCAAAGTTCTTGCCCTCTAGCAGGCCTTTGAAAGCTTCAGGGGCATTTTCCAGTCCGTCCACGATCTGCTCGCGATACTTGATCTTGCCTTCGCTTACCCAAGGGGTCATGTTTTCCAGGAATTCGCCGTAGCGGTCGCCATAATCCATCGTAATGATGAAGCCTTGCATGCGAATACGCTTGTGCAGGAAAGTGGCTTCCAACATCGGGAGACGATCCTTGCCGTCGGGCAGATCCTTGGGATCTTTGTTGTAGGTTGCGATCAAGCCGCAGACGGGAATGCGAGCTTTAGTATTGAGCAGAGGCAGAACGGCGTCGAACACCTTGCCGCCCACGTTTTCAAAGTACACATCAATGCCCTTTGGGCAGGCATTGGCCAGCATTGAGGAAAACTGCTCGCTATGGTGATCGACACACTCATCGAAGCCTAAGACATCGGTGGCGTGCTTGCATTTTTCGGCGCCGCCAGCGATCCCTACGACATGGCAACCTTTGAGCTTGGCAATTTGGCCCACGGTTGAGCCAACCGGACCGGTAGCGGCGGCAACCACCACAGTTTCGCCTTCTTTAGGCTGACCAATATCAAGCAGCCCCATGTAAGCGGTGAAGCCAGGCATCCCTAGCACGCCCAAAGACCAGGATGGGTGCTCAGGACTATCGCGCAGTTTATTAAGGCCATCGCCATTGGAAACGGCATAATCCTGCCAGCCACTGGCAGCAAGGACCCAATCGCCTTCCTTGTAATCCGGATGTCGGGAGCTTTCCACACGGCAAACCGTACCGCCCACCATTACATCACCCACTTGCATCGGATCGGCATAGGATTTGGCATCGCTCATCCGGCCTCTCATATAGGGGTCAAGAGACAGGTATACCGTGCGTAGCAGTACCTCGCCGTCCTTTGGTTCTGGGCGGGGCTCACGCTCCAGACGAAAGTTATCCTGTGTGGGCGCACCCTGTGGGCGCGAAGCCATTACAATGCGGCGGTTTTCGTTTTGGGATTGGGTCATGTCTCACTCCTGTGGATCATCCAAGGTCAGCTGAACGCTTATCCGATGAGGATAGGCAGGCTGTCGACTACAGGGAAGGGACTGACCTGTGTGCTCAGGGTTCCTGAGCTTCTATTGCATCACTGTTTTGTATCAGTTGAACTGGGCATATTCCAGAAGCGGCTCAGGCGGCATTTTTAAGTCGCCGTCCCATGGAGCAAAGCTATAGCGCAAATACACTAAGGCCTGATTGGGCTTGTAATCGCTTCCTACAGAGCGTTCGATTCCGGCAGATGTTCCAACGAACCAGTTAGGCGTAAGGCGACGCTCCAGCGAAAAGCTGGCTCGGTAGCCAAGCCCCTTGCTTCGGCCGCCTGTCAGGACCGGATTGCCTGCTGCGCGCTGCCAAGAAGATTTTGTCGGGAAGTAATCCGCATCGTCCTCTTTGACCCAGGAATAGCTGGCCGATGCTTCAGTATAAAACGACCAATCTCCCCATCGCTGTGCAAAGTTGATCGGAATCGAATAGGACAGGTATTGCTGCGGGCTGTAGTAGCCACCTTGGCCAAAGGTATAACCGCTCAGGTTTTCCTTGAAATGCCAGTACATGGCATTACTGCCAACACGCAGACGTTGATTTGGCTTATCGATCAGCCGAAAGTAGATTCCGCTCATCAGGCGGAGGCGATCGTTGCTTTCCACGTTCTTGCCTGTCAGGCGATGTGCCTGCAGGCTGGACCATATGCCATAGAAACCACCCTTGTCGTAGCTGAGACCTAGTGATACGCCATTGGTGCGTACGCCGCCCCAGGTCTTGCCTGTGCGCGGATCTTCAGTGCCTGCGTAGGCCAGCAAGGACGTAGACAGTGCACGACGGGAGAGATCCAGCGTCCAGCCAAGGGGTTCAAGATCACCACTCAGGCGTACGCCGCCAACAATATCCTGTACTGGAAACCCCAGAGGAGTAGTGCCTACGTCCCACTGGGTAGCCTGCCCGCGCCAGCCAATAGCCAGACTGGTGCCTTGAGCGCGTTGATTGAGATGGCCTCGGCTGCACTCTTGAGCGGTCTGACATAGAGCGACACTTCCGAAATTGTTCTGCTCCAGAGTATTTCCAAGACTACCGTTATCCATCGTGATGGTGTCAGCCCGGAAAAACCCTTTACCGTCTTTAAAGGGATGATCGGCCTCAAAGCGAAAGTCATGGGCCTTGAGATCCGAAATCCCTGCAGTGCCAGAGCTGTCCCATGAATCGTATTGCAGTGTGGCAGTAGGGGTCTGTTGCTGATAAAGCTCAGCAGTGTCGCTGCGAATGCTGCGCTTTAGCCAATCGTCATCTGGTTGCATCCGTGTCTGACGCGTGAAGCGCCCGTTGTTTTGGCCAGGATCGCCTATGCCGCTTGTCCGCATGGCCTGGCGATACCGATCGAGTGCAAGGTCAGGTTGCTGGTTTTGGTTGGCAAGCCGGGCGGCGTCACGCCATAGGAGCGGGTCGCTGGTTTCGATCTCCAGAGCGGCGTCCATATAGGCAGTAGCTTTCCCTGGCTCTCCCAATTCCAGCCAGAGATTGGCCATTCGACGCTGCTGGCTAGCTGTAGCAGGCTTAGATGAAAGCTCAGCAAGCTGGCGCCGCGCTTGTGCATTCAGGCCCTGTTGATGGGCCAGCTCCGTCAGGCTTAGCCCAGCCTCAACGTTATCAGGCTCAAGCGTCTGGGCGGCTCGATAATAGCGCTCGGCTTCTCTAGGACGCCCGCTTAACACTGACCACTCGCTTAATGCGAGGGGAATACCTGCTTCTTTCGGAAAACGAGAGCGCGCACTTTCCAGAAAATCAATCGCATCTTGAGTGCGTCCGCGATTGTTCAACTCACGAGCCTGTGTCAGGGTCAGGCCATAGTCCAGGCGATAGGCAAGTGCATGCATATCTTCGGTCCACTGGCTGGCTGGCACGTGTCGCAGGCTCTCCAGCGCTCGTTGTGGCTGATCCTGGCTATCGAGAAACAGGGCCTGGGCATATCGAACCACCGGATCTGCAGGATTCCGACGGAGCTGGCCTGCAAAGACATCAGCGGCCTTCGGATTGCCCAGTGCCGCACGAGCCCTGGCGAGATTATAGGCCAGCCACGGGTCTTCGGGTTGGAGGTCAAAAGCTTCTGTCAGTTTATGTTCGGCAGTTGCCCATTGGCCTTTGGCGGTATGATTTTCGGCCTCGCGAGACAGAATACTGGCCTGGATACGGTTCAACTCAGGCGTGTAACGCTGACGCTGATCGTGTGGGAGCGCAGCGATTAACGATTTCGCCGTGTCGATCTGGTTTTGCTGGAGATAAAGGTTAATCAGGCCTCGCAAGGCCGTGCCGTTTTGGCGGTCGTAGGTAAGCGCTCGTTTGTAGGTTTGCTCAGCTCTGGCTGTATCGCCTTGAGCTGCGTAGGCATTACCCAGCCCTGCCAATGGTTCTACCGCACGAGGTTGTAGTTTGGCAGCATGTTGGTAGGCCTGTGTGGCAGCACTGTAGTTGCCTGCACGCAGAGCAGCATCGCCATCATTTAAAGCTGCCCAAAACTGAGCTGTCTCGATCATGCTTTGCCATTTGGCACGCTGGTCGATGTTTTGCTCGCCGGCCAAAGCCTGCTGGTAAAACACCAAGGCTTCTCGCTGTCGGCCTTCGCGCTGTCGTAGCCGTCCTAGCCCGCCTAATGCGTCAGCGTCATTGGGAAAGCCCTTCAACGCTTGTCGTAACTCGCGCTCGATAGCGGCAAAGTCTTGAGAGTCCTGCTCCAGGAGCTGCTGAGCTTTTTGCTTGGCTCTGAATGCCGGGTTTGCCAGCAGCTCTTGCTGCGCGATCAGACCTTCACGGGCGATAGGAGCAGCATCTGGATAGGTAGCAAGGTAGCGCTTCCATAGCGAAACTGTTCGATCTTCAACCGGCATGCGCTGAAGCTGATCCAGCCATACGGCAGAGGCACCTTGGCGAGCGTAGGGGTCCTGACCGAGTTTTTCCAGATCCTTGTAGGCCTCGGGGTCATGTGGGTCTCGGTCAAGGCGCTGCCTGACCAGTGCCAACCGGTAATTACCGCTCTGAGGGTAGCGACTTACCAGTGACTGAATGCCTTGTAGCGCTTTTGCATGACCCTGCGGCGTATTGGCAACAGTCTGCCAGTATTCCAGCTCGTATTCCGGCGACGGTATGCCTGGCTTGAACAGTTCATTGTACAGTTTCAGGGCCTCATCATAACGGCCGGCTCGCGACAGCAGGCGGGCCTGGAGCAGTTGAGCCTTTTTCTGTGGCTGATTCAGTTCAAGGTCAAGGCGTGCCAGGCTCAAGGCGCTGGAGTCAGGCGCGACCTTTTCCAGGTGTTCCAGGGCAGTCTGGGCCTCTTGCGGTTTGTTCTGCCTCAGTCGTAGACGGGCAAGCGCTGCCAGCCCGTCTGGATGATCAGGCGCAACCTTGAAAAGGCGATAGAGACTATCCTCTACAAGGTCATCCTTGTTACGTGCCTCACCTGCTCTGACTTGGGCCATCAGCCAGTCTTCCGGTGTAACGCGATTCTGTGCCTGAGCGGAAACTCCAGCCAGCAAAAGCGCTAGCAAAATGATCAGCGCGGGCATGCAGCAGTATCCGGTAACTGCAATTCGCCATGGACGTTAAAGCGGAAGCGACCTTCCTGCCAGCCCCGCCCAAATAAGGAGAGCACGTTGCCATAGTAGGCATCTGCCTCAAGGGTCTCCTGTTTTAGTCGTGTCAGTTGACCCTCAAGAGACGTCTTATCCCCGAGGCTGGCCAATAATGGAAGGACGGCCGCTGAAAAGCCTAAAGGTCCTCGATTGTGAGCCTCTCCGGTTTGGACATTGACTTCTTCAGGTGGATAACCTGCTCGGGAGATATAGGTCTGCATGGACTGAAAGCGGGACAGCAAGCTATCCCTGCCTGCTGATCCAGGCGCCTGCATGCCTGCCCACAAGTACACCCGAATAGCGTTATAGCTACCTTGCCAATTACTCCGCTCGGAGCCGTGCCAGCCGTCTGAGCGCCAGTCGATCCAGTCAGGCGCAAAACCTCTGGGAGCAGTCTCATTCAACAGTCGTAAGGTGGGCGCAATCATGCGCTGCCAAGGGCCTTCCGGGTGCTTGTACGCAAAGCTGCTGAGTAGGAATACCGGGGTATAGCTTGGGTTGAGCGTCCAGCTGCCCTCATCGGTAAAGCCTACCGGGGCTGGCAATAATACAGGGCCAAGGCCGTCGACCTGCGCGACCTCCTGCCTGTCGATCTGTTGCAAGAGCTGATTGGACAGCGTCTGGTAATTACGTACCCTCCAAAGGCGCGAGGCCTCCTGAAGACTGTAGGCAATCCAGAGGTCGGCATCAGAAGCTGCGTTATCATCCAGCACCTGCATGTTGCCATTCTCTGCACGTCCCCAGAGCCAAGCAGGCAGGTGTTTGGAAAAGTCTCCCTGACTCAGGTTGGCCTGGGTCCAGCCAAGCAAACGCTGAAACGTTGTTCGGTCGCCTGCCACTAGGGCGAAGAACAAGGCGTACGATTGCCCCTCGGATGTGGTAATTGCTCGCGCATCACTACGATCGATTACCCTGCCATTTTCGATAAAGCCCCGCTTGAAATTTTCCCATGCCGGCCACTGACAGGCAGCCGATACGGGGCTGGCTAGGCTGATCAGGCAGAAAGAGGCGAGCAATTTTTTCATGACGGTTACTCATGTTCCTGCAAGCGACGGCGAGCTAGCCAGCGGAGAATATTCCAGAGCAGGGCAGCCAATAAGAGTGTGGTCACAATTGCAATGAATGCCAGCAGCAGCGGATGTGCGGACAGGTGATACCAGAGAAGCAGCCACCAGGGCAGGCTGCCTACGTAATAGGGATCTCCCACAATGTGGCTGTCGGTGCGGTTTCCACGGAACAGACTGACAGACCCGGTAATGGTCTCAAGACCGGTATTACGACTCAGGGCCTGTTCGAGTTGTTGATAGCTACCTTCTCCGTAGCCCATCAGCGCCACTACGCTACGAGCCTTGGCATAGGGAGATTCAAAGCCAACCAGCGCAGAAATCGGGCCTGTGGATGATGTCTCCAGCTGGGTATCGCCTGCAATAAACCCAGGGTCCTGTAGGGGAGGCTCAAGACGAGATGCCTTACGGTTGGGTAGCATGAGCGACGTTCGGGTCTGATCCACGAACGCGCTCATGTTTTTGTTCATCTCGGCTCGGGCCTGCTCGGGTATTTCGCCCAGGATCAGTAGATCTCGCTCACCCTTGTTTACGGCTGACCAGTCATCGCCAATAGTAACTTGGGTTGCGGGATAGCCGGTAATAGCTCCCATACGCCCCATCAGGGTAAACAGAAGACCTGTCTGCTCCGGTGTTGGCTGTGAGGGCATCAATACTTGTGTCTGGGAAAGATCGGCAAGGCGGGTAAACGGATAGCCTGCACTGACAAAAGCACGAAGATCAGGCATGGCTTTATAGTGATAAAGCGAGGAAAAATCGATCGTCGAGTCCGGATCAATAGCCGCCTGGATATTGAGTGGAAGCGTAGTGGTGCAGCTAGTGGTGTCGCCGTTGGCAGGGAAAGCACCAAATGAGAAATCAAATCGCAGTTCATTACGAGCGCCCAGCTTGAGTGAAGGTACCTGAAAGCCGGTACTGGTTCCCAGCAGGTTTTCGTTGAGAATTGGCAGGTTGACACCGCCAATGCTCTGGTTGGCATTCTTGCTCAGCGTAAAAGCTTTGATGAACTGATTGTTCGCATTGACCGTCAGCAGGGCCGTATCGTCGCGCAATGGAGGCGTATAGCGGTATTTAAGGTCTAGCGGGATACCACGATTTCGCCACACGAACAGATCCGGCGGAATATTGAATGCCAGCGTGATCGGTCGTGGCACCATGCCGGAAGCTTCTAGCTGGTTGGGATACTCCATCAGCTCACCTAGGCGAGTAGGGCGCTCCAGCGAAACCCAGTTGGGTGCATCATAAGGTTGGCGAGGCGTCAGGGTCTGTAGGGAGTCCACCGTAGTAGACTGCCCCCGTAACGTCACTGCACCCAGGGCAACAGCTTTCGCTGCAATAAGCAGATCATTGTCATCCCGCCCGAGAATGAGTAGCAGCTTTGCATAGGGATTGTGCGGGTTATCGATGATCTCGATGGTAGGCGCTGCAACCTCGGCGTGGCCTTCGATCAAATCGGGCAGTTGCGCATTTGTTGCAAAGACGATGGCATTGCCTTGAGTTGGCAGCTGCCCATAAGCGGTAGGAAAACTCGCGCCACGCCAGCCGCTCAGCGTTCCAAGCCAAGAGGCCATTATGGCACCGGCCGTCTGCTCCATACTGTTGGGGCGGTCCGCAAAGACGAACGGAACGCTTAACGCCGCGGGGTCACGTTGGTCAAAAAAGGGCTCTGGCAACATGGCCAGATCATTTTGGGTTTTCAGTGCCTGTGTACTTAGGATGAGCTGGCTTTTTGCACTGAAATCGACCCATAGACTGGAGTGCAGCGAATCTTCACAAATCGGTGCGTAATGCCCGACCAATTCAAAGCGTACGCTGTTGTAATCGGCGATGAACTGGGCATCGAGAGGCAAATCCCGAGTGATTTCCTTGCCCAGGTCCGCTTGATTGATAGGCAATACCCCCATCAATTCATTGTTCAGATAGACCTTCAGGTGTGACTGTACCGGAATCAGTGCTGGTGAGGGCGTGTACACCAGATGCAGTCTGGCGCCGGTGACCATCTCATCACTGCGTAATCCGAATTCTGCGTAGAGATTTCTCAGTACATTGCGGGTAGTGAGGTTACCCGCCGATGAAATCTGATTAAAGCCCAGCTGCCGCTCCTGCAGGGGCGGTGGAGCAGGCGTGTTGTTGGCCGGCGCAGCTGGAGACGCTGCGATTGTCCAGGGGGCGCAGGCCAAGAGGGCCGCTGCGATGAGAAAGCGGGTTACGCCCTTCATGCTTATCCTTGCTGTTGTGTTCGTTTTGGCTGTAGGACGGGTGTTACAGGTATAAACGATACAAGCTTCTCTACCAGCCATACCGATCCCTTGATAAGCGGGCGTGAAATCCTGGGGGAGTGCTGGAGCATGCGTTTATATCCTGATAATCCGACACGGATAATCGCCAGGATGCTGCGCAGCGGGCTGTCTTGAACGAAACTTTCCTGCCATTGCGCCCAGGTATCGGCCCGTGCAAATGTGCATTGCACAAAATTGATCCGCGTCTGAACATCCATGGGCTCAAGTTCTAGCCCGACCACACGGCCTCGCTGGTTTCGAACGCGCGTGTCAAAGCTGTATTCTTCAAGGCCGCGTTTTAGTTGCAGGAAGATCTGTTCGTCAGCTTTAAGCTGTAGCTCAGGCGGCAGTTCCAGCCCAACGCCGCCATCGGAATAGTCAGTCAGCATACAGGCGTACACATGTCCGCCCGCAAGGCGTATGGCAGCAGGCAACCTCAAATCGACACGGTGAGTCCGGCGAACCTGGCGGACCTCCGCCGCAACGGCAATCGCGCCGCCCAAGATAATCAGGTTATAGACGGTCCAGAGCATACTGATGATGACGGTGCCTTGTTCGACAGCAGGGCCAGTAAAATAACGATAGACGCCAAACAGCAGGCCCACCACATTCAACCCTGCCAGAAACAGAAAGGACTTCGAAATTGACCAGTCGAAAACGTTTTCTTCGACCAGTCCACCTTTGGCCGTCACGTTGAATTTACCCTTGTGCGGGTTGATCAGGGCCACCGTGGTTGGTCGGGCGATATACCAGGACAGTACCGTCTCGTAGATCTCGCTCCAGAAGGAATAGCGATAGCGGCCCTGAATGCGTGAGTTCGTGATGCTGGCATGGGCAATGTGTGGCAGAACAAATAGCAGGATTAAAAACGCGGGCGCATACAGGATGTAGGCATGCAAAATCAAAAAGGCCAAGGGTGAGAGCAGGTAAATCAGTCTGGGAATGCCTGCCAGAAAATGGAGCATGGCGTTGCAGTAGCAGAGCCGTTGCGGAAGCGAGAGGCCCTTGCCCATTAAGGGATTGTCCAGGCGGAAAATCTGTACCATGCCTCGTGCCCAACGAATCCGCTGGCCGATATGCGCAGAAAGACTTTCAGTAGCCAGCCCGGCTGCCTGAGGAATGCGGATGTACGCAGAGGTCCAGCCGTTACGATGCAAGCGCAGGGAGGTATGGGCATCCTCAGTCACGGTTTCCACGGCAAAACCATTAATGCTTTCCACAGCGGTACGCCGTAGGATGGCGCACGAACCACAGAAAAACGTGGCATCCCACATGTCGTTACCATTCTGTACCAGGCCGTAAAACAAGGTGTTTTCGTTTGGCGTCCGTCTAAAGTTACCTAGGTTACGTTCGAACGGGTCTGGCGACAGGAAGTGGTGAGGGGTCTGCATGACGCCCAGCTTCGGGCTTTTCAAGAACCAGCCCATGGTCATCTGAAGGAAAGAACTGGTCGGAATATGGTCGCAATCAAAGATGACCAAAAATTCACCTTTAGTGATTTTCATGGCCGCATTCAGGTTACCGGCCTTGGCGTGGCGGTTATCCGAACGAATCAGGTAATGCACGCCTACCTCGGCGGCAAACTGGCGAAAGGCCTCTCGCTTGCCGTCATCGAGGATATAGATGTTCAGCTTATCCCTTGGCCAGTCAATGCCTAGAGAAGCCAGTACGGTCGACCGTACAACGGACAGGTCCTCGTTATAGGTAGGAATGTAGATGTCGACCGAGGGCCATTCGGCAATATTGAGCGGTAGTGGATAGGGTTTACGATCCAGCGGCCAGATTGTCTGAAAGTACCCCAGGATCAGCACCAGCCAGGAATAGGTTTCCGCTAGCAGCAGAAGCATGCCACAGACGATATCCATGGGATTTTCCCAATTAAGCGTCTGCGTATACCGCCACCAGAAATACCGGCACGATACGATCAGGGAAAGAATGATCAGTGTCAGGGTGGGAAAGCGGCCCGGCATCTTGCGGATAATCATCGCCAATGCCCAGATCATCGCAATAAAAACAATCTGCTGACCAATCTCGAAAGGCTGCGTTACACACAGCAGCAAAAGCGGTACGGCAATAAGTGAAAAGGCCCCACCCAGGATGCATTTGGCTCTGAATGAAAGAGATGACCATGCATGATCCTTCAGGGTATCTAGTGGCAGCTTTAGGGGCAGCCGTTCTGCCGAGTGATGCAGCCAGCGTCGATGCTTGAATAGGGTTAGAAAGCGTTGGGCGCCCTTAGACAGCCCAGCCAGATAGTCCGGCCCCTTACCATTGACTGGCCTGACCAGAAGCAGCCAGACACTTTGCGTGACTGTACGTACAGGGTTGCCCAGGCGGCGAACAGATAATTGGGGGTACAGTGCACGCCAGTTGATTGCGACCCATTGCCAGGTAGGGCACTCGAATCGCAGGAAAATCCAACCTAACAGCCACAACGACGTCAGCAGAAAAGCAACCGGTGGGCGATGATGCTCACAGCTTTTGCGGTAGTACAGCGAAAGCCAGGATTTAGCTGTCGGTGCCAGAATCATGCTGAGCCTGCCTGCGCCACGCTCCACGTAGCCAGCGAAAGGAAGTTATGGCTGGCCAGGGACGCGGGAGCGCTATCTGCTAAAGGACGCTTCAGGGCAAGGGCTTCACGTACGGCTTCATCCTCATGGATTACGGTTGAAATCAGGGTTTTGCCTAAAACCAGCCGCCAGAGCTGAATCAGGTCGCGTGACAACTTGTACGCCGGCTGATACCGATTCACGAGCCAGAAGCGATTGGGTGTGTTCAGTTGGCCAACCAGGGATTGTTGGTTGATCAGGGCATGGCACGCGGGATCGGCCTGCACGATCTGAATCCATTGCAGATCTGTGATTTGCCCAAGTGCCTCTCGAAAACTCGAATGCTGCGGCACATCGAAAATCACATAGGTATCGTCCGGCATGGCAAGTGCGCGCAGGGACGTGGGTAACCAGTCAGCGGCCAGTTCGTGTAGATGAGAGAGCGAAGTCGGGCGGCCAAAGGGCAAAAGCCAGATATTTTCCTTATAGAGGAAGGCCGTACTTTGCCAGGGATATCCCTCAGCCAATGCCTGCGCCCAGCCCGCGCTTTCGGTTACGGAAAGACCAAAGTGGAGCCCCAGCAGGTTACTCGGGCAAAGGTCGATCAGCAGAACATGTTTCTGTAATGTGGCTAGACTTGCCGCCAGGCCTGCGGCTATTGAGGTGGTTCCACAGCCGCCCCGTATTCCCTGGACGGCTATAACGTGCATATCTTATGAGGCATTCTTCAGTTTGGCTTGCTCTTGAGTCGGTAGTACGACCTGAAGCGTTTCCAAAAGAAGAGGCCATTCGGCCAGCGCTTTATTCAGGTTCTGTACAGTCTGAATTTCAGCGTAGCGGAAATTTTGCAAATCGTAATGATGAATTAACGTGGAAACATCTTCACGACCATTGATATCCAAAGCTTGGGCGTCAGTAACCGGCAGTTTAGCCATTCCAATAGTGCTCCTGTTTGCAAAGCGCTGAGCTTTACCGCATTTATTTCTGGCGCACCAAGCGGCGTGAGGTGCGATGGACTAAGCACTCGGAAATAAAAGCGTCATGAAGGACTGCCATAATCGGATTGACCTACTACCGCCCGTGATCCGTGTCTGATAACAGACTGCCCGGGTCCAGCTACGCCTTAAATTTGATTTCCTTAATCCACTCGATTCATTTTTTGTGAATCAGTGCAAATTATCGGCTAGCCTCATTATTGTTTGAAGCCTTGCCCTGCCACTTCTGACCGAATCGGTCTTGTTTAAGACGAATGGCATTTTGATGGCATTCATCTGTTCACCTCATTTCTAGTTGACCTGAGCGTTGTGTCTGGCTAAATGCCGTCCGGTGGTGACGCTGGGTGTGTCATCCGCTGAGCAGTGAGGGTGAATGAACGCTTCGTGGGATATCTTTTGCAGTGTCGTCGATAACTATGGCGACATCGGTGTGACGTGGCGGCTTGCACGTCAACTGGTGGTTGAGCATGGCCAGCAGGTGCGCTTGTGGGTAGATGACTGGCCTTCCTTTGCGCGTATTCATCCCGCTGGGCGCATCAGCGATGCTCCTGTGCAGCAGCATCTCGGCGTCGAGGTGCATCACTGGACAGCCAACTGGCCCGAAGAGGTCATACCTGCGGATGTGGTTGTCGAAGCATTTGGTTGCCCATTACCCGAGCCTTATGTTCAAGCGATGGCCCGACGCACTTCCAAGCCGCTCTGGATCAACCTTGAGTATCTGAGCGCTGAAGGATGGATTGAGAGCTGTCATCGCCTGCCATCGCCTCAACAAGGGCTACAGAAGTATTTCTTCTTTCCCGGTTTTACCGGGGGAACAGGGGGGCTGCTTAGAGAGCGGGATCTACTCGCCAGACGAGCACGCTTTCAAGCCTCGGCTGAAGCGCGCGCGTGCTTTCTGGCGACTCTGGGCATTACCCAGCGGCCCGATGAGCGTGTCTTTTCACTGTTCAGCTATGAAATTCCAACGCTGGCCGACTGGTTACATGAGCTGGCCGAAGACGCCGTACCGACCTTGCTGCTCATTCCTGAAGGACGCGTACTGGGCAGCGTGGCCTGCTGGCTCGGTACGGAGGCGCTACAGGCTGGGGATGAGTATCGTCGCGGCTCGCTGCGGCTGTCTGTCGTTCCGTTTCGTCAGCAGGATGACTATGACCTGCTTCTCTGGTGCTGCGATTTCAATGCCGCGAGGGGTGAGGAGTCGTTTATTCGTGCGCAGTGGGCTGGCCGCCCCTTCATCTGGCATATCTATCCGCAGGAGAAACGAGCCCATATGCTCAAGCTAGACGCGTTCCTGGATCGTTATCTGGAGGGATTGAGTCCTGCTGCCCAGGCGGCCACACGAGCGTTGTGGCATGCCTGGAACGGGGAGGGAGCGCTTGGAAAGGCTTGGCGTGAATGGTCAAAGTGGGAGCCTGAAATGACCGCTCATGCAGAAAACTGGTGTGCCCGACAGAGCGAACTCAATGACTTGGCGTCAACGCTAGTACAATTCCATGCAGAGCGGCTATTATACGGCGCTTGATTTTCTATCTTCTTCCAAACGGATAACCGCATGAAAACCGCACAAGAGTTCCGTGCCGGCCAAGTGGCCATGATCGACAATGCTCCCTGGGTCATCCAGAAGGCTGAGTACAACAAGTCCGGCCGTAACGCTGCAGTGGTCAAGATGAAACTGAAGAGCCTGCTGTCTGGCACTAGTACCGAAACGGTATTCCGTGCTGACGACAAGCTGGAACCAGTGATTCTGGATCGCAAGGAAGTAACCTATTCTTACTTCGCCGATCCCCTGTATGTGTTCATGGATAATGAATACAACCAGTACGAGATCGAAAAAGACGACTTGGGCGATGCGGTTAACTACATCGAAGATGGCATGACTGACGTCTGCGAAGCTGTGTTCTATAACGATCGCGTTATCTCCATTGAAATGCCGACCACTATTGTTCGTCAGATCGTTTACACCGAGCCGTCTGTTCGTGGCGATACATCGGGTAAGGTGATGAAGACTGCTCGTTTGAACACCGGCTTTGAGCTGAAAGTTTCCGAGTTCTGCAATATCGGTGATCACATCGAAATCGATACTCGTACCAACGAGTACAAGTCACGCGCCAAGGTTTGATCGGCGAGTGTCATAAAAGCCCGGCTGATGCCGGGCTTTTTTATGGGCATGTTTTGCAAGATCACCACAAGGCAATGGTTGGCAGGGCGTGTATGGATGTAATAGCGGTTGTGCTTGATATCCTGCTTGGCAGCGTTTTAGGCGTAGTAGGTGGGCTTTTCGGGATTGGAGGTGGTTTGATCGCCATTCCTGTTCTGGGGTTGGTATTTGGGCTTGATCAACAGCTGGCGCAAGGCACCGCGTTGGTCATGGTCGTTCCTAATGTGCTGGTGTCAATCATCAAGTACAACCAGCGTAATCGCATCGACTGGCGTCGTGCGGGTGTTCTCTCAGGCGCTGGCATCCTGTCGGCAGTTGCAGGAGCCATGCTGGCTGTAGGGTTGGATGCCACCCTGATGAGAAAAGGCTTCGTTGTGTTCCTGTTATTTTTGGTGGCCTATAACCTTTGGCAGTTGCGCATGAAGAGCCGTACGGTTGCCAATCCGCCTGGCGTTGGCTGGTTGGCCGTGCTGGGAGTGGCCGCGGGTATGGTCGGCGGCCTGTTTGGGGTAGGCGGCGCTGTAATCGCGACACCGATGTTGACCAGCGTGTTTGGCCTGTCTCAAGTCGTTGCGCAAGGCCTGTCCCTGACCATGGCGCTGCCTGCTACTAGTATTACGCTTGCTACCTACGCGTTTCACCATGAAGTCGATTGGCTTGTTGGTATACCGCTAGCGATCGGCGGCTTTTTTAGTGTGGGGTGGGGGGTGAAAATGGCTCACGCTTTGCCCGAGCGCCTGCTACGCGCGCTGTTTTGTGGCTTTCTGCTGGTGTGTGCTGCGCTGCTTTCACTCAAATGATCAACCGATACGGAAGCCTTCGGTAATGAAATTGGCGAGGGCCTCTGTGACCTGAGACTGACTGTTTGGGTTACGTACAAGCATGATGCGGGCAGAGGGCAGGGAAGGCAGGCCTGCCTCTTCTTCGTTGATGATTTCTATCTCAGGTGTGGTCAGGCTTTGTAGTTGCGCCGTCACGGCAAGGCCGGTGCCTACCATAGCCATGATTGCCGACAGGCTGTGGCTGCTGTAAGCAATACGGTAATCAATACCTGCTGCTTCAAGGGCATTGCACATCCACAGGCGGCAGAAACATCCATGGTTGAATGCCGCTACAGGTAAAGGGCTTCGCTCAAGAGCCGAACTGCCGACTGCCTGCATCCAACGTACGGGCTCTTCTCTAAGGGGCTGACCTATTTCGTGGCCTAGCTCGCATGTCACGATACTCAGGTCAAGATCATGTCGTTGCAGCAGTTGTAGCGAGGTCTCGCATTGGACCTCCACTTGAACGAGTGGATAGGCCTGAGCAAAGCGCAACAGGATGCCAGGTAAAAAGCGCGTGACATAGTCGTCCGGAGTGCCGAGCCGAACAGTGCCGACCATGTGTGGCTCACGCAAAGTGTTCAGCACTTCACTGTGTAGCGCCATGATTCGACGGGCATATCCCAATAGCACTTGACCTTCTGCCGTCAGGCGAACCTGACGTCCGTCCCGCTCGAACAAAGGGCGTCGGACAATATCATCTTCGAGCCGCTTCATCTGCATGCTCACGGCCGATTGCGTCCGGTTGACGACCTCGGCTGCACGTGTAAAGCCGCCGCTGTCAGCGATAGCGATGAAGGTACGTAGGAGTTCGCTATCAATACTAGGGAAAAGGCTCAATTCATCAATCTCCTGAATGCAAGGCATCAGAACTATTGGTTGGATTGATCTTAGGCGCTGTTCAACACTGATGCTACTACTTCACGAGGAGACATCAGTATGAAAACTCACTTAGATATCCGGCCTCACACCGACCACTCTGACAGGGCGCCATGTCTTTCTTTGTGGCAAAAAGCGAGTGGAGTCGTTAGAGCTTGGTGTGAACAGGCCAGACAGCGTCAAACGCTGGCTATGTTGAGTGATGACGCCCTGAAGGATTTGGGTTTAAGCCGGGCGGATGCAGAGCAGGAGAGCCGCAAGTCGTTTTGGGAGGGCCCCTTTTCACATTGATGTCTGGCAGAGGGTTGGCTAGGGTGTCCGTATCTGACCTTCGGAAGAGATCATGTCAGCTCCACTGTCCCTATCGTTGAAAGACGCCCGCCGACTTGCTCTCATGGCTCAAGGCTTTTATGGCTTCAAGCCCAAGGGCGAGGTTCGGCATCGTCACATCGAAGCGCTGATGAAGCGGCTATGCATCTTGCAGATCGACTCGGTCAATGCGCTCGTGCGGTCACATTATTTGCCGCTGTTTTCCCGGCTTGGGTTTTATCCTCAAAAACTTCTTGATGAGATGGCGTGGTCCCAAGGCAAAAGGCGACAGCTGTTTGAGTGTTGGGGGCACGAGGCGTCCTTGATGTTGATAGAAGACTATCCCTTGATGCGCTGGCGTATGGAACGCGCAGCTCAGGGACGAGGCATTTATCAGGAGCTTGCGCGAGTTGGACGTGAGCAGCGAGCCGTAATCGATTCGGTACTACAGGCTGTGCGCGAGCAAGGCGCGCTCGGGGCAGGCAGCTTGACGACCCGAGCCAGCAAGGCAGGGCCTTGGTGGGATTGGAGTGTCGAGAAGAAAGCACTGGAGTGGTTGTTTGCGGCGGGAAAAGTAACGGTGGCGGGCAGGCGTGGATTCGAGCGCCTTTATGATTTACCTGAGAACGTTATTCCCCGTGCTTTATTGGAAAAACCACAGTTAAGCGAGGCTGAAGCACAGCGTGAGTTGATCCGTCGAAGCGCTGCTGCTCTGGGTGTAGCGACCGAAAAAGACTTGCGAGATTACTATCGGCTCGACCCTGGCGATGCCAAGGTGCGTATCGCTGAGCTGGTCGAAGCCAACGAACTGGCAGTGCTGGCTGTAGACGGTTGGAAAAATCCTGCTTATAGCCTTGGCGAGCCACAGTATTCCCTGCGTGCACGGCAGGCGAGTGCGCTGTTATCACCTTTTGATTCGCTCATATGGGAGCGTTCACGCACGGAGCGGCTGTTCAATTTCAGGTATCGGCTGGAAATTTACACGCCTATACACAAGCGGGTATATGGCTACTATGTGCTGCCGTTTCTCTTCAATGAGCAGTTGGTTGCACGTGTGGATTTGCGTGCCGAGCGCGCCCATAGTCGCTTGGCTGTCCATGCGCTACATGGAGAAGGAACGCCGTTAAGCGAGGCCGCTGTTCATTCGTTGGCCGAGAATCTCCGCCAGCTAGCCAATTGGCTGGGGCTGGCGGAAATCAATCTGCATGGTAGCGCCGCAGTGCTCAAGGCACCATTGGCTGCGGTCAGCGCCGGACCTGCTTGAGGGTTTCAGCTATCATGAAGGCCAATTCCAGTGACTGGTCAGCATTCAGGCGTGGGTCACAATGGGTATGGTAACGGTCACATAAGCCTGCTTCGGTAATTGGCCGAGCGCCACCGATGCATTCAGTCACATTCTGGCCGGTCATCTCGATATGGATGCCACCCGCATAGGTGCCTTCAGCCTGATGCACCTGAAAAAACTCACGGACTTCCGATAGTACACTGGCAAAGTCCCGCGTTTTATACCCGCTGGATGCCTTGATCGTATTGCCGTGCATTGGATCCGAACTCCAGAGTACCAGGCGGCCTTCTTTTTGTACGGCTTGAATCAGGCGGGGCAGGTGATCACCTACTTTGTTGGCACCCATGCGTACGATCAGGTTCAGGCGGCCCGGATCATTTTCCGGATTAAGGATATCAATCAGGCGGATCAGGTCTTCCGTTGAGGTCGTCGGTCCGACCTTTACGCCGATAGGATTGTTTACGCCGCGCAGGAATTCTACGTGCGCCCCGTCAGGCTGGCGCGTACGGTCACCAATCCAGAGCATATGAGCGGAGCAGTCATACCAGTCGCCTGTCAGGCTGTCACGACGAACAAATGCTTCTTCGTAATTGAGCAGCAATGCTTCATGGGCCGTGAAAAAGCTGGTTTCCTTGAGCTGTGGCGCGCTTTCCAGGCCGCAAGCCCGCATGAATGCCAGGGTTTCGTCGATTCGATCCGCCAGTTGATGATAACGCTCTGCCAAGGCAGAGTTGGCAATGAAGTCCAGGTTCCATTTATGAACCTGATGCAGGTCAGCAAAGCCGCCCTGGGCAAACGCGCGCAACAGGTTCAGGGTTGCCGTAGCCTGATGGTATGCCTGCAGCAAGCGCTGAGGGTCCGGCACTCGGTTGGCTTCATCAAACGTGATGCCATTGACGATATCACCACGGTAGGCCGGTAATGTAACGCCATCCTGAATTTCTTCTCCCGAAGAGCGGGGTTTGGCGAACTGGCCAGCCATACGACCGACTTTAACCACAGGGCATCCAGCGGCAAAGGTCATCACCACGGCCATTTGCAGCAGCACTTTGAACGTGTCGCGAATCTTGCCAGCGGAGAACTCCGCAAAGCTTTCCGCGCAATCGCCACCCTGAAGCAAAAAAGCCCGGCCATGGGTGACTTCCGCAAACTGACGGCGCAATTCACGTGCCTCGCCTGCAAATACAAGCGGTGGGAAGCTGGCCAGGGTGCGCTCTACGTCGTCTAGACGCTTGGCATCGGGATAAACGGGTTGCTGCTGGATGGGTAGTGCTCTCCAGCTGTCAGGGCTCCAGGGTTGGGTCATGATGGCTACTTGCTTTACGGATTATCTAATCGGGCAAGCATGTTAACCGATTAACAACCGTCGGCGCTGATAGACGTGCTATATCAGTCTGCCTAAGATGGTGCGCTCTGTATAAAGGAGTCGACATGGATACTCAGGAGCGGTTACTGGCGGAAGTATACGATGAGCACGGTCGCATACGTGTCGTTGAGGCAGGGGAGTACCGCTTCCTTGAGTTCGGGGATGAGATTGAGCAGAGCTGCGTATCTACGGCCAACCCTGCATGGCTGGAGTATGAATACGGCCGCGCCATGTTAATGGGTGCGCTCTGCCATCCCGAGCCAGGCCGTGCCTTGTTTATGGGATTAGGAGCCGGAACGCTGACACGTGCCTGCCTTGACCATCTGCCGCTGCAGAATGTGGAGGCCATTGAGCTGCGTGAAGCTGTGCCACCACTGGCCCGCCAATACTTTGGCCTGGGGGATGACCCGAGGTTACATATACGTATTGGCGATGCGATGGATCTACTCGATAGCTGTAAGCCAGCCGATCTGATCTTCGTCGACCTCTACACCGATGTAGGGCCCTCGGCCGCTCACTTGGCCTGGGGCTTTCTGACCGGCTGCCAGAGCCGCCTGAATCCCGGGGGGTGGTTGATCATCAATCAGTGGAGCAGCACTGATGACAAGCCGTTGGGGTCTGCCTTCCTGCGTGGCATGTTCAGGCATCATTATTGGGAGTGTCCTGTGCCGGAAGGCAATGTCATCATCCTGGTGCCAGCAAGCTTCGAGCAGGTTCTAGACAAGGAAGGTCTCAAGGCTCGTGTCGAGAACATGGAACAAAAGGTAGGTTATTCGTTCGGCCATCTGGTGGATCTGATTCGTCCGGCCAGCTAAATACTTGGTCTTAAAAGCATTTTCGAGAAATGCTGGGCTAATCCTGAGTTCTCCGGTATGATACGCCTCGGTCTTTTCAGACCTTTCCGTTCAGGAACTGCATTTTCCCGGTTCGCACCGGCCTTAGCATTGCAGTGCGAACTATCCAGATGTAACACCACGTAAATTACTCATTCGCAAATCCTCACCTCGTCTGCCTGGGTGACTTCGGTCTATCGGAAATTAGCAGCACTAGGTCTTGGGTCTTTGCGATGTACAGAGGCAAGACAATGACCCAGGAAATCGGCGGTTTCGCCGCACTCGATCTCAATCCTAATATACTGGCCGCCATCAAGGCCGTCGGCTACGAAGAACCATCCCCCATTCAAGCTCAGTCGATTCCAGTCATCATGGCTGGCCATGACATGATCGGTCAGGCTCAGACAGGTACAGGCAAGACAGCGGCTTTTGCGCTTCCGCTCCTGTCTCGTATCGATCCTGCTCGTCGTGAGCCGCAAGTTCTTATTTTGGTGCCCACCCGCGAGTTGGCACTGCAGGTCGCAACGGCTTGCGAAACGTATTCCACTGAAATGCCCGGCGTTAAGGTCGTAGCGCTTTACGGTGGTGCCCCTATGGGCCCGCAACTGCGTACGCTGCGTTTGGGCGCTCAGGTTCTGGTGGCAACGCCAGGCCGCCTGTGCGACCACTTGCGTCGTGACGAAAACCTGCTTTCCACTGTTGGACGGCTGGTGCTCGACGAAGCAGACGAAATGCTCAAGCTGGGCTTCATGGATGACCTCGAGTTTATTTTCGAGGCCATGCCTGACTCACGCCAGACTGTATTGTTCTCCGCCACGCTGCCGCCATCGATCCGTGCGATCGCCGAGCGTCATCTGAAGGAGCCCAAGCACATCCGCATCGCAGCCAAGACCCAGACGGTAGCCCGCATTGAGCAGGCGCACCTGATGGTCCACGCTGACCAGAAGCCAGCCTCCGTGCTGCGCCTGCTGGAAGTGGAAAACTTCGATGCCCTGATCGCCTTCGTACGTACCAAGCAGGCCACGCTAGACATGGCTGAAATGCTGGAGCGTCAGGGCTATCGCGTTAGTGCCCTGAATGGCGACATGCCCCAGGCCCAGCGTGAAAAAGTGATCGAGTCGCTCAAGGATGGGTCACTGGACATCGTGGTTGCAACAGACGTTGCGGCACGTGGTCTGGACGTATCTCGTATCACGCACGTGCTGAACATCGACATGCCTTACGACCCAGAATCCTATGTACACCGTATTGGTCGTACAGGCCGTGCTGGTCGTGAAGGTCGTGCGCTGCTGCTGGTAACGCCGCGTGAGCGTCGTATGCTACAGGTCATCGAGCGTGTTACCGGCCAGAAGGTTGGCGAGATTCGCCTTCCCGATGCCGAAGCCGTTCTGGAAGCCCGTATCTCTCGCCTGGCGGATAGCCTGGGTGCACTGTTGGCCGATGCAGAAGAAAGCCGCGGTTCGCTGCGTGATGAGCTTTGCGAACGTCTGCAGTGTGACCCGACAACATTGGCTGCTGCGGTACTGGCCAAGCTCACGGCTGGTCGCGCACTGGATATCGACATGGTTCGTCGTGAGCAGCCGCTGACACCGGCATCTCGCCCCGATCGTGGTGAGCGTCCAAGCAGTGGTGGTCGTAGTGAGCGTGGCGAGCCACGTGATCGCCGTCCGATGGCAGCGCTGCCGGAAGGGCGCGTACGTTGCCGTACGGCACTAGGTGCACGCGATGGTATCGCTGCCAAGAACCTGCTGGGTGCTATCCTTAACGAGGGTGGTGTTCAGCGTGAGGCAATTGGCCGCATTCAGATTCGTGAATCCTTCAGCCTGATCGAGCTGCCGGAAGAGGGCCTCGAAGGGCTGCTGAATCGTCTGAAAGATACACGTGTAGGTGGCAAGCCGCTGCGTCTGCGTCGTTATCGCGAAGATTAAGTCTTTAGCAATCTGCAAAAAGCCCTGGCCTTGTGCCGGGGCTTTTTGTTTTTTGGGTATCGCGTACCCTGTACCTAACTGTAAGCAAGGAGGTTATGTGGACGCAGCATTCTGGTTAACCAAGTGGCAGCGCAATGAGATCGGTTTTCATGGGGCAGAAGTCAGTCCCTATCTTGCGCGAAACTGGCCATCGTTAGGGTTTGCGAGCGGGTCACGTGTATTGGTCCCGCTCTGTGGGAAGACGTTAGATATGGTCTGGTTGGCAGATCAAGGGGTTCAGGTCCTTGGGATCGAGCTTTCTCAGGTAGCAGTCGAGTCGTTTTTCGCTGAACAGGGGCTGAGCCCTGTGCAGGAGAAGCAGGATGAGCTGGTGCTCTACAAGGCTGGACCTTACGAAATCTTACAGGGTGATTTCTTCGACGTTAGCGTTACACATGTGGGCAAGTGCGATGGGTTTTATGACCGCGCGGCCCTGATTGCCCTGCCAGAATGTATGAGGGCTTCCTATGCTGAGCAGATGGGCAGGCTTATGCCTAAAGAGTCGCAAGGGCTTCTTGTAACTCTGGAATACGAGCAGCATAAACGCTCAGGTCCGCCGTTTTCGGTTTCGAAGCAGGAAGTGCAAACCTTATACGGTTCAGCATGGAGGCTCGAGTGTCTGGAGCGAAATGATGTGCTGGCGGAAAACGCTAAGTTCGCCAGTCAAGGAGTGACGTGGCTTGATGAAGTGGTCTATCGGATAGGTCGATAAAGAAAGGGCAGCGTACGCTGCCCTCTGGATTACAGGATAACCTTGTCCCGTAGCTTTTCGGCTGCCTGCTGCAACGCCTGAATGACTTTCTCCTTATCGTAATTCTGAATGCTATTAGTATCCAGATACATGGAAAAGCCGGGAGCTTCATGTTCCATGTAACTGGGGGAAGCACCCAAATCACGGCGAAAGTCCACCACTTGATAGATCTGGACGGGGCGACTGAAGCCTTTAACGCTGATCTGGCTCTTGTCACGGCACATGATCACATCCTTGATCAATGAATAGGTCTCGTGACTGATCAGGATCTCCCCCGCATCAGCTGCGCTCTCAAGCCGGCTGGCGAGGTTCACTTCACGACCGATAATGGTGTAGTCCATTCTCGTACTTGCACCAAAGTTGCCTACTGTGCAGTAACCAGTATTCAGGCCCATTCTGATCTCAAGAGGCTTGGTAATCCCCTGGCTACGCCACTGCTGCCTGAGCACCTTCATATGCTTGCGCATGGCAATGGCCATGGATACTGCCGCAACTGCGTCTTTTTTGGCGCCTTGGGTATTAGGGTCGCCAAAGAATACCATCACGCAATCACCCACGAATTTATCAATAGTGCCACCGTACTTGATGGCAATTTTCGACATCTCGTTAAGGTAATTGTTGAGCATATCCGTCAGGGCTTCGGCTTCGAGTTCCTCAGACAGCTCCGTAAAGCCCTTGATGTCGGAAAAGAATACGGTGAGCTTTTTACGCTGGGTTTCAAGAATGACGTTCTTTTTACCGGTAAAGATCGACTCCCATACTTGGGAAGGCAGGTACTTGGAGAGGTTGTGAGCCAGGTTTGCTGCTTTCTCATGTTCGAGCTTGAGCTCTTCCTGCGCCTGACGCAGGCGAAGTCTTTGCTCATACATGAAATAAGCCGTCATGCAGAGGTGTAGGCTGGTGCCCACGATGCTCACAAACGTGACCAGAAGCGGTGTATGCGGCTCAATATGCTCCAGTGCAATTGCGCTGGTTGCCAGCAAGGCGCTAAAAGCCGTCAGCAGTGCAATAGCGGCATAGCGGCCTCCGCCCATCAGTAGGGAGGTAAATGTCAGGAGCAGCAGGATCATGAAGCTGGGCACGAGCGAAAAACCCAGCAGTAAAATGCTGCCGCCTGCATGAATGGAATCAATGAACAGCAGGATCAGGTCGGTTTCCTGATTGCGGTTGCGACGAAAGCGTATGCTGATCTGCTGGGCCACATGGGGATACAGCAGCGTATACGGAACCAGCCACAGTATGTTGTATGCAAAGTGATTGGCATAGGCGCCTGCAGCAATCGTGGCTGCCAGGGCAAGATACGCCAACGCACGAGAATAGTATTCGCCTAAATACTCAGATGGGCTGTTGGCGTGTCGATGGTTCAGGAACTTCATGGAGTCCATCCATCTGAAAGAAAAAGTAGTGCCATAGTAACCCTCGGAAGTCTTGCAAAGAGCCGTGCCAGGATAGCGTCACTGGCGAGGGCGATCTTATCTGAGGTCGTTATTCTCGTCCAAAGTCTTTACTTGTTGCCGATGAGCAGAAGTTTGGTATGGAGTAATGGCACACTTTGCCGGGTCTGTACAACAATGGTCATTTTGATGAAAAGAGGTGTTCATGGATGCACTTGATGTGCTGCTCAATCGCGTTTCCGTTGCTCGTCTGGCCGAGCCTGCACCCACGGCGGAGCAGTTGGAAATCCTATTCGCGGCCGCTCTGAGAGCGCCCGATCATAAGCAGTTGCGCCCTTGGCGCTTCCTAACGATTCAAGGGGAAGGACGCCAAGCGCTGGGTGAATTATTTTCCAGGGCTATCCTGACCCGCAATCCAGAAAGTGCACCAGAGGCGCTAGCCAAGGCGCGCAATATGCCAATGCGTGCCCCTTTGCTGGTTGTAGCGGTCGCCTGTATTCAGGAGCATCCCAAAGTGCCAGCACAGGAGCAGATCCTGGCGGCAGGCTGTGCCGCTCATGGCTTGGAATTAGCGGCCTATGCTATGGGGCTGGGTGCTATATGGCGTTCCGGTGATCTTACCCATGATCCCGTCGTACGTAAGGGGTTAGGTATCGAGGCTCATGAGGAGATTGTTGGTTTTATTTACCTGGGAACACCCGAGCTCGCTCCGCGCAAGCCGGTAGCACTGGAAACGAAACAGTTCGTCAAGACTTGGCCCGCGTGATCAGGCTTGCAGGAAACTCCAGGGTGGCAATGAAGCCGCCCTCGGCATGATTAGCAAACAGGAGCTTTCCACCGTGTCGCTCGACGGCGCGTCGAGCGATAGCAAGGCCAAGGCCATAGCCCTGGCTGGTCTGGTTGGGTGCGCGGTAGAACGGTTCACCCAGCCGCGGCAAGTCCTTTTCCGCAACACCTGGTCCATGATCGCGCACGCTGATACTTAGTATTTCTTCAGTTTGGCATGTGGTGATTTCCAGCGGTACCTCAACAGGATTGAAGCGCAGCGCATTACGGATCAAGTTGTCGAGGGCTCGTTCAAGCAAATCGGGCCAGCCGTGCAGCATTACGTTGGCTGACACTTTCACATCGATACGCTGCTCGGGCGAGGTCAGCTGGGCGTCGTCGCATAACTGCTCAATGAGGGCGCTTAATGGAATATCGGCCCGATCGCCGGATTCGCTATCCAGCCGGGCCAGCGCCAAGATCTCGCCAATCAGATTTTCCAGGCGATTGCATTCCTGCTCCAGCCTTGGCCACATAGCCGCACGATCCTCAGGCGTCGCACGCTCAGCCAAGGCAAGTGCAATACGGAGCCGGGCAAGGGGAGAGCGTAATTCATGGGAAACGTCCCGGAGCAGTTGCCGTTGACTGACAATAAGACTTTGCAGGCGATCACCCATTCGGTTGAAGTCCTGCGCGAGTACGCCAAACTCGTCTCTGCGTCGTGAGAGCTTGGCTAGGCTATCCTGCTGATAAGCTGTCCGCCCCAGATCATGAACAGCGCTGCGTAAGCGGTTCAGGGGGCGAGTGATGGCCAATGTCAGCAACAGGCTGAATAAAGTCAGAACCACGCAGGCAATGGCCAACACGCTAATCGGGAAGAGCAATGAGTCGCGCCGCCAGGCGTTCAGCTCAGGGAGCGGGATGTGATAGATGAACAGGTAGCTGCGCCCGCTTTCACTGCTGGTGTATTCGGTGGTTATTCTTCGCCATGGCGGAGACCTTCTGGGGCCACGCTTTTCCATTTCCATGACGTGTGGCGGAAGTGTGCCGGGTATAAGGGGTGTTCCGTTTTCACCCAGTACCTGTATATCGACGCCAAAGCGGCGTTTACGGCGCTCAAGTAATCGTTGAGCCGCCTCTTCACCAGCATGCTCATAGCGTTCGACCCACTGGGGTGGAAGTTGTTGAAGGCCAGGATGACGCGACAGGATCCAGGAATCCTGATCGAGGATATGCCCCAGGAGCATTGTCAGGCCGACTGCCGAAAGGATTGCCAGCCAGAAGGTGCCGAATACTCGCCAGAACAATGTTCTCAAGACCATTTAGAACCTTAGTGCAGATATAAAGCTGCCCAGCAGGGCTGGGCAGCTTTATACATCAGTTGGATTTATGTTCTTTCTTCCACTGCTGAAACTCAGCCCACTCTGCTTTACGCTGCTCCTGCTTTTTGGCGAGCTCATCAAACTTCTTCTGTTGCTCAGGTGTGAGTTGATCGCGGATGGCTTTCTGCGTCTTTTCACGGTTTACCTTGAGCTCATCCTTCATGGCCTGCTGCTCTTTCTCTGGCAGCTTGTCCAGATACTTGTGAGTAATGTCCTGGCGATCATGCATTCCCTGGCTCATCAGCTTGCCTATGGCGCGATGCTGTTCAGGTGTCAGGTTAAGCTCACGAAATGGACCACCCATCATGTCACGATGGCCCTTGGCGCCGTCCTTGTGCATGCCGGGTGGAGGTGGTGGCATGTCATCGGCTGGCGCAGGCGCTGCAAAAGACAAGGTAGGCAGCAGGGACGCGAACAGCAGGGCTGGAATCATCTTGCGCATAAGGTTCTCCTTTTTGAGAGCCGGTATCGACCGGATGAGTCCACTTTAACGGAGGCAAGGTCAGGTGCGGTCAATCAAGGTAAAGCTTGGGTAAATACGCGGTCAGCGAAATGGGGTGGTGCTGTGTTTGTTATTCACTGTAGTAATAGCCACGGCCCCGAATGGCCATGATGCGGGGCCTTCCATCCGCGTGAGCGCCAAGCTTCTTGCGCAGATTGCTGACATGCATATCCAGACTGCGATCGTAAAGGGTGAGCTTACGTCCCAATGCAATCTGGGCCAGGGCCTGCTTATCTAAAGGATCACTGGGCTGGCGAAGCAGTGCTTCCAGGATACGGCTTTCTGTAAGGGTCAGATTGACCTCGTGCTCGCCAATGTTGGCGACGCCTCGGGCAACGCTTAAGGACAGATCGCCCAGTTGCAGCCGAGCTGCAGGTTGTGCCGGGTGGCTGCGACGTAGAACGGCGCGCAGGCGTGCGGTCAGCTCCCGTGGGTCGCAGGGCTTGGCCAGATAGTCATCGGCACCCAGCTCCAGGCCCAGGATTCGATCCAGTGGTTCACCGCGGCCAGACAGCATCACGACAGGCAGCTCGGGATAATCGCTGCGCAGCCGTTTGAGCAACTCAAGGCCACTGCCGTCGGGCAGCATGACATCCAGTACGACTACAGAAGGGGTATGATTGGCCAGTTCCTGACGAGCAGTTACGCCGTCATGGCTGGCACGCACCTCGAATCCTTCCTGCTGCAACCAGGCTCCTAGTAGATCGCACAGCTCACGATCATCATCGATCAGAAGAATTTGACTCATTACGTTAGGCTCGCTGGAAGCCGGAAGTAGGCTGCCGAATAGTTATAAGCCGGCAGCCGTATAGCGGGCTTCAATCGTTCTAGGATTTCTTGGAGTCGCTGTCGTGTAGATGTTTGGACAGGTAAATGCCTTGGCCAATCATAAAGAGCAGTGTCATGCCCAAGCTGCCAAACACCTTGAAATCCACCCAGATGCTTTCGAACGTGAAGGCTACGAACAAATTGGCAAAGCCGCAGACCAAGAAAAAGAAGATCCAGGCGATGTTCAGGCGTACCCAAATGGAATGGGGCAAGGTCATGGCATGGCCTAGCATCCGCTCGATCAAGGGCTTTTCACCAATGAAATGGCTGCCAATGAAAGCAAGGGCGAATAGCCAGTTAACCACAGGCGCCTTCCACTTGAGGAACGTTTCGCTATGGAAGGCCAGTGTCATACCGCCAAATACCAGGCAGGCCACCAACGTTAGCCATTGACCTTTTTCCAGGCGACGCTGCTGGATAAAGAGAATGCCATAGACGATGACCGAGGCAATGATCAATACCGCTGTCGCGCTAAAGATACCGCCTAGGGAAAAGGCATGGCCTGCAAACTCGACAGTTCGAGGTTCAAGCTTGAAGACGATGAAGAACAGGAGCAGGGGGATGAAATCGATTAGTTGTTTCATTTAAGCAGCCGGAGCCAATACATCCGGGCATAATAACAGACGAATCAAGACGAGGAACCAGGATGCGTGTCGATCTACACTGCCACAGTACGGCTTCCGATGGGACTCTAGCCCCAGCCGAGGTAGTTACACGTGCCTACGAGCGGGGCGTTCGACTATTGGCCCTGACTGATCACGACACGTTGGAGGGGTTGCCCGCAGCACGACAGGCGGCCGAGAACCTGGGATTAACGCTGCTTACAGGCGTTGAGCTCTCTTGTACCTGGGGCGGGGCGACAATTCATGTATTGGGCTACGGTTTCGATAGTGAATCTCCTGAAATGAAACAGGCGTTGGATGCCCTTTACAAAGGCCGCTGGGCACGTGCCGAAGAGATTGACCGGCGTCTTGCAGCCAAAGGAATGCCTGGGGCGCTTGTGGGCGCTCAGGCGATCCAGCAAGCGCTGGGCGATAGCCGTAATGCGCCTTCCCGCCCTCATTTTGCCGAATTTCTGGTGCAGGCCGGTCATGTAAAGGACAGGAGCGAAGCGTTCCGAAAATGGTTGGGGGGCGGCAAGATTGGCGATGTGAAACAGCATTGGCCAACCTTGGATGAAACAGTCAAAACCCTGCGCGCAGCCAAGGCCTGGATCAGTCTGGCTCATCCACTCGCGTACGACTTCACACGCACCAAGCGGCGTAAGCTGATTGGTGACTTTATTATGTCCGGTGGGCATGCCCTGGAAGTGGTCAATGGGGTGCAGCCTGCGGAACAGGTTGGCATGTTGGCAATTCTGGCGCGTGAGTTTGGTCTGATGGTCAGTGCCGGAAGCGATTTTCATACGCCAAGTGATTGGTCTGATTTGGGCATGTACCGCCCAGTGCCTGAAGACCTGCCACCGCTATGGTCGCGTTTCGGTCATGCCATTTACCCCGCTAATCAGGAGCCAACGTGAGCCAGTATATTGAGATACATCCACAAAATCCTCAGCCGAGGTTGATTCGCCAAGCGGTGGATATCATCCAAAGTGGGGGCGTTATTGCTTATCCAACCGACTCGTCTTACGCATTGGGCTGTCGTATTGGTGAGAAAAATGCCGTAGAACGTATTCGCCGCATTCGGCAGTTGGACGATAAGCATAACTTCACTTTAGTGTGTAGTGATCTTTCCGAACTGGGCCTGTATGCCAAGGTTGATACAAGCACCTTTCGCCTGCTTAAGGCTCATACGCCGGGGCCGTATACTTTTATTCTCAATGCCACGCGCGAGGTGCCACGTATTCTGTTGCATCCCAAGCGCCGTACCATCGGCGTGCGTGTGCCCGAGCATCCTATTACCCAGGCATTACTGGAGGAGTTGGGCGAGCCGCTGATGAGCGTCAGCCTGATCATGCCTGATGAAAAGGAAGCGCTCTCTGACCCCTATGAAATGAGAGATCAACTGGACCATCTCGTTGATTTGATTATCGATGGCGGTATGGGGGGGCTTGAACCCTCTACAGTGATTAGCCTGACCGACAGCGAGCCGGAAGTGTTGCGTATTGGCGCGGGTGATTCAGAGCCTTTCGAGCGTGAGCGTGCATGAGTGAGTCAGGCAGCCCTGAAGTTGTTGAGCCTGTTGAGCGTGTAGAGACTGCGGTACCTCTGGTATATGGGCAGGCTTTTACCGAGTTACCGCAGGACCTGTACATTCCGCCTGATGCGCTCGAAGTATTTCTTGAGGCGTTTGAGGGGCCGCTTGACCTGCTGCTCTATCTGATCCGTAAACAAAACGTCGATATTCTCGATATTCCTGTGGCTGAGATTACACGTCAGTACATGGGCTATGTAGAGCTTATGAAGTCAGTTCGCCTTGAGTTGGCAGCTGAATATCTGGTGATGGCTGCCATGTTGGCTGAGATCAAGTCACGCATGCTGCTGCCCCGGTCCTCAGAGATTGAAGAGGAAGAAGGTGACCCACGGGCTGAATTGATTCGCCGGTTACAAGAATATGAGCGTTTCAAGAAAGCAGCTGAGGATCTGGATACATTGCCTCGGGTAGGGCGTGATATTACCGTGCCGACGTTACCGGCCCCTGAAGCCAAGGCACGTAAGCTTTTACCGGATGTCAGCCTGAATGAGTTGATGCTGGCAATGAGCGAGGTTATGCGGCGGGCCGATCTCTTCGAGAGCCACCAGGTATCACGAGAGACGTTGTCGACCCGCGAGCGTATGAGCGATGTGCTAGAGCGGCTCAAAGGAGGCCATTTCGTGCCTTTTATTGCCTTGTTCACTGTCGAGGAGGGCCGAATAGGTGTGGTGGTGACCTTTATGGCAGTTCTGGAATTGGTAAAGGAGTCTCTTATTGAACTGGTGCAGAACGAGCCTTTTGCGGCAATCCATGTGAGGGCTCGAGGCGGAGAGGGGTCTGTTGCCGAGGTGAGCTCCGCCGAGGCCTGATATTTATCTGAGGTCTAGCGCCTTCACTAAGGTATCCACCGAAGTGAAGATCCGATCCGCCTGTGGTAGGGCAGGCCGGGTACGCATCAGGACAGGAATGTTCAGTTCTCGCGCAGCAATCAGTTTTGCCTCGGTGGCCGCACTACCACTGTTTTTACAAACGATTACCTCAATCTTTTGCTCTTTTAAGAGCGTGTACTCGTCTTCCAGCCGGAACGGCCCTCTTGCGCTCAAAAGGCTAACGTTAGGGTGCATTTGTTCCGAGCCCAGGCAGCGCACCCACCAGTGTTGGTGGCGAGGGATCTCATCCAGATGATTTAACGGCTCTCGGCCAAGGGCCATGAGTACGCGCGTAAAAGATGCGAGTTGAGCCATCATGTCGGGCCACTCCCGCCAGTCGTGCCAATCATCATCAGCGGAAGGGTGCCAAAGCGGGCGGCGCAATACCCAGTAGGGTATGCCCATTTGCCTGGCGGCTTCGTGAGCGTGTCGGCTGATCTGTTCGGCATAGGGATGTGTCAGATCAAGTAACAGATCAACCTGTTGTTCGCCAAGAAAGTGCTTCAACCCGTCGATACCACCAAAGCCGCCTACATGACAGTGGCAGGGCAGGTCGTCTGGCACCTGGCCCAGGCCGGCCAGGCTGTAAATAGCATTGGCTGGCAATTGATAGGCCAAGCGCAGTGCTTCGGTAGTACCACCGAGTAGCAGAATCCGGTTCAAGACGCACTGCCCATCAGGTTGCCAGCTCGGTCGATGGCAAAGACATCGAGGGCAGTGCTGGCAGGTAACTTGCTCAAGGCCACGTTGTGGGCGAGTCGGCAGATATGATCCGCCAGGGGATAGCCTGCTTCGTGGGACAACTTGAGTGCCTGTTGGCTAGTGGTGCATGAGCCCATGGCTGCCTGTAAAGCAGCATCCGCGCCCAGACTTGCGGCCTGCTCAGCCAGCCAGGGCAGGTCTATGCTGGAGCTACGGCTGTGCAGGTCCATATGGCCGGCTGCAAGCTTGCTGATCTTGCCAAAGCCGCCACAGAGCGACAACCTTGGCACGGGCACGCGTTTAACATGCTTTAGTACCGCGCCGACAAAATCTCCCATTTCGATCAACGCAATTTCCGGTAGATCGAAATAGGCTTGCATGGCTGCCTCGCTGACGTTACCCGTACAGGCAGCCAGGTGAAGCTCGCCATTGGCGCGAGCGACATCAATCGCTTGCTGGATAGAGGCGATATAGGCTGCACAGGAGAAGGGCCGAACAATGCCGCTCGTACCTAGAATAGACAAGCCTCCCAGGATACCCAGGCGCGAGTTCATGGTTTTGAGTGCAAGCACCTCGCCGTTTTCAATACCAATGCTCACCTGAAAGCCGCCGCGGTAGCCGCAGCTGTGGGCGAGCCGTTCCAGATGATGGCGCATCATCTGTCGAGGTACCGGGTTGATAGCGGGTTCACCGACATCCAATACCAGGCCGGGCCGGGTTACGGTGCCAACACCAGGGCCAGCCTGAAAGATGAGGCCAGGCTCTGTCGTCAGTCTGACCTGGGCAAAAACCCGCGCACCATGGGTTACGTCTGGATCATCTCCGGCATCCTTGATGATCGAGGCGAGGGCGCCTGTGGCCGTTCGCTCGCAGCGCTCGATACGAAGCAGGAGTGTTTTTTCACCTTTGGGCAGATCAATGGTGAGTGCGTCGCTGGGTTCGCCCAGCAGGAGCAGGCGTGCCGCTGCCAGGCTGGTAGCCGTGGCGCAGCTGCCTGTCGTAAAGCCGCTGCGCAAGGGGCCTTTGCGTTCGGGAGACTCCTCTCGCATTAGGTATTGACCGCCTTCAGATCGCCCCAGACATGAATGCATCATGCCTGGGAGAGGGGCTCTGGTAGGCGATCAATCTCATGCGGGTGGCTCCTCGCTGGTTTTCTTGCGGCGCTTGTATGCTGGACGATATACATGAGCCTTGTCCTCTCGGTAAAGAAAGGATTCGGAAAAGTCATCCGGTGCCAGCACGCGTCCGACCAGAATCAAGGCGGTACGGTGAAAGCCTTTGGCCCGTACTTTGGCTAGGATATCCTCAAGCGTGCCCATGACCCAATCCTGATCCGGCCAGGTCGCGCGATGAACGACAGCAACGGGACAGTCGGCGCCATAGTGAGGAATCAGATCTTCAACGATCTTGTGCAATCGGTTGATGCCTAGGTGAATCGCCAGGGTTGCGCCATGCCGTGCGAGGTCGGGCAGCTGCTCACCTTCGGGCATGGCTGTTTTGCCCGCATAGCGCGTGAGAATAATAGTCTGGGAGATATCCGGTAGCGTCAGTTCTGTGCCAAGGAGTGCCGCACAGGCAGAGGTTGCTGTGACGCCTGGGATTACTTCGAAGGGAATCTCAAGCTCACGCAAACGGCGGATCTGCTCACCAATGGCACCATACAGTGAGGGGTCGCCCGAGTGAACGCGCGCCACGTCCTGGCCCTTTGCATGGGCTGCTTCGATCAATGCCATGATTTCTGCCAGATGCAGCTCTGCCGTATTGATGACCTGCTCAGCGGTGTTGCCCTGGAGCACAGCCTCTGGAACTAAAGACCCTGCGTAGAGGATGACTGGGCAACTGTGAATCAGGCGCTGGCCCTTGAGAGTGATCAGTTCAGGATCGCCTGGACCTGCGCCGATGAAATAAACAGTCATGCATCGGCTCCCAGCTTTTTGGCATAGCCGCGAGGTGTATACACCCATTGGCCGACACGGCGGGTTTCACTGTTGCCAACCAGTACGATCGTCAACATATCGACTTGAGTTGGGTCTAGCTCACCCAATGTGGTGACGGTGATCTGCTCGGTCGCCCGAGTAACATTGCGGCCAATGATGACAGGTGTTTCCGCAGGACGCCTTTCCAGCAGCAGTTCACGCGCACGAGCCAGCTGCCAGGTGCGTTTCTGGGACACAGGATTGTAGAAGGCAACCACAAAGTCGCCCAGGCCTGCAGCCTTGATGCGCGTCTCGATAGTTTCCCAGGGAGTGAGCAGGTCCGAGAGCGAGATCGTGCAGAAGTCATGGGCAAGCGGGGCGCCGACCCGGCTGGCACAGGCTTGTAGGGCCGAAATGCCGGGCACCACAGCGATATCCACTTCATTCCAGGCAGGCAGTGCCTCATGCTCCAGTAGCTCGAAAACCAGTGTCGCCATGGCATAGATGCCGGCGTCGCCGCTGGAAAGCAGGGCCACACTGCGGCCCTCGGCTGCCAGCTCAAGGGAGCGGCGGGCGCGACCAATTTCATCACCCAATGGGCTGTCGTGCCGTGCTTTCCCGGCAACGATTTCGCCAAGCAAGTCTACGTACAGAGGATAAGCCACCAGATCCGTGGCGGACTCCAGTGCGTGGCTGGCTGCGGGGCTCAAATGTTCCAGCCCGCCAGGGCCAGTGCCGATGATAACTAAACGTCCAGTCATGAAGGGTCCTGATAGGCGCGCGCCAGGGCAAAGGTCGCACGCGCGTTCTTGTGTTTGGGAATGATCAGCTCGGCTGGACCGCCTGTCATTTGCTCGGCCAACGCAAGGGCGGCAGCCTCTGCTACGCCGTAGCAGCCGGTCTCGCGAAAAACAATGGCGGAGCGCTGAGTGAGCTGGTGTTCGTAACGGTTGAGCGTGTCGGGCTCAAAAAAGTGAATAGGCACGTTTAACGTTTCGGCTAATGCGAGCATACCGACTTCATCGCTTTTCAGGGCAATACTGGCGATACCGCTCACGTCAGCAATGGCCAGCGAATGAATAGCCAGGGTATGTGTCATCAGTTCGTGCAGTACTGCCTCAGGACAACCCCGCTCGCAGCCTAGGCCAGCGATATATAGGGGGCGGGTATAACGGCGAGCGCTGGTGATAATGCATTGGGCACCTAGTTGTTCAGCCCATTCCTGGGCCCACGCATTAGCGCCACCCTCATGCCCGGACAACAGTGGAATGATAAATTGACCGGCTTCGTCCAACACCAGCACCGGCGGATCACGGTATTTGTCCTGTAAGACCGGCGCGAGGGTACGCACGGCAATACCGCTGGCGCAGATCAGTGCCAGTCGATGCCCGGCTTGAAAGCGTTGCTGTACCGTCTCCGTAAAGGGCTGTGGACGGTGCAGCCATTCGGCGGTCTTATCCAGGTTTTGCAGCCGACGAGCGAGCGCCGCGCCGGCATCGGTCAGGCTGATAATGGTTAGCATGACTGCGCGCCGATCAGAAACAAAGCAAAGTAGGGCCCTTGTTCAACGTCGGGCATTGCTTCGTGGCATTGAATGATTCGCTGCGTGTCACGGCTGGCATATTCGACGTAAACGCTATTGACGTCGCGGCCTGTATGGCGCAGCAGGCGCAGGATTTCACCGTAGTAGCGGCCCGGCTTCATGATCACAAGTGGGCCCGGCTCAGCCAGGGCGCTGCGCAGGCGTTCCGGCCCGCCAGTGGCGGGCAGAATACGCAGGCTCTGCTCTAGTCGGGTCAGCGGATGCCTCGCCGCGGCGGCGGCTGCCATGATCGAGCTGATGCCGGGTACGATCTGGCAAGGAAAGCGGTCGCCCAAGCGGTCATGTAAGTAGATGAAGCTACCGAAAAGCAGAGGATCGCCCTCACACAGGACGGCCACGTCCTGTCCGTGCTCAAGCTGTTGGGCAATGTCCCCGGCCGCCTGATCATAGACGGCAAGCGCTGCATGACGCTGGCGCTCGAAGGGCATGCGGATAGGCAATTCCAGCTGAACGACAAGGTGCTCCTGCGCAATGTCCCGTGCCTGGGATGCTCCATGCTGATTGGTAATATAAGCCACCACCGGACATTGACGGATCAGGCGGGCAGCCTTGAAAGTAAGCAGTTCGGGGTCGCCGGGGCCGACACCGATGCCATAGAGCGTACCGGTCATGGTTTGATTCGCTTGAAAAGAAGGACAGGCAGATGTGGCCGCAGGAGCCGCTGTCCTGCCAGGTAATCGCCACGGGAGACGGCCAGTTGAATCCACTCATCTTCAGTCGGGACAGGTATTGCCTGCGCAAAGCTATGCAGCGCCACACGCGCCTCTTCAGTAACTGCGGTGGCAATCAGGCGCCCGCCTGAAGGAAGCTGCGACCAGCACGCCTCAAGGATGGTTGCAAGATCACGGCCGCCGCCCCCTACAAAGATAACGGTCGGCGCAGGCAGCTCGGTAAGTGCTTCAGGCGCTCGTCCCTCATGAATATGCAGGTTCTTGACGACGCCAAAGTGCTCACGGTTCGTAGACAGGTGCCTTAGTCGCTCCGGGTGATATTCCAGCGCGTGTACCTGTCCATAGGCATTCCAGCGAGCCCACTCTACTGCGATACCACCACAGCCGGCCCCGATGTCCCAGCCAATATCGGCTGCACGAGGCTCAATCAGGGAGAGTGCGCACAGACGTACCTCCCGCTTGGTCAGCAGCCCCTTGCCAGCCTCATCACTGTCTGTGCTAAAGGCAGTGTCGGCGATGCCTGGAAACTCGGGCAGTACGCCCCCTGCGCCCAAGGTCTTGAAAATCACTACATTCAGCAGAGAGAAGGTATCGGTTGATGCACTCAACTGGTTGGCTGGATGAGACGATACGCGTTCGTCATGGGTACCCAGGTCCTCAGCCACCCAAACGGTAGAATCGGTAAAGCCAGCTGCAAGGAGCTCACCTGCTATGGCAGCGGGATGGCTTCGGGCATCGGTCAATGCTGCATACCAGCGGTTAACTTTCAGGCAAGCGCGCAGGCTGGATAGGGGGCGGCCATGCAGGCTAACGACTTCGGCGTCCTGCCAGGGTTGCCCGAGCCGGGCGAACGCGGCTTGAATGCTGGAGACGGCCGGATAAAAGCGCAGCTGCTCAGGATCAAGATGCTTGCGTAGATGCCCGCCAAGACCATAAAACAGGGGATCGCCGGAGGCGAGCAGGGCAATGCATTGATCAGCATGTTTCGCCAGGAGTGACCAGAGTGCGGAAAACGGGCTAGGGAAATAAGCCCTCCGAGGAACGGTAAGTCCTAAGCGTTCGAGCGCTTCGAAGTGACGCGGTGCGCCGATGACCAGTTCAGCGGTATCGAGTGCATGGCGTGCCTCAGCGGAAAGCGCTTCACCCGCCAACCCCAGGCCGATCACTTCCAGCGTAGGGCCTCTCCAGATCCGCTCGGTCACCAGCGTATTCCTCGTTGCACGCGCGCCAGTGCATTGAGTGTTGCGGCTGCCAGTGCACTGCCGCCGCGGCGGCCGCTCAACGCCATCCATTCAATGCCCAATGCCTGACCATGTTCCATCAGCGCCTCCTTGGATTCCGCAGCGCCGATAAAGCCAACGGGCATGCCGATTACCAGCGCAGGCTTCGGTGCACCCGCTTCAAGTCGCTCAAGAAGACGGAACAGAGCGGTCGGCGCATTACCAATCACAACAATGCTGCCAGACAGGTGCGGCTCCCATAGTTCCAGCGCTGCCATGCTACGGGTTTCACCTGCTGCTTTTGCCAGCGCCGGAACGCGGGGATCGTTCAGGAAGCACAAGGGGCGATCCCCAAACATGCGTCGTGTCAGGCCATGCTTGACCATTTCTACATCGCACAGAACAGGAGCCTCGGCGGAAACTGCGGCTAACCCAGTCTCTACGGCACGTTCACTGAAGTGCAGCGCCTGAACGATTTCCGGTTCGCCGCAGGTGTGCACCAGACGCATAGCAATCTGCGTCTGGTCGGCATCAAGGCCGCTGAGATCCGTCAGCGCTCTGATCTGCTCGAAGGACTGACGCTCGATCGCTTCCGGGTCGTGCTGGTAATCAAAAGGCATGCAATCAGTCCGCTGGAGTCAGTTTTTGCACGCCTTTCAGCGGCTCGGCAGCGGGCATGGCAGGAGACAGCGCATGATCATGGCTATGACCGTGGTCATGATGATGGTGGTGATGACCGTGGTGGTGATGGTGATCATGGTCAGCGTCAGTACCAATTCCACGAACATGATGGTGATGCCCGAACTGAGGCGCTCCGACGCGATCTTCGAAACCAATGATCTGCTCACGATAGTGGCAAAGCTGGCAATTCATGTTGCCTGTACCTTCCTCGGTCTCGCGCAGCTTATCCACCAGCGCCTCGATGACCAGAGGATGGTCATTCAGGTAACCGGCCTTGGCGACACGTACCTCGGGATGAGCTTCAGCATAGGCATCCACATCTGCATAGATGCGGTCGATCAGTCGCCCTGTAAAGAGGAAGTAGGGGAAAACAACCACATTGCGGTAGCCCAGGCGATGCACCACAGGCAATGCGTCGGCTACCAGCGGCTTGGTCACACCGGAATAGCAGGTCTCGGCCCAGGCGAATCCCATGCCTTCCCACAGGAAACGCGTGATCTTGGTGATGTTGGAGTTCGCATCGGCATCAGAAGCGCCCCGGCCTACAACGACCAGTAAGGTCTCTTCACGGCGATACCCTTCGCCAAACGCTGCTTCGGCCGCTTCGATTCGCTCGCGTGCTGCGCGCATCATCTTGGCGTTGACGCCCAGTTCTACCCCATAGGTAATCTTGACTTCCGGGTTCGCGGCCATGAACTCGTTAAGTTCGCTGGGGATGTCATTCTTGGCATGACCAGCGGCCATCAACATGCCCGGGATGGCCGTAATGTTGCGAGCGCCTTCGGCGATCAGCTTGTTGAGGCCTTCGGCAATAGTCGGACGGGCGAACTCGAGAAAGCCGGTAGTGCACAGGCGATCCGGGAAACGGTCCTTGAGGTGTTCGGCGAGGCGAAAAAACTCTTCGACGCCCGGCCTGCTGCGAGTGCCATGCCCCACGACGAGAATGGCGGGTGCGCTGTTACTTAAGGTCATCAGGTATTCTCAGCTATATCACGGGTGTAGAACCAGGCGCTTAGCCAGCCCAGCACGATCCAGAAGACAGCATTGGAAATAAGGGCCGCCATTTGGAAGTGGTGTTGCAGGGACTCAGGGGCTAGGCTTGCCTGTCCGGCAGGTTGTGGTGCGCCAATTATATGGGGCAGCGCCAAAAGGGCCAATGCGACCAGACGCAACGCCCATTGACGTGTCAAAAATAATAAGGCCAGTGCGCAGGCGGTGGCGGCAGCTGTGCTGACCCACCATCCTTGCCGTGCTGTCAGTTCAGCGGCTGCGGTTCCCGGCAGTTCCGGCGGTAGTCCCAGGGACGGGGCCATACAAAAGGCAAGGTAGCCGGCTGCGCCCCATAACAGGCCTTGCCAGGCTTGGCTGGGCGCTCGTAGCGTAAAGAGGCCAGCCAATATCAGGCCAAACCCAACCGCAACGACCAGATTGCCGCCTAATGTCGAAAGCGTTCTCTGCCAGCCATCATCTGGCGCCCAGGCGGTTTCTTCATGGTGATGAATTAAGGCATCAGCCGTATGCGTATGTGCTTCGACAGCAGACTCATAAGTCTCGGCCTCCAAGATCATGGGAGTGATCCAGAGTCCTTGCAGCAGGCTTAGAACCAGTGCAGCCAGAAGACCGGCAAACCCGGCCGTAAAAGCGATGCGTTTGTACATGTCGCAGCCTCAGTGGCAGGGAAAACCTTCGCTGTGGCGAGTGTCATGGGCGCCGTTGTGAATTGCATCGATATGCGAGAAGCCGGCCAGAAAGACCAGACCTGCACCTAATAGACAAGCCAGCGAGGCGGCAATCAGACGCTGGGTCAGACTTATGGACGCCGTGGACGTCGTGGGCAAGGATTGGCTATTCATGGATTCCCTCCAAGGAGTGTGGCGAGGATGAGGGAACGCACGAAAGCGCGGTCGCTTACGCGCCACGCCATTCAGCTGCGCCCGCCCACCGCGGGTTGCTCAATAGTCAATCAGGCCGGTCTCCGGACTTGTGAGGGGCGCGGGGCAGGAGGCTCCGATGCCTAAAAGACCAGCCTTCCCATGCTCTACAGCCGAGCACAGTGGATATCGATCTTCGCTCACTTACCGTTGCGGGGGCAGTGCCGGACTTGAACCGGCTTCCCGTTTCACCGCCACGAACCGCGTGGCGACACCTGAAATCAGGCGCAAGCAGACCACGAACACAGGCGGAGCGTCAACTTCATCGATTGACACCCGGAGGTGTCGCTCGTAGCCTTTGCGCCTTCAAGGTGCTTCAGCAAATGCCTGAAGCTAAGAGGGAATGCGGTGTAAGGCCGCAGCTGCCCCCGCAACTGTAAGCGGTTGTTCGAATTGCGCTTTTCATCAAGCCACTGCCCTTGGGCGGGAAGGCGAGAGGCGTTGCCGCGAGCCAGGAGACCTGCCTTGAACAACTTTCTGGATACTGCCAGTTGTGCATGAGCAGTATCCTTTCCGACAACCGGGCGGGGTGATCCGGTATGGCGTTTGGACTGCGCAGAGGCGCGTCTTCGTCATGCCTGCCTGTCCCTTTCTGTAAGGCAGCTCATGAAAACCTTGGCCAAGATTCCTGTCACGATCATTACCGGCTTTCTCGGCGCCGGTAAAACTACGCTACTGCGCCATATCCTGGAAAATGCGCAGGGACGCCGCATTGCGGTCATTGTGAATGAGTTTGGCGAACTCGGTATCGATGGTGAAATTCTCAAGCAGTGCAGCATCGGCTGTACTGAAGAAGAGGCCGTAGGGCGAGTATTCGAGCTGGCGAACGGTTGCCTGTGCTGCACCGTTCAGGAAGAGTTTTTCCCAGTGATGCGCGACCTGGTTGCCCGCCGTGCAGACATTGACCATATCCTGATCGAGACCTCAGGTCTGGCCCTGCCCAAGCCGCTTGTCCAGGCTTTCCAATGGCCGGAAATCCGTAACACGTGCACTGTGGATGCCGTTGTGACTGTGGTAGATAGCCCGGCAGTGGCGCTGGGTACATTTGCGGCCTATCCCGAGAAGGTTGATGCTCAGCGTCAGCTGGACCCTAATCTGGATCATGAGTCTCCACTGCATGAGCTGTTTGAGGATCAGTTGGCTAGCGCGGATCTGGTTATCCTGAACAAAGTCGATCAGATGCCGCAAGTGGCCTTGGCCGCTGTACGCAGCCAGATCGAAAGCGAGCTGCCGAAATCGGTCAAGATCATTGAGGCCAGCAACGGTCAGTTACCCTTGTCTGTTCTGCTGGGACTGAATGCGGAAGCCGAGCTGCACATCGATGCGCGAAAGACGCATCACGACCATGAGCCTCATGAAGAGCATGATCATGACGAGTTTGACTCGTTTTCCGTCGATCTACCGGAGGTGGAGGAGAGCACCTTGCTGGACGCGCTGACAGGGCTGGTGCAGCGCCACGGCATCCTGCGAATCAAGGGCTTTGCCGCCATTAAAGGCAAGCCGATGCGTTTGCTGGTTCAGGGTGTTGGCACTCGCTTCGACAAGCACTTTGACCGCGCCTGGAAAGCGGATGAGACTCGACAAACGCGTCTGGTAATAATCGGGCAGGAACTGGACCAGGCCGCTATCAGCGCCGAGCTACGCAGCACACTGGCCTAAGAGATGCATTTACTCAGGACCCAGCCCGGCGGCTTCACACCTGACGACGGAATCGCTCACCTGGCGCAGACGCCGGCGGATCTGGTAATCCTGTGCAGCGCCGACTCGCATCTGGCGTTACTAGCTGAGGCCGCACGTGAATTGCCTGAGGACTTTCCCAGCTTGCGCCTGGCTAATCCCATGCAGCTGATGAATCACGCGTCGGTGGATCTGTATGTTGACGAAGTGCTTCAGCATGCCAAGGTCATCGTTGTTTCATTATTGGGTGGTGCCGGGTATTGGCGCTACGGCGTGGACCAGTTGGTCGAACTGGCTGCCCGGGGTGCCAGGCTGATTCTTGTACCCGGTGACGATAAGTCCGATCCCGAGCTAATGGCACTGGGTAACGCAGCGCCTCAGGATGCCGAGCGGGTCTGGCAGTTTCTGCGGCAGGGCGGCCTCGATAATGCTCGCATGTTGTATCGCTTTATCGGCCGGCAATGGTTGGGACGTGACGAGTCGTGGGCTGAGCCTCAGCCGCTACCGCGTGTTGCCGTGTATACGTCTAGCCCCGAAGGAGATGCACTCAGCACGTGGCGGCAGCGTTGGCAGCAAGACTGTCCAGTGGCGGCCTTGCTGTTTTACCGCAGCCATTTGCAGGCGGCCAACACAGGCTTCATTGATGCTTTTTGCGAAGCTCTGGCGGCTCAGGGGGTCAACCCGCTTCCTATTGCAGTGGCCAGTCTAAAAGAGCCAGCTTGTCTTGCGGATGTCGAGGCGCTGCTGGATTCAGTAGAGGCCGAGCTGATCATCAATACAACGGGATTTGCTCAGTCCAATCCAGACGCGCCTCATCTTCGGCCTTTCCGCCGCGATATACCGGTATTGCAGGCTATCTGCGCTCAGGATAACGAGCAGGGATGGAGGGAAAACGCCCAAGGGCTCGGCCCACGAGACCTTGCAATGCATATTGCCTTGCCGGAGCTGGACGGGCGAATCATTACACGTCCCGTCAGCTTTAAAGGCTTGGCATGGAGAGATGAGCGCAGCCAGAGCGACGTAGTCTGTTATCAGCCAGTGCGGGAGCGGATGGACTTTGTTGCAGCGTTGGCTCGGCGCTGGATCCTGCTAGCCAGGCTCCCGAACAGTGAAAAGCGTACCGCTTTGATCTTGGCTAACTACCCCACCCGTGATGGTCGTATTGGCAATGGTGTAGGGTTGGACACGCCTGCCGCTGCACTTAACATTCTTAGAGCATTACAGGGTGAAGGCTATCCTGTTGAGGGATTGCCGGAGAGCGGAACAGCCTTGGTCCATGCGCTATTGGGTGGCGTAACGAATGACTTGGGCAGCCTGGATCTACGTCCCTGCCACCAAAGTCTGGGCATGGAAGAGTACCGGCGTTTCTTCGCTCAACTACCCAGAGAAAACCAGGACGCTGTGCGGGAGCGTTGGGGTGATCCCGAGCAGGACCCAATGTTTCGTGGCGGCCGTATGATGGTAGCCGGACTGCGGTTCGGGCTGACGTTCGTAGGTATACAGCCTGCGCGGGGATACCACCTCGACCCTAGTGCGGTCTATCACGACCCCGATCTTGTGCCACCCCATGGATATCTGGCGTTCTATTGCTGGCTGAGGCATGTCTATGGCGCTCATGCGGTTGTACATGTAGGCAAGCACGGTAATCTTGAGTGGCTGCCTGGGAAGGGGGTAGGCCTGTCTGAAACGTGCTGGCCGGATGTCGTGCTCGGTCCGATGCCTAATATTTACCCCTTTATCGTCAATGATCCGGGTGAAGGTGCGCAGGCCAAGCGAAGGACCCAAGCGGTGATCATTGATCACCTGATGCCACCCCTGACGCGTGCGGAAAGCTATGGCCCATTACGTGACCTTGAGCAACTTGCTGATGAATTTTATGAAGCCCAGTTACTTGATCCGCGCCGTGCCCGAGAACTGCAAAGTGATATTGCAGAGTTGTTGCGTAATACCAGCCTAGATCTGGAGCTGAAACTGACAGAAGGAGAAGCCCCGGAAGACTGGTTGCCCAAGGTGGATGCCTATCTCTGTGAGCTGAAGGAATCGCAGATTCGCGATGGGTTGCATATTTTCGGCGAGTCTCCATGCGACCGCTTGCGCCTCGACACGCTGCTGGCGCTGGTACGTATTCCTCGCGGCGACGGGCAGGGCGGTAATGCCAGTCTGTTACAGGCATTGGCCCATGATCTAAGGCTAAATTTTGATCCTCTGGATGCTGAATTGGGCGCGCCATGGCAGGGCCCGCGACCAGAGCTATTGCTGTCGATCAGCTCAGACCCATGGCGTATTGCGGGGGATACCCGCGAGCGACTTGAGCTATTGGCGGGCCGGTTGATTCAGGAAGTGCTTGGCGGTGAGCTAACCAAAGCACAATGGCCCAGAGCTGGGCGTGTGCTGGATCAGATCAGAACTCATATCGCACCGCTGCTTGACGCCTGTGGTCCCGCTGAAACAGAGGGTATCATCAACGCGCTGGCAGGACGTTTTATCCCGGCGGGTGCCAGTGGCGCACCCAGCAGGGGCCGACTCGATGTATTGCCTACCGGACGCAATTTCTATTCGGTGGACGTACGTAATCTGCCTACCCCAACGGCGTGGCGTATCGGTTGGCAGTCGGCCAATCTGTTGCTGGAGCGCCATCTGCAGGACCACGGCGATTATCTGCGTCAGTTGGGTTTGTCCGTGTGGGGAACAGCCACTATGCGAACGGGCGGTGACGACATTGCCCAGGCTATGGCCTTGTTGGGTGTACGCCCGGTCTGGCAAACGGGTAGCCAGCGCGTCAGTGATTTCGAGATCTTGCCTTTGACGATCCTGGATCGGCCCCGTGTAGACGTTACATTGCGGGTGTCCGGCTTTTTCCGCGATGCCTTCGCTAACCTGATCCGCCTGTTCGATGCCGCCGTGCAGGCTGTTGCCGAGTTGGACGAGCCGGACGATATGAATCCCTTGGCAGCCCGTGTCCGCGCTGAACGACAGATGCTTGAGACGAAAGGGCTTAGCGCACCTGAGGCGCGGCGACAGGCTGGCTGGCGTGTGTTCGGCTCCAAGCCCGGCGCCTATGGGGCGGGCTTGCAAGGTCCTATCGATGAGCGACAGTGGCAGTCCCGTAATGACCTGGCCGAGGTGTACTTGAATTGGGGCAGCTATGCCTATGGGGCAGATGATCCGGGCACGCCGGCCCGGGAACGCTTCGTCGAGCGGCTCGGTCGTCTACAGGCCGTCCTGCATAATCAGGACAATCGCGAGCACGATTTACTGGATTCAGACGATTATTACCAGTTTCAAGGCGGCATGCTGGCCGCCGCTGAGACGTTGCAGGGCGAAGCGGTATCGTCCTACCACGGTGATCATAGCCAGCCCGAGTCGCCGCGTATCCGTACCCTTAAGGAAGAGCTCAACCGTGTCATTCGCTCACGTGCTGCCAATCCCAAGTGGATTGATGGTGTGAAGCGGCATGGCTATAAAGGTGCTTTCGAGCTGGCAGCAACGGTGGACTATCTGTTTGCCTTTGATGCCACAACACAACTGATAGATGATCACCAGTATGCATTGTTGGCCGATGCCTATGTGCTTGATCCCGCGACCCGTGAGTTTATCCAGCAACACAACCCTGACGCCCTTCGGGAGATGACTGAGCGATTGCTTGAGGCTCAACAGCGTGGGCTTTGGCAGGAGCCGGGGCACTACCGCGAAGCACTGGAAAATATTCTGATGGACAGTGAAGAAAGCTGATTAAGCTTTTTTGCATAATACCAGCCCATAAATGAGCATAGATATGTCTGATACCCCGCAATTTCCCTTGGCTGCCATTGTAGGTGCCGATTCGTTGAAGCTGGCGTTGTGTCTTAATGCCATCGATCCGGGGATTGGTGGGGTGCTGATCGAAGGGCCGCGTGGTATGGCGAAGTCGACCCTGGCGCGAGGCGTAGCGGCCTTGATGCCTGGAGGGTCCTTTGTCACCTTGCCGTTAGGTGCCAGCGAGGAACGCATCACCGGTACGCTGGACCTCAATGTTGCACTGGGCGAAGGACGCGCGGAGTTCTCACCCGGGGTGTTGGCTAAGGCAGACGGGGGCGTACTGTATGTGGACGAGGTCAATCTGCTGCCGGACCATCTGGTTGACCTGTTGCTTGATGTGGCCGCCAGTGGTGTGAACACCGTAGAGCGTGACGGGATTTCCCATCGTCATTCGGCACGTTTTGTTTTAATCGGCACCATGAATCCTGAAGAGGGAGAGCTACGGCCTCAGCTGCTTGATCGGTTTGGGTTTAACGTGGCGCTGAACGCTCATCCTGCTCCTGCGGAACGTGCCGAGATCATGCGCCGCCGTTTGGCATTTGATCTTGATCCGCACAGTTTCGTAACTCACTGGGCCGAGACGCAGGCGGCTCTCGCCCAACGCTGTCAGGCTGCGCGTGAGCGCTTGGCGGGTATCGCATTGGACGATGTATCGCTGTCACATATTGCCGAGCGCTGCTTTGCGGCAGCGGTAGATGGCATGCGTGCGGATCTTGTCTGGCTACGGGCAGCCCGCGCCCATGCGGCTTGGCGCGGCCACGAGGCTATTACCGGAGAGGATATCGATGCGGTAGAGGAATTTGCACTGCGGCATCGTCGCCGCCAGCCGTCTTCTCCAGATGCGCCGCCGCCACCGTCTATCAGTAATCCTGCGTCCGGGCCGTCCCAGAGTCCTGCTAGTGGTCAAGGGCAGTGGGGCGAGTTACCGCCCCAGGCTACGGCGATTGGAGAGAAGCGTTCAGGCGACGCCTGGCCAAAAAAGCGCTGAGCATTCGTCGTCCAACCCGGGCGACGAATGCTCGACCCTTACCGGGAGAGGCCAGCAATGGCCAGCATGGTGCTTCGTGCTCGGGCGAGAAGGGGCCGATTGCCTGGGTGCCTACTCTTTTGAAGGGGCGACCTCGGCAAGTAACTGATCTAGTCCGGCAGCCTCGCTCCCAAAAGCCTGACGAACAGTGGTTGTTTATTATCGACGCCTCCGCTTCCATGCGTCGTCATGGGGCCTTGGTGCAGGCCAAAGGCGTGCTGTTGGGATACCTGGAGCAGGCTTATCGTGCACGGGCAAGCGTAGCGGTGCTAGGAGCGGCAGGCGCAGGCCCGCAGTGGCTTTCCCAGACTCGGCGCGCCACTCAGCGTATACCAGACTGGCTTGAAACCCTTGGCGCAGGAGGCGGTACACCGCTAATGGAGTCTCTCACTCAGGCGCATGAGTGGTTGCAACAGCATCGGCGGCATCATGGAAATGGACGGGTAAATATTGCACTCTTAACCGATGGGCGTATACGTGCCTGGACCTCACTGCCTCGGCTAGACGCATCCATCCTTGTCATAGATGCCGAGCGTGCTCCGGTACGGCTAGGGCGTGCGCGCCAGTTGGCGATTGATCTCCAGGCAGCCTATTGCCACATCGACGAGCTTCCCGCTGGGAAGCTGGAATAACCGCTACGCTAAATAAGGCAGCGGTTTTGTTGCGTAACCGGTAGGCTATGCGGCAGAACTACGATTTTCTTTGAGGTATGCGTCCTTGTTTTCCGATTTCGACCTGCACGAGCGTCTGCTCAAGGCACTGGACACGCTGAAATTCAAAAAGCCCACCCCTGTTCAGGAGGCGGCGATCGGCCCGGCGCTGGATGGACGGGACCTGCGTGTTACTGCCCGTACTGGCAGCGGCAAGACGGCAGCATTCGTGCTGCCGATTCTGCACCGGCTGTTGTCTGAACCCAAGCCTCAAGCGGGTGCGCGGGCGCTGATTCTTTTACCTACACGCGAGCTTGCCCAGCAGACGCTTAAGGAAGTCGAGCGTTTTGCTCAATTCACTTTCCTCAAGGCGGGACTCATTACTGGGGGTGAGGGCTTCAAGGAGCAGGCCGCTGCAATGCGCAAGAATCCAGAGATCCTTATTGGAACGCCTGGGCGGCTGATCGAGCATTTAAATACCGGCGGCCTTGAGCTGGACGATGTGGATTTTCTCGTGCTCGATGAAGCAGACCGGATGCTCGACATGGGCTTTTCCGAGGACGTGCTCAAGCTGGCTGATGCGTGCACTTCAGAGTCCCGGCAGACGCTGCTGTTTTCAGCTACCAGTGGCGGCAATACTCTGCGTACTGTTATCGAGCATGTTCTGCGCGAGCCGGAAGTGCTCATGCTTGACCGTACCGGCGAACTCAACGAGGCGGTGACCCAGCAGATCATTACGGCAGATGATGTCGCTCACAAGGAGCGCCTGCTCCAGTGGTTGCTTGCCCATGAGACTTATCGTAAAGCCATCGTCTTTACCAATACCCGCGTACAGGCTGATCGTCTGGGCGGTGTCCTGACGGCCAGCAATATCAAGGTGTTCGTGTTGCATGGCGAAAAGGACCAGAAAGACCGCAAGCTGGCTATGGAGCGACTGAAGCAGGGCGCTGTGTCCGTGTTGGTTGCTACGGATGTAGCCGCTCGTGGCTTGGACGTCGAAGGCATGGATCTGGTCATCAACTTCGATATGCCACGTAGCGGTGATGAGTACGTACACCGTATCGGCCGTACCGGGCGTGCCGGCGAGGCGGGAGTGGCAATTTCGTTGATTTGCCATACCGACTGGAATTTGATGTCTAGCATTGAGCGCTACTTGAAGCTACGTTTTGAGCGTCGTGTGGTACAACCGCTCAAAGGTACTTACCAAGGGCCCAAAAAACTCAAAGCCTCCGGTAAGGCTGCCAGTACCAAGAAGAAAAAGACTGACACTAAGAAGCCTGCAACCAAAACCAAAACGTCTCCACGGCCCAAGCGTCCCAGCGCCTCTAAAATAGTGAGCCAGGATGGTATGGCGCCCCTCAAGCGTAAAAAGACAGACGCAGAGTGAGTAGGGTGGCCCTGCTCCTGCAGGGCCAACTTCGCCCTGGGTTAATTCGTCATGTATGAGGACGGAAAGGGCGAGCCATCCTGCCCAGAGAGGTAAGACGTTCCAGGGCGTTTGAGCCAGCCCTCAAGTTCAATGGCGCCCATCGGCTTGGCGATGTGATAACCCTGACCCTCATCACAACCCAAAGCCAGTATCGTCTCCAGGATCTCTGGTGTCTCTACGCCTTCAGCCGTGACTTCATATCCCAATCCATGAGCCAGCTCAATCATGGTCCGTACGATGAGTGCGTCCTTCTCATCACCTGGCAGGCAACGGATAAAGCTCTGATCGATCTTGATGTAATCCGTAGGGATCTGGCGTAGGTAAATCAGATTATTGTATCCGGTGCCAAAGTCATCGATTGAGATGGATGACCCCAAATGCCTGAGCGCATCCAACTGAGTTCGGGCATTCTCGAAGTTGCACATGAGCGAATTTTCCGTCACTTCAAACTCTACACATGTGGGCGGCACGCCATGCTTGGCCAACTTTTCCGCGACACGCTCGGCAAAGCTTGGGTCTTCCAAGTCGTGGGAGGAGATATTGATCGAGACATTGAAGCAATGGCCGTCTGCCTTCCAAAGTGCATACTGACTCAGTACGGCATCGATCACCCAATAACTGATGGAGCGAATCAAGGCCGTCTTTTCAGCCAGCGCAATGAATTCGGTAGGGCCAATGGCTCCCAGTTTAGGGTGAGCCCAACGTAGCAGAGCCTCTACGCAACGGCATGTACCTGTCTTAAGGTCTACACGGGGCTGATAAAACAAGGAGAGCTGACCTTCGCTGTGCAGGGCCACCGGCAGGCTGCTCAACAAGGCAAAGGCTCGCTGCTGAGCCAAGTCATGGTCCGAGTCGTAATAGCGGCTTCCCATACGCCGTTCACGCGCTACATCGGCTGTCGATATCAGCGCTCTCAGCCAGTCTCGTGTATCGCCTGGCTGGAGTTTGAGGATGCCCAGGCCGGGGCGCGTTTCGATGGGAATACCGTTGTAGTCGATAAGGCCCGTCATGCCGCGCTCGATGCAGTCGAGCACTTCCTTGCTTTGCAGGTCAGACATTCCGTGGATCAAAAAGGCGAAGCGAGCCGTCCCGATGGAGTACAACCGTATTCCCTGGGGCAGAAGGGAAAGCAGGCGCTCTTTAATGGACTGCAGCAGTCCTTCGTAATGATCCTGACCAAGTGCATTAAGCAGACCGTTCAAATAGAACGGATCAAAGACATCCATGGAGACCGCTAGGAGCTCTTCGGAGCTGCGCAGCATTGATTCCGCATCCTCTAGAAGCCGGCTGCGGTTAGGAAGCTGAGTGACGGGGTCTACGTAACTAAGCGAGCGGAGCGTCTCGATGCGCTCCATCAGCATGTCACGTAGTTTACTGAGAAGTCGTACCTGGGTACCACTGAGCTCAGACCGTGGGTTGGTATCTATCAGGCATAAGGTGCCTAAGGCCAGGCCCTCGTGGGTCCGTAACGGAATGCCGGCATAGAAGCGTATGCCGGGGTTACCGGTTACCAGTGGGTTATCCTTGAATCGTGGGTCGGTCTGGGCATCACGCACCTGCATGATGTTTTCATCCAGGATGGCATGAGAGCAGAACGATATATCCCGAGGCGTTTCCTGTGCGTCGAGCCCACGGATGGATTTGAACCATTGCCGGTGCTCATCCACCAGCGAAACGATGGCAATAGGCACGTCGAAGAGTTCGGTAGCAATTTCGGCTATATGGTCAAATGCGGGGTCAGCCGGGCTGTCCAGCAAATTTGAACTGCGCAAAGCGGCCAAGCGCTCAACTTCATTAGGCGGGAGGGCAGCGCCGTTACTCATAAGCTAAATCCTGCAGACATGTCTGCTAAATAACACACTCATACTGACGCATGAGCGCTCTACAGCTCATTTCCGCTAAACAGTTATTTAAAATAACCGCAACGGTTAAATATCACTATAGGAATAGCCTAGCCTTGGCGTCTGCGCCAGAGTGGCGCATCGGCATCATGAGTAACCTAACTGTTGGCCATGCGCAAGAAAATTGACTTTACCTGTCAGATCACTTACCCAGGTAGTGCACGCTAAAGAGGGCGCCAGGGTCTTTCCACACGGCAATGGGAGAAAATCCAGCCTCTCGACTCAAGGTTTCAAATCCTTTCAGGCTGTATTTATAAGAGTTTTCAGTATGGAGCGTTTCGCCTTGGCGAAACATGAACCGCTGGTCTTCGATGCGAATGGTTTGGGCACGCCGGCTGACCAGGTGCATTTCAATTCGAGACTGCTGCTCATTGTAGAAGGCATAGTGACTGAAACGCGACGGGTCCAGGTCGGTATCCAGTTCTCGACAAATACGTTCCAGCACATTGAGGTTGAAAGCAGCAGTGATTCCTTCCGCATCGTTGTAGGCAGCTTCCAGGCGGGCCTTGCTCTTGATCAGATCCACGCCGATCAACAGGCCACTGCCGGGAGGCAATAGTCGATGAAGGTTACGTAGAAAAGCGCGCGCTTCCACCGGTGTGAAATTTCCAATGCTTGAGCCTGGAAAGAATGCCAGCACTGGCGACTGACTTAGTGTGCGGGGGAGCTCCATCGGCTGGGTAAAGTCTGTGCACAATGCACTTACGTCGAGCCAAGGGTAATCCGCGGCCAGGCGGTGTGTACTGGACAACAGAAAGTCGCGGGAGATATCGACGCCCAGGTAGCTTTGGGGGCGCAGCGCTTCCAGTAGCAAACGAACCTTGCGGCTGGCACCGCTACCCAATTCCATGAGCGTCGTACCAGGACCGGCGATGGCTGCAATGTCATTGGCGGCCTCGGTCAGGATGCGCTCCTCAGTACGAGTCGGGTAGTACTCCGGTGTACCGGTGATTGCTTCAAATAGCTCGGAGCCCCGCTGATCATAGAAGTACTTGGGCGCGATCACTTTGGGCTCTGCTGCCAGGCCGTTCAGGACATCTTCACGCAGGGAGTCGCCAGCGACATCTGGTTGCTGATCATAGAAGCGAACCGCTAAAGCCATGGTCAGATCTCCTTTGCAAGGCGAAGGCCGGCAAATTGCCAACGCATGGTTGGATAAAAGAAATTACGGTAGGTAGCGCGAATGTGATCAGCAGGTGTGGCGCAACAACCCCCTCGTAAGACCATCTGCCCAGACATGAACTTACCGTTGTATTCGCCCAGGCTGCCATCCAACGGCTTAAAGCCGGGGTAGGGGCGGTAGGCGCTACCTGTCCACTCCCAGACATCACCAAACATCTGTTGCGGCTGTTCGGAAGCCTGAACACTGCATGCAACGGGTGCCAGGTGGTCTTGCTCGACGAAATTACCCACATGCGACAGACCCGCTGCAGCCACTTCCCATTCTGCTTCGGTCGGCAGGCGAGCGCCTGCCCAGGTAGCATAGGCATCGGCTTCATAAAAGCTGATATGGCAGACAGGCGCATGCTCATCGACCGGTTGCAGGCCACCCAGGCCCATGGAGTGCCAGCGGCCATTCACGTTCTCCCAGTAGAGCGGCGCTTGCCAACCGGCTTGTCGAACCTGACTAAATCCATCCGACAACCAAAGCTCGCTGCGGCTATAGCCATTGTCTTCAATGAACGCAATGTACTCTCCGTTGGTAACCAGGCGGCTGGCCAGCTGAAACTCATCGACGAAGACGCGATGGCGAGGTGTCTCGCAATCAAAGGCAAAGCCGTTGCCGCTATGTCCCATATGGCGTACACCACTCGGATAGGCGTGCCATTTCAGAGGTGCGGACTCAGTAGACGCTCCTGGCTTTAGATCCTGCCGATAGACCGGGTGGAGAGGGTTCTGGGCCAGAATATGCTTGATATCCATCAGCAACAGTTCTTGATGTTGCTGCTCATGGTGCAATCCCAGCTCTGTACGACGAGCAATTTCTGCACTGTGCTGCTTTGGCAGGTCGCTGAGTAAACCAACCATTGCCTGATCCACCCACTGTCGAAAGGCATAGACCTCTGCAACCGTTGGCCGAGAGATCAGGCCGCGCTTGGCTCGTGGAAAAGGGGTGCCGTGGGTTTCATAGTAGGAGTTGAAAAGATAATCGTAGGCTGGATCGAGCGCTTTATAGCTCGGCATGAAGGGCTTGAGAATAAAGGCTTCGAAAAACCAGGTGACGTGAGCCAAATGCCATTTGGGAGGGCTGACATCGGGCATGCTTTGGATCAGGTAGTCTTCAGTCTGAAGCGGTGCACACAATTTTTCAGTAGCGGCGCGAACCTGTTTGAAGCGTTCGATGAGGCCGTCAGTGGTGTCTAGAGCAAAGGCATCCACGCTGTTCATCTCGCAGGCGAGATGGCTCATGACGTTATCTCCAAGTCATTCCGACAAATGTCAGAGGTGGGCTTGGTAGAACGGACCCAGGGAGAAACTTAAAGTTCTTTCTAGAATAGAAGGGACTAAGATCGTTTGCTTCTGAGCTGTGAAATTTTTATAGCCGTATCGGAATTAATGGCTTGATACGGCTATAAAGTTACTTTACCACCAGGTTTCCAGCTGAACGCCAAAGTTAGAACCGTGGCGCTGGGAACCAAACGCTCCAGAGTCGGAGAGAGCGGTATCCTGCGCGGCGCTCAGCTGTGCAGCGCGGTTCCACTGCGCATAGGTCCAGTAGAACCGAATTTCAGGACGGTCCAGAAGGCCCATGCCGCCTAAGGCAAGCGTTGGGGCGACGGTAAACTTGGTCAGCTTGCGAGTGCCGCCTTCTTCAGGGTCAATCTGATCATGACCTGCTTCCACTAACAGCTTGAAGTGCTCGCTAAATGCATAGGAGGGGCGCACACCAAAGGAATACCATGTCTGGCCTGCATTATTAGGTGCGCGATCACGCTGCACGAGAGCCAGCAGCATTCCGCCAAAGCGCGGCGTAATCTGCCAGCGAGGCGATTCAAGAACTCGGATGCTCTTTACGTCCTTGTCGGCCTGCACGTTGCCTGTCTGCCCAAGTCCGATACCTGGACCTTCTCCATACTGGACGGTGAAACGGTTTTCACCGCCAAAGAAATTTACTTGCTTGTGTTCGGCGGAAATCGACCAGCCACTGTGCGAGTCTTCGACGTGTCCGGCTTTCTGGATATAGCTCAGGCCAATTTCGATTTCTGCATCTTTGTTGGCCTTGATGCCGCCCAAGTTGATGTCGTGTCGGTTGGCCTTGTGTTTCTGCTCGATATTATCTTCGCGGGAGAACGCATAGCTCAGGCGCAGCCCAGTATCGCCCAGGCCATAGTCTTCAATACCTGCGCCAGTGCCGCTCGGGTTCCAGTAATAGAAGTCGTTAATGTGGATGTCGTGACGCTTGTAATAGCGGCGGCCAAACCATAACCCCCCGCCGTTCAGCTCGGGCAAGGCCAGACTCGTCCAGATCTGCGGTAAACGGACACTGCCGTTATCTCCACTAAACGTTGGCGACTTATCGTACACGTTATACAGGCTAGCCATGCCGTGGAGTTTCCAGAGCGTTCCATCGGCGCCTTTGTATAGCTCCTGGTGGCCTTCCAGCTCCCAGTACGTTTCGCACTCGTTACCCAGACGGTATTTGGCAGGCGCGCCTGGCAGTTGGAAACAGGACTGTTTTCCTCCTGCATCGGCTCCCCCTATGCCAACACGGCCATAGCCATCAAATTCGAATGCCTGCCCTGTCAGTGGAAAAACGCACGCTAAAAGAGCCGCTGAAGTACCGCGAATCATTGTTTTCATTATTTATTGTCGCTCTCCCGATAACGCATTATTTCTTTTTCTTAAAAAAAAGCTTTTTTCGGACTTCTTGTTACTCGACGAGTTGCTTAGCGCCTCGCTGAACTACTTTTATATGACCCAGCTCTCAATTTGTAGACGAGCTGTGCAAAAGCGCCAGTCGCAGTGTTGTGCGGCTCCTTTATAAAAATAGTGAGGACAAGACATATGGCGGCCTCAGATGTTTCCGCTGTCCGCGAGGCGGATTCCCCTTCAGATAAAAACCTGCACGAACATATCTACGAGACTAATCTTCCGGCTCGGCTTGATCGTCTACCCTGGGGGCGTTTCCATACCCTGCTGGTCATGGCGCTAGGCATCACCTGGATTCTGGATGGGCTCGAAGTTACTTTGGCAGGCTCGGTTGCAGGTGCTTTAAAGGCGAGTCCGGCATTACAGCTGACAAGTGCCGATATTGGCTTGGCAGGCGGGGTTTATATCGCTGGTGCAGTGTTGGGGGCTCTGTTCTTTGGCTGGCTGACGGATCGTCTGGGGCGACGCAAGCTGTTTTTTATCACGTTGTTCGTGTATGTGGGCGCAACGTTTCTGACAGCATTTTCCTGGAACCTGTGGAGCTTTCTTTTGTTCCGCTTCCTGACGGGCGCAGGCATTGGCGGCGAGTACACGGCCATCAACTCTACTATTCAGGAGTTCACGCCGGCACGCTATCGTGGCTGGGTTGACCTGACCATCAATGGTTCTTTCTGGATTGGTGCAGCCTTGGGAGCTATGGGCTCTATCGTGTTTCTGGACCCCGATCTGCTTCCAGGCGATATGGGATGGAGGGTGTGCTTCGGGATCGGTGCGGTGCTTGGACTGATCATTCTGTTTATGCGGATGTGGATACCTGAGAGTCCGCGTTGGCTCATGATCCATAACGAACCGGAAGAGGCCAAGCGAATTGTCGATAACATCGAGAAACGCTTCGAGGCCGAAGGCTACAAACTTGAGCCAGTCGATCCCAAGTTTCACCTGCGCATGCGTGGCCGGGACCACACGCCGCTCAAGGAGGTTTTCCAAAGCCTGTTTGTCGTGCATCGTCAGCGTGCGATGGTAGGCATGACATTACTGACAGCACAGGCCTTTTTCTACAATGCGATTTTCTTTACTTACGCATTGGTGCTGACGGATTTCTATGGGGTGCCATCCGAGAGCGTTGGCTGGTATGTCTTGCCTTTTGCGCTAGGTAACTTCTGCGGTCCACTGCTGCTGGGGCGCCTCTTCGATGTAGTTGGTCGCCGGATTATGATCAGCTCAACCTATGCTATCTCAGGTGTACTGCTCATCATTACAGGCTACATGTTCCAGCAGGGTATGCTGGATGCGACGACTCAGACGATTGCCTGGATGGTTATCTTCTTCTTCGCTTCCGCTGCAGCGAGCTCCGCCTATCTGACCGTAGCGGAAACATTCCCGTTAGAGATCCGGGCCTTGGCAATTGCCGTGTTCTATGCCTTTGGTACCGGCCTTGGCGGGATTATTGGCCCGACCCTGTTTGGCCAGTTGATTGAGAGTGGTAGCCGAGTCAATGTGTTCTACGGCTATGCCATTGGCGCCAGTCTCATGATTGCTGCAGGTATAGTGCAGTCGATCTGGGGCGTAGCGGCCGAGCGCAAATCACTTGAGTCTGTCGCACGACCTTTGTCGCTGGTAGACAATTGAGCTTTATGGTTTGACTCAAGCGTTCCCTGGTAAGCCGGGCGAGGTGGATAACCCCACTCGTCCGGCTTCGTCTAAGCAGCCCTGTCTACTGGCTGATTCCAGCCATGCTGTCCTGTCAGGTTTTCATCCTGCCGTACAATCCTGGTTTTCGCACACCTTTACTGATCTCACAGAAGCGCAACGGTGTGCATGGCCTGCCATCAAGGCCGGTCAGTCGACGCTGGTAGCGGCCCCGACTGGCTCTGGCAAGACCCTCACGGCCTTTATGGCTGCGATTGATGAATTGATATGCCACGGTGTTGAGCAGAGCGGGGTATTGCCGGATGAAACCTGGGTGGTCTATGTATCGCCCCTCAAGGCGTTATCAAACGATATCCAGATCAATCTTGAAAGGCCTTTAGCGGGCATTACCGCTGAACTTGAACGTAGTGGCCTGCCATCCATTACTGTTAGAACGGCCGTTAGAACAGGCGATACGCCACCGCGCGAGCGCAACGCTATGCGCAAGCGGCCTCCACACATTCTCGTGACTACGCCTGAGTCGCTTTATGTCTTGCTGGGTTCAGACTCGGGTAGGGCCATGCTGGGCACGGTCCGAAGTGTGGTTGTGGACGAAATCCATGCTGTTGCTGGTGGGAAGCGGGGCAGTCACCTGAGCATCTCCCTTGCGCGTCTTGAGGCGTTATGCAAGCGGCCTCTGGTACGGATTGGGTTGTCGGCAACACAAAAGCCTATTGGCGCTGTTGCGCGCTTTCTGGTGGGGCGTGATGAAGCAGGCCAGGAAAGGTCATGTACGGTTATCGACATTGGACATGACCGTAAACGGGATCTTGCCATTGAGGTGCCCCCTGTCCCTTTGCAACCCGTAATGTCCAATGAAGCATGGGAAAGTATTTATGCTCGGTTGACCGAGCAGGTTGAGGCCCACCGGACCACGCTTGTGTTCGTCAATACCCGTCGTATGGCTGAGCGTGTGGCGCGGCACTTAACGGACCGGCTTGGCAATCAAGTGGTGGCTGCTCATCATGGCAGTCTGGCCAGAGAGCAGCGGCTTGAAGCTGAGCAGCGCCTTAAGCATGGTGAGCTTAAGGTACTGGTGGCCACCGCATCGTTGGAGCTGGGTATCGATATTGGCGATGTTGAACTGGTCTGTCAGATCGGCTCGCCTCGATCCATTGCGGCGTTTCTTCAGCGCGTGGGCCGCTCAAACCACCATGTTGGTGGCGTTCCGAAAGGGCGATTGTTTCCAACATCACGGGACGATCTCGTCGAATGTGCGGCACTGCTAGATTGCATTCGGCGTGGAGAGCTGGATGCGTTGAGTATCCCTCAGCAACCACTGGATGTCTTGGCACAGCAGATTGTGGCCGAAACGGCATGCCGTGAATGGGAGGAGGACGCGTTATTTGCCCTGATCCGCCGGGCCGATCCCTATGCGGCACTGTCGCGCACCGATTTCGATGCGGTGATAGCCATGCTGTGTGAAGGCTATACCAATCGACGTGGCGCTCGAACCTCCTATGTCCATCGGGACGCTGTGAACGGGCTGTTGCGAGGCCGCCGTGGCGGCAAGATGACAGCCGTCATGAGTGGCGGAACCATTCCTGAAAGCGGTGACTTTTCGGTGGTCCTGGAGCCGCAAGGACACAGTGTGGGGACCGTTAACGAAGACTTCGCTATCGAGAGCCTGGCGGGCGACATTTTTCAGTTAGGTAACACGTCCTATCGCATTCGCAAGATCGAAAATGGCCGTGTTCGTGTGGAGGATGCAGGGGGCCAGCCGCCCAATATTCCATTCTGGCACGGTGAGGCGCCTGGGCGAACAGATGAGCTTTCTCAAGGCGTCTCACGCTTGCGACAGGAACTGGACGCACGTTTGTCCGACCCTGCATCAGCTATTGACTGGCTGATGGCGGAAAAAGAACTGCCACTGGCGGCGGCTGAGCAGATAGTGAGTTATCTAGGTCGTGTCCGACAGGTGCTGGGTGCATTGCCGACACGCCAAATGCTTGTAATGGAGCGGTTTTTCGATGAGGCGGGCGGTATGCAGCTCATCATACATTCGCCCTATGGGAGTCGTATCAATCGAGCCTGGGGAATGGCGCTGCGCAAGCGCTTTTGCCGTAGTTTCAATGTAGAGCTGCAAGCAGCCGCGACCGAAGATGCCCTGATCCTTTCGCTGTCTACCCGCCACAGTTTTCCGCTAGAGGATGTCTGGTGTTATCTGCACTCCAATACGGCAGAGCACGTCCTTATCCAGGCACTGCTTGATGCACCGATCTTTGGTATCCGCTGGCGCTGGAATGCAACCACCGCTCTCGCATTGCCGCGTTTTACAGCAGGGCGAAAGGTAGCCACCCAGGTGCAGCGGATGCGCAGCGAGGATCTACTGGCAACTGTTTTTCCTGATCAGACGGCATGTCTGGAAAACATTGCGGGCGAGCGCGAGGTTCCCGAGCATCCCCTTGTCAGGCAAACCCTGCGCGATTGCCTGCAGGACTCCATGGATGGTATGGGCTGGCTTGCGCTGCTCAGGAATATAGAAGCAGGCACCGTCGAGACGCAGGTACGTGATCTACCTGCGCCATCACCTCTTGCTGCCGAGATACTGACCGCACGGCCTTATGCCTTTTTGGACGATGCTCCTGTAGAGGAGCGCCGCACGCTGGCCGTCATGAACCGTCGCTGGGCTGACTCTGTCTCTGGCGATGATCTGGGTGCATTGGATATCAAGGCGATCGATTCGGTACGAGAGGAGGCTTGGCCTCAGGCACGGGACGCCGATGAGCTGCACGAGGCGTTAATGGGGCTTTCATGCATGACGGAAACAGAGGTGGCTGCCGAAAAAAGTTGGAAGCCTCTTCTAACCAAGCTGATCAAGGCGGGAAGGGTATACCGTGTCAGCACCTCGCAGCGGATTTTCTGGGTTCCTACGGAGCGGGTGGGGTTACTAAAGCAGGTTTATCCCTCAATAACCTGTGAGCCCGACAATGTATGGCTTGACGAACTCAATGACGCCGGCTCGGCAGAAGACGCTCTGGTGGAGCTTGTTCGGGCCCGGTTGACGGGGTTCGGTCCTGTGACTGTGGATGCGCTGAGCCAGCAGATGGGGCTGCCGGAGTCAGATATCATGCTGTCGCTCCTTGCGCTTGAACGGCAAGGTTATGTCTTGCGGGGGTGTTTTACGCCGGGAGGCGCTGGTGAGGAGTGGTGTGAGCGTCATCTGTTGGCACGTATCCATCGCTATACCGTCAATCAACTGCGCCGTGAAATCGAGCCGGTCAGTCCTGCGGACTTCATGCGATTTCTGTTCGAGTGGCAACATCTCACACCCGATACTCAGGCTAGAGGAATTGAGGCGTTGTCAGCAATACTGACTCAGCTTGAGGGGTATCACGTGGCTGCGGCAGGTTGGGAGAGCGAGGTGCTGCCTGCTCGTCTGCCGGATTATGGTTTTCACTGGCTGGATGATCTATGCCGCAGCGGGCGTATCGTATGGGCGCGTCTGGATACCCTGAACAAGGCATCAGGCGGCTTCGTACGCGCTTCCCCCATTGTCCTATTGCCTAGACATGAATTGGCTACCTGGAGTGCGCTTTCGGTTTCTTTAGCCGAGCCAGAACTCTCGCCAAGAGCCCAAAAGGTTGTAGAGGCATTATCCCATCATGGCGCATTGTTTTTTGATGAGCTGATGAGTAAGGCCCGTTTGCTGCGTACCGAACTGGAGCACGCGCTGGGCGAGCTGGTTAATGTTGGAATGGTTAACGCAGACAGCTTTGCTGGATTAAGGGCGCTGTTGTTACCCGCTGCCAAGCGAGGCAGCCACACAAGCAGCCGACGTAGCAGGGTGCCTTTATATGGCGGAATGGATGATGCAGGGCGCTGGGCATTGATTCGTCGGCCTGTAGAGGAGGTATCACCTCGGGTATCCAGACAACCCCAATGGGATGATAAGGTCGTAGAGCACATTGCTTGGGTGCTGCTACGACGTTATGGCGTGATCAGCTGGCGCCTGCTTGAGCGTGAGGCAGATGCCCTGCCATCCTGGCGTGATTTGCTGCGCATCTATCATCGCCTCGAAGCGCGAGGAGAAATACGAGGAGGCCGTTTCATAGCAGGGCTTTCCGGGGAGCAGTTTGCCTTGCCGGAAGCGGTTACCTTGTTACGCGCAGTGCGAGCCCGCCCGGCGGCTGAACGCTATATTCGTCTTGCCGCGGTCGACCCTCTCAACCTTGTAGGCACACTACTGCCTGGAGCCAAGGTCCCTGCTGTGATAGGCAATCGGGTGCTATTCAAGGAGGGACTACCCATTGCTGCCTGGGTAGCCGGCAAGTTCAAGTGCTTGTTACCTCTGGAGCCGGAGGAGGAACAGAAGGCTCGCCTGATCCTGATTCGGGGCGAATCCTCTCTGGATACACGCATGAGCAAGGTTTATGAGTAGCCTGCTCACTGTTTCGCCATTTGTCGTGATTAGATAAGTCCAACCAGACTTTCCCTTAATAAAGCGGCGTAACAGGCGATACCTCTCATAGCAATACTGTATCAACCAATTAAGCCACGCTTTCTCGGGGAGGCATGCCTGTGTCCGAGTCCGTTTACTCATTAAGTGCCTATTACCGCAAAGCCGACAAGCTTATGTTGGCGGTGGTTTGGGTGATGTTTGCTTATTCACTCTGCCTGACGTTTTGGGGCGGAAGCTGGATAGAAGCGCTTCTGGTGGGCGGAGCCCTGTCAGTTATTCCTACTGCTCTTTATGTTGCAGCGCCAGGTTCACGGCTCATGCGATGCACTGTTGCTGTAGCCTTTATGGGCTTTGCAGCATTACAGATCCATTTGTTGCAAGGCATGGAGGAAATGCACTTTGGCGTCTTTGTTCTACTGGCGTTTCTAGTGTATTACCGTGACTGGCTGCCCATTCTTGTCGGGGCTGGCGTTATTGCTGTCCACCACGTGGGGTTTTACGCAGTTCAGTTGGCAGGGTGGGATATACAGGTTGTTCACCACGGTGAAAGCTGGGGCGTTATCTTCCTGCACGCGTTTTACGTAGTGCTGGAAAGCGCCATTCTTATCTACCTGTCTCTTCACACCCATAAACAGGCGATAGTGAGTGAGTCCCTGCTATTAGCGGTTAACCACCTGACGCGCCAGGGTCAGGCTGTTGATCTTGGCTATCGCATTTCCTTGAAAAATGAGCTGACAGACCGGTTTAATGGCTTTCTTGATTCGCTTGACCACACGGTAGGAAGTGTCGTTTCCAACAGTCATGGATTAGCCATCTCAGGCGAAAGTATGGCTAAGGCTACCTCGCATATGCGAGAGGGCTCGCGGATTCAGCATGAGCAGATTGCCAGGGTGTCGTCTGCTATCGATCAGATGGGCGCTACGATCAGCGAGGCTGCAGAACAGGCGCAACAGGCTGCTCAGGTAGCCGGTCAAGCCACTGAACGCGCTTATAAAGGCAGTGCGGATCTGAGCGCCATGCGAAAAGAGTTCAGCCTGCTGGCTGAGCATCTTGAAGGAACCGATGAAGAGATGCGTGCGTTGGCAGCCCATTCGCAACAGATCGGACGAGTACTGGACGTCATCAAGACGATTGCTGAACAAACCAATCTTCTGGCGCTTAACGCAGCCATTGAAGCGGCGCGTGCGGGTGAACAAGGCCGAGGGTTTGCTGTAGTGGCAGATGAGGTCAGGGCATTGGCGCAGAAAACAGCAGCGTCGACCTCTGAGATCGAGAGCATCATCAGCTCACTGCAGATGGGCAGCAAGAATGCAGTAGAAGCTATGCAGGAAAGCCGAGAGCGGGCCATTCGCTGTGCTGGTGATGTGCACCGGAGTGCCGAGTCGTTGCAGTTGATCTCTGATGATATCCGTGCCATTAACGATATCAATGCTCTGGTGGTCGCCACGTCCTGTCATCAGGTCGAAGTGACTTCGGAGGTCAGTAAGCATCTTGGTTCTGTGCGAGTCATCACTGAGCAAAATGCTTCAGAAGCGGAAGGGCTTGAGGTGGAAAGCCAGCGATTGAAGGGGCTCTCAGAGCAATTCCATCAATTGAGCAGTGTTTTCAAAACGAGTGTTTAGAGGTGTTGCGCCCGGCGGTCACATGACTGCCGGGCGGCTGGATACCCATTCTTAAAAAAGTGGATGCGATGCCCTGAGCAGTAGGGCGTTATCGCAATAGGCATTGTGTCCAGAGTAGGATGAGCAATCCTGGCCACGCAGGCTGGTTCCTGTATACGAGAAATTGAATTGGGTATCTGCCCACTTACGGGTCAGGTTTACCGACCAGTCGTTATACGAGCGGACCATATCGCCACTTGCCAGCGTAACGGGCGAATTCAGCATGTAATTTCCGTAACGCATCGAAAGCCCCATTCCAAGAACCGGAGTGGTGCCAAGGTCTGCATAAAGAGAAGTGTTGCTACGATCAGGGTTATTGGCAAAAGCTGCTCCAAAGCGACTGCCAAATATACTGACTCCTGAATAAATCTCCCGGCTGGGGTCTACGTCCTGTGTAACATGGTCGTAGTTGATCAGCCCGAATTCATAGCCATATCCACTACTGGCAAAGCGGTGTTTGTAGCCAGCATAAGTGTCCATCTCAATGGACAGGTTGTCAGCGGATGAACCGCTGTTAGCGGTCCACTGGCCAAAATACAGGCCAGTATCATGGGTAAAGTCTAGGCCACCGTTTACTGCGCCGTTGGAAGGCTTAACCAGTCCTTGGGCCATGGTACGCGTCTGGGTAGTACCCAGTGTCATATCAAAGCCACCCAGGTCACGCTGTAAAAGCGTCTGGGCTGTGGCAGCGCCAGTGGTAAAGGCTGCCACAAAAAAAGCAAGCCATGAAAGGTTTGGCATGGGTTTCACTCCCCTAGGTTAAACAGGAGCGGCGATTGCTCAGCAGCCTGCATTAGCAGGCAAACAGCCAGAGGCCAAAGCAATGCCTGACGTCAACGTTCGTCCGTGGTTGATCAGGTAGTTAAATGTAAAAAGTCCGGTTATGCGGAGCACACTACGTTCTTGTTATGACAGGAGGAGCCAGGCCCTCAGGCGCATAAAGCAGGCTCAGGGGAATGATATCGATCTGACCGAATTGGAAAAGGTCATTCGTCGGTTAAATTTTGATCAATATTACAAACTTATAATAAAGACCTCAGGAAGTTACTTAACAGTTCCACTGATCATCCTAATTTTTCGCTTTATCACATCGTTGAGGTGCAAGGTCTTTCTGGATATCCGCTAATCGACTGATAATCTGATTTCGTTGAGTTTCGCTTGTGGTTGTATACAGATCATTGATAAGCGAAACGGCTGCATCCTGAGTCTTGGAAAAGCTTTCCCGATAAGCAGGCGCCCACAGGCTTTCCCGGTCCTGCAGCAGCTGTTTAACCCGTTGTGGGAAGTCTGGTTCAGCACGATGTTGCAAGGCATCGAGTAATTCGCGCTGCCACTGGATTCGGTTTCCGACCCAAGCCTGGTTTTGGTCGCCTAGCTGTACCGACCATTGCATGATCCTGTCTTTCTGAGCCTGGTTAAGTGGGCCGGTCCAAAAGTTTACCCGCTCCTCCATTCGAGCCGCTCGCTCTCGAATCTGCTCGCCGCGAGAGGGGTCAAGGTACTTTTTACGGCGATCCTTGATGTCACGATCCAGCTCTTCCTTTAGCTCTGCTACTTGTTGGTCGGACAGTTTTCTTAGAAGGTCGGTACTGGTCGGGGTAATCTCAACGGCTAACGTATCGACGGCCTCCTTGAGTTCATCCATGCGGGTCTTGATGGTGAGCGGTGAAACCTGCTGGTCACGAACCATAGTTTTGATGCCATCCATCCAATCCAGATAGCGGGGCAGTTCGTGACTGCAATGCCAACGTAAATGCTCAGCCAATCGATCATCGAACCATCGGCGCTGTTCGGAGTTCATGTCGAGGTAATCGCTTATCGACCACGGTATAAGCGTATTGAGATGCTTATAGGCAAAGCCGACACGGGTGCAGGCTCCGATGCTCAAAGCAATTGCGAACAGAACAAGCCAGGGGGAGAGCGGAATGCGCATGAAGTGCTGCCTCTTCCAGAGCAATATGCGTTAGTCCTTTCAAAAGGATCTCTGGTTGCATTCTTGTCTGTTTGCAATGCAGTGCACAGGCCGCTTGGGTTAAGCGAAATATAGTGTTACGCCTGAAACAATAGTTCTGGAATTGAATACGGCAAAATTAGCTCAATATTATTGTGAGCTTGCCGATAGATAATTTGAAAAACTTGCTCAGGCAATTTTCCGGCAAGCTTGTAGTCTTTGTAATACGGGTAGTAGATCTCAGGAGATCGGTGATGAAAGAACGTATTCAAGAACTGGCGTCCAAATTGATCGAGGCGCTAGGCCTGGCTGATCAGCCACGTCTTCAGCCTATTCCTGTGCGCAGTCGCGAGCGGGAACGCTTGGCAGAAGAGCAGCGTCGCCGCGCACGTCGTCGCTAATCCATTCCAGATTCTTTGCATTGAACGATTGTCTTTGTCGTGGCGTACAGCCGGCTCGGTAACGGCAACGTCCAATGCAGGAGTTGGAATGAGTTTTCATTGTCAGTGTGTTCCACTTGGTTATATCCCTCTCCATCCTCCTATCCCTATCGCCTGTAATACCAGCCACTAAGCTTCGGGGTGATAAAGCCTACTTCGCGCCAAGTGTGCGCGTTAGAGCTGCTTATTGTAACTGTCTATGTGAGTAGGCCTTTTTAATGGGGCTAAAGCGCTACAGTCAACTCTCCGATTAAAGGGGGGAACACTATGTTTAAGTGGGCGTTAGCCGCAGGGGCGCTATTGTTAGGCGGTACAGTTGTTGCGCAGGCAGAGGTCACTACGTATCCAAGCGAGAAAGGCACTATTAGCGTTGAGGTAGTCAGCAAGGGGCTTGACCATCCCTGGGCTCTGACGTTCTTGCCTGATGCGCAGAGCATGCTGGTCACTGAACGGCCAGGCCGCCTACGTGTGCTTAAGTTAGACGGTTCATTGTCCGATCCTCTTGCAGGCTTGCCTGACGTTTATAACCGAAGTCAGGGTGGCTTGATGGATGTAGCGTTATCGCCTTCCTTTACTGAGGATCGCTTCGTTTATCTAAGTTACTCAGAGGGCGGTGGGGACGGCGACAAGGCTGGTACTGCTGTTGGGCGAGGCAAACTCTCTACAGATATGACTCGTGTAGAAGGTTTTACCGTGATTTTCCGGCAAGAGCCTAAGCTTTCTACCGGCGCACACTTTGGCTCGCGGCTAGTATTTGATCGAGAGGGGCATCTCTTTATTGCGCTTGGCGAGAATAACCAGCGCATGACCGCACAAGAACTCGATAAGCTTCAAGGCAAGCTTGTTCGTATCAATGCCGACGGCACCATTCCAAACGATAATCCCTTCATAGGCACGTCTGGCGCTCGACCGGAGATCTGGTCCTATGGGCATCGCAACCAGCAAGGCGCAGCGTTAAATCCCTGGACGGGGCAGGTCTGGACTAATGAGCATGGACCCCGCGGGGGAGACGAGGTCAACATTCCGTTAGCGGGTAAGAACTATGGCTGGCCTATCGCAACCCACGGCATCAATTATTCCTATGCACCGATTCCTGAAGCAAAGGGCAAGGACGTACAGGGTACTGAGCAGCCCTTATATGTTTGGGAAAAATCACCGGGTATTAGTGGTATGGCCTTTTATTCGGCAGACCGTTTCCCCGCGTGGAAAAAGAGTGTGTTCATTGGTGCGCTTGCACAGGAAAACTTGATTCGCCTGCAACTAGAGGGCGATAAGGTTGTGCATGAGGAGCGTCTGTTAGAGCAGAAAGGAGCACGTATTCGGGACGTCCGCCAGGGGCCAGACGGCTACCTGTATGTGTTGACGGATTCGTCAGAAGGTGAAGTGCTGAAGGTAGGACTTGAGTAAGGGATAATCCCGAATAAAGAAGGGCGCTTACGCGCCCTTTCTTAGTTGTATCCCGTGCCGTCTTTCATACGGTCAGGGCTATTAGGGGAGGGAGGGTTACGCTCCGAATCCACCTGTGCATGCTCGGTACGGCGTGGCTTTTCCGATTCGTCTCTTTTTTCGTTTTCGGCATTTCGTGTTTGTTCAGTCATGGCTCACCTCGCATTGCGTGGTTATGAATGGCTCATAAGGTGTGACTAAACTTATACAGCCCCGTTCAATGTTTTCGGCCAACGGTCATCCGGGTACTTGGAGCGCTGGCTGCTCGGCTACCAGTATTCTCAACAGTTCATTGATCTGGCGGGTAAAGGTATCGTTGATAGCCTCGCCAGTTGTGTGCCCCATGAACGGTAGGAACCAGATACCCATCCAGGTCTTGATGGAATCCACGTTACGATGCTGCGCAACGGGCCGCAGTGCAGGATCGAGCAATTCGCCTGTTAATGTGAAGTTATCCTTCGCTACCCCAGGCACGATAAATAGCGTTGCGCCGGTAACCATGCCACTGGCCACAGAGGCCACCATGGGACTGTGATTGTATAGTTTTAGTTTGAGTATATAGTCGCCTGGTTCTGCACGGTCAGGTGCCAGGCTGTAATGGCTGAACAGGCCTGAGGCATCCAGTGCCTCGATTAGCGTCGGCTTAAGGCCCTCACGGGCGACGGGTATCGATCGTGCGTCTGCATCACCCGGCTTGCCACGGTAGAAGTTGAATTCCACATGCAGTCCAGGGCGCACCGAGTGCAGTGCGGTGATGGGAACAGGGGTACTGGCAACCTGATCACTGGGAAACACAGCGCACCCTGATAGGGTCAGAAGCAGAACAAGTGCTAATCCACGGAGCATAGGCCATCCTTTTTCATCAGGCATAAAAAAAGCCCAGCTTTACAGCGGGGCTTTTTCGATAAGTCAGGGTGATTAAACCACCTGAACCTCATCAGCCTGCAGGCCTTTCTGGCCTTGCACTACCAGGAAGGAAACAGCTTGACCTTCCTTTAGGCTCTTGAAGCCAGCGCTCTGAATGGCACGGTAGTGTACGAAGACGTCCGGACCGCTCTGCGGAGTGATGAAGCCGAAGCCTTTTTCATCGTTGAACCACTTGACGGTACCGGTCTGGCGAGTAGACATGGATTGCTCCCTGAACAAAGATTTTAGACAGCACTGGAACTGCCCAGGCTGCGACTGAGTGCAAAGAGTCACCACTGCTAAGCGTGGCCATAGCCTCGCCGATAAACGGTACACGTGCAACACAGTGTAGGAACTGTAACGCTTTCGAAGATTTTGTCTAGCCCTTTTGCCTAGGCATTTCATGGTTTATCGGTTGAGCAGAATATGTCAGGTATGATAGCGGCTTATTAATGAGGTATTAGCATGGCTTTGATTGGGCGTTTTAACAGTCTGCAGATTATCAAGCGGACAGATTTCGGCTTATATCTGGACGCAGAGCAGGACGGTGAAATCCTGCTTCCGAACCGTTATATCCCGAAGGATGAGCCTACCGAGGCGGGTGATTGGATCAACGTATTCGTTTATCTCGACAGCGAAGACCGGCTCATTGCCACGACTCAGAAACCCAAAGTCCAGGTGGGTCAGTTTGCCAGCCTGAAGGTGGTAGAAATCAACCATATCGGGATTTTTCTGGATTGGGGCTTACCCAAGGATCTGCTGCTACCTCACTCAGAGGAGAAGCGTCCTCTGCAGGTAGGGGATTACTGCGTGGTGTATGTCTATATTGATCAGCGTACACACCGAATTACTGCAACAGCCCGGCTGGATCGCTACCTGGATACTACGCCGGCACCCTACAAGAGTGGCCAGGCAGTCGATCTGTTAGTCGCTGAACAGACTCCTATGGGCTTTAAGGCCATCATTGAGGGGAAGCATTGGGGGCTTATTCACCACAATGAAGTCTTCAAATTTCTGCGCAGTGGCATGCAGGAAAAAGGCTTTATCAAGGAAGTACGGCCTGATGGCAAGATCAGTCTTTCATTGCAGCCGTTGGGGCGTCAGGCGGTCGATGCGCTGGGCCAGCAGATACTTGGACTAGCCAAGGTGCGGAATGGCGTTCTGGAGGTAAGCGACAAGAGCTCCCCTGAATTGATCAGCAAGCTATTTGGTGTCAGCAAGGGCACGTTCAAAAAGGCTATTGGCGGTTTATACAAGCAAGGACTGATCGTTATATATGACGACAGGATCGAACTACCTGAGGCGGATGACTGATATTCGCCTTTCCTAGGGGCTAACGGAGGCAGAGATGATTCGTGAACTGGTGAGAATGGGTGATGAGCGTTTACTGCGTATTGCCAAGCCTGTGCCGGCATCCATGATCGGTAGTCAGGAGTTGGAGGCTCTGGTCGCGGATATGTTCGAGACTATGGAACATGCCGGTGGTGTTGGGTTGGCCGCTCCGCAAATCGGTGTGGATCTGCAGGTATTCGTGATCGGCTTCGATAGCAGTGAGCGTTACCCTGAAGCGCCGGCAGTGCCTCGAACCGCTGTAATCAATCCAGTCATCACACCGCTGTCGCAGGATGTGGAGGAGGGGTGGGAAGGCTGTCTTTCCATTCCGGGGCTGCGCGGGGTTGTTGATCGTTATGCTCGCATCCGTTACGAGGCGGTAGACCCTCAAGGCGAAACGATTGATCGGGTCGCTGAGGGCTTTCATGCGCGCGTTGTGCAGCACGAGTACGATCACTTGATCGGTCGACTCTATCCTTCCCGCATTACCGATTTTTCACGGTTTGGATTCACGGACGTGCTCTTTCCGGAAACCTCACCAGCAGCCCAGCGCTAGAGCGCTCAGCGTTGAGCCATGAGCGTCTCGATAGCAGATGTCAGGCGCTCATAATCAACTGCGCCGCTGAGCTGGATGGCATCTTCGTAGGGCTCGTCCTGTGCACGGAGCAACAGCGTTGGTACTGCTGTGATTCCAAGCGCTTGTGCCAGTCTTTCATCATCGAGTACTGGCTGGGTGTAGCGATTTTCCTCAAGCGCCGCCTCAAGTTCGACCGTGTCTATCCCTTGCAGATTTGCAATATCCAGCAGGATGTCATCACGACCAATGTCACGACCCTCTTCAAAAAAAGCCTTGAAAAGCCCACGATGCATCGCTTCAAATTGCCCGACTTGCCGAGCGTGCTCAACGGCCTCCAGGGCTCTGCGACTTCGGGGCTGGACGGGCGGAAGTCGAAGCGTTAATCCACGCTCCTCTGCCATGGGGTACACCGCGCGTGCCCACGTGCTGCGCAGGTAGTGACTATCCGGGATAAGCGTTGGAACCGGGTCTGGCCTTAATTCAAAGGCATGCCAGGTAACAATGAGCCTTTCGCCATAATGCGCCTTTAATTGATCAAGCAGCGGCAGCTCCAGATAACAGAACGGACAGACGTAATCGCTCCAGATATCGATATGGATAGGCGTTGCGCTCATGGGATTCTCCTTTGCAGGAACGACACGGCGTAGACTCTGGCTACGTTTATGAATACTTAGAAAGATGTTCTGCTCTTTGATTCAAAAGAGGCAAAACGTGCTCAGAGAGCAAAGGCGCCAGAGCAATTTCGTATGGCGGCTTTAGCGGCAGCCAGGCTAGAGTCTCAAGCTCTGCCGCGACGGTCAGTGTGGGGTTATCCAGTTCAGCCATGAAAAGCTCTGCTTCAATGACGGTATCTGGCTCGTTTGCAGCAGGTGCTAGAAAGAGGCCGAGCTGCTCGCAGGCCTTGGGGTCTAGCGAAAGGCTTAACTCTTCCTTGAGCTCTCGTATCAGCGCCTCAAGACTGCTTTCTCCCATTTCAATTTTGCCGCCAGGCAGCATGAAACGCTGCGTATGCCGTTTGCGTACAACAAGCAATTCGCCGGCACGGTTAAGCAGGCAGATAGCGGCAATTTGTAGACGAGAGGTAAGCATTAAACGTCCTTGTACAGGTTGAGAATGTCTCATTTTCCGCACTTTGCCGGAGGCTGACCAGAGCTGTGTGCAATTGCGTCCCCGGGGATTGATGCAAAAACTTCAGGTAATCGTTTTTTTCGTACCGCCTCGGTGGAAGTCCTCTGGAAATGGCCGATTCCGATGCCGGTTATCGTGAATATGGCTACTTGACAAAATCGAAACGAACTCCTCCATGCCGCTGAAGTCACCTTATTAACGCGCAGTTTTGTGTGTTTTAAGTCACCGCTGCGCTTACCGACCGCTCTTGTGCGGAAAAACGTAAAAATGGTGGGACCAAGCTATGACATCACCCTACGAGAGTAATACTCGAGAAAGCCAGCAACGGAGCATGCCGTCTGCCCAAGAGCAGGCCGAAGCCTTGAAAGACAAGGCCAGGAACGTGGCGGACAATGCGATGGTGCAAGGTAAAGGTCAGATTGATCGCTACAGCGACAAAGCCGCCAATGAGATCGAAACCGTTGCCAATAGTTTTAAGGCGGCAGCATCTGAGTTAAGCGACCAGGATCGTGCTGGTCTCTCAGGTTATGTCTCCGACATTGCTCAAAGTATGGCTGGCCTGGCTGACACGCTACGAGGCAAGAGTGCTGATGAGTTAATTCAGGAAGCAGGCCGACTGGCTCGCGAAAACCCAGCGCTTTTCCTTACCAGCAGCATTGCTATCGGCTTTGGCCTGTCCCGTTTTGCCAAGGCGAGCAGCCGTAAATCCACTAGCACTGATTCGGGCATGTCTACGTCAGGCGCAGGGATGGATTCGGAGCTGTCCTCCGGCTCTTCCTATACTGCTCGAGCGGGTGCAACCGGTGAAACTACCGGCACGCCCTCGACTTTGAACGAGAGCGATAAAGAAGCTTCATGCCACGTCATGGGGTCCAGCGCGGCCATGGGAACAACTTCTTCCGTTAACCACGCCGGTATGGGCGCCTTTGAAGGCGCAGATGGTACTCGCACCATAGACCCAGCTTCGCAGACCAGTACGCCTGTCATTGCTGAAAAAGAAAGTACCTATCAAGGCAGTACCTCCCACGTATCAAAAGGCGACACTACTGCTACCACTTCAGTTGTCCGTCCAGTGCCTACATCCGACTTGGGCGATACCCCTTCTTATGGTTCTCCAGCGCTTGATCCTGATCGTGCATCAACCACGGCGCTAGGTAACACCAAGAAGGATACTAACGGAGGTCTGTAATCATGAAAGAGCAACCGAATCTACGTGATGCCACGTATCAAGAAGAAGCTGCCATCGACTCGAACTCAACATCGATTGCAGGCCTGGTTCGTCAGCTGACTCGCGAAGTGCCTTCCTTGTTTACCAAGGAACTGGCGCTAGCCAAGGCTGAAATTACCGAGGCTCTGAATACTACCAAGGCCGCTACGATTGGCATGGCCTCTGGCGGTATCGTTCTGTTAGGTGGCTTCATCATGCTACTGCTCTCAGCTGTTCTAGGCCTGAGCAATGTTGTAGCGCCTTGGCTGGCTGCCCTGATAGTGGGCGGCGTGGTCTGCGTTGTAGGGATGATCATGGTCTCGGCAGGCAAGAAGAAGCTTGACCCAGCTGCGTTCAAACCAGAGCGCACCATCAATAGCATGCAAAAAGATAAAGAAGCCGTGAAGGGGAAAGTAGCATGAGCACCGATACCCATAGCCGAATTGACCTTGAGTCGCAAAAAGATCCAGCGACTCTGGAGCGCGAAATCGATCAGCAGCGTGACAGTATCAACGATATCGTCAACGCCTTGGAGAGTCGCCTTTCCCCCGGCGAATTGCTGGATAAGGCAATGACCTACGCTAAAGGTAACGGCGGCGAGTTTATTAATAATCTAGGTTCGACCATCAAGGCTAATCCTGTGCCCACACTGCTCACATCTGTTGGGCTTATGTGGATGATGATGGGCCAGAATCGTAACCAGTCTTACACCAGTGGCAGTATGTCTTCTACTGGCGGTATGACCGATGCCCTACGGGACAAATCGTCCAGCATGAGCGATGCTTTGCATGACAAGACTGCCAGCATGTCTAGTGCTGTGCATGACAAAACAGACAGCATGCGGATGCAGGCCCAGGGCCTTAAGGACAAAGCCGCGGATATGCGCAGTAATGCGTCTGACTCCATGAATTCCGCTCGCCAATCTGTGAGTGAAAAAGCACAGAATGCGTCTGAAACACTGCGTAATCAGACGACTAAGGCAAAAAGCGGTTTCCAGTACATGCTGGAAGAGCAGCCATTGGCCCTTGGTGCAATCGGTATAGCAGTAGGCGCGTTGTTAGGTGCGACACTGCCAGCTACTGAGCGCGAGAATCGTCTGTTGGGCAAAACCAGTGATCGACTCACCGACAAAGTGAAGATGAAAGCTGAGCAGGGCTATTCCAAGGCGACTGAAATGGGACAGGAGCTGGCTGATCAAGCAGCTAATCGTGTCAATGAAGAGGCCGATCATATGGTTTCTTCTGAGCGCCAGGAGCCGCAACGCGCCTCTCGTTCCATGTAGTGATGTTCTTCCGCTAGCGGCCTGCGCTCAGTAGGCCGCTAGAATTTTCAGGGGCTGCTCACCTTTATGGTCTTAGCAGGCTCCTTGCGAAATTTCTCTCTAGCCAGCATCGCCCATCTCTAAATTTGCACCTTATTCACGCGCTTTTCGCTGGAACTCACATACGTGGGTTTTTACTTCTTCAGCAAAGTGGCCTAGCCATAGCCTGACTGGAAAGCCTCTCGCAATTTCTCTTTTTTAGCCTTTGAATGCATAGGTTATAAGACCTGAGATAAAGGCTTGGTTAGAGATTTATACATGACTAAAAGAGCACATAAGACCAATGGTCAGTGACAGGTCGGGCAGGAGAGGTCTCATCTTGAAGAGCACAGAGGAAGACAGAAATGAGAGCAATCAAGGCAGGGTCATGCGCACTTGGACTGGTGTTAATACTGATAGCCCCTATAAGCATGGCTGACGATTCGGCCTCACGTGCTATCCCGCGTACCTACGTAAGCCCTGGTGCATCCGGGAGTATTGAGACGCAGCAGCGTAGTCAGCAGTACGATATATATGGAGGGCAGGCAGTCCCGCGTGGAACGGTTCGGGAATACCGCTCTCAGTCAAGTGGGCGCTATGAGCAGCGAGGCACGATTCGCCAGAGCACAGAATACCCTGGCGGAATCGAAATCGAGCGGACGCCGGGAAGTACAACTAACCGGGTTGAACGCCGTTAGTGACTCATGGCAGCTGCATCGGCAGGTTTGTCACTGCTGAGACGTTCGACCAAGGTCAGTGCTTTCTCGAAAGAGGGATAACCGCTCTTGGCAACGTCAAGATCACTGTAGCTGTTCTTATAGGTCTCAGCCCGAATAGGATCTACTTCAGCAACCAGATAGGGCTTGGAGTAAATCTGATAGAGCATCGCATAGGCTAGCGGATACTCCTTCCCGGCGGATGCTTCCAGCAAAGGCAAGACATCATCCGCTTGCGGCCCCTGCTTGATCATCACAAGCGCTTTGTAGAATTCGATCTCCCCAGTGCCTTTAGCTTTGTCAGCATATATCGATGCACGATTGAGTAAGGCGTCGGCAAGTTTCAGATCATCCTCCCCGCCGGACACCACCAATATCTTGGCCTGGAGGAGGTCATTTTGGATAAGCAAATGTTGCTCATCCTGAGTAAGTTGAGGAGATTTACTGGCGCAGCCTACCAGCAGTGCGGTAGCGAAAAGAGGAATCCATTTTTTCATAATAGATCGTTTGATCCCTTGTCTAGCCATCTGAAGCAGCTTGTCTTCGACGGTGGTGGTGCCAACGAGTTCACTACTCATCATATCTCGTTTGCGGAAAAGCGCGTTATGATCGAACCGCTGTGCGCTTTCGTGGTCGGATCTCCCAACGCTCAGGGTCGAGCGCTTTTAGACGTCCATTTAATCGGTCACTGAGAGCCTCATGCTGAGCATTGTAACCCGATGAACGGCTGTTTAGACTGCCATAGTATCGCTCCCACAGATCAAAGGACGCCCATGATCACCAAATGTCTGTTCCCGGCCGCCGGCTACGGCACTCGCTTTCTTCCAGCAACCAAAGCGATGCCGAAGGAAATGCTGCCTATCGTGAACAAGCCCCTTGTCCAGTATGCCGTTGAAGAGGCGCTCGACGCAGGGCTCAAGCAAATTGCTATGGTCACCGGGCGTGGCAAGCGCTCTTTGGAAGACCATTTCGACATCAGCTACGAGCTGGAAAGCCAGATCAAGAATACCGCCAAGGAAAAATACCTGACCGGGATTCGCCGCCTGATCGACGAGTGTTCCTTCTCTTACACCCGTCAGATCGAGATGAAAGGTTTGGGCCATGCCATTCTGACAGGCCGTCCTCTGATCGGTGACGAGCCGTTCGCAGTAGTCCTGGCGGACGACCTGTGCCTGAACCTCGAAGGCGACGGCGTTCTGAAGCAGATGGTCAAGCTGTACAACCAGTTCCGCTGCTCCATCGTAGCCATTCAGGAAGTGCCAGCGAACGAAACGCACAAGTATGGCGTGATCGCAGGCGAGATGATCCGTGAAGACATCTACCGCGTAAGCCACATGGTTGAAAAGCCAAAGCCGGAAGATGCTCCTTCCAACCTGGCGATCATTGGCCGTTACATCCTGACGCCCGATATTTTCGATCTGATCGAGCAGACCGAGCCAGGCAAGGGCGGTGAAATCCAGATCACTGACGCACTGATGAAGCAAGCTCAGGACGGTTGCGTTCTGGCTTACAAATTCAAGGGTCAGCGTTTTGACTGCGGTAGCGCGGAAGGCTTCGTTGAAGCCACCAACTTCTGCTTTGAGAACGTGTACAAGGAACTCTGATTTCCTCTGTACCTTGTGTTTGACAGGAGCCACCTTCGGGTGGCTTCTGTCGTTTAAGGCAACAGTATTTTCGTCAGTGGCAGCACAGGTGCGTTAAGCTGGTGTGCAGTTGAGCCGATCAGGATTCGTCATGACATACGATTTTGACCTTTTTATCATCGGTGCGGGTTCGGGCGGTGTTCGTGCAGCGCGTTTTTCCGCCGATTTTGGTGCACGCGTGGCTGTAGCGGAAAGCCGTTACCTGGGCGGTACCTGCGTAAACGTCGGCTGCATGCCGAAAAAATACTTCGTCTATGGAGCTTCGTTTCACGACGAGTTTCGTCAGTCGCGTAGCTATGGCTGGAAAGTTGAAGAGCAGGGATTTGATTGGCAGAACCTGCTTGCCAACAAAGACCATGAGATTCGCCGACTGAACAGCATTTACCGCGCACTGCTTATCAACAGTGGCGTGACGCTGCTTGAAGACCATGCTCGAATTATTGATGCGCACACTGTTGAAGTAACTGGCAAGCGCTATACCACTGAGCGCATTCTGGTGGCTACAGGTGGCTGGCCTTCAGTGCCGGATCTGCCCGGTCGCGAGCATATCATTACGTCCAACGAGGCGTTCTATCTGGACAAGCTGCCTGAGCGGATGATTATCGTGGGTGGCGGGTATATCGCTATTGAATTTGCGTCGATCTTTCATGGTTTGGGCGTAAAGGCGACCCTCATGTACCGCAAGGACCTCTTCCTGCGTGGATTCGATGACTGCGTACGGACTCATCTGCGAGACCAGATGCTCAAGCGAGGCCATGACCTGCAATTCAATACGGAAATTGCCCGTATTGATAAGCAGAGCGATGGGAGCCTGAAGGTAACCCTTAACGACGGGCGTGTTCAGGAAACCGACTGCGTATTTTATGCAACAGGCCGTCGTCCCATGTTCGATAACCTAGGCCTGGAAAATGTCGGTGTTGAACTCGACGAGCGTGGCTTTATAAAAGTTGATGAGACCTTCCAGACTACAGAGCCTTCGGTTTATGCGATTGGCGATATAATTGGCCGTGTGCAGTTAACCCCGGTTGCCCTGGCCGAAGCCATGACATTGGCCCGTAGCCTGTACAAGCCCGAGAGTTACAAGCCGCTTGACTACAACCTTATTGCCAGTGCAGTCTACAGTTTGCCCAATGTCGGATCGGTAGGATTGAGCGAAGAGCTGGCACGCGAGAAGGGTTACAAGCTCAAGATCTTCCAGACTACATTCAGGCCTACCAAGCTCAGCCTGACCAATGAGACAGAACGTACACTCATGAAGCTGGTTGTTGACGCCGAGACTGACAAGGTACTGGGCTGCCATATGGTAGGTCCTGATGCACCTGAGCAGATCCAGTGCCTGGCCATTGCGCTCAAGGCTGGTGCCACCAAAAGCTGCTTTGATGACACGATCGGAATCCATCCGACGGCTGCGGAGGAGTGGGTCACCATGCGCTCCCCGGTACGTGAAGACTGATTTACGTAATACATAAAAAAGGCCGGTTTACACCGGCCTTTTTATTTTAGCTAAACCCTATTAATGCACGTTGGTTGCTTTAGCTTCGCTGACGTTCGTATCTTCGCGCCGCCCATAACGTTGGGCCAGCACCGCGCACACCATCAACTGGATCTGATGGAACAGCATGATGGGTAGCAGGATAGCCCCCATGCTGCTGCCGGCAAACAAGACCTTGGCCATTGGGACGCCCGTAGCCAGGCTTTTCTTGGAGCCGCAGAACACCACTGCAATTTCATCCTCTTTGTTAAAGCCTAGGAGCCGCGCTGCATAGCGCGTGATCAGCAGCGCCAGCGTAAGGATAACCGAGCAGACTACCGCCAGGCCCAGTAAAGCCATCAGCGGAATGGATGACCAGAGGCCTTCAAGAATGGCCGCACTGAAAGCCGTATAGACCACCAGCAGAATGGAGCCTTGATCTACAAACTTGAGGCTGGACTTATGCTTGTCAACCCAGCCACCAATCCAACGGCGCAAGATTTGGCCAGCAACGAAGGGAACCAGAAGTTGCAGGAATATTTTGGTAATGGCATCGATGGTCGACATGCCATTGGTATCGCCACTGCTTTGGGTGTCGAGTAATAAGCTGACCAGAAGTGGCGTCAGGAACACACCGATCAGGCTGGAGGCCGAGGCGCTGCATACCGCAGCCGGAATATTGCCGCGGCCCATGGAAACAAAGGCAATAGACGACTGTACGGTTGCAGGCAGAGCGCACATATACAACACACCCATGTACAGCTCAGGTGTGACGAGAGGCGAAAGCAAGGGTTTAAGTGCCCAGCCTAGCAGGGGGAACAATAGGAAAGTGCAGCAGAAAATAAGAAGATGCAGACGCCAGTGAGTAACACCCGCAACGATGGCCTCACGGGACAACTTGGCGCCATGGAGGAAGAAGAGCAGGCCAATGGCAACGTTGGTTATGACGTTGAGTACGCCCGCTGCCGTTCCGCTACAAGGAAAAATGCTGGCCAATGCCACGGTTGCGATCAGGTACAGCGTGAAATTGTCAGGTAAAAAGCGTGGACGAGCCATTCACATCTCTCGAACAGTTGTTGAGTCTGGCTTTGCAGTTTAATGTGGCTTGAGCATTCCGACTAACGCCAAAAAGGCTTTCAATGTCGCCTAACGGACAATCCGCTGAGTTGCGCAGGCAGATTCCCTCGCTCAAGGTACTGCCTCGACCGGTATATGCGCGCGCCGAGTCGTTGGCGCGTGGGTCTTGGACGCCTTGGCATAGTCATCCTTGGGCTCAGCTTTCTTATGCCATCAAAGGGGTGCTCTCGGTTCATACGCGCGCGGGTAGTTTTGTGGCGCCGCCCCAGCGGGCCGTATGGATTCCAGCAGGGCTGGAGCATGAAGTACGCTCCTCAGCCGAAGCTGAGATGCGTAGTCTTTATCTTGAGCCCAACCTATTGTCTGACCAAGGCGCTGAGTGTCGCGTGCTCAGTGTCAGCTTGTTATTGCGCGAGCTGATCCGAGCTTTTACAACGTTTCCCGTCGAATATGATGAGGCGGGCAGTGAAGGGCGCCTGGTCGGTGTACTGCTTGATCAGCTGGCAATTGCTCCTCATATGGAGCTGTCTTTGCCATTACCTGCGGACGCACGGCTGCGCCGCTTGTGTGGGTACTTGCAGGAAACGCCGGATGATCAACGTACCCTGGCCGAGTGGGCCCTGTTACTGGGTGCTTCAGAAAAAACCCTGAGCCGACACTTTCAGCGAGAGACCGGTCTTACGTTCAGGGCGTGGCGACAAAAGCTGCGGCTGCTAAGCGCACTGACCTTGCTTGAGCGGGGGGAGAGTGTGACCACTGTTGCGTTGAGTTGCGGCTATGATTCGCCCTCAGCCTTTATCGCTGCGTTTCGAACTCAGTTCGGAACAACCCCTGGCGATTTCTTTAGTCCCTGATGGAGCCCTCGATGGTTTCGCTGTTTTATCTGTGCGATCTGTTTGGCGTCGCCGTTTTTGCCATTACCGGAGCCCTTATGGCCGGACGTAAGGCAATGGACCTCTTTGGTGTTCTGGTTGTAGCCCTGGTAACAGCGTTAGGAGGCGGAACCCTGCGCGACGTAATCCTGGGACTACATCCAGTGAGTTGGATACGGGATGATACCTATATTGCCGTGGTGGTCTTTGCCACCTTGGGTACGGTACTGTGGGTACGACTGACTCGGCCGATACCGGAAAAGGCGCTCTTGATTGCCGATGCGTTTGGTTTGGCTGTCTTTACCGTGATTGGCACCGAGGTTACCTTGCGCCAGCAGGTGCCGCTGAGTACAGCCGTTATTATGGGAGTCATGACCGGTGTAGCCGGTGGTGTGATCCGGGATATCATCTGTAATGACATTCCATTGATCTTCCACAAGGAAATCTACGCCACGCCCTGCATTCTCGGCTCGCTGACCTACCTTGGGCTGAATCGCCTGGAGCTTGCGCCAGAGCTGGTTACTGGTACAGCCATGCTGGTTGTGCTTTTGATTCGACTTGCCGCAATCCGCTGGCATTTCGCGTTGCCTCGCATGCAGCTGCTTGACCGAAACCGATAGCACTCAAACCAAGAAAATTTCCCAAGGGCGAAACAGGCGAGACAGCACATGCTGGGGCAGAATGGGCTCAGGTGCCGGGCCGGTAGCCGTATTGAATGCTTCGACGGCATAGCGCTTGACCGCCAGACTGGACTCATCCAGCGGTAGCCGCCGGGCTCGCTCCCAGGGAAAGCGATTATCCCCCGGGCGCAACCACTGCCATGCCCAGAGAGGTACTTCAATACAGCGTGCGCCTGTTACAACACAGGCAAAGCTTGCTGCTCGGCCTGTGGCTTCATGATCGGAGTGACCATCTTCTCGCCAGGCAGTGAAGACCGTGTCGGTCGATTTGATCAGCGCGGCCAATTGCTCGCTAAGTCGCTGCTCTTCATTGCTTACAACGCCGTCAGAAAAGTCCAGCCGACAGATATCTACGCACTCCAGGCACAGCCGTCGACTGGCCTCGCGGCTTTCAGGCAGGGTAGGGACATGAAAAACCGGTTGGTTACCGAAGCCCTGCTTGTATTCGCCCCGGGTTACACTAATCAGCAAAACCTTGCGGCCCAGCTCGGCCAGTTGGGCAAGAAGCCCGCCGCAGCCCAGTATTTCGTCATCCGAGTGCGGCGCGATGATAACGGCGCGTCGACCTGGAGGCACTAATTGATTAGCGTCTACCTCCTGGATTCCAGCAAATCTGGGCCAGGCGGCCCATTCCTGCGCCGAAGCGCTTTTTTCCTCTAACGTACGGGTGTTTAGCGTCGTCATATCGCTGTTCCTCTTGCGAGGGTATCCCTCGCATAATGCCGAACTGATATTGGGCGCTTTTGAGGCACGTCAACAGTACAGGCGAACCATTTACTCCATACCTAGCTTTTTCCGCTGTGCAGCGGTGATCCGCTGCCGCACAGTGTTGTAACCTGCCCACGGATCATCCAGCCGCTCGAACAGCGTCTCAACGGTCCACTGGTCACCTTGCTTAAGGGTTTTTAGCTCGCTCCGATCAATTGGCACTGAGACACCCAATCCCGGACGAGCCCGCAGAGAATAAGCCGAAACCGTAGTAGCGCCTTCACGGTTACGCAGGTAGTCAATAAATACCTTGCCGACTCTATTCTGCGCTCCCATCTTGGCGGAGAAACGCTCTGGAATAACGCTGGCCATATGCTGGGCAATGGCCTGTGCAACATCTTTCACGTTGTCCCAGTCGTGCCTACGCTCCAGTGGGACAACAATATGTAGGCCCTTGCCACCACTGGTTTTGATAAACGCTTTGAAGCCCAGCTCGTCCAACAGGGTCAGTAAGAGCTCAGTAGCCTCCAGCATGCTTTTCCACGGCAGTTTTGGATCAGGGTCCAGATCAAAGATCATTCGGTCCGGTTTATCGATGTGATCAGCTTTGGCGTTCCAGGTATGCAGTTCTACTGTGCCCATCTGAGCAGCGCCCAGAAGCGCTTCCAGATTATCAATCACCATAAGAGGCGCATGGCCTGGATCAAGGCTTGCATCCAACTCGCGGATATGTGGAATAGCCAGAGTCTGCTTATGCTTCTGAAAAATCTGCTCGCCTTTGATACCTTCAGGGGTACGAACCAAGGCAACCGGCCGGTTTTTCAGGTGTGGCAATATCCAGGGAGCGATACGCTCATAATACTCTGCAATGCCGCGTTTAGTGGTTTTAGAATGAGGGTCTATAACGCGCTCAGGGTGGCTGATACGTACTCCCGCGATTTCAATACCATCCTTTGCCTTCTGCGGCGATGCTTTCTTGGGCACGATAGCAGAGTCTTTGTCTGGTACGGTTTGCGCGTGTTCAAGTTCGATATCATGAGCGGACTTGTCTTGCCGCAAGCCATAGAAAACACCTTGGCGCACGACTCCATCATTGGTGATGGATGCGAATGCCACCTCACACAACAGTTCTGGCTTGAGCCAAGTGACGCCACGGGCCTGAGCGCCGCGTGGAAGGTTGGTAAACGCAGGCTTTTCAGTCACATAAGGCTGCATTTGTTCATGAAGGGCAGCCAGGCTTTCCCGCGAAAACCCCGTCCCGATTTTGCCCGCAAAGCGCAGCGATCCCTTTTCATCATGCAGGCCGATCAGAAGTGCACCGAAATGGCTTCTAGCCCCCTGAGGGGAGGTGTAACCGCCAATTACAAATTCCTGTCGACGCTTACATTTAAGTTTGATCCAGTCATTGCTGCGCTTGGACTGATATGGACTGCCGGCACGCTTACCAATCACTCCTTCCAGACCAATGCTGCAGGCGCTTTCAAGAATCCTATCAGCAGGCACATCAAATGCCTCTGAGTAGCGGATGACCTCCGAATCGATTTTATCTAGTACAGCCTTTAACGCTCGGCGGCGCTCCTCAAGAGGGTAAGCACGCAGGTCCATACCATTGCAGAACGGCATGTCGAACAGATAGTAGAGAATGGTGGTGTTTCGACCGCTATCAAAGGCGTTTTGCAGGGCCTGGAAGTCAGAAACCCCTTTTTCATCCAATACAATGATTTCGCCATCCAGCCAGCCATTCTCCAGACTAAGTGCTGAAATAGCCTTGGCTTGCTCCGGCAAACGATGAGTCCAATCCTTGCCGTTGCGTGTAATAAAGCTGACCTTGCCCTCGTCAATCCGCGTCAGCAGGCGATAGCCATCAAATTTGATTTCATACAGCCAATCGCCTGCTGGAGGTGCATCAACCAGCGTAGCCAGTTCAGCTTCGATCATATCGGGTAGCGCGGACGGCTTGGGTGAAGGCTTTGCTGTTTTGAGTTTTGGCGTGCGTGTTTGTTTGGTTTTCGCGGCATTAACCGGTTTGTCAGGTTTAGCGCGTGCCTTGCCCAATTGCGGTAGCGTCTTCTCGCTTAACACACTGTCAGGCAGCGCGTCTGTCACGTCATAGGTGTCATGCGGGCGGGCTGTGTCGTCCTTTTCCTTGATCAGCAGCCACTGCTCCTTATTGCCATTACCATGCAGGCGCGTACGCACCAAGGTCCAGCTGCCGTTGAGCTTTTCACCCTGTAGCTCGAATTTGAGCTTGCCGGCGGCATAGTCTTTAGCAGCATCGCCATGGGGAATCCAAACGCCACGGTCCCAGACAATAACGTCACCACCACCATATTCACCTTCTGGAATGCTGCCTTCAAAGGTGCCGTATTCAATAGGATGGTCTTCAACATGAACGGCGAGACGTTTTTCTTTGGGATCGTAGCTTGGCCCCTTGGGGACTGCCCAACTTTTCAAGGTGCCGTCCAGCTCCAGGCGAAAGTCGTAATGAAGCCGACGCGCGTCATGCTTCTGGATGACGAATTGCAGCGTCTCGGGCGATGTGCGGCCATGGGCTGAGCCACCTTCAGGCTCTGCAGTAACCTTGAAGTTTCGCTTGCGAGTGTACTCGCTTAGCGGGTTTGCCATGACCGGGCTCCTTATTTAGCAGCCTTACGGGCCTTGGTTGAGGCCGAGCCTGGCGCTCGCCGAGTAGCGCTGGCGCGCTTGGGCTTGGCTTGTGCTGCGTCAGTTTTCTTACCCTCACTTTCGACCGACTTGTGTTTTCCGCTCAGGCTCCGCTTGAGCAGTTCCGTAAGGTCAATGACATCAGCGGTGCGCTTGGGCTCTTCCTGTTCTGGAGCTTCGAGCGTTTCAAGTTTGCCTTCACGCACCTTGCGCTCAACCAGCTTCATGACGTTCTCTTCGAAGGTGTCGTGATACTGCTCCGGGTCCCAGGATTCAGTCATGTCCTCTACGAGGCGTTCGGCCATTTCGATCTCGCGCTTGGAAACCTTGGCATCCAAATCGTCCAGGCCTACTTCTTCGGCAGAGCGAACTTCGTTAGCCCAGCGCAAGGTGTTGAGCACAAGCGTATCGCCCAACGGCATAATGACGGCAAGGTGTTGCTTGGTATGCATGACAACGTTAGCGACGCCTACTTTGCCGGTGCGTCTGAGTGTTTCCCGCAGGAGGATATACACCTTCTCGCTGTGCTTTTCAGGGGTCAGAAAGTAGGGCTTTTCGAAATGCAGGATGGAAATCTCGCTGGCTTCGACAAATGCCAGAATGTCGACCGTCTGGGTGGCCTCCGGCAGGGCGTTGTGAATCTCCTCGTCGCTGAGCACGACATACTCGCCTTTTTCGTGTTCGATACCTTTGACGATGTTTTCCCGGGAGACCTCCTTGCCCGTATTCTTGTTAACACGCTTGTAGCCCACCGGGTCCATGCTGCGTTTGTCCAGCCAGTCAAAATCGATTCCATGGCTGGAGGTAGCGGACACCAGGGAAACCGGAATATTGACCAGGCCGAAACTGACAGCGCCTTTCCAAATTGAGCGTGGCATACCGGTTACCTCTGAGTGTGGGCATTTTAGTTTTGAGTTCGCCGCTGCGCATGAGGTTCCAAAGCGCCATGACAGACGGGGAACCAGATGCTGTTCAGAGGTTCTATCCGTGACTGTCGAGGCAAAACGCGCCTGCTATACACTGGTAGCGTTTAGCCTCCTGGCTTATCGATCGAGTGAACTGAATGGATAGTGTGGATTCGAGCGTATTGCGTAGCGCCTTGGCTTGGCGGCAAGAAGGACATCGCGTTGTGCTGTTTACGGTGGTGCAGACATGGGGAAGCTCACCGCGTCCACCGGGCGCAATGCTGGCCCTGCGGGAGGATGGCCGCGTTGCCGGCTCGGTTTCTGGCGGTTGCATCGAAGATGATCTGATTGCGCGGATGAACGAGGGCCGAATTCCTGAGCAAGGTATCGAACTCATCACGTATGGCGTAACGCAGGAAGAGGCGGCACGCTTTGGGCTTCCGTGTGGAGGGACGCTGCGTCTGGTACAGGAGCCTGTTGGCAATCCACAATGGATCGCTGACATGCTAAGCCGCTGTGATAATCATGAGCTTGTGGCCAGGCAGCTCGAATTAGGCACGGGTACTGTAAAGCTGTTTTCGGCGCAGGCAGACGAGGCGTTACACCTGGATGGACAGACTTTGCGCGTTGTCTACGGCCCACGCTGGCGTCTGTTGTTGATTGGTGCTGGGCAGCTGTCCCGCTATGTGTCCGAAATGGCCCATATGCTGGATTTCGATGTGCTGATTTGCGATCCGCGGCAAGAATTCAATCATGGCTGGGAAACCTCAAAAGCACGTTTCGTTCCGGGCATGCCTGACGATGCGGTGCTGTCCATCGTGCCTGATGAGCGAACAGCGATTGTGGCGTTAACCCATGATCCGCGTCTGGACGACATGGCGCTTCTGACTGCGCTTAAATCCTCGGCGTTCTATGTGGGTGCGTTAGGCTCGATGGGCAATAGCCGCAAGCGCCGAGAGCGCTTGGCTTTATTTGACTTGAGCGAGGAGGAAATCGACCGTTTGCATGGCCCTATCGGCCTGCACATCGGTAGCCACACACCGGCTGAAATCGCTATTTCGCTGCTTGCTGAGATAGTGTCCGTGAAAAACGGTGTCGCCTTGATGCAAAAGAAACAGGCTAAGCCTGCCGTCAATCAAGTGGCCTGATATGGCGGATACGCTCTGTGTAATCGTGATGGCCGCTGGGCAGAGCAGTCGTTTTCGCGCTCAGGGAGGTGCCGACAAGCTGCTGGCAGGTTATCAAACCGAGGCGGGCCAAGCCGCGGTGGTACTACAGCAGATCTTGCTTAACCTGAAAGGAATCGGTCAGCGACGGGTTGTTGTTACCCGTCCCGATAATCCAGGCGTAGCAGCGCTGGCCAGGAATGAAGGCTTTGATGTACTGGTCGTACCAACACACGGTATGGGTGACACATTGGCACAAGCCATTGCTGCCGAACCTCATCACCGGGGCTGGTTAATCGCCCTGGGTGATATGCCATTTGTACAGCCAGAGACGTTCCGCCGGATAGCAGAAGCAGTGACAGAGGAGGTCATTGCCGTACCGTTCTCGCCTCAACGCGATAGCTACCCACAAAAGCCTTGCAATCCAGTGGCTGGCAACCCAGTGGCTGGCAACCCGGTGGCCGGTAATCCGGTGGCGTTTGGCCGCCGTTACTTTGAGGCATTGTGTGCGCTTACGGGAGATCGTGGTGGGCGCGTCCTGTTTAGGCAGGGTGAGCTACGCTGGATAGCGTGCAATGACCCCGGAATTTATCGTGATGTAGATATTCCTGACGATTTGAAGCCTTTGTGATGCTACGTATGAGCCTTCGAATCGAACTTGCACGACGGCTGCCTTTCATAACGCAAAAGCGCACTTCGTTTCGTGGGAGTATCCATGAGGTCAGATATCCAACCGGTTCTCGATTATTTGAAAGAGTACGACATGCTGCTGGTTACGGCCGAGTCCTGTACAGCAGGTCGGGTGATTCATTTGCTGTCGGAAATCCCAGGCAGCGGATCGTGTCTTGATGCCGGTTATGTTGTTTATTCTCCTGCTGCTAAGCAACGCCTGCTGGGGGTGCACGAGTACACTATTGATACGTTCAACCTGACGAGTGAAGAGGTTGCACGTGAGATGGCGATCGGGGCATTACATGACAGTGATGCAGCGGTCGCCATCTCTAACACGGGGCTTGCAGGCCCGGATGGAGTAGATGGAATACCCGCTGGCACCGTATGCTTTGGCTGGGGCTTTCGTTATCAGGGCGAGCTGGTCATTTTCTCCCGGACCGAACGGTTCTTTGGTGGTCGGGAAGATGTGCAACTGGCAGCTGCCGTCTACAGTTTGACGAACATTCCATTATTCCATGCACGATTACTACGCGGAGAGAGAGGCTAAGCGCATGTCAGACGATTACGAATCCATTCAGCGTGACATTATCAAGGCGCTCGAAATACAAACCGAATTCGATGCCCAGCGCGAGGCCGAGTTGCGTATCAGGTTTCTCAAGGATTATTTGATAAAAACCGGCATGGAGACCTATGTGTTGGGTATCAGCGGTGGTGTGGATTCCTCAACCGCTGGCCGCCTTGCCCAATTGGCGGTTGAGCAGGCCCGTAGCGAGGGCCACAACGCACGCTTTATTGCCATGCGCCTGCCGTATGGGGTGCAGAAAGACGAAGAGGACGCCCAGCGAGCATTGGAATTCATCCAGCCAGACGAAGTGCTAACCGTAAATATCAAACCGGCTACCGATGGCATGCTGCAAGGTTTACAGGAGAGCAAGCTGGCCTTTCGTGATGAAGGGCAGCAGGATTTCGTCATGGGCAACGTCAAGGCGCGTCAGCGGATGATTGCGCAGTATGCGGTGGCCGGAGCGCGCAAAGGGCTGGTCATTGGGACCGACCATGGCGCTGAAGCACTAATGGGGTTCTACACCAAGTTTGGTGATGGTGCCTGTGACCTGACGCCACTACATGGCTTGAACAAGCGTCGTGTACGCATGCTCTGTGAGCATCTGGGTGCGCCGGATAATCTGGTTCACAAGGTTCCTACGGCCGATCTGGAGTCGCTATCTCCTGGTAAGCCGGACGAAGAGGCATTTGGTATCAGCTATGCCGAGATTGATGACTTTCTCGAAGGCAAAAAGGTTAGCGACAATGCCTATCAGGTCATTTTCAAATACTACAGCGGGTCGCATCACAAGCGTGCTCTGCCAGTAACGCCTTATTCCTGAGAGTAAGCAAAGGCCCGCATTATGCGGGCCTTTTTCATGCAACATGCAATCAGCTGAGCTGAACTTTGAGTTCGTCGCGCAACATGGCCTTGATCTTGACCAAGTGCTCTTCCTCATGGCGCATAGGCACTTCGAAGCTGGAGGCAATGTTGGGGTGGTTGGCCTGACGAGCCAGCTCGATCAACAGCTCCCATGCCGCATTGTCTGTCAGCTCGATGGTCAACATGGCATTGAGGCATTGCGCCATGTTGGTTCTGGGATCGGTTAGTACCTGGATAATCCCCTGAGCCATGGTGCCAGAAACGTGAGCACAGGGCGTCATAGCGGTAGGATCTGCGCCCAGTGTTTCGATGGACTCACGCAGCAGTTGCATGTGTTCGGCTTCCTGCTGCTGGATAGTCCTGAGTGTTTCCAGAAGCTCAGGGCGGGCATCTGGTGCTGCGGCGACTTTGGCAATGAAGGCCTCATACAGACGAACCCCGGTGCGCTCGTAGGCCAGGCGCTCGCCCAGCTTATCAATAAGCAGCTCAGGGTTTTTGCCCATCATTTTATCCAGACCCGTTTTCAGAACGCCTTTCACTGAGCCGGGTGGGGGAACGGAGCCAACCTGCTCGTTAATGGCTTCATGCTCACGGATGAATTTGATGCGTTCTTCGGTAATGCGTGAGGCGTCACCTGGAGGAATGTCGTGACGGAACTGCTCAGTGGCCTCAATTTGTCTCTTGGTGTCCTCGGGGGACATCTGTGTGCCGGTGCGATTCATACCCATGGGTGCAGAAGTAGTCATGGCAAGTCCTCAAGGTTTACGGAAGAGTTCGGTTCCGGGTGTCCAGATATAGCCAGCCGAGGCCATGTCCGAAGGGATACCTTCTGAGTTCAGGTGGTTGCGGTAATCCTGAGAAGCCCTGTCTTCCTGCTCTTTTGGTACGTAATGGATGCCATGGGCACGCAGATCGACCTCTTTGGAAAGAGTCTCGCGTACAAAATCACGGTTGCGCTTCAAGGGACGCATTTTGGGCAGCTCGCCAACCAGCACTTCCGCCGGATCACGACGCTCGTACTTCTTGAATAGGTCGCAGGCAAATTCCAGATGACCCAATTCGTAATCCAGGAAGCGCTCCCACAAGGCCTTGATGCGCGGGTTTTCTTCCTGTTCGGCACAGCTGGCATAGGCGTAGACTTCCATGGCTTCATGAATCAGCCACTTTTCCATGAAGGTTTCGCTGGCATCCATGAGAGACTCGTATTGAGTCACATGCTGCTCTTCAACCGATGCGATTTCCGCATACAGTGCGCGCGCAACCGGGTCGGCAAACGTGTTGCCGATATTCATGTAATAGTCGTGCGTCTGGTATTCAGAGCTGGTGATCATCGCCGCATGGATTTTGGTAATCAGCTGGGCGGTGCTCTTGTCGTAGCTGTCACGCACATCATCGCTGGGATTGCGGTGATGCTGACTAGTGGCGCGGCCCGGAATAATATCGGTATATCCCTGCAGGATATTATTGGGGTCTTTGCCTTCGAGTCGGTCGTACATGGCCGAATAGCGATACAGGTGATCAAAGTCTTCTAAAAGGCCAAAGCGGTACGACTGTGCCTGGTAAGGGTCAGGCTCGTTTTGGGCAACGGCTGCTGTGACTTCAATAGCCACCTGCTCGTAGGCAATAGTGGTTTCCAGCGGGGAGTGATCACCTGAGATCAGCCAGTTGATAGCCGTCGCCTGATGCTGCTCTACGCGGCGAATATGAGCCAGATGAGGTTGCAACTCTTTATGGAATCGAGCGCCAATGTGCTTAAGGCGAAGTGCCTCGGTTTCAATGCCGTTCATGAGAATGATGCGGATGCGGGTTGTGGCATCATCATCCAGCTTGCTGATAGGCCGAGTGGCCATTTCACGCCAAGTAAACCGCTGCTTGTCTAGCGGCGTGCCCTTCAAATCCAGAAGTCCAGCAAATGTATCCATTATACCCCCCAGGTTTAAACGCTTTGGGAGAGGGTAATTCCTTTTAACACCTCATCAGTGTTGTTCACGGTTATGCCTATAGTGGCACTTGGGAATGGACTCTAAGGTCGTCACAGCATTCCTTCCTTAAAAAAATAACTGACCAACGGATAAGCTTTTCAAAAACTTTTCTTGTGGATGGTAAGTCTGCCTGTGACTAAATAAGTCTTTAGTGTTCACTGTATAAAATTTGTATAAATTTAAGCCGTCTCGATGAGTATGAGGTCGGGTGAGATCTGCTTGGTAGGCTCTGGAATAGGTTTTTCAGAGTAGATCCGTAGAATCGATGTGCTTTCCAGCGTGACACTAAGTGATGGTTGGCTAGAACTTTGCCAAAGACCCGGTTGACTAACTAAAGGTGGACAGCGACGAACTCAAAAAGCCGCTCGTTACTTAATACAAGAGTTGTAAAAGTTTAAGTGGCTATAGGCGTTGATGAGTTGAGATTTAACAGTCTCAACTGAACAGTTCGCTTCGCTTAATCAACTTCTACCCTGACTAAAAGGTGAAGAGACATGACTACTCGTCAAGAACATCTGATCGACTGGCTTAAAGACGCTCATGGCATGGAGCAGCAAGCGGATAAAATGCTAAAGGGTCAGTTGGAACGTCTTGAGAATTATCCCAAGCTCTCCGCCCGTATTCAGCAGCATATTGAAGAAACGCAGTCTCAGCTTCAACTAATCGAAAGTTGCTTAACGCGTCTGGGTACCAGCCCATCCACCATGAAAGACTTTACCGGTAAGTTCATGGCCATGGGACAGGCCATGGGCGGCATGTTCATGACTGACGAAGTGGTCAAGGGCTCCATGGCCAGTTATGTTTTCGAGAATGTCGAAATTGCCATGTACACCGTGCTGATCTCTGCGGCTGAGGCTGCAGGTGATCTGGAAACCAAGCGTGTATGTGAGCAGATCCTGCCACAGGAAATTGCCATGGCTGAGTGGGTCAAGGATCACCTCCCGGAAGTGACCATGGCCTTCATGGCACGCTCCGAAGCCGGTGAAACAGCCAAGAAGTAAGCGCTCTATAAAGAGTCTAAAAGGCCAACTTTAAGTTGGCCTTTTTTATGCTGACCAGTCAGGGCGCGACGGCAGGAGACTTACTCGTCCAGGGGTTGATCTCAAGGCTGTTGTGAATTGCGGTCGAACTCATGGCCGCATGTCCTGTGGCAACACTGATTTGCTTGAGTGATTTGACCACATCGCCTGCCGCATAAAGTCCCGGGATCGAGGTGCGCAAATGTTCATCTACGATCAGCATGCCTGATTCATCTGTCTCGGCACCCAGCCGCTTTGCCAATTCTGAACGAACCCGAGAGCCTAACGAGGGGTAAACGATATCGAACAGATAGGTTTCACCCTTACACGTTTTAAGCTCAACTTGCTGGTTTTCTAGCAGCCTGATTCCTTCTACGCGGTCGCTGATCAACTGAATGTCATAATGCTCTGCTAGTGCCAGGGCTTCTTCACAGGCTGAGGGCTTACCGTGTACGACAACGGTGACCCGATCAGTAAACGTTCGTAGGAACACCGCGTGTGAAATGGCGCATTCGGCTTCGCCATATACCGCTACGTTGTCGCCATTCACTTCGTAGCCGTCACAAATCGAGCACAAGCGAATCGAAGTAGCTGCGATGGCATCGTATACACCCGGCATGTCGGGCAATTCATCTTCAATACCGGTCGCTAGCAATACGCGGCGAGTTATAACGCTGCGCCCGTTAAAAAATACTTCGAAACCTTGTGGTCGCTGCTGAATATCATCTACATGTGCCTGTTCGAAGCGGGCACCATAGGTTTTTGCCTGTTCGCGCAAACGCTCCAATAAGCCTTCACCGGAAATTCCAGGAGGAAAACCAGGGTAGTTATGCGAGAGCGGAATCAGAGCCGCGCGGCTGGCACCATCGTCGATGACCAGGGTCTGTCGATGGAAGCGAGCCAGATAAGTGGCGGCTGTTAATCCGGCAGGGCCTGCGCCAACAATGACGCAATCCAGATCCACAGGTTCGCTGACATCTGAAATCGTCTCGGGCTGATCAAATATTTGTTCGTAATCTTTCATGATCGGTTAACCCGCTCAAGCATAGAGAAAATCGCGCCCCGATGGGGCCGATGGCTATATGAAGTAGAATGATCGCGCTGGCTGAAAGTTCGTAATAAGCGACCATTGCTACGCATCGCGTGTTAACTATTCAGGTTTTTTCTCATCTTCTTCATGCATCTTGACGCCGAGTCGCTTAACGGCAGGCAACCACTCTTTATTGCCGCAGCAATCGCACTCCTGATCTTTTGGCGCAGGATTGCATTGGGTTACGTGACCACAGCGTGAGCAGGCATAGTGATTATTAACCTGGATACGCTTGCTCATTTCCTCATCTGGTGTAGGAAGCAGCCATAGCCCATAGTGCGGCGTCCGGTATTTGATCAGGCTGAAGTGTCCTGAAGACTCAAGATAAACGCGACGGACTTCTCCAAGATGCTGAATATTCTGCGCTCTCAATTCTGAGTGGACGCGCTCTGGCGACAAGCGTGCCTTGGCCATGTTATCCAATACCAAACGGCCGTCTTTGACCAAAATGGTGGCATCACCATGGGTAATAACCTCAACGGCTCGTTTCTTGAATGAAAGAAACGATAAGCCTCGCTGAAAAATCAAGGCAGTCAGAAGAAGTACAGCGGCCGGCAAAATGCCTTTCTCAGGCGTTTGCAGTGGAACACCAATGGCTGCACCCAGGGTAAGCATGACGGCCAGCTCTGAGATACTAAGCTGTGCTGCTACACGGCGGCCCATCAGGCGCATCATCATCAGCAGTAGCAGATAAATGACCCCTGTGCGCAGCAATACCTCAATCATGAAGAGCCATTGGGTATCGCCCAGAAGAATACGCTGCCAATCCCAGGAGGCTACATTAAGCATGTCAATCCTCCAGCTCTTCAGCAGCGGGTATCCAGCGTTTCGCCTTACAGTATTCGCATGCTTGCCTTGGTTCTTCCTCACTTTTGACCGTATGGCCACAGCTGATACAGGAGTAATGAGTTCGGCTCGCTATAGCCTCACGCAGCTCCTGATCAATCTCAGGAATAATAGGAAGGCCAGGGCAGGGGCAGTCGGTGAGGACCACTGAAATTGAGCCAGAAGGCTCAATGTAAACTCGGCTTAACTGACCGAGATGCTGGATGTTACGCATGCGCAGAAGGGCGAAGATTTTTTCACGAGAAAGGACGGTCTTACGCAAGATATCCAGTTGAAGCCGTCCATTGTTAATAACATTAAGCACCTCACCGGCCACGGCGACGTTCACCTTGTGGTGGTTCATGCTCAATCTGGCGACTGTCCGCTGGAAGAGAATTACCGCCGCCATAATAATCAGAGGCGGAAGCATACCGCGTTCCTGAGCCTGGAGCGGCACGCCAATTGCTCCAGCCAGGGTCACTACTACTGAGAGTTCGAACAGTGTGTACTGTGAAGCGACGCGTCGCCCGAGGAAGCGCATCGCCAGCATGATGAGTGCGTAAGTCAGGCCTGCTCGAATGAATACTTCAATCAAGAACGTCCAAGGCGCTTCACCGATGAGTATGCGATGCCAATCTGCTAGAGAAAATTGCTTAGGTTGCATAGCTGCCCCAACATCATTACGCCATTTTTGAAGCAGCTAAGGCCAATCGGTTCGTTTGTTCCGACGAGACGACAATCATTTAGTCGATTAAGTACCGTTTATCGTGATACGCATGACGCGCCGAAGACGTAAGATTGTAGAATGTTGGCCCGTTTTATGGCCGGCTTGTTGGGCACACTCAAGATTATGAACTGCACGCAGGAAGCCTCTACTCTTAATCGTATTTCGGCTCCGCCTCTGTCTTCTGACCTGTTGAACGACATGGTATTCGAGCTTCTGCCTGCCGCTGCGTTCGTATGTGACGCAACAGGAGCCATTGTTCGTTATAACCGCAAGGCGGCAGAGTTCTGGGGAAGAGAGCTGATTCCCGGCGAGACGTATTACATTGGCATCGAACGGATTTTCCATGCGGATGGGCGAGCAATGCTGCCGGAAGAGTCGCCCATGGCCAGTGTGTTGCGCTCCGGTTTACCCGTGCGCGATCGTGAGTTGCTCGTGCAAAACCTGCTAGGCCAGCAGCGCTGGACCCTGGTTAATATCTCGCCGATTTTTGATGACGAAGGGCAGATCAAAGGCGCCATCAATTGTTTCCAGGACATTACCGAGCGCAAGGAAAGCGAGCGCAAACTTCAGGAAAGCCAAGCCTTTCTTCAGGCCGTCGTTGATGCGACCCCAGAATGTATCAAGGTTGTAACTGAAGACGGCTTGCTGATGCAGATGAATGATGCTGGTCTTTCCATGATCCAGGCAGAAAGCCTTGAGAGGGTTCGAGGGGCTTGTATCTTCAATCTTATTGCCCCAGAGCACCGAGACGTATGGATTACCAATCATTTACGTGTGTGCAAAGGTGAGCAGCTTAGCTGGACCTATGATGTCATTGGGCTGGCCGGTACACGTGTAAACCTGGAAACCCATGCCGTACCCTTGCGGCTACCTGATGGTCGTAGAGCTCACCTTGCTGTGACCCACAACATTACCCAGCGGGTAAAGGACGAGCAGGCTGTGCGTGAGAGCGAGCGGCATTTGAGCGAGCTGCTCGATGGGCTTGCCGTCGCGGTCTACACTACCGACGCGAAAGGCTACCTGACCTTTTACAACGAGGCCGCGGTGGCACTTTGGGGGCATCGACCCAGGCTGGGGGAGGCCCGGTGGTGTGGCTCCTGGAAAATGCAGTGGCCAGATGGTCGCGAGTTGCCCCATGATGAATGCTTTATGGCCACTGTGCTTGACGATGGTCAGGCCGTACAGGGCGGAGAGGGGTACATTCTGCGACAGGATGGTTCGCGTATTCCGTTTGCGGCATATCCTTCACCCTTGCGTAACGAGGACGGTGAGATCACCGGGGCCGTCAACATGTGCGTGGACATCAGTCGGCATAAGACGGCAGAAGCCCAGCAGCGTGCACTTATCAATGAGCTCAATCACAGGGTGAAAAACACCTTGATGACGGTACAGTCCATTGCGACCTATAGCCTGCGTAGCGCAAATGCTGAGTCCCGGTTTCGCGAAATGTTCGATGCCCGCTTGCTTGCATTGAGTAAGGCGCACGACTTGCTCACTCAGGCGCAGTGGCAGGGTACGCGGCTTAGAGCCGTTATCGAACAGGAGGTCGCGCCCTATACCGAACAGGGAAAGGCAAGTCGCATCGAGTTCTCTGGCAATGATCATGCGCTTGAACCCCGTGAAGCATTGGCGCTGGCCATGGTCTTTCACGAACTCATCACCAATGCCGCTAAATACGGCGCACTCTCCGTTCCGGAAGGACGCTTGCAGCTGACATGGTATGTCGGTAAAGATGAGCACACAGGGCATCATTGTCTGGAGCTCAACTGGTTAGAGCGCGAAGGTCCGACTGTCGAGGTTCCCCAAGTCAAAGGCTTTGGCTCTCGCCTGATTGATCGCAGCATTACACGCGAACTGAAAGGGCGTGTCGTAACTACATTCGTGCCGGCCGGGCTCGAATGCCATTTATCCATCCCGCTGTTGTGCCTGCAGGCCAGGCCCAAAGGAAGCTTCGTTTGACCACTACCCGTAAGCGTGTCCTGCTCGTCGAAGACGAAACACTCATCGCCATGCTGCTTGAAGATATCCTGGATGAGTTTGGCTATGACGTAGCGGGCAGCGCCGCTGATTTTGATGAAGGCATGCGATTGGCCAGTTCCGGAAGCTTTGATCTGGCCATTCTGGATGTGAATGTAGGCGGGCGTGAAATCTTTCCGATTGCCGAACAGCTGGCAGCGCGCGATATTCCCTTTATGTTTTCCACGGGCTACGGCGCTTATGGGCTGCCGGACGAGTGGAAGAATCGACCCGTCCTGGCAAAGCCATTCAAGCCGGACGATCTGGAAAAAGCACTACACGCTAATTTTCCCTGATGGGAAAGGCGAGCGATGCTACGGGCATCACTCGTCCTCTGAGTAGCGCTCTTCCTGCCAGGGGTCACCGCGGTTGTGATAACCACGTTCCTCCCAGTAACCCGGTACATCGCTGACCCGAAACTGGATTCGTCGAATCCACTTGGCGCTTTTCCAGAAGTACAGGTGAGGCACAATCAGGCGTACGGGTCCGCCGTGCTCAGTTGAAAGGGGGTTACCCTCCCAGGAGTGAGCAAGCAAGGCACCTTGTGCTGCAAAATCATCCAGCGTCAGGTTGGTGGTATACCCATCATTGGAGTAGAGCAGTACAAAGCGAGCATCTGGGTGCGGTTGCACGCTATCTAGTAGATCCTGGGTTGTAACACCCTGCCATTGATTGTCGTAGCGGGACCAGCTGGTTACACAGTGAATGTCGCTAACGAGCCGGGATTGGGGCTGTGCCATGAAGGTGTCCCAGTTCCAGCTCTGCGGGTTTTTCACAGCGCCAATAACATTGAGCTGCCAGCGCTCCTTGGATACTGCCGGCCTCACGCCTAAATCAAGAATCGGCCAGTTTTTGACCAAATGCTGGCCGGGCGGCAAGCGCTCTTCTGAAGGCCTTGAAATACGGCCAGTCAGGTAACGACCTTCACTGACCCAGCGCTCTTTTGACTGGGTCAGCTTGGAAGGGTCTGGTGGTTGGCGGTCCTTATCGTCGCTCACGCACGACTCCTTGGTTACGGCATGAATACTGCGCGCATGCAGTCCTCGGTTTTCTCCTTGAACATCGCATAGCCGCGTGGTGAGTCTTCCAGGCTCATCGGGTGCGTCAGCAGGTAGGAAGGGTCAAGCTCACCTTTCTGAATATGCTCGAACAGCTTGTTGGCATACCGCTGCCCTGGCTGCTGACCGGAGCGCACAGTAAGCGCTTTGTTGACAATGGCGCCCATGGGGAATTTGTCCAGCAGACCGCCATATACCCCTACAACCGACACCGTACCGCCTTTACGGCACGCCCTGATTGCCTGCCGAAGGACTGTCCCGCGCTCTGTGTGAAGGTGCATCATCTGCTTGGTCTTGTCGTATACGTAATCCAGCTCAGTACCATGAGCTTCCATTCCAACGCAGTCAATGCAGCGATCCGGGCCGCGTCCCCCGGTCAGTTCCAGCAGCGCTTCGTGAACGTTGGTTGTTTCATAGTTGATGGTGATTGCACCGGCTTTTTTCTCGGCCAACTCAAGGCGGGACGCAAAACGGTCAATGGCAATAACTCGCTCGGCGCCCATCAAATACGCAATACGGATAGCCATCTGGCCAACACCACCGCAACCCCAGACCGCAACGGTATCGCCTCGCTGGATATCCGCATTATCCGCCGCAAAATAACCCGTTGGGGCAGCATCCGAGACAAAAACCGCCTGCTCGTTGGTTACGCCGTCCGGGACCTTGAACAGGTTGACGTCAGCAAAGGGGACGCGAATGTAGGTTGCATGGCTTCCGGCATACCCGCCAAAGGCGTGGCTGTAGCCAATAATGCCGCAGCAGGGCTGGCCATAGGCTAAATCCGTTGCTTCCGGATTTGGGTTGGAGTTGTCGCAGCAGGAAAAATCACTGCGCTGGCAATGCTCGCAATTACCACATCCTATAATAGAGATGGTGACAACGCGGTCGCCTTTCTTGAAGTTGGTAATACCCGAGCCCACTTCGACAATCTCACCCATGAACTCATGGCCAATAATGTCACCCGGCTTCATGGCGGGCACATAACCGCCTAACAGGTGAAGGTCGGAGCCGCAGACTGAAGACATGGTGACACGGAGAATAACGTCTCTTGGATTGACGATTTCCGGATCCGGTACGGTTTCTACTTGCAGAACATTAGGGGCTTGCCAAGTAAGTGCGCGCATTAGTAGGCACCTCCAGCTTGAGTCCCATCGGTACGCGGCGCCACAGTACGCGGCTCGCTAATGACTTCGCCTTCCAGCGGCATCACGTCTGATACTTGACTGGCTGGTACGCGCTCGGCCATACCTGTTCTCATCAGGTTATTGGTAATCTCGCCGGTTTCCAGCAATTGTTTCAGGCGACGCAGGTCCAGATTCAATTCGCGTCCCGAGAATTGGCTGATCAGGCTGGCAGCAGCGTAGCCCACGCGGCCAGCAGGAGGCTCACACGCCAACACTACTTGCAGCTCGGTTCCCATGCCATTGGGAGCGTCCTTGAATGTAAGGGTCGCCTTATGCTGAAGATAGGCTGTGGATTCAGTACTCCAGACAATGCGTTCCTGAGGGAGGTCCTCCTCGATAAAGGCATTCCATTCCACTGTCCGGTTCTGAGGTCCTACCGCGACCCAATGATAGTGAGTGGCGTCCATTTGCTGGACACGCTCCAGGCGCCGCATGAACAGGGGTAGATTCTCGATGCTCCGAACGAAGTCATACACTTCTGAACGAGGTTTGCCGATGGTAATTGTGCGCGCAATCGCTTCGGCGTTGGTCCAGCCGTACTCTTCCTGCAAGAGCGATTCGTAGGGTGTAGGCGTAAGTGCTGCCTTGGCCTTGCAACGACCGGTAACGCCACGCGCTGTGACCAGCGCACCTAATGCCATTTGTGCCAACCCCAGAATGCCGCCGCGGCGCAGACCGCCTGCCAGGAGTAAACCACCGCCTACCAGTGACAGGGTACGTTCAGTTCCCTGTACGTTGGGCTCATCCAGTGACTGCTGGGACTTACGTGTGGCCATTAACGGTTCATGCAGGGCTTTCATCGTGTGTCATCTCCATATAGAACCAATCGGTATCTAAAGGTGACTCCTCAGCGAGACGTCCTGTTCCCCGAAGGTTACAAAGGCTGACAAACGTTCAGGCTAGAGACAGGCTGCGATTTAACCCCATTATGTCGTTATGCCCGTCAAGGGAGCTGGCTTTGCCTTGGGTGCCTGGACGGTAACCTTGTCCAATGCCACCTTTGATGTCTCCGGTAGCAGCATTCCGCCAATCAGGCCCAGCACTGATATCGCGATGAGATAGAAGGCTGGCGCCAGGTTACTGCCTGTCTGCCCAATCAAGTAAGTAGCTACGAGAGGTGCGGTGCCGCCAAAGATTGTGTAAGCCATGTTGTAAGTAATAGCCGATGCGGTATAGCGCGTTCGGGTAGGAAAGACTTCAGATAACAGCGCAGCGGTTACCACGCCAGACAGTACAGCGCCAATGGCCAGGAGCAGCACGCCCATAACCGAAAGCATCATGTTGCCTGAGCTTGCCATCCAGAATGAGGGATAGACCACAATGATTAGTAGCGTGCAGGTCGTGAAAATCGTGGCTTTGCGTCCAACCAGGTCTGAAAAACGCCCGGCAAAAGGGCAGAGTACGGCGGCAAATAACAGGGCAATCACAGTAACCAGGAGCGCCGAAGCCCGGTCAAGCCCGCCTGCTACTTGAAGGTAGGTCGCAAAGTACGTTGTGAACATGTAGAAGGACAGCGCGGTGACGGAGATGAACGCGCCCAGCCGACAAATAGTGCCACCATGGGATTTTAACGTTTCGCGCAATGGGGCGTGTGTGACCTCGTTATCCGCTTCTATAGATTGAAAGGCCGGTGTCTCTCCTAGCCGTATTCTCAAGTACAGCCCAACGATGCCCAGTGGTGCTGCAATAAGAAAGGGGATACGCCAGCCCCAGTTGGCCATGGCCTCTTTGGTAAGTGTCGCATCCAGGGCATAGGCCAATACGGCCGCGCAGGCAAAGGCCGAAAATGTCGAGACCGGGATAAAGCTTCCATAGGTCGCGCGCTTACTGTGGGGCGCATGTTCCATGACATACGCGCAGGCGCCCGCATACTCGCCTCCAGCCGAAAACCCTTGAACGCATCGGATAAGGGTTAACAGGAGCGGAGCCACTACACCGATAGCCGCATAGGTAGGTAGCAGACCGATCAGCGTTGTTGCACCTGCCATCATCAGAATCGTCAGGGCGAGTATTTTCTTGCGGCCGATGCGATCACCCAGCATGCCAAAGACAATGCCACCCAGCGGTCGAAAGGCAAAAGCCACTGCGAACACGGCAAAAGTCTTGAGCAGGGCCACTTTCGCATCGCCACTAGGGAAGAACTGCTCGGCAATAATCGTTGCGAGAAAGCCATAGACGGCAAAGTCGAACCACTCGACGAAATTACCAATAGAGGCGGCGGTAATGACTTTTCGTAGTGTGCGACTGTCGACGGAAACGGGTGCTGCCTGAGTCATGATCACGCTCCTGGAAAAGGGATTCGCAACGGGCAGAAAAAGGCAGGCGCACGGGTTATTAGAGTAATAAGAGCATGTGGCCTGTGGCGATATGAAACGCTAACGCTCAGGACTTTAGAGGTTGTCTGGTATGCGAAGTGGCCTGCTACCGACCCCTACGGTTTAGCGGACGACATGATGCTGGAAGAGCCTTTTAGCTCGCGAGTCAGGCCAATAACTGGATGCCCAGTGGCTTGTCTACACTGGTGCGGGCATTTCGGCTGCCGAGGTGGAGGCCATGACCTGTAGGGAAGTCTGATCTTCTGGCTAAGTAGCCTGAGGGGCGCAAGGCCTGCTGTCCGCTATGAACGGTCAAGACGAGTGATAAGGCAGCAGATTATATCATTCACTACAGGGAGCATAAGGGCGAGCGTCAAAGGCTGATGGGTGCCTTTTTCAGCATCTGAATAATGGCTTTTTTCATCTCGCCAAGATCCCACGGCTTCTGTAGATAAAGCATGCCGTCGAGAAGTTGAGGAATGCTTTCCAGATCATGTCCAGTGGTAACGATAACCGACATGCCTGGCCAGCGCGTGCCCACCATAGTTGCCAGTTCAGCACCTTTAATCTGCCCGGGAACCAAATGATCGGTCACTATCAGGGAGGGCTTTTCACCAGCGCTCAGCATGTGGACCAGTGCATCGTCAGCGGTCTCGAAAGTGCTGACACGACCGCCTAATTCCTCTACGAAGCCCGACAGGATACTTTGTAGAAGCGGGTCATCTTCAATCAAGACAAGCCAATGGCCTTCAAGCAAAGCTTCAGGCTTTTCAATAACACTGTTCATAGCCTTGCCAGCCCATATGAGAGACGCTTCAAGCGCAATCGCCCATTTTCTCAGATTTTATGGCACTCCGTCTTAGTGAAAGACGAGCGCACTGCAAGAACTTACTTGATCCAATTAACACAACACACTTTAAAGGCGAGGGGTGGGCCGTTTTAAGCCTGACACTGACAATGCAGCTGCTTGTACTTCTATGGAGCTGAAGGCATTACAGCCTGGCGTAGCGCCGAGCGCTTCCTTACCAATTTTTGCCTCGCTTGACCTTCGCTCGAAGGCTTTTCGTACAGAGCCTGGTACTCAATTGATCCTGTGTGAGCGATCCGGCTGACTGCAGCCGGATCAGGTATTGCTTACGTTATCGCTTGAAGGGTGCGATGGGGTTGATCAGTGTTCCGGCAAGCTTCAAGTTTCCGGCCGGATCTGCCAAGTTGACCATTTGCTGGTTATTACCCAGTTGCAGCCGGTTCAGGCAGGAGCGGATGAACTCAGGTGCGAACAGGTCATACCGGGCAAACTTCTCGGCATACTGAGGCTGGCTCTGCTGATACGTGCTGACGCACTCGGCTACCAGTGACCAGAAACGGTCTTCGGTGTAGTCGGCTTTCTCGACCAGGATGGCGCTCATATAACGGAAGAAACAATCGAACACATCGGTGAAGAGCGACAGAATCTTAAGCTCCTCAGGCACCGAGACGGCCAGGCGCTTGATCTTTTCCGGTAGTTCGGCATCAGGATTCAATACGGCAATTTCTTCCGCGATATCCTTCATGATTGCCCGGGACGGTACGTTGTTGTCCAGCACCAGGATCAGGTTTTCGCCATGGGGCATGTAAACCAGATCATGAGCATAGAAGCAGTGCAGCAGCGGGGTGAGATAAGCATTGAGATAACGGCGTAGCCACGTGTCCGTGTCAACACCGGAGGAGGCAATCAGCGCGGTGAGAAGCGATTCGCCCTGTGCGTCCAGATGCAGCAGCGAGGCCATCGTCATCAGGCGCTGCCCCGATTTTAACTGAGGGACCGGGCTTTCGCGCCAGAGGGCAGAGAGCATTTTCTTATAGGGCGTATCGTTAACCAGCGCTGTTTCATAATAGTGGTTTCGATAGCCTACCGCGGCGACTTCGCGCAGGATGCTGAAGCCGTTTTCCGTCAGGAATGGATCATTGTCAATTAGCGCTTTCAGCCATTCGTTAATGGCTGGAGTCGCCAGCATGTAGTAGGGCGACAGACCCCGCATGAAGCCCATGTTAAGAATGGACAGGGCTGTCTTCACGTAGCGCTTTTCAGGGTGGCTGGTGTTGAAGAAGGTGCGAATGGATTGCTGTGCAAGATAGCTGTCCTCTCCGTAACCCAGGCAGACAATATTCCGATTGGCAACGTCTGCTGAGAACGCCATGGAAAGCTTGTTGAACCACTGCCACGGGTGGGCAGGCATGAAGAGATAATCGTCCGGATCCAGGCCTTGCTCGGTAAGCTGGGCCGTGAAATCGGTAATTGTCGCTGTGCCAAGCTCCTCTTCTAGAAGCTGCTCATAGGTCAGGTCTGACAGTGACGAGAAGGTTGCCTTGGTCTTACGCACAGCCAGCCAGATCAGCTGGATGGGCGAGGCGGCTTCCGGTGCATAGGCCCGGTAATCATTGGCGTCAAAGCCCATACGACCGTTATTTGCGACGAACCCGGGGTGGCCTTCCATCATGCCTGTTTCTACAGCCTGAAAATCGGCACGGGTGAGCTCTTCGGCGGTTAGCCCCGGCTTAGCATGCTTGTAGGCGCTGCCATATAAGGTGCTACTGATCTCGTCCAGGTACACCGGCATCATGCTTTCCTGAATACCAAGGTGCTCCTTGAATTCAATAATGAACTCTAGCGCATCCAGCGGTACGGCCTGGCCATCCCTGGTCTTCTCGATGGAGGCGGTGTCGATCAGCCAATGATCCAGCGCGAGCTTGCGAGCGCGAAAGCGGTATTCCAGCGTCGTATGTCCGTTGTCCAGGCGATAGTGATCCCAGCCATTTCCGGATGTAGTCAGCACCGGCTCAATGAGCTTTTCATGAGCGAATTCCGCCAGCGCTTTACGTACAAGCAGCCGATTGACCTTATTCCAGCGTTCAGGTGTGAGATGCAGTGCAGCGTGTCCGGGCGTAGCAGCGGGCAGGGCGGTAATCATCTGGTTCATGGGCGGTTCTCCATTTCAAGGCTGGCGGCGTAGTGTTCGCGGGTGCAGAAAGCGAGGTGGGCAGTTTTTTCGCCCAGTTGAATGATGCGGTCGTACTCGAAGCCGACGCGCTTGTTGAGCACATGGATTTTGTCGTTGCGGACGTCCGGCTCGACGACCACGCGGCGGGCAAAGGGATCGCTAAAAATGAATTCCATGATGGTGCGCATCACAGCGAGGGTAAAACCGGAAACAGGCTTGTTGCAGGGGGCGACGAGAAAGTGCATGCCGCGATCGCCGGGCTTCACGTCATAGTGTTGGCCCACCGGGTCATGCAGTGGCATATAACACTCAACCAGGAACGCTGGCTTGCCATCATGCAGGCCTAGGTAGGCATCGGCGTAGGACGATGCCATAAGGTCTTTATAGAAGGTTTCTACCTCGGCCAACGTAGCATTCTGCATTCCCCAGAACCGGGCATAGTCGCGGGTCAGCCAGTCATGCAGCAGCGCCGTATCGTCTGGCAGATTAAGCGGGCGTAGGCTGAAATACCCGATTTCAGGCTGTGGCTTGCTAAAGCACAGGCGGGTATCGATGGGTTGTTGTAGCGCAATGGCAGTCATATCAGACCCCCTTGTCGATAGCAGGTAAGGTAGTGGGCTGGGTTGTATGCACCAGTAGTGGGTAGGCGAGGGCTGTTAGTGCAAAGCCGGCGGCACCAACCACAAATGGAATCGCTAATCCAAACGTGCTAACCAGTGAGCCTGCCGCGAACGACGAGCCCACCACACCTAATTGTTGGAAGAAGTTGATCTTGCTGTAGTCGGCGGCATAAGCCTCGGGCGTGCTTAATTCGAAGAGCAGCGCATCGAGCCGTACAGTGACCTGGAACATGGACCAGCCATACAGGCACTGGCCCATGACAATCAGCACGGGATAGCCGCCGGATTGAAGTAGCAGGCCGACCACGCCGAGGAGCATTGCACCCGGTAGTGCCTGTTGCCGACTGCCGGTGCGGCGGTTCAGCCACAGGCCGAGCAGGGCCATGCCGCCGGGAATGGCATAAACCATCCCGGTCAATGCCGTGTGATCTACTTTCGCGGCCTGTTCCCAGTACACAGTGAAAAATGGCTTTACCAGATAGCCGCTGAAGTAAAACAACAACATCAGCAGGCACAGCCGGTAGATTGGCCAGACGCAGCCAGTGCGCTGTTCCAGCGCTCTGGCTGGCTTGGCCTGGGGCGGCAACTGCCGCAGCAAGCGTCCGCAGATCGTCATTTGCAGGAAGTCGCCAAGTGCCATCACCACAAACACATCGCGTGGCTCCAGCACTTGCAGCACCAATCCACCCACTACGGCGCCAAGAATGGCGCCAAAATGCACCACGACTGACAGAGTGCCAATGGTCTGGGTATGGTTTTTCGCATCCTCCATGCTCATTACATAGGGGTACATGAGCAGATAGCTGCCCTTGAATACGATCATGCCCAGCGAGACGAGCCAGAATTCCAAAAGCGTTGATGCCCAGTAGCAGTACAGGCATAGGAGCCCGGCGGCGAGCTGTGTCCAGATGAGCAGCCGGACCGGGTGTACCCGTCGTGCCACGCGTGCCCAGACGGGCAACGCGAGCATAACGGTAAAGCAGATGGCTGCCAGATAGGCCCCCACATGCTCCGGTCGCGTTTCGCCAAAACGACTGGCAAAGTACTGCGGATAGAACGGAATCAGCATGGTATCGCTGATGACAGCCAGGGCCGTCATGGCGATCAGCGAGGTGCGCAGATTCATGTCTTGGCCGGCTCCGGCTGAAGTAGCGTAGAGGCGGGGGCAGTAAACTGCTGAAAGGCAATCTTGCGCTCAACCGGGTAATGCTCACGACCCAGCATCTCGCGAATGATATAGGCGTTGCGGTAGCACGCCATACCAAGGTCTGGCGTTACCAGACCGTGGGTATGAAGCTCGGCATTCTGGACAAAGATTTCCTGTCCTTCAGTATCGATCGTGTAATTACGATTGACCGCAAAGCGGCCTCGCTCATCGAAACGCAGGCGCGAGCGCAGCCCCAGAAGGAAGGGGGGCGTTCTATAGCAATAACCTGTAGATAATACCAGCCCTTTAGTAAGCAGGGTATAACAACTCTCCTGCTCCTCCTGAAACAGTTTCAACGTAAACGTGCTGGTACGTTCATCGTAGTCACAACCCTGAAGCTCAGTGTTGGTAAATAAGTTGGTCTTGACCGGGCCGGACAAGCTCTTGTTGTAAAGCAGATCGTAAACGTCGTTGATCAGGGCGCTGTTGATGCCCTTGTACAGCCCTTTCTGGCTCTGCATCAGCGCGTCGCGTTTGTGCGTAGGAAGCTGATGGAAGTAGTCAATGTACTCGGGGGAGGTCATCTCCAGCGTCAGCTTGCTGTACTCCAGCGGAAAGAAGCGGGGCGAACGGGTGATCCAGTTCAGCGTGTAATCTCGTGTATCGATGTCCTGCAGCAGATCGTAGTAGATCTCCGCCGCGCTCTGTCCGCTGCCAATGAGGGTAATGGTGCTCTTTGCTTGCAGCGCCTGCTTGTCGGTCAGATACGTGGAGGTATGGGACAGATGACTACTGGCCTCCTGGCAACAGTCTGGAATATAGGGCGAGGTACCGGTTCCCAGCACCAGGCGGCGCGCCTGATACGCCAAGCGTTGGCCGGTCTTGGTACACGTACAGTTCACCGTGTAAAGCCCGGTCACCGGATCATGGTCGATGCGCTCGACATAGCGATTAAATTCAATATTGGGCAGGCGGTCGATGACCCACTGGCAATACTGGTTGTACTCGCGGCGCATCAGGAAGAAGTCTTCCTTGATGTAAAAGGCGTAAATGCGCCCGGTGGATTTTAGATAATTCAAAAAGCTGAACGGGCTGGTGGGGTCGGCCAAGGTAACCAGGTCGGCCAGGAAAGGCGTCTGCAAGGTTGCAGATTCCAGCATCATGCCTGGATGCCAATCGAAGCACTCGTTCTTGTCGAGGAACAGCCCGTTGAGGTCGTCAATGGGGGCTGTCAGGCAGGCCAGTCCCAGATTGAAGGGACCAACACCAATCGCGATGAAATCATAGGTCGAAGCCGTCATGGTGAGTTCTCCGGATCAGCAAGTCGCTAGGGCAGATTGTTGAATGACGTAACGGGCACCTTCGTGCTTGATCGCTTCGAGAATGCCTTGCAGGTCATCCAGGGTGGTCATGGGGTTGAGCAGGGTAAACTTGAGATACTGCCGACCACTCACCTTGGTACCCGCCACAACGGCGCGTCCGCTGCGCGACAGCGCTTTGCGGATAGCGACGTTGGTAGCGTCGATCTGCTCAGCTGTCAGCGCCGCCTCAGGGATGTAGCGGAAGACCAAAGTGCTTAACTCGGGAACATGGGCGATATCGAAACGGGGGTCGCGCTCGATCAGCGGATACGTCGCGCGGGTCAGGTCAATCACGTGGTCGAACAGGCTGCCAAGCGCATTGGCGCCCATGGTGCGCAGGGTCATCCAGAGCTTGAGCGCATCAAAGCGGCGTGTGGTCTGAATGCTTTTATTGACGAGATTCGGCGTGCCTTCCTGAGTTTGGCTCTTAGGGTTCAGGTAATCCGCATGGCAGGTAACATGCCCTAGCTCATGGCGATCACGCACCAGGAATGCACTGCAGCTGACGGGTTGGAAGAATGACTTGTGGTAGTCAATGGTGACTGAGTCGGCATGTTCGATGCCGGCCAGGTGATTGCGGTATTTGGGAGAAATCAGCAGTCCGCCCCCGTAGGCCGCGTCCACGTGCATCCAGAGGTTCTTTTCACGGCAGATTGCCGAGATATCTTCCAGCGGATCAATACTGCCGAAGTCTGTCGTACCGGCCGTTGCGACTACTGCCATGGGGATCAGTCCTTGCGCCTCACACTCGTCGAGTACACGCTGAAGGTCTGCCAGATCCATTTTCTTGCGTGCGTCGCTGCGGACAGGAATAACGGCGTCATAACCCAGGCCAAGAATGGCAGCAGACTTTTGCACGCTAAAGTGGCTAACTTCCGAGGTGAGAATACGCAGGCGCTTGAAGTCGGCTGGCAGGCCTTGTGTCTTGTTGCTTAAGTGACCTGCCTGACGGTTGCACACATGATCACGGGCCAGCAGCATTGCCATCAGGTTGGATTGCGTTCCCCCACTGGTGAAAACGCCGTCTGCTTCACTGCCTAGACCAATACGTTCAGCCGTCCAGTCAATTAACTTCTGCTCAATGTAAGTGCCACCGGCACTTTGATCCCATGTATCCAGTGAGGAATTAACCGAGGAAAGTACCAACTCTGCAAGAATAGCCGGAATAACAATAGGGCAATTAAGGTGAGCAACATAATGTGGGTGGTGAAAGTACACGGCATCTTTCAAATAAAGTGCTTTTAGTTCTTCCAATACTTCATTGAAGTTGCCCAGTTTTTCATCCAAATTGACTTCGTCAAATTGCCGCTTTAGTTCATGCGGCAAGATGCCGGTATAGGGCTTCTCGATACCGAGCAACGTTTTCTTGATACATTCAGCCCCTTGAGCCATAAGGCTTTCATAGGCTTGCGCGTTCTTTTCATTGAAAAGATGCGAAGTCGCCTGATCATCCTGTAGGCGAGCGGAAGGGTATGCAGTAATGGCAGCATATGAATGCAGTGGGTTATTCACGAATGGAACCTCGGCAATTGATTAATCAATTTTGCAATAGCCCGATTTATTTTCGGGATATATGCCTCGCCGGGCTCTCTCACGGTATTTTGAGAGTAATACTTAGCCATGTGCCATTAATAAAAATGGCCTTAGCTTTTATAAATGAATAATTATGGTGGCACTATATGTATACGTTTATTAACGTCGCAAAGCCAATTCAGATTAGCTTCTTATGTAAATGAAAATCAATATAATTTAATAAAAATTAGAGCATAGAATGTGATCTGTGTCGCTTATTAATGCTCTGTTTTGGTGCTGTAGCACAATGATATTGCCTGTAAACGAGCAAAAATTGAGCGAAAAAAGAGACGACAGTTTTTAAATAGAACCTGTCGCTTTGGATTAACTCAAGCGTTCCATCCTTTAGCTTTCAGCAACGCTTTGGGTGTAGGTAGCCGGCCAAGAAACTCGGCGAAGGCCCTGTTGGGATCACGGCTGTTGCCAACGCTATACACGTTACGGTACAGCCGCTCCGCAAGCTCTGGGTTAAAAGGATCTCCACTTGCCTCAAACACGGCAAAAGCTTCGGCTTCCAGCACTTGTGCCCATTGGTAAACGTAATATCCGGCCGAATAACCATCTCCTGTAAACAGATGCTGAAAATGCGGTAAATGATGATTGATATCGACTTCTGGCGGGACCTCTAGGCGAGTCAGTATGTCCCGTTCAAAGGCTTCGATATCAATGTCTTGAAGATCCGTCAGCTCATGTACTGCCATGTCTACCAGAGCAGCCCCGGTCAGACGAATAGTCTCGTAACCCTGGTTAAACCGAGCGGCGTATTCGATGTTTTGCCGAAGGGTTTCGGGTAAAGGCTCATCGGTCTCGTAATGTCGGGCATGTCGTTCAAGGATCTCGGGCACCATGGCCCAGTGCTCGAACAGTTGCGAAGGCAGCTCTACATAGTCGCGAGGTACGGAGAGGCCACTTACCGTCTGGTAGGTAACATTCGAGAGCAGTCCATGCAGGCCATGGCCAAATTCATGGAACAGCGTTCGTACGTCGTCAAGCCCTAGCAATACAGGGCCTCTGTTCGATTTGGCAAAGTTATTATTGTTAATGACAATAGGACAGCGAACGCCGTCATTACGAGTCTGCATCTGATAAGCGCTCATCCAGGCGCCGCTGCGCTTGCCGGGTCGCGAGAAGTTGTCGCCCAGGAATAGGCCAATAATATTTCCGCCCCTGTATACCTCCCATAGACGTACGTCGGGATGGTAGAGCGCAAGGTCCTGACGTTCTGAAAATGTCACGCCAAACAGGCGATTCGCGCAATCAAACATTGCCTCGATCATGCGCTCCAGACTGAAATACGGTTTGATCTGCGCATCGCTCAAGGCAAACCGTTCTGCGCGCACTTTCTCGCTCAGGTAACGCCAGTCCCATGCTTTGATATCAGTCGGCTCGCTATGTTGCCTGGCAAGCTCAACCAGTATCTGCCGTTCGCATGCCACAGCTGCCAGTGCCGGTTTCCAAAGCATGGTGGTCAGTTCATGTACTGCTTGAGGCGTACCAGCCATGCGATCAATCAGGGCATATTCGGCGAAAGAGGCAAACCCCATGAGTTGGGCACGCTCCAGGCGCAGCGCCAGGATTTCCTTGATGATTGGGCGATTGTCCCGCTCCGGGTGGGTGCCGCGGCTCGTCCAGGCACGCCAGATCTTTTCGCGCAGCTGACGGTTGGGGGAAAACGTCAGGAAAGGCATGATGACGGAGCGGGAGAGCGGCACGATATAACCGGGTAGTGCGCGTTCTTGAGCTGCAGCCTGCAGCGTGTCTAGCAGAAAGGGTGGTATGCCGTTCAGATCATTGGGAACGTTAAGTGTGATGAACTGTGCTTCGTCTTCCAGCACGTTCTGCTTGAAGAGTGCTCCCAATTCCGCCAGACGCCCCATGATTTGTGCATAGCGAGCTGCGGCTTCTGGACCAAGCGTTGCACCGGCCCGGACAAAGTAGGTATGGATGCGTTCTGCCAGGCGCAACTCTTCTTCGTTAAGGCCCAGCGCTTCTCGTTGTCTGTACACCTCGTCCAGTCGTGCAAATAATGCACGGTCTTGTGCCACTGCGCTGTCATGAGAGGCCAGGCGAGGTGCCATACGTCTCTCTACATGTCGTAGTTCGGGCGTACTGGCGGAACTACACAGGTTGTGAAACAGCAGCCGTACTCGCCATAAACGCCCTCCAGCGGCGTCATACGCGGCAAACGTGTTCTTGAACGTGGCAGGAGTCGGATCATGGGTAATCTTGAAGAGCTTGGCCTGATGATCTAGCAGCAGTGCCTCAAAGGCTGGCTCGAAGTGCTCTACCCGTATATCTGCAAACGGCGGAAGGTGGTAAGGAAGCGGTGACTCGGACAGTAAAGGGTTTGTTGCAGTAGTCATGTGGATGTCCAAAATCGATAACGCGGGTCCAGACGCAAAAAGTGCACCAGACAGCGTAGCTTGTCAGGTCGCTGCGATTGTCGTTTTCACCCTGGCAACGGGTAAATAAGGGACTTGCCAGGCGCTACGATAGTGCCTTTTACGCTCATGGATCCCAAGCGTGAGCATCGTCATATGGCTTGAGTACAAGTAGGTTGAATCCTGTCCAGGCGAATTGCCTGCGATTCTTCAGGTCTCTATAAAAACGGGCGCCCGGCTAAATGTACGGCTTGGCGCAACGCTAATCTATTCAACACCCTCCGGGAGAAGGCAATCATGCAAGAGAAAGTTGTCAGCAGCTCTAATGGCTACTACGTATTCGAATGCCCCGATGCGATGGGCGGCGATACCTGTTATGAAGTCCGAATGGGTACGAACTGTATCAAGCGGTTCAGTGATCTGGGTGAGGCCAAACGATTCATCTAATTCGCTTATGCTGAAGAAGAAAACTATCAGGACTAAGACCTGATACGCGAAGGCGTGGTCCCAGGCACGCAGTGATCACATGGCGACAATTAGGCAGTCAGAAGGCCCTGCCAACGAGCCTCCCAGATGGACTAGTCAGAACGCGACCGCTTGCCCGTCTTTACGTGGATCGGAACCGCCGACATAACCATCGGCTGTTTTCTGAATGATTTGGGCACCGCCAAACGCAAATACGCCGCTTGGTGCCTCTATCTGAATATCGTGCCCCTTGGCACGTAAAGCCGCCACTGTTTGCGGGTCGAATGTCCGCTCAACAGCAACTCTGCGGCCGGATTCGACACGCCAGCGTGGTGCATCGGCTGCAGCTTGCGGATTCTGTTTGTAGCGCAGGATACGCAGCATCATTTGCAGGTGTCCCTGAGCCTGCATAGGCCCGCCCATGAGGCCGAAGGACATCAGTGGCGTGCCGTCTGTATTCATTGCAAAGCCGGGAATAATCGTATGGAAGGGGCGTTTGCGAGGGGCGACTACGTTGACGTGCTCTACATCCAGCGAGAATCCGGCGCCACGGTTTTGTAGGCTGATCCCTGTACCAGGTACAACAACGCCTGAGCCAAATCCCATGTAGTTGGACTGGATAAACGATACCATCATGCCGTTTTCGTCTGCGGTTGACAGATACACTGTGCCGCCGGGCTTGGGCGAGCCATGACCAGGATCTGCCGCTGTCGCACCGATCAGACCTGCACGCGTCTTGAGGTAGGCTGGGTCGAGCAGATGGTGAGCCAGGACGCGCATATGGTCCTGGTCCGTAATGTGATGATTCAGGTCCGCGAGGGCCAGCTTCATTGCTTCCAGTACTACATGGAGAGTTTCCGGGCTGTCGACAGGGTGATCTCCTATACCGATGGCTTCCAGAATGCCAAGACCGCTCAGCGTTGCAATACCTTGGCCGTTAGGGGGAAGCTCATGAACCATGGCACCTGCAAACGGTGTGGCTAAGGTTTCGATCCAGTCCACTGAATGGCTTCCCAGATCATCCAGATCCATAACGCTGCCATTGGTTTTGGCATGGGCGATCATGGCTTCAGCCAGGACACCCCGATAAAACGCTTCACCGGCGGTTTCAGCAATCAGCTCTAGGGTTTTCGCGTGATCCTTTAGCTGAATCCTCTGCCCCGCCTTGGGCGCGCCGCCATTTGCCAGAAAGCATTCGGCAAAACCAGGCTGATCTTTCAGCAGTTGACCTCCGCGCCGCCAGAGTTCAGCAATGATAGGTGTTATCTGATACCCGTCTCGTGCATAGCGGATGGCCGGTTCGGCTACTGTTGCAAAGGGTAGCTTACCGTAACGTTTGGAAAGCGCCACCCAGGCGGACACGGCACCGGGAACTGTCACTGCATTCCAGCCCCGCTCGGGCATATGCTTTTGACCCGCAAAATGCTGGGGTGTCCAGCCTGACGGCGCCCGCCCGGAGGCGTTCAGTCCCTGTAACGTCTTGCCGTCCCAGACGATGGCAAAAGCATCGCTGCCAATACCGCATCCTGTGGGTTCCACCACGGTCAGGACCATCGCAGTGGCAATGGCCGCATCTACGGCATTACCGCCACGACGCAGCATATCCAAGCCCGCCTGCGCGGCTAGCGGTTGGGAAGCTGCAACCATGTTCCGCCCCATGACAGGCGAGCGGGCAGAGGCGTAAGGCTGGCGGTAGTCCAGATCATCGAACATGGAATCTCTCTCTTCTTGTCTGACGGTTAATCTTTGGGGTCGAGCGCATCGCGCAAACCATCGCCCACGAGGTTAAAGCACAGCACCGTAATATAGATCGCCATCCCTGGGGCAATAGACATCCAGGGCGCCTGCTCCATGAAGTTCTTGGCGGTGTTGAGCATGGATCCCCAGGAAGGGCTGGGTGGTTGTTGGCCAAGCCCAAGGAAAGACAGACTGGCTTCCGCCAGAATGGCTGAGGCAATAGTCAGGGTGGCCTGCACGACTAAGGGCGAAAGCACGTTTGGTAGAACATAGCGCAGGATGATCCAGCGATCCGGCAGGCCGATGGCGCGTGCTCCCTCCAGATAGTCCTCGTGCTTGATCGAAAGTACTTGGCCTCGTGTCAGCCGCGCGAAGATAGGCATGGCGGACAAGCCGATGGCAATCATGGCGTTAGTGAGGCTTGGGCCCAGAAAAGCGCCGAGTGCAATCGCCAAGACTAGAAAAGGACAGGATAGCAATGCGTCCATGATGCGCGACACAAGGGCATCCAGCTTACCGCCAAAGTAGCCCGCCATCAGGCCAAGCGGTACGCCGATGGCCATGGCGATGGCAACCGACATACCACCGGCCAGCAGCGAGCTGCGGGCTCCCCAGAGCAGTCGGGAGAAGAGGTCGCGACCTAGCTCATCCGTCCCCAGCCAGTAAAGCGCAGAGGGCGCTTTACGAACCGCCAGAAAGTTCGCCTTGAGAGGATCATGAGGCGCAAGCCAGGGCGCCAGAGTTGCGGCCAGGACGAACAGCAGCAGAACCACTGCGCCCACGACAGCGCCCTTGTTCTTTATGAATTTCGTGAGAAAGCGAGAACGTAGCCGAGGCTGCAGGGTAGAGGGGAGCGGGGTAGCAATGGCATTCATGCGGCAGTCCTCAGGCGCGGGTTGATCAGGCGGTAGAGCACATCGGCCAGCAGGTTCATCAACACGAACCCGATGGCTACGCATAGCACCACGCCCTGTACCACTGCATAGTCGCGGTTGAATACAGCATCGACAATCATCTTGCCAAAGCCTGGAATACTGAATACCTGCTCTGTCAGGACGGCACCGCCGAGCAGCTCGCCGAAGAGCAGAGTGGTTAGTGTCACGATAGGCATCAGTGCGTTACGAAACGCGTGTTTCAGGATTACCGCCTTGGGAAATAGTCCCTTGGCTCGCGCTGTTCTCACATAATCGGCTCGCAGCACTTCAAGCATGGCGCTACGGGTATGGCGCATAAGGGTTCCAGACAGTCCGGAACCCAGCACAAGCGCCGGCAATAGCAAAGTTTTGAGGTTTTGCAGCGGATCTTCCCTGAACGGCACGAAGCCGGACGCCGGCAGCCAGCGCAGCTTTACCGCAAACACCATGATAAGCAGAATGCCTAGCCAGAAATGCGGAATGGAGATGCCTGAAAGCGCGACGATATTGGCGCTGTAGTCCACAACGCTACCTTTGCGCACCGCCGAAATGATTCCGGTCGGAATGCCAATCAGCAATGCAATCAACAAGGCAAAGATTGACAGCTCCAGCGTAACCGGAAGTTTTGACACGATCAGGGTCGTAACTGGCTGCTCGGTGCGTAGAGAAGTGCCAAAATCGCCTTTTAGTACATTGCCCATCCAGTTCATGTACTGAACAGGTACGGGGTCATTAAGGCGATACTTTTCTCTCAAATACTCAATGACCGCGGGATCACGTTCCTCACCCGCCATAGCCAATACTGGATCACCGGGTAGCAGCTTCTGTAGCGTGAAGACAAAAAGTGAGACCAGAATCAGTGTTGGGATGGCACTGAGCAGGCGGCGGAGGATAAACGTCAGCATGCATAACCCTCATGAATAACCGGCCCGTACGAATTATCGCAACGGGCCGTTTTGATCACTGCGCGAATGATACGTTGGCCAAGCGAATCAGCCCGTCCGGGCTGGGGACGTAGCCTGTCACTTTGCGATTCGCAACAATGAGTCGGGGTTCGAAGTAGAGGTAGATGTTGGGTGTTTCGTCCGCAACAATGGCCATTGCCTGGCGATAGAGGTCCTGACGCTGAGCTTGGTCATTGACCGTACGTGCCTTGTTAAGCAACTCGTCCAGTTTGGGGTTGCAGTAGTGGCCGTCGTTCTGATTGCCTTTGCACGTTACGAATTGATGGATGTTGCCGTCAGGATCTGGACGACCAGACCAGGCGCTCATACCTACCTGGAAGTTACCGGACTGCTGCTCATTGAGAAGCGTGGCATATTCTGTGGCAACCAGATTGACGTTAAAGCCTGCTTCGGCTGTCATGGCTTGGATAATCTGGCCCACCTGCTGCGAAACTGGAGTGTTGCCCACTTTAAGCTCGACGTTGACGGGAGGTTTTACGCCGACTTCCGCCAGCAGGGCCTGGCTTTTGGCCACGTCGCGCTGGGTTGGCGGTAGCTCTTTGTCAAAATAAGGGCTGTTTTGTGGAAAGGGTTGATTGCCCGGTGCGTAGAGCCCTTCAAATACCACCTGATTGATAGCATCCCGGTCTATTGCCAACTCGAAAGCCTTGCGAACACGCTTGTCGCTGCCGACGGGGTTTTTGGCCTTGTCGCCATTGGCAACATTGACCATCAGCTGCATATACCCCAGGCCCGGGGTGTTATAGACCGCGAGACGCTGATCGTCCTTTATGCTCTTGATGTCAGTTGGGGCAACACGCTCGACGATATCCAGATCACCAGAGCGCAGGTTTGCAAGGCGAACGGAGGTGTCTGGAATGGGCAGGAAAATCACTTTGTCGAAGTGATAGGCCTGCTTGTTCCAGTAGTGGTCGAACCGCTCAAGCACGATGCGATCCTGCTGGACGCGCTGTACGAACTTATAAGGGCCCGAGCAAACTGGTTTAGACCCAACGTCGCCCTGTGACGCTTTGGGTGCCAGCATCATGCCCGCCCGATCAGAAAGCTGGGCGATAAGGGTGGCGTCCGGTTGCTTGACGGTGATAGCGACCGTTTTAGGATCGACCACGGCTACGTGATCGATGGAGGCGAGCTCGCTCTTGCGCAGGGAATCGGGCAAGGTGCGGGCACGGTCCAGATTGAATTTCACCGCGGCGGCATCAAAGGGCTCGCCATCATGAAAGGTAACGCCATCTCGTAGCGTCATGGTTAGCGTCTTGTTGTCTGCGCTCCAGGACCAGCCGGTTGCCAGTTGCGGTACGAAGGTCAGGTCTGGCGCGACATCCACCAGCTTGTCGCACAGAGCGGTGTAGACCAAACGCCCCGAGTAGGTGCGTGAGCGGTGAGGGTCCAGCACATCCGGATCGTCTTGGATTCCGATGCGCAACGTGGTTTCAGCAAGTGCAGTGGTGCCGACCGTCAATAACAGGGCTCCAGTCAACAGGCGTACAGGATTCAAGGCTGGCTCTCCAGAGTAGGGGACTGATGGCTTTTGAACAGGTGTAGGCGTTTGGAAAAGGTAGGGCTGGGAGCCGGTGCAATCAGGCTGCCTACTCCAGCATTGGCGATCTCCTGCCAGAAATGGCAGGCAACTTGCCGTCCACCTTCGATGGGCTCGAAAGCGGGTTTTGTCTCTTGGCATGCCGGGCGTGCATGGGGACAGCGGGTGTGGAAGCGACAGCCCGACGGCGGACTGGCTGGACTTGGCATATCCCCACCCAGGATGGGGCGAGCCCTTCGTAGGCCGGGATGACTGACGGGCACTGCTGCCATAAGCGCTTGCGTATAGGGATGAAGCGGTGCTTCGAAGAGCTCATCTACGTTGGCAAGCTCTACGATCTCGCCCAGGTACATCACGGCAACCCTGTCACTCATGTGGCGAATCACAGCCAGACCATGGGCAACGATTAGTAGCGTAAGCCCAAACTGATGCTTGAGATCTTCCAGCAGGTTGACTACCTGGGCCTGAACCGACACATCCAGTGCCGAGACCGGCTCGTCTCCAAGAATCAGTCGTGGATCAGATGCCAATGCGCGAGCAATACCGATACGTTGGCGTTGTCCGCCCGAAAACTCATGGGGATAGCGATTAGCATGCTCAGGCGCCAAGCCAACGGTATGCAACAGCTCAGCTACACGAGCCTCGCGATCGGAGCGACTGCTATGGGTATGCAGCCAGATGGGCTCACCCACAATGGACGCAACAGTCATGCGTGGATTGAGCGAGGCAAAAGGGTCCTGAAAGATGATCTGCAATTCCCGTCGCGTCTGACGTAATTTGTCCGCCGGCAAATTGCCCAGGTTTCGCCCTTCATAAATGACATCCCCTGCGGTAGGTGCCAGTAGATTGAGCAGTAGCCTTCCCAGGGTTGATTTACCGGAGCCGGATTCGCCTACCAGAGCCAGTGTTTCGCCCCGTTTAATCGAAAGCGACACATCGTTAACCGCCTGAACAGGCGCTCTCTTGCGTTGGAGAAAGCCTGCCGGGGAGGCGAAATGTTTACTCAGGTGGATGCCTTCCAGAATGGGGCGCTCAGGCGTATTCATGCGAGGGCTCCCACGTGCTGCTCAAGCGGCGCACGGATGCAGGCGGCAAGATGTCCCGGCGTTATCGCGCGCAGCGGCGGACGATCTTCGTGGCAGGCCCGAATGGCAAAAGGGCAACGGCTGGCAAAGCGGCAGCCGCTGGGCATTTCAGCTGGGGTGGGAACACGTCCGGCAATAGTGGCAAGGCGATCTTCACGGGGGCCTACAGAAGGCATCGATCCCATGAGGCCGACCGTGTAAGGATGCTGCGGATCATCGAAAAGCGCGTTGACAGGGCCACTTTCCACAACCTGGCCTGCATACATGACGGCGACATCGTCGGCGACTTCGGCAACGACGCCCAGATCATGTGTGATCAGGATCATCGCGGCCCCGGTTTCAGCTTGCAGATTCGCGATCAACGAGAGGATCTGCGCCTGGATAGTCACATCCAGCGCTGTAGTGGGCTCATCGGCAATAATGAGCGCAGGGTCATTGGCGAGTGCCATAGCAATCATGGCCCGCTGTCTCATGCCACCTGATAACTCGTGTGGATAGGCATCCAGCCGCTGCGCGGCGGCGGGTATGCGAACCTTTTCCAGCATTTCCAGTGCCCGCTGGCGGGCTTTTTTTGCCGGGAGGTTTTGGTGGCGCATGACACTTTCGGCAATCTGATCACCAATAGTGAATGCAGGATTAAGCGAGGTCATGGGCTCCTGAAAGATCATCGCCAAGTGATTGCCCCGGACATCCAGAAGGCGCTGTTCATTCATTGTCAGCAGCGGCTCACCAAGAAAGGTCGAGGCATCGGCATGGACATGGGCGCTACCAGGCAGCAGTCCCATTAATGCCATGGACGTAACGCTCTTGCCGCAACCGGACTCTCCTACAATGGCCAGGGTTCGACCAGGCGCAATATCGAACGACAGGCCATCCACTACGTTGGCATGGGCGCCTTTGAAGCGGACCGTCAGGTTATGCACACTCAAGACGGAACGTGGGGACTCACTCATAAACTCTGCTCCAGATCATGGTGGATAACGATGTCCAATGCCTGTTGCAACGCACGCAGATGGCCGCGCATGGCCATGGCCGCCTTGCTGGCATCACGCTGCTCAATCGCGGTGACGATGTCGTCATGGTCGTGGCTATAAGCATGCATCCGATCGCTGTTGCGGGCACGTTGACGCAGGTCGCGCCAGACCGGGTCAAGGCGAATGGCATCAAACATTTCAAAGATATCCAGCATCAGACGATTGCCAGCCGCTTCTGCGATGCCTCGGTGAAAGGCGCTGTCCCAGAGTTCCAGCGCTTCGGCATCCGGTGCCTGGGCATTGAGATGTTGGCCGGTACGCTCGGCAAGTCGACGCAGCATGGCCATCTGCTCGCCGCTGGCACGGATCGCTGCCAGTGAGGCAAGGGCAGGCTCCAGGTAAAGGCGTGCCTCCATCACCTCAATGAAATTGGTTCGGCTGGACAATTTGGTAAAGCTTAGGGCAGCGTTGGGCGGGGTTGGGCCTACAAAAGTGCCCTTACCCTGACGACGCCATACCTGTCCTTCTGCTTCCAGTACAGATAATGCGCGGCGAACTGAGCGACGGCTAACGCCAAAGCCAATGGCCAGATCGCGCTCTGGCGGCAAGGGACGCTCAGGAAAGGCAGAGTGCTGCGCCACCAGCTGGCGAAGGGCGTCAAGTGCCATCCGGGCTGATTGATCGATAGGGACTTCAGCTTCGAACCGTTGCATCGTGATCTCTCATGCCTGTGTAGATAACTTATCGATCGCCTCGTTTACGTCAGCTAGACGATCGCAGCAGCTATAGGCAGGTTTGCAAGCGAGATGCCAATGGAGATTGGTTCATGCTGGCGAAACGGTTACGCCAGGGCCCTTAAGCCAGTACTACAGGCGGGGCGGGAAATGGTCATAGAAATAGTAAGTCGATAGGCAAGGTATCACTTGTCATTGGTTCGGTAGGTAGGCGAACCAATTCTTAGAATGGTTACGGTAATGGTCCGTTTCCGGGCGACGCTGCACGCTAACGGTGCGGTTGAAGGGAGGGCGTAAGAGCAGGACCGGGCACTATGCCCGGCCTGTTTTCATCAATCAGGAGGAGGGAACTCCTTTTTCCCAGGTGCTCCAGTTTTTCACAATATCTTGCACCAAGGGATTGCCTGTGCGGAACAGGTTTTCCAACGCGGGTTCGAAGCCGCCTTGCTTGGCATAATCGATAAGGTTTTCGACATCTGTATACCCTTCATAAGGGCGGTCAAAGTCGGAGCCGCCGCGAACTACAGCCAGGCGCTGGATATCAACTCGGCCTGTACGGCTGGCCCGTAGCAACGCCTCATAGGTGGCGTTGTCTTCCTGCTGCGTAGTGCAATAGCGGCCTTTGCCGTCTGTCAGCGTACGTGTCCATTCTTCGGCGCGCTGGGAGAGCAGCGTGCCGGAGAACCACGTATCGCTTGCAACCGTGTCGCACCGTGTCACTACAGGCGGCTGATTCGCAGGCGCGTAGCTGTAGTTTTTGCGCCAGGCTGTAGATTCGGAACTCTCGATAAGCTTGGCGTCCTTGGAAAGGGCATAAGCTTTTTCCATCAGCTGCTGATTAACCTCGAACACCTCGGTCTTGTAGTCCAGTGGCGGTTTCTGGCTGGGATTACGTGTGTTGATGCCTAGGTAGCCGCCTTTCCACTCCGCGGGTGCCTCCCGGGCATCCAGCTCCCATTGAATACCAAAGTTCACCAGATAGTGCGCCCAGGCTGTCGTACCGAGGGTGCCCTCGTGCGGGTTGATGCCTGCAATACCTGCGACCAGGAAATAGGTTCTACGCAAGTCAAATTTAGGCGAGAAGGCCAACGCCATAGTTGAGGCCGCTGCATTGGTATGTCCCATTGCAGTAGTCATCAGGCATACCTGAGCTTCATTACAAAGCACATCCGGGTACTCGGCCGACAGTCCTTCGACTGACACCTTCTTATCAAGCTTGAGCTGCTCGATCCAGGTCTTGGCTTCTGGACCGAACATGGTGATCAGCATGACTTTGGGCGTAATGGGTTTTTCCGCTGCGGATACCAGTGGCGCAGCGGCTAGTCCGCCAAGTAGACCTGCCACTCCGAGAGCGCTAATGAGGGATTTTCTGAGCATTGGGTAGAGTAGCCTTTTTATACAGTTGCCATGAAAATTTGATCGAGTGTCCAAAATACATGCCAGCACTCGGTAACAGGTTCGCCAAAAACGGTTGTCTGCAACACGAATCGCTGATAGAACGCGGGTTGGCTTCACGGGTGGCAGTATAGGAAAAGCGGTGATAACAAAGGGCCAGTCACACGCCCTTTGATATGCACGAGAACCTGATCCATGCCTGTTCAAGCCGAACAGGGGAACGATAGTTCTTCCTTCAACAACCAAGGCAGGTTGTACAGCCGTTCTGCCTAAGACCGAAGCATGAGAGGACGCATGACTTTCTTCGCTTGGAAAGCGCCGCGCGCGATACGTAAGTGGAAATTGCCTCGTTCGGAAAAAAATCGAGTGTCTCCATCCACTGCTTTGGCCAAGGTCTCTGGCAGTCAGGCAGCCTATGTGCCCATGGCGGTGCCACATATACAGCCGATTGTGCTGGAGGCAAGGGCAGGCGCTGCTGATAAACCGGCTGTACGTATCTTTCTGGGAACCGAGCCTGCGCAATACCGTGCGGAGCGGATATTTGTGTATTCGCTGGAAAAGGTCCGTAACCCCGATCGGCGTTATGAAGTCTATCGAATGATCCGTTTACCGGGCTTCGACGAAAGCCGTTGGCGTACCGGATTTACAAATTATCGCTTTGCCATTCCAGACCTGGCCGGGCGCCACGGGCGCGCTATCTATAATGATGTGGATCAGATCTATACCGCTGACCCGGCCGAGTTGTTCGATCAGCCTATGGGTGAACATGGTTACCTCGCCCTTACGCCCAATGACACGGCAGTCACCTTGATCGATTGCGAGCGCATGATCGACGTCTGGAACTTCGAAAAGGCGCGTCGGGAAAGCAAGAAAGCCTTGCATACCCAGGCAGCTGAAAAGCCAGGCCTCTGGGGGCCGCTTGATTCCGTCTGGCATGCGCGCGATCTTGAATACGAGCATGGTCATTCCAGGCTGCTTCATTACACCACGCTGCACTTGCAGCCCTGGCGACCCACACCTGAGCAGTATTCCTACCAGATCAACCCGTATGCCGAGTATTTCCTAAGCCTGGAGCAGGCAGCCAATGCTGAAGGCTATGAGCCCTACACCATGGCGAGCCCAAGCCCGAACTTTAATGCAGCGTGCCAGGCTCAGGCGTTTTCGCCTGTGTCTCTGCCGTCGGAGGTAGCATCCTTTGCAAACGCGTTAAACAGCGAGCACGTGGCGTTTGTAGGGCATTGGGCCGACACTGACGCGGTTCCGCTAGCCACCACCCATTACCGCCTCGAGCAGTTACGCCAGCCTGATTTGCCCAGTCATGACATGCTTGCCGTCAGTGGCCTCGAACATCTGCCTCCTGAAGATATCCCCTGGCTTGTGGACCGCGTGTTCAGACTCAGCCGCAGCTTTGTTTACATCAAGGCAGGACTGGGAGCGGATGAATCGCTTATCAGTTCAATCAAGGGATGGCGGGCATTGCTGCGTCGTGTATCTCAGCGCTATCCGGATCGGTGTTGGCAGTTTGATTGCGAAGGGCATGACGGCACGGTATATCGTTATCTGGCGGACTTCCCGTTACGTTCCAGGCAAGGTGAAGCATTGCCCAGGGTCTGGGTACTGTTGGGCCAGCATGCTGGTGATAATGCGCAACTGCTGGCCATTGCCGAGTCGCTTGGCTGGCCGTATGAGTGTAAGGAAACGCGCTTAAAACCGGCCAAATATACGTCCGGCGTATTATTTCAGGGCAAGATGGCCCAATCAGCGCCCGGTCTCACCGCACCTTGGCCGGATCTGGTACTCAGTTCTGGCCGGCGAACGGCACCCGTGGCTCATTGGATTCAGCGACGTTCCGAGGGTAAGAGCCGTTTGGTGGTCGTAGGCCGTCCACGTGCGCCGTTGTCGAGTTTTGATCTGGTACTGACGACGCCGCAGTACAGCTTGCCACTGCGTGACAATGTAGTAGATCTGCCGGTGCCTTTTATCCAGGGCCAAACCCCGACAGACCAGGAGTTGTCTGTCTGGAGCGAGCGCTTTGCACATCTGCCGCGCCCCTGGGTCGCCATGCTAGTGGGCGGGAGCAGCATTCCCTACGAACTCGACGAGGCAGCAGGGCGCGAGCTTGGGATCAGGGCCAGTGCAGCCGTCAAAGCCAAAGGTGGGTCGCTCCTGATTTCTACCAGCCCCCGTACGGCCGAGCCTGTCACGCAATCGCTTCTGGAGGTCGTCGATATACCGCACTGGTGCTACCGCTTCGACAAGGGCAGCGACAATCCTTATCGAGCGTTACTGGTACTGGCCGATGCGTTCATCGTGACCGGTGAAAGCGTCTCCATGCTCACCGAAGCCTCGCTGACCGGCAAACCGGTTGCGGTTTTCCCACTGCCTGTACGGCGCCATCTGAAGGCACGTGTGCACCATGCACTGGAGCGCAAGCTAGGTATAGTTGATCGTGTGGCAGGAAGCCGTGGTACGCCTCGGCAACAAAACAAGACCGGACGAATCTACGACAGTCTTGTAGAGGAGGGGCTTATCAAGCGGGAGCGGAGAATCGAGGAGGTTCATGTGGCGCTGGGACTTTTGCCTTTGCCGCAAGGTCTTGATCAATTGCCAGGACTGTCTCCCGAGTTGATGGCTACATCGCGCCAGCGCGCTATCGAGGCTGTACGCGCTGTAATTACAGGTGAGCGAGCCTTGTCAGCGACTCTTATCTAGGCATGAACGCGGGCAGTTGGGCGGCCGCATCGAATACCGTTAGGACACACTTACAATGACCAATGCCGCACCTCCTGTTGCCGCTAAAACAAAAGTCAAACGCAGCGCCCTCTACCGGACCGGTAAAAAGCTAAGGCCCGTGCTCAACGGTTATTTGGCCAAAAAATCCTTGGTCGGCGATCCGCCTGTATTTGATAAGCAGCTGTTTCCCTGGACGGCTTCGCTGGAGCAGCGCTGGGAGGGTATACGGCAGGAAGTACAGCAACTTTTGAGGGGTATGGATTCGATTCCTGCGCTTCGCGATATTTCGCCCGATCACCGCAGGATCGCCGAGGGTAATAGCTGGCGCTCCTATTTCTTGTGGGGGTATGGGTACAAAATCGAGGAAAACTGCCAGCGTTGCCCAAAGACCACCGAGGCTTTGTCCGTAGTGCCTGGTCTGAACAGTGCTTTCTTTTCTATCCTGACGCCCGGTGCCCATATTCCACGGCATACCGGAGTGACCAAGCGAATCATGACGTGTCACCTGGGCCTGCTGACACCTGCTCCGCGTGAAAACTGCCGCATTCAGGTAGGGGATGAAATGGTCTACTGGGATGATGGTAAGTGCATCGTATTCGATGACACCTATCCCCACGAGGTCTGGAATGAGACCGATCAGACGCGGGTCGTACTGCTGATTCAGTTCAAGCGACCGTTGCGCCTGCCAGGACGACTTTTGGGCGACCTGTTTCTAGGGGCAGTAAAACGGAGCCCATTCGTTCAAGAAGCGCGTCGCAACCTTGCTGCGTGGGATGATGCTCAGAAGCTGCTGGATGAATAATCGCATTTCAATAGCGGCTCGACATCAGGAAGCGCCGAGCCGTTACTTCGATTATTACGGCTCCAGACCACGTTCCCAGGCGCGATGGTTGCGCCTGGCGTCCTGAATAAAGGGTGACCAGCGAATCAGTCGGAGAATCATCCGGTTGAGCAGCGATCCCGGCCAGGCGAGTGGCCGTTGGATGTCCAGGAATAATACCACGCGAACCCCATCGGTCTCGTTCCAGACCTGATGCCTATAGGTATCATCGAAAATCATGCATTTACCGGTTTCCCAATGCTGAGTTTCTCCGCCTACCTCAATACGACACATCTCTTTGGGTTCCGGTACTACCAGCCCTAGGTGCGCCCGTAGCAGCCCATTGTAGGGGCCACGGTGCAGCGGTATGTGCTTACCTGGTTCAAGGATGGAAAAGAAGGCAGTAAACATGCCTGGAATCGACTCGATGATGCGGGTCGTCTCAGGGCAGCGCAGGCAGTTGCCATCCATCTTGTAGCCATACCCATACAGGAAAAACGTTTTCCAGCGATCATCCTGGGTAATATTTTTTTGGTCTTTGGAGATGTCTTGAAAGTTAGGGATCTTATGCTTGTTTTGCAGAACTTCATTAAGTTCGGCACGAATCGTCTTCCAATGGGTTTCCAGCTCGGGCACCCAGACAAATTGGCCAGGATCGATAAAGGGCGTGGTCTCTACTTTGGAGTAATGCTTGATTGCCTTCTCCAGTCGCTTGATGATCCAGAGACCGATCGCCACACTGGGGCGGTGCTTCTTGCGTTTGCGTTTCTGAGTAGACAGCGTGGCGTTGTCCTGGATCTTTTCCACTCTTCACCTCGTAGGCAGTGCCGCATGATTCCGGGTGCAAGCGAAGAAGACCCTTCGCTTGTGTTCGTTTTAGCGTAAACGGCGTTCCCTCAATAACTGCCAAAGCAAGGGCCAGCCAAAAATCAGGGGATAACGGCGCAGGCGAGGCGTTACCTCGATCGGCCGGCCCAGATGCCGCTCCAGCTTCCAGGCGATGTAATCCACCCCATTCTCGAAAGTGAAAACAGATTTCATGAGTCGAAGAATATTCAATACTCGGCCTTGCCGCCGCCTGCTGCTCCATATCAGCTTGCTCTGTTGCAAGGCCTCGCTGGAGTGAGGGTGTGTAAAGAGATCTTCCTCACCCCCTATACTGCTTATTCCAGAAAACACGGGAGCAACGGCTGCCGTTACTTGACGGTAGTAGGTTTTATCGTATTGAACCAGCTCGGCAGGCCTACTTGCGGCTTCTGGACGCAGCTCGGTACCGTAACTCAAGGCAAGTCCTGCTTGCCATAGCTGCTCGCTGTTAAAGCGCTCTGGCATTGATGGCAGCGTTTGCTCGATCAGCCTTAAGACGGCGTAACCTAAGGCCTGATAAATACGTTGCCGTGTCGTGTCCTCTAGGCAGTACACCAGGCGAGACGGTTGTGCAAAGCGTCCCCACAGATAGCTCTGAAACCAGCGGGAAGTGCCAAGCTCCAGGTCTTCCAGCGAGAGCACTGCACATTTGGTGCGCAGCACCTTTCCATCAGGTGCTTGAGCCTGCAACATAAAGACATTGGGAGGCAGCCACGTGTTAGCCATACGGAGCAGAGTATTAGAGTGCGCTCGTGTGTAACTGTCTACGATGGCGTACAGGTCGACGATCCCGTCTGCCGGATTGCCGCTACGCAAACAGGAGCCATAGAACAGTACACCAACCACAGCCTCGCCGAACCGTGCCTGGACTGCCTCACATAAGCAGTTAAGTTCATCGTGCACCGGTTGCCGGCTTTGCCAGGCAATCACATTAAGCAGTGCGGGTGATGGGCAAGGGAGCGGGGCTAGGTGTGGCATGGCCGGCCTCAGTACGTCAAAAAACGCAGGGGAGCAGTCGTCGACAGACGAATCGGGCTGTCGGCCTCGAATTGCTCGCCGTCCAGAAGAAAATGTGAGCTGCCCTCAAGGCTAAGCCTGTTGAGATTACGGCTGATATAGCCGTCACGCTCATGCGCAACAGATCTCCCTCGGCCACAGAGCAAAAAAGGTAAGACGCGCATCAGTCGTCGCGGCTGATGCTCAACAGCTGTGAAGTGCATAGGCGCCGATTCGGTGCCCCAGTACGGGCGGCAGCCGATCAGCAGGTTATCCAGCGTCGACGCCAATACCAGCAGCCAGCTACTGCTCCAGCTATCGGTGTCAGTTCTAAGCGACGCCGGAGTAGCGGGTAAAAGTGGATGGGGCTTGTTGCGCAGTAGCGAGAACAGCATGCGTACGAAAGCCAGTGCAGGCCCTAATGCACCGCGCACACCCGTAGGGCGGACGTGCTGATGGAAATACCGAACGCCGCTTAGAATAGCCCCAGTACCAAAAAACATACCGTACTGTGACCCGTTAACCCTGTCACCATCGACCTTTAGAACGGCTCGCTCCTGTTGGCGAGGCGGTGCCCCGTTACCGTTTAGCCAGGCGTTCAAAGCCTTCAGGACAACTTCAGGCTTTGCACGGGTGCCTAAGTCGGCAGCGCTCATGTTTGTCGTGCCGCCAGCAACGATAACCAATGCTGGCAATGTAATAACCGGCTGCGCTTGTAGCAGTGCAGTCAGTACGGCCTGTAAGGTGCCGTCCCCTCCGATTACAACCACAAGCTCTGGTGGACTTTCCTGCCATTGAAGCAGGACATGAACAATATCCGCAGGCGCTGAGGCCTCGTGCAACATGGCACCTGGCAGGGTGGCAATCAAGGCGCGCAGGGGCTGCAGACGCCGACGGACACGCCCGCTTAACGGATTCATGAGAACCCCAATCCGAGCGGGCGCGGGTAATCCGTTCTCAGGCATCGGCCAGCCCGGAGCGGGGCGCAAACAGCCGAACCACAGGGCGATGACCTTCAGCCTTGAGGTCGATCTGGCTTAGCCATGGCTGCAGGTCCGTACCGCGCCACCGCAGCGTGATAGCCCATACGACGCGCCATGCCAGGACAAGCGTGGAGATAATTGTCCAGGCTGCTACGAGCAGCAAGCCAACATCGTTGGCACTGGCAGTCCATGCCAGCGTCAGAAGCAGCAGATTTGGATTGCGACGTGCTGTGACTAATCGGTTCAGTGAGTCGAAAGGCTTCCAGAGAAACATGGAAAAAGGTGCCGCAAATTTGAACGAGCCCTCACACAGGCGTCCGGCTACATAACCGATGAAAATGGCCCAGAACACCATGGACAGGGGCAGGCTATAGCTCCACGTGGCAGCCAGCCCCATGCCCCAGGCAATGTACCAGAGTGGGGGATGCACAAGGTCGAGGGCATGGTCAAAAATATTGCCGAAACGCGTGGAGGTCACTGTTACGCGGGCAAGCTTGCCATCCACAGTATCCAGAAAGGTCATGATCCAGCCTGCGATCAGCCCCAGACCAAACTCTCCATTCCAGAACCACCAGCCGGCCAGGATCGCCAGGACATAGCTGGCAGTTGTGACATGGTTCGGGCTTAGGCCGAGGCGAACACACAGGTGGGTTACCCAGCGCGCCGGTACAGGCCATACACCGCGGGTAATAAAGTCCGTTACGCCTTTGTAGGCGCCATTGAACAGGGACTTTTCCAAATGCTGGCGGTTGCTTTGGGTGATTCTTGCTACCCAAGGCTGATCGAACTTGCGCAGCTGTGTCTGAAGGCCAGAGGCTACGGTATCCGGTTGCGCGGTACGAAGCTGGTTGATGGCAGGGGCGCTCAAATCGGCTACGCCGGACAAACGCGAGGATGAGGTACGAGCCGCGACGATTGCTCCGTCGCGAGGGTCCTGCAGGGCGATATCCTGCGTATCCAGTAATCCTCTCAAAACCCGGTCATCGTAAAGATAATCTTCGCGTAACAGCAGAATGTCTCCATCGGCAGGAAGCGCCTCACCGGCATTGGCCAGGTGTGCCTGGGGAAACTTCTTGAGGATTCTTCGGAGCCGCTCTCGTGAGGTAAGGCCCCATAAGATCACCTCACAACGGCCTACAAGATGGACCTGTATTGTCATAAGTTCTGCCTTAGTCCACGCAATGGATGTGTTATTGAAATTATTAGGTCTTGTGAACCCTGTCTGATGAAAGCCGCAGCCTGCTCATAGCTGTGTTGCCGTCTTATCGCTTTCTGTCGAGCTGAAGAATCAAACTGATCGAGAATACCAGCATTACCAGTGCAGGAACGGTTCCGACCAGCATAGGGACAAGTCCGAACAATATGCCGAGATTTACAATAATCTGATTGGCCAGGTAAACCAGCAAACCTGTTATAGCTCCCAGTGCCAGCTTGCTACCCAGGCCCGTAGAGCGCACCTGGCTAAATGAAAACGGTACTGCCAGCAGTATCATGGCCAAGGTCAATAAAAGCGTTCCAAGCTTTTCCCACAGGGCCACCTCATATTGCGCCGCCGGTTGCGTGGTGCCTTTCAAAAACTCGATGTAGTGATAAAGCTGTCGGGAGGAAAGGCTGTTGGCAGGGAGCGCAACGTCCTGCAGCCGCGTTTCAGGTAGTACCGATTGCCAGGTCATTTGGTCCAGGTGCTCGACCGTCTCGTTACCTTCGACCCACCGCTTCACCGTTACGTCATGCAGTTGCCATAGCCCCTCGGATTCGATATCGGCATAGTCGGCGAACAAATACTCCTTGAGAGCCTGATTGCCGTCAAAGCTGAATATTTCAATATGAGTTGGAATTCGACCCAGGCGTAACCCGCCCACGCGGACGAACTGCTGGTCTTTGCGCCCCCAAATGCTGCCATCTTTGCCATTTCCCTCAGTTGAGGCAAGGGCATGTGTGCGCAACTGGATAGCCTTCTGTTGTAGTGGCGAGGCGGCGAACTCATCGACGGCGGCCAGCGCTACGGCAAACAGCGCACCAGCTAATACGGTACTCAATCCGATACGTGCTGCCGATATGCCGGCGGCGCGCAGGGTATTGAGCTCTTGAGTCAGTGCCAGCTGCCCCAGTGCAGCAATGCCGCCTAGCAGTGCAATGAACGGCCCGAGTTCCACCATGCGCCGAGGTAGCGTCATGGCAACCACCTCAATCGCCTGGATCAATCGATAGTCGCCGCCAATGTCATCGAGCTCACTGACAAGATCCAAAGTGCTGAATAGCGGTAGCAGCAGCGCGGCGGCAGCTAGAAAACCTATGAAAAGATTTTGTAGCAGGTATTTGTCGATGATCTTCATGAAGTGCGAGGCCGCTTCCCCACAACATCCCGCTTGATCGTTACAAGCAGCACCAGTCCCATGAGAAGGGGGACTAGCCACAGGCCGGGAAAAAGCGGCAACGATCCATTGCTAACCATGCTTTTACAGATATCGCTGGCATAAAACACCAGGGCGAATACCGCCGTGACCGGTAGCACTCTGGCGAAACGACCTTTTCGGGGCGCGGTATAACTAAGCGGTATGGCCAGAAGCGCCAGCAGCAGGGCACTGATGCCTCGGGATTGGCGCCACTGCAGTTCGGCTTGATCGGATAATGCTGGCGACGCTGCGAGTACATGACTGGGAGCTGCTTTGCGGCGATACGCTGCTGTTTGCGCGAGCGGTGCCAGATGCAAGGTCATCTCTTTGAAAGACATGGTTTGGTCCCTGCTGCCCTGACGCTCTAGCGAATAGGCCGTTCCCTGTTCCAGTGAAAGGATAGGGTCTTCCGGGTTTGGGTCAGTTATCAATGCACGGTGTGCTCGAAAAAGGTGGGTTCTTTCTGCACTCGTATCGTAAATCAGCACATCGTTCAGAGCACCCGACCCAGGATCAATCTGTTTTGCCAGGATCATTCGACCATTGTCTTCATTGACGTTGAAACGTTCGGCCTGGAGATGATTGACGTCCAGATCCGTTCTGGACTGCTGCTCTAGTCGATAGGCACTGTCGTATGCCCAAGGGCGTCCATAAAGGGATAGGAACGCCACAGCAACCGCAACGGGAAGGGCAATCAGCAAAACGGCCTTATAAAGAAGTAGGGGGCTAACCCCTGATGCAGCAATAGCCGACATTTCCGTATCGTGGTACAAACGTCCCAGGCTCAGGACGACCGCGACATAAAGCGCTACAGGGACAAGCACTTCGAGCGCAATAAGCACCTTGTAATAGACGATATCCAGAACGACACTCAGTGCCAACGTGCCATTCGCAGCTTCAGCCAGATAGCGTTCCGAGGAGTAGCTGGCAAAAATGAAGGTGAGAATTCCCACCATGGCAAGTAAAGGACGACACACCTCGGAGATAACATAACGCTCAATTAGACGCATGAACTCTGGAGCCTTCTGTGGTTCCAAAACACCCGCCGGTTACTATACCCCTTATTCATACGTAACTGGCTGAATAACCATCCTTAAATGTTTGGCCGGGGTATGGCTGCTTCAAGGTGGTTAAATTCCTTCCTGTTAGGAGACGGCATTGAATCATCTTGAACAGAATAAGCCCCATCGGGCGATTATTCTAAGTGCGGGGCAAGGACGTCGGCTTCTTCCTTATACCGAAAGCAAGCCCAAGTGCCTCATTGAGCTTGAAGGGCGTACGGTCATCGAATGGCAGATCGATGGTTTGATGGCCGCCGGAATAGAAAGCATAACGGTTGTCGTAGGCTATGAAGCAAGGCAGGTTGAGCGTGTGCTGGTTGACCGTTATGGCGCGGGTGTCATCAACACGTTATTCAACCCTTTCTATGAAGTGGCGGATAACCTGGCCAGTTGTTGGATGGCACGAGAGGCCATGCAGGATGATTTTCTGTTACTCAATGGCGATACGCTGTTTGATCTGCCGGTACTCAAGCGTCTCCTGAGCGCATCGCCACGGCCCATTACGTTAGCCATCGACCGAAAACCTTCTTACGACAGTGATGATATGAAGGTCTGTCTTGAAGGTGAACAGCTGATGCGTGTTGGCAAAACCTTGCCACTGCCTACAGTGAATGGTGAGTCGATCGGCATGATGTACTTCCAGTCTGAAGGTGCTGTCTTGTTCCGTAAGGCGCTCGAAGACAACATGCGCAAACCCGAGGCGCTACAGCGCTGGTATCTCAGCATCATTGATGAAATTGCTCAGCAGACCGGCAAGGTTTTCGTGCAGTCCATCGAGGGGTTGAGCTGGGGCGAGCTTGATTTTCCGCAAGACCTGGAAGCAGCCAAGCACAAGGTTCTTGCATGGCACATGGCGACTGAAGCGGCTCAATAATGAGCCGCTTCAGCTCTGTTTCTTTCCGCCAGGATCGTCTCTACCAGCTGACGATCCGCCGGTGTATCCACATCTACCGCGGCTTCGGCAAAGGGCAATACAACGGCGCCGATACGCATATCCAGCTTGTGTGACAACCGGCTCAGTGCCTGTTCAAGGGTTAGCGTTCCCGCCAGATAACGAAGGACTGCCGTCCAGCCTAGTGCGCCTGTGATGACTCGCCAGGGACGCTTGCGTTCCTGTTCGATACGGCGCCAGAAAGGCGCAAGCTGATGGCCGCGTTCAGTCATGAAGGCAAAAAGATTGCAACCGCAAAAAGGGCCATCCTGGAGCTTGATCGCAGTGCGGCGGTTACCCGGAAAACGCGCCTTTACCGTTTCGAGGCGGGCGACACCGACTACAAAGTCACATCCGCTGCGGCGGGCCTCGGTCAGAAAATAGTCCACCATGTCCGGCGTCAACAGCGCATGGTCGGCAGTCGTCAGTAACACGGGTTGCGTTGGGTCTTCTGCCTCAAGACCGAGTGCGGCGCTGGCGCTGGGGGAGTTTGCATGGCTCAACCAATGGATCTCACCGGCTTTCAGCCATGTTTCGACCTGAGGCTCCTGGCGCAACAAGGCACGGGTAGGGCCTATGAGCGTAATGCGCTCCACCAGATGGCTTGAGCGCAAGGTGCTGGTTACGCGGCGAACCATCGGAATGCCACCTACGGTTGCCAACGCCTTGCAATCCACACCGGCAGCCGTTGCCACGGCATCCCCGTCATGTCGGTCAGCGGCCAGAACCAGAGCCGAAAAGGGTTTGGATTCAAAGCTGCTTTTCATAGACGCGGTATCGTTTGTACTGATGGGTGCCAATCTGCTCAAGAATAGTGCGCATGCCGGTGTTGCTTTCCAGAATCCAGGACATCTCCAGTGCTTCAAGGCCATGCCTGACAAAGGGGGGCTTGAGCGCTTCGATCAAGAGCAGGGCAAGGGTAGGTCCAAGGCGGCTGAATTGATGCTCCTGGCGTACGCCCATCAGGGGGACACGAGCCGTGGTTGGCTTGCGGATCTTGAGGCGCCACAGCAGGCGCAGCCAACCAAAAGGCATGAGCTTGCCGTTGAGCGGTCTGATCACTTCATTCAGATTGGGCAAGGCAATGATAAAGGCGCTGGGTTTGCCATCCACTTCGGCAATGTATAGCAGGTCGTCAGGGACAAGAAGTTTAAGATTATTGCCCATCTCCCGGAATTCGGCTTCCGTAAAGGGAACGAAGCCCCAATTATTGGCCCAGGCATCGTTGAAGATATCCCGCAGCGTTTGTATTTCTTCGGCGAAACGGCTGCGATCCAGCGTGCGGATACAGATGCGCTTACGATACCGATCCATCATGCGGCGCATGGTCGGAGTAAAGTTGAGCTCGTCTGTACGCATCCAATACGCCAGGAGGTCTGCAGCAGGTTGGTAGCCGTTTCTTTCCAGTTGACTGCTGTAGTAAGGGTGACCATGGCTCATCATAAACATGGGCGGGGTGTCGAAACCGTCGACAAGAAGGCCGCTTTCTTCATTGATGGTCAGGCTGAAGGGGCCTGTTATACGGCGAGCGCCTTGTTCGAGCAGCCAAGCTTCGGCAGTACTGATCAGCGCTTCAAAAACAGTGGGATCATCAATGGCCTCAAGCATGCCGAAGTGGCCAGTGTCCGAACCGTGTCGCTCACGGTGGAGGGAATCTACCTGTGCAGTGATGCGCCCCACAGGTTCATGACCTGACCAGGCAATCCAGGCCCGCCACGTTAGATGTTCAAATACTGGATTCTTGCGGGAGAGGTGTTCGTGACGCTCAAAATGCAGGGGCTCAATCCAGCTCGGATCGTTTCTGTAGAGCCGCCCTGGAAGACTGATAAAGGTTGCCCTGTCGGTCTTGCTGATAACTGGCCTGACTTCAACTGATTGTCTAGTCCCGGAGGTGAGTTGATCCACATGAAGGCCTTTGGCTTAGTTAGCTGAACAATGCTTCGGGTTACGTTTGAAACATGCTTTCTTACATACACTCATTACTTCTTCCCAAGGCTCGATTATGCGCTTATGGTTTGCGAATGTTTCAAAAAATAACAAGCTGTAGCGGTTCAACTGGGCTTTCAAAGTGGAGCATAAACATTTAACTTCCGTAGCCGGATCAAATCATACGATAAGAATGGGTGCCGGATGGAGTCGACTGATGCGTTGAACGCCACCATGAAGAAGTTTGGCGCTCCTGGTTCTGTGATTCGTGATTACCAGTACTGGTCGGTGCAGTTACGGCCACAGCAGGTAACGTTGGGCTCCCTGGTATTGATTGCCAAGGAAGAGGCCACTGCATTTGCCGAGTTGAGTCCTGCAGCCTTTACGGAACTCAAAACGGTTACCACTGATATCGAAAGCACTTTAAAAGGTGTTTTCAACTACAGCAAACTGAACTATTTAATGCTGATGATGGTCGATCCACACGTCCATTTTCATGTAATACCTCGTTACAACAGTCCCCGTACTTGGGCTGACCAGGAATTCAGTGATAGTGCCTGGCCGGGACCCCCTCAGTTGAGTTCATCGATTGAGCTTCAAGAGGTCGACAGCGTTAATTTACGTGATGAACTGATGCGCTGCTGGCCTTGCTGATCGGCCCGCTGCATGCGATGTGCTGAGAGCAGGACCAAAGGGATGGCTGAACTGTACATGTCTGCAACACTAACTCAACACGTTTTACCTCAACGCCTGGCTGATTTCTCAACCTTGTCGGAAGCGCTTGATTATGCCGCTGAGGGCGAAACGGGGCTGAATTTCTACGACGGCCGCTGCCGCCTGACGGCGGTCGTACAGTATGGCGTCCTGAGAAGAGAAGCCCTCAAAGTGGCTAAAAGACTTCATGGCTTAGGACTTCAGCGGGGCGACAGGATTGCTTTGATCGCCGATACCGATCTGTCCTTCATGGAGATATTCTACGGTTGTCAGTATGGCGGCTTCGTACCCGTTCCGCTGCCGATTCCCTCTGGGCTAGGCAGCCACGATATCTACGTCAAAAAGCTCAAGGGCCTGCTCAAGAGTTGCGAGGCGTCAGCTGTATTCGCCCCGGCAGAGTTGGTGAAGTTTGCGGAGGAGGCAGTCGAGCAGCCGATGCGCTTCATTGGTACGGCCAAGGAGCTATCCCTGCGCCCGATGCCAAGTGTTGAGCTGGCGCCGTCCCGTAGCGACGAGGTCGCGTACCTACAGTACACCTCAGGCAGTACGCGGTTTCCCCGCGGCGTTGTTGTGACGCAACGTGCCGTCATGGCAAATCTGCAAGGCATCACGCGAGATGGACTAGGTGTTCAGCCTGGTGATCGCTGCGTGTCATGGCTTCCGTTCTATCATGACATGGGGCTGGTCGGTTTTGTCCTTGGCCCAATGGCGTCCCAGCTGTCCGTTGACTATATGCGGACCCAGGATTTTGCCATGCGTCCACGGCAGTGGCTGAGCTTGATCAGCCAGAACAGAGGCACGATTTCCTTTGCGCCTCCCTTTGGCTACGACATTTGTACGCGCCGTGTCCGCGAGAGCGACATGGAGCGTTTTGACCTGTCCAGCTGGCGTGTCGCAGGCATTGGTGCCGAGCCGATTCGTGCTGAGGTATTGAGTCGATTCGCCGCGCAGTTTGAGCGGACGGGCTTTGATTGCAAAGCATTCCTGCCATGTTATGGATTGGCAGAAAGCACCCTGGGCGTCAGCTTTGCTTGTCGTGATACAGGTATCCAGACGGACCGTATCAATCGCCGGGAGCTTGAGCATCACTCGCAGGCTATTCCTTTTGATGGGCCGGATGGCAATGCCAGTACCTTTGTAAATTGTGGTGCTGCTCTGCCTGGGCATACGCTTGAGATCCGTGACGATAGCGGACAAGCTCTGCCTGAGCGTGCAATCGGTCGTATCACCCTGAAAGGGCCAAGCCTGATGTCGGGTTATTTTCGCGACGAAGAGTCCACCCAGGCGGTCATGAGCCCTAAAGGTGATTGGCTGGATACGGGTGATTTAGGCTACCTCTCCAAAGGCGAGCTCTATATTACCGGCCGCCGTAAAGATCTGATTATCGTACGGGGGCGTAATATCTGGCCTCAGGACATCGAGTATCTGGCTGAGTGTCAGCCTGATATCCGTCCGGGGGACGTCATTGCCTTTCTTATTCCGGGTGAAGACGAGCCTCAAGTGGTTGTCCAGGTTCAATGCCGTATCATGGATCCAGAGCAGCGCGAACATTTTGCCCAGTCACTGACCAAGCTCATTAACAGCGAGTTTGGCCTTACCTGTCGGGTGGAGTTGGTACCGCCACATTCATTACCCCGTACCTCATCCGGTAAGCCCTCACGTGCAGAGGCACGGAAGCGCTTTATTCAGCAGATCGAGGCTGATTGCAGTCTCTCCCTTGCTGCTGGATAAGCCTTTGGCCGTTCAGGTTGTCGCCCTCACCGGGGCGACAGGCTTCATCGGAACTACTTTGCGCAAGCGCCTGGTTGAATCGGGCCTCACCGTGCGTGCCTTGAGCCGACGTGAAGAGGGTGTGCACGAGGGTATCGAGTGGATCAAGGGGTCGCTTGAGAATGCCGGTTCGCTTGAGCGTCTGGTAGAAGAGGCGGATGCTGTTATCCACCTGGCGGGCGCTGTCCGAGGCAGTTCTCTCGACCAATTCAATCGTATCAATGTCGATGGCAGTGTCCGTCTGATGGAGGCTGTGCGAAGGGTGGGGGCCAGCCATCGGTTTCTCCTGATGTCTTCGCTGGCGGCCCGACATCCGGAGTTGTCTTGGTATGCAGCCTCCAAGCGAGAGGCAGAGCAGGCGGTACAAAAACGGGCAGGTGACCTTTCGGTTACGGTTTTCAGACCTACCGCTGTGTATGGGCCGGGCGACAAAGAAATGCGCCCGCTCTTCGAATGGTTGTTGCGCGGCTGGTTATTGACCCTGGGTGAGCAGACCGCGCGGTTGTCATTCATCCATGTAGAAGATCTGGTTCGCGCTGTAGTGGCTTGGGTCAGTGCTCCACAGGTACACTCGGCTACTTATGAACTCTGTGATGGCTGTCCTGGCAATTACGATTGGCAAGGTATCGCTGAGATTGCTAAAAAGATTCGCCACGGGTCGGTGCGTCAAGTTACTGTGCCGGCCGCGTTGCTTCAGGGCATTGCGCAGGTCAATCTGTCTTTTTCCTGCCTCACACGGCGTGCCCCCATGTTGACACCCGCTAAGGTAGGGGAATTGAGACACCCAAACTGGTCATGCAGTAATACGGCCGTTGAGCAGGCACTGGGATGGCACCCCAATATCCTGCTGGAGAGGGCTCTGGAAGAGCGTTATTTCTGAAAGGCCTAGGGCATTCATTCCGTTTAGGGACATAGTCATGACATCCCAAGAAAAAATACTAGAAAATATTTTTGCATACCTGAATCGCCTTGCACCTCCTGGCACGCCTATCCATCCTGACATTGATCTCATTCAGGAGCTTGGCCTGGACTCTATCAAAGTCATGGATCTCCTGATGGAGATGGAAGACGAGTTCGATATTTCTATCCCTCTGAATGTCCTGACAGACGTCCGTACCCCTGCGCAACTGGCACATACTGTCATCGCCCTGCTGGAGCCTGCAGATGGCCTTGTTCGATAAGTTTAACAAGCTGGCGCAAGAGCGCACGGCGCTGATCCAGGCAGAGCCCAGCCCTTTTGGTACACGCATCGATGAGATTTACACGCCAACAGAAGGACGGATCGGGCAGTGGCGTGTAGTGCTCGCAGGGACCAATAATTACCTGGGTTTGACCTTTGACCCCGATTGCATCAAGGCCGCCCAGCAGGCATTGGAGCATGAAGGCACCGGTACAACAGGGTCTCGCATGGCCAATGGCAGCTACGGTAGCCACATCGCACTTGAAGAGGAGCTGGGGGATTTCTTTCAGCGCCGTTCGGTCATCGTCTTCTCGACAGGGTATCTGGCCAACCTGGGCATTATCGGAACCCTGGCAGGGCCCGATGATACCGTCCTGTTGGATGCCGATTGCCATGCCAGCATCTACGATGCATGTCGCATGGGTGGCGCGCAGGTCATTCGCTTTCGCCATAATGATGCGGCCGACCTGGAAAAGCGCATGCTTCGCCTGGGCGAAAAAGCTCGGGACGCGATCATTATTGTTGAAGGCATTTACAGCATGATGGGCGATCAGGCGCCATTGGAGGAGATCGTCGAAGTCAAGCGTCGTCTGGGTGGTTATCTGCTCGTTGATGAAGCGCACTCTGTTGGCGTGTTGGGTGCCAACGGTCGAGGTCTGGCCGAAGCGTTAGGCGTTGAGAAAGACGTAGATGTCATCCTGGGTACGTTCAGTAAGAGCCTGGGGGCTATTGGTGGCTTTGCGGCGAGCCAGCATGCCGAGTTTGATCTGCTTCGTTATGCGAGTCGTCCCTATATCTTTACTGCATCGCCTTCGCCTTCAGTGATTGCCTCTGTGCGTACGGCTTTGCAGAGCCTGCGTGCTCGTCCGGAACTCAGAGCACAGCTCTGGAGCAATGCCCGGCAACTGCACAAGGGGCTGTCGGCGCTAGGGTATCGGGTAAGTTCGAAGCCAAGCCCTGTCATTCCGGTCATGCTGGGCTCGCCCAAGGAGGGTGTTGCCTTCTGGGAAGCGCTGATTGAGCAGGGCGTGTATGTGAACCTGGTACTGCCTCCGGCTAGCCCCAACGGGGATGCCCTGGTTCGCTGCAGCGTCAGTGCTGCCCATACGCCAGAACAGATTGACCAGATCATTGCCGCCTTTGCAACGCTACGTCACCAATTCTCGACTGTGGCACACGTTGGCTAACGCATCTGCCTTACGCAGTTCCCAAGTCGGCGTAAGGCAGATCGAGCGTTTATGAACCAAGCTATAGGCTCACAGGGATACGGAGCTGGATTACCCTTTTCATGTAGTCTGGCGGCAAGTTGAGCTGCGCGCTCCCTGTCTAGTTAACCGGGCCCATCGCTAACGGATATACCATGCGGATTCTTTTTGCCTACGGTCGTGCCTACCCGGTGCGTACGTTTCTGATGCTGATAAGCCTGCTGTTGGCAGGTATTGCGGAAGGGGTCGGATTGACGACCTTGCTGCCGCTGCTTTCTATTGCACTAGGTGACCAGGCTCATTCTGACCTCTCCAATAAAATCATCCATGTGCTCGGTCTGGTGGGTCTCGAACCTACGCTTGTCACCATGCTGGTGGTTATCGTCTTTGGGCTGACACTAAGCAGCATGTTGGTGCTGCTAGGTAATCGCCAGGTTGGTTATGCTGTAGCTCATGTTGCCACCGATCTTCGAATTGACCTGATTCGTGCCTTGTTAGGCAGTCGCTGGGAGTACTACCTGCGTCAGCCTGCTGGCGCGTTGGCCAATGCCGTAGCGACCGAGGCCTATCGTGCTTCGACGGGGTATGAGCATGCAGCCAATATGTTGGCCCTGGTAATTCAGGCAGCGGTATATGCCTTTATCGCTTTTATCGTCTCGTGGAAGGCAACGCTGGTTTCGCTTCTACTAGGGGGCGTTCTTTTAATGGCTCTCCAGCGGCTGGTAAAAACGTCCCGTCGCGCTGGCAAGAGCCAGACGAGTCTCATGCGCGAGCTGCTTGCTCATCTGACCGACACATTGGCATCGGTCAAGCCGCTCAAGGCCATGGCCCGCTACGACATTGCCGATTCACTGCTGCGGCATCAGGCTGCCGAGCTCAACAAGGCGATGGAGCGCGAGGTCATGAGCCGTGAGGCACTGCGCGCCATGCAGGAGCCTATGCTCGCTATTCTGGCAGCGGCCGGACTGTATGCTGCGCTAGTAGTATGGAAGCTGCCCTTGTCTTCCGTCATGGTTCTTATATTTCTGGTAGTACGCGTGCTGGGTCTGCTTCACAAGGCGCAGCAGCGTTACCATCGAATGGCTGCACAAGAGAGCGCCTATTGGGCCTTGCAAGACTCGATTAACGCTGCGCTGGCCGATGCCGAGCCAAATGGCGGAACCCGCACGCCCTCTTTGAAGAGCGCTATTACCTTTGAGCGCGCATCCTTTCACTACGGAAGCAAACCTATTCTGAGCGAAGTAGACCTGAATATTCCGGTTGGAACGTTTACCAGTCTCATTGGACCTTCCGGGTCGGGAAAGACCACCATCCTGGATCTGATATGTGCTCTATTGGCCGCTCAGTCCGGGCGTGTCCTGATTGATAATGATCCAATCGAAGAGCTCGACAAGCGCCAATGGCGCCGCCTGATTGGATATGTCCCGCAGGAGACCTTGCTGCTGCACGATACCGTCCTGGCCAATGTTACCCTGGGTGATCCTGCGCTTACGGCTGACGATGCCGAGCGTGCGCTCAAGCAGGCAGGTGCTTGGGAGTTCGTGGAGAAGCTGTCTGGCGGCATGGACGCGATTGTAGGGGAGCGGGGCGGTCGCCTGTCTGGCGGGCAGCGTCAGCGTATCGTTATTGCCCGTGCACTGGCGCATAACCCTCGGCTATTGATTCTGGATGAAGCTACCAGTGCGCTCGACCCTGAATCGGAAGCCGCTATCAGCCAGACCCTCAAAGCCTTGACACCGGGCATTACGGTTATTGCTGTATCACACCGACCTGCGCTTATCGACGTAGCTGATCAGGTATACCGTCTGTTTGAGGGCCGGCTGACACTCGTCAAAAGCAATGAGCTTGATGAGGTGGCACACTGACTTTTAGCGTTGCCATCCAGCTTGGCCTGGATGGCACCCTTCAGGAGCCAGTAATGCAATGCTATGAGCTGTGAGTGAGCCGGTAAAACATCATCATTTCTTCTGTTTTCAAGCCTAGCGCGGTAGGTTTAGAAAACAGATATTCAAAGCCGCTCTTTACCAGAACCCTGCCTGAGGCGGGATTTCGCGCGAGATGATTGCCGCGAATCTCTATCAGATCCATTCCCTGGAAGCCAAAGGTTGTAATAGTTTTGCACGCCTCCGAGCCATACCCCTGATTCCAGTACTCAATGCCGATCCAATAGGCAACCATGGCGCGTCGATTACGGATGTGGTTCAGTGAAATGACGCCTATCAGCTGACCGTAATCTTTCAGGCGAATGCCAAAGGCCGCCAGTTCGCCAGCCTGCCAACGGCTAGAATGTGAGGCAATCCATGATTCGGCTAACCCGTCAGGGTAAGGGTGAGGAATATGGGCGGTTACATCGGCAATCAACGGTGAGTTCGCCAGCAGCTGAATGCGTGGCGCATCAGCAGGCAGAAGTGGACTTAACACCAGACGGTCCGATACCAGCGTGGGCTGAGTCACTGTCTATCCCTTACAGACATTGGTAGACATGAGAAGGTAGCACGATACCTATTACCCCATCATGTCTTCCTCTAGGCCGGCTTGAGTGTAATCCAGGTTGGCGCGTGGTCGCTGGCATGAGGTTGATCTCGTACCCAGCGATCTACACCTGCATCCAGCAGGCGAGGCGCAAGGGAGGTGCTCAGCAGGAGATGATCAATGCGCATGCCTGAGTTCTTCTGCCAGTGTTGGCGAAAGTAGTCCCAGAATGTATAGATACGCTCATCTGGATGACGCGTGCGCAGGGCATCGGTCCAGCCTTGCTTCAACAGTTGCTCAAAGCAGGCCCGGCTTTCCGGTTGCAGCAATGCATCTTTCTGCCAGGAACGCGTACTGTAGATATCTTCATCAGTAGGGATGACGTTATAGTCACCCGCAAGAATGACCGGATGGCCGCTCGCCTGTAGCTGAGCAGCATAGGCGATCAGCTTTTCAAACCAGTCCAGCTTGTATTCAAATTTGGGACCTGGTTGTGGATTGCCATTGGGAAGGTACAGGCAGCCAACGACTATACCGTGCACGGCGGCCTCCAGATAGCGGCTCTGTGGGTCGTCCTCATTACCCGGAAGGCCACGCCGGCTTTCCAATGGCGTTTCGCCCTTGGCCAGAATGGCTACTCCGTTCCAGGATTTCTGGCCCTGCCATAGCGCACCGTAACCTGCATTTTGTATGTCATCGACAGGAAAACTGGCATCAGCCATTTTCAGCTCTTGCAGGCACACCACATCAGGCGATTCGCGGTGCAGCCATTCGAGTAGGTTGGAGCGTCGTGCCTGCAGGCCATTCACATTGAACGTAGCGATTTTCAACGGTTCCACACAGGCTCCTTGGTAGTAGGCGAGCGCTACCGGTGATGGGTAGCAGACGGTTTCAAGGCTATGACCCCGGCGGTAGATATTCTTTCCCATTGCCTGTCAATGTGCATGAAACCTTTGGATACACTGACGCTCCACTTAAGGGCTGCCTCTACATCAACAGGATTCATGCGGTTTTTCTTGCGCATGCTTTACTGGCTACTGTCTCAAAGGAGACGCTATTGACTGAGTTAATGAGTAATCCAGATGTTTGGCTTGCCGTCGGAGAGATTATTCTGATCGACATCCTGCTGGGTGGGGACAATGCCGTAGTGATTGCCCTGGCGTGTCGAAAGCTGCCTGAAGCACAGCGAAACAAGGCCATTCTAGGGGGGGCGCTAGGCGCTATTCTACTTAGGATAGTCCTGATCTTTTTTGCCCTTGAGTTGCTTATGCTGCCGTATCTCAAGCTGGTCGGTGCGTTGCTGCTCATCTGGATCGGTATAAAGCTGATGTTGCCTGAGGATGAGGGTGAACATGCTGACCTTAAAGCCAGTCCGAAACTGCTGGGTGCTATCTGGACCATTATTGTGGCGGATGCGCTTATGAGCCTGGACAACGTTGTGGCCGTGGCAGGGGCGTCCCACGGTCAGCTTGAATTGGTCATTTTCGGAATCGTTGTAAGCATCCCAATCATCATCTGGGGAAGCAAGCTAGTGTTACGTCTGATGGAGCGCTTTCCCATCGTCATCAAGTTGGGAGCGGCTCTACTGGGTTGGATTGCAGGCGGAATGGCTGTGACCGATATCAGCCTACCAGCGTTGCCATCATGGGCATATTACATTGCCGGCATAACTGGGGCTTTGGTGGTTGTTGCAGTAGGCGGATCGTTGGCGCGCTATCAGCAAAACCGGACACTACGTTCAAAGGATGCCTGAGGCTACGGTTAATCTGATGCCCGATGAAACCCGGCGTCAGGTATGTTTCCGAGAATGTGATATGGCGGGAATAGTAGGTAAGGACAACCAGCGAAAGGCAGGGCGGGAGTGCGGCCTAGAAAAAATTAAACGATGGGCATGGCTAAAGGCTCTTAGCATACAGGCTCGCGAGGGCGAATATGTAAGTAGAACAGTGCTGGCCCATATGGAGGATGACGAACAGAGAGCAAAGGCAGAATCTGATTGAGATAGTGCAGCTCTGCTGCCATCTACGTTTCGCTTGTTTCCAGGACGTGGCTGAATCGAAGTGGCAAGATCCTGTGGGCGTTGAGAATCCTGGCTAAAAGATTCGGACCTGTTCTCATGATGGGAAACAGGCCCGAATAATAATGTCTATTCGCGTGCGGGTGCTGCTGCGTTGTCAGCGATCAGCGAAATCAGTGCGTTCTGCTGACGCCCTGACAAAACTCTGAAGCGTTGTAACAGCTCGCGTTCGTGGGCGCTCAGCTCAGGGCTATCCAGCCGCATTCTGGAGCTGCCGTCCATTTCACCATTCTGGATCAGGCTCTGCTCTAGACGAGCAATAATCTCGGAGTTCATGCTCCGGTGATGGTTTCGGGCCACATCCGCAATATGATCGCGCATCCCTTCAGGAAGACGGACGACAAATTTGTCTGCTGTACGGCTGGAATAAGATCTGATTGCCTGAGTCATGAGTTTAGGTCATCTAAATGATTGGGAAACGGAAATTCAAGGTCAAGCTGGCTTTCAGGTGTTGAAAGGCAGGGATCACCTGATGGTTGTTTTAAAGCCAAACAAGGGCCTTTTATCAAAGTCCTTTTCAATTAGTTGATCGATCCATCTTGTTATTAAGCACGCATGGCAATCAGGTCGTATTAGTGAAGACCTAATGCACTTCTTGTCTGGTTGTCGATTTCTATCCAGAAAGCGACGACCGGTTTTTCATCAATAAGGTGTGGTTTTGAAATACGGTGGATGTTTAAACCCGCGCGCTTAAGTAACCTTTCGTTGGCGACACCGGAAAAAGCGATCAAACGACGAGCCCCTCGAGCACTAGCTGTTTCGATCACTTTTGACATCAATGCAATATTGTTTTGCCATGATTGTGCGGCAGTTAATACTTTGTTTTTAGGAGTGCTCAAGGCAAAGCGGGAGAGTTCCCAAATGTCGGAGGAGTGCGGTAAAGCTGCGCCTTCCATGAGTTCCGGAAAGACTTCACCGAGTAGATAAGGCTTATGTGTAGGCAATAGGCGAGCGCAGCCACATACATCGTTATTGTTGTCATGTGCCACTACATAAAGAGTGTCTTCGCGGTCGAAGGCATCTTGTTCATTGCCTTCCTGACACTCAAGCGGCCAGCCCATCTTTTCAACAAAAATGTTATATCGATATACCGAAAGGGCCTGCGCCATGGCCGGTTTTAAATCTTTAACCGTCCCTGTTACCATACTAAGCATATCGCATCTCCGTAAGTGTCTTTACTCCATTACAAGAGAGCGACGTTTTTTTGGACAGCTGCCCATCTGGACAGGTCTGCTATAAGGTGATTGGAATTCCGGACTGCCAATTTTGTCGAGAGAGCCAGGATATTAATAATTCTTCTGTAGCCCGTGGTCCTAAATCGTAACCGGTTGCACAACGTAGCATTAGGTTTGTGCTGATTCCGCCTGGGGCAAGATAGGGACTTCCAATCGAACTTTGTCTGAACCAGGTCCAGCCAATACTGATGGAGGGCAAGTGGGTTGTGCTGGCCCATTCGCAAAATCCTGCAGACACGGCCTCTATCCCAAGACTGTGCAACTCTTCGACAAGATCCGTATCCATCCAGGCCATGTATTGATAAAAGGCGACGTTACTGAACTCCTTGTAAGACATGCGGATGAAATGATCTGGTGCTAATAAAGACATGGCTGCGCCCTTAGGATGCGACGAAAGAATACCTAAATCGACCAAGATTCATCACCTTACAAGTTGTTTCGCAATAATTAAGTCTTCATCAATAGATGATGGTACGGAGCCTGTTAGAAACAAACCACTGCCCATTTGGGCATCTTTTACAAAGGTTGAAGTAATGTGAAAGACTGGCGTGAGGATTATCTCTCTTTATGCTCCGGGGCTAAATCCGAACATCAATTGTTCAGTGAGCTTGGAAAGATCATTTCAGGTCTGGGGTTTCAATTTTGTTCTTATGGTCTTCAGGCACCACTTCCTGTATCTAGCCCAAAAATAGAACTTCTCACAACATTTCCCGATGCTTGGAAAAGTAAGTACGTAGCTAACAATTACTACTGCATCGATCCTACGGTGAGGCACGGTATTCAAGAGCAATCGCCCTTGATCTGGTCAGCAGAACAATCAGCTGTAGAGCATGACTTCTGGGAAGAGGCGATGCAGCACGATATTCGCCATGGCTGGTGTCTCTCGTCGCGAGGGCAGTTTGGAACGATGGGAATACTGTCCCTTGTTCGTTCCTCGGAAAAACTTACCCTTCAGGAGCTGGATGAAAAAGAAGCCAAACTTATATGGCTAACCAAGCTTGTTCATTCTTCGATGGTGCGTTTCCTTGCTCCGAAAACCATGCCTGAATGTACAACTGAGCTAACTTGCCGTGAGCGGGAAGTTCTGAAATGGACGGCTGTTGGTAAGACATATATTGAAGTTGGACTGATTCTTAATATCGATGAGCGCACTGTTAAGTTTCACTTGGTGAATGCCATGCGAAAACTTCATTCTTCCAATAAGGCAGAAGCGGCTGTCAAAGCCTCTTTGTTGGGGATGCTTTTCTAGCCAATGAGCCGAAGGCTTATCGGAAAGGCCTGGCTACGTCCGAGCTAGGCTTGGGCTTATTGCGGGGCTCTAGAAGTACTAAGCCGGACCGTCAGACCATGGAATTTGAAGATGAGCTCGGTTCCGGTACTGCTCTATCCGCAGAGCGTTGGGCTCGTCGGTCTGATTTACCCAGGCCTGGGCAGCTTCGAGGCTTCGCCCAAAGTGCATATGGCGCTCGATTAGTCGTGTACGGCGCTCATCAGGGTCAACGGCAACGTACCAGCACTCGTCAAACAGTCCGGCAACCGGCTGCCATGGACCCTCATCAAGTAGCAGGTAGTTTCCTTCGCTGATAATCAGGGATACGTCCGGCGAGACTGGAATCGATCCGGCAACAGCCTCCTCGATATCGCGATGGAAAGAGGGGGCATAAATGGTTTCGTCTGCACGCTGGTGTCTGAGTCGCTCCAATAGCGCGCGATAGCCATGCACATCGAACGTGTCTGGCGCACCCTTGCGTTCGGCAAGGCCTAGACGAGCCAGCTCTTGATTAGCCAGGTGAAATCCATCCATGGGCACGACCAATGCCCGTGCTCCCAGTTCAGCCGCCAGCAGTTCAGCGACGGTTGACTTTCCTGCGCCGGGTGGTCCGGCAATTCCAAGCAAGCATCGACCGCCTTTCTGCAAAAGGGCTTCGGCCCGTTCGATAATCGGTTTAGGTAAGGAGAGTTCTGTTACCGGGCGCTGGCTGGTCATCATCTGTCGCTTCTTGTTTTGGATGGGCTGCCTGTGCCAAACGAGTTGCTCGTATCAGCAGACTGTTTGTCACGGCTCCGTTACTAACTAACAGTTCGCAGTGCCTGGCGCAATGATTACTATGCTGATACGCCTGCATTTCTTGAGCGGTTCTGAGTCTGCGTGGCTGCATTAAGCCATGGCAAGGAGTAGGTGTTAAACCTAATAATTCTTTGAACAAGGGGAAGAGCTCATGGACGTCGTGCGTTGGGGAATGATCGGCTGTGGGGATGTGACGGAGCGTAAAAGCGGGCCTGCTTTTTACAAAGCGCCTGGTTCTGCGCTGGTAGCCGTCATGGGGCGCCGCGCCGAGGCGGTTGAGGATTATGCGGCCCGCCATGGAATTGGTCGGGTCTACACTAATGCACAGGCATTGATCGACGACCCTGAAGTAGATGCCGTCTATATCGCAACCCCTCCAGATAGCCACCATGCCTATAGTTTGCTGGTCGCCGCAGCAGGTAAGCACTGCTGCGTCGAAAAGCCGATGTCGCTCAGCAGCACGCAAAGCAAGGAAATGCAGCAGGCCTTCGACGAAGCCGGGCGCTATCTCTTCGTGTCGTACTACCGTCGCTCACTGCCTCGTTTTCAGCGCGTGCGCGAATGGCTCGCGCAGGGGCATATAGGGGATGTCAGGCAGTTGACCTGGAGCCTGCTGAAACCGCCTTCCCAAAAAGATCTGGAGCAGCAGGTTAACTGGCGGACCGATCCGGCGGTTGCTGGTGGTGGATACTTTGCAGATTTGGCCAGTCATGGCCTTGACCTGTTCCAATACCTGCTGGGCGATATCGTTAATGTGAATGGTTTTACGGCCAGACAGGCGGGGCTCTATGCTGCGGAGGACGCAGTGGTAGGTAGCTGGCGGTTCGCCTCGGGCGCTCTAGGCATAGGGTGCTGGAATTTCGTGGCTGATCGTCACGAAGATCGAGTCGAGCTTATTGGTAGCCAGGGGCGTATCGTCTTTTCTGTTTTCGGGGATGAGCCGGTCCGGTTAGAGGCTGAGGAAACCCTGAGTGAATACATCCAGCACCCTGAGCATATTCAGTGGTATCACGTGCTGGGTATGAATGCGCACATCCGAGGGGAGCGAGAGTACGCTGCGCTGGCGCGCGAAGCGGTTAAAACCGACTGGGTAATGGATCGCGTTCTAGGGCGTGTTAAGGCGTAAGTGTATTGGCTCAAACACGTATGCTAGACAAATCTGAGTCGGTTATAGGCAGATATGTAAAACCTGCTCTATAGTTCCAGTGCTCTAGATCATTAGTGCGCTACGTTAACAAATAATAAGGAAAAGAGGGTTCAATGAAAAAGGCCGCAGCTTTACTCAGCTTAGCCACACTGGCGACAGGAGTCTCGGCGCAAAGTGTTACTTCGCACGGCGTGACACTTAAGCAAAAAGATGTGCCTGTAATCACAGTGGGTGGCTTGCAATTCAAGGATATGAACCGTAACGGTCGGCTGGATCGCTATGAGGACTGGCGGCTACCTGCCGAGGATCGCGCGCGCAACCTTGTGACCTGGATGACGCTGCAGGAAAAGGCTGGTGCCATGATGCACGGCACTTTTCCGACCGTAGCGGATGCTGGCGGCTTGGATGGTGGCTCTGTGTATGATCAAGACGCTATCGCCAAGACGATTGAAGAAAAGAAGGTTAATACCTACATCACGCGTCTGGACACTGACCCTGAGAACTTTGCCAAGCAAAACAATGCGCTACAGGTGCTGGCTGAAAAGTCGCGTTTGGCGATTCCTCTAAGCATCAGTACGGACCCTCGAAACTCCTTTTTGTACACGCCGGGTGCCAGTAACCAGTCCGGCTCCTTTTCCAAGTGGCCGGAGGCCTTGGGGCTAGGTGCCATTGGCGATGCCAAAGTCGTCAAGACATTTGCTGAAGTGGTGCGTGATGAGTACCGCGCCGTCGGTATCAATGTAGCGTTATCGCCCCAGGCGGACCTTTATACCGAACCGCGTTGGCCGCGTGGCAGTGGAACGTTTGGACAGGATGCCCAGTTAGCCAAGCGCCTGGTTCGTGCCTACGTCCAGGGCATGCAGAATGGTAACTTCCTGAATCCGGGCAGTGTGGTCACCGTGGTCAAGCACTGGGTGGGTTACGGTGAAGCCAAGGACGGTTGGGATAGCCACAATGCCTATGGCAAATATGCAGACTTTTATGGCAAGGACATTCGCCAACATATCATTCCCTTCATAGGGGCATTCGAGGTGAATGTAGGGTCGATCATGCCGACCTATTCGATTCTTCAGAATGCATCCCACCAGGGACGCCCCATTGAGGAGCAGGTGGGGGCTGGTTTTAACCGTTTCCTGCTGCAGGATCTCCTGCGGGATCGCTACGGCTTCAAGGGCGTTGTGGTAAGCGACTGGCTGATCACTAAAGACTGTAACGAGGCCTGCCAAAATGGGAGCAAGCCGGGTGAGCCGTTCTCGCTGGGAATGCCGTGGGGCGTTGAGTCGCTAACCGAACTCCAGCGTACCGCCAAGGCCATCAATGCAGGTGTCGACCAGCTGGGTGGGGTGGATGACAGCAGCCTTATAGTCAACGCCGTTAAACAAGGGCTCGTCTCTGAGCGTCGGGTGGATGAAGCGGTCGTCCGGATCATGAAACAGAAGTTCGAGCAGGGCCTCTTTGAGAATCCCTATGTGGATGAGTCCAAGGCATCTGAGGTTGTTGGTAGTGCAGAACATCAGCAGCTGGCAGACGAGGCTCAGAAGAACTCGCTTGTATTGCTGAAGAACAGCAAGCTGTTGCCCATCGGTAAAGGGCGAAATGTCTATCTCTATAACGTCGATGCTGCTGCTGCGCAAAAGGCCGGGCTGAATGTAGTGGACTCGCTGGATAAGGCGGATGTAGCCATTGTGCGCTCGACCGCACCTTATGAGCTTTTGCATCCGAATTATCTGTTTGGGAGCATGCAGCATGAGGGCTCGTTGGACTATCCGGAAGACAATCCAGATCTGCTCCAGATCAAGGCCGCCAGCGCAAAGGGTGTACCGACTATTGTGAGTGTGTACCTGGATCGTCCAGCCGTGCTGACAAAGCTTCAGGGACGTGTGAGCGCGCTCATTGGCAACTTTGGCGTGTCTGATGAGATCCTTCTGGACTCAGTGGTCAATCCGACTCGCTTCAAAGGCAAGTTGCCGTTCGATCTGCCGCTCTCCATGGAGCAAGTGATCAATCGTCATTCGACCAGCTATGAAGGTAACAGCAAACCCTTGTATCCGATGGGATACGGGTTGATGTTCTAAACGGCTATCCGGGAAGGCTTGCACGAAAGGTAGTCGTGCAAGCCTTCTCGTTGTGGTCTTGATAGGTACCCTATCCTAGATGACGGTGCTTGTTAAAAGACTCTCGTCTGTATAGGTGGAGATGTGTTTAAGCAGCTCTGTCAAGGCTAGTGAAAGTCACCGGTCTTCTTGAAGATTTCAAACGCCTTTATCAATCCGCTCAAGGTTCCTGGTTCTGTAGGCGAGTGGCCTGCATCAGGCACCATGTTGAGCACAGAGCCAGGCCAGGCTTTGTGCAGTCGATAGGCCGCGTGAGGAGTGGCAATCATGTCATGCCCGCCTTGTACAATAGCGCAGGGCAGGTGGTTTATACGGTCGATGTTGCGAAGTAACTGATCATCTTCCAGGAACATGCTGTGCTTGAAGTAGTAAGGATCCAGAATGCCCATGCCCATCATGGTTGTATCATCGGCTGCCTGCTCTTCAACGCCTTCGGGATCATGGCGTAGTAGGGCGCAGCTACCAGAATACTTTACCCAGTAACGCGCCGCTTCCCGGCGGACATCTTCATCCTCGGAGATCACCCGTTTGCTATAGGCTTCTAGCAGGTCATCCTGCTCGTCTTCCGGGAGCCACTTTACGAAGTCCTCATGAGCCTTCGGGAAAAACAGGCGCATACCGTAAATGAACCAGTTGATCTCGTCAGTTGTGCCTAAAAAGATGCCACGTAGCACAAAGCCAAGACAGTGATCGGGATGTGCCTCCCCATACGCAAGTGCCAGGGTGGTTCCCCACGAGCCGCCAGAGACAAGCCACTTGTCGATGCCAAGCATCTCTCTGAGCATCTCGATATCATCGATCAGGTGCTGGGTGGTGTTGTTTTTGACTTCAGCCAAGGGAGTAGAGCGTAGCGCGCCACGCTGGTCGAACAGAATGATCCGGTAATAGTCCGGGTCCCAGAATTGGCGTTTGGAAGGAGGAGCCCCTTCACCGGGTCCGCCATGCAGGTAAACGACAGGCAAACCTTCCGGGTTACCACATTCCTCCCAATAGATCTGGTGGATATCGTCGACCTGGAGCATGCCGCTTCGGTTAGGCCTTTCAATTGGAGGAAAAGCCGAGTAACACACTTCACACTGAGCATCCATAGATAACTCCGCAAGGCAGATTTACTGTCTCTATTCGACTTTGGGGCTTCCTGCTGAATGTGCGGCGCTACCTGCCATATTGGATTAAGGCGAATAAGGTACAAGAGGTAGACAAGGGAATGATGGTCCAGATCAGGTTATTGATTTAGGACACTTTTATATGAGTTACCCCGTTGCGCTGGAGTTTCTATCCAATGCGGTAAGCCGATGGAAGGCCAAGCTCAGCGGTCGCCCGGCCATATAGCGTTCTCAGGCCGAGATAGCGGATTTTGGTGAGCTGTCTGCTAGGAGGGGAAGAGATTGCTGGCCTCGATGAGGTATAGGCGAGGCCAGCAGCGGTGCGGAAAATCAGTTACTCATTAGGCTGGGCAGGAAGAGAGAAATTGCAGGGATATACGTCACGGCCATCAATGCAGCAAACAGTGCGACATAGAAAGGCAGCAGTGCTTTTACAGTTTGTTCAATGGTGACCTTGCCTACTGCCGCGCCCACGAACAGTACGCCTCCTACTGGAGGAGTAATCAGGCCGATGCCCAGGTTGACCAGCATGATCATGCCGAAGTGGACCGGATCGACGCCAATGGAGATCATCACCGGTAGCAAAATGGGCGTCAGGATCAGGATCAGTGGCGCCATGTCCATCACAGTGCCCAAAATCAGCAACATGATGTTCACACACATCAGGATCACATAACGGTTTTCCGAAACGGTCATGAGTGCGGCAGTAATCTGCGCCGGGATTTGCATCAATGTCATGATGTAGCCAAAGCTTGCGGCAAAGGCAATCAGGATCATTACGACGGAAACCGTGCGCACGGTTCGATGCATCAGCTTGGGCAACTCACTCCATTTGTAGTCGCGATAGATGAACATCGTGACAAAGAACGCCCACAGTACTGCGACCGCTGCAGATTCAGTCGCGGTAAAGACACCTGACAGAATACCGCCCAGGATGATAACCATGGTCATCATGCCCCAGAGCGCTTCGATACAGATCTTGATGGCTCGCTTGAGCGGGATGACCTCGCCCTTGGGATAGTTGCGCTTCTTGGCAAAGAACAGGCACATCAGCATCATGATGGCGCTGAGTAGAAGGCCTGGACCGATACCGGCGATAAACAACGAACCGATGGAGACCGTGCCGCCAGCCGCCAGCGAATACAGGACAGAGTTGTGGCTTGGTGGTGTCAGTAGGGCCTGAACTGAGCCACTGACCGTGACTGCAGTTGCGTAATCACGGGGATAACCTTTCTTTTCCATCTCCGGAATCAGTACCGAGCCCACCGAGGCGGTATCCGCCAGCGAAGAGCCGGAAATGGCACCAAAGAAGGTAGAGGCGAGAATGTTAACCAGCGACAACCCACCGCGAATGAAACCCACCATGACGTTGGCGCATTCTACAAGACGACGTGACATGCCGCCTTCGGCCATAATTGCGCCAGCCAGTACGAAGAAGGGGATGGCTAGAAGAGAAAACTTGTTGATACCCCCTGCCACTTGAATCATCAGTGCATCGAACGGGATATCGATCCACCAGGCACCGACCAGCGCAGCCAGGCCAAGAGCATACGCAACCGGCATGCCTACTAGGATCAGCAGTATGAAACTGCCTAACAACACGAACGCATCCATATCAGGCAACTCCTTCGGCAGCTTCTTCTACCGCATCGTATTGCACGGCGCGACGGTGGCTTTGATCGCCAAAAATGATTCTTTCAAGCACGAACCAAAGGGTCAGTGCGCCGCCGATTGGAATCGGTGAATAGGCTATTCCAACACGTAGCCAAGCCAGGTCGCTGGTGAACTGATACCAGGTCGCCATGCACAATTTGATACCCCATACGGTCATGAACAGACTGATGGCAGCCATGAGCAGATTGACCAGGACGGCGTCGTAGCGCTTGAGCTGTGGTGAGAGACGATCCGTAAACATCGCTACAGCCATGTGCGCACCGGCGCGATAGCTGGGCGCTGCGCCAATGAATGTGAAGATGGACATAAGCAAAATGGCAATAGGCTCCGGCCAGGACGAACCGGTACCCATTACATAACGCGTGAAGATGCCCCACGGAATGATGAGCGAGATGACAAGGATTGACAGGCCCGCTATCCAGACACAAAGGGTATAGATGACATCGTTGACACGCAGAAGAGCATGTTTCATGAGAAGCTCCGAGCGGCCGCATGCTCGCTGCGAGGGAGTCTCGGAGCGAGCAGGGCATGTCAGATTGTTGTTGTAATGGCTGTTAGGCCTTATTGCACCGCTTCAACACGCTTGACCAGTTCAGCAAATTTAGGTCCATATTGCTGGCTGTATTTTGCGCGTACTGGTGCGGTGGCGTCATAGAATGGCTTGCGGTCTACTTCGATGAATTCCACACCTCCGGCCTTCAGTTTGGTCACGCTTTCAGCGTTGTACTTGTCCCACAGCTCACGCTCTTCCATTTGCGCTTCGCGTGCGGTTTTCTTGACCAGGGCCTGCTGATCCGGGGTTAGTTTGTTCCAGGTGGCCTTTGACATCACCAACATTTCAGGCAGGATCAGGTGACCTGTCTGGGTGTAGTACTTGGCAACCTGGAAATGGTTCTGCGTAACCATGGTCGGTGGGTTGTTTTCCGCGCCATCGATCACGCCGGTTTGCAGGGCGCTGTAGATTTCACCCGTTGCCATGGCAATACCGCTACCCCCCATGGCATTCAGGGTATCGATGAAGATTGGGTTACCAATCACGCGGATCTTCATGCCGCCGAGATCTTCCATCTTGCGCACTGGCTTTTTGGTGTACAGATGGCGAGTGCCGCCATCCATCCAGCTCAATGCCACAAGGTTGAAGTTGGAGTTGGTTACGGTATCCAGCAGCTCCTGGCCTACCTCGCCATCAATGACCTTGCGCATATGCGCTTCATCGCGGAAGACGAAGGGTAGGTTGAAGACGTTTACCTCTGGTACGACTGGACCTACCGAGCCGATGGAGATACGGGCCATCTGAATGGCGCCTAGCTGTACCTGCTCAACTACTTCTTTTTCGCTACCCAGTACGCCGCCTGGGAACATACGAATGCTAATCTCGCCGTCAGTTTCCTTCTTGAGCTTCTTACCCATGTTGTCGACAGCGACAACCGTCGGATAGCCGGCTGGGTGAACGTCCGAAGACTTGAGCGTGATGTCAGCCAGTGCGATTGCGGGAGTCAGAAGAGCACAGCATGCAGCGGCTAATAGGTTACGTTTGAAATTCATGAGATAACTCCTGAGTGAATCTTGTCTTTGTTATGAGGAGTACAGCAGTGGTTGAAGGCGTTGTTCTATCCTCTGAACGTCGGCTCTTCCAGGCCTTTTACGCCGGGCCTCAAGGCAAATACGCCTCCTGCCAGGGGCTGATCGGATAGATCGCCGCCGGGTCGAATGGAGGTTACGAACAGCGTATCCAGTCCCGGTCCGCCAAAGGCGCACATGGCTGGTTTTTTTACCGGTACAGTCAGTGAGCGATCAAGGCGACCGTCCGGCGTAAAACGATGAATCTGGCCGGCGTCGTTACCGCAGATCCAGTAGCAACCGTCCTCATCCACGGCGGCGCCGTCGGGGCGGCCTGGATGGTTGTTCATATCAACGAACAGACGACGGTTATGTGGAGTGCCGGTATCGGTGTCGTAATCGAATGCCCAGATTAACTGTACACTCGGATGTGAATCGGACAGATACAGGGTTCGGCCGTCCGGGCTGAAACCCAACCCATTGGGAACAATAAAATCTTCCAGGATCGGCGTCAGGCCATCGGCTGCGGTCGCATTCTGCTCAGGAAATCGATAGAGCTTTCCAGCAGGCGCGGCGGCAGCCATGTCCATGACCATGGTTCCGGCCCAAAAGCGGCCCTGGCGGTCGCAGCGGCCATCATTGAAGCGCATGTTCTGAGCGGGATGCGCCACGGTGGTCAGTGCAGTCGCCTGCAAGGTGTCGCCTTCAGCCAGTTCGACCTTAAACAATCCGCTTTCCAGGCCTGCCAACCACGCGTTGTCACTGCCCTCGTAACGAGCCACGCAGGCGATCATTTCTGGTGCCAGCCAGGCGCGGGTACTGCCATCGGCAGCGCTCCAGCGATTGAGGGTACGGGCAGGAATGTCTACCCAGTACAGTGCCTGTTCCCGTGGGTTCCAGACCGGGCTTTCGCCCGTACCGTTGCGGGCATCCAGAATCAGTTCAGCTTGCATCATCTTGTCTCTCTTGTTCAGTCTGATCGTCCTGATCCATTGCAAGCAACGGCGTGATTATTCAAACGGACCTGAGGCAACGAAGGCGCCGCCCTGATACACCATGGCAGGATCATCCGCAGCAGGGGCGGGCTGGGCTTCGACCTTTTCACGGAACTGTTCTGAAGAATCCTGTGGCTCCCAGCCTAGATGTGCGGCCAGGCGGTTATCCCACCAGACGTCACGGTTCTTGGAGGCACCAAATACCACAGTGTGGCCAACGTTTGGTGTGAACAGCGAGCGGGCAATCAGGTTGGTCAGATCGCTGTAGCTTAACCAGGTGGCCAGCATGCGGCGGTTTTGCGGCTCGGGGAAGGAGGAGCCGATACGGATGCTGACGGTTTCGATGCCATAGCGATCAAAGTAGAAACTGGCCACGTCTTCGCCATAGGATTTCGACAGGCCATAGTAGCTATCCGGGCGACGCGGTGAGCTGGCATCGATACGCTCGGTCTGCTTGTAAAAGCCGATCACATGGTTCGAGCTGGCAAAAATAACGCGCTTGACGCCGTTACGGCGTGCAGCTTCGTAGATATGAAACACGCCTTTGATATTGGCTTCCAGAATTTCCTCAAAAGGCCGTTCAACGGAAACGCCACCAAAGTGAAGAATCGCGTCTACGCCTTTGACAAGCTCATCAACGGCCGCTTTGTCAGAAAGATCACAAGGGATCACTTCTTCGTGAGGACCTTCAGCAGGTGCCATATTGGCGATATCGGAAAGCCGGATCACTTCAGCGTAGGGGCGAAGAGCTTCGCGGAGTACCTTTCCAAGACCGCCTGCGGCGCCGGTGAGAAGGATACGGTTTAAACGCTGATTCTCTACAGAACTGGTCGCCATGTCAGTTTCCTGGTTATTAGTATTATTTTGGGTCGTAAGATGTCATACGACTAGATGGCGAAATTTTTAACAGTGCTGACCTGTGATGTCAACGACGCCTTTCTCTTGCGAGGAGTAAGTTGTCGTATCTTATGGGTTTCGCCAGGATTCTGGTTAGAAACTGATCGTTAAGCAACGTTTTGTTACAAGCTATAAGACCTGGCGATTACGCCTAAATGTGCGACGTATGCGGTCTATAGTGGCGTAATGATCTGATTAAGCAAGACAGGGTCAGGAAAAATTGAGTATGCCTGTTAAATTCTCAATGTTTCTTAGACAAAGGTCTAATCCCGCTTAACGCTTCCGTCATGTTAGGTGTGCGGGCAATAGGGGCCTCGTAGTCAAGTGTCAGGTGTTTCTAGGCACTAGCTCTTAAGCGGGCCATATCCTTCATGGGTGGTGCTCCAAACAACCGGCTGTATTCGCGGCTGAATTGCGAGGGGCTTTCATAGCCCACACGATGGGCGGCTGATGAAGCGTCGAGGCCTTCACTGAGCATCAGGCGCTTGGCTTCCTGCAGGCGTAACTGCTTCTGGTATTGCAGCGGGCTCATGGCTGTTACCGCCTTGAAGCGATGATGCAATGTTGAAGGGCTGAGGTTTACCCGTCGGGCCAGCTCATCAATCTTCAACGATTCAATGTAGTTTTGATTCAACCAGTTGATAGCGCGGTTTACGCGGTGAGTCTGGCTGTTTGCCATTGCCATCTCATAAAGTCGATACCCCTGAGGGCTTCGTAGTAGGCGGTAATAGATCTCCCGAAGAACCAGGGGAGCCAGCATGGCTACATCACGAGGCGTATGCAGAAGGCGAACCAGTCGAGTTACTGCATCCAGCATAGCGTTATCGACCCGTTCGACATACAGACCCCGATGAACAGGTACGATTGGAACGCCTGTGGGGCCTACATCGGTTAGCAGGCGGGTAATTTCTGTCAGATCCAGATTGATGCGAATGCAGAGGTAGGGACGCTCCGGCGTGGCCTCGATAATCTGGCCGGTGAGCGGAAGCGAAACGGAGCCTACCAGATAATGCAAAGGGTCGTAGGTGAAACGTTCTTCACCAAGCGTCACTTGTTTTCGGCCTTGGGCAATGACGCAAAAGCTGGGATTGTAGATGCCGTGTACTGGCTCTGAGGGCTGGCTTGCCCGCATCAGGCAGAGCCCGTCGATTTGTGTGGCATGAGCACCATCTGCCTGGGTGAACTGGTCGATCAATCCTGCTAGTTCGTGTTGCTGAAGGGTGTCTCGACTATAAGTGGGTTCAGGCGTTACACGGTCCATGCTATTCCCTCCAAGGCTACCGGTTCCTGCTGTATTGAGCACGGGTTTACCGATCGAGTCAGACGTCAGGATAGCCAACAGCGGTAACCAAACGTTATATCGATTCTGCTTGCTTCTTGCCTGATCCTGTCACGGTATGCCTGTTGTCCGCAGGATTGTTAAAGCCAAAGTAGATCGAAGATGTCTGCAAGGCACGATTTATCGTGCTTGGTGCATCTCCCAGGCACAAGATATTTTTTACCTGTGCAGAATCAGGCAAGAAGTGAGCAGGATTCGTCTAACGCGAAAGCGACCTTAAGCCCTAGCTTTGTCACTGAAGCGGCAATACCGGCCGCCTATAACTGACAAGTAAGGGGGTTTGTATGAAAGGTCTTGAAGGCAAAGTCATTGCGATTACCGGTGCCAGCAGCGGCATTGGCGAAGCAACCGCACGGTATCTGGCTGCACGAGGCGGTTACGTCATTCTGGGGGCACGTCGTACGGAGCGGCTTGAGTCGCTGGTGGCCGAGATCCAGGCTCAGGGCGGCAAGGCTGACTACAGCCGGCTCGATGTCACGGCGCTGGATGAGATGCAAGCGTTTGTGCATTTTGCGCAGCAGCAGGGTGGGCGCCTGGATGTTCTCGTCAATAATGCGGGCGTGATGCCCCTTTCCAAGCTTGAGGCGCTTAAAGTCGAAGAATGGAATCGCATGATCGATGTAAACATTCGAGGTGTGCTCCACGGGATTGCTGCCGGTCTGCCGGTTATGCAACAACAGCGTAGCGGACAGTTCATCAATCTGTCTTCGATCGGCGGGCACACTGTCAGCCCCACGGCAGCAGTCTACTGCGCAACCAAGTTTGCCGTCAGAGCCATTTCCGAAGGTTTGCGGCAGGAAGTAGGTGCCGATATACGGGTCACTGTGATTTCACCTGGGGTAACTGAGTCCGAGCTGGCTGAAACTATTACAGACCCAACCGCTCAGGCAGCCATGAGTGCCTTTCGCCAAGGTGCTATTTCAGCCGAGTCGATCGCGCGAGCCATTGCGTTTGCTATCGAACAGCCCGCTGAAGTGGATGTAAGCGAAATCATCGTCAGGCCTACAGCGAGCCCTTATTAAGCAGCTTCCATTTTCAAAATGTGACACCCCATCTTGGAGAAGGATTCATGTCCGCATCGCCTCATACATCGTTGCTCTTGATCCAGGCCCGGCCAGGGCGCTCCGCTGCGCTTGGCGCATGTCTTGAGGGCCTGCCCTATCCAGGGCAGCACTGCTTCACCTTTGCTATCAAGCCATCGCAAGAAGATGGAAACTGTTGGCTGGTGTATGGCCAATGGAGGTCGCAGGCGAATATGGATAGCTATTTCAACGCACTGCCTGCAGCGTTCTGGACGCGATTGGTGAATGGCTCCATTGCTGCGCGTATGCACTTCATGACGGTTGAAGAAAACGAGTTGCCCAACGCATACCGTTGGGCAACGTCACGATTAGGCTCTTCGGGCTGCTCCTCTTACGCGTGCTATGGCTAAAAGGCAGGCAATCCTGTCCGGTGGCCCTGAGAGCTGCGCTCGATCACTGAGAGTGCGTACTCTGGTAGTCGGCAAGGGGGTGGTAGTCCGCCGGAGCAGAGAGGTGCAGGTTCTGCATGGGTACCAGGCGAGCCGGCCCCATAGGGACCCGTGTGGCTGCCACGGCCAGCAAATTAAACGTGCCTTGGGCGGCAACGGCCCAACGTCCGCCTACAGGTTCACCGCGAAGCAGGGTTGCGGCCGCAAGTAGCAGTTTCAGTCCACTGCAGGTATCAATATTCAAATGAACCGTCATCGGCAGCTTGCGCACCAGACCATACTCATAGTTAGTCATAAGACTGTAAGTCGCGGTTGAAAGGCCCGCAATTGCGAAAAGCTGACGGGTACGCGGCCCCCAATGGCTGACACCTGCCAGCGCCAGGCAGAGACCTGCTGATGCATAGTCCAGAAGACCATGCATACGAGGCGACAACAATTTAACAGGCGCCAGCGGGTCGCGGCCTTGATCCATGCCGGGTACGACAACTTCATTACTCATGTGGGTTGCCTGGGTATCGAAGCGGCCACCGATAAAGCGATGGATCAGTTGCGACATGAGCGGGGCGGCCGTGTAATGCGCGTTATGTGCGGCGCCATCTACAACCACCAGTTTGCCGTTGGGAAGCAGGCTTGTGAATTCTTCTGCCCATTGCTGGGTAAGCGTTTTGTCATACTGCCCACGAACCACGAGGGTAGGGGCCTGCACATGTGACAGTCGGTTTTCTATGGGGTCATGTACCGTCCTGCGGAGCTGCTGCACCATGCGGGGTAAGCCATTGGAGAGATACTCCATGTGCATCAGTGGATTGATCGAGGGGCTCTCGAAGGGCATGTTCAATACCAGGCGAGCGTATTGTCGCGCCGGTGTACGGTAGGCCGGGTCTGGTGTTGGTGCAATAAGAATCAGGCGTTCAACACGATCGGGAAAGCGTGCAGCAATCTCTACGGCAATTTGTACACCCACAGAATTGCCGCACAGCACGGCCTTGTGGATTCCATTGGCATCCATCCAGGCCAATAAATGATTGGATTGCTCTCTGACATCAGGACCGGCTGGCCATTTGGACATCTTGGGTGCAGGTGAACGTCCGAATCCGGGCAGATCCGGTGCCATGACGTCATGGCCCATTGAAGCAAGACGCCTACCCAGTGGAACCATGTAGCGGCTTGAAAGTGCCAGGCCATGAATGAGTATGACCGGGACCCGATGAAGCTCGTCTTCATGGGCAAGCCAGGTACGGGCATGCATACGGATGCCGAGGGAAGGAATAGTCGTCCAAGTTTTGTAAGGGGCGTAAGCGAGTTTGAACATAGAGAGCAGCTCCCATGCGTATCGGGCGTTGCTCAGGTCGCAGCCTGCCAAAATGCATCATCAGTCGATGATGAAGCATGCGCGTGGCCCTGAGCGTTAACGTTGTACATGCATGCTGAACATGCAGAAGAAAAAAGAAGGCCCGCAAAGCGGGCCGAAACGAGCTTTAGAACAACTCGCTGCCGCAAAAGGGTCCATCCATCAAGGACCCAGAGGGGAGGACTGTACGATGATGCAGTCAGCTGCGATGAACAGGGGCCGTAGTTTGTCGCGGCGGCTAAAACAAACGGGACTGCGCATCTCAAGACTCCTCACTACAATACAGGTTGCCGATTGACCCGAGCGGACCTCGTGTCGATCCAAAATAGCCAGGGGAGTTAAATGATCCCTTGCTTAATGACCGATAAGCTGGAAGCGAAAAAGTGCCTTAGAGGCGACGAACGTAAATACCTTTTATCCAGAGCAAAGAGATAACAGTGCACTACAAAAGGTGCATGGAGAAACAGTAAAAGCATAAAATAAATATGTTTTAATAATACCAGCCCATTTTACAGTGGGATCCTGATACCAAAATTTAAATTAAGCAAAGTGGTCAAGTAATGGCTTACTTAATGGCTTGAATAGCGTTTTTATGCCTTGGCTACCACAGAATTTAAAACAGTCAGCTATAATGAGTGTTGGTATTACTTTGGAAGGATTGAGGCGTTTATGATCACTGACATCCGTGAAGCGTGGCAGGAAATGGTAGAGGCCCAGCGGGCCTTCAATGCAACGTGGCCTTCGGCAGTGATTCATGCGCAGGTTTGGCTGCTTCCGATCAACAAAGAACCCAAGGGTCAGACCAAGATCACGCCAATGGAGCTGGTTGGCGAACCTGCTATCGCAGCGGCTAAAAAGGCTATTTTGCAGTTCGAGCAAGAAGAGGGGCAGCACCCGAGTACCGTGATGCGCCTGCCAGGCTGGATAGGGGTTTCACAGTCAGTTTTGGAGTCTGCACGCGAGGCCAATGCTGCGCGGGACCGCTTCCTTGAGGTGCTGGCGCAGGAAACGGCGTCCATGAATCTGAAATCGCTGTCCAAGGGAAAGCATCTCAGAAGTATTCTCAAACTGCCCATTGTCATCAAACAGATCGAACGTCATATCCAGGTGTTCGAAGGCGTGCCACGGCGCATCTTGTTTACGTGGGCAGGCAAGACGGCAGCACCGGAAAGCATTCCCGTCAAAGACGTGATCGAGAAGATCGAGACACAGCTGGCTGATGCAGTCGCCAAGGCCGATATGGACAAGGAACGTAATCTGAGGCTTGAGCTCAAGGCATTGGGTTTTCTGGAGGCCAAGGCCGAGCTGCATCGCTACCGTCCAATCGCACCCCACCCACGGGTAATGCTGTATTTCTCCAAAAGCCCCCGTTACGACGCCATGCCTCATGCCAATCTACCTATTTTCGTTTCGCTGGATGAAAAGCAGCCCTGGCCAAAGGTTGATGTGCTCGAAGAGTTCGATGCGGAAAATGCTCAGGCTGAACGCTCTGACAAGGTGCCTCGCCAGGAGATCATCCCGCGTCTTGGGCTATACCTCAAAACATCTCCTGGTCGTAAGCGCAGCACTAAGCCTGTAAACCAGGACACAACGGCAGTAGCACGAACACCTGTTTCTTCTACTTACCAGAAGCGGTAATCGGTAGTTCGTGCTATTCAGAGGTAGCCTGGCGTTTAGAGTAGGGCGAGCCTATCGCTTTTAAAATATGCGAATCTGTCCGTTAATCCAGTAGGCACAAAGTATGCGCTGCACGGGCTACGGACTTATCTGCCGGCCACGGTAGCGAGAGCTAGGTTATACAGTCTTTCAGAAAGCTACCTCATTAGACATAACCGCTCAGGTTATCGATGCCTCTCAATAGTTTGATAATGCAATAATCAGGCTTTGTGCACTATTTTACTTGCTTGCTGTTAGTGGAATGATTATGTGCTTATAGCACTATGCCGATTATTTTCTACTTATAACACTTAAGTATTAATTGGAGCAGTCGCAGCAAATGATCCAGGACGCACAGCAGTTGCGGCTTCCGTATGCCGTTAACGGAAGCTTGGCTGAGCGTATTGCCCAACGGACGGCGGGAGAGGGTGTTCCAGAAGCGACCTTTCAGGCCGTGGCCGATATTCTGGTCGGGGCTCGCTTGATTTAGTTACGCCCTGACAAGAAGGCAGCGCCTGGCTGTATGCCTGTTACGCTATCAGCAGTGTGATGCGCCTGTCGAAATAGGCCTGTTCGATTACTAGAAAGAAAAGTTGGATGAAACGAGGTAACCAAGAAAGAGAGGAAGAGCGAGGGCATTTTATTGATGTTGATAAGCATAAAGGCCGGCAATTGTTACCGGCCCTCATGCAACAACCTAAGCCGCTAGGTGATCCAGCGGTAGGCAAATCCGCCGTTACTTCTTCGGGTCTTGGCCTTTGACGATTTTGATAATCGCACCTTCGGTGTCCTTTAGCAGGACATAATCGTTGCCGATCTTGACCCAGTGCTGATTTTCATCTGGAGCACTCAAGCCGTGAGCCTTCCAGTCCTTGATTCTATAGGTGTCACGCTGAAACTTGTCTGGTGCTTCACTGCCCACCTTGTATTCGTTTTCGCTGTTAGGGTCTTTGACGGCGGCATCTTCAGACTGATTAGGCGCTTTTTTTATCACCTCGGATTGGTACTTGCTGTTGGCAGGCTGATGATCGCCAGCGGCTTGCTGGGCGAAGAGGGCACCGCTTGCAAGGGATGCGCTGATAGCTACGACGGCCGATAGTGCTTTGATATTCATCTCGTCCTCCAGTGATCGAGTCTAAACATAAGACCGGCATTGGCTCATGGATATCCCGAAGCGGTTTATTTTCCCTCTGCGGCCTGGCGTCACGGTGCAGGGCTAACAAACATGAGCAGGGCACTGATTGTAAAAAACGAGGCGGTTGTGGCTACCATGAGTGCAGCCGCGCAACGGCCTTCCAGTCCATAACGTTGTCCTATGATCGGATAAATGCTCATCATCGGCGCGCTGGCAAACAAAACAGCTGCGAGCTTGAGCGTTGGATCAATGGAAGGTAGCGTCAGGGTCATCAGAAAGATGGCCAGCGGGTGTAGAATGAGTTTGCTGCCCGCAATCCGGCCGACATCGATCAGCATGCCTTTTGCCTTCAGGCCATACAGTGTGGCGCCAATGACAAAGAGGGCAGTGGGTGCTGAGGCATGGGCCAGCATGTCGATCACGGTATAGATCGCAATAGGCAATTTGATCTGTAATGCTGACAGCAGGAGCCCGACAAGGATCGCAATGATCATCGGGTTTTTACCCAGTCGCTTTACGATGTCCAAGAGCACTTTCAACACGCCGCCCTCACTCGAACGGCTGGCTTCGGCCAGGGCCAGGGCCAGTGGGATCATCAGCATGTTTTCCACTAGCATGTTTAGGGCCAACGCTACCGCAGCCGGTTGCCCCAATACGAGTACGGCAATGGGATACCCAATAAAGCCACTGTTGGACACTGACATGCCCATGGCCGTAATGGCGCTTACATCCAGGTTTTGTTTGAGTTTGTAGCGGGTAAAGCAAAAGCCGCCGGCAAAGACCAACAGTGAGCCTGCGGCATAGGCGATGAGATAGGATTTATTGAAAACCTGCTCGATTGGGCTTTCGGATAATGCCCGGATAATCAAGGCCGGCATGGCAAAGGTGATGACAAAGCTGCCCAGGCCACGTATCTGCTCTCGCACCAGAATGCCGCTTTTGGAAGCGAAAAAGCCGAGGCCGATCAGGATAAAGATGGGGGTCGTGATAGAGAGTATCTGTAGCACGGTAACCGCTGCGTCCTTGTTGGTTTTGGCTCATCATGGCCGCTTGGCAGAGTCGGCGTCAGGCTCGATGCCAGCGTTCTTACCGCTATGATCCGTACCATCCTTCTTAATTCATTCAAATAACGATTAATTGCACCGAACCTGCTAAGCAAGACACTGTCATAGCGCCATCATTGCATGGAGCGACTTAATGGCAATCTCAAGGAAACACCCGATTCGTATGTTCAAGCCCGCACAACACCTTGTGCTCGGGCTGGCTGTTTTGGGTGCCTCTTTCTCTTCAATCACGACATCTGCGGCTGAAGTATCGTTTCGTGAAGCAGGTCCGGAGCAAACCTGGCATTTGCAGACGGACAACGTATTGGTACGTAAATGGCCTGTCGTCTATGACACCGTGGCTGCCCGTCGTGGAAATATCCAAACCCATCTGGCCGCCGGCACGTCTGTACGAGTAGTGGATACTCGCGAGTACAAACGCTGGAAAAAGATCCAGATTGAGGCAGGTGATCAGCCTGTGGAGGGATGGATTGAGAGTAAGGATGTGCATTCCGCCATACGGGTAGAGTGATGCTTGACCCGATAGCTGGGAGGTAGCGGTTAGCTACCCTGAGCCGTTGGCTTTCCTCGAACGATCTTGTTCGTCCTGCGTCTTACTCAGCAGAGGCTTGTCCGGGAGACTGGATGAGGCAGATGAGTTTATAGAGACAGGAAGGAAAGCCCATGGCTACCGGAACATCAGCCACGCTTCTGGCGCGTCGATCATTAATGGCCGCCTTGCTCATCGGGATCGGCTTCATGGCCGCTATTGATGAGATCATCTTTCACCAGTTTTTGGCCTGGCACCATTTCGTAGACTGCGGCACAGGTACATTTGCCCTGTTATCGGATGGCCTCCTGCATTCAGCCGAGCTCATTCTGCTTATTCTTGGATTTTTCATGGTGGCAGAGCTGCGTGAGCGGAAACTGTTTGCCAAGGCCCACGCCTGGGCTGGTTTCTTTTTTGGCATGGGCGCTTTTCAGCTGTTTGATGGGCTGATCGATCACAAGGTACTGCGGCTTCATCAGATCCGGTATGTCGAAAACCTGTTGGTGTATGACATTCTCTGGAATCTAACCGCTGTCGTATTACTGCTGATCAGCTTTGTATTGTTGCGAAAAGCCCGACGTACCTACGTTAGCCCGTAATCTCAGGGAGTCTTTGCGTGGTGATGCCAGACTACTTCCTTGGGCCAGGGCATGTGGCAATAATCCCAATCCTGCTGGTTATCATTGTCTGGCTCTTCTATTGTGCTGGAGTGATCTGCTTGCAGCGGCGGGGCCGGGCATGGTCTGGCTGGCGTACGCTCAGCTTTGCGGTCGGCATTATGTTGATTGTGCTCGCCTTTATGCCCCCCGTATCAAGCTTTGCCCATCAGGACCTTCGCGGGCACATGCTGCAACACCTCCTATTAGGCATGTTTGCGCCCTTGGGCCTGGTATTCGGCGCACCTGGATTGCTATTGCTAAGGGCAGCGCCCGTGAGCGTGGCACGAGTCCTGGTCCGGCTACTGGCGACTCGATTACTGCGTGTACTGACTCATCCGATAACAGCGGCGTTACTTGATATCGGTAGTATGTATGTCTTGTATCTGACGTCATTTTTTGCAGTGAGTCAGGCCAGCCCCTGGATTCATGGTTGGCTGCATTTTCATTTTATCGTGTCAGGGTATCTGTTCACCTGGGCCATCGCTGGGCCTGACCCGGCGCCTCACAGACCCACGCTGCGTTTGCGGCTGATCGTGCTGTTCGCTGCCATGGCTGCCCATGCGGGGTTAGCCAAGATCATGTATGGATTTGGTTACCCACACGGACTCGCCTATGAGCTGGCTGAAATCGAGTCCGCAGCACAGTGGATGTATTACGGTGGGGATCTTGCAGAGGTGCTGCTTGCCGTTGCGTTCTGTATGGTGTGGTTTCGTTATCGACAACGCATCAATGCCAATGCATACGGTCAATACTCACTGGCCTATGGATTGGCCAGAGCAGGATAAAGAGAACCCGCATATCCTTTGTGTTATCGAAGCGTTAAAGGCATGCTAGATTCGCGTCCCCACGGTTAGAGGTCCCGTTGTGAAAGAAGATAAAAGCTCCCATATCCATTTAAATACCGATGAGCCCGAGCCGCCGCCTAGTAAAGCCGGTTGCCTATGGATGACCGTCGGTGCCATTGCTTTCGCCTTCGCATTGTTTGGCGGCATGATCTACCTCTTTACCCGTGGGCCTTCACCTCAGGTAGAAGCCAACGAGCGGAATACGATCGAAGCCTGTCATCAACGGGCAGATGCGGCCGCGGCTGACTCCTCGGACCGGCTTTCGATTCAACAGTCCTGCCAGGAAATGGAAAAGCAGTTCATCAAAAAATACGGACACGCACCTAACCAATAAAGCAAGGGGCTGTTCGCTCGGCGCTTTGCTTGTATCACTCAAAGGGTGTCGTTCTGCCTTGGCAGTGGGTGCCCTTTGTCGTCTATCCGGTTCTGCCCGGAACCTCCTGCCTCCTGTTGTGGCCCACATCTGTGAACAGGTTTGGAGGTCACATGAACAAGTCATCTTTCAATTTCGACAAGAAACGCTTGATCTTGGGTAGCGTGGCGGCGGCCTGTGCATTGGCCATGCCCCGCGGAGGGCTGCGTAGTGTAATGTCGGCAGCCGCGGCATTAGGGCTAGGTAGCGCACTGCTTAAGCCAAGTGCCAATGAAGCAACTATTAATCCAGATGAGCGGGCGGCGCCTGAGCTTATCCGTACCGGCTTGGTTAATGGCATTAACATGCGCTGGGAAGAGCATGGCGATGCGGACCCCAGTGCGATGCCCGTCATCATGGTACACGGTATTCCTACCCATCCGCGTCTCTGGCGTTATGTCATCCCGCAAGTTTGCAAGCCGGGCGTACGTTGTCTTGCCTGGGAACTGGTTGGCTTTGGCTGGTCGATGGAAGAAGGCCTGGAGCGCGATATCTCGCTACCCAAACAGGCAGATTACCTGTATGACTGGCTGCAACACATGAACATTACCAAGGCTGTGTTCGTCGGGCATGATCTAGGCGGAGGCGTGCTTCAACAGCTTCTGGTCCAGCATCCCGAACTCAGTAATGGGCTGGTGCTGATTGATAGCGTTGCGTATGACAACTGGCCTGTTCCCACTGTCCGCCTGGCCAAACTCAAGGCTTCGGTGATCGAACAGTTGCCACCCAGCCTGTTCAAGCCCTTGTTTCTAAGTGGCGTTTACAACCTGGGGCACGATAACGAGATCCGTCGTCAGGAATCAATCAGCCTGCATTGGCAGCCGTATTCAAGAACTATCGGGCCAAAGGCTTTTGCGCATCAGATCAGCTGCCTGGATTCGAAAGACACACAGGCACTCGCAGGAAAACTTTCCGTCATCAGTGGCCCCAAGCGAGTCGTCTGGGGAGATGCGGACTCGATTACCTTCGCTTCAGGTCAGCAATTGGCAGCGGAGCTAAATGCTGATCTGATATCCATCCCCGGTGGCCGCCATTTTAACCCCGAAGACCATCCAGACATTGTCAGTCAGGTCATTAACGAGGTTCTTCAACTTACCGAAAAGAACACTGGGGTAGACCCTCTGGTGGCAGAGGGCGCTGAGTTGGCTTGACTGATCAGGCTTGGCGATATTCGGTTTGAGGACCCCGCAGGGCATCAGCCAGCGCGTTACGGCAATCCGTCAGCGCGCTGCGTAACTTTTCAATGTTAGCTTCCATCCGCCAGGCTGGACCTACCAGAGAGATGGCATACCGTCCCTGTGGAGTCTCTATACCAATCGCCATTGCATGGACCCCGGCCATGTGCTCTTCACGGTCATAAGAAAAGCCTTGCTCCCGGATCTGTTTCAGCTCTTCAAGCAGGGCGGGCAGGGTGGAGAGCGTCTTGTCCGTCAGCACCTTCAAGTTCTGACCTAACAGCTGCGTCACTGCGCTATCTGTCATGCCTGACAGCAACATCTTTCCGCCCGATGTTGCATGAATGGCCAGAAAATTCCCGGGCGTAGGTGCAACCCGCAGCTCCTGGTTGGAAATAACGGAATGCAGCACCATCAGTTCAGCACCGTTGGCATGCACCAGTACAGCCGTCTCGCCCGTATGTTTGGATAACTCCTCCAGGTAGGGACGTACCCGTTGGGTGATATCGCCATGGCTGCGAGAGGCCAGGCGGATAAGGGCCGGGCCTAGCCGTACGCCGCCAGCGCCATGGACCTCCAGTAGCTGCTCCAGCGCCAGTGCATCTACCAGCCGCTGTACGGTAGAGCGGGGCAGGTCGATGCGTTTGGCAATGGCACCAAGGCTGAGCCCCGCAGGTTCGTTTTCAAGGCAACGCAGGATGGCCGCCGCCCGTGAAATGACCTGAATGGCACCACGTTCCGGCTCAGAGGTCGTCATGGATATTGTCCTGTGTATCACTGTTCGGTACACTGTATCGCATATTGTTTCTGCACCATAGGCTCACCCATCGAGCCGTTCTGTTTTGGAAATCCTATGTCTTCTACTGCGCCCCCGGCGCCAACCCCAGCGCCTTTCGGCTGGCGTTTGGCTATTGGACTTATTGGCGTCCTGATTGCAGCACTCACGTCCGGCCTTAATGACCGTGTTACCGAGATTGCCCTCGCGGATATACGAGGCGTGTTCGGCATCGGTCATGACGAAGGGACTTGGATCAGTGCATTGTACGGAGCCGCTGAAGTATCGGCGATGCTCATTTCACCCTGGCTGGCAGTTACATTTTCGCTGCGTCGGTTTGCCATTGGTGTGACCTTGGCGTTCGCATTTCTGGGACTGTTATGCCCGCTCGCGCCTGATCTGCATTCACTGCTGTTTCTACGTGTGCTTCAGGGGCTTGCAGGAGGGGCGTTGCCGCCGCTGTTGATGACGGCAGCACTGCGTTTCCTGCCTTGGCATATCAAGTTATATGGTCTTTCGGCATATGCCCTGACGGCCACCTTTGGCCCAAACCTCGCCGTCCCGCTGGCAGCGGTCTGGACGGATTATCTGGACTGGCATCTGGTGTTCTGGCAAGTAGTGCCCTCCTGCCTGATCGCCGCAGCCTGTATTGCCTATGGCTTACCACAGGATCCGCTGCGCCTTGAGCGCTTCAAACAGGCAGATTGGCTAGGTGCGCTCTTCGGATGCGGTAGCGTGGCGATGTTTGTCATTGCGCTGATGCAGGGAGAGCGCCTGGACTGGCTCGCGTCACCCTTGATTCGCACCTTGTTTATCGGCGCTGCCATTCTGTTTCCACTCTTTCTCATCAACGAATGGTTTCATCCGCTTCCGCTCGTCAAATTGCAGCTGCTCAGCCGGCGTAACTTCGCATTCGGCATCATTACGCTGGCCAGCTTCTTAATCCTGGGTATGTCCGGTGTAGCCATTCCGTCGACTTATCTTGCCCATGTGCATGACTACCGTCCGCTGCAAACCATGCCGATTGCCCTGATGATCGCACTGCCGCAGCTCATCATGGCGCCGCTGGTGGCCACCGTTATCAACCGCAACTGGGTGGATTCCCGTTGGGTTATCGCCTGTGGGCTCGGGCTGATGGCGCTGGCGTGTTTGGGTGGCTCACAGCTGACCAGCGACTGGGTTCGAGAGGACTTCTACGTCCTGCAAATCCTGCAGACCCTGGCTCAGCCCATGATCGTGGTTCCACTGCTGATGTGTGCCACGGGCGTCGTTCAGCCAATTGAGGGACCCTTTGCCTCCGCGACCGTGAACACCATACGCGGACTCTTTTCCGTGATCGGCGCGGCGATGCTGGAACACTTCATCACTGTGCGTGAACACTTTCATTCCAATGTCCTGCTTGACCGGCTCGGGTCTGCACAGTCCCAGCTATCGCCTCTGTTAACCAATGAGTCAATGTCAGGCTTGGGCCATCGTGTTCGCGAGCAGGCCTTTGTCCTGGCTTTCAGCGATGCCTATCTCGCCCTGATCGGTGTAGCCGGGTTCATGCTGCTGATTCTGTTAACCCTGCCCAAGCGGGCCTATCCACCTCAACCTCCGGTAATGCCATGAGTCATAAAACCGCGTTTTCTCTTATCGGCGTCGCCGTTGTGCTCGGCGCCTTGTATGCCTGTGTGCATGTTGCCCAGAATAATGGCACGCAAAGCACAGACGATGCCTTTATCACTGCCGATTCGGTTCTGGTTGCCCCTAAAATTCCAGGCATCGTGTCCGAGGTGCTCGTCTCGGATAACCAGCCGGTGAAGGCCGGTCAATTACTGGCGCGAATCGATGACCGCGATTTTGTGGCCGCGCAGGCGTCGGCCGAGGCTGCTGTAAAAGCGGCTGCGGCTGAAGTGGCCAACCTGACCGCTGAAGTCGATCGACAAGCCGCTATTATCGATCAGGCAGCCGCGACAGTGCGTGCTACCGAGGCGTCTCTTTCTTTTGCTCAGGCCAATGCCAAGCGTTATCGCAATCTGTCCAAGGCAGGCGCAGGGACAGTTGAGGAACAGCAAAAGGCAGAGGCCGAGTTGTTGCAGTGGCAAGCTGCCAGGGACCGGGACAGTGCTGCCCGTGTCGCTGCCCAGAAGCATCTGGCAGTACTCAAGGCGCAGCGTGATGTAGCGGCTGCGTCTCAGGCAAAAGCCGAAGCCGCCCGCGAGCAAGCTGACCTGAATGTTTCATACACGCATATCGTTGCTCCCCGCGACGGTGTGATCGCCCAGCGTTCGGTACGGATTGGTGCTTATGTGGCGCCTGGCAAGCCATTACTGGCCGTGGTTCCGGTCAGTGAAGCGTATGTGGTTGCGAATTTCCGTGAGACGCAACTCGGAAAGATGCAGGCTAACCAGGCGGTTGATGTACGGGTCGATGTCTTTCCGGATCAAGTGCTGCATGGTCATATCGACAGTCTCGCTCCGGCGACGGGGCTGGCGTTTTCAGCCATTGCACCCGATAACGCCACGGGTAACTTTACCAAGGTCGCTCAGCGGGTCCCGGTCAAAATCGTGTTTGAGCCCGATCAGCCGGCCGTTGCCAATCTGCGCGTAGGGCTTTCCGTTGTAGCCACGGTCGATACGCAAGGAGAAGTCAAGTGATGCGCCGCCATGTATTGGCTATTACGCTGGCTGCGCTCTCCGGATGCAGCGTCGGGCCTGATTTTCATACACCTGATGCAACATTGCCTGAAGCTTGGCAAAGTCCGCCTCAGCCCGTTAGTAGCGTGACGGTTAGTCATCCTATTGAAAAGAGCTGGTGGACCCAGTTCAACGATCCACAGCTAACATCATTGGTCGAGCGCGCTGCATCCACCAACCTTGATCTTGCTCTGGCCAGTAGCCGCTTTGAGCAGAGCCGTTCGCTGCTACAGATTGCAGGTGCCGACGTACTGCCGGATGTTTCGGCCACGGGAGGCTATCAGCGTGCACGTAACAGCGAAAAGGGGCTGATGGATTCCTCTGGTAATAATGGGACATCTGATTTCAGCCTTTGGCAGTATGGTCTTAAGGCCAATTGGGAGGTGGACCTCTGGGGCCGTGTAAGGCGTAGTCTGGAAGCTGCCAATGCCAGCGTTGCCCTGAGTGAAGCTGAGCGCAATGGCGTAGCATTGAGCATCGCAGCAGAAACCGCTGCGGACTACCTGCGACTACGTGGTGTGCAGGCGACCTTGGCGGTTACCCGGCAAAACCTCGACATTGCTAAACAAAGTCAGGCCCTTACCAAGACTCGCTTTGAGAACGGTGTAACAACCAATCTGGATACCGCTAACTCGGCCGCTCAAGTCGCTACGATTGAAGCACGTCTTCCGCTGCTGGAGGCTGAAGAGGCACGCCTCATCAATGCCCTGAGCTATCTGCTGGGCCAGGAGCCGCATGCGCTTGGCCAGGAGTTGGGGCAAGCCAAGGGCCTACCAAAGCCACCGTCAGCGGTACCGGTAGGGCTGCCCTCGGAGCTTGCTCGTCGTCGTCCGGATATCCAGAAGGCAGAAGCCGCGCTGCATCAGGCTACGGCTGCCGTAGGCGTAGCCCAGGCAGATTTCTACCCGCGCGTGAGCTTGGGTGGGAACTTTGACTTCCAGGCATTGGAAGGTTCCAACCTGGGGCTGTGGAGCGCCCGTCAGTTCTCGATGGGTCCTAGTCTTTATTTGCCGATCTTTCAGGGCGGTCGTCTGACCGGTACGCTGGAACTGCGTGAACGTCAGCAGCAGGAAGCGGCCTTGAATTACCGACGTACTGTATTGGCTGCCTGGCACGAAGTGGATGATGCCTTGACCTCCTATAGTGCCGAGCAACGCCATCATGCAGCGCTGGAGCAGGCTGTAAGTCAGAATCGTATCGCGCTGGAAACAGCCCAGGCCCGATACAAGGAAGGCGCCATCGACTTTATCAACGTGCTTAATGTCCAGCGTGAGCTAATCCAGACTCAAAGCGCGCTGGTAGACAGTGCTACCCGCGTTTCGACGGACCTGGTGCAAGTGTACAAGGTATTGGCCGGTGGATGGCCTCAAGCCCCAGCCACTCAGGGCTAGGCCGGTATCGTGCAGCGGGATTGTTTAAGAGGTTCATAGTTATAAACTAATTAAGCGCAGCGGGAACAGGCCGATAGCAAAGGCATTACTTTAATCAGGCCTTTACTATGTTCAACCGTCTTTCAATCCAGCTGAAAATCACTGCGCTGGCAGGTTTATGCCTGTTGGCTATTGTGACTCTGTTGGTCAGTGCTTCGCTCTATCAGGCCAAGCGTAGTGCAGAGGTCGTCAAACAGACGAGCTCCAGCATGCTTGAGCAGTCTGCGCAGCTGCGCTTGCAGACCTTGGGCGAGGCCCAGGCATTGCGTATCCAGCGTGATTTCATGAGTGCGTATGATTACGGGCTTGGTTTGGCCGGCCAGGTCAAACTCTTGAATGGCGCACAGGAGAAGGGTGCAATCAGTGCTCGTGAACTGCGCCAGCAGTTGATCACTATGGTCGGTGATGCGCTGAAGGCACGTCCTGATCTGCTGGGACTTTATATCGCCTTTGAGCCCAATGCGCTGGATGGTCAGGACAGCCAGTTCCTCGATTCGGAGGAAGCCAGTAGTAACGAGCGAGGCCGTTTTGCGTTGTATTGGTCTCAAGGAGAGCCGGGCTCATTCGAATTCGAAGCAATGACCGAAGAAGATCTTACCAAAACGACACCCGGACCCAGTGGTGCGGCGTATAACGCGTGGTACACCTGCCCGCGTGATACGGGCAAGGCCTGCTTGCTCGACCCTTACTTTGATGAAGTAAACAAGCAGCAGGTCTTGATGACCAGTATTGCCTTGCCGATTGAGCAGGGCGGTAAGGTGGTGGGGGTTATTGGTATCGATATCAGCCTGAGCACACTTCAACACATTGCCGAGAAAGCTGGCGATAAGTTGTACAAGGGTGAGGGCGAGGTCAGCATTGTCAGCCCGGCAGGGCTCCTGGCGGGTCATAGCTATGATGCCAAGCGGCTGGGAGAATCCCTGGATAAGGTATATGCCAGTCAGGCCGGCGAACTCAAGCAGGCATTGGCGACGGGACAGTCAGCTTTACTGTCTCATAATGATCTGGTTCGCGTCATCGAGCCGATCAAGCCTATCCCGGAAGCCAAGCCGTGGGGCATCCTGCTCGAAGCGCCAAAGAATGTAGTCCTGTCCCGAGCCATTCAGCTGTCTGATGAGCTGGATGAGCGTCGGATCTCCGACAGTGTGTTCTCGGTGGTGGTTGGCTTGATCGCTGTGCTCAGCGGCCTGCTGCTGATGTGGTTCACCGCCCGCAGCGTGACGCGTCCTATCCTGGCGGTTGCAGCCATGCTCAAGGATATCGCCAGCGGTGAAGGCGACCTGACTCGCCGCTTGGGGTACGCCAAGCAGGACGAACTGGGGCAGTTGGCCGGTTGGTTCAACCGCTTCCTCGACAAGCTTCAACCCATTATTGCTGATGTAAAGCGCTCGGTTCAGGACGCTCGTGCTACAGCAGACCAGTCGGCGGCCATTGCCACCCGCACGAGCCAGGGCATGCAGCATCAGTTTCATGAAGTGGATCAGGTTGCGACTGCCTCGAATGAGATGAGTGCGACGGCCCATGATGTGGCCAGCAATGCCGCGCAGGCTGCAGAGGCTGCCCGGGGTGCTGACCATGCGACCCATGAAGGTCTTGCCGTTATCAATGAAACCACCCGCAGCATCGAGAAGCTGGCTGCTGACATGAGTGCGTCCATGAGCCAGGTTGAAGGTCTTGCAGAAAGTAGCGAACAGATCGGTAGCGTGCTGGAAGTGATCCGGGGTGTTGCCGAGCAGACGAACCTGCTGGCGCTGAATGCGGCCATCGAAGCTGCACGTGCCGGTGATGCCGGTCGTGGCTTTGCCGTGGTGGCCGATGAGGTACGAGGGTTGGCCAAGCGGACTCAGGAGTCAGTTGAGGAGATTCGTCAGGTTATCGAAGACTTGCAGAAGGGTACGCGCAGCGTGGTGGACTCCATGCATGATGGCCATCGTCAGGCGCAGGGGAACGTCGAGCACGTAGGCAAGGCTCTATCGGCCTTGCGCCAGATCGGCGATGCCGTCTCCGTTATTACTGACATGAACCTGCAAATTGCCAGTGCCGCTGAAGAACAAAGCGCCGTGGCTGAAGAGATAAACCGCAACGTCAGTGGTATCCGCGAAGTCACCGAGTCACTTTCGGGGCAGGCGGACGAGTCGGCACGGATCAGCCAATCGTTGAATGAACTGGCCAACCATCAGCAGACACTGATGGATCAGTTCAAGGTCTGACGAAAAAGCCGCCCTCCGGGGCGGCTTTTTTGCATTATGCTCGTTGCTTATACCTCTGCTCACTGCATGCTTGTCACTCAAGCCCCACCGTTGAAGGCTGTACGCCAAGGCAATCTGTATTGGTAGATGAGATGACATGAAGAGCAGGGCGGTTAACAAGGGATAAATGTTTAAGGTTGCTACCCCTTTGAGTACAGTGGGAAAGCTGACTCGCTTATGACGGGCTTTTAATCAATAAGCTAAAAGCCACCTCGAACAAGAGCTGAACCGCTCATGCTTAATTTGCTACCAGCAAACCTAACGGTTGAATTGTAAGGAATTATTCCAGTATTCCAGCCGCTTGCTCTAGAGTGAGCATCTTCACGTTGCCCCAGGCGCTCGTCTAAGTTGCACTTTGCTTTCTATAGTCATACGATGTCGTACAACAAGTGACGGCTTGTTCGTTCACTGCCATGTACTCGATCAAGCAAGGTGCAGAAAAATGAATCCACAAGAACTTAAGCACACCCTTTCATCCGGATTGCTGTCCTTTCCAGTGACCGATTTTGATGCGCAAGGCGAATTCCGCCGCGATACTTACATCAAGCGCCTGGAATGGCTGGCTCCTTATGGCGCCAGCGCCCTGTTTGCTGCGGGCGGCACCGGTGAGTTCTTCTCGCTGGACCAGAAGGAATACTCCGACATCATCAAAACGGCGGTGGACACCTGCAAAGGCATGGTCCCGATCCTCGCCGGTGCCGGTGGCCCGACTCGCGTCGCTATCCAGCAAGCTCAGGAAGCCGAGCGCTTGGGTGCCCAGGGCATTCTGCTGCTGCCGCACTACCTGACTGAAGCCAGCCCCGAAGGCGTAGCGGCTCACGTAGAAGCCGTGTGCAAGTCCGTCAACTTTGGCGTGGTGGTCTACAACCGCAACGTCTGCCGTTTGAAGCCTGACCAGCTGGAAAGGCTGGCCGAGCGCTGCCCAAACCTGATCGGCTTCAAGGATGGCATGGGTGACATAGAGCTGATGGTCTCCATT
>NZ_BMNW01000002.1:0-308024 GCF_014646755.1 Pseudomonas asuensis | reverse complement strand
CTGGGTGATCGCTTCACCTACCTGGGCGGTCTGCCGACTGCTGAAGTCTACGCAGCGGCCTACAAGGCCCTGGGCGTACCGGTGTACTCCTCGGCAGTGTTCAACTTCATCCCCAAGACGGCCATGGACTTCTACAAGGCCGTCGCTGCAGACGACCATGAGACTGTAGGCAAGCTGATCGATGATTTCTTCCTGCCATACCTGGACATCCGCAATCGCTGCTCGGGCTATGCGGTGAGCATCGTCAAGGCGGGTGCGAAAATCGCAGGTTATGACGCTGGTCCGGTACGTGCACCGCTGACTGAGCTCAAGCCTGACGAGTACGAGCGTCTGGCTGCGCTGATCGAAAAGCTCGGCCCGCAGTAAACCTGTGTTCATAGGCCCGCCACCCCGGCGGGTCTATGAACGGGTTAAAAAGCAAATCCTGGCTGCCTGCCTTGCCCGATCGACAATACCTCTGATTGTTTCTCTGATACGACAATTCTAAAAAAGGAGAATGTATGACTGCCTCCAGCGCTCCCGAGCGGCCTACACGCGAAGGGGACACCGTTCACCTCACCTTGGATGAAGTAAGAGCACTAGCGACACGCGTGCTCGAACACTACGGTTTTACCGCGGCCCATGTCCGGTACGTCACCGAAACACTGGTGGCGGGCGAGCGCGACGGTTGCTCATCCCACGGGCTGTACCGACTGCTGTCATGCATCAATACCTTTAGGGCAGGTAAGGTCTCACCTGATGCCGAGCCCGAGTTGCATGACATGGCTCCAGCCCTTTTACGCATCGATGCCAAGGGCGGATTCTCGCAAGTCGCTTATCAGATGGCATTGCCACACCTTGTCCAAAAAGCCAAAACGCTAGGTATCGCAGCGTTGGGCATCAATCATTGCGCACATTTTTCAGCGCTGTGGGCAGACATCGAGCCACTCACTGATGCTGGTCTGGTTGCGTTGGCCTGTACGCCCAGCCATGCCTGGGTGATGCCTGCCGGTGGGAGCAAGCCGCTGTTTGGAACCAATCCTTTTGCCTTTGGCTGGCCGCGTCCAAACAAACCGGCATTTATCTTTGATTTTGCAACCAGCATGGTGGCGCGCGGCGAGATCGAATTGCATCGCCGCGCGGGTAAGCCGATTCCTGAAGGGTGGGGCGTTGATGCTGAAGGCAAGCCCTGCACCGATCCGGCTACGGTACTGGATAAAGGCGCCATGCTGACCTTTGGCGGGCATAAAGGCTCAGCCCTAGCGGCGATGGTGGAATTGATAGCTGGTCCCCTGATTGCCGACATGACCAGTGCCGAGTCGCTGGCCTTTGACGCCGGCGCGCGCGTAACCTCCATGGGCGGCGAGTTGATTATTGCTATCGACCCACAACGCTTTTTGGGTGAGCAGGCCGATGCCGAGCTTGCCAGGGCAGAAAAACTGTTTGAGGCCATGGTAGCCCAAGGGGCACGCCTGCCTTCGCAGCGGCGTTATGAGGCTCGTGAAAAGAGCGTGCGTGAGGGGGTGTGGATACCCAAGGCGCTCTACAACGACATCCAGGCGTTAATGAAGGCTTGAGTAAGAAGGGGAGCGCGCCCTGCGCTCCTCGCCATCAGCCTATCGATGATACTGCCCGGCCTGTTCAGGCTGGAAAGGAATGCCCATTATTCTGACCTTGAGCATCCCTTTACCAAGGGTAGGCCACTCAATGTAATCGCCGATGGACAGCCCCAGTAGCGCACTGCCTACAGGGGCAAGGATAGAAATCTGTTCCGTATCCCCTGCAAGACTCTTGAGATATACAAGTGTTTTACAGAATTCTTCGCCGGTTGCCTCCATGCTGAAGCGCACCGTCGAGTTCATGGTGACTACCGTAGGCGGTATCTCATGCGGGTCAACGATATCCGCTCGGCCAAGCTCCTCCTGTAAGGCGGTTTGCAGTGAGTGCTCGCCGGCGGGCAGCGAGTCGAGCAGGTCTTCTATCCGCTCAAGGTCCAATGAGGACACGAGAATATTCGGTTTCAGGGTCATAAAGGCTCCCTAAGGGAAGTAGGCATCCTGTTATGAATGCTGGGAAAGCGTTACGTCTTGCACCTGTCCGAGTATGGGCGGCTTGAACGCTTTCAACTACCTCAAACCATTAACGCTTGTTTCTGGACGCAACAGGCACGAGCGCGGCAGAGGATGACGCTTGCCGAATCAGCTGGCTGCAGGTCGCACGTTCTGTTGAACGCCTGCCCGACTCAGGAATCGAATGACAAACACGCGAGGTGAATATTATGAGCAATCAAGAGACTGCGCCTGATCAAGGCCAAACGCCTGATGAGTACGATGAATACGGTGACGTTCCTGATACCAAGGACACGCCCAATATGGATGAGAGACCAGACGTGGACGACAGCCCGTTAGGGTGATAAGAGCCCTGACTAACCATTAGTCCGTTAGGGTTTGCCTGGGCGGCTGTTGACGTTTGGCCGCGCTGCAAAGGGTACTCATCCGTCAGGGAGGCCCGCGGTATTGCTGGTGGAAACGTCAGGCAAACCTTAAGACGCGCACTCGGCCAGAGTATGATCAAGGCCTGCACGTTCTTCATCGATAATGGCACTGATAATGCTCTAGTCGCTACCTACAAGTCCGGCACCTATAAGCGGATAAGCGATACGGTATTCAGCAAAATCGTAACAAATAGCCTTTATAACGGAGCGAATGGCTTCATAATCTGCCTTAACGCCGTTACCACGCCAGTGAAACTGGGTGTATGCGTTCACGATCGTAGGCTTGATAGTTATCCCGCGTAACCGTCACACGTGAATAAGTACCTAGCTTTTCGCGTGAGCCTTTAAGGGTCATGCAATCGGCTTTATAGGCCTTTGGAAAGACTTGTTTTATAGTTTTCGCGATTCCTGCACCCATTTGACATTGGCAGTTGCCGCCGTGGACGATAACGTCGAACCGGACAGCCACCGCAAGTTTGATCAAATCTCTTTTTATTACCGCCATACTTAACAAGCTTTTCTAAAGCAATCTACGTGCTCAGTCGGGCTTGTACACGGTTATTCAGACAAAGATTAGTTTCGCGCCTAAAGACCGTGGGCTTTCTAAGGCAGCAGGGTTTGATATGCATCTGGTTAAGCCAGCCTCAATCTATGAGCTGACGAGCGCTATCGCTTATCTTTCAGCAAAATAGAATGTATCAGCCCGGTTAGTAGCCTGCCTGTGCACTAAAGCCCGAGTGCAGCCTTTCGTACGTAGCTTTAGGCCAAGGCCTAATCACTCTTATCTTTACGCTATCTGAACGCGTGTAAATCTCGTTCAGCGATGACCTTCTACGGTCTCAAGCATGAGCCAACTTCAGGGTGGCTACCTGCTCGCCATACCGTCCTATCCTCATAGAGTCGTCAGTCATCAGGGTGGAATTCCAATGAAGCCTATCCAGATCCGCTTTACGCGTCCTACAGATCAACCTGAGGCGGTTGCTGAATTTTATAAGCAAGGACTTGGTTTGCCTGAGCTTGCGCGCTTTGAGGGTATGCCAGTTATGACGGCATCATGTTGGGTCTGCCAAGGCGAGAGGTGCATCTGGAGTTTACCCAACATGAACAATGCAGCCATGTCCCGCGCCCAGTAGGGATAATTTGCTGGTTTTATACTTCAATAAGGCAACATTTAGCGTCACACAAAAATGGCTGATAAACCTGGGACACTAACCTGTTTCACCAGAAAACCCATATTGGTTGGATAACGGTCTGACGTATGAAGACCCGGACGGATGGCGCATGGTGTTGTGCAGATTTCCAGGGCTAATTGATCGGCAACGCTTAAAAACTATACGGCATTAAGATTGTTGACACTTTAGTAATTTAAGGCCTAGTGTTTGGTGTAAAGCCTAATAAAATTATAAATGTGTCGACACTATGAATCAGTTCAGCGAAATATCTCTTGGTGGCAGTCCCGAAAGCGAGACGCTTTCCGAGCATGTTTTCCGAAGGATTCAGGCCGCCATCATTCAAGGTGAGATCAAGCCCGGCAGCAAAATTTCCGAGCCTGAGCTGGCGCGTCTGTACGGAATCAGTCGGGGGCCTCTACGGGAGGCCATCCACCGGTTAGAAGGGCAAAAGCTGGTTGTACGCGTTCCTCATGTAGGTGCCCGTGTTGTCTCACTAGGGCTTGAAGAGCTGGTTGAGCTGTACGAGATCCGTGAATCTCTCGAAGGGATGGCGTGCCGGCTGGCAGCTGAGCGCATGACCGAAGCGGAGATCGAAGAGCTACGTCATGTGCTGGAAACCCATGAACAAGATGCTTCATTTCGGGCGGGTATCGGGTACTACCAGCAGGAGGGTGATCATGATTTTCACTACCGAATCATCCAGGGCAGCCGAAACCGCACACTGACTCGCATGCTGTGCGATGAGCTGTACCAGTTGGTGCGCATGTACCGAATTCAATTCTCAGCTACGCCCAATCGACCGCGTCAGGCCTTTGCTGAACATCATCGTATTCTCGACGCCATCGCTGACCGTGACGGTGAGCTGGCCGAACTCTTGATGCAGCGCCACATTGCAGCATCACGCCGCAATATCGAGCGCCAACTAGACACTCAACACCAACCTGAAGGGGCCACTGTAGCGGTTGCTTCTGCCAACAAGAATAGAGGTGAGTCATGAGTCAGGGTCTTTCCATGCGCCCCGGGCAACGGTTCCGAGAGGCAGTAGTTAATGAACATCCGCTTCAAGTGGTCGGCACTATCAATGCCAATCATGCATTGTTAGCCAAGCACGCCGGCTTTAAAGCCATTTACCTTTCTGGTGGCGGTGTGGCGGCCGGTTCACTAGGCTTGCCGGATTTAGGGATCTCTAGTCTGGACGACGTCCTGACTGATGTTCGGCGGATTACCGATGTATGTGATTTGCCGTTACTGGTAGATGTGGATACGGGGTTTGGCTCCTCGGCGTTCAATGTTGCCCGTACGGTCAAGTCGATGATCAAGTTTGGCGCGGCGGCCATGCATATCGAGGATCAGGTAGGTGCCAAGCGCTGCGGCCATCGGCCTAACAAAGAGATTGTCTCGCAACAGGAAATGGTTGACCGCATCAAGGCCGCCGTAGATGCCCGCACCGATGACAGCTTTGTGATCATGGCGCGAACCGATGCATTGGCGGTTGAAGGGTTGCAGTCGGCCATTGACCGTGCCTGTGCCTGTGTGGAAGCCGGTGCGGACATGATTTTTCCCGAGGCCATAACCGAGCTTGGGATGTACAAGGAATTTGCAGGCTCGGTAAAGGTGCCGGTGCTGGCAAACATTACGGAGTTTGGCTCAACACCGCTATTTACAACCGAGGAGCTGGCCTCCGCAGATGTTTCGCTGGTGCTCTATCCCTTGTCGGCCTTCCGTGCCATGAACAAGGCGGCTGAAAACGTCTATACCGCCATTCGGCGCGACGGTACGCAAAAAAATGTTGTCGACACCATGCAAACGCGCATGGAGCTGTACGAAAGCATTGGTTATCACGCGTTCGAGCAAAAGCTCGATGCACTCTTTGCTCAGAAAAAGCACTGACGCACTAACCGGATCATTGCAATTGCACCATCCATAACAACTTCAAGAAAGGAGAGAGCAGTGGCTGAAGCAAAAGTACTGAGCGGCGCGGGCCTTCGTGGTCAGGTTGCTGGCCAGACAGCCTTGTCTACCGTAGGTAAAGAGGGCGCTGGTCTGACCTATCGGGGTTATGACGTACGCGAGCTGGCCGAGCATGCCCAGTTTGAAGAGGTGGCTTATCTGTTATTCCAGGGCGAACTGCCGACTCGGGAACAGCTGAATGATTACCTGAATCGACTCATGCCCCTGCGTGATCTGCCTCAGTCATTGAAGGAGGTGCTTGAGCGCATCCCGGCGCAGGCGCACCCGATGGATGTGATGCGGACCGGCGTTTCAATGCTGGGCAACCTGGAGCCGGAGCGCAGCTTTGAGCAACAGCAGGCTGTATCGGATCGGTTACTGGCCGCGTTACCAGCCATCATGTGCTACTGGTATCGCTTCAGTCATCAGGGTGTACGCATCAATTGCATGACGGACGAACCTTCCATTGCCGGACACTTCCTCAAGCTCCTGCACGGCAAGGCGCCTAATGAACTGCACCGCAAGGTCATGAATGTGTCGCTGATTCTTTATGCCGAGCATGAGTTCAACGCCTCGACGTTTACCGCGCGTGTGTGCGCGTCCACGCTCTCGGATATGTATTCCTGCATTACCGGTGCGATTGGGTCACTGCGCGGCCCGCTGCATGGCGGTGCCAACGAAGCAGCCATGGAGATGATTCAGCGTTTCAAATCACCCCAAGAGGCTATTGAGGGCACGCTTGGCATGCTGGAGCGCAAGGACAAGATCATGGGCTTCGGCCATGCGGTCTACAAGGATTCGGACCCGCGCAATGAGGTCATCAAGATCTGGTCGAAAAAGCTGTCCCAGGAGGTAGGCGATACGGTGTTGTTTCCTGTCTCCGAAGCGATCGACCACACTATGTGGGAGCAGAAAAAGCTGTTTCCCAATGCCGATTTCTACCACGCGTCCGCGTACCACTTCATGGGTATTCCCACCAAGTTGTTCACCCCTATCTTTGTCTGTTCGCGGGTCACGGGCTGGGCATCTCACGTGTTCGAACAGCGAGTCAACAACCGCATTATTCGCCCGAGTGCGGAATATACCGGCGTTGAGCAGCGGCCTTATGTACCGCTTGAGCAGCGCAGCGCATAAACACGCCTAAAGGCAGCGGCTACCGCTGCCTCATATAACAATGAACCATGAGAGCGAGAGCATGAGCGCCAACGTCGACCTGAATAATCGTCCTGACTATGACAAGGTCCTGCAGGACATTGCTGACTACGTCCTGAATTACACGATTGACTCTACTGAAGCGCTGAATACAGCGCGTAATTGCTTAATGGATACGCTGGGGTGCGGTCTTCTGTCCTTGCGTTTTCCAGAATGCACCAAGCACCTGGGTCCGTTCGTAGAAGGAACCGTAGTGCCCTACGGCGCCCGTGTGCCTGGGACCAGTTTTCGGCTAGACCCGGTAAAGGCTGCCTGGGACATCGGCTGCATTATCCGCTGGCTGGATTACAACGATACGTGGCTGGCTGCGGAATGGGGGCATCCTTCGGACAACCTGGGCGGTATTCTGGCTGTAGCCGACCATCTTTCGCAGAAACGCGTTGCGCAGGGCGAGTCGCCTCTGACCATGCGCGCCGTGCTCGAAGCCATGATCATGGCCCACGAGATCCAGGGCGTGTTTGCGTTGGAAAACTCTTTCAACCGGGTCGGGCTTGACCATGTCATTCTCGTCAAGGTGGCTTCAACGGCTGTTGCCGCCAAGTTGATGGGGGCTAATCGCGAGCAGATGCTTGCCGCTATTTCCCATGCCTTTGTAGACGGGCAGGCGCTACGAACCTATCGACACGCACCGAATGCAGGTTCGCGCAAATCCTGGGCAGCCGGTGATGCTACCAGTCGCGGCGTACGCCTGGCTGATATCGCCATGCGCGGCGAAATGGGTATTCCAGGCGTGCTGAGCGCACCGCAGTGGGGCTTTTATGATGTGCTGTTCAGTCATACCAACAAGGACCTGGAGACCAAGCCGCAGGACAAGCGCCAATTCAGCTTCCCGCAGGGGTTCGGCAGTTACGTAATGGAAAACGTCCTGTTCAAGATCAGTTTCCCTGCTGAGTTCCATGCTCAGACAGCCGCCGAGGCGGCAGTCATCCTGCATCCGCAGGTACGTGAAAAGCTGGATCAGGTCGAAAAGATCGTGGTCACTACCCACGAGTCAGCCATCCGCATTATTTCCAAGGTTGGCCCATTGGCTAATGCCGCAGATCGAGATCACTGCTTGCAGTACATGATTGCGGTGCCGCTGCTGTATGGGGACTTGGTAGCCGAGCACTATGAGGATGCTTTCCATGCAGCGCACCCGCTGATTGATCAGTTGCGTGAGAAGATGGAAATTATTGAAGACTTGCGCTACAGCCAAGAGTATATGGAAGCAAACAAGCGTTCCATTGCGAATGCGATTCAGGTGTTCTTTAAGGATGGTACCTGCACCGATAAGGTAGCGGTGGAGTATCCCATCGGTCATCGCCGTCGCCGTGATGAGGGCATTCCACTGCTTGAGGCCAAGTTCAAGAATAACTTGGCTACGCGTTTCCCGGCGCAGCGCTGCGAGCAGATATTTAACTTGTGCAAGGATCAGGCAACTCTCGAACGCACCCCAGTCAATCGGTTCGTTGATCTCTTTGTCATCTGACGTATCCCTTCAGGCCCGTATGACACGGGCTTGCCTTCCTTTCAGCCTCAGGCACTTGAGTGTCGTTTCGCTCAGGTGCCTGAGACCCTCATAAAAAAATCAGATACCCCCTTAAGCATTTCCCAGACGACGGGCTAGGCGAGTGGCTTTAACGTCTGGGCTGACCGTGAGGCAGTTTCGTTCTGCCATCACGTGATAAGCCCTATGGGGCATTCGAATCACCATAACAACAACAAGGGTGGCCGTCATGCATACCGACTCGCCTGTCGACGTTAAACAATGGATTGATAACCGGCCTGTCTCGGGCTATCAGTGGTTGATCCTTGTCCTGTGTTTTTTCATCGTCCTGTTCGATGGTGTGGATGTCGCCGTCATGGGCTTCATTGCGCCGTCACTGATGCAGGACTGGAATCTATCCAAAACCGCCTTTGGACCGGTCATGAGTGCGGCCATGGTTGGTCTTGCGGTGGGTGCATTGGTTGCGGGCCCTTATGCCGACCGCCTCGGTCGGAAGACGGTACTGCTCGGTGCCGTGACCGTATTTGGTGCGCTGAGCCTGGCATGCGCCTTCGCGCGTAACCCTTATGAGCTGGCCATCCTGCGTTTTCTCACCGGGGTAGGGCTCGGGGCGGCGATGCCCAATACGACGACACTGCTTTCGGAGTATTTACCCGAGCGCTATCGCTCCGTGCTGATTACCGTAATGTTTACCGGTTTCAACCTGGGCTCCGGTGCCGGCGGCTTTGTAGCTGCCTGGCTGATTCCCCATTATGGTTGGCAGTCTGTGCTGCTGGTGGGTGGCCTTCTACCTATCCTCTTGCTGCCGTTCCTCTGGCTGTTCTTGCCTGAGTCTGCCCGGTTTCTTGTCGTAAAAGACGCACCTGCGGCCCGTATCGCCAAAGTGCTGAATCGGCTGGGTGGCCAGTTTACGGCGCAAACACGTTTTATCACGCTTGAGCCTACGGTTAACCACAAGGCGCCGGTTCGTGCCTTGTTTGCAGAGCGTTATCGTCTAGGAACGTTTTCCCTCTGGATGACCTATTTCATGGGGCTGCTCGTGATCTATCTGATGATGGGCTGGCTGCCTACGCTGATTCGCGAGTCCGGTATCCCGATTGAGCGCGCAGCAACCATCACCGGATTGTTCCAGATTGGCGGCACGGTTGGAGCAATTGTGGTCGGCTGGATCATGGACAGGCGCAATCCCAATCGCGTTATTGCAGGCTCCTATGCCCTGGGCGGTGTATTCATCCTGCTCTTGGGCGCTTTTGGTCTGGAATCCAGCCTGCTGACGCTGGGCGTTATCGCGGCGGGCTTCTGCATGAGCGGCGCGCAGACAGGTTTAAACGCTTATGCCCCTGGCTATTACCCTACTGAGTCCCGCGCCACAGGTGTGAGCTGGATGTTGGGAATAGGCCGCTTTGGCGCGATCTTCGGCTCGGTAATCGGGGGGGCGGTGCTGAGCCTTGGACTGAGTTTCGGGCTGATTTTTGCAGTGCTGGCGATACCGGCTTTCGTGGCAGCGCTATCCATACTGGGCAATGGCTATGCTGCACGGCGTGCAGCCCAGCCTGCCTTGGCGTCTTGATCATTCATTAAGGATTATTCATATGGCATGTATTATCGGGGGCCTGGCCGTCTCGCACACGCCTACGATCGGCTTTGCAGTCGACCACAACAAGCAGGAGGAGGCCGCTTGGGCACCCATCTTCAAGAGCTTCGAGCCGATGAAGGAGTGGCTTAAGGACAAGCAGCCTGATGTGCTGTTCTATATCTTCAACGATCACATCACCTCGTTCTTCTTCGATCACTATTCGGCCTTCGCCCTGGGCGTGGACGATCACTATGGTGTGGCAGACGAGGGCGGTGGCGTACGTGGGCTGCCTGCCATTGGTGGGCATGCGGCGCTGGCCCGGCATATCGGGGCCAGTCTCATGGCTGATGAGTTCGACATGTCGTTCTTTCGTGACAAACCGATCGATCATGGTCTGTTCTCGCCCATGTCTGCGCTGCTGCCGTTCGAGCCCAAATGGCCAGTAGACGTAGTGCCTCTGCAGGTCGGTGTGTTGCAGTTTCCGATCCCGAGTGCCAAGCGCTGCTATAACCTGGGGCAAGCCCTGCGCCGGGCGATCGAGAGCTATCCCGAGGATCTGAAGGTAGTCATTGCTGCCACGGGTGGTGTGTCCCATCAGGTCCATGGTGAGCGGTGCGGCTTCAATAATCCTGAATGGGACACCCAGTTTGTTGATCTCTTTGTCAACGACCCCGCGCGTCTTACCGAGATGACTATTGCCGAATACGCAACGCTGGGTGGACTTGAGGGGTCGGAGGTCATTACTTGGCTGATCATGCGTGGTGCACTCTCATCCAATGTAAAGCTGATTCACCAAGATTATTACCTGCCTTCGATGACCGGGATCGCGACGCTGCTCCTGGAAAACCAGGCACGGCCATTACCCATCGACGTACAAGCCCGCCACCGCGAACACATGAACCATCAGTTGGCCGGTGTAGAACAGCTGGAGGGCACATACCCGTTTACGCTGGAGCGCAGTGCCAAAGGGTATCGGCTGAACAAATTTCTGCATGGCATGATCATTCCGGCCTGGCGTGAGCGTTTTCTGGAGGAACCAGAAGCCATATTTGAGGAAGCCGGCCTAACTGACGAAGAACGCGACCTGATCCGACGCCGCGATTGGCGTGGGTTGATTCACTACGGTGTGATTTTCTTCCTGCTGGAAAAGCTCGGTGCGGTGGTAGGGGTATCCAACCTGCACATCTATTCAGCCATGCGTGGCCAATCACTGGAAGAGTTCCAGAAAACGCGTAATCAGCAGGTGCTGTACTCGGTTGCTGGAAAGAAATAACTCCAACCAGGGCGCAGTGCCTGTCGCTGCGTCCATTCACTAATGGCGATAGTCCATTGGCAGTCTGGTGTCATGACGTTTCTGGAAGCACTTCTCGCCCTGGCACTTGCTGCCGAAATACACGATTCTAACGAGGCCGTAACACGAACGGCCAAGCGATGCCTTGACCAGATTCCTGCCAAATACAAGGCAGTAGTAGCATCCATCGCAGACAGTCCTTCACCACTGTTTTGCGTCAAGGTGCTGATCAAAACCATCCCTGACAGCGTTATTGGCAAAGTAGGTGCGGTCTAGGCTGGCTTACAAAGCGCCTGCATCTAGTAACGTCAGGCGTCCAAACGCTCCAGAGCTACTTCACGGATCTTTTCCATCAACGCTTTGGCTGCAGGTGAGTGCAGTCCACCGGTGCGGTAGATCAGCCCTATCGCACGGGTGGTATGGCGAAGCCGCAAGGGGAGGCGCTGTAATTCGCCTGAGGCGATCTCGTATTCAAGTTGATGGGCTGAAACGACAGCCAACATATCAGAGCGTACGAGCAGCCCACGGATAATCGCCAGATCCCCCGTTTCAACTACCGGTAGTGGCGTTTCCGTACCCAGCTCGCTAAAGAAGGCATCGAGCTGGTTGCGGGCCGGCGAGCCTGCACGGGGCAGCACCCAGCGAGCATGGATAAGGTCATTGGTATTTACCCCTTGATCCAGTAATGGATGGCCCCGGCGTACCAGTACTACCAGCTCTTCAGTCAGCAGCGTTTCACCCGACAAGTCGCTGGCATAGTCGGAGGGACGCAGGGCGCCCAGCACAAAGTCAATGTCACCAGCCCTCAGGTCGGTAGCTAGCAGGTCAAAAGCACTTTCATTAGTCGCCACACGAATCTGAGGGTATGCAGAGACGAGGCGCACAATGGCTTCGGGCAATAGCCGGGTTCGCCCCAAGGGTAATGCACCCACCATGACGGCTCCCTGGAGCGAGCCGCGTAGGGCGGCGATGTCGGCATCGATATGGCGCAGCTCATTCAATGCCCGACGAATCGGCAGGACAATATCCAGGCTCGCTCGTGTAGGCTGAAGGCCTTTGGCCGTACGCTCGAATAACGTCTGGCCGCAACCACCCTCCAATACCTTGAGTGCAGCACTGACAGCAGGTTGGGTCAGACCGAAGAGGGTAGCTACCGTCTGCATATGGTGGGTTTCACACAGCTTGACAAACACTTCCAGACGCCGGGTATGCATCAGATAAAGGGGTTCAGTGATCGCGCCTGGATGGGTACCCAGCAAGCGGGGTACTGTTTCCAGCTCAGCCAGTGCCTGTCGTGCACGAGAGAGGATGCGAGCGCCATAATCGGTTAGCCGCATTCCATTGGCATGCCGCTCGAACAATGCAATGGTAAGCCGCTCTTCGAGGTCCCGAATAGATCGTGTGACAACCGACTGCGCGCGGTACAGCACTTCGGACGCCTTGGAAACACTGCCGTGGTCCGCCACCCGGACAAACGCGCGTATCTGCATCAGATTGGGAAGTTCGGCAGTCATGGTGCTCTCTTGGCAGGGTACATGTCTGCATCATGCGCGTGGTATGTCGATAAGTAAAAGGTATACCTGCTCTAGCTGAACGCAATATTCGCTCAGGATCAGTCGTGCGACTCTCCTCTAAAACATGAGGAGCCTGGACATGATCGATTCCAACAAGAAAACCGCTCTGGTCGTCAGCGCCCATTCCGCTGATTTCGTCTGGCGTGCAGGTGGCGCCATCGCCCTGCATGCCAAGCAGGGTTATGACGTGCATGTCGTCTGCTTGTCTTTTGGTGAGCGGGGCGAGTCGGCCAAACTCTGGCGCAAAGGCGAGATGACCGAAGAGAAGGTCAAGGCGGCACGCCGTGAAGAGGCCCAGGCGGCTGCTGAGATACTGGGTGCCACTGTCGAGTTTTTCGATATTGGTGATTACCCTATGCGTGCCGACAAGGAAACGCTGTTTCGTCTGGCCGATGTGTTCCGCCGCATACAACCGGAATTCGTGCTTAGTCACTCGCTGAAAGACCCCTACAACTACGATCATCCACTGGCTACGCACCTGGCACAGGAAGCGCGCATCATCGCTCAGGCAGAAGGCTACAAGCCGGGCGAGAAAATTGTCGGTGCGCCGCCCGTCTATTGCTTCGAGCCGCACCAGCCTGAACAATGCGAATGGCGGCCGGACGTACTGCTGGACATTACCGACGTGTGGGACAAGAAGTATGCCGCTATTCAGTGCATGGCCGGCCAAGAGCATTTGTGGGAGTACTACACCCGTGTAGCGCTGCAGCGCGGCGTCCAAGCCAAGCGCAACGTAGGCATTACTTCCAGTAAGAACATCATTTACGGTGAGGGCTACCAGAGCATTTTCCCGCGTGTGACGGAGAATCTGGGATGAGCAAGTTGATCGGCAAGACCGGCATTGTGGTGCGTACCGTTGCACGGGCTGAGGCAGGGCTGATTGATGAGCTGGGCCAGTATGGCGTGGCCACCGTGCATGAAGCTCAGGGTCGCAAAGGACTGCTGGCTCCAGATATTCGTCCGATCCAGCAGGATCATGGCATCAGCGGTTCGGCTGTAACCGTACTGGTAGCACCGGGGGACAACTGGATGTTCCATGTTGCCGTAGAACAGTGCCAGCCGGGCGATATTCTGGTCGTAGCACCCAGTTCACCGTGCCACGATGGCTACTTTGGTGACCTGCTGGCGACCTCGCTCAAAGCACGCGGCGTGCGTGGGCTGGTGGTCGATGCAGGTGTGCGCGATAGCCGCACGCTGCGGGAGATGGGCTTTGCCGTGTGGTCGAAAGCGGTCTATGCCCAGGGTACGGTCAAGGAAACGCTCGGCTCGGTCAACATTCCGGTGATTTGTGCCGGCCAGCTGATCAATCCCGGTGATGTTATCGTAGCCGATGACGATGGCGTCGTGGTGGTTCGGCGCGCTGAAGTACAGGCCGTTGTAGAGTCCAGCCGCACACGGGCCGATGCCGAGGAGCAGAAGCGGGTTCGACTGGCTAACGGCAAATTAGGGCTCGACATCTACAACATGCGTCCTCGTCTGGCCGAAAAAGGACTTCGGTATGTCGATAGTCTGGACGAGCTGGAGAGCTGAACCATGGGACAGATTCGCATTCCTTGCCTGATGATACGCGGCGGTACATCCAAAGGGGCATACTTTCTCGCCACTGATCTTCCTGCCGATGAAGCACTACGGGAAAAGGTCCTACTGGCCGTTATGGGCTCGCCCGACAAGCGCCAGATCGATGGCATTGGTGGCGCGGACTCATTGACCAGCAAGGTGGCAATCATCAAGCGCTCCGAGCGACTGGATGTCGATGTGGACTACCTGTTCGCTCAGGTACTGGTAGAGGAAGCGCGAGTCGACTATGGGCAGAACTGTGGCAATATCTTGGCAGGTGTTGGCCCGTTTGCTATAGAACAAGGACTGGTTCCTGTGCTGGAAGATACGACGCAAGTTCGTATCTTTATGGAAAACACCGGTCAGATTGCCGTTGCGAATGTACTTACGCCAAACGGTGAGGTGCAGTATGAAGGCGATGCCTGCATTGATGGCGTACCGGGTACGGCCGCTCCGCTGATTGTTGAATTCGAAGATATTGCAGGCTCTAGTTGTGGTGCGCTGTTACCGACCGGAAACGTGTGCGACACGTTTGATGGGATTGAGGTGACCTGTATCGATAATGGCATGCCGGTAGTGCTGCTTCGAGCGGCCGATCTGGGTCGTACCGGTTATGAGACGCGTGAGCAGCTGGATGCCGATACCGAGCTTAAGGCCAGGATCGAATCGATTCGTCTTCAGGCCGGGCCGCGTATGAACCTGGGGGATGTTACCCAGCGTACAGTTCCTAAAATGTGTCTGATTGCCGAACCTCAGGCGGGTGGAGCTATCAGCAGTCGAACCTTTATTCCCCATCGCTGCCACGCTTCCATTGGCGTCTTCGGTGCAGTGAGTGTGGCCTCAGCCTGTCTGATTGAAGGTTCGGTGGCCGATGGGCTGGCCCGGGTAGAGCAGGGCGACTCGTTGCGGCTCTCTGTTGAACATCCCACAGGCGAATTTACTGTCGAACTTCATCGCCGACAGGGTGAGCTGGTCGGATGTGGGCTGCTACGTACTGCGCGGCTGTTATTTGAGGGCATGGTCTGTATACCGGCATCGGTATGGTCTGGTAAGTCCTAAAGACATTGATACTGTGATCCGCAGAAAGGCGATAAGCTGCTGCACTTTTGCCGAATGAGATCATGTACCCATGGACCTCAAGCAATTGGAGTGCTTTGTACGTGTTGCCGAATTCGGTAGCTTTACCAAGGCGGCGGCAGTACTTGGCTTGTCCCAATCGGTTGTCAGCCGGCAGGTACGTCAGCTAGAAGTCGAATTGCAGGAGCATCTGCTGCTGCGCAATGGCCGCGGTGTGACACTGACAGCTTCCGGACTAAGGCTATTCGAGCACGGGCAAGGCATTTTGCGGCTGGTGCAGGTGGCTCGAGAGGAGTTGCGTGAGCAGCGGGATACCGTGTCGGGCAAGGTGGTCATCGGCCTGCCGCCGAGCATTGCACGCTGCCACACTGTAGGGTTGGTGACAGCCTTTCGCGAGCGCTTTCCACACTGCGCGCTGGGCATTAAGGAAGGGCTGACCCATTCAATACGGGAGTGGCTGCTGTTAGGGCGACTGGATTTCGCGCTGCTGTTCAATCCGGCCCAGAACGCCCAGCTCTGTTATGAGCATTTGCACTCGGAACCGCTGGTGCTGGTGGGTGCAAAATCTTCGAACCTGCCAGACGAAGTTCCGCTGAAAGAGCTGGGACGATATCCCTTGATCATTCCGAGCCAACCCCATTCCCTGCGCCGCCTGGTTGAGTCCGAGGCTGCACGCCACTCTGTCGAGCTGGATGTCTCGCTTGAGATAGATGGTATTCCTTCGCTGCTTGAGCTGGTGGCCTTGGGGTTGGGCTACGGCATTCTGTTCCGTACGGCGTTGTCCGGGCCTTATGTACCAGAAGGCCTGCGCTCGGCAGCCATTATCGACCCGGTTGTTCATACGCATCTGTTTGTTACAACCGCCGCGCAGCGGCCCCTGACGCGATTGGCTGACCAAACGCTGGCGATGGTGCGTGAGCACGTGCATAGCCGTTGACCTGTTATGCAAATCCTGCATAGCTGCTAGAACCTAGGCTTTGTTGTTGCCTCAAGAGATAGTTGTCAGCATCCACGTATCCCCTTCGAATAATCACAATGAACGAGGAGACGTGATGAAAAGCTGTCTAGCGCCTGATCCCCAGCCTACCAAGCCGCAATATACTCTGCCGGAAGGTGCATGGGACGCTCATTGCCATGTGTTTGGCCCAGCCAGTCGATTCCCGTACGCTCCGGATCGTAGCTACACGCCACCGGATGCACCCTTTGAAACCTTACGTAATCTTCATGATTTTCTAGGTATTAGCCGGGCTGTGATCGTACAGGCGAGCTGCCATGGCAGCGATAACCGGGCCATGCTTGACGCTATCGCGCGTAGTGAAGGACGCTATCGAGGTGTGGCCATTGTCAACGGCCGTGAAAGCGATGCGCAATTGGCCGAAATGGATGCCGGCGGCATTCGCGGCGTACGCTTCAACTTTGTAGCCCACTTGGGTGGTGCACCCGACCTGGAGCTATTTGATCAAGTATTGGGGCGTCTGGAACCGCTGGGCTGGCATGTGGTACTGCATTTGGATGCTCAGGATATCGTCACCTATGCCAATCGGTTGGAGCGTATCAGAGTTCCTTTCATCATTGACCACATGGGTCGCGTCAAGGCTCAGGAGGGGCTTGATCAGGCACCATTCAAAGCCCTGCTGGAGCTTATGGAAAACCCGCTGGCCTGGGTCAAGGTCTGTGGTGCAGAGCGCGTTTCAGCAGGACGCAAACCCTTCGAGGATGCCATTCCATTTGCCGAACGGCTCATTGAACATGCGCCTGATCGCGTGCTCTGGGGGACTGACTGGCCGCATCCAAATATCACCCGTGACATGCCCAACGATGGCGGTTTGGTAGACCTGATGTTTCGCTTCTGCGCTGACCCGGCGCTTCGCCAGAAACTCCTGGTAGATAACCCCATGACGCTTTATGGGCGCTGATAGAGCGCCTTCGCCACACCAAATCCAACAACAATGACTGGTAGTGGAGTCCTATATGAATCCTCTCTCGCAGGCGACCACCCCCGTAGGTGCGTCAACCCAAACCACCGTCAAGACCAAGCAACCGTTTTACCGCGCCATGTATGTTCAAGTACTGGTAGGCATCCTGCTCGGCGTAGTCGTCGGGCATTTTTGGCCAGACTTTGCAGCGGATCTCAAGCCGCTCGGTGATGCCTTTATCAAGCTCATCAAGATGATTATTGGGCCGGTCGTATTCTGTACCGTGGTCATCGGTATTGCCGGCATGCAGGACCTGAAGAAAGTAGGGCGGGTAGGCGGTAAGGCCTTGCTTTACTTTGAAGTCATTTCAACCCTCTCCCTGATCATTGGCTTAATTGGCGGACATTTGTTCAATCCCGGTGGTGGATTCAATATCGACCCCAGCACACTGGATGCCTCGGCGGTTACAGGCTTTGCAGAAAAGGCCAAGCACCTGCACATGGTCGACTTTTTGATGAGCATTATTCCTACCACCTTTTTCCAGGCATTTGCAGAAGGAAATGTACTGTGCATTCTTCTGGTTTCGGTGTTCTTTGGATGTGCGCTGTCGGCCATGGGTGAGAAGGGCAAGCCGGTCTACGATATGATAGAAGGCTTGTCGAGTGTGTTCTTTCGCATTGTGCATATCATTGCCAAGCTGTCAGCCATTGGGGCGTTCGGCGCTATTGCATTTACGGTTGGTACTTATGGCGCCGCCTCACTGCTACCCCTGTTTAAACTGATCGGCAGCTTCTATCTGCTCTGCGTTCTGTTCATTGTCGTGGTGCTGGGAGGCGTTGCACGGCTCTCTGGTTTCAGCATCCTGCGCTTTATAGCGTATATCAAGGATGAGTTGCTGGTCGTGTTGGGCACGAGCTCATCCGAGGTGGTACTGCCGCAGATTATGGAAAAAATGGAGCGCCTGGGTTGCTCCAAGTCGGTTGTGGGGTTAGTTGTACCTACGGGGTATTCGTTCAACCTGGACGGCACCAACATCTACCTGACCATGGCCGTGCTCTTTATTGCACAGGCCCTGAACATCGATTTGAGCCTAAGCCAACAGCTGACCTTGGTCATCGTGGCGATGCTAACTTCCAAAGGTGCCAGTGGTGTGTCGGGCGCGGCTTTTGTAATGTTGACCAGTACCTTGATGGTGATTCCGGTGGTGCCAGTGGCCGGCATGGTGTTGATCCTGGGTATTCACCGCTTCATGGGGACGGGCCTTGCAATGACAAACTTGGTCGGCAACGGCGTAGCTACGCTCGTAGTGTCCTCATGGGAGAAAGAACTGGACCGCGACAAGCTGGCCCAGGAGCTCCACCACAAGCACTAAACCCCCGCCGTTTATCTTCGTTCTGTCCGGTTTCCGGTTATGCCGGGCAGTACTCTCTTGCGCCTGGAGAAAACAATAATGATTCATATCCTGCGCCATGCCGTATTTCTCTTAGGCATGCTTTGCTCTTTACCGTTATGGGCTGCTGGTTTTATAGGCGATAGCAAGGCCCGCCTCGATATCCGCAACTTCTACTACAACGGCGACTTTCGGGAAGATGCTGGTGTTTCGAAGCGGGCTGAGTGGGCTCAAGGGCTTTTGCTGCAGTACGAGTCCGGATTTACCGAGGGGACGGTAGGTCTGGGCCTCGATGCGATGGGCTTTTGGGGACTCAAGCTTGATTCCAGTCCCGATCGTACAGGGAGTGGCCTGCTGCCCAAGACCAACTCGGGAGAAGCGGCAGAGGAATATTCAAAGGGCGGTATAGCGGCCAAAATCAAGTATTCCAAGACGGTGCTGCGTCAGGGAATTGCCTTGCCAAAGGTTCCGGTCCTTCAGTTCAACGGTAGCCGAATGTTTCCTCAGTTTTACCAGGGAACGCAGATCAGCTCGAATGAAATCACAGGGCTTTCGCTCAACGTTGCTCAGTTCGACCGTACCACCACCCCTGACTCGACCGATCTGCAAAAAATCACGATAGCCACCAAGGAGGGTCGCTTCCGTGCGACAGGTGAGGGTGATTATTTCCGTTATGGGGGTGGCAGTTACACTGTCACGCCAGCACTGACGGCCAGCTATTACTACGGCGAATTACAGGATGTCTACCGGCAGCATTTTCTGGGGCTTACTCACCGCCAGAAATGGGGCGAAGGAACCGTAGAGGCCGATCTGCGGACCTTTTTCAGCCGTGACACAGGTGCGGCGCGGGTGGGAGAAATAGAGAACGATGTATACAGCGGATCCGTAACGTACAGTGTGAAAGGCCATAGCTTTACGGCGGTTTATCAACATCTGGAAGGCTCAAGCGGCTTTCCTTATATCAACAATCCGTACCTGCCGAATTACGTGCAATACCATGACTTTGGCACCGCAGGTGAGCGGAGCTGGCAGGTGCGCTATGGCTATGATTTTGCCCCGATGGGTCTGCCGGGACTCAGTTTATTCACGAGTTATATCCACGGCTCGCATCTGGATAAAGTGGGAGGAGGCCATGAGTGGGAACGTGATATAGACGTGACGTATGTCGTTCAGCAGGGCTTGAAAGGGTTGTCGATACGCTGGCGAAATGCAACCTACCGGAGCAGTTATGGCAGGAATATGGATGAAAACAGGTTGATCATCAATTATCCGCTTTCGCTCCTATAGGTATCTGGTGTCTACTGCGTGATCGGTGAGCTCTACTGCCCTTGGAGGCTTTTACAACGTTTGCAAAAGCCTCTTCTATCTTGGCCGGACGCACGCAGGCATAGGCAACAAGCTTTCATTTCGCAGCGCTATTTAGGCGGACCAAACGTTGAACAGCTTGTGTTGTTGATGTACTTCTTCAGCGTTGCCCATTGCGGTCTTTCCTTACCGCCAACAGGCTCCACAGACATAAAGTAATTGCCCCAGCCTGGCCCTGCTGCCCAGTAAGTGGCTGGAATGCAGTTCTGCTTTAGATAAGCGAGCATATTGTCCATCATGGTCAGCCAGCGCGGGTCATTATCGGGCACCCCAAATTCCCCAATGTAGCCTCGCTTGCCATGTTTCTTGAGCCATTCTACAAACGGTCTTACTCGCTCCACCCCATACATTGGGTCCAGTTTTCCGACGTCTACCGCCTGGTAGTTTCCACCTGCGTTTTCATCAAAATAGGAATGGGCCGAATAGACAATATTATTAGCGGGGTCTTTCAGGTTAAGTAAGGAATCGTTCCATTCTGGCCATCGGGTTGCGCTGGCCCAGCCGTTTCCTTCAACAATAATGGGCCTTGTTCTATCAATAACCCGTACGCCGTCAATCCCATATTGAGCAGCAGTTGGCCAATAGGCCAGCGCTCCGTTGGGCTCATTCATAATGTCATAAGCATACAGCGCCGGTTGACTGCTCCACTTTTTTGCAATATGTGTCATTATTTCTTTATAGCGGGTGTAAGGAACAGCAGAAGTTCCAATGATTTGCCCTCGGTAACGCGCATAGTTATGAAGATCTAAAATAATCTTCATGTTGTATTTTTGAGCATAACCAAAGGTTCTATCAACCAAGGCGATGTACCCTTGGTCAAGAGGCCCTCCAAGGGTGGGTTGAAGTCGTTCCCAAATGATAGGGAAGCGAATCAGCTTTATTCCTTGACCACTCCAGTATTTAAAATAGTTTTCTAAGGGAAACACATAGTTCTTTTCATTAACACCAGGTAACACTTGCGGTGCAAAACCGGCCCCTGACATGTTTAGCCCTAAAAGCTCGAATCCTGCACTTTGAGCTTTTGCATGGTTATTAAAAAAACCTAACGCTCCAACCAATATTATTGCTAACTGAAGCTTGGACGCCTTTCTCAAGATAGAAAAAATATTTGATATGACCATGTGCTTTTCTCTTCGTAAAAACCAATTAATACGCATAAAACAAGTGCAAATTCAGTCTGAACGGCCAGCGAGAAAGCATGCATTCCCGAATGCTTTAAAGTATAAATTTCATTGATATGACAGTCTCTTTATGTGGTGAGGTAAGGTTTATTAAAGAAAGGAATTTATATATTGCAAGGTGAGTTTGTCGCTAGGGAGTTAGTATTTTTTTAATATTAAAATGATATGTTTGTTTGTATTAAAATTTTTGAATTTAATTTATTAATTTTTGATATTTAATGATTTTAATGAGCAGAATTCGATTGTTAGCTATGTATTGAATAATAGGTAAGGCTTAATGCTGGAAAAGCTTAAACCGGTTTAGTTGTTACTCAGGCGCGAAGCCGTGGTCCGCTACGACAGTAAGTGATTCAGGGATGCATTAGGCTTGCGCGTGCGAGTGCCGGTTTTTGTAGGAGAGGCGAGGCAGTGGGCCGCTTCGAGCCACAGTGTGTAAGGCTGCTAACAGGGCTTTCGGTAATGGAAGAAAGCCCTGCGATTTATCATTTATTGCGCGCGCGAGTACGCGGCGGCCGCTTCGACCTGTTCAGGTTCAGGTCGAATGCCTGTGTAAAGCACGAACTGCTCCAGTGCCTGAAGCGCAACGACTTCTGCTCCGGTAATGACAGGCTTGCCCAACTCGCGGGCGCGCTTGATGAGTGGGGTTTCAGAAGGCATGGCCACGACATCAAACACTACCTTAGCTTGCTGGATCACCTCGTCAGCAAACGACAGGTCCTGAGCTTCGGGGCCTCCTGCCATGCCAATGGGCGTGACATTAATGATCAATTCAGGTCGTTGATCGGTCAGTGAATCGACCCAGGTGTAGCCGCAGGCGTCAGCCAGGGCTCGGCCGGCAGTGGGATTACGTGCCACAATGGTACCGTTTTTGAAGCCTGCTTCGCGCAGCGCAAAGGCGACTGCTTTTGCCATACCACCGCTGCCGCGCAGCGCAAGGCTCAGGTCTGGCGAGACCTTATGCGTTTCAAGCAGTGAGGCGACGGCCAGAAAGTCGGTGTTATAGCCGGTCAGCGTACCGTCATCGTTCACGATGGTATTAACCGAATCAATAACGGCGGCGGAAGGATCAAGCCCGTCGAGGTGCTTGATGCAGTCTTCCTTGAACGGCATGGAGATGGCACAGCCACGAATACCGAGTGCACGGATACCACCAATGGCGGCCGGAAGATCAGTCGTGGTAAAGGCCTTGTAGAGATAGTTCAGGCCCAGAGCCTCATACAGGTGATTATGAAAGCGTGTACCGGTATTGCCAGGGCGCCCCGCCAGGGACATGCAGACCTTGGTGTCTTTGTTGATTGCGTGAGGCATTTTGATTCCTTCAAAAGAGCTGCTCCTGTTTGTCAGCCAAGCGGGCCTGTTGTTCCCAGACGCCGCTTGGCGTGCGAACGCTGTCAGCTCTCGAGTACTGTTTGTAGGTATGGTGCGGTCTTGCTATTGGCCTCTTGAGCCACGTTCTCGGGTGTACCACTGGCCACAATGTGCCCGCCCTGATCGCCGGCTCCCGGCCCAATGTCGATCACCCAGTCACTTTGAGCCACAACGCGCATGTCATGCTCTACCACGACAACCGTATTACCAGCCTCTACCAAGCCGTTGAGCTGGCGCACCAGGCGATCAATGTCGGTAGGGTGCAAACCTGTCGTCGGCTCGTCGAGTACATACAGCGTGGCGCCACGTTGAGCGCGTTGTAGTTCGGTGGCCAACTTGATGCGCTGGGCCTCACCGCCGGACAGCTCTGTGGCTGGCTGGCCCAGGCGGAGATACCCAAGTCCAATATCTCGCAAAACGTGCAATGGGCGAAGCACCGCGGCTTCGTCGGCAAAAAACGTACAGGCATCGTCCACTGTCAGGTTGAGCACTTCAGCAATGGTCTTGTCGCGCCAAGTGATTTCAAGCGTCTCGGCGTTATAGCGAGCTCCGTGGCACGTCGGGCAGGGCGCATAGACGCTTGGCATAAATAGCAGTTCTACACTGACGAAGCCTTCGCCTTCACACGTCGGGCAGCGTCCCTTGGCAACGTTGAATGAAAAGCGGCCAGCGTCATACCGTCGTTTGCGGGCTTCAGGTGTGGCAGCAAAAAGCCTGCGTATGCCATCAAAAAGGCCCGTATACGTGGCAAGGTTGGAGCGGGGTGTACGGCCAATCGGCTTTTGATCCACCTGGACCAGACGGCGGATATGCTCCATGCCCTCAACGATCTGGCCCGAGAGTGGCTGAGGGGCTTCCTCGTCGAGAAGTGACTCGTCTTCGTCACGTTCAGCCAGAGGCCGTCCCAACTGTTCGCTGACCAGCTCCAGCAGCGCCTGGCTGACCAGTGTCGATTTGCCAGAGCCTGAAATGCCGGTAACAGCGGTAAAGCAGCCTAGCGGAAATGCAACGTTGAGGTCCTTGAGGTTATTACGCGTAACACCGGCCAAACGCAGCCAATGCATGGGCGTGCGATGGGGGCGGCCTGATGGTGCAGAAGGGGGTGAGGAGGCAAAGAGGTAGTGTCGGGTCTGTGATGCTTCGACATGGACAAGCCCGGCAGGCGGGCCGCTGTACAGCACCGTTCCGCCATGCTCACCGGCCGCGGGGCCTACATCCACCAGCCAGTCCGCGCGGCGCATGGTCTCCAGATCATGCTCGACCACGAACAGGGAATTACCGGCCGCCTTGAGTTGATCCAGTGCGGTAAACAGCGCTTCGCCATCGGCGGGATGCAGACCTGCCGAGGGTTCGTCGAGCACATAGATCACCCCAAAGAGCTGGGAGTTCAGCTGAGTGGCAAGGCGTAGACGCTGTAGTTCACCGGAAGAAAGCGTTGGGGTGCTGCGCTCCAGAGAAAGGTATCCAAGCCCCAATTCGGTCAGCGTGGTCAGGCGCTCCAGCAAATCCTGAGCGATACGTTGGGCTGCAATGCGTTTCTCTTCCGAGAGCGTAGGCGTGCGGCGCACATCCGGCGTGGCTTCATGAGAGGCTCCACCCTGGCTGGCGCGGGCCTCAAAGGCTCGTCGTGACTCTTCCTTCGTAAAGGGTTTATCCGTGGCGGATGGCTCAGGTACCAGCGTATCCGCTGCAACAGGCTTGAGTACATCGACCAGGGTCTGCAATGGCATGCGGGCCAGCTCGCCAATATCGTATCCGGCAAAGGTAACGGTTAAGGCCTCGCGCTTCAGGCGCTTGCCTTCACAAAGCGGGCACAGGTTGCCCACCATGTATTGGGAGACGCGCCTTTTCATCAACGCGCTCTGAGAGTGGGTAAAAGTATGCAGCACATAGCGGCGAGCCCCGGTAAACGTGCCCATATAGCTGGGCTCGCGCTTGTGTTTTAGCGCTTCCCGGGTCTGCTCTGGGGTGAGGCCTGCATAGACCGGAACCGTTGGCTGCTCTTCGGTGAAGAGAATCCAGTCACGGTCCTTTTGTGGGAGGTCGCGCCACGGCGTGTCTACGTCGTAGCCCAGGGTTACCAGGATGTCCCGTAGGTTCTGCCCCTGCCAAGCGGTAGGCCAGGCGGCAATGGCCCGTTCGCGAATGGTCAGCGAATCGTCTGGCACCATTGACTGCTCGGTTACTTCATAGACTCGTCCGAGCCCGTGACATTGAGGACAGGCGCCCTGGGGTGTATTGGGTGAAAAGTCTTCCGCGTAGAGCATCGGCTGATCGGGCGGGTAGGTGCCGACGCGTGAATACAGCATGCGGATCAGGCTGGACAGAGTCGTCACACTGCCTACCGAGGAGCGTGCGCTGGGGGTGCCGCGTTGTTGTTGAAGCGCCACGGCAGGTGGCAACCCTTCAATGGAATCGACATCCGGCACGCCTACCTGATCGATCAGGCGACGCGCATAGGGCGCTACTGACTCGAAGTAACGGCGCTGCGCCTCGGCGTAGAGTGTTCCAAAGGCGAGGGACGATTTACCGGAGCCGGAAACGCCGGTAAAGACGACCAGACTGTCGCGAGGAATGTCGACATCGATATTCTTGAGATTGTGCTCACGCGCGCCTCGGACACGGACAAAGCCGGTAGGTGTCGAAGGGGGAGCTGCAGGTTCTGACGTGGTTCGCGGGGTAGGCATGCGTTAAGGTCTTGGCGTTAAGAACGTGTATGTCATGGGACCGTTCATCTGCGGTAGCGACTGCATGCGTGGGTGAAAAACCGCTGCGTTGGGATCTATGCCTCATGCATGCTGCAAAATATCTCCACGCAAATACCCACCGGCATAACCGCGAATAGGGTTGCCATAGACGTCCTCCAGCCCCAGTACCTTACGCGCGCAATCCATCCACGCCTTCAGCATGTCTGGAGAGCCGTTCAAGGCGCCCACTTTAATACGACCGCTGCGAGGCTCGGGCATACTGTACATGACGGGACGCCCTAGAATCGCAGACGCCTCAGAGAGTTCGGGAATGTCATGGTCCATGGCGTCAAAGAATTCATGCCCGCCAATAAAGATAGGCTTGAGTGCCTGGACCTGCTCAATGGCGCGTTCAATCGTGAGCCGTAAGTGATCAGGGTTGACCTTCTGCCAGTTTGAGCGGGATGCGATACGCCACTCACGCAGGTCAGCCGGATCAATGTCGGGGCACAGACCTTGATAAGCTGCACTCAGGCAATGATCGGCTGCAGCCGCCAGTTGCAGCTCTGGCGTCGACTCGATCTCAAGCAGCCGGCAGACCTGCCCCAGGGAGGAGCCTTCCCAATAACGTACCGGCGGCATGTCATAGCCCGGATCGCCTTCATGATGATGGTCAACCACGATATCGCGCGGCTGTGAGAGATCCGCAAGGCCACATTCCACCCAGACGATGGGGCCATGGGGTTCGCCCTGGCGTACGGAGGTGCGGTCTGCCTTGTAGGCATTGCCGGCATAGACCCGGCGCTCATCCGCCAGCGCATAGGCCAGCCGGTGCCGCGTCCTGAGCACCAGTGTCTCGATCAGCATCATTTCCGGGTCTCGTGCGCCAAGGATGAACAGGTATTTCATAAACATGTCTGACTGAGGCTTCAAGCGGGTGGGTTATGTCTGGGTGAGCGTATGGATTAGACCAGGCTTGTGGCGAAGGTTTGAGGCAAATGCCCGGGATTTACCAAGCGCTGCTCAAGGATATGTTTACACTGTAACAAGGCTGCGACTTCCCTGTATTCTGCGCCACCTTATGTTTGGGCAAGAAAACAGCGGGCACGTTTACATGCATAGCAATATTCACACACCTGCTCGGCGGTTATCCTGGCAGGACTATAAGACCCTGGGCCTGGCGGCTCTGGGCGGCGCGCTGGAAATATACGACTTCATCATTTTCGTCTTTTTCGCGTTGGTACTCAGCCAATTATTCTTTCCACCCGAAATGCCTGAGTGGCTGCGGCTGTTGCAGAGCTTTGGCATCTTTGCCACTGGGTATCTGGCGCGCCCGCTAGGTGGCATCCTCATGGCCCATTATGCCGATCGCCTGGGTCGAAAGCGCATGTTCAACTTGAGCATTCTGCTCATGGCGTTGCCGAGCCTGCTCATCGGTGTCATGCCTACCTATGCGCAGATTGGTTATTTCGCGCCGTTGGTTCTGTTGTTATTAAGGGTTCTCCAAGGCGCTGCCGTTGGAGGAGAGGTGCCTAGTGCCTGGGTATTCGTAGCCGAACATGCTCCTGCCAATCACCGAGGTTATGCCCTGGGCATTCTTCAGGCGGGCCTGACCTTTGGCTACCTGTTGGGCGCGCTGACAGCAACGCTATTGTCGTCCCTTTACTCTCAAGATGAACTCCATGCCTATGCATGGCGAATACCGTTTATTCTGGGTGGTTTTTTTGGCGTGCTGGCGGTATGGCTACGGCGTTGGCTGAATGAGACACCTGTGTTCATGGAAATGCAGGCTCGCAAGGTATTGTCGACAAGCCTGCCCTTATCGACCGTTCTTCGGGAGCACCGGACCGCCTTGTTGCCCGCAGCGCTCCTGACCTGTGTACTGACCTCGGCCGTGGTCGTCCTGGTGGTGGTAACGCCCACCGTTATGCAGCAGTACTTTCACATCCCGACCAGTACAGCATTCCGCATGAGCTGCATTGGCATCATATTCTTGAATATCGGTTGTGTGATTGCCGGGTGTATTTCCGACCGCATGGGGCCATGGCGCGCGATGGGGTTATACAGCGCTATTCTTGCGCCTGGTATTGCTGTTCTTTATACGAGTCTGGTCAGCGAGGCGATAGCGCTGTGGTTGGGCTATGCCATTGCAGGCCTTGCCTGTGGGATCGTGGGCGTTGTGCCGTCAGTGATGATCGGACTGTTCCCCTCCAACATCCGTGTTACTGGCATTTCGTTTACCTATAACATTGCCTATTCGATCTGGGGCAGCATGACGCCCTTGATCCTGATTGCATTGATGCCGGTCAGCCCGTGGTTTTGCGTGGGGTACTGTGCAGTAATGGGTATGGTCGGGGTTGCGCTGATGCTGGCTTACCGCAACGATCCCCGGTTATCGCGTCCGCTGACCGATTTCTCCTCATCGAGTTAAGCACCTTACGTATCTGCTCTGTCTGCTGGGTCCAGTCAGGGCAGGTACGGCCAGATGTCACCATAACCGACAAGCTGCAATTCAGCTTTCCCAGTCTGCGCCGATAGAGGCCTATAGCAAACCAGACATGGAAAGAGACCATGAAATTCAAATCCCTCCAATACACCATCATGGCGTATGCCGGAGCCTGTATCCTAGCCATCATCGTTGCATTGGTGGGGTATACGCTGGTAACCGGTGCACGCACACAGGCGCAGGTGAACAAGGGCACGGACGCGCTGTTTGAAAAGGTGATCAGGGAGCGGTTGATCTCGCTGGCTGACGCCAATGTTATGCATATCCAGAATGATCTTGAAAAACCACTGAATGTTGCAGTGTCCCTAGCACAGTTAAGTGCATTGTCCGCAGCCGATCCTGGCGTGAGCGTGCACTTGTCCCGTGACGAGCAAGACCGAATTGTGCGCGATGCGGCGGACAAGCATCCTGCACTTTTGGGCGCTTATATTGGTTGGGAGCCAAACGCGTTTGCCGGTGATGATCACCAGTTCATGGGACAGCCCGGCCACGACAGTGGCGGCCGCTTCCTGCCGTACTGGTATCGTAATGCCAGCGGTGCACTTGGGCAGGACATCCTTCAATTCATGGAAAGCCAGAAACGCTCGGATTCGGGTGTGCGTGAAGGCGAATACTACCTGTGTCCCAAGGAAACGCATCAGCTGTGTGCTGTTGATCCGTACGCCTACGAAGTTGATGGCAAACCTATCCTGATGACTTCGTTTACCGCGCCTATCATGGCTAATGGTAAATTCCAGGGCATTGCCGGTGCCGACCTGTCTGTTGGGTTCATTCAGGATGCCTTGGTCAAGGCTAATCAATCGCTTTATCAAGGCGCCGGGCAAATGGCCCTGATCGCCGGTAATGGTGCGGTGATTGCGTACACCAAGGACGCGACTCAGGTAGGTAAATCCATCAATGGACTGCTGGATGAAAGCGAGCTCAGCAATCTGAAGCGGGTTAAAGTCGGAGAGCCGCTTTATGATTACGATGAATCGCATGGCCACATCGAGTTGTTTCTGCCATTCAAGGTAGGTCAGACATCAGCCCAGTGGACGCTGATGATCCAGTTGCCGATCCAGGCTGCACTAGGGGAAGCCATTAAGCTCCATGCCGATATCAAGGCACAGACTGATCGGAATACCTTTGGCATGGGGTTGGTAGGCTTGGCCATTGCGGTTATAGGCCTCGGTGCGCTGTGGCTGGTGAGTCGCAGTATTACCCGACCCTTAAAGCAGATGGTGTGGATGCTGGAGGACATTGCTCAGGGTGAAGGGGATCTGACTCGCAGGCTTGATGAAAACCGTGCCGATGAGTTGGGTGCGATGGCCAAGGGGTTCAACCGCTTCCTGGCAAAACTCCAGGGCATGATCACCCAGGTTGTCTCCTCGGTACAAAAGGTCAGCGATGCGTCTGAGCATACGGCGGAAATTGCCATCCATACCCAGCAGGGCGTACAAAAGCAGCAGGTTGAAATCGATCAGGTAGCCACGGCTATCCAGGAGATGTCTGCGACGGCTCAGGAGGTTGCTCGCAGTGCCAATCAGGCGGCTGAGGCGGCAGGAAATGCAGATCAATCAGCCAATCATGGACGGACGATCGTACAGAACTCCAGCGATGCGATTTCTGCGTTGGCTGCCGAGATCAACCGTGCTGTCGTCAGTGTAGAGGGGTTGGCCAAGAACAGTGAAAACATCACGACTATTCTTGTGAGTATTCGCGGTATTGCCGAGCAGACGAACCTGCTGGCTCTCAACGCAGCCATCGAGGCGGCGCGAGCGGGCGAACAGGGCCGTGGATTTGCCGTGGTAGCGGATGAAGTGCGCAATCTGGCTGGCAAGACGCAGCAGGCTACTCATGAAATCCAGACCATGATCCAGCAGCTGCAAAGCGGTACGCAGGACGTAGTGCAGATCATGCAGGCTAGCCAGGCAAGGACCGAAACCAGTGTACAGCAGTCTGCCGAGGCCGCTGCGGCGCTGACAGCGATCACTGAAGCTGTTTCCGTCATCACAGAGATGAACATCCACATTGCTGGAGCGGCGGAAGAGCAAAGTGCCGTGGCTGAAGACATCAACCGCAACGTTACCGTGATTGGGATGGTTGCGACTGAAGTCGCCAATGGCGCGGATCAGTCATCGCACGCCAGTGCAGAGCTGACACAGCTGGCCGAGCAGCAGCGCCGCCTGGTTAATCAGTTCAAGGTATAAAGGCAACGTTACCGGCTGGTAGCACTGGCCGGTAATGCAGGGAAAGATCGGAGTAGGGGAGGGCGGTTCTTACACTGCAATACGGCAATAAGAACCCGACCCTCTCCGGTCAGCCCCATGGGGCCCTGCTTACAGCTCAGCCAGCCGGATGAGATAACCGTCAATTTCTTGTACGGGCATGCCCGTTTCGGTGCAAAGATAAGTGCTTTGTACAAGCTTTTCGTCAAGGATCATCGGCGAGTTGGCGGCATCCCTCTCTTTTAACTCCATCAATACTTCTTTTAAATCAAATACAGCATCACTATAGCTAACCAGCTTGTGACCATACTGGCCCTGCATGATGAGAAAATGCATGAGGTTTATCCTGTAGGTTGCTGACTGGGTTAGTTATAGGTGAATTTTCCGCATTTACAAAGCCCCGCTAATCGGCAGACGGCTAACCCCTTATCACCGTTAGGATTAATTGTCTCCTCTGGGTGGAATGTGCTTATCTGGTAAGGCATTTCTCATGGCCATGTCTGCTGCTGGCAGATGTGGCGACCGATAAGAACAAGACGAGAGTACCTACATGAGTGAGCGCTGCATCCAGGTAACGGAGCTGCCATTGGCCTCTGGCAAGCGGCTCGGACGCGTGACGCTAGACGCACCGGGCAGTCTGAACGCCCTTTCATTCGACATGGCTATCCAGCTTGAAGAACAGCTCAAGCAATGGGCTGACCAAGACGATATCGATGCAGTGTGGCTTGAGGGTGCCGGCGAAAAAGCCTTTTGCGCAGGAGGCGACATCGTAGCGCTCTACAAAGCCATGCAGGAAGGTCAAGCCGGACCGGGTAAAGCAACAGGCGATTACTTTACGCTGGAGTACCGGCTCGATCATTTCATTCATCACTATCCCAAACCTGTGATTGCCTGGGGGGCTGGATATGTTATGGGGGGAGGGCTTGGGCTGTTGGCCGGAGCGTCCCACCGAGTGGTATGCGAGAGCACCCGTGTTGCCATGCCAGAGGTAAGCATCGGGCTCTACCCTGACGTTGGCGCCAGCTGGTTTCTCAACCGTATGCCTGGGCGTTGCGGACTGTTCCTGGGGATTACCGGCGCACAGCTTATGGCACGCGATGCTGTCTTTGTAGGGCTGGCTGATCGCTGTGTTGCAGCGGGTCGACGTGAACAGGTCATTGCCGACCTGCAGGCTATGCCGGGTCGGGTGCTCGATCATGCTTCGATTGGCCATGTGCTACGCCTGCACGAACAGGCGAGCCAGACGCAGATGCCAGAGCCGAACGTGCAGCCGCTCTTTGATACGATCCAGGCATTGACCGATTTTGATGATGATAAAACCCTGCTTGCTGAAATCAAGACCTACAGGGGGGACCATCCCTGGCTAGCCAAGGCAGCCAAGACACTGGCTCAAGGCTCGCCTACGTCTGCTGCAATCACGCTGCGTCAGCTCAGGCGCAGCAAGCGCTGGTCGCTGGCCGAGGCGCTGCGCAGTGAGCTGGACCTTTCTGTGCGGTGTACTCAGCTTGGCGAATTGCAGGAAGGTATCCGTGCGCTGTTGATCGACAAGGATCGCCAGCCTAAATGGCACGCGGATCCGCTGGCAACGGAGGATCCTGGTTGGCTGGATGCCTTTTTTGAGCCTGCCTTTTCCATTCAGGAGCATCCCCTGCGCGCGCTCAAGGACTAAGGCGTGACACGCCGTGCCGTCGTGCCCAAGGGCACCATTTCGACCCACTTGGTAGAGGAGGCCCTACAGGCCTTCTCTGCACGTGGGATGAGCCAAGCAGAGCTCCTGTGCGATATTGGACTGGCACCCGATTGCCTGCAGGAGCCGGACGGGCGTGTGTCGGTTCCCTTTTATGGGCGTCTCTGGCGGCGCCTTGCGCGACGCTTCGATGATGAGTTTTTTGGTATGGACCCTCGGGGCATGCGATCCGGCAGTTTCGAATTTCTCTGCCGGGCTTGTCTGTCGCAGCCTACGGTAGGTGCGGCGCTCACTCATGGACTGACATTTCTGGGGCTTACCTTCGAGCGCCTTCGCGGCGAACTGGTGCGCAGCCAAAGTCTGGCTGAAATTGTGTTGCGTGAGCCCGCAGGGGCACCCAATCGTGCGTTTGCGTATTTTACCTATTGGATGATTGTTCATGGCTTGGCTTGCTGGCTGGCCGGGCGCCGCATTCCGATCCTGGCCATTGAGCTACGCTGCCCGGAGCCAGCGTTTACAGCCGACTATAATGTGATGTTCTCGGATAACCTGCGGTTTAACCAAGGCCGAACACGCATCATCTTTGCGGCTGATGTGCTGGATGTGCCGGTTAGGCGTAGCGAGGCAGACCTTATGCGGTTCCTGGCTGAGGCGCCTTGCAATATCCTTGAGAAATACCGGGACTCGGACAGCCTGGCCAGTCGCATAAAGATCCAGCTAAGGGCGCTGCCGGGGGAGCAGTGGCCCACAAGCGAAGCCCTGGCACAGACGCTGTGTATGTCACCGGCGACCCTGCGCCGTCGCCTGGCAGAGCAGGGCCAGTCCTATCAGGCTATCAAGGATACCGTGCGCAGGGAGCTGGCCATTAACTGGCTTGCCGAGCCCTTGATGACCTATTCCGATATCGCCAGCCAACTTGGCTTTGCTGACATCAGCGCTTTCTACAAGGCCTTTCGCAAGTGGACCGGAACCAACCCCGGCCATTATCGCAACCTGATCCTCTCCCAGACCGATTCTGCCTGATTGTCCAAACCGCTCAGGCAGATTGAAGGCTTTGACCATTGCAAGCCAGCGCTGGCGCGATACAGTCAAGAGGACGCTCCTGACGTTCCAATAACAACAAGCCGAGGAACTGACTATGCAGGACTATCAGGCTGCTTATTCCAGCTTTGATTTCCCTTCAGCTATCGCCAGCCGACTGAGCGGGACGCTCGATGCGCTCAATGCCTGTGTCGAGTGCTGCGATCGCCATGCCTTGCCGGGCCGAATCGCCCTGTTTTGGGAGGGCCGGGATGGCAGCAGCGAAACCTGGACCTTTATCGAACTCATGCAGCGTGCCGCGCAGTTCGCTCATTTTCTGGTCGCTCAGGGCGTTGCTCCGGGGGATCGGGTGGCGGGCCTTATGCCGCGTACACCGGAGCTGCTTATCACAATCCTGGGCACCTGGCGTGCCGGTGCAGTCTATCAGCCACTGTTTACAGCATTTGGCCCCAAGGCTATCGAACATAGGCTGCTTGCCTCAGGGGCAAAGCTGGTGGTCACTGATGGTACCAACCGTGGCAAGTTGAGCGATGTCGACCAATGCCCGACCATTGTTACGTTAGGTGGCCGGCGCGGTCTAGGGATCGAGCGGGGCGATTTTAGTTTCTGGAGCGAGCTGGAAAAGTACCCTGCCGAGTTCGAACCTGTCTTGCGTACCGGCAATGATCCCTTCCTGCTCATGTTTACATCCGGCACGACCGGGCCGGCAAAATCTCTGGCTGTGCCGCTTAAGGCTATTGTGGCCTTTATGGGTTACATGAGTGATGCCATTGATCTACGCCCGGAAGATGCGTTCTGGAACGTGGCCGATCCCGGTTGGGCCTACGGACTGTACTATGCCGTTACCGGGCCACTGGCACTGGGGCATCCCACAACGTTTTATGACGGTCCGTTCTCGGTAGAAAGTACCTGCCGCATCATTCGTAAATACGGCATTACCAACCTCGCCGGCTCGCCTACGGCCTACCGAATGCTGATTGCTGGCGGCGACAGTGTGGTGGAGTGCCTGAAGGGGCGGCTCCGAGCCGTCAGCAGTGCGGGCGAGCCGCTTAATCCTGAAGTTATCCGCTGGTTCGCCCAAAACCTGGATGCAACCATTCATGATCACTATGGGCAGACCGAGTTGGGTATGGTGCTCTGTAATCACCATGCGCTGGAGCATCCTGTACGGCCCGGCTCGGCAGGGTTTGCCAGCCCTGGACATCGCGTCGTTGTGGTAGACGACAATGCCCAAGAGCTGCCAGCAGGTCAGCCCGGCATTCTGGCGCTGGATCTCTCGCAATCACCCATGTGCTGGTTTGGCGGCTACCTGGGGTTACCTACCAAATCCTTCGTCGGCTCGTATTACCTCAGTGGCGATACGGTCGAGCTGAACGATGACGGCAGTATCAGTTTTGTAGGTCGCTCGGATGACGTCATTACCACTTCGGGGTATCGCGTCGGTCCATTCGATGTAGAAAGCGCGCTCATTGAGCACCCGGCTGTGATCGAGGCTGCTGTGGTCGGTAAACCTGATCCTGAGCGCACCGAGATCATCAAGGCCTTCGTCGTTATTCACGGCAAGTACTGTGACACCCCGGAGCTTGCAGAGGAGCTGCGCCAGTACGTCCGCAAACGGCTGGCCGCCCATGCCTACCCACGTGAAATTGAATTCGTGGCGGAGCTTCCCAAGACACCCAGCGGCAAAGTCCAGCGCTTCATCCTGCGTAATCAGGAAATCGCCAAGGCGCAGGCTGCCCACGTATCTGCTGCGTAAGGAGCATTGCATGGATATTGAAAACAAGACGTTTGTGGTAACCGGGGCTGGCTCCGGCCTGGGTGCTGCTACTGCGGCCATGCTGGTTGAAGCAGGCGCGAATGTCATGCTGGTGGACATGCATGCGCCCAGTGTCGAGGCCAAGGCCGACGAGCTTGGGCCCCAGGTACGTTGCGCCATTACTGAGGTCACAGATGAAGCCCAGGCACGCGCGGCCATAACGGCTACGCTGGCTGCATTTGGCACCGTTCACGGACTGGTCAACTGCGCCGGGGTAGTGGGGGGCGAAAAAATACTGGGCAAGAGTGGCGTGCATGGGTTGGACAGTTTTGGTCGCATTATCGGCATCAATCTGATCGGCAGCTTCAACATGCTGCGTTTGGCGGCCGAAGCGATGAGTCAGGGCGAGGCTGAAGCCGGTGGTGAGCGCGGCGTCATCATCAATACAGCATCGATCGCTGCCTTTGATGGGCAAATTGGCCAAGTGGCTTATGCCGCCTCGAAAGGCGGAGTCGCCAGTATGACATTGCCCGCAGCCCGCGAGCTGGCGCGCTACGGCATTCGGGTCATGACCATTGCCCCAGGCATTTTCGAGACGCCTATGATGGCAGGCATGACCGAGGCCGTGCGCGAATCGCTGGCTGCAGGCGTGCCCTTTCCGCCACGCCTGGGCAAGCCCGAGGAATATGCGGCGCTGGTAAAACACATCATCGAGAACAGCATGCTCAACGGCGAGGTGATTCGTCTCGACGGCGCCTTGCGTATGGCGGCCAAGTAGGGGAGACATTATGAATCAAGATCCTGTTGTCATCGTCAGTCTGGCCCGTACTCCCATGGGTGGCTTTCAAGGCGACCTCCAAGGTGTGAGTGCGACTGAATTAGGCACCCATGCCATCAGTGCTGTTATTGAGCGCAGCGGTATCAGTGTGGAAGCGGTAGATGAAGTCCTTATGGGCTGCGTATTACCCGCAGGGCTGGGACAAGCCCCTGCGCGTCAGGCCGCGCTGGGCGCAGGGCTTACCCACCATACGCCGTGCACCACGCTTAACAAGATGTGTGGTTCCGGTATGCAGGCAGCCATTCTCGGTCACGACCTGCTGCTGGCCGGTAGTGCCAACAGGGTGATTGCCGGGGGAATGGAAAGTATGTCCAACGCACCGTATTTAATGGACCGCGCCCGCGCAGGCTACCGCATGGGGCATGGTCGCGTGCTGGATCATATGTTCCTGGACGGACTTGAAGATGCCTACGACAAGGGGCGCCTCATGGGCACCTTTGCCGAAGACTGTGCCCAGCAACATGACGTTACCCGTGCGGCTCAGGATGAGTACGCCGTGGCATCCTTAACCCGCGCACGCAAAGCCATTGAAGAGGGGGCCTTTGCAGCGGAAATCGTCCCGGTCCATGTGAAGACACGCAAGGAAGAACGCCTGATCCGCGATGATGAGCAGCCCCCAAAAGCCCGGCTCGACAAGATACCCGAGCTTAAACCCGCCTTTCGTGAGAACGGCACAGTAACGGCTGCCAATTCCAGCTCCATTTCCGATGGTGCCGCGGCGCTACTGCTGATGCGCCGGTCAGAGGCCGAGCGGCAGGGGTTGACGCCGCTGGCGGTCATCCACGGCCATGCTGCTTTTGCCGACGCACCGCATCTGTTTCCAACAGCGCCTATCGGCGCGATTCAACGGTTGATGAAGCGCACAGGCTGGTCGCTGGACGAGGTGGACCTCTTTGAGATCAATGAAGCCTTTGCAGTGGTTGCCATGGTCACCATGCGCGAGTTAGGGCTACCTCACGAGAAGGTAAATATCCATGGGGGTGCCTGTGCATTGGGTCATCCCATCGGTGCATCGGGTGCCCGGATTCTGGTGACCTTGATTTCGGCATTGCGTCGCCATCAATTGCGCCGGGGCGTAGCGGCCATCTGCATTGGCGGTGGCGAGGCAACGGCCATGGCGGTGGAATGCCTGTACTGATTTGAGGACAAGACCATGCTGATCACAGAAGAACAACAAAGTATCGCCGATATGGCCCGCCAGTTTGCCCAAGAGCGACTGAGGCCGTTTTCAGCAGAGTGGGATCGTGAGCATGCCTTTCCTCGGGAGGCGCTGCGAGAGATGGCTGAGCTGGGTTTCATGGGCATGCTGGTGCCCGATACCTGGGGCGGCTGTGAGACCGGGTATGTTGCCTATGCACTGGCGCTTGAGGAAATCGCAGCCGGGGACGGCGCCTGCTCCACCATCATGAGCGTACATAACTCGGTAGGTTGCGTACCCATTAATCACTTTGGTAGCGATGAGCAGAAAACCCAATTTTTACTCCCACTGGCTACAGGTGAGATGATCGGTGCCTTTGCTCTTACCGAGCCCCAAGCCGGTTCGGATGCTAGCGATTTGCGCACCAAGGCGCGACGGGAGGGCGATAGCTACATCATCAACGGGGCTAAGCAATTCATTACGTCGGGTAGCAATGCAGGCGTTGTTATCGTCTTTGCCGTAACAGACCCATCCGCTGGCAAACGGGGTATTACAGCCTTCCTCGTGCCAACGTCCACGCCGGGTTACTCAGTTGTGCGGGTGGAGCACAAGCTTGGTATTCACGCATCCGACACCTGCCAAATCCAGTTGGATAACGTACGTATCCCGGCGTCCTACCGACTCGGTGAAGAAGGGCAAGGCTACAAGATTGCCCTGGCAAACCTGGAGGGCGGACGCATCGGTATTGCGGCGCAAGCTGTAGGCATGGCCCGCGCCGCGTTCGAATATGCGCGGGACTACGCCCGTGACCGACAAACCTTTGGCAAGCCTATTGTCGAGCACCAGGCGGTAGCCTTCCGCTTGGCAGATATGGCAACCGAAATTGCTGTGGCGCGGCAGATGGTGCTCCATGCCGCTGCGCTACGGGATGCTGGCAGGCCAGCACTGGTCGAGGCGTCCATGGCCAAACTGTTTGCATCCGAGATGACTGAGCGGGTCTGCTCTGCCGCCTTGCAAACCCTGGGTGGTTATGGCTACCTCAATGACTATCCGCTGGAGCGAATCTACCGCGACGCCCGGATCTGTCAGATCTACGAGGGCACCAGTGACATTCAGCGGCTCGTCATTGCCCGCCATCTTGGAGAATAGCGTCATGTCCTATGAAACCCTGGTGATCGAAATACAAGAGCGCGTTGCGCTGATCACACTTAATCGCCCTCAGGCGCTCAATGCACTGAATTCTCAGCTGATCGACGAGCTCAACCAGGCCCTGGACAGTCTGGAGCGGGACACCACCATCGGTTGTATCGTGCTGACGGGTTCTTCCAAGGCTTTTGCAGCCGGTGCCGATATCAAGGAAATGGCTGATCTGACCTTTCCTGATATCTATCTGGATGATTTTTTCTCGGCAGTGGATCGTGTTGCCAGTCGACGCAAGCCGATGATTGCCGCTGTAGCCGGGTATGCGTTGGGCGGGGGGTGTGAGCTGGCGCTGCTATGTGACTTCATCTATGCCGCTGATAATGCCAAATTTGGTCTTCCGGAAATCAAGCTGGGTGTATTGCCCGGTATGGGAGGCACCCAGCGGCTGACGCGGGCGCTGGGCAAAGCCAAGGCGATGGAGATGTGTTTGACCGGTCGACTGATGGAGGCGCCCGAGGCGGAGCGGGCAGGGCTGGTAGCGCGTATTTTTCCCGTAGAGAGTCTTGTGAGCGAAACCTTGCAGGTCGCCCATGAGATTGCTAACAAGTCATTGACTGCAACGCTCATGGCCAAGGAAAGCATCAACCGTGTCTTTGAGACGAGCCTGAGCGAGGGCGTACGATTCGAGCGGCGGGTTTTCCATGCCGTCTTTGCCACGGCGGATCAGAAGGAAGGCATGAAAGCCTTTGTCGAAAAGCGGGATCCAGATTTCAAGCATCGATAAAGCAAAGGCTGGGTCTGTGCGCAGACCCAGCCATGTCTTCAAGGAAGCGTAGACAGTCGCTGACAACTGCTTTCGAACTTATTGTTGCAGGCGCTCTGAAAGAGCTGCTTGGCTTGAAAGGTATCCTTGGGCAGGCCGTGCATGCCTTCCATATAGAAATTGCCCAGCATATGCTGAGCCATCGCGTTGCCGCCCGCGGCTGACTGGTTAAGGTATTTGATCATGTTCGCTTCGTTGGCGAGGGCCGGATCGGCTTGTCCTGAGTACAGAAATGCCAGGTTCACGGCCGCCTCGGGACGTCCACGATCAGCAGCCAGCTTCCACCAGCGCTCGGCCTGCTTCAAGTCTTTGGTTGGCTTGCCCATGAAATAAAAATTGGCCAACTGTATCTGGGCTTCAATATCTCCACGTTCAGCCAGGGATTTAGCCGTATTGAAGTCCATAGGAGCCTGTGCGGCTGGGCTGGTAGCAACATCTTTAGGCGCCTGGCTGGCTGGCTCTGATGTATCTGCGCCCTGGTGGGCGCAACCACCTAATAGCATGAGGCCAAGCAATGAGCCTACCAGTTTTTTAGTGAGCATTCGTTCTCCTTGAGAATAGCGTCCGAGTCTGGGCTTTAGGCTTGCTCATAAACGAAAGATTCAACGTGTCGCGGTGCGCTGCTCCACAGAATACCGCTTACATCTGCATTTCCTCTACCTTGCAAAACCCTTATCGAGTCAGCCAAAGGTCGCTAAAGGAAAATCCAATATTACTGTATTTATTTGTTATGTTATAACGTTTTAATGTAAGGATTGATTTGCAAGCGGCACGTTATCTGGACGTGGTTTTTATGGATGGATCAAGGATTTTGGGTGCTAACCAACAGGAAAGATTAATGAATGTAGCTGAACTGACCGAAATAACCCGGCAAGTAGAAGGCGATACCCCTGCCGTTTTGGCCGATGTGCTTCATGATCGTACCAACCTTGCCATTTGGAACCGATCTCTTCCGCTACACATTGATCATTTTGCGCGGATGCTGGCGGGTGTAGCCGAGCCGTTCGCTCAGTCCTTGGTGATACACCTGGAGAATGCAGAAGCCGAGCCCAATGTGAGCGAGCTTGCAAGCGCCTATAGGGATATAGAAGGACATGAGGGCTTTATTGCCGACATTGCCTGGCTGGTTAAAGCCTTCGCCTTTTTGCTCGATGCACGCCGAGTTGGGGTGCGTTTGCGCTTGCTGGATAAGGCTATGTGTCCACGATTTCACGTCGACCATGTGCCGCTCCGCCTGGTCACTACCTACGCCGGACCAGGAAGCCTCTGGTCGAGCAAGAGCCAGTTGATTTCAAGCTCGCCAGATGATGCTCATCAACTTTCCCCGGGAGCAGTCGCATTGCTCAAGGGCGATAAGTGGGAAGGTAACGAAGGGGCAGGCATCGTGCATTGTTCCCCAGCGTTGAAGCCTGGAGAAAAGCGCCTGTTCCTGTCACTGGATTGGCTTGCGTAGCGGCCTGTAAGGCAAAAAGATACACGGTATGTGTCAACGTTGCTTTTTGATGAAAGTGCGCCGTGCAAACGCCTTTCGTGCACGGCGCATCAACGCTTAAGCAATGCCTTGAGCGGATTTCATGTCATCCCTTTATTAGGGAGCATTATTTTAATTCGCCTCTTTGGCGAAACGGGCACGAAAGTACGCTTCAATCTGCTCAAGCGAACGCCCCTTGATTTCCGGTACATGGTAATAAACGAAGGCCATGGCAATCGCGCCCAGCCCAACGATCAGGAAGAACGTCGAGGCCACGCCAAACACGTCGACAACGACCGGGAAAAACAGGCCGATGATGACGTTTTCAATCCACAAGGCGCAAACGGCAACGCCTATTGCCAAACCTTGAATCGGTAATGGAGGGATTTTAGCCAGCATCACCCAGACTACAGGTGCACAAGCCATAGACAGGCATCAAGTGCTCTAGCGAAAAAATCCAGCCGTACGGCAAAGGCGTGAGGGCTGTCGAACACCCTCACGCTGGCTGGGTCAGGTGAGCAGGTCAGCGCCTAACTGGAAGGCAATCCATACCGCCAGAGCAGTCGCAAAGCCCAATGCAATGTTTTCGAACCAATTGTTCCGGTATTTGCCCAGCAACGACTTCTGGTTGGACATGATCAGCAATCCAAGAGAAATGACTGGCAAGCCGATAATATTCAAGGCATTGACCGCGATCGTCAGGGTGACGAAGTTGGGCATCCCTGGCAGTGACCAGATCAGGGGCGTGACCAGAATAAACAGCATGAACCACTTATGCATGGGGTCATTGTGCAACACCTTGCCATAACGTTCGCGCCGACCGGGGCGGATGTACTGGAAGGCATCGGTGATCAGCATGGGCAGAGCGGTAGTCTTGCCGGAAATGCTTGCGAACAACGTGGCGAACACGCCCACGAAGAAAATCAGCCATCCGCCTCTACCGAAGTACAACTCCAGTGCCGTACCCAAGTCGTCCAGCGTATTCACTTGAATGCCGTTGGGGCGGAGGATTTCAGCACCTACCACCCAGATCGCCAGATTGATGATGATGCCTACGATGACTGCAAACAGAAGATCATTACGTTGGATGCGCTTGTGCTCCGGCCCCGTCCAGCCTTTTTCTTTCATCACATATGGATGAACGAAATTGGAAAATGAACCCGCTACGGCACCGATCACCGATACGGCAACTAACAGGGCACCATGAACCCCTTCATCCGCCGGGATGCTGAATCCAATGGTGCCGTACAGGATACCGCCCATATCGGGCCCAGCCATGATGGCCAGGGTCAGAAAGGCCAGGGTCATAATGGCAAGCAAGAGCTTCATCACGCCTTCGATCATGGCGTAAAAGTTACGCCCGACCAGCATCCAGACGGCCAGCACAACGGCTACCGAACACAACAGGGGGTGATTGATATGTAACAGCGTCGAGAGTGCCTCGCCTGCGCCCTTGATCATGTAGGCATTGGTGAGGTGTGCCATGATCAACGCATAACCAAACATGAAGTAGGCAAAAAGTGGATGCAGCTGGGCATAACCCTGCAGAATGCTCATGCCCTGGTTATTGCATAGCTGGAAGCGGGCAATGATGTTCACGATCAGAAAGCGGAGCAGCAAAGACACCGCCAGCACCCACATCATGGCATAGCCATAGTTAGAGCCGGCCACTGACGAGGTGATCAGATCGCCTGCGCCCAGCCAGGAAAGCACGGCGATAATGCCAGGCCCGAGCGTCTTAACCAGATTTGAAAGCGAAAAGCGGGAAGTACTGACTGCTTTTTTTGCAACCGGTTCGGTATGCGCCATGGAGTAACCCTCTGGATAGGTTGATTGTTCTTGTCACTATCAGGAGCGTTTTGCAGTCCAATGTCGGCAGACCTACTGCAGGCCATGGAACGGGGTTTGTACAAGCCCGCCTCGTTGGGATGTAAGCGATCTGGAGGTTATTGTGTCTCCTGTCGATAACGGAAAGTTAAGCCTCCCCTGAACGCGGGAGGCTCGATGGATTACACCGGAGTCTTGAGCTGTCCGTTTGTGAAGTACAGCGTCAGGTTCTCGAAGGTCAGATCAGCCATGGCTTGTCGTGTCTCGTGTGTGCCGCTGCCCAGATGCGGTGTCAGGACAACGTTATCCATCTCCAGTAATGGCTGAGGTACCTCGGGCTCGTGGGCGAACACATCAAGCCCGGCACCTGCAATAATGCCTTGTTGTAGCGCACTCACCAGCGCTGCCTCATCCACTACAGAGCCACGGGCAATGTTGATCAGGAAGCCATTCTTACCCAGTGCCTTTAGTACGTCTGCATTGATGAGATGGTGAGTTGCGTTACCGCCTGGAACGGCCAGCACCAGAAAGTCGGACTGGCTGGCCAGCGCCTTCAGGTCAGGCTCGTAACGGTAAGGGACATCTGACTGCTGATGGCGGCCGTAATAGGCAACATTCATGTCGAAGGCTGAAACTCGCTTGGCAATGGCCTTGCCAATATTGCCCAAGCCTACGATGCCGCAGGTCTTGCCGCCGAGCTTGCATCCCAATGGAAATTTTTCTTTGAGCCAGCGGCCATTACGAACGAAGCGGTCTGCTGCACTGATGCCACGTGCAACATCAATCAGGAGGGCAAAGGCCGTGTCGGCTACGCAATCGTCCAGTACGCCGGGGGTATTACTGATCGCTACGCCTCGGTCGCGGGCGGCAGAGATATCAATAGCATCGTAACCAACGCCGAAGCTAACGATAACCTTCAGATTGTTAAGTGACCGAATTAGGTTACCCTTGCATCCATGTATGCCGCTGGTGACAATGCCTTGAATCTGGTCGCCATGGGTGTTTAGAAAAGTTTTTTGATCATCTGCTTCCCACAGCCGGTAAGTGGTGTAGGTAGACTCGATCCGCTGTTGCAATGCAGGCATCAGAGGGCCGATCAATAGTAATGCAGGCGCTTGAGGCGTGGTTTCGCTCATGAGGTTCTCCTTTGATAATAATGGGGCTGTTCCTGTCTCTCCTGGCGGTTATCCCGCTTCGCTCGTTATGTCTCTGTGTATCGCGTGGTAAATACAGAGTGACACCAAAACATGCCCGGTGTAGCAACACCGGGCACTGATTGTTAAGAGCGTAGCAGGTCAGCGGTTCCTGCTTTTTTGGAAGAGCGCAGCGTGCCATAGACATGCCACACGATCGAGAGCGCAGCCAGTACCAGAAAGGTTGCGCAAATCGGGTTGGTTAAGAACCCGGTGAAGTTTCCATCCGAAAGCATCAGCCCACGCCGCAGGTTGGTTTCGGCCATCGGCCCGAGGATAAATCCAATGATAAAGGGCGCAGCAGGTATGCCCCCTTTCACAAAGCCATAACCAATCAGGCCAAACAACAGAATGGTCCAGATATCGAAGATACGGCTGCTCAGGCCAAACGCACCCACTACGCACAGCACAAGGATGATAGGCAAGAGGATATGCTTAGGTACGGCAAGCAGTTTGATGAAAATACGCAGGCCATAAAATTCCAGTACCAACATCATGACGGAGGCCAGGAGCAGGGCGGCAAAAATGGTATAGACCAGCGGTCCCTGACTCATGAACAGCATCGGTCCCGGCTGAATGCCATGGATCATGAAGCCGCCCAGCAGAATGGCTGTAACGGCATCGCCGGGAATGCCCAGCGTTAACAGCGGAATCATCGCGCCGCCAATCCCGGCATTGTTGGCAGTCTCACTGGCTACCACACCGTCGATTACACCCTTGCCAAATTTTTCCGGATACTTGGAGCGTTTCTTGGCCACGATGTAAGACACGATGTTTGAGGTACCAGCCCCTACGCCGGGAAGAATCCCGATGCCGATACCGATCAGCGAAGAACGGATCGAGTTAGGTAATTGACCGATGAACTCCTTCATCGAAAAACCAAATCCCTTGATCTGCTTCATGCTGACTGAGGCCACCGCCGCCTTGCGCTCGGCTCTTACGCTCTCGGCTACTTTGATGATCTCCGAGATGGCAAAGATGCCTACCAGGACGGTCAGAACTTCAAAGCCGCTGTTCAGGTTGGGTGTGTCGAAAGTAAAACGCCGGATGGCATCAACCGGTGCGATGCCTACCGTGGCAAAAACAAACCCCATTACGCCGGAGAACAGGCCTTTTATCATCGAGCCGGTCGAGAGCGTAGCGATCAATGTCAGGGAGAAAATGGCAATCCCGAAATACTCATGAGGCCCAAACCGCAAGGCAACCTTGGCCAGCCAGGGGGCAATGAACATCAGTGCAGCGATACTGATGATTGTCCCGATGAACGAGAACACAATCCCTGCGCCCAGCGCCTTGACCCCTTCACCCTTTTCCATCATGGGCGCGCCGTCAAAGGTTGTGGCGATAGACGAGGGTGTACCGGGGATCTTCAACAGGATGGCCGAAATCAAGCCGCCTGAGGTGGCACCGATATACAGCGATACCAGCAGCGATAGACCCGCAGCAGGCCCCATGGTGTAGGTCAATGGCAGGCTCAGGGCGATTGCCATGACGGCAGTGAGACCCGGAACAGCTCCGAAAACGATCCCAACGGCTACGCCCAAGGTAATAAGGATCAGGATCTGAAAAGAGAATACGGCAGAAAAGCCTTCCTGTAAGAGTTCTAACATGGCCGTCTCCTTATAAGTCCAGGAATCCGGCCGGTAGCATCAGATCGAAGCCATGGCGGAAGAGGAAGTAGATGGCGGTTGAGGCAATAACGGCGATGACCAGGTAACTCACATGTTTGACACGCTGGCTGGCAGGCGTCAGAACGATGAATTGCAGGTATAGATACAGCGTAGTCATCAGCAGAAAGCCTACTGTTTTCAGTAAGGCCGCATAAAGAACAATCAGCCCCAACGTTTTCAGTACAGTCGCATAGTCAGCTGGGGTACTGTCGCTTTCAGCGTCTATCTCTGAGCTGGCTGTCGTTCTGCTGGCGATCAACTGCAGTATGCCTAAAAGGCACAACATGAAGGCCAGGACATAAGGCACAAAGGCGGCGTCAACAAAGCCCTTGCGAGGCAGATTCATTGTCATGAACAGGTAAACCAGACCGGCGCCAAGCATTACCACGCCAATCACAAGCTCTTTTTTCTTGTGGCTTTCCATATAACGTCCTCACATGGAAAAAGCGGGCCAGGCGCGGACAGCGCACCCGGCTGGCAGGGTGATTTACTTGTTTTGCTGCAACAGATCCTTGTACTGCATGAACGTCTCGCGCGTTTCCTTCAGACGAGCTACGGCCTGTTCGGTGTTGTAGTAGCTGACGGGCTGCTTGAAACCTTGTTCAAGGTCTTTGGCATAGGCGGGCAGCTCGGTGATCTGCTTCATGACGTCAGCCATTTTCTTAACAATGGCCGGGTCTGTTCCTTTGGGAAAGGCAATGATGTAGGGCTTGTCCATGACAAAGTCGATACCCTGAGCCTTGAAGGTTTTTACATCACCTAAAAGCGGGTTCGGCTCTTCGTTGGGCTGTGCCAGAATGTGCATGTCACCGGTTTTCACATAATCCTGTACGGCACCATAGCTCACCGCCGACATGTCAATGCGGCCACCGAGCAGGGAGGTGACTTTCTCAGCCGCCGAACCGGTATCAACCAGCTTGAGTTGTACGCCGGCAAGTTTCTGAAAGATCAACCCTTGCAGATGCGAAAAGCCACCCAGCTCAGTTCCATAAATAACGCTGTTGGGTTTTGCCTTGGCCTTTTCGATCAGTGCGCCCAGCGAGTCGATGCCGGACGGCTTGCCGGACACAAAGACGGCCCCTTTGTCTACTGCGGCAATACAGGATATGTCGAAGGCGTCATAGCTGTAATCCACCAAGCCAGAAACTTCATTGACGACCAGTTGGCCAACGTGGGCAAACAGAATCGTATTACCGTTGGGTTCGGCGTCCTTGACCTGGGCGGTGGCCACAGAGCCGCCACCGCCACCCATATTGGTAATGACCATCGACTTACCCGTAATCTGGTTAAAGTACTTGGCCATGGTACGAGCATTGAAGTCCGTGTCGCCGCCCGCGCTGGCGGGCACAATGACCTGCACAGGACGGGTGGGCCACTTGGTTTCTTCTGCAGCAAAGGTAGTGCTGGCAGTGAGTGAAACAAGTGCAGTCAGAAGGGAGGCGCATAAAGCTTTTTTCATTATTTTACTCCAGGGTACGGCTATGCTGCGTTTGTTGATGAAATAGAGAGAATTCAACGGACCATGCAGGGGCGCTTGTTATTAAAGGTCCAGTTAGGTACTAGGAACTGCATTGCAACGGCGTCATCCCGTGCGCCTAGTCCCATCCCCTTATAGAGCTCGTGCGCTTTGGCGACCTGATCCATGTCGATCTCGACGCCCAGCCCAGGCTTTTGGGGGACAGCAACCAGACCGCCCTTGATCTGGAACGGCTCCTTGGTCAAGCGCTGACCGTCCTGCCAGATCCAATGGGTGTCGATGGCCGTAATCTTGCCTGGCGCCGCTGCGGCCACATGGGTAAACATGGCAAGTGAGATATCGAAGTGATTATTGGAGTGCGAGCCCCAGGTCAGCCCCCAATCGTTACACATCTGAGCAACACGAACAGAGCCCTGCATGGTCCAGAAGTGTGGATCAGCCAGCGGGATATCCACGGATTGCAGCTGGATAGCATGACCCATCTGACGCCAGTCGGTCGCGATCATGTTGGTGGCTGTGGGCAGGCCTGTGGCACGGCGGAACTCAGCCATGACTTCACGACCTGAATAACCGTTTTCAGCGCCACAAGGGTCTTCGGCATAGGCCAGCACGTTATGCTTGTCACGGCAGAGCGCGATCGCCTCCTTGAGTGACCATGCCCCGTTAGGGTCCAGGGTAATACGCGCATCCGGGAAGCGTTCAGCCAATGCTGTTACAGCTTCCATTTCCTCTTCGCCGCGCAACACACCGCCTTTGAGTTTGAAGTCGTTGAAGCCATAACGTGCGTGAGCAGCCTCAGCCAAACGCACTACACCTTCCGGGGTCAGTGCTTCCTCATGGCGTACGCGGAACCATTCATTGTCTGCCTCGGGTTCGCTGCGGTAGGCCAGATTGGTCTTGTTGCGATCACCCACATAGAACAGATAACCCAGCATTTCTACAGCATCGCGCTGCTGGCCTTCACCCAGGAGCGCAGCAACCGGAACGCCCAGGTGCTGGCCAAGCAGATCGAGCAGGGCAGCCTCAATGGCCGTTACGGCATGGATAGTGATGCGCAGGTCAAACGTCTGTAATCCACGACCTGCTGCATCACGGTCGGCAAAACTCTTGCGCATCTGGTTGAGGATGTTGTTGTAAGTGCCAATGGTCTGGCCAACGATTAACGTACGGGCATCTTCCAGGGTTTGGCGAATGTTCTCACCGCCAGGCACTTCACCTACACCGACATGGCCAGCATTGTCTTTAAGGATAACGATATTGCGAGTAAAGAAGGGGCCATGTGCGCCGCTGAGGTTGAGCAGCATTCCGTCGTGTCCGGCAACCGGGACGACCTGCATGTCGGTAATGACTGGCGCCTGGGTAAGAGCCTCATGGTGGGGCTGTACGTTCATATATATTCCTCTTCGCGCTTTATTCTTGTTACGAGCAGCAGACGCTGCTGATGGAGTGTGAGTAGCGCCTGACAGACGAGGCCAGGCGCGGTGTTGCGTCAAGCCGGCCTGGGCTCCAGCGCGGTGTTGCCTGAATCAGGCTTTTGCCCTTTGGGTGTGGTCCGAGCGAAAAACACCACGACTGCCGCCAAAATGGACGTAACAGCCAGGCCATAGAGGCCGCCCTGGATCGAGCCGGTCCGCTCTTCAAGGATGCCGAAGACGGTAGGTGCAACGAAACCGCCCAGATTGCCGAGTGAGTTGATCAATGCCAGAACCGCTGCCGCGATACGTGCATCCAGATAAGCCTGCGGGATCGGCCAGAAACAGGAGGAGGCAGACTTGAAGCCAATCGCAGCAAAGCAGATGGCCACATATGCAAAGATCGGGCCTCCGGTTGTAGACATAAATATGCCGGCAGCGGCCACAAGCAGGGCTACGGCAACCCACGCTTGCTGAAACTTCCAGCGTGAGGAGAGCGAGGCAAAGGCGTACATGGCAATGATCGAGATGAGCCAGGGCACCGAGTTGAACAATCCAACCTCGAAATCACTGATATTGCCCATCTTCTTGATGATGCTGGGCAGCCAGAAGGTCGCAGCGTAAATCGTCAGCTGGATAGCAAAGTAGATCAGGCAGAAGAGAACGATTTGCGAGTCTTTCAGCAACTGCATAATGGACGGTTTAACCGTCTGAGCCTGTTCACGCTGGCGCTGTTCATTTTCAATCGTATCTACCAGTGCATCCTGTTCTTCACGCTTGAGCCATTTAGCGTCATGAGGCAGGGAGTCCAGCCAGAACCAGACAAAGCCGCACAGCGCTACAGAAAACAATCCTTCGATCAGAAACATCCACTGCCAGCCATGCAGGCCCAGGCCTTCGATTTGCAGCAATGCGCCTGTCACCGGGCCGGAAATGATCGACGCGATGGCCGAGCCGGAAAGAAACAACGCAATGGCCTTGCCGCGTTCAGCACCCGGTAGCCAACGTGTGAAGTAATAAATCACACCTGGAAAGAAACCTGCTTCGGCCACACCAAGTAGAAAGCGCAATATATAAAAATGCGTTTCGTTCTGAATGAATGCCATCATAGCCGCCACGATGCCCCAGGTCGCCATGATGCGTGTCAGCCAAGCGCGTGCGCCGACCCGTTGCAGCAGAATATTGGACGGCACCTCAAAGAGAGCGTAACCCACGAAGAATAGGCCAGCGCCCAGACCATAGGCGGCAACGCCAATGCCAAGATCATTTTGCAGGTGAGTTTTTACAAAGCCGATGTTCACCCGGTCAATGTAATTAACAATGAACATAATGATGAAAAGCGGCAGGACATGTCGCTTCACCTTGGCAACGGCGCTCGCCAGAACGTCGGCTGACACAGCCGATTGAGCGGTATGACTCATGAATGCTCTCCCACTTTTATTGTTGTGGCGGGTATTGCATGTTGAAAAGGGTGAGGCGCCCACCCTTAGGTATAAAAAGGGTCCAGCAGTAGGTTTGCGTGATTCAGCTGCTGGACCTAAAGGTTACTGCGGGCCGAGCTTTTCGATCAGCGCAGCCAGACGCTCGTACTCGTCAGGCTTGAGCTCAGTCAGCGGCGCACGCACTGGGCCTGCGTCGTAGCCAGCAATCTTCGCACCCGCCTTGACGATGCTCACCGCATAGCCCGAGCAGCGGTTACGGATGTCCAGGTACGGCAGGAAGAAGTCATCGATCAGCTTGCCCACGGTCTCGTGGTCATCCGCAGCGATGGCCTTGTAGAAGTCCATGGCCGTCTTGGGGATGAAGTTGAACACTGCCGAGGAATATACCGGTACGCCCAGGGCCTTGTAGGCCGCTGCGTAGACTTCAGCAGTCGGCAGACCGCCCAGGTAGGTGAAGCGATCACCCAGGCGACGGCGGATGGAGACCATCAGTTCGATGTCGCCCATGCCATCCTTGAAGCCGATCAGGTTTGGGCAGCGCTCGGCCAGCATTTCCAGCTGGTCAGGCTTCAAACGGCAGACGTTACGGTTGTACACCACCACGCCAAAGTTGACGGACTTGCACACGGCTTCTACGTGAGCCGCTACGCCTTCGGGGCTGGCTTCAGTCAGGTAGTGCGGCAGTAGCAGAATACCCTGGGCGCCCAGGCGCTCGGCTTCCTGAGCTTGCTGGATAGCGACGCGAGTCGGGCCACCGGCACCGGCGAGGATCGGAACCATGCCTTTGCAGGTATCCACCGCCGTTTTGATGATGTCGGAGTATTCCTTCTGGTCCAGCGAGAAGAACTCACCGGTGCCGCCCGCAGCAAACAGGGCGCTGGCGCCATAAGGAGCCAGCCATTCCAGGCGCTTGATGTAAGTATCGCGGCGGAATTCGCCTTGTACATCAAAATCGGTCACTGGAAAGGACAGCAGTCCGGATGAAAGGGTGTGCTTAAGTTCTTGTGGATTCATTTTGTTGCACCCTGGCCTGATGGCACTGAACGTTTATTGTTGTAGGGTTTTAGCCTAACCTCTCATCAGTCATCATACAAGTATATGCAGGGTAACTTTTATTTGTTTTTTTAAATAAGATCAGGCTGCTTAGAGATGCTGCATAACTTTTATCAGGCGCTCTCGGCTGTTGCTCAGGTGTAAACGCATCGCGGCTGCGGCTCCAATAGCATCCTGGCGAGCAATGGCGCTATAGATGTCCTCATGCTCGGCATCGCGCCGTTCAAGGTAGGGTTGAGACAGTACGCTTTTATTAAAGGTCTTATTGAGGCGCATGCGTGGAATGAGTTCGCGACTCAGGCAACTCATGATCTCAGTAAAGTATCGGTTGCCGGTTGCCTGGGCTATTAATAGATGCATTTCCATGTCCAGATCTTCTGAAGGAGCAGCCGCTTGTGCGCGCGCCTGCATTTGATCAAGAAGCGCTCTAAGCTGCGCCAGATGGGAGTCTGAGCGTCTCTGGGCGGCAAGGGCGGCGGCCTCGGACTCAAGACTGATTCGGACTTCGATCATCGAAATAACATCTTGCAGCGTCTCGATGCTGGACGGGTCAATCATGCCCGATAAGCGAATTTTAGGCTCGCAGACAAAAGTGCCAATCCCTTGTCGAGTGATAACTTTTCCATTCGCCTGTAGATGAGAAAGCGCTTCTCGAACAACGGATCGACTCACTCCATGGGCCTTCATGATCTGAGCCTCCGAAGGCAACTTAGCACCGGGAGAGAGTTGCCCTTCGCATATTTGTGCATCCAGCAGGTTAGCCAATTCCTGCGAAAGATTGCGCGAACGTTTGGCGAGAGAAACAGGCTCCGAATACATCGTGAATACCTTACTTAACGAGGTGGTCTATAGAATTACCTATAAGATGTCTGACAGGTTGATGTGTGTAAAGGGCTTTTTGTAAGGGCTGGCCACTCTATGAGAAGTAGCCAGCTACGTGATAGCAGCGACGAGAGGTTTGAGGAGACCAGTCAGTTTGCAACACTCAATCAAAAAGCCGAAAAACCTTCCAAAGGATTCCAACTTTGCGTGTTTTTTATTTCTTTGAGGTAATAGGCATAGTTGGCAATCATTGAGCTTGCAAACAAAAAAGCCATGGAGATGCCGAAGTCGAGTGCTTGAGGAACATCAATTCCAGTCAACTCTTGGAACAGGAGTTCGAGCAAGCTGATAGAGAAGCCGATGCCTAACAAAGCCAAACCTTTTTTCTTTAAACCTAGCGCGAAAATCAGATAGAAAGGTCCGAGGAAAAAAGCTGGCCAGCACCTGATGAGCAAGAGTTTCTTTCGATAAGGAAGGCTTTTGAATGCCTTCTTGAACGTAACGGTTTTAGGTGCGCCATAGGTTTCGTAAAAGGCAAAGCGCTCTTGCCATTTTGGCGAATATAACGCTTCTTTGGAGGGTTCCAGGGTATCCATACTATTACTCCTTGGCATGTAGCCTGTGTTTCTTTACTGAAGTGGAATCTATAAGGGGGGCCTACACTGATGCGGCTTAGAGTAAGCGCATGCGTGGCAAAGGAGGGCAGCATACGAGGCTATGAGGGGTTTTGTTTCTACCCTGTCTCAAAACGCCTTTCTAAAGGCATTGAAAAGCCACTTGGTTCAAAACACCAGGGAATACACAGGCAGAATCCTTACTGCGTGTAAGTCGTGCATCAGCAGTAGTCAGGTTTGAAGATAAACCGGAGAAAGTATAAGAGGGCACGCTTGACCCTCTTGTACAGAAGAGAGCCTACATACCGCAGCTGGTCAAAGTACCTGTTCGATAATCCATTGCAGAATTATCAAGGCTAAAAAGTGTATCGGTCGAAAAGGACGTACTCTCTGCAAAATAAGTACTATGTTCTCTTAAGCGCTTGGCCAGGCCGCTGGCCTGTTCGACGGGTAAGAATAGCAACACAAAAGCGGTACTAAAGGCGAAGCAGACTTCAAAGATACTTGTCTGAGAGCACGCGTGGCGGATACGTAGATACCAATCGATCATCATGGGCATTCAGTAGTCGGCAGTTCATTCCAACGCTGCGCAGTTTGCGCAATGGTTTTGGCTAGGGTGGCAATGGCTTTCTGATGTGCTATGACCAGGCTCTCAAGCGCTATGCCTGCAGGTTCGCGTATGACGCTGCTGCAGGTCAGACTACGGCGCGTGTTGCCTTCACTCCTCAGGTTAAGGCTCCAGACCACATCAATCAAGGCATACCGTTCAGGCAACATGTCAAAGCGGCGTACATCAGTACGTAGTGTTAGCACTGGTTTGCCGGATATTTTAGGTAGGCCAGCCAAGTCCCGTGTTCCGAGCTGCTGTTCCAGTTGCCCGACCAAGGCGTCATGAAACTCGTCTGCAAGGGGAGCGCTCCAGCGTTCGGATTCAAGAATGGCCAAGCTTCCATTGCTCTGTCTGACCACCAGTTGAGGCTGATCAACCTGTACCGGCATGCGCACCGGCGCTAACTCGAACTGAAAGGCAGCGGGGGTAGTGCGTGGGGTTGCCTGGCCAGACAGCGGAGGCAGAAGTGTATAGTAATTCGTGGGTGCTGAGCTGCATGCGACAAGCCCCAGCGTGGCAGCTAATGCAGCCAGGGATAAGCGAAGGGTCATGGCTGGGACTCCAGTTCAATGTTTCGAGAGGATGACTTCCCTTTATAGGAGCCAGGTGCCGCTTCCTCGGTACGGCCACGAATCAGGGATTCAGGATGGCGGCTCAGGTAATCGGTCAGGACGCGTACAGAGCGCGCGGTGCGTTGGACTTCATCCATGGCCTGGTTGACCTGCTGACGCGCCGGTGAATCCTCATCAAGTGTTTCGTTGGCTGTCTTAAGCGTGTTCTGCAGCTCCTCGAGCGTGCCTCGCATTTGCGGCAAAACATCGCTATTGACCTGCTTCATGGTTCTCTGCAGCTCGCTCAGGCTACCGTTGAGGTTGTTGGCAATCGAGTCGATAGGCAGCTTGCTGAGCTTGTCGACCATGGCTTGCAGTTGTTCTTGAAGCTTGTCAAAGCTGCCAGGAACCGTTGGGATTTCAAGCGGGCGACTGTTGGGGTTGAACTTGACCTTGGGCGCCTTTGGGTCGAAATCCAGCGCAATGTAAAGTTGCCCGGTAAGCAGGTTGCCCGTACGAGCCTGAGCCCGAAGGCCTTGATCCACCAGGCGTTTGATCAGCTGCGCGGATTGCTCTTCGCTTTCACCACCGATCTGTTTGACCAGTTTGCCATGGGCGCTACCCAGGCGCTGTGGGTAAACCACCACGCCCACCGTAGTGGGGAAGCCTTGAGTCTTGGGGTCGTAGTCCAGATCCACTGATACGACGCGACCGATGTTTACGCCCAGGAACTCAACGGGGGCATTCACCGCGAGGCCGCGCAAGGATTGATTGAACCGCAGGCGAATGAATTTAGGTTCGCCAGACGGTGGGGCTAGAGCCGTCTCCTGCTCGTTATACAGCGTAAAGTCGTAATGCTCTGGAGCAGGCTTTGCGTCCGGGCTGTAATTGGGCTCGCGAAAGGCGATGCCTCCGGCCAGGATGGAAGGAATAGTCTGGGTATTGACCCTGAGGCCGCTGGCGTCAACCGACACATCGATACCGCTGGCATTCCAGAAGCGGGTGTCATCGGTCACGAAGGCATCGTTGGGGGCGTTAACAAAAACCTGAACGTCTACACCTTTGCCATCTTCTGTCAAATTGTACGAGATGACCTGGCCTACCTGAATACGACGGTAATAGACGGGTGAGCCTATGTCCAGCGAGCCCAGATCGTCCGTATGAAGTGTAAAGCGCTTGCCTTTTTGGCCATAGGTCACCGGCGGAGGACTCTCCAAACCTAGGAAATCCTCTTTGGTCACTTCGGAACGGCCTGCATCTGCACCGATAAAGGGACCGGATAACAGTGTGTCTACGCCTGAGACGCCATTGGCCCCGATGCGCGGGCGGACCACCCAATACTGTGTATCCTCACGGGTAAAGGGTTCGGCTGATTGATCCAGGTTAATCGTGGCGGTGACATGGGTACGGTCTTCACTGAGGGCAATCTTGGTAACCGTGCCAATAACAACGTTCTTGTATTTTACCTGGGTCTTGTTTGCTTCCAGTCCTTCGGCTGTCTGAAAGCTGACGTGGACCTGAGGACCTGCTTGCAACCAGCTGTTGACTACCATGGATAGCCCTACCAGGGCCGCTACAATAGGAACCAGCCAGACAAGGGAAACACTGAGGCGACGCTTTTTGATCTGAGGCGTGCCAGGTGTTGGAGCAGGAATGTTCGGGTTATTCGACATCATTTACCTCAGCGTCCCAAATCAGTCGCGGATCAAAGCTCATCGCAGATAGCATGGTCATCACGACAACCAGGCCAAAAAACAAGATACCCAGGCGGGGCTCAATGGTGCTCAAGGCTCGGAACTGGACGAGCGCGGCCACCACCGCTACGACCAGAACATCAAGCATCGACCAATAGCCAATGACCTCTACAAAGCGATACAGCTTGGCCCGTTCGCGCATGGCCCAGCAACTGCGCCGCTGACAAGTAATCAGCAGGGTGCCGAGTACACAGAATTTCATGCAGGGTACGGCTACGCTGGCAATAAAGATCAGAATAGCGATGTCCCATGAGCCATGCTGCCAGAACTCGATAACACCGCTCATGATCGTGTTTTCACTGCCACCGCTGAACATGCTGGTATACATCACAGGCAGGGTATTGGCGGGCACATAGAAAATGATTGAGGCGATCAGGAACGCCCAGGTACGGGCCAGGCTATTGGTTTTGCGCACATGAACCGGTGAAAAGCACCGAGGGCATTCGTGAGCATCCTGAGGACAGGCAAAGCCGCAGATATGACACAGGCAGACCTTGAGCTCACGTGCGTAAGGCGGCTTGCTCATGCGATCGGCACCTTCAGGTCGTCCCAGAGGTAACGGATATCACGCCCGGCAATCAGAATGATCAGAACCGTCAGCATGGCCATGGCCCATAGACCGATCCCAGGCGAGACGTTGAGCATGCCGGCCAGTTTGATAATGGCAACAAGAATACCAAGCAGGCAGACTTCCAGCATGCTCCAGGGCCGCAGGTGTTCAAGTGCTCGCATGCAGGCCCTGAAGCCGGGTGCAATTTCGCCAACGTAGGCATAACCCAGTACCCACCCCAGCAGCAGGATCTGAAACAGTGGCGCAAAGATAATTGCAAGGCCTGCCACCAAAGCGATCAAGGTAATACGACCTTGAGCCAGCGCCTGAACGGACTCCCAAAGCGTTGCCTCGTTGCTCAGCCCCTGCAGGCTGATGTGCATGATGGGAAAGGCATTGGCGAATATGAACATGATGGCAGCCGCCAGCGTAAGCGCGAACAGCTGCTCCACATTGAACCGCCGGCTGCGCTCGATCACTGCATCACAACGTATGCAACGGGCAGCTTCTCCCCTGGCCAGTGGGCGCCGGTGATAGACCGAATCGCAATGCTCGCAGATGATCCAGTCAGGTTGTTGAGGCATGGTTGATGGTGTGCACTAAATTGGTTTCGGTGAGTTTTAAAAACGCCGACCCTTCGACCAGCACCTGATGCGTAGGATACTGCGTTAGGCCGCTTCGCTGTATTGGCGTTCTAAATGATGCATTATCGATTTTGTAACAAGGACACATATAGCACCGTGCTTGTTTCATCGGTCTGGTAAGAACCTGCTGCTGGTAGAAGCCCTTGAACAGTCTCAGGTCACGGGGAATCGAGAAATCTCATTTCGCTCGATGCGCCGCTAAGTAATGGCTCGTTGAGCGCCGCACAGGCCTTGAGATAATCCCAGAGCAACGTTACACGCTTTAACGCTCGCAAATCTTCCTGGCAGTACATCCAGAAGTGCCGGGTGATTTGGATTTCATCCATTAGTAGAGGTTGTAGCCGTGGGTCTGGACCTGCCAGAAAGCACGGCAGGATGGCCAGTGAGCGCCCCTGAAGTGCTGCTGTATATTGAGCAATTACACTGGTACTGCGTAGCACTGACCGGGCGCTGGGAACGGCATGCTCCAGATACAGCAGTTCCGGACTAAAGGCAAGGTCATCCACATAGGTAATAAAGGTGTGGTCTGTCAGATCGCTCCGGTCGTGAATGGGCCCATGTTGCTGCAGGTAGGCGGGTGTTGCGTAGAGCCGAAGCTGATAGTCGCACAGTTTCGTACACACATAAGGCCCACGTTCGGGACGCTCCAGAGTGATGGCAATGTCCGCCTCCCGCTTGGAGAGGCTGATGAAATGCGGAACGGGCAACACGTCGACCGTCAGACTAGGGTAAGTCTGTTGAAAGTGGCTGACTTGAGGCGCAATGAAAAAACTGCCGAAGCCTTCTGTAGAGCCGATCCGAACATGTCCCGATAGGGAAAGGCCTGCTCCCGCCACGTCTTCGCAGGCCGATTGCAGGGTGCTCTCAATGGCCTCTGCATAGCCTAATAAGCGCTGACCCTCAGCCGTCACCATGAATCCGCTACTGCGTGATTTTTCAAACAACAGGGCGCCGAGCGTCTGTTCCAGGCTGCGGATACGGCGCGAGACCGTCGTGTAATCCACCGCTAGCCGACGGGCTGCGCCTGTAGCCGTTCGGGTACGTGCGACCTCAAGGAAAAACTTAAGATCGTCCCAATCAAGCGCTGCAGGAGACATGAGGTTTTTTTGCATATCAGATCGGCTTTTTTGTGCGTTCTTATTGGAAGTTTGCACACCTATACTCCGAAACAGCCGCAAGCGCCAGAAAGCAATTGCGGGCTGCTAACACCTCGCACAACAACAATAAGCGGAGGCGTTTATGGCAATAGATACGGCATCACCCCAGCTGGGCTCGGCTGGTCGTAAGCATTACCGGATCGCCGGACTGGCCAGCATGGCCGGGACGACAATCGAGTGGTATGACTTTTTCCTCTACGGCACCGCAGCGGCGCTGGTCTTCAATAAACTGTTCTTTCCTGCCCTGGACCCCATGAGCGGTGTATTGGCTGCCTTCGCAACCTATGCCGTAGGTTTCTTGGGCCGTCCCATGGGCGGCATTGTATTTGGTCATTTTGGTGACCGCATTGGCCGAAAGTCGATGCTACTGCTGACGCTCATGCTGATGGGCGTTCCTACTATTGCCATTGGGCTGATTCCCACCTATGACCAGATCGGCTATTGGGCGGCCCTGCTACTGGTAGTCATGCGCTTTCTGCAGGGCATGGCCGTAGGCGGGGAGTGGGGTGGTGCTGTACTTATGGCCGTCGAGCACGCGCCGGAAGGCAAAAAAGGCTTTTACGGTAGCCTGCCGCAGACTGGGGTAGGAGCGGGACTCGTACTGGCATCCCTGGCAATGGGTGCTGTGGCCACATTGCCCGAGGAGGAGATGCTTGCCTGGGGCTGGCGTCTGCCGTTCCTCGCCAGCGTAGTCCTGTTGGGCATTGGCTGGCTGATTCGTGTCAAAGTAGCGGAATCGCCGGATTTTGAGCGGCTCAAGCAGGAAGGCCACAAGGTCAAGGTGCCTTTGTTTGTGGTGCTCAAGGAGTATCCTCGGGAAACCCTCGCGATTATTGGCGCCCGAACGGCTGAAAATGCCTGGTTTTACATGGCGGTGACCTTCGCATTGGCTTATGCCGCTAACCAGCTCCAGATTCCTCGGGCCAGTGTATTAAACGCCATTACTGCCGGTGCGGCGCTTTCACTGGTTACCATGCCCTTCTGCGGTTATCTCTCTGATCGAGTAGGTCAGCGGCGGCTTTATTTCTCAGGGCTGCTCCTCTTGTGCGCGTTTGTTTATCCCTTCTTTGCCATGCTGGGTACGCGTGAGCCTGTACTTGTCTGGTGGGCCATGGTGCTGGCGGTGGGGGTGGTGTTTCCCATCCTGTATGCACCGGAATCGCTCCTGTTTGCCCGCCAGTACCCAGCGCAGATTCGCTATAGCGGTATATCGCTTTCTGTGCAGTTTGCCGGCGTGCTGGGGGGCGGTTTTGCGCCCATGATCGCTACCACGCTGCTCTCAGTGGGAGGGGGTAGCCCGCGATACGTCATCGTATACCTGCTGGTGATGGGGGCAATCGCACTGCTTTGTACGGCATTGATGAAGCCAGACCCGCAGGCGCATCGTCCAGCTGTTTCCAACACTACGTCCCGTCCCGTTGGCATGGTCAATTCCACGTCAGGAGAGCCTTTATGAACGCCCCTTTAAATGATGCCAAGGCTGATATAAGCCAAGTAAAACTGCTGATCAATGGCGAGTGGGTTGAGTCAAAAACCCAGGAGTGGCGGGATATCGTCAATCCGGCGACCCAGCAGGTACTGGCGCGTGTTCCATTTGCCACGAGCGATGAAGTTAATAGCGCTATCTCGGCTGCCCAACAGGCCTTCGCGCGCTGGAAGCGCACTCCCATCGGTGCGCGCATGCGTATCATGCTCAAGTATCAGGCATTGATCCGCGAGCATATGAAGCGGATCGCCCAAACGCTGAGTGCCGAACAAGGCAAGACGCTGGCCGATGCCGAAGGGGATATCTTTCGAGGGCTGGAAGTCGTCGAGCATGCCTGCTCAGTAGGCAGCCTGCAGATGGGTGAGTTTGCCGAAAACGTAGCGGGCGAGGTGGATACCTATACGTTACGCCAGCCTATTGGGGTCTGCGCAGGCATTACGCCCTTCAATTTCCCGGCCATGATTCCACTGTGGATGTTTCCGATGGCTATCGTCTGCGGAAATACGTTTGTACTCAAACCTTCCGAGCAAGACCCGCTCTCTACCATGCAGCTGGTCGAGCTGGCACTCGAAGCGGGTATTCCGCCTGGCGTGCTGAACGTTGTGCACGGCGGCAAGGGCGTTGTGGATGCGCTGTGTACCCACCCCGATATCAAGGTTGTTTCTTTCGTAGGCTCTACTGCCGTTGGCACGCATGTTTATGATCTGGCGGGTCAACACGGTAAGCGTGTACAAGCCATGATGGGCGCCAAGAACCATGCGGTGGTGTTACCCGATGCCAACAAGGAGCAGACGCTCAACGCGCTGGTAGGGGCGGCCTTTGGCGCAGCAGGCCAGCGTTGTATGGCAACCTCGGTTGCTGTATTGGTAGGCAAGACCCGCGAATGGCTGCCCGAACTCAAAGCCAAGGCGGAGCAGTTGAAAGTCAATGCCGGGTCTGAATCCGGGACGGATGTAGGCCCCCTTATTTCCAAGCGAGCCAGGGAACGCGTGCTGGGGCTTATCGAAAGTGGCGTGGCAGAAGGGGCTACGCTGCTGCTTGACGGTCGGGATGTCCAGGTGCCGGGTTATGAGCAGGGCAACTTTGTAGGGCCTACGCTATTTTCTGGCGTTACGACAGAGATGAGGATCTATACGGAAGAGATCTTTGGACCCGTTCTGGTGACGATGGAAGTGGATACCCTGGATGAGGCAATTGCCTTGGTAAATCGTAATCCCTTCGGTAATGGAACCGGACTTTTTACCCAGAGCGGCGCGGCGGCTCGCAAATTCCAAAGTGAGATTGATGTCGGGCAGGTAGGGATCAATATTCCAATCCCGGTTCCGGTGCCTTTCTTCAGCTTTACCGGTTCTCGAGGTTCCAAGCTGGGTGATCTGGGGCCTTATGGAAAACAGGTTGTTCAGTTCTATACCCAAACCAAAACCGTTACGGCACGCTGGTTCGATGACGACAGCGTTAATGATGGGGTAAACACTACGATCACCTTGCGTTGATCCAGGGAACTCTCAACGCAGCAGAAGAGGAAACATCATGCGTATTGCCTTTATTGGTTTGGGAAACATGGGCGCTCCGATGGCGCATAATCTGCTGAAGGCTGGACATGCGCTGACAGTTTTCGATGTGAGCGCCAAAGCCACCGGTGTGCTGGCCGAAGCGGGTGCCAAGCCGGCAGAGTCAGCCCGAGACGCTGTGCTGGAGTGTGAGCTGGTTATTACCATGCTGCCTGCCGCCGCACATGTGCGCAGCGTCTATTTAGGTGAGGAAGGCCTTTTGGCCGCTCTGCCTGATGGAGCCGTTGCCATCGACAGTAGCACGATCGACCCTCAAACCGCGCGCGAGGTGGCTAGCGCAGCGGCCGCGCGAGGCATTGCAATGGCTGATGCGCCGGTTTCCGGAGGTACCGGCGGCGCCCAGGCGGGCACTCTCACTTTTATGGTGGGTGCAACTGTCGAGCTGTTCAGCCAGATACAGCCTGTCCTCTCCAGCATGGGCAAGAACATCGTGCATTGTGGCGACGTGGGAACGGGCCAGGTCGCCAAGGTCTGCAATAACCTCCTGCTGGGCATCAGCATGATAGGTGTTGCAGAAGCCATGGCCCTGGGCGATGCGCTTGGTATTGATACAAAGGTTTTGGCTGGCATCATCAATACGTCTACCGGGCGGTGCTGGAGCTCGGACACCTACAATCCCTGGCCGGGCATTATCGAGACGGCACCGTCCTCACGAGGCTATACCGGTGGCTTTGGGGCCGACTTGATGCTCAAGGACCTGGGCCTTGCCACTGAAGCGGCGAAGCAGGCACGCCAGCCTGTCTTCTTGGGTGCGCTGGCACAGCAGCTCTATCAGTCCATGAGTCAACGAGGCGAGGGCGGCAAGGATTTCTCCGGCATCGTCGAGCTGTATCGCAAGCCTCAAACCTGACGTGTCGGCCCAGCGGTAAAGCCATGCCGCTGGGCCAACGAGTCGGCATCTGACCCGGGCTCGCTGTACACTAGGCATTCGACTTTTCCCGGATGCCCTACATGAAAGACCAACTCCTTGAACTGATCACCCAAATTAGCTCCGGCTGTATGAGCGATGAGGAGATCGCGCGGATCGCTGACGAGGCTGCTCAAGCCTATGCCGATCCCGAAGCGTTCCTGGCAGCCAATCCGGATATCAACTATGACGAGACCTTTCCCATCCCGCTAGGCGAGTGGGTCGTAGTCGGCAGCCTGCCGGAAACGGTACTGTTCCAGGCTGATACGTACGAGGAGTTGCTCCAGCAGATCATGGACTCCTTTGGCAAGGATGTGCCGTTCAACATCAAGCCCAAGCAGCTGGCCAAGGTCGAGCCGCTCAAGGCGCTCAACCGCATTCAGGTCCAGCTGAGTAGTATGTACAAGGAGAAGGGCGGCTATACATTAATGGATTTCAGTGAGCCGCTTGATGATGAATTCCAGGCCGTTCTGGTATACACCCAGGACATGCCTCGTGTACTGGATCTTTGCGCCCAGCTTGATATCCACGCGGCGCCATCCTACGAGGCGCTAGAGAAAGCGTTGGAAGGCTGAAGCTTCCTGTCTTTTAAGCGGGTTATTAACCTGCCATTTCTCCCATCATATAGAAAAGGGGCTGGTCATCAGTCCCTCTGAGGTCACGTTATGAAAGCCATGGCCAAGCATATTCTGGTCAAGACACCCGAGGAGGCAGATTCCCTCAAGAAGCGCCTGGAAAAAGGCGAAGCCTTCGATGTGCTGGCCAAGAAATTTTCCATCTGCCCTTCAGGTAAGCGAGGCGGCGACCTTGGCGAGGTCAAGCCGGGCCAGATGGTAAGAGTGATCGATCAGGTGATCTTCAAAAAGTCGGTCGGTGATATTCATGGGCCGGTTAAAAGTAAGTTTGGCTATCACTTGGTCAAAGTGTACTACCGGGACTGAGCACACCTTGCTCAGTGGCCCAGACAGGAATAACGACCCGAGCGAGGATTGTTTTGGCCACCGAACCTATAACACCTGATTCACCTTCAAAGCCGGATCGCTGGCAGTCACCGGTCTTTCGCATGAAGGTTCTGGCGGGCTGCCTGCTGCTGGCCGCCGCTGTGCTTTATGCAATCGCCACTGCGCTGCACGATACCCATCCTGCCTGGAACTATGTGGCTGCCTTTGCCGAGGCAGCCATGGTGGGCGCGATTGCCGACTGGTTTGCTGTTACAGCGCTTTTCAGGCATCCCCTTGGGCTGCCTATTCCTCATACCGCCATCATTCCCCGTAACAAGGTCGGAATAGGCCGCAAGCTTTCGGATTTCATTTGTCTTCATTTTCTTTCCACGTCCCAGCTGATGGCAAAGGTCAGAGAATTCAACGCAGCCGATCAGTTGGCGGGGTGGCTGCAAAAGCCTCACCATGCTGAGGCACTGGGTAATCACCTTGTTGGTGTGGCTCGCTTTGGGATTGGTGCCTTGCGAGATGAACGTGTCCAGCACTTTATCCAGCGTACGGCAACGGCCCGGCTACAGCAGGTAGACTTGGCGCTGTTGAGCGGCCAGTTACTCGATGTAATGACGGCAGACCGGCGCCATCAGGCCATGCTCGATGATGTGCTGCGTGAAATTGATCGCATGATGCAGGACGAAGATACGCAGGCGATGATTGCGCGCGCCATCTCTTCGGAACTTGGCGCGCTGCGGTATGTGCGGCTTGACGAGTATGCAGGGCGTTGGTCCGCCGAAAAGGTCGTCAAACGCATCTCGGCGCTCATTACCGAGATCAGTGAAGACAAAGATCACGAGCTTAGGGCTCGCTTCGACCATTATGTTGCGGACTTCATCGAAAAGCTCAAAAGTGATCCTAAGTTTCGGGTGAAAGGTGAGCAAATCCGTATGCAGCTGATCGAGCATCCCGCCATTGCAGGCTATCTCCAGGGATTATGGGATGACCTAATCAATTGGCTACAAACCGACTTGGGAAAGGAGGACTCTTCGATACGCCGCCGCTTGATTCGTCTAACACAGGGGCTTGGCGCCGCGTTGGCAGCAGATGTACAGATGAGACAGTGGATCAACGATCAGATCGAGGAAGTGGCGCCTCCGTTCATCGAACGTTACCGCAGCCAGGTTGGAGACTATATCGCAGAGCGAGTTGAAGCCTGGAACACCCACGAGCTGGTCGAGCAGCTTGAAAAGAACGTAGGGCGAGACCTCCAATTCATCCGCATCAACGGTACGCTTGTGGGAGGGCTGGTCGGATTGATCATTCATACCGTCACCCAGTTACTTATGGGCTAGCCAGGCGGTAAAGCGAGTGCCGGGTATTCCGGCACTCGGTTCGGATTACAACAGACGGAACGGCTGCTCCTCTACCTCTTCGGAATCCAGTCCGATATAGGCCTTGAACGCACCAGGTTCGGCTGCGTACTTCAACTCCGCATTGTAAAACTTCAGGTCTTCCTCGGATATTTCGAACTCAATAACCTGTTCTTCGCTAGGGTGTAGCATCACCTTACGGAAGTTCTTCAGCTCTTTTATCGGGCGGCTGATTGAGGCTGTGACATCTTGCAGGTAGAGCTGGACGACAGTCTCACCCGCACGGCGGCCTGTATTTTTAAGCGTTACGCTGGCCTTGAGCGAGCCATTACGAGGCAGGGTATCGCTCGACAACATCATGTTGGAAAGCTCGAACGACGTATAGCTCAAGCCGTAGCCAAAGGGGTAAAGAGGCCCGTTGGCTTCATCGAAGTAACGAGAGGTATATTTGCCCGGATCCTTGGGGTTGAATGGCCGACCGGTATTGAGGTGATTGTAATAGATCGGTATCTGGCCTACCGAGCGCGGAAATGTCATGGTCAGCTTGCCCGAGGGGTTGTAGTCACCAAACAATACATCGGCGATAGCATTGCCGCCCTCAGTGCCGCTGAACCAAGTCTCCAGCATTGCATCGGCCTGTTGGCTTTCCCAGCTCAGGTCCAGTGGGCGGCCGTTCATGAGCACCAACACCAAAGGCTTGCCGGTGGCTTTCAGTGCTTGTATCAGCTTGCGCTGACTGTTAGGGATATCGATATGGGCACGGCTGGACGCCTCGTGGGCCATACCTTGCGACTCACCTACCGCTGCGACAATGACATCTGCTTTAGACGCTACCTCGACGGCTTCCTCGATCATGTCTTCGGTGGATCGATGGTCCACCTCAACAGCAGGATCATAGGAGTTCAGGTAGGCCAGAATACTGGCATCTTCAGTGATGTTGGAGCCTTTGGCATAGACCAGCTGGGCCCTGTTGCCTACAGCGCTGGCAATTCCCTGATAGAGAGAAACAGCTTGCTGGGTGACGCCTGCGGCCGACCAGTTACCCATAACGTCACGTTGGCTCTTGGCCAGTGGGCCGATGACCGCAATGGTGCCTTCTTTTCTAAGCGGAAGCAGATCTCCAGTGTTTTTAAGCAAAACCTGGCTTTTACGCGCAACATCTCGAGCTGCCTCGCGGTGCAGACGGTTTTCTGCATTGGTATCGAAGGGGGGATCGTTCGGTTTACCTAAAAACGCATAAGGGTCCTTGAACAGGCCCAGATCGTATTTGGCGCTCAGAACATAACGGCACGCGTCGTCAATCTCCTGTTGGCTCACTTCGCCACTCTTTAACAGGGCAGGCAGTTGGGTGCCATACAGGTCGTCGTGCATGTTCAGATCTACGCCTGCCTTGATAGCGAGCTTTGCCGCTTCACGCCCGTCTTGCGCCACGCCATGACGAATCAGCTCATTGATTGCACCATGGTCGCTGATGATAAGGCCCTTGAAACCCCATTGGTTTCTCAACAGATCCTTGAGCAGCCAACGGTTAGCGGTAGAAGGAATACCATTGACGGCATTGAGTGAGATCATGACGCTACCTGAACCTGCTTCTACTGCCGCTTTATAAGGCGGAAGGTAGTCCTGGAACATGCGCTGTGGGCTCATATCAACCGTGTTGTAATCACGGCCGCCCTCGGTAGCACCATACAGTGCAAAGTGCTTGAAGCTCGCCATGATTGAATGGGTAGAAGCTAGGTCATCCCCTTGGTAGGCTCTGATCAAGGTGCTGGCAATTCTTGAGGTCAGGTAACTGTCTTCGCCAAACGTCTCGGATACACGGCCCCAGCGGGGGTCCCGGGTAACATCGACTGTAGGTGAGAAGGTCAGATTCAGACCGTCAGCGCTGGCTTCTTCCGCTGAAATGCGTCCGCTCAACGCAATCGCATCCATATCCCAACTAGAGGCCATGCCCAGGTTTATGGGGAAAATAGTGCGATGGCCATGAACGACGTCATAGGCGTACAGCAGCGGGATCTTGAGACGACTATGTTCGACGGCCTGAACTTGCATCTGGCGAATGTCGGGCCGGGTAACGGTGTTGAACATCGCGCCAACTTTGCCAGCCCGAATGTCTGCCATAATGGCTTCTTTGGAATAGTCTGGGCTAACACTTACCAGATTCAGCTGGCCTATCTTTTCTTCAAGCGTCATTTGCTTCATGAGCTTGTCGATAAAAGCGGTCTTGTCATGTTCTCTGGCCAAAGGGGCAGCGCGGTCCGTTTCAGCCAGCGCAGCGGCACAAAAGCAGGCCGCCAGGGTTCCTAGCACATACAGCTTCTTCAAGTGACACCTCAGGGGGTTTTATTCTTCTCTCTGTACTTGCAGCGAAACGGCAAGGATGAGCAGTTTCGCATAACGGCAAAAGGTGGACATGACATTTGTGACGCGTCGGACGCAACCCGTTGACGAACTGTACTTTAGAGCCGGCAAGCGGCTACTTATCAAGACTATGATATCAATCTGATAACCTGCGACTTCGGCAGATGGTCGTGGCAGGGTATATTAGCGATCTATACTGATGACGTTCATTGGGCGTTGTCATGGTTTGCAGTTCAGGTAAGGGTTACTCGTGCGCACAGGCATCTATGTCGATTCAGACAATATCAGCTCAAGTGGCGGCAGTTATATGCGCTATGAAACGCTCAGGCGTTTCTATGAAGCATCCAGTGTTGTCACTATCGCCAAGGCCTATCATGCCTTTGACGAAGTGCTGGCGGAAGAAAAGCCCGAATATGCCAACTGGCATGCTGCTCATGTGGCGCGTATCCAGAGCGCCGGGTTTCGCCTGCTGATAAAACCCGTCAAGCGTTATAACAACGATACGGGAACGTCCCGCAAGGGCAACGTTGATGTAGAGCTTACCGTTGATGTGCTAACCCAGGCCGATAAGCTTGACCGGGTTGTGCTGGTAACAGGTGATGGGGATTTCGTCGCATTGGTACAGGCTCTTCAGGCGAAGGGCGTACGGGTAGAAGTCATCGCATTCAAAAATATCTCGAGCGATCTTGTGCAGATTGCCGATGTCTTTCTGAATGCTTATCTGATTCCCGAGATACTTGCAGGCGATGCTCAGCCCAGAGACCGTGTCATTCAGATCATGAATGTCGACCTGAATGGACAGCGAGCCTTCTACTCCTGCCTGGAGCAGGCACCTGCCACGCTTTCGCCGGATGATCCGGCCTGGGTGCGCGGTGAGCTTCGGTTGACAAAATCGATGATCGACTCCCGTAATTTCCGTCCGGGCAAGATTCTCGCCTGGCGCGGGCGTAACGCGGATGAGGAGGCTTTTGAGGTTCTGGCAACGCAGCGACTATAATTTAATACTGCCGCCATGTGACTCCACACGCAGAGCTGCACTCTATGGATAATGTGCTACCTGCTTCTGGGTATCATCATAGAATGCAGGAGCATTTCCGTAACGATACCGTACGGTTTACGCTATAAAGCGTTACAGTGAGCTTCCGCTGTTTCAGGCTTTCGGTCTTCCAGGTTTACCTAGATATGCTTGATCTTGAAAATGGGTACGACGCGAAGGCCAAGCGATTACCGCTCCAGCTCCTGACGGCCCTCTTTTTGGTCACGGTTTGCCTGTCTATGGTGGCCCTGACAGCCTGGCAAGTTTGGAATTCACGAAGCGTCCAGATCAGCGAGGGGGAGGTCATGACTTCCAACCTTGCCAAGTCTCTGGCGCAGCATGCCCAAGATACGTTTACCGAAGCCGATACCGTGCTGATCGGCCTGCAAGAGCGTATGGAGATAGACGGTGCCAGCCCCCAGCATCTGGCGCGGATGACTTCACTGCTTAAACGGCATGTACAGGCGCTTCCGCAGCTTGAAGGCTTGTTTGTCTACGATGATAAAGGAGGGTGGCTGGCTACCTCCTTTGCAACGATACCTTCCAATATTAACAACGCAGACCGCGCCTACTTCAAACAGCATCTCTCCAGCACAGATCTGAACGTCCACATCAGCCATGCCGTACGCAGCCGTTCCACCAATAACTGGATCATTCCGGTTTCACGGCGCTTTAATAAGCCTGATGGAAGTTTTGGCGGCGTCGTGTTGGCCACCATCAGGATGAGTTATTTCCAAGAGTTTTATGACAGTTTCCAGCTCGGTGAAGAGGGCGCTATTTTTCTTGCCTTGAGTGACGGCTCAATCATTGCGCGACGCCCATTCAAGGATGAGTACATGAACAAGAGCCTGCAGCAGGGCTCAATTTTTAGCAATTATCTTCCCAACTCGCCCACGGGCATCGCAGTCGTGCGCGCGCTCGTCGACAACGTTGAGCGCATGTACGGTTATCGCCAGTTAGAGCAGTACCCACTGGTTATTGGCGCTGCTTTATCGAAAAAGACCATCTTAAGCCACTGGACAGATGAAACGCGCAGGGCTGTTGCCATGGTGGCCTTGATGCTGCTGGGTATGACAATGTTTGGTCTTTTGCTGCTTCGTCAGATTCAGCATGGGATGCAGGCTGAAGCAGACCTTGTTGACGCCAAGCGGGGGCTTGAAAAGCTGGCCATGTATGATGGTTTGACCGGCCTTGCCAATAGACGCTATCTGGACACATTGTTACCTGCCGAGCTGGGTCGTGCGCTTCGCTACTCTCATCCAGTCGGTTTAATCATGATCGATATCGACTATTTCAAGGCTTATAACGACCTCTTCGGTCATCCAGGCGGGGACGATTGCCTACAGAAAGTAGCCAAGGCCATTCAAAAAAGCCTAAACCGGCCCAGCGATGTTGCCATTCGTTATGGTGGTGAGGAAATCTCAGTGCTCTTACCAGGAAGCGACCTGGACGGCTCTGTTCTGGTTGCAGAGCGAATCCGTGTAAATGTGCGTGAACTTAAGCTGGTACATCCAGGCAATCCAACCGGCTATGTAACGGTCAGCTGTGGCGTACATGCCTATGTCCCAGATCGGGGAGATGAATGCTCCGGCAAAAAACTCATCATGAATGCCGATCAGGCGCTCTACCGGGCTAAACGCGACGGCCGTAATCAGGTGCAGGCAAACCGAGAGCCTTCTCATCACGGCTAGCTAAGAGTTTTTATTGAGGTTTAGGTACAGGTTTTGAGTCTAGTTATTTGTTTAAATTGAACTAATTCACATCTGTAGGGTCTTTGCGCAACCTAGTTATCGGTAGTTGGGCAGGGATTTATGCAACATTTACGTTACGAAGCCATTTGTGGAAAGATTCGATATGCCCTGGCACCACTTCGCTGCGTTTTCAAGCAAGGTGAGGCTTATAGAACTTTCAGCTTCATGGTTCACGATAAGGAAAATGGCATCCTGTTCAGTTCGGAGCCGTTGAACAGTGCTTATTTCAGCAACCCTATCGTTCTACATCCTTACCTGAAGGACTTGCGTGAAAGCCTTGCAGGCAAGGGGGTTACCCTTGCTGACTGGCAGGACTGCATCACGCTTGAAAAGCTGGCGACCTGGCAAAAGCGGGTGCAGCCCAAGCCAAGCCCAACCATGCGGGCTGCTACGTCCTGAGGTTAGTCGAGCCGTCTACCATCCGAAAATGGGCGTATATCCAGCCCTGGTTGGGGAGGCGTTTCAGCGTATTCAGGGGCCGGTCTTGGGCGTTGGTAGTTTCTTGATTCAACGATCAGTGCCTTGGCGGCCCCCACCAACTCTTCCAGCTCGGTATCAATCTGGATCAGCCGATCTATCAGATAGCGGGCCTTGCTTGAATATTCGGGATGGATGCTGCCATCGAGCACCAGGGCTAGACGGCAAACCTCAGAGGCATGTGCTTGAAAGCGTTCTAAATCAATGGCCGCTACAGCGCTATCGATACGAAACTCGCTGGCATCCTTGCTGGCATGAGTGAAACTCAAGATGATCATCCATTGCACAAAAATTATAGATTATTAGAGCATAGCGCCAGCTTTAATGGCTAATTGCCTTTATATCGTTTTGATCTAGTTTCCAAAGTGCTCAGATAGCGTCTGGATTTACGCATGCCTGGCTCATTTTAAAAATTAAAGGCTGTTCAGCTTTTGTTTTGGTTAGGTGGGTTATCTTGAAACTGCAATCTCATCACCTCCTATGAGCTTAGTCAGCAGCTTTAGAACCGCATTACTGACAACCCCGCCTTTGGCGGGGTTTTTATTTGCCTGCTAAAAAGCTTTCATTGGCTAACGGGAGCTCCTCTGGACCAAACCACCGGACCTGATTGATTCCTGGAAGGCTGGTTGGTAGAAAAGACCCATAGCGAGTAGATAGCAGGAATTGGGCCCTAGTCCTCGGCTGTTACGATGCCCCTAGGCAGAGTAGCACCAAGAAGTAGGAATTATCCTACTGGTACTGACCTAAGCCTCTTCGGCGCTGACCTTTCGAACACTGCAAACAGTATCGAACCACGCCTGATTACCAATAAGCGGTTGCGGATTGATCGGCAAGATTCGATTTACATTGTAGCCGTTGCCACGCCCCCCCTGACGCTCATCCCACCACAGCGAGGCGCTCAGGTCGTCTCGCTCGGGCGTCGCTCCGTATCCCTCCTGGCCAAGTGCAGCCTCATTATTACGCTCACCTTGTCGAGCCAGGGCGGCGCGGCCTGACACCAGGTAGCCGAGGCTGTTGGAAACTGCGAACACACGTGGATGTATCCCCTGTGTCACGAATATACGTACACGCTCGGAGCCCACAGGTTCTCCTGTGCCTTTGTACGCTTGATCACCATGCGGGCCGCTGACCGGGCGGTAAGTAGTGAGCTCCACCCAGTCGCCGGTTTTAAGGCCAAGTGACGCAGCAGTGGATGCATTGATCCACATGGGATTGTCGTGAACGATCTCTGTCAGGTATTTCTGGTTGGCTGTCCGGGCCTGTGTATGCACGTTCCATTTGAAGCTGGTCAGGATAAACCGGTCTTCTGGCAGGCTCTGGTGTGCCGGAATAGGGATGTAGCTGGGAAGCCCGTCGTCGGTGATACCCAGCGTTGTCGCAACGCTGACCAGCTCCGCGCAATAGAGCTCAAACTTACGAGACGGGGTCTGGAAACCTCGTACAGCTTTGCGGATGCCATCTTCCTCGATCATCAGGCCAATCGCTTCTTCCTTACCGGAGGCATTGGTCTTATAGATAACCTGAGTGACCTCATCAATGCGTGCATTCAAAAGCAGCTCAGGCTTGAGAGGCCTGCGATGAACTTCATAGCTCTTGGGTGCGCTACGATCTACGTAGACACCCTGTTTTTTCATGTACTCGAAGCCATCCGCTTCGTTGCCAGCAGGAATATTGGCACATTGGTGCCGAACAAAGGCTTCATGGTCACCAAACTGGAAATATTTGGCTTGTTGCGGGCCGAGGCGCCGACCAATATCAAATAACACATCGGCATAGCTGCGTGCTTCGCCTGGTGGTTGGACCATAGGTTGACGCAGCGTGACGAAGTGCTGGAGCTCCAGGCTGTTTCGCGTATCGAGCCCCCAGCGCTCCAGGTAGGTGGCGTCTGGCAGGATGAGATCTGCGTAATGAGCCATTTCCGAATAAACCACGTCAGAGCAGGCATGAAACGGGATCAGGGATTCATCTTTCAGCACCTCTACTGTTGTTGAGCGGCCTTCAGGCCAGGTCATGGGTGAGCTGATGGTATAAGAGAGGTACACATCAACCTTGGCGCGGCCCTGGCGGATGTAGTCATACACGATCTGACCCACCTTCATCTCCTGCCAGCGATTCGCCAGGGGCCATTCCGGTGGGTCTTCCAGGTCGGTTCTCAGCTTGGGTTTAGGGGGGACTGGTTGCGGCTGGGGATAGCGGCTCGCACTGAGCTTTTCCTCCAGGCCATAGCAATAGCCGCCCGGCTGGCCAACGGAGCCAACCAGGGCGTTGAGCATGACCACGGCACGCTCTGAGTTGAGTCCGTTATAGTGAGCGCCCGTCCCTCGGTTGGTAAAGGCCGCCGCCGCAGGGCGCTGACGAGCAAACTCGAGCGCAAGGCGTTCGATGTCGCCAGCGGCGATTCCTGACTGCTGGGCAGCCCATTCAGGCGTGTAGGGAGCCAGGAAATCATGAACTTCATCAATATCCAGATTGACGAAGTGCTCCATGAACCTGCGATCGTATTCACCCTCGCGCATGATGACGTGGCCCATGGCGAGCGCAATGGCGCCTTCAGTTCCCGGAAAAGGTGCATGCCATTCATCGCTGCGGCCAGCGGTATTGGATAAACGAACGTCGAAGGTTACAAGCTTGGCGCCATGGTCAAAGCGTGCTGTGGCCATGCGCTTGACCAAATGAAGACCGCCCTGGTGAGCTTCATAGAAATTGGAGCCGAAGTTCAGAAAGTACCGGCAGCGCTCGGCATCAATGGACTCCCAATCGGTATCACCCAGGCTGATGTAATTGGCGCCGCGCTTGCTGGCCGAGCACAGGGCGCGATGGTTGAGCTGAACAGGTGAGCCGATAGCGCCCAAGAAGCGCTTGATCTCGGCGTCAATGCGAGAGCGTCCGGCATGCAGGGCGACCCGCTCAGGATGGCCAGCGTCGATACTACGTTGAATGCGTGAAGCGATCTCGGTATACGCTTCTTCCCAGGTAATCCGCTGCCATAAACCTTCGCCCCGTGCACCAGCTCGCTTAAGTGGGTGGAGCAGGCGCTCGGGGTAGTTGTTGATCGTCGGCCCGCTCTGACCTTTAGCACAGGTCATGTAGCTGCCCATGTTCGGATCAAGTGGGTTGCCACGAATCTTGACGACCTGATTGTCGATTACAAACCCTTCGATACCGCATACGGTAGAGCAGTTCAGGCATACGCTCTTGACCCGCTTGGCCTGACTGTAATCGTGCTTAGTCTTTCGAGGCGGCGGGTCCATGGCTAAGGCGGCAGCTACACCGCCAGCGCCTACCGCTGTGCCAATACCCAGATAGATGTATTCACCCAGTTTGAGCTGCGCGAGGGCTGCCATGCCGGATTTGATAAACGTGCGACGTTTCATGGTTCATGCTCGAAAAAGTCAGGACGTAGAGGTGATCAGGCACGAGTGCCGAGTTCAGCCCAGGTATCGATCTCGTAGGAGTGAGGGTCGTGATTACGTCCGTGCGGCAGCTTGGTCTCGATGGTACGAGGCGCAACGTGATCCAGGCCGCGGTACAGCACTTGTGGCTGGGTACCCTGTTCAGGTTTGAGGCTGGTCAGCTCGGCGCCGCGCTTCTGATAGAGGCGGGAGACAGGGCTTTCAGCATCGGTAAGGTCGCCAAATACCAGTACGCCGGTGGGACAGGCCTCAACACAGGCTGGCTGCATCGCCTGCTCAAGGCGGTGGCTGCAGAAATCGCACTTGTCTGCGATCAATTGGACCGGATCAATGTGCAAGGCGCCGTATGGGCAAGCGGTGACGCAGGTGCCCCAGGTATCACAGGTGTCGACATTGATCCGCACAATGCCATCCTTGCTTTTTTCAATGGAGTGAGTAGGGCAAGCCTTAATACAGGGCGCATCAGCGCACTGCATGCATAAAGCGGGAAGAAAGCTGCGCTGTGTGCGGGGAAAGTCGCCCTGGTCATGGTAATAGACCTTGGTTCTGAAATACCCAAGCTCCACTTGGTTTTCGACCTTGCAGGCAACAGAGCAGGCATGACAACCGATACAGCGCTCTAGATCGATCGCCATGCGCCATTGGGGGGAGACGTCCTCCATACCAAACCTTCTGATTTTGTTTATGAGTGGTTCATGTGCCGCACAAGCGCATCGTCTGAGGTAGACGAGGCGGGCAGCCTCATTCAGGGTGTATACGGTAAAGGTGGAAATTGTGGCACAGCTTGGCGGCACGTCAAAAAAACTGACTGGAGAGCCGATAGATACAGAGCCTTGTAGCCAAGGCTCTGTAGAGGAGGACCGTTAATAATCCTGTAGCGTAGGGCGGAAGAGAATCTCGTTGATGTCTACATCGTCCGGCTGGCTCATGGCATAGACGACTGCACGGGCAAAGGAGTCGGCCGGAATCGCAATCTCGTAGAACTTGCGAACATTTTCAGCGACGTCCTGCTCGGTGATACTGTCTGGTAGTTCTGTAGCAACGGCACCGGGTGAAATGATAGTGGTGCGGATGTTATAGGGCTTCACTTCCTGGCGTAGCCCTTCGGAAATAATGCGGACAGCATGCTTGGTAGCAGAGTAAACCGTGCTGCCGGCGCGTACCTTGTGTCCGGCTACCGAGGAGACGTTGATGATGTGACCGGACTTGCGTTCGGACATATGGGGTAGCACAGCGGCAATCCCATAAAGCACGCCCTTGACGTTGACATCGATCATGCGGTCCCAATCTTCTATCTTTAACCGCTCTAGTGGAGAGTGCGGCATGAGACCGGCGTTGTTCAGGAGAGTGTCAACACGGCCATAGGTCTCTATGGCTTTCTCAACCAATGCCTTGACCTGTACGCTGTCAGTGACGTCGGTTTTTACAGCAAGCGCCTTGCCACCGCTGCCGTTGATTTCATCTGCCAGCGTTTGGATACGATCCAGACGTCGCGCCCCTAGAACTACGGTTGCACCCATCTGGCTTAACTGTCGTGCCGTTGCTTCACCCAGTCCGCTACTGGCGCCGGTAATTACAACGATCTTGCCTTCGATGTTATTGCTCATTGCCTGTCTCCTGAGGGTTTGAAGCCTTGGATAAAGAACAACATGAACGGCATAGGTTCTATTAAAGATAGGTGTAGCTCTGATAAACATGACGACAGCTGCAATGTTAAGCGTGACCGTAAATGTCCAGGATCAGCGGCTTTTGCTGGCGGAGGATGTATGAGGCGGTTATGTTTCAGGCACGTTGCGGTCTTCCTTAAGTGCTCTAGAACAGGACCTTTGAATGTTTCGTTCACGCTGGACAATGCCGGCCATTCTGATTTTGCTACATGTTTATGTCGGCGTGACGCTGATTCCTTATCTGCCGCTTAATGGATTTGGACGGCTGCTTGCCGGGCTTCTATTAGCGTTATCCTGCTATCTGGTTCCATTGGGGTTCCGCTCACGCAGCCTTGAAAAGCCCTGGCTGGCATGGGCAGGTCTACTGGCTATGGGCATCTTCTCCAGCCTGGCAGTGCTAAGCGTAGTGCGCGGTGTGGTAATCGCTGTGCTTATGCTATTTCCAGATAATTTGTCTGATGCCGTTATCGAGCGTTCGGCAGAGGCTGTGATTGGCCTTGTACTGCTGTTTACCGTGTTGGGTGTCTTCAATGCACGGCGAATTGCAAAAGTCGTTGAGGTCGAACTTCCCGTCGAAAACCTGCCGGCAGCCCTTGAGGGGTTCACGATTGTCCAGATTAGCGATATTCATGTAGGCCCTACGATTCATCGGCCATATATTGCTGGCATTGTTGGGCGTGTTAACAGCCTTGAAGCGGATGTCGTAGCGGTAACGGGTGATCTGGTCGACGGCTCTGTTAGGCAGTTGGCTGAGCACATTCAGCCACTGGCGGGGCTGAAGGGCCGTTACGGTGTCTATGTTGTAACGGGTAACCACGAATATTATTCAGGCGCGCTGGAGTGGGTAGAGCATCTGAAGACTATGGGGCTTAGGGTATTGCTTAACGAGCACGTGGTTATTTCTCATAACGATGCTGAATTGGTGCTGGCAGGGATTACAGACTATTCCGCCGGGATGTTTGTGCCGCAGCACAAGAGCGATCCGCACGCTGCGATTCGGGGAGCCCCTGATAGCGTGCCCAGAATTCTCCTGGCTCACCAGCCGCGTTCAGCAAAACTGGCGGCTGAGGCCGGTTTCGATGTGCAGTTATCCGGGCATACTCATGGCGGCCAGTTCTGGCCCTGGATGCATTTTGTGCGTTTCCAGCAGCCCTGGGTGGCCGGTATTCATCGACTAGGAAAGTTATGTGTCTATATCAGCCGAGGTACAGGTTACTGGGGGCCGCCCATTCGCTTTGGAGCGCCCTCGGAAATTACCCGTATTCGCTTGATTGCCTCACATCGCTGATTAATCGTCAGAGGCGGCTGTAGCTGGGGTAACTGCCGCATCCAGGAACAGCAATGATCCGCTGAACGATACGGCCATGAACAGGAACCAGGATACTTTGCGTAGCGACCAGATAATGATTTCGTTGCGGTTGTCTGTGCTGCTTAACACCAGGTGATGGGTCTTGAAGGGGTCAAAGAAACCCAGCAGGCCTGATAGTGCCAGCGTGCCGCAAAACAAGAAGACAAGCGCAAGGCCATAGTATCGTGCGTTTTTTGAAGTCAACAGATTGTGCATTACATAACCCTTGAAAAGACATGGACAAATACAACCCGGCCGGTCTTTTCAGCAATAATGGTGCGCCCTGTTTAAAAGGGGTGGCATGATTGATTTATCAAGTCTGAAAGCGCGATGCCCGTATGCTCTATGACGGCACGACTGTCCGATACTTGAGTCGGGCCGTCGATGTACGACAGGTTCAGACCTGGTCGATGCCAGCCTAGGCGGTATTGGGATTGTTCTAGGAATAAGGGCGTTAACCCGTACAAGCGCAGCATGACGCTGAAAAGAGGCGTACCGGCGCAAAGGCAAATACGGGTACGCATCGTATGGCTGGTTCTTAATATAAGGGCAAAATGCGGTCTTTCAAATACCGCTGAACCAATTGTATCCCTGATCCTCCCAGTATCCCCCTTGATACTGATTGGTTACAAACAGCTCGCCAATATGCTTGGGATTCTTGAAGCCCAGCTTGGTGGGTACACGCAGGCGAAGCGGGTAACCGTACTCGGGCGGCAACGGTGTCTTGCCAAAGTCCAGTGCCAGAAGGGTTTGTGGGTGAAGGGCGGTAGCCATGTCAATGCTGGAGTAATAGCGGTCGGCACACTTGAAGGCAACGTACTTTGCCGTGGTGTCAGCACCGATGTGTTCGAGAAAGGTCTTGAGCGGTACGCCACCCCACTGACCAATGGCGCTCCAGCCTTCGATACAGATCAGCCGGGTAATATCGCTGCGCTGGGGAAGTCGCCGTAGCGCTTCCAGCGTCCAGGGCTGCTTTTTTTGCACGAGCCCCGAGACCTCAAGCCGATAATCGCTCAGGTCTACATCAGGAACGTTGTATTCAGGGTAAAAGGCGTTGAACGGAAAGGGATGAGTGATCTGGTCTTCCTGATAGACTGGCGCCAGACGCTGGCCGCCAAATAACCATGCCTGTACCCGATCATTCCAACGGGACAGGGCCCACAGCACCTTGTCCACCTGATCGCCATCCTGCAGATTGCAGCCAGTCAGCATGGCCATGGCACCGACGGTAAGACCAGAGCGCAGGAACAGTCGCCGCTGCAGGTTAACCAATTGCGTACGCTGCGCTGGCTCAAGGTGAATTCTAGTTTTGCGTTCACTCATGATCTGCCCCCTTGGCCCGACCGGTAATCATCGGAAGAAAGGTACGAGGGACAAGCATGACGAGGGCAAGGTGGACAATTACAAAACCGCCGATTCCAGCCATAGCAAGAAAGTGGACATAGCGTGCCCGGTCAAACCCGCCGAACAGAGTGGCCAGGGCCTGCAACTGTACGGGTTTCCAGATTGCAAGACCCGACAGTACGACCAGAACGCCCATGACCAGGACGAACCAGTACATCAGCCGCTGTACGGCGTTATACGTACCCAGTCGATGGGTTAATCGAAAGCGTAGCGCATCCGTAAGGTCCTGGCGAAAGGCCTGGACGCCTATGGGCAACAAGTCCCGACGAAAATGTCGGCTGGCGAGGCTGTACAGCACATAGAGGGCACCATTGATTGCCAAGACCCACATAACCGCGAAATGCCAGGCAATGGAGCCACCCAGCCAGCCGCCCAAAGTAGCCCAGGCTGGAAAGGTAAACCCGAACAGAGGAGAGGCGTTGTAAATGCCCCATCCACTCAAGAACATGCAGGGCATGGCAAGCGCATTGATCCAGTGAGTCAGGCGTATCGGCCAGGCATGCACCAGCCGCTGCTCGGTAGTTGGATAGGGCATGAGGTAATCTCCTGAGAGAAACAGGCGCACCGACAGCATGCGCCCCGGATGGATTACATGGGCGGGGTGTAGCCGTCTTTACCGATCGCAACACCTTTGGCAGTCTTGCCATCAGCATCAGGAAACAACACGATCTTGGTGCCGGGCTTTAGCTCATCTACTTTACCGGGCTCGACATAAGCGATAGGCACATCCTCAGGCACGTGTAGCTGCTTTTCGCCGCCCTTGTATTGAACCGTCAGCGTACGGCCATTGGCGTTTTTAAGTTCGCCAACAGTGCCATTGGTCATAGTGCCAGCGGAGCCATCGGCATTTTCCCATCCATAGTGCCCCTCGCCTGTACCGCGCAGGCTCGCTTCGAACACGGTGACTTCCAATGCCTTAAGGCTGCCGTCTGGTTGTGGAATGGCAGCAGAGCCCACAAAGCTGTTGGGCTCGATAGCGTCCAGCTTGGCTGGGGAGACCAGGCGATAGGATGTCTTGTCAGTCAGCGCAACCGACAGGTGTTGGCCATTGCGGGTGGTGAGATTCAGCATATTGGATTGAACGGCATCTACCGTTCCGCGAACCGGCTTGACGGTAGGCATGGCGGCGCCGGCGGGCGTGGCGGCATGGGCAAGCAGCGTGCTGCTCAGCAACAAGGTACCTAGGGCAGTGGATAACAGATTCTTGGTCATGGGCGAATCCTTCTGAGAGAGGTTGCAGGAGCCATGCTCGCGCAGGGAAGGGGTCATGAAGATGACAGGGGAATGACAAAAATGTAATCCACCGTTGTCGCCGTGCTCGTTAGAATCGACGGATCGCAGGAGAGCATCTGTGCACCTATTACTGATTGAAGACGATACAAAAACCGGCGAGTACCTGAAGAAAGGGTTGGGTGAGTCGGGCTATGCCGTGGACTGGGCCCAGCACGGTGCAGACGGTCTGCACATGGCGCTCGAACAGCACTATGACCTGATCATTCTCGACGTCATGCTGCCCGGCATCGATGGCTGGCAGATTATGGAAGTGCTGCGCAAGAAACACGACGTACCCGTCTTGTTCCTGACGGCACGGGATCAGGTGCAAGACCGTATCCGTGGGCTTGAATTGGGCGCTGACGATTATCTGGTCAAGCCGTTTTCGTTTACCGAGCTGGTGCTGCGTATTCGCACCTTGCTTAGGCGCGGTGTTGTGCGAGAAGTTGACCATTACCATCTGGCGGACCTGGAGCTCGACTTGCTCAGGCGCCGTGTCACACGTCAGCAGCAGGTCATTACGTTGACCAACAAGGAATTTGCACTGCTGCATCTGTTACTGCGGCGTGAAGGTGAGGTTCTGTCTCGTACGTTGATTGCGTCAGAGGTGTGGGACATGAACTTTGACAGTGATACCAATGTGGTGGATGTGGCCATCAAGCGGCTGCGGAATAAAATCGATCAGGCCTATTCCATCAAACTTATTCATACGGTACGCGGCATTGGCTACGTCTGTGAGGTTCGGCCATGCGCACCCGAAGACAGCCATCCCTAACGCTCAGGGCGACTCTGGCCTTTGCTATTGTGGCTATGCTCACCGTAGGGGGCGCAGGCTTTTATCTGTACGGCTCGTTGAAGCACACGCTATTGGAGCGTAGCGATTATGCAGTGCTCGGGCGGGTCGATCACTTTCGTAAGCTGCTCAGGTACGACCTGAATCTGAGGGATTTGCAGCGTAATCCACAGTTGTTCGAAAACATGTTGGGCAACGAGGATGACGTCTTCATCATCAGCCAACAGGGCCAACCTCTTGTAACGGTCAATCCCCGGCGCGCTGAACTGCCTGATGTGCCGAGTGTAGGCAGTAATGAGTCGCTGAAGCTGGACGATCTTCGCAGTGGCGTTGCGCCGGGCAATATTCCTCTGCGCGTGGCCGCCGCCGAGGTTCAATTGGGTGAAACATCCGTCAGGGTAGTGGCAGCTCATTTGCTGATAAGGGAAATGGCCATACTCGATGCGTTCCGTGAGCGCATCATGGGTGCGGTGTTGCTGGCTTTTGCGTTGACGGCCGTACTGGGCTACCTGTTGCTGCGCCGAGGATTGATGCCTATCAAAGACATGGCTGCCCATGCGGCTACCATTACACCTGCTCGACTGAGTAGCCGCCTCGATCCAGCCAATACCCCCAAGGAGCTGGATCAGCTCACCACGGCCTTTAACGGTATGCTGGACCGCCTGGCCGATGGGTATCAACGTCTTGTGCAATTCTCGGCGGACCTTGCCCATGAGATTCGCACGCCTATCGGTTCGCTGATGGGCATTTGCCAGGTCACGCTGCAACAGCCCCGGAGCGTGGATGAATATCAAAGTGTACTTGCATCGAACCTGGAGGAGCTGGAGCGTATCTCTCGGATGGTGGAAAGTATTCTCTTTCTGGCCCGCGCCGATGATGCCCAGGCAGTACTGGATTACAAAGCCCTGATTCTTGAAGACGAATTGCAACGCGTAGCGGATTACTTCGAGGGGCTTGCCGAGGAGCGTGAACTGCGGTTGGTTATCGAGGGGAGTGGGATGCTACAGGCTGACCCGCTGATGGTACGCCGCGCATTGAGTAATCTGGTTGCCAATGCCATTCGTTACGCTGATGCAGGCTCCGATATCTATATTCGCACCCAGCAACAAGGGCAGGAGCAATGGATTCAGGTTGAAAACTGCTGTCCGCGTTTAGAGCCACGGCAGTTGGACCGCCTGTTCGATCGCTTCTACCGTGGCGATGCGGCCCGGTATGGGTCTGAGTCCAATGGGCTTGGGCTTGCGATTGTAGCGGCCATCATGCGCCTGCACGGTGGCAGTGCACATGTTGAGCAGAGGGAGGATCAGCGTATCTGTTTTACCTTGCGCTTTCCCTCCGGTGCCCAGTGCAGGCCAGCGCTGACTGCATCTATGGCAAAAGGCTTACACGAGTAAACGGCAGCTGGCGCTAGGTTCGCAGAGGGTATCTGCGTAATCTACACACATCGGAATGCAGCGCAGGAAGCGCTCATCGCACCTCAAGGACGACGACCAGGCCAGGATGGCAACTTGACAGGATGTTGAGTAAGGTCGACGAAACCCCGCCAAGCGCGGGGTTTTTCGTTTGCGCTGAATAATTATCCGGTGTTTATTTCGGCCGGTGCATCTTGAAGAGCTGCGCTTCGGTAATCTCGAAATAGTCTGCCGGACCGCCCCCGCGCAGGATGGGCCGTGCTGCCGCTGTCTGGTAGACCCCATCGACCAGCAGGGATTTGTCGATATGCACGCCCACTACCTCTCCCAGCACCAGCCAGCTTTCTACCTTGTCACCGGCCGCGGTTTGCAACTGAATCAGTTGGGTGAGCTTGCATTCGAAGGATACCGGCGTTTCGGCCACGCGCGGCACTGAAACAACGCGTGAAGGTGTAGTGCTCAATCCTGCCAGGTCGAATTCATTGACCCCCGGGGCCACCGCTGCACAGCTGGTATTCATCTGCTCGGCCAACGCGCGCGTGGCAAGGTTCCAGCAAAACTCACCCGTCCGCTTGATATTGCGTACGCTGTCCTTATAACCAATGCTGGAAAAGCCGATAATAGGGGGAACGTAGTTGAAGGCGTTGAAGAAGCTGTACGGTGCCAGGTTCAGCTGCCCTTGCTCATCGTGAGAAGAAATCCAGCCAATAGGCCGGGGTCCGACAATGGCGTTGAAGGGATCGTGGGGAAGGTCATGGCCCTTGGCGGGTTCGTAGAAATGAACGTGATCAGACATCGATAGCCTCTCCTGACTAGATAATTACATACTGACACACACCAGCCTGGGGTGACGCAATGCCATTTGCTTTTCTTGATACGGAGTTCACCAGTCTTACCGCACACGCCAAACTGGTTTCGCTGGCACTGGTCATTCCAGAGGGACCCGAATTTTATGTTGAGTTGCCGCAAAACTGGGCGCTTGCAGACTGTACTGACTTTGTTGTTGACATTGTGCTGCCACAGCTGGAGCCTGCGCAGTACGGAATGAGCGTGCCGGAAGCCAGGGATGCGCTATGGCAGTTTCTATCCCGCTTCGATGAAGAAATCATCGTGTGCTGTGATGCGCCACTGTGGGATTGGGAGTTTTTCAGCCAGCTGGCGTACCGCCATGGCAAGTGGCCTGCCAATGTGCGTAACGCGCCCCGTAAAAGCTATGACCTGATACCCGATCTTGCCGAGGCAATTGCTGAAGAGCAGGTGCCTCACCACGCACTGCTGGATGCACGTCTGGCAGCTGAACTGTATCTTGCAGCTACCAGACGTTAAGTGCCAGCCTACAGGCTACCGACGATATCAATAGGGTAATGCAGGGTGCAGCCCGGAGGGTTGGTTACCACTGGTACGTAGCACTTAGCTGCGCCGTACGTTGCGAGCCATACCAGCACCATGAGTATGAGTAGCAGGTTGTGATGTATTCCTTGTCCGTCAAGTTGGTCACATTCAGCGCCAGCCGCAGGTTATCGGTAGGGCTGTTGATATGGCCAACGTCATAGTGGATGGCGGCATCAAACAATGTATAGCCAGATACTTTTAACGTGTTAGCGGCATCGCCCCAAGAGGAGCTGACGTAGCGTACACCACCGCCTACTCCAAGACCTTTAACGGGCCCTTCATGAATAGTGTAATCGGCCCAGGCGGAAGCGGTATGGCGAGGCAGACCGTAAGTGGTCGTGCCTTCCACGGGTACCTCGGGACCATTTGCAACACCTATCACGCCAGGGGCTCGGTTGGTTGTGTTGTTGGATTTAGTGATCCGATTGTCGAGGTAGGCGTACGCTGCCGTAACATCCAGGTTGTTGCTCAGACTAGCCTTGCCTTCGATTTCCAAGCCACGAGACTGGACTTCGCCATCCTGCACCTGGCAGCGACTGCCGTTGCACAGGTGCGTAGGATCGGGATCAAGCGTTGGCACGTTGGTCTTGCGAAGATCAAACGCTGCGATAGTGATAAAGCTGTTGCTTCCGGGCGGCTGGTATTTGATCCCTATTTCGTACTGCTTGCCTTCGGATGGCTGGAAAAGCGAGCCGCCGTAGAGTGTGCCCGACTGCGGCTCGAACGACTCCGCATAGCTCACATAAGGTGCAAACCCATTATCGAACAGGTAGACCAGGCCCAGCCGCCCTGTAAACGCTTCGCTGGACTGGGAGCTTTTGGCTTTTCTGCCGCTGCTAAGGGTGAGTGTGCTATTGCTGGTATTCGCCCAATCGTATCGTCCGCCCATCAGCAGGACCCAGCGATCCCAGCTCAGATGGTCCTGTAGATAGAGCCCTTTTTGTTCACTGCGTACCGTTGCGTCGGTCGTGAAAGCCGGATAACGATCGATGCCGGTATATACCGGATCAAAAATATCCAGGTCGCTGCCTTTTCCATAACCGGCTTTAGTATCAGTGCTGGTGTTTTGGTAGTCAGCACCGATTAGCACGGTATGCTGTAACGGGCCCGTACCAAATTTGGCCTGGAGTTGGTTGTCGAGGGCGTAGGAATCAATGTCTACATCTGTTGCAATGGTGCTGCGGCTCATCGTGCGGTAGTCAGCCGCCAGGATGGATGCATTGTATAAGCTGCGGTAAATACCCTCGCTGCGCAGGTAGCGAGCGTTTTGCCGTACGGTCCAGGTGTCGTTGAAGTGATGTTCGAACTGATAGCCGAGTGAGTAGTACTCACGATCAGACTTCTCGAACGCCTTGTCCCCGTCATAGAAGTCAACTTTGATGCGCCGGCCGGTGGGGCTATGCAAGGCGGAGCCATAAGCAGGAATGGAGCCGTAGGAGCCACCTTTGGGGTCTCGCTGAAAGTGGCCCAGTACCGTGAGAGTCGTGTTCTCCGAGGGGCGCCAGGTAAACGACGGTGCGATGGATTGTCGGCGTACCTCAGTGTGTTCAACCTGACCATCTGCATCATCGTAGAGACCTAGCAGGCGGTATGAAAACTCTCCTTCGTCATCCAGCGGACCGCTGAGGTCAAGCGTGGTCCGCTTCTTGTTGAAGGTTCCTACCTGAACACCAATTTCATGGTAAGGCGTATCCAGCGGCCGCTTACTGACCATGTTGATTACGCCTGCCGGGCTGGATTGTCCGTATAACACGGATGCAGGTCCTCGCAGTACCTCGACACGCTCCAGATCAAAGGCATCTTCCTGAGGGAGGGCGTCCCGGCTGCCGGGCATTCTCAGCCCATCAAGATAGCTACCCGGTGAAAACCCGCGGATGGTCAGTTGATCCAGTCGTGAGGCTGTGGCGCCCCGGCTTTCAGGAATGACGGCCGCGCTGTAACGGAGAATCTGATTAAGGCTTTGCGCATCCTGAGCCCGCATCTGGTCACGGGTAATAACCGAAACGGACTGAGGGGTCTCGATTAATGAGGCATCGGTCTTGGTCGCCGTAAGTCCACGGTTGGCGACATATCCACTCACCGGCCCTGTAGGACTTTCATCCAGCGATTCCTCGCTGATTTCGGTAGCGTCCAGTTCAAGGGCAGCCTCTTGTTCAGCCGCATTTATGGGTGAGGCAAGCAGGGTCACGCAGACAACGATAGCGCAAGATGAAGCAGCAGAGCGGTACATACAAGTCCTTTGTAGATAAGCGCTTAAGTACAACCACAGCTAATAGCGCGAGGTGAGAGGATATCTATATAAATGATAAATTATATCAATTGAGAATATGTATCAAAAAAGAAAACATCTCATTACAAATTAGCCATAAGGCTTTCTCGACATAACGGGATAGGATGGATGTGAGGTAAGGGCTCAAGAGGCCAAACAGGCGGAAAAGCGCTTCTCATCTGTGATTTCTACATGCTTTATGTACTGCTGTGTGATACATGAAAGCGGTGCAACCGGTGCGAATTGTCTTTTGCCAATGCGGCTAAAGGGCGCTTCCGATAACCTTCAATAAGGAAAACCTGTGGTGATACTTAGAAACGCTCTGCTTTGTATTGGTCTTGGTAGCGTTGTACTTAATGCAAGCGGACATGAACTCTGGCTTGAGCGGGATGCAAGTGGCCCCATACGTGTCTACCTCGGCGAGCCGGACGAGGGCGTATTGGAAACCGGCGAGACCATTGCGGCGCTGGCCCCTACCACTCAAGTGTTTACCCATGATCGAAATGCAACGGCAAAGGTTGTAGCACGTGAAGATCATCTTGAGGCTGCAGTAAACGAGCAGGGGGATGTTCGCAGTTATAACGATCAGGTCTGGAAACCCTGGAAGGATGAGCAGGGCCATTATACAGCCGCCTTGATGCACGCTCGTGCAGGCCGCACCGAGACCAAGGCATTGCTGGATTACGAACTCGTGCCTGCTGCTGCAAACAGTAACCGCTTTACCTTATTGTTCAAGGGCAAGCCGCTTGCCGCACATGATGTGGTTCTGTTCGATCCAAAAAATCAGGCGCTGAAATTGAAGACGGATAGTCAGGGCGTTGTCGATGTCCTTGCCAAGGAGAAAGGCCGGTTCATCTTGGCAAGTGGTTACCAGACGCCTGCAAATGGTTATGAAGTAGCCGGTCAGAAAATGGACAATCTCTACTACGGTACTACCACAAGCTTTATCGTGGATTGACGGCTGTACACTAAACGCGCTGTTACTTCTCCGCTGCTTTCGCTAGTAGCAGCGGAGTCGCGTCGGACATTTAGTTAAACATGCTTTCGGGGCAACCCAAGCGGCGCGAAATGACCTGGGCTGTTTTTAATAATTCCTGAACGTATTCGTCCTTGAGTTCTTCTCTGAAGCGAAAGCAGGGGAAGGAAACACTCATTCCAGCAATGACATGGCCGAAGCGGTCATGGATGGGCGCGGCAAGGCAGCGCATATTCTCTTCGAATTCTTCTTTATCCTCACCGTATCCCTGGCTGCGGATAAGTGCCAGCTCCTCAAGGTAGGCCTCCAGACTCGACAAAGTATTGCCCGTACGAGGCTGGAAGGTCTCGTTCGCCAGGCGCTTGCGTACATCCTGCTCATCGCGCCAGGCCATCAGTATCTTGCCAATGCCTGTGCAATAAAGCGGCGCACGCAAGCCGATACGCGAGTACATCCGCAGGTTATAGCGCGAGTCGATCTTGTGGACATAAACGATATTGTCTTCATCGAGAATACCCAGATGCACTGTCTCGCTCGTGAGCTCATTGATGGTACGCATACCGGGCTCGGCTTCACGTACAAGATCAATATGCGGCAACGCCTTGCTGCCCAGCTCAAACAGCCGAACGCTGAGGCGATAGCGATCTTCACTGTCCTGCACCACATACCCTAGCGATTTAAGGGTCTGCAGGAAGCGGTAGACAGTGCTCTTGGACATGTCCAGCTTTTGCGCAATTTCTGAAACGCCACTTTCTTCAGGGCACTGACCCAGCGCTTCCAGAACAGCCATGGTCCGGCTAACCGCGGTTACAGATTCATTATTGGTAGTGGGACTATCCATGCGGGCTCCTCTGCGAACGTTGTTAAGTGTATCTGAATTCCATTTCGAAACAGCGTTTCATTTCTCTTGACGTGCCTTGTTGAATCGCTACACTCGAATCAATACAGGAATTGAAACCGCGTTTCAATAATGCTGATGTAGGGTCCACAAGACTAGGGCCCCGCTACAAAAACAAGAAGGCACCAGATGATGCAGGCCATTCGACAGCGGTATTTAGCGCCCGTCCGGGCAGACGCGTATGTAACGCATTGGGTAGGCGTCTTTTCCGCTATGACACCCCATGACGTAGCAGGCCTCGGCCAGGGAGGCTTCCTGTGACGACTCTTTTCAAGTCCCTGTCAGCTCCGATGCGGGTTGCGCTGGTCGGTGAATGCATGATCGAGCTGCAACGCGACAGCGCAGGCACGATTACCCAGGCATTTGGGGGTGACACACTCAACACCGCGGTCTACCTGGCTCGGCTATGCCAGTCCACGGCTATTTCGGTCGACTATGTAACGGCTCTTGGTCAAGATCCATTCAGCGAGACCATGTGTCAGACCTGGCAGGCCGAAGGGCTGGGGACACAAAACGTGCGACACCTGCCAGACGCATTGCCTGGTCTTTATTTCATCCAGACCGATGAGCAGGGCGAGCGGCAGTTTCTTTACTGGCGTGGTGAAGCCGCCGCCCGACGCTGCTTCGATGGCCATGAAGCAGCCCAGACGCTAGCAGCCTTGCTCGACTATGACGTTATCTACCTGAGCGGCATCAGTTTGGCCGTACTGAATTCTGAAGGCCGTGCACGGCTTCTTGAAACATTGGCCGAGGCGCGCCGACAGGGCACGCGGATCGTCTTCGATAATAACTATCGTCCTCGGCTCTGGCCGGATCGCGCTACAGCGCAGCACTGCTATCAGGCATTGCTGGCGTTGGTCGACCTGGCGCTGATTACCTGGGAGGACGATGTCGAGCTGTTCGGCTTCTCTTCACCTGAGGCCTTATTCCGCACCTATGCCCAATCAGGCGTTACCGAAGTAGTCCTCAAACGAGGGGAGGCGTCATGCCTGATCCATACCGGACGTCAGGTCCTGACGATTCCCGGCGAGAAGGCGCTGCGGGTGATCGATACCACCGCAGCCGGTGACTCCTTCAGCGCAGCATACCTTGCCTGCCGCCTGCAGGGCGGTGATCCCGAACAGGCTGCCCGGTGGGGGCACCGTCTGGCTGTCAATGTCATTCAGCACCGAGGCGCTCTGATTTCGCCACCCGCCATGCCGGCAATGCCCGCGCTTTCATATTCCCTAGCTGCTCAGGCTTGAACAATGAAGATAAAAGAAGCCCGCGTTATCGTGACTTGTCCCGGCCGTAATCTGGTCACTCTCAAGATTGTGACTGACGAAGGTCTTTACGGAATCGGCGATGCTACCCTCAACGGCCGCGAGCTGGCCGTGGTCGCCTATCTGGAGGAGCATGTCATTCCTGCTCTGATCGGACGGGATGCCCATCGAATCGAAGACATCTGGCAGTACCTGTACCGCGGGGCCTACTGGCGTCGTGGGCCGGTTACCATGACGGCGATTGCCGCGGTGGATCTGGCGTTGTGGGACATCAAGGCCAAGGCCGCCAATATGCCGTTGTACCAATTGCTTGGCGGCAAGAGCCGTGAGCAGGTGATGGTGTACGGGCATGCAACCGGCAAGGACATCGAGTCCTGCCTGGACGAGGTGGCCCGGCATGTAGAGTTGGGCTACAAGGCTGTTCGAGTCCAATGTGGCATTCCCGGTATTCCGACTACCTACGGTGTGGCCAAGCGCGAAGGTGAGCGGTACGAGCCGGCAGACAGTGACCTGCCGGCCGAACATGTCTGGGATACCGCCAAGTACCTCAAGTATGTCCCCAAGCTGTTTGCTGCGGTTCGTGAACGCTTCGGTGATGACCTGCACATCCTCCATGATGTGCACCATCGCCTGACGCCCATTGAGGCAGGGCGTCTGGGTAAGTCGGTAGAAGAATTCAATCTGTTCTGGCTGGAAGACTGCACGCCGGCCGAAAATCAGGAAGGTTTCCGCCTGATCCGCCAGCACACCACCACACCGCTGGCGGTGGGTGAGGTCTTCAACTCGATCCATGACTGCCGCGAGCTGATCCAGGAGCAGCTGATCGACTATATCCGCGCCACCCTTGTACATGCGGGCGGAATTACCCACGTCCGGCGTATCGCCGATCTGGCGGCGCTGTATCACGTGCGTACCGGCTTTCACGGCGCGACTGACCTGTCACCGGTATGCATGGGAGCGGCACTGCACTTCGATACCTGGGTACCTAACTTTGGCATCCAGGAGCACATGCCCCATGAGGAGCGAATCGATGAAGTCTTCCCCCACGCGTATCGCTTCGAGGACGGCCATTTCACGCCAGGCGAAGCGCCAGGGCATGGCGTGGATATCAATGAAGACCTGGCGGCGCGCTATCCCTACAAGCGCGCCAGTCTGCCGGTAAACCGCCTGGTGGACGGCACGCTCTGGCATTGGTGAACCATGCTCAATAACGACAACAACAGACGGGTACGCACGATGAACAAACAGAATCGATTGTATGCAGGGAGGCTGCTGGGTAACGCCAGTCCAGCCATTAGTTCGATCCAGAGGAGTTGCAAATGATGAAAGCCTTTCAGGTACGTGCTCCCCATGAGTTCAGTCTGGCGCAGGTCGAAACGCCAGTCGCTGCGCCAGGTGAGGTAGTGGTAGGCGTGGCATATGCGGGTATCTGCGGTTCGGACATGCACATCATCCACGGGCAGAATGCGTTCGTTCGGTTTCCTCGGGTGACCGGGCATGAGTTTGCCGGCATCGTTCAGGAGGTCGGCGACGGTGTAGAGACGCTGCGTGTCGGTGATCGTGTCTGCGTCGACCCGGTCATTAGTTGCGGCACCTGCTATCCCTGCCGTATCGGCCGTCCTAATGTCTGTACTCATCTGCAGGTAATTGGTGTGCACCGCGACGGTGGCTTCAGCGAGCGCGTCAGCGTGCCAGCTGAAAACGCTCACAAACTGCCAGAGGGGATGCCGCTCAGCCATGCCGCTCTGGTGGAGCCGTATTCCATCGCGCTGAACGTGCTGGATCGCATGCAACCTCAGCCAGGCGACTCTTTACTGGTCTATGGTGCCGGCGTGATCGGGTTGACCATCGTGCAGATGGCTCGTGCCCTGGGACTTACCGATATCACCGTTACCGATGTGATTGATACCCGTCTGCAAACAGCCCGGGCGTTAGGCGCGACACGCACGATCAATGGACAGGCACAGGATGTTGAGTCTGTTATGAAGGAGCAGACCGGAGGCGAGGGCGTACCGCTCATCGTAGATGCGGCCTGTATTCCTGCGCTCATGCCTCAAATGGTGCGGCTGGCATCGCCTGCCGGGCGGATTGGTCTTCTGGGTTTTAACGCAACACCCAGCGATCTGGTACAGCTGGAAATGATCAAGAAGGAACTGACCCTTGTGGGCTCGCGGCTTAATAACCGCAAGTTTCCGCGAGTGATTGAGCTGATGGCTGCTGGAAAATTGAGCGCTCAGGAGCTGATCAGCCATCGCGTGGCGTTTGACGATATGCCCGAGGCCATCGACCTGATCGAAAGTCATCCTGAGCAGACGCGCAAGGTGCTGGTGGAATTGATGCAGGTAGCGGGATAACCCGGACGGCCTGAGCCGTCTTCCAATCGATACGCGCCCATACGGGCGCCCTCACCGATAAGTACAAGAAGCGGGAGGTTTCTATGTTTGGTCAAGGTCGTAGCCTGGTACTCGTCATGCTGTTCCTGGCGGGTGTCATCAATTATCTGGATCGCTCAGCATTGTCTGTAGCGGCTCCGTTCATTCAAAAAGACTTTGGTTTGAGTGCCGGCGAAATGGGGCTGATCTTCAGCAGCTTTTTCGTAGGGTACGCAGCCTTCAACTTTGTCGGCGGCTGGGCTGCGGATCGTTATGGCGCCAAGACTACGCTACTGGTGGCTATGGTGCTGTGGTCACTGTTCAGTGGCTTGACGGTGTTGGCCCTGGGCTTTGCCTCGTTGTTCCTGATCCGGGTGCTGTTCGGCATGGGGGAAGGACCGCTGAGCGTGACGACCAGCAAGATGGTGAACACGTGGTATGCGCCCCGCAATCGGGCACGTGTGCTAGGTGTGTCCATGGCCGGTACGCCGCTGGGTGGTGCCATCTCGGGACCGGTGGTAGGCATCATTGCTGTCACTTACGGTTGGAAAGAATCCTTCATCGTCATCATGCTCATTGGCTTGGTCTGGGCAGCGGTATGGTTCAAGTTCGTCAAAGCCAAGCCGGACGGTGCAGCCGCTCGGGAGATCGAAGAGGGCGAACAGCTCACAGAAATTGCCAATGTACCGACCCAGCCGCTCAAATATTATCTTAAGCAGCCCACCGTACTGTTCACAGCGCTTGCCTTCTTTACCTACAACTACACGTTGTATTTCTTCCTGACCTGGTTCCCGAGCTACCTCACGATGGCTCATGGCATGAACGTAAAGGACATGAGTATCGCGACCGTCATCCCTTGGGTTCTGGGATGCATCGGCCTGGCGCTAGGTGGCTTTTTGTCTGATTTCGTACTCAAGAAAACCGGACGTGTAATGTTCTCGCGTAAGGTGGTGTTGGTGGGGTGTCTGCTGTGCTGCGCGGTCTGTATTGGTTGTGCTGGCCTTGTTTCCACCATGTACAGCGCAGTGGCATTGGTCGCGCTATCAGTGTTCTTCCTGTATCTGACCGGTGCTATTTACTGGGCCATTATCCAAGACACCGTACCGGCAGCGCGAGTAGGTGGGGTAAGCGGGTTCATGCACTTCCTGGCCAATACCTCCGGTATTGTGGGTCCGACTGTGACCGGTTTTATCGTCCAGTTCACTGGCGCCTTTACCAGTGCCTTCCTGCTGGCCGGGCTATTAACCGTAGTCGGTGCGCTTTGCGTAGCCCGCTTCGTTAAGCCAATCGCCCCTGTGCAAACCGAGACAACGGCACCTGTTGCTACGCCGTCTGTGTTGGGCCGTCCCTCATAAGGAGTCATCGATGCAGTACACCCATGTAGAACAGGGAGCACTTGAGCGCTTCTGCCAGCAGATATTCACTGCTCATGGTCTGAAAGTGGAAGATGCTAATTTGGCAGCCAGGGTACTGGTCAATTCGGATGCCCGAGGTATTCCTTCCCACGGCGTAGCGCGCTTGCCGCGTTATGTGCGTGGGCTCAAGGCTGGCAGCATTCTACCCAATGCTGAGGCAAGGATAGTCCATGAAACGCCGCTGTCATTGGTATTGGATGCTCAGGGCGGCATGGGTACTACTGTCAGTCAGCATGCGATGGATGCTGTACTTGCCAAGGCCCGTGAGCACGGTGCGGGTTTCGCGACCGTACGCGACTCGAACCACTTTGGCATTGCCGCGTGGTACGCCATGCAGGCGCTGCCCCATGACCTGATCGGCATCGCCATGACCAACACCGCGGCCCTTGGTGTGCCAACGCATGGTCGGCAATGCATGTTTGGCACCAATCCTATTGCCTTTGCCGCGCCGGCAGACAAGGAAAAGGCGTTTGTTCTGGATATGTCTACCACGGCAGTTACCCGCGGTAAGCTTGAAGTCTATGCCCGCCAGGAGACCCCTCTGCCTACTGGCTGGGCCGCTGCGCCGGATGGAGGGGACGCACACGATGCGCCCAGCCTTCTGGAAAGCATGAATAACTACGCAGGCGGTGGCCTGCATCCATTGGGCGGTGCGGGTACCGAGTTTGGTGGGCATAAAGGCTATGGACTCGCTGTGATGGTGGACATTCTTTGCGGCGCGCTGGCAGGGCATGGCTTTGGCAAGCATTTGCATGACACACCTGGCAGCACAGGGCGTGTAGGGCACTTCTTCGCGGCCTTTCGGATTGATCTATTCCGCCCGGCAGACGAGTTTCGCGAAGCCATGGATCAGCTCTTGTCTGACCTGCGCATGTCTGAACCGGCCGCCGGACACGACCAGGTCTGGTATGCAGGACTCAAGGAAATCCAGGCGCAGGAAACCGCTGCGCGCCATGGAGTGCCGGTTGAAATCGGCGTAATTGAAAGCCTTCAGGGCCTGGGCGAAGCGTGTGGCATAACCCTGGCAGGGATCAAGGAGCCTTCCCATGCATAAGATCGAGCGTTATCGCTCTACCTATTCGAAACCGGGTATCGGGATTGTCCATTTAGGCCTTGGGGCGTTTCACCGGGCGCATCAGGCCGTCTACATAGAGCGTAACCTGGAACGGCATGGAGGCGGTAAGTGGGGAGTATGCAGCGCCAACATCCGCTCTAATCGAGCGCTCGTTGATCAGCTTCGTATGCAAGACTGCCGCTACCATATCGCCGAGTATAAAGACAGCGAACACGTTGCCCTGCGAGAAATCGCAGCGATCCAGGAAGTGCTCTATGCAGGCAAGAATGGCGAAGATCGAGAAGTATTGCTTGAGCGGATGGCTAATCCGGATACTCGCATCATAACGCTAACAGTAACGGAAAAGGGTTACTGCTTAAGCCCGGCGACGGGTCAGCTGCGCACTGATGATCCGGGTATAGCCCATGATATTCGGACTCCCCATGCGCCGCAGACTGCGCCTGGGTTACTCGTGGAAGCGCTGCGTCGTCGCCAGACTCGTGGTCTTGCACCATTTACAGTGCTCTGCTGTGACAACATGCCAGACAATGGGAGCCGAACACGCCAGGCCGTTACGCAACTTGCCGCAGCCCAGGACGAGCGGCTGGCTGCCTGGATCAGCGAGACCGTGGCGTTTCCCAGTAGCATGGTGGATCGTATTGTTCCTGCCATGACTGACGCCTCGTTTGAGACGTTACGCCAGCTGGATTGTGAAGATTCGGCAGCCGTCATCGGTGAAGCTTTCAGCCAATGGGTCGTGGAGGATCATTTCCCCCAAGGCCGACCTGACTGGGAGAAGGAGGGTGTGCAGATGGTAGCGGATGTACACCCATTCGAAACCATGAAACTGCGTATGCTCAATGGTAGCCACTCGCTCCTGGCCTACATCGGCGCGCTGGCAGGTCATGCCACTGTATTTGACGCTATAAACGATCCGGCCCTGCTTGAACTCGTCCGTTGCTATATGGAAGACGAGGCGATGCCAACACTGGACATGCCGGCAGGCATTGACCTTAACGCCTATGCTGAGGATCTGGTGGCGCGTTTCCGTAATGACAGTCTTCAGCATCGCCTGCATCAGATTGCTATGGACGGCTCGCAAAAACTGCCCCAGCGCTGGCTCTCCGGCACGCAAGAGCAGCTTGCGAGAGGGGGCAGTATTTCGTGTGTTGCGTTAGGTATCGCGAGCTGGATTCAATATTGCTCAGGGCAGACTGCCCAAGGCTCGCATGAGGTGAATGATCCGCTACGCGAAACCTTTCACGAACTCCATGCGCACCGCCAGGGCGAGGCATTGGTAGATGGCTTTCTAGGGTTGGTGGATGTGTTTCCAGCAGGCCTTGTCGAACACGCGGCGTTCCGCCTTGCCGTACAAGAGGCCCATCGTGTGTTGAGCACCCAAGGCCTGCAAGCCGCGCTGGCAAACGTTACCCACAATAACAATCATTAAGGAGCGAATTATGGAGCATACCTGGCGCTGGTTTGGCCCGAATGACCCTATCAGCCTGAGCGACATCCGCCAGACCGGCGCGACCGGTATTGTTACTGCCTTGCATCAAGTGCCTAATGGTGAAGTCTGGACGGTAGAGGCAATTGCCGAGCGCAAGGCAATGATCGAGGCGGCAGGGCTGACGTGGTCTGTGGTGGAAAGCATTCCTGTCCATGAGGATATCAAGCGCGGCTGCGCTCGCCGTGACGATTACATTGCGAACTACCAGCAGAGCCTGCGAAACCTTGCCGCCTGCGGTATCGATATCGTCTGCTATAACTTCATGCCTATTCTGGACTGGACTCGTACGGATTTGGCCTGGCCGCTTGAGGACGGTGGCTGGGCACTGCGTTTTGATCAGGACGCCTTTGCTGCGTTCGATCTGTTTATCCTGAAGCGTGACGGCGCCGAAGCAGACTATACCGAAGATGATATTCAACGCGCCCGTGTTCTCTTCGAGAACCTGGACGACGCCCGGCGCGATACGTTGGTAGCGACCCTGATCGCAGGTTTGCCGGGCTCTGAAGCGCATTACAGCCTCGATGACTTCAAAGGGTTGCTCGCTACCTATGCGGACATCGATGCGGAGCGGCTACGCGAAAACCTGGGCTACTTCCTGCGCGCTATTGTACCCGTGGCGGAAGAGGTGGGTGTCCGTATGGCTATCCATCCGGATGATCCGCCGCGCCCGCTCCTGGGGCTGCCTCGTATCGTATCCACCAGCCAGGATGCTCAATGGCTTCTTGATGCGGCGCCCAGCCCGGCCAACGGCTTAACCTTTTGTACCGGCTCCTACGGGGTGCGTGCCGATAACGATCTGGTCGCAATGGCTCGGCAATTTGCCCCACAGATCTACTTTACCCATCTGCGCTCTGTAAAGCGTGAAGCTGATCCGCGCAGTTTTCACGAGGCCCACCACCTAATGGGCGACGCCGACATGGTCGGTGTGATCCGAGAGCTGGTTCTGGAGGAGCAACGACGTGAGCGTGAAGGCGGCCCTCGACTGCCGCTGCGGCCCGATCATGGACATCAATTATTGGATGATCAACACCGCCGTACCAATCCCGGCTATTCACTGATTGGCCGGCTTAAAGGGCTGGCGGAGCTGCGCGGAGTAGAGCTGGCTGTACGCCAATTGCTATGACACTGACAATACCGTGAGAACGCCATGGAACTCATAACAAAAACAGGCGGAATCGATACCGCCAAAGCCATGATTCGCCTCAACCCGCTGGATGATGTCCTGGTGGCCTTACAGTCTTTGCCGGCAGGCCTGGAGATACCGGAGGAAAACGTTACCCTTAGTCAAGCTATTCCCGCGGGGCACAAGCTCGCAGTGCGACAGCTCGATGCAGGGCAGCCAGTACGTCGTTACGGGCAAATTATCGGGTTTGCTACTGCGCCGATCATGCCGGGTGAGCATGTTCATGTGCATAATCTGGCGATGGGTGAATTCGCGCGGGATTATGCGTTTGGAGAGGACGCTTTAACACCAGCACCGCGTATCGAAGGGCCGACCTTTCAGGGCATCGTCCGGCCGGATGGCCGCGTTGCGACACGCAATTACATCGGCATCCTGACATCGGTAAATTGCTCTGCCACGGTTGCCCGTGCGGTGGCTGACTACTTTCGACGCGATATCAACCCGGCGGCTCTCGCACCTTATCCCAATGTGGATGGTGTCGTAGCGCTTACCCATAGCTCCGGCTGCGCAGTGGACTCTGCGGGGGAGCCTCTGGCACTTTTAAGACGTACCCTTGGTGGCTATGCGATCCACCCGAATTTTGCCGCTGTAATGGTGATCGGACTGGGCTGTGAAACCAACCAGATCGAAGGCATGATGGCCGCGCAGGGGCTGGACGCTACTGAAACATTACGTACCTTCACCATTCAGGATACCGGCGGTACGGCCAAGACTGTAGCCAAGGGTATCGCCTATGTGAAGGAGCTCCTGAGCGAAGCCAATCGCATCGAGCGTCAGCCTGTCAGCGCCAGTCATTTGGTCGTGGGTTTGCAGTGTGGTGGCTCGGACGGCTATTCCGGCATTACAGCTAATCCGGCGCTGGGCAACGCTGTAGACCGATTGGTAGCGTGCGGCGGGACGGCCATCCTGTCTGAAACACCAGAAATCTACGGTGCAGAGCACCTGCTGACCCGACGCGCCGCGAGCCGCGAGGTAGGTGAAAAGCTCATTGAGCGTATTCACTGGTGGGAGGAGTATTGCCAGCGCATGGGGGCGGAGATGAATAATAACCCCTCTGCAGGCAATAAGGCAGGCGGCCTTACGACCATTCTGGAAAAGTCGCTTGGCGCTGTGGCAAAAGCGGGTTCTACCAATCTTATGGCTGTCTATGAATACGCCGAGCCGGTGAGGGCACATGGCCTCGTATTTATGGATACTCCTGGCTATGACCCGGTTTCCGCCACCGGGCAAGTGGCCGGAGGAGCAAACCTCATTGCTTTTACCACAGGGCGAGGTTCGGCATACGGCTGTGCGCCAGCACCATCAATCAAACTGTCTACCAATAATGCGCTCTGGCAACGCCAGGAAGAAGACATGGATATCAACTGTGGTGAGATTGCCACAGGTTCGCTAACTATCGAGGCCTCCGGGGCGCAAATCTTCGAGCAAATGCTGCGGATTGCCTCAGGCGAGCGAAGCAAGAGTGAGCAGCATGGGTATGGGCAAAACGAATTTGTGCCATGGCACATCGGTGCTATCACCTAAGGTGGCTTTCTGCGCTCTTTGACCTTGCGAACCTGTACAGACAGCAGGTGATGTAGATCACTTGCTGTATCTGTTGCCCTTCTTTTTACAGACTAAAAAGCAACGCTTGCGCCTCACTGTCAGGCGTTGTTATGCCGGTTCATACCGAGCCCGATAGGGCTGTTGTACCAGGCGGCAGCCTACAAATCTGCTTTGGGGTAGAGCAGCCAACATGAGATTGACTCCCAGTAAACAACCCAGAATTCCAACCACAGCTAATCGATATTTGTGGCGCTGAATCACAAGCGCCTCAAGTTCGCCTTGGAGAGTCCGCACGCTGATTTATTTTTAAGTCACGGTACTGTTATCTCTGGATGAAAAACTAAATATGAACTTAATGTTTAGCCTTAAAAATAAATTTTAAGATACTGATATAAAAAGACATTTTTCTAGAATTTTCTGATTATGAAGTTGGTGAATCTCTCTCTGAGTGGGTATTTTTACCTTTCATCTTAATGTTAGATATAGAATTAAATTCTTTACTTAAGCTATTGATAATAAATGATTTAAATAGGTTGAACCGATTGCGCTAGCGGACCCATAACTAAACACCTCTAGCTAGTAAGCGCGGGAAAGGGGGCTCTTATGCGCAGCGCATGAGGCACATAAGCGTCTGGAATGCCGTCATGGATGAACACAACTACCTAGTACGTCCCTGGAATGAGTTTCTGCGTGCTCGTAAGGCAGCCTAAGAGGCTACCCGCAGGAACTAGCATGCTGACCAATGCCATACAACTTCAGCTTGTTGGCAATTGTGGTATGGGAGACACCAAGTCGCTTACCCAGTAGCCGACTGCTGGGATGTTGGGCAATCAACTGCTCCAGCACAGCCTTTTCGAATCGGCCAACAATCTGGTCGAGAGTGCCCTCAAGCGTGAAGTGCCCCAGAGGCTGTGGCGTACCGTAATCGGGTAGGCGGATGTGCTCGGGTTTCACCACTTTACCTTCTGCCAGGGAAACGGCCTGAAAAAGTGCGTTTTCCAACTGGCGAACATTGCCGGGCCACGGGTAATGACGCAGTCGTTCAAGCGCGGCGGGCGCCAGGGGCTTGAAAGAACAGCCAATCTGTCGGCTGGCCTGATCCAGGAAATGCTCAACCAGCGGCTCCAGCCCATCCAGACATTCACGCAGAGGCGGAATGTGCAGTGAAAGCACATTGAGACGGTGATAGAGGTCCTGGCGAAATTCACCTTGCATACATAAGTCTGAGAGATCTTGCTGGGTTGCGCAGATAACGCGGACATCCAGATAGACTTCTTGATCGCTACCCACCCGGCGAAACACTCCGTCTTGAAGAAACCGAACCAGCTTGGCTTGCAGGCGCAGGCTCATTTCGCCCACCTCGTCCAGAAACAGGGTGCCGCCAGCAGTAAGCTCCAGGAGCCCAAGCTTGCCTTCCGGGCGCGCGCCATCAAAGGCACCTGCGCTGTAACCAAATAGCTCGGTTTCTGCCATGGACTCAGGCAGGCCCGCACAATTAAGCACCATGAAGGGCGCTTGTCCGCGTGGGCTTGCCAGGTGACAGGCGCGTGCGAGCAGCTCCTTGCCAGTGCCGGTTTCGCCAGTGATCAGGAGCGGGGCATCGAGTGGTGCCATGCGTCGCGCTTCCCGAACCACAGCCGCCATAGATTTAGAGCTTTGGAAAATACTGTCGAACCCTCGCAGCTCCTGCTTGCGGACCTGATAGATACGCTCGCCCACTTGATCGGCACGATGCAAGGTCAGCACGGCGCCTGCCAGCGCTTCGCTATCGTCGTGCCCGGTTTGCAGAGGCGTAATATCGGCCAGAAAAACGTCGCCCTTGATCTGGATACGCAATCCATTGAGTCGGGATTTGTTGGCGCGAACCAGTTCAGGCAGGTCCAGCTCATCTACGTATTTGGAAAGCGCCATGCCGGGGACTTCATCCACCCGAGCGCCCAGCAACTGTGCTGCTGCGCGGTTGGCCGCTACGATGTGGCCTGCCATGTCGATCGACAGTACCGGAAACTCTAGCGCGCCAAGTAGGGTATTCAGCTCCAGATGACGGCGTTCGCTGGGCATGAGGCTGATGCGCCAGATATCAAACACCCCGGAGATGGCCGCAAGCTTTGGCCGTAGTGCCTGGAACTGCAGGTTGATCAGGTTGGGACAATACAGATAGACCGTATTGCCCTGGTCACCGCCGACTTCGCCACGGGCTACGTTGATCCCATAGTCGGCCAGTAGGTTGAGCATGTCGCGCAGAATGCCTACGCGATTCTGACATAGCACTTTGATACGCATTGAGCAGGCCCATTGTTGTGATTATGGCGGGCGTTACAGCCAACTTTTTCAGTTAGCTTTAAATTGCCTGTCAAGAATATGTGCCAATAACGATACTTATCAAGCGATCCACGTGGGCTTTATCGGCTCGATTACAGCCCGCCGTAAAGATTTTCTTACAGCACTCTTCTGTCAAAGAAGCTCTTTTCACGTGATTCTGCGATACAGAAAGGTCTTTGAGGCGTTATTGCTAAAGCCATACAACAAGACCCAGCGGCAGTGGCCGTCAAGGAGGCTATATGAAAGGCACGCAGTACGTGGCGAGAAAACCGGATGAATCCGGTTTTATCCATTACTCGGACGACGAGCACGGGGTATGGAACACGCTGATCACCCGACAACTCAAGGTGATCGAAGGTAAGGCCTGCCAGGAGTACCTGGATGGAATCACTCAGCTTGACCTGCCGATGGACCGTATCCCGCAGTTGTCCGAAGTAAATCGCGTACTTGAGCACACCACTGGCTGGCGCGTGGCACAAGTACCCGCGCTGATCCCCTTCGAGACGTTTTTCGCCTTGTTGGCCAGCAAGCAGTTTCCAGTCGCCACGTTTATACGTACCCGAGAAGAGTTGGACTACTTGCAGGAGCCCGACATCTTTCATGAAATTTTTGGCCACTGCCCGCTGCTGACCAATCCCTGGTTTGCCGAATTTACCCATACCTACGGCAAACTGGGACTGGCTGCCTCCAAGGAGCAGCGTATCTTTCTGGCGCGTCTGTACTGGATGACCATTGAGTTCGGACTGGTAGATACTCCTGTGGGCCGCAAGATTTACGGGGGCGGTATCCTGTCATCCCCCAAGGAAACGGTGTATTCGCTTTCCGCCGAGCCGGAGCATCTGCCGTTCGATCCGATTGAAGCCATGCGCACCCCGTATCGAATCGATATCCTGCAACCGGTCTATTTCGTATTGCCCGAACTCAAGCGATTGTTCCAGGTCGCTCATGAAGACATCATGGGGATGGTCCATGAAGCCATGCAGCTTGGGCTCCATAAACCCCGCTTTCCGCCTAAAGCAGCCTGATACCAATAAGGAGAACACATGACTGCTACTGCATTGAAACAAGGCCACTGTGAGGCTTGCAGCGCTGATGCTCCTAAAGTCAGTGAAGAAGAGCTGGCTGAGCTGATCCGGCAGATTCCCGACTGGAACATTGAAGTGCGTGACGGAATCATGCAGCTGGAGAGGGTGTTTCGGTTCAAGAATTTCCGTTATGCCCTGGCGTTTACCAACGCTGTTGGCGCTATTGCCGAAGAAGAAGGGCATCATCCCGGTCTTCTAACGGAATGGGGCAAGGTAACGGTGACCTGGTGGAGCCACTCGATCAAGGGGCTTCATCGTAACGATTTCATCATGGCAGCCCGCACTGATGACGTCGCGGCTACTGCGGAGGGCCGGAAGTGAGCCATTTCAACAGGGTCGACTGGGTAGCCGGCGACCCTATTATGGGGCTGTTGGAAGCGTTCCGGGCTGATCCCAATCCTGCCAAGCTGGACCTAGGCGTGGGTGTGTACAAAGACCAGCAAGGTCTTACGCCTATTCCCAAGGCTGTCAAGCTGGCGGAGCAGGCACTGATTGGCAGTGAGCAGACCAAGAGTTATATCGGTGGTCACGGTGATGTGAGTTTTGGGACCTACCTGCTGCATCTCGTCTTGGGAGCACACAGTCCCGTGATTGATGACAAGCGAGCAGGGTGCACCCAAACGGCCGGAGGAACAGGGGCCCTCCGATTGACGGGGGAGTTCATTGCGCAGTGTCTGCCGGGCAAGGGGATCTGGTTGAGTCAGCCGACGTGGCCGATTCACGAGACGCTGTTCCAGGCCGCCGGGCTTTCAATCAGTCACTATCCTTATGTAGGAGCCGATAATCGTCTCGATGTAGCCGGCATGCTTCAGGCGATGCGGCAGATTCCCCGTGGCGATGTCATCTTGCTGCATGCCTGCTGCCACAATCCGACCGGTTTTGACCTAAGCCGCTCTGATTGGCAGCAGGTGCTGGATGTTGTGAAGGAGCGTGAGCTACTGCCGTTGTTCGACTTTGCCTACCAAGGCTTTGGTGACGGGCTGGAGGAGGATGCCTGGGCAGTCAGGCTGTTCGCTCAAGCGCTGCCGGAGCTTTTGATTACCAGCTCCTGCTCGAAGAACTTTGGTCTCTATCGAGAACGTACCGGTGGGTTAATCGTTATCGCAGAAAATGCAGACCGTCTATTGGCTGTGCGCAGCCAGCTGGCCTCAATTGCGCGTAATCTGTGGTCGACACCACCTTCCCATGGTGCGGCTGTCGTGGCGGAGATCTTGGGAAGCACCTCACTGCGTACAGTATGGCAGGATGAGGTGGAGGCCATGCGTAATCGCATCATGAGTCTGCGTAAAGGGCTGGTCGAGGCGCTGATCCCCTTTGGCTTGAACGAGCGCTTTGCGCACATTGCCGAGCAGCGTGGCATGTTCTCGTATACAGGCCTTACACCAGAGCAGGTCGCAGCGCTTAAAGAGCGTTATAGCGTTTATCTTGTCAGTAGCGGTCGGGCCAACGTCGCCGGGCTGGATGAGAACCGGCTCGATGAATTAGCGCGTGCCATTGCAGAGGTGTCTCGGTAACGGAGATGCCGGCCAGACGCCGGCATTTCTTTTTAAAACGTACCTTGATATTGCCCGCCATCGAGCAGCACATTCTGGCCTGTCATGTAACTGGCGTGCTGGCTGCATAAGAAGGCGCACACGGCGCCAAATTCCTCTGCCGTTCCAAAGCGGCGTGCCGGTATCGTCTGTAGTCGCTGTTGAGCAATGTCTGACACCTCTATGCCAGCAACCTGGGCGGAGCGCTGCAAGGTCTTTTGCAAGCGATCCGTGTCAAATGAGCCTGGCAAGAGATTGTTGATTGTTACGTTGCGCTCTGTCAGACGCGCCTGACGCGCCAGTCCGGCTACAAAACCCGTCAGGCCGCTACGGGCACCGTTGGATAAACCCAGGATGTCGATCGGGGCTTTGACGGCTGATGACGTAATATTCACGATCCGACCAAACCCACGGGCTGCCATACCATCGACAGTAGTCTTGATGAGTTCGATGGGTGTCAGCATGTTGGTTTCGACCGCGCTCAGCCAGTCATCCCGAGTCCAATCGCGAAAGTCACCTGGCGGCGGCCCGCCTGCGTTGTTTATGAGGATGTCGACGTGGGGGCAGGCAGATACAACCGCCTGACGGATATTTTCATGACTGATGTCGCCCGCGACACAGCGGACCTCAATCATCGGATTGAGCGAGCGTAGATAGGCTGCCGTTTCTTCCAGTGCTTCAACGCCGCGTGCGTTGACAACCAGATTAACACCTTCCTGAGCCAGTGCACTGGCGCAACCTTTACCTAGCCCTTTGCTGGCAGCACATACTACGGCCCAACGTCCCGAGATGCCTAAGTCCATCGCCCTTTCTCCCATGTTGAATACTAAGATCCAAGTATTAGGCTACGGCGAGATGGAAAAGTTGATGCAGACGAGGGAGTCCTGGACCCGTAAGGGTCCAGGGTTGGCGCTTAATCAGCCGAGGAGGCTGCAAGAGGTGACGCTGCCGTATCGGCATTCGGCTTACGCTTGAGGCGATAGCAGGCAACCATGACGATCAGCCATATCGGTATGGCATAAACCGAAATATTGATTCCAGGGATCAGAAGCATTGTGCCAAGGATAAACACAACAAATGCCAGGCACAGATAGTTGCCGTAGGGATACCAGAATGCTTTAAACGCCGTGCTAACCCCCATGTGCTTCATCTGAGCGCGGAATTTCAGATGCGCCAGACTGATCATTGCCCAGTTGATTACTAGCGTTGCCACAACGAGCGACATCAGTAGTTCAAGTGCCTGCTTTGGCATCAGGTAGTTCACGATTACGGCCAGGAAGGTAATCGCTGCCGAGAACAGGAGGGCCCTTACGGGTACGCCGCGTTGATCGACCTTTGCCAGGAAGCGAGGTGCGTCGCCCTGCTCGGCAAGACCCAGCAACATACGCCCATTACAGTAGCAGCCACTGTTATAGACGGACAGCGCTGCTGTCAGCACCACGAAGTTCAGGATGTGAGCCGCTGCATCACTCCCGATCAATGAAAAGATCTGTACGAAGGGGCTGCCACTGTACGCATCACCGGAGGCAGTCAGCGTTTGTACCAGCGAGTCCCAAGGCTTGAGGGACAGCAGGATGACAAGTGCTCCAACGTAGAAAATCAGGATACGGTAGATCACTTGGTTAATCGCTTTGGGAATAACCTTCTTGGGTTCCGAAGCCTCAGCAGCCGTAAAGCCAAGCATTTCCAGGCCGCCAAACGAAAACATGATGATGGCCATGGACATGACCAGCCCCTGAACACCATGGGGGAAGAAGCCGCCATGTGACCATAGGTTGCTAACAGAAGCCTGCGGATCACTGCCGCCGATGAGCAGGTAAGTACCCAACAGGATCATGCCAATAATGGCGACAACCTTAATGATCGCAAACCAGAATTCAGCCTCGCCAAACATTTTTACATTGGCTAGGTTGATGGCATTGACTAGCAGGAAGAAGACAGCAGCACTGACCCAGGTGGGAATCTCCGGCCACCAGTAATGAATGTATTTGCCGACAGCGGTCAGCTCGGACATGCCTACCAGAATGTAAAGTACCCAGCAGTTCCAGCCCGAAAGAAAACCGGCAAAACCTCCCCAGTACTTGTGAGCAAAGTGGCTGAACGAGCCCGCCACAGGTTCTTCAACAATCATCTCGCCCAGTTGGCGCATGATGAGAAAAGCGATGAATCCAGCCAGCGCATAGCCTAGGATCATTGAGGGACCGGCCGACTGAATGACGCCTGCCGAGCCAAGAAATAAACCAGTACCAATAGCACCGCCCAGGGCTATCAATTGGATATGGCGATTTTTCAGGCCACGTTTGAGTGTACCCGACTGGGTGTTACGACCAACCATTTAAACGTCCTCACGCAAGGTATTGTTATTGTGCGGTGTGAAGCGTGTCTATGCGAAGGCCAAACTAGGTAAAAATATCGCAGGTGCTCCGCCTTTTATCGGTTGAAGCACTCTTTTGGGTAATACACGCGTGATAGGCATGGTTAATCAAGCCCGGCTCAGGGCGTAGGAGCAGGCAGTCTACAGTCAGGATCATGCGTCACCTTTTATTGTTGTATGTGACGGAGCGGACGTACCAGACGTGGTAACAGGAGTGTCCTTTCCAGTGCAGTTATCTGAACTCAAGAAAGAACGGGTAACAACCCTGGATAAGAGAAGGGATGCGAGTGACCCTAGAGAAAGTGTCACATTTTTCTGACAGGCCCTCTAAAACCCACTTCATATGGCACGTGCTGTAAAGGTTTTTTGACGGGCAGATGCATCAGTTGGCGGCTGGCTCCTGAGACGGATTTGCTAATGGCAGTGTAAAGTGAAATGTACTGCCTTGACCTGGACCGCTAACAGCCCAGATCCGACCTCCATGTGCCTCTACGATCCCCTTGCTGATAAACAGACCCAGCCCGGTACCTGTTGGGTTGCCTGTCTTGACGTGCCAGTAGCGATCAAAGATATGCTCGAGCGCTTCGCTTGAAATCCCTACGCCACTGTCCTTGATAGAAAAACAGGCATGATCGTTTTCGCGCGTTATGGACACTTCGATGCTGCCACCCGCAGGGGTAAACTTGACGCCATTGCTGATCAGGTTCGAGAGCACTTGAAAGAGCCGTTCGGCATCTGCGTAAAGCACGACGCCTTCCTCAGCATGAGTGGTGAGCTGGATGGACTTGGTCTCGGCCAATGTATGCAATAGCTGCGCTGCCTGATGAACCAGACTTGATGCATCATGGAGCTGAGGTGAGATCTGGAAACGGCCTGATTCGATCTTGGACAGGTCCAGAAGGTCGCCAATCATGCTGTTCATACGCGTAGCAACGGTCTGAATGATATTGATTGCCGACAGTAACCGTTTGGATGACTCACGCTGATCGCCCACCACCATGCGCTGCATGATGCCTGCCTGCATGGTAACAATGGTCATGGGATTGCGAAGATCATGCGAGACAACGGCGACAATTTCATCGCGGGCACGCACTGCCTCGCGCTCACGGGCAACCTGTAGCGCCAAGTCAATTTCTATGGCCGATCGACGCAGGTCTTTTACCGCGTAGATGTCTCCTGGTAGCCAGCGCTTGGAGCGTCCCCGTACCTGCTCTTGCCAGACAGCAAAACTACGACGCGGATGAGGCCGCAGTTGGCCGGTTGTCGGATCGGCCTCGAGTGGTTTATTGGGGTTACCACTCCATTTAACGGTTTTAATCAGTTCCGGCCTGAACCACAGGACCATGTTGGTAACAGGCTTGGGTAGCGTAATCGCTATCAGGCCACTGCCTAGATGAGCATAGGCGGAAGCTTCGGACAATTCATAAGGCAGGCAGCGCGTATGGAAAACACCGCTGTCGCTCATTTGCGATTCAGCCCATTTGGCCAAGGCTTTGATTTCATGATCGCCAGGGCAGTCACCCACTGTCAGTACATGTTGGCCTACAAGAATGGCCGCACCGCTGGCATCTGCAACGTCCAACAGATCCTGACCCTTGCTCATCAGGCCAATCAGAGCCTCGTCATCCGCTTCATGCATTGCATCAACCAGCCGAGAGAGGTGATCTTGTTTGGCCTCGCGTTGCTGCTGCGCGTCCTTTTCCTGGAGCGCATTAATCTGCAAGGACATTAACTCGCCGATGGTTTGGCAAGCGGCGCGGGTTTGATAGGGCAGGTAATGAGGCTCTCGATGTCCACAGCTGATCAGCCCCCACAGTGCATCACCCTGCATGAGCGACACGCTCATTGACGCGCGTAAGCCCTGGTAGCCGATATACTCTCGATGCACTGGTGATACGCTACGCAATACTGCACAGCTGAGATCCACAGGCTTTCCTGTATCGCTTCTCGTGGCAGGTACGAGGGGCACTGGCTCGTACCGAGCATCGGGTATCAGGCGAATCCAGTTGTGCTCATAAAGCTTACGGGCCTGAGCTGGAATGTCAGAAGCCGGAAAACGTAATTCAAGGTAGGGATCTACTTCCGGATGGCGATCTTCTGCCACAACCTGGCCGTCACCTTCGTCGTCAAAGCGATATACCACGACGCGGTCAAAACCGGTCAGCGCTCTGACTTCTTCTACAACAACCTGCTGTAGATCTTCCAGGGTTCGTGCTTTTTGCAAGCGTCGCAGCCTGCGCGAGTTAAGCATGCTGTCAGGTTGGACGGGAGAGCTGATGGGTTCCAGTTCAAGAAAGATCAGGCCGTCATGTTGGTGCAGCAGACCTTCATATTCACGGTTCCCCACTGTCATGGGCAGTGGATTGCTCTCGTCGAAGTGAGGCTGCCGAAGCGCTTCTTGAACACGCAGGAACTCTTGGGTATTCAAGATATTTGCCAGAGGCTGATCAAGTATCGCGTCTACCTCGCAGTTCAGCAGTACCGGAAGGTTGGCGCTGATATGCTGAACACGCATATCGACTTGCCCGAAGGCGAGCAGAAAACCATGGGGCTGGATAGCGCCTGGAATATGAATGGGCTCGCTCTCGCAGCGTATGGGATCGGCTTCGCGTTGATCAAGGCCAGTCATGCCGAATGTAAACTCCTTCTAATCCAAGGCTGGGCGGATCCTTATCAGCACCTAGCCTGTTATAGATGTGACTGCGTTTTGCCTTTATCGTTTGATCGGTGTGACGAAGCGGCAGCGCTCCAGGCGCTCGGGATGTATCGTTAATTTCAGCAGGAGCGTAAAGGTCTATGCGGCAGATTGATGTGGCTATTGTAGGCGGAGGGCAGTCTGCCCTTGCAGTTGCCTATTTCCTGCGTCGTACGTCTCGCTCCTTTGTTCTATTGGACGCAGAGTCTGGCCCGGGGGGAGGCTGGAGGCATGGTTGGGAGTCTCTACATCTCTTTTCACCGGCCAGCTCCAGTTCAATCCCTGGCTGGCCCATGCCCGCCACAGACGAAGAAACGCCTTCGCGCGACCACGTATTGGCTTACCTCGCCCGTTACGAGCAGCGTTATGCGCTGCCTATCGAGCGTCCCGTGTGGGTGGACGCCGTAGAGCGACATGCGGAGGGCTTACTGGTCAAGGTAGGCGCAACGACATGGCTGGCGCAGGCCGTTGTCAGTGCAACTGGAACATGGCGACATCCCTACACGCCGTGCTACCCAGGGCAGGAGCTGTTTCAGGGGCAGCAGATACACTCTGCGCGCTATGTCAATGCCAGCGCTTTTTCGGGCCAAAAGGTATTGGTTGTCGGGGGTGGGAATTCAGGTGCGCAGATTCTGGCCGAGGTTTCCAAGGTTGCAGATACCTGCTGGGTTACGCTGGCGGAACCCCAGTTCTTGCCAGACGATGTGGATGGGCGTGTCTTGTTTGAGCGAGCTACCGAGCGCTGGCGGGCCCAACAGGAGGGACGCGCTTTGGAGGAGCCTGCAGGCAGGCTCGGTGATATTGTCATGGTACCAAGCGTGAAAGAGGCAAGAGCGCGAGGCGTTCTACAAGCGGTGCGACCCTTTGAACGATTTACGGGCAAGGGGGTAGTTTGGGCAGATGGCCGTGAAACGAAAGTGGACGCGGTTATCTGGTGTACCGGCTTCAGGCCTGCATTAACGCATCTGGCATCATTAAGCCTTGTGTCCGATGGAAGGGTAGAGGTTGATCAAACCCGCTCCGTCAGGGAGCCTCGTGTGTGGCTCGTTGGATACGGCGAATGGACAGGTATGGCCTCGGCAACGTTGATTGGCGTTACCCGAACGGCACGTAGCACCGTTAAGGAGATCGAGGCCTATCTGGATCAGAGGGAGCGCTGATTGACGCGTTGGGACAGCGCCTCGGCCGATTCCTTACGTTCTGAGTAACGATCGACCAGATACGTCTGGCGCCCACGAAGCAGCAGCGTGAATTTCATCAATTCTTCCATGACATCCACCAGACGATCGTAGTAGGGCGATGGTTTCATTCGATCTGCCTCATCGAACTCCAGAAAAGCCTTGGGCACGGAGGACTGGTTTGGGATTGTAAACATACGCATCCAGCGTCCTAATACCCGGAGCTGATTTACGGCATTAAAAGATTGTGAGCCACCGCAAACCTGCAATAGGGCAAGCGTCTTGCCTTGAGTAGGGCGGACGGCCCCAATAGCTAACGGAACCCAGTCAATCTGTGCTTTGAAAACAGCGCTTATCGAGCCATGTCGCTCAGGTGAGCACCATACCTGACCCTCAGACCATTGCATCAATTCACGCAGTTCAACGACTTTCTCATGGGTATCGCGTGCATCATCAGGCAAGGGTAGGCCTGAAGGATTAAAAATCCGCACCTCAGCACCGAAGTGTTCCAGTAAGCGGGCGGCTTCCTGTGTCAGCAGGCGACTGAAAGAGCGCTCGCGATTAGACCCATAGAGCAGCAGGATTCTAGGCTTATGGGGCAGCGGCGGCGGCTTGTCCAGGCGATCAATTGCCGGAATATCGGCCAGGGAAAAGTCCAGGTTGGGCAGGTTATCCAAGGGAAGGGCTCCTCATCAGTTGCCAAGCGCATCAACAGCGCTTTTGAGTTCGTCTGCGCTCAGACGGTCAAACGGCAGGGCCAGGAAGGCTCGTACACGCTGTTCAATAATCTGTAGCGTTGTTTCGAATGCTTGCTGAATATCCGCCTCGCTTCCTTCAAGCGCAGACGGGTCCTCTATTCCCCAATGTGCTTTCAAGGCGTTACCAAAATAGGCAGGACACGCTTCGCCAGCCGCCCGGTCGCAGACGGTAATAACTACATCAGGGGGAGCATCAGCAAACTCATCGGAAGACTTACTGTAGAGCCCTTGTATTGTAATACCAGCCCTTATTAAAACCTCTATTGTTAACGGACTGACTTGCCCGCTCGGATAGCTACCAGAGCTGACCGCCTCGAATCCTTCAGGCGCCAAATGATTGAAAACAGCTTCGGACAATATGCTGCGGCAGCGATTGTGGGTGCACATAAACAAGACTTTCATAAAGGCTCCTTGACGCTTATAGGGTTAACCGCACAGCAAGCGCGGCAAGAGTAGCCAATAGAACCGGCAAGGTAAGCACGATACCTACCTTGAAGTAGTAGCCCCAAGTGATGGTGATGTTCTTGCGGGCGAGCACATGCAGCCAGAGCAGGGTGGCCAGACTTCCAATCGGAGTAATCTTTGGACCCAGATCACTACCAATGACATTGGCATAAATCATGGCGTGCTGGACAACGCCTGTAGCTTCGCTGTCGTGGATTGAAAGTGCTCCAATAAGAACGGTTGGGAGGTTGTTCATGATGGAGGAGAGCAGTGCAGTTAGCAGCCCGGTTCCAAGGGCTGCGCCCCATACACCGTACTGGGCGCAATAATTCAATGCTTGTGTCACGTAGTCTGTTAACCCTGCGTTGCGTAACCCATACACAACCAGGTACATCCCGAGTGAGAAGACTACGATCTGCCACGGCGCATCTTTGAGCACCTTCTGCGTACTGATCACATGGCCACGTGCTACGATCACGAACAAGAGCAGGGCACAGACAGCAGAGATGGCGCTGATGGGTACACCCATGGGCTCGATGATAAAGAAACCAATCAGTAATAGCCCTAGCACCCACCATCCTGCGATAAACGTGGCACGGTCACGTATGGCTTCTCGCGGCTCCTTGATTTGAGCTAAATCATATCGCTTGGGAATATCACGACGGAAAAACCAGAGCAGCATTACTAGCGTAGCGAGAATACTAACGGCATTGACCGGCGCCATAATGGCTGCGTATTCGCCAAAGCCAATGCCGAAATAATCGGCCGAGACAATATTGACCAGGTTGGACACAACCAGAGGCAGACTGGCTGTATCGGCGATAAATCCAGCCGCCATGACAAATGCCAGGGTAGCCGCTGGCGAAAATCGCAAAGCCAGAAGCATGGCAATCACGATAGGCGTCAGGATCAGTGCCGCTCCGTCATTGGCAAACAAGGCGGACACTGCAGCACCCAGCAGGATAATGAAGGCAAACAGCCTGCGCCCATTACCGCCACCCCAGCGAGCCACGTGTAAGGCCGCCCATTCGAAAAAGCCTGCTTCATCCAGTAGCAGGCTGATAATAATAATGCCGATGAAGGTGGCGGTAGCATTCCAGACGATCTGCCACACCGTCGGAATATCACTCAGGCTTACTACGCCCGTCAGAAGGGCCAATACAGCGCCCAGGGATGCACTCCAGCCAACACCTAACCCTTTGGGCTGCCAGATCACCAGAACGATAGTTATCAAAAAGATGAGAAACGCAATCAGCATGTATAGGACTCGATAAGGATTGGCTTTAGATCAGCAACAAAGCGCCTTGCGCTTGGGGCGGTCACCCATGTTGAGCAGGCGTTCTACATCTGCCTTTAGCCATTCATGATTAGCTTCCAGCGTGCTTTTAAGGATGGTCTGTACCCACTCCGGTAATGTTGGGTGGAGGTGGTAATACACCCACTGTCCTTGGCGACGATCCGACAGCAAACCGCACTGTCGCAGTTGCGCCAGATGGCGAGAGATCTTTGGTTGGATATCGCCCAACGCACAGACAAGCTCACATACACATAACTCTTCTTCTTGAAGAATCAGTAATGTCATACGGGCGCGAGTCTCATCAGCCAAGCATTTGAACAGGAGCGAAGGGGTCAGGGATTCGGACATATAGCCTCCGTCATCGAACGGGCGCACTATAACTAACATATGGGAAAACGAATATATGAATTTTCATATATTCTCAAATCGACCAACGACGGAAACGTATGCGTTGCGTAACTGTTCTGATAAGAACAAACAGAAGCGGGTAGATAGCCATGAGCAGCATCTGGGACATGACATTACAAGCCTTTCGTGATGCGACAGCTGCGGATAGCTCAACCCCTAGTTGCGGGGCAGCAGCAGTCGTTGCCGCTACGATGGGAAGTGCATTGATACTGATGGCATTGCGGATCAGCGAAACCAAATCGGCCGATCCCGCACGGGCTGAGCTTATTGAGCGCGTTGAGAAGCAGATGAAGACGCTTAGTGCTTATGCTGACGCAGATGTAAAAGCCTTTGAGCGTTATATGCAGGCAGCTCGTCTACCCGAGCAGATAAGACAGCGGGAGGTTGGTGTTCAGCGTGCTGCGGTAGGGGCCACACAGGTACCGTTGAACACAGCAAAAACCTGTGTTGAACTGCTTGGCTTGGCGGAAGAAGGGATTCCCTTTACATCTGACAAAGTGCAGAGCGACATACTCTCGGGCAGTCTCTTACTGCAAGGGGCGCTGTCTGCGGTGCTGCTTAATGTCGATGCGAATACTGAACTGTTGGACGAAGACGGAATACGAAAGCAGGCGATTGAAAAACGCCAGCAGCTTGAGCAGCAAGCCAGCAAGCGCCTGCAGTTAATCAGACAGGCAATACAGGACCGTTAATAGCTTTTGTATAGGCGTAGCAAAGCATTTGGCTTGAACAGCCAAATGCGCATTAAGCCGTAGCGATGTACGTGAAAGAAAAGAGTTAGGTCGCTTTCTCGATGGCCAGAGCCAGTAGCTCCTTGGGTTCTAGATCACGGCCTAGTACATCAATCACACCCGGCGTAAAACTGGCAGTAATTTTTTCGGGGTTGGACTTCCAGCCCTGAAGAATCATCAACGTTGCCTTCTGCCCATTCTTGTGAATCACCCGCAGGGATGCACAGGATAGCTTTGTCAGAAGCGCTTCAATCTCGGTAATTTCTTCAGCACCGTGCGGGATGATGATCAATTCATTGCGTTTGCGATCATCAAAGAAAATTTCTTCTGTACGGCGTAAAGCATTGTTGTATTTGGCCATCAAAGTATCTCGAAATCGGTAGGGAGACGGGAGCAAAGGCTCTGAACCAGTCTCAACATTGCCGGAATTCCCATCAGCTACGAACAATAACCTGTTCGGCTTGAACCTCGCCTGGGGTGACTTCCAGACGGTCTGAAACGGGTTTTCCAGCAGCTTTAGCGTCTGTAGTACGCTGGCGTTCTACAAACGTCTTCCAATTTAATGGGGGCAACCGTTACGAGCAGTAACTCGACAACAACGGCGAGACTCGGCGGGGATCAAAATTTCGTTACTGAATCAACTTTTAAATTCAGCGCATTAAAACAATGCTCAAACCCGTCCACACTCACGTGTTTAAAAGGGTAGCGTTCATAGCGATTGAAAAGTGAGACGTATGTCTCGTTATTGTGTTTTGCTGTCTTCTGATCGTCATAAACCCGACGCCACTTTGAAAGAAGATGTATCGATAAGCAGCGAAGCCATATTTATCTACTGACTTTAGCACCTATTGATCAATAGAACGCGGACTTTACCGCCTGTCGGGCATATCGCTTGAAAAACAAAGGGCGGTCCTTATATGGGATCGAGTAGGGTGCCGAAAGCTGGGCCCTGCTTTGAAACTTGCTGATGCTTCAGGAGATTTCCATATGAATACTGCATTTTCTCTTGCTCCTCTGTTTCGTCATTCTGTTGGATTCGATCGCTTCAACGATCTTTTTGAATCCACTCTGCGCAACGAGTCGAGCAGCACCTATCCACCCTATAACGTGGAAAAGCATGGCAATGATCGCTATCGCATCGTGATTGCGGCCGCTGGTCTTACTGAGGGCGACCTTGAGCTTGAAGTAGAGCGGGGCGTGCTAACGGTGAAAAGTAGTCGCCGTGAAAAGAGCGCTGACAGCGTGACCTACCTGCACCAGGGTATAGCCCAGCGTGCGTTCAAGCTGTCCTTCCGCCTGGCAGACTATATCGAGGTGAAAGGTGCAGGCTTGCAAAACGGTCTGCTCAATATTGATTTGGTACGAGAGGTGCCTGAAGAGGCTAAGCCTAAGCGCATCGCTATCAATGGCCAGAGCCGTACAGACGAAAAACCTGCGTTGGAAGGTCAAGTCGCTTAAATCCTGGCCGTTGGCGCTAGTAAAAGGAGCCGTCATGCGGCTCCTTTTCTTATCTCTATGTAATACCAGCCTTTTTAGAAAAATAAAAAAGAGACTCTCTGGAAAAAACAAAAGCAATCAGAAGAGAGCAAGCATTCCATGGTCGCGTAAGTAAAAGAGCAAATGAGAGGGACATGTTTATTCAAGTCCTGTAATGGCTCAGGACATGGCCCGCTTCGAAGTGCCGGTGAAGTAGTAGGGATACTTCAAGCCCTGGCATCACTCTATGATCTGAACACACTGTCAAAGCAAGTGCCTCGAATATACGCCGTTACGAGAACCTGTAAGGCTCCCGTAATGGCGGGGCAGGCCATTAACACAGGGCTTTTGCCACACGAGAGCCATTTTCACGGCCTAATACCTTGCAGATTCGTTGGCCTGCTTCAATCAAGCGGGGGAGGTCAACATCAGTCTGAATGCCCAAGCCGTTCAGCATATAGAGCACATCTTCTGTAGCGACATTGCCGCTTGCGCCTGCCGCATAGGGGCAACCGCCCAGTCCCGCTACTGAACTGTCGATCACCGAGATACCTTCCAGAAGCGTGGCATAGATATTGGCCAAGGCTTGGCCATAGGTATCATGAAAATGTACCGCTAATTGTTGGCGGGGGACATCACGGCTGACAGTATCGATAAGCGTACGTGCAGGGCCGGGTGTACCTACGCCAATGGTGTCTCCAAGCGAAACCTCACGGCAGCCCATCTCGAACAAATCTCTTGCTACATAAGACACCTGTTGAGAGCTAATGCTTCCATCATAAGGACATCCCAACACGCACGATACATAGCCACGAACAGTCATTCCATGCTGCTTTGCGGCATCCATGACAGGTTCGAAACGCTTTAGGCTTTCAGCGATAGAGCAATTGATATTGCGTTGGGAAAAGCTCTCGGAAGCTGCTGCAAATACGGCGATTTCTTTGACTCCGGCCTCAAGGGCCGCTTCGAATCCCTTCATGTTAGGAGTCAAAGCGCTATATGTAATACCAGCCCTTTTATTGATTTTTAAAAATAAATCCAAACTACCTGCCATCTGGGGAACCCATTTGGGCGAAACAAAACTACCCACCTCAATGTAATCAAGGCCTGTCTCTGTCAGGTCGTTCACTAGCTCTAACTTAGCCTGGAGGCTGATCGGTTGCTTTTCATTCTGGAGGCCGTCACGCGGTCCCACCTCAACAACACGAACACGTTCAGGCAGCGACATCATTAGCCTCCATCTCAACCAGCGTTGAGCCTTCGCTGACCATGTCACCTTCGTGACAAAGGATTGCTCTTACAACTCCTGGGGCGTGAGCGCGAATAGTGTGCTCCATTTTCATGGCCTCCAGAACAACAAGGGGAGCGCCGGTTTCAACCGATTGGCCAGATTCGACCAATATACGGACGATGCTGCCATTCATAGGCGCGGTGAGCCCGCCAGAATGAGCTGTTTTGAAAGTTGCCGCCATCAGTGGATCAAAGCGGGTAACCGTGTGGGTTTCACCATTCCATTCCAGATAAAGCGTATCTTCGCGACGTTGCGCCTTAACGTTTCTGTCTTTACCGTCCCAGCTAACGCGCTGCATTTCTTCGTTGCAGGTCAATGTTAGTGCCTGCCGGTTTGGCAAGCCTGTCCGCCACCCCTTTAATACCTCCCATGGAGCGTAAGGATCATCAGCTCTTGCTGTTAATGGTTCGCTGGCGAGCCAACCTTGAGCAGCTGCTTGCCAGAAGGAGTCGTCATACGCTGGTGGGGTTGGCAAAAGTTCGTCCCGATACCGGGGGATGAAGCCTGTATCCAGCTCAGCCCTGGCAAAGTCAGAGTGGGCCAGCAACCGCTTGAGAAACGCCAGGTTAGTTCGGAGCCCACCCACTTGAGTTTGCTCAAGCATGGCAAGCAGGCGTAGTCTGGCTTCTTCGCGGCTTTCGCCCCAAGCGATAATTTTGGCCAGCATAGGGTCGTAGAAAGGGGAGATGGTGTCGCCCTCGATTACGCCGCTGTCGATCCGACGCCCCGGACCGCTGGTTGGCTCTTGGTAGAGATGCAGTGTACCGGTGGCAGGAAGAAAATCATTGTAAGGATCTTCCGCATAGAGCCGTACCTCCATGGCATGCCCGACAAGAGGAACCTGCTCCTGTGTGATAGGCAAGGCTTCACCCCGGGCTGTGCGAATCTGCCAGGCGACAAGATCCAGCCCTGTAATAGCCTCCGTCACAGGATGCTCTACCTGCAAACGTGTATTCATTTCCATGAAGAAAAATTCACCGCGGCCATCCAACAGAAACTCGACCGTACCGGCGCCTACATAGCCAATAGCTTGTGCAGCACGCACGGCTGCTTCTCCCATGGCCTTGCGTAGCGCAGGAGAAAGTCCTGGGGCAGGGGCTTCTTCTATAACTTTCTGGTGGCGACGTTGAATGGAGCAGTCGCGCTCGTTCAGGTACAAGCAATGACCATGCTGGTCGGCAAAGACCTGTATCTCGACATGCCGCGGCTTTAGCACATATTTCTCAACCAGCATGCGCGCATCGCCAAAAGCAGACTGCGCTTCACGCTGTGCGGAGGCGAGGGCATCGCTTAGGTCAGCTTCCTGTTCAACGATTTTCATGCCCTTGCCGCCACCGCCTGCAGCCGCTTTTAGCAGAACGGGATAGCCTATCTGCTCAGCGGCTTGCCTGAAGGTTTCAAGCGTCTGGTCTTCCCCATGGTAACCCGGCACCAAGGGGACACCCGCATTTCCCATCAGGGTTTTGGCAGCAGACTTGCTCCCCATAGACTCAATGGCCGAGGCGGGTGGCCCAAGAAACAGCAGGCCTGCCTCCTCAATCGCCCGAGCAAACGCAGCATTCTCAGAAAGAAAACCATACCCTGGGTGAATAGCCTGAGCACCACTGCTTTTGGCCGCCGCAATAATCTTATCGATGCATAAATAACTTTCGCCTGGTTTGCGGCCGCCCAGACTGATAGCTATATCTGCTTCGTGAACATGCCGGGCATCTGTATCGATATCGCTGTGCACAGCAACCGTTCTCATCCCCAATGATCTGGCTGTACGCATGATGCGGCAGGCAATCTCGCCACGGTTGGCAATCAGCAAGGTATGGAGAGGCTTTAATAGGCTCATGCGGAAGGCTCCTGCCAACTGGGCGTACGTTTCTCAAGAAAGGCACTTAGCCCTTCCTGTGCTTCAGGGCTTACCCGTAGCGCTGCAATAAAGTGCTGGGTATAACCCTTTAACTCATCATCCAGGGTTGCTGCTGTACCTACTTGCTGCAGCAGACTCTTACAGGCCTTAAGTGCTGCCGGGCTGTTAAGGAGAAGGTTGTTTTTCCACTCATTAACGGCAGCTTCAAGCTGATCCGCTGGGTAAACCTCGTCGAGCAGACCCAAGGCTTGAGCGCGGCCGCTAGAGAAGCGCTCCGCTGTGAGTGAGTAGCGACGTGTTGCCCGCTCGCCAATTGCCCGCACGACATAAGGACTGATAACAGCTGGAGCCAGTCCGATACGCACTTCAGAAAGACAGAACACCGCATCTTGAACACCGATGGCCATGTCGCAGCAGGCAATCAGCCCAAGCGCTCCGCCAAAGGCAGCGCCCTGTACAACAGCCAGGGTAGGTTGGGGCAGGCCGTGAAGTGTTTCCATCAATGTGCTCAGCCTTTGGGCATCGTCCTGGTTTTCCTTGAGGCTCAGCTTGGCTGAAGCCTGCATCCAGGCAAGATCAGCTCCAGCCGAAAAATGTCGGCCGCGGCCGCGCAGGATCAGAAACCGTATGGCCTCATCATGACCGATCACCTTAAGTGCCTGAATAAGCTCGGCGATTACCTCCGCATTGAACGCATTGTTCTTTTCCGGGCGGTTGAGCCACAAGGTGGCGACACCGCGACTGTCTTTATCGAGTTGCAACGTCTGGTAAGTCATCAGAGGATTCCTTACATACGGAACACGCCGAAGCGCGTCGGCTCAATGGGCGCGTTAAGCGCAGCAGAGATAGCCAGTGCCAGTACATCCCGCGTTTGGGCCGGATCAATCACGCCGTCATCCCATAAACGGGCACTGGAGTAATAGGGGTGCCCTTGATGTTCGTACTGTGCAAGGATCGGCTCTTTGATAGCGGCCTCTTCCTCGGCACCCAGTGTCCCACCTGTACGCTCAGTCTGCTCGCGTTTGACCTGAACCAGTACGCCGGCCGCTTGTTCACCGCCCATTACGGCAATACGCGCGTTGGGCCACATCCAGAGGAAGCGCGGATCATAGGCTCGTCCGCACATACCGTAGTTACCCGCGCCAAAGCTGCCGCCGATGATGACCGTAAACTTCGGCACCTGCGCGCAGGCCACTGCCGTTACAAGCTTGGCTCCATGCTTGGCAATGCCACCCGCTTCGTATTTCTGGCCAACCATGAACCCGGTAATGTTTTGAAGAAACACCAGGGGAATGCCCCGTTGGCAGGCCAGCTCGATAAAATGCGCGCCTTTTTGCGCCGCTTCGGCAAACAGGATGCCGTTATTGGCCAGGATCGCAATGGGATAGCCGTACAGGTGCGCAAAACCACAAACCAGTGTGGGACCGAACAGGGCTTTGAACTCATCGAAATCACTACCATCCACCAGGCGCGCAATAACTTCACGCACGTCATAAGGCTGTTTGGCATCCGCTGGAATCACCCCATAGAGCTCGTTGGGAGAATAGCGAGGGGCGATAGGAGTGCGGGCTTGCAGCTTACCCTGCTTGTGCCAGTTCAGGTGACTGATGCAGCGGCGTGCCAAGGCGAGGGCATGTTCATCGTTTTCGGCATAGTAGTCAGCCACGCCTGATGTCTTGCAGTGCACATCAGCGCCACCCAGTTCCTCGGCAGTTACCACCTCACCTGTCGCAGCCTTAACCAGGGGCGGACCAGCCAGGAAAATCGTGGCCTGATTACGCACCATGATGGTTTCATCCGCCATGGCGGGTACATAAGCGCCACCGGCAGTACAGGAGCCCATGACGACTGCAATCTGCGGAATGCCTTGGGCACTCATGGTGGCCTGATTGAAGAAGATTCTTCCAAAATGCTCGCGATCAGGAAAGACTTCGTCCTGCCGGGGTAGGTTGGCACCGCCAGAGTCCACCAGATAGATGCAGGGTAGCCGGTTCTCTTTGGCAATGGCTTGAGCGCGAAGATGTTTCTTGACGGTCAAGGGGTAGTACGTTCCCCCTTTAACGGTCGCATCGTTGGCAATAATCATGCATTCCACGCCTTCAACGCGGCCGATACCGGCAACTACACCGGCAGCGGGTACGTCTTCGCCGTATACCTCGTAGGCTGCAAGTTGGGCCACCTCCAGAAAAGGGGAGCCAAGGTCGAGGAGATGGTCTATGCGGTCTCGTACCAGCAGCTTGCCGCGGGAGGTATGACGCTCCTGCGCCTTTGGCCCACCCCCTTGCTGAATATGGGCAAGCAGTTCATGCAGATTAGCCACCTGTGCCTGCATGGCGTCGTGGTTACGGAGAAAGTCAGGCGAGCGGGTATCGAGCTGACTGGTCAGAACGGTCATGGCGGATCTCGCTTTAGCGTTGTTGTTGGAATGTCCGCAGGGCAAAATGCGTTACAGCGTTTCCTTGAACAACTCACGACCAATCAGCATCCTTCTGATCTCACTCGTTCCGGCACCGATCTCGTAAAGCTTGGCATCACGCAGGAGACGGCCGGTGGGAAACTCATTGATATATCCATTGCCGCCCAGAATCTGAATGGCGTCCAGCGCCATCTGAGTGGCTCGTTCAGCCGTATACAAAATGACGCCAGCGGCGTCCTTGCGGGTCGTTTCCCCTCGATCACAGGCTTGGGTGACAGTATAGAGATACGCACGGCTGGCATTGAGCTGGGTATACATGTCTGCCACTTTGCCCTGGATCAGCTGGAATTCACCAATGCTCTGTCCGAACTGTTTACGGTCGTGAATGTACGGGACGATGACATCCATGCAGGCCTGCATAATGCCAACAGGGCCGCCAGACAATACAACGCGCTCGTAATCAAGCCCGCTCATAAGCACTTTTACACCGCCATTCAACGTGCCAAGAATGTTTTCTTCCGGCACCTCAACACCATCAAAGAAGAGCTGGCAGGTATTGGAGCCACGCATACCCAACTTGTCGAACTTGTTGCTGCGACTAAAGCCTTTCCAGTCACGCTCTACGATAAACGCCGTGATGCCATGCGGCCCTTTGTCAAGATCAGTCTTGGCATAGATCACATAGGTATCAGCATCAGGCCCGTTGGTGATCCAGGTCTTTGTGCCATTAAGCACATAATGATCACCATGCTTTTCAGCCCGCAGCTTCATCGAAACCACGTCGGACCCTGCATTCGGCTCGCTCATGGCCAATGCACCTACATGCTCGCCAGAAAGCAGTTTGGGTAGGTACTTGGCTTTCTGCGAGGGTGTGCCGTTACGGTGAATTTGGTTGACGCACAGGTTCGAGTGCGCGCCGTAGGAGAGGGCAACTGAAGCCGAGCCTCGACTGATTTCTTCCATGGTGACTACATGGGCTAAATACCCCATTGCTGAGCCGCCGTATTCTTCGTTAACCGTAATACCTAACAGCCCCATGTCACCAAATTTGCGCCAGAGGTCATGCGGAAAGGTATTTTCACGGTCGACGGCTTCTGCACGAGGTGCAATCTCTGCGTTGACGAAGCTTTGCACCTGCTCACGCAGCATGTCGAGAGTTTCGCCGAGTCCAAAGTTGAGAGAGGGGTATGTCATGGGTCACCTGTGATTGTTTTTGTCTGGTGGAAGCCAAAAGGGTCAAGCCGTTACGTTGGTCATCTCCAACGCTGCACGGCAGCGTTCTTCAGCGGTATCCAGTTCAAGCTGCATCTGCTGGATGTCCAGTAGCTGTTGTTGGAGTTGCTCGCGGCGTTCGGCAATCTTGGCCAGCATGCTGTAGAGCTGCTTATGGTTACCTGAGCTAGGGTCATAAAGTTCGATCAGCTCTCGGCACTCCGCCAATGAAAAACCAATGCGCTTGCCCCGCAGGATGAGTTTGAGCGCGACACGGTCCTTGGCAGAATAAATACGCTCCTGCCCACGCCGCTCGGGCGTGAGCATGCCTTGCTCTTCATAAAAGCGGATGGTTCGGGTGGTAATGTCTAGCTCTCGGGCCAAATCAGAAATGCTGTAGCTTGCCATTATGTTCAAACTCTACCGGCTTACCTTTACGTTAACGTAAAGCTGCTTGATCTGGCTGTCAACTCGATTGGTAACGGCCAGACGCAAATATTCCCTGTGCGTAACAGACTCCCTAGTAACCCGTAGTGAAACACAACTCGACAGACTTACTTGCCATGCCCTTTACGTTAACGTAAAGATAACTAGGCTTTAGCGGTAGCCATATGAATCAGCAATTCCCACAACAAAGACAAGAAGGGAACGCCATGAATCAACCGAGCTATACCCAAGGTCGTCAGGATAAGCCGTTATTGGCAATGACCATTGGAGAAGCCTTCAACCTCACGGTAGCCCGTTACGCTGAACGAGACGCGCTCATCGTCCGCCACCAGAACATCCGGCTAACCTGGCAGGCACTGGCCGATGAAGTAGAGCGGTGTGCAAAAGCCCTGATCGCCCTAGGCGTAGAACAAGGGGATCGCTTGGGCATCTGGGCACCTAACTGCATGGAGTGGTGCATAGCCCAATTTGCCAGCGCCAAGGTCGGCGCCATTCTGGTTAATATCAATCCGGCCTATCGTGTAAGCGAGTTGGACTATGTACTCAAGCAGTCTGGATGCCGCTGGCTCGTATGCGCGCATACTTTCAAAACGTGTGATTACCATGCCATGCTCAATGAGCTTCTGCCTGATCTTCCGATGCAGGTGCCAGGACGCCTGAGCTGTACGAACCTGCCAGGTTTGCATGGCATTATCACTTTAGGAGAAGAGGCACCTGCAGGCTTCCTGCGTTGGAAAGAGCTTTCCGAATTTGCCGAGCAAACGAGCACTTCCGATCTCAATGAGCGTAGTGCGCAGCTTCAGTTCGACGATCCCATCAACATTCAATACACCTCGGGCACGACAGGCTTTCCCAAAGGTGCCACGCTGAGCCATTACAACATTCTTAATAATGGCTATATGGTAGGGGAAAGCCTTGGGTTGACCGAACAGGATCGCCTGGTCATTCCCGTACCCCTGTATCACTGCTTTGGCATGGTCATGGGCAACCTGGGGTGCCTGACTCATGGTTCAACCATGATCTACCCGGCCCCTTCGTTCGAGCCGCTGGCAACGTTGAGCGCCGTCTCGGAAGAGAAGGCAACCGTGCTTTATGGCGTTCCTACCATGTTTATCGCCGAGCTGGATCATCCTGAGCGGGAACGTTTCGACCTGTCTTCATTACGCAGTGGCATCATGGCTGGATCAACATGCCCTATTGAAGTCATGCGCCGAGTCATAACCGAAATGCACATGAGTGAGGTGCAGATTGCCTATGGCATGACCGAGACCAGTCCGGTCTCTCTTCAGACTGGCCCTGATGACGAGCTGGAGCGCAGAGTCACAACCGTCGGCCGCAGCCAGCCTCATCTGGAAAACAAGATTATCGATGAGCAAGGGCGTATCGTTCCACGGGGGCAAATAGGCGAGCTATGTACCCGTGGGTACAGCGTAATGCTGGGCTATTGGGAAAATTCCAAGGCTACGTCAGACGTGCTGGACGGCGCTCGCTGGATGCATACGGGCGACCTTGCCTGCATGGACGAGCAGGGCTATGTGCAAATTGTTGGTCGTAGCAAGGACATGATTATTCGCGGCGGCGAGAACATCTATCCACGTGAAATCGAGGAGTTCCTGTTTCGTCACCCTTCGGTTGCAGATGTTCAAGTCATTGGCATACCGGATGACAAGTATGGCGAGGAGATTGTCGCCTGGGTAAAGCTGCACGACGGACACAGCCCTCAGGAAGAGACACTTCGAGACTTTTGCAAGACCCATATTGCGCACTTCAAGGTACCAAGGCATTTTCGCTTTGTAGATGAATTCCCCATGACCGTAACGGGTAAGATCCAGAAATTCCGCATGAGGGAAATCATGATTAAGGAGATGACGCGGCGAAAAGCGTCCTAGTGCGTAACGCTCCCGCTAATCAGGATGTCAGCGGGAGCATTGAGAAATTACTTGTACTTGCTTTCGATCTTGCGCTTTTCCAGCGTGTATTGAGTCATGTTGACTTGACCCAGCTGAAGCTGACTATCAAGCGCGTTCATGTCCTTGTCACGTTCAGTATTAAGCGGCCTGATATTGATGACCCTGGCAGCATCGTAACCACCAGCCGGGCCTCAAACGACGGGGGAGGGATTCACAACACCAAAACCGTACCCCCTGGTATACCTCCTGAAAGAAGGGCCAGCCTGCGGCAAGACAAAGCCAACCCGCTTTGGGGCGAGAGCGGCTCATCCATGAAGCCGCTCGGTATAACGCATTAAAGTTGTGTTGTACGAATCCGCTGCAATGTCTCCTGGACCTCTGCAGCCGCATCTACAAACGATGGTTGCTGTCTTAAACGTGCCAGGAGTTCAGCGCGCGTACGCTCAGCAGTAGCCAGATAACGCTCCTGTACCGGGCCGAAACCCCGAATGTCCAGCGGCAACTTGGCAAGCTCAACCGCAACGGAATAATTATCAGGCGTCAGACGCTGCAGGATTTCATCCAGGTTGGCTTCGTATTCCCTAAGCGTCTTCAACTCTCGTTTGCGGTCTTCAGTGCGGGCGAAGGGGTCTAGCCAAGTATTACGAATGCCTTTCAGACGCGCCAGCACGCTGAAGCCTTTCATCATCCACGGTCCGAACTGCTGCTTCTTCGGACCCTCACCAACCTTGGATTTATTGAAGATAGGCGGAGCCAAGTGGAAGTTGAGCGTGTAATCGCCTTCAAACATCGACGCAATTTTGCGCTGGAAGTCGCCGTCAGTGTACAGACGCGCCACCTCATATTCGTCCTTGATGGCCAGTACCTTGTAATAGGCACGGGCAACCGCTTCGCTTAACTCACCGGGTTGGCCCATCAGAACAGTATCCGCAGCTTTGACCTTTTCAACACGGGCCAGATAACGCTCGGCATAGGCGCTGTTTTGGTAGGCCGTCAGATCATCTACACGGCGAAGAATGACCTCTTCAAGCGTTTTGGATAGCTGGTGGGAAGCGGTAATAGCTGAGCCTTCTTTGACCATTTGCTCAACCCGTGCCTGATCAACCGCTGTCCGCCGGCCCCAGATAAAGGCCTTCTTGTTCAGTTCGACCGCAGCGCCATTCATCTCGATTGCCTGGAACAGCGAGTCTTGACTAACAGGTAACCAGCCTTTCTGGTAGGCCACGCCCATCAGGAAGGTATTGGTTGCGATAGAGTCACCCATCAGCGTGGTGGCGATACGGCTGGCATTGAGGAAGAACGCTCGCTCGACACCAACCGCTTCGGCAATTTGAGCGGCCATACCCTGTGATTGGAACTGAGGATCGGGATGGGTATGAACATCGCCACTGTTGGCCTGGTGAGCAAAGGTGCGCACAAAATGGCTGGTTACGCTTTCCTGACTATTAACCAGCGCATGTGTTACGCCCTGGCGAAGCTTATCAAGCGTATCGGCATTGGCACTGACGATCAGATCGCCGCCAAGTAACAGGCTGGTTTCACCCTCGGCAATGTGAGGGGCAAACAGTTGCTCCTGCCGCGCGGCAATCCGTACATGGGTCCATACTGCACCGCCTTTCTGCGCCAGACCGGCCATATCCAGGGTAAGTACACCCTTGTTTTCCAGGTAGGCCGCCATACTTAGCAGGGCGCCAATCGTAACGACACCCGTACCGCCCACACCGGTTACCAGAATGCTGTAGGGCTCATTGATCGAGGCCAGTACAGGCTCAGGCAAATTCCAGCTGTCCACAGGATCTTCTGCCAAGGCCTTGGCCTTGCGTAGCTTTCCGCCTTCTACCGTGACAAAGCTCGGGCAAAAGCCGGAAAGGCAGCTGAAGTCCTTGTTACAGGCAGACTGGTCGATCTCACGCTTGCGTCCAAATTCAGTTTCGACCGAAGCCACCGACATACAGTTGGATTTACTGCTGCAATCACCGCAGTTCTCGCACACAGCCTCATTGATCACCACACGGCGTGCAGGATCAGGATAGGCGCCACGCTTACGGCGACGACGCTTCTCGGCGGCACAGGTCTGGTCATAAATGATAACAGAGGCACCTGGATGCTCTCTTAATTCACGCTGTACCGCATCCAGTTCATCGCGGTGCTTGACCGGTACATTCTCAGCAAGGTCTTTGATCGGCCTGTATTTGTCCGGATCATCCGTGACCACCACAATGCGCTCGATGCCTTCGGCGCGCAGCTGCTGGGAAATTTGCGGGACGGTCAGTGTTCCGTCTACCGGCTGCCCGCCCGTCATGGCCACGGCGTCGTTATAGAGGATCTTATAGGTGATCGGTACTTTTGCAGCGACGGCTGCTCGAATCGCCAGAAGCCCTGAGTGGAAGTAAGTGCCGTCGCCCAGGTTGGCAAACACATGCTTTGTCTGCGTAAAGGGTGCCTGGCCTACCCAGGCAACGCCTTCGCCACCCATCTGGCTGAACGTCTGAGTGTGCTCAGGGTAGATCCAGGTCGCCATGTAGTGGCAGCCAATACCCGCCAATGCGCGGCTGCCTTCAGGCAACTGGGTGGAAGTGTTATGCGGGCAGCCGGGGCAGTAGTGAGGCATCCGCGCCATTTTGGTAACCAGCCCCCCTTTAGCTGCCAGTTGGGCTTCCAGTACGGCCAGCCGCATCTGTAGGAGTCCATTGGACTGCCGTTGCAGGATACGCTTGGCCACCGCGCGGGCAATTTGAGCCGGCGTCAGGTCACTGGTAGCCGGAAGCAACCAATCCGTATGGGGCAGGGACCATTCGCCCTTATCATCAAACTTGCCAACGATGCGTGGACGAACATCCTCACGCCAGTTGTACAGTTCTTCCTTGAGCTGATACTCGATCAGTTGTCGTTTTTCTTCAACGACAATGATCTCTTCCAGCCCCTCGGCAAAGTGTCTTACACCTTCGGCTTCAAGTGGCCAAACCATGCCGACCTTGTAGACGCGCAGGCCAATCTGCTGAGCCATTTCTTCATCAATACCCAGGATCTTGAGCGCCTGGCAGACTTCCAGGTAAGACTTGCCTGAGGTGATGATGCCAATACGGGCATTGGCTGAGTCATGGGTAACGCGGTCGAGCCCGTTGGCTCGTGCATAGGCGAGGGCAGCATACAGCTTGTGCTCCAGGAGACGTTTCTCCTGCACCAGCGGTGGGTCAGGCCAGCGAATGTTGAGGCCATCTGCCGGGAGCTCATAGTCGGGTAATTTAGGTTGCACACGGAGTGGGTCGATATCCACCACTGCGCCACTTTCAACGGTCTCAGAGATGGCCTTCATGGCGACCCAGCAACCTGAATAGCGAGACATGGCCCAGCCGTGCAAGCCAAAATCGAGATACTCCTGTACACCTGACGGTGACAGCACCGGCATCATCACAGCCTTGAAGATATGCTCGGTCTGATGAGGCAACGTGGAGGAGCGAGCCCCATGATCGTCCCCTGCGATGACCAGTACACCGCCAAATCGGGAAGACCCAGCAGCATTGGCATGACGGAACACATCGCCGCAGCGATCAACACCCGGCCCCTTGCCGTACCACAGACCAAATACGCCGTCGTACTGTGCACCCTGGAAGAGGTTGACCTGCTGGGAGCCCCAAACGGCAGTGGCCGCCAGGTCTTCATTCAGGCCTGGCTGGAAAACGACATGATTTTGCTTGAGGTGAGTTTGTGCCTTCCACAGAGCCTGATCGAGACCGCCCAATGGCGAGCCGCGATAGCCTGAGATGAATCCTGCCGTGTTTCGGCCAGCAGCAAGATCGCGTTGTCGCTGCATCAAGGGCAGGCGAACAAGCGCCTGAATACCGGTAAGCAGAATACGCCCGCTTTCCAGCGTGTACTTTTCATCCAACGTTTTGTTGGCTGCACTCATTCGCTATTCCTCGATTTATTGTTTTTGTCATCAGGACCGGGGCGAGCGAAGCCCCATTTGCTTTTGAGTGTAGGAAGGGGTAGAGGTAACGTAAAATTCTAAAAACCGCACTCAGGTATTCGAAAATCAGATGGCCAGCTCCAAAGATATTTCGATGCGTCAACTACGCTACTTTGTGGCTGCTGCTACGGCGGGCCGCTTTTCTCAAGCCGCGCTGGACGTGCATGTTTCCCAGTCTGCTATTACCTCCGCAGTGGCTCAACTGGAGGAAAACCTGGGAGTGAATCTCTTCGAGCGCCAGCCTTATGGCGTAGCGCTGACAGCGGAGGGCCATCGTTTCCTGCAACATGCCCGGCATATTCTCGATACCTTGAACGATGCGCTCAAGGAGCCTCTGTTTCTCAGTCATACCCAGGAGGGTATCGTACGGGTTGGGGCCACTTATGCAGTCCTGGGTTACTTTTTGCCCAGCTTGCTGGCTCGCTTCAAACGCAGCTATCCGCAAGTAGAGATCGATCTGGTGGACATGGACCGGCCCAGCATCGAGCAGGCTGTACTGGAAGGCCATCTGGATCTGGGGCTCATCATCGTATCCAATAGCAAGGCCATCGATCGTTTCGAGCACTATGTGCTGATTCGATCACGGCGCCAGCTCTGGCTGGCCAGTCATCATCCATTGATAACCAGGCCCGACATTACTCTTAGGGATGTAGCCGAACATGCCTACATTCTTGGGACAGTTGAAGAGGGTGAGGCCTCAACGCAGCGCTATTGGCAGGCGCGTGGCCTGGAGCCGAAGGTAGCCTTTCGAACATCCTCTATGGAGTCCGTTCGTGGTCTGGTTGCGCACGGGTTTGGTGTCACCATTCTTTCCGACATGGTGTTTAGAACATGGTCCCTTGAGGGCAAGAAGATTGAAGTGCGCCCACTCAACGATGCCGTTCCATCCATGGAGTTGGGGCTGATCTGGAAGCCGGATACAGAGCTTCCTATTGCTGCTGAGGCGTTCCGGCAGTTTTTGATTCAGGCCTGTGGGATGTAGAAGTCGCAAACAAGTTGTCGTATAACCGTTACACACTACGCATACACATAATAGAAAAAAGAAGGAGAGCGTCTTGAGCTATACGGCCGCCATTAATCGTTATGAATCCATGCCATATCGCCGGGTAGGCAAGAGTGGTTTAGTCCTGCCCGCGCTGTCTCTGGGCCTGTGGCATAACTTCGGTGATACGACGCCGCTCGAAAACCAGCGCGCCTTGCTGCGTACTGCCTTCGATTTTGGTATCAACCATTTTGATCTGGCCAACAACTACGGCCCCCCTTACGGCAGTGCCGAAACCAACTTTGGCCGAATCCTGCGGGAAGATTTCAAGCATTATCGCGATGAGCTGATTATCTCCAGCAAAGCCGGCTGGGATATGTGGCCTGGACCGTACGGACAGGGCGGCGGCTCACGCAAATATGTGTTGGCAAGCCTGGACCAGAGCCTTGCACGTATGGGCCTGGATTATGTTGATATCTTCTACTCGCACCGCTTCGATGCCAATACGCCTCTGGAAGAAACCGCCAGTGCGCTCGCCACTGCCGTGCAGCAGGGTAAAGCCTTGTATATCGGTATTTCATCCTATTCCGCAGGCAAAACGCGTGAAATGGCGGCGCTGCTAAAGGAGTGGAAGGTTCCTTTGCTGATTCATCAGCCATCCTACAATCTGTTCAATCGCTGGATCGAAAAAGATCTCCTGGATGCGACTGATGAAGTAGGCGCAGGCGTCATTGCCTTTACACCGTTGGCTCAAGGGCTGCTAACCGGTAAATACCTTAACGGCGTACCAGAAGATGCTCGCGTGAATCGTCCCGGGGGCGCCTCGTTAAAGCCAGAGCACCTGTCCGATGACAATATTGCTCGGGCACGAGCACTGAATGAAATTGCCCAGCGCCGTGGTCAGAGCCTCGCCCAATTGGCCTTGGCCTGGACGCTGCGTGACCAGCGTGTAACCTCTGCATTGATCGGTGCGAGCCGCCCTGAACAGCTGCAGGAAAATATCGGCGCGCTAAGCAACCTGTCGTTCACTGCTGAAGAGCTGGCAGAGATCGATAAGTATGCCGTTGAAGGTGGAGTCAATTTGTGGGAGAAACCTTCTACGGATAACCCCATCTGACTGAGCGACACGGCATGGCTTGAACCGAGCCATGCCGCTTTGGAGAAATGTATGCAGCCCGTATGGCCGCTCACCTTGTTTTACGATGGCGACTGTCCACTTTGTGCCCGAGAGATCCGCCATCTACGCAAGCACGCTGACCCAGCACGCCTGCAATTTACGGATGTAGCCGATCCTGCTTTTGCAGCACCCGCGCCCGGCATGTCGTCTCAGCAATTCAAGGATCTGTTACATGCTCAGTTTGCTGATGGACGATGGGTCAAGGGGTTGGATGCCACCTACTGGAGCTGGCGAGCCGCAGGGCTTGGGCGTTGGGCTGCGCCCCTTGCCTGGAAGCCGCTAAGGCCGCTGTTTGATTTGGGCTACCGTCTCTTTTTACGGTTGCGCCCGCAATTGGCCTGGATTCCTCATCCAGAAGGCGCGCGCCGCTGCAAAGACGATCAATGTGCCATCCCCACTAAACCAGAGTCCTCTCGCGACTAGCTCTCAGCAGCTACGACGTACTTACTAAGTCTGACTGGCGAGTCATCCTTTTTATGACCGTTTGGCTTGGTAATCCGCAGGATCTTTGAACTTTCTCCATGCGTTTTGATGTCCCAATAGCATCATCGCCAAGGGAGTGGCTTCATTCATACAGCCCGCCCATGTCCCAGACAGGAGGGACTTTCACGCTATTGGTGCCGGGATTTTTCAACCAACGTTGGAAGAAAACGCATGAAAGCACTCTGTTGGCACGGAAAAAACGATATTCGCTACGATACGGTTCCGGATCCCAAGATCGAACATCCGCGTGATGCGATCATCAAGACCACTAGCTGCGCCATTTGCGGCTCTGACCTGCACCTTTATGACCACTTCATCCCTGGCATGGAACATGGCGACATCATGGGCCATGAATTCATGGGCGAGGTCGTAGAAGTAGGCTCAGAAAACAAGGCGCTCAAGGTCGGTGACCGTATCGTCGTTCCATTTACCATCACGTGTGGCGAGTGCGAGCAATGTAAACGCGGTAATTTCTCTGTTTGTGAGCGTTCTAATCGTCGTAAAGACCTGGGTGATAAAGTGTTTGGTCACTCTACGGCTGGCCTATTTGGCTATTCGCACCTTACCGGCGGTTATGCGGGTGGGCAGGCAGAATATGTACGTGTTCCCTTTGCAGACTCGACCCATGTAAAGGTGCCCAGCACGCTTACGGACGAACAAGTACTCTTTTTAGGTGACATCTTTCCCACAGGTTGGCAGGCTGCGGTGCAGTGTGACATTCAGCCAACCGACACGGTCGCCGTTTGGGGTGCCGGCCCGGTGGGTCAGTTCTGTGTGCGCAGCGCCGTACTTCTGGGTGCCAAACAAGTGGTCATGATCGATAACGTACCCGAGCGACTGCTTATGGCTGAGGCGGGCGGGGCGATTACCATCAATTTCGACAAAGAAAGCGTTGTTGAGCGTTTGAACGAGCTTACCCGCGGTAAGGGGCCGGAGAAATGCATTGATGCGGTCGGCCTGGAATCTCACGCGACACGCTCATTAGATGCCGTCTATGACCGAGTCAAGCAAGCCACGATGATGGAAAGCGATCGACCCCACGTACTGCGTGAAATGATTTATGTCTGCCGCCCGGCTGGCATTCTGTCCATCCCAGGTGTTTATGGCGGTTTGGTCGACAAGATCCCAATGGGCGCCCTCATGAACAAAGGGCTTACCGTGCGTACGGGGCAGACCCATGTTAAGCGGTGGACAGATGATCTGCTGCGCAGGATTGACGAAGGGCAAATCGATCCGTCCTTTGTTATCACCCATACGGTGAGCCTCGACCAAGGGCCGGAGATGTATAAAACCTTCCGCGATAAACTCGATAACTGCATCAAGGTGATCTTGAAACCTTGAGGGAGACGGCTATGACCATGCTCGAGAAATTTTCATCCTCCCAACAGTCGCTGGGTGTAGCAGACAAGCTTGCACGGGGCCTTGGCTTTTACAGCTTTGGCCTGGGCCTGTTGGAACTTGCAGCGCCGCGTCTACTGACACGTACGTTGGGTATGGAGGGCTCCGAAAAGCTTGTAAGGGCTTACGGAGCACGTGAAATTGTCAGTGGCGTAGGTGCATTGAGCGATAACCCTGTGCCGGCACTTTGGAGTCGTGTAGCGGGTGATGCCCTGGATCTGGCAACCCTGGCAACCGCCCTGACGCCAGATAATCCTAAACGAGGTAATGTGAAGATCGCGATGGCTGTTGTATTAGCGACCGCGCTAGTCGACATCATGGCTGCAAAGGCAGCGACTGATCGTCATCATCGCCCCCGTAACATGCCGATTCGAGACTACAGCAATCGCTCTGGCTTTCCGCAATCGGCCGAAGCGATGCGGGGCGCAGCAGGTGATTTTGAAACGCCTGCGGATATGCGAGCTGATATCGGCAACGGTTATTCACGAGCCAGCGCCGTACCGCTGTAGTATGAAAACCGAAAGGATGAAGCCTGCTTTCAAGCAGGCTTTTTCTTGCTAGGCCAGATGGGATTGACATAAGGCATTATTCCCGCCCTCATCAATCAGAAAAGACCGCAGTTTTTCAAAAGGGAGAGGGCGGCTGGGTAAGAATCCCTGCGCAAGGTCGCACTGGTTCTCGATCAGAAAATCAATCTGCTGCTGAGTTTCTACACCCTCAGCAATAACCTTCAGATGCAACTTGTGTCCCATGGCAATAATGGCCTCAGCCAGGTCAATATCTCGGGCATCATGGGGAATGTTCTGAATAAACGAGCGGTCTACCTTAATGGCGTCTAGAGGCAACTGACTCAGGTAGGCCAGTGAGGAGTAGCCTGTACCGAAGTCATCAATGGACAAGCGCACCCCCAGTGTGCGTAGCTGGTTAAGCTGCTCAACAACTTGGCTGACATTAGCCATCAGTGCATTTTCCGTGACCTCAAGCTCAAGATACTTGGCTTCGAGATGCGCCTGGTCTAGCGCCTCCTGAACTTCGGCAATAAGCGTCTCGCGCTCCAGACTGCGTACACAGCAATTGACAGCTACCCCAATCTTGAAGCCCTGACGATGCAGCTTTTTTATGTCACGGCAGGCTTTACGGATTACCCAGCGATCTACATCGGTAATAAAGCCATTGGCCCTGGCAATATCGATAAAGCTTCCAGGCAATAGCAGACCTTGTTCAGGATGTTCCCACCGAACCAGTGCCTCAACGTGGCAAACTTTACGGGTAGCCAGATCAAATACCGGTTGGTAATACACGGTCAGGTTGTTACGGCTCAATGCCTGCCGCAGTTCTTCTTCTATTTTTAGCTCAAGAGATGCCTTGCTCTTAAGTTGTTCCTGAAAGAAGTAAAGCATGTTGCGGCCATTGGCTTTGGACTTGTACAGAGCCAGATCTGCATGCTTCATCAGTTCTTCCGTGGTGGCCGCATCCTGAGGGAAGAGGCTGGCCCCAATGGACGTTGTGATTACCATCTTACGGCCAGCCAGAATAATGGGCTCTTTCATCTTAAGCAGCATGCGACGACCGAGCAGCTCTGCCTCATAGTTTTCTTCCAGATTAGCCAGGATGCAAAACTCATCACCTCCCAGGCGGGCAATTAAATCCCGTTCGCGCAGCGCGCTTTTCAAGCGTTGGGCTACAACGCGAAGCAGTTCGTCCCCTGCGTCATGGCCCAGAGAATCATTGATCCTTTTGAAATTATCCAAATCGAGAAACAGCAACGCCATGGAGGTTCCCTGGCTTGCATGCTCCGCTAAGCGTGTCTGGAGTTCCTTATTAAAGGAATAACGGTTATTCAGTCCCGTAAGCGCATCAAAATGAGCAATGCTGTGAAGCGAGGCCTGCGTACTGTCGAGCTCATAGAGCAGGGCGTTGACCCGCTCAAGGTCTTGCCGTTGGCTTTCCAGTTTTTTGCCAGCCCATACCGCGATGAGGCTACAGCCAATGATAATAAGTGAGATGAACGCGGTCGCGATGCCCAGATAGGGTGAGTGACTGTCTGTATGCAGTGCCGGGTCGAAAGGCAAGTCAGCGGGTAGGGCAAAGGTAACCGCCGCCATACCGCTAAAGTGCATGGAAATAATGCCTGCGCCCAGGGCCAGACTTGCGGCGATCTTGAGTTTGAGCGGAGCAGGGGCGTCGGGTTTACGCAGCTTCATGATTAGCATCATTGAGCCGAGGCTGGCCAGCATTGATACCAGGATCGAGAGCGTAAACAACCATGGATCATAGTAAGCCGTGGCGGCTGACTGCATGGCAGCCATGCCGATGTAATGCATGGCCGTGACACCAAGGCCAATACAAATCGCCGCGCCAATGTATTGCCGAGCGGTAAGAGCAGGGCGCCCAATCATGATCATGGCCAACAATGACGCCATGATGGCGATAACCAGTGAGAGGGCGGTAAGGCGATGGTCGTAAGAAACCGGTATCGGCATGACGAAGGCCATCATGGCCAGGAAGTGCATTGACCATATGCCGCCCCCCAGACAAAAGGCCCCAATCCAGCGCCACAACATGCGGGTGCGGCGATCATCTGCCACAGCGACATCAGCAAGGCTCAGTGCTGTATAACCCGCAGCACTGGCAATCAGGTAAGAGAAGACAACTAGCAGTGAAGTGTGGTCATGCTCGACAGGCGAAAGGCCGGATTGCTGAAGATCTGTGAGAAAATGGATACCTAACCAGTCCACGGCGAGCCACCTTTAAAGCTGAACGGCATTGGCCTTTAAAAGTGAGATTAGCTTCACACAGGTTAGTTCGTAAGGGGTTATTTAAAGATGTGCCAAGGCAGTAGCTAAGTAATTGAATGAACTATATAAATCTTCAGGTCTTTGATTTCCGATTACGTCCATAATCGGAAATATGGTATAATCAGCGATCTGTCTTTTAGTGTTATTTCGATGCTTTTCTCACCTAAACCCCAGCCATTATTTGATACTTATGCCAGTTTTCTTGGATTGAATGCGACGTCCTATGAAGCGGAACATGCCTCTATCCTTGCCTATTTGAAGCGTTTAGAGCCCGGTGTTCCTGCAAAAGACGACTATTTCCATGTACGTGAATTCCTGCGCTCTTATGCTGGCTGGGAAACCACCTTTAAGGCCTATCGCACTCAAATCGAGCGTTTATTGCTTTGGAGCTGGTTAAAAGAAGAGAAGTCTATTCTTTCGCTTCGCCGTCAGGATGCCGAGGCTTTTCTGGCCTTTAGCCAAGAGCCTGATGAGGACTGGGTAGGCACTTCGGTCCGTCGTCGCTTCATCTTGAAAGACGGCAACATGGAGCCCAATCCCTTATGGCGCCCCTTTGGTATTCAAGGTGACAAAGCTTCGCGAAAGCTCGCAGCAGAAACAGGAGAAGACGAAGACTCTACTCCAGAACGCTACGAAATGGCCCAGGGGACGCTTAAGCAGGTCTTTGCAATCTGCAGCTCTTTCTATGACTACCTCAATGATCAGGATGTGCTGGTTGGCAATCCCTTCCGGGCCATCAAACAAAAGAGCCGCTTCTTTCAAAAGAAGGCCAAGGCTGTCAGCGGGAAGGTTCTGGATCGTCTCCAATGGGAGTTCGTTATCGAGACGGCGGAATGGATGGCGGATCAGCAACCAGAGAAGTATGAGCGCACACTCTTTATCGTAGCGACCCTGTTTTCACTCTACCTGCGGATATCGGAGCTTTCTGGTCGGCCCGGTTGGTCTCCCACTATGGATGCCTTTCAAAAAGATCCGGATGGCTCTTGGTGGTATGTCGCGATCGGCAAGGGCAATAAGGAGCGTCGCATTTCGGTCAGTGATGACATGCTGGTCTATCTCAAGCGCTATCGAGCTTTCCGTAACCTCACAGCGCTGCCATATGCCGGTGATCCTGCACCGCTATTGACCAAGCACAATGGACAAGGCGGCCTGACAGACCGACAGATTCGTAATCTGGTGCAGGAATGCTTTGATACTGCATTGGTAAGAATGAAACAGGAAGGACGCAGTGAAGATGAGGTGTCTAACCTTCGTGCAGCCAGTGCACATTGGTTGCGTCATACCAGCGCAACCTACGATGCACCGAGTAGACCGCTCAAACATTTGCAGGAAGATCTCGGCCATGCAAAAGCGAGCACAACACAGGATATTTACTACAACGCCATTAACCAGGAACGTGCTGCATCAGGTAAACAGCGTCGTTTAAAAGAGCAGTAAAAATATGGAACTACCCCATGGCGACAGTCCCTTAATAGATAACTTCGCATAATGTATATTATGTTAAATTAGATATTATCAGACCTGACTGCTCTACCCACTGCATGGGTCTTGCTCTTTCAAATATGCCCTTGGCTTGCTTCTGCCAACTGCCGTCATCGCGTTATTGATTCTCGATATGACGGCTCAACCAAATTTGCTTTTCGCATCCACTGCACCGTCTTACTGTATGCGTTCAGCTTTCTGGTTTTGTATTCATCTCGTACTCAAGGAATGCTCGTCATGTTCAAACGATTTGCGGCGGATGCTTTAGGCCTTAGTGACATTGGATCAATCATCAAACCGGCAGACTTCGATAAGGTCGACGCCGATGACTATCTCTTTCACGAAGACGGCGAAAAGATCTTCTTCCTGATCAAATCCAAAAAAGATGAATACTGCTTTACGAACCTTGCGCTGATTCACGTGGATGGTGAGTCCGCTGTATCGTCAAAGCGAACCATCAAGCGTTATGAGTATGTCAACGAACGCATCCAGAATGTCCTGATTGAAACCGCCGGCACGGTTGATCTGGATATTGAGTTGAAATTTGTCATTGGTGGAAAGCCCTTCAGTATTGATATCAAGAAAAGCTTTCTCGAACAGGTCAAGGACATCTATAAGTCGCTGATTACCATCAGCAAAATTCAGCATATGGAAGAACTCAAGCGTGCCAATGCGCTACGTGTTCTCGATGTAACGGCCTCGATGTATAAAATTACAGAGCTGGCATCTCCTGAAAGCGCGATCCAGCAATTTACAGGCACATTGACCACGCTCAATACGTTGATGCTGGACACTCATATGACCCATGACTACAGCGCTGTTTTTGCTAAATATATTCAGGCATAACTGTTGAGTAGCCTTTAAAGGCTTGATTGATAAACATTACATAAAAAGTAATTCGGGTAATGCTTGGTAAGGCATAAGCATCCTATTCTCTTACCCATTGTTTAGCGAGCCAGCCACTCTTTTAACGCTCGGTACTGTACGCCACCTTCAATATTTTCCGACACAAACAGCGCGAACCGCTCGACTGGCCATTCCAACGATGGAAAATCCAGCGGCCGCTGTCGGCTTTTTCGTGCCGCCGTCATGTGTGGAACAAAGGGTCTGCGGTCTATGCTGAACCCCAACCCCATCAATCCTTGGTTCAGCTCCTTAATAAAGGAGGCCAGCGGTACCGGGGTTTCGGATGCAATTACACTGATAAGACCCTGATGCCAGCGCTCAACCCGATCCAATACTACTGTGCACGGCTCAAGCTGCAGTTCATCACCTAACGCAGTAAGCGTTTCGAGGCGCTCGACCGGAACCTCTCCAAGAAAGGCCAATGTCATATGCAGGTTAGCCGCAGGTATTAAGCGCCCATCCACGCCCTGCTCTTTCCTCCAGGCAATGACGCGAGCAGCTACAGCAGGTGGACATGGCAAGGCAAAAAACAGGCGCATGATCATTTCCAATGGTTAGAGGAATTACACACTCTGACCATGAGGCCACAGCTCTTATTCCGGCTTTTTATAGGCGACGCAATCAACTTCTACCTTGCAGTCGATGACCATACTTGAAACTACACAGGCGCGAGCCGGTGGATGCTCACCAAAGTACTCCTTGAAAATCCTATTGAAGGACATGAAATCTCGGGGATCATCCAGCCATACGCCACAGCGCACCACGTGTTCCGGGCCGTAGCCTGCTTCCTTGAGAATAGCCATCACGTTATCCAGGCACTGACGGGTCTGAGTGACGATACCGCCTTCAACCACCTCACCCTTCACCATCGGCGTTTGGCCCGAGACGTAAAGCCATCCATCGGCCTCAACGGCACGTGCAAAAGGCAGGTGCTGCCCACCTGTTCCGCTACCACCCTCAACACCATAGCGCTTGATCGACATTGTTTTCTCCTAGATGAAATGAGTACGCAGATCGCCCTGTCGTACGAGAAAGCGACCGTTTCTGTGTGAAGTAAGCTGTTTATCTGAATACGACAGAGTTCCGTTGACCCATACGGCATGAATACCTTCTGCAGCTACCTTGGGCGTTTCGAAGTCCGCTGCGTCACGTATGGTTTGCGGGTCGAACAAGACCAGATCGGCCCAGTAGCCTTCCTTTATCAAGCCTCGCTCGTGCAGCCCGAAACGTGCCGCAGAAAGGCCAGTCATCTTGTGTACAGCGGTATGCAAAGGAAACAGGCCCACGTCGCGACTGAAATGACCCAATACCCGAGGAAACGCGCCCCATAAACGAGGATGCGGAAATGGGTCCTCCGGCAAGCCGTCTGAACCTATCATCGAAAGCGGATGAGCCAGGATGCGCCTTACATCATTTTCATCCATGCCGTAGTACACCGCACCGGCCGGCTGCAGGCGTTTGGCAGCATCAAGCAGTGACGTGCCGCACTCTGTCGCAATATCCTTCAAGTCTCTGCCTCCTACTTCGGGGTGCGGTGTAGACCACGTGATGGTAATCCGAAAATCCGAGGTCACTTGCTTGAGATCAAGTGTCGAGGAGCTGGCTGAGTAGGGATAACAGTCGCACCCTACCGGATGATCCTGTGCTGCGTTTTCCAATGCGTCCAGCAGTTGCGGGCTACGACCCCAATTACCGGCACCTGCACACTTGAGATGCGAGACAATAACCGGCGCGCGGGCGTGGCGACCAATCCGAAAGGCTTCATCCATCGCTTCCAGAACGGGCTCGAACTCGCTACGCAGGTGTGTCGTATAAAGGGCGCCGTAGGCATTTAGCTCCGAGGCCAGCTCCATTACCTCGTCTGTGCTGGCTTCGTAGGCTGTGGCATAGGCCAGACCTGTAGAAAGCCCCAACGCACCCTGCTCCAGGCTTTCCTGCAGTTGCGCGCGCATCGCTGTAATTTCTTCTGCTGTTGCGGTGCGGTAGAGATCGCTCAAATGGTTACTGCGCAAGGCCGTATGCCCTACAAGGGCGGCAACATTTACCCCCGGCTTGGCCTTTTCGACAGCAGACTTATAATCAGCAAACGTTGGGTAAACAAAGGCTGACGCCGGACCCAATAGATTCATTGGATCCGGCGGGTCGCCTTGCAAGCTGACGGGTGATGCGCTGATTCCACAGTTTCCGACAATCACCGTTGTCACGCCCTGACTCAGTTTGGGAAGCATCTCTGGCTGGCGAACCACTACGGTATCGTCATGGGTGTGGACGTCAACGAAACCTGGCGCGAGCACCCTGCCCGCTGCATCAACTTCTTGAGCCGCCGTTGCGTTAGCCAAGTCCCCTATCCGCTCGATCCGACCCTGGCAGATAGCGACATCCGCCAGGTAGCCCGGCGAATTGCTGCCATCAATGACTTGCGCATTGCGGATGAGAACCTCATAGGTCGGCATTGCTAATCTCCCAACGGCAGTCGTTCATCACCACCACGGTAATCGTCCATGGCAAGTTTGATTCGCCGCAAGCGCTCCTGGTTTGCTTCCGGCGCAGACAGTGCCAGCTCGGTGGCGAGGATATCTACGGCAAGCATCATTCCGTAGCGGGCGGCCGTAGGCTTGTAGATGAAATCTGTTTCGGCCAGAAATAAGGGCAATACCGTATCGGCTAACTGGGCTACAGGAGATGATTCAGGAGCGATAGCCAGAATTCGAGCACCATACCCTTTGGCTAACTGAAGAGACTCGATCAGCTCGGGGGTAATGCCCGTCATCGAGCATGCAATAACCAGCTGATCATCCCCCAGGGTTGCCGCCGTCAGCCGCATCAGCACTGGATCATGATAAGCCGCGATGGGATACCCAAGCCGAACCAGCCGGTACTGCAACTCATCCGAGAAGATCGTGGAGCAGCCACCCATACCAAAGGCATAGACCATGCGTGCATTGCGAACGAGCATAACCGCCTGCGCGAAGTCCTGCTCATCGAACCGAGCCAAATGCTGGCGAAGTGTTGTTTCAATGTCGCTCACGATGTTGCCAAAAAACGCCGAGTGCTCCGGCGCGTCTGTCTTCCCCAGAAAACGTGCGCCCACCCCGCTGGCCTGGGCCAGCTGCAGGCGTAGATCCCGCAGGTCCTTGCACCCGGCGCTCCGGGCAAAACGGGACAGAGTGGCACTGCTGACCTCCGCCCGGGTAGCCAGCTCATCCAGGCTCGCACTCGCTGCGAACGGTACATCATCAAGGATAAGGCGAGCGATGCGCTGCTCCCCTGCGCTCATGTGTTCGAGCCGTGCACGAATTTGATAAAGAATATCCATTACAGTATGGCAGCCAAAGCTAAAGTGAGCAGAAAGGCAATGACGGAAATCAAGGTTTCCAGGACAGTCCATGTCTTGAACGTCTGGGTTACCGTCATGTTGAAATATTCCTTGATCAACCAGAACCCGCCGTCATTCACGTGGGAAAGAATGACAGATCCGGCCCCGGTAGCCAGAACCAGCAGCTCCGGGTGAGGATAGCCCAGCCCTAGCGCAACGGGCGCAACAATGCCTGAGGCTGTTGTCATCGCGACGGTGGCAGACCCCGTAGCAATGCGCATCAGTGCGGCAAAGAGCCAACCCATCATCAAGGGTGACAGGTTGAATTCTCGGGCTAGCCCAACAATTTCATTCGTTACACCCGCATCGATAAGGATTCGATTGAGCCCGCCGCCTGCACCTACCAGTAACGTAATTGTTGCCGTAGGGGCCAGGCATTCGTTGGTAAACTTGAGGATCGCATCGCGGTTAAAGCCTTGGGCCAATCCCAGCGTCCAAAAGCTCACCAGCGTTGCTACGAGCAGTGCGATTACAGAGTTTCCAATAAACTGCAGGAACTGGTTAACGAGGCTGCCCGGTGTTGAGATCAGGTTGGCCCAGCCGCCTATCAGCATTAGCACAACGGGCAGAATGATCGTTCCAATAGTGACGCCAAATCCAGGCAACTGCTTACGCGGCTCACGCTCGGTAAACTGGTCGGCCAGTGGGTTTTCAGCAGGCAATTGAATCTTTGGAACAATGAATTTAGCGTAGACCGGCCCTGCCAGAATGGCTGTCGGAATACCTATCAGGATCGCATAGAAAAGCGTCTGCCCTACCGATGCATGATACGACTGTACTGCCAGCATAGCGGCAGGATGTGGGGGGACCAACGCATGTACAACGGAAAGACCCGCCACCATGGGCAGGCCCACCATTAAAATGGAGACGCCTACGCGCCGGGCAACGGTGAAGGCAATGGGAACCAGTAACACAAAGCCCACTTCGAAAAACAAGGGCAGCCCTACCAGGAAGGCAATACAGACCATTGCCCAATGGGCATTGCGCTCGCCAAACCAGGTAATCAGCGTACGAGCGACCTGCTCCGCTCCACCGGATTCGGCCATCATCTTGCCGAGCATAGTGCCCAATGCTACGACCAGCGCAATGTGCCCTAGCGTCTTGCCGACACCAGCCTCATATGACGCAACAATAGTATTGGCTGGCATGCCTGCAACCAGAGCCAGCCCTACGGATACCAGAGTGATCACAATAAAGGGATTCAACCGATACCGAGCAATCAGGACAATCAACGCAATAATAGCTACTACGGCATAGATCAGAAGCCAGAATCCGGTAGATGGAGTCATTGAGCATTCCTCGTGCCTAAGACCGTCCATGGCTGGACGGCATCAACGTCATTGTTAGAAAAAAGTGGCTACAGCTCCGGTGACGCGGTATTGCTCATCGACCAGAAGGAGTTGCTTCCATTTATCGAACGTGAGGCAGGGGTGGGAAATGTCAAAACACAGCATGTCCCCTATTTGGAGATCTGCTTCAGGAGGCACCTCCATAAAGGCATGCTGATCCATCATGGCGCTGATTTTCCAGGCTGCTGGGGCCTCCTGGGGCTGCTCGGAATAGCCGGGGCGGAAATGCAACGTAGGGACAGGAAAGCCAGCGTCAAAAGCAGCGTCGCGCTTCCCCAAGGCAATAATGGCGCGGTCTGGCTCTGGTCGTGACTGCACATAGGCCCAGAGCTGCAAAGCCGGTAAAAGGCTGCGATGCATCTCCCTGGCAACAGGGTTATTGGCCTGAATACGTGCCTCGGCTGCTTTATAGATACCTACGTCATGGGTCACATAGCAACCGGGGCGCAGAACTATATCTAAAGGCAATTCGGTCTGGTGATGGGAAAACTCCTCGGCTACCAGATCAAACCAGGCGGACCCTGCTCCAGATAGAAGGATACGGGGTTCGGCAAACCCATCCTCCTCAGCTATTGCGCACGTCCTTGTCACGGTCTGTTGGAGGAAGCGACGAATATCCGCCTCCTCTTTCAAGACGCCCTCATATACCTCAACACCAATCAACGCCAACGCCTGGGGCCATTTGGCTATGGCATCGCAGACTGCATGCTCTTGCTCTTCACTTCTGACGCCAGTCCGTCCACCTGGGACGCCATACTCCAGCAGCACCCTGAGCCGCTGACCTCTTGCACTGAAGTAATGACCCAACTGCTCAACGTTTTGAGGCGAGTCGATTAGGCAGCAAAAGCTGAAACCAGGGTCTTTTTCCTGCAGATCGGCAATGATTGCCATATTAGCCTTGCCAACCAGCTGGTTGGCCATCAGCACGCGTCGAATACCATGAGCAAAGGCTACGCGAACCTGCGGTGCAGTAGCGAGCGTAATGCCCCAGGCCCCCGCTTCTATTTGCCGCTTAAACAACGCCGGGCTCATGGTGGTTTTACCATGGGGAGCGAGTTGTACGCCGTATCGCTCCATGAAGTACTTCATCCACTGCAGGTTATGCTCGATCCGCTGCTTTCGCAGCACAGCAACAGGCAGGCTTACATCCTCACTCAGGATATTCCATCCCACGGTTGCTACTTCCTGGTAAGAAAGAGGACTGGCCAGCTGGCCAAGCCCTTTCCCCAATAAGTCGAGTTGTTCAGGTGCAGCATTGTGAAGCTTCACGGCAATACCCCTGCTTGGTTTTTATGAAATCAAAATACACCGAAGCGGATATCAATCAAGCATATATGAAAATTACTTTCACTCTCTCCTGGCAAGAGTCGTTTTTAGATAACGAAGAGTCGTAATCAAATAGAGTTACTGTTCTTTAACCGGACACGTTGAAACTATCGGTTTGCCTGTCATTACGTTATGGGCAAAGAGCAAGGCATCTTCTTGAGAGCTCAACCAGGCTCCCGAATGATTTTGGCCTTTATAGATATGCGTCTTTATTACGGTGCCTGCATTACAGGCCTCGCGAACAAGCATCTGCTGTCCTTCTGGCCTGACATCTGTATCGGCATCTCCTGTTCCTACAAACAAAGGCTGATCAAGCGCGAGGGTATTAAAGCTGTACTGAGGCAGAAGGATGGTGGCCATGGTTCTTACCGCTTCAGGCTGAACGGTATTAGCCTGAGTTAAACCCGCCTGCATAACGGCTCGGGCCAACGTACCGACACATGTACGGCTTGCCTGTTTAAACAAGGGCATGGCCTTGGGGGTAAAAAGCGTTGAGGCCTCAAGCGCAGGCTGCCGCTGGTGGGCAACCAGGGCTACATAAAACATATAGGCAATACCAGGATCGACCGTGTTTGGATCTACGCCCGAGACAGTCATTGTCCTTTCCGTAAGATACGGTATGCCGGTAACAATGGTCCCCTTGAGGTCCAGCTCTGGCGCATACTCCTTGGCAAACCCTGCCGTCGCAAAGGCTGCACCGCCCCCTTGGGACTGCCCGGCGACAACAACCTTATTGGCTATTGGATATCCCCCATGGGTGACTGCACGGATACTGTCTAGGACCCCATAGGCTTCAGAGCGCTTGGTGAGATAAGGGTGCAGCCCCGGGGTACCCAGCCCTTCATAATCTGTTGCGACAATGGCGTACCCTTGTTCCAGCCAGCGATTGAGATACCCCTTATAAACAGCTGATGCAGCATTCCAGGATGGCGCGCAGGTATCGGCGACCCCTACTGTTCCATGAGCCCAGGCGAGTAACGGCCACCCACCCTCTGGAGGCTGCCCTTTGGGAATGAATAGCTGGCCTGAAACGGTAGTTGGCGAGCTATCAAGGCCGCTGGTTGAGCTGTAGAGAATGCGCACCTGCTCACCGGCCGCGTCCAGATGGCTTTGTAAAGGAAGTGGCTCGCTGCGTAGAAGCGCTCCTGCAGTATCAGGAATAGGCTTTTTCCATCGATAAAAATCCGAGACGCCTCCATCGCCAGGGTGCCACGGCTCCTCTACCTCAGCAGCGCTGGCAGCCAGAGACAGCGTTCCGATAACGGCTAATACAGCGAACGTGAATGTCTCTCTAAGCCTTGCATTGAATGACATCGTACTGGCTCTCCGTGGGTTCATTGAGATGACTTTTATGCAAGACAGCCCCAGTGTCTCATTGTTTATTTGCTGCTCTTACGACACTGATGAGCTGTAGATCAAATGAGAGTGCGAAGACTCACACAGTTAAAAACCTGAAGACCGTTTATCCTATTTTTGCTTGTCGTACCGCTTCGCTTGGAATACTGTATATATAAACAGGAAAAGGACTGAGGTTGCATTATGTCGCTTGATCAAGCGGAAATGACTGTTAAGCAAGACCTGGAGTGTGCTTTCGCCGCACTGGACATGCAGCGTGACGACTTTCTCGAGCTGGCGCGTGGCATCAGACAGAAAGTTGCAGAAGAGGCTGTTGAGCCTACCGAGTTGGAAGCCCATCTAGGCTGACCCTCCACTCAAAAACATAATTCCCCTCCTCGCTGCGGCTGTCCTGACCAGCCGCACGCTATCTCTGCCAGTTAAAGCTTTTTGCTATATCCATAGTGCGGGAAGCTATTTTATTAGCGCACTTGTGTAATCTTATAGTTCTGCATCCTTACACTATGGAATAAGAACATGAGAATCGCTCTGCGTCGTTATTTCACCTTTGCAAGCCTGGCTCTGGCACTGGGCGCATCTGTTACCGTTACAGCCCATGGCGAAGATCTACTTCAACAGGTCAAGCAGCGCGGTACTCTCGTGATAGGGCTCGAAGGGACTTACCCTCCTTTTAGTTATCAGGATGAGAATGGCAAACTCACCGGCTTTGAGGTTGAATTTGCTCAGGCCTTGGCCAAGGAGCTGGACGTACAGCCCAAAGTTCAGCCCGGTAAATGGGACGGCTTATTGGCTGCACTGGATTCCAAGCGTCTGGATGTGGTGATCAATCAGGTGACCATTAGCGAAGAACGCAAAAAGAAATACGACTTCTCTACGCCTTATACCATCTCTGGTATCCAGGCGATGACTCGCAAAAACGAGCAGGACACCATCAAGAAGCCTGAAGACCTGGCCAACAAAAAAGTGGGTGTAGGCCTTGGTACCAATTATGAACAGTGGCTCAAGGAAAACGTACCGCAAGCTGATGTACGCACCTACGAAGATGATCCCACTAAATTTCAGGACCTGCGTGTAGGCCGACTCGATGCCGTGTTGGTAGACCGGCTGGCAGCGTTTGAAATGGCTGCCAAAACAGGTAATCAGTTTGTACCTGCAGGCGAGCCGTTCAACCGCCAGGAGTCTGGTGTAGCGGAGCGCAAGGGAAACCCTAAATTTCATGCCGCCATCGACCAAGCCATTGCCAGGATGAAGGCCAACGGTACTCTGGCCAAGCTCTCCCAGAAGTGGTTCAAGGCTGACGTGACTCAATGAGTGACTCCAGCCTTCAATTAATTCTGGACTCGCTTCCGTTTCTGCTCAAAGGCGCCGGCTGGACTGTTCTCCTCAGTCTAGGCGGCATGTTCTTTGGTTTAGCGCTGGGATTCTTTCTGGCGCTGATGCGCCTGAGCCGGCTTATGGTGTTACGTGGGGTTGCCCGAGTCTATGTGTCGTTCTTTCGGGGGACGCCACTACTTGTGCAACTGTTCATGATCTATTACGGCCTGCCTGAGCTGGGTATTCAGCTTGATCCGTTGCCTGCCGCACTGGTGGGTTTTTCGCTAAACATGGCAGCCTATATTTGCGAGATCCTGCGCGCAGCCATTGCCTCCATTGATCGAGGACAATGGGAAGCCGCGGCCAGTATCGGCATGACACGAGCGCAAACACTGCGCAGAACCATTCTGCCGCAAGCGGCACGCACAGCACTCCCCCCACTAGGAAACAGCTTTATCTCCCTCGTAAAAGACACCTCGCTTGCCGCTACCATTCAAGTCCCCGAGATGTTTCGCCAAGCCCAGCTTATTACCGCGCGTACGTTCGAAATCTTTAGCATGTACCTGACGGCAGCAGTGATCTACTGGATACTGGCCAGTGCCTTGGCCGCCTTGCAAAACACGTTGGAAAATCGAGTGAATCGGCATGATCAGGAGCGTTAAGTCATGATTGAGGTACGTAACCTGACCAAGTGGTTCAACGGCCAGCCGGTACTCAAGAACATAGCCCTGGATGTCTCCGCTGGCGAAGTCATTGCCATCATCGGACCCAGTGGATCAGGCAAAACTACCCTGCTTCGCTGCTTGAATCTTCTGGAAACACCAGATCGGGGGCATATCCGTATTGCGGACATCACGATAGATGCTGGACGCTCTATGGGTTCGCAGCAAAACCAGATTCGCGCACTTCGGCAACGTGCAGGCTTCGTTTTCCAGAATTTCAACCTGTTTCCCCACCGCACTGCCTTGGAAAACGTTATCGAGGGGCCGGTAGTCGTCAAAGGGGAAGCCAGGGAGTCTGCTGAAACCAGAGGCCGGGCACTACTAGCAAAAGTGGGACTGGCGGGTAAAGAAGATGCCTATCCCAGGCGGCTGTCCGGTGGGCAACAGCAACGCGTTGCTATTGCCCGCGCCTTGGCGATGCAACCTGACGTTATTCTCTTCGATGAGCCTACATCAGCTCTTGACCCTGAACTGGTGGGCGAAGTGTTGACGGTGATTCGTGACTTGGCCAACGAACAACGGACCATGATCATTGTTACTCATGAGATGAGCTTTGCGCGTGATGTTGCACATCGTGTGTTATTTATCGACCAAGGTGTGATCGTTGAACAGGGAGAAGCCAAGGCGCTGTTTGCCAACCCGAAAGAAGAGCGGACGCAGCGGTTTTTGAGCAAGTTCAGAAATGATGAAGCCTAAGCCTTAAATCAAGTTCTTCTAGACACTTCTCATAACGTCTGTCTGTGAAGAAGAAGTGCTTATGAAAGTGCGAATGCTAGGGCCCTAGGTAGATTTGTTATAAAGCTCCCAATGCTGTCATCAGGCTATTCCGGCTGGTTGCCGGAATAGCCTGTCCACCGTCCGGCGACATGGGCTGCCTATGCTCTGCTAGAGCGCTTTAATGCATTGATTATGAGCTAGCTCTAGAATTCTTCCCTCTGCTCAATGACAGAGAATGATAAACATCTACATCACCAAACAGTCGCTTTCTGTCTAATCTGCATGCATGATTTGCGGCCTTTTCAGTCGGCCGGGTTCGTTCGCTATGAATTTACGCTTTTGCCTGATTGCCATGACGGCCCTGGCAGTCATTGGCGATAACATGCTGATCCCTTTTTATCCGCAGTATTTTGCCAGCCGCTTTGAAGATCCCCGACCCGAGCAGGTTGGCGCTTACCTGGCAGCGATCTGCGTCATCGTCATGTTTGCCTTTCCGCTGTGGGCCAGGTTGGCCAAACAGGTGCACCCTATACGGATTCTGATCTGGACACAGCTGGCTGCAGGATTGCTCAGTGTGTGGTGCTATGCGATCGATTCCCTTCCGCTGTTCTGGGTCGTCTCGCTGTGCATGGTGGTATTCAAGGGCAGTTACTTGTTGATGTACCCCTATGTGATGAGTCTGGAAGCCAAGGAAAGCCATACCAGAACCATCGGTACACTCTCTGTCGTAGTGCATTTCGGAGCGATCTTCGGTGCGGCGGTAGGCGGTCTTGTGCTTCAAGCCCTGGAAATGGGCGAAGTGTTTCTGCTCATGGCGATGGGTGACTTCATCCAGATGGCAATCTGCATGCGCCTGATGAGGAATAACCCTCCAGCCTCTGGAGAAATCGCCGTTACCGAGGAAGTCGGAGCGGCGGAACCTCATTCGGCCAAACCAGGTAGCCATCTGATTATTTACAAGCTCTGCTTAATCATGTTGCTGTTCTATTTCAGCGCCTACGTCATCCGGCCTTTCTTCTCGGTGTATTGGCAGCATGTCTCAGCACTGGAAAACGAGCTCATTACTGGGTTCGTCTATTCGCTACCAGGCGCTGTGGCATTAGTGGCGCTCTGGTGGAGCAAGCGGGCCAGCCAGCAAGGCCATGCCTGGGAAGGTATTCTGTCTGCGATGCTGCTGGGTGTTTGTGGCATTTTCATTCAGGGGTTCGAGAATGAGCTTGCTATTTTGACGGGCCGCTTGCTGTTCGGGTGGGCGCTGTACCAGGTCACAGTACGCCTGGATGCACTGATGTTCGAGATGAGCAAGCCTGAGGCCTATGCGGTGGACTTCAGCAAGGTCAACTTTTTCCAGAGTTTGGGCGTTATGTGCTCTTCCTATGGCGCCGGTCTTCTGGTTAGCCATTTCACGCTATCTACACCGTTCTGGGTAGGCGCGGCCGGCTTGTTACTAACCGCGATTCTCTTCCCGCTGTTAGTGAAAGCGCCCAGCAAGGTAGCAACAGCCAAGGTGTAATCCCTCAGGGTGACAGCTAGCCACTGTCGCCCTTTTCTCCTTATCCCGCTCGTCGCTCTCTAGCTAAATGTTACATACGTATTGTTAATGATAATTTGATGCATTTGTATTTAAGTGTTTAAATCCGCTTTATCTGAGCATGTCCTCTCAAACGACCTAACCAGACGTTAACGAGGACATCCAACCTTGTTCTGGGTCCGACGTATGACGATTCAGGTAAAGACCGATCTTACTCGACTGCTGGATCTTTCCGCCCTGTCCTATCTGGGACTCAAAGGAAACATAGGCCCTGCAGGCCCGAATGACCTCGCCTGCGGTACTGCCGAAAATCAGGTACGCATAGCAGCGCTCTATGATCACTGGCAGCAAGCTCATCCTGAGGCGGGTCCGCATTACTGGTCGGCCCGCTGTTGGACGCTCATGGTTTGGCAGCCGATCTACTTGACCATTCTGGGTGTTCACCTGGGCCGTTGTGTCCCCTCTTTAGATAAATTTGCCCAACGCGTTAACCAAGGGTTCGTTGCAGGGTTTCACTTGCACGATCATTGTCCTTACATTGCCGACCAAGACACACTGATTCGTATCGCCGCCGAGCAATTGCATGGGCTTTGTGAGCGACAGCTAGAGGAAGCAGGCACGGTCTTCAAACTTAACCCGAAGATGGCGCGCCGTCTGGCGGCCGACTGCGTGCTGGCAGCCCTGCTTTATGTCCAGAATAATCAGCGTGAGAGGCTGTGTAATGCACGCATGCGGACCTTGGAACATGTCTGGTTGGAGGCGCTAGGCCTTAAAGACAACAGCGAGCTGATCTGCATCCAGCTTGATGATGGGCAAGAGCGCCTGGCCCTTGGACGCAAGGTCTGCTGCCAACATTTCCGTCGTACCGATGGTGAGTTATGCAGCACCTGCCCCAAGCTCAAGCAGGAAGAGCGAATCGCTCGTTTACGACAGGAGTTAAGCCTTGAAGCTGCAACTCATTGATATCCGTGTGAACCGCGGCGGACGGCTCATTTTGAGCCTGGATCAGCTGCAGCTTGCCGGCAATCAACTGACAGTCATTCTTGGGCATAATGGTTCTGGCAAATCGACACTGATGAACCTGCTAGCCCGGCAAACCCTGCCAGACAGTGGAAAAATCGAATTGGAGGGCCAGCCCATTGCGCGGTTAAGCCAACGGGAATTTGCACGCCAGATCGCCTTTCTGCCCCAGCGGCTACCGGAAGTAGCCGGGCTTACGGTTAGTGAACTAGTGCGCCTAGGCCGGTTTCCCTGGCGCGGTCTGCTAGGTCGATGGCAGCGTGAAGATCAGACCATCATCGAGCGGGCCATGCAGCAAACGGATGTAGCGCATTATGCCGATCACCTAACAGATACCTTGTCTGGCGGTGAGCGGCAACGCGCCTGGATTGCAATGCTGCTGGCCCAGGAGTCCCCACTCATCCTGCTGGATGAACCAACGTCGGCCCTGGACCTCTCCCATCAATATGAGCTGATGGGGCTTTTGCATGAGCTGAACCAGAAAACCGGTCGGGGAATTATCGTCATCCTTCACGACATCAACCTGGCCACACGCTATGCCGACCGCATCCTTGCACTCAAGCAGGGTCGGTTGTTTTTTGACGGAACACCCCAGGCGCTCCTTTCAAGCCACCTACTCTCCGAGCTGTACGAAATCGATATTCAACTCATCGAGCAACCTACAGCACAGCGCAAGATTGCGGTCGTCGCCTAAGCATGCAAGTCACTCACACCGAGGCGGGTAGTCCGTCCAGACCCCTATCCTCCATAACGCCTGGCCTGTTGCGGTATCCACTTACGCTGCTGGCGTTGCTATTGATCCTGCTAGCGCATCTGCAGATCGGCTCTTCACTCTCCCTAAATCAGCAGTGGCTGGCGCTGTTCGACTTTTCCAGCCAGGATTTCACGGTACTACAGTTTCGTGACTCGGCCTTGCCGCGTGTTGTGATGGGCCTTCTGGTCGGGGCTGCCTTGGGGCTATCCGGCAGTCTCCTCCAACAATTGACGCAGAATCGCCTGGTTTCCCCCATGACAATCGGCTCGGCCTCAGGGGCTTGGCTAGGGTTGGTTTGTGCCACGCTCATAGCACCGACCCTGGCCGCCGAACATGGAGAGTGGCCCGCGCTACTCGGTGCAATGGCCGCCGTAGGTATTGTGCTGTTAATTGCAGGCCGAGCCGGTATTGCCGGGCTCCCTATCGTCCTGGCCGGAATGGCCATGAACTTGTTGTTGGGCGCGGTAGCTTCCGGCCTTGTATTATTGAATGATCAGTACGCCCGCAACCTTTTCCTTTGGGGAGCTGGGGACCTTGCCCAAATGGACTGGCACTGGGTGGTCTGGCTGTTGCCCAAGTTGGCAGTTGGTCTGCTTATCCTCGCGTTTGCCCAACGCCCGCTAACGTTGTTGCGCCTTGGTAGCGAAGGCGCGCAAGCACGAGGCATGAGTTTGTGGCCGGTTATGCTGGTACTGTTTCTTGCCTCCCTCTGGCTGACTTCCGTTTCCATTACAGCCGTTGGCTTGATCGGATTCATCGGGCTGTTAACCCCTAACCTTGCGCGATTGTTTGGTGCTCGTACTGCATTCGATGAATTGCTTTACAGCACAATACTAGGCGCCGTTCTGCTGCTGACAACTGATGCACTTGCAGTGCTCGCCAGCCAATGGACGATAAACCTAATTCCTAGCGGAGCAGCAGCTGCGCTGATTGGTGCCCCGGCACTTCTATGGCTCTCGCGCCGTAAGATGTCGGCTGAAGACCAACGCGGATTGAGCCTTCCAGGCAATATCGAAAGAACAATCACCCCCTTAGGCTGGGTACTCATTCTGAGCGCTACCTTGGCGATTGCCTTGCTGACGCTGTGCTTAGCTCGAAGCGCCCATGGCTGGCAGCTAAACTGGCCCTCTCCCCTTGTTTGGTCGTTACGCTGGCCACGGACGTTGACAGCTGCCTCAGCCGGTTTCGGGTTAGCCATTGCGGGGGTCATTCTTCAGCGTCTTTTACGTAACCCGCTAGCAAGCCCCGATATCCTTGGCCTGTCGGCAGGGGCTACCCTGGCCTTGTTAATGAGTGCATTTGTCACGGGTGGGACCATTCAAACGGCAGGCGGCCCGCTTGCAGCGTTTGCCGGCAGTATGCTGGTTCTAGGGGTGCTGCTGCTGTTTGGTCGAAGACATCAATATGCCCCCGGGATGTTGGCTCTGGTAGGGATATCGCTCATGGCATTACTGGATGCCATCCTTCAATTTGCTCTAGCCAAGGGGACGGCAGACTCCTTTGCCATTATGGGATGGCTAGCCGGCTCAACCTACCGCGTTTCAGCCAACCAGGCGGTGGGGTTGTGGATGGGCGTGGTGATTATTGGGGGCATTAGCCTGTTGTTTCACCGAGGCCTTTCGCTGATTTCCATCAGCGATGGTGTAGCTTTGGGTCGTGGCCTGAACCTGACGCGGATACGTATCATATTGCTGGTTCTGGTCTCACTAATGTGTGCACTTGTCACCAGCGTTATGGGGCCGGTGGCCTTTTTGGGTCTGCTCGCGCCTCATATTGCTGCGATCCTGGGCGCAAAAAAGGTGCTTCCGCAACTGTTATTAGCGGCCACACTTGGCAGCGTTCTGATGCTTATCGCAGACTGGGTTGGTCGTGTGATGATCTACCCGCTTCAGATGCCGGTAGGCATTGTGGCCTCTGTACTATGCGGTGTTTATTTCATCATTTTGTTGGCCAAGCAGCGATGTGCCTAAGACACTTCACGCACCGCCTGAACGGCGCTCTTTCTCACTGTTTCGTAACAGTATTAATGCTGCTTGGCAGCACACTAGCCTATTCCGCAGAAACACCGCAGCGTGTAGTGGCACTGACATGGGAAGCTGCCGAGCATCTGGTTGAAATGGGCATTACGCCACTGGCCGTAGCGGATGCCGATGACTATAAGGTCTGGGTCGTGCGTCCTGCCTTGCCAGAGGCGGTACTCAATGCCGGTAGCCGCGTCGAGCCTAATCTTGAGCTTCTGGCAGAACTCAAGCCGGATCTGATCATTTCTAGCCCCGCCCTCGATGATCTGCGTGACAAGCTTGAGCGAATCGCACCTGTAGAATCATTCGACAGCTATCGTCAGGATCACAACAATTACGAAACGGCGCGGCAGAACTATCTAAAGTTGGCCAGACAATTCAATCATCTTGACCAAGCGCAACAGCGACTGGCTGAAATGGACACCCATATCGCTGGGTTACGGCAGCAAGTGATTGATCACTTTCATGGGAGGCTACCGGAGGTCACGATTATTCGCTTCTCTACGCCTGCAGTAGCCTATGTATATGGGGACAACTCCATGCCTCAATATGCCATGGACCTGCTGCACCTCAAGCCAGCTTATCCCCTGCCCGCCACCGCCTGGGGCATTACACAAAAGCCAATCAGTGAGCTAGGAAGGATCCATGAAGGGGTCGTTCTGCATATCGAGCCTTTCTCCCAGAAAGATAAACTCTTTCCCACTCGCTTATGGCAAGCCATGCCATTCGTACAAAACCACCGTTTCGCTACGGTCCGCTCTACCTGGACCTATGGTGGTGTTTTTTCGGTGGAATATCTGGCTGAGTCGCTTGTAGACGCCCTCTTGAGCTTACAGCCTGAGTAACGAGCCTTCTGCCCTTAAGCTCGCTCTAAGCTTATAGCTAGAAAGTATTTATAACTCTTTTTAAATTACTTTAACGTCTATTTACCGGATCACCGGACCTGCACTGACTTTTCATCTGTCGGTCCGGCTCCGCTGTGGATCTGGCCGGCATTGCTCATTGCGAGGCCGTATGCTCAAGCCAGATACTCTTCTTGATAACGATCAGGATGTAGCTCCACCGGTCTACCCTGCCCGTATTCTCACTACCGACGCCGAAGCCATTGCTGCTGCTCATGAGCTAGCCCGTTTCGCTGCGCAAGAAGCATCGCTGCGTGACCAGGAGCGCAAACTTCCCTGGGCCGAAATCGAGCGTTTTACTACCAGCGGTCTGGGTAGCGTATTCGTTCCCAGAGCCTTTGGGGGCCCTCAGGTTTCCTTTGTGACGATCGCTGAAATCTTCAAGATCATTGCCAAGGCTGATCCAGCACTGGCTCAAATTCCCCAGAATCATTTCAGCATTCTCAATGTCATCCGAAGCGTAGCGTCTGCCGAGCAACAGCAGCGCCTATTTGAAAGCGTATTGGCTGGCTGGAGAATAGGCAATGCAGGCCCCGAGCGTGGCAGCAAACATACATTGGACCTGAAAGCGCGCCTGACACCCGAAGGTGATCACTTCCGCTTGAACGGCGAAAAATTTTATTCGACAGGTGCCCTGTTTGCTCATTGGGTAACCGTCAAGGCATTGGATGAAACCGGACGACAAGTCATGGCGTTTGTTCGGCGCGGAACACCGGGGCTTCGAATCATTGATGACTGGTCCGGCTTTGGACAGCGCACCACAGCAAGCGGAACAGTCATTCTCAATAATGTACGTCTCTCCGCCGAAGACATTATTCCGAGCGGATTGCTAAGCACTAAGCCTTCCTTGCAAGGTGCGTATGCGCAGTTGATCCATGCAGCCATCGATGCAGGCATAGCCCTGTCTGCTCTGGCTGATCTGAAGTGCTTTGTTGTTGGTAAAACCAGGCCTTGGCCTGAGGCTGGTATTACTGAGGCACGAAATGAGCCTTATCTGATTGCAGATGTCGGACGGCTGGAAGTTGAACTGCATGCAGCTGAAGCGCTACTACGAAAGGCAGCCGAGGTGCTTGATTCTTTCAAAGACAAGCCGATTGATGAATTGCAGGCTGCTCAAGCCTCGATTGCAGTAGCCCAAGCCAAGGTACTGACCTCTGAGATTGCGCTAGCCGCAAGTGAAAAACTCTTCGAGCTGGCTGGTAGCCGAGCCACGCTGGCCGAGTTCAACCTTGACCGACATTGGCGTAATGCTCGAACGCACACCCTTCATGACCCCGTGCGCTGGAAGGTACATGCCATTGGCAACTATCACCTGAACGGTATTTCCCCTGCCCGCCACGCCTGGATTTGAGTCATGAATGCACCTGTGCTGCACGGTATTGCCGACCGGATCGAAAGTGATGAACAGGCATTGAGAGTTGCTACCGAGCTGGCCGCCCTTTTCAAGCAAGACGCCGCTCAGCGGGATCAACATCGGACGCTGCCGTGGAGTGAATTGGACCAGTTCTCCCAGTCCGGGCTCTGGGCCATTACAGTGCCCAAAGCGCTGGGAGGTGCTGAGGTCTCCAGCGTAACGCTTGCTAAGGTCATCGCTATTATTGCGGCGGCGGATGGCTCCCTGGGCCAGATACCGCAAAATCACTACTACGCCTTGGAAGTGCTACGCGTAAATGGCAATGCTGAACAGCAGCGCAAGCTGTATACCGAGGTGCTGACGGGTGCCCGCTACGGCAATGCACTGGCCGAGATTGGCACCAGGACGGTACTGGACCGCACTACCCGGCTTACATCTGACGGGGCCAGTTTCAAGGTCAACGGGCGCAAGTTCTATGCAACCGGTGCACTGTATGCTCAGCGCATCCCCACCTCGGTTGTGGATGACGAAGGCAAGCAGCGGCTGGCCTTTATTCCGCGTACCCGTGAGGGCGTAACCGTCATTGATGACTGGTCTGGCTTTGGGCAGCGGACCACGGGCAGCGGCTCGGTCGTGCTAGATAATGTCGCGGTAACGGCTGATGAGGTCGTACCCTTTCAGACAGCATTCGAGCGCCCTACTACGGTAGGCCCTTTTGCCCAGCTGTTACACGCAGCGATCGATACAGGCATTGCGCGAGGTGCTTATGAGCATGCCCTTCTTTTTGTCCGTGAACAGGCACGTCCCTGGCCCGACTCTGGTGTTGAACATGCCTACGAAGACCCCCTGACGATCAGTGACATAGGCCGGCTGGCCATACGTGTCGCCGCCGCGGAAGCCCTGCTTGAACGGGCTGGAGGGGCACTCGACAAGGCGCAGCAAGATCCGACCGCAGACGCCGTAGCTGCCGCCTCCATTGCGATCGCTGAGGCGCGTGCGTTGAGTACAGAGGCCTCTCTACTGGCTGGTAATAAACTCATTGAATTGGGTGGTGCCAGGGCCAGTCTGGCAGGGCATGGGCTTGATCGTTACTGGCGTAACGCACGTGTACATACCCTGCATGACCCCGTGCGCTGGAAATACCACGCCATTGGCGACTACTACCTGAACGATACCCTGCCGCCCCGACGCAGCTACCTCTGAGGTTGTCATGGCAAAGAAACAGATTCGGCTAAACGCCTTCAACATGAATTGTGTCGGGCACATCAACCATGGGCTCTGGACGCATCCACGGGATACGTCCACCCAATACAAGACGCTGAGCTATTGGACTGAGCTGGCTAAGCTGCTGGAGCGCGGTCTATTCGACGGTTTATTCCTCGCTGACATCGTAGGGGTCTACGACGTGTACGGTGGCGGCATAGAACTCACGGCAAGGGAGTCCATCCAGCTTCCGGTTAACGACCCTCTCCTTCTTGTCTCTGCCATGGCATCCCATACCACGCACCTTGGGTTTGGTGTGACTGCAAATCTCACCTATGAACATCCCTACCTGCTGGCTCGACGGTTTTCAACACTGGATCACCTGACGGGCGGCCGCATCGGCTGGAACATTGTGACGGGCTATCTGGACAGCGCAGCCAGGGCGATGGGGCTTACCGCTCAGCATGAGCACGATCGTCGCTACGATCAGGCTGATGAATATCTAAGCGTGCTTTACCAGCTGTGGGAGGGCAGCTGGGAAGATGATGCTGTCATCGCTGACCGCCTGGGCCGTGTCTACGCACGACCGGATAAGGTGCACAAGGTTAGGCACCACGGAGCGTTCTACGACGTTGAAGGTTATCACCTGAGCGAACCCTCCTCACAGCGCACACCGCTGCTTTACCAGGCAGGTTCTTCCGAACGCGGCGTTAATTTCGCCGGGCAACATGCGGAATGCGTTTTCATTGGCGGGCAGGATATTCAGGCGGTCCGGCATCAGGTTGACCGAACACGTGCCAGCGCAGTAGCCGCCGGGCGTACGCCGGACGCTATCAAAGTCTTTATGGGGTTGAGCGTGATTGTTGCGCCGACTGAAGCTGAGGCCCGGGAAAAGCATGCGGACTATCTACGTTACGCCAATCCAGAAGCAGGCCTTGCTCATTTTTCCAGTTCGACGGGTATCGATTTCGCAGGCTATGGGCTTGATGAGCCTATCCGTTATCAAAAGACCAATGCCATCGAGTCGGTCGTCAAGGCGTTTACCGGCAAGGACAGTGGTTGGACCAAGCGCAGGCTTCTTGAGCAGCACGCTCTGGGTAGCCGATACCCACTCATTGTTGGCTCGCCCAGTCAGGTGGCGGACGCCTTGGAACAATGGGTCGACGAAACCGGGCTGGATGGATTCAACCTGACACGCATCGTCACACCGGAAAGCTATACGGACTTTATCGACCTGGTAATTCCAGAGCTGCAAACACGGGGTCGCTACAAGACAGCCTACGAGCCAGGCACCCTGCGTGAAAAACTGTTCGCCCAAGGCGCTCGATTACCACCGGATCATGCCGGTACACATTGGCGAAACCTGACACATCAGGCCAGCCAGACACCCAGACAAACTGCCATCTGATCTCAACGACCACTGGAACGCTTCCAGCCTCGCCTCCCATGACCTTGAACAGGATGACCGATATGCTGCACCGATTGAACCCAGGCCGTGGCTGGATAAAGACCTTTGCCCTTACAGCACTGCTGAGTGCTGCAGGCATGACTCACGCGGCCGATCCAAACGAGCCATTGAAGCTCGGCACGACAGCAGCCTTTGCACCTCCACTGGAAGCGGCTGTGGCTGAAGCGGAAAAGCAGGGACTGAAAGTGGAGCTGGTCGAGTTTACCGACTGGATTGCCCCCAATGTCAGCTTGGCTAACGGGGACATTGACGTGAACTACTTCCAGCACATTCCGTTTCTGGAAAATGCCCGAAAGGAAGGCGGTTACAACCTGATCCCCTATGCTCCCGGTATCATCAACAACGTAGGTTTGTACTCAAAACAGTATAAGCGCGTCGAAGGGTTGCCAGACGGCGCCCGCGTGGCAATCGCCAATGACCCCGTCAACGGAGGACGTGGCTTACAGCTGCTGGAAAAAGCCGGCCTGATCACCTTAAAGCCCGGTGTGGGCTACATGGCGACTCAAGCCGATATCCTGACCAATCCCAAGCATGTACAGATCATTGAGCTGGAAGCCGTTCAACTGGTACGCGCCTATGATGACGTGGATCTGGTGCAGGGCTATCCGGCCTATATCCGTCTGGCCAATACCTTCGATCCCTATTCGGCTCTGCTTTTTGACGGACTTGATCATCCTGAATACGTCATTCAATTCGTCATCCGGCCTGACCGGCAGAACGACGAACGTCTACGCAAGTTCGTCGATATCTACCAGCACTCTCCGGCCGTGCGTGCAGCCCTGGACAAGGCACATGGAACCCTTTACCAGACTGGCTGGAGGAGCTGATTCATGACGGGATCAATTACATCTATTCGTCAGGCTCGAAACACTCATGAAGCAGAGGGAGACCAATCATCTCATGCACTGCCCTACGCCCTTGCTGCTACCACACTGGAACACGCCGAAACGCATATTCGCTTTCAGGACATTGGTAAAACATATAGCGGTGAGCAAGGACCAGTACGTGCGCTGCACGGCATAGATCTGGTTGTTCGCAAGGGTGAAATATTCGGCATTATCGGGCGCAGTGGTGCAGGTAAGTCCTCCCTGTTACGGACAATCAACCGACTCGAGCAACCAAGCGAAGGACAGGTTCTGATAGACGGCGAGGATATTGGTCGCTACGGCACAAGCGAGCTGGTTGCCTTACGCCGACGTATCGGCATGATCTTTCAGCACTTCAATCTGCTTTCTGCCAAAACCGTACGGCAAAATGTGGAATTGCCTCTTAAAGTCGCTGGCGTACCGCGGCAGGAGCGGCAGCAGAAAGTCGCCTCACTCCTCAAGCTGGTAGGTCTGGAAAACAAGCATGATGCCTATCCTGCACAGCTGTCTGGTGGTCAGAAGCAACGCGTCGGTATTGCTCGGGCGCTTGTCCATGATCCCGACATCCTGTTATGCGACGAAGCGACTTCAGCGCTGGACCCTGAAACGACACAGGCCATTCTGGCGCTGCTGCGTGATATTAATCGATCGCTGGGACTGACCATTGTATTGATCACCCATGAAATGGAGGTGATTCGCGAAATCTGCGATCGTGTCGTCGTGCTTGAGTGTGGTGCAATAGTCGAACAAGGCCCCGTATGGAGAGTCTTTGGTGATCCCCACCATGACGTGACCCGCACCCTGCTCTCTCCGCTGCAGCAAACGCTATCAGATGATCTTAAAGCGCACCTGCTAACACAACCGCTACGCCAGAACGATGCCCTCCTGCTTGAACTGCGCCTAAACGGCACTAATAGCCGTGAGCCTGACCTGGGATTACTCTTCAGCGCGCTGGGTGGACAGCTCACGCTTGTTAAATCAGCCATCCAACGACTTCAAGGGCGCACTGTAGGCCATCTGCTGGTCTCGATCAGGCACTCTCCCCATGCACAGGAGGAGCTGATCAAACGAGCTCGACGTATTTTCGACGATGTGGAGGTATTGGGTTATGTCGCTGCTGATTGATCGCCTGTGGCAAGGACTACTGGATACCCTGCTGATGGTGGGCGTCTCTTCACTAATCGCACTGATTGCCGGTATTCCGTTGGCCGTGTTTCTGGTTACCAGTGGTAAAGGCGGAATGTTCGAGGCTGTTCGTTTGAACAGGCTGATTGGAAGTATCGTCAACCTCTTCCGCTCTATTCCCTTTCTTATTCTAATGGTCGCGCTAATCCCTTTTACCCGTTTGATTGTAGGAACAACTTATGGCGTCTGGGCAGCTGTCGTGCCATTGGCTATTGCAGCCACGCCCTTCTTTGCCCGGATCGCAGAAGTCAGTCTGCGTGAAGTAGACCAAGGGCTGATCGAAGCAGCCCAGGCTATGGGATGCCGCCGCCGACATATCGTCTGGCATGTGCTACTACCAGAAGCGCTGCCAGGGATTATCAGTGGATTTACCATTACCCTTGTCACGATGATTAACTCTTCCGCCATGGCTGGTGCCATTGGCGCTGGTGGCCTGGGCGACCTTGCTTATCGCTATGGTTATCAGCGATTCGATTTTATGGTGATGTTAATTGTTATTATAGGGCTGGTATTATTAGTAACGCTTATCCAGCTTGGAGGGGATAAATTAGCGAAAGCGATGAATCATCGAACATAGGTAAATAAAAAAGGCCAGCCGGGTATCGGCTGGCCTTTCTAAAATATTCAGTGCTTAGAACAATTCGATTTTTAATCCTTCGGACTGCACCTCGTGGCCCCGTCCCATTTCCTCAAGGTGTCCCTTGTGCTGGGAATGCGTGACGTAGCTGTTGAGATGTTTTTGCATCCGCGCATCTAGATCGGGTAGCTCGCCCGGCTGACAGCTCTCTGGGGATGCGAGTCCTGCTCCGTATACCTCCATGACCTCGCTCAAGGTATCGAGCATGTAACCACTCTGCTCCAGGCGCTGACGCAGCGGATCCTGGAATTGCAGGCAGGACAGCACACCTTGCAGGTCATTGTTTACATCGGCGCTCAAGCCACGCACACCACTTACGACCGTTGTCATGCACTCTGCTGCTTCCTGCAGATATCCCACCATTGAGCGCAGTTCATTACCTACATGTTCTAGTCCACTCTTGGTCAGGAAGTCTTCCTGGCGGTTTTGAGCTGCCGTCGACTCCTCTTCAAAGCGCGAAGCCAAATTCTGGATAGTTGAAGAAATTGAATTAGCAGCTTCTGCCGTACGGGCTGAAAGATTACGGACTTCACTGGCTACCACGGCGAACCCACGACCAGAGTCCCCTGCCCGTGCAGCCTCAATCGCGGCGTTAAGCGCCAGCAAGTTGGTTTGCTTGGCAATATCGCTGATGAGAGCAATCAATGGCCCTGTTGCGTTGACCTCCTCATACAGACGACGCATGCGCTCGATATCACCGCTCAGGCTTTCCTTGCGCTCCTTTTCAAACGCGGACAATGTGGCCAACGTTTGTTCATTACGACGCTGATGTTCGTCCGCCTCGCGAGACAGCTCCTTGGCGCTGCCACATCCATCGTTTACCGTCTCGGATAATTTCTGCCCGGTAACGTGAATATTGTTCAACCGCTCAATGGCACTTAGAACATTGCGCTCAGTCTCGTCACTGACTTCTTGCAGGTTACGCTGCACAATACGGCTAAGCCTGGGTACTGCATTGGCCGTAGCGACCACCTTACCAAAGAGTGCGGCATGTGCACTCTCCTCCTCTGGCCGCTCAGAGGCGTGAACGCCCGCCGCAGACAACCGCCACGCCACCAGTAACAATGGAATGGAAAAAAATAGGGCAATTGCCATACAGGCAAGTGTCGACTGCTGTGCGAGCCAAGCCGACCAGACCGGCGAGCTGAGGCCCAGTGCTACGATGGCCAGCAACAATCCGGCTTTAAGATAGGCTTGGTTATTCATGTCGATTCCTCAAGCGCCTGGCAGCACTTGCTTGATGACCTTGAGCAAGTCGGCAGCTCCGACCGGCTTGACCAGCCAACCGGTAGCGCCATTTTTTTTGGCCTCGTCACGCTTGCTTTGCTGGCTCTCTGTAGTCAGCGCCAGAATGGGAACAAACCGCATGCCTGGCAAAGCGCGTGCCTTACCAATAAGCTCAAGGCCGCCCATGTTGGGCATGTTGATATCGGTGATGATCAGATCCGGCTTGTAACCGCCCTGCAGTTTGCCCATTGCCTGCACACCATCATTGGCCGCCTCGACTTTGAAGCCAGACATTTCCAGGCTGCTGCGCAGACTCATCAACATGGTCGCGGAGTCGTCGACGATCATGATGTTCTTGCTCATTTCATTCTCTCCTAAGCATTAAACGCGGCTTCGAGCCACAGCTTTATATCGGTATTTTTCGGCCAAACTGAAACGCTTGGTTTCAGTGCCATAAGCACTTGCAGATTAGCGGTATGCAGATGTTCCAGGTCGCCCAGATTCACCTTGCCAGAGGGGTTTTTCACCAGCCACTCAAGCAGGGTCTCAGCCTCTTCTACCGTGACCTGATCAGCCAAGACGGCTACGCTTTTCTTGAAGGTAATGCTCATTCGAACAGCTCCGTAGGATTGAGAATCATCAGGATGGAGCCGTCCCCCATCACCGCTGTGCCGGAGTAACCAGACAACTCACCCAGGATGCCCACCATAGGCTTTAGGATGATGTCGATTGAGCCGTGGAAATCATCAATAATCAGCCCGACCAACTCGCCTCGGCTACGCAAAACCATCAGGGCGTACTCTTCGTCCTCGTTGAGCACTTGCTCTTCAGACACGGCCAGCATCTGGTTCAGGCTCTTGAGCGGAATCGTACGACCGCGCAGTTGCGCGGTGGGCTGATGCTTGATGGTATGGATTGAATCCTTGGGCAGGCGCACGGTTTCCATGACCTGATCCATCGGAATACCAAAGCGTTGACCGCCGGATTCAATCACCATGACCTGAGTGACAGCCATGCTCAGCGGCAGTGTCAGGCTAAGCTGCGTACCTTTGCCTATCTGGCTGGTCAGCCGCAGCTGGCCACCTACCTTCTCGATACCTGAGCGCACTACATCCATGCCGACTCCGCGACCGGACAGGTCAGAGATCTGTTCGGCGGTAGAAAAGCCCGGCAGGAACACCAGATTAACTAGCTCCTGATCACTCATTGCGTCCAGAGCGGCCTGCTCAACCAGCCCTTTACTAGCTACTTTGGCTTTGATCTTTTGGGGGTCAATACCTCGACCGTCATCCTCGATCACGATCACAACGTGATCTGCATTCTGATTAGCGCGAATACGCAGTGTGCCGGTTTCCGACTTTCCTGCATTGACGCGCTCTTCCGGCAGCTCTAACCCATGGTCCATGGAATTACGCACGATATGCACGAGCGGGTCGGCCAAGGCCTCGATCATGGACTTATCCGCTTCGGTATCTTCACCCTCAAGGATCAGGTTGACCTTCTTACCCAGCTTACGTGCGATATCACGTACCAGCCGTGGAAAGCGCTGTAGCACGAAGGAAACAGGCATCATGCGCACTTGCATGATGGCGTCCTGCAAATCTTCAGCGATGCGATTGACTACGGCATATTGCGCTTTGATCTCCCGTGCCAACTCGCGTTGACCGTATTGATCTTCGGCGCGCTCGGCAAGGTATGGCAGACCATTCTTGGCTACTACAATCTCACCGATAAGATTCATCAGGCGATCGATCTTTTCCTGCTCGATCTTTAATACCTTGGGCGTTACATGACTGCCCGCCTCTTCCTGGCGGCGACTGGCGGACGACTCTATAGGCGCACGCGTGGTTTCTAGAGACACTGCAGATGCAAGAGCGTCAGAATCAAGCTGAGCTGTAGACTTTACATTCACTGCCTCACCGTGCTGGTTACCCTCTTTGGTCACCTCCAGTGCCTGATCAGCGCCAGCCTGCCAGTGCGTTTGGAACCAGGCTATGATCGGTGCAGCACTGTTCTGCCGATCAGCCTCAGCCACACTGTGCTCAAGTGCTTCGTGCAGAACTGGATAAGCTGACAAAACATTTTTCAGCGTACGTACAATGGCTGCCTGTTGACCGCTACGCCAGGACTGAGCCAAACAGGCCGCCAAGGCAAGCTGTTGAGTGCTCACTATGTCACGTACCAGAGGGTCAACCGCTTCGCTGCCTTGAATTATGCTCTGCCGGTTATCTTCGTCTGGGGCAGGTACTAAAAGCACCGCTGAAGTAACCGCCTCCCAGCTCACCTGATCACTGACGTAACGGAAGTGCTCGGCCAGATCTTCTTCCTGAATCGCAAGCAGAAACTCGATACGCATATTGCACTGATAGGCATCCAGCTCAGATACCGGTGCCCAGGACTCTACCGGGCTTACACGTCGCCATAAGATATCCGGCAGCTGACGAACCAGATGCAACGGATCAGTGCCCTGGAAAAAACAGTCTGAAGCTGGGCGATACTCCACACGGTAAAGGCGTTGCCCTTCCTCCAGGCTGTCAGCTACTTGCTGACGGACTTCATCGCTCAGCTCAGTGAACCAGGCAGGGGCAGCAACTTCCTCAGTGTTGGTCTCAAGCGCAGGCTCGATAGCAGCAACCGCGTTATTCTTGACCAGCCACGCGCGCAGTCCATCCACCAGATCACGAGGCGGGACCCGGAAACCGTCGCCGGGCTGTTCGCTCTGCTCGATTTCGTCCAGAAATTCGCTGACGTAATCCGCAGTACTCAGCAGCTGGTCAGCCAATTGTTGGTTGAAATCCAGCTCGCCATTACGTACCGCATCCATGACATCTTCAGCAGCATGTAGCACGCTGGTCAACGCAGGAAAATCAAACAGACCAGAGTTACCTTTAAGCGTATGCACCAGACGAAACAGCTCACCCAAGGGAGCGGTATTGCCGGGCTCGCGTTCCATGGTCAATAAGGTACTGCCAATGGACTCCAGGGCTTCGCGGCTTTCCTGAATAAACTGTTGCAGCAATGCGTTCACTGGGCACCTTCTCCGGTCAGAACATTCACCAGCCTCAGCAACGCTTCCGGCTTAATCGGTTTAGTTAAGTAATAATTAGCACCAGATTCCCAAGCCTGCTGACGATCATGATCACCCGACTCGGTTGTAATCATTACAGCAGGGGCCTGCTCAATCGGTCGGGAGCGCAATTCACGCAAGAAGCTAAAGCCATCCTGCATAGGCATGTTCACGTCTACCAGATAGAGGTCGTAAGGCGTCTCAAGGCTCTTCTCCAGCGCCTCGATGCCATTAACAGCTTCATCGACGTAATAACCGGCTTTCTCCAGTACCTGCCGGTTGAACAGCCGTACGGTGGCCGCGTCATCGACGATTAAAATACGTTTCATCGGGCCTCCAACGGCTTCTGGTAAACAATGGCTTCAGGGAACTTGCGCACCTGGAACAGCGATGAGATCCGGCTCATGGACTCTGAATGTCCCAGGCAGATCATCCCGCCTGGGTTCAACGCATCAAAAAAGGTGTCGGCCGCCTGGCGACGGGATAAATCATCGAAGTAAATCAGCAGATTGCGGCAGAAAATAATGTCAAAGCCCTTGTAGGCTTTTACATCACTCGCGTTCATCAGGTTTACCCGGCTGAATTCAACACTCTGACGAATATCGTCGATCAGCTGGTAATCTCCGGTTTTCTGACGGTTGAAATATTTCTCCAGCAGCTTGGCTGGCAGGTTATGCACCGAGCGTGGGCTATACAAACCCCGTCTGGCCCGCTCAAGAATATTGGTATCAATATCTGAGGCAATCAGCTCCACGTCCCACTCATAAATACCTTTCCAATACTCAAGCAGGTACAGGGCGATAGAGTAAGGCTCCTCTCCCGAAGACGATGGCATCGACCAGATACGAATCGGGCTGGAGTCGCGCTTGCGTCGGGTTACCTCATCAAGCATGTCCGTGACGAGACACTTGAGCTGATATTCTTCCCGAAAGAAGTAGGTCTCGTTGACGGTCATGGCGTTGACCAGGGATTGCAGCTCATCGCCTGAGGTCTGAAAGCGCAGGCTCACGAAGTAATTACGGAAGCTACCCGCGTCCGTAGCCTCGATGCGCTCGATCAGGCGCTTGTCCACGAAATAGCGCTTCGAGTCATCAAAGTGGATACCGGTTTTGCGGTAGAAGAATTCGCGAAATTTCACGAAGTCGTCCTTGGTAATCGCGGGTGTCTGGCTCACAGAGTGGATTCTCCACGCAGGCGCTGGATAGCCAGCTCGACGGCGAAGCGCAGATAGTCCTCATCCGGAAAACGCTCAAGACAAAGCTCAAGCGCTGGCACGGCACGCTCACTGCCAATCTCACACAACAAGTCCACCGCACAGGCACAGACGTTCAAGTGCTGATCGTGCTCAAGCAGATCGATCAGCCACAGTTCCACCTCTGGATGCTTGAGGGACTCCAGGATACCGATAGCCAGAATGCGGACGTCAGCGTCATAGTCCTGCAAAGCATTCTGGATTAGATCCGGATACTGAATGCCCGCAGTTTTCAGAGCTTCGATAGCATCGTTGCGCAACGCGGCATCTTCGCTACGCAGGCAGTCGATCAGCGCCGTTACAGCAGTGACATCTGCAATAGCCGTCAGACTGGTAATGATGGCCTCACGTACAGAGGGCTCGGACTCTTCCTCAAGATGGTTGGCCAAGTCACTACTGGACTGTGGGTATGATGCCAGGGCGCGAGCGGCCAGACGGCGTGCCGCCGCATCAGGGCTGTCGAGCGTATCAAGCAGTTGCTCGAACCCGCTTGGCTGGTTATCAACGGCCTGGTCGGCCGGTGTACTACGAACGAGTGGCATAGCGGGATACTCGAGAAGACTTGGTAGGGCTGCTGCCCCAGCGAATGAGGGTGGCAGCCATTTCAGTACAGGCCATGACCTCCATGGCACCGCCGCGGCGAATCAGCTCTGCGGGCATGCCGAACACCACAGATGACGCCTCAGATTCAGCCAGCGTGCGACCACCGCGGCGCTTGAGTTCGGTCATTTCATCAGCACCGTCGTAGCCCATGCCTGTCAGCATCACACCAATCAATTGGGTTGGCTGGAAATGCTGCATGGCGGTCTCTACCATCAGGCTGACGGAGGGATGCCAGAGGTACTTATTGCTTTCCGGCTTGGGTAACGCATAGGGCCGATTTGCACGACGGCTGATACACACATCGCTTGCCCCCATTCCGATATAAACCGTACCTGGTTCTAGCGGCATAGGTTTACTGACCTCTACCACCGTAAGCGCACAGACGTTATTCATGCGCTCGGCAAACGCCCGGGTAAAGTTGGCCGGCATGTGCTGCGACACAACGATGGGCCATGGGTAGCTGGCTGGAAGCTTTGGCAGAATCTCTTCCAGCGTACGCGGACCGCCCGTGGATGAACCAATCAGCACCAGACCTTCGCCCATGTCCGCTGCCATCTCTACGGCTTTTTCCACCGGCTTACGCTCAGCTCGCGAATGGGTCGGTGCCGCGGAAGTGTTACGCGACCTCCCCACCTTCTTGAGTTGCGCACCGGCGGCTGCCCGTACCTTGGCAACCAGGCTGTCACGGACCTGATCAATGTTCAGGGAAATCGTACCGCCCGGCTTGGGGAAGAAGTCCACCGCACCCAATGCCAGCGCCTCAAGTGAGGCGATAGCACCCTGCTCGGTCAGTGATGAAAACATCACGACCGAACGGGGTTGCTCTGCCATCAGCATGGACAAGGCGGTCAACCCGTCCATTTCCGGCATGTTGATATCCAGGGTGATGACGTCCGGATCGAACTGACGAGACAGCTTGATTGCTTCGAGGCCATTGCGGGCCATTTCGATGTCGAAGTCACCTTCGGCCTCAAATACCTTTTGCAGATGGCGACGCATCAGTGCGGAGTCATCAACGATCAGTAAACGAATCATGACGGCAGCACCCTATCCTTACGCGACGCTCGACAGGGCGCTGAGCTCCTGCTCACCCAGAAGCTGACTCGGCTCGACGAGCTGGATCATGCGCTTCTGCTTAGGCAGGTTTGCCACACGGCCGAACAGGCGCTGCTGCTCGCTCGACAACGCCGGTGCCGGCTCGATCAGCGTACGGGAGATCTTTAGTACCTCGGCCACTGAATCCACAATAAAGCCCGTACGCAGATCATTGATGACAAACACCATGATGCGCTGACGGTCATTGTTCTCAATGCCAGGCAAGCCAAAGCGGCGGCGCTGGTCAATTACCGGCAATACGACACCACGCAGGTTCATTACACCTTCTACAAAGGGAGGCGCCTTGGGTACATGCGTCATGTTTTCCGGAACGCGAACAATTTCCTGAACACTGTCGATGGGCACGCCGAACTCTTCGTTACCCAGTCGGAACACCACCAGTTGTTCTTCATCGTCGTTATCGATTTGATCGAGCAACTCTTCGTCCACGCTCGGCTCCTTATCGTGTGTATTCAAGACATTCTGTACCGACTGGTGCTGGAACAAGCGCTCGGCAGACACCACGGAAACCAGGCGCTTACCGTTTTGCAGGCGGCACAGTCCTGTCAGCTCCGCCATGTTCTGGTCGCGCGCCAGCATGGGTGGCATGGGCTCAACCTGACTGGCGGGCACACGCAATACTTCGTTGACGCTATCAAGGATGATGCCAACCGAAACACCGGACAGACTTACCACCAGAATGCGGCTGCGCTCATCGGTTGCCTGGCTGGGCAGATGAAACATCTCGCGTAGCGACACCAAGGGAAGCAGACGCTGGCGCAGCGTCATCACACCACGCACATGGGAAGCCGTCTTGGGTACGGAGACAATGTGCTCCGGAACCTGAACGATTTCCTGCACGTCTTCGATGGCGATTCCATATTCCTGGCTGTCCACGGTAAAGCTGACCAATTGCAGCTCATCACTGCTTTCGTCATCCTCTTCTTCCTCGGGCAGGACAGACATACTGCTAGCCATAACGGTACGCTGGAGCAGGCTATTCTCACTAAAGCTGTCGCGGATCAGAGACTGGAAGTCCAGGATCATCACCAGCTCATGCCCGCCCACCCGCTTGAGCAGCCCCTTTAGAAGACGGGTATTGATCGTAGACTGGACATTGCTGACCGGCTCGATCTGATCCTCTTCTACCATGATGACGCTGGCAACACGGTCAACCACGAAACCCAGCGGTTGGCCCAGGTTGAGCACGACGGCACGCGTCGAGTCATCCGCATCACGGGTTTCCATGTTGAACAAGGTACGCAGGCAAATAATCGGCAGTACGTTACCGCGCAGGTTAGCCAGACCATTCAAGGCAGGTGGCGTCAGCGGTACGCGGATTACCTCCGGTACACGGATGATTTCCTGCACAGGCAACATCTCGACGGCGAACACCTCCTTACCCACGGTGAACGTCACGAACTGATGCCCCTGGGCAAGCTCCTCGTCATCTCCCCCACCCCGTACGGCGAGGGTTTCACTTGCAGTTGTTTGAGTCATCACGATCCCCTCACTTCAGGGATTTAGGCGCTTTGCAGCTCGTCAGCCAGGGAAGCGATCTCTTCAATGGCAGCCGATAGTTCTTCAGCACCTTGGGACTGCTGTTTGGCAGCGGCAGCCGCTTCCTGAGCAGCATTCTCGGCTTCCTGAGCAGCAGCGGAGATCTGATCGATACCGGACTTCACCTGAGTGATGCTAGAGCTAATCTCTTCGGCAGACTTAAGGATGTCAGAGGAGCCAACTTCCACACTGGCAATATCACCGGCCATGCTGTCCAGGTTGCGGGTAATCACCGTTGCCTTCTGGGCTTCCGCCAGGGCAGCGCTGATAATTTCTTCCAGGTCACGCCCTACTACGCCGATCTGGTCCTGAACGGCCTTCACCAAGTCCTTGATACGGTCAGCGTTCTCAGCCGAGTCATGGGCCAGGTTACGAATATCGGTAGCGACCACGACAAAGCCTTTGCCAAACTCACCGGCACGGGCTGCTTCGATGGAGCCGTTTACAGCCAGCATGTTGGTCTGGATGGAAACCGTGGTGATGGCGTCGACAATCTTGTCGATACGGCGAGAAATCAGCTCCAGATCCTTGATCTGGCTTAGGCTGCCGCGTGTCGCCTCGATAGAAGACGTTACACCGTTGACCATTGCATCAATGCCGCTTTTATTAGCAGTCATCAGCGTTTTGATAGCGGAAGCTTTTTCCAGGCTGGATGTCGCGCGACCTTGGGCCAGCTCCAGTCCTTTTTCGATCTGATTAACAGCCGCAGCCGATTCTTCAGTGGCAGCAGCCTGAGTCTGTGCGCCTTGGCGGATCTGGTCGATTACCATGGAAATCTGGCTAGAGGCGCGGTTGATTTCCTGAACGGCAGAGGACAACTCCTCGGCAGCAGAGGCAACCTCCTCAGCGCTCTTGCTAACATCGGTAGATGTTTTCAGCTCTTCAGCCAATTCAGACAAGCTCTGGGCCGCCTGCTCGCACTCAGCCAGCGCCTGGGCCTGCTCGTCTACCGTCTTGGCAGACTCTTCAGCCGCGGCGGATTGTTGTTCGGCAGCAGATGCAATGGAGTCTGCGCCACGCAGGGCCTGCTGGGCCGCAGCGCTGCTCTGGACCGCACCGGCTGCGATGTCCTGAGCGCCTTTTACGATCTCGATGCAGTCCAGGCGAATCTGCTCAAGCTGCTGGGTGATAGTGCCACCCTTCTCCACTTCGGTCTGGATGGTTTCAGCAGAGCGGTTGATACCCAGGGCGATGTTTTCTACGTCGTGCTGGATCTTGCCGACCATATCGGAGATCTGCTTGGCGCTCTTCTCAGAAGTTTCAGCCAGCGTACGGACTTCATCAGCAACAACGGCAAACCCCTTACCATGTTTACCTGCACGAGCCGCCTCAATGGCAGCATTCAGGGCCAGGAGGTTGGTCTGGTCAGCAATACGGCCAACAGCCTTGACGATCTCGCCAATGTTAGCGGCTTGCTGCTTGAGCTCAGCGACACGGTTAACCGAGCCCGTCTGGCGCTCAGCCGCCACACGTACGTTGGCAATCAATGCGCTTACATCGCTGTTAACAGCAGCAGCCAAACGCTGCATGGCTTCAGACTTTTCCTGGGCTACCGCAGCACTCTGCTGCTGAAGCTCGATAGAGCGGCCTACAACTTCAAATGCCTTGAGAGACTGTTGCGCCGCACCGGAGGCTTCCTCGGCACCGCTGGCAATCTGGTCGGCAGCACGCTTGAGTTCTTCTGCTGCAGAGGCAGCTTCGTTTACACCAGTGGAGAGCTGGTTGGTGGCGGCAGCGATACGCTCAGCAGCTTGCTGCTGCTTGGCCAGTGTCCGTGCACGCTTACGCTGTGCTTCAGCATCACGGGCGACATTACGGGATACTACTTTCTCTGCTACGGCGGAAGGCGTGGTGGGTTTCTTGACCAGGGCCATGAAGGTTTCCTCAACTACGAGCGATGGTTTCATTGAAAATGGATGCATACGCAGCTGGGTGAAACCTGATCACTCCAAAGCGTGCGGCCTGTCTGATGTAGGCCGAAACACTTCGGCTCGCCTGACATCCACGGCACGGCTATTTAAGCGTCATCGAGCAAACGAAACTATCGGGCGGAACCTGAGACGGAATGACTGCTTTCCCTAAGGAAAAACCTGAACTATCTAAGGCACCAAGCGGCTAAAGTTTCAGGATAAGTGGCAGAGTAAAGCAACAGCAGGACGGGATAGCCCAAGAAAAAGCCGCTCCCTTGGGGAGCGGCTATAAAACACGGCAAGATAAAGAGCTCAGTAAATCACTTAATGGCGATGTGCTTTTCTTCAAAGACAGCGGCCACTACCGGCGGACTGATCAAGAAGCCTTGCATCTGATCGCAGTGCAACGCCTCCAATAAACGCTGCTGCTCAGGCGACTCGACACCTTCTGCCACCACGGTCATGGATAACGCATGGGCCATCTCGATTACGCTCTTTACAATCGTCCTGTCAGACGCGCTGCTAACCACTTCGTTAAGGAAGCTACGGTCTATTTTTAGCGTGTCCGGCACAAAAGAACGCAAGCTCCCCAAGGTCGAATACCCTGTTCCAAAGTCATCTACAGCAATCCGAACCCCTAATGCCTTCAGATCGTTAATGATGTTGCTCGTCTCACTGCCCGGTTCAGGCATGATGGATTCAGTCAGCTCCAGCTCAAGGTAACCCGGCTTAACGCCGTGACGTTCCAGGCTTTGCCTCACCTGCTCACACAAGTCTGGCTGTAGCTGCCTAAGCGACAGGTTTACAGCCATTACAAAATGGCGCACCCCTTGAGATTGCCACCGAGCGAGCTGTGCAAGTGCCTGATCAATGCACCATAGCCCAACGGGAACAATAAGCCCCGTTTCCTCAAGCAGTGAAATAAAGCGCAAAGGGCTAATGAGGCCATGCGCTGGGTGCTCCCAGCGAATCAAGGCTTCTGCGCCGCATACCTGCTGGTCCGCCACACTGACCTTTGGCTGGTAGTACAAAACAAACTCGTTCTGCTCGATCGCGCGGTTAAGTTCGGCTTCAAGCTTTAGCGTATCGAAGCTGTGTTTGAGTAGCCCCTGGTTAAAAAACTGGTAGCCACTGCGTCCCGACTTTTGCACGGCATACACAGCGGCATTGGCATTTTTGACCAACTGCTCTGCTGTCTCCCCATCCATGGGATATTGAGCTACACCAATACAACCTGTTAGCCGTATCGATTCAGTGCCAAGCGAAAAATGCTGCTCAAGCGAATGAAGCAGGCCATTGATGACCGCCTGAACATGCGCCACCTCATCTTCCCGGCTTAGCAATACCGCAAATTCATCGTTGGCTAAACTGGCCAGATATCCCCTGGTACCGAGCACAGCCTGAAAACGCTCGGAAACCTGGTGGACCACGGTATCTCGCAGCCGTTGACCCAGGCATTGCTGGACCCACTTGATACGATCAAGGCCGATAAAGAGTACCAAGAACTCACGGTTACCCTTTGCAGCCTGAACGCACTGCTCCTCTAGCCGCTTGTGGAACATAACCTGGTTGGGTAGTCCGCTAAGACTATCGAAATGCGCGGCCGTAAAGAGCTGCTCCTGATAGGTACGTGCCTCAGTAATATCTTCGGCAATGCCCACGATACGAGCGACCTCTCCCTGCGCATTTAAAAAGGGGAACGCCTTGTTACGTATCCAGAGCAATTGGCCGTGCGCATCGGCTGAACGGTATTCAACTTCAGCAGGCCGATGGTGCGAGATCACCTCATCATGAAAACGCTCAACCAAGGCTTTATCATCTTGATGGACCAGCCTTATCCAAGAAGACATATCGTTATAAAGCAACTCGGGCGAGCAGCCCCATATATTCTGAAAAGCAGGGCTGACATAGCTGATCTGCCCTCTAGCGATGTCGTACACCCAGAAGACATGGGGAAGAAACTCCACCATTTCCCTAAACCGCGCCTCGCTTTCCTGCAACTGCGCCAGGAGCGCTTTTTGAAAGCTGATATCCATGAGCGATCCCGCGAAGCGCACCAACACACCCCCTTCTCGCTCAGCCTTGCCTCGAACACGAAACCAATGCCATCCGCGAGGCGTTTGCAGGCGTAGCTCTATATCAAGCGGTTTATCACTGATGAGATGTTGCTCAAGCGCAGAGGCCAGTCTCTCGACATCCTCAGGATGAGCGTGGTCGACCAGCCATTGCGAAAACGGTTGCTCTTCCCCAATAGCGTCACCTATTAGCTCAATAAACCGCTCGGATAGGTAAAGCGCCTTGCGCTGCGGTATCCATTCCCATAACCCGTCGTTTGCTCCTTCATAAATAAGCTTGAGCCGTTGGGTCTGGGTGTTGATCGCGCGTTGCAGACGGGCGGTTTCTGTCACATCATCATGAACAATAAGGATTTGCTTCTGCTCCGTGTCCATCAGCAGCGCAAATAGGTGAAAGACCCGAATATCCCCGCCCAGCTCTACTTTGAATTCCAGGCTAAAGGGATCACCACTCCCATCCAGCAGGGCTTGAAGCTTAGCCAGTATAATTTGAGCCATGGCTTCCCCCCGCTCTGCCATGGCTGTACAGAATTTCAGATAATTGCTGCCAGCCTCCGGCCACTTCCACTGGGAAGGAGCCGTATCGATAAAGCGATTCCAGGCTTGATTCACGGTAATAACCGTGCCGGCTTCATTCAGCACGCAAACCAACTGAGGCAATGCGTCAAGAATGCTACGCGTGAATGCTTCTGCTTGAATCAAGCGCTGCTCACGATGCTTTTGTATGGAAACATCCTGCATGCAGCCCACCAGTAACCCCTGCGGGTGAGCCTTAGGACGCAGAACTACGCCGGCGAATTGAAAATTTCTCCATGCTCCCGATTGCTCGGTATTTTTCAGGCGTGCAGAAACATTCAGGGAAGGCTTGCCTTCCGTTAAATCCAGCAAGGCAGAAACCAGTCCGAGACGATCATCCGGATGCAGATGCTTCATCAGCTCATCCTGATGTGAGCTACCGGACTCCATGGAGATACCCAACAGCTGCATTGCCTGTTCAGACAACATGAGCTCACGTGTTGACAACTCAAACTGCCAGTCGGCAAAGCGGCCAATTTCTTGCGCCAGACGCAAGCGTGTCTCGGTGGCCTGGCTCTGCTGGACGCTCGCAACATCCGAGGTGATATTGCTAAAAAATACCGTAATACCGTTTGGTCTCGGGTAGGCACTGACACGGTGCCACTGCTGGAACGGTCGAAAGTAGAACTCAAAATGTCGAGGAAAACCTGAGTACATAACATCCCGGTAAGCTGCACCGAGCTCGCGCTCCACTTCATCCGGGTAAAGATCCCAGATATAAGAGCCCACTAGCTCCTCCCGTGACCGCTTGAGCACCTCCTGCGCCATATCGTTGACCTGAGTAAAGCGCCAGTTCTGGTCGAGCGTGTACATTCCCTCGTTAAGAGTGTTCAGTAACGCATCAAACTCATCATGAGCCTGTTTAAGGTTTATTGCAGTTTGCTGGGCCTCTGTCATATCCCATGAAAAAGTCAGCAGTGACTCAACCTGCCCGTCCAGCCCTCGAACAGGAAGAATCAACACGTCCCACCATTTTGGGTTTCCCTTTAGGGTCTCACAGACACCACTAAAGCGCCCTGGTAATCCAAGACAGGCCTGATCGAATGCTTGTTGTGCTTGCGCAGACCATTCTTCTGTCCAGAGGCTTAACCAAGCCGTACCGTGAACCGAATCGAAATTGCAGGCATCCATCAGACGTTTGCCAGTCTCGTTCATGCTGAGCAGACGCCCCTCCAGATCCAGCTCTTTCAGGCATACGTCAGGCGCTTGGGTCAGTGCCGTGCTGAACTGAACAGGCAGGTGATTATTTATATGCTGGCGCTTCACCGTTGCCTTGAGACGCACCACCTGACCCAGCAAATAGCTGACGCAAATAACCAATCCGCAGACAACCACGGAAACCCTATTGACGTCGAACGGACGAGGGTCAATCACATACCAAACAAGACATCCCGCTAACGTCGCCAGAGCACAGGCAGAGAACGCCTTCCATGCCAAACGCTTTATGGTAGCCAGGGTAAAGACACCGCCCCAGATCAGCACTGCTGCCTCAGCCAGCCCAATAGCCAGGCATAACAGCGTTAGTACGGCTGCGCCCAAGCACAGCGCCCAGGAATAGGACACTGGAAACGAAGCAGATAGCGCTTCGGGAGCCTGGTGCCGCGCCAGGTAATGCTCCAGGAATCGATCAGCTTGGGAGGGAAAGGAAGACATGAGGCACTCTTTAAATAGCCAATGACTTAGTGTGCGAGCCCTGCACCCTCTTGGCTATCAGGGATTCCCCTAGGTTAAAGGCACTAGTCGTCAGGACTGATCAAGCCTTTACGTACGGCATAAAGTACTAATGACGGAACATCATGAAGATTAAGGCGATCCATAATCTGCGCCCGATGGGTATCGACTGTTTTCACGCTAAGCCCTAATCCTTGAGCAATATCACGTGTCGAACACCCGCGTGCGATCAGTCTGAGAATTTCAGTCTGCCTAGGCGTTAACACGGCTCCACTCCCACTGCTTTCACGGGGCCGCCCTTCGACAATCGCTGACTGAATCACAGTCTGCGCAATACCAGGGCTCAGATAAGACTCGTCACGGGCTAATGCCTGCAAGGCAAGGTCAAGTTCCTGCGCTGCAGCATCCTTGAGGAGGTAGCCACGGGCGCCCAAGCGTAAGGCAGCTAGAACATAGTCGGGTGTCGCGTGCATGGATAACATAAGGATTTGAACTTCAGGGTACTGCTCGCGCCACTGACGCAGGGCATCTAAACCGCTGAGATGCTTCATGCTGATATCCAACAGCAAAATATCAGGCTTGTCATTTTTGAGAATGCGCTCTACGTCCGAGCCATCGCCCCCTTCGGCCACGACTTCATAGCCCGGCTGATCTTCTACCAGGGATCGGAGTCCTGCTCTGACCAGCGCATGATCATCAATAAGCGCTACACGCTTTACCAAACCGAACCCCTCCTCATCCTGTTATTGAACGACAGGCAAAACCGCCGTTATACGAGTACCCACGCCCGATATGCTCGATATTTTCATCTTTCCATTCAGCGAGGCTACCCGCTCATGCATGCTGGTCAGCCCAAGACTTCTGGCCTCCCGGGATGCATCACCTATATCGAAACCACACCCATCATCCAATATCTCAAGTCGCAGTTGCCCTGCTTCGCGGATCAGGCTAATCCTGACTGAAGCGGCCTGCGAATGCTTGGCAACATTGTTTACTGCTTCCTGGATAAGCCTGAATGCGACAACCGTAATATTTGACGATAGCTTGTCGAGCCCCCCTTCGATATGAAGTTCCCATTGGGTGTGTGTTGCCCCTAGAAACTGAGAGAGATGCCAGCGCACCGCAGCTTCCAGACCCAAGGTCTCAAGCTGTAAGGGATGAAGGGACAATGAGAGGCTTCTGACCTTGGCTAGCGCATCGTCCACACCCTGACTAAGGTCATTTGCCAATGTTCTGATTTCAGGCTCATGGGCGAGCTTGCGCACAAGACGCTGCAGGTGCAACTTGATACCCGTCAGCTGCTGACCAATATCATCATGTAAATCACGGGCAAGCTGTCGTCGTTCAAGCTCCTGCACCTCGATCAATCGCTGAGATAACCGCTGCAGGCTCTTGTTGGCTGATTCAAGGTCATGTCGCATTTGAGACGCCTGGCTGATGTCCCGGATCAGTAGCTGGACATCACGCTGATCATTTTCTTCAAGAATGATTTCTGCTAGTTCAGCCTCAAACTCCGAGCCATCCAAACGTAACAGTTTGATATGCCGAAACGATTGCTCCTTCGTCAATCCTTTATGCAAGGCACCTAGCCGATCTACCTCACGGTCGCGGTAGTCTGCGTGAAAAAATTGCCTGATATCGAGCGTGCTTAATTTAGCGCTCGCCTGCTCAGCAAACATTTGGCGAGCCGCATTGTTTGCATACGTGATACGGCTCTGACGAATGATCAAAACACCTTCTGGGAGGCTATCGATCATATGTTTGTAACGTTGCTGCTGTCTGACCAGCGCTTGCTCAGCCACTTTTATTTCTGAAACGTCAATAAAGGTACCAAATAAGGTTACGGCATGCCCCCTTTCATCTTCCAGGACCTGAGTACGCTCGAAGATATGGCGAAGCTCCCCGTTGATTCGTGTAACCCGGTATTCATGAGTAGTCTGCCCAGCCGACACGGTTTCCTGATAAACCCTGGCCATACGCGCTCTATCGTCCCGGTGGATCAGGGAAAGAAAACGCTCGAATGTGAGCCCATTCTGCTCTGGATCCAGATCAAGGATTGAATAGATTTCAGGGGACCAGTGAATAGATTGAGAAGAAAGATCTCGCTCCCAATAGCCCATCATGCCGATATGTTGGGCGAGCTCCAGCTGTCTTAAACTGTAAGTCAGTTTTTTTTCGAGTTCGAAATGAGCACTGATGTTTTGGGCCATCAGGAGTCCATACGGCTGCTCCTCAAAGATATGCTCATGGCAGAGCACATCGACATCCAAGACCTTTCCAGATTGGCTTATGTGCCTGTGAATACCCGACAAGCGTTGGCTGGTAATAGCTGCCTTAGCGGAAGGAGCGGAAAGCTTTTCTTTATCGTCAGGAGCATATAAATCAACAATGCTCAACTGAGTAAACTGTGCAGCCCCATAACCATATGTTCTACACGCTGCTTCGTTTGCCTTGATGATCAGGAGACTGTTTTTATCGTAAAGCCACATTGGTGCGGGATGAATCTCGAAAAGCGCTCGATAATCGCCTTCCGATTCGCTAATCAGACGCTGGGTTTGAATAGCAATATGCGTCAGCCGCCTGGTGAACCACCATCCACTAACGGCAGTGAAAAAGACGAAAATCAAGGCCCGAAAGGTGTAGCTCCACTCCGGCCATTCTAGATGCTTGATAACAAAAGAAGTGCCAATGACCCATACGACGCCAAAAACGGAATAAAGAAGCACTAAACGCCAAGGCGCGGATAACAACGTGTTCCGTGAGTATGAAACACGGCTGGCTATATCAGAGGCACGCATGAACATCAGTAGGTGACTTACCTTTAATAGAAATTTACCCCCCCTGCACACCAGAGGCGCTTCTTTAACTATTAGCACTGAATGGGCGTTTGGCTATTGATGCTCAGACTATTGCACTCCCTTTAGTGCCGTCTCGCTTTATTCAGGCTATAAGCTTGAGCCATTAGCGCTCCTATCTTGCCACTTTGAATCACGCCTTTTCCCAAGAGGTAGCTTGCAGATACTTGCCACTAATGGGCTGGTATTACATGCCACCTATGACCGTTCAGCTGGTAGAGCAGCACCCGCTGGTTAAGTGAGGAACCAGAACCTGAGAAAGGTAGTCGGAATTAGCAAGCGTTGAACATCAGCGCGATTGAAGTTCAAATTTCCTGCAGCATTGAGGTGCGATGCCATGATGATCATCGATATCACCCGCAGCTATGCGCGCAATGTGTCTGCTGTGGCACGTATTCAAACTATTGAAGCCGCCAATGACGCTGACGCCGGTAGTTTTGATAATACCCCCCTTCCGCCTGAACGCCCTACTTCGCTTTAAATCCAACGACTGAATCAGCCGATAAAGCCGCGCCTCGCGGCTTTTTGATTCCTAAGGACTCTGGATGACGTCCATCGACTGGTCGAGACTTCTCTCTTATCCCTGGCTGGCAACTCTAGTAGCAGCCTGTATTTCAATGGCAATTGCGAGTATTGCCGTATTTCTTATTTCTACTGTTCTTAAACGGCTGGCGCGGCCTTTTCTGTTCGCCCAGACGTTGCTTCGCTACTCCGAGCGCCCTGCCCGTTTTCTTATTCCACTGATAGCCTTGCAAGGCGTACTCGGCTCTGCACCGAATACACTGCCGCTGATTAGTGGCCTAAGACACCTTACGGCACTGATCACCATTGCTGCGTTTACCTGGCTGGGTTTGCGCTGCGTAAAAGCCATCGGCGCGACGATTTCCATTCGCCACCCGGTTAATATTGAAGATAACCTTCGCGCCAGACGTATCCAGACCCAAACACGTGTCATGGTGCGAAGCCTGGGCTTTGTCGTCTTCCTGGTGGGCCTGTCATCCATGCTGATGACGTTTCCAGAGGTTCGGCAAATCGGTGCCAGCTTGCTCGCCTCTGCAGGTGTTGCCGGTATCGTTGCCGGTATTGCAGCACGTCCTGTGTTAGGCAACCTCATCGCCGGCCTGCAGATTGCTGTTACACAGCCGATTCGGATCGACGATGTCGTGATTGTCGAAGGCGAATGGGGGCGCGTTGAGGAAATTACGGGAACCTATGTTGTTGTACGCATCTGGGATGATCGACGGCTGGTAGTGCCGCTTCAATATTTTATCGAGAAACCCTTTCAGAACTGGACGCGTACCAACTCCAGTCTCATGGGATCTGTCTTCATGTGGGTGGATTACTCGCTCCCGATGGAGCCAATACGCGCCGAATTAGAGCGCGTGTGCAATGAAGTGCCCCATTTGTGGGATGGACGCGTGTGCGTTCTGCAGGTTACTGATGCGTCGGATAAAGCCATACAGCTGCGTGTCCTTGTAACGTCCCCTGACTCCTCCAAGAATTGGGACCTGCGCTGCCACGTACGAGAGCGCTTGATTGCTTTCGTCAACCGGGAGTTTCCAGAGTGTCTGCCTCAAGTTCGTGCTGAAGTTGGGACACAGATCAAACGGCCCCACTCAGCATCCGACGAAATGCACAACACGCCAGCTAGACAGCCTGAAATATGAATTTAAGCCGATCAGGCACGTTACTGTCGCGTAACTGTAACGATCTTCGCTAAAACTGCATGCGCGTGCTATTACAAAGGCTGCCAGAAGCGGCACGGTTCTAGCACGTTCGTCAAATGTGCATACCCAACCAGGAAACTTCGGCGAGCTGGTGCAGGTCATCTTTAAGCAGACTGGACTATCGGGCGAAACCTTGCAGCGCCCCTTCGTCCAGTCCCTTACAGAGGGACGTCGCCAGGGGCTTTAAGCAGCATGGCTGTGGACGTTTTTGATCGGTATGTCGGCTTCGACGAGAAGCGTTCATTGGGCACACCTCAGTCATTACTGCTTTTGGGAGCGCAATATGGCAAATGCCGTTGTGGGGAAACTTGAAACGCTTGTAGCTGCTAACTCAGCAGAAGTACGCAATGCCAATCGCTTCCCTACTCAAACCGACGATCGCCAGCTGAAGCTGAGCTCCGTCGTTGAAACACGTAAGCGTATTTTGTTTGTAACACCCGAAATTACTGATTTCGTTAAAGCCGGTGGCTTGGGAGAAGTCTCAGCTGCCCTGCCGCGCGCCCTGTCGTCCAAGCATGATGTCCGAGTCCTTATTCCCGGCTATCGTCCTGTCATGGATGCCATCCGCGATGAAATGCAGATTGTCGGACGTATTCCAGCATTAGCCGCCATGCCAGCCTGCGACATTGCCCGTGTTGATCAGGAAGATGGCCTTGTAATCTATGTACTGGTCTGCCCGGAGCTCTACGAGCGCCCTGGCACGCCTTATGCGGACAGCCATGGTGCTGATTGGGCTGACAATCATATTCGCTTTGGTCGTCTGGCCTCTGCAGCGGCTGACGTGGCTGCCGGTACAGCGTCCATTCGCTGGTGCCCTGACCTCCTGCATCTGAACGACTGGCAGACAGGATTGACTGCCGGCTATGCGCAGTGGCGTGGACTGAAGACGCCATCCGTGATGACCATTCACAACCTGGCCTATCAGGGCGTGTTTCCCCGCCATTGCATGGCAGACCTGGGAATTCCCGCTGAAGCGTTTTCCATTGAAGGCCTGGAATACTACGGTAAGATTTCTTTCCTCAAGGCCGGCCTGAGTTACGCTAGTCATATCACCACAGTAAGCCAGACCTACGCCAAGGAAATCACTACGCCTGAGTTTGGTTGTGGGCTGGAAGGTCTCCTTCAGGTCAAGGCCAGGCAAGGCAAGCTTTCCGGCATTCTTAACGGAATCGACGAAGGCTGGGATCCTTGCAATGACCCGCACCTGTGTCAGACCTTTTCTCCCGCTGACTGGGCAGGCAAGCAGGCTAACGCCGAACGAATTCGTAAAGACTTTGGCCTTGAAGCGTCGGAAGGTCCACTGTTTGCCGTGGTATCCCGCCTGGTGCACCAGAAGGGTATCGACCTGACCATCGAAGCTGTAGACCACATTGTTTCCCGTGGCGGCCAACTGGTCATTATCGGCTGTGGTGAACCTGCTGTTGAGCGAGCCGTAAGTGAGCTGTCCAAGCGCCACAAAGGCCGCGTAGGTGTCCATGTTGGATTCTGTGAAACCGAAGCCCGTCGAATGTTTGCTGGCAGTGACTTCCTGCTGATGCCCTCTCGCTTTGAGCCTTGTGGCTTGAGTCAGATGTATGCGCAGCGCTTTGCTTCTCTGCCTATTGCACGTCGTACAGGCGGCTTGGCTGATAGTATCGAGGATGGTCTGACTGGATTTCTGTTCGACAAGCACACCCTGGAAAGCTACACAAAATCAATTGATCGCGCGTTTGAAGTCTTCGCGCGTAAGGATCTTTTGCAAGCGATGCGTCTACGCGCCATGAGCGGTCCATTCTACTGGTCTCAGAGCGCTCAGCCGTACGACGAGCTGTATCAGTCACTGCTGGTAAAAGTTCGTCAGGAACAAGCTGCGATTTGATTCAACTTTAGCGCCATCTTTCTGGTCAAAGAAAGAACACTCCCGCCCTCACGGCGGGAGCGCGCACCAAAAACCGAACCTGCACCCACGTGCCTTACCCTGCCCTCCACTGGGAGACAGAACGCATGAAGGACTTGTCACGCCCGTCCAAAAATAACCGCTACGCCTGGCAATGCACGGCTGGCGCCACTCTTCTCTCCGATAACCGTACCCAATTCTGCTTCTGGGCACCCAGTGCTAATGCTGTTGATGTAGTGCTGGACGGCGGCATGATTATCCCAATGCAAGCCTTGGATGGCGGCTGGTTTAGCGCTGAGGCCGCCTGCGGCGTTGGTACCCGCTATCGCTATCGTATTGGTGATCTCCTGGTTCCCGACCCTGCCTCTCGTGCTCAGGCTGGAGACGTACACGAAGCCAGCATCGTTATTGACCCCCATACCTATGAGTGGCGCCGTACCGATTGGAACGGTCGCCCTTGGCATGAAAGCGTGATCTATGAAGTGCACGTAGGCACACTGGGTGGATTCAAAGGTGTTACCGACATTCTGCCTAAACTGGCTGCGCTGGGTGTCACAGCCATTGAGCTAATGCCGTTGAGCGAGTTTCCCGGCGGTCGTAACTGGGGCTATGACGGTGTTTTGCCTTATGCCGTGGAATCTTCCTACGGTACACCTGAAGACCTCAAGGCCATGATCGATACTGCCCACGAGCACGGTCTCATGGTGTTTCTTGATGTGGTCTACAACCACTTCGGCCCGGACGGTAACTATCTGCACGCCTATGCCGAAAAGTTCTTTCGCGAAGACATTCACACGCCCTGGGGCGCCGCCATTGACTTCCGCCAGCAGGCCGTACGCAGCTACTTCAAAGACAATGCCCTGATGTGGCTGATGGAATACCGCTTCGACGGCCTGCGCTTCGATGCGGTCCATGCCATTGGAGACAAAGGCTTCCTCATGGAAATGGCTGAAGAGATTCGCTCAACGGTCGAGCCTGGTCGCCATGTGCATCTGGTACTTGAAAACGAAGACAACACCGCCTCTCTTCTGGGCGGTGTCCATTATGATGGACAGTGGGCAGACGACTGGCACAACGTGATCCACCCCATGATCACAGGTGAAAATGAAGGGTACTATCAAGACTTTACCCAAGACGCTACTGCCAAGCTGGTTCGCTGCCTGAGCGAAGGCTTTATCTACCAGGGCGAAGACACTCGCCATGGCAAGGCTCGCGGTGAGCCCAGCAGCCATCTGCAACCGACTGCCTTTGTCATCTTTTTGCAGAACCACGACCAGATCGGCAACCGTGCGCTAGGTGAGCGGCTTACGCTTATCGCTCCTGAGAAAGCCCTCAAGGCTGCCACGACGCTTCTGTTACTTAGCCCAATGATTCCGTTGCTCTTTATTGGCGAAGAATGGGGCAGCCGCCAGCCCTTCCTGTTTTTTACCAGTCATAACGAAGAGTTGGCCAAGCTGGTAAAAGAGGGTCGCCGTAACGAGTTCAAAGACTTCGAGTTTTTTACTCACGAAGAAAATCGGGAAAAGATTCCAGATCCGAATGCCGTTACGACGTTCGAAGACTCAAAACCAAACTTTGGTGAAGCCGACCAGCCGGACCATGCCTTATGGGTTGGGCTATACAAGAAGCTTCTGGAAATTCGCCATCAGGACATCATTCCCCGTCTTCCTGGTGCTCGTCCGGCAGAGGTCAAGGCGCTGGGTGACAAGGCCGTAACCGCCTGCTGGACATTAGGTGATGGTGCCCGCCTGACCCTTGAGGTCAACCTGAGCGAGCAAACCGCTTCAACCGACACCAAGCAACCGGGCCGCTTACTGTTTGCCAGTGCAGAAAATGATCTGTCTGCTCGCGCACAAGGCCAACTGGCCGGACATACGGCATTCGCCTGGCTGGAGGACGCTCAATGAACGGCTCTGAACAACTGCATGCGCTGGCAGAAAAAGCCGGCATTTCCATTCAGTGGGATGCCTATGACGGCACTCCGCAACAGGTATCGGATGAAGCATTGCGTAGCCTGTTGGCAGCACTGGGTCTTCCTGCTGAGTCTGAAGCCGATATCAAAGCCAGTTTGGCCAAGCTGGATGAACTTGAAGACAGCGAGAATCTGCCGCCCCTGATTACCGGAGAGTGTGACAAACCTGTGGGCCGTCCAGGTCAGTTCAAGGCTGGACAAACCTATACACTAACGCTCGAAACGGGTAGTAGTGTGACAGGTAAAGTCGATAGTAACGGACAGCTCGCGCCGATTGACACCATGGGTTACCACACCCTGAGCTTAGGCAGTCAGCAGGTCACCTTGGCGATTGCCCCCGAGCGCTGCTACAGCATTACCGACGCCTTGGGTAAACCCGAACCGCGTACCTGGGGGCTCGCGGTACAGGTGTATAGCCTGCGTCGTCCCGGCGATGGTGGCCTGGGTGATCTGAAGGCACTCGAAGAGTTTGTCCGCTCGGCAGCGGACCTCGGTGCCGATGCGGTGGCTATCAGTCCATTGCATGCCATGTTCAGTGCTGATGGTAACCGTTACAGCCCCTATTCACCGTCCAGCCGCATGTTTCTCAATATCCTGAACGCCTCACCTGCCGCTATTTTGGGTGAAGAAGCGCTCACGCATGCCCTGGACAAGACCGGCCTTCAGCAAGAGTGGTCCCGCCTTGAAGGCCTGGACATGGTCGACTGGCCTGCCATCGCCAAGACACGCCTGCGAGTGCTGCGCGCGCTGCACATGGACTTCCGGGTAAAAAGTGGTGAGCAGCAGGAGGATTTTCAGGCTTTCCGCCAGGAAGGTGGCGAAGCGTTGGAAAACCACTGCCGCTTCGAGGCCTTACATGCCTCCTTTGCTCACGGCACCTCAGCGCCTAGCTGGCAGCACTGGCCCGAAGAATACCGGGACCCTAAGAATCCTGCTGTAGCAGAATTTGCCAAAACCCACGCGCTGGATGTGGAGTTCTACGCGTTTACGCAGTGGCTTGCGGCTCGCGGCTTGGAGAAAGCGCAAAAGGCAGCGCAGGAATCAGGCATGAAGATCGGTCTTATCGCCGATATTGCCGTAGGCGCCGATGGCGGTGGCAGCCAAGCGTGGAGCCGACAGGAAGAACTGCTCTCTTCCGTAAGCGTTGGGGCTCCACCGGACCTGCTCAACCAGCGCGGCCAAGGTTGGGGTATTTCAGCATTCTCACCTGCCGGCTTGCAGCGTCATGGTTTCCGGGCCTTCCTGGAAATGCTCAAGGCAAACTTTGCTCATGCAGGCGGCGTACGCATCGACCATGTCATGGGCTTGCAACGGCTCTGGCTGGTACCGGAAGGTGCCTCACCAGCAGATGGCGCCTATCTCACCTATCCCATTCAAGACATGCTGCGTTTGGTAGCTATCGAGTCCTGGCGGAACGAATGCATCGTCATGGGCGAAGACTTGGGGACTGTACCGGAAGGTTTTCGTGAGCGCCTGGTGGAGAAATCCATCATGGGTATGCAAGTACTGATGTTCGAACGCGACGAAGACCAGAACTTCAAGAACATCGAAGATTGGAATAACACGTCCATTGCCATGACGACCACTCACGATCTTCCTACCATGACCGGCTGGTGGATTGGCCGAGACATTGAGTGGCAGGCTAAGTTGGAACAACTAGCGGAAGACACCACCGAAGAAAAGGAAAAGCAAAATCGCGATGAGGATCGCCAGCGCCTGGCCAAGACGCTGGGCCTGAAGGACACAAGCCTTGATAGCGCCCAAGAGGCCGTAGATGCCTGCATAAGCCATATAGGAAAGACCCCAGCCCCCTTGGTCATCCTGCCCGTGGAAGATGCCCTGGGCCTAGAAGAACAGGCCAATCTGCCCGGAACGATCGACAGCCATCCTAACTGGCGCCGCCGTTGGCCGGATCAGGCCAGCACCCTACTCAATAACGAAACCCCTAAGCGTCGCCTGCAGTTACTGGCGGCAGCCCGTCATGAAGCGGAGAGCCACTCATCATGAGCCCAGTGCGCGCGACTATTCGCCTGCAGTTTCACAAAGACTTCACCCTGGACGATGCCATTCCTTTGGTCGACTACTTTGCCGACCTAGGCATCAGTCACATTTACGCATCCCCTATTACTACTGCAAGAGCAGGCTCGGTTCACGGCTATGACGTCGTAGACCCTACCCGTGTCAACCCTGAGCTAGGGGGTGAAGAAGCCTTACGCCGTCTGGTGGCTCGTTTGCGCGAGCGTGGCATGGGACTGATCGTCGATTTTGTGCCTAACCACATGAGTGTCGGCGGATCGGAGAATGCCTGGTGGCTGGATGTGCTCAAATGGGGACGCCATAGCCCATACGCCAAATTCTACGATATCAACTGGTATAGCCCTGACCCTGAATTGCACGGTCAGTTGCTGCTGCCTTTCCTGGGCGGCGCTTATGGCGACATTCTGCAATCAGGTGAATTGAAGCTGGTCTTTGATGAGACGGAAGGCTTCCGGGTCGAGTACTACGCCCACCACTTCCCGATTTCCCCTCCCACCTATGCTGACATCCTGCGCGCAAGCGACGACTCCGAGCTGCGTCTGTTTGCCGATGCCTTCGAGGCACGCGAGGGCGACCGAGAAGGCGCTAACGAGGCTGTCACCAAGCTGGCGGAAAGTGCTCGTCAGAACCCTGCTGTCAAAAAATCACTGGCGCAATGCCTGGCTGCCTTTGATGCAAGCGACGCCGCTAATCATGAGCGCTTGCATGCACTGCTGGAGCGTCAGCATTACCGCCTGGCAAGCTGGCGCACGGCTTCTGACGATATCAACTGGCGTCGCTTCTTTGATATCACCGAGCTTGGCGGCCTGCGAATGGAGCGTCCCGAGGTTTTCGAAGCGCTGCATGCCATGATCTTCCGCCTGATCGGTGAGGGGCTGATCGATGGTCTGCGTCTTGACCATATCGACGGCCTAGCCAATCCGCGAGGCTATTGCCGCAAGCTGCGCCGGCAGATTGATACGCTCTGCCAGAGCCGGCCCAACGGCATGCCTGAAGGCGGCTTCCCCATTTATGTGGAAAAGATCCTTGCCGAAGGCGAGCACCTGCGTGGTGACTGGGGCATTGATGGCACCACCGGCTACGAGTTCATGAACGAAGTATCGGGTGTCATGCATGACCCAGCCGGAAAAGACCCCTTGAATGAGTTCTGGGCTGAAAAAACCGGGCGCCCTGCCGACTTCATGGAGGAGGTTCGTGAGGCACGCCGTCTCGTGGTCACTACCGCGCTGGCAAGCGAGTTTGAATCGACTGCTCATACCCTACATGTTGTAGCTCAACAGGATTGGCGTACCCGAGACATTAGCCTCGGCTCTATTCGCCGCGTATTGCTTGAGCTGATCACCTACTTCCCGGTTTACCGTACTTATGCAAGCGTGGCAGGCTTCACCGGTGAAGACGAGAAGTTCTTCCAGAAAGCTGTAGACGGCGCGCGCCCGAATCTTTCGGAAGCCGAGCTGCCAGTGCTGGATTTGCTGCATGAGTGGCTGGGTGGCAAAGCACCGTGCCGTCAACCCGTAGGCAGCGTGGCACGCCGTGAACAGCGTCGCGCTATCACCAAGTTCCAGCAGCTGACGTCGCCTGTCGCTGCCAAGGCAGTAGAGGATACTTCCTGCTACCGCTCTGGCGCTCTGCTCTCGCGCAATGATGTGGGGTTCGACCCGCAGAATTTCAGTCAGAGCACAGAAGAGTTCCACAAGGGTAGCAAACTGCGCTCCGAGCAGTTCCCACGCAATATGCTGACGACTGCTACCCATGATCATAAGCGCGGCGAAGACACCCGGGCACGTCTGGCCGTCATTTCTGAAATGGCTGACGTTTATACCGCAGCAGCAACACGCTGGCTGGATATGGCAGCGCCCCTGCGCGGGTCATTCGCCGACAAGCCCGCGCCTACCCCAGGCGATGAGCTGATGCTTTATCAGACCTTGCTCGCGAGCTGGCCGCTTGATCTGACGGCAGACGATAAGCAGGGACTTCAGGCATATCTGGATCGCCTGTTGCCCTGGCAGGAAAAAGCGCTCCGGGAAGAAAAGCTTGAGTCAGACTGGTGGACTCCTAATACCGAATATGAAACAGCGTGCCGCAACTTCCTGGAACAATTGATTGTTGGCGAGAAAGGCGCAGCCATTCGTAAGGACATCGTCGAGACGGTAGCCCGTATTGCTCCTGCAGGCGCCCTGAACGGCATTACTCAAGCGGTACTGAGAATGACCGCTCCGGGTGTACCTGACCTTTACCAGGGCTGTGACTTCTGGGACCTGAGCCTTGTTGAGCCCGACAACCGTCGCCCTGTCGACTACCCTCCTCGAATTGCAGCGCTGAAAGAGGCCAAAGCCCCGGCAGAACTGCTTTCCAGCTGGAAGGATGGTCGTGTTAAGCAAAGCGTGATTGCAAGAACTCTGGCGGCCCGCACTACCCATGCGGATGTATTCCTCAAAGGGCAATACATCCCGCTTGAAGTCTCAGGGGTACATGCTAGTCACGTTCTGGCATTTGCACGCGAGTATCAAGGCAAGGCTGTTATTGTAGTGGTACCTTTACGCGTTCAAGGCTTCATTGGAGAGGGATCAGCACCCTCTTTTGATGCGTCGGTATGGCAGGACACCTCCGTAAAAGTACCAAAACAGTTCGTCGATCAAACTTTTATGGAAACTTTCAGCCATTCATCTGTCCATGTGAAACAGAGTGAACTTTCATTAAGCGAGCTTCTTGCGAGCTTTCCTCTTGGTTTATTGATTACACAAGACCTGTCACAAGGAGAGACATTACAATGAGTCAACGCACCGAACGCATTCAGCAGCTCGCCTACCAGATCTGGGAGTCCGAAGGTCGCCCTGCTCATCAAGAGCATCGCCATTGGGAGATGGCTACCAAGCTCTATGAAGCCGAGCAGCAGCAAGGTGTAGCGCCAGAAGCCTCGGCACCGGCAGCCAAGCCCAAGAAGCCTCGCGCAACTAAACCCAAGGCTGCTTCGCTCGCTGAACAAGCGATTGAGAAGGTCAAGGAAGCCATCAAGCCAAAGGCTGAAAAGCCACCCGTCGAGAAAACAGCGGTAGCTGCACCTAAAAAGCCTCGCGTTTCGCGTGCCAAGGCGGTACCTAAAGAGTAAGTATTGCCTTAATGTCTCTACCCCTTCCGCTAATAACGGAAGGGGTAAACATTCCCTCCTTGTTTGATATATAGCAGAAGTTATATATCAAAACGCTATATACCTTTTATCTGGATAATATTTAAGCCCGATAAAAGGCCGGAACTAGCCTCTGCTTCGCGTATCAATTCCAGCACTCGATTCAAGGTGTTCGGGTGTAATCTTAATCCTACGAGAATTGATGCCATGGCACACCGCCCTGAAGTTCCTCAACCTGATCCCATCGTAAGTGATAATCCTGCTGAAATGCCCACTTGCATGGAGTTTGAACCACGCGATCTGGATGGCTGGCTAACTTCTGAACCTAATTGCTGCCAATTAAATGCTAATCCGCATACAGCTGATTTTGCATAAAGCCGCGAGGTTATGAATAGACGAGGTTTGCCGGACGTAGTTTTATGTATATTTGTTGGCAACCTATCTTTTTACACACTGCAAAAGCCCCGCACCACTCGTCAGCCGTGGGCTGGAGCAGGTGAACCGTAGCCTCATGAGGCTATCCCATATAGCGCAGGGTTAGTGGTTAAACGTGGTAATAACTGCTATTTCCAGAAACCAACGTGAGGGTAAATTCATGACTGCCAAGAACAACAATCCTGGTAACTTTGCCAACGATCGTGAAAGGGCTGCCGAAGCCGGACGTAAAGGCGGCCGTAACAGTGGAGGCAACTTTGCCAATGATCGTGAACGTGCAGCTGAAGCCGGCCGCAAGGGCGGTTCCAAATAACAGGCGTTGATATTCTGATTCGTTATCAGGTTGTACGAATCGAAATTAAAAAGGCGGAAAAGAACAATCATTCTTTTCCGCCTTTTTAATTCCAAACACGTTTTGATAACTATACAAGTCTTATACACGTATATATATAAAAATACCGATTTATTTATTAAACCTTGCTCCGCTTCGCTCTAATAGGCATGGCACACGCTGCTTCGGAACTGCCAGCATCCGGGAGCCTCTATACCTATGACGTATAAGAAGCCCCGGACATGCCACGTCACCGGATGGGTGAGCGTGCCTCGCTCTAGACGGAGCTGGTAACCCGTTACCTCAATACAGGTAAAGCCTGATTGAGCTCTAAGACATAGACCTGAGTCGATTACTATGAGCGCTAACAAGCCTAGCGATAGTTCTGAAAAGACCCAAAACGCTTTCGTCAACCGTACGACATCGCGCGTTCGCGAAGGAATGCCCTACCCTTTAGGAGCCAACTGGGACGGCTCCGGCGTCAACTTTGCCCTTTTCTCGGCTCACGCTACTAAAGTTGAGCTGTGCCTGTTCGATCAGGATACCCTCGAAGAAATCGAGCGTATCGAGCTGCCGGAATACACCAATGAAATCTGGCATGGCTACTTGCCTGACGCCCGCCCTGGCACGCTGTATGGTTACCGTGTGCATGGTCCCTATGAGCCGGAAGCAGGCCACCGCTTCAACCCCAATAAACTCCTGATCGACCCTTACGCCAAGCATATTGTAGGCGAGCTTGAGTGGAATGACGCCCTGTTCGGCTACACCATTGGCCATCCAGATGGTGATCTCTCCTTTGATGAGCGCGACAGTGCACCTTACATGCCCCGCTGCCGTGTGATCGATCCAGCCTTTACCTGGGGTACTACTGAAAAGCCCAAGGTACCGTGGGAACGTACTGTTTTCTACGAGACCCATGTGCGTGGTTTCACCATGCAGCATCCTTCTGTACCAGAAAACACACGCGGTACGTTTTCCGCGTTTCACGAAAGCGATGTTGTCGATTACATCCGCTCGCTAGGTGTGACGTCCGTCGAGCTGATGCCGATCCACTACTTCCTAGATGACAACCACCTGCTTGAGAAAGGGCTGCGTAATTTCTGGGGCTATAACACCCTGGCCTTTTTTGCACCTCATGCTCGCTACATGGCTAGCCAATCGATCGGCGAGTTCAAGATCATGGTGGCGCGGATGCACAAGGCCGGCCTTGAGGTCATTCTCGACGTGGTCTACAACCATACCGCCGAAGGCAATGAGATGGGCCCGACCCTCTCGCTGAAGGGGATCGATAACGCCAGTTATTATCGCCTGATGCCGGATAATCCTCGGTACTACATCAACGATACCGGTACGGGTAATACACTTAACATGAGTCACCCTTGCGTATTGCAGATGGTGACTGACTCCTTGCGCTATTGGGCAACCGAAATGCGTGTGGATGGTTTCCGTTTCGACCTCGCTACCATTCTGGGACGCGAACCTCATGGTTTCGACGAAGGCGGCGGTTTCCTCGATGCCTGCCGTCAGGACCCAGTCCTGAATCAGCTCAAGCTTGTTGCTGAGCCTTGGGATTGCGGCCCCGGCGGCTATCAGGTCGGTAACTTCCCCCCAGGCTGGATGGAATGGAATGATAAATTCCGCGATACGGCACGGTCCTTCTGGAAAGGCGATGATGACAAACTGGGTGACTTTGCCAAGATCGTTCTTGGTTCGGGTGATCAGTTCAACCAGCGTGGTCGCAAGCCTGCGTCGTCAGTTAATTTCGTCACCGCTCATGATGGCTTCACGCTTAATGATGTCGTGTCTTACAACGATAAGCACAACGAAGCCAATGGCGAGGGTAATAACGACGGCCACTCCAATAACTTGTCCTGGAACTGTGGCGTAGAAGGCGAAACGGACGACCCAGACATCATTGACCTGCGTTACCGCCAAATGCGCAATTTCCTTACGACGCTGTTCTTCTCCCAAGGCACGCCCATGTTGTTGGCAGGGGATGAATTCGCTCGTACTCAGGGCGGCAATAACAATGCCTATTGCCAGGACAGCGAAATTGGCTGGATAAACTGGGATATTCAAGAACGTAGTGTAGAACTGCAGGACTTCACTCGCCGGTTGATTGAGCTGCGGATGAAATATCCACTGCTGCGTCGTAGCCGTTTCTTCACTGGGGTATACAACGAAGAACTCGGCGTCAAAGACGTGACCTGGCTAATGCCGAGTGGCGAAGAAATGGGCATGGATCAGTGGCAGGACGGTAGTAACCGCTGTATGGGTATCCTGCTAGACGGTCGTGCGCAGCCTACCGGGATTCGCCGTACCGGCTCTGATACGTCGCTTCTGATGGTCGTGAATGCCCATTACGACATGGTGGATTTCACATTGCCCGAAGTGCCTCAAGGTGAGCACTGGGTTTTGCAGGTTGATACCAATCAACCTGATTTGTTGGAAACCGGCGACACCTTTGCGTTTGGTGATGTCTATCAAGTAACAGGACGGTCATTTCTGTTGTTCGAATTGACCAAGCAAACCAAGCGGAGGAAGCGTCAAGCATGACGAACGCAACAAAGGGTTTCTCGTTCAAGATCCTCACTATCAACACGCACAAGGGCTTTACGTCCTTCAACCGCAAGTTCATCTTGCCGGAACTGCGTGATGCGGTGCGCACGACATCGGCTGATCTCGTGTTTCTGCAAGAAGTGTTGGGTACGCACGAGAAACACCCGTTGCGCTTCGAGAACTGGCCAGCGGCGCCGCAGTATGAGTTTCTGGCTGATTCCATGTGGACCGATTTCGCCTACGGGCGAAATGCGGTCTACCCGGATGGCCATCATGGCAACGCCGTCTTGTCCAAGTTTCCGATCGTGACGTATCAAAACCTGGACGTATCTATCACTGGTCCGGAGAGGCGCGGCCTGCTCCACTGTGTGCTGCGCGTTCCCGATCATGATATTGATATTCATGCTATTTGTTGTCATCTGGGACTTCGGGAGAACCATCGTCTACAGCAACTAAAACTGATGTGTAAGCTGATAGAGAACCTGCCGGACGACGCACCTCTGGTGGTTGCGGGTGACTTTAATGACTGGCGCCAGCGCGCCAGCGATGTACTTAAGTCAGGTGCCGGGCTTGAGGAAGCGTTCCTTAACGCCCATGGTCAACACGCCAAGACCTTTCCTGCCCGTATGCCTATGCTGCGACTGGACCGTATCTACACGCGAAACCTCACGGTACGTACGCCTGAAGTGCTATCAAACCGGCCTTGGTCTCATCTGTCTGATCATGCACCTCTGGCTGTGGAGCTGTGTGTATGAACCTGCAGTGGCGAGACGGCAACCGAATTCAGCTTCTGGAAAATGGTGAAGAATATTTTCCCCGAGTATTCGAAGCCATTTCCCAGGCTAAACGGGAGGTCTTGTTAGAGACATTTATCCTCTTTGAAGACAAGATAGGTAACGAGCTACACCGTGTACTGATTGATGCTGCCAAGCGTGGCGTGCATGTCGAGGTCACCGTTGATGGCTACGGCTCTGCAGAGTTAACCAAAGAGTTTCTCGACGAGCTGGTGCTTGCCGGGGTTCGTTTCCGCTTCTACGATCCGCGTCCCCTGTTCATGGGTCGCCGGACCAATTTGTTCCGCCGACTGCATCGTAAGATTGTTGTGATCGATGCTCAGATCGCCTTTGTAGGTGGGATTAACTTCTCAGCTGATCACGTGGGCGATTTTGGTCCTACAGCCAAGCAGGACTATGCGGTAGAAGTAGAAGGCCCCATTGTGGCTGATATTCATCGCTTTACCCTGGAAGCGCTGGGCAATAGTGAAGAGCCCCGACGCTGGTGGGGACGGCGGCGTAATGAGCCCGCTCGTAATGCTTTCCCGGGTGATGCACAGGCTTTATTCGTCTACCGCGACAACGAAGAGCATCGTACGGATATCGAGCAGCACTATATTGAAATGATGCGAAGCGCCAAGCGCGAGATCATTATCGCCAACGCGTATTTCTTTCCTGGTTATCGCCTGCTGCGTGAATTACGCAATGCCGCGCGGCGCGGCGTGAAGGTTAGATTGATTGTTCAGGGTGAGCCGGATATGCCGATCGTGAAGGTTGGCGCGCGGATGCTTTATAACTACCTTGTACCCGAGGGCGTTGAAGTCTACGAATACTGTCGGCGCCCTCTCCACGGGAAGGTTGCCTTGATGGATGATTATTGGGCTACGGTTGGGTCCAGCAATCTCGACCCTTTGAGCCTATCCCTCAACCTAGAATCCAATCTCATCTTTCACGATCGAGCCTTTAATCAGGTCCTGCGTGGGCGGCTCGAACAACTCATGTCTCAGCATTGTCAGCATGTAGACATGACCAAGGTGCCACGCAAGACTGCTTGGCATTTGGCTAAAACCCTGCTGGTCTTTCACTTTTTACGGCACTTTCCTGCCTGGGTGGGCTGGCTTCCGGCACACACGCCTAAATTAGCGCTGGTCGAACCGCCTGCTCAATCGTATCTGGAACGATCCGATCCAGTAGATCCGGAACGTGCGAGGACTCATACATGACCGCCGCCCTAGGGCACTCCCAGGATGCCTCAATGAAGCCAAAAGCCTCTACTAAAGGCAGAGTATGGTCTATCGCCAAAAAGCTTTTGACCTTCGCGTTCTTTATCGCGGTTACTGTCCTGCTTGTAATGTATGCCCGGCAGGTAGACTGGGTACAGGTATGGCACTCCATTCGCCAGTATAGCTGGCCGGCCATTCTGATGGCGGTAGGCTTGGTAGTGGTCAGCTACATCATGTATGGCTTCTACGACCTAATTGGACGTGCGTATTGCCAGCACAAACTGGGTAAACGCCAAGTTATGATTGTGTCGTTTATCTGTTATGCCTTTACGCTCACGCTTAGCACGTGGGTGGGAGGTATCGGTCTGCGCTATAGACTCTACTCTCGCCTTGGTCTGGAAAGCGGCACCATTACCCGTATCTTCAGCTTGAGTCTGGCGACCAATTGGCTGGGTTATATCCTGCTTGCAGGGATTATCTTTACAGCCGGGCTGGTAAAGATTCCGCCGCATTGGTACATCGGTAACATGACACTGCGCATGATTGGTATTGGGCTGGTAGCGTTTATTGCCGTCTATCTGCTGTTCTGCCAGTTTTCAAAGCGCCGGTCATGGACTATCAAAGGCCAGAATTTAAACCTGCCTTCTCTGCGAATGGCCTGCATTCAGCTGACGGTATCGTCCATCAACTGGATGGCCATGGGCGCTATTATTTATGTACTGCTCGGCCAGAAGATGGATTATGTGTTCGTATTGGGCGTTCTGTTGATCAGTAGTTTTGCAGGTGTCATTGCACATATCCCGGCCGGCATTGGGGTTTTGGAAGCAGTTTTCGTAGCCTTCATGAGCCATGAGCTGGATAACTCGTACATCATCGCTGCCCTGCTTGCCTACCGTGCAATCTATTTTATTGCACCCCTGTTGATTGCCATCGTTGTGTACTTCTTCATGGAAAGCCGTGCCAAGAAGATTCGCGCAAAGAACGAAGTCAAGTTGGAAAAACAGGATAAACAGGCAGAAGCCAAACGCCCGGCAGTCTGATCAGAAACCGCTGCGCCTTAGCGGTTGTTGGGCTGGTGCATGGTGACCAAGCGATTAAAGGTCACCTTGCCGCCTTCTGTTGGAGGGCCTTGCTTGTCCTCCACATAAGCACCTGCTTTGAAGTAGAGATGATAGCCAGCCCAACGCTGATCCAGCTGTACGGATAGCTCCCCATTACTTCGTCCATGGGTAGCAAGCCTTACACTCAGTACACCGGTACGACTCAAACGCAGCTCATAACTGAACGGCCCGTTCAGAGGAATGTTGCGTAACAAAATCTGGGGTGGAATCTTAAGCGTATCCGGTTGGGTACGGATCAAGGCCTCAACCTGTCCAGTAGCAGATGGCTGACCATCTACTGTAGGGTCAAGACGATAACGCAAGCTGATTAGCGCAGAGTCCGGCGTACCGTGATTGTCTCCCACTGTACGAATCTGCCCAATAATAACTTTTCCACTGGACGGCACTTGCTCAACGCGCAAGTCAGCCTGCATCAGGCTCACGGAGTCTTCATACTTCCAGTTGTACTCACTTCCATCAGGACGCGTTTCGCGAAGCTCAGTGCTGGGGTAATTGAGCTCCGGTCCATACTGTCCTGTGACCGGCGCCCATAAGGTCACACTACCATTAGGGGTGCGATAAAAATAATCACTACGGTAGTTGCGATTGAGCACGCTTGTCTCGATCACAACAGGACTGGAAGGCTGGGAAATCGTAAGATTCCACTCTGCCAAATCAACCATATGTGTCCTCCCTGATTATCCGTAAAAACCTTGGTCTCGCACTGATACGTAAATAAAAGAGATAGCGTGTCAGCAAAACATGAACGATGCAAACCGCTTTGGCTTGCCATAGAAGCATGCAGCAGACCAAGCCTATGACATACCGAAATGCAAGAAAAACGGCGCTCAAGGCGCCGTTTTCTTTTACTGAACTAGATTAGTGTTCAGGCCGGACACCGGGTCTTAGAATGACCATACCCAATGGTGGCAGCTTCAGGTTCAGGGAGGCCGGTTGACCGTGGCTGGAAATTTCATCCGCCATTACCGCACCGCTATTACCTACCCCACTCCCTCCGTAGATCTCACTATCACTGTTGAACAGTTCTAGCCACTGACCGCCTTCTGGCACGCCAACCCGATAGTCATGCTGAGGAATCGGCGTGAAATTACCAATGACCAGCATGGGTCGCTTTTGTGAATCAAAGCGCAGCCAGGCGAATACACTGTTAGCCGAATCATCGCCTACCAGCCACTGGAAGCCCTCTGGCTCACAGTCATGCTCATGCAACATAGGCTCAGCGCGGTACAGACGATTCAAATCTGCTACCAGCTTTTGCACACCCTGATGATGCTGGTGCTGCAAGAGGAACCAGTCCAATTCACGGTCATGGCTCCACTCACGCCACTGACCAAGCTCACATCCCATGAAGAGAAGCTTCTTGCCAGGATGTGTCCACATGAAGGACAAATACGCACGCAAGTTAGCAAACTTCTGCCAATTGTCGCCCGGCATTTTGTTTAGCAAAGAGCCCTTACCATGCACGACTTCATCATGAGAGATCGGCAGAACAAAACGTTCCGAGTAGGCATAGACCATACCAAACGTCATGTTGTGGTGATCATAACGACGGTAGAGGGGATCACGCTCGATGTAGTGAAGCGTGTCGTGCATCCAGCCCATGTTCCATTTGTATGAAAACCCTAGGCCGCCTTCAGAGGTTGGCTTGCTGACGCCCGGCCATGCAGTAGATTCTTCCGCAATAACCAGTGCACCTGGGGCCTCTTCAAGCACTACATCATTCAAGTGTCGCAGGAAATCGATGGTCTCAAGATTTTCACGACCACCATACTTATTGGGAATCCACTCGCCTTGCTTACGAGAGTAATCGCGGTACAGCATTGAAGCCACCGCGTCCACGCGCAAACCATCTATATGGAAATGCTTCAGCCAGTGTAGCGCAGATGACAACATGAACCCGTGGACTTCGTTACGTCCAAGGTTGTAGATATAAGTGTTCCAGTCCTGGTGAAACCCTTCAAATGGATGTTCGTACTCGTAAAGCGCCGTGCCGTCAAACCGTGCCAGGCCATGTGGATCTGTCGGGAAGTGGGCAGGCACCCAATCGAGGATCACGCCAATATGCGCCTGGTGACAGGCATCTACGAACGCCGCGAAATCAGCTGGCGTGCCATGACGGGAAGTAGGTGCAAACTGCGACAGTGGCTGGTAGCCCCACGACCCACTGAAGGGGTGCTCCATAACAGGCAGCAATTCAATATGGGTAAAGCCCATTTCCTGAATATAAGGAATCAGCTGCTCAGCCAACTCTCGCCAATTCAGAACGCGACCATCATCACCCCCATCACGACGCCACGAGGTAGAGTGCAGCTCATACACCGAGAACGGTGCGTGTACCGAATGGCGCTCTTTGCGCTGCGCCATCCAGTCATCATCGTGCCATTCAAAAGGTGTCGGATCAGCTACTACCGAAGCTGTGCAGGGTGGCAGTTCCGTTGCAAGCGCTACCGGGTCCGCTTTCAACGGCAGTAGCCCATGCTGGCCAAGGATTTCATATTTATACGAATCGCCCGGCTTGATGCGCGGGATAAACAGCTCCCATACCCCAGCGCCATGACGCAGGCGCATCGGATGACGACGACCATCCCAGGTATTAAAATTCCCTACTACCGAAACACGTCGCGCGTTCGGCGCCCAGACAGCAAAACGAACACCCTGAACGCCATCAATGGTCATTGCCTGGGCACCCAGGCATTGCCCTAGCTGACGATGCTTGCCTTCATTGATGAGATAAATATCAACATCACCCAGCAGAACACCGAAACTGTAAGGGTCTTCAGTCTCCTGAACCCCACTGGGCCAGCGAATCCTGAAAAAATACTTTGCCTGATAGTCAAGACGTGCGTAGAACAATCCAGGAATTTGCCCTGCCTCCATATGGGCAAGGTGGCGACCACTTTCACGCTCAACCAGCTCGACACCTAGCGCACTAGGCAGAAAAGCACGGACCAGAAGTCCAGTGCCCTCCGGGTGCGGCCCCAATACGGCAAAGGGGTTACCATGCTCTCCACGAGCCAGCGCATCCGCTTCTGGAGCGGATAGCTGGGCGTAGTCTGGTTGAAGGTTCTGGGGTGCTACGGCTTGAGTCATCCTTTTGCTCCCGAAATGAGCGAGTCCACAATGGCGGCTACGCCGCGCAGCGGAATGTTGATCCAGTTAGGCCGGTTGGCCGCTTCATAACCAATTTCGTAAACAGCTTTCTCTAGGGTATAGAGATCAAGTGCTGCCTGCTCGCCTCGCTCGCTCCACTCATGGGCGATCCCGGCGGCAGCCTCACGGTAAGCCTTGAGGAAGGCAGCGTAAGCCGTCGTACGATACGTATCTGCTGCCTGTCGCCGTTGACGCACGGCCTCTTCCGACGTGTCGGCACCACTGTTGCTGTTCATGGTAATCATGGCCGCCGCGTAGTCGAAGGACCGCAGCAAACCTGCCACGTCCTTGTGTGGACCGTATTTGGCACGGCGTTCATCCAGCGAACGGGCAGGCTCACCTTCAAAGTCGATCAGGTAGGCATCGTCCTGAGACACCAGGACTTGGCCAAGGTGCAAATCGCCATGAACACGAATGCGCAAGCCACCGGCCACATCCTCTGCCAAGGCTTCAATGCGCTTGCCAAGCTCCTTGCGCTGAGAAAGTAATTTATCGAGGTGCTGAACACTAGCTGCATCAAGGGAAGTCCGCTTGTTTTCAAGCGTATCCAGTGCAGCGTCCACCTGCTCGCGCACACGGTGAGCGAAAGTACGTGCGGACTCGATATCGATCTTCTCAGGTGCGAACGCAGCCTCGTCTGTTTCTTGGGCAAGCAACGTATGCATCTCGCCCAGGCGCCGTCCTAGAACACTTGCAAAGTTCTCCAGATCGGCCATGGCAGTAAATTCGTTTTCCAGCTCCGACAGACCTGCCTCTAGCATGTCACGGGTTACCTGATCCAGCTTGTCCAAGGTCCACTTCCAGGCATCGCCCTGGTTATGGATCTGTGGCTGTACCAGCATAAGGACGTTTGGCGTGCCCTCTTCGTTATAGCGCGTTACCTCACCGAGCAAGGGCGCCATATTGGCAAAGCCTTTATCAGTAAGGAAACGACCCATTTCAACTTCAGGGTGAATGCCTGTCGCCACCTTGCGGATCAACTTGAGCATGTACTTGTCGCCCACAATGAGCGAGCTGTTGGACTGCTCTACGCCCATATGCCGGATTTCAGTCTCTTCCGTTGTAGTGAAATTCTCGACATCCATATACGGCTGGAAACGAATTTCACCTGCAGACGACTTGAGCACTGTCTTATCCTTGAATGCTCTGAACACACCATGCACAAAGCTGGGGAGCGTAAAGGCATCGGTAATCAGTCCGACATTACGAACGTGGCGAATACGAGACATGGCCAGCTGAGTTGCCAACGGACTGCAATGCTGATCACTTTCAGCCAGGAAGCCTAGCGGCAAGGCATAGTGCTCTTGGCCCTTGGCGTTTTTCACGCACACTTCCATAAACAGCACCGGGAATTTCGGCGTCGGAATCTCCACCGCATACATGAGCGTGACCTGCTGGATTGCCTCGTCCTTGCTACCAAACCAGCGGCGCTTGGGTATATACAAGGGCAGGATTTCCTGCTCAAGCGCCTTGCGCGGTGTACCGCTTAGCAGCTCTTGCAGATTCTTTTTGATGACGAGCGTTTGGAAGTCAGGCATGGTTTCTGGAGGCTCGGAATGCCACGCTGGCATCTGTTCATTGCCCGCGAGGTAGAACCAATAAAATCCGTACGGTGGAAGTGTCAGCATGTACGGCAGTTGGCCAATGGGCGGGAAGGCACTGCCTCCCAGCATTTCCACGGGCACCTTGCCTGCCATGGATGACAGATCCAGCTCGACGGCCTGGGCAGCACGCGACACGTTGGCTACACAGAGAATCGTCTCGTGTTCGCCTTCGGGCGTGGTGTAGTCACGCAAATACGCCAGAATGCGGCGGTTGGTTGGCCGGAGCATTTTCATGGTGCCTCGGCCAAAGGCTTTCTGCTGCTTACGTACGGCCAGCATGCGGCGTGTCCAGTTCAGCAGCGAATGTGGATCACGGGCTTGGGCTTCCACATTGATCGACTGGTAGCCATACAGCGGGTCCATCACAACAGGCAGGACAAGACTGGCTGGATCGGCACGTGAAAAACCACCGTTGCGGTCTACAGACCATTGCATTGGCGTACGTACACCGTCGCGGTCGCCCAGGTGGATGTTATCGCCCATTCCTATCTCGTCGCCGTAGTACATCGTAGGCGTACCCGGCATGGATAGGAGCAAGCTATTAAGGAGTTCGATACGCCGGCGGTCCCGCTCCAAAAGCGGCGCTAGTCGACGACGAATACCCAGGTTAATACGGGCACGTCGATCCGAGGCGTAGTAATTCCACAAGTAATCCCGCTCGCGGTCGGTCACCATTTCAAGCGTCAGCTCGTCATGGTTACGCAGGAATATTGACCATTGGCAGTTAGGTGGAATTTCTGGGGTTTGCCGCAAGATGTCACTAATGGGAAAGCGGTCTTCCTGAGCAAGAGCCATGTACATCCGCGGCATCAGCGGAAAGTGGAATGCCATATGGCACTCGTCACCATTGCCAAAGTACTGCTGTGTATCTTCTGGCCACTGGTTGGCTTCAGCCAGCAACATACGGTCAGGATAGTTCGCATCAATTTCAGCACGAATTTCCTTGAGTACCGCATGGGTCTCGGGCAGGTTCTCGTTATTGGTACCGTCACGCTCTACCAGATAGGGAATGGCATCCAGGCGCAAGCCATCGACGCCCATATCCAGCCAGTAGCGCATGATCGAAATCACTGCCTTCATAACCTGTGGGTTGTCGAAGTTCAGGTCAGGCTGATGCGAATAGAATCGGTGCCAATAGTACTGCTCGGCAACAGGGTCCCAGGTCCAGTTGGATTTCTCGGTGTCCAGGAAGATGATTCGCGTGCCGTCATACTTCTTGTCATCATCTGACCAGACATAAAAATTGCGCGCCGAGGACCCCTTCTTCGCCTTACGCGCACGCTGAAACCAAGGGTGTTCACTGGAGGTATGGTTGATAACCAGCTCCGTGATAACCCGCAGGCCCCGGTTATGGGCTTCGGCAATAAAGCGCCTGGCATCGGCCATCGTGCCGTAGTCCGGGTGTATACCCCGGTACTCGGAGATATCGTATCCATCATCGCGGCGCGGCGACGGATAGAACGGCAGTAGCCAAATGGTATTGACGCCCAGGCCGGCAATGTAATCGAGCTTATCGATCAGGCCTGGAAAATCACCAATTCCATCATTATTGGAATCGTAGAACGACTTTACATGGACCTGATAGATAACCGCATCCTTGTACCACAACGGGTCGTTGATAAAGGCAGCCGGTTTGCGCGAGCGTGTTTTTCTTGGTTTCGCCATTTATAGTCTTCCTTTGGCCTAAATGGCCGGGCGGATACGCCATATGCCAAACGGCATGGAAGGATCAAGACGCGTCCATTGGTTTTTCCCGTGCCATGTCCAGCGGTGGCCGGTCATGAGGTCTTCACCATGCATGGAGGCATTATCATCAAGTCCGAATTCCCACAGGGGGAGTTCAAATTGGCCTTCCTGGGCGTTATGGGGATCAAGATTGATTGCCACGAGGACGAAATTACTGAGATCGGGCGTGTACTTACCGAACAGGATAATGTTGTCATTAAAGACGTTATAGAACGTGATCCCCAGATGAGTCTGGAGGGCAGGGTTCTGCTTACGAATCCGATTGAGCTGCGCAACTTCAGCCATGATGTTGCCCGGCGCATACCAATTACGCGGACGTAGCTCATACTTCTCGGAATCCAGATACTCTTCTTTGCCAGGCGTCAAGGGAGCGCCTTCGCACAGCTCGAAGCCTGCATACATACCCCACAAACCTGATCCCATAGTGGCCAATGCTGCCCGGATCAGAAAGCCGGGACGTCCACTGGTTTGCAGGAAAGTCGGATTGATGTCTGGCGTATTGACGAAGAAGTTAGGACGATAGCACTCGCGCCAGGGAGAGCTATTGAGTTGAGTGAAATACTCGGTCAGTTCGGCCTTCGTATTGCGCCAAGTGAAATAGGTATAGCTTTGCGAATACCCCACCTTGCCCAATCGCGCCATCATGGCCGGCTTGGTAAAGGCCTCGGCCAGGAACATAACCTCTGGATCACGATCACGGATATCAGCAATCAGCCATTCCCAAAAGGGCAATGGTTTGGTGTGTGGGTTATCGACCCGGAAGATCTTCACGCCCTGCTCTACCCAATGCCAGACCACATCACGCAGCGCAAGCCAGAGCTCTGGAACAGAGTCTTTTGCATAAAAATCTACGTTGACGATGTCCTGGTACTTCTTCGGTGGATTTTCCGCATAACGCATGGACCCATCCGGACGCCAGGAGAACCAGCCCGGATGCTCCTTGAGCCAGGGGTGATCAGGTGAACACTGGATAGCAAAGTCGAGTGCGATTTCCAGACCATGTTCGGCCGCTGCGGCAACCAGCGCGCGAAAATCTTCAAGCGTACCGAGTTCTGGATGCACCGCATCGTGACCACCATCGGGGCTACCAATGGCATAAGGGCTGCCTGGCTGATCAGGGCCAGCACCAAGGGTATTGTTTTTGCCCTTACGGTGCGCAAGGCCAATGGGGTGAATGGGTGGAAAGTACAGGACATCAAAACCCATATCCCGTACACGCGGCAACTCCCCAATCACATCCCGGAAAGTGCCGTGACGCTGGGGATCATTCGTGATGGAACGGGGGAAAAGCTCATACCAGCTAGCGAACTGCGCCTTGAGACGCTCGATGTCCAGCGGATACTCAACGCTATGCGTAAGATGGGGATAAGCATCGGCATCACGCATGGTGCGCTCGGTTTCGGAGCTGAGCAACAACGCAACCTTGTCACCTTCTGTAGCGCATTGATCAAAGCGCGCCAGCAAGGACTCCAAACCCGGACGGACCCCTTCGTCTGCACGTGCCAAGGCCTGCTCTAAGTGGATACGGCCCTCTTGGAGCTCAAGTCCAATCGGCACGCCAGCACCGTACTTCTTTTCAAGCTCATAACGGTAGCTGCCATAGACATCCCACCATGCCTGAACAACAAACTCATGTCGAGCGACCTGTACCGGCGTGAACTCACACATCCACAGATCATTGGTTTGCAGCTCCAGCGGTACTTGCTGCCAGTCCTCTGCCCCTTCCACCCGCCACAATACGCAGGCGGCAAGCTTGTCGTGCCCATCGGCAAAGATAGTAGCCTTTACGGTAATGGGCTGGCCAGCAATGCCCTTGGCAGCGAATTGTCCATTATCCACTGCTGGGCTAACCGACTCGATAGCAATTCTTGGGGTTTGCGACGCCGTTTCCGGGTCATAAGGTAAATACGCGAGTGAACCGGGGAGATCGGTATTCGACATCGAGCCTGACTCCTTAAAGTGCTGTTGGCTGGCTCATGCCCAGCTTCCGGCGATCGGAACATCCTTCGATGCCTTATGGCGGGTGCGGCAACAAGGCGTAGCCTCTACCGCGCTGAGCCCAATAGGTATGAAATACTGAGCAGACACCCAAGGGAAAAGTTCAGGCTATTGAGAGAGATAAGTTGCAAGCAGCCGAACGGTTGGCCCAGCTGCCTGTACAGGAAGGAGAGAAACTCAGGTTGGCCGGGCGATGCGCTGCATACGCGTCACCCATGCACTTATTGGACGGTCAGAACGACGCGACCCTTGAGACATTCGTTTTCAACAAGCCGGTGGGCTTCCACGAATTGATCGAATGGCAGCGTATGCGCAACGATGGGCTTGAGCAGACCGTCTCGCGTCATTTGATTGATCACCGCCAACGCTCGCTGTACCGCCTCGGTGTGTGGCTCCAGGCCAAGCTCGGGATGGCCTGTAAAATCCAGGACACTGTGGCGGAAAATCTGCAAATGCTTCTTGAACGCTGCGCAGGCGGGGAAAGACGCTTCATTACCACCGCCCATACCATAGATGATGAGCTTGCCACGTGTAGCGGCAATATCACCCAGGCGAGACAGCTGCGGACCACACAGTGCGTCCAATACAATCTCAACGCCACGGCTCTCGGTGAAGCGCTCTACTTCCAACACCAGATCCTGCTCGTCAGTCGAAACGACCTTAACGGCACCCAGCTCTTTGAGCAAGGCACGGTTTTCCGACTCACTGGTGGCCGCAATGACCTGAGCACCCAGTGCCGTTGCAAGTTGAACAACGGATGGCCCGACACAATTGCTGGCCTCAGTCACCAGTACCTGCTGTCCAGCTTTGAGCTGAGCCAAGTCCACCAGGGCAAAATAGGCCAGGAGCAGCCCCGCATAGTGAACAGCTGCTTCAGCTGGCGTCAGCGTGTCAGGGTATTCAGTCAATGACTGCTGGGGCATTACAACCATATCGCCGCTGGCCGGATACTGATTGACCGAGTGCGCAGGAAAACTGGCCACACGCATGCCTGGCTTGAAATGATGGACGCCCTCGCCCACGGACACAACCTCACCCGCCAGCTCAGAGCCGAACCCAGCGGGCAGCGAAGCAGGCTCATCGGCCAGGTTCTGACGCCAGAGCACGTCACCCCAGCACACACCCAGCGCCTGTACACGCACCAGCACTTCCCCTGCACCAGGTTCAGGAGTGGGTTGGTTTTCGCAGCACAGGACATTAGCACTGCCGAACTGGTGAAAGCGAATCACACGGGACATCGCAAACCTCTTTGGTGGATTCCGTATGGCTACGGACTGTATCCAAGCTGGCGCCTCAACGCTACCCGCCCGTATCGATAGTTGTCATGAATGCCAATGATGCAAGGCTTGACGCCGCACCCGACACACTACAGTCTCATGCGCTCGAACAAGTGCATGGCCACGGTTAAGGGCACACCATGAATCGCAACGATCTTCGCCGAGTAGACCTCAACCTGTTGATTGTGTTCGAGACGTTGATGCGCGAGCGAAGCGTCACCCGAGCAGCAGAAAAGCTTTTCCTGGGCCAGCCTGCGATCAGTGCCGCCCTTGCCCGTCTACGCAGCCTTTTTGATGACCCCTTACTGGTCCGCACCGGCCGCACGATGGAGCCTACACCCCGTGCCATGGAGATCTTCAGCCTGCTTTCGCCTGCGCTGGACTCGATCTCCTCGGCCATGAGCCGTGCGCAGAATTTCGAACCGGCCAGTGCCGATCGGGTGTTTCGTATTGGCCTATCAGACGACGTAGAGTTTGCCCTGCTGCCGCCACTGCTCAGGCGCCTTCGCGCAGAAGCGCCCGGAGTCGCACTCGTCATACGCCGTACCAATTACCTGAACATTTCCAGCCAGCTGGCTTCCGGTGAAATCACAGTAGGCGTTACCTATACCTCGGAGCTACCTGCTAACGCCAAACGCAAGACCTTGCGCCGCTCTCGCTCCAAGGTACTCCGGGCAGACTCCATTCCCGGCACACTGACCCTGGAAGACTTTTGCACGCGCCCTCATGCACTCGTGTCTCCTGCAGGAGATTTAAGTGGCTTTATTGATGATGCGCTTGCCACCGTGGGCAAGCAAAGACGCGTCGTTCTGGCTGTTCCCCAATTCAATGGTTTGGGAACACTGCTGACCAATACGGATTTGCTTGCCACCGTACCGGACTATACCGCTCAGGTACTGGCATCCAATGGTGGATTGCGTATCGAAGATCCGCCCCTGGAGGTTCAGTCTTTTGAGCTCTCGATGGCCTGGAGCGGTGTCCACGACAACGACCCTGCCGAACGCTGGTTACGTGCTCGTATACAAATGTTTGTGGGTGATCCTGATAGCTTGTAGTAAAGGGCTGGTATTATTCAAGAAAAGATAGTCTGCTATTGATATATTCGAAGCCTTTCATCATTTTGGTTGATAGTTAAATTCAGAGTGTTCGATTCGATTGAGTCAAACCCTTAGGCCAGACTCCGCCTTACTTAAATTTTCCTCATTTTGCCCGGCGGAAACGAACATGGAACAGTCTTCGACTCTCTGGCGATCTTCTCTGGCCTTGGCCAGCGTGCTATTACTCAGCGCCTGCGACAACAAGCCTGATGCATCGGCCACAGCACCAGCCAAGCCCAAGGTCAGCGCCGCTCAGGTCATCCAACAACCGATTACGGAATGGGACGAGGTTACAGGCCGCCTCGAAGCACCTGAGTCTGTTGTTATTCGCCCACGTGTTTCAGGCTATATCGATCGCGTCGTTTTTCACGAAGGCGCATTGATCAAGAAAGGCGATTTGTTGTTCCAGATCGACCCCCGCCCCTTTCAGGCCGAAGTGAAACGCCTGGAGGCGCAGTTGCAACAGGCAAAAGCTCACTTGGATCGCGCTCAGAATGAAGCGCAACGTGGTGAGCGTCTGCGTTCAAGCAACGCTATTTCTGCTGAAGTGGCTGACGCGCGGACCAGCGAAGCATTAGAGGCCAAGGCCACCCTGGCCGCTACTCAGGCCGAACTGGAGGCAGCCCGCCTGAACCTGAGTTTTACTCAAGTGACTGCCCCCATTACAGGCCGCGTTGGTCGGGCTGAAGTGACGGCAGGCAACCTTGTAAACGCCGGCGAAAGCCAGCTTACCAGCCTGGTATCAACCGATAAGGTTTATGCGTATTTCGATGCGGACGAGCGCGTTTTCCTTAAATATGCGAACTTGAAACGCCAGGGTGTACGAGGCGAAGCCAGTCCCGTTTTCATGGGCCTTTCCAGCGAAGCGGGCCACCCTCATCTAGGCAAAATGGACTTTGTTGACAATCAGGTTGACCCTCGCACCGGCACCATCCGTGGACGCGCTGTATTTGATAATACCGATGGCCAGTTCACGCCCGGCCTCTATGCGCGGTTGAAACTGGTTGGTAGCGGCACCTATGACGCCATGTTGATCAAAGATGAAGCCGTTGGCACCGACCTGGGCAAAAAATACGTATTGGTCGTGAAGGATGACGGCACTGTGGATTACCGCTCGGTTGAGCTGGGCCCGAAAATCGAGGGACTGCGTATCGTCCGTACAGGTTTGGCCAGCAATGACAAGATCATCATTAACGGCTTGCAACGTATCCGACCCGGTGTCCAGGCTGACGCTCAAGTCGTACCCATGGCTGACGACGCCACTCTTGCTGCTCTCAAGCACCAGCGAGAACTGGTTGCGAAAAGCTTGTCCGTGCAAGACAAGCCTATCCAGCTCACAGCCAACGATCCACGTCGTTAAGTACACCTAACCCTGCTGCCAAGCCTATACGCCTCGCTCTTCCGCCCGAAGAGCGACGGTTCCCTGTTGCTCGCGTTTACAAAGGAATGGTCCGATGAACTTCTCACAGTTCTTCATCAAGCGTCCCATTTTCGCGGCCGTTCTCTCGCTGATTATCTTGATCGGCGGAGCCGTCTCGCTCTTTCAACTTCCCATCAGTGAATACCCTGAGGTAGTGCCGCCCACGGTAGTGGTTCGCGCAACTTTCCCGGGCGCCAACCCAAAGGTGATCGGCGAGACCGTGGCAGCTCCGCTGGAGCAGGCCATGAACGGCGTCGAACATATGCTCTACATGTCGTCCCAGGCTACCGCCGATGGCAAGATGACCTTGACGGTCACCTTCGCGCTGGGCACAGACCTGGATACGGCGCAGGTGCAGGTTCAAAACCGCGTAACCCGTACCCTACCCAAACTGCCTGAAGAAGTGCAGCGCTTGGGCGTAACGGCTGACAAGGCTTCACCAGACCTTGCGATGGTAGTGCATCTCACCTCGCCTGATGAGCGTTATGACATGCTCTACCTGTCCAACTACGCGCTAATCAACATCAAGGATGAGCTATCCCGCTTGGACGGTGTGGGCGATGTACAGCTGTTTGGCATGGGTGAATATTCACTTCGCGTATGGCTCGATCCAAACAAGGTAGCTTCCCGCGGCCTCACGGCCACTGACGTAGTGAACGCCATTCGCGAGCAGAACCGCCAAGTAGCGGCAGGCTCCCTGGGCGCTCCGCCTGCTCCCAATGCGAACAGCTTCCAGCTGGCCATCAATACACAAGGCCGCCTGGTCAATGAGGAAGAGTTCGAGAACATTATTGTACGGGCCGGTGCAAACGGTGAAATCACCCGTGTGAGGGATATTGCCCGTGTTGAGTTGGGCTCGAACCAATACGCCCTGCGCTCGCTATTGGACAATAAACCCGCCGTCGCCATACCGATCTTCCAACGCCCCGGCTCTAATGCGATCGACCTGTCCAATCAGGTACGGGCAAGGATGGCTGACCTCAAGAAGAGCTTTCCGCAGGGCATGGACTACTCCATTGTCTATGACCCCACCATTTTCGTTCGCGGCTCCATTGAGGCGGTTGTACATACGCTGTTTGAGGCCATCATACTGGTCGTCCTGGTTGTAGTGTTGTTCCTACAAACCTGGCGCGCTTCCATCATTCCGCTGGCAGCTGTTCCGGTTTCCCTGATCGGCACATTCGCCCTGATGCACCTGTTCGGGTTTTCGTTGAATGCCCTTTCTCTTTTTGGGCTGGTATTAGCGATCGGGATTGTGGTGGATGACGCCATTGTGGTGGTCGAAAACGTCGAGCGGAACATCGGGCTAGGCCTCTCACCGGTTGCCGCGACCCAGCGCGCTATGCGAGAAGTAACCGGCCCCATTGTTGCCACCGCTCTAGTGCTATGCGCCGTGTTTGTACCGACTGCATTCATCTCGGGGTTAACGGGACAGTTCTACCGGCAATTTGCGCTGACAATTGCTATTTCAACAGTCATTTCAGCCTTTAACTCACTTACGCTCTCCCCTGCACTGGCTGCCGTATTGCTCAAGGGACATGATGCGCCCAAGGACCGTTTTTCTCGTCTACTGGATCGCCTGCTGGGCAGCTGGCTGTTCGCACCGTTTAACCGCTTCTTCGAGCGCGCCAGCAATAGCTATGTAGGTGTAGTGGCTCGTGTGCTTCGCCGCGGATCGATTGCCCTGGTCGTCTATGCCGGTCTGATGGCACTGACTATTTTTGGTCTGTCGAGTACGCCAACCGGCTTCGTGCCCCAACAGGACAAGCAATACCTGGTGGCTTTCGCCCAATTGCCCGATGCCTCTACGCTGGACCGCACCGAGGACGTCATCAAGCGTATGTCCGACATTGCGCTCAAGTATCCGGGCGTGGAAAGCACCGTCGCCTTTCCGGGTCTGTCCATCAATGGTTTTACCAACAGCCCCAACAGCGGCATTGTCTTCGTGACACTCAAGCCATTCGAGGAGCGCAAGGACCCGAACCTATCCGCTAATGCGATTGCAGGCGCACTCAACGGCAAGTTCAGTTCAATCCAGGACTCGATCATTGCGATCTTCCCGCCTCCACCGGTTCAGGGCCTGGGTAGCATCGGCGGCTTCCGTGTTCAGGTTGAGGACAGGGGCAATCTGGGCTACAACGAGCTGTTCGTCCAAACGCAGAACATCATTGCGAAAAGCCAAAATGTACCGGAACTGGCAGGTCTGTTCTCCAGCTATCAGGTTAACGTTCCTCAAATCGATGCTGATATCGACCGAGAGAAAGCCAAGACCCACGGCGTTGCGATCAGCGACATCTTCGATACGCTGCAAGTCTACCTGGGCTCGCTGTATGCCAACGACTTCAACCGCTTTGGCCGTACCTTCCAGGTCAACGTACAGGGTGATCAGCAATTCCGTCTTGAGCCTGACCAGATTGGCCAGTTGAAAGTGCGTAACAATTTGGGCGAGATGGTGCCACTGTCTACGTTCGTCAAGGTAAGTGACAGCGCCGGCCCCGATCGGGTAATGCACTACAACGGCTTTATTACCGCTGAAATCAATGGCGCACCAGCTCCGGGCTACAGCTCCGGCCAGGCACAAGCGGCCCTGGAAAAGCTCATGAAGGAAGAGCTGCCCAATGGCATGACCTATGAGTGGACCGAGCTGACTTACCAGCAAATCCTCTCGGGCAATACAGCCTTCCTGGTCTTCCCACTGTGCGTACTACTGGCCTTCCTGGTGCTTGCCGCACAATACGAGAGCTGGAGCTTGCCGCTCGCCGTGATTCTTATCGTACCGATGACGCTCCTGTGCGCCATCACAGGGGTCATCCTGTCTGGCAGCGATAACAATATCTTCACGCAGATTGGCTTGATCGTTCTGGTCGGTCTGGCCTGTAAAAACGCCATTCTGATTGTGGAGTTCGCCAAGGATAAACAGGAGGAAGGCATGGACCGTGTGGCCGCCGTATTGGAAGCGTGCCGGTTACGTCTACGCCCAATCCTGATGACCAGCTTTGCCTTCATTATGGGTGTAGTGCCTCTGGTAACGTCTACCGGTGCCGGTGCCGAGATGCGCCATGCCATGGGCGTCGCGGTGTTCTCCGGCATGCTGGGTGTGACCTTCTTTGGCCTGTTACTGACCCCATTGTTCTATGTGCTGATCCGTGCGTTCGTAGAGCGTCGTGCTCAGCGCCGCGTCGCCGCACAGGAGGTGCTGTCATGAGAATCTTCGTTCCAAGTTTACTGGCGCTTGCCTTGAGTGCCTGCGCCGTAGGCCCAACCTATCAGACGCCCCAGACCGAACCGGCTCAACTACAGGCGGCGGCAGGAAAGCAGTACGATCGCTCCCGCTTCGAGGCGCAGTGGTGGCAACAGTTCGAGGATCCAACCCTCAATCAGTTAGTGGCTCGCTCGATAAGCGGCAACCGGGAGCTTCGGGTGGCCTACGCACGACTGCGCTCAGCCAGAGCCCTGCGTGATGACACTGCCAATGACCGTTTTCCGGTGGTAACCAGCCGCGCCAGCAGCGAAATCGGCAAGGCGCAGCAGCCAGGCTTCACGGACAAGCGTACAAATAACGAGCGCTACGACCTTGGGCTGGACATGGCCTGGGAGATTGATCTTTTCGGGCGGATCCAACATCAACTGGAGGCCAGTGATGCCCAGGCTGATGCGGCGCAAGCAGAGCTCAATCAGCTACAGGTCAGCCTGATTGCGGAGCTTGTGGACGCCTATGGCACGCTCCGCGGCGCTCAACTGCGGGAGCATATTGCTCAGGAAAACCTGAAGAACCAGCGCGCCTCTCGGCAGTTGACCCAAACCCTGGATGAAGCTGGCATAGGCAGCCAACTGGATGTCCTGCGGGCCGATGCACGCCTTGCCGCTACCGAAGCCACTCTGCCGCAACTGCAAGCAGAAGCGGCTCGGGCGAAAAATCGAATAGCGACCCTGATGGGTGAACGACCAGAGGCGATGAGTATCGATCTCTCCCCCAGGCCACTTCCCGCAATTGCCAAGGCACTTCCCATTGGGGACCCTGCCGAACTATTACGCCGCCGGCCGGATATCCAGGCGGCTGAGCGTCAGTTGGCCGCTGCTACTGCAAACGTGGGCGTAGCAACGGCAGATCTGTTTCCCCGGGTTAGCCTGAGCGGCTTTCTAGGCTTTACGGCTGGACGCGGTTCCGAGATCGGATCTTCGGCAGCCCGTGCCTGGGGCCTTGGACCTACCTTGAGTTGGCCGGCCTTCAACCTGGGCAGTGTACGAGCACGCTTGCGTGGCGCCAAGGCAGATGCCGACGGCGCAGTGGCCAATTACGAACAGCAGGTACTGCTTGCCCTTGAGGAAAGCGCCAATGCCTTTACTGATTATGGCAAGCGCCAGGAACGTCTGCTTGCCCTGATTCGTCAGTCAGAGGCCAGCCGGGCAGCCGCTGACCAGGCGGCTATCCGCTACCGGGAAGGTGGTGTCGACTTTCTGGTGCTACTGGACGCGGAGCGCGAACGACTTGCTGCCGAAGATGCCCAGGCCCAAGCGGAGGTTGAGCTCTATCAAGGCATCGTGGCGATCTACAAAGCTTTGGGTGGCGGCTGGGAGATTCCCAGCGCCTGACCCTATCGGTTAAGGGCGGCCATGTCGCCCTGGCCCGCGGTTTTCCCTGCTCCTTGGGCCGCGGGCTTTTTCTTTAAGCCTTTACGGCTCATTCCTGGCGAGCGGATCGTGCTGGAGTTCAACAGCATTCCAACCACCGCCCATCGCGGCAATCAGCTGAACACTGGTTACCAGGCGACTACCCAGCAACGTCAGGTTGGTACGCTCGTTGTTTAATGCTGTGGTTTGTAGCGTCACCACATCCAGATAATCGATCAAGCCTGCACGGTACTGGTTTTCAGCCAGACGCAGCGACTCCCGCGCCGAATCCAGTGCCTCCTGCCTTACGCCAGACTCCTGATTGAGAACGTCCAGCTCAACCAAGTAATCCTCAACCTCCTTGAATCCGTTGAGTACGGCCTGACGGTACTGCGCAACGGTCTGGTCATAGGATGCTTCGGCCTGCTCGACCTGTGCACGGCGCGCGCCGAAGTCAAACAACGTCAGATCGAACGCTGGACCAATGGACCAGTAGCGATTGGGCGTACTGACCAGATTGCCCCACTGACTGTTCCGGTAACCGCCCGATGCTGTCAGGGACAGCGTCGGGTAATACGCCGCCTTGGCAACACCTATCTGGGCATTGGCAGACATTACCTGGCGCTCGGCTTGGGCAATATCCGGGCGGCGCTGCAACAGCTCGGACGGCACACTGGCTGGGATACCGGGTACGGTCGGTACCGTTTCCACTGCCGCCAGACTGAACTCGGATGGCGGAACACCAATCAACACGGCAATTGCATTTTCCAGCTGCGCGCGCTGATACTTCAGGTCAATCGCATCTGCCTGGGTGCTTTTAAGCTGGGTGGTTGCCTGGGCTACATCGGAGCGTGTAGTCATACCGGCGCGGTATTGGTTTTCAGTAACCCGTAATGACCGTTCATAAGCCTGCACCGTAGCATCCAGGAGCCGTTGCTGGGCATCCAGAACCCGCAATTGCAGATAGTTCTGTGCCAGCTCCGATTGCAGGCTTAACTTGGTAGATGCCAACTCAGCCACGCTGGCTTGCGCCGATCCTGTTTGGGATTCCACGCTTCGGCGGATACTACCCCACAGATCGATCTCCCAACTGGCGCCGAGGCTGGTGGTGTAGCTATTGGAGACACCTGAGCTGCTGGCGCCTTGCGGCAACGTGACGGTCGTTCCTGTCGATGTCTGATACTGATAACTCGAACCGCTCCCACCCCCCTGTCCCGAGCGCGTCGCTCCAGCGCTGCCTGTAAAGGTAGGTAGAAAGGAGGCGCGAGCCTGACGAACCAAGGCACGCGCCTGACGATACTGGGCCTCGTATTGAACCAGGGTCTGGTTGGAATTTTCCAGGCGCTGCATCAGATCATCAAGGGTACTGTCCCTATAAACATCCCACCACTGCCCGCGGTTGATGGCATCGTTGGGTTTGGCCATCTGCCAGCCTTCCGCATGTTTGAATGCTATCGGCGTAGTAACCTGAGGGCGCTGGTAGTCGGGCCCTACCGTACAGCCGCCCACGGCTAACGCGATGGCCAGTCCCAGGTAATGGGGACGAGCTAGAAACGACATCATGATGATTTCTCCATGGGCGCATGCGTACGCGAGCCTGCTCGGCGCCCCGCCAGACGGCGGTTAAACCAATGACGCAGGCGGTCCAGATACAGGTAAATAACGGGAGTGGTATATAACGTCAGCAATTGACTGCCAATCAAGCCACCAATGATGGTAATACCCAGCGGCCGACGCAACGGTGCATCCCCACCCATCCCAAGAAGCAATGGCAAGGCACCTAGCACTGCAGCCAGTGTGGTCATCATGATGGGGCGGAAACGCCTCACGCAGCCGTCCAGAATCGCCTCACGAGGCCCCAGCCCCAAGCGCCGCTCGGCATCCAGGGCAGAATCCACGATCATGATGGCGTTCTTTTTGACGATACCAATTAGCAGGATCACACCAATAAGTGCAATCAGGGTGAACGGGGTATTGAACAGCTGCAGGGCCAGCAATGCTCCGACGCCTGCCGAGGGAAGCGTCGACAAGATCGTTAACGGGTGAATATAGCTCTCATACAACATGCCAAGCACGATATACACCGCGACCAAGGCCGCGACGATAATCAAGGGCATAGCACTCTGGGACTGTTGCGCCATGCTGGCATTACCTGCAAAAGCGGTCTGCAAGCCGATCGGCAGCTTTAACGGGTTAATAGCGTCACGAATTGCGTCTCTTGCCTGACTGATGCTCACCTCGGGCGCAAGATCAAACGAGAAGGTCGAAGCGGCAAACTGACCGTCGTGGGCAACCCGCAACGGCGCATTACTGAAACGATAACGGGTGAAGCTTGAGAGTGGCACGCGATTACCTTCTCTGGTAATTACATAGACCTGGCTCAAGACATCAACGCTCTGCCTGTATTGATCTGCTACACCAAGCACCACGTGGTACTGGTTTCGATCTTCGTACATAGTAGAAACCTGCCGCTGCGAGAACGAATTGTTCAGCACGGCATTGATCATCTCGATATTTACACCGTAACGGCTGGCCGTGTCGCGGTCGATATCAAGGGTCAGCTCAACCCCCCTGTCTTGCGAATCGCTATTTACGGAAACGATTTGCGGGACCTTTCGAAGAGCAGCCTCGATCCTTGGATTCCAGGTCCGTAGCAGTTCCAAGTCATCACTTTTGACTGTGAACTGATAAGAGCCATTTCCTTCACGCCCCCCGGACCTGAAATCCTGCGATGCCACCAGAAACAGGTTAGCGCCCGGTACCTGAGCCGCCGCAGCCTTGCGTAACCGCATTGCGACCGTCTCGACGGGCTCACGCTGGGAGATATCCTTAAGTGTAATGAAGAACGAACCGCTGTTGGTCGATGAGCCACCCGGGCCTCTACCGCCTGTAAAGCCCAGGACATTATCCACTGCAGGATCAGCCATCAGTACGTTTCGGTAGGCCTCCATCTTGCTCTGCATACCGCTAAACGAGATACCTTGATCGGCTACGGCATAGCCCCGAAGACGACCCGTGTCTTGATCCGGCAGAAATCCCTTGGGCACGACGGCATACAGATAGAAGTTCAACACAATCGTGGCGATCAGGATCAACAGCATAAAAAACGAATGGTCCAGCGCCCAGGCAAGGCTTGCCTTGTAATAACGGGCCATAGCGGCAACCAAACGACTGGTCTTCTGTTCTGTGGGCGTCTCCTTACGAGGTCGGTGCGCCTTAAGAAGCCTGGCACAAAGCATCGGGGTGAGCGTCAACGACACGACCATCGAGACCAGCACGGCAACAGACAACGTTACCGCAAACTCTCGAAACAGACGGCCAATAATACCCGTCAGCAGCAGAATCGGCAGGAATACTGCTACCAGCGAAAGGCTCATCGAAAGAACCGTGAACCCCACCTCGCGTGCACCTAACAACGCTGCCTGATAAGGCTTTTCGCCCTCTTCGATCCGTCGGGCAATATACTCCACCACCACAATGGCATCGTCGACCACGAACCCGGTACAGACGATCAACGCCATAAGCGACAGGTTATTGAGTGAAAACCCGCACAGATACATCACTGTAAAGGTGCCTACCAGTGAAATTGGCACGGCAATGCTGGGGATCAACGTCGCACGAATGTCCCGCAGAAACAGGTACACCACCAGAATGACCAGGGCAATGGAAATAATCAGCGTAAACTCGGCCTCATGCAGCGAATCGCGGATGCCGGGGCTGCGATCATCCATGATGCTCAGCGTGACGTCCTTGCCTAATGTCTCCTGTAGCGCTGGCAACTGTTCACGGATACCGTCAATGGTCTCGATGATATTGGCGCCGGCCTGACGGGAAATCAGAACGAGCACCGCTGGAGAATTGTTGGAGAAACCGAGGTTTCGGGTGTCTTCGACTGAGTCGGTAATAGTGGCTACATCATCCAGACGCGCTACTTGTCCATTACGGGTGCGAATAATGAGCGGTCGATAGTCACTCGCCTTGTTCAGCCGGGAATTGGCGTCGATTTGCCAATGCAGATTGCCATATTCAAATGCGCCTTTGGGCGAATTGGAGTTGGCTGCATTGATCGCGGTACGAACATCGTCTAGAGACAAACCGTAGTGGTTGAGCGCATCCGGGTTCAGATCAATCCGCACGGCCGGTGACGAACTGCCGCCCACGCTGACCTGACCGACACCTTTGGCTGAGGCCAGCTTGAGGGCGATCGTATTGGATGCCAGATCGTAGAGCTTACCCTTGTCCAGCTTATCCGACGTAAGCGTCAATACCATGATGGGCATATCGGCCGGATTGATCTTGCGGTAGGTCGGGTTGCTGGGCATTCCCGTGGGCAACGAAGGAACCGCCGCATTGATGGCAGCCTGAACCTCACGCGCGGCACCATCGATGTTTTTGTCCAGATCAAACTGGATGATGATGGTGGTACTGCCCTGAGAGCTGGTAGACGTCATTTCAGTAATGCCCGAAATACGTCCCAGTGAGCGCTCCAGAGGTGTGGCCACTGAAGATGCCATGGTCTCGGGACTGGCCCCTGCCAGGGTGCCGCTGACAACGATAGTGGGGAAATCGACCTGAGGCAGCGGCGCAACCGGCAGCAGCCTGAAGGACAGCCAGCCGGATAGAACAATAGCCAGCGTCAACAGTAAGGTAGCAACCGGCCGCTGAATGAATAGTGCCGAGAAGCTCATCGAACTTCCCCAGAGAAATCCATATTATGTCGATAACGCCAACGGTTGAATCGTGTTGCTACTCGGCCGAACGCCAGGTAAATGACCGGCGTGGTGAACAGGGTCAACACCTGACTTACCAGAAGGCCGCCCACCATGGCGATACCAAGCGGCTGGCGCAGCTCAGCACCTGCGCCACTGGCCAGCATGAGTGGCAAGGCGCCTAGCAGAGCGGCCATTGTCGTCATCAGGATCGGCCTGAAACGGAGCAGACAGGCCTGATAGATGGCCTCTTCCGGTGTTTTGCCCTCTTCCCGCTCGGCCTCAAGCGCAAAGTCGATCATCATGATGGCATTCTTCTTGACGATACCAATCAAGAGGATAATGCCAATAATGGCAACCATGCCGATGTCCTGCCCGGCAATCCAGAGCGCCAACAGCGCACCCACTCCCGCTGAGGGCAGTGTCGACAGAATCGTGATGGGATGAATAAAGCTCTCGTAGAGAATCCCCAGCACAATGTACATGGTGACAACCGCCGCCAGGATCAGCAGAAGCGTGCTCGACAAGGACGATTCGAACGCCAGCGCTGCACCCTGGAAATGAGTGTCAATAGTCGCCGGCATCTGAAGGTCTTCCTCAGCCTGGCGAATCGATTCAACGGCTTCACCAAGCGACACGCCCTTGCTCAGGTTGAACGAAATCGTCGCTGCTGGCAGCTGCCCCGCATGATTAATTGCCAGAAGCGTATTACGCTCTTCCACATGGGCGATAGCTGACAGCGGTACCTGCCCGTTGGTAGTCGTGGTCGTGCCGTTGATAGTCGTCGTTGTCGAGCTGGGCACATAGATCTGTGTAAGCGCCTGCGGTCCAAGCTGGAATTGCGGGCCCACCTCCAGCACAACCCGGTACTGATTGGACTGGGTGAAGATGGTCGAAACCAGACGTTGACCAAACGCGTTATAAAGCGCGCTATCGACATTACTCAGGCTTACGCCCAGACGCGAGGCGTTATCGCGGTCGACATTGATGTAAGCCTGCAAGCCGTGCGGCTGCAAATCACTGGCGACTTCTGTTAGCTGCGGCAGCGTTTGCAAGTGCTCGACCAGTTTCGGGACCCAGGTCTTGAGCGTCTCCAGGCTTGAGTCGACCAGACGGAATTGGTACTGCGTACGGCTGACCTGATCTTCCACTGTCAAATCTTGCACAGGTTGCAGGTAGAGGTTCATGTCAGGCAGATCGGCCATTTTATCCTGTAACCGCGTGATGACCTCTGACGCCGACACATCACGGGCATCGTGGGGCTTGAGGTTGATCAACATACGGCCGGTATTCAAGGTCGGGTTATCGCCATCAACCCCAATAAAGGATGACAGGCTGTCTACAGCTGGATCTTTCATGATGATAGAGGCCAGTGCCTGTTGCCGCTTGGACATGCCCTCAAAAGACATGCTTTGCGGCCCCTCGGAAATCCCCTGGATAAGGCCTGTATCCTGAAGCGGGAAAAACCCCTTCGGCATAAATAGGTAAAGCACGGCAGTCAGTACCAACGTGCCTACCGCGACCAACAGTGTTAGTGGTTGATGGCGAAGAACCCAGCGCAACCCTGTGGAGTACCGCTGAATCATCCCATCGATGACTGCCCCGGCCTTGCGTGAAAACGCGCTCTGCTTGTCTTCCGGCACATGGCGCAACAGCTTGGCGCTGAGCATTGGCGTCAGGGTCAGCGAAACCACGCAGGAGATCAGAATCGATACAGCCAGCGTAATGGCAAACTCACGGAAAAGCCGCCCGGCGATATCGCTCATGAACAGGAGCGGTATCAAGACGGCAATCAACGAAAAGGTCAGCGAGATAATGGTAAAACCTACCTGCTTGGAGCCCTTGAGTGCTGCTTCAAGGGGTGACTCACCCTCTTCCAGATAACGGGCGATGTTCTCGACCATGACAATGGCGTCATCAATGACGAAGCCAGTAGCAATAGTAAGTGCCATCAATGACAGATTATTGATGGAGAATCCCGCCAGGTACATGACGCCAAACGTACCAACCAGCGATAGCGGCACGGCCACGCTGGGAATCAGCGTGGCCGAGAAATTACGCAGGAACAGGAAGGTCACCATGACCACCAGCCCGATGGCCAATACCAGCTCAAACTGAACGTCACGCACCGATGCCCGGATGGTAGTCGTGCGGTCAGTCAATACCATCACGTCCAGGTTTTCCGGCAGGGTCTCTTGTAGGGTTGGCAGTAATCGCTTGATCTGGTCGACAACCTGAATGACGTTCGCGCCAGGCTGCCGTTGAACATTCAGGATAACCGCAGGCGTCTCGTTAGCCCACGCGGCCAATTTGTTGTTTTCAGCCCCGTCGATAGCTGAAGCAACATCCTTCAGCCGTACTGGCGCGCCATTCTGATAAGCGATAACGAGGTTTTTGTACTCATCGGCTGACTGCAGCTGATCGTTCGCATCCAGCGTTGATGAGCGCGTTGGCCCGTCAAAGCTGCCTTTGGGTCCATTTTGGTTGTTATTGGCAATCGCCGTTCGCAAATCCTCCAGGCTCAGCCCATAGGCTGCCAGTGCGGTTGGATTAGCCTGTACCCGAACAGCAGGACGCTGCCCACCCGACAGGCTAACCATCCCGACCCCGCTCACCTGTGCGATTTTCTGAGCTAACCGGGTTTCTACCAGATCTTGAATCTTGGGCAACGGCAGACTGCTACTGGTGATAGCCAATGTCAGGATTGGCGTATCGGCTGGATTGACCTTGCTGAAGATAGGCGGCTGCGGCAAGTCATTGGGAAGCAGGTTATTTGCAGAGTTGATGGCTGCCTGCACCTCCTGCTCCGCCACATCGAGGTTACTGTCCAAACTGAACCGCAACGTTATGACGGATGCGCCCCCGGAACTGGTAGAAGACATTTCTTCCAGGCCCGGGATCTCACCCAACTCAGATTCTAACGGCGCCGTAACGCCTGAGTTCATGATCTCAGGGCTGGCTCCCGGATAAAGGGTTTTGACCTGGATCGTGGGGTAATCAACCTCTGGCAAAGAAGCCACAGGTAGTAATCGGTACGCAATAATACCTGCCAGCAAAACGGCGACCATCAACAGCGTGGTCGCTACCGGACGAAGAATAAAGAGACGAGACGGGTTCATTCCCCGGCTCCGCCGCCTAGAGTTGCCTCATTGGCGTCCGGGTTTGTCTTGGGCGTTGTCTCAGCGGTCGGTTGGGTAACTTTTACTGTCTGGCCGTCACGCAAGCGATCCAGCCCTTCAGTTACAACAGTTTCTCCATCCTCCAGGCCTGAGCGGATCTCTACCTGCTCGCCTTGAATTTCGCCTAGGCTAACCTTACGGGTTGCAACCGTATTGCCCTCGCCTACAACAAAGACATACGGTCCCTCGTCATTACGCTGAATGGCCGAGATTGGAATGACAATGACATCGCTCAGCTCCAGTGCATGCAAGCGGACATTGACGAACTGATTGGGAAACAGCGACTCATCCTTGTTATCGAAGCGTGCCTTGAACTTGACCGTACCGGTGCTGGTATCGATCTGGTTGTCGACCGTTACCAGTGTGCCGGTAGCAAGAACCCTGTTCCGTCCACGGTCCCAGGCTTCTACCGCCAGCGGTTTGCCTGTCGCCATCTGCCGGCGCACAGTACTGAGCTGATCCTCCGGCAAGCTGAATGTCAGCGCTATAGGTTTGGTCTGGGTAATGGTCACGATAGGTGTCGTGTCACCGCTGGCAATCAGATTACCCACATCGACCTGACGCAAACCCAGGCGGCCACTAATAGGTGCCTTAACTTCGGTAAAGGTCAGATTCAGCTTGGCATCAGCCACTTGGGCTTCGCTATTCTTGATAGTGCCCTGATATTGCGCCACCAAGGCTTGCTGAGTGTCCAGGGTCTGCTTGGCTACAGAGTCTTCCTTAAAGAGCTGGCGATAACGCTCAAGGTCAATCTGTGCATTCTTTAGCTGAGCCTGATTCTCCTGCAGCGTGCCCTGGGCCTGAGCCAGAGCGGACTGATAGGGACGCTGGTCGATCACAGCCAGCACCTCTCCGGCCTTGACCTCTTGCCCCTCGGCAAACAGTACCTTGGCCAACTGACCATCAACACGCGCACGGACCTCCACCGTGTTATAGGCCGTCACGGTACCCAGTGCATTGAGATAGACAGACAGCGTTGTTTTTTCTGCCTTGCCGGTGCTCACGATCATGTCCGTCGGGGCCATAGAGCCACGACGCCCTGTGCCAGCGGGTCCTTTTTGCACCGTTTGCGAGGAACTACCGCTGGCAGGGTCTGCCTGCTCGGAGGGCTTACCTAGAAAGTGCCATGCAGCTGCAGCGCCAACGGCTAACACCACAACAGCAATCAGAAAAGGAAATTTGGAGCGAGAAGGCTTGGAATTGAGGGAATCGCTCATGAACGCCACAGCAATAAGTTTCGGAAAGATAACGGTAAGCCGCAGGGCTCATCAGGCCAAGCGGATTTACGCGTTGTTTACATACAAGATTGGATGGTGCGGAGCAGCACGCAATACACTGCCGCCAGAATGTCATAAGAATATGACGGAACGCCGAATGTTGTCCTTTATATCTCAAAGGACAGGCAATCCTCTTGGATCACATCCGGACCTCCATAAAGGCCCGGATGTTATTTTCTATGCTTACTTCAGTGCTGCAATAGCCGCCTCGTAATCGGGCTCTTGGCCGATTTCCGGTACCAGTTCGCTATGCAGAACCTTGTTGTTCTCATCCAGGATGACCACGGCGCGAGCAGCCAGGCCAGCCAGCGGACCGGAAGCGATAGCAACGCCATAATCGCTCAGGAACTCACGACCACGTAGGGTAGAGAGGTTGATTACATTCTCAATACCTTCAGCGCCACAGAAACGTTTTTGGGCGAAAGGCAAGTCAGCAGAAACGCACAGGATTACTGTGTTTTCCAGCTTGGCGGCTTCAGTATTGAACTTGCGAACCGACATAGCACACGTCGGGGTGTCCACGCTTGGGAAGATATTCAACACCTTGCGCTTGCCGGCAAAGCTTTCCAAGGTAGTATCAGCCAGATCACCGTTGACCAAACTGAACGCCGGTGCAGACTGACCTGCCTGAGGCAGAGTACCTTCGACCTGAACTGGATTACCGCGAAGAGTGACTTCTGTCATGACCTGTTTCCTGCAAATTGAATGGAACATCAAGTAAACACGCTTCCCCTTTGGCTTTAAAGCCTCAGGATCAGTTTATTGCAAACAACCTATGCGCCTAGCCAACTGCCAGTATCCAAAGGGTGTTTCAGTTGCCCGGCCGAAGGGGACCGGGCAACGTAACTCAAAAGTCTCGCTTGTAGAAAAAGTCCAGCGAGCTGGCAACGCCACTGGCTGCCTCAAGGTACAGCTGTTTAGTGAGCTGATAACGCAAGGCAACCGTATTAGCGGGCTCAAAGACGCCTACACCATAGCGTAGCGCCAATCGATCGGTAATATTGCCCGACGCTACGACACTGGTCTTGTCCCCAGTGCCCTCGGTATCCAGTTGGAAGTTCTGTACGCCCAGGCGTTGCGCCAGCTCCCCAGCGGTGGATGACCCACCGGCGAGGCCCAATGCAAGGGCAGCCTGTCCGAGCACGTTGTTCTCACCCTCATCATTGCCAGTCAGCGGTCGGCCTAGAACAATGTAGGCCAGGGCTTGCTCCTGCCCCATCGCAGGGTCCGAAAACACCTCAATGCGAGGCTGGTCCGCCAAGCCAGATAAACGCAGGCCTGCTGTTACATCGTCTACCACGCGTACAGCCTCTATATCCAGGAAGGGTTGTGCAATCGGGCCCTGGAAGAAAATCCGAGCACGCCGGATAGTGAGCCGCTGCCCATAGGCACGATAGCGACCATCGATAAGTCTGGCCTCACCATGAGTATCCAGGTTGTCGCCTATATGCAGGTTCCCCTCAAGATTGGCTGTCAGACCAAACCCGGAGAATGTGAGCTTGTCCTGTCCCACCAGCACATTCACATCCATGGACACCTGAGTTTCTTGCTTGGGTACAGGCGTCTCCTGCCCCACGATGACCGCATCATTGGACACTTTTACAGTAGAGGGCGGTAACTCGCGCACAGTAATGGCACCGCTCGGTACACGCACCGTACCCTTCAAAGCCAGGTTGCCATTCTGCATGATAACCGTCAGGTCAGGCGCTACGACAAGGCCGGCATAGGGCTCGACAACAACCGGAAGACGGTCACCACGTACCGCCACATTCATATCCAGGCCGTTAGCCCAGGATACTGTTCCACTCACGTTACCCTGCCCCTGCTCGCCACTACGCCAGCCACCACTTAGTTGGGCTTGACTCCCCGCAATCAAAGCGCTTAGTCGCAGGTCCTGAAGGCGCATTGGAACAATGCCTCCTCCAACCTGGCCATTACTCAGATCGATGCGGCCATTGACAAAAGGTTGAAGCAACGTGCCACTTACTTGGCCACTTCCGTCAATCCTTCCTTCCAACTGCTCGATCCCGGAAACAAAACCTTTGGCAACAGCCACATTAAGTCCGCTCAGATCGAAGCGGCCTAAAACAGGCTTGTCTTCAGGCCGAGGGTCAATTTGTGCGTTCAAGCTCAGAGTGCCTAACTGCGGTCCACTAAAATTCAGTAAGGCGCGTACATCGTTCGGGCGCAACGTACTGTTCAGCTTGAGCGTATCGTAGGCAAAATTGGTCCACTGCCCGTCAGCATTGCGTGCCCTAAATGTTCCTTTACCGGCATCGACCGTAACCGTACCATCTGGTCCGCTCTCAGGAAGATCCAGGCGAATATCGGCATTGAGCGCACCCTGCCAACCGAAGTCTTCCGGCAAGAAAGGCGCCAGCCCTGCCAGATCAAAGTTACGCAGATGGTAGCGTAGCCGTGGCTCAGGCATCAGGCGCTGATCCTCCCCACAAAGCGAGGCTTGACCCGAAAGCCAGCAATGCTGTCCTAAAGTCAGCTGTCCAGTCGCCAGCCGCTCGAGGGTGGCAGGACTCCTCAAGCGCCAGTCCTGAGGTCCGCTCTGGATAGCCCCGCGCATAAGTCGCCCCCGCCAATTCATTGCCTCATCAAGCACGCCCTCCAGGGCAAGCCCCAGATTTACTAGCGGCCCTTTGACATCGAGTGTCACTGCCTGTTGGCGACGGTTGCCCTGCCCGTCAAGGGCCACACTTCCAATATCGCTGGTGCCTGCCCGTACCCCAGCGCCCCGTAATTGGATGCGCCCTTGCTGGCGGGCGTCCAACGTACCATTAAGACTCAAGGTCGCCAGGCGATTGGTTTGATAGGCAATATCTCGCCCGGTTAACACCAGCTCCCCCTGAGGTGCCTGCTGTGTTCCGCGTAAATCTACTTTTCCGTTAATAGCACCTGCCAAGTCCGGCCATAGCTGTCCAAGGCGTGACAGATCGATATCCAGATGCCCTGTCCACTGGTCAGCTAACTGCCCGCTTCCCTGAATGCGATTGTTACCTAAGCGCACAGCCAAGTTATCGAGGTTCCAACGGTTGTCCTGTCCACGTGCCTGTGCTGCCAGCTGAGCGGGCTGGCCCCGTAGCTGCCCTTGAAGGCCCAGATCAGCCGTCAAACGCAATTGCTCGCCTTTGATTTCACCTTCACTCCGCAGCGGACCGCTCAGATTGCCAGGTAACTGAGCAACCCAGAATGCTGGATTGAACTGGCTGAGGTTCAGGTTCGCTTTCCAAGCAATACCCTCGGCAAACCTGACATTTACCTGTCCCTCGGCACGCCCCTGGCCAGCACGCAGATCCAGCGACGGCAGATTGATCTGCGTCAGATCACCGGTAAAGGGTGTCACTAGGGTGAAATCGCCTGCGGGCCCCGTCAATGCGGCATCGAGATTCCCGATGTAGCGCTCATCGGCATATTGCACCTCGCCTTTCAACCGCCGCAGCGCTACGGGCGGCTCTTCGATCTCGGGATACAAACGACGCCATGGAAACTCATTCCACTTAATGGCGGCATTCGCATTGAGCCCTTCCGACCAGCCCGCTTTGCCACTTAAGACGACTGTGCGTTGCTGACCCGCATCAAGTGTGAGTCCTCTAAGATCCGCACCTTCTGCTGTTACGGTGCCGTCAAGTTTCAGGGCAACTTCGCCCCCGTCCCCAGGCAGCACAGACGTTCCCACTAATTTGTATCCATCAGTAAGGGTACCGTTTGCAGTCAGGTCGAGCTTGTTAAAAGTCAGGGTCTTTGGCAGATCCTTTGCGGGCTTGAAGCCAGTAGCGGTCAGATGCAGCGAAGCAGGTAAACCGTCTACCAGTGGCTGAATTTCTCCTGTCAATTCGCCGGGCAGATACCCGCTACTGTCTGCTTTGAGATTCAAACGGTCTTGCAGATTGCCTTCCACATGCAAAGCGAGCGGCCAGTCCTGCTGATCGGGCGCGGGTAGTCGCGCATTGGCATCAGCTGTAAGTGGCCACTGCCCGGAAGGCTGTACCGTTCCGGTAAGGCTGAGCATCATGTCATCACGATGAACCTCCAGCTGCTCAATGACCAGCCCCTCATCCTCCCAATGAGCGCGCAGGGTGGCTTGCGCGAACTGTTCATTGCCGTCCAGCGTAAAGCGCCCTATACGAACATCACCTAGCTTAATGGCCAGGGGCAGCTTGAGATCAGGCAGGGTAATCGGGCCTTTATCCGGTGTTTCGTCCTCACTGGGCGCAAGGGCAAGATTAACCTCGCGGGCCACGAGCGTATCGATACACAGTGTTCGCTTAAGCAGGCAGCCAGGCGACCAGGCGAACTCAGGAGAAACCAGCCTGACTTGCGTACCGGCCTGCGCCCACGTCAGCGCCTCTGCCTGCCAGCGACCTCCTAGCCGGCCGGTATAACCTTCTACTGTAAGCCCAGGAACCTGACCCAATACCCAACGACTGCCAGCTTCGGTCCCTAGCAGGATCGTCACGCCCAGAACGAGAACAACAACAAGCGCCAATAGCGTAACGCCAACAATCTTGAGCGCACGCATCATAATTCCGGTCCCATCGAGAAATGCAAACGAAAGCCACCTTCTTCATCAAGGCCATGGGCCAGATCGACACGTATAGGTCCTACAGGCGAAACCCAGCGGACACCTACTCCCACACTGGTTTTAATATCAGGGTTATCAAGCGCATTGAACGCTCCCCCCTGGTCGACAAAGGTTGCAAGCCGCCACTTATCTTTAAGCGGATATTGATACTCAACGCTGCCCGCGACCATGTATCGTCCTCCGATCCTGTCTCCGTCGGAGTTCGTGGGCGATAACGTCTGGTAGTCATAACCCCTGACGCTCTGATCACCACCGGCAAAGAAGCGCAGCGATGGCGGAATCTGCTTGTATCCATTGGTGGCGTTGCCGCCGACCTGAACTCGCCCGAGCAGCCGGTGCCCACCGGCAAAGGTGGTCAATCCACGTGCCAGCGCGGTCACATGCACCATGTTGGCGTCGGACACGATGCCCTCTTTGGCAGCCGAGACACCAAATTGCAGTCGGTAACCATGGCTAGGATCGATCCGATTGTCGCTGCGCAGGTAGGAATAATCGACACCCGGCATGAGCAGTGTCGACAGGCCCGAGTCATCTCCTAGCCGGTATTCCTCTCGCTGGAGCTTCAGGGAGAGCACCCGCGTCCATCCACTGGGCAATTTGCGGTGCCATTCAGGCCCGACGGTGAGCAGGCGACTCAGCGAGTCGTCATCAGCGATTTCTTCATATTGATACCCGCCCGCCAGACGAAACTTGTCGTTAACGGGATCATGTCCGGGAATGTCATACCAAGCACCAATGTTCTGGCGTGGCGCGGAAAGCTCCATTTCTGCGCCCAGGCTATGCCCTTGGGCGTTGAGCCAATGTCGATCCCATGTGGCGCGAACCCGGGGGCCAACATCTGTGGAATAACCAAGCCCCAGCCCCAACGTGCGTGGCTTGCGGGTGGTCAGGTTCACCATGACCGGGATCGTCTGGTCTTTGGCATCTGCCGGAATAGCATTGACACGCGCACTGTCGAAATAGCCGCTTCGGAGGAGCGTCTGCTGAAGCTCAGCAAGGGTTTCCGAATCATAGGGCTCGCCTGGCTTGAACGGCACCATGCGATTGAGCAGGTCTTGATCGAATGGAAAATCCCCTTCGTATTCCACGTGACCCAACCGGTAGCGAGGCCCGCTTTCGTAAACCAGCGCAACGTCTGCATAGCCGGCCTGCGGGTCAATGATCAGTTTCTGCTGGGTAAAGCGGCCACTGAAGAATCCATAGCGTGCAGCCTGGTTCTGGATCAGGGTCTTGGCATCCTCATAGAAGCCATGATTGAGCTGAGCGCCAGGCTTCAGATTGGCACCATCGGGCGCTTTGAAGGACTTGAGCTGCCGCGCCGGACCTTCTACGCGGATATCCACCTGGCGCAATCGAACAGGCTCCCCGGTCTGGATATCCAGCACCAGGCGAGGCGTTGCTCCAGGTTCGACACGACTGTCAATTTGCGCATGGTAGTACCCCAGCGCCTGAGCAGCCTGTTCTGCCTGAGCCTCAGCCGTGCGTCGCAAACGCTGCAAGGCCACTGCATCACGGTCGGCAAGACTACCGATATACGCCGAGATATTATCTCGTAGGGCTCGGTTATCGGGCGTAACGCGTACGGTGAGTTCGGCCGCTTGGGCCGTGGCGACGCAGCTCATCAAAAGCAGGCCGGCAATACTGAGTCGGAGTCGTAGATAAAAAGTCATGACGCGATGCTACCGGGCGAGTGGTCGTGAGACAAACGTAGCGTCGTAGCGTTCATCAGGTGTACCAGCGAAGCGGACTCGTCATGAGGCCGTTCTATACGCTAGGATGACCATTTTACCGAGAGTCTTCTCTACCCATGAAGATTGTTTGCTTCAATATCAACGGTTTGCGAGCACGGCCGCACCAGCTTGCCGCCTTGATCGAACGTCACGCGCCCGATGTTATCGGACTTCAGGAAACCAAAGTCTCGGACGATCAGTTCCCACTGGCTGAAATCGAGGCGCTAGGCTATCACGTTCACTTTCATGGGCAGAAAGGCCACTATGGAGTAGCACTACTGTCACGCCAGGCCCCGTTGGAAATTCACAAGGGCTTTCCCAACGATAGTGAAGAATCGCAGAAACGCTTCATTTATGGCGTATATGCAGACCATAACAACCAGCCTATCGTGGTCATGAATGGCTATTTTCCGCAGGGCGAGAGTCGGGATCACCCTGTAAAATTTCCTGCCAAGACCAAATTCTATGCTGATTTGCAGGCGCTTCTCGAACAGCACTACTCGACCAGCACACCTTTGCTGCTGATGGGTGATTTTAATATTTCGCCTGAAGACTGTGACATCGGCATTGGTGCCGACAATGCCAAGCGCTGGTTGCGTACGGGTAAGTGCAGCTTTTTGCCCGAGGAGCGCGAATGGCTGGCCAAGCTTAAAAACTGGGGATTGGTCGATAGTTTCCGTCACCTTAACCCGGTTACTGCAGATCGTTTCAGCTGGTTTGACTACCGTAGCAAAGGCTTTGAGGCTGAGCCCAAGCGAGGGCTTCGCATCGATTTGATCCTGGCTTCTGAGGGTGCCCAATCTCGTCTCAAGGATGCCGGTATCGATTACGATATCCGAGCCATGGAGAAACCCTCAGACCATGCACCGATTTGGGTTGAACTGAGCTGATCGTAGGGAGTGGCCCGCGTCAACGGGCCACTTATAGAGATATACTGGCAAAAAGACACTTCTGTAACGTTTTTGTCATTTGTCCCCTTTATGCTGCCCGCGTCTCATTCCAGGGTAGCTGTAGGAATATGCATTCCTCCCGTCAGGATTCCATCCGCTGGAGCCGTCTTCTTGCCGGAGCGCTCCTTGGTCTTGTCTGCACTGTCTCATCATGGTCAGTCACTGCCCACACGCTGCCGCTCCCCACAGATGGCAGCAGGGTATTAAGTATTCATGGTTCTAATACGATCGGCGCCCAGCTCTCTCCGCTCATGGTCGAGGGCTTTCTCAAGGCACAGGGCTTCGATACCGTAAACAGCCAGCCCGGCAGTCATGAAAATGAGCGTGTCATTATTGGCAGACGCGCCAACGGCGATCAGGCTCGTATCGATCTGGCCGCGCACGGATCGAGCACCGGCTTCGCCGACCTTATTCATAGCAATACAGACATTGCTGCCGCGTCACGCCCTATCAAAGATAGCGAGGCGATTGAGTTAAATCGCCTGAGCAACTCGCGTAACGCTGGCTCTGAGCATGTTATCGGTATTGATGGCATCGCCATCGTCCTGAACCCAGTTAATCCATTAACGGCGCTTTCAACCGATGATCTGGCGCGTCTCTTTTCAGGCGACATCAAAAACTGGAAAGACCTCGGCGGTCTGGCAGGCCCTGTTCATCTTTATGCACGCGATGATCAATCCGGGACCTTTGATACCTTCAAGGAACTGGTCATGTCATCCCATGGCAAAAGCCTTTCTCCTGCCGCCAAGCGTTTCGAATCCAATGACGAGTTGTCTGCCGCTATCGGCCAGGACCCTTATGGAATCGGCTTTGTAGGGCTCGCCTCCATAGGCAAGGCAAAAGTGGTTTCGATCTCTGACGGACAGGCACTGCCGCTGCCGCCCACTGTCGCAGCTGTTGCTACAGAAGATTATCCCCTCTCACGCCGCCTGTTTTTCTACAACAAACCTGATGAGAAAAACCCTTGGGTACATGCCTTCATCCGCTATGCTCAAAGTCCGGAGGGGCAAGGCTGGGTTAGCAAGAGCGGATTTGTTGCACAAGAAGTGGTCGCGGTCCAGCCAACCGTGCCTGCAGACGCGCCCGAAAGTTATCGCCAACTGGCCACGCATGCCCAGCGCCTTTCGGTGAATTTTCGCTTTGCCGAAGGGAGTGCCGTGCTGGACAACAAGGCCAACCTCGATATTGAACGCCTTTTGGCTTACCTCAAGGAACACAACAAGCTCGATAAGAAAGTCGTCCTGATTGGTTTTAGCGATACAAAGGAAGATCCAAAGCGAGCCGAGCTGCTTTCCAAGCTGCGCGCCATGGCCGTACGCCGGGAGCTTAATAAAGGCGGCGTCCTGTTCCATGACATAGCAGGAATGGGTGACGCTCTGCCTGTCGCAGCCAATAGCAATGAAGGCCGGATGAAGAACCGGCGCGTGGAAGTCTGGGTCTACTAGTATGACGCAGCCAATAGCTTCGTTACCTTCAACCCTACCTCTTAAGGAGGTGTGACGCCGGGCCCCTCTGACGATCACCTGATCGCCATGTCGGAGTCACCTAAACGACATCGACAGGATCGATCATGCCTGACGCATTTGATTTCCTGACCACCCCTTTCATGGGCGCTGCCGTATGGCTATGGCTGAGTTTTCTTACTGTTGTCGTGCTGCTTCTGATATTTGATCTAGGGGTATTGCAGCGCGATCATCATGAGATAGGCATCAAGGAAAGTCTGCTGATGTCAGCAGGCTATATTTCGTTTGGCATCGCCTTTGGCGGCTGGATCTGGTACGAGTTTGGCCCTACCCGCGCGCTTGAATACTACACAGGGTATCTGGTCGAACAGTCGCTTTCGATGGATAACGTGTTTGTCATGGCGCTGATTTTTAGCTTCTTTCAAATTCCCCGTAAATATCAGCATGAGGTGTTGTTCTGGGGGATATTGGGCGCCATTGTCATGCGCGCGATCATGATCGGTATAGGAGCAGCACTGGTACAACGCTTCGACTGGATTCTTTACGTCTTTGGCGCGTTCCTGCTGATCTCAGGCATCAAAATGCTCTTCAGCCGGCATGATGATCAGCCTGACCTTGCGCAAAATCCCGTGTTGCGCTTCCTGCGTAAGCACATTCGCGTAACGGATCAGCTTCATGGTGATCGCTTCTTGATACGCCAAGAGAAAGAAGGCTCCGGCAAGGCACTCGTTTATGCCACCCCGCTTCTACTGGCGTTGATCCTTATCGAAATGGCCGATCTGGTATTTGCAGTCGATAGCGTTCCGGCAATTTTTTCGATTACCCAAGAACCCTTTATCGTCTACACCTCGAATATCTGCGCCATTCTGGGCCTTCGTGCGCTTTACTTTGCATTAGCCGCGATGATCAGCCGATTCGCCTACCTAAAATATGCCCTGGCACTCGTGCTAATTTTCATTGGCGCCAAAATCTTCGCACACTCGCTCATTGGCCCAGTCCCTGCTCCGCTGTCTCTAGGCGTAACATTTGGCCTACTGGTAGGCGGCATCGTGCTATCGCTTTTCAAAACCCGTAAAAGCAGAGAGCCGCTTAAAGCGGATACCCGCGGAAGCGGTTCTGGAGATTCCTAGGAATCAAAGGTAGCGCGTCCATACGATTTCTACAGTGGGTTGAGCGCGCGTCCAATCGCCCACAAAATTACTATTCGAACCGGCTCCCTCAGGCGCATTACCGGGGGCCTGCTCTGGTGAGAAGGTAGAAGGCCACCCTGTAGTGTTGATAGTGGTTGAACCGCCCAGTTGCTGGATACCTCCCGCCTGGGCAGCAGAAGTCATCATACCGAAAATTCGAGTATTCCCTGTTGTGATGACATTATTACCTGCGACCACGCTGCCATAAACATCATTAGTGGCGCCTAAGGTAATCACACCGCCGGAGAAGCTACCATTCAAATAGCCGCCTGCCAGTAAGGCTATGTTGCCTACAGCAGAGGGCTTATACGTACCAGCCGTGATATCACAAAGATTTAAAGGATAAAGCCCTGCAAGGTCACTACTGGTAGGGACGCTATCTTCTGCACGCCGTGTATTTCTGCAAACGGGGTTATAGCCTGCAAAGTTAACAGCAATGGTTTTATTCCTGGTGGTAGTTGCAATGTTACCCGTCGCAATAATGCTATTGTAGTAAACACCATTACCTGCCTGAACATCGCCTTGAAACCATAAAACACCTGGCGCAAGGCTCCAGCCAGAGAGCGTCCAGACACCACCTCTATAGGTTATGCAGCCATTAAATGTGGTTTCACCGTGGCAAATCGTTTTATTGGGTTGGAGTGGAGCGGTACACATCCCCTGGGCATTGACCGCAGTACACAAAAAGTCTTGGTACCCTCTGCCTCCTGCGTCCGGGTTCGGATAGTTCCCCAGGAAATAGACACCATCAGCAATCCCATTAATACCCTGCACGGTTACTTGCCGCAGCCCAGTGGAGGTAAACTGAAATATATAGTTGGCATTTGAGCGCAGCTGATAGGCATCCACCTTGCTCGTTTCGACCACTGTTGCCTTTACAGTCGGGACGATGACACGCGGCACGCTGACCTGATAATTAGGCGTTCTAACCACGTTTACTCTGGAGTTTCTGTCCGCAGTAAGTGCACCGCCAATTGTTCCACTGGCAACGAGACCGGTATTTGCAGTCAAAGCCCCTTGTCCATCAAGGCGACTGGTTATATCCCCCTCGGTTATCAGCGTATTGGCCTGAGTTCTAACCGTCTGAACTGTACCCCTCGTGATCTGCACGTCCCCGATAGAAGCTATGGCAGTACTGTTATTCGTACCAGAATACGCAACTATACCGTTGGCATTAATCGCTCTGGCTGCGTCTTTACTTGTCCAGGTAACATCCGCCTGACTATTAACAGTCGTAACGGCGCCACTGCTTACAGTGACATTTCCGGTCACGTTCGCGGTAGAGACCTGACGCCCTCCCATGTTAAGCGTGCCATTCGCAGTAATGGTTCCTGCGCTGGCATTTCCCAGCAAAGTTACGTTTTTAATGGCTGAAACAGTTAATGCCGAAGCATTTCCTTCTAGGGTCACGTTGCCATTGGTCGTTAGTGAACTGACCGCTACCGAACTGCCAACCGTAACGTCATCCGTTGAGCTGATTGCATCCAGACCTGTGACATTCCCAGAAAGATTAACCTTTCCCTTGACGCTGATGTTGGCTTGCTGAGGCCCCTCAAAGCTCACCGAGCCGTTGAGATTAAGATCGGTATTAATCCTGATAAGGGGTGGTACTGGTGCAGGGCTTGGTGGAGTGCCAGTGCCTGATGCTGTTCCTGTCGTTGTGCCCGTGCCTGTTGAGGTGTAGTCCAGCGGAGTGACGTTGAAAACGGCTTGCACAATCGCAGTCGAGTCAGCGGCTCTGCCTGTGACATTCGCTACGATACGGTATTGATCCGTTTTGGGTTTGGTCTTGGATAATAGCTCCACCTTTAACCCCTGGGTCCCTCCAACAGCGATCTCACCTGCCGCCAGCACCTCCAGATCTTGTGTCGGTCGATTTGTCAGAAATTGCCTTAGCAGCTCAACCCCGGTCCAGGCCTTTAGCTGGGCAGGTGTTGTCGCATGCACTGCCAGTTGCCGCTCCTGAGTACCCTGTACCATGTACATCATGCCAAGCGCTGCAACGGTGAGCGTCATTCCGGTCATCAGAATGACCATCAAGGAAGCGATGCCTTTCTGGCGAGACGGAAAGCTATTCATGGCGCAAAGTTCGACAGGCATGTAGTAAAGCTGGTGGCTAGCGGCTCTGGTTGCGGCTCCAGATCCAGCACAGGGAAACGTACCTGCACAGCATGAACCCCTTCATTGGTACTAAAAGGCCAGCAGGTCGAGTCGACTATCTGCATATAGGCACCTTGTGTATCGCTTCCCATCTCATTAATCAGGTCAGCAGTATTCCAATCCAGTGACGCCCACGCCTGTGGACTTGTACATCTCACAGGCTTTAGCAGAACCAGCCCTGAAGACGTGGATACCAGGCCGCTGCATTGGTAGGCCGCGGCAGTCGGCGTTTCAGTAATGGCGCTGGTATTGAATCCCCAGATGATTGCATTTCCAAGCGAGCCTTTCACTGGGTCTGCCTTGGTAAAGTCGGTTACTGTTCCACCCGATAGTTTGCGCACATTGTTTTCATCAGCCTTGGACAACGTGGCATCACGAATAAAGACCAAGTCCCTGCCTAACTGAGGTCGCTTGGTACCTATGACCGGCAAACCAAAGCCCGCCTGTTGTAAAGCGATCTGTGCGGTCAAGAGCCCTGATGCTTTTTGTCCTTCCACTTTAGCCAGACTGGCGGACTCTACGCTTATACCCACCAATGTACGGTACAGCGATAACATTGCCAGCACGGTAATGAGTGAAATCACCATGCCGATCATAAGACTGATCAGGTTAAATCCCCGCTGGTGATTTCCCCTCACAGGTCACCTACCTGAATAGGTAGGCCGAATACTTCCTGATCCATCATGCGAGTCTGCAACATGACGTGTTGCGGAGAGGCATTCACCGTACGACCACCTAGCGAAATTGAACCGGAGGTCGGCTTGCACTCCACGTCCAACGGAAACGGAGCGCTATCGATAGGTGAGTAAACAATAGCTTTACTGTTGGCACTGTTACCGGGGCAAAGCGTCGTCCCATAGACGTGCAACAGGTTACGCATCTGTACAACAATATGATTTTGGATATGCAGGTCTGTCTGTGCCTGTTGAATGCGTGTAGCAATGTGAATCATGCCAATGCCTATGATCGACATCAGCAGGACGCCTACTAATGCCTCAATCAGCGTATCGCCGCGCTGATGAGATCTGACGTTAAATAATGGTGATCGGAAGGGCATCTTCTCGACCCGCCTTCACTGCCAAATCTACCGTGGCGCAATTAAGCCCTGCCTGACTACTCTGGAACGGCAATGCACGATTATCCAGCGCTACACATTGAAACGACTTGTTATCGGATTCGATAGTGACCTGTTTAGGGAGTGCACTGCTCCATACAACCTGGGCTGTACCCACTTGGCTGCAGTTGAACGCGCTTTGGCCAGTGGTAGGCTGAGCCAATACCAGCGAGGTTTCATTAAGGCACAGCAAGGCAGCAGGCTTGTCTGGGCCTACAGCACCAGCAGGGTTTCTCAACGCCATAGCTTTGGCACGCGCAATACCTTGCTGGAGAACACCGGCTGCGTCACGCTGATTGGCGCTGTTTATCCACCCTTGAGTCAAAGGGACACCCGCCATCAGAAGAATACTCATGATAGCCAGCGTGACCATTAACTCGATCAACGTGAAACCCTTAGCTTGTCTTACCATGATGTCACTCCTGGGCAGCCGGTTGCGGTGCGCTCGTTCTTACTTGTTAATGTAAGCGTACAACTGCGCAATTTGGCACTCTTGCCTTGAGCTGTTACCGCATAGGCAGTATCGGTTACTTGCGTAATCATGTACTCGAAGTCCGCACCTTGAGCCGGTTGCCATTTACCGTTGAACAGCGCTTGCGTTGCAGCTGTAGTCGTCGTAGCAGGTGCAGATGAATATTTCAGGGTACGTTGCCGAACATTCTCCATATTGAGTCCAAGCGCTACGAGATCGCCCTGCGCAGTTTTAATTTGGCTACGGGTGACATACGAGCTATACGACGGGACAGCAACAGCCGCCAGGATGCCAACTATGGCGACTACGATCAGAATTTCGATAAGTGTAAAGCCGCTGCTGCGGCGAGCATCGATATGCCTATGCATGAGCTTGAACCTACGTCTCTTTAACGTCCATGCATGATAGTTCCGAACAGCGTCCGGACTTTCCCTGAACCATTGATCGTTATATAACCAGCTATCGATACCTATTCAAATGCTGTGCCAAGTAAGTAAGCCGTTACTCTGTCACTTGATGGACACTGCACCGGTAAAGGGCTAGAGCACATTCAAACCTCCTACGTACACCATAAGAGAAGCTGGTAAAACGCCAGGACGCAAGTCAGTAGTGACGATATTCTGGCGCATTAATAGCGAAGCGGAGGTCATTGCCAGAAAACAGTTAAAAACAGAGATTACAAAGCGAGAAAATAGCTCACCAAGGACTTTAAAATATTACTTTAATATATTGTTTTTTATATAAATTTTAATAAGATATAGAAATAACTTTAACATTAGCTATTCTTCAAAAAATCTCCTCCCAGCTCTGTTAATGGTAACCGCCTCTAATGTATAGACTGCAACCAGTAGCTTTTATGGCCTATGTAACGAGAACCTGATTGCAGGCGTCTATACGACTTATCACCTCATTTGATGCTTAGCTAACGATCAAACAGATGGTAATTACCACCCCGCGATCAAGTCTCCTCTGATCACGTGCGCTCAAGACCTTATACGTTCAGGAACCCTTTCGTTGTCCATATCGAACACCGAGACTCAATCACCGCGCCCTTTTACTATTACGCTTGTGGTTGTTTCCACTGTCCTCTTTACCTTTCTTGCCTATTTAACTATCGGAATTCCACTCGCCGTCCTGCCTAAATATGTGCACGATCAGTTAGGTTTTAATTCGGTAATCGCCGGGCTTGTCATCAGTAGTCAGTACGTGGCTACCCTCTTCTCACGTTCCCATGCTGGCAGAGTCATCGATACCATAGGTGCCAAACAAGCCGTCATATACGGTATGGCCGGATGCGGTATCAGCGGAATACTCATGTTGGCATCTACCCTTCTTCAAAACATTCCATCTGTCAGCTTAGGGTGCTTACTGGCTGGCCGCCTTATTCTTGGCTGCTCGGAAAGCCTGGTCGGTACCGGCTCTATCAGTTGGGCTATTGGCCGTACAGGCGCTGCACATACTGCCAAGGTCATTTCCTGGAATGGTATAGCCAGTTACGGCGCCTTGGCAGTGGGCGCCCCCTTGGGTGTCATGCTGGTAAATGTGGTAGGCCTATGGAGCATGGGTGTCAGCATCATTCTGCTTGCCTTACTAGGCTTTTGCCTGGCCAGACCTAAGCCTGCTGTTGCGATTGTGCCTGGTAAGCACATGCCTTTTCTCAACGTATTGAAGCGGGTTGCACCTTACGGCATGGGGCTAGCCTTAGGCGGGATCGGCTTTGGAACCATTGCGACATTCATCACCCTCTTCTACAGCAGTCATCATTGGGACAATGCCGCCTTATGCCTGAGCGTCTTCGGCTGCTTCTTCATCTGTGCACGCCTACTCTTCGCTAATGCCATTAACCGGCTGGGTGGCTTCCCTGTAGCCATTGTCTGCCTGACAGTAGAGACACTTGGGTTGTTAATACTCTGGCAGGCATCAACCCCTCTACTTGCCCTAATAGGCGCAGCACTAACAGGTTTTGGCTTCTCACTGGTGTTTCCAGCGCTGGGTGTCGAAGCGGTCCGGCGGGTACCAGCAGCGAATCGAGGTTCTGCCTTGGGTGCCTACTCGGTCTTTATTGATCTTTCCCTAGGCATTACCGGCCCGCTGATTGGAGCCATTGCAGCGAACTTTGGCTACTCCATCATGTTCCTAAGCGCAGCCCTGGCATCCTTAATGGGCTTGGCATTAAGTATCACGCTGTTAAAACGGAATCCTAACGTCTGAGCCGGGAGGCCTTAGCTACTGATGAAAGCTTCAGAATCCTTTGCCATTACCTTGCGTATTGCCTCAATCGTCGTTTTCAGCTTTCTGACGTTTCTAGCTATCGGTCTACCGCTTGCCATTCTTCCTGGATATGTTCATGACACCCTAGGCTTCGGCTCAGTGATGGCAGGTTTAACCATCAGCATTCAGTACATTGCCACATTGTTTACCCGCCCTATCGCGGGCAAGATTGCTGATAGCATCGGCCCTAAGAAAGGCGTAATAGCGGGTCTGTTTGGCTGTGGCATCTGCGGCATCCTTACCTTTATCTCGACCTTGCTGCAGGATTTTCAAGTCGCAAGTCTGGTGCTGCTCATCATTGGGCGAATTTTTCTTGGCTGTGCCCAGGCACTGATTGGCACAGGCTCCTTGAGCTGGGGCATGGGCAGCGTTGGGATGCAACATGTCAGCAAAGTAATCTCTTGGAATGGGATAGCCGCTTATGGGGCTTTAGCTATTGGTGCTCCACTAGGAGTAGCAATGGTGAGCGGCTTGGGTCTTTGGAGTCTCGGCGTTAGCATTGTACTGCTAGCAGCAATTGGCCTGGCGCTAGCCTGGAACAAAGAGCCCGCCCCGGTCATTTCCGGCGAACGACTTCCTTTTCTGCGTGTATTCTGGCGAATCAGCCCCTATGGGCTTGGGCTGCTGCTCAGCTCGATTGGCTTTGGCACTATTGCTACCTTCATCACGCTGTATTACGGTAGTCATGGCTGGCCAGACGCTGCCTATAGCCTGACAGCATTCGGGGCGGCCTTCATTTGTGCTCGCCTCTTATTCGCAGGAACGGTCAACCGTTTCGGTGGATACCCAGTGGCTATCGCCTGCTTTATCGTAGAAACATTAGGTCTGCTTTTACTCTGGCTGGCGGTTTCCCCTGGCATGGCCATGGCAGGGGCAGCCTTGGCAGGATTCGGCCTCTCGCTTGTTTACCCTGCTTTGGGTGTAGAGGCGATTGTAAAAGTCCCTGCTACCAACAGAAGCGCAGCACTAGGCGCCTACTCATTATGTCTGGACTTGTCGTTAGGTATTACCGGCCCCGTTGCTGGCAGCATTGCCAATGCGTTCGGATTCAACGCCATTTATCTTTTTGCTGCCTTGATGTCATTAGCAGGACTCATGCTTAGCCTTTACCTTTTCAAACAGGCACAGCGCGCTACTGAAATACCCAAGGCCGGGCAAGATCAGCCGACTTAAAACAGGTAGGCAAAAATATCCATCCAAAAGCACATTCGCCAACTGTGTAGACCTACTGACCAGCGTGTGATGATGATCCACAACATGAAGTCGGCATAATACTTATGCCGACTTCATGCTTTATGAGCAGGAAAGGCTTGGGTCAAATCCGATAAGGCACTGCTAGGGTCTGTACGAAAAGTCTTCGAGTGAAGATCAGGCGAGGCAAAAATAGGCAAGGAAGCGGAGTTCACGTATTGTAAATGAACATTCCGAATCGATTTTTAACGAAGCATCATCGAGTGCAGAGATTTTTCGTACAGCCCCTAGTAATGCCTTGCATTGCACATCATGCATTTACTGTAAAACCCATGCTCATCATCATGATGACTCAACGCACCCTGACAGTGAACACACCCTCCATAAAGCCTACGCTTTTTCCAGAGAAACAGTGTCTTAAGGCGCATTAAAAGCCACGATAGCCCTATCGCTAAACTTCCCAGCCACAACATTAAGCTAATGAGCTTGGCGGTAATGGCAAGATCCAGAAGCACGAACGCTTCAACATGGCTAGACCAGACAAAAAGAAAGATACCGGAGACCTGACCTAGCAGCAGTATCAATACAGGCATAGCAAAGAGTCGGAAAGACATAAAATCAATACAAAGAAAATCAATTAATGAATGATTTCATAAAACATGCTTGGTGCCTTATAGAAAAATTCCAAGCGGATGAAAAAGAAAAGCCACTGACCTTATGTCAACTTAATGACTCTAAAATTATATAATCCAAATTAATGGCGCTTTTAGCAGAGATAAGCCAATCAATTAAAAGAACCCTTTATACAAGCATCGCATAGTGCCCTATGGCCAGCAATATATAATCCCGCCATTTTGTCTATGAAGGCCGTGCTATGCCCAACAATCTTGCAGGGCCCTAAAGTGATGAGGAGCATGTTCTTATAATGCTTTCCAGCCTAACGATCAGTTCCAAGCACAGAATCGCAAAACACCTTCAGGGGCAGGAGCTGAAATCATACTGTGTAGCCACATAGCTTATTGGGATAGATGCCGTTCAGCTCGACCCGTTTCTGAATGCGACAAATAAACTCTATCGAATGTTATTTAGATTTTATCCGAACCAATTTTACTTAAGCCGTCATCACTTCAGTTCTACCAGCCCTCCCCCACTGTAAATCTCAAGGCGACAAATGGTCATTTATAGTGGATTGTCATTATTGTTTTTTCTTACCCAATCCCCATATATGAAGAGCATAGGAGTTGTCTTATTAAGGCTCTTCATCACCTTAAGGCTATGACCAAAGCCAGCATTACGACTAATGCATTAAGGTTTATTTAAAAGATCCACCATTAAACAGCGACATACATTAATGCACAGGCTAAAAATAACTGCTATACAAAAATATCTGACCCGTTGTGATCAAGAAACTGCAGCCTGAGTGCTGACTGTGAGGCTTTGAATGGCTAGAGGCATTAATAAAGTAATTCTCGTAGGCAACGTAGGCGCTGATCCTGAGATTCGTTACACACCTAATGGCAATCCTATTACCAACATTACACTTGCAACCAGCGAAAGCTGGAAAGACAAGCAGAGCGGTCAGCAACAAGAGCGAACTGAATGGCATCGCGTTGTCTTCTTTGGCAGGCTGGCTGAAATCGCGGCCGAATACCTGCGCAAGGGATCACAGGTTTATGTAGAGGGCACGTTACGTACGCGCAAATGGCAAGGCCAGGATGGACAGGATCGTTACACCACCGAAGTCATAGTCGACGTTAGCGGTACCATGCAACTACTTGGTGGACGAACTGATAATGAACACAGTGGCAGTCCTCAGACAAACCGGCAGCCATCTGGGCAAAACCGCAAGTCTGCGCAACCACAGCCCTCAACTCAGCCAGCTCCAGACTACGATAGTTTTGACGATGACATCCCCTTCTAAAGGCGCTTCGGCGCCTTTCTTTTTGACCTTATAGCGCTCAAAGCACATCTAGCAACACACCTCTTGCGACCAAGGCAAAACCTTTCGCTCTCAAAGATGAATGATATGGCATTCACCTTTTCGGTTAATTTTTTTCCTTCTGTGTGCAGCGCTTTTAAATTTCGATGGTCATAGCTGGCAGATCAAGCTCAACACCTTGTTTTCTCAATGAGCTGAGCCAGGTTGTCGTTATACCTAAGTTTACTCAGCAAGGAATGCTTTATGACCCGTATACAACTTCGCCGCCGACTCATCTGGACAAGCTTTGCTTATGCATTGCTCGTTTATGCAGGGGTTATTTTCATACTAGGTTTAGCTGACCTAGTCTCACGTTAAGACTAGTTAACACTCAGGAATTGGTCGGACTTAAAGCGCTATCGTTTCTGCATATCCTCAAACGCAAAAAAATGAGAAGTTAGCTACGCAATTAATTTAGCCTGCTCCACATAGTTCGAAAATTAGCACTAAATTTTCAAACAGCACTAGCCAACCTTCGAAGCAAAGAGTAAAAAGGCAGCGGCACCAAAATGCCATCATCCTTAGCGTATTCATGGAGCGAAGCGTTATGAACGAGTCGTTAAAAATAAAAAACTTTAACTTGCCAAGCTGGCTTTTTCTTGCGGTGTTTAGTGTGACCGTCTGGTGGGCATATGATGGAGATACCTGTCTTGAGCAGTGTAGGCCATCGTCCAACATGTCATTAGTGGCTAAAGTCAATGATCAGAGCAGTATTGGCATGCCCCTAAACACAAAGGCAGGATTTGACGTTTCGTATCGCCGGTAAAGCTAAAAGCCAAACAAAGCTCCACTTATTGCGGGGCTTTGTTTTAGCAAGCTAAATACACATTAGTTATAAACAGCCAGAAACGTTACTTCTGATTCCTGCAAAGGAAAAGGGGTTATTCGCCCTACCGTCTCGCAGGACAACTTTAGTTCCATGTGAGGTTTTATTGGCAATAACCAATGCCGGTGCTTGCGAGGCTAATCCTTGAGGGAATAAGGCCTTGATACTGCTACCCTTCCTTTCAATGATGACCTTTGATTGATTGACGGAAAGGTCTGTTATCAGGCACTCAATAAAAGTATCTGGATCTTTATTCGATCTTCCTGCCAAAGAGGGCTGCACCTTTTCAATATCGCTTACACCCACGCACCCTGTCAAAGCAAAGCTAATTACTATTACTACACGCTTCATGCCTACCCCGGCTAAACCGCTCCATTGATAAAACACCAACTCAAAACTTTTGAATCAGTCACGACCAGTTAACATTAAGAATAATGTCAAAAATGAAAGCCGCATCAGCAAAGACTGATCGCGACAGGGCCAGACTGCCTACGTCTACGGCAATTCTTCAGGATCCTCATCAGGCATCAGTTTATGCCAATCGATGCCGAGTCCAAGGCATAAGGGGGCTAGCATCCACAACCAATAGCTGTGTCTGAAGCCAAAAAAAATACAGCCAAACGCCAATAGAAACGCCCACCCCTCTATCTGGAGATTGCGTTTCAGGTTTATCCACTTTCCCATATGTGCTCAGCCGCTCCAGCTTATGCAGCACAGAGCGAACTACGATGTTAAAAACCGGTAAGAATACGCAAAATTTTTGTGATCGGAACCACAACCCGATACTCAGTACTAATTTCAGGATTTCTGGTTGCCGAGAACGACCTGGTTTGACTCCCCATCGCGAACCGGAGTGGTAATGCTATTCCTAGTAGGTAGCAAGGAAATGTCTTACGGCACAAAACTCTTCAGGTATGTAGCAGCTTTATAAGGTAAGCATGTTGAAATAATGCGCTACGCAGCAAGAGCATTGGCAACAGAGCTGAACCAGCCCAACAGGTAAAACAAATAGACCGAGTTAACGTTCAGCTCACTCAGTTTATCTCGGTGATTTAGTTGGAAGATTGATCTCTATCCGTTCAGCATCTACACCCTCTTTAGCACTATTGCTTATAGCGCTTGCTAAAGAAGTCCAGTGATTGGAGCAAGCCGCTGGGAGAATATCCAATTCTGCCAAGCAATCTCTTTTGAATGCTCTGACCCTGAAAAAGTAATTTCTGGGTTATTTCGAACCATATCCATTCAAATTTTTGTCGTTTTCATCCATGAATATCAATGCTCACAGCACAAAGGAATGAGACAATGATATCATTTTGATATCTATGGTATTTTATCTAAACCCATAAAAAAGCCCGACAGCATTGCCGAGCCTTCCAGATACTCAGATCAATCCAAAAGAGTATGAATAATCGTGGCTAAACCTAAAAATGCCAAGATTCCTGTCCCCAGTGCCACCGGCATGCACATCATGGCTAATGACAAATACTCATATAACCAGCCAACAATACCGACCGAAAGCAAAAGCACAGCCGCAATTATTGCCAGCGTTGCTCCTTGTCTTACAAGGAACCCGCTCCCTGACCTGACCATGATGGTGCCTCTGCAGGAACAGCAATTGCTGTTGCGCAGAGATATCACGGCGTGATGAGATTCACATTAAATATTACGCGCTCTGTTTGACCACTGATCTAATAACCCAAACCCTGACCTTAACAGGGCTTGGGTTAAACTAGCTCTCAGTTAAATACCGCCTTCTTCATCAGACTCATCCGGTGCTTGATCAGGATCCAGTGGCGCCATTTCATCATCGTTTGCGCCTACTTCATCTCCTGGGCCTAGCGGGTCAGAACCTTGCATTTGCCATGATTCATTTTGATCAGTCTTCATATGCACCTCGGCTGAGACCTTAAATGGCCTCAACTCTAAGACAGCACCAACAGGCGATCATTTAGGCTGTGAAACCTCTTGATCCAAAGTAACCAATGTGCCAAATGAGGTACAAGGTGCAACATCAGCGGGCGACTTGCACTAGTGGCTGAGCTCTCGCTTCGGTTAGCCTCAATATCTGCTCAAAGATTCTTTTACAAGCCCTATCCCAAAACTCAGTAGAATCCTCCAGTGGGCTTAGATCAACCTTGAATTCTCCGTTCCGTTCTTTAAGACGGTAAATCCCGTTGTCCAGATAAAATGCAAGCTGCACAATGAAATGCGTAGAGTTACTGTGCTGATCATGAATAATCACTTCCAAGTCATATAGGACAGTGCTGTTGGCAGTGCCTACTACCTGCCCGCTAACGCGTTTATTGTAGCCGCCCCCGAGGTTGATCCGCTCATCAGGATCAAGCCCGAGAAATGCGGTAAAGCGCTCGGGCAGCTGTTCAAGCCGAGTCCTTAGCTCAGCCCAATAGGCGTCCGCTCTATCGTTAGAGTCTGTGAGCAAACGACTCAGTTCAAGATACTTCTCCACACTCAAGCCTCCAAGCTTTGAGTAACTGATGCTAGAAGCGTAGAAGAAAACGAAAGAATTACTGAGATAAAAGCAAAAGCGCAGCCTGCTTGATAGCTAACGGCAGGCCCATAGGCAAATCGTTGTACTGAATGAGCTTGCCTGGCGGAGCAGGACAGGCAAAGTACCCAAACAACTGAGCACTGCACGCCTCGCTCTACACGAAGTAGCCTGTCGAGTATAGAAAGGAAGGTGCTGGCAGGATAAAGCTGATCTTCTGTATATTCCTATCTTCAAAGAACCATGCTTATACAAGCAGATATCCATCCTTTATTACTGGCAGATACCGGTAATGAGGGAATTAGGTATCCACCATCGGCCACCGTATAACTGTTGGCACACGTATGCCACAATATACTCATGTCGGGTACGAGTCCCGCTTTCATCGCCGGCCAGCTCGGGCATAGCGTTCAGATGCTGCTATCGACCTACGCACGCTGGATCTCTTCACAATCGGACTGGAATGAATTGGCAAAACTCCAAATGGCCTGAAGTGGCTTTGCTTCTTTTCAGCCAGTCTGAAGATCGCTACAGGTAAGACCCTTTGATCTCCACTGCAAATATCACCATGCAATTCGGGGCTAAGCCCCTGTTTGAAAACGTTTCAGTTAAATTTGGCAACGGGAACCGTTACGGCCTTATCGGCGCGAATGGCTGCGGCAAATCTACCTTCATGAAAATTCTGGGTAGTGACCTTGAGCCATCTGCTGGCCAGGTGATGCTGGAGCCTAATACCCGTTTGGGTAAGCTGCGCCAGGATCAGTTTGCCTATGAGGACTTCACTGTCATCGATACGGTTATCATGGGGCACACTGAATTATGGAAGGTTAAAGCCGAACGCGACCGTATTTATTCGCTGCCGGAAATGTCGGAAGACGATGGCATGGCCGTTGCCGAGCTTGAAGTTCAGTTTGCCGAGATGGATGGCTATACCGCCGAATCACGCGCGGGCGAGCTCCTGCTTGGGCTTGGTATTCCTCTTGATCAGCACTTTGGCCTTATGAGCGCAGTGTCGCCGGGCTGGAAGCTTCGTGTACTCCTCGCGCAGGCACTGTTCTCAGACCCAGATGTGCTGTTGCTGGACGAACCTACAAACCACCTGGATATCAATACCATCCGTTGGCTTGAGGGTATTCTCACGGCGCGTAATAGCACCATGATTATTATTTCTCACGACCGTCACTTTCTTAACAGCGTCTGCACGCATATGGCTGACCTGGACTACGGTGAATTACGTCTGTTTCCTGGTAACTATGACGAATACATGACGGCTGCTACTCAGGCGCGTGAGCGTCTGCTGTCCGATAACGCAAAGAAAAAGGCTCAGATTGCCGAGCTTCAATCTTTCGTCAGCCGTTTCTCGGCTAACGCATCGAAAGCAAAGCAAGCCACTAGCCGAGCACGTCAGATCGACAAGATTCAGCTTGAAGAGGTAAAACCGTCCAGCCGGGTTAGCCCATTTATTCGCTTCGATCAGACCAAGAAATTACACCGCCAGGCTGTGACGTTAGAAAACGTTGCCAAGGGTTATGACGGCAAGCCGCTATTCAATCGTCTGAGCCTGCAGGTTGAGGCAGGCGAACGTGTCGCGATCATCGGGCCGAACGGGATTGGTAAAACTACCCTTCTGCGCTGTCTGGTAGGCGAACTGTCTATTGATAAAGGTGAGATCAAATGGACCGATAGTGCAGAGGTCGGTTACTTCGCTCAAGATCATGCCGAAGATTTTGAAGATGATGTCAACCTATTCGACTGGATGGGCCAGTGGACACAGGGCGGTGAGCAGCTGGTACGCGGGACATTAGGCCGGATGCTGTTTTCCAATGATGACATTCAGAAGTCAGTTAAAGTCATCTCCGGTGGAGAGCAAGGGCGCATGTTGTTTGGCAAACTGATCTTACAGAAGCCAAACGTGTTGGTAATGGACGAGCCCACCAACCACCTGGACATGGAATCCATCGAAGCCTTGAACCTAGCGCTGGAAAACTACCCCGGCACGCTGATTTTCGTTAGCCATGACCGCGAGTTTGTCTCTTCACTTGCCACGCGTATCATTGAACTAACCGAAACAGGTGTCACAGACTTCAGCGGCACCTATGATGATTACCTACGTAGCCAAGGCGTAATCGTCTAACCAAATGTAGCCTTTAGTATATAACGCTACAAAAAGCGGTGAGATTTCTTGAAAGTCCACCGCTTTTGGGTTTAATCCTAAGCTCTGCGCTTGTATCATCCGCCATGCTTTTCCGATTCGTCCATGAACGGATATATTCAAGCATGTTCCGGTATTGTCCGGCTGTTGAAAAGAGAAAATGCCTTTTCCCACGTCGCTCACCTTATCGAGTCGTTGTTCACTCGACCCCTCCATCAGGCAGTCATGATGACTGACTGCAGCGATATTCCTCTTTTCATCACAAACCGCCACTTGCTGTCTTTAGTAGAATTAACGGTCAGTATTGTTAGTTTGCTTACGATCTGGCTTAAGATTGTTTATAACGTATTTCCGTTTGTGTTTTATGCCTCAAGCCCCATATGGATATGGTGTGGCTTTGTATCGCGTCGTAGCCAGATGCGCCTGGCACGCGAGCTCGAGGTATCTGAACTAGGTAATGCAGGCTCAAGTCGTAAAGGGCTTGGCTTTTATAATTCAAGAATGACCTTGTGCTTCAGGAGTACCATTAATGACCCAACGTGGTAGCGGAGAGTCGGATCTCGTTTTCGTGGGAGCCGGCATCATGAGTGCGACGCTTGCTGTCATGCTCAAGGAACTCGATCCCTCATTGAATGTGGAAGTTCTAGAGCTACTCAGTTCCGGCGCCGCAGAGAGTTCCAACCCTTGGAATAACGCCGGCACAGGTCACGCAGCGCTTTGCGAGCTGAACTACACGCCGGAAGGTAAGGACGGCGCTGTAAACATCGCCAAGGCGATCGATATCAATATCATGTTCGAGACGTCCAAACAGTTTTGGACCTACCTCGTCGAACAAGGTCATTTCGAATCACCTAGAAGCTTTATTAATCCTGTTCCACACCTGAGCTTCGTCCGCGGGGAAAAGGATATTTCCTTCTTGCGCAAGCGTTTTGAGGCGTTGTCTGCAAACCCTCTGTTTGCTGGAATGGAGTACACCGAAGACCGCGCGAAACTTGAAGAGTGGATGCCCCTGATGATGAAGGGACGCACCACGAATGAAAAGATTGCAGCAACGCGTACTGAAAGCGGTACAGATGTAAACTTTGGCGCCTTGACTACCAATCTGCTGCATCATCTGACCAAGCAGCCGGGTACTCATATTGCCTATAATCAAAAGGTGACCGATCTGCACCGGGAGCCCGACAATCGCTGGCGGCTGACCATACAAGACACACAAACCGGCGCAACCCGCACATTGCGAGCCCGATTTGTTTTCTTGGGCGCAGGCGGTGGAGCCCTACCCCTCCTACAAAAATCCGATATACCCGAAAGCCATGGATATGGTGGTTTCCCAGTCAGTGGTCAATGGCTGCGCTGTGATAAGCCGGAAGTTGTCTCCCAGCATCAGGCCAAGGTCTATGGCAAGGCAAGCGTAGGCTCCCCACCTATGTCTGTACCGCACCTGGATACACGTGTCGTAGATGGCAAGAAATCCCTGCTGTTTGGCCCGTTTGCAGGCTTTACGACCAAGTTCTTGAAGCAAGGCTCATTCATGGACCTGCCAAAGTCCATTCGAGCCAACAACCTGGGCCCCATGCTCGCCGTCGCACGAGACAACATGCCATTGACCAAGTACCTGATTGGTCAGGTCATGCAGTCGTTCGACCAACGTATTGAAGAGCTGCGAGGCTTTTATCCGGAGGTCAACAAGAATGACTGGCGCCTGGAAGTAGCAGGTCAACGTGTCCAAATCATTAAAAAAGACACCAAGACAGGCGGTACTTTGCAATTCGGAACGGAAATCGTGTCAGCACAAGACGGCTCGATTGCAGCCTTATTAGGCGCGTCCCCAGGTGCTTCGACTTCTGTCTCGATTATGCTTACGCTGATCCAGCGTTGCTTCCCCGAACAATACAAGAGTGAAGCCTGGCAGGCTCAGTTACTCAAAATGTTCCCAGCGCTCAATGGCTCGCTGGATAAGGATACCGAGCTGCTTCACCGCGTACGCTCGCATTGCAACGAAGTCCTGCAACTTAGATAAGCATCGATAAAAAAAGGAAGCGCTTTGGCGCTTCCTTTTAAAATAACTAGAGTTCGATAGCGTGTATTCACTGGACTATTGTCCACCCTACCCTGAATACCGCCTCAGTGACTATCGAATGCCATCGGGACTGTTCCGTATGGCATTCGATTTGTAGCCTCAGGCTACTGCAGACGTCCAGTCTACCCAGCCGAACTTCCAGGTCGCCAGGATCAACAAACCAAAGACGATCCGATACCAGGCAAACATTGCATAGCTGTGATTACCAATGAACTTCAGGAGACCTCGCACCGCGATCATGGCAAAAATGAAGGACGTAACAAAGCCGATAATGAAGACAGGTAAGTCACTGGGCTGGAAAAGATCCCGATACTTATAGCCTGAATAAACAGCAGCACCCACCATGGTGGGCATGGCAAGGAAGAAAGAGAATTCAGTGGCAGCCTTTCGGGAAAGGCCCATCAGCAGACCACCAATAATGGTAGAACCCGAACGAGACGTGCCAGGAATCATGGCCAGACACTGAATGCATCCGATCTTGAGCGCATCGACCCAAGTCATGTCATCAACTTGTTCGATGTGCGTATTGTGCTGGCGGCGCTCCGCCCACAACATGATTACGCCGCCAATGACCAGCGCCATGGCTACTGTTATGGGATTGAACAGATACTCATGGATCGCATCAGCGAAGGCAACGCCCAAAATAACGGCTGGAAAAAAGGCTACCATCAGGTTTACGGTAAAGCGCTGGGCTTGTCGCTGACGAGGCAGGCCAACGACGACATCAATGATCTTGCGGCGAAACTCCCACACGACGGCCAGGATCGCACCCAATTGGATGATGATATTGAACGCCATGGCTCTATCACCACCAAACCCCAGCAGGTCAGCCACAATTATCTGGTGACCTGTACTTGAGATCGGCAGAAATTCGGTCAAGCCTTCTACGATGCCCAAAATTAGCGCCTGGATGGCACTCCATAGATCCATTCGTTTCTCCATATAGCTGCTAGGTAGCAGCGTTAGCTTGCTTATCCAATGAGGGGGGGCAGGTCCTACAACCGAAACGCTGCGAACATTACCAGAGGCCGCATATTCCCGTAGGCATACGTTCGATAAAACGGAGCAATAAAACAGAGGGTAAGATACGGTCCCTGTCCGACATATTTTCCCAGGGTGCTTAGGGTGTCTTCTTTTGAAATAGTTGCAGCCGTTTTAGGCGTTATCGCGGTCTGGCTCACGGTTCGGCAAAATGTTTGGGGCTGGCCGGTCGGCTTGGTAATGGTCGTGATGTATGCCTGGGTGTTTTATGATGTCAAACTGTACTCAGACATGCTGCTCCAAGGCGTTTATGCAGTCTTGCAACTCTATGGCTGGTGGCAGTGGACCAAGGGTGGACAGGATCATCAAGGACGACATGTCACTCGTCTTTCAAATGCAGTCCTGTCAGGTAATCTGCTGATAGGTGCTCTCGGAACACTCGTATTAGGCTATTTGATGAACACCTATACGGATGCAAGCCAACCCTGGCTAGATGCAGGGCTGACCAGCTTTAGTCTGGTCGCTCAATTATGGATGGCACAAAAGCGGGTTGAATGCTGGGCGCTTTGGTTTGTAGTAGATGTGATTTACGTCGGACTCTTTATCTACAAGGCTCTCTACCTGACCGCCCTACTCTATATGCTCTTTGTCGGCCTGGCCGCCCGCGGCTGGTTTGCATGGCGACGTGAGGTGGTAAGCGTATGAAGATAATCGTACTGACAGGACCTGAGTCGACAGGCAAATCATGGCTGGCCCAGACACTTAAAGACAACGTGGGTGGTGTTTTGGTAGACGAGTATGTACGAGAATACTTTGCTGCCCTAGGGCGCGATACCACCTATGAAGACGTTACTCCCATAGCACTTCGCCAGCTTGAGCGTGAAGACATGGCCCGTCAGCAGCGTCCTGCTCTTCTTATTTTGGACACTCATCTGTTAAGTAATATTCTCTGGAGTCGCTTTTTGTTTGATGCCTGCCCGGACTGGCTGGAGCCTGCATTGCTCGCGCGTCATTACGACCTGCATTTGTTACTAGATCCGCGAGAGGTGCCTTGGAGTGATGACGGCCAACGTTGCCAACCCGATGTCCGTGATCGTCTGGCCTTTTATGAAGCCTGTAAATCGTGGCTGGATAACCATGGGCAGACCTCCCGCTGCATTGGCGGCAACTGGGCGAACCGACAGCGATTAGCCTTACAGTACGTAACCGAGCTGCTAGAAGGTTAGCGTGCCTGCGAGTCTATCCAGTAAAATGGCGAAATCATGTGGAGGCCCTATGCCAGACGACGATTTCTCATCATTTGCCAGTGAAATGCAAGGCGTTCGGCGCCTAGTAGATGACCATGCAGACACTGGAAAACCTCGCAAAGATCGCCAGCAGGTCGTCAAGCGCCGCGCAGCAGCTACACAGATGATGTCAACCATTAAAGTCGATGGTCTGTCCGATCAGTTCGTTATCGACGTAGGGGCTGAAGATGAGCTGTACTGGGCCCGTGACGGTGTTCAGGACAGCCAGATTCGTAAACTCAAAGCCGGACAGATCCCGTTTGATGGCAGTTTGGATCTGCATGGCATGACCATTGAGAAAGCACGCGAGACACTATGGGATTTCATTGCTGAAGCGACGAAGTTCGAGGTTCGCTGCGTCCGTGTTACTCATGGGAAAGCAGCACGTCTCGATGGGCGACGCCCGCTCATCAAGAGCCATGTCAATACATGGCTGCGCCAGCATCCACAAGTACTTGGTTTTGTATCTTGCCAACCGCGCCATGGTGGCACCGGGGCCCTGTATGTTTTGCTCAAACGAACTATGCTGGAAGGCCGCGACGAATAACCGAGCTTTCTAGTCAGAATTGATTTTAATCCCCGCAGCCCCTACTCTGCTCATCCCGCATCGCTGCGGTGTCAATATCCATAGGAATTACCATGTCATTGGAACAACACTACTCCGCCATTCTTTCTCAGTTAGGCGAGGATGTTTCCCGGGAAGGCTTGCTGGATACGCCAAAACGTGCCGCAAAAGCCATGCAGTACCTGTGTAAAGGCTACAACCAGACGCTGGAAGAAGTGGTTGGAGATGCGCTGTTCACCTCGGACAACAGCGAAATGGTGCTGGTCAAAAATATTGAGCTGTATTCACTGTGTGAGCACCACATGCTGCCGTTCATTGGCAAGGCTCACGTGGCCTATATGCCAAGCGGCAAAGTTCTGGGTTTGTCCAAGGTTGCCCGCATCGTTGATATGTACGCACGTCGCCTGCAAATCCAGGAAAACATGACTCGCGAAATTGCCGAGGCGATTCAAAAAGTTACCAATGCTGCGGGTGTAGCCGTAGTCATTGAGGCTCAACACATGTGCATGATGATGCGCGGTGTCGAGAAGCAGAATTCTTCGATGGTTACCTCGGTCATGCTCGGTCAGTTCCGCAGCAACGATGCAACACGCGCCGAATTCATGGGCCTTATCAATCGATAAGCCAGACGCTTAAATAAAAACCGGCCCTGAGTGGCCGGTTTTTATTTAACCGGCATTGTGATGCTCGGCCTGTACATCATCCAATGCTTTGGCCTGGATATTCCACAGCGATTCAAACAACCCTCCACTCCGCTGCAAAACGCTCGGTGGACCATCTTCGACGATACGACCTTTATCCATCACAATAACCCGATCGAACGATACGACAGTGGACAGCCGATGAGCGACCGCTAGAACCGTTCTTCCACGTACCAGATCAGTGAGCGCCATTTGGATTTCCTTTTCCGAATGCGTATCCAGTGCGGAGGTCGCCTCATCCAGAATCAGAATGGGTGAGCCCTTCAAAAAGGCCCTTGCAATACCCAATCGCTGGCGTTGCCCACCAGACAAGCGAGCACCGCGTTCCCCTACCAGAGTGTTATACCCCTCCGGCAGCTGGCGGATGAAATGATCACAATAGGCGTGGCAGGCGGCCTTATAGACTTCTTCGTCCGTAGCATCGGACTTTCCATAACGGATATTCTCTCGAATAGTCCGATTGAACAGCGCGATTTCCTGGGGGACAACCGCAATGGAGGCCCGCAGGCTGTCCTGGCTGACCTCATGAATAGGTTGACCATCAATCAGGATTTTGCCACTACTGACCTCATCCAGGCGCTGTAAAAGATTGATCAGCGTGGACTTGCCTGCTCCCGAGGTCCCGACAATACCGACCTTCTGACCTGAGGGAATATGCAGGGAGAGATTATCGATAACTTTTGAACCGTCAGGATAGCTAAACGAAACATTTTCAAAGTCGATAGAGCCTGACTTTGCATTGAGCATCGCCGCATTTTCTGAGTCTCGAATGCCATGGGGCTGAGCAATTACCTGAAGGGTATCGGCAACGGTCCCAAACTGCTGTGCAGCATCTACCAAGGCCAATGCCAGGTCTCTGGAGCCATGCAGGATTCGAAACGTCAGCGCACTGACGACGACGACATCGCCCGGAGTGACCGTCCCTTGACGCCATAGATAAATGGCCCAGAGCAACATGGACCCCGCCATCAGGGTCAAGCACGCATCGTGTAGGACACGTGCCTTTTCTACATACATCCAACTACGACGCTGGGCGCGTGCCTCAACGCCTAGCTCCTGAGCCAGGCGATCTCGCTCTCGCGCCTGGGCAGAAAAGGCTTTGATGGTCCAGACATTCGAGACCATATCCACTACCTCACCACCCACTCGCGATGCCTGTTCGGCAAAAGCCTGATGTCGATGCCGGCCGCGAATACCAAAGCCGGTAATAATACAGGCGACCAGTAATACGAACCCTATCAGCGCCAAAGCCATCTGCCAGCGGATAGACAACATGACGACGACTGCGCCAAGAAAGTCCGTACAGGGCGGGATAATACGCCATGTCAGCGCTGAAAAAATATTGGCTACGGCAGTACTGGTCTGGTTGATTCGGTTACCAAGCGCTCCGGAGAAATGTTCCTTGAAGTAACGCATTGGGTGGCCGGTCAGGTACTCGAACAGATCGATTCGCAGATCTACACCGGTCTTGACGATGGTTCGACACCCGAGCCAGCCGCCGCCTCGCCAAAGGATATTTTCGAGCGCAATCAGCCCGATAAAGAAACCAAACGGAAGCCACACATTAGCTTCCATTCGATTCTCATTAGCCATGGCATCCACCAGAAGCTTCATGGCGTACTGAACGGCAACAGCACAGGCCGCACCGCCAACCATGAGCAGAAACAACCCTCCAAACGCCAGGCGACGCCGGCAGACGTAGCGCCATAAAAAAGCAAGCGGACGTGACGGGAACGGTCGTTCCTCAGGAGAGTTGACTGCCTTACTCATGAAGCCTGCCCCTCAGCCATCGCAGCGAAGTGAGCCTGTTGACGCTCCAGCTCTTCTGCCAGCGGAGAATAGATGGCGCGATGACCTTGAAGGTCAGCGTAACCATATAAACCGACTTCACATAGACGCTCATCGTTCCATCCCGGGTAATCCAGAATGGGATACAGGCAAATACCTTCAACAGGAATATCCTGGATCATGGCGCTACGAACTTCGTCACAGACATACGCTAACCATGAGGGTCGAGCCCCGCCTTCTGCACCCGTCTCGGCAATCATCAGCGGTCGCTGGTAGCGGGCATAGACTTCAGCCAGCATACCACGCAGGGGACGATACAAAGGGTCATCACGCAGCACTGTCTTGCCGCCGTTGAACCACTGATTATCTGAATAGAAGTTAAGCCCTACGATATCGAGGTACTCGGGTTTTCCGCCTAGTCCTGGCCAAGCGCGGCCACATAACATGTCCCAGGCTTCAAACTGGGATTGGCGATAGGCTTCAGCCGCCTCACGGTCTGCAGCCCGACCAGAGCGAGGAATCACATTGATCAGGGGGTCAGCCTGTACAAATCGAGCTTTAGGTGCAACAGAGCGAATGGCTTCGATGGCAGCAATTGAAGCGCGAATGAGCTGATGCTTGAGTTCCGCCCCTCGCCTGATGCCTTTTGGATTGAACTGCCCAGTATCACCTCCACCCCAGGCCCAATAGGAGATTTCATTGACAGGGCAATAGAATGGTACATCTATGCCTTCATTTTGCATGAATGTGGCAACTGCTTTGGCAAAACGTGCGAAGCGCTCTACAAAGTCGGGATACCAGATATCGATATCGTCAGGCCAACCGTAGTGACACAGATCCCAGATGATCTGGGTGCCTTCTTCCCGTGCAGCCTTAACTTGAGGAAGTAGACTGGACCAGTCAAAGTAGCCTGGCCGTGTCTCGATCAAGTGCCAACGCACGCCATCACGAGCGGCGTGTATACGATGGCTGCGCAAACGGGCAAAGTCGGCCTTGGCGAACCGGTCGTGACCGGTTGCCTGGATCAAGTCCAGGCGACGGTCATCGAAACGGCGGTGGGTCGAGCACTCGAACCCACCCAGGAAAAAACTGTTGAAAGTCCCAGGTACATGCATCGTGATGTACTCCAGTCTTTAGACTGCTGATACTTCAGCAGCGTCCTCAATAACGCCTTCGGACTCAGCAATACGCTTGTAGGCTGTCAGCGCCTGCCCAACTACCTGATCCATGTTGTAGTACTTGTACGTTCCCAGGCGACCCAGGAAGGTCACATTCGGCGTGGAATTCGCGAGCTCCTGATAACGTTTATAGAGCTCAGCATTCTCTGGTCTCGGAATGGGGTAATAGGGGTCCCCTTCTGCCGACGGATATTCGTAGGTCACGCTGGTCTTTAGGTGCTCTTGACCAGTGAGGTGCTTGTACTCACTGATACGCGTATAGGGCACATCCTCAGAGGGATAATTGACCACCGCTACTGGTTGGAACTGCGCAGAGTTAACTGTCTCGTGACGGAACTTAAGCGAGCGATACGGCAACTTTCCGTAGCAATAGTCAAAATATTCATCGACCGGTCCGGTATAGATCAGATGCTCAAACTGGACTTCGTCACGAATTTCTCGATAGTCAGCATTTAGCATTACCTTGATGTTCGGATGATTCAGCATCTTTTCGAACATACGGGTAAAGCCATGCAACGGCATGATCTGGAAGGTATCTCCAAAATAACGATCATCCGTGTTTGTACGCGTCGGCACACGGGAGGTAACAGACTTGTCTAGCTGGGAAGGATCAAGCCCCCACTGCTTACGGGTGTAGCCACGGAAAAATTTCTCGTAAAGCTCCCGACCTACTTGGTTGATGACCACATCCTCGGATGTTCGAATGGGCTCTACCGGTTCGGCTCGACTTTTCAGAAAGCTTTCGGCCTCTTCGTCAGTTTTCAAGTCAAGGCCATACAGTGCATTTACCGTAGTACGGTTGATCGGAATTGGGACTAGTTGATCATCAACATAAGCCAACACCCGATGCTCATAGGTACGCCACTCGGTAAACCGTGAAAGATAGTCCACAATTCGCTGAGAATTGGTGTGGAAGATGTGTGGGCCATAGCGGTGAATGAGTACACCGGCCTCGTCATAATGGTCGTAGGCATTACCCGCAATGTGAGGGCGACGATCCACAATCAGAACACGCTTGTTGAGCCCTACGGCCAAACGCTCAGCCAACACACTACCAGCGAACCCAGCGCCTACGATCAGGTAATCGAACCCGCGTCGTGGAGACTCATTTGAACTACCTACGCCTGCAGACATGGCTTCCTCCTCGTTTATCGTGCGCATTTCATTTGCTCCGTCATGCCTTGCCAAGTGGCATCCCACGACATTTCACCCAATATAGAGTCCGCCTTTTTTAAAAGACCTTCGCGGTCCTGAGCGTCTACCAGCGAGGCCTCTACAGCTTTGATGAACGTATCGGCATTCTCAGCAATTCGAACGATGCCTGACTCTCCATAGGTGCGTACTACATCAGTAATAGGAGTCGATACGACAGGCTTGCCACCTGCCAAATATTCAGGGGTTTTGGTAGGACTGATGAACCGGGTCGACTCGTTCAAGGCAAATGGCATGATGGCAACATCCCAGCCTGACAAGTAATGAGGCAATTCGTCATACACCTTGCCGCCCAAGAGATGAATATTGTCGAGCTTCGGCAAGTTGCTGGGATCAATCTTAACGACAGGACCAATCAACACGATATGCCAATCAGGACGCTGGCGTGCAACATCGGCCAGCAGGTCGATATCCAGACGCTCATCAATTACGCCATAAAAGCCTAAGCGTGGATGCGGTATGCCATTCTGATCATCAGGGTCGGTCTGCTCAGTGCGGGCCTGAGCGAAATGAGCAATGTCTACACTGCTGGGAAAAGGATGAGCATTGCGATGGCGCTCGCGCTTGGCTTCATACAGGCTATAACCGCCGGTAAACACGACATCGGCCTTTTCAAGCAGGAGCCGTTCACGCTCAAGCATTTCTGGAGGAGCACCTCGGAAAGCTGAAAGCTCATCCATGCAGTCGTACACGGTAAGCGTAGACCTTAAATGGTGGCTGAACGGCCAACTCATCGGTGTGTAGTACCAGAGAACAGCCTCTTCGATCGATGCCTCTTCAAGGTATCTGTCGAGTAAGCGTTTCAATACGGCTTCAGCCGCTTCGCCGTGTATATCGGCAGGCAGCCGGGGGACCAAACGGGTAACACCAAGATCGGCTTCGATTTCTTCTAACCAGGGATTGGGCTCATCCGATGGCAACGGCTCTTCAAAAAACAGCACGTTGTAATCACGCGCAAAGCGGGACATCAGGTGTTGAGGCCGCTGGTAAACAAAATTCCAGCGAAGATGAGAAAGACAGATAAGAGTAGGCAAATTTTCCCTACCCGATGCATCAAAATCCGCTGCTGTCCCGGATGACCGCCTTGACTTGCCGATTTCGTATTGAAAGGGTCCAGCCCAGCTCATCGATTACTCCTTAACGCGTATATGACCAAGTCAAAAACTCGTACAACAGGAATCGAGTTCTATGCTTTTCCTACTCGAAAGACCTAAATCTCTCTCTTCAAGAGCTAAACCCGTAGGGCATTTAAAACGCTTAAAGCCGAGTGAGCAAAGCAGAACACCCAGCGTTCAAATTACGTTATATACCCAAACTTACTGGGCGGTGAGACCGGCTTCGAGCAAGCCCAGTTCCAACCCTTTCGTCGATACAAGCTTTTTTACAGATACCTTGCTCGTTTAGGAACTAGTCGTCATATCTCTGGGTCTGGCTATATGCGTACATGTTTTTATGCACGTCCTTTCCTGTTTGCCGCTTCGAATAGGCCGCTGAACTTCGTTCAGCGCTTCGCTGTGTCGGGGTAATTTGTAATACGACTAGATCAATGGAGCGTGACGATGATTCTTGTGACTGGGGGCGCTGGTTATATCGGGTCGCATGCTGTTTTGGAGCTGTTATTGTCAGGGCAAGACGTTCTTGTATTGGATAACCTGTGCAACAGTTCACGTGTAGCATTACAACGGGTCGAGCGACTAGCTGGTCGTAGTGTGCACTTTGTCAAAGGTGACATACGCCGACGTGCGCAGTTGGATGCTCTGTTTGCACAATATCCCATCGAAGCCGTTCTGCATTTTGCAGGACTCAAGGCGGTAGGCGAAAGTGTCAGACACCCACTGAGCTATTACGATAACAACGTGGGCGGCAGCCTTACGCTTTGCCAAGCCATGGCTGATGCGGGTGTTTTCAAGCTGGTATTCAGCTCATCAGCAACTGTATATGGCACGCCGGAAACAGTGCCTATTAGCGAACAGGCACCTACAGGTATACCGACCAATCCCTACGGCCAATCCAAGCTGATGGTTGAAAACCTGTTACGCGATTTAGCCGCTGCAGATCCCCGTTGGTCTATTGCTCTGCTGCGCTACTTCAACCCAATCGGTGCCCATGAGTCTGGCATGATTGGTGAGGACCCTAGCGGTATACCCAACAATCTGTTGCCATACATTACGCAGGTCGCAATAGGCAGACTGGAGCGCTTGAACATCTATGGCTCGGACTACCCTACCCCAGACGGTACCGGGATACGTGACTACATTCATGTGGTCGACCTGGCTAAAGGGCACCTGTTAGCCTTACGCAAACTACACAGCGTAAAAGGCGCCCATGTATGGAACCTGGGTACTGGGCATGGCTATTCTGTCCTTGAGTTGGTCCGAGTATTTGAAGAAGTTGCGCAGATGCAGCTTCCTTATCGCCTGGCTCCCCGCCGCGAGGGGGATGTCGCTGCATGCTGGGCCGATCCCCACAAAGCTGAACAGGAGCTGGGGTGGAAGGCAGAGCGCAGCTTGACTCAAATGATCGCTGATGCCTGGCGCTGGCAGTCGCAAAATCCAAACGGCTATCGCATTACGGATACCGTTAAGAAGTCCATCAAGCAGATTCCAGCAAAACCGCTTATGGGCACTAACGGAAGCCGGATAAATACTTCAGCCAACGCTTCGGTTTAATAATCAAATAAAAAGGCCGCTTTCAAAAGCGGCCTTTTTATTTATCGTTACTTAATCATACATGCCTACATGCTGCGGGTGACCCGCAATACGCTCCAGCCAAGCGTTAATGGCAGGATAACGAGACAAATCGAACCCGCCCTCATTGGCTACATGGGTGTAGGCATACAAGGCAATATCAGCAATGGAATAGGTATCACCTACCAGATACGGTGTCTGCGTAAGTTGTTGCTCCATTACGTTCAGCGCTTTGTAACCTTGCTTGAGGCAGCTGGTATGTTCGGCACGTCGCTCTTCAGGCATATCAAGATAGAACTGGATAAACCGCGCCACGGCTACATAGGGTTCATGGCTGTACTGTTCGAAGAACTGCCACTGGAGAACATGTGTTCTAAGGCGTGGCTCCTGAGGTAAAAAGGTGCTGCCGTCAGCCAGATAATTCAAAATGGCGTTGGATTCCCACAGGTATGAGCCGTCATCCAATTCAAGCACTGGAATTTTGCCGTTAGGGTTTTTTGCAAGAAATTCTGGAGAGTGTGTCTCGCCTTTCAGAATATCTACATCAACCCACTCATAAGCAAATCCGCGCAAGGCCATCATCAACTTGACCTTGTAGCAATTGCCGGAACGCTGGTCTCCATAAATCCGGTACATAATGATCTCCTTTCATTACAAGGCCTGAGCGGCCTTTATGACGCTGGCCAAACGACTCAACCCTTCATCCACACGCTCGGGTGCCACATGGCTGAAGTTGAGGCGCAAGCGGCCAATATTGTTTTCCGGGTCGCTAAAGAACGGCTCCCCTGGCATGAAGGCCACATCTTGAGCCAAAGCGGGTTCCAGCAACAAGCGGGTATCGATTGGTTGACGAAGGGTCAGCCAGAAAAACAGGCCTCCCTGGGGTTGATTCCAATCGGCTAACTCACCGAAGTGACGAACCAACGCCGCCTGGAAGGCATCGCGACGGACTCGATAGAAATCACGCAGCTCCTGAAGATGCGTCTGATAACGAGGAGTACCAATCCACTGTAACGCCTGCCATTGACCAATGCGGTTCGTATGCAGGTCAGCTGCCTGCTTAAGGCGAAGCAGATAAGGGTACAGGTCGGGAGAGGCAATCAGATACCCCACGCGCAGCCCGGGCAAGAGAGTTTTGGAAACCGTACCGGTGTAGATCCAGCTGGTCCTCTTTAAACGGCTAATGATAGGCGTAGCCGGCGCATCATCAAAGATCAGCTCGCGATAGGGCTCATCCTCGATCAATGTGACGTTGAACTCATCCATTAAGGCAGCTACTTCGTCGCGGCAGGCCTCGGTATAACGAACACCGGATGGGTTCTGAAAGGTAGGAATCAGGTAAGCAAAGGCAGGCTTGTTGGCCTCTAGACACTGGCGCAGCGCCTGAATGTCCAGGCCTTCGGCCGTTAGCGGAACGGTAAGGCAGTCCGCACCAAAGAACTGAAAGCTTTGTAACGCTGCCAGATAGCTAGGTCCCTCCAGCAGCACCTGGGTACCCTGATCGATATAGAGTTTGGCGGCCAGATCTAACGCCTGCTGCGAGCCTGCCGTAATCAATACCTGGCTGGCATCACACGCAACGCCTAATGCCCTCGCCTGGGCGGCAATGGCTTCGCGCAGCTCCGGCTCTCCTTCGCTTGTTCCATACTGTCCCAGATGTGTAGGCAGCGCATCCCATTCCACACGGGGTAACATTTCTTGAGCAGGCAGGCCGCCTGCAAAGGACATCACCTCCGGACGCTGCGCCGCTGCCAGAATTTCACGAATTAGACTGCTTTTTAGACGGGTAACGCGTTCGGAGAAAGCCATGGAAGCACCAGTAGTCAGCGGTCGGAGAATGAGTCAAACTGCTTGACCGAAACTACGCTGAACCGGATAGAAGCGTCAATATGCTTGACCTAAAAAATACTGTAGCCCAACGACAGGCGATGCAATCATTCTTTTTTGGTTATCAGGCATTTACTGCCAAAGCCGACGAGATGCTGTTACGTCGTGGGCTAGGCCGTGTACATCAGCGTATTCTTTTTTTCATTGCTGGCTCACCAGGCATCAGCCACAAGGATTTGCTGGAGGCTTTGGGCGTCACCAAACAGGCGGCTAACCCGCCTCTTCGCCAACTGCTAGAGAAAGATATGATTGTGGTTGAGTCCGATTTGGAGGACAAGCGTAAGCGCAGACTACGATTAACACCTCATGGTACGAGGCTGGAGCAGGTGTTGCGCCGCGAACAGGTCAGGCTGTTACAGCGTGCCTTTGATGAGGCAGGAGAAGCCGCAGTCGAGGGATGGATGAAGATCAACCAGACATTGGCAGGCCAGAAACGGCAGCGCGAACCAGGCAGGCAAGGTAAATCTACTTAAGCGCCAGACATCGGTTTATCTCATACCTCAGTTGAGCCGACTGTACGGTCCCTTCTCCGCATGGGTGTATCGGTACGTCAGCCAATAGGCTGTTTATGCTGGAAAAAAAGGACGTCCAGCCATGACCGCCGAACTACTCACCGCCTTTGTGCTCTTTGCTTTTGTGTCTTCTGCAACGCCTGGCCCAAACAACATGATGCTGCTTGCGTCAGGGGTCAACTATGGTTTTCGCCGCACACTTCCACATATGTTTGGCATAAGCCTTGGGCATATGGTGATGGTAGTTACCATGGGACTAGGACTTGGACAGCTGTTCAGTCTGTATCCTTCACTGCATACGGTACTAAAAGTAGTCGCTACTGCTTACCTGTTATACCTGGCTTGGAAGATTGCTAATGCTGCGCCTCCGACGCCTAAACAAGCGTCTGGAAAACCGTTTGGCTTTTTCCAGGCAGCGGCATTTCAATGGGTTAATCCCAAAGCGTGGGTGATGGCTATTGGTGCCGTCACAACCTATTTGCCTGTTCAAAACTTCAACAGCAACCTGCTACTGATTGCGATGCTGTTTGCGCTCATCAATCTGCCCAGCGTCAGCCTCTGGACCTTATTTGGCATGGCATTGCGTACGCTGTTGAATAGCCCGATGCGGTTACGTGTATTCAATTGGACGATGGCCGCTCTGCTTGTTATTTCCCTATATCCAATTCTACTGTCTACCCATTGAAGCCTGTTCCATGACTGTATCTACTACCTTGCGCCCTCTTGCTGATACATCACCTGCCGCTATCATGGCGGGCTTCGTCGCTATGCTCGTTGGCTACACCAGCTCATTGGTCCTGATGTTCCAGGCAGGCCAGAATGCCGGGTTGAGCACCGAACAGATTTCCTCCTGGATCTGGGCGCTTTCTATTGGAATGGCCATTACCACCATCGCCCTATCGCTACGTTTCAGGGCACCTATTGTGATTGCATGGTCAACCCCCGGCGCAGCCCTGTTGATGACCAGTCTGCCGCACGTGCCTTATAGTGAAGCAATCGGTGCATTCATGCTATGCGCCGTACTCATGGCACTGTGTGGATTGACTGGCAGCTTTGAGCGCCTCATGCGTAAGGTTCCTGCTGCACTGGCTGCCGCGCTGCTGGCAGGCATTCTTTTTCGTATCGGTATCGAGATTTGCTCAGCTACAGAGCAGCAGCCATTACTGGTCATCGCCATGTTCCTGACCTATTTGCTGACCAAGCGAAAGTCTCCCCGTTATGCCGTGTTGGCCACCCTGGCCGTTGGAGTAATGATTGCTGCCGCGCTAGGCCTGCTGCACTTCGAGCATTTCCACCTGCAGCTGGCTGTGCCCGTCTGGACTGCGCCCTCCTTTTCCCTGGCCGCCGCCATCAGCATAAGCATCCCTCTCTTTATCGTCGCCATGGCCTCTCAAAACATGCCAGGCATTGCCATACTGCGAACCAATGGTTACCAGACGCCTGCTTCGCCTCTGATATCTGTCACTGGCATCGCTTCGCTGGTATTGGCGCCTTTTGGCTCCCATGGAATTAATTTAGCTGCAATCAGCGCAGCTATCTGTACCGGACCTGAGGCTCACGAGGCGCCCCAGAAGCGTTACACGGCAGCAGTATGGTGTGGTCTGTTCTACGGTATAGCCGGCACATTTGGCGCGACATTGGCAGCCTTATTTGCTGCACTTCCCAAAGAGTTGGTGCTGTCCATTGCAGCACTTGCACTGCTAGGGTCGATCATGAATGGCCTTAGCAGTGCCATGAGCGATCTCAAGCAGCGTGAAGCCGCCCTTATCACCTTTCTTGTAACAGCCTCCGGCATGACACTGCTGGGCATCGGGTCTGCCTTCTGGGGGTTGATCGCCGGCCTGATCACCCAGGTAATCCTGAACTGGAAAAAGGCTGCTTGAGAAATATGACCGCGTACACGCTATATAAAAACGGCCCGCCTAGGCGAGCCGTTTCAGTGCCAATAAACGCTTAACGCTTACCGCGATTGTTGTTACTACCAAAACCAGGACGCTGACCTTCACGGGCAGGGCCATTACGGCGTTGGGCAGGTGCAGCGCGCTCGCGGCGCCCTTCGTCACCAGATGAGCCCTCGGTACGTACCGTGCGCTTACGTCCGCTCTCTGAAGGACGCTCAGCCAGTGGTGTACCACCACGACGGCCCTCGCCCTGTGGCTTGCCGGAGCGCTTGTCGCCACGCCCGCCACGACCGGCTTCGACCGGCTTGCCAGACTTACGCTGCATCCGCTCAAGCTTTTCACGGTCCTTTGTGGTCACAGGAGGCAACTCAACAGGTGCAAGACCCACTTCTGCGCTGAGGATATTGATCTCGCCTTGAGTCATCTCGCGCCAGCGTCCCATGGATAGCTCAGCCGTGAGGAAAACCGGGCCAAAACGCACTCGCTTCAGACGGCTAACCAGCACACCTTGAGATTCCCATAAACGACGAACCTCACGGTTACGCCCTTCCATTACCACACAATGGAACCAATGATTGAAACCATCGCCATTAGGCGCCTGCTGAATATCGGTAAAACGTGCAGGACCATCTTCCAGCATGACGCCGGTTTTGAGGCGCTCCATCATGGCCTCATCAACTTCGCCCCTGACTCGTACCGCGTATTCACGGTCCATCTGATAAGACGGATGCATCAGGCGGTTAGCCAACTCACCATCAGTCGTGAACAGAAGCAGGCCTGTCGTATTGATATCCAGACGCCCAATATTAATCCAACGTCCCCCTCTCAACCGTGGCAATCGGTCAAATACAGTGGGTCGGCCTTCGGGGTCATCACGGGTACAGACCTCGCCTTCTGGCTTGTTGTAAATCAGCACACGGCGAACATTTTCCATAGCCTCTTCGCGACGTAGGACGCGACCGTCTACGGCTATAGCATCCTGGGGCGTAACACGCTGCCCAAGCGTTGCGACATTACCGTTTACTTGAATACGGCCTTCAGCAATCCAGGCCTCTACATCACGACGAGAACCTACGCCCATACGGGACAGGACTTTCTGGAGTTTTTCCCCAACTGGGATATGAAGAGTGTTGTCGTTCATAAGGCACCTCCCGGTGTAAGCGGCAACAAAAAGTCGCGCATCATAGCGTCACTTGGCCTTTGAGCCTAGCGACTAAATGACTTAACAGGCAGGCCTTTCGATAGAAAATAGATAGATGGTCTGACATGCAGACGGCCTGCATCCGGCAAGCCGTCAACAAGATCGCGTGGCTAGTCGAGCGTAGCCAGGGCTTCACGGCAAAGCTGTTCTATCTTGGCCCAGTCTCGAGCCTTGATAACATCGGAAGGCAGCATCCAGCTACCCCCTACGCACATGACGTTGCTCTGCTGGAAATAGGCCTTGACGTTGCCTGGGTTCACCCCACCTGTTGGGCAAAATCGAAGATCGCCAAAAGGACCGGCAAAGGCTTTCAGCGCATCTATTCCGCCGTAGACATTGGCCGGAAACAGCTTGAAGCGACGATAACCCAGGCGATAAGCCCGCATGATATCGGACGGTGTCGCAATGCCAGGTAACAACGGCACATCGCTCTTAACACCTGCCTCAAGGATTTCATCCGTGCAGCCTGGCGTTACAATGAACTGAGCACCCGCCTCTATCGCAGCGTCAAACATGCTGGTATCCAGAACGGTACCAACTCCTACCGTTAGCTCAGGACGCTCTTTACGCAACAAACGTACAGCGTCCAGGCCGTAGGCGGAGCGCAACGTGATTTCCAGCGTCTTGAGACCACCCGCTGCCATCGCGTCGGCAAAAGGCAGGACGTCAGCCGGATCATTGATCACGATGACGGGCAGGATGCGTGCTTTTTGGCTTAGCGCATCAATGGCAGCGATCTTGTTTTGCATGTCACTCATCCTCAGGGGCACCAATAGATCTTCAGCGGCTCACGCAGGAAGGCGCTGATCGGAGTCGCCAGCTCATCACCAGCGGTTGCAGCAGTCTGCAAAGCAGCCAACTTGCTCTGACCCTGGATTGCCAGGAACTGATTTTGGGCACCAGACAACAAGGCACGGGTCATGGTCAGGCGTTGACGAGGTACGGAAGGTGCCCACATGGGCAAACACAAACGCTCGCTCTGTGGGTCAAGTGCCTCTTCAAGCCCAGGGCTACCAGGGAACAGCGAGGCAGTATGGGCATCATCACCCATGCCTAGCACCAGGACATCAATGGGCTTGGGCAGATCCTGCAAACGCTTGTCCGTTTGCTCTGCAGCTGCCTCAGCGTTTTCACCTGCGCTATACACATCCATAAAGGTGGCAGCACGGGCCGCGTTACGCAGCAGGTGCTTACGAATCAAACCGCCGTTGCTGTCCGGATGCTCAAGCGGAACCCAGCGCTCATCTGCAAGGCTAATGGTGACCTTTGCCCAGTCCAGCGCCTGCTCGGATAATTGCTCGAAGAACAGCACGGGGCTGCGACCGCCTGAAACGACCAGTGTTGCAAGACCCTTTTGTGCAATTGCTTCACGAAGCGCAGCTGCTACAGCCAGAGTCAGCTGCTCAGCATGGGCCTCACGGCTATCGAGTTCAATGAAGTCGACGCCTTGTGGCAGATTAGATATCGCCATACCACGATCTCCCGTCACGTGCGATGAGTGCAATGGAGGTTAGCGGGCCCCAAGTGCCAGCTGCATATGATTTCGGGGTGTCACCCATTTTTTGCCAGCCTTCCATGAGTTGGTCGCACCAACGCCAGGCTGCCTCGATCTCGTCCTTGCGAACGAAGAGAGACTGGTTGCCTTGCATGACTTCCAACAGCAAGCGCTCGTAGGCATCAGGCACACGTGCCGATTTGAATGCTTCAGAGAAGTTGAGCTGCAAAGGACCGCTCCGCAGCTGCATGCCCTTGCTCAGACCTTGATCTTTGGTCATAACCTGCAGGGAAATACCTTCATCCGGCTGAATACGAATGATCAATCGGTTGTTGATCAGACTCCGCTGTTCAGGCGCAAAGATATAGTGTGGCGGCTCTTTGAAATGTATAACGATCTGCGAGAGCTTTTGCGGCATACGCTTGCCGGTACGCAGGTAGAACGGCACACCGGACCAGCGCCAGTTGCGGATATCGGCGCGAATGGCGACAAATGTTTCCGTGCTACTGCTCTCGTTGGAGTTTTCTTCGTCCAGGTAACCGGGCACAGGCTTGCCATCACTGTAACCACTCGTGTACTGCCCCAGCACAACACGGCTGGCCAGTTGATCGGCAGTGATCGGCTCAAGCGCCTTGAGCACCTTGACCTTTTCATCACGAATACTATCGGCTGAAAGATCGGCCGGCGGATCCATTGCCGTCAGGCAGAGCAATTGCAACAGGTGGTTCTGCACCATATCGCGCAGCTGGCCAGCTTGGTCAAAATAACCCCAGCGGCCCTCAATCCCCACCTTTTCAGCAACAGTGATTTCCACGTGGGAAATATAATTCTGGTTCCATTGGGTTTCGAACAGGCTGTTGGCAAAACGCAGAGCGATCAGGTTCTGTACAGTTTCCTTACCCAGGTAATGGTCTATACGATAAACCTGACTTTCAGGGAAGAATCGCGCCACAGAGTCGTTTACAACTCGGGAAGACTCAAGGTCATGGCCGATGGGCTTTTCCATGACCACGCGTGTCCGGTCGCTGAGTCCCACTGCATCCAGATTCTCACAAATCGAGCTGTACACTGAAGCAGGTGTGGCAAAGTAAGCGATTACCGTTTCAGAGTCGCCCACATCTTCAGCCAAACCGGCATAATCTTCCATGCGTCGGAAATCCATAGCACGGTAGCTCAGGCGAGCGGCGAAACGCTCCCAGACGGCTTGATTCCAGTCGGCATTCGGCACGTAATGCCGGACCCGTTCTTCAATGTGAGCGAGCTGCTTGGTGCCGTCTCCTTGATCTCGAGCAAGCGCGACGATACGCGTATCGTCATGCATGAGACCTTCGCGATCGAGTTGATAGAGAGCCGGAAACAACTTGCGCAGAGCGAGATCGCCCAACGCGCCGAACAGGGCCAAAGTGCAAGGGAGTACGCGAACTGCTGGCATATATTCGTTCTTTTACGAAAAGTTGGTGAATGAAAGCTCAGTTTAAGTGAGCTTTCCCCTTTTACGTAGTATAAAAATCAAAATTTTAATAAAACCTTTTTATGCAGCCTTATTCCTCTATAGCTGTACGATAAAAGGATGACAACTTTCAGGAGCATTTGATGGATCGCGCCAGCACATTGCTGCAATTGATTCAGACCCGTCTGCCGGAATTGAACCGTGCCGAACGCAAGGTAGCCGAGGTTATTCTAAACAATCCCCGACAGGCTACCCGCCTGACCATTGCTGCCCTGGCGCAAGCGGCACAAGTCAGCGAACCCACCGTGAACCGCTTTTGCCGATCCCTGGGAATCAGCGGTTATCCCGAAATGAAGATCCAGCTGGCCCAGAGTATCGCCAGTGGCGCGGTATATGTAAGTCAGGCAGTGGAAGCAGATGACGAACCTGAGGCGTATTCGGAAAAGATTTTCAGCAGCACAATTGCCTCGCTCGACAATGCTCGTCAACGCCTGGATGCCCAAGTGATCAACCGTGCCGTCAATCTCCTGATCCAGGCACGGCAGATCCATTTCTTTGGTCTAGGTGCTTCTGCGCCTGTGGCCCTGGATGCCCAGCACAAATTCTTCCGCTTCGGACTGGCCGTATCGGCTCACTCAGACATTCTCATGCAGCGTATGCTTGCGTCTGTAGCGCAGATAGGTGAGGTGTTCGTTATCATTTCCTATACCGGCCGAACACGCGAGCTCGTGGATGTTGCCAAGCTGGCACGCGATAACGGAGCGTCAGTGATCGGGATGACAGCCGCCAATTCGCCGCTTGCGAAGGTATCGACGCTGAGCCTCGATATTCCGGTCCCTGAAGACACTGATATCTACATGCCGATGTCATCACGTATCGTCCAGCTAACGGTACTGGATATCCTGGCTACCGGCGTTACGCTGCGCCGCGGTGTTGATTTTCAGCCGCACTTGCGCAAGGTAAAGGAAAGTCTGGTAGCGACACGCTATCCAATGGAGCAGGAACAGGAAGAGTTGTAACAGGTGAGAAAGGCTGGAGCGGTAGCTTCAGCCTGTAAGCGGGTTATTTCTTCTTGAGCTTCTTAAGGCGCTTGCTGGCCTTCTCGACCACATCCTTGCGCTCTTTGTCCTTCATGGACTTCCAGCCCTTGATTTCATCACGGCTACGACCGCATCCCTGACAAATTTCATCCTTGAGCTTGCACTGGCTCACGCAGGGACTCTCAACCTTACCCACAGGACTACCTCAGCATCTGGACACAGCGAACAGTATAAACACACTGTTCGCTGCGCCCAGTACCCTCTGCAGAATTAGAAGACCGCTTGGACCTTCAGGCCGCCGACAACAGCATTGTCGACTTCCTTAACACCGCCCGGGTTACGCATGAACTGAATATTCGGACGCACGGTAAGCCAATTGGTTACGTGTACACCGTAGTACAGTTCAGCATTGTATTCGCTGTACTGCAGCGGTACATAACCTGGGTTGTCATAGTTGTCGATACCGGTAGCCAGGTTAGCCGCACGCTGAGCATCACGCGCATCGCTGTTGGTATGGACACGGGCCAAACCGAAACCGATGTCGTCCTTTGGACGTGCATCGAACGGCCCCTTGTACACCACACCCGCCTGGATGTAGTTGTCTACCTTGTTGGTAGCCTTATCATGCACCGTGAAGTTGGCGAATACACTCAGACCGCGAGAGGCATCACCATTGTGCGTGGTCAGCTGCTGCTTCGCCACGACCCAGTAGCCATGCTTGCTGGAATGACGGCTGGAAACGCCATCTACATCGTCCGCATCAGCGGTGCTGTAGTAGTAACCGAAGCGGTATTCGCCCGGCAGACTGTTCAGCTTCGGCGACCATACCAATTCGACCGGCAGGATAACGCCCTTGGAACCGCTGGTATTCATCTTGAAGCCGTTACCGGTTTCAAGCAGAGACGGGTTCTGCTCATAAACACCCACTTGGGCAAACAGCTCAGGCGTCAGGTTGTATTTGACGCGCATAGCCCACTGGCTGACCGGCCAGTTGTACCACTGATCACCCACCCAGTTACCCACCTGGGAGCCGCAGAACGCCAGGTTTTGGAAGTCGCAATCGAAGGAGTTGAAATCTTCACCCTCACCGAAACGACCAGCCTTGATGTCCAGACGGCCATCAAAAAAGCCCTTGCTCAACCACAACTGAGTCAGGCGCCAGGTCTGACCACGTCCCCAAACTTCCTGCACAGAGGAATATGTACCGGAACGTGGATCGCCAATATTGTCATTGGTCAGGTTACGGCCGTCACGAGAAGTGATGGCGACCTTGAATACGGAATTCTCCCAACCCAATGTTTTGTTCATGTCGACGGCCAAGCCGAACATGTACTGAGATGACCAGCGTGCGGTGTGATCGTTGTTGTATCCACCACGCATGTTGGTGGCGCCTTCCCCAACGTACTCCAGCTTGATGTCGTAACCCTTGTCCAGCAGTTCGGTACGCAGGCCACCCCAATCACCTGTCATACCACCCGCTTCAGGGTCGAAGGCATCGGCCGCATGAGCAGCAGAACTTAGTCCACCCAATGCAGCCAACGACAACACAGCCAAGTGCCGTACGCGTTTGCCTTTGTGCTTATACATTCTTCTCGGTCCTTTATAATTTTTAATGGGCTATACGCAACACACCACAGGTTCTACGCCAATAACTGGCTAAACTTCACGGCAGAACATTGAGTACCTCGTAACAGGCTCCCATGGTGTGGTAGTCGACCTTTCCGGCCGGACTTTTTTCGTCGGAATACTTGGTATTTCGACGGTCGAGAATGCGCCACCAAGCGCCATGCTCGTGATCTATAAAGTGCTCCCAACTATAGTGCCAGAGCTGCTCGTACTGTTTCCAATATTTACTGTCATCGATTCGCTTGGCAAGCAAGGCAGCCGCTGCTAATGCTTCTGCCTGAACCCAGAAATATTTGTCTGGATCACAAACGCTACCGTCTGGAGCGAAGCCGTAATACAAGCCACCAAACTCGTTATCCCACGACGTTTTCCACGCGGCATCAAACAGCTCCGCGGCACGTGGGGCCAACCATGCATGAGGACGATGACGCTCAAGTATCAGCAAGAGCTTTGCCCACTCAACCTGGTGTCCAGGCTGGAATCCCCACGGACGGAACAGGTTGGCTGGATCGTCTCGGTTGTAATCCCAATCAATGGTCCAATTCTGATGGTAGTGCTCCCAGATCAAGCCTCCGGGTACATCTCGCGCTACCTCAGCACTTTCCTGGCTCAATGCAGCCTGGCGTTGGGTCATGTTGACTGCAAGCGTCTCAGCCCGGTCCAGATAGCGAGACTCCTTGGTAGCCTCGTACGCAGCCAAAAGTGCCTCACACGCATGCATGTTTGCATTTTGTCCGCGGTAGGGAGAAACCTCGGCCCAATCCGCACTGATCTCATCGCAGTACAGACCATCTTCCTCACGCCAGAAATAATGTTCGAACGTGTCCCAGGCTTCGGCCAGCCAGACCTTGGCTTCTTCAACACCAGCCATCATGCCATGCGAGTAGGCCAGGATAACAAATGCCAAACCATAGGCATGATTGGTGCCGTCTACAACCTCGTTGCCCTTTAGTAGCCAGGCGTAGCTACCATTGGGTTGAAGATGCCTTTCCCTTAAAAATTGAAGACCATGCCGTGTAGCCTCTAGATATTCGGCGTTACCGAATTGCCGATAGGCCATAGCAAAGTTGAAGACGAAGCGGGTACTGGAGACTAAATGGCGAGTTTCTCTGTCATAGATATCACCGTTATCCCGAAAGAATTGAAAGAAACCGCCCTGCTCGTCTATACAACGTGGGTAGTAAAAGGCCAGCGTATGCTGAATATGATTCAGCAAGGTGTCACGTTGGCGGAAATCTGGAAAGTTCATAGTAAGTCCCTTAGGCAGGCAGCGGTGAAGTCGCCATCATGGCGCGAACGTCATCAAGCGTAGGCGCATAGGCACCTGACTTTTGGCAAGACACCGAAGCACAGGCGGCTGCGAACACGAGACGCTCCTCCAGTGATGCACTGGAGATGATTCCTGACGCCAGCCAGCCTGCCATGCAGGCATCACCGGCGCCCACGGTATCCGCAACATGAACCGGAATGCCAGGCTGATTCCACTCGCCTTGCTGGGTAAACAGCGTGATGCCCTTGGCACCTTGCGTATAAAGGATATTGGCGTCCGGGTTCATGTCGCGCAAACGACTCAAGCCCTGCTCTGGTGTCAGTCCGGGGTAGATATTTTCCAGATCCTCATCAGAGAGTTTGATGTCATCCGCCAGTCTCACCAGGGTCGGAAAAATACGGTGGCAGTAATCGTCACCCATCAGGTTTCGCCAGTTGGGGTCATAGCTGATGCGCTTGCCGGCCGACTTAGCCTTTTCCGCTTGCTCCAGCAACCTGGAGGCCAAGGGTTCGCGTGCCAGACTGATGCAACTGAAATGGCAAAGCTCTGCTGCCTCCAGCCACCCCTCAGGTAGCGCATCGGGATCAAAGGCCAGATCCGCCTCCCCTGCAAAGAAATACCGGGGTGGGTTGCTAGATGGCACCACCGCTACCAGCGGATCGGCTTCGACCCGCTGCAAAAAACGCATATCCAGCCCGGACGCGTGAGATTGCTCGTGAATCTCATCGCCAAGAGAGTCGCGGCTTATTGATCCTGCAAACGCAGCGGGTACGCCCAAACGCGCCAGCGTTCGGGCAACATTCCACGGTGCACCGCCTGGATGGCCCTGCCACTGTCCGGGTGAATGCTGGACCAGGTCGGTCAGAGCTTCTCCAAAAACCACCACACGTGGCAATGTCATAACTTTCTCCTAAGCGATACGAGCACCTGAAGCAGGTTCGAATAATACGAGACGCTCTACATCAAGCTCTAGCGCAACGATAGATCCGATTTCAGGAGTGTCGACTGGCGCTAGTCGGCAACACACCTGGACGCCGTTGACCTCAACATAAACCAGAGTATCGGGACCTGTTGGTTCCACAACCTGCACTCGGGCACTGACCAATGGCAAATCGCCGATCTGACCACGGCGAATGCAAATTTGCTCAGGACGAATGCCTAAAATTGCTTCGCGCCCGTCTGCCAGAGCGGTTTGAAGCATTGGGAGGGAGATAGCTATACGCTCGCCCTGCCCCTGCAAGCGTACAACGGAACGTCCACTTTCCTGATCCAGAGCAACAGGAATGAAGTTCATTGGCGGAGAGCCAATGAAGCTGGCCACAAACAGATTGGCAGGATTGTTGTAGATCTCCTGTGGTGTACCAAATTGCTGGACTTCACCGTCTTTCATAACGGCTACGCGATCACCAAGCGTCATGGCCTCAATCTGGTCATGCGTTACATACACCGTGGTGGTTTTGAGCCGCTGATGCATTAGCTTGATTTCGGTGCGCATCTCCACGCGCAGCTTTGCATCAAGGTTGGAAAGCGGCTCATCAAACAGATATAGCTTGGGGCGACGCGCCAGGGCCCGCCCCATGGCAACACGTTGCTGCTGCCCACCGGAGAGCTGAGAGGGCTTACGCTCAAGCAAGTGCTCAATCTGAAGAAGCTTTGCTACACGATCCACTTCGGCAGCGATCTGGTCGGCTGGCGTCTTGCGAATCTTAAGACCAAACGCGATGTTCTCCCGAACCGTCATCGTGGGATACAGCGCATACGATTGAAAGACCATGGCAATGTCACGGTCTTTAGGCTCGACTGTAGTGACGTCTTCGCCACCCAAGATAATGGCGCCACTGGAGATATCTTCCAGACCAGCGATGGCATTCATCAGCGTGGATTTACCACAGCCAGAGGGACCGACCAAGATAAGAAACTGCCCGGTATCAATGCTGATATTGATACCCTTGAGTGCTTCCTGAGCGGCATTGCCATAGGTCTTGCGGACGTTTTTTAATTCTAAAGCGGCCATGATTGTTCTTATCCTTTGACGACGCCCGAGGTCAGACCACGGACGAAATACTTGCCGGCGAAGATGTAAACGAGCAGTGTCGGCAGCGCCGCAATCATTGCAGCAGCCATGTCCACGTTGTATTCCTTGGCTCCAGTACTGGTATTCACCAGGTTATTGAGCGCTACTGTAATCGGCTGGGCTGAGCCGCTGGCGAACACTACGCCGAAGAGAAAGTCATTCCAGACCTGGGTGAACTGCCATATCAGGCTCACCATCACGATGGGAGTAGACAGAGGTAATAGAATCTTCCAGAAAATGGTAAAGAACCCTGCCCCGTCAAGACGTGCCGCCTTGATCAGGGCGTCAGGTATGCCTACGTAATAATTACGAAAGAACAGAGTTGTGAATGCCAGGCCGTAAATCACATGGACCAGCACAAGCCCTGTCGTGGTATTGGCCAGACCCAGCTTGCCCAGTGTGAATGACATCGGCAGCAGGATGACCTGGAAGGGAATAAAGCAGCCGAACAGGAGCATGCTGAAGAGGACGTTGGAGCCCTTGAAACTCCACTTCGACAAGGCATAACCGTTAAGCGCGCCGATAAAGGTCGAGATGATTACGGCGGGAACCGTGATCATGAACGAGTTCCAGAAATACTCGTGAACCGTGCTCCAGGCCTTTATCCAGCCAATGAGTGTCCAATCCACTGGTAACGTCAGCAAGTTGCCGGTGCGCACGTCATCCGGTGTTTTGAAGCTGGTCAGCAGCATGACGATCAGCGGTACGAGATAGACAGCGCAAGCCACCAGCAGCGTGGCATGGATAGCAATGCGGTTGAATGACCAGCGCTTGCTGCGAGAGAGATCAGCCATGACGCTTGCTCCGCAATTCGGAATAGAGGTAAGGCACTAGAATGGCAAGTACTGCACCTAGCATGAGTACAGAACTGGCTGCACCAAGTCCCATTTGTCCGCGTGTAAAGGTGTGCTGATACATGAATACGGCGGGAAGATCTGAGGAGTAACCTGGGCCGCCTGCAGTCATGGCCATGACCAGGTCAAAACTCTTGATCGCAATGTGAGACAGAATCATGACAGCGCTGAAAAATACCGGTCGTAGACTCGGTAGAACGATGCGCAGATAAATCGTAGGCAATGAGGCGCCATCAATCTGCGCCGCTCGAATAATGGCGCTGTCCACGCCTCGCAAACCGGCCAGGAACATGGCCATGACAAAGCCTGATGCCTGCCATATCGCAGCAATCAGCAGGCAGTAGATAACCCGATCCGTATCAACCAGCCAGTCAAAGCGAAAGCCTTCCCAGCCCCAGTCGCGCAGAAGCTTGTCGAGTCCTAGACCAGGATTGAGCAGCCACTTCCAGGCTGTACCGGTAACAATCATGGACAACGCCATGGGATAGAGATAAATCGTGCGAATAAAGCCTTCCCGGCGGATCCGCTGATCTAACAGAATGGCAAAGAACACGCCGATGATCAGGCAGAGCAGAATGAACATTCCACCAAAGATAGCCAGATTCTTACAGGCAACTATCCACCGATCATTGGCCAGCAAACGCTCGAACTGGGCAAAACCCGCAAAGTTATAAACCGGCATGAAGCGGGACGTGGTCAATGAGATCACGGCCGTCCAGAGCATATATCCATACAAGCAGACAATCATCGCTACCGCTGTAGGTGCCAAGACCAGCTTGGGCAACCACTTTTGAAGACGGTCGGGCTTTCGTACAGACGTGCTGGTACCTGTGCGCATGATTTGCACTTCGCTTAAAGACATCGAAGAACTCCTGATCCAGCCTGTAGGCTGGCATTTGCATCAGGGCTAGTGCCCCGGCAAATAGCCCGGACACTAGCCCTTCATTGCATCACTGCGCCGCTTTGATAGACGCGACCAACTGCTCGGTCGCTTTTTTGGGGTCGGCGTTCGCATCGTTGAAGAAGTTGGTGATTACATCGAACACAGCGCCTTGGATATAGCTGGTGTTGGCCATACTATGCGCGAGGCTTGGTTCAGCCTTGCCTGAGTCGTTGGCTGCCTGGAAGTCTTTCATGGACTGCTTGGCGCAATCGTCGAACTTCGCCATGTCGATGTCATTACGAACAGGAATTGAGCCCTTGTTCAGGTTGAAGACTTCCTGGAAGGGCTTATCAATGACAGTACGGGCCAAGTCTTGCTGAGCTTTTTTGTTCGCTTCGTTCTTGAGCTTGAACATGGCAAGGGAGTCGATGTTGTAGATGAAATCACCCTGCGTACCGGGCATCACTACGCACAGATAATCCTTACCGGGCGTCTTATTGGCGGCCGTAAACTCAGCTTTGGCCCAGTCACCCATGATCTGCATACCGGCCTTGCCGTTGATAACCATGGCAGTAGCCAGATTCCAGTCACGGCCCGCTGCATCCGGATCGATATAGTTACGGATGCGCTTGAAGGTCTTGAACACCTCGACCATCTTGTCGCTACGTAAGGTGTCCTCGTCCGTTTCAACGAATGCCTTGTGGTAGTCTTCTGGCCCCATCATGGCCATGACCAGTGATTCGAAAATGGTAGTGTCCTGCCAGTTCTGCCCGCCGTGAGCAATCGGAACGATGCCTGCTGCCTTGAGCTTGTCTGCGGCTTCGAAGAATTCATCCAGCGTCGTTGGCACCTTTGCGCCAGCCTTCTGGAAGGCTTCAGGGTTTATCCATAACCAGTTAATGCGATGAACACCCGCTGGTACAGCGACATAATCGCCATCGTGCTTCATGGTCTCGGCAATGCGCTTGGGCATGATGCTGTCCCACTTGCCCGCGTCGGCAATGCCGTTCAGATCAGTGAGAAAGCCCATGCCGGCCCATTCTTGAATGTCAGGACCTTTGAGCTGAGCAGCTGAGGGAGGGTTGCCAGAAACGGCGCGGGTTTTGAGAACAGTCATCGCGGCTTCACCGGCACCACCGGCAACAGCGAAGTCCTTCCAGGTATCACCCTGCTTTTGCATCATTTGCTTGAGGGTATCAACGGCTCGGGCTTCGCCACCTGAAGTCCACCAGTGCAAGACTTCTACTTCACCCGCCTGGGCGGTCAATGGCAATTGACTCAAGCAGGACAAAGAAACCGCGAGGGCGAGACGATTGAGTGTTTTCATGATCAGTGACCTTGTTGTTTTTATAAATCTGATCGGAGTCTAGCCATCCCTTTGATGGCGTGGGTAACGAAGAGAATCATTAATGTCACAGCACCGTTACATTAAGCGGCTTTTATAGACACCGATCACAACTTGGTATGTTCTTCGCGCAGCTCGCTCAGCGTGGCAACGTCAGCGTGACGCGCAAACCGCCTTCCCGGCGGTTACGCAAGACTACCTCCCCACCATGCGCATGGGCCAGATTGCGTGCGATCCCAAGACCCAGGCCATACCCCTGTTGCTGTCCTGTCAGACGGACATGGGGTTCAAAAACCTGCTCCAGGTCCTTTTCCGGAACGCCTGGCCCCTCATCATCGACATGCAGTACGAAGCGCTTGCCATCGTCCTCGACGGTCAAGTGCGCTCGATTACCATATTTCAGGGCGTTATCGAGCACATTGCCGATGCATCTCTTTAAAGCCAGTGGTTTGCCCGGGTAAAGGCTGTTGGCTTCGCCTTGTAATGTTACGCGGGGCGGTTCTGCTGCCTGGTAGGGCTCGACGATATTCGCCAGCAACACATTCAGGTCGACCGACTCTATGTTTTCGTGGATATCGGTATCCTTAACGCATTGCAAAGCCCCCTTGACCAAAAGGTCCAGCTCGTCGAGGTCTCGGCTAAAGCGCGCCTGCAAAGCTTCATCCTCCAGCAACTCGACACGAAGTCTAAGCCGGGTGATAGGAGTACGCAGATCATGAGAGATGGCACTGAACAGCTGGCCCCGCTCAGCCAGATATCGGCTGATGCGCTCACGCATGGTATTGAATGCGCGTGTAACCTCCTGGATTTCACTGGCCCCAGCTTCGGGCAGAGGCTGAACCTGAGCGTCTAACGAGAGTTCTCGTGCCTCTCGCGACAGGCGCTTGAGCGGTCTGCTTTGCCAATGGATAAGCAAGCCTATGAACAGCAATAGAAAGGCACTGCTGAACAGGATAAACCAAGCCTGTTGTAGTGGCAGAAGGGGTTCGTCGAGCGTTAGATAAGGAGCTGGCATCAATGTGCCGATATAGACCCACTCCTCCGGCCCTATCCGTATTTGAGTGACCAAGATAGGCGGATCCAGCGGTTCAAAACTCAGGACATAGTGCGCCCAGGAACGTGGCAGCTCGTCTAGAGACAGACTGCCATTGAATAAACGTAAATGCTTAGGGCTGACAAACTCCACATACATCGGCATCCCATTACCGAGGCGCTCTCGTAGGACCGACTCGACGGCCTGTAATACCGCTTGCTTGCCAGGCGAGTCAGGCAGCGGCTCCATGATCAGGGGCTTTTCATTCAGCGAGACGAAAAAACGAGTACCGCCCATATTGCGTAATTGCTCCAACACTACCGGGCGATACGCAGGAGGCAGCAGACTAAAATAACGCACACTGGCAGCAATAGAGTAGCCCAGACTCCGCGAGGCATTAAGCAAGCCCTCCATCCGGCTGGCACGCAGGTGTGATATCCAAAAGAGGCTAGAGACGCCTTGCGCCAACAAAACGGCCAGAAGCGTAAGTAACAGCATTCTTCCCAATAGGGAGTGCGGCATCAGCCGCCGCAGGGCTTTAAAAAACATCGGTAGTCTGGCCGTGCACCTGCGCTGCCAGAAGATAACCGCTACCACGTACCGTGCGAATCAGCCGAGGCGATTTTCCGGTATCACGCAATCTTTGACGCAGCCGACTCACGGCCATATCCACGATACGGTCCAGAGGCATCACTTCGCGTCCACGTGTCGCATTGGCTATCGTGTCGCGGTCGAGTATCTGTTGGGGATGATCCAAAAAGAGCTTGAGCAGCGTAAAGTCGGCACCGGAAAGAATGACTTCCTCTCCATCCTGATGGAACAGCCTATGGGTGACGGTATCCAATCGCCACTCATCAAATGCCAGCGTATGCCCCGACCTCGCATCACCAAAGCCGGCCCGCCGGAGGAGCGCCTTGATTCGGGCCTGCAGTTCGCGCGGACTGAAGGGCTTGCCAATATAGTCGTCGGCGCCCAGCTCAAGGCCAATAACACGGTCCGCCTCATCAGAGCTCGCCGTTAGCATGATGATAGGAACTTCAGAGATAGAGCCGCTCAGGGCTCTGACCCAACGACAAAGACTGAAGCCGTCCTCGCCAGGTAGCATGACATCCAATATCAGAAGATCTGCCGGTTCGGCTTTAAGCGCGGCACGAAACTCATGACCATCTGCGACAGCCCGAACGTTAAATCCGGCACGGCTTAAATAAGCCTCAAGAAGCTCACGAATGTCCTGATCGTCATCGACCAACAGGATGGATTTACCCATCTGTGTCATAGCATTGTCCCTTGTCTTTTTTATTATTGCCCCGGTGTCGAAGCATGCACGACACCGGGGGGAACGCCAAGAGGTGAAGCGAGGTATTACTGACCGTTAAGACTCTGTTGCAGGGCAACGCCTGCACCGAACAAGCCTGGGTATTCCGCTGTTACCAACCAGGCAGGGATGTCCTGCAGGTAGGCACTGCTCGTCTTGCCCTTGTCAGCAAACGCCTTGGCAAAGGCACCGTTCTGGAAGCGCTCGACGAATCGCGGCAGGATTCCACCGGCAATATAAACACCACCCAGTGCGCCCAATGTCAGTGCAGCGTTACCCGCCACACGACCCAGCCATACGAAGAACTGCTCAAGCACCTCGTCAGCATAGGCATCACCGGACAATGCCATTTCACAAATCTCGGCAGCGGTTACGCATTTTTCTTCGCGACCGTCCAATTCACAGCTGGCCTTGTACAGGTTTACCAAGCCGTTACCGGAAATGATGCGCTCCGCCGATACGTGGTTACCAAACTGGCGCTTGAGGATTTTCCAGATCTCGAATTCACGTGGCGTGCCAATTGGCAGGTCAACGTGACCGCCTTCACTGGACAGCACCATCCAGCGGTCATCACCGATTGGTAGCAGACCGGCCACACCCAGGCCAGTACCCGGCCCGATGATCAGACGCGCCCGATTGGCATGCGCCGCGCCCTCACGGACCTGAACGCAATGCGCTTTGTCCAGCTTGGCTACAGCCCAGGCCATTGAGCTGAAGTCATTGATCAGAAGCAGGTGAGTCAGACCAAGCTCAGCGCAGAAACGCTCACGGCTGATAACCCAGTGATTGTTGGTAAAACGGAAGTCACCCTCGCCTACCGGCCCCGCACAGGCGAGGCATACGGAGTGGATATCGTCAAGAGCGACACCGGTACGCTTGAGGTATTCACGCACAGCATCCTCGGGACGCTCGAAATCGGCACACGCCATTACCTCGATCGCATCAAGCTGCTGGTCACGCCACAATGCGAAACGGGCATTCGTGCCCCCGATATCCCCTACCAAAGCCAAATTCATTTCAGCGCCTCCAGGCTGGATGTAAATGCACTCGCACCCTTTTCGGCGGTGCTCATTGCTTGCCGCATGAACGCAAAGAGTTCACGTCCCGTTCCAATCCCCATGCCTTGCGGGGGCGCCACCTGCTCCCGAGCATTCCACTCAGCAGGATCAACCACCACGATCAGCTCTCCGGTTTGTCCGTTAACACGCACCAGATCACCGTCACGCACTTTCGACAACGGACCGCCATCGATTGCCTCAGGGCATACATGGATAGCCGCTGGCACCTTGCCGGATGCGCCAGACATACGTCCATCAGTCACCAGAGCGACCTTAAAACCTCGATCCTGCAACACGCCCAGGTAAGGCGTCAGCTTATGTAGCTCCGGCATACCAAGGGCCTTGGGTCCTTGAAAACGGACCACCGCTACAAAATCGCGGTCCAGCTCACCCGCCTTGAATGCATTGGCAAGCTCGGCTTGATCAGCAAATACTCTAGCAGGTGCCTCTACGATCTGGTGATCAGGCGCTACGGCAGACACCTTCATGACCCCACGGCCCAGGTTGCCATCCATCACACGCAAACCACCTTCAGGGCGGAACGGGCGCTCAACCGGACGTAGGATTTCTTCATCCAGGCTCGTCGCAGGACCTTCACGCCATGTCAATGTGCCATTCTCCAAGAATGGCTCCTGCAAGTAACGACGTAATCCATGACCCATGACGGTGTTCACATCTTCATGCAGTAAACCGGCATCCAAAAGCGTGCGAATCAGGAAATTGGTGCCACCAGCGGCATGAAAATGGTTCACGTCCGCCTTGCCGTTGGGGTAAACCTGCGCCAAGGTGGGAACCACAGCCGAGAGGTCGGCCATGTCCTGCCAAGTCAGTTCGATACCTGCAGCTTGAGCAATGGCTGGGATATGCAGCGTATGGTTTGTAGAGCCGCCGGTAGCATGCAACGCGACAACCGAGTTGATGATGGCTTTTTCGTCAACGATTTCCCCCAGCGGGATGAAATTACCGTTCTGCTGGGTGATACGCGTAACCTGACGAGCCGCCTCACGGGTCAGCTCATCACGCAAAGGCGTATAAGGATTCACAAAGGACGAGCCTGGCAGATGCAGGCCCATCACCTCCATGACAACCTGATTGGTGTTGGCTGTACCGTAGAATGTGCAGGTGCCCGGGCTGTGATAGGACTTCATTTCCGACTCAAGCAACTCCTCACGGGTTGCTTTACCCTCGGCGAACAGCTGGCGTACCCGGGCCTTTTCCTTGTTGGAAATGCCTGAAGGCATTGGCCCACCCGGCACGAAAACGAAGGGCAGATGACCAAAACGTAGAGAGCCAATCATCAGGCCAGGAACGATCTTGTCGCAGATGCCCAGGCACAGTGCGGCGTCGAACATATTGTGGGACAGTGCCACAGCCGTCGACATGGCGATGACCTCACGGCTCAGCAAGCTGAGCTCCATACCCGCTTCGCCCTGGGTTACGCCATCACACATAGCTGGCACCCCACCGGCGAACTGACCAACGGAGCCTATTTCACGCAGGGCATCCTTGATGATCTGAGGGAAATGTTCGTAAGGCTGGTGCGCAGATAACATGTCGTTGTAAGACGAAACGATAGCAACGTTAACCTCATCCATAAGACGCAGGCGTTGCTTGTCCGAAGGACCGCATCCGGCTACGCCGTGGGCAAAGTTGGCGCATTGTAGCTTGGCACGCTGAGGGCCTTCGCTCGCAGCTGCCCGGATCATTTCAAGGTAGCGCGTACGCGTAGGACGGCTACGCTCAATGAGACGCTGTGTAACTTCAAGGACGCGAGGATGCATGGTTCCGATTCTCCAGGCAGGCGAAAAATTTGTTGTTTTTAAAACAAATTTGATCTGAGTGGCTATTATTCCTCTCAAAATACGCGATAGTGTAATTGTTTTTACAACAAATCCTGCCAGAACGAGGTTTCAAATATGAGCATTCGTATTGCTATCAATGGTTTCGGGCGTATCGGCCGTAATGTTCTTCGTGCGCTTTACTCCGGGAATTATCGTCAGCATATGCAGGTTGTCGCCATCAATGACTTGGGTGACGCGTCCATTAATGCCCATCTCCTGGAATTCGACAGCGTGCATGACCGCTTTAACGCCGAGATTTCCGTCAGTGAGAATAGCTTGACCGTTAACGGCGATCGCATCGCTGTGTCCGCCATCCGTAATCCGGCGGAGCTTCCCTGGAAAGACCTGAATGTTGACGTAGTGTTCGAGTGCACCGGTCTGTTTACTACACGTAGTAAAGCAGCCGCTCACCTGGATGCCGGCGCGTCTAAGGTTATTATCTCCGCACCCGGCAAAGATGTTGATGCCACCATCGTGTATGGTGTGAATGATGGCATTCTGCGTCAGTCGCATCAGGTTATTTCCAACGCATCCTGCACAACCAACTGTTTGGCTCCGGTCGCCCAGGTCCTGAACCGTGAGCTGGGTATTGAGCATGGCCTGATGACCACGATCCATGCCTATACCAATGATCAGAACCTGTCGGATGTTTATCACTCCGACCCCTTCCGTGCTCGCTCGGCAACTCAGTCCATGATTCCAACCAAAACCGGTGCGGCTGAAGCCGTAGGTTTGGTTTTGCCAGAATTGGTAGGTAAGTTTAGCGGCATGGCCGTACGTGTGCCGACCATTAACGTGTCGTTGGTCGACTTGACCATTCAGGTTTCCAAGACGGCCGACGCCGAGACGATCAATGCCTTCATGAAAGCGGCCAGCGAATCTTCGCCTGTGTTGGGTTATAACGACCGTCCATTGGTGTCGATCGACTTCAACCATAACCCGCTGTCCTCAATCTTCGATGCCAACCACACCAAGGTCACCGGCAATCTGGTGAAGGTTATGGCGTGGTACGACAACGAGTGGGGATTCTCCAACCGTATGCTCGATACCTGTCAGGCGCTGGTAAACGCTCCTGCGTAACCATAAAGCCTGATCCATACGAGTCGGCCGGATTATTTCCGGCCGACTTTCAGTATAGCGGTTATTACCTCATTGCTCTTCCCGATCTTCTCCTACCGGATCGATGGCCTCTTCCAGGCGCAGATCATCAAAGTCGATCTTGAGCCCGGTTTCCATGACATCCAGTTCGGCCAGCAATGTGCGGAAACTGGTTTCTTCAGCAGGCTTAATGGACAATTCGGCAGGCTCTGGCGGCATTGCTGAGGCTTCGTCTTCTATCGGCTCCTGATCGTCCAAAACCGGTTCCGGCTCAAATTCCAGCTCCCGGATAGCTGCCAGCGTCGGCAATTCGTTCAGGCTTTTCAGATTGAAATAGTCCAGAAACATCCTGGTAGTGGCAAACATGGCCGGTCGGCCAGGGACCTCTCGATAGCCGACCACCCGAATCCATTCGCGCTCAAGCAATGTTTTGACGATCTGACTATTGACGGCAACCCCACGTACGTCCTCAATTTCACCACGGGTGATCGGTTGTCGATAGGCAATGAGGGCCAATGTTTCCAAGAGCGCTCTGGAATAGCGTGGCGGGCGTTCGTCCCAGAGACGGCCAACCCAGGCCGCGTAACGCTCCTTGACCTGTAGACGGTAGCCGCTGGCAACCTCCTTGAGTTCAAAGCCTCTTTTCTTGCATGAGCCGGCCAACACGGCGAGCCCGTCACGAAGCTGTTTTGGCTCAGGACGCTCATACTCATCAAAAAGCTCGGCGAGGCGCTCTAATGTCAGCGGCTTACCAGCAGCCAGTAGGATTGCTTCGAGCAGAGGGGCCAGTTCTTTAGGGTCGGAAACATTCATGGCGCGCATCTTAAAGAGGTTACTGCCGGAGCAGAAGCCATCGTGACGAAATTCCGATGACTTCGCTAAGGTGTCCTTATCTGTGGGCTTATTGTCATTGCAGACATAGGTCACGCCCAGCACACTTGATGGAGTTATCCTGAGTGTCTGCCATGAACACCGTCCGTGTAATTGCAAGCCTTCTCTACCCTGATGTGATGAGCCTAGATATCACTGGCCCACTTCAAGTCTTTGCCTCAGCGAACGTCGAGCGCCAACGTCAGGGGCTCATGCCCGCTTACAGCGTGTGCTTGTTGGCAGATCGTCCTGGCCCGGTCATGACCTCATCGGGCATTCAGATCGTGGCGGACCAGTCCTGGCGAGATACGCCTGTCGAACAGCTTGATACCCTGCTGATTCCTGGCGGTGCTGGTGTCGAGGCGCAATGTGGTCATATCGAGCTGCTGGATTGGTTGCGGAAAGGCCAGCCTCTCCTGCGCCGTTTGGGCTCCGTATGCTCCGGCGCACTGGTTCTGGCTGAGGCAGGCCTGCTCAATGGTCGGCGTGCAACAACGCATTGGGCTGATCTGGACGCTTTACAGCGCCATGCGTTCATAGAAGTCGAGGGTGACCGTCTGCACACCTATGACCCTACTGGACAGAATGGTTATGCCGATATCTTTACATCAGCAGGTGTTACAGCGGGTATTGACCTGGCGCTAGCCTTGGTCGAGGCAGATCTGGGTCGCCCCATGGCATTAAGCGTAGCGCGTCGTCTGGTCATGTTTTTACGCCGCCCCGGTGGTCAGGCGCAGTTCAGCACTTGCCTTTCACCGGAGCCCAGCCGGACCCCTCGCCTGGCTGCATTATTGGACTGGATACCAGGACACCTGAGTGAAGACCTCTCGATAGAGCGTCTGGCAGAGCGAATCAACATGACCCCTCGCACCTTGTCGCGTGCGTTTCTCAGGGAGCTGGGCGTAACCCCTGGCCGTTATATAGAACAGGTTCGCCTGGAGGTTGCCAGAGCACTTCTGCACGACGCACAAGCTTCAATCAGTACTGTTGCTCGGCTTTGCGGGTTTGGTCATCCAGAAAACCTTCGCCGAACGTTTCAAAAACACTTGTCAGTTAGCCCACAAGCCCACAGCGCCCGGTTCGGTGAACCCACAAGAGGACTTCAACATGCTTGAGTTACGCCCTAACTGTGAATGCTGTGATCGAGACCTTCCGGCCGATACAACCGAAGCGTTCATTTGTTCTTTCGAGTGCACGTTCTGCCAAGTGTGCGCTGAAGATACCCTGCATGGCCGCTGCCCTAATTGTGAAGGCGAACTGGTCAAGAGGCCGACTCGGCCTACACAAAAGCTTGCACACTTTCCTGGCAGCTTAATCAGAAAATATAAACCCTGCCTATAGCGGCACGGTCAACAACTCTCTACTGCGCGCCCTCCGATAATCGAAAGATTTCGTGAGGGGCTGACTATACTCATCGTACTGTTCATTGAGCACACAGCGTCTAGCGTGGTCATCCTCCTGAGTACCTGCGTCATCTGCTGGCTGTTCTAAACGCGACAGGCAAACGCCAGATGCGACTTCAATAGTTGACCCTTTAGTCAGCTTTTATCAATTATCCGCTCAAGCACGGTGCTTTGGAGAAGCCGCATGATCAGATTCCTACTGAATCGTGAGTTGCGCGTTGAAGAGCGGCTCGATCCTAACCTTACAGTGCTCAATTATCTGCGTGAGCATCTACGCCGGACCGGAACAAAAGAAGGCTGTGCCTCAGGCGATTGTGGCGCCTGTACGGTTGTAATTGCAGAGCCATACACGGGCCCCAATGGTGATGCCCTGCGTTACCATACAGTCAACGCCTGCCTGACCTTTATGGCAACCCTCAACGGCAAGCAACTCATTACAGTTGAAGACCTCAAACAGCAAGCGCTACACCCGGTCCAGCAGGCCATGGTTGATTGTCATGGCTCTCAGTGTGGATACTGCACGCCGGGATTTGTTATGTCGCTGTTCGCCTTGCAAAAAAACACGATTGAACCCTGTCTTGCCAAAACCCAGGAAGCACTGGCAGGCAATCTGTGTCGGTGCACAGGATATCGCCCGATCCTGGACGCCGCTGAAAAGGCTTGCACCAACAGGACAGTCGATCAGTTCGATGAGAGAGAAGCGGAAACGCTAGCGAGGCTCAGAGCTATCAAGCCCGAGGTGACCGCCGAACTGAGTCATGATGGTCGTAAGAGCTTCAACCCAATCACCGTTGCAGAGTTGGCTGATCTTTATTTATCTCATCCCGAGGCACGCTTGCTGGCTGGCGGTACTGATTTGGCGCTGGAGGTAACCCAGGCGCATCGAGTCCTGCCGGTAATGATTTATCTTGGCCATGTTAGCGAATTGAAGGGTATTGCGATTGTCAATGCCCAGTTGGAAATTGGCGCCGCGACGCCAATCTCGGATTGCGCTCCGATACTTGCGGCCGAATACCCAGACTTTGGCGGCCTGCTTCACCGCTTCGCCTCCTTGCAGATTCGTAATCAGGGAACATTTGGAGGCAATATCGGTAATGCCTCGCCGATTGGGGACATGCCGCCCCTGCTTCTGGCGTTAGGTGCCCACGTGCAGCTCCGTAAAGGTAATACAACGCGCCAAATTGCTCTAGAAGACTATTTTCTGGATTACCGAGTCACTGCGCGTCAGCCATCCGAATTCATTGAAAAGATCATCGTGCCTCGGGCACAACCAGGCCAGTTATTTAAAGCCTACAAAGTATCAAAGCGTTTGGACGATGATATTTCTGCGGTGTGTGCTGCGTTTAACCTTCATGTTCAGGAAGAGCGCATTACCGAGGTCAAAATTGCTTACGGCGGTATGGCAGCAATTCCCAAACGCGCTTTGGCCTGTGAACAGGCCTTACGCCATAAGACGTGGAACCAAGCTACGCTTGAACAAGCAGTTGAAGCCTTGGCGCAGGATTTCGCGCCGCTGACTGATTTTCGCGCCAGCCGTGAATATCGCCTGCTAACAGCTCGAAATCTATTAAGAAGATGCTTTCTGGAGACAACCTCACCTGCAATTGATACACGGGTGGCTGCCTATGTCTAATCATCGTCCTGCACGCACTCAAGCCGAGATGGCCGAATTCTTCGCAGCCGGCCTGCATACTGGGGTAGGAACGTCGCTCAAGCATGAAAGTGCCGATAAGCATGTCAGCGGTGAGGCACTTTATGTGGACGACCGTCTCGAGTTTCCCAATCAGCTCCATGTCTATGCACGCATGTCAGAGCGGGCCCACGCCAAGCTGATCCGTATTGATTTAACGCCCTGCTATGCGATTCCAGGCGTGATATTGGCTATCACGGCCAAGGATGTGCCCGGTCAGCTGGATATCGGCGCGGTACTTCCGGGTGATCCGCTGCTTGCGGATGACGTTGTTCAGTATCTAGGTCAACCTGTGATTGCAGTGGCCGCGTGTGATCTCGATACGGCGCGGCGTGGCGCTGAAGCTGCCATTATCGAATATGAAGAACTCCAGCCTATCCTTGACGTAGAAGAAGCATTAGCCCATGAACATTTCATCTCGCCCAGCCATCAGCATGTAATCGGTGACGCCGCTGCTGCATTGAATGCTGCCCCACACCGCCTCCAAGGGGAGCTACGTATTGGGGGGCAGGAGCATTTTTACCTGGAGACCCAGGTTGCCTCAGTCATGCCGACCGAAGACGGTGGCATGCTGGTGTATTCCTCGACGCAGAATCCTACCGAAGTGCAAAAGCAGGTTGCCGAAGTGTTGGGCGTATCGATGAATAAAGTCACCGTGGACATGCGCCGCATGGGGGGCGGATTTGGCGGCAAGGAAAGTCAGGCAGGTATGCCTGCAGCGTTATGTGCAGTCATTGCGCATTTAACAGGCCGACCGACGAAAATGCGCCTTCCTCGTACCGAGGATATGCTCATGACCGGCAAGCGGCACCCCTTCTATATTCGCTACGACGTAGGGTTCGATGACAGAGGCCAGTTGCTCGGTCTGGATATGGACCTGGCAGGAAATTGCGGCTATTCACCTGATCTGTCCAATGCCATTATTGACCGGGCTATGTTTCACGCTGATAACGCCTACTTTCTAGGCAATGCGTTGATCAAGGGACATCGTTGCAAGACGCATTTGGCATCGAATACCGCCTACAGAGGCTTTGGTGGCCCACAGGGAATGCTCGCCATCGAAAACGTCATGGACCATATTGCCCGCTACCTGGGTAAGGACCCGCTGGCAATTCGTACTCTGAACTATTACGGCAAGGCCGAGCGCAATGTCACCCACTATCACCAGACGGTGGAAGATAACCTGCTCCATGAGATGACCGCCGAACTCACCCAAAGCAGTGACTATGTCAGGCGCCGTGCTGAAATTACTGCCTTTAATCGAGCCAGTCCTGTGCTGAAGAAAGGATTGGCGCTTACGCCAGTCAAGTTTGGTATTTCCTTTACCTCCTCATTCTTGAATCAAGGCGGCGCACTAATCAACATCTATACCGATGGCAGTATTCATCTGAACCATGGTGGCACCGAGATGGGCCAAGGGCTCAACACCAAGGTTGCCCAGATTGTCGCTGAAGTCTTCCAGGTGGAGGTCGAGCGCATCCAGATTACAGCGACCAACACAGACAAGGTGCCCAATACGTCGCCTACTGCCGCCTCAAGCGGAGCTGACCTGAACGGCAAGGCAGCCCAAAACGCAGCGCTTACCCTTCGGCAACGGCTTATTGATTTTGCAACCCGCCATTTTGACGTTAGTGAAGAAGACGTTGACTTCAGCAATGGTTATGTACGTGTACGCGAGCATCTGTTGCCCTTCGAGGAATTGATCCGCATGGCCTATATTGGCCAAGTCTCTCTTTCCAGCACAGGTTATTATCGAACACCCAAGATTTTCTACGATCGCGAACAGGCGCGTGGAAGGCCGTTCTACTATTTCGCGTTTGGTGCCGCCTGCTCAGAAGTGATCATCGATACGCTGACAGGCGAATACCGAGTGTTGCGTACGGATATCCTGCACGATGTAGGCGCCTCGCTGAACCCAGCCATTGATATCGGTCAGGTAGAAGGCGGCTTCGTTCAAGGTATGGGTTGGCTGACTACGGAGGAACTCGTCTGGAATAATCAGGGCAAGCTCCTGACCCATGGGCCCTCTACCTACAAGATTCCCGCCATCACTGATATACCGTCTGATTTCCGCGTCAAACTGGTAGAAAACCGAAAGAACCCGGAAGCCACCGTCTTCCATTCCAAAGCGGTAGGCGAGCCGCCCTTTATGCTGGGGATTGCCGTCTGGTGTGCATTAAAAGATGCTGTTGCCAGCGTAGCGGATTACCGGTTTCATCCTGATATTGATGCTCCTGCTACACCCGAACGGGTACTCTGGGGTGTAGAACAGATGAAGCGTCTAAAGCAGACCCAGGCTTGCGCAAGAGCAGACGCCGCTACTGAGCAGGTAAACGCATGAAGAACGTAACAGGCTGGCTAGCCGAGTTAGCCACCTTCGAATCCCAAGGCATCCCATGCGTACTGGTCACTATTGTTGAAGAAAAAGGTTCAACACCGCGCAATGCCGGTACCAAAATGATAGTTACCGCTGAGAGCCTGCGCCTGACGATTGGCGGTGGTCACTTGGAATACAAGGCTATTGCAATTGCACGGCAGATGCTTAAGGAGGGAACCCGTCAACCTCGCATTGAGCGATTTTCTCTTGGCGCAAGCCTAGGCCAGTGCTGCGGGGGTGCAACGGTATTGCTGTTTGAGCCCATGGGCCAGCACAACGTACCCGTCGCCCTGTTTGGTGCCGGCCATGTAGCGCGAGCACTGGTGCCGTTACTGGCAAGCCTGCCGTGCGAGATACGCTGGATTGACTCGCGCACAGAAGAATTTCCAGACACCCTTCCGGCAGGTGTCACCAAAGTTGTTACAGACGATCCTCTAGATGAGGTGGACACCATGCCAAGCGGTACTTACTTTATTGTCATGACCCATAATCATCCATTGGACCTTGAACTGACCGAGCGCATCCTGGCCCGAGGCGATTTTGGTTACTACGGGCTAATAGGCTCAAAAACCAAGTGGGCAAAGTTTCAGCATCGCCTTGCGGCCAAGGGTTTTACGGCTGAACAGATTGCTCAAGTACGTTGCCCTCTGGGAATCCCTCAGATTAAAGGTAAACTTCCTGCTGAAATTGCGATCTCTGTAGCGGGAGAAGTCATCGCAACGTACAGCGCACAGGCTACGCTTGAAGAAGCCTCTCCACTGCGTCTCGTTCAGCCGACACATAACCATTTCTAATAATGTCGCGCGGGTTTGAGTTTTCAACCTTGGTCGCAGTGGTTGATCGTGCGCGGTTTGTTGTGCGCTTGGCCTGTCTACTGTTAACCCACTGGATGATTAAGAAGGGATATGACTACTCAAGCCTACCGTGCCGCCCTGCTCCATTGCGTCGCCGACCCGAATGATGTCGGCATTGAGGCTGCCTGTGAGTTCGTTGAAGACGGACTGCTGGTAGTAACTGATGGTCGCATCGAAGGGATGGGACATGCTGCCACATTGCTGCCCGTACTGCCTGAAGGAACTGAGGTTATCGAATACCCGGACACCCTGATTACACCAGGCTTTATTGACACCCATATTCATTATCCGCAGACGGGAATCATTGCATCGTACGGTGAGCAGCTACTGGACTGGTTGAACAATTACACGTTCCCGGCCGAAGGTGCCTTTGCCGATACAGCCAAGGCAGCCGAAGTCGCTGATATTTTCCTGAAAGAACTGCTACGCAACGGGACAACGACTGCACTGGTGTTTGGCACCGTGCACAAACAATCCGTAGATGCCTTCTTTGAGGCTGCCGAGAAGCTCAATCTGCGGATGATCGCCGGTAAGGTCCTGATGGACCGAAACGCACCGGATTTCCTGGTGGACACGCCGGAGTCTGGCTATAGCGAGAGTAAGGAGCTGATCGAGCGCTGGCATGGCAAAGGCCGCTTGCACTATGCCGTTACCCCACGCTTTGCGCCAACCAGCACGCCGGAGCAGCTTACGCTTGCTGGCAAACTGCTTGAAGAATACCCGGACGTCTACATGCACACGCACCTCTCGGAGAACCTCAAGGAGATCGAGTGGGTGAAGTCGCTGTTTCCCGAGCGCAGCGGCTATCTGGATGTGTATGACCATTACCAGCTGCTTGGTAAGCGCTCCGTGTTTGCACATGGTGTGCATCTCTGCGATGACGAATGCGCCCGCCTGAGTGAGGCCGGATCAGCCGTAGCGTTCTGCCCTACTTCAAACCTGTTCCTGGGTAGCGGCCTCTTTAAGCTACCGCAATTGGAAGAGCACAAAGTAAATGTAGGCCTGGGCACAGATGTTGGAGGCGGGACAAGCTTTTCAATGCTGCAAACCGCCAGCGAGGCTTACAAGGTCATGCAGTTGCAAGGTGAGAAGCTGCATCCGTTCAAGGCATTCTACTTGGCAACACTGGGCGGTGCTCGAGCGTTACGCCTGGAAGACCGGATTGGTAGCTTTGCCCAAGGTAACGACGCGGACTTTGTGGTACTCGACTACCATGCGACGCCTCTGTTGAGCTACCGCTTAAAGCAGGCTAAGTCGCTGGAAGAAAAGTTGTTTGCCTTGATGATGCTGGGCGATGATCGGGCCGTAAAAGAAACCTATGCCATGGGTGTAAAAGTGCACCAGCGCTAAAGACACCATAAAAAAGGCCGGCTAAGAGCCGGCCTTTTTACAGCAGGAGGTTTTAATCTCCCACGATCAATAGCGGATTGAATCCACTTCGATCAAACTTGCCCTCTTCTGCAAGCTTCATATCCAGCATGAGACTGGCTAAATCGTCAGCCATTGGTTCAGCGCCCAGATTGAACTCTTTTGTCACAATCTTGAGATAGCTGTTGCAATCGCTACACGTTTCCGCCTGAGCGGCTACAGGTGCCTTACCCTGCTCATCCTCGAGACTCAGGTATTTCACCGTACGGCCTTCTCCGCACACGCTGCACTTGCTACGTTCCAGATGCCACTCAGTCGAACACAGACCACAGTGCAGATAGCGTACGCCACTACGGTCTCGATCAGCATGAATGATACTGGCGACAGGAGCCGACCCGCAGCATGGACAAATCGTTCGTGCATTACCGGCCGGCCGTCTGGGCGGTGAAGATAGACACTGCGTGAGACGAACCCAGGCGATCTGCAATGCCGCAGAGATAAAAGGCAGCAACGCACGATGCTCTACAGGGCCTGGACGGCCATCCAGAATATCGTCCGCCAGTGCTTCCCTTGTCTCATGGTCCAGCTGACGCAGTGCAGTTAAAAGCTCACGCTGCTTATCGGCTACGTGGAGCTCAAGCGTATCAAGCAATGCGTTCAGCTCAGCCTGCCAGTCAATGTCACGACGCAAAGCATTGATTCCAAGCGGCGGCATGCCATGCTCGAGGGCCAGATCGAAAGCGCTCGAATCTGGCAGCCAGCTAGCGTTATGCTCGTTCAGAACAATGTCCTGCGCCTTGACCAGCTGAGACATGAATGCCAGGAAACCGCTCAGCGGCTCGACTTTCTTAGAAAGGTCCTTGAGCCGTCGTGCCCGCATGGCAAATACCTGCTTTTTAGGCAGTACAACGGGCGCCGGATCCATGATCCCCGTAGGCGAGGTCCCATATTGGTGAGTGGCAGTGGCTGTCACGGCGTCCCCTTCGTTGGCATATGATGCTCATTGACCGCACCCGAGCGCGAGCCGGTTCTTTCCTTTTCCTTACGCTCTTGTTCGACAATATCGTCGTACCAGAGACGGTGATGGTGCTTGGCCCAGGCTCGGCTTACGCGCCCCTGAGTCATCGCCCGGAAAGAGCCTTTTACCCAGATCGCCGAGTAAACATGGATGATCAGAGTAATAATCGCGATAAAGGCGACATAGGCGTGTACCAGACTGGAGAGTCGCAGCCATTCACGAGGGAAGTACTCTGCGAAATAAGGGCGCCAGATGACTATGCCTGAAATCAGCAGCAGCGGCACACTCATAACCATCAACCAGTACACCAGTTTCTGGCCAGGATTGTTAATGCCAATGGGTGGCGCCAGCTCGTCCCGGTTACTAAGTACATCACCAATGTGCTTCATCCATTCAACGTCATGACGCTTGAACAAGTTGACCTTGAAAAAGCGTATAGCCATGACCACAAAACAGAGTGCCATGATCACCCCAATGAAGGGATGAACCATGCGCGTTACTGTCGGACCGCCAAATAAGGCGGTCAGGTCAAAAAAGAAGGGATGAAAGAACGCCAGCCCACTGAGCACTAGGCATACGAATGTAATCGCGATGACCCAATGGTTCAAACGGCTGAACGTGCTGTACCGCAGAATGCCTTTTTCGTTGCTCGAAGGGGTCATTTGCGATCCTCCTCTAGGGCCTCATGACGGATCTCCTCATCCGGCGTATCTTCTGGCTCTTCTTTGGGCCCCTTCATGACGTAGTGAGCAAATCCAGCCAGGGCTGTCAGACCAATCATGGCGGACATGATGGGCTTGGTAATCCCTTTCCACAGGCCAACCATCGGGCTGATCTGCGGGTCGCGAGGCAAATTGCTGTAGAGCTCCGGCTTGTCGGCATGCTGGAGAACATACATCACATGTGTACCACCCACGCCAGGCGGATCGTAAAGACCTGCATTGGCATAGCCGCGATCGTTGAGCTGTCCTACCCGCGTCAGCGCATGCTCGGTCATGTCTTCCTTGGTACCAAACATGATCGCACCCGTCGGGCAGGTCTTCACGCAGGCGGGCTCCAGACCATGATAAACACGGTCTGAACATAGCGTGCATTTGTAGGCCTTTTGATCCTTCTTGGAGATGCGTGGAATATTGAACGGGCATCCGGAAATACAATAGCCGCAACCAATACAATGCTCAGAGTTAAAGTCCACGATGCCATTAGCATATTGCACGATAGCCCCTGGAGCCGGGCATGCCTTCATACAGCCCGGCTCCGCACAATGCATACAGTTGTCCTTGCGGATCAACCATTCCAGATTGCCTTGCTCGTTTACATATTCATTGAAACGCATCAACTGGAATGTCTCGGCACTCAAATCCGCAGGGTTTGTATAGCTCCCATCACAGTGCCCTACTTCATCACGAAGATCATTCCACTCAGAACATGCTACCTGGCAAGCTTTACACCCAATGCAACGAGAAACGTCGATCAGCTTAGCGACCTTCTCTACCCCGCCATCACGTGTGTGCGGCGAGGCTTCGGTGGTCGCGGACCGGGCGACGATGTTTTGAAAGTTGACTTGATCGCCTCTCATGATTATCGCGTCCTCATACCTTCTCGACGTTCACTAGGAACGACTTGAACTCAGGCGTCTGCGTGTTGGCATCGCCCACCACTGGAGTCAGGGTATTGGTCAGGAAACCTTTCCTGGCCACGCCTTTGAAGCCCCAGTGAATAGGAATACCGATCTGGTGCACCGTACGACCTTCCACCTGTAGCTTGTGGATGCGCTTGGTTACCACCGCAATGGCACGGATAAAGCCACGCTTTGACGTGACCTTTACCGTATCACCAGCCTTGATACCGAGTTCACCTGCCAGGTCTTCGCCAATCTCCACAAACTTCTCCGGCTGCGCGATGGCATTGAGCCGTGCATGAGTGGTCCAGAAGTGGAAATGCTCAGTAATCCGGTAAGTTGTCGCGGCGTAAGGGAAGTCCTTGCTAGTGCCCAATTGCTCACGATCTTTTACAAAGATCCGGGCAGCAGGGTTGTTCTTGGCTGCAGGGTTATCAGGATGCATCGGGTTGTAATCGAGCGGCGACTCGAAAGGCTCGTAATGCTCGGGGAACGGCCCCTCCGCCATCATGCTGCCACCAAAGAAATGCGCAACGCCTTCTTGGTTGAGAATGAACGGACTGGCACCAGCCTCCGGCGGCGATGTCCACGGGAAGTCAGGAATGTCCGGTCCTGCCCATCGCTCGCCATTCCACCAGATCAACCGCTTTTCAGGTGCCCAAGAGGTTCCATCGGGACGGGCACTGGCACGGTTATACAGGATGCGTCGGTTAAGCGGCCATGCCCAAGCCCAGCCCAACGTAATCCCTACATTATAAGGATCGGAGTTGTCGCGGCGATCCATCATGTTCCCGGCTCGTGTCCAGGCCCCTGAATAGATCCAGCAGCCGCAGGCTGTACGACCATCATCCGTCAGATAACCAAAGTCATCCAGCAGATCGCCCTTCTTATGGGTAATGGTCTTGCCATCAGCGCTCGGCAGATCAGCCAATGCGCGACCGTTGTACTCCTGAGCAATATCCTCTGGATTAGGCTCCTCGGGATTGCTATAGGGCCAGGTCAGGTTGAGGATTGGATCAGGAAACGCTCCGCCCTCGTCACGGTACATCTGCTGCAGGCGATGGAAAATACCCGCCATGATGGCCACATCCGGACGCGCCTCACCAGGTGGTGGCGCTGCACGCCAGTGCCACTGCAGCCAGCGGCAGCTGTTGACGATTGCACCGTTTTCCTCGGCAAAACATGTAGTAGGCAGCCGGAAGACTTCAGTCTGGATCTTCGAGGAATCCACATCGTTGTACTCACCGTGATTCTTCCAGAATTCGGTGGTTTCGATATCCAGTGGGTCCATCACTACCAAGAACTTGAGTTTGGAAAGTGCCTCAACGTTCTTGTTTTTGTTGGGGAACGAAGCCAGGAAGTTGAAGCCTTGCGCCAGGTAGCCTGTTATCTCGCCATTGTGCATACGCTCAAGGGTATGCATAACGTCGTACAACGGCTCTGTAAGCTTTGGCAACCAGTCATAACACCAGTTGTTTTCTGCCGTAGCTGCATCGCCATACCATGACTTCATAAGGCTGACATGGAAGCGCTTGAAGTATTTCCAATAAGACACCTGCCCTGGACGTAACGGCTGCTTGGCACGCCGCTCGATATAACCGTCAAAATCCTGCTCTTCATGGGAAGGCAGACGGATATAGCCAGGAAGCTGGTTTGAGAGCAGGCCCAAATCAGTCAGGCCCTGAATGTTGGAATGCCCACGCAAGGCATTAACCCCACCACCCAGCATGCCGATGTTACCCAACAACAGTTGCACCATACTGCCGGCACGAATCATCTGCGCGCCAACAGAATGCTGTGTCCAGCCCAGCGCGTAGAGAATGGTCATGGTTTTGTTTTCGGCAGCCGTCTCGGCAATCATGTCCCAGACTTTCTGGACTTGATCACGCGGCATACCGCAAACGCTTTCAACCTTCTCGATGGTGTAGCGGCTGTAGTGCTTACGCATCAGCTGATAAACGCAGCGGGGATGCTGTAGGGTTGGGTCCTCCTTCACCATACCGTTTTCATCGAACTCGTAACTCCAGCTCGACTTGTCATAAGCACGGATATCGTCCTGCTTATAGCCGGAGAACAAGCCGTCATGAAAGTCGAAATCCTCTTTTACGATGATCGCGACATCGGTATAGGCCTTTACGTACTCATGGTTGATCTGGTCGGTAGTCAACAGATAGTTGATCAGACCGCCCAACCACACGATGTCAGTGCCTGTCCGAATGGAGGCATGGTAATCCGCCACGGCGCCCGTACGGGTGAAGCGCGGATCGATTGAAATGAGTTTGGCGTTGTTCTTTTCCTTTGCCTCGATTACCCAGCGAAAGCCTACAGGATGCGCCTCAGCCGAGTTACCGCCCATGGAAAGGATCAGATTGGCATTGCGGATATCAGTCCAAGAATTCGTCATCGCACCGCGACCGTATGTTGGGGCAAGACCTGCCACCGTCGGTCCGTGTCAAACGCGTGCTTGGTTATCCATTACAACGACACCAAGGCTACGTGCGATTTTCTGAGTCAGGTAAGCCGTCTCATTCGAGGTGGCAGACGCTGCAAGAAAGCCTGTCGTAGTCCAATGGTTGACCAGATGACCATGCTGGTCACGGGTCACAAAGTTCTTATCGCGGTCATCCTTCAAATGACGCGCAATGCGGTCCAGCGCTTCATTCCAGCTGATACGCTTCCATTCATTAGAGCCCGGCTCGCGAACGGAGGGGTGGGAAAGACGGGACTCGCTTTTGACGAAGTCAAGCGCGCCAGCACCACGAGGACACAGAGAACCACGGCTTACCGGATGATCCGGATCGCCCTCGATGTGGTAAATGTCTTCAACAGTATTGATGCTGTTATCGCCTCGGCTATAAATCAGCATGCCGCATCCTACCGAACAGTAGGTGCAGGTATTACGGGTAACTTTGGCTGCAGTAAGTTTAAAATAACGGATGGACGCCATAGCAGGCTCGGGCGCAAAGCCCAGCATTGCCATACTCGACGTTGCCACCCCGGTCGCGCTTAATTTTAAGAAGTTTCTTCGCGATACACGGATCGACATGGGGGGTTACTCCAGGCACAACTTTCACGGATCACCCCTTCGTCCGCAAAACGATCCAAATTGTTCCCCAAAAAGTTCCAACTCCTTACGAAAGGTTACAAAAGGCAGCCTATACAAGAAATACTCTTCATCCGCTCTAGGACAAGCGTTACCGTAGCGAGAAGCATTTCGGTTTCCGAGACAGGCAAGCTCTATTAACGCTCACACGCGTTAATGCCGCACTCGATTGGTGCGCTCAACTGCACTAGCTGCCTCGGTAAGTAGAGTAACTGTAAGGCGAGACCAGTAAGGGCACATGATAATGGTCATCACTGTTGGCGATGCCAAAGCGCAATACGATCTCGTCCAGGAAAGCAGGTTCAGAGAATGCTATGCCTTTCTCACGGTAATAATCGCCTACCTTGAAAAGCAACTCATACACTCCAGGAACAAAGGCATCCCCTTCCAGTAACGGCTTTTCACAACGGCCATCACTATTGGTGCGGGTATGAGCGATACAGTTCGTTCGATCATCCACACGGTATAGCTCTAGGTAGATGTTTGTACCTGGGCACCCATGCGCAGTATCCAGAACGTGAGTAGTCAATCGGCCCATGGCCAGCCTCCTGGTAATGGTATTGGATCATATGCGTGCACACGATAAATCAGGGTAGAGCAATTTTCTGACCGGACGGGCAGGTTTTTTGCTACAGGAGCCTTAACCGTACCGCACGGTAACACGTTGGAAGACCCAGCTCTTTTTACTGGGGCAGCTCTGCTAAGGAACCTATTTGTGAATAGCGTCTATCCGCGGAACCTTATTGGCTATGGTCAGACCCCTCCTCATCCCCGCTGGCCAGATAATGCCCGTATCGCTCTGTCCTTTGTGCTTAATTATGAAGAAGGTGGAGAGCGATGCCTTCTTCATGGAGATAAGGAGTCCGAGGCATTTCTATCCGAAATGGTATCGGCACAGCCGCTTGTCGGGGTGCGTAATATGAGCATGGAGTCGCTCTATGAATATGGCAGCCGCTCAGGCGTATGGCGCATCCTTGAGCTGTTCAAACGCCATGGTATTCCGCTCACTATCTTTGCCGTAGCCATGGCTGCTCAACGCCACCCTGACGTTATCCGCACAATGATTGAGGCCGGACATGAGATCTGCAGTCACGGTTATCGCTGGATAGACTATCAATACATGGATGAAGCGGATGAACGTGAGCATATACAGAGAGCCATCAACCTGCTGACTGAGCTTACAGGCGAACGCCCGTTAGGCTGGTACACCGGGCGTACCAGCCCCAACACTCGCCGCTTAGTCATGGAGGAAGGTGGGTTTCTTTACGACTCGGATACTTACGACGATGACCTCCCCTACTGGGAACGATCTCCCTTAGGAAAACCGCATCTCGTTATCCCCTACACCCTCGATACCAACGACATGCGTTTTACGCAGGCACAGGGGTTTCATACGTCGGAACAATTCTTTCAGTACCTAAAGGATGCCTTCGATGTTCTCTATGAAGAAGGTGCCACCGCCCCCAAAATGCTTTCCATTGGGCTGCACTGCCGTCTTATAGGCCGCCCGGCGCGCCTGGCAGGCCTCAAGCGCTTTATCGAATATGCGCAAGGTCATCCGAATGTCTGGTTTGCACGTCGTGTTGATATTGCCCGACACTGGTATGAACACCATCCAATGGACCCGGCTGCATGAGCTACTTTCAAACCCTGACGCCCAGCACACTGGGCCACGCTGAATTCATTTTGGCATTTGGTGAAATCTACGAGTGCTCACCCTGGGTAGCCGAACGGGTATATACCCAGGGAATCGATACTGACATCGATCAGATCGAAAACCTTCATGCACGTATGAGCGCCGTCCTTCTGAAAGCCAGTCGCGAAGAGCAACAAGCACTCATCAACGCTCACCCTGACCTCGCTGGCAAGGCTGCACTCAAGGGTGAGCTGACCAGTGCAAGCAGTGCCGAACAGGCTGGAGCAGGATTGGATCACTGCACGCCGGAGGAGCTTGCGCGATTTACGGCCCTCAACGAGGCATACAAAGCCACGTTTGGCTTTCCGTTCATCATGGCCGTTAAGGGCAGCAATCGTCACCTGATTATTCAGGCATTCGAAGAGCGTATTCACCATACGCCTGAACAAGAATTTGCCTGCGCGCTTTCAGAGATCAACAAGATCGCCCTCTTTCGACTTCAGCAACTGTGAGTCATCCATGAAAAGAACCTACAACGCTCCGTTCGAGAAATACCTGAACCTGGCCGACGCTCGCCTTGGAACTCGAGTCATTCACGTCACTGATGATTGGTTCGCTGAAGCCAATCGAATGCTTCAACCTCATGAGCCGGAATGGAAGGAAGGCCTCTATGACGATAACGGCAAATGGATGGACGGCTGGGAATCGCGGCGTAAGCGCTTCGAGGGCTATGACCATGCCGTAATCCGTCTGGGTATCCCCGGCTCCATCAAGGGCATCGACATCGATACTCGCTATTTCACTGGAAATTATCCACCCTCTGCGTCTCTTGAAGCCTGCTTCTCCCCGCTTGGTGATCCAGACGCCAGCGCACAGTGGGTTGAAGTGCTGCCAGCCGTGGAGCTGCAGGGTAATAGTCATCACTACCACACCCTTGACGACGAACGTCCATGGACACACCTGCGTCTGAATATTTATCCGGACGGTGGCGTAGCTCGTCTACGCGTCTATGGCATTCCCCATCGTGATTGGTCTCAGCAAGACACGGCTGAATTGCTTGATCTCGCTGCTGCACTCAATGGCGGACGCGCGCTAGCATGCAATGACGAGCACTATGGCCGCATGAGTAATATTCTGAACCCTGGTCGGGCTGAAAATATGTCTGATGGCTGGGAAACCGCTCGCCGTCGCACACCAGGGAATGACTGGGTCATTGTCGCCCTTGGCCACCCTGGAGAAATCGAGCGCATCGTAGTCGATACACTGCACTTCAAGGGTAATTATCCAGACAGCTGCTCTATCCAGGCCGCCTATGTTCAAGGCGGTACTGACAATCAGATCGAAACCCAAAGCCTCTACTGGCGTGAGCTGCTGCCCTCGCAAAAGTTGCAGATGCATCAGGAACATGAATTTAACGAGGAGCTCAACTCACTGGGTCCGATTACCCATGTGCGCCTGAACATCTTTCCTGACGGCGGAGTCAGTCGCTTGCGCCTGTTTGGTCGAATAGCCAGGAAATGACTATGCGCCAGACACTCACACTGCATCCTCTTACCCAGGAAGCGTTTGCTCCATTCGGCGATGTGATCGAGACTGATGGACGTAACCATTACCTGATCAATAATGGCTCAACTCAGCGCTTTCACCGTTTGACCGATGTTGATACAGGGCCTGAAGACGGCAAAGCCATCATCAGCATCTTTCGCGCCCAAGCATTAGAACTACCTTTACGCATTTGTATGCTGGAACGTCATCCTTTAGGAAGCCAGGCGTTTGTTCCTCTCAAAGGTAAACCTTTTCTGGTTGTAGTCGCTCCCCCAGGCGAGACGCCCAGCCCCGAGGATGTCCAAGCCTTTATCACCAACGGTGAGCAAGGGATCAATTATCACCGCGGCGTCTGGCATCACCCTGTACTGGCACTCTCAGCCATTGATGACTTTCTGATCGTTGACCGAAGCGGGACAGGAAATAACTGTGATGAGCACTACTTTGCTGATGAAGTAGAACTCTGGCTAAAGCTAGACCGCTAATAGCAGCATTAGCCAGTCGATATATGCTCGGCTGGCTGTCATCCCGCAGACACCCAGCCTGGCTATACTGGCCACTTTTGCAAGTGATTGTGTTATGCAAAAACTTAAATGGATGCTGTTTGGCTCAGGACTTACGCTCGTGATACTGGGCCTCTTCCTATGGTTTGGCAAAGAACAGACACCTCCCATATCACATTCTCCACAAACGCATCAGCCTGCTGAAAACCCAGGCAGCATTTACGCTACAGCACAGCCGCAACGGCCAGCACCCGCCGGAACAGGCGAGTTTGCCCAGGTAGAACGTGTTATTCGCGAGCGCTGTACAGTCTGTCATTCCAACCGGCCGACCAGTCCTTTATTTAGCGAGGCCCCGGCTGCCGTTTTGCTGGACACGCCCGATCAGATTCGGCAAATGGCGCCCCGTATCAAGCAACAGGCCGTAGACTCAAGCGCTATGCCTTTAGGTAACGTCACCCAGATGACTCAAGCTGAGCGAGATTTGATAGGGCACTGGGTGTCTCGGCTTCACAGCGCCCGCTAAGGCCTTCAGACGTTTTCCAGGCCTCGACGCAACTGCTTCTTGAGTAGACGAGCGCTGTCCAGGCAAACCAGCAGTACGGCAATCCAAATAGGCCCATACGTCCAGAGCTGGGAAGAGACAAAGGCTTCGTCCAATAGCAAGATTGCAACAAAGACGAGCAAAGCGGGCTCGATGTAACTAAGGATACCGAACAGCCCCATCGGCAATAGCCGACTTGCAGCCATCATTGCGCCAAAGGCCACGGCGCTCAATAGCCCAAGACCAGGCAGCAGAATCCATAGGCTTGGCGCCAGTTGCAACGCTGATGCAGGGCTGAAAAGATAAAGCAGCACAATAGCTAAAGGCGCCATGCACAGCATTTCGAGGATAAAACCTGACAGCGCATCGATTTTCATCCAGCGCCTTAGCATGAAGTAAGGCGGATACCCAAGGGCCGACACCAGGGTAACCCAAGAGAAAGCACCTGTAGCCCACCACTCATGAATTACCCCTATCAAGGCGAACACAACGGCTACGCGATACAGGGGTCTCATTTCTTCGCCATAAAACATGCGGCCAACGATGACCATCACCAGAGGCAACAGAAAATAGCCCAGTGTTATATCCAGGGTATGACCCGTCATGGTTGCCCAGACAAACACACCCCATTGCGATCCAACCAGTAAGGTGCTGCCTATCAGGGCTAGAATCAGCCGAGGCTCACGAAGCAATCGAGCAAGAGCCTGTCGCAACATGGCGCCCTGCCGTGTCAGTACCAGAAGCAGCAACACCATGGGAATCGACCACAAGATACGCTGCGTCAAAACCTGCATACCGTCCAGTGGCTCCAAGTAATTGAAGTACACCGGCATCACGGCAAACAGTACGGAAGAAAGCACCGATAACGCCATACCCCGGCCAGACAAAGTCATGTGAATGTCCCGCGTCCCAAACGATTGATCATCAAAGAAGCCACGATAACCCCACCACCTAATAGCAGCCGAGCAAGATCTACGTCTCGGTTCCAGATAAGAATGTTAACGATTAGACCGGCAGGTACATGCAATTCGTTCAAAATTGCCAATGTGCCTCCGTTGACCCGGGTTGAGCCGATCGTCCACCAGTACATGCCCAGCGCAGTGGCAAACAATCCCATCCAGAACAATACGCCCCATTGCATAGCTGTTTGGGGCATTCGCCCCGGGTTGCCAAACAACAGGAATGAAGGCAGCGCAATCAACAAGGCACCTAGGAAAAAATGTCCAAATCGACGATACAAAGGAATATCGGAAGGATGTCGCTGTACCAGGCATTTACAGAGGACCTGTCCTGCTGCAAAGGTCAGGTTGGCTAACTGCAGCAATAGAAACCCAAGTAGATACTCGCCTTCGAGCCGCTCAAAGCGAATCACGATGGCACCTAGAACCGCGACCACGGCTGCGACTAACGACCAAGGATTGAAACGGCGAGATATTGCATCATCCAGTAGCGTCACATAAATCGGCGTAAGAACCGTGAAAAGCAATACTTCCGGTACCGTCAATACGGTAAAGCTGCGATACAGGCATAGGTAAGTAATACCGAACTGAAATGCGCCAGCCACCATTAACCCTGCAATAAACCGCGGCGAGACACCCCGCCATCGGGTAAAGGGCAGGAACACAATAGCAGCCAGTAGCACCCTGACCAGCACGGCAAAATCACTATCGACCTTGCCAGCCAGGTATTCTCCTATCAGGCTGAAGGAAAACGCCCAAAGTACTGTGACAGACAAGAGATACGGCATAACGACGACTCAACAAAAGGTGCTCGACAGTAGCGCGCTTTTCGGCACCCGAAAAGTCTTTCATCCGCCTTATCGCGATATACGAAGTGCTAAGCGCCATCAAAACCCAAACGAAAAAAGCCTCCCAAAGGAGGCTCAATACAAAGCAACACGTTCCAACTCAGATGGCTTCAGCCAACTGAGCCTTTGCCAGCTCCAATCCTTTGGTCATGGCTTCTGGTCCCATAGCAACGCCTTCCACATGAATGAAGGACACGTCGGTAATACCAATGAAGCCCAGCACTTGGCGTAAGTAAGGCTCTTGGTGATCAAAGGTATTGGCAGGGCTTCCAGTGTAAACACCACCGCGTGCCGTCAGAATATACGCTCGCTTACCTGTGAGAAGCCCCTGGGGACCTTGCTCGGTATACTTGAACGTAACGCCTGCGCGTAACACATGGTCCAGCCAGGCTTTCAATGTGCTTGGGATAGCAAAGTTGTACATTGGTGCGGCCAGTACGAGAACATCGGCTGCCAGCAGCTCTTGGGTCAGCTCGTTAGAACGCGCCAGTGCTGACTTCTGTGCCTCGGAATGCGTCTCGGCTGGGCTCATCCAACCGGCTAGAAGGTTTTCATCCAGGTGAGGAACAACATCAACGGCAACATCGCGTACCGATATCTTGTCTTCTGGATGTTTATGCTGCCACGCTTCAATGAACTCAGCGGTAATCTGGCGAGAAATCGAACCTTCTTTACGAGCACTGCTTTCAATCACGAGAACTTGAGACATTATGCTGGCTTCCTTTGTAGTGGGAGAATGCATACAGCTTAATAACAAGTCAGTCGATATAAAAACGGAATTTATAGCTAGTCATGATCAACTATATTGATAGAACAGACGCTTTATCGTAGCGTTGCTACTGGCCGATTTGCTAAGGAATAGTTATGAAGGCTCCCCGAGTTACGCTGGATCAGTGGCGCACCCTCCAGTCAGTAGTCGATCACGGTGGTTTCGCACAAGCTGCAGAAGCGTTGCATCGCTCTCAATCATCTATCAGCTATACCGTAGCGCGTATGCAGGAGCAGCTAGGAGTTCCATTGCTTCGCATTGAAGGTCGCAAGGCTGTCCTGACCGAAGCCGGAGATGTCTTGCTACGACGCTCACGCCAGCTGGTCAAGCAAGCCAGCCAACTGGAAGAGCTTGCTCATCATATGGAGCAAGGCTGGGAAGCAGAGGTGCGGCTGGTTGTCGACGCAGCCTACCCTACCGCCAGGCTGGTCAGCGCACTGACTGAGTTCATGCCGCAAAGTCGTGGCTGCAGAGTACGCTTGCGGGAAGAAGTTCTCTCCGGCGTAGAGGAAGCTCTGCTTGAAGGCAAGGCCGACCTTGCTATCAGCGGCCTAAATATCGCAGCCCATCTTGGTGCCGGTCTGGGTACAGTCGAGTTTATTGCGGTCGCTCATCCCGACCACCCCCTGCACCGATTACAGCGTGAACTGACCTTTCAGGATCTTGAGGCTCAGATGCAAATCGTCATTCGAGACTCTGGACGTACCCAGCCTAGGGACGCCGGCTGGCTGGGAGCGGAGCAGCGTTGGACGGTCGGGAGCCTTGCAACCGCTGCCACATTTGTTCGTAACGGTCTGGGTTTCGCCTGGCTACCACGTCACACTATTGAGCGTGAAATCAATGAGGGCACATTGAAGCCCTTATCACTTACTCAAGGAGGCAACCGCTTCCACCCTTTCTATATGTATCAGAGTCGAGAACGCTCGCTAGGCCCTGCTTCCCAAATTTTGGTCGAACTCATCAAAAAACAAGGTACAGGGCAAGGTCAATCTTGATGAGCGCCCAAGCATTATCACGCTACGCTAATTAGCAAGCCACTCACCTATAAGGAATACCCATGCTTAAAGCTTTCTTTACTGCTGCCACCCTTTTACTTGCATCCTCTGCCTGGGCCGCTGAAAACCCTCATGTGGTGCTTACAACCAACCAAGGCGAAATCGAGCTGGAGCTGGATGCTCAGAAAGCACCGGTTAGCGTACAAAACTTTCTTTCCTATATAGATTCAGGCTTTTATAACGGCACCATTTTCCATCGTGTCATTCCGGGCTTCATGATTCAGGGCGGTGGTTTCACTCAGGACATGCAGCAGAAAGATACGCAAGCACCTATCCGCAACGAAGCGGATAATGACCTAAAAAACACTCGCGGCACCGTCTCAATGGCACGTACTGCGGCCGTCAACTCAGCCACCAGCCAGTTCTTCGTCAATGTTGCAGATAATGCCTTTCTTGATCATGGCCAACGCGATTTTGGCTATGCAGTATTTGGAAAAGTGACGCGTGGTATGGATGTAGTAGACAAGATTGCCGGCGTATCGACTGTCAACAAAGGCATGCTCCAAAACGTTCCGCGCGAACCGATTCTGATCCTTGCGGCCAAAAGATCGTAAGCCTGCTTTCAATTAAGGCAGCGTGACATACGCCCTCCAGGCGAATCGTCGCGCGCCTTGCTAAAACAGGCTTGAAACAGTGCGGCTTCCCGCAAACACTGAACGGCAACGAGAGCGCATATGGTTTTTCGCCTGTTTGAAAATGTCATCGACCCCTTCAAGCCAACGTCCGATGAAACCCCGCCCAGTAACGTAACGCAATTTTATATTCACTACCTTAAGCAGGTCTGGCCTGCTTTTCTCTTTCTATTAGTAGTAGGCCTCATCGGCTCGCTTATTGAAGTGGCACTATTCAGCTTTCTAGGGCGAATCGTTGACATGGCCCAAGGCTCTGCCAACAGCACAGTCTTTTTTCAGGAGCATGGCTCAGAGCTTATCTGGATGGCGGTCGTTACATTACTGCTACGGCCAATCTTTATCAGCCTGCATGACCTGCTGGTCCACCAGACTATTACACCGAGTTTGACAACACTGATTCGCTGGCAAAACCATCGTTATGTACTGAAGCAGAGCCTTAGCTTCTTCCACAACGATTTTGCAGGTCGTATTGCCAACCGCATTATGCAAACAGGAGCCTCACTACGGGAATCGGCTGTTCAGGCAGTCGATGCTATCTGGCATGTATTGATCTATGCCGGCAGTGCTCTGTTTCTTTTTGCCCAGGCTGACGCCTGGCTTATGGTGCCTCTAATTCTTTGGATTATTGCGTACATCATTACCCTCTGGTACTTCGTACCGAAGACCAAAGAGCGATCCGTTATTTCATCAGAAGCGCGCTCAAAGCTATCTGGACGAATCGTTGATGGCTACACAAACATCCTGACGCTCAAGCTCTTTGCGCATACCCGACAAGAGGAGGACTATGCACGTGAAGCCATGGCAGAACAGACAGACAAAGCCCGCTATGCGTCCCGCCTGATTACAGCCATGGGCGTCACTATTTCCTTGCTAAATGGGTTGCTGATTGCAGGTACGACAGGCCTTGCTCTATGGCTCTGGCACAAAGGGCTTATTTCAGTTGGAGCAATTGCACTTTCCACAGGCCTGGTTATCCGCATCAACAACATGTCTGGCTGGATCATGTGGGTGATAAACGGCATCTTCGAAAATATAGGCATGGTCCAGGATGGGCTGGAAACAATTTCTCGGCCTCGTACTGTCATTGACCCCAATAACGCCCAACCCCTCAAGATTGAACAAGGCGGTATTCATTTTCAAAACGTTGCTTTTCACTATGGTAAAAGCCGTGGTGTTATTGAAGACCTTAATCTGGAAGTAAAACCTGGAGAGAAAATAGGCTTGGTTGGACCTTCTGGCGCGGGAAAATCCACGTTGGTCAATGTTCTTCTTCGTCTATATGACTTAGAGAAGGGGCAAATCCTGATAGATGGACAAGATATTGCTCAGATCACTCAAGAAAGTCTGCGCAGTAATATTGGCGTTGTCACCCAAGATACGTCACTGCTTCATCGCTCGATTCGCGAGAACTTGACCTATGGCCGCCCAAACGCAACGGATGAGGAAATTCAGGCAGCAGTGCATAGGGCCAGAGCAGACGAATTCATCCCATTGCTAACCGATGCTCAAGGGCGAACGGGATTCGATGCTCAAGTAGGAGAGCGTGGAGTCAAGTTATCCGGCGGACAACGCCAGCGCATCGCCATTGCGCGTACCTTACTTAGAGACGCCCCTATTCTTCTCTTGGACGAAGCGACATCAGCTCTAGATTCAGAGGTCGAGGCTGCTATTCAGGAAAGCCTCGAAATACTCATGCAAGGCAAAACGGTGATAGCTATTGCCCACCGCCTTTCTACCATTGCACGCATGGACCGACTCGTAGTCATGGACAAGGGCCGGATTGTCGAAACCGGCACCCACGAAGAGTTAATTGCTAGCGGGGGGCTTTATGCCCGCCTGTGGCAACACCAGACAGGCGGCTTCGTAGGAGAAAGCTGACTACTTCAATGAGGCTGTTTGACAATACTGATCAAGCAGTCTCTTCTGGTTTTCAGTATCCAGCCCAGGATAGAAACCATTGATCTTCTCAAAGCCACCAAACCACCATTGCCTATCAGTCACGCACTCATACACAGGACATTGCTCGCTGCGGGCAGCACAGTCTTGGTAATACGTGAGCATCTGGCTTTTGTCAGCAGTACCTTGAAAGCTTCCCTTTCGATCTTTTAGGGAAAAGAAATCGATGAATGCAGGACCCCTGTAGTGCCTGACTTGCACCTCAAGAGCTGAAGGATAGAAAATTACCAGCAAAACGTTGAAGAGCAGCCATATGATTAATGCTGTGACAGGCACAGGCAATCGCGTGCGATAACGCCCACCCGCCTTTATAAAGGCGGCAGTAACAGCAGTAGTAAGTGCCAATGCAAAGAGCAAGGACGTCAGGCCATTAATGACATATCCGCGTATACCTGTCTCTAACCCATTAGGCAGCAATACGGAGTCATATCCAATGTGGATCAGTCCCCACCCAAGCTGATTGCCGAGAACTGCTAGTAGTACAAGTACTGCAGCAAATGAAATAAGTACCCAGAATGTGGGCTTGGTTGGCGACTGCATTGATACGCTTTTTACCACGGGAACCCTCTTACATAATTAAAGATGTGAGCCTACCCTGCTTGCTCTCACCACACAGCAATTTTAAAGAAGTCATACCGGCTTCGAATATCTATCAATAGGCATCCTCTCACATTTTGCCCTCTTTCTAGCCACATCACTACAGCGCTCGTATTCGTCTAAGATGAACCAATAACGCCTAAGCACACCTTTCCATATACGCAGTCAGTCGGCGAAGTGGGATATAAAGTGTGAGAAGTCGAAAAAATTATGACGAAACTGTTAAACTCCGCGCCCATCAGAACCGCATGTCGCGGTAGTTCGAGCTGATTACGTGGAAATTTTTAAAGAATTCACCTTCGAAGCGGCCCATTTCCTACCTAATGTTCCAGAGGGACATAAGTGTGGGCGCCTGCATGGGCACTCCTTCAAAGTAGCTATCTACCTTGAGGGGCCCGTCGACCCCCACACGGGATGGCTACGGGATTTCGCTGATATTAAAGCAATCTTCAAGCCTATCTATGAGAGGCTCGATCATTACTATCTGAACGATATTCAAGGCTTAGAGAACCCAACCAGTGAAAACTTGGCAATCTGGATTTGGCGTGAGCTGAAAACACAATTACCCGAACTCTCTCGGGTCCGTGTTCACGAGACCTGCACCAGCGGCTGCGAATACCGCGGCGACTGAATATTACCCATTTATTACACAAGGGGTCAGTTGTCTGGCTGCTTTCTGACATAATTGCTGCCTTTCAACTGTCGATGAAACGATATGTTCGATCTCTTCAGCGGGCTGGATGTCTGGGTAGGCATCAGTCTGGTTCTTGCCCTGGCTTTCGTGCTGACATTTGAATTTATTAACGGCTTCCATGACACCGCGAACGCGGTCGCGACGGTTATTTACACAAAAGCAATGCCGCCTCACTTGGCGGTTATGTTTTCAGGCATATTTAATTTCTTAGGCGTTCTATTTGGTGGTGTAGGTGTAGCCTACGCCATTGTTCACCTTTTGCCTGTTGACCTGCTTATTAACGTAAATACGGGTCATGGCCTTGCCATGGTCTTTTCACTTTTAGCTGCCGCCATTACCTGGAACCTAGGCACATGGTATTTCGGCATACCAGCTTCCAGTTCTCATACGTTGATAGGTTCCATTCTAGGCGTCGGCCTTGCTAATTCATTTATTACCGGCATTCCCTTAAGTGAAGGTGTTAACTGGCAAAAAGTGATCGATATCGGTCTATCGCTGATCGCCTCACCTATCGCAGGCTTCGTACTAGCGGGTGCTATCCTCATAGGCCTTAAGCGTTGGCGCCCTCGCTCCAAGATGCACAAGACGCCTGAGCAACGTCGTGAAATGGATGCGAAAAAGCATCCGCCTTTCTGGAACCGCTTGATGCTAGTGATTTCAGCTATGGGCATGAGCTTTGTCCATGGCTCTAATGATGGCCAAAAAGGCATAGGCCTTATCATGCTGGTGCTAATTGGCATTGTGCCTGGTAAATTTGTACTGGACCTTACCAGCACTACTTATCAAATTGAGCGCACTCGTGATGCTGCCATTCATCTCGGTCAATTTTATGAACGTCAATCAACCGTACTGAAAGAATATCTGGATTACACAACAGGCAACCGTGACCTTCCTGAAGAGTTCAGTTGTGAAACCAGACTTACAATCCCTACCCTAAATGCATTGTTAAGCAATCTAAATGGCGTAACTGACTATCGCACCATGACGGTAGATCAACGGACTCAAGTACGTCGATATTTACTTTGCCTAGATGACTCTGCAAAAAAGATCAGCAAGCTTCCTGTGCTAGAAAGCCGTGATGTTGAAGATCTAAATCGACTGCGCAAGGACCTGACCAGCACGACAGAATATGCTCCCTTCTGGGTAATTATTGCAGTAGCGTTGGCCTTGGGCATTGGAACTATGGTGGGCTGGAAACGTGTTGTCTTGACTGTAGGTGAAAAAATAGGCCGCCAAGGCATGACATATGCCCAAGGCGTTAGCGCGCAATTTACTGCTGTGCTTGCCATTGGCGCCGCCAATGTTTATAGCCTTCCCGTATCTACGACACACGTTTTGTCGTCCGGTGTAGCAGGCACAATGATTGCCAACCGCAGCGGCCTTCAAGGCGGAACTGTACGCAACATCCTTTTGGCTTGGATCTTGACCTTGCCTGCCTCAATGTTCCTCTCAGCCGCTCTTTTCTGGTTATCCAATCAATTTATTGGTTAAGAAGTTGATGCCCTAGCTGACTAGCTGTACTTTAGCTAGTCAGCTAGGGCAAACGACTGCTCGTCGAATTCCCATAGAAGATTTAAACATCTCTTGCTTTAACAGGTCTCTATAGATATAGCCCCTTAGGGGATATCAATAGTTTAAGCAGTATGGTGACGCTATGAGCCCAGCAGCCTATATAGTGTTATTAATTATCGGATGGTTTGCGCTAGCCGGTACGATGTTATGGGCGATGCTTAGAATAAGTCGATCTCCACGCCATCATAAACATCTGCATACAGAACTGGATAAGCCGAAGACGATTGAGCCTACAGGCTCAAAACCGCCCCAGCATCTTCTGAATCTATCCCCAAAAGCCCGCTCCTTTCATGCATGAGCTAATAAAAAACCGACTTCTGAGTCGGTTTTTTATTAGCTCATAGCTTTTATAGCGAACTGATTAACAAAGGTACTATGTCTGCCTTACTATCAAACTCTCTTTCGATCATCCCTTTTAAAGTGATTAAAGAGTCTTGAGACACAGGCTTTTCAAAGATTTTGACATGAGAGGTGACAAGTCCATTTAGCCAACCTGTTAGTTGCTCAGCAACTGCCTCTTTTGAATCCCCTTTTACTTGGAAAGCAAAGCCAGGAACTTCTCCCACAACAAAGCCGGAGCCAATAGCTGCAAACATAAAATCACCTTGTGTAGTGCTTGATATCTAGTTGAGTAGCTAAACTCACAGGAGTTCGTTGCGTTCTATCGGGAAACCTCAAAGGTTTCAGCTCCAAGCCCTATAGTCGCTTTTACTAAGCCAGGCGGAGAGACTAGTGGTAGCGAATAAGCAGCTGCCCACGGCCTTTTCATGCGCGCAAAGCAAAACCCCCGGGCCTGTTGGCCTGAGGGTTTTGGGTATAGGTGCTTGACGATGAAAAGGGATCA
>NZ_BMNW01000001.1:390038-852554 GCF_014646755.1 Pseudomonas asuensis | reverse complement strand
TGCATTCATCGTCAAGCACCTATACCCAAAACCCCCAGGCCCAACGGCCCGGGGGTTTTGCTTTGGGCGCAAAAAGGGGCGCAGGTAAGTGCTTTCTTCTGCCAACAGACTGCAGCTGCTTATTTGCTGCCACCAGTCTCTCCGCCTGGCTTGCGGATTAGAGACAGTGCCTGGTTAGCCGAGGCGATGCACTTCTTGGTATCACCTACCTGTTGATGCTTCACGGCTTCCTCATGAAGCTCCTTGATACGTTGCACCTGGACATTGGAGTCTGTTGCAGTAGCTGTAGCCATTGAAGGTGTAGTCTTCATGGAATCATCAATTTTTTGCAGCTGAATAGCGCAAAGATCTTCAGCAAACACTGGGGAAGCCATTATTGCAGTTACAGCGGCGGCTAAGACGGTGCGTTTCATAGACATCTCCTTGAGCATGAATGACGTAAGCAAGTTTCCAAGCTAAATCAAAAAGACTTTGCTGGCTCCATTACAGGGCTAACCAGCCTCATACGAGTGGACTGCTACCAGTCGCTTACGGTTTCATTTATCTTTTAAAGAAATGCATCAAACATATGCATAGAAGTCTTCTTCAACTGCTTATGAATTTAAGCATCTTTAATTATTAGAACGACCAGATCTTTAGGGCCATGTGCTCCATATGCTAGTACCTGCTCTATATCAGCCGTCTTAGATGGTCCTGAAATGAGCAGCGCATTAGTAGGCATGCCTTCTCGCCATTTGTACTTTTCATGGAAGGTATAAAAGTTGTCTTCGATCTTGCTGGCGTGAAGTAGAGCTATATGAAGAGGCGGCACCAGGCTCATCAGACGAGGCTCGTGTTGGTCAGGCCAGAGCACCAAGCTGCCTGTCGCCGTGATAGCACCTAATGTTCCTGTCAAGCTGGCTGGGGTTTCGTTAAATAGATCAGCCTTCCATTGCTCTATAGGGCGGTCATAGGCCTTAAGAGAAGGAAGCTCGGCTTTGCCGTTCCAGTAAGCTTCAAGCTGTCTGCCATGGGGTGTATTAGGCGCTATAAGCAGGCTAGGAATTTGTTTGTCGTGAAGGAGCTGCTCAACCAGCGGAGGCCAATTCTTCTGAGTAGTGATGTGTATTTCGGTGTGAACCGCTTCCATGAGTGTCCGTAATCGATTAATGCGCTCTTCCGGCGCGTAGCTCCATGGTTTGGTTACCAGTGATATGTCGTAGTTATCGTTTATAGGCGTAGAGCCAGCTACGCTTTTCCGAAGCTTATCTAAGATGTTGTTACGAGCATTCATGCCTTGTCCTCCCCTAGATGCTCACGGGCTAATTCATGAAGTGATCGCGATGCAGGCTTTGGGGCTGCATGATGCTTGCTCCAGGGGCCTACATTTCTGGGTGTAACGTTGCGAAGACGCGTGGCAATGTAGGTGAACGACTTGTATAGCGTTGGGGAGGTGTACAGTTTGCGCCAACTTTTCCAAGCCAGCCTTTCACGTGAAGAATATTTACTGCCCTGGCCACGTAGGAGATGTGGCGTGGCTTCAGGTGGTTTGACATTTTCTTCTCGTAACCTACGCAACACCGATGGGATCGGTATCTTGACGGGGCAAACTTCCCCGCAGGCACCGCATAGCGATGAAGCGCTCGGATGGTCTGGAGTGTTTTCAAGCCCAAGCAAGTGTGGCGATATGATCTTTCCAATAGGACCAGGATATACCGTGCCGTAGGCATGCCCCCCAATGCGAGTATAGACCGGACAGTGATTCATACAGGCGCCGCATCGAATGCAGTTTAGGGTCTGCCTTAACTCACCATCGGCAAAGGCCTGGCTGCGTCCATTATCCAAAAGCACGAGATGTACTTCCTGAGGACCATCCAGCTCATGTGATTTGCGGGGGCTGGAAATCATGTTCACATAGGTGGTTATCGGCTGGCCCAATGCTGAGCGTGTCAAGAGTGATAACAGAGGCACTACATCGCGCAAATTTTCTACAACTTTCTCTATGCCAGTAACCGCAATATGTACTGGCGGAACGCTTGTAGACATACGACCGTTCCCTTCGTTTTCTACAAGCAGCAGCGTGCCTGTTTCTGCGACCGCAAAGTTAACACCTGAAATACCGATATCTGCCTCGAAAAATTTTTGCCGTAATACATGGCGGCCAGTTTGAATCAGCTCATCGACATCCGTGGTGTATTCCGTACCCAATGTGTCGCTGAATAGCGAGGCCACTTGGGCGGCATTCATATGAATAGCCGGCATGATGATATGTGAAGGCTTCTGACCAGCCAGTTGAATAATGTATTCACCCATGTCTGATTCAAGACATTCAATACCTTGCTTCTCTAGCACATGGTTCATGTTCATCTCTTCACTGACCATGGATTTTCCCTTGATCAGATGTTTAGCCTTGTGCGCTTCGGCAATCGATTGAACGATTGCATTGGCTTCGTCCACTGTTTCGGCCCAATGAACCTGAATGCCATTGCGTGTCAGGTTGGCTTCCAGCTTTTCGAGAAGGTCAGGCAGTTTGGATAGAGCTCGTGCACGAATGTGATTGCCCATTTCGCGTAGTCGCTCACGCTCATCTGGATCGCTCATGATGGCCAAGCGTTTGGTCATCAGTGAATCCATGGCAACGCGGAAATTACGGCGTAGTTGTTCATCATTGAGTGCTTGCCGAGCTCGTGTTTTGAATGACGGCGTAGGAAGCTCCAAGACGGGAATCCGGGTCATCTGTGTCATGTTCTGTCTCCGGTTCGCTGCCAGATAAAACTGGCAAGGTGCTGGCCACGCAGCGTAGCGTTTTGCTTTTCCAGCGCGCCATTGATATTCATTAGGCAGCCGCAGTCGGCTGTAACGACTTGAGCTGCCCCAGACTCTTGAAGGGCGCGTGTCTTGTCGGCCACCATTGCGCCGGAAATATCTGGCATACGGACCGAAAACGTGCCACCAAAGCCGCAGCACTCGCTCTCATGGTCATGATCTACCCGTTGAACCGCTTCCAATTGAGCGAGCAGGGCTCTGCCATGAAGGTGTGTGTTCATTTCTCGGCGCGCACTGCAGGAGGTATGCAGCGCGACCTTAGTAGGGGCGCCGCGGTCCTTTAGGCCGACTTTACAAACGTTTAGCAGGAACTCGGCTAGTTCATAGGTTCGAGCGGCAAGAGCCTCTATTTGGAGAAGCGTAGCAGGCTCATTTTTGAATAATTCCGAGTAGTGATGGCGGATCATGCCTGCGCATGAACCTGAGACGACAACCAGTGGCCAGTCTTGACGGAACAGTGCCAGTTGAGCACGCGCTACTTCGCGTGCCTCATCGGTGTAGCCAGACGTATAGGCAGGTTGCCCGCAACAACTTTGCCCTTGAGGGAAGTGAACAGTAATGCCTTCACGCTCTAGCAAGCGAATACTATCCATGCCTGCTTCTGGATAAAACAGATCAACGACACAAGTACCGAACAAATAAACATGCTGTGGCTTTTGATCAGGGTATTCCCGTTGAGTGGGAATCGGTGCCGCAATGCGAGTTGCATTAGGCGCTGCGTTATAAAAAAGCTCACTCATTCAGGCTTCTCCGGGTTTGCCCGGTTATCCATCCTGTCGGATGGGGGTTATGGCAATGCCGGAGCAGGCCCGGCACTGGTGTTCTAGCTGCGATCTCTATCCATCAGTGAACGATCATGCCGGTTAGGACATAAGCTTGGACTAATGTAATTAGGCCTACGAGGGTGGCAAAAATCAGACTGTGTTTTAGGGTGAAACGGAATAGGTCGGATTCTTTCCCGACCATGCCAGTGGCCGCGCATGCAACAGCAATTGATTGAGGCGAAATCATTTTGCCTGTTACTCCACCGCTGCTATTGGCTGCAACCAGCAGGACGTCTGACACCCCAATCTGATGGGCGGTCGTGGCTTGCAAGGAGCCGAAGAGTGCATTTGAGGAGGTGTCTGATCCTGTCAGGAAGACGCCGAGCCAGCCAAGAAATGGTGAGAAGAAGGGGAACAGAGCGCCTGTTCCTGCCAGCACCAGTGCTAGTGTCGTCGACATGCCGGAGTAATTGGTTACGAATGCGAAAGCCAGCACCATGCCAATCGACAGAATTGGCCACCGCAATTCCACCAAGGTTTCCTTGAATGTTGACAGTGCTATATCGGGCTTGATCTTTAGGATCGCCATGGAAACAAGTGCTGAAATCAGGATTGCTGTACCCGTGGCGGAAAGAGGATCGAATTTAAAAACAGCCGCTATAGGAGTGGGGTCTGCTGCAATCGGTGCGCTTTTAAGAACCAATTTATCCAGGAAAGGTACTGGAATGTTAATGACTAGGTTGTACAAGGAGCCGCCCGTTGCAAACATGGCCTTGAAAGACTTAAGTGTCCAGACGGTAACCAGGGCGGTTAGGATCAGGAAGGGCGACCAAGCCTTAATGATCTGCCCCAATGTATAAGGCGAGGGCGTACGACTATGTGGGGCTCGGCCAAAGCCAGGCCCTCCGCCTAAGGTTGCTGCTCCGCCTGCACTAACGCCGACTACATCATGAGCAACGGCGTGACGGCCTTGGCGCAGTTTCAGGTAGGCGGTCAACGAGACCATACTAAACAACGCTGAGGTAATGTCTGGTAGCTCGGGACCAATGTAGTTCGACGTGAAATATTGGGAAACGGCAAAACTGCTGCCGCAGACAAGGGCAGCCTGCCAGGTTTCGCGTAGGCCGCGCATACCGTCCATCATGGCCATTAGCCAAAAGGGCACCAGCAGGGAAAGCAGAGGAAGCTGACGTCCGGTCATAGCGCCCAGTTTGAAGGCGTCGATACCCGTAACTTGCCCCGCTACGATGGTTGGGATACCCAGCGCGCCGAATGCAACCGGGGCGGTATTGGCGATCAGGCAAAGCCCGGCAGCTTTAAGTGGATTATGGCCCAGGCCTACTAATAAGGCTGCAGTAATGGCGACAGGCGCGCCGAAGCCTGCAGCACCCTCAAGAAACGCACCAAAGCAGAATCCAATAAGAAGCACCTGCAAGCGCTGGTCATCAGTGATGGAGAGGACTGAGCTGCGAATAACATCGAACTGGCCGCTCTTTACCGTGAGCTTGTAGAGAAACACTGCCGCAACAATGATCCAGGCGATTGGCCACAGCCCATATAGAAAACCATAGCCGGCGGCTGCCAGCGCCTTTGCAATAGGCATCTTGTAAATCGTTATGGCAATAGCAAGCGACAATGCCAGGGTAATAGTTCCGGCAAGGTGGCCTTTCATGCGAAAGACAGCCAACGCGAGAAAGAAAAACACGATAGGAACAAGTGCCGCTGTTGCAGACAGGCCTAAACTGCCAAGCGGTGTGTACAGCTGTTGCCAGGTTTCCATGTAGAGCTCCCTTGATTGTTTTTGTGTAGGGGGCAGTGCTTCCGATAAGCGTATCGGTCTCTTAATGTCAAAATTGGTCATACCAATTTACAATGGCTGACGATTGAGGTTAAAAGTTGCCTGGCAAGTCTGTCAAACCTTGGTTTTTAAGACTTTAGTCTGGATGCGTAAAAGCCCTTTGGCTCAGAATCAAGCCCGCCGCTCTGGCAGGCACATTAGAGGATGGAGATGGGGTTCGATCAGGTACAGCAGCGTCGTTTGTCGGATGGCATCGTTGAGCATATTGAGGCGATGCTTGTTGAGGGCTCGTTGAAAGCAGGTGAGCGGTTACCGGCCGAGCGAGTGCTGGCAGAGCGTTTTGGTGTTTCGCGCCCTTCGCTGCGTGAAGCAATTCAGAAGCTGGTTGCTCGAGGTGTATTAATCAGTCGCCAGGGGGGCGGTACTTACGTTGCCGCTTCTTTCGGTTCCACGTTTAGCGACCCTTTGCTTCAGCTGCTTGAAAGCCGTGAGGAAACGCGACACGACTTGCTGGAGTTCCGTCATATGCTAGAGGGCTCGTGTGCTTATTACGCAGCGCTGCGAGGGACCGAGCTTGACCACCAGCGTCTGACTGAAGCTTTCAGGGTATTGCAGGATTGCTACGCCCGGCCTGAAACAATCTCGCGTTCGGAAGAGGGCGCCGCAGATGCTAGTTTTCATCTGGCCATTGCTGAAGCCAGCCACAACGCTATTTTGCTGCATACCATTCGTGGTCTATTCGATTTGCTCAAGCGCAACGTAGTCACCAATATTGGCGGTATGTACGCACAGCGTAGCGAGACACGAGACATGTTGATGCAGCAGCACCATGATTTATATCAAGCCATTATTGATCGGCGTGCTGACGATGCCCGCGAGATTTCCAGCCGGCACATTCATTATGTGCAAGAAGTACTGGAGGAGGCACAGGAAGAAGCGCAACGCATTGCACGATCACAGCGCCGACAGCAGACGGAAGGCTTTTCAAAAGTATAAAGGGCGCTCGGAGCGCCCCCTATTATTTCTGATCCTTGTACATGGCGCGCTGGATCTCTCGATTCGAGTCGCGCTCTTTCTCTGTCGCGCGCTTGTCGAATTCTTTTTTACCTTTCGCTAATGCGATTTCGCACTTGATCAGGTGTTTTTTCCAGTAAATGGAGAGTGCAACACAGGCGAAGCCTTTCTGTTGTACCGCACCAAATAGCTTGCCTAGCTCCCGTTTGTGCAGGAGCAATTTACGGGTGCGCTGGGGGTCGGCAATGACATGAGTGCTGGCTGTCTGCAAGGGGGTGATGTGGCTACCAAGCAGCCAGGCCTCGCCATCCTTGAGCAGAACGTAACTGTCTGTCAGTTGCGCCTTGCCAGCACGCAGGCTTTTGACTTCCCAGCCGGACAGGGCTAGACCTGCCTCGAAGCGGGTTTCGATAAAGTAATCATGCAGAGCTTTTTTGTTCTGCACGATGGTTCCGGAAGAGATTTTCTTTTGTTTGGCCATAGACGCGCATTATAGGGGAGTCAGTAGGGCAATCGCCATGTGCTTGAGAGGGAGCGGTTAAAGTCGGACAATAGCCAACTTTTTTGGGTACCGATAACTTCAATGGCAAATGATCAGGTTTCGCATGGCGGGTGGGCTAGCCGCTGGGTATTTATATTAGCCGCGACCGGCTCCGCTGTAGGCCTGGGGAGCATCTGGAAGTTCCCTTATATGACAGGGGTTTATGGGGGCGGTGCATTTGTCATCATGTTCCTTGTCTGCATCGCCTTGATTGGCTTGCCTGTCATGTTGGCGGAAACGCTGATTGGACGGCGTGCCCGGCAAAGTCCAGCTAATGCCATGCGTGATCTGGCGATAGCAGCTGCTCGATCTCCACGATGGTCTTGGGCGGCGCTGGCCGGTATGGTCAATGCCTTGCTGATCCTTTCGTTCTACAGCGTCGTCGGTGGTTGGTCGCTTGACTATATTCTTGGTGTCGGCCGTGGTGATTTTCAAGGTGTCGATGGTGCTAAAGCCGGTGCGCTGTTTGGCACGCTGACATCTGACCCTTGGCGAATGACGTTGTGGCACACCTTGTTCATGGTGTTGTCGGCCTGGGTGATTGCCAAGGGTGTGGTGAATGGCCTGGAGAAAGCCTTACGTATCCTGATGCCGCTGTTGTTTGTGCTGTTGCTGCTCCTGCTGGGCTATAGCATGACGACGGGCCATTTTGTGGAAGGGCTACACTTCATGTTCCACTTCGATACCTCGCGGCTCATGGAAGGCTTGCTGCCTGCAATGGGGCATGCGTTCTTTTCGCTGAGCGTGGGTGTCGGGTCGCTTATGATCTACGGTGCTTATATGCCCAAGAGCGCTTCTCTAGGTAAAACCATTGTTGCAGTTGCCTTGCTGGATACGTTTGTTTCGCTCCTGGCAGGTGTCGCACTGTTTCCAATTGTCTTTGCAGCAGGCCTGAACCCCGGCGAAGGTCCGGGGTTGATGTTCGTGACGCTGCCGTTGGCCTTTGGCAGCGTGACAATGGGACAAATCGTTGGCCTGGTATTCTTTGTGCTGGTAGCAATTGCGGCCTGGACCTCTGCGATTTCTCTATTGGAACCTATGGTTGCTTACCTGATTGAGCGGACCCGGTTAAGCCGAGTCTGGATAACGGTTATTCTGGCCTTTATATGCTGGTCGGTTGGGCTGGGCACAGTGCTATCGTTCAATCTATGGGAGCAGGCCAAGTTTTTCGTAAACGAGGGAGGGCACTTTCATTGGTATCAATGGGGCGCTGAAAGCGGTCTGAACTTCTTTGGGGTCATCGACTTTCTAACCTCGCGAATCATGTTGCCACTTGGCGGTCTCTTCTTTGTAGTGTTTGCAGCGTGGGTAATGGGACGTGAGCAGGTTCGAGACGAATTATCGGTGCGCAGCCCGACATTATTTGCTCTGACGCTTTTCCTGATGCGCTACGTTGCCCCGTTAGGCATTCTCATCGTGTTTGCCGCACAGTTTTGGAATTGAGGTACCAATGACTACGCATATACAACGCTCGGCTTTACTGCCTTACCCTGCATCGGCGCTTTATGCGCTGGTGAATGATGTGGAGCGTTATCCTGAGTTTCTGCCTTGGTGCTCGTCTGCCCAGATCCTAGAGCAGGGCGAAAATGAAATGCGTGCAGGATTGACGGTCGCCAAGGGTGGGCTAAGTCAGCAGTTTACGACGCGTAACACTTTGACGCCTGATCAATGCATCATTATGGATCTGGAAAAAGGACCTTTTAGCCAGTTGCATGGCGTTTGGCAGTTCAAGGCGCTGGGTGAAAAGGCCTGCAAGATTTCGCTTGATTTATCGTTCGAGTATCAGGGAGCCCTGATTCGGGCAACCTTGGGGCCTTTATTCAATCAGGCCGCAAATACCATGGTTGATGCGTTCTGCCAGCGGGCCAAGCAGCTGTATGGCTGAGCTGATAAAGATCGAAGTTGCCCTGGCCTTGCCAAGTGATCAGGCGCTGATTGCACTGGAAGTCCCAATGGGCACCACTGTACGTCACGCTGTGAAACTGTCTGGTATGGCCGAGCGCTTTCCTGAAGTGCCTGTTGATACATTGGCTATCGGGCTATTTGGAAGGATTGTCCCTGATCCGGATGTTCGAGTTTTGGAGTCAGGAGACCGAGTCGAGCTTTATCGACCGTTAATCGCTGATCCTAAGGAAGCCCGCAAGCGGCGCGCTGAGTTGGCAAAAGCCAGAAAGGATGGCGCGGCGGGTTAGCATAGCTACAAAGAAGGCCCTCAAATGAAGGCCTTTTTTGTAGGTGTTAATTAAAACTTATAGCCTAGACCAACCATGTAGACCCACGGATCGATGTCGACATCAACCTTGACACGGCCTAAGGCCGAGTCGGCAGTTGCCTTTGTGTCAATATCGGCATACCAGACGGCTGCGTTGAAAAGTAGGTGGTCGGTCAGCTGATAATCCACACCTGCCTGTAACGCATAACCCCAGGAGTTATCCAGGCTCAGATTGCTGAAACCACCGCCTGCTGCAGATTTGCGGCTACTGGTCAGATCCTCGTCGAAGAAAAGAGTGTAGTTGATACCTGCACCTACATACGGCTGAAGGCGCGACTGAGGATTGAGCGGATAATACTGAAGTGACAGGGTTGGCGGCAGCTGCTTGACGTCTGCCAGTTTGCCATCCAGCGCACCTAAACCTTTTACGCCGATCCGGTGGTTGAACGGGGTAGCGGCCAGCAGCTCAATACCTACATGGTCGGTGATCATATAGGCTGCCGCCAAGCCAAGCTGGGTGTCGGAATCCACTGTTGCCTTGGTACCCGCGACCTTGCCACCTGCTGCAGCGGCCGAAATATTGCCGCTGTCTTCATGTGGATCCACTGTGGCCGCGCCGGCACGGATGATGATGTCGCCAGCCTGGTGGGCAAAAGCAACAGGCGAGACAGCGGTGAGGGCCAGCAGGGCGGCAGTTAGGGGCAGCTTACGCATGGTGCACTCCAAAGCATGTGTTTAGTTAGCTAACGACATGTTAAGGATGAGAAGTGCATCATATGTTGACTTGGCTCAATGAAACGCTGATTACAGCGAATAATGTGTCACCTGAGAGGCTTGCATCTGATAGCCCACCTCGGCCATGTCCGTACTGGCCGAGTCGACATGTAGAGTCCCTTCCACCCAGTAGGGAAGATGCAGTTGAGCCAACTCGACGCCTTTAGCCCCTTTGACATAGACAATCTGGTTGGACGGTGGCGGAGGTACGTGGATACAGGCTCCGTAATACGGTACGAGCAGAAACTCGGTAACCTCGCCTTTTTCAGACACCATGATCGGCACGATGTAGCCGGGTAGTTTGATTTCCTGCCCTTCCAGGGCTTTTACCACAGGTGCATTGGGTGACTGCTGCAAAGCAGCTGGCCCGCTCTCATCCAGTGAGCCCTGATGCAGGGGAATCGGTGGTGGAGGAGGTGGTGCGCCTTCCGGGATCAACTCTCCCCATGAAAGCGTGCGAGGCGCTGCCCAGATTGGTGAAGTAAACAACAAGGCAAGCACCAGCAGCACTCGATACATGGACCCTCCGGTCTTTAACATTACAGGCGAACGGACAGGCCGTCAGCCAGGGATTGACGGTAAGCGCGCCAAGCAGGAACACAGCCCATCAGCAGCGCGGCGATCAGGATGCCGCCAAGTAACGTCCACTCATAACGGGACGGCCATTCCAGAGGCAGATACAGGCCATAGTAAGCTTGTACGGGGGCTTGTGCGATAGCAATAGCCACATAGAGAAGTGCAAGCCCGGACACCACGCCTGCCAATGCCAGCGCAAACGCCTCTGCTACCAGCAAGCTGAAGATATGCCATGGGCGGGCACCTACCGAACGCAGAATGGCCATCTCCCGGCGCCGTTCGTTAAGGCTGGTCAGAATAGCAGTCAGCATACCGATCAGACCGGTGAGAACAACAAACAGTGATACGATAAATAGCGCTTGCTCAGCGGTGCCCATCAGGCTCCAGAGTTCTTGAAGAGCTACGCCCGGCAAGATTGCCATCAGCGGCTCTCCACGATATTCATTGATGGCACGCTGAAGCCCGAAGGTGGCAACTTTGCTGTTGAGGCCGAGCAGCACGGCGGTAATCGCCTTGGGTGTCAAATCCAGCTGACGGGCCTGCTCTGCGCTGATCTTGCCTTCGCCCCGGGCTGGCGCACCGTTCTGCCAGTCCACATGCAGAGCTTCCATGCCCTCAAGGGAAATATGCAGCGTTCGGTCTACAGGCGTACCTGTTCGCGCAAGTATGCCAACTACGGTAAAAGGTTTGTCGCCATGCTCGACTAGGCTGATAGTGCTGACGCCGTGGGCCAGGACGATATGGTCACCCAGTTTGTAATGTAGGGCCTCTGCTACCTCGGCACCAAGCACCACATCATAGATATCCTCGAAAGGCTTGCCCTCGCTCAGCTTTAACGCCTGATTGCGACCGTAGTGATAATGCTCGAAATAGGCCTGATTGGTACCTAGCACGCGATAGCCACGATGAGAGTCGCCCAGCGAAAGCGGAATGGCCCATTTGACCTTAGGGTTCTCGGCAAGCTGGGTATAGCTGTCCCAGCGGATATTGTTGGTGGCATTGCCAATGCGAAACACCGAATACAAGAGCAGGTTGACCGAGCCAGAGCGTGCCCCGACAACAAGGTCTGTTCCGGAAATGGTACTGGCAAAGCTGGCTTTGGCTTCGGTTCTAACGCGCTCGACTGCCAGTAGAAGGCAGGCCGATAAGGCAATGGCTAAAACGGTTAGAAAGGCAGTAAAGCGGCGATTGGAAAGGCTGGCAAGGGCCAGTCGAAACAAGTACATCTCACACCTCTGCCGGGCGCGCGGCGCGGTTGAGTTCAAGCAGGGATAGGCTACGGTCAAAAAGCGAAGCCAGGCCTTGGTCATGACTGACAAAGAGAAGGCTTGAGCCAGCGGCGCGGCATTCGGCAAACAAAAGATTCAAGAAGGCTTCGCGTGTATCGGCATCGAGTGCAGAAGTGGGTTCATCAGCAATGACAAGCTCGGGCTGGCCTATCAATGCGCGCGCGGCGGCTACACGCTGCTGTTGCCCAATGGACAGGACGCCTGCGCGGCGCTCCCCTAAAGCACGCTCGCCCAGGCCCAGCGCAGAAAGCAAGGCGCGCGCTGCTTCTGCCTGACTGCCGTGGCGCTCCTTGGCACGCTGTGAGCGCAGAGCCGAGAAGTGACAGGGCAGTTCGACATTTTCCTGAACGGATAAAAAGGGCAGAAGGTTGAACTGCTGAAAAATATAGCCTGTGTGGTCTACACGGAAGTGATCACGGCGCGCTGCCGACAGGGTTGTAAGATCCTGCTCCAGCAGTCTGACCATACCACGGCTTGGCTTGTTTACGCCGCCGAGCAGACCCAGCAGTGTTGTCTTGCCGCTACCGGAAGGACCCTTTAGAAACAAGGTCTCTCCGCGCTGTAGCTGAAAGTGTGGAATGTCCAGTAGCTCCGGTTGACCGGGCCAGGCGAAGCCCAGGTCGTTGAGTTCGATCAATACGCTCATGGTGGCCTTGGCATAAGAAGAACAGGTAGCCAAAGAAGGCTACCCGTCGTAAGGAGAGTGGTTATAGCGCGAGGCGAGTTTGGGTGGGCGTCAGCTCTTCACCCTTCTGGCCTTGAGCGGTAATGGCCTGAACATTGACCTTGTGCGTGGCTGGGAATTGCTTGAACAGGCCAGCAAGATCCAGCGCCGTCAGCGCCTTTGGGTTTTCGCAGGTCAAGGTATAGTCAGCGTCAATATCACTGTGAGCATGTTCGTGGTCATGCTCACTCTTGGCATGGCTGCCATGGGCCTGATTATCATGCCCGTGGTCATGATGTTCTTCAGCGCCACCAAACAGAGGGCTGTCCAGGTCGGTCTTGCTGACTTTGCAGCCTGCAGCCGCTGGAATGCCGAATAGGGTTATAGGGTTGGCCAGTTGTTGCTTGGCCATTTCGACAGCTTTTTTATCCTGATCCGATTGGGCCTTATGCTCGAAGCCCACCAGGTTCATGGCAGGGCTGTGCAGCTCCAGCTCCAATGAGTTGTTATCCAGTGCAACGTTGAGCTGTGCGACTCCATGTTCATGGGCGCCCAGGCTTCCATGTGCATGATCATGCTCGTCATGGGCATAGGCAACAGTAAGGGGCAGTACGGCAAACGGCAGGGCAAGCAGCAACGAACGCATAGTCAGCTCCATTGATGGATTTGATTATATGTTATGTCGTAACAAAACATGGCCGCAATAGGAATGCCCTTAACCTGAGCACATGGCATGATGAGGGAGGACTCAGGAAAGGCGATAAACGATGATTCGTATCCAAGGGAAAATAGGCGCTTGGCCAGTAGATCTGACAATTGAGCTGGAGCCAGAGGACTGGAGTCGTCTGGCGGAGGGGCTGGCTCATACAGCGCCCGCTCAGCCCAAGGAAACTGCGCCGGTTACCAGGGCCCATAGTGATCCCTTGTGGGAGTCAGTACTTGCACTGGTCCAACAGGAGCAGCGTATCGAAGGGCCCCATCTTTTGAGCCTATTGGAAAAGTTGGCAGGCAACGTGGGTTCAGCCAAGCAGTTGATCGTACGGCTGCGGCACAATCCAAATATTCGGATTGAAAAAACAAATGAGGCGCAAGTCTTTGTATGGGTAGGCGCTGGCCAGAAGCCAACGCCCAGCGGCAATCAGTAAAGCGCCTGATAAAGACGGCGACGGTAGGTCGCAACCAGCGGATGCTCATTACCAAGCAGATCGAACACCTGCACCATGGTCTTGCGAGGTAAATCCTCGCCATAGGAGCGATTGCGCATGAACAGCTTGAGCAGGGCTTCCAGGGCAGCCTCATATTGCTGACGCGCTAACTGCTGAATGGCGAGTTGGTAAGTTGCCTCATCATCGGAAGGATTCTGCGCCAGACGGGCCTTCAGGTCTGCTGTGTCGGGCAGGCTGGCAGCCTGGCGCAGGAAGGTCAGCTGTGCTTTTGCACCTGCCAGTGCCTGCTTGTGATCATCACCTGTGACCGCCCCTAGTACGGTTTCAGCTTCGTCCAGCTCGCCGCGCTCAGCAAGGCAACGCGCATAGAGGATCAGGGCGGGGGCATTGGTATTGTCTTCACTCAATAACTGCTTGAGGACGGCCTCGGCTTCTCCCGCTCGACCTTCATTAAACAGCAGTTGCGCGGCTTCCAGCGGGTTGTCGCTTTCAGGCGCAGGTGCCTGTACGTGCGGCTCCAGCATAGCGCGAACGGCAGATTCAGGCTGTGCGCCTGCAAAACCGTCGACGGGTTGGCCGTCTTTGAACAGGACAACCGTAGGCAGGCTGCGAATGCCGAAACGCATCACCAGCTCCTGCTCGATGTCGCAATTGACCTTGGCCAGATGCAGAGCACCGCCAAAGGACTCGGTAATGCTGGCCAGCATGGGCATGAGTACTTTACAGGGAGCGCACCACTCGGCCCAAAAATCGACCAGTACGGGCGTGTTGAATGACTGCTCTATAACCTTCTGTTCGAAGTTCTCAAGCGTCGCATCAAAAATGTAGGGCGTGTCCTGGCTCATAGACAGACTCGGATAACGAAAAGATGGAACTATATGTGGAGACGCGCCTGCCGAAAACAACCTTCAGCGGGCACGTTGTGCGTGGTAGAGGTTAACCCACCTGAATTCGGCCGGTTCGGCAAGGTCTGGCCAAGTGCAGGCCTCTCTTGTAGCCAGGGCGGTATAGTTCGGGTGATCGAAGTTCTTAACGCGAGAGTCTGCGACCAATACCTCTTCGCCACGACTCAAAAAGTTGTCCAGTAAAGGAAGGTTGGCGCGGTCATACAGTATGTCTGCCACGATGATCAGGTCGAACTGATCGGTCTCGGCAAAGAAGTCATCTGAATACTCAAGTATCACTTGATTTAAGTCCGCGTTTGCCCGGCATGCCGCCAGCGCCAATGGATCGCAGTCACAGGCCACTACTTGTGCCGCACCAGCCTTGGCGGCGGCAATTGCAGCTACCCCTGAGCCGCTGCCAAAATCAAGAACGCGCTTTTCCTGTACCCATTCCGGCTGCTCGGCGAGCCAATGTGCCAGGACCAGCCCGCTGGCCCAGCAAAAGCTCCAGTAGGGCGGGGCGTTCAATAGGCGCTGGGTTTCTTCGGGTGAAAAGGCTCGCTCCATATTGGAGGGATCTACCAGCCAGAGTGAGATATCGCATTCTGGCAATGACTGAATACTCAACTCGGCATCACCCAGCAAGTCTTGCAAAGCTGTCTGCAGGGATGCCGGCGGCATCATGGCTTCTGATCCAGTACTAATTCGCCCAGTACCTGATTGCTAGGCTGGCTGATAGTAACTGGGTCCAGGTAGCAGACCAGCTGGCCGGACTGGCTGACGCGAGCATGTAGCTCGACCTTTGCATTCTGAGGGAATATTTCGGGATTAAACGGCAGGCGGAATGCCAAAGCCTTACCGTTACCCGTCAGTGTTTCGCTGGCTAGAAGCCGCTGTGGGCGATCCTGGCTGTCAATAACCAGCATGGCGACTTCAACCTGGGCACCTGATGCAATGGCGCCATCGGGCGTTCTTAGGGTTCCAGAGACCTCACGCAGATTGCCAGGGCGCGGTGCACCGGCAACCGGCTCGGGCTCCTTGGCAGGCTCAGCCGGCGCAACAGGCTTTTCAGAGCAGCCTGCAAGTAGGCTGATCAACAACACGGGCAACAGCGGGCGCAACGACATGGCAACGGCTCCAGGCAGATTCGGCGGCGCATTCTTATACAACCTACGACCGGCGGGAAGAGGATTGTGTCACGGCTGCGCCAGGCGTGTTCTGTCGATTCTTGAGGCCTTGCAAGGTTCCTTCTCAGGCAGGATGCGCTACCATGACCTCCCGTTTATTTTGGCTGCTTCTGATATGCACTGTCCTTTTTGCGGTGCTCACGACACCAAAGTCATCGACTCACGCCTGGTCGCAGCAGGCGAGCAGGTGCGCCGCCGTCGTGAGTGCCTGAACTGCCAGGAACGTTTCACTACGTTCGAGACCGCTGAACTGGTCATGCCTCGCCTGATCAAGCAGGACGGTACTCGCCAGCCCTTCGATGAGGAAAAGCTCAGGGCCGGTATGCAGCGCGCGCTGGAAAAGCGCCCGGTCAGTATTGAGCGCCTGGAAGAGGCTATTGCCTACATCAAGCACAAACTACGTGCCACAGGAGAGCGTGAGATCAAGTCTCGGGTTGTCGGAGAGCTGGTCATGGAGGAGTTGCGCAAGCTTGATGAGGTTGCCTTTATCCGCTTTGCCTCAGTCTACCGACAGTTTCAGGACCTTTCCGAATTTCGGGAGGAAATTGATCGACTGGCGCGTGATCCAAGCAAAGCCTGACTGTTACGGTGGGTCATTTGTCGCTAGCCCATTGCTGGCAGAGGCTCTACTTCGCTATAGTCGGTCGGGTCTTCAGGGCGGGGCGAGATTCCCCACCGGCGGTAAACCCTACTAGGGTAAGCCCGCGAGCGCTCCGATTTGTCGGAGGTCAGCAGATCTGGTGTGATTCCAGAGCCGACGGTCATAGTCCGGATGAAAGAAGATGCGTCTGTCTGCGCGTGCCCTAAAAGCGTGCGCGTGCGGCTTTTGCCTATTTGCCCTGAAACGTTCACTCATGTTTAGCGAGGACGTTTCATGTCTATTGCCGATTCCTCTGATCATGCTGGCATTGCTGGCAACGGAGGTAATCCCAACGCTTCGGATCCTGCCGATCATCTCTATATGACGCGTGCGCTCGAATTGGCGCGCCAAGGGCTCTATTCGACTCATCCAAACCCGCGTGTGGGCTGCGTCATCGTCAAGGATGGCCAGATCATTGGTGAGGGCTGGCACGTTCGCGCCGGCGAACCTCATGCCGAGGTCCATGCACTGCGCCAGGCAGGAGAACGTGCACAAGGTGCGACAGCTTATGTCACGCTGGAGCCGTGCAGCCATTTTGGCCGAACGCCACCTTGTGCAGACGCTCTGGTTAATGCCCGCGTCGGACGTGTAGTGGCTGCCATGCAGGACCCAAATCCACAGGTAGCCGGCCGTGGCCTCTCACGACTTGCAGAGGTAGGCATCCAGGTAGCCTGCGGCGTACTCGAAAATGAAGCCAGGGCGCTTAACCAGGGATTTATCAAGCGTATGGTCACGGGTCTTCCGTTCGTACGCGTCAAGCTGGCCATGAGTCTGGATGGCCGAACAGCGATGGCCAGCGGTGAAAGCCAATGGATCACCGGCCCTGCGGCCCGTACCCAGGTTCAACGCTTACGTGCACAGTCCAGTGTAGTGTTGACCGGTGCCGACACAGTATTGATGGACAAGGCTCGGCTGACCGTGCGCGCCGATGAACTCGGTGAGTCAGCTGAGCAGGCCTCCCTTGCGATGGGACGCCAACCTCAGCGCGTGTTGGTGGATAGTCAGCACCGCGTCCCGTTGGATGTGGCTTTCTTTCAGGCAGGTCCAGCCTGGGTGGCAAGCCTTTCAACTGAGCGGGCAACACAGTATCAGACCCAGGGGCATGAGCTCCTGGCGCTTCCTGAGGATAATGGACATATCGCTCTGCAACCGCTGCTACAGCTTCTAGCCGACCGTGGTATGAACGAGGTGCTTGTAGAGGCGGGTCCCCGACTGGCTGGTGCGTTTGCACGGCAGGGGTTGGTCGATGAGTTCCACATCTTTATGGCCCCCAAGCTACTCGGTTCTATGGCTCGCCCGTTATTGGACTGGCCACTCAGCACCATGAGCGAGGCGCCTGAGCTTGAAATTATCGAGTTCACGTCGGTCGGACGTGACTGGCATATCGTGGCTAAACCTGTTTCAGGCGTTCCGGCGCCACTCATTTCCTGACGTTTCGAGGTAGACATGTTCACTGGCATCATCGAAGCCATTGGCTCGATCGCTGCGCTAACGCCTAAAGGCGGCGACATGCGCGTATATGTACAAACCGGTAAGTTGGATCTTGCTGACGTGAAGCTCGGTGACAGTATTGCTGTCAGCGGTGTGTGCCTGACGGCCGTAGAACTGCCGGGTGATGGCTTCTGGGCGGACGTAAGCCGCGAGACGCTGGCGCGTACGGCCTTTGTCGATCTCAAGATTGGCAGCCGGGTCAATCTTGAAAAGGCTCTGATGCTAACCAGCCGCCTGGGTGGACACCTCGTCAGCGGCCATGTGGATGGCGTGGGTGAAGTCATTTCGCGTCAGGATAATGCACGTGCCGTTCAGTTTCGTATTCGTGCTCCGCGCGAGTTGGCGCGCTACATCGCGTTAAAAGGCTCGATTACCGTTGATGGCACTAGCCTCACCGTTAACGCGGTGGATGGCGCCGAGTTTGAACTGACCATCGTGCCGCATACCCTGGCAGAGACCATCATGGCGGACTATCGACCTGGTCGTAAGGTTAATCTTGAAGTCGACCTGCTGGCTCGCTATCTGGAGCGTCTATTGATGGGCGACAAGGCCGCCGAGCCGCAGCAGGGCAGCGGTATTACCGAACAATTCCTGGCCCAACACGGCTATCTCAACTCCTGAGCGTAAAGGAAGACCTCCGTGGCATTGAACAATATCGAAGACATCATTCAGGACATCCGTGAAGGCAAGATGGTCATCCTTATGGATGACGAAGATCGCGAGAACGAAGGCGATATCATCATGGCCTCCGAATGTGTACAGGCCGAGCACATCAATTTCATGGCCAAGCATGCGCGTGGCCTGATCTGTATGCCGATGAGCAAGGAGCGCTGTGAGGCGTTGAACCTACCGTTGATGGCTGCCCGCAACGGCTCAGGCTTTGGCACCAAGTTCACGGTTTCCATTGAGGCAGCTGAGGGCGTGACGACCGGTATTTCGGCCGCCGACCGCGCTCGTACCGTACAGGTAGCCGCTGCCAAACATGCAACGGCAACAGACATTGTGAGTCCGGGGCACATCTTCCCGCTCATGGCTCAGCCGGGCGGTGTTCTGGCCCGAGCGGGACATACCGAAGCGGCTTGCGACCTGGCGCGCATGGCAGGCTTCGAGCCGACCGGTGTGATCTGTGAGGTCATGAACGATGACGGCACCATGGCGCGTCGCCCAGAGCTTGAGGCCTTTGCTGAAGAGCATGGACTGAAGATCGGTACAATCGCTGATCTGATTCACTATCGTCTGCTGCATGAGCATACCGTCAAGCGGATCGACGAACAGCCGCTGGAAACCGAGCTGGGACGCTTTAATCTAGTCACTTACCGTGATGAGGTGGAGGGGGATGTCCATCTGGCATTGACCATGGGCATCATCAAGGGTGATGAACCAACCCTGGTACGCGTGCATAATATGGACCCTCTGCGCGACCTGCTGCTGGTAAATCAGGAGGGCCGCTGGAGCCTGCGTGAAGCCATGACCAAAGTGGCTGAGGCGGGGACGGGCGTGGTGCTGCTGCTCGGGCATTCCCTGGCGGGTGACGATCTGCTTACTCATCTGCGCGAGCCGGTCAGCAAGCCTAAACCGCAAAGTACGTATAGCACCGTAGGCGCTGGTTCGCAGATCCTGCGTGACCTGGGCATACGTAAGCTTCGTCTGCTCAGTGCACCGATGAAGTTTAATGCCATATCCGGCTTTGACCTTGAAGTTGTAGAATACCTGCCTCCCGTATAAACCGGCCTACGGATGGCCTGACCGGTGCGATGGTTGATGACCGTCGCGCCGATGACCGGATTTTTGCAGGGCGTACGAATACGCCCTGGTTCTTTAACAGACGAGACCTGCTCATGACCGTGAAGACCATTGAAGGTACTTTCATTGCCCCAAAAGGCCGCTATGCCCTAGTGGTTGGCCGCTTCAACAGCTTTGTGGTTGAAAGCCTGGTTGAAGGTGCTGTAGATGCCCTGGTACGCCATGGTATCCGTAAGGAAGACATCACCATCATCCGTGTTCCAGGTGCTTTCGAAATCCCGCTGGCGACCCTGAAGGCCGCCCAGCGTGATGAATACTCCGCCATCATTGCGCTGGGCGCCGTGATTCGCGGCAGCACTCCACACTTCGACTACGTTGCAGGCGAGTGCACCAAGGGCCTGGCTCAGGTGTCCATGGAGTTTGGCGTGCCTGTTTCCTTTGGTGTACTGACCGTTGACTCTATCGAGCAGGCCATCGAGCGCTCGGGTACCAAGGCAGGTAACAAAGGTGCCGAAGCGGCGCTGTCTGCTCTTGAAATGGTGAGCCTGCTGTCGCAGCTGGAGGCCAAGTGAGCGCTGTAGACGGCCAAAAGCCTAAAGCTCCGCGCGGCAAGATTGCTGCGCGTCGGGAAGCCCGTAGTCTTTCAGTTCAGGCATTGTATCAATGGCACATGGCGGGGCAGGCGATCAACGAGATCGAAGCTCAGTTCCGCGTGGATAATGACTTTGCCAATGTCGATGCAGCTTACTTTCACGAAATTCTGCATGGCGTTCCCGGTTTGAAAACCGAGATCGATGATTTGATCACGCCATGCCTGGATCGTCCGTTAGATGACGTTGACCCTGTAGAACTCGCGATTCTGCGCATGTCTTGCTACGAACTGCGCAATCGTATCGATGTCCCCTACAAAGTAGTCATCAATGAGGGTATCGAGCTGGCGAAGGTATTTGGTGCAACCGACGGGCACAAGTTCGTCAACGGTGTGCTGGACAAGTTAGCGCCTAAACTGCGCGCTGCTGAATTACGCGCCAAGCGTTGATTGTAACCATGACCGAGTTCGAGTTGATCCGTCGTTATTTCGCTGCAGCGCGCTGCGCCCAGCCACGTAAGGATATCGCGCTCGGTCTGGGCGACGATTGCGCACTGCTGACGCCTCGCCCTAGCGAACAACTGGCTATTTCTACCGATACGCTGACAGCTGGGGTACATTTCCCAGAGGTCTGCGATGGCTTTCTGCTCGGACAACGTGCGTTGGCCGTCAGTGCCAGCGATCTGGCGGCGATGGGGGCAGAACCCCTGGGCTTTACTCTGGCGCTGACCCTGCCTGAAGTCGATGCGTACTGGCTGGAACGGTTTGCGCAAGGGCTCGATCATATGGCCGCGGCCTGTGGCCTGGCCTTGATTGGTGGCGATACAACACGCGGGCCACTTTCTCTTACGCTCACCGTGTTTGGCTCTGTTCCTCAAGGGCAAGCCCTGACGCGTGCGGGCGCTCAGCCGGGTGACTTGCTGTGTGTCGGCGGGGCTCCTGGAGAAGCTGGCGGAGCCCTACCTTTCGTATTGGGGCAGCGACATGAGCGGGGCGCTTATGTCGACACTCTCATGGCGCGCTACTGGTCACCTGCGCCTCAGTTCGAGTTGGGGCTTGCCTTGCGGGGCCGGGCTACTGCCGCGCTGGATATATCTGATGGGCTCCTGGCTGATTGCGGTCATATCTCCGCTGCCTCAAGCGTCAAGCTCATCATTGAGAATGAAAGGCTGCCTGTCAGCCCTGCATTAGCGGCGTTGTTCGAACCTGAGCAGATACGCATGCTGGCGATGTCAGCGGGTGATGACTATCTGCTTGCCTTCACGCTGCCTGCCCGGCACCTCAAAGCTCTGCAGGCGGACTTTCCCCAGGTTGGTGTCATTGGCCGTGTTGCCTCGGGGCAGGGCATTCAGGTGCAAGATGCTATTGGCCGGGATGTCACTCCGTTACGGGGTGGTTATCAACATTTTGCGATGAAGCCATGATGTATTCTGCTGATCTCCTCTCTCGCCCAGAGACAGTCTCGTGAACAGACCAGCTGCTTCGAAGCGGAGCGAAGTTATCTCACCGGCCGTCTGGCGTAATCCCTGGCATTTTCTGGCCTTTGGGTTTGGCTCCGGGACGTTGCCAAAGGCTCCGGGTACCTGGGGTTCCCTGGTGGCACTGCCTTTTGTTCCGCTCTGGCATTTGTTGCCGGACTCGGGCTATTGGCTGCTGTTACTGGTCTTTACGGTGTTCGGATTCTGGCTCTGCGGTCGTGTGGCTGATGACATGGGCGTACACGACCATGAGGGGATTGTCTGGGACGAGATGGTAGGCATCTGGATTACCTTCTGGATGGCTCCAGCCGGCTGGGTCTGGTGGTTGGTCGGTTTTGCCGTATTTCGCTTCATGGATATCCTGAAACCCTGGCCGATCAGCTGGTTGGATCGCCATGTTCAGGGCGGTATCGGCATCATGATTGATGATGTACTGGCGGGTGTTTTCGCTTGGGTAGTTGTGCAGGGATTGGGCTGGAGCTGGGCGCAGATCGGGATGCTCTCCTGACCGCAGCCGCTACAAGGGGACGGTGTGGTGCGTAAATGGATCGGTATCAGTGTATTGAGTCTGTTGCCTGCGCTCGTATTTGCCGCGCCTCAGGTTCAAGTGGTAGGTCTGTTCAACGGCGCAGCCGTAGTCAACATTGATGGGCAGCGCAAGATGCTCAAGGTGGGGCAGCGGCAAGGTGACGTTGAGCTGATCAGCGCGACAAGTCGAGAGGCTGTGCTGCGTATTGGGGGGAGTAATCAGACGTTTACGCTTTCGCGTGAATACAGCGATGGCTTTGCCGCCCCGCATAAGCGCCAGCTTAGTATTGCCCGCCGTAATGATGGTCACTATTGGGCATCAGGTTCTGTAAATGGTCAGCCTATCGAATTTTTGGTTGATACCGGGGCCTCGACAATTGCCATGAACGAAAGTCAGGCAAGTCGTCTGGGTCTGGATTATCTGAAAGGGCAATCCGTGCAGGTCAATACGGCAGGCGGGACCCGAAGAGCCTGGTTGGTAAGGTTGGACCGCGTTAAGGTCGGCACTATCGAGGTGCTGGGTGTCGAGGCCATGGTGTTGGCAGGCGGCCATCCAACCGAGACGCTATTAGGTATGAGCTTTTTGAACCGTGTCGGCTGGCGTGAAGATCAGGGCGTCTTATATGTCGAAGGCAAAAACTAGCGTGATAGCTTCAAGCGCAATAGCCTCATAGCCTTTATGACTGAGCCGTCCCTGTTCATGAATGGTACACTATAACCCTCTTTCCGATAGGAGCCTGACGGTGTCTGTCGTTTTCGTCGCCGCATCTCAATTACCTACGCCTTTTGGCATTTTTACCATGCATGGCTTTCTTGATGAGTCCGATGGTAAAGAACACGTGGCTCTGACTTTGGGCGATATCGCTGATGGTGAGCCGGTGCTGGGGCGCTTACATTCTGAATGCCTGACCGGTGATGCCTTATTCAGCCTGCGCTGTGATTGCGGTTTCCAACTGGAAGCCGCTATGCGGGCTATTGCTGAAGAAGGTCGTGGCGTCATCCTGTATTTGCGCCAGGAAGGGCGCGGTATCGGTCTTCTGAATAAAATTCGGGCTTATGAGTTACAGGATGCTGGCGCTGATACGGTTGAAGCCAATGAGCGCCTGGGCTTCGGTGCAGACCAGCGTACTTACAGCTTGTGCAAGCCAATGCTAAAGCACCTGGGCGTCAATGCGCTAAAGTTGATGACCAACAATCCGCGTAAGGTTAAGGCATTGGAAGACCTGGGGGTTGCCATAGCTGAGCGTGTACCTTTGCAGACAGGTCTTAATCCGCATAACAAGCGTTATCTGGCTACCAAGGCAGGTAAGCTGGGCCATATGTTAGGTAATATCCATCAGGGCGAAGTACTACCGTCCTGATGAAGCACAGGCGCTGCTCGGTTCTGACTGGCGCCTGCCTGCTGTGTTATTGCATTCTCTCTCAGGCTGCTGAGCGTATTATCAGCCTGGCGCCCTCAATGACTGATATCGTCCTTGAATTGGGCGCCGAAGCGCGGTTGATGGGTGTGTTGGATGCTGGTGAGCGTCCTGCTTCTCTAGCAAGCCTGCCATCAGTTGGCCGTTATGGCCAAATCAACATTGAGCAGATTGTCGCTCTACGTCCCGATCTCATTTTGCTCTGGCCCGGCGCGGTCCCGCCTGCTCAGCGTGAGCAGCTACAGCAATTGGGATACCCCATTGAAGTTTTGGATGTACATCGGCTGGATGAACTGGCAGACGGACTCGCTCGAGTGGGGCAGGTGGTTGGCGTCCCTGACGAGGGGCGGCGCTTAGCGGTTCAGTTTCGAGAACAGCTTACAGTCATGCGCACTCGTTATCAGCGTTTGCCGCCTGTACGTGTGTTCTATCAGGTTTGGGACAAGCCGCTTTATACCATTGGAAATACGCAGATTATTAACGATGCGATACAGGTATGTGGGGGCAAAAATATATTTGCGGATCTTCCACAACCCGCTCCGCAGGTTGGCATAGAAACCGTGCTAACAAGAGACCCTGACGTAATACTGGCCATGAACCAGGCACAGCTCCAGCATTGGGGGCAGTGGCCAACCCTTAAAGCAGTGGCAAGGCAGCACCTCTGGGCCGTAGAGGATAAGCGCCTCGAACGGCCTAGCTACGGCATGCTGAATGCAGTCGCCAGGCTATGCGAGTTACTCAATAAGGCCCGCTAGGTGACGCGCACCGGGTTAAGGCGCGCGTGAAGCAAGTGCAAGCGGTGCAGGCTTGGAGGCGGTATTTGCTTCGAGCTGCATCAGCCGCTGTTTAACGGCTCTTTCGATGCCAGCTACATCTAATCCGCACTCGGCCAGCATTTCGCTGGGCTTGGCATGTTCGACATAATAGTCGGGTAGCCCCAGATTCAGGATTGGCTTGAGTAGGTTCTCTCTGGCGAGGAACTCATTCACGGCACTTCCTGCGCCGCCCATGATGCTGTTCTCTTCCAGGGTAACCAGCAGGTCATGACTGTTTGCCAATTCGCGTATCAGGGTTTCGTCCAGCGGTTTGACAAAGCGCATGTCAGCTACGCTTGCATCAAGAGTCTCTGCTACCTGAAGCGCCTCTTTTAGTTGTACACCAAAGGCCAGGAAGGCAACCCTATGACCTTGGCGGCGAAGGATGCCCTTGCCGATTTCCAGCGGCTGAAGGCCAGGCTCAATCGCTGCGTTAGGCCCACTGCCTCGTGGATAACGAACGGCCGCAGGCCCCTCGAACTGGTAACCCGTTGTCAGCATACGGCGCATTTCGTTCTCATCGCTAGGCGCCATGATTACCATGCCGGGGATGCAGCGCAGGAAGGAAAGATCGAAGCTCCCCGCGTGAGTAGGACCATCTTCTCCCACTAATCCGGCGCGATCGATGGCAAACAGCACATCAAGATTCTGGACGGCTACATCGTGGATCAGCTGATCATAAGCACGTTGCAGGAAGGTGGAATAGATCGCCACTACCGGCTTGGCACCGTCACAGGCCAAGCCCGCTGCCAATGTCACGGCGTGCTGCTCGGCAATTGCAACATCAAAATAGCGTTCTGGGTACTGCTTGCTGAAACGGATAAGGTCGGAGCCTTCCTTCATGGCAGGCGTAATACCAACCAGTTTTGGGTCAGCGGCGGCCATATCGCACAGCCAATCGCCAAAAATATTGGAATATTTAGGGCTTCCAGGCTTTTTGGGCGCCGCATTCAGGGGCTCAAGCTTGGTAATGGCATGGTATTCGATAGGATCAGCTTCGGCTGCGCTGAAGCCCTTGCCCTTCTTGGTCACGATATGCAGAAACTGCGGGCCTTTGGCATCACGCAGGTTACGCAAGGTAGTGATTAGCGTTGGCAGGTCATGGCCATCGACGGGGCCAATGTAGTTCCAGCCCAACTCTTCAAACAGAGTGCCCGGAACCAGCATTCCTTTGGCAGCCTCTTCAGTACGGCGAGCGATCTCCCAGGCACCGGGCAGCTTGGCCAATACCTTTTTCCCACCTTCACGCATGTTCTGATACGTACGGCTGGAGAGAAGCTTGGCCAGATAATTCGACAGGCCACCGACATTGTGCGAAATAGACATGTCATTGTCGTTAAGAACGACAAGCATGTCGGCCTCTACATCGGATGCATGGTTCAGCGCTTCGAACGCCATGCCTGCAGTCAAGGCGCCGTCGCCAATTACGGCAACGGACTTACGCTTGCTACCCTGCATGCGTGCGGCAATGGCCATGCCCAGTGCGGCACTGATCGAGGTGCTGGAATGACCGACGCCAAAGGTGTCGTATTCGCTTTCAGAGCGACGCGGGAAGGCGGCAACGCCCCCTTTCTGGCGCAGTGTACCCATCTGGTCACGGCGTCCGGTCAGGATCTTGTGCGGATACGCCTGATGGCCGACGTCCCAGACAAGACGGTCGTCAGGCGTATCAAACACGTAATGCAGCGCAACGGTCAGTTCGATGACCCCGAGGCCGGCACCAAAGTGCCCGCCGGTCTGCCCGACAGTGTAGAGCAGATAGTGGCGCAACTCATCGGCGAGCGTTTCCAACTCGTGCTCGCTCAGATGGCGCAGCGCAGCGGGGGTATCGATGCGGTCGAGCAATGGCGTGGCGGGCCGCTCGCGTGGAATCTCGTGCAGCGTCTTGGGCATCAGGTCATCGTTATAAGGTGTGAAAGATCGAAGTTTACCCGAAGCCCTTCGGTCACCCAACAGTGAACCGTCATATAGCGCTTCGAGCTGTACTGTACATGACTAGTGGCGACGTTGGACGATGTAGAGTGCTAGCGCCCGTAAGGGTTCGGCAGACTCACCAAAGGACTGTAAGGCCTGCTGGGCTTGTTCACACAACCGTTGAGCATAATGCTTCGCCTCGTCCAGACCCAGCAAGGCCGGGTAGGTGGGTTTATCTCGCGCAATGTCTGCACCCTGGCGCTTGCCGAGGGTTGCCGTATCGCTCTCTACATCCAGGACGTCATCCTGTACCTGGAAGGCCAACCCTACAGCACGGGCGTAGCGGCTCAAAGCGTCCAGCTGTTCAGGTGTAGCCTTGCCGCTAGCCAATGCACCCAGACGAACACTGGCTTCGATCAGTGCTCCCGTCTTGTGGCGATGCATGACTTCCAGCGCAGGCTGGTCTATGTGTTTACCGACCGACTCCAGATCAATCGCTTGTCCTCCCACCATACCCGCTGGCCCCGAGGCTTGGGCTAGGACATTAAGCATTTCCAGGCGAGTCTCAGCCGCTTGCGGTGCGTTGGTCAACACTTCCACGGCGAACGTTTGCAGGGCATCGCCTGCCAGAATGGCACACGCTTCGTCGTAGGCTTTATGGGTCGTTGGGCGACCACGGCGCAGATCGTCATCGTCCATGGCAGGCAGGTCGTCATGCACGAGCGAGTAAGCATGAATCAGCTCGACGGCACAGGCGGCGTTATCGGCTTGAGACGGCTCGCCCCCAAGCGCCTCGCAGGCTGCATAGACCAATAAGGGACGCACACGCTTGCCACCGCCCATAACGCTGTAGCGCATGGCTTCATAGAGGCGATTGAGCTCCGGGCGTGGAGACACGAATAGGGTTTCCAGCACAGCGTCAACACGCGCCTGGCTGCGAGCCTGGTAAGCCTTGATCATGTGTCGTCGCCTTGTATATCAAAAGGCGTCTCGGTCAGGACGCCATCGCGCTCGAGCAGAGTCTGGACTTTCTGCTCGGCCTGACTCAGGGCACTCTGGCATTCGCGGGTAAGGCGAATACCTTGCTCAAATGCACCCAATGATTCTTCAAGGGAAAGCTCACCGCTTTCCAGGCGCTCGACCAGGGTTTGTAGCTCTGCCAGGGAGTGTTCGAAATCGGGAGCTTTCTTGCGGGCCATTGGCAATCTCGGGGGTAATACACAATCGCGGGACACTAGCAGAGGCTTAAAGGCTGAGCAAATACTTACAGCGGAAATAAGAACGGCCCTGTCCAGGGCCGATGGGGTAAGCGCCAGGACAAGACCGTATACGGTAGGGCGGATGCCGGAGCATGGGCCCGAAAGGAATTGCACTCTATAGGGTGTTACCCATCGAATCTGTCTGTTCGCTGGCCAACACTTACAGTAACTATCGCGCCAGGTGATGACAGTTTGATTTCACGTGCACTTTCTTTGAAATGGACGAACCAAATGTACTTTGCTAGCGCTCTAGTTACGTTACTGCACGTAATCGCGCCGTCTGGTCAGTAACATCTCTAACGGACAGGCATTAAAAAGCCGGCTTGTGGCCGGCTTCGTGAGGTAGTAACGACTTATTTTTGGTAAGCCGCGACTGCCTTTAAGATCTCCGCACGGGCTTCTTCAGCATTGCCCCAGCGTTCAACTTTTGCCCACTTGCCTTTTTCAAGATCCTTGTAGTTCTCGAAGAAGTGCTTGATCTGCTCCAGCAGCAGAGCCGGCAAGTCAGTGTATTCTTTTACATCATGGTACAGCACAGACAGTTTGTCATGCGGAACGGCAACTAATTTTGCATCGCCACCGGCTTCGTCGGTCATGTGCAGTACGCCTACAGGGCGCGCGCGAATGACTGCACCTGGTGTCACGGGGTAAGGCGTTACGACGAGCACGTCGAGGGGATCGCCATCGTCAGCCAGAGTGTTGGGGATGTAGCCATAGTTGGCCGGATAAAACATCGGGGTAGCCATGAACCGGTCGACGAACAGCGTATCGCTGTCTTTGTCGATCTCGTATTTGATAGGTGCATGGTTAGCCGGGATTTCAATCGCGACGTAGATGTCGTTCGGCACGTCTTTGCCGGCCGGAATCTTGCTATAGCTCATAGAGCGACTCACCTTTGTTGGTAGGCCAAATTGATGTGGCTTGGAGTATAGGCATATTTAACCCGCGATTCGAGCCTTGGTGTGGGATAAGGTTCAAAGCCGGAACTTTGAAGGAACATCGAACCCGAAAAAAGGAGCCCTCCTGCATGAGGACAGGGCAGATTTCCTCTGATTGGGAGAAAACTCCGGCATGTCGTTCAATTGGATTAATGAATCTACAGCGATCAATCTGGCGCTGGCGCTTGTCATTACACTTATCAGTTACATAGTTATTCGGCGGCTTATTACCGCTATCACCGGTCGTATCGCTTCATGGTCCAGCCGTAGTAGCCACGGCTGGACCCATTACCTGGGTGAAATCATAGGCCGAACGAGTCGGCTGTTGATTTTGCTCATGGCTATTCAAATGGGGCTTTACGTCATTGACCTGAGCCCTGCCTGGGAGTCCCGGGTCAGCCATATTTGGTTTCTGGTGCTGGCTTTGCAATTTGGCTTGTGGATGGACGCCGCTGTTTTGCTATGGGCGCGTTCGGCATTGAGCAGTAAATCGGGCCATCAGCGTAGCCAGCTGACGATGACTATGATTTCGCTCATGGTTCGGACAGCCTTGTGGGCTGTCGTGCTGTTGTCTGTTCTGGCGAATCTGGGCGTTGATATTACGGCGTTTGTAGCGAGCCTGGGGATTGGCGGTATTGCGGTGGCCCTGGCGGTACAAAACGTATTGAGCGACTTGTTCGCCTCGCTTTCGATCGGGATCGATAAGCCGTTTGAGCAAGGCGACTTTGTTGTCTTTGGTGATATCGCAGGCTCTATCGAATATATCGGCCTGAAAACCACCCGCATCCGTAGCCTAAGTGGCGAACAAGTCATTTGTTCCAATACCCAGTTGCTACAGCAGACCATTCACAACTACAAGCGCATGTCCGAGCGGCGAGTGCTGTTTCAGTTTGATATCAGTTATCGGACGCCTACAGAAAAAGTGGCTGAGGTTGCACCGCTGGTTAAGCAGATTATTACGTCATTGGAGAAAACACGGTTCGACCGTGCGCACTTACTCGCATTGGAAAGTAACGCTCTGAAGTTCGAGGTGGTGTATTACGTGTTGAGTTCAGACTACAACCAATACATGGATATCCAGCAAAGCATCAACATGGCACTGCTGAAGGAGCTTGAACAGCGTCAAATCAAGTTTGGTATGCCGGTTCGCTCATTGGAGTTTCTGGAGGATGTGCCAGTCATTCAGCGTGCATCATCTGATGTAGATGAGAGCAGGATGGTGCAGAAGTAACGTTTCGCTGAGTGAGGATGTGCAGTTGCTTAGAGTGGATTCTGGTGAAAGAACCAAAGCAGCTGCACATAGACCTCCAGAGACGCTTTATGGAGGTATCTGGTTTACAAGTGAAATATTTATGGCAAAGAGCAAAAGCTTTATCGAGCGCAGGAAATAGCTAACGCTTCAATACCTTGTTCAAGCCGTTGACCGCCGCGGTTACAAGCAGTCTGAAAGGCCTCGTCCACTGAGCGATTGCCATTTTCTAGTCTAAAGGTGGCGCGTCATGGAGCTTATGCGTTGCTCATGGATGACTGGATTGTAGCCATGCCAGTCACCGCACGTCCTACAACCCGACCACACGATGATGCTTAGATTTTGCAGCTAAGCCCTATTGCTGCCTTCAGCATATCGATCCTGTCCACCAAGAGTCACATCGCCCAGCAAGGTTATGGGCTTATGAGTCGGAAAGGGGGCGCTGCGTTGTTTAAGCTGGGTGTCATCTCGGCTTTTGAGCCTTGTCAGGATGGAAAGAGGGACGTGACCTTGGCCCCTGGCGCTGGCAGGACCGATATCCGCTTGAGGATATGCCGGTCCTGCCAGGCGGGCAGAGACTACAGGATCAACCGAGTTCGCTTCGGCTGGAGGCCGGACGTAAACGGCTGTTGACCATGCTGATGATCATTGGAAGCAGAGAGATGGCAATGATGGCAATGACCAACATGGACAGGTGCTGTTTGATGAAGGGTACGTTGCCAAAGAAGTAGCCTAGTGTCACCAGGCCGCCCACCCACAAAAAGGTGCCCAGGATGCTAAAGCCCAGGAAGCGGAAGTAGTTCATGTGCCCGACGCCGGCAACAAACGGAGCGAATGTACGGATGATAGGCAGGAAGCGCGCCAGTGTAATGGTTTTACCGCCATGCCGAGCATAAAACGCTTGAGTACGCAGGAGGTAATCACGACGGAATATCTTGGAGTTGGGCCGGGAGAACAGTTTCTCGCCCAGCGTTCGGCCAATGACATAGTTGGTACTGTCGCCAGCGATGGCAGCAAAAGCGAGCAAGCTGCCCAGGAGCCAAGGGTCCATGCCACCTGTGGCGCAAATGGCACCGGCAATGAACAACAGTGAGTCGCCCGGAAGGAACGGCATTACAACAAGGCCGGTCTCGCAAAAAATAACCAGGAACAGGATGAAATAAATCCATGACCCATAGTTGTTGACCAGCATTTCAAGGTAAACGTCGAGGTGAAGGATCAGGTCGATCGGGTTAAAGTCCATGTACAGCCTATCTATGGCGGCGGGTCGAAGGGGTCATTATAGGCTGATGACTCTATGTCGCCAGTAGCCGTTGGGTCGGACAGCACAGTACGATTTGCGACCTGCAGCACGGATATCCGCTTTCTTAATGGTTGCAAAACACTACAAGCAAAACACGGTGAAGAATTTTGTGAGGCTGCCACTGCCCTAGTCAGCAGGGCACGTGCCCTGCTGTGCTAACCTTCGGCGAGTTTTCAACGGGGCTGCCAAGGCTCTGCCTGCTAGAGGTTATTCATGCATATCCACATTCTCGGCATCTGCGGGACGTTTATGGGTTCTCTGGCCGTGTTGGCCAAGGAACTGGGTCATCGGGTAACCGGCTCCGATGCCAATGTCTATCCCCCAATGAGCACACAGTTGGAGGCTCAGGGTATTGAGCTGATGCAGGGATACGAGCCTGCCCATCTTGAGCCGACGCCTGATCTGGTGGTGATTGGCAATGCACTCTCTCGCGGTAATCCAGCTGTTGAATACGTTCTGAATAAAGGCTTGCCCTATGTTTCCGGGCCGCAATGGCTGGCGGATCATGTGCTACAGGGACGCTGGGTCCTGGCAGTGGCGGGTACTCATGGCAAGACTACGACTACAAGTATGCTGGCCTGGGTGTTAGAGCATGCCGGTATGAGTCCGGGCTTTTTAATTGGTGGTGTGCCACAAAATTTTGGTGTGTCAGCTCGGTTGGGCGGGACGCCTTTTTTCGTAGTAGAGGCGGACGAGTATGACAGTGCCTTTTTCGATAAGCGCTCCAAGTTCGTTCACTACCGCCCACGAACAGTAATTTTGAATAATCTTGAGTTCGATCATGCTGACATCTTTCCCGATCTAGAAGCTATCGAGCGGCAGTTTCATCATCTGGTGCGTACTGTTCCGAGCGAAGGGCTGATCATTCACCCAACAGCTGAAAAAGCGCTGTCCCACGTGCTAACGATGGGGTGCTGGACGCCGGTTCAGACGACAGGCGAGGGTGGTCAATGGCAGGCTCGGTTGCTCCATGAGGATGGCTCGCGGTTCGAAGTGATTTTTGATGGGCAAAAGCAAGGAACCGTGGAATGGCCCCTGACGGGTCAGCATAACGTCGCCAATGCCTTGGCGACGCTTGCAGCGGCGCGGCATGTAGGCGTTGTGCCGGTACAGGGCATTGAGGCATTAAGCGCCTTCAAAAGCGTCAAGCGTCGAATGGAAACGGTTGCCGAAATTGAGGGTGTCACGATCTATGATGATTTTGCTCATCATCCCACTGCCATTGCGACCACGCTTCAAGGGCTGCGCGCGCGCGTAGGGAAAGAGTCCATTATTGCCGTTATCGAGCCGCGGTCTAATTCCATGAAGTTGGGTGCTCATCGCGAGGGCTTGCCGGACAGTGTTCGTTTGGCTGATTCCGTTATCTGGTACGCGCCACCGAACCTGGGCTGGGACCTGGCAGGAACAGCGGGGGGCTGCCCTGTTCCTGCTGTTGTCTGCGACTCGCTGGACGCCATCATTGCGCGCGTGAAAAGCGAAGCACAAGGCAAGACTCATGTGGTCATCATGAGTAACGGCGGTTTTGGTGGTCTGCACGGCAAGCTGGCAACTGCACTGCGTGAAGGAGATCCTGCATGAGCGGACCGGAACGTATCACCCTGGCAATGACCGGCGCCTCTGGCGCTCAATACGGATTACGGCTGCTTGACTGTTTGGTGCAGGAAGAACGTGAAATACATTTCCTGATTTCCAAGGCTGCTCAACTTGTAATGGCCACCGAGACAGATGTGGCATTACCAGCCAAGCCTCAAGCCATGCAGGCGTTTTTGACTGAATATACCGGTGCCGCGCCTGGGCAGATCCGGGTGTTTGGTCAGAGCGACTGGATGGCGCCACCCGCTTCAGGTTCCAGTGCCCCTGCCGCCATGGTGGTTTGCCCTTGTTCGACCGGCACACTGTCGGCTATTGCCACAGGCGCCTGCAATAATTTGATTGAGCGTGCGGCCGATGTGGCGATCAAGGAGCGTCGTACCTTGATTCTGGTGCCACGGGAGTCGCCGTTTTCTAGTATTCACCTGGAAAACATGCTCAAGTTGTCGAATCTGGGCGCAACGATTCTGCCTGCTGCGCCAGGTTTCTATCATCAGCCACAAACGGTAGATGATCTGATCGACTTCGTAGTAGCACGAATTCTCAATACGCTGAGTATCCCTCAAGACATGCTACCCCGTTGGGGCGAGCATCATCTGGTGAGCGATGAATAAGCTCTTTTGTGCGTGCCTGGTGCTGGTTCTACTGAGTGGCTGCGCTAGCGTTAGTACGCTCAATGCCAGCGAGCCTGGCGCTCCGATTGTTTATTCGGGAACCCGGCTGGACTGGTATGCCATACAGGGGGGCTGCTGCCCAACAGAGCGTTTTGGCGTAGACGCTCCAACCTACCCCATGCTCGACCTTCCGGGCAGCCTATTGGTAGATACCGTACTATTTCCTCTGGCCTTGGCAAAGGTGTTAGGTATCGGGCTGAATGTTCGTGGAGGCAGTTAAGCGGTCTCGAACATTGTCGAAGGCAACTTTACTTCGCTATAGTCGGTCGCGTCTTCAGGGCGGGGTGAGAGTCCCCACCGGCGGTAAACCCAGTCAAGTGTAAGCCCGCGAGCGCTCCGGTTTGTCGGAGGTCAGCAGATCTGGTGTGATTCCAGAGCCGACGGTCATAGTCCGGATGAAAGAAGATGCGTCTGTTTGCCTATGCATTCTGGCATAGGCAGCGTCTGCGCTTTTTGCCCTGAAACGTTCACTCATTTCAACGAGGACGTTTCATGTCTACGCTCGATCCCCAACGTTATCCTCGGCTGCATGCAGCCGTAACGGCCTATCGAGAGGGGCGGCCGGTGCTTCTGCTGGATGATGTCGACCGTGAGAATGAGGCCGATCTGGTGGCGGCCGCCGAGAATATTAACCTGAATACCATGGTAAAGATGATCCGTGATGGCAGCGGTATCGTCTGCCTGTGCCTGGACGATGCCAGTGTGAGATGCCTGGACCTGCCGCCTATGGTCAAGAATAACCAGGCGCGCCATGGTACGGGGTTTACAGTATCCATCGAGGCGGCGGATGGCGTGACAACCGGCGTATCGGCGGCTGATCGCATGACGACTATTCGCGCGGCGCTGGATTCCTGTGAAGGTAAGAGCCGGATTGTCAGCCCGGGGCATATCTTCCCACTGCGTGCACGAGAGGGCGGCGTTCTGGCTCGGCGAGGGCATACGGAGGGCTCGGTGGAGCTGGCCATGCTGGCAGGCCTACGTCCGGCGGCAGTACTGTGCGAGCTGATGAACCCTGATGGCAGCATGGCGCGTGGCGCCGATGTTGAGCACTATGCGCAGCAGCACAGTATCCCGGTGCTGACCATTGAGGAGATCGTGCGTTACCGTGAGGAGGAAGCGCTATTGGCATCCCAGTCGGTCAGCGTCATCTAATGTAACGCCAATGTCTGTCAGCTACTCGGTTGGTTCCTGGCAGACATCCACCCATTGGGCCGCAACCAGTTCAGCCAACCGTTCTGGTGCAATGCGCACTGCGCTGTGAATAGCGCCAGCCGCCGGTAGCACCTCGTCGAAAGCCTTGAGCGAGACATCGCAATATACGGGCATGGGTGTCGCCAGCCCAAAGGGGCAAACGCCACCTACCGGATGGCTAGTCAGCGTTTGTACACGTTCTCCGTCCAGCATTTTGGCCTTGCCGCCAAACGCTGTCTTAAGCTTTTTATTATCCAGCCGAGCATCACCCCGTGCGACGAGCAGTACCTCTCGTTCACCCACTTTCAGACCCAAAGTTTTGGCAATTCGGCCTGGCTCGACGCCATGTGCCTCAGCGGCCAGCGCAACGGTTGCTGTGCTGGTTTGCAATTCAATGATGTGAATATCAGGAGCGTGCGTAGCGAAAAAGTTGCGGACCGAATCCAGGCTCATAGATGCCTCCAATCAATAGAGTCTGGATTTTTGAAAAGCCGAGCAGTGCGCGTCAACCTGCGATTAGCATTCGACCATACTGACGGCTAGCCCGCCACGGGAGGTCTCCTTGTATTTGTCCTGCATGTCGGCACCGGTATCACGCATAGTACGGATAACACGATCCAGGGAAATAAAGTGCTCCCCATCACCCCGAAGCGCCATCTGGGCGGCATTGATGGCTTTCACGGCGGCGATGGCGTTGCGCTCGATACAAGGCACTTGAACCAGCCCTCCTACCGGGTCGCATGTCAGACCAAGGTTGTGTTCAAGACCAATTTCTGCGGCATTTTCAACTTGCTCCGGCGTTGCTCCCAACAGTTCAGCCAGCCCGGCAGCGGCCATGGCGCAAGCCGAACCCACCTCACCTTGGCAACCTACTTCAGCACCTGAGATCGAGGCGTTCTTTTTGCAGAGGATGCCTACTGCAGCGGCAGCCAGCAGATAACGCACGACATCCTCATCGTTAGCGTACGGGTTGAATTTCATGTAGTACATCAGGACCGCAGGAATAATACCCGCCGCGCCATTGGTAGGGGCCGTTACCATGCGACCTCCTGCGGCATTTTCCTCATTGACAGCCAAGGCGAACAGATTCACCCACTCCATGGCCGAAAGCGTCGAGCTGATAACGCTCGGGTTGGTCATGGCACGCAGGCTGCGGTGCAGGCGGGCCGCACGACGCTGCACTTTGAGCCCACCAGGGAGTACACCTTCGTGGGCTAGGCCGTTTTGGATACATTCGCACATGGTTTGCCAGATATGCAGCAAGCCGGCACGAATGTCTGTCTCGCTGCGCCAGGCTTTTTCATTGGCAAGCATGAGTGCGGAAATGGACAGCCCATGTTCGCGGCACAGGCGGAGCAACTGAGCTGCACTAGAGAAATCATAGGGCAGTGCAGTAGTGTCTTGATCACGCTGGCCACTGGCGGCCAGCTGGCTGTCGATAACAAAGCCGCCGCCCACTGAGTAATAGGTTTCCTCGAGCAGCTCTCCTGTCTCGCCATATGCAGTAATGGTCATAGCATTGGGATGATATGGCAGGCTTTCATTAAGTAGATGCAGGTCTCGCTCCCAGACGAACTCTATGGGGTGCGCGCCGCCTAGCATAAGCGTATTTTCAAGCTTGAGGGTCTGGATACAAGGCTCTATTCGGCTGGGGTCAATCTTGTCTGGCCATTCACCCATCAACCCCATCAATGTGGCGCGGTCAGTACCATGGCCAACACCCGTGGCGGACAAGGAACCATACAGGCGTACCTCTATCCGACAAGTCTGCTCCAGGCATTGTTGCTCACGTAGGGTGGAGACGAATAATGCACCGGCTCGCATAGGTCCAACGGTATGAGAGCTGGAGGGGCCTACGCCGATTTTGAACAGGTCGAATACGCTGATGGCCATGCCGAAGTCCTTGATATGAGGTTCAATGGTGACCGTAACGCACGTAACAGTCTGGGGATCATCATGGGAAAAGTTACCTCCATGCACAAACGAAACGTTCTAAGCGACCCTTTAGTAGAGCTATACCCATGAGCCGGATCCTCAATGCACAAACGCAAGCCTGGCTTCAGGTATTTGCCTGTGCGGCGCGCCATCTTTCCTTTACGCGCTGTGCCGAGGAGCTGCATGTAACGCCGGGCGCCATTAGTCAGCAGATGCGTCTGTTAGAGGAGCGGCTGGGGTTCAAGCTGTTTCATCGGCTGGCTCGTGGGCTTGAATTGACAGCCGAAGGACAACGGCTGGCTTCTACAGTGAACCAAGCCTCGGGGCTTGTGGATGCAGAGTTGCGCCGTCTGAACGCAGGGCAATTTGGCGGGTTACTCCGGTTGCGCTCGATTCCTTCTTTTCTTGGTAAGTGGGTCATGCCGCGCCTGCCCAAGCTGCAGGCCCGCTTCCCAGATATTCAGCTTCGAGTTGTTGCGGAGGACAGTTCCTGGTCACTGCGAGAGGGTGAGTTTGACCTGGCTATTGACCTGAATGACGGCAGCTATCCCGGTCTTGCATCCACCTCGCTACTGGATGAACAGATATTTCCAGTGTGTGCCCCTTCGCTGTTGGAGGGGCGCCCGCCGCTTGATCGTCCCGAGGCACTGGATAGTTACCCGCTGTTGCATGACATTACTGCCTGGCGGGGCAGCTACGAGTATGCGGAGTGGGAGTTTTACCTGGCCTCTATCGGCGCTCCTGCCCTTGATGTAAGGCGAGGTCATACTTTTAATCGCAATCACCTAACCATCGAAGCGGCTATTGCCGGGATGGGCGTCGCTATTGCACGCCGGCATCTGATCACCAATGAGCTGGAGCGGGGCGCTTTAATTATTCCATTTGGCGTCTCGGTGCCGGCGCGAAAGCGTTATGTCCTGCTCTATGCACAGGGTGCATTAGCTGATCCGCGTATACGTTCATTGCATGATTGGTTGGTTGAGGAGGCTTTAGCGAGCGCGTCAGCGCCCCAGCCGGCGTAGTTCATCCGACTCGACAAAGCGCACGCCTTCACCTTCTTCCAACGCAAGGCGCCATAGGGCGCGTGCGAGAACGCACACGTCGATCCCATGCCATTTTCCCGGTAGCAATTGGGATAATGGAGCTGCGATCTGCTCGCCAAGCCGCTGCTCATGGCGTGGGCCTATCAACAGGGAAGGGCGGGCAACGGTAAGCTGTGGCCAACCCTGATCCTGTAGTGCTTCTTCAAGCTCGCCCTTCACCCGGTTATAAAAGATCGAAGAGGAGGAATCGGCACCAATCGCGCTGATAACCACAAAGTGCCTGGCACCTAATTCGCGAGCGCGGCGTCCGGTGGCAATAGGCAGGTCGTAATCAACGGCACGAAAGGCTTCCTGCGAGCCTGCTTTCTTGATGGTGGTACCCAGGCAACAGAATGCTGTATCCAATGGACCTGAGAGCTGAGGCAGCACATCCAGCAACTCGCCGACAGGGTTCTCCAGGCGCGGATGGTCGGGAAGGGGTCTGCGGGTGGGCGCCAGGACCCGCTGGATCGTTGGTTCATTCAAGAGACGATCCAGCAAATGTTCGCCGGTAAGGCCTGTAGCGCCGGTAATCAGAACGTGCTGCGGAGTCAGGTGCATCGCAAAGCTCCTTTCGATGAGCATGACTGGCGGAGCCTATAACGCTCGGAGCTTGTGCATGAATGCGTCAGGTCCGCTTCGTTGTAATGCCCGCCCTTATACGGTCAGACAACATTTCTAAGTGAAAGGCTCATTACTCTGCTACGTAGTTGGCCTGTCCGGCACGATAGGCCTGCCATTTCTTCAATACGGCGGGTGGTGCCCAGATTTGTGGCTCAGACGGCTCGAAACCTTGTGCGGCTTCGCGCTCGGCGACACGTTTGCTGGCTATCGAAAAGGCTTGCTCAGGGTCGTCGGTTGTCTGGAATGCTTCAGCAAACAAGGCCTTGCCAAAATAGGTGAAGTCCGCCTCGTCAGTGCATCCGAAGGATGTCCGGTCCGCACGTGAGGCGGTAATGACCAGGGTATGGTCATCCCGGAGTGCGGATAAAAAGCCGCCGCTATAACAAGCCGAAACGACAACGATCTTGTCTCGGTCTTTCAGTGGCTCAAGCAGCGAGGCAAGCTCAGTGGCCGGTAAGCTTGCCAGTTGCAGGCCCGGCTCGCTCAGTGATAGCCGGTGATCAGACGAGCCATGACTGGTAAGGTAGACGAAGATCAGGTCCTCAGAGCCAGTGCGTTCGGCCAGGGTAGCAATGGCGCGATGAAGATTCTCCCGCGTTGCCAGTGGGGTCACACTCTTGAGGTCGCGCTGATTGATCAGGCGAATCACGCTACGCGCACTAAAGCGATTGACCATCAACTTGGCAACATAGTCAGCCTCTCGCTGAAACACGCGCTGATCACCATCGCCAGCCAGGGTAATACCGTAAAGCTCGGTACTGGCTGAAGAGGGGCGGACGTTATTAAGCTCCTGTCCCAGGCGTTCCCCTTGCTCGAGCAAGGCGACCTCCATAGGGTCAGGCTGGTAGACGCCCTCATCACTACGAATGAACTGTCCCTCGCTCCACAGTCCGCTTTCCCGGCGGCCATCGGCATGGGTATAAGTGCCATTGCCATCGAATTGGCCGTTGAGAAAATCACCGATATAAACACTGCCGTCTGCCTCGGTGTATTGTCCCAATCCATGGTACTGCCAGCTTTTGAAGCTACCGCTATAGCGGCTACCATCGCTGCCACGGTATTTGCCTTGGCCGGTCATTTCCCCTTTTTGGAAAGCTCCCTCCCAGACATTGCCATCCACGCTCTGGTAGCGACCCTGGCCGGAGAATGCACTGTCGACAAAGTTACCTTCGTATAGATTACCTTCCAGGTCGACCCATTGGCCCCTGCCATTCAGGCGGCCATTGGTAAAAATACCGTTGTATTGGCTACCATCGCTTTCGGTCCGTGCGCCATGGCCTTGCATGCGGCCCTCGAAGAAATCGCCTTCGTAACGCCAGCCGTCATTGGACTCAAGAACGCCCTTGCCGTGATACATCCCTCGGTGAAAGGAGCCTTCGTAATGTCCGTTAGGAAAGGTCAGCTGGCCTTGGCCTTCATAGAGCCCACGATGGAAGCGGCCTCGATAACGGGTACCGTCCACAAAGAATCGCTCGCCCAAACCTTCAGCCAGACCGTCCCTGAATGAGGCGCGTAGCCAGTTACCGTTGGCCCAGTCGAGGCGTCCCTCGCCTTGCAGGCGTCCGCGTTCTACGTCGCCATGATAAACCGCACCGTCAGGTAGGCGGATTTCGGCTGCTTGAGCGAAAGGCGCGGGAAGGATCACGAGGCTCATGGCGAGCCCCAGGGGAAGAAGCGCTCGGGTCGCCCGATAAGGCGGCCTTACCATCCAGAGGGAGCGGCCCTGATGGAAGCGGGCCGCCAGCCGGCGCGTGCCAGCCTTAACGGGATTCGAGGCGAACCAGATGGCGTTCAAGGGTAGACGAATAGGGTTCAAGCAGGCGTTCGACACAGCTGGCACCTTCTGGACTCGCAATAGAGCGGATTCGGGCACGCTGGCGCAGCAGTTCATCATCGGCGATGCTGCGCTCCACCAGGAGCAGGTTACGGCTATGTCGACCAAGTGCAATGGCGTTCCGGACCGTATCGTTATTGAGCAGCTCGGGCAGCTTCAGGTTCACGAGTCGTTCACCCTGCGTCAGACCTAGTTGCAGTTGTAGCGTGATCCCGCTGTCGGCTACTTCGACCTGAAGGGCATGGCCCAGCGCCCGCATGATTTCACCACAGCAGAGGGCATGGGTCAGGTAGTCGTCCTCGCCTTGGGTCTCATGAAAAAGGATCAGGCTGCCACCATCGATAAGGCTGTGCAGCTCTCCTTTGTACAGGGAAGTGGCCTGCTCCAGGCAATCTCTGTAGCGCTCCAGAAGGCTGACCAGGCGTGTACGAGGAAGCTTGCGCAACTGTTCCTGTGAGCCCAGCTGGATAGCCAGCACGGCACTAGACACGATATCGGGCTCCGATGCCATGCCTGGGGTAACGGGCTGGACTGCTTCCACAGTGCTCGTGGCGACCGGTTCGTCTGCCTCATCCGGCATGACATCAGCAAAGGCGTCTTCATCAAACTCTTCATCGCTGTCTTCTGTCGTCACAGGTACCTTGGCTGGCTTTTTGGCCGCTGCGGCAGCTTTGCGCGGCGGGTTGGAGCGAACCTTGATACCTGCACTTTCATCGAGGAAGGGGTTGTCTTCATCACCCTCTACCTGCGCCACTGCCTTGGCTTTCTTGGACGGTTTGGCAGGTGCCGGCTTGGGCTTTTCTGGAACCAGCCGCGCCTGTAGCTGACGGGCAAGATCGCCTATCTCATCCTGACGGCCAACGCTCGGCGCGGGATCATCTGGGTCACGCAACCAGACACGTAGCTCCAGCAGGGGGGTGGAAATATTACGGCCCAGGCGCAGACTGAGGATAAGCGTCAGCACTAGCAGAATAAGTGCGAGCAGTCCCATGTTCTGCAGGCTGACAACCATAGGCTGTTGGAACTGATTCATGTCCAGGCTGATGCGCAGCTGGCCTGTGGTGACATCTTGGAACTTGATTGAGGTGGAATAAATCCCTTCCGCCTCGCCCAGCAGATTGCGTGTCGGGCGTGTTCCCGATTCAGCCAGTACCCGATTGTCCGGGCTGAATACCGCCGCGTGGGCCACTAGCGGGTTACGCGCCAGATTACCTAATAGGACGTTGAGACTCAGCGTGTCGTTGGACACCAGCAGCTCTGTCGCCGAGGCGGCCGTCTGGGTAACCAGCGTCTGGCCTAAGGCGTCGGCCTGCTGTTGCATGGCATGCCGGAATTGCATGGACACCACAACGGCATAGATCACCAGGGCGGCGATGACGAGGATAAGGCTGTGGGAAACAATGCGAAGCGCAATAGGAACACGGCGCTGGCGCATTGCACGAAACAGCAGAACGAAGAAATTGTCGGGCTTGACGGTCGCGTGCCGGGTCACTGGTGAATTCTTTGGGCAAAAATGTGGGCGAAGTATAACCAGCGACCAGAGGTCGTTAAAGCGTGCTAACCGAGTCCGTCAACCACTCGTCTGCGTCTGGGTGGTTCTGCGTAGTTTTCGGAAACAGGTAGAATCGGTTTTTTGACCCATTGGTGGAGGCTGCGCCTTGCGAGACATTCTTCTCATTACCAGTACAGGGCATGCGGGTCCTGGCTTGAGCGCCGCATTGACGGGCGTGCTGGCTGAATCAGGCGCAGCATTGCTGGATATCCGTCAGAGTCGTGTACAAGGCGCGGTGACGCTTGCGTTACTCACTAAGCTGCCTGAAGGGGCCGATACTGCCACTTTGGGTGAGGCATTGGAGCTGCGTGCTGCGGCCCTTGGGGCGCGGGTGCATGTGATAAGCCTCAGCACTGAGGCTTATGCGGCGTGGCAGGCCAGTGAGACCAGCCCTCGACATATACTGACACTGATGGGGCGGCAGTTGGATGCCCATCAGGTTCAGCATGTAAGCGAGCTTGTCGAGTCCCATGGCATGACTATCGAGCGGATCGAGCGGTTATCGACGCCTGAGGCACAAGAGCGTGCCGCGCTGGAGTTCACGCTCGCTGGCGAGCCGCAAAACATAGAGGCGCTCAAGGCTGCTTTCTTCGCCGCCACCCAGCAATTGGAAATGGATATTGGCTTCCAGGCGGACAACCTGTTCCGCCGTCATCGTCGGCTGGCAGTTTTTGATATGGATTCGACACTGATTCAGGCGGAGGTCATTGATGAGTTGGCCAAGGCCGCCGGTATCGGTGAGCGTGTTGCGGCCATTACCGAGCGCGCTATGCGGGGTGAACTCGATTTCAGAGCCAGCTTCAAGGAGCGGTTGGCGCTGCTTAATGGCTTGTCTGAATCGGTGTTGGAAGAGATCGGGGCGAGTCTGCGTCTGACCGAGGGGGCCGAGCGGCTGTTCTCCGAGCTCAAGCGGCTAGGATACAAAACAGCAATTCTTTCTGGCGGCTTCACCTATTTTGCCCGCCAGATACAGACTCGCCTTGGGATCGACTATGTCTATGCCAACGAACTGGAAACAGTAGACGGTAAGGTGACTGGTGTTGCGGTGGAGCCCATCGTTGATGCCCAGCGAAAGGCTGACCTGCTGCGTGAACTGGCGATGAGAGAAGGGTTGAGCCTTGAGCAGACCATTGCGGTAGGGGATGGAGCAAATGATTTGCCCATGCTTGGTCTGGCGGGCTTAGGCGTTGCCTTTCGCGCCAAACCGCTTGTGCGGCAGTCGGCACGGCAGTCCATTACAACATTGGGCTTGGATGGCGTGCTGTATCTCTTGGGCGTTAGGGATCGAGATTGCAGGGTTTAATCAAGTGCCAAAAGAAAAGCCGGCGTCATGCCGGCTTTTTTCTGCTCTTTGCTTATTCGTCCGCGACAAACTCATAGTTCATCGCCTGGCTAGGCTCCTGCAAATAGTAGCCCTGGATATAGTTCACCCCGGATTGCCACAGCGTTGCGAGAACCGTAGCGTTCTCAACGAACGGTACGATGCATAGCTTTTTGTGCTCCTGGATACCGCTGATAAGGTTTTTCAGCGTTTCCTGGTTTTCCGGGTTGCCCAGGTCACGGACGAACGAGCCGTCTACCTTGAGGAAGTCAACCGGAACCTGCTTGAGAATATTGAAGGGTGCCATAGCACAGCCGAACTGGCCCAGCGTCACCCGATGCCCCAGTTTTTTCAGGCCGTTGACCATGATCTTGGTCTGGTTGAGGTGCGCCAGGGCATTGGCCTCGCTGATCTGGAAGATCAAGGACTCGACCGGCAAGCGTGCGGCCTGCATTGCGGCCTGCAGCCAGAGCAGTAACCGAGCATCCTGTAGTGATGCAGCGGAAAAGTGAATGAACAGACAGGTATCGTGTCCACGGGACCGGTGATCGACCAGCACCTTGATAGCGTTATGGATTACCCAGCGGTCGATCTTTGCACTCAGCCCACTTTCTTCCGCCACCCGGAAGAACTCGGCTGGGGGGACTTCTTCATTCTGGGCGTTATTCAAGCGGAGCAACACCTCATAGTGCTCGCGGCTATCCCCACGCAGGCTGATCAGTGGCTGGAAGAGCAGACGGAATCGATTCTGTTCCAGGGCCTGCTGCACGATGGCAATCAGGCTTCCCCGACTGGCTGCCGCCGCCAGCTCTTCTGCCGGGTCGTATCGTTTGATGGCATTGCCACCCTGTTTAGCTGTCGCCAGGGCACAGCGGTGAGCACGGTCCATGATCTCTTTGGCATTGACAGTCTGCTCATCAAGCGCCGTCAGGCCAATGGAGTAGGAGGGCTGCAAGGCCCGCTTGTTGATTTCAATGGGTTGTGAAACGGCCTGGCGGAGCAGGGGTTTCAAGCGATCCTCAAGCTGCTCTGTCGCGCTACCCTGCACTAGAACAGCAAATGCATCATCGCTGAACCGCGCAAGCAAGGCTGGCGGGGCAAAATGCTCCTTTAACTGATTGGCCAGTGCAGCAAGTAATGCATCAATATCGGAAAGGCCGATTTCAGCCAGGATGGCAGCGTACCGATCCAGTTGCAGGTAGGCGAAGCTGGCTGTCTGCCCTTGCTGAACCACCTTTTCTATTTCAGCTTCAAGCGCTTCTACGAGTCGGGTACGGTTCAACAAGCCGGTCACTGGGTCAGTGCTGGTCGCTTCGCGCAGCTTTTCTTCCAGTTCGGCATCGTTATGATTACCGTCGCGTATAACGACTTGAATGCAGGGCTCGTCTTCGTAGTCCGCTGGCGAGAAGCTCATGTCTGCCGTGAACGTCGAGCCATCGGCGCGTAGTCCCTGGCAAAGGAAGCGGGCTGTACCGTTTGCCTCGGGATCGTTGGAGTACTGCTTTAGGAAGTCACGGAACGCCTGCTGATCATCGCTGGCCACGAGATCAATGATGGGCATTCCTTCAAGCTCCTCGACATCCGTATAGCCAAAGCGCTGCAGGTAGATAGGATTGGCATGCACATGCATTCCATCATGGACATAGGCAATTGCATCTTCAGAGCTTTGCAGAAGCAATTGGCAACGCTTTTCGGCTTCATGCAGAGCCAGTTCAGCTGTGCGGTACGCGCGGCGTATTTCCAGGTTGCCAATCTCGCGCCGGGACACGAGTACAAGCCGCTCATCTTCACCCAGCGGAACGGCATCCTGGGCGCCATTGAGTAGTGCTTGGGTAATGGCATCAGGCGCTTTGGGATCAACCAGCTGGATAACAGGAATATCCTTGGCCTGCCGCTTGATGATGGTGAGCGCTTCCTGAGGGCTAAGGTCTTCACAGGTGGGCGTTGCAATAAGCAAATCCCAGCTCTGCTGGAGCGAAGCGACCAGTTCGTCTGGCTCTGTTACGCACTGTGCCCGGGTTGCGCAGCCAGCATTTCGAAACAGGCTTACCAGTCGCTCGGCTTCATTTTGTGACTCCTCAACAATGAGCAGGCGGATGGTCTTCTTTTCGATAGCCATAGGTCTACATATGAACCCGGACAGTTAAAGCGGTTAATAATAGAAGAGGCAGGAATCTACAGAGACTTCCATAAGGAGTCAAAATCGTCCTCTGCATTAGAGGTCGGCCCCTGGCTTCCCGGCCTGGGTGGCTCTGGCGTCGGTCTTGCCTGTTCCAGCAGACGATACTCGAAGACGCTAAAGCTAACGGTAGCATTTTGACGCCTTGTAAGCATGCCTTGTTGCTCAACACCTTTTTGGTTGATCTGAATCTTGCTGCCTTCCTGAAAGGGCAAGCGTGGAGCGATGAGCGAGGGGGACTGGTCGATAGCTTTTATTTCTGGAAGCAAGAGGCCCCTTAAGTACTGGCTATGTTGCTCAGTCTTGCGAAGCAGCTGCAATCCGCAAGGGCGAGCCGTAGGTGCCAGTAACTCGATACCCATCTGGGTGCCGCTACCAGGGACTTGTCGTATCCAGCGAATCGCAGCGATACCCCAGCTGTGTTCGTTCAGCCCTCGCAGTCCCACTACTTCGCCAGCCTGCAACTGATCAGGCACTTCACCAGGCCAGCTGACGCAGTAACCGCCAGGGCTGTGATTGACGATAGGCAGTGAGAAGAGCGGATAGGCTTTATCCAGTTCGCCTTGCTCGCTCTTGGCCTCCATGGGCAGATCGTAATGGATTTCCTCATGCGCGGTCTGACTTGGGTTGTGTTCAGCGTCAAAGGCCATCGACCAGACATCGGGTGTCTTCTCCGCGGGCGCAAAATCCGGCTTGGTACTGGGTGGTTCCGGCAGGTTAAGCGTTTGGGCAAAGGCTATACGGCCCGAGAGGTGATAATGCAATGCGCTCATGCCGATGCAGATTTCCAGGCGTCCTTGTCCTGGCGTACGCTGAAAAGCCCGATCAGACTCCTGACCCCAGGCGGCTCGCAAATGCTGCAGCAGGTCGGTGCTGATATCCGGCTGAGCCGGCAACCGTGCGCGGCTGCGTTCTTCCGGTGGCAGCGCCAAATAGTCGGAAATCTGGCTAACCAGCGTCTGTGTCGATAGACCCAGCAGACCGCTCAGGCTGGCTTCCTTAAGCAGGGTACGATAGCGCGGCGGTGCATCGATCTGCGGTGCGACTACAAACAATACTCCAGGCTGATCAGCGGGCTTGATCTGCACAAGATTTGCCCATTGATCAAGATATTCAACTAACTGAGCGATCTGTCGCTGCCGCATCTGATTGCAACGAGCGGCTCCAAAGAGCAGCGGTACGGCATAGGCTTCCTGCAGGCTTTGGCCGTCGGGTCGTGTCAGCAGGTCATCACGTACGCGCTGACCTTGCAGGTTAAGCCGTAGGGTGATCTGGTAGAGCTGGTGCAGCTCAAGCCATAAATGATCAGCCGCCGGGGTATACAATTGGGCGGCGCGAATCAACGGGCCATAAAGGCTTTTCATGGCGCGCTGGAGAGCCAGCGGCAGCAGGCTTGCCCGCTCCCGAGAGGGGATATTGACCTCGTCAACCACAACCAGCTTGTAGCCTGCCGCCATATGGTTTTGCAGCGCCTGGCAGAGGTTGGCTACCTTGCGTGAGCGTTCGTCCAGCACGATAGGCTGATCCAGCACGTGGCGCTCGAGCATGGTACATACCCGATTCACCTCAGGCCGTAGCAGTTCAAGCATACGCAAGCGTTGATCGTTCGGCTGGATCAACTGGTTGATTTCCAGCATTCCCTGGTACAGCAGACGCGCCACTTCCCCGAGCTTGGCTCGCGGCAATTGATCTAGCCAGCCCTTCAATCCGGCTAGGCTAGCTTCGCAGAACGTAAGGTTCCGCTGTGTGGGCATCGGTACCCGCAGCAACTGCTGAGGGCCTTTACTATCCATTGACTGTCGGTTCTCCAGACTGAGCGGCGATAACAGTCATTATCCCCGCTATTCAACTACTGGACGCCAGATGTCTCGGACCGGCGCCTCTATGTCGCAGAGATCAGACGTCTCCTAGCAGGGGCTCAATAACATCAACGACCTTGGGCGAGGCAATCTGCTGCCCCATATTGACCGTGCTAAAGGCGCCTAGCTCCTGAGCCCAGCTCACTTGATCAGGGCCAAACAAGACAATAACCGTTGAGCCCAGCTTGAAACGGCCCATTTCTTCGCCTTTTTCCAGACGAATGGGCGCACGCGCGGCCTCATCGTAACGGGTTGTTTTCAGCATGCGCTTGGGCGGAGTGACCATACCTGCCCAGACCGTTTCGATACTGGCCACAATCATTGCCCCGACCAGAATCATGGCCATGGGGCCGCGCTCGGTATCAAAGGTGCAGACCACACGCTCATTGCGGGCAAACAGTTCGGGAACATTCTCGGCTGTCAGGTGATTAACCGAGAAGATTCGCCCAGGCACATACACCATTTCCTTCAGCGTACCGGCAATTGGCATATGAACACGGTGGTAATCCTTGGGCGATAGATAGATCGTCGCAAATGATCCGCCCATGAACGGCGCAGCGCGCTCTGCATCGCCCCCCACAAGTTCCAGCAGGCTATAGCTATGCCCTTTGGCCTGAAAAATACGGCCATGCTCAACCTGGCCGATCTGACTGACTTCACCGTCGCTAGGGCTGACAATGGCCATGGGATCTTCCGGTAGCGGACGTGCACCTGGCTTTAGACTGCGAGTGAAGAATGCGTTGAAGTTTTCGTATGCTGTCAGGTCTTCAACCTCGGCCTGGCGCATGTCCACGTCATAGCGACGGGCAAACCATGCCGTCAGGGCATTCTTGAACCAGGGCATCCGGCACTCAGCAAAGCCGCCAATCAACCGTGACAGGAAGTGATGGGGCAATACGTGCTGGCTAAGAATGAACAGGCGGTCTTTCAAATTCATGGTGTGTCCTTGAGCGGCAATAGGTGAAGCGTGAACCCGCAGGCGAGGCCAGACAAGGCAGAACAGGAAAAACCGGATCAGATTGCCGTGATCCGGTTCTCCTTTTATTGTACAGCCATTCTACTCGTGGCTGGAAACTCGCTATCAACGTTCGACCGGTGTATCCGGATGATTTCCCCATTCGCCCCAGGAACCGGCATAACCTTTGATTCGAGGGTAGCCCAGCGCTTTTGCGACCAGGTAGGTAAAACCTGAACGGTGATGTGTCTGACAATGAGTAATCACCTCCTTGTCCGGCGTGATGCCTAAGGCCTTCAGCGTCTCGGCAATATCACTGCGAATACGTAGGCCACGTGCCGGGTCCATGCCTGCCGTCCACTCGAAATTGATGGCCCCAGGAATATGTCCCCCTTTGGCAGCCAGGACTTTTTCACCCCGGTATTCTTGTGGTCCGCGCGCATCCCAGATGGCTAGGTCTTCGGCGCCCAGGCGGCTCTGTAGGTACTCACGCGTCGCAGTGGGTTCCTCATGCAGCGTAAGCTCGACAGGAGCATCCGCCGGAGGGGGCGTATCCTGCGTCATGGGTAGGCCCGCTTCGATCCAAGCGTGACGGCCACCGTTGAGGTAATGGTAGCGGTGATGGCCGATCACATCCAGCAACCAGATGAAACGTCCTGCCCAACCCCCGCCCTCATCGTCGTAAACGACATACACCGCTTCTGGACGATGCCCTAATTCACTGAATAGCATTTCGAGGTCGGTTTTTTCAGGCAGAAGGCCTGGAGCCGGAGGCTTGCCCAGCTGCGTACGTTGCGGCGCAACGAAGTGAGCGCCGGGCACATGCCCCTCGGCATAGTGAGCAGCGCTGGATAGATCGACCAGGATCAGCTCCGGCGCATCGAGGCGGGCAGCAAGGTCGGCAGGCTCAATTACGAGCGGCAGGTCTGTAAAGGACATATCAGGTCATCCAGTCTGAAATCATGTGTTCGATTGTAGTGATCATGTGAGGCGTTGGGCGTAGCTCGCCACGCCGCGCTCGATGCAGGTCACGGTCTTGTTGATAGCCTGCTGATCCTGCTCGGAAAATGGCTCGCCTCCCTTGTCGATAATGACCAGCATAGACACGCGCCCTTTGCTGCCAATCGAGCGAAGCACCATGTGCGAATGAGGAAACAATGCCTGCAGGTTGCCGGGCAGGTGAGGGCGAAACTGCGCACTGTTTTCCGGAGTAATGCGAAGCTGCGCGGGATCGCTCATTAACTTGCGCAGCAGAGGGTGGTTATTGATAGGCAGTTGAAGTCCTTTAGCTGCTTCCGGCAAACCATGAATGCCTTGAGATATGAGCAGTGCCTGGTCAGCATCCAGTGTCAGCAGGATCAGGCGCGACAAACCGCAGGCGGCCAGTGCATCCCTGGCGCAAGCAGTCAGCTGGATGCCATTGGTAAATGGAGTGGGGGTTTTGACCAGCTCGGCGCAATGTCTGCGCCAGGCATTTAATCCATCGTCTGCTGGCTGGCGTTTATTCGCTGCCTCAGTATCAGGCGTAGTCTTTTGGTTCGGCCGCAGGCGTCTGGCATTCCAAGGCCAGATCAGGGCTTCAGCGGGATGCCACAGGCCTGGAATGAATTGCTGGCGGGCATGCTGCGCCGCAGCCTGATGCGTGATTTGCTGGGTATGGTCCAGCGACTCGTGCATGTAGAGGCCAACCAAGCGCTGCCAACGAAGGATATGAGGGTTGCTCCAGCTTTGGTGCGAAGCGACAGCCAGACCGTTGGCCAGCAGAATCGTGTTGCCGGGTTGCGTGAGCCATCGGCGTAGCGGTAAGTCCTCATCCAGGCGTTGCTGCTGTTGAAGCGGATGAGCATCGTTATGAGCGATATGTAGCGCCTTGACCAGGCGGCGGCGGTCTTTTACCAACAGGCGATACCCATCTACGACCCACGCAGGCAGGCTCCAGCGTTCGGCCAGCGTCAGGCACAAGTCCAAAAGCGGTACGCCAAGCAGCTCCTGCTCAACCTTGATGGCGGGCTCGTTATTACCCAGGACACGTTGTTCCCACTCCTCCCATAGTTCTGGATAGGCCTGAACCAGTGGCCATACGGGCGCCAGGAACAGCAGCGTAGAGAGGCGAACCTCCTGGCGCAGGCGAGCCAGGGTATTGCCGAAGAGACCATTGGCTTGCGCCATGGCGTGCTCGCTAATCAGCAGGAGCTGTGAGAGCGCCGGCGAGTATTTCTCTTTAGATTCCGACGGAAGTGCCGATAGCAGGTACTCGGCGGGGCCCAGTCCTAGACGGTTCAGGGCCACCTCCAGGGAAACTGCTGGATTCTCCCGGCCAAGCTGGCTGCGGTTGGACTCTCTGAGCAGCACCAGCGAAAGGATGGGCGACTGAAGCGCTGCTTCTGCAATTTCAGGAATCGTCTTGTTGCCATTGGCCAGCGCCCGGCGGACATCCTCCTTGACTTCAGTGGGTATGGATAAACGTACGCTTTCCAGCTTTTTCAGCCAGGCGTCGAGCGTGTTGGGACGAGCGGTAGTGGCGGACATAGGAGGCTCGCATGAATGGCTTACAGAAATACCTACAGTCTGGCGCAGATTATCCGATAACTAAATCAGCAGCCTCTTTGTGGGCCCCTGTTTAACTAGAAGTGTTTGAAAATCATGGTCAAGATCATCGGCATTATCGTTGTCATCGGTAGCATACTCGCAGGCTTCGTACTGTCGGGCGGAAATATCATGGCCCTTGTGCATCCTTATGAAGTACTGACGATTGGTGGCGCTTCGCTGGGTGCTTTCCTGCAGGCCAACTCGGGAAGTACCTTCAAGGTCGTGTTCAAGAAGTCCTTGTCCATGTTTGGTCATCGCTTCACTCATGCGTACTACCTGGATGTGCTCAAGCTGCTCTATGAGATCCTCAATAAGAGCCGTCGCGAAGGCATGATGTCTATCGAAGGCGATATCGAAGAGCCTAACGAAAGCCCCATTTTCAGCAAATACCCAGCCATCCTCAAGGATGCGCGGATGACAGCATTTATAACTGATTATCTGCGCCTGATGTCGTCTGGCAACATGGCGCCGCATGAGCTGGAAGGCCTGTTCGACATGGAGCTGAACAGCACCAAGGCTGACCTGGAGCATCCTGCCCACGCCGTAGCCAAGATTGCCGACGGTATGCCTGCCATGGGTATCGTGGCGGCGGTACTGGGTATCGTAATTACCATGGGCCTGTTGGCTGAAGGGGATACCATCAAGATTGGTGCAAGCGTTGGTACGGCTCTGGTAGGTACCTTTCTGGGGATTCTAGCGTCCTACGGATTCTTTGCACCACTGGCGGCCTCGCTTGAGCATGATGCCAAAGAAGAGCTCAACGTTCTTGAGTCCATCAAGGCTACTCTGGTTGCCTCCGCATCCGGCATGCCGCCAACCGTGGCCGTCGAGTTCGGTCGTAAAGTTCTGTACCCCGCACATCGCCCAAGCTTTATCGAGCTTGAGCAAGCCATGCGCGGCGCGTGAGGTTAAGCCGTCATGGATAACAACCAGCCTATTATCGTAAAGCGCGTCAAGAAGATTGAGGGCGGGCACCATGGCGGCGCCTGGAAAATCGCCTTCGCTGACTTCATGACGGCCCTGATGGCGTTCTTCCTGGTGATGTGGCTGTTGATTTCAACCACACCCGAGCAGCGGATCGCCATTTCCGGTTACTTTCAGGACCCGATCGGGTTTACCGAAAGTGGGAGTCCTTATGTAATCGACCTGGGTGGTACGCCAACGGCGTCCCCCAATCAGACGCTGAACCCGACGATGGAAAATGATCCTCAAACGCCGGATTCACCTGATAGCTCAGACGAAGAGCAGATCGACCAGACCACTAAACCCAGCCCTGCGGATGCAGGCGGTATAAATGCCGAACAGGCTGAGAACATTGCGGAGAAAATCGATAAGGAACGTCTGCAACTGCTCCTGCAAGAATTGCAAAACAAGATCAACGAAAATCCGGATTTGCAGCGCTTCAAGGATCAGATTCTGCTGGAAATCACTCAGGACGGTCTGCGTATTCAGATTGTTGATGCGGAAAACCGCCCAATGTTTGACTCAGGCAGCGCTGAGCTGAAAATGTACTTCGAGAATATCCTGCTGGCCATGGCGGATACGATCAAGGAAGTACCAAACAAGATCAGTGTGAGCGGTCATACCGATGCCAAGCCGTTCGTAGGAAAAGGTTATTACGGTAACTGGGAATTGTCGGCGGCGCGTGCCAACGCAGCACGTCGGGCCCTGATAGCAGGTAGTTATCCTGAGGATCAGGTAGCACGTGTGGTGGGTTATGCCTCATCGGCGCTGTTCGACCGCAAGGACCCGCTCGATCCGGTCAACCGCCGTATCGACATTGTTGTCCTGACCAAGAAGGCTCAGAAGGCCATCGAAGGTGATAATGCTGGTAAAGCAGAGGATCAGCCGCCTGCAACCCCAGGCAATGCCCCTGCTGGCAGCGATAAGGGCGCCTCGACCGATGCGCCCGGCAGCGTGAAGGCCACGAGCAACTTGGCCAACCCGCTTAAGGGAATTGATCTGAAGAAGGAAATCAATGCCTTCGACGACGGTGCCCTGCAAATGAGCCCACCGCCCAAGCCGTAACGATAAAGGCTACCTGCCCGGACCTAGTACTCAGGTTCGGGCAGACTGGCGATGATATGCCGATAACTGGCAATGCGCTGGGGATGAATTCGGCCAGCCTCCTGTGCCGCTAGAAATGCGCAGCCTGGTTCACGGTCGTGCTTGCAGTCGCGGAAGCGGCAATGCCCGATAAGATCGGCAAACTCGATAAAACCAGCCTCTACATCGTGCCGGCTTACATGACCCAGGCCGAACTCACGGATACCGGGTGAATCGATAAGATCACCACCACCGGGGAAGTGGAATAAACGGGCCGTAGTTGTTGTGTGAGTCCCTTTACCCGTTACCTCGGACAGTGCTCCGACGCGTGTATCCACACCTGGTAGCAGGGCATTGACCAGAGATGATTTACCTACGCCGGATTGCCCTACGAATACACTGATATGCCCATCCAGCGTCTCTTTCAGCCTATCCAGGCTCAGGCCATTCAAGGCTGAGACTTCCAGTAATGGATATCCCAGGTTGTTATAAATACTCAGCAGGCTATCCATCCGCTCGGCATTGCTGTCATCGATCAGGTCGGCCTTATTCAAAAGCAGGATCGGCTGAATGCCGGCATGCTCGGCCGCCACCAGATAACGATCGATCAGGTTGCTGTGAGGTTCAGGAAGTGGCGCAAATACGATGACCAGCCGATCAACGTTGGCGGCTACCGGCTTCAAGATGCCACGCGCATCAGGACGGCACAGTTCAGACGTACGTGGCAATTGGGCAACGATAACGCCGATGCCCTGGTTGCCTGCACGCCAGACGACGCGGTCTCCTGTTACCAGGACCGGCAGATTCGCTCTCAAGTGGCAACGTTGAGCCTGGCCGTCTTCGCCTTCTACGTCTACCTGTACGCCAAAGTGGGCGATAATCCGGCCTGTCAGCTCTGGGCCCAAGTCGCCACCCTCAAGCTCTTCGATCAACCGGGACTCCCGGCGCTCGGCGCGAGCCGCGCGTTCGGTCTGAATCTTTTCGATACGCCAGCTTTGCCGGCGAGTGAGGTGGCGTTTGGCCATTAAGTAGCTCGATAAACCTGAAGTAAAGATAAAGTCTAACAGGCGGTTCGCTCGCCGGGGCAGAGATCGTCCAGCGGTCGGATCTTGGCTAGACTGCATAGCATCATCAGCTATTCACGATCCGGTCACATGCTCGATACCTTGCAACGCCGATATCCCGCTGTTCTCGCACTGCTGGTACAGGTGCTGGCTCTTTTGCTCACCTGGATTGTTCTACAGATAGCTCTGGTTACGGCTCATTATCGGGCGCCGCTGATGGGTGCAGCATGTCTGCAAGGGATTATGGCAGCAGCGCTTGGGCACTGGATGGGATTGCATCGCTGGTGGCTGTTCATCAACCTGGCCTTTGTGCCGGCATTGGTTGCTTTTGCCGGTTATACGATGCCGGGCTGGGTCTTTCTTGTAGGGTTCTTTGTCATTCTACTGTTGAATTGGAACAGTCTGACCGAACGGGTCCCGCTTTATCTGACCGGGCAAGACACTCAGAAAAAACTGAGTGAGTTACTTGCAAGGCGATCGGATGAGCTTTCCTTTATTGATCTGGGAAGCGGCCTGGCCGGAACGCTCATCTATCTTTCGCGCCTGCATCCACAAAGTCGATTTACAGGCGTGGAGACAGCACCAATGAGTTTTCTGCTCTCTTGGCTACGTTGCCTGCCTCGGCGTAATTGCCGGATTCGCTACCAAAGCCTATGGAACGTCGATCTGGCTGAATACGATGTTGTCTACTGCTTTCTCTCTCCCGCCCCGATGCCTGAGCTGTGGAAAAAAGCGCAGGCCGAGCTGCGTCCGGGGGCGCTGCTTATCAGCAATACCTTCGAGATTCCGGGCGTGCCGCCCAGTCAGGTTATCGAACTGAACGACTGGCGCCAGTCAAAAATTCTCATCTGGCAACGTTGACAGCATGGCTCCAGGCCAGCCGACCTGTATTTATTCCGCTAAACTGCCTGCATTGTTTAAGGAGTATTGCCATGCAGAATGACCAGAACCTGATCTGGATCGACCTCGAAATGACCGGCCTGGATCCGGATAACGATGTGATCATTGAAATGGCTACCATTGTGACAGACAGCGAGCTGAACACGTTGGCCGAAGGTCCGGTCATCGCGATTCATCAGCCGGACGAGATTCTGAACGGCATGGATGAGTGGAACACCCGCCAGCATGGCCAGTCAGGTCTGACCCAGCGGGTTCGTGAGAGCACCATCAGCATGGCAGAGGCCGAGCGCCAAACGCTGGCTTTTCTTGAGCAGTGGGTCCCGGTGCGTAAGTCGCCTATTTGCGGCAACAGTATCTGCCAGGATCGTCGTTTTCTCTATCGCCATATGCCGCAGCTGGAAGCCTATTTCCACTATCGGAATCTGGACGTTTCTACCCTGAAAGAGCTGGCGGCGCGTTGGGCGCCCCATGTACGTGATGGGGTGAAGAAGACCGGTAGCCACCTGGCACTGGACGATATCCGTGACTCCATTGAAGAGCTGCGCTACTACCGCGAGCATTTCATCAAAGTCTAAACGCTAGCATGGCGCCCCAACGCCCATTCCACGTGCTCGCGCACAAGCGGAGATGGGTGTTGCTGGTGTGCCTTCAATGCCTCGATCACCGGAATGCTTGTGGGAGCATTGCCTAAGGCCACAGCCAGGTTGCGCAGCCAGCGTTCATAGCCTGCTCGGCGCAAGGGCGAGCCCTCCGTACGGCTTAGGAATTCTTCTTCAGTCCAGCGAAAGAGCGTAACCAAGTCGCTGTTGTCCAGGTTATGCCGCGGCTGAAAGTCCGGCTGTGCAGTCGGCTTGGCGAATCGATTCCAGGGGCAGACAATCTGGCAGTCGTCACAACCAAAGACACGGTTGCCGACTAGAGGCCGTAGCTCCTCGGGAATCGGGCCCTTGAGTTCGATGGTCAGGTAAGAAATGCAGCGCCGCGCATCCAACACGTATGGCGCAACAAAGGCCTGCGTTGGACAGATAGCCATGCAGGCACTGCAGCGGCCGCAGTGGTTGCTGGGGTGAGGTTCGTCAACAGGCAAGGGCAGGTCGGTGAACAGTTCACCCAGGAAAAAGTAGCTGCCAGCTTTGCGATTGAGCACTAGCGTGTTTTTGCCAATCCAGCCAAGGCCCGCCTTTTCCGCCAGGGCTTTTTCAAGCACTGGTGCGCTGTCTACGAAGGCACGATAACCGAACGGGCCAATTGTGGACTGAATGCGCTCGGCTAATTGTTGCAGCCGCTTGCGGATCAGCTTGTGGTAGTCGCGTCCCAGGGCATAGCGGGAGACATACGCGTGCGTTGGATCTGCTAAACGTTTTGCCATGTCTGTATCGCCTGGCAAATAATCCATACGGAGCGAAACGATCCGCAGTGTGCCGGGGACCAGCTCGTCCGGGCGCGAACGTTTTTGGCCGTGTGCGGCCATATAGTCCATCTCGCCATGGTAACCCTCGGCAAGCCAGCGCTCGAGGTACGCCTCATGCTCACCCAGTGCCACACCGGTGATGCCGGTCTGTTGAAAGCCCAGCTCACGGCCCCATTCCTTGATGGAGGCTGCTAGCGTATCGAGATCGAGTGCGTAAGAAGACATGACGTGTTTAAGTTACTGATGAGAACCTATTTTGCCAGACCTTGGAGCTTGGTATCGCATGCACGACGAACTGCCGCTTTCCCTCTATAGCGCTGCGCAAGTCCGAGCGCTCGACGCCCGCCTGATCGAGTCGGGTACATCCGGTTTCGAGCTGATGCACCGTGCTGCACGAGCCGCCTGGCGATGCCTGCGGCAACGCTGGCCTGATGCTGGTGCGCTGACCGTATTTGCCGGAGGCGGCAACAATGGTGGAGATGGTTATTTAATCGCCTCGCTAGCCCAGCGGGGTGGCTGGCCTGTAAACGTGTATTACCTGAGCGACCCTGAAAAGCTCGAAGGCGATGCGGCTAAAGCCTACATGGAGGCAAAGGGCGTCGGCATCAACCCTCAGCCCTGGCAAGCAGGCGTCAAACTGACAGGCGTTGTAGTAGATGCTCTACTGGGTACGGGATTTTCTGGTGAATTGCGCGAGCCCTACGGCAAAGCCATCGAGCAGATCAATAACTGTACTCTTCCGGTACTGGCCGTCGATATCCCATCAGGGCTTAATGCCGACACGGGCTTTGTAAAAGATCAGGCCGTCAAGGCCAATCTTACCGTCACCTTTATCGGGCTCAAGCTTGGCCTATTGACGGGTAATGGACCCGACTATTGCGGTGACATTGAGTTTGCGGCCTTGGTGGAGGAGCCGCAGAACCCAGCCGATGCTATGGCACAACGGCTGGCCCCACGAAATTTGCCCAAGCTGGCACCTCGCAAGCGCAGTTCGCACAAGGGAAATTTCGGCCATGTACTGATAATCGGAGGAGATGAAGGTACAGGAGGTGCTGCACTCATGACCTCCGAGGCAGCGCTGCGCTGTGGCGCAGGTATGATTTCCCTAGCCACGCGACCCTCCAACGTGGCGCCCGTACTGGCGCGTCGACCTGAGGTGATGGTGGCAGGCGTCGAATCCGCTGGCAAGGTAGTTGCCCTGGCGGAAAAGGCTGATATCTTGGCTGTAGGGCCCGGCTTAGGGCAGGGTGCCTGGAGTCGCTGTATGATCAGTGTGGCGGCGTCACGGGATGTACCGCAGGTATGGGATGCTGACGCGCTCAATCTGCTGGCCAGTCAGGCGGTTAGCAAACCCAGGGGAGAATGGATCATGACTCCGCACCCTGGGGAAGCTGCGCGTCTGCTACGTAGCGATATCGCGACGATACAGAGTCGGCGGCCAGCGGCTGCCAGAAAGCTTGCAGAGCATTATGGTGCTGTCGTTCTGCTCAAGGGGCTTGGGACACTGATCGCTGCCCCGGATGGCCGCATGGCTCTGTGTGGGCGCGGTCACCCTACGATGTCTACCGGTGGCGCGGGTGATGTTCTCACAGGCATTATTGCAGCCCTTCTTGCACAACACCTTTCAGCCTTTGATGCCGCCTGCCTGGGTGCCTGGCTACATGGCCGCGCCGGAGAGCTGTTGGGGCAGCATGGCCGCGGGCTGGCTGCCAGTGATTTACCTGATACCGTTCGTCAGCTTTTAGAGAGTTACAATCCATGTCTGCAGTAACGCCTTCGTCCGAGACGATAACCCTGTTCGCGCCCGATGAAAACGCCATGACAGCCTTGGGGAAAGCCATTGCCCAAGCCAGCAAAGGCCGTGGAACACTTTATCTCCATGGGGACCTCGGGGCCGGCAAGACTACATTGTCACGAGGTATCGTGCGTGGCCTAGGGCATACCGGCGCAGTCAAAAGTCCCACCTTTACGCTGGTCGAGCCTTACGAGATAGGTGAGGTCCGCGTTTACCATTTCGACCTGTATCGTCTGGCGGACCCTGAGGAGCTCGAGTTCATGGGTATCCGGGATTACTTTACTGGCGATGCCCTTTGTCTGATCGAGTGGCCCGAGCGGGGCGTTGGACTTTTGCCAAAGCCAGACCTGGACATTACCATTACACCGCATGCGGGCGGCCGTAATTTGCAGTTGGTCTTTCAAGGCTCACATGGTGAGGCCTGGCGTGCCGCCCTATCTACAGGAGTTTGATGCAGATGGGTTGGGGGAAGCGTGTACGCCTGGGATGGGCAGCGTTAGGAGTCATGTTGTGTTGTCTGGCCAGCCAGGTGTGGGCGGCGTCAGATGTCAAAGACATGCGTGTCTGGCGTGCGCCGGACAATACGCGCCTGGTATTCGACTTGTCAGGGCCAGTCAAGGCCAATGTCTTTACGCTGACATCGCCTAACCGGATCGTCATTGATGTTAGTGGAGCTAAGCTGGCTACCAAGCTCAATGAGGCCCGTTTGAAAGGTACGCCCATTACCGGACTGCGTTCAGCTCAGCGATCAGCCGATGAGCTGCGCGTAGTCCTGGATGTATCCCAGCAGGTTACGCCGAAAAGCTTCACGTTGGCCCCTAACCAGCAGTACGGTAATCGCTTGGTAGTCGACCTGTTTGATCAGGGAGCGGACCTCTCCTCTGATATACCGGCCACGCCTACGCCAGGTAAGCCGTCTGCGCCAGTAACGCCTGTTCAACCCAAGATGACCGTGCCAGTCGGGCCTTCGGGCAAGCGCGACATCATTGTGGTTATCGATCCTGGCCATGGCGGCGAAGACCCCGGCGCAATCGCCAAGGGTGGCGGCCTGTATGAAAAGAACATCACGCTGGCCATTGGGCGAAAGCTGCAGGCACAGATCAACAGCATGAAGGGCTTCAAAGCCGAACTAACCCGTACAGGCGATTACTACATCCCGTTGCGCAAGCGTACGGAGATTGCGCGTAAGAAAGGTGCTGATCTGTTCGTATCTATCCATGCCGACGCTGCGCCCAACCGTACCGCTTCAGGCGTATCGGTATTTGCGCTTTCTCAGCGAGGAGCCACTTCCGAGACAGCACGCTGGCTGGCGGATACGGAAAACAGCTCCGACCTTATTGGTGGGGTAGGCAGTGCTCTGGATAATAAGGATCAAATGCTTGCTGGCGTTTTGCTGGACCTGTCCATGACGTCTACGATGTCGTCGAGTCTGGATGTTGGGCAGAAGGTGCTGACCAACGTAGGGCAGCAAACCAAGCTCCTGCACAATCGCGTGGAGCAGGCCGCCTTCGTGGTGTTGAAATCTCCGGATATTCCTTCGATCCTGATCGAAACCGGCTTTATTTCAAATCCGAATGAGTCCATAAAGCTTGCTTCGGCTGCGCATCAGGAGCTGTTGGCACGGCAGATCCGCAGTGGTATCTCTACATACTTCCAGAAGAGCCCGCCACCGGGTACCTACCTGGCTTGGCTACGGGACCAAAAAGCCCAACAAGTGGCGACCGGCTCGCGCTAACATAGCGCGATGCCTACATCACAACTGTTCGATAACGGCCGGCTGCCATTGCCTTAGGCAGTGCGGCCGCTTCTGTTTTGGCAGTACTGTTCACCCGATCACAGACCAGCCTGGCTAATTCCATGACTGAACTTCGTCGTATTCAACTTCTCAGCCCACGTCTGGCCAACCAGATTGCCGCCGGCGAGGTGGTTGAGCGCCCAGCCTCGGTAGCCAAGGAGCTGTTGGAAAACAGCCTTGATGCCGGCGCGCGCCGTATCGACATTGATGTCGAGCAGGGCGGCGTCAAGTTACTGCGAATCAGGGATGATGGTAGTGGTATCCCTCCTGATGATTTAGCGCTGGCGCTGGAGCGTCATGCCACTAGCAAAATTTATAACCTCGATGAGCTTGAGCATGTTGTCAGCCTGGGCTTTCGAGGCGAGGCGCTGGCGTCGATCAGTTCTGTCTCACGTCTCACGCTCACGTCGCGGCACCAGGACGCTGATCAGGCGTGGCAGGTCGAGACCGAGGGCCGCGAAATGCATTCGACGGTCAAACCAGCCGCACATCCTCAAGGTACTACGGTCGAGGTTCGCGATCTTTTCTTCAACACGCCAGCGCGCCGCAAGTTTCTGCGTGCAGAAAAGACCGAGTTCGACCATTTGCAGGAAGTTATCAAGCGCTTGGCGTTGGCCCGTTTCGATGTGGGGTTCAATCTCCGCCATAACGGCAAAAGTATTCTGGCGCTGCGCGAGGCGACAGACGATATTACCCAGGCCCGTCGTGTTGCAGCCGTCTGCGGCCCAAATTTTCTAGAACAGGCCCTGCCCATCCAAAATGAGAGAGGCGAGCTGCGACTGTGGGGCTGGGTAGGCATGCCTACGTTCTCTCGCAGCCAGGCGGACTTACAGTACTTTTATGTAAATGGTCGCATGGTGCGTGACAAGCTCGTTGCACATGCCATCCGGCAAGCCTATCGCGATGTGCTCTACAATGGGCGTCATCCCGCGTTTGTGCTATTTCTTGAGCTTGATCCGGGCGTAGTAGACGTGAACGTGCACCCTACCAAGCATGAGGTTCGCTTCCGGGATACCCGGATGGTGCATGACTTCCTGTATGGCACCTTGCACCGTGCGCTTGCAGATGTGCGTCCAGATGATCAGGTCACGGCACCGGCAGCCGTTACCGTACCACCACGTATTGCCGGTTCTGCCGCAGGGGAGTTTGGGCCTCAAGGTGAGATGAGCCTGGCGGCGCATACGCTGGAAAGTAATCAGTCGGCACCTGCTACCTATGCTTCAGAACCAGCTATGCCGGAAGCAGAACCACGCCCGCCTGCCAGTAACGGCTCTGGCAGCTATGGGGGCTCCAGCTATTCACCTAAGCCAGCATATCCCACGCAAAATGTGGCTGAATTGCAGGGGGCCTACCAAACGTTCTTTGCGCCGCTGCCTTCTGCAACGGGTAGCGCAGGTGCTGCATCGGCCGCCTTGCCGGAAAGTCAGGGCGATATTCCCCCGTTGGGTTACGCCTTGGCTCAGCTCAAGGGGATTTATATCCTGGCGGAAAATGCCTATGGCCTTGTGCTGGTCGACATGCATGCCGCTCACGAACGTATCACTTATGAGCGCCTCAAGGTTGCCATGGCCAGCGAAGGTTTGCGTGGACAGCCACTCCTGGTGCCTGAGTCACTGGCAGTTAGCGAGCGGGAGGCTGATTGTGCTGAAGAGAACAGCCAATGGTTCTCCAAGCTGGGGTTTGAGCTACAGCGCCTGGGGCCGGAAACGCTGGCTATCCGGCAAATACCTGCGCTGCTAAAGCAGGCCGAAGCGGGAGACCTGGTTCGGGACGTTCTGACTGATCTTCTAGAGTATGGTACGAGCGATCGTATCCAGGCCCATATTAACGAGCTCCTGGGGACTATGGCCTGCCACGGTTCTGTCAGAGCCAACCGGCGTTTGACAGTGCCTGAAATGAACGCTTTGCTACGAGATATGGAGATCACCGAGCGCAGCGGTCAATGCAATCATGGTCGCCCCACATGGACGCAGATGGGGCTTGATGATTTGGATAAATTATTCCTGCGTGGCAGGTAATCGGCGCCACATGATGTGGCGTCGGCTTTGATGAGAGTTTTCATGTCTTTTCCACCTGCCATTTTTCTGATGGGTCCCACCGCTTCAGGCAAGACCGATCTGGCCATTGAGCTTGCCAAGGTCTTGCCATGCGACTTGATCAGTGTTGACTCGGCGCTGGTGTACCGTGAGATGGATATCGGTACGGCCAAGCCTTCGCAGGCGCTGCTTGCGGACTTTCCTCATCGTCTGATCGATATTCGTGAGCCTAATGAAACGTATTCAGCTGCTGACTTTTGTACGGATGCGCTTCAGGCAATGGCCGAGATCACGGCGGCTGGACGTATCCCGCTGCTGGTAGGCGGCACCATGCTCTATTTCAAGGCTCTTTTTGAAGGGCTGGCGGATATGCCGAGTGCCGACCCGCTCATTCGTGCTGAGATTGAAGCTATTGCGGCAGAGCAAGGGTGGGGTGAGGTTCATCGCCTATTGGCGGAGGTCGATCCCGAGTCGGCTGCACGTATTCATCCTAACGATCCGCAGCGCCTGACTCGTGCACTGGAAGTCCATCGGGTCAGTGGAATGACCATGACAGAGCATCGGGAGCGTCAAAGACAAGGAAATGCAGATTCTGACGCGCCGTTTGTCGCACATTTCCCGTATACTGCCGTTCATCTGGCTATTGCTCCCCAAGAGCGTGCGCTGTTGCATGCGCGAATAGCCCAGCGTTTCCGCCACATGCTGGAACAGGGCTTTGTCGATGAGGTCTCACGTCTACGGGCGCGAGGTGATTTGCAGCCTGAACTACCCTCTATGCGTGCCGTAGGCTACCGTCAAGTATGGGAGTACCTGGACGGCGGAATGAGTTACAACGAAATGACAGAGCGCGGCATTATTGCCACACGTCAGCTGGCTAAACGGCAGCTTACCTGGCTACGCAGCTGGGGCCAGCTACAGTGGTTGGACAGTATGGCCCGTGACAATGTGTCGCGTGTCTTGAAAAGCCTTAAGGCGGTCTCCATATGCAGTTGAGTCTCAAGAAGAATGAAGCCGGTGATGGCGAACCTTCTGACCTTGCAACAAACGAATCTTTTACCTTTGAGGAGAGCGGCACAATGTCAAAAGGGCATTCGCTACAAGACCCTTACCTGAATACTTTGCGTAAGGAACGCGTTCCAGTTTCCATTTACTTGGTTAATGGTATCAAGTTGCAAGGTCAGATCGAGTCCTTTGACCAGTTCGTCATTCTGCTGAAGAACACTGTCAGTCAGATGGTCTACAAGCACGCAATCTCAACGGTAGTTCCTAGTCGCCCTGTTCGTCTGCCTAGCAGTGATCAGCCGGCTGAACCCGGTAACCTATAAAATAGGAGTCGCCTTTGTTCTTTGAACGCCCGGGTGGTGGTGAACGGGCCATTCTGGTCCATCTTGAAGGCCAAGATCCTGAATCCCGCGAGGATCCTCAGGAGTTCCAAGAACTTGCGCGCTCAGCTGGCGCTGACACGGTGGCGATGGTTACCGTGTCGCGGCATCAGCCTTCTGCACGTTTTCTCATCGGTACCGGCAAGGTCGATGAACTCCATGATCTGGTAAAGGCCGATGAGGCTGAGCTAGTCATTTTCAATCACACCCTTACCCCTAGTCAGGAGCGCAACCTTGAGCGTGCCCTGGAGTGTCGGGTGCTTGATCGTACCGGGTTGATTCTCGATATCTTTGCTCAGCGAGCCCGAACTCACGAAGGTAAGCTTCAGGTGGAGCTGGCCCAGCTCGAGCACATGAGCACCCGTCTGGTACGTGGCTGGACCCACCTTGAGCGTCAAAAGGGCGGGATCGGTCTTCGTGGTCCTGGGGAAACCCAGCTTGAAACGGACCGTCGCTTGCTGCGTGTTCGTATTCGCCAGATCAAGCAGCGTCTTGAAAAGGTGCGCAGTCAGCGTGAGCAGGCTCGGCGAGGACGGCGGCGTGCCGAAATCCCAGCTGTATCTCTTGTTGGATATACCAACGCGGGTAAGTCTACGCTATTCAATACCTTGACCTCATCCGAGGTCTATGCGGCGAATCAGTTGTTCGCGACGCTTGATCCGACGTTGCGTCGTTTGCAGTTGGCTGATTTAGGGCCGGTTGTGCTGGCGGATACCGTGGGATTCATCCGGCACCTTCCACACAAGCTGGTGGAAGCGTTTCGCGCCACGTTGGAAGAATCAAGTAACGCCGATCTCTTGTTGCATGTAATCGACTCCCATGAGGAGGACCGCATGCTACAAATTGAACAGGTAAATATCGTCCTGGGCGAAATCGGTGCTGACGAAATTCCTATGCTCGAGGTCTATAACAAGATCGACTTGCTTGAGAATGTCGAGCCGCATATCCAGCGTGATGAAGAAACCGGTCGCCCGATTAGGGTCTGGGCTTCTGCGCGTGAAAATCAAGGGCTGGAGCTGATCTGCCAGGCTGTGGCTGAACTACTGGGCGACGACTTGTTCGTAGGTAAATTACGCTTACCGCAAGCCCTAGGTCGTCTGCGTGCGCTATTGTTCAGTCAAGGGGCTGTACAGGAAGAGTCGCATGACGAAGATGGGTATACGCTTTTGTCGGTACGTCTGCCTCGGGCAGAACTTAATCGTCTCGTCAGTCGTGAAGGCTTTGAGCCGGATGACTTCGTGGCGCAACATACTTTGCAATAAAGCCTTTATCGACGTTTTTGGTCCGGGCGCTTGGCATCCGGTAGCATTGGTCGGCGCGCCAACCGGCGCGTTTTCGCTTTAGTCAGTAGGGAGAGCGCTATGGCTTGGAACGAGCCGGGTGGCAACTCAAATAATCAAGATCCCTGGGGCGGCGATCGCCGTGGCGGTGGTAATGGTAATAACGGTGGTGGTCGTCAGGGGCCGCCAGACCTGGATGAAGCGCTTCGTAAGTTGCAAAACAAGCTAAATCGCTTGTTTGGCGGCAAAAAGCGTCCGGATTCCCAGGGTGGTAATGGCCGACAGGGGGGCAGCAGTGCGGGTCTGATTTTAATCGGCTTGGCCTTGCTGTTTGGCTTGTGGCTATACAACGCTATTTACGTCGTAGACGAGCAGGAGCAGGCAGTTGTGCTGCGCTTCGGCAAGTATTACGAAACGGTAGGTCCTGGCCTGAATATTTATTTTCCCCCAATGGATCGCAAGTTCCAGGAAAACGTGACGCGTGAGCGTGCATATAGCAAGCAGGGGCAAATGCTGACTCAGGACGAGAACATCGTCGAAGTACCGCTGACCGTTCAGTACAAGATTACCGATTTGGAGTCCTTTGTATTAAACGTGGATCAGCCGGAAATCAGTCTTCAGCATGCTACTGATAGTGCCCTGCGTCATGTGGCTGGCTCTTCGACCATGGATCAGCTGCTGACATCTGGCCGTGAACAGGTCGCAGGTGAAGTGCGTGAGCGCTTGCAGCGTTTCCTGGATACCTACAAAACAGGTATTACGGTTACTCAGGTAAACATTCAAAGTGCTGCTGCACCTCGCGAGGTTCAGGAGGCATTTGATGATGTTATCCGTGCGCGTGAAGACGAGCAGCGTGAGCGTAACCAAGCCGAAACCTATGCCAACGGCGTGATTCCTGAGGCGCGTGGTCAGGCTCAGCGTTTGATTGAGGATGCTAATGGTTACCGTGAGGAGGTCATTGCACGTGCCCAGGGTGAAGCGGATCGCTTTAATAACCTGGTGGCCGAGTATGAGAAGGCACCTCAGGTAACACGTGAGCGTCTGTATCTTGAGGCTATGCAGGATATGCTGAGCCAGTCGAGCAAGGTTCTGATCACGGCACAGGGTGGCCAGAATAATATGCTCTATCTGCCGCTAGACAAGATGGTGCAAAACCGTCCTGCCGAATCGAGTGATTCATCGACCTCGCCTTCTTCAGGCAATAACAGCTCGAATAATCCCTCGCCGTCGGTAAGAGCTTTGCCGCAGCTGCCTGAAGTACGGACAAGGGAGAGCCGCTGATGAGTAACAAGTCTATCGCCGCTCTGGTTGTAGTGGCCATTCTGGGAATATTTGCCTGGAGCAGCCTGTTTATCGTTCAGCAGACCGAACGCGCAGTTATGTTGCAGTTTGGTCGTGTAGTAGATGCTGACCTTAAGCCTGGCTTGCATTTCAAGCTGCCCTTTGTAAACAAGGTACGCAAGTTCGACGCTCGTCTTATGACGTTGGACTCTCCAACGCAGCGGTTTTTGACCCTGGAAAAGAAAGCTGTGATGGTGGATGCCTATGCCAAATGGCGTGTCTTTAATGCTGAGCGTTTCTATACGGCAACCTCAGGTATGAAGCAGATTGCCGATGAGCGCCTGATGCGTCGTTTGGAGGCTGGACTGCGCGATCAGTTTGGTAAGCGCACCTTGCATGAAGTAGTTTCTGGCGAGCGTGATGCCATGGTGGCCGAGTTAACAGGTTCACTTAACAAAATGGCTAATGCAGAGCTAGGCATCGAAGTGTTGGATGTTCGAGTCAAGGCTATTGATCTGCCGAAAGAGGTAAGTCGTAGCGTCTATGAGCGTATGGGTACTGAGCGTGAGCGTGAAGCGCGTGAGCACCGTGCCAAGGGACGTGAGTTGGCTGAAGGTATTCGCGCAGATGCAGATCGTCAGCGTCGCGTCATTCTGGCGGAAGCCTATCGCGAAGCAGAAGAAACACGAGGCGATGGTGATGCCCGTGCTGCAGCAATCTATGCCCAGGCTTATACAAAAAACCCTGAGTTCTACTCTTTTACACGTAGCTTGCAGGCGTATCGCAATAGTTTCTCTAATAAGAGCGACATCTTAGTGATGGATCCGAAGAACGAGTTCTTCAAATATCTTGGTGATCCAACGCCGTAAAAAGGTAGGCGGGCGCTCGTCGCCCGCCGCTGACCTTTCTGTATTTCGTGGTATCATAAGTCAGCCGGGAACATCCCGGCTTTTTTGCGTCTGCATGAACCCTGCATGGCGGCGAGGTTGTGTCACGGGAGATGGCTCAGGCAATCTGCCGTCGCTGCGCTTGTTGCTCGCCACTGTACCGTGCTCTGTGCGGCAGCTTTGCCTGCGCGTGCATAAGGTCTTCATGACAGGCTGCCGCTCGCATGATGGAGAAAGGCTCAATGGCAACGGTAGACCGCTGGCTGCTGCCTGACGGAATTGAAGAAATCCTGCCCCCCGAGGCTGCCAGCATCGAGATCGCCCGTCGACGGGTGTTGGAGTTGTTTCAGCAGTGGGGGTACGAGTTTGTTGTAACACCTCACGTCGAGTTTCTGGAATCGCTGTTGACGGCAGCAGGCCAGGATCTGGAGCTACGCACCTTCAAGGTAACCGACCCGCTGTCAGGTCGCTTGATGGGGTTCCGCGCCGACATCACACCTCAAGTTGCCCGGATGGATGCACATGCATTACATCGAGAAGGGCCGAGCCGTTTATGTTATGCCGGTAGTGTCCTGCATTCTCGCCCTCGTGCATTGTCTACTTCGCGCAGTCCGATTCAGATCGGGGCCGAGCTGTATGGGGTCAAGGATACGGCTGGCGATCTTGAAATCATCAGTCTGATGCTGGGCGTGCTTGAGCTGGCTCAGATACCTGATGTGCATATGGATCTTGGGCATGTAGGAATCTATCGCGGTTTATGTGAAGCGGCGGGCCTCTCAGGCGCGGCCGAAGAGGCGTTATTCGACGCACTACAGCGCAAGGCTGTGGATGAGGTCATGATTCTGACTCAAACACTTCCTGCACCTTATGGCGATATGTTGTGCAGTCTGGTCGAATTGTGTGGAGGGCGCGAAGCCCTTGATGCTGCACGTCAGCGCCTTGCAGACGCACCGCCTTCCGTCGTTTTGGCATTGGATGCATTGTGTTCTCTGGCGGGTACGCTAGCTCAGCGGTTTCCAGATATCCCGTTGTATTTTGATCTGGGCGAGCTGCGCGGATATCACTACCACACCGGCGTTGTTTTCGCGGCATTTGTGCCGGGTAGTGGCCAGGCTATTGCTCAAGGCGGACGCTACGACAACATTGGTGCAAACTTCGGTCGAGCACGTCCAGCGACAGGTTTTTCTACCGATCTGAAAACCCTGGTCATGCTAGGCCAGGCTGATATGACCGAGTCATTAACAGGTATATGGGCTCCTCTTGGTGAGGAGGCTCAGTTATGGAATGCAATCCGCCAATTGCGATCATCTGGTGAGCGTGTGGTGCAGGCATTGCCTGGCCAGGATGACTCGGATGCACGCGCATCAGGCTGTGACCGACAGCTGACATGGCAGGACGGAATTTGGCAGGTGGCGCCCCTGGCGTCGTGAGAGTTCGCCGGGTTAGCCGGCTCCAGAGATTCCTATAGGGGAAAGGTTATGGGTAAGAATGTCGTCGTCCTGGGCACCCAGTGGGGTGATGAGGGCAAAGGCAAGATTGTCGATCTGCTGACTGATCAGGCTGCAGCGGTTGTTCGCTACCAGGGTGGCCACAACGCGGGGCATACGTTGGTAATCGATGGGGAAAAAACCATTTTGCGTTTGATCCCGTCCGGTATTCTGCGTGCCGATACGCAGTGCCTGATTGGTAATGGTGTGGTGCTAGCACCCGATGCCTTGTTCAAGGAAGTTGCTGAGCTTGAGGCTAAGGGTGTTCCGGTTCGCGAGCGTTTACGTATCAGCTCCGCCTGCCAATTGATTCTGCCTTATCACGTGGCGCTTGATCAGGCGCGTGAAAAGGCCCGTGGTGATGCCAAAATTGGAACAACTGGTCGCGGTATTGGCCCAGCGTATGAAGATAAAATTGCTCGTCGCGGTCTACGCGTGGGTGATCTGTTCCATCCTGAGCGCTTTGCTCAAAAGCTGCGTGAAGTGCTGGATTACCATAATTTTGTCTTGCAAAACTTCTTCAGCGAGCAGCCTGTTGATTTCCAGAAGACCTATGACGATGCAATGGAGCACGCCAAAGTACTCAAGCCGCTGATGCTCGATGTGGTATCGCGCTTGCACGAACTGCGTAGAGCGGGCGAGAACATCATGTTCGAGGGTGCTCAGGGTACGCTGCTGGATATCGATCATGGTACTTATCCATTCGTTACCAGCTCGAACACGACGGCGGGTGGTGTTGCTACAGGTTCGGGCGTAGGGCCTTTGTATCTGGATTATATTCTGGGTATCACCAAGGCCTACACCACCCGGGTAGGATCAGGTCCGTTCCCGACCGAACTGTTCGATGAGACAGGCGTTTATCTGGCAAAGAAAGGCCATGAGTTCGGTTCGGTAACAGGTCGTCCGCGTCGTTGCGGCTGGTTCGATGCAGTTATCTTGCGTCGTTCTATCGAGGTTAACAGTATCTCTGGCCTTTGCCTGACCAAGCTGGATGTTCTTGATGGGCTGGAAACCGTACGTATTTGCGTAGGCTATCGCAATGCTGAGGGTGAGCTTACTGAAGCTCCCACTGACGCAGACAGTTACATCGGCCTGGAGCCCATCTACGAAGAAATGCCGGGTTGGTCCGAGTCAACTGTAGGTGTTCGCAGCATGGATGAGCTGCCTGCCAATGCGCGTGCGTACATTGCTCGTATTCAGGAATTGGTGGGTGCGCCTATCGATATCGTCTCCACAGGTCCTGACCGTAACGAAACAATTGTGCTTCGTCACCCGTTTGCCTGATCTGATCAGGTAAGCAGAGAAGGGGTCGCTTAGGCGGCCCTTTTTCGTGGGCGCTAGAACAAATTATCTTGAAAGGGGTCTTGAAAAGCGGAACCCTAGAAACGACAAAACCGAGCTATTTAGCTCGGTTGTCTGTAAAGTGGTGCCCAGGAGAAGACTCGAACTTCCACGGTGTTGCCACCGCTAGGACCTGAACCTAGTGCGTCTACCAATTCCGCCACCTGGGCACTGTGCGATATGCGATGATCTCACCGTATTTCGCGTTAGCAACGTGCTTGCCGTTGCTGTGGCGCGAACTATACGGAGCTTTTTTAAGCCTGTAAACCCTTGAAGTGGAAAATTTTTATTATTTCTTGAAGACTAACCTTTAAGACATTTTCGAGCTTCAATATAGGAAGCTCCCAACCAGACAAAAGGTAACTCCAAACTGATGGCCGATTGGCAATCCCTCGATCCCGAGGCCGCTAGAGAAGCGGAAAAATACGAAAACCCTGTTCCAAGCCGTGAACTTATTCTGGCGCATCTGGCGCAGCGGGACGGTCCTGCTACGCGCGCGCAGTTAATAGAAGAGTTCGGTTTGACGGAGGAGGATCAATTTGAAGCCTTGCGCCGCCGCCTTCGCGCGATGGAAAGGGACGGGCAGCTTCTTTATACCCGCCGTGGGGCTTACGCACCTGTCGATAAGCTCGACCTCATCTGTGGGCGGGTCAGTGGACACCGTGACGGATTTGGCTTCCTTATTCCAGACGATGGCAGTGATGATCTCTTTCTGAGTCCTGCTCAAATGCGACTTGTCTTCGATGGCGATAAAGCGCTGGCGCGTGTGTCCGGTCTGGACCGTCGAGGGCGCCGCGAAGGTGCTCTGGTCGAAGTCGTACATCGTGCCCACGAGATCGTAGTCGGCCGGTTCTTCGAAGAAAGCGGCATTGCGTACGTTGTTGCAGACAGCCCTAAAATCCAGCAGCAAGTACTGGTTCCTGCGGGTAAGCATGGCGGAGCCCAGCATGGGCAGTTTGTTCAGGTCCATATTACCGACTGGCCTACTATTCATCGTCAGGCCCAAGGCGAGGTGGTTGAAGTGCTGGGTGATTACCTGGCGCCAGGGATGGAAATCGAAGTGGCATTGCGCAGCTACGATATTCCCCACGAATGGCCACCTGAGGTAGAAAAGGAAGCCGCCAAGCTCAAGCCTGAGGTTGCAGAGAAGGACAAGGAAAAGCGCATTGATTTACGCAGTATGCCGTTCGTGACGATTGATGGCGAAGATGCGCGTGACTTTGATGATGCTGTTTATGCCGAGAAGAAAAAGTCCGGTGGCTGGCGACTATTTGTAGCCATTGCAGACGTATCCCACTACGTGAAAATCGGTTCTGCGTTGGATGCCGAGGCGGGGCGGCGAGGTAACTCGGTATACTTCCCAGGCCGCGTAGTGCCAATGCTGCCTGAGATTCTGTCCAATGGATTGTGCTCCCTGAATCCTCTGGTAGATCGTTTATCGATGGTCTGCGAGATGACCATCTCGGCTGCGGGCAAGCTGACGGGCTATCAGTTTTATGAGGCAGTGATCCATTCTCATGCGCGGCTGACGTATACCCGAGTAAGTCAGCTATTGGAAATGCCAGAAAGCATCGAGGCAAAACAATTCCGCGAGCAGCTGCCGCACCTGGTGCCGCATATCGAAGAACTGTATGCCTTATATAAAGCCCTTGTGATAACCCGACAGGAGCGCGGAGCAATCGACTTCGAAACACAGGAGACACGTATCGTCTTTGGTGCCGACAAGAAGATTTCCGAAATCCGTCCTACTCAGCGTAACGATGCCCATAAGTTGATTGAGGAATGCATGCTGTGCGCGAACGTAGCGACAGCCAAGTTCCTTGAGAAGCACAGCATTCCGGCCCTGTATCGAGTGCATGATGCTCCGCCGCTTGAAAAGCAAACCAAGCTACGGCAGTTTTTGGGTGAAATTGGCCTAACGTTGACGAAGGGCAAGACGACACCTACGCCCAAGGACTATCAGGCGCTGCTCAAAGCCGTTCACGATCGGCCTGATTTCCGTCTCATCCAGACCGTCATGTTGCGCTCGCTCAGTCAGGCAGTTTATAGCCCTGATAATGAAGGGCACTTTGGTCTGAACTATGAGGCGTATACGCACTTTACTTCGCCGATTCGCCGTTATCCGGATCTGCTGGTACATCGTGCGATTCGCAGCGTGATTCGCTCCAAGGTCGAGACGCGTCATGTGAAGCGTGCCGGGGCTGCTGCAATGCCAAAGGCACGAATCTATCCCTATGATGAGGCGCAGCTTGATCAGCTGGGCGAGCAGTGCTCCATGACTGAACGCCGTGCCGATGAGGCTACCCGGGATGTCGCGAACTGGCTCAAATGCGAGTACATGCGTGATCGGGTCGGTGAGACCTACCCTGGAGTCATTACTGCTGTGACAGGGTTTGGCTTGTTTGTCGAGCTGAGCGACATTTATGTCGAGGGGCTTGTTCATGTGACTGCTCTGCCAAGCGACTATTATCATTTCGATGCTGTTCACCATCGCCTCTCCGGTGAGCGTAGCGGTCGCAGCTATCGGTTGGGTGACGTTGTAGAAATCGTCGTCGCGCGTGTGGACCTGGATGAGCGCAAGATCGACTTCGAGTTGTCCGGTACAGTACACACGGCTCCGACAGGCCGTCGTACTCGAGGCGATGTCAATACAGCCAAAGAGAAATCGCGAAAGCGTGAAAAGACTCAAGTACCTGCGCAAAATTCAGCCGTAGGGATTGAGGTCTCGCCTGAATTGCTCAAGCAGGCAGAAGTGCTTTTGGGTAATACGGACGTCAAGCGCAGTCGTGCGGTCAAGCGTGCTCTTCTGGACGAGGCCAAGACAGGAGGAGAAAAGCCTGTCAGGACCCAGCCGGCTGGGCAGGAAAAGGTAACGCCACGTACGCCAGCCAAAAAAGACAAGAAAAAAGCCAGCGGCGCCAAATCTGGCAAGCCGGCTAAGTCAACCAAGGCGACAAAGCCAAGCAAACATCGTAAGGGGCCCTCCAAGCCCAAGGCACAGGCGGCTTCTGGTGAAGTCCGCAAACGTAAGGTCAAGTCATGAGTCAATGGGAAATGGTCTATGGCATTCATGCCGTAGAAGCGTTGTTGCGTCATCACCCTAAGCGGGTGAAGCAACTATGGATAGCCGAAGGGCGCCAGGAGCCGCGTATACAGGCCGTAGTTACTTTGGCCGATGCCGCGCGGATTCCGATACAAACCCACAGTCGCCAGTCACTTGATGAGCAGATCGATGGCGTACATCAGGGAGTGGTAGCGCATGTAAGTCCGAGCCAGATCTGGGGCGAGGCGATGCTTGAAGAACTTCTTGATCGCGCTGAAAAACCACCGCTCCTTTTGGTGCTCGACGGGGTAACAGATCCGCATAACTTAGGCGCTTGCCTACGTACGGCGGATGCGGCAGGCGCTCAGGCGGTCATTATTCCCAAGGATAAGTCGGCTACCCTGAATGCTACGGTCCGCAAGGTGGCGTGCGGTGCGGCAGAGGTGATTCCCTTGGTAGCGGTCACTAACTTGGCTCGTACCTTGGAAAAGCTCAAAAAGCGGGGGGTATGGGTTGTCGGTACGGCAGGGGAGGCAGAGCAGGACGTTTACGATGTGGACATGACGGTTCCAACAGTGCTGGTTATGGGCGCAGAGGGCAAGGGGATGCGTCGTTTGACGCGTCAGCTATGCGATTTTCTGGTGCGCTTACCAATGTCCGGTAGCGTCAGTAGCTTAAACGTCTCCGTTGCGACAGGGGTTTGCCTGTTCGAAGCCGTTCGCCAACGCCGCCCTCGTTAGAGAGGGTCGGCTTGCTCGCTCAAAGTAGTTAAGTACATGCTCGATTTTGAAAGCATCTTCAGGGTCTCGCCGAATCCGTATGTTCTATTGAACAGCGCCATGGCTATCGTAGATACCAATGAGGCGTATCTGAAGGTTGTGGGGCGACAGCGTCAGGAGCTTCTTGGCGCTCATTTGTTTGAGGCATTTCCTGTCGACCCGTTGCAGCGTAACGTGCTGTCACAGCAGGCGGTGAAAGCTTCCATCGAGCGAGCCGCTATGCTCAGACAGGAAGACGCCCTCCCTGTTATTCGCTACGCGATCCCGCGTAGCAGCGCCAGAGGCGTAGTGTTTGAAGATCATACCTGGAGCATTACGCATACACCTCTCTTTAACGCTGAGGGCCAGCTGCAGTACATCCTGCAGCACGCTACGGATATCAGCGAACTCCAGACTATGCATACCTGCGCAGCTGGGGCCTCGCAGCAGACCGACGCCAAACTCCAGCTGGGGCAACAGCTTCTCAATCGAGCTAAAGCCTTGCAGGATGAAGGTGCCCAAATAAGACGGCTGTTTCAACAGGCTCCAGGCTTCATCTGTGTTCTGGGAGGACCTGACCATATCTTTGAGCTGGCCAATGATGCGTTTCTACATCTTGTGGCGCGTGAGGAGGTCGTGGGGCATTCCATTCGAGAGATTTTTCCCGAACTCGCAGAACAGGGTGTTCTTAGGTTATTTGACGAAGCACTTGTTTCGCACAGGACATTTTCCGGGCGGGGTGTTCGTCTGGATATTCAACGTGACGCTCTGGGGCGGCCTGAAGACGTATATGTAGATTTCATTCTGCAGCCCATTATCGATAACGGTCAGGTGACTGGAATTTTTATCCAGGGTAACGATGTTACTCAGCAAAAGCGGGTTGAAACCGAGCTGGCTAATTATCGTTTGCACCTTGAAGGCCTGGTGCAAGAGCGTACACGTGAGCTCAAGCGCAGTGAGGATGGACGACAGGCAGCTATGGCTCAGGCGCAAAAGCTGGAAGCAGTTGCCAAGCTGACCGGTGGTGTTGCTCATGACTTCAACAATGTTCTGCAGATAATCGGGGGCAATTTACAGTTGCTGAACGCCCGGTTAGCAGGTGACGAGGTCGGTCAACGCCGGCTACAGGCAGCTAATTCCGGTGTGGAGCGCGGTGGACGTCTTGCGTCGCAGCTGTTGTCCTTTGCGCGGCGACAACCCTTACAGCCAACGCCGATTGATACGAAGGGCTTGTTGGAAGGGATGAGTGATCTGTTGAGTCAAGCCTTAGGCGATGCCGTTACCTTGACGATTCTTGCCGACCCTGACTTATGGACGATATTTGTCGATGCAGGCCAGTTGGAAAACGTATTGGTCAGTCTGTTGCTCAATGCCCGTGAGGCGATGGTTGATGGAGGGCATGTTACCCTCGAATTGCGTAATGTTTTGTTGCCCGATGCTATAGGGCAGGCCGCTGATAATGTAATCCCTGGTGATTATGTTCAGCTGATCATCACGGATACCGGGCGTGGGATGACCGAGGATGTAAGGACACAAGCCTTCGAGCCCTTTTTCTCAACCAAGCGTGAAGAGCATGGCACCGGGCTTGGATTATCTATGGTCTATGGCTTCGTGAAGCAGAGCGGTGGACATATTTTGATCAACAGTGCCTTGGGAAAAGGAACGTCGGTCATCCTTTATCTGCCACGCGCTATACCGCATTCGGATACAGTCGACAGTTCCATGTGTTTGCCTTTGCCTGAGGAAGGCGGAAGCGAATGTATTCTGGTAGTGGAAGATGATGCTGATGTCCGTCAGATCGTTATGGAGATGCTGGCTGAGCTAGGTTATGAAGTGCTGGAGGCAAAGGATGGGCAAGCGGCCCTGGGGCTCCTTGAACAGGGAGCGCCTGTCGACTTATTGTTTACAGATATTGTAATGCCCGGCCCTGTACGCAGTACTGAGCTTGCACGTAGAGCTAGGGCACTGCGACCTTCTTTGAAAGTGCTGTTCACCTCAGGCTACACGCAGGATGCCGTGATTCAAGGCGGGCGTTTTGATACAGGCACCAATCTGCTCAGTAAACCCTATCGACGGGATGAGTTGGCGCAAAAGGTGCGTATGATGCTTGGCGTGCAAAGAAAGCACACCCCCTTATAGCTGTACTGGAAGAGGAAATGGCGTTGGAGGAAACCGCAAGTAATAGGGCGTTGAATATTCTGCTGGTCGAGGACGACCTGACCCTGCGTAGCCTGACCAGTGAGGTTATGGAGGAGTTCGGATACCAGGTCACGGCTGTGGCCTCTGCTGAGGAGGCGCTGGACGCCCTGCAAAAGGGTGGTTTCAATGTCCTTTTTACAGATATCGGACTAGGTGGCATGTCAGGTCTGGATCTAAGTCGCCAGGCACTCAAGCGTTATCCGGATCTACATGTCGTAGTAGCTTCCGGCTACGCCTTTGACAAGGACGATGAGCTTAAACATGTAAAAGCACTGCTCAAGCCGTACGATCTTTTCAAGATCCGGCAGCTGTTGGATGATCTGTCCGTCAGATAGTTGTACCGACGAGCCGGTTAGCTCGTTATCTTCCTTGCGCCACCCGGTGCCCTTCTCTAGAATACTGCCCCTTGCCTGTGGCGGTCTCTGCCTGCAGGCAAGTTAAAACGAAACATTCACTCCTTGCCTGACCGCATCATGTGGCAGGCTATAACCCGTAAGGAGCATTTATGCGTCATTACGAAGTTGTGTTTCTGGTTCATCCTGACCAGAGCGAACAGGTGGGCGGCATGGTTGAGCGCTACACCAAAGCGATTGAAGAAGACGGTGGCAAGGTTCATCGTCTGGAAGACTGGGGCCGTCGCCAGCTGGCTTACGCCATCGACAACGTGCATAAAGCTCACTATGTTCTAATGAACATCGAGTGCAGCGCCAAGGCACTGGCTGAACTGGAAGACAACTTCCGTTACAACGACGCCGTGATCCGTAACATGATCCTTCGTCGCGATGAAGCTGTTACCGACCAGTCTGAAATGCTCAAGGCCGAAGAAAACCGTAGCGAGCGCCGTGAGCGTCGCGAGCGTCCTGCTGAGTCCGAGTCTGCTGATGGCAGCGACAATGACAATGCTGACGTCGATGGCGACGATAGCGCCGAGTAAGCCTGGATTATTGAGGAATCATTGTTATGGCACGTTTCTTCCGTCGTCGTAAATTCTGCCGTTTCACCGCTGAAGGCGTGAAAGAGATCGACTACAAAGATCTGAACACCCTGAAAGCCTACGTCTCCGAAACCGGCAAGATCGTTCCGAGCCGTATCACTGGCACCAAGGCCAAGTACCAGCGTCAGCTGGGTACCGCCATCAAGCGTGCTCGTTATCTGGCCCTGTTGCCCTACACCGATAGCCACGGCCGTTGAGACCGGGCATCGACACGAACTAACGGATAATTCGCATGCGAGCCCTTGCTGATTTCATCATGCGTGGTCGCATGCAAGCCACCCTTACGGTGGTGATTGCAGCGGTTGTGCCATTTCTGTACTGGCTTAGCGCTGCAGCAGGGAGTCTGGTCGTCCTGCGCCGCGGCGCGAGTGACGCTGCAGGTGTAGTGGTTTGGGCATTGCTGCCGGCCGCGCTCTGGTGGTTTTTGGGGGATCCGAGCATTGCGCTCGTATTCATCGGCACCGTGGCGTTGGCAGTGGTTTTACGCAGCAGTGTTTCCTGGTCACGAGTCCTGCTCGCCAGTATTCCGGTTGGTCTGGCGTTTGCTGTGACTATTGGTCATGTCTACGCAGAGCCCATTAACCTCTTGGCAGGGGAGATTCAAAAACTTCTGCCACAGATGGCGGGTCAGTCACCGGATGCTTTGCCGGAAGCCAAGCAGGCTCAGCTGCATGACATGCTGATACCTGTGCTGACCGGTTTGATGGCGAGTCTTTTCCAGATTGTCTGTCTGCTGTGTCTGATGTTGGGACGTTATTGGCAAGCTGCATTGTATAACCCAGGTGGTTTCGCTCGTGAGTTTCACGCGTTGAGATTGCCGCCCGCCCTGGCTCTGGGAATGCTGTTGGTGATGCTACTGGCACCCAATATCAACCTGGGACTTGGAATGCTGACACCCCTGTGCAGCGTGCCTCTGGCGATAGCTGGTGTTGCGCTGATTCATGGGTTGGTAAGACAAAGGCACATGGCCACATTCTGGCTGGTGGGGTTGTATGTGACGCTGCTGATTTTTGGGCAGTTGATCTATCCGTTGTTGGTGATCGCAGCCGTTGTCGACAGTCTGTTTGATTTTCGTGGGCGCCTGGCAAATACGTCCAAGGACTCCACGAACGGTGAAGGTTAAAAGTTAAGAGGTAAGACTCAAATGGAAGTCATCCTGCTGGAAAAGATCGCCAACCTGGGCAACCTGGGCGATAAAGTGAACGTTAAAGGCGGTTATGCTCGTAACTTCCTGCTGCCGCAGGGCAAGGCGACTGCTGCTACTGCTGACAACGTTGCTACGTTCGAAGCACGTCGTGCAGAGCTCGAGAAGCAGGCTGCCGATAATAAGGCTGCTGCTGAAGCACGTGCTGCCAAGCTGAACGAATTGACTGTTACCATCGCTGCTAACGCTGGCGAAGAAGGTAAGCTGTTCGGTTCCATCGGCACTCGCGACATCGCTGAAGCTGTTTCCGCTGCTGGTGTTGAGCTGGACAAGAGCGAAGTTCGTCTGCCTAACGGCGCTCTGCGTAGCGTTGGCGAGTTCGACGTAAATGTGCAACTGCACACTGATGTTGAAACTACCGTCAAGGTGGTCGTGGTTGCTGAATAAGCGGTCATGACAACTGACTGGCGGGCTTGCACGAACATGCAAGCCTGCCGACAATCGGGCACGTCATTCTCGTGATGACGTGCCCGTTTTTTTTCAGGCCATGAAGGCCTGTCTTCTCTGATCGAACTTTCGGTGCCAATCGCTACGCCATGAATGAGATCGCCATCGCTGAACAATACGATTTGCAAACTGCCGCGCTGAAGGTGCCCCCGCACTCAATCGAGGCCGAGCAGGCCGTGCTGGGTGGCTTGATGCTGGATAACAATGCGTGGGAGCGCGTCTCGGATCAGGTCTCGGATGGCGACTTCTATCGCCATGACCATCGTCTGATCTTTCGTGCCATTGCTCGTCTGGCTGAAACTAACCAGCCTTTCGATGTGGTTACGTTATCCGAGCAGCTCGACAAGGAAGGTCAACTACCCCAGGTAGGGGGACTGGCTTACCTCGGTGAGCTGGCGAAAAATACCCCCTCTGTTGCAAACATCAAGGCCTATGGCCAGATCGTGCGCGAGCGCGCTACGCTGCGCCAGCTGATCGGCATCAGTAATGATATCGCTGACAGTGCTTATAACCCTGAAGGTCGTGGCGCTAATGAGCTTCTTGATGATGCGGAGCGCAAGATCTTTGAGATCGCCGAAGCGCGCCCCAAAACGGGAGGGCCTATTGGCGTTAATGACATTTTGACCAAGGCGATCGATCGGATCGACACCTTGTTCAACTCCGATAATGCGATCACTGGTGTCTCGACCGGTTTTGTCGACCTGGACGATAAAACCAGTGGCCTGCAACCCTCTGACCTGGTCATTGTGGCTGGACGTCCTTCCATGGGTAAGACGACCTTTGCCATGAATCTGGTTGAAAATGCGGTGCTGCGTACGGATAAAGCAGTACTGGTATTTTCCTTGGAAATGCCAGCCGATTCGCTCGTGCTGCGTATGTTGTCCTCTCTTGGGCGGATTGATCAGACCAAGGTCCGCTCGGGAAAATTGGAAGACGATGACTGGCCGCGTCTGACATCAGCGGTCAATCTCTTGAATGACCGTAAGTTGTTTATCGATGACACGGCAGGTATCAGTCCATCGGAAATGCGTGCACGAACCCGGCGTCTGGTGCGTGAGCATGGTGATCTTGCCTTGATCATGGTCGATTATCTGCAGCTAATGCGGATCGGCGGAACGGCCAGTGAAAACCGGACCAACGAGATTTCCGAAATCTCTCGCTCGCTCAAGGCGTTGGCCAAGGAATTCAATTGTCCTGTTGTCGCACTGTCCCAGCTTAACCGCTCGCTGGAACAACGGCCTAACAAGCGTCCGGTGAACTCTGACTTGCGTGAATCCGGTGCAATCGAGCAGGACGCCGACGTAATCATGTTTGTGTACCGGGATGAGGTCTACCACCCTGAAACGGAGTACAAGGGGGTGGCTGAAATCATTATTGGTAAGCAGCGTAACGGCCCTATCGGCACGGTACGACTTGCCTTTATCGGTAAGTACACCCGCTTCGAGAACCTGGCGCCCGGTAGCTATAACTTTGATGATGACTGAGCCGTCAAAGACGTAGAAGAGCCGCACACCTGTGCGGCTTTTTCTTGGATGCGTTATGCCTTATGTGCGCTAATCCAGGCGTCGACATGTTCTTCCAGCAGATGACGCTACTGTTGAGATGCTAATCATTGACCTCACAGAGATCGAGCCCGTTAGCCACAACTTATTGAGCTAATTGGTAAGCGCAGCGGCTCAGTAATCATGCGGCTGTCAGGCGACGGATAGCTTCTAGCCTCTCTTAATTGGCTATTTTTTGTGCTATTCTTGCGCATCCTCCCGCACTACTTTTTATCCCCGGAAGCCTTCATGCTCGCTGCCAAGCCGTTGTTCGACTATCCCAAATATTGGGCTGAGTGTTTTGGACCTGCGCCTTTTCTGCCGATGAGCAGGGAAGAAATGGACCTGCTCGGCTGGGACAGTTGCGACATCATCGTTGTAACAGGCGATGCGTATGTGGACCACCCGTCCTTTGGCATGGCCATTATTGGACGTCTGCTGGAAGCGCAAGGCTTTCGGGTAGGGATCATCTCCCAGCCAGACTGGCAGTCCAAAGACGACTTCATGAAGCTTGGCAAGCCAAACCTGTTTTTTGGCGTGGCCGCAGGCAACATGGACTCAATGATCAACCGCTATACGGCTGACCGCAAGATTCGCTCGGACGACGCCTATACCCCGGGCGGCATGGCAGGCAAACGCCCCGATCGTGCCAGCATGGTATACAGCCAGCGTTGCCGTGAAGCCTACAAGGGTGTGCCGATCGTGTTGGGCGGTATCGAAGCATCGCTGCGCCGGATCGCTCACTATGACTATTGGCAGGACAAGGTGCGCCATTCCATCCTGATGGATGCCAAGGCTGATATCCTCTTGTACGGCAATGCCGAGCGCGCGGTAGTAGAGATTGCTCATCGTCTGGCGGCAGGCGAGGCCATCCAGTCGATTACGGATATCCGGGGAACTGCTTTTATCCGCAAGGACACGCCGGAGGGCTGGTTCGAGCTGGATTCGACCCGTATCGACCGCCCGGGTAAGGTCGACAAGATCATTAACCCTTACGTCAACACGCAGGATCTTCAGGCGTGTGCGATTGAGCAGTCCAAAGGGCCTCAGGACGATCCTGAAGAGGCCAAGGTCGTGCAGTTACTGCCAAGCCCAAAGCTGACCCGTGACAAAACGGTCATTCGCCTACCCTCGTTCGAAAAAGTGAAGGGCGATGCGATCTTGTATGCCCATGCCAACCGCGTGCTGCATCTGGAGACCAACCCAGGTAATGCCCGCGCCTTGGTTCAGCGTCATGGTGATCAGGATGTCTGGCTCAATGCGCCGCCGATTCCACTGACTACTGAAGAGATGGACTATGTGTTTGGGCTAGCCTATGCACGCGTCCCGCATCCTGTTTACAAAGGTGAGCGCATTCCCGCGTACGAGATGATTCGCTTCTCGGTAAACATCATGCGTGGTTGCTTTGGTGGGTGCACCTTCTGTTCTATTACCGAGCACGAAGGCCGGATCATTCAGAATCGCTCGGAAGAGTCGATCATTCGCGAAATCGAAGAGATTCGCGACAAGGTTCCAGGCTTTACTGGCGTTATCTCTGACCTTGGTGGCCCAACGGCCAATATGTACCGCATTGCATGTAAGGACCCGGAGATCGAGAAGCATTGCCGCAAGCCGTCCTGCGTGTGGCCTGGTATCTGCGAAAACCTGAACACCGATCACTCGGCATTGATCCAGCTGTATCGTTCTGCACGTGCCTTGCCGGGCGTAAAAAAGATTCTGATTGCATCTGGTTTGCGGTATGACCTTGCAGTGGAGTCGCCGGAGTATGTAAAGGAGCTGGTGACCCATCACGTGGGCGGCTACCTGAAAATTGCGCCGGAGCATACCGAGGAAGGTCCGCTTTCTAAGATGATGAAGCCGGGAATCGGCAGTTATGACCGGTTCAAGCAAATGTTCGAGAAGTACACGAAGGAAGCGGGTAAGGAGCAGTATCTGATTCCGTACTTTATTGCTGCGCACCCGGGTACGACTGACGAAGACATGATGAACCTGGCGTTATGGCTCAAGCGTAATGGCTTCCGTGCGGATCAGGTGCAGGCCTTCTACCCATCGCCTATGGCAACCGCGACAGCGATGTACCATTCGGGCAAAAACCCGCTGCGTAAGGTAACTTACAAGAGTGATGGTGTGCCGATTGTGAAGGGTGAGCGCCAGCGTCGTCTGCATAAGGCCTTCCTGCGCTACCACGATCCAAATAACTGGCCGATGCTGCGTGAGGCGCTCAAGGACATGGGGCGCGCCGACTTGATCGGGAACGGCAAGCATCACCTGATCCCAACGTTCCAACCTGCAGTGGATGGCACTTACCAGAGTGCGCGTCGTAAGAACTCGACGCCACTGGGTAGCAAAAAATCCGGTAAGCCATTGCTTACTCAGCACACTGGCTTACCGCCACGTGCGACCGATGGCAGCAAGGGGTGGGACAAAAAACAGGAAGGACAGGCGGCAGCTTTTGCCAAGGGCAAGAAAAAGCCACGGCGAGAGCCCAATATCCCGCGCTAACACAACGGCGAGCCCAAAGGCTCGCCGTTTTGCTATCAGCGGATCGTTAATGCGCTGGTAAGGTCACCCAGCGGAGCCAGGCCGTGAGTAACGCGTGCAATATCACGCTCAACCAAGCCTTTAAGCGGCGGCAAGCCGTGCAGCCGGGTGATCAGTCGCAAGATTGATGTAGTGTCGTACAGTTCGTGATCCACCTGACCTTTACGTGCAAAGGGCGATACAACAAGGGCCGGAACACGTGTGCCTGGACCCCAACGGTCACCTTTGGGTGGCGCTACGTGATCCCACCAGCCGCCGTTTTCGTCGAAAGTAATGACGACCACGGTGTTTTCCCACTGGGGGCTTTTCTGTAGGTGTTCAATGACTTTAGCGATGTGCTGATCGCCCGAGGCTACATCGGCATAACCGGCATGCAGGTTGAGGCTGCCCTGGGGTTTGTAAAAGGTGACAGGCGGCAGGCGACCAGCATCAATGTCTGCCAGGAAGCGGTTGGTGCTCGGATCATCGCCAATCCCGCCGTCGCGGATGTGTTGCTCGCGTGCTGCCGTGCCCGGGGCGAAGCGCTTGAAGTAATTGAATGGTTGGTGGTGCGCCTGGAACCGGGTATCGGCGCCATTGCCCTCCAGCGCTGCCTGCCAGCCACCCGAGTACCAAGCCCAGTCCACGCCCTTGGCTGACAGCAGGTCGCCAATGGTGGCGTGGGTCTGTGGTGGCAGTACGCTCGGGTTGGTTGGGTCGGACAGGGCCGGGTCGCCTCCTGCCGGTGGCGGAATCTGGCTGGGCTGATAGGGCGGCAACATGGTGTTGATAGCATAGCCGTCCGGGCTAAGTGCGCCCGGATTGACGAATACCGGACGTCCATCCAGGGCCGAAGCTGGGGAGTTTTCCGCCAGAGCCAGTTCATAACCCAACGGATTCTTGCCCTTGAGTACAGCGACTTTATCCTTGGCCGGGCTGGTCGTGTGGTTGGGATAGAAGGGCGCGCGACCCGAAATCAGGAATTGGTGGTTCAGGAAGGAGCCACCAAAAGCTGCCATGAAAAAGTTGTCACACAGGGTGAATTCCTTGGCAAGTTTCCACAGGCGTAATTTCTCGGGCTGGCTGTAGTAACCCATGACCAGTGCACCGGAGTCGCCCCAGGCAACGAAGCCGTCATTGCGGCCACCGTTGATTTGCATCTGATTCTGGTAAAAGGCATGCACGAGGTCACGCGTAATCAGTCCCGGATGAAGCGGCTTGCCCTGCGCATCCTTCAGCGGGAAAGGTGCGTTTGAAAGTCCAGTAATCTGATCTTCAGTAATCAAATATTGCTGACCCTCGATGGTCTGGGCTGTCGGAACCAAACCTCCCCATATTTTCGGTAAGTGGGGCAGCCGCTGGCCATTGCGATCCTTCTGTTGGAAGTGCTTGGCACTGACCGCGGAAAGTGGCTTTGAAACGCCAGGAAAATCACCAAACAGGTTATTGAAGCTGCGATTTTCCGCATAGATAACGACGACATTTTTAATTTGCCGTTTTAGTGAATGGTCAAACGCCTTGCGCTCGGCGGCTTCAGCCATGCCCATGCGGTCAAGGCCAGGCAGCCCCAGCCCTAATCCGACGACCCCTGCTCCAATCAGGAAACGGCGGCGTGATTTCTCAAGGGTGGCATCAGGCTTATTGCGGTCGTCATCTTTCATTGGAGGAAACCTCTGTAACGGATCTGGCCTCTACATTAGTAACGAAATATTTCAGATTTTCGAGTGATGCCTTTCCATTAAGGCAGTTATTTGCATGTCTAGCTAACTTTTTTAAAAAGCATGTGAGTTAGCTCTTTTGTTTTACCTATTTGGGCCAAGAGGTCTACACGGAAGTGGTTGGGCTATGACGGATATAGGAATGACTTGCCTGCGGTATTAGAAGTTATCCAGCGCTCCGTTGAATAACGGAGCGCTGGATAATGTATTCCACCTTCTACAAGCGCTGGATTCGCCCTGCGGGTGTTGCCCGGCCTGCGGGTGCGCCTGAAGCGTCTTTGGAGACCAAGTATTGCTCAAGCGCATCGACATCAAGGATGCCGGTTTCCTGTACCTGGCGGCCTTGCTTGAGGGTATCGAGTCCATCACCCCCTTGAGCCATAAAGTTGTTTACGACAATTCGGTAGTCTCGGTCGAGTCGAATAGGTTGGCCATTTAGCCGCAGGCTGCCGGAAACCACTTTCTGGCCTGGTTTGCCTGCCGGATCCCAACGGTAGCTAAAGCCTTCTGAAACCTGCATCAATCCAGCGCTATCCTCACTTTCCCATTGCTCTTCCATGAGCTGATACAGCTGAGCGCCGCTCAAGGTAAGCAAGGTCAGCGTGTTACCGAACGGCTGGTTGGCAGCCAGTTGAGCATAGGTCAGCTTGGATTGGCCCGGCTCCAGGGTAAAATTGCTGCGGATACCGCCTCCGTTCATGAACGCAATCTGAGCCCCTAGTTTGCGCGTTGCTTGCAGTTGGGCGTCTGCGATGAGATCACCTAGCGCAGATTCTCCGTTTGCATCGGTCGAGCGTGTAATCTGTGGGACGGCAAGGCGTGCAATAGGCCGCTGAAGTACATGTTGGCTACGTGCTTCAACCTCCTGGCGTAGCGCGGCAAGCTTAGGATCTGGTGTATAGCGATGAGCGTCCACGGTCAGGTTTTCATTGTTGGCCGAGACAATATCGTGAGTCTTGGGATCGATACCGAGCCTTACATGGCTGACGAACTGTCCATAGGAGCCGCCCTGGAAGACAAGACGATTGTCTACATGGCAGGTATAGGATTGATGCGTATGGGCGCTGGCAACTACATCGACAGCAGGATCAAGACGTTTGGTGATCTCGACGATAGGACCCTGTAAGTGGGCGCAATCTGGCGTGTTGTAGGATTCCCTTGTTCCGCCGCCCTGGTGGATAACCGCAACGATAGCTTCCACACCCTGTGCCTTGATGGCTGGAATCTGAGCATTGATTGCATCAGCCTCATCCTGAACGCTTAGCCCGTCCATGCCTGCGGGTGAGACGATACGCGCTACATCCTTCAGCACAGCGCCTACGAATGCGATTTTTTGCCCATGGGCTTCCAGGATTTTGTAAGCCGGAAATACAGGTTTACCTGTCTGGTTGTCGATCAGGTTTGCAGCCAGATAGGTAAAGCGTGCGCCCTGGTAGTTCTTGTGCAGCTGACAGGCTTTCTGGGGACGATTCGAGGCACAGCCGCCGTTAACAATCCGTAGCAGCTCGTTCTTGCCGTTATCCAACTCATGATTGCCAACGGCAGATAGCTGAAGCCCCAACAGGTTCATGGCTTCAATGGTAGGCTCATCTGCCCAGAGCGATGAGATGGGTGGACTGCCGCTGATAAGGTCGCCGCTGGCGATGACCAGAAGTTCAGGGTCCTGGTGGCGCAAATGATTGATGACACCCCCTAACACATCTATTCCACCCGCTTCGATTATGCGCTTGCCATCGGGGGCAGAGGTGTCTGGGTAGGCCAGTTTGGCAGGTTGAAGATAGCCGTGAAAATCGTTGAACACAGCTAGGTTGACGTCTACCGGTTTGGGTTGGGTTGAGGAGCAGGCCACCAGCAGAATAGATAGGGTGACAGGGCCTAAGGCGGCGTAAGAGCGAGCAGGCTTCATCTAGCGCTTCCAAGTGCAGATTGACATACATGCGGTATAGGCATGCAAGAGCGAATCGCTTTATCTTTTAAGCAATAGCATGCTTTCAGCGAAACGGTAGGCGCAGTATGAGGCGAGGAGATGACAGAACAGCGTAAGAGAGCGGCTGGGCTACTGAGCAGCCCAGCCGTTATTGATTAAAGTACCGGTGAGCCGCCAGTGACAGGCACCATGGCACCGGAGACGTAACTAGACTCATCTGAAGCCAGCATCACGTAAACAGGTGCCAGTTCAACAGGTTGACCAGGCCGGCCCAGTGGGGCCATCTTGCCAAAGTTTTCCACCTGTTCGGCTGGCATGGTGCAGGGGATCAGCGGTGTCCAGATCGGGCCTGGTGCCACGCTGTTAGCACGAATACCTTTCTCGGCCAGGAGCTGCGCCAAGCCTGCGGTAAAGTTGGCAATGGCCCCCTTGGTAGCGGAGTAGGCCAACAGCGATGGCGGTGCAATATCAGCGTTGATCGATGATGTGTTGATGATTGAGCCGCCCTTGGGCATGTGCTTGACTGCCGCCTGGGTGATACGGAACATGGCGGTGATGTTCACATCGAACGTGTGCACCCACTCCTCATCCGGAATTTCTTCCAGTGATTGACGCGTCATCTGGAATGCGGCGTTGTTGACCAGCACATCGATACGGCCAAACGCTTCAACGGTTTTCTGCACGACGGCCAGGCAGTTTTCACGCTTGCTTAAATCGCCTGGAATCAGAATCGCCTTGCGGCCTGCTTCGGTAACAAGCCGTGCCGTTTCACGGGCGTCTTCGTCTTCGCTCAAGTAAGAGATGGCAACATCCGCACCTTCGCGAGCAAAGGCCAGGGCCACCGCGCGACCGATACCGCTGTCACCACCTGTGATAAGTGCCGCCTTGCCTTTCAGGCGACCGGAGCCTTTGTAGCTCTGCTCGCCAAAGTCCGGACGCGGATTCATCTGGCTTTCATAACCAGGGTAAGGTTGGGTTTCAGCTGGCATGGGGGGAGTTGGATAGTCAGACATAAAGACCTCCTTTATAGGTGAAGGGAAAGTGGTTATTCCGTAGTGCCCAATATGGCAAAGGCCTGAGGGCTGTAGCCCGCCGCACGCAAGGGGGCACGGATATCCTGTTCCAGATCGGGTACATAGCCGAACAGAACATCAGCCGGTCCGGCTAACTGGATTTCTCCAAGTGCAGCAGGCAACAGCAGGGTTTCAGCAGCGCCCAGCATGCCGGACCATTGACCCGCCTGGATGCGTACGGGTGTACCGACGTTGCTGAGCACTGTGGCCTTGTTGACGCGGTATGTAAGTGGCTTCGAGCCGGCACCTGCTACACGCCAGCGCTCCAGCGCGAAATAGGGGCTGGCAGTGCAAATCAGGCGGTCAATGTCATTGCCTTGGGGGAGCCGGAAGCCGGGTGTGAATTCAGGCTGGGGTTCGAGATAGCACTCTTCGAGCAGCTGATCGATACCGGTAATCCATTCCTGATGACTGAGCGGTGAGCCGTCAGACATCTGCCAAGGCATTGCCTGCTGCTGGATATCTGATGTTTGCTCAATCTCGTAGATCAACGTGCCAGGGCCAAAACTGTGTAGCGTTCCGCCTGGTATGTAGATGGTTTCGCCGGCACGAACCGGCAAACGGCGCATCACGGAATCGTAATCCTGAGCAATCAAAGCACTGCGTAGGGCATCACGATCTACGCCCGGTTTGATTCCGACCAAGGCAGTGGCGCCTGGCTCTGCCCAAAGGATATGCCAGGCTTCCGTCTTGCCGTTAGGCTGGCATTCGAGTCGGCGCGCGGTCTCGTCATCAGCATGCAGGTGTACCGGCAACATGCCGCAGCCATCGATGAACTTGCTGAGAAGAGGAAAGTAGAGGCCATCAAAGCCTGGGCCAACCAGTTCGGTTGGATAACGTTTTACCAAGTCACGAAGCGATTGACCGGCAAGTGCGCCCTCGGTGACGCGTGCGATGCTGTCTTCAACATCGCTGACTTCCCAGGTTTCAGCAATCCGGCCAGCAGGCAGCCCGCGGCGACCCAAGATCTCAGCAATGGCGTGACCACCGAACATATGGCTGCGAATGGGCGTGGATAGCCGGAGAGGATACCAATCCATGTTTGCTCCTTAGTACAGATGAGAAACAGGCAGGCAAAACAATCCCGTGCGCGCGCGTAAGCACAAAGGTTATTAAGAGCGTGTAGGTGTTCGATCTGGCCATGCTTGACTAGGCTCTAGCCAAGCATGGCGCAGCAGGTGTTACAGAATCGGCTTGCCGCCGGTTACAGCAACGCGAGCACCAGATACATAGCTGGCTTCGTCAGAGGCCAGCATGACGTAGACCGGTGCAAGCTCTACAGGTTGACCTGCACGTCCCAGCGGTACCTGACTGCCAAATTCCGACGCCTGCTCAGGCGGCATGGTGGACGGAATCAGCGGTGTCCAGATTGGACCTGGGGCTACACTGTTCGCACGGATACCTTTCTCAGCCAGGAGCTGCGCCAGACCTGCGGTAAAGTTGGCAATGGCTCCCTTGGTGGTTGCATAGGGCAGTAGGGTAGCCTTGGGCATGTCCGAATTCACCGAGGTGGTGTTAATGATCGAACCGCCTTTACCCATGTGTTTAACAGCTGCCTGGGTAATTCGGAACATGGCTGTGATGTTTGTATCGAACGTGTATACCCATTCTTCGTCTGGGATTTCTTCCAGGGTTTCATGACTCATCTGGAAGGCGGCATTATTGACCAATACATCGATACGGCCGAATTCTGAAACAGTCTTTTCCACGATATCCAGGCACTGCTGGCGCTTGCTGATATCGCCAGGCAGCAACAAGACCTTGCGTCCGGCTTCTTTTACATAACGTGCAGTGTCTTCAGCATCTTCATGTTCATTCAGATAGGAAATGACAACGTCTGCACCTTCGCGAGCAAAGGCGATGGCCACTGCACGACCGATGCCACTGTCTCCCCCTGTAATCAGCGCGACTTTGCCTGCCAGGCGGCCGGAGCCTTTATAGCTCTGCTCGCCACAGTCAGGAATTGGAGTCATTTTGGACTGGAGCGCTGGCGGCTCTTGAGGTTGTTCGGGGAAAGGTGGGCGTGGGTAATCGGTCATGGTGAATTCCTCCAAACGTGTAAGGGCGATGTAAAAATGCGACATGCCATACGTTGAGCGGGTTCACCAAAAGAGATGAATGGTGCTGAATCGATAAAACGAGGCCATACGCCTCGCTTTATCGACCGAAGCGACCTACTGGGGTGCGTTGGCGTGCCAGCGAGGCGCCACGGTGGGCTTCCACTGCTCGAGTGCATCGAGCAGTTCATCCGGCGACTGGCTGACCTGAAGCATCTCGCGATGCGGGCCGGCAACAAAGCCTTGGCCAACCGCATGATCCAGAAACTGTGCCAGGGGCGCGTAGAAATTGTTCACTTCCAAAAGACCCAGCGGCTTGGCGTGATAGCCGAGCTGACCCCAGGTCCAGACTTCGAAGAGTTCTTCCAGCGTACCTAGTCCACCGGGCAAGGCAACAAAGGCATCCGCCAGCTCAGACATACGTGCCTTGCGTGCATGCATGCCATCGACCACTTCCAGACGCGTTAGCCCTTTATGGCCAACTTCGGCGTCCTGAAGGCTCTTGGGGATGATACCAATCACTTCGCCACCAGCGGCAAGGGTGGCATCGGCGACGATGCCCATCAGACCTACGGCGCCACCGCCATAGACAAGGGTAAGCCCGCGTTCGGCCAGTGAGCGACCCAGCGCTTCGGCAGCTTCACGGTAAATCGGGTCGGCGCCTGTCTTGGCACCACAAAATACACAAACGGCTTTCAACGACATTGCTGATCCTTGGCAGGGAGGAGTTGTAAGCGTAATGCTCACAGCAGGGTTAACCAAGCCTTGTTAAAGGATCATAGGGGTAGATTAGGGTGAGCCAGGAAGCAACCGACAGCTATAAGGCCGGTTACTTCAGGCAGAGCGGGGCAGGGCAGGCATCAGGCAGAGACTTTCTCGGGGCAGGTGCCGCTTGCGCCTAGCGCATAGGCAACGAAAAGCTGATTGATGTAGTCCGGGAACTTCATAATGGTACTCCTCAAGACGGTAAGCGATAGGGACATCCTCTCATTATCAGGCTCGCCCTGCTGTGCAAAGTTTCGATGGCGCCTATAGCCGTTTCGTTGCAAAGCATGTTCCAGACGCTTTAAGCATTGGAACTCCCTTTCAAACATGCCAGTCTTCACTAAGTGAACACATGCGCTAGGAGATTTCATGAAACGTTCGCTTTTTGCTGTTTCTCTACTTGCTCTGGCCAGCTCATCTGTATGGGCTGCCGATCAGTGTTCGGTCGATATTCAGGGAACTGATCAAATGACCTTTAGCACCGATAAGATCAAGGTTAACGAGGACTGCAAGCAATTCACGGTCAACCTTATCCATCCCGGTACGCTACCCAAGAATGTCATGGGGCATAACTGGGTGCTGACCAAGAAAGACGATGTTCAGGGTGTAGCCACTGACGGTATCTCTGCCGGCATCGAGAAGGATTACGTAAAGGAAAACGACACCCGCGTGATTGCCTACACCAAAGTGATTGGCGGTGGCGAAAAAACGTCTGTAACGTTTGATACCTCCGCACTCAAGAAGGGCGAGGACTACGAGTACTTCTGTTCCTTCCCAGGCCATGCGGCCATCATGAAGGGCACACTCAAGATCGACGACTGAGTGTCGCGAAACAGATAGAAAGGCCCGGCATTGTCCGGGCTTTTGCATGAGAGGCTAGCGGGGCCTTAAGCCTTCCAGAATCAGTGTTTGTACACTGCTTAGGACCTCCTCGAAAAAAGCGGGGTCATCTAGCGTCTTGCCCAGGATGGCTTCTACCTGGACACGGAAATCAGCGTAATGCTGGGTGGTTGCCCAAAGGGTGAAGATCAGGTGATGCGGGTCGACAGGAGCTAGTTTCCCTGCGTCAACCCAGGCGCGAATCACAGCAGACTTGGCCTCGACGGTCTCCCTTAGCGGTGTTTCCAACTCGCTTAGGAGCAACGGTGCGCCTTGCAGAATCTCCATACAGAACAAGCGTGACTCGGCAGGGTAGTCTCGGGATATCTCCAGTTTATGTCTGATATAGCCTTTGATGGCTTCGATCGGGTCCTGCTCTGCACTAAAGGTCTTCAAAGGGGCCAGCCAGATCACCAGCAGTTGGCGTAGCACGCTGAGATAGAGTTCTTCCTTGCTGCCAAAATAATAGAGCAGGTTGGTCTTGGAGACATCAGCCTGGGCTGCTACCTGATCAAGGCTGGTGCCATGCAGGCCATAGCGGGAAAACAGCTCCAGCGCTGCGCCTAGAATAACGCTGCGCTTTTCCTCGAGCTGCCGTCGCCTACGCTCCAGCGTTGCGGCGCTGGGCTTGCGGGTAGGCTTGCTGGGTATAGGGGAATGATCCTGACTCACAACGACTCCTGCCTTTACAGAGCGGAGTGCACTGTAACGCGGCCAGCTCAGGGTGAGTACTGCCAATAAGGGGTTTAAATGGTTTGGCAGGCGCTTTGCCTGCGCCTTTCTGCCCCATCATTGTGCGGGCTGCACAAACCAGGTGCTCTTGTTTAGACCAGTTGGTCCACATTAACCAGGACCTTTTTACCTAACCCCTTGTTTGCCCAACAGAAACCCAAAGCTGGCAAAGTTTGTGCTCTGTCTTCGGTATTCCTGGCATGCGGTACGGCGGGAACTCACTTCGACCCATGAGCGAATCCGAGGCTGACCATGACTTTGAACATTGGCGTATTCATCCCGATCGGTAACAACGGCTGGCTCCTTTCCGAAAACGCACCGCAGTACAAACCGACCTTTGAACTGAACAAGGAAATCGTACAGCGCGCCGAGCATTATGGTTTTGACTTTGCCTTATCGATGATCAAGCTGCGCGGGTTTGGCGGAAAAACCGAATTCTGGGACCACAATCTGGAGTCCTTTACATTGATGGCGGGTCTTGCGGCCGTTACCTCACGCATCAAGCTGTTCGCTACCGCTGCAACACTGACCGTGCCCCCGGCCATCGTGGCGCGGATGGCTTCCACCATTGACTCCATTTCGGGCGGCCGTTTCGGCGTGAACCTTGTGACGGGTTGGCAGAAGCCCGAATACAGCCAGATGGGTCTTTGGCCTGGTGATGAGTTTTTTGCCACCCGCTACAACTACCTGGGTGAGTACGCCCAGATCCTGCGCGACTTATGGGGAACCGGACGCTCCGACTTCAAGGGCGAGCATTTCCAGATGGAGGACTGCCGTGTCAGCCCGCAGCCCCAGGCTGATATGCAGATCGTCTGCGCGGGCTCCAGCGATGCCGGTATGGCGTTCTCGGCCCAGTATGCCGATTACAATTTTGTCTTTGGTAAAGGCGTGAACACACCCAAGGCCTTTGCGCCGACCTCTGAGCGGCTCATGACCGCCACGGCTAAAACAGGGCGAGATGTCAGTTCTATCGTTCTATTCATGGTAATTGCCGGCGAAACCGACGAAGCGGCGCGCGCTAAATGGGAGCACTACAAGGCAGGTGCAGACGAAGAGGCCATCAAATGGTTGGGGACTCAAGCCGCTGCGGATACCAAGTCTGGCGGTGACACGAATGTACGCCAGATGTCGGACCCGACGTCCGCCGTCAATATCAATATGGGTACCTTGGTAGGCTCCTATACCAATGTGGCCCGTATGCTGGATGAGATTGCCGACGTGCCTGGGACCAGTGGCGTGTTGCTGACGTTTGATGACTTCGTGCAGGGCGTGACCGACTTTGGCGAAAAGATCCAGCCGCTCATGCAGAGCCGTCGCCATATCACCCAGCTGCAGGAGAGTGCCTGATGAATGCGTTCGAACCGGTGGCGGGATACGCCGTGACGGCTGGCAATCAGGAAGCGGTCACGTTACCTGCACGGCCTGAACCGCTGCGGCTGAAAGCCAGCGAGACGGCGGTGATCGTCGTCGATATGCAAAATGCCTACGCGAGCAAGGGCGGCTATCTGGACTTGGCCGGTTTTGATGTAGAAGCGACCGGCCCGGTAATCGAGAACATTGCCGGAGTCGTGGAAACCGCTCGCATGGCAGGGGTTCAGGTCGTTTGGTTTCAAAACGGTTGGGACCCGGACTATCAGGAGGCTGGTGGACCCGGCTCCCCCAACTGGCACAAGTCCAACGCGCTCAAAACCATGCGCAAACGCCCGAACTTGCAAGGCAAGCTGCTCGCCAAGGGAGGCTGGGATTACGCGCTGGTGGATCAACTTCAGCCACGTGAAGGTGATTTGGTCGTACCCAAGACCCGCTACAGCGGTTTCTATAACACCAACCTGGATAGTCTCCTGCGAGCCCGCAGTATCCGTAACCTCGTATTCGTGGGGATCGCCACCAACGTCTGCGTGGAATCTACCCTGCGCGACGGCTTCTTTCTCGAATACTTTGGCGTGTGCCTGGGCGATGCCTGCCATCAGGCCGGTCCGCGTTCGGCACATGACGCAGCATTGTTCAATATCGAGACCTTTTTTGGTTGGGTTTCGACGGTTGCCGACTTTCACGCAGCGTTCAAAAAGGACTGACCATGCCCAAGCAAAGCGTAATTCCTGCCGGAACCGGTAAGCCCCTGGCGCCCTTTGTTCCAGGCTCCTTGGCCGATGGGATTCTCTATGTGTCCGGCACCTTGCCGTTCGACAAGGATAATAACGTCGTGCACGTGGGGGATGCGGCTGCGCAGGCGCGCCATGTGTTGGAGACCATCAAGGGTGTGGTGGAGGCGGCGGGCGGTACCATGGACGACGTGACCTTCAACATGATCATGATTACCGATTGGGCTAACTATGGAGCAATCAACGTGGTGTATGCCGAATATTTTCCCGGTGATAAGCCAGCACGCTATTGCATCCAGTGCGGTTTGGTAAAGCCGGACGCGTTGATCGAGATCGCCAGCATTGCGCATGTGGGTAAGTGAGTGAGGGCGGTGGGGTTGGTGGGCGTCGCTGCGCTCCATTCGGGCGCCAACCTCCAAGGCAGGATGGGTTGAGCGAAGCAATACCCGGTAGAGGTTCTGCTGCCACCGCTGTCACATAAAACAAACACCACGTCATCCGATGGAACACAGGAGAGCCTTGCATGCACTATGAGATTCATGGCCGGCAGGATGCTGAAGTCGACACCATCGTGCTGTCATCTGGCCTTGGCGGTGCGGGTGCGTTCTGGGCGCCTCAGATGGCTGCACTGGGCGAACGGTTTCGGGTGGTGATCTACGACCAGACCGGTACAGGCAGGAGCCCGGCGGTTATTCCTGAAGGGTATTGTATTGAAGCCATGGCTCAGGATGTATTGGACATGGTTGATGGGCTGTGCATTACGCGCTGCCACTTTATGGGCCACGCCTTGGGCGGGCTTGTAGGGCTTCAACTCGCCTTGATGCGACCAGCCCTTTTGATCAGTCAAATCCTCGTCAATGCCTGGAGTAAGCCTAATCCGCATAGTGCTCGCTGTTTTGCCGTGCGACTCAATCTCCTGAACGATACGGGGCCCGCCGCGTATGTGCAGGCCCAGCCCCTTTTTCTATATCCCGCCGACTGGATGTTGGAAAATACCGAACGTCTCAAGGTGGATGAAGCTCATGCGCTGGCGCATTTCCCCAGTGAAGAGAATGTGCGTCGGCGCATCGCTGCACTGCAGGCATTTGATATCGATAAAGACTTGGCGCAAATCAGTACACCCACGCTGGTCATCGCCAATCAAGACGACATGCTCGTGCCCTGGGTGTGCTCCGAGCATCTGGCCAAACACTTGCCCAATGCACAGTTTGAATTGCTCGGCTATGGCGGGCATGCCTCCAGCGTGACCGACCCCGATACCTTTAACGCTTTAATGCTCGACTACCTGACTTGAACCCGATGACGGGAGCGCCGCTCCTGCAGTGAGGCTATGCCATGCAACGTGCCCACCTGAATATCGTTACGCCCGAACGACCATTGTGTGTGCCTAAGCAGGACTATCGTGATGCCATGGCCCGGCTGGGCGCGGCGGTCAACATTGTCACTACCGATGGCCCCCAGGGCCGTGCCGGTTTCACGGCAACGGCGGTATGCAGCGTGACCGACGAGCCGCCGACCTTACTGGTCTGCCTGAACCGTTCGGCCTCGGTTTATCCGGTTTTCAAGGCCAACGGTACGCTGTGTGTTAATACCCTAAGCAGCGAGCATAAGACGCTCTCCAATGTGTTTGGGGGTAAAACCGACATGGGGGAGCGGTTTGCTGCCGCTCGCTGGAGTACGCTGGTAACGGGTTCGCCAGTATTGGACGGTGCGGTAGTGTCCTTTGATTGCAGGATCGCTGCGGTCAACACTGTTGGCACCCACGACGTGATCCTGTGTGAGGTAGTTGCCATCGAGCGTCAGGACGATGTGAACGGACTGGTCTATTTCAACCGTGGTTATCACGATCTGCTGACGTCTGCTTCCTGCGGATGACAGCCACAGGGATGTGTTGCCTCACTATTCCCCGTACAGTAGTGGCTGACGGGCTGGTCCAGTAGGCTGGCGTCGGTTCGTATAGGGAATAGGCGAGGATAAGAGCCATGAAAGGTATCGTTTCTGCGCTACAGTGCGTTGGCGCAGCGCTGTTATTGTCTGCCGGTTCGGCTATGGCCGCGCCGATGTTGCTGCAAGGTACCATCGGGCAGGCCAAAGTGCTGGTCGAACTGGATCTGGATAAACCCGGCGAGGTCAGCGGGCGCTATTTCTATCAGAAGTACCACGCCGATATTGCGCTTGATGGTGCTCTGGATAAACAGCGCACCCTGCGCCTGAGTGAAAACCGTCCTTTTTTCAGCAAAAAAAGCGTGCCCATGCAGTGGACGCTCAAGCAGGGTGCCAACGGTCACTGGAGTGGTCGTTGGGCTGACAAGGGTAAAGCACTCCCTATCAGCCTTTCTCCTGTCGCTGAGCCGCCAGCGGACGCTAATGATCTGCCTGCTCTGGATGAACTGAGGCGTACGGCAACTTATGATTACCTGCGTCTCAAGGGGCTGAGCCTGAAGAAGGATAGGCAGGACACCTTCATGGGGTATGGCCTGCAGTGGTGGGCGGAGCCGGTCTCCGGTATTCGTCTGTTTCAGCTGGTCTCCTCTCCTGAACCAATGGATCTGAGTGCAGTTAACAAGACCCTAAGGAATCGACAATGGCAGGAGGTGAACAGCTATTTTGGTTGCCTGTCTGGTGCGCGAGAGCGTCATACGGAGTTCACACAAACAGTCAAACCTGTATTCATCAATGACTCCGTACTTAGCATCAGCGTGTTCACCAGCTACGACTGTGGTGGGGCACACCCGGACTTTGGCGATGCGCCGCTTAACATGGAACTGGCTACCGGCAAGATCCTGGAGCTGGAAGATATATTCTGGCTGGGTAAGGGGCCGTCCATCCATTACGAGCGGGGCATGGACAATCTGGAGGCGTTTTCTAACTACCGTGAGCAGATATTTGCTCCCTGGGTGGTTGATCAATTCAAGCGTCTTTATCCGGAGCTGATGAACGACGATCCGAACGAATGCAATTACCAGGACCCTTCGGTCTGGCAGTTCTCGGTATGGTATTTCGAACCACGTGGGGTGTATCTGGGACCCACCTTTGCGCGGGCGGCCAGAAACTGCGACGAGCCGGGCGATACGGTTATTCCCTACAAGACCATCAAAGCGCATCCTGGCCCAGTCAAGGTCACCCTGCCGGACTAAATGGAAAGAACCAAAGGCGGCCGGAGCCGCCTTTGGTTTATTCGCTCAATGGGCTTGTGAAGGTGCGCCTACCGTGCGAACGGGAGCGGATAGCTTGAGCAGCAGAACCGTAGCCGCCGCCAATACAAAGACCACTGCATACCCTTGGTATAGCTGAGCCGGACCCCAGTGCAGATCAATCAACCCGCCTGCCACCAAGGGCGAGAGGATGGCGCCAAAGCGGCCGATACCAATGCCCCAGCCCATGCCTGTTGCGCGTACAGAGGCGTCATACGCCATAGAGGCCAGCGCATAGAGACCGGCAATGCATCCATTGCTGAACAGGCCGATAAGCAGACCCAGGGCAAAGGCGGTGGTAAGCGATGAAGTCGTGGAAACGAACAGGCTGAGTAGCACTGCGGTGCAGGCCATGAAGACGGCCAGTAGATGGCTCATCTTGAATCGCGCTGCCAGCATGCCAATCAAGGCCGCGCCAAAGATTCCACCGATGCTCAGCAATACGCCGCCGGTGACGCCCTGCTGGGCGGAAAGACCTGCCGATACCAGCAGCTTGGGCGTCCAGCTCATGATGAAGTAGAAGCCGAACATCGTCAGGAAGAATGAGCCCCAGATCAACAGGGTGGTACGCAGCAATGCCGGAGAGAACAGCTGCTTGAAGCTGCTGCCTTTATGCGCTTCACGCAGAGGTTGCGGGGGGAGTTCGGTAAGCGGCGTATAGCCCAGCTTCTGGGCCAGACGATTAATCCGTACCAACGCATTGTTCGGGCGTTTGGCCAGCAGGAAGTCCAGGGACTCTGGTAGGCGCCACAACACGAATGGAATGATAGCGAAGGTCACTAGACCGCCAAAGATGAAGACCGAGCGCCAGCCCCAGGCGGACAACAACGCCACGGCAATCAGGCCGCCAATAGTGGCGCCAAGCGCATAGCCGGTGGATTGCAGCGTAACCGCCAGTCCGCGCCACCGCTTGGACGAGTATTCACTGGCAATTACGTTGCTGCTGGCCAGAATCCCGCCGATGCCAAGGCCTGTAATGGCGCGTAGCACCGCCAGTTGTGTGGCTGACTGAGTGAATGCTGAAAGCAGCATGCCAACACCCGCAACGGTCACGCAAGCCAGAATCAGCGGGCGACGCCCGAAGCGATCTGCCCAGGGGGCGATGAACAGCGAGCCCGCAGCCATGCCGAACAGTCCGGCGCTGAGCAGTACACCCAGCTCAGCGCCAGAAAGATTCCATTCAGCTGAAACAGACGCGGCCGTAAAGGCCATGACCAGAACGTCGAATCCGTCGATCATGTTTAGCGCGATACAGATACTGATAGCTGTCCATTGAAAGCGGTTCATGCGGCCTTCATCAACAGCCTGGCGGAGGTCGTTATGCATGGTTGACCTCCTGTTCGGCGGCTATGGCTATCAGGTGGGTACGACAAGACAACGAAATGGGTGTCATGCGCATGGGAGGCGCCTCTTGTTATTGTTGTATTGCTGAAAGTCTGCTCAACGTGGCGAGGGTTAACCGCGCAATGCTCAAGCAGACTGAATGCATTACTTATACGACACCGCGGCCCTCTGGCAGTACAGGAGTGGCCGCTTAACGAACAGCTTTTGATGGCGATCTGATAACCCGACGAGCGCATGCCTGCCCCGTCAGATATCCAGAACCAGTACAGCGCTCTTTGCGCGCGAGCAGCAAGGCGTGAATTGGTCGTTTGCCGCCTGTTCCTCTTCAGTCATGAACATGTCCCGGTGGTCCGGGGCGCCATCCAGTACCCGCGTCAGGCATGTGCCGCAGATACCTTGTTCACAGGACATCGGAATGTCGAATCCCGCCTCAAGCAGAACGTCGAGTGCGGTACGTTCAGCCGGAACATGCAGGGTCTGTCCGGTACTGGCGATCCTGAGGTCGAAGCTGCCGTCATTGGCGGTATCGGTGGGTGCTGCCGCAAAGTATTCACGATGCAGTTGCTCTTCCGGCCAGCCATTGGCTTTGGCTGTACTGAGAACGTACTCCATGAAGCCTGTCGGGCCGCACACGTAAACGTGCACATCTGATTCTGGCTGCCCCAGCACCTGAGCGGCATCCAGTTTCTGCTGCGCAGGGCCATCGTCATGGTGAAAATGCACCTGACCGGCAAAGGAGGAGGTTTTGATCCGCTCGACAAAGGCCGTGCGGTCGGCAGAGCGGGTACAGTAATGCATCTCGAAATCGGCGGCCATGTTTGACAGCCTTTCAGCCATGCACAGGATCGGTGTTACACCAATGCCGCCGGCAAACAGCAGGCTGCGCTTGGCACCGTGGGCCAGAGAAAACAGGTTGCGTGGCTCGCTGATGTGAACATGCGTACCTTCCTTGAGTTGGTGAACGCCCAGCGAGCCGCCACGGGAGGCAGGGTCCTTCAGGACGGCAATCTGATAGCGGTGACGCTCGCTGGACGGATTGCAAAGTGAGTACTGGCGGGTGAGTCCGTCTGGCAAGTGAATATCAATGTGCGAGCCCGCACTGAATTCCGGCAGCGGCGAGCCGTCTACACTGGCCAGCTCAAGGCTGCAAATATCCGTAGCTTCGGTTTTCTTCGAAACGATCAGGACTTCAATCACGATAGGGTCCTCGGTCGAGCGGCTGTCACGCTCATCAATGGCTGGCGCCTCTATGGAAAGAGGCGCCGGATGCTGTCACGCCGTGGCGATCATGTTTAAGGGAGCAGCCGCGCTGCGCTCGCTTTCGATCAGCCGCTCCAGAATTCGCCGTGACTGCACACCGCCGGCATCGATGTTCAGCTTGAGTAGCTGCCGCTCGGGGTAAGCCAGCAGGTTTTGCTGCTGACGCTCCAGCATCTCCAGATCTTCGGAGAAGATCTTGCCTTGACCTTCACGAATGGTCGCCGTCAGCGCCTCATCTTCAGGCCTGAAGTTGCGCGCCATGCCCCAGAAGTACCAGATAGAGGTCTCGGTCTCTGGCGTGATGAAGTCCACTACAATACTGGACGCCTTGTATTTAGGATCGGCTTCATAGCCACCTTTGCCGGCATGGGCTACACCTACTTCGATCAACACATGGCTTGGCGGCGTAAAGCGACAGATCTGCCAGCGGTCCACTGGGACATCATCAGCCAGGTTATTGCCACGTAACGCCATGCGCCAGAAGGGCGGGGCCATGATGTTTTCCATGTGGCGGCTGGTGACAACGGTATCGCCTTCGACCTTGGTGGTCGGGGAGGCTTCGTCAATTTCCGGCTGGCCGATGCTATTGGCGTGCACATAGGTCTCATGGGTCAAGTCCATGAGGTTATCGATCATCAGGCGATAGTCGCAGTTGATGTGATACAGGCCACCACCGTAGGCCCATTCAGGATTGTCGGCCCACTCCAGGTGGTGAATCAGTGCCGGATCGGCTTTTTCGGCATCGCCTGTCCAGACCCAGATAAAGCCGTAGCGCTCCTCGACCGGATACTGACGAATGCAGGGAAAACCACGGACACGCTGGCCTGGCATGGCAACGGTCTTGCCATCACAGCCCATTTCCAGGCCGTGGTAACCGCAGACGAGGTTGCCGTCACGTACAAAGCCCAGGGAGAGCGGAGCGCCACGATGAGGACAAAAATCTTCTAACGCCGCGACCTTGCCTTCCGGGCCACGATAGAAAACGATCTTCTCACCACAGATCTGACGGCCGAGGGGCTTGTCGGCGATTTCGTCAGGCGTACAGGCTACATACCACGTATTTTTCGGAAACATGGTCTTTCCTCACAGGGCTGTTTTGTTTTTATTGGATCCAATACTTCGCCCTTTCTGGTATGAGAGTCAACTGCTGTGCGATTTCTGGATCCATTTTTAGTGCGATTAACGATCACTCAGTTCGACGGCTGACGAGCGGATACCTGACGATAGCGGGTTCAAAACCTTACGCACGGGCTATGGCGGCCTGCGTTAAGATGCAGCGATTACAGGGGCGAGAGGATCTCATGAGCAAGCCAGGGCAGCGGGTGCTGGTCACCCTACGAAAGATGATTGTGTCCGGCGAGTTGGCGGCAGGTGAGCGGCTGGTGGAAATTCCGACCGCCGAGCGTCTCGGTGTTTCGCGTATGCCGGTGCGCATGGCCTTCCGAACCCTGGAGCAGGAAGGGCTGCTGTCCAAGAATGAAGGTCGGGGGTATACCGTTCGTACGGTGACGGGGGAGGAGATTGCTGGCGCAGTGGAGGTTCGGGGCGTCCTAGAGGGCTTAGCGGCTCGGCAGGCAGCGGAGCGCGGTTTGGATCCAAACGCGCAGGCACTGCTGCAGCAATGCCTCGAAACAGGCGATGCCCTGTTTGCGAAGGGATACGTCACTGAAGAAGACATGGAGATCTACCATGACTTCAATCGGCGCTTTCATCAGGTCATCATTGAGGCCAGCGGCAATCCAGCCATTGGCCATGCTCTGGCGCGTAATGATCATTTGCCGTTTGCTTCGGTAAGTTCATTGGCGGTCGACCGCAACGATATGGCTCGTGAGTATCGCCGTTTCAACTTTGCTCATATGCAACACCATGCAATTGTCGATGCACTGGTCAACCGGCAAGGCGCTCGGGCAGAGGCCCTCATGCGCGAGCATGCCAATGCAACCATGCGCTATGCGGATCTGTTCGGCGCGGCTCACCCCCAGCAGGAAGGTCTCAAGGTTATCCGCGATATGTAACCATGGCTTTCCAAACTGCTTTTGGATTCGCATCGCACGCGATTCCTGCCTAAGCTGAGCGGACCTTTCAATAAGTGAGGGCCCCCATGAGCAAGATCATTCTCATTACCGGCGCCAGCCGGGGTATTGGTCGTGAAACAGCACGATTGGCTGGTGCACGCGGTTGGCGTGTCGGCGTGAACTACACAGCAGACGAAACGGCTGCCAATGAGTGTGTCGCGCTGGTCGAGCAGGCCGGTGGCGAAGCCATTGCCATTCGTGGTGATGTTTCCATCGAGGAAGACGTCCTCGCGATGTTCGATACCATTCAGCATCGGTTCGGCGGGCTTGACGGGCTTGTCAATAATGCCGGTATTACAGGCCAGTCGCTGCAACTGGCTGACATGCCGGTCGAAAGGATGCGGCGCATGTTTGAGGTCAACATCCTGGGAGCCTTTTTGTGTGCCCGCGAGGCGGCACGGCGGATGTCGACCGAGCGAGGCGGCCGCGGTGGTGTCATTGTGAATGTATCTTCCGTCGCGTCACGGTTGGGCTCACCTAGCGAATACATTGATTACGCAGCGTCCAAAGGCGCAATCGATACGATGACACTGGGCCTTTCCAAGGAGTTGGGCCCTCAAGGCGTGCGTGTCAACGCGGTACGTCCTGGCCTGACCCTGACTGAAATTCATGCCAGCGGTGGCGATCCTGATCGTGGACTCCGGCTCGGCGTCACGACGCCCTTGGGGCGGGCAGGCGAGCCTGAAGAGATTGCGGCAGGCATTATCTGGCTGCTCTCGGATGAGGCCTCCTATACCAGCGGTGCGATACTCGACATTTCGGGAGGCCGTTGAGCAGGCGGTTGAACCACTGCCGTTCGTCGTTGACGTAGTAGGTACATGGCATAACGCCGTGATCTTTTACTGATGGCTGGCGAAGCGGAGAAAAGACGTGACACGGACCCGGAAAATCATCGTCTGGACGCTGGGCATCCTCATAGCGTTATGCGTGGTACTGATCGTCTTTGTGTCGACCTTCGATTGGAACCGGCTCAAGCCTACTATCAACGACAGGGCATCGTCTGCGCTCAATCGCCCGTTTGCCATCAACGGTAACCTGGGCGTCGACTGGCGCCGCGAAACGGATCAGGGCGGCTGGCGCGCCTGGATACCCTGGCCACATATCTCTGCAGAGAATATAGAAATTGGTAATCCTCAGTGGGCGAGCAATCCACGCTTTGTGCATCTGGATCGAGTTCAATTGCGGATTTCACCCTTGGCGTTACTGGGCAGGCAGGTTTACATCCCACGTATTGACCTGACCAAACCAGAGGCTAACCTGCAGCGCCTGGCGGATGGCCGCAATACCTGGACCTTTGACCAAGGTGACAAAGACAAAAAAGACCCCAATGAGCAACCCTCCGCCTGGACAGTGGACATTGGGACTATCGGCTTTGATGCAGGGCGTGTCGCTTATGACGATGACATCGTGCAGGCCGATGTCAAAACCACCATTACCTCCCTGGACGCACCCATTGCCTATGCTGATCTTGTCGGGCAGGCTGGTAATCAACGGCAGCGGTACAACATCAAGCAAACCCAGGCGCTGCAATTTGGCTGGACGGTAACTGGCCGCTATAAAGGGCAGCCGGTGGACGGCAATGGCAAGATCGGAGGCCTTCTGGCGCTGCACGACCCTGACGCACCGTTTCCCATACAGGCAGATGTTCGCGCGGGTGCTACTCACCTGAATGTCTTTGGAACGTTGACTGAGCCGCTGAAGTTAGGTGCGCTGGATTTACGGCTCAAGTTGTCAGGGCAAAGTCTGGCTCAGCTATATCGCCTGACGGGCGTAACACTGCCCGAAACAGCGCCGTACTCAACCGACGGACACCTTACCGTTGTGCTCAACGACCCAGCAGGGTCGCGTTTCCAATACGAAGATTTTTCCGGGAAGGTGGGGCAGAGCGACCTGTACGGAAGCTTGCAATTCGTGGGTGGCAAGCCACGGGCAAAGCTGACCGGTGAGCTGACTTCCAATCAACTGCTTTTTGCCGACTTGGCCCCTCTTATTGGCGCTGATTCGGCCGAGCAAAAGCAGGCACGTGGTGAGGAAAACAAGCAGCCCGCAGACAAGGCTCTTCCGGTATCGGAGTTTCGTACTGATCGTTGGCGTGCCATGGATGCCGACGTGAAATTCACCGGCAAGCGCATCGTACAGAATGCTTCTTTGCCCTTGTCCGACCTTTATCTACACCTGAAGCTGACCGATGGTGTCTTGCTTATCGACCCATTGCGCTTTGGCGCGGCAGGCGGTGCGCTAAACAGCACCGTTCGCCTGGAGGGTGACAAGAGTCCTATGCCTGCACGGCTGGATCTGCACATACGAGGTGTAAAGCTCAAGCAACTGTTTCCTACGGTTGAAGCCATGCGCGACAGCTTTGGCGAACTTAACGGTGACGCGACTATGGCCGGAACCGGTAATTCTATTGCAGCGCTGTTAGGTAGCAGTAACGGTGAGCTTAAGGTCTTGATGAACGATGGCTCCATCAGCCGTAGCCTGATGGAAATCGCTGGCCTTAATGTGGGTAACTACCTTGTCAGCCGCCTCTTTGGCGATGATGAAGTAGCGATCAACTGCGCCGCTTCTGATTTGCAGGTTAAAAACGGATTGATGAAGACTCGCGTCTTTGTGTTCGATACCGATAATGCGCTCATTCAAGTGGACGGTACGGTCAATCTCGCCAATGAACAGATAGACCTGTCCATCGAGCCCCACAGCAAGGGCTACCGCATCTTCTCGCTCCGCTCGCCACTGTATGTACGTGGCACCCTTAAGGACCCTTCACCAGGGGTTAAAGCATTGCCGCTGGCTGCGCGTGGTGCGGCGGCTGCTTTGCTTGCTACCTTTGCTGCGCCAGCTGCAGGCCTCCTGGCTCTGGTGGCACCCAGCAGTGGGCAGGAAAGTCAGTGCACTCCCTTACTTGAGCAGATGAAAAGAGGGAACTAAATCAGCGTTGCCGTTTATCTGTCAGGCCTTAACGAGGCGACCGTTCAGCGGGCGTGACAGAACAACTGAGGAGTTATGCCGCTCAAAAAAGGTGTATCTCACTCAGGGAGACCCAAGCCATGAGCGATATGGGCCAGGAATATGAAATCCACTATAAGTTACTGGGCGAGCCCCACACCGATCGCATTGCTGACTTGAACGTACCGGTCACCGATGTCGTCCGTGAGCTGGCCGTCAAGCACCTGATCGCCGTAAATGACGCACAGTACCTGTTGTTCGATCTGGAGCCAGGATTGCCAATCGTGGGTATCAGTGATGTTTCGATCCACCGACTGGATGATGGAGTGGCGCAATGATTCGCGCATTCAGGGAAAACCTAACACAGAGTTTTGCGGGTGTATTACTGCTGCTGAGCGCTGTTGTTTTGGGCGGTTGTTCCACCGCCACGGTTGTGACCCTGCAGGATGGTACCGAGTACATCACCCAGGACAAACCCAACACTAAAACTGCCGATGGTTTCTATGAATTCAAAGACGTTTCCGGTCGCCAGGTTCGCGTCCGGGCTGATGACGTAGCAACGATCAAAGCCGAAGACTGATCCGTCTGAACAGGAGGTACCTATGCCACGCGGCGACAAGTCAACCTACAGCGATAAACAAAAGCGCAAGGCCGAGCATATCGAGGAAAGCTACGAAGCCAAGGGCATGTCAGAGGATCAGGCGGAGGCGCGTGCCTGGGCTACCGTCAACAAGCAGTCCGGTGGTGGCAACAAAAGTGGTTCCGGTACTCAGAAGGGTGAGACAGCCAAGCGTGCTGATCGTAAGGATTCCGCTCGTCGAGCCGTAGCTACCAAGCATGGTCACTCACCGAATACAGGGCGTACGTCTACACGTACTACTGCATCTCGTGGACGCCGGGGCAGCACCTCGCTGACTGACATGACACGCGATGATTTGATGAAAAAAGCCGCAGAGCAAGGCGTTACTGGCCGTTCGCGCATGAAGAAGGACGAGTTGATCAAGGCCCTCAGCTGATCAAGCAGATTTCACGTTACACAGGCCTTTTCTGCATGCCGTGGGTGTGTTGGTCTGTGCGGGAGCAGCTGGCGCCTTAGGCAACCCTGCCCCACCTTGGTAACAAAAAAGCCCCAACGCCTGGCGAGGCGTTGGGGCTTTTTTGTCAGCGTCCAATCAGTCCTGTGCCTGATTGGCTTCCGGGCGGAACATGCTGCCGGTGACCAGGTAGCGCTCATGCCAGGACAGCGATTCTGTCAACAAATGGGGCGTGTGCTTGCCGTAACTGTTTGCATTGGCTCGGTCAATGTAGTCCTCCAGCATATCGTGGTAGCTGGGATGGACACACTTCTCCAGAATGACTTTGGCGCGCTGTTTGGGGCTTAGCATTCGTAGGTCAGCCAGACCTCGGTCAGTCACGATGACGCTGACATCATGCTCGGTATGATCGACATGGCTCACCATCGGCACGATGGTTGAGATCAGCCCATTCTTGGCTGTACTGGGCGCCATGAAGACTGAAAGGTAGGCATTACGGGCAAAGTCACCTGAGCCGCCGATGCCATTCATCATCTGCGTGCCCATCAGGTGCGTGGAGTTCACATTGCCGTAAATGTCTGCCTCGATCATGCCGTTTAGAGCAATACAACCCAGGCGACGTACCAGCTCAGGATGGTTGCTTACACCTTGCTGGCGCAGGATGATCTTCTTGCGCAGCATGTCGGCGTGCTCAAGGAAGCGCTCAATGCCTGCCGGGCTCAGGGAAAATGATGTGGCTGCCGCCAGATCCATCTTGCCACTGATCAGAAGTTCCAGCATGCCGTCCTGAATCACTTCCGTGAAGGCCGTCAGGCCGGAAAATTCGCTGTCACCCAGCCCCTGCATGAAGGCATTGGCAATGTTGCCCACCCCGGATTGAATCGGCAGCAGATTTGCTGGAATGCGACCCTGGCGCACTTCAAAGCGCAAAAAGTCGATCATGTGCTCGGCAATGGCCTTGGATGCCTCGTCAGGTGCCTTGAATGGACTATTACGGTCCGGCGCATCGGTCTCGACCACAGCCACGACTTTTTCCAGCGGCACTTGCAGGTAAGGCTCGCCCACACGCTCGCCTGGATAGGTCAGCGGAATAGGTGTACGGCTTGGGGGCAGGGCAGTGTCGTAAAAAATGTCATGCATGCCATCAAGTGCATCGGGCTGCCAGCGGTTTACTTCCAGGATCACCGCATCGGCCATGTCCAGCCAGGTCTTGTTATTGCCGATCGAGGACGAAGGAATAAGGCTACCGTCCTCACGGATAGCGCTTACTTCTACTACCGCAATATCGACCTTGCCAAAAAAGCCATAACGAACCTTTTCGGCCAACTGACCCAGGTGGATATCCATATAATCGAGCTGGCCTGCATTGATACGGCTGCGCAGCTCAGGGTCGGACTGGAACGGTACACGCAGCTCGATACCGTCAACGCGTGCCAGCACACCGTCCAGCTCAGGCGCAGTCGATGCTCCCGTCAGAACGCGAATACGAAAGGGCTCGCCTCGGCCGTGAGCTTCGGTGATGTGCTGGGCCAGGGCACCAGGAACGGCCTTGGGATAACCTGCGCCGGTAAAACCGCTCATACCAACAGTCATGTCATGGCGGATATAGCGAGCTGCCTGCTCGGCAGACATGCGTAGGGCAGCGAACGCGGGGTGACGGATGCGATCACTCATCAGTGGGACCTCACAGCAAGGATAAAAGCATGCCCGCTTTCCAGTCTTATCATTGTCATGATGGGGCGGAGCTGCGGGCACCGTAGACCAAAAGTAACGTTAGCGCCCTAATCAATAGGTCGTATTCTGCCCATTGATAAGCGCGCTAGAGCGGCAGATTGTCGCAGATTAGTCGATCAGTTGCTGCTGGTAATCTTCCTTGAACTGCATCAGCGAGCTGCGCACGACCGTCACCGCACCATCGATCAAGCCACAGCGTCCACTTCCAGGCAATAACTCACACAAACTCTCCAAGGCGCGTAAATCACTATGCAAACCGCCGCCGGTATCGATCCGTCGCAGCAGTCGGGCCAACTGGTAAGTCCCTGTTTTACAAGGTGGACATTGCCCGCAGGACCCGGCGGCGAAGAAATCTACATATTCAGCGACCTTGCGTACAATGCTAGTGCCCTCCGAGATCACGATCATTGCGCCTGTCCCCAGGCTGGAGCCTAGGGCCCTCACGGAATCAAAGTCCAGCGCTACATCAAGGTGCTGTTCGGTTAACAGTGTATTAGATGGTCCGCCGGTAAAAACGGCTTTGAACGGACGGTTCTGTAACATGCCGCCGCCGTACTCAAAGATGAGTTTGCGCAGCGAAGTACCCATCGGCAGTTCATATAGGCCTGGCCTGAGCACGTCGCCAGAAAGCGAGTAGAGCTTGGTCCCCACTGCACTGCCGATGCCCAAATCCTGATACCAACGTGCCCCGTGCCGCAGAATATGGGGCACATGGGCCAGAGTCTCGGTATTGTTGATCAGGGTAGGCTTGTTATCCACTCCGCATTCGGCCGGATAGGGCGGCTTGCGATGGGGAAAGGGGAAGCCTCCGTCAATCGTGGCAATAACAGCGGTTTCCTCCCCACCGATGTACAGCCCTGAGCTTGTCACAACACGCAGATCAATGGGCCGATCCTGCAAGGCAGCCAGCTCCTGCAACAGTGGCTCTGTCTGCCATTGCTGTACGGCTTGGCGCAATGACGCAACAGATTCAGGCTGATGAGGGTTTACATAGAGCAAGACATGGTTAGCGCCAATAGCCGTGGCGGCAATCAGCGCACCCTCAATGACCTGATGTGGTGATTTTTCCAGCAGTACACGATCCTTGAACGTACCGGGCTCGTCTTCATTGCCGTTGCACACGGCATATTTATCAAGGTGCGCAGGTTGTGCCGCGGTACGGGCCCACTTGTGGTGGGTTGGAAACCCTGCGCCGCCCATGCCGCGCAAGCCAGCTTCTTGCAGGAGCGGAATGATAGCCTGTGGAGCGGCCAGTGCCTGGCGCAGTCCCTGGCCGCCACCCTGGGCAAACCAAGCCTCCAGGTTGGCTCCGACCTGCGTAGCAGATGAGAGTAAAACAGGATTAAAACTCATGACGGTACTCCTCAGGACGGCGTCATGCCGGCCACCATGGCCTGAACTGCACCGGGCGCGCTGGCACGCAAGACCAGATCACGGCGCAAATCAAAGTTGCCATAATCAGGGAACAGGCAGGGGCCGCAGACCTCGGCAGGCAGCCCTGAGAGTATGATTTGTCGCTGCCAGTCATACAGGTGATACAAGCCTACTTTGGGTGCAGGTTTTGGGCTGGCCGTCGCGCCTGCGTGCTGGCCAGCGCGGCGGCCAAACGCGATGATCTCCAGCAGCGCATTGCCCATCATGCGGTTGCGCCCATGGATGCCGCCGGTGATTTCACCTGCGCAATACAGGCCGGGTATGGCTGTTGCGCCGTGCTCGTCGATTTCAACGCCGCCATTCTGATAGTGCAGGGTAGGCCGGACCATCATAGGCTCGGTCGTTGGATCGATTCCGCAGCGATGGGCCAGGTGCCCCAGGCTGACCAGACGCTCTCCTAGTATTCCTGGGTGTCTGCGTTCAAGGCCGGGTGTGTCCAGAAAAACGCCCAGGTTGCCGTCGCGCTCTACACCACGGCCCTCGGCGCATTCTTTTAGAATCGCAGCGGCCACCACATCGCGAGGTTGCAGTTCATCGACAAAGCGGTTGCCCTCACCATTGATCAGCCAGGCGCCTGCTGAGCGCGCGGCTTCGGAGATCAGACCGCCAACAAGATGTGACGGCCATGCCAGCCCCGTTGGGTGGTACTGGAACGAGTCCAGCTCTCGCAGCCGTGCACCCATCCGGTAGGCCAGCACCAGTCCATCGGCGGTTGCGCCATAGTGATTGGAGGTAGGGAAGTCATTCAGGTGTAGTCGTCCTGCGCCCCCTGTGGCCAGGATTACCCGGCTTGCACGTACCAGGATGAACCCGTGCCAGTCGAGGTTATAAAGCACCGCTCCTACGCACTGGCCGCTCTCATCGGAAAGTAGCTCTACCAGTGGGCAGCGGTTCCAGAGGGCGATGCGATCATCCAGCTCCACGGCTTCACGCAATACCCGCATCAGTTCAAGGCCGGTGTAGTCGTGGTAAGAAAGAATGCGAGCACATGTAGCGCCGCCGGGTTTCTTGCGCAAGAGCTTGCCACCGACTGGGGTACCCTCAGCCAGATCGAACAGCATGCCACGGTTGATCAGCCAGCGTATGCAATCCGGCCCCGACTCGGCCAGCCGCGCTACCAGCGTGCGGTCTGCGCAGAGATGCCCTGCACGCAAGGTATCCTCAAAATGACGTTGCAGGCTGTCGTCTTCGCCTACCGCTGCCTGGATACCGCCTTCTGCCATCACAGTGTTGCTGTCACCCAGGCGCAGCTTGGTCGCCAGGATAACGCGCCGCCCTTGCTCGGCCGCGGTCAGCGCGGCCGCCGAGCCCGCACCGCCACCACCAATCACCAGTACCTCGGTGTTGATGACGGGCGCGCCGGCCAGATCGGCGTCGGTGATCTGTGCGTTGCTTTGTAACAGGGTCGCCAGCCGGGTAGGGCATTCATCGCCACGGTTGGCACCAATAGTGAGACGGGTACGGGTGCCTTCCTGATAGTCAGGATGATAGCGGTGCAACAAGGGTGTTTTGTCCACTGCTGGAGGCGCCATGCCGTCAGACCGGCTCAGGTTTGCCAGGGCAAGTTCATAGGCAATTCCGCTCATGGCCAGATCCTCAGGTGAGCTCGACATCCGGATCGACCGGCATGACGCCCAGGTCGATCTGACGTAGTCGTAGCAACAGGTCAGAAGGGCGCAACATCACGGATGCCGTCATCCGGCGAATGTACAGCCCCAGGTGGTTGGGCGAGATGTGCTCCGGGCAGGCAATGGTGCAGAGGTTGCACATGATGCATTCGTCGAACACTTTGGCTGCGCTCAGATCGCCTGCGGCCGCCAGGTTTACACCTTTCTGCACATCCAGATGCTTGGGGCAGGAACGGTCACATCCGCCACAGTGACGGCAACGGCTGGCTTCAGGAAACGTCTGGTTAATACGGTTCAGCAGGTTCCAGGTGTCGTCCCAGTCGTTAGTGGTATAGGTGTGATGGCGGTTCATCGGCAGGTGATCCAGAAAGCTGACCTGCATGCCGTCCTCCACGGCCGTTTCACAGGCCAGGGCCGTCGTGACCTCACGTGAATCCTTGCGGCGTAGCAGAACACGGCAGGAGCCGCAAACGCCTTGCCCCATGCAGCCGACACCATCGGTAAGCGGCTGCCCTGAGTCGATTACCGCTTCCAGAAGCGAGCGGCTGGTCGAGGTCTTGATGATGTGGCCGTTGATGGTCACGCGAGCGCTGAGGTCTGTCATAACACCTCCCTGACAGTCAGTGCGGGCGCGGAGTACGCCTTGATCAGGGCAAGCATAGAGAGATGGCCGTCAGCGCATACTGATCTGGCTCAATAGGAAGGAGGAATGATCGGGCGGCTGACGAAAGGCCGCCCGGCCGGCGCTACGTTCAGAGCTGCCGTAGCGCCGGTAAAGGCTTAGTGACCGTGATGGTCAGGTTCCGGTGCTGCATTACCGGTAACACGGCGCACAACTCGCCCAATGGTCAGGCCCTGCATGAGGATAGAGAACAGGACAAGTATGTAGGTAATGGTCAGAATCAGGTCCCGCTCCGGGCCTACCGGTAGGGATAAGGCTAAAGCAACCGAAATGCCGCCGCGCAGTGCACCCCAGGTCAAGATCCCCATGGTCCCTTTAGCCATATGCCGCCAGTGAGAGGTCAGCATCACAACCGGTGTTACGCTGATCAGGCGGATCAGCAGGATAGCCAGCATAAACGCTATGCCTGCAGCGAGGTGCATGCCGGTCACAGGGAGCAGCAGAAGCTCCATGCCGATGAGCACGAACAGCATGGCGTTGAGGATCTCGTCGATCAGCTCCCAGAAGCCGTCCACGTAGCGGCGTGTGGTATCGGACATGGCTTTTTCACGGCCACGGTTGCCGATGAACAGACCTGCTACCACCATCGCGATCGGGCCGGATACGTGCAGGTGGGGAGCCACGGCAGCGCCGCCAATAACCAGCGCAAGTGTCAGTAGCACCTCGATCTGGTACTGGTCGATGCTTTTAAGCATCCGGTAGGTTACATAGCCGATCACCGAACCAAACAGGATGCCGCCCAGGGCCTCCTCGACAAACAGCATGGCGGCATGCCCGGCGGAAGGCGTCTCGCCGGAAGCAAGAATGCCAAGCAACACGGTAAACACCACAACGGCGACGCCGTCATTGAACAGCGATTCGCCCACAATGGTGATTTCCAGCGACTTTGGGGCTTTGGCTGAGCGCAGGATTCCCAGAACGGCAATCGGGTCGGTTGGCGAAATCAAGGCCCCGAAGAGCAGGCAATACACCAGATCTACGTGCCAGCCCAGCAGTGGGAAAAGGTAGTAGGCGGTTCCACCGATCAAGGCTGTGGAGACCAGGACACCTAATGTAGCCAAAAGGCCAATGGGCCAGCGATAGCTGCGGAGATCCTGGACATTGACGTGCAACGCACCGGCGAACAGCAGGAACGATAGCATCCAGTTCATCAACAGCTCATTGAAGTCGATTCGTTGGATGAGCCGCTCGATCGTTTCCTCCAGCAGGGGAAACCCCATTGCTGAAGCAATTTGCAGCAGCACGCTAAAAACCAGGGCGATCACCATAACGCCGATCGTAGGGGGCAGGCCGACGAACCGATAATTCACGTAGGTCAGCAGCGCAGTAAAACAAATAAAGGCAGCGGCGAGTTCAAGCATTGAACATCCTTTCAGTACAGCGGATAGAAAGTTGTGGCCATGATGGCCACTAGGTAATTCTTAGTAAGAGCACCTATACGCGCGGAAAGTTACAGCCTTTTGGCTAACCGCTGCAGGTAGAGAGTCACAATGATGGCGACCGGCAAGTTGTCTGTCAGGTCCACGCTCATATCACTAGAGAGAGGGTATTTGATGTGATTGGCCTGGAAAGCCCCTAACCTTTGCCTTATAAACAGGTCATTATCAGGTCTGCCAATACCAAGGATTTCTTATGACATTCGGCTACTGGTGCATCCTTTTTGCCTATCTCATTCCTTATGGCGCAGCGGCCTACGCCAAATTTACCGGTAGCGGCTTCACGCCCGAAAATAACCGGCACCCACGTGAGTTCCTGGCCAAGCTGGAAGGGGCTCAGGCACGTGCTAATGCAGCGCAGCAGAACGCCTTCGAGATTACACCACTGTTTGCCGCAGCCGTGATCGTGGCGCATATCACCGGAGGCGCTGCGCAAGGGACGATCAACTTTTTGGCGCTCCTGTTTGTGGTCAGCCGTATTGTCTATACCTGGCTATATATCAAGGATCGTGCTGCTCAGCGTTCCAAGGTATGGGCCTTTGGCATGCTGTGTATCGTGTTTCTTTTCTTTGCTGCGGTCTGATTCGCGCCGACTGATGAATCACCAAACAAGAAGGCCGGCATGGAAACATGCCGGCCTTCTTGTCAGTGATCGCCGCCTGCCGGGGCGCCGCCCTTGGCGGCAAAGGGTGGTTTGGCCAGCCAGATAATCAGGAACAGGCCCATGAACATCCAGCCGAGCAAGGTGAAATAATCAATAGTAGAAAGCATGTACGCCTGGCTTTCTACAACCTGATTAATCTGGGCATAGGTTGACTGAGAGGGGCCGCCCAGCTTCGAGATGTAGTCCTGTGTTGCCGGATCATATGCCGTCACGTGCTCGGTCAGTTGCGCATGATGAAACGTAGCCCGACGCGCCCAGATCCAGGTTGTCAGTGACGAGGCGAAACTACCGCCGAGTACCCGTAGAAATGTCGCAAGGCCAGAGCCGTCTGCAATGTCTTTTGGCGGGAGGCTGGAGAGCAGAATGCTGGTGGTAGGCATGAAGAACAGTGCGATCCCCAGGCCCATGAACATCTGCACTTCAGCGATATGACGATAATCCACTTCAGTATTGAACGTGGCGCGCATAAAGCACGAGGCACCAATGACCAGGAAGGAGCCGCCGGCAAGCAAGCGCAGGTCCATCTTATGGGCGAACCGGCCAACCAGCGGCGACAGGAATACTGGCAAGAATCCCATCGGCGCAGCGGCAAGACCGGCCCAGACAGGGGTATAACCCAGCTGAGTCTGCAACCATTGGGGCAGGAGCAGGTTGATTCCGAAGAAACCCGAATAGCCCAGTACCAAGGCCAACGTACCAAATGTGAAGTTACGGTATTTGAACAGTCGCAGATTCACAATGGGATGCTTATCGGTCAGCTCCCAGATCACACAGGCGATTAGCGCGATGACGGCAATCAAACTACCGATGATGATGAAGTTTGACTCGAACCAGTCCAGGTCATTGCCCTTATCCAGCACAACCTGCAGCGCGCCGACGCCAATGACCAGCAGCGTCAGACCTACATAATCGATCGGCTGACGGACAATCTGTTCCGGCTTCTTGCCTAACTGAGCCCAGACCACCATTGTGGCAAAGATGCCGATAGGGACATTGATGAAGAAAATCCACGGCCACGTGTAGTTGTCCGTGATCCACCCGCCTGCAATAGGACCGATGATCGGCGCCACAACCGTGACCATTGCTAAAAGCGCCAAGGCCATGCCGCGCTTGGCTGCCGGAAAGATCGACAGCAACAGCGTTTGTGCCATGGGGTAGAGCGGCCCGGCTACAAAGCCTTGCAAGGCGCGGAAAAACACCAGTTGTGGCATTGACTGTGCGATGCCACACAGGAATGAGGTGATGACGAACAGCACCACCGCAGCCAGGAACAGTTTTACCTCGCCAAAGCGGCGCGCCATCCAGCCTGTCAGGGGCAGTGCAATCGCGTTGCTGACAGCAAATGAGGTGATTACCCACGTACCCTGTTCGGAGCTTACGCCCAGGTTGCCTGAAATGGTCGTCAGGGCCACGTTGGCGATGGTTGTGTCCAGCACCTGCATGAAGGTGGCCAGCGACAGGCCGACCGTAGCGAGCACGAGGCTCGCCGGGCGGAATGCAGTATCGCTCATGAGATCTCCGATTAGCGCTTGGCTACATCACGGGAGGCCGGGCCGTTCTCGTGGATCAGACGCTCGATCAGGTGATCGGCCTCTTCCAGCTGGCGGGTATAGACGTCGGTCGTATAACGGGGCTGGGCCAGTGGCTTTCGTGCCAGGACCGGGCCATTCAGGTCATGCAGGTCGACGTCCACATTCATCGATAGACCAATGCGCAGCGGATGATCCGCTAACGAGTCCTGATCCAGGCGAATGCGCACGGGCAGGCGTTGCACGATCTTGATCCAGTTACCACTGGCATTCTGGGCCGGAAGCAGAGAAAACGCGCTGCCGGTGCCCACACCCAGGCTCTCTACGGTGCCGTGATATTTCACGTCTTCACCGTACAGGTCGGAATGGATTTCTACCGGCTGGCCGATACGCATATTACTGAGCTGCGTTTCCTTGAAGTTGGCATCGATCCAGATCTGATCCATTGGCACTACAGCCATCAGGGCTGTACCCGGTTGTACGCGGCTGCCAACCTGCACCGAGCGTTGGGCTACATAACCGGTTACCGGCGCGATGATGGTGCTGCGAGCGTTATTTAGATAAGCCTGGCGCAGTTGAGCTGCTGCCGCCTTTACATCCGGATGCGATGCAATAACGGTGTCGTCTACCAGCGCGCGGCTGGTACTGAGTTGCTGTTCAGCGCTGGTCAATGCGCTTTGGGCGGCATTGAGCGTATCGCGGGCATGAGACAGTTCCTCTTGCGAGATCGCACCGCCCCGAGCCAAATCCTGGCGGCGCTTGTAGTCAGACCGCGCACGCTCCAGTTCAACCTTGCGTGAGGCTACCTGCGCCTTATAGCTGTCGACGTTGCTGTACAGGCCACGAACCTGGCGAACCGTCTTGGCCAGATTGGCCTCAGCGCTCTGCAGCGCTACTTCAGTGTCGCTTGGGTCAAATTTTACCAAGACCTGACCTTCATGCACCAAGTCACCATCGTCAGCAGTAATGCTGACGACCGTACCGGTCACCTGCGGCATGATTTGAACGACGTTGCCGCTCACATAGGCATCGTCGGTACCTTCATGAAAGCGGCCATACAGGGTGTGATAGAAATAGACGCCTACTGCGCCCAGGATAACGAGCACGAGAAGGAGCAAAAGAAAGAACTTGCGCTTGCCGGATTTTGGCTTGCCGTTCTCGTGAGTGGCATTTTGTGCGTTTGATTCAGCCATGTCTTACGTCTCAACGATCTGAGGTTGCACGCGGGCCCGGTTGCAGGGTCGGCGTGTCAGGAGAGGGTTCAAAACCACCGCCCAGCGCCTGCATCAGCAAGACGGCGGTGTCGATACGTTCTGTTGCAAGGCTGGCCAACTGTCGGTCCGCCTGAAGCAACTGCTGCTCGACGCTAAGGGCATCGAGGTAACTGCCAATACCGGCGCCGTAGCGCTGCATGGCGATATCAAAAGATGCCTGGGCAATATCCCGTGCGCGCTGTTGCTCTTGGATCTGCTGCTTCAGCGAGCGCAAACGGGAAATGCTGTCACCAATATCGCCTAGCGCGTTGACCAGTGTCTGGTTGTACTGGGCGATGGCCAGGTCGTAGTCGGCATTGCGGCTTGCCAGATCAGCACGGCGACGACCGCCATCGAAAATGGGCAGCGACAGGGCCGGACCGATATTGAAGAAGCGGCTTGGCGCTCCAAACAGGGCGTCACCCAAGAGCGCATCCGTACCGGCAGCAACGACCAGATTGAGGTTCGGATAGAAATTTGTCCGGCTCGATTCGATATCCTTCGAAGCAGCCTCAACGCGCCAACGTGCAGCCACCAGGTCCGGTCGGCGGCCGATCAACTCGGCAGGGAGCTGGCTGGGCAGGGCCATTGCTTGAGGCGCAATCAATTGTGGGCGAGTAATGCTGGCGCCCCGGTCGGGGCCTTTACCCAGTAACACAGCAAGACGGATCTGGGCGCTTTCCACAGACTGTTTGGCAGCAGTGAGTTGCGCTTCCGAAGCAGCCTCGAGACTTTGGGTCTGTTGCAATTGGAATTCACTGTCCAGACCGGCCGAGACGCGGCGTTGGGCAAGGTCAAGCATGCCACGGGTGCGCTTCAGATCTTGCTCGGCCAGATCCAGCATGACATAGGCCTGACCTAGCTGGTTATAAGCACGTGTTACGTTGGCAGCTATGGTCAGCTCGGCCGCCTTGCGATCTACTTCGCTGGCGCGTGCGCGACCTAAAGCGGCTTCCCAGGCAGCGCGCTCGCCACCCCAAAGATCGAAGGTATAGCTGCCGTTGACCGACAGCTCACGCAATGTGCTGTAGCGCTCACCCTGGCCTGCCGGATCATCGCGGCGGGAAAGCCGGGAGCGGGTAACTGATGCATTGCCGTCAATAGTGGGCTGGCGATTGGCATTTGCCGCGACGACCGCAGCGCTGGCCTGCCGTGCACGGGCATCGGCTACCTGAAGGTCTGGACTGGACTGTAGGGCTTCACGAATCAGACTATCAAGCTGCCGATCACCCAGCGCATTCCACCAATCACTCTTAGGCCAGGCCGCTGGCGAGAGGGCAGTGCCTGCGACAGTCTGCTCGCTGTGCAGGTTGGCCGCATCAAGTGCCTGGCCTTCTGTATGCAGGCCTTTGGACGACACGCAACCCGACAGCACCAGAGCCATGGCCAGGGCTGATAGAGGGTATTTAAGGCACATAGGGTTATTGTTCTCCTTCGGTGGCCGGTAACAGGCCGGCCGGAACCAACATTTTTTTGAGCAGACGCTCGAGCTCATCAACCTCAGAACGGGTCAGCTCACCGGTCAGCTCGTTCATGGCATCGGCTGCAATCTGAGGAATCTGCTCACTCAGGCTATGGCCCTGTGCGGTGAGCTCAAGGCGAACCTGCCGCCGATCGGTTGTGCTGCGAACACGAGCGATCAGACCCTTACTTTCCAGGCGGTCGACCATGCGAGTCATGGCACCGCTGTCCAGTGATAGGCAGCGGCACAGCTCTGCCGGTGTATCCGCCGTTTGGCGAGCCAGAATAAGCAAGACCTTGAATTGCGCCGACGTGATGTCATAGGCCACAAGGTGCTTATCGAGCAGGCGATCCTTGAGCGAATTGACCAAATGGATCAGATGGCCGAGCGAGTAGCGCAGCGAAAAATGGTCTGGCTTGAAATGTGTCATGGCAGTTTCTGCCCAGGCAGCTAAGTCTGAGTAGAATACTGCCTAGGCAGCTATCTGTTTAGTAACATCTTGTAAAAGTCTCTGTTGCTAAGAGCGTAACAGTGAACAGAAGTGCCACAGGGGAGAGCGATGCCAAAAAGAAAAGGCCAGGCAATCAAGGGAGCGCCTGGCCTCTGGAAGAAGCAGGCTAGTTCTGCCAGCCGCAATAGCATCCTACCGACAGCGTATTGGTCGACTGCACGCTGCGCCCTGACGCAAGCGCTTCGAGAATAGGCTCGATAAAGCTGTTGCCGGCGGTGCAGATCATGCCTTCGCTATACGGTCCGACATAAGCCAGTTTGCCTGTTTTATCCCAGATCGCGACTGCCGGGCTGGCGGGTAGGGTGTCCGCTCCCGGGATCGTTGGCAGTGCCTTGAGCCGCCCGTCCAGCATGGACGGCAGTTTTCCTTCACTACCGGGTTTCTGCACGCTATAAAACTCGACACCCCGGTCGCCAAAGCGCGCCGTTAGGTTGCGCAAATGAGCCTGGTTGCCTTCGTTGCACGGGCAGTCCGGGTCCCAGAAGTGCACCAGCCGGATTGGACCCGGGCCTGCGATCTCTGGCGGAAGCTGCAAGCGGCTACCATCAAAAAAGGCGGTTTGCTCGGCGAACGAGCGCAAATAGCGCAGCTCGAACCACCAATAGGCAGCACCCGAGCCAGCGATGACAAGTACGGTGAACAGACAGAGCAGAATAGTGAATCGACGAGAAGGCATGGCATGGCCATTAATGCAAAAGAATGCATAGCTTGCCATGCCGGGGCGCGAAGCAGAACATGATTAAGTGTCCAAGCTTTACACGAGCAGACCTCTCTTTTTAGTGTGATAACTATGACCACGCCGTTTCACCCCGAACAACTACGACCGCTCCTGGCGGAACTGTCTCGTAGCCCTGGCGAGTCAGGTCCGGCCGTCCTGGCTTATCAGTCTTTCTATGGGCTCGATATGAGCCAGCATGCAGGCGTACAGGCCCGGCTAGGGCGGATGCATGTAGCTGATTACGAGATTGCCGTGCAAGGGTGGTGGCCTGACCAACCGCGGGCCACGCTGCTGGTGTTACATGGCTATTACGATCACATGGGGTTGTACCGTCATGTCATCGATTGGGCGCTGTCGATGAATTTTGCGGTGCTTTCCTGCGACCTGCCTGGACACGGATTATCCAGCGGCCCCCGTGCCAGCATCGATGATTTCGCAGAGTATCAGACAGTCTTAAAGGCTTTGCTCGATCAGGCCCGGCGCCTTGACCTGCCACAGCCATGGCATCTACTTGGGCAGAGCACCGGGGGGGCGATCGTACTGGATCATCTGCTAAACGGGCCGCCTGACACAGAGATAGGCGAAGCGATCCTGCTGGCGCCGTTGGTCCGCCCCTGCAGTTGGAAGATGTCTCATCTGACCTACCGTCTGGTTGGCCCTTTTGTTCGAGCGCTGCCCAGGCGGTTCTCAGCCAACTCAGGTGATGAGGCGTTTCTGACTTTTTTGCAGCACCACGATCTACTCCAGCCACGTGAATTGCCTAGCCGCTGGGTTGGGGCGCTGGCCCGTTGGATTCCGCGAATCGAGAAGGCCTCTCCGAGTCGATATCGGCCCATCATTGTTCAGGGTGAGCAGGATAACACCGTGGACTGGCGTCACAACCTGCAAGTCCTGGAGAAGAAGTTTGATAAACCAGAAGTGCTGCGCCTGCCGGAGGCGCGGCACCATCTGGTTAACGAGACAGAGGCGTTACGCCAGCGCTACTTCGATTTTTTGCGAGAGCGGCTGACGTAAACAGAAGAGACTAATTACTGTCTGAGCCGAGGCCTGCCCGCAAAGCGGCCAGGGCAGCCTGATAATAACGAGTACCTTCAGGCGAGCTGGCAAAGTCAGCAAACTGGGTCAGTTCTGCGTCTGTCAGCGTGCGATAGACATAAAGCAGAGTGTTTTCCAGGTCGCCATTGTTCATCTGCTGCATGATTCGCTCGCGCTGCTGGCCGATCATGCCCTGAGCCTGACCCATCAGACCAGGGAGCATCTGGCTCAAGCTGTCGGCGGCAAGACCTGCCAGCGCCATGCTGACTTCGGCACCGGCTTCGCGGGCCGGAATCACGGCTGCGATTCGCTTGATCTGTGCTTGCCGGGTTGCATTGGCTTGTATTTTAGGCAAGCCGCCAGCGCTGCGGGCGATCTGATCGCTACGGGTGGCACTGACTTCTGCTGCGACGACTTTCTTGCCAACAGATGATTGGAAAAACTGTAAGGCAGGATTGGTTTCTGGCAACGCCTGACGCAACTGGCCAATGGCACGCTGATCAATGGCCTCGGCCGAGAAGCGACGGTTACTGTTGTCGACCAGTGTCTGATACAACGCCGGTGGCAGGCTATTCTGGTAACGCTGCTGCGCCGCTTGCAACGCATCGCGGAAATGGCTGCGTTGTTCAGGCCAACCCGCGGTCTGGTAAAGAGTTTGATAATTATCGGCCAGCGCGGGAAGGCCGATGGCAAGTAGCAGACCAGCAATAAAAACGCGCATGAACTCTCCTGCAGGGGCACGCCTTGAACCGCAACGTGCCAGAAAATAAACAGTATTTTGGGTACGTATCACGTTGATGTCGAGGCTGGAAAGGGCCGATTCGTCGGAGCGTATAAATTCGAGCAGAAGTATGGACGACTTATTACAATGCCGACGCCGCCAGCCACACTTGTTTATGCTGGTTATCTCGTTGCGATGTCTCGCAGGAATTCGATATGCCCATTCGCCCTGATCATCCCTTGTTGCAGCGTATCGTTGATGATCTGGCCGATGTCGGCTGGTCTCATCAAACGGTGTTTTTGCCTGATGATCTGACCCGCGCGCTGGCGGAAGAGTGCCATAAGCGCGCGCAGCATGGGTCGCTGGCCCCGGCCGCCATTGGCCGAGGCGACAGTCAGATCATTCGGGAAGGGATTCGCGGTGACCAGATTGCATGGTTGGAAGGCGATGAATCGTCACCAGCCATCACCTGCTATCTGGAACTCATGGATGCGCTACGCCTGGCCTTCAACCAGAGCCTGTTCATGGGGCTCGAAGATTATGAAAGCCATTTTGCGATGTACCCACCGGGAGCGTTCTATGCAACACACGTGGATCGCTTTCGTGACGATGATCGGCGTATGGTTTCATTAGTGCTGTACCTGAATGAGGCGTGGCTGCCGGAGCACGGCGGAGCACTGCGTATGCATCTGCGTGATGGTCAAACCCGTGACGTACTCCCAACTGGTGGCAGTCTGGTCTGCTTTATGTCAGGCGATCTACCCCATGAGGTCCTGCCTGCGACACGTGAGCGTATGTCGCTCACCGGCTGGTTCCGCCGGCGGGGAGAAAACGTGTTGGAAAACGTCTTGTAAATGGAAAAGATACTGGTTAGTCGCTGTCTGTTAGGCCACCGGGTTCGCTATGACGGCGGCGCCCATGGTCCCTTTGATCAACTAGGCGCCTGGCTGGCGGAAGGGCGTGTTGTAGCGTTATGTCCAGAAGTGGCAGGTGGTCTGCCCACACCTCGGCCGCCTGCTGAGATTCCAGGCGGGCAGGGCGCTGCCGTATTGGAAGGCAAGAAGTCAGTGATAACCGATACTGGTGAAGATGTCAGTGCAGAATTTCTAGCGGGTGCCGGTCAGGCTATTGCGCTGGTCGAGCAGCACCATATTCGGATGGCCGTACTCAAGGCACGTAGCCCTTCGTGCGGTAATCATGAAAATTACGATGGGACTTTTTCAGGACGTAGAGTGCCCGGCGAAGGCGTAACGGCCGCAGCTTTGCGACGCGCCGGTATAAAAGTCTTTAACGAAGGTGAGTTGGATAAGGCTAGCGCCTACCTTCAGTCACTCGAAGCGAAATAAGCGTTCTTTCTACAAAAGAAAAGGAGGCCGAAGCCTCCTTCCTTATCCATGAATGCTTAGAACAGCACGCGGCAGCGGATGGTGCCTTTGACGTTCTGCAACTTCTCCAGCGCGATGTCAGAGTAAGCGGCATCTACATCGACCACTACATACCCAACTTTCTCGTCAGTCTGCAGGTACTGACCGGAAATGTTAATACCGTTTTCGGACAGCACCCGGTTGATCTCGCTCAGGACGCCCGTCACGTTCTGGTGGATGTGCAGCAAACGGTGCTTGCCCGGATGGGAGGGCAAGGCCACTTCAGGGAAGTTGACAGAAGATACGGACGTACCGTTGTCGCTGTATTTCACCAGCTTCTCAGCCACTTCCAGACCGATGTTGGCCTGGGCCTCCATAGTAGAGCCACCTACATGTGGGGTCAGGATGACATTGTCCAGGCCGCGTAGCGGGCTAACGAACTCGTCATTGTTGGAGCGCGGCTCGACTGGGAATACGTCGATGGCAGCGCCCAGCAGATGCTCGTCCTTGATGGCTGCTGCCAGCGCTTCAAGATCAACAACGGTGCCACGTGCCGCGTTAAGCAGGATGCTGCCTTTCTTCATGGCGCGGATTTCACGCTCGCCAATCATCAGTTTGGTCGAGGGTGTTTCCGGTACGTGAAGCGTTACGATATCGGCCATGCCCAGCAGCTCGGTGATGGAAGCAACCTGTTGTGCATTACCCAGCGGCAGCTTGGTGACTACATCGTAGAAGTAGACCTGCATACCTAGGCCTTCGGCCAGGACGGAGAGCTGCGTACCGATGGAACCGTAACCAATGATGCCCAGCTTCTTACCGCGAATCTCAAAGGAGTTGTTGGCGCTCTTGAGCCAGCCGCCACGGTGGCAGGAAGCGTTCTTGGCAGGAATGCCACGCAGCAGCAGAATGGCTTCAGCCAATACCAGCTCAGCGACCGAACGGGTATTGGAGTAGGGCGCATTGAACACGACAATACCGCGCTCGCGTGCTGCGTTCAGGTCCACCTGATTGGTACCGATGCAGAAACAGCCAACAGCGATCAGCTTCTTGGCACAGTCGAACACCTCCTCGGTCAGTTGGGTGCGAGAGCGAATGCCGATAAAGTGCGCATCAGCGATCTTCTCCTTGAGTTCAGCCTCGGGCAGCGCTTTGGAGATGTACTCGATGTTGGAGTAGCCAGCCGCTTTCAGCGTGTCTACTGCCGATTGGTGTACGCCTTCGAGAAGAAGAAATCTGATCTTGCTCTTGTCGAGTGAGGTCTTGCTCATCTGCGTTGAACCCGTAGTCCCGAGGAAGTGTGAATCGGCTGCCGGCTGGCGTCGCCGAAGGGTAGGCATATGCTAGCATGTTCTCCCTTTTCCTTGCCCGGATACGACCTGAGCGGTTCTCAGGACGACCATGAATGCCACGAGAGTTTCAACATGATTGACGCTGCTTTGATCGAATCGCTGAAAACCCTGGTCGAGCCCGGAAAGGTGCTCACGGATGCGGCCTCGCTGGAGTCTTACGGCAAGGACTGGACCAAGCACTTTGCCCCGGCGCCGTCTGCCATTGTCTTTCCGAAGACTATAGAAGAAGTGCAGGCCATCGTGCGCTGGGCCAATGAACATCGGGTGGCCCTGGTACCATCCGGTGGCCGTACCGGTCTTTCGGCGGCAGCGGTGGCGGCCAATGGCGAAGTCGTCGTGGCGTTCGACTATATGAACCAGATTCTGGATTTCAATACGTTCGACCGTACCGTGGTGTGCCAGCCGGGAGTGATTACCGAGCAGCTGCAAGCCTTTGCTGAAGACAAAGGGCTGTATTACCCGGTCGACTTTGCCTCGGCTGGTTCCAGCCAGCTGGGTGGCAATATCGGCACCAATGCGGGTGGCATCAAGGTGATCCGCTACGGCATGACCCGTAATTGGGTGGCTGGCCTCAAGGTTGTTACCGGCACGGGCGAACTGCTCGAGCTCAACAAGGGCCTGATGAAGAACGCCACTGGATATGACTTCCGCCATCTGTTTATTGGTGCTGAAGGCACGCTAGGCTTTGTGGTCGAGGCTACGATGCGCCTGGAGCGTCAGCCGACCAATTTGACGGCCCTGGTATTGGGTACGCCGGATTTTGACTCCATCATGCCGGTGTTGCATGCCTTCCAGGACAAGCTGGACCTGACGGCCTTCGAGTTCTTTTCCGATAAGGCCATGAGTAAAGTCCTGGCTCGCGGTGATGTGCCTGCACCGTTCGATACGAACTGCCCGTTCTATGCGTTGCTGGAGTTTGAAGCGACAACGGACGAGCGTGCCGATCAGGCCCTGGCTACATTCGAGCATTGCGTTAACGAGGGCTGGGTGCTTGATGGCGTCATGAGCCAGAGCGATCAACAGCTACAAAACCTGTGGCGTCTGCGTGAAGATATCTCCGAGACGATTTCCCACTGGACGCCCTACAAGAACGACATTTCCGTAACGGTTTCGAACGTGCCGTCCTTCCTGCGTGAGATCGATGCCATCGTGGGCGAGCACTATCCTGATTTCGAGATTATCTGGTTTGGCCATATCGGCGACGGCAACCTGCACCTGAACATTCTCAAGCCTGACGACCTGTCCAAGGATGAGTTCTTTGATAAGTGCAAGGTCGTAAACAAGTGGGTATTCGAGACGGTGGCAAAGTACAACGGTTCGATCTCTGCCGAGCATGGCGTAGGGATGACCAAGCGGGATTATCTGATCTACTCCCGTTCAGCGGCCGAAATCGCCTACATGAAGGCTGTCAAGGCAGTCTTTGATCCCAATAACATCATGAACCCGGGCAAGGTCATCGTCTGATAACCCTTCAGGCTCAGGCGATAAACTGACCGTTCCGTTAACGTTCAGGTTTGTGTCGTTATGCTTGGCCGCCACCTTGGTAATGCGGCCAAGCTTTTGGTTATAAAGGATTAAGCAGGACTTTTCCTCTTTCGGAGTCGGTTCACCATGAGCTACCAACACCAGTACGTCGATGGTACGAAGATCCACTTCCCGCTGGGCAAAGTGGTCTGTATTGGCCGCAACTATGCCGAGCATGCCAAGGAGTTGAACAACCCTGTACCCACCGAGCCGCTCATCTTTATCAAGCCAGCCAGCTCAGTTGTGCCGATCGAAGGGGGCTTCAGCATTCCTGATGATCGCGGAGTTGTGCATTACGAGGCTGAAATTGCCGTGCTGATCGGCAAGCCCCTGTCACGCACGCCAAGCGAAGAAGAAGTCCGTGATGCTATTTCCGGCTTCGCACCGGCGCTGGATCTGACGCTGCGTGATGTACAGGCTCGCCTGAAGGAGAAGGGGTATCCTTGGGAAATTGCCAAAGGGTTCGATGGCGCCTGCGTCTTGGCACCTTTTATTCCAAGTGATGCCTACAGCGATCTGACCAATATTGATGTGCGCCTGACCATCAATGGCGATGTGCGCCAGGACGGTAACAGCCGCGATATGCTTAATCCTATCGTTCCGCTGATTCAGCACCTCTGTACACACTTTTCTCTGCAACCGGGCGATGTCGTGCTGACCGGTACGCCCAAAGGTGTTGGGCCGCTAAACAAGGGTGAAGAGCTGATCCTGGAGCTGCCTGGTAAAAGCCGCTTTACGAGCCGTGTTCTCTAACTACTCATTAACCATCCGGATGCATCAGGCGACGGATCCAAAACGCTAAGCAGTTGAAACCGTCGTCATGCCAAACGTATTACAACGTCGATCCCTCAAATGGTGGCTGGCCGGCTTCGTGCTGGTCGTCTCCGCCACACTTACCTACCTGTTTCATTGGGATCAGCGCGCATACCTCTGGTGGCAGGAACATAATACGCCTGCCGATCAGCATGCGGACAATATCTGGCTTCCGGGCTATACCGCGGTTATTCAGGCCAAGCCTTTGCCTGGTATGGAAAAAGCGGAGGCATCAGATATCGCTTATAACCCGCTAACCGGCACGCTTTTCATTATCATGGGTAAAGAGCCCTTGCTGGTGGAAACCAACCTGAGTGGCGACATTCTTCGGCAAATTCCTATCTCCGGACTTTCTAACCCCGAGGGCGTCGTTGTCCTGGATGGAAATCGCATGGGGATCGTCGATGAGCGGCAGCATACGCTGGCCTTGTTCAATCTGACCCCCGAGACCCGCCAGCTACAGTCCGCAGATTTCCAGTTTTTCGACCTGGGGTTTGCCGATGCCGGCAACAAGGGGTTCGAAGGTGTTGCCTGGGATCCCCGTCAGCAACGTCTCCTGCTCAGCAAGGAGCGAGACCCTGCAGCACTGTTCAGCCTGTCCAGCGATGGTGATCAGATCCTGGGCGAGATGGCGGACCTTCCCGATCAGCCCGACCTGATGAACGATTATTCTGCGCTAAGCGTCGATCCCCGTACCGGCCATACGCTGGTACTCTCTGATGAGTCGCACCTGTTGCTTGAGCTGGACGGAAGCGGAAAGCCGGTCAGCTTTATCAGCCTCCTCGGAGGGCTCAATGGACTCAGTAAAAACATCCCTCAGGCCGAAGGTGTTGCGATTGATGAAGAGGGAACGGTCTACATTGTCAGTGAGCCCAACCTGTTCTATGTCTTTCGGAAATCTGAATGACATAAATTACCCGTAGGCTTGCTGTCGAGCGCGGGCATGCAGGTCGCCCGGATGATCGATCCCTCGACGACAACGGGCCTACCCATGCAGCGTATCTATCCTTATCGCATTCCTCTGGCTGGCCTGCTGGTGGCAGCGCTCATTGCAACCGTAGCCAGCCAGCAGGCCCCGCTCCTGGCGCGTCTCTGGTATGGCGTCCAGCAGCACTGGCATGCCGATGAGCGTCGGGAAGTTTCAATATGGTTGCCGGATTATCACGTTGATATCGAGGCCAAGCCCCTGCCAGGGCATACGGACCTGTCTGCGCTGACCTATGACCCGAGCAGAGGAACGCTCGCGAGCCTGACCAACAAGTCATCTCACTTCATTGAGCTGTCGCTCGACGGTGAAATTCTGCGGCAAATCCCTATGCAGGGATTCGATGATCCTGAGGCGATCGAGTACATTCGCCCAGGCGTTTTTGTTGTGGCAGAAGAGGGCCGGCAACGGTTGGTTCAGATTCATGTCGATGACACCACGCGCGTCATTGATGCAAATGACCCTCGCAATCAGACACGTCTCTCTCTGGAGTTGGCCGCGTTCGACAATCGGGGTTTCGAAGGGCTCGCCTATGACAGTCGACATAAGCGGCTTTATGTGGCGAAGGAAAAGGACCCGGTGCAGATCTACGAGGTCGATGGTTTTGCCGATCCTGAGCCCGGCGCACCGGTCAGCATTACGATCAGGTCCAATGTGCTGCGTGACAGGGGCCTGTTTGTCGACGATCTGTCGAGCCTCTACTTTAGTGCCAGCACGAATCACCTACTGGCACTCTCGGATGAGTCGAGGCTGGTTATCGAGCTGGATAGTGAGGGAAAGCCCTTGAGCACCCTGCCGCTCGATGCCGGGCGGCAGGGTCTGACGAAAAGCGTGCCGCAGGCCGAAGGCCTGGCCATGGACGACCAGGGCACGCTGTATATCGTGAGCGAGCCAAACCTCTTCTATCGGTTCAGGCGTAAATGATCTGCTAATGCAGTTAGAACCGCCACTGGGCACCCAGGCTGTATCCGGTCTGGCTACCCTCGGAATGGCCTAGGCGACTGTTGACCTCGGCATAGACGCCAATCTCCGGTGTGATCGCCCACTGAGCCCCGATCTGAGCGCGGGCAAAGTGCTTGTCTACCGAATCCAGCGCTGCCGTACGCAGCCGACCATCGCCACGGCTGATGACATCCAGCCGACTCTCGCGGCCATCCCCCAGCTCTTCGATCCAGGCCACATGAGCATAGGGTTGTAGGGCCATGCCACGGCTCATGGGAAGATCGCCATAGACTCGCCAGCCAAGGCTTGCCTGAATGGAATCATAGGTTTGATCATCAAATGATGCGGCGGTCCGGCGGCTATCGTCTTCATCGAAGCTGTCGATGTGGTAGCGGGTATAGTCCAGTCCCAGTTGAGGCCCGGTTCGCAGCTGACCGACCGTCATATCGTAGCCCCCGGTCAGGCGAGCACCGAAGAAGCGGGCCCTGGTATCGCCGGATAACGTCTGGTTCAGGAGAACCGGCCCGCCACTGGCCTGAAGAAATACGGAGCGATCCGTATCGAAGCGGGTGCGACCCGCGCTCAGCTCGCCTGCAGCCCAAAGCGGTCCGCCGTTGCTGATCAGGCCATACAGCCCGGCCTGCCATGTCTCGTTACGGATCTTGCCGGAATGCTCCAGATCATCCTTGCCACGCTGAATGCTCAGGCTACCGCCTACGGTCAGCCATTCACTGGCCCGGTAATCGCCAATGGCATAGGCGGTGGCCCGCTTGGAGCGCTGGCTCGGGTCTACATCAAATCCATGCTCAGGTTGATACTCGCCCTCGATTCCCACGCTGCCAGTGAATTGGTTGAGTGCAAGTGGAGCAAGCTGAAGGCCCAACCAACGGCGATCATGCAGGCGGGTCAGGGTTTCATGCTGGCTGCGCAGGTTGTCTTCCATCGCCCGTGCCAGCGCACCGCTGGAGGCGGTAGAAGCGAGCAGGTCGGCATTTGTCAGCTCCAGCAGGAGACGCGTCAGCAGGCGTGAATAATCACGCAGGCGCTGCTGAATGCGCTCTGCACCAAAGGCGTCGGTCAGCACTGCCTCGTTATCCAGCGAAGGCGTATGCCAAGTAGCACCGCCGGGGATCGCCGGGTTGGTGGTTTGCTCATAGCCATCCAGATCGCCAATTTCCCAGTTGGTCGCCTCGACGAACAGCACCGGAATGCCTAGCGCCTCGAAGCTTGCAGCATCACTGCAACAGCCGGTGCCGGCAGGGTATTCTGGATTGAGCCCAGGATTCGTGCGCAGATCGATACCCAGCTCCTGTGCGATACGAAGCGTCTGCTCGCGTAGGGACGCCAGGGCAGGGGTGTCAACACTGTTGGCGCCTGCATGGGCATACATCATGTCCCCGGTAATCAGACTGTCGAGGTTGATCATGCCCAGCAGACTTGCACGCTCGTTGTCGCTTAAACCGGCCACATAGGCCCGTGAGCCACGCAGACCTTCTTCTTCCGCGCCAAAGGCGACGACATTGATACCATTTTCCAGCGCGATCCCGCTAAGGTTGCGCGTGATCTCCGTAAGGACAGCGGCGCCGGAGCCGTTGTCATCCAGACCTTGGAGCGTCGGGCGGCCAAAATAGGTATCAAAGTGTGCCCCTAGTACAACGGTGTTACCGCTGGTGCCTGCCAGCTGGGCCACTACATTTTGCGAACGACGGTCACCACTCCACGTGAAGGGCTGAAGGGTCGCGCTATTACCGATGCGTTGTTGCATCCAGGTCGAAGCACCCTCAAAGCTCGTAGTGCCTCGATAACGACCCGGATAGTCGTTGATCAGAACATCCAGTGTCTCGTCGGCGTACTCGCCATAGTCATAGGCACTCGCAGTGCCCCCCAGCAAGATACAGCCGACTGCAAGCGCTATTTTAGAAAAGGAATGCACAAGCGATCCTCATTGTTATGGTTTGTTGTGTTGTAGTTATGGGTGTTGCGAGGCTGCGTAGAGCAGATAGCGTGCCGGCCCGAAAACAGGGCAGGCAGGCGGCGCCTGGGCGTAACTATAGATGGGGATTCAAAAAATGTTGAAGGGTGCTGTGCACTGCGAGCGTGCACAGCCTGGAGCGCGTGTCTTGTTGTAGGGCGTATGCGTTTAACGTTTGAGCGTCTGGACGCCTTCGGCCGTGCCCAGTAGCAGGACATCGGCTGGACGAGCCGCGAAAAGGCCAACGGTCACTACGCCCACGATGTTATTGATCTTGGATTCCAGGTCGACCGGATCAAGGATATGCAGGTTATGCACGTCCAAGATTACATTGCCATTGTCGGTTTTTACGCCTTCACGGTAGACCGGATCACCGCCCAGTTTGACCAGCTCGCGCGCCACATAGCTGCGCGCCATGGGAATTACCTCAACTGGCAAAGGAAACTCACCCAGCACGTCGACCCGCTTGCTGCCGTCTGCGATACAGATAAACGTCTGCGCGACGGCCGCCACGATTTTTTCGCGCGTCAGTGCTGCGCCGCCGCCCTTGATCAGGTGCAAGTGATCAGTCGCCTCGTCAGCGCCATCGATATAGAACTCAAGGTAATTAACGCCGTTAAGATCGTAAACCGGAATGCCATGCTTTTTGAGTCGCTCAGCAGTGGCTTCCGAGCTGGCTACTGCGCCGTCGAATTCCATCTTGTGTTGGGCCAACAGGTCGATGAAAAAGTTGGCAGTAGAGCCGGTGCCGACCCCAATGACGCTGTCGCGAGAGAGGTGCGGAAGAATATAGTCCACCGCGGCCTGCGCCACGGCTTGCTTGAGCTGATCCTGATTCATGATCGATTCCGGCAAAGGAGGAGTAGAGAGGGCAGATTATAGCCGGGCTGACCCTATCAGCGGTGAAGAGGGTGAGCGATGCATTGTGGGTGGCTTGTCGTGCTGCTTGCGCAGTAGACTGGCTGTCCCCCGCAAAAGCCCTGCCGAGAAAAGTCGATGCTCGAACAGTACGTCAAGAAAATGCTGACCTCGCCCGTCTATGATGTGGCCGTTGAAACACCTCTGCACCCTGCACACAGCCTGTCGGAGCGCCTGGGTAACCGAATTCTACTCAAGCGCGAAGACCTGCAGCCGGTTTTCTCGTTCAAGATTCGTGGCGCTTATAACAAGGTGGCCCAGCTCACTGACGAGGAAAAGGCCCGCGGCGTGGTTGCAGCCTCAGCAGGCAACCATGCCCAGGGTTTGGCTCTGGCGGCCCAGAAGTTGGGTATCAAGGCCGTGATTGTCATGCCCAAGACCACGCCCGAGATCAAGATCAAGGCGGTACGCGCCCGCGGCGCCAAGGCCGTTCTGCATGGTGACGCATTTCCCGAGGCACTGGCCCATGCACTGAAACTGGTAGAAGAAAAGGGATACACCTTTATTCACCCGTACGATGATCCGGATACGATTGCCGGGCAGGGTACGGTCGCCATGGAAATCCTGCGTCAGCAGCCAGGGCAGCTGGACGCCATTTTCGTGCCGGTGGGCGGTGGAGGGCTGATCGCGGGGATCGCCGCCTACGTCAAGTACCTGCGCCCGGATATCAAGATTATTGGCGTTGAGCCAGACGACTCCAATTGTCTCCAGGCCGCCATGCAGGCAGGCGACCGGGTAGTGCTCAGTCAGGTGGGTATCTTTGCCGATGGCGTGGCGGTCGGGCAGATTGGTTATCACACCTTTGAGATCTGCCGACATTATGTGGATGACGTGATTACCGTCAGCTCCGATGAGATCTGCGCAGCTATCAAGGATATCTACGACGATACACGCTCCATCACCGAGCCTGCAGGCGCACTTGGCGTCGCGGGGATCAAGAAGTATGTTGCTACCCGCGGCGTAAAAGGGGAGACCTTGGTCGCCATCGACTCGGGGGCCAACGTCAACTTCGACCGCCTGCGTCATGTGGCAGAGCGTGCCGAACTGGGTGAGCAGCGCGAGGCCATCATCGCTGTGACTATTCCCGAGCGCCCCGGCAGTTTCAAGGCGTTCTGCGAGGCGCTGGGCAAGCGCCAGATCACCGAATTCAACTATCGCTATAACACTGACAAGGAAGCCCATATCTTTGTTGGTGTGCAGACCCATCCAGAAACCGATCCACGCGGCAAACTTGTCGAAAGCCTGCGAGCGCAAGGCTTTCCCGTACTGGACCTGACCGATAACGAGTTGGCCAAACTGCATATTCGTCATACGGTAGGCGGCCATGCGGCACATGTGGATACTGAGCAGGTTTTCCGCTTCGAGTTTCCCGAGCGCCCTGGTGCCTTGTTCAACTTCCTCAATCGCCTGGGTGGACGGTGGAATATCACCATGTTCCACTATCGCAACCACGGCTCGGCTGATGGGCGGGTACTGGCGGCGCTCGAGGTTCCGGAAGAGGAGAGGCACCGGGTTCCCGAAGCGCTGGCGGAGATTGGCTACCGCTATTGGGATGAGACCAATAACCCGGCGTATAAACTGTTTCTGAGTTAACGCTTAAGGTGGCAACAGGCGCCTGGTAGGGAACCAAGCGCCCAGACCGTGTTCGATGAAAGGCTGGCCAATATTACTGGCCAGCTGATACCAGTCATTGAACCGAGTTGGAATGTCTTCATCTACTTTTCCACATCACCGTGGCCTGCTGATGCTCAGCATTACGCTAATGGTCACTGTTTATTTTCTCGACAGCTTGTCCATTGCGCTGGCTAATCGCTATGTGTCAGGCGGCCTGGGTGCTGATCAGCGCAGTTATGTCTACGCCACGGCAGCCTACAGCGTTGCGGTTATCTTTTTTACCGCCCCTCATCAATGGTTCGTGCAGCATCTGGGGTACCGGCATCTCATGATGGCCGCTACGGTCGTTCATACGATCGGCCAACTGCTTTGTCTGGCCAGCGATCACTTGTGGGTGTTTGCTGCCGGCAGGGTGTTCATGGGCGCGGCGGCCGCCACGTTCTTTGCCGGGGCGCGCGTATTGGTACTCATGTTTTTTCCGGGGCCGCAGACCCCTACAGGCATTCGGGCCTTTGCCAGCGGTGTACCACTGGGAGCTGCAATGGCCTCTTTCTGTACGGCACAGTTGCTGGCAGAAGAGGCGTGGCGCGGTATTTTTGCCGTACCGCTGGTGGTTTGTCTGGTCATGGCGGTGTGCATCTGGATGGCCATTCCCTCACGCGTCATACCCGAAAAGCTATCAGCCAGGCCTGCACTCCTGCCGATAGTCATCCTGCTGGCTGGCAGCATCATTGTTGAAACCACCATCCAGCGGATGAGCTTTGATTTCTACAGCGATACCTGGGAGCTGTTTGGGCTCTTTCTGCTCGGGATCTGCCTTATGGCTGTCTTCATCTATTGCGAGCGTCAACGGGAGCGGCCAACCCTCGACTTTCGCAACGCCATCAATCCAGCCTTTCTGCTGGGCATGTTGTTCATGATGACCAACTATTTCATGCTGGGGGCTTATAACTATGTTATTCCCCAATATCTCCTTAATGCCTTGCAGGTGCCGATCTATACCGCCGGAACGGTCATGGCCATCGGTTGGCTCTGTGGGCTCGTACCGCTGATGGCCATTACCTCGGGCACGCTTAAACAGTATTTCCCTTGGGGCGGTTTCAAGAAGTTTTTGGTACTTGGATATGCGCTATTGGCCTGCTACGGCTTCTGGATGTCCAGCCAGAATGGTGAGGTACCGCTCGTACAACAGCTCTTACCAGCGCTCATGATGCATGGTGTATTCCTCATCTCGACCTTTGCCGTCATCATTATGTACACCTTCATGACCATTCCTCCGCGTTATTTCAGCCAGGCTTATCAGATCAAGAACATGACGCAACAAATTGTCATGCCGCTGGGAATTGTCATGGCCAATGTCTTCCTGCAGTGGCGCGATGCGTTACATTCAGATGTCCTGCGTAGCCATATCACTTCATTCAATCCGCTTTATCACCGCTATCAGGAGCAACTGGCCGAGGCAATAGGGCATGCCTCCATGAGCCAGATTGCCGCGTTGGTCAATCGTCAGGCGGCCATCCTGGGATTCTTGGACTATTTCTACCTGATCGGCTGGGTGGGAGTGGTCTTGGCTATTTATATGGCGCTGCAAAAGCACTTCCGTTGACGGGAGTGGGAGACAGGTCATGCTTTACCGGTCAGAACCTGTTGATTGCATAGCCATGTAAGCTTTTGTTCAGCAACGGCTGACGATACTGCCCGCGTGTTTTTCGAGTGCGCTGGCGAGATTGCCTATAGGGAGTGTCCATAAAGAGGAGCATGCACCGGTGGTGCTTGCCAACGTATTGCCACAGACGGCAAAAATACAGGCAAGAGGCTGCGTTGCTGCTTGAACAAGCTTTGTGGAACAATGCAAGCCTATTGACTTTCCAGGGGTGTCAGCCGTGATCGATTCTGATGGTTTTCGCCCAAATGTCGGCATTATCCTCGCGAATGATGTCGGCCAAGTGCTGTGGGCTCGGCGCATTAATCAGGACGCCTGGCAGTTTCCACAGGGAGGTATCGATGATCGTGAAACGCCAGAAGAAGCGCTTTATCGCGAATTGAACGAAGAAGTAGGTCTGAGCCCGGATGATGTCCGGATTCTGGCCTGTACGCGGGGCTGGTTGCGTTATCGCTTGCCCCAACGCATGGTGCGTACGCATAGTAGGCCTCTGTGTATTGGTCAGAAGCAGAAATGGTTTTTGCTTCGGCTGATGTCCGAGGAGCAACGGGTGCGCATGGATGTTACGGGCAAGCCGGAGTTCGACGGTTGGCGCTGGGTCAGTTACTGGTACCCATTAGGGCAGGTGGTGACGTTCAAGCGCGAAGTGTATCGTCGGGCCCTGAAAGAGTTGGCACCGCGTCTGCTCGCCTGACACATACGTTAAGCCTGTACCATACGTGTACGTATGGAAGACGGAAGAGGCACCGTTTGCATTGCCTCACCGGCCCGTCCGGTTATGCCGGGCCTGCCGCGTACGGAGGAAGTGCTGTGGTCATGCTAGATGAACGATTTGTGACGTTGAATGGCATTACGCTGTCAGATAGGCATTGCTGTCCACCTTCATCTATTGTGGCTATCAGGTCGGTGACCGAAACTCAATTTGATCGCGCCTCGAAATCCTTTATCAGGATGTCGTCCAACGTCACCAGAGCCCAGGGCTTCTAGCATGCTGAATACGCTGCGTAAGGTCGTTCAAGAAGTAAACGCCGCCAAGGATCTTAAAACGGCGTTGTCGATCATTGTTCAGCGCGTTCGAGCGGCTATGGGCACCCAGGTGTGCTCCGTCTATCTGCTGGACCCTGAAACCAACCGATTTGTCCTTATGTCGACCGAGGGCTTGAACAAGCGCTCCATAGGACGTGTCAGCATGGCCCCTAACGAAGGTCTTGTGGGTCTGGTCGGAACGCGTGAAGAGCCGCTTAACCTTGAGGATGCCTCGAGTCATCCGCGCTTTCGCTATTTCGCTGAAACGGGCGAGGAGCGTTATGCTTCCTTCCTGGGCGCGCCGATCATTCACCATCGCCGTGTAATGGGTGTACTGGTCGTTCAGCAAAAGGAGCGGCGCCAGTTCGATGAGGGTGAAGAAGCCTTCCTCGTTACCATGAGCGCTCAGTTGGCAGGCGTCATCGCACATGCCGAAGCCACGGGCACCATTCGTGGCCTCGGGCGACAGGGTAAGGGTATCCAGGAAGCACGCTTCGTGGGCATTCCGGGTTCCCCTGGCGTTGGCGTGGGTACGGCAGTGGTCGTGCTGCCTCCGGCCGACCTGGAGGTCGTCCCTGATAAAACTGTTAAGGATATCCAGGCAGAACTGGCCTTGTTCCAGCATGCGTTGGAGTCCGTACGCGAGGACATGCGTCAGCTGTCTGAGCGGCTTTCGAGTCAGCTTCGCAAGGAAGAGCGTGCCCTGTTCGACGTGTATCTGATGATGCTCGACGATGCGGCGCTGGGTAACGAAGTCACCCAGATCATCAAGGGTGGGCAGTGGGCCCAGGGTGCATTGCGTCAGGTCGTAAATGATCATGTTCGTCGCTTCGAGATGATGGACGACGCTTACCTGAGCGAGCGCGCCGCTGATGTGAAGGATCTGGGGCGTCGCTTGTTGGCCTATCTTCAACAGGCTCGGCAGCAGTGCCTGGTCTATCCTGACCAGACTATTTTGGTCAGTGAAGAACTGTCACCTGCCATGTTAGGCGAAGTGCCCGAGGGCAAGCTGGCCGGCATGATTTCCGTGCTGGGTTCCGGCAACTCTCACGTTGCGATCCTGGCACGTGCCATGGGTATCCCAACCGTCATGGGCGCGGTAGACCTGCCTTACTCGAAAGTTGATGGTATTTCGCTGATTGTCGATGGCTACCATGGGGAAGTATTTACTAACCCTTCGGCGCAGCTGCTCAAGCAATACAGTGCTGTGGTCGAGGATGAGCGTCAGCTGACGCAAGGGCTGGAAGCCCTGCGCAGCCTGCCGTGCGAAACTCTGGATGGCCACCGGATGCCGCTCTGGGTAAACACCGGGCTGTTAGCCGACGTTGCGCGCGCGCAACAGCGTGGCGCCGAAGGGGTAGGGCTGTACCGGACTGAAGTCCCCTTCATGATCAACGACCGCTTCCCCAGTGAAAAGGAACAGCTCTCCATCTACCGGGAGCAGCTGGCAGCCTTCCACCCTCAGCCCGTCACCATGCGTATGCTGGATATTGGCGGAGATAAATCGCTGTCCTATTTCCCCATCAAGGAAGACAATCCCTTCCTGGGCTGGCGTGGTATTCGTGTCACGCTGGATCACCCGGAAATCTTTCTGGTGCAGGCTCGGGCTATGCTCAAAGCCAGTGAAGGCCTGGATAATCTGCGCATCATGCTGCCCATGATCTCGGGTGTGCATGAGCTAGACGAGGCTCAGCACCTCTTGCATCGCGCCTGGTGTGAGGTGCGTGACGAAGGCGTTAATATTCCCATGCCGCCAGTAGGCGTGATGGTAGAGGTGCCCTCGGCGGTCTATCAGGCTCGGGATCTGGCCCGTGAGGTGGACTTCATCTCGGTGGGCTCCAATGATCTGACCCAGTACCTGTTGGCGGTGGACCGCAACAACCCCCGTGTGGCTGACTTATACGACTATTTCCACCCTGCAGTGCTTCAGGCGCTCAAAAGCGTTGTGGAAGATGCCCATGCGGAAAACGTTCCGGTCAGCATCTGTGGCGAGATGGCAGGCGATCCGGCAGCAGCAGTACTGCTTATGGCCATGGGGTATGACTCGCTTTCCATGAACGCGACCAACCTCCCCAAGGTAAAATGGTTGCTGCGTCAGATGAGCCTGTCCAAGGCAAAGGAGCTCCTAGAGCAGTTGCTCAAGATTGATAACCCACAAGTAGTGCACAGCGCACTCCATCTGGCTTTGCGTAACCTGGGGCTAGGGCGGGTCATCAATCCGGCTTCCACCGTCCAGAGTTGATAGCGTGCCGGACTATATCGTCCGGCTGCTTTCTCCAAGCGGCTTACCATAGGTGCCAAAACGCCGTTCCGTAATAAGGGTCCGTCCATCTGCTTGTTGGCGCAGAAGCGTGCTGGCGCGCGTGCCGTAGTTCTCACTGGCAATGAATACGCTGGATAATAACGCCTCTAGTTCAGGGTTGACTCCAGTGTGAGGAAGCGTTGCAGGATCGGGTTGCCAGGTATCGGCCAGGAGTGTGAATAGCGCTTCATCCGAGGGATGATCCAATGCCCGCTCAAGGCCAGCTCTAACCCTGAGTAGCTTTGGCCAGGGTGTATTCAGGTCAGCGTTGGATACTCCATAAATTCCCGGCGGTAATCGATGCGGCTTTCGACTGCGGGCATTTAGGTGCCATAACGATTGACGATCCCCCAGAAGCAGATTGAAGCCCGTGTACTCATCGCTACGTCGGGCTACGTCATGCGCATATTCCTCGGCCGAAATACCACTTTCTAAAAAGCGCACAGGCAACTCACCACGTGAGCGGTCGGATAAGGGCTGGCCAGGGTCGCGGATATTGGTCACTGTGGCAAAGCGGCCATCTGATCCTACGGCAAGCCAGGTGCCGCCTGCCGTCAGGTCTCTTCCGCCAATGATGTGGGGCTGGTCTTTCCAGGTATCCAGTGGGGCACTGGGGCGTGCGTAGAACTCGTCACGGTTGGCTGCCAGGATTAGCGGCTCGGTATGTTCAGGGCGCCAGGCAAAGACAATCAGGCACATTGCATGGTCTCCATAAGGCCTTGATCATTAAGGGTTCGCTCGTGTGCTGTTGCCGATTGGGCTACCATTGCTGTTTTGTTCGGCAGGATTCGACATGGAGTTCGTGCTCTATCTGATTCTTGGCGCATGTGCAGGCGTTCTGGCTGGTCTGTTCGGCGTCGGGGGCGGATTGATCATCGTACCGGTTCTGGTGTACAGCTTCACTGCCCATGGTATAGAGGCCGATGTACTGACGCACTTGGCAGTCGGCACTTCGCTGGCAACCATCGTATTTACATCGATCAACGCTATCCTGGCCCACCATCGCCAGGGTGCCGTACAGTGGCCCATTGTGTTGTGGATGACGGTTGGAATTGTCCTGGGGAGCTTTATCGGTGGGATAACTGCTTCCTATATTCAAGGGCCCGTCCTGCAAAAGATCATAGGCACCTTTGCCATTCTCGTATCGCTACAGATGACGCTCGATATTCGTCCAAAAGCCAGCAAGACCGTGCCGGGTAGGCCAGTGCTTACCGTGGCTGGTGTGGTCATTGGCTGGGCTTCGGCTATCTTCGGCATTGGGGGCGGTTCGCTGACTGTGCCTTTCTTGACCTGGCGAAGCGTCAGCATGCAGCAGGCTGTGGCAACCTCATCTGCGTGTGGTTTACCTATCGCGATCTCCGGAGCCATTTCATTCATGGTGGTGGGCTGGGGTGAGTCTGGCCTGCCGGAAGGGAGTATCGGGTATGTCTATCTGCCGGCATTGGCAGGTATTGCGCTAACCAGCATGTTCTTTGCCCGTTTTGGTGCGCGTTTGGCGCACATGCTTTCTCCACGGCTGCTCAAGCGGCTATTTGCGTTGTTGTTGTTTAGTGTAGGGCTCAGTTTTCTGATCTGAGAACCCTTTTATCAAGGAGTCGTAATGCTGCCTTATCCACAGATCGACCCGGTAGCGGTCGCGATCGGTCCATTAAAGATTCACTGGTACGGCCTTATGTACCTCATTGGCATCGGTGGTGCTTGGCTGCTAGCCTCACGCCGTTTGGATCGGTTTGATCCTACCTGGAACAAAGACAAGCTTTCTGACTTGGTCTTCTGGGTGGCGTGCGGCGTCATCATTGGCGGCAGATTGGGCTATGTTCTTTTCTATAATCTGGACGAATATATCGCCAACCCCACGCTCATCTTTGAAGTCTGGAAGGGCGGTATGGCCTTTCATGGCGGTTTGTTGGGCGTGATCCTGGCGGTGTGGTGGTTTGGTCGCCGTAATAACAAGAGCTTTTTCGAGCTGATGGATTTCATCGCCCCGCTGGTTCCAATCGGCCTGGGCGCCGGAAGGATCGGTAACTTCATCAATGCCGAACTCTGGGGCAAGCCGAGCGATGTACCGTGGGCAATGATTTTCCCGCCCTTCAGCGATCCGGCTCAGTTGCCACGTCATCCTTCCCAGCTCTATCAGTTTGCGCTGGAAGGGGTCGCCTTGTTTGTCATCCTTTGGCTTTTCTCACGCAAGCCACGTCCGACAATGGCGGTTTCAGGGCTTTTCGTCCTGTGCTACGGCATCTTCCGTTTCCTGGTGGAGTTCGTTCGTATGCCGGATGCGCAGCTGGGTTATCTGGCCTGGGGCTGGCTCACCATGGGGCAGGTGCTGTGCGTACCGATGATCCTTGGGGGGATTTTCCTGATGGTCCTGGCCTACCGGTATCAGCGTAAACCCAAAACTCTGACGGAATGACCTGATATTCAGGTGAAAGGTCACTGACAAGTTGAGGGGCGGTGCTTATAGTTAATGGTTAATCGCCTCTCACTTAAAGGACAGAAGTATGAGCCCGTTCCGCGCATTGGCTACCACGTTGGCCTTCTCCATGGCCCTATGGAGCGCTGCCGCACCGGCATTAGCCGATTCGGGTTACGAGACGGAAACCGTTAGCAATACCAGTGGCGATCCGAATTATGAGGTTGGCGCACCAAAAGCGTTCTCGATGATTGGTGATCTGCTGATTGCCCGGCCGCTTCTGATCGTTGCGACGGCCATTGGCGCGGGTGCGTTCGTGGTCAGCCTGCCCTTTACTGCCGCTGGCGGTAATGTAGGGGAGGCGGGTAGAGCATTGGTTGTTGAGCCGGGCAAAGCGGCTTTTGTCCGCTGCTTGGGATGTACCCGTACGGGGTATGGCCAATCAGAGTGAGATCAATAAAAAAGCCGGTCAAGTGACCGGCTTTTTTATTGGAGCTAAGCACCTGATGCAGCGCAGCAGCCTTGATCAAGCCTGACCGCTGATCCTCAGATACTTCTCGTGCAGCTTTTCTTTGCTTTCAACATTCTCAGTGTCGAGTGGAATGCAGTCTACGGGGCAGACCTGCTGACATTGCGGTTCATCGTAATGCCCCACACACTCAGTACAGAGGTTGGGGTCGATTACGTAAATCTCCTCACCCTGAGAGATAGCACCATTAGGGCACTCAGGCTCACACACATCACAATTGATGCAGTCTTCAGTAATCTTGAGGGACATGACTTGCTCCCGCCGCTCACGGATGACGGCGATACAGAAAAGGTAAACGCGAATTGTGCCTTATCGGCGCGCATGGTGCACGTCTACGCCGATATATGTGCCCTAACGGTAATTTCAAGAGGCTGTTTTGAAGCGCTCGGCCAGGGCTTCCTTGACAAGCGGGTGTACAAACTTGGTGACATCGCCGCCCAGCGCTGCAATTTCACGTACCAGAGTCGAGGAAATATAGGAGTAATTCTCCGACGGGGTAAGGAACATGCTTTCTGCATCGGGTGCCAACACACGATTCATATTGGCCAGCTGAAATTCAAACTCAAAATCCGAAACGGCACGCAGTCCACGCAGCAAAATCGTAGCTTTTTGTTCCTTGACGAGATTGGCCAACAGGCACGAGAAGCCAATCACTTCAACGTTAGACAGATGCGCCGTAACCGCCCGAGCCAGTTCTACCCGCCGCTCCAGGGGAAACAACGGATTCTTTTTCGGACTGGCCGCTACGGCGACGACGACATGCTCAAATAGGCGTGAGGCGCGTTCGATGAGATCACCATGACCCTTGGTGATCGGGTCGAAGGTTCCCGGGTACAGCACTCGATTCATCGCGGCGTCCTTACGGTCCGTGGGGGTTTGGATGGTAGCTCAGCCAGGCCAGATGTCCAAGTCGAAAGGTCAATAAGCGGCCTGGTATTCATAAAGGATGAGCCTTAAGCGCTGGGAGTGTAGAAAATTTTTTCGAAACGTGCAGCCCGAGCGGTTTGCCTGTTTTCACTTATAGCGGATAGCGTTCGCTGATCGGTTACCGTTCTAAGCCAGTCGCTCCTGCTGCGACATAAGCCACTGTGGTATCCGGTGCTCCAGGTAGTAGTCAGGGCTCCGCCATGAACCCGCTACAAACCCTACATGACCACCATGAGCGTGACGCTCAAAGCATAGGGTATCGGACAGCTCCTGTGCTGTCGGCAGGCTCTCACGCCCAATAAAAGGGTCATCTTCCGCCTGAATCATGAGAGTAGGTATCCTGATATCTTTCAGGTAATAACGACTTGATGCCTGCCGATAATAGTCATGAGCATCCTCGAAACCATGCAATGGAGCGGTAATACGTCCATCGAAATCCCAAAAGGTCTTCATATCTTTCAGGTCACCTAACGCATCCAGCGAGGCCACATGGTCGTGTTGCTGACGTTGCTGCAACGCCTCTCGCTTGCGCTTTACATAGGCCACCAGTTCTCGCATGAAATGCGCCTGGTAAACCTGTGAAAAACCAATGGCGATACGGTCCGCGCATAGGTCTAGTCGAAAGGGGACCGATACAGAGACCGCCGCTTGAAGGGGGCAGTGTAAGCCCGTCTCACCTAAGTACTTGAGCAGCACATTTCCACCCAGTGAGTAACCAACGGCATAAAGCGGCGCCAGGGGTCGCTTGGCTTGAAGATGGGCGATAACCGCGGAAAGGTCTTCGGTAACGCCCGAATGATAGCCACGCGGTAATAGGTTTGGCTCGCCCGAACAGCCTCGCCAATTGAGCCCGACGCTAGCCCAGCCATGCTCGGCAAGAGCCAGTTGCAGTCCCAGGATATAGTGTGAAGAAGAACTGCCTGTCAGTCCGTGTATAGCCAGCACCAGAGGCGTATAGGGATCCTCCGGTCCGTACCAGTCCAAATCCAGGAAGTCGCCATCTTCCAGCCAGATTCGCTCGCGTGGACGCGTCATCAGAGGGAGGCGTCGCCAGAGCGAGCCCCATAGGGTTTGCAGATGAGGGCCAGGCAGCCACCAGGCGGGCCGAAAGGTATCCGCCTGGGCTGAAAGGTCTGGTGCTATAGGGTGCGTCACCAGAAAATCACTCGGCTCGACGCCAGAGTGCGTAATGCACACTTCCCGCCTTCTTCTCCCTGTGCAGGTGCCAGCTGGCTGGTATGAGAAGCAGTGACGGCTGACTTTCGCTTTCGGTATAGACCCAAGCATCCTTGGCTAGCCAGCCTCGCTCTTCAAGGAGCTGGCAGGCAGGCTCAAGCAGGCCTTTTTGAAAGGGTGGATCAAGAAAGACGACGTCAAAGGGTGATGCATCGCCGTGCTGAAGGTAGTGCAGGGCATCGCTCTGGACGACCTGAGTATTGTCGCACTTGAGCCAAGCCAGATGACTGCGAAGTGAACTCACCGCAGCTGGGTTCAAGTCCAGCCCGAGCGCCTGACTGGCGCCTCGGGACAGTGCCTCAAGCAGCAGCGCACCGCTGCCGAGGAATGGGTCCAGCACACGGGCACCGGGTACATAGGGCATCAGCCAGTTGAATAACGTCTCACGGACCCGGTCAGGCGTTGGCCTAAGTCCTGGCGCTTCAGGAAAACTGAAGCGTCGGCTGCGCCAGTCGCCACCAATGATGCGCAACTGACTACCTTTACTGTGCACCATGCTCAATGCTCCGGAACGCCAGGAGGCGGTGTGTTGCCTCGCTCTACTGGCGCTGGCAAGGGTTGCTGGGCAACGGTTGGGCCGGCCGTCACGATAACAAAGGCTTCGGGGTCCAAATGCTTGGCCATGGCTTCGCGTACCTGGTCGGCGGTCACTGTTTGCGTCTGCTTCATGAAGGTATCCAGGAAGTTGAGAGGCAGATCATAGAAGCCAATCATGCCAAGCTGGGCGACGATTGCACTGTTACTGGCTGTCGAAAGTGGAAAGCTGCCCGACACCTCACGTTTTGCATCGTCCAGCTCCTTCTGGGTCGGTCCCTCCTTCAGATACTGACGGATGATGTCTTGTACGAGCCCCAGCGTGTTCTGGCTCATCTCGGCACGAGTCTGCAAGCTGATTGTGAATGGACCCGCAACTTGCATGGGGGTAAACCCGGAATAGACCCCATAGGTCAGCCCGCGCTTTTCCCGGACTTCTGTCATCAGTCGAGTGCCGAATCCACCGCCGCCAAGGATCTGATTACCCAGATAAAGCGCAGCGTAATCAGGATCCCGACGGTCGATCCCTTGTTCGGCAAGGATCAAATGCGTTTGCTGGGAGGGAAACTCGATATGAGTGATACCCGCCTTTGGCGGTAGCGGCTTGGCTACCGAAGGCAAGGCAGGCCCCTTAGGGAGGGATTTGGATACCTTGGCAGCAATGGCTTCGGCCTGGGGGCGGGTCAGGTTTCCTGTCAATGCAATAACCACATTGCCAGCTGCATAGGCGCGCTGATGGAAGGCGCGCAGGTGAGCAGGCGTAATCGACTTTAGCGACTCGACTGTACCCGTGCTGGGATGCGCATAAGGATGATTGCCGTAGAGCTGCTTCATCAAGGCATCGCCTGCCTGAGCACCCGGGTCCTGTTTCTTGTACTCGATAGCGGTCAGCAGTTGATTGCGGATACGCTCCAATGGAGCAGCAGGAAACGTGGGCTGACCTACTACTCTGGTGAAGAGATCAAGTGCCGGGCCACTCTTGGCAGGGTCGGACAGGGTTCGTAAGCTGGCGACTGCCATGTCACGATAGGCCCCGTTCGAAAAGTTGGCGCCCAGGTTTTCGAAACCAATGGCAATCGCTGTGGTGTCCATGCCAGCAATGCCTTCATTGAGCATGCCGTTGGTCATCGTGGCGATGCCTGGGGTGTTGCCGTCCTGGCTACTACCAGCTGCAAACGTCAGACGCAGGTCATACATGGGCAGCTCGTTGGCTTCCACAAACATGACGCGCGCACCTTCTGCGGTTTTCCAGCTCTGAATATCTAACGTACGAGTGACGGGCGGTTTCTTGCTCAGCGCTTGCAGTGACTCCAGTTTGGGATGTGCTGCTGCACTGTCGATAGCAGAAGAGGTACTTTGACAGCCCCCAAGCAGCGTCAGGCTGAGCAGGGCGCCCCATGCATAAGAAAAACGGGCGTTCATGGGCGAGCCTCCTGCTGCGTCTGGGTTTCGGGGATCACATTGGCAACCGTCAAGCGATCACGGGTGAAGTAAGTACGGGCAGCGCGCTGTAGATCAGCCGGGGTTACAGACTGCAGGTCTGCAAGCTCATTATCCATCTCATGCCAGGACACGCCGATGCTTTCCAATTGGCCAATACTGCTGGCTTGGGCAGTAATCGAGTCACGTTCATAGACGAGATTGGCAATCACTTGTGCCCTGACACGTTCCAGTTCGGCGGTGCTAGGCGGTGTACGCTTGAGTGCATCCAGCTGCTTCCATAGGCCCGATTCAACGTCTGCCAGCGTCTTGCCTTTTTGCAGGTTAGGCATGGCACTAAGCATGAACAGGCTATCGCCGCGGGTGTATGGCTCATAGGATGCTGATGCACCAGTAACTAACTCCTGCTCCCGCTCCAGTTGGGTAGAAAGGCGCGCACTATAGCCACCATCGAGCAGGGCTGAAATCAAGCGTAGGGCATGCACGTCACGCTGATTGTCGGCACTGGCAAAGCCTGGCACGTTAAAGCCCATCATGAGTGTCGGGATCTGGGTCCGGACGGGGAGTGTCAAGCGGCGCTCACCTGGTGTTGGTAGCTCAAGCGGGCGCTTGGCTGGCGGCAGGTCGCGCTTGGGGATCTGGCCGAAATACTTCTGGGCCATCTGCTTAACGTCTTCACCGGTTACATCGCCTACCACGACCAGCGTCGCGTTGTTAGGCGCATACCAAGATTGATACCAGTGTCGTAGATCATCGATGTTCATGCGTTTAAGATCAGCAGGCCAACCAATGGTTGGGGTTCGGTAGCCGCTGGCAGGATAGGCTGCTGCGCTGAAGCGTTCATAGGCCAGCCCCATCGGCTGGTCGTCAGTACGCAGGCGGCGCTCTTCCTTGATGACCTCTATCTCACGACTGAACTCGTCGGCAGGTAGACGCAAAGTGGCCATGCGATCGGCCTCAAGCTCCAGCGCTACAGGCAAGCGATCCTTGGCTAGCACTTGGTAATAGGCGGTGTAGTCGTCTGTTGTAAAGGCATTTTCGGTGGCGCCAAGATCGCGTAGAACCAGTGAGGCCTCACCAGGGCCCATTTTGCTGCTGCCCTTGAACATCATATGTTCCAGTGCATGCGAGAGACCGGTTGATCCAGGCGTCTCATAGCTTGAGCCGATCTTGTACCAGAGTTGTGAAACAACGATAGGAGCACGATGATCTTCCCGAACAATGACTTTCAAACCATTGTCGAGCGTGTATTCGTGCGTGGGTTGGGTCTCGGCGGCCAAGACGGTAAGCGGCGCGCAGAGTAGGCTAAACAGCAGACCAGTAGTACGTCGAGAGAAGACTGTCATCAATCTATGAACTCATTCCAGGGCTTGCCGGTCTTTAGCGCCAGCAAGCGATGAGGTGCTAGGATACGCATCCCTTTTCATGCCGGCCACGCTTGGCAGCACATCTTAATGGATTTGCCACAGCGTGCCCGCCCCTTGAGATAGACCTTTGCATGTTTGGTTCCGACGATAAAAAGTCCCCTCCCGCAGGGGAAAAGAAAGGGTTCTTCAGCTGGTTTCGCAAGAAGCCGCAGGAGACAACCGAGGCCAAGCCGGAAACGGCTGTCGAGCCGGTAGTGCACCCGGAGCCGGTCCCTGAGCCGGCTGATTCCATTCCTTCAACTCAGCTACCGCCTGCCGAGGAGGTTGAGGCACCTGCGCCGGTAGCCGAGCAGGACGAGATCGTAAAAACCTTTCAGCCGGAGCCGATTCAGGCGCAGCCGGTCGAGCCGCCACGCCAGCCTGAAACGGTGCAGCCTTCTTTGCAGGCGCCTGCAGTTGAGCCAGAGCCAGAGTCTGCCATGCAGGCGCCTGTTGAGCCTGTATTCATTGAGCCCGAGCGGCTGGACGAATCGAGAACGGCCGAGCTCCAACCTGTTGCTGAGCCTGAGCCTGAGCCTGAGCCTGAGCCAGTAGCCGAGCCTGTCGTGTCGGTTGCAGAGCCGGAGCCAGAACCAGAAGTAGACGCACAACCGGAGCCGGAGCTGGCACCACAGCCCGCGGCACCGGCAAAACTAGGCTTCTTCGCTCGCCTCAAGCAAGGGCTGAGCAAGACCAGCGCCAGCATTGGCGAAGGGATGGCCAGCCTGTTCCTGGGCAAGAAAGCCATTGACGATGACCTGCTCGATGAACTGGAAACCCGGTTGTTAACCGCTGACGTGGGTGTCGAGGCGACGACCACCATCATGAAAAATCTCACCCAGCGGGTTGCGCGTAAACAGCTTGCTGACAGCGAGGCGCTTTATCAGGCATTGCAGGAAGAATTAACTGGCTTGTTAACGCCTGTTGAACAACCGTTGATTATCGATAAGGCTACTCAACCATTCGTCATTCTGGTTGTTGGCGTGAACGGTGTTGGCAAAACCACGACCATCGGCAAGCTGGCCAAAAAGCTCCAGCTTGAGGGCAAGAAGGTCATGCTGGCCGCTGGCGATACGTTCCGTGCCGCAGCGGTCGAGCAGTTGCAGGTCTGGGGGGAGCGTAACCGCATTCCAGTGATTGCACAGCATACCGGCGCTGACTCCGCCTCGGTGATCTATGACGCTGTACAAGCTGCCAAGGCTCGCGGTGTCGATGTTCTGATTGCCGATACGGCAGGCCGTCTGCATACCAAGGACAACCTGATGGAAGAGCTACGCAAGGTCCGTCGCGTTATCGGTAAGCTGGATGAGTCCGCCCCGCATGAAACCTTGTTGGTGCTGGATGCAGGCACCGGTCAGAACGCCATGAACCAGGCTAAGCAGTTTCACGCTGCCGTTCCGCTGTCTGGCCTTGCCCTGACCAAGCTCGATGGTACTGCCAAAGGTGGCGTCATTTTTGCCCTGGCTAAACAGATGAGTCTGCCTATCCGTTACGTCGGCGTGGGTGAGGGCATCGACGATCTGCGCGAGTTCGAAGCCAAGCCCTTCGTTCAAGCGTTGTTCGCCGAACGGGAGATAACATGATTCATTTCGATCGGGTCAGTAAACGTTACCCGAACGGGCATATCGGTTTGCATGAGTTATCGTTTCGCGCGGAGCGAGGCGAGATCCTGTTTATTACCGGCCACTCTGGTGCCGGTAAGAGCACCTTGATGCGCCTGATTCTGGCAATGGAGCGGCCAACCAGTGGCAAGCTTTCACTGGCCGGGCAGGATATTTCACGCATCAGTAATGCGCAGATTCCTTTCTTGCGCCGTCAGATTGGCGTGGTATTTCAAAACCATCAGCTCTTGTTCGACCGTACTGTATTCGACAACGTCGCGCTGCCTTTGCAGATACTGGGGCTATCCAAGCCTGAGATCGCCAAGCGTGTGACCATGGCGCTGGAGCGAGTCAGTCTGAAGGACAAGCTCGAAGATTATCCGTCCGATCTGTCTACCGGACAGCAGCAGCGTGTCGGCATCGCACGAGCCGTTGTGCACCGACCCGCCTTGCTGCTGGCGGATGAGCCCACTGGTAACCTTGACCCGCGGCTTGCCACCGAAATCATGGGGGTGTTCGAGGATATCAACAGCCTTGGTACTACCGTACTGATTGCCAGCCACGATCATGCCCTGATTGCACGTCTACGCCACCGCATGCTAACGCTTCAGCGTGGCCGCTTGATTGGGGATGAGGAGAGTCCTACATGAGTGCCAAGGAACTTCCACGCGGCGAAGTACAAGGCGAAAAGCCGGAAAAGCCCAAGCGTCGCAAGACCGCCAAGCCAAAGCAGGATTGGCGGAGTCCACTGCATGCCTATTTTGAGGCACACCTCATCGGTTTTCGTGACAGTCTTTGGCGGATGGGGCGACAGCCGATAGGGAGCTTTTTAACCTGTCTGGTAATGGGGATCGCCCTCGCTCTGCCTATGGGTGTATCGCTGTTGCTAAACAATGTGGAGCGGCTTGGCGGCTCATGGCAGCGTGCAGCGCAGATTTCCGTGTTTCTTGACCTCAATCTGAATGAGGCTCAAGGCAAGCAACTTCAAGAACAGATTGCGGCACTACCCGATGTCAGTGAAGTCCATTGGATCGGCCGCGACGAGGCTTTGCTGGAGCTTCAACAGCAGGCCGGATTAGGCGAGGCCTTGAAGGAGCTGCCGGAAAACCCGCTACCTTCAGTGATCTCCGTGACTCCGCAGGAGATCGACAAGGGCCGACTAGATATGCTGCGCAGTCGTTTGGCGGAGTTGTCTGGCGTCCAGCAAGTGCAGCTCGATATGCAATGGGTCGAGCGCCTTACCGCCATTCTGAAACTGGGTGAGCGCTTTGTTTTTGGTCTTACAGTAGTCCTGATCGTAGCGCTGCTACTCGTCATCGGGAATACAATTCGTCTGGCCATTGAAAACCGCAGAACCGAAATCGAGGTCATAAAGTTAGTAGGGGGTACAGACGGCTATGTGCGACGACCTTTCCTATACATGGGCACCATGTATGGCGTAGGAGCTGGCGTTGCTGCCTGGGCGCTACTGGCTTTTGGCCTGAGCTGGCTCAACGAGGCTGTAATCGAGCTGGCCGGTCTCTATGGCAGCGACTTTGCGCTGGCCGGAGTTTCCATGGATGAAGGTATCCAGCTACTTATTGGTGCAATACTGCTAGGTTACATTGGCGCTTGGTTGGCGGTGGCTCGCCACTTAAGAGAATTGGCCCCTCGTTGAGGGGCATAATTCACAAATCAAACAAGTGTCTCAAATTATGATGTAAAGCTATCAATATGATTGATAGTGACTATTTAAGTGATTGATTTTAAAGGCTCTAGGTTCTTTTTTATGGAACTGTTAGTCTTGTTTTCTGTCTGATTCTTCAGTGATACACTGCCCCGTGCATAAGTGAATCGGAGGATTCGCATGACCAATTCTCTGCAACCTGTTCCAACATTGGTTCCTGGCGCTAGTCTGGAGGCCTATGTCAACTCTGTGAACAGCATTCCCATGCTGACACCGGAGCGGGAGCGCGAACTGGCTGAACGCCTCTTCTATCATCAGGATTTAGAGGCGGCGCGGCAAATGGTGCTCGCGCACCTGCGTTTTGTCGTACACATCGCTAAAAGTTATTCAGGTTATGGTTTGGCCCAGTCAGACTTGATTCAGGAAGGTAACGTCGGCCTGATGAAGGCTGTAAAGCGCTTTAACCCTGAAATGGGTGTTCGCCTGGTATCGTTTGCCGTTCACTGGATTAAGGCTGAGATACACGAGTTTATCTTGCGTAACTGGCGCATCGTGAAAGTGGCTACAACCAAAGCTCAACGCAAACTGTTCTTCAATCTGCGTAGCCAGAAGAAACGTCTCGCTTGGTTAAACAATGATGAAGTTCAAGCAGTTGCTAGTACCTTGGGCGTCGAGGCACGCGAAGTCCGTGAAATGGAAAGCCGTTTGACAGGCCAGGACATGGCGTTCGACCCGGCATCCGATGCCGATGACGATACCGCGTTTCAGTCACCCGCTCAGTACCTGGAAGACAACCGCTACGATCCGGCTCGCCAATTGGAGGAGTCTGACTGGAGTGATAATTCTTCGGCTAACCTGCACGAAGCGTTGGAAGGCCTGGATGAACGTAGCCGTGACATCCTTTACCAGCGTTGGTTGGCTGAAGACAAAGCCACGCTGCACGAGCTGGCTGCCAAGTACAACGTGTCGGCTGAACGTATTCGTCAGCTTGAGAAAAACGCAATGAACAAGCTCAAGGGCAAAATCGCTGCCTGAGACTTGATGTAAAAGCGAACCCCGCCTCAAGCGGGGTTTTTTATTGCCCGAGAAAACCGAACCCCTTGTATAAGGACAGGTTCTAACGTGCTGCTAAAGCGAGAGAGGTTGGCATGAAATCATTTTTGCTAATGCTTTTTACAACGGTTCTTCTAACGGGCTGTGGCAGTCATGACGATTTCGAAGGCAACTGGAAAAGCCTTAACGAAGGCCAGGTCAGGTTGCAGATTGCGCCAGAGGAGGTCGCATGGCGTGTGACCGTCACAGGCGATGCGCTTTCTCCTCAAACATACGGCGCCACTCTGGTTGATGAGGGGTTGCGCGTAGATATGCCGCCGACCTCCGAAGTGTGGACAATAGATGACAGTGGGCATTTGAAAGGGCTCGGTCAGGTGTTCACAAAGGAGTGAGCGCAGCGTCAATCGTGCGGCCTATTGAGGAATGAGAATGAAGGTTCGCGTCTGTGTAGTGCTGCTGAGCTGCTTATGGCTAATCAGCTGCAGTAAGATCAATCAGGAAAATTACAATCGACTTAAAGCCGGTCAGACAAAGGCCGAAGTTGAAGATCTGCTGGGCAAGCCAGCGGAGTGCTCGGGCGCACTGGGATTATCAAGCTGCACATGGGGTGATCAGTCTTCTGCCTTCATCAGCGTGCAGTATGTCAACGACAAGGTTGTCATGTATGCAGGACAGGGGTTGCGATGAAAACATCTACTAAACTTTTATTACTGGCTGGCGCTGCAGGCTTGCTAGTTGCCTGTGCCAGCTCAACGAAAACTCCACCGCCCGAAACAGTTGGCTCGCTTGATCTGGAGCGTTACCAGGGCACATGGTATGAACAGGCGCGCCTGCCTATGTTCTTTCAGCGCAACTGTGTTCAGTCCGAGGCACATTACCACCTACGTGACGATGGAAGCGTAGCAGTGCTCAATCGCTGCCTGACACAGTCTGGTGATTGGGATCAGGCAACCGGTGTTGCCTCACCCATGAAGCCCGGCGTGACGGATCGGTTGGAAGTGCGTTTCGATACCTGGTTCAGTGGTGTATTTCCTAATATAGCCAAGGGTCCGTACTGGGTACTTTATATTGATCCGGAATACCGTAACGCTGTTGTGGGAAGCCCTGATCGCAAATACCTGTGGTTTTTGTCGCGCTCAACCGAAATCACACAGCAGCAGCGTGAGACGTTTCTAAGCGTTGCTAAAGCCAAGGGCTTCGATACATCGGGGCTGGTCTGGCGAGGCCAATCATCTAACTAATAGAGGGAGGTAAGCATGGCAGAGTCAGAGTTTCGCCTGTGGACCGACGCGTTCGCTGACAATAGTCTAATGTCCAGGCGGCAGGAGTTTGATGTTGAGGCCTTTGGCGTATCAGGTGAGAATATTTCACCTGCTCTTAAGTGGGAAAACCCGCCTGCGGGCACCAAAAGTTTCGCTTTGACGGTTTATGATCCGGACGCACCTACAGGTAGTGGATTCTGGCACTGGGTTGTAGTGAATATACCTGCCAATGTCATGGAGCTACAGGAAGGTGCTGGCCGCGCAGATGGGAACTTGCTGCCAGCGGGCGCATTGCAGTTGCGCAATGACTACGGGACCGTGGGGTTTGGCGGTGCAGCGCCGCCTAAAGGTGATAAGCCGCATCGCTATATCTTTCAGGTTCATGCGCTGGCAGTAGAGAACCTGCCTGTGCCCGCAGATGCTACCAATGCGGTAGCACGGTTCATGACGCACCTGAATCAAATAGCCTCGGCCACCTATACTGGTTTGTATGAATTGAAGTAATGGTTATCGGCCATAGCACCAGCAATGGCCGATTTTCACCGGCAGAGCATCAGGACGTTGTGAAAAGGTGCTCTGCCTCTTTGCATGTCAGGCATCTAACGCCTTTTGCCTTCATCTCTTCAATAAAGTGTTCTGCCAAGTGCTCGAAGCCAGGTACCGCATGCGAGCAATCCGTGAGCACTACCAGCTTATGAAGGTTTGAGTCACCAAAGTAGCTTGCTATATCTCTAACCGTTCCTGCAACACAGTGAGAAAGGGCTTCGCCTGCGATCAGTACAGTCTGGGCCTGTTTTAGCCAATCTAGCAGGCCTGTGTTTAGCTGTGTGCCAGGGTCATCAGGATCGGCGACTTCAGCGGCGATTGCTGAGTAATGCTCTGTATTGGGATTACTGCCTTTTGGAATGTAGTGAACCGTTCTCAAACGAGTCCTGCTCCACTCATTGAGCGCTTCGAGCAGGGGCGGGTATACGTTATGACCCCAGCTTCCAATCAAGCAGTGTTCTGGCCAGATAGTCAACTGATACCGCCCACGCTGGGCCAAGGCTTTTACATATTCAAGACTGTGGTTCTGCTTTTCTGGAGCTCGGGTTTTCCAGCGCCCTTGCTCGATATCGTCCAGGGAAATAACGGTGAAAGGGGGAGGGGAGAGCCTTTCGCTATCCTGCCACCAAGCAGGATGGGCAATATGAAGAGGCTGATGAGAGTCCAGCGTGACATGGATGGCATCTAATCTGTGCGCCCATGTATTAATCAGGCTGGCAACTTTTTGTAGATCAGCACTTGCTTCCGGAACTGGAAGCGTGGCACCTGCGAGATCACAAAAATCGTTTTGTGGATCGATAATCAGCAGTTGTACGGAATCGGCTGGAGGCATGAAAACGTCCTGAGCAGAGATAAACGTATGGGTACGTTGATACAGGCTTTTTAATAACGATGATTTACTGCCAGTCCGCTCGTGCCAGCTTCCAGTCATCGCCTTCCTTCCACCACTCTAGTTTTACGCTGTAATGGCGGGCGGCATCAGGTAGTAACCCTTCGGCTCCAGTCATGCCTACCTCAGCATCCGTGTAGCCCTTGTTCTGGTAAGTAGCATCGATATGGCTGTTTTTGCGAAAGGTAACGATATGAATATTTCGGTACTTTAGAAACATGCCTGCCATGGTTTGGCGTGCCCAAGTGCGATCATTCTGCTGTTGAGCCAGAAACTGCGGATGTAATTGCTCATAGACCGCTCCGGTTTTCTTGGCTTCTAAGTTAGCCTGTAATTGATCAGCCGCCTTATTCAGTGCTTCCTGAGGGTCGCTTTTGCAACCGGTCAGGAATAAGGGAAGCGAAGAAATGAGCAGGCAAACAGCTAAACGCATGACGAGAATTCCTTTTCTTGGTTAGGTTAGCGCTATGATGGCTATAGCACGGATAAATATGACGATGTTTTATCGCCACTGACAAGCCCGAAGGGGAGTAACATGCACAGCCTCTATCCGGAAATCAAGCCATACGCCCGCCACACTCTTGCTGTAGACGATCCACATGTCCTTTACCTGGACGAAAGCGGTTCACCGGATGGTCTGCCAGTGCTGTTCATCCATGGAGGACCCGGCGCAGGCTGCGATGCCTTGAGCCGGCGATTCTTTGACCCAGGTCTTTATCGTATCGTCACGTTTGATCAGCGCGGCTGCGGGCGTTCCACCCCTTACGCGAGTCTGGAAAAAAACACGACCTGGGATCTGGTCGCTGATATGGAGCGTATCCGCGAGCACTTGGGCATCGAGAAGTGGATGCTCTTTGGCGGATCCTGGGGATCAACCCTTGCGCTAGCCTATGCTCAAAAATATCCGGATCGTGTGCATGCCTTGATCCTTAGGGGCATATTCCTCTGCCGCCCAGAAGACTTCCATTGGTTCTACCAGGATGGAGCAAGCCGTCTTTTTCCTGATTATTGGCAGGATTATCTGGCGCCTATCCCAGAGCAGGAAAGAGGCAACCTGATACAGGCCTACTACAAGCGACTCAGCTGCCCTGATGAAATTGCGCAAATGGGTGCTGCCAGGGCCTGGTCTTGCTGGGAGGGTCGCACAGCGACACTTCGGCCTAATCCTGATGTCGTTGAACGATTTTCAGAACACGCGTTGTCCATTGCACGCATCGAGTGCCACTACTTTGTTAACAATGCGTTTCTTGAGCCTGATCAGCTCATCAGGGATATGCCTAAAATTGCTCATATTCCCGGCGTGATTGTCCATGGTCGGTATGACGTAGTATGTCCGCTGGATAACGCTTGGGCCCTACATAAGGCATGGCCAAGCAGCGAACTGCAAATTATCCGTGATGCTGGACATGCAGGCGGTGAGCCTGGAATCTGCGACGCCTTGGTACGTTCGACCGATGCCATGGCACGACAGTTGCTCAACGTTCCGCCGGAGGCTGAATGAGAGTCCTGATACAGCGCGTTACGCAGGCGCGAGTAGAAGTAGAAGGTGAAGTGGTAGGTGCGATCGACCAAGGGCTTCTGGCCTTGGTCGGTATAGAACCAAATGACAATGAGGCAACCTGCGAGAAGATGCTGCATAAGCTGCTTAACTATCGGGTCTTTTCAGACGCGGAAGGGCGAATGAATCGTTCGCTTACGGATGCAGGGGGGGGGTTGCTGCTGGTTTCGCAGTTCACACTGGTAGCTGATACGCAAAGTGGTTTGCGTCCAAGCTTTTCGACCGCCGCGCCGCCAGCTCAGGGTGCAGCGGTATTCCAGCATTTGGTAGGGCTGGCGCGTTATCGTCATGCCCAGGTGGCTACTGGGCAGTTTGGCGCTGATATGCAGGTTTCGCTGACCAATGATGGTCCAGTAACATTTTTATTATCTATTTGAGCAACAGACTCTTACAGGTTTTCTGGAAGTGTCTATGATTGCGCAGTTTGGAACGACCGACATGCTTTGTGCGGAATCATTCGCGATCTTATCAGTCCGACGACTGCTTATCCGTGAATGGCCTAATGCGTCGTTCAACGATTCGTACGCTGATTAAGGGGGCTGCGTTGTATTTGAATACTAATTCCAAGCCAGGTAAGGCTAAAGCCATCGTGCTGAGTTTCACAGCCATCATGGCAATGTTTGGTGCCAAAGCCTGGGCGTTTAGCCTTGATGACGTATCCGCGCAGGCTAAAAGTCTTGCCGAGCAAAAATTCGCTGCGCCCAAGAGCAATCTGCCTGCCGTCTTCCGTGACATGAAGTATGCTGATTATCAGCAAATCCACTTTCGCCAGGATAAGGCGCTGTGGTCTGGAGAGAAAACACCGTTCCAGTTGAACCTTTATCACCAGGGCATGCATTTTGACGTGCCGGTAAAGATCAACGAAGTCACTGCAACCGGTGTCAACGAGCTCAAGTACGATCCATCTTATTTCGATTTCGGCAATCTGCAGCTGGATCAGGCTGCCCTCAAGGATTTGGGATTTGCCGGTTTCCGCGTCACCTATCCGTTGAACAAACCTGACAAGCAGGATGAATTTGTGACCATGTTGGGCGCAAGTTACTTCCGCGTGGTGGGTAAGGATCAGGTGTATGGCCTGTCTGCTCGTGGTCTGGCTATCGATACGGCCTTGCCCTCCGGTGAAGAGTTTCCTCGTTTCCGTGAGTTCTGGGTAGAGCATCCACAGCCGGATCGTCGTAACCTGGTGATCTACGCCTTGCTGGATTCTCCTCGTGCTACGGGCGCTTATAAAATGGTCGTCACACCGGGCAGCGACAGCACAGTCGATGTGCAAGCCCGTGTTTATCTGCGCGATAACGTTGGCAAGCTGGGTATAGCACCACTGACCAGCATGTATTTGTTCGGGCCGAATCAGCCAAGCCCGCAGATCAATTATCGCCCCGCGTTGCATGATTCCAACGGCTTGGCCATTCATGCCGGTAATGACGAGTGGATCTGGCGCCCGCTGAATAATCCCAAGCGTCTTTCTATCAGCACTTATACAGTCGAGAATCCTAAAGGCTTTGGCCTGCTGCAGCGTGGCCGAGAATTCAGCCGCTATCAGGATCTGGATGATCGCTACGATCTGCGTCCTAGTGGGTGGGTCGAAACTAAAGGTGATTGGGGCAAAGGCAAGGTTGAGCTGGTCGAGATTCCAACACCTGACGAGACCAACGATAACATCGTGGCTTTCTGGACGCCCGATACGCTACCAAAGGCCGGTGAGCCTATTGATCTGAGCTATCGTCTGCACTTCACCATGGATGAGCCAGCTCTGCATTCTCCTGATGTAGCCTGGGTCCAGCAGACTCGCCTCTCTACCGGTGACGTCAAGCAGCCCAACTTGGTGCGTCAGCCAGATGGAAGCACTGCCTTTATCATTGACTTTGAAGGTCCGGTCCTCAAAAACCTGCCTGAAAATGCACAAGTGGCTTCTCAGGTTAGCCTTAACGACAATGGTGATCTGATCGAGAACAATGTTCGTTATAACCCTGTCACCAAAGGCTGGCGTTTAACGCTGCGTTTGAAAGTAAAGGACGCTACCAAGCCCGTAGAGATACGCGCTGCGTTAGCGGAAGGCGATAAGACGCTGACCGAAACCTGGAGCTATCAGTTGCCTGCCAATGAATAACCGTAAAGAAATAACACCCGTTCAGGACTACCTCGAGCGTTTACCGCTCGGGGAGACTGAGCGGAAGCAACTCGCGAGTAGAGTGGAGAGTACTGACGCAGAAGGCTTGGCTTCCCTTCATGGACAGCTTGGGACTACTGAGTCAGTAGGAAGCGATCCTGCTCTGGCCTCTGTAGAGGCACGCTTGAAAATGGGATGGGGCGACGCCCTGTCCGAAGGTGATCTGCTCACCGTTGATGCGCAGGGACGTGCCAATATTCGTACCATGCCTGCAATCACGCGCTCCCCGATGTTACCAGAGCCGTGGCGTACCAACCCTGTGGTGCGTATCTGGCAGCGTCTGTTAGGCCGCGGTCAAGAGGCTCGCCAGGCGCCAGATGAAGAAGCGGATGCTCATGCGCATTGGCGTAAAGTAGGCGCTTTCCGTCGCTTCATCCTGCTGGTACTCATGCTCCTTCAGACCGGTATCGCTACCTGGTATATGAAAGCAGTATTGCCCTATCAGGGTTGGTCATTGGTCGATCTTGGCGAGGTATGGAACCAAGGGCTTCTGGAATCGGCTACTCAGGTTCTTCCCTACGTATTGCAAACCAGCATCCTGTTACTGTTTGCGACCCTGTTCTGTTGGGTATCGGCAGGCTTCTGGACTGCCCTGATGGGGTTCTGGCAGCTACTGACCGGACGGGATAAATACAGTATTTCTGCCAGTACCGTAGGTGACGAGGTTATCGCACCCGAAGCGCGTACCGCCATTGTCATGCCGATCGCCAATGAAGATGTGGCCCGTGTATTTGCCGGTTTGCGCGCTACCTATGAGTCTGTGGCAGCAACAGGGCAGCTTGAGCATTTCGACTTCTTTATTCTGAGTGACAGTAATAATCCGGATAAATGTGTTGCTGAGCAGAAATCCTGGCTTGAGCTCTGCCATGCGGTAAAAGGCTACGGCAAGATTTTCTATCGCCGCCGTCGCCGTCGTGTGAAGCGCAAGAGCGGTAATATCGACGATTTCTGCCGTCGCTGGGGTAGTCAGTACCGCTACATGGTGGTGTTGGATGCGGACAGCGTTATGAGTGGCGAATGTCTGACGGGCCTTGTCCGTTTGATGGAAGCTAACCCGCGTGCAGGTATCATTCAGTCGGCCCCCAAAGCTTCTGGTATGGATACGCTGTATGCGCGACTTCAGCAGTTCGCTACTCGCGTATACGGACCGCTCTTCACTGCAGGCCTGCATTTCTGGCAACTGGGTGAGTCCCATTATTGGGGACATAACGCGATTATTCGCGTGAAGCCTTTTATCGAGCATTGCGCCCTGGCGCCTTTGCCCGGCAAAGGCTCATTTGCAGGCGATATTCTGTCCCACGACTTTGTTGAAGCTGCACTGATGCGCCGTGCGGGGTGGGGCGTCTGGATCGCCTATGACATGCCTGGCAGTTATGAAGAGCTTCCGCCTAATCTGCTGGATGAGCTTAAGCGTGACCGCCGTTGGTGTCATGGGAACTTGATGAATTTCCGCCTGTTCCTGGTAAAAGGCATGCACCCTGTACACCGTGCGGTGTTCCTGACGGGTGTGATGTCTTATTTATCTGCACCGCTCTGGTTCCTTTTCCTAGTGCTATCTACTGCACTTCTGGCTGTGCACAAGCTCATGGAGCCGCAATACTTCCTGCAGCCACGACAGCTGTTCCCAGTCTGGCCGCAGTGGCATCCAGAGCAGGCAATTGCCTTGTTCTCAACCACGCTGATTCTGTTGTTCCTACCAAAGTTGCTTAGCGTCATCTTGATCTGGGCTAAGGGAGCAAAAGAGTTTGGCGGGGGATTCAAGCTACTGTGCTCTATGCTGCTGGAAATGCTTTTCTCGGTCCTGCTGGCGCCCGTTCGTATGCTGTTCCATACAGTATTCGTAACTGCTGCTTTCTTGGGCTGGTCAGTGCAATGGAACTCGCCTCAGCGTGACGACGATGCTACGCCCTGGAGCGAAGCCTTCAAGCGTCATGGGTCGCAGATACTGCTGGGCCTTATCTGGACGGCTGGTGTAGCCTGGCTTGATCCGCGTTTCCTTTGGTGGCTATCGCCTATCGTGGTTTCGCTGATGCTTTCTGCAGTGGTATCAGTAGTATCAAGCCGTACCAATTATGGTCTGGCTGCACGTCGCTCAAGCCTCTTCCTGATCCCGGAGGAATATAATCCGCCCCGCGAATTGGTAGCGACCGAGGAATACCTGCAGCAGAACAACCAGACTGTTCTTCGTCATGGCTTCTTACAGGCGGTAGTCGACCCTGTAATCAATGCACTGGCATGTGGTATGGCGAAAGCACGGCATGCCAAGATCGTTCCTCAGGCCGAGACACTACGTCAGCAGCGACTGGAGAAGGTATTGGCGGATGGTCCCGAAAATCACTCGAACGCTCAGTGGGCTATTTTGAGCGATCCTGTTGGGATGTCTCGTTTGCACTTGCATGTTTGGCAGTCAGGTGATGCGCGCGAGCGCTGGGTGGAGGCATATCGACGTATCCTGCCGCTTCCTGTATCTGGTGAATCAAGCGCACTTACCGATGGGAATAGTGCTTCGCTTGTGCCAAGCCCTGCTCGATAAGGTTGGCATAATGCATAAAAAAAGCCCTAGTTGATAAAACAACTAGGGCTTTTTTTATAGATATTGAGTAAGCCCTTAAAACAAGCGGGCCAGAAGCGCTGTAACCGCTGTTTCTACACGAAGGATTCGCTCACCTAACTGAACAGGCTCAAGCCCTGCTTCATGCAGCTTATCTACCTCATAAGGTATCCAGCCGCCTTCCGGGCCAATTGCTAAGGTTACCGGGCCGTCTACTTGGCGAGGGCAGGGCGGGTAATGACCAGGGTGCCCTGTCAGTCCTAATGTTCCTTTAGCTATCGAGGGGAGGCGATCCTCGGCAAAAGGTTTGAAACGCTTTTCTATGATGATCTCAGGCAGCACGGTGTCGCGTGCCTGTTCCAAACCAAGGATCAGTTGCTCTCGAATAGCGGAAGATTCAAGAAAAGGTGTCTGCCAGAAGCTTTTCTCGACACGATAGCTGTTGATAAGGATCAAGCGGGGTACGCCCATACAGGAGATGCCCTGCAATATTCGGCGTAGCATCTTGGGGCGCGGAAGCGCCAGGACAAGTGTTATGGGTAATTTGCATGGAGCAGGCTGGTCCAGGCGAACCCTGATGCGGGCTGAGTTGGATGTGAAATCAAGGATTTCGCCTTCACCCATTAGGCCATTGAGCATTCCAACCCGTAGGGCGTCTCCGCTTTCAGCCTGGTGAATGTCTTTTAAATGGACAAAGCGTCGGTCTTTAAGGAGGACTTCGTTTTCTTCAACAAAGTCCTCCTGTTCTAACAGCAATAGGTTCACGGGCGGGTCGCTGGTGGCTGGTCCTCGTGAGGGGTTTCTTCGTCACGTGGCTCACGTTTACGAACGAAGCGCCCAAACAGAAGGCCAACCTCAAACAACAGCCACATGGGGATCGCTAGCATGGTCTGTGACAGAACATCAGGCGGGGTCAGGATCATGCCGACTACGAAGCACCCAATAATGACATAGGGGCGGATCTTCTTAAGATAGGCAACATCAACAATACCAATCCAGATCAGCAGGACGGTAGCCACAGGAATTTCAAATGCAGCGCCAAATGCAAAGAATAGCGTCAGGATGAAGTCCAGATAACTATTCAGGTCCGGCATCATCATGGCGCCTTCCGGCGTGATGCTTGAAAAGAAATGGAAGATCAGCGGGAAGACCAAGAAATAAGCAAAAGCCATCCCTGCATAAAACAGCAAAATGCTGGAAATAAGCAAAGGCAGCGCAACGCGTTTTTCATGCTTATACAGACCAGGCGCAATAAAACCCCATACCTGGGAAAGAATAACTGGCATAGCCAGAAATAAGGAAACGATAAGCGTCAGCTTGAAAGGTGCAAGAAAGGGCGACGTGACGTCTGTCGAGATCATCGTAGCGCCTTCAGGCAGAAACCTGCGGATAGGTTCTGACGCGAAGGCGTAGATCTTCTGGGCGAAGTAGAACAGACAGGCAAAAATCAGAAACGTCGCCAGCACACAACGCAGCAAGCGCGACCGCAGTTCAGTCAAGTGAGAGACCAGAGGCATTTCCTGGTCTTCATATTCAGGTTTTTTTTCGCTCATGGGGCTCGCGGTGGAGGAGAAGGCTGATCCTTGGACTCGCTGGAGGGCGGGACCACGTTACTAGGCGGAGCCGACTTGACGACAGGCAGGTCATCATTAGGCGGCGTTGGTGTTTCAGCCGACGGTGCTGGATTGCTAGTCTCTTGTCGAGCCTTGTCGCGTTGCTCCCAAGACAAAAGGTTTTCAGTATGAAGCTGGCGCCGTATTTCGTCGGCACCAATTTCACGCTCTACCTCTTGTCGTATGTTGTTGAAGCTACGCTTGAGGCGACCGATCCACAAGCCTGCAGTGCGTGCAGCACCCGGCAGGCGTTCTGGACCTAAAACCAGCAAGGCGACCAGGCTTATCAGGACTAACTCACTGAAGCTGATGCCAAACATAGTAGGTACTCAATCCTTACGGACAGGCTCTTCAACTTTGTGATGTTGAGCATCGATTGTGTGAGGCTGATTAAGCGGCGGCTTCTGCTGATCCTGGGCGGCCTTGTCTTCTTCTTCTGTATTCATGGCCTTACGGAAGCCTTTAATCGATTCACCTACATCCGTACCCAAGGTCTTAAGGCGCTTGGTACCAAATACCAGTACCACGACGATCAGGATGACGATCCAGTGTTTCCAGTCAAAAATACCCATAACATTACCTCATTAAAAATCAGGATTCGGATCGAGCAGCTTTTTCAGCATGTCCAGAAAGCCCAAAGCGGCGATCCAATTCATCAAGCACTGCCTGCGGGTGTTGACCTAGTGCAGCCAGCATGACCAGGCTATGAAACCAGAGATCCGCTGTTTCATAGATCAAGTCTTTCGAGTCTCCACTGCTGGCCGCATCTTTGGCTGCCAGAATAGTTTCTATGGACTCTTCTCCTACCTTCTCAAGGATCTTGTTTAGCCCCTTGTGGTAGAGGCTGGCTACATAAGAGCTTTCAGGCGCTGCGCCCTTTCGGGACTCAAGCACCTCTGCAATTTTGTTTAGCGTATCACTCATGGCTGTGCCCTGGCGTATATATAGCGTCGGGATCTTTCAGAACCGGATCAATCGTCTTCCAGGCTCCATCTTCAAACCGACGATAAAAACAGCTTTCACGTCCTGTGTGACAGGCAATACCGCCTAACTGCTCAACCATGAGAATGACGACATCAGCGTCGCAGTCAAGACGCAGCTCATGTAGCTTCTGTACATGACCAGAGTCTTCCCCCTTACGCCATAGCTTACGCCTTGAACGTGACCAATAAATGGCACGGTTTTCGGCTACAGTCAAAGTCAGGGATTCACGGTTCATCCAGGCCATCATCAGGACGCGTCCACTCTGATGGTCTTGAGCGATTGCCGGTACGAGTCCGTCACTGTTCCAATTGATTTCTTCAAGCCAGTCTTTCATCGTCTATCCGGCAAGTTACTATTTTTATTAGTCTGACAGCGCTAGCGCGGCCTGCCTACCCACGAATGATCAGATAGATGCCGGTTACGAGCATGATCCAGGCAGGCCATCCATCAGCCGCTGAGTGCAGTCCGGTCTGAAAAGCACCACCAATCAGCAAGACACCAAATAATCGAGGAAGCCAGTCGTTTTCGCGTCTCCCCCAAGGGTTGGGTGGGTCATTGCGATGGGGTTGAGTAATGCGCTCCAGCGTGTCGCGGGTCATCTGCGCTAAGTGTGGGATTTGCTCGATCTGCTGTTGGATGTTGCGAAGCACATGAGTTGGCCCCATCCGTTGGCGCATCCAACGCTCAAGAAACGGCTTGGCCGTTGACCAGAGATCCAGATCAGGATAAAGCTGGCGCCCCAGCCCTTCGATGTTCAAAAGCGTTTTCTGGAGCAGCACTAGCTGAGGCTGAATCTCCATGTTGAACCGGCGGGCAACCTGAAACAGGCGCAACAGCAGCTGGCCAAATGAAATATCTTTCAGCGGCTTTTCGAATATCGGCTCGCAAACGGTCCGTATGGCTGCCTCGAACTCATTGACCTGAGTAGTTGCCGGTACCCAGCCTGAGTCGATATGAAGCTGAGCTACCTTACGGTAATCCCTCTGGAAGAATGCCATAAGGTTTCTGGCCAGATAGTTCTGATCTTCTGGCGTCAGGCTTCCAATAATCCCACAGTCGACAGCAATGTATTTCGGGTCCCAGGGGTGCGCCGTGCTGACAAAGATATTGCCAGGGTGCATGTCCGCATGGAAAAAGCTGTCACGAAATACCTGAGTGAAAAAGATTTCGACACCACGCTCGGCCAAGAGCTTGAAGTCTGTGCCTTGGTCGCGTAGAGCATTCAAGTCGGTAACAGGAATACCATAGATGCGCTCCATGACCAGCACTCGCGGGCGGCACCAGTCCCAGTAGACCTGCGGCACGTAAAGCAGGGAAGAGTCTTCGAAGTTTCTTCTCAACTGACTGGAGTTGGCTGCTTCGCGTAAGAGGTCGAGTTCATCGTAGATGGTTTTCTCATAATCGGTAACGACTTCGACGGGATGCAGGCGACGTGCCTCTGCTGAAACTCGTTCTGCCATGCGTGCCAGCAGAAACAGCCAAGCCAGATCTTGAGAGATGATAGGTTTCAGGCCTGGCCGTACTACTTTGACAACGACCTCTTCACCTGTGCGGAGCTGCGCTGCATGCACTTGCGCTACTGAGGCTGAGGCCAGCGGGGTGATGTCGAATCGAGTAAAGACCTTAGCAAGCGGTGCGCCCAATTGAGATTCGATCAGCGCAATGGCTTTTTCGCCAGGAAAAGGCGGAACCTTGTCCTGAAGGAACATAAGTTCATTGGCCACATCTTCAGGGAGAAGATCACGGCGTGTGGAAAGGATCTGCCCAAACTTGATGAAAACAGGCCCCAAGCCCTCTAGTGCGAGGCGTAGCCGAGCGCCTCGGGACAGCGATTTGCGGGGGCGAGGTAACCAGCGCCATGGAAGAAAATACCCGGTCAGGCGTAAATACCAAGGCAGTGGAAGCGCATAAACCAGGTCGTCCAGGCGGTAGCGAACAACGACAAGGAAAATGCGCAGCAGGCGTCGAAGGGCAGCAAACAGCTTCATTGGTTATTTATGTCTGCGTTGAGCAAGGCGATCGATGCGCGCCTCGAGACGATCTACAGTTAGACGCAAAGCATCGATTTCCGCAAAGCGAGCATCGCCTTCTCGACGTCCAACCAGGGTGCGACTTTCTTCAGCTAGCCAGTCGGAGAGGCTTTGACGCAGACTTTCATGACTTTGATCCGTCCATCCACGACCTTTTCGGACGAATTGTCCGAGCAGCGCAGTGGCTACTGGGCCTATCCAGCGAGAGAGCTCGTATTCCCAGTCCAATTCCAGACTTTGAAGGATATCGGACAGCTCTATCAGCGCTGCACTGTCACCTTCGAGTGTCACATTAAAGCTGTGCAGTATCGCTGTTTTATTCTGACTCAAGGCCAGTTGGGCCAGCCGAGACGCAGGTGCTTTAAGTGTGCAATCGACTTCCGCTTCATGATGTGCAGCAAGGTGCAGACCATCATAGGCAGGGAGGATGAACAGCTTAAAGTTTGGAGTAGGGCAGTCTATGGCGATGACCTTACCTTGCAGGCCCGCAAGACGGCGTCCCGCTACAGCGTCCATCGCCAACAGGGAATTCAGGCCGCGCTCCAGTGCAGCCAGTACGGCCTGGGTCATTAGAATCATTAGGGTTTTATGCCACGGTGCAGGGCAACGATACCGCCCGTCATATTGTGGTAAGTCACACGTCCAAAACCAGTGGTTTCCATCATGGCTTTAAGCGTGTCCTGATCCGGATGCATACGGATCGACTCTGCCAGATAACGGTAACTGGCCGAATCGTTGGCGATCAGCTTGCCCATGAAGGGAAGAAGGCTGAAGGAGTAAGCATCGTAGGCCTTGGACAATAGCTGGCTGGTCGGCTTGGAAAACTCCAGGACCAATAGACGTCCGCCGGGCTTGAGTACGCGCAGCATGGAAGCAATGGCCGCTTCTTTGTGGGTGACATTGCGCAATCCAAAGGCAATGGTCACGCAATCGAAGTGATTGTCTGGAAAGGGCAGCTTTTCTGCGTCCGCTTGTACAAAGCTGACGTTATTAGCAATGCCTTCGTCCATCAGACGATCACGGCCGACTTTAAGCATCGAGTCATTGATGTCTGCCAATACGACCTCGCCACGGGGACCAACCAGTCGGGAAAACTGCTTGGTCAGATCCCCAGTGCCGCCTGCGATATCCAGCACACGGTTGCCACTTCGAACACCCGAAAGCTCAATAGTGAAACGTTTCCACAAGCGGTGAACGCCCGCAGACATCAAGTCATTCATCAGGTCGTATTTGGCTGCAACCGAATGGAAGACTTCAGCTACTTTTTGAGCTTTCTGACTTTCAGGTACGCTCTGGTAGCCAAAATGAGTGACGGGATCGGCCTCCGGGCCCTTGCGCTGATCGCTCATGACGCTTCACCTGCATTTGAATAAGCGACCATTCTAGCAGTGCTGATGCGCTGAGATGTCCCTTCTTGCCGGATAAAATCATCAGAAAACAGGTATTCCATGAGATAGGTCATTCTGACTTGTTAGTTCTCGTGCTTTTCGGTCAGGACAGCGGCCGTTATAGTCGCAGGCGAATTCGCTGGAGTACTTTATATGTCCCAAATCAGTATCGAACGTTCCCATTCGCTAGGTCTTGAAACTGCACGTGCCAAGGCAGGAGCGCTGGCCGAAAAGCTAACGCGTGACTATGGCGTGGAGTGTCAGTGGGAGGGCGATACGCTGCAATTTTCCCGTACGGGTGTCGATGGGCGTATCGAGGTAGGCGAGGATAAAGTACGTGTTGATGCAACCTTGGGGTTCTTCTTCTCGGCTTTGAGCTCGCAGATTGAGCATGAAATCGAGAAGAAGCTGGATAAAGCGCTACAGGCTTGAGTGTTACAGCATCAGCTTGACGACAGATACATCCGGATCTCTGGATTTACCTTCCCGGGCCAGTGCAAACAGGTACTCGGCCCACATCTGCTCCTGATTGCGGCCTAGCTCATAGAGATACTCCCAGGTAAACAAGCCACTGTCGTGACCGTCATCGAAAGTAATTTTCAGAGCATATTGACCGGCTGCTTCAATTTGACTGATGCCTACGTTCTTTTTGCCAAACTGCAGAACGGGATTACCGTGGCCCTGTACTTCCGCAGAAGGTGAGTGAACACGCAGAAATTCAGCTGGCAGTGTAAAAGACTCGGTGTCGTATTGGACTGTCAGGGTTTTGGACGCTTTGTGAAGCTGTATGGCCGTGGGCAAACGCATGGCAATAGGTCTCGCTGATAAGCTCGCAGCCCAAGGGCTGCGAGCGATAGGTTGTCGACGTCTTTATAGAATATAGCGCGACAGATCCTCGTCCTGCGCCAACTCGCCTAGATGGCCGTTGACATAGGCCGCATCGATACGGATAGGCTCGCCATTCTGCTGGCCTGCAAGATCTGCAGCGCTGAACGATACTTCTTCAAGTAGCCGTTCTAGTAGCGTATGCAGGCGACGCGCGCCGATATTTTCCGTTTTCTCATTGACCTGCCAGGCAATTTCCGCAATTCGGCTGATGCCTTCAGGCATGAATTCGACACCTAGACCTTCAGTCTTGAGCAGTTCGCGATACTGTTCAGTCAGCGAGGCGTGTGGCTCGGTAAGAATACGCTCAAAGTCCTGAGGCGTCAGAGCTTTCAGCTCTACCCGAATGGGCAGGCGACCCTGGAGTTCAGGCACGAGATCACTGGGCTTGGACAGGTGGAATGCGCCCGAGGCAATAAACAGAATATGGTCAGTTTTGACCATGCCCAGCTTGGTGTTTACGGTGCAGCCCTCAATCAGAGGCAGCAGATCACGCTGTACGCCTTCACGGGATACGTCAGCGCCACTGGTATTGCCACGTTTAGCAACCTTGTCGATCTCGTCAATGAAGACAATACCGTTCTGCTCAACCGCTTCAAGAGCACGGGCCTTGAGTTCTTCTTCATTGACCAGGCGAGCCGCTTCCTCATCACGGATCAGCTTGAAGGCTTCTTTGACCTTGAGCTTGCGGGTCTTCATCTTGCCCTTGTTCAGGCCAGAGAAAAGGTTTTGCAGCTGGCTGGTCATCTCCTCCATTCCAGGTGGCGTCATGATTTCGATACCCGCAGGTGCTTCAGCTACCTCGATATCAATTTCCTTATCGTCCAGCTGGCCTTCACGCAGGCGCTTGCGGAACAGTTGACGCGTATTGGAATCTTCGCTGCGAGTGGGCTCCTCACTGAAACCTACTGCACGTGCCGGAGGCAGCAGCGCATCAAGAATGCGCTCTTCAGCAGCATCTTCTGCACGATGACGCACTTTTACTATTTCCTGCTCGCGCAGCATTTTGACGGCCGCATCGGCCAGATCCCGAATGATGGATTCGACATCACGGCCTACATAGCCCACCTCAGTGAACTTGGTAGCTTCTACTTTCAGGAAAGGTGCGTTAGCCAGCTTGGCAAGTCGACGGGCAATTTCGGTTTTACCTACGCCTGTCGGGCCAATCATCAAAATGTTTTTTGGAGTGACTTCGGCACGCAGTTCCAATGGAAGCTGCATACGACGCCAGCGATTGCGCAGTGCAATGGCTACGGCGCGCTTTGCGTCATCCTGGCCGATAATATGGCGGTTAAGTTCGTGAACGATTTCACGCGGAGTCATAGACATGTCGTTATTCCGGCCGGACTCAGGAAGCGTCCAGCTCCTCAATAGTCAGGTTACGGTTAGTGAAGACACAAATGTCTCCCGCAATATTCAGTGCAGTTTCGGCAATCTCACGCGCACTCAATTCAGTGTGTGTGAGCAGGGCGCGAGCGGCAGCTTGTGCATAAGGGCCGCCAGAGCCCATGGCAATCAGACCTTCTTCGGGCTCAACGACGTCGCCATTGCCAGTAATGATCAATGAGGCATCTTTGTTAGCTACTGCCAGCATAGCTTCCAGCCGGCGAAGTGCGCGGTCAGTACGCCAGTCTTTGGCCAACTCTACCGCTGCACGAACAAGATGGCCCTGATGTTTGTCGAGTTGCTGCTCGAAGCGTTCAAACAAGGTGAATGCATCCGCCGTGCCTCCAGCGAAGCCTGCCAAGACCTGCCCGTGGTAAAGACGGCGGACTTTGCGTGCATTGCCCTTCATGACGGTATTACCCAGGGATACCTGGCCGTCGCCGCCAATGACGACTTTGCCGTTGCGACGCACTGAAACGATAGTGGTCAAGGGTGTTCTCCTGCTATGCCTTAAGCTATTGCCGGAGATATGGGGACGGCCTTCCAAGGCTTCAAGCCTTTTCCGGCCGCCATGTGTTATCGACCTTGGCGTTGCTGGAGCAGCAGGTTCTTGAAACCATTGCTGGCCAGCTGGCTTTGAGCCTGGGTCAATTGACTACGGTCCCGGAAGGGGCCGACCAGGACGCGATACCAAGTGTCATCCTTTACCTTGCCGGACTCTACCCGTACATCCTGACCGATCAGGATAATCTGGGCTCGAACACGGTCAGCATCAGCCTGGGTTCTGAACGAGCCAGCCTGGAGGAAGAACAACGTTACGGGAGGCTGAGCGGCAGCCTTAGGCTGCTGAGCTGCTGCTTGCGCAGTAGCTTGGGCAGGCGTCTGAGGCTGTTGTGGCGATCCTGCCGGTGGCTGCGTTGTTGACGGCGGAGGTGTTTCAGGCTTGGGTGGAGCTGGCGTTGTTTGTGGCACGGCATCCGGCGGAACGATAACTTCAGACTCCGGCAGCAGTGTATAGAAATCATACTTGGGCTTGACCGGTGTCGGCGTAGTAGGTGCCTCCTGCTTGGCCTTGGAAGTGACTTGCACTTCTTCACCTTTCGGTCGACGAACAGCATCGTTGCCCGGCTCGAGCTTCATCAGGAAGACTACAAAGCCACCAATGGCAAGGCCTGAAGCCAGCCATACCCAACCAGGGATAGGCTGCTTCTTGGCTGATGGCTGGTTTCGGCTTGCGCCTCGTTTAGGTGCTGCTTTCTTGGCCATATACGTCCGTTTACATGCGTTCCAGTGTATTCAGGCCTAGCAGTTCGAGACCTTGTTTAAGGGTACGTCCAGTCAGGGCGGCCAGCCGCAGGCGGCTCTGGCGTTGAGCAGGATCTTCTGCGTTAAGAATGGGGCAGTTCTCATAGAAGCTAGAGAAAAGGCCTGCAATATCGTAAAGGTAGGCACACAGCAGGTGCGGTACACCTTTTTCTGCGACTGAGTTGAGGACTTCACCAAACTGCGCCAGGCGAGCACCCAGCTCCTGCTCTTGTGGAGCGTCCAGGCGGATCTGGCCTTCTACTTCGTTATACCCTTTGCCAAGCTTACGGAAGATGCTGGCGACACGGGTATAGGCGTAAAGCAGATACGGCGCTGTATTGCCTTCAAAGCTGAGCATCAGCTCAAAGTTGAAGCTGTAATCACTCGTTCTGTGTTTCGACAGGTCTGCATATTTGACGGCACCGATGCCAACGGCGCGAGCAATTTCACGTAACTCAGCTTCTTCCAATGAAGGGTTTTTCTCTTTGACCAGGACGTAGGCGCGTTCTTCTGCCTCATCCAGCAAGTCGATCAGCTTGACCGTGCCGCCATCGCGGGTCTTGAATGGGCGACCGTCGGCGCCATTCATCGTACCGAATCCCATATGCTCCAAGCTCATGGATGGAGCAACAAAGCCGGCCAGACGTGCAACTTCAAATGCCATCTGGAAGTGCAGTGCCTGGCGCTGATCGACGAAATAAAGTACGCGATCAGCATTTAGGGTTTGGCTACGGTAACGCATGGCTGCCAAGTCGGTGGTCGCATATAGGTAGCCGCCACCTGCTTTCTGCACGATCACAGGAAGCGGATTGCCCTCTGCATTCTTGAACTCTTCAAGGAAGACACAGTGAGCGCCATCACTTTCGGTAAGCAGGCCTTTGGCATTCAGCTCGGTCACAATACCAGGCAAGTCGCTGTTATAGGCGCTTTCCCCTTTAACGTCCGCAGGTGTGAGCTTGACGTTCAGTCGGTCATAAACCTTCTGGCAGTGGCTTAGCGAGATATCGTTGAAGCGGTGCCATAGTTTTAGGCAGGACTCATCGCCCGCTTGTAGCCTGACAACCAGTTCGCGGGCGCGATCAGCAAATTCAGGAGAATCGTCGAAGCGTTTCTTGGCGGCTCGGTAAAACGTTTCCAGATCGGACAGTTCGCTTTCAGCGGCTACAGGCTGCTCTTCCAGATAAGCGAGCAGCATACCGAACTGGGTTCCCCAATCTCCGACATGGTTCTGCCGGATAACATCATCGCCCAGGAATTCGAGTACACGTGCAACAGCGTCACCGATGATAGTGGAACGTAGATGGCCTACGTGCATTTCCTTGGCCAGGTTAGGCGAGGAAAGATCTACTACAACACGCTGTTTAGGCGCTACCTTGCGGACAGTCAGTTGTCCGTCGGTTAGTGCCGCATCAAGGCGCTGAGCCAACTGTTCATGATTCTGGAAGAAGTTCAGAAAGCCTGGGCCTGCGATTTGTACCTGGCTGATACTGGCGTCGGCAGGTAGGGCTGCAATAAGTTTTTCTGCAAGGTCACGGGGCTTCATGCCGGCAGGCTTTGCGAGCATCATGGCGATGTTGCTGGCAAAGTCGCCGTGGCTTTTATCCTTGGTGTTTTCAACCTGGATGGTCGGCGTCAGACCCTCTGGCAAGATGCCTTCGGCAGTAAGGCGCTCCAAGGCGTTCTGAATAAGCTGTCGAATAGTGTCTTTCATGATCGTCTGGCCTTTGGCTCGCGCCTGGGCGCGTAATGAAAACCCTGCATTATCCGCAGGCTAGGATCACTTGCCAATGTGTAGACGTCATTGAAGCCTGCGGAACCCGAAATTAGAGGTGAAATCTCAATAAAGGTCGATGGGATCGATGTCCAGTGACCAGCGCACCTGTCGCCCCGCAGGCAGGGTTTCCAGTCGCAAGACCCAGTTGGTCAGCAGCCGGTGAAGCGGCGCCCTGAGCGATGCCTGCAGTAAAAGCTGTGCGCGAAAACGACCTGCCCGGCGTTCCATGGGAGCGGGAACAGGGCCAAGAAGTTCGATGTGAGGCAAGTCCAGCTCTGCTGCCAATTGATCCGCCTCAGTATAGGCCAGCTCCAGAAATTCTTCAGCCTGACCGGGCTTGTAGGCTTCGGCACGCAGCAGCGCCAAATGGGTGAAGGGGGGTAAGCCGGCCGCACGTCGCTCTGCCAGCGCCTGTTGGGCAAAAGCAACATAACCTTGCTCGGTTAGTTGTACGAGCAAGGGATGGTCCGCCAAATGCGTCTGAATCAGGACTTGCCCCTGTACTTCTGCTCGGCCTGAGCGGCCCGCGACCTGAACCACCTGTTGAGCCATCCGCTCGCTGGCGCGGAAGTCTGCCGAGAAGAGGCCTCCATCGGCATCCAGGATGGCGACCAAGGTAACGCGTGGAAAGTGGTGCCCTTTGGCAAGCATCTGCGTTCCTACCAGGATGCACGGCTCGCCTCGTTGAATAATGGAGAAAATGTTAGTCATGGCATCTTTGCGCATCGTGCTGTCCCTATCGACGCGCAACACTGGAAACTGTGGGAAGAGAATTCGAAGTCGCTCCTCCGCCCGTTCCGTACCTGCACCCAATGGGCGTAAGTCCAGCTTTCCACACGCAGGGCAGTGCTGTGACGGACGTTGGCGATGATCGCAATGGTGACAGCGCAACTCGCCTGAGCGTTGATGAATTGTCATGCGCGCATCACAGCGTGGGCACTGAGCGACCCAGCCACAGTCATGGCATAACAGCGTGGGTGCAAAGCCGCGGCGATTTAAAAAAACCAGAACCTGTTGGCCTTTACTCAGTGTGTCGCCAATCGCTTGGTTCAACGGCTGCGACAGGCCTGAGTCTAGGGGGCGGCTCCTGACGTCAAGGCGCTGGAATTTTGGTGCAGTAGCAGTGCCGGCGCGCTGAGTAAGGCGAAGTAGACCGTAGCGGCCAATTTCAGCGTTATGAAGGCTCTCTAGAGATGGCGTGGCAGAGCCTAACAACAGCGGAACTCTTTCAAGACGAGCCCTGACGACAGCCAAGTCTCGTGCATGGTAGCGCAAACCTTCCTGCTGCTTATAAGACGCGTCATGCTCTTCATCAACAATGATGAGCCCCGGATTCTTCAGCGGAGTAAAGAGGGCTGATCGCGTGCCTATTACTATATCTACATCACCGTCGCGGGCGGCCAGCCATGCATCTGTCCGTTCGCGATCAGTGAGGGCCGAGTGGATCAGCACGATACGAGCATTGAAGCGCTTCTCGAAGCGGGACAATGTTTGCGGGCCCAGGTTGATTTCTGGAATGAGAACTAATGCCTGCCGTCCCGCTTCAAGCGTCCGGCGTATGAGCTGAAGATAAACCTCGGTCTTGCCACTTCCTGTCACACCGTCCAATAAAAAGCAGTGAAAGCTGCCAAGTCGTGCTTTAACCGCTTCGTAGGCAATACGCTGCTCGTGGTTAAAAGGAAGCTCTGCCTGGGCCAGCCAGGCGCCGTGATGCTTGGCCGGCATGATCTGACGTGATTCAACATCGACTAGTCCCTTTGCCTGCAACGTGTCGAGTGTATCCTTGGCCAGGCCTAGTTGGCTAAGTAGGTCATGGGCAACGCCATGGGGATGCTGCTTGACAACCTTTAATGCATCGCGCTGGCGTGGCGCACGCGCCAGGCGTGGGTCAGATACGTCAGCATCCGGCGTGGCTACCCAGAACCGTTGAACTCGTCGCTCGGCAGGATCGCCTTGGCGTAACGGCCCTGGCAAGGCGCAGGTGAAGGTATCGCCCAGGCTGTGTTGATAGTATTGAGCCGTCCACTTGCAAAGCTCGATCAGGCTGGCCGGCATTGGAGGGATAGTATCCAGCAGCGCAATAGCAGGCTTTAGCTTGTCTTGCGGAACATCGGTTTCAGAAGCCGTTTGCACCAGAATGCCAACGACCTCTCGGCGACCAAACGGTACGCGCAGTCGAACGCCTGGAGCAAGCTCTGAGGCGTCAACGCCAGCTGGCACTCGATAGTCGAATAGCCGGCGTAAAGGAGAAGGCAGCGCAAGGCGCAGCAGAACTTCAGACACGTCTGGACTCGTGGGTAAAAAGAGGCAGATCTTAACAGACCATTGGTAGACGTAACGGCTTGCATCGTTGCAAGCCTCTGTTATGATGCGCGGCCTATTATCCGTGCGGTATTCGGCAATGACGCCGGATGGCGGCACGGCACGAACCTCGAGGATTTCGTAATGAAAGCCGATATTCATCCTACGTATACCGATATCGAAGCAAGCTGCAGCTGTGGCAATGTCATCAAGACGCGCTCCACGCTGGCCAAGAACATCAACCTGGACGTGTGCTCTGAATGCCACCCGTTCTACACAGGTAAGCAGAAGGTGCTGGACGCTGGTGGTCGTATCGACCGCTTCAAGCAGCGCTTCGGTGTTTTCGGTACTGCTCAGAAGTAATATGTTTGATCGCTCATGTCTTTACCTGAGCGATTTAACAAAAAAGGCGCCTATACAGGCGCCTTTTTCATTTCTGTCTCTTTTAGGTAGAAGTGAGTCTGTCTTTAATACGCACCTGATTGCCAAGTGTGCTGATAGGTATTGCCTGAATTGCTCTAACCGGCTGTGACATTGAGACAGATGTCAAGTCAGGGCTGTTCCCGCATAATCAGCTTAGGAGTCGGGCTGACCTATCCCCGCAGCCGCTTCGCAACCTCACACAATGAGAACATGTACACGGTAGGGTATTGTCACAGTCAGCCCAAAGGTCGACTGATACCCTTGCAATGCACCGTTGGCAAGACAAACCGTCTGTGCCTGCTATCGATGTTCGATCTATCCGTGTCTGCCTTGCTGGCCATGCTTTGGCCTTAAGGTAGCTCACCTTGTTACTACGGATGAGAGGCTATACAGGATTGGCCTAAAGTCGTATAGAACAACTATTGACTATCAGGGCCATTGCTTGTGAGGCGTAATCTTCTTGCGTATCCTCCATCCACTTTGCCCAACATGACATAGCGGATACTTATAATGTCTGATTTGAAAACAGCCGCTCTCGAATACCATGCCCAGCCCCGTCCAGGTAAGCTGAGCGTTGAGCTGACCAAGCCTACCGCCACCGCTCGTGATCTTTCCTTGGCTTACAGTCCAGGTGTAGCAGAACCTGTACGTGAAATCGCCCGCGATGCGGAGCTGGCCTATCAGTACACCGGTAAAGGTAATCTGGTTGCAGTCATCTCTGATGGTACAGCCATCCTTGGCCTGGGAAATTTGGGGCCACTGGCATCCAAGCCGGTTATGGAAGGTAAGGGCGTATTGTTCAAGCGCTTTGCTGGCATCGACGTATTTGATATCGAAGTCGATGCCGAAAGTCCGCAGGCGTTCATTGATACTGTAAAGCGCATCTCTATTACCTTTGGTGGCATCAATCTGGAAGATATCAAGGCGCCTGAGTGCTTTGAGATTGAAAAGGCTCTAATCGAGCAGTGCAATATCCCGGTTTTCCATGATGATCAGCATGGGACGGCCATCGTTACAGCAGCGGGTATGCTGAACGCGTTGGAGATCGCCGGTAAGAGCCTTGAGGATGCCAAGATCGTGTGTCTAGGTGCGGGCGCTGCGGCTATTTCCTGCATGAAGCTTTTGATCAGCATGGGTGCCAAGGTCGAAAATATCTTTATGCTAGACCGTCAAGGCGTCATTCATTCTGGCCGTACTGATCTCAATCAATACAAAGCCATCTTCGCGACCGAGACTGAAAAACGCACCTTGGCTGAGGCGCTGGATGGTGCTGACGTATTCGTAGGCCTCTCCGGTGCAAATTTGCTAAGCGCCGAAGATCTGCAGCGCATGGCTCCTAATCCCATCGTATTTGCATGCTCTAACCCTGATCCGGAAATTAAACCTGAGCTGGCTCACGAAACCCGTTCCGATGTCATCATGGCAACTGGTCGTTCCGACTATCCGAATCAGGTTAACAATGTATTGGGTTTCCCCTTCATTTTCCGCGGGGCGCTGGATGTTCGCGCTACGGTAATCAATGAAGACATGAAAATTGCAGCGGCTCATGCACTACGTGATCTCGCCAAGCTTCCAGTGCCAAAGGAAGTATGCGAAGCCTATGGTGTTGATGAGCTAAGCTTTGGTCGTGGCTATATTATTCCGAAACCCATGGATCCCCGCCTGATTACAGTAGTATCTGACGCCGTAGCCAAGGCGGCTATTGAGTCCGGCGTAGCGACTCGTGCTTATCCTGCACACTATCCGCTCAAGTCGGTTAGTGACGTTTTTAGTCACTAATCAAAGCAATAAAAAACCCCGCCTTGGCGGGGTTTTTTATTGCCCTTTAGAACAGGTCCATAGGGGCGGATTCGTCAGACGGAAGTGGTGTGCCTGGCGAACTGCCTGGGCCTAGTTCATCCATTGGTGGCGGCGTATCTTCGTTCTTGAATAGCTCAAAGTACGCATCTGGCGTGCCGGGCGGAGCCGCTCGGCCACTAACGGGGTCAATGCGCAAAGTAGCAATTCCTGGAGGCTCTGCCGGTAAATGCTCGGGTTTGCCTTCTAAGGCACTGCCCATATATTGCATCCAGATAGGAAGCGCTACATTACCACCAAACTCATGGCGGCCTAAGGTGTCAGGTTGGTCAAATCCTACCCACACCGTTGTAACGTAATCCGCATTGTATCCAGAGAACCAAGTGTCCTTGGAGTCATTTGTCGTGCCCGTTTTGCCTGCCAAGTCTCCTCGTTTCAGCTCTAATGCTCGACGGCCAGTGCCGCGCTTGATCACATCTTGCAGCATGCTCGTCATGATATAGGCGTTACGCGGATCGATAATCTGCGGCGCAATGGCGGGTGTCTGGCTCAGGGTGCTATCAGGTGTGGTAACACTGGCAGGGGTTGTTTGAACATTTCCCTGCTCCGAAACGGTGCCTGGGTTTTGTGGAACGCGTGGCGGGTTGGCTTGATAAAGTAGCTGTCCGTCACGGCTCTCAACCTTCGAGATAATGTAGGAGTTTACTTTGTAGCCACCGTTGGCAAAGGCCGTCCAGCCATTGGCAACTTCCATTGGTGTCAGGCCAGGCGTGCCTAGGGCCAATGAAAGATTGCGAGGCAGAAGATCCTTTTCAAAGCCGAAGCGAGTTACATAGTTGATTGCATAATCGATCCCAATGGCCTGCAGCAGGCGAATGGATACCAAGTTTCGCGAACGATACAGCGCCTCACGTAGGCGAATAGGGCCTAGGAAGGTGTTCGTATCATTTTTAGGGCGCCAAGCCTCGTCCATGCTGCTGTCCATAAATACAATAGGCGCATCGTTAACGAGAGAGGCTGCCGTATAACCCTTATCCAGCGCAGCACTATAAATGAATGGCTTGAAGCTTGAGCCAGGCTGACGCCGAGCCTGTATTGCGCGGTTGTAATTGCTCTGCTCAAACGAAAACCCTCCGATCAGGGCCTGGATGGCTCCGTCCTGAGGGTCAAGCGAAACCAGCGCACTCTGGGCCTTGGGGACCTGAACAAAACGTAAGCTGCCATCTTCTTGACGCAGAATACGGATCAGGTCGCCTACTTTGACCACATCACTCGGCCCACTGGGCTTAGGACCCATGCTGTTGGCGCTAATATAAGGGCGAGCCCACTTCATGGTTTCCCACGCGACAGCTTCTTCCTTGTCACTGGTTGTCAGGACTAATATGCCGCTTTTTTCAGTCTGGGTAACGATTGCTGGCTCCAGGCCCCCGACAGCACGATGGGACTGTACTAGACTCAGCCACTCGCTACGCGTTTTGTTTGGATAGCGAGCCTCGACTCCGCGATAGCCATGACGCTGGTCATAGTCGATCAAGCCATTGCGAACAGCAGTATTGGCGACGTTCTGCAGGCGACTGTCGATAGTCGTCGTAACCTTATAGCCCTCTGTGTACGCATCGCTACCGTACCGTCCAACCATTTCGGCTCGAGCCATTTCGGCAACGTAGGGTGCCGCAAGCTCTGGTACGGCCACATGGTGATAGGCATCGATAGACTCAGCTACAGCCGTTTCGTAAGCCTTCTGGTCAATGTAGCCCAGCTTCAGCATACGCTCGAGAATCCAGTTGCGTCGTTCCTTGCTGCGTTCGGGGTTTACGATAGGGTTATAGCGTGACGGTGCCTTGGGCAGGCCAGCAATCATGGCCTTTTGAGCCAGAGTCAGCTCGTTGATAGGCTTACCGTAGTACACCTGCGCAGCTGCTTCGATCCCGTACGCCCGGTTACCCAGATAAATTTTGTTCACATAGAGCTGCAGAATTTCATCTTTTGTAAGCTGGCGCTCAATTTGCAAGGCCAGCAGTATCTCGGTGAATTTGCGTGAAAAGCTGCGTTCGCTAGTCAAGAAATAGTTCTTGGCTACCTGCATGGTAATGGTGCTGCCGCCGGTCTGAATGTGACCTGTTTTGACCAGTTGTGCCACGGCACGCATCAGGCTTTTAACGTCTACGCCGTAGTGGTTGGCAAAGTTGTCGTCCTCAGCTGAAAGCAGCGCGTGGATAAAATCCGGTGGAATTTCCGAAAAGCGTAGGGGCGAGCGCCGCATTTCTCCAAATTCGGCGATCAATTTGCCATCTGCACTGTAAATGCGAAGGGGGATCTGCAATTGCACGTTGCGCAGGGCATCTACCGAGGGCAGGCTCGGGCTAAGGTAGAGAAAGGCACCGCTAAGCCCAAGAAAGATGCTGCAGACGATGCCAAGGCAAGACCACCAGATAAATTTTAACAAACGCATTGGATATGGCTTTTTCAGCTATAAAGAAGTGAATCTGGCAACAAATTTGCGAGCCAAGAAGTAGGCGCATTATAGGCAGTTTTTGGGACAGATCGCTATTTGCGCTTATGTCAAGTCTGCCAGCTAATGCCGATGAATACGAATCGCCCAATGCGTGGCGAATACAGATAGGGAAACTGTTGTGCTAGGGCTATTCAAAAAGAAGACGAATACGCTACTGGGAATCGATATCAGCTCAACATCTGTCAAGTTGCTTGAGCTGAGTCGTGCTGGCGGACGGTATAGGGTTGAGGCCTATGCTGTTGAGCCATTGCCGCCGAATGCTGTGGTGGAAAAGAACATTGCTGAGCTTGAAGGGGTGGGGCAGGCCCTGGGTCGAGTGCTGACCAAGGCTCGGACTAATGCTCGAAATACAGCGGTGGCAGTAGCGGGTTCGGCTGTTATTGCAAAGACCATCGAAATGGATGCAGGTCTTTCAGATGATGAGCTCGAAAACCAGATCAAGCTTGAGGCAGATCAGTATATTCCATACCCCCTCGAGGAAGTGGCGATCGACTTTGAGGTTCAGGGACAGTCTACCCGCAACGCAGGCCGTGTTGAGGTGCTGTTGGCTGCATGCCGTAAGGAGAATGTTGAAGTCCGCGAAGCGGCTCTGGCATTAGCAGGACTTTCCGCTAAGGTCATTGATGTCGAAGCCTATGCGTTAGAGCGTGCCTATACGCTAATGGCCGGGCAGCTGGGTGGTAACGTCGATGAGTTGACGGTTGCGATTGTCGATATTGGCGCCACAATGACGACTCTTAGCGTGCTACATAATGGCCGTACCATCTATACACGTGAGCAGCTCTTTGGCGGCCGTCAGTTGACTGAAGAAATCCAGCGTCGTTATGGGTTATCCATGGAAGAGGCCGGTCTTGCTAAAAAGCAGGGTGGGCTTCCTGATGATTATCAGGCTGAGGTGCTGACGCCATTCCGGGATGCTGTCGTTCAGCAGGTAGCTCGCTCCCTGCAATTTTTCTTTGCAGCCGGACAGTACAACGATGTGGACTATATCTTGCTAGCAGGAGGAACTGCGTCAATTTCCGGCTTGGATCGCTTAATCCAGCAGAAAATTGGCACTCCGACTCTAGTAGCTAATCCGTTTGCTGATATGACGCTAAATAGCAAAGTCAATGCAAGTGCTCTGGCCAGTGACGCACCTGCGCTCATGATTGCCTGTGGTCTGGCTATGAGGAGCTTCGACTGATGGCCCATATCAACCTGTTACCTTGGCGTGAGCAGCTAAGGGAAGAACGTAAAAAACGCTTTCTGGTGGTAATCGGCGGGATGTTTGTTCTGTCGGCAGCAATCATCTTTCTAGGTGATAAGTATTTTACTGCTGCAATCGAAAACCAGGATTCACGCAACGCCTATATACAAGGTGAAATCGCTGTGCTGGATTCTCGGATCCAGGAAATTAGTGAACTGAAGACGCGCAGGCAGCAGCTCCTGGAGCGAATGAAAATCATTCAGGACCTCCAGGGCAACAGGCCGGTTATTGGCCATGTATTCGACCAGTTAGTGCGCACACTGCCAGATGGCGTTTATTTCACTGGTCTTAAAATGCAGGGTGATACGATTTCTATTGTTGGTGAGGCAGAGTCGAATAACCGTGTCTCCAATCTCATGCGTAATTTCGAAAACTCGGATTGGCTGGCTTCGCCGAACCTGACAGAAGTCAAGGCACTGACTTCGGGAGCGGTCGATCAGAACAATGCTTTCCAGATGACGGTAAAGCAGACAAAACCTGAAGTACCAGCGCCTGCGGTACCTGCACAAGGAGGTAAGTCATGAGTTTGGCCGATACTCTGGCAAGCCTTCGCAAGATCGATCTAAATGATCTTGATATGGATAACCTGGGTGCATGGCCCCCAGCAGCCAAGGTGATTACCTGCATCCTGATTGTCGCTGTGGTGCTGGCGCTAGGCTATAACTTCTATCTGAAAGACATGCAGACAGACTTGGAAAACAAGCAGGCTCAAGAGGAAACCCTCAAGCAGCAGTTTGCAACGAAAGCATTTCAGGCTGCCAACCTGGATGCTTACAAGGTTCAAATGACTGAAATGGAAGAGTCATTTGGTGCCATGTTGCGTCAGCTGCCTAGTGATACGGAAGTGCCTGCGCTACTCGAGGACATTACGCGCACCGGTCTGAAAAGCGGTCTTGAATTTGAGCAGATTCGTCTGCTTCCTGAAAACGTACAGCAGTTTTACGTTGAATTGCCTATTCAGATTACGGTGGTGGGGAGCTATCACGATCTAGCCACTTTTGTCAGCAGCGCTTCGAGCCTGCCGCGTATTGTGACCCTGCACGATTTCGATATCAGCCGTGTGTCGCCTGACAGCGGGGCGCAGCTGAGAATGAACATCCTGGCCAAGACGTATCGCTATAACGACAAGGGATTGCAACAATGAGAGCCCGAATTCTGATGTGTGGGCTTTTGCTTGCTGGGCTGTCGGGATGCGGTGGCGGAGATGATGTGTCCGACCTTCAAGGTTATATGGATGAAGTACGGACAAGGCCTAAAGGGAACATAGAGCCGCTGCCCCAGTTTCAGCCTTACGAGCCTTTTGCTTATGGTGCTGCTGATATGCGTAGCCCGTTCCAGCCACCTATTAAGGTTGATTTAACGGCTAAGCAAAGAGGATCAAAGAACATCAAGCCTGACGAAACGAGGCCAAAACAGTTCTTGGAAGGCTTCAATATCGAAACTTTTCAGATGGTGGGTACGCTTTCCAACGCTTCAGGTCGCTATGCCTTAATCAAAGGGGCTGGAGGGGTTCACCGGGTCAAGGTAGGTGACTACTTGGGCAGAAACGATGGGCGGATTATTTCCATCACTGAAAGTCAGATTGATGTGATTGAAATCGTTCCTGATGGAGAGGGCGGCTGGCTCGAAAGACCCCGTACTCTTTCGCTAATAGAGAGTTCTTAAGGACGGGGCATGATGTTGCATAAAACTATTTTACAAAGGGTCTCAGGGAAGAGTGCCCTCACGCTAGCCATACTCTTGAGCGGAATTTGTCCCTCTTTATTGTTAGCGGCGGATCTTAAGGCCATTAATGTGGCTTCTCTGCCAGGCGATAGAGTTGAGCTCAAGTTGTCGTTTGATCAACCGGTGACGGCCCCTAAGGGGTACACCATTGAACAGCCTGCGCGTATTGCTCTAGATCTGCCTGGTGTTAGCAATAAACTAGGCGTTCGCAACAAGGAACTGGGCTCTGGGAATGCCAGAAGCGTTACGGTTGTAGAAGCCGGTGACCGTACCCGTCTTATTGTGAATCTGACTGCACTGGCTCCTTACTCAACCCGAGTACAAGGCAATGATCTGTTTGTTGTGATTGGTGGAGACAAGGCCGCTCGTACCACCAGTGCGTCCGTCCCAGCACCATCGTTGCCGCGAGCAGGTGCAACGCAGGCTCCTGCTCCGGCGGCCAACGCCAGTAGTCGTGTATTTTCTAGCGTACCCATGGTTGCTGGAAAGGCTATTAGAAATATCGATTTCAAGCGAGGTGATGACGGAGAAGGTAACGTTATTATCGACCTCTCGGAGTCAGGTATCAGCCCCGATATACAAGAGCAAGGTGGAAAGATTCTCCTGAATTTCGGTAAGACGCAGCTTCCTGATGCCTTGCGTGTCCGGCTTGATGTCAAAGACTTTGCAACGCCTGTACAGTTTGTAAGTGCTTCAGGTCAGGCTGGCGATACCGTTATTACGATTGAGCCCACAGGCGTCTATGACTACTTGGCTTACCAGACGGATAACAAGCTGACCATTAGCGTCAAGCCGCTGACTGCCAAGGAAAAGGAGCAGCGTGTAGCTGACCGGTTTACGTATACCGGTGAAAAGTTGTCGTTGAATTTCCAGGATATCGACGTTCGTTCTGTCCTGCAGTTGATCGCTGACTTTACAGGCTTGAACTTGGTAGCCAGTGATACTGTTCAAGGCAATATTACGCTGCGCCTGCAAAACGTACCGTGGGATCAGGCGCTTGATCTTGTCCTGAAAACCAAAGGGCTGGATAAGCGTCAGATCGGGAATGTGCTTTTGATTGCGCCTGCTGATGAGATTGCCGCGCGTGAGCGTCAAGAGCTTGAGTCTCAAAAGCAAATTCAGGAACTGGCCCCGCTGCGTAGAGAGCTTATCCAGGTTAATTACGCCAAGGCCGCCGATATGGCCAAGCTGTTTCAGTCAGTTACTAAAGCTGACGCAGGGCAAAGTGAGCGGGGCTCGATTACTGTCGATGATCGGACCAATAGCATCATTGCTTATCAAACCCAGGATCGCCTGGATGAGTTAAGACGGATTGTCTCTCAGCTTGATATTCCGGTTCGACAAGTGATGATCGAGGCGAGAATCGTTGAGGCAAACGTTAACTACAACAAGCAACTGGGTGTTAGTTGGTCAGGATCTCGGTCAGGTAATGGCAACTTCACTATTAGTGGTGGTGCTACATCTACTAGTGGAACAACTTCACCTTTTGTAGATTTGGGTGTAAGTGGTACGTCCGGTATCGGGATTGGTTTCCTGACTGGCAGCACGACATTGGATCTTCAGTTGTCTGCCATGGAAGCTACTGGTAACGGTGAGATAGTTTCTCAGCCCAAAGTAGTAACGTCTGATAAAGAGACCGCAAAAATCTTGCGTGGTACCGAGATTCCTTATCAGGAAGCAAGTTCGAGTGGTGCGACCAGTACATCCTTCAAGGAAGCAGCGCTTTCGTTGGAGGTAACGCCTCAGATTACACCTGATAATCGAATTATCATGGAGGTTAAGGTGAACAAGGATGCACCTGACTATCAGAACCGCTTGGGTGACGATGGCCCTCCACCTATTTCCAAAAACGAAGTGAATGCCAAAGTACTAGTGGCTGATGGTGAAACTATCGTAATCGGGGGTGTTTTCTCGAATACTCAAAGCAAGTCGACGAGTAAAGTACCTTTACTCGGTGATGTTCCCTATGTCGGTCGCCTATTTAGACGTGACTCGGTCACTGATGAAAAAGTAGAGCTGCTTGTCTTCCTCACTCCGCGTATCATGAACAACCAAGCTATTGCCGTTGGTCGTTGATTGAAGTGCTGAATGTGTTTCTCGTGGGTCCGATGGGTGCTGGTAAAAGCACCATCGGACGCCTGCTCGCCAAAGAGCTCCATCTCCCGTTCAAAGACGCTGACAGAGAAATCGAGCAGCGGACCGGGGCTAATATTCCCTGGATTTTTGATGTTGAGGGGGAGCAGGGCTTTCGTGAGCGGGAACGTCTTGTTCTAGAGGATCTTTGCAACTCTTCAGGCTTGGTGCTGGCTACTGGTGGCGGCTCAGTGTTACGTGAAGACAACAGGCGTATCCTGAAGGCGAGTGGACACGTGATCTATCTGCATGCTTCTGTCGAGCAACAAATTGAAAGGACGTCTCGCGACCGAAACCGACCTCTTTTACAAACACCAGATCCCGCACAAGTCCTGCGTAATCTAATGATTATTCGCGACCCGCTCTATCGTGAGATAGCGACCACTATCATAGAAACAGACGAGCGGCCCCCTCGGTTGGTCGTCCAGCAAATACTTGATCGTTTAAAAGCACTCGCTCCTCATTAAAGGCGCTGGCGTTCTGCGTTATTCTAGCGTCCTTTCATTGGGGGATTTATGCGAACACTAAACGTCAATTTGGGCGAGCGTAGTTATCCCATCTTTATAGGTCAGGATGTGCTGTCTCAGCATGAATACATCCTGCCCTATATAAAAGGCCGAAAGGTCGCCGTCGTTACTAACGAGACGGTAGCGCCTCTTTATCTGGAAAAGCTCAAAGCCACACTGCAGGGTAAGGAAGTAACCGCTGTAGTGCTGCCTGATGGAGAGAGCTATAAGACATGGGAAGTTTTACAGAAAATCTTCGACGCGTTGCTTGAGGATAGGCATGACCGTGCTACAACCATCATTGCCCTGGGCGGGGGCGTGATAGGTGATATGGCAGGGTTTGCCGCAGCCTGTTATCAACGGGGTGTCGATTTTATTCAGGTTCCTACGACGCTGTTATCGCAAGTCGACTCCTCGGTAGGGGGGAAAACCGGGATCAATCATCCACTGGGCAAGAATATGGTCGGTGCGTTTTATCAACCCAAAGCGGTGGTAATCGATACGTCCAGTCTTGTTACGCTGCCTGAGCGCGAGTTGTCGGCTGGATTGGCCGAGGTCATCAAGTATGGATTGATCTGTGATGAGCCTTTCCTGTCATGGCTGGAAGAAAATATTGATCAGCTGCGCTTGTTGGATCAGGCCAGGCTGAGCGAGGCTATAGAGCGGTCCTGTGCGGCAAAAGCCGAGGTAGTAGGTGCCGATGAGCGTGAATCTGGCGTTCGGGCCACGCTGAATCTGGGGCATACCTTTGGACATGCAATTGAAGCTCATCAAGGGTATGGTTCATGGCTGCATGGTGAGGCTGTTGCTGCCGGTACGGCAATGGCATTGGAAATGTCTTGTCGCCTGGGCTGGTTAAGCCGCGATGATCAGGCCAGGGCGCTACGTTTGCTTAAGCGTGCAGGGCTTCCTGTTGTTCCTCCTGTTAGCATGTCGCCTGACGATTTCATGAAATACATGGCGGTTGATAAAAAGGTTCTGGATGGCCAGTTACGCCTTGTGCTGCTTAAGCGCCTGGGCGAGGCCGTGGTAACCAGTGATTTTCCTTATGACACCCTCAAGCAGACGCTAAGTGCTGATTATCAGGCATTAGCGGAACAGCTCGGAGATTGAAAGAAGTCTTATGTCCAGTCTGCATGCCGACGAGGCCTTCCTCGGCCATTACGAATTTAGCCACGATCCTTTTGCGCCGCGGGTGCCAGGATTCAAGTTCTACCCTGCCCAGCGCAAAACGGTACTCGGGCAGTTGCATCATCTTGCTCGCTATAGCCATCTCCTGCTGGCGGTAACAGGGCCTGCTGGAAGCGGGAAAACCTTGCTAAGACAAGCGCTTGTCGCCAGCACCAAAAAGGATGCTGTCCATAACGTTGTTGTGTCAGCACGCGAAGTGCAGGACAAGAACACACTGCTGCGCAAGTTAAGCCAGGGGTTGGGTACGCCTCAGGCAAGTATTGAGGCAGTATTGTCTCAGGTGGGGCAGGTGACATTGACCGGGCAGGAGGTTTACTTCCTGGTCGATGATGCTCATGAGCTTGATGATGATGCGCTGGAAACGCTGTTGGCGCTGGCTGAGGGGGATGAGAAGAATCGTCCCCACGTCTTCTTGTTTGGCGATACCGAACTGACAGGCAAGCTGGAAAGCCTTGCGCAAGGCGAAGAGCGCTATCATGCGATTGAGCTCTTGCCTTATACCGAAGAAGAAACTCAAGGCTATCTGGCGCAGCGCCTGGAAGGTGCAGGTCAAGGGATCGATATCTTTACACCAGAACAGATCGAAGCCATTCATCAGTCGTCCGGTGGATGGCCTGGAGAAATTAACGAAGCTGCACGGGATATCTTGATCAGCGGGATGCTGAGTCAACGTGGCGGCGGCAGTAAATTTAAAGGCGGTCAACAGTTACTGGCTAATTTGCCGCGTAAACACCTAATTGTTGTGGCTGTCATTGCTGTAGGTGTTTTGGCGGCATTACTCATGAAGGGTAATGATTCATCTTCCAAGATAGCCTCTAATGATGCAGAGCAGTCCCAGGGCGACACTAAGCCAGGTACTGCAATCAAGTTTGATGGTTCCTCTCAGCCCTTACCTTTGCCTCTGGTAGGCGAGGCTCAGCCCGTTATTCGTGAGCCATTGGCCCAGGCGGCGGGCCAAGAGGAGGCCGAAGGCAATAGTGTGAGCGGCTCCATACAATCAGGCGATGACGATTTCTCTTCAAACCCACCTCAAATCCCCTCTGCTCAGGCACCTGTCAGCGTAACGGCTCCGACTCGCCCCTTAGCTCCTGCGGCCGCGCCCGCTCCTGTAACTGAGCCTGCACATACGGTATCCAAGCAGGTTGTTTCTGCGCCTGTTAAGCCGGAGCCTAAACCTGCTCCAGCAAAGCCTGCGGTTCAAGAGGCACCTAAGGTTGTTCAGGGTGGCGGTGGTAGTGGTTGGTACGGCACTCAAGGTGGCACCCACTATGCGCTTCAGATCCTGGGAACCAGCTCTGAAAGCAGTGCGCAGGCGTTTATTCAGCAGCAAAGCGATAGTGCCAATTATCGTTATTTCAAAAAGCAGTACCAAGGTAAGGCGCTTTACGTGGTGACCTATGGTAGCTTCGCTAATCGTGCTGCAGCTGAGGCAGCCGTGAAGCAGTTGCCTGCCAAGGTTCAGTCAGCCAAGCCTTGGCCCCGGACATTCGCCAGTATTCAGCAAGATATCGCATCGACGCGGTAATCATCTAGAAAACGCTCATGTTGCTTATATCATTTTGCGACATGGGCGTATTTCATTTTTGGGTCTCAAAATTTCATAATAGCGACCAAAATTTTGTCTTATTGTGAAATCCGGTGTACGATGTCATCCCTTTGCCTGCCGTAAAAGTGGCGTGCTCAAGCGCCTGGCAGTGACAAATGGATTGACAAGAATAGATTGCCGGTGAGAGTTCCCATGAAAGCAGGCCTGTACAATCCTGAAACGTTCAAGGATAACTGCGGCTTCGGCCTGATTGCCCACATGCAGGGCCAGGCGAGTCACCATTTGCTGCAAACGGCCATTGAGGCCCTGACCTGCATGACGCATCGCGGCGGTATCAATGCAGACGGTAAAACCGGAGACGGTTGTGGTCTGTTGATACAAAAGCCCGACGCGTTTCTTCGTGCTGTCGCTTTAGAAACATTCGGCGTTGAGCTACCCGCTCAGTATGCCGTTGGCATGGTTTTCCTAAACCAGGACGACCAGAAAGCCGATGTGGCCAGAAACCACATGAATTCTGAATTTGCTGCTGCTGGCCTTACCGTGGTTGGGTGGCGCAAGGTTCCCGTGGATACTTCCGTCTTAGGGCCTTTGGCATTAGAGCGCCTTCCTAAGATCGAGCAGGTATTCATCAGCGGCGAAGGTCTGGATGATCAGCAGTTTGCCGTAAAGTTATTTACTTCCCGTCGTCGTTCTTCGGTACTGAACAAGAATGATGCGGAGCACTATGTCTGTAGTTTGTCCAGTAAGGTCATCATCTACAAAGGCTTGATGATGCCGGCGGACCTGGCCGCATTTTACCCTGATCTCGGTGATGAACGTCTGGCAACTGCCATTTGCGTTTTCCACCAGCGTTTTTCAACCAATACACTGCCCAAGTGGCCATTGGCTCAGCCATTCCGCTATTTGGCGCACAATGGTGAAATCAACACCATTACAGGAAACCGTAACTGGGCTCGGGCGCGACGTACCAAGTTCGTTAACGAGTTACTGCCAGATCTGGAACACCTGGGCGACTTGGTCAATACCGTAGGGTCTGACTCTTCAAGCATGGACAATATGCTTGAGTTGCTGGTAACTGGTGGGATGGACTTGTTCCGCGCGGTGCGAATGATCATTCCGCCAGCTTGGCAGAACGTGGAGACAATGGACACCGAGTTGCGGGCGTTCTATGAGTTCAACTCCATGCACATGGAGCCATGGGATGGTCCGGCAGGTGTTGTGCTGACAGATGGCCGTTATGCCGTTTGTTTGCTCGACCGTAACGGCCTGCGCCCCGCTCGTTGGGTTACGACCACAAATGGCTATATCACCCTTGCTTCTGAAGTAGGGGTCTGGAATTACGAGCCTAGTGATGTAATTGCCAAAGGGCGCGTTGGTCCGGGTCAGATCCTGGCAGTAGACACTGAAACCGGACAGGTGCTTGAGGCGAGCGATATTGATAATCGTCTGAAGTCGCGCCATCCCTATAAGCAGTGGCTACGAAAGAATGCCTTGCGCATCCAGGCTACGTTGGATGACAAGGACCACGGTTCGCCATTTTACGATGCGGATCGTCTGCGTCAGTACATGAAAATGTTCCAGGTCACGTTCGAAGAGCGTGATCAGGTGCTTCGCCCATTGGCGGAGCAAGGACAGGAAGCGGTTGGCTCCATGGGTGACGATACGCCGATGGCCGTGTTGTCCAAGCGTATCCGTTCGAACTATGACTACTTTCGTCAGCAGTTCGCACAGGTTACCAATCCACCAATCGACCCGCTGCGTGAAGCAATTGTCATGTCGCTTGAGACGTGCCTTGGTGCCGAGCGTAATGTATTCGAGGAAACGGCTGAGCATGCCAATCGTGCGATCCTGAGTTCGCCAGTCATCTCGCCAGCCAAGTGGCGGACCTTGATGACACTGGAGCGTCCCGGGTTCGATCGTTTCGTCATTGATCTCAACTATGACGAAGCCATTGGTTTGGAAGCGGCTGTACGTAACATTGCCGATCAGGCTGAAGAGGCCGTTCGCTCAGGAAAAGTCCTGATTGTTCTCTCAGACCGTGCGATTGAGGCCGGTAAGCTACCTGTGCATGCTTCCCTGGCAGTGGGGGCTGTCCATCATCGCCTAGTACACACTGGCTTGCGCACGGATTGTAATATCCTCGTCGAAACGGCAACTGCACGTGACCCTCACCACTTTGCGGTGTTAATCGGTTTTGGCGCGACTGCTGTCTATCCCTTCCTGGCTTATGAAGTGCTGGGTGATCTGATTCGTACGGGTGAAGTCCTGGGCGATCTCTACGAGGTCTTCAAGTACTACCGGAAAGGGATCACGAAAGGGCTATTGAAAATCCTGTCCAAGATGGGTATTTCCACTGTGGCTTCCTACCGTGGCGCTCAGTTGTTTGAAGCGGTTGGTCTGTCCAGTGAAGTGACCGACCTATGCTTCCCTGGCGTAACCAGCCGGATACAGGGCGCTCGCTTTGCCGACATCGAGGTTGAGCAAAAGCTTCTGGCAAATGAAGCCTGGAGCAATCGCAAGCCGATCCAGCAGGGTGGACTGCTGAAGTATGTCTATGGTGGTGAATATCACGCCTATAATCCTGATGTCGTGAATCTGCTTCAGGCGGCCGTTCAACAAGGCGATTACGCACGTTTTCGTGAATACTCGGCTTTGGTTGATCAGCGTCCTGTAGCAATGATTCGTGATCTGCTTAAGGTCAAGGTCAGTGATACACCGTTGGCGCTTGAGGAAGTCGAGCCACTGGAAAGTATTTTCAAGCGGTTCGACGCGGCTGGCATTTCCCTTGGTGCGTTGTCCCCCGAGGCTCACGAAGCATTGGCTGAGGCAATGAACCGCCTGGGTGGTCGCTCCAACTCAGGTGAGGGTGGTGAAGACCCAGCACGTTACGGCACGCTGAAAAGCTCCAAAATCAAGCAGGTCGCAACGGGTCGTTTCGGCGTTACGCCAGAATATCTGGTTAATGCTGAAGTCCTGCAAATCAAGGTGGCCCAGGGTGCCAAGCCGGGCGAAGGCGGCCAGTTGCCGGGTGGCAAGGTAAATGGCCTGATTGCCCAGCTACGTTATGCCGTACCCGGTGTAACCCTGATTTCGCCGCCACCGCATCATGATATCTACTCAATCGAAGATTTGGCTCAGCTAATCTTTGACCTCAAGCAGGTCAATCCGAAAGCTCTTGTATCGGTAAAACTGGTGTCGGAGCCCGGCGTCGGTACGGTAGCCGCCGGTGTCGCCAAGGCGTATGCCGATCTGATTACCATTTCCGGCTACGATGGCGGAACGGGCGCATCCCCGGTAACGTCCATCAAGTATGCGGGCAGTCCTTGGGAGTTAGGCCTGGCCGAGGCGCATCAGACGTTGCGCGGCAACGATCTGCGTGGAAAGGTACGTGTACAGACAGACGGTGGTCTTAAAACCGGTCTCGATGTTATCAAGGCAGCGATCCTGGGCGCAGAGAGCTTTGGCTTTGGTACCGCGCCGATGATCGCGTTAGGCTGCAAGTACCTGCGTATCTGTCATCTGAATAACTGTGCTACCGGCGTAGCAACCCAGAACGACAAGCTGCGTAAGAACCATTTCATCGGTACCGTTGAGATGGTTACCAACTTCTTCACCTTTGTGGCGGAAGAAACGCGTGAGTGGCTGGCACGTTTGGGTGTAAGAAGTCTGGGTGAGCTGATCGGCCGTACTGATCTGTTGGAAATCCTGCCGGGTGAAACTTCCAAGCAGAACAATCTGGACCTGACGCCCCTTTTGGGCAGCGACCATATTCCTGCAGACAAGCCACAGCACTGCCTTGTAGATAGAAACCCGCCTTTTGACCAAGGTCTTCTCGCAGAGGAGATGGTCCGTATGGCCCAGTCGGCTATCGAGACGAAGAGCGGTGGCGAGTTCAGTCTCAAGGTAAGTAACTGCGACCGGTCTATTGGTGCACGTATATCCGGTGAAATTGCTCGTCAGCATGGCAACCAGGGTATGACGTCGGCACCTATTACGTTCCGCTTTACAGGAACGGCGGGGCAGAGTTTTGGTGTATGGAATGCCGGGGGCTTAAATCTCTATCTGGAAGGTGATGCCAACGACTACGTGGGCAAGGGCATGACAGGCGGTAAGCTGGTCATCACGCCTCCGAAAGGTAGTGCATTCAAGAGCCAGGAATCGGCCATCATCGGTAATACCTGCCTCTACGGTGCCACAGGCGGCAAACTGTTTGCTGCAGGGACGGCAGGCGAGCGTTTTGGTGTTCGCAACTCGGGTGCCCATGCGGTAGTCGAGGGCACCGGCGATCACTGCTGTGAGTACATGACCGGTGGTTTCATCTGTGTTCTGGGCAAGACGGGCTATAACTTCGGTTCCGGTATGACAGGCGGCTTCGCCTATGTTCTGGATATGGATAACAGCTTCGTCGACCGCGTAAACCATGAGCTTGTAGAAATTCAGCGTATCAGCAGTGAGGCGATGGAGGCTTATCGTAGCCACCTGAGTCGTGTACTGGCTGAGTTCGTCGAGGAGACGGGCAGTGAGTGGGGACACTATCTGCTCGAAAACCTGGATGACTACTTCCGCAGGTTCTGGTTGGTGAAGCCCAAGGCAGCCAGCTTGGCCTCGCTGCTATCGAGCACTCGGGCAAATCCGCAGTAATGCTATAGGCGACCAGCGTCTGACTGAACATCAGGCGCTGGTTGCGACCGTGAGTTTTCCTGCAGCAGCGACACATGAGCGCTGCCGTGATGAGGTTTAGGTAATGGCTGAACGTCTGAATAACGACTTCCAGTTCATAGAGGTCGTCCGCAAGGACCCAAAGAAGAAACTCCTGCGCCAGCGCAAAAAGGAATTCGTTGAGATCTACGATCCGTTTAGGCCGCAGCAGGCATCCGAGCAGGCGCACCGTTGCCTGGGATGCGGTAATCCTTATTGCGAGTGGAAGTGCCCGGTGCACAATTACATTCCAAACTGGCTCAAGCTTGTTTCGGAAGGCAATATCCTGGCGGCGGCTGAATTGGTTCACCAGACCAATACACTGCCTGAAGTCTGTGGCCGTGTTTGCCCACAGGACCGCCTGTGCGAAGGCGCTTGCACCTTAAACGACGGTTTTGGGGCTGTTACCATTGGTTCAGTAGAGAAATATATCGCTGATACAGCCTTTGCTATGGGCTGGCGGCCGGATATGTCCAAAGTTGTGCCAACCGGAAAGCGGGTAGCCATTATTGGTGCCGGTCCCGCCGGCCTTGGCTGTGCAGACATTCTGGTACGAAATGGTGTTACGCCCGTAGTATTCGATAAGAACCCGGAAATTGGCGGTCTGGTAACGTTTGGTATTCCCGAGTTCAAACTTGAAAAAAGCGTTATGTCTCGTCGCCGCGAAGTCTTTACAGGGATGGGGATAGAGTTCCGCCTCAATACGGAAGTAGGGAAAGACATCACTGTAGAGCAGCTTCTCGACGAATACGATGCGCTCTTTATGGGTATGGGAACCTATACCTACATGAAGGGTGGCTTCCCTGGCGAAGACCTGCCAGGCGTACACGATGCGCTGGATTTTCTGGTAGCTAACGTTAACCGCAACCTGGGCTTTGAAAAGTCTGCTGACGAATTTGTCGATATGAAAGACAAGCGCGTTGTAGTTCTGGGCGGTGGCGATACCGCGATGGACTGTAACCGGACTTCGATTCGCCAGGGAGCTAAAAGTGTAACGTGCGCTTACCGCCGTGATGCCGAGAACATGCCGGGTTCGCGCCGTGAAGTGAAGAATGCCAAAGAAGAGGGCGTCAAGTTCCTCTTCAATCGGCAGCCCATCGCAATCATCGGCGAGGATAAGGTAGAGGGCGTCAAAGTTGTCGAAACTCGCCTGGGCGAGCCGGACGCCCGGGGCCGCCGCAGTCCTGAGCCTATACCGGGCTCTGAAGAGATCCTACCGGCAGACGCTGTCGTAATCGCCTTTGGTTTCCGTCCGAGCCCTGCAGATTGGTTTGAGCAGCATACTATTGCCATGGATAGCCAGGGCCGTGTGGTCGCGCCCTCTGTAGGCCAGTTCAAACACCAGACCAGCAACCCCAAGATTTTTGCGGGTGGCGATATGGTGCGAGGTTCGGATCTGGTGGTTACTGCCGTCTTCGAAGGTCGTACGGCAGCTGAAGGTATCCTTGATTACCTGGATGTTTAAGCTTCCAGCCACAAGCCGCTTTCTGGTTCAAGGGCAAAGCGGTTAAGGGCTCGATAGATAAAAGGCACGGAGAGATCCGTGCCTTTTATTTTTGTGTCTGAGAAAATGACAGTACTTTCTAGACGGATATTTTCCATGACTGCTTTGAAGAACGACCGTTTCCTCCGTGCCTTGCTTAAGCAACCCGTCGATGTGACGCCCGTCTGGATGATGCGGCAGGCCGGTCGTTACCTTCCGGAATATCGAGCTACACGTGGCCGCGCCGGTGACTTCATGAGCCTGTGCATGAACCCTGAGCTGGCCTGCGAAGTGACACTGCAGCCACTTGAGCGTTATCCACTGGACGCCGCCATCCTGTTTTCAGATATCCTGACCATTCCGGACGCGATGGGGTTAGGCCTCTATTTTGAAACAGGAGAAGGTCCTCGTTTCAAGAAGCGTATCGAGTCCGCCGCTGATGTTGATGCGTTGCAGATACCTGATCCTGAGGCAGACCTGGGCTATGTCATGAATGCGGTCCGCACCATTCGCCGCGAGCTTAATGGTCGGGTGCCCTTGATTGGCTTCTCGGGAAGCCCATGGACGTTGGCGACTTACATGGTTGAGGGAGGCTCTTCCAAGGACTTTCGTCGCAGCAAGGCGATGCTGTATGACAATCCGCAGGCCATGCACAATCTGCTCGATAAGCTGGCCCGTTCAGTAACAACGTACTTGAATGGCCAGATCCAGGCTGGCGCTCAGGCCGTACAAATCTTTGATACATGGGGAGGCAATTTGTCTTCGGCCGCCTATCAGGAGTTTTCTCTTGCATACATGCGCAAGATTGTTGACGGTCTGATTCGTGAGCGTGAAGGGCGAAAGGTTCCTGTCATCCTGTTTACCAAGAACGGCGGTCTCTGGCTGGAAAGCATGGCAGCCTCTGGTGCTGATGCATTAGGACTGGACTGGACATGTGATATTGGTGACGCCCGCAGCCGTGTAGGCGATAAAGTGGCGCTGCAAGGAAACATGGACCCGGCAGTACTTTACGCCAAGCCTGAGGCGATTCGTTCGGAAGTGGCGCGCATTCTTGCCCGCTATGGTAAAGGCTCAGGGCATGTCTTCAATTTGGGTCATGGCATTACGCCAGAAGTAGATCCGGCACATGCCGGAGCTTTCATTGAGGCTGTCCACGAGCTCTCCGCGGTTTATCACGCCAACTAAGACCATTTGTAGGCCGGGTGCCATCTTCGGCTTGCCCGGCCTAACGGCGTGTCACGTGTATATCGTGGATACCATGAGACTCTGCAAGCTGCATGATTTCTTCTGGGCTTGCATCAGCGGACGGCATGGCAAGACTATTTTCAGCACCCGCCTGATGCAATTCAATTAACCGCAAAGCCGCCTGATACACAGGCATTTCATCATCGTTGCTCGTGATCGTAATAGCTTTGGCAGCGGCTTTGTAAATGTAATGTATGTTGAATGCATAAGTGGACATTGTTTGTCTGCCTTAATGATAGGCGTGTCGCCGACGATAAGCCCTCCCATGCAAACTTATCTCGGCGACACGTTGCTCTAAAGCTTGCGAATAGAAACGTAAAGCCGCTCATCGAGCAGCGGCTTTAACATTTAAGGGCAGGGCAGGCAGACGAGCCAGGTGTAGCGCAACCGCTAGCGCACCGACCAAGAGCGTAGCAATAAATAATCCTACTCCGTTCCATCCTGCTTCATGCCAAAACACACCGCCTAAGGTCCCTGCGATACTTGAACCTACGTAATAGCAGAACAGGTAAAGAGAAGAGGCTTGCCCTTTTGCCTGCCGTGCACGACGGCCAATCCAGCTGCTGGCTACCGAGTGAGCCCCAAAAAAGCCAAATGTGAATAGCAGCATTCCTACCAGAACCAAGGGCAATGGCGTAAACAGGGTCAGTACCACTCCACCCAGCATCAGTAAAATTACGGCCCAGAATACGCGGCGGCGACCTAGCTTGTCCGCGAGAGAACCCACTTGGGCCGAGCTGTAAATTCCAGACAGGTACACGACTGACAATACCCCCACAACTGCTTGGCTAAGGTGGTATGGCTCCCCTAGGAGACGATAACCAATATAGTTGAACAGCGTGACGAAGGCGCCCATCAATAAAAAGCCTTCGAGAAAGAGCCAGGGCAAACCAGCATCACGAAAGTGCTGGGTAAACCCATTGACCAGCGTGCGAGGCCTTAAGGGTGTTGGATGGAAATGGCGAGATTCTGGCAGGCGACGCCAGAAGATGATGGCGGCGACTAATGCCAACCCACCCAGGCTAGCCAAGGCAACCCGCCAAGACACGAAGTCCACCAAGACGCCACTTATGACACGACCGCTCATCCCGCCGAGCGCATTGCCACTGATGTACAGCCCCATGGACAGGCCAATATGCTGAGGGTGGATCTCCTCAGACAGATAGGTCATGGCCACGGCCGCCAGGCCTGAGAGCGAAAGACCAACCAGCGCACGGGTGACGAGAACACCCTCCCAAGTGGGCATGATGGCGCTAAGCAGCGTAAAGATGGCCGCTGCAAATAGCGAGACCACCATGACCGGTTTGCGTCCAACAGCATCTGAAATAGGGCCTGTAATAAGCAGTCCTATCGCCATTAGTCCCGTCGATACGGAAAGTACAAGGCTGCTTTTAGCTGCCGTAATACCAAAGGCCTCAGAGAAAATAGGCATCATTGGTTGTACACAGTACAGCAGAGCAAAGGTAGCGAAACCGCCACAGAAGAGCGCAAGGGCAGTATGAATAAATTGACGAGTGCCTTTTTCGATGTAGAGGTCGGCATCCTCTAGCGCTTGGTTGGCAGCCTTACGTGCTGCCTGTATAGGCGCAGGCTCCTCTTCAGGTTTGGCATGCTCGTGACGAGCAGGTAAAGCAGACTTACTCACGTTAAACCTCAAAATCTGGACGAACGAAAGGAGGGCGCAGCGACAGCGCTGCACGATCTGAAATTTGTTATTGGTTACTAGAAGAATAAGAGCTGATCTTTATTCTTTCCAATATATTATTCGACCGGTTTGATATGTATTACATATCAATTGAGGAAGCATGGAATTAAGACATTTACGGTATTTTGTTGCCGTTGCAGATGAACTGCATTTTGGCCGTGCGGCTGAGCTGTTGGGGATTTCTCAACCGCCGCTAAGCCAGCAGATACAAGCCTTGGAAGAGGAATTAGGCGCACGATTGTTCGAACGTACGAACCGTCGTGTTGCACTAACTGAGGCCGGTCGGCTCTTTCTTGACGAGGCTCGCCAAGTATTGGCTCAGGTGGATAAGGCTACCGATGTGGCACGACGGGCACAGCGGGGAGAGCTAGGAGAGCTGCATGTCGGCTTTACCGTTTCCGCTCCCTTTATTGCCACTGTGCCACGATCCATTTTCAACTTTCGTCAGCGCTTTCCCGCTGTGCATCTGGCCTTGCAGGAAATGAGTAGCAGGGAGCAGACCGAAGCGTTGATGGATCGGAGACTTCAAGTAGGGTTGATCAGGCCAATCACGATGCCGGAGGCACTTGTGTCCGTGGAGCTGTTCCGCGAACCGCTTGTTGCAGTAATGCGAACGGACCATCCCTTGGCACTAGAAACGCACGAACGTATTGCTATAAAGCAGTTGGCCGAGGAGCCTTTTGTTTACTTTCCTCGCACCTATGGGACAGGTTTGTACGATCAGTTGATCAGCCTTTCCCGGCAAGCCGGTTTTAGTCCTCGCATCGTTCAAGAGGCACGAGAAACGACCATTATTATCGGGTTGGTGGCTGCGGGGCTTGGTGTCTCGGTTTTACCGGCAACCTATCGACGCATGCAGATCGAAGGTGTTGTCTACAGAACGCTGGTAGATGAGGGAGCCACTTCCGCGCTGTGGCTTATTCATAGACGTGATGAACGCTCGACACTCGCACGTGCGTTCATCGAGCTGCTGACCCAAGGCGCGGATCTTACGAGGAGCAGCTGATTTCCAGATGTTTGCCCCAGTCTGGTGGACGTTGAGCGAACCGATCATTTCCCGGCTGCTCCTCGAAGGGATGGGTCAAGACTTTATGAAGCTGGCGGACTTCTTCGTAATTGCCTGCTTCAGCCTGCTCGATTGCCTGTTGGGCCAGGTAATTACGCAGTACATAGAGTGGATTGACAGCATACATGCGCTTCTGGCGCTCCTCTTGACTACCGCCTTCCTGCTCAGCGCGGGCCAAGTACTGACGACTCCACTCATCAAAACCTGCCAAATCGACAAAGTCGTTTCGAAGTGACGCAATAGCCTGCTCTGGAGCTTCATTGCCTAACCGGCGGAAGAACAGTGAGTAATCAACAGAACTGCCCTGCATCAGGCTTAGCAGCCGTTCAATCAGCTCTTTATCCACTGCTTGCTCAGTTGTGAGGCCAAGCCGACGCCGCATTAGCGCCTGATAGTGTGCTTCATACAGCGGTAGAAAGAGCTCAAGCGTCCCTTTCAGGGTTTCTACTGATACCAGCGGGGTCAAGGCCTGTGCCAGTGCAGCCAGATTCCAGTGCGCAATAGGAACTTGGTTGCTGTAAGAATAGCGACCACTGTAATCGGAGTGGTTACAGATGAAATGTGCGTCAAAGTCGTCCAAAAAGGCATAGGGGCCAAAATCGAACGTAATCCCTAGAATGGACATGTTGTCCGTATTCATGACGCCGTGACAGAAGCCATAAGCCTGCCAATGCGCAATCAGCGCTGCGTTACGCTCAACGACTTCACGGAAAAAGGCAGCATAAGGGTCAGCTTGCTCCAAGCATTCTGCATAGTGTTGCTCAAGTACATGCTGGCCGAGCTTTTCCAGCAGATCGTTACGCTGGGTATAGTAAAAATACTCGAAGTGTCCAAACCGTATATGACTTTGGGCGAGGCGTAAGAGCATCGCACCCGTCTCGATTCGCTCACGCACTACTTGCGTTGTGGAGCCAGTCACGCATAAGGCACGGCTTGAGGGAATGCCTAGTGCATGAAGCGCTTCCGATGCTAGAAACTCTCGAATCGAGGAACGCAAGACGGCACGCCCATCTCCCATCCTCGAATAGGGAGTCATGCCTGCACCTTTAAGGTGAAGATCCCAATGCTCTCCCTTGCTGTTTATAACCTCACCAAGCAGAAGGCCACGTCCATCACCCAGACGTGGATTGTAGGAGCCGAATTGATGGCCTGAGTAAACCATGGCACGTGAATCGGCTGTGTCCCAGAGCTTATGCCCAGAGAAAATCTCTGTAAATTCTGGGCGGTCCGCTTCAGCTGCATCAAGATCCAGCAGTGCCATGGCCGCCTCTGAGACGACCACCAGTTTTGGATCTTCGATGGGCTTGGGTTGGATAGCCGTTGAGAAGTCATCGCCTAATCGGGCAAAGCGGTTATCAAACTCAAGCTCTTCAAGCGTTTTCACGAGACTCTCCAGACTACAAACTTATCTATCTAGACAGCGCAAAGCGCGCCTTGATCACGCCTTCTGTCCAGAGCTGGCAGAAGGGGGCATTTCATTCTTGCTCAAGGTCTGCTCAAATCCTTCCAGGTTCTTTACAGATACTTCCAACTGGCGGAACGCGATCTCTATGTTGTTTTCTCTGAACAGTTGCTCAATGCTGCGGTTGATCTCATCAGTGGCAAAGCCGCGATCGCCCAACTCACGTACGTGAACGCGTAATTCATGGTTCAACGTATTTTCACCAAACGCCTGTAGCAGCACCATTGGCTCAGGATCATGCAAAACCCTAGGGTTATCGTATGCCGCCTTGTAAAGTAGCTCGCGTACCTTTTCCAGATCGGAACCATTGGCAACGTTAACCAGTAGCGTGATACGGGTCATGGTATCTGTCAGCGTCCAGTTGATTAGCTGACTCGTCACGAATGTCTTGTTTGGCACGATGACAGATTTGTTGTCAGCGTCAGTGATATGGGTCGCGCGGATTTGAATACGCTTGACCGTGCCTGTTACGTTACCAATGGTAATCAGGTCGCCGATACGAACAGGCCGCTCGAACAGAATGATCAGGCCGGAGATGAAGTTACCGAAGATCTCCTGAAGACCAAAGCCCAAACCAACCGAGAGGGCGGCTGCCAGCCACTGGAGCTTGTCCCAGCTGACGCCTAGCGTAGAGAGTGAGCTGATAACGCCAACGCTGATGATCACATAAGACAGCAGTGTAGTGGTTGCATAGGCTGTCCCTTGTGCCAGGCTGAGGCGTGAAAGAACCACCACTTCGAGCAATCCAGGCAGATTGCGCGCCAGTGCGAAAGTGAGGCCTGCGAAAATGATTGCCTTGATAAAGTCTCGCAAGGTAATCGGCATCATTGTCGCTGACTCACCCGTACCGCTGCTGTACTGGTAAAGCGTGACGTTATCCAGGTATGAAAAAACGGCTACCACATCCACCCAGACCCAATACAGCACTCCCAGAAAGCCCAGCCATAGCGCGAGACGAATCAGTCGCAAGGACTGTTGATTGACCTGCTCCATATCCAATGCTGGCTCTTCCACGGCCTCGCCCGTCTCGCCAGCTTCTTGCATGCTCTGTCGCTTGGCCATGGCGCGATGGTAGGCAAGGCGTCTTGCGGCTACGCTGAGGCCTCGTGAGAAGGCAGCCTCAAGAATGACCCAGCAAAGCAACAGATACAGCGTATCGATAAGGCGATCAGTCAGCTTCAGCGAGGTGTAGTAATAACCCAGGCAAACAGCCAGGAACAAGCCAGCTGGAATAGCGGTAATGATCAGGCCAAAGATAAGTCGGAAGAAGGGTAGGCGTTCTCGAGCTGCCGTATTGAGCAGGGAACGGCCCAGCATCCACGACATGCTGGCATAGCAGATCAGAACGATGAGAATACCCAGTACGTCTGCAGACAGACCTGTGAGCTGACGCTGGGCAATCGCCGCCACGGCCATCAATGCCAACGCCAGTAAACCCAAACGTCTGACCAGGCGGCGCATGGAGTCCACCTGCGCGCGTGCCCAGCGGAAGTGAGTCTCTGCTACGCCGCCCCCTTCAAGCAAGCGGTACACGGTGTAGAACACCAGCCAGCCAGCAGCCATTTCCATGAGGGCTGCACCAATGGATGCGTTTACGCCTCGCTTGTCGCCTTCAAGGGCAACGCCGATCAACCCGAGCGATAGGCTGACAGGAAGGGTTAGCAGCACGGTTAAAATGATCGCAAGGGGTGTGTGCAACTGACTGTCACGCTGAAAGTGCCCAATATCCTTGTTTAAGGCGTTGAGCTTTTCGTAAAGATAGCGGCGTTTCCAAAGTAAGGTTGCAATGGCAATGATCAGTGGTAGGAACAGCCAGGGGCGCTCAGCCAGACCAGCTGATACTTCGCCTACGCTAGAGCGCCATGGGACGTTTGCAATCTGCTCAACCAGTGACTTCGGCGCGTCTTTGAGCCAGCCCCAATCCAGCGGGCGGTTGCTGGGAATCCAGAACATCTGCTCATCAAGCGTGGCTCTTAGGCTTTCGCTGGTGGATAGCAGCTGTTGCTGATTCAGTTGAAGCGTAATCGATTCGCTTAAAAGAGCACTTAGTTCAGAGCTCAGGCGATCCTGGAGATCCGCCCGTGTTCTGATAAGGTCCGATAGTTTCTTGCGTAGCTCAGGGGTCGCCTGCTCACGGGGCAGCTGAGCCATGACCTTTTCCAGATAATCCCATGGATTGGCAATCTGTGTGCGCTGCTGGCTCAGGTCGAACTGGTACAGACGTATATCGGCAATTTCGTCTGTCAGTCCTTTGCTTGCTTCGACTGTTGGCAAGGAGGCGCGCTGCTGATAGAGCAACTTAGAAAGTAGCAGGCTGCCTTTCAGGACATTAATCTGCTGCTGCATGGCATCGCCGGTCTGCTTGAGCTGGTCCAGCCGCTGCTTGATTTCGAGATTGCTACGGGTCAGCTCATTCAGGCGATCCGTAGCGCGCAACAAATAGTCGGAAAGCTTAAGGTTAAGATTGGTTTCGCTGGTGAGGATGTCGTTATTGCCCGCTGTTTTCTCTGATTCGCGAGACAATGCCGCAAAGGTTTCCTCTGATTGCTGGCGACGTTTACTGCTGATGAGGGCTTGTAGGTCAAGGCTCTCTTTTTCAAGAAGCTTTACACGTTCTGTATAGAGCTCGCGCTGGATAGTGCCAAGGTCTTGCAGAGTGCTGTTGCCAGAGAGCTCCTGCTTGCGCAGTTGAATCAACGCGTTACGTTCTGCCTGCTCGGCCAATAATTGGTTACGACGCTCGGCGGTAATGGGTTTGCCATTTTCCTTGCCGCTTTTGAGGGTGTCAGCAATGGCTTGCACACGCAGTTGTGCATTGCTGATCTCTACCTGGGCGCGCTCTGGGCGTGTCTGTGACGTAATGACCAACGTATTGGCATCATTAAGTGCATTCTGCCAATCGTTGAGCTGAGAATTGCGCTGGCTCTGAAGATTTTCAAGCTCTTGCGGGCTTGCATTCGCATAGCGCTGGGCAACCGCTGGTTTGTCCTGCTCTGTCTGGAGCTTGCCCAGGTCTCTCTGCGCATCCTTGATTAGCTGCGGCGCTTGCGTAATCTTGCGCTTTACTTCCGCCAGATCCTGCTCATGCTGATCCTTCTGCTCCAGCAGTTGTAGCGTATTCTTCAGAATATCCTGAACGGTCTGCTGATCAGATGCAGAAAGCTTTCGGTCTGCCAGCGTATCCAGGCTGTGCTGAATCTGCTTGGCGTCGGGTAGATTGGATTCTTGTGAGTAGGCAAGCGGCACGTTGAGGCAAAAGCTCAACAACACGATCTTCAATAGAATACGCAAGGCAAGCATAAGGACATCTTGGCAGCAGGAAAGGCGAGGAGGTTAAATCCCCGCCTGCCCTGGTGCAACAGCTCTTATCGGCTGAGCCGACTACCGCACGAATCAGAGGAAAAGAGCAGGTCCTGAGCGACCCTCTGGGAACTTGACTCCGATCTTTCTTACACGATTGCCTTCCAGAGCAGCGACTGTCCACGTCAGGCCACTCCACTCGATCTGATCGCCGATAACCGGCTCACCGCCAATACGTTGGGTAATAAAACTTCCCAGGCTTTGCCCTCCGTCAAGCTCGCCAAGGGTAAGGCCATACAGTGATGCCACCGCCCTAAGCTCTGCATTGGCTTCCAGGACGAAATCACCAAAGAAGCGTTGGCCTCGCTCGGGCGCCTGGCTAAACAGCTTACCTAGGGCGGGAAGATCATGCTCATGGCCGATAACGCACAAGATATCGCCTGCTTCGAGTTTGGTACTGCCGGAAGGGTGCAGGAGCTGCTCTCCACGGAAAAGCGCTGCGATACGCGTATTAGGCGGCATTTTCAATTCGCGAAGTGCTGCACCGATACACCACTTTTCCTTACCTAGCCGGTAAACGAATAACTCCCACTCGCTGGTAGCGTGCACTTGCAGACCAGAGCGCGAGAAAGGTGCTGGCTCGGGCGGTACAGTAACGCGTAGCCATTTCGCCGCAAGCGGCAGGCTTGAGCCTTGTAGCAGGAGTGAAACCAGAACGATAAAGAAGGCTACATTGAAGAAAAGCTGTGCTTGGGGGAGGCCTGCCATCATAGGAAAGACAGCCAAAATAATCGGCACTGCGCCGCGTAATCCTACCCACGAAATAAAGAACTTTTCACGGCCATGAAAGGCTTTGAAAGGAAGTAGCCCTACAAAAACTGACAAGGGACGTGCGATTACGATCATCCAGAGAGCCAAGCCAAGGGCTGGCAAGGCAACGGGAAGAAGGTTATGCGGCTCCACGAGCAGTCCCAGCACCAGGAACATGCCGATTTGTGCAAGCCAGGCCATACCATCAAGCATATGCAACATGCCATGGCGGCTACGAATGGGCCGGTTGCCCATGACGAGGCCAGCCAGATAAACCGCCAAAATGCCGCTGCCGTGAGCCGCATTGGTAATGGCGAAGATAAACAGGCCGCCACTGACAGCCAGTAGCGGATAGAGGCCATCAGCCAGCTGTATGCGGTTGATGAGCTGTAGCAGTAACCAGCCGCCACTAAGTCCGAGCAGACTGCCAATGGCGAACTCGCGAATAAAGTTCCAGAGGAGTCCCCAGCTGAATCCCGTTTGCCCACTGGCCAAAAGCTCGATTAGGGTTACGGTAAGAAAGACCGCCATAGGGTCGTTGCTGCCTGACTCGATTTCGAGGGTCGCTGTAACACGCTCATTGAGCCCGCGTCCGCCAAGCAATGAAAATACTGCTGCAGCATCGGTAGATCCCACGATGGCGCCAATCAGCAAACCCTGCAAAAGACTCAGGTCGAGAAGCCATGCAGCCATGGCGCCTGTCAATCCGGCGGTAATCATTACGCCTACGGTTGCCAGGGACAGCGCTGGCCACAAGGCCACCCGGAAACTGGATACGCGCGTGCGCATACCGCCGTCCAGGAGAATAATGGCTAAGGCAAGGTTGCCTACCAGGTAGGCAAGCGGATAGTTATTGAAGTTGATCTGGCCGGGACCATCCACGCCAGCCAGCATGCCAACGGCAAGAAAGATCACCAAAATGGGAATGCCGAGGCGAGAGGAAAGTGAGCTGACTAGAATGGACAGGCCGACCAGAACCGCGCCAATCAAAAATAGGCTATTGATTGTGACGGCATCCAAATCGGAACTCCTGCATAGTGGGTAGGCGCGATGCGCTTGATTCTTGATTTAACCTGTTGATTCGGCAAGCTGTCAAAATTAATGCCAGATTCTCTTGAGCCATACGACGAACTGAAGACTTCCAGTACACTGCGCGCCTTCATAGGAGCGAATCATGAATTATCGACACGCCTTCCATGCCGGAAATCATGCCGATGTGCTGAAGCATTTTGTGCTGTCTCGTCTGTTGATGCTGTTGGGACGCAAGGAAACACCTTACGCCTATCTGGACACCCATTCGGGCATAGGGCTTTACGATCTGCTGGGTGATCAGGCAAGCCGTACAGGTGAATGGCAAAGTGGAATAGGTCGGCTATGGGAAGCGAAAGACCTTCCTGAGCCGCTTGTTCCCTATATGGACGCTGTTGCGGCCCTCAACAACGGCGAGGCGTTGCGTTTTTATCCTGGGTCACCCGAAGTCGCCCGGCGCTTTTCTCGATCTCAGGATCGTTTGTATTTGAACGAGTTGCATCCTGAAGACGCTGTGCTTCTCAAGGATAACATGGGGCAGGAGAGGCGGGTTGCGGTTCATCATCGAGATGGCTGGTTGTTGCCCAAGGCGCTGCTGCCTGTTCAGGAAAAGCGAGCGCTGCTCCTGATCGATCCACCGTTTGAGCAGGCTGACGAGTTCGAGCGATGCGCAATAGCCTTGAAGGACAGTATTGCCCGGATGCGTCAGATTGTGACCACTATCTGGTATCCGATTAAGGATCAACGACAGCTCAAACGGTTTTATCAGGACTTACAGAAAAGCAATGCTCCCAAACTTCTCAGAGCTGAGCTTTGGGTGCATCCCGTTGATAATCCGGTAGGGCTTAACGGCTCCGGTATGGTGATCTCGAATCCGCCATGGGGGCTTGAAGAGGAGCTGAGAAGTGTTTTGCCCTGGCTTGCTAAACAGTTAGGTCAGAGCCAGGCGGGTTGGAAGCTGGACTGGCTGATCGAAGAAAAAAGTAAGTGACGGGCCGGCTGGGACTACAGCTCCACGTCCTAAGTATTGAAGCGAATCACTCTGAAAAGTGAGCTGTTTAAATCTTGTTAAGGTTTAGATATCGACGAAGGCTGTCGATCAGCTCACTGCCTGGAATTGGGCGATCAAACAAATAGCCTTGGCCTACATCGCAATGATGGTGACGTAAAAAATTTAATTGCTGTGTCGTTTCGATGCCTTCAGCCACTACCTTGAGGCGCAGGTTGTGAGCCATGGCCACTACGGCTGAAGTGATCTCCATGTCGTCCTGATTGTCAGGAATATCCTTTATAAAGCTCCGGTCAATCTTGATGACGTCGATTGGGAATTTTTTCAGGTAGCTGAGCGAGGAGTAACCCGTACCGAAATCGTCCATGGCCAGCGTGAGTCCGATTTGCTTCATCTCTTCAAGTTGTTGGCGCGTTTCATCCGTTGCGTCCAACAGCAGGCTTTCGGTCAGCTCAAGCTCAAGACGATGAGGGGGCAGGCGCTCTTCAATGAGGATGCTTCTGATCGAGCTGACAAGCTCCTGATCAGTGAACTGCTTGGGGGAAAGATTGATCGCCATCTGCAAATGACCCAGACCGGCTGCATCCAGTATCTTTATCTGCCTGCAGGCCTCCCGGATTACCCATTTACCAATCGGAATAATCAGACCTGTCTCTTCCGCCACGCTGATAAACTGATCGGGCCGTATCATGCCCCGTTCGGGGTGACGCCAGCGCAGTAACGCCTCAAGCCCTAAAAGCTGAGCGCTTTTAAGGCAGACCTTGGGCTGGTAATAGACTTCCAGCTCATTGAGTTCAAGGGCGCGTCGTAGGTTGTTTTGCATGAACAGCTTGTGACTGGCCTCCGTCACAAGTGATTGTGTATAAACCTGTACCCGATTTCCGCCACTGGCTTTAGCTTTGTGCAACGCCAGGCCCGCATGCTTCATAAGCGTCTGCGAGTCTTTACCGTGATCGGGTGTCACTGTCAGGCCAACCGAGCAGCTGACCAGCGTCGGCTGGCTCTCAACATAGATGGGTTTTTCCAGCATGCTTAGCAGCGCGCTCGCCACCTCCAGGCCTTCCTGAGCATCCATCTGCTCAAGCAGCACGGCAAACTCATTACTGGCGATGCGCGCGATTAATGTGCTTTGCCCTAAGGAGCTTTGCAGCCGTCTGGCCAGACTGACCAGCAAGTTATCACCTGCCTCATGGCCCAGGCTGTCATTGATGCGTTTGAAGTGATCAATGTCGATCAGCATCAAGCAGTTATGAATATCTTCTCGTCCTGCCAGGCGCTTTTCCAGGCGATCAATGAAGTAATGACGGTTAGTCAATCCTGTCAGGCTATCCCGATAGGCCAGTTTCTCCATGTTCTGTTGGGTTAACTTGGCCTGGGTGATGTCTTCGAAAATGCCAATGTAATGGGTCAGCTCACCTTTATCTGAGTAGACTTTGGAGAGCGAGAGATGGCCCCAGTAGGAGATTTGGTCTTTGCGCTGGCAGCGAAGCTCGCCTTGCCAGCTGTTCTGCTTTTCCAGCGCCGCATAAGCGTCTGGCAAGAGTTCTGACCAGTTGGTAAGCGCAGGTAGCTGGCTGATAGGCTGACCACAAACTTCTTCAGCGGTGTACTGGGTAATAGTGGTAAAGCTGGGGTTAATGTATTCGATAACCCCTTTGCGATTGACCAGCAGGAACGCATTGGCGCTCTGCTCAACTGCTCGTTGGAAGAGATGAAGGGCATGGGTGGCGCTACGGCGCTCCTGACTACCCAGCACCTTTGCATATTGATCAGCCAGCTCGCAGGCAAAGGCAATCTCGTCGTTTTGCCAGATTCTGGTTTGACCCGTCTGTTCAAGGCGAAGCACCCCTAGCATTCTGCCGTCTACACATATGCAGGCATCCAAAAGTGAGTGGATGTCATGAGCTAGTAGGTAGGGCTTGGTCCATTCGCGTGTACGTAAGTCGTGTTGAGCATCTTGCGCATCGATTGAGCGGCCGTTATGAAGCGCCTCAAAATAGACAGGAAACTCATCCAGTGACCATGAGGAGGCGGGCTGCGTGCCCGTAGAGTCCTCACTGTGAACATAGACGGGGCACAAATGGCTACCGCTCAACTGCCATATGCTGGCTCGCTTCACGCCATAGGTTTCACTGGCCGCATGGGTAATAAGCTGGGCGGCTTCTCGGAGGGGATCATTTGAGCTGTAAACATGCTGTGCCAGCTCAAGCAGGAGATTGCGGCGCGCTTTTACATGTTCGATTCGGGCCTGCTCCTGTGAACAGGTCTGCTCGAAAAGATCCAGTGAGGCTCTAAGGTCGCTGTTCTGTACCATGAGCTCCGCTACCAGTCGTTCGGCTTCAGAGGCTTGTTCTACCGGAAGCAGATAACCATGCAGGATTTCACGGCCATGACGAGAGATAGCTTCGCCGACTTCGATCATTGAAGTGGCCCCTACCGGAGCATGCAGGGTGTAGCGAATGACGTAATGGCGACGCTTTAATAACTGCTGCTGAATATCGTCGTGCAAATAATAGCGGGCCGCGGGCTCCATAAGACTGGCGTAAGGCGACTCAAGAAGCGAGCAGAGCTCATGAGCAGGCAGACCTAAGCTTTTCTCGCATGCCTGATCAAGATCCAGCAGCGCCCAATTAGGCTCGTTGAGCCGCTCGAAGCGCAACATCCCCAGCTGTGCAGGCACAGGCGGCTGCGTTGCAACCTCGACCAACGGGAGACTAGCAGCATCAGGATGAATCTTCATGCGGCGGTTCGCTTCCAACGGGCCTTGATAAAAGGCGCGTACTTATGGGTTATGCCAAGTCGACTAACGAATTGGCATACAGTATGCCAATTCGGTTCTATTTGCAGTGACTGTCTTCTGGATTCAAACAGAACTAGGCACCCATAACTCCTTTTGAGGGAAGCAAGGGTGCATCAAGCCCATTATGCTGACAAGCGTCTTGATAAACCGGACAACAGCTTTTTACTGAGAAGCTTTATCGATCCAGCAAGTCAAATTCTTTAAAAAAAACCCTGCCGGAGAGGCAGGGTTTCAGATGACCGAACATTTTGTCGGCCAGACGGTTGCCGGCAAACGCCGGCATCGTCCATTTACAGCAGCAAGCCGCGAATTTCAGCCAGCAAATCACCTAGACGTTTGGTGAAGCGAGCTGCGGCTGCGCCATTGATCACTCGGTGATCATAGGAGAGCGAAAGCGGCAGCATCAGGCGCGGCTGGAAGGCCTTGCCGTCCCATACGGGTTGCATTGTAGCTTTGGACACACCCAGAATTGCCACTTCCGGCGCGTTGACGATCGGCGTGAAGCCGGTGCCGCCAATGTGGCCGAGACTGGAAATCGTGAAGCAAGCACCCTGCATATCATCGCCAGAAAGCTTCTTGTTACGTGCCTTTTCAGCCAGCTGAGCCGCTTCGGCCGCCAGTTGTAGAAGACTCTTCTGGTCAACATTGCGGATTACAGGTACCAACAGACCATCCGGCGTATCCACGGCAAAGCCGATGTGTACGTACTTCTTACGAATGATGGCCTTGCCACTCGGTGCGAGCGAGGCATTGAAGTCTGGCAGTTCCTTGAGCACACGGGCACAGGCCTTGAGCAGGAACGGCAGGACAGTCAATTTCACGCCAGCCTTTTCAGCGACCGCTTTCTGCGAGACGCGGAAGGCTTCCAGTTCTGTAACATCGGACTGATCGAACTGGGTCACGTGAGGCACGTTCAGCCAGCTGCGATGCAGATTGGCAGCACCTACCTGCATCAGGCGAGTCATCGGGACTTCTTCGATTTCGCCAAACTTGCTGAAGTCTATGGTCGGGATCGGAGGAATCCCGGCGCCGCCAGTGGCTGCTGCTGCAGCTGGAGCAGACTTGCTCTTTTGCAGCTGATCCTTCACATACGACTGGATGTCTTCCTTGAGAATGCGTCCCTTCGGGCCAGTTGGCGTCACCTCGCTCAGCTCAACGCCAAGTTCACGCGCCAGCATACGTACCGCAGGGCCGGCGTGAACTTTCTTGCCAGGTTGCCCTGTAGGTGTAGCCGCTTGCGGTGCTTTAGCAGGCGCTGGGCTGGCAGACTTCTGCGCGGGCGCTGCGCTTGGCTGTGCAGCTGCAGGCTTATCAGCTTTTTTCTTAGGCGCTGCGCCTTGGACTTTCAGGGTCAGAATCAGATCGCCGGTTTTGGCCTGATCGCCTACCTTGATGGAAACGCTTTCCACTACGCCTGCTTTAGGCGCTGGGATTTCCATGCTGGCCTTGTCGGATTCCAAAGTAATCAGCGATTGATCCGCTTCTACCGTGTCACCCGCTTTGATCATCACTTCGATCACATTGGCGCTGCCGGTCGAACCGATATCGGGCACCTTGATTTCTTCAGTGCTTTCTCCGGCCGGCTCTTCGTCTGCAGCTTCATGCAGTTCAGGCTCGGCTGCCTGTACGGCTGGTTTTTCACTGGTGGATTGAGCTGGCGCGGAGGAGGCGGTATTTCCGCTCCCCTTGAGCACCAGAATCAAGTCACCGGTTCCGACCTCGTCACCTACTTTGACTGCGATACTTTCGATCACGCCCGCAGCAGGCGATGGGATTTCCATGCTGGCCTTGTCGGACTCCAACGTGATCAGCGTCTGCTCGGCTTCAATGCGATCACCGACCTTGACTGGAAGCTCGATGATGTTGGCCTTGCCGCTCGTGCCGATATCCGGCACATGAATTTCCTGGGCAGTACCTGTATCGGCCTGAGCTTCTTCCTTGGCAGACGCGGACGGGTCCTCATCACCAGGAGGTGTCGGCATTTCGACTTCATCGTCAGCAGCACCGGCCGCAACAGCCATGGGCTCGGCTGCATCGGTTTCACCCGATGCGCCATCTTCCATGTCCAGTAGCAGGTCGCCCGTTTTTAGCGTGTCGCCCAGCTTGACGTGCAGTGCAGAAATCTTGCCGGCTTTGGGCGCAGGAATCTCCATGCTGGCCTTGTCGGACTCGAGCACTACAAGGCTTTGCTCAGCCTCGACGGTGTCGCCTACCTTGACCAGAATTTCGATGATCTCGCCTTCGCTGCTGCCGATATCGGGTACGCGAATGGTTTCACTCACAATAATTTCTCCTTTTCACCGTCGGCATCAGCAATCAAGCGGGTTGCGCTTGAGTGGGTCGATACCGAACTTGGTGATGGCATCCGCTACGACCTGACGCTCGATAGCCCCACGATCGGCCAAGGCTTGCAGAGCAGCCAGGGCGACCCAGTGACGATCCACTTCGAAGAAGTGACGCAGCTTCTTTCGTGAGTCGCTGCGGCCAAAGCCGTCGGTACCCAGTACCTGGTATTCCTTGGAGGGAACCCACTGACGAACCTGATCGGCGAATAGCTTCATGTAGTCGGTAGAGGCAATGACCGGACCTTCACGGCCTTCCAGACACTGCTGGATATAGGCCTTGCGCGGCTCTTCCAGTGGGTGCAGACGGTTCCAGTGGTCAACTGCCAGGCCATCACGACGCAGCTCGTTAAAGCTGGTGACGCTCCAGATATCAGCGCCGATTCCCAGCTCGCGCAGAAGGGCTTTCGCTTCGCGAACTTCGCGCAGGATGGTGCCCGAGCCCAGAAGCTGAACGCGATGCTTGAAGTCACCGGTTTCTTCTTCCAGGAGATACATACCTTTGATGATGCCTTCCTCGGCACCTTCAGGCAGCGCAGGTTGCTGGTAGTTCTCGTTCATGACCGTGATGTAGAAGAACACGTTCTTCTGCTCTTCGGTCATCTGGCGAATACCTTCGCGAATGATCACTGCCAGCTCATACGCATAAGTGGGATCATACGTACGGCAGTTCGGGATGGTTGCTGCCAGGATATGGCTGTGACCATCTTCGTGCTGCAGGCCTTCGCCGTTCAACGTGGTACGACCGGCAGTACCGCCAATCAGGAAACCACGCACCTGGCTATCGCCAGCGGCCCAGGCCAAATCGCCGATACGCTGGAAGCCGAACATCGAGTAGTAGATGTAGAACGGCAGCATGGGCTGGTTGTACGTGCTGTAAGACGTACCCGCCGCAATGAAGGAGCTCATCGCACCCGCTTCGTTGATGCCTTCCTCAAGGATCTGACCTTTCTTGTCCTCGCGGTAGAACATCACCTGATCCTTATCGACAGGCTCATAGAGCTGACCGACAGAGGAGTAGATGCCAAGCTGACGGAACATGCCTTCCATACCAAAGGTACGGGCTTCGTCCGGGATGATCGGAACGATGCGGCTGCCCAGATCCTTGTCCTTGACCAGCTGGGACAGGATGCGCACAAAGGCCATGGTGGTGGAGATCTCGCGATCGCCGGAGCCGTCCAGAATAGCCTTTAAGGTGTCCAGCGGTGGCGTCGGGATGCTGATGCTGGTGGTACGACGCTGTGGTACCGAGCCACCCAGCGCTTCGCGGCGCTTGCGCAGGTACTTCATCTCCGGGCTGTCTTCGGCAGGACGGAAGAAGGGCAGATCGGCCAGCTGGCTGTCGTTCAGCGGAATGTCGAAGCGATCGCGGAATTTCTTCAGACTCTCCACGTCGATCTTCTTGGTGTTGTGGGCGATGTTCTTCGCCTCACCTGCACCGGTGCCGTAACCTTTGATGGTCTTCGCCAGAATGACTGTTGGCTGACCTTTGTGGTTGACCGCCTGGTGGTAGGCTGCATACACCTTGTACGGATCGTGACCACCGCGGTTGAGCTTCCAGATGTCCTCGTCGGACATGTCTTCAACCATCTTCAGCAGCTCAGGGTTGGCACCGAAGAAGTGCTTGCGGACGAATGCGCCGTCTTTAGCCTTGTAATTCTGGTATTCACCGTCAATGGCTTCGTCCATGCGCTGCTGCATGATGCCATTTTCGTCGCGGGCGAACAGAGGATCCCAGAGGCGACCCCAGATGACCTTGTTCACGTTCCACTGGGCACCGCGGAAGACGCCTTCCAGTTCCTGGATAATTTTTGCGTTACCACGAACCGGGCCATCGAGGCGCTGCAGGTTGCAGTTGATCACAAAGATCAGGTTATCCAGTTTTTCACGGCCAGCCAAGGAGATGGCGCCAAGGGTTTCTGGCTCATCCGTCTCGCCGTCACCGATAAAGCACCAGACTTTCTGCTTGCCGGCCGGAATGAATCCACGGTCTTCCAGGTACTTCATGAAGCGTGCCTGGTAGATTGCCGTGATGGGACCCAGACCCATGGATACCGTCGGGAACTGCCAGAAATCAGGCATCAGGTGTGGGTGGGGGTAGCTCGACAGGCCGTTACCATCCACTTCCTGACGGAAGTTGTTCATCTGGTCTTCGGTCAGGCGACCTTCAAGGAAGGCACGTGCGTAAACGCCAGGAGAGGCATGGCCCTGGTAATACACCAGATCGCCACCATGCTCTTCGGTGGGTGCTTTGAAGAAGTAGTTAAAACCAATGTCGTATAGCGTAGCGGACGAAGCAAAGGTTGAAATGTGACCGCCAAGGTCAGGATCGCGCAGGTTAGTGCGGACCACCATGGCCAACGCATTCCAGCGCACCAGCGAGCGAATTCGCCGCTCCATGAAGAGATCGCCCGGCATCTGGACTTCTTTGGTAACCGGGATCGTGTTGCGATACGGGGTGGTGATTGCGTAGGGAAGTTGTGTACCTGTCCGAGTGGCCAGCTCACCCATACGGGTCAGCAGATAATGAGCTCGGTCTTCACCTTCGCAGTCTAATACGGACTCCAGGGCGTCCAGCCATTCCTGGGTTTCGACGGGATCAAGGTCTTGCATGGCTTGCTCCAGGGCGGAAAGGCTTCCAGAATCGGTTGCCTCGGTATCGCCGCCATCCTCTTGGGGGCAGCGTGAATTCTTGGATTATGACCGGGTGGTTCCCGGCCGGCGTGTAGTTTTACTACAAAACGGCGGTCGTTTCAGCTGCTCAGGTCAATGTCCGTTATAAAACAACGACAAATTGTCGCACGGTTTGACCTTCTCTTCAGCCGTTGACTCAACAGGATAGACCATGAGCCTGCCTTCTCTCACTGCTATTCCTGATTCACTCGCCGACGTTGTACGGTGCGCGGAAGCTCGTCTCGTCGAGGCATTGAACATGCAGCCTGAACGGTTGCGACATTTTTCGGCATGGCCACCGCAGCGGCGTAGCGATCTTTTGCGCGTGATAGCGGCCAGTGAATTTGTGGCCGAGCAGATTCAGCGCGATCCGGTGTTGATACTGGATCTGGCAGAAGAGGGCGTGTTGGATCGCTCATTGCCAGCCGGCACTATTCACCAAGAACTGACCGACTGTCTAGCCGGATGTTCGAATGAAAACCAACTCGGGCAGCGTTTACGTCAGTTTCGGCTGCGACATCAGGTCCGCATAATCTGGCGAGACCTGACCCGCCAGGCCGACCTGCTCGAGACCTGCCGTGACTTGACTGAGCTGGCTGACGCCTGCATCGACGAGGCCTATCAGTGGTTGTATAGGGACCAGTGCGTTCAGTCCGGCACCCCAACGGGGCATCGAAGCGGTGAACCGCAGCACATGGTTATTCTAGGGATGGGCAAGCTCGGTGCAGGCGAGCTTAACCTTTCGTCCGATATTGATCTGATCTTTGCCTATCCTGAGGGCGGCGAGACAGTGGGTACGCGCCGGGCGTTAGATAATCAGCAGTTCTTTATTCGCCTCGGCCAGCGGCTTATCAAGGCCCTCGATACGATTACTGTAGACGGCTTTGTCTTCAGGGTTGATATGCGCTTGCGCCCTTATGGAGCCTCCGGTGCACTGGCGCTGAGCTTTTCGGCCATGGAGCAGTACTACCAGGACCAGGGTCGGGATTGGGAGCGGTATGCGATGATCAAGGCGCGCGTTGTAGGCGGCGATCAGCAAGCCGGAGCGCAGTTGCTCGAGATGCTGCGGCCTTTCGTCTATCGGCGTTACCTGGATTTTTCGGCAATTGAAGCCTTGCGCAATATGAAGCAGCTGATCCAGCAAGAAGTCAGACGTCGCGAGATGGATGACAACATCAAGCTGGGCGCAGGTGGCATTCGGGAGGTGGAGTTCATTGCGCAGGCCTATCAGTTGATTCATGGCGGACGGGAGCTGAGTTTGCAGCAGCGGCCATTACTGGTAATCCTGAACGCTCTGAAGGACCTGGGCTACCTTCCCGCCGAAGCGGCGGAAGAAATGCGTGAAGCGTATTGCTTTCTGCGTTACGTAGAACATGCACTGCAGGCGATCGGGGATAGGCAGACACAAAAGCTGCCTGATAGTGAGCTTGATCGTGCCCGGGTCGCCTTTATGATGGGGTTTGATAGCTGGCCTGCTTTTCTAAGCCGCCTGACTCACTGGCGTGAACGCATCAACTGGCATTTTCAGCAGGTCATTGCGGACCCGGACGAGGGAGTGGAAAGCCAGTCTGAGGCGGTTGGTCAGGAGTGGCTACTCCTATGGGAGGGCAGCCTTGAGGATGCTGATGCGGTCCAGCAGTTCAAGGAAGCAGGCTTTAGCAGTCCCGAGTCAGCCTGGTCGCGGCTGGGTGCGCTACGTAATAGCAGTCAGGTTCGGACCATGCAGCGGATGGGGCGGGAAAGACTGGACGCTTTCATGCCTCGTCTATTGACTCAAATCGCCTCTTGTGGCGAGCCGGACCAAGCGCTCGACCGCGTTTTGCCTTTGATCGAGGCAGTTGCCAGACGCTCGGCTTATCTGGTGCTTTTGACTGAAAATCCGGGCGCATTGGAGCGCTTGCTGGAGCTGTGTAGCGCCAGCGTCTGGATAGCAGAGCAGATCACACGGTTCCCCGCCTTGCTGGATGAATTGCTCAATGAGGGGCGTCTGTATCACCCCCCACAGAAGCCGGAACTGGTAGCCGAACTACGAGAGCGGATGGCACGCATACCAGAGGATGATCTGGAGCAGCAGATGGAAATGCTTCGGCATTTCAAGCGCGCCCATGGGCTGCGAGTGGCGGCGTCCGAAATTGCTGGCACGCTGGCGCTGATGAAGGTGAGCGATTACCTGACCTGGATGGCCGAGGCTATTCTCGATCAGGTGCTTGAGCTGGCTTGGCGACAAATGGTCCAGCGCCATGGCAGACCGCAACGTGCCGATGGTTCGCCATGCGATCCCGACTTCGTCATTGTGGGCTACGGCAAGGTTGGCGGTATCGAATTAGGGCATGGGTCTGATCTGGACCTGGTCTTTATCCATGACGGTGATCCACTGGCGGAGACAGACGGCGGCAAGCCTATCGATGGCGCCCAGTTCTACACACGGCTCGGGCAGCGCATCATTCATTTTCTGACCACGTCGACCACGGCCGGAACGCTGTATGAAGTCGACATGCGACTAAGGCCTTCCGGGGCCGCCGGGCTTCTGGTCAGTACAATCAAAGCCTTTGAACACTACCAACAGAACGAAGCCTGGACCTGGGAGCATCAGGCACTGGTGCGCGCCCGGGTCTTGGCAGGCTGCCCGGTCGTCACGGCACGTTTTGAGGCTGTCAGGGCGGCAGTCCTGAGCCGCCATCGCGATGAGGCTACACTGCGCCGTGAGGTCGGTGAGATGCGGGTGAAGATGCGGGAAAACCTTGGAACCAAGGCTACATCAGGCGGATTGTCGCCTATTGCCTTCGAGGCTGGCAGGACGTTCGATCTCAAGCAGGATGCAGGCGGTATCGTCGATATCGAATTTATGGTGCAATATGCGGTTCTTGTCTGGTCCTGGCAGCATCCTGATCTGCTGCGCTTCACCGACAATATCCGCATTCTGGAAGAACTGGAGCGGGCTGGATTGATCGCGAGTCCAGATGTCCATCTGTTGCAAGAGGCTTACAAAGCCTATCGCGCTGCCGCACATCGCCAGGCCCTGCAAAAGCAGGCCGGGGTCGTGGACGGCAGCCTCTTCCATGACGAGCGACACGGCGTCATGCGGATCTGGAAATCGCTTGCGCTCGACCCACTCGCTGCGCAGCAGTACGAATCGAATTCTTGAGGAGCTGCAAATTATGTCGATGTCCGATCGTGACGGTGTGATCTGGTATGACGGTGAAATGGTACCGTGGCGCGATGCAACCACCCATGTCCTGACCCATACGCTGCATTACGGGATGGGTGTATTTGAAGGCGTTCGCGCTTACAACACCCCTCAGGGCACCGCTATCTTCCGCCTTCAGGCACATACGGATCGTTTGTTCGACTCCGCACATATCATGGGCATGAAGATGCCTTTCGCCAAGGACGAGATCAACGAAGCGCACCGCGCGGTGATTCGTGACAATAACCTTGAAAGCGCCTACCTGCGCCCGATGGTGTTTTACGGATCAGAAGGTATGGGGTTGCGTGCAACCGGTCTGAAGGTGCATGTAATCGTCGCTGCCTGGCACTGGGGTGCCTACATGGGTGAAGAGGCGCTGGAGCAGGGTATTAAGGTACGCACCAGCTCCTATACCCGTCACCATGTGAACATCTCCATGACGCGTGCGAAGGCCAACGGGCATTACATCAACTCAATGCTGGCCCTGCAGGAAGCCATTTCCGGCGGCGCAGATGAAGCCTTGCTGCTGGATCCGGAAGGCTATGTGGCCGAAGGTTCGGGCGAGAACATCTTTATCATCAAGGACAACGTTATCTACACGCCAGAGGTCACGGCTTGCCTTAATGGCATTACCCGCAACACCGTGCTGACGCTGGCCAAAGAGCATGGCTATGCGTTGGTTGAAAAGCGTATTACGCGTGACGAAGTCTACATCGCTGACGAAGCATTCTTCACCGGTACGGCCGCTGAAGTAACGCCTATTCGTGAAGTGGATGGTCGCACCATTGGCGCGGGCCGCCGTGGTCCGGTCACCGAAACGCTGCAAAAAGCCTACTTCGACCTGGTCACTGGCAAAACCGATGCCCATGCCGAGTGGCGTACAGCAGTTAAATAAGCCGCACGTACCGGGCTCATGGTAGATACTATGAGCCTTGTACGTTGTAGCGTGAGCCTATGAGAATTCTGATAATCGGTCCTTCCTGGGTCGGCGACATGGTGATGGCGCAGACGCTGTTCAAGAGTCTGCAAGTGCTTCATCCCGGCTGTGCCATTGATGTATTGGCACCCGATTGGAGCCGTCCTCTGCTTGAACGGATGCCTGAAGTACGTTCGGCGTTGAGTTTTCCGCTTGGGCATGGTGCCCTGGAGCTTGCAACGCGCCGTCGTATTGGTCGCAGCCTGCGCGGTCAGTACGATCAGGCTATTCTGCTGCCGAACTCACTCAAGTCTGCCCTGGTCCCTTATTTCGCGGGTATTCCCAAGCGTACAGGCTGGCGCGGCGAGATGCGTTTCGGCTTGCTCAATGATATTCGGACGTTGGATAAAGAGCGTTATCCGCTGATGATCGAGCGCTTTATTGCGTTGGCGTATTCGCCGGATGCTCAGTTGCCTACGCCTTACCCCCATCCCCAACTGCAAATTGAGTCTGCCAATCGCGAGGCTGCCTTGAGCAAGTTTGGACTCGAATTGGACCGACCGGTATTGGCGCTATGTCCTGGCGCCGAGTTTGGCGAGTCCAAGCGCTGGCCGGCCGCTCATTATGCCGAAGTGGCCGACGTGAAGATCAGGGCCGGATGGCAGGTCTGGTTGTTCGGCTCGCAAAAGGATAATGCGGGCTGCGAGGAGATCCGCGAGCGGTTGATTCCCGGGCTGCGCGAAGAGGTCACCAATCTGGCAGGCCAGACAGCGTTGGCCGAGGCCATTGATCTCATGTCCTGTGCTTCCGCTGTAGTCAGTAACGACTCTGGCCTCATGCATGTTGCAGCGGCGCTGGACCGTCCATTGGTGGCGGTCTATGGGTCGACATCCCCAGGCTTTACACCGCCCTTGGCCGAAGAGGTTGAAGTGGTGCGGTTGGGTATCGAGTGCAGCCCTTGTTTTGACCGAACCTGCCGATTCGGGCACTACAACTGTATGCGCCTCCTCGAGCCTGCTGCAGTGCTGCGTGCGCTGGATCAATTGGTTGCCGACCCGGTCGAGGTGGAATAAGTGCGGGTGCTTTTGATCAAGACATCGTCACTGGGCGATGTGATCCATACATTACCGGCCCTTACTGATGCCAGTCGTGCATTTCCAGGAATTCGCTTCGACTGGGTTGTTGAGGAGGGGTTTGCTGAGATTCCCTCCTGGCATCCGGCTGTTTCCCAAGTTATTCCAGTAGCGATCCGCCGTTGGCGCAAGAATCTATTGACCACGCTGAAAAGCGGAGAGTGGTCGCGCTTCAAGGAGCGCCTGCGAGACACTCACTATGATGTAGTCATCGATGCCCAGGGATTGTTGAAAAGCGCCTGGTTGACGCGTTACGTCAAAGCGCCAGTAGTGGGTCTCTCCCGTGAGTCGATTCGTGAGCCTCTGGCAAGCCGGTTCTATGATCGCACCTGCCAGGTGCCGTGGGGGCAGCATGCCGTAGAGCGTCTCAGGCAGCTGTTTGCCCAGGCCTTAAGTTATCCCTTGCCCGAGTTGACGGGTGACTACGGGCTGGATCGTACGCGTCTTGCCGAGCCTCAGCCTGGTGGTCCTTACGTATTGTTTCTACATGGGACGACCTGGGCGACCAAGCACTGGCCGGAGCGTTATTGGCGTGAGCTGGCGGAAGCTGTCCAGCAACTTGGCATGCTGGTGTATCTACCGTGGGGCAATGATGCCGAGCGTGAGAGAGCAGAACGTATCGCCTCGGGACTTGAACATGTCTCTGTTCTCCCCAAGATGTCATTGGCTGGGGTTTCCCGTGTGCTGGCCGGTGCCCGTGCCTGCGTAGCAGTCGATACGGGATTAGGGCATCTGGCTGCTGCGCTGGATGTACCAACGCTGTCGTTGTTTGGACCGACAGATGCCAAGCTAACGGGCGCTTATGGCCGCTCCCAAGTGCATCTCTCTAGTGATTGGGTCTGTGCACCGTGTCTGCAAAAGCAGTGTACCTACGCTCCCTCAGAAGAGGATCGAGCGTTGTTTAATGTTTCGGAGGAGCAGCCCCTGTGCTTCTCCCGTGTCAACCCGGCACGGGTCTTCGCCTCCCTGGAGGCAATGCTGTCCAGCAAAGGGCAGCGTTTGTGCTGAGTTATCATGGTTTGACAGGTCTGATTGTCGTCACCCTTCACGGTGATCCGTTATTTTTTATGGGCATATGTTGATGCGTCTTGCTTTTGTTCTCTACAAGTACTTTCCCTTCGGGGGGCTTCAGCGTGACTTCATGCGCATTGCCCAGGAGTGCCAGCGCCGCGGCCACTCCATTCGTGTCTATACGTTAATCTGGGAAGGTCCTGTCCCTGAAGGATTTGACGTGCGCATTGGGTCCGCCAGAGCGCTGTTCAATCACAAGCGCAACGAAAAGTTTACGGCCTGGTTCCAAAGCGATCTGGCCAAGGACCCGGTAGACCGTATTGTGGGTTTCAATAAAATGCCCGGCCTGGACGTGTACTACGCGGCCGATCCGTGCTTTGAGGAAAAGGCGCAGACACTGCGTAACCCCTTATATCGCAAGTGGAGTCGCTATCGTCATTTCGCCGAGTACGAGCGAGCGGTATTTGCACTTGAGTCCAAAACTCAGGTCTTGATGATTTCGGAGGTTCAGCAGCCCTTCTTTGTCAAACACTACGGGACGCCAGCCAGTCGCTTTCATTTGCTCCCCCCTGGCATTGCAGCGGACCGCCGGGCACCGCCAAATGCCCAAGACATACGCGCCGACTTTCGTCGGGAGTTCAGTTTGGATGAAGGCTCACTGCTGGTTGTACAGATTGGCTCGGGCTTCAAGACAAAAGGATTGGATCGCTCCCTAAGGGCTGTTGCCTCGCTCCCCAGAGCGCTCAAGAAGCGGGTGCGTCTGATTGTTATCGGACAGGACGACCCCAAGCCATTCCTGTTACAGACTAAGGCGCTGGGTATTTCTGATCAGGTGGATATTCTCAAGGGGCGCAGCGATATCCCCCGTTTCCTATTGGGGGCAGATCTCTTGATTCATCCTGCTTACAACGAAAACACCGGAACGGTATTGTTGGAAGCGTTAGTGGCCGGTCTGCCTGGGCTGGTGACTGACGTCTGTGGCTATGCTCATTACATTAGCGACGCTGACTGCGGCCGGGTAGTGCCTAGCCCATTCGAGCAGGAGCAGCTCAATACCCTGTTGGCTGACATGCTCAGCGATGACTCGCAACGCCTTACGTGGTCCCGCAATGCCTTGGCTTATGCGGATACCGCTGATCTGTACAGCATGCCCGAGCGTGCTGCGGATGTGATTCTGGAGCCGCGCCTGTGAAGCTTATGCTTGAAGAGCCGTTCCGGTCCCTCTGGGCCGATCGCGATGCCTTTGAGGCAGTGGAAGCGCTGCAAGGCGAGGTGTTTCGTGAGCTGGAAGGGCGACGTACGCTGCGTACCGAAGTCAATGGCAAAGGGTATTTCGTCAAGATCCACCGCGGGATTGGCTGGGGGGAGATTGCTAAAAATCTTCTGCAGCTAAAACAGCCTGTATTGGGCGCAGGTCAGGAGTGGCAGGCTTTGCAGCGTCTTCATGAGGCTGGAGTGCCTACCATGAATGCAGTGGCGTTTGGCGAGCGGGGGGGTAACCCTGCCGAACAGCATTCCTTCATCATCACAGAGGAGCTGGCACCTACCGTAAGCCTTGAAGACTACACGCTGACCTGGGCCGCCAACCCTCCTGTAGCGCGTACGAAGTGGGCCTTGATCAATGAAGTGGCCACAATGACAGGCACCATGCATCGCGCAGGGGTCAACCATCGTGACTGTTACATCTGCCACTTCTTACTGCATACCGATCGACCGGTTGAGCCAGGCAAGCTGAAGTTATCACTCATTGATCTACATCGGGCACATACGCGCGACCAAGTGCCCAGGCGTTGGCGTGATAAGGATTTGGCAGGGCTGTACTTTTCTGCATTGGGTATCGGACTAACCCGGCGGGATTTTCTACGATTCCTTCGCGTTTACTTTCAGCGCCCCCTGCGACAGATCCTCCGTGAAGAGGCTGCGCTGCTGCAACGCCTGCGACGTAAGGCTGAAAGACTTTATGAGCGCAAGCAGCGTTACGGAGACAAGCTCTGATGGCCGAATGGCGCACTGATGCCTCTGTAGCGCATATAGAGGAATTTGCCAGCCTTGAGCAGGTGTTCGCCCTGCAAGGCGAACACTTGACCAGCGATCCGCTGTCTGAAGTTGTACGTGTCACCTATGACGGCATTCGTTATTACGTGAAACGCTATAGCGGAGCAGGCAAGGGGCTGCGTCGCTATATGGGCCGCCCACGCGTCAAGTCTGAATGGCAAAATCTCAAGCGTTTTGCCAAGTGGGGCATCCCGACAGCGCCTGTAGTGGCCTGGGGGCTTGAGCGTATGGGAGGACAATTCGCACGGGGTGCCATGATTACCCGGGAGATTCCCCATACAGATGACTTGGCCGTTATGGCTCAGCACGATGATCCGCGTCTGCGTGATCCAGCCTGGGTTGATCAATTGAGCCTGCAACTGGCACGGGCTACGCGTGCGATGCACGACCATCATTTCGCTCATAATGATTTGAAGTGGCGTAACCTGCTGGTCGATCAGGCAGGTACCCTGTATTTCATTGACTGCCCGGCAGGTGCCTTCTGGTTCGGCTCCTGGCTTAGGCGGCGCATCATTAAGGATCTGGCCTGCCTGGATAAGGTGGCTAAATACAAGCTTTCACGTACACAACGGCTGCGGTTCTACCTTCGTTACAAGGGTCGCCAGCGACTAAAAGACTCCGACAAGGAGCGAATCGTACACGTGTTGAATTATTTCAAGGGGCGCGAATGAGCGATTTCCTGGCTGCCGAGGATGCCGCCATACTGGAGCGGCATCAACTTGCAAGCTTTGAGGCGCTCTGGTCGCTTCAATTGGAGGCGGTCGATGAGCCCAACACAGGGCGTGGCGGCTGGAGTACAGTCTTCCGGCTCGATCTCGACGAGGCCTCTTACTTTCTCAAGCGTCAAAGCAATTACCTGACCCATGATCTGCTCCATCCTCTAGGGGAGCCTACCTTTGCTCGGGAGTTTCGTAATATCCAGCGCTACAGCGCGCTGGGTATTCCAGCACTGGAGGCCGCGTTCTATGGTGAGCGTAAGGTAGGACGTGAACGGCAGGCCATTCTGCTGACACGAGCACTGGATGAGTGGCAGGACCTGGATAGTTGGCTAGCCCAATGGCCTGAACTCCCTGAGCGAACACGCCATGCCATCCTGGCAGCCATAGGCGTTCTTGCCAGGACTCTACATGCGACAGGTCGCATCCATGGCTGTTTTTATCCCAAACACATCTTTCTTCAAGAAAAGGAAGGCGGTTTTGTAACGCGGCTGATCGATCTTGAAAAAACACGCATGGTGTTATTGGGGCGCAAGGATAAGATCAAGGATCTGGAACCCCTTCTAAGGCGGGCACCGGTCTGGAGTGAGGCGGAAGTCCGGCTATTCCTGGCGGCCTATCTGCAAGCAGAGCCTGAGGGTAACGAAGTTAATGCCTGGCTGCGTAAGCTCAGTGTTCGTCGCCGCAATAAGGAAACGCGGTCATGAGGCTGAGTGAGCTGGCCCAGGCTGGGCGGGCACCGGCGCTACCTGCACAGATTGAGTTACCCGAAGGAGTGCTAACGCTGGTGTCACTGCTGCGCGTGCTGCCCGGGCAGCGCTACGTAGGAGAGGCGCGATGGAAGGGGCGGCCGGTGCTGGCCAAGTTGTTTGTGGGCACTCGTTCTGAACGACACTACACGCGTGAGTGTGAAGGTTGTCGCTTACTGCTTGATAACCAACTAACAACACCGGCCATTCTAGCTGAGGGCTTCGTACAAGGGCAGGGTGGCTGGCTGCTATTCGAGTTTCTGGCTGAGGCGGTGAGTCTTGAGTCCTTATGGCGAGAGGTTAGCCAAGAGCCTTCTCTTTCAGAAGGACAGCAAAAAGTATTGGAAGCATCCCTGGCAACCATTGGTGAGCTCCACGCCAAGGGTCTCTGGCAGGATGATCTGCATCTAGACAACCTGCTTCAAAAAGGCGAGAGCATCTATCTAATCGATGGGGCAGATATCCGGGCCGAATCACAAGGAAGACCACTTTCCCAAAAGCAGGCCATGCAAAACCTGGGTGTTTTCTTCGGTCAATTGCCTGCCCGGTTTGATGCTTATATCGAAGAGCTCCTGGTGGCTTACTTGTTAACCAACAGTGAGCACGCGCTGACGCCGGAAACGATACAGCAGGAAGCAGCACGTATTCGTACGTGGCGCTTAAAGGATTTCCTGGAAAAGGCAGGGCGAGACTGCAGCCTGTTCAAGGTCAGCCGCTCCGGTGAAGGCATTGTAGCTATCCGGCGTGATAGCGTGCCTATAGTAGAAGCGCTGCTGGCAGATCCTGATCGTTTTATTGCTCAAGGGCATCGTTACAAGGATGGTGGTGCAGCCACGGTGGCGCGTGTGGAGCACGCTGGCAATACCTATATCCTAAAGCGCTATAACATCAAAAGTCTCGGGCATTGGCTGACCCGCTTCTGGCGACCCAGTCGTGCCTGGCATAGCTGGATCCAGGGAAATCGCCTTCGCTTTCTAGGCATCGATACCCCTAAACCATTGGGCGTAATGGAAAAGCGTTGGCTGGGGCTACGCCGTCGTGCCTACCTGATTACCGATTATGCATCAGGGCAGGATATACTGGCGCGCTTTGAGCCGTACCGAGATAGCGCACCGCCTGAGCAAGACTTGGCCGCGCTGGATGTTCTGTTTGAAGGGTTGGTTCGTGAGCGAATCAGCCATGGTGATCTGAAAGGGAACAATGTGCTTTGGAATGGTAATCACTGGTCGTTGATCGACCTGGATGCCATGACTCAGCACACGAGCCAGCAGCAGTTTGAGAAAGCTTTTGCACGAGACCGTGAGCGCTTTCTACGTAACTGGCCTAAGGACAGTGCCCTGTACCGGCTGCTTGATGAACGCATTCCGTCCCTGCCTAGGCGCGGGGATGACTACTCTAGAGGTTGAACCTGTGGCATTGACGATTCTGGGCCTGTCCGGCGCCCTGAGCCATGATCCTTCCGCTGCACTTTATATCGACGGTAAGTTGATTGCAGCGGCTGAAGAAGAGCGCTTCGTGCGTGACAAGCATGCCAAGAACCGCATGCCCTACGAGTCAGCCAAGTTCTGCCTGGAGCAGGCTGGGATCAAGCCTCAGGACGTGGATGTTGTGGCCATTCCCTTTGCGCCGATCAGTCTGTTTGGTGAAGCCCGCTGGCACTATGCCAAGCGCTATGCCTATGCGCCTGACCGCGCGCTGGATGCCATTCTGTTTGGCAACCGCCGCTACAAGCGTTATCACAAGCGTATCCAATGGTGCCTGCAGCAATTGGGCTTTGACCTGAAGAAGATCAGGGTCGAACCGGTCGAGCATCATCTGGCTCACGCTTCAAGCGCTTACCATTGCTCTGGTTTTACTGAAAAGACTGCCATTCTGGGTATCGATGGCAAGGGCGAATATGCCACGACCTTTTTTGGCTATGGCGAGAATGGCAAGATCCATAAGATCAAAGAATTCTACGACCCGGACTCTCTGGGCGGACTCTATGGCGCCATTACTGAATTCCTTGGCTTCGAGATGCTTGACGGCGAATTCAAGGTCATGGGCATGGCGCCCTATGGCGACGCCAGCAAGTACGATTTCTCCAGATTGGCAAAATTCGAGAACGGCGAGCTGATCATTAATACCGATTACGCCAACGTAATCGGCTTCCGACGCTATAAGGAAAAGGGCAAGGGCTATTATTTTTCGCCCAAGCTGATCGAGTGGCTTGGTCCAAAGCGGGAAGGGGATATTGCCGATGATCCCTATATTCATTATGCAGCCAGCATGCAGGCACTCTTTGAAAAGCTTGCGCTGGAGATGATGGATTACTACCTGGGCGATATCATCAAGGAAACCGGCAAGATCGCTTTTGCGGGCGGTTGTGCTTTAAACGTCAAGCTCAACCAGAAAATTATTGCGCGCCCCGAGGTCAAGGAGCTGTTCGTTCAGCCTGCGTCCGGTGATGCAGGAACGGCAGTCGGTGCCGCAGCCTACGTATCGCATCAGCGCGGCGTGCCGGTCGAGAAGATGGAGCACGTCTACCTCGGGCCGTCTTATAGTAACGAAGACGTAATCGCTGCCTGTGCGCGTCACCCCAATGCACCTAAATGGCGCAAGCTTGAGGACGTTCCCCAGCGTATCGCCAAAATCATGGTGGACGGTAATCCAGTAGCCTGGTTCCAGGGCCGTATGGAGTTTGGCCCGCGTGCATTGGGCGGTCGTTCCATCATTGGCTGCCCGAGCGTTCCGGGCGTGGCCGACCGTATCAATGAGCAGATCAAGTTTCGCGAACGGTGGAGACCTTTCTGCCCCTCAATGCTCGACACAGTTGCTCACGAGATGCTCAAGGTCGATCATCCGTCTCCCTTCATGACGTTCACGTTCGAAGTGAATGACGAGTGGAAGAACCGAGTCGGTGAGGTTGTGCATGAGGATGGTACGTCTCGCGCTCAGGTATTGGAGCGTCGACATAATCCGCGTTGGTACGACTTGATGAAGGAGTTGGAAAACCTGACTGGCAATGGTGTTTCGTTGAACACCTCCCTGAACCGTCGTGGCGAACCAATGATTTGCTCGCCTACTGACGCGCTCAACATGTTCTATGGATCGGATTTGCAATACTTGATCATGGAAGACATCCTCGTAGTCAAAGACGGTGCGGATGCCTATGACTCGATCAGCTGAGCCAAGAGTTCTACAGTTCTGTCATGGTTATGATGGTCCGTTCCTGGACTGTGCCCGGCAGTATGCAAGCCTGTTCAAAGGAACAGGCTATCGGGTTACGACTGTCTTTCTGACGGGCGCTGCCGATGCCGAGGTGGCTGCTCAATGCGCCTCGGATGAGGTGCTGTTCATGGAATACAGCTCTAAAGATATCCGTGGGCTGAAGCTTGGTGCCATCCGTGCGTTGCGCGAGATCGTCCGCTCCAGAGGCATACGGTTTATCATTGCGCACCGTTTCAAGCCTATCTGGATTGCCTGTCTGGCTACCAATCTACCGGTTATTGGTGTGCATCATGCCTTTGGGGATTATGACCGCCTAGGGCGACGGCTATTTGCCAATGCCATGAGCAAGCGACTGAGCCTTCTGGCGGTTTCCGATGCTGTTCGGGATGAGATACGGCTGCGTCTACCCAAGTGGCCGGCCGAGCAAATCGAAACGTTATATAACCGCATTGACGTTGCTGCCATACAGGGCCAGCTGCTGCATGGCGAACAGGCTCGTGAAGTTTTAAAGCTACCTCAAGATGCCTGGGTTATAGGAAACGTAGGGCGTCTGCATCCCGACAAGGATCAGGCTACGCTTCTCAGGGGCTTTGCCCAAGCACTACCTTCACTTCCTGCACAGGCCTTGCTGGCCATTGTAGGCAAGGGTCGCCTAGAGGAGGACCTCAAGGACCTGGCGCGTGAGCTGGCTATCGCTGATCGTGTCGTATTCTTGGGGCAGGTTGCCGATGCGCGATGCTACTTCAAGGCATTCGATGCGTTTGCACTGAGCTCTGATCATGAGCCTTTCGGAATGGTGCTGTTGGAGGCCATGGCAGCAGGTGTGCCCATTATTGCTACTGCCTGTGGCGGCGCGCGCGAGATTATCGATGGTGTCGGCCTGCTGTTTCCTCTGCGTGATACCGAGGCGCTGAGTAATGGCCTGATGCATTTGTCCCGGCTAAGCCCCAGCCAGCAGCGGGCTTGCATCCAGCATATGCGAGAGCGGCTGGATGACCGCTTCAGTGACGAGGCAGCCAGAGCCGCTTTCTGGCGTTTGCCTGTGATAAGGCAGCTTTTAAAAGATACGGAACTGCCTACGATACGCTCATGATGCATTTTCTGTTTATCGCCCCCTGTCATTGAGCGGCGCTTTAGTATGAAGGTATTACTGCTGGTACAAAAAGAACAGCGTGTCATTCTGGATGCGCTGTATCAAGCCATAGCCGAACAGTGTGATTGCGACCTGCGGTGGCTGGACGATGACGAACAAGCCAATCTCAAACGCTACTTCCGTGAGCATGTCGAGTTAGCTCGCTATGAGCGAATCGTTCTGTTTTTACGCTTCAAAAAGCAACTCAAGCAAGTAGGCTTCATTCGGACGCTGCCGAATCTTGTCGAGTTGGAACACGATGCTTATCAGAACTATATTCCCTGCAAATACACTGGGAAGTTCAGTGCTTATTACCAAAGGATGCCTTGGGTCAGGGTACTTTGCTCGGGCGCTGAGGTGACTCGACGCTTGCAACAGGAAAACATCGACGCTGTCTTTGCCCCCAAAGGGTATGACGCAGCGGGTCTCTGGAATACAGGGGCAGCCCGAGACATTGAGTTAGGCTTTGTTGGAAGCCTTAAAAGCGTTGCTTATAGCGGGCGTAAACAGTTTTTGGAGGAGCTGGGCAAAGTTGAGTCGCTCACGGTGACGCGTACTGAGTCAGGAGACGAGTACCGGGAGATGCTAAACCGCATCAGGTTCTTCGTAAGCGCTGACGTCGGTATGGGCGAATATATGATCAAAAATTTCGAAGCCATGGCCTGCGGGTGCGTTCTGTTCGCTTACGATCAGGGAAGCATAGAAAACCAGGCGCTTGGCTTCATTGATATGCAGAACATTGTCCTTTACTCCTCAATCGATGAGCTTAGGCAAAAACTTGCCCTGCTTAGACAGAACTCCGGGCTTGCTGAGCGTATTGCTTTAGAAGGCCAGACTCTCGCGCAGACGCGTTACAGCTTTCAAGCCCTGGGCAGACATATCGTCAAAGCCCTGGAAGCTCCGTTGCGCCAACGAAAGCCTGTCGACTGGCGTGACCGCTGGTTGGGTTGGTTTCAGCACTGATCCGGCGTTCTGTTTCTAGACTTGCGGGTACAGTGATTGGAGCCCCTTATGTCTTTATCTTCCGCGCCCAACCGCCTTGTGTACTTGGCGTTCGGCTCAGAAACCTATCATCAAGAAGCGTTTTTCAGCATTGTCAGTGCTTTGGCTCGCCTTGAGAAAACGACCTCGCCAACAATCTCCATTCACGTGTTTAGTGATCGTGAACATATTTATGATGAGTTGCCGGTTACCGTTCATATCATTTCAGCAGAGCAGCTGTCTGAGTGGGCGCGCCCGATCGATTACCATTTTCGTGCCAAGCACGTGCTATTGAGGCATGTGCTGGGCACATGTGAAAAAGCAGTTTTAATCGATACGGATACCTTTTTTCGAAAGTCACCAAAGGCACTGTTCGAGCGCGTCGCGCCTGGAACATTGTTATGTAATGCCATTGGCCCCTGCTTTGGTGAGGATCGCTCAGGACTCTTGTACGAGACCTTGGCAGGTCCATTGCAAAGGGAAGGGCTGGCCGGCAATGACATGCGGATGACTAACTCGGGAGTCATAGGCCTCTGCCATTCGGAAGCAGATTTGTTAGAGCACTCAATTGCCCTAATGGACAATTATCGGGCCTTGTCTCCTAAAGCATATACGTTGGAAGAGTTCATGCTGGCGGTTGCTGCGCATAAAAAAGGGCTTCGACTGTCTGACTGTACGGATGTTATTCATCACTATTGGAGTCGAAAGCGGCTTTTTCGCGCCAAGGTTTGTGCCTGGTACGCTAAACATAAGGAGGAGCCGCTTGGTCAGGCAGCGCTAGCAGACATTGATAGTGTTTCGGATAAATTGCCCCGGCCACCAAGTTTTCAGCGATTGATTTATAAATTCAAAACTCGGTCCTTAATGCCAGAGCAGCGGCAATTTGCACGTGAATTACTATACGGCTGCTATTCTTACCCTAATGAATTTGACCGTGCCTGCGGATCTGCATGGTGGGAAAAGGCGTTTGAAAATGCGTATGAACGTTCTCTGTCGGGTGTGCCTCAGGCTACGATATTAAAGTGGCTTGATGAACCTGCTTTGCGTAAAGCTCTTGGCGAAAAAAACGTAGCAAAGGTCAAGAAACACCTTGGTACGGTAAACAAATAAACAATGCGCTTTCTCGGCTTTGAGGGAAGCTTAGAAAACAATGCGCTTGAATACGGAGCTTTCGCTATGAGTAACCAGGAAGAGCTATTGAAGGACTGCCCGCTGGTGACAGTCATTATTGCTTCCTACAACCATGCCCCTTATATAGAGGCAAGTATTCTTAGCGTACTTGAACAGAGCTATAGCCATATTGAGCTTTTGGTAATTGATGATGGCTCTAATGACGATAGCGTTTCACGAATTCTGCGCTTGCAGGAAGAATATGGATTTGACTTTAAGCAACAGCAAAATATAGGGCTTAGTCGTACGCTAAACGGAGCAATTGAACGTGCTTCTGGTAGCCTGATCGTTCCGTTTGGATCGGATGATATTATGCTGCCTCAGCGTATTGAGCGGCAGGTCGCTTATATTAAGGGCAAGCCTGAGGTTGGGATTTGTGCCGCTAATATTGATCTGATAGACGCACAGGGACAGCTTTACCCTGAAAAGCAGCAAAAGCATCGGGATTTACCGTTCAGACGCCTTAATTTTGAGGATCTTTTTCTAGACCTTAAACCCGGACCCATGGCTGCTACGCTCATGTTTCGTCGTGAAGCATTGATAAAGGTAGGATGCTTCGATCCTGCTATTCGGCTTGAGGACCTCTATATCACGCTTCGCATTGCGCAGGCGGGATACTACATTGATGTCCTGGGCGAAGTTCTTGCGCTCTATCGAAAGCATGAAAGTAATACGTACAAGAATCTGTCGTTCATGGTCGAAAATGTATTAAAAACCTACGAGCGATTTAGTGATCACCCTGCCTATGAGCAGGTTAGAACACGATTCTTGAATTCCATGTTTCTTAAAGCATCCAATCGGAATAAGCCGCTTGCCAGGGCCCTGCTACGGGATATCCCTATTCAGGCATGGACCCGTAAGACAGTGCGTGGTCTGTTGCGTCTTATGACGCCTATCCACTAACCAGTGCTAGTGATCGCCGTCTGATGCTCTCGGACGGCGATCCGGTAGGTAACGGCTACATTCAGTAGAGCCAGTGGGATCCACACGAGAAACCAGTGCTCCTTGGGTCGAGAAAGAAACGAGCTTCCTTCTGTCATTCCTGCAGCCAGGCCAAACACTACCAACGTACCGGTAATCAGTACAGCAGGGTCATGGCGCAAGCGCCAGCCTTGTATTAACGCCGTCAGATAAAGCAGTGCCCATAGTATCAGGCCAGTCAGACCTGTCTGGTACATGACACCAAGACTCAGGTTATGGGGGTCCGCCAAGGTATGACCAACCTCTGGCAGATCAATACGCATGGCTGCGTCGAAGCCATGGCCAAACCAGAAGTCTTGTCGGATTTGCTGCCAGGCGTCTGCCCATATGGCTGGCCGGAAAGAGGCACCGCGTTGGGTAAGCAAGGTGGGATCAATTAATATCAGGCCAACGAAGCCGACAAATACGCTGCCAACGATAAACAGGGTTCGCCGGTTAGGGCGTGCAAGGGTAAGCCAAAGCATACTCATTGCAAGTGCAAATAGAGGCGTACGCGAGCCTGTGCAAAGAATAAGTAAAAGGACTATTGCAAGGGCAGGTAGCGTGATCCAGGGACTTATGCGTACCTTCGAGCACCAGGCTGCTAGCCAAAAGGCAGCGTAAAAGCCATAGATATGAGTGGTCAGAAGCGGGTTATAAAGTGCTCCATAGCCTTCAAGGCGACCTTGCGCACCCTGTTTGAGGTACCAAGCCAGTGTCACCAAGGCGCTTAATGATGCTATCCCCGCACTCAGAAGCGTAGTTTTTATAATCAGGTTTGGATAGTGCCTCGCCATCAATGCAGCGGCAAAGAGCATCATGAGAACATAAAGGGGATACTTGATTAGTGACAGCTCGCCTCGCTCAGGCGACCAAGCCAAACTGAGCGATACATAAAGTGCGAAGAGTACATAGGTGCGCAGTAGTAAGCTTTGGAACAATTGACGCAACTGCAAAGGTGACAGTAACACTGCCAATAACGTTGGGAAGGCTAGAAAAGCATAAAACAGCTTATGGTAAAGCGAGCGATCGCCGATCCAGAACATACCTGTCAATAGGGCCAGCCAGCCCAGCGGAAGCATGAAACGGATAACCCAAAGGGAGTATTTTTCAGTACGGGGCAGCGGCAAGCTCCCTGAGACATGAGTAGTCACTGAAAGAATTCTCTAGGCAGATTTAATTGATGTCTAAGGGTTTTGCGCTCAAAGACAACGGATGAATGATCCAAGTAAGCCTTGAAAAATGCTTGCCCATTGTCAGTCATCAGCCAAGCTCTGTCGTTTTCATAACGCAAGAGGTGATTGAAGTTGCGCAGGCGTAGACGTTGCGATAACGGGCGAGACTGACAACGTAGATCCGCTATATCGATCAGACCCAATTCAGCTGTTGGTGTTTGAACGATGTTGCCTAGATGGAGTGAACGAAAGTAAACACCTCGCTCGTGTAGCAAGGCCACAAAACCGCCCAGTTTAGCTTTAAGCACTCCCGTCTCATTACTGTCGAACAGCTGGCGAATCGTCTGTCCGGGTAATGGGGCGTAGTGAACAATATCCCGCTCAATTGCAGCGACGCGATAAACCCCAATGATGACAGGTGTTTGGATCTGTCGTTTCTGTAGATGGCCAGCATTGTCTGCAAACCGTTGCGCATAGGGGTAAAAAGCAGCTGATGTCAGTAGCCGCTTGCGTCGGAAAAGCTTGAGGAAGCTGCCATCAGTCAATCGCAACACCTTGTCACCATACTGGTCCGCTTCTACGACGTGTGCTGCCTCGCGGAGGTTCAGGTAGTCTGTTTCTTCAAGCGGTTGCATGTTGCTTCCGTTAGATCTGGGGCCGGTATTTTAACTTATCTTCCGATGATGCCTAGCCGCAATGGATCAAGAAGGTTATGCCTGATAAATAACGGTAACGCTTTAAATAAACATCACCGTTATTTGGGTTGATTCTATTAGGTCTCAATGGGCTCGCTCCGAGCGCGACTATGTTCGGTTCTGATATGCATGATCGGACGTGATAATATCGGTGGTTTACTTAAGACAGTCATTTCAATCATGCAGACGACTTCTACGTCCCCGCGTGCAGAACATTCAAGTCTCAAAATCTATCTGCGCCTTTTGGGCTATGTGCGTCCTTATATCGGACAGTTTGCTCTCAGTATCGTAGGCTTTCTAATATTTGCCTCGACCCAGCCCATGCTGGCTGGCATCCTCAAGTACTTCGTCGATGGTCTGAATAACCCTAATGCCTCGATGTTTCCTGGTTGGCCTGTTATCGGTGAGCTTCATCTATTACAGGCCGTTCCGCTTCTCATCATCCTGATTGCGGTCTGGCAGGGTGTTGGTTCATTCCTGGGCAATTACTTTATTGCAAAGGTCTCGCTAGGGCTGGTTCATGACCTTCGCGTGGCACTGTTCAATCATCTACTCGTCTTACCCAACCGGTATTTTGATGCCAATAACTCAGGCCATCTGATCTCCCGCATTACCTTCAACGTCACCATGGTGACTGGCGCGGCGACTGACGCGATCAAGGTAGTGTTTCGCGAAGGCATGACGGTGATTTTCCTGTTTGCTTCCCTGCTCTGGATGAACTGGAAGCTAACGTTGGTGATGATAGCCATTCTGCCCATTATTGCCATGATGGTGACGTCGGCCAGCCGCAAGTTTCGTAAGCAGAGCAAGAAGATCCAGACAGCCATGGGCGATGTTACTCATGTAACGTCCGAGGCGATTCAGGGCTACCGTGTTGTACGCAGCTTTGGTGGTGAGGAATACGAGCGTAAACGGTTCTGTGAAGCCAGCGAAAGTAACACTCAGAAGCAGCTCAACATGAACAAAACCGGTGCGGTCTACACACCAATGTTGCAATTGCTGATTTACACGGCCATGGCCGCCTTGATGTTCCTGGTGCTCTATCTTCGTGGTGACTCATCGGCCGGTGACCTTGTGGCCTACATAACGATGGCAGGTTTGTTGCCCAAGCCTATTCGTCAACTATCCGAGGTGAGCTCGACCATCCAGCGTGGTGTCGCAGGTGCTGAAAGTATCTTTGAGCAGCTGGATGCAGTTCCGGAAGTGGACGAAGGAACCGAAGAGCGAGCCCGAGCCCAAGGCCGACTAGAGGTTCGGCATTTGAACTTTACCTATCCCGGCACCGAAAAGCCGGTTCTAGAAGATATCTCCTTTGTAGCTGAACCTGGGCAGATGGTAGCGCTGGTAGGGCGCTCGGGTAGCGGTAAGTCAACGCTAGCTAACCTGATCCCTCGTTTCTATCAGCATACACAGGGCCAAATCCTGCTGGATGATCTGGATATCCAGCGTTATCGTCTACCTAATCTGCGTCGCCATATTGCCTTGGTCACACAGCAGGTCACGCTGTTCAACGATACAGTCACCAACAATATCGCCTACGGTGATCTGGCTGGCGCACCGTTTGAAGAAGTGCTGGAAGCGTCCAAGGCCGCTTATGCCGACGAATTCATCCAGCGTTTGCCTGAAGGCTACGAAACGCTGGTGGGTGAGAATGGTGTATTGCTTTCAGGCGGTCAGCGTCAGCGTCTGGCCATTGCACGAGCCCTTTTAAAGAACGCGCCGCTGCTGATTCTGGATGAAGCCACGTCAGCATTGGATACCGAGTCCGAGCGGCACATTCAGGCTGCTCTGGATAGGGTTATGACTGGCCGAACTACCCTGGTGATTGCGCATCGCCTGAGTACCATTGAAAAGGCTGATCTCATTCTAGTAATGGATCAGGGGCGGATCGTCGAGCGTGGCACGCATGCCGAACTTTTATCACAAAATGGCTACTACGCACGCCTGCATAACAGTCAGGTCGAAAAGGGCGCAACGACACTTGATGAAGAAGGCACACACGTTTCATGATGGGGTTGTTTAGAGCGTGGCGTGAGCGGGGCTGGGTAGAGATTGATGCACCTGCCTATGCCCGGGCGTGGCAAACGTGGGGAGGTAGTGTCGCCACTCATCCAGAAGTTGTAGCGCGTTTGTCTAACCTGGTTGGCCTTCCGGTTCGCTATCTGGGGTGGCCCTCGGCGGGTGAGCTACAGATGGCTGTCCCATGCTGGGATGGGCATATCGCGCTTTCCCGAGACGTACTCAAGCGCAAGGGTAAGCGTGACTACTTTGACCTGGGTAATGCTGAGGTCATCCTGCCTGCTCAAGAGGGCGTTCAAGCTCCGTTGCGTCAGCAGGTCCGCTATTTGTCCTCGCTGAGTGCCGCGCATGTTTCCACCGCACGGCAGCAAAAGGAATGCCTGGCAATTGCGCGTGCACCGGAAGACCTGTCAAAGAAGTTTCGTTACAACCAGCGTCGCGAACTACGCTTGCTGGAAGAGGCAGGCGGACAGGTTCGGCCTGTCAGTGAGTTTACGCCGGCAGAGTTGGCCACTTTTTATGCTGATCTGTTCGAGCGCCGTTGGGCATTCGAAGTACCTGCCAAGTCTCACCTGACCGACGTCTTTTCGCTTTTGCGAGAATTCATGATGGGCTCGGTTATCTTTCTGGAAGATGCGCCAGCCGCTATCCAGGTGCTTTACCGGGTCGAATCACCTCGGTGGATCAGTATCGAGTATGTCAATGGTGGTGTAGCTCCGGAGAGTCGTGATTTCAGTCCTGGGAGCGTGCTGAGCTTTCTTAATACTCAAGCAGCCTGGGAGGAGGCACGTGCACTGGGTAAGGACCTGCGCTTTTCGTTCGGGCGTGCTGACCGTGAATACAAGGATCGCTGGTGCAATCGAGTACCGGTCCATGAGGTGAAGTAATGAGCGCGCGTAAGCAAAGGCTGCTCAAGCAGCACCGGCGTAACAAACGAGTCGCATTAGGTATCGTTGCGCTGTTTCTACTTGCACTGCTTGGCGGGTCGTTTGCACATCTACTGCCGTGGTGGCTGGTGCCGCTAGCAGTTATTGGCGTCTGGGTAATCCATGAGGCCTGGTTTGCCGATCATCTCTTTTATGCACCTCATGATGACTATCGTTACGACTTTCCAGAAGCGTGCATACGTTTACCAGTAGAGATTACAAGTGATGCTTTAAGGCTGAATGGTCATGAGCTTTCAGCCGATATACAAACCTTGATATTGGAGTGTGAGGTCAAGGCAGCCTTTTGGGGCCGCCTGTTTGACCCTTACGTAGTGATCCGTACTGATAGCGGAGAAGATCGTCAGGATTTCGAGCGGGGCGTCAAGGGTCGCCGTTATCTTAACCTGTCAGGTTTTGCCGAGGCTTTGCGTGAGGGAAACCTGCAGGTCCGCGGACGTTTTTGCCGTGTAGTAGGCCCTGCAACACTGTATGGGTTTTCCAATTCAGACTATGCCTCCAAGCGTGTAATGGTTATTGCACCCCATGCAGACGATGCTGAATTGGCTGCATTTGGTCTTTATAGCCGTTGTGCCGAAACATCTATTGTTACCCTGACACAAGGGGAGATCGAGGCCGAGCACTATGAGCGACTGGGCCTCAGTACGGCAGAGGCGGCTCGTCTCAAAGGGCGCTTGCGAATGTGGGATAGCTTGGCTGTACCGCTATGGGGCGGCGTGCCCATGACCCATTGCGTCCAGCTAGGGTATTTTTGTCTGCAACTGCCCGCTATGCATGCTGCGCCAGATCAGGCATTTGGTTCGCGTGATTCAGGCGACATGGATATCCGCCCGGTGCGGCACTTTAATCCGCTGCGCCTTCCTGGCGATATCGATGGGCAACCCTCCTGGAATAACCTGACGGCTGATCTGGTTGCACTGATCGAGCATTTCCAGCCGGACGTGATGGTCTTTCCTCATCCACAGTTGGACCCTCATGCCGACCATGTCCAGGCCGCTGGGGCTGTAGAAGAGGCTATCCGGCAAAGTGCATGGCAGCCACAAACAGCGCTGCTGTACGCGAACCATTTACATGACAATGATCGCTGGCCAATGGGGCCTGCTGGCAGCGGTATTGCTTTGCCCCCAGCTATCGAGCCCCTGCCGGCGTTGCCTGTCTGGAGTCCTGTGCTAAGTACACAAACCCAGATCGATAAGGCTATGGCGCTGGGGATGCAGCATGATTTGTTGATTCCCTTGCCACTCAAGAAGCGCCTGCGTCGTCTGTTACAGTCAGTCCTGACGGGGCGTCGATGGCCCGCGACAGGGGAGGATGAATTCTTCCGCAAGGCGGTTCGCCGCCATGAACTCTTTTTCGTAAAAGATCTGAGGCGTGAGCCGATCAGGGACTGATTTAACCCTGTGCTATCATCGCCGCCGTTTTGACGTTTGGAGTCTTTCCATGAAGCTGACCATGCCCCGTTTTGATCAAGCTCCCGTACTCGTGGTCGGTGATGTCATGCTCGATCGTTATTGGCATGGCGCGACGTCCCGGATCTCGCCTGAGGCACCTGTGCCGGTTGTACGCGTTGACCAGAATGAGGACCGTCCGGGTGGCGCAGCCAACGTGGCGCTCAATATTGCAGCCTTGGGGGCCCCGGCTTACCTTGTGGGCGTAACAGGGCAGGACGAGGCGGCGGATGCGCTGGCTGACAGCCTGAAAGCCGCTAAGGTTGAGGCGCGTTTCCAGCGCATCGCAGGGCAGCCGACTATCGTCAAGCTGCGGATCATGAGCCGTCACCAGCAACTGTTGCGCATCGATTTTGAGGAATCGTTCAAGACCGATACTCAAGCGCTGGCAGCGGATACACGCTCCATGCTGGCGGGTGTAAAGGTACTGGTCCTTTCCGATTATGGTAAAGGTGCGCTCAGAAATCATCAGGACCTGATCCAACTGGCCCGTGCCCGTAATATTCCGGTACTGGCGGACCCCAAAGGTAAGGACTTTTCGATTTACCGAGGCGCAAGCCTGATCACGCCCAACCTTGCCGAATTCGAGGCGATTGTAGGCCCTTGCAGTGACGAAGCGGACTTGGTCGCTAAAGGCTGCAAGTTAATTGCTGACCTGGATCTGGGTGCGCTTCTGGTAACGCGTGGTGAAAATGGAATGACCTTGCTGCGGCCTGATCAGCAGCCATTCCATCTGCCGGCCCGCGCCCGAGAGGTCTTTGACGTGACCGGTGCCGGAGATACCGTTATCTCGACGTTGGCAGCTGCTCTGGCTGCCGGGGAGGAACTGCACAATGCAGTTGCTCTAGCAAACCTTGCCGCGGGTATCGTTGTAGGCAAGTTGGGTACCGCTGCGATCAGTGCCCCAGAGCTTCGGCGGGCAGTACAGCGAGAGGAGGGGTCGGAGCGAGGTGTGTTGGCGCTTGAGCAATTACAGGTCGCCATCGAAGATGCACGGGCTCATGGTGAGAAAATCGTTTTTACCAATGGTTGTTTCGATATTCTCCACGCTGGCCATGTTGCCTACCTTGAGCAGGCGCGAGCGCTAGGGGATCGCTTGATCGTTGCCGTGAACGATGATGCGTCTGTCACTCGCTTGAAAGGACCGGGCCGCCCTATTAATACCGTTGACCGCCGAATGGCTGTATTGGCGGGTTTGGGTGCGGTGGATTGGGTGATCCCTTTTAGCGAGGGTACGCCTGAAGAGTTGCTCAAGCAGGTAAAGCCCGATGTGCTGGTAAAGGGCGGCGACTACAAAAGTGTTGATGAAGTAGTCGGAGCGCCGTTAGTCCAAGCCTATGGTGGCGAGGTCAAGGTGTTGGGCGTCGTGGAAAACAGTTCAACAACAGCGATTGTTGAACGAATTCGCGGAAACTCCTGATAAAAGGGGCGTCCATCAGGACGCCTTTTCCTTGGTTGCGCCCAGGCGATTCAACCAATCCTGCCAGCGTATCCGCTCTTCGTGCACGAGCCAGCCATCCTGTTCAGCAAAGCTTTCTGAGAGCCAAAGTCCCCGCGTGCTTACAGATTGGCGTTGCCCTTCATAAAGAGTAAACAGCTCGCCAGTGGGGCGTCCCTGGTCAACGGCCAGCAGGTAGATGTCCGGGCGGCGTCTATCCAGACGTGCAATCAGCTGTCCATCCTCCACCTTGTCATCTACATGATAAAGGCTAGGCGTCCGAATATCCTTGGGTAGTTCCATCTGCATGTCATAGATCAACTGCAGCGAGGCGGTAGGCGTATGTATGTAGGCGCGTGGCCGCTCGATCAGGGCGAGGCTGCCACAGTGGACGGGACGTGCGGCACCGGTACGAGGGGTCAGCGTAAAATGACCATTTTCCCGGTATTTCAACGCTCCCTCATAGGGTGTAGGCAACCAGGTGTCAGTAAAGCGGCCCTGTAGCCAACCTTCTGAAGTTTCGAACAGGCACTCTTCAGCTACTTCCTGAACGGCCGTGAGAAGTGGAAGATTGAGTTCATGTGCAGGAACATAACCGGATATCAGTTTCAGTACTGTATCACCACGATCGACCCGTTTCTGGCGGACCAGTAGCCAATGGTCATGTCCTTGCCAGTTCAAAGTGATTCTGACCGAAACACCCAGGTTCGCCAGTTCAAGTGAAAAGTGTTGATTATTCTCGACGCTAATAGGGCGGCGGCGCTCCAGCACTTCATTGAAGTTCAGGGGTTGGCCAAGCGCCTGATAGGTCAGCTTTTCCGGGCTGCCTTCGACCAGCAGCGGCAGGGTCTTGAATGCCTTTGGATTCTGACGCGCAATAAGTTGGGGCATGGCAGACTCCTGAAATTATTATCATGGATGCCACGTGTGCTCTAACGCCTGGACTGGATCACGCTAACAGCAACACGGACATTATGCGACAGGTGTAGCGGATTGATGGTTCCGATGATGGCGCTGGCAACCCCGGGGTGACCGAACACCAATTCAAAACTGGCCTGGACGGGATCAACGCCGCTATCCAGACAGACGTGCCCGCTGGCCAGTGCTTTTTTGATCAGGATGGCTTTGCCAAGAGTAGCGGCATGATCGATGACCTGCCGCTCGCTCTGCTCATTCAGGTTGTATGTCACCATGGCACAGTCGCCTTTATCGAGCGCCAGCAGACCACCCTCTACGGTCTTGCCGGAAAGGCCAAAGGCACGAATAGCCCCCTCACGTTTGAGTGCGTCAAGAGTCTCATAGACGCCGGTATCTTTCAGAATCTCGACATCCTGCCCGTCAGAGTGTACTAGCACCAGGTCAATACAGTCTGTGCCTAGCAGCTTCAGGCTGCGCTCGACGGAGAAGCGGGTGTGCTGGGGGCTAAAGTCGTGCCGTGACTGGCCCGACTCAAACTCTTCTCCAACTTTGCTAACGATGATCCAGTTGTCCCGCTGACCTCTAAGCAATTTGCCCAAACGTTCTTCGCTGTGGCCATAGGCGGGAGCAGTATCGATAAGGTTGATTCCAAGCTCCTGTGCCAGTGCCAGCAGATTAGCGGCATCGCGGTCGTCGGGAATCGTAAAGCCGCTCGGGTATTTCACCCCTTGATCACGCCCCAGCTTGACGGTACCAAGCCCGAGGGGTGAAACCATGAGCCCGGTTGCGCCCAGAGGACGGTGGAGATCGTGCAGGGTTTTCATGGTAATAGAGTGTCCCAGACTGGAGTACCCATTAAGGGCTGAGGATGCGGCGGTAGAACGGGATGTATACCGGGACTAACCTTTTCTCGATCAAGGATCGCAAACACCCGATCAGAAAAATCAGGTGCCAAGGCGAGTTTGGTAGGCCAGCCGACTAGAAGATTTCCATGCTCGGCCAGAAAGGCGTTGTCCGGGCGAGCCATGCTGGATTGGGCCGGCTCTGCCCGATCGACCCGTAATGTGGCCCATCGTGCCTGAGAGAGGTCTATCCAGGGCAATAGTTTTTCCAGCTCATGACGAGCCACCGCAATCTGCTCATTCTCTGATCTTGCTACGCCTTCGGCCTCGGCCAATTCTCCTCCCAGGTACCAGACCCACTGACCATCGGCGGAAGGGTGTGTAGTCACGGTGATACGAGGCTTTGGCCCTCCACCCAGGCAGTGCGCGTAGAGCGGCTTGAGCGTCGGCGCCTTGACCAGCACCATATGCAATGGGCGACGCTGCATAGCGGGCTGCTCAAGCCCCAGGTCACGCAATAAGGCCTCGGTGCCTGCGCCTGAACTTAGCACCACGCGCTGGGCGCGGACAGGTTGGCCGTCCACCGCCAAGCCGACCAATTGGCTATTCTCCAGAATGGGTTCCAGGCGCTGACCACTCATTATGCTGTCACCTGCCAGCTCTGCCAGGCGTTTGATAAGGCTTGGCACGTCCAGCACCAGTTCTGCCAGGCGATAGGCCTTGCCTTTGAACGCTCGATCCTGCAAGGCAGGCGGTAGATCCTGGCCTTTGGCAGGCTCAACCCGGCCACGAACGGCCTTGCTTGCGAAAAAGCTGGTGAGGTTGCCAGCCAGGGTCCCAGGAGACCAGAGGTAGTGAGCCTCTGAAAGAATACGAACACCCGTTAGGTCCAGTTCGCCCGTACCTGCCAGGCTATCACGCCAGCGCCGGGGCATTTCTGAGATGGCTTCCGACGCGCCTGTCAGCGAACCGTGCAGCGCATATTTGGCTCCGCCATGAATAATGCCCTGGGATTTCATGCTTTGCCCGCCCCCCAGGGTGCCCGATTCGATCAGGATTGTGGCAAAGCCCGCGCGACGTAGGCGAGCGTTAAGCCACAGGCCGGCAATGCCTCCGCCGACGATCAGAATATCGGTGCTCAGTGCTGGGTTCATGTGCAGGACTCTTTCAGAAACAGGTGTGCAGTATAACGTGAGGCGATTGCAGACGTAGTCCTCAGGTCAATGCCCTGTGCTTTTGGAAAACAGCTGAATGACCACAACGCCCGCGATGATGAGTCCCATACCAAGGATGGCAGCCAGATCAAGCGTCTGTTTGTAAATCACGGCAGCCGCAATGCTGACCAGCACGATGCCCATGCCTGACCAGATGGCATAGGCAATACCGACTGGAATGATCTTGACCACTTGTGAGAGAAGGCCGATGGCGATGGCGTAGCCGACAATAACCAGCACCAGAGGGAGCGGTTTGTTAAATCCATCCAAGGACTTCATTGCTGTTGTAGCAACAATTTCAGCCGCAATGGCGATAACCAGATAGATATAGCCAATCATTCGAAAACATCCTGATTAAAAATGCTTAGTCTAGTGTTTCTTATGATGGGATAAAGTTATTACCTATCTAACAAGGAGATAGGTTGTGCAGTGGAATCTTGATCAGGTCCGTCTGTTTGTGAGTGTGGCCGAGACAGGTTCGTTCTCAGCAGCTGCCCGTCAGCTAGGGCGTGCCCAGTCGGCGGTCAGTAGTGCCATTGCCTTGCTAGAAGCAGACCTTAACGTTTTGTTGTTCGAGCGCAGCAGCGGTCGGCAGCCTCGTTTGACTGATTCGGGCCGTGCATTGCTTGATGAGGCTCGGCAGATATTGCGGCATTGTGAGCGGCTCGAAAGCCGGGCGTTAGGGTTAACCCGAGGCGAAGAGACTCGCTTGCGGCTGGCCCATGACGAAGCGATGCCGTATCAGCCAATCATCGACAGCCTTGAGGCCTTGGCTACGACCTATCCTTTTCTGGATGTGCAGCTTGCCAGTGGCGCCCAGGGAGAGGTTGCGCGAAAGCTGCTAGATCGGCGAGCCGATCTAGGACTCATGTTTCATCACGAGCACATCCCAGATGCCTTGGAGCGCAGGCGGTTAAGCACTGTAGAAATGGTAACCGTCTGCGGTGCCGGTCATTCACTGGTCCACCATGCTCGTATTACACGCCAGCAACTGGCTCAGCACCGTCAAATTCTCATTGCGCCCTATGAAAGTGGTTATCCTGGCGGCGAGCCGATCAGTCCACAAGTCTGGCGTGCTGATAGTTTCTACGTAACAGCCGAACTGGTTATGCGCGATATCGGCTGGGCGTGGTTACCTCGCCATGTGGCTCGTTATCCAACTTACCTGAATCATCTAGTAGAGTTGGTTAGCGATTGGACGCCGCCCCCATTGGTGGTTGAGTTGGTTTGGCGGCGTGCTGAGCCACTGGGGCCGGCAGCGCAGTGGCTGGGTGAGTATTTTGCCGAACAGTTGCAAGCTATTGGTTAGGTACGCTCCAGCGTCGAAGAGGGCGCTTCGCCATCGCCTTTCTAAGCAAAGCGGGCTAAGCTCCGCAGCCATGAACAGAACTCTTTATAGCCTGCTTTTCTATACTGCTCTTCCTTTCATTGCCCTGCGACTGCTGCTGCGCTCGCGTAAGGCGCCGCTCTACCGTCAGCGGATGGCAGAGCGTTTTGCCCTTGGCCTTCCGTCCATGCGGCCTGGCGGTATCTGGATACATGCGGTATCGGTCGGGGAAAGTATCGCTGCGGCGCCGATGGTACGTGCGTTGATTGATCGGCATCCCGGTATGCCAATTACCATGACCTGTATGACGCCTACCGGCTCAGAGCGAATCCGCGCCTTGTTTGGAGATCAGGTCCAGCATTGTTACCTGCCCTATGACACGCCTTACGCGGCCGCCCGGTTTCTTGATCGGGTGCAGCCGAAATTGGCCGTTATCATGGAAACCGAACTCTGGCCCAACTATATCCATCAGTGCTCCCGCCGCGGAATCCCGGTAGCACTGGCCAATGCCCGATTATCCGAGCGCTCGGCAAAAGGATACGGCCGACTGGAAGGCGTGACACGCCCTATGCTGTCGTCCATGGATTGGATAGCCGTTCAGACGGCAGCGGAAGCTGAGCGCTTCATCTCGCTGGGTGCTTGGTCTGATCATGTCACCGTAACAGGGTCCATCAAGTTCGACCTGACTATCGACCCGGCCCTTGTCAGCCGTGCGGAGGCCTTGCGACAGACGTGGGGCACTCGCCCCGTATGGATTGCAGCCAGTACTCATGCCGGCGAGGACGAAATTCTTCTGGCAGCCCATCAGCGGTTGCTGAAACACCTGCCTGATGCGCTGATGATAGTGGTACCGCGCCATCCAGAGCGCTTTGATGACGTATTCAGACATTGCCAGCAGCATCCGTTGATAACTGCGCGCCGCTCAAAAAGCGAACCGGTTAGCCCCGATACGGCCGTTTACCTGGGCGATACGATGGGCGAGCTGCTCTTTTTGTACGCGACTGCAGATGTGGCGTTTGTGGGCGGTAGCCTTATTGAGCGGGGCGGGCATAATCTTCTGGAGCCTGCAGCCTTGGGTAAGCCGGTTATCTCCGGGCCGCATGTATTCAATTTCCTGGATATCGCTGCGCAACTACGGGATGCCCATGCCTTGTTTGATGCGAGTGATGCGGAAGGCATCGCTGAGGCGCTACGGCGCCTACTCACCGATCAGGGTGCCTCCGAGAAGATGCGACAAGGTGGACTGGCTGTGCTCAAAGCCAACCAGGGCGCTTTACAGCGCCTACTGGATGGCTTGGATCGGCTGCTTGAGCAGTCATCAGGGGCGTAGCGACGGCCGCTGCGTCGCGCTGATGGGTTTGGCCAGATCTGGAGGTAGAAAGTCGCGATCCGGATCGTAGTCGGGTTTCAAATAGCGCGACAGCTCAAGCAGGTCGTTCGGGCTCAGAATGCCGGCTGACTGCTTCAGGCGCAGGTTATCCAGGATATAGTCATAGCGAGCATTGTTGTATTCACGAACGGCGTTATAGAGCTGGCGCTGTATATCGAGTACATCGACAATGCTGCGTGTACCCACCTGATAGGCGATCTGGGTAGCCTCCAGGGCGCGTTGACTGGACGCAATGTTTTGCTTGCGTGCAGCAATCTGCTCAACATCAGTGTTAATGGCGCGATGGTAGTTGCGTGTATTTTGTACCGCCTCACGGCGCATACTCTCGCGCTGTTGCTCGCTCTGATCCAGGCGCTGATAGGCCTCGCGTACTTGGGAGCTGGTCAATCCACCGGTATAGATAGGCACATTGATCTGCACACCTATGCTGCGCTGGCTGACGGGGCTGTCAAAAATATCCACGCCCGGATTGGGCAGGTTGAAGGCGTCATTATCGCCGCGCTGGTAGCGTGCCACTGCATCCACCGTTGGCAGGTGTCCGGCCTTGCGCTGGCGCAGGGTTTCCTGAGCGGTGTCTACAGCTGAGTTGGAAGCAAGTAGCTGAAGGTTCTGCGCTACGGCCCGATCGACCCAGGCCTTGGCGTCATTGGGCATGGGCGGCAAAATAGGCAAGTCATGGCGAATGCCTTCAAGCGCGTTGTACTCCCGATTGGTCAGACGGACCAGCCCCTGAAAAGCATCCTGAACATTACGCGAAGCCAGGGAGCTGTTGGCCTTGGCTGTGTCATAACTGGCCTGGGCCTGGAGCACATCCGTCTCATCAGTCAGGCCAACCTTGAAACGTTCGCGGGTCTGGTCAAGCTGGCGGAAGAGGGCTGCTTCCTCAGCCCTGGCTGTTGCCAAGGCATCCTGTGCACGCAAGGCGCTGAAATAGCCTTCTGCCGTTTGTAGAATCAGATTCTGCTGGGCGGCTGAAAACTGATACTCAGCCTGTTCCGTACCGGCCTTGGCCGCCTGGAGCTGAAACCAGCGACCTGCCCGAAAGAGCGGCTGGCTGAGGTTGGCCTGGATCATTTGGCTGCTGCGATCACTCTTATATCGCCCCTCCGCAATCCCTAAGGTGTCGTTCTGTTTCAGCCCAAGACTCATATGGGTGTCATTGACTTGAGCGCCCAGGCTGAGCTGCGGCAACAGGCCTGCGCGGGCCTGCGGAATAGCTTCCCGCTGCGCGGCAAGACCTGCCCGTTCGGCCGCCAGATCGGAGTTGTTGCTAAGGGCTTCCTGATAAACCGCAACCAGACCGTTCTGTGTGGTGACTGGCTCCGCTGGTTGGGCCATGACCAGGCTGCAGGCACAGCTCAGGGTTGAAAAGAGAACGATACGCAGCATGTGATTTCCTGGCATAGCTTTCCATGTCGTACGGCGAGTGTAGCCGTATCGCCCATACGAGAGAAAATATGAGGCGAAGTTTCCTGGCAGGTAACGCATTCTGTGTTTACACTGCAGACGTTCTTGTCGGGGTGCGTCATACGAAGCGCTGAGATCGGGTAGTCCCGGATCCCGTTGAACCTGATCGGGCTAGGCTCGTCGCGTGCGACGTACCAACCCGCGTAGGGAACAAGAGGTCGTGTTCGCTCGAGCAGACCACCTTGCAGGCACCCGCCTGTTCCTGTGTATCAGGTTCTTCCCCGGCACCGTGCCTACCAGGAGAGCCTCGATGAACAAGCAGAACAATGTCACCGATTTTACCCAGGTTGATCGCCAGTCCACCCAGCCATTCCCGAACTCCCGAAAAGTCTACCTGACCGGCTCTCGGCCGGATCTTCGAGTACCCGTTCGTGAGATCAGCCTGGCTGACACACCGACCGCCTTTGGCGGAGAGAAGAATGCGCCGGTATTTGTCTACGACACCTCGGGTCCGTATACGGACCCTGATGTACGCATTGATCTGCGCAAGGGACTGCCGGATGTTCGCTCGCGCTGGATCGATGAGCGTGGTGATACCGAGATTCTACCGGGGCTTTCCTCTGAGTTCGGGCGTGCTCGCCTGGATGACTCTGCGCTCGATACCTTGCGTTTTGCGCATGTCCGAACACCTCGCCGGGCCAAGGCCGGGCATAACGTCAGCCAGATGCATTACGCCAGGAAAGGCATCATCACGCCGGAAATGGAATATATCGCCATTCGCGAGAACATGAAGCTCCAGGAAGCTCGGGAGGCGGGTCTTTTGACGCAGCAACACGGCGGACAAAGCTTTGGTGCTGCTATCCCAAAAGAGATTACTGCAGAGTTCGTCCGGGACGAAGTGGCCCGTGGCCGCGCGATCATTCCAGCGAACATCAACCATATCGAGCTGGAGCCGATGATTATCGGCCGCAACTTCTTGGTGAAGATCAACGGCAACATTGGTAACAGTGCGCTTGGCTCCTCGATCGAGGAGGAAGTGGAAAAATTGACCTGGGGCATCCGCTGGGGCGCCGATACGGTAATGGACCTGTCCACCGGCAAGCATATCCACGAGACGCGCGAGTGGATTCTGCGTAATAGCCCGGTTCCGATCGGGACGGTTCCGATCTATCAGGCGCTGGAAAAGGTTGGCGGCGTAGCCGAGGACCTGACTTGGGAAATCTTCCGCGATACGCTCATCGAGCAGGCCGAGCAGGGCGTGGATTACTTCACCATTCACGCAGGGGTACTGCTGCGCTATGTCCCGCTGACGGCCAAGCGCGTGACTGGTATCGTTTCGCGCGGCGGCTCCATCATGGCCAAGTGGTGCCTGGCGCATCACCAAGAGAATTTCCTGTACACGCATTTCGAAGAAATCTGCGAAATCATGAAGGCCTACGATGTCAGCTTCTCCCTGGGCGATGGCTTGCGCCCAGGCTCTATTGCCGACGCCAACGACGCCGCCCAGTTCGGTGAGCTTGAGACGCTGGGTGAGTTGACCAAGCTGGCCTGGAAGCATGACGTCCAGTGCATGATCGAAGGCCCCGGCCATGTGCCGATGCAATTGATCAAGGAAAATATGGACAAGCAGCTTGAGTGCTGCGACGAGGCGCCCTTCTACACACTCGGGCCATTGACCACCGACATCGCTCCCGGTTACGACCACATCACCTCAGGCATCGGCGCCGCCATGATTGGCTGGTTCGGCTGTGCCATGCTGTGCTACGTCACGCCCAAGGAACACCTGGGCCTGCCCAACAAGGATGATGTCAAAACCGGCATCATCACCTATAAGATCGCTGCCCACGCCGCCGACCTTGCCAAGGGCCATCCCGGCGCGCAGATCCGCGACAATGCCTTGAGCAAGGCGCGCTTTGAATTCCGCTGGGAAGACCAGTTTAACCTGGGCCTGGACCCGGACACGGCGCGTGCTTTCCACGACGAGACTCTGCCCAAGGACTCGGCCAAGGTGGCGCACTTCTGTTCCATGTGCGGACCCAAGTTCTGCTCCATGAAGATCACCCAGGAAGTGCGTGATTACGCCAAGGAGAATGGATTGACCGATGAGCAAAAGGCCATTGAGGCTGGCTTTCAGGAGCAGGCAGCACGGTTCAAGGAAGAGGGCGGTGTGATTTACAAGCAGGTCTAAGGCGACGGTTGTCACTTTAAAGTGTCTGTACTAAAGCCGCGTCCCTGACGCGGCTTCTCCTTATATTTCAGGCGATTGAAAGAAAGCGCCTGTCACCGTTGATTATCCGAGATATCGTTTATCGTGAGTACGACCAGTACCTATTCACCCGACATCGTAGTGCCTGACGCACGCCGTGTATTGGGCGGGCGTGATTTCTTTTCTCTGTGGTTCTCGCTCAGCGTTGGGCTCATGGTGGTCCAGACCGGGGCGCTTCTGGCTCCCGGGCTGGGCCTTGCCCAGGGCTGGCTTACGATTCTATGTGGGTCGGTTGCCGGCTCTCTGCTCCTGGCCATTACCGGGATCATCGGCAGCCGCACCGGCCTTTCAGCCATGTCGGCGCTCAAGCTGAACCTTGGACGTTACGGCGCAGCGCTTCCTGCTGTACTGAACATCTTGCAGCTGGTGGGGTGGGGCAGCTTCGAGCTGGTGGTCATGCGCGATGCAGCCCTTCTGCTAACAGACCGTTACCTGGGGGCGGGTGGCTGGCTGGCCAATCCAGTGTTCTGGACGCTGCTATTCGGTGTGCTGGTAACAATTCTGGCGGTTGCCGGCCCGCTTACCTTCGTTCGTCGCATCCTGCGCCGCTGGGGCATTTGGCTACTCCTGGCAGCCTGCATCTGGCTCACCTGGAATTTCTTCTCCAAGGCAGATCTGGCTGAACTGTGGACTCGTCCTGGTGATGGAACGCTGAATTTTGCAGCTGGATTCGATATCGCTATCGCCATGCCGCTGTCCTGGTTGCCGCTGATTGCCGACTACGCTCGTTTTGGCCGCGGGCAGGCTGGTGTATTTGGCGGTACAGCCATCGGGTATTGCCTGGGTAACTTCTGGCTAATGGGGCTGGGCGTGGCCTACACCTTGGCTTTTGCCGATGCAGGTCAGGCCAATGCACTGTTGTTGGCCTTGGCTGGCGCAGGTATAGGGATACCTTTATTGCTGATCTTGCTGGATGAGTCGGAGAATACATTTGCCGCTATCCACTCGGCGGCTGTGTCTTCCGGCATTCTGGTCCGACTCAAGGTTGAGCATTTGTCGCTGGCGTTCGGTGTCCTGTGTACGCTGATTGCGTGGCAGGTCGCCCTGGCCGAATACGAGCAGTTTCTACTGCTCATTGGTTCGGTATTCGCTCCGCTCTTTGGCGTGGTATTGGTGGATCATTTCGTTCTGCGTACTCAGCATGCCGATCACGTTGCTGTGACAACGCTACGCTGGGATACCTTGATCGCATGGGGCTGCGGTGTGGCGATCTACCATCTGCTAGCTGCATTCTGGCCAGTGTTAGGCGCAACCCTGCCAGCATTGATCATGGCGGGTTTGTTTCAACTGGTGTTAGGAAAGCTGATGTCGCGATAAAGGCTGTTAGCCTGGCGGCCTAAACCGCCAGGCTAACAGAGTTTATTGAGCGCGGCGGCCTGGAAAGTACTCAGGGCGCACAATGCCATTCAGCTGAGGGTAGGGGATCTTGATGAGCGGATGTCCCATGGAATAGGGTGCAATGCTGGTGACATCATATTTTAGCGTGACAGCACCAAAATCCAGCGCGATGTTGGATGTTTTGATGAAGGGCCACTCTTTTTCGAACGCGCTGTCGTCCTTTAGGTTATTGGCAATCAACCAAGCCTGATGGGCTGTCTTGGCCATATCCCAGAAGGCTTTTTCCTGGCCTGGCACCAGAATATCCTGAAGTGTCAGTACTTTCTTCTGCTGACGATCATAGTTAAGAATGCCGCGGCCCGGCTGGCCATGGGCACCACCTGTATCCAGATAGGATGACAGTTCAATGATCACCAGCGCGTCATGCTGCTCGCGCACGTTGGCCTGGAGGTAGCTGCTCCAGCGTGGCTGCGCATTACGCAGGAATTCCTGCTCATAAGCGTTCAGCGAGGATGCTACTGGTGCTCCCGGCTCTGTTTGGGTTTTTTCCAACAGAGCCTGTTCGATGATGGCATTAAGATGTTCATCGCCGAATTTCAACGTGTCGATGTTTACCAACGGACAATCAGCGGCTGAACATCCTGCCGGGCGGTGCTCCCAGGTAATACGCTTGGGCTTGAGCGGCTCGTTCAGGTCAGGTTTGAAAAGGCTTTGGCAGGCGCTCAATAAAATGGCCACGCTGGCGATAACAAGTAGTTTAGGCAGTCGCATGGGGCTCCTTGGTAGGTAGAGGGGCGGTGCTCAGGATGTGCTTCGAGTGTATTCGGTGCAATGAGTTCGGCGTCAAACCGTTTAGTCATCCGCATATCTTCCCGTCTTCCAGGCGGTAGTGCCAAGGGGCTGCATCCTTCAAGCGGGCACGCTAGGATGGCGCGATTGTCCTGACTGAAGTCTAAAGAGGCTTAGATGAGCGAGAACATAAAGCCAGCCCCGGGCGACTTTGAAATTGAGCGTCGCGAAGAGTGTTTCAAAGGGTTTTATCGTGTAGACCGTCTATATTTACGGCATCGGTTATTTTCCGGCGAAATGGGTCGCCAGCTAAACCGTGAGCTGTTTGTGCGACATGATGCAGTCTGCGTACTGCCCTATGATCCCAAGCGGGACAAGGTGGTGCTGGTCGAGCAATTCAGGGTCGGGGCCGTCGATAAAAGTGACAATCCCTGGCTGCTTGAGCCGATAGCCGGGCTGATCGACAAGAGCCATGAGATACCTGAAGAGGTCGCTCATCGCGAAGCGCAAGAAGAGGCCAGTCTGACCTTGCAATCGCTATGGCCCATCTCCACTTACTTCCCCTCCCCTGGTGGTAGTGATGAGCTGGTACATCTCTTTCTGGCCCGTGTGGATAGTGAAGGGGCTGGTGGTGTGCATGGCCTGCCTGAAGAAGGGGAAGACATTCGTGTCCACGTCATGCCTTTCGAGGAGGCGCTGGATGCGGTCAAGAAGGGAAGAATCAATAACGCAGCGGCAATGATTGCCTTGCAATGGCTGGCGCTCAATCGCGCCGAGGTACGTGGTTTATGGGTTTGAAAGGGCGGGATCGCTACCGAGTTGACTTGCCGGGGCTTCAGGCCACGTGCGAGTCCAACTACATGCGACTGATGCAGCTTCTCCCCAAGATGCGCGAGGCATTGATTTCCCGTCGCGTAGCGCTCTCTCAAGGAGAAAAACTGCTGGGGATATTGGCCTTGGAAGTGACTGAGGCATGCCCTTACACAACGACGTTGCAGGTCAGCCAGGAACTGGGCTTTCCTTGGTTACCTGCGCCCAAGCTTGAAGTGCGTGTTTACCATGATGCACGTATGGCGGAGGTCATCAGTGCGGGGCCGACCCGACGATTGCAGGCGATTTATCCCTATCCGAATGAGCTGATGAACCATCCTGATGAGAAAACACAGCTGAATCTGTTTCTAGGCGAATGGTTGAGCCACTGTATGGCATGTGGGCACGAGTCCGAGCCTATTCTGCAACGCTGATTCCCGCTTGTCCTCCGGCGTGCGGGTCTCGCCGCCACAGAAAGACCAGCCACTGGATCGACATGTAAGTGATGGCTTTATGCTAGCCTTTCGTTTGGTGCTGCCTCTGTCGTCTGCCACCGTAAAGCGACCTTTTGTCGCCAGGTGATGTAGTACGTAGTCAATCAGAGGTCTGCATACAGTTCATCGGTTACAAGTGTGAACTGTGCACCATCTGTTAAATGCGCTTACATGCACTCTCTACACTCTGATTTGTTGTAGACGCCGCGATTCAAGGAGATGGCTTTGGCTACGTCGCCAGATTTCCTCGCTGCACCGCTTGTGGTCCAGCTTACCGATAGTCACCTGTTTTCCTCTTCCGAGGGGCGCCTGTTGGGGTTGGACACCCGCTATAGCCTGGACCAGGTCGTAGAGCGCGTACGAGCCGAGCAGCCGACGATAGACCTGATATTAGCCAGCGGAGACCTGGCACAAGAGAGCACACCTGAGGCTTATCAATCCTTCAAGGAGGCTACGGCGTGCCTTGATGCGCCTGCTCGTTGGTTGCCGGGCAACCACGACAAGGTCAGGGTGATGCAGGCCTTCTGTGCCGGAACAGACCTTATGGACCCCGTACTCGATATGGGTGAGTGGCGTCTGATCATGCTGGATTCAACCATCAATGGTGCTGTGCCCGGACGGTTCAATCAGGAACAGCTTGAGCTGCTTGAAAAAGCGTTAAGCGAAGCCCCTGATCGACATGTGCTGGTGTGCTTTCACCATCACCCGGTCCAGGTGGGCTGCCAGTGGATGGAACCGTTAGGTGTTCTTAACCCTGAGGCACTGTTTGAGGTGCTTGACCGGTATTCCCAGGTGCGTGTCATCCTTTGGGGGCATATCCATCAGGAGTTTGACCAGATACGTAATGGTGTACGCCTTCTGGCATCGCCTTCAACGGGGCTGCAGTTCGAGCCGAACAGTATTGATTTCAAGGTAGGCACGCAGGGCCCCGGTTACCGTTGGCTCAGGCTGCTACCCGACGGTACGATTGAGACGGGAATCTCCCGTGTGGACGATGTGGACTTCAATGTGGACTTCCAGGGCAGCGGTTATTAACTGAGAGGTCTTCAAGCGGAGTCCAAAACAGGTTAATATAGCACTGGTTATTTATACAGGTTTAGCCGGTGCCTTCTGTACTGTATATCCATGGATTCAATAGCTCGTCGGCTTCTCTCAAGGCCCGCCAGCTTTCTGCCTGCATGCAGCGGCTTGGCCTGCAGGCGTACATGCGCGTGCCTGATCTGCATCATGACCCTGTCATTGCCATGTCTCAGCTTGAAACATCCCTGGCCGCTTTGGACCAGCCTTTACTGGTCGGCAGTTCATTGGGCGGCTACTATGCCACGGTTCTTGCCGAGCGTTATGGCCTGAAAGCCTTACTGGTCAATCCGGCAGTGCGCCCCTGGCGTCTGATCGACGCTTACCGGGGGCCTCAGAAAAACTACTACAGCGGTGAGGAATGGGTATTGACGGACGCTCATGTTGAAGCGCTAGCGGCGCTTGACGTTGGAGTACCTCAGCATCCTTCCCGCTACCAGGTGTGGCTGCAGACGGCTGACGAGACTCTCGACTATCGCGACGCACAGGCATTTTATCAAGGATGCGCGTTGCGCATCGAGGCGGGTGGAGACCATGGTTTCCAGCATTTCGCCGAAAAGCTGCCTTCGCTGTTGTCCTTTGCCGGTTTCTCGCCCGTCCTGTGGCATGACATCGATTTTTCGACTTTCAAATAGAGATTATGGCCCAGCAAAACGCCTATACCGCAGAAGCTATCGAGGTCCTGTCCGGACTGGATCCGGTGCGCAAGCGCCCGGGCATGTATACCGACACGACTCGTCCCAATCATTTGGCGCAGGAAGTCATCGACAACAGCGTCGACGAAGCGCTAGCTGGCCATGCCCGTAGCGTGCAGGTCATCCTCCATGAGGATAACTCCCTCGAGGTACTTGACGATGGGCGTGGAATGCCTGTTGACATCCACCCGGAAGAGGGCGTGTCAGGCGTCGAGCTGATTCTGACCAAGCTTCACGCTGGCGGTAAATTTTCCAACAAGAATTACCAGTTCTCCGGCGGCTTGCACGGGGTGGGTATTTCGGTAGTGAACGCACTGTCTACCTGTGTTGAAATCAAGGTCAAGCGCGATGGAAACGAATATGCCATGGCATTTGCCGATGGTTTTAAGGCCAGCGAGCTGGCTGTAGTAGGAAGCGTAGGCAAGCGCAATACCGGCACCAGCGTTCACTTTTGGCCGGACCCTAAATACTTCGATTCACCAAAGTTCTCCGTCAGTCGTCTGAAGCATATCCTCAAAGCCAAGGCCGTTCTTTGTCCCGGCCTTGCGGTCAGCTTTGAGGACAAGTCCAGTGGTGAGCGGATCGAGTGGCATTACGAGGATGGCCTTCGCTCCTATTTGATCGATGCGGTGGGCGACACCTTGCGTCTGCCTGAAGCACCATTCTTCGGTAGTCTGGCCTCTGAAAAGGAAGGCGTTGACTGGGCCTTATTGTGGTTGCCAGAGGGTGGAGAGTCGGTTCAGGAGAGCTACGTCAATCTGATTCCTACCGCCCAGGGCGGGACGCACGTCAATGGTTTGCGCCAAGGCCTGCTCGACGCCATCCGTGAATTCTGTGAATTCCGCAACCTGTTGCCCCGAGGCCTTAAGCTTGCGCCCGAAGATATTTGGGATCGTATTGCTTTTGTCCTGTCGATGAAGATGCAGGAGCCTCAGTTTTCTGGTCAGACCAAAGAGCGTCTGTCCTCGCGTGAGGCGTCTGCATTCGTGTCGGGAGTCGTCAAGGATGCCTTTAGCCTTTGGCTCAATGCGAACCCTGAGCTCGGGCTGCAAGTAGCGGAGCTGGCCATCAATAATGCAGGCCGTCGTCTGAAGGCCGGGAAGAAGGTTGAGCGTAAGAAGATTACTCAAGGCCCTGCACTGCCCGGCAAACTTGCTGACTGCGTTGGGCAGGAGCCGCTGCGCTGCGAATTGTTCCTGGTGGAAGGGGACTCGGCAGGCGGCAGCGCCAAGCAGGCGCGTAACAAGGAATTCCAGGCGATCATGCCGTTGCGCGGCAAGATCTTGAATACGTGGGAAGTAGACGGCGGCGAAGTGCTGGGTAGCCAGGAGGTTCACGACATCGCCGTTGCGATTGGCGTTGACCCGGGTGTAGCCGATCTTTCCCAGTTGCGTTACGGAAAAATCTGCATTCTGGCAGATGCCGACTCGGACGGTCTGCACATCGCTACACTGCTTTGCGCCCTGTTTGTTCGTCATTTCCGGCCCTTGGTAGAGGCAGGACATGTCTATGTTGCCATGCCTCCGCTATACCGCGTCGATCTGGGCAAAGAGGTCTACTATGCACTGGATGAGGCTGAGCGAGACGGCATCCTTGATCGTCTTGCTGCAGAGAAAAAACGTGGCAAGCCACAGGTGACTCGATTCAAGGGGTTGGGTGAGATGAACCCGCTACAGCTGCGCGAGACCACGATGGATCCCAATACGCGCCGACTGGTGCAGCTTACCCTGGAGGATGCTCCAGGCACGTTTGAAATGATGGATATGCTGCTGGCGAAAAAGCGTTCCGGTGACCGTAAAAGCTGGCTGGAGAGCAAGGGAAATCTGGCCGAGGTACTTGTTTGAGCAAGCGGTGGCAAGCCTTAGGCCTGCTACTGTTGCTAGGCCTTGGCTTGAGCCAGGTCAAGGCTGCAGAGGAGCTGCGCCTGGAGGCGGAATATCCCGTCGAAGGAATGCGTGGCGGCAATTTATCTGGGCTGGCGCTGTGTAAGGGTGAGTTCTGGACCGTATCGGATCGCGACGATGATCAATATTATCGCCTGGATTCGAGCGACAGCGTTTGGAAAGCCCAGGCTCACCGGATCTCGGCTGGTCCACCGCCTTCTGCAGGCCTGCCTTGGAATCTGCGCCTATTCGTTCGCATTGCAGAATACAAGCGAGGTGGAACGGTCGATTTCGAAGGAATTACCTGTGACGATGCGGGCAACCGTTACCTGGTAAGTGAAGGGTATGCGGCAGTATTGCTCGATCCTGTGCAGGGTTCACAGTCTTGGTTGAAGTTGCCCTGGAATCTGATGGCACAAGCGAACCGTCATGGTTTGCTCACGCAGTTCAATTCCATTTATGAAGGGATTTCCGTAAGCCCCGATGGTCAGCAGATCTGGCTTGCTGCAGAGCGACAGCGTCGTGGAATCCTGACCTTGTTCAAGCAGGGGGATAAATGGGTTTGTCGTAATAACTGTGTCATGTTTGCTGAAGGTGGTACTACGCCGATTCCGCCTGCCCTGGGGAAACGCAGCCCCTTGCCGGTCGACTTTTCCGACATGATCTATTACCACGGAAAACTTTTTACACTGGAGCGTGCCGCACACCAGGTATGCCGTCGCAGTGCACAGTCCGGTATTGCCGAGCGCTGTTGGTCCTTTGCGCAGACGCTGTTGGCGCCTGTCAGGCATTATCGACAGAACTGGGGGTTGGCTGAGGCACTTTGGATAGACGAGCGGGGCGCCTGGATTGGGCTGGATACAGGCGATCTGGCGCGTGAAGATGGCGATAAGCGGCCGTACGTGCTGCATTACGCTACACCTGCTGCTGGATGGGATGCGCCATGAGCAACCAGACGGCAGGCCAGCGCGTCGGGCGCATCATGCTCTTCCTCGCGTGGGGGATAGGGTTATGGCTGCTAGCGCACTGGTTTGGCGACTTCGAAATGCAGCGGCAGAACCCCAATCGGGTTCCTGTTTCCCAACACGGCAATGGTTATATCGAGGTCAGTCTGGCTGGTAACGGTGCAGGTCACTTTGTGGCCAACGGTGCATTAAATAGCAAAGACGTCACTTTCATAGTTGATACAGGTGCAACCGATGTTGCCCTGTCGGCTGAGTTGGCGGCTACGTTAAAGCTGCCCCATGGCGGCCCTGTCTTGTTGAGTACGGCCAATGGTCGTGTCGAAGGCTGGCGTACACGTATTAATGAGCTTCGATTGGGCGATATTGTGCTGCACGACGTACGTGCACTGGTCGCGCCCAATATCGATGGCGATCAGGTGTTGCTCGGTATGAGCGCCCTGCGCCAACTTGAATTCACCCAGCGCGGCGGTACATTGCTGCTGCGCCAGTATATGAAACAAGAGTAATCCGCATGAGCGACTCTCTCGATCTGAGCATGGACGGTGTAGAACGCCGTTCGCTGGCCGACTTTACCGAGCAGGCGTACCTGAACTATTCCATGTACGTCATCATGGACCGAGCACTTCCTCACATCGGTGACGGTTTGAAGCCTGTTCAGCGTCGCATTATCTATGCGATGAGCGAGCTTGGCTTGAGCGCCGATTCCAAGCACAAGAAATCAGCCCGTACGGTGGGTGATGTGCTGGGTAAATATCATCCCCATGGCGACAGTGCCTGTTATGAGGCCATGGTGCTCATGGCGCAGCCGTTCTCCTATCGCTATCCATTGGTCGATGGTCAGGGGAACTGGGGTGCGCCGGACGATCCCAAATCCTTTGCCGCGATGCGTTACACCGAGGCAAGGCTTTCTCGCTACTCCGAAGTCTTATTGACGGAGCTGGGGCAGGGCACTGTGGATTGGGTGCCTAACTTCGATGGTACGTTGGATGAGCCTGCTGTACTGCCGGCGCGCCTGCCTAATCTGTTGCTCAATGGCACAACCGGTATTGCCGTTGGTATGGCTACCGATGTTCCCCCTCATAATCTACGCGAAGTGGCTGCAGCCTGTATTCGCTTGCTGGATGAGCCCCAGGCAACCGTTGTACAGCTAACCGAGCATGTGCCAGGCCCTGATTTTCCGACCGAGGCGGAGATTGTCACCCCGCGGGCTGATCTTCTAAAGCTCTATGAAACAGGGCGCGGCTCCGTGCGTATGCGCGCTGTATACCGTAAAGAAGAGGGCGAGGTGGTCATTACGGCGTTGCCGCATCAGGTATCGGGCGCCAAAGTGTTAGAGCAGATCGCCGCTCAGATGCAGGCTAAAAAGCTGCCTATGGTGGCTGACCTGCGCGATGAGTCTGATCATGAGAACCCGACACGTATTGTCGTTGTGCCACGCTCTAACCGAGTCGACCTCGATGAGCTGATGCAGCACCTGTTTGCCACGACCGACCTTGAATCCAGCTATCGCGTGAACCTCAATGTGATTGGGCTGGATGGCAAGCCTCAGGTTAAAAACCTTCGCCAGGTATTGGGTGAGTGGCTGACGTATCGCATTGGCACCGTACGCCGCCGTCTGCAGTTCCGGCTAGACAAAGTAGAGCGTCGCTTGCATCTGCTTGACGGTTTGATGATTGCTTTCCTGAACCTGGACGAAGTGATTCACATCATTCGTACCGAGGAGCAGCCCAAGGCCGTGCTGATGGCACGCTTCGGGTTAAGCGAGACTCAGGCGGATTACATCCTTGATACCCGGTTGCGTCAGTTGGCGCGTCTGGAAGAGATGAAAATCAAAAGCGAGCAGGATGAACTACTCAAAGAACAGAAGCACCTACAAGGCTTGTTAGGTAACGAGAAAAAGCTGCGCAAGCTCGTGCGTGATGAGCTGATTCAGGATGCTGAGGCTTACGGAGATGATCGCCGATCACCGATTGTCGAGCGTGCCGAAGCTCGTGCGTTATCTGAAACCGAGCTCATGCCAACCGAGCCGGTAACGGTCGTGCTATCTGAAAAAGGTTGGGTACGCAGCGCCAAAGGTCATGACATCGACGCTACCGGACTTTCCTATAAGGCAGGGGATGGCTTCAAGGCGGCTGCACCCGGGCGCTCCAATCAGTTTGCGGTTTTTATCGACTCAACTGGACGTAGCTACTCGCTGGCAGCACATTCGCTGCCCTCTGCACGAGGCCAGGGCGAGCCGTTGACAGGCCGTCTCACTCCGCCGCCTGGCGCAACATTCGAGACAGTGCTCCTGCCGGATGACGGGCAGCTATATGTGATGGCATCCGATGCGGGATATGGGTTTGTCGTTAAGGGTGAAGACCTGCAGGCCAAGAACAAAGCAGGCAAAGCCTTGATTACGTTGCCAGCCGGCGCGCAGGTCATGCTTCCCAAGGTTGTTCGTAATGCGGCGGCGGATCTACTTGCAGCGGTTACGACCGAAGGGCGTCTGCTCGTCTTCAACGTGTCCGACCTGCCGCAGCTGGCCAAGGGCAAGGGCAACAAGATCATCGGTATTGCGGGTGATCGTGTGGCCAGCCGCGAGGAGTACATGGTGGATTTCGCAATCGTACCGCCAGGTGGGCAACTAGTGTTGCAGGCAGGTAAGCGGACGTTGTCACTCAAGGGTGATGATCTGGAACACTACAGGGGCGAGCGCGGTCGTCGTGGTAACAAATTGCCACGAGGTTTCCAGCGCGTTGATGCCTTGGATGTCGAGATTTGATCGGATTGGCTGGAAGACGGCGTAAAATTCTAGGATGATTCGCCGTCTGTTTTCGTCCGACGTAATCGGTAGCAGCCAGGACGTGGCTCGACAGTAGGTATTCGATGAAGCGAATGTGTTTGATGGCATTGCTTGCAGCCTCCATGACCTTGGGTCTGGGGGGGTGCGCTAGCCTATATCCGGCTCATTACTATCAGCTGGACAGCGGGACGGCTTCAGTCCCCAAGACCAAAGCCGGCTCCGCCGTGCAAATTCGCAGCCTGACCATTGCCAATTACCTGCAGCGCAGAACACTGCTGCAGCGGCATTCCGATGGCTCCCTCTCCGAGGGCAAGGCGCGCTGGGCAGGCTCTCTCACCGATGACATGCAGCATGTGCTGCTCCGTCAGATGGCGTGGCGCCTCAACAGTAACAGGGTCGTGATAGGAAGTGCACCTGAGGGGTACAGGCCTGAAGTCATGATTGAGTTGGATATCTCTCGTCTGGACTCCGGCCCACAACAGCCAGCCGTTCTCGATGCGCGCTGGCATTTACTGGATGGCAACGAGAAGCTCCGAGGTAGCCGTATGGTTCACTTGGAGGAAAAACATGACGGAACCGAGGCTGACCAGGTGAGGGCTCAGAGCCTTCTTCTACAGCAACTGGCCAAACAGCTGTCCGGTGCGGTGACCGTTGCTGAACAGGCTGCTAAAAAGTCTGCCAAGTTGTCCTCGAAACAACCCAGGACGCAGGTAGCTCAAGAAATTGACCTGCCAGCAAAGCGTCCCAAAATCATTCCAATCCGTACGGGAGCGGAGGTTTATCGCTTCTGAATATGAAGTTTTTCGGGTCCGCCATTGCACGTGGCGGACTTAAAGGCGTCAATAAGCAATCCTGACGATAGATTGAGACGCCAGTATGAAGCTGCCCCTGTTCCCTTTATCGACCACGCTATTCCCAGGTTGCCCCTTGGATCTACAGCTGTTCGAGCCTCGCTACCTAGATATGATCAGTCGCTGCCTGAAGCAAGATATCGGTTTTGGGGTAGTGACTATTCTTGAGGGCAAGGAGGTGGGCACTGCACCGACGAGCCTTGGAGGGTTCGGTTGCGAAGCTGTTGTCAAGGACTGGCAACAGCAATCCAATGGTTTGCTGGGAGTTAGAGTGGAAGGTATACGGCGGTTCCGCTTGCTGGAGACCGAAGTTCAGAGTGATCAGCTAACCATCGGTACGGTCGAGTGGCTGGACGAGCCGGCCGAACGCCCTTTAACCGATAAACATGATGACTTGGCGGCATTGCTGCAAGCGCTGGCCGAGCACCCTATGGTGGTAGCGCTGGACCTGGATGGGACGGCGGGTGGCCAGCGCGAATTGGGTTATCAGTTAGCCTACTTACTGCCTTTTACACCCGAGCAAAAAAGCGAATTATTGTCTTTTGATGATCCGGGTGAGCGTCTGGATCGCCTCCATGAGTTGTTATCCAGCCTGCAGGAATAAAGCAGGCTGTCATGTGGCAGGCAGATAGCGCTCTATGGCGACGGGTAAGGCCCAGGCTGCTGCAAAGGTAAATACAGCCAGTGCAATCGGGATAAATATCCACCAGAAGCGCAGTGTTAAAGGCTGGAGCCTTGCCTGGCGTTGCACGATGGCCAGGCTCAGCGCGCAGAAACTACCCGCTAGAAGCGCTCCCGCCAGGACATCGGTAGGCCAATGTACGCCCAGGTAAACACGGGTTGTGGCAATGGTTAAGGCGGGTAGGGCGGCAACGACCAGCGTTGTCAGTCTTACCCGAGCAGATTGCCCCCGTGAGGCTAAAATTCCCAGCGTTAAAAAGAAGGCAAACGATGCAGAACTGTGTCCACTAGGCAGGCTATAGGTAGTCAATGGCTCAGCAAGAATGTCTGGGCGCGCCCGTGCAAGCAGATTTTTCAGCGTACCGTTGGCTACTGCCGTTCCTAGCAATGAACCCAAGGCAAAAAACATCCCGCGCCATTGGCGCATCGCTGCCAGCAACACAATCAGGACAACCGCTACGATCAGTTGGGTTCGGAAGTCGCCTAAGCGAGTAATGATGACCGCTACACTGTTCAGGAATGGCTGCCGATGTTCCTGGACAAGCGTCATGATACCTTCGTCCAGCGAGCGTAAGTGTTGCCAGCCCAGCAGCAACGCAAGCAAAAGCGCAAAGGTCAGTGCAGCGCTTATAAACGTTGAGCCACTGCGCCCGCGTAGAGTGGCATGCATGATGAACGCAAGCAAAACGGCCGCTCCACCTGCTACGACGGCGGCCTGCGGCCAGAAGTCGGGCGGCAGGGGAAGGCGAAACGCTGCACCGGTCATCCAGCCTGGTAGCAGGTATACGGCCGACCAACCCGCCGCAGCAATGAGGCTTACAACCGCAAAGCGAATGACTGGCATATCCAGCATTCCGGCAATCATTGGCAGCATAGGCCTTAGCGGACCTATGAAGCGGCCTATCAATAAGCTGGTAATGCCATTGCGTTGAAAAAAACTTTCCGCCGAGGAAATCCACTCTGGATGGGTACGTAATCCAGGAAGGCTGCGGATATTCTGGTGAAACCGCCTTCCAAGATAATAAGACGCAGCATCGCCTAACAGTCCACCCAGATACCCCAGGATAAGCGTTTCGCTAAGGCCCAGCACACCGCTTCCTGCCAATACGCTGATGCCAAACAAGGCAACGGTGCCAGGAACAAGCAAACCTGCCAGCGCCAGGCACTCGAGAAATGCTGTGATGAATAGGACAGTCCCTAGCCAATGGGGATGTGCACCTAGCCAGGCATTCAGGTCGGCAAGAAAAGCGGTCATGAGCGGTATGGTAAGTCCTTGGATATAACGCGTTTTCGACTGGCCAGGCGATGAGCGGTTCAGTACAGCTCGCTCAGAATCAGAGCCGATTTGCCGTCTCGATGATACCTAGGCTCATCTGTCCTGCGTTTCAGGCAGGAGCATTAAAGCTTTTCAATCTATGACGGCTGCATGTGATGACTGTCCGTCTTGGGTTTCCCCCGGTATAATTGTTTAATTTTCAGCCAAACTCATTTTCGCCATGACCGAGTCCGTGCACGACTATATGACCCGTTTAGGCCGTGCGGCCCGTGAAGCCTCACGGCTGTTGGCCAGGGCTTCGACTATGCAGAAGAACAACGCCCTTCTGACGGTTGCAGAGGCGCTGGATCGTGCACGACCGTTACTGATCGAGGCAAATGAAAAAGATTTGGCTGCAGGGCGTGCGTCAGGCCTGGATTCGGCACTGCTGGACCGACTGGCGCTAACCCCAGCCCGTATCGATGGCATGATTACCGGGCTACGTCAGGTTGCTGCACTCCCGGACCCTGTGGGTGCTATCCGCGATATGAGTTACCGTCCTTCAGGTATCCAGATTGGCAAGATGCGTGTCCCGCTGGGTGTTATTGGTATCATTTACGAGTCGCGCCCCAATGTGACTATTGATGCTGCCAGCTTGTGCCTGAAGTCGGGTAACGCCACGATTTTAAGGGGCGGCTCCGAAGCCATTCATTCCAACCGGGCTATTGCGCTGTGTATCCAGGACGGGCTTGCCTCGGCAGGGTTACCGGCAGCAGCAGTTCAGGTGGTCGAAACAACAGATCGTGCTGCAGTTGGCGCCCTGATCACCATGCCTGACTATGTGGATGTGATCGTTCCTCGCGGAGGAAAAGGGCTGATCGAGCGAATCAGCCAGGATGCGCGGGTCCCTGTGATCAAGCATCTGGATGGTATCTGCCACGTTTATGTGGATGATCAAGCTGATCTGGAAAAGGCGCATCGTATTGCGTTTAATGCCAAGTGCTATCGTTATGGTATTTGCGGGGCGATGGAAACGCTTCTGGTACATGCGGGAGTTGCCAGCACCTTTATGCCCGCTATTGCCGCCTCGCTACGCGAAAAAGGCGTGGAGTTAAGAGGGTGCGAACGCACACGTGATATTATCGACGTCACACCTGCTCGCGAAGAAGACTGGAGCACGGAATATCTGGCTCCGATTTTGTCGATCAAGGTAGTCACTGATCTGGATGAGGCCATCGCTCACATCAATCATTATGGCTCGCATCATACGGATGCCATTGTGACAGAGGATTTGGGTCGTTCACGTCAGTTTCTGGCCGAGGTTGATTCGAGCTCTGTGATGGTCAATGCGCCTACCTGTTTTGCTGATGGCTTTGAATACGGGCTTGGCGCTGAAATCGGTATTTCGACTGACAAGTTGCATGCCCGTGGGCCGGTAGGTCTGGAAGGTCTTACCAGTGAAAAATACATCGTCCTTGGCGACGGGCAAGTTCGTTCTTGATGACCACGCGTATCGGGTTATTCGGCGGCACTTTTGATCCGGTTCATATCGGTCATTTGCGCAGTGCGCTAGAAGTGGCCGAGCAACTTGAGCTTGATGAGTTGCGGCTGATTCCTGGCGCGCGTCCACCTCATCGTGGTGCTCCACAGGTCTCTGCTCGGCAGCGCTTGGAGATGGTCAAGCTGGCAGTCGAGAATGTTGAGTATTTGCGTGTTGATGATATCGAGTTTCGACGTGAACGCCCTTCCTATACGATCGAAACGCTTGAAGTGCTGCGGCGGGAGATGGGGCCGCATGTACAGCTTTTACTGATGCTGGGCTGGGATGCCTTTTGTGGATTGCCAGGATGGCATCGATGGAATGAACTCTTGGATCATTGCCACATTCTGGTCCTGCAGCGTCCCGACGCGGACAGCGAGCCTCCCCAAGAGCTGTGCGATCTTATCGCTGCGCGTACGCAGCCTGATCCGCAGGCGCTTTCCGGGCCGGCGGGGCAGATCACTTATATCTGGCAGACGCCTTTGGCGGTATCTGCCACGCAAATAAGAGGTCTGCTTGCAGCAGGAAAGTCGGTGCGCTACCTCGTGCCGGACGCAGTAATGATCTATATCGAAAAGCACGGCCTGTACCGTGCTACGACTTGAATATGAGGTTTATACGTAGTTATGCAAAGTGAACAACTCGTTCAACTGGCGGTTGACGCGCTGGAAGATATGAAGGCCCAGGACATTACCGTTCTGGATGTACGAGACAAGACCAGCGTGACTGATGTCATGGTTATCGCAAGCGGCACCTCAAGCCGTCACGTGAAGTCCCTGGCAGATAACGTGATAGAAAAGGTCAAGAAGAATGGTGTCCGGCCTTTGGGTAGTGAAGGGCTGGAAGCAGGCGAGTGGGCGTTACTGGATCTGGGTGACGTTGTCGTACACGTCATGCTGCCGACTACCCGCGAATTCTATGATCTGGAACGCCTCTGGCGTGGTGCAGAGCAAAGCCGCGCAGCTCATGGTGAGTAAGTAATACCGTGCGTGTGCGATTGATCGCAGTCGGCTCGCGCATGCCGCGTTGGGTTGAAGAAGGTTGGCAAGAGTACGTCAAGCGCCTCCCGCCTGAACTGCCTCTCGAACTGGTGGAGATTCCACTCAATACGCGAGGCAAAAATGCTGATGTGGCCAGGCTTATCCGCCAGGAAGGTGAAGCCATGTTGGCAAAGGTTCAGCCAGGAGAGCGTATAGTAACGCTGGAGGTGGGCGGTCGACCGTGGAGCACGGAGCAACTGGCTGAAACACTTTCCCGCTGGCGACTTGATGCCCGTAACGTCAATCTCATGGTCGGTGGCCCGGAAGGGCTCGCGCCGGAGGTCATGGCGCGTAGTGAGCAGCGTTGGTCATTATCACCCTTGACCTTGCCTCACCCGCTGGTACGTATTCTAGTCGGCGAGCAGATTTATCGAGCCTGGACGCTATTGGCTGGGCACCCTTACCACAAGTAATCTCGTTTCCACTCGTCGATGCCGCAACCGATTCGTCTCAAGGACCACGAAAAAGACGCTCGCCAGGTCCGTTCGCGCGTGTTCATCGGCATGGCCGTGATTGCGTTCTTGTCGTGCCTGCTGGTAGCGCGTATGTACTACCTGCAGGTCATGCAATATGACTATCACTCCACTCTTTCCGAGAACAATCGTGTCCATGTTCAGCCGATTCCGCCAACGCGGGGGCTGATTTATGACCGAAACGGCGTCATTCTCGCAGACAACAGGCCCAGCTTCAGCCTAACCGTTACGCGTGAGCGAGCAGGGGATTGGAAAAAGACACTCGACACGGTTGTCGAAGTTCTTGGATTGCAGCCTGAAGACAAGGAGCTTTTCGAAAAGCGGATGCGACAGGGGCGTCGTCCTTTTGAACCTGTCCCTATTCTATTTGAGCTGACCGAAGACCAGATTGCCCGTATTGCGGTCAATCAGTTTCGGTTGCCTGGCATTGATGTCGCCGCCCAGCTGGTACGGCATTATCCTTTGGGTGAGCACTTTGCGCACTCGGTTGGGTATGTGGGCCGGATTAACGAACAGGAGCTGAAAAAGCTCGACCCGGTCAATTACAGCGGCACTCACCATATTGGTAAAACCGGCATCGAGCGGTTTTACGAGAGCGAGCTTCATGGGCAGGTAGGGTATGAAGAAGTCGAAACCAATGCTCGTGGTCGAGTGTTGCGGGTACTCAATCGTACCGATCCGAAGCCTGGGAAGGATATCGTTCTGACCCTGGATGCGAATCTGCAGGCAGCTGCGGAAAAAGCCTTGGGCGGAAGACGCGGAGCTATCGTAGCCATTCAGCCGCGTACGGGAGAAGTGCTAGCCATGGTCAGCCAGCCTAGTTATAACCCTAATCTGTTCGTTGCGGGTATCAGCTTCAAGGACTACGCAGAGCTTCGCGACTCGATTGACCGGCCACTGTATAACCGTGTCTTGCGCGGCCTATATCCGCCAGGTTCCACAATTAAGCCAGTAGTAGCACTGTCCGGGCTGGATGCTGGCGTGGTGACGCCGAGTACCCGAGTATTCGACCCGGGTTACTACCAACTACCCAATTACGATCACAAGTACCGCAACTGGAATCATAGCGGTGATGGCTGGGTTGATCTGGAAACAGCCATCATGCGTTCCAACGATACTTATTTCTATGATCTTGCCCATAAGATTGGTATCGATCGGTTGCATGACTACCTGAATCGCTTTGGTATCGGGCAACGGGTTTCGCTGGATATGTTCGAAGAGGCCTCGGGTCTGATGCCGTCACGGGAATGGAAGCGGGTCACGCGGCGTCAGGTATGGTTCCCTGGTGAAACGCTGATCCTAGGGATCGGCCAGGGCTATATGCAAACAACGCCTTTGCAGCTGGCCCAGGCTACCAGTCTTATCGCCAGTCATGGCAAATGGATTCGCCCGCATCTGGCTAAAACTATCGAGAATCAGCCTCCGGTGGATTCAAATCCAATGCCCGATATCCTGCTCAAGGATCCCGCAAACTGGGATCGTATTACTCAGGGTATGGAGGCAGTGGTTCATGCACCGCGTGGTACTGCTCATAAGATGGGCGCTACAGCGGCTTACCGGATCGCGGGTAAAAGTGGTACTGCACAGGTAGTCGCGATTCGTCAGAACGAGCGTTACAACTCTGCCGCGCTTAAAGAGCGCCATCGTGACCATGCTTTGTTCGTAGGGTTTGCGCCGGCAGACAACCCACAGATAGCCATCTCCGTTATGGTCGAAAATGGAGAGTCTGGCAGCGGCGTTGCGGCGCCTGTACTCAAGGAAGTCGCTGATGCCTGGCTGTTGGATGAAAATGGCAAGCTCAAGGCTGAATACGCCAAGCCGGTCGTTGCGGAGTCAACCAAGCCATGAATTCTAACTTCGACCGAACGATACCCGAAGGCGACGTCATGCGCCGCCGTTCCACCTTGTTGCAGCGCATGCATATTGACGGCCCTCTACTGTTGATATTGCTCATGCTCGGGGCTGTCGGGTTGTTCGTGTTGTATTCAGCCAGTGGCAAGAGCTGGGATCTGGTAATCAAGCAGGGCACCTCCTTTGGGCTTGGCCTGGTGGCCATGATTGTGATTGCGCAGTTTGAGCCTCGTTTCATGGCTCGTTGGGTACCTTTGGGGTACTTAATCGGCGTTGCGCTGCTGGTGGTCGTTGACGTCATGGGCCATAACGCCATGGGCGCCACACGCTGGATCAATATCCCAGGGGTCATTCGTTTTCAGCCATCCGAGTTCATGAAGCTGCTCATGCCCATGATGGTGGCGTGGTATCTATCCAAGCGCAGTCTTCCGCCCAGCTTCAAGCACATCGTTGTAAGCCTGATTACAATCGGCATACCTTTCGTACTGATTCTTGATCAGCCCGATCTTGGGACGGCCATGCTGATTCTGGCCTCGGGTGGTTTTGTGCTATTCGTCGGAGGAATGCAGTGGCGCTGGCTCATTGGCGCGGTAGCAGCTGCGGCACCGGTTGCCGTCGCAATGTGGTTCTTCGTCATGCACGATTATCAAAAGCGGCGGGTGTTGACCTTTCTTGATCCCGAAATGGACCCCTTGGGGTCTGGATGGAACATCATTCAGTCGAAGGCAGCCATCGGATCCGGTGGTGTATTTGGCAAGGGTTGGCTTTTGGGAACGCAATCTCATCTGGATTTTTTGCCCGAAAGCCATACGGACTTTATCATTGCCGTCCTTGGAGAAGAGTTCGGCATGGTTGGCGTATGTCTGCTGCTGTGCTTGTACCTGCTACTGATAGGGCGAGGGCTTACGATTACCATCCAGGCACAAACATTGTTTGGCAAGCTGTTGGCTGGTAGCGTGACGATGACATTTTTTGTTTATGTCTTCATTAATATTGGCATGGTCAGCGGTTTGCTGCCTGTGGTTGGGGTGCCGTTACCGTTTATCAGCTATGGCGGTACGTCCGTTGTGACGTTGCTGTGCGGTTTTGGAGTTTTGATGGCGATCCATACACACCGGAAGTGGATCGCCCAATCGTGATTTAAGTGAAGGACGCAATGCTGACACCGTTTGGATGGATGGGCCGCTGCCTTCAGTGCTTCGGTCTGCTGGGAGCGATAGGGTTCACAGGCGCCGCAACTGCCGGTGACTATGACGATTCGCCTCAGGTTGCCAGCTTCATCAATGAGATGACGCGTAATTATGGCTTTGCTGGACAGCAGTTAAAGGACCTGTTTGGCGAGGTGGAGCGCAAGCAGAGTATTCTTGATGCTATTTCTCGCCCAGCTGAGCGGGTAAAGCCTTGGAGTGAATATCGGCCTATCTTCGTTACCGACAAGCGTATCGAGCAAGGGGTAGCGTTCTGGAACGAAAATGCCGAAGCCTTGGCGAAAGCCGAGCGTGAGTATGGCGTCCAGCCTCAGTTCATCGTTGCCATCATTGGCGTAGAAACCTTTTATGGCCGAAACAAGGGCAACTATCGGGTGCTGGATGCGCTGTCGACTCTAGCCTTTGATTATCCTCAACGGGCACCGTTCTTTCGGGATCAGCTGCGTGAATTTCTACTCTTGAGTCGTGAGCAGCAGGTTGATCCGCTTAGCTTGACCGGCTCTTATGCAGGCGCCATGGGGCTTCCCCAGTTCATGCCAGGCAGTTTTCGCGCCTATGCCGTGGACTTTGATGGAAGCGGCCATATTGATATCTGGAACGACAAAGCCGATGCGATCGGTAGTGTCGCCAGCTATTTCAAGCGTCACGGCTGGACGGCAGGCGGCACCGTGGCTGTACGTGCTCAAGTGCGTGGCGATAAAGTAGAGCAAGGCGTTGTTCAGGGTATCGAACCCATCAAAAGCGTGGCAGAGTTGCGTGCGCTGGGCTGGAACCCATCCGAGCCCCTGAGGGATGACCTACGTGTAACCTCGTTCCGGTTGGACGGCAATTCAGGCCCGGAGTACTGGATGGGCCTGCCTAATTTTTACGCAATCACGCGCTACAACCGCAGCGTCATGTACGCCATGGCTGTCAACCAGTTGGCGGAGGCTATTGCTGAGCGTCATGCACATGGGGCGTCGCAATGAAACACTTTAATCGTGGACTGACTGTTACTGCCTGCCTCGCCCTGGCAGGGCTGATAGCGAGCTGTTCGAGCCAACCCCCGCAGAAACCTCCCACCTATGGGTCTATAGCAGGGCCTGGCAGTTATTCCCGTCCACACAAGGACGGTGCGCCGTGGTGGGATGTGGATATTTCGCGCATTCCTGATGCTGTTCCAATGCCCAACTACGGGCCGATCAAGAACAACCCTTATACGGTACTGGGCAAGACCTATTTTCCGTTAAACGATGCCACAAGCTATCGTGTAACCGGTACAGCTTCTTGGTACGGTACCAAGTTTCATGGCCAAGCCACAGCGAATGGCGAGACCTATGATCTGTATGGTATGACCGCTGCTCACAAGACATTGCCGTTACCCAGCTACGTTCGTGTAACCAATCTGGATAATGGCAAAAGTGTCATTGTGCGGGTTAATGACCGGGGCCCTTTTTATTCCGATCGTGTGATCGACCTGTCGTTTGCTGCTGCTAAAAAGCTTGGATACGCCGAGACTGGAACGGCTCACGTGCGTGTTGAGGGCATTGATCCGGCGCAGTGGTGGGCCCAGCAGGGCCGTCCCATGCCAATGGTTCTGGCGCAGCCACAGCGTGCGGTTACCGCTCCGGCACCCGTCAAGCCGCAGGCAGTGGCCACCGTTGAAACCTATAATCCGCCTCCGCAACAGCATGCCGCTCCGGTTGTGCCGCTAGAGATTGACTCAAAAAAAAACGCTTCTGCGCAAGCCGGTGGGCTGTATCTCCAGGTGGGCGCCTTCGCCAATCCGGACGCTGCGGAGCTCCTGAAGGACAAGCTCAGCGAGCTGACGGCTGCCCCAGTCTTTATCAGCTCGGTCGTGCGCAACCAGCAGACCCTGCACCGCGTGAGACTGGGACCGATCGGCACGCAGGGTGAAGCCAGCCAGCTGCAAAATACCGTACGTCTTGCCAATTTGGGGCAAGCCTCAGTGGTACGTCCGGATTAGGAGCAAGGACGCTCTGTGTGTATGCCCTCTGGGCTTGTTTAATTAGTCTGCTTAACCATTAGAGAGTCGGATGAACATCACCACCTTAGCTCAACGCGTCTTTTTGCTCGTTCTGCTCATCGCTGCACCGGCCGTCTGGGCGGCCGAGCCGATGATTCCTTCGCCCCCACAGCTTGCTGCCAAGTCCTGGGTCCTGATGGATGCGAGCAGTGGCCAGATCATCACAGAGTATAATTCCGATCAGCGCCTGCCTCCGGCGAGCCTGACCAAGTTGATGACGGCCTATATTGCTACTCTGGAAATTCAGCGTGGCCGTATCAAGGAAGGCGATATGGTCAACGTGAGCGAGCACGCGTGGCGTACTGGCGGCTCCCGGATGTTCATTCAGGTGGGTAATCAGGTTTCGGTTAGCGATTTGCTCCACGGCATCATTATCCAGTCTGGCAATGATGCGAGCGTGGCCATGGCCGAGCATATCGCCGGTAGTGAAGATGCGTTTGCCGACATGATGAACACCACAGCCCAGCGCCTGGGAATGAGCAATACCCACTACATGAACGCTACGGGTCTACCTAACCCGGATCATTACTCGTCTGCTCATGACATTGCCAAGCTGTCTCGTGCGATTATTTACGAAGAGCCGACCCACTATGCCATTTATTCCCAGAAGGAATTCTTCTGGAACAATATCAAGCAGCCAAACCGTAACCTGCTGCTATGGCGTGATAAGACTGTTGACGGCCTGAAGACAGGCCACACTGAGGAAGCAGGCTACTGTCTGGCGGCCTCAGCTGTGCGTGAAGGCATGCGCCTAATTGCAGTAGTCTTCGGCACTAACAGTGAGCAGGCCCGTGCTGCCGAAACCCAGAAGCTTCTGACCTACGGTTTCCGCTTCTTTGAAACTCAGTCTTTCTACAAGAAGGGTGTGGAGCTTGCTCGCGCGCCGGTCTGGAAAGGCACCGAGAAAGAGGTTTCTGCAGGTCTTGCTGACGACCTGACCATGACCTTGCCTCGTGGCCAGTTGAAAAAGCTGAAGGCTGAAATTGTCATGAACCCGCAGATCACTGCACCCATTGCCAAAGGCCAGGCTATTGGCAAGGTTGAAGTAAAACTGGATGACAAGGTCATGCATACTGCTGACCTTGTAGCCCTGCAGCCGGTCGAAGAGGGTGGTTTCTTCCGTAAGTTGTGGGATAGCATTCGTCTATTCTTCTACGGACTGTTCAACTGATCCCAGGACGCCCGCTTTTGCGGGCGTCTTTACCTTCGGGCCCCAGACCCGCGAATGCCATGACTGATACCGACACTCAAGCTCCAAAAATTGAATTTCCTTGCGATAACTACCCGATCAAGGTGATCGGCGATGCCGGAGACGGTTTTGCTGATTTGGTGGTTGAAATCATTCAACGCCATGCGCCGGACCTGGATGTTACGACTCGGGTAACACGTGATAGCCGTAATGGCCGCTTTCTGTCTGTACAGGTGCTGATCCGCGCCACAGGCGTCGAGCAATTACAGTCGATTCACGCCGACCTGCGTAGTACAGGCCGCGTTCACATGGTGCTGTAATGGACAAGACGCTCGGCTTCCGAGAGCTGGGCTTGGCCCCCTATGAGCCGACCTGGCAAGCCATGAAGCGCTTTACCGACAAGCGCAATCCTTCGGCACTGGACGAGGTTTGGCTGTTGCAGCATCCTGCTGTTTTCACTCAGGGGCAAGCAGGCAAGGCCGAGCACCTACTCAATGCGGGTGAAATTCCTGTCATACAGGTCGATAGAGGCGGCCAAGTAACGTACCATGGGCCAGGACAACTGATCGCCTATCTGCTTCTGGATGTCAGGCGATTGGGGTTGGGGGTTCGTGAACTCGTATCCCGGATGGAACAGAGCCTGGTCGGTCTGTTGGCCAGCTACGGAGTTGAGTCCTATGCGAAACCTGACGCCCCTGGTGTTTATGTCAATGGTGCAAAGATCGCATCCCTTGGCCTGCGTATCCGTAACGGACGCTCCTTTCATGGCTTGGCCTTGAATGTCGACATGGATCTGGCGCCGTTCCGTCGAATCAATCCCTGTGGTTATGCCGGCCTGGCCATGACCCAGCTACGCGATCACGCCGGGCCTATCGAATTTGCCGAGGTGACTCAGCGGCTGCGTGAGCAGCTTGTGTCACGGCTTGGCTATGCTGACCAGATCACCCTGGAAAAGAGCTGACATGACAACAGTGCAAGACAGTGTGAACGTTGAGACGCCCATCGCTGAAGCGCCTGTGCGCAAGAAAGTCGAAATGGGCGTCAAATTACGTGGTGCAGAAAAGGTTGCCCGTATTCCGGTCAAGATCATCCCAACCGAAGAGCTGCCGCGTAAACCTGACTGGATTCGTGTGCGAATTCCGGTAACGCCCGAAGTGGAGCGCATCAAGCAGCTGCTTCGCAAGCACAAGCTTCATAGCGTCTGTGAGGAAGCCTCTTGCCCCAACTTGGGTGAGTGCTTCTCGGGCGGCACCGCTACCTTCATGATCATGGGTGACATCTGTACGCGTCGTTGTCCCTTCTGTGATGTGGGGCATGGTCGTCCGAAGCCTTTGGATGTGGACGAGCCAAGAAATCTGGCCGTCGCGATTGCCGATCTTCGTCTGAAATATGTCGTTATTACCTCGGTTGACCGTGATGACTTGCGAGACGGCGGTGCGCAACACTTTGCTGACTGCTTGCGCGAGATCCGCCAGTTGTCCCCAGGTGTTCAACTTGAGACCTTAGTGCCTGATTACCGGGGGCGTATGGATATTGCATTGGATATCACCGCTACCGAACCGCCTGATGTTTTCAATCACAACCTGGAGACGGTCCCGCGCCTGTATAAGTCGTCTCGTCCAGGTTCTGATTTCGAGTGGTCTCTTGATCTTCTGCAGAAGTTCAAGCAGCGCGTACCGCATGTACCTACCAAGTCAGGCCTGATGTTAGGGCTTGGGGAGACGGATGACGAAGTCATCGAGGTCATGAAGCGTATGCGCGAGCATGAGATCGATATGCTGACCTTGGGGCAGTACTTGCAGCCCTCCCGTAATCACCTGCCGGTACAGCGCTTTGTACACCCGGATACCTTCGCTTGGTTTGCTGAGGAAGGTGAAAAGATGGGCTTCAAGAATGTTGCCTCCGGCCCACTGGTTCGTTCGTCCTACCATGCCGATCAGCAAGCTCATGGCAGTAAGATCTCCTGATCGAATGGCAATAAAAAAGGCGCTTTAAGCGCCTTTTTTATTGTTTATTGGGAGCGTAGGCGAGCCAGTAGAGAGGGAGTAGGGTAGCCATCTGCAGGCCAGCCTAGCGTCTGTTGAAATGCTCGTATGGCTTTGCGTGTATTCGCACCTATGATGCCGTCAGCAGTGCCAGGTGTAAAACCCCGGTCCGCCAGGCGCTGCTGAAGTTCGACTCGCTCGCTTCGGCTGAGTGGGACATCCTCAAGCGGCCATGCTGCACTGACTTTTCCCGCGCCTTTGTAGCTGTCTGATAAAAGCCCGACGGCCAATGCATAAGACGAAGAATTATTATAACGAAGAATGGTTCGGAAATTGTTGAAGACTAGGAAGGCTGGGCCTCGATGACCCGCTGGAACGAGCAGAGAGGCTTGTTCCATGGAATACGCGGGAGATAATGGCGCCGCTGCGCCTTGAACACCCATGGCCTGCCAGTCCGATAGAGGCTTGCGGATATCCATGTCTGCCTGGGCGTAATCAAAACCCTGAGGCAGGCGCACTTCAAATCCCCAGGGCTTCCCATCCTGCCAGCCAGAGGCTTTCAAGTAATTGGCTGTTGAGGCCAAGGCATCAGCGTTGGAGCCCCAGATATCCCGGCGACCATCGCCATCGAAGTCGACGGCATGTTCGTTATAGGTCGTCGGAATGAATTGTGTTTGTCCCATGGCGCCGGCCCAAGAGCCAATCATACGCTCAGGCGTAATGTCACCATTTTGAATGATGGTCAGGGCGGCCAGTAGTTGCGCCTGCGCAAAGGCGGGGCGGCGACCTTCATAGGCCAAGGTTGCCAGAGAGCGAACAACGCTTTTGTTACCCATATTGTTGCCGTAATTGCTTTCGATACCCCAAAAAGCTACGAGGCGTTCTGGCTCGATGCCGTAGCGGGCTTCGAGCTGTGCCAGGAGACTGGAGTACTGAACTAGCAATTTCTGGCCGTTTGCGATGCGCTGTTGCGAAACCGCAGAGGACAGATACTCCCAAACGGGCCGGGTAAACTCGGGTTGGCTGCGATCCGCTGCAATCACTGAATCATCAGGGGTTACCCCTGTGAAGGCTCGACTGAATGTTGCTGCGCTAATGCCAGCGGCCTGAGCATCCTGACGAAATCGATCTCGCCACTGCTCGAAGCTTTCCTGAGAAGGCTCGGGCGTCGTATTGACGGAGCGATTCTGCGAGGAAGTATTGGAAGTGTTCGTTGTGATTGGCGCAGCCGTCTCGCTCTGCGTCTGTGTTTGTGCGCAAGCAGCAATGATCCCTGTGATCAAGGTCGCCAGGGTGCCTGCAATAAGACTGCTGTGTTTCAGCCTGCGTTTTTTCCCGTGTTGCATGAATCCCCACCGGGTGCGTCAACAGACTCGTCACCATAACATGCCTGAATCGAGGCGTCTTCGTTTGGAGAAAGAAGTACAGGGAATTATGCCGCTACTAATAAAAAAGCCTTCCCATCGTCAGTTGGGAAGGCTTCGCGGCGGTAGCTGCCTTTGCCTTTTTTAGGCTTTTCCTGTCGACAGCGAAACAGGGGTTGGGCGATGGTTGATTTGGCCTTGTTGGGCCGTCGCTGTTTTTTGGCCATAAGAATGCTCGCTTAGTATGTGTTGTGCATAGGAGGGAGCATCTTACGACTATCGTTGAAAGGTATCCAGAGCAGCAGAGGGCAGTGGAAACCGTTGCCCGGCCAGCATAAGGGTCAGCTGACGTAGGGTTGTCCATACATCACCCTGGGCCTGTCCCTTGATCTGTGCATCCAAATGCTGGGCGTCCAGTAACAGTCGATTCAGTTTAATGACCGAATGCCGTTGTAGGGCACGGCTTACCAATGGCCGTCTTTTCTCCCAGATCGGTGGCTTGGCCTGGGCAAACGCACGATCAAGCGGTATGCCCTGCTCTTGCTGTTGTGCAAGGTTGGCCAGTTGACGTAACTCTCGGGCCAGGGCCCATAAGATCACAGGGGGCTCGACACCTTCCCCGCGAAGACCTTCCAGAATACGTAGCGCATGATTGGCTTCGCCTGCCAGTATTGCATCGATGAGGCCGAACACGTCAAAGCGGGCACTATCGCCAACGCTTGCTTGTACAGTGGCTGCATCAAGCGGGTTTCCGTCGGCCAGGAGCCTGAGCTTTTCGATTTCCTGTGCGGCTGCCAGCAGGTTGCCTTCTACCCGCACGGCAATCAGCTCTACTGCCTCCTGAGAGGCTGCCAAGCCAGCCTGAGAAAGACGCTGGCGGATCCATTGAGGCAGCTGATGGACGTCAATCGGCCAAATTTGGATGAACTGAGCCTCCGGGTGCTCAATGAGCGCCTTGGCCCATTTGGTTTTCTGTGCGCTACCATCAAGCTTGGGTAGAGTAATGAGAAGCAACGTATCTTCAGCGGGGCGTGACAGATAACGTAGTAGCGCCTCTGAACCCTTATCGCCAGGCTTACCGTTCGGAATGCGCAGTTCGATCAGTCGCTTCTGTGCAAACAGTGAAAGGCTTGCGCCTGCTTCGTAAAGCAGACTCCAGTCAAAGTTAGCTTCCACGTTGAACACTTGGCGCTCATCGAATCCCTGGCTTTTCGCTGAGGCTCGAATGGCATCGGCCGCCTCCTGACAAAGCAGGGGCTCGTCACCACTAATGACATAGATTGCGGCCAGTTGCCCTTGTAGGTGCTTGGCGAGTTGAGCTGGATTCAGTTTCATAAGAAGAAAATACGGGGCCGTGAGGCCCCGTAGTCTTTAGCGGGAGGGGATTTCGATCGGAGACTGCTGCGGCGGCATGTTCTGCTGCGCTGCACGTTCTGCTTCAGCTTCGGCGCGTGCACGTGCATCGGCTTCGCTTTGCAGTTTGTCGAGTCGCTGAGGCGTAATGGTCTGCAGGCGGGAGGCCAGTTGGCGGACCAATTCTGCGCGCATCTCTTTTCTCAACTGCTGGGCTTGCTGTTCAGAACCAATAATGTTGTTTTCATCGGTTACGTAGTAGCGCTGCGTTTCCAGCTCGTCATGAAGCAGCACTGCATCGTTGCGACCGTGAATCTCATAGGGCAGCTTGGTAGTCAGCTCAATTTCAGCACTTCGCGCGCCGGCGGTATAGCTCGCTGTGCGTTGTGTCTGCTGCTCACCTGCCAGGTACAGCGTATACGTCGCGCCCGGGTTGACGTTGACATGATTGCTTTCAAGCATGGTTCTTACCTGCTTGACCGTCTCGCCATAGCTGTCACGGGCGGATAGGCTCAGTTCACGCAGCGACAGTTCGGTGTTGCCTGTACCGCGCAGTTGAAAACCACAAGCGCTTAGCAATACGGTCATTCCAATCGCCGCAAGGCAGGGAAGGCTCCGTTTCATCATGATGTTTTTCACTCCGTTCGGCTTCAATTGGCGACGATATTGACCAGCTTGCCTGGAACGACAATGACCTTGCGAATTGTCAGTCCCTCGGTAAAGCGCAGAACATTTTCGTTCGTACGGGCAGCAGCCTCGATGTCTTCACGACTGGCTTGGGCTGCAACCTCTATGTGGCCGCGTAGCTTGCCGTTGACCTGAATGACGATCTGCAGAGTGTCCTGTACCAGAGCGCTTTCATCTACGCTTGGCCAGCGGGCATCGATAACCGCATCGGTATGGCCTAACTCAGCCCACAAGGCATGACAGATATGTGGCGTAATAGGCGCCAGCAGCAATGCTACGGCTTCCAAGCCTTCCTGCATCAAGGCACGATCCTGATCGCTGGCCTGAGGTGCCTTTTCCAGCACGTTCATCAGGGTCATGACCGCTGCGATGGCTGTATTAAACTTGTGATTCTGACCAATGTCCTGGCTGGCCTGTTTGATCGCCAGGTGAATGGCGCGACGGACGTCCTTTTGCTCGTTGGTCAGGGTCGCCACATCCAGTGCAGTGGGAAGCCCCTGGCTGACATGAGCTTGGGCTAGGCGCCATACACGGCGCAGGAAGCGACTGCCGCCCTCTACGCCAGAGTCAGACCATTCAAGGCTCATGTCTGGCGGAGAAGCGAACATCATGAACAGACGGCACGTATCAGCACCGTACTGATCTATCATGGCCTGCGGGTCCACTCCGTTATTCTTGGATTTGGACATCTTCTCAGTGCCACCAATTTCTACCGGCAGGCCGTCCGACTTCAGCCTGGCACCGATAACCTTGGCCTTGGCATCGCGTTCGACTTCTACATCAGCCGGGTTGAACCAGTCCTTACCGCCTTTTTCATTCATGCGGTAATAGGTTTCAGCGATCACCATGCCCTGGGTCAACAGATTCTTGAAGGGCTCATTGGAGGAGAGCAGGCCTTCGTCACGCATCAGCTTGTGGAAAAAGCGTGCATAGAGCAGGTGGAGAATAGCGTGCTCGATACCGCCAATGTACTGATCAGCAGACAGCCAGTAGTTGGCCGCATTTTTGTCGACCATACCACCTTCGAACTGGGGGGAGGCATAGCGAGCAAAGTACCAGGACGACTCGACAAAGGTATCCATGGTGTCGGTTTCGCGCTTGGCTGCGGCGCCGCACTTGGGACAGGTGCACTCGTAGAACTCGGGCATTTTAGCCAGAGGAGAACCTGCGCCGTCCGGGATTACGTCTTCTGGCAGAACGACGGGGAGCTGATCCTCGGGAACAGGAACATCGCCACAACTATCGCAATGGATGATCGGGATTGGGCAGCCCCAGTAGCGCTGGCGGCTGATACCCCAGTCACGCAGGCGGAACTGAGTACGAGCTTCACCCATACCCTTGTTCTTTAAGGTTGCGCCGATGGCCTCAAACGCCGCGCTGAAATCAAGACCGTCATATTCACCGGAGTTGATCAGCGTGCCGTGCTCACCATAAGCGGCTTGCCAAGGCGCAGGCGTTTCGTCACCTGCACTGGTGCGTACGACTGGCTTGATCGGCAAGCTGTATTTGGTTGCGAATTCAAAGTCGCGTTCATCATGTGCTGGTACGGCCATGACTGCGCCTTCGCCATAATGCATCAGGACATAGTTGGCGACCCACACTGGCAGCTTTTCGCCAGTGAGTGGATGCTCGACAAACAGAGGTGTCGGCATGCCTTTCTTTTCCTGAGTGGCAATGTCTGCTTCTGCCACGCCGCCGCGCTTGCATTCGTCAATAAACGCCTGCAATTCGGGATTGTTCTGCGCCGCCTGGGTGGCTAATGGATGCTCGGCCGCAACAGCGACATAGGTAGCACCCATCAGCGTATCAGCGCGAGTCGTGAAAACTTTTAGTGCACCCGCATGACCAATGGAGGCTTGGTCATAGGGGAACTGAACCTCCATGCCGCGGGACTTGCCAATCCAGTTGCGCTGCATGGTCTTGACCTGCTCGGGCCAGCCGGGGAGGTCATCCAGAGAGGCCAGCAGTTCTTCCGCATAGTCGGTAATGCGGAAGTAGTACATCGGGATCTCACGTTTCTCGATCAGCGCGCCGGAGCGCCAACCGCGACCGTCGATGACCTGCTCGTTCGCCAGTACAGTCTGGTCGACCGGGTCCCAGTTTACGGTGCCGTTCTTGCGGTAGATGATGCCCTTTTCGAAGAGACGCGTGAAAAGCCACTGCTCCCAGCGATAATAGTCGGGCTTGCAGGTTGTGACTTCGCGCGACCAGTCAATAGCAAGGCCCAGGCTCTTGAGCTGGTTCTTCATGTATTCGATGTTTTCGTACGTCCACTTGGCAGGAGCGACGTTGTTTTTCATCGCGGCGTTTTCCGCCGGCATACCGAAGGCATCCCACCCCATGGGCTGCAGGACATTTTTACCCTGCATGCGGTGATAGCGGGCAATTACATCACCAATGGTGTAATTGCGGACGTGCCCCATGTGTAGCTTGCCACTCGGGTAGGGAAACATGGACAAGCAATAGTACTTCTCCTTTCCCGGCTGCTCCGTTACAGAGAAGGCATTGTTCTGTTCCCACCAGGATTGGGCGGCGGCTTCTATCTCACGGGGTTGGTAATGTTCGTGCATGGCGTGATCTGCGGCTACGAAAGGCAATTAGATAAGCCGGTAAGCATACATGAACCGTCTCCAAGCAAGGAACCTTTAGCCAGAAAGCCTTTTATTTCATAAAAGTGAAATCCGTCATTTTCTCGGCTCGCGGTTTCACCAATCGCGCACTACGCTTGGGTAACAGCAGGATAGGGCTTTCCGGAGGCTATCTATGAGTTATGACACAGCGCAGCGCCTGGCGAGACATCCGCTGGAGCGTTTGCAACGGCGTCTGGAGCGCGCTCTGGACGAAGCTGCCACGGCGGAGCGGTTGCACCGCAAAACGCAGCAGGAAATAGAAATTTCAGGCCTTCATCTGGAAGATCTGGAAATCATCAGGGCATGGCTGGTCAGAAATGACCAATGGGTTCATGCCTGTCAGGAGCTGATCTATCCGAGACCTTCCTGTCTGGGAAAGCCGTCAGTGGCGGTGCGTTGCCTGCGTTGCGGGCTGCAAGTTAATGATGGTCAGCAGATCGAGCGATGCCCCCTGTGCATGACTCATAAGGTCTGCAGCACGGATACATGTGCCATTTGATCCCACTTTGGATGCCAGTGCATCGGTAATCCGCTTTCTACGCGCTATCATCGCGTCTTGTTTTTCGCTTGACCAGGAATGTGCCTGACGTCATGGATGTCTCGATGTTGATTCGCTACGTTTGCAAGCAGCTACTAATGCCGCCAGGCTTGTTTTTACTGCTTTTACTGGCAGGTCTTGTGTTACGCAAGCGTTGGCCCAAGGCTTCAATGACTTGCCTGGGGTTGGGTGTTGCAGGTTTCTGGCTGATCAGTCTGCCGGTTGCGGTTGAATGGGAGGCCCGCGTGATCGAGCGTGACCCTCCTATTGCCCAAACCGATTGGCCTTCCCTTACACAGCAAGCGGATGCCATTGTTGTATTGGGTGCCTCTCGAGAGCGTAACGATCCAGCGTGGGAAGGCGATGTTTCCAGCGCAATGGGAATCGAGCGTGTTCGCTATGCTGCACGTATTGCCAAGGTCACTCAGCTGCCGATTCTGATTTCAGGAGGCTCACCCTTGTCATCGCCTCCCAGCGAGGCTGAGCTGATGACCGAAGTGATGGAAAAAGACCTTGGGGTATCCGTGAAGTGGCAGGAAAAGAACAGCCGCACCACGTGGGAGAATGCAACGCTTAGCGCGTCCATTCTCAAGCCGGCTGGCGTGAAGCGAATCGTGCTGGTCACCCAGGCTTTTCATATGGCGCGCGCTCGATGGTGCTTCGAGCGTCAGGGATTTGAGGTTATCGCTGCTCCGATGGGCTTTATGGGTACGCCTAGTGGAAAGCCATTAGGTGGGTGGATGCCGGAATCCAAGGCTATTGCCCAAAGCATGATCCTGCTGAATGAAGCGATAGGGCTTGTCGCTTATCCTTTGGCCTATCGTTGAAGAAAGGCAGGCCAGTTATTTCCTGACCCTGCCTCTATGCGATATCAAACAATACGGCGGGAGCGTTCAATGCCCCTTCGGAACAGCGCCCAAAGAGCCAGCAGGCCGCTCAAAATGGCTAGTGGCCAGAGACGCCAGGTCAGGTAGGGCGTAGTGCCCTGCATCGGCACGACCGACCCATGCAGTGTAGCCAGCTCAAATGATGGAATCTGGGTAGTGATGCGGCCGAATGGGTCAATCAGGGCTGTAACTCCGTTGTTCGTCCCTCTGATCATCCAACGACCACTTTCCAGCGCGCGCATGCGGGCCATTTGTAGGTGTTGCTGGGGGCCGAATGACTTACCAAACCACGTATCGTTACTCACAGTTAGCAGCAGGTCGCTGCGGGCGGCCATATCCGCCACAAACTCCGGATAGACCACTTCATAACAAATGAACGGCGCAATCGCATATCCCTTGGCTGTTAGGAGCTGCTGGTCTCTGGGACCCGGCAAGAAGTCGGACATAGGTAAATTGAAAAAGGTGATCAGTCCGCGCAACTGTTCTTGTAGGGGTACATATTCGCCAAACGGAACCAGCTTCTGCTTGAAGTAAGTGTTTGCGCTGTCACCGTTGACCGTTACCGCGTTATAGAAGCGGTCCTGGCCCTTGTCGTCACGCTCGCGTACTGGAATGCCTGTGATAAGCGCCGCGCCTCGCTGACTGGCGATGGCTGTAACCTCCTGGAGGTAGCCATTAGCATATTCCTTAAGCACCGGAATGGCGTTTTCCGGCCAGACGATCAGATCGACCTTGCCTTCCTGGATGGTCATTTGGCGATACAGGGCCAGCGTATTCTGCACATGGCCTGGGTCCCATTTAAGCTCCTGGGCAATATTGCCTTGCATGGCTGCAACCTTTAGGGGCTCACCAGCGGGCTGTGTCCAGACTTGCCCTTTGAAGGCAATGGCGCCAAACCAGGGGGCAATCAGTAAAACAATGCCAGCAACCAGGCTGACTGGTTTACGGATCAGCCAGGGTATGTTGACGAGTAGGGCAGCGATCAGCGCCACGCTGAATGACAGAAGCCAGACACCCCCAACCGGGGCAAGGCTGGCCAGCGGGCCATCCATCTGGCTATAACCTGCAAATAACCAGGGGAATCCGGTCAGGAACCAGCTACGGAATAGCTCCAGGCCAAACCAGAGTGCTGCAAACGCCAACGCGTCCGCCGCCGGAGCATGATTTCGGCGTAGACAAAGCGCCCATAACCACGCAGGTAAAGCAAAAAACAAAGCGATACCGGCGCAAAAGCCAAACGTGAGGCCTGCTGCCAAGGGCATCGATGCCGCACCGTAGTCGTGGATGCTGACGTATACCCAGCTTGTACCGGCCAGGAATGCACCCAGGCCATAGCACCAGCCACGCAGGAATGCCCCGCCAGCGCGCAATTCGCGTAGTGAGAGATAGAAGAGGGCAATCGATACTATTTCTATCGGCCAGAAGTTGAAAGGTGCCAGTGCGAGAGGTGTCAGGGCACCGGCCACTAATGCTAGTAAATTGCCTTTCCAGCCGGGAGTAATCATCCAGCGCATCGGAAATCCTTGGTCTATGCAGCGGTGCGCAAGCTTAATGGATGCCGGGTGCTGCTAGCTACTGAGAGGGTGTAATACAGGACTGTTTAACGGCTTGTCTGGCAGACGACCAGACAAGCCGTTGCGTTTTAACGCTCTGTGACCGGGGTCATGCGGAGCAGATGGATGCGCCGACCGTCAGCGTTGAGAACGCGGAAGCGAAAGTCGTCGATTACCACCTCTTCGTTGCGGCGAGGAAGATGACCGAAGGCACTCATGACAAGACCTCCAACGGTATCGACATCCTGATCGGGGTACTCTGTATCGAAGAAGTCATTGATGGCCTGGACAGGTGTCAGCGCCTTGACGATAAAGTCTCCGCTGGGTAGCGGCTTGATGAAGCTTTCTTCTTCGACATCATGCTCGTCTTCGATATCGCCAACGATTTGCTCAAGCACATCTTCAATAGTGACAAGACCCGCTACGCCGCCATATTCATCGACCACAATAGCCATATGATTGTGTGTGGTCCGAAATTCGCGCAGGAGTACGTTCAGCCGCTTGGATTCTGGAACAAACGTAGCCGGGCGCAGAATGGTCTTGAGGTCGAATGGCTTATCCCCGTTAATGATCAAGGGCAGTAAGTCTTTGGCAAGCAGAACGCCTAGGACATCGTCAGGCGTCTCGCCAATGACCGGATACCGGGAGTGGGCCGCCTCAATGACAGCCGGCAGAAACTCTTGTGGTGTCTGGTTGGCCTTGACGCTGATGATCTGTGAGCGCGGCACCATGATGTCGCGTACTTGCAGATCGGCAACGGAAATAGCGCCCTCGACAATGGATAAAACTTCACTGTCGAGCACCTTGTTTTCGTGAGCTTCACGGAGCAGTTCCAGGAGTTCCTGGCGGCTCTTGGGCTCGTGGGCAAAAGCCTGGACAATCCGTTCCAGCCAGGACCTGTGCCCATTACTCGATCGATCTTCGTTCATGTCAGTTTTGTTCGTCGCCATATGGGTCGGGATGACCTAGTTCTGCCAGCAATTCTCGTTCCAGGCTTTCCATTTCTTCCGCTTCATTGTCCTCGATATGGTCATAGCCCAGCAGATGCAGGCAGCCATGAATAACCATATGAGCCCAATGTGCTTTAAGAAGCTTGCCTTGCTCGGCTGCTTCACGCGCAATAACTGGCGCGCAGATGATGACGTCACCCAGCAGAGGGATGTCCAGCAGCTCATCCGGCACATCGGCCGGAAAGGTAAGCACATTGGTGGCATAGTCCTTATGCCGGTAGGTACGATTGAGTTCACGTCCCTCCGGCTCATCCACCAGGCGGATGGTCAGTTCTGAATCATGAGTACGCTGGCGGAGGGCAACCTCACACCAGCGACGTAACTCAGGTTCCTCAGGTAGATCAGGCGCTTCACTGGCGACTTGCACATCAAGCTCAATCGTCATTCGTGTGTTCCCGCGAGTGACGTTTGTCAGGCTGCTGTTGTTCGAAGCGATCATAAGCTTCAACAATGCGCTGGACCAGAGGATGTCGCACAACATCTTTTGCCAGGAAGTGCGTAAAACCAATGCCGGGCACGTCCTTAAGGACGTTGATGACATGGGCCAGACCCGAGCGGGTGCCGCGCGGCAAGTCTACCTGGGTGATATCACCGGTAATAACGGCCGTAGAGCCAAAGCCAATACGGGTCAGGAACATTTTCATCTGCTCGACAGTGGTGTTCTGACTCTCGTCGAGAATGATGAAGCTATTATTAAGCGTTCGACCCCGCATGTAGGCCAGTGGCGCCACTTCGATAACCTGCCGCTCGATTAGCTTGGCAACTGTTTCAAAGCCAAGCATTTCGTATAGCGCGTCATAGAGCGGACGCAGGTAAGGGTCGATCTTTTGTGCCAGGTCACCCGGTAGGAAGCCGAGCTTTTCGCCTGCTTCTACTGCAGGACGAACCAGTAGGATGCGCCTGATTTGCTCGCGCTCAAGGGCATCGACTGCACAGGCAACCGCCAAGTAGGTCTTGCCTGTACCTGCTGGGCCAATGCCAAAGTTGATGTCGTGGTCGAGAATCGACTTAACATACCGCTGCTGATTGGCACCGCGAGGACGAATCATGCCCTTACGGGTGCGCAGTGAAACATTCAGATCGCTCTGTGGTTCAGAAAGCCCTTCGAGCCCGGACTCTTGCAGAAACAGATGCACCATGTCTGGCGTCAGATCATCTTCGATCTTTGTCTCTCGATACAGGCGTCGCAGCAGATTTTCAGCCGATTGGATACGTTCCGTCGGACCAACCAGTTCGAATTGGTTGCCGCGGTTCCGGATTTCGATCTCGAGCCGTTTTTCGATCTGCCGAAGGTTTTCGTCGAGCTGGCCGCAAAGCTTGGCAAAGCGTTGAGCGTCGAACGGTTCGAGAGTAAAGCGCCGAGGTTCTTGAGAGGTATTCAAGGAAAGAATAATCACCCTGTGGCTAATGATGTTTACTTGAAGCGTAATGGGTTGTGCGCACTTGGCAAAGTGCGCACGTTACCAATAGTCAGACAGTGACTATGGCACCTGAAGTTGCATGAGGTTGTGCAATTTCTTCCAGAAGGGTGCCTCGCAGAGAATGAGGCAGTGCGTCGTCAATATGAACCTGGACGAACTGACCAATCAGCAAGGCATTGCTGGAGCGGAAATTGACAATACGATTGTTTTCCGTACGACCCTGCAGCATGCCAGGATCCTTTTTGGAGAAATCACTGACCAGGATAGTCTGGATCGAGCCAACCATGCGGCGGCTGATCTCGAAACCTTGCTGGTTGATACGGGCCTGCAAGATCTGAAGGCGTTGTTTCTTGACCTCTTCCGGGGTGTCGTCCACTAGGTCGGCGGCAGGTGTGCCGGGGCGCGAGCTGTAAATAAAGGAGTAGGAGAAGTCAAAGCCGACATCTTCAATCAGCTTCATGGTCTGCTCAAAATCCTTCTCGGTTTCACCCGGGAAACCAACGATAAAGTCAGAACTGATGCAGATATCAGGAACTGCCGCCTTGAGCTTGCGAATACGCGACTTGTATTCGATGGCCATGTGGTTGCGCTTCATGGCGGCCAGGATACGATCAGAGCCCGACTGTACCGGCAGGTGCACGAACTTGGCCAGTTCCGGGATCTCGGCGTGTGCCTGGATCAAGGCGTCAGAAAACTCCAGTGGATGCGATGTGGTGTAGCGAATCCGGTCGATGCCATCAACGGCGGCGACTACACGTAGCAACTCGGCAAAGTCGGCGATTCGGCCATCATGGGTCAGGCCGCGGTAACCGTTGACGTTCTGCCCGAGCAGGGTGACTTCGCGAACACCGTTCTCAGCCAGGTGAATCACTTCAGCCAAGACATCATCAAAGGGACGGCTGACCTCTTCACCACGGGTATAAGGTACTACGCAGAATGTGCAGTACTTGCTGCAGCCTTCCATGATCGAAACGAACGCACTGGGTCCATCGACACGGGGGTCGGGCAGGCGGTCGAACTTTTCGATCTCTGGAAAGGAAATGTCGACCTGCGGAGCACGAGTAGTGCGTGCCGCATCAATCATTTCTGGTAGGCGATGCAGTGTCTGGGGGCCAAACACGACATCGACGTAGGGCGCACGATCGCGAATCGCCGCGCCTTCCTGGCTGGCAACGCAGCCGCCCACACCGATAACCAGTTCGGGATTCTGTAGCTTCAGCTCGCGCCAGCGGCCCAGTTGTGAAAAGACCTTTTCCTGGGCTTTTTCACGGATCGAGCAGGTATTGAGTAGGATCACATCAGCTTCTGCCGGATTCGCGGTCAGCTCCAGCGCCTGATGCTCACCGAGGAGGTCGACCATGCGGGACGAGTCGTACTCGTTCATCTGGCAGCCGTGAGTTTCGATGAAAAGCTTCTTGGTCATGCGCGCTTCGTCGGGGAAAAAATTGAGGACCGCACATTATAGGGATGAGTAGCCTTGCTTCCTAGCACTGATCGTCCCCTCACTGCTATTATCCGTCCCCGTTTTCATTCCTGTTACCCATCATCATGAGCAAACCAGCAATCTATAAGGTGATTTTTCATAACCAGGGACAGGTTTACGAGATGTATGCCAAGCAGATCTATCAAAGTGATCTGTGGGGCTTTCTCGAAGTCGAAGAGTTCGTCTTTGGCGAGCGTACCCAAGTCGTCGTAGACCCCAGTGAAGAAAAACTGAAGTCCCAGTTCGAAGGCGTTATCCGCAGCTTTGTTCCGCTGCACTCGGTCATCCGTATCGATGAGGTGGAGCGTCTTGGCCAAGCCAAGATTAGCGAAGCCAAAGGTGGAACCAATGTCATGCCATTCCCGATGCCGATGCCTGAGAAGTGATCCAGCCAGATGCAGCCGTCATGTCTAGCGGCTGCGTCTAGCGTTTTATCATGGAAGCGGCGCGAAGGGATTTCCGGTGCCCGCTGTTTGCAAGTCCTGCAGGTAGTCCCTGAAAATCTGGCCCAGCACTTGGGTTGCAATTTCCAGTTCGTCCCTTCTCATCTGCTCGGCCACCAGATCCGCGCTATCCATGGCATCTTCTGATCCGTTGATGGCTGCCATTTTGAGTACGATATAGGCCTGTACTGTGTTGGCTTGAACACCTTCGCCCCGGAAAAACATGGTGCCCAGTCGGTACTGTGCATCGGCGTGGCCTTTTAGGGACGCCTGCTCGAACCAGATACGAGCCTGATTCAAATCCTTCGGGGTCTGTTTGCCATCGTAGTAAAAGCTACCCATCTCGTATTGCGCCTGCGCATCACCGCCGCGGGCAGTCTGCTGGCACTTGGAAAGGGCTTGCGGAAGTTCTTCCGGCGCGGCGTTCAAGTTGCAACGACTAGTGCTGGGAATAAGCAGGGAATTACCGCCCGCAACGGCGAGCAGTGGGAACAAGAGCAAGCTACTGATGATGAAACGGCCGGCGCGGTGCATGGAACGCCTCCAGGATCGAGGCAGGTTTTTCTGGAAACCCGACCGGCGAAACGCGCCGGCTCGCACATTATGAGTGAAGCCGATACCACCTTACAAAAAATTTACGCAGTTACGATGAACTTTTTTTGCAATTGCCTGATATCGGCCGTTTCAAACTGAGAGGCTTGTAGCAAACGATGGTTCCGCTCCGTTTGCGCGTAAGCGAAACCATCGATAAGCGGTACTCAGCCTTTCAGTGCAGCAAAGGCACGTTCGGCCGCCTTGAACGTGATGTCCAGCTCCGCCTCGCCGTGTGCGATAGAGGTAAAGCCGGCCTCGAAAGCGCTGGGCGCAAGGTAGACGCCGCCTTCCAGCATCAGATGGAAGAAGCGCTTGAAGCGGTCGACATCGCTGGCCATGACGTCATCAAATGTCACAATGTCTTCTGCCGTACTGAAATAAAGACCGAACATACCGCCAGCCTGGGTGGTAACGAAGGGAATACCGGCTGCCTGGGCTCGCTCACGCAGACCATCCAGCAAACGGGTCGTCAATGTGGTCAGCTCATCGTGGAAGCCGGGACGGCTAATAAGCTTCAAGGTTGTCAGGCCTGCTGCCATGGCCAACGGATTGCCGGACAGAGTGCCGGCTTGGTAGACCGGGCCAAGGGGTGCAATCTTTTCCATGATGGCGCGCTTGCCGCCAAAGCAACCGACGGGCATGCCGCCGCCTACAATCTTGCCGAACGTTGTAAGGTCGGGCGTAATGCCGTAATGCGCCTGGGCGCCCCCCAGGGCAACGCGGAAGCCAGTCATGACTTCATCAAAGATCAATACCACGCCGTGTTCATCGCACAGGGTGCGTAACCCTTGGAGGAAACCAGGTGCAGGCGGTACGCAATTCATATTGCCAGCCACAGGCTCGACAATGATGCAGGCGATATCCGCTCCTACTTTCTGCAAGGTTTCCTTGACCGCATTCAGGTCATTGAAGGGCAGCGTCAGGGTGTGCTGAGCAAACGCGGCGGGCACGCCTGGAGAGCTGGGCACACCCAGAGTGAGGGCGCCAGAGCCTGCTTTGACTAGAAGGCTGTCCGAGTGACCATGGTAGCAACCTTCGAACTTGATGATAGTGTCACGGCCGGTATAACCACGCGCCAAGCGAATAGCGCTCATGGTGGCCTCGGTGCCCGAACTGACCATGCGTACCATTTCCATGGAGGGTACAAGCTGACAGATCAGGTTGGCCATCTCGGTTTCCATGGCCGTCGGAGCTCCATAGGAAAGACCATGCTCAAGCTGGCGGCGCACGGCATCCAGGACGTCGGGATGACTATGGCCCAGGATCATTGGCCCCCAGGAGCCAACGTAGTCAACATAACGCTTGTCATCTTCGTCAATAACATAGGCGCCTGCCGCATGCTTGAAGAAAATGGGCGTGCCACCCACGCTTTTGAAGGCGCGAACTGGGGAATTGACGCCACCAGGAATATGCTTCTGGGCGTCAGCAAACAGGGCTTCGGAGCGGGACATGGTGAACTCTCTACAAAATTGGGTTGAACAGTGCACTGAATGCTTGGGCGCGACGCTCTACTTCTTCGGCAGAGGGCGCTGAAAACAGGGCATGAATGACGGCGATCAGGCTCGCGCCACGCTCGATCAGTGAGGCAGCGTTGCCAAGGGTGATACCTCCGATGGCACACACTGGCACAGTAAAGCGGCGCTGAGCCTCGGTCAGCAGCTCAGGCGTGGCAGCCGGTGCGTCGGGTTTGGTGTTTGAATTGAAGAAGCGGCCAAAGGCAATGTAGCTGGCGCCTTCCTGGACTGCGCGCTCCGCCAGCGCCAGTTGGGCATGACAGGTACCCCCTACGATAGCGGCTTGGCCAAGCTGTTTACGCGCTTCGGCTAGAGATCCATCTTCCTGGCCCAGATGCAGGCCTACCCCCAGGCGAACGGCCAGGTCAAGATCATCATTGATGATCAGGTCGGCACCGTGGCGGGTGCATAGCTCAGACAGGGCCTGGGCTTCGTCCCAGCGGCGAGCGCCATCGTGGGACTTGTCCCGATATTGGATCAGACGAGCACCACCCTTCAGTGCAGCGTCTACATAGGGAATAAGTCTGCCTTCTGCCAGCAGAAGGCTATCTGTGATGGCATACAAGCCACGCAGTGAACTCATGAGCAGAAATCCAGGGGAAGACGGCGAGGAATGTATTGGCCACGGCCGGGGCGCTCAGCATCGCGCAGGGTGCGCCAGGTATAGTCCAGGGCTGAACGAACCGCGCTAGGCAGCGCTTCGCCCAAGGCCAGACGGCCAGCCAGCGCGCTTGCCAGCGTACAGCCCGAGCCATGATAGCTTCCGGGGAGACGCTGGCAGATAAAGGTTTCCTGACGTCCGTCACGGCAGTAAAGGCGATTATGCACTTCCTGTTCGTCGCCATGGCCACCGGTAATTAGTAGGTGTTCGCAGTAGGACAGGAGCTTGTCAGCGCATTCGTCTGCGGTCCCTTCCGGTAGCTCGGCCAGAATGCGTGCTTCCGGCAGGTTGGGGGTGGCGATCGTTGCACGAGGTAGTAACCGTTCACGGATGGCATAACCGACTTCATCCTTGCCCAATGCTCCACCACCGCCGGCACGTAGTACCGGGTCGCACACAAGCGGTAATTGCGGATGGTCAGCCAGGATATCCAGCACCGTTTCAACCATTTCAATGGAGCCGAGCATACCCAGCTTAACGGCGGCAACCGGGAGGTCCGTCAGCACAGCATTGGCCTGGGCCATGACCCAGGCGCGATCCAGCACCCGAAAGTCGGACACGTTGATCGTATCCTGAACGGTCAATGCCGTAATAGCAGGCGCTGCATGGCAGCCTTGGGCGATCAGGGCTTCAATGTCTGCCTGCAGGCCAGCGCCGCCGCTGGGGTCATGACCGGAAAGGCAAAGAACGACGGGACGAGCGTTGTGTGTATTCATGGCAAAAAGCTTATCACTAAACAGGCTGAACAAAGGCTCCGGTCGGCAGTGTAGCTGCTGTGCCGGCCTGTGATAGAGTGCTGCACCTAACTCAATGCTTGAAGGGATGCGTCGCACGAGAGGGCAGTTTGTGCATGATGCTGCCTGCGGGCTTTTCTGGCGAAGCCTTTTATATGCGTAACGGGTTCTTTTTCATTCTGCTCGCGTGGCCCTGGTGGGTGCAGGCTGTTGAGTTCGACGAATCGATCGGACGATTGTCCCTTGGGCAATCGCTTGAGGTATTTGAAGATGTGCGTGGCACATCGACTATCGAAGACATTACTTCACCGGCATTGAGTGGCAGCTTTATCCGGCATGGCGAGGATGTGTTCGGTGCAGGTTATTCCCGCTCGGCTTACTGGATCCGCCTGGACCTGACCTATCAGCCTAAAACCGGTATAGGGCCTAAAAGCTGGCTGCTTGAGCTCTCTTATCCGCCACTCGACCGTTACGATATTTACGCACCTGATGCACACGGTGTTTACCGGCTGGCCCAGCGCATGGGCGATACGCTACCGTTCAGTAGTCGTCTTATCCGACACAGCAGTTATCTCTTTCCGTTATCGTTTGCGCCCGGCGAGACGAAACGGCTTTACCTGAGGGTCGAAAGTCAAGGCTCTGTTCAGGCACCGCTGGTGCTTTGGAGTACCAAGGCGTTTATCGAAGCCGAGCCGGCTCGTGTCTACCTGCTGGGGATCATCTATGGCGTCCTGCTGGTGATGATGCTTTATAACCTGCTTATCTTCCTCAGCGTTCGCGACCCAAGTTACCTTTACCATATCTTTTATGTAGGCTCGTTCGGCTGCTATCTGCTGTCCATCAATGGTACGGGCTCCGAGTACCTGTGGCCGGATAGTCCCCGCTGGGCCAATATCGCAACGCCTTTCTTTGTAGGGCTGGCTGGCATCTTTGGCAGCCAGTTTACGCGCTACTTCCTGCAGACCCGCCAATACAGTCGCCGAATCGACCTCTGCATGAAGGGCCTGATTCTGCTGGCCTGCCTGTGCGTCGTGTCGTCACTGACCTGTGATTACGCAATGGCAATGCGATTGGCCACCTTTCTGGCATTGATCTTTATCTTTGTGGTGTTCACCGCTGGCATTCGGGCCTGGCTCGACGGGATGCGGACCGCGCGTTATTTCATCATTGCCTGGTCAATCTTTCTGCTGGGCGGATTGGCCAACATCCTGATGGTGGCCGGTCTGTTGCCCTATAACTTCCTGACGGTCTATGCGAGTCAGATCGGTTCGGCGCTTGAGGTGGCGTTACTCTCATTGGCCCTGGCAGACCGGATTAATGCCATGCGCGAGGAGCGGGCCCGGATTCTTGAGGAGTCTCGCCGCGCGCTGGAGCGACTGAACGAAGAGTTGGCTAACAGTAATCGTCTAAAGGATGAGTTCCTAGCGACTGTGACTCACGAGTTGCGAACGCCCATGAATGGAGTAATCGGCTCGCTGGAGCTGATCCAGACGCAGCCCATGACGGTGGATCTGGAACAGTATCACCAGTCGGCCAGTGAGTCCGCACGGACCATGATGCGCATGGTGGACGATATCCTGACCCTGACCGAGCTGCGGGCGGGCAAGCAGGCTGCCCGACGGGTACCATTCAGTCTGCACGGCTTGTTTGACAGCTTGCGGGCGCGCTACACACCCAGTGCCGAGGTTAAGCGACTGGCATTGCATGTGGAGGTTGACCCTGCGCTGCCCGATACTTTGGAAGGTGATGCGCCAAAGCTGGCCAGAGCGTTAGGTCATCTGATCGAGAATGCCATCAAGTTTACTCATGAAGGATCGGTGACGCTGCGCGTTCAGGCGCATCCAGACGCTCAGGCGGAAGCTAATCGCCAACCGCTGCTGATTGAGGTAGTAGATACCGGTATTGGCTTTACGTCGGAGCAGAGTGATCAGCTGTATCAACGCTTCCATCAGCTTGATGGCTCACTGACACGCCGCTACGGCGGGTTGGGAATCGGCCTTGCCTTAAGCCGTAAATTGATTCATCTGCTGGGCGGGACGCTCAGCCACTCCTCACAAGTAGGCGTTGGAAGCCGTTTTCGCATGGCTATTACCTTGCCGCTGCCGGGGCGGTTGGAGTTGCCGGCACCTGCGCGCCGGTCGTGTGTGCTGAAAACACGGCAACCCGCCAATTGCACGGTGCTGGTTGTGGAGAGCAATGCCCGGGATGAGATGATATTGCGTGGCATGCTGCTCCGGTTGGGTTATCAGGTACGCACCGCAGACACTGGTTCTCTAGCCCTTGAACTTCTGGATCAGGCAACCGTGGATGCCGTCCTGCTGGATTGCCAGATGCCGGTCATGGACGGGTTCGCTATCTGTCGAGCCATTCGGGCTCTTCCTGGTTGTAAGGAGCTTCCTGTCCTGGCGTTGTCATCCCATCCGCACCATGGCGATCGGGAGCGCTGCCTGGCGGCCGGTATGAGCGATTACCTGGCTAAACCGGTCAGACTGGGTGAGTTGCAAATCCTTTTACAGGACTGGCTGCTTTGTCAGGCTCCGGTTGAGACCTCATAGAGGGCTATACTGGGCAGCTACTTATGGTTGGGTATTTCTTTACATGGCGCTTTGGACGTTACTGCGCGATTTTCTTTTTCGCCATCGACTGGCCTACTGCGGGGCGATTACTTGCCTATTAGGCGTAGGCCTGCTGAATCTGACGCTACCCTGGTGGGTAGGCAAGACCATTGATGCACTGCGTGCCGGTGAGCTGGACCAAATGGAGCTGGTAGGGCGTGCCGCCTTACTGGCCCTGGTCGGCTTTGGTCTCTATGTGCTTCGTTATCACTGGCGGGTAAGGTTGTTTGGTACTGCGTACAAGGTTGGCGTAGAGCTGCGCGATGCGTTCTATGCCAAGCTTACGCGCCTTGATCCTGGCTTTTTTCAGGCAAGCCGTACAGGTGATTTGCTGGCACGAGCCACACAGGATATCGATGCCGTGGAAATGGCCGCCGGAGAGGGCGTCCTTTCCAGCTTCGATGGGGCCATGACCCTGTTTCTTGTGTTAGCCGTCATGCTGGTGGGTATTGATACGCCGTTGGCGCTCATGGCCCTGTTGCCGTTTCCCTTCATGGCGTGGGGCTTTTACCACGTGGCGAAGCGCGTCCAGCAGCGCTTCGGACAGACCCTACAGCGATTTTCTGCCCTTAATGACCGAACGCAGGAAGCCCTGAGCGGGCTGCGCATGTTGCGGCAGAATGCCCTGATCGAGGCCGAACTGGATGACTTCGATGAGCGCGCCCGCGCGGCGGCCAAAGCGGATTACGCTGTTCAGCGGACTGAGGCCAAGTACGAGCCGATCATCTTTGTGGCGCTGAGCTGCGCAACCTTGCTGACGTTGGTAGTCGGTACCGGCCGCTACATGCAGGGCGCGATTACGCTGGGTCAGTTGACCAGCTTCAGCCTTTACCTTGCGCAGCTTATCTGGCCGATGTTCGCCATTGGTTGGTGCCTTAATATTCTCCAGCGTGGAGAAGCGGGGGGGCGTCGTCTGCGCGAGTTTTTCGCCTCGACAGAAAATATTCAGGACAGCGGGACCCTTACGCCTGAGCCTGGATCAACCTTGAGCGTTAATATCCCCTCCTTTATCTACCCCCAGGGACAGACACCTGCGCTGCAGGATATTGCCTTCGAGCTTCCGGCGGGCAGTACGTTAGGGATTGTTGGAGCCACCGGCAGCGGCAAAAGTACGTTGCTGCGGCTACTGCTCCGTCAATACCCGATGACGGGTGGAGAGATTCGCCTGGGCGCTCATCCTATCGAGGCGTACTCTCTGGAGGCGTTGCGGGCCCAGTTCGCCTATGTGCCTCAAGACCCCTTTCTATTTGCCCGCAGTCTGGCTGAAAACGTTGCGCTAGGACGACCAGAGGCGACGCCGGAGCAGATTCGAGGCGCGCTGACCGATGCGGCATTTGCGACTGATCTGAATCAGCTTCCCGAGGGGCTTGAAACGCCTGTAGGGGAGCGGGGCGTAACCCTGTCCGGTGGCCAGCGACAGCGAGTGGCCCTGGCTCGTGCGCTGTTGTCAGAAGCGCCTATCCTGCTGCTGGATGATACGCTGTCAGCTGTTGATACCGCGACCGAAACACGTCTGCTCGAGACACTGGGACGCTTGGGTAACCGAACCCGCATCATCGTAAGCCATCGTCTGTCTGCGGTACGGGAGGCTGACCAGCTGATCGTGCTGGAGGAGGGCCGCATCGTCGAGCGAGGCTCACATGCGCAGCTGCTGACGCAGGGTGGCGTCTATTCCCGGCTCTGGCAGTTGCAACAGGCAGGAGGCAAACATGCCTAAGCATCGTGTTATCAAATTGCTGCTGGGCCCCGTGCTGGCCAACCCTCGCCGGTTGATAATCGCCGTGGCTATTCTGATCGGGGCAACGGTCATGGATGTGATGGGTCCCTGGCTGACCAAGCACTACCTGGATACTTATCTGGTGCCCGGGGATCTACGGCCCGAACCACTCATCGTGCTGTTCCTGATTTATGTAGTTACCCAGGCGCTTGCCGCACTCGGCCGTTATCTGCAAAGCCTGCGCTTTGCCGGTATTGCCATGGATACGGTTCTGCTGCTGCGTCGACGACTATTCCGGCATGTTTTGCATCTGCCGCAGAGTTTTCACGACCGTACGGCAACCGGAGAGCTGGTAGCCCGAGTGACCAACGATACGGATGCCTTACGCGAACTCTATGTGGCGTTTCTAGGCACCATCGTTGGCAATGTTGTGTTGCTGATCGGTATCCTGGTTGCCATGGCGCTGATGAATGTTCACCTCATGATGATTGCCATGCTGCTCATCCCGGCAGCAGCCTTTATCGTCTGGCTGTATCAGCGCTTGAGCGGACCGGCTGCCATGCGGGTGAGGGCGCTACGTGCTGAGCAGAGCGCACGTCTCAACGAGGCGATTGGTGGAATGGCCATTATCCAGGCTTTCAACCAGACCGGCCCGTTCCGCAAGCACTTTCATGAGCTTAACCAGCAACAATACGAGGCGCGGATCAGCACTGTGCGGTTCTCGGGGCTGCTGTTGCGCTCGGCGCTCGATCTGGTGAGTGTGGTTGTGCTGGCGGTACTGTTGCTGACCTATGGGCTGAACCATTTGGGCGGCGGTGCTGAGATTGGTGTGATGTATGCCTTTGTAACCTATCTGGGGCGTGTGACCGAGCCGTTGATGGAGATCACCCAGCGGTTCAACCTCTACCAGCAGGCAAGTGTTGCCGGTATGCGATTGCTTAATCTGCTCGATCAGGCCCAGACATTACAAGGTACGGACAGTCGTCCGGTGGATAAGGCCTGTTTTGAGTTCAAGTCGGTTCGCTTCCGTCATGAGGGCGCAGATCATGACACATTGAGCGATATCGATCTGGAGATTGCTCCCGGTACGTTCCTGGCCATCGTCGGACCGACCGGTAGTGGAAAGTCGACCCTGCTCGATCTCCTGGCTGGCTTACAGCCCGTAACAGGTGGGCAGCTATTGCTGGACGGCCGTGAATTGTCGAGCCTGACGCCTGAGGCGTTAGGCGCTGCTATTGCTACCGTGCCGCAGGAGCCTTTCATTCGCTCCAGTACACTGCGCGATAACCTGTTACTGGGAAGTGAGGTCGAGCCGTGGCGTCTCCAGGAGGCGCTAGACAATGCCCACCTTTCCCCGCTGATCGCGCGGTTGCCCGAAGGACTTGAGACGCGCCTGGGCGAACGCGGCTTTACGCTTTCCACCGGTGAGCGGCAGTTGCTGGCCCTGGCGCGGGCCTTGCTGCGTCAACCTAAAGTGCTACTGCTGGATGAGGCTACGGCAAGTATTGATAGCGAGACCGAAACGCTCTTGCAGGAAGCGCTGCATGATCTGCGTGGCAAGGTAACCATGATCGTGGTGGCGCACCGGCTGTCGACGATTCGGGATGCTGATCGCATCATTGTGCTGCGTCAGGGTCGGCTGGTTGAAGAGGGTAATCATGCACAGCTGCTGGCCAATCCAGAAGGGCATTATTATCACCTCTGGAATCAGCGCCAGGATTCTGAGCAATTGTCAGATAACCGTGATCCAACTCAGCTACTCTCTGACTAAATGCTAGCAAGGGGGCTGCCTGGCAGGTTGCTAAGTTGATGCATGAGTCAGGGTGCCCCGTTCATTTTGAGTAAGGAAATCGTGCATGCCTCAGACGTTCGAAGATGGTTTTGTTGCAGCCCATTCGGCTAGCGAGGCGGTAGATCGGCTGGCTGCACTGCATCAGCAGGCAACTCAGGCCTTGAGCGGGGCGCTCAAGCGCTACCTCAAGGATCGCATCGAGCCGACCGAGGCCGAACGACGGCTGTTCCGTTACCCTGAAATCCGGATCTGCTATCGCTCCGCCCAGGCCGTACCGACTACCACGCGGGCCTATGCCAAGGTACAGCTCCCCGGCACTTACCGAGCAACCGTTACGCACCCTGCCGCCTTTCGCAAATATCTGCTCGAACAGCTCGAGCCGCTCATGGCTGAATATGACCTTCTGGTTGAAGTAGGGCCGAGTGAGCAGGACATTCCCTATCCCTATGTAGTGGAACAAGGGGACGAGCTGGCAGGGTCTGGTGTGACAGCAGCCGAGCTGGCGCAGGTGTTTCCCAGTACCGACTTGTCCGCCGCCCACGACGATATTGCCGATGGCCTCTATGACTGGGCGCAGGAGAGTATTCTTCCGCTGTCGCTGTTCGATGCAGCGCGGACCGATTTTTCCCTGCGCCGTATCGTGCACTACACCGGCAGTGACTGGCGCCATGTGCAGCCCTGGATTCTGCTAACCAATTATCACCGCTATGTCGATCAATTCATCCGTCATGGTTTGCAACAGCTACGTGATGATCCGCGATTTGTCCGTATGGTGCTGCCGGGCAATGTCACCATTGAGCGGGGACTGGATGATGGCGAAGCACATGCCATCATTGGCGGTATCGCCTGGCACCGCTTCCAGATGCCTGCCTATCATCTGATCGCTGCAGATGGTCATGGCGTTACCCTCGTGAATATCGGGGTCGGGCCGTCCAACGCCAAGAACATTACGGATCATCTGGCTGTTTTGCGCCCGCATTGCTGGCTGATGATTGGTCACTGTGGCGGACTGCGACAGTCGCAGAATATTGGCGACTATGTACTGGCTCATGCCTACATGCGTCGTGACGGTATTCTTGATCGCGTGTTGCCACCTCATATACCGATCCCGGCGTTGGCAGAGGTGCAGGTGGCTCTGGCTGAGGCGGCTGCCCAAGTCACCGGAGATCGTGGCGAAGCACTCAAGCGTAGGCTGCGTACCGGCACGGTGCTGACCTATGATGACCGTAACTGGGAGCTGCGTTGGGCGCAGGAGCGGCCAGTTATCAATCTGGCCCGAGCCATTGCGGTGGATATGGAAAGCGGTACGATTGCCGCTCAAGGGTATCGTCTACGGGTACCCTACGGCACGTTGCTATGCGTATCGGACAAGCCGCTACACAGTGAAATCAAGCTGCCCGGCTCGGCCAATGCGTTTTACGAGCGAGCGGTAAGCCAGCATTTGGCAATCGGTATCTCCGCGCTGGAGCTACTGCGAGCACAGCTTCATTCGCTGCACTCTCGCAAACTGCGCAGCTTTGACGAGCCGCCTTTCCGCTGATCCCTCAGAAACAAAAAGGCCAGCATCACGCTGGCCTTTTTGTTATCAGCCCAGACTGGCCAGACCGACGTAGGTGGCAGCGCCCCCCAGATAACCCAGAAGCGCCAGCAGGCTGATACGCTTCAGATACCATATGAAGTTGATCTTCTCCATGCCCATCGCGGCTACGCCAGCTGCCGAGCCAATGATCAGGCAACTACCGCCTGTACCGGCGCAATACGCTAGCATTTCCCAGAACCGTCCATCGACCAGAAACTGAGCCAGCCATCCGGCATCAGCTGAGCTTGCAGCCGTCAGTGCTTCAGGGGATACCAACGGGTACATTTTCATGGCGCCTGCCACGAGCGGTACATTATCAACAACCGACGACAGGAGGCCGATAGCGATATTGATGGCGTAGACGTCGCCCAGCCCCTCTTTGAGCCAGGTAGCAACTTGTACCAGGTGGCCTGCTGTAGCCAGGCTGGAAACCGCCAGCAGAATGCCCAGGAAGAACAACACACTTGGCATATCGATCCGGCGCAGCACGCCAATGACCGACAGCGGGTGCTTGTCTTCATCGTTCTTGCCACGGTGGATAATCTCGGTCACGACCCACAAGACGCCAAGGCCCAGTAGCACGCCCATGTAGGGAGGCATATGCGTGACGGTCTTGAAGATGGGTACGAAGAGCAGGGCGCCAATTCCCAGTGCAAAAACAAGGTTGCGCTCGAAAGGCGTTGTTGGGTTTGCATTGACTTCATGCTCATCCACAGCCGGCCGCTCGGTTTCGCCCTTAAGCCTGAAGCTGAGCAGGACCAATGGTACAAGCAGGCAAACCAGACTGGGCAGGAACAGACTCATGACAATACCGCTGGCGGAAATCTGGTTCCCGATCCACAACATGGTGGTTGTTACATCACCAATAGGGGACCAGGCGCCACCTGCATTAGCGGCAATCACTACAATCCCGGCGTAGAACCAACGCTCCTTAACATCGGCAATGAGTTTACGAAGTAGGGAAACCATGACGATGGTGGTCGTCAGGTTATCCAGCGCGGCCGACAAGAAGAAGGTAATCAGGCCGACCAGCCATAGCAGGCTGACGCGCTTGTTGGTGCGAATCCGATCGGTGATGACCGTGAAGCCTTCATGGGCATCGATCAGCTCGACGATGGTCATCGCACCCATCAGGAAGAACAGGATTTCGGATACTTCGCCCAAGTGATGGCGCAGTTCTTCCACCACGATATGAGTATTGTCACTACCCGGTTGCAGGTGCGGCAGGATTTGATCCGCGCCCAGCACAAGCAATGTCCAGCAGATGACTGCCGTTAACAGCGCCGAAGCGGCTTTATCGATTTTGAGAGTGTGCTCACAGGCGATACAGAGGTATCCGAGCACAAAGGTTAAGGCCATGAAGACATACATGAGCGGCTTTCCAGGGCAGGGAGATCAGGTCGAAACCTTTTCCAAACGTTACAAAGAGGGCGCCGAGAATGCCTTATATGTTTCAAAAAATGAAGATAAAGCCGTAAAAAGCAAATTTCCCCTATAAGAAAACCTATCGATACCCCTGGGCCTGCAACTGAAACAGGTGAGCGTACCGGCCACCTTGTGCGACCAGCGTTTCATGGCGGCCTTGCTCAATGATGCGGCCGTGCTCCAACACAACAATCTGCTCAGCGGAGCGAACGGTGGAAAAGCGATGAGAGATTAGAATCGTCATCTTGCCCTTGGCATGCTGGCGAAACTGCTCGAATACTTCAGCCTCAGCACCTGCATCCATGGCCGCAGTCGGCTCGTCGAGTACGAGGATGTCGGCTTGGGTACGCATATAGGAACGCGAGAGCGCAACCTTTTGCCACTGGCCGCCCGATAGCTCCTGTCCACCTTTGAACCACCGGCCCAGTTGGGTCTGGTAACCTTGATCGAGTCGTTCGATGAAATCACTGGCGCGCCCCCGTTCGGCTGCCTCCTGCCAACGCTGTGGGTCATCAAAGGCCTCGACATCACCCACGCCCAGGTTTTCACCTGCGCTGAACTGGTAGCGGATGAAATCCTGAAAAATCACGCCAATGCGTTGCCTTAGGGCATCGGTATTCCACTCTTGAAGATCGCTGCCATCGAGCAGAATGCGGCCCTCGCTGGGCGTATAGAGTCGGGTAAGCAGCTTGATCAATGTGGTCTTGCCTGAGCCGTTCTCGCCCACCAGGGCCAGGCTTTCACTGGGTTGCAAATGTAGATTGATGCCCTCCAACGCTGCGCGCGAGGCACCGGGGTAATGAAAGCCGACCTGTTCGAAGCGGATGCCGTCTCCAGGTGTTTTACCTTGCCTCAAGTCGCCTTGTTCAGCGGCGACAGGCTGTTCAAGGTACTCATAGAGATTGGAAAGATAGAGGTTATCTTCATACATGCCGCTAATGGCGGTAAGGCTGCTACTGACTGCCGTCTGGCCTTGCCTGAAAAGCAGCAGATACATGGTCATTTCACCCAGGCTGATACGCCCGTGTACGGTATCTACCACGATCCAGACATAGGCGGCATAGAAGGCCAGGGTTCCGAGCAGGCCAAGCAGAAAGCCCCAAGTATCGCGCCGAATCGTCAGGGCGCGATCTTCTGCATAAAGCTGGGTGAAGATATCGCGGTAACGTTGGAGCAGGCGTGGTGCAAGGTCAAAAAGCTTGACCTCCTTGATGTGGTCTTCCCGCGCCAGGACTGCCTCAAGATATCCCTGCATGCGGGCTTCTGGGGAGCGGCGGCGAAACAAGCGAAAGGCATCACCGGAAAATTTGGCTTCGGCAAAAAAGACGGGCAGGGCGCCTACTACAAGGATAAGCAGTGCCCAGGGTGAAAAATGAATCAGCAGAATGGCAAAGCTGATCAGCGAAAGGCCATTCTGCATCAGGCTGAACAGCTTGGTGACCAGTGACAGCGGACGAATAGAGGCCTCACGACGAGCGCGGGTGAGCTTGTCGTAGAACTCCGAGTCCTCGAACTGGACCAGTGATAATTGCTGGGCCTTTTCCAAGATCATCACATTGACCTTTTGCCCCAGCAGAACGCGCAAGAGTGACTGTTGGACGGACAGGCCCCGCTGAGCGGCTGCAATCAGGGCCACCACGCCTGCTTCCGTAGCCAGTAGCCAGAGCAATGCTGCCAGCGGTGCGTCGCCCTGTGCCTGATAGAGCTGCATGGAGGCGACGACTGAATCTACGATCTGCTTGCCAATCCAGGCGGCTAACGCTGGCAGCACACCGGCAATGACTGTAGCCAGGGCAAGTCCCAGAGTCAGGGCAGGGGATGTCGACCACACAAGGCCCAGTGCCCGCGCACTATATTGGAAAGGGCTGAGCGCTCGGTGTCGCCAGGGCTGATGGGGCGCAGGGGCTACGGATGTCATGGGGTGTTGGAGTGCATTCCTGACGGGGAAATCCCGTCAGGAATGCTGCCATGATTATGCTTGGATCTGCCAGCCAATCGTAAGAAGCTCATTTAGCCCTGCTTACGAAAATACTCTTTGCAACCAATTAGCTGTCTGTCCTGATGGCAGGTACTATCCAACTCTCGCCAGGCAGCGGTGCTCGAAAGGCCTCTTCCGGCAGGCCTTGCGCCTCGCGTTCCTTAGCAAGGTCCTGAGGAGGCGCAAACTGTGCTTCGTCACTCAGGGGAAAGGTGCCGAAGTGGATGCCCATGCTGGTCTGGGAATGCAGGATCTTATGCGCGGCCACCGCCTCCTGGGGGTTCATATGGCTCGACATCATGAACCAGCGCGGCTCGTAGGCACCGATGGAAAGAGCCGAGAAACGCATGGAGCCAAAGCGGTCGTGAATACGTTGGAAATGCCCGCCCCACGCCGTGTCGCCCGGAAAGTAGACAGGGCCGCTGGCGGATTCAAGTACAAAACCGCCCCATAACGTACGGTTGGTATCGAAGCGGGTGCGGGCTGACCAGTGCTGTGAAGGCACTATATGCAGCGTTACCTCTTGGTTGAGCGGTCGGCTCTGCCACCAGTCCATTTCGGTGACATTGCCAAAACCGGCTTCCTTGCGGATCAACTCGGCGTTACCCAGCAGCGTGACGACTGGCGTAAGCGGATTAATCTCGGCGAGACGGCGAAGCGTCGCCAGGTCCATATGATCGTAGTGGCTATGGCTGACAAAGATCAGGTCAAGAGGTGGAAGCTTTTCCAATGCTACGCCTGGGTCATGGTAGCGCTTGGGACCTATAAAGCTGAACGGGCTGACCCGCTCGGACCAGACCGGATCGGTCAGTATATTCAACCCATGGTATTGAATGAGCAGGGTCGCATGGTTGATGTAGGTAACTCGCAGGTCATCGCCTGTCACGCGTTCGGGCAGTTCCTCCTGACGCGGCGGAAGCGCCTGCCAGACCCACTCAGGGCGCTCGCGGGTCAGCTGCCATTTGATTACGGTCCACAAGCTCTTTTTGGTAAAGGGCTCCTGGTTGTAAAACTGCTGCCCGTCGAAGTGATCAGACGGGGGACCTTTGTATTCAGCGCCGCCACAGCCTGCAAGGGCGAGAAGGTTGACCAGCCAGAGGGAGCGAAAAATTCTCATGAATGACTCACGTTGCCGGTAAGTGGAAATCGAGTGTCTATTTTTCGGTACACTCGCAGGTATTATTTATCGTCGCACAACGTTTTTAACGTGCCCGTGCCTTAAGTGCCAGTTGTTCATCATGCCTCGTTCCTACCGTCCTTCCCAAGCGCAACGTCCTCGTCGTGTTGCCAAGGCCCCGCCAGCCGAACCACGGCTGATCCTCTTGAACAAGCCTTTTGATGTCCTGACCCAGTTTTCTGGTGGGGAAGGGCGCGCGACACTCAAGGACTTTGTCCCCATCCCTGGCATCTATCCGGCAGGACGGCTGGACCGCGACAGCGAAGGGCTACTCCTGCTGACTAATGACGGGCGCTTGCAGTCGCGCATTGCCGACCCCAAGCACAAACTGCCCAAGACCTATTGGGTTCAAGTGGAAGGCACCCCTACAGAAGAACAGATACAAAGGCTGCGAACAGGCGTCGAGCTGAATGACGGACCGACACTTCCCGCAGAGGTGCGCCTGTTGGAGGAGCCGGAACTATGGGAGAGAAACCCTCCCGTGCGCTTTCGCAAGAGTGTTCCAACGGCCTGGCTGGAATTGGTGATTCGTGAGGGCCGTAACCGGCAGGTGCGCCGCATGACGGCAGCCGTCGGCTTACCTACCCTGCGCCTGGTTCGTGTACGGATCGGCTCCTGGACGCTAGAGGGGATGGCACCGGGCGAATGGCGAGAGGTGCCGGCGCGGTTATAGCCGCGCTAGGGATCATCTATATCAGTAATGCGATGTAATGACGGCAATGCCTTCGTTCAGCACTTCCCGCCAGGCTTTAAGCGTATCGTCCGTGCACTGCGGATCATGACTTGAGATAGTCGCAAGCAGAGTATCGACCCAGATCCCGTAGAGCTCAGGACGAATGTCCATCTGATGGCGGCAGTGGGTTTCGCCCAAGGCGCGCAGTTTGGTGTCTGGCATTCCCCGCGCCACCATGACCAGGTTCATGATGCCCTGTCGCAGGAGCTGCTTTTGAGCTTGCATGTTGGTGTTGACGAACTTCTCGCGAATTAGCGGAGAGCTGGCAAGAAAGCGGTTATAAAAGTCATCGAAAAAATCAGCACTGGCGCAGCAGCGGCCGTAGCTCTGCATCACCTGATCGGTGGGTTTCATAGCAAGTCCTTGCAAGTCTTTCGTCCACGTGGTGGGTACAGCGGATGGGGGAAGAAGTGTAAACGGGCGATAAGCCTATCAGGTTAAGACAATAGTCTTAAAGGCCTTTTGATATGGAGGGTTATTAGCCGTGCCCTATCAAAAGACACGGCTAATAAATGCATGTTTACTCGGGATGACGGCGTGTCTCGATCTCTTCGGGGGTCATTTCGCCCCGGGCGTGTCCGAAATGCTCCAGTACGAAATTGGTAACGGCCGCCAACTCCTGATTGGAGTAACCGCGGGCAAAGCCAGGCATGAAGTGATCGCCGTGGGGATTTTCCAGCTTGTCTCCACCCAACAGTACCTGCACCAGGTTGGTAGCCTCTGGATCGTTTACTGTACGCAGGCCGCGAAGCGCAGCAAAGGTGCTCTGGCGGCCTGAGCCATCCCACAGGTGACAGCTGACACAGGCATCGGCAAACACTTTCTGCCCCAACGGGTTATTCCCTTTGGCAGGCGCGTCGGCTGACAGCTCCTTGGGCTCTGGTCGCATCAGCCCATAGGGCTGGCTGGGGACTGACTTCAGGTAAACCACCATGGCCCGGATATCTTCCGGCGTCAGGAAGCGCAGGCTGTGATTGACGGCTTCAGCCATCGGACCCGCCGCAACGCCATACCCTTCAGCATGACCGGTCGACAGGTACGAGGCCAAGGCCTCGTCCGGCCAGGCGCCAATGCCAGTCTTTTGATCACCGCTGATGTTATACGCCTTCCATCCCTGAATCACCGCGCCGCCCAGGTTTCGCGAGCTATCACGCGCCTGGAAGATGTTACGGGGGGTATGGCATTCGCCACAGTGTCCTGCACCTTCCACCAGATACGCGCCGCGGTTCCACTCAGCTGATTTGCTGGGGTCCGGTTCAAACCGCTCGTTCGGATTGAACATCATGTTCCAGAACATCATCCCCCAGCGTTGGTTGAAGGGGAAGCCGATGTCGTTTTCCTTGTTTGGCTGCTTGATGGGCTCCAGGCTGAATAGGTAGGCCTTGATTGCCAGAATGTCGTCCCGCGACATCAACGTATAGGAGGTATAGGGGAAAGCCGGGTAGTAGTGCTTGCCATCCTTGCCGACACCTTCCTGCATGGCGCTGACAAAGTCGTCATCGCTCCAGGTGCCGATCCCGGTTTCCTTGTCCGGTGTGATGTTGGGGGAATACAGCATGCCAAAGGGCAACTTGAAGCCACGGCCGCCGGCGAACGGCCTGCCACCGTTTTCATCAAGGTGGCAGGCCACACAGTCAGCCGCGCGGGCAAGGTATTCGCCGCGCTGAATAGTAGCCTGGTCTGCTGCCTGAGCGGATGATGCCACCAGGGCTAACGCTATAGGGGCCATGCTGCTTAACACCGTACGCGCCACGATGCCCCAGATGGAAGTAAAACGAGTCATAGGAGCTCCTTAAGCCACGTGATAACCGGCGCGAGCCACCGGCAGACGACGAATGCGTTTGCCGGTGGCTGCATACAAGGCGTTGACCAAGGCCGGTGCGATCATGGCCGTACCGGCCTCGCCGATTCCGCCAGGTACTTCGTGGCTTGGAATGATGTGGGTCTCGACCGGAGGAGCATCGCTCATGCGCAGCTGGCGGTAGTCGTGGAAATTGCTTTGCTCTACATGCCCATCTTTGATGGTGATCTCGTTGTAGAGCGCGGCAGACAGGCCAAACATTGTGCCGCCCTCCAGCTGAGAGTGAACAGAGGTCGGGTTGGTCACTTCGCCGCAATCTGCAACACAGATCAGTCGGGTGATGTGAATGCCGTTCTGCGCATCAACCTGCATTTCCACTACGGTAGCGAGGTAGCTGCCAAAGACCTCCTGTACAGCGACTCCGCGACCATGACCCGTTGGCAGTTTCTGGCTCCAATTGGCCTTTTCAGCAGCAAGCTTGAGAACCGCCTGCGCGCGCGGGTGATCGCCGAGCAGCTTCATCCGGTAATCGACCGGGTCCTGCTTGGCCGCGTAGGCCAGTTCATCGATAAAGCTTTCCATCACATAGGCGCCATGCAACGGGCCTACACCACGCCACCAGGAGTTGAGGATGGCCTTGGGTGCTTCAGGCACATAACGGACCTTGAGGTTTGGAAGCTTATAGATAGGCTTGTTGGAAACTTCTACCGCATCGGCATCCAAACCATTGGGCGGAACGGCAGCTGGCGCAAACCGCGCCATGACCGAGGCGCCCACAATGGTATGCGACCAGCCCACCGGCATGCCGTTGGCATCCAGGCCTGCGCTGAAACGGTCGATATAGTGGGGGCGATACAAATCGTGGGCAGTGTCTTCTTCACGCGTCCAGACCAGCTTGATCGGATAGTCGACGTGTTTGGCAATGGCTGCGGCCTGAGCAATGAAGTCTGCCTCAAGACGGCGACCAAAGCCGCCGCCGATAAGCTGGTTGTTTACGATGACTTTTTCGGGCGGCAGGCCAGCAGCCTTCGCTGCTGCCTGCTGTGCCATGACCGGCACCTGGGTGCCCACCCATAGTTCACAGGCATCCTCGCGGACTTGGGCCACGCACGTCATGGGCTCCAAGGTGGCATGGGCAAGGAAAGGCATTTCGTATTCCGCTTCGATCTTGCTGGAGGCACCGGCAATGGCCTTGTTAATGTCGCCAGCCTCCGCGGCAATAGCGCCTTCACGATCAAAGGCTGCATGCAGGGCACGCTCGATCTGGGCGGAGTCGATACCGGCGTTCGGGCCCATATCCCACTGGATTTCCAGTGCTTTCAACCCTTTGAGGGCTGCCCACATGTGATCGCCGATCACAGCGACGGCGTTATCCAGCTTTACTACGTCCCTGACACCCGGTACGGCACGGGCGCGGCTATCATCCACTGAGACGAGCGTGCCACCTACGACCGGGCAGGCGTTGACAGTAGCAATCTTCATACCCGGCAGTTGCAGATCAATAGTGAACTTGGCTGAGCCGTTTACCTTGCCGGGAGTATCAAGACGGCGAAGCGGTTGGCCGATGACTTTGTAGTCTTCTGGCTTTTTAAGCGGGACATTTTCGGGGACCGGCAGCTTGGCCGCAGCGTCTACCAGCGCGCCGTATACCAGTTCACGGTTGCCAGGGCCGATGACCTTGCCGTTTTCGGCCCGGCATTCCTCAGGTGATACACCCCACTGGTTGGCTGCGGCCTGAATCAGCATGAGACGTGCAGCGGCTGCCGCTTCTCGCAGGGGTTGCCAGTTACTACGGGTCGAAGAGGAGCCGCCGGTGGCCTGGAAGCCCAGGAGCTTGTCACCGTACAACTTTTCATCCGGCGGGGCTTCCTGCACCCTGACCTGATCCAGAGTAACGTTCAGCTCTTCGGCCACCATCATGGCAAAACCGGTCTGTACACCCTGGCCCATTTCGATCTTGGGCGAAATAAGCGTGACTTGCCCATCGTGGCCTATACGCAAAAAAGCGCCTAAGGCCGTGGGAGTATCCAGTGGTGCGTCTTCCGGACCTTTATTGACATACTGCTCGGCATAGCTGCGCCGGGAAAAAGGCAGTGCCGTTGCCAGCAGTAGGCCTCCCGCGGCGATACCACTGGCCTGAAGCAGCTTGCGGCGTGACAGGCTCACCGCATGCGCCGATACGTTCTTGGTCATAAAGTGTGCTCCGCTCAGGCCTGGGAAACGCTTTTAATTGCACCGCGGATACGGGTGTAGGTACAGCAGCGGCAGACATTGCCGGACATGCCTGCGTCGATTTCAGCATCGCCTGCATCCGGGTGCTGGGTCAGAAGGGCCACGGCTGACATGATCTGGCCAGACTGGCAGTAGCCGCACTGCACAACTTCATGCTCAAGCCAGGCGTCCTGCACTTTCTTACCCAGGTCGGACTTGCCCACGGCTTCGATGGTTACAATCTTCTGGCCTTGTGCGATGTTGCTAACAGGCAGGACGCAGGCGCGAACCGCCGTACCGTCCAGGTGAACCGTGCAGGCGCCACACTGTGCAATTCCGCAGCCGTACTTGGTACCGGTCATTCCCAGTACGTCACGTAGAACCCAGAGCAGGGGCATGTCGTCGGGCACGTCGACCTGATGGTCGGCCCCGTTGATATTGAGCGTAAGCATTGCAACCTCATCAGCACGGTAGGACAGTCGACTCGTCATCCCTGAGCGCGTCAGGCGAAGTACGCCAACGGGGAGGGCTGCAAGTCGATCTTTGGATGTATTCAGGACAGAATGAGCAATGCTTCATTCCATATGCCTAGAAAAATTTAGATAAATAAATCTGATTTATCCATTTTATGACAAGAAACACCAGCGCGGGCATCAGGTTTGTGCAAACGCAGGATGTCACGCAGGCACCGCAAGGGTGCCTGTCGTTCGGGGCGCTTAGCCGCGCAGGTGCTCAAGCGGTAGTTCGGTGCTCGAAACGACTTGGTTGAGAACGAAACTTGAGCGTACGCTCGAAACGCCTTCTATACGGGTCAGGGTACCCAGCAGCAGCTTTTGGTAGTGGTCCATGTCTGGGACGACCACTTTGAGCTGGTAATCCGCATCCATGCCTGTCACCAGACTGCACTCCAGGACTTCCGGGCACTGTCGAATAATGGATTGGAAGTGCTCGAAGCGCTCTGGAGTGTGGCGGTCCATGCCGATCAATACGAACACCGTCAGGCTAAGACCCAGCTTCTTGCGATCAAGCAGGGCGACCTGACGATTGATATAGCCGTCGTCTTCCAGTTGCTTGACACGTCGGGAACACGGGGAAGGCGAGAGACCGATGCGCTCTGCCAGTTCCTGATTAGAGATGCGGGCATCACGTTGGAGTTCGGCAAGAATGCGCAGGTCGTAGCGGTCTAGTTTGTCCATTTTGAAACCAATCCTTTGGAAAATTGCGTTTAAAGGGTTTTTTTAGTGTTCTGTTGCTTAAACCATAGAAGATATAGCAAAAAACGCAAACTTTAGTCGGCGCAACAGGGCTAAGCTGAACTCATTACTTCGATGGCCCGGACGAACAGTCCAACGGCAAGCTCCAGGAGGGCAAGCCGATAATGCCGCCGACCTATCAGGTCGTGCCGCTCCCGGGCCACTCACCGCCCAAAAGGCTGTGTGATCGCAGCAGTCGCCAAAAGCGGCTCAGAGGACAGAATTCCAGAGGGGGGCGAAAGCCTCCTTTTTTGTGCGCCTAATAAAAGTGTACGCCTGTGCTCCGCCTATCCGTCAATGCTCGCCTCGCGCATACTCCTGGCTTAGATTGAATATTCGACCGCCGCCTCGCCATTTTCAGAGCGCGCTGGCGGAAACCAGGAGATAAGGTCATGAAGCGCCGTAGGCGTTTGAACGGTATCGGTTTGGCTGTCGCATTGAGCGCAGGTCATGTGCTGGCAGGTCCTTTCGAGCCTGGTCAGGCCCAGTTCGGCAGCCCTTCCGGCGATGCGTCCCAACCTCAAATGCAGCAAGGCCGCCCGGGTGGCCACCCGGACTATTCTCCACGTCAGGGGATGGACCCTAATGCAGAGCCTCGTCTGGGAGGTGGTCGTCCTATCGGCCAGGATGGCTCACGCTGGCAGACCGGTAGCGGCCAGGATCTCCCTCACCAGCGTTATGACTTTCCTCGACGGCCGGTCGAACGGGTTGATGAAAATGGAGTGCGGTTCATAACCGCACCTCCGAGGGAAGTTACTGGGCAGGCGAACCACTCCCGTGAAGACGGCTGGAATCGGCCTGATGCCGCTCGGCGGGGTGACGAACGTGCACGCTGGGAGAAGTCCGGGCCTAATGACTTGAATCGGGGTTGGGAGAATCAGCCTCGTGTCATTGATCATCCTGATCATGGCCCTTACGGCAACTGGAATCGGCCCCGCTGGAATAATGATTTCGATCGTCGCGGCTGGGGACCAAATCCTGACTGGCGCCCCGGCTATGTGTTGCGTCGGACGCCCCCGCAGTACACCCGTATCTGGCATCAACGCTATGAGTATTATTACTCCGATGGATACTGGTATCGTCCGCAGGGCTCAAGTTATGTCATCGTGACACCGCCTCGTGGCGTGTACGTCAGCACGTTGCCCAACTATGCGCAAACGCTGGTTATCGGTGGAATGACCTATTACTTTGCGGCAGGTACCTATTATCAGCCACAGCCGGAATACAACCGTTATATCGTCGTGGAACCGCCTGTGCAAAACAGCGGTTATGCCATCGGCAGCAATGCCTACGATGTCGCAGTAGCTCCTGCATATGGTCAGACTCAGGCCCAGATGGAGCAGGATCGCTACGACTGCCAACGCTGGGCGGTAAGCGAGTCAGGGTTCGATCCCTCCCAGGCGACTGCTGCACCACGAACCGAGATGGCTGACCGTTACCGGCGCTCGCTGGGGGCATGCTTAAGTGGCAGGGGCTATAACGTGACCTATTAAGCTTAAGCGGTTTGTCTGACCGCTCTTTGTAGGAGGTCAGAAGACACCGCTTGGGTATTCAGCTCGGCGGCAAGGGGTGCCGATGGGGGACATCGGGCGCGTCCAGTGGGTCGGCATGGACTAGCACTTCGGCCTGCGGGTATTCCGCCATGATGGCCGCCTCCGCCTCATCGCACAGACGATGGGCTTCGGATAGAGTCATTTCCCCAGGCAGCTCCAGGTGCAGCTGCACGAACCAATCGCTTCCCGAAATGCGTGTACGCAGATCATGAGCACCCAGAACCTGGGGCACGCTGCATGCCAGCGTCAACATATGCTCGCTGACCTCATAGGGCAACTCCTGATCCATCAGTACGCTTAGCGAGTCGCGTGCGATTCCAATGGCACTCCAAAGGATATACAGCGCAATACCCAGACCAAAGATGGCATCCAACTGATCCCAGCCGTAGCTGGCAGCAATCAGGGCAATCAGAATGCTGGTGTTGAGCAGGAGATCAGAGCGGTAATGCAGGGAGTCGGCGCGAATCACTGCCGATCCCGTAATTCGAATGACGTGCCGCTGCAGCATCAGCAGGCCGGCAGTCACGATCAATGAAAAGATCATGACTGCAATGCCCAGCAGAGGCGTTCCCAGAGGTTCAGGCTCTTTCAACCGCCCGATAGCCTGTACGCCGATCAGGATGCCGCTGGCCCCAATAAACAGGGCCTGGGTAATGCCCGCCAGCGACTCCGCCTTGCCATGGCCGTAACGGTGGTCGTCGTCGGCGGGCTTTAGGGAATAGCGCACCGCCAGCAGGTTGAACAAGGAGGCCGCGCCATCGAGTACGGAATCGGTCAGCCCGGCCAGCAGACTGACCGACCCGCTGAACCACCAAGCGATGGCCTTCACGGTAATGAGCAGGCCAGCCACCGCGAGTGAGGCGGTGGTGGCCAGGCGCAACAGCCTGGCGTGTTCGGTACGGCTCTTCATCAGGTGTTATGCCGCAGGGCGCAACCCGAAGGCGGCCAGTTGCTCAGGGCTGCCGCTGTGCTGAATCAGTCGGGGATCGGTCAGCGGCAGGGAGCGGCCAGTTTCCTGTTCGATGATGGCCTTGAGGCGCGCCTTGTCCACCTTGCCATCCGCATTGATAGCGTCTTTTAGCTTTTGCGGATCGACCGAGGCGTGCTGGTCGTTGGGTAGGTAGATGGCGCCAGACGTAAAATCCACACCGAACGCAATCAGGCCGGGAATGATATAAAACAACAGACCTACCGCATCAAGGATGGCAATGCCCGGATCAATCTGGCCGGTAATCTGGCCACGACGCTCAGGGTAGAACAACGTACCGCAGGCCGAAATCTGAGTCAGCACTGCTGCGGCTAGGGCGCCGCAGATCAGGCGGGTGCGCATTGGCATAAATACCTCCATAGGTCAGGAAACCGCACTATAACCGGCGCTGCGAGAGGCCGGAAGCGGGCCACTGGAGTCGTTATAATCAGCAGCCACCGTATATGACCACGTGCACAGCAGAATGACGCCATTACCCATCGATACCGTATTGCCTATCCTGCGCGCCGCCTTGGTCGAGCGTGACGAAGCTGTACTGGAGGCACCTCCAGGTGCAGGCAAGACCACACGTGTACCGCTGGCGCTGCTGGATGAGTCCTGGCTGGCGGGTCAGCGAATTCTCATGCTGGAACCACGGCGCCTGGCCGCCCGGGCAGCGGCGGAGCGGCTGGCGGCCGAGTATGGTGAGCCCGTAGGCGAAACGGTAGGCTACCGTATTCGTCTGGAAAGCAAGGTAGGGCCAAAGACGCGTATCGAGGTTGTGACGGAAGGCATCCTTACGCGTCGCCTCCAGGACGATCCTGCCTTGGAAGGAGTAGGCCTGGTCATCTTTGACGAGTTTCACGAGCGTAGCCTGGACGCCGATCTGGCCCTGGCGTTGACCTTGAATGGACGCGAACTCTTGCGCGATACCCCACTCAAGGTGCTGGTTATGTCCGCAACCCTTGAGGGTGAGCGTCTTTCGGCGTTGCTGGGAGGAGCTCCGGTGGTGCGTAGTGAGGGGCGCATGTTCCCTGTGGATATCAAATGGGGGCGACCCTATTCAGCGGATGAACGCCTTGAGCCCAGAGCTGTACAGACCCTCCTTCAGGCGCTGGATGAGCAAAGCGGTAGCTTGCTCGTCTTTTTGCCGGGACAGGCTGAGATACGGCGTGTTCAGGAGCAGTTGGATGATGCAGTCGGCAGCAGGTTAGATATCCGGGTAGCACCGCTTTACGGCGAACTTGATCTGGCTGCTCAGCGAGCTGCCATCGAACCAGCGCCTACCGGTATCCGCAAGATAGTACTGGCAACCAATATTGCTGAAACCAGCCTGACCATCGAAGGGGTTCGGGTGGTGATTGATGCCGGGCTTGCACGAGCGCCTGCGTTCGACCCTGGCAGCGGCATGACGCGGCTGGCTACACGGCGTATCTCCCGCGCATCGGCTACCCAACGAGCAGGGCGGGCGGGGCGCCTGGCGCCCGGTGTGTGCTACCGCCTGTGGTCGGAATCGCAGCACGAACAACTTCCTGCTTATGACTCACCCGAAATCCTGCAGGCTGATCTGGCGGGACTGACTCTCCAGCTGGCACGTTGGGGGGCGACCGCCGATGAGCTGGTCTGGCTGGACATGCCTCCAGCTGCAGCCCAGGCCCAGGCGCAAGATCTGCTGGGGCGTCTGGGCGCTCTCAGCGTAGATCGAGCCGCCTTGACGCCTCACGGGCAAGCCATGAGCACGTTGCCTGCTCATCCGCGTCTGGCCCATCTCCTGTTGCGTGGGCATGCTCTGGGCCTTGCGCCGCTGGCATGCGACCTGGCGGCCATTCTGTCCGAGCGGGATATTGTGCGTGGTGAGGGAGCGGACATACATACCCGGTTGGCGCTGCTCGCAGGCGAGGGCAGAGGGCCGCGTGGTGGTGTAGCTCGTATCCGTCAGCTGGCAAGGCAGTTCAAGGGTCTGCTGCGTGGTGTCGCCGAGGCACCCGTGAGCGATCCCGATCATCCTCGCTGGGTAGGGTGTCTGCTGGCGTTCGCTTACCCGGAGCGGGTTGCACAACAGCGGCGATCAGGCAGCGCCGAATATCGACTGGCTAACGGCCGTGCAGCATTGTTTGCCGAGGTCGATTCACTGATGAAATCGTCCTGGTTGGTGATTGCTGATCTGGGTAGTCGGCAGGGGCAACGTGAGGAGCGTATCTATCTGGCTGCTGAACTGGATCCGCTCCTGTTTGATGGCCCACTGGCCGAACAGGTATCGATTCATGAAGAGGTGGACTGGGACGAGCGAGAGGGTGTATTGCGTGCCGAGCGGCAACAGCGAATCGGCGAGCTGATCCTCTCTCGTGAGCCTTTGACCAATCTGGATGAGATAACCCGCAGCCGAGCACTGCTAGGTCTCGTCAGGCGTAAAGGGTTGGAGCTCCTGCCCTGGACGCCAGAGCTGCGTCAGTGGCAATCACGGATCATGCTCTTGCGGCGGCTGGACCTGAATCAGGGCAGCACCAGCGAATGGCCTGACGTGACCGACACGGCGCTGTTGGCCACACTGGAGGATTGGCTGCTGCCTTATCTGGGACGAGTCACACGCTTGTCACACTTCGCCCAACTTGATTTGGGTGCCATTCTGCAAGGCTTGTTACCCTGGCCGCTGCCCGCGCGTCTGGATGAGCTGGCACCGCGTGCTGTAGAGGTGCCCTCAGGCTCTCGCATTCGATTGGACTACACAGAAGAGCCGCCCGTCCTGGCCGTCAGGTTGCAGGAAATGTTCGGCCTTGCCGATACGCCCCGCATTGCAGGCGGCCGGCTTGCGGTAAAGCTGCATCTGTTATCGCCCGCGCAGCGGCCGGTGCAGGTGACCCAGGATCTGGCCAACTTCTGGCGCAGCACCTATGCGGAGGTAAAAAAGGATTTGAAAGGGCGTTACCCCAAACATTACTGGCCGGATGATCCTCTCGTTGCCGAAGCGACCGCTCGGGCCAAGCCTCGGCGTTAATGCCTGGGCTGTACAGATCAGGCTCGTGCGACTCGTGCGATTTGTTTGGCCAGGAAAGGCCCGGACGCAATTACACCGATCAAGCGCAGGGCCTGCATTGCCAGGACAAGGCCAACGTCTGCATGGCTGTCCACAGCAATAATTGCCATCGAATCCAGGCCGCCGGGGCTGGTCGCCAGGTAGGCGGACAGAAAGTCCTTGTTCATCAGATGTGCCAGGAACAGAGCTGACAGGGCACACATGGCGATCAGCATCAGCGAAGCCATGATCATCTTGGGTAGGGCGCGGGTAACATAGCGTACGGTGGCTTTATCGAACCGCAGGCCCACATAGCACCCCATCGAGCCAAACGCGACGGCCAGCAGCCAGTGGGGGAGGGTAATGGTTACCCAGCCGTTGAGTTGCAGGATAGTACCCAACGCAATAGGCACCATCAGTGCACCGGCTGGTATGCGTTTGCCCAACCATACACCTACCACCACTACGGCCAGTGTCATACCAAAGGAATGCAGGGCGCTCCAGTCGAAGCTGATCGCCGCTGAATGAGATGCGGCCCCGCTGCCCTCTGCTCCCAAGAAGCGGCCCACCAAGGCGCTGATCACGACAACGCACACAACACGCACATACTGCATGGTCGCTACGATGCGGGAGTCAGCCCCATACTCTTCGGCCATGGCTACCATGGCTGAAGCAGCGCCGGGTGTAGTCCCCCAGGCAGCAGTAGACCCTGGTAAACCACCAAAGCGAACCAGTATGACCCCCACCAGAACGCTGAGCAGAACGGTAATGGCCGTGGCCAGAAGCATGACCGGCCAATGGGTGGCCACCATGAGCAGAACGGCCGCGGTCATGGAATGGGCAATTAGACAGCCCACCACGCCCTGGCTTAACTGGAACAGCGGTTTAGGTAGACGAATCGTGGCACCTTTGACGCCAAAGCCGATGGCAACCAGCATTGGCCCTAGAAACAAGGCCGCCGGGATACCGGCACGGTCAAGACAAAAGGAGGCCAGGCTGGAGATAACGATCAAAGCGACCCATTGCAGGGCGGGATGTCGTGATAATGGTGGTTCAGACAAAGCAGGTGCGTGAGGCAATGACGTCATCCTCAAGGGGTGGCAGCCACAGACGGCGTAGCTACGCTAGGAGTCAATTATACGCGCGCTTGCACTAAAAACTGATAGCAAGATAACTAACAGTATGATTGCCTAAGGCAATAAGCAGTCCGAGGACTTGGAGGCTTATTAGGGTATTGGCTCCAGGCCGCCGAATGACGACCTGGAGGAACGCTATCAACGGACCAGATGCAGGAACTGCAAGTGGCGTTCGTACTGGTCGAGCATATCGTTGATGATCTGCTCCTTGGTGTAACCTACCAAGTCATAGTCCTGGCTACCTTCGGCCAGATAGACCTCTGCACGGTAGTAGCGACGATTCTTCAGGTGCAGCCCGCCCATGCCCGCACGGGCAAAGCTGGGCGTAAAATACCCCTGCATGATGACCCGATAGATAAAGGGATGCTGCTCGCCATGACCGACCTCAAGGCTCAGGTTGGCATTGGTGGGATCAAGCTCGGTCTGTACGGCCAATCCTTTTTCCCGGAAGACCTCGGCCACTTCCTCAATCGCCGGGCGAACAATCGTATCCATCACGCGATAGACCTCATCACGCGAAGGGAAGTGAACGGCCTTGGCAAGGCGCTGGCGCCAGCCGCCGCTGCGGCGTGGGTTGGCCTGGGACACCGGGGCCAGGGAATGTGATCGTGCCCGTTGCCGCTGCGATTCAGTGTAGAACGCCTTGTGCAAGCCCCACATCATCAATAGCGTTACCAGCGAGAAGGGAAGGGAGGTCAGCACCACCGCTGATTTCAGCGCATCCATGCTGCCAGCAACCAGTAAGCCACCTGTCACCAGGGCAGTCATTGTTCCCCAGAAAACACGCAGCCACTTGGGACCATCTTCATCCGCTTCGCCTCCCGTCGAGGAGAGGGTCGATAGCACCACTGTGCCCGAATCCGCCGACGTCACAAAGAACACAAAGCTTACGAAAACAGCTACCGCAATGACCACACGGCTAGCGGGGTAGGTCTCCAGCAAACGATAGAGTGCCATAGAGGGCTCGCGAATAGCCGTGTCCGCCAGGCTGGTCAGGTTGTGGTTGAGTACCTGATCGAGTGCGCTGTTACCAAAGATGGACAACCACGCCAGGGTAAAGCCCAGCGGAATGAACAGGACGCCAAAGACAAATTCGCGAATGGTGCGGCCACGGGAAATTCGGGCGATGAACAGCCCTACAAAGGGTGCCCATGCAATCCACCAGGCCCAATAGAACACTGTCCAGCCGCCCAGCCAGTCGGAGGGTTTGTCGTAGGCGTAGAGGTCAAAGCTCTTGGTCGGAACGGCGCCCAAATAGTCACCGATATTCTGGATTAACGTATTGAGCAAGTGTTGAGTCGGACCGGCAAACAGGACAAACAATAACAGCCCGACTGCCAATAGCATGTTGAGGTCGGACATGATGCGTACGCCTTTATCCACACCTGATACGGCGACCAAAATGGCAGCTCCCATCATCACGACAATCAGCAAGGCCTGTACCCACTGGGTGTGAGGTACTCCAAACAGATAATCGAGGCCTGAGTTGAGCTGGAGAACGCCAAAACCCATGTCGGCGCCCAGGCCGAATACCGTCGCGATAATGCCAAAGCAGTCCACAGCATGGCCAATAGGGCCATTGATGCGCTTGCCGATCAGGGGGTAAAGCGCTGAGCGCAAGGCCAGCGGCAGATTATGGCGATAGGCAAAATAGGCCAGTGCCATGGCCACAAGTGCAAAAATGCCCCAGCCATGCAGGCCCCAATGCAGGAAAAGCAGCTGCATGGCTTGCCGGGCAGCTGCTTGCGTGCCGCCTTCGCCTTGAGGTGGGTGCATGAAATGCGTCAGAGGCTCTGAGACGCAGAAAAAGAATAGGGTAATACTGATACCAGCTGCGAATAGCATGCCGGCCCATGAAAGGTAACTGAACTCAGGTTGATCGTGATCGGCGCCAAGCTTGATCTTGCCGTACCCTGAAAGGGCTGTGACGATGACAAAGACTAGATAAAGCGTCATGGCCAGCAGGTAGTACCAACCTACTGTCTGGGAGGCCCATGTCTGGGCTTCCAGCAGCCAGGCACCGGCGCGCTCGGGAAAGGCGATTACCACAAGGGCAAAGAGCAGGATCGCGGTGGCCGCGCTGTAAAAGGCCGGCGGATTGAGTCGTACATTACCGGATGGGGTCGTGCTGCTCATGGAGCATGTTCTCCTATAGGGCAGTTGCCAAAGAATCCGGACAGCTCAGTTCGCGGGTTTCCGGTAACACGCGAAGCCAGTCGGACTCGTAGCTTACGTTCATTCGAAAAGGGGCATTCATTGCCCCATTGCGTGTAGTGTTTTTATTGATTGATCGTTCAATATAAAAAGATAACACAGAAAGGCGTCCAAGCAGAGCTTGAATCGCCTTCATATGTCGTTTTGCTATGATTGGCTTAAGGCAGGAAGGGCAGAAGAGCCCAAGTTGGAGCGAGAAATGCCATCATGGCTGCCATTGAGTATCACTGCCCGACAGTTTTCGATTCAGAAAGTAGGCAGCGCTGATCAGCGCAAGGTGTGTTAGAGCCTGCGGCGTGTTACCCAGGTGACGTCCTCGGGCATCTAGCTCTTCGGCAAAAAGCCCCAGAGGACTTGCGTACTTCATGAGCTTTTCAAATTCCATATGCGCTTCGTCTGTCCGGCCTGCACGTGCCAGGCATTCCACATACCAGAATGAGCAAGCCGCAAACGAGCCTTCTTCACCTGAGAGTCCATCGTTGGTTTCGGACAGGTCATAACGCTTGACCATACCATCACAGACCAGACGTTCCTTGATGGCATCAAGGGTTGCCAGCCATGCGGGGTCCGTGGCGCTGACAAAGCGCAGCAATGGCATCAGGAGCAAAGAGGCATCCAGCGTGTCCTTACCCAGGATAGCGGTGAAATGGCCTTTTTCCTTGTTCCAGAAATTGGTCCAGATATCTTCCTGGATATCTCCCCTGGCCTTGAGCCAGCGTTCATAGGGCATGGCAAGGGAGCGCTTTTGAGCCAGACGGATGGCACGATCGATAGCTACCCAACACATCAGGCGAGAGTGCAGGAAGTGTTTGGGTGAGTCGCGGATTTCCCAGATCCCGGCATCCTTGGACTGCCAGTGGTTGCAGACATAATCGATAATGCCGACAACATGCGTCCAGCCGCGATGCGATATGGCCTGGCCATACTTGTTGGACAGGTAGACAGCATCCATCAGCTCGCCATAGATATCCAGCTGAACCTGCCCGAATGCGTCGTTGCCGATACGTACAGGTTTTGCGCCACCATGGCCGCTCAGGTGGTCAAGTTCCTGTTCGGGTAATTCCCGACCTCCATCGAGGCGGTACATGATTTGAAGCTTTTGCGGCAAGTCACTGCTGCGCTCGATGCAGTCACCTACCCAACTTACGAAATGATTGGCTTCATGGGTGTACCCCAGGCGCATGAAGGCATAAACAGTAAACGAGGCGTCCCTGATCCAAGTAGCACGGTAGTCCCAGTTACGTTCGCCGCCGGGTGTTTCCGGCAGGCTAAAGGTGGCTGCGGCAGCAATGGAGCCGTGTTTTTGCGAAACCAGTAGCTTGAGGACCAGCGCTGAGCGCGAGACCATTTCACGCCAACGCCCGGTATAATTGCTTTGGCGGGCCCAGCGCTGCCAGAAGGTAAGGGTGCGCTTGAGGCAGAGATCAAGGTCTTCTTCCATGACCTGCCGGTCTTCGGCGCAGCCAAAAACAAATGTTGCGCTTTCACCTTCCTTGAGCGTGAACTCTGCTACGGCGGTAGCCCCCTCAAGTGTAAGTGTCTTGGAACCTGTCAGACGCATACTGCGTTGGCCGTCGGCCTGAAACACAATGCTGTTACGTTCCTCCTTGGCTGTTGTTTCGGCACGGGCGTAGTCAAGCCGTGGTGAGCAACTCAGGCAAATACGGGAGTCACCCTTGACGGCGTAAACCCTCCGTACAAGGCGAGGCGCGGTGTTCTCTTCCGTCAGGATCGGCATCCAGTCGGTCAATTCAACGGCACCATCTTCATCCAACCAGCGGGTTTGCAGGACATTACTGTCAGGAAGGTAGATTTGCTGTCGCCGGGCATTGGGTCGCTCAGGCGCAATAGTGAATAGACCGGCTTCGTCCCCATCGAGCAGTGCGGTAAAAACCGAGGGACTGTCGAGGTCAGGCCAGCAAAAATAGTCAATGCTGCCATCATCGGCGACCAGCGCGCAGGTGCGCATATCGCCGATAACACCATGGGCATCGATAGGCCGGATTCCGGCGTTTTGATCAGCCATTGCCTTGGAATCCTGGGTATAGACACATGCCACCGTCAACGAACAGCGTCGTACCTACAACATAGTCAGATAAATCCGATGCCAGCCATACGACGGCATTACCAATATCTTCTACCTCCCCGACACGCTTGTAGGGGATTAGCTTGAGCAGCTCACGGCGGCCCTCTTCATTGCCGGTTACGTCTTCATTAATAGCAGTGGCAATGGCGCCCGGTGCAATGCTGTTGATACGGATACGTTTTTCAGACATTTCCTGGGCTAGGGTTTTCATCATCAGACTGACCCCGCCTTTGGATGCCGCATAATTGACATGGCCTGCCCATGGGATCACTTCGTGTACCGAGCTCATATGGATGATTTTGCCCGCGGCACGGGACAGCTCCGTATTCACGCCTTGCTTTAAAAACTGCTGGATGGCAGCACGTGCACAGAGAAACTGGCCGGTCAGGTTGGTCTGGATGACCATGTTCCAATCCTTGAGGCTCATCTGATCGGATGGCGCATCACGCTGCAGCCCCGAATTGGCAACTAAGATGTCCAGGCGGCCAAAGGCTTCTATTGCTTTGGCGAACAGCTGCTCAACAGCCTGCTCATCACCCACATCAGCTTTTACGGCAATCGCTTGGCCACCCGCCGCTTTGATCTCGTCGACGAGCTTCTCAGCAGGCTCAGCATTGTTATGGTAGTTGATGACAACGGCTGCCCCCACTTGAGCCAACGCCTTGGCTGATGCAGCGCCAATTCCTGAGCTGCCGCCGGTGACCAGGGCAACCTGGCCATCAAGTGAAATTTTCATGGCAAACCCTCGAGTAATTTGGTGAAAAGTCCTTGATACCTGACCGCTGGTGGCTTGGGAGAGTTCAGCTGTGGGGAGGCTGCCCGCCGAGGCGGCAGGCAGGTATGAAAAGACAGGTCAGCGGGGTTTGGCTGTATGTAAATGATCGCGTTGGGCTAGGGTAGGGAAGAGCTTTATCCACAGGCCGGTGACGACTAACGTGCCGACTCCACCAAGGACTACTGCCTGCACAGTGCCTAACCAGGCGGCTGTTACACCGGATTCGAACTCACCTAACTGATTCGAGGCGCCGATGAACAGTCCATTGACGGCACTGACGCGGCCACGCATTTCATCAGGTGTTTCCAGCTGAACGAAGGCACCGCGAATAACCATGCTGATCATGTCGGCTGCGCCCAGTACCGCCAATACCGCCAGGCTAAACCAGAACGAGGTGGATAGGCCAAAAGCAATGGTCGCCACGCCAAAAACGCCTACCGATATAAACATGATGCGTCCAACGTTACGCTCGATAGGAAAGCGCGCCAGCCAGAACGACATGAGCAGGGCGCCAACCGCAGGAGCCGAGCGCAACAGGCCCAGACCCCACGGACCGGTTATCAGGATATCGCGGGCAAAAACGGGGAGCAGTGCCGTGGCCCCACCCAGCAGAACGGCAAAAAGATCCAGTGAGATAGCGCCGAAAACATCGTGGCGGCTCCGAATGAAGCGAATACCGGCCAATAGCGAGTCAAGGCTTGCCTTTTCCTTGCGGGGTTGCTGCTCGCGTGCCGGCAGGCTCAGGACAAGTAATATCGCCACGCCGTACAGGGCTGTAGCCGGTGCATAGACCCAAAAGGCCCCCAGGGCATACAGAAAGCCCCCCAAGGCTGGCGCAATAATGGTTGCGCCCTGCATGGCAGAAGCCGATGCAGCAACCGCCCGGGGAAATAGCGAGGCAGGAACGATATTGGGCAAAAGCGCCTGGGTTGCAGGCATTTCGAATGCTCGGCAGGTACCCAGCATGAATGCCAGAATGAAAATAAGCTCACGGGTAACGTTGTCAGTCAGGCTGCCATAGACCAGAACCAGCGCGGTAAGGGCTTGGCCTGTCTGACAGAGCGCGGCGACCTTGCGGCGGTCGTAGCGATCCGCCACATGCCCTGTATAGAGCATGAAAAGCAGTCGAGGCAGAAACTCCACCAGGCCAACCAGGCCGAGATCGAGTACATCGTGGGTCAATGAGTAGATATGCCAGCCAATGGCAACGGTGAGCATCTGAAAACTGCTGGCGGTGCAGACGCGGGCAAACCAGAACGCCAGAAAAGGTCGGTGATGACGCAAATACAAGGGGGCTGAGGTCATGATGGGGCTCTTCAGGAGGTCTCTCATCATAGCCTTGACGATCATTTTTGCGCATTGACCGAGATATATTCTGAAACAATCCACTGGTAACAAGTTATGTGTGCCACCTTGACGCGCGGCATCTGACCACGGGCCTGGGTGCGTTTTACAGGTCTAGAATGAGTTCAGACGTTGATCTACGTCAGCGCCTTGCGGCTTAAAATGCGATAACCGGACTAACTTTCAAGCGTTCTGTTAGAACGAATTGAGCACGCAGGCGCTCGAAACATTGCCTTGTGATTTGCTTAACGTTATTGACCGCCTGCGTGACACACGCACCGGCTGCCTGAAGAGGACCGCCTATGTTCGGCTTGGAGGCTCTGGATCTTGCGAGAATCCAGTTTGCATTCACCGTCTCGTTCCACATTATCTTCCCTGCCTTGTCTATTGGGATGGCGAGTTTTCTTGCCGTTCTCGAAGGACTGTGGCTCAAAACCAACGACTCTACCTATAAGGACCTTTATCACTTTTGGTTGAAGATCTTTGCGGTCTTCTTCGGAATGGGCGTGGTATCCGGTCTGGTTATGGCGTACGAGTTTGGTACCAACTGGAGCGGCTTTGTCGACTTTGCCGGTGCCGTGACTGGTCCGCTGTTGACCTATGAGGTATTGACCGCCTTCTTTATCGAGGCCGGTTTCCTTGGCGTCATGCTGTTTGGCTGGAACCGGGTAGGGCGCGGGTTGCACTTCCTGTCCACCATCATGGTGGCGATCGGGACCCTGATGTCCACGTTCTGGATTCTCTCCTCAAACAGCTGGATGCACACGCCGGCCGGTTACGAGCTCATTGATGGCCGTGTGGTACCCATACACTGGCTGGAAGTGATCTTTAATCCCTCGTTTCCCTTCCGTTGGGCGCATATGACCATTGCGGCCTACCTGTCGGTGGCCTTCCTGGTGGGTGCATCAGCCGCCTGGCATCTGCTGCGTGGGAACGACAATCCGGCCATTCGCAAGATGTTCTCCATGGCCATGTGGATGGCCCTGTTCGTGGCGCCGATCCAGGCGTTCGTAGGTGATGCCCACGGCTTGAACACGCTTGAGCACCAGCCGGCCAAGATCGCGGCGATCGAAGGCCACTGGGAGAATCCGCCCGGTGAGGCAACACCGCTGATTCTGTTCGGTCTGCCGGATATGGAGCGTGAGGAAACCCGCTTCAAGGTCGAGATTCCGGTGCTGGGCAGCTTGATCCTCACGCACAGCTTTACCGAGCAGATTCCCGCACTCAAGGACTTTCCGAAAGAGGATCGTCCGCCAGCGTATGTGGTGTTCTGGTCATTCCGCATCATGGTGGCCCTGGGTCTACTCATGATTGCTGCCGGTGTGTGGAGCCTTTTCCTGCGCTGGAGACACAAGCTGTATGAAACCAAGGCTTTCCTGCGCCTGATCATGTGCATGGGACCTACCGGCCTGATTGCAATACTGGCAGGCTGGTTTACTACCGAAGTGGGGCGTCAGCCCTGGATCGTGTATGGCCTCTTGCGTACGAAGGATGGCGTCGCCAACCACAGCGTGACGCAGTTAAGCATTACATTGGTCAGCTTTGTAGTCGTGTATTTCGCGGTTTTCGGTATCGGTACAGTCTATGCCCTGCGCATGATTGGCAAAGGGCCGCATACCGGTGAGGGTGACCTGACCACCCAGGGCGGACCGGGACATGATCGTCATCCGAAGCGCCCCCTTTCGGCCTCCGATGAAGGAACCGAAAAGGCTCATTCCCATGATCAACTGACGGGACACTGAACATGGCTTCTGGAATTGTAGGTATTGACCTCTCGCTGATCTGGGCGGTGGTCATCATATTCAGCCTGATGATGTACGTGGTCATGGACGGCTTCGACTTAGGCATCGGCATTCTCTTCCCCTTTGTAAAAGGCAAGGAAGAGCGCGATGTCATGATGAATACCGTAGCCCCCATCTGGGACGGTAACGAAACCTGGCTAGTGTTGGGTGGTGCCGGCTTATACGGTGCCTTCCCGCTGGCATACGGTGTCATTCTGCCGGCGCTTTACCTGCCACTGATCTTTATGTTGATCGGCCTGATCTTTCGTGGCGTGGCCTTTGAGTTCCGCTTCAAGGTACAGGAAGGCAAGGAAGGGATGTGGGACAAGTCCTTTATCTTCGGCTCGCTCCTGGCAACATTCTGCCAGGGTGTAGCACTAGGCGCCTTCATCGACGGGTTTCATGTCGAGAACCGTCAGTATGCGGGCGGCTCGCTAGACTGGCTGACACCGTTCTCAATCTTCTGTGGTTTTGGCCTGATCGCGGCCTATGCCCTGCTGGGCAGTACCTGGTTGATCATGAAGACTGAAGGTCCACTACAGGCGCTCATGCGCCGTATGACCAAGCCGCTGGTGCTGTTGCTGCTGCTGTTTATTGTCGCCGTCAGCCTGTGGACGCCGTTGTCCCATGATGCGATTTCTCAGCGCTGGTTCACCATGCCGAACCTGTTCTGGTTCCTGCCCGTGCCGATTCTCGTGCTGGTAACAGTCGTGTTCCTGCTACGCGCGATCCTGAAGGAGGATGCCCATGTATCCCCCTTCGTCTTGACGCTGATTCTGATCTTCCTGGGCTATAGCGGTCTGGGTATTAGCCTGTGGCCAAATATCATTCCACCGGCGATCTCGATCTGGGAAGCTTCGTCGCCACCGCAGAGCCAGTTGTTCCTGCTCATCGGTACGCTGTTCATCATCCCGATCACACTGATGTATACGGCGTGGGGCTACTACGTATTCCGCGGTAAGGTTCGTACAGGCGAGGGGTATCATTGATCATGGTCGGCAAAGAGCGTGACCGGAAGGCCGGCCCCCCTAATCCCGCTGACAGCCAACCGCTGATCAAGCGTCTTGGCTGGATGGTCCTGATCTGGACCTGCAGTATCGTGGCCCTGGGCATTGTGTCCTACGGGCTGCGGCTGGTCATGACTGCCGCCGGCCTGAAATCCTGATCCACCTAAGACCCCGGCATCTGTGCCGGGGTCTTCTTTTGTCCGCTTCTCTGGGCAAATTGTCCTCTTTCTCAGCCCGCTTTCACCTACGCTATCTGTCTCACCCTCTTGGAGACATACCATGTCGATGGAAAGCAGACCTCCGTTGCCACCTTTCACCCAGGACACTGCCCGGCAAAAGGTCCGCGCGGCGGAGGATGGCTGGAGCGGCCGTGACCCTCATAAGGTTGCGCTGGCCTATAGTGAAGACAGCGTTTGGCGTAATCGATCCGACTTTATCCGTGGGCGCGAGGCCATCGTGGGCTTTCTGACGCGTAAGTGGCAACGTGAACTTGAATACCGGTTGATCAAGGAGCTATGGGCCTATGAAGGCAACCGTATTGCAGTACGCTTCGCCTATGAGTGGCACGATGACTCCGGCAACTGGTTTCGTTCCTATGGCAATGAGAACTGGGCATTCAACGAACTAGGCCTCATGGTCGAGCGGCACGCCAGTATCAACGACTTGCCGATCACTGAGGCCGACCGGTTATTTCACTGGCCCCAGGGGCGGCGGCCGGATGATCACCCAGGACTGAGTGATTTGGGACTTTAACGACAGATCACTAGGCGTTGCGGCCGTCCTTTCTTACACTGGCGGCCCTTTGTAGACAGCGAAGCCGCCCATGCCTGAGACATGCTCACCTGAAGTCCTCCAAGCCTTGCTTGATCGTGTTGCCTATGACGCACAGCAAGACATGGGCGAAGGAAAAGTTGCTGATTACATCCCGGCACTGGCCCAGGTAGAACCCGATCAATTCGGAGTCGCCTTATGCGATGTGGAAGGCCGGGTTTTTCAGGCGGGGGCAGGAGATACTCCGTTTTCCATTCAGTCCATTTCCAAAGTGCTCAACCTGGTCATTGCCATGCAGCGGCTACCGGAAGAGGATATCTGGACACGTGTTGGCCGGGAGCCCTCCGGGCAAGCGTTCAACTCCATCGTGCAATTGGAGGTGGAGCGAGGCGTACCGCGTAATCCCTTCATTAATGCCGGTGCGCTGCTGATCACGGATATTCTGGTTTCGCGGATCATGTCTATCCAGTACCTGTTGCGCGAGCAGACGCGCCGGTTAAGTGCCAATGCAACAGTCAACTTTGACACACGGGTAGCTCGCTCTGAGATGGAGCACAAGGCGCGTAACGCAGCCCTGGCCTATTTGATGAAGGCCTATGGGAACCTGCACAGTGAGGTGGATGAGGTACTGGAAACCTATTTTCACGGTTGTGCCCTGTCCATGAGCTGCGTAGATGTCGCACGTGCATTCGCTTTTCTGGCTCACCGGGGGATCAACCCTCATGACGGCAGCGAGGTGTTATCACCCCAGCAGACGCGTCAACTCAATGCGTTGCTGTTGACCTGCGGCCTGTATGACGCCGCAGGGGATTTCGCCTGGCGTGTCGGGTTGCCAGGCAAGAGTGGAGTAGGCGGTGGAATTGTGGCCATCGTGCCTGGCCGGATGAGTGTTTGTGTCTGGTCGCCCCGGCTGGACAGCTACGGAAACTCCGTAGCTGGCCTGCGTGCCCTGGAGCGACTGGTGGATGGTCTGGGTGTAGCGCCGCTGGGTTAAAGCACCGGCGAGAAAAGCCTTGCTACCCGCATGGCAACCTTGTGCAGGCGGCGGACATTGGCATTATCCTTGGGGGTGAGTTCGACTGACTTGGAGAAGTCGACCTCCAGCATCGAGCGGACCTCCCAGGCAAAGTCTGTATCCACGGTCATAACCATGATTTCAAAGTTCAGCCGGAACGAGCGGTTATCCAGATTGGCGCTGCCAATGGCGGATACTTCTTCATCAATCAGCACGACCTTCTGATGCAAAAAGCCAGGTTGATAGCTGAAGATCCGAATGCCAACGTCTACTGCTCTGAAGGCATACAAGTAAGACGCGGCATACACAACCTTATGATCCGGGCGTGATGGCAGGAGGATACGCACATCGACGCCGCGCAGGGCTGCCAGATGCAAGGCGGCTGAAACGGCCTCGTCCGGGATGAAATAGGGTGTGGTAATCCAGATTCGTCGCTGCGCTGAGTGAATGGCCTCGACAAAAAACAGCGAGCAGGTTTCCTGATCATCTGCCGGACCACTGGCGACCACTTGGCAGAGCATGCCGCCGTCCTCGTAACTTTCGGGCAACACCAGGGTTGGAAGCTTTTTAGTCACCCAGAACCAATCCTGGGCAAAGGTCTCTTGCAGGGTTGCCAAGGCCGGGCCACGAATCTCGATATGGGTATCGCGCCAGGGAGCCAGGGGCGGTTTATGCCCGAGGTACTCTTCGCCCACATTATGGCCGCCCACAAATCCCACCTTACCGTCTACCACGACGATCTTGCGATGATTGCGAAAGTTGACCTGAAAGCGGTTGATCAGCCCCCGGCGATTACTAAACGCCTTCACCTGCACCCCGGCCTTGCGAAGCGTTGCTACATAGCTGCGCGGCAACGCATGGCTGCCGATGGCGTCGTAGAGCAAAAATACCTCAACGCCCGCTTTGGCTCGCTCAATCAGTGTGTTCTGCAACGCCCGGCCAAGTGCGTCGTCATGGATGATGAAGAACTGCACCAATACAACCTGCTGAGCTTCCCGAATGGCACCCAGGATGGCACTGAAGGTTTCCGATCCGTTTATAAGCAGGCGCACCTTGTTACTGGCTACGCAGGGAGTGCGGGTTAGAGCAGTCATGGCTCTGAGCTTGCGGTTCGCTGCGCTGCATTGCTGGGCAGCCAGGGCCTCGGCGATCCACGGACGCCAGTTCAGCTCGGCCGCAACGCGGGCCATTTCTTCATCGGCCTGTCGGCGCGCCTTTACGTAACCATCGAAGCGGCGCCGACCAAACACTAAATAAGGTAGGAGGCTGAGGATCGGCATGAATACCAGCGCAATGGCCCAGGCCATGGCACCCTGCGCTGTACGAACGGTAATGACGGCATGAATAGCCGCCAGAATGCCGCATATTTCTATCAGGATGGCAAAGATATGAAAGTCGAAAGGTAACTCTGGCACGTAAGATCCCGTCCGGTGCGTATATCCGTCCTATCAGTAGGCGAGAGGCAGGCCTTGGGTCTATTTTAAAGCCTCACAAGGCAAGTCCTAGATAAGCAAGCCTACAGGCTATATGTCTTCTTGCCATGCAACCCCAAGCCTGCTCTTTCAGTAAGCCCAGGCTCAGGGCCCAGCATCAAGCTCCGTTAGCTTCGACCGCACGCAGCACCACGAATTTCGGTGTGGCAGCAACCTGCTCTACACGTTTGAACAGCCGCTTGAGTTTGACGTGGTAGCCAAGGTGTCGATTACCCACAATCCAGAGTTCGCCATGAGGATCAAGAGCAGCACGCGCTTGTTGAAACATTCGCCAGGCGAGAAAGTCACCTACGACCTGCTGCTGGTGAAACGGTGGATTGCACAACACCACATCCAGTGAGCGAGCCGGCTGGCTGGCCAACCCATCGTCTGCACGCAAGGTAACAGGACGATCACCCAGGGCGGTGCGCCAATTCTCGCAGGCTGACTGGATGGCCATATGGGACTCGTCTACCAATGTGTACTGCGCCTGGGTATTAATCAAGGCACTGCTGATGGCCAGTACGCCATTGCCGCAACCCAGATCAGCTACGCGTGCATTGCCCAGGTCATTCGGTAGATGTGGAAGAAATGCGCGCGTTCCGATATCGAGCCCTTCACGGCAAAATACGTTGGCATGGTTGATCAGCGTCAGCGCTGGGGTGTCAAGACGGTAACGGGTCGGGTAGGGTGAGGCTATCCGTTCCCTGGGCTCAGGTGTGACAAATAGCAGGCGAGCCTTCTTGACCGCCAGTGAGGCCTGGACGCTGCCGATATGGCGCTCCAGCAGGTCTCCTGCCGCCCGAGGCAGATGCTTGATCATGGCTGCTGCAATAACCTGTGCCCCCGGTGCGAGCTGCCCATGCAGACGGATCAGCTGTTCCTCCAGCAAGGCCAGCGTCTTCGGGATGCGAATCAGCACCCGATCGAAAGCGCCCTCAACCGGTTCGCTAGCAGGCACGAATGTCACACGTCCTTCCCGTCCGTTGCGTTGCAGGTTGGTTTGAAGTGCGAGGGCAGCAAGGTGCGAGTCCCCGCTGGAAACGACTTGAGCGTGATCGGCCAGGCTTGTCGCCAAGGCGCCAAAGCTATCGTTTAGCACAAGGATTCGAGCTTTGTCAGGCAGACCTTGCTCGGCCAGGTAATTGAGCAGGTATTCATCTGCCGCATCGAAGGCTTGTAACGGGTCGTCCTTGCGAGGCGGCTGGCGGCTCAGGTCAAGTTGGGCAAAAGGTGTGGACAGTAGAACCATGTCAGGACAATCGGAGCTGGCAACAAAGGCGTCAGTGTAGGGGAGCAGCGACTCTTATGCTGCTCTTTTCTCTGGATACAGGCTGAACGTGTCCGGTATCTGGCAGGTCGAACAGGCGCTTTGCCGGACCACTGCAGGTCTGGTTGCGCATCAGTATGTTTTATTACGCTTCAGGAGGCATCATGGTGGCTAATCCATTCGATTTGTCAGGCAAGGTCGCAATCATCACCGGCTGTGATGCTGGATTGGGGAAGGGCATGTCTGTAGCGCTTGCCAGCGCTGGTTGCGATATTGTCGGGATTAGCCGGCGCGAGCCACAGGATACCCAGGGTGAGGTAGAAGCCGAAGGCCGCCGATTCGTCAGTATTCGAGCTGATCTGAGCGCTACGGATGCAATTCCCTTTATCGTGGATGAGACGCTACAGGCGTTTGGCCGTATCGATATCCTTGTTAATAATGCTGGCACGATACGCCGCGAAGAAGCGCTTAATTTCACTGAAAAAGACTGGGATGACGTCATGGGCGTCAATCTCAAGACAGTGTTCTTTCTCTCTCAGGCTGTGGCGCGTCAATTCATAGCGCAGCAGAGCGGCGGCAAGATCATTAACATCGCTTCGATGTTGTCGTTCCAGGGCGGCATTCGTGTTCCATCCTATACCTCATCCAAGAGTGGACTGATGGGGCTGACCAAGGCTTTGGCCAACGAGTGGGCCAAGCATGGGATCAATGTCAACGGCATTGCGCCTGGCTATATGGCGACGAACAACACGGCAGCCTTGCGTGCCGATGAGCAGCGCAACGCAGAAATTCTGGGCCGCATCCCGGCAGGTCGCTGGGGCGAGCCAATCGATCTGGCGGGGCCTGTGGTATTTCTGGCATCGTCGGCATCAGATTATGTCCATGGCCATACGCTTGCCGTGGATGGTGGCTGGCTGGCGCGATAGCCTAAGCCTTTACACCTACAGATTGTCCGTTGAAAACCAGTGCCGGGCTTGTTTTCATGAGGGCTGATACCGGCCCGGAAAACGAGGTAGCCCCGCATGACCGCCAGCGACGATAAATACACCCGCCAGACCATTACCGAGGTATGGCCCTGGGCCGATAACCTGTTCAGCCTGCGTACCACCCGTGATCCACGTTTTCGCTTCAGTGCTGGCCAGTTTGCTCGCCTGGGCGTGGAGAAGGCCGATGGTGAAATCGTCTGGCGCGCCTATTCCATGGTCTCGGCGCCCCATGATGAGCACCTGGAATTCTTTTCCATCGTCGTGCCGGGCGGAGCCTTTACCAGTGAATTGAGCCGTTTGAAGCCGGGCGATACGCTCCTGGTGGAAAAGCAGCCCTTTGGCTACCTCACCCTGGAGCGCTTTAGCAGTGGACGAGATCTCTGGCTGCTGGCAACCGGGACTGGCTTGGCTCCGTTCCTGTCAATGCTTCAGGAGCCGGATGTCTGGCAGCGCTACGAGCGTATCGTATTGGTATATAGCGTGCGTGAGGCGAAGGACCTGGCCTATCAGGACATGATCAAAGGGCTTGCAGAACTGGAATACCTTGAGGGCGTAGCGGAAAAGCTGGTTTACCTACCCGTAGTGACACGCGAGCCTTATCCCGGTGCGCTTAATGGTCGCATCACGACGCTGATCGAAAGCGGGGAATTGGAAAAGGCTGCAGGGTTGGCACTTTCACTTGAGCATTCCCGTATTCTGATCTGCGGCAATCCAGAAATGGTCGACGATACCCGCGCGGTACTCAAGGCGCGTGACTTTCAGTTGGCGCTCAGTCGCCGTCCTGGGCAGATTGCAGTGGAAAACTATTGGTAACGGGCCATTAAGCGGGCCTGAAAAAGGCCCGATGTGCTTTAGTGCTTCAGGGAGTCGTTGGCGGATCATTCTTGACTACAGCGGAGTCCGGCTTCTCGCTCTGCTGCTTTAGCAGGTCACGAATTTCAGACAGCAATTGCTGATCTTTTGTAGGGCCTGCAGGGGCTGCCTTCTTTTCTTCATGCAGGCGCAGACGATTGAGTACCTTGATCGCGCTAAAAATGGCAAAGGCGATAATGAGGAAGTCAAAAATCGACTGGAGGAACTTGCCATAGGAGAGCAGAACGGCAGGGTTATCGCCATGCGCAGCTTGCAAGGTAATGGCAAGGCTCGAAAAGTCTACTCCGCCCAGGATAAGCCCAAGGGGCGGGGTAATAACGTCGGCAACAAATGATGAGACGATCTTGCCAAAAGCACCGCCAATGATGATCCCAACGGCTAGATCGACGACGTTACCTCTCATGGCAAATGATTTGAATTCGTTTAGAAAGCTCATAAGCACTCCTTCTGCAATGGAATGGTAGTGACGCCATCGCTAACGTCTTGGGCACTTTGAACCGTAAAACCGCTTCGTTGTTTCGAGAGGTTTCAAGAAAAGTGTACTGCTGCATTAAGGTGCACTTTGCCGGAGCGCTGCGGTCCACCTTATGGATGGGTTGAACGGCCCAGATTATTCAACTTGCCTGAGGAGCTTACCTATGGTTGCCGAGCACAACTTGCACAAGGATTTTCCAAACAAGGTTCAGCAGTTCGAAGAATTGCGTGAAAAGAATCCTGAGTTTGCCAAGCTGGTCGAGCAATACGACGCACTGGACAAGGAAATCCTTGAAATCGAAGGGTTGGTCGAAAACAGTGGCGACGAAGAGCTAAACCGCTGTCGGCGTGAACGGGTTGTAATCAAGGACAAGATTGCACGCGAACTTCAGGGTTAGTGAACGGCTCTAGGTCGCTGCTCTCTTGCAGCGGCCATAACTTAAAATCAGACGCTTTTAATATTGATTCTGCCAATGGTGCAATAACAGGTATTCAATTTAGCGAAGCGACTCGGGTTCCTTACTCTTTGGTGTGCTGAAAGAGCACTTCATTAAAAAAGAGAGGAATCCTTCATGTCCATTCGGACTTTTTCAGGCCATGCTTTGAGTCTGATTGCTGCCAGTGTTTTGGCTTTTTCCGTTGCTCATGCCGATACCCTCACGCGCGATAATGGCGCACCGGTGGGCGATAACCAGAACTCTCAAACCGCAGGCGCAACGGGTCCTGTCATACTGCAGGATGTTCAGCTTATTCAAAAGCTACAACGCTTTGACCGTGAGCGCATTCCGGAGCGCGTTGTGCATGCCCGCGGTACCGGGGCTCATGGTGAGTTCGTTGCACTGACCGATATCTCGGATCTGACCAAGGCCAAAGTTTTCCAGAAAGGTGAAAAAACGCCGGTTTTTGTACGTTTCTCTGCGGTAGTACACGGTAATCATTCGCCAGAAACCCTGCGTGATCCTCGCGGTTTCGCCACTAAGTTCTACACAGCCGACGGCAACTGGGACCTGGTAGGCAACAACTTCCCAACCTTCTTTATCCGTGATGCCATCAAATTCCCGGACATGGTTCACGCCTTTAAGCCGGACCCACGCACTAACCTGGATGACGACTCCCGTCGCTTCGACTTCTTCTCTCATGTACCTGAAGCAACCCGTACGCTGACCGAGCTGTACTCCAATGAGGGCACGCCTGTTGGCTACCGCTTCATGGACGGCAATAGCGTTCACGCTTACAAGTTCGTAAATGCCAAGGGCGACGTTCACTATGTGAAGTTCCACTGGAAGTCGTTGCAGGGCATCAAGAACCTTGATCCTAAGCAGGTCGCTGAAGTGCAGGGCAAAGACTACGCCCACATGACGACTGATCTGGTCGGCGCGATCAAGAAGGGCGACTATCCGAAGTGGGATCTTTACGTTCAGGTGCTCAATCCTGAAGATTTGGCCAAGTTCGACTTCGATCCACTGGACGCTACCAAGATCTGGCCGGACGTGCCAGAGCGTAAGATCGGTCAGATGGTCCTGAATAAGAACGTGGATAACTTCTTCCAGGAAACCGAGCAGGTTGCCATGGCGCCCGCCAATCTTGTGCCCGGTATCGAACCTTCTGAAGACCGTCTGCTTCAAGGCCGTGTGTTTGCCTACTCCGACACCCAGATCTATCGCCTGGGTGCTAACGGTATGACGCTGCCAGTTAACCGCCCCCATGTAGCCGTTAATAATGGTAATCAGGATGGAGCAGCTAACACAGGTCATACCGTGACCGGTGTGAATTATGAGCCAAGCCGCCTGAATCCTCGTCAGGAGAACACGTCGGCTCGTTACAGTCAGTTGCCTTTGAGCGGTACGACTCAGCAGGCGAAAATCCAGCGCGAGCAGAACTTCAAGCAGGCAGGTGATCTGTATCGCTCCTATACCAAAAAAGAGCAGCAGGACCTGATCCAGAGCTTTGGTGAGTCCTTGGCGAATACCGATACAGAAAGCAAAAACATCATGCTGTCTTATCTGTACAAGGCTGACCCTGAGTACGGTACCGGTGTAAGCAAGGTGGCAGGTGGTGACTTGGCTAAGGTCAAGCAGCTGGCCGCCCAGTTGAAAGACTGATCCGCTCTACAAAGTACCTCCAGTGCGGCACTGCCGTGCTGGGGGCACTCTTTCTCAAGAGATGCCGTCATGCGTAGCCTGTTGTTAAGTACCGTGCTCTTGTTCAGCACGGCATGTTGGGCAGGCGAGTCCAGCCCAACCGCTCCATCCAGTGACTCGGCAGCCATTCAGGCCCAGCTGCGCGACTATTTTTTCACTGCGGCCCGTGAGGGGCGCTCTGATATGTTGGCTGAATTTATCAATACCCATTACGACCTTAATGTCCAGGATGAAAAGGGTTACACCGCTCTTATTCTGGCGGCTTATCACGGCCATAAGGAGTTGGTCGAGCAGTTGCTTAAGGCAGGTGCTGACCCGTGTGTACAGGATAAGCGCGGTAACACAGCCCTCATGGGCGCTATTTTCAAGGGTGAAATAGCAATTGCTCACCGGCTGGTTATGGCCGAATGCAGCCCTGATCAGCGCAACAGTTCCGGGCAAACCGCAGCCATGTATGCCGCCTTGTTTCAGCGCAAGGAGGTACTCGATGCGTTAGCGGCCCAGGGTGCAGACCTTAACGCTAAGGATGCTATGGGAAATACGGTGGAAAAACTCGAGCGCGGTGAGTTCAGCCAGGCGCCTGCTCAATGACTGTAAGACTCATCATATTTCACACGATTGCATTGATGTGTACCTGTAAATCCATACAGTGATATATAATCGGGCTTTACCTTTCACAGGAGCCCGGAATGGCCAAGGCCAAGCGTATGTATGGCTGCACCGAATGCGGCGCGACGTTTCCCAAGTGGGCAGGGCAGTGTAGTGAATGTGGTGCCTGGAATACACTCGTCGAGACAGTAGTCGAGTCCGCTCCGGGGCCGGCCGGCCGGGGAAGTTGGACCGGCCAGCAAGCGGTACTCAAGACCCTGGCTGAGGTCAGCGTTGAAGAAACGCCACGCTTTACTACGGACTCTACAGAGCTGGACCGAGTGCTGGGCGGTGGCTTGGTAGACGGCTCGGTTGTGCTGATTGGGGGTGACCCAGGCATTGGCAAGTCCACCATTCTTCTGCAAACCCTCTGCCGTATTGCCGAGCGTATGCCGGCGCTTTATGTCACCGGTGAAGAGTCTCAGCAACAGGTCGCCATGCGAGCCCGTCGTCTGGGTTTACCAGAAGACAAGCTCAAGGTCATGACCGAGACCAGCATTGAGAGCATTATTGCCACGGCGCGGCAGGAAAAGCCGCGTGTCATGGTAGTGGACTCCATCCAGACAATCTTTACCGAGCATCTCCAATCTGCACCGGGCGGCGTTGCGCAGGTACGCGAGAGTGCGGCTTTGCTGGTACGTTTTGCCAAGCAGACCGGCACAGCCATATTTTTGGTCGGACATGTGACAAAAGAAGGTGCGCTGGCGGGGCCGCGGGTGCTGGAGCACATGGTAGATACCGTGCTTTATTTTGAAGGCGAATCGGATGGTAGGCTGCGTCTGCTACGGGCAGTCAAGAATCGCTTCGGCGCAGTAAACGAGCTGGGCGTCTTTGGCATGACGGATAAAGGTCTGAAGGAAGTATCCAACCCTTCAGCCATCTTTCTGACACGTGCGCAGGAAGCCGTGGCAGGTAGTGTGGTCATGGCTACGTGGGAAGGCTCCCGGCCGATGTTGGTTGAGGTGCAGGCGCTGGTTGATACCAGTCATTTGGGTAATCCTCGCCGGGTAACGGTCGGTCTGGATCAAAACCGCCTGGCCATGCTTCTGGCTGTTCTGCATCGACATGGCGGTATTCCTACCTATGACCAGGACGTTTTTATTAACGTAGTGGGCGGTGTAAAGGTGCTGGAAACCGCCGTCGATCTTGCTCTGATGGCCGCAGTCATTTCCAGTCTGCGTGATAGGCCGCTAGCTCATGACCTGCTGGTCTTTGGCGAAATTGGTCTGTCTGGCGAAATTCGCCCTGTGCCCAGCGGCCAGGAGCGCTTGAAAGAAGCTGCCAAACACGGCTTCAAGCGCGCCATTGTTCCAAAAGGCAATGCGCCCAAGGAATCACCGCCTGGCCTGGAGGTGATTGGCGTTACCCGGCTTGATCAGGCGTTGGACGCCTTATTTGAGTGATGCTGGTCAGTCCTTGCCGAGCGCGGATAATTCCCGTTCCAACAAGGACTGATCCCCGAGGTTGAGCTCGATTAGACGACGCAAATGGCTAATCGAGTCGAGATCAATCTTGTGGCAGGCAAAACCCAACTGATCGGCCTCGACGCGTACCAGATCGGCATCCATTTCCACTTTGGTTTCTGCATCCAATGAGATGACGATATGAAAGGGTCCGTCTTGCTGACCTGTCCACTCAGCAGGTTTCTTGGTTAACAGTCCTTTCAGCGAAATGTCGTTGACCTGTTCTGTCCAGGACTGATCGCCCTGCTGAATCCGAGCCGAAGCATCAAATGCAAACCGCTTGAAGCGCCGGCGTTCGGTTGAATCAGTCATTGTCGCTACTCCTGAATGCGATAGAGGTGACTTCACCTCATTCTATCGGCCCAAGGCGCGGCATATAACTGATTGCCGCTTAGCGTTACAGCTTAGTCAATGAACGGCAGGTTGCTCGATAAAAGGCCGAGGCTTCATCATCTAAGGCATCGAGTAACGTCTCGAGACACCCATTGCCAATCATTCACATACTGAATACTCAAAGTGCCATCACAAACCAAACGCTCTAGACCAAGGTCTTATAGCGGAATTGCCAGCTTGGGCTAAGCTTGAGCGGCAGCTTCTTTGTCCGTTTGTCATGGAGCGTTTATGAATAATAACAATAGTGTGTTCCGCCATGTGCCCTGGGCTGTGGTGGCGGCTGTGGGGGCTTGCGCCTTAGGAGTGGTGGCCTTACGCCGGGGAGAAACGATCAATGCGTTATGGATCGTTGTGGCGGCGGTTGCCCTGTATTTAGTTGCCTATCGTTATTACAGTCTCTTCATTGCCACAAAAGTCATGCAGCTGGACCCTACACGGGCTACACCCGCTGTTCTTAACAACGATGGTCTGGATTACGTTCCAACCAACAAGCACATTCTGTTCGGTCACCACTTCGCCGCTATTGCAGGTGCAGGCCCATTAGTTGGCCCGGTGCTGGCTGCGCAAATGGGTTACCTGCCGGGTACGCTCTGGCTGATTGCCGGTGTGGTGCTGGCGGGTGCTGTGCAGGATTTCATGGTCTTATTCATCTCCACTCGCCGCAACGGCCGCTCCCTGGGGGAGATGGTGCGAGAGGAAATGGGGCAGATCCCCGGAACGATTGCCTTGTTTGGCTGCTTCCTGATCATGATCATCATCCTCGCGGTGCTGGCCCTGATTGTCGTGAAGGCCCTGGCACATAGCCCGTGGGGCATGTTCACAGTATTGGCTACGTTGCCCATTGCCGTCTTCATGGGCGTTTATATGCGCTTCATTCGGCCTGGTCGGATCGGTGAGATTTCGGTTGTCGGCCTGGTGCTTCTGCTGGTATCTATCTGGTATGGCGGTGTCATTGCTGCCGATCCTGTCTGGGGTCCGCGCTTTACCTTTACCGGCGAGCAGATCACCTGGATGCTGATCGGTTATGGTTTCGTTGCCTCGGTTTTGCCCGTATGGCTACTGTTGGCACCTCGTGATTACCTGTCAACGTTCCTAAAGATCGGAACCATCGTGGCGCTGGCCATTGGTATCCTGTTCTTGGCACCTGAGCTGAAAATGCCTGCCTTGACGCAGTTCGTTGACGGCACCGGTCCCGTCTGGAAGGGCACGCTGTTCCCGTTCCTCTTTATCACCATCGCTTGTGGGGCCGTGTCTGGCTTTCACTCGCTGATTGCATCAGGCACTACGCCTAAGCTGCTTAGCCGTGAGACCGATGCCCGTTATATCGGCTATGGCGCTATGCTGATGGAGTCTTTTGTGGCCATCATGGCACTTGTGGCGGCTTCCATCATTGAGCCTGGTGTGTACTTTGCCATGAATAGCCCGGCGGCCATTATCGGTGCCGATGTTACCAGTGCAGCCGCGACCATCAGCTCCTGGGGCTTTGCCGTAACACCGGAAATCCTGACCCAGACAGCTCAGGATATTGGTGAAACGACTATTCTTGGCCGCGCGGGCGGCGCACCTACACTGGCAGTCGGGATTGCTCAGATTCTCCATCAGGTGCTGCCCGGTCAGAACACCATGGCGTTCTGGTACCACTTCGCGATTCTGTTCGAGGCTTTGTTTATTCTGACAGCAGTAGATGCCGGTACTCGTGCTGGTCGCTTTATGTTGCAGGATTTGCTGGGTAACTTTGTACCGGCCTTGAAGCGTACCGACTCCTGGATTGCCAACATGATTGGCACTGGCGGGTGTGTCGCACTCTGGGGTTATCTGCTGTATCAAGGTGTTGTCGATCCGTTGGGAGGCATCAATACGCTCTGGCCATTGTTCGGTATCTCTAACCAGATGCTGGCAGGTGTGGCGTTGATGCTGGGAACCGTGGTACTCATCAAGATGAAGCGCGAGCGTTACGTCTGGGTCACTGCTTTGCCAGCCACTTGGCTGTTGGTCTGCACCACCTATGCAAGCCTGATCAAGCTGTTTGATGCTAACCCGGCAGTCGGTTTTCTTGCCCAGGCACATAAGTATCGTGATGCGCTGGCGGCTAATCAGATAATTGCTCCGGCCAAGACGGCTGAGCAAATGCAGCAGATCATGATCAACAGCTATACCAATGCAACCCTGACTGTACTGTTCCTGATCGTAGTAGCCAGTGTGTTGTTCTACACCGTAAAAGTAGGGTATGCCGCCTGGTCCAAGCCGCAGCGGACGGACAAGGAAACTCCATTCCAACCACAGCCAAATGTTTGATGGGAGCCGCGCATGTTTAATGACCTTGCCAACCTTGGAAAATACCTGGGTCAGGCGGCTCGCCTGATGGTGGGTATGCCAGACTACGATACGTACGTCGAACACATGCGCGGTAAACATCCCGACTTGCCTGTCATGACTTATGAAGAGTTCTTTCGGGAACGGCAGGAAGCGCGGTATGGTGGTGGCAAGGGCAAGACCTTCCGCTGCTGTTAAGCACCACGCAGTGTGATTCATCCACGGGCCAGGCTTTTTAGTCTGGCCCGTTTCATTTAGGGCTGCTTATGTCTACAACACCTATTCCTGTAACGGTTCTGACCGGCTTTCTCGGCGCTGGCAAGACAACACTGCTGCGTTATCTGCTGGAGGGCGACCATGGGCTCAAGATTGCTGTTATCGAAAACGAATTCAGCGAGGCCGACATTGACGGGGCCTTGCTGGGTGATAAGGCCGTTCGTATCGTAAAAGTAGCTAATGGCTGCGTCTGCTGCACAGGCAGCAAAGACCTGTCTTATGCACTGACGGTACTGCTTGAGCAACTCGATCAGGGGGAGATCGAGTTTGATCGGCTGGTGATCGAGTGCACGGGATTGGCTGACCCTGGTCCGGTTGCCCAAACCTTTTTCATGGACGAGGACCTGCGTGAGCATTACCTGTTGGACGGTATCATTACCCTCGTGGATGCTGTCCATGCCCAAGAGCAGTTATCCAGGTCAATCGCACAGGCTCAGGTCGGCTTTGCGGATCGGCTGCTGGTCAGTAAGCGTGATCTGGTAGAGGAGGCGGACTTCCTGGCCTTGTGCGAGCGTCTGCAGCGTATCAACCGAAGGGCACCGGTTCACGTAGCTGATCATGGCCGCATCGATTTGAGCGTCCTGTTGGATATTCGCGGCTTTAACCTGAACGATCAATTGGACAGAAAGATGCTTTTCCGTCCGCTAATGGCCGGGCGCACAGAAAAACCAGACAACATTACCTCGCTGGCGCTCAAGGCTGAACGCCCACTTGATATAGACCGTATCAGCCGCTTCATGGAGGGTGTACTTGAGCGACATGGCAGCAATCTGCTGCGTTATAAGGGCATTCTTAATATTGTCGATGAACCCAGGAAGCTCTTGTTTCAGGGTGTTCAGCGCTTGTATGGAGCGGACTGGGATAGAGAGTGGGAAGACAACGAAGTCAGAGAGAGCGTCATTGTCTTTATTGGCATGGACCTGCCAGAGGCAGAACTGCGCGAAGGTTTTGAGTCGGCTCAAGTCTGATACGCATAAAAAAGCCCGGCAAGAGCCGGGCTTTTCGTAAGGCTTAAGCTTACTGACCGTAAACCGGTAGCTTGGCGCAAATAGCCTGGACTTTCTCGCGTACGTTATCGATTACGGACTCGTCGCCCATGTTATCGAGAATGTCGCAGATCCAGCCTGCCAGTTCACGGCACTCGGCTTCTTTGAAGCCACGGGTGGTAACGGCTGGAGTACCGATACGCAGGCCCGATGTTACAAACGGGGAGCGTGGATCATTCGGAACAGAGTTCTTGTTTACGGTGATAAACGCGCGACCCAGAGCAGCGTCGGCATCTTTACCCGTAATGTCCTGCTTGATCAGGGACAACAGGAACAGGTGGTTCTGAGTGCCGCCGGAGACCACATCAAAGCCACGCTGGATGAACACTTCAGCCATGGCTTGGGCGTTCTTGATCACTTGCTCCTGGTAGGTCTTGAACTCCGGGGCCAAGGCTTCCTTGAAGCAGACAGCCTTGCCGGCAATCACATGCATCAGCGGGCCGCCCTGAGCGCCTGGGAAGACGGCGGAATTGAGCTTTTTCTCGATTTCTTCGTTGGCTTTGGCCAGGATCAGACCGCCACGTGGTCCGCGTAGGGTCTTGTGCGTAGTGGTAGTAACCACATCGGCAAACGGAACCGGATTCGGATAGATACCTGCAGCGACCAAGCCGGCAAAGTGAGCCATATCAACAAACAGATAAGCGCCCACTTTGTCTGCAATTTCGCGGAAACGGGCGAAATCCAACACCTGAGAATAGGCGGAGTAACCAGCCACGATCATTTTCGGCTTGTGCTCAACTGCCAGACGCTCGACTTCATCGTAGTCGATCAGGCCATTTTCATTGATGCCATACTGAACTGCGTTATAAATCTTGCCGGAAGAGCTGACGCTGGCACCGTGAGTCAGGTGGCCGCCATGGGCCAGGCTCATACCAAGGATTGTGTCGCCGGGCTGCAGTAGCGCCAGGTAGACAGCAGAGTTAGCCTGGGAGCCGGCATGGGGCTGAACGTTGGCGTAGTCAGCGCCAAACAGCTGCTTGGCACGATCAATGGCCAGCTGCTCGACCTTATCGACGAACTCGCAACCGCCGTAGTAGCGCTTGTTCGGATAGCCTTCGGCGTACTTGTTCGTCAGGACAGAGCCTTGGGCCTCCATGACAGCCGGGCTGGTGTAGTTTTCCGAAGCGATCAGTTCGATGTGATCTTCCTGACGCTGGGCTTCCTGCTCCATAGCGGCATACAGATCGGCGTCGAAGCGGGCGAGGGTTAAGTCACGGCTGAACATGGGGTTCCCCTGAAAAGCGACTGGGCTAAAAGAGGACATATTCTATCCCAATCCTTGGGAGCCTGGGTATGAGCACCTGTCATGCGGCTGCCAAGCTGTGCTCATGCAGACAGCCGCATGTGCTATATGAGGCGTAATCGTGTCTCGATCATTTCAGGCGACAGCGGTTTGTCAAAGAGATACCCCTGAACCTCATCGCACTCGTGGTCACGCAGGAATTTGAGCTGCTCTTCATTTTCTACCCCTTCGGCAATAACCGACAGGTTCAAACTGTGCGCCATGGCGATGATTGCGCGCGCGATCTGGGCATCCTGCTCACCGTAAGGAAGGCCATCAACAAAGCTGCGATCAATCTTGAGAATATCGATAGGTAATTGCTTCAGGTAATTGAGCGAGGAGTAACCGGTTCCAAAGTCATCTACTGAAATGCATACGCCTAACTCTTTCAGGCTCCTGAGCGTATTCAGCGCATCATCCACATTTTGCATGAGGATACTTTCCGTCAGCTCAAGCTCAAGGCAGGCGGGTGGTAAACCTACTTCCTGCAAGATCTTGGCGATATGCTCGCCCAGGTGGTTATCCGCAAACTGACGGGCCGAAAGGTTGACAGAAACCTTCGGAATGCGAACTTTATTATCATGCCAGACGCGAAGCTGGCGACAGGCTTCCTTGATGACCCAATCCCCAACCTGGATGATCAGGCCAGTCTCTTCAAGCACCGGAATAAAGTCCACAGGCGATACGTTGCCTCGGCGTGGATGATTCCAGCGGAGTAGGGCCTCAAGGCCCGTCAATTGGCTATTGGAGCATCGATACTGTGGCTGATAATGCAGGGTAAATTCATTCTGCAATAAGGCATGGCGCAGATCGGCTTCAAGCTCAATGCGTTCCAGTGCCCGAGCGTTCATTTCCGCTTGGTAGAACTGGAAATTGTTCTTGCCCATTTCCTTGGCGTGATACATGGCCGTGTCTGCATTTTTCATCAGCTGGCTAAGTTCGCTACCGTCTTGGGGCGACAGGGCAATCCCGATGCTGGCACTGACGAAAAACTCGCGACTCTCCAGAATGAATGCTTCAGACAGGCTTTCCAGAATGTTCTCGGCTACACGAATAGCACAGGCCATAGCGTCTTCCCGAGTTCCCAGGTTGGCCAGCAGCAGGGTGAACTCGTCACCTCCCATACGGGCCACACTGTCTTCGGTTCCTACGCAAGCTGTCAGGCGTACGGCTACTTCCTTGAGCATCCGATCGCCTGCTGCGTGTCCCAGTGAGTCGTTGATCGGCTTGAAACGGTCCAGGTCGAGAAACATCAACACGACCCAGCTGGCATGATGAGCTGCTTGCTCCAGTGCACTGTGGAGGCGGTCCTGGAACAGCGTACGGTTCGGCAGGAGCGTCAAGGCATCGTAATAGGCCAGACGGTGAATATGCCGCTCGCTGGCCTTACGCTCGCTGATGTCCACAAAGAAACACACGAAGCTGACCAGATCGCCTTCATCGTCGCGCACGCCCGTGATGCCGATCCAGGAGGGGTAGGGCTCACCGTCCTTGCGCTTCTGCCACAGCTCACCTTCCCAGCTGCCCTGTACTGCCATGTGGTTCATGATATGGGAGAGCTGATTGGCTTCCTGCAAGTCCGCACATAGCATGCGAGGCTGCTGATCGATGACTTCCTCTGACTCATAGCCGGTCATGCGAGTGAACATCTGGTTGACGCGTACAATATAGCCGGCCGGGTCGGTCACTAGAATGGCGGCGGCTGAGTGATCGAATACGGTAGCGGCCATGCGCATGTCTTTTTCTGCGCGTCGTTGGGCTGTGATGTTTCGGCAGATGCCGAGCAGGCCTTCGAAGCGGCCATGCTTGTCCCAAAGCGTTTCCAGGCGCATTTCCAGGCTCAACTTGTGCCCATCGGCGTGCAAGCAGTCCAGAATGATGACCTGACTGGCCTCCTGGCGTACCTCTGCCATTCGATGGGAAGAGCCCAGTGAGCGGCGTAGCTTTTTAAGCCAGTGCCTTAATTTCTTAAGTTGCTGGGAATGAGTGGTCAGGTCATAGGGATTGAGCGCGTAAAGCGTTTCGAGCTTATAACCCAGAAGGTTTTCAGCCGACGGGCTTATGTAATTGATAGCCAGCCGCTGATCGGTGCTGAAAATGACGTCGCTGATACTTTCTGCCAGCAGGCGATAACGGCGTTCCTGATCACGTAGCAGGTCATTAGCCTCTACCATCTCGGTTACGTCCAGTGCCAGGCCGATGATCTGACGCATCTGGCCTTCGCTGTCGCGCTGGAACGCCTGCTCACGCAGATCAAACCAGCACCAGTGACCGTTCTTGTGACGCCAACGAATCAGACAGTCGTTTACTTGGCCTTCCTGGATGACTTGGCGCATGGTGCGCAGACGCTCGAATAGCTCAGTGTCATCCGGATGAAGGAGTGTGGTGAGAGCGTCTGCTCCCAGTCTCTCCAGTTCGGCCTCACTGTAGCCAAGCTTAAGCCCCAGCGGATGATTCTGGTAATCAATCGTATGAGTCTTTAGGTCGTACGTATAAAGCGTGTCCGGTGCTGCCTTAACCAGATCGGACCAGAATCGCTCTCGCTCTATCAACGAAAGCTCGGTGCGCTTGCGTTGGGAAACATCCGTAATGCTTAACGGTACCGCTTCGTATCCCGTCTCGGCAGGCGGGAGATGGACCGAGAACCAGAGATAGCGCTCGCCTTGCGCTGTGACTAACCGGCCTTCTACATCAAGAGTCTGTTGCCCTTCGGCCAGCGCGGCGATCATTTTAACGCGCTTACCATTGATGTTGGGCTCATTACGCCCGATTAGGTTAGCCTGTGCCTGATCAATGCTCGTGATGCCCAGTAGGGTTAGCGCCATCTGGTTCATTTCGGTAATACGAATCAGATTTAGTAGCTCATGCCCTTTCGAAGGGTTTACCTTGATCCAATGATAAAACGCACGGGCATTGGAAATATTTTGCTCAAGCAAGGCCTGATGCAAGCGGGAAAAATCCAGCACACAGATTCCGGTATTGATTCCTTCGAAAATACCCTGGTAGCGCTGGCGTGTACTTTCTATCGTCCTGAGAGCCTGTTGCTGTTCGGTAACATCCCGCAGTATCCAGGCATACCCTGTAAAGCCCCCCCGGCTTTCTCCAGTCCCGGTCGAACCTACACCGTAGCGGCTGATGGCAAACAATCGGTTCTGGCCATCATGCTGGCGTAGCTCGACGATATGTTCCTTTTCCGACTCTTGAGGTGTGGGGAGATCTGCTGCGGGAACCAGATCCCTCAAGGTGTGCTGCTCAGCGTCTGACTGCTCGATACCCAGAAGAAGGGATGCTTTTCGGTTGAGGTAAAGCAGGCGGCCCTCTTCATAGGTGACCAGAACGCATTCATCTACAGCATTCAGGGCCTGCATCATCAGGCGCAAACTCTGTCGTGACGAACGCGAGGCCAGATGAAAGCCGGATCTTTCTCTCTGCAGGCAATACACCAGAAGCGAAACGCATAGGGTCAGCAGCACAAATGTAATGATGCGCCACAGGAACAGCGTTTGCCATGAAAGGACTGAGGGACTTAAATGGCTACCGAGTAGCCAATCAGTGCCATCCAGCGTGAGTGTAAAGGTCTGCTTATCTGAGGCAGAAAGTTCTGTAGACGTGTCTTTGGCTAACGTTGCACCGCTTGCCTTGTCTGTAATCGTCCAGATTAACTCATGAGAGTGGCTCTTCACTCTGCTTAGACCCAGGCCAGCCTCTCCCGAAATCAGCCACCAGCCATTGGCCTCTTGCCTAAGCAGAACATAGCCGTCTTCTTCAGGGGCGTAGCCATAATAGAACGGCCGGGTTTCCGTGCGGCGTAGTAGGCTGTCCAGAGATTTCGCATCAAGTCCTGACGGAAAGGTCGAGGGCTCTATAAGCGCTTCAGCTGGAATCCAGTGAAGGTGTCTGGCCTCAGGGTAAATGGCACGTAGATTCGCCGGTAATGCATCGGCGCCTTGCTCTGGCTTGACTGTATGAAGCTCGGTAATCGCCTGATGAGCGAGAAAAGCGAGGGTTTGCTCAATGTGTTCGGCTTTTTGCAGGCTTTGCTCCTGCGCAAAACTGCCAAGCATGGCGTTTCGCTGGTTCAGCTCTTTGTGAAGCTGCCAGGACAGTGCGCCAAGCAATAGCAGAATCAATCCCGCCAACACCCACTTCAGCACACTAAATGCAGGAGAGCGTGTCAGCAGGGTTTGTAATGGCAGGCAAGCAGAAGGTTTCACGTCGGGTTTTCCAAAAGAGTGCGATTACAAAAGAAAACCGCACACGCTATAGACTGTCCTGTCACTGGGTGAGGCGCTCATGGAAGGTATAGTCATCATCCTGTCTGCCAGTACAAAGAGATTTCTGGACATCCCTAGCGTTATCGCCTGCATTGTGCAGATTCTTAAGTGATTATTTGACTATCGCTTGAGTCGAGACCTGCAATCCATCAAATAGTGTATGAGGGACTTCGACAGCTTGGCTCAGTCCCGCCATACTATTCGCCTACTTTTGTATCAGTACCAAGGTTCATCCATGGCTCAATACGTTTACTCCATGCATCGGGTCAGCAAGATCGTGCCCCCGAAGCGAGAGATTTTAAAAGACATTTCCCTGTCCTTCTTTCCTGGCGCCAAGATTGGCGTACTGGGTCTGAATGGTGCGGGTAAGTCTACCCTGTTGCGTATCATGGCTGGGGTCGATACGGAGATCGACGGCGAAGCTCGTCCGATGCCCGGTATCAACGTTGGCTATCTGCCGCAGGAGCCGCAGCTCGATCCGAGCAAGACGGTTCGTGACATCGTCGAAGAGGCCGTTGGTGCGATCAAGGAAGCCCAGGAGCGCCTGAACGAAGTATACGCCGCCTATGCCGAACCCGATGCCGACTTTGATGCGTTGGCTGCCGAGCAGGCGCGCCTGGAAGCCATTATCCAGGCCTCTGATGGTCATAATCTTGAGCGCCAGCTGGAAGTAGCCGCCGATGCTCTGCGCTTGCCCCCGTGGGATGCGAAGATTGAGCATCTTTCCGGTGGTGAAAAACGTCGAGTGGCGCTATGTCGCCTGCTACTGTCTGCCCCTGACATGCTGTTGCTGGACGAGCCGACCAACCACCTGGACGCCGATTCTGTCGCCTGGCTTGAGCATTTCCTGCATGATTTCGCCGGTACCGTCGTAGCGATCACGCACGACCGTTACTTCCTGGATAACGTAGCAGGCTGGATTCTTGAGCTTGACCGTGGGCATGGTATTCCTTTCGAAGGCAATTACTCCGGCTGGCTAGAGTCCAAGGCTAACCGTCTGGCGCAGGAAGCCAAGCAGGAAGCCGCCCATCAAAAGGCCATGAAGGCTGAGCTGGAATGGGTGCGCTCCGGTGCCAAGGCCCGACAGTCCAAGTCCAAGGCTCGTTTGCAGCGGTTCGAGGAGCTTCAATCCCAGGAATTCCAGAAGCGCAGCGAAACCAACGAGATCTATATTCCAGCAGGCCCGCGTCTGGGTGACAAGGTTATCGAGTTTCATAACGTCACCAAGGGTTATGGCGATCGCGTCCTGATCGACAACCTGAGCTTTAGCGTGCCCAAGGGCGCAATTGTCGGTGTAATCGGCGGTAATGGCGCTGGTAAGTCTACGTTGTTCCGTATGATCACAGGCAAAGAGCAACCAGATTCTGGCACCATCGAAATCGGCGAAACCGTTCAGATCGCTAGCGTCGACCAGAGCCGTGACAGCCTGGAAGGTAACAAGACTGTATGGGAGCAGGTCTCTGATGGTCTGGACATGATCCGTGTAGGCAACTATGAAGTGCCTTCCCGTGGTTATGTAGGTCGCTTCAACTTCAAGGGTGCTGATCAACAGAAGTTCGTCAAGGACCTGTCTGGCGGTGAGCGTGGCCGTCTGCACATGGCATTGACGTTGAAGCAGGGCGGCAACGTGCTGCTGCTGGACGAACCGTCCAACGACCTCGACATCGAAACCCTGCGGGCATTGGAAGAAGCGTTGCTGGACTTCCCTGGTACTGCCATCGTGATTTCCCACGATCGCTGGTTCCTTGACCGTATCGCTACTCATATCCTTTCCTACGAAGACAACTCCCAAGTGATGTTCTTCGAAGGTAACTACACTGAGTACGAGGCGGATCGTAAGAAGCGCCTCGGCGACGCTGCTACACAACCCAAGCGTGTGAAGTACAAAAAGCTGAACTGATCAGCTCTTGTGTACTAAAAGGCCGCCGCATTATTGCGGCGGCTTTTTATTGCCTGCGCTCACTGGCCTGAAGGATGACGTCAATAATCTCATCTGGAGACTGACGAACATCAATGAGCAGAGCCTCCTGCTCGCTAGGAGGCTCAAGCGTGTCAATTTGGCTCTGCAGCAGGCGCGGGTCGAAAAAATGGCCGCGACGGTTGAGTATCCGCTCACTGAGCACCTCGGCAGGTCCATTCAAAAAGACGAGAACAATGCCTTCGGTGGCAGTTTGTAAGCGTTCTCGATACTGTTTTTTCAACGCCGAGCAGGCAAATACATGAGTTTGCCGGTTGTGATGAGCCTCCTGCATCGCAGCACGAATGGCATCCAGCCATGGCCAGCGATCATCATCATTAAGAGGAGTGCCCTCGGCCATTTTTTTCCGATTGGCCTCGCTGTGGAATTGGTCGGCATCGGAGAATTGGCAGCCCAGACGCTTAGCCAGACGTTCTCCTATAGTGGTTTTGCCACTGCCTGATACGCCCATGATCAGATAAATCATTCATCCTCCAGGATTGGGGTTCGATGCTTTAAGGGTAGCCCTTTCAGCAGCAAGCGCCTCCTTAGAGTCAGAGTGAGGTGCATCAGAAGATTTCCTGATGGTGAGCGTCGTCCCGATCGAGGCAACTACAATACAGGCCAACGCTATCCATTGACCCAGGGTTAACCTCTCGCCAAGAAAGATAAAGCCTGACAGGGCGCCCAAGGCAGGAGACACGCTCATCAACGTGCCAAATGTCTGTGTAGGCAGTTTTGTCAGTGCCATCATTTCCAGCACATAAGGCAGGGCAGAAGACATGATCGCAATTGCCAGAATAATCGGCAGCGTTTCGACCGCAAACAGGCTGGGTCCTGCTTCATAAAGTCCCAATGGTAAGACTCCCAGCGCCGCAATGCTCGAACCCAGTGCAACGGTGCTGGCACCATAGGCCGCTCCGGCTTTCTTGCCGAACACGATGTAGAGGGCCCAGCAGGCACCTGCCAGCAAGGCGAAAAACGCGCCTAATAGATCTATACCGTCGGCAGCATGCCCGACCGGCAAAAGCAATACCAGCCCTAAAATAGCCAGGATGATCCACACAAAATCGATCAGCCGACGAGAGGCAATTATGGCGACGGCCAGGGGGCCTGTGAATTCAAGGGCGACTGCGATTCCAATGGGAATCCGCTCCATGGCCAGATAAATCGAAACATTCATGATGCCCAAGGCAATGCCATACACGACCAGGGATTTCCATAGCCTCCCTTTGCCAAGGACTTTCCACGGTCGAAGAACAGCTACAAGTAGCAGGGCGGAAAAGAGAAGGCGCAGCGTGGTCACGCCGATCGGACCCAGGACAGGGAAAAGACTTTTGGCCAAGCTGGCGCTGCTTTGAAGAGAGATCATTGCCACCAGTAACAGGCAGACCGGTATGAGAATAGCCAAGGGCCGAGCATTTAGTTGAGACATTCTGCTAGTGCTTATCCGTTTTGATTGAGCAATAGCAGAATGAGGAAAGCAAAGCGAGTAACACTTGGTGGCGTCCCTGAGTCAGCAGCATTTTCTAGAAAGGAGTTTAATTGCTGTCCTTTTGTTCTTTACTATCCCCACGTAAAGCACGAGCCATGCCGCGTCGCTTGCTGCGCTCCCAGTCCTCCTCGTGTTCGCTCCAGCGTTCGTCATAATAACGACGAGTCTGCTCGTTTTGAGCGGTACTGGCACACTGACGGTGGCCATCCTCCCAGCCTTGCGCGTAATAACGTTCCTGGTCATACCGCGGCACATTTTTATGAAGCGCGCCAATGCCATTGACTGCCTGCTTACCGGTTAGGCACCCATCGTGATAACCGTCGGCATAGGGGGGTGGATACCCCTTTGCAACCAGCTGATCACGGTAACTTTCACAGCCGCTTAGGCCTATGACCAGGGTTGTAGCTAATAACGTTCTAATCAACATGATGGTACTCCTGCGCAAACCTCACAGCCGCTGATGCAGCAACAGAAAGCTCTTAGGTCGACTGCGCATAACCCGTTTCTTTTTTTACCCTCTTTTCTTAAGCGTAGCCCCAGACTGGCGAGTCGGTGTTATTTCTGAGGCTAGGCACTTCCATGTCACAAATTCGTCAAAACGGTGTAACCGCTTCGTGTGCCATGATGACCGGGGAGGCATTGCCATGCCTTGCTCTTATCCGGCTTGCAACGCCAGAATGCGGACAGACATGTCCGAACGACACAAGGATTTCCGATGCATGATCCTGTAGCTGCCGGCCTACGCCTGGCGCCTGACGAATTGACCAGTCCCTTTGACCCTGCCCAGCTGTCCTTTAGCACCACTGATGAATTAGAGCCATTTCGAGGCATTCTAGGTCAGGAGCGTGCTGTAGAGGCCTTGCAGTTTGGCGTAGCAATGCCTAGGCCTGGCTATAACGTGTATGTAATGGGTGAGCCCGGAACAGGACGTTTCTCCTTCGTACAGCGCTTTTTGAAAGCGGAAGGCAAGCGCCTGCCTACCCCTTCGGATTGGGCGTATCTGAATAATTTCGATGAGTTGCGTGAGCCTCGTGCCGTCGAGCTGACGCCAGGCAGTGGCGATGACTTTGTCGCAGATATCGAGCAGCTGATCGATAATCTGCTGGCAACTTTTCCTGCTGTTTTTGAGCATCCCGCTTACCAGCAGAAAAAGAGCGCCATCGATCGGGCGTTCAATCAGCGCTACGATCAGGCATTGGATACTGTAGAGCGTGCCGCGCTGGAAAAAAGCGTGGCACTCTATCGCGATAGCACCAATATTGCCTTTACGCCCATGAAGGAGGGCAAGGCGCTGGATGAAGCCGACTTTGCCCAGCTGCCTGAGGAAGAGCGCGAGCGTTTCCATGCCGATATTTCTTCACTAGAGGAGCGACTCAATGAGGAACTGGCCAGCCTCCCTCAATGGCGTCGCGAGTCCAGCAATGAACTGCGTCGGCTGAATGAAGAAACCATTACACTGGCTCTACAGCCGCTGCTGGCTCCCCTGGTTGAGAAGTACAACGATAATTCAGGCGTTTGTGCGTACTTGCAGGCCATGCAGGTAGACCTGCTCAAGACTGTCGTCGACCTGCTAATCGATGATGCGAAAACAGATACACAACGCCGTAAGGATTTAAAAGAGCAGTATCTGCCCAACTTGGTGATCGGCCATCATGCGACCGGTGGCGCACCGGTAATCTTCGAGCCTCATCCCACCTACGACAATCTTTTCGGCCGGATCGAATACAGCTCCGACCAAGGCGCGCTGTACACCAGCTATCGCCAATTAAGGCCGGGTGCATTGCATAAAGCCAATGGCGGCTTTCTGATCGTCGAGGCGGAAAAGCTTCTTACCGAGCCCTTTGTCTGGGAGGCTCTAAAACGTGCTTTGCATTCCCGGCAGCTCAAGATGGAATCGCCGCTGGCAGACCTTGGTCGCTTTGCGACCGTTAGCCTCACGCCGCAGGTGCTCCCGCTACACATCAAAGTCATCATCATTGGTTCACGGCAGATCTATTACACGCTTCAGGAGCTTGATTCAGAGTTCCAGGAAATGTTTCGAGTGCTGGTGGATTTCGATGAGGAGATTCCACTGCGCGATGACAGCCTTGAGCAATTCGCACAGCTTCTCAAAACACGTACCTCTGAAGAGCGGATGGCACCCTTGACCGCAACGGCGGTTGCTCGTCTTGCAACCTATAGTGCCCGCTTGGCGGAACATCAGGGGCGACTGTCAGCTCGGATCGGTGATTTGTTCCAATTAGTCAGCGAGGCTGACTTCATCCGTCAGCTTGCAGGCGATGAGGTAACGGACCGCGGTCATGTAGAGCGTGCCTTGAAGGCCAAGGAAACCCGCACAGGGCGAGTTTCAGCTCGCGTGCTGGATGACATCATGGCGGGCCAGATCCTGATCGATACCGAAGGGGCTGCAGTAGGTAAATGTAATGGCCTGACAGTTCTTGAGGTTGCGGATTCGGCTTTTGGTATGCCTGCCCGTATCTCCGCTACTGTTTATCCTGGCGCCAGTGGCATCCTCGATATCGAACGAGAAGTCAGCCTGGGTCAGCCGATTCACTCCAAGGGTGTAATGATCCTGACGGGTTATCTAGGCAGTCGGTATGCTCAAGAGTTTCCCCTCGCTATCTCTGCCAGTATTGCCCTTGAGCAGTCCTACGGTTATGTAGATGGCGACAGTGCCTCTCTAGGCGAGGCGTGCACGCTCATCTCCGCACTTTCACGCACACCTCTCAAGCAGTGCTTTGCCATAACCGGTTCAATTAACCAGTTTGGCGAAGTGCAACCTGTGGGTGGGGTAAACGAAAAAATCGAAGGCTTCTTCCGCTTATGTGCAGCCCGTGGCTTGACTGGTGAACAAGGGGTCATTATCCCAAGAGCCAATGTCATCAATCTTATGCTTGATGAGCGCGTGGTAGAGGCGGTGCGAGAAGGACGCTTCCATATTTATGCCGTTCGTCAGGCAGACGAAGCCCTGAGTCTCTTGGTAGGTGAACCCGCAGGTGCGCCGGATGCACAGGGCAATTTTCCTGAGGGCAGCGTAAATGCTCGGGTGGTGGAGCGGCTTAAAGACATTGCTGAACTTGAGTTAGAAGATGAACTAGCCGACAAATTGAAAGATAAAAGCAAAAAGGATACGCAGGACGAGAACTGAGTATGTGCGGCTAGGTCGGAAGAGTGAGAGATGCGCTATGGCCGATAGGTCATGGCGCTCCGCAGCTGGCTTGCGCTGCTGATGTTCGTTATCGCTCCTCGATAACTCCTCGGGCACGACAGGCTTATTAGAAAAATAGATCGAGGAAGATGCCATGCCCCGCAGCATCACTCTAGTCCGTCCTTGCCTGGGTCTTGTTACCCGCATTGAGTGCGAAGTTAAACCACTGGCTCATCGGCCGGGTATGTGGACATTGCTCTGCGCTGCTGGCCTGTCAGGTCAACACCCTACAGCTATCAAGGCGCAAGGGCCTTTTCATGGTCCGGTTGTCGCTGAGGCAGTAATGGCGGCGATTGCTGACAATCTGAAAGAGCAGGGTTACGTTCCATCATCCGACCCCCAAATCTGGCGCTTGCATATCCAGGGTGAACTTCGCCGAATGAATGGAGAACGTGCACAACCTGTGATGAATTACCAAGCTCATCCGGAGCGCTAAGTATTTTTCTTAGAAAGAGCCGCTCTTCATGATTTGCCACGAATTGTACCGTTCCGGGCGTTTGTAGGGGCGGTACTCGCCGGTATACTCGCGTGATCATCTGTCATGAGCGAGTTACATGGAACGCTTTTTCGAAAATGCTATGTATGCCGCCCGCTGGTTACTAGCGCCTATCTATTTTGGCCTCTCGCTAGCCTTGGTTATGCTGGCCATTAAGTTCTTTCAAGAAATCTTTCACCTTCTCCCGCATATACTCGAGCAGACCGAAGCTGACCTCATCCTGTTGGTTTTGTCATTGATCGACATGGCTTTAGTGGGCGGTTTGCTGGTTATGGTTATGCTGTCAGGTTACGAGAACTTTGTTTCTCAACTTGAGCTGGGGGATGACAAGGAAAAGCTCAGTTGGCTCGGGAAAATGGACTCCAGCTCACTAAAAAACAAGGTGGCTGCATCCATTGTTGCTATTTCATCCATTCATTTACTGCGAATCTTCATGGATGCAAGAAATATCGACACTACCTATCTGAAGTGGTACGTGATTATTCACCTGACCTTCGTAGTTTCGGCATTTGCCATGGGATATCTGGATAAACTGACCAAGCACGATCATTAAGTATTCGCGGTATCAAGGCAGTTATTGGACGGACTGATAAATGCTCTCTTGGAGGCACTATGAGACTCGATGAACTCAGGGCGTTAGCCCAGGCAGGTCGCATTCAGGAGCTCAACCTTCTCTCGTTAGAGGGAGGTTTCTACATACTCGATATACTGGGTGTAGACGTACGAAGCCGTCTTCAGGAGAGTGATGGTAAAACCATGCATCTACGCTCTCCAGGCCATGCACAGCATGTGCTTAGAGACCTGCCAGAGCTGCCATTTTATCTCGTTCAGTATTCTCCGTATGACGAAATGGTAGGTGCTGCGCCACGTAGCGAGGCACCTTTGAAGACGCGACTTAGTTTCAAGGGTAATGGTGAGGCAAGCGTCTGAGCCTTAGCTGATAGTGTTTTGGGTGATGGCATCGTCTGTATTACCTACCGCTTACAAGCCAAGCCTAACTACCGTCTGTGTTAGGCTGGCTGTTTTTCAATCGAGGTGAGTAATGAGCGAACTCAATCTGGACACCCATGAGACTCGTGTGAGCTACGGCATTGGCCGTCAGTTGGGCGATCAGCTTCGTCAGAATCCAGTGCCAGGTATGTCTCTCGAGGCTGTCTTGGCAGGCCTGTCGGATGCCTATGCCGAACAGGAAAGTCGTCTATCAGTTGATGATTTGAACGAAAGCTTCAAGTACATCCGTGAGCGTATGCAGGCCGAAGCGCAAGCAAAGGCTGCAGCTGCGGCAGAAACGGGTGCTGCTTACCTACTGGAAAACGCCAAACGCGAAGGTGTTGTTCTTCTGCCCTCCGGACTTCAGTATGAAGTACTGGTTGAAGGGCAGGGCGACAAGCCAAGTCGCCAGAGTCATGTGCGTACCCATTATCATGGCACTCTGATTGATGGCAGCGTATTTGATAGCTCTTATGAGCGCGGTCAGCCTGCTGAGTTTCCTGTCGGTGGTGTTATTGCAGGCTGGACCGAAGCGCTGCAGCTAATGGGCGTAGGCAGCAAGTGGCGCCTTACTGTGCCGAGCGAGCTGGCTTATGGCGCTCAAGGCGTTGGCAGTATCCCGCCTCACAGCGTATTGGTTTTTGACGTAGAGCTGCTCGAAATTCTTTAAGTCTGCAAGCAGGCTGGCCGCAGGGTCAGCTTAGCTAAAACTCTGCTGGCTGCCATCTTCCGGCCGCAAGGCACGTGCATAGCAGAATAGAAAGAGTTGGCGAACCTGTTCCTTCTGACGAGCGGGTTCGCTGCTGCTTAAGCTCTGCACATCGAGCTCTCCCATCTCCCGTAATTCGTCTAATGCCTCTTCGTCCAGCACAACGCAGACTTGCCCTGTCTCGCGGTTGAGTATGCGCAGATAAGGGTGTGGACGATCCAGCCAGGCATCAATCAAATAAGTCATAACGAATCTCTCCATAACGGATATATGGATGAGAATAATTCTTATTATTGGTTAATCAAGCTTTGATTGAAGTTTTTTTGTCCAAGGCGACCATTCGCACAAAAGGAACATAAAAAAACGCCACGTGCCTAGCGGCAGATGGCGCTCTTTTATGAGTCGCGTATCAGTGGGTACGTGCTACCGCAAACTGGCTCAGCTCAATGAGTGCATCGCGATGGACGCTGTCAGGCAGGCTTTCCAGGCAGGCAATCGCTTGCTCGGCATAGTCGCGTGCCAGGTTAGCCGTGTAGTCCAGAGCACCTGCGGCCTCGACTGCATTGCGAATACCTTCCAGGTCTTTGCTGCCGCCTTGCTGAATAGCCTTGCGGACCAGGGCAGCCTGCTCTTCGGTGCCTTCGCGCATGGTGACGATCAAGGGAAGGGTAGGCTTGCCTTCTGCCAAGTCATCACCCACGTTCTTGCCAAGCGTGGTGGCATCGCCACGGTAGTCAAGCAGATCATCGACCAATTGGAAGGCAATGCCAAGATAGTCGCCAAACTGGCGTAGTGACTCTGACTGTTCGCTAGAGGCTCCACACAAGGCCGCTGCGCTATGCGTTGATGCTTCGAATAACATGGCGGTTTTGCCGCGAATAACCTCCATGTAAATTTCTTCAGTCGTACTGGCATCACGCACCTTGGAAAGCTGCAGCACCTCACCTTCGGCAATAACCCGCGTTGCCTGAGAGATAATGCGCATAACCTCCATCGAGCCTAGTTCGACCATCATCTCGAAGGAGCGCGCATAGAGGAAGTCACCAACGAGTACGCTAGGCGCGTTACCCCACAGGGCGTTAGCCGTAGAACGTCCTCGGCGTAAGCCTGAAGCATCGACAACATCGTCGTGCAGCAAGGTTGATGTATGCAGAAACTCGATGGTAGCTGCAAGTAGCCGAGTCGGGTAGTCGCTATGGCCCAGTGCATTTCCAGTCAGCAGGACCAAAAGGGGACGTAGGCGTTTCCCGCCAGCCGAGACGATGTAATCTCCGATTTTTTCGACCAGGGGCACGCGGGAGGTGAGTTGTCGGCGAATGATGCCATCGACTGCGGCGAAATCATCAGCCACCACGCGATAAAAGGCCTGGGGTTGCGTCATGTAGGGCGTATCCAAGTGCGGTGCGTTGTTACAGCACGGTGCTCGCCGGGGCGGAGCGCTGGGCGCATAACCTGCCGGGGCTCCAATAGGGTTGCGCGGCATGCTAGGGGGGAGGGGTGGCACTGTCAAGGCAGAGTAGTGCAGCCCTTGCCACATAAACCCTTCTTGCGTAGAATTGTTGGCCCTGAAATCCCAAGGGTTAACCCCCTGTCTTACGCAATTGCCTGGGCGTCTATCCACCCCATGCAGCCATGCCGGTCAATCACTCTTTTTATAAAGCGCCGGGTGAGCAGGTTAAACGGAGAAATTCCATGTACGCAGTAATCGTTACCGGTGGCAAGCAACACAAAGTCATCGAAGGTGAATTCCTGAAGGTCGAGAAGCTCGACATCGCAACTGGCGAAACCGTGACATTTGATCGCGTTCTGCTGGTTGGCAATGGCGATGACGTCAAGATCGGTCTGCCGGTAGTTGATGGCGCTAAAGTAACTGCGGAAGTAGTTGCTCAAGGCCGTCACGACAAGGTAAGCATCATCAAATTCCGTCGTCGCAAGCATCACATGAAGCGTCAGGGCCACCGTCAGTGGTTCACTGAAATCAAAATCACCGGCATTCAGGCCTGATTGCCTTTTCGGAGAATTGACTCATGGCACACAAAAAAGCTGGCGGTTCCACCCGCAACGGTCGCGATTCAGAATCTAAACGCCTTGGCGTGAAGCTGTTCGGCGGCCAGGTTGTTAAAGCAGGTAACATCATCGTGCGTCAGCGCGGTACTCAGTTCCACCCCGGTTACGGCGTTGGTCTGGGCAAGGATCACACTCTGTTCGCTAAAGTCGACGGCGTGATCAAGTTTGAAGTGAAGGGTGTCTTCGGTCGTCGCTATGTAAGCGTCGTTGCTGCCTAAGCGCTGATTCACCGAAAAAGCCCTGTCTTAACGACGGGGCTTTTTTGTTTCTGTATTCTATTCTTTTCCAGTTATTTTCAGTCGGCCCGCTCCGGCGGGAGGTTTTAATGAAATTTGTCGACGAAGTTTCCATTCACGTGCAAGCCGGCGATGGCGGTAATGGCATGATGAGTTTCCGCCGGGAAAAGTTCATCGAGAAAGGTGGGCCGAACGGTGGCGACGGTGGTGACGGCGGCTCTGTGTGGCTAGAGGCCAATGTCAACCTCAATACCTTGGTGGATTATCGCTATACCCGCCGTTTCCAGGCGCAGCGTGGTGAGAATGGCGGCAGTACTGATTGCACTGGTGCCAAGGGTGAAGACCTGGTTCTTCAAGTACCTGTGGGTACGACCGTAATCGATGCGGGTACTCAAGAAGTAATTGGTGACCTGACTCAGCCAGGACAGCGTTTGCGTGTCGCTCAGGGTGGCTGGCATGGGTTGGGTAACACACGCTTCAAGTCCAGTACCAATCGTGCTCCACGGCAGACTACCAAGGGTAAGCCAGGTGAGGCGCGTGATCTCAAGCTTGAATTGAAAGTATTGGCAGACGTAGGTTTGCTGGGGCTGCCCAATGCAGGCAAGAGCACCTTTATTCGAGCTGTGTCGGCGGCCAAACCCAAGGTTGCGGATTACCCTTTCACCACATTAGTCCCTAACCTGGGTGTGGTGAGTGTGGGTCGTCTCAAGAGCTTTGTCGTGGCCGACATTCCTGGCCTGATCGAAGGGGCTTCCGAGGGTGCAGGTCTGGGGATTCGCTTCCTCAAGCACTTGGCGCGTACGCGTCTCTTACTGCATCTGGTCGATATGGCTCCGTTGGACGAAAGTGATCCGGCAGATGCTGCCGAGGTTATTCTCAATGAATTGGGCAAGTTCAGCCCTGCATTGATGGAGCGTGACCGCTGGTTGGTTCTGAACAAGGCTGACCAGATCTTGGATGAGGAAGAGCGTGATGCTCGGGTCAAGGCTGTCGTCGAGCGCCTGGATTGGCAGGGGCCTGTCTTTGTGATCTCGGCTCTCGAGCGCAATGGTACTGAGGCGTTGTGTCAGGCCATCATGCGTTATCTGGATGAGCGTGCCGAGCGTATTGCTGAGGACCCGGCGTTTGCCGAGGCGGTGCAGGAGTTGGATCAGCAGATTGAAGACGAAGCGCGGGCTCGTCTGCAGGCATTAGACGATGCGCGTGCGCTGCGTCGTGCCGGCATAAAGAGCGTCGATGATGCAGATCTCGACGATGACTTCGATGATGATGACGAAGACGATGGCGAAGGACCAGAGATCATCTATGTCAGATAAAGAGCTTTCGATGCGCGATCGGGTGACGGGCTCCGAGCGTTGGGTGGTAAAGATTGGCAGTGCCTTGCTAACCGACGACGGACGGTGCCTGGATAGTCGTTCCATGTCGGGATGGGTTGAGCAGATGGTTGCTCTGCATCGTGCGGGTGTTGAGCTTGTCCTTGTGTCTTCTGGCGCAGTGGCAGCAGGCATGAGTCGATTGGGCTGGGCTTCTCGGCCCAGCGCCATCCACGAGTTGCAGGCTGCTGCGGCTGTTGGTCAGATGGGACTGGTCCGGGCGTGGGAGTCCAGTTTTGCTGATCATGATTTGCAAACAGCGCAGGTCTTGCTCACGCATGATGATTTGTCCGACCGAAAGCGTTATCTGAATGCTCGAAGCACCCTTCGAACACTGGTTGAGTTGGGAGTGGTGCCTGTCATCAATGAAAACGACACGGTCGTTACGGATGAAATTCGTTTTGGTGACAACGATACGCTGGCGGCTCTGGTGGCTAACCTGGTTGAGGCGGATCTGTTGGTTATCCTGACGGATCGTGACGGCATGTTTGATGCGGACCCTCGGCATAACCCTGACGCAGCCCTGATCAGCGAGGCTCGTGCAGACGATCCTGTATTGGATACGGTGGCTGGTGGCTCTGCTGGGGCGTTAGGGCGTGGCGGTATGCAGACGAAGCTACGGGCGGCGCGTTTGGCGGCACGCTCTGGCGCTTGCACTGTAATCGTCGGTGGGCGTATTGAGCGCGTATTAAGCCGATTGCGTGGGGGAGAGCGGCTGGGCACGTTGCTCTCGCCTGAGCGTGGTTTGGTCGCGGCTCGCAAGCAATGGCTGGCGGGGCATCTGCAGATGCGTGGCACGCTGGTGCTGGATCATGGCGCTGTGAAAGCGCTTACCGAGGATCATAAGAGCCTTCTGCCTGTTGGTGTCAAGACGATAGAAGGCAGCTTCCGGCGTGGTGAGATGGTAGCTTGTGTTGGGCCTGACGGAAGTGAAGTTGCGCGTGGGTTGGTGAACTATAGCGCTGCTGAGGCGCAGAAGATCATAGGCCAGTCATCAGAGTCTATTGGTCAGGCGTTGGGTTATGTTTATGAGCCCGAGCTTGTTCATCGAGATAACCTGGTGCTTGTGTAATCTGTTGAGGAGCGGCGTCGATTGGCGCCGCTTTTTGCTCTTCAGAAACGCAGGCAATAAAAAACCGGCTTTCGCCGGTTTTTTATTGCAAGCTAAGCCTTAAGCGGCAGCAGCTTGGCTCATAGCCTTGATGTGGGCATTCAGGCGGCCTTTGTGACGAGCTGCCTTATTCTTATGAATGATGCCCTTGTCAGCCATGCGATCAATCACTGGCACGGCAGCGGTGTAGGCGGCTTGTGCTTTTTCCAGATCTTTAGCGTCGATCGCTTTGACTACGTTCTTGATATAAGTACGGACCATAGAACGCAGGCTGGCATTGTGGCTGCGACGCTTCTCAGCCTGTTTGGCGCGTTTTTTGGCGGAAGGTGTGTTTGCCACCGTCGAGCTCCTCGAAAAACTGGGGGGGTACTACGCAAATAAGGCCGCGAATCATGCCCATGTGTTTGTGAGTTGTCAAGGTCATCAGGACAGCTGGACAAGTGGTTAGTCACAAGAACATCTCCACGTGCTTTATCTGTCTTATCGTCCTACACTCGCGGGCTTGCCCGGTGGGCATAGTCTTCAAGGACTGACTGAAACTCAGCCCTACTCATCAGCATGTAAAGAATTCAAACGCATGAACCTTCTTAAGTCGCTAGCTGCGGTTAGCTCAATGACGCTTGTTTCCCGGGTGTTGGGCTTTATTCGTGATACGATCGTAGCACGTATCTTTGGCGCTGGGATCGCCACCGATGCGTTCTTTGTGGCGTTCAAGCTGCCAAATTTATTACGGCGCATTTTTGCTGAAGGGGCGTTTTCCCAGGCATTTGTTCCAATTTTGGCGGAATATAAGAGCCAGCGGGGGGAGGAGGCGACCAAAACCTTCATAGCCTATGTATCCGGCCTGTTAACGCTTGTTCTAGCGGTCGTGACGGTATTGGGTATGCTGGCTGCCCCTTGGGTTATCTGGGTCACTGCACCAGGCTTTAGCGATACACCTGAAAAATTTGCGCTGACCACTTCGCTTCTTCGGGTAACCTTCCCCTATATCCTGCTAATTTCGTTGTCCTCCCTTGCAGGTGCAGTGCTCAATACATGGAATCGTTTTTCCGTGCCGGCATTTGTGCCTACGCTACTAAACGTCAGCATGATCTTCTTTGCTGTGTTCCTGACGCCGTATTTCGATCCACCGGTCATGGTGCTTGGATGGGCAGTGCTGGCGGGTGGCTTCTTGCAGCTGATCTATCAGCTACCTCACCTAAAGAAGATCGGCATGCTGGTAATGCCTCGTATCAATTTGCGGGACAGTGGTGTCTGGCGGGTTCTAAGGCAGATGATTCCGGCCATCATAGGTGTTTCGGTTAGTCAGATTTCTCTAATCATCAACACGATATTCGCCTCTTTCCTGGCGGCAGGCTCTGTCTCGTGGATGTATTACGCCGATCGCTTGATGGAGCTGCCTTCCGGTGTTCTAGGTGTTGCGCTAGGGACGATTCTTCTGCCTGCCCTGGCCAAGACTTATGCCAAGGATGATCGGCACGAGTACTCGCGTCTCCTGGACTGGGGGTTGCGGCTTTGCTTTCTCCTCGTGTTGCCGTGCTCGCTGGCATTAGCCATTCTGTCTGAACCGCTGACGATTTCGCTGTTCCAGTACGGCCGCTTCACTGCGCATGATGCACAGATGACCCAGCATGCCTTGATTGCCTACTCGGTTGGTCTGGTCGGCATCATTCTGGTTAAGGTTTTGGCGCCAGGCTTTTACGCACGGCAGAACATCAAGACGCCTGTTCGGATCGCTATCTTTACGTTAGTAATAACCCAGCTCATGAATCTGGTCTTTATTGGTCCACTTCAGCACGTCGGCCTGGCTCTGGCGATTGGACTGGCTGCTTGCATCAACGCAGGCCTTCTCTATTGGCAGTTAAGAAAGCACAAACTTTTTGAGCCGCAGCCTGGCTGGCCGCTATTCTTGGTCAAATTGGTGATTGCAGTGTTGGTCATGTCCGCCGTGCTTGTAGGGCTGCTATATGTCATGCCTGCTTGGGAGCAAGGCAATATGCTGGCACGCTTCACGCGGCTGGGGCTGGTCGTTATTGCAGGGGTAATCGCTTATTTTGGCGTGCTAGCCGCGTTCGGATTTCGGATCAAGGATTTCACAAAAAAAGCGCTGGCATGACCAATGGTCTGATCTTCATGGGCAAGCTTGTCAGAGACTGCCTGTTGTCAACGGGCAAGCGTGCGTATAATCGTAGAATTTGCAAATAGAACGCGTGCTATGCAGCTGGTTCGAGGCCTTCATAATCTCAGTCCCCTGCCGCAGGGCTGTGTTGCCACCATAGGCAATTTCGACGGAGTACACCTGGGACATCAGGCGATCCTGGCTCGTCTGCATGAACGGGCTATTGAGCTCAAGGTGCCCAGCTGTGTGGTTATATTCGAGCCGCAGCCGCGGGAGTACTTTACGCCTGAACAGGCGCCTGTACGGTTGACGCGGCTTCGCGAAAAGCTGGAGCTGCTCGCCAAGGCCGGTGTGGACCGGGTCGTATGTTTAGCCTTTAACCGGCGATTACGCGAACTCTCAGCCCAGGCCTTTATCGATCAGGTTCTTATCCAGGGCTTGGGTATCAAGCATCTCGAAGTAGGAGATGACTTCCGCTTTGGCTGCGATCGGGCGGGCGACTTTGATTTCCTGGTTGATGCAGGGCGGATCAACGGTTTTACGGTTGAAGCAGCCAAAACGGTTGAGCTGGATGGTATGAGGATCAGCAGTACGCGTATCCGCGAAGCGTTGGCCTCTGGCGATCTGGCCTTGGCAAACCGAATGCTGGGGTGCCCCTATGCCTTATCGGGGCGCGTGCTTCATGGACAGAAGCTTGCTCGCCAACTGGGCTGGCCTACTGCTAATGTTCAGCTCAAGCGACACCTGCCGCCCATGAAAGGCGTTTATCTGGTTAAAGTGGATATCCACGGCCAGACCCTGGGAGGCGTTGCAAATATTGGTCTTCGCCCCACTGTAAAAGGTGATGGCCGCCCCCATCTTGAAGTACATCTTCTCGAATATGCTGGCGATCTGTATGGTCAGCATCTGACTGTTGTTTTTCACCGCAAGCTGCGAGACGAGCAGCGTTTCGCCTCTCTGGAGGCATTGAAGGCGGCGATTGATGCCGATGTCGCCGCCGCCCGAGCTTATTGGCTGGGCCAACCGCTTGATGAGATCTGAAGAGCCCGAAATGACCGATTACAAAGCCACGCTTAACCTTCCAGCTACCGATTTCCCTATGAAAGCCGGCTTGCCACAACGCGAGCCTGAAACCCTCAAGTACTGGAATGATATTGGTCTTTACCAAAAACTGCGTGAGATTGGCAAAGGGCGTCCTACCTTCATTCTTCATGATGGCCCGCCCTATGCAAATGGCAACATTCACATTGGTCATGCCGTCAACAAGATCATCAAGGACATCATTGTTCGTTCCAAAACATTGTCAGGCTATGACGCTCCTTACGTGCCTGGCTGGGATTGCCATGGCCTGCCTATCGAGCACAAGGTTGAAATTACCCACGGTAAAAACCTACCAGCAGACAAGACCCGGGAGCTATGCCGTGCCTATGCCGCTGAGCAGGTAGAAGGGCAGAAAGCCGACTTTATCCGCCTGGGCGTCTTGGGTGAGTGGGATAATCCTTACAAAACCATGGACTATGCCAACGAAGCGGGTGAAATCCGCGCGCTGGCTGAAATGGTTCGCAAGGGCTTCGTCTTCAAGGGGCTGAAGCCGGTCAACTGGTGCTTCGATTGTGGTTCCGCCTTGGCCGAGGCGGAGGTGGAGTATGCTGACAAGCAATCCATGACCATTGACGTCGCGTTCCCCAGCGCTGAGGACGACAAGCTTGCTGCAGCCTTCGGTTTGCAAGCGTTGCCTAAAAAGGCTTATGTCGTCATCTGGACGACCACGCCCTGGACCATTCCGGCCAACCAGGCGCTGAACGTCCACCCCGAGTTTGATTACGCGTTGGTGGATGTGGGAGACAAATTGCTTCTGCTGGCTGAGGAGTTAGTCGAAAGCTGCCTGAAGCGTTATTCGCTGGAAGGACAAGTGATCGCGACTGCCAAGGGTGAGGCGCTGGAGCTGATCGCTTTCAACCACCCGTTTTACGACCGCCGCTCGCCCATCTACTTGGCTGATTACGTTGAGCTGGGTGCCGGTACGGGTATCGTGCACAGTGCGCCTGCTTATGGTGAGGACGACTTCCGCTCGTGCAAGCGTTATGGCATGAGTAATGATGACATCCTGAGCCCTGTGCAAAGTAACGGTGTTTATGTTGAGTCGCTGCCATTCTTTGGTGGCCAGTTCATCTGGAAGGCCAACCCAGCTATTGTCGAGAAGCTGCGTGAAGTTGGCTGCCTGATGGCTGATGAAAACATTACCCACAGCTATATGCATTGTTGGCGCCATAAGACACCGCTGATCTATCGTGCTACGGCTCAGTGGTTCGTCGGCATGGACAAGCAACCCGTTGAGGGCGGTACTCTTCGTGAGCGTGCTCTGGCAGGGATCGAACAGACTCAGTTTGTGCCTGCATGGGGGCAGGCGCGCTTGCACGGCATGATCGCTGGGCGGCCTGACTGGTGTATTTCTCGGCAGCGAACCTGGGGTGTTCCAATCCCGTTCTTCCTGCACAAGGAAACCGGCGAGCTACATCCTCGTACAGTAGAGTTGATGGAAGAGGTCGCTCAGCGTGTAGAGCAGGCAGGTATCGAAGCCTGGTTCAAGCTGGATGCTGCTGAGCTACTGGGCAAGGAGGCCGCCCAGTATGAAAAGATTGCCGATACACTGGACGTCTGGTTCGATTCGGGTACTACGCACTGGCACGTACTGCGCGGTTCGCATCAGCTAAGCCATGCTCAGGGGCCGGCTGCTGATTTGTATCTGGAAGGCTCTGACCAGCATCGCGGTTGGTTCCATTCTTCGCTACTGACCGGTTGTGCCATCGACGATCATCCGCCCTATAAGGCATTGCTCACTCACGGTTTTACCGTAGACGAGAGCGGCCGCAAGATGTCCAAGTCTCTAGGCAATGTTATCGCCCCGCAAAAGGTTACCGACACGCTGGGTGCGGACATCCTGCGTCTATGGGTCTCGGCAACTGACTACTCGGGTGAAATGGCGGTTTCGCAGCAAATTTTGCAGCGTGCAGCTGACTCGTATCGCCGTATCCGTAATACCGCACGCTTCCTGCTCTCCAACCTGAACGGCTTTGATCCCGAACAGCATCTGCTGGCAGCGGACGAGATGATTGCTATTGACCGTTGGGCTATGGATCGCGCCTTATTGCTGCAGCGTGAGCTTGAAGAGGCCTATAGCGAGTATCGTTTCTGGAACGTGTACCAGAAAGTCCATAACTTCTGTGTGCATGAGCTGGGCGGTTTCTATCTCGACATCATCAAGGATCGCCAATACACCACTGGCGCAAATAGTCGCGCTCGCCGCTCCTGCCAGACAGCCATGTTCCATATCGCTGAAGCACTGGTTCGTTGGATTGCTCCTATCCTGGCCTTTACTGCTGAGGAGATCTGGCAGTATTTGCCAGGCAAGCGCAACGAGTCTGTCATGCTGAACACTTGGTATGACCAGCTGACAGAGCTGCCGGCTGATAGCGAACTTGATCGTGCGTTCTGGGAGCAGGTAATGGCAGTCAAGGCTGCTGTTAACAAAGAACTGGAAAATCAGCGTACCGCCAAGACCATTGGTGGCAACCTGCAGGCTGAGATCACCTTGTTCGTGGATGGCGAGCTGAGCACCGTCCTTAAAAAGCTCGGTGAAGACCTGCGCTTTATTCTCATCACTTCGCGTGTGGAGGTGGCAGCACTTGGCGAAGCGCCTGCTGAGGCCGTAGACAGTGAAGTGGCAGGTCTTAAGCTTCTGGTTCGTAAGTCAGCCAGTACTAAATGCTCTCGCTGCTGGCACCACCGTGATGATGTAGGGATCGATCCTAACCATCCTGAAATCTGCGGTCGTTGTGTAAGTAACGTATTCGGCAATGGCGAGGTGCGCCGCTATGCCTGAGTCAGGCCGCTTTGGCCGTCTGGCCTGGTTATGGTTGAGCGTACTGGTCGTTGTGCTGGATCAGCTCAGCAAGGCTTATTTTGAAGGCCAGCTCAGCTTGTATGAGCGAATTGAAGTAATCCCAGACCTGTTCAGCTGGACGCTCGCCTACAATACCGGCGCAGCGTTCAGTTTCCTGGCGGATCACTCTGGTTGGCAGCGTTGGCTTTTTGCTGCGATTGCCACTGCAGTCAGCATTACCTTGGTGGTCTGGCTCAAGCGGCTGGGGCGCGACGATACCTGGATTGCTATTGCTCTGGCACTGATCCTGGGCGGAGCGATTGGTAATCTGTACGACCGTATCGTTTTAGGGCACGTCATCGACTTTGTCCTTGTGCACTGGAAAGAGCATCTGTTTCCCGCTTTCAATCTGGCAGACAGCGCCATCACTGTAGGCGCCGTCATGCTTGCCCTGGATATGTTCCGTACCAAAAAGACGGGAGAAGCCCATGTCTGAGATAACAGTTGGTCCGGATACGCGTGTAACGCTCAATTTTGCGATCAAGCTTGAGAACGGCGACATTGTCGATACGACCTTCGACAAGGCGCCCGCAACGTTTAGGGTAGGGGACGGTAATCTTCTGCCTGGCTTCGAGCAGGCGTTGTTTGGCCTGCCTGAGGGGGCTCGTAGCAGCCTGACGATTCTGCCGGAGCAAGGGTTTGGTCAGCCAAACCCTCAAAACCTGCAGCAGATGTCTCGGGGCGAGTTCGAGAGCATGGATCTGTCCGAAGGACTGCTGATTATTTTTACCGATGCTGCGGGAGGTGAAATGCCCGGCATCGTCAAATCCTTCGATGACCACGTTGTGATTATCGACTTCAATCACCCGCTCGCTGGACGCACATTAACGTTTGAAGTTGAAATCATTGCCATCGAGCCGGTTGTTGCCCACTGAGGCTGTTCAGACACATGCTCTGAGCAAAAGGAATTCAACATGCAAATCAAACTTGCCAACCCCCGCGGATTTTGTGCGGGGGTAGATCGCGCCATTGATATCGTCAACCGCGCGCTTGATGTATTCGGCCCGCCCATTTATGTGCGGCACGAAGTTGTACATAACAAGTTCGTAGTGGAAAACCTGCGTAACCGAGGCGCCGTTTTTGTAGAAGAGCTGGATCAGGTGCCCGATGACGTTATCGTGATCTTTAGCGCACATGGTGTCTCTCAGGCTGTTCGTAAGGAAGCTGAAAATCGAGGGCTTAAAGTCTTCGACGCTACTTGCCCGCTTGTGACCAAGGTGCATATGGAAGTGGCTAAATATAGCCGCGACGGCCGGGAATGCATTCTGATTGGCCATGAAGGCCATCCAGAAGTAGAAGGCACCATGGGGCAGTACGATACACGTAATGGCGGATCGATCTACCTTGTAGAAGACGAGGAAGACGTTGCAGCGCTTCAGGTTCGTAATCCTGACTCGCTAGCCTTTGTTACTCAGACCACCTTGTCCATGGATGACACCAGCAAAGTCATTGATGCTTTGCGCGGTAAGTTTCCAAACATTGGCGGTCCACGTAAAGACGACATTTGCTATGCCACTCAGAACCGCCAGGACGCGGTCAAGACGCTGGCCAGCGAGTCGGATATTGTCTTGGTGGTTGGTAGCCCCAACAGCTCCAACTCTAATCGCTTACGCGAGCTGTCTGAGCGCATGGGCACGCCTGCCTACCTTATTGATGGCGCTGAAGACCTTAACCGGGAATGGTTCAATGGGGTAGGGCGGATCGGTATCACCGCAGGCGCCTCGGCTCCCGAGGTACTGGTGAAAGGTGTTATTGATCAGCTAAAAGCCTGGGGAGCAAGCGAGGGGCTGGAGCTTGAAGGCCAGCCGGAGAACATTACGTTCTCGCTGCCGAAGGAGTTGAGGGTAAAGGCAATATAATAAGGTTGTGTGCCGCCCTTGACTCATGAAGGGCGGTTTCAGTTTCCAGTCTTCTGCTTTTATCGCCGCCAGCACTCAGTTGATGAGGCTGTGGCAGCCTGCCCTCTAACCCCTGTGTTCGTAATTGTTAGCGTTCCACAGCGGTCATTAGCCATAGCTTTTCCAGCGATTGGTACTGCTTGTAGTGTAAAGCCACTCTTGGATACCGCGCTTAGTCCAAGAGTATAAACAGCATTTCCATCGCTAGGAGACGCTGTAAATGGCAGGCTCGGCGCTGTTCCATTTGAATTAGTGTAGGTCCCAGTAGAGGTATAGTGTCGTTCCATAAACTGCACAAGCTCCATTAAGGAAGCTTGTGCAGTTGTTCTGTTTGCTTTGCGAATATGCTCGGTATAAGACGGATAAGCTATTGCCGCAAGTATCCCAATGATGGCAACTACTACCATTACCTCAATTAAAGTAAAACCATATTGAATAGTGCGGCGAGGGACAGCTTTGTCGAATCGCATCTTGCTCATATCCTTTATCACCTGATTTCTCGCCATGAAACTCTGTCAGATGTTCTTGATCCTGGAGGCGCAGGACTGCAGACAGGCTGATCTGCGTTCGCGGACCCCGCAAAACAGATGAGATCAGTACTACCTTCATTAGTAGCATTGCCATTGAAATAGCTAGGTGTATCTATAGCACCTAAATCAGGATTGGAGATTCCAGAAAAAGGAATCTTATTTCCATTAGAGTCGGTGAAATAGTCCTTATCATTGATAAGCCCATCGCCGTTGAAATCAAAATAATTGTACGCCAACCGAGCACCAGTAAACACGTCTAGAGACATTACCCAGCTAGTGGCCCCGCCTGAACAGGGGTCATCAGAGGGTGTTAATGTGCTGAATGTGATGGTGCCATTTCTTAAAACACCTGCCGAGACGACTCGCTCACCTGTAAGGGTATCCGAGCCTCCTTCAGAAGCCTTCCATAATAGATCAAGTACCCAGCCGGATGTGTTTTTCATATCATCCTTGGAGGGCTTACTTAAAACACGGCCTTTCAAGCCATTTACACTGACCTCTTGAGAAATTTTACGCTCTGTTAAGTCCGCTCGGTTTACTGGGTTCCCACGATCAATAATTCCGTAATAAGACTCAATGCGCTGATTCTGCAAGAGATCAGTATCGACGGTTTGGTAGAAACTACCTGTGCCAAATAGAATAATGGGTTTGCCGTCAGTATTAAGAGCGGCTGTAAGAGGTCCTGTAATAGGTTGGACTCTACCTGAGCTGTCTCGTGCTGAGAAAATGGGAGCGATGTTTTGGCTATTATTCTTAAAGCCATCCCACTTGCTTACATCATCTCCTGTTATATCGAATCGCCAAAGGTTGCCTTGGGTATCGCCTACGTAAATACGATCCGCTACTCGGTCATTATTAATATCGATTGCTAAGGGTTGTGCCATTCCTCCAGTAGTGTTAACCGTGAATTTTTTTAGTACATTTCCATCGGCTGCATCAAGAATCCAAACATGACCTTTAGTAACGGATGAGTTTGTAAATCCACTACTAACGATAACGCCGAATTTTCCGTTTGCTAATGCAACTACTGAGGGCTTCTGGACTGGATAAGACATGTCAGGTGCGGTGAATTCCCACATTACACTCCTGGCAGACATAGTGTCCGGATTGGTAGCGTCTAAAGCGAAAACGCTTTTGCCTCCAGCGCCGGTTGTGCCTACAACAATAGTTTTCCAGCTACCGTTTATCCATGCGTCAGAGCTCGTCGGCGAGCCATCTACATAATACTGGTGGGAGTAATTTGGGTCGGTAAGCTTATATAAGTCACCTGTTATGCTTCGAGGTATATAGGCAAAAAGCTCACTACCTCCAGTTGACGAGACGGTCGCGTCAAATCCGTGCAGCATTCCATCATTTGTACCTACCACCACCATGGGCTTACGATTGACATAGTCAGTGCTACGACGAAAGTTCAAATAGCTGCTGCCTGCACCGCCCCAGACTGAAGCAGTCAGCAAGTTGTAGCCATAATCTTGATTAGAAACATATTGGGGATCTGAGTTGATAATATCGCCCAATCGGCTGCCCCTTGAGCGGAATGGGTTAGAAGGAGTCGTTTTGGTTTTTTCTAGGTTTCGCTCGCCACGTAAGTAGTTTAAGCGATTCTGGCCGGTATCACCTTCTACCGTAACGCCATTCGCTCTAGGTGTCTGAAGAGCGGTTTTGGCGTCATTGTCCAGATTATTATTCCAGAAAAAGTCTATACCTCCGATGGAAGTAGAGTAGATCCCTTGCTCTCTGCTGGTAAATCTGTTTGATAGGAATATTTTTCGTGTACTGAGATTAGTTAACGCATCTAATTTGGATGCAGCGCTCCAGGTTGGCGTTGCCGCAACTGAGCCAGAACCGCTGACAGTTTTTGCGAGAAGGTCTCCGCTCCAGTTGGAGCTATTATAGAGAGTCTGAAAAACAGCGCTTTCTGTATTAAGCTGAGTTGAGTTGGTAGCAAGAGATGTAGATGTGCTTCTGACTTCTTGAACAATCTGAGAGAAAGCTGTTTTTAAGCTAGCCGTCATGTTGGCTGCATCGCTTGCTACGAAAAAGTTGTCAGGCCGCTTATCTCCAGTGGACAGTTTTTCACCATTTGTCCACCAAAGATCATCTGTAATGGTGGCGCTGGTGGTCTCATTTGAATAAGGAGAAAAGTTAGAAGGTACTTTAAAACCGCCATATTTAGCGGCAAGCCAGTATTGGTTCGATGCACGCCCTGCCAAACTCTGGTTTTCTCTTACGTCTACCCAATATGTAGAAAGAGTTTGCTTGCCACTCATGTTGGGCCTAAGGTCAACAGTATGAGAGTCATATGCTAAACCTGCTATGTAAGCCGAGTTGGATCTGCCTGTATAGCTACTTGATGTCTCTCTAAGATTAACGCCTTCAAGGCTCCCAACTTTTGCTGTGGCAGTAACTACGTTAACTGTTGTATCTGCTACAACTTCTGGCGGCTTAGGACTAACTTCATCTACTGAGCTGGTGGGGCCAGGGAGATTTTTATCTCTATGAGTGTTTGTGTCACCAATGCCTAGGATGACATTTTTCTGGCAAGAGTAATTAATTGGATCTTGCCAGTTAGTAATAACGGGAAAGCCATCCGCTTGAGCATAGCGATCAGCTTGAGTGCTGCCGGTAAGGTTGCTATATGCAGGAACATTACCCTGGTTTTTAAAATATCTTATAGCTGCGTAATAGAGTTCGCTAACAGGATCCAAACTCTTGATGGTCTTATAGGCAACAGGGTTTGTTTGATAAGGCATGGAAGCGAATTTATTTAAATAATTTATTACGCCACTATCAGCAACACCGTTGCCTGTACTAGCTGCATCGGCAGGGTTAGGGTTTTTTACCAAAATACCAGTGGTAGCATTCCATTCTGCATATGGGTTCGTTGATCCGTCAGTATCTTTCGGGCCTATGCTCTTTTGGTTTGCCCGTAAAACGCCTCCATCGCGTCCTTCGCTGGAGTCGTTAAGGTAGCCAAATACGCTGTAGCGTAGCGTATCCGCATATTGCTGAAGCAGGCCTTCTGGTTTGTAATTAGTTGATGAATAACGCTTACAGTTACTTTCCAGACCGCCTGCCGCAGAGCTTGGATCGCATACTTTTACCTGAACTCTTAAGCGATAAACACTTTTAACTTGTGATCCTCCGTTCTCATTGACGCGATACGAAGGTATGAGCCTGCTATTGTTAAACTGTGCACTATTGTTTGGGTCATAATCGATCCATTCACTCCTTGATGTTGGGTCATCTCCGAGCTTGTCCGACCAATTTGAAAATACCATATCGGTATTTAGGCCCCTTAGACGGATATGCATGTTATTCCAGCCAGAGGAGACTGGGGTGGCGCCCGAGAACTCGGCGGATGGAATCATTCCTTGACTTGAGGTGATTCTATCGCCTGTACTATTTTGGCCACTGTGACGCGCCTTTTGCAAAATAGTAAGGTTTTCTTGGTCAACAGCTCTTAAGCCTCCCGTTAGCGCGCTGCGGAAAGGATCAATAGTCGGCGTTGCGGCCCAATTTAAGAAGTTTCCGCTCCACTTGCCATTACATTTATGATTAGTGGCTAAGCCATTTGGATAGAACCAGCCATCATTGCTAGTCTTGTTATATAGATAGCACTTATCAGAATCGAAGTAACCAGAGTACTCATTGGCTGAATTATAATTGCCTAGGTTTGCAACGGACAAAACAGTAGGCCATTCCACGGAAGGTACCAATGCCAAGCTTCCAGGTACGTTTCCACTGCCTAATAACAACGGTGTCTGGGAAACCTCTGCATGAACGCTTGGTGCTGTAAAGGAAGCAAAAGTTACTAAGGCAAGGCTTTTAAAGATTGAGTAACTATTTTTTAAGGGAGTCATTATGGCGATAATTTCCTTATGCGTTAGCATCTTTAGCGCCTGATAAAAGTTGATTGGAGTAATACGTTTGAGCTTGCAGTAGATTCGTTAGTATCGACCGCAGCGCCGTAGCCTTCTGCTTCTACTCTTACTAGAGCAACCTCAATTGCCTTGCCTGCTTCAAGGCTATCGCCAGGCTTTATAATAGTGACACCAGGGATGGGTGTGATTCGGAATCGTGGCTTGCTTACGCCGACAAGATTCTCGACGCTTTGCCAGCTTCTTTCTGTAGAGGTGTTCTGCCAAAAGTTGACTTCTTTACTCAGAACGAACGCTTCAGCCTGGCGCATGGCCGTTTCGGCGCCTTGAAATGCCAGATTTTGATCGCGCATGTTGCCTGCCATTCGTTCTTGTAACGATGTGCCGCGCATACTGCTTATGCCAATAATGGTCATCAGCAGGAGCACGATAAGAGCGACAAGAAGAACAGCACCCTTTTCTCTATTAGGAAAACTTTCTGTTCTCATGGTAGGCGATTCCGTATTCCTACAGTAGTAGAGAAAACCTGGCCTATACGGCCATCTTCAATGGCCTTAAAAGCGCTGTTAAGTTGTGGTTCTTGGCCGGGGGGTACAATATTTTTTTCATGACTAATAGAAACTAAATTAACCCTTACAGCAACTACTCTGGACCAGTCTAAATCATCTTTTGCATCTACATAATCTTCAGTAATTTTTCCAGTGTCATCACCTAGGGCATATTTTATCTGCATGTCCTGCACGCCCTGTACTAATTCTTCAGGTTCAAATGATGATGCATCAGGGTTGCTGTAATCTATTCGCCAGAGTGACGGAATACCATTATTGCTATTGCTGATGTAATATAAGGAGCTATTATATTTAAGTACTTCAGATTTTAGACTGTAATTATAGCGAAATGACTCCGATGTGCTTAAGGATGCTGTCGCAGGTGCACTGTTGTTTTGAAATATGTCACATCCAACTGGCTCGGATATTAATAGAAGTTCCCCAGTGAGAATGTTTGTTGCTGCAGATGTTTTAATTGTTTTTATTTCGGGTGTAGGAGGATGTGTTATTTTGATCTCTGTTGGTCTAGCTGCATGTTTAAGTAATATAATGTCTGTGCCAGGTAGCCTTTTTTGGGTAAACCAATCAGGTAATTCGTTATCTTTTTTTGTGCTATCCCATCCTTTAAGCCCTGGCGCTAGCTGATACCTATCGTCTTCATTGAGCTTAATTTTCTTCTTAAGAGATGTATCAGGTAACTCGTTTAAGCTCCCAACACACTCACCTCTATACGACGCATTACGTATATCAAATGTTAAGAACTCCATCGCAAACCTACCGGCCTCTTGAACTTCGGAGAGCGCTAGATTGGTCTTGTAAGTCTTGTTGCTGGATAAGAATATTTGTAGCACGCCACCAATAAGCAGTAAGCCCAACACTATGGCAACCATTAACTCTACTAGCGACAAGCCGCGTTGTCTTGATGGATGCAAAATTTTCATAGCTGGGTCCGATACGTAAATATTAATTCTTGATCTGTATTTTCATTAGAAGAGCTTCTAATCTGCGCACGGCTATCATTCCACTTTATGGAAATTGTAAATATCTTGTTGTTATATTCTATTTTTCCAGTGCCATTAGGTAGCAAGTTTGCGAGAGAGTTTAACCACTCGGCTTTGTCCTTTTCAGCGCGGACCGTACTGGCTGTGCTGTTAGCTATAGAGGAGGAAGGGAAAGATGCTATGTTGTAATTCCCCGCTAAGGCGGCTGTACGATTGGCTCGCATGCGATCTGCTATATCTGCAGCTAAAAGTGTTGCTTGTGACCGATAGTAAGCGCCTTGATTAGTTTTAATGCTGGTTGACTGCAAACCAGCAAGGCCTAAAAGGCCTACTGCAAGAATGAAGACTGTAACTAGCACTTCTATCAGTGTAGCGCCCCTTTGATGTTTTTTTTCTGTAATCATGTTTTAGACTTTGGGCATATGATTATTGAGCCCATCTTTGAGACTTTAAGAGAAGAGGTACTTTCGGCGTCACAGTTGTCTGGCGTTACACTTATAGTGCTTTCAGCAGTACTAGCACCGTTAGGCAAAAACATAATACCCTCTCCAGGGCCTTTAATATTGTCATTAGTTTGCTTCTCCCAAATGCGAATTATGTCGCCGCTTACCTGACGAACCAACCAGCCGCTGGACCAGTCTGCTCCACTATCACAATCAGTACCTGTGTCATTACGAGGACAGACAATCACATTTTTACGCCGCTTTAACGCCTCCGATCGAGCTATCTGAAGCGCGCCATTGAGCTCGCTAACCAAGGCTCTCGCGCGAGAGCTTTGAATTAAGTTGTTGAATGATGGCACTGCAATAGTAAGAACAATCGCAAGGACTGCTACAGTCACCATAAGCTCGATTAGCGTAAAGCCGCGTGCGGAACGCATCCTTGATTCCTTGCAGAGAAATAATCGGCATGATGCCTTTGCAGATCAGGTTGCTCAAAAACACAGGTGACGTCTGGTCAATTGTTTTATCTGTGTGGTCGCCAATCCATTTTCACTAGCACCGGCTACTGGTTGGAGCAGGCTGTATCCGTACTCTCCCTGCTTTATTAATCACTACCTGTTTTAAGGCCTCGTTATTTCGACAGAGAGTAAAGGTGCCATTCTGATAATCAGTAGCGCCGTTAGGCTTGAAGGTCAGGAAGGGGCGTGCGCGAAAACCGGACCAGTGCCAACTGTAGCCAGTTGGTATGTTTTCGCTTGATACAATACTGAGTATCTCATCAGTCTGCTCGCCTTGGTTTGCAGTCTGAAAAACTAGCATCGCTCCTTGCCATATGAAAGAGCCACTGCAACTGCCCTGGCTTTCGTGACAGACCGTTGTGCTTCGATTTTGCGTTATAGCCTGAAAGCGGGCGCGGTAAAGCGTCTGAGCTAATCGGTTAGTCGCTTCGTACTGTGTTATTCGGTCTGTAAGCGCGCTAAAGGAAGGTATGGCGATGCCAATGGTGATGCTAAGAACAACGATAGTTGTGAGTAGTTCGATAAGGCTAAAGCCTTGTTGGTATAGTTTCATTAACAGCATCCATGCATCGTTATCTAAAAATTAGCCATCCTGGCGTAGTGGCTTTTTGCCTTCGTGCGATTTTGTTGTCAATTAAGTAGTTATTGAGGTGTGACGTGGTTTTTGACGTGGCGATAATCGGCGGAGGCGTTATTGGTCTGCTTTCGACTCTGCAGCTTGCATTGGCAGGACAAAGGGTTTTGCTTCTGGATAAAGCTGAGCTTGGTCAGGAAGCCTCTTGGGCGGGTGGCGGTATCGTTTCCCCGCTTTATCCGTGGCGTTATAGTCCTGCTGTTACTGCCTTGGCACACTGGTCGCAAGACTTCTATCCCATGCTTGGTAGCCAGCTTTTAGAGAAAACCGGCCTTGATCCTGAAGTCCATGTAACAGGGTTGTATTGGCTGGACCTTGAGGATGAAGCGGAAGCTCTTTCTTGGGCTGAAAGCAGGCAGCGCCCTCTGGCCTCAGTGCCTATAGGTGAGGTCTACTCACATATTCCGGTATTGGGGGCAGAGTTCAAAAAAGCTATCTACATGCCGGATGTAGCCAACGTAAGAAATCCGCGTTTGGTTAAGTCCCTTCAGGCAGCTTTGGCTGCTATGCCTAACGTAACCTTAAAAACTGGAAGTGAGGTACAGGCGTTTCTTCAGGAAGGAGACGCCATCACCGGCGTTTACGTTGATGGCATTGCTATCCAGGCTGAGCGCGTTGTGGTCTCAGCTGGGGCATGGAGCGGCTCGCTGTTAGCCAGCGTCGGAATCCATTTGCCTGTTGAGCCGGTAAAAGGGCAGATGATGCTTTTCAAGTGTGCCGACGACTTTCTTTCCAGCATGGTGCTGGCGAAAGGGCGTTATGCCATCCCTCGGCGAGATGGTCATATTCTTGTTGGCAGCACATTGGAGCATGTGGGATTTGATAAAAAACCTACAAAGGCTGCCCATGAAAGCCTTTTGAGTTCAGCTGTTGAGCTATTGCCCGCGCTGGAAAATAGTCAAGTGGTGGCTCAATGGGCAGGGCTCAGACCAGGATCACCCGAAGGTATTCCTTATATTGGACCCGTATCGGCCAAACCCGGTTTATGGCTTAACTGCGGGCATTATCGCAACGGCTTGGTGTTAGCACCTGCCTCCTGTCGATTGCTTGCTGATTTAATGACAGGGGAGGTGCCTATTATTAATCCGGCGCCGTACTTGCCGGATTCACGCCTGGAAATCGGTTACCTATAGATCAATCGATACCCAGCTTCTTTAGGCGATAGCGCATCGAACGGAAGGAGAGGCCGAGCCGTTCAGCGGCCGCTGTGCGGTTCCAGCGAGTCTCTTCAAGCGCCTGCATAATCAGCTTTCGCTCGATTTCTTCCAGGTAATCTTCAAGATTGCTGATATTGGCCAGGCTGGTTTCGCCAGTGCTGGATGACTGGGGCGTATCTGCAAGGCGAAGATCGCTGGGTTTGATCAGGTTGTCCTCGCAAAGCGTATAGGCTCGCTCAAGCATGTTTTCCAGTTCACGAACATTGCCTGGGAAGCGGTAGCTCTTGAGTTTGGCTAGAGCATCATCGGTTAACTGAGCAAGATCGTGTTGTGACTCCTTTGCGAGGCGCTTCAGGATGGTCGCGCACAGTTCCGCGATATCTTCGCGCCGCTCCCGTAAGGGGGGAACGCGAAGCTCGATAACGTTGAGACGATAGAACAAGTCCTGCCGGAAGCGATCAGAGGCCACTTCAGCGGCCAAATCTTTATGTGTAGCACTCAGTATTCGTACATCCAGGGCTATTTCCTGCTGCCCCCCTACCGGCCGCACGGCCTTTTCCTGAATGGCTCGAAGAAGTTTTACCTGCATGGCTAGCGGTAAATCGGCGACTTCGTCCAGAAATAATGTACCGCCTTGTGCGGCCTGAAATAAGCCCTGCTTATCCTCAATGGCGCCTGTAAAGCTACCTTTTTTATGGCCAAAAAATTCACTTTCCATCAGTTCGGAAGGAATGGCGCCACAGTTGACGGGAATGAAAGGACTGTCTGCACGAGGGCCTTGCTCGTGAATCAGTCGGGCAACCAGCTCCTTACCGCTGCCCGACTCACCGCTGATATAGACCGGGGCCTGGCTGCGAGCGAGCTTGCCAATTTGAGCTCTTAGTGTCCGCATAGGGGGCGAGTCACCTAAGAGCCTGTGATCAGCCACCTTGATAGGAGCGGGAGCTGATGTGCTTAGGCGTAAGGCGGTGCTGACAAGCTCGCGAAGCCGAGGAAGGTCGACAGGCTTGGTGAGGTAGTCGAACGCACCGGCTTTAAGTGCCTGGATAGCGGTATCCAGACTTCCGAATGCCGTAATCATGGCGACTGGAACGTTTGGATGTCTCTGTTGGATATGCTGGACCAGTTCCATGCCGGAGCCGTCTGGCAGGCGCATGTCGGTCAAACAAAGGTCGAAAGATTCTCGGGCCAGTAGATCCTTTGCATCTTTCACATTCTTTGCGCTAAAGGTGTCGAGCTTCATGCGACCCAATGTGATCTCTAAAAGCTCTCGGATATCGGGTTCGTCATCAACGATCAGGACTTTCTGTCGATTCATGTTCAGCTCAACTTGCGCGGATGGGCAAAGGTAACGCGGAAGCAACCGCCTTGTTCCTGCTGGCGGTAGTCGAGGCGGGCCTGGTTACTCTCGCATAACTCACGAGAAATATAGAGGCCGAGCCCCGTTCCTTTGCTCTCAGTGGTAAAGAAGGGTTCAAAAAGATTAGTGATCTGGTCTTCAGGTACGCCTGGCCCATCATCGATGACATCCAGTATGGGAAGGTCTGAATCGGGATCACGAAAAAGATCCAGCCATACTTGTCCTTTACCATGTACCTTGCTGCTATGACGCAAGCCATTTTGCACAAGGTTGGTCAGGACCTGAGTCAGCTGGCTGGGATCCATTCGGGTTTGTATCGTACCTGATGTAGTTTGCACATAGACAAACTGTTGCTCTCGCAGGGTTGTTCTGAACTCACCGGCAAAACGGTGTACCCAATACTTGAGGTCCAGAAGTTGGGGCTCAGCCTGGCGGCGTCTGGAGAGTTGCAGCACGTTTTCGATGATGATGTTCATACGCCGCGAGTGATCCTGAATGATCTGGGCCAGGCGTAGATCATTCTGATCGAGCGCTTCCGATTCCTGTAAGAGCTGCGCTGCATGGCTTATGGCTCCTAGCGGGTTGCGGATTTCGTGGGCGATGCCAGCTGTAAGGCGTCCTAGTGATGCAAGCTTCAACTGCTGTGCTTGCTGAGCAATGCGAGAAATGTTTTCCAGGAAAATCAAAGTATGCTGTTTGCCGCTTCGCTGTATAGGCACGAAGCTGGGCTGGATCAGTGGGCCTTCGCTAAAGGCCTGTATAGGCGCAGGGCGAAGCGTCCGATTCCTTTCCCATTGGTTTAGTCGCTCCATCAAGTCAGGGCACTGGTCATTTAAATTCCCTGTGTCTAACTCCGGATGGCCGAGCAATTCTCGGGCAGCAGGGTTGGCCAGAATAGGCGCTAGCCTTGCGTCCAAAACCAGAATGCCTGTCCGCATACGGTCGAGGATCAGAGCATTCAGGTTTTCCAGGTCTGCTACAACATGTGCCCTTTCTTCAGCCAACGTCTGGCTTTTAGAGAGGCGGCTGACTAGGCTCTGTACTAGAAATGCCGCTGCAAAGCATAGGGCGCCCAGCCCCCCCGCCTGAACGTACTGGTTGGCTTCCGTAGGAAGGCTAAGGCTTCTGTAGGCAGTTGCATAAATGAGCGCGAGAGTAGCCAGGGCAGCCAGCAGAATTCCAATGCGACCAACAAGAAGAATATTGGCGATCGATACAGTAATGATGATCAGATTGCCAATACCGCTCGGCGTGCCGCCTGCGCTATACATGAGGTATGTAAGCAGCCCGATATCGATCAGCGCTAGTGTGAATATCTGCTTTTGCTTATTTAATGGCGGTAGAAAAATCGCCAGGATATTACTGGCTAAGTAAATCCAGCTGCTGATAACAAAATTTTTGCCTTCAGTTACTTTCAGGAGGTTGTCATCCAGATTGGTAGAAATCAGAAGGATGAAAACCAGCCCAACAATAACCCGGTAATAGTGGTACAGCCTCAGGATGCGATTGTCCTGCAAATTATGGTGAAGAAAATCAGCGCTCACTGTTCAGGCTTTTTTGTAAATGGTCTTGGCAACAGAACCAGCGCTCACCATGGGGTAAGGCTTTCTCTTGGGGAATGTGTACGCCACAGTGGACGCAGCGAACCATTGGTTGTGGTTTTGTCAGGTGTTTTTTCTGTCGCTTCTTTGGCTTTGCCTGCAATAGACGGCGGCACAACCATACAACGGCAATGATCAGGGCTAACCAGAAAAGCAGGCGAAACAAACCCATAATATTCTCTAGGTAATGGCGCTACCGTATTAATACCTGTTTTTAGGTGTTACAGCGCATTAGACGACTTGAAAAAGAAACTATACCGCAGCTTTTGATGACGATTGGAGCCTTATACATCATCACGGTTTTCTTATGAATGCGGCCGTGTTCTGGTAGTGCATGGCTGTCAAATAAAAAAGGAGGCTTAAAGCCTCCTTTTCGCTCAGTCTTAATCAATCGAAAAGACCAAATGTCAGGCGACTGAACCACGAGCGATGTGGCGTCTGTGAGTCTTCAGACGCTCCACCAGCAGGCTGATTCTCTGGGAGCAGCTCTGGCGGAATTTCACGCTTGGCATCTTCGTACTGGCGCTGTACATCCTGAGCTGCGCGTGTCTCGCCCGGAGGAAGAGGCTCGCTGGGGCGATCAACCAGCCCCAGCGTTGCACGAGCAAGCCAGGAGCGCTCATCTTCGTCACGCTGCTTTAGCTTGAACTCGCCGTTATCCAGGCTTGGATTGTCCGGGTAGTTCATTTTCAATGTTTCAAGGCTTGTTGCCGCCAGCTCATTGAGGCCAAGGTGCTGATACGCCTCTGTCATGACAGCCAGACCATCACCTACCGATGGTGTGCCCTGGAAGTTCTCGACAACGTAACGGCCACGGTTTGCTGCAGCGACATAGGCCTTACGACGCAAGTAATATTCGGCAACGTGGACTTCATAGGCCGCCAAAAGATTGCGTAGGTAGGTCATGCGCGCCTTGGCGTCAGGTGCGTACCGGCTGTTTGGAAAACGGCTGGTGAACTGAGCAAAGTCATTGAACGAGTCGCGCGCAGCGCCCGGATCGCGCTTGGTCATATCCAGTGGAAGGAAGCGAGCCAACAGACTGCGATCCTGCTCAAAGGATGCTACACCTTTCATGTAATAGGCATAGTCGACGTTAGGATGCTGCGGGTGCAGACGAATGAAGCGGTCTGCCGACGTACGGGCAGCTTCAGGCTCTCCGTTCTTGTAATTTGCATAGATAAGCTCAAGTTGAGACTGATCTGCATAACGGCCAAACGGATAGCGGGACTCAAGAGCCTTGAGTTTGCTGGCAGCCTGGTTGTAGTTGTTGTTATTCAAATCTTCCTGAGCTTGCTTATAGAGCTCGGTTTCGCTCAGGTTTTCTGCCACTTCAGGTGCTTTGGAGGAACAGGCAGCGGTGAGGGCGAGGCTGGCGATCAGCAGCAGGTGCTTCAATTGCATGGCGGCTTTGCGTTCCCTGAAACGGTCGGCTGACGGAGCCGGAACCGTCCTGTTATGATGAACAACCCGGCATGAATATCACGCCAGGGCAAAAAGTTTTCGTATTTAACCACAGCGTGTGGCTGAAACCAAAAGCTACACGCCTTTGTTGGCAGCTATGTCCGATATTATCCAACTCAACGCCGAAGTGCCTACAGAACTCGGCGGTCAGCGCCTCGACCAGGTAGCGGCTCAGCTGTTCTCTGAATATTCCCGTTCTCGCCTGTCATCCTGGATCAAAGATGGCAGTCTAACTGTTGACGGCGCGGTCCTGCGCCCACGTGACATGGTGCATGGCGGCGCCTTACTGGCTTTACGCGCAGAGCGAGAAGCACAGGGTGACTGGGTAGCGCAGGACATCGAGCTCAATATCGTCTATGAAGATGACCATTTGCTTGTGCTGGACAAGCCCGCCGGGCTAGTCGTTCACCCGGCGGCAGGTCATGCGGACGGTACATTGCTCAACGCGTTACTTCACCACGTACCATCATTAGCAAATGTCCCTCGTGCCGGCATCGTCCATCGCCTGGATAAAGATACAACCGGCCTGATGGTTGTTGCCAAGACCTTGGAGGCGCAGACCAATCTGGTGGCCCAGCTTCAAGCGCGCTCGGTCAGTCGCATTTATGAAGCGGTTGTAGCCGGTGTGGTGGTCTCTGGCGGTACTGTGGATGCACCGATAGGGCGTCATTCCCAGCGGCGCCAGCAAATGGCTGTTGTCACCGGAGGAAAGCCAGCTGTAAGCCACTACCGCGTTCTGGATCGATTTCGTGCCTATACGCATGTGCGCGTCAAGCTGGAGACAGGCCGGACCCACCAGATACGGGTTCATATGACCCATATAGGTTTTCCTCTGGTAGGTGATCCGGTTTATAGCGGGCGCTTTCGTATTCCGCCTGCTACCAACCCGACACTGATAAAAACGCTCCGAGAGTTTCCTCGGCAGGCGTTGCATGCTCGCTTTCTGGAGCTTGATCATCCCATTACCGGGGAGCGTCTGAGCTGGGAGTCTCCCTTGCCTGAAGACCTGGTTTGGCTGCTTAGCCTCTTGCGTCAGGATCGAGAGGCCTTTACCGGATGACTGATTGGCTGATTCCCGACTGGCCTGCGCCTGCCAACGTTAGAGGCTGCGTTACTACTCGGTCAGGGGGTATCAGCTCTGGTCCTTACGAGAGCCTCAATCTGGGCGATCATGTACAAGATGATCCGGCCGCGGTAGCCGAAAATCGGCAGCGGCTGATCGACTCGCTAGGGTGTCGACCCGCTTGGCTGAAACAAGTACATGGGGTTTGCGTCGTTGAGGCGGACCCTGAACAAGTACTTGAGGCTGATGCCTCCTGGACATCAACGCCGGGTATTGCTGCAACGATCATGACGGCCGATTGCTTGCCCGTCCTTTTTTGTAATCGACAAGGTGCGCGCGTAGCTGCTGCTCATGCAGGGTGGCGAGGCTTGGCGAACGGCGTGCTTGAGGCGGCAGCTGCATCGCTTGAGGCCAGTCCTCAGGATGTATTGGTCTGGTTTGGGCCCGCAATTGGCCCCAATGCCTTTGAGGTTGGAGCTGAGGTGCGCGAAGCATTCCTTTCACAGCAGTCACATGCACAGATAGCCTTCAAACCTAGCCACAACGCCGGGCGATTTATGGCTGATATCTATCAGCTGGCGCGGTTGCGGCTGGAAGCTATAGGCATTGACGCTGTATATGGTGGCGGCCTGTGTACTTACACGGATACGGAGCGGTTCTACTCCTATCGGCGCTCTTCCCAGACAGGGCGTCTGGCCAGCCTGGTCTGGCTGATCTAACCCTTAAATCAGGCGTGACTTAGCTGATCTGCATCAAATGGCCAGCGCTTGAATCGAGCAGAATTGTCCTTATGTAAGAGGCATCTCGGCGGGTAATCGTTGTGACGCTTTTTATGGTGCGTCCCTGACCCGCGCTCATATAAAGGACATAGTCATGCGAATTGACCGTTTAACCAGTAAATTGCAACTTGCGTTGGCCGATGCCCAATCCTTGGCGGTTGGGCATGACCATCCGGCGATCGAGCCGGTGCATCTCTTTTCGGCCCTGCTGGATCAGCAGGGGGGCTCAATTCTTCCGCTGCTTCGTCAGGTTGGCTTTGATATTCAATCGCTTCGCCAGGCCTTGACCAAGGAGCTGGATAGTCTGCCCAAGATTCAGAACCCTACCGGGGATGTCAGTCTGTCCCAGGATCTGGCGCGTCTGCTAAACCAGGCTGATCGTTTGGCCCAGCAGAAGGGGGACCAGTTCATTTCAAGTGAATTGGTGCTTCTGTCTGCCATGGACGAGAACACCAAACTAGGCAAGATGTTAGTAGGTCAGGGTGTTTCCCGTAAGGCTCTGGAGAATGCTGTCAATAATCTGCGTGGCGGTGACGCGGTTAATGATCCTAATATTGAAGAGTCCCGTCAGGCATTGGATAAGTTTACGGTTGACCTTACCAAGCGTGCAGAAGAGGGCAAGCTTGATCCTGTGATTGGTCGAGACGATGAAATTCGTCGGACTATCCAGGTCCTGCAGCGCCGTACCAAAAATAACCCGGTACTGATTGGTGAGCCGGGTGTGGGTAAGACCGCCATCGTTGAAGGGCTGGCTCAGCGGATCGTCAACGGGGAAGTGCCCGATGGCCTGAAAGATAAGCGTTTGCTTGCCTTGGATATGGGCTCGCTAATTGCGGGCGCCAAGTTTCGAGGTGAGTTTGAAGAGCGTCTCAAGGGTGTGTTAAACGAGCTTTCCAAACAGGAAGGGCGCGTAATACTTTTTGTTGATGAACTCCATACCATGGTTGGCGCCGGTAAGGCAGAAGGTGCCATGGATGCGGGCAACATGCTCAAGCCCGCATTGGCACGGGGTGAGCTGCATTGTGTGGGCGCCACGACTTTGGACGAGTACCGTCAGTACATCGAAAAGGACGCCGCGCTGGAGCGTCGCTTTCAGAAAGTCCTGGTTGATGAGCCGAGCGAGGAAGACACCATTGCTATCCTGCGCGGCCTGAAGGAGCGGTATGAAGTACACCATAAGGTGGCCATTACTGATGGGGCCATCATTGCAGCAGCCAAGCTCTCGCATCGCTACATTACGGATCGGCAACTGCCTGACAAGGCTATCGATCTGATCGACGAAGCCGCCAGCCGTATTCGGATGGAAATCGACTCCAAGCCCGAGGCGCTTGATCGTCTTGAGCGTCGTTTGATCCAGCTAAAGGTTGAGCGGGAAGCGCTCAAGAAGGAAAGCGACGAGGGCGCTTTGAAGCGTCTCGGTAAACTCCGGGAAGACATTGCTCGGCTTGAGCAGGAATACGCCGATCTGGAAGAGGTCTGGAAGGCCGAGAAAGCCGAAGTTCAAGGCTCAGCGCAGCTGCAGCAAAGGATTGAACAGGCCAAGCAGGAGCTTGAGCTGGCGCGCCGTAAAGGCGACCTTAACCGTATGGCGGAACTGCAATACGGCGTTATTCCAGACCTTGAGCGTAGCCTGCAGATGGTTGACCAGCACGAAAAGCCGGCCAATCAGCTCTTGCGTAATAAAGTGACCGAGGACGAGATTGCTGAGGTTGTTTCCAAGTGGACAGGTATCCCGGTCAGCAAGATGCTTGAAGGCGAGCGTGACAAGCTGTTGCGTATGGAAGATGCGCTTCATCAGCGTGTTATTGGCCAGCATGAGGCTGTAACGGCGGTAGCCAATGCTGTCAGACGTTCTCGTGCAGGGCTGGCTGATCCAAACCGACCCAGCGGGTCATTCTTGTTCCTGGGCCCAACAGGTGTTGGTAAGACCGAACTCTGCAAGTCATTGGCTGAGTTCTTGTTTGATACGGAAGACGCCATGGTCCGTATCGATATGTCCGAGTTTATGGAGAAGCACTCTGTCGCCCGCCTGATTGGTGCGCCACCAGGGTATGTCGGTTATGAAGAGGGTGGCTATCTCACCGAGGCGGTGCGTCGTAAGCCGTACTCCGTTGTTCTGCTGGATGAGGTAGAAAAGGCGCATCCGGATGTATTCAATATCCTGTTGCAAGTACTGGATGATGGACGTCTGACAGATAGCCAGGGACGTACCGTTGACTTCCGTAATGCCGTCATCGTCATGACTTCGAATTTGGGATCGGCGCAGATTCAGGAGCTGGTAGGTGACTCAGAGGCACAAAGGGCTGCCGTCATGGATGCGGTCTCGGCTCACTTCCGGCCGGAGTTTATTAACCGAATCGATGAGGTTGTTGTTTTCGAGCCTCTTGGCCGCGATCAGATTGCAGGCATTGCTGATATTCAGCTGAACCGCTTGCGCCAGCGTCTGGCTGAGCGAGAGTTGGATCTGACGCTTTCGGCTGAGGCGATGAGTAAGCTGGTAGCAATAGGGTATGATCCCGTCTATGGGGCGCGTCCCTTGAAGCGTGCGATCCAGCGTTGGATCGAAAACCCACTGGCGCAGCAGATCCTTTCTGGACAGTTTGTTCCAGGCAGCAAAATAGAGGCGCGAGTAGAGGGCGACCAAATCGTATTTGCTTAACCTGGTAAAAGGCGCCTAAAGGCGCCTTTTACGTTTTCAGGAGGGGGCTATCTTAAGTACATGAATTTTTTGCAATAAAATTTGCTAAAGGGTGTTGACACAGAATCCAATACCCGTAAAATGGCGCACCTCAGCTGATGCAGCGCAGCTTAACGCTGAAGAGCAAAGGTTGAGATTGGAGGGTTTGAAGTTCCGCGATAGCTCAGTCGGTAGAGCAAATGACTGTTAATCATTGGGTCCCTGGTTCGAGTCCAGGTCGCGGAGCCAATTAACTTCCTAGTCGGGGTATAGCGCAGCCCGGTAGCGCGCCTGCTTTGGGAGCAGGATGTCGGGAGTTCGAATCCCCCTACCCCGACCATTAAGTGGGTCGTTAGCTCAGTCGGTAGAGCAGTTGGCTTTTAACCAATTGGTCGTAGGTTCGAATCCTACACGACCCACCACTTTCTTCTCTAAGCTTAAATTCTTAAGCTTATCTGTAAAGCACAGCGGTGTTATTCTCGCTGTATTTTTCTTTCTAAATTTTCTTTATTTTGGATTCTTAATCCAAGCTACTGCTTTGCGTGTTTGGCTCGCTTGTATTGGTACGCCCTGCCTGCGTACTGCAAGCAGGGCGTTTGTCGATTAATGCAGCTTTAGTCTTGGCTTTAACGTATGGCCTAGATGATCACTGATGATTAGCAGCAGTGTCCTAAAGTTGCCATAGAGTGCTCGCTGGTGCAGCCGATAAAGCGACACGTAAAACATGCGCGCCAACCAGCCTTCCAGCATAACGTTCCCTGTTAAGTTACCCATGAGGTTACCTACGGCTGAATAACGCGAAAGCGAGATCAGGGAGCCGTAATCCTTGTAATGGTATTCAGGTAATGCTTCACCCTTCAAACGAGCCATGACAGATTTCACCAGCAATGATGCCTGTTGGTGTGCGGCCTGCGCCCGAGGTGGAACATTTCGGCTGTCTTCTCCCGACATAGGGCAAGCCGCGCAATCACCAAATGCAAAGATATTGTCATCCAGCGTGGTCTGAAGGGTAGGGCGTACAACCAATTGGTTGATGCGGTTGCTTTCCAGCCCGTCTAGGTTGGCAAGAAACTCCGGTGCCCGGATGCCTGCGGCCCATACTTTCAGTTTGGCGGGGATGAACTCCCCGTTCTTGGTTGTCAGCCCTTCTTCTGTAATAGAGCTTACGGCTGCGCCTGTCATAAGGCGGACTCCCAGCTTTTGCAGTTGTTGGGCAACAGGTTCCCCAATGCGCTCGGGTAGCACAGGGAGGACGCGGTTGCTAGCCTCGATGATTGTAATGCGAAGATCTTCTGGTCGAATGCGATTCAGACCATAGGAGACCAATTGCTGAGCTGTATTGCAAAGCTCTGCTGCCAGCTCCACCCCGGTTGCGCCAGCGCCAACGATAGCAATATCAATCGGTGCGGCCGTTTCGCTGCTTGCTTGAGCATACAGGTATTGGTTAAGCAGTTGCTGATGAAAACGTTCTGCTTGGGCGCGGGTATCAAGAAACAGGCAATGCTCTGCCGCGCCTGGCGTACCAAAGTCGTTTGTCTTGCTGCCGATGGAAATGACCAGCGTGTCATAAGGCATGGTCCGCTCGGCAAGAATCTCTTTACCGTGCTCATCGGTAATAGCCGCCAGACGGATATGCTTATTTTCCCGATCCAAACCAACCAGACGGCCAAGTTGAAACTCGAAGTGATTCCATTTGGCTTGAGCGACATAGTTGAGCTCATCGGCCGAGGAGTTCAGGGAGCCGGCTGCAATCTCATGCATGAGCGGCTTCCAGATATGGGTCAGGTTAGCGTCTACCAGGGTAACGTGAGCTTGCTTGCGCTTTCCGAGCTTCCTACCCAGGCGGGTAGCCAGCTCCAGACCTCCTGCGCCGCCGCCGACGATTACAATTCGATGTGTCATGGTGTTTCATACTCATAGTGTTGAAATTCGGTAGCGCGCAGGCAGCTAAGGTGCCCGCGTCGATACGAGCTGCTGATACTCCGGCTCGTACAAGAAATTCGTTGGGTTAATCATCGATGACGCTTACGGTGTCGCCGACCCTGATGATGCCACCGCTCAGGATGCGGGCAGTAATACCGCCGTGGCCTCGCATCGCTTGAAAAGTGCCGGGTCCAAGGCGATCTTCCAGGCGGGCACATGGTTGGCACCAGCCGGTTGTTTCAAAGATGGCTTGGCCTATTTGAAAGCGGCGGTTTTTAAGGCTGAACAGGTTGATTCCGCTGACTGCTATATTGCGGCGCAGATCCTTGGGTTCAAGCGACTTTCCGATAAGCGCACTGACGACCGCCAAATGTTCCCACTGAATCAGCGTCACCTGGCGTGCATTGCGTGGGCTGGGTCGGGTATGGTCACCCGTAAGGCCTGCCTCGCGGCGAGCTTCAACCGTGTCAACAATGATCATCTCTGTTCGAGCCGCTGGGCGGACGCCAATCCAGTGCACCTTTCCTTCTTGAGGGACGGCTGCCAAAAGCTCTTTTAGCGGTATCATCAATTAGCGCCCATTGCGGAAGTAGGGTGGAGGCGTATAAGAACTATTGCCTAAGGGAGGCTTGTGGACCTCTCGACAAGGTGCCCCGCCTGTACGAGACGAAAGGGCTATCTTGAATATTTTTACAGTGATGACGGTGAAATACCAGTCACTACAGGTCCGCCCACTGATACGATTTCCATTATTTGAACCCTGTATTTGGAGGCTCCATGCGCGTCTTGCGCTCTGCACTACTGCTGATGGCTTTACTGCCTGGATTGACGTGGGCGTTAGAGCCCGGAGAGCGTCTTGCACCCTGGACGCTACTGGATCAAAACGACCAGCCTTATACCTTAAGCGATGATCTACAGGTTCTGCTGGTGGCGCGTAGCATGACTGGCGCGAATCTCGTCAAGGCCGCTCTAAAAGAACAGCCCAAGGGCTATTTAGAGGCTAATAAAGTGGCCTTCTTGGCTGACATCAGCCAGATGCCCAAGGTGATATCAACACTATTCGCTATTCCAGCCATGCGTGACTATAACTACCGTGTGTTGTTGGACTATGAGGGGCGAGTAGCCCCTCGTTACCCAGGCGATAAGGATAAAGTGCTTTGGCTTATGCTGGATCATGGCCGTTTTGTAGGGCAGCGAGCATTTGAGTCTGCTGAAGCGCTGAAGGATGCATTAAAGGCTAAAGCCAAATAAGGATGGTGCTGGCTGAAACGTTAGATAGCGTTTCAGCTTGAGGCGAGAGGGTGGCGAAAAGCGTCAGTATGGGACGCCAAGGAGCAGCGGCTTAATGGTCTCGGCGCGGCGGCATGTCTTCTGAGAACAAGTCATCTTCCAGCTCATTGCCAGGAATGGCATGGTCTTCTGCTGCCCAGGCACCAAGATCGATCAGCTTGCAACGGTCTGAGCAAAAAGGGCGGTTGGGGCTGTTCTCGCTCCACTCTACGGGTGCGCTACACGTAGGGCATTCTACAGTTAAAGGTGGCTTAGGCATGCTTGCCTCCTTGTAAGGTCAGATAAAAATGATGCAGACGCTCGACGTGCTCGTGTAACTGCGTGAGTGTCCCGTCATTAATGAGGACATCATCCGCCTGTTTCAAGCGTTCGTCTCGCTTGATTTGCGCCTGAAGAATGGCTTTTATTTGTGTCTCGTCCGCATGATCACGCCGCATTGCTCGTTCGAGCTGCAGGGTTTCCGGTACGTCTATCACAAGTACCCGCTGAGTAAGCTTCGTCTGGCCTGACTCAATAAGCAAGGGAGATACAAGGATGGCATAGGGCGATGTTGCTTCGCTTAAGGCTCGGATGATCTCTTGACGAATCAAGGGGTGCAGTAATGATTCAAGCCAGCGCCTTTCCTCAGGGGCAGTGAATATACGGTTGCGTAGGCTAGGGCGGTTCAGGCTTCCATCAGGGAGCAAGATATCGCCCCCAAAATGAGTGGCAATCTGCTCTAGAGCCGGTTGGCCGGGCTCTACTACCCAGCGGGCCGCATGGTCGGCATCTACCGTGTGAACGCCCAGCGAGCCGAAATGTTCAGCAGCGGCGCTTTTACCGCTGCCAATCCCGCCCGTAAGGCCGAGAATCCAAGGGTTGCTCATCAAAAACCGGCAAAGTGAAGGTACATGCCTGTTATTTGATCACCCCAAAGCAAAGCAATCCACCCCGCAATCGCCAAATAAGGCCCAAACGGTATCGGTGTACTGTTTTCGGCATTTTTGAGGCGAAGCAGAATGATGCCAAGGATTGCGCCTACCAAAGAGGACAGCAGTATCGTAAGCGGCAATATTTGCCAGCCGCCCCAGGCGCCAAGCATGGCCAGTAGCTTGAAGTCACCAAAGCCCATACCTTCCTTGCCGGTGATCAGCCTGAAGAGTTGAAAAACCAGCCACAAACTCATGTAGCCTGCTGCTGCGCCCCAAACGGCATCAGAAAGGCTGGAAAACAGCTCAAACTGATTAACCAGTAAGCCAACCCATAGCAGTGGAAGAACAATGGCATCCGGCAGGATCTGATGGTCGGCGTCAATCAGGCTTGCAGCAAGCAGGCTCCAGGTCAGCAGCAGTGCGCTACCTGCCTGCCAGGTAAAGCCAAAATGCCAGACAACAAACAGGGAAAGCAGGCCGCACGCCATTTCAACCAGCGGATAACGAATAGTGATAGGCGCTTTACAGCTGGAACACTTACCGCGAAGCATTACATAGCTGATAACAGGGATGTTTCCCCACGCGCGAATGCGATGTTGGCAGTGAGGGCAATGGGAGTGAGGCTTGGCAAGGTTATACGTCTCTGCCTCGCCTTCAGTGGGCAGCTCCAGCATTTGGCGTGACTGGGCAATCCAGTCACGCTCAAGCATTTTAGGTAGCCGGTGTACGACTACATTAAGAAAGCTGCCAACCAATAAACCTAATACCAGCGCACAGCTCAGGTACGCGGCGGGGTAGGTCGCTAAAAGCTGAATAACCTCCATTAAACAACCGAGCCCAGCTGGAAGATCGGAAGGTACATGGCAATAATCAAACCGCCTACCAGTACACCCAGAACCGCCATGATCATGGGCTCCATCAAAGCGGTAAGGCTGTCGACCATGTTGTCCACTTCTTCTTCATAAAAAGTGGCAACTTTATCCAGCATCTCATCCAGCGCGCCCGATTCTTCACCAATCGCCGTCATTTGCACGGCCATGGACGTGAACACTGCGGTTGTACGCATGGAGAAGTTCAGCTGCATACCGGTTGAAACGTCTTGCTTGATCTTATCGACTGCATTACGGAAAACAACATTACCCGTGGCTCCAGAAACCGAATCCAGTGCATCTACCAGTGGTACGCCTGCGGCAAAAGTTGTGGATAGCGTACGCGCATAACGTGCTATTGCTGATTTATAGAGAATGGAGCCAACAACAGGTACTTTAAGTAATAGCCGATCAATTGAGTCACGAAACTTTTCAGATCGCTTGTGAGCCATTTGAAAAGCAAGACCTAAACCGAAAAGTATAAGTAAAACGATAAACCACCACTCTTGCAAAACTTCTGAGATGCCAATAACCATTAAGGTAAAAGCTGGCAGTTCCGCACCAAATCCTTGAAATACTGATTGAAATTGCGGAACAACTTTAACCAGCAGAATGACCGATACAATAATTGCGACTACAACCACGGCCGCGGGATAGGTCATTGCTTTTTTGATTTTTTTCTTTAACTGTTCTGTTTTTTCTTTATAGGTTGCTACACGATCCAGCAGAGTTTCCAGAGCACCAGACTGTTCACCAGCATCAACGAGGTTGCAGTAGAGGTCATCGAAATACTGAGGTTTTTTACGCAACGAACTGGAAAGGCTATTACCTGCCGCGACATCTTGTTTTACATCATCAACTAGCTTGCGCATGTTCGGGTTGTCAAAGCCTTCGCTGATAATGTCGAACGATTGAAGCAGGGGAACGCCAGCGCCCAGCATGGTAGCGAGCTGGCGGGTAAATAGGGCAATGTCCAGCGGCTTGATCTTTTTACCGCGGCTGAAAATCGAGACAGACTTTTTACGAACGCGTGTGGGGTTAATCCCCTGCTTACGCAGTTGGGCCTTGACCAGGGCGGGGTTTAGTCCCGTCATTTCGCCTTTGATCTTGACGCCTTTACGGTCCGTTCCCTCCCAGGTAAAAGCGCTCATTTTTAATGCTTTGTCGGCCATGCAATCCGCTCTTCAGGTGCTGGAGTGCGTCTTGTCAATGTGCAGCCTTGCTGTTTGACGACGTCCACTCTTGTTCATGTGACTGACCAGCCCTTCATGGGCATTGAGTGGACACGCAAAGTTCGCGCCAATCAGTCTTTAGTGACGCGGTTTATTTCTTCCAGGCTGGTTACGCCTTGCATCGCTTTGGCTAGGCCAGAAGTTCTTAAATCATTAAAGCCTTCCTCGCGCGCTTTGCGAGCAATCTCAATGGAATTGCCTTCTTCCATGATCAGGTTTTGCAGCGCAGCGGTAATCTTGACCACTTCATAAATACCCAGGCGGCCACGATACCCATTGTTGCACTCTTCACAGCCAACGGGCGCGTATAGCGTAAATTTGCCGATTTGGCTCTCAGGGAAGCCTTCGCTCAGTAAAGTCTCTCTTGGAACGTCGTACTGCTTTTTACATTTGGGGCACAGCTTGCGTGCCAGCCGCTGAGCAATAATCAAGTTGACTGAGGTGGCGATGTTGAAGGCAGGCACGCCCATGTTCCGCAGGCGCGTCAATGTTTCTGCAGCGCTATTGGTATGGAGGGTGGACATCACCATGTGGCCTGTTTGAGCCGCCTTGATTGCAATCTCTGCCGTTTCCAGGTCACGAATTTCCCCTACCATGATGACGTCAGGATCTTGACGGAGGAAAGCCCGGAGTGCCTGAGCAAAGTCCATTCCTTGACGCGGGTTGACGTTAACCTGGTTAATACCCTCAAGGTTTATCTCAACTGGGTCTTCTGCCGTCGAGATATTAATGTCAACCGTATTAAGAATATTTAAGCCTGTATAGAGCGATACGGTTTTACCGGAGCCCGTGGGGCCAGTAACCAAAATCATACCTTGTGGTTGGCTAAGCGCCTCCATATACAACTCTTTCTGGCGCTCCTCATAGCCCAAGGCATCAATGCCCATCTGCGCGCTGGAAGGGTCAAGAATACGCATTACAATCTTCTCGCCCCATAGGGTAGGCAGCGTATTCACACGAAAGTCGATGGACTTGTTCTTGGAGACCTTAAGCTTTACCCGGCCATCCTGAGGCTTGCGGCGCTCAGAGATATCCATGCTGGCCATGACCTTCAAGCGGGCCGAAATGCGAGGGGCTAGCTGGATAGGTGGGCGCGCCATTTCGTGCATAACGCCATCGGTACGAAAGCGTACGCGATACATCTTTTCATAAGGCTCAAAGTGAAGGTCAGACGAGCCGCGTTTGATAGCGTCCAGCAGCATTTTGTTGACGAAGCGAACCACCGGCGCATCGTCAGCATCTGTCGCCTCTGGCTTCTTGTCATCATCGGTACTGATCTCGATATCAAGGTCAATATCGCCAAGGTCCAGGCCGCCTGCACCATTGTCCAAGTATTGATCAATCGCACTGTGGAGTTTGTCATCCTCAACCAGAATAGGCTCAGCCGTAAGGCCGGTACTGAACTGAATGTCGTTGATGGCTTGCTGGTTGGTCGGGTCGGATATGCCGATAAAAAGCTTGTTACCCCGCTTGGCGAGCGGCAGAAAGTGATGCTGCTGCATCAGCTTGTCGCTCACAACTTCCTTAGGTAAGGACTCTTTATCAACCGCGCTAAGGTCTAAAAACGCCAAGCCGAACTGTTCGGCTGACAGCTCCGCAATCGCACGGCTTTTAACAAGGCGGTTTTGGACTAAGTGGGTTACTAATGGGATTTTACTGACCTTGCTCTGCGCAACCGCGTTTTGAGCTGTTTTTTCATCCAGTAGCTCCGCCAAAACAAGCTGACGAGCAAGACCTGAGAGAGGCGCTAAATCATTCATAAGGCTGGCCGATAAGGATAAGCAATGCCTGCCTTATAGCAGCCGTAGGCAGTCCTATCAAATACGCTTTTTGGCGTGACAATTATTGTCAGTACTTGCCATGCAGGCGAAGCGGTAAGGAGTCTATTTCACACAAATAATGTGACCTAAGTGGTTGGCACGCGGAATGCTTAAGAAGAGTCAGGCATGTTGAGCCTACTTCTTCTAATGGAGACAAGCATGAAAGCTCAAAAAGGTTTTACGTTGATTGAATTGATGATCGTGGTTGCGATCATTGGTATTTTGGCTGCAATTGCTATTCCGGCATACAGTAACTATCAAGCAAGAGCAAAACTTTCTGCCGCTTTAGCAGAAGTTTCTGCTGGGAAGACTGCTTTTGAAACTAAGGTTAATGATGGCGAAGCAATAAATGCACAGACCGATATAGGTCTGCAAGCGACTACGGCAAACTGTGCTATTACTGCTAGTGCTACTGCGGGAGCAGGTAGTATTTCGTGTGCTGTAAGAAATGCACCTTCTCAAGTTAGCGCTGCTACTGTAGCTTGGACGCGCACTGCTGCAGGCGAGTGGACTTGTGCTACAACTGGTGCAGCTGATGCAACTCTAGCTCCAAAATCTTGCCCTCAAGCTGCTGGAAATGAGGGCGACTAAATAGTTTTTAATGCTCCGTAAATAGCATTTTGCGTTATAAAAAGGTAAAGGAGCCGGCGTAGCTCAGTTGGTAGAGCAGCGCATTCGTAATGCGAAGGTCGTAGGTTCGACTCCTATCTCCGGCACCATAAAAAAGCCCAGCTAACTAGCTGGGCTTTTTGTTTTTAAATAGAAAATATGAAGATCTAGTAGTCGTAAGGAATATTTAAATCTAATGAGTTTAGGGTTAATCAGGAAATTTTTTAGTTAATTAGGTGCTCTTGAAGGGATTTACTTATTCAGAACAGGCTTTGCAGTAGTTATATTTGCTTAGGTAGCCAAAAGATTATTTAAGGAGGCAGTAAAGTTTGGTTTCCCCACTCTGAATGCTGTCAAGTTATCCCTCAAAAAAGTCAGGCCGAAGGACTTTTTAGCAATATTCTAGCCAGCTTTGCCTAAGCTAGGCGCAGCGCTAGTGGCAAGCCTTTTCTTAATGCGTTTCTGTGAAGTCTCCAGACCAATCAGCGTTTGGCTAGCGATTAGTCGAAATCTTGATGGTTAGCTCCCGCTTCTCAGGGTACGATTGGCGGGTGAAGGCAACTTTATGGATGGACGCTGTTCAGATTTCCACATCTGAGGTAGGAGTCGCCGTAACTCAGCCATAAACATGATCAAGGTCATACTTATGCGATGGTCTCGGTTGGCTATTAGGGCTACTGTATAATGATCAGCGCAACGTTCACTTATCAACGCTATGGGATCAACGTTGTTCAAGGCTCGTAACGTGGTATGCAGGCAGGCTGGTCATAACGGTACGCTGCAGGAGGCGGGCAATGCAGAACGACGCTAACGTGGTTCATTTCAAAACGCTCAGTGATGCGGCGTTGCGGATTCCTGCTGCCCTCGTTCTGGTACGCGACAAAGCCGCCCAGCGGCTAAATGCAGCGCTCCAGCAATTGTTCGATAACGCGGATGATGCGCTGTTCGAAATGGCTGACCGCGCGACCAGCAATAACGAGCAGAATCTCTTCTTTGAAGCGATGCGCGACTTGCGCCTGAAGCGCAAGACGATCGAGCGCAATTTCTTGCAGCGCTACTTTGAGCGTTTTGCCGGTTTGAATCACACAGATACGGCAAAAAATACTGCGCAGCTTGATGCTATTTCGTTCGAGGATCTGAGTCTGGTCCAGAATGACCAGCTCGAAGAGTCTGTCGCGCTCGATACAATGGTGACCAAAGCTGTCACTCGCAATGCCTTGGCCCTGGGCCATTTAAGTATTCGTTTCAATACTCAACTAAGCCGTACGCTGGATGAGAATTCCAATCCGTTAGCGCCTCGCCCTTTGTGTGAAGCCTTTCTGGATGCATGCCGTGGCTTGGGTGTTGAGATCAAGGTCAAACTGATCATCCTCAAGCTGTTCGAGCGTTTTGTGCTGAACGGTTTGGACCGTGTGTATGCCGAGGCGAATCAGCAGCTGATCGATGCCGGGATTCTCCCGCATCTCAAGGTGGCGCCACCGCGCAATACGGGCCGCAGTGCATCGGGGTATACCGGTCGCACGGCGTCCACGACCCCAGACAGTGAGCAGGATCAGGAAGTGTTCAGCGCGCTACAGGGGCTGCTTGCACAAGTGCGCCGAAGTGGCTCCGGCTCAATGGGCGTGTCCGGTGGTGAGCCTGCGGGTGCGACTGACCTTCATCCTATTACCAGCTATGACCTGATGCGGCTGCTGTCGCATCTGCAGCAGCATGTGCCTTCGCAGGTTGAGAATGGTCATGACCTGCGTGGCATGCTGGACGATGCGCTGGGACGTATCAGTGCGCGTAGCGGTCGAAAGCGCGTAGTGGGGCAAGTTGATGATGATGTTATCAATCTGGTGTCCATGCTGTTTGAGTTCATCCTTGATGACCTGACGCTACCTGATTCCTTAAAAGCCCTGATTGCCCGCCTGCAGATTCCTATGCTCAAGGTAGCGGTGCTGGATAAGGCGTTTTTCAGCCGGCCTAATCATCCTGCCCGTAAGCTCCTGAATGAGATTGCAGCGGCCTCGCTAGGCTGGGAAGAGCAGAACGAGCTGCAGCGTGATGGGCTTTACCTGAAGATCGAGCAGATCGTTCAGCGGCTACTCAATGATTTTGTAGATGACCCGGATATCTTCAATGAGCTATTGAATGACTTCCTGGCGTACATGAGTGATGAGCGTCGCCGCAGTGAGTTGCTTGAACAGCGCACGCGGGATGCGGAAGAAGGGCGTGCACGCGCCGAGCAGGCGCGTCAGCAGGTAGAAGCTGCACTGAACGAGCGTTTGGTTGGGCGCACACTACCTGAGGTTGTGGTTCGGGTTATTCGCGAGGCATGGAGCCAGGTGCTCCTGTTGACTTGCCTCAAGCAGGGCCACGGTTCTGCCGAATGGCTCGCAGCGCTTCAGACGATGGATGATCTGATCTGGAGTGTTGAGCCGCACGAAGATGCCGGCGCGCGGCAAAAGCTGTTGGGTATGGTGCCAGGGCTGCTTAAGGCGTTGCGCGAGGGGCTTGCCAGCGCCGCCTTTGATCCGTTCTCTACAAGTGAGTTTTTTACTCAGCTTGAGGCCTTGCATGTACAGACGTTCCAACAGACCAAGCGTGCCGAGCAGGGCGCTGCTACGGTAGCCAGTGAGCCGTTGGCACAGATGGTTGAGGTGGCTGATGAAATCGTGCTTCAGCCGCAGGTAAAGCCGCTTGAGGCTGAGCTCCAGCCGGATGAGGAGTCGCTCAGGACAATTGACGCCATCCATGTCGGTAGCTGGATTGAGCTGACCGAGGCCGATGATCACAAGGTTCGTTGTAAACTGGCAGCGGTGATCAAATCTGCTGGGCGTTATATCTTTGTGAACCGTGCGGGTATGAAGGTGATGGAAAAGTCACGTGAAAGCCTGGCGGTCGACTTGAGTCATGGAAAGCTGCGTATTCTGGACGATGCCTTGCTGTTTGACAGGGCGCTAGAGTCTGTAATTGGTAACCTCCGCACGCTCAAACGCACCTGATCACCTTCCTTTGCGTGCATAACACCGATCACGGGTTTGGTTTGGGTCGGTGTTCTTGGCCCTTCTGCCGCTCTGTTTTACATTAAGTGCTCACAGGAGTTCTTATGTACCCAGATTTTCAAGCAGGGTGGTGGGCTCATGCTCAGCGTTGCCTTTCCCCCAATTATAACGAGCGCCTTTTAGGCGAGCAGATCTCACTATTGGTTATCCACAATATCAGCCTGCCGCCCGGGCAGTTTGGCACGGGCAAGGTACAGCCTTTTTTCCAGAATACGCTGGATTGTAGTGAGCACCCTTTCTTTCAGGAAATCGCCTCGTTAAGGGTTTCGGCCCACTTTCTGATTGAGCGTACGGGAGCGGTGACGCAGTTTGTGTCTTGTGATGATCGCGCCTGGCATGCAGGTGTGTCCTGCTTTGCTGGAAGGGAAGGCTGTAACGACTTCTCGATCGGTATTGAGTTAGAGGGCACCGATACCGAACCTTACACAGACACACAGTACCGTGTGCTAGAGAAACTCACCCGCGATTTGTTTCGGCATTATCCGGCCATAACACCTGACCGCATCTGTGGGCACAGCGATATTGCTCCAGGTCGCAAGACTGATCCCGGTCCGGCCTTTGACTGGCAGCGGTATCGATCATCTTTGACAGGAGGAGGTAAATGACCTTTCTGAGCCTATTGCTCCTATTAGGCATCATATGGACTACCCACTGGCGGTTGCGTCTGCAGCCCGATGGTTGGTGGCATGCGTTTTTGGCTGAGGTGGAGTTGCATCTCGGCCGTCAGACCTCCCTTGCGCTGATAGTGGCTGTCGGCGTGCCTTTGCTCATATTGGCGCTGGTGTTGGCGGTGCTCAAGCCGGTCGCCTATGGCTGGCTGTTGTTACCTGTTCATGTGCTGATGCTGCTCTATAGCCTGGGGCGACATGACCCTAGACAGGCGCTGGCAGGTTTCAGGGATGCCTGGCGACGGGAGGATCTGGAGGTGGCCGCCTTACGCGCAGAGCAGGATCTGGGTATTCGCGCGGAAACGCCTGAGGCGTTGCTGATGCGCGTGCAGGAGCAGCTCCTATGGCGAGGTCATGAGGGCTTTTTTGCCGTCATTTTCTGGTATGTCTTGCTAGGGCCATTGATGGCTCTGGCTTATCGGCTGGTTGCGTTGACGGCCTCTCATGCGCGCAGTCCTGCCTTGCGTGCTCATGCCGAGCAGCTGTGCCATGCACTTGATTGGCTTCCCGCGCGCTTGCTTACTGCCAGCTTTGCGTTAGTGGGCGATTTTCTGTGTGCCAGCCGCGCAACGCTGTCGGAGTGGCTGAATTGGGATATTGCAACATCGAAGCTCCTGGCTGATGCCGGACGCGCTGCGGCTGATCTGCCGGTAGGCTTGAGTGCTGAGGCAGGTGTCCAAGGCCTTGATACATTATGGCAGCTGCTCGTCAGGGCGGCGGTGCTCTGGTATGTATTGCTGGCCCTGTGGACGTTGGTGGGACGCTAGCTTTCTAGAGTGCCTGGATATCCCAGCCAAATAAGTCGCATGCATTGGCTGTACTGGCTTGGGCAAGCTCTTGCGAGGTGATGTTGAGTAGCTCGGCCAGTGCGGCGCAGATATCGGGCAAATGGACAGGGCTGTTTCGAATACCTGGGTACATGGCGGGCGCTATGTCAGGTGCATCGGTCTCTAATACGATTCCGTCCAGAGGCAACCGGGGTACAACCTTTCTCAGCCTATTGGCTTGTGGCCATGTGGGCGCGCCGCCTAACCCCAGCTTGAATCCTAGCTTTAAATATTCCCGCGCTTCTTCATAGCTGCCTGCAAAAGCATGAACAATGCCGCCTTTTGGAGGCTTGTAGCGCTTTAGTGTGGCGATGACGTCGGCATGTGCTTTTCGAACATGTAATAAACTTGGCAGCTCGTACTCGATAGCAAGCTCAAGGTGCGACTCAAAAAGGGCCTGCTGACGTGGTTTGTCAGGCTGATCGATGTAATAGTCCAGTCCAAACTCGCCCAGTGCGCACAGTTTGGGATGACCAGCCCATTGATCCAGCCATGCCCTAAGTTTCTCGATATCGTCTTCTCGGTGTACATCCAGATAACAAGGGTGCAGGGCCAGGGCCGCATAGAGTGGCTCATGGGCCAGAGCAGTAGACCACAACCGTGACCATAAGGACTCCTCGACACCAATCAATACCTGGCGCTGTACGCCAAGTGACTGGCAATGTTGCAGCAGGGCTTCCCGATCATCATCGAAACTGGGAAAGTCCAGATGGTTGTGGGTATCGATCAACATGGTGAGGGCGAGTTATTCCTTGTGGCGCGTCTTGAGTTGTCGAGGAATGGCATGGACACCGGGCGTGTAATGCTGGGATTCAATAGCATCCAGCATAAGGCTCAGAGCCTGTTCTGCAATCAGTTCATGTTGCTGATAGAGACCGTTTACCTTGATGGGCACGAAATCGAGCAATTGGGCGTCACCAAAGGTGGCAAGACGCAGGTGGGAAGGCCATCCTTCGGGCTGCTCTTGAAATACATCGAAAACGCCCTCCAGAAGCACATATGCCGTCGTGATAATCGCATCCGGCATATGACCTAGCTCACTCATCAGCTCTAGCATCAGGTCTCGTCCGCAGGTACGGCTGAACTGCTCGCCATAGAGGATCAATTTTTTGCCTTCAAAGTCTTTCAGGGCTGCTTCGAAGCCAGCCGCGCGCTCACGACTGATAACAAGATCGGGGCGAGCTGCGATCAGTGCGATTTCTCGTGGCGGCGTACCAAGTAATGTCTTTGTCAGAAGCGTGCTGGCGGTGCGGTCATCACTGACGACAGAGCAGAACTGACTTGGGTCGAGCTGACGGTCCACGGCTACGACAGGTAACCCTTCAGCTTGCAGGCGGCGATAGGGCGTGTCGTCATCGGCCAGGCAGCTGGCGGTAATGAGTCCATCACAGCGGCGTGCGCGAAATAGCGAAAGCAGTTGTCGCTCAGTGTCTGGTTCGTCATCGGTACAGGCGATCAGCAGTTGGTAGCCGCGTAGCCGGGCCCTGATTTCCAATTGCTTGGCCAGCCGTGCATAGCTGGGGTTTTCCAGATCGGGCAGGATGAACCCAAGGGTCAGGGTTTGCCCGCGGCGTAGGCCCGCAGCGCGCTGATCCGGTTGGTAGCCATATTGTTCAACCACTTGTTGCACGCGCGTTACGGTGGCTGGACTAATACGCCGCTGGTCGGCTTTTCCGTTGATAACGTAGCTGGCCGTAGTGACGGAGACGCCTGCCAGTCGGGCTATATCACTAAGTTTCAAAACGATTCCTCTTGTGGCCATGCGGTCTGGCATGCCTGTTTTACATCTATGACCGCAATACCTTGCCTTTTATTGATGTCAATCCATGTTTGAAAACTGATAGTCCGTTATCAAAAGCAATGGGTTGGCCTTTATTGTGTGCGGTGCTTCAAGGATCAACGATTATCGAGTAACGTGCCACTCTGTTTTGGTGAAACGTTTCAGCACACTATTGTCTCATCGCTGTTATGTCTGTATCGCCCAGTGTCGATGTTCAACATGCGATTAGGCTAAAACAATCATTACAAGAAAGGCACAGTGCTCTTCGGTTGCTCGTAGTGCCATGGAGGATTTCAATGTTCGAACTCGATGCGCAGCATATTCGTATGGGGCAGCATGCCGCCGACAAGGATAGCGCGCTCGCCCTGTTGGGTGAGGCCCTTGTAGCGGACGGGCTTGTTGCTCCTGGTTATATCAATGGATTGCGTGCTCGTGAAGCCCAGGGCTCCACTTACCTTGGACAGGGTATTGCCATTCCCCATGGTACACCTCAGACCCGTGATCAGGTATTTACAACGGGCGTACGAATCATGCAATTCCCCAATGGTGTAAGTTGGGGAGAAGGGCAGACCGCCTATCTGGCCATTGCAATTGCGGCCAAGTCAGATGAGCACCTCCGTATTCTTCAGCTTCTGACACGGGCTTTAGGTGAAAACTCGCTAGATGAGGCTATTCGCCGTGCCGAGAGTGCTGAGGCGATCGTTCAATTGTTGCATGGTGCCCCTCAAGAACTGGAGCTGGATGATCAACTGGTACGTTTGCAGGTAGAAGCAGACGACTTGGAGGAGCTGGCTTGGGAAGGGGCTCGTCTTCTAAAGAAAACACAATGCGTTGAGCCTGGATTTGCAGGTGTACTCCAGACGGAGGTTCCTCTGCCTTTAGGCGAAGGGCTCTGGTGGTTGCATAGCGATCATGCTGTAAGCCGGCCCGGCCTTGCTTTTGTTACGCCAGCGCAGCCATTAGTGCTGGACGGGCAACCGGTAAAAGGACTGTTTTGTTTGGCCAGCCTTGGCGAGGCCCATCGTGATTTGCTGGAGCGCTTGTGCGATCTGTTGATTGCGGGTCGTGCCCGGGAGCTTAGTCAGGCAACATCCAGCCGGGCTGTGCTTGAAGCTCTCGGGGGTGAAGTTGCACCAGACTGGCCCAGCGCCAGTGTGGTATTGGCCAATGCTCATGGCTTGCACGCGCGTCCAGCCAAGGAGCTGGCGCGCGTGGCGAAGGCTTCAGCAGGTGATATTCGCGTTCGGGTTGATGGCGGCGCGGCTGTTTCGGCCAAAAGTCTGTCCCGTCTGCTGGCACTGGGCGCGCGTCGTGGCCAAGTGCTGGAGTTTCTGGCTGAGCCGGGGACCGATGCCGAAGCGTCACTCACAGACCTTGTCGCTGCGGTTAAGGCTGGGTTGGGTGAAGAGGTTGAGCCTATCAATACGTCTACCCGGCAGGCACGTACGACGGCGCCAGTGGAAACCAACATTCTGGCCCGAGCGGAAGATACCTCCCCACTAAAGCCGGGCGATACCTTACAGGCGATTGCTGCGGCTCCAGGGCTGGCTGTCGGTCCGGCTTATGTTGTTGCTCAGCAGCACTTTGATTTTCCCGCCGAGGGCGAAGGGATTGCGGCTGAAACTGAACGGCTTGAGGCCGCGCTGGCGGCGGTTAGAGCGGAAATCGATGCATTGATTGCACGCAGTGAAGCCGGGGCTATCCGAGACATCTTCCTGACCCACCTGGAGATGCTTGATGATCCTGATCTACGTGAGGGCGTACAGATACGTCTAAAGCGTAATGCCAGTGCTGCCGCTGCGTGGAATGCTCAGATCGAGGAGGCTGCCGCTCAACAAGAGGCGCTAAAGGATGCGCTTCTGGCGGAGCGTGCCGCTGACTTGCGCGATGTGGGACGGCGTGTCCTGGGGCATCTATGCGGTGTTGGCTTGGCCAGTGAGCCGAGCGAGCCTTATGTTTTGGTCATGGATGAGGTTGGCCCAGGTGATGTGGCTCGTCTGGACCGTGCCCGTGTGGCCGGTATCCTGACGGCACGCGGTGGTGCCAGTTCACACAGCGCTATTGTCTCGCGGGCATTGGGCATTCCTGCAGTGGTAGGTGCTGGCGCACGGGTGCTGGCGCTCGCGCCGCAAGCTGTTCTGCTGCTTGATGGTGATCATGGTTTGGTTGAAGTAGAGCCGGATTCCGCGCGCATTGAACAGGTGCGTATAGAGCGCGAGGCGCGCGAACGTCGCCGACAGGAGGCGGAGACCAAGCGCTTTGAGCCTGCTGTTACCCGAGACGGACACCGTATCGAGGTGGCTGCCAACCTGGGCAATACGGCGGATGCGGCCGCTGTTGTAGAACAGGGCGCAGAGGCAGTGGGCCTGCTACGTACTGAACTTGTTTTCATGAGTCATGATTCGGCGCCTGATGAGGCGACTCAGGAAAAGGACTACCGGCGCGTATTGGATGCGTTGGATGGGCGTCCGCTGGTGGTGCGCACACTGGATGTAGGCGGCGATAAGCCTTTGCCATATATGCCGATCCCTGCCGAAGAGAATCCCTTCCTGGGTATCCGCGGCATACGCCTGACCTTGAGGTGCCCAGAGGTTCTGGAAACCCAGCTAAGGGCATTGCTCCGCGCCGCCGAAGGACGTCCGCTCAGAATCATGTTTCCTATGGTAGGGCGGGTCGAGGAGTGGCGTCAGGCGCGGGATATTCTCAATCGTCTGCGGCTGGAGATCCCTGCGGTCAACCTGCAGGTGGGCATCATGATCGAGGTGCCTTCTGCCGCGTTGCTGGCACCTGTGCTGGCGCAGGAAGTGGACTTCTTTAGCGTAGGAACGAATGACCTGACTCAATATGCATTGGCGATCGACCGTGGCCATCCCTTGCTGTCAGGCGAGGCTGATGGTTTACATCCCAGTGTGCTCCGCCTGATCGATATGACGGTCCAGGCCGCCCATGCTCATGGCAAGTGGGTAGGCGTGTGCGGAGAGTTGGCTGCTGACCCACTGGCGGTTCCGCTTCTCTTGGGGTTGGGTGTGGATGAGTTAAGCGTTTCGGCACGTAGCATTCCACTGGTTAAAGCGCGTGTGCGTGAGCTGGATTTTGTGGCTGCACAGGCGTGCGCACAGCGAGCCTTGCAGTTGGCTACGGCAGATGAAGTACGCACGAGCGTGGAGGCCATGCAATGAGCCGGGTTCTGACCATTACCTTGAATCCCGCATTGGACCTAACCGTACAACTGCCCGAGTTGCATCTGGGAGAGGTAAACCGTAGCGAAGCGGTGGTCATGCATGCAGCGGGAAAGGGATTGAACGTTGCCCAGGTGCTGGCTGATCTCGGTCATTCGCTGACCGTGACGGGCTTTTTAGGCGCTGATAATGCCAAGCCTTTCGAGGAATTGTTTGCCACGCGTGGTTTTAAAGACGCCTTTGTTCGGGTGGACGGTGAGACGCGCAGCAATATCAAGCTGGCCGAAACGACAGGGCGAATCACAGACATCAACGGACCAGGCCCACGGGTCACCGAGGCTGCGCAAGCTCAGCTGCTGCGTACGTTGGACGAGGTGGCACCAGGTCATGATCTGGCCGTAGTTGCCGGTAGTCTGCCGCGTGGCATTACCGCTGACTGGCTCGCTGAATTGATTCAGCGGCTGAAAGGGTTGGGCCTGCGGGTGGCGTTGGATACCAGTGGCGCTGCGCTGCGGGCTGGTCTCAAGGCTGGCCCCTGGCTGGTCAAACCCAATACCGAGGAGTTGTCCGACGCTTGCGCGGCACCTGCCGATTCGGCCGAGGAGCAATCTGCGTTGGCGGCTCAGCTGGCCAGTCAGGGCGTTGAGCATGTAGTGATCTCCCAGGGGAGCGAAGGCGTTCGGTGGTTTACGCCGGGTAGCGCCTTGCAGGCTATCCCGCCCAAGGTGAAGGTAGCCAGTACCGTAGGCGCAGGTGACTCGCTCCTGGCCGGTATGGCGCACGGGTTGCTCACCGGACTTCAGCCGCAGGACGCCTTACGCAACGCCACCGCTATTGCAGCCATGGCCGTCACCCAGATCGGCTTTGGCATCAATGATCCTGCCCGTTTGGCAGAGCTGGCGAACGGCGTCAGCATTCACGTCATGACAAAACAATAAGCAGGGATATCTCATGAATATCGCAATTGTTACAACCTGCCCAACGGGTATGGTTACCAGCGTGCTTAGTGCACGACTCTTGGATGCTGCCGCGCAGCGCCGAGGCTGGAAAACCAGTGTTGAAATCCACGACGGCCCTGAGGCAACCCTGCTAACGGACGATCAGATTGCTCGGGCCGAGCTGGTTGTCGTTGTGCATACCGGTGCAGTAGACCTGCGCCGTTTCGTGGGTAAGCGTGTATACCGGGCAACCCCGGCCGAAGCCTTGCGGGACGTAGACGCTTTCTTGCAGCGTGCCGAGCGTGAGGCCAAGGTGTACGAAGCCAGTGCCGAGCCTGAACGTACCAATGCAGCGACCATACCGGCCAAGCAGCCCAGGCTGGTGGCAATCACAGCGTGCCCAACCGGCGTTGCACATACCTTTATGGCGGCTGAAGCATTGATTCAGACGGCCAAGAAGTTGGGCTATAAACTGGATTTGGAAACACAAGGGTCTGTAGGCGCACGTAACCCACTCAGCGCCGAAGCGATTGCGGAGGCCGATGCGGTTCTTCTGGCAACGGATATTGAAGTCAACACAGATCGTTTTGTAGGCAAGAAAGTATTTCGTTGCGGCACGGGTGTTGCTCTCAAACAACCTGAAGCCACGCTCAAGCGTGCGCTGGCAGAGGGTGAGGTTCTAGGCGGCGCTGCCGCAGCTTCGTCTTCCGGACAGGCGAAGGCAGGCGCAAAGAAAGAGAAGACTGGCGTCTACAAGCATTTGCTGACCGGTGTGTCTTACATGCTACCCATGGTGGTGGCGGGTGGACTGCTGATTGCCCTGTCGTTCGTCTTTGGTATCGAAGCGTTCAAAGAGCAGGGCACGTTGGCGGCCGCCTTGATGCAGATTGGTGGCGAGGCTGCGTTCAAACTCATGGTGCCAGTATTGGCCGGTTACATTGCCTATTCCATTGCCGACCGCCCGGGTCTTGCACCGGGGATGATTGGCGGGTTGTTGGCCAGTAACCTGGGGGCGGGTTTTATTGGCGGTATCGTGGCGGGCTTTTTAGCTGGCTATGTTGCGAAAGCCATTGCCCGTTGGGTGAATCTGCCGGCCAGTGTAGAGGCGCTCAAGCCTATTTTGATCATTCCGCTGCTGGCAAGTCTGATCACTGGCCTTGTGATGATTTATGTCGTAGGTACGCCAGTCGCTCAGGCACTGACTGCCTTGACGGGCTTTTTGGAAAACATGGGTACGTCCAATGCAGTCCTGCTAGGTATCATTCTGGGTGCCATGATGTGCGTGGATTTGGGTGGGCCGATCAACAAGGCGGCCTATGCATTTACGGTGGGCCTGTTGGCGTCCAAGACCTATGGCCCGATGGCCGCTACGATGGCAGCCGGTATGGTGCCAGCCATAGGCATGGGGCTGGCGACTGTCTTGGCTCGGCGCAAATTTGCCCAAAGCGAACGCGAGGCTGGCAAGGCAGCTTTTGTACTGGGGCTGTGCTTTATTTCAGAAGGGGCGATTCCCTTCGCGGCTAAAGATCCGCTACGGGTGATTCCTGCCTGTATTGCAGGCGGTGCGCTGACCGGTGCGCTCGTCATGCTGTTCAGTTGCAAGTTGATGGCACCCCATGGCGGTCTTTTCGTACTGCTGATCCCCAATGCCATTAATCATGCCTGGTTATATCTGGCGGCCATTGCAGCCGGTAGTGCGTTGACCGGTATAGTCTATGCCATGCTCAAGCGCCATGAGGCGGAGGAGGAGTTGGTCCCTGCCGCGTGATGCAAGGAAGGGCTCCTGGGAGCCCTTCCTTTTGCCCTGTAATGGGGCGTTACTGATCAGGTCAGGATACCTGGACGACGTACTTGCGTGTTCTTGCAGCAGACTTCAAGTCATTCAGGGCCCGGGGCAGTTGATCGAACGGAACCACCTCAAGAGTGGGCATGGCCAGTTGATTGTTCTTGATCTGGTCCATCAGCTTAGCGCCTGCGGTGGTCAGCTCCATCCAGTCCAGGACGGTGCCATGCTGATGGATCGATGCCAGGGCCTCCTCGTGATAGGAGATGGCTGTGGTAAAGGCAGGCAGAGGGGGTTGCTCAACCCGGTCCTGGATACAGACAAGATGACCATTAAGGCCCAGGAGGCCTGCCAGCGAGGCGGCATGTGTGCCGGAAACCGTGTCGAACGCGGCATAGAATTTACGGCCTTGCAGCTTCTCCAGCAGTAGGTCCCGCCAGCCCTCTTGATGGTAATCCACCACCTCAGTAACACCACGTGAGAGCAGTTTTTCACGATGCTGCTCACCTGCCGTTACCCAAACACGCCAACCTCTTTGCAGCGCCAGTTGAGCCACGAGCGAGCCAACCGAGCCACCGGCGCCGGTTACCAGGACGTCTTTATTGACTGCATCTGGCACTTTCATGATCGATTGCCAGGCGGTCAGGGTCGGGCAGGGAAAGGCGGCTGCAAATGTGTCGCTGAGCCCCTCCGGCACGGGCATTACCATGTGGGCGGCGATCTTGATGTGCGTGGCATAGCTGCCGGCGTGATACAGGTTCTGGTGATAGGCTACCCGCGTTCCAGCACGCAAGTGCACGTCACGACCGGTAGCGATGACAACACCCATGCCATCCACCCCTGGAACATGACCGGGCTGCCACACCTTTTCAGCCTGGGCAATGAATTTCCAATCGACCGGGTTGATGCCGATGACCTTGTTGGCGATCAGGATTTCATTAGGCGCTAGCTCCTCGCTCACGGCATGGGTTTCCAATACCAGATCCGTAGGCTCGTTACCGTGGCGCCAGGTCCAGGCGTGTGTATCCAGCATGAGTATCTCCTGTTCAAGGTGTGATGTTTCTTGCTTTATGGGGGTAGAGGACGGCTTGTAAAAGCCTGGTGGAGAAGAAACATGAGCAGAAGACGGTATTAATCGAAGGAAGACGCGGGTGAGGTGAGGTATGGGCCGGTCGCTGTATTCACTGGCGACCAGCCCCTATTCAGGATAGCGTTAAAACGTCTTCATGAACGCTCTGAGGCGTTCCTGGCGATCGCCTTTGCGTTGACCTTCCCATATCAGGTGCCAATGCTCTTCATCTACTTTGATCGGATGGCGGCGTTGATCGAGCAGCATCTGTATCCGGCAGGTAGCCTGCTCTGGCGTGGCTACCATGACGGGCTTGATACCGGTGTAGTAATGCAGCATTGAGCGTTCGGACTCACCCATGTTGACTGTGTTCAGGCAATCGAATTGTGCCGGAAGCGATTGCTCGAACGCCTTGAGCGGTTCGGCATAGCTACGCCCCAGATCTACCCAGGGAAGCCATAGCGTGTTGGCGAGCCCCCAGAACAGGGTGATACCGGCAAACCATACATGTGCCGCCTCAAGTCGCTTGCGCCAGGTGATAGTGATCACCCATAGAGCGGTCAGTATTAGCGCTGCAATAAACCAGGCCGGGCTGGGCGATAGCTCGATCTCTACAGGGACCAGGCGACGAAGGCCGGATACGATCAAGCCTGTATGGCCGCTCCGGATTGCCCACCAGCCAAACCACAGGTATGCCCCCACTACGCTGAACAGGATAATGGCAAACAGGCGGCCGGCACGGTTGAGTCGGTCCGGGATTTTCAGGCCTGCGACCAATATTGCCAGTGCTGGAAACAGGGGAAGCACATAGACGCTACGGAAGACGGCCGAGGTCATGATGACGACTAGAAATACTGCGACGTAAAGCCAAACCATGAAGTGGCCCGGCGCTTCACGCAGTGCAATCCAGTCAGCTTTGAGGCGCTGTTGGCGTAGACTACGCCAGCATCCGGCCACGAAGGCGCCTAGCAAAATCCAACCGACAGGAAAGGACAAGGCCAGCAATTCCTTGAGGTTGCTGCCTGCTCCAGCGCTGATACTGTTCCGTTGGGAAAGACCAAAGAAACGGCCAAAGTTGTTTACCCAAAACCAGTCCAGAAACAGCGTTTTGTCTGCCATCCATAGCAGGGCAGGCCAAACGATCAACCAGGGCGACGCCGCCAACAATGCCCAACCAAGCCAGGCAAAGCCGGGGCGTGTCAGATAGCGGCGCGGTTGAAGCAGAACGGCAGCGCAAACGGTAAGGCCAAGTACGCCAGGTATCAGCAAACCCTTGCTCATCAGGGCAATACCGAAACCTGTCCCGAAGAGGAGTCCTTCGCGGCGGCGATGTGCAGGGTCCACCGAGAAGCCCACAAGGCCTGCCAATGCCAGCATGGCCCCGGTTAGTTGGGGGATATCAGCAATGAGCAGATGGGCATGCTGTACCATGCCCATGGTTCCCAGCATCAGCAGGCAGGCAACCAGTCCTCTACCCGGGGTGAGGCGTTCTGTCAGGCGATACAGCGTCCAAAGCGTGAGCAGCATCCAACCCAGAACGGCCATACGGGAACCGTCTGGAGGCGAGAGCCAGGGGAGGAAAAGGTAGGCAGTGATCGCCCCTGTCCAATACATCAGGGGCGGTTTTTCCATGAAGGGGTCTGCGCCTACCCGAGGCACAATCCAGTCGTTACTTGTCAGGAAGTTCCAGGTCATGCCGAACGAGTAAGGCTCGTCAGCCTTCCAGAGTCCACGACCGATCAGACCTGTTACCAGGTAAAAGGCCAACAGCAGTCCGCACCAGATGAAAAACTTCGCTTTAGGCGAGAGCGTGCGGGAAGCTCCCTGGCTCATGAAGCCTCCCGCTGATCAGTATTGTGTATGTATGTAGACGTTAAGCTCGCGCGGCGAACAGATTGCCCACGACCGATGGCGTAGTATTGGATGCCCCGACGCTCCAGACGCGCAGGATCGTACAGGTTACGGCCGTCGAAAATTAACGGTTCCTTGAGCTTGTCCTGGATGAGGTCAAAGTCCGGCGCCTTGAACATTTGCCATTCGGTGCAAATGACCAGCGCGTCTGCGCCGTTGAGTGCGGCCTCTGGCGTACCCATCAGCAGCAGACGCTCGTCATGCCCATACAGTTTTTGCGCCTCCTGCATGGCTTCAGGGTCAAACGCGCGCACCTGAGCGCCATGTGCCCATAGGGCTTCCAGCAGTATCCGGCTGGGTGCATCGCGCATGTCGTCGGTGTTGGGTTTGAATGCAAGACCCCACACGGCAAAGGTCTTGCCCTGCAAGTCGCCCTTAAAGTGCTGGTGGATCAGGTTGAAGAGCTTGCTTTTCTGCTGCTCGTTCACTTCTTCAACTGCTCGTAGCAGGCTGGTCTGGCAGTTTTCCTGCTCAGCGGTGTGGATCAGGGCTTTCAAGTCCTTGGGAAAGCACGAGCCGCCGTAGCCGCAACCCGGGTAGATGAAGTGATAACCGATACGGGGATCTGCCCCGATACCTTTGCGAACCGATTCGATGTCTGCACCCAGGTGCTCGGCTAGCTCGGCAATCTGGTTGATAAAGCTGATTTTGGTCGCCAGCATGCCATTGGCGGCATATTTGGTCAGTTCGGAGCTGCGTCGATCCATGAACAGGATTCGATCATGGTTACGGTTGAATGGCGCATAGAGTTCACGCATGACCTCGCGACTTTCTTCCCGCTCGGTGCCGATGACGATGCGGTCAGGACGGCGGCAGTCTGTGACAGCCGCGCCTTCCTTTAGAAACTCAGGATTGGACACTACGTCAAAGTCCAGCGTTTTGCCCATCTCATCCAGCGTGTCCTGGATTCGCGCGGTAAGGCGATCGCCTGTACCTACGGGCACTGTGGATTTTTCCACGATCACGACTGGTTGCGTGCGTTGACGTGCAATGGTTTCTGCAACGGCAAAGACGCCTGAAAGATCAGCCGAGCCATCTTCCAGCGGTGGCGTGCCGACGGCAATGAACTGTACGCGGCCATGCTGTACTGCCAGCGCGGCCTCATGGGTAAAACGCAGGCGGCCCGCTTCCATATTTTCACGAACGAGCCCTTCGAGTCCTGGCTCGTACAGGCTGACAACGCCTTGTTGAAGCAGCTCGATCTTGTGTCGATCAATATCCATGCACAAAACATCATGACCGACCTCAGCCAGCACGGCTGCCTGAACCAAGCCTACGTAGCCAATACCGAACACACTGATTTTCACTTACAACTCCTCTTGCGCCAGCGGACGCGAAGCATCCGGACGTCTTGAATGAATGGTGAATACGCCCAGCATGACGAGGGCGATACCGACCGATTTGAGCAAGGTGATGGATTCGCCAAAGACCATGACGGCAGCGAGGTAAACGAGGGGGTAGCTGAGGCTGAGCAGGGCATAGGCACGCCCTAAGGGCAGTACCGATAGCGCAACGATCCAGCACAGCATGGAAAGGCCATAGCAGGCGATGCCAACAAACAGCCCGACCAGTGCTCCGGTGTGCTGCCTGAGCAGACTGGAAAAGGCGAAAGCCTCTGCCAGTGAAGGAAGCCCTGCCATGCCCCAGCGCATCGAGAGCTGAGCAATGCTCACCAGGCATACACTGGCAATTGCGAGCAGAAGTCCACGGTGCTGGCTCATCGTTGCGTACTCAGCAGCACAATGCCCGTCATGATGAGGGCTACTCCGACCCAGTGACGGCCGTCGACATGTTCACGGAACAGTCGATGGGCTGCCAATGTGATCCATACAAAATTCAGGCTAAGCATGGGGTACGCGATACCGACTTCAAGCTGCTGCAGTACCAACAGCCAGAGGAGCAGGCCAGCGCCCAGACTGGCAAGCCCAAGCATTAGCCAGGGTGAGGTCAACTTGCGCCAGAGATTGACGGGGTGCCCCCGCCAGCGCTCCACGGCAACCTTCTGGGCCACCTGCCCGAGGCCGCTCAGCAGGCTGACCACCAATACCAGGACGAATGTCATGCCTGCACGCCCAGCCAGCCTTCGCGGCCCACCAGATCGCCCCGCGTGACCTTGCCAAGGGGAAGGCTGGAAGGATCAGAGGGCAGGCACTCCCCGAGCGGCTTGAAGTGAACATCCAGCCGCTTTGCCAGCGCGAGCAGCCGTTGGAACTGGTCAGCCAGTGCGATCCCCTCTACCTCTGCGTGAGCGGTATAGATATTCAGGTCGGTTGGCACGATGTGCTGCATCAGATAGCTGTTGAAGCCTGCGGCTGACAGGTCAGGACCAATCGCTTCGTCATAGGTGGGCAGGGTGACTGGAATCTGCGGTGTGCCAGCATCGCCATTGGCCAGCGCAGGACGAAACAGCGAACGCCCCCGGCAATCGCTGTTATAGCGAAAACCAAAGGCTTCCTTGGCTTCAATGACGCGCTCATCCGCCCGCCATCCGGCAGCGGCGGAGCAGGTCACTGGTTGCCCCAGAATGTCGCTGAGCGTATCCACGCCGTAGCGAATCTGCTGCGTCAGCTGGTCCATGCCCCAGCGCCCGGCATTCGCCTGCCAGCCATGATGGTCCCAGGCATGCAGGCCTACTTCATGGCCTGCTGCCTGGGTCTGCCGCATCAGATGGCCCAGTTGCTGCCCGATAGGCTTGCCAGGCCACGCCGTGCCGGCCAGGAGAATGTCCCAGCCGTACAGGCTGGCTGCATTGGAGCGCAGCATCTTCCACAGGAACTGCGGCCGAATGAGACGCCAGAGATGGCGTCCCATGTTGTCCGGTCCGACTGAGAAGAAGAATGTTGCCTTGACCTGCGCCTCATCCAACAGCTCAAGCAGGCGCGGAATACCCTCGCGTGTGCCGCGAAACGTATCCACGTCGATCCGCAATCCCACGTCGATCATTACGCCTCTTCCGCCTGGCTGGTCAGTGCTTCGCGCAGGAAGAAGTCCAGGGTCTTGCCAATGGTTTCGCTCATCTCGATGGTGGGCTGCCAATCCAGGAGCTTGCGGGCATTGGCGATGCTGGGCTTGCGATGGGAGACGTCCTGATAGCCTTCGCCATAAAACGACCGGCTCTCAACTTCGCGGAAGCCTGCAAACGGCGGGAAATTGTGCCGTAGCGGGTGTGCCTCAAACTGGGCCAGAAGGGTTTCGGCCAGCTCGCGGATGCTCGCTTCGTTGTCTGGATTGCCAATATTGATGATCTGCTGGTCGCTGCTACCGCCCCGGTTTTCGATGATACGGAACAGCGCCTCGATACCATCGTCCACATCGGTAAAGCAGCGCTTCTGGGCACCGCCGTCCACCAGCTTGATGGGTGTACCTTCAACCAGATTCAGGATCAGTTGGGTGATGGCGCGGGAGCTGCCAATGCGGGCAGAGTCCAGGCGATCCAGGCGTGGGCCCATCCAGTTGAAAGGGCGGAACAGCGTAAACTTGAGACCGTCCTGTTTGCCATGCGCCCAGATCACGCGGTCCAGCAATTGCTTGGAGACGGAGTAGATCCACCGCTGCTTGTTGATCGGCCCAACAATGAGTCGAGACGTATCTTCGTCGAACTCTGGGTCGTCACACATGCCGTAAACTTCCGACGTGGACGGAAAAATCACCCGCTTGTTGTACTTCACGCAGTAGCGGACGATCTTGAGGTTTTCCTCGAAGTCCAGCTCGAATACACGCAGCGGGTTACGGGTGTATTCGATCGGCGTAGCGATGGCCACGAGTGGCAGGATCACGTCGCACTTCTTGATGTGGTACTCGATCCATTCGGTATGGATGCTGATGTCGCCCTCCACAAAGTGGAAGTTAGGATCGCCCTTCAAACGGTCGATGGCGTCGGAGCCAATGTCCAGGCCGTAGACTTCATAGTTGCCGTCACGCAGCAGGCGTTCAGACAGGTGATTACCAATGAAGCCATTCACGCCAAGGATCAGTACACGTGTGCGACGCTTGGCCTTGAAGGCATCGCTGCGGCGCAGACGAAGCCCTTCGACCAGTCCCATCTCCCGCGCTAGTTGCGGCCCGGACAGATAAAGCCCGGCGTCACCTTGCTGGCCCGCTTTAATCTCCAGTACGCTGTCACCGCAGGCGATACGCAGCGGGTCAAGGCTCACTACGGCTCCAGGCTTTTGGTCGTGGCTGACCTGTACGGCCTGAGCTTGCCAGACGATAAGCTTTCGGTCGCCTACAAAGCTGAAGGCGCCAGGGTAGGGCTGGGTCACAGCACGGACGAGGTTGTAAAGCTCGCTGGCTGGGCGTGTCCAGTCCAGCTCGCCATCGGCAGGTGTACGGCGACCAAAGTAGGAGGCCTTGCTATCGTCTTGCGCAACTTCCTGCACATCACCGTGAGCCAGACGCGGGAGGATTTCGTCCAGGAGCTGGCTTGATGCTTCGCGCAGCTTGGCATGCAGGGTGTGCGCCGTATCATCCGGCGCGATCGCTACCCGAGATTGACTGACAATCGGACCTGCATCGGGGCGACGTTCCATGCGATGCAGGGTAACGCCGGTTTCAGTTTCGCCATTGACCAATACCCAGTTAGCTGGCGCTCGGCCTCTATAGCGAGGCAGCAGAGAGCCGTGCAGGTTGTAGGCACCGTTCTTGGCTGTGGCGAGAATGTCCTCGCTCAGCAGGTGGCGGTAGTAGAACGAGAAGATGAAATCTGGCTCAAGCTGGCGGATACGCTCGATCCAGAGCGGGTGATTAACATCTTCTGGCGCATGTACAGGAATACCGTGGCGGGCGCATAGCTGGGCTACAGATGCAAAGAAGCGGTTTTCTTTCGGATCGTCAGCGTGGGTAAAGACCGCGGCGATTTCATACTGGGCCGCGATCAGTGCCTCGATTCCGGCACATCCAATATCGTGATAAGCGAATACAACAGTCTTGGTCATGAGTAAGTCAGTTTGCAGAAGGAATGGAATCGAGCGAGGTGGGCGCGGGTGAACAGGACTCTTCACCACGAACAATGTGCTCAATGAAATAGCGGGGGCGGGCGCGGACGTCGTGGTACATGCGGCCCAGGTATTCACCCAACAGCCCCATGCCAACGAACTGAGCACCGGTAAATATGAATAGAATGGCGAAGAGAACAAACACGCCGTCAGCCGCCCAATCGGCACCCATGAGCAGGCGTAGTATCAGAAGCAGCATTCCGAAGCAGATACCAGCCATTGCCATAACGCCGCCGATAATGCTCAGTAGCCTTAGCGGCGTTGTGGTCATGCAGGTCACCAGATCGAACATCAGGTTGATCAGGCGCATGGGGGTGTACTTCGATTCCCCATGTTCCCGCTCGGCGTGTCCCACATTGATCTCGGTGGTATGGCGGGCGAAGCTATTGGCCAGGATCGGAATAAACGTACTGCGCTCATGGCAGGCCAGCATGGCCTCGATGATGGTGTGGCGATACGCCCGCAGCATGCAGCCATAATCGCTCATGGCTACGCCCGTAGAGCGTTGCACGGCAAGGTTGATCAGCCTGGACGGCAGGCGGCGGAAGGCAGAGTCCTGACGATTTTCGCGTACGGTACCGACCACATCGAAACCTAGGGCAGCCTGCTCGACGAGGCGCGGAATTTCCTCCGGCGGGTTTTGCAGGTCCGCATCAAGCGTGATGACCAGATCGCCAATGCACTGTTCGAATCCCGCCATGATGGCAGCATGCTGACCGTAGTTGCGATTCAGAATAACCGCGACCACATGGCTGCCTTCGGCCTCGGCAGCAGCCTGGATAATGCTGGCTGAGCTGTCCCGGCTGCCGTCGTCGATGAGGACGATTTCATAGTCGCATCCTAACTTCTGGCAGGCGGTATCGGTTCTCAGCAGAAGTTCAGGCAGGCTGGCTTCTTCATTGAAAACCGGGATAACTACCGATACGCGATTGATTGGATAAGGCTTCATGATGCGGTCTCCAACGTGGAGCGGATCGCCTTTACGACACGCTCCAGATCTTCCGTGGTCATGTCAGGAAACAGCGGTATCGAGCACAGCCGTGCTGAGTTCCATTCGGTATTTGGCAGGCTTACCTCTGGAAAGCGGTCCCGGTAATAACGCTGCACGTGCGTTGCAATGAAATGGATGCCGGTGCCGATATGCTGGGCCTGCAATGCTTGCATGAACGCATCGCGGTCCAGGCCGCACTGCGTGGGATCGATGCGCAGGATAAAGAGATGCCAGGCATGATCCTGAGGATAAGACGGCAGACCCAGCGGCTGGACTGGCAGGTCGCTCAGGCGCGTACGGTACGCTTCGGCCAATTGCTTGCGCTTGGCGTTGATTTCCTCGATGCGATCCAGCTGGGTTAGCGCAATGGCCGCATTGATATCGGTCAGGTTGTATTTAAAGCCCGGTTCGATGACCTGCGCCTGAGGCTTTCGGCCGTGGGTCATACGGTCATAGGCATCGACGCCCAAGCCGTGAAACTTCAATGTGCGGATGCGGTTAGCCAATGCTTCGTCATCCGTTACAAAAAGTCCGCCTTCTGCACATGTCAGATTCTTGATGGCATGAAAGGAGAAGATGGCGGTGTTCCGAGCGCCAATCAGGCGGCCCCGGTAGCGTGTGCCTATTGCATGGGCAGCATCTTCAATGACGGGGATGCCGTAGCGCTCAGCCACTGCATAGAGCGGGTCCAGATCGAAGGCTGCTCCGGCGTAATGCACGGGAATGATTGCTTTCGTTCGTGGGGTGATGGCGGCTTCAATGTGCTCAGCATCGGTCATCAAGGTATCGCGGTCGATATCCACAAACACAGGGGTTGCGCCCAGCAGGCAGATCAGGTTTGCGGTGGATACCCAGGTTTGTGATGGGGTAATGACTTCATCGCCCGGGCCAATACCCAATGCCATCAAGGCCAAATGCATGCCGGCCGTTGCTGAGGACAGCGCGACAGCATGACGGCAACCCAGGTACTCACAGAAGCGCTGCTCCAATTCCTGGTTTCGGGGGCCTGTGGTGATCCAGCCGGAGCGGAGCACGGCATTGACGGCCGCAATTTCCTCATCGCCTATGCTTGGGCGTGAGAAAGGAAGAAAGGCAGTTGACATGTCTGTATCCCGTAACGGTCATGACACTACCTGCGCAAGACATAGGCCTTGCGAGCAGGTAGAAACCGCTAAATTTTGGGATGGCAAGCTTGCGTGGCTTTGCAGGTTATATGGAGAAATGATGGAGACTATGGATGACCCGGCTTCTGGAATGCTTAAACCCACCGGTCTTTAGGCGGTCGCACTACCCATTTTATTCTTTAATACTTTGTTACAATTGCTGAATCAACCTATTTCATTTGCCTATGAGCGACTTAAGCGATCCTGCTACCCCTGGCCGCAGGGAACCGTCTACACGCCGCACCGCGGCGCCTCAAGCACCTCAACAGCGCCATCAACGGTTTCGCTCCATTCGGCAACGTCTGGCGTTCTGGGTGGGTGCACTGCTGGTGGGTTTACTGGCGCTGGCCTTCGCCTGGCTGGCTGATCATGCCTTCCATCTCTTTCAGCGCCTGTTGAATCACAGCTACTTATGGCCGTGGTTGGTGACACCAGCAGGATTTGCCCTGTTGGTCTGGCTGACGCAGGGATGGCTACGTAATGCCAGGGGAAGCGGCATTCCACAAGTGATTGCAGCGCTGGAAAAGCCCTCTGGTCAGTTCAGGGCGGCGGTGTTGGCCTGGCCGATCGCACTCGCAAAGATGATGCTGACATTGTTCGCCCTGCTAGTAGGGGCGTCGGTTGGCCGCGAGGGGCCGACCGTGCATTTGGGCGCCTCGGTACTGTATGGTTTTGGTCGGCGGCTGGGCCTGTATGAGCGAAAGACGGTTTCTGGCCTGATTCTCGCTGGCGGTGCCGCAGGCATTGCTGCGGCGTTCAACACGCCGCTGGCGGGCGTGGTGTTTGCCATTGAAGAGTTGAGCCACACCTTTGAACAGCGCTTCAGCGGTCTGGTACTGACGGCTGTGGTGATTGGCGGCATGGTCACGCTGGGCCTGGTCGGGCCGTATACCTATTTTGGCGTCATCAGCGCCAGTCTGCCCTGGGGCGATGCCTGGGTGGCGGTGGTCATATGTGGGTTGGCAGGCGGGCTATTGGGGGGCGGCTATGCACGGCTGGTCATTCCAACGTCCCGCGGCTGGCTTGGAAGGCTGGGCGCTATCCGCTCACGCTTCCCGGTTCGGTTTGCCGCTGTTTGTGGATTACTGGTTGCTTGTTTAGGGGCACTGTCCGGACAGCATGTCTTTGGTACCGGCTACGAGGAAACACGTGCCATTCTGGAGGGGCAGCCCATAACCGATCAGGGCTTTCTCATCTGGAAGTTTCTGGCCAACGTGGTTTCGTATCTGGCGGGCATTCCCGGCGGGCTCTTTTCGCCTTCGCTCACAGTAGGCGCCAGCTTTGCGCCCTGGCTGGTCGATTGGCTCCCTGATGTCACCTTGCAGACCGGTGCGCTTCTGGGAATGGCGGCCTACCTGACGGGTGTTACCCGGACACCACTTACCTCAACCGTCATTACCCTGGAGCTGGCCCACAGCCCCGACATGGCGATCCCCGTGCTGGCGACATGCCTGCTGGCAAATGGTGTGTCTGGCTGGCTTTCTCCCACCTCGCTTTATCATGCGTTGGCCCAGCAGATCCTGCATGCGGTGGAGCCTGAAGCGCCTAAGCCTACCAAGTGTGATTGAGATCACGCTGCGACAGCTGTTCTCCAGACTGTCATAGGGCTGTCAGGCGTTTTCGTTAAACCCATTCGCTCCAATAGCCGTGGGAGCGCATGATGAGCACATTCGATAATGGAAGACGCCGCCTGATCCAGGGCCTGGGCGTTGGATTGCTGTTGCCGGGAGTAGCGCCTGCCGTTATCGCAGGTGCCAGGCAACGACCGTTGATGCTTGAGGGTGTCCAGTCAGGTGATGTGCAGGGCAACCGGGCGATTGTCTGGAGCCGTTGCGACCGGCCGGCACGCATGATCGTTGAGTGGGATACCAAAGAGAGTTTCCGCCATCTGCGCCGAATGGTTTCGCCTGTGGTAACGGCTGAAACGGACTACACCATGCGCATGGACCTGCGCGGCCTCCCGGCGGATCAATCCATCTTTTATCGGGTTCGCTTTGAAGACATCTACTCTGGTGCACAGAGTGAGCCAGCGTTTGGACACCTGCGCAGCACACCTGGGCATCGTACCGATATCCGCTTTGTCTGGAGCGGCGATACAGTAGGCCAGGGATTTGGTATCAATCCTGACATTGGCGGCATGCGCATCTATGAGGCCATGCGGCGCCGGCAGCCGGACTTCTTTCTGCACAGTGGCGACACTATCTATGCTGATGGCCCGCTGGAAGCGAAGACCACTACTGTCGAAGGAAAAGTCTGGCGCAACATTACGACCGAAGCGAAAAGCAAGGTTGCCGAGACAGTTGATGAGTACCGTGGCAACTACCGCTACAACCTGATGGATGAAAACGTCCGTCGATTCAACGCTGAAGTCCCTCAGATCTGGCAGTGGGACGATCACGAGACCACCAACAACTGGTCTTCTACCAAGGTGCTGGATGATCGCTATACCGTAAAAGACATCGACGTGCTGGCCAAGCGTTCGCGTCAGGCCTATCTCGAATATGCCCCCATGCGGCTGCAACAGCGGGATGATGCCGGACGCATCTATCGCAAGATTAGCTATGGCCCGCGTCTGGATATCTTTGTTCTGGACATGCGAACCTATCGCGGCGGGAACAGTGCAAACCTGCAACCCGAGGCAGGCCCTGATACGGCCTTCATGGGGCGTGCCCAGCTTGAATGGCTCAAGCAGGGACTCACCGAGTCTACGGCTACCTGGAAGGTCATTGCGGCAGACATGCCTATTGGGCTGGAAGTGCCTGACGGAACCGATGCGTCAGGAACGCCTCGTTGGGAGGCCATTGCCAATGGCGATGATGGCGCACCTCTGGGGCGCGAGCTGGAAATTGCAGAACTTCTGCGTTACATCCGTCGGTGGAATATCCACAACACGGTCTGGCTGACCGCAGACGTGCATTACTGCGCGGCTCACCACTATCACCCTAATCGGGCGGCTTTTCAGGATTTCGAACCCTTCTGGGAGTTCGTGGCAGGCCCGCTCAACGCCGGTGCGTTCGGACCAAACAAGCTGGATAACACCTTTGGTCCGGAGGCTGTGTTCGTGAAGGCGCCACCGGTAGCCAACAGCTCACCGCTGTCGGGCTTTCAGTTCTTTGGTGAGGTCAATATTGAGGGGCACAGCGGTGATCTGACGGTGACCCTGCGAGACTTGAATGGAAAGGCTGTATTCGAGAAGACGCTACAAGCGGTTTGATCAGGCTGTAAAAACAAAGGGCTGAATGGTCAGCCCTTTGTTTTATGCTTAGTGATGTTCCCGCGTCGCGCGGAATTTTATATCAGGCCAGCGCTCTTCCATCAGGCTCAGGTTGACGCGAGTCGGGGCAAGATAGGTCAAGTGGCCACCGCCATCCACAGACAGGTTCTCCATGGCTTTGTTCTTGAATTCTTCAAGTTTCTTCTTGTCACCGCACTCGATCCAGCGGGCAGACCAGACATTGATCGGCTCGTAGACGCATTCCACCTTGTATTCTTCTTTCAGGCGGCTGGCAACAACATCGAACTGCAGCACACCAACAGCGCCGAGAATGATGTCGTTGTTACGCTCAGGGAAGAACACCTGGGTCGCGCCTTCTTCTGCCAGCTCCTGCAGGCCCTGGCGTAGCTGCTTGGACTTGAGTGGGTCCTTCAGGCGTACGCGGCGGAACAGCTCAGGGGCAAAGTGGGGAATACCGGTGAAACCCAGGCTTTCGCCTTCAGTGAAGGTATCACCGATCTGGATGGTCCCGTGGTTATGCAGGCCGATAATGTCACCGGCAAAAGCCTCTTCCAGTTGCTCACGTTCGGAGGAGAAGAACGTCAGGGCATCGGCAATCTTGATGTCCTTGCCAATTCGTACATGACGTAGCTTCATGCCTTTCTCGTATTTGCCAGAGCAGATACGCATGAAAGCAATACGGTCACGGTGCTTGGGATCCATGTTTGCCTGGATCTTGAACACAAAACCGCTGAATTTTTCTTCGACGGGCTGTACATCGCGCTCGTTGCTGGCACGGGAAAGCGGCTGTGGGGCCCAGTCCACTACGGCATTCAGTACGTGGTCAACACCAAAGTTGCCCAAGGCTGTACCAAAGAAGACCGGGGTCATCTGGCCTTTCAGAAACTCATCCGCATTGAATTCATGGCACGCGCCCTGAACCAGTTCAAGCTGCTCGACGAAATCATCGTACAGGTCACCCAGGTGTGCACGGGCCTCGTCAGAGTCCAGGCTCTCGATAATGCGTGTTTCGGTACGCTCATGGCCATGGCCAGGGGTATAGACGAAAATCTTGTCTTCAGAGAGGTGGTACACCCCCTTGAAGTCGCGGTAGGAGCCAATCGGCCAGGTAATCGGAGCCGCTTTGATCTTCAGGACGGCTTCGATCTCGTCAAGCAACTCGATCGGATCGCGAATGTCACGGTCCAGCTTGTTCACAAAGCTGACGATGGGCGTGTCGCGCAGGCGGCAAACGTCCATCAGGGCAATCGTGCGGGGCTCAACGCCTTTACCGCCGTCGAGCACCATCAGAGCCGAGTCTACCGCTGTAAGTGTGCGGTAGGTGTCTTCCGAGAAGTCTTCGTGACCCGGGGTATCGAGCAGGTTGATCATGTGTTCACGGTAGGGGAACTGCATGACCGACGTGGTAATGGAGATACCACGCTGCTTTTCCATCTCCATCCAGTCGGAGGTGGCATGGCGATCGGATTTACGTGATTTGACGGTCCCGGCCACGGCAATGGCTTGCCCCATCAGGAGGAGCTTCTCGGTGATGGTGGTCTTACCGGCGTCCGGGTGGGAAATGATGGCGAAAGTGCGCCGTTTGGCGACTTCGGCGGCCTGCTTGGTCATGGAGGCTGATGTCCGGTGGATACTTAAACCGGCGATTATAGCAAGCCGCGAGGTCTGTAGGTTCAGGCCTTTTGGCTTTTCAGACGAGTCTTGTTCAGCAGGGCGACCCTGATGTAGTGGGCCACCCTGGCATCGGCTTATTTAGGCCCTATTTCCGAGCAGCCCGAGTGTTTCACATACTTCTTGAGAATTGCCCACTGCGGACGCTCCTTGTTATCCCGGGGTTCGATGGAAAGGGAATAGTCGCCCCAGCCCGGACCTGCTGCCCAGTAGGTAGCCGGGATACACTCCTTCTGAAGATGCGAGAGCATGTTATCCATGACCTTCATCCAGCGGGGATCATCCCCTGGTGCACCAAACTCACCAATGTGGCCTTTCTTGTTATTGGCCTTGAGCCAGTCAATAAACGGTTGAACACGTTTGACGCCAATCATGGGGTCAAGCTGACTCGTGTCCTTGGATTCGTAACGACCACCGGCATCAGCGTCGAAATACACATGAGCCGAGAAAATCAGGTTGTCCGCCGGATCCTTGAGGTTTAGCAGGCCTTTGTTTACATCAGGCCAGCGCGCACTGCTTGACCAGAAGTTGCCCTCGATCACGATCGGACGGCTCTTGTCGACGGAGCGAATACCGTCAATACCGTACTGGGCAGCAGTGTCCCAGTGATCTTCCACATCATGCGGCTCGTTCATGATGTCATAACCAAGCAGGGCAGGGTGTTTGCTCCAGGTCTTGGCAATACGTTGCATTACATCCTGGTAAGCCTCGTAGGGCACACTTTCCGAACCAATGATCTGGTCGCGGTAACGCCCATAGTTATGCAGGTCCAGAATGATTTGCATCTTGTAGCGCTTGGCGGAGTCCAGCGTCTGACTGATCAGCTCGGCATACTGGGCATCCAGCTCACCGTTGAGCTTGGGCTGCAGACGCTCCCAGGTAATGGGGAAACGTACGACACGAATGCCTCGGTAGCCCCAGCGTCTGAAGTACGAGTCATCGGGGAAAAAGTAGTTGGTGCCGTTCACGCCCGGAAGCACCTGGGCAGCAAAACCGGCACCTGAAAAGTTCAGGCCGATCATCTCGGCTGGGTAGTCGGCCGCCGAAGCGGTATGGCTCATTAGCAGGGGAGCGAATGCTAGAAAGGCATATCGCTTGAGGTTGCGCGTGATTAACCCGGTTCTGTTCATCGAAATAAGTGCCATAAGCGTAAGGGGGCAGGCCAAAACAATGCCTGCGGGGGATTAACGTGGACAGGCTTGATAGCAAAACCCATCAAACGTGCTCTTTGAGCAGGGCGATTGGCAAGAGGTGCTGGTGCGGTTTGAGGTGAAAATGTGATTGCCTATGGCTTTATCGAAAAGACGTACAGCGATAGGAGCTAGAAATGAATTCAATCAGCGGAGCAAACAATTGAAGCTGAAAGCCTGAGCCGGACGATGGCACAGGCTTTCAAGCCTAGCACTTAGCAGGCATCCAGACGGAAGCAGACTCCTGTCCAGCGCTCAGCCTCTTCACGCGCATCCCGCTCGTTATCAAACTCGGCAATGATTCCGCCATGGGCGTAGATCACTGCCCAGGTTTCCTTCAAGGCTACCTGCAACGAGTTGATGAATGATAGAGGCTCTACCGAGCCGTCGACTTCGATGCCAATCATTTTGATTTCCCTATGAAATGAAGCAAAACATATTGTTGGAATAAGGCCATATCCTTCCGTGACGTAAGGCACTGCATGGCGACACACCAAGACCAGTGCGCCTTAATAAAGTTTACGCCTTGCAATATTTCTTTCATCTTTTTGGTGAGCGGCAGTCTCCAAATCTGGTTAGTACTCTCTCGCAAAATTCGATCTTTGCCAGAAACATCCGTCTGGCCAGACCAAGATCTTCCATTCAGGGGGAATCCTGACGGATTTTGGAACATCGGTTCGCCTTGCCGGTCGGTTTTACGAGGAGGGTTCGTACCGGATCTAGGCAAACCAGACAGCCGCATGGGATTTTTGGTTGATCTTGAGGGCTTCTAGTCCTAAAGTTCGCGCCCGAACGTCCATGCTGGAAACGATCCATCCGGCTCAAGTACTGACGACGAGACAGCAAGGTCAACGCCCTGGGCATGTTGACCTTTTTGCTTTCGGCGACATGCCTTGGGAAGTAGGCGAACCAAAGTGGGGAAACGGATTAGGCGTTCAGCAATACCCCTACGAATCCATTTGTTCTGCCATCGGGAGTCCGACGCATGTCTATCAAGGTCGAAGATTACTACTCGCGCGAGACCTTCCAGCGAATGAAGTCCTTCGCTGACCAGCATGAAACGCCTTTTGTCGTGATTGATAAAGCTACCATTTCCAGAGCGTATGACGATCTGGTGGGTAACTTTCCGTTTGCCAAAATCTATTACGCAGTCAAGGCAAATCCGGCGATAGAGATCACTGAACTCCTACGTGACAAGGGTTCGAATTTCGACATCGCGTCCATCTATGAGCTGGACAAGGTGCTAAGCACGGGCGTAAGTCCTGATCGCATCAGCTATGGCAACACGATCAAGAAAGCCAAGGACATTCGCTACTTCTATGAGAAGGGCGTGCGGATGTTTGCTACCGACTCTGAAGCGGATTTGCGTAACATCGCCAAAGCTGCGCCGGGATCGAAGATTTATGTACGCATTCTGACCGAAGGCTCCAATACAGCGGATTGGCCCCTTTCACGCAAGTTCGGCTGCCAGACTGACCTTGCACTGGATCTCCTGATCCTGGCTCGCCAGCTGGGTCTTGTGCCCTATGGCGTTTCCTTCCACGTGGGCTCGCAGCAGCGTGATATCGACGTGTGGGACGCTGCCATTGCCAAGGTCAAGGTCATATTCGAACGCTTACGCGAAGAGGACGGCATTGTCCTGAAAATGATCAACATGGGGGGTGGTTTTCCGGCAAATTACATTGCCAAGACCAATAACCTTGAAACCTATGCTGACGAGATCATCCGCTTCCTGAAAGAGGACTTTGGTGACGAGCTTCCGGAAATCATTTTGGAGCCCGGTCGTTCACTGATTGCCAATGCCGGTATTCTGGTTAGCGAAGTCGTACTGGTATCGCGCAAGTCGCGCACAGCCGTCGAGCGTTGGGTGTATACCGATGTAGGCAAATTCTCCGGTCTGATTGAAACCATGGACGAGTCCATCAAATTCCCGATCTGGGTCGAGAAGAAAGGGGAGATGGAGGAAGTCGTGATCGCCGGGCCTACCTGCGACAGTGCCGACATTATGTATGAGCATTACAAATACGGCCTGCCCCTGAACCTTGCCAGCGGTGACCGCCTGTACTGGTTATCCACAGGAGCCTATACCACCAGCTACAGTGCTGTGGAATTCAATGGCTTCCCGCCGCTAAAGGCCTATTACGTTTAAATAGCGCCAATAAAAAACCCGCTTCGGCGGGTTTTTTAGTATTCATGCGAGGAGCGGCTGATGATTAAGCGTTCTCTGGGCACTGATATAAGCTTTATGATCAATTTCATCACCCATTTCAGCCGCTCGTTCGAAATAGGCTAATCCGATCATACGCAGGGTTTCATGCTCGGACTCCAGCAGTCCCTGCCGACTGGCTCTGAAAAAATTGAGGTTTCCTGTCTTGAGTGCTTCCTTCAGCCAGTGCTGGGCTTCTTCAAGCCGGCCGCCTGTTGCGAGGACAGCGGCATAACTGTATTGACCGCGAAAGTCGCCTGCTTCGGCTGAGCGTTTGTACCAGTCCAGCGCCACAAGGGTATCCCGGGTGACCACAATTCCTTCTTCGTAGAAACGTCCGACCAGGTTCATGGACTTGGCATGACCCAGTTCAGCTGCACGTCGGTAGAGTAAGAAGGCGTTGTACTCATCTCGAGTAACGCCACGGCCTGTGGCAAGCAGATTGGCGTAGTTGTACATGCCCCAGTCCAGGCCCTGTTCGGCAGCCTGACGATAGGCCTCGGCTGCTGCATGGGCATCCTGCTCGCAGCCCCAGCCATGTTCGCGGCAACGTCCTACCATGTTGAGCGCCATCGTGTGGCCTTGGTCGGCAGCGATAGTGAACCAGGTCAATGCGAGCCTGGCGTCCTGTGCAATGCCGCGGCCCTCCAGCAGGATCTGGCCCAACATGGCCTGGGCGTCTGGTGAGCCCGCCTTGGCAGCGGTCAGGATTACACGCGCAGCCTCTCTGGGGTTGTCAGACGCCAGTGCCTGTCCCAAGGCCTGACTTTCGAGAACTTCCTGTCGCTTAAGGACGTATGCCATGGTTATACGTCTACCCAGCGGCGTAACAGGTTGTGATAGGTTCCGGTCAGTTGAACCAGTGAGGGATGGTCGGGAACGTCACGGGTCAGATTTTGAATGGCCGTATCCATTTCAAACAGCAGGGCTCGCTGGCTGTCCTCGCGTACAAGGCTCTGGGTCCAGAAAAACGCGGCATAACGAGCACCTCGTGTAACGGGCTCGACCTTGTGCAAACTGGTCGCCGGGTAAAGGACAGCATCGCCAGCGTTCAGCTTTACGCGCTGCGTACCGTAGGTATCCTGAATCACCAGCTCTCCGCCGTCATAGCTGTCTGGGTCGCTAAAAAACACGGTTGTCGAGATGTCGGTTCTGACGCGCTCGGCACTGTTTTTCACATTGCGCACGGCATTATCAATATGGAAATCGAATGAGCCGCCGCCTGTGTAGCAATTGATCAAGGGTGGAAAGATTTTGTGGGGCAACGCAGCTGACATGAACAGAGGGTGTTGCCAAAGGCGATGAACAATGGCCTCACCAATCTCACGCGTTAGCGGATGGTCTTCGGGAAGCTGAAGGTTGCGCTTGGCCTTGGCAGACTGATGCCCTGCCGTGATCCTGCCGTCACTCCACTGGGTGTGCTTAAGCGCCTCACGGATACGTGTTGTTTCTTCAGCAGTAAAGACCTGGGGTATGGCTAGCAGCATGACATGCTCCGATGAGCATAAAAAAGCGATTAATGATAGTTATTCTCACGATTTATGCAAAATGTGCTCTGCAAGAATGCCATCTGGTTTTGAGAATAAATAATACTTTAAAATACTATTGATACTAATTCGTATTTGCGTATATTTTCCGCGGCTTCGTTCGTGGGGAATAATTAGAAATGACGCGTCAAACCGAATCCGGCGTTGCGCCTAAGCTTTTAGTTTCAGCAGTAGGTATGGCCATAACGGCTTTTTCCGGCAGTGCGCTTGCTCAGCAGACCCCTGAAAAGGAAGGTAATACTAAAAGTTCTAATGTTTTAGATCTGAACAGTACAACTGTCCTGGGGGATGAAGAGGGCAGTTATAACGTTCAGGAATCGGCATCCTCCAAGTACACAGCTCCGCTTCGGGATACGCCTAAGTCTGTGACAGTAGTGCCAACCCAGGTAATCCGCGATACGGGTGCGCTTTCATTGACCGATGCGCTACGTACTGTGCCTGGTATTACCTTCGGTGCTGGCGAGGGGGGGAACCCTCAAGGCGATCGACCGTTCATTCGCGGTTTCAGTGCTGAAAGCGACACCTTTGTCGATGGCATGCGTGATGTAGCATCTCAGACGCGCGAGATCTTCAACCTGGAGCAGATTGAAGTCAGCAAAGGCCCCGGTTCGGCCTATACCGGTGCGGGTTCTACAGGCGGTAGCCTGAACCTGATTACCAAAACGCCCAAACTGCAAAACTTCGTCAACGGTGGCTTTACCTACGGCTCCGACCAGACGCGTCGTACCACACTCGACGTAAACCAGATGATTACAGACAACGCCGCTTTCCGTCTGAATCTGATGAAGCATGACGCCAACGTCGCAGGGCGTGATGGCCCAGATGTCAGCCGCTGGGGTGTAGCGCCTTCAATCAGTTTTGGCCTGGGTACGCCAACGCGTGCGACCTTTTCTTACTATCACCTGGACACAGACGATACGCCTGATTACGGCATACCCCTGACCAACGTTGATCGCAGCAAAGCGAATCCGAGCCGCCCGGCTCATGTGGACAAAGACAACTGGTACGGCTCCAGCCGTGATTATCGCAAGAGCACTACGGACAGTGGTACGTTCCGCATAGAGCATGACCTGAACGATAACCTGACGCTCTCCAACAACTTCCGCATGGTCCGCACCACGTTGGACTATGTTGCGTCCAACCCGGACGACAGTCGGGGTAACGTAGTCAATGGTTATGTCTACCGTTCACCCAAGAGCCGTAACTCCGTATCCGAGGGTTGGGTCAATCAGACCGAGCTCAAATCCCTGTTTAATACGGCAGGCGTTGAGCACACGCTGGTGACCGGTATGGAGTTCAGTTATGAGGACGTGCACAACCGTCCTTACACCTTTACTTCCAGCGTATCGGGATCGACTTGTAACGCTGCATTATTGGCGAGTGGCGACTGTACCAGTCTGTATAGCCCTACGCCGAAAGACGGGTGGGCAGGTACTTATGCCGAAGGTGCGTCTTACACCGATACCGATACCAAAACAGCAGCCGGTTATGTGTTTGACACACTCAAGCTCAATGAGCAGTGGTCAGTCAATTTAGGCTTGCGTTACGACGATTTTGAAACACGCTCCAGTGGCTATACAACCGGCGGACGCGGAGCGGTCGCAGGTGATTTCAAGCGCGAGAACAAGTCACATTTCTGGAATTATCAGGCTGGCGTCGTCTATAAACCAGCGCCTAATGGCAGCATTTATGTAGCTTGGTCCACCTCCAGCAACCCTTCCGGTGAAACATCGGGGGAAGGGCTTTCGGAGCTGAGTAGTTCCAACACAAGTCTTGAGCCGGAACGCAACCGTAATTATGAGATTGGCACAAAGTGGGACTTCTTCAACGAAGCGCTCTCGCTTAATGCTGCTTTGTTCCGTACGGACAAGACCAACGCCCGAGTGGCTAGTCCCGAGAGTACCAGTCTCCAGGTGCTTGATGGCGAACAACGCGTTCAAGGTGTTGAGTTGGGCTTCAGTGGCAAGCTGACCCCTCAGTGGAAGGTCTTTGGTGGCTATACCTACCTGGACAGCGAGATTCGTAAGTCAACGACGGCTTCTGATGAGGGTAACAAGATGCCTCAGACGCCAGAGAACAACTTTACCCTGTGGACAACCTATGATGTTACCCAGGACTTCACGATCGGTGGTGGCGCTACCTATGTAGATCGTCAGTTCGGCAACACTGCCAACTCAACCTACATTCCGTCTTACACTCGGTATGATGCTATGGCAGCTTACCGTGTGACGAAGAACCTGGACCTGCAGTTGAACGTGCAGAATCTGACGGACAAGCGTTACTTCGATCAGGTGTATTCAACCCACATGGCGCACGTGGCGGCAGGGCGTACAGCGCTCTTGAGTGCCAACTTCCATTTCTAATGGAATGAGTGCATGGCCCGGCTCCTATGAGTCGGGCTTTTTGTATGAATGCTTCTTTTTCGCCAGGCGCAGATGGCTCAGGCGCATTGGCTTTTGAACGACTCGTGGATCGAGTGACTAAATGAAAAGACTTCTCTTCCAGCTGCATTGGTTTATGGGCATTACGGCAGGGCTGGTGCTGGTCATCATTGGCGTGACTGGCGCTGCCTATTCGTTCGAGTCCGAGATATCGAGCCTGCTCAATCGCTCTGCGGTGGTAGAGGAGCGAATGCCTGGAAGCGCGCTGGCGCCTGCCGAGCTTATCAAGCGTGCCGAAGCGTATGAAGGCAAAAAGGTCACTGGCCTGTGGGCCGACCTAGTGCTCAACAGCAACGTCCGTGTGTTTTTTGAGCCTCCGCCCGGAGAGCGACGTGGGCCTATGCGTTTTGTCGATGCGTATACCGGCGAAGTATTGAGTGAACCTGTTGGGGCTGGTTTCTTCGAACTTATGCTGCGTTTGCATCGCTTTCTTGCCGTGGGTGAAACCGGCAAGGCGATTGTTGGTGCCTGCACGCTAATGCTCGTATTTTTCTGCCTGTCGGGTTTGTATCTTCGCTGGCCCAAGCAGATTGCCAGCTGGCGAGCCTGGTTGGCCCTGGATTGGACCCGCAAAGGACGTAGTTTCAATTGGGATCTGCATGCAGTCGCAGGCACCTGGTGTCTTGCGCTTTATCTGCTGGCCGCGCTGACAGGGCTCTTCTGGTCCTACGAGTGGTATCGCAACGGGTTGATTCGGTTGCTGGATGATGCACCTGCCGAGCAGCGGAGTGAGCGTAAAGGCGGCAGACCAGAGCGTCCTCAACCCAATGCAGTACCGCCCGTCATTAATCATGAAGCCCTGTGGGCAAGCGTGCAGCAGGCTGCGGGCCCAACGCTGGAAGGCTATACCCTGCGCTTGCCTTCAGCAGCCGGTCAGCCGGCAACCATATTTTATCGTCTTCAGGACGCCGACCATCTCAGAGCGCTTAATAAGCTGGAGCTGGATCCGCAAACCGGCGTGGTTCGCAGTCATGAGCGTTATGCTGAGAAAAGCTTAAGGGGCCAGCTGTTAAGCAGCATCTATGCGCTGCATACAGGCGAATATTTTGGGCTTGCAGGGCGGCTGTTGATGTTTCTGGCCAGCCTTGCCATGCCATTATTCTTTATCACGGGCTGGCTGCTCTATCTGGATCGCCGACGTAAGAAGAAAGGTATTCGCCAAGCCCGTCGTGAGGTGGCAGGTACTGCAACAGGAGGAGATCCCTGGTTAATCGGATTTGCCAGCCAAAGTGGCTTGGCAGAGCAAATGGCTTGGCAAACGGCTGGCCAACTACAGGCTGCAGGCCAGCCAGCCACTGTAAAACCGCTCGCCCAGCTCAATTCCGAGGCGTTGGCAGCGGCTCACAAGGCGCTGTTTATCGTCAGCACATTTGGTGATGGCGAGGCCCCAGACAATGCCCGCAAGTTTGAGCGAGCCGTGTTACGGCAGGCAGTGTCTTTGAAGCAGCTTTCCTATGGTGTGCTGGCATTGGGGGATCGCCAATATCCGGATTTCTGTGCATTCGGCAGGCGACTGCAAAATTGGTTGGCCGGGCAGGGCGCCCATAGCTTGTTCGACCCGGTTGAAGTAAACCGGGATGATCAGGTCGCGCTAGGCATATGGCAGTCGCGTTTGAGTGAGCTGGGTGCAGTAGCCAGTAGCCAGCCTGTAACCGCTCCTTTTCAGGATTATCACTTGACTGCCCGACAATGCCTGAATCCCGGAAGCCAAGGCTGGCCGGTTTTCAAGGTTGATCTTGAAGTGCCGGTAGGTTGTTACTGGGACGCAGGTGACCTTATCGAGATTCTGCCACGCTATCCCATGTCCTTTGTGCATGAATGGTTGAGTCCATTAGGGCTTACGCCAGACTGCCCTGTGCTATTGGAAGAAATCGAGTTGCCATTGGATCAGGCATTAGCAACCCGCTTTCTGCCTGAGGACGTTCACCATCTTGTGGGAATGCGCGCACAGGGTCTGGTAGAGGCTTTGCTGCCTTTGGCTGTCAGGCAGTATTCGATTGCTTCTCTGCCGGATGAGGGTGTGATGACGCTGATCATTCGTCAGGAACGCAAGCGAAGCGGTCAGTTGGGAATAGCGTCTGGCTGGTTGACTGCCCATGCGCCAGAGGGTGGGCATCTTATGGCACGCTTACGGCCAAACCCTGCCTTCCATACATCTCATGATGGTCGTCCTGCTATTTTCATCGGCAATGGCACAGGGATCGCGGGACTGCGATCCCTCCTCAAGGCCCGTATCGATGCGGGGCATAGCCAGAACTGGCTGCTCTTTGGTGAGCGGAATCAAGCTCATGATTTCTTCTACCGGAATGAGCTGGAGCATTGGCTGGCGCACCGTCAGCTTGCCCGTCTTGACCTTGCTTTTTCCCGCGACCAAGAGCGTAAGGTCTATGTGCAGGGCCGGCTGACCGAGGCGGCGGCAGACGTTCGTGAGTGGGTCGAACAGGGCGCGACCCTCTATGTCTGCGGCAGTTTGCAAGGCATGGCGCAGGGCGTAGATGCCGCTCTGATCGAAATCCTGGGTGAGCCATGCTTAGAACGGTTACAGGAAGACGGACGTTACAAGCGAGACGTTTATTGACGTTATCCATTGGCCGTTTCCCTTTGTGTGAAAGGGAAGCGGCTAGTTGCGCTTTGTCGATAACTCGATAAGCTCTCCAGCCACTCTTGGAAGGCGCTGCATGAGACCGCTCTTGTGCTGGGCGTCGTTAAAAAAATAGCCTCCCACGCTGTCTGCCAGGGGCCGTCCCATGGCACTCGCTTAAAAGGAATGTGTATGCCGGATGTGCGCCACGGGTCCTCCCAGCTTCATACCTTTGATGAGGCGGGTACTTACCGCATTGTCATCTGGCGGCTCATTCCTTTTCTCTGTTTCTGTTATCTGGCGGCCTACCTGGACCGTATCAACATCGGCTTTGCAAAATTGCAAATGCTTGACCAACTGCACCTCTCCGAGACCGCCTATGGTTTGGGGGCAGGGCTGTTCTTTGTGGGTTATATCCTCTTCGAGGTACCCAGCAATCTGGTGCTGGAACGTGTCGGAGCTCGAATCTGGATTGCCCGGATCATGATCACCTGGGGGTTGCTGTCAGGTGCCACAATGCTTGTGACCGAGGCGTGGCAGTTCTATGTTCTGCGTTTTTTCCTGGGCGCTGCCGAGGCGGGCTTTCTGCCGGGTGTCCTGTTTTATCTCACCCAATGGTTTCCTACGTACCGTCGAAGTCGGGTCATTGCGCTGTTCATGATTGGCTTGCCGCTGTCGAGCGTGATTGGTGCACCAGTATCGGGCTGGATCATGAGTCACTTCCATCAGGTCAATGGCTTGCAGGGCTGGCAATGGCTGTTTCTGCTAGAGGCCGTGCCTACAGTTGTTTTGGGTATTCTGACCTTCTGGATGCTGCCTAATAATATTGGCGAGGCGGCATGGCTAAGCACTGAGCAGAAGCATGGACTTGTGCAGAAGCTGGCAGAGGACGAGGCCGATCGGCCGAATACGCCTTACCGTTTTCGTGACGGCTTCTGGGATATCAAGGTATGGATGCTGGGCGGGATCGACTTTTCGATACTGCTCTGCGCCTACGCCATGGGGTTCTGGCTGCCAACTTTCATCAAAGGGGCCGGCGTTACCGATACAGTACAGATTGGATTGCTCACTGCCATTCCAAGCCTCATGGGGCTGGTCGGGATGTTGGTCATCGGTGCGAGTTCGGACCGCTTTCGGGAGCGCCGTTGGCACATTATCGTGCCCTTTGTCATAGGGGCTGCTGCACTCTTCATGAGCACTTTTTTCGCCAAGGATGTGACCATGCTGGTGCTGCTGTTCGGGGTCGCTTCGGCCGCTATCATTGGGGCTGTTCCGGTGTTTTTCAGTCTGCCGGCAACCTTTCTCAAAGGCACCGCTGCGGCGACCGGGTTTGCACTGGCTTGCTCCTTGGCCAATATTGCGGGGTTGGTCAGTAATTCCCTGATGGGAATTGTACTGGACCTGACCCATAGCAGTGCCGTAGCGCTCTGGTGCTTTGCCGGCTCGCTGCTGCTGAGCTGCCTGCTGGTGCTGGCGCTGCCTGCCAAGGTCGTGAACCGCTGAGAGCAGTTGCCTGCTAGGCTGAAAAGAATTCTTCTGGTGGAGGCACCCATGTTCAGTCACATCCAAATCGGCATCCATGACCTGCCCCGCATGACGGCTTTTTATAATGCCGTATTGAGTGAGCTAGGCATGATTCGTATGGCAGACGAAGAGGATGGTGGCCCTGAAGGGGCTGGTTGGCAGTATCCCGGACAGCGATGGCCGCAATTCTGGGTCCAGTTCCCTTTTAACGGACAGCCCGCTTCGGCAGGTAATGGGACGCAGGTAAGTTTTGCGGCGCCGTCACAGGCAGCCGTGGATGCTGCATGGCGCCAGGCATTGCTCCAGGGTGGCTCCGATGAAGGCGCTCCCGGGTTGCGGGCACAGTACGCACCGGACTATTACGGCGCGTACTGCCGTGACCCTGAGGGCAACAAGCTGTGCTTTGTATGCGCTGAGGGACTGCCTTTAGCGCACCACCAGTAACGCGCCCCCGGCAGTCCGCAACATATTGCCAGTGTTGCTACCCATGAAGAAGTGCCGTAACCGAGAGTGTCCGTAAGCACCCATGACGGTCAGGCCAATCTCCTGCTGCTTACGGTATTTTTCCAATGCAAGCTCTACGTCGCCCTCGACGATAGCGGTCACGACATTCAAGCCAATGGAGCGCAGGATAGTAGCTGCATCTTCCTGTGGCTGACGGTTTTCGGCGTTATCCTTTCCAACGGTTACGATGTGGCATTCCAGATCTTGGAAGAGCGGGCTTTCTGCCATCATTTCCAGAGCCTTTCGCGCGCTGTTGCTGTTATCAAAGGCCAGCATTGCACGCTGAGGGATTTCGAATGCTACCGGTGTGACAAGGATCGGGCGTGTCAGGGCGCGAAGGGCGCTTTCCAGGTGGCTACCGATAAGTCGCTCCGGCGGTGTTTCCTCGCCCAGTCGGCCCATGACAAGAAGTGCGCTTTGCGCCTGCATGTCCTGAAGTGTGTCCAGGAAGTCGCCATGCCTTTGCAGCGTATCGGTCTTTTGGGCGCCTAGCTTGGTGACATGTTCCTGAGCCGCCTCAAGCAGGAGCTGCCCCTGCTTAAGTCCCAACCCTCTGCGCTTCTCATCCAGCTTGGCCAGCTCGTCCAGCAGGTGTTCCCGACTGCCCAGCCCGATAGTGCCGCTCAGGTCCGAATCGGCAGGGTAGTGTTTGCGGTCCAGCACATGCAGCAGGCTGATAGGGGTATCCAGTTTCAGGCTGGCCCAGGCAGCATAATCACAAACACCTCGTGTAGCAGGAGAGCCATCGATGCAGGCGATGATCCTGTTCATTACCGTTCCTCGATCAGTAGCATTCAGATGCATGATGCCTAGTGGCCCGTCAGTTTGTCAGCTGCGTCCGGTTTGTCATGAACGCCAAAACGGTCAACCAGCGTAGCGCTGGCCTGATTCAGGCCAATCACATCCACATGCGCACCTTCCCGGCGGAATTTGAGAACTACGGCATCCAGTGCCGAGACGGCTGTGATATCCCAGAAGTGAGCATGGGTTAAATCAATCAAGACATGAGAAACTGCTTCTTTCAGATCGAATGCTGCATTGAAGCGGGTAGTCGATGCGAAGAAAACCTGTCCTTTTACGTTGTAGATTCGTTTTTGCCCTTTCTCCAAGCGACTCTCTACCTGCAGATAAAACGCCACCTTATTGGCAAAAAACAGAGAAGCCAGCAGCACGCCGGTGAGTACACCAAAGGCAAGGTTGTGTGTGAAAACCACCACAGCCACGGTGACCAGCATCACTATGTTGGTAGAGAGCGGGTATTTTTTCAGATTACGGATCGAGTCCCAGCTAAAGGTGCCGATAGAGACCATGATCATGACGGCAACCAGTGCAGCCATGGGAATACGAGAGACCCAGTCTCCAAGGAAAACCACCAGGATAAGCAGGAATACACCCGCTACCAGAGTAGACAGCCGCGAACGGCCACCGGATTTCACATTGATGACGGACTGACCGATCATTGCGCAGCCAGCCATGCCTCCAAGCAAGCCTGAAACGATATTGGCCAGCCCTTGGCCCTTGCACTCACGGTTCTTGTCGCTGGAGGTGTCAGTCAGATCATCCACAATGGTTGCGGTCATCATGGATTCCAACAGTCCTACCACTGCAATGGCGGCAGAGTAGGGAAGGATGATCATCAAGGTATCCAGATTAAGCGGTACATCTGGTAGCAGGAAAACCGGAAGGCTGTTCGGCAGTTCGCCCATGTCACCTACGGTCCTTACTTCCAGGCCCAAGTACATCGAGAGGGCCGTCAGCAGCAGGATGCAGACAAGTGGAGAAGGAATAATCCTGCCTATCTTGGGTACGTAGGGAAACAGATAAATGATGCCAAGGCCTGCAATTGTCAGGGCGTATACGTGCCAGGTGACATGGGTCAGCTCAGGTAACTGCGCCATGAAAATCAGAATGGCCAGCGCATTCACGAACCCGGTCACTACGGAGCGTGAGACAAAGCGCATCAGCGAGCCTAGCTTCAAATAGCCAACAACGATTTGGATAACGCCCGTAAGGAGCGTAGCCGCTAGCAGATATTGCAACCCGTGGTCGCGTACCAGCGTTGTCATCAGCAGGGCAGTAGCACCGGTTGCAGCAGAAATCATGCCGGGGCGGCCGCCTGCAAACGCAATGGTCACGGCGATACAGAAAGACGCATACAGGCCGATCTTGGGGTCGACGCCTGCGATGATGGAAAAAGCGATGGCTTCCGGAATGAGTGCCAGAGCAACGACCAAGCCGGCAAGAATGTCGCCTCGCAGGTTGTAGAGCCAGTGATTCTTGAGGGTATGCAACATTGCAGTTACCAAAGCAAATAGCCATAACCTGCCTGCCGAGCAAACGGCAAAGGTTATTGACACGTTGAACAGGAAAAGTGAGGGGCCTGAAAGGCGCGCAACAAATACCGTACTGACGGGGGCTTCCAGCGTCAGTGGCACAGGCGGAGGGGGAGAACGCTATGGCGGCGTGGGCAGCCAATGATGAGGGTTAAGCAGTGTCATTAGACCTGTCTTCAGCCTTCGAAATAAACGAGGGGGAAACCTTAACACAAAATGTAAAAAGGTGCAGACAGCATTAAAGACATGCTGTATTAGGCCGATAACAAAATCAGAGGTTTCGGAGCGCGCCTAGGACAGAGGTGTACTGCGAAAGTTCCCAAAAGAGCAAAATAACTGGATAAATGGCTAGTTGCCATCGCTTCGATTGGTTATATTTTGCTCAGGGGTGCGGCGAAGAATCGCACTTCACTTCTGATGAGGAGTCAAGACGTGGATATGAACCGTCGGCAATTCTTCAAGGTCGCGGGTATCGGCCTTGCAGGATCTAGCCTGGCGGCACTAGGCATGGCACCAACGCCAGCTTTTGCCGAACAGGTGCGCCATTTCAAACTGGCGCGCACCATCGAAACGCGTAACACCTGCCCTTATTGCTCTGTAGGTTGTGGCTTGGTTATGTACAGCCATGGCGATAAGGCCAAAAACGTTGCGCAAAACATCATTCATATCGAAGGCGATGCGGATCATCCGGTGAACCGCGGTACGCTGTGTCCGAAAGGCGCCGGTCTGCTGGACTTCATCCACAGTCCGAATCGACTGAAATACCCTGAAGTGCGTGAAGCAGGCTCCAATGAGTGGAAGCGCATTTCCTGGGAAGAGGCGATGGAGCGCATCGTCAAACTGGTCAAGGAAGAGCGTGACGCCAACTTTATCTCCAAGAATGACCAGGGCCAAACGGTTAACCGTTGGACGTCCGTTGGCTTCCTGGCGGCGTCTGCTGCTTCTAACGAAGCCGGTTATCTGACTCAGAAAGTCGTTCGTAACCTTGGTCTAGTCGGTTTCGATAACCAAGCTCGCGTTTGACACGGCCCGACGGTGGCAAGTCTTGCCCCGACATATGGCCGTGGCGCCATGACGAATACCTGGACAGATATTCGTAATGCCAACCTGATTCTGGTGATGGGCGGAAACGCCGCTGAAGCGCACCCGTGCGGTTTCAAGTGGGTGACCGAAGCGAAGGCCCATAACAAGGCACGCCTGATCGTAGTCGATCCGCGTTATACCCGTACGGCTTCCGTATCGGATTACTACGCGCCGATTCGTACCGGCTCGGACATTGCGTTCCTGGGCGGTTTGATCAATTACCTGATCACAAACGACAAGATTCAGCACGAATACGTTCGTAACTACACTGACGTCTCCTTTATCGTGAACGAAGGTTTCACGTTCGAAGACGGCCTGTTCAGTGGTTACAACGCTGAGAAGCGCACCTATAGCGACAAGTCCACCTGGAGCTATGAAAAGGGCGCGGACGGTTTTGCCAAGGTCGATCCGACTCTAGAGCACCCGCGTTGCGTCTTCCAGCTGATGAAGAAGCACTACAGCCGTTACACACCGGACGTTGCCAGCAATATCTGCGGTATGCCGCAGGACCGTATGCTAAAGATCTGGGCGGAAATCGCTGAGACCTCGCAGCCTGGCAAGACCATGACCATTCTGTACGCCCTGGGTTGGACGCAGCACTCTGTGGGTGCGCAGATCATCCGTACGGCGGCGATGGTCCAGCTGCTGCTGGGTAACGTTGGGCTGCCGGGTGGCGGCGTGAACGCACTGCGCGGTCACTCCAATATTCAGGGCCTGACCGATCTGGGTCTGCTGTCGAACCTTCTGCCGGGTTACATGACCCTTGGCAATGATGGTGAGCAGGACTTCAATGCCTATATCACCAAGCGTGCCCTAAAGCCGCTTCGTCCTGGCCAGATGTCCTATTGGCAGAACTACGGCAAGTTCCATGTCAGCCTGATGAAGGCTTGGTATGGCGATGCGGCGACGGCTGAAAACAACTGGTGCTACGACTATCTGCCCAAGCTGGATGTACCGGGCGCCGGTTATGACGTGATGAAGATGTTCGACATGATGTCTCGTGGCGAAGTCCGTGGCTATTTCTGCCAAGGCTTCAACCCGATCGCATCGTTGCCAGACAAGAATCGCGTAGTAGCTGCGCTTGCCAAGTTGAAGTGGCTGGTCATCATGGATCCGCTGGCAACCGAAACCTCCGAGTTCTGGCGTAATGCCGGCGAGTACAACAACGTTGATACTGCCAGCATCAAGACCGCGGTGTTCCGTCTGCCAACGACGTGCTTCGCTGAAGAAGATGGCTCCCTGGTCAACAGTAGCCGTTGGTTGCAGTGGCACTGGAAAGGCGCTGAAGCACCCGGTGAGGCGCGTACTGACGTGACCATCATGTCGGAAATCTTCCTCAAGCTGCGCGAGATGTATCGCTCGGAAGGTGGTGCCTACCCGGATCCGATCCTGAACCTGAACTGGCCGTACAAGATTCCACATGAGCCGTCTCCTGAGGAGCTGGCCAAGGAGTTCAACGGGTATGCCGTCAAGGACGTGACCGATGCCACTGGCGCTGTGGTTGCCAAGGCTGGTCAGCAGCTGTCTGGCTTTGCACAGCTCAAGGATGATGGTACGACCGCGTCGGGCTGCTGGATCTTCTGTGGTAGCTGGACCGAGCAAGGCAACCAGATGGCACGCCGTGACAACAGCGATCCCTATGGTGTCGGACAGAGTCTGGGTTGGGCGTGGGCCTGGCCGATGAACCGCCGGATTCTGTACAACCGTGCCTCGGCTGACCCAAGTGGCAAGCCATGGGGACCGGACAAGAAGCTGGTCTGGTGGAACGGTAAAAACTGGGGTGGTGCAGACGTTCCGGACTTCAAGCCGGACAGCGCACCGGAAGCCGGTATGAATCCGTTCATCATGAACCCGGAAGGTGTAGCGCGCTTCTTCGCTGTCGACAAGATGGCCGAAGGTCCGTTCCCTGAGCACTATGAACCCTTCGAGACGCCGATCGGGGTTAACCCGATGCATCCGAAGAACAACAAGGTGATCAGTAACCCGGCCGCCCGTGTGCTGCCTTCCGTATGGGAATCGTTCGGCAAGGCCGACAAGTTCCCATATGCGGCGACCACGTACCGTTTGACGGAGCACTTCCACTTCTGGACCAAGCATTGCCGTTTGAATGCGATCGCCCAGCCTGAGCAGTTCGTCGAGATCGGCGAAGTTTTGGCGAAGGAGAAGGGTATTGCGGCAGGCGACAAGGTTCGGGTGAGCTCCAAGCGTGGCTACATCGTAGCCGTTGCGGTGGTGACCAAGCGGATCAAACCTTTGGAAGTGAACGGCCAGACCGTGCACCAGATTGGTATTCCGCTGCACTGGGGCTTCTCGGGTCTGACGCGCCATGGCTACCTGACCAACACACTGGTTCCGTTCGTCGGCGATGGCAACTCGCAAACGCCCGAATCGAAATCGTTCCTCGTCAACGTGGAGAAGGCATAAATGGCACTTCAACAAATCATTGCCCAATCCGCGACGACGACTACGCCTTCCTCTATCCGCCAGGTAGATGAGGTCGCCAAGCTGATCGACGTTTCCAAGTGCATTGGCTGCAAGGCCTGCCAGGTGGCGTGTTCAGAGTGGAACGAGCTGCGTGACGAAGTGGGGCATAACCATGGTACGTACGACAACCCGGCCGATCTGACCTCCGATACCTGGACGCTCATGCGCTTTACCGAGCATGAGAACCAGGTAGGTGATCTGGAGTGGCTGATTCGTAAGGACGGCTGTATGCATTGCGCCGAGCCGGGCTGCCTCAAGGCGTGCCCGAGCCCGGGAGCGATCGTCCAGCATGCCAACGGTATCGTTGACTTCAACCAGGACCATTGCATTGGCTGCGGCTACTGCATTACCGGTTGTCCGTTCAACATTCCACGGATCTCGCAGAAGGATCACAAGGCGTACAAGTGCACCCTGTGTTCCGACCGTGTATCGGTAGGGCTTGAGCCGGCCTGTGTGAAGACCTGTCCGACGGGTGCCATTACGTTCGGCACCAAGGAAGACATGAAGCACCATGCCGAGGAGCGCATCGTCGATCTGAAGAGCCGTGGTTACGAGAACGCTGGTCTGTACGACCCGGCGGGTGTAGGCGGTACGCACGTCATGTACGTGTTGCACCACGCCGACCAGCCTGCGTTGTACAACAACCTGCCTAACGATCCGGCCATCAGTCCGATGGTAAGCCTGTGGAAAGGCATCACCAAGCCCTTGTCGCTGCTTGCCATGGGCGCTGCGGTGGTGGCGGGCTTCTTCCACTACGTACGCATCGGACCAAACCGTGCGGACGAAGAGGATGAGGCTCATCACGATGCTGCCGCCGAGCAGGTGGAGAAAAAGTCCCAGGACACGTCGGTGAAGACGTTCGATCCGACCAAACGCTGAGATAACGTCTCCCTCGCAGGCGGGGGAGACGCTCCAGGAGCCTTCAAATGAAAAAAGAGATCGTTCGTTATGGTGCCAGTGAGCGCACCAATCACTGGGCGGTGGCTATACTGTTCTTCATGGCAGGCCTGTCGGGGCTGGCGCTGTTCCATCCAGCGCTGTTCTGGCTGACCAACCTGTTCGGCGGCGGGCCGTGGACACGGATTCTTCACCCCTTTATGGGCGTGGCGATGTTTCTGTTCTTCATGGGACTCGTGATCCGCTTCTGGCACCACAATATCCTGGAAAAGCGGGATATGCAGTGGGTCAAGCAGATCGGTGACGTGCTGAACAACCGTGAGGACAAATTGCCTGAGATCGGTAAGTACAATCCGGGACAGAAGGTGTTGTTCTGGGTACTGCTAACTTCCATGCTGGTACTGATGCTTAGCGGGATCGTGATCTGGCGTGAGTACTTCAGCCATTTCTTCCCGATTGGCGGCATCCGTCTGGCGGCACTGGCCCATGCGGCCGCAGCGTTCCTGCTGATCCTGTCGATCATCGTGCATATCTATGCCGGTATCTGGATCAAGGGTTCGATTGGTGCCATGCTGCACGGTAAGGTCAGCCTCCTGTGGGCCAAGAAGCATCACTCGCTCTGGTACAAGGACATCACGCGAGACAAGAAGTAAAAGCCCTTTCATGGCCTGCCTCGACAGGCCATGAACAGGCGTCAAACGTGTAGCCATGCCCTGGCATGGTTGTCGCCGCCATGGACCTGGAGGTCTGTGGCGGCTCTCATCACAGAAGAGGTTTCCTGCGTGTCAGGTCAGATTCTCGAACCGGGGCAGATCGAAGCCTCAGCCGTAACGCCTCCCTTTATTAACCTGCCACCGAAAAATGCTTTCAGCTACCGTGCCGAGCGTTTGGAAAAGCTGGCGGACGGTAACCCGCTACGTGATTACCTGCTGCTTGTCAGTGGTATCTGCCGTGCTCAGCAGCAGGTTTTCGACAACTTGGAAAATCTTCCGCTGGAGGCTAAGCGCATTGAGCAAAGCCAGCATCACGGCCTGCCTCCGCTGAGCTGCGATACGCTGGTCCGCGAAGAGGCTTGGCTAGCTGTTCTGGACGCCCTACTGAAGGCGTATCAGGTGCCTGAAGGCAATACTGCCGTACAAGAAGCGCTTGAGCAGATTCGCACAGCGGACGCCGGACAGCGTAAGGTATGGGCCATTGCACTGGTTAGCGGGCAGTACGACCAGGTTCCAGCGGCACTGGTGCCTTTCCTGGGTGCAGCGCTACAGGTTGCCTGGACAAATTGGCTGTTTCAGATCGAGACGGACAAGTTTCGTGAATCCAAAAGCCAGACTCATTGTCCAGCCTGTGGCTCGCTTCCGGTAGCCGGTGTGATTCGCCACCGCGGCAAGCTCAATGGTCTTCGCTACCTGAGCTGCTCGCTGTGCTCCTGTGAGTGGCACTACGTACGGGTAAAATGTACTCAGTGCGAAAACAGCAAGGAGCTGGGTTATTTCTCGTTAGAGAACGATGCGGTTCTTGCCGATAAGGCGCCACTACGGGCGGAAGCCTGTCCCAGCTGCGAAACCTACCTCAAGCTCCTGTATCTGGAGCACGACACAGAGGCAGAAGCGGTGTCGACCGACCTGGCCAGCCTGGCGCTGGATATGCGGCTTGATCAGGAAGGCTACCACCGTCAGGCCCCTAATCTGCTGCTGGCTCCCGGCGGCTGATACCTGATAAACAGAGCCTGTTTCGCTTACAGCGGCGGGCTCTGCCAGCCTTTCTTTTATAGGGCCGAAGTGCTGGTCTTGTTACGTACGCATGCGCGATGCTGCATCCGGTTGTAAACTCCAGGCTCATGTTTTTGTTATGAGGCCTGCATGACCGCCGTCCGTCTGCCTTCTGTTGATCGTCTGTTACGTCATCCTGCTGCTGTACCGCTTATTGATCGCTATGGCCGTGAAGCATTGCTCAAGGCTTTTCGCGAGTTGCTCGATGAGCTGCGTGAGTCTTTTCGACAGGGACAAATCAGTGAGGCAGAAATCGAGGAGGCCATTCTGGCTGGACGAGCCGGAGAGCGTCTGGCTGCGAGAAACCAGCGCCAGGTCCGGCGTGTGTTCAACCTGACCGGAACTGTGTTGCATACCAACCTGGGGCGTGCGTTGCTGCCCGAAGAGGCAATCGAGGCAATGGCGCTTGCTGCACGCTATCCCCTCAATCTCGAATTTGATCTTGCCACGGGCAAGCGGGGTGACCGCGATGATCTGATTGCTGGTCTGATCCGTGAGTTGACTGGCGCTGAAGCGGTTACGGTAGTCAATAACAATGCAGCCGCCGTATTGCTTGCGCTCAACAGCCTGGGCGCTCGCAAGGAGGGAATCATCTCACGTGGCGAGCTGATCGAGATTGGCGGAGCCTTTCGTATTCCTGACATCATGGCACGTGCCAACGTCAAGCTGGTCGAGGTAGGCACAACCAACCGCACTCATGCCAAGGATTATGAGGCTGCTATTACCGAGCGTACCGGTCTGCTCATGCGCGTACATACCAGCAATTATACGGTTCAAGGGTTTACCAGCAGTGTGGCGACTCCCGAGCTATCTACCATCGCCCGTGCTCATGACGTGCCCTTGCTGGAAGACTTGGGTAGCGGCTCGCTTGTAGACCTGACGCGCTGGGGATTGCCCAAGGAACCAACGGTTCAGGAAGCGCTGCGCGACGGGGCTGATATCGTGACCTTTAGCGGAGACAAGCTGCTCGGTGGCCCACAATGCGGAATCATTGTCGGACATAAAGACTTGATTGCCCGTATCAAAAAGAACCCGCTCAAACGAGCTTTACGTGTCGATAAAATTACATTGGCTGCGCTTGAGGCCGTCCTGGCGCTTTATCGAGACCCGAATCGTCTCGGTGAACGGTTGACCAGTCTCAGACTGCTCTCCCGTGCTCAAGCAGATATCCAGGCTCAGGTGCAGCGCGTTATGGGCGCTCTGTCCCGTACGCTGGGCGAGCGTTGGCAGGTATCGAATGAGTCTACGCTAGGCATGATCGGCAGTGGTACGCAGCCTGTTGCCCGTTTACCCAGCGCAGCGTTATGCATGCGGCCGAACAGCTCCAAGCGTTTGCGAGGTCGTGCATTGCGCCTTTTGGAAGAAGCCCTGCGACAGCTACCTGTCCCGGTGATAGGCCGCATCGATGACGATGCGCTCTGGTTAGATCTGCGTCAGCTTGATGATGAGGCTGGCTTTCTGGAGCAGTTAGGAGTGCTTTCAGTAGAAGGGTGGGACGTATGATCGTCGGAACGGCAGGCCATATCGATCATGGCAAGACTTCCCTGATCCGCGCTCTGACAGGTGTAGAGGGTGATCGCCGCCGTGAAGAAAAGGAACGAGGCATTACCATTGACCTTGGGTATGTGTATGCCGACCTGGGCAATGGCGAGCTGACCGGCTTTATTGATGTCCCGGGGCACGAGCGGTTTGTCCACAACATGCTGGCCGGTGCCAGTGGGATCGATCTTGTGCTGTTGGTAGTAGCAGCTGATGACGGGGTGATGCCGCAGACGCGTGAGCATCTGGCCATTGTCGAGTTGCTGGGCATAAAGCGCGCCTTGGTCGCCATGACCAAGACGGATCGCGTTGATGCCGAGCGTATCGAGCTGGTACAGGAGGAAATCGATGCGTTGCTAGCGGGTGGACCACTTGCAGGCGCTCCGGTGTTTCCTGTCTCAAGCCAGACGGGAATGGGCATTGAGGCGCTACGTGCTGCGTTGCTGAATCAGGCTGAGCAGGCTCTGACCCGCAGTGATCAGGGGTATTTCAGACTGGCAGTTGACCGTGTCTTTAGTGTTTCAGGCGCGGGCGTGGTAGTGACAGGAACCGCCTTTGATGGCCGTGTGGCGGTTGGGGACGAGTTGCTGTTGGGCGCGCTGGGGCGCCGCGTACGCGTGCGAGGATTGCATGCCCAGAATCAGGAGGCCCAGGCTGCCCATGCCGGGCAGCGTGTGGCCGTAAACCTGGCGGGTGACCGGCTCAATGTCGAGCAGATCCGGCGAGGCGACTGGCTGCTTGATGAAGCGCTTCACGCACCCTCTACACGCGTCGATATCGATCTGCACCTGCTTGGTAGCGAGGCTAAGGCGCTGGCGCATTGGACTCCCGTACATGTGCATCTGGGTGCCCAGAATCTGACCGGGCGGATAGCGCTTTTGGAAGATGAGGGCGTCTTGGCACCCGGCGGCCGTACCTTGGCGCAGCTGGTACTCAACTCACCGTTACAGGCTGCCCATGGGGATCATTTGGTTCTGCGGGACCAGTCTGCGCAGCGCACCATTGGCGGTGGGCGTGTATTGGACCCGTTCGGGCCTGCCCGTAATCGACGTACCCCGGCGCGCCTGGCGCAACTTGAGGCGTTACGTCAGGGTACGTTCGAGGAGGCCTTGCCGGAATTGCTCAAACGGGCCGACAACGGTGTAATGCCTGCGGTGCTGGAGCGTCAGTTCAATCGGCCAAGGGCGCGTTGGCAGCTGCCGGTGCAGGTCATGGAGGTTTCCACCCGGCAAGGTATTCGTCTATTCGATACGGCTCGCTGGCAGCAGTTGCAAGCGGTTTTGCTTGAGCGGCTTGAAGCCTTCCATGCCGAACAGCCTGATGAGTTGGGGCCGGATCGTGATCGGCTGCGGCGCTTTGCCTTGCCGCAACTGGAGCGACCTGTGTTTATCGCGCTGCTGGAAAGCCTTATGGCGTCCAGTCAGATTGAATCCAGTGGACCGTGGCTGCACCTTCCAGGCCATCGGGTTCGCTTGACCGAGGCGGAAGAGGCCCTTAAAGGAAAGCTCTGGCCCCTCCTTGAGACAGGCCGTTTTGATCCTCCCTGGGTGCGCGATCTGGCGCGTGAAGCCGGAGAGGATGAAGCCTCGGTACGTCACTTGTTACGTAAGCTGGCCCGGCTGGGTCAGCTGCAGCAAATCGTCAAAGATTTGTTTTATCCTGAGGTTACGATAAACCATTTGGTACAATTGACGTTGCGTCTTGAGCGCGAAGAGGGGATCATTCGCGCAGCAGCGTTTAGGGATGGTCTCGGGATCGGACGTAAACGCACAATCCAGATACTCGAATTCTTCGATCGGATCGGCCTGACTCGCCGAATTGGCGATGAACGCAAGATCCGTCCAGACAGTGCGCTGGTCACTGAGGTCGAGCATTCGAGTTAATTGATGGAAGGCAATCGTGCCCGGTGGCGCGGCCGGGCTTCAAACCCGGTTGGGGACGGCAGCCGTTCCCGGGTGAGTTCGACTCTCACTGCCTTCCGCCATTTCTTTCAGCCTGAACGTACGTACAGGCGGCTTTCCTTTTCTGAATCTTATCTATACTGAGTATTACAAGGCAGCGCGTGACGCCCTTTGTTCTGCTGGCGCCAAGTTGCCCGTATGTGCAGTGGAGGTGACGTATGAAGATGAGAGCCAGCTCGGCCTTTCTTTTTCTGATCTTGTTAGCGGTCTTGGGTGGGCTTGGCCTATACCTGCCTTCAGCCCCGCCTGTTGAGGCCGTGACGTCTGTTTCAACAGACTGCGCCTATGGATACGAGCCCTACGGATGCACGGCACCTATGCAGGTGGGTGGCGATTTCGCTGTGCTTGCTCGCATGTAATGAGCGCTTATGGCTTCAGAGGCGTTTGCGTAGATGTATCAATACTGTCCGTTGCCCGAATGGATTGCAGCGCTCCTCTATGGAAACTGGCAGATACCCTAGGCGCGTATAGAGCAGCAAGCCAGGTGTGTTGGTACTGAAACAGGCCGCATGCTCGGCTTGCAACGGAAGAAGTTTGCATAGGCAGCCAGTCGATTCTCCAGCAATACAACCGTGCTGCCTTTACGGCTGGCATACGCCTCGGCTAATTGCTCGGCAGTTAGCGGCCATGAAGCGCTCGGATAACTATAAAACAGCTCCTCGGGACTTTGCAGAAATTGGCAAATCTCCTGCAAATCATCATACGTGGCCGGGCGGTGCGTCAGTGCCGTACTCATTAGCGGGGCGGATACTGCGCCAGAATCTTGCTAATTGCCGTATTAATAGCCGTCGTACGTTGTGCAGGTGTATCAGCGGTTTGATCAGAGGAAAGCTCGGTGCTGCCACGCCATACCAGTTTTCCGTCACGCCTATCGAGCAGGTCGATTTGCAGGGTAGTCACCTGGTAGGTAAACGTTTGGGTTTGGGTATAGCCACCGCTGCCCCAGGGACCCCAGTAGCCCCAGGGACTGCCCCAGTAAGGGTCGGTACGCATCGTTTGGCCATGGCGCTCGTCAGTGATCAGATAAGCGCGAACCTGCAGATCCGCCGGTCCGTTAACTGTGGCAGGACGTAGGCCGCGCTGGTCCAACTGGCCGCTCACGGCATCCTTGATACGCTGGTCGGTCAGGTCGCTTTTCAGACGAGGGTCTTCAGGTTTATAGGAGACGGCGGGCTGAGCCCACGTCCAGTTCCGATAGGCGGCATAATCGCGGCCAGGATCGTAGTCTCGGTTAACGGTATTGGTTTCGCACGCCGTCAGGGCAAGCGTAAACGCGATAACAAGCAAACGACGGATCATGGTCACTCTCCGACTAAACGATAATGACTATAAGACCGGACCCTGCACGCTTTATCTTCAGTGTGGAGGATACTGCTCAAGTGCGCGACGAGCGGCTTCGCGGATCGATTGGGCACGGGCGCTTTGGCTATTGCCACCCCGTTCCTCGGCGCTGCCGCTCCATATTCGCTTACGGCTTTGCGCGTCGACCAATTCAATGCCCAGCACCTCAACTAGATAATACCGAGGGCGGGTCTGGCTGTAGCCGGTCCCGCCGTATGTGCCCCAGCGGTCATAGCCGTAAGGATGGCCACCGTAACCGACACCGCCCCCGTAATAATCGGTGTCGTAGACGACGCGCTGCTCTTGCCGAATGGTTGCGCTTACGTAGACATCAGGCCGGGTGCCGGCAGGCGCTGGACGCAGGCCGCGCTGGTCAAGCTGCGCGCTGATAGCGTCCTGAAGGGTACTGCTATCCATCGGCTGGGATGAGTTGCCAGCTATGCGGACGCCCTCGGTTGCCCATGCCCAACTACGATAGCGACTGTAGTCGAGCGGCGCCGCCGGATAGCTGCTTGGGTCTATGCGGTCTGGAGCAGCAAGCGTCGGTGCAGCCAGTTCAGGCAGCGCGCTGGCGGTATAGGGATTCTGGCTCTGACAGGCAGTCAGCCCCAAGGTGATAACGACGCAAGCAAACAGGCGACGCATAGGTCACTCCTCTAGAACGCGAGGTTGGCAAATCCAGTGCAGATAACGGCCAAGCCCTGCAAAGGTAGGATGCCGTCGATGGGCTAACTCCATTTCGATCAGATCGGCTTCGTTGACCTTACCCTGAAAATCAACTGGCATGTAGTCATGGAAAACACGAACACCACTGCGGCTCATGATCTGCCAGCTGCTGCTCATTGCACTTTCCAGCTCACGGGGATCAAGTGGTTGTTGAGGTGTCAGACCTTTGCCTTCACCGGCATAGTCCTGTCGTTTGAGCTTTTTGAAATGGCCTTTTAGAAGGTTTCGGTAAATGAGCGCATCCCGGTTGTAGAAAGCCAGCGAGAGGTAGCCATCCGGGGCCGTAAGACGTAAGAGCGCTGGCAGAATAGTATGCGGCTGGGCCAGCCACTCCAACACAGCATGACAGAGCACCAAGTCAAAGCGGCTATCGACAAGCCCGGGTAATTCCTGCCAGGGTGCCTCGATAAACGTGGCCTCAAGGCCTGATTCATCGAAGCGATGGCGAGCACCTTGCAGCATGGGCGGTGAGGGCTCAGCCAGCGTAATGGTGTGGCCCTGCTCCGCCAGCCAGAGTGCCATGTGCCCCAGCCCCGCGCCGATATCCAGTACCCGCAAGGGGCGATCAGGCAAGGTCTCTTTTAAATCGGCCTGGAGCACGGCCAGCCGGATGGCGCCCTTGGCATTGCCGTAGATTTTCTCTGCAAAGCGGATGGCGCGGTCATCGAAAAAAGTATCGGTCATGGGAGGAAGCGCCGTTCATTATCGGCCAGTTTGGCGCGGACAACTGTTTCCATATCGAGCCCGAGTTCTGTACAAAGTTGAAGGAGATAAAGCATAACGTCTGCGATTTCCTGGCCAGCATGTTCGAGTTGCTCGGCCGGTAGATGATGAGATTCTTCCTCAGTCTTCCACTGAAAGATTTCAGTCAGTTCTGCCATTTCAACGCTGGCGGCCATGACCAGATTCTTGGGGCTGTGATAGCGGCGCCACTGATTAGCATCGCGAATGGCATGCAGGCGGGCGGTCAGTTCGGAAAGGTCCATGCAAGGCTCCATATGGCCGCATGGCTTGAACAGAAAGCAATGCGGCGCTCGATAAGCGCCGCATTTTTCCATGGACTGACACGAAAGCGTAGCGGCTTAACGTGTCATCAGCAGCCAGGGCGTGCCAATACCCAACCATGTAGCCAGGAACAGGAAGCCAAAGATTGCACCCAGACGCCACCACATGGGGCCCGGCAGGTAACCACTGCCGTAATAAACCGGGCTAGGGCCGGTTCCATAAGGTGTAATGATGCCCATAATCCCGATGGTGGGTAAAAGCAGCAGTACGAAGGTATGCATATCGATACCTGGAATGCTCGCCGCCGCCGCTACCATGACAGGCAGCAATGCGGTGGTATGGGCTGTGGCGCTGGCAAAGAAGTAGTGCAGCAGGTAGAAGACTACTGTGAGCAGGACCATCGCTACGGTGGGGTCGAAATGGCCAAGATAGTTGGCCATCAACATACCGAACCATTTTACGAAGCCGACCATGTTCAAGCCGTCTGCCAGGGCAACCAGCGTGGCGAACCAGGCAAAGGTGTTCCAGGCAGCTTTATTACTGAGGATATCGTTCCAGGTCACGATGCCGATAATCAGCATGAGACTGATCACGAGCATGCCAACCAGTGCGGGTGAAATGACGGCAGTCCCAAAGATCCACATGGCCAGGGCCAAGACAACCAGGACCAGCAGGATGACTTCATTGCGCGTCAGGCTACCCATCTTGGACAGCTCTTCTGCTGCCCATTTTGGTACGACATCGCCGGACTTCAACTCCGGTGGACATAGCCAATAGCTCAGAAGCGGCAACAAGGCGAGCAGCAAAATGCCAACTGGCGCGGTGGCCATGAACCACTCACCCCAGGTGATGCGAATGCCTGTAGAGCTTTCTACCAACGCGACAGCGAGCAGGTTTGGCGCAATGCCTGTTAGAAACAGCGTACTCGTCACGCAGGCCGATGCGATCGCTACCCACATCAGGTAGGTGCCTATACGGTGCATGCTTGGGTCGTTTGGGTGCGAGTCATACAACGGCGGCAGGTTACGCAGGATAGGGTAGAGCGTACCGGCGCTGCGTGCCGTATTGGAGGGCGTGAAAGGCGCCAGTACGGTGTCGGCCAGCATGATGGCGTAACCCAGTGTCAGGGTTCGCTTGCCCATGGTTTTCACCAGCCACAAGGCTATCCGGCGGCCCAGTCCGGTCTTGTCATAGCCTAGGGCAAACATGAAGGCACCAAAGATCAGCCATACCGTTGAATTGGTAAAGCCGGAAACCGCCCAGGTAAAGGCTTTGTCGGCTACCTTGAAGTCGGGCTGCGCCAGTTGTTCGGGCGAGAACAGGGCCCAGGGTGCCAGCACCGCAGCCACCACCACACCAATCAGGCCTATGACAGCGCCCGGTAAGGGTTCAAAGATCAGACCGATCACACAGCCCAAGAAAATTGCGAAGAAATGCCATGCGTGCGGTGCCAGTCCCTCGGGAACGGGCAAGGCTGCAATGACGATCGCCACAATCAGTGGCGCCATCAGCTTGGCCAGCGATTTCATTTTAACTCCCATGCTTTAAAGAGTTTGCGATCTTAACGCCAAAGTGAGACGGCTCAATCGTTTAGTTCAACCAAGGGCTAATTGACTTGATTGTTTTTATTGATTAGCAGTTCAGTAAGACCAAGACAAACGGCGGCCATCCGACAACAGGGTGGCCATTAGCGATGGGAGTTAGTAAACGCCAGACTGAAAAGTCTGGCGCTGTCCTGGATCAAAGAAAGTTTTCAGCGTAGTGGCAGGCAACCTGACGGTTGTCTACGTCACGGAGGACGGGAACCTCCGTCTTGCAGCGCTCGGTTGCATACGGGCAGCGGCGATGGAACACACAGCCAGGTGGCGGATCCAGCGGGTTAGGCAGCTCGCCCTGAACCTTGATGCGTGGCTTGCTGGTATCGGGTTGAAGGCTCGGTGTTGCCGAGAGCAGCATCTGCGTATAGGGATGCAGAGGCTTTTCAAACAGCGCGTCACGCGGGCCTTTTTCTGCGGTACAGCCTAGATACATCACCATTACATCATCGGCGATATGACGCACCACCGACAGGTTGTGGGAGATGAAGACGTATGCCGTCTGAAATTCCTGCTGCAGGTCCATGAACAGGTTGAGTACCTGTGCCTGGATGGAAACGTCCAAGGCTGACGTTGGCTCGTCCGCTACCAGTACCTTGGGATTGAGCATCATCGCACGGGCCACGGCAATCCGCTGGCGTTGGCCACCAGAGAACATGTGCGGATAGCGCTGGTAGTGCTCTGGACGCAGGCCTACCTGTTGCATCATGGCCTGAACCCTGTCGCGACGCTCACTGCGGGACAGATTGGTATTGATAACCAGCGGTTCTGCCAGTTGGTCACCAATCTTTTGCCGTGGGTTGAGTGAGGCATAAGGGTTCTGGAACACCATCTGCACGTCACGGCGCAATTGTTTGCGTACCGCTGCACTGGCGCCACTGACCTCATGGCCACCAATGCTGAGCGAGCCGGAAGACGGTTCTTCAATCAGTGTCAGGGCTCGTGCCAGTGTGGACTTGCCACAGCCGGATTCGCCTACGACAGCCAGTGTTTTGCCAGGCACAAGATCGAACGAAACACCATTCAAGGCGCGTACAGTCGCCTGGCCCTTAAACATGCCGCGTGATACATGGTAGTGACGTGTCAGCGCACGGGCGGTGAGTACGCTGTCCGCAGGTTTGGCGGCGTTGGTATTCAAATCAGGCGCGGCCATGGGCTTCTCCAGGTAGATGACTAGGACGCTGGGACTCCGGCAACACTTCCGGCCACTGCTCAGGGTTCAGGTTGCGAGGGAAGAAGCAGCGGACCGAGCCGCTGATACCATTATGGGTATAGGGCTCAAGGGCGGGGCGCTCCAGGCAGCGTGGCTGCGCGTAAGGGCAGCGTGGTGAAAGCAGGCAGCCCTTGGGGCGGTCGTACCGGCCAGGCACGATGCCCGGCAGCGTGGAGAGTCGCTCTCCGAGGCTATGCTCGGGAATAGCGGCCAGTAACGCTTCCGTATAAGGGTGCTTGGGCGCCTGGAAGATATCCGGCACGACGCCGGTTTCCACTGCTTGCCCGGCATACATCACGCAGACCCGTTGGGCTGTTTCAGCTACGACTGCAAGGTCGTGGGTAATCAGGATCAATGCCATGCCTTCGTCACGCTGAAGGTTGAGCAAAAGATCCATGATCTGCGCCTGGATAGTAACGTCCAGCGCCGTCGTTGGTTCATCGGCAATCAGCAGCTTGGGTTCTGCCGCAATGGCCATGGCAATGGCTACACGCTGGCTCATGCCGCCAGAGAGCTGATGGGGATAGGCAGAAAGGCGGCTGGCGGCACCTGGGATTTCCACCCGTTCAAGCAACTGGAGTGCTCGTTGCCGGGCTTCGCGGCCTCTCAGGCCAAGGTGCTGGTGAATCACTTCCTCAATCTGGTAGCCCACGGTGTAACTAGGGTTCAGGGCGGTCATCGGGTCTTGAAAGACCATCGACAAGTCCTTGCCGATCAGCTGGCGCCGGGCACGACCTTTGAGCTTTAGCAGGTCCTGACCAGCAAAGTTCAGGCGATTAGCCGTAACCTCACCAGGGGCCTCGATTAAGCCCATTACGGACATCATGGTCACGGACTTGCCGGAGCCGGACTCGCCGACAATGGCCAGGACTTCGCCCTGGTCAATTGTCAGGTCAAGGCCTTCCACGACCGGGATGGCATCTTTACCGCCGAAGCGGACATTCAGATTCTGGATTTCCAGGAGGCTCATGGCTGCTCCTTGATCAATAAATAGGCGTCGAGGGGCAGTGTGCGGCTCGCTCGAAACAAACGGACAACAGTTGGCAAGCGGATCATGACTGCACCTTCAAGCGCGGATCGAGAGCGTCACGCAGACCATCACCCATCAGGTTGATAGCCAGTACGCTCAGCAGAATGGTCAGGCCGGGCAGGGTAACTACCCACCAGGCTCGCTCGATATAGTCACGGGCCGACGCCAGCATGGTGCCCCATTCAGGGGTTGGCGGCTGTACGCCGAGTCCAAGGAAGCCCAGGGCCGCCGCGTCCAGGATGGCCGAGGAGAAGCTCAAGGTGGCTTGAACGATCAGGGGCGCCATGCAGTTGGGCAGAACGGTCACGAACATCAGGCGCAGGGGGCCGGCGCCTGCCAATCGAGCAGCGGTCACGTAGTCCCGATTCACTTCACCCATGACGGCTGCGCGGGTTAGTCGTACATAGGACGGCAGTGAAACAATGGCAATCGCGATGACAGTATTGGACAGGCCTGGGCCAAGAATCGCTACGATGGCTACAGCCAGCAGCAGCGATGGCAGGGCCAGCATGATATCCATCAGGCGCATGATAAAAGGGCCGGCCCGCGTAGGTGAAAAGCCTGCAATCAAGCCCAGCAGAATGCCGGGAATCAGCGAGCAGATCACCGAGGCCAGACCGATCATCAGCGACAGGCGCGCGCCATGAATCAAGCGGGACAGCAGGTCACGGCCCAGCTCGTCGGTCCCCAGCAGGAACTGCGTTGTGCCGCCCTCCAGCCAGGAAGGTGGCGTCAGCAGGAAATCGCGAAACTGCTCGCTGGGATCATGTGGCGCAACCCAAGGCGCGAACAGGGCACAGACCACGATAATGGTCATGAATAGCAAGCCGCCCACGGCACCCTTGTTATGAGAAAACGCTTTCCAGAACTCCTTGTAGGGAGACGGATACAAGATGACCTGGTCTTCGACCTGAGCGCCTTGTGGCAAAGTACGTTCCATGAGGCCTCCTTAGCGCTGATGGCGGATGCGGGGATTGGCGAAGCCGTAGAGGATGTCCACGACAAAATTCACCACAATGACAAGGGTGGCGATCAACAGGATGCCGTTCTGCACGACGGGATAGTCGCGCCGGGAAATGGCATCGATCAGCCATTTGCCTACGCCAGGCCAGGAGAAGATCGTTTCGGTCAGTACGGCACCGGCAAGCAGGCTGCCGACTTGCAGACCTAACACGGTCAAAACCGGAATCAGCGCGTTACGCAGAGCATGGATGAAGACGACACGGGCCGGTGACAGGCCTTTAGCCTTAGCAGTACGCACATAGTCTTCACGCAGCACTTCCAGCATGGCTGAGCGTGTCATCCGGGCGATCACCGCCAGCGGAATCGTACCTAGCACAATAGAGGGCAGGATCAGGTGATGCAGAGCATCCATGAATGCGCCTTCTTCATCAGACAACAGGCTGTCGATCAGCATGAAGCCCGTTTTAGGCTCAATGTCATAAAGCAGGTCGATCCGACCCGATACAGGGGTCCAGCCGAGCTGTACCGAAAAGAACATGATGAGGATCAGGCCCCACCAGAAGATCGGCATGGAAAAGCCCGTCAGGGATATGCCCATTACGCCATGGTCAAACAGCGAACCGCGGCGAAGCGCTGCAATTACACCGGCGAGAAGGCCCAGTACAGTGGCAAAGATCATGGCGCAGAGGGCCAGTTCCAGGGTGGCCGGGAACAGAGTGGTGAACTCGTGCCAGACGTTGTCACGGGTAATCAGAGACTCTCCCAGGTTGCCGTGGGCAAGGTTGCTGAGATAGTCGAAATATTGCTGGTAAAGCGGCTTATCGAGCCCAAGGCGATGCAGCGCTTCGGCGTGCATTTGTGGGTCGACACGGCGCTCACCCATCATGACCTCTACCGGATCGCCAGGAATCATGCGAATCAGGGAAAAAGTCAGTAGCGTGACACCGAAAAACGTCGGTATCAGCAAGCCCAGGCGGCGGGCAATAAAACTGAACATGGGGTTGAATACTCCTCATCGGAGGCAAGGGAAGGATATCCCTTGCCTGCTTCCGTCTTCTTATTTTGCGTGCGTTGTTGCGAAGTTGTTATTGGTCAGTGGACTCAGGTGGAAGCCTTCGACATTGCTGCGCATGACATTGAACAGCTTGGGGTAGGCTAATGGAATCCAGGGTGCATCGTTATGGAAAATCACCTGAGCCTGCTTGTAGAGCTCAGCTCGCTCGCTTTCATCCTGACTAGCACGTGCCTTATCCAACAAGGCGTTAAAGTCCTTGTTGCACCAGCGTGCGCTATTTTCGCCAGACTTTGCAGCATCGCATGACAGGTTGGGTGTCAGGAAGTTATCCGGATCACCGTTGTCACCCGCCCAGCCAAAAAAGAGCAGGTCGTGCTCACCCTGCTTGGCGCGGCGAATCAGCTCGCCCCACTCCAGATTACGGATCTCCAATTGCACGCCGACTTTTGCAAGGTCAGCCTGGAGCATCTGGGCACCCAGCGCAGGGTTCGGGTTGGTAGGGCCACCACCTGAGCGCGTAAACACAGTCAGCTTGAGGCCTTTCTCCATGCCAGCCTCTTTCAGGAGCGCCCGTGCCTTTTCAGGATCGTAGGGCCAGTCCTGAATATCACGGTTATACCCTAGTAGGGTAGAGGGGTAAGGATTGACGGCAGGTACAGCGTTGCCCTCACCAAACAGGGTTTTGATATAGGCGTTTTTGTCGAAGGCCAGGTTGAGCGCTTGCCGGATACGAACGTCGTTCAGCGGTTTGTGCTCGGTATTCATGGCAACATAGGCGATTAGCAGTGCTTCGCCTTCAGCAAGCTTAAGGTTCGGGTCCTTGCGGATGGCTGGAATATCGTCCGGTTTGGGATATAGGGCGACCTGGCATTCACCAGCTCTAACCCGCTGCAGGCGTACATTGCTGTCGAGGGTGATGGCAAGGACTAGGCCATCAGCGGGCGGCTTGCCTCCAAAGTACTCAGGGTTGGCCTTGAAGCGTACCTGGGCATCCTTGGTGTAGCGCGAGAAGATGAACGGGCCGGTGCCAACCGGCTTGAAGTTGAGCTGTTCGAACTGGCCGGCTTTTTCCAGTTGGGCTGCATATTCAGCTGAGTAAATAGAGGCAAAGCCCATCGCCATGTCACGCAGGAAAGGCGCCTCTGGTCGATTGAGTACAAAACGGACTGTATGGTCGTCGACCTTGTCGATCGATTTGATCAGGTTTTGCAGCCCCATGGCTTCGAAATAGGGAAAGCCATGCTGTGCCTTGTCATGCCATACATGCTTGGCATCGTATTGCCGCATAAAGCTCCACATCACGTCGTCAGCATTGAACTCGCGTGTAGGCTTGAAGTAATCGGTCGTCTGAAATTTCACCCCTTTGCGCAGGTGGAAGGTGTACGTCATGCCGTCTTCGCTGACCTCCCAACGCTCCGCCAGGCCAGGCTCGATGTCAGTAGTGCCAGGCTTGAAGTCTACCAGCCGATCAAACAGTGTCTCTGACGAGGCATCGGCTGTAGTAGCTGCAGTGTACTGGGCAATGTCGAAGCCCTCGGGGCTGGCTTCTGTACATACCACCAGAGGTTTGGCTTGAGTCATGGCGGCGGCGCCAAGCAGACTCACGGCAAGCGCGATTCGTGTTAATGCATGCATAGGGATGCTCCTAGGTCTGTAACCGGTCTACGGCATAGAGCAAGCCTCGATCAGCCTGATCGGGCTCGTCTTCTTTTGGGAAAAGCGCTTAATCCAGGCGCACAGTTGAAAAATCGTTTTTACCCAGAGGGCTCATGACAAAGCCGCTGACGTTGCTGCGTGTCACAACGTTCCTCACGGGTTGTGAGGTGGGAATCCAGGGAATTTCGTTGTGAAAGATCTCCTGGGCCTTGCGGTAGAGCTCAGCGCGCTTGTCCAAATCGCTGGTGCGGCGAGCCTGTTCTACCAGCGAATCGAATTCAGCATTGCACCAGCGTGCACGGTTCTCGCCGTTTTTGGCCGCAGAGCAGGTGAGGTTGGGCGACAGGAAGTTATCTGGATCAGCATTATCGCTGACCCAGCTCATACTGAGGATATCGTGCTCACCCTGCTTGCCACGGCGTACGAATTCGCCCCATTCATATTGGCGAATATTGACCTTGATACCAATCTTGGCCATGTCCCCCTGAAATAGCTGAGCGACCCGAAGGGTGTTTCCCGAAGGGCCAGAGCCAGTAGAACTCATGTAGGTCAGTTCTAGGCCGTTGGGGTAGCCCGCTTCGGTCAGCAGCTGCTTGGCCTTTTCCAGATCATAAGGCCAGAGTTTGATAGCAGAGTTATAGCCCAACATGGCAGGAGGGTAGGGTCCCCAGACTGCCTTGGCAGCGCCTTCGCCATAAAGGGCCTTGATAGTACCCTCCTGATCGGTCGCCATGGCAATGGCCTGGCGTACACGTAAGTCATTGAGTGGCTTGTGCGTTACGTTCAGCGCATTGAAGCCTATGGTAAGCTCCTCGACGCTAAGCACCTTCAGGTTGGGGTCTTTTTTTAGCGCCGGAACGTCTGACGGTTTGGGTGTCAGTGAAATCTGGCATTCGCCTCGTTTCAGGCGTTGCAGACGCACGCTGGAGTCCAGTGTGATGGCTTGTACCAGATCGATGGCTGGCGCACCCTTCCAATAGTCAGGGTTGGCCTTGTAGCGCACCTGTGAGTCACGGCTGTAGCGCTCGAAAATGAAAGGCCCTGTACCGACGGGCTTGAATCCCAGGTCATCGGTTTTCCCGCTCTTGAGCAGCTGGTCTGCGTATTCGGCAGAGAGAATCGACGTGAATCCCATGGCCAGATCAGCCAGGAAGGGGGACTCTTCATGCTGAAGCACAAAACGCACCGTATGGTCGTCGACCTTTTCAATATGGTCGATGATGTTGCGCATCTCCATCGAGTCGGAGAAGGGGAAGCCCTTGCTGGCCAGCTCATGCCAGGGGTGCTTGGGATCGATCTGGCGTTCAAAACTCCAGATCACATCATCAGCCGTCAGCTCGCGGGTGGGCTTGAAAGAGCTGGTGCTATGAAATTTCACGCCCTTGCGCAGATAGAATGTGTACTGGAGCCCGTCTGGGCTGATCTCCCATCGCTCGGCAAGCGACGGCTGAAGCTCCGTCGTACCGGGTTTGAATTCCACCAACCGGTTGTAAAGAGGCTCGTCTGCCGCATCGGCTGTATAGCGCGAGGAATGGACCGCCGGGTCAAACGTCTCCGGACTTGCCTCGGTACATGCCACTAACGTTTTGGCTTGCGCCTGTACAGCCGTTGTCAATGCAACAGCCAACAGGCAGGTATTCAGCCCGAATGCAGCTTTCATCTTTCGTTAGGCTCCCTGGTGAGGCGGTAACAGTCGGGTTGCGACCGCTGCCGCGTGGAATCCCGTCGATGGGTATCGGCGGAAAGTATCCCTGCCAGGTCTCGCGGGCATCGCTCGGGTGGAGCGTTGCGCCAGGGGAGACCAGGCTAGCCGGCTGCTTGCGTGCTGATCGAGCACGCCACCGGCGGCAATACAGAACAGCCTGCTCATCATTGAGCAAGGCTGACGCCATAGAACGCGCTAAGCCCGAACGGGCTGATCTTGAAGTCCTGAACTTCTTTGCGCATCGGCTGATAAACGATCGAATGGGCGATCGGCGTGATCGGTACGGCGTCTTTCAAAACATGCTGCGCCTGCTTGTACAAACGAGTACGTTCTTCACGATCATTACTGATCTTGGCCTGTTTGATGAGCTTGTCATAGGCCGGGCTGCACCATTTGGAATAGTTGCTGCCGTTGATCGCATCGCAGCTATAGAGCACGCCCAGCCAGTTGTCTGGATCACCATTATCGCCGGTCCAGCCATAGATCATCACATCATGCTCACCTTGGCGGGCACGCTTGATGTACTCACCCCATTCGTAGCTAACAATATTGGCCTTGATGCCGACCTTGGCCCAGTCCGCCTGCACCATCTGTGCAGACAGGCGCGCATTAGGGTTGGAGGCGCGGACGACCGGCATTGCCCACAGGTTGAGCTGAGTGCCTTCCTTGATGCCCGCTTGTTTAAGTAGCGCCTTGGCTTTTTCCGGATCGTAGGGTGCATCCTTGATCGTGTCGTCATAGGACCACTGCGCTGGCGGCATGGGGTTGGTGGCGAGCTTTCCATTGCCCTGGTAGACGGCTTCGATAATGGCTTTTTTGTTGATTGCCATGTCCAGCGCCTGACGAACTTCCAGTTTGTCCAGTGGCGGATGCTGCACGTTATAAGCGAAATAGCCCAGGTTGAAACCAGGTTGTTGAAGCACTTTCAGCGCAGCGTCTTTCCTGACGTCAGCAATGTCTGCCGGGCGTGGATAACCGCTGACCTGACACTCACCCGCCTTGAGCTTTTGAAGGCGGGTCGCGGCATCTGGCGTAATGGCAAAGATCAGGTTATCGAGCTTGACGTCCTCAGGCTTCCAGTAGTCTTTGTTACCCTTGTAACGAATGACAGCATCTTTCTGGTAACGACTAAATACAAAAGGTCCGGTACCAATCGGGTACTGGTTGATGTCGGCCGTCTTGCCCTGCTTTAGCAGTTGATTGGCATATTCAGCTGACTGGATAGAGGCAAAACTCATTGCCAGGTCCGAGGCAAAGGCGGCATCGGTCTGATTCAGCATAAAGACAACGGTGTAATCGTCTCGCTTTTCGATACTAGCGATGTTCTTGTCCAGGCCCATGTCGCTGAAATAGGGGAATTCACTAGGGTAGGCCTTACGGAACGGGTGCTCTTTATCGAGCATACGCTGAAACGTGAATACGACATCGTCGGCATTGAACTCACGTGTCGGCTTGAAATAGTCAGTCGTGTGAAATTTCACGCCTTTGCGCAGATGGAAGGTATAAACCTTTCCGTCTGGAGAAACCTCCCAGCTCTCAGCCAATCCAGGGATCAGAGTGGTACCGCCACGCTCAAATTGAACCAGTCGATTGAATACCGTCTCGGCAGACGCATCGAATTCGGTCCCAGACGTGTATTGGGCGGGGTCGAAACCAGCCGGGCTGGCTTCGGAGCAATACACCAGATTACTCGCCGCTTGGGCGAGTGGCGTGGCTGCAAGCAGACTTGCAGTAAGTAAGGAGAGGGCGAAGGACGTACGCATGGATGAGTTCCCGTCAGTCAAGTAAGGCGGAGCGCCCGAGGTTTTACCCTACGAACGCTCCGCCGCCAATCACTTGCTGACGCTGACACCATAGAACTCGTTCAATCCAAAGGGACTGATCTTGAAGCCCTGGACCTCCTTGCGCATGGGTTGATATACCGTCGAGTGAGCGATCGGTGATATCGGTACCTGCTGTTTCAGGATCTGCTGTGCCTGCATATACAGCTTGGTACGCTCGTCCAGATCGGTGGTGCGTTTGGCTGCCTTGATCAGCTTGTCGTAGTCCGGCTGGCACCAGCGAGAGTAGTTGTTACCCCCGATGGCATCGCAGCCATAAAGTGTTCCCAACCAGTTATCCGGGTCACCATTGTCACCGGACCAGCCAATCAGCAGGGTGTCATGCTCGCCTGCCTTGGCGCGCTTGTTGTACTCGCCCCACTCATAGCTGACGATCTTGGCCTTGATACCCACCTTGGCCCAGTCCTGCTGGATCATCTCAGCCATCTGGCGTGCATTCGGGTTATAGGGACGCTGCACCGGCATCGCCCAGAGGGTGATTTCCGTTCCTTCCTTTATGCCTGCCTGCTTAAGTAACGCCTTGGCTTTTTCCGGGTCATAAGAAGCATCTTTGAGGCTGTTATCGTAGGACCACTGTGTCGGCGGCATACCATTGACGGCCCGCTGGCCAGCACCTTGGTAAATGGCATCAATGATGGACTGTTTGTTAATGGCCATGTCCAATGCCTGGCGAACTTCCAGCTTTTCCAGGGGTGGATGCTGAGTGTTGTAAGCTAAGTAGCCAACATTGAAGCCGGGTTGCGAAGGCACCTCCAGGTTGGGATCGTTCTTGAGCCCTTCCAGGTCGGCTGGGCGCGGATACACCGTAATCTGGCATTCACCTGCCTTGAGCTTTTGCATCCGGACCGAGGCATCGGAGCTGATCGAGAAGATCAGGTTATCCACCTTGGCACCTTCTTCCGGATCCCAATAGTCCTTGTTGGCCTTAAAGCGAATCACAGCGTCTTTCTGATAGCGACTGAAGATGAAAGGGCCAGTGCCTACCGGCTTTTGATTGATATCGCTTGGTTTTCCCGACTTGAGCAACTGATTGGCATATTCAGAGGACTGAATACCGGCAAAGGGCATAGCCAGGTTTTGAATGAAAGCAGCATCGACTTCCTTCAGTGTCATGCGCACTATGTGGTCATCTACTTTTTCAATCTTGGTGATATTTTCATCGAGGCCCATATCGGTGAAGTAGGGAAACTCGGTGGGGTAGGCCTTACGGAACGCATTGTTTTTGTCCAGCATGCGCTCAAAGGTAAACAGCACATCATCCGCGTTGAATTCGCGAGTCGGCTTGAAATAATCCGTTGTATGGAATTTCACACCCTGGCGCAGATGAAACGTGTAGGTCTTGCCGTCTTCACTGACATCCCAGCTGGTCGCGAGACCAGGCTGTACCTTGGTGCCGCCCCGCTCGAACTCGCTCAAACCGTTAAACATGGTTTCGGCAGAGGCATCGAAGTCTGTACCAGTGGTGTATTGCGCAGGATCAAAGCCCGCCGGGCTGCCCTCAGAGCAGAAAACCAGGTTGCTGGCTGCCTGAGCCAATGGAGTTCCGGCCAATAAACCAGCCGCAATGAGAGATGAAAGTAATTTCTTATGCATGCAGACCTCGGATGGCTGATGTCGACTCAGGCGATCGGTGCGCTTGGGTCATACAGAAACAGTTGAGACTTTTTGGGTCATTGGGCGGACCCTATGCAGAAGATATGCCTGTAATAGGATGACTGATGAGTCAGGTCCACTTGATGGATTAACGCTGAAACTTTGTGTCGCAAAAATATAAAAACGAGCGTGCTAGAGCGGAATAACTGAAAAGTCCTTGCGGTAACAGCACCAAATTGTGTTACCGCAAGTATAAGGTGCACCAAGGCGGGGCAATGTTAGGTAAGTGTCTGCACCTTTTTAGGGCGTCTGTACTTCTATAACTCCGTCGGCTGTTATAGAAACAGCGCTAGTACCTGCCTCGATCTCCTGACTGGGAGCGCTTTCGGCGTAGGCCATGGCTTTCATTCGCATCATGGGCATGGGGCCCGAGACGTTATTGGTAATCAGGTTAAGGTTTACCAATTTGTAGCCAGAACCGCCCAGTGCCTCGGTTGCCAGCTGAGCACGTGCTTTAAAGGCATTAACGGCTTCTTTAAGCAACGTGTCTTCACTTTTCTTACGTGTTTCATCCGAGACGGTAAATGTCATGCCGCCCATTTTCAGCGTGCCTAACAGGTCGGCGGTAAGGCGCGAAAGGCTTGCAAAATCACTGCTCTGTAAATGAAGTTCACCCCGTTCGCGCCATGCTGTAATGCTCTGGCGCTTGTCATCATATAGCGGGAAGCTGTTACGTCCGCCCTGGCTGATTTCGACACCGCTGACCTTGCGCGCAGCCTCTACGCCTTCGTTGAGCGCCTTGGTGATTTCTGCCGCCAATTTGGCAGGGTCAGTGCCTTGTTGTTCGGTATACAGCGTTACCTGCATGCGGTCGCGCTGAACGTCCTGGCTGACTTCGGCACGCAGGCTGATCTGGTTGTACCGAGGCTCTTCGGCTTGCGCCAGTTGGGAAACGCTCAGCAGAGCACCGGCTGCCATGATCGATGTCACGCCTTTGGCCAAGTGTTTTGCCAGGGCGTGTGACGTGGCGAGACGGGAAAAGACAGGCATTATGGAACTCCTTTCGTTCATTAACGGTGACTTCCGTTCTATCCTAGGGGTTTGTGCGGCGCTATGTCGCGCCTTGCGGACAGAAATGGGCCAGAGCCACCGTTATACTCGTCGCCCCTGGATAAATACATGTTTGAATCTCCCGTGCAGTGGTTATCCGCTAGTCGTCAAAACCTGGGTCGTCTCGTTCTCATTCGTGTACTGGTACTGGCGGCACAGGCCGGCTCGGTAGGTGCTGCCTGGCTCTCTAATATTGTTGAGCTGCCATGGCTCGCCATCAGTGCTACGCTGGGGTTGTCCGCATTGCTCTGTGGTATCACGGCGCTACGGCTGCGTCGGGACTGGCCTGTAACCGAGCAGGAATATGCAGCGCATCTTGCCTTCGATCTGCTTATTCACAGTGTGCTGCTCTATTACGCGGGTGGGGCGACCAACCCCTTCGTGTCTTATTATCTGGTGCCGTTGACCATTGCGGCAGCAACGCTGCCCTGGCTGTATACGCTACTGCTGGCAGGCCTTGCGCTGGTTAGCTTTACGCTAATGCTGATCTGGTTTCGGCCGCTGCAACTTTTGGTCAATCCGGGTGGCGAGATACTCAGTTACGGCATGTGGTTGAGCTTTGCGCTCTCGGCATCACTGATCACCTTTTTCGTAGCCAAGATGGCTGAAGCGCTCCGCCACCAGGAACTCTTGCAGGCTCAGCGCCGTGAACAAGGCATGCGTGATCAGCAATTGCTGGCAGTTGCTACGCAGGCGGCAGGCGCTGCCCATGAGCTGGGAACGCCACTGTCGACCATGAGCGTACTGCTCAAGGAGCTGCGTCAGGAGTATACCGACAAGCCGGAATTGCAAGAGGACCTGACGCTTCTGCAGGATCAGGTACAACTGTGCAAGGAAACCTTGCAGCAGCTTGTGCGGGCTGCGGAGGCGGATCGTCGCCAGACCATTCATGAGCAGACCGCACTCGAATGGCTGGAGGCCGTCCTGAGTCGCTGGCACCTGATGCGTCCTGAGGTCAGTTATCGTTTTGAATGCCCCAGTGTGGGGGCGGCGCCTCGCTTGATCCCGCCTACGGATCTGACCCAGGCCTTACTGAATCTCCTGAACAATGCTGCCGATGCTTGCCCGGATAACCTGCTGATAACCCTGTCGTGGAATGCCATGGAAATTTGCCTGTCCATCAGAGACCGTGGGCCGGGCGTACCTCTGGCCATTGCCGAGCAGATCGGAAAACCATTCTTTACGACCAAGGGCAAGGGCTTTGGTCTAGGGTTATTCTTGAGTCAGGCAAGTGTGACCCGTGTCGGTGGTACAGTGAAGCTGTACAACCATGAAGAAGGCGGCACGCTGACCGAGCTGCGTTTACCACGCCAGTATCCATTGGTCTGAACTGCTGTCGCGAGGATTGCAATGAGCGAAAATATTCAACATGACGACGAGCAGCCCCATCTGCTGCTGGTTGATGACGATGCCACCTTTACCCGCGTTCTGGCGCGCGCCATGGACCGTCGCGGCTTGCGCGTATCGGTAGCTGGCTCTGCGGAAGAAGGGTATGAGCTGGCCAGGCAGGACCTGCCGGATTACGCCGTGCTGGATCTGAAAATGGAAGGCGATTCCGGTCTTGTCCTGCTGCCCAAGCTGCTTGAGCTGCATCCCGACATGCGTGTCGTGATTCTGACCGGTTATTCGAGCATTGCCACTGCCGTCGAGGCGATCAAGCGCGGGGCTACAAATTACCTGTGCAAGCCCGCTGATGCAGATGATGTCTTGACCGCGCTTCTTTCTCAGCATGCCGACGTGGACAGTCTCGTGCCGGAAAACCCGATGTCGGTAGATCGGTTGCAGTGGGAGCATATTCAGCGTGTATTAAACGAGCACGATGGCAATATTTCAGCAACGGCACGTGCACTTGGCATGCATCGCCGTACGCTGCAGCGCAAATTGCAAAAGCGTCCGGTTCGTCGCTGATCGACTGATCTCTTTCTGCCTAGAAAGGGATCAGTAAAATTTTCAGCTGAAATCTTTTGTTACGTTTGTTGTGACAGAAACCATTCAGCTCGGCTGCCCTATGATTACGTTTTGTTACGTTGTTACATGCTTGCCGAGCTGGGATGATGACTGAGAACGATACCGCTGTACCGCCTGTATATGCCTCGACTGAAGGCCCTTTACTGTCTCGCGTATGGGCGCTGACGGTCCCTTACTGGCGCAGTGAAGACAAAAAGAAAGCGTGGTTGCTGCTGATTGCCGTAATCATCCTGTCTCTGGCAGGCGTTGGCCTTTCAGTGATATTCAATACCTGGAACCGGTATTTCTATGATGCCTTGCAGACTCATGATCTGCAGGCGTTCACGCGGCTTATCTTGTATTTCTGCGGCTTGGCAGGCTTGTTTATTCTGCTGGCCGTATACCGGCTTTACCTGACGCAGATGCTGACCATTCGCTGGCGCCGCTGGCTAACCGAGCAGCATTTCTCGTTGTGGCTTCGGCACCGCAATTACTACCACCTAGAACAGAAGGGTGGGGCAGATAATCCGGATCAACGTATTGCCGAGGACTTGAACAGCTTTACAGGGATGACGTTGTCCCTGGGCCTGGGGCTCATGCGTACGGTTGTCAGTCTGGTTTCCTTTTCCGTTATCTTGATCAGCATGTCGGGCAGTATCGAGCTGTTTGGCATTACCATTCCCTATTACATGTTTTGGGCTGCCGTGCTGTATGCCCTGATTGGTACGGTTCTGACTCACTATATTGGTCGGCGGTTGATTGGCTTGAGCAATCAACAGCAGCGCTATGAGGCGGACCTACGCTTTGGGCTGATCCGCATTCGGGAAAATGCTGAAAGCATTGCGCTTTATGGCGGAGAGCAAAGCGAGCAGCAACGGTTGCAGGAGCGATTCAGGCACGTCTGGAGCAACTTCTGGATGCTGATGCGTTATCAGAAACGCTTGACCTTCTTCACTTCGGGCTACTCACAAATTGCAGTCATCATTGGCTCTGTACTTTCGGCGCCTCGGTATTTCAGCGGCAAGATTCAGCTCGGCGATATGATGCAGATCAGCGACTCGTTCAGTAATGTTCAGGGAAGCCTGAGCTGGTTCATTGAGGCTTACATGCAGCTGGCGAATTGGCGTGCAGTGACAGATCGTATTCTGAGCTTTCGCGAAGCCATGCACGAGCATGAAGCTCAGTCCGCTTCTATCGCGCGGGTGCGTGATAGCGATGCGTTGGTGTTCGATCATCTGCAGGTTTCGCTGGCCAATCAGGAGCGCTCACTTATTGACCCTGTCAGTGGTCGCATTGAGGCAGGTGAAAATGTCCTTATTAGCGGTCCGTCTGGCGGAGGTAAAAGCACGTTGCTAAGGGTCATGGCAGGACTATGGACTTATGGCAGCGGGTCAATAAGTCTTCCGGCAGGTCGATGTCTGTTTCTGCCGCAACGGCCCTATCTGCCCATTGGCACATTGAGGGCTGCATTGAGTTATCCAAATGGAGAGTGGCATGCGAAGGAGCGTGTCGAGGCGGTACTCAGGCATTGCCGTCTGGCCCACTTGATCGCTGGCCTGGACGATGCCCATCACTGGGAGCGGCGTCTTTCTCCAGGAGAGCAGCAGCGCCTGGCTATTGCGAGAGCCATTCTTTATCAGCCGGACTGGCTGTTTCTGGATGAAGCGACGTCTGCTCTGGATGACCGAGATCAAGCCACCTTGTACAACTTGTTACGAGAGTATTTGCCTCATACGACCTTGGTAAGTGTGGGGCATCGGAGCAGCCTGCAACGCTTCCATCAACGTATCCTGCGCCTGGAAGACGGCACGCTCAAGGACGTTACCATCTATGAAGGTGCCTAACTTTAGATTAATAAGGTCATCCTACAACGCTGTTACGCTATTATGGAGCATATTTCCAAGACACCCTGAATGAACCCTTATGCAAAACAGTAACGTGACGCCTCGCCCACGTAAAAAGTCTCGCAGTCTGGCCGAAAACGTTGTTGAGGTCATGAAGACTCGTATTCTTGATGGCGATTTGAAGCCTGGCGACAAATTGCCTACTGAGTCGGCCATCATGCAGGAGCAGGGCGTCAGCCGAACGGTGGTTCGCGAAGCGATTTCGCGCTTGCAGGCTGCCGGTCATGTAGAAACCCGCCATGGTATCGGCACGTTTGTGCTGGAGCGTCCGGCTGAAGGCCCCTTGTTCATTGATCCGGCTACTATCACGACCTTGCGTGACGTATTGGCTATGCTTGAGTTGCGCATCAGTCTGGAAGTCGAGGCCGCCGGCCTGGCTGCACAGCGTCGCAGCGACGAGCAGCTACAGGAAATGCGCCGCCTGCTGGATCAGATGAAGGCCCGTACCGAGCAGCCTGCTGAAGCAGTCAGTTTCGACCTGCAGTTTCACCTGCAAATTGCCCTGTCCACAGGCAACCGTTATTTCAACGATATCATGACGTACCTCAGTAGCGTTCTGATCCCGCGTACTCGCTTAAACTCGGCTTATCTGGCCCATGACGACCAAGAGCGCTATCAGCTTCGTCTGGATGGTGAGCATGAGGACATCTATAACGCTATCGCTCGGCAAGACACTGATGCTGCACGTGCGGCAATGCGTCTTCACCTGACCAACAGTCGTGAACGGCTACGCCGGGCTAATGAAGAAGTCGGTGCTGGCCAACCCTCACGCTGATTAAAAAATCTGTGTGAGGGGAGTTGTACCCTGGAATGTATAGTTGTACGATGACTGACAACGGGTAGTATCCCGTCTCATTAACTTCTGTACGCCGTCAGGCCAGGGTGCAACAAAAATGAATCCACAAGAACTTAAGCACACCCTTTCATCCGGATTGCTGTCCTTTCCAGTGACCGATTTTGATGTACAAGGCGAATTCCGCCGCGATACTTACATCAAGCGCCTGGAATGGCTGGCTCCTTATGGCGCCAGCGCCCTGTTTGCTGCGGGCGGCACCGGTGAGTTCTTCTCGCTGGACCAGAAGGAATACTCCGACATCATCAAAACGGCGGTGGATACCTGCAAAGGCATGGTTCCGATCCTCGCCGGTGCCGGTGGCCCGACTCGCGTCGCTATCCAGCAAGCTCAGGAAGCCGAGCGCCTGGGCGCCCAGGGTATTCTGCTACTGCCGCACTACCTGACTGAAGCCAGCCCCGAAGGCGTAGCGGCTCACGTAGAAGCCGTGTGCAAGTCCGTCAACTTTGGCGTGGTGGTC
>NZ_BMNW01000001.1:203048-389865 GCF_014646755.1 Pseudomonas asuensis | reverse complement strand
CTGGGTGATCGCTTCACCTACCTGGGCGGTCTGCCGACTGCTGAAGTCTACGCAGCGGCCTACAAGGCCCTGGGCGTACCGGTGTACTCCTCGGCAGTGTTCAATTTCATCCCCAAGACGGCCATGGACTTCTACAAGGCCATCGCTGCGGATGACCACGAGACCGTGGGCAAGCTGATCGATGACTTCTTCCTGCCATACCTGGACATCCGCAACCGCTGCTCGGGCTATGCGGTGAGCATCGTCAAGGCGGGTGCGAAAATCGCAGGTTATGACGCTGGTCCGGTACGTGCACCGCTGACTGAGCTCAAGCCTGACGAGTACGAGCGTCTGGCTGCGCTGATCGACAAACTCGGTCCGCAGTAAGCGATCAAACGGCCGACTGGTTTTAGTAGACCAGTCGGCCGTTTTTGCTTTATTGTGTTCTGAAATGATTGCGCTATCATTTGATTATAAGTTAAATGGCGAATCTCTCGCCTCGCCATAAAAAGACGACCCGCGACAAGAATAACGAGTGGGGACATCGTGAATATCAACCGAGCCAATGTTGTATCGCTTGCCGTGTCAGGCACTTCATCGCTTGGTGCTATTGGCATTCGCAAGCCTCGTATTCTGCGCGTTATCAGCCTTTCCAGATGTTTATCTCCAACTATTCCGTTTGCCATGGCCGGCTCCTTTACCAGCGTGCTGGGATCGGCTGACGCTATCCCTCGTTATTGCTCACGTGATGGGAAGGCCATGCAGCGTGTGCAACAAGCGGTGACGACGGCGAATAAGCCCTATGGGCAATACGAATTGAATGGTTGGTTCCGGACAGATTGATCAGACGTTTTACGTTGAATAACAGAACGCGGGCAGAGCATTGCTTTGTTCGCATGCCTTAGCCTGATGAGTATAAGAAGGAGTGAGTCATGCAGTTGATTGAACACCAGGACTCGCCTCGTTACATCCGACTTCATGCTGACGATAACGTCGCAATCGTTGTAAACGAGCAAGGTGTTGCGGCCGGCGGCCAGTTCCCGGACGGTCTTGTGACCGTGGAAGCGGTGCCACAAAGCCATAAGGTAACATTGGTCGATATTCCCGAAGGGGGTGCCGTCCTGCGTTACGGTACGGTGATAGGCTATGCCTTGAAACCTATCCCTCGTGGTTCTTGGGTAAAGGAAGAGCTGCTTAGCCTGCCTTCGCCTCCACCGCTGGATAACCTGCCCCTTGCAACTGATGTGCCGCCCACACAGCCTCCGCTGGATGGCTTCACCTTTGAGGGCTTCAGGAACCCGGATGGCAGTGTTGGTACGCGCAATATTCTTGGGGTGACTACAACGGTTCAGTGCGTAACAGGTGTGCTTGATCATTGTATCGATCGTGCCCGCAAGGAGCTGCTGCCCAAGTATCCCAATGTGGATGATGTGATTGCGTTGACTCACAGTTATGGCTGCGGTGTAGCAATCAATGCGCCTGATGCTGTTGTACCCATTCGTACGCTGCGTAATATCAGTCGTAACCCCAACCTGGGCGGCCAGGCACTCGTCATCAGTCTAGGGTGTGAAAAGCTTCAGGCCAGTCAGATCATGCCGGAAGATGAGCTGCCCTCTAACATTGATGAAGAAGAATGGCTGTTCCGGCTTCAGGACTCGAATACGGGTTTTAGCGGTATGGTCGAGCAGATTCTTAGCATGATCGAGGATCGCCTGAAGGTGCTCAATGAGCGTCGTCGCGAGCCATGTCCGGCTTCCGACCTGGTGGTCGGCATGCAGTGCGGAGGTAGCGATGCCTTTTCAGGGGTAACAGCTAATCCGGCGCTGGGTGTCGCGGCAGATCTACTGGTGCGTGCTGGGGCTGCCGTGATGTTCTCGGAGAACACCGAGGTACGCGATGGCATTCACCTGCTGACGTCCCGTGCGGCTACGCCTGAAGTGGCACAGGCGCTAGTGCGCGAGATGGACTGGTATGATCGATACCTGGACCGTGGCATGGCGGATCGTAGTGCCAACACGACGCCTGGCAACAAGAAAGGTGGCCTGAACAATATCGTGGAAAAAGCCATGGGCTCGATTGCCAAGTCGGGCTCCAGTGCCATTGCGGGCGTCGTATCACCCGGTGAGCGCGTCAAGGGCAAAGGACTTTATTACTGCGCAACACCTGCCAGTGACTTTATCTGCGGTACGCTTCAACTGGCTGCCGGTATGAACCTGCATATCTTTACCACGGGTCGCGGAACGCCTTATGGTCTGGCCATGGTGCCTGTCATCAAGGTAGCAACACGCACCCAGCTGGCCGAGCGCTGGCCGGATCTGATCGACGTAGACGCCGGTCGGGTGACATCGGGCCGAATGACACTGGAAGAGTTGGGTTGGGAGATTTTCCATCTCTACTTGGATGTTGCCAGTGGCCGCAAAAAGACATGGGCTGAACACCACAAGCTGCACAACGATCTGACACTGTTCAATCCGGCTCCAGTGACCTGATGGCTAAGTGAAGTACAAAACAGCGGAGCCTGGTGCTCCGCTGTTTTTTGCCTATCAGGATAAGCCCCTGGTTCGGGACAGCGAATTGAAAAGGCGTCCCTCATGCCAGGACGCTAGCTAGGTATAAGGCAAGCTGACCTCTCGGCTCCAACGCATTACTAGCCCCGTCTAGTCAAATCAGTCCAAGGCTCTGATCTGGACTTTCGCAACGCCATCAGAAATCAAGCCGATTGAACTGGCCGCATTGCGTGACAGATCAATGATCCGTCCACGTACGTGAGGGCCACGGTCATTGATGCGTACGACTGCACGCTTTCCGTTGCTCAGGTTGGTCACCTCGACTCGCGTGCCGAAGGGCAGCGTGCGATGAGCTGCTGTCATCTCCGAAGGATTGTAGCGTTCTCCACTGGCCGTGCGGCGGCCCGCATGGCGTTTGGCGTAATAAGAGGCTAGGCCGGAGCTGTGGTAACCATGAGCGGCGGCCCGCGACATGGGCGAGGAGTAGGGCTCCTGGTTGGCACATCCAGCAAACCCTAGGGTAAGCGATAGAAAAGCAATGCGTAGGCTCCATGACATATCGAAAGCTTCCTGACGGTTTGATATCAGATTGGCTGTATGACTCTCTTGAGATCAAGCCGTTTCGCTGAGATTACGTGCGGAAACACATTCCAAGACTAAGCCAGCATCCAACCCTGAAGGTCGTACAAGCGTGCGCGATTTATAGGCGCAGGCCAGCTTTTTCGCTTAGAAGGCTCGACTGCTTCGCATCGATTAGAAAGGAAAGTGAGGAAAGAAGAGGTAAATACGTGAGCGGTATAGCCATGACGCAAGGCTGCGTCATGGCTATCAGGACGGCTTAACCTTCCAGCTTTTTCTTCAACAATTCGTTGACTTGCTGGGGGTTGGCCTTGCCTTTGGAGGCCTTCATTGCCTGACCTACGAAGAAGCCAAACATCTTGCCGCGTTTGGCTTCATCACTGGCACGATACTGCTCGACTTGAGCTGCATTGGCTGCAAGCACCTCATCTAGCATGGACTCGATAGCGCCCGTGTCAGTGACCTGCTTGAGGCCTTTCTTCTCGATAATTTCATCAGCAGAGCCTTCACCTGCGGCCATCGCCTCGAACACCATTTTTGCGATCTTGCCTGAAATGGTGTTGTCCTTGATGCGCAGGATCATGCCGCCCAGATGCTCGGCAGAAACCGGCGAATCGGCAATATCCAGATCCTGCTTGTTAAGCAGGCTGGACAGGTCGCCCATGACCCAGTTGGCTGCCAGCTTGGCGTCGCCGCTGACTTGCTGGACCTGCTCGAAATAGTCCGCCATTTCACGGCTGGAAGAGAGCACGGTCGCATCGTAGGTAGACAGGCCAAAGTCACGCTCAAAGCGCTCACGCTTCTGCTGCGGTAGCTCTGGCAGCAGGTTGCGGGTCTCCTCGAGAAAACTGTCTTCAATCACCACGGGTAGAAGGTCGGGGTCAGGAAAGTAGCGATAGTCGTTTGCTTCTTCCTTGCTGCGCATAGCCCTTGTGTCATCAAGGTTAGGGTCGTATAGACGCGTTTCCTGAATGACCTTGCCGCCATCCTCAATGAGATCAATCTGGCGTTGAACCTCACGATTGATCGCCTTCTCGATGAAGCGGAACGAGTTAACGTTCTTGATCTCGGCGCGAGTACCAAACTCGGCCTGACCTTTCGGACGAACCGAGACGTTGCAGTCGCAACGCAGTGAGCCCTCGTTCATGTTGCCATCACAGATGCCCAGGTAACGCACGAGTGCATGAATGGCCTTTACGTAGGCAACGGCTTCCTTGGCGCTGCGGATGTCCGGCTCGGAAACGATCTCCAGGAGCGGCGTGCCGGCACGGTTCAGATCGATGCCGGTCATGCCCTGGAAGTCTTCATGCAGGCTCTTGCCGGCGTCTTCTTCCAAGTGCGCACGGGTAATACCGATGCGCTTTACAGTGCCATCGTCCAGCGTAATGTCCAGGTGGCCCTTGCCTACGATGGGAAGCTCCATCTGGCTGATCTGATACCCTTTGGGCAGATCAGGGTAAAAGTAATTCTTGCGCGCAAAGACGTTGCGCTGGCCGATGTGTGCATCGATCGCCAAGCCAAACTTGACGGCCATGCGCACCGCTTCCTGGTTCACCACTGGCAACACACCCGGCATGCCTAGATCGATCAGGCTGGCCTGGGTATTGGGCTCGGCACCAAACGTGGTGGAGCTACCAGAAAATATTTTCGAGTTCGTGGAGAGCTGTGCATGGATTTCCAGCCCGATCACGGTTTCCCATTGCATGTGAGTTGTCCTCTGCCTTCTATTTCAGGAACCCAGTCGGGGCTTTCGTGTGCCAGTCAGTCGCTTTTTGGAACTGGTGGGCAATATTGAGCAGGCGGCCTTCCTGGAAGTAGGGTGCCAGCAGTTGGACGCCAACGGGCAGGCCGTCGACAAAGCCGGCCGGCATGGAAAGACCTGGCACGCCGGCGAGGTTGGCGGTGATGGTGTAGATATCCATCAGGTACTCGGCGACCGGGTCGTTATTTTTCTCGCCCAATTTCCACGCCACGCTGGGCGTCGTCGGGCCGAGAATGACATCAACGTCATTGAAGGCTGCCACGAAATCATTCTTGATCAGGCGGCGGATACGCTGGGCCTTCAAGTAGTAGGCATCGTAGTAACCGGCAGAAAGGGCATAGGTACCGACCATGATTCGGCGGCGGACCTCATCACCAAAGCCTTCAGCACGCGAGCGTTTGTATAGATCCGTCAGGTCTTTCGGATCTTCACAGCGGTAACCAAAGCGTACGCCGTCATAGCGAGACAGGTTGGAAGACGCTTCTGCTGGCGCGATGACATAGTAAGCCGGAATCGCATGCTGCATGTTTGGCAGGCTGATGTCCTTGACGGTCGCGCCCAGTTTCTTCAGCTCGTCAACAGCCTTGAGCGTGAGATCGGCAATGCGAGAATCCAGACCTTCACCAAAGTATTCTTTCGGCAAGCCGATCCGCAGTCCTGCAAGAGGCTTTTCCAGACTGGCCAGATAGTCATCGACCGGCTGGTCTACGCTGGTGGAATCCTTGGGGTCGAAGCCTGCCATTGCCTGCAGGAGCAGGGCGCAGTCTTCAGCATTGCGGGCCAGCATACCGCCTTGGTCAAGACTGGACGCATAGGCAATCATGCCCCAGCGAGACACACGTCCATAGGTAGGCTTGAGGCCGGTCAGGTTGGTTAGCGCAGCTGGCTGACGGATCGAGCCGCCTGTGTCAGTGCCTGTTGCTGCAGGAACCAGGCGTGCGGCAACTGCAGCGGCTGAGCCACCTGAAGATCCACCCGGGATGCGACTGGTGTCCCAAGGGTTCTTGACCGGGCCATAGTGGCTGGATTCGTTGGCCGAGCCCATCGCAAACTCGTCCATGTTCAGCTTGCCCAAGCTTACCACGCCGGCATCGGCCAGTTTCTGAACGACGGTAGCGTTATAGGGCGCGATGAAGTTGTCGAGCATCTTCGAGCCACAGCTGGTGCGAATGCCCTGGGTGCAGAACAGATCCTTGTGCGCGATAGGCGTGCCGAGCAACGCGCCGGTTTCGCCCTGCGCCCGACGCTGATCTGCCGCTTTGGCCTGTTCAATGGCCTGCGCTTCTGTCACGGTGATAAAACTGTTGAGCTCTGGATCAACCTGGGCGATGCGATCCAGCAGCGCGCGGGTCAGTTCCTCGGCAGAGAATTCCTTTGCCGATAGCGCACGGCTGATCTCGGCCAGGGTCAACGTATGCATAGGGGTGTCCTTCATTACTCAATCACCTTGGGCACCAGGAACAGGCCGTTTTCGACCGCTGGGGCGATAGCCTGGTAGGCGTCACGCTGATTGGTTTCGGTAACTTCGTCGGGTCGCAGGCGCTGTACGGCTTCCAGCGGGTGCGCCAAGGGTTCGATATTATCGGTATTGACGGCCTGCATGCGATCAATCAGGCCGAGGATGTCATTCAACGTCCCGGTGGTCCGTTCAATATCGGCATCGTTAAGGCCTAGTCTGGCCAAGTGAGCGATCTTTTCGACGTCGGAGCGTTCGAGCGCCATCGGATTCTCCAGTAATATCGGGGCTTGACCATGGCGAAAGTCATAAATCGAGAGATTTGCACGGTAGGCGGTCAAGCACCGCGTTAAGAAAGGCCTAAGGAGGCCGCAGAAACGAGCAATCTAGCACATCCCCGCCTTGCTCAAAATCCCTGCCGTTGTTAGAGTCTGCCGCAATTTTTCCCACGCGTTTCATCTGCGTGCCTGACGCCACCGCCTAGGGTCACTTCATGTTCAAAAAGTTGCGTGGCATGTTTTCCAGCGATCTGTCGATCGATCTGGGTACAGCCAATACCCTCATTTATGTCCGGGATCGCGGTATTGTCCTTGACGAGCCATCCGTTGTTGCCATCCGTACACATGGCAATCAGAAGAGTGTAGTTGCCGTCGGTACCGACGCCAAACGCATGCTGGGTCGTACGCCTGGCAACATTGCTGCGATCCGGCCGATGAAGGACGGTGTGATTGCAGACTTCAGCGTTTGTGAAAAAATGTTGCAGTACTTCATCAACAAGGTTCACGAGAACAGCTTCCTTCAGCCCAGTCCTCGGGTACTGATTTGTGTGCCCTGCAAGTCAACCCAGGTTGAGCGTCGTGCTATTCGAGAGTCTGCTCTGGGGGCCGGTGCCCGTGAGGTCTTCCTGATCGAAGAGCCCATGGCTGCCGCTATTGGCGCAGGTCTTCCTGTAGAAGAAGCCCGTGGCTCCATGGTTGTGGATATTGGTGGCGGTACCAGCGAGATCGCATTGATTTCCCTGAACGGTGTTGTCTATGCCGAGTCCGTACGCGTGGGCGGTGACCGCTTTGATGAAGCGATCGTGACCTATGTCCGCCGTAACTACGGCAGCCTGATCGGTGAATCCACAGCCGAGCGCATCAAGCAGGAAATCGGTACAGCCTATCCAGGCGGCGAGCTGCGTGAAATTGACGTTCGCGGTCGTAATCTGGCTGAAGGCGTGCCGCGTAGCTTTACGTTGAACTCCAACGAGGTACTGGAGGCACTTCAGGAATCGCTGGCCACTATTGTCCAGGCGGTAAAGAGCTGCCTGGAACAGTCTCCGCCCGAGTTGGCATCGGACATTGCCGAGCGCGGTCTGGTACTGACCGGTGGCGGTGCGCTGCTACGTGACCTGGACAAGCTCCTGGCGCAGGAAACCGGTCTGCCGGTGATCGTGGCGGAAGATCCTTTGACGTGCGTTGCCCGTGGTGGCGGTAAAGCGTTGGAGATGATGGATCGTCACGCTATGGATCTTCTTTCCACCGAATAAGTCGCATGCATGAACACCAAAGTCTGTTCTGCAGGCTTTGGTGTTGTAATGTTTGACGCTTCGAGGACGAGACCATCAAGCGTATATTTTCCAAGGGTCCTTCGCTTGGCGTCCGTCTGCTGGCTCTGGCTGTTTTGTCTGTCAGCCTGATGGTGGTAGATGCCCGCTTCGACTACCTGAAGCCGGTGCGCAGCGAAATGGGTCTGGTGCTTACACCATTTTATTGGGCAGCCGATCTCCCGGTTCGTGCCTGGCAAGCCGTGCGCGATCAGTTTTCCAGCCGTACTGAAATCATGGCCGAAAATGAGCGGCTCAAGGCTGAGGCGCTTCTCATGCAGCGTCGTCTGCAAAAGCTGGCTGCCCTAACTGAGCAAAACGTCCGCCTGCGGGAGTTGCTTAATTCCGCCGCGCTGGTAGATGACAAGGTACTGGTCAGTGAACTGATCGGCGTAGACCCAAATCCCTTTACTCACCGTATTCTGATCGACAAAGGCGCCAAGGATGGGGTGTTTATCGGCCAGCCAGTATTGGATGCCAGTGGATTGATGGGGCAGGTCGTTGAGGTCATGCCTTATGCTGCCCGAGTCCTGCTGTTGACGGATGTCACCCATAGCATACCTGTTCAGGTCAACCGTAACGGCCTGCGTGCCATTGCTATGGGAACCGGCAACCCTGAACGTCTTGAGCTACGCCATGTAGCCGATACCGCTGATATCAAGGAAGGCGATCTGTTGGTCAGCTCCGGCCTGGGCCAGCGCTTCCCGGCAGGTTATCCGGTTGCAACTGTGACCGAGGTGGTTCACGACTCAGGACAGCCGTTCGCCATTGTACGAGCGGTACCCACCGCCAAATTGAACCGCAGTCGTTATGTGCTTCTGGTCTTCAGTGATCCGCGTACGCCTGAAGAGCGGGCTTATGATGCCGCTCGCGCTCAGGAAGAGGCGGATCGCAAGGTCTCCGAAGAGCAGGGTGCAACGCCAACTGCAACACCGCCTGCCCAAGGGGGTAATCCCGCTCAGCCAGCTAATGGTAGCAAGCCCCCTGCGGCCAATGCCGCGACTCCGGCAACGCAACCAGCCAAACCTGCGGCTCAACCTGCAAAGCCTGCAGCCAAGCCGCAGGCTAGCCATGCACCCGCCGCCGCACCTGCTACTCCGGTGCAACGCAACCAGGAGGCTCGTTAATGGCCTTGCGGATTGGCCATAACGGCTGGGTTATCTGGCTGACTCTGTTGTTGGGATTGTTACTTTCGGTTGCCCCGATGCCCGACTTTATGGAGATCGGGCGCCCCTTATGGCTGTCTATGTTCCTGACGTTCTGGACACTGGCTCTGCCCCATCGGGTGGGCTTAAGTACAGCCTGGGTCTTTGGACTGGCAGAGGACGTGCTGTATGGCAATCTGCTTGGGCAGAATGCCCTGATCCTGAGTCTGGTCGTCTTTCTGGTGCAGTCGCTACAGCAGCGGCTTCGCGTGTTTCCCATCTGGCAACAGGGCTTCGTCCTGCTGGTTGTTTACGGCATCTCACAGCTGGTTCAGCTCTGGCTGAATACATTGACCGGTAATCGTCCGCCTACCCTGGTATTTCTTGCGCCATCCCTGGTCAGCGCCTTGCTCTGGCCTTGGGTGTATCTTGTGCTGCGTGATTTGCGAACGCGTTTCAATGTAAGTTGACGTGGCGTCAGCGGCTGATCTGCTGACGTGAGCGTTTCAAGGAGCTTTCTATGCCACGTCTGTATCTTGCTTCTGGATCTCCACGCCGCCGCGAGCTGCTTGAGCAGATCGGTGTACCGTTTGAGCGGTTATCAGCCGAAATCGATGAAACCGTGCTACCTGGAGAGACGCCTGATGCCTATGTCGAGCGACTTGCCAGGAGCAAGGCGCGTGCGGGTCTGGCCCTTTTATCGGGCAATACACCCGATTGTGTCCTGGGTGCAGACACCAGTGTAGTGATGGATGGGCATATCCTGGGCAAGCCGGAAAGTCGTGAGCATGGCCTGAGTATGCTGGCTCGCCTGAGCGGTAAGACCCATGTGGTTCTAACTGCGGTAGCTGTGGCCAATACAGATCTGTGCCTGGCTCGTGTTGTATCGAGCGAAGTGACTTTCAGGCCCATCAGTGAATCCGAGCGTCAAGCCTATTGGGAGAGTGGAGAGCCGGTCGACAAGGCAGGTGGTTACGGCATTCAGGGGCTGGGTGCTGTCTTTGTACAAAGTATAACGGGAAGCTACAGCGCCATTGTCGGACTCCCTCTTTGTGAAACGGCGGAGCTGCTATCCACCTTTGCCATACCGTGTTGGCAACCCAATGCTGCTCTTTAAAAAGGTTAATACCCTAGACGGCGCCGATACCGATAAGCTGCAAGACACCTCGAATAATGGATAAGTCTATGAGCGAAGAAATCTTGATCAACATCACCCCGATGGAGTCTCGGGTGGCGGTTGTTGAAAACGGCGTGCTGCAAGAGGTTCATATCGAACGCACATTGCGCCGTGGCATTGTAGGCAATCTGTACCAGGGCAAGGTTGTCAGGGTCCTGCCTGGAATGCAGGCTGCTTTCGTGGATATTGGGCTGGCTAGAGCCGCCTTTATTCATGCTGCCGAGATTTCTAACCGTGAAGGCAGTGCTGTTGAAAGCATCAGTGCTCTGGTTCATGAGGGCCAGAGCCTGGTCGTTCAGGTTACCAAGGACCCCATTGGAACCAAAGGCGCACGGCTGACAACACACCTTTCGATTCCCTCGCGCTACTTGGTCTACATGCCCAAGACCCGGCATGTGGGGATCTCGCTGAAGATCGAAGAAGAGGCCGAGCGTGAGCGGCTGAAAAGTATCGTCGAAAAGTGCATTGCCAATGAGTGCATCGAGGAAACCGGTGGTTTCATTCTTCGAACAGCAGCAGAAGGCGCGCGCGAGGATGAAATCAAGGCAGATATTCGCTATCTGCGGCGGCTATGGGCTCAGATTTATTCTCAAATGAATAAGGTGCCTGCGCCTACGACGATCTATGAGGATCTTGATCTTCCCTTACGGACGTTGCGCGACTTGGTAGGCCCCCGTAGCGAAAAGATTCGCGTAGATTCGCGCGAGAATTTCCAGCGGATTGGCCAGTTCGTTTCTGAGTTGATGCCTGAGGTCTCCGATCGTCTGGAGCACTATCCTGGCGAGCGCCCGATCTTCGACCTGTATGGCGTTGAAGATGAAATCCAGAAAGCGCTGGAGCGAAAGGTCATGCTCAAGTCAGGCGGGTATCTGATTATTGATCAGACCGAAGCGATGACCACTATCGATGTGAATACAGGCGCTTTTGTCGGGCACCGAAACCTTGAGGAGACTATCTTCAAGACCAATCTCGAGGCTGCTACGGCAATCGCCCGACAGCTACGGCTGCGCAATCTGGGCGGCATCATCATCATCGACTTCATCGACATGGAAGATGAAGAGCATCAGCGCCAAGTGCTTCGCAATCTGGAGAAGCAGCTGGAGCGTGATCACGCCAAAACCAACATCATTGGTATTACTGAGCTTGGTCTTGTGCAGATGACACGCAAGCGTACGCGCGAAAGTCTGTCACAGGTCCTGTGCGAGCCCTGTCCGGCCTGCCAAGGGCGCGGCATGCTGCGGACGGCTGAAACTATCTGCTACGAAATCTTCCGGGAAATACTACGCGAAGCACGCGCCTACCAGGCAAACTCATATCTAGTATTGGCCAATCAGAAGGTGGTAGACCGTCTTCTTGATGAGGAGTCAGGTAATGTGGCAGACCTGGAGGCTTTCATCGGTTGCACGATCAAGTTTCAGGTCGAGCCTATGTATTCCCAGGAGCAATACGATGTTGTACTGCTGTAAGCCGCTGAGCACAGGCTGATGGGAGGGGCGGGCCGCTTCATCGGGACACTCCTGCGCATTGGTTTCGGTCTTTGTGCTCTGACCCTGATCCTGCTGGCGTTATACGTCAGCTTAGGGCGTCAGCTCGTCCCAGGTGTGGCCGAGTACAGAGCCGAAGTTGAAGCGCGCCTGAGTGATGCCTTGAAGCAGCCTGTACGCTTGGGTGCGCTAAAGGGCGGTTGGCAAGGGCTCAACCCTGTTATTGACCTGCAGGACCTTGAGGTGGGTGAAGGACGGCAGCCCTTGCATCTGGAGCGAATCAGGGTCGTGCCGGATGTACTCCGAAGCCTTTTACACTGGCAGCCAAGGCTGGATTATGCCAGCCTGGACGGTGTGCGCCTTGAGCTAATAGAGGAAGCCGATGGTCGCTGGCGTATTACGGGGCTCCCCCAGGGAGAGGACGAGCAAAAGCCTTTTGATCCCGCTCTGCTCCTCAAGTGGTTACCATCGCTTGGGCGGCTGTCGGTGCTTAATGGACAGCTCAGCATTCTGTCCCATGAGGGAAAGGTTTTCACCCTGCGTTATGTCGAAGCAACGCTAACTACACGGTCTAAGGGGCATGTCCGTCTCGATGGACGTTTGAGTCTGCCTGATGGGCAGCCTCTGGCCCTTGATGTCCAGGGTCAGGTCAATTTGGCTCATTGGCAAGACAGCCAGTTCAAGAGTTATCTAAGCCTGCCTCAAACAGACTGGTCGCAGTGGATACCCCGTTCTCTGACCCGGCAATGGCAATTGCATGAGCTGCATGCAGGGGGGGAGGTTTGGCTTGATTGGGCTCATGGCGAGCCTGGAAATGCAGCCTTGCGACTCAATGCTTCTCGACTGGTCGCTTCGTATGGATCACGGGCTCCTGCCGGGCTTGATGATCTCGCCTTGAATTTGGCATTTACCCGTGAAAAGAATGGCTGGCGCGCCGTTGGTTCTGATCTGGCTGTAAGCCTTGGCGACAGACGCTGGAATGGCGTGACGTTAGCTGTTCAGCGTGACGATGCAGCAGATCGCTGGCAAGTGCGTGCCGATCGGCTTGATCTGGCACCGCTGACGGCAGCCGCACAGGCGCTTGCGCCATTACCTGAAAACATGGCGTCAGCTGTTTCGGCGCTAAGTCCTCATGGCGCACTGCGTAATGTGTTGTTGGAGTACCAGCCTCAAAAAGATCCCGCTGAGCGCCTGTCTTTTGCCGCCAACCTGGAGAAGGTAGGTTTCTCGGCCTACCACGGTGCACCGGCTGTAGAAAATGTCAGTGGCAGTACGAGTGGGGGGTTAGAAGGGGGGGAATTAAAGCTGGATAGCACCAACTTTTCGCTGCACCTGCCCACGCTGTTTCCCGAGCCCTGGCAATACCGGACGGCTCGTGCACGTCTGAATTGGTCCTTGAGTGATGACAGTTTTACCTTGTCGAGCCCGCTGATGCGGGTGTCTGGCGAGGAGGGTGATGCCTCGGGCGATATGTTTATCCGGCTGGCGCGTAAACCGGGCATTGAAAGCTATATGGACTTGCGGGTGGGGCTGCGCAATGGTGATGCGCGTTATACCGCAAAGTATCTGCCTACCCGAACGCCAAACATGAGTGGCCCTCTGGCCGACTGGCTCAAGACCGCAATCAAGAGTGGTTATATTGAGGAGGGCATCTATCAGTACCAGGGTTCCTTAATGCATGATGCCCCGCCCGGGGCACGAACCATGAGTCTGTTCTTTCGTGTGCATGATGTGCAGTTGGCCTATCAACCGGGTTGGCCAGACCTGCATGAGGCCAGCGGTAATATTTTTATCGAGGATGATGCTGTCCGGATCCAAGTACCACAGGGGCAGATCCTGGATACCCAGGTCAGTAACGCGGACATTAGCATTCCGCTTCGGCACGATGGCAGCACTGTTCACCTTTATTTGAAAGGCGAGTTGGACAGCAGTGTAAAGGACGGTCTCAAGATTCTGCAGGAGACACCCTTGCCAACGGCCGAGGTATTTAAAGGTTGGCGAGGCGAAGGGGCTCTCAAGGGCTCGCTTGATCTGGACCTGCCTTTTGATCACGAGCTAACACCTAAAGTAATCATAGATTTTGTGGCTAATGGCGCGCGCCTGCAATTGGCGAACCCTGCGTTGGACGTTACGAATATCCGAGGTGCTTTTCGGTATGACACGACACGCGGTCTAAGCGCGCCCGATATCAAGGCCCAGGTATTAGGGAGCCAGGCGCACGGTAAAGCATTTGCAGAAGGCAATTCATCTGATCCCAAGACTCGCCTTGTTGCAGAGGGAAAGGTTGCGCTTACCCAGCTAACTCAATGGCTTGGGGTTGGAAATCGCCCTTTGCCGGCTTCAGGGGATATTCCCTACCGCCTGAGCCTGACACTGGCGAACAATGCAAGTGAGATCGTTGTGGCCTCGAACCTTCAAGGCGTAGCCATTGATTTGCCTGCGCCGTTTGGCAAGGACGCACAGTCTGCTCACGATGGCTTCTTCAGCATGACGCTCGACGGGCCGGAGCGCCGTTATGAAGCAACGTACCAAGGCTTGGCCGATGCAGTCATTGCCGCTCCGCTCAATCGGTTGAATGAGGCGCGAGGGGAAGTCGTGTTAGGGGATGGTACCGCTAATCTCCCGGCCGGTCAGGGCATCCGTGTACGCGGTACGCTTGAGCGCCTTGTGCTGGATGAGTGGCAGGCAACCATCGAAAAGTACGTGATGCCTGAAAAAAACTCGACTGAGCGTCCCGGCGAGGGGGCCGCTGCGTCTGGCCCCATGCTCTCGATGCTTGCTGGCGGGCAACTCAGCGTGGGCCGTTTCGAGGGGCTCGGTCAAACAGTTGATAATCTCAGCGCTCAGTTTGAACCGCAGGGTAATGCCTGGACGCTAATGCTCGATAGTTCAGTCATCGCGGGGAAGGTTAGATTGCCTGATGACCGCAAGACGCCTATTACGCTTGCACTCACACATCTGGATTTTCCCAGCCACGCTGCTCCAGCAGGAGGGGCAAAGCCTGTCGAGAGTCCCGACCCCCTGGCCGATGTCGACCCACATGTCCTGCCTGCAATGGACGTTTCCATCGATACGCTTTCATTAGGAGGCGAACCTGTTGGCGCTCAGCGTCTCAAAATTAGACCCACTGCGGCAGGTGTGCGCTTTTCAGATCTGAATCTCTATCTGAAAGGGTTGAAGGTTGAGGGTGCGATGGACTGGGAAGGATTGCCGGGCGCTACGCGAACGCGGTATAGCGGTCGTCTTTCAGGGGATAACGTAGCGGACGTACTACTGGCCTGGAAACTTGCGTCCAGTGTGACCAGTCGCGCGTTTCGTCTCGATGCCAATGTCAACTGGCCGGGATCGCCTGCCTGGGCAGGATTGAATCGTCTATCCGGCACGCTGGATGCCAGCCTGCGTGACGGGCAGCTGCGTCAGGTCGAAGGTTCCGCATCAGCGCTCAGGGTTTTTGGACTGCTTAATTTCGAGGCCATACGGCGGCGGTTGCGGCTGGACTTTTCCGACATTTTTGGGCGAGGCTTGAGTTACGATACGATCAGTGGATTACTGGATGCACAAAATGGCGTCTTTCTGACGCGAAAGCCCATCGTTATGGATGGTCCGTCCACGGATATGCAGCTGCAAGGGACACTGGACCTGGCGCATGATCAAGTCGATGCCCGTTTACAAGTTGGACTGCCCCTGACCAACTCCTTGCCTATCGCTGCTCTCATTGTCGGCGCCCCTGCTATAGGAGGAGCCTTATTCATTGTCGATCGTCTGATCGGTGACAGAGTAACCCGGATGGCCAGTGTGAATTACCACATCCATGGTCCGTGGCAAAATCCGCAAATAACCTTGGGTAAGAAGTGAAGCAGTGTGTAGCGTGCTACCTGCCATCTTGCCACGAAAGAGGACGCCAGTTGAGCAAAAGCGGGCTCTTTACGTAGCATAGGCAGATCCATACGGGGTGGGCTATGACGTTTGCAGTGATCCAAATGGTCAGCCAGGACGACGTCCAGGCCAATCTTGTTACGGCGTATCGCCTACTTGAGCAAGCAGCAAGTAAAGGTGCGAAACTGGTTGTCCTGCCTGAAAATTTTGTTGCGATAGGTCATGTTAACCCTGCTGCGCTTGGCCAGGCAGAGGCCCTTGGAACCGGTCCTGTTCTCCTGTGGCTAAGCCGTTCCGCTCAAGCGCTGGGGCTCTGGATCGTAGCCGGAACCATCCCATTGCCACCAGACGACCAACCCCATGCCAAGCCAAGGGCGTGCTGCCTGGTGATCAGCGATAAAGGGGAGCGAGTAGCCCGTTACGACAAGCTGCACCTCTTCAATGCCGATGTGGATGATCGACAGGGCAGTTATCGGGAAGGTGACCATTACGCAGCAGGTCAGGACATTGTGGTTGTGGATACTCCGGTCGGGCGACTTGGTTTGACGGTCTGCTATGACCTGCGCTTTCCTGAGTTGTACACCGCGTTACGGGAAGCAGGTGCCGAGCTGATCGCTGCTCCTTCAGCATTTACTGCCATTACGGGAGAGGCGCATTGGGATATTCTGATACGCGCCCGGGCTATCGAAACCCAGTGCTATATTCTGGCTGCAGCACAGGGAGGGCTACATCCACGAGGCCGAGAGACCTGGGGTCATTCCGCTATCATCGATCCTTGGGGGCGTATACTTGAAGAATCGTCCACGGGAGAAGCTGTCATAGTTGGACAGCGTGATACTGTTCAACAACAAGAGTTACGCAAACGAATGCCGATCACTCAACACCGTCGCTTTGGTTTTACAACGCTGCCGTTGCCAGGTGCCAGTTGACTCCAATCGACCTGATTGGGCATTTCCATTAAGCACAACGCGCAAGACGCGCTAAGGTCAATAAAGAAGATCTGTATTGTTTCAATGCGTTGTGCGCGCCTTGCATAAGACCTTTCGGCTATTGGAGTAAGCATGAGCCAATACCTGACCTCTGTCAGTCAACACCTTCTTAATCCGGGCGGGCTTGAAATCGATAGCCTGCCAGCGGTTCTCCATCAATTGGCGGGAGCAGGGATCGATGCCGCCGATCTGTATTTTCAAAGCATGATTTCCGAGTCCTGGCTGCTTGAAGACGGTATCGTCAAGGAAGGCGGTTTTCATATGGACCAGGGCGTCGGTGTCCGCGCTCAATCAGGCGAAAAGACCGGGTTCGCATACAGCAATGCGATTACCCTGGACGCTTTGAGTCAGGCAGCCCAGGCGGCACGGTCCATCTCGCGTAGTGGAGAGAATGGAAAGGTTCAGGTATTTACCCGAATCGAGCCGACGCGTCTTTATCCCAATGAGAATCCATTGGATGTGTTGAGTCGAGCGGAAAAAGTCGAGCTGCTCAAAAATATTGACGTGGCCACGCGAGCGCTAGACCCCCGGATTCAACAGGTTACAGTTAGCCTTTCCGGTGTCTGGGAGCAGGTACTGGTTGCCGCCAATGACGGGACGCTGGCCGCAGATGTGCGACCGCTGGTGCGCTTCAACGTTAATGTCGTGGTCGAGCAAAATGGCCGTCGCGAGCGGGGCAACAACGGCGGCGGTGGCCGTACTGATTACCGCTACTTCCTGCGCGAAGATCGCGCCATGAGTTATGCGCGGGAAGCGGTGCGGCAGGCGTTGGTCAATCTTGAAGCTGTTGCCGCTCCTGCAGGTACGCTGCCGGTTGTGCTCGGCTCGGGCTGGTCTGGCGTACTGTTGCATGAAGCCGTGGGTCACGGCCTTGAAGGCGACTTCAACCGCAAAGGCAGTTCAGCGTATAGCGGACGTATGAATGAGCGTGTGGCGTCATCGCTCTGCACGATTGTCGATGACGGCACTATTCCTGATCGGCGTGGTTCAGTATCGGTTGACGATGAAGGCACGCCAGGGGCTTACAATGTGCTGATTGAAAACGGCATTTTGAAAGGCTACATGCAAGACAAACTCAATGCCCGGCTTATGGGAGTGGCGCGTACCGGTAATGGTCGCCGTGAGTCCTATGCCCATCTGCCTATGCCCCGTATGACCAATACATATATGTTGGCAGGTGAAAGCGATCCGGCCGAAATCATTGCCTCGGTTGAACATGGCTTGTATTGCGCAAGCCTGGGGGGCGGCCAAGTCGATATCACAAGCGGTAAATTCGTATTTACAACCAATGAGGCTTACCTGATCGAAAACGGTAAGGTGACTCGACCGGTAAAGGGCGCCACGCTGATTGGGAACGGTCCGGAGGTTATGACGCAGGTATCAATGGTCGGTAATGACCTGTCACTGGATAACGGCGTCGGAACGTGTGGCAAGGAGGGCCAGTCGGTTCCGGTTGGCGTAGGCCAGCCGACGCTGAAGATCGATGCCATTACTGTGGGAGGAACGGGCGCCTAAGGGGCTGGGCAAGGGCCGCGTATTAACGCAGGCCCCGCTTGGTATCATCCAGTTCACGAATGTACTTGAACAATTTACGTGCCGCTGACGGCGGCTTGTTATGAGCCTGCTCGTGCTGGGCATGGCGAATCAACTGGCGCAGGTGCTGACGATCGGCGTCCGGATAGTCTTCAACAAAAGACTGCAGGGCCTCATCGTTACCACCTAACAGACGATCCCTCCAGCGCTCAAGGGCGTGAAAGCGTTCGTTGTACTGGCGGGTTGAAGAGTCGACCTGCTCGATCATGGCCATAATCGCGTCGAGGTCCTGGTCACGCATGAGCTTACCCAAGTACTGGGTGTGCCGCTTCTTGGCGACATTAGCCTTGTGCTTGGGAGCTTCTGCCAGGGCACGCCGTAGGGGTTCTGTCAGGGGCAGGCGGTCTAGCAGATCAGGGCTCATTCCGGCGAGACGCTCGCCGAGGTCCTGCAGGGCATGCAGTTCGCGCTTGACCTGCGATTTGCTCTTCTCTCCGGAGAAGGAGTCATCGTCAAGAAAATCAGACATGAGGGTGGTCCATAACTAAAGGGCGCCATCATAACGAGTTGAAGGTCGGTTGTCCGGTCCGCCGGGCTGCCAACGCTGTATAGGAGAGAAGCATGAATCAATCCGTGGAAGCTGTCGGCCCGGCTGCCTTGCCTGCCTTACGTGAGCAGGTCGAGCGAATCCTGGCAGAGGCACGTCAGCAGGGCGCCACTGCTTGCGAGGTCTCCGTATCCGTTGAACAGGGATTGTCTACCACTGTTCGCAAGGGAGAGGTCGAAACAGTCGAATTCAATCGTGACGAAGGGTTTGGTATCACGTTGTATGTAGGGCACCGTAAGGGGTCAGCCAGCACGTCTGCTACAGGTGAAAATGCCATTCGTGAAACGGTAGCCGCTGCGCTGGCTATTGCCCAGCATGCTTCCGAAGATGAGTATTCAGGCTTGGCTGATCCGGAAAAAATGGCCAAGGATCTGCCTGATCTTGATCTTTTCCACCCCTGGGGAATTACCCCTGACGAGGCAATCGAAAAAGCACTCCTTTGTGAATCAGCGGCTTTTGCAGCCAATCCCAAAATTACCAATGCCGATGGTACAAGTCTCAATACCCATCAGGGGTGCCGCATCTATGGCAACAGCCACGGTTTCATAGGGGGTTATGCCAGCAGTCGTCACAGCCTCAGCTGCGTTATGATCGCGGAAAGCAACGGTCATATGCAGCGTGATTATTTCTATGATGTCAATCGCGTAGCTGAGGAGCTTATGGATCCGGCCTATATTGGCCAGCGCGCAGCCGAGCGTACGGTAAGTCGCTTGGGCGCTCGGCCGGTTCCAACTGCTCAGGTTCCCATATTATTTGCACCGGAACTGGCCTCGGGTCTGTTCAGTAATTTTCTAGCAGCAATTTCTGGCAGCAATCTCTATCGAAAGACTACTTTTCTAGAAGGTGCGCTAGGTCAGCAGCTCTTTCCTGAATGGTTATCGATCGATGAGCGACCACTGATTCCTCGAGCGCTGGGTAGTGCATCCTTTGACAGCGAAGGTCTGGCAACCTATGCCAAACCCTTTATCGATAAGGGCGAGCTGGTCTCGTATTTGTTAAGTACCTATTCTGCTCGCAAGTTAGGGATGCAAAGCACGGCCAATGCTGGCGGTGTACATAATCTTTTCATCAGCCATGGCAGTGATGATCAAGCTGCTTTGATCCGTCGCATGGGGAAAGGATTGTTGGTGACGGAGCTGATGGGGCAGGGGATTAATCTGGTAACAGGTGATTACTCAAGAGGCGCTGCCGGCTATTGGGTTGAGAATGGCGAAATTCAGTTTCCGGTACAGGAAGTAACTATTGCAGGCCGCCTTCAAGATATGTTCCGCAACATCGTTGCGGTTGGCGCAGACGTAGATCGTCGTGGCGGTATTCGAACCGGATCGGTGCTGATTGAGTCGATGACTCTGGCCGGGCGTTAATTCTGCTCTGTTACGCCTGTTCGCTAATGAGTCCTAGCAGGCAGGCGTAAAACATTGCTTTCGTTTGTCGAATCTTTTAGATATGTTGTTGATAAAGAATCTCATTTCTTATGCGGTTCAGTTGTATATGGGTAATACAGTCTTTAATTCTGTTCAGATAACCCATACCTAATAGTATCAGCGGCGCTAAAAATCTTGGCGCGCCTTCACTCAGCAGTAAACAAGTGAACGTTCGAGCAATACGGGCCTGTCATTTGGCAGGCGGTAGTTATCCTCACATCAGGAGACGACATCATGCCTCATACGCTTCCAGCTTTACCCTATGCCTACGATGCATTGGAACCTCACATCGATGCGCAAACGATGGAGATTCACCATACCAAGCACCACCAGACTTATATCAATAACCTGAATGCTGCACTCGAAGGTACAGGTCTTGAGTCATTGCCTGTAGAAGAGCTGCTGACCCAGTTGGACAAGGTGCCTCAGGACAAGCGTGGCGTTGTCGTAAACAACGGCGGCGGGCATGCTAACCACTCTCTGTTCTGGACAGTCATGACCCCCCAGGGTGGTGGTAACCCAGAAGGCGAATTGGCTCAGGCTATCGACTCCCAGCTAGGCGGGATGGATGCATTCAAGGAGGCCTTTACCAAGGCAGCAGTATCTCGCTTTGGTAGCGGTTGGGCGTGGTTGAGCGTTACACCCGAGAAGAAGCTTGTGGTTGAAAGCACGCTTAACCAGGACAGCCCTATCATGAATGGCAATACGCCCATTCTGGGGCTGGATGTATGGGAGCACGCTTACTACTTGCGTTACCAGAACCGTCGCCCTGAGTACATTGGCGCTTTCTACAATGTGGTCAACTGGCCTGAAGTGGCTCGCCGCTATCAGGCAGCTATGGCCTAATAGGGTTCAAGCATTGTGATCTGCGCGGTGTAAGCATTTTCTTGCACCGCGCCGTCAATCCGTCTTTCTTCGCCTAAGCAGGTCTATGCGTTCGATACAGGCGTTTTTATCAAGTTGCCGCGGGTTGACGTTATGCATCGTCTTTGTCTGTATTGGAGTCACTTTCCTTCAGTTTGACGCACTACAGACTCTATTTCAGAAGCCGACCATGCAGAGCGCTCTAAAGGGCGGCATGCTTTGCGCGCTAGGTACTGCGCTCGGTGCGCTACCTGTTCTTGCGCTTTCCCATATTTCTGAGCGTCTTTCCAATACTATGCTGGGCTTTGGTGCAGGCGTAATGCTTGCGGCTACTGCCTTTTCGCTTTTATTGCCTGCCTTGGATGCTGGGGGCTCGTTAGGCTATTCCAAGTGGGGGAGTGGAGCTGTAGTCAGTTGTGGAATTCTGCTAGGGGTGATTGGCATGCTAGGGCTCGAGCGCGTCATGCCAGAGCAGCGACTGGAGCAGTACGATTCAATTTCCGCAGTAGAGCCGCGTATTCTATTGTTTGTCGCAGCTATTATCCTTCATAACATTCCTGAGGGAATGGCTGTTGGCGTGGCTGCAGGTGGGGGAGTTGAGGGCGCAGATAGCTTGGCGCTTGGCATTGCCTTGCAGGACTTCCCAGAGGGAATGGTCATTGCGTTGGTCCTGGCGGGTGCAGGTGTAAATCGTTACAAAGCAGTAGCTATTGGCGCAGCCTCTGGATTGGTTGAGCCGCTTTTTGCAGTTATCAGTGCCTGGTTGGTAGATTTCAGCCAAGTCATGCTGCCGTGGGGATTATCACTGGCCGCTGGTGCGATGCTGTTTGCTGTAACCCACGAAGTCATTCCTGAGGCACATCTTAAGAAAGGTCACCGCAGCGCTGCTACCATGGGGCTTGCCATTGGTTTTTGCCTGATGATGGTGATGGATACAGCGCTAGGGTAGGAAAAGGCGATTACTCGCCTTCGTCGAAGCGGTCGTTGATTAGCTTGATTAGCGCTTGCAAGGCTTCTTCGCTCTGTTCGCCTTCCGTTGCCAGGTGAAGCATCGTGCCTTTGCCAGCAGCCAGCATCATGACAGACATGATGCTTTTTCCATCGATTGTGCTTTCAGCACTTCTACCGACTTTGACTTCGCACGGAAAGCGCCCAGCCACACCGACGAACTTAGCAGCTGCGCGTGCATGCAGCCCTAGCTTATTGATGATGGTAATTTCTTGGGCGGGCATTACGTTAAGTGTCCTTAATGACTATTGCCCAGGTAGATCGCGATGACGAATCTGGACTTTCTTCAATTTTGATTTTAGGGCTGCTCCCAGTCGCTGGGCTAAGTAAACCGAGCGGTGGTGACCTCCGGTGCAACCAATCGCGACTGTTACATAGGAGCGATTGTTGGCAGCGAAGTTAGGCAACCATTTAGACAGATAATTATAAATGTCTTGGTAGAGCTCTTCGACCTCGGATTGCTCCTCCAAGTACTCGATCACAGGTTGATCAAGGCCTGATAGCTCCCTGAGCTCTGCTTTCCAGTAAGGATTAGGTAGAAAGCGGATATCAAACACCATGTCTGCATCGACGGGTAAGCCCCGCTTGAAACCAAACGACTCGATCAGAAATGCAGTGCCAGGCTCTGGTGCATTAAGCAGGCGCAGCTTAACAATATCCTTGAGCTGGTAAAGATTTAGATGAGTGGTATCGATTTTGAGGTCAGCCAGATCCGCAATAGGCATTAAAAGCTGCCGCTCATCCTCAATGGCCTCAGCCAGGGAACGGTATTCACTGGTAAGCGGGTGACGACGACGGGTTTCCGAGAATCGCTTGAGCAGTGTCTGGTCATCTGCGTCCAGATACAGCACATCGCACCGGATATGACGTGATCTAACCTGCTCGAGCAATTCAGGAAAGCGCTGCAGTTGGCTAGGCAAATTGCGAGCATCAATAGACAAGGCTATCTGCGACTGTGTCCCCTCGGACTCGGTCAGGGCGCGCTCGGACAGATCCGGCAAAAGGCCTGCAGGTAGATTATCGATACAATAAAAGCCGTTATCTTCAAGCACATTTAATGCTGTGCTTTTGCCGGATCCGGAGCGTCCACTGACGATAATCAGATGCATGTTAATGACCGCTTTGAGCGTCGATAACTATTTGATAGAGCCCAGCACTGGTAGTTGCATGACGCAGGCGATCCCGGATCTCAGCTTTATCCAGCATGGCAGCAATCTGACGTAGCAACTCCAGATGCTGTTCAGTAGCGGCTTCGGGTACCAACAGAACAAAAATCAGGTCTACCGGCGCTCCGTCCAATGAATCAAAATCGACTGGAGTTTGTAGATGACACAAAACGCTGATGGGCTCTTTAGAGCCACTCAGGCGGCAGTGGGGAATAGCTATTCCATTGCCAAAGCCTGTCGACCCTAGCTTTTCTCGAGCCATCAGGCTTTCAAAAATCGAGTGAGCGTCATGCCCTGGCAGGTCAAGCACAGCAATTTCAGCAATCTGCTGAAGCACGCTTTCTTTGCTGACGCCTGGCACGTTCACGTGTGAACGGCCAGGGGTCAGAATGGTTTCTAATCGAATCATAGGGTGATGTTAAGTCTCAACGGACGCCCAACCCTTGCTGCCTCTCGAGCTGTTTCTCTTTGTGCTTGATCAACTGGCGATCGAGTTTATCGGTGAGGAGGTCGATGGCTGCGTACATGTCTTCATGTTCGGCATTTGCAACGACCGACGCACCTGCGACGTGCAGGGTGGCTTCAACTTTCTGTTTCAGTTTGTCGACCTGCATGATTACCTGAGCACTGGTAATGCGATCGAAGTGGCGTTCAAGTCGGGCGAGCTTTTCTCCAACGTAGCTGCGAAGGGAGTCGGTAACATCCAGTTGATGCCCACTGATGTTAACTTGCATACCGCGTTCTCCTTATTGCCGTGGTGTAACAGGCAGGCGTTAGGCCTGCCAAAGAAACACTGTTGAGCGATAAGCGCCTCTAGCCTCCGCGCTCGCAGTCCGCTCGTGGCGAGTCGCCGAGTCTACACTAACCTTTTCCGCTCACTCGATGGGGCAATGCCCAGGGACTCGCGGTATTTGGCTACCGTTCGACGTGCGACTTGTATGCCTTGTGACTCCAGTAAACCAGCGATCTTGCTGTCGCTCAATGGCTTTTTTGCATTTTCGGCAGCCACGAGTTTTTTAATGATCGCGCGAATGGCGGTTGACGAGCATTCACCGCCCTCAGCTGTGTTTACATGGCTGGAGAAGAAGTATTTCAATTCGTATATGCCACGAGGCGTGTGCATATATTTTTGAGTGGTAACACGAGAAATGGTGGACTCGTGCATGCCAACGGCCTCGGCGATGTCATGAAGAACCAATGGCTTCATGGCCTCTTCGCCATACTCTAAAAAGCCTCGCTGATGCTCAACGATTTGTGTCGCTACCTTCATCAGGGTTTCGTTGCGGCTTTGCAGACTCTTGATAAACCAGCGAGCCTCCTGCAACTGATTGCGCATGAAGGTATTGTCGGCACTGCTGTCAGCCCGCTTTACGAAGCCGGCATACTGCGAGTTCACACGTAGCCGTGGTACGGATTCCTGATTCAACTCGACTAGCCAGCGATCGTTATGCTTGCGCACAATAACATCGGGAACCACGTACTCAGCCTCGCCAGATTCGATCTCCGAGCCTGGGCGAGGGTGAAGGCTTTGAATCAGTTCGATTACGCCACGTAACTCATCTTCCTTGATCTTCATGCGACGCATGAGCTGGCTGTAATCCCTGCTGCCTAGCATGTCCAGATAATCACTGACCAGGCGTTTGGCCTCTGTAAGGCGAGGTGTCTTAACAGGCAACTGATTGAGTTGCAGCAAAAGACACTCTTTGAGGTTGCGGGCACCTACGCCGGCAGGCTCAAATTGCTGGACACGACGCAGGACCACCTCAACTTCATCGATCTCTACGTCTAGTTCAGGATCTAGCGAGGCATGAATGTCCTCAAGGGACTCCTCAAGGTAGCCATCATTGTTGATGCCATCAATGATCGACATGGCGATCATGCGATCTATATCTGACATGGGCGCCAGATTTAGCTGCCAGAGCAGGTGGCTCTGCAAGCTTTCACCGGTCGACGTTCTTGAGGTGAAGTCCCATTCATCATCATCAGAGCTAGGAAGGTTGCTTGCGCTTGTCTGATAAATGTCTTCCCAAGCGGTATCGACGGGAAGCTCATTGGGAATGCGGTCACTCCACTCCGACTCGTCCGACTCTGAGGCCTCTATCGAAGGAGCTGTATCTTTGTAAGTGACCTCTTGGCTACCAGGTTTAGAGAGCTCATCACCATCAGCAAGCGGGTCACTGTGATCAAAATCCTCACCTTCTTCTTGCCGCTCCAGCATTGGGTTGGATTCCAGGGCTTCCTGAATTTCCTGCTGGAGATCAAGCGTCGAAAGTTGAAGCAGTCGAATGGCCTGTTGCAGCTGAGGAGTCATGGTCAGCTGCTGGCCCATCTTTAATACTAACGATGGTTTCATGGCTGCGGGCTTAGCACCTTAATCTACAGACGCGAACTGCGCCACGGAGCCCACCAGATAACTTGGTAGGGATGAGCAAATTATATGCCTGGTTTTTACCCTTTTGCCTAGAGGCGGAACTCATGCCCCAGATAAACTTCCTTAACCAGGTCATTGGCCAGTACGCTTTCGGCGTCGCCTTCAGCAATTAACTGTCCAGCATTCACAATATAAGCCATCTCACAGATGGTGAGCGTTTCCCGGACATTGTGATCCGTGATCAGGACACCAATGCCTTTGGCTTTCAAGTGGCGAATGATCTGTTTGATATCGCCCACCGAAATAGGGTCAACACCGGCAAAAGGTTCATCCAATAGAATGAATTTGGGAGCAGTTGCCAGTGCGCGTGCAATTTCAACGCGACGACGCTCACCGCCCGACAGGCTCATGCCTAAGTTGTCGCGGATGTGAGTAATATGGAACTCTTGAAGCAGCGATTCAAGCTCTTGGGCACGACCGTTTCGGTCCAAGTCTTTACGCGTTTCAAGAATAGCCATTATGTTGTTGGCCACGGTAAGTTTGCGGAATATCGATGCTTCTTGAGGAAGATAGCCAATTCCTGCTTGTGCTCTGCCGTGCATGGGCAGGTTGGTCACGTCCTGGTTATCAATCAGGACACGGCCGTGGTCGGCATTGACCAATCCTACGATCATGTAGAAGCAAGTCGTCTTGCCTGCACCGTTAGGACCAAGCAGTCCAACGATCTGGCCGCTTTCAATGGTTAGGCTGACATCCCGAACCACTTGACGGCCTTTGTAGCTCTTGGCCAGATGCTGCGCTTTGAGCAGTACTGTCATTGAGCTTGCCCCGGCTGCTGATCTTTATTCTTGGGCTGTATGACCATGTCGATGCGTGGTCTTGGCGTAGTGATCTTGCTGCCATTCGCACGACCAGCATTCACAATCTGACGCTGCGTGTCATAGACGATCTTTTCGCCCTCGAACGTATTGCCTTGTTGTTCGACACGTGCCTGGTCGATCAGAACGATACGATTTTCATCTGCATAGTACTGAATGGTCAGGCCATAGGCCTTCACAGTGTCTTTGTCAGCTGAGGGCTTCTGCTCATAGTGAGCCGGTTTGCCAACGGCGGTTGCTACCTTGATATTACCGTTGTTGTCCTGGGTGATGGTCACGGTATTGCCCGTGATCTTCATTGTCCCTTGGGTAATGATAACGTCGCCTCGATAAACCGCTACGTTCTGCTTGTCATCAAGCTCGGCGCTATCGGCTTGCACCCGGATAGGTTGATTGCGGTCAGAAGGCAGGGCCCAGGCATTTACGCTTCCGAACGTAGTGCCCAGGGTCAAAAGAAGGGATAGAGATTTAACGAACCTCATGCTGGCCTCTTACATTGGACAGCAGGAGCATTCTGCCGTCATTCAGGTACGCTTTCATGCCTTTCGCTGTGGTCACGCTATTAGCGGCCTCAATCTTAACGGCTTGCTCAGTCTGCGCATAATTTTTGTCAGGAAAAACAGTCATCCGAGTCGTCGTCATTACGATAGGGCGGCCCTTTTCGTCTGTACGCTCGACTCTGACATCATCTATCAGTTCGGCTTGTGTACCTTTTGGCGCTACCTCGGCTCTTGCGCTACGAACATGCCAAGGCAGGTCAGTACCTCGGTATGCCAGCATGTCAGGTTTTGAAACCAGCGTGACATCGGTAGCTTGCACATGATCAAGCCGTTCGGCCGTCATTTCATATTGTATCTTTCCATCGGTGCGGTACTGGATCGTTTTGACATTGGTCGCATAGGCATCAATAGCATTATCGATCTGTGCATTGCCTGCTGGATCATCGATAAAACGTTGCGGCAAAAGGTTCCAATAACCAACAGCGACCAACGCTAGGGCGATCAAGACATAAAGCACGGGTTTACGCAGTGTACGGAACATGACAAAAGGCCTGCAAAAACATTGTAGTCAAACGGTGTGATAAAGCACTGCAAGGGCTTTGGGTCGTTTGAGGTGTAAAGCATTTATAACCATTATCACAACCATACAATAACAGTGATAGGCTGTGTTTTTGATGCGACGTGCACGAGTGTACTGATCCCCTGTGCTCACATAACGCCTGCCCTTAGCAGGTCATGCATGTTGAGTGCTCCGAGAGGATGGTTTTGTTCGTCGACCACGACCAATGCACTAATTTTGTGATCTTCCATGACTTTCAGTGCCTCGGCTGCGAGCATGTGCGGTCGCGCCGTGCGGCCGTGCTCGGTCATGACCTGATCTATAATGGTTGAGCGTACGTCAATTTCCCGATCCAGCGCACGCCGAAGATCCCCGTCAGTAAAAATACCTGCCAGTCGGCCATCAGGCTCAATAACAACCGTCATGCCAAGGCCTTTCTGTGACATCTCAAGCAATGCACCGCTGAGTGAAGTGCCCCGCGGAACCTGTGGTAGCTCTTTGCCGCTGTGCATGACATGTTCAACTTTAAGGAGCAGGCGTCGACCAAGCGCGCCGCCCGGGTGAGAGAAAGCAAAATCCTCAGCCGTAAACCCCCGCGCATCGAGTAAGGCAATAGCGAGGGCATCCCCCAGAACAAGACAGGCAGTAGTGGACGAGGTCGGAGCAAGATTCAGGGGGCAGGCCTCCTGAGTAACGCCTGCATCCAGATTGACAGTAGCCGCTTGTGCCAAAGGCGACTGAGGATTGCCTGTCATGCTAATCAGGGTTATTCCGAGTCGCTTGATAAGGGGCAACAGTGTCACTATCTCAGGGGTAGAGCCCGAGTTCGACAAAGCCAGCACAATATCTGCCTGGGTAATCATCCCCATGTCGCCATGGCTGGCCTCGGCGGGATGAACGAAAAACGCCGGTGTACCGGTACTGGCTAAGGTAGCGGCAATTTTGTTGCCGATATGGCCCGACTTCCCCATGCCCAGAACAACAATGCGTCCCTTGCATTCGAGCATCAGCTCGCAGGCTTTGACGAAGCGCTCGTCTATACGCCCACGCAATTCGTTCACGGCGTCCACTTCATAGCTGATGGTACGATTTGCGGATTCAATGAAATTTGCAGCGTGGGTCATTTGTCTACCAGTTTGCTGGGCAGCGGTTTGATTGAAAACGCAGAATTATAGCGACAATAAATGCCCCCTCCTATGAAAACGATTGAATTATGTTGATGTTGGGGAGGTGGCACTGAAATGTTATGCTGTGTCCTTGTCGGATAGGCCCTTAAAGTGCCTTGGATGCTATTCGATGCGTCTGCCAGGAGGGCTGTAAGCTAGGAGTTTAGATGAACACCGATAGCGAGTATGCGGTCGAGCTTAAAGGCATTACCTTCAAGCGAGGCGAGCGTACCATCTACGAAAATGTTGATATCCGCATCCCGCGTGGCAAAGTCACCGGTATCATGGGGCCTTCAGGGAGTGGCAAGACAACGTTGTTACGCTTGATTGCAGCCCAGTTACGCCCTGAAAAGGGTGAGGTATGGGTTAACAATCTTAATCTTCCTACCTTGTCTCGAAGTGATCTCTTCAACGTGCGTAAACAAATGGGCGTTCTGTTTCAGAGCGGTGCATTGTTTACGGATCTGGATGTTTTTGAAAACGTGGCATTTCCCTTGAGGGTGCATACCAAGTTACCCGAGGAAATGATCAGGGACATCGTTCTGATGAAGCTCCAGGCGGTAGGTCTGCGAGGCGCTATCGAACTGATGCCTGACGAGCTTTCTGGCGGTATGAAGCGCCGTGTTGCCCTTGCTCGGGCTATTGCATTGGATCCCCAGATCCTAATGTATGACGAGCCCTTTGTAGGGCAGGACCCTATTGCCATGGGTGTTCTAGTGCGCTTGATCCGTCTGCTTAACAATGCGTTGGGGTTGACCAGCATTGTTGTTTCGCACGATCTAGCCGAGACGGCCAGCATTGCTGACTACCTCTATATTGTAGGCGACACCCAGGTGCTGGGTCAGGGAACGCCGGCAGAACTCAAAGAGTCGTCTGATCCGCGAGTGCTTCAGTTCATAAAAGGTACCCCGGATGGCCCGGTACCCTTTCATTTCGCCGCGCCTAGCTACAGCGAAGATCTTTTGGGGAGGCGCTAATGCGTCACGTTTCATTGCTTGAGCGCATCCGCTTGCTGGGGCGCGCAGGCCTGGATGTATTGGCGGCGGCCGGTCGTTCTGTCCTTCTACTATTGCAGTCATTGCTTGGCCGGTCCGGCGCGGGCAGGGGCGGGCAGCTGTTGGTTAAGCAGCTCTACTCGGTAGGTGTTTTGTCGCTGCCTATCATTCTGGTTTCCGGTCTTTTCATCGGGATGGTCATAGCCCTTCAGGGATACAACATCCTGGTGACTTATGGCTCTGAGCAGGCTGTTGGGCAGATGGTGGCTCTTACCTTGTTAAGAGAGTTAGGACCTGTCGTCAGTGCACTTCTTTTTGCAGGTCGTGCCGGTTCTGCGTTGACCGCTGAAATTGGCAACATGAAGTCAACCGAGCAGCTGTCCAGTCTCGAAATGATTGGTGTAGACCCGCTGAAATATATCGTGGCTCCGCGTCTGTGGGCTGGCTTTATTTCGCTGCCTTTGCTCTCGGCCATTTTCAGTGTCGTCGGTATCTGGGGCGGTGCAATGGTTGCGGTTGACTGGCTTGGCGTCTATGACGGCTCGTTCTGGAGCACCATGCAGAACAGCGTCCAGATGGCTGATGTCATTAACGGAATGATCAAAAGCCTTGTATTTGCCTTTGTTGTGACCTGGATTGCCGTGTTTCAGGGGTACGACTGTGATGCCACTTCCGAGGGGATCAGCCGTGCAACGACCCGAACTGTTGTCTATGCCTCTTTGGCTGTGCTGGGTCTCGACTTTCTTTTGACTGCTTTGATGTTTGGAGATATCTGATGCAAACCCGCACCCAGGAAATTGGTGTCGGCCTGTTTCTGCTCGCTGGCTTGCTAGCCTTGCTGCTGTTGGCTCTGCGAGTCAGTGGCTTGACTATTGGCGAGCAAAAGGACACCTATAAATCCTATGCCTACTTTGACAATATTGCCGGTCTGACCGTGCGCGCAAAAGTTACGATGTCAGGCGTCACGATTGGTCGAGTAACGGCAATCGATCTGGATCGTGATAGTTACCGAGGCCGAGTAACCATGCAGATCGACAGGCAGGTCGATAACATTCCGGTTGATTCTACTGCTTCTATCCTGACAGCAGGCCTGTTAGGTGAAAAGTACATTGGTATCAGTGTCGGTGGCGATGAGGAGGTTGTTAAGGATGGGGGAACTATCCGTGACACCCAGTCGTCGCTGGTATTGGAAGATCTAATCGGCAAATTCCTGCTCAACACCGTCAACAAAGATTCATCTGACGATAAGTAAGAAGGATACGACATGCTCAAATTATTGCGAAACAGCGTTCTGGCTCTTCTTGCAGTAGTGCCGCTACTGGCTACTGCTGCGCCTTCGGCTCATGAAGTCATTCAGAACACCACAGACAGACTGCTATCTGATTTGCAAAGTAACAAGGAAACCTATCGGAGCAATCCAGACGCTTTCTATAATTCCTTGAACGATATTCTTGGGCCTGTAGTCGATGCCGAGGGTATTTCCCGCAGTATCATGACGGTAAGATACAGCCGTCAGGCATCACCTGAACAAATGGCTCGTTTTCAGGAAAACTTCAAGCGCAGCCTGATGCAGTTCTATGGCAACGCGCTACTGGAGTACAACAACCAGGGTATCAAGGTCCTGCCATCGAATGACAAGGATCCCGAGCGCACCAGTGTCGGTATGGAAGTGCGTGACAGCCGCGGTACTGTGTATCCTGTTTCCTATACCATGGTAAATATCAATGGCAGTTGGAGAGTACGTAACGTAATCATCAACGGCATTAATATTGGAAAACTGTTCCGCGATCAGTTCGCTCAGTCCATGCAGGCCAACGGCAATAACTTGGATAAAGTGATCGATAACTGGGCTAATACTGTTGCGCGTGCAAAGAACTCCCCTGAAGCTCAAAAGGCCCAAGCTGGCTCATGAGTACACAGGCGCATTTGATAGAGAAGGTACCGGGTGTGATGACGCTGACGGGTCTTCTCGATCATGAAACAACAGTGGCACTGCGCCAGGAAGGGCAGCGTTATATACAGCAAAGCAGTGCCGATGTGATCGTGATCGACTGTGCAGGTGTCGAGCGCTCTAACAGTGCAGGGCTTTCCCTACTGCTGTCCTTTCAGCGCGATGTGCTGCAGGCAGGAAAAAAACTTGAGATTTGGAATCTGCCTGCGGATATGAAGCAGATCGCAAGTGTGTCCGGTTTATTGGACATCCTTCCTCTATCTCATTGAATATCTCGTCAGTCCTCTATCAGCAACCTTGGGGTTCGCAGGTGGAGGGCTTTTTTGTATCATGTCTGGCTGCGGAATAGGTTGCCAGGAGGTTGAACATGCAGGCTGAAGAAGTTAAACGCTTATTAGAGGCGCAACTGCCAGAAACTCAGGTTGAAGTGGAAGGCGAGGGCTGCAATTTCCAATTGAACCTGATTGGCGATGAATTGGCTGCAATGAGCCCGGTTAAGCGCCAACAGCAAGTCTATTCCCATCTCAATGCATTGATCGCTGATGGCAGCATCCATGCAGTTACTATGAAATTCTATACGCGCGCCGCTTGGTCTGAACGGGCTTGAGTTCGGCGCCGCCGAGATACCTATGGATAAATTGATTATTACCGGTGGCGCCAGCCTAAACGGAGAAATCCGTATTTCAGGCGCAAAAAATTCTGCACTGCCGATTTTGGCTGCCACCCTGCTTTCGGATACGCCCGTAACGGTTTGCAACCTGCCGCACCTGCACGACATTACTACCATGATCGAGCTGTTTGGTCGTATGGGTGTCCAGCCCGTTATCGATGAAAAGCTCAATGTTGAAGTGAATGCCTCGACCATCAAGACGCTTGTGGCGCCTTATGAATTGGTCAAGACCATGCGCGCTTCCATTCTGGTGCTGGGGCCGATGCTGGCTCGCTTTGGTGAGGCTGAAGTTGCGCTGCCTGGCGGATGTGCCATTGGTTCGCGTCCAGTCGATTTGCACCTGCGTGGCCTTGAGGCTATGGGCGCGCAAATCGAAGTAGAAGCTGGCTATATCAAGGCTAAAGCCCCCGCGGGTGGTCTGCGTGGCGCACATTATTTCTTCGATACCGTCAGTGTGACCGGCACTGAAAACGTTCTGATGGCTGCGACATTGGCTAAAGGGCGTAGTGTTATCCAGAATGCGGCACGTGAGCCGGAGGTTGTAGACCTGGCGAACTGCCTGATCGCCATGGGCGCCCATATCGAAGGTGCTGGTACCGATACCATTACTGTAGAAGGTGTCGAGCGCTTAGGCGGTGCCCGTTATTCCGTATTGCCTGATCGTATCGAGACGGGTAGCTATCTGGTTGCAGCTGCAGCTACCCGTGGTCGTGTCAAGCTGAAGGATACCGATCCCTCTATTCTTGAAGCCGTCCTGCTTAAGCTGGAAGAGGCCGGTGCCCATGTTTCCACTGGATCCAACTGGATCGAGCTGGATATGAAGGGTAATCGACCCAAGGCGGTTAATGTCCGCACTGCACCTTATCCCGCATTTCCAACGGACATGCAGGCACAATTCATTTCCATGAATGCTGTTGCGGAAGGTACAGGCACTGTAGTTGAAACGATTTTTGAAAATCGCTTCATGCATGTCTATGAAATGACCCGCATGGGTGCCCAGATCGCAGTAGAAGGCAATGCCGCTATCGTGACCGGTATTCCTCACCTGAAGGCGGCTCCAGTCATGGCGACTGACCTGCGTGCATCGGCCAGCTTGGTTATTGCGGCGCTGGTAGCGGAGGGCGACACTCTGATTGACCGCATCTACCACATTGATCGTGGTTATGAGTGTATCGAAGAGAAGCTTCAGCTTCTTGGCGCTAAAATTCGCCGTGTTCCGGGTTAAGGGCTCATGCTAACTATCGCGCTTTCAAAAGGCCGGATATTGAACGATACGCTGCCGCTTCTTGCGGCAGCGGGCATCGTGCCAACTGAAGATCCAGACAAGAGCCGTAAGCTCATCATTCCAACAAGTTTAGATGATGTGCGTCTTCTCATTGTGCGTGCCACTGACGTGCCGACGTATGTTGAGCAAGGGGCTGCTGATCTGGGTGTCGCAGGTAAAGACGTGCTTTTGGAGCACTCAGGTCAAGGGCTTTACGAGCCGTTGGATCTCAGGATTGCTAAGTGCCGCTTGATGACGGCGGGTGCAGTGAATGCTCCGGAACCCAAAGGCCGTCTTAAAGTGGCAACCAAATTCGTCAATATTGCCAAGCGTTATTATGCCGAGCAGGGACGTCAGGTCGATATCATCAAGCTCTATGGTTCAATGGAGCTTGCGCCATTGGTGGGGCTGGCTGACAAGATCATTGACGTAGTCGATACCGGTAATACATTGCGTGCCAATGGTCTTGAGCCGCAGGAACTCATTGCTCACATTAGCTCCCGACTAATTGTTAACAAGGCTTCGATGAAGATGCAGCATGCGCGTATCCAGGCGCTGATCGATGTATTGCGTGCTGCGGTCGAAGCGCGACACCAGGCCTAATCTTTTGCACGGCTCATGCCGTGCCTGCCTATCCGTGTCATAGCCAATTTTCTCAGGTACCCGCACGGCAGGGCTGATACTCTAGCGGTGCCTGAGATTAGCCATTATAAGAGGCTTCGCTATGACCGCACCGATTACGCTTCGCCGACTCGACGCCGCCGATCCTGACTTCGCGCGTCATCTGGATCATTTGCTGAGCTGGGAAAGCGTTTCTGACGCTGGCGTCAATCAGCGAGTCCTGGAAATCATTGAGGCCGTACGCAGTCGAGGTGACGAAGCCCTGGTGGAATTCACTCAACGCTTCGATGGCGTCCAGGCCAGCTCAATGGCTGATCTGATTCTGCCGCGGGAAAGACTTGAGCTCGCGCTTACACGCATCACCGATGAGCAGCGGAGTGCTCTTGAGCATGCAGCGAACCGGGTTCGTAACTACCATGAGAAACAAAAGCAGGATTCCTGGCGTTACACGGAAGCGGACGGTACCGTCCTTGGCCAGCAGGTAACCCCTCTGGATCGGGCCGGGTTGTATGTGCCTGGTGGTAAGGCTTCCTATCCTTCTTCTGTATTGATGAATGCTATTCCTGCCAAGGTTGCTGGTGTTGCTGAAGTTGTGATGGTTGTGCCCACGCCTCGCGGCGAAATCAATGAGCTGGTACTTGCTGCCGCTTGTATTGCAGGCGTAGATCGCGTTTTCACTGTGGGTGGCGCACAAGCTGTAGCTGCCTTGGCCTATGGTACTCAGAGCGTTCCGCGCGTAGATAAGATAGTCGGGCCGGGTAATATCTACGTCGCAACGGCCAAGCGTCACGTATTCGGACAGGTTGGTATCGATATGATTGCTGGCCCTTCTGAAATTCTGGTGGTGTGTGACGGGCAGACCGATCCTGACTGGATCGCCATGGATCTATTCTCTCAAGCTGAACATGATGAGGATGCTCAGTCGATTCTCGTGAGCCCTGATGCGGTGTTTCTGGATAAGGTCGCTGCAAGCATCGCTCGACTTCTGCCCACCATGGAGCGCTCGGAAATCATTCGAACCTCGCTGGAAGGACGGGGCGCTTTGATTCATGTTGCTGATCAAGCGCAAGCCTGTGAGGTCGTCAATCGTATCGCGCCTGAGCATTTGGAACTCTCCGTGGCTGATCCTGAAGCCTGGCTGCCAAGCATTCGTCACGCCGGTGCGATTTTCATGGGCCGTTATACTGCCGAGGCATTAGGCGATTATTGCGCTGGCCCCAACCATGTTCTGCCCACTTCGGGTACAGCTCGCTTCTCTTCTCCTTTGGGTGTTTATGATTTCCAGAAGCGTTCATCTTTGATCTTTTGCTCTGCTGATGGTGCTTCGGAGTTGGGGCGTACGGCCTCTGTGCTTGCACGTGGCGAGTCTCTGACGGCTCATGCACGTAGCGCCGAATACCGGGTCAAGGAGTGAGACCATGAGTCGATTCTGGAGTCCCCTCGTTAAGAATCTGGTGCCTTATGTACCCGGTGAGCAGCCCAAGATTGCCAATCTGGTGAAGCTTAATACCAACGAGAATCCATACGGCCCTTCGCCCACGGTAATCGAGGCGATACAAGCCGAGCTGGGCGAGAGTCTACGTCTGTACCCCGATCCTAATGGGGATTGTTTGAAGCAGGCAGTGGCAGAGTATTATTCAGTCAAACCAGAACAGGTGTTTGTAGGTAACGGCTCGGATGAAGTGCTTGCCCATGTCTTTCATGGTCTGTTTCAACACAACGCACCTTTGCTTTTTCCAGACATTTCATACAGTTTCTACCCTGTTTATTGTGGATTGTATGAAATTCCATTCGAGGCCATCCCGCTGGATGAGCACTATCAAATCCGTCTGGAAGATTATGTTCGGCCTAATGCGGGTATTATCTTTCCTAATCCCAACGCGCCTACGGGGTGCTTGGTAGGATTGGATAGTATTGAAGCGCTTCTACAGAGAAACAGCGATTCGGTCGTAGTGGTTGATGAGGCGTATATAGACTTCGGTGGTGAAACCGCTATTACATTAGTGGATCGCTACCCAAATCTTCTCGTGACTCAAACGCTGTCCAAATCTCGTTCCTTGGCGGGATTGAGAGTCGGTCTAGCTGTAGGTCATCCTGATCTGATAGAGGCGTTGGAGCGGGTCAAGAACAGTTTCAATTCTTACCCTCTTGACCGGCTGGCGCTCACAGGTGCTGTTGCGGCTTTCAAAGACAAGAACTACTTCGACCACACGTGTGGGGCAGTAATCGAAAGCCGAACGGCGTTGGTGGCTGAGTTGGAAGCGCTGGGCTTCTATGTTCTACCGTCTGCTGCAAATTTCGTGTTTGCCCAGCATCCTTCATATGAAGGGTCTGAACTGGCCGCAGCGCTGCGTGAGCGTCGCGTTATTGTGCGTCATTTCAATAAACCTCGAATCGACAAGTTCCTGCGTATCACGATTGGTACGCCAGAGCAGAACGCTATGTTGATTCAGGCCCTGAAAGATCACGGGCTGGCATGATGAAAAAACGGCGCCTATGAGGCGCCGTTTTTTTGTATTGAATCACTGGTTGGCTCGGGAGGGGGACTGGTATCGACGGGAGGTCTCAAGCCAATAATGCCGGTGAGCTTCAATGGTTTTCCGTTACGCAGTACCTCTATCAAAATCTTGTCCCCAGGCCTGCTGCGAGCGACTTGATTCATGGATTGACGGCCATCCAGAGCGGGCTCGTTATCCAGCTTAAGCAGGACGTCGCCTGGCTGCAGGCCAGCACGTTGCGCGGGACCATCAGGATAAACCCCAGAGACAACAATGCCATCCTGGTTAGGGAGATTGAATGAGGCTGCAAGTTCTGGGGAAATACGCTCCACTTCCACACCCAGCCAGCCGCGGATTACCTGGCCATGGGCAATAATGGACTGCATGACCTCCATGGCCAATTTAATCGGTATGGCAAAGCCGATCCCTTGTGAGCCGCCAGATAGAATAGCGGTGTTAATACCAATCAGATTACCGTTGGCATCTACCAGTGCCCCGCCAGAGTTGCCCAGATTGATGGCTGCATCCGTCTGGATAAAATCCTCGTAGGTATTTAGCCCTAACTGATTACGGCCTGTGGCGCTGATAATTCCCATGGTTACCGTCTGACCAACGCCGAACGGATTGCCGATAGCCAAAGCCACATCGCCGATTCGAACGCCCTCCGAATGACCAATGGATATGGCTGGAAGGCTGTCCAGGTCAATCTTGAGCACTGCCAAGTCAGTATCGGGGTCGCTTCCAATCAGGGTCGCCACTGTCTGGCGGCCATCCTGCAACGCCACCACGATAGTATCGGCATCGGAGGTAACGTGATTATTGGTCAGTAGATAGCCTTCATGGCTCATGATTACTGCTGAACCCAGACTGAGCTCTTCGTTGTTCTTCGGTGGATTCTTGTCGAAGTATGGCTTGAACAGGGGATCATTCTGAATGGGGGCGCTGGGCTTCTTGGGGTGCTTGGTCGAGCGTAGCGAGGCCACCGCTGGCGCCGCCTTACTGGCAGCATCAGCATAGGAGACCGGACCTTGGGTGCGAGGGGAGGTCGCAGCAGTTTGCTCGAAATGCACCTGTTGCTTGGGTAAGCCTACCCATTCAGGAAATCGAATGACTACCAACGCTGCCAGCAGGATGCCTACCGCGATGGGCCAGCCGTAAGAGCGCAAGGCCTTTAACATTATTACCGATCCTTGTTGCGAGGCCTGTTTGCGGCCGATAAGGTGCGGCCATTATACGGAGCTGCCCTTGTCTATAAAGACATGAGAACCAACTGGCAGAGCCTGTTTAGTGGAGAGCATAACTATGACCATTGCTTTGGCAACATTACTGGAAGAGGCGAATCGCTATCTTGATGCCGCTTCAATCAAAGACTACTGCCCTAACGGTCTACAGGTGGAAGGCCGCGCTACGGTGGGTCGGATTGTCAGTGGTGTCACTGCAAGTCAGGCCTTGCTAGATGCAGCGGTGGAAGCCGGTGCGGACATGGTACTTGTGCATCACGGCTACTTCTGGAAGAACGAAGATGCTCGTGTAATAGGAATGAAGCATCGTCGACTCAAGACATTGCTGGCTAATGACCTCAATCTGGTGGCTTATCATCTGCCGCTCGATTTACACCCTGTGGTTGGTAATAACGTTCAACTGGCGCAGCGACTGGGCATTGCGGTGGAAGGGGGTATAGAGCCGGGAAATCCGCGTTCCATTGTGTTGCAGGGCACACTCAGTGAGCCCTGTACTGCTGCCGAGTTTGCTGCTCATATTGGGCGGGTTTTAGGCCGGGAGCCACTCACGATCGAAGGTGATCGTCCTATCAAGCGGATCGCCTGGTGTACCGGTGGCGCGCAAGGCTATATCGATCAGGCAATTGCTGCGGGTGTTGATGCCTATCTGACTGGTGAGGTCTCGGAACAAACGGTCCATAGCGCGCGTGAAAATGGCATCAGTTTCTTTGCCGCTGGCCATCACGCCACTGAACGTTACGGCGTTCAGGCATTGGGCGCGTATCTCGCCAATCGCTTTGGCATAGAGCATCTCTTCATTGATAGCCCTAATCCGGCTTGAATATATGTATATAACGCTTGGTTCTAAGCCGCTGCCTGATTAGAAGAGTTATGCTGTGGTATCGTGAGTATTCGTCCACGGCCCGCTGGCCGTCCCTCCGCAATTCCGTGAGTAGCCATGCTCGATAAACTGACTCATTTGAAACAGCTTGAGGCGGAAAGCATCCACATCATTCGTGAGGTGGCCGCCGAATTCGATAATCCTGTGATGCTGTATTCCATCGGTAAAGATTCCGCGGTAATGCTGCATCTGGCGCGCAAAGCCTTCTTTCCTGGCAAGCTGCCATTTCCTGTCCTGCACGTCGATACAGGCTGGAAATTCAAAGCCATGTACGAATTCCGCGACCGTATGGTCAAGGAAATGGACTTGGACCTGCTGATCCATACCAATCAGGAGGGCGTAGCCCAGGGGATCAATCCCTTTACGCATGGTAGTGCCAAGCATACCGACGTCATGAAAACTCAGGGCTTGAAACAGGCGCTGGATAAGTACGGCTTCGATGCTGCGTTTGGTGGTGCTCGTCGCGATGAAGAGAAGTCACGTGCTAAGGAGCGTGTCTACTCGTTCCGCGATAATAAGCATCGTTGGGATCCCAAGAATCAGCGCCCTGAGTTGTGGAGTATCTACAACGGCAACATCAACAAGGGGGAGTCGATTCGTGTATTTCCGCTTTCCAATTGGACTGAGCTAGATATCTGGCAATACATCTATCTCGAAAGTATCCCGATTGTGCCCCTTTACTTCGCGGCTGAGCGTGAGGTGATCGAGAAGAATGGCACTCTGATCATGATTGATGATGAGCGCATTCTCGAGCATCTTTCCGATGAAGAAAAGGCTCGCATCCAAAAGCAGCAGGTCCGCTTCCGTACCTTGGGTTGCTACCCCCTGACCGGTGCGGTCGAGTCTTCAGCGGCTACGCTGCCCGATATTATCCAGGAAATGCTGCTGACCCGAACTTCCGAGCGTCAGGGTCGAGTCATCGATCACGATGCCGCAGGTTCGATGGAAGAGAAGAAACGTCAGGGGTATTTCTAATATGTCGCATCAATCCGAATTGATTAGCCAGGATATCCTGGCGTACCTGGCCCAGCATGAGCGTAAGGAGCTTCTTCGCTTCCTGACGTGCGGCAATGTAGATGACGGCAAGAGCACCCTGATTGGTCGTTTGCTGCATGACTCCAAGATGATTTATGAGGATCATCTTGAGGCGATTACCCGGGACTCCAAAAAAGTAGGGACTACGGGTGAAGAGGTCGACTTGGCGCTGTTGGTGGATGGTCTACAAGCCGAGCGCGAGCAGGGCATTACCATTGACGTAGCCTATCGTTATTTTTCCACGGCCAAGCGCAAGTTCATTATTGCCGATACGCCTGGCCATGAGCAGTACACCCGAAATATGGCGACAGGTGCATCCACCTGTGATCTCGCAATCATCCTGATCGATGCGCGCTACGGTGTTCAAACCCAGACGCGTCGCCATAGCTTTATCGCATCGTTGCTAGGTATCAAGCACATCGTTGTTGCCGTAAACAAGATGGACTTGCTGGGCTTTGATGAGGCGGTTTTCAATCGCATCCGTGAGGACTATCTAGGCTTTGCCGAGCGTATTAATCTAGGTGCCAAGGATATTCATTTCGTCCCCATGTCGGCGCTTAAGGGCGACAACGTAGTGAATCGCAGCGAGCAGACGCCCTGGTATACCGGCAAACCGCTAATGGAGATCCTGGAAACCGTAGAAATCGCAGCGGACCGTAACGTCACTGATATGCGCTTTCCGGTCCAGTATGTAAATCGTCCAAACCTGAATTTCCGGGGATTTGCCGGTACGTTGGCTTCAGGTGTTGTGCATAAGGGCGATGACGTTGTTGTGCTGCCGTCAGGAAAGAGCAGCCGCGTAAAGTCCATCGTGACCTTTGAGGGCGAGCTTGAGCAGGCGATTCCTGGGCAGGCAGTTACCTTGACGCTTGAAGATGAAATCGATATTTCCCGCGGTGATCTACTGGTTCATCCAGATAATCGCCCACAGGTTACGGACAGCTTCGAGGCCATGCTGGTCTGGATGGCTGAAGAGCCTATGTTGCCGGGCAAGAAATATGACATCAAGCGCGCCACCAGCTATGTGCCAGGCTCTCTGCCCAGCATTGTGTATACGGTTGATGTGAACACGCTGGAAAAGGGGCAGGCCAGCCAGCTCAAGCTGAACGAGATTGCACGGGTCAAAGTGAGTTTGGATGCGCCCATTGCTCTGGATAGCTATGAGCGTAACCGTACTACGGGGGCTTTCATTATCGTTGACCGCCTCACCAATGGTACGGTTGGGGCAGGCATGATCATCGCAGAGCCGAAAGTAGGCGGCGCTACTGGCCAGCAAGGCCATCAACTGCATGTCGCTACCGAAGAGCGCGCGGCTCGGTTTGGACAGCAGCCTGCTACTGTATTGTTCACAGGCCTTTCGGGCGCAGGCAAGAGCACGCTGGCTTATGCGGTCGAGCGCAAGCTGTTTGATGCCGGACGTGCCGTGTATGTGCTTGATGGGCAGAATCTGCGTCATGATCTCAACAAAGGGCTTCCGCAGGATCGTGCTGGACGTCGTGAAAACTGGCTTCGTGCGGCTCATGTGGCCCGCCAGTTTAATGAAGCCGGCCTGTTAACGCTTGCAGCGTTCGTAGCGCCTGATGCGGAAGGACGCGAGCAGGCCAGGACGCTGATCGGTCCCGAGCGGGTTATTACGGTTTACGTTCAGGCTTCCCCACAGGTATGTCGTGAGCGTGATCCGCAGGGATTGTATGCAGCGGAAGGCGATAACATCCCTGGGGAGTCCTTCCCATATGACGTGCCGTTGAATGCCGATCTGGTTATCGATACGCAAAGCCTTTCCGTTGAGGAAGGGACCAAGCAAGTCATAGCTCTGCTACGAGCCAGGGGCCATATCTAAGCGCCAATAAAAAGCCCGGCAATTGCCGGGCTTTTTATTTATCTATTCAGCGATGGTTCTTAAGGCCATAGGCCTCATCTAACCCGCTATCGGTGTCTCCCTTCGGTGCATAGTCTTTAGGCGCCTCTGCAGGTCCGTCCAAACGATCCCGTGGGGATGGGTAGCTATCTTGGCTATGTAGGGCGGCCTGCAGACGCTGGCGCGTCAGCTCGTCCAGTGCAAGCCGGTCAGCACCTTCAGAAAGATGACGCTGTACGTCTTGGTAATTCTGGGAAAGTTTTTTTACAAGTCCTGCCGTTGTGCTGAAGTGACTGGTCACTTCATGCTGATAGGTATCGAAGCGCTGCTGAAGGTCATCGAGCTGGCGCTGTACACGGTTAGGTGCCGTGCCAGGCATCACGCGCGCAATTAGAAAGCCGATGCCTATACCTACGAGCAGGGCAATAACAGGCACTAGCCAAATAGTCAGGGACTGGTCCACAAATCTTCCTCTCTGAACGTCTTTTGCATTACGGTAACGGCTTCTTGCTGCGCTTGTACACTGTCCATGTTAAATAGTGAGCACAGTTAATGAGCTAGACGAGTCGACCCGATAGAGGGTCACGGAGTTCAGGTGTGTCTACACGAGAAAATCCAGTTTCGATCGAAGGGCCCTCAGGAGCACTTGAGGCCTTGTATCTTGATCATCCCGACGCCCGCGGTGTAGTAATTATTTGCCATCCCCATCCCTTGCTTGATGGGACTATGCACAATAAAGTCATTTCCACGTTGCAGCGCGTTGTCAGGGATGCAGGCTTTTCCACGCTGCGTTTCAACTTTAGAGGGGTAGGGCGGAGCGCAGGAAGCTATGGAGAGGGTGCTGGCGAGATTGATGATGCCTATGCGGCTGCTCAATGGCTGCTGGAGCGGCATCCGGGCGTACCCTTAACTGTCATGGGCTTTTCATTCGGGGCCTGTGTAGCAGGATGCCTTGCAGGGCGCTTGGAGAAAGAAGGGCAGTCATTGACCCGTCTCTTCATGTTGGCTCCTTCTGTTGAGCGTTTCGATGTTGAAGGTAAGCTGCCGCTACGCTGCCCTCTAACGGTTATTCAGCCTGAAGCTGATGAAGTCGTTACGCCAGAAAAGGTCTATGCCTGGTCCGAATCGCTGCAGCAAAGTCATGAGCTCATCAAAGTCCCTGAGTGTAGCCATTTCTTTCATGGCAAACTGACCGATCTCAAAGCCTTGGTTCAGCCGCGACTGGACTGATTTAAGCCGTTGCGTCCGAAGACGCCCTAATTGGCGGTCATGCCCATGCTGGCCGCCCTAGATGAGAATGCACCATACGCTATGACCACACGTATCCTGACCGGCATCACCACGACCGGTACTCCTCACCTGGGTAACTATGCAGGCGCTATTCGTCCTGCCATTGTAGCCAGTCGTTCGGCTGATACCGACTCGTTCTATTTTCTCGCCGACTATCATGCCCTGATCAAGTGCGATGACCCGTTACGTATTCAGCGCTCTCGCCTTGAAATTGCAGCTACGTGGTTGGCGTGTGGTCTTGATCCTGAAAGGGTTACGTTTTATCGCCAGTCGGATATCCCAGAAATACCCGAGCTGACCTGGCTTCTGACCTGTGTAACCGCCAAGGGACTGCTCAATCGCGCCCATGCCTATAAAGCCTCAGTAGACAAGAACGTAGCCGCTGGTGAAGACCCAGATGCAGGCGTCACTATGGGGCTATACAGTTATCCAGTGCTGATGGCGGCAGACATTCTGATGTTCAATGCGCATCGTGTGCCGGTAGGTCGGGATCAAATTCAGCATGTTGAAATGGCCCGTGATATTGCCCAACGTTTCAATCATCTCTTTGGTGCAGGTAAGGACTTTTTTGCACTGCCCGAGGCGCTAATAGAAGAAACTGTTGCTACGTTGCCGGGGCTGGACGGACGTAAGATGTCCAAAAGTTACGACAACACGATTCCCTTGTTCGGGACCGCCAAACAGCTCAAGGATGCCATTGCCCGTATCGTCACCGACTCAAAAGAGCCGGGCGAGCCAAAGGATCCTGATAGTGCTCACTTATTTACCCTTTATCAGGCGTTTGCCACATCTGAGCAGGCAGCGGAATTCCGTAATGATCTATTGAGTGGTCTGGCTTGGGGCGAGGCTAAGCAGCGCCTGTTCCTGCTTCTGGATGCAGAGTTAGGCGAGGCAAGAGAGCACTATAATGCCCTGATTGCCAAGCCGGATGACATTGAAGATATCCTGCTGGCTGGCGCTGCAAAGGCGCGTAAGATTGCGACGCCTTTCCTCGGCGAGCTGCGCGAAGCCGTAGGACTGCGTTCCTTAAGCGCCCAGGTTAAAACCGAAAAGAGTAAGAAAAAGGCTGCTAAGCGTGCGCGCTTTGTCAGCTTTCGAGAGAGCGATGGCAGTTTCCGTTTCAGATTGCTGGCAGCCGATGGTACCCAATTGTTGCTCTCGCAAGCCTTCGCAGATCCCAAAGCCGCTGGGCAAATGACACAGCGGCTCCAGAGCGAGGCTCAGCATCTTGATATTCAGCCAGCAGAGCTGCGGTTTACCGTATGGTTGAATGGTGAACTTATTGCCGAAAGCCCTGATTTTGCTACAGCGGATGAACGGCAGCACGCAATGATTGCCTTACAGGATTCACTGGTAGAAATGACCGCTGAGTGATAGCGGCTATCGTCGAGGCAGGCCGCTTAGGTCGGCTCGCCTCGTTAATTGTCAATTCGGGAACTCGCCGCTAAAGTGAGGTCCCCTTCGAATCTATGCAGCTTGTCATGACACCCTTAGAGCGCTACAAGGCCGATCTGGAACGTCCCGACTTTTTTCATGATCCTGCTCAGGAGCAGGCAGTAAAGCATCTTCAGCGGCTTTATGATGACTTGGTCAGTCAAGCAGACAACAAGCCTGGATTGCTAGGCCGCCTTTTAGGTAAAAAACCTTCTGGTCCTATAAAAGGGATTTATTTCTGGGGTGGAGTAGGGCGCGGCAAAACTTACCTGGTTGATACCTTTTACGATTCCCTGCCCTTCGACAAGAAAATGCGCACCCACTTTCATCGATTCATGAAGCGTGTGCATGAAGAGCTGAAGACGCTCAAGGGCGAGAAAAATCCGCTGACTATCATTGGTCGGCGCTTCGCAGATGAGGCCCGCATCATCTGTTTTGACGAATTTTTTGTGTCTGACATTACTGACGCAATGATTCTGGCGACCCTACTGGATGAGTTGTTTAAGAATGGCGTGTCGTTGGTGGCTACCTCCAATATTGTTCCTGATGGGCTTTATAAGGATGGCTTGCAGCGAGCAAGATTTTTGCCTGCCATTGAACTGCTAAAACAGCACACCGAGATCGTCAATGTCGACAGTGGTGTCGATTACCGTTTGCGTGCCTTGGAGCAGGCTGAACTCTATCACTGGCCGCTAACACAGCAGGCAGAGACGGAAATGGCCAAAAGCTTCAAGGCGCTTACAGTAGAGTGCGGTAACGCTACTACAGGCGAGCCTTTGGTTATCGAAAACCGAGAAATCAAGCCGCGCAAGACGTGCGACGATGTCGCCTGGTTTGAGTTTCGCGAGCTGTGCGACGGTCCACGTAGCCAGAACGACTATATTGAGCTTGGTAAGATTTTCCAGGCCGTACTGGTTTCTAACGTCGAGCAGATGAATGCGACAAAGGATGATATGGCGCGCCGCTTCATCAATCTTGTCGATGAGTTTTACGACCGTAACGTTAAATTAATTTTATCGGCAGAGGTCGAGCTTAAGGACTTGTATGCCGGTGGCCGACTCGAATTTGAGTTTCAGCGCACGCTGAGCCGTCTGCTTGAAATGCAGTCGCATGAGTATTTGTCGAGAGCCCATAAGCCTTAAGAAAAAGGGCTGCATATGCAGCCCTTTTTCCGTCTGGAACTGGCAGTAACCAATCCTGTTCGAATCCCATAATGGTAACGGCAGGAGTCTATGTGACTACTTCACCTTTTATTGGCTGGGACGGTACACCCGGCGATGCGCGCAGGCAGCAGGTTGAACTGGCCAAGCAGGTTAGGCTGGAGGATGATTTTCCAGCGCTACGGTTGATTGCAGGTGTTGACGTCGGATTTGAGGAGGGAGGCGCTATCACACGTGCAGCTGCCATCTTGCTCAATGCTGACACGTTGGATCCTATCGCTCAGGCTGTTGCACGTATTCCAACCAACATGCCCTATATTCCTGGGTTATTGTCTTTTCGAGAGTTGCCGGCGGTGCTGCAAGCATTATCTGAATTGCCTGAGACACCTGATCTGATCTTTTGCGATGGTCATGGCATTGCGCATCCAAGGCGATTGGGTATCGCAGCACACCTGGGAGTGGTGACTGGATTACCAACCATAGGCGTTGCGAAAAAAATTTTGACAGGCAGTCATGAGCCGCTAGGTGAGGTTCGTGGCTGTCGAGTGGACTTGTTTGCCAAAGGAGAGTTGATCGGTACTGTTTTGCGCAGTAAGGATAAAGTAAAGCCTTTGATTGTGTCGCCCGGTAACCGAGTCAGTCTTAAGACTGCACCAGAATTGGTCATGGCCTGTGTACGCAAGCATCGTCTGCCCGAGCCAACACGCTTGGCTGACCGATTGGCTTCTCGGCGAGACAAGGTAGATCATGCAACAAGTCAGCTTGCCGAGCAGAGCGATTTGTTCTCGTAGCACTGGCGCTCTCCCGAAGGAAAGCGCCATTACTTAGGGGGCTGGATTAGGTTGAGTCTTATGAATGGCCTCAATTTCAGCAACAACCTCTTCGGACAGAGTCAGTTTAACGCTGTCGAGATTGCTTTGGAGTTGTTCCAGAGAAGTTGCCCCTATGATATTGCTCGTGACAAAGGGACGGCTCGTAACATAAGCCAGTGCCATTTGGGCAGGATCAACTCCATGCTGTTTGGCCAGTTGAACATACTGATCAGCGGCGCGCGCTGTTTCGGGGTTGTTGTAGCGAGTGAAACGGCTGAACAGGGTCAGGCGCGCGCCCTCCGGCTTTGCCCCGTTGGCATACTTGCCAGTCAGCATACCGAACGCTAGGGGAGAGTATGCAAGAAGCCCGCACTGTTCTCGAATGGCGATTTCTGCCAGTCCGACTTCAAAGGATCGATTCAGGAGGTTGTAGGGGTTCTGGATAGTTACTGCGCGTGGCCAGCCGCGCTCTTCAGCCAGCTGAAGGAAGCGCATTGTGCCCCATGGCGTCTCATTAGAAAGGCCAATGTAACGAATCTTTCCTGCCTTGACCTGTTCGTCTAATACCTCAAGGGTTTCCTCAAGCGGAGTAAACACCTTGTCGCTATGAACATAACCCAGCTTGCCAAAGAAATTGGTTTCTCTGTCCGGCCAATGCAATTGATAAAGATCGATATAGTCTGTTTGAAGACGCTCAAGGCTGCCATTCAATGCTGTAACGATATGCTGACGGTTGTGCTTGAGGTTGCCGTCGCGAATGTGTGAAATGTTATTGCCCGGTCCGGCAACTTTGCTGGTCAGAATCCATTGGTCACGGCTGCCACGTGCTTTGAAGTAGTTGCCAATGATGCGCTCCGTCTGACCGTACGTCTCGGGACGCGGCGGGACAGGATACATTTCTGCAGCATCCATAAAGTTGATGCCATGTTCGGCTGCTCGGTCAATCTGAGCGAACGCCTCGTCCTGCGTGTTCTGCTCTCCCCATGTCATCGTGCCCAGACAAAGCTCGCTAACGCTGATTTCGGTTTTTCCAAGGTTACGGTAACGCATCTAATTTCCTCTCTTGGTCTCATAACAGTTGATATTTTCGCAGTAATCGTCATAATTCCGCAGCTTTATTGACAGGGGATGCCTAGCCTGTCTGTTTTTGCCGTAGCGGACGCGCTGACCCGAGCCCCCGATTAGCGTCTGTTTCCGGCTGCCCTTGACTTGTCAAGGATCGTACTGTTCTGTAAGATTTGCCGTCTTTTTTCAGGCGGCCCTGAGGCCATAACGAATGAAAACCTTCACAGCAAAACCGGAAACTGTTAAGCGCGACTGGTACGTCGTCGACGCTGCCGGCCAGACCCTGGGTCGTCTGGCTACTGAAATTGCTAGCCGCCTACGTGGCAAGCATAAGCCGGAATACACTCCCCATGTTGATACTGGCGACTACATCGTTGTTATCAATGCGGAGCAGGTTCGTGTAACTGGCGCCAAAACTACCGACAAGATGTACTACCACCACTCCGGTTTCCCGGGTGGTATCAAGTCGATCAACTTCGAAAAGCTGATCGCTCGCGCTCCTGAGCGTGTTATCGAAACCGCAGTTAAAGGTATGTTGCCGAAGAACCCGCTGGGTCGCGACATGTACCGTAAGCTGAAGGTTTACAAGGGTAGCGTTCATCCGCATACCGCTCAGCAGCCTCAAGAACTGAAGATTTAAACGGGATAGTACATAATGTCGGCGACTCAAAATTACGGTACTGGCCGTCGTAAGACAGCTACCGCTCGCGTTTTCCTGCGTCCGGGCACTGGCCAGATTTCCATCAATAATCGTACCATCGATACATTCTTCGGTCGTGAAACTGCTCGCATGGTTGTTCGTCAGCCGCTTGAGCTGACCGAGACCCTCGAGAAGTTTGACGTATACGTGACTGTTGCTGGTGGTGGTGTTAGCGGCCAAGCCGGTGCCATTCGTCACGGTATTACTCGTGCTCTGATCGAATACGACGAAACCTACCGCAGCTCCCTGCGCAAGGCGGGTTATGTTACTCGTGACGCGCGTGAAGTTGAGCGTAAGAAAGTCGGTCTGCGTAAAGCGCGTAAGCGTCCGCAGTACTCCAAGCGTTAAGCTCCAGCAGCTTTGCTTGCGAAACCCAGTCTCTTTCGAGACTGGGTTTTTTTTTGCCTTGCGTCTGATGTGTAGTGCTTTTGAAGCTGTCTCGCTCGCACACGTCAATAGGTTCTCTCCTTGATTTTAAGTATGCTCTGCTTTCATTTCGTAGCTTGAATGATATGTACCGAAGGGGTTATGGATGAGTGACGGGGGTATCAATCAGGGACGTCGTCGATTGCTCGTGGCCGCAACATCGGCAATAGGCGCGGTAGGCATAGTTGGGGCTGCTATCCCATTTATTAAGTCATGGTCTCCTAGCGCCAGAGCAAAGGCTGCAGGTGCCCCTGTAAGGGTAAATATTTCTAAGTTGGAACCAGGGCGGCAGATTGTTGTGGAGTGGCGGGGGCAGCCTGTCTTTGTGCTCAGGCGTAGTTCAGAAGTTCTAGCGAGCCTGTCGAGACTAGAGGATCAATTGGCAGACCCAGACTCAGCGGAGTCGGTTCAGCCAAATTACGTAAACAGCCGATTGCGCTCAATTAAACCGGATATTCTCGTTGTTGTGGGGATTTGTACTCATTTAGGATGCGCTCCCGTATTTCGTCCTGAGGTTGCCCCTGTTGATTTGGGCGCAGATTGGCTGGGGGGGTACTTTTGCCCATGTCATGGCTCCCGTTATGACTTGGCGGGTAGAGTATACAAGGCACAACCTGCCCCGCTTAACCTAGTCGTTCCGCCTTATGCTTACGAGTCCGAGCACATTATTGTAGTAGGTATGAGTCAAAAGGAGATGGGATGAGTAGGCTGAAGGCTTGGGTAAATGCTCGCTTCCCTGCTTCACGTTTATGGCGCGAACATTTAGGTCACTATTACGCGCCCAAGAATTTTAATGTTCTTTATTTTTTTGGATCCCTGGCTTTGCTGATTCTATTTAATCAGCTAATGACAGGTATTTGGCTGGCAATGAGTTATACCCCTACAGCCGAAGGCGCTTTTGCCTCTATTGAGTACATCATGCGTGATGTCGACTACGGCTGGCTCATTCGTTACCTTCATTCAACAGGTGCTTCTGCCCTTTTCATCGTTGTCTATCTGCATATGTTTCGGAGCTTGCTCTATGGTTCCTATCAGAAGCCACGTGAGCTAGTTTGGGTTTTTGGGATGCTGCTTTATCTTCTGCTTATAGTGGAAGCGTTCATGGGATACCTGTTGCCTTGGGGACAGATGTCCTATTGGGGGGCTCAGGTAATAATTTCATTGTTTGGCGCTATTCCTGTAGTAGGCGAAGATCTGGCTCAGTGGATCCGTGGCGATTACTTAATCTCCGGCATTACGCTAAATCGTTTTTTTGCCTTGCATGTTATTGCTCTGCCATTGCTGCTGATAGGGCTTATGGTATTGCATATTTTTGCTTTGCATGAGGTGGGTTCTAACAACCCGCTTGGTGTGGATATCAAAAAGAGTCTTGATGAAAAAGGTAAGCCGCTTGATGGTATTCCCTTTCATCCGTATTACACCGTCAAGGATCTATTGGGCGTGGCGGTTTTTCTATTTGTTTTCTGTGCTGTAGTGTTTTTCTTTCCTGAGGCAGGCGGCTACTTCCTTGAGAAGTCTAACTTTGAAATCGCTGACCCCTTAAAAACCCCTGAACATATCGCCCCTGTTTGGTATTTCACCCCCTTTTACGCAATGCTTCGGGCTGTGCCTGACAAGCTGATTGGCGTCATGGTTATGGGGGCGGCTATCGCTATTTTGTTTGTGGTGCCCTGGCTGGATCGTAGTCCTGTCAAGTCAATGCGTTTCAAGGGGTGGCTAAGCCGGTTGGCGCTGATGCTTTTCTGCTTGGCATTCGTGGTGCTTGGGGTTCTAGGGGTTCTTCCGCCTACATCTGAAAGAATCCTTATGTCTCGCCTGGCTACCGTGTTGTATTTTGGCTATTTCCTGTTCATGCCTTTTTACACGCGTGTTGAGCGGGTAGGGCAGGTGCCTGAGAGGGTGCCAAGGTGATGCTGCTGCTTAGGTTGCTGGCATTGCTGTCGGTTCTAGGCGTGCCTCTGGCTTCAATGGGGGCAGAAGATATTCCTCCTGAAAAGGTTCGTGTCACTACTACTGATAAGCATGCACTACAGGATGGGGCGCGCACCTTTGTTAATTACTGCATGGGATGTCACGGCGCTCAATATCAGCGTTACGAGCGAGTAGCTAGGGATCTTGAGATTCCTGAAGATATTCTGCAGCAGGCGCTTATATTTACAAGCGCTAAGCCAGGCGATCATATGCGTTCAAGTATGCGTGCTGAGGATGCAAGAAGTTGGTTTGGTGCAGTGCCGCCTGATCTGACGCTGGTAGCTCGCGTTCGAGGAGAAGACTGGCTGTACGGCTATCTCATGGGGTTTTATGAGGACGCTTCCAGGCCTTGGGGTGTCAACAATATCGTATTCCCTAATGTTGCTATGCCAAATGTTCTTGGCGCCTTACAGGGTCGCCAGGTTTGTCTGACTGATAACCCTGGGGCAGACGCCTCCGTGAATATCGCTATATGCAGAGAGCTCGCTGTTGTTCCTGGTACAGGTGCGCAGAATAACGAGCAGTTCGATCAAACGGTTCGTAATCTTGTGGCTTTTCTAGCGTACTCGGCCGATCCGAATAAGGAGGTATCTGAGCGGATTGGGCGGTATGTTCTGGCCTATTTGGCAATTCTTTTTGTATTTGCCTACCTGCTCAAGCGAGAATATTGGAAGGACATCAAATGATGTCTGTTTTGAATCAGGATCTGTGCCGTGAGGCGCGATCGTTTGCCCGTTAGGGCTGCATAGCGAAGAAGTGTATGGCTAACGTAACGCGTCTCACCTGTTTTTCTGATCCTAGAGATCCTTATTCACACCGTGTTCGTCTTGTGCTTGCTGAAAAGCAGGTCGATGTGGAAATTAAGGATACCGATCCTGTCCAATACCCTGCAGATTTGGCAGATGTGAATCCTTACAGGACGCTGCCTGTATTGCAGGACCGGGATCTTGTGCTGTACGACTCGGATATTGTTCTGGAGTACCTGGAAGAGCGATATCCTCATCCTCCGTTGTTACCGGCTTACCCTGTTGCTCGAGCACAGATGCGGCTGCTTATGCATCGTATCCAGAAGGATTGGTGTGATAATGCGGATATCATTGCTGGCATGCAGAAGGGAAAGTTCGATGTTCAACAGGCTCGTCGGCAGCTTGCGGATAGCCTTGTCTCGGTCGCTCCTCTTTTTGCAGATAAAAAATTCTTCTTAAATGAAGAAATGAGCTTGGTTGACTGTTATTTATTGCCTTTGCTCTGGCGTTTGCCTAGCTTAGGTGTTGAGTTGCCTCGACAAGCCAAGCCGATTTTCGATTATATGGATCGCCATTTCGTCCGCGATACCTTTCAGGCGAGCTTGTCGCCAGTTGAGCGCGAGATGCGCTGATAGGAGGAACATAATGAATTCAAGTCGTCCCTATTTGATTCGGGCGCTGTACGAGTGGATCGTAGATAACGATTGCACGCCGCATATCCTGGTCAATGCGGACTATCCGAATGTACTGGTTCCGCCGGGCTATGCAAGTGATGGTCAGATTGTTCTCAACGTTGCTCCGGGTGCCATACGTCAGTTGCATATGGATAACGAGGCGGTCAGTTTTGATGGGCGGTTCGGTGGTGTGGCCCATAGTCTTTATGTGCCTACTCAAGCTGTTCTAGCGATTTATGCGCGTGAAAATGGACAGGGCATGGTTTTTGATCTGGAGCCTTCCTCTCCAGATGATGATCCAAAGGGCAAGTCAGAGGGGGCTGCGCCTAAGTCGGCGCCAACCAAGCCGCAAGGCCGGCCAAGCCTGAAGGTGGTCAAGTAAAACAAAACCGCCCACTAAAGTGGGCGGTTTTTATTTAGCGCTTCAACGAGGTGGGGAGGTGAGGCTGTAGCGTGGTCAAAAGTGCCTTGAAGCATTTTGTATTACCGGCCACTACATGACCTCTTTCAAGATAATCATGGCCGCCGTTGAAGTCACTGATCAAGCCGCCCGCTTCCTGGATCAATAGCGCGCCAGCTGCCATGTCCCACTCGGACAAGCCCATTTCCCAGAAGGCATCGAATCGACCGGCAGCCACATAGGCTAGATCCAATGCGGCAGAACCTGCACGGCGAATACCAGCGGTTTGAGTGCTTAAGGCGCGGAACATACCCAGGTAGTTATCCAGATAGTCCATGTTGCTGGAGCGGTATGGGAAGCCTGTACCAATCAACGCGCCCTCAAGACTCTTGCGAGTACTAACGCGTAGACGTCGGCCGTTAAGAGCGGCGCCGCGCCCCCGACTGGCGGTAAATTCTTCCTGACGAACCGGGTCCAGCACGACAGCATGCTCGATGCGGCCGCGATATTTACACGCAATGCTGACCGAGAAATGGGGGACGCCATGAATGAAATTGGTGGTCCCATCCAGCGGATCGACGATCCATAGGTAGTCAGCGCCATCACCCTGGCCTTCAATGAGTCCAGATTCTTCGCCCAAGAAGCCGTGGTTGGGGTAAGCCTTACGTAAAACGGCGAAAATAGCTTGTTCGGCGGCCCGGTCGACCTCGGTCACAAAATCGTTGGCGCCTTTTTCGTCGATAGCGATGAGGTCCAGGCGCTCGATTGAGCGAAAGATCAATTCACCGGCACTACGAGCTGCGCGCAGCGCAATGTTCAGCATGGGCTGCATGAGAAACCACCTGGTTGTAAAAGAAAGCCGGTTATTCTAGCAGAAAAGAATGCTAAGAGAGGTTGCCTTGTCGGCATGAATGGTTTTGCTGAAAGGGGTCCGGTAAGATTCGCACCTTTAAAGGGGGTGCTACTTGCTCGAGAACATACGCGTTGTCCTGGTGAATACAAGCCATCCTGGCAATATTGGTGGTGCAGCTCGCGCCATGAAAAATATGGGATTGAAGCGGCTGTACCTTGTGCAGCCTGAACAGTTTCCTCATGGCGATGCAATCGCACGCGCTGCTGGCGCCACGGATGTGCTGGATAGTGCTTGTGTTGTCGATACGCTGGAAGAGGCGCTGACAGGATGCAGTGTTGTTCTGGGAACCAGTGCAAGGGATCGGCGCATCCCTTGGCCGCTGCTGGACCCCCGCGAGTGCGCACAGACTTCTCTGCAGTATGCTGAGGCGGGAGGAGAGGTCGCGCTCGTGTTTGGTCGTGAGTATGCGGGTCTGACGAACGAGGAGCTTCAGCGGTGCAATTTTCATGTCCATATTCCCTCCGATCCAGAATTTGGTTCATTGAATCTGGCAGCGGCTGTACAAGTGCTCGTTTATGAGGTGCGTATGGCTTGGTTGGCTTTGCAGGGCCAGCCGACCAAGATGAATAAGGTAGAAAGCACCGCCATGCTCAATACTCAGCTAGTAACCGTTGAGGAGTTGGAGCTTTTCTATCGGCACCTCGAAGAAACGCTTATCGATATTCGTTTCCTTGATCCTGAGAAACCTCGCCATCTCATGTCTCGTCTGCGCAGGCTTTATGGGCGTAGTGCAATTACTAAGCTAGAGATGAATATTCTTCGAGGCGTTTTGACGGAAACACAAAAGGTCGTTCGTGGAGAAAAGTGCAAAACAGACGACGTTTGATCAGGATTAAGAGGGGCATGTGAACACCTCTGGTCGGCTTTAATGGTTGACTGTATTGATAGGACTTATAGTTGACTTAAATAGTCAGGAATTGCATAATTGCCTTATCTAAAGCACATCCTGGTTTTGCCATGAGACTGACAACCAAAGGACGATACGCCGTCACCGCCATGCTCGATCTGGCGCTGCATGCGCAGCGTGGACCGGTCTCCCTGGCTGACATCTCGGAACGCCAAGGTATATCGCTTTCCTATCTTGAACAGCTGTTTGCCAAGCTGCGCCGTGGCACTTTGGTAACCAGCGTGCGTGGTCCAGGCGGCGGTTATCAGCTATCGCGCGATATGCAGGACATTCATGTCGCTCAGGTCATTGATGCCGTAAATGAATCCGTTGATGCGACCCGCTGTCAGGGGCAAGGTGACTGTCACTCCGGTGATATATGCCTGACGCATCACCTGTGGTGCGATCTGAGTGATCAGATCCATACGTTTCTTAGCGGTATCACGCTAGCGGATCTAGTGGCGCGTAATGAGATACAAGCTGTAGCGAACCGTCAGGATAAGCGAGTCTGCAATAGCCGAACTCGTGCCTCGGACATTGAAAAGATTGAAGCGTCCGCTATTGAGTGAGCCGGCCGCCAGCCTGATATAGGAGTTACCGATGAAACTACCGATCTATCTTGATTATTCTGCAACTACTCCCGTCGATCCCCGTGTCGCTCAGAAGATGAGTGAGTGCCTGTTGGTGGACGGTAACTTTGGTAATCCGGCTTCCCGCTCGCATATGTTTGGCTGGAAGGCTGAGGAGTCGGTTGAAAATGCCCGCCGCCAAGTGGCTGAGCTGGTAAATGCCGACCCGCGCGAGATTGTCTGGACATCGGGTGCAACCGAGTCGGATAACCTGGCAATCAAGGGTGTGGCTCATTTTTATCAGAGTAAAGGCAAGCACATCATCACTTCGAGGATTGAGCACAAGGCCGTCCTGGATACGACTCGCCAGCTCGAGCGTGAAGGTTTTGAAGTAACTTACCTTGAGCCGGGCGAGGATGGCCTGATCACTCCTGATATGGTTGAGGCGGCGCTGCGTGAGGACACCATTCTGGTCTCTCTCATGCACGTTAACAATGAGATTGGCACTGTTAACGACATTGCTGCGCTGGGCGAGCTCACACGTTCCCGTGGAGTTTTGTTCCATGTCGATGCTGCACAGTCGACCGGCAAGGTTGAGATCGATCTTGAGAAGCTGAAGGTTGACCTCATGTCGTTCTCTGCTCACAAGACCTACGGTCCAAAGGGCATTGGTGCGCTTTATGTTCGTCGTAAGCCGCGTGTTCGTCTTGAGGCCCAGACTCATGGCGGCGGTCACGAGCGTGGCATGCGCTCAGGCACGTTGGCAACTCACCAGATTGTAGGTATGGGTGAAGCCTTCCGAATTGCCAAGGAAGAAATGGCTCAGGAAAACGTCCGAATCAAGGCGTTGAGCGATCGCTTCTACAGCAAGCTTCAAGATATGGAAGAGCTGTATGTAAACGGCAGTCTGATTTCGCGTGTACCGCACAACCTGAACCTGAGCTTCAACTATGTAGAGGGTGAGTCCTTGATCATGGCGCTTAAGGATCTGGCGGTGTCGTCCGGCTCGGCCTGTACCTCGGCTTCGCTTGAGCCTTCCTACGTATTGCGCGCCTTGGGCCGCAACGATGAGCTGGCTCATAGCTCCATCCGTTTCACCTTTGGCCGTTTTACGACTGAAGAAGAAGTTGATTATGCCGCCGAGAAAGTGCGTGATGCAGTAACCAAGCTGCGTGAGCTTTCTCCGTTGTGGGATATGTACAAAGAGGGCGTTGACCTGACCACTGTTGAATGGCAGGCACACTAAACCGCTCCTGATGAGTGAGGATTGAAAAATGGCTTACAGCGATAAAGTAATCGATCACTACGAAAACCCGCGCAATGTTGGCAAGTTCGATGCGGAAGATCCCGACGTCGGTACAGGCATGGTTGGCGCTCCGGCATGTGGTGACGTCATGCGCCTGCAGATCAAGGTCAACGATCAGGGCATTATTGAAGATGCCCGCTTCAAGACCTATGGTTGCGGTTCCGCAATCGCTTCGAGTTCACTGGCTACCGAGTGGATGAAAGGCAAGACAATTGATGAAGCGGAAGCGATCAAAAATTCCATGATTGCTGAAGAGCTGGCTCTGCCTCCAGTCAAGATCCACTGCTCGGTGTTGGCTGAAGACGCCATCAAAGCAGCGGTGCATGACTATAAGCAGAAGAAAGGTTTGGCTTGAGGAGGCATTGATGGCCATTAGCATGACTGAATCCGCTGCACGTCATGTGCAGCGCTCTCTGGAAGGGCGCGGCAAAGGCGAAGGCATTCGTCTGGGCGTACGTACCACCGGATGTTCTGGCTTGGCCTATGTGTTGGAATTCGTTGATGCGCTGGCAGAAGAAGACCAAGTGTTCGAAAGCTACGGCGTCAAGGTGATTATTGACCCGAAAAGCTTGGTCTATCTTGACGGCACTGAGCTTGACTTTGTCAAGGAAGGCCTTAACGAAGGATTCAAGTTCAATAACCCCAACGTGCGCGGTGAGTGTGGCTGCGGCGAAAGCTTCAACGTCTGAGGTTACCCGTGGGAACGCTTTGTCACTTTGCCTTGTTTGAGATCAAGCCAGCCTTCAAGCTTGATCTTGAGCAACTTTCGAGTCGCTACCGTGAGCTTGCGCGCACGGTGCATCCTGATCGCTTTGCCGATGCGCCCGAGCGTGAGCGCCGGCAAGTGCTCGAGCGTGCGGCACAATTGAATGAAGCGTATCACGTCCTCAAAACGCCTTCTCGGCGAGCCCGCTACCTGTTATCGCTTAAAGGCCTTGAAATGTCTGTTGAGGCGACCATACAGGATCCTGAGTTTCTCCTTCAGCAGATGCAATGGCGTGAAGAGCTGGAGGAGTTACAGGAGGCAGGTGATGTTGACGGTATTGCGCCTTTTAAACAGCGCTTGAAGAAATCCCAGGCTGAACTCGAAACCGAATTCGATTCGTGTTGGGAGCATTCTTCAAAACAGGAAACAGCAGAACGGCTTGTTCGTCGTATGCAGTTTCTTGACAAGCTGAGCAGCGAAGTGCGTCAGTTGGAAGAGCGCCTCGACGATTAATCTGGCGCCTGCTCACAGGCGCCCCTAGCACAAGCTGAATAGCAATGGCTTTATTGCAAATTGCCGAACCCGGAATGGCGGCCAAACCGCATCAACGTAAGTTGGCGGTAGGAATCGATCTGGGCACTACAAATTCCCTTGTCGCTGCTGTACGCAGCGGCGTCTCCGAGCCGCTGCCTGATGAGCAGGGCGACGTTATTCTTCCTTCAGCTGTCCGCTATCTGGAAAATGCTATTGAAGTGGGTATGGTGGCCAAGCAAAGCGCTGCTGAAGACCCCTTCAATACTATCCTTTCTGTAAAGCGTTTCATGGGGCGCGGTCTGGCTGACATCAAGCAGTTAGGCGAGCAGTTGCCCTATCGATTCGCTGACGGCGAATCCCATATGCCTTTCATCGAGACGGCGCAGGGGCTTAAAAGCCCTGTTGAAGTCTCGGCTGATATCCTTCGTGTGCTGCGTACGCGTGCGGAAAAAACCTTGGGCGGTGAGCTGGTCGGCGCGGTTATTACCGTTCCGGCTTATTTTGATGATGCTCAGCGTCAGGCGACCAAGGATGCTGCCAGGTTGGCCGGCTTGAACGTGTTGCGCTTGCTCAATGAGCCAACTGCGGCCGCGGTAGCGTATGGGCTGGATCGTGGCGCTGAAGGTCTCATCGCTATCTATGACCTGGGTGGTGGCACGTTCGATATTTCCATCCTGCGCTTGAGCAAGGGTGTCTTTGAGGTCTTGGCTACCGGTGGCGACAGCGCACTAGGCGGCGATGATTTCGACCATGCTATTGCCACTTGGGTTATCGAGCAGGCTGGATTGTCTACGAATCTTGCGCCCTCTCAGCAGCGACAACTGCTTCAGCTGGGTTGTGCTGCCAAAGAGCAATTGTCAACGCAGGCATCCGTCACGCTCAATTATGGTGATTGGCAGGGCGAGCTTACCCGCGAGCACTTCGAGATTTTGGTTGAACCATTGATCGCTCGAAGCCTGAAGGCTTGCCGCCGTGCAGTGCGCGACTCAGGCTGCGAGCTTGACGAGGTCAAGGCCGTAGTCATGGTGGGTGGTTCAACACGCGTACCTCAGGTGCGTTCTGCTGTAGCCAAGCTGTTTGGTCGCGAGCCGCTCACGGATATTGACCCTGATAAAGTCGTTGCAATCGGCGCGGCTATTCAGGCGGACACCCTGGCGGGTAACCGTGGGGGTGAAGAGCTCTTGTTGCTGGATGTCATTCCACTTTCCCTTGGGCTTGAAACCATGGGCGGTCTGATGGAAAAGATCATCCCGCGTAATACGACTATTCCCGTAGCGCGTGCGCAGGACTTTACAACTTACAAGGATGGCCAGTCAGCCATGATGATTCATGTGCTGCAAGGTGAACGAGAGCTGGTAAAAGATGCTCGTTCGCTGGCTCGCTTCGAGCTGCGAGGTATTCCGCCTATGGTGGCTGGCGCGGCCAAGATCCGAGTAACCTTTCAGGTCGATGCGGATGGCTTGCTCAGTGTTTCCGCGCGAGAGCTGTCCAGTGGCGTAGAGGCTAGCATTCAGGTCAAGCCGTCTTATGGTCTGACCGACGGTGAAATTGCACGCATGCTGCAGGATTCTTTCCAGTATGCCGGCGATGATATGAGTGCCCGTGTGTTGCGTGAGCACCAAGTCGAGGCGCGGCGTCTCCTTGAGGCGGTTCAGGCAGCTGTCACCGAAGATGGCGACCGGTTGCTGGATGCTGAAGAGCGTGAAGTTATAACAGCTGAAATTGGCAAGCTGAAAGATCTTGTCGACACTTCAGACGCCTCAGCTATCGAAACACAAACTAAACGTCTTTCCCATGTGACTGATGCATTCGCGGCTCGCCGAATGGATGCATCGATCAAGGCGGCCCTGGCGGGTCGTCGTCTCAACGAAATCGAGGAGTAAGTTCACCATGCCGCAGATCGTTTTTCTGCCCCACCCAGAGCATTGCCCCGAGGGCGCGGTGATCCAGGCCGAAGAAGGTGAAACTATCATCGATGCAGCGTTGCGCAATGGTATTGAAGTCGAACATGCCTGTGAAATGTCATGCGCCTGTACGACATGTCATGTCGTAGTTCGAGAGGGCTTTGGTTCTATGGAGCCTTCTGACGAGCTTGAAGACGACATGCTGGACAAGGCATGGGGGCTAGAGCCTGAGTCCCGGTTGTCCTGCCAGGCTAAGGTCGGCACTACCGATCTGGTCGTGGAAATTCCGCGCTATACCATTAATCAGGTATCGGAACGTCACTAAGGAAGATCATCATGGCGATGAAATGGGTCGATGTGCTGGATATCGCAATCGCTCTTTCCGAGGCACATCCGGATGTAGATCCGCGTTATGTAAATTTCGTGAAGCTACGTAACTGGGTGACGGCTCTGCCTGAGTTTGAAGATGACCCGCAGCGGGGTGGCGAGAAAGTACTCGAAGCCATCCAGTCAGCGTGGATTGAAGAAGCAGACTAACCTATTATTCGTTAGCCTACGCTTTTGACCGAAGCCCGCGTATAATCCGCGGGTTTCGTTTTTGCTAAATGCCCAACTTTGGAGTTGTCATGTCTGTTCAACGCACCCTTTCTATCATCAAGCCGGACGCTGTAGCCAAGAACGTTGTTGGTGAGATCATCACTCGCTTCGAAAAGGCAGGCCTGCGCGTTGTGGCCGCGAAGATGGTTCAGCTCTCCGAGCGCGAAGCCGGTGGCTTCTATGCTGAACACAAAGAGCGTCCTTTCTTCAAGGATCTGGTGTCATTCATGACTTCCGGCCCGGTTGTTGTTCAGGTTCTGGAAGGCGAAAACGCCATTGCCAAGAACCGTGAGCTGATGGGCGCTACTGATCCTAAGAAAGCAGACGCTGGTACCATCCGCGCTGACTTCGCTGTTTCCATCGATGAAAACGCTGTTCACGGTTCCGATTCCGAAGCATCGGCAGCCCGTGAAATCGCTTACTTCTTCGCTGCAACTGAAGTTTGCGAGCGCACTCGCTGATCCACAGGTGAATCCATGAGCAATACAGTCGGCAAGACTAACCTGCTGGGGCTTACCCAGCCACAAATGGAGCAGTTCTTCGAGTCAATCGGAGAAAAGCGCTTTCGTGCCGGCCAAGTGATGAAATGGATTCACCACTTTGGCGTTGATGACTTTGACGCCATGAGTAATGTCGGCAAGGCCTTGCGCGAAAAGCTCAAGGCCTGTGCCGAGATTCGCGGCCCTGAGGTTGTGAGCGAAGATATTTCGGCGGACGGCACCCGCAAGTGGGTCATCCGCGTGGCCTCCGGTAGCTGTGTTGAAACCGTTTATATTCCTCAGGACAAGCGTGGCACCCTGTGCGTATCATCACAGGCAGGCTGTGCGCTTGACTGCAGTTTCTGTTCGACCGGAAAGCAAGGTTTTAATAGCAATCTCACAGCGGCTGAAGTAATCGGCCAAGTGTGGGTTGCTAACAAATCATTTGGTACCGTGCCTGCCAAGATCGACCGCGCGATTACAAACGTAGTGATGATGGGCATGGGTGAGCCTTTGCTCAACTTCGATAATGTCGTGGCAGCCATGCAGATCATGATGGACGACTTGGGCTATGGCATATCCAAGCGCAAGGTGACGTTATCCACCTCCGGCGTAGTGCCTATGATCGAGGAGCTGGCCAAGCACGTCGATGTTTCCTTGGCATTATCACTGCATGCGCCCAATGACGCCCTGCGTAACGAGCTGGTACCGATCAACCGTAAATATCCTCTGGCCATGCTGCTTGATGCTTGTCAGCGTTATATTGGCCAGTTGGGTGAAAAACGTGTTCTGACTATTGAATATACGTTGCTCAAAGACGTTAATGATCAGCCTGAGCACGCTGTGCAGATGATCGAATTGCTACGCAACGTGCCCTGCAAGATCAACCTGATTCCTTTCAATCCATTCCCTCATTCTGGTTACGAGCGTCCCAGCAAGAATGCGGTGCGCCGCTTCCAGGAACTTCTGCAGCAGGCTGATTTCAATGTCACCGTGCGTACCACGCGTGGTGATGATATTGATGCGGCATGTGGGCAGCTGGTCGGAAAGGTCATGGACCGCACCCGGCGAAGCGAGCGTTACATTGCTGTACGCCAGCTGAGTAACGAAAAAGAAGCGGCCTTGGATGTTCGCCAGAATTAATTAAGGAGAGGGTTAGTGATGTTGCGTGCAGTATTGGCTTTGGCAGTTGCAGGACTTTTAACCGGCTGCGTCACTACTGGCTCCACTGACCCCTTGAGTACGGGAAAAGGTCGTGATCAGGCCCGGGATGCCTATATCCAGCTGGGCCTGGGTTATCTGCAGGAAGGGAATACCGAGCAAGCCAAGGTTCCTTTGAAGCAGGCGCTCCAGCTCGATTCTTCCAGCGCTGATGCCCATGCTGCATTGGCATTAGTCTTTCAGACCGAAATGGAGCCCAAGCTGGCTGATGAGGAATATCGCAAGGCCATGTCGGCTCGCCGAAATGATCCTCGTATCCTCAACAACTATGGAAGCTTTCTGTTTGAGCAGAAGCGGTACAGCGAAGCCTATGATCGCTTCACCGAAGCTTCCCAGGATCCCTTGTATCCTGAGCGTTCACGAGTCTTTGAAAACCTTGGTCTGACTGCGTTAAGGTTGAATAAACCTGAACTGGCACGCCAGCATTTGGAAAAGTCGCTGAGACTGAACAGCAACCAACCAAAGGCTCTGCTGGAAATGGCGGAGCTTTCTTATGCTGCCCGTGAATATGTGCCTGCACGTGGATACTACGAAAGCTTTAGTCGTATTTCTCCCCAGGATGCGCGTAGCCTTTTACTGGGCATCCGGCTGGCCGAAGTATTCAATGATCGTGATACGGCTGCCAGTTATACCCTGCAATTGAAGCGGCTTTATCCCGCTTCGGAAGAATATAAACAACTTCAGTCGGAGCAACGATGAGTAATGTGCAACCTGAGGCTGTAATGTCAGCTCGTGGTAATCCAGGCGACATACTGCGCCAGGCTCGCACCGCCAATGGGTGGAGCATCGCTCAAGTAGCTGCTCAGATGAATCTGAGTGGGCAAGTCATCGAGTTGCTGGAAGCTGGAGACTATCAGAAGCTGCCAGGCCATACCTTTGCTCGTGGCTATGTGCGTTCCTACGGAAAACTGTTGGGCCTGGATCAGGCTGAACTTGTAAAGGTTTTCGACCAGTATACGGGTACCGATGCCAAGGGCAGTACGGTTCATACGATCAACCGGGTCGAAGAGCCTGTACGCTTGTCGCGCAGTGTGCTGCGTATTGTCAGTTTCATTCTCGTTGTCGTAATCATTGGTCTTGGGCTGTTCTGGTGGCAGGAGCGCTCCGGGCTAGGTATGGGCGGTAATGGCCTAAGTCTTGAGCATGTCGAAGTAGAGAGCGCAGACGGTACTACTGAAATCCATACGCTGGATGAGCCTGAAGATCAGGCTGTGGCTGAGGCTCAGAAAGCAGAAGTGCCCGCTGCGCCAGAGGCAGGCACTACTGGTACGCCGGCTACCTCAACTGGAAATGCCGTGGCACAAACGCCCGCGCCTGCCGCAACGGATAGTGCTGCAAGTCCTGCTGCTACTCCGGCTCCGGCGTCACCTGCCGCTTCAGTTGTATCAACAGACGCTGCGCTGGCACCTGTAGCGCCGCCAGCCAGTGAGCCTGACCCAGCAACAGGGCAAGGCGGTTTAAGCGTTCAATTGGTAGCAGACTGCTGGATGCAGATCACGGATGCATCCGGGAAAGTTATTTACAGTGGCCTTAAACGAAAGGGTGATACCCTGCAGTTTGAAACTGTAAAGGCTCCCGTGGAAATTCGTCTGGGTTATGCCCGAGGTGCTCAAATCACCTATAACGGCCAGCCTGTAGACATCAAGCCTTATGTACGTGGGGAAACGGCTCGCTTCAAAGTAGGGCAGGCGTCCCAGTAACCAATAATGGCGTTACGATCAAAGCGGCAGAGCAGTGTTGCTTTGATTAGGCTGTTCGACCGTATCCCTTTATGTTTCTCCGGTTTTTTAACCAGCCCCTGCTAGAGGTTGGTGTTTATCAGGAAGAAGAGTCCTGTCATGCATAGCGAATCGCCGATCAAACGTCGCCCTTCTCGAAAGATTTGGGTAGGCTCCGTGCCAGTAGGAGGCGATGCTCCTATTGCGGTACAGAGCATGACAAACACTGAAACCTGTGATGTTGCCGCTACAGTAGCGCAAATTCGCCGTTTAGAAGATGCTGGCGCAGACATCGTTCGGGTGTCTGTTCCAGATATGGATGCGGCAGAAGCGTTCGGCAAGATCAAACAGCAAGTGAACGTACCTCTAGTAGCAGACATTCACTTTGATTATCGAATAGCCCTCCGTGTAGCTGAACTGGGTGTTGACTGCTTGCGTATCAACCCCGGCAATATTGGGCGTGAAGACCGCGTCAAGGCGGTAGTTGACGCTGCCCGCGATAAAAACATTCCGATTCGAATCGGCGTGAATGCGGGCTCTCTGGAAAAAGATCTTCAGAAAAAATATGGTGAGCCTACTCCCGAAGCGTTGCTGGAGTCGGCAATGCGCCATGTAGACCACCTTGATAGGCTGGACTTCCAAAATTTCAAGGTTAGCGTGAAGGCAAGCGATGTCTTTATGGCGGTGTCGGCTTATCGGCTGCTGGCCAAGCAGATCGAGCAACCTTTGCACCTGGGTATTACCGAAGCGGGTGGTCTGCGTTCGGGCACTGTCAAGTCAGCAGTTGGCCTCGGCATGCTACTTGCCGAGGGTATCGGCGATACCATTCGTATTTCCTTGGCCGCAGATCCGGTAGAAGAAATCAAGGTTGGTTTCGATATTCTGAAGTCGTTGCGTCTGCGTTCACGAGGCATCAACTTTATCGCCTGCCCAAGCTGCTCTCGCCAGAACTTCGACGTGGTTAAGACCATGAATGATCTGGAAGGGCGTTTGGAGGATCTCCTGGTTCCGTTGGATGTGGCCGTTATCGGTTGTGTGGTCAATGGTCCCGGAGAAGCCAAAGAGGCTCATGTAGGGTTGACTGGCGGTACGCCTAATAACCTTGTGTATATCGATGGCAAGCCAGCACATAAGCTGACCAATGAAAATCTGGTGGATGAGCTGGAACAGCTGATTCGCCGTAAAGCGGCTGAAAAAATGGAAGCGGATGCGGCCGTTATCGCCCGTAGCTGATGCCGTTAGAGAAATGAATTAAGGACTCTTCGTGAGCAAGTCTTTGCAAGCCATTCGTGGCATGAACGACATATTGCCAGAGCAGGCGCCCGCTTGGCGCTATCTGGAAATGACCTTTGCTAATCTGCTCGATGGCTATGGCTATAAGGAAATTCGCCTGCCCATCCTCGAGTTCACCGAATTGTTTGCTCGGGGTATCGGTGAAGGTACCGACGTGGTTGACAAGGAAATGTATACGTTCCTAGACCGTAACGGAGAGTCACTCACGCTCCGCCCGGAAGGAACAGCAGGATGCGTGCGTGCAGTGCTTGAACATGGCCTTACCGGCGGCGGCCAAGTGCAAAAGCTCTGGTATACAGGGCCTATGTTCCGCTATGAGAAACCGCAAAAGGGACGTTACCGCCAGTTTCATCAGATTGGTGTAGAGGTTTTCAACCTGCCAGGGCCGGATATTGATGCTGAATTGATCATTATGACGGCTCGCCTGTGGCAGCAGTTGGGAATTGATGATTCCGTTACGTTGCAATTGAACAGCCTTGGTTCGAGCGATGCGCGTGCAACGTATCGTGATGCCTTGGTTGAGTATCTCAAGCAGCATTTCGATCAGCTCGATGAAGATAGCCAGCGCCGTCTGACAACCAATCCGTTGCGTATCCTGGACAGCAAGAATGCCCAAACGCAGGCATTGCTGGCTGATGCGCCAACCTTGTCGGACTATCTGGATGAAGAGTCTCGCGCTCATTTTGAGGGCTTGAAGGCACGTCTTGAGGCAGCGGGCATCGCCTATACGATCAACCCTAAACTTGTACGGGGCCTCGACTATTACGGCCGTACCGTGTTCGAGTGGGTGACCGACAAGTTAGGCGCGCAGGGTACTGTATGCGCTGGCGGTCGCTACGATGGCCTGATCACTCAGTTTGGTGGAAAACCTACCCCGGGTGTTGGCTTTGCCATGGGCGTCGAGCGTCTGGTTCTGATGCTTGAAACGCTGAATAAAATCCCTGCTGAGCTTAGCCGTCCAATGGACGTCTACCTTTGTACATTTGGTGAAGCGGCGGAGCTTGCGGGACTAACCTTGGCTGAGCAGCTGCGTACGGCGTTACCGTCCTTACGCCTGGCAGTTAACGCTGGCGGCGGAAGTTTCAAAAGCCAGTTCAAGAAGGCAGACAAGAGTGGAGCATTGTTTGCTCTGATTCTGGGAGAGAATGAGCTGGCAGAGCGCCAGGTCGGCCTCAAGCCTTTGCGTAATGATAATGCCCAGGAGATGGTCGCCTGGGATCAGTTGTCCGCACGCCTGCACGATAACTTGCAGCAGCAGACGTCCGCACACAGCAAAAGCGAATAGGAGTGACCGGTGAGTTCGCAGAATGAAGATCCAAATATCGCCCACTTTCAGGATTGGTGGCAGCGTAACGGCAAGTCGCTCCTCACCGGTGGCGTAGTGGCCCTGGTTGCTGTACTGGGCTGGCAATGGTGGGAGCGCCATCAGGCTAATCAATCCCAGGCCGCGTCTATTGTGTACCAGGAACTGGTTCAGGCAGCGCTGGATCCCAGTGGTAAGCCGGATACAGCCCGTGTAATGGATTTGTCTAGCCAGCTTAAACAGGAATATTCAGGTACTACGTATTCCCAGTATGGCAGTCTCTTCGTGGCCAAGGTTGCGGTTGAAAATGGCAAGCTGGACGATGCAGCCAACGAGTTGAAGACGATTGTCGACAAGCCGGCTGACGATACTCTTGGTGAGCTGGCACGCCAGCGCCTTGCACGTGTATTGGCCGCACAGGGTAAGGCTGAGGATGGCTTGAAGCTGCTGGAAGGCAAGGTTGCCGAGCCGTATGCCGCCAATCGCGAAGAGTTGCGTGGCGATTTGTTGGTCAGTCTGGGCCGTGTCGATGACGCACGTGCTGCTTATGAAAAAGCCAAGTCCGAATTGCCTGCTGATGCCGCTGAAGGCACCTTGCAGATGAAGCTGGATGACCTGGCAAAAGGAGATGCCTGATGCTGCGTTGGAAACATGTTGCACTACTGGCCTTGGCTCTGACTGCTGTTGGTTGCAGCAGCAATAGCAAAAAAGAGCTGCCACCTGCCGAATTGCAGGACTTCAAGGCGGATGTTCAGCTGCAGGAGCAGTGGAGCCGTTCCGTCGGTGAGGGGCAGGGCGATACGTATAACCTGTTGACGCCAGCCATTGATGGCCAGTCGTTGTATGTTACAGACAACGAAGGGCTGGTCATGGCATTGAACCGGGAAAACGGTGATGTCATCTGGAAGAAGAAGCTGGACCTGCCCGTTTCTGGCGGCGTAGGGGCTGCCTACGGACTGGTTCTTGTAGGCACGCTACGAGGTGATGTCGTTGCCCTTGATGCAACCTCTGGCGATGAGAAATGGCGTGCCAAGGTGTCCAGTGAAGTCTTGGCCCCGCCAGTCAGTAATGGCGACATCGTCGCTGTTCAGACTCAGGACGACAAGCTCTATGCCCTTGATGCCGAAACTGGTGATCGTCGCTGGCTGTATGAAGAGAGCATGCCCGTTCTGACCTTGCGTGGCACCGGTGCTCCGGTTGTGACCAATCGCTATGTTGTTGCCGGTTTGGCCAGCGGCAAGGTGATCGCGTTGGATGAGCAGCGTGGTTTGCCGATCTGGGAGCAGCAGGTTGCAATTCCACAGGGTCGTTCCGAACTGGATCGTATGGTAGACATCAATGGCGGACTGCTGCTTTCTGGCACTACGCTGTATGTGGCTACGTACCATGGCCGCGTCGCCGGGTTGGATCTGGAAAGCGGTCGCGTGCTCTGGCAGCGTGATGCGTCCAGCTATAACGGTGTCGCTGAAGGCTTCGGTAACGTCTATGTGAGCCTGGAAAATGGCACAGTTGAAGCGGTGGACCAGAATTCGGCCTCTGCTCTGTGGAGCAATGACTCCCTGGCACGTCGTATGCTGTCTGCACCTGCCGTGCTATCGAGTTACGTCGTGGTAGGTGATTATGAAGGCTATATTCATCTGCTAAGCCAGACGGATGGTCACATGGCCGGCCGTCAGAAATTAGGTAGCGGCGGTGTTCGGGTTCGCCCGTTGGTGGATGGTGACTGGATGTACGTATACGGCAACGGCGGTAAGCTGGCTGCCTATACCATTCGCTAAGCTGTCCTGTATTTGTATGGCCGCTATCGCCCTCACGATAGCGGCCTTTGTGTTTTTTGAATTCCTGTGGAGAGCCGTATGGTTCCCGTTATTGCTCTGGTAGGACGCCCTAATGTAGGCAAGTCCACCTTGTTTAATCGACTTACCAAAACCCGTGATGCCATTGTGGCAGATATCGCGGGTCTGACACGTGACCGCAAGTATGGCGAGGCGCGTTGGCAGGGACGGACTTATATCGTTGTTGACACTGGAGGTATCTCCGGGGACGAAGAAGGCATCGACATGAAGATGGCTGAGCAATCGCTTCAGGCCATTGAAGAAGCTGATGCTGTTCTGTTCATGGTTGACTCCCGTGCCGGGATGACTGCAGGCGATCAGATGATTGCCGAGCATTTGCGTACGCGTAACAAGCGCTGCTTTCTGATCGCCAACAAAGTTGATGCGGTCGATCCGGATATTGCCCGAGCTGAGTTCAGCCCCATGGGTCTGGGTGATGCGGTGACCATTGCTGCTGCCCATGGTCGTGGCGTCAATAGCATGCTTGAGCAGGTACTGGGCGCCTTCCCCAAGGATGAAGAGGAGGAGTTCATTGTTGATGCCGACGAGGATGGTGAGCAGGCTTCAGGCGAGAATGTCGTTGAGAAGCGTATTCCCGGTCCGGACGAAAAGGCCGGGATCAAGATCGCTATCATTGGCCGCCCTAACGTCGGCAAGTCGACCCTGGTCAACCGTATGCTCGGCGAAGAGCGGGTCATTGTATATGATCAAGCCGGTACGACCCGGGACAGCATCTATATCCCCTTCGAGCGCAATGAAGAGAAGTACACGCTGATCGATACGGCGGGTGTTCGCCGCCGAGGCAAGATCTTTGAAGCAGTAGAAAAATTTTCGGTTGTGAAGACGCTTCAGGCTATTCAGGATGCCAACGTCGTTATCTTCGTGATGGACGCTCGTGAAGGTGTGGTCGAGCATGATCTCAATCTGCTGGGCTTTGTGCTGGAAACCGGCCGTGCATTGGTTATTGCGCTGAACAAGTGGGACGGCATGGAGGCCAGTGAGCGCGACTATGTGAAGACCGAGCTTGAGCGCCGTCTGATGTTTGCCAACTTTGCGGATATCCATTTTATCTCCGCGCTGCATGGCACAGGTGTAGGTCATCTGTACAAGTCCGTGCAACAGGCGTTTGCCTCTGCTGTGACGCGTTGGCCTACCAGCCGTCTGACCAAGATTCTTGAGGATGCGGTGCAAGAGCACCAGCCACCGCTGATCAATGGCCGCCGGATCAAGCTACGTTACGCGCACTTGGGTGGTGCTAACCCACCACTTTTAGTCATCCATGGTAATCAGGTGGATGCCGTACCACGTGCCTATACCCGCTATCTGGAAAATACCTATCGTCGGGTGCTGAAGCTGGTGGGGACGCCTATTCGCATTGAGTACAAGTCGGGTGAGAACCCTTATGCGGATAAGAAGAACACGCTGACCGAGCGCCAGGTGAACAAGAAGCGGCGCCTGATGAGCCACCACAAGAAGTCGGAAAAGAAGCGCAAGGACAAGCGTCGTTAATTGCTTTTTTTCCTGGCGGTCCGGCTCTCCTGCCGGCCCGCTTGGGTAATAGGCCGCTCGGACATCTAACCGGGCAGCCGAACCTTTAGTCATGATAGCGGTGCATCGTGCTTCGCTGAGCCGTCGATGGCATCGAAGCCGACCGCCTTGTAGTCGGAGTGTTCGATGATCCAAAGCAAGCTGCCTTCTCTCGGTGTCACCATCTTTACCCGTATGTCCCAGTTGGCCATGGAAACGGGGGCGATCAACCTTTCCCAGGGATTTCCGGATTTCGATGGCCCGGATGCTTTGCGTGAGGCTGTGGCCCGGCATGTCATGGAGGGTCATAACCAATATGCCCCAATGACTGGATTGCCTGCCTTGCGTGAGCAGGTGGCTCAAAAGGTCGCTACGCTTTACGGGCGTACTGTCGATGCTGAGCAGGAGATTACGATTACTCCAGGCGCGACGCAGGCTATTTTTTGTGCGATTCAATCCGTAGTACGCAATGGCGATGAGGTCATTGTGTTTGACCCATGCTATGACTCGTATGCCCCTTCCGTTGCCCTGGCAGGTGGGCGTTGCGTCCATGTGCCGCTGGCGCTACCGGGTTTTGGGATCGACTGGGATCGGTTGCAGGCCGCTCTTACGCCGCGCACGAGAGCGATTGTTCTGAACACTCCACATAATCCAAGTGGCTCGCTGGCAGGCCGTGATACGTTGGACCGACTCGCGGCGCTTATTCGCGATCACGATATATATCTCATCAGTGATGAAGTATACGAGCACTTGGTTTTTGATGGTGCAGAGCATGCCAGTGTGCTTACCCATGATGAGCTCTACGCACGTGCATTCGTTATCAGCTCCTTTGGCAAGACCTACCATGTTACGGGCTGGAAGACAGGGTATGTCATTGCTCCACGTGCGCTCTCGAGCGAGCTTCGCAAGATTCACCAATATGTGAGCTTTTGCGGCGTGACACCTTTGCAATGGGCGCTAGCAGACTTTATGGCAGCGCATCCGGAACATGTAACCGAACTCCCGGCGTTTTATCAGGCCAAACGAGATCTGTTCTGTGATTTATTGGATTCGTCTAAATGGACGTTTACACGCGCAGCAGGAACCTATTTCCAGCTGGCGGATTACTCCGCCATTCGGGATGACGTAAGCGATGTCGAAATGGCCGAATGGTTGACTCGGGAGCATGGTGTTGCTGCCATTCCAATCTCCGTGTTTTACCAAGAGGCTCCAAAAGACTTGCGTCTGGTTCGTTTCTGCTTTGCCAAACGAGAGGAGACGCTGCAGCTTGCAGCGGAAAAACTGTGCGCGATTTAAGCCTGAGACCTGATTTAAAACTGGCGCTCATCCAGACTGAACTGTTCTGGCACGATGCCTCGGCCAACCGCGACCGGTTTACCGCCTTGCTACAGCAGGCTAAAGGTGCGGATCTGGTTGTACTGCCTGAGATGTTTACCACTGGCTTTTCAATGGATTCGGCTCTACTGGCAGAAGATGAAGGCGGCTTTACCTATGCCTGGATACGTGAGCAGGCGGTAGCCCTTAATGCGGTGGTAACGGGTAGCCTGATCGTTCGGGATGCTCAGGGTCAGTACCGCAATCGCCTCTTGTGGGCGCGACCTGATGGGCCCATATCCCATTATGACAAGCGCCATTTGTTCCGCATGGCAGGGGAGCACGAGCATTACACGGCAGGTGAGGAGCAGGCAGTATTTGAACTGAATGGTTGGCGCATCCGCCCGTTGATCTGTTATGACCTGCGTTTTCCAGTCTGGAGCCGAGATCCGGTCAAGACCGACCTTCTGTTGTATACGGCAAATTGGCCGGCTGCCCGGCGTAACCACTGGAATCGCCTCCTGCCTGCACGAGCCATCGAAAACCTGTGCTATGTCGCAGCGGTAAACCGCATTGGTGAAGATGGAAAAGGCATTGCTTATAGCGGTGACAGCCAGGTACTGGACTTTCAGGGCGAGCCGTTGCTGGACGCTAAAGAGGGTGCAGGCGTGTTTACGGTGTCGCTGTCAGCCGACACGCTGTCACGTTATCGCGATGCCTTCCCGGCTTATCGAGATGTAGACGACTTTGAGCTGCTCTGATCAATACTGGCTTTATATGACGCCCCGGTTACCTTCTTGGTAGCGGGGCGTTACCGTTTCCAGCGCTTGCCCTTCACCTCAAGACGATTGCAGACTGGTTGCCTGGAAGGCCAATCAGGATAAAAACAATGCAAACGCCTCGGATCGCCATCATCGGTGCCGGCCTCATGGGTGTCGGAATTGCCACCCACTTTGCTCGTCATGGACATTCGGTTCTGCTACGTGATGTGTCTGCAGAGCGACTGGCAGATGTCCCGGTAATTGCCAAATCTATCTTGGAAGAGTTGTCGGCAGCTGGATCATTTGACGCTGCCGAAACAACAGCTGTTCTGCAGCGCATTAAAACGAGCGACTCGCTGGCCGATGTGGCAGGTGCCACGCTACTGATCGAGGCCATACCTGAGCGATTGGCACTTAAGCATGCGTTATATGCAGAGCTTGAGTCCATCGTTTCGCCAGACACTATCATTGCGAGTAATACGAGTGGTTTCCCACCTGATCAGCTCGCTCAGGGTATGACGCATCCCGAGCGTTTACTGATTGCTCATTTTTGGAATCCACCTCATTTGATCCCGCTGGTTGAGCTGGTGCCGGGAGAGAAGACCGAGCCCTCCTGCGTGCAGGCAGTCCAAGGGGCGTTGCAGGTAATGGACCTGGAGGTCGTTCTGCTAAAGCACGCAATACCGGGGTTTATTGGAAATCGGCTGCAATTTGCAGTGTTGAGGGAGGCCCTACACATTGTGCAGAGCGGGGCGGCATCACCTGAAGATGTGGACCGCGTCATGCGGGCTTCCCTGGGAAGGCGCTATAGCATGGTGGGTCCGCTGGAGGCAGCTGACATGGGCGGTCTCGATACCTTTCTGGACATTGCCAGCCACCTGATGCCAGTGCTTGCCAAAGATGAAGACGTGCTGAATGCCTTGCGCGAGCGGGTTGCTCAGGGAAAGACAGGGCTGCGCAGCGGCGCGGGATTCTATGCGTGGGATGAAGAGCGCAAGGCACGTATAGCCAAGCGCCGTACACACCAGTTAAGTCACGCCTTGCGGCCATGAGCCGTTATTCAGGTACCAACATGGCCACCGCTAATGACCTAAGCGACTATCAGCAGATTAGTCTTAGAGCAATTCGCTCCCTGTTCGAGAGCATTGAGCAAAGCAGCGAAGGCACGGTAATCGTGGACCGTGATCTTCGTATCGTCTGGATGAACGAACGTTATGCGCGGCGCTTTGGCTTACCCAGTGCGGAGTCGGCGATTGGACAGGTATGCGAGCATGTCATACCAGGTAGCCTCTTGCGGGAGGTGGTCAATACAGGCCAGCCCATTCTGCTGGATCTACTTGATACACCCAAAGGCCCGATGGTGGTCATGCGCTTGCCGATCCATGATGACGCCGGTCAGGTGATTGGCGCTATCGGCTTTGCCCTGTTTGATGAATTGCGTACGTTGGCTCCGCTCGTGACCCGCTTCCTGCGGATTCAGGAAGAGCTCGCTTCGACACGTCGCTCGTTACAAAACGCACGACAAGCCAAATACAGTTTTGCCCATTTTGTAGGGAGCGGTCCGGCTAGCCAGGAGGTGAAGCGGCGAGCGCGGCGAGCGGCTACGATGGAAACCTCCGTTTTGCTATTGGGTGAAACCGGTACGGGAAAAGAGCTCTTAGCCCACGCTATTCATGCGGCATCGCCCCGGGCCAACAAACCGTTCGTAAGTGTGAATGCGGCTGCCATTCCGGAAAACCTTTTGGAAGCTGAGTTTTTTGGTACAGCGCCAGGCGCCTTTACAGGAGCGGACCGTAAGGCGCGGCCAGGAAAATTACAGATTGCCCAAGGCGGCACGCTGTTTTTGGACGAAATCGGTGATATGCCGATGAGTCTGCAGGCCAAGCTCTTGAGGGTGTTACAAGAGAGGGAATTCGAACCGCTGGGCTCCAATGAGGTGCTGCGCTGTGACGTGCGCCTGATTGCGGCCACCTCGCGTGATCTGGATGCCTTGGTGATTGAGGGCGCCTTTCGAGCGGATCTGTATTACCGATTGAATGTCTTGCCTATAGCTGTCCCTCCATTGCGCGAGCGTTATGAAGATTTGCCTGCGCTGTGCGAAGCCATTCTGGATAGCTTACTGGCTGAAGGGCATGCGCCTCGGGAACTGGATGAGGACGCGCTGGCCTTGCTGGCTCGCTATGACTGGCCCGGTAACGTACGCGAGCTGCGCAATGTCCTGGAGCGTGCATCGCTGTTAAGTGACGAGACGGTGATGGGGGCAGTAAGCATCGGTTCAGCCTTAGGGAAGACCTTGCCGCCCAAGACCACCGAGCCTGCGCCCAGCGACTTCAATGTAGGCCCCTTCTCAGGTATGAGGTATGAGGAGGCTAAGCGAAAATTTGAGCAGGAGTTCATAGGTCGGACACTGGCGTCCTGCTCAGGCAAGGTTGACGAGGCAGCCCGATGCCTTGGGCTCGGCCGCTCGACGCTTTACAAGAAAATGGCCTCTTTGGGACTCTTGTCTTGAAATAGAGACTATTCTCAAAAGAGAGAAAGGGCATGACGATTTCTTCTCTATTAAGAGAATAAAGCAAGCCGGAATTATTATTTATTCAATAAATACAAGGCATTAGCTTCTGGCATGGATATCGCTACTAGAGCTTTGCTGTCTCCACAGCTACAACAATAACGAGCCGCTGCGTTCGGTGCTGACCGGCCAGTGAGGAGAAAACATGAGCGTATTGATTGCTCTAGCGGCGCTGGGCCTGCTGATGCTGGCTGCGTATCGTGGTTATAGCGTCATCCTGTTCGCACCGATTGCAGCCCTTGGGGCTGTGCTACTGACTGACCCTTCTGCCGTGGCACCTGCGTTTACCGGTGTGTTCATGGATAAGATGGTTGGCTTCATCAAGCTGTACTTTCCGGTCTTTCTGCTGGGCGCAGTGTTTGGCAAGTTGATCGAGCTTTCCGGCTTTTCCCGCTCCATTGTGGCTGCTGCGATTCGTTTGCTAGGTACACGTCAGGCGATGTTGGTGATCGTGCTGGTCTGCGCCTTACTGACTTACGGTGGTGTCTCGCTGTTCGTTGTAGTGTTTGCGGTTTATCCCTTTGCGGCAGAAATGTTTCGCCAGAGCAATATTCCCAAGCGGCTAATTCCTGCAACGATCGCTCTGGGGGCGTTCTCTTTCACCATGGACGCCATGCCAGGCACTCCGCAGATCCAGAACATCATCCCTAGCACGTTTTTCAATACAACAGCCTGGGCTGCACCCTGGCTGGGGTTGATTGGCTCGTTGTTCATTATAGCGGTCGGGTTGGCCTATTTGGGCTGGCAGCGTCGTAAAGCGATGCAGCGGGGAGAGGGTTACGGTACAGAGCTGCGCAATGAGCCGGAGACGCCAGACAACATCCATTTGCCTAACCCGCTTCTGGCGCTGTCACCACTTATCCTTGTTGGCGTAATGAATCTGTTGTTTACCCATTGGATTCCTCAGTGGTATGGCAAGACCCATACCCTGGCACTCCCGGGCATGGCGGCGCCCGTGACCAGTGAAGTCAGCAAGCTGACGGCAATCTGGGCGGTCGAGGCGGCACTGTTGATTGGCATTCTGCTGGTGCTTGTAGCCGCGTTTGGAACAATTCGCACCCGCTTGGCCGAGGGCACTAAGACTGCTGTGAGTGGTGCGTTGCTAGCCGCCATGAATACCGCATCGGAATATGGCTTTGGGGCTGTGATTGCATCGCTGCCAGGCTTTCTGGTGCTGGCAGATGCCCTCAAGACCATTCCTAATCCACTTATCAACGAAGCCATTACCGTAACGCTTCTCGCCGGTATTACCGGCTCAGCTTCCGGCGGTATGAGCATTGCGTTGGCTGCCATGTCGGACAGCTTTATTGCCGCCGCCAATGCCGCACAAATTCCTTTGGAGGTGCTGCATCGGGTTGCTGCCATGGCCAGCGGCGGCATGGATACCTTGCCGCACAACGGTGCAGTGATCACGTTGCTGGCGGTGACCGGGCTGACGCACCGCGAGGCCTATAAAGACGTATTCGGTATCACGCTGATCAAGACGCTGGCGGTGTTCGTGGTCATCGGCGTGTTCTATGCCACCGGCATCGTGTAGAGGAGAACGTTATGGACTTGAAAGGCAAGACGGCCCTGGTAACCGGTTCAACCAGCGGCATCGGTCTGGGTATCGCTACCCGGCTGGCCGAGGCAGGCGCCAATCTGATTCTCAATGGTTTTGGTGATAGCGAGGCGGCTAAAGCCGAAGTAGGCCGTTTTGGTGGGCAGGTGGGCTACCACAGCGCGGACTTGTCCAGGCCCGAAGAGATTGCCGACCTTTTCACCTATGCTGAACGTGACTTTGGGGGCGTGGACATTCTTGTCAACAATGCCGGTATTCAGCATGTTGCACCGGTAGAAGCGTTTCCGGTCGAGAAGTGGGACGCGATTATCGCAATCAATCTGTCCTCGGTATTTCACGCCACCCGCCTGGCGCTGCCTGGTATGAAACAGAGGGGCTGGGGGCGGATCGTCAACATTGCTTCCGTCCATGGGTTGGTGGGTTCGGCGCAGAAATCGGCCTATGTGGCTGCCAAGCATGGCGTCGTCGGGCTGACCAAGGTCGTTGCGTTGGAAACGGCAGATTGCAATGTGACCTGTAATGCGTTGTGCCCAGGTTGGGTACTGACGCCTCTGGTGCAGCAGCAGATTGATGCTCGTGCTGCGGTGGATGGTGATACGGAGCGGGCACGGCGGGAGCTTCTGGAAGAGAAGCAGCCCTCGTTGGAGTTTGTTACGCCTGCTCAGTTGGGGGAGCTGACGCTCTTTCTTTGCAGTGACGCGGCCGCACAGGTGCGTGGCGCAGCGTGGAATGTCGATGGGGGCTGGTTAGCCCGTTAACAACAATAACGACACGAGGTAAACCATGAACAAGCTTTATCCCAGTGCCGCCCATGCCTTGGAAGGGGCGGTGGAAGACGGTATGACCCTGGCAGTCGGCGGTTTTGGCCTATGTGGCATCCCCGAGGCCCTTATCCTGGCGCTGCGCGAGACTGGCAAGCGAGAGCTGACCGTGATCAGCAATAACGCGGGTGTGGACGGCTTTGGCCTCGGTGTCTTGCTCGAAACCCGGCAGATCAAAAAGATGGTCTCTTCCTATGTAGGCGAGAACAAAGAATTTGAGCGGCAATACCTTTCTGGTGAGCTGGAGCTTGAGTTTACGCCTCAAGGCACCCTGGCGGAAAAGCTGCGTGCAGGTGGCTCTGGCATCCCGGCTTTCTTCACGCGTACCGGCTACGGCACATTGGTGGCCGAAGGCAAGGAGACCCGCGAGTTCGATGGCGAACACTACGTGATGGAGCGCTCTCTAGTGGCTGATGTAGCACTGGTCAAGGCAATCAAGGCCGACAGGGCTGGCAATCTGGTCTTTAACAAGACTGCACGTAACTTCAACCCTCTGGCAGCAATGGCGGGCAAGCTGTGTATTGCCGAGGTAGAAGAGCTGGTTGAAACAGGTGAGCTAGACCCTGATGAGGTCCATCTGCCGGGAATCTTTGTACAACGCATTGTTGTGAATGCCAGCCCCGAAAAGCGCATCGAGAAACGCACCCTGTCGGAGGGCAACTAACATGGCCTGGACTCGTGAACAGATGGCACAGCGTGCTGCCAAGGAACTGCAGGACGGCTTCTATGTAAACCTGGGCATCGGCTTGCCAACATTGGTAGCCAATTACATTCCTGAAGGCATGGACGTCTGGCTGCAATCTGAGAACGGCCTCCTGGGGATTGGTCCTTTTCCTACAGAAGCGACCATCGACCCGGACCTGATCAATGCGGGCAAGCAGACTGTAACGGCTTTACCGGGCAGCAGTTACTTCGACAGTGCTTTGAGTTTTGCCATGATCCGGGGAGGGCATATCAACCTTGCCATCTTGGGCGCTATGCAGGTATCGGAAAAGGGTGACCTCGCCAACTGGATGATTCCCGGCAAGATGGTAAAAGGCATGGGCGGGGCGATGGATCTTGTTGCGGGGGTAAAGCGCGTGGTGGTGCTGATGGAGCATACCGCCAAGGGTGCCCACAAGATTCTGCCAGTCTGTGACTTGCCATTGACCGGAGTAGGAGTAGTCAACCGCATCATCACCGATCTGGGTGTGCTCGACGTGACCAATGAGGGCCTTAAGCTGGTCGAGTTGGCCGAAGGGGTTACCTTTGAGGCGCTGCAGCAAGCTACCGGTTGTTCGGTATTGGCATGAGTAAGTTATAGAGGCTTAGCGACTCAAGGCACTGCGCTTTATTGCCCCCCGGGAAGCAGTCAAGCGCAACCCAATGGCATTGCGTCCTTGCTTGGGACATGTCGCACGTTACCTCATTTCAGGAGAATAGTAATGCGAGACGTCGTTATCGTGGCCGCTACGCGGACGGCCATTGGCAGCTTTCAGGGGGCGCTGGCGAATGTGCCAGCAGTGGACCTGGGTGCTGCGGTCATTAAAACGGTACTGGAGAAAACAGGCATAGCCCCCGAGCAAGTTGATGAAGTCATCATGGGTCATGTACTGACGGCAGGGCTTGGTCAGAATACTGCACGGCAAGCCTCTATCAAGGCAGGGCTGCCACCTACAGTACCAGCGATGGCGCTAAACAAGGTGTGTGGTTCAGGCCTCAAGGCGCTTCACCTGGCTACTCAGGCTATTCGCTGCGGTGATGCTGACATCATCGTAGCAGGCGGCATGGAAAGCATGAGCCTTGCCCCTTATATTCTGCCCAAGGCCCGTACTGGCTTGCGGATGGGCAATGCTGAGCTGGTCGACTCGATGATTCAGGACGGCCTATGGGATGCCTTCAACGATTACCACATGGGCATTACTGCTGAGAATCTGGTCGAGAAGTACGGCATTAGCCGCCAGGCCCAGGACGAATACGCCGCCGCATCACAGCAGAAGGCGTTGGCCGCTATTGAAGCAGGCCGTTTCAAGGATCAGATTACGCCCATCATAATCCCCCAGCGCAAGGGTGATCCGGTGGTGTTCGATACCGACGAGCAACCGCGCGCCGGTACAACAGCCGAAGCGCTAGCCAAGCTCAAACCGGCCTTCAAGCCCGATGGCACCGTCACGGCGGGCAATGCCTCCAGCATCAATGATGGAGCCGCTGCGCTCATCCTGATGAGTGCGGAAAAGGCGAGCGAACTAGGTCTGCCGGTGCTTGCCCGAATCAAGGCATATGCCAATGCGGGCGTTGATCCTTCCATTATGGGCATCGGGCCCGTGTCAGCGACGCGCCGCTGTCTGGAGAAGGCGGGATGGGACCTTGGTGAGCTGGACCTGATTGAAGCCAACGAAGCCTTTGCTGCTCAGGCATTGTCGGTGGGGCAGGAGCTAGGTTGGGATTGGGACAGAGTCAACGTTAATGGTGGCGCTATTGCGTTAGGTCACCCCATTGGCGCATCCGGTGGGAGGGTGGTGATCAACCTCCTGTACGAGATGATTCGCCGTGACGTGCACAAGGGGCTGGCTACGCTGTGCATCGGCGGCGGGCAGGGTGTCGCACTGGCAATCGAGCGCTAAGTCTGTGGGCTACACGCCTTGTAATGTTACGGGCGTGTAGTGGGTGAATTTTCTGCACTTATGTGGTCGTTATGAAAAGATCCTCTGCGACAACGGGAGCCATAACGATGCCTGGTTTAACCATGCTGAAAACATGTATTTTGGGTGGGCTGATAGCAACTGCAGCAGGCGTAATGGCTGCTGAGTCAGATAATCCCCTGGCACAGGAGCGTTGGAAAACGCGACCTCTTGTAGTGATAGCTACGTCAGCTGGCGACCCGGTGTTCAAGCAATTAACATCATCTCTTGAAGAACCGCGCAACCGTGAGGCATTTATCGAACGAGATATGGTGCTCTATACCGTAATCGGTGACCGCGGTCAGCGTAACGGGGTGCCGCTCAGCCAGGACCAAACCCAGGCGCTGATCAGTGCCCTTGATGAGCGACCAGATGGTGAGACCACCGTTATTCTGGTCGGTAAAGATGGCGGGAAGAAAATCGTACAGCAAGGCCAGATTGATCCAGCCGCTATTTTTGCCACCATCGACAAGATGCCGATGCGCCAGCGCTAGCCCTGGGCGGCGTAGTCATAAGAGCCGCCTTTTTCCAAGGCGCGCTGATACGCCGGGCGAGCATGGATACGCTCTAGGAAAGCCTTGAGCTTGGGGCGATTCTGCGTCAGTCCGGCACGGCAGGCAGCGGCTTCTAGTGGAAAGCTCATCTGGATGTCGGCAGCCGTAAATGTATCGCCTGCGAACCATTCATGCGTGCTCAGCTCATTTTCCAGATAGTCAAAATGCAGAGTCAGTTGTGGCTGAATGAAAACGCGTGTGACTTGACCACTGATAGCTCGCGCAATAGGGCGGGCAAAAAAAGGCATCGGCCCGGTGCGCACGCGGTCAAACACCAGCTTGAGAAGCAGGGGCGGCATGGCGGAGCCTTCTGCATAATGCAACCAATAGGTATAACGCGCGCGCTCGGCTGAATCGACCGGTGGAATAAGTTGCTGACCATAGCGGCTGGCCAGATAGTCAATGATGGCGCCGGACTCGGCCAGGGTCATCGAGCCTTCAGTAATGATGGGCGATTTACCCAGCGGGTGGACTTCCCGCAACTCCTTGGGAGCCAGCAGCGTTTGTGGGTCTCGTTCGTAATGCTTGATTTCATACTCAAGCCCCAACTCTTCAAGCAGCCAGAGGACACGTTGCGAGCGAGAATTGTTGAGGTGATGAACCGTGATCATGAGTGCTCCCTAGGCTGAGTCTATTCATAGCCTAGCGTAAAGTGCGTCTTGCCAAGTAACAGGTCTGACCAAATAAAAAGGCGCCGTGTAACGGGCGCCTTTTTGAACAGCGAAAACTCAGCGACGCTTCAGCCAGGCCGCATAGGGCGGTGGCAGCAGGTCTTGCGGATTTTCGCGCCCCAGCTCAATGGCGGCATGGTAGGGCCAGAAGGGGTCGCCCAGAACGGCTTTGCCCAGCATGATGAGGTCGGTCTGGCCGCTTTCGATCAGCTCGTTGGCATCCTTGGGTTCGCGAATGGACCAGCTGATGGAGGTAAGCACATCCACCGCGTCAGTGATTTGCTTTGCCTTTTCGCCCATAAAGCCAGGCTGGCCCCATGGGACATTGGAGACATCAGGGGTGTTGAAGCCCATGCTGACGTCGATCAGGTCCATACCGCCTTCCTTGAAGCGGCGAACCAGTTCGATGGACTCTTCCATACCTTGATCGCCCTCGACAAAGTCGGTCACGCCCAGGCGTACGATCAACGGCAGGTTCTGTGGCCATACCTCGCGAACGGCATGGAAGGTTTCCAGCAGGAAGCGTGCACGGCCTTCAAAATCGCCGCCGTATTCATCGGTACGCTTGTTGGCCAGCGGCGAGAAGAAGCTCTGCGCCAGGTAACCATGGGCAAAGTGCAGCTCAAGCAGCTCAAAGCCAGCAGCCAGGGCACGTTTGGCGGCCGCTACGAAATCAGCTGTAACGCGATGGATGTCAGCGACAGTCATCTGCTTGGGTGCGCGGGGCAGGTGAGCGCCAAAGGCATTGTCGGACGGGCCAATTGTTTCCCACGCCATAGGGTGATCCTCAGGCAGATGGTCGTCACCTTCCCAAGGGCGATTGGCACTGGCTTTACGGCCAGCGTGGGCGATTTGGATACCAGCTACGGAGCCGGTGGATTTGATGAAGTTGACGATAGGCTTGTAGGCTTCGGCCTGTTCGTCATTCCAGATACCAAGGTCAGCAGGAGTAATGCGACCTTCAGGGGAGACCGCACTGGCTTCTACCACGATCAGGCCTGCACCACCTGCAGCCCGTGAGGCATAGTTCTGGAAGTGCCATTCATTAGGCATGCCGTCCTTTGCCATGTACTGGCACATGGGGGAAACGGCAATACGGTTGCGCAGGGTAACGTCTTTGATTTTCAGTTCACTAAACAGATCAGCCATTGGGCATGTTCTCCAAGAGTAGGTAGCATCTGGTAGTTAGAGGCTTACCGATATATTGTGTTCAATATAATTGTGTGAAATGTAATTAAGCAAGAGGCTCAGCGTCGCAGGATGTTCGCTTTGGTCTCGACGAGGTCGCCATGTCTGATTCGATAAAAGAGACGCCAAATCGCTCCGTGTGCGAGCTTTCACTCGACGAACAGCTGTGTTTTCCGCTCTATGCAGCGGCTAACGCCACCATTCGTGCCTATCGGCCGTTGCTTGAGCCGTTGGGGCTTACCTATCCACAGTATTTGGTCATGCTTGTGCTCTGGGAACGTGACGGGCTCAAGGTCACTGAAATCGGCAGACGCCTGCATCTGGATACCGGAACCCTCACACCGTTGGTCAAGCGCCTTGAGGCAGCGGGTCTCGTTCAGCGCTCCCGGCTGGCTGAGGATGAACGCTGTGTTGCCGTCACGTTGACGCCGGAAGGACGAGCCCTACAGGAAGCAGCACGCGGCATTCCAGGCACCATGAAGCAGGCGCTTCCCCTTGAGGGCGATACGGTGGCTGCACTGAAGGCCGGTCTTTCCCGCCTGATCGAAGTCAGCGAGGCATTGAACGGGCGTGACTAGATATCGGTTGAATCTATGGGGCGCCATGCTTTCTTAGTGTTTTGAATGGAACATTCAATAACGTACGGGCGATGGCAATGGTAAACACCTGGCTCAAGCGTGGCCGGTTCTGATTATTCCATTCACACTTGGAAGACCACTGTAGAAATAGCAGGTTAAGGATTTTTGAATGCGCGTGTTCAGGACGCTGGGGTTGCTGGGTCTGATGTCATTGCTGGCTGCCTGTGCGACCCCTTTCGGACCACCGACGACGCTGGATGGCAAGCTCAGGCGACTTGGTTATAGCCAGGGCGAGCCCATTCGCACGATTTTAGGGTTCGACTTGTCTGGCTGGAATTATCTGGACCGCAGCCACATTGCGCTGGGCACAGGATTGGGCCGTGCCTATCTTGTTGAATTCGCGCAACCTTGCCGTAACTTGCAGGAAGGTAACCGTATCGGCTACAGCTCAAGAGCAGCTGGTCTTCGATCGGGTGATCTGATCATCTCCAATGCACCGGCTGGGGACGCGGAACGATGCACGATCGGGGAACTGTACAAACTAACCCCTCTGGACCGCTAAATGACGGGCTCCAGGGAGCACTATTCTGAATATCCGCTCTGCCTATTTTTCTTTTGAGGAGTTCCCGCGTGAAGCGCCTGATTCCGCTTGCTGCCTTTTTGCTGTTCCCCTTGCTGGCACACGCCGAGACTGTCAATTGCCGTGTCGTAGGCGTTCATGATGGCGATACGCTGACCTGCCTGACGTCTCAGAAAAAACAACTCAAGGTTCGTCTTGCGGAAATTGATACTCCTGAGTCCAAGCAGCCTTATGGCACTCGGGCTCAACAGGCTCTCTCCGGTATGGTCTTTGGCAAGGATGTACGACTTGAGGTGCAGGATACCGACCGCTACGGCCGTAAGGTGGCTCGGGTTTACCAGGATAAAACGGATGTGAACGCCGAACAGGTCAAGTCCGGCTCGGCCTGGGTATATCGGCAGTATCTGAAGGACAAGTCACTTCTGGCTCTTGAGGCTGACGCCAAGGCTGCCAAGCGTGGCCTCTGGGCGCTGCCGGAGTCGGAGCGCATGCCGCCGTGGGAGTGGCGTAAGGCAGACCGCGACAAGCGGCAGGATAAGCGAGAAGCGTCAGCTACCTACACACCGCCTGCTAAATCGAAGGAGGAGGGTAGCGAGTTCAACTGCTCTACGCTCAAGCGGTGCAATGCCATGTCCAGTTGCGCCGAGGCGAAATACCAACTGCAACAGTGCGGAAATACCAAGATCGATGGTAATCGCGACGGTATCCCCTGTGAGGCGCTCTGCAAGCAGTAGAGCTGTTTTGCCCGTAAGCCATTCATCGGCTTACGGATCTTTTACGCGCCTCAGTCAAGGCGTGTAGGCGTTGATAAAAATGGCAGGGTCAACTCGGGCATCATTCAGGCTGACATTCCAATGCATGTGCGGTCCAGTCGCCCGCCCCGTCGAACCCACAAAACCTACTACGCCGCCACGCGGTACATCCTGCCCCAGCTTTACGTTCACTTTGGACATATGGCAGAACATGCTGATAAAGCCCTGGCCGTGGTCCACAAACACCGTGCGACCATTAAAGAAGTAGTCTCCGATCAGGATGACCTTGCCTGCCGCTGGCGCCTTGATGGGTGTGCCCGCCGGAACGGCAAAATCCAAGCCTGAATGTGGGTTGCGCTCTTGTCCGTTGAAAAATCGGCGAAGCCCGAAGGGGCTGGAAAGGCGGCCATCAACAGGACGATCCAGCAGCAGATTACTTGGTGTGCCTGGGGAAAAGACCCGGTAGGCCTTGGTCTGCTCGGCCAGTTCCTGTTCTATGCGCTTAAGATCCGCCGGATTGGGATTCACCTGTCGGTCATTCTTCAATGTAATGTGCTGCTCTTTATAATGGCGACTCTGTACGGTAAAGGCCTCCGTGCGGCTACCGTTGACCATTAGTGTCTGCTGACCTGGCTTGGCAGTGAGTGGAATACCAACAATGGCGATCCAACGCTGGCCCTCTTCATGAATAACCATGACCGGCTTGCCCTGGTAAGTCGCTTTGGGAGCAGTCGGACCGTTGCCTAATGAAACAACGGCCACACCGCCTGGGACGGGTTTATCCAGCAGGCGAGTGATGAAACCTTCGGCGTGGGCGGATAGGGTAAAGCACAGGGACGCGAGCAGAAGCAGAAAACGAGGCATAGGAAAACAATCAAGGCGATGTGATTCAGTCATCCTCGTTCATGTCTTGGCTTCTGGCAAATCTCTCGTGGCTGAACCCCGGCAAGTTCACATAGGTCCTTGCATGAGGACATCAAGGAGAATGCCATGAAGCTCTATTATTATGAACACTGCCCTTTCAGCACCAAGGTCCGTATGGCGCTGGGCCTGAAGCATATCGATGCGGAGCTTCAGGTGCTGCTGTATGACGATGTAGCGACACCTGAGCAATTGGTAGGCAAAAAGACCGTTCCGATTCTGGTCAAGGACGACGGGACTGCCATGACGGAAAGCCTGAAGATCGTCCATTACCTTGATCATCTCGATGGGATGCCACTGATCGAGGAGGTTCACTCGCACGCTGTTACAGCCTGGATCGAGTCCGCATTGCCATCGTTTCAGCAACTGGGTTACCCACGCTGGGCACAGATCGGCCTCAAGGAAATGGCTTCACGTGAGGCACATGCCTTATTTGTCCAGAAGAAAAGCCAGATCATTGGCAACTTCGATACAGCATTGTCAAACGCCCAGCAGGCTATTGAGGACACTAACCATCGCCTGACGCTACTGGTTGAGATGTATGGTCTTGATCCGGCCCGCCCGCAACTCCTGCTGGATGACATCAACCTGTTTCCAATCCTGCGGGGCTTAAGCGCCACGGCCGGATTGGAATGGCCCGCCTCCGTGCGGCGCTATGTCGACGAGCTGAGTGAGCGGGTTCAGGTACAAACCTTTTTCAGTCGTGCCTGCTGAGATCAGTCCAGCAGGGAGAGGGTGGTCGGTTCCAGGTGATTGTCTTCCACCCTGACATCCAGCTCACCCTCAGCCAGGCGGGCTTTCAGGCGCTGGCCGTTACGCGTTTGCGTGGCGGACCGGATAGCGTGACCATGCTCGTCAAGCAGGATGCTGTAGCCGCGGCCTAGTGTGGCAAGAGGGCTGACAATGTGGAGCGTCTGGACCTGAGAGGCCAGACGCTGGCGGCGCTCCTTGAGCTGACGCTCCATGGTGCGCGGAAGCTGTTGTGCCAGTTGATCCAGCCGCTGACGCAGCAGTGCCAGTTGACGGCCCGGATGCTGGCCTGCCAGTCGGGTTTCGACATGGGCAAGGCGATCCCGGCGTCGGTTCATATCAATCACAAACGCACGGCGCAGGCGCATATCCAGGTCATCGATACGTTGCGCCTGTTGGCGCAGCCGCTCGCCAGGGTGCTTGAGCCGACGAGTAAAGTTTTCAAGGCGTAGCTGTTCACGACTGAGCCGTTCGCCCATACGGACGACCAGTCGTCGATAGAGAGCGTCCAGGCGATTTTTTAGGTCCCCGGTGTGAGGAGCCAGAAGTTCGGCTGCAGCTGAAGGGGTAGGGGCTCGTACATCGGCCACAAAATCTGCAATCGACACATCCGTCTCATGCCCGACGGCACTCACGATAGGCGTTTGAACGGCTGCAACGGCGCGGGCAACCAGCTCTTCGTTAAAGCACCATAGATCCTCAAGGGAGCCACCGCCTCGGGCCAGGATGATCGCATCGAAACCCTGCGTGTCTGCCGTTTGCAACGCTCGAACGATCTGTCCGGTGGCCTCACGCCCTTGTACTGCCGTAGGTATCAGGACCAGCTCGACCTGTGGCGCACGGCGCTTGAATACGCTGACGATATCGCGGATGACCGCTCCAGTCGGAGAGGTCACGATCCCGATACGGCACGGATGGCCCGGTAAGGATTTTTTTCGCTCTTGCGCGAATAAGCCTTCATCCAGCAGTTTCTGCTTCAATGCTTCAAAGGCTTGTCTCAGCAGACCATCACCCGCCGGTTCCAAGGTTTCCAGAATCAGCTGATAGTCACCGCGGCCCTCGAACAAGGAGACCTTGCCGCGGACTTTCACGGCCATGCCATCCTTGAGCAGATTTCTAACGCGCACGGCATTTTGCCGGAAGAGGGCGCAACGTACCTGGGCGTCCTTATCCTTGAGCGTAAAGTAGATATGACCGGACGCAGGGCGGGCGAGGTTGGAGATTTCCCCCTCCACCCATACCTGCGAAAAGACGTCTTCCAGCAGGACGCGGGCTCGCCCGTTGAGCTGGCTGACGGTTAGGACCTCACGATCAAGGCCAAGACGTTGAAAAGGATCATTAAGCATGGCGGGCATCATAAGCCCGCCGTCGACCGGATGCTAGCGACCCAGTACGTCAGGGTTTGCCAGATTTTCCGGCTCGCCCGCAAAGAAGGTGATCAGATTGGCAAACGCCTCGCCAAAGTAGAGCTCGTAGCTGTGCTTCTCCACATAGCCCAAGTGAGGGGTGCACAGGATGTTGGGGTGGGCGAGTAGGGGATGACCCGCCGGCAAGGGTTCCTCTTCATATACGTCTACTGCCGCATACCCAGGTCGGCCGGCTTCAACGGCCTCAAGCAGTGCACCAGGTTCGATCAGGCCGGCCCGTGCGGCATTTACCAGCAGCGCTGACTTCTTCATTCGTGCTAAATCTTCGCGGCGAACGATGTGGCGGGTCTTGTCTGAAAATCGTAAGTTCAGGCTCAGTACATCTGACTCAGCAAAGAAGGCTTCCTGGCTGTCTGCCGTACGATGGCCGTCAGCCAGCGCCGCCTGTCGTGATGCTTCGCTGCCCCAGACCAGTACAGGCATGCCAAAAGCCTGACCATACCGGGCGAGTAACTTGCCAATTTTTCCATAGCCCCAAATACCAAGAATCTGGCCATTCAGGCGCTCGCCCAGGTTGACCTGCCAGTCGCCTGCATAAAAGGCATCCATCGCAGGCTTGAGCTTACGGCGCGCCATAAGAATGAGCGCCCAGGTCAATTCCGCAGCAGCAATGGGCGAGCCTGTACCTTCCACTACGGCAATTCCCCGATGGGTGCAGGCAGCAACATCCAGGTGGCTGGTCGCTTTACCCGTCTGGCTGATCAATTTGAGGCGGGGAAGGTGGGACAGAAGCGCATCGTCGATACGTGTTCGCTCACGGGTCAGCACCAGTGCATCGGCTTCCCGAAAGCGCTCTACCAAGACAGCAGGGTCTCGCTCGGCATCGTGATAGACCGTAACGGTGTGGCCGGCGCGTTCGAGAAGGGCATAGCAGTCCAGCGTTTCAACAACGTGTTGATAGTCGTCCGGGATGACGATGTGCATGGCGGCGCTCCGTTGTGTTCTTGTGCGGACAGTTGAGCATAAGAACACGGAGCCGCCTAGATGGGGCGGCCCAGGCAGGCGGATGGCCCTGGGTCGTCAAAAGGTCACGCTGGCACTCAGGCGTGCTGTGCGGGGCTCACCAACATTAACCTGTAGCGCACTGCCTGTGCTGGAAGGGTAGTAATGTTTATCGAACAGGTTATCCACATTGAGCTGCAACTTGGCTTTATAGCCATGTACGGGCAGATCCCAGCGAAGGAAAGCATCGGCTACGGTATAACTGCTCATGTAAAAGCTGTTCTCGTCATCGCCTGCACGTTTACCCACATAGCGTGCACCTGCACCGGTATGCCAGTCACCCAGGTCAGGCTGCACCTGCAAATGATGGGTGAGATACAGGCTGGCCGTATGTTCAGGTGCTTGATTAAGGCGGTTGCCTTCCCAGGCAGGATTACTGTTGTTTTCCAGAATGCGGGTGCGGGTATAGGCATAGGTGCCGATGATGTTCCAGCGCTCGGACAGGCGTCCGGTTAGATCCAATTCAAGCCCGCGGGCGCTTACTTTGCCCGCGCTACCTATCGATTGACCATTGACCGTGCGGGTACTGACCACATTGTCTTTTTCAATGTCGAAAACGGCTGCATTCAGGTTCAGACCCGGCGCCAGAGTGTACTTGGCGCCCAGTTCGTAGCTGCGTCCTTTTTCCGGGTCGAATGTCTGATTGAGATCGTCTACCGTAGTATTGGGGGCAAAGGAACGGCTGTAGTTTCCGTAAAGCGACAGGGCATCTGTTGCCTGAAAAACCAAGCCAATAAACGGGATAACTACCTGATCGTCCCGGTCCAGGCTGGTTTTTCGGTTTGCTCCCAAGCCTTGGGCGGCATATTGCTCAAATTGCTGATAGCGACCGCCCAGAACCAGAATCCAGCGATCATCCAGATGCCAGTTATCCTTGAAATAAAGTGAGGTGGACTCAAGTTCATTGCGGGCATTGCTTTGTGTAGGGCTGACCTGGCTAGGCTCGGCAAGCGTGCCGTAGGCAGGCGAGTAGATATTGATGTCACGGCGGGAGCCAGTGCTATTGCGGTAGGTCTTGCCCCTGTACTGATCATTCATTTCATGATCGATACCGATCAATAAATCATGTCGCTGGCCCAGGAAGTCCTGCTTTCCAATAAAGTCCCAGCTGGTGTAGGTGGTCTCGTAATCATAATGACCGCCATTGGCTGTTCGCAGAAGTTCGCCACTGGGCGTAACTGAGACTGGCTGAGCGATGGCGAGGCTATAGCGGTCGTTATTCCAACCGTAGGTCAGACGCGTCTTCCACTCGTCGCTAAGCTGATACTCGAATCGAGACGTTGCAGTCTCACTGATACCGGTCGTGTTGGCCCATTTCTCGTCCAGACGCTTGTCGTAGCTGATACTGGCCGGATGGCCATCAACAAACACCGTGCCGCGGTCAAGCGGGCTCGTATAGTCGTTGTATTCATAGGCCAGCGTCACGCTGGCGCGTTCACCAGTCCAGCGCAGCGAGGGCGCGATAAGAGTGTGCTGATCAACGCCATAGTTACGCCAGTAGTCCTCACTCTGACGCTCGGCGATCAGACGATACGCAAAGCCGGTGTCGCCCAGCGGGCCGGTAGTATCAACACCCAGGCTACCACCGCCCTCACTATAGGCCGAGCCGCTAAGGGTAGTGCTTTGGATATACTGAGGCTGCTTGCTCATTACATTAATAAGCCCGCCGGGCTCCAGTGCCCCGTAAAGCAGAGATGCTGGGCCCTTTAGAACCTCTACCCGCTCACTGGTAGGGCCAAAGTTGCGAGAAAGATTTGAGCGTACGCCGTCACGCAAGATAGAGCCGTCAGCATTCGTTCCAAAGCCTCGCTTGACCAGTGAGTCCTTAGTGTTGCCTAGAGTATTGCCCTGGCTTACGCCACTCACGAACTTCATCGCCTCTTCAAGGGAATGAACATCATAATCCTGAATAACTTCAGGCGTTACGACTGCAACTGACTGCGCCTCCTCCTTGACCGGAACATCGGTTTTGCTGGCCGTGCCTGCTCGTAAAGCCGTATAGCCGTCGTCTGCCTCAGGCGCATCAGCCTGAATTTCCATTGTAGACAGGTCGACTCGCGCTTCTGCCAGGGCGGGTAACGTATTCGTGGTGATACAGCCAGCCAGTAGAGACAACAAGAAAGGCTTTTGTCGGGCAAGGCCGAGCGCGCGTGGATAGGGTTTCAAAATGGATGCTCGTAATTCGTTAATGATAATTATTCTAATTTGATATTATTTCTCATGTAAACGAAGCGGCAATTTTTATGCCTACGTTGAGGCTTTCCCTTGGGACAGGTATAATGTCGCGCTTCTTATTTTTCCCGCCCGGGAGCCCCTGCCATGCTGCGCATCAGCCAAGAAGCCCTGACGTTCGACGACGTTCTCCTGATTCCCGGTTATTCCGATGTCTTGCCAAAAGACGTCAGTCTGAAGACGCGCCTTACGCGCGGTATCGAGTTGAACATTCCATTGGTATCCGCTGCGATGGATACCGTGACCGAGTCCCGCCTTGCCATTGCCATGGCTCAAGAAGGCGGTATCGGGATCATTCACAAGAACATGACGATCGAGCAGCAAGCTGCTGAAGTCCGCAAGGTCAAGCGCTTTGAAGCCGGTGTTGTAAAGGACCCGATCACGATCGATGCCAGCGCAACGGTCCGTGACCTGTTTGACCTGACGCGTCAGCACAACATTTCAGGTGTGCCGGTCCTGGCCAACGGTGATCTGGTTGGTATCGTGACTTCTCGTGATGTACGTTTTGAAAACCGCCTCGACATTCCGGTGCGCGATGTGATGACGCCTAAAGAGCGTCTCGTTACCGTTCGCGAAGGTGCTGACAAGCAGGAAGTGCGCGAGCTCTTGCACAAGCACCGCTTGGAGAAGGTCCTGATTGTTGATGAGGCTTTCAACCTGAAGGGCATGATGACCGTTAAGGACATCGAAAAGGCTAAGGCCTACCCGAGCGCCAGCAAGGACGAAGCAGGCAGCCTTCGTGTAGGCGCCGCCGTAGGTACCGGTGCCGAGACCCCTGAGCGCGTTGCAGCGCTGGTGGCTGCAGGCGTTGACGTTATTGTTGTCGACACCGCTCACGGTCACTCCAAGGGTGTGATCGAGCGCGTACGCTGGGTCAAGGAAACCTACCCGCAGGTTCAGGTCATCGGTGGCAACATCGCCACGGGTGAAGCCGCCAAGGCACTGGCCGATGCGGGCGCCGATGCCGTCAAGGTCGGTATTGGCCCGGGCTCTATCTGCACAACGCGTATCGTTGCTGGTGTAGGTGTTCCCCAAATCTCCGCCATTGCCAACGTTGCCGCCGCCCTGGAAGGGACGGGTGTTCCGCTGATCGCTGACGGTGGTATCCGTTTCTCCGGTGACCTGTCCAAGGCCATCGTGGCAGGTGGTTACTGTGTCATGATGGGCTCGATGTTTGCCGGTACTGAAGAAGCACCGGGCGAGGTCGAGTTGTTCCAGGGCCGTTCCTACAAGTCCTACCGCGGTATGGGATCGCTGGGCGCAATGTCACAGAGCCAAGGCTCTAGCGACCGCTACTTCCAGGATTCTGCTTCCGGTGCTGAAAAGCTGGTGCCGGAAGGTATCGAAGGTCGTGTACCGTACAAGGGTCCATTAACCGCTATCATTCATCAATTGATGGGTGGCCTGCGCGCCTCCATGGGTTACACCGGCTGTGCCACGATCGAAGAGATGCGCACCAAGCCTCAATTCGTTCGCATTACTGGCGCCGGCATGGCGGAATCCCATGTGCACGATGTGCAAATTACGAAAGAAGCGCCCAACTACCGCGTAGGCTGATTGCTACGACGATAGGTTCGCTGGTGTTTTATGTTGAGATTCGGGGCTGTCATGGACGGCCCCGAATCGTCTGTTCTTACCGCTCATGAGAAATGGCCATGTCCCAAGACATCCACGCTCACCGTATTCTGATTCTCGATTTCGGTTCCCAATACACCCAGTTGATCGCACGCCGTGTGCGTGAGTTGGGCGTTTATTGCGAACTCCATCCCTTCGACATGGATGACGCCGACATCCGTGCCTTCGCCCCTCGCGGCATCATCCTGGCTGGTGGACCAGAATCGGTACACGAAGCCAATAGCCCCCGTGCACCCAAGGCCGTTTTTGAGCTGGGCGTTCCGCTGCTGGGCATTTGTTATGGCATGCAGACCATGGCCGAACAGCTGGGCGGCAGGGTCGAAGGCTCCAACGTGCGCGAGTTTGGCTATGCCAAGGTTGATGTCGTTGGCAAGAGCCGCTTGCTCGACGGTATCGAAGACCATATCGATGACGACGGTGTCCTCGGTCTGGATGTCTGGATGAGCCACGGCGATAAGGTTTCCAACCTGCCGGAAGGCTTCCATATTGTTGCCAGCACCCCAAGCTGCGCCATTGCGGCTATGGGTGATGAAAAGCGCGGCTGGTACGGCGTGCAGTTCCACCCGGAGGTTACTCATACCAAGCAGGGTGGCCGTATCCTGTCGCGTTTCCTGTTGGATATCTGTCAGTGCAAGGCACTGTGGACGCCCTCCAATATCGTTGAAGATGCTATCGCACAGGTACGTGCACAGGTGGGTAGCGCCAACGTGCTACTGGGCCTGTCCGGTGGTGTGGATTCTTCCGTTGTCGCGGCGCTGCTGCACAAGGCTATCGGCGATCAGCTGACCTGCGTATTCGTTGATAACGGTCTGCTGCGCCTGCACGAAGGGGATCAGGTCATGGCCATGTTTGCTGAGAACATGGGTGTGAAGGTCATTCGTGCCGACGCCGAAAATCGCTTCCTGACCAATCTGGAAGGCGAAGCCGACCCGGAGAAGAAGCGCAAGATCATTGGCCGCACCTTTATCGACATATTCGATGCCGAAGCCAGCAAGCTGCCAAACATCAAGTTTCTGGCACAAGGCACTATCTACCCGGATGTGATTGAGTCTGCTGGAGCCAAGACAGGCAAGGCGCATGTGATCAAGTCGCACCACAACGTAGGCGGTCTGCCTGAGGAAATGAACCTCAAGCTGATTGAGCCGCTGCGTGAGCTGTTCAAGGACGAGGTCCGCAAGATTGGTCTGGAGCTGGGCCTGCCCTATGACATGGTGTACCGCCATCCTTTCCCGGGCCCGGGTCTGGGCGTACGTATCCTGGGTGAAGTGAAAAAAGAATACGCCGACCTGCTGCGTCGTGCAGATGACATTTTCATCACCGAACTGCGCAAGGCCGACTGGTACCACAAAGTCAGCCAGGCATTCGTAGTGTTCCAGCCGGTCAAGTCGGTGGGTGTAGTAGGCGATGGCCGCCGTTACGCCTGGGTCGTAGCCTTGCGTGCTGTGGAAACGGTCGACTTCATGACGGCGCGTTGGGCACACTTGCCTTATGAGCTCTTGGAAAAGGTCTCCAACCGCATCATCAACGAGATCGATGGCATTTCTCGTGTGACCTACGACGTGTCGAGCAAGCCGCCGGCAACGATCGAGTGGGAATGATCTGATGCGTTAAGCACAAAGGCCGCCTTTATGGGCGGCCTTTGTGTTTTTAGGCTAACTACTTCAGTCCTGCCGCTGATCACTAGGGAGGACCCACCAAAATGCTTGGGCATTCTTCTAGTAACGTGTACTCACTCTGACTCCAGGGCCGGAAGAACACGACGACGGGCTATCCATTACGCTGTTTGGGCAGTAGGTGGGAAGGGCCGTTAGATGTCGCTGCTCATCATGGCGTCGGTGGTCAGTTCAGAGGTAGTGCATTTAACGGCAGGCCACGGCGCTGAAGATTGTCCATCAGCGAACGAATGCCAAATGTCCATGGAGCAGCCAGGTCGCTGGTGGTAACCCGGTTACTCAGCGTACCCAGGCGTGACGTGCTGATCGTGACCACATCGCCCAGCTTGTGAGTAAAGCCACCGCCGGGTTGATCACGGTCCTGACGTGGGGCGAATAGGGTACCGAGAAACAGGACAAACCCATCAGGATACTGGTGGTTGGCATTGAGCGTCTGCGCGACCAGATCGAGTGGGTCTCGGCTGATCTGGCGCATGGAGCTGTGGCCTTCCAGTAGATAGCCGTCTTCGCCGTGGATATGCAGGTCGACCTCTGCCGAGCGCACATCGTCGATGCCATAACTTTCATCGAAAAGACGAATGAAGGGTCCGATAGCCGTTGAGGCATTATTGTCCTTGGCTTTGGACAGGAGTAGGGCGCTGCGACCTTCGAAATCCCTGAGGTTTACATCATTCCCCAGTGTTGCACCCTGGACTTTGCCCGTGCTGGAAACCACCAGCACAATTTCCGGCTCTGGGTTATTCCATGTGGACTTGGGATGAATGCCAATCGCTGAGCCGTAGCCTACCGCTGAAAGAGGTTGCGCTTTGGTGAATACTTCAGCGTCAGGCCCTATGCCAACCTCCAGATACTGAGACCATAAGCCCTGTTCGATGAGTACCTGACGCAGGGACTCCGCCTGATCCGATCCTGGCACGATATCAGAAAGGTCAACGCCGATGCGCTCAGTCAATGAGGCGCGGATGTCAGCCGCCTTGCCTGGGTCGCCCTTGGCCTGTTCTTCGACCACGCGCTCCAGCAGGCTGGCTGCAAAGGTGACACCGGCGGCCTTGATGGCTTGTAGATCGATTGGAGCAAGCAGCCACGGCTTGTTCTCGTCTCGCTGTGAGCAATCGCTATTGTTGAGCAGACCGTGAAGGTCTATCAGTGGCGCTGGCAATGGCAGCTGGTGAATATAGTCAGCGGGGTCCTCTAGCTCCATCAGTGCGGATACGGTTGAAACAGAGGTGCTGATGTCATATACCGCCTGACCTTTGACCAATACCACAGCGGGACCGGCGACAGGGGCGGGTAGCCAGACGCGACCAATCCAAGTGCCATCTGCCATGTCCTCAGGCGTTTGATAGGCCGCCGTCAGAGCTTGTGAGGGCGCGTAGGATGACATGTAATTCTCCTTCTCAGTGAGAGTGGCGAGGGGGACCATTTTCGGTGATCACCCGCATATACAAGGTGGCCGGTTCCAGGCAGCCGCCAGTCGATAACTGTCCTACCAACTTGCGGTAGAGTTCTTGCCAGGGTGTCTGGGAGGGTGGAATGCTGGGCAAGGCTTCACTACGCCGACGCTCCAGCTCATCCTCGTCAATCAGCAACTCGACCCGTCGTGCATTGAGATCGACCCTCATGCGATCTCCTGTCCTGAGCAGGGCAAGTCCGCCGCCTATGGCTGCTTCAGGAGACATATTGAGAATAGACGGGCTGGCTGAGGTGCCGCTCTGGCGCCCATCACCCATGCAGGGCAGTGAGTCGATGCCGCGGCGGATCAGCTCGGAGGGTGGTGCCATGTTGACCACCTCGGCGCTGCCGGGGTATCCCACCGTGCCGCAACCGCGAATAACCAGAATGCAGTGCTCATCGATTTCCAGGCTGGGATCGTTGATACGGGCGTGATAATCCTCGGGGCCTTCAAAGACGATCGCGCGCGTTTCGAAGGTGTTCTCCTTCCCTGGCTCTGCCAGATAGGTCTGACGAAACGCTTCTCCGATGACCGAGACCTTCATGATGGCGCTGTCGAAGAAGTTGCCGCTCAGTACGATAAATCCCGCGCGGTGCTTGAGGGGCGATTCACAGGGGCGGATTACGTCGTTGTCCAACGTCTGATGCTGAGTGATGATCTCGCCAATGGTTTGGCCGGAGACGGTGCTGCAGTGCCGATGGATCAGACCGGCCTTATCCAATTCGTGAAGCACAGCCGGTACGCCGCCGGCGCGGTGGAAGCTTTCCCCCAGGTATTCACCTGCCGGCATGCAATTGACTAGCAGCGGGACGTCTTCACCCAGGCGCTGCCAATCTTCCAGGCTCAGATCGATGCCCATGTGGCGGGCAATGGCGATCAGATGAGGAGGGCAGTTACTGGAAGCGCCTAGCGCTGAGGCCAGCACAATGGCGTTTTCAAAGGCCTCATGCGTCATGATCTGTGACGGACGAATGTCTTCTTTCACCATGTCGACAATGCGCTTGCCGGTGACATAGGCCATCTGGCCACGCTCGCGGTAAGCAGCCGGAATACTGGCGCATCCGGGCAGTGACATACCGAGCGCCTCGGCTAGCGAGTTCATGGAAAGGGCTGTTCCCATGGTGTTGCAATGACCAATCGAAGGCGAGGCCGCCGTAGTCATTTCCATGAAGCCTTCGTAATCGATTGCCCCGGCAGACAGCAGATTGCGCGCATGCCAAAGCACCGTCCCGGAGCCGATACGCTTGCCTTTGTGCCAGCCGTCTAGCATGGGGCCACCAGACAGGACGATGGCAGGAAGATCTGTAGTAGCCGCTGCCATCAGGCAGGCTGGTGTGGTTTTGTCGCAGCCTGTAGTCAGCACTACGCCGTCAAGCGGGTAGCCATGCAGGATTTCTACGAGCCCAAGATAGGCCAGGTTGCGGTCCAGCGCAGCAGTGGGCCGCCGGCTCTGCTCGGCGAGCGGGTGCACTGGAAACTCCATCGGGATTCCACCAGCATCGCGAATACCGGCTTTGACTCGCTGAGCCAACTCCAGGTGGTGTCGATTGCAGGGAGCCAAATCGCTACCGGTCTGGGCAATGCCAATGATAGGCCGTCCCGACTGTAACTCGTCGCGGGTTAACCCGTAATTCATATAGCGCTCGACATAGAGCGCTGTCATGTCGGCATGGGCAGGGTCATCGAACCATTGCTGGCTACGTAGTCGGCGTTGCGTGGGATCACTCATGCTTTTTGTTCTTTAAGTTGTGGTGGAAGGGCATTGAGCGTTCTGGCGACAAGGCCAGTAATTGGCGCGAAAAAAGGGGGGTAATGCTTGAGGGTAAGGGCATGACTTGTTCACCGCTATTGTTTTTATCAAGCGAATGTTAGCGCCTACATTTCGATGTTAGCGCCTACATTTTGTTTGTAAAGACCTCTTTTGACGTTAAAATCAGCTGTGCTTATAACGGTATGGATGATGAGAAACCGTAAACCGGCTCGCAGGCGAGTCACGATGCAGGACATAGCAGACCACGTCGGCGTCAGTTCGATTACCGTTTCCCGGGCGCTTAAAACGCCAGAAAAAGTAGCTGTATCGGTTCGTGACAGAATCCTTGAAGCCTGTGGCCAGCTGGGTTACGTACCTAATCAGGCTGCGATGGCACTGGCTTCAGCGCGCTCCCAGAACATTGTTGTACTTATTCCTTCACTCACCAACAGTGTGTTCGTTGATATTCTGGTTGGTATCAAGGAGCGGCTCGATCGGCATGGCTACAACCTGCTTATTGGCATAACCGGCTATTCGCTTGAGCAGGAAGAACATCTGCTACGGACCTATCTGCAGCATTCTCCGGATGGCGTCATCCTGACAGGAATCGACCATACGCCCGGTCTTTGGGCGCTACTGGAGCAGCAGCAGATTCCCACGGTTCATACCATCGAGACCCTGGAAAGGAGTGATTGCTGGAGCGTAGGGTTTTCCCAATTTGCTGCAGGTTATAGTGCAGCTCAGCATTTGATTGAATGTGGTTATCGGTGTATCGGCATTATTGGCGCGCAGGGTGACCCACGTACGCTACGGCGCCGGGATGGGTGCCGGCAGGCGCTCAAGGAGGCGGGACTTTACGATCCGCAGCGGGAGTTATTTGTTACCAGCAACTCATCCCTGGCCTTGGGGGCAGAGCTGTTCGAGCAGATTTATCATGACCAGCCCGACTGTGAGGCATTGTTCTTTTGCAACGATGACCTGGCACAGGGCGCCGTTTTCAAATGCGGCCGCCTGGGTATTGCCGTTCCTGAGCGCATGGCCATCATGGGTTTTCATGATCTGAACGGCTCTGCCTGGACCTCCCCGCCGCTCACGACCGTTGCAACACCGCGCTATCGAATCGGTTGTGAAGCGGCAGAGCTACTTGTCGCCCATCTCGCTGGGCAGGACAAGCCGGAACGTCATGTAGATCTAGGGTTTGAGATTGTGCTGCGCGAGACCACGCGCCTTGACCCTATCGAGCCGTAAGCATGCCTTCCGTAAGTCTGAAAGGGCGCTTTGCTACATGCTTAATTGAGAGTGCTTCTTATCTTTAGGTGAAATCGGGTGTATCGTGCGCACCTTCATTTTCCCCGAGGGACTGCACTTCATGTCTTTCACGCGACGCCAGGTACTCGGCGGTCTGACCGGTCTGGCTGTGGTAGGGGTAGGCGCTGGTGGCGCCCGCTGGTGGTTAGGACGGCCACAGATTGCCAAAGAATATGACTACGAGCTGATAGCTGCGCCGCTGGATGTTGAGCTGGTGCCGGGCCATGTTACGCCAGCCCTGGCCTATGGCGGTCAGTTTCCGGGCAGAGAGATCCGGGCGCGGCAGGGGGAATGGCTGCGTGTCCGGTTTACCAATCACCTTGATCAGCCCACCACGATTCATTGGCATGGCATCCGTTTACCCATCGAGATGGATGGCGTGCCCTATATCTCGCAGGCACCCGTGTTGCCAGGTGAGAGCTTTATTTATCAGTTCAAGACGCCTGATGCTGGCACCTACTGGTATCACCCGCATATCGCCAGTAGTGAACAATTAGGAAAAGGCCTGGAAGGACCGCTTATTGTCGAAGAGCGTGAGCCGACCGGCTTTGAACATGACCTGACGCTGTGCCTCAAGAACTGGCATATAGATAGTCAGGGTGCCTTTACGGCGTTCAGCATTCCCCGGGAGGCGGCCCGTGTAGGTACACTCGGGCGGCTGACGACGGTAAACGGCAAGCATGCTCCTACAATCGATCTGCCTGCAGGTGCAGTGGTGCGTTTGCGGATTCTGAACGTGGATAACACAGCGACCTACCGGTTAAACCTGTCAGGGGGCGAAGCGCGTATTTATGCGCTAGATGGGCATCCCATCGAGCCTCGTGTATTTGGCGATGAGTATCTGCTTGGCCCTGGTATGCGTATCGATCTGGCCTACAAGGTACCTGCTGTAGGAACCCAGGTTTCTCTGCGTAATGGTCCGCTGCGGTTGGCTACGCTAGGGGCCACCGATCAAGGCGCTCAGTCTGGAACGTGGCCGCAGCCGTTACCGCCCAACCCGGTCAGCGAGCCGGATGTTGAACATGCAGAGACCGTAAGCTTTCGCTTTGAGTGGGTGGCTACCTTGGCCAGCGATCCAGCGTACTGCGGCAAGGCCATGTACTGGCAAATCAATGGTCAGGCAGGGGGTGAGCACAAAGAGGGTGATCAGCATCCTGCTTTGGCCAGGCTCAAGCTGGGGCAAAGTTACATCCTTGAGTTCCGCAACATGGCCCAGTATCTCCATCCGGTGCATCTGCATGGGCTGACCTTCAAAGTCTTAAGCTCGGACCGGCATCCCGTGACGCCGTATTACACTGATACGTATCTGCTCGGCAAGAACGAAACGGCGCGGGTGGCGCTGGTGGCTGATAATCCGGGACAATGGATGCTTCACTGCCATGTGATCGATCACATGGAAACCGGCCTCATGGGTACCATTGAGGTCAGCTGACGTTTGAGCCTGTTATGAACCGTATACGCCGCTTTCCTCCCATTATCGATCGTAGCCAGGACGAGCTGTTCATGCGGGAGGCTCTGGCGTTGGCTGCCGAAGGGGCCTTGCTGGGCGAGGTCCCTGTTGGGGCGGTATTGGTTCATGAGGGCAGGGTCATTGGGCGAGGCTTCAATCAGCCCATTACAGGGCATGACCCTAGCGCTCATGCAGAGATGCAGGCCATTCGTGCCGCCGCCCTGGCACTGGGGAATTACCGCCTTCCGGAAACAACGCTCTATGTCACTCTGGAGCCATGCAGCATGTGCTCAGGGCTTCTGGTACATGCCCGTGTCCAGCGGCTGGTTTATGGTGCACGTGAGCCACGGGCGGGTGTAGTAGAAAGCCGAGGGCAGTTTTTCAAGCAGGAATTTCTGAACCATCGCGTTACGGTCGAGGGTGGTCTTCTGGCCGAAGAGTGTGGCGCTTTGTTGACTGAGTTCTTCAGGGCACGTCGGAGCAAATCCTAAGGCGCACTGGCCTTTTTCTTTCTGGCCGGCTTTGCTTCCTCGCCAATCAAGCTCAGATCCCACTTGCCCAGGCTTTCCTTCAAACCGAGTGCTACCGTAAGCCGGTCAGCATCGAATGGTGCATGAACATTGGCATCGTTATCGAAGTAGCAATACACATCTCTGGCTCCCTGCGGCGGTAACCTGTGTGCCTCATCGATCAGTTGTGCATCTTCCGGCTCCCGGCCCTGTGCCCATGCTTGAATGCGAGACGTCCAGTGGTGCAGGATTTCATCCGAGTAACGGCTGGAATAGAGCTGCTCGTGACCATGTAGCCGAATGTAGAGAAAGTCTGCCGTGACATCCTCACGGTACAACCACTTACCGGCCGTATCAGCAACCACCAGTGCTACGTTGTAGCGGCGGAGCAGCTCGATAAAGACGGGATCGATAAAACTTTCATGTCTGATCTCCACCGCATGGCGCAAAGGGCGATTAGCGTCGATGGTCAGGCTGCATCGTCCCTCCATACGCTCCTCGCACTGCAAGGCCTGTGCCTGTGCTGTTTGCGTATCTTGAGGTAGAAGCTTTAGAAACGCCTCGAAGGGCTCAGGCTCGAACTTCAAATTAGCTGGAAACTGCCAGAGGATCGGGCCCAGCTTTTCCTTGAGTTCAAAGATGCCAGAGGCCAGAAAGTTGGCCATTGCCTTCTCAATCCCCTTCAGCCGCAAGATATGGGTGATATAGCGCGGGCCTTTAACGCTGAAAAGAAAGTCTTCCCCAGTCTCGGCATACCAGTTGGCGTAACTCTGTGGACGCTGAAGCGAATAAAAAGAGCCGTTGATTTCGATCGTGGACAGGGCACGCGAGGCGAAGCGCAGCTCTTTATTTTGCGTCAGTCCCTGCGGGTAGAACACACCACGCCAAGGCACGTAGCGCCAGCCGGAAATACCGATACGGATTTGCGCAGCCATAGAGAACTCCTCAACTCATCTCTTCTTCGGACTACGCGTAGGGGGAAGGGGTTCGGCTAGGATTCGGCAAGTGCCCGCATGCGCTCGACTACGGCGCGTAGGCCGTTGCCGCGAGAGGCAGAGAGTTGTCGTTCCAGCCCTAGTTGGCCCAGCCAGTCATGAATATCCAGCACGGCCAATTCCTCTCGGGCCAGGCCATTGGCTCGGGCCAAGAGTACAGCCAGCAGGCCGCGTAGAATGCGAGAGTCGCTGCCCGCCCGAAAGAAATGCCGTTCTCCCTCCTGCTTGTGAGTTACCCAGACTTGGCTTTCACATCCATGAACTCGATCTTCGTCCCGGCGGGTTTCCACATCAGGCAAACGAGTTGCCCACTGTAATAAGAGACGTGAACGGGCTTCCCATCCATTGGCGGAAGAAAAGGCATCCAGCGCAGTCTGCGCCTCAGCCGTCAAAACGGTCATCGTAGTAACTCCAGCGCATTGTCCAGCGCCATGAAGAAGCGCTCCAGATCTGTCGAGTCACTATACAGACCAAGCGAAATACGCAGCGAGCCTGCCTCGCCCAAGCGCTTGAACAGCGGCATGGCGCAATGATTGCCCGCCCGCACGGCAATACCTTGCTCGCCTAGCATATGAGAAAGATCAGCTACGTGTATGCCATCAACTACTACGCTAGCCAACGCAATCTGAGGTTCACCCAGTACACGTACGCCATCACGCGCTGCAAGGCCCGCCTGTAGCTTCACGCAGAGTGCTTGCTCATGGCCAAAAATGGATGACTCGTCCTGCGCGCTCAACCAGTCCAAGGCAGCGCCTAAGCCAATGGCTGCACCGACAGGAGGGGTGCCTGCCTCAAAGCCCATTGGGGCGGCATGAAATTCAGCCTGCTGGTAGTCAGCATTACGTACCATCTCGCCACCAAACTGCCAGGGTGCAAGGGCTGCCAATGCATCGGCATGTCCCCAGAGTATGCCTATAGCCTCCGGCGCGTAGAGCTTATGACCGGAAAAGACATAGAAATCTGCACCTAGGTCCTTGGGGTTGTGACGGCCATGCACCACGCCTTGAGCACCATCCACCACAAACCAGGCGTCCTGATCGTGTGCAAGACGAGACAGTTCAGCCAGCGGCTGCCAGGTTCCCAATACGTTCGATAGCTGACTGATAGCAACCAGACGAGTACATGGGCCTATCAGTTCGCTGGCGCTGTTAAGGTCGACTTGGCCTGAAGGTGTGAGCGGTAATACAACCAGCTTCAAGTCTCGGCGCTTGGCCAGCTGCTGCCAGGGCAAGAGGTTGGCATGGTGCTCCAGCGCACTGATCGCAATCTCATCGCCCGGCTTGAAGTGATGTTCAAGCCCATAGGCCAGTAGGTTGAGCCCCTCTGTTGTGCCACGGGTAAAGACGATCTCTTTTGAGCTAGAGGCGCCCAGCCAGTGGCCGACTTTATCCCGGACCGCCTCGTATGCCTGGGTCGCTCGCTCACCAGGGCGGTGCTGGGCGCGATGAACGTTCGCGGCGCCGCGCGCATAGTACGCAGTGATTGCGTCCAGCACAGCCTTGGGCTTCTGGGCCGTGGCAGCGGTATCCAGATAAGTGATGCCGTCTTCATCGAAAGCTGAAAAGGCCGGAAAATCGGCGCGCCAGGGAGAGGGCAATGTCATGGCTTCGTCTATTGGGAGTAGATGAAAAAAAGCCGCCCGGCCGTAAGCCGGCGGACGGCCTCCTTACTGGTCTGGACCCGGTACAGAGGCACCGGGTTCCATAACTCAGTTATGCGCGTGCAGGGCTTCGTTCAGCTCGATCGCGCTCTTGTTGGTTTTGCATTCAACCGCTCCTGTCTGGGAGTTGCGGCGGAACAGCAGATCATTCTGGCCTGCCAGATCGCGTGCCTTGACCACTTTTACCTGCTGGTTCTGATCATCTAGCACAACAACTTTTGTGCCTGCGGTTACGTATAGGCCAGATTCCACCGTGCAGCGATCGCCCAGTGGAATACCGATGCCAGCATTCGCACCAAGCAGGCAACCTTCGCCAACACTGATCACAATGTTACCGCCGCCTGAAAGCGTGCCCATGGTGGAGCAGCCGCCGCCCAAGTCAGAGCCTTTGCCTACAAACACGCCTGCCGAGACGCGGCCTTCGATCATGTTCGGGCCCGCTGTGCCTGCATTGAAGTTTACAAAGCCTTCATGCATGACCGTCGTACCTTCACCAATATAAGCACCCAGACGAACACGGGCGGTATCGGCAATGCGCACGCCGCTTGGCACGACGTAATCAGTCATCTTCGGGAATTTATCGACGGAGAAGACTTCCAGCAGTTTGCCTCGCAGGCGGGCCTCCAGCTGCTCGGAGGGCAGCTCTGCCAAGTCGATGGCGCCTTGGTTAGTCCAGGCGACGTTTGGCAGCAGGGCAAAGATACCGCTCAGGTTGACCCCGTGCGGCTTGACCAGGCGATGCGACAACAGATGCAGCTTCAGGTACGCCTCGGGTGTTGAGGAAGGCGCAGCGTCTTCTGCCAGAACAGTGGCTACCAGAGGCTTGGCGCTTTCGGCCAAACGAGTCAGCAGTGCAATCTGAACCTGGGCGTTTTCTATGCCGCGCAGAGCATCGGCCAGTGAGCGTGCCTGGGAGGGCGTAAACGCAATGGCCTGGTTGCCGCCTGCGTAATTGAGAACCGGTGTGATGGCAGCGATCAGCTCCGCCGAGGGGTTCAGCAAGGGCTGTGCATAGAAGACTTCCAGCCAGGCGCCATCGCGGTTTTGCGTGCCGACGCCAAAGGCCAGGCTGAACACATTCTGAGACATGAATCTTTCCTTCTAAACAAATAAGGTCAGGCCGGACGCCGGCTGAGAAGCAATCCCACGCCGGCAGTGCCCAAGAGGGCGGCACAACCACGGTTGAACAGACGCTTGGCGCGCTCACCAGCCAATAGACGGCCGAGACGCACGCCGGCGAAGGCATAAATCGCAATGGCAAAGCATTCCATGATCAGAAACGCTGCGCCAAGTTGAGTAAATTGTGGCCCAAGCGGCTCACCCGGGGCTACAAACTGAGGAAGAAATGCTGTGAATAACAAAATAGCCTTGGGGTTGCCTGCGGCTACCAGAAACTCCTGGCGCATCAGCTTCCAGAGGCTGGTCTTGGTGACCTCGCCTGCGGGTAGATTCTCTGCTATGGGGGTGGCCGTCCATAGGCGAATGGCAATCCATATCAAGTAGGCCGCGCCCATAAGCTTGATCGCGGTAAACAGCCAGACCGAGGTCAATAGCACGAGTGCCAAGCCTGAACCCGCCAATGCAATCATTACGGCAAAGGCAACAAGGCGTCCCACTGTGCCCAGGCAGGCGGCTGTGAAGCCGAAGCGGACAGCATTATTGACGGACAGCAGATTATTCGGCCCAGGCGCCATATTCAGTGCAAAACAGGAAGGTATGAATAATGCCCAGGCAATCGACATGTCAGCGCTCCAGCTCAGCCGAGTACAGTTCCGGCTTGAAGCCTAGTACGCGATGCTTGCCCAGGTCCAGTACAGGACGCTTGATCATGGAGGGCTGCGCCAGCATAAGTTCAATAGCACGTGCTTCATCGAGGTCTGTCTTTTGCTCGTCAGACAGTTTCCTGAATGTGGTGCCCGCGCGGTTAAGCACCTTTTCCCAGCCAAGTTCCTGACACCAGGCAGTAAGGGTGTCCCGGTCAATGCCACTGACTTTGTAATCGTGAAAGTGATAAGCCACGCCATGGTCGTCTAGCCATGTGCGTGCTTTTTTCATGGTGTCGCAGGCCTTTATGCCATACAGACTTAACGCGCCGTTCGTGTCGGGCATTCTTGGCCTCCCAACCCTGTAAAGTAATCGCCAAATAGGAATGTCAGAGTATGCCATGTAGAGGTGGACTGTGCGCTTTATCGAGGCTATCGATGCCTCAGAACGCCAAGGTATTGCCTAAGCTCTATATCGCACTCTATACGACAGGAATATGAAGAAATGGCGATCGACCTGAACCACAGACCAAGACTGAGTGATATGCGCCGACTCGCTCCTCAGGAGGCAGCGCCTGCCCTAGATTTCGAAGCCCGCCAGCAGGGTCCCCGTATCACGGATGCCGAGTCTCTGGCTGGACGGCCAGGGTATGCTGCTGATTTTCTCGGGGAACTCAACGTCCCCTGGCCTACGTTGATCGGTGAGCGCGCAAAAGATGTCTTGCCTGTTTCAGGCTCCGCTGAAAACCGACTCGATTACATGCATTTCTCCATCACCATGTCCGTCTCGCGTCGCCTTGCGCTTTGCGTAGGTGTAAATATCGATGGCGCCAGATCCGTTTCGGTCGAGCGGGGCAAGGATCGCTGGTCCTACGATGGACGCATCCCGCTAGAGGCTCAGATTGGCGAGGACTTGTATGCCGATAATCCGCTCGACCGTGGACATCTGGTCCGCCGCGAGGATCCAAACTGGGGCGACGAGGCCGAAATAGCCAACCGTGATACGTTCCACTTCACCAATTGCTCGCCACAGATGGCAGGCTTCAATCAGAAAAACTGGCTGGACTTGGAAAACTATCTCTTGGACAACACACGTCGTTGGAAGGAGCGGGCTACGGTATTTACCGGACCAGTCTTCCGGGACGATGATCGTCTCTATCGAGGTGTGCTGATTCCGTCGGCCTTTTGGAAAGTGGTTGCGTTTCTGTCTGATGACGGTAAGCCCTCTGCGACGGCTTACATGATTGACCAGTCTAGCGAGCTAGGCCGACTGGAAGCTGCCTTCGGACGCTTCCGTACCTATCAGCGCAGTGTTCGGCGTATTGAGGAGCTAACAGGTATCCGCTTTGGTGATCTGTCCCACTACGACGGCTTTTCCAATGAGGAGGCATTGACGGGTACACGGATCGAGGCCGAGCTTCATACGCTAGCCGACATACGGATTTGATGGCACAGGGCCTTGCTGGACAAGGCCTTTACCCTGTGAAGCATGATTGTTTTCGGGCAAGCGGACACAAGGTAAGGAACTCACCCGCCATGCAGGGGCCAAATTGTACAACCTGTACAACTATTAACTGCCAGATGTGCTGACGTATGCAGACAACTACACGAGCCACGACGAGCCGACAGGCTGTGTTAACGCCGTACGCCCTTGAGCCATCCCGTCACCTTTATTTCTCCCTGCTTGAACAAAAGCCTACTGCAGAAGCGCTCGAAAAGGCGCGGCAATACCTTGATGAGCAGCTAAGCGCTACTGCACACATGCAATCCGACCTGCCGGAGGATCCGCAGGAGCTGGAGCGCTGGGTACTACACAGTACGGAGCGGGTAGGACAGGAGTACCGTGCGTATCTCAAGGCACGCAAGGCCGGCGCCCCTCGTCGCTATTTCACAAGCAAGTCCCATGCGTTGTACTTTCTCAGGGGCGTTGCTCCAACCAAACTGGTAGATGGTGCCTGGCTGTATGGCATTCTGCAGCGTTGGAATGACGCCCGTTTCACTGCGCCTATTCAGATCTATCTGGAAGAGTTGGGCGAGGGACTGCCGGATAAGAACCATGTGGTTCTGTACAAAAAACTCTTGGCCAGCAATGGGTGTGAGGACTGGGATCGCTTAAGCGACGATCATTATGTACAGGGTGCAATCCAGCTGGCGCTGGCCTATGAGGCCGAACATTTCCTGCCAGAGATTATTGGATTCAACCTGGGTTATGAGCAGCTTCCTCTCCATTTGCTCATTACCTCTTATGAGCTGAATGAACTCGGAATTGATCCCTACTATTTTACATTGCACGTCACGGTCGATAACGCCGGCACGGGCCATGCCAAAAAAGCGTTGCAGGCGGTTCATGACGCCATGCCAGTAGAAGACCGCGAGACGTTTTACCGACGCGTTATTCAAGGTTATTTGCTCAATAACCTGGGTGCAGGGACAACATCGGTGATTGGCTCGTTCGACCTTGAGCAGGAAGTCATCTCACTGTTGGCTGAAAAAAGCACCGTCGGCAAGTACGTGCATTCCGATTATTGCCGGATTGGTGGTCGTAATGTCAGTGAGTGGCTGGCAGATCCCGAGCAGATACCTGCTTTTCTCGAAGCCATGGAGGCCCAGGGTTGGATCAGGCGCCATGAGGATCCGCAAAACAGCCGTTTCTGGAAGCTTATACAAGGTGAGCGCGCTGAAATGTTCGGCGTATTTACAGCCTATGAACAACAGCTCATCCACGATTGGATTGCAGGCGACCTAGTGCATACCGGCGCCAAGGTTGCGGCTACTAAGGATCAAGCAGGGCAGGATCGTGTGGCTATTCTGCCCAAGCGTGAACTGAGCTTTCGGGCCAAGCAGCGTCAACAGGAGGCCCTGTGCCAGGGTCCGGCTGATGATCCTCAGGCCGTTGCATTAAATGCTTCGACTGCAGAGGTAAGCGACTTTGACAGCGAAACCGCTGCACTTGAACAGCGGCTGGCTTGTCAGCCTACACGTGAGGCAGGCATGGCGCTTCTTATCGAGATGATGTCACCCGCCAATCACCACACGGCCTCTGGCCTATTGGCTACCCGACTCTTCAACAAGCTTTTCAATTGACCATACAAGGACAGGGCCCTATGGGCCCTGTCCTGTTTCTAAAGGATCAAATTGCGTGACGGATACACAGATGCACGAACAGCCTGCAACGTCCAAACACTCCATGGAACCCTTCCGCCTGTTGATCGAAGCGCTACGCAATGCGGATTACCACTTTATTACGGTAACGCCAGCCTCACATGCCCGTGTTAATAGCCGGCCAGGCAACGAGTGGGCTCAGGATCTGCAAGGCATTTTTGGCTGGAGTCGGCCCTTCAAAAGGAATGTCATCTCATCCGAGCTTTTTGAAGCCATGCAGGCAGCTGATATTTTAGAGTCCTATCAAGACGGCTGGCGTAGTCGGATTCGTGTATCAACATTGGGCGACCAGTTGTTCATTCACTCCGCTTATCCTACGGACGAGGCGGATGCTGTTTTCTTTGGTCCAGACACTTACCGCTACGCCAACGCTATCGAAGCTCAGTTGCGTTTCGAGACCGGGCAACTCCGCCGGGCTGTCGACATCGGCAGTGGCGCAGGCCCTGGGGCGATACTTGTGGCACTGGCAAGACCGGATGCTGAGGTCTTGGCTGTTGATATCAATAATCGTGCGCTTCGCTTTACCCAGATTAATGCAGAAATGGCCGAGGCGACCAATGTAGTCACTCAGCACAGCAACCTGTTGAACGAGGTTGAAGGGGAGTTCGATCTCATTGTTTCCAACCCACCCTATCTCGTAGACCCTACAGAGCGTGCTTATCGCCACGGTGGTGGGCCGCTCGGGGCTGGACTCTCCTTATCCATCCTGGATGCTGCGCTAGAACGGCTGGCGCCTGCAGGTACCTTGCTGCTGTATACCGGAGTAGCCATGGTGGATAGCAGGGACCCATTTCTAGAGGCTGTCCAGGCCCGGTTAGCTGGGACTGATATGATCTGGCGTTACCGCGAAATGGATCCGGATGTCTTTGGTGAAGAGCTTGAGTCTGGTGTTTACGCCCAGACCGACCGAATCGCTGCCGTGACGCTTACGGTTACACGGCCTGCTTGAGAATGGCTTTCAGCGTGACGCCTTACCTGTTAAAGGCGTCCAGTTGGCGCTAGTACGACGTACTCGCAAGTCTTGGATGAGGATACAGTGATACCTCATGCTTACCGTCTGGATGCGGCTTAGCCGAACGCGTCTTTATGGGGCTTGTCGATAAGGGTCGTATGGTTCAGGCCGGGTGGACCGGCTCGATAGCCAGCGGAGAAAAGCGTTGACACTCGTTTATACCATTCTGATCATGCTGCTTGTAGTAGGCGCGACACGTCTCACTGCGCAGTTTCTTCCTGTGCCGCTTCCGTTGATACAGGTATTTGTTGGCGCGCTACTGGCTCTACCATCCCTGGGTTTGCATGTCGCGCTCGACCCTGAGCTGTTTATGCTGTTGTTTATTCCGCCGCTTTTATTCTCTGATGGCTGGCGGATGCCGAAGCGTGAACTCTGGCGGCTTCGGGCGCCTATTCTGACACTGGCCTTTGGTCTGGTATTTATTACTGTCCTTGCCGCTGGCGCCTTTATCCACTGGTTAGTGCCCGGTCTTTCCTGGCCAGTAGCCTTTGCCCTGGCGGCTGTACTGTCGCCAACCGATGCCGTTGCAGTGTCTGGAATTGCACGTGGCAAGTTGCCCAAGCGGCTGATGCATATCCTTCAGGGCGAGGCGCTTTTCAATGACGCGTCAGGCCTTGTCACCTTCCGTTTTGCTGTAGCCGCCGCCATGACAGGTGTGTTCTCTCTGGCAGATGCGAGCCTGACTTTTCTTATGGTCGCCATTGGTGGCCTTTTTACAGGCGCCGCTCTGAGTTGGCTGACAGGGCAAGCCCGTAACTGGCTGGTCGAGCACGGCTGGACGGACCCGGCGCCCTATGTCGTTTTCCTGCTTTTGCTCCCGTTTGCCGCTTACGTCATCGCTGAGCACTTGGGGTTTTCCGGTATCCTCTCCGCGGTCGCAGCCGGGCTTGTGCAAAGCCGTATCGACATGCTGCCTCGCCAGTCTCGCACCCGCTTGCTCAACCATAGTATCTGGTCAATGTTGGAGTTTACCTTCAATGGACTGGTCTTCCTGCTTCTAGGGCTACAACTGCCTGACATCATCGCTGCGGTGCTCAAACCGTCTGAACATGTTTATAAAACGCTAGGCTGGTTGATGGGGGAGGTGACCCTGATCTTCCTCGTGCTGATTGTGCTGCGCTATCTGGTTATGAATCTGTATTGGCGTATCTCGCGGCACCATGAGGCTATGCCTGGCAATGACTTTCAGCGTACAGCGATTATCGCGTCGATTGCGGGGGTGCGTGGCGCTGTGACATTGGCTGGTGTGTTGTCGCTTCCTATCGTTCTAGCCAATGGACAGCCCTTTCCTCAGAGGGACGTACTAATTTTCATTGCGGCGGGCGTTATCTTGCTTTCCCTGCTGGCCGCCAGCATAGGATTACCGCTTTTATTGCGTGGCCTAAGCGTAGGGACCAACGAGGCAGCAGACCGCGAGCGTAGGGAGATCCGACGTAATACTGCTGAAGCAGCCCTTCGAGCCCTGGAGACCGAGAGCATCGACGATGAAGACCCCCTGCGGGCTGGATTAAAGGCAGAAATCAAGACGCAACTCATGGCCGAGTTTCGCGAGCAGCTGGATATCTATCAGGACACGGAAGAGGTTCAGGCGCGTGCTCGAACCAGTCTTTTCATCGAAACACAGTTGAGGCTACTGGCTATTCGAGCCCAGCGTCGTGAGCTCTATCGTATGCGGTTATCAGGTGTGATCGATGATGAGATCGTCGCCGAAGTCCTGAGCGACTTGGACTTCAGCGAGGCGACATTGATGCGCAGTATTCCTGCGTCAACAACAGGATAAAAGCCGTTAACGGGTGCAGAATGCTCGAATACGCTCAGCTGCTTCAATGCACTTGTCCAGAGGGGCTACCAGTGCCATACGAACTCGATTGGCGCCAGGGTTAGCGCCGTCTACCGTACGGGAGAGGTAGGAGCCAGGCACAACGGTAACGTGTTCATTCGCATATAGTTCACGGGCAAAGGCCTGGTCATCTATGGGTGTTTTGGCCCATAGGTAAAAGCCACCATCTGGGCGCTCAACATCCAGCACGCCTTTCAATATCTCTAATACGGCATCAAATTTTTCCCGGTAAAGCACCCGGTTTTCACGTACGTGTGCTTCATCGCTCCAGGCTGCAATGCTGGCGCGCTGCACATGGATCGGCATGGCGCAGCCATGGTAAGTGCGATATAGCAGGAAGCGTTTGAGTATCTCGGCATCGCCTGCAACGAACCCTGAGCGTAGGCCCGGCAGATTCGAACGCTTGGACAGGCTATGGAACACTACACAACGGCTGAAATCACGGCGGCCTAATTCGGCACAGGCAGTCAAAAGTCCGGCCGGTGGATTTTCTTCATCAAAATACAGTTCGCTGTAGCATTCATCCGCTGCAATCACAAAATCATGGCGGTCGGCCAGCTCAATCAGGCGCTTCAGTGTCTCGATCGGCAGTAATGCCCCGGTTGGATTGCCGGGAGAGCACAGAAACAATAGCTGGCAGCGATCCCATATCTCAGCCGGAACGGCGTCAAAGTCAGGGTTGAAGCCTTTTTCCGGCAGGCAGGGTAGGTAATGAGGCTCTGCGCCAGCTAGCAGTGTTGCGCCTTCATAAATCTGATAAAAAGGATTTGGACTGACTACCAGCGCGCCTTCCTGACGGTTCACTACCGTCTGCGTAAAAGAGAAAAGCGCCTCGCGAGTGCCTGTGACCGGTAATGCATGGTGGGCAGCGTCCATCCAGCCTGACGGTACCCGAAAACGCTGCTCGCACCACGTCACAATCGCTTCGCGCAAGGCTGGCAGTCCGGCTGTCGTTGGGTAAACGGCCAATTGATCCAAATGCTCGGTTAGCACTTTTGCAACGAATGCTGGCGATGGATGCTTGGGCTCACCAATAGATAGCGCGATGGCTTTCTTGTCCGGGGGTGTCTGGACGCCTGCCAGCAGCGCGCGCAGTTTTTCGAAAGGGTAGGGCTGGAGCAGGTTCAAGGCATCATTCATATCAGGTCTCGCGAGTACAGCCTGGCCTTAGGCTGGGTTGTCCATTAGATGCTGATGCGTAGCAACGGCGTTTCGGAGCCATTGGCCTCGCTTAGGTTTTTAATCAGCGCTTGTTGAAGTTGCTCGCACAGCTTCGGATCCGACAAGGGCTGCCCGTACGCATCCGTAACATAGAATACGTCTTCGACACGCTCGCCCAATGTGGCAATTTTGGCATTCTGAACCGACAGGTCGAAGTCCAGGAATATGCCTCCCACGCGTGCCAGTAAGCCCGGGCGGTCAGGCGCAGTTAACTCAATCAGGCTCACAGCCCGCTGAGCATCTGTATAGATATTCACCTGAGGGGCGAAGGCAAAGTGCTTGAGCTGACGCGGTACACGTCGGTTGATGATGTTTGGATATTCCTCCGGCGTTTTCAGTGCCTGGATCAAGTCACTACGGATCTGCTGAATACGGGCTGGATTGTTGCCAATAGAACCGCCATCAGCATCAAGCACAACATAAGTATCCAGGGTGAACTGGCTGGTAGATGTAATAATGCGTGCATCCTGAATGCTCAGGTTAAGCTGGTCCATGGCGGCTACGGTCACCGCAAAGAAGTCGTGCTGGTCTTGCGCATAAATAAAGATCTGGGTTCCACCCTCGAATTCACGTTGGGTGGTCTCCTTGATCAAGATCAGCGGATTACCGTTATTGGGATGGCTTAGAATAGCTTCAGTATGCCAAGCCACATCACTAGCGGTATGGCGCAGGAAATAATCATCGCCCAGTTGCCCCCACAAGTGCTCAGCATCATCTTGGTCGATACCGTTACGCACCAGGATATCAATAGCTGAACTCTGGGTCTGACGAATTTGCTCTTCGCGCTCTACCGGGTTTTCAAGGCCTCGGCGCAAGGCACGCTTGGTTTCTGTATAGAGCTGGCGCAAAAGGCTGGCTCGCCACGAATTCCAGAGGTTGGGATTGGTTGCGTTGATATCTGCAACGGTCAGTGCATAGAGATAATCCAGATGAACCTGATCGCCTACGGTCTGGGCGAAGTCATGAATTACCAGTGGGTCGGATAAGTCCTTGCGCTGCGCCGTGGTTGACATGGCCAAGTGATTGCGCACTAGCCAGCAGATCAGGTTGCTGTCCCATTCAGGCAATTGGTGGCGACGGCAGAACGCTTCAGCGTCCACAGCGCCCAGTTCCGAATGATCACCGCCACGACCTTTGCCGATGTCATGGTATAGACCGGCAAGATAAATCAGCTCAGGCTTGGGCAGCTTGTTCATGACCCGGGTGGCTAGAGGGTATTTCTCTGTCATCTCGGGCCGGTTCAGCTTGCGCAAATGCTTAATCAGGTTGAGCGTATGTGCATCGACCGTATAGATGTGGAATAGGTCGTGCTGCATCTGGCCAATGATTTGTCCGAACTCCGGCAAGTACAGGCCAAGAATGCCATAACGGTTCATGCGACGAAGGTTGCGATGAATGCCTTCGCGGCCTTTGAACAGCTCGATAAACAAGCTTGTGTTGCGGATATCATGGCGGAATTCGTCGTTGATCAAATGGCGATGATCGCGAAGTAACCGAATTGTGCCAGCGCAAACCCCTTTAATCTCGGGGTGCTGTGCCATCAGCACAAAGATTTCCAGCAGCGCAAACGGGGTGCGCTTAAATACTTCCGGATGGCTAACCTCGATATAACCGTCCCGTAGCTGAAAGCGGCTATTGAGCGGCTGAGTAGGTTCGCTTTCATCGTCTCGCAGGATCGCCTCTTCAAAATGCTGCATGACCACATCATTAAGCTGGGCAATATCCATCACAACGCGGTAGTACTTCTGCATAAAGCGCTCAACCGCCAACTTCGCATCACTATCTTCATACCCCAGGAGGCCAGCGATACGGCGCTGATGGTCAAACAAGAGGCGGTCCTCAGGTCTGCCTGCCAGCATATGCAGAGCGTAGCGCACCTTCCATAGGAACTCCTGACTGGAGGCCAGCAGCGAGCATTCGCTTTCGGTCAGAAAGCCCTGGCCAACCAGTGCGTGTAAATTCAGCGTCCCGAAATGTCGACGTGCGACCCACAGCAAGGCTTGTATGTCGCGCAAGCCGCCCGGTGAGCCTTTTACGTTGGGCTCAAGGTTGTATTCTGTATCGTTATATTTGGCATGCCGTGCTTTCTGTTCGTCCCGCTTTGCCAGGAAGAAATCCCGGCTGGGCCACATCCGTTTGGGGCTGGTTACATCGAGCATTCTCAGGCGAAGGCCTTCAGGGCCTGCAACCGTACGGCACTCCATCAGGTTAGTAATAACGGTCAGGTCTGCTCTGGCTTCATCTGCACACTCCTGAACCGAGCGCACGCTTTGGCCTACGGCAAGACCAATATCCCAAAGCAGTGTCAAAAAGCCCTCAATGGATTCTCGGTGCGCTTCCTGATCTTCCGAGCCCAATAGAATGAGCAGATCAATGTCTGATTGAGGATGCAGCTCGCCGCGGCCATAACCACCCACGGCGAGTAAGGCAATTTCTGCATTGCCCCAGTTCAATCGTTGCCAGGCTTCACACAATATCTGGTCAACAAACCAGGCTCGATCCTCGACCAGGCGCCGCGTACTGCGTCCGGCTGAAAATCGCTCGTCCAATACCTCATTTGCCTTGCGGATCGCCTTTTTAAATGCAGCGATTGGGCTGGTCTTTAACGCGAGTTCAGCCTGGAACTGTCCACGGTCGAACAGTTCGGGATCTACCTGGGGCATGCCCGTATTACCTCATGCGGGGGTGCGGGGAATGGTTTCGTCTTTACGCAGCGTCAGAATTTCATACCCATCAGCAGTAACCAGTACAGTGTGTTCCCACTGAGCAGAAAGCTTGCGGTCCTTGGTAATGGCCGTCCAGCCGTCGCCAAGTACCTTTGTTTCGGGGCGACCCTGATTGATCATCGGCTCAATGGTGAAAATCATGCCTTCCTTGATCTCAAGGCCTGTTCCGGCGCGACCGTAGTGAACAACCTGTGGTTCTTCATGGAAGCCCTTGCCGATGCCATGTCCGCAGAAGTCACGAACTACGGAAAAACCTTGTTTTTCAGCATACTTTTGAATGATTTCCCCAATATCGCCCAAGTGAGCGCCAGGGCGAACAACAGAAATACCTTTATACAGGCATTCCTGCGTTACCTCGCAAAGCCTCTTTGCCCATTCGGCCACTTCACCCACGCAGTACATCTTGCTGGTGTCGCCATGGTAGCCATCCTTGATGATCGTGATATCCACATTAAGGATGTCACCTTTTTTTAACGGTTTGTCGTTAGGTATGCCGTGGCAGACGACATGATTGATCGAGGTGCAAATGGACTTGGGGTAACCCTTGTAGTTGAGCGGAGCTGGAATGGCCTGTTGCACATTAACAATATAATCGTGGCAGAGCTGATTTAGCTCTTCTGTCGTAATACCCGGCTTGACATGCTCATCCAGCATTTCAAGTACGTCCGCCGCCAGTTGGCCGGCAATACGCATTTTTTCGATGTCTTCGGCAGTCTTGATGATAACGGTCATTAGAATCTCTAGCGCTGCGCAGGCAGCATGTATATGGACTAAAGTAAAAGGGTTGGACGGGATTCTAACAAACCTGTTCTTCGCTACCATCCTCACTGCAGTAGTCTGTCATGGTTTAAATCGGCTAGCTTCTGTGGTATAAAGCGCGGCGCTTTTCGGGCAATGCCCTAAAACGCCTAAACCCCACACACGTATCGGCACGATGGCCTGGGTGCTCCGCAAGGAGTTGGTCATTGGGATGCGTGGAGGCCCAACCCGACTTATTGAGGAAATATCAATGTCCCAAGTCAACATGCGCGACATGCTGAAGGCCGGTGTGCACTTCGGCCACCAGACCCGTTACTGGAACCCGAAAATGGGTAAGTACATTTTCGGCGCGCGTAACAAGATTCACATTATCAACCTCGAAAAAACACTGCCGATGTTCAATGAAGCGCTGAGCTTTGTTGAGCGCCTGGCTTCTGGCAAGAACAAGATCCTGTTCGTAGGCACCAAGCGTTCCGCTGGCAAGATCGTTCGTGAAGAAGCCGCTCGTTGCAATATGCCTTTCGTAGACCACCGCTGGTTAGGCGGTATGCTGACGAACTATAAAACAATTCGTCAGTCCATCAAGCGTCTGCGTGAGCTTGAAATTCAGGCTGAAGACGGTACCTTCACCAAGCTGACCAAGAAAGAAGCGCTGATGCGTACTCGCGATCTCGAGAAGCTCGAGCGCAGCCTGGGCGGTATCAAGGAGATGGGCGGTCTGCCGGACGCTTTGTTCGTAGTTGACGTTGATCACGAGCGTATCGCGATCACTGAAGCGAACAAGCTAGGTATCCCGGTTATCGGTATTGTTGATACCAACAGCAGCCCTGAAGGTGTTGATTACATCATTCCAGGTAACGACGACGCCTTCCGCGCTGTTCAGCTGTACCTGAGTGCCGCGGCTGATGCCGTACTGCGCGGTAAGCAGAGCACAGGTGCAACACCTGAAGAGTTCGTTGAAGAAGCAGCGAGCGAAGCTGCTGAAGGCTGATTGGCCCTGTCGTAAAGACTTGGACATTCAGTGAGCAGGAAGGGGGCTAGGCCCCCTTTTTGCCACTCAGAGAATTACTGCCCTAGGGCATTGGTTTAGACACTGATTCAAGAGGATTCGAGCATGGCAGAGATTACTGCGGCCCTGGTCAAAGAACTGCGTGAGCGTACCGGCCTTGGCATGATGGATTGCAAGAAGGCGTTGACCGCTGCTGGCGGCGACATCGAGAAAGCCATCGACGATATGCGTGCAGCTGGCGCCATCAAAGCGGCCAAGAAAGCTGGCAACATCGCTGCTGAAGGTGCGATTGCTGTCAAGGTTTCCGACGATAACAAGGCTGCTCTGATCATCGAGGTCAACTCTCAGACTGACTTCCTGGCTCTGCAGGATGACTTCAAGGCTTTTGTTGCTGATAGCCTTAACAAAGCTTTCGATCAGAAGCTGACTGATGCTGCCCCGCTGGTGGAGTCCCAGGAAGAAGCGCGTCTGGCGCTGGTTTCCAAGACGGGTGAAAATGTCACTATCCGTCGCTTGACTCGTGTGGAAGGTGACGTGATAAGCGCCTACTTGCACGGTCATCGTATCGGTGTTGTCGTTGCTCTGAACGGTGGCACACCTGATCTGGCCCGCGACATCGCGATGCATATTGCTGCAAGCAATCCGCAGTTCCTGAATCCTTCCCAGGTTTCCGAAGAAGCGATTGCTAAGGAAAAAGAAATCTTCCTGGCCCTGAATGCCGAAAAGATTGCTGGTAAGCCGGAAAATATTGTTGAAAACATGGTCAAAGGCCGTATCAACAAGTTCCTGGCTGAGGCAAGCCTGGTTGAGCAGCCCTTCGTGAAGGATCCTGAAGTCAAGGTCGGCGATCTGGCTAAAAAGGCTGGCGCTGAAATCGTTTCCTTCGTCCGCTACGAAGTGGGTGAGGGTATCGAGAAGGCTGAAGTGGACTTCGCAGCTGAGGTGGCCGCTCAGGTCGCAGCTAGCAAGTAATAAGACGCTATCGATGCTGAAGAAGAGGCTGCCCGCCAACGCGTGCGGCCTCTTTTTTCAAGCAGCAAGGGCGTGAGTTTTCTTTTTATTTGGTAACGATCCCACTATCGATGCGTCAACGCTGACGTTCCGGCTCAGTAATGGGAAAATGATTTGTTTTTTCTTATTTCAAATCGTCGCAGGAGAGATTGAATGGCTCAGCAGATGAGTGGTCGCCAACCTCGTTATAAACGTATTCTGCTTAAACTCAGCGGCGAAGCCCTTATGGGGTCCGAAGATTTCGGCATTGATCCAAAAGTGCTTGATCGTATGTCCTTGGAAATCGGTCAGCTTGTTGGTATTGGTGTTCAGGTCGGTTTGGTTATTGGCGGTGGCAACCTGTTCCGCGGAGCTGCGCTGTCAGCTGCCGGTATGGATCGTGTAACCGGTGACCATATGGGTATGTTGGCTACCGTCATGAATGCACTGGCTATGCGCGACTCCCTGGAGCGTTCCAATATTCCGGCAACTGTCATGTCGGCCATATCTATGGTAGGTGTGACCGACCAGTATGATCGCCGTAAGGCAATGCGTCAGTTGCAGAACGGTGAGGTTGTTATCTTCTCGGCAGGTACAGGCAACCCCTTCTTTACTACGGACTCAGCTGCTTGCCTGCGTGCTATCGAGGTTGAGGCTGACTTGGTGCTTAAGGCAACCAAAGTTGATGGTGTGTACACTGCAGATCCTTTCAAGGATCCGAATGCGGAAAGGTTCGACCGCTTAACGTATGACGAAGTGCTCGACCGTAAACTAGGTGTGATGGACCTGACAGCAATCTGTCTGTGTCGTGATCATAAGATGCCGCTTCGGGTATTCAATATGAATAAATCCGGCGCTCTACTAAATATTGTAGTGGGCGGCGTAGAAGGTACTTTGATCGAAGAGGGCACAGTATGATCAATGAAATCAAGCAAGAAGCTCAAGGCCGTATGACCAAGACAATCGAAGCGCTTGGTCACGCTTTCGCCAAGATCCGTACTGGACGCGCCCATCCAAGCATTCTAGATGGAGTCATGGTGTCCTATTACGGTAGCGATACCCCTTTGCGGCAGGTGGCTAACGTTACGGTAGAGGATTCCCGTACTTTGGCGCTAACGGTGTTTGACAGAAGCATGATCCAGGCCGTCGAGAAAGCCATCATGACGTCTGATCTGGGTTTGAATCCTGCTACAGCTGGAACCACTATCCGAGTTCCAATGCCTGCGCTTACCGAGGAAACCCGCAAGGGGTTTACCAAGCAGGCTCGCCAGGAGGCTGAGCAGGCTCGTGTCTCCGTACGTAACATACGTCGTGATGCACTGGCTCAGCTCAAGGATCTGCTTAAGGAGAAGGAAATCAGCGAAGACGAAGAGCGTCGTGCGCAGGATGAGATCCAGAAGTTGACCGATAAATATGTCGCTGAGGTCGATAAGGCCTTGGAGGCTAAGGAAACTGATTTGATGGCCGTTTGACGGCAGGGATGCAAGATGGGCAATAGCGACCCTGGTTCTGTAGTACCGCGTCATGTCGCCATTATCATGGATGGTAATAACCGCTGGGCTCGCCGGCGGTTACTGCCTGGAGTGGCAGGACATAGAGCTGGTGTCGACGCTGTTCGTGCAGCTATAGAAGTCTGTGCGGACGCTGGTGTCGAAGTACTTACCCTATTTGCGTTTTCCAGTGAAAACTGGCGACGTCCGACTGATGAAGTCAGTGCACTGATGGAGCTGTTTCTATCGGCGCTTCGACGTGAGGCTAAAAAGCTCGATCAAAATGGAATACGCCTTCGTATTATTGGGGATCGTTCCAAGTTTCATCCTGAATTACAGCGTGAAATGGAGCAGGCTGAAGCATTGACTGTTGGTCATAATCGGTTAGTGCTCCAGGTAGCAGCCAATTATGGTGGTCAATGGGATATCACCCAAGCTGCCCAGCGGCTGGCGCAGGCAGTGAAGGATGGGGCGCTTGAGCCTGAGCGAATTACGCCTGAATTACTTCAAAACTGCCTGACAACAGCAGGCATGCCTTTACCTGATCTATGTATTCGTACAGGTGGAGAACACCGTATTAGCAACTTCCTACTGTGGCAGTTAGCGTATGCGGAGCTATATTTTTCCGATTTGTTTTGGCCGGACTTCAAGCATGAGGCTATGCGTAAGGCCTTGGCTGACTATGCAACACGCCAGCGACGTTTTGGAAAAACCAGTGAACAGATTGAAGCAGAAGTGAGAGCATCATGCTAAAGCAAAGAGTCCTGACCGCTCTGGTGTTGCTACCCATAGCGATTGGGGGCTTCTTTTTGCTGGAAGGTGCGGCTTTCGCCACCTTTATTGGGGTGGTGGTGTCGCTAGGCGCCTGGGAATGGGCTCGGCTCTCTGGGCTCGTCTCTCAAGCGTCTCGCATAGGCTATGCTGCTGTTATCGCTCTCATGCTGCTCATCTGTTGGCAGCTGCCTCAATTAGCCTTTGCCATTCTCCCAGTTGCAGTGGCGTGGTGGATTTTTGCTGCTGTGCTTGTCATGACGTATCCAGAAAGTGCTAATTACTGGAGAGCTAACTGGCGACGTCTTTTAATAGGTATAGCTATCTTGGTTCCTGCTTGGCAGGGATTGATGCTCCTAAAGCAGTGGCCACTTAACAACTGGCTTATCCTTGCTGTCATGCTACTGGTATGGGTCGCTGACATCGGCGCTTATTTTTCTGGCAAGGCATTTGGTAAGCGCAAGCTTGCCCCCAAAGTAAGTCCAGGAAAAAGCTGGGAAGGCATGATTGGCGGCATGATAGCTAGTCTTGTGCTGACGCTGGGTGTAGGTCTCTATCGGGGTTGGGATGCCAATACACTGATCAAAGCTTTGATCGGTGCCTCACTGGTTGTCCTTATTTCGGTTGTAGGTGATCTTACGGAAAGCATGTTCAAGCGACAGGTAGGACTTAAAGACAGCAGTCAGCTTCTGCCTGGACACGGTGGTATCATGGATCGTATTGATAGTCTGACTGCAGCAGTGCCGCTTTACGCAGCGCTTCTCTGGTGGTCGGGCTGGGGTGTTATGTGACTAGTCCTCAAACCATCACTGTACTAGGTGCTACCGGTTCGATAGGCCTTAGTACCCTGGATGTCATTGCGCGTCACTCTGACCGTTATAAAGTGTTCGCCCTGACTGGCTATACCAGGCTCAATGAGCTTGAGGCACTTTGTATTATCCATAAGCCTCGTTTTGCTGTTGTGCCAACAGAAGCGAACGCTGAGGCTTTGGATCATAAGCTTAAGGCTGCTGGACTCTCGACGCAGATACTGGTTGGTGAGGCGGGTTTGGACGAGGTATCTGCTCATCCTGATGTTGATGCTGTCATGGCTGCGATTGTCGGTGCGGCCGGGCTTAAGCCTACCCTTGCAGCAGTTAGAGCCGGAAAGAAAGTTCTCCTTGCAAATAAGGAAGCGCTTGTTATGAGCGGCTCCTTATTTATGCAGGCTGTGATTAAGTATGGCGCGAAGCTGCTCCCAATCGATAGCGAGCATAATGCTATTTTTCAATGCCTGCCTACAGGATATGAGGAAGGCTTGAGCTCAAAGGGTGTACGGCGAGTCTTGCTAACGGCCTCAGGAGGCCCTTTTCGCGAAACGCCTTTAGACGCTCTGCGAGACGTTACGCCGGATCAGGCATGTGCTCATCCTAATTGGTCAATGGGGCGTAAGATTTCAGTAGATTCCGCTACCATGATGAACAAAGGGTTAGAGTTCATCGAAGCATGCTGGTTATTTAATGCAAAACCAGAGCAGGTTGAGATTGTTGTCCATCCTCAAAGTGTCATTCATTCGCTAGTGGATTATGTTGACGGTTCGGTCCTTGCGCAATTGGGTAACCCTGATATGCGTACTCCAATTGCCCATGCCCTGGCGTGGCCTGAGCGAATAGAATCTGGGGTTAACCCTTTGGATTTATTTGCAGTGGCGCGTCTTGATTTTCAAAAGCCTGATGAGCAGCGCTTCCCCTGTCTGAGACTTGCGCGAGAGGCGATTAGCGTGGGAGGCACAGCGCCTGCTGTCTTAAATGCTGCAAACGAAGTAGCCGTAGAGGCTTTTCTAGGTGGCAGAGCACGTTTCGATGAAATACCTCAAATTATTGAGGCTGTGCTACAGCAGGAAACGGTATCTGCCGTAACTGATCTCGAATGTGTGATGCAAGCGGATCGCCACGCCAGGGGCTTAGCCAGTGCCTGGCTTGAGCGCCACGGTCGCTAAGCGCGGAGGAACGCCATGAGTGCACTGTATATGATTCTTGGAACCCTGGTTGCACTAGGGGTGCTGGTCACTTTCCATGAGTTTGGGCACTTTTGGGTCGCTCGTCGATGTGGCGTCAAAGTACTGCGTTTTTCGGTTGGCTTCGGCAAAGCTCTATTTCGCTGGCATGACAGGCATGGAACGGAATTTGTCGTGGCGGCAATACCGCTTGGCGGTTATGTGAAAATGTTGGATGAGCGAGAAGGGGAGGTCCCTGCTGAGCAGCTCAATCAGACGTTCAATCGAAAATCCGTTTATCAGCGCATTGCTATCGTAGCAGCAGGGCCGATAGCAAATTTCTTGCTGGCTATTGCATTCTTCTGGGCCCTGGCCATGCTTGGGACTCAGCAGGTTAAGCCTGTTGTCGGAAAGGTTGATGAGGGAAGCCTCGCTGCGCAGGCAGGACTGCAATCGAATGATGAGATCATCTCGATTGACGGGAAAGCCGTATCAGGCTGGGGCGAGGTAAATCTCAAGTTAGTCCGTCGCCTCGGTGAGACAGGCACCCTGATCGTTGAAACACGTAAGCCTGATAATAGTCTGCCAGAGGCTCATTCTATTCGGCTTGAAGGGTGGCTCAAGGATTCCGATAGTCCAGATCCCATCGGATCTTTAGGGATTCACCCATGGCGTCCTTCACTAGCGCCTGTTGTGGCTGAACTGGACCCTGAAGGGCCGGCATCCAAGGCGGGTCTTGAGTCAGGTGATCGTATTGTATCGGTTGATGGTTCGTCTGTTAGCGACTGGCAACAGGTTGTTGACTATGTACGCGCCCATCCGAATCAAACAGTAAATCTTGTATTCAATCGTTCCGGAATTGAGCGCTCCGTCCCAGTTATGCTTTCTAGTCGGGGCGATACGAAGAACACATCTGGCTACTTGGGTGCTGGAGTCAAGGGCGTAGAGTGGCCTTCTGAAATGCTTCGGGAAGTTAGCTATGGCCCAGTTGCAGCAGTAGGTCAAGGGCTTGTACGCACTTGGACCATGAGTTTGCTTACCTTGGATTCGCTCAAGAAAATGTTGCTTGGGGAACTCTCGGTAAAAAACTTGAGTGGGCCGATAACCATTGCTAAAGTGGCGGGCGCTTCTGCCCAGTCAGGTATCAGTGACTTTTTAAACTTCCTGGCCTATCTGAGCATAAGCCTTGGGGTTTTAAACCTACTTCCTGTTCCGGTGCTTGATGGTGGGCATTTGTTGTTCTACTTCGTCGAGTGGGCAAGAGGGAAACCTGTATCCGAGCGCATTCAGGCGTGGGGCATGCAGATTGGTATAAGCCTTATTGTTGGTGTCATGTTACTGGCGCTGGTCAACGACCTGGGACGCTTGTAACTCGCCGCTGAACGCTTAGTCTGCTGTATATAAGCAGCAGATTATTTATTTGTCAGTTGGAATAAAAAAGGGACTCATGAAACGCTTGCTGCTACCTGCGGTAATAGCCGCGCTGATGATCGGCGAGGTTCACGCCGAGTCCTTCACCATCTCCGATATTCGTGTAAACGGCTTGCAGAGAGTTTCTGCTGGAAGCGTTTTCGGTGCTTTGCCTCTTAATGTGGGCGATGCGGTAGATGATCGTCGCCTTTCTGATGCGACTCGCTCCTTGTTCCGTACGGGTTTTTTCCAGGATATTCAGCTAGGGCGTGAAGGTAACGTTCTGGTGGTGAGCGTGGTTGAGCGCCCCTCGATTTCAAGCATCACTATTGAGGGCAATAAGGCGATCTCAGAAGATGACCTTAAAAAAGGTCTTCAGCAGTCGGGCCTGGCTGAAGGTGAAATTTTCCAGCAAGCAACGCTGGAAGGTGTGCGTAATGAGCTGCTTCGTCAGTATGTTGCTCAGGGTCGTTATTCTGCCAACATTGAAACCGAGGTTATTCCTCAGCCACGCAACCGTGTTCAGTTGAAGATCAAAATCAACGAAGGTGAAGTGGCAACGATTTCTCAGGTCAATATCGTCGGAAATCACGTGTTTCCAGAGCAGGATCTGATTGATCTGTTTGAGTTGAAGAAGAGCCATTTGCTTTCCTTCTTCAAAAATGACGACAAATATTCTCGTGAAAAGCTATCTGGTGATCTTGAGCGTTTGCGCTCTTATTACCTTGATCGCGGTTATATCAACATGGATATCACCTCGACCCAGGTATCGATTACACCGGATAAAAAACACGTCTATATTACGGTTAACGTTAACGAAGGTGAGAAGTACACCGTTCGTGACGTAAAGCTTTCAGGTGACCTGAAGGTGCCGGAAGACGAAATCCGGAAGCTGATGTTGGTACAATCAGGCCAAGTGTTTTCGCGGAAGGTAATGACCGGTACATCAGACCTGATCACCCGTCGTTTGGGTAATGAAGGTTACACATTCGCTAATGTGAATGGTGTGCCAGAGCCTCATGAAGACGATCACACGGTTTCCCTGACCTTTGTGATTGATCCCGGCAAGCGTGCCTATGTGAATCGCATTAATTTCCGTGGCAACACCAAAACTGAAGACGAAGTTCTTCGTCGGGAAATGCGCCAGATGGAAGGCGGCTGGGCATCTACTTATTTGATTGATCAGTCCAAAACTCGCTTGGAGCGTTTGGGCTATTTCAAAGAGGTCAATGTCGAGACTCCGCAGGTTCCTGGTACTGATGATCAGGTCGACGTAAATTATTCTGTAGAAGAACAACCGTCCGGCTCGATTACAGCCAGTGTCGGTTTTGCGCAAAGTGCAGGCTTGATCCTGGGCGGCTCTATTAGCCAGAGCAACTTTTTGGGTACCGGTAACCGGGTAAGCGTAGGGTTAACGCGAAGCCAGTACCAGACTCGCTATAACTTCAGCTTTACTGATCCTTACTGGACCGATGATGGCGTAAGTCTGGGCTACAACGCGTTTTATCGTTCAACCAACTACGATGATTTGGATGTTGATGTTTCCAGCTACTCCATCAATAGCCTTGGCTTTGGGGTAAATTTTGGTTATCCGATTAGTGAAACTTCCCGTTTGAATTTTGGGCTCGGTGTCCAGCGTGATGAGCTTGATCCGAACAAGTACACCGTAGATGAGGTGTACAAGTTCATCCAGCAGGAAGGCGATACCTTTACTAACTTCAAGGCATCTATTGGCTGGTCGGAGTCGACTCTCAACAAAGGCGTCATGGCGACTCGTGGTCATTCCCAGAGCCTGTCTGCAGAAGTCACTATTCCTGGTAGTGATCTGAGTTATTACAAGATCGACTATCGTGGACAGATTTTTGCTGGGCTTACCCAAAATACTGCTCTTCGTTTCCATACCGAGCTCGGTTACGGTGATGGCTATGGTTCAACCAGTGGCTTACCATTCTATGAAAACTATTATGCTGGCGGGTTTAACTCTGTTCGTGGCTTTGAAGATAGTAGTCTAGGGCCTAGAAGTACTCCTGCCGGTGCTGGCGTCCAGAAGGCAAGATATGCGGCTTTAGGACAAGAAGTTGACCCAGACCAAGACGCTGAGCCTTTTGGTGGTAATGTTCTGATTACTGGTGGCGCTGAATATTTGTTTCCCTTGCCCTTCGTTAAGGATCAACGTCAGCTGCGAACAGTGCTGTTCTGGGATGTGGGTAGTGTCTTTGACACCAAGTGTCGTTTGGTTGATAAGGACAGCGCCAGTTGCAATAAGGTCAGCTTCTCCAATATGGCAAGCTCTGTTGGCGTTGGCTTGACTTGGGTAACTGCATTAGGTCCGTTAAGCTTCAGCCTGGGCATGCCAGTCAAGAAGCCAAATAACGCCGATACTCAAGTGTTCCAGTTCTCGCTGGGCCAGACGTTCTAATTGATCCAACTCTATATAGCGTTTAAACGCAGGAGTGCATTGTGCGTAAGTTCTTCCGTTTCGCCTTGATCGCCGCCGCTGTTGTTGCTACCCCGGCTTTTGCCGAGATGAAAATTGCGGTGCTCAATTACCAGATGGCACTCCTGGAGTCGGATGCAGCAAAAAAATATGCTGTAGACGCTGAAAAGAAGTTTGGTCCTCAGCTTAACAAGCTTAAATCCCTGGAAAGCGATGCGAAGAATATTCAAAGTCGTCTTGCTGCTGGTGGTGACAAGCTAAAGGACTCCGAGCGTGATCGTCTTGAGTCGGACTTCAAGCAGAAGGCTCGTGACTTCCAGTTTCAGTCAAAAGAGCTGAACGAGTCCAAAGCAGCTGCTGATCGAGATATGTTGAAGCAGCTCAAGCCAAAACTTGATAAGGCTGTCGAAGAAGTCTTGAAAAAGGGCAACTATGACATCGTTATTGAGCGTGGCGCTGTAGTCGATGCCAAACCTCAGTACGACATTACACGTGACGTGATCGAGCGGATGAATCAGAACCGCTAATGATAACCTCTACAACGTTTACTCTAAGGCAGCTGGCAGAGCGCCTTGGAGCCGAGCTCCGGGGAAACCCGGAGCTTCTTATTTCTGGTCTTGCTACATTGCAGGATGCTGAGCCTGAGCAATTAAGTTTTCTTGCTAATGCTCAGTACAGGAAATACCTGGCTGATACCAAAGCAGGCGCGGTGATCTTGCATCCGACTGAGGCTGAAGGGTTCGCGGGCAATTGTTTGATAATTGCTAATCCCTATCTGGCCTATGCTCAGCTCTCCCATTTATTCGATCGTAAGCCTCTGCCTAAGCCAGGTATTCATCCCTCTGCTTTGGTTGCAGAAGATGCCTTTGTTGACCCTACAGCAAGTATCGGCGCGTATGCTGTTATTGAGTCAGGTGCATCAATAGGCGCAGGTACTGCCATTGGAGCGTACTGCTTTATCGGTGCTCGTAGCCAGATCGGTGAGGATGGATGGCTTGCTCCCCGAGTTACGCTGTATCACGACGTGCGTATTGGGAGGCGAGTGGTTATCCAGTCTGGTGCCGTTATTGGTGGGGAAGGGTTCGGTTTCGCGAACCATCAGGGGCAATGGAAAAAAATTGCTCAGCTGGGTGGTGTCAGTATTGGCGATGATGTTGAGATTGGTGCCAATACCACCATTGATCGAGGCGCGTTAGCGGACACCGTTATCAGTAATGGCGTCAAACTCGATAACCAGATAATGATTGCTCACAATGTACACATTGGAGAGCACACGGCCATGGCGGCCTGTGTGGGGATCTCGGGTAGTACCAAGATCGGGCGCCATTGCACGATTGCCGGCGGTGTCGGCATGGTTGGACATATTGAGGTCTGCGATAACGTTTTCGTTACTGGCATGACCATGGTTACCCGCTCGATTACTGAGCCAGGCGCTTATTCCTCCGGTACGGCAATGCAACCTGCAGCTGAATGGAGAAAGAGTGCGGCTCGTATCCGTCACCTGGATGATATGGCTCGGCGTCTGCAGCTTCTCGAAAAAACAGTGGCTGCCGTGACCTTACAGGATGACGCTGCTTCTGATGCAGAGTAACGCATCAGGCGTTTCCTTTTTTTTGAACAGGCCTCTCCAGATATGATGGACATTAACGAGATTCGCGAATACTTGCCTCACCGCTACCCGTTCCTACTAGTGGACCGGGTGGTGGAATTGGATATTGAAGGCAAGCGTATTCGTGCCTATAAGAATGTCAGCATCAACGAACCCTTTTTTAACGGCCATTTCCCTCAGCATCCTATTATGCCGGGCGTTTTGATCATTGAAGCAATGGCGCAGGCCGCAGGCATTCTTGGTTTTAAGATGATGAATTCCTCTCCTGCAGAGGGAACCCTATATTATTTTGTTGGCTCCGATAATATGCGATTCCGTCAGCCTGTTCTGCCGGGGGATCAATTGCAGCTGGAAGCTAGGTTCATCAGTTGCAAGCGGGGCATTTGGAAGTTCGAATGCCAGGCAACGGTTGACGAGAAAGCGGTATGCTCTGCTGAAATCATCTGTGCGGAACGCAAATTATGAGTTTGATCGACCCTAGGGCGATCATTGAGCCAGGTGCCAAACTGGCTGACGACGTCAAGGTTGGACCTTGGTCCATCGTAGGCGCCGATGTTGAAATTGGTGAAGGTACGGTCATTGGGCCGCACGTTGTGCTGCATGGGCCAACGGTCATCGGTAAACATAATCGTATTTACCAGTTTTCCACGATTGGTGAGGATACGCCTGACCTCAAATACAAGGGCGAACCTACGCGCCTTGTTATTGGTGATCATAACGTCATTCGTGAGGGTGTTACGATCCACCGAGGTACCGTTCAGGATCGTAGCGAAACGACTATTGGCGACCATAATTTGCTAATGGCCTATGTCCATATTGGACATGACAGCATAATTGGCAACAATTGTATCCTGGTCAACAACACGGCGTTGGCAGGGCATGTTCATGTCGATGACTGGGCTATTTTGTCCGGTTATACCTTAGTACATCAGTTCTGCCGTATCGGTGCACATAGCTTTTCCGGCATGGGTACTGCTATTGGTAAAGATGTACCGGCTTACGTGACCGTCTTTGGCAATCCGGCTGAAGCACGTAGCATGAACTTTGAGGGCTTGCGTCGCCGTGGCTTCTCCAGCGAAGCGATTCATGCGCTTCGCCGCGCCTATAAGGTTGTTTATCGTCAAGGGTTGACGGTTGACGAGGCGTTAAAGGAACTGGAGCAGGTTGCTCTCGAATTTCCTGAGGTTGCGGTCTTTCGAGACTCCATTGTCAGTTCCACGCGTGGAATAACACGCTAATCCTTTCAAGGCCGCAACGCGGCCTTCAATTTATAGTGGCTTATATTGGCCCTATTAAAAGAGCCGGGTATGTCTGCCTTGAATCAACCCTTGCGAATTGCGCTTGTTGCCGGTGAGGCATCAGGGGATCTCCTGGGCGCAGGCCTTATGACGGCGCTTAAGGCACGCCATCCAGCTATCGAATTCATCGGTGTTGGTGGTCCGCGTATGGAAGCGGAGGGCATGATTTCGGCCTTCCCCATGGAGCGGCTCTCTGTCATGGGGCTTGTAGAGGTATTAGGTCGGCTTCGAGAGCTTTTACAGCGTCGAAAAGAGCTTATTCAGACACTTATTCAAGCCCGGCCCGACGTTTTTATTGGCATTGACGCACCGGACTTCGTGCTTGAGGTAGAGCAACAGCTCCGTAATGCAGGTATCCGGACCGTTCATTACGTCAGTCCTTCTGTCTGGGCATGGCGGCAAAAGCGTGTTCTGAAAATTCGTGAAGCCTGTGACCTTATGTTGACGCTATTTCCTTTCGAGGCGCGCTTCTATGAGGAAAAACAGGTTCCTGTGCGTTTTGTAGGCCACCCTCTGGCCGATACCATTCCGCTTGACCCTGATCGTACAGTTGCACGCGAAGCCTTGGGGTTATCGCTGGAAAGACCAGTTGTTGCCTTGCTACCTGGCAGTCGAGGGGGGGAGGTTTCCCGGTTGGGTGCTCTCTTTTTCGACGCTGCAGAGCGCCTGAGCGCATTAAGACCCGATATTCAATTCGTATTGCCTTGTGCCAATGAGCATCGGCGTGCACAAATCGAGTCCCTGCTTGAGGGCCGCTCGGTACGTGTGATGTTGACCCAAGGGCGCTCGCATGAAGTATTGGCCAGTTGTAATGCTGTGCTTATTGCCTCAGGAACTGCCACATTAGAGGCAATGTTATTCAAACGACCAATGGTGGTAGCCTATAAAGTTGCTCCGTTGACGTACTACATCCTGAAGCGAATGGTAAAGAGCCCTTATATCTCCTTGCCGAACTTGCTGGCAGGCAAACACCTTGTCCCTGAGTTGATTCAGGATGACGCTACGCCAGAAAAGCTAGTAAAAGCTATTTTGCCTCTTTTAGAGGACCCTTCTACACAAACAGAAGGGTTTGAGGCTATTCACCATATATTGCGGCAGGATGCATCGCGACAAGCAGCTGATGCAGTACTAGCACTCATTGGGATTGATTAATGCAATTGGGTCTGGATTTTTCACTGGTGCAGGAGTTGGTTGCAGGTGTTGATGAGGTAGGACGAGGCCCTTTATGTGGGCCGGTCGTTACTGCCGCTGTGATTCTTGATCCAGCACGTCCTATTCGAGGGCTCAACGATTCCAAGAGGCTCACCAAGGTGCGCCGAGAGGCCTTGTTTGAAGAGATTCATGAAAAAGCATTGGCGTGTTGCATTGCTCGTGCCGAGGTTAATGAAATCGACGAGATCAATATTCTTCATGCAACCATGTTGGCAATGAAAAGAGCCGTTGAAGGTTTGACTGTTTTGCCGAAGTTAGCGCTAATTGATGGCAATCGCTGTCCTGTATTGTCAGTACCAAGTTCGGCAGTGATTAAGGGTGACAGTCAGGTGCCTGCGATCGCAGCAGCTTCTATATTGGCCAAAGTCACTCGAGATCGGGAGATGGCAGAGATGGACCTGCTTTATCCAGGGTATGGTTTGGCGGGTCACAAGGGCTATCCTACGGCTGAACATCTCGAGGCGCTCAAGCGTCTTGGCCCAACGCCTATTCACCGGCGCTCTTTTGCACCTGTACGTGATGCCTTTGCTGCCCTTGAGGGCGGTGCTAAACACTTTTCAGGCGCTATAGCGATCTGATGGTCGATGCCTGCAGGTAAGGCAAGCCGACGGACGGCGATGCCTGTGTTTTCTGGGCTGAACGCTGCTTATTGTTCTGTTTGTCTGAGCATGCATATCTGCTCATTTCTATCAAGCTTCTAGCTTCTCCTCCCGGTCAGTACAATTCCGGTTTGTTTCTGCATGATTGTCGGGGTTCCCATGACCGTATCCTTTGTTCATTTGCGTTTGCATACTGAATATTCGCTGGTTGATGGTCTGGTCAGGGTAAAACCCTTGGTCAAGTCGGTAGCCAGTGCAGGTATGCCTGCTGTGGCCGTGACAGACCAGAGCAATTTATGCTCGCTTGTAAAGTTTTATAAGGCAGCTATGGGGGCGGGTATTAAGCCCATCTGTGGCGCCGATTTATGGCTGGCTAATCCTGATGAGGACGGGCCGCTTACCCGGCTAACCCTGTTAGTCATGAACAAGCAAGGCTATAGGAATCTGACGGAGCTGGTCTCTCGCGGCTACCAGGAAGGCCAGCACGAAGGGCAGATTATTATCCAGCGTGACTGGATTAAGGCTGCTGCCGATGGGTTGATTGCGCTTTCCGGCTCGAAAGAAGGCGAGGTAGGCCTGGCTTTGCTGGCAGGCGATGAGGTACGTGCCGAGCGACTGCTAAGTGAGTGGCTGGATGTCTTTGGCGATCGCTTTTACTTAGAGGTGCAGCGTACCCAGCGCGTTAATGATGAAGAGCATCTTCACGCGGCGGTCGCGCTGGCCGACCGTTGTAACGTTCCGCTTGTAGCAACCAATGATGTGCGCTTCATCAAGCAGGACGACTTCGAGGCCCATGAAACACGAGTCTGCATTGGTGAAGGTCGTGTACTGGATGACCCGTTGCGGCCCCGTACTTATAGCGATCAGCAGTACCTGAAGTCTCCTGAAGAGATGTGGGAGCTGTTCAGCGACCTGCCAGAAGCCTTGGAAAATACTGTTGAAATTGCCAAGCGTTGTAATATCGACGTGCAGCTTGGCAAGTATTTCCTGCCTAACTTCCCCATCCCAGAAGGCATGACCATTGATGACTATCTGCGCAAGGTGTCATTTGATGGGTTGGAAGAGCGCCTTGCAGTGCTCTTGCCCAAGGATACGCCTGATTATGAGTCCAAGCGGCAGGTGTATATAGACCGCCTGAATTTTGAGCTCAATATCATTATTCAGATGGGATTTCCCGGCTATTTCCTCATTGTAATGGACTTTATTCAATGGGCGAAAAACAACGGCGTTCCCGTTGGTCCTGGCCGTGGTTCGGGTGCTGGCTCGCTAGTGGCGTACGTGCTGAAAATTACGGACCTTGACCCGCTGGCTTACGATCTTCTGTTTGAGCGTTTCCTCAATCCTGAACGTATCTCCATGCCTGACTTCGACGTCGATTTCTGCATGGATGGCCGTGACCGGGTTATTGACTACGTGGCAGGCGCCTATGGGCGTAACGCGGTTAGCCAGATCATTACCTTCGGCACCATGGCTGCAAAGGCAGTAGTCCGTGATGTTGCGCGTGTACAGGGTAAGTCTTACGGCCTTGCCGATAGATTATCCAAAATGATCCCGTTTGAAGTGGGGATGACACTTCAAAAAGCTTATGAGCAAGAGGAAATGCTGCGTGATTTCCTCAAGGTGGATGAAGAAGCCCAGGAAATCTGGGATATGGCGCTCAAGCTTGAGGGTATTACGCGCGGTACAGGTAAGCACGCGGGTGGTGTAGTTATTGCGCCTACTAAGCTGACAGACTTCTCTCCTGTCTCTTGCGATGAGGATGGTAACGGATTAGTTACCCAGTTCGATAAGGACGATGTAGAGCAGGCAGGGTTGGTAAAGTTCGACTTCCTGGGCCTGCGGACGCTTACCATCATCAAGTGGGCGATGGAAACGATTAATCGGGAGCATGCCGTCAAAGGGCTCGATCCGATTAATATCGATTTCATCCCGCTGGATGACAAAAAGACCTACGACCTTTTGCAAAAGGCAGAGACAACAGCGGTCTTCCAGTTGGAATCCCGTGGCATGAAGGAGCTGATCAAAAAGCTCAAGCCGGACTGCCTGGAAGATCTGATCGCATTGGTGGCTCTGTTCCGCCCGGGTCCCCTGCAATCAGGCATGGTGGATGACTTTATCAACCGAAAACACGGTCGTGCTGAGTTGGCTTATCCTCACCCAGATTATCAATACGAGGGGCTAAAGCCTGTCCTGGCGCCGACCTATGGCATTATCCTGTACCAGGAGCAGGTCATGCAGATCGCCCAGGTCATGGGCGGTTATACCCTTGGCCAGGCGGATATGCTGCGCCGCGCGATGGGTAAGAAAAAACCTGAAGAGATGGCCAAGCAGCGGGGCGGCTTTATTGAGGGTTGTGCCCAAAACGGTATTGACGGCGAGCTTGCTGGTAATATCTTCGATCTGGTAGAAAAGTTTGCGGGTTATGGCTTTAACAAATCCCACTCGGCTGCCTATGGTCTGGTGTCTTATCAAACTGCCTGGCTAAAGGCGCATTTTCCCGCACCCTTCATGGCAGCGGTGTTGTCAGCTGACATGCACAATACCGACAAGGTGGTAATCCTCATTGAGGAATGCCGCCATATGAAATTGCGCATCGATGCGCCGGATGTGAACATCTCTGACTTTAAGTTCACCGTAAATGAAGGTGGACGTATCGTTTATGGTCTTGGTGCAATCAAGGGTGTGGGTGAAGGGCCTGTAGAAGCGATTGTGGAGGCGCGTCAGGAGGGGGCCTTCAAAGACCTTTTTGACTTCTGTGATCGTGTCGATCTCAAACGCATTAACAAGCGAACATTAGAGGCACTTGTCCGCGCAGGAGCATTGGATCGTCTGGGGCCTCATTACCATGATGAACTCAAGGCCTATCAGGCCACAATTGATCAGAATCGCTCTGTATTGCTGGCAGCGATGGAAGAAGCGATTGCTGCTGCCGAACAAACTGCGCGCAGTAATAATAGTGGCCATATGGACCTGTTCGGTGGCGTGTTCGCCGAGCCGGAGGCTGATGTTTATGCCAATCATTACAAGGCAAGGGCACTAACACTCAAGGAGCGTTTGCGGGGAGAAAAGGAAACCCTGGGCCTATACCTGACAGGGCACCCGATTGATGAGTATGAGGGTGAAGTTCGCCGGCTGGCCCGTCAGCGCATCGTGGATTTGAAGCCTTCTCGGGAAACCCAGACGGTTGCTGGCCTTATCGTCAATCTACGTGTGATGAAAAACAAGCGCGGCGATAAGATGGGGTTTGTTACACTGGATGACCGCTCCGGCCGCATTGAGGCATCACTATTTGCTGAAGCATTCCATGCTGCTCAATCCCTACTGCAGACTGATGCCCTGGTCATTGTTGAGGGCGAGGTCAGCCAGGACGACTTCTCAGGCGGCTTGAGACTACGTGCCAAGCGCGTGCTAGGGCTGGAAGAGGCCCGCACTGCTCTTGCCGAAAGCCTGCGGATTTCGGTAGCCAGCGATGCATTGAAAGGCGACCGACTGCGGTGGTTGGCTGACTTGTGTACCAAGCACCGTGGTGCTTGCCCGGTAACATTGGATTATCGAAGCCAGGATGCCAGAGCTCTGCTGCAGTTTGGCGAGCAGTGGAGAATTGATCCAGGTGATGGCCTGATACAGGCATTGCGTGACCAGTTTGGAAGAGAAAACGTCTTCCTGAACTACCGTTGATCCGAGCAGCGCAGCTGCTGCTCATTCGACCAAACCATGCCAATGGCCTCAAGGGTTGAGGCGGTGATCTCGATAATTGATCTACCGGCCTCGACCTGATCCGCCTGATCTTTTAAGGTAGGCGACCCGGCCGCTGGCTCAAGATTGCAAGACGGATACTCATGAACCCGAACTATCTCGATTTCGAACAGCCGATCGCTGACCTTCAGGCCAAGATCGAAGAGCTTCGCTTGGTTGGCAATGACAATTCACTGAATATCAGTGACGAGATTGCCCGGCTGCAGGAAAAGAGCCAGGCACTGACCAAAAGTATTTTTGGTAGTCTGAGCAGCTGGCAGGTGGCGCGTTTGGCGCGTCACCCGTTGCGTCCTTATACACTGGATTACATCAGCCATCTTTTCGTTGATTTCGAAGAGCTTCATGGCGACCGCCATTTTGCTGATGATCCAGCCATCGTCGGTGGTATTGCTCGTCTGGATGACCAGCCCGTTATGGTTATCGGGCATCAGAAGGGACGAGAAGTGCGTGAAAAAGTGCGCCGCAACTTTGGGATGCCGCGCCCGGAAGGCTACCGTAAAGCTTGTCGCCTGATGGAAATGGCTGAGCGTTTCAAGATGCCCATCCTGACGTTTATCGATACGCCCGGCGCTTATCCAGGTATCGACGCGGAAGAGCGTGGCCAAAGTGAGGCGATTGCTTGGAACCTGCGCGTCATGTCTCGCCTGAAAACGCCTATCATTGCAACTGTGATTGGCGAAGGTGGTTCCGGTGGAGCCCTTGCAATTGGCGTATGTGATCAATTGAACATGCTTCAGCATTCAACATATTCAGTGATTTCGCCTGAAGGTTGCGCTTCTATTCTTTGGAAGACTGCTGAAAAGGCACCTGATGCCGCTGAAGCCATGGGTATCACGGCGGAGCGTCTCAAGGGCCTGGGTATAGTTGATACTGTTATTGACGAGCCGCTAGGTGGTGCCCATCGTGATCCTGCTGTTATGTCGGCTTCCATTCGCGAAGCACTGGTGGATCAGCTGGATATGCTCAAGAAGTTCTCCAGCGAGGATTTGTTGACGCGTCGTTATGAGCGTTTGATGAGCTACGGCATTTCCTGATTTGTCTGGCGCATGCCTGGCTTGTGCTGGGCATGCACTAAAGCTGTTACATGAATAATGTGTATTCATTGATTGGCAGCCATGTCTCGCTCTGATAGTCCTTCTTCCTCTCTTGCTGACAAAGCTCTCAAGGTCTTAACCCCGTATCTGCGCGCCAAGCGATGGCATATCGCCTTTTCTGGCGGCATGGATTCTTCGGTTCTCCTGCATCTCTTGTCGCGTCTAGCCTCGTACAGGCAATTACCGCCGCTGCATGCTATCCATGTGCATCATGGTCTTCTTAAAGAAGCAGATGATTGGGTGGAACGGTGTCAGCAAGTCTGTAAGTTCCTGCAGATTCCTTTGAGTGTTGAATATGTGCAGGTCGACCAGCGTGCAAGCCTGGAGCGAGCTGCCCGGGATGCACGCTATGCAGCCTTCGCTCGGCATATTGAAGAGGACGAAGTGTTACTGGTTGCTCAGCACCAGGATGATCAGGCAGAAACACTTTTATTGAGATTGCTGCGCGGAGCCGGAGTAAAAGGTTTGTCAGCCATGGCAACCTCGCGTGCAATGCCCAAGGGACATCTGATAAGACCTTTTCTATCAATCCCTCGAGAAGAGCTGCTACGTTATGCCTTGGCGGAAGGGCTGGAGTGGGTAGAGGATCCGAGCAATCAACAGGTTGTTCAGGATCGTAATTTCTTGCGCCATGAAGTCCTGAAGGTGCTGCGTCTGCGCTGGCCACAGGCTTCAAATAGCATTGCCCGTAGCGCAGGGCACATGGCCGAGGCACTGGCTGTTCTTGAGGAGTGTGCCGCCATGGACTTAAGTGCTGCGCAGACTGGTCATGCGTTTTCTTGGCTTTCACTTCCTAGTCTTGAATTAGAGGTTATCAAGCAGTTAAGTGACTATCGCCAGCGCAACGCACTTCGTCATTGGCTAGATGAATATAGCCGGATGCCGGACACTGATCACTGGGCAGGGTGGGTGGCACTACGGGACGCAACTGTTTCAGCCAACCCTGTCTGGGTGCTGGAAGGGGGAGAGATGCACCGCGGCGCGGGGCGGCTCTGGTGGGTATCGCGCCAGTGGTTAACTGCAGTCCTTACGCCTCTTCAGTGGCCTGAGGGTCAGTCTGAAATACAGTTAGGCGGCAATGGGCAGGCCAGGATTATCGGCCAGCGCCCCGAAGGTGTTCTTGATATTCGTTACCGTCAGGGAGGAGAGGTTATGATGGTTCCAAGGCGGGGGCATAGAGACCTAAAGCGGCTTTTGAATGAGCATCATGTGCCCACCTTTCTGCGCGGCAGATTGCCGCTGCTGTTCTGCAATGGGCAGTTGATTGCTGTCGCTAACCTGTCTGGACTGGATAGTGCAGCCGATAAACGCTGGCGGTTTGAGTGGACTCCTGCGACGAGTGGGAGGCGTTTGAGCTGAAAGGCAGTTTGTTGTAGACTACGCTCCCGTCTTGTACCGCACTTGTTGTTTACGTAACAACGGGTGTGCGTTGGGCATGAAGTTTTACCGTGCTCAACCGAGGCCTCTAGGCCTCCCTCGCTTCCCGGCGGCTTTCCGCCTTACTACAGATTTCTAGGAAAATTCATGACGCGCTACATCTTCGTCACGGGCGGTGTTGTTTCTTCATTGGGGAAAGGCATTGCCTCGGCTTCCTTGGGCGCCATTCTGGAAGCGAGGGGCTTGAAGGTCACCATGCTCAAGCTGGATCCCTATATAAACGTCGATCCAGGTACTATGAGCCCGTTCCAGCACGGCGAAGTATTTGTCACCCATGACGGTGCCGAGACCGATCTCGACCTGGGTCACTATGAACGTTTTATTCGTACTACAGTGACCCAGGACAATAACTTCACGACCGGCCGCATCTATATGGATGTGCTGCGTAAGGAGCGTCGCGGCGATTATCTAGGCGCGACTGTTCAGGTCATTCCTCACATCACTGATGAAATCAAGCGCCGGATTATCAAAGGCGCAGGTGATGCGGATGTGGCGCTGGTTGAAATCGGCGGTACCGTAGGTGACATCGAGTCCCAACCCTTTCTGGAAGCCATACGCCAGCTGCGCGTAGAAATTGGCGCTCGCCGTGCCATGCTCATGCATCTGACGCTGGTGCCCTATATTGCAACGGCTGGTGAGACCAAGACCAAGCCGACTCAGCATTCGGTGAAGGAGCTGCGCTCCATCGGTCTGCAACCAGACGTCCTGATTTGCCGCTCCGATCACCCAGTAGACAGCTCTTCTCGTCGCAAGATCGCGCTGTTTACGAATGTGGAAGAGCGTGCAGTCATTTCGCTGGAAGATGTGGATACGATTTATCGTATTCCGTCTGTCCTGCATGCGCAGGGCCTGGATGACTTCGTAGTCGAGCGCTTTGGCCTCGAATGCGGCCAGGCTAACTTGAGCGAGTGGGATCGCGTGGTTGATGCCAAGCTCAATCCTGAGCGTGAAGTAACGATCGCCATGGTCGGTAAATACATGGAGCTATTGGATGCATACAAATCGCTCATTGAGGCGATGACGCATGCAGGTATCCAGAGCCGTACCAAGGTAAACCTGCGCTATATCGATTCGGAAGACATCGAGCAGCAGGGTACACACCTGCTCAAGGGCGTGGATGCCGTTCTTGTGCCTGGTGGTTTTGGGCTGCGCGGCGTAGAAGGGAAGATTCGCACGGTTCAATATGCTCGCGAGAACAAGATTCCGTACTTGGGTATCTGCCTCGGTATGCAAGTGGCCGTAATTGAGTTTGCTCGTAACGTGCTGGGCTGGACCGATGCAAACTCCACTGAGTTCGATAAGTCCGGTCAGCATCCAGTCGTTGGCTTGATTACCGAGTGGCAAGATGCTTCCGGTGCTACCGAGATCCGTACAGAAGCTTCCGACTTGGGCGGCACCATGCGTCTGGGGGCTCAAGAGTGTCAGCTGTCTACCGGTACGCTGGTGCATGATTGCTATCAGAAAGACGTGATCGTTGAGCGTCACCGTCATCGTTATGAGGTGAACAACAATCTGTTGCCTGAAATCATGGCGGCAGGTCTGAAAGTGACAGGTCGCTCTGGCGATGGTGCTCTGGTCGAAGTGGTCGAGGCTCCGGATCATCCTTGGTTTGTGGCTTGCCAGTTCCATCCGGAATTCACGTCTACTCCGCGCGATGGTCACCCGCTATTCAGCGGTTTCGTAAACGCGGCCCTGAAATACGCTAACAAGGCTTGATGACTATGGCTCAGAAAACGATTCGTGTCGGTAATATCGAAGTCGCTAACGACAAGCCGTTTGTGCTGTTTGGCGGAATGAATGTGCTTGAATCCCGCGATCTGGCGATGCAGATTTGCGAAGAGTACGTAAAGGTGACGCAGAAGCTGGGTATTCCTTACGTTTTCAAGGCCAGTTTTGACAAAGCCAATCGCTCTTCGGTGAACTCCTTCCGTGGCCCGGGCCTGGAAGAAGGCATGAGGATCTTTGAGGAAATCAAGAAGACCTTCAATGTACCGGTTATCACGGACGTTCATGAGCCTTACCAGGCAGCACCAGTGGCTGAAGTCTGCGACATCATTCAGTTGCCAGCTTTCCTGTCTCGCCAGACTGACCTGGTTGTTGCCATGGCCAAAACCAATGCCGTTATCAACATCAAAAAAGCTCAGTTTCTTGCACCTCAGGAAATGAAACATATCCTGCAGAAGTGTGAGGAGGTGGGCAATGAACAGTTGATCCTGTGCGAGCGTGGTACGTCCTTTGGTTATAACAATCTGGTAGTCGATATGCTTGGCTTCGGCATCATGAAGCAGTTCGAATACCCGATTATCTTCGACGTGACTCATGCTCTACAGATGCCTGGCGGTCGTAGCGACTCTGCCGGTGGGCGTCGTGCACAGGTTACTGATCTCGCCAAGGCTGGCCTGAGCCAAGGGCTTGCGGGTCTGTTCCTGGAAGCGCATCCGGATCCTGACAGCGCCAAGTGCGATGGCCCTTGCGCCCTTCGATTGAACAAGCTCGAGCCTTTCCTGGCTCAGCTAAAGGCACTGGATGAACTGGTGAAGTCGTTCACTCCAATCGAAACAGCCTGATGTTCCGCTGAACTTAGTTCCAAATAAGAAGCCGAAGGTGCAGTTTGCACCTGACCAGAACCATGGAGAGCGTATAACAATGGCAAAGATCGTCGACATAAAAGGCCGGGAAATTCTGGATTCCCGCGGTAACCCTACCGTGGAAGCCGAGGTGATTCTTGATAACGGTATCGTCGGCAGGGCTTGTGCGCCCTCTGGTGCATCCACAGGATCACGCGAAGCGTTGGAGCTGCGTGACGGCGACAAAAGCCGTTATTTGGGCAAAGGCGTTCTGACCGCTGTTGGTAACGTCAACGGCCCCATCCGAGATGTTCTGCTGGGTAAGGATCCGTCTGATCAAAAAGCGCTGGATAAGGCGATGATTGATCTCGACGGTACAGAGAACAAGTCCAAGCTGGGCGCCAATGCGATCCTGGCGGTTTCCCTGGCAGCAGCCAAGGCCGCTGCAGAAGACAAAGACCTGCCTTTGTATGCGCATATCGCTGAGCTCAACGGTACACCCGGTCAGTACTCCATGCCGGTTCCGATGATGAACATCATCAACGGCGGCGAGCATGCCGACAACAATGTCGATATCCAAGAGTTCATGGTTCAGCCAGTCGGCGCTAAAAGCTTCGCTGATGCACTGCGTATGGGTGCAGAGATCTTTCATCACCTGAAGGCGGTCCTCAAGGCTCGTGGCCTGAATACTGCTGTAGGGGATGAGGGCGGCTTTGCCCCCAACCTGTCTTCCAACGAAGATGCCTTGGGCGCCATTGCCGAAGCGGTTGAGAAGGCTGGTTATAAGTTGGGTACGGACGTGACCCTGGCCTTGGACTGCGCTTCCAGCGAATTCTATGAAAACGGCCAGTACAGCCTGTCTGGTGAAGGTAAAACATTCGATGCGACAGGTTTTGCCGATTATCTTGCAGGCTTGAGCGAGCGCTTCCCGATCATTTCTATCGAAGATGGTATGGACGAATCCGACTGGGCTGGCTGGAAAGCGCTGACAGACAAAATCGGCAGCAAGGTTCAGCTGGTAGGTGATGACCTGTTCGTAACCAATACCAAGATCCTCAAGGAAGGTATCGAAAAAGGTATTGGTAATTCTATTCTCATCAAGTTCAACCAGATCGGCTCCCTGACCGAAACGCTGGAAGCCATTCAGATGGCAAAGGCAGCTGGTTACACCGCTGTAATTTCTCACCGCTCAGGCGAGACCGAAGACTCGACAATTGCCGATCTTGCGGTTGGCACTGCAGCAGGCCAGATTAAGACCGGCTCCCTGTGCCGTTCGGATCGCGTGTCCAAGTACAATCAGCTGCTCCGTATCGAAGAGCAGCTCGGTGCTAAAGCTCCATACCGGGGACGTGCCGAATTTCGTAGCTGAGTTCACTGGGAGCGGCCCGGGCTGCTCTCTGTTGTGAAGTGATGTGTTAAAAAGAGCAGGATTGAGGTGTCGCTTATCGATATAAGCATCATTTCCTTCCTGCTTTTGTTTTAAGTGTGTTCTCATTAGCTCTCTAATTTGTTGCTTTGAACTGTAAAGCCAATGCGTAGCCCTTACTGGTTGTTTCCTGTCCTGATCATTGCGCTAGCCGGCCTGCAGTATCGTCTGTGGGTGGGCGATGGCAGCTTGGCGCAGGTAAAGGAGCTGCGTGAGCAGATTTCCAGCCAGGATGAAGAAAACAAGCAACTGCTCGAACGTAACCGGATTCTTGAGGCAGAAGTTGCCGAGTTGAAGAAGGGAATGGAGACGGTTGAAGAGCGCGCTCGCCATGAGCTTGGCATGGTCAGAGAAGGCGAAACCCTTTACCTACAATCCAAATGATAAACAAAGCCTTACCTTCTTTCTGGGCCGTCGTACCCGCTGCGGGCATTGGTTCGCGTATGCGTGCTGACCGGCCTAAACAATACCTGGATCTTGCTGGGCGTACTGTCATTGAACATACGCTCTCTGCCTTATTGCATCATCCTTCTTTGCAAGGCCTAGTCGTTAGTCTGGCTGCTGATGACAGGTGGTGGCCTGATCTGGCGTGTGCATCTGATCATCGGATCACTCGAGCAGCAGGAGGAAAAGAGCGCGCTGACTCCGTTTTGAGTGGTCTGCTTCAATTGGCAGTATGCGGCGCCTCTGACTCGGACTGGGTGTTGGTGCATGATGCAGCAAGGCCTAATCTGTGCCAGGGTGATGTTGATCGCTTGTTATGTGAGCTGGCTGACGACGAGGTGGGGGGGTTACTGGCCGTTCCGGTCAAAGATACCTTGAAGCGTGTCGACCCTTATGGGCGGGTTGAGGTGACAGTAGATCGCAGTGTGATTTGGCAAGCATATACACCTCAAATGTTTCGCTTGGGTCACCTGAGACAAACGCTCAGTGATGCGTTAGCTGCAGGCGTCATGATTACTGACGAGGCCTCTGCGATGGAGTGGGCCGGCTATAGGCCACGAGTAATAGAAGGACGAAGTGACAACATCAAGATTACGCGTCCTGAAGATCTGGTCTGGCTAACACAGCTTTGGCGCGAGCGTCGGCATGAGCCGACGCCCACTGTTTAGCCTCTTAGAAACGATAAACTGCCGCTGCGCCAGTTTTGCATGGCATACGCTCACGGGGTACGACGACTACATCGCCGCCATGCTCCATGACGTACGTAATAAGCTCATCCAGCACATCGGCTGTTTCAGCGCCAGCAGGCTTAGACGGGTGCAGCTCACCGCTTTCTCGATTAAGTAGTCCAGGGATCTGGCGGTCGGCCTCCACCAGCAGCATGGCTACACGACTTTCAGCAGTAGCTTTGCCAATTTCTTCAAGCTGATCAGAAGCTAGGCCTTGACCACGGGATTCCCCGTACTGATCAAGAATGCCATTCAAGCGCTTCAGATACATAGGCTCCATCAGCTTCCAGCTTTCCTGGCGCAGCATTTCAGTGTCTAAAGCGCCTTGCCCGATGGAAATACCCTGTTCAAGAAGCTGTTGGTTATGGCTGACATGACGGAACACAGTCTGGTTTTCTGGTAGAGCAGCCACTATGAGGGGGAGCCCAGAAGGTTTTGAGTGGTGTTCAGTAATCGCTCGGTCAACAGCGCGGAAGAAGCGCTCACAGTCGATGTCGATCTGCTCTTGCTTACCACTTCCTCCAGAGCCATGGATCATGGGATCGCCACGCTCACCAGCTGCACCAAAGCCGTTAGTGTTGCCAATCTGATCCTTAGGCGTCAGCTCGGAGCCTAGCGCCTCGTCTTGGTTACGGGGGACCTCAGGCGCTAATTCAACCTCATCCAGCACGTCTCGATTACCCTCAAACAGGCGGACCTGATTACGGGAAAGGCACAGGATCTGATACCGATCTGCTGATTGAGCGATCCGAAGAATGGGCTTCAGATAGTGATGAGAGTTGACGATTGCAACTTCTGGCACTTTGCGCTGAAGCGGATAGACCATGAAGTAATCTTTGCCACCAAATACAGCAACGCCATCACGGGTGTGATTCCAGAAATCACGGTTATCAACCAACTCATCAAACGGCCTGAGCAGCGTGTCGCTAGGGACGTCTGGGAATTGTTGTTCCAACGAGGCTTTCAAATCGCGGACCAGATTCTTGAATCGGATCGGGTCCTGAGTGCGCTCTGGAAAACTACGATGCGTAGGCATGTAGATCGACAGGCATGGCGGCTCATGCTTTTCCATGAGTTCAGCCAATGTTGCTTTGGTGATGGGTCCGTACATGGCGGCTTCCTCGCTATGGTTATGGAGGGTTCGTCAACTGCTAAGGGGTCTGGCGCCTGGGATGCATTAGGCTGAACCAGCTCCTCGATGAATCTCGTAAAGAAGAAGGTCTGCTCACTTCCAGTTTCATATCGCTTTAGAGGGTCTCGATACAAAAACTTAGAAAGCGGGAGCGTCCTGACTTCTAGGATTCGCCTGTTTGGAGCATGACCCTTTCATGTTCCATATAGGTACGACGAGCCAGGCATCGGCGGGTTCCAACCGTTGGACGTATGGTGCGGATAACCGAACGGTGATGAGATAAAACTTCAGTTCTGAAGATAGGCTGGCAAATTGCTTTTGAGATAGTCCACCAGCTGTCTGACCTTTGGAGATAGATGACGTCGCTGAGGGTAAAGCGCCCATACTCCTGTATTAGGCGGTTGTCGGTTTTCCAGCAGGGATACCAGTTCCCCTCGTGCAAGGTGAGGCGCTACATAGTAATCAGGCAGCTGACAAAGGCCAAAACCTCTCAGCGCTGCGTCCAGAACAGCCTGACCACTATTGCATCGCCAGTTTCCTGCAACCTTAACGGGGGCTTCTCTGCCATTCTCCTGAAAACTCCAGATATCGCTATTACCGATCAGGCAATTATGCCGCGCCAGCTCTGACAGAGCATGAGGAGCTCCGAAGCGTTCCAGATAACGCGGGGCAGCGCACAGGTACATGATGCGTGGCGCCAGCTTGGTTGCAATAAGCTGAGAATCGTTTAGTCGGCCCAGGCGAATTGCCAGATCGAAGCCTTCCTGCACAAGATCCAGCGTACGATTGGATAGCTCTATTTCAAGGCGCAATTGCGGATGCAATGCCATAAAACTATTTAATAGCGGAGCGATAAAGCGCTCGCCATAGGTAACCGCGCAAGTCATGCGCAGCAGTCCCTTGGGTTCGCTGGATAAGTCACTGACGGCGCGAAGTGCTTCTTCGCGGGCATCCTGCAAGCGCTGGCAGTGCTGGAGGAATGTTTGCCCGGCTTCGGTAAGCACCACACTACGCGTACTGCGATAAAACAGACGTGTCTGCAAGCGCTCTTCCAGCCGTGCGATCTGTCGACTGACATGTGATGAGGAAACACGAAGCCGTTCAGCTGCTAGGCTGAAGTGACCTGCTTCAGCAACCGCAACAAACTCATCAAGGCCTTCCCAGGCATTCATGATTATCCCTGTATGGCAATAATATATTGCAGAACGTCGGATTATTAACTGAATAAAAATTCATACACTACACGTACCGTATCACCAGATGGATGATGACCTCTATGATTAAATCACGTGCCGCTGTTGCTTTTGAGGCTAACAAGCCTTTGGAAATCGTTGAAGTCGATGTCGCTCCGCCTAAAGAAGGTGAAGTGCTGGTTCGTATCGTGGCGACCGGTGTTTGCCACACTGATGCCTACACATTATCTGGCGCTGACCCGGAAGGTATCTTCCCTGCCATCCTTGGCCATGAAGGCGGTGGTGTTGTCGAAGCGGTAGGTCCTGGTGTGACCTCCGTTGCGGTCGGCGACCATGTTATTCCTCTGTATACGCCTGAATGTGGTCAGTGCAAGTTCTGCCTTTCCGGAAAGACCAACCTGTGCCAAGCCATTCGTGCTACCCAGGGCAAGGGGTTGATGCCGGATGGCACTTCTCGTTTCTCCTATAAAGGCCAGCCTATCTATCACTACATGGGCACCTCTACGTTTTCTGAGTACACCGTATTGCCGGAAATCTCGCTAGCCAAAATTCCCAAGGAAGCGCCTTTGGAAAAGGTCTGCCTGCTTGGTTGTGGCGTCACTACCGGGATCGGGGCAGTCTTGAATACGGCCAAGGTTGAAGAGGGCGCTACAGTAGCCATCTTCGGTTTGGGTGGTATTGGCCTTTCAGCCATTATCGGCGCAACGATGGCCAAGGCAGGACGTATCATTGCCATAGATATCAATCCGTCCAAGTTCGAAATCGCCAAGCAGCTTGGTGCAACGGATTGCGTTAACCCGAACGACTACGACAAGTCTATCCAGGACGTTATCGTTGAGCTGACTGATGGTGGCGTAGATTACTCATTCGAGTGTGTTGGTAACGTAAAGCTTATGCGTGCTGCACTTGAGTGCTGCCATAAGGGCTGGGGTGAGTCGGTCATTATCGGGGTTGCCGGAGCTGGCCAGGAAATCAGCACACGTCCATTCCAGTTAGTGACGGGACGCGTATGGCGGGGAAGTGCTTTCGGCGGCGTCAAGGGCCGCACCGAACTGCCAGGTTATGTCGATAAAGCCCAGAAGGGTGAAATCCCCCTGGACACCTTTATCACCCATACCATGGGCCTTGATCAGATCAACGAAGCGTTTGACCTGATGCATGAAGGCAAGAGCATTCGTACCGTTATCCACTATTGATCATGCTCAGGCCCGACATTTTGATGTGTCGGGCCTGTTTCGGCGTGCAAGGAGTTATTCATGAGCAATACGCTGGAACTGGTCTCCTGCCAGAAGTCTTTTGGTGGCTGGCATAAGCGTTACAAGCATCAGTCGGCTGTCTTAGGCTGCGAGATGACCTTTGCCATCTATCTTCCTCCCCAGGCAGAACAGAAAACACCGCTGCCAGCCCTTTACTGGCTGTCAGGGCTAACCTGTACTGATGAAAACTTCATGCAAAAGGCGGGCGCCCATCGGGTTGCTGCTGAGTTGGGGTTGGTACTGGTTGCTCCCGACACGAGCCCGCGTGGTCCGGATGTGCCTGATGATGCACAGGGCGCGTGGGACTTTGGCCTTGGTGCGGGCTTCTATCTTAATGCGACCCGTGAGCCCTGGGCCAGGCACTATAGGATGTACGATTACGTTGTGAAGGAACTGCCTGCTGTAATCGAAGCCAACTTCCCAGTTTCGGACAGGCGCGGTGTGAGTGGCCACTCGATGGGCGGTCATGGTGCTCTGATTTGTGCCCTGCGTAATCCAGGGATGTATCTCTCGGTTTCAGCATTTTCGCCTATCGTTAATCCCATGAATTGCCCTTGGGGACAAAAGGCTTTCTCCAATTATCTGGGTGAAGATCGTACCAGTTGGGCTGAGTGGGATGCGTGTGCGCTGATGGAAGAGGCGCAGGAGCGGCTGCCCGTTCTCGTGGACCAGGGCGAGCAAGATAGTTTTCTTTCAGAGCAGCTTAAGCCGGAAGCGCTGGAGCAGGTGGCTACGCGTGTCGGTCATCCATTGACCCTGCGTCTGCAGCCTGGTTACGACCATAGCTATTATTTTGTCGCAACCTTTATCGAGGAGCATTTGCGTCATCATGCCCGCGCGCTTATCGATTGATTAAGCTTGCGTGCTCGGTAACGGCGACGTTTATGGATTACCCCGGTAGAATTGGCGCCCTGATCCTTCAGGGCGTTTTTATTTATGCGAATTGGCCACGGCTATGATGTACATCGTTTCGGTGAGGGTAACTTCATCACGCTGGGCGGTGTACAAATCCCTCACACTTCTGGACTGGTTGCTCACTCGGACGGTGACGTTGTCCTGCATGCACTGGCAGATGCCCTGCTGGGCGCGGTCGCGCTAGGCGATATTGGCAAGCACTTTCCGGATACCGACCCGCAGTTCAAAGGTGCTGATAGCCGTGCGTTACTGCGTCATGTGGTCGGCCTGGTTCGAGAGAAAGGATTTAAAGTGGGTAATATAGACGCGACGATCATCGCTCAAGCACCCAAAATGGCACCTCATATCGATGCCATGCGTCGTGCGATCGCAGAAGATCTGCAGGTTGAGCTTGATCAAGTCAATGTAAAAGCAACCACTACGGAACGCTTGGGTTTTGTCGGTCGTGAAGAAGGCATTGCCGTTCATGCCGTAGCGTTGTTGCTTCCGGTATGACTGAATTAGATCTGCTGGGGCCAACAGCCCATGGACCCGCCTGTGGTACCGCGGTATTAAAGGCTACTGCTGAAGACTTCCAGGTAAACGAGGTGCTGGATATTCCCCTGGAGGGGGAGGGTGAGCACCTTTGGCTCTGGATTGAAAAACGAGGGCTTAACACGGAAGAAGCTGCGCGGCGTTTAGCGCGTGCTGCAGGCGTGCCGCTAAGGGCCATCAGTTATGCCGGCCTCAAGGATAAACAGGCGCTTACACGGCAGTGGTTCAGTCTGCATCTTCCGGGAAAAACCGATCCTGAATTGAGCGCGGCTGAGAGTGATGCCCTGAGTATCCTGAAGCGCGTCAGGCATCGCCGCAAGCTCCAGCGTGGCGCTCATGCAGCGAACGGGTTTACGCTCAGGCTGACTGAACTGCTTGCTGACAAGCGCATGCTTGAAGAGCGGCTAAGCAAGATGGCTACAGAAGGCGTACCGAATTATTTTGGGTTGCAGCGCTTTGGGTACGACGGTGGCAATCTGGATGAAGCGAGGCACTTTGCGCAGCAAGGCTCATTACCCGAGCAGCGTAATCGTCGTTCACGCATCCTGTCTGCTGCTCGCAGTTACCTGTTCAATCAAATTTTGGCTCAGCGAGTGACTGCTGGGAACTGGAATACCGCAAGGGTTGGAGATCTGCTGGCATTCACGGATAGCCGCAGTTTCTTTCCTGCGGGTGAGGCGGAGTGTTCTGATCCACGACTGGCGGCCCTTGATCTTCATCCTACCGGTCCTCTCTGGGGAGAAGGTGACTCACCGGCGGGTGGCTCAGTCCAACAGGAAGAACAAGGTGTGGCCGCTGATGCTGCCGAATTGTCCGCTTGGCTCGGTAATGCAGGGCTTCGGCATGAACGGCGCATTCTTCGCCTCCCTATTAACGGACTGTCATGGCATTATCCCGAACCTGACATTCTGCAACTTGACTTCGTCCTGCCGGCTGGCTGCTTTGCTACCGTTGTAGTGCGTGAGCTTGTCTCGCTGGGCACGGCAGGACAGACGGATACTCCATGCGACTTCTGATTGCCAACGATGACGGTGTTCTCTCGCCTGGCATTGCTGCCTTGCATGCAGCGCTGGAAGGCTATGCCGAGTGCACTGTAGTAGCACCCTTGACGGATATGAGTGGGATAAGCAGCGCCTTGACGCTTGATCGACCCTTGCATCCACAGCGTTTACCCAACGGGTATATCGGTATAAACGGTACGCCTACCGACTGTGTGCACCTGGGCATCAATGGTTTGCTGGAGCATACGCCGGATATGGTCGTATCAGGGATCAACCTGGGCGCCAACCTGGGCGATGACGTTCTATACTCGGGAACAGTGGCCGCCGCATTGGAAGGTCGCTTTTTGGACCGCCCGGCCTTTGCCTTCTCGCTCTTGTCACGGCTTCCCGATAATCTTCCGGCGGCTGCGCAGATCGCTCGGCAGATTGTCGAAGCCCATACGCAGCTTGATCTACCGCCGCGTACGGTGCTGAATGTCAACATACCCAACTTGCCGCTTGAGCACATAAAAGGGGTTCGGCTGACACGGTTAGGCCATCGTGCACGTGCCAAGCCGCCTGTCAGGGACGTCAATCCCAGGGGCAAGGAGGGATACTGGATCGCTGTTGCGGGTGATGCTGAAGATAGCGGCTCGGACACGGATTTTCATGCGGTGATGCAAGGTTACGTATCGATTACGCCGCTACAACTGGACCGGACCTTTTATGAAGGGTTTGCCGGGCTGGCTGTTCTAGAGGAGATGTTTCGATGAGTCAGGGGCAAGAGCATATGCAGCGTTATGGGATTGGTATGACTTCGCAACGGACCCGCGAACGACTCATCCAAAGGCTTTATGAAGAAGGCCTTTCCAATGCCCAGGTACTAGAGGTTATCCGCCGCACGCCCCGCCATTTGTTCGTCGACGAAGCCCTGGCGCATCGGGCCTATGAAGACACGGCGCTTCCTATTGGTCATAACCAGACCATCTCTCAACCGTACATGGTCGCTCGTATGACTGAGCTGCTCCTGGCTGCTGGCCCTCTGGACAAGGTCATGGAGATTGGTACAGGGTCTGGCTACCAGACGGCGGTACTTGCGCAGCTGGTCGAACGTGTTTTCTCCGTTGAGCGGATTCAGTCACTTCAGGACAGAGCTAAGGAGCGCTTGGTCGAGCTTAATGTACGTAATGTCGTGTTCCGTTGGGGAGACGGTTGGGAGGGCTGGCCAGCGCTAGCTCCCTATAACGGTATTATCGTAACGGCTGCGGCCCGTGAGGTGCCTCAAGCGCTGCTCGATCAGCTAGCGCCGGGTGGACGCCTTGTGATTCCGGTAGGTGAAGGCGAAGAGCAGCAACTGATGCTGATCGAGCGTCAAGAAGAGGGATTTTCTCGGAAAGTGCTCGATTCTGTGCGCTTTGTTCCACTTCTGAATGGACCGTTGGCCTGACCCCTTTGTCAGGGAACGATAGTATTGGCAATGGTCAATACAGCAGCCAATTCGGCTAGCGTTGACGTACAGGCTTTCTAAGGGGGAAGGATTGAGGCTTCTTAAGGCCCGGCTGCGAGGGATTCGCAACGGCAGTGGAATCAGCTTGATATTGGCTCTGATGCTAAGTCTCGTCTTATCAGGATGCTCAAGCTCCTCGTCCCGAGGCGTGCAGGTTGTTGATCGTTCCGGTGGCTCGGCAAATACATACCGTGTTACAAAAGGACAATATACCGTTCGGCGGGGCGATACGCTCTATGCCATCGCTTCTCGCAATGGATGGGACTGGCGGAGCCTTGCCGCTCATAATGGTATTTCTCCCCCCTATGTCATTCATGTTGGTCAGAAAATCAACTTTGGTGGCAGCAGCTCGAGTACGGTTGCCACGACGTCCAGAAGGCCTCCGCAAACAGGATCGTCTACGCCTGTTGCCACAGCATCCGTACCTGTAAATACCCCTACAGCTACCGCTGCGCCTGCTGCACCGCCAGTAGCTCAGAACATTCCGGCTGCTCCTCCTGCGGTAACAGCTCCTCCGGCTACTACGCCTACTGCCAATGTTCCCCAATCCTCTGCTGGCTGGGCCTGGCCTGCCAAAGGCACCCTTATCTCGCGCTACTCCTCGAACGGCAGTTTGAATAAAGGCATTGATATAGCCGGAGATTTGGGACAGCCTGTTCTAGCGGCTTCTGGTGGAACCGTCGTGTATGCAGGCAGTGGGTTAAGGGGTTACGGTGAGCTGATCATTATCAAGCACAACGAAACCTACGTCAGTGCATACGGTCATAATCGCAGGCTTCTGGTTCGGGAGGGGCAACAGGTCAAGGTCGGGCAAACAATCGCCGAGATGGGTTCTACAGGAACCGACCGGGTGAAGCTGCATTTTGAGATTCGCCGGCAAGGTAAACCCGTAGATCCTCTGCAATATTTGCCAAATCGTTGACTCGTTGTCTGACCCGTTCTAGCGCTAGGGGGACGGGTTCAGGCGTAATCAGGGGGATTGATCACGCCCGGGCTTGTTGTCGAACTCAAGCAAGGGACATTGATCATGGCACTTAATAAAAAAGAACCCGAGTTTGACATGAGTGACGAAGTGCTCCTGCTGGAAACTTCCGTCTCATTCGAAGAAGGTTCATTCGATGCATCGCAGCTACTGGGTGATGCGCCTAAAGCACTTCAACCACGCACGTCCAAGCAAACCAAGCATATCGATTACAGCCGGGCGCTTGATGCGACTCAGTTGTATCTTAATGAAATCGGTTTCTCTCCATTGCTCTCTCCTGAGGAGGAGGTGCATTTTGCGCGGCTGGCGCAAAAGGGGGATCCCGCTGGCCGTTGCCGAATGATCGAAAGCAATCTTCGCCTGGTAGTGAAGATTGCCCGCCGTTACGTGAATCGGGGGTTGTCCCTGCTCGATCTGATCGAGGAAGGTAATCTGGGGTTGATTCGCGCGGTAGAAAAATTCGATCCTGAGCGCGGCTTCCGCTTCTCAACTTATGCGACTTGGTGGATACGACAGACCATCGAGCGTGCCATCATGAATCAGACGAGAACGATTCGTTTGCCTATTCATGTGGTCAAGGAGCTTAATCTCTACTTGCGGGCTGCTCGTGAGCTAGCGCAAAAGCTCGACCATGAGCCCTCGCCTGAAGAAATTGCCTGTCTGCTGGAAAAGCCAGTAGAAGAGGTGAAACGCATGATGGGACTCAATGAACGTATCAGCTCTGTCGATGTCTCCTTGGGGCCCGACTCAGACAAGACGCTTCTCGATACGCTTACCGATGAGCGGCCAAGCGACCCGTGCGAACTGTTGCAGGATGAAGACCTTAGTCAGAGTATTGACCAGTGGCTTTCCGAGCTAACGGATAAGCAGCGAGAGGTGGTTGTACGCCGGTTCGGTTTGCGCGGACATGAAAGCTGTACGCTTGAGGAAGTAGGGCAGGAGATTAACTTGACTCGAGAGCGGGTGCGCCAGATTCAGGTTGAGGCACTCAAGCGCTTACGTGAAATTTTCGAGCGTAATGGCCTATCAAGTGACTCGCTGTTTCAATAAGCCCTTTTGCTAGGCACTGACATGAGCCCGACATTAAGTTGGGCTTTTTTATGGGCGATTGTGTAGGACAAGGCAGGCATGGACGAGAGAGATCTCGCTTAGGTGACCACCAAGGGTGCGATTGCCAGGATGATAGGGGAGGGACAAAGGGCGGTTAACCCGCCCTTTTTGATGCGTGCAACAAATGCAGCGCCTGAACAGTTAGGTTCAAGCCCTGATCAACGCTCCAGATACTGCAGCTTGTTGGGCTTGCCGTCCCACTCTTCAGCCTCAGCCAATGCTTCTTTTTTCTCGGTAATGTTTGGCCAGACTTCACAGAGATCACGGTTCAACTCTATGAATTCCTGCTGGTTTTCCGGCACTTCATCTTCGGAGAAGATAGCTTGTGCAGGACATTCCGGCTCGCATAGCGCGCAGTCGATGCACTCATCTGGATGGATAACCAGAAAGTTGGGGCCTTCGTAAAAGCAGTCCACAGGGCATACTTCTACACAGTCGGTATATTTGCATTTGATGCAGTTGTCGGTGACAACAAAAGTCATTATTAGAACTCCTCAGGCGGCTAGGCGCGGGATTTTAGCAGTATTAGGCCAATACCCGTCATCGGGTTGTCAGATACGCTTTTTCCATTCATAGATAAGCTGCAGTGCTTTAAGTGGCGTCAGCTCGTCGGGATTGAGCTTTTCCATCTCATCCAATAGCGGATGTGCGGCCGCAGAAAACAGATCGGCCTGCATGGGCTGGGCTGCCTGAGTAATCGGTTTTGGGGCTTCGTGAGACAGGCTGGTCTTCTCCAAATGTGCCAGATGCTCACGGGCCCGTTGAATAACCTGAGCGGGCACACCTGCCAGTTGAGCGACTGCAAGGCCATAGCTCTGGCTAGCCGGGCCAGGCAGGACATGGTGCAGGAAGACGATCCTGTCATTGTGCTCCGTGGCATGCAGATGCACATTGGCTACAACCGGCTCGTTATCCGGCAGGACCGTCAGCTCGAAGTAGTGTGTTGCAAAGAGAGTGTATGCCCGTAGCTTGGCTAAATGTTCCGCAGCGGCCCAGGCTAATGACAAACCGTCGAATGTGCTTGTACCACGGCCTACCTCATCCATGAGTACCAGGCTATGCTCGCTCGCGTTGTGCAGGATGTTGGCAGTTTCGCTCATTTCCACCATGAAGGTAGAGCGGCCGCCTGCCAGGTCATCACTTGAGCCAATCCGAGTGAAAATGCGGTCCACTAAAGACAGACGACATGCCGCAGCCGGTACGAAGCTACCGATATGCGCCAAGAGAACAATCAGGGCGGTCTGACGCATATAGGTAGATTTACCGCCCATGTTAGGGCCAGTAATGATCAACATCCGCGTGTCGTTATTCAGGTTCAAGTCATTGGCCACAAAGGGCGTATCCAACACTTGCTCAACGACAGGGTGGCGGCCTTGCGATATGTCCAGACATGGCTCGTCCACAAATTGGGGACGGTTAAGATCCAGATTTAATGCACGCTCGGCCAGGTTACTCAATACATCAAGTTCAGCCAAAGCGGCAGCCGTATCCTGAAGGGGCGCAAGCTGCTCGATCAGGCTGTCAATCAGAGCCTCATACAAGACCTTTTCGCGTGCCAGCGCACGGCTCTGGGCGGATAGTGCCTTGTCTTCAAAGGTCTTCAGCTCGGGAGTAATGAAGCGTTCAGCCCCTTTGAGGGTTTGCCGACGAATGTAATCAGCAGGGGCTTGTTCGGCTTGCATTCGGGGCAGTTCGATAAAGTAGCCATGAACGCGGTTGTAGCCTACCTTAAGCCCTGAAAGGCCAGTGCGCGCTTTTTCCCGTGCCTCAAGATCCATCAGGAACTGACCGGCGTTTTCGCTCAGGGTTTGCAGCTCGTCCAGGTCAGCGTCGTAGCCGCGCTTGATAACGCCGCCATCCCGAATGACTGCCGGAGGGGTGTCCACAATAGCGCGCGAAAGCGTATCCGCCAACTCAGGATAGGTCTGGATGCTTTTGGCCAAATCATTAAGGTGAGGTGCTACCAGATCCTGCATGCCGCGCTGCAGTTCAGGTAGGGCCGAAAGTGCATCACGCAGGCGAGCCAGGTCGCGTGGACGAGCTGTGCGCAGGCCGATTCGCGCCAGGATCCGCTCAATATCGCCAATTTCTTTAAGTTGAGGCTGAAGCTGCTCGAAGCGATACCGTTCAAGCAGGCAGGTAATTGCATCCTGGCGGGCCTCGATAATACTGCGATTACGCAAGGGGCGGTTAAGCCAGCGGGTAAGAAGGCGACTACCCATGGCGGTCTGACAACGATCAACCACCGACTGCAACGTATTGTCACGGCCACCGGATAGATTGGTGTCCAGTTCCAGGTTACGACGACTCGCCCCATCCAGAATGACCGTATCGTCCAGGCGCTCGTGATGCAGGCTGCGCAGGTGGTGGAGGGCAGTGCGTTGCGTCTCCTTGGCGTAGGCCAAAAGGCTGCCAGCTGCACCGATACCCAATTTTAGCTTGTCGCAGCCGAAGCCCTTAAGGTCCTGTGTGCCGAACTGCTGGCATAGACTTTTTACGGCAGTGTCGCAATCGAAATCCCATGGTGCTCGACGGCGTAGCCCTCGGCGCTTCTCAATGGGTAAACCTTGTGGCCAATCATCAGGAACAAGCAGCTCAGCCGGATTGAGGCGTTCGATCTCCGCCATGAGCGGTTCCCAGCCGGACAGTTCCTGTACAACGAAGCGTCCACTGGTGATATCCAGTACAGCCAGACCAAACAGTTTGTGGTCGCCCAGAATGGCGGCGAGCAGATTGTCGCGTCGCTCATCTAGCAGGGCTTCGTCACTGACTGTGCCGGGCGTAAGAATCCTGACGACCTGACGCTCTACCGGACCTTTGCTGGTAGCCGGGTCGCCGATCTGTTCGCAGATGACCACCGACTCTCCCAACTTGACCAGTTTGGCCAGATACCCTTCGGCAGCATGAAAGGGTATGCCCGCCATAGGGATCGGCTTACCTGCTGAGGCGCCACGAGCCGTTAGGGTGATGTCGAGCAGCTTGGAGGCTTTTTTCGCATCATCGTAAAAGAGCTCGTAAAAATCACCCATGCGATAGAAGAGCAACTGCTCAGGGTGCTGATGCTTGATCTTCAGGTATTGCTGCATCATCGGCGTATGGTTGGAAAGGCTTTCCATACAGGTCATTCACTCGCAGGGTCGTTTTACAGGGACGGCAATTCTACCGGATTTGTCAGTATCGTCGGATAAAAAGGCGCTTGGAATGAGGCCGCTGAAGGGCTGTTTCGAGGTTATATGCGCAGTCGTTTGGTTAGCGGATGAATGCACCCTAAGACTATCATCTATAAAGCACTGAATTTTGGTTCAGCCCCCTTCACAAAGGCTTGGCCATGAATAAAATGGCGCTTCTCTCGCCGGCATTCGTCCGGTTTTTTCTGGTGTTCTGCCAAACATGTCGATCGATAATCCTTGCCTTAACTGTGGTGCCTGCTGCGCGTTTTTTCGTGTTTCGTTCTACTGGGGTGAATGCCGGTCTGCCGGTGGGCTAGTGCCGGATGAGTTGACGGTAGGGGTAACCCCTCATCATGTTGCAATGATAGGTACTGAAACCAAGCCTGTGCGTTGTATCAGCCTGCTGGGGGATGTGGGCTGCGGTACGCGCTGTACCGTGTATGAAAACAGACCAAGCCCCTGTCGTGAATTCGAGGCCTCATGGATCAACGGCGAGCATAATGCGCGGTGCGATGCAGCTCGTGCAGCTTATGGCCTCCCTCCACTAACACCACCCTTGCAACCACATCAGGCGCCTGAACGGGTAGCCTGAGCCACCTTTCAGCAGAGGTGAAAAAAGGCTTCAAGAGAGCTGCAGATGGAAAGAGCGCGAGTAATGATGACGACGATCAGGCCAAGCATGCCTAGAGTGCCTGCCCATAGAAGGGCCAAGCCGATGGGGTGTTGATTTCTGGCAAAGCCTGTAATGAGCATGGCTGAGAACAGAAGGATGAAAACAAGCGCGGTATTGTGATTCATGATGATCGCCCGCCAATGACGGTTTGCAGTATGCCATTCGCCGCGTCTAGTGCGGTATATCATCATGCTTGTATAGAGAACTAGGGAGCCGGTATGAGCGAAAACCGCTCATACCGGTAATGGCCCGGTCAGGCTGCTTGCCAGGAGCGCTCGGCTTCGTCGCGAGTCTTGACCAGTTGTATCTTGCCGCCTTCAACAGATTTTACCCAGGACAGCGGAATATAGTGATGCTGGCCGTTGGCATCCTGATCCTGCTTGGTCAGCTTGATGCGATCAGAGCCTTCTAGATGGTCCACGGTGCCTACATGCTGGCCATCGGACCCTACAATTTCAGCGTGCTCTTTGATGCTGTTGACATCAACCATTTCATTCTCCTGTTAGGACGTGAAAGGGGGATCGCCCTTAGGCAATCCGCTCTGGCACATACGAAGTGCCTACTTAAAGTCCGACAAAGGCAGGCTTGGCTATGTTTCATGGGTGCGACGAGAGGTCGCAGATGTTGCGGTAATAGGGCAATGGGATGACGGTTACGTGATGGGGTTTGTGTTTCGAATGTAAAAACGCCCGGATGATCCGGGCGCTTGGATGCTCTGCAGAGTGTTCAGATGCCTTCATCCCCCTGAAACTCCTCAACGGCGCGCACCACTTTCTCATGGTGGGACTCGCCTACAGTGTTTGCCAGTTTTTCAACCGCTTGGGCAAGCGCTTCAAAGGCATCCCGGTAATAAGCAGGCTGATCTTGATCGGCCGCTTTGCCAGCCTGCATACGAGCTTGCTGGAGCAGTTCGGCAATTTCTTCTTTATTTGCAGCCATGGTGGTTTCCCTCGTGTGATCGACAGACGTTGGACAGCTGCTTGCGAGGTGGATTCACCTTTACTGGCTGCGTTGTTCCCACACTTCCCGATTGACCAGATCAGGCGGGCGTTTACCTGACAGAGCTGCCAACAGGTTATCGACCGCGCAGCGTGCCATGCCTTCGCGTGTGCCATGGGTTGCCGAACCAATATGAGGTGTAGCGACCACATTGGGCAGGCTCAGCAGGGGGGAGTCTGCGGGAAGCGGCTCCTTTTCGAAGACGTCCAGGCCAGCTCCTCTGAACTGCTGCTTTTGAAGCGCGTCGATTAGCGCGCTCTCATCCACCACCTTGCCTCGGGAGATGTTGATGAAAAAGCTTTCCGGCTTTAACAACGCCAGCTCCCGCGCTCCGATGAGGCGCGTTGTTTCAGGGCTTAGCGGCACGGTGACACAAACAAAGTCCGCCTCGCTCAACAGTTGGTCCAGAGAGCGGTACTGTGCGGCGAATTCCTGCTCGATATCCGGTTTGGGCGAATGGCTGTTGTAGAGGATAGGCATGCCAAAGCCGAAGTGACCGCGACGGGCAATCGCTGATCCGATCCGGCCCATTCCCACTATTCCCAGCGTCTTGCCATGAACATCGCTACCGAACAAGGGCTCCCCCAGGCTGGCCTGCCAGTCTCCTGCCTTGACATAGTTCGCAAGCTCAACCACACGCCTGGCAGTCGACAGGATCAGGGCGAAAGCCGTGTCGGCGACGGTTTCCGTTAGCACATCCGGAGTGTTGCACAAGAGAATGCCACGGCGGGTAAGGTAGTCGAGGTCATAGTTGTCGTAACCTACCGATACGCTTGCAATGGCTTCTAGGTGGGGGGCCTTGTCCAGCAGTTCAGCGTTGAGTTTGACGCTGGAACCAATCAGGCCATGCGCGTCTGGCAGGGCTTCTTCCAGCGGTGCCAGACCATGCGTACCGGTTACATCGACATAGGTCAGCTCAGCTGCTTCCTGTAGGCGAGCAGTAAGCGCGGGCGAGAGTTTCTTGTAGGCAATGACACGCTTTTTCATGAGCAGTCCTGTTCAGTGAGAGGTGGCTGTACGCATTGGCTGTGCGTTCCTGGCTGTTTCCTGGCTGGCAGTAGGAGCGTAACGCAGGAGCATGGTCAGCACGGCAGAGACGAAAAGTGCACTGCCCATGAAGACATAAGACGCAGCAGGGGTGCCGGTCACACCATTCAGATAACCCACGATGTAGGAGCCAACAAAGGAGCCCAGTGCACCCATGCTGTTGATAAGCGCCATGGCTCCACCTGCTACGTTGCTGGGCAGGATCTCCGGCACGATTGCGAAGAACGGACCGTAAGGTGCATACATGCAGGCACCTGCGATAACCAACAAGGTGTAGGACCACCAGAAATGCTGGGTACCCAGCATGAACGATCCTGCAAAAGCAAGGGCGGCAATCAGCAGTGGCGGCCACACAAAGTGTTTGCGGTTGAGAGTTTTGTCAGACATCCAAGAGACCGCCAGCATGGCCAGGACTGCCATCAGATAGGGCAGGGCTGATAGCCAGCCAGCTTCGACGATATCCAGCTGAGCGGCCTGCTTCAGGATGGACGGCAGCCAGATCACGAAACCATACACACCAATACTCCAGCAGAAGTACTGGGCAGACAGCAGAATGACTTTGGGCGAACGAAAGGCTTCTCGGTAATTTTTAACAGGTTTCATACCCACCTGTTCAGCCTGAAGCGCGCTCTCGAGGTCCTGCTTTTCCTGAGTGCTCAGCCATTTGGCCTGTGCGGGACGGTCATCGGCCAGGCGCCACCAGATAAAGGCCCAGATAATGGCGGGAAAGCCCTCGATGATGAACATCCAGCGCCAGTTGAGCGTATGTATTAGATAACCTGATACGACAGACATCCAGAGAATGGTTGCCGGATTACCCAGGATCAAAAAGGTATTGGCCCGGGAGCGCTCCGCACGAGTAAACCAGTGGCAGAGATAAACCAGCATGGCCGGCATGACCGCTGCCTCAACCACACCCAAGAGGAAGCGAATCGCAATCAGGGCCTGCACGTTCGGAATCACGCCGGTCAATGTAGCGCAGCCGCCCCACAGGATCAGGCTCCAGAAGATCAGCTTTTTTACACTGCGCTTTTCAGCGTATATCGCGCCAGGCACCTGGAAGAAGAAATAGCCAAGAAAGAACAGGGCACCCAGGAGCGACGACATGGCTGGGGTAATAGCCAGGTCATCAGCCATGCCGGAGGCGGCCGCGAATCCATAGTTGGCCCGGTCCAGATAGGCCAGGCTGTAGGTGATGAACACGATGGGCATGATGTACCACCAGCGGCGGGTGGCAATGGAGGAGGTTGCATTCATGACGATATACCTGTGGGCTTATTGTTGTTGTCCATGCGAGAGTCCAGGTGTTACGGCAGCTCGTGGCGGTAGGGCAGACCTTCCATATCTCCGATCACCTGTACGGCCTTGGCGCCGATCCAGTTACCCCGGGCCACAGCGGCGGAAACGTCCAGGCCTTCGAGACAGGCGCTGACAAAACCGGTTGCGAAGCCATCACCCGCGCCGACGGTATCGACGACGTTCTCCACCGGATAGCCAGGAACGTGGCCCTCATTTTCATGGGTGCGGTAGTAGGAACCCTCCGGCCCCAACTTGATGGCAACCACCTGGGCGCCTTGGTCCAGATAGAACGCAGCAATGTCTTCGGGGGTGTCATAGCCGGTAAGCAACCTGCCTTCAGCCAAGCCTGGCAATACCCAATGGGCCAGACTGGCGAGGCGGTTAATCTCCTCACGCATGCGGGCTTCGCTAGGCCAGAGGGAGGGGCGCAGATTAGGATCAAAGGACACACTGCGGCCCTGCTGGCGTGCACTGCTCATCAAGTGGTAGGTCAGTTCGCGAAGCGAATCTGAGAGTGCAGGTGGAATACCCGTCGCATGCATGTGACGAACATCCAGCAGGGCGTCATCGAAGTCATGCTCTATCGACAGATGGCTGGCGGCTGACCCCTTGCGAAAATACTCCACAGTGGGGTCACGGCCATCGATTTCCCTGGATTTGAACTGAAAGCCTGTGGTGTGCTCAGGGTCGATGGCAACCCGGCTGCAGTCGACCCCTTCGCGTTCAAGCGTTGCACGAATGAAGCGGCCCAGGGAGTCATCACCTACCCGTGACAACCATCTTACTTTCAAACCCAGACGGGTCAGGCCAATGGCGACATTGCTGTCAGCCCCGGCGATACGCTTGCCGAAGTGCTCGACGTCGGCCAGGTCACCGGGCTCTTCAGCCACGAACATCGTCATTGTCTCGCCAAAGGCCAGCACGTCGTAATCAGGCATGGTGCGTCTCCTGCTGGGTAGTACCAAGACGGCCCAATGCCTCGACATGACGCTGTGTCTCGCGAACCACGTCGCCCTGGAGGGGAAACTCTATGGCGCGTGGCAGGCCCGTTTTGAAGTGAGTAAACAGCCGAGCCCAGTGTTCCAGATCCTCGGTCTCGGGGGGCATGGCATGAAGGCGGCCACTGCGCTCGCGAACAGCCTTGCAGTGAATGTACTCCACGTAGCACCCCAGTAATTGCGCGGCCGTTTCTGGCTGCTCGTTCTGCCAGTGCCAGTTGCCAACGTCGAAGGTCATGCCGATAGGCAGTTTCATTCGCTGCGCAACATCAAAAAATGCTTGCAGAGCCTTGAGGCGGCCCCCGTGTGGAGTCTGGTCATTTTCAATCAGCAGGCGCACAGAGCTGGCCTCCAGCATGTGACCTAATGCTTCCATGTCGCAGTAAGGTGTGAAGTGGCCAAGGGAGATCTTGAGCGTATGCGCTCCGAGTCGGGCGGCGCGTACCATCGCAGGCTGTAATTCACGGGTGGGTTGGTGCTCGCCTTGTGGCCATAGCTCGATGGGGACCGAGTAGACGCATTCCAGCCCCTGTGCAGCTATGCTGTTACCCAGGGCGGATAGCTCAGGTCGCATGTCATCGAACAGTTCGTCACGTATCTCGACGGTGCTGGCGCCGGCTCCTGCAATCAGCGGGAGGAAATTTTCCTGACCGCGAGCGCGTACGGCATCAGCACCAAAGGCAGAAGTAGTCACTACGACATCAGGTTTCATAACGCCTCCTGAAACCGGTTTCATTGAAGGTCGAGCACAGGGTGCCGCCTTCACATTGTTGTTTTAACGTCGCGCTGGGGTAGAGCCGCGTACTACCAGTTCAGCTGGTAATGCCAGCGTCCGTGAGCTCGACACATCGCCTCGCAGACGCTCCAGCAGATACTCCAATGCAGCTACGCCTAGCGCATGGGTTGGTTGAGCAATGGCGGTAATGCCGTCGCCCACCAATGGATACCAGTCAAGATCGTCCAGGGCGATTAGTCCAACCGATTCAAACGTTCTGTAACCTAATTTCCTGAGGCCTTTTGTCACAGCGAGCGCAGCAATGCCGTTCGCCGCCATGATGGCCTTGGGACCATGATCGGTATGGGAGAGAAAATGCGCGAGCTGCTCAAGTAGCGCGTCGCTGAGGCCGGCAGAGGAGCTGACGCGCCCTCGTACATCAGCGCGGGGCGACAGGTAATGAATGAAGGTTCGGGCACGCTCTTCACGAGAGCTGGTTCCGTCGAGATCTTCGGTCACCATGAGCAGGTCGCGATAGCCGCGCTCAAGCAAATGCTCAAGACCTAGCCCAATGGCCTGTGTGTTATCCAGCCCAACGAGATCGGCATCCAGACCTTCCAGCTTGCGATCGAGCAATACCATGGGCAGTTCTCGATGCAGTTGCTGAAGCTCCCGGGGATGGTGACCGAGCGTATTCACGATCAGACCTTCCACGTTATAGGACTGAAGCGCATTCAGGTGGCGCTCTTCCTGGAGGTCATCCCGGTCGGTATTGCATACGATGAGAGAATAGCCATGCCGGCGACAGGCCGTTTCGACGCCATGCATGACGGCAACGGAATAAGGATTGAGCATGTCGGCCACCAGCATGCCGATAAGCCGGCTGCGGCCGCGCTTGAGACCTCGCGCCATTTGATTGGGCTGAAAGCCAAGCTTTTCGATTGCTAATTCGATGCGCAAGGCCAGCGCATCCGATAACAGTTGCCGGTCCCCGCTGATGTAGCGTGAGACGCTCGCCTTGGAAACGCCTGCTTCCTGAGCGACCTGATTGATAGTGGCACGCGGCGGACGCATGCTTTGAAGAGGCATATCCAATGGGCCTGCTCCCTAATATTGTGGAGTTCTTGTCTATGGAACGACAGGCTTTGAAACCGGTTTCAGAAAACCATTTGTCTTATGACTTGGCAAGAGTACGCCCGGCTTGAACCGACGAGCGGCAGTCCTCATATAGGAAGCTCATAACCTTGTACAATAAAGGTTTCGCCTCGCGATCATCTCAGGGCCACACAATGACTATCGATGAGTTATCAGCTGAGCTGGGCAAGCGGTTATCTGCGTTAAAAGCACATGTTGTAACGGCTGAATCTTGCACAGGTGGCGGTATTGCCGAGGCCATTACTCGAGTCGCGGGCAGTTCTGCATGGTTCGAGGCGGGATTTGTGACGTACTCTAACGCTCAGAAAACGGCCCAGCTGCAAGTACCGGATCACTTGTTCATGGACGTAGGGGCTGTCAGTCAGGCGGTTGTCGAAGCCATGGTACGAGGCGCGCAGGCGCGCAGCGGTGCCCGCTTCGCTGTTGCGGTCAGCGGTATTGCAGGTCCAGGTGGCGGCTCTCCGGAAAAACCCGTGGGGACAGTCTGGTTAGCGTGGGGAAACGGCTCTAACATCCATAGCGAGAAACATCTTTTCCTTGGCGACAGGGCCGCTGTCAGGGCTCAGTCCGTTGCGGCTGCGCTGGAAGGGTTATTGCGAATTTCTGCATAAGAAAATCGCATCGAAAGGTAGCCATCAAGTCCTTCTTATGCTTTAATACTGTTCACATATACAGTGCTTTCCACGGCCGTCTGGCCTACCTTCTTGCGAGAGGATTTTAATGGACGACAACAAAAAGCGCGCCTTGGCCGCGGCCCTGGGTCAAATTGAACGTCAATTTGGCAAGGGTGCGGTCATGCGCATGGGTGATCATGAGCGTCAGGCGATTCCGGCTATTTCCACCGGCTCGCTCGGCCTTGATATCGCCTTGGGTATTGGTGGTCTGCCTAAAGGCCGTATCGTAGAAATCTACGGTCCGGAGTCTTCGGGTAAAACCACGCTGACCCTCTCTGTCATTGCCGAAGCACAAAAGCAAGGCGCAACTTGTGCCTTCGTCGATGCTGAACATGCGCTAGACCCTGACTATGCCAGCAAGCTGGGCGTTAACGTTGACGACCTGCTGGTCTCTCAGCCGGATACAGGTGAGCAGGCGCTGGAAATCACCGATATGCTGGTGCGCTCCAACGCTGTAGACGTCATCATCGTCGACTCCGTAGCAGCCTTGGTGCCAAAGGCGGAAATCGAAGGCGAAATGGGTGATATGCACGTAGGTCTGCAGGCGCGTCTGATGTCTCAGGCTCTGCGTAAGATCACGGGTAATATCAAAACGGCCAATTGCCTGGACTGAAGTTTTATTCTTCAGTTCGTCTGGATATCCGTCGTACCGGTGCGGTAAAAGAGGGTGATGAGGTTGTTGGTAGCGAAACCCGTGTCAAGGTCGTGAAGAACAAGGTAGCTCCGCCGTTCCGTCAGGCTGAGTTCCAGATTCTGTACGGCAAGGGCATCTACCGTAACGGCGAAATTATCGACTTGGGCGTACAGCTGAGTCTGGTCGAGAAATCAGGCGCCTGGTATAGCTATCAAGGCACCAAGATCGGCCAGGGTAAGGCTAACGCGGCCAAGTTCCTGGAAGAGAATATTGAAGTACGTAATGCGCTCGACAAGAGCATTCGCGAGCAGCTTCTAAGTCAGGCCCCGGTTAAAGGGGCGGCCAATGAAGAGGCTGAAGCGGACGCTAGCGCAGATCTTTAAGATCTCCTCTGATAAAGCCCTCGCATAGCGAGGGCTTTTTTATTTCTGGCTTGATTGTTTCATTGCTTACGGGGTTTGAATGCCTACTGAACTGGATACTCCAGCCGCTGTTCGCCTGGCAGCCATGGACCTGCTGGCTCGCCGGGAGCATGGTCGGCAGGAGCTGGTCCGCAAGCTGCGCAAGCGCGGGGCGCCGGATGACCTGATCAACACTGCTTTGGATCGTTTGGCTGAAGACGGATTATTGAGCGAAACGCGTTATCTGAGCAGCTATATCGCAAGTCGTGCCCGGGCGGGTTACGGTCCTGTTCGCATTCGTGAGGAGTTGGCTCAGCGCGGGCTTGCTCGGGGCGATATCGAACAGGCGCTATCTGAGTGCGAAGAAGACTGGTCTGCGCATCTACACGATGTGTGGCAGCGCAAGTTCAAGGGTAAGCGCCCCGCTGATGCTAAAGAGCGAGCACAGCAAGGGCGCTTTCTGAGTTATCGTGGTTTCACTATGGATAGCATTGGACGATTACTGCGTGGCGCGCCGGATGAGTGACATCAAATAAGGCGTCCGGTTTATTACACAGCGGTCACTGTAGCCAATGCTGTGGATCGTTCAAGGCATCCACTAGCTCCCGCAAACGGCCATAGTCGCGTCCGTTAAAAGCAAAGGAAAGCTGATTCAGGTGCGCGAACTCAGGCTCGTCCGGAACAGTCTTGCTGTAAGGTTGCTGAGTGAAATGTCCGCTCTTGCAGAGATCTGCAAAGTGCGCATCGATATGCGCCAATGCCTCGGATGTCAGGGCATGATTCAGCCGTATCACAAACTGACCGTTCAGCCAGCGGGTCGAATGAAAATTGCTGTAGAAGCGGCTAATAATCTCCGCTGCTTCTTCTGCGGTATGCACCAGCGTTGCCAGCTTTAAATCCTTGGGCAGAATATAGCGCTCATCTGACAGGTTCTTTTTTAGAAAGCTGAGCGCATCCTTCCAGAACGTACCGTCAGGTGTGTCCAGCAATACTACGGGTACAAGAGGACTTTTGCCGGTTTGGATCAGCGTAAGGACTTCAAAGGTTTCGTCCAGGGTACCAAAGCCGCCAGGGCAGAGCACCAGAGCATCGGCCTCCTTGAGAAAAAACAGCTTACGCACATAAAAGAAATGAAAAGACAGCAGGTGGTCGGTGCCGTCCATGGTTCGATTGGCCCGCTGTTCAAAGGGCAGGGTAATGTTGAAACCCAGGCTGTTTTCCAGGCCAGCACCTTCATGGGCTGCCTCCATGATGCCGCCGCCCGCTCCGGTAATAACCATCATGTCGCGTTGGGCCAGCGCTGAGCCGAGTTTCTGGGCCAGTACATAAAGCTCATGATCCACAGCCGTCCGGGCTGATCCAAATACCGTTACCTTGCGGCGTCGCTTGTATTGCTCAAGGTTGCGAAAGGCATTCTCCATCTCTCGCAGGGTTTGCATCATGATCTTGGCATCCCAGCGGTTACGGTCCGCCTGGGCCATGCGTACCACAGTCAGCAACATGTCTCGATAAAGCGATACGTTGGGGCTATTTGCTGGAACAGTATGAGCAAGCAGCTCATCGATCTTTTGGTACAGGTCCTCGGCGCTGGCCTGTACATGACGAGACAGATAGTCGTCTTGTGAGTTTGGGTTCATTTACATACTCCTGATAACCACCGCTGTAGTAATCGAGCTGCTATAGAAGGCAGCGATTACTTTGTCTTTAGCATAGTCGGGGCATGGAGTAATAAAGGCAAATACCTGCCTTGGGCGGCCATGCCACATGCGGCATGGCTATAAGCGCTTACTTGCTCAAACCACAGTCAGCGGCTTCAAAGCGCTCGTTTGCAACCGGGCGATTGCTCTGGTATTCAGTAAAGCTATAAACCAGCGTTGCACCACGCGCCAGCAACTGGCGATAACCTGTATTACGGCAGACACTGGCGGCCAGCTGGGTGCGCACAGTTCCCGGGTTCGATTCCATTTGATGGGCATGGCTGGCGCGTACGCTTAAGTGGTTAATAAGCTGGCGCCCTTCGACGGTATAGCCACGATCAAGAATGTCTTCATTAATGGCGCGCGGAGTTCCCGCGCTGCTTTCTTTCGCGACTTTCTGCAGCATCTGCGACAGTTCTTGTTCTTTCAGGGAGGCCGCCTGGGCCGCTGCAGGAAGGATGAGACAAAGGGCGAGGGCAGTGTAACGCAGCATTGAAATCTCCAACGTAGATCAGGCTCGCTTCGACCGCAGGGCAGCCGTGTTGTTCGCAAGCAAAGGCTAATTGCGGATATGCAGAGGGTACTCCTGTGGTCGGCGCTTTCAAAATGCCAGATGCCTTCTCGACAGCCTTTGTTAAACTTGCGCGCGCAAATCACGCAGTATTTCTCATGCCCTACATCCGACCTGCTAGTTCTTCATCAAATTCCTTGAATGCCGTGGCCCAATTACGTCTTGATCGCTTGGCGCGCAGCAGTAAGCCTTTTGTTGCGCGAGGCTCTCGTGTTCAACGCTGTGAAGGTTGTCGTTTGGCAGTGTCCCACTGTTTCTGCCAGTGGCGGCCAGCTGTTGAGTGCACGGCAGGCATGTGCCTGGTCATGCATGATGTAGAGCCGTTAAAACCAAGCAATACCGGATGGCTGATTGCTGATGTAGTCAGTGACAGTTTTGCGTTCGGTTGGTCTCGAACCGCCGTGGATGACAGGCTGCTGGCAGTATTAAGCGATCCGCAGTGGCAGCCTTATCTTGTATTTCCAGCTGAGTATGCAGCTCCTGAGCGTGTCGTGCAGACGGTAGAGCCTATAACAGGAAAGCGACCTTTATTTGTCCTGTTAGATGCGACCTGGACTGAGGCACGAAAGATGTTTCGTAAAAGTCCCTATCTGGATACGTTGCCTGTACTCAGCCTGACTCCCGAGGCGCTCTCACGTTACCGCCTCCGGCGCTCCACACGGGGCGAGCATCTTTGTACAGCAGAGGTGGCTGCTCTTTGTTTGGAGCTGGCTGGTGACGGTCAGGCTGCCGCCGCGCTTGATGCGTACCTGGATGTGTTCAGCGAGCGTTATCTCCACGCCAAGCAGAATTGCCAGGCGGATCTACTCAGCCCGGCTCATCAGCAATTGCAACCTTTCGTTGCCCCGACCTCCTGATTAGTTGGTTACTTTAGGTTCGACCACTGCCTTCCTTGGCCATAGCTGCGCAACCAGCATGCCGGTAAACATGAGCACGCAGCCCAGGTAACCGCGTGAGGTAAGCGACTCGTCTAAGAGCCATGCGCCGAAAAACGCTGCAAATACCGCTTCTAGCGAGAAGATAACGGCTGCATGAGAAGCAATGGCGTGACGCTGTGCAACCACTTGCAGGGTATAGCCAATACCGGCGGCAATGATGCCGCCATACAGGAGCGATGGGGCTGCCTGGATAATGCCTTGTGCCTGGATAGGCTCGAACAGTATTGCCAGCGCCAGGCTGATCACTGCACAAAACGCAAATTGAAGAATGGAAAGCAACATGGGGTCATGGCGGCTCGCAAAATGCCCTACAACCAATACATGCGCTCCCCAGGCAAAAGCGCCGGCCAGCTGCAGCCAATCGCCAGATGCCACTTGAAAGTTTTCGCCTATGCTAAGCAGGCCCATACCTGCTCCTGCCAAAAAGGCGCCTAACCAAGTACCTGTTCCGGTACGCTCACCCAAGAGCAGGCCCAGGATAGGAACTACAATGACATAGAGGCCAGTGATAAAGCCCGAATTGGTTACGGATGTGAAGAGCAGGCCGACTTGTTGAAAGTTGATGCCAATGGAAAGCAGCAGGCCCATCAAGCAGCCGCCGATTACAACTTGACGGTCGAGTCTAACCGGCGTTCTGGAACGCCAATGCAGTGCCAGCAGAACGGGAATCAGCGTCAGCGCACCTAGTGCAAAGCGAAGCCCTGTGAAGAGGAAAGGGCCGATGGAGTCCATACCGGCTCGCTGCGCAATAAAGGCGCTCCCCCAGATCATGGCAGTGATCAGCATGAGAACATCGGCACGCAGGGCTTGGGTACGCATGACAGGCTCGCTTGGCAAAAGCTGCCACTCTGCCGGATGACAGTGACTTTGGGAACCCTGTGATTATGGTCGCAAAGTGCCTTGACCCATCGTCGGGCGGTCGGCATTCTGAGGCGCTGAAATTACAGAATCATAATAAGGACCAATTTACCGATGGCCGCCTATCAGATCCTCATCGCGGATGATCATCCGCTGTTCCGTAGTGCCCTGCAACAAGCCTTGACGCTTGGCCTGGGGCAGCAGGCGCAGCTGGTGGAAGCGGCAAGTATTGCTGAGCTTGAGGCTCAGCTGGCACACAAGACTGACTGGGATCTGGTTCTGCTCGATCTCAACATGCCTGGCGCCTACGGGTTTTCCGGGCTTGTGCTGCTTCGGGGACAATACCCTCAGATTCCGGTGGTCATGGTCTCTGCGCAGGAAGAGGCTGCCGTGGTTCAGCGTGCGCGTGAATTTGGCGCCAGTGGTTTCATACCTAAATCAAGTGATCTGGAAACGATACAGCAGGCCGTGCGCCTTGTACTGGATGGCGATACCTGGTGGCCGGCGCAAGGCGAGGGTGGTGTAAATCTTAGCGAGGAAGCCAAAGCAGCCAAGGCTGGACTGTCTAGCTTGACGCCCCAGCAATTTCGGGTACTTACCATGGTATGTGATGGCCTCTTGAACAAACAGATCGCATACGAGCTCAGTGTGTCAGAAGCCACGGTAAAAGCGCACGTCACCGCTATCTTCCGCAAGTTGGGCGTCAGGACGCGAACCCAGGCAGCGCTGTTATTGCAGCAGCTCGAGTCAACGCCTGGCTGATAGGCCTTCACGTTTTTTCGACACGATATGGGCTAGTCTTCTATCGAGTCACTACATGGAGCCTCGTGTGATTTCTCCCTATAAAGGCAAGACCGGCCTAAAACGTGTCATCAAGGCTACGGGTTATTCCCTGGCCGGTCTGAAAGTAGCCTTCAAAGGAGAGGCAGCCTTTCGCTCTCTGTTATTGATGAGCTGTATCCTGATCCCGTTGGCTTTCTGGCTGGATGTCTCTCGAGGCGAACGGGCGGTTATGGTAGGCGTTTGCCTCTTGTCGCTAATTGTCGAGCTGTTCAATGCCGCTATTGAGGCTGTAGTGGATCGCGTCTCGCTGGAGTGGCATGAGCTGTCCAAGAATGCCAAGGACCTGGGCAGTGCTGCTCAATTCGTGGCGATGTGGATGGTTGCCGCCGTCTGGCTGATCATTCTGTTGGGCTAGCGCGCTCCTTGAAGGGTGCCAGAAGGATCTGGTCGCTACGCGCGATGCCTTCGGTAAGCTTGCGGCACAATGTCAGAAACTCGGTCATGGCCGCCGTCTGGTATTTCTGGCGATGCCAGATAAAGCAGAACTGCCGGCGCAGGTCCAGGCTTGGGGTTTCAATAGGTACAAGGCTGCCACGTTCGAAGGCGTCACGTAGCGCCAGTCTTGAGATGCAGCCAATGCCCAAACCGGATTCCACTGCCCGGATAATAGCTTCTGTATGCTCTAGCTCCAGGCGAATATTCAACGGGGCAGCATGATGGCGCATCGCTTGGTCAAAGGTCAGACGAGTACCAGAACCTTGTTCTCGAAGAATCCAGGCTTGGTCAATCAGGTCTTTCAGGCCAACTGTTGTCTGGCTGGCCAACGAGTGTTGCGGCGCGCAGAAGATGACCAGCTCATCTTCAATCCAGGGATGAACCTCGATATCGGCATCCTGGCAGTCACCTTCAATCAAGCCCAGGTCAATATCATGATTGGCCACGCGCTGCACAATATGCGCTGTGTTATGGACATGCAGGCGCACCCGACAATCAGGATGGCGTTGCATGAAATCACCGAGCAGAAGTGTGGCCAGGTAGTTACCAATAGTCAGCGTGGCCCCGACTTCTAGCGAGCCGAATCCTGTCTTGCCGCGTAGGAGATTCTCGATCTCATCACTACGATCGAGCAGGGCGACTGCCTTGGGCAATAACTGACGGCCCAGTGCGTTGAGCGTCAGCCGTTTACCGGCACGATCAAATAGCTTGCAGTCGAATTGGCGCTCCAGCTCCCCCAATGCCGTGCTGGTTGCCGATTGCGAAAGGGCGAGCGTCTCGGCTGCACGGGAAACACTTTCAAGACGGGCGACACCGACAAAGACTTCGAGTTGACGCAACGTGAATCTCATATCTGCTCACTGGATAACCGATATCCGAATTATTCATTTTACAGATATTCTGGCGTTATATAAAATGCCGCGCAAATGCGCTTGGTCGCGTCCTTTGGTTAAACCCGATCCAGAGCGGTCACACGTGCAGGTAGTCCCGCCTCCGCGAGACAGAGCCGGGCATCAGCGTCTTTGGGCAGGTGATTAGGAGTTTTTCATGAGTAATCTGTACACCGAGCGCGTCCTGAGCGTTCACCACTGGAACGATACATTGTTCAGCTTCAAGACTACCCGTAATCCCGGCCTGCGCTTCGAGAATGGGCAGTTCGTCATGATCGGATTGGAGACTGAAGGTGGCCGTCCGCTGATGCGTGCCTACAGTATCGCCAGCCCGAATTATGAAGAGCACCTAGAGTTTTTCAGCATCAAGGTGCCGGATGGTCCGCTGACCTCCCGCCTGCAGCACCTGAAGGAAGGCGATAACCTCATGGTTAGCCGTAAGCCTACCGGTACGCTGATCCTAAGTGACCTGAAGCCAGGCAAGCATCTGTATCTGCTCTCCACCGGTACTGGCATGGCGCCGTTCCTGAGCACCATCCAGGACCCGGAAACCTACGAGCGTTTTGAGAAAGTCATTCTGGTTCATGGTGTTCGTTACGTGAATGAGCTGGCGTATGCTGACTTCATCACCAAGTCCCTGCCTGAGCACGAGTACTTTGGCGACATGGTGCGTGACAAGCTGATCTATTATCCGCTGGTAACACGTGAAGAGTTCCGTAACATGGGCCGTCAGACCGATCTGATGCGTAGCGGCAAGCTCTTCGAGGATATCGGTCTTCCGCCGATCAATCCGAAGGATGACCGCGCTATGATCTGTGGCAGCCCCAGCATGCTGGATGAAACCAGTGCAGTGCTGAACGAGTTTGGCTTGACCATTTCTCCGCGCATGGGCGATCCGGGCGATTACCTCATCGAGCGTGCTTTCGTCGAGAAATAAGCGCTGTCAGCGCTGTTGAAACCCGCCTTCATGGCGGGTTTTTTGTGCTTGTAAGCGGCTAGATCCGGGCGGGATGGGTGTTGAAGAGCGATGTAGTATCCTACGAGTCACCTTTTGCTATAGGTCATGCAGGGCATACTAACGGTTGGCATCGTGCCCTCAAGCGCTGGCCTAACACATGCCATGATCTCGGTATCAGACACCTGCAAATTCGATGTCCAAGACGCGGATTACATCGGGCTCTGGATAATGCCAGTGCACATCTACATCCCATAGGCGCACTCCATAACGGCGCTCTGGTGATGGAATTTGGTAGGCCGGGCGCGGATCTTGAGTCAGGCACTGCTCAATCAGGGCGGCCAGTGGTTCACCCAGACGCTCTCCATGCAGCTCTGCCTGTGCCCTGGCCTCAGTCTCCCAGATTACTGGGATTTCCAGAGGCGGAGCATCGGCCATGGTATTTCGGGCTGTTGAAATCGCATCGGCATAAGGAACATAAGGTTTTATGTCGAGCACCGGAGTGCCATCCAGCAAATCAATGCCTGAAAGCTTCAGCCGGCCCGGCTCGATGGCTTCAAGCGTTACCACGGACTGTCCGATCCCGTTGGGACGGTGCGTGGCGCGAGTAGCAAAGACGCCCAATGAGCGGTTTCCACCCAGGCGAGGAGGGCGCACTTTAAGGCGAGGCTTTTCTTCCAGCGTCTGATGAAACAGGAACAATAACCAGACATGACTGACCTGCTCAAGTCCTTGTACGGCATCGGGATGGTTAAACGGCGGCACCAGCTCTAATACGCCACGGGCTGCAGGAGCCAAATGGGGCTGGCGAGGAATGGCAAATTTCTCCTTGAAGCAGGAGCGGATATAGCCAATGGGAGAAACGCTATAGGTCATGGCAGGCTGCACGAGAGAAACAGGCCCGCCATTTTAACCGGCCTGACTCAGATATGAGTCTCGCTCATGGGTTTTGAAGCGCTTAATTGATTACGACGAACACCACGGATATTCATGAATGCCAGTCCTATCTGCAGGACGATCAATGCATACGCCTGTGTATGCAAGCCCCAGGTAATCCATAAAGCGTTGCTGGCGAGAAAGCACCAAAACCCAAGATTGCGGCGATTTTCACGCTGAGAGGCGACCAGCCAGGCCGCGACCAGCGTTACGACCATGGCAGGCCACTGTAATAAATCAATATAATCCATGAATTATTCCTGCTAACAGACCCTATGCAGAGCGCTCCATCAGCCGATGAGTTCCGGTAATGCGTCGGCTGGCCTCTATTAGCGATGATGAATCAGACGCATACCGTTTGCGACGACTAGAAGACTCGTACCCATATCAGCGAAGACGGCCATCCAGAGCGTAGCTTCGCCCGTGATCGTCAGCGCCAGAAATATCGCCTTGATTCCCAAAGCCAGTGCAATGTTCTGCATGAGAATCCGGTACGTGCTACGGGAGAGGCGAATGAAGTCTGGCAGTTTGCGCAGATCCTCATCCATCAGTGCCACGTCTGCCGTTTCGATAGCCGCATCGGTGCCAGCAGCCCCCATGGCAAAGCCAATGTCGGCCTGGGCCAGGGCGGGGGCATCATTGATTCCGTCGCCCACCATCCCAATGATTGCACCATCCCTCTGCTTTTGCTGTAGGAGTGAGAGCTTATCCTCAGGCAATAACGATCCATGTGCCTCATCGATACCCACCTGCTTGGCGATGCGGTCTACGCTGTGTGGGTTATCGCCACTAAGTACCAGGGTTTTTACACCTAGCGTGTGAAGTGCAGCGATAGCATCCTGACTGGTCTCCCTGGACTGGTCAGCGATAGCGAATAGCGCTAGCACCTGTTGCTGATTAGCAAGCGCAACCACACTTTGACCCTTCTGCTCTAACGCCTCAATGCGTTGATAAAGACCTTCTGAAACCAGCCCCTGGCTGTCCAGCAATCGGCGATTGCCCAGGAAATAAATGTGATTGTCGACACGACCTTGCACGCCTTGTCCTGGCCGGGCTGAAAAGTCTTGCACTTCTTTTGAGGTGATGCCTTCCTCCCACAGTGCATGGCTGAGCGCCTGGGAGACAGGATGATCCGATCTTGAAGACAGGCTGATAGCCCATTCCAGTGCGTGGGTGACTTGTTCCGTCAGTAGGATGCGCTCGACTAACTGCGGTTTGCCTTGAGTCAGCGTGCCCGTCTTGTCAAAGGCAATCCACTTAAGCAGACGTCCCTGTTCAAGGAAGGTCCCGCCTTTCACGAGGATACCCTGCCGCGCTGCGGCCGAGAGCCCACTAACAATCGTGACCGGAGTAGAAATGACCAAGGCACAGGGGCAAGCGATAACAAGCAATACCAGCCCTTTATAAAGCCATTCCAACCAACCACCCCACTGAAGCAGGGGAGGCAAGATGGCAATGGTGATAGCAATGAGCACGACTACAGGCGTATAGATGCGGGAAAAACGGTCTACAAAGCGCTGAGTAGGTGCACGTGCACCTTGGGCCTGTTCAACCGCATGAATGATTCGGGCAAGCGTACTATCATCTGCATGACGAGTAACACGATACTCCAGACTACCCTCGCCGTTGATAGTACCGGCAAAGAGGGAATCCCCAGGGGCCTTGTCAACTGGCAGGCTTTCGCCCGTAATAGGTGCCTGATTGACACTTGATTGACCTGTTTCTACCTCCCCATCCAGTGCAATTCGCTCACCGGGCTTTACCCGGACGAAAGCGCCAGGTTGAACCTGCTTGGCTGGTAGCGTGACCCATGTACCATCCGCTTGCTGTACGGTCGCGCTTTCCGGCGTCAAGGCCAACAACCCCTGGATGGCGTTGCGTGCGCGATCCAATGAGCGCGCTTCGATCACTTCGGCGATGGCAAACAGTACGCTGACCATTGCGGCTTCAGGCCAGTGCCCAATTAGCAGCGCACCGGTTACTGCAATGCTCATCAGCGCATTGATGTTAAGTGTGCGGTGCCTGATGGCGATCCAGCCCTTGCGATACGCCGGTAATCCGGCAAGGGCAATGGAGGTCAGTGCCAGAAGCGCTACGACAAGCTCCGGTACGCTACCCAGCCATTCGCCTGCCTCAGCCATCAGAGCAGTAACCAAGCCCAGAGCCAAGGGCCACCATGCTTTTGTCACTGATGGCGGAGTAGACTGATCGTCATCTTGGCCTATTTCAATGGCCTGCATGCCCAATCGGCTAATCTGGGCTTTCAGCGGGCCGGCATCAATGTAGCGGTGACGAACCCGCAGTACGCGCTGCATCAGATTGAATTCAAGTGCTTCGACGGCCGTCAGTTTTGCGAACGCATCGCGGATCAGACGTTCTTCCGTAGGGCAGTCCATGGCCTGGATGCGTAAGCTTATCCAGCGCGAGTGATCAGTTGCTTCGGGCTCACTGCCGTCTGGCCAGGGAGTGGGTTCATGCGAAGACGTAATAGGGTCGCCACAGCAGGTTTTTACTTGAGGTTTGCAACAGGAAGACGGCTTAGGCCCATCACAGGACGATTCGTGCGTCATGACAACCTCCATTGACGTTAGGTCTGTCATTGCACACCCTGTAGCAACTACAGGGTCAAGGGGTAGTTGATGAAAATAGGTGAATTGGCCAACCGCACAGGATGCTCTGTGGAAACGATTCGATACTACGAGCGTGAAGGGCTATTGCCGCCAGCTGTTCGTACGGCGGGTAATTATCGTCAGTACAGCGAGGCGCATCTTGAGCGCTTAACTTTTGTCCGGCATTGCCGCTCCCTGGATATGACGCAGGATGAGATCCGTTCCCTATTGCGGTTGCGGGATCAGCCTGAGCCAGATTGTTGTCAGGTCAATGACCTGATCGACGATCATATTCATCACGTAGAAGTGCGTATTCAGGAGCTGACGGATCTGCGCAGGCAGCTGACTGAATTACGTCAGCACTGCTCAGGCAAGGTGTCCAGTGACGCGTGTGGCATCATTCGCGAATTGGAACAGCCTGCAGGACCTTCTGCCACCAGGGAGGTATGCAGCCATGCAGGGCATGATCATGTACCCGGTGCGCATAAGCGATAGTTCCGGCTAGCTGACAGGTGTTGCCTTGTGCGTTTCTTAAAGAAAAAGCCCTGCAATCGCAGGGCTTTTATCGTTAAGCCGTTTTACAGCGTCTCGGCCCACAGGTCGTATTCGTCTGCGTCGGTCACTCGTACCCAGACTTTGTCACCAGGCTTCAAGTCATGCTCGCTGTTGACATAGACATTGCCGTCGATTTCCGGCGCGTCGGCATAAGAGCGGCCAATGGCGCCTTGCTCGTCTACCTCGTCGATCAGCACTTCGATTTCCTGACCCACCTTCAATTGCAGGCGAGCTGCAGAAATCGCCTGCTGATGGGCCATGAAGCGCTCCCAGCGATCCTGCTTCACGTCGTCCGGTACAGCGCCTTCAAGCTCATTGGCCGGCGCGCCTTCTACAGCGGAATACTGGAAGCAGCCCACACGGTCCAACTGGGCTTCGGTCAGCCAGTCCAGCAGGTATTGGAAATCTTCTTCCGTCTCGCCGGGAAAGCCGACGATAAAGGTAGAACGGATGGTCAGTTCTGGGCAGATCTCACGCCATTTCTTGATGCGTGCCAGGGTGCGGTCTTCGAAGGCGGGACGCTTCATGGCCTTGAGCACCTTGGGGCTGGCATGCTGGAAAGGGATATCCAGGTACGGCAGGATCTTGCCTTCGGCCATCAAGGGGATGATGTCGTCCACGTTCGGGTAGGGATAGACGTAGTGCATACGTACCCAGACGCCCATGCTGCTCAGTGCTTCGCACAGCTCCAGCATGCGGGTCTTAACCGGCTGGCCATTCCAGAAGCCGGTGCGGTACTTGAGGTCCACGCCATAGGCGCTGGTGTCCTGAGAAATCACCAGGAGTTCTTTTACACCAGCCTTAACCAGGCGCTGGGCCTCATCAAGCACATCACCAATTGGGCGACTAACGAGATCACCGCGCATGGAAGGGATGATGCAGAAGCTGCAACGGTGGTTGCAGCCTTCTGAAATCTTGAGGTAAGCATAATGGCGCGGAGTCAACTTGATGCCCTGCGGCGGGACCAGATCGACCAGCGGATTATGCTCGCGTCTTGGTGGCACCACTTCGTGAACAGCAGTGACCACCTGTTCGTACTGCTGCGGACCTGTTACAGCCAATACGCTTGGATGCACGTCACGGATTGCGGACTCTTCCACCCCCATACAGCCCGTCACAATGACTCGGCCATTTTCAGCCAGGGCTTCGCCGATGACTTCCAAAGACTCGGCCTTGGCGCTGTCGATGAAGCCGCAGGTGTTGACCACTACCACGTCGGCATCTTCGTACGTGGGAACAACCTCATAACCTTCCATGCGAAGCTGGGTCAGGATACGTTCGGAATCGACCAGAGCTTTAGGGCAGCCAAGGCTGACGAAGCCGACTTTGGGCGTAGCGGGGGTGGACATGGCTAACCTCGGAAGGTGCGCAGAACGCGCAGATGATCAAAAAGCGCGCAATTTTAGCGGTGAGCGTGACGACTGAGAAGAGGTTTTCGGCGCTTTTGCTCCGATTAACCTGCGCTTTGTCAGTTGCCTGTTTAGCTGACGGCCACCTGAACGCCGAGTAGGCATAAGTAGAGAGGGGAAAATATATATGTTATAAAGTAACAATTACGAGGTATTTCATATGTTCTTGAATCATTCTTCCGGTTCCATGCGGTCTTTTTTAACCCAGCCTGCCTGGGTTCGCTTGGGATTAGCTAGTGCACTGCTTTTATTGTTATGGGCGGCCATTTACTGGGCGGTGTCCATTCCATGAGTGCTTGTATTTCATTAGATGATCTTACTGTCGCCTATGAGCGCCACCCCGCTGTGCATCATGTATCAGGCTGCTTTGAAGCAGGCAGCCTGACCGCTATCGTGGGGCCTAACGGTGCAGGTAAGTCGACTCTGGTTAAGGCAATCGTCGGTATGTTGCGACCGGTAAAAGGACACGTTGATCGAAAAGCGTTACCGGCTGCTGCGATTGGATACTTGCCTCAAGCCGCCGAAGTCGATCGAACCTTTCCTTTGACCGTTCTCGATACAGTCGCCATGGGCGCATGGACGCGTATCGGCGCTTTAGGCGGTATGAGCCGTAAGCAGTTACAGCAAGCACATGAGGCGCTAGTTGCCGTAGGGCTGGAAGGTTTTGGCCATCGCTTGATCGGCTCGCTGTCGGCAGGGCAATTCCAGCGGGTTCTCTTTGCACGGCTTCTGCTTCAGGATGCCTCGGTCATTATTCTTGATGAGCCCTTTAATGCCATTGATGCACGCACCACGCGTGATCTGCTCGACCTGGTCCGGCGTTGGCATGGTGAAGGGCGTACCGTTATTGCTGTTCTCCATGACCTTGAACAGGTAAGGCAGCACTTTCCCAGCACCTTGTTACTGGCTCGCGAAACCATTGCCTGGGGGGATACCCGCTCGGTATTGACTCAGGAGAATCTGCGGCGTGCTCGAAATATGGCAGAGGACTGGGATGACCAGTCTGAGGTTTGCGAGGAGAGGCGCCGCGCATGATGCTTTACCATGCTTTGTTCGAGCCTTTTGTAGAGTTCGGATTCATGCGGCGCGCCCTTGTGGCCTGTATGGCGCTGGGGTTGGGTTCAGGGCTAGTAGGCGTCTTGCTCATGCTCAGGCGCATGAGCCTGGTGGGCGATGCCATGAGCCATGCGGTGCTGCCGGGCGCCGCCATTGGTTTTCTCGTTGCAGGGCTCTCTCTGCCAGCCATGGGGCTCGGTGGACTAATTGCCGGATTGGCTGTTGCGTTGCTGTCAGGATTGGTGAGCCGCTTCACCGCGCAGCGCGAGGATGCCAGCTTTGCCAGTTTTTATTTGACCTCTTTGGCTGCGGGCGTACTGATCGTTTCTTTACGGGGCTCCAATATCGACCTGCTGCATGTCCTGTTCGGTACGATCCTGGCAATTGATGATGCAGCGCTTTATCTGGTGGGAAGCATTGCCTCGATAACGCTCTTGCTGCTAGCCCTGATCTATCGGCCGCTGGTGCTTGAGTGTTTTGATCCCGGGTTTCTACGTGCCGTAGGGGGTAAGGGGTCGCTCTACCACATCCTTTTCCTGCTGCTTGTCGTACTCAATCTGGTAGCAGGTTTTCAGGCGCTTGGAACGCTTATGGCGGTTGGTTTGATGATGTTGCCCGCCACGGTGGCGCGCTTCTGGGCGCGATCATTACCTGGGTTGATGTTGGTGGCGATCCTGGTCGCCATGCTGTCAGGCTTCATTGGCCTGATTGTCTCGTATCACCTGGGCGTAGCTTCAGGCCCTTCCATCGTTCTGACAGCCAGCACGCTTTACATCTTTTCGTTGATCTTTAGCCCCCAGGGGGTAGTTCGGCGCCTCTTTCCCAAACCTCATCTATCCCGTTGAAAGGAGTCATGCTATGCGCCTTAAGTTATGGAGCGGGACTGCTGCCCTGCTGCTATCAGTGCTTTCCGGGTTGGCTCAGGCCAAGCCGGTGGAAGCCGTTGCGTCATTTACAATCCTGGCTGATATGGTTCATCAGGTGGGAGGCGAGCGGGTTCATGTCACTTCACTGATCGGGCCTAATGGCGACCCTCATGCTTACGAGCCTACGCCTGATGACGCCAAAGCACTCAAGGCAGCCGATGTGGTCTTCATCAATGGGCTCCACCTTGAGGGATGGATGGATCGCCTGATCCAGGCTTCAGGCTATGATGGAACACCTGTCGCGTTGTCTGACGGTATTAAAACCCGCATGAGACAAAAAAACGGCAAGACCGTGATAGATCCTCATAGTTGGAATAGTGCGGCCAACGGTATTGTTTATGTTCAAAACATCATCAAGACCCTCAAGCATGTAGATCCAGAGGGCGCTGCTCAATACGAAGCAAATGGCCAGCGCTATATCGATCAGCTCAAAGAGCTGGACGCCTACATCAAGCAACAGGTCGAAGCTATACCCAAGGCGCAACGCAAGGTTCTTACCTCCCATAATGCGTTCGGCTATTTTGGCGATGAATATGGTGTGACGTTCCTGTCCCCTTTGGATCTTTCTACTGAGTCCGAGGCATCCGCTCAGACGGTGGCCAGTCTGATTCGCCAAATCAAGCAAGAGCATATACAGGCTTACTTTATCGAAAACTCGAATGACCCGCGTCTGGTACAACAGATTGCCCAGGCAACCGGGGCTCGTGCCGGTGGTGAGCTGTACGTCGAATCGCTGTCCAAGGCAGAGGGTCCTGCCTCTACCTATCTGAAGATGTTTCATTACAACGTCGACAAGATGGTGGCAGCCATGAAGGGCGATTAAACAACGTTGTGTCGCTTAGTCATGTAACACGCTATGGCAGATGGAACTCCTGAATCGCAAGGGCCGTCCTTCTAGGACAGCCCTTGCTTGAATCCGGAGATAACAATGACTACTCGCCGCCGCTTCATGCAATATTCCCTGGCCACTTCATCGGCGCTATTGCTGGAAGGTTTGCTACCTCGCCTTGTTTTAGCTGAGGCGGCCATGCTGAAGCGAAAAATTCCCTCAACAGGCGAGCAAATTCCGATCATTGGGTTAGGAACAGCAGATTCGTTCAATGTTGAAAGCACCCCTACGGCCTTGAAACCGTTGGCAGAGGTACTTGACCATCTGTTTGGGGCGGGTGGCACTGTTATCGACACGGCGCCTAGTTATGAAAAATCCCAGGGCGTGATCGGTACTCTACTGGCGCAGCAGGGACGTACTGAACAGGCCTTCCTGGCAACAAAAGTAGAAGGGCGTGAGAGCAGCATTGAAGAGATTGAGCAGGAAATGGCCGATCTCAAGGGGGCGCCCATTGATTTGCTTCAAGTGCACAGCATGATCAATTACGAAAAATTGTTGCCATTGCTGCGAGAAATGAAGCAACAAAAGAAAATCCGCTACGTGGGTATTACTCATCATGCGGAGATGGCTCAGGACCAAATGCTCGATCTGGTTAACTCCGAGTCCATGGATTTCATTCAGATCAACCTCAACCCCAGAGATACCAAAGCTGAAGACAAGTTATTGCCTTTATGTCAGGACAAGGGTGTGGCTGTCATGATCAATCGGCCTTTTCTGGACGGTCGCTTGTTTAATCAGGTCGCTGGCAAGCCGCTTCCGGCCTTTGCATCTGACATAGGATGCACATCCTGGGCGCAGTTGATGATCAAGTACTCGATCTCACATCCTGCAGTGACCTGCATTATTCCGGCTACATCAAACCCGGCCCATATGGCAGAAAATGCCTTGGCAGGAACCGGTGAGCTGCCCGATGAGTCCATGCGCAGGCGTATTGCAGAATACTTCAAGTAAAGGTTCAGGTATTAACCGAGCGTTTTTAGGCATGATTCGCTGGGCCCGCTAAGGTAATACCCGAATCTTTGTTGCGTTGTGCATACATATTCTTGGCAATACGCACTTGATCCTGCCGCCACATCGGAGCAGGATGCGCCCGTTTCGATAAACCCGGAGTCTTGCATGAGTCAAGCTGCTTCCCAGGCCCATGGTGAAAAGGGAGCCTCGGCCATAGGTATGGCCATTGCTGCAGCGGGGATCGTCTATGGCGATATTGGTACCAGCCCGCTGTATACCCTAAAAGAGGTTTTTTCTCCTACGTATGGTCTGGCGCCAACCCACGACAGCGTTCTGGGTATCTTGTCCCTGATCTTTTGGTCGTTGATCTGGGTAGTAACGATCAAATATGTCTTTTTCGTGTTAAGGGCGGACAACCAGGGCGAAGGGGGCATCATGGCTCTAACTGCTCTGGCAAGACGAGCCTCGGCGCCGTATCCAAAACTCCAGATGGTATTAGTCCTGCTCGGGCTGTTCGGCGCTTCGCTGTTCTATGGCGAAAGCATGATTACACCCGCCATTTCGGTGCTATCTGCCGTAGAAGGACTGGAAGTCGCCTTTTCCGGGCTTGACCATATTATCGTGCCAGCGGCGATCGTTATCCTGGTCGGCCTGTTCATGCTGCAGCGTGGTGGAACAGCCAAGATTGGCAAAATGTTCGGCCCTGTCATGGTGATCTGGTTTACTGTGCTTGGGGCGCTGGGTATCCATGGCATTCTACAAGCGCCCGAAGTGCTCAAAGCACTAAACCCGTGGTGGGCATTCAACTTCTTTGTCATACATCCGGGGCTCGGTATCGCCATTCTGGGCGCTGTCGTACTGGCGCTGACAGGGGCCGAAGCGCTCTATGCCGACATGGGCCATTTTGGTCGTAAACCAGTCGCTCGCGCTTGGCTATTCTTAGTGTTGCCCGGGTTGGTACTCAATTATTACGGGCAAGGGGCTCTGGTCTTGATAGAGCCAGAATCCGTGCGCAATCCTTTCTATTTGCTGGCACCTGAATGGGCATTGATTCCGATGGTCGTGCTGGCAACCTTTGCTACAGTCATTGCCTCGCAAGCGGTTATCTCGGGTGCGTTCTCCATTACCCGTCAGGCAATCCAGCTGGGTTATGTGCCGCGCATGCAGATTCTGCACACTTCAAGCCATGAGCAAGGTCAGATCTATATTCCTGCTATGAACTGGGCGCTTCTGACCGGCGTTATCCTGCTGATCATTGGTTTCGAGTCTTCCGGCAACCTGGCTGAGGCCTACGGTATCGCCGTGACAGGTACGATGTTGATTACGACCTGCCTGGTCTCTTCGGTAGCATTATTACTATGGAAATGGCCTCGCTGGTTTGCCATTCCCATGCTCATTGGGTTTTTTATTGTCGATTCGCTGTATTTCGCTGCCAACGTTCCAAAGATTGTGGCAGGTGGCGCTTTCCCGGTTATTGCGGGCATCATCCTTTTTACATTGATGACTACCTGGAAGCGTGGCCGGCAGATCCTGGCCGAACGGCTGGATGAAGGTGCGCTGCCGCTGCCCATCTTTATCGGTAGCATTCGCTCCAATCCTCCTTTCCGCGCCAAAGGGACAGCTGTCTTCCTTACGGCTCGGCAAGACGCTGTTCCACACGCCTTGCTGCATAACATGCTGCACAATCAGGTATTGCATGAGCAGGTGGTGTTGCTGACTGTTGTCTATGAGGACACGCCACGTGTGCCTGTGAGCCGCCGTTTTGAAGTGGATAGTTACGGCGACGGTTTCTATCGTGTGCTCTTGCATTATGGCTTTATGGACGAGCCCGACGTGCCGGCGGCGCTGGCGCTGTGTCATCTGGAGGATCTGGACTTCACGCCCATGCGGACCACCTATTTCCTCAGCCGGGAGACGGTCATCGCGTCGAATAATCGCTTGGGAATGGCCCGTTGGCGAGAAAATCTGTTCGCCTTCTTGATGAAAAATGCCAGCGGCAGTTTGCGTTTCTTCAATCTGCCGGTTAACCGAGTGATCGAGTTGGGTACTCAGATCGAAATCTAAAGGTCTGAATCCTTATATAAAAAAGCCGCCTTTAAGGCGGCTTTTTTATGGAAATTAATTGAATGCAGGAGGAGGTAGGGCGTCTGGATCGGTAATGAACGGCATTTCCCAAGGGTCTAGCGCTTGACCCTGTTGGATAAGCGCTTGCCGGACATGCTCAATAAGGTCTTTAAGCTGCAGCGGATTACCGTACTGGTCTGCAGTAACCTCCTGTATGGCAAGAGCTTTTTCCCCATCCTGCCCAATTACGCTAAAGCCGAAGCTGTCAGCTTGGGGGTTGGCTGAAATAACACAACCCAACGGAATAAAAGCGTCGACAACCAGTTTTTGAGCAGCATCCAGCGAAAGGGGAGTGGTCATGAGCGTCCTCGATCATAGGTTGAGAGAGGATAGACCATGAATCATAGCCGTTCTTTCCGACCACTCGTCCCAGGCCAACAGTCTTGTGCATCAGCCTGAAAGTACATTCAAGGCGTCCGAGTACGAGCCTCAATAGCGTTCATCATGTGACGCGCAAGTTTGTCGTAGTCATTATCAAAATGGTGACCGCCAGGAAGCTCAAGCTTTTCGAAATTTGCCCCAGGCTGCGTACAGCCACTTTCGTCTTTCTCTTCGGCGCCATAAATACAGTAGATCTTGCTTGCAGGCACCTTGATCATCTCTGGGCCGGTTTGCATCTCGTCTCCCGCCTTGCCCAGCCAGCCCTCCACCTGAATTTCAAAGTCGCCACTGCGAGCAAAGGCCAGTAGGACCATGGTGGATACCTGCTCCTGATCCGTTGCGGGCAGACGGTTATACACTGCCGGTAGCAGGTCAGCCCCAAATGAGTAGCCTGCTAGAACAAAGCGCTTTGCGCCCCAACGTTCACGGTATGTCTGCATCAAGTGAGAGAGATCTGTTGCAACCTGTTCCGGGCTTTTGTGCTCCCAGAAATAACGCAGCGTATCGACACCGACTACTGGCCAGCCGTTTTCCGCCATGGTTTGTGCCGAGTCGCGGTCGAGATCACGCCAGCCACCGTCTCCAGAATAGAAGAATGTTACCGTATCCTTATGGGCCGCTGGCTCTTCAGCCGGAACTTCTACAACAGGAACATCGCCACCCTGGCCAAGTAGCTGGCGCTGGAGCTGTGTACGCAGCAGCGTAACCAGCGGGGTGCCGTAATCACTGATAGTGGTGTCTGCATTATACTGGCCTCGAACAAAGCGAGCCGTTTCATCGCCCGGGTTATCGTTCCAGGCCAAATGCCACTTACCATGTTCGGCTTTCTGCGGCAGTGGATCGGAGCAGTCGGGCTCGTCAAGCTTTGTGCCGACTGATAAGGCACTGGCATTGTCATCACGCTGTCCGGCCAGCCAACGCCAGGCCAGCGAGCCACCGGCATCGATACCTGCCACCAGGGTGGGTGCGCCACCTAAATGGCTAACTGCCTCTTCCAGGTTGGCGCGTTGAACGTTGCAATCCTTACTTTCGGGCAATTCGTACTGAACCAGCATAGCCTTGGTGTTTTTGGCCAGGGTCAGTAGGTCGGCGTCGGACAATTGCTGTTCGGCGGGGTTGGCGACGATAACCTGCGCCAGTGGTTTGCCGGCAGGTCTTGCCACAGTCATAACGCGCTGGTCGGCCTGTACGCGCACTTCAATACTGGCGGTACTCGGCCAGCGATTGAACCACCACCACACTGCCGCAGCGGCAATGACGATAATCAATAAGAAGAAAAACAGCCCACGTTTATGTTTAGTCATCAACGTTTTACCAGTCCTGTAATACCGCCCGCGATCAACGCAGCGGTGTCAGCCAAGGCGACCAATGGATCAAGTCCTGCCGGAACTGCCAGATAACGGGGTTCCCATTCCGGATCGAACTTGTCCTTGAATCGCCTCAAGCCCTGGAAGTTATAAAACTGCTCGCCACGTCGGAACACCATAGCGCCCAGGCGCTGGGTCAGTGGTGCGCCGCGACGTGGATGCAGCCCTGCCAGTGGCACCATTCCCAAGCTGAATCTTTCCAGGCCACGCTCTTTGAAGTGCAAGATGAGGCCAAGCATGAGAAATTCCATGGTCAGTTTGGGAGCATCGGCTGCTACTCGCATCAGGTCGATACTGGCCAATCCTGGCAGATCGGTTTCCAGAAGATTGGCAAACGCCACCGCTTTGCCTTGAAAGCGTACAACTGCAATGCGGAAGTGCTGCAGATAGTCCGGGTCGAAACGGCCAAGTGAAAAGCCTTTCTCGCGTACATGTTTGCTTTCCAGCCAGATATCGGAGATGACTTTTAATTCATCCAGGGGAGCTTGGCCCGGTTCGTGGAACTCGATGAGTAATCCATCGCGCTGACCTCTATTCCAGGTGTAGCGCAGGTCCTTTTTGCCTTTGCTGTCCAGATCGAATGTCTTGAGATTGACGCGAGCCTCTTCACCCAGCTTTAACGCAGTAAGTCCGATATCCATATAGAAGGGCAGGTTTTCGGCTCTGACCTGATAGAACACAGGACGTGCATGGTGCATATCGCACAGGTCGCGGAATTTCCAGATCAGCTCAGCCCGAGCCTGAGCCGAGCCGATAGGATCAAACAGCGCAATCATGCTGCGGCCACGACGGCCATACATCAGGAAAGCATTTTCTGTCTCATGGAACAGCAAGGCCTTGTCACCTGTCATGGCCAGACCGCCATCAGGCTGCTCAGAAGCCCTAACAGCGTTCATTGCCTTTTGCAGGTCTTCGGGAGTGGGCAGCGTAATGGCTGGCGGCGCAGCGCGTAGAAGCCACCCGAGGGACAGAGCCAGAAGCAGTACCACGCTGCCCATGGCTGCGCGTGCACCACGTGGAGCACCTTCCTCTAAGGTAAACTGCCACCAGAGCTGATTATCGTAAGAAGCATCCTGGTAGACAAACAGCAGTAACCAGATAGAGGCTGCAACCACGCATAGGCTTGCCACTACATAGAGTGGCGAGAAAGGCAGCTCCAGTAAGCGGCTACGACGATAAAAGGAGCGGCGGAACGTAGCCAGCAGCGCAGCAGTAATTGCCAGGATTGATGCTTCTTCCCAGTCAAAACCCTTGAGCAGGGAGAGCAGGGAGCCCACCAATAGCAGCACAAGGGTTAATACCCAGGCAGCAGATAGGCGGCGGCGTAAGCCTTGAGCCAGTAGTAGACAGACCACTCCAATCAGGCTGGCGCCTAAGTGCGAAGCTTCAATAAGGCGTTGCGGTAACAGAAAGCCGATACCTTTCAGGCGTGTATCGATCTCTGGCGTGACCCCTGAAAAGAGCAGTACCACGCCAGAGAAAAATACCAGAACCGAGAGAATGGGCGCTGCGAGCCCAGACGCAACGCGTATGGCTGAGCTACCTGAAAGAAAGCGCTTGCCTTCCGTAAGTAAGAGGACAAGGCAGGCGATGACGAAAGGCAGCAGGACATAGATGCTACGGTAGAGCAGCAGGGCGGCTGCCAATGGGGCTGTACCGATTTTGTCTGAGAACGCTGCCAGTAGAACAGCCTCGAATACCCCAACACCGCCTGGCACATGACTTAGCACACCAGCTGCAAGTGCAAGCAGATAGACCAGCATGAATGCGCCGAGTGGCGGTGCCTCGGGAAGCAGCAAATACAGCACGGTAGCGGCGGCCACGACGTCCAGGGCAGTGATGACCAGCTGCAAAACGCTCAGCTTGAAGGTTGGCAGACGTAGTGTTCTGCGACCCAGGCGGAACAGACGGCTATCAGGCGAAGGCTGTTCGGCAAGTGCTCGCTTGCGCAAAAATAAAAGTCCTATGGCATAAACCACAAGAATGGCAAGTGCAATGCCAGCTACCAGCGTGGGTGAAAGCCGCAATGCCATCGACGCCGAAGACAGATCGCTCAAGGCCGCAATGGCAGCAAGCGGGGGTAAGGCAGTTCCCAACGACAAGCTGGCAAAGAAGGTCATCTGAGCCACTTCAATGGCACTCAACCCTTGGCGAGCATACAGACGATAGCGAACTGACCCCCCGGATAGCATGGATAGCCCAACTGCATTGCCGATGGCAAAGGCAGTAAGCCCCCCCAGCGCCAAGGTTTTGCCTGGCAACTGAACGCCGGCGAAGCGACTGGCAGACCACTCGTAACCGAGCAGGATGATAAACCCTACGACAGTTGCCGCTATTGCTCCCATGATTGCATGTGCTGGGATACCCAGCAGCGCAGTATGCAAGGAGGGAAGGTCGATACTGCTGACCAAATGCCAACAGACAAGCAAGGCGATGCCAAACAGTAGCAGTGTCAGGCCCAGCTCAAGAGGTTCTTTATAGGCCGTAATGCGCTCTAGCAGGCGCCAGGGTAATGCTTGCGGAGGAGAAGAAGGTGAAGACGACGAATCGGATGAAGAAATAACAGATTTGCTTACAGGATCATTGGCGCTCATGAAAGCCCCTCAGGGAAACTGCGCGTCAGATTAGTCACATACAGACTTTTGCCAAGCCCTATGTATCAAAATATTCAAAACTCTTTGAATATTGAAGGCGGGAAGGAATAAAAATTCGACACAAACAAAAAAGCCACTCGATTGAGTGGCTTTTTAAATTTGGTTGCGGGGGCAGGATTTGAACCTACGACCTTCGGGTTATGAGCCCGACGAGCTACCAGACTGCTCCACCCCGCTTCTGATGTGGCCAGTATACGGGTTTAAAAAAACCTGTCAACAAAAAATTCAATGCTAACAATGATTTGCTGAAAGCCTTATCCAGAAGATCAGCGGATGCACCTTTAATGCGCACTGATTGCCTAATACGGGAGCCCCTCTGATTGGAGTACCGGTATGAAACCAAAATCAATGATGAGTACGGTTATAGCGCTGGCTTTCGTAGCACCATTAGCCATAGCCCAGACAGCTGAATCAGGCCGTACTCCCCAAGACACCGAACATGATCCGCGGCATGTAGAAGTGATTTCTCCCGATGCGCAACAGTCCGAACAAAGCCAGCGGGGCGTTGAGCAGTCTGAGAACCGAGTCAATCAAGGTGCTACCCGGAGTGATCCGCTCGCTCGAGAGCGGCAGAATATTGATAACGATATGGAGCTGGATCGTAAGCAGCCGCTAAACAATTGAGCGTACGGCTTATGGCTTGCTGATAAGTGTTTGCGATAAACGGTTAATAAAGAAGGAATTTTTTGCTTCACTGACAGGGTCATTTAAATAGGCCCTGGTTATTCCAGTGTCTCCCTGGCGGTTTCAACGTCGCTGTCGGCCGCCAGGGCCTATCCTTTCTAGACACTATCTTCGTTTTAAGCAGCTTCTTTTCACCCTTAAAGTTATTACGCTAACAGTCGACACCCTCTGGACCCGTATGCCATTTCGATGGCCCAGTTAAATTGCTGTTCAGAGGCTGCGCTGTGCTCCAACGTTTGAAATTTAGCCACAAGATTCTAGCGACGGCCTCCATTGTGCTAATCGCCGCCTTTTCGCTGTTCATGATGTACAACGATTATTTGCAGCGAAAAGCCATTACCCAGGATCTATCGTCACGTCTGGATGAGTTGGGCACCAGTGCATCGGCAAATATTGTCAACTGGCTCAACGGGCATATTACCCTCCTTGAGAGTGAGGCTCAGGCCATTCAAAACAGTAGCTCCTCCGAAGGGCTGTTTTCTATCCTTGAGCAGAAGGCTTATCTCTCAAACTTTGAGTTCACCTATCTGGGTCATGCGGATGGTCAGTTCTCCATACGTCCTGATGATGAAATGCCTGCTGGTTATGATTCCCGCACTCGTGATTGGTACATCGCAGCTCAGTCTCAGGGCCGTTCTCTGTTAACAGAACCTTACGTTGATGCGGGGAATGGAAAGCTGGTGATGACACTGGCTACGCCTGTCATAAAGAAGGGGGCTCTGGCCGGCGTATTGGGGGGTGATCTGAGCCTCCAGACTATGGTGGGTATCGTCAATTCGCTCGACCTGGGCGGTATCGGCCATGCCATTCTGGTCAACAGCCAGGGCAAGGTGCTGGTCAGCCCTCACAAAGATGAGGTGATGAAAACTCTCGACGAACTCTTTCCCTCCGGTGCGCCAGCACTGGATAGTACGCTCAAGCGCGTCGAGCTGGGCGGCAAGGCTCATCTGCTGGTCTTCAAGCCGGTCACTGGCCTTCCGTCGGTCAACTGGTACCTGGGCCTGATGGTTGACGAAGAAAAGGCCTACGCTCCGCTCAAGGAGTTCAGGACCTCGGCGTTGCTGGCCATGGTGATTGGCGTTGTGCTGATCATGCTCTTGCTGGGG
>NZ_BMNW01000001.1:0-203038 GCF_014646755.1 Pseudomonas asuensis | reverse complement strand
CTCAATACCATGAGCCAGGCGATGCAGGATATCGCGCAAGGTGAGGGCGACCTGACCCGGCGTCTGGCCATTAACAGCCAGGACGAGTTTGGTGTCCTGGCCGCTGCCTTTAACCGCTTCGTCGAGCGTATTCATGGCTCGATCAGCGAGGTCTCTGCCAGTACCCGCCAGCTTAACGATGTCTCGCATCAGGTACTGGCGGCCTCCAATTCCTCGCTACAGAACTCGGATAACCAGGCCGGGCGTACCGGAAGCGTGGCGGCGGCGATCAACCAGCTGGGCGCAGCTACGCAGGAAATCGCGCGCAATGCCGCCGATGCGTCTGTGCAGGCTACCCATGCCCGTCAGCAGGCTGAAGAAGGCCGGCGTGTCCTGGGCCAGACCCTGACCGCGATGGAAACCCTGTCTACCAACATCAGCGCCTCTTGCGGGCGTATCGGTGAGCTGAACCAGAAGACCACCAGCATTGGGCATATCCTGGAGGTGATCCAGGGCATTTCTGAACAGACCAACCTCTTGGCACTTAATGCGGCAATCGAAGCTGCACGGGCAGGGGATGCGGGGCGCGGCTTTGCTGTAGTGGCGGATGAAGTACGGGGTCTGGCTCATCGTACCCAGAGTTCGGCGCGGGAGATCCAGGGCATGATTCAGGAGTTGCAAGCCGATGCAAGCGAAGCGGTTTCTACCATGACCGAAAGCCAGCGTTTCAGCGAGGAAAGCATGAGCATTGCGCAACAGGCTAACGAGCGGCTGAGTTTGATAGCCGATCGCATCACCGATATTGATGGCATGACTCAATCGGTAGCGGCGGCAACAGAAGAGCAAAGCGCAGTGGTGGAGTCGCTTAACGTCGACATCTCCGAAATCAACTCACTCAACCAGCAGGGCGTGGAAAACCTGAACTCGACTCTGGGTGCCTGCCATGCCCTAGAGCAACAGGCCAATCGCCTGGAGCAGCTCGTTTCAACTTTTAAGCTCTAGCAGGAAGGAAGAGCTCTCCTGGAGTTCGTTCTTTATAGATTGCAGCACCTCAACAGTCGGAGTGCTGCTATTTATATGTGCTAACTCAGTGTAAACATGGTCTCAGTGTGTATTGGCCTTTCAGGCCGCTACATCTATTGTCTGAGATTGACCATGTACCTGATTCAATTGCTGCTTCCCCTCTATGATAATGACGGTCACGACCTTCCCAAAGCACTCTTTGGTGAGGTGCGCGATGAGCTTATGGAAAAATTTAGTGGACTGACGGTGTTCAGCCAGGCTCCTGTCAAAGGGCTCTGGCAGGAGGATGGAAGTCATACAGTACATGACGAGCTGGTTATTTATGAGGTAATGACCGATTCGCTGGATCAGCCGTGGTGGCAACAATACCGGGCCTCGCTTGAGACCCGGTTTCGTCAGGAAGAGGTGGTGGTCAGGGCCCAAACCATCAGCTTGCTGTAACGCTTACTTATCCAGCTTCTTCTCAACTTCATCGAGCGTGCGGTTCAGCTCGTGCACTTGGCTATCCAGTTTCTTGTTGGAGACTGGAGTAATGACCTTGTCGATGGTATGAGTGCCAGGTTCAGGGCTTTCCAGATCACTTACGGCCTCTTCAGGCAGCTTGCGCTGTGTATGAGCTTCGTTTCTTTTAGCGACCTGATCCTGGTCATGGGATTTGTCGAATTTATCTGGATGATCAGTCATGGCGGCTCCTGCTAATCGTAATGTTCTAGAATTCCGAGTGTCGCTGGCACGTTAAAGTTTCGGAGAACCGCTGGGTGGGTGGGGACGTATAGCGCATAATGCAGGCGCAGCGGTGTTTAGCGAATCTGTCAGGCATGAGGGTATGACGCAGAGAAAAATCATCCATATCGATTGCGACTGCTTTTATGCCGCCGTCGAGATGCGTGACGACCCTCGCTTGGTAGGACGACCCATTGCAGTGGGTGGTACACCAGATCGGCGAGGTGTGGTGGCAACCTGCAACTATGAGGCGCGTGCATATGGGGTACGCTCTGCAATGGCGTCTCACCAGGCCCAGCGGCTATGTCCGGATATTATCTTTGTCCGTCCCCGTTTTGATGTCTATAAAACAGTATCACGCCAGATCCATACTATCTTTCGTGACTTTACTGACTTGATCGAGCCTCTTTCTCTAGATGAGGCCTACCTTGATGTTTCAGACAGCCCACATTTTTCGGGCAGTGCTACCCGAATTGCGCAAGACATTCGTCGGCGTGTTTGGGAAGAGCTTCATATCACCGTTTCAGCTGGCGTAGCGCCGAACAAGTTTTTAGCCAAGATTGCGAGCGATTGGCGTAAGCCCAATGGGCTATTTGTCATTACGCCGCCAGAAGTCGCTGCGTTTGTTGCAACGCTGCCCGTTGCTCGTCTGCATGGAGTGGGTAAGGTGACGGCAGAAAAACTGACACGGCTGGGAATCGAGCGGTGCGAGCAGCTGCTAGAGTGGGGGCGCCTTGCATTGATCAAGGAGTTTGGTCTGTTTGGCGAACGCTTGTGGAATCTGGCTCAAGGCATCGATGACCGACCTGTACAGGTGGATAGCCGGCGTCAGTCGGTCAGCGTCGAAAACACGTTTGAGCACGACCTGCCTGATCTGGCGGCCTGTACAGCGCAGCTCCCCGCTTTGCTTGAAGAGTTGACCGGGCGGCTCACGCGACTGGATACCCATTACCGACCGGAAAAGCCCTTCGTTAAGGTCAAATTTCACGACTTTACTCAAACCACCCTTGAGCAGGCCGGAGCCGGGCGGGATATCGATAGCTATCGACGGCTCCTGGCCCAGGCCTTTGTGCGGGGAGGCAAACCGGTGCGCTTGTTGGGCGTCGGCGTACGGTTGATTGACCTTCGTGAGGGCGCCCGGCAGCTGTCACTTTTCGAGGACTAACCCAGGCACCAGGTAACGCTCGGTTAACATGGATGCATCAATTGGGCGTGAAAACAAATAGCCCTGGTAAAGGTCGCACCCTAAACTATTCAGAAACGCTAGCTGCTGGCGGTTCTCAACACCTTCTGCAACAATTTTCAAATCCATCAGGCGCGCCAAGGCAATCAAAGTCTTGATCACGGTTTCCTGGCGCTCGCTACCAGGCACATCCGCCAGGAAGGAGCGATCAATCTTCAGGCTTGAAATAGGCAGGTGAGTCAGGCGGCTTAATGATGAGTAGCCAGTGCCAAAGTCATCCATGGTCAGTCGATACCCACTGGTTTCGAGAGCCTTCAAGTTGGCCAGTGTGGTTTCGTTCTCGTGAAGCAGACTGCTTTCGGTAATCTCGATTTCCAGATCATGGGGGGTTAGCCCATGGCGTTGCAGGCAACCGGCAAATTTTTCGACAAGACTTTCTGTTGCTACTTCCTGTGCAGAAAGGTTGACCGCCACTAAAGGCGCAGTGCCAAGATCGTGTTTCCAGCAGGCAATCTGTGCGCAGGCCATATCACGAACATATTCATCCAGGGCATGGATCAGGCCGCTCTCTTCAGCAACGGCCACGAACTGATCAGGCGGAACGGAGCGACCGTTACGATCTGTCCAGCGTACCAGTGCCTCCACGCTGTGAAGGTTGCCCTGGGCATCGACCCGGGGCTGATAATGAAGAAAGAGTTCGCGAGCCTCGATGGCTCTTCTCAGGCCCAACAGCATCTCGGTGCGTTCAAACGTGCGCTGCGCCAGACTGGAATCATAGGTTGGCATCAGGGTATCGCCATGAGTGTTCTTGAGCGCATGGTTGCTACGCTCGATCAACTGCAGGGCGTTGGTTGCATCCTGCGGATAGAAGGCAATGCCAAGATCGGGCGCCACGTCAATGACGTGCCCATCAATCTGCAAGTGTGGAGGCAGGTTGCTTTTAAGTTCATGTAGCCGCTCAAGGCCGGTTTGGGTGCTATCCAATTCAGTAAGGACTACTAGAAACGTAGCGCCTTTGAGGCGGGCAACCAGATTCTTTCTTGGCAAACGGCTCAGGTGATGGGCAAAGGCTTGCAGGTATTGATCGCCGATTTCCAGGCCATATTTGGTGTTGATATAGGTCAGATGAGGAATGCGAATGGTCAGGGCAGCTAATGGCTTAGGCCCCGCTTGGGCAATCGCTTGTTCCAGGCGCTTGATCGCACCGCTGCGGTTCAATATGCCTACGAGCGGGTCGAGAATGCTCAGGCGTTCGGAGTTGCGCAGCTCGCGCTGTAGCGTGTGCAAGTGGGTAATGTCACGCAGCTTTACGAGCACATTCTGATTGGCGGTGGGCTGGCTGATACGTAAATTCAGCCAGCGAGGCTTGGTTCGGCCCTGAACCTGCCATTCTTGCAATGAATCGTCTGGGACCAACTTGACTGGTTCGCCTTGCTCATTGCGTACTAGATTGCCTAGGTAAACCTGACTTTCGATTACCCGCGCCGGTAACCCCAGCAGGGCCGCGGCCTCGTCATTGAGCTTGAGGATCAGCCCATCACTGCGGCAGAGCAGAAAGGCGCCTAGATGTGAGAACACTTCATTATAAAGCTGCTGGCTGTACTGCAGCGCCTGATTAAGCTGATGCTGTCGTCGTTGTGCATTAGTCAGGGTGGTAATCAGGCGCGCGATGGCAAGCGGAATACACACGTTGAAGAGCATGAATAACAGCAGATGCAGGTAATTTCGCGTGTAGTGCAACGACAGATCAATGCCGAACAGGTGAGGGACTGGTGTGTCGCTCAATAACAGGTAAAGAGGAAGCAGATTGACAACGCACAGAGCGAGATAGACGCGCCAGTTAAAAAAGATCAACGCCATCAGTGGCGTGGCATAAATAATAAGAATGCCAGCCTTGGCTTGTTTGTAATCAACGAAAAACAGGCTGCACAATCCTAGCGCGTAAAGGACAAAAATCAGTAATGCACTGCTGAGCCGGTAGGAGCGCGACCGGAAAACGAAAAGGCTGAAAAAAGCACCAAGAAAGGCTGCTTCCATCACCAGTACATAAGGACGGCCAGCCTCCAACGCCTGATAAGTGCAATGGATGAAAATGAGGGCAACCAGCACAATACTGCTAAGCGCTAATACGCGCAGCGTACTGGTTTTCCAGATGAAATCAGGTGTTGGGGTTTGTCTGGATTCGTCCAACAATAAAAAGCGTCGGAACCGATGAATCACTATGGGTAGCCTGTCTGACAGTTAAGCGGCAGCGAATATCGCATACCGGATTTAAGGTGTCACGATAACGGCGTCAATTGATGGACGCCATTTATCGAAAAGATAGCAACCTACTATATAGCTTTTATAACTGTATGAAACCCCGGATTACTTCTCTGGCCTATGGCTATTACACCGCTCAAACAGGTGTTTTGGAGGTAGAAGAAAGCTGCACAATGGCGGCATCGAGTTCATCCAGTATCGGCGATGAAGTAGGAGCACCCTGTTTAAGCAGTGTTTCGCTCTGATAACAGGCCGCGCGTAGCTGAGGAACTCCACAATAGCGAGTTGCCCCATGCAGCCGGTGAATACGCTCAATGAGACCAATGCGGTCACCATTTTCCCGAGCCGAACGGATGGCCTGTCGATCCGCCGCTAACGAAGCAAGCAGCATGCTTAGCAGGTCACTGGCAAGATCAGCTTTTCCAGCTGCCAGGCGTAGGCCTTCGTCTTCATCCAACACGGCCAGATTGGCAATATCTGCGCCTGACGAGGACAGCGGGCTGATCTCCTGAGCATCATTCTGCTGAAGACGCAGCCCAGTCCATTTGAGGACTACTTGAGCGAGCTGCCGGTCACTGATGGGCTTGGTGAGGTAGTCATCCATGCCGGCCTGAAGCAGAGCCCGTTTCTCATTGGACATGGCGTGAGCGGTCAAGGCTACGATAGGTACTGATGGGCGCTCGCTTTCAATTTCCCAGGCACGAATCGCTTCGGTGGCTTGCCGGCCATTCATGCCGGGCATCTGAACATCCATGAAGATAAGGTCGTACCGCTCACGCTGTGCTGCTTCGACAGCCGCATAGCCGCTGTCGACACTGGTGACTTCGGCTCCCAGATCAGTAAGCAGCGTTTGGACCAGGAGCAGGTTGGCTGGGTTGTCGTCAACGCAGAGCAGGCGCGGCGCCCGGTCAATACGGGTATGATGAGTGTTTTCGGTGCGAGTCGGCCGTTGATTGAGCAGCTCGCCTACGGCACGTTCCAGTTTACGGCTACAGGCAGGCTTGGCTTGTAACTGACAGTGCACATCTGGCAGGGCTGCATGGAAGACGGCTTGGTCTGTCGTAGGGCAGAACACGAGTGAATTACAGCCAAGACGTTCCAGCTGCCAGACGCGTTCGGTCAATAGATCAGGCGGCAGGGTGCTGGAATTCACGCCAAGTACTGCCAGTACAATGGCCGCTTCACTTTTCTGCTGCCTGGCAACCGCTTCCGCCAGTTGCTCAAGCGTTTCGAACTCAACAACGTCCAGGCCGCAGTCTTCCAGTTGATGACGTAGCGACTGGCGTGTCAGTTCGTGCTGTTCCACAAGGCCTACACGGCGGCCGGCAACAGCCAGGCGGCGATGGTTCTCAAGGGGATTACGTGATTTGGGCAGATTGATGGTAATCCAGAATTCAGAACCTTCTTCCGGTTCGCTTTCTAAACCAATCTCACCACCCATCTGCTCGACGAGGCGTTTGGAAATAACCAGGCCCAAGCCAGTGCCGCCGGCCTGACGGGACAGTGAGTTGTCTGCCTGTGTAAACGCCTGGAACAGCATGTCCCTGTCCTGCTCGGACAGACCGATCCCGGAATCCTGAACGCTGATCCGTAGTTGGGCATGGTCGTCGTCCTCATCTTCCACCATCGCGCGGACAGCAATAGTACCTTCGTGAGTAAACTTGATGGCATTGCTGACCAGATTGGTCAGGACCTGGCGCAGGCGCTGAGGATCGCCTACCAGATGAACCGGGGTGTCGCGATAGATCAGGCTGACCAGCTCGAGCTGCTTTTCATGGGCGGCAGGGGCCAGAATAGTCATGGTGTCCTGGATCATGTCCCGCAGATTAAAGGGGATATTTTCCAGGACAAGCTTGCCCGCTTCGATTTTCGAGAAGTCCAGAATCTCGTTAATGATACCCAGCAGGCTCTCGGCAGAGTTCTGAATGGTGCTGAGATAATCTTGCTGGCGCGGCGTCAGTTCGCTTTTCTGAAGCAGATTGGTAAAGCCAATGATGCCATTGAGCGGTGTTCGGATCTCGTGGCTCATGTTGGCCAGGAATTCGGATTTAATCCGACTGGCTTCCAGGGCTTCCTTGCGTGCCAGATCCAGTTCGATGTTCTGGATTTCAATAGTTTCCAGGTTCTGCCGCACATCTTCCGTCGCCTGATCGATATTGTTCTGCATTTCCTCCTGGGCGCTCTGCATGGCTTCTGCCATGCGGTTAATCCCATCCGCCAGGGTGTCGAGTTCGTAGCTGCCAAGATCTTTTGGAAGCCGGGTTTCTAGTTGGCCGTCTTTCAAATGGCCCACGCCATCACTGATAACGCGCAGCGGATGATTAATGCTACGGCCAATACGGACAGCCACGATTGCCGTCAAGCACAGTCCGAAGATGATCAAGAGCATGCTGATCACGAGGTTGCGGTAACCACGGAGCAGAGTGGCATGGTGAGACAGCTCGATATCGATCCAACCCAGCAAATGTGAGCTGGGCATATTGACTTCACCGGTAATGAGTTTGAGATGACGTGCCTGGACCGGTAAATGGAAGTGAGTGACATCCAGGCCGCTGCGCAGGCTGGCGGTTTCGCCATCGTCGTTACGAATGGCGATTGTCATGCGCGGACCGGCGCGAGCCAGCACCTTCTGGTCCGTACTGATGAACTCGACGGCTCGCACATCAGCCTGATCAAGCACATCCTGAGCAATACGTTGAAGCAGTACGCGATCATCCCGGAGCAGGGCAGGCGAGGCCAGGGGACCAAGTTGCTCGGCGATCAGCTGGCCGCGCTCTTCCAACACTGTTCGCATGTCGGATAGCTGGACCCAGCTGAAGTAGCCGCCTAACACCATGGCCATGACACACGTCGGCAGCAGGCTCAGCAGTAGGATGCGGCCCTTGATTCCCAGCTCGTTCAGCACTTACCCGTCTCCAGAACAACAATGGGGGAGAAGTGTAAAACACTTGTTTCGATAGCCGGGACGATTTTGTGGCAGATGGTAGCTAAACGGTTATCAGTCGGAGCGAACAGGTGAGAACTATAGATCTGTCATGCCTGCGCTCCGGCCGCAGAACATTGAGAATAATGACCTGACATCGCCTTTATCTATGCCATGCATCATGGGATTAGGGAACACCCCTCATTTGCCGGTATCATAGAAGCCTATTTAAAGGCAGCGGAACCGAGCGAATTTCATGAGCGTGCAGTATCCGACCATTGCCGACTGCGTCGGTAACACACCGCTGGTGCGTTTGCAGCGCCTGCCCGGTGAAACATCCAATACTTTGTTAGTAAAGCTGGAAGGCAATAACCCGGCTGGGTCGGTAAAAGACCGGCCGGCCCTGTCGATGATCACGCGTGCTGAGTTACGCGGTGATATCCAGCCAGGCGATACCCTGATCGAGGCGACGTCGGGTAATACAGGTATTGCCTTGGCGATGGCTGCAGCCATCAAGGGTTATCGGATGATTCTGATCATGCCGGATAACTCCAGTGCTGAACGCAAGGCATCCATGACCGCCTATGGCGCGGAACTGATCCTGGTCAGCCGTGAAGAGGGCATGGAGGGTGCGCGTGATCTTGCGACCCGTATGCAGGCCGAGGGCAAGGGCAAAGTGCTGGACCAATTCGGCAATGGGGACAACCCCTCTGCCCATTATGCCTCGACTGGTCCCGAAATCTGGCAGCAGACCGGCGGTAGCATTACGCACTTCGTCAGCTCTATGGGCACGACAGGGACCATCATGGGTGTGTCGCGCTATCTGAAGGAGCAGAGTCCGGCTGTGCAGATCGTTGGCCTTCAGCCGAGCGAGGGCGCTGCCATTCCAGGCATTCGCCGTTGGCCGCAGGAATACCTGCCGAAGATTTTCGATGCCGCGCGCGTGGATCGAATCGTCGACATGGGTCAGGCAGAGGCAGAAGAGGTGATGCGTCGGATGGCCCGTGAAGAGGGTATTTTCTGCGGCGTATCGTCAGGCGGTGCCGTTGCGGCGGCGCTGCGTATTTCCAAAGAAGTTGAGAATGCAGTTATCGTGGCGATCATTTGCGATCGTGGTGACCGTTATCTTTCTACCGGTGTTTATGACCCGCGCTAAACGCGGGTTTGATTCAAGAGAACAATATGCGTGCAAAAGGGCTGCGTTTTCAGCCGAGCGGCGGTAGCCGGGCCTCGTCGGTTCCGGTCGGCAAGAAACAGCGCTTGACCATCGAAAGGATGGCGCATGATGGCCGGGGGATCGCTTATCTCGATGGGCGAACTTGGTTTGTTTCGGGTGCTTTGCCTTCTGAAACAGTGGAAGCGCGAGTGTTGTCTGCCAAGAGTCAGGTCGTCGCGGCGCGTGTCGAGCGCGTACTTGAGCCCAGTCCTGAGCGGCGTCTACCTTCCTGCGCGATGGCAGGCCGTTGTGGTGGTTGCACCTTGCAACACGTACCGCATGATGCGCAGCTGGCGCTCAAGCAACGCACGTTGGCCGAGCAGTTACAGCGACTTGCTGGGGTGGTGCCCACTGAATGGGCGGCGCCACTGCATGGTCCTGAGCTGGGCTACCGGCGTCGCGCTCGCATTGCAGTGCGTTGGGATACCAAGGCTCGCCGGCTGGATGTCGGATTTAGGGCATCTTCCAGCCAGGACATCGTTCCGCTAGAAGCCTGCGGTGTGCTCGTCGAGCCGCTCCAGCCTATCGCTCGGGCTCTACCGGCACTGTTGGCCGGGTTGGAGAAACCCCAAGCTATTGGTCATGTCGAGCTGTTTCATGGTACGGCCAGCGCTGTATTGGTTCGAGTGACGCGCCCTCTGTCGCCATGCGATAGCGAATATCTTCGCCATTTCTGCGCGAAGCAATCTGCTCAGCTTTGGTGGCAAGCCGAGGGCGAGCCCTATCCCGATGAAGCCGGGACGACACTTGGCTATCGCTTGGAGCCATGGAATCTGACAGTTGCTTACCGTCCGGGTGATTTTGTCCAAGTCAATGCACCGGTCAATGAGGCCATGGTAGCCCAGGCGCTGGACTGGCTGGCACCAGGGCCTGATGAGCACGTGCTTGATCTGTTTTGTGGCCTTGGCAATTTCGCATTGCCGTTGGCGCAGCGTGTGCATGCTGTCGTAGGGGTAGAAGGGGTTTCCGTCATGGCGGAGCGTGCGGCTGAGAATGCCCGCGCTAATGGCCTGGATAACGCGCACTTTTTCCAGGCGGATCTGTCGAAGCCGCTTATCGATGCACCATGGTCTGGCCGGGCTTTTTCATCCGTTCTGCTGGACCCGCCTCGTGACGGTGCGTTTGCGGTTGTTCAACAGATGAAGCAACTTGGCGCGCAGCGTGTGCTCTATGTGTCCTGTAATCCCGCTACATTGGCACGGGACGCAGGCGAGCTGGTTCGTCAGGGATTTGTTCCTGTACGGGCCGGAATTCTCGATATGTTCCCGCAGACGGCGCATGTCGAGGCAATGGTTTTGTTTGTAGCGAGGTAGGGGCGGGTCTGACGAAAAGTAATGAATGAGGGTGAGTCCGGTGTGATTGTCTTCGGGACTGTAATGGCCTTTTACATTCCGATCACTCGTAGATCACCTGAAAGCGTGTTTTTTCGTTTAGCCTGAGTCTCGCGTAATCGGCCATTTAATGGCTGGACTTAAACGGCGCAATAAATAGCGCCGAGGAACGTAAGATGGTACAGGTCAGAGCGCATCAACCCGTCAATAACGATGGCAGCATCAACATCGAGGCATGGCTCGATCACGTCCAGAGCATGGACCCGAACTTCGAGCGTCAGGCCTTGCTGGAAGCATGCGAATTCGCTCGTGCAGCCGAAGCAGAGGCTGCACCCTCCGAACACCTGTGGGCTCCAGGGACATCCAGCTTCCAGACAGGTCTGGAGATGGCGGAAATTCTGGCAGACCTCAAGTTGGACCAGGACTCGCTTGTTGCCGCTCTGATCTATCGCGCAGTGCGCGAAGGCAAGGCGAGCCTGGAGGAGGCTGGCAAGCGCTTCGGCCCAGTTGTAGCCAAGTTGATCGAGGGTGTGCTGCGCATGGCAGCCATCAGCGCCAGTCTTAATCCGCGGCAATCAATGGTATTGGGCACCCAGGCTCAGGTCGATAACCTCCGCCGCATGCTGGTGGCCATGGTTGACGATGTCCGTGTAGCGTTGATCAAGCTCTCCGAGCGCACCTGCGCAATCCGGGCGGTCAAAAACGCTACTGAAGAGCGCCGCAACCGTGTCGCGCGTGAAGTCTTTGATATCTATGCGCCATTGGCGCATCGCTTGGGGATCGGCCATATCAAGTGGGAGCTGGAGGATTTGTCCTTCCGCTACCTGGAGCCGCTTCAGTACAAGCAGATCGCCACGTTGCTGCACGAGCGTCGACTCGATCGTGAGCAATACATTGCCGATGTCATGCAGCAGCTCAAGCAGGAGCTGGCAGCCACTGGCGTCAAGGCTGACATTAGCGGTCGTGCCAAGCACATTTATTCGATCTGGCGCAAAATGCAGAAAAAAGGTCTGGATTTCAGCCAGATCTACGACGTTCGTGCAGTTCGTGTCTTGGTTCCTGAAATGCGGGACTGCTATACCGCCCTGGGTATCGTCCATACTCTATGGCGCCATATCCCCAAGGAATTTGACGACTACATTGCCAACCCCAAGGAAAATGGTTACCGGTCGTTGCATACGGCTGTAATCGGTCCCGAAGGTAAGGTGCTTGAGGTGCAAATTCGCACCCATGCCATGCATGAAGAAGCAGAGCTGGGAGTGTGTGCCCATTGGCGCTATAAAGGCACGGACGTTAAGTCGGCATCCAGTCATTATGAGGAGAAGATTTCCTGGCTCCGGCAGGTGCTGGAGTGGCATGAGGAATTGGGCGACATTGGTGGGCTGGCAGATCAGCTGCGTGTCGATATCGAGCCTGACCGGGTCTATGTGTTTACGCCGGATGGACATGCCATTGACCTGCCTAAAGGCGCGACACCGCTCGATTTCGCTTACCGGGTGCATACGGAGATCGGTCACAACTGCCGGGGTGCCAAGGTCAATGGCCGTATTGTCCCGCTCAATTACAGTCTGCAAACAGGCGAGCAGGTAGAAATTATTACCGGCAAGCAGGGGTCGCCCAGTCGTGACTGGCTCAACCCGAACCTTGGCTATGTGTTGACGTCCCGCGCCCGGGCAAAGATCGTTCATTGGTTCAAGTTCCAGGCCCGTGACCAGAACGTGGCCGCCGGTAAGGCCATGATTGACCGAGAGTTGCTCCGGCTGGCCTTGCCGCCAGTGGATTACAACACGCTCGCAGAGAAGGTCAATTACAAGAATGCCGAGGACATGCAGGCTGCGCTGGGGGCGGGTGACCTGCGTCTTGCCCATGTGATGCATGCAGCTCAGCAGTTGGTCGAGCCAGAAAAGGAAATCGATCCGCTGGATCTTCTCCAGCGCAAACCCTCGCCGCCCAAATCCGGCAAGCGTGGCGATGTGCAGATCAATGGCGTAGGCAATCTGTTGACCCAGATTGCTGGCTGTTGCCAGCCGGTGCCAGGTGATCCCATTGTTGGCTATATTACGTTGGGTCGTGGCGTGACCATTCACCGTCAGGATTGCCAGAATGCGCTTCAGCTTTCTAGCCGTGAGCCTGAGCGAATCATTCAGGTCAGCTGGGGGCCGGTGCCTGTCCAGACTTATCCCGTGGATATTCTGGTCAAGGCTTATGACCGCCCTGGACTGCTGCGTGATGTCTCGCAAGTGCTGCTCAACGAGCGGATCAACGTATTGGCTGTGAATACACGCTCCAATAAGGAAGAGAACACAGCCAACATGTTGCTCACTATCGAGATCCCTGGACTGGATGCGTTAGGGCGGCTGTTGGGGCGCGTCTCCCAATTGCCTAACATTATCGAAGCCCGTCGTAATCGTACGACCTGAGCATCAGCCTGAGTTGTGCATGACCATGAAAGGGTGAGCGTAAGCTCGCCCTTTTTATTGACCGTATTTTTAAAGGACGACCTATGTACACGCTCGACGATCTGCTTCATCTCATGACCCGCCTGCGTGACCCGCAATACGGCTGCCCCTGGGACTTGAAGCAGAACTACGCCAGCATTATTCCGCATACATTGGAAGAAGCTTACGAGGTTGCTGATGCCATTGAGCAGGAAGACTACCTGCAGTTGCGTGACGAGCTGGGAGACCTGCTGTTTCAGATCGTTTACTACAGCCAATTGGCCAAGGAAGAGCACCGATTCCTCTTCGCGGATGTAGTGGACAGTATTACCCGCAAGCTGGTGCGGCGGCATCCGCATGTTTTTCCCGATGGCGATCTCTATGGCCCGCTGGATCAGCCACGGCTGAGTGAAGAAGCCATCAAGCGTCGTTGGGAGGAGATCAAGGCCGAAGAGCGAGCTGGAAAGGCTGAGGCGCCAGAGCAGCTTTCATTACTGGATGACGTGCCTGCTGTGCTGCCAGCGTTATCCCGCGCTGCCAAATTGCAGAAGCGCGCTGCCGGAGTAGGGTTTGACTGGCCGGCAGCAGAGCCCATTATCGATAAGCTGCATGAAGAGCTGAATGAGGTCATTGAGGCCGTGGCTGAGCAGGATCAGGAGCACATAGCAGAAGAGATCGGCGACCTGCTCTTTGTGGTAACCAACCTGGCGCGCCACCTCAAGGTTGATCCAGAAAATGCATTGCGCGGTGCTAACAGCAAGTTTGAGCGGCGTTTTCGCTACATCGAACAAAAACTGCGTGAGCAGGGAAAGCGTCCAGAGAACTGTGCGTTAGAGGAAATGGATGCGTTATGGGATGCCGCCAAAGCGGAGGAGAAGGTGGCTAAAGCGCTCCGCTGAGCGCTTTAGCCAGAAAGTGATTAGCCAAAGATCCATTTCAGCAACAGGGCAAACACCAGCACGGCCAGTACAGGCTTGAGCACCTTATAGGCCTTGGGGTGGCGGCGTTTGAATGCACGTACCATACCGCCAAAGGCATCCCCAAAGCGTTTGCTGAAGGCGTAGGCTTGGTTGATACCCCCTACGCGTTCTCCGTCGACGTTTTGCGGTGCCGTAGCGCTACCCAGGAAATGGCTGACGCGGCGATTGATAGCCGTTAACAGGCGTGAGCGTAGTGGTCGTTCAATGTCGCAAAACAGGATGACACGTGTCTGTTCTGTTTCATTCTTGACCCAATGTACAAAGGTCTCATCAAACATGACGTCTTCGCCATCACGCCAGGCATAGGGCTCGCCGTCCACATAAATCCGGCAGGCGTCCGAGTTGGGCGTGGACAAACCCAGGTGATAGCGCAGGGAGCCGGCGAAGGGGTCACGGTGCGGGTTCAGATGACTGCCACCCGGTAGCAGTGCAAACATGGCGCCTTTTACATTGGGAATACGGCTGACCAGCTCAACTGTTTTGGGGCAAAGGGTCTGTGCTGAAGGCAGCGGCTCGCCATACCAGGTGAGGTAAAAACGCTTCCATCCTTTCTTGAAGAACGAGCCAAAGCCGGCGTCGTTATTCTTTTCGGCCGCTCGGATATAGCCTTCGTCGAAAAGATGCATCGCTTCTTCTCGAATGTCCTCCCAGTTGTCCTTCAGTACATCCAACTCTGGGAAGCGCTGGCGATCCAGGTAAGGCTTGGAAGGCACACTGGAGAACAGATACATCAGGGCGTTATAGGGCGCGAAGACCGCAGAGTGATTGACCAGCTGACGCAAGAACGGCAGGCGTGAGCGGCCGCGTAAATGTACAAACAATACGCTGGCAACGAATAGGGCAAGAATAGTAAACGTAATCATGGGGCTCGGCTTTTCAGGTTGAGCTGGTTAGCAGGCTAAGCATTTTAACGGTGCAGTGTGCCAATATTAACGCTCTGAGTGTGTTGTGGTGATTATTTCACTCTATGCCCGTGCTTGCACTGCGCAAAATCAATGCGCAGGATGACTGATGAAATATGACGATTCCGATTGTCGGCTGGCCTAGGGGGCAACCGTCCGGGTACTATGTGTCTTTTAACGTAACATGCCCGCCCGACGGGCTTTAGAACGAGTTGCACCCATGAGTATGTCTTTGCGCGACCAGCTCCTAAAGGCGGGTTTGGTCAACGAGAAACAGGCCAAGCAGGCTGCCAAGCAAAAACAGAAGCAAACCCGTATGGAGCACCGCGGGCAGGCTGAGAAAGATGAATCCCAGAAACTGGCGGCCCAGCAGGCCAATGCTGAAAAGCTCGCCCGTGATCAGGAGCTTAATCGTCAACAGGAAGAAAAGAAGCGGCGCAAGGCTGAGCAGGCTCAGATCAAGCAGCTGATTGAAGGCAGCCGCCTGCCTAAGCTTGAAAGCGACGATTACTATAATTTCGTAGATGACAAAAAGGTCAAGCGCGTCCCCGTCAATGCCTTGATGCGTGAGAAATTAAGCAGGGGCAGCCTGGGTATCGTGCGACATGAAGGTCGTTATGATGTAGTGCCTCGTGCAACGGCCGAGCGCATTCAGGAGCGCGACCCGCGCCGGGTCGTGTTGCTTAATGTGCAGAATGAGGCACCGGATGCGGACGATCCATATGCCGCGTATCAGATCCCTGATGATCTGATGTGGTAATACCAGAATCCGGCCGCTTATGCGGCCGGACGTCCTTCAGCAGGAAGTCTGGTGAGTACGGTGTAGTGTCCGCCTTCGATGTCCTCGAAGGCGATCAACTTGTCAATCAGGGGCAGGGTCAGCACTTTGCCTTCGTTCAGTAAGAGCATCCCATTGTCTGCATGGAGATTGCTGGCCAGGATCATGCCAGCCCGGAGCTGATGTGTATTCAGCGCATGGATGTTCGGATCACCAATTCGTACATGTGGCAGGCAGCGTATACAGGTTTTGATGAAGGGTTCCACCAGTTCAGGATCATATAGTTTGCCCGCATATTTGCGGATAAACAGCAATGCCTCATCGTGATTCAGGCGTCGGTCCATGATCAGGCCCAGCTGTAGCTCGACGAAGTCAATGGCAAGCTTGAGCAGCCGAGCCCCCAACGGAATCGCCTCACCTTTGAGATGATCTGGAAAGCCGTTACCGTCCCAGCGTTCCTGATGATGACGAATCAAATGAGCACTGTCTTGCAGAGGCTCAAGCGTCATCAACAGAGACTCGCTCTTGGCCGGGTACTGGCGGTAGGTTTCGCGCTCGTTAGGATGCAAGTGTTCGTATGGGGTGGTAATCAACGCATCGTTCCACGCCAGTTTGCCAATGTTGTACAGCGCAGCCGCCATCGACAGGATGCGTGTAGTGCTTTCATCGAATGCAGAGTGTTCGCAGTGGGCGCGTATCAAGGCGATGACCTGCGCATTCGCTTGCTTGTCCTTGGGTAACCGCTGGTTGATAAGTAGAGAAAAGACTTCTGTACTGGTGACATAGCTGCGGTGCAGCTCGGCAAAAGAGAGGTCCAGCATATCCGCCGTCTGTTGAAGCTCCGCGGTACGGGCCTCCACTCGTTTTTCCAGGGTTTCGTTGAGTTGGCGAAGCTGGGCGTTCTGGTCCCGAGTAAGTGCTTCGAGTCGATGGCGCTCGTGTCGTGCCTGCTGATAGGCAAGTGCTTTTTGCACATTCAAGCGTAATTCGCCAGGGTGCCAGGGCTTGCTGAAGTAGTGGTAGATCTCGCCTGCGTTGATGGCGTCGATCAGGGTGGCAAGGTCTGGCTGGCTGGTCAGCAGAATACGCAGGCAGCCAGGATTGCGCGCTTGTACGGCAGCCATGAAGGAAGCGCCGTCCACGCCTGCGATACGCGCGTCGGAAATCACGAGATCAATGGGGTGCTGGTCCAGCAATGCCAGTGCTTCCGGTCCGTCGTGGACGGCATAAACGCTACAGCTCAGGCTTGCCAGCAAGGCCTCAAGATGAGAGAGCGTGCTGGGGTCTTCATCAACGAGCAGCACGGTAGGCGATGACACAGGGACAGTCAGGAGCTCGCTCATGGCTATACACTCCGCACGCTGACCAGGCGTATTTATTGTTATGGCGGGATCTAGCCCCGCCTGTATGGGAAGACCCGCCTTAAGGATAACGGCCGCCTGGCTTGAGACTTGATGGCTTCAAGACGAGCGGTCAGCCATCATGAACAGGCGAAATACAGCAATTGAGGAAATAAGCTGAAACAGCCCGGATAGGCTTTGCAGGGCGATCTGCAGGACTGGCGCATCGGCAAAGCGGCTGCTGATCCAGGCATCCAATAGCCAGGCCGGCAAGAGCGTGATCAAGATCAGCGGTAGCAGGGTCAGGAAGTGCCCGCGGGTCTTCTGAAAACTTGCGCTCATGGCCTCTAGCGGGGCCATACCGCGTAGGACCAGCATCGGTTCGGCAAAGGCAAACTTCACCATGATAAAAAAGCCCGGCACGATCATTAGCGAAAAACCGAGCACAACCAGCGAAGCAACCAGGCCGGCCATGATGGCAAAGCGAGGCCAGAGGCGAAGGGCGAGGCCCCACAACTCGGTTGCCGGAGGCATGTGGCCATGGCTGCGTGCGTTCAGGAACAGGATGAGTGATCCGGTATAAATCGGATAGAACATCACGCCAACCAATAGCTCCCAGAGACCGCCTTCAGTACCGAAGTGCTGAACAACCTGCCAGCGTGCCACGCTTTCGATGATCAGCCAGGGCAGGCAAAGGGTTAACAGCGAAAACAGGTGCCGGGTAAAAAAATACAGTGCATCACGCAGGATATTGAAGGGCGTCATTACTCGCTTGTCCGATAAAAACGGAACGGCTTTATCAGCCGTTTTATGACAGGGTAAAGCCGAGACCTGACAGCAGTTGAGCAGTTGTCATGACCTCAGCATATTCTTGTTGCAGGTTGGACATGGCCATGGCGTGAACCTCCTTGGCACTACGAGGCGTGCCGTAAAAATCCGTTTTAGCAAAGGTATAACAGGCATCCTCTACCACACACGTGGCAAATCCCAGGTTGCTGGCCGTCCGGGCAGTCGCCTCCACCGAATTTTCGCTGGCTACGCCTGTAATCACAACCTGATTGATAGCGCGTGCATGGAGCCAGCGTTCAAGACCGCTATGGATAAACGCATCGGTTACATTTTTTTCGAAAACCATTTCCTGAGGCAAGGGACTGAGGAGGGGCTGGAACTCAGCGCCCGGCTGACCCGGTGCAAAAACGGATTGCGGATTACGGGAAATATGGCGGACATGCACGATGGGCCAGCCCTGCTTACGCCATATGGCGAGCAATGCCGCAATCCGCTGCTCGGCTTCAGGGTGGTTTCGGGGTCCCAGTGCCGGTGAGTGGATACCTTGTTGCTGATCAATGATCAGTAAAGCAGCAGACCTGTTGTTCATGAAAGCGCTCTAGGATGGCTCTTAAAAGGCAGTACTTACCCTTAGTCGGCTATCTATGTCTTGTAACAAATGCAAGGAACTTGCGTGTTTTGCGAGCCTTCTGAACACAGAGCCTACTTTCAGGAGACCCTTATGAGCAATGCATCAGATAGCCTGAGCGGACGTCGTAAATTTCTCATGTATGCCGGGCAGGGGGCGGTAGCTGCCGGTGTACTTGGCCTCACCAGCAACAATGCGTGGGCACAGAATACATCAGGCGCTGCGCAGGCGGTGCCTACAGGAGGCGCAGGGCAGCCCGCAGCGCAGTTACCCAAGCCCATTACGCTGCCACATATGCAGGAAGGCAAAAGCGATAAAACGGACATGCCGGTTCAACTAGGGCGCGACCAGCGCGTTGGTGTCGCAGTGGTAGGACTGGGACGTTTATCGTTGGAAGAAATCCTGCCTGCCTTCGCCTCTTCCAAACGTTGCAAGGTGACTGCACTGGTCAGCGGAGACCGTGAAAAGGCGATGCGGGTCGCCCAGATGTACAATGTTCCCGAAAGTGGTCTTTATAACTATCAGACCTTCGACCAGATCCGCGACAACCCGGACGTTCATATTGTCTATATCGTGTTGCCCAACAATATGCACCATGAGTTCACCCTGCGCGCCGCCAGGGCTGGCAAGCACGTCTTGTGCGAGAAGCCCATGGCCAATTCCGTAAAGGAATGCCAGGAGATGATCGACGCCTGTGCCCAGGCTAATCGACTGCTAATGGTGGCTTACCGTATCCAGTACGAACCGCGTAATCGGCAGGTTATGGAGTGGCTGCGTAATGGAACCGGGCTTGGCACTGTAAAGCTGCTGGAGATGGCGAACTGTCAGAATCAGTCTAAGGAAAACGTTGATCAGTGGCGGCACAAGAAGGCTTTGGCAGGCGGCGGAGCCCTGCCGGATATAGGACTGTACTGCTTGAACACGGCGCGTTTTCTTCTGGGGGAGGAGCCAGTCGAGGTGTTCGCCACGATGTACAGCACACCAGATGATCCTCGTTTTAAGGAAGTCGAGGAAGCCATGCTTTGGCAGATGCGTTTCCCTGGCGGGGTACACGCACAGTGCATGACAAGCTATTCCACATTCAACTCCAAGCGTTATCGAGTAGTAGGCGATAAAGGCTGGGTGGAAATGGACCCTGCGTTTTCCTATCGCAACCTTCAGCTCAAGCGTAGCCAGGAGTCAGAAACAACGACTGAATTCGTGGCGCCGGTGGTAGAGCAGATCAACGCCCCGGACAAGAATCAGTTTGCTATCGAAATGGATCATTTTGCCGAGTGTGTCGTAACCGGCAAAAAACCCTATACCCCGGGTGAGGAGGGGTTGCAGGACCAGCGCATCATGGAGGCCCTGTATGAGTCAGCCAAAACCGGGCGACCTGTAAAACTGGATGAGGTCAAGCAGAAGGATGCCTTCCGCGGCACGTCGCCCAGTAAAGAGATATCGAGCTGAATCAATACTGAATAGCGACAGCAGCAGGATTGAAATATCAGGTGCTGATCAGCATTTATAGTAGACCGGCTCGCTGCCAGCTACGTACCTATAAGCGAGCCATGACTAAATATTCATGAACACTTGCGCAGGTCTACGGCGCCCAAGTTTTCTTTTTTTGGCCGTCCTCGGGAGGTCACATGCAATCTGAAGAGAAACAACTGATCGAAGGCCTGTTTACGCGCCTGAAAGAAGCGGAGGCTCAGACTGCCAACCGCGACCCTCAGGCGGAGGCTTATATCCAGGAGCGGCTGCATCAGCAGCCAACGGCCCCCTACTACATGGCTCAGGTCATTCTGATTCAGGAAGCTGCACTCAAGCGGCTGGATCAGCGTGTACGCGAGCTGGAAGCGCAAGTGGGGCAAATGCAACAAAGCAAATCGAACAACGGCGGGTTCTTGTCCAATTTGTTTGGCGGAAGCTCGCAGCAGTCCCACTCTCACGCTCAGGCGTCCCGTGGTGGCTGGAACGAACCCGGTCCGCGTCAGGCGCCTTCCTATGGCCAGGCGCCAGGATATGGTCAGCCTAATCCAGGGTATGGCTACAATGCCGCACCGGCAGCGCCCTCCCGGGCGGGCAGCTTTTTAGGGGGAGCAATGCAGACTGCTGTGGGTGTGGCCGGCGGTGTATTGCTGGCGGAAACTATTTCCAGCATGTTCCACGATTCCCAGCCGCAGGAAATCGTCAATATCATCAATGAAGAACCTGCGGCAGATTTGGCCAGCGATACTGGGAGCCAGGACAGTGGTTGGACGCAGGCCAGCGACACTGGCGGTGGCTATGATGATGGCTTCAGTGATGGCGGCTTCCAGCAAGCCGATTACGGAAGCGACGACAGTGGCTTCTTCGACGATAGTGGAGATGACGATCAGTTCATCTAATCGACCTTTTGAAAGCAAAGGCAGCCAATTGGCTGCCTTTGTCGTTTCAAGTGGCCTATTCTGTAACAGCGGCTTTCAGGCTAGCGATAGGAGAGCGTATCGGGGCGGAGTGACCCGAACAGAAATGACCTTGATGTACGCGACGTTAGTCGATGGGAGTGTTGTGAAGAAGATTGCTGTGTTCGTTGATGTTCAGAATATCTATTACACGGTTCGCCATACGCATGGCTGCCACTTCAATTATGCGAACTTCCTGAAGGAAATCTCGCAACGAGGCGAACTGGTTTTCGCTTCAGCCTATGCCATCGAGCGGGGGGATAGCCGACAACAACAGTTCCAGCAGATCCTTCGTAATCTGGGGTTTACTGTAAAGCTCAAGCCTTATATCCAGCGTAGCGACGGCTCTGCCAAAGGCGACTGGGACGTAGGCATCACGATCGATGTCCTGGACGCTGCTCCCAAGGTGGACGAAATCGTCCTGGCGTCAGGAGATGGCGACTTTGACCTGTTACTGGAAAAAGTCCGGCACTGCTACGGGGTTCATACTCGCGTCTACGGCGCGCCCGGCCTTACAGCGCATGCCTTGATCCGGGCAGCGGATGAGTACGTCGTGATTGATGACGGGCTGCTTTTGCGCTGAGTATCAGGCGCGACGAATAGAGCGTGGCAGCTCGGTTGACGGGTACAGCAGGGTTGGTGTTCGTCGTTCGAAAGGCGTCGAGAGAATGATCGACGTCTTGCTCATGCCGTGGCGCATCAGTCGATCAATCAGGGCTTCCAGTTCAGCCATGTCTGCAACCGCTGCCCGCAGGACGACGCAGGATTCACCCGTTACACGATGGCAGGCAATGAGTTGGGGTATGGCAGCCAACTCATCAAATAGCTTGTCGCTGGTGGGCTTGTTCAGGGTTACCGAAATCAGACATTCTATGGGCTGACCGAGCGCTTTCAGATTGACTGACGCGTGATATCCAGTAATGACGCCGCTGGCCTCAAGCTTTGCAACACGTTCTGCTACTGCGGGGGCTGAAAGATTGACCCGCCGCGCCAGGTCGGCAAAGGAGGCCCTGCCATTGTCAAGCAAGGCATTTATGATCTGTCGGTCATACTGGTCCATACGTCCTCCTGTGACGATTTCGAAACAGTGCCTGTTTTGCCAAAAGACCTTTGTTTCAAAGGTAGTCGAGTGTAAAAAACAAGCTTATAGCATTAACGCCGTCGCTTTCTCTTTCTAAACTAGTGTCCTGATTCGTAAGTTGGCTGATTAGTTCTGGCGGTATTTTAAGACCCATGCAGCCTTGCCAAAATGCCAGTATGGCCCGTTACGGTAAGTAGTGGCTTGCCGCTTAAACTTTCTTTCTGGTTCTTAATCGAGCGTACGACTCAGGCTACTAGGACTTTAATTATAAGAGTTGCCACCATGCCTGCTCGGGATAGCCGTTCGCTGTTACTTCTGCTGTGTGCCTTTTTTGCGCTTTACGTCATTTGGGGATCGACCTACCTGGTCATCCGTATTGGCGTTGAGTCGTGGCCGCCCATGTTGATGGCGGGTCTGCGCTTTCTGATTGCAGGTAGCCTCTTATTTGTCTGGCAGCTCTCCCGCGGAGCCCCCATGCCGACACGACGTGAGTGGGTAGGAGGCGGACTGGTGGGCTTTTTGCTGCTGAGCTGTGGAAATGGTGGTGTGACGCTTGCGGAGCATTCAGGCGTTGCCTCCGGGGTGGCTGCACTTGCCGTGGCTACGGTGCCGCTTTTCACACTGTGCTTCGGTCTATTCTGGGGTCAGCATAATACGCGGCTTGAATGGGCCGGAATCGGCCTTGGATTCATTGGTATTTTGCTGCTCAACCTCGGCGAGAACATGCAGACGACACCCTGGGGTGCGGTGATCACGCTTTTCGCAGCGGCCAGCTGGGCCTTCGGATCGGTCTGGAGTCGGCATCTGCCATTGCCCGCAGGTCCAATGGCCAGTGCTGTTGAGATGATTGTAGGCGGCGGTATTCTGTTCATGGGCAGTCGCCTCAGTGGTGAGCCGCTGACAACACCGTCGACCCTGGACGGCTGGCTGGCACTGGGGTATCTGATCGTGTTCGGCTCAATCATTGCGTTTAGCTCTTATATGTATCTGCTAAAGCATGTGCGACCCGCCGCAGCAACCAGCTATGCCTACGTGAACCCGGTTGTGGCTGTGCTGCTGGGTATTGTGTTTGCTGGAGAGCAGATAGGCCATGCTGAATGGATGGCCATGGTGGTGATCGTGGCAGCAGTAATCCTGGTCGGGCTTCCGCAGTGGCGGGCGAGAGGCAAGGCCCGCAAAGCAAGCCTTGCCGAGACGGAAGTTAAGCCGCAGGCTTGAGGACCACTTTGGTCCAGCCATCATCACGGGCATCAAAATGCTTGTAGGCATCCGGTGCCTGGTCCAGCTTCAGGCTATGGGAAATGATCTGTGATGGACTTGCACGTCCAGTATGAATCAGTGCGCTCAAGCGCCGGTTATAGGCCTTGACGTTAGCCTGTCCCGTACGGATCTGTTGGCCTTTGAACCAGAATTGTCCAAAGTCAAAGGCCATCTTGCCTTCCTTTGCCAGTTCGCTCTGCGCGCCTGGATCCTGCGGTACGAATACACCTACCACACCGATTCCACCAGTGGCCTTGGTCGAAGCCACAAGGTTGTTCATGGTGAGGTGGTTGGCTTCATGACCATGGCGGTCGCAGCACTGATAGCCTACACACTCGCAACCACGGTCAGTGCCGCGGCCGTTGGTCTTGTTCAGGATCTGCTCGACGGCTTCGCCTTCCGCACCATTGATAGCGATAGCACCCAGGCGCTCAGCCAGAGCGAGTCGATCTGGATGCGTATCCACGACGAATACCTGCGAGGCACCTTTGATGATGGCCGAGTGGGCGGCCATCAATCCCACAGGCCCGGCCCCATAGATTGCAACCGACTCACCCGGAAGGAGACCCGCCAGCTCCGTAGCATGCCAGCCGGTAGGGAAGATGTCGGAGAGCATGACATAGTCATCCTCTTTCTCCTGTGCATCCTCGGGTAAAACAAGGCAGTTGAAGTCAGCGTAAGGCACACGCAGCAGCTCAGCCTGGCCGCCTTCATAGGGCCCCATTTCGGCAAAGCCATAGGCTGCGCCAGCGCTTCCAGGATTGGCTGTCAGGCAGAAGCCAGTCAGGCCCTTTTCACAGTTCTCGCAAAAGCCGCAGCCAATATTAAAAGGCAGACAGACGTAATCGCCTACTTTGACACGATCAACGCCTGAGCCGACCTCAACAACCTGTCCCATGTTTTCATGACCCAGGATGCGGCCTTGCTCAAAGCTGGTGCGGCCTTCATACATGTGCAGGTCGGAGCCGCAGATGTTGGTGGTGGTAATACGGATCAGGGCGTCGGTGGGTTTCTCGATCTTGGCATCAGTAACGTTCTTGATACTGACGTCACGAGGACCGTTATAAACAACAGCTTTCATGGAGTCTCCTTATGGGATTATTCGACACCTGGGCAATGCCAGTTGAATTCATCGAATCCTTGATCGGTAAGACCCTTGCGAGGGTCACCGCCTGAGACTTCCAGGGCTTCCTTTAAGATTTGGTCTGCACCGGTTTCTGAGCGTTCAAGAAAATGTCCATTAATGAGGTCTGTCCCTCAAAATTATTGAGATAGAGCATTTTGAGGAGAAGGGCAGGTGTCGGCTTCTGGCTACCGCTCCGATAGCTGTACTCGACGCTCAACGGTGTGACGCCTACAATTCCATCCTTTTCTTCATTGCGGTTAGCGTCATGACTTTTGCCGAACTCGGCCTGATCGAGCCTTTGTTGCGTGTGCTCGACGCGCTAGAACACACCACCCCAACTCCGATCCAGGCCCAGGCCATTCCTGCGGTGCTCAAGGGTCGTGACTTACTTGCGGCCGCTCAGACCGGCACGGGCAAAACGGCTGGTTTCGCCTTGCCAACTCTGCAGCGGCTTGCTCAGGAGGGGCCTGCGGTATCGGCCAACCGAATCCGTGCATTGATTCTTGTACCGACTCGCGAGCTGGCCGAGCAGGTCCACACGAGTGTGCGCGATTACGCTCAGCACCTACCGCTGCGCACAGCCGTCGTATATGGCGGTGTCAGCATCAACCCGCAAATGATGAAACTGCGTAAAGGCGTGGATGTGCTGGTCGCAACCCCAGGTCGACTGCTGGATCTGTTCAACCAGAACGCCGTGCGCTTCGATCAGGTACAGACGCTTATCCTGGATGAAGCAGACCGTATGCTGGATCTGGGCTTTGCTCGCGAATTGAGTGAAATCTTCGTCATGGTGCCCCAGCGGCGGCAAACACTCCTGTTTTCCGCCACCTTCTCCGAAGCCATTCGTGATCTGGCCAAGCCGTTGCTGCGTGATCCGCTGACGATTGATATCAGTCCACGCAACACCACGACCAAGAGCGTCAAGCAATGGCTTATTCCGGTAGACAAAAAGCGTAAGGCGGAACTGTTCTGTTATCTGTATGCGCAAAAGCGGTGGGGGCAAGTGCTGGTTTTTGCCAAGACTCGTAAGAGTGTTGATCAACTGGTGGAAACGCTGGCGGAAGAGGGCATTCAGGCCGAGGCAATTCACGGTGACAAACCCCAGCCGGCTCGTTTGCGTGCACTGGAACGGTTCAAGGCGGGTGAGGCGGATGTACTGGTGGCAACCGACGTAGCGGCACGAGGTCTGGACATTCAGGATCTGCCGTTAGTGGTTAATCTGGACTTGCCTATTGTGGCGGAGGATTACGTTCATCGCATCGGGCGTACGGGGCGTGCGGGTGCAACCGGTGCGGCCATCTCCCTGGTAGCGGCGGATGAGGTCAATTATCTGGCTGCGATTGAGACGCTGATTGGCCAGACGATTGCGCGACGGGACGAACCAGACTTCATTCCCGATCACAAGGTGCCGCAAACCGGACCAGGTGGCGTTGTGATGAAGAAGCCGAAAAAGCCCAAGAAACCAAAGATTGGCTCGGTTAGCGATGCGAAAAGCAGCAAGCCTCTGGGGCGCTGGATTGAGAATGACAAGCCAGCAGTAAAGTCGGTACGCAAGATGCCGGGGTTCGGCAAGAAGAAATAAGCGAGTAATCAAGACCCTGTAGAGCCGCAGGCTCTACAGGGGCAGGCAGGCTTAGGCAGCCTTGCGTGCGCTAAGCTCTTGCTTGAGTGCCTTTTTGCGCTCCTGCATTTGCGTGCCCAGCTCGTCCAGTTGGGATGCCAGTAGCTCTTGGGCATCCTTGAACATCTCTTCTTCTTCCTCTTCGATGTGATGCTCAAGAAGCTCTTTGGCAACTTTTACCCGGCCGGAAAACTCCAGGCTGTCGGGTGCTGTGGCCTTGATATGAGGTAACACCAGAGAGTCAACTGCACGATGCTCTTCAATCGCCTCGTAATACATCTTGGCTTCTTCTTTTTTACCCGCCGCTTTGAACGCCGGATAGAAGATCTCTTCTTCGATGTGTGTGTGCAGGGTTAGCTCATTTTCCAGCTTCTGCACCAGCTCCTGGCGCTTTTTGACAGCGCGCTCAGAGGTGCCGCTAAGCTGCTCAAGAATATCCAGGATGACTTTATGATCGTTCTTCAGAAGGTCGATAGCATTCATGGTCAGGCTCTCTCGTCATATCGGTAAGCACGGTAGTAAGCCTCGTCACGGGCTCTATGAAAGCTGACCATGAGGGTTACGAGGCGGTTCGGAGCATCCGACGGGAGGGCTGTGATCAGAGGCGCAAAATCAGATAAGTCAGCGATTTAGCGTCTCAACCATGCCGCCGCGCCCAAGGCTGCGCTTCGTCCTGTGGCAAAGCAGGCGGTCAGCAGATAGCCTCCTGTGGGCGCTTCCCAATCCAGCATCTCACCGGCGCAGAAAACGCCCGGCAGGCTAGTGAGCATAAGGTGCTCGTTCAGTGCTTCGAACGGTACGCCGCCCGCTGAACTGATGGCCTCTTCAATAGGGCGCGGACGGACGACGGTGAGAGGGAGTGACTTGATCGCTGCTGCCAGGCGATGCATGTCATTGAAGGCTTCGGCTGGTGCCAATTCCCGCAAAAGGGCGGCACGAGCACCCTCCAGACCTGCGTGGACTCGCAGATGATTCGCCATCGATTTACCCTTGCGGGGCTTGTTTAGCGCAGCCATAAGGGCGCTCTGGTCCTTGGTCGGTGCAAGGTCCAGATACACTGTGGCGGAACCCGTACTGAGCAGTTCGGTGCGAATCTCTGCGGATAAGGCATAGACCAGACTGCCTTCAATGCCGGTCTCGGTCAGCACGAACTCACCCTGTCGGTGTGTGCCATTCTTGAGTGTCATGGCTACAGGCTTAATAGGCGAACCCGCAAACTTGCTGCGTAAATGTTCACTCCACTGGCCTACCTCAAAACCACAGTTAGCGGGTTGCAGCGGCGCCAGAGAGACGCCACGCGCTTGCAGATAGTGCGTCCATGCCCCGTCAGACCCCAAGCGTGGCCAACTGGCGCCGCCCAAGGCGAGCAGTGTCGCCTCGGCGTACAGGCAGGTTTCGCCAGCCGGTGTCGAAAAGCGAAGGGCGCCGCTTTCGTTCCAACCCAGCCAGCGGTGACGCGTGTGAATACGAACATCTGCTTCACGCAGGCGATGCAACCAGGCGCGCAACAAGGGTGCAGCCTTCATGTCGGCTGGGAAGACACGGCCTGAGCTCCCGACAAAGGTTTCGATACCCAGCCCATGAATCCAGTCTCGTAGGGCTTGGCTGTCGAATCCATCGAGATAACGGGAGAGCGCGGGTTCGCGTTCACGATAACGGGAGCGAAAGGCAGGCTGATCTTCAGCATGGGTGATGTTCATGCCACCCACGCCGGCCAGAAGAAACTTGCGTCCGACCGAGGGCATGCCGTCATATACGTCTACTGTTATACCCGTGCTAGCCAGCACTTCGGCAGCCATAAGGCCAGCAGGCCCACCGCCAATAATGGTTGCGGAGCGGGAAGGAGTAGACGTGTATTGGGACATGACAGCCATCGCAGGAGAGAAAGCCTGTCAGTTTACCGCGAAGCACCCGCAGAATCCTGCCGGTATGCTGATGAACAAGGCATGCCTCCCGTGTGACTAACTGATTATCGATGAACGGAGCGTTGTGGATGGGACCCGAGGTTGATCTAGTCAAAGCGGATAAAGAGCTGCCACCCAAGGTTCAGGTGGTGATTATCGGCGGAGGGATTGCCGGTACCAGCGCGGCATTGGCGCTGGCACGGGAAGGCATTTCCGTGGTGCTCTGTGAGAAGGGCTATATCGCCGGAGAGCAGTCCAGCCGTAACTGGGGGTGGGTGCGCAAGCTTTACCGCGACCCACGCGAACTCCCCCTTGCGGTTGAAAGCCTCAAGATCTGGGAAGGACTGAACGAGGTCGTGCAGGGCGAAACGGGCTTTCGCCGTTCCGGAATTCTATTTTCGTCCGAGTCTGAGCAGGAGGAGGCTGACTACGAGAAGTGGATCAGTGTGGCGCGTCAGCATGAGGTGGACGTGCGCATGGTGTCCGGCGATGAGCTCAAACACCTGTTGCCAGCCGGCCAGGTCAGTTGGAAAAGCGGAATCTATTGCCCTACCGATGGGCGTGCGGAACCCCAGAAGGCGGCGCCTGCAATCGCGACGGCTGCCCAACGGTTCGGCGCCGTCATTTTGACCGGTTGCGCCGTGCGAGGCCTTGAACTGTCAGCGGGGCGGGTGAGCGCAGCCATCACTGAGCGAGGCCGAATCGCCTGTGAGTCAGTCATTCTCGCGGGAGGGGCATGGTCGAGCCGCTTTCTGAAGGATCTTGGCGTGCGGTTACCGCAACTCAAGGTGCGTAACAGTGTGCTGCGAACAGCGCCCTTGGAGGAGGGGCCGGAGTGTACGCTTTGGACACGTGACGTGGCTTTTCGCAAGCGCCTTGATGGTGGCTATACCATCGCCAATGGCAGTGTAAACATCGCCTCGCTGGTACCAGACAGCTTCCGCTTTTTCATGGATTTTCTACCCGCCTTGAGGTCGGAGTGGTCGAGTCTACGCATTCGGTTCGACGAGCGCTTTCGCCAGGAGTGGCATGAAGGCAAACCTGTTCCGCTGGATCGTCCATCGCCCTACGAATACATGCGCGTGCTGGACCCGTACCCGGACCCTCAGCAGAACCTGGAAGCAATGAATCAACTGGTTCGTCAGTTCCCGGTGTTTGCCAAGGCACAGATTGCTCAGCAGTGGGCGGGTCTGATCGACGTAACCCCGGATGCCATACCCGTGATTTCTGAGATTGATGCAGTGCCCGGGCTGGTAGTGGCCACAGGGCTTTCCGGGCATGGGTTTGGCGTCGGCCCGGCCGTCGGGCAGCTTGCTGCAGACCTGGTCACAGGTGCCAAGCCGATTGTCGATCCTTACGCGTTTCGCCTCGCTCGCTTTACTGATGGCTCGAAGCCCAAGCCTATGAAGCTCTAGCCAGACGCCAACCCGCTGGCCCATACCCTGGCGGCACTGTGATGCAAGATGCCGTGCCGTTTGGCCAGCAGGGCGCGGTCCTTGTCGTAACCGCCGCCGATGACGCCCACAACAGGGATATCTCTGCCCAGGCAATGGCGGATGACATACTCGTCCCGGGCGGCAATGCCCTCGTCAGTGAGCATGAGGTAGCCCAAGGCATCGCTTGCATGAACATCGACACCGGCATCATATAGCACGATGTCAGGCTGGTAGAGAGGAAGTAGATAATTCAGCGCATCCTCGACAACATGCAGATAGTGCGCATCGCCCATGCCTTTGGGGAGCGGAATGTCCCAATCGCTCTGAGCCTTGCGTGCGGGATAGTTGGTCTGGCAATGCAGCGATACGGTGACAGCATCCGGCACGTCTTCCAAAATCCGTGCTGTACCGTCCCCTTGGTGAACGTCGCAGTCAAAGATCAGAACGCGCCCAGCCCTGCCGCTTTCCAGGAGGTACAGCGCCATGATGGCCAGATCATTAAAGATGCAAAACCCTGCTGGATAATCATGATGTGCGTGGTGCGTGCCTCCCGCCATATGACAGGCCAGCCCATACTGTAGAGCCAGCTCTAACGTAAGGAGCGAGCCGCCTACGGCGCGTACGGTTCGCCGCGCCAGGGCCTCGCTCCAGGGCAGGCCCAGCTGACGCTGCTCAGCATAGGAAAGCTCACCGCTCATGTAGCGTGCAACGTAGGCCGGATCATGAGCCAGGGCCAGTAGTTCAGCCGTGGGCAATTCAGGACGGTATAGGTTGTTACAGGTTACCAGCCCGCACTCGCTCAGATGCTCATAGAGCAGGCGAAATTTCTCCATCGGAAAACGGTGTTCGGGTGGAAAGGGTGGGCTGTAATCGTCGTGGTAGACCAGGGGCAGTGTCGTCATAAAGGAAAAAAGCGGGTAATCAGAGCAAAAGGCCGATAAGCAACCAGGCGATACCGCCGCAAAAGCCACTGGCAAGCAGAAAGATCAAGCCATCGCGTGCGATCAGCGAGATGGCAAAGGCTGTCATGGCCGCGCCGGCCGTTGTATTCGCAAACGGCACAAGGTCCAGAACCGGCATGCAGAGTGCGACCATAATGCAGAGCAGTGCTGTAATGTGCTGAAAGATGCCTTTGGTCAAAAAGGTCAGTCTTGGCTTTAAAAAGCGGTCTACGAAACGGGCAGTGGGATGGAGCATGCGTAGCGACTTGCGCAGCTTGCCACGCGGGACCTGGCGTTTAAGGGCCCAGCGCGGTAGCCAGAAGTGCTTGCGACCGATGAGCAGTTGTACGCTGACCAGAATGACATAGATCGAGATAGCCGTGGCAATGCCAGGAATCCCTGTCAGGGGAGAGAGAGCGATAAGGCCTGCAAGTAAGAGAAGAGGGCCATAAGAGCGACTGCCAATGGCATCGATCAAATGGCCTACAGAGACCTTTTCCGGGCTACGTCCGACTTCTTCGAGGCAGCTGAGAAAGGCTTCCAGACTGGCTGGCGAATCGCTTTCGGCACTGCACTCGTAGCTGTCGTCCTCCTCCATCACACTCTCATTGTCATTCATTACGCTCCGTCCAGTATTTTTCTAACCCGGCGTGCCAATTCCAGGCGACCGTAGGGTTTACTCAACACTTCGAATTCAGACGTATCGGTCTGCCCGCGCTCCAGAGTGGTGTCGGCATACCCGGTAGTCAGCAGAACGCGGATGTTAGGCCAGCGTCGTCGGGCTTCCTGGGCCAGCATCACACCGTTCATGCCGCCGGGCATGATCAGATCACTGAAAAGCATCTGGATATCACCATATTGCTCCAGTGCTGCCAGTGCTTCCCTGCCATTGTAGGCAACCCGAACCGAATAGCCGAACTCTTCCAGTATGGCCTGGGCCAGCGCGGCTACCTCCTCCCGATCATCTACGACCAGAATGGTTTCGCTGCCGGGTTCCTCGTGAGTGCTGGTGGACTCCGCGGGTTGCTGAATAATCTCTTCCTGGGCTGTCGGGAAGTAAAGGCGAACGGTGGTGCCCATGCCTACTTCAGAGTAAAGGCGAACCATTCCACCAGACTGCTTCATGAAGCCGTACACCATGGACAGGCCAAGCCCGGTCCCTTTGCCTTCTTCCTTTGTAGTGAAGAAGGGGTCGAGTACCCGCCCAAGCACTTCAGCTGGAATACCTTCACCGGTATCGGTAATACAGATGTTGGCGTAGCGGCCAGGGGTAAGACCACCGTAGGACAGATCCTCCGGCGTTACTTCAATATTACGCGTCTCGATGGTAACGCGACCTTCACCGCGTGCTTCCATGGCGTCACGCGCATTGGCCAGGATATTGATAAGCGCCATCTCGGCCTGGGTTGGGTCGATCTTGCAGTTCCACAAGTCTGGAGCCAGCCGCGTGGTGAGCTGATATGGGTCACCTAGCGTTCTGGACAAAAGATCAAGCCGGTCTTCGATCAGATCGTTGATGTTCAGGGTACGGCCGGTCAACCGTTGCTTGCGGGCAAACGCCAACAGCTGCTGCGTCAGCGTAGCCGCACGATTAACCGCTTCACGAGTGTTATCGACATGACGCTTGGCCTTTTCCCGGTCCATTTCCGGGCGATCCAGATTGATTCGCAGGATGTCCAGATAACCCACCATGACCTGAAGAAGATTATTGAAGTCATGGGCAATACCGCCGGTAAGCTGGCCAAGCGCTTCCATCTTCTGGGACTGCCGTAGGGCTTCTTCAGCATCGTGGCGACGGCTGACGTCCAATTGCGAAGCGAAGAAATACACCAGCTCACCCGCTTGGTTATAGACGGGAGAAATATACAGAGCATTCCAGAAGGTTGAGCCGTCCTTTCGATAGTTCAGCAGCTCGGTGCTGCACTCATGACGGGCTTCAATGCTTTCACGAAGTTGCCGGACGGTTTCCTGATCCGTTTCCGGGCCCTGTAAAAAACGACAGTTGCGGCCAAGAACTTCATGCTCTTCATAGCCGGTCGTTTTTAGGAAGGCGTCGTTGACAAAAATGATGGGATTATCATGTTGCCGCGGGTCGGTTACGACCATAGGCATACGAGTCATTTTCACCGCAGCGAAAAAAATATCGCCATGTTGGCTACGGACTTCATCTGGCATCCCCTTTACCACCTTATTATGCTCAGGGACGGTGAAATTATCCGAATTCTTGGAAGTCATGTGTGCAGCAGCCTGAAAAGAACGCATTAATGTCCTAGGACCATTCGCCGGCCATATTGCTCAGTGAAGGTCGATACATTGGTCTAATTTAGAGACGCAGTCGGTAGGAAGCAGCTAAATGCCGGTTTGAGAGGATACAGGCGATGCTGCCGACTGGGCGCTCATAATGACGATTCCTGCCAATCTCGCCAAGCGGTCGTCATTATCAAAAAACCGAACCGGCGCTATGGAATGCTCTGGTCTCATGACAGTCCGAATATCAAAGGACCTTAGAAGAGGGCGGAGATGAGCCAGGCCTATCCCAAGGTATTGCATACCGAACGTTTGATTTTGCGACCGTGGCGCAAGGAAGACTATGCACCTTTCGCCGCGCAAAGTGCCGATCCCAAGGTAATGGAATTTTTCCCCAAGTGCCTGGACGAGGCCGAAACCCAGGTGCTGACCGAGCGCATTCAAGCGCATTTCCATGATTATGGCTATGGCTGGTGGGCCGTAGAAGTCAAGAACGGTCCGCCTTTCATTGGCTATGTCGGGCTTGAGAACTCGAATTTCGATGCACCTTTCACCCCAGCTGTAGAAATTGGCTGGCGGCTTGGGGCTGATTATTGGGATGAAGGGTATGCTCACGAGGCCGCAGAGGCAGCACTGGCTTTTGGTTTCGAGCAGGTAGGCCTTGAGGAAATCGTAGCGTTTACCGTGCCTGAAAACGAGCGCTCCCGGGGCCTTATGACGCGGCTAGGCATGCAATACGATCCAGCGGATGATTTTGAACACCCTGGTCTGCCAGAGGGGCATCCTTTGCGCCACCATGTGCTGTATCGACTCAGCCGACATCAATGGATCAGTAAGCTGGAAACAGGTGACAACGTGAATGCCTGTTAATGACAAAGAGGACTGCATGACGCCAGAAGACATCGTCAGAGCTTATCATTCGCTCAGTATGCACCGCCGCGACGGTTACGCGCGTGGGCCTGATTCACTCGATTGGGCCAACCAGCCTGCACCCTTCCGTCGCTATAGGGGATGCGAGGTTATTCCGTTGCTGCATCGCGTGCTGGAAGATTCGCCTCTGTATGATGAAGTCTTTGCTGGCCCTATAGGTGAGCCGTCTCCGCTTGATCCTGCCAATATCTCCCGGTTGTTTTACGACAGCCTGGCTATTTCCGCCTGGAAAGAGTCAGGCAGTAGCCGCTGGGCCCTACGGGTAAATCCGTCCTCCGGTAATCTGCATCCAACCGAAGCTTATGCCTTGCTGCCACCTGGCGTATTGAGCAGCCGTGCCTTGTTGACACACTACACGTCGGATTTGCATGCGCTAGAGGTACGGGCTGAACTGCCTGAAGTGTTGGATGAAGACATCATCGGTGCCTTACCACCGGGAAGCTTTCTGGTGGCCCTGTCCAGTATTCACTGGCGTGAAGCCTGGAAGTACGGCGAGCGCGCCTGGCGTTATTGCCAGCATGATCTGGGGCATGCCATGGCGGCCATTACCATCGCTGCCGCCGCACAGGGTTGGGAGACCCGGCTGATCCACGACGTAGCGGATGAAACGCTCGATGCTGCTTTTGGAGTAAATCGCGAGGGCTTTGACGAGCGCGAGCAAATGGATGCGCTGCTCTGGGTTGGTCCGCCCCAGTCGGCCGAGCCTTCTTTGCCTGAGAGCCTTTTCGAGCTGCTCAGTCAGTTAGCACTCACCGGTACGCCAAACCGTCTCTCGCGTGAGTATGTGGACTGGCCTGAGCTCGAACGGATTGCCAACGCGTGCCGGGCACCCAAGCGCCTGCCCTATGATATGCCTATCTCCCGCGGTGTAATAACCCATGAAAACGAACAGTTACTGCTGCGTCCGCTGCTTCATCAACGGCGCAGTGCCCAATCCATGGATGGCCGGACCGGCATTCTGGCTGATCTGTTCTTTGCCTGGTTAAGGCGCACACTACCAGAGCATGCACCTGTACCCTTTGCAACGTTAGGCAAGCCTGCTCAGGTTGACTTGCTGATTTTTGTAAATCGCGTCGTAGGCCTTGAGCCAGGGTTGTACTGGCTGGCGCGTGGTGAAGGGGAGCTTAATATCGCAGCACGGGCAGATTTACTCTGGGAGCGGGTGGAAGAAGCAGAGGACCTTCGTTTATTCCGTCTGCTTAAAGGGGATGCCAGCGAGTTGGCTAGCCTGCTGTCTTGCGGTCAGGATATTGCCGCCGATGGCTGTATCAGTGTCAGCATGATGGCCCGTTTTGATGAGGCACTGGCCCAAGGTGCATGGCAATACTCTCAACTGTTCTGGGAGACGGGGCAGATTGGGCAAGTCCTTTACCTGGAGGCTGAGGCGGCAGGGCTCTCGGGTACCGGCATTGGTTGTTATTTCGATCCGCTAGTACACGACTTGCTAGGGCTTGAGGATACACGCTGGCAGAGCCTTTACCACTTCACCATGGGGCGGGCGACCGTAGATATGCGGCTTACCTCGCTACCCGCTTACCCCGCACCTGAAAACGATTTTGCCTGATAGGTGTGCCGGGCTCGGAGCTCATCCCCGCGAGTGGTTTCCATCCTGCAGGGCTACGGCTTCACGATTGACTTGCGTATGATTTGGCTATTATCAAAACGACCACGGAAAACGTGATGAGCACAGTGCTGGATGATCTTGTTGCCTTGTTAAGCCTTGAGTCCATCGAGGAAAACCTCTATCGCGGTCGCAGTCAGGACCTAGGCTTTCCACAGCTGTTTGGTGGCCATGTGCTTGGTCAGGCCCTGTCGGCGGCCAGCCAGACTGTAGACGCGTCGCGTCAGGTTCATTCGCTGCACGGTTATTTCCTGCGCCCTGGCGACGTTACGATTCCAGTGGTGTATGAGGTGGATCGCGTTCGGGATGGCGGTAGTTTCACAACGCGTCGCGTTACAGCCATCCAGAAGGGCAAGCCGATCTTTTTCTGCAGTGCTTCATTCCAGGGCCTTGAGACTGGTTTCGAACACCAGAGCGATATGCCGGACGTGCCCGATCCGGATTCGCTGGCTTCCGAGCTGGACTACATTCAGCAGTTTGCCCAGTTTATCCCTGAGCCCACCCGGGAAAAGCTACTGGCACCAAAGCCCATCGAGATTCGTCCGGTCAAAGTGACTCATCCCTTTAACCCTGATCCCACAGCACCGGCACGCCAGGTCTGGTTCCGGGCCAATGGCGAGCTGCCGGATAATCCTGCATTACATCGGTATCTGCTGGCCTATGCCTCGGATTTTAACCTGCTCCCAACATCGCTATTGCCTCACGGCATCAGCTATTGGAACAAGGACATGCAGGTCGCCAGCCTTGACCATGCGATCTGGTTCCATCAGCCGCTACGGGTGGACGAGTGGCTGCTGTATTCCATGGACAGCCCGTGGGCTGGCGGTGCGCGTGGACTGTGCCGTGGCAGCATTTACAACCGTGCCGGCCAACTTGTCGCCTCGGTTGCTCAAGAAGGCTTAATCCGCAAGCGCGACTAAAATGGGTACACCTTGAAGGGCGGATGAGATTCCGCCCTTTTTTATGACATATCAATGAATTTTTCCGAATAGACTACCTTTTGACGCCAAAGTAGTTGTCAATTTGCGCTCCGCTGACTACTGTATAAATAAACAGTAATTACAAGAGGAGGGCGTACCGATGTCTCCAGCAGACGATCTTTTCCAAATCCCTGATATAAAAGAACCAGAAACCTTGGTCCAGCATTATCGAGCACTTGAGCTTGAGCATCGCTATCACCTGACGGTCATCAAGGATCTGCGCTATCACATCACAGCGTTGAAGAGGGAAAACGATCGGCTGAGGCATCAGCTGGGTCAGGTTGATGTGCGATGATCAAGCAATCCTTACTGAGCAGTGATGCCCTTGTAGGTCCGCATAAGGCCTGTCCGGTCGTATTGCGCCGTAAGGGTGAGCTGCAAATCCTGGCGTTCGAGCATCCTCTGGCAGGGCTTCAGTTGATCAAAGGAGCTATCGAGCCGGGCGAACTGCCTGCTGAGGCTGCGTTGCGGGAGCTATGGGAGGAGTCGGGTATCCAGGCGCCCGAATGGCCAGTGGATCTGGGAACATGGGTGTCCGGCTATCAGGAGCAGGTCTGGTCGATGCACCTATGCCAGAGCGCATACGAGTTGCCTGAAGGTTGGATACATCGCACCACAGACGGAGGTGGGCTGGAGTTTCGCTTTTTCTGGTATCCGCTCGGCCGGCTGGCGTCCTCTCAATGGCATTGGGTATTTCGAGAAGCCTTGAAGGTCATTCACGAACGTGTTCGACGGATGAGTTGAGAAGAGGGTCCACTCCCTGATTAAGGGGAGTGGACAGCAAGGCAGGGTTACAGAATAAAGCGGGAGACGCGCTCGTTCAGGTCACTGGCATGGCTCTGAAGTGAACGGGATTGATGCTCTGCCTGTACTGAGCCTTCAGCCAGGGTGTCACCTAGAGATTTGATAGTCACTACATTGCGTGTGATCTCTTCCGTGACGGACGTTTGCTCTTCAGCCGCCGCCGCGATCTGCATCGACATGTCGGAGATGAGAGAAGCGGCCTGGGTTATCTGTTCTAGCGCCACATAGGCCTGGTCTGCATCTGCCACGCTGCGTTCAGCCAGATGGCGGCTGTTGTCCATTCGGCTGACAGCATCCTGAGTAACACGCAGCAGATTGCCAATAGTTGTCTGGATTTCCTGGGTAGACGCCTGGGTGCGCTGCGAAAGTGTTCGTACCTCGTCAGCTACTACGGCAAAACCCCGTCCTTGTTCGCCAGCCCGGGCTGCTTCGATAGCCGCGTTCAAGGCCAGGAGATTGGTCTGCTCGGCAATGCTCTGAATGCTGGTCAGCACGCTGGAAATGGACTGGGAGTGCTGACTAAGCTCAGTGATAACCTGCGTCGTTGCAGCCACCTCTTGAGCCAGATCGGTAATGGAGGTCTGGGTCTTTCGAACCAGATCCAGACCCTGCTGGCTGCTTTCGGTCGACTGCTGCGCTGATTGCGCAGTGCGCTCTGCATTCCCTGCGATTTCCTGAGTGGCTGAGGCCATTTCGGTCACGGCCGTGGCTACTAAGGTCAGCTCCTGCTGAAGACGCCCCAGATCCTCCACTGACATCGTGCTGTTGTTTAGAACAGTCGTGGACTCCTGACCAATCTCTACCGCCTGATGACGGATGTGTGTCACCAGTTCATGCAGGCTAGCTACGAATTGATTGAAGTGCAGGGCCAGATCGCCCACTTCATCCTGGCTTTGCTGAGGAATGCGCTTGGTCAGGTCACCATTACCCTGGGCAATCACCTGGAGCCCTTGGGAGACTACGCCAAGAGGGCGCAGCAGCCAGACGCATAGCATATTGATCGCGATCAACGAAAGCACCAGGATGACACCAAATGCACCCAGGCTGATCCAGAGTTGCTGGTAGAGCGGGGCTGTCAGAACTGCATCGTCCAGGGTCATGATAAGGATTTCGCCATCATGATCAATCGGGACGGCATACAGTCGTTCGCCATTATGGTCCAGCAGGTATTCGGTACCTTTGCTCGCAGCGAGCGATGCCAGGGTGGTGGGGGTAAGCTCTTTCACCAAGTCGTTGACCTTTTTGTCGAGCTGGCTCTTATCGGTATGGCCCAGGATGGTGCCATCCTTGTCTACAAAGAAGGCCGAACCATTACCCGGCAGCCTGATCTGCTTCAACTGCTCAAGTATCTCAGTCATGCTGACATCGGCGCCCAGAACGCCGAGCGTATGTCCGCCTTGCTGCAAGGCACGGCCCAGTGACAACACATGACTGCCGGTAGCGGCTGCAATCGTAGGCGTTGAAATATAAACCTTGTTTGGTGCAATCAGCGCCTGCTGATACCACTTCCACTTGCGCGGATCGTTGTTGTCTGGTGGAAGGTTTACGCCATTGGCATTCGTCTGACTGCCATCAGCCTGCGCGAAAAATACGTTATCGAAGCCGCCGGAAATCTTGGCTTGGTTAAGGACCGATAGCATGTCGGCAGGGTTGTCGCTGGCGCTGACCGCCTGAAGAGCCACCTCCTTGCTTTGCAACCAGTAACGCACATTGGCGCTAAATGTCGTACTGGCATTGCTGACCTGTTCTGCAATATGAGTTTCCAGGCTTTTGTGGCTATTCCAGAAATTCATACCGGTCAGGCTGGCGCCTACCAGCAGTACCGCAGTGCTGGAGGACAGAGCAATCTTTTTACGCAAAGACCATTTCATAAAGGCATCAAACCGATAGAGGCAAAATACGATACGGCAAGCAGTTGCCGTAAACTGATAGGACGCTATCGGACTGGAATGATAAATCTGGAGCGTTATGCTCGTTTGAACAGAAGATTCCGATGATCGGCTGAACATCTTGTAGCGTAGAGAGATTTGTCTCTGGACAAGATGCATTGGCACTCTGAGTTAGAGGAAGCGATTGGCTCATCCTCCTGGCTCAACAACGCATTAGATCTACTTGAGGGAGCGTCTTTGTCAGACGCTTATATGACAGGGGAGCTGTCGCTCAAGTTGTCTGGAGCAGGCGTGGAGGTTTGCTGATTCACCCTGGCATCAAGGATATAGACATCGGGTACTTCGACGCTTCGGCCGACGAAGAGAATCAAGTGCAGTGACAGCTTATCTGCCAGATTCAGTCTGTTTGAAGCGGCCAGCTATGCTTTAACGGTAACGAGTACAGTACCGTTCTGATGGAGTGACAGCATGGCGCTAGAAAATGACCACGATCCGTTTGACCAACGCCAGCAGTTAACGCTGGCAGCTGAAGCCCTCGGCTGGAAAGTTATTGACTGGGCGCAGGACATCCCAATCGTCAAGGACGAAAGCGGCGAAAGCTTTCAGTGGCTTCCCCATATTGATGATGGTGAATCACGCAGGCTCCAGATAAGGCTTGGCATTCACCTGTCCTACAATCCTCACGAAAAGACCATGTGCGTCAGTTGTCCGCTCTGGGATGTGGAGGACTTAACCTTGGATTGCGAGGAGGCAGACGCTCTCGAAATGGCGCGTTATATGGTCGTGCTGTTTGCAGCGCTCTCCACTGGCGTGGAAATAAGCAGTCTGGATGCAGCTCAAGGGTTATTGAGCGATTAGTAAGGACATTCATTCGTAAGGCGTTAAAGATGCTTATCTAGACGCCTTATTCAAACAGGCATCTCCTGGCGTGAGCAGCACAGAAGCCAGTCGTATGTGCTAAGGCTGGCCATAGGGTTCCAGTCCATACGCAAGGAGAACTGTTTAAGCATCGCTGCCTCCCTATGTAAAAAATCCCGCTCTGACTAACCAGAGGAGCTGGGTATACCTGCATGCGGTGTGAAGGGTAGCTAAACGACTGCAGAGAGCAGCTTGCCCTTGCATTAGCGCAATGGCTTGGCCGTTTGGCTGCATGAGAGGGTGAAGCCGTTGACGGGCTGCTCTATATTTCCAGCTTAAGAGACGTGAGCTCATAACCTAGCTGTCCGGCCGTTTCAAAACAACGCTCGGATATCCTCATAAAAGACCCCGCTCCAAGGCTTTGTTTGCCGTAATTTATACCCTGTTGAGTATTTTGCTGATTGTCACAATCACCCAGTGCAATTGACGTGAACAGCCCTGCCGTCATCACAGAGGTCTGATAGGGATTCCTTATGCCTGTCAGGCCATTTCCGGGCGCAGGACTAAAACGACTTGTCAGCACTGATCGGCCACTGCAACCCAACGGTTGAGCTAGCGCCAGAAAAGCAATGAAAGCCTTTCTGGCGCTGCTGTATCAGTTAATACACGATTTCTTCTGACGGAACACTAATACCAGCCCTATTAAAATTGCACCCATTCCCAGCCCACTCTGAGCCTCAAGCCGGTGACCCAGAATCAGGTAATCCAGAAGAGTCGTCACTAGGGGTACCAGATAGAACAGGCTGGTGACATTCACCAGATTGCCGGTTCGTACCAGTTGATAAAACAGCAATTGGGCAAGGACAGAGATCACAATGGCCATCCATAAAACGGATGTCACAACCTCGGGCGACAACTCAAGTGCCGTGGACTGAAAGGGCGCAAAAAGCAGGCAGAGCAGCAGGCTGACACCTATTTGCAGTGGCAAGACATCTGCGGGTGCCTGATTCAGGCTTTTTTGCAGAATGGCGCCAAGCGACATGCAGAGTAGTGCAGCCAGTGCGTACAGGATGCCGCTGACTGAAAAATGTGCCATCGCCAGGCTACGGTAGACGAGCAGAGCCAAGCCACCCAAGGCCAATAGCAAGCCCACCAGCCGGCGAGGCGATAACTGCCGCTCGATCAGCACCAGTGTAAGGATAGGCTGTATTCCCAGGATGGTAGCCAGAACCCCAGGCGTCACACCTTTATCCAGCGCCAGAAGATAGCAGATGCTATAGCCGCCAATGAGCAACGCTCCCGTTAGCGCAACGTTGATTCGAGAGCCTGGCGCCGGTAGCCAGCGTCGTCGCCAGGCACCTATCAAGAGGAGTACTGCAAAGGCGATGATGAAGCGTAATAGCAGAAAAGCAAAGGCAGGAGCGTGGGTAACACCCAGATGAGCAAATAACGCGCCGCTGCTCCAGAGCAGCACAAACAATCCCGTGGCAGCATTGGCTGCAAGCAGGGCTCTTAGTGAACCTAACATTGTCATTTCACCTGTCAGTGTGAAAAACAGACTCCAGTCGCTAAGCCCGTAGGACAGCTCTGTTCAAGACTGGAGAAAGAAGACGGCTGTGGTCAGCCGAGCGTTATCAGGCAGTGGCTACTGCCAGAACAACAGGAGGTGATACGACAGGTGGGGCGAGGGAGGCGTCAGCATGCAGGCACACCACATCCGGAGCGGACGAGGAGTAGAGCAGACCTGTATGCAGAGAATTCATGATAGCGTCAGCCTAGGCATGACAAAGGGTTTGAAAACAGTAGCGCCTCAGAGGATGAGGCGCAAGTCAAATTCAGTCTTCCTGAATGATTTCCTTGATTCGGCTGGCCAGGAGTTCCATTGGGAATGGCTTGGTCATGACGTGCATACCTGCCTCAAGAGTGCCGTTGCCTAGCGCAGCATTTTCCGCATAGCCAGTGATAAACAATATCTTGAGATCCGGCCGTGCCTGGCGGGCTGCATCAGCCATTTGCCGACCATTCATGCCGCCCGGTAGGCCAACATCTGAAATCAACAGATCCAGGTGTGTATCGGACATCAATATCTTGAGGCCCGAGGCGCCATCGGCCGCTTCGACGGCAGCATAGCCCAATTCCTCCAGCACTTCGGTGATAAGCAGGCGCACCATGGGCTCGTCGTCGACAACCAGAACGGTTTCGCCGGTACTGGCGCGTGGCGCCTTTAGAAGTTCGGTTTGCTGAGGCTCTGGCTTGCTTTCTTCCAGGTGGCGAGGCAGGTAAATCCAGACTGTAGTGCCTTTGCCCGCTTCCGAGTAGATGCGCGCCTGACCTCCGGACTGCTTGGCAAATCCGTAAATCATGGACAGGCCAAGCCCGGTACCCATGCCGATAGGCTTAGTCGTGAAGAATGGATCGAATGCCCGCGCCACAATGTCGGGCGTCATACCGATTCCGCTGTCCATGACCGCAATAGCCACATATTGGCCGGACAGCATGTCCTGTTCGTAGGCATCGCGCTCATCTACCCAGATATTGGCGGTCCGAATAGTCAGCTGGCCACCTTCAGGCATGGCATCCCGTGCATTAATGCACAGGTTAAGCAGGGCGCTCTCCAGCTGGTTCGGGTCACACAGTGTTGACCATAGATCAGAGGACAGGTTGGTCGTTACGGTGATCTCGGGACCCACGGTCCGGTCGATCAGGTCCTGCATGCTTTCGATCAGGGTATTTGCCTGGGTGGGCTTGGGATCAAGCGTCTGGCGACGAGAGAATGCCAATAGGCGATGGGTCAAGGATGCCGCACGGTTGGCTGCTGTCTGGGCGGCTGTAATGTAACGGTCGATATCGGCGGCGCGACCCTGGGCCACGCGCATTTGGATCATTTCCAGACTGCCGGAAATACCCGTCAGCAGGTTATTGAAGTCGTGAGCAATGCCGCCGGTGAGCTGGCCTACCGCTTCCATCTTCTGGCTATGGCGCAACAGCTCTTCGGCGCGGTTAAGCGCCTCGCTTTGCTCTTTTTCAGCCGAAACGTCACGAACCGTCGCATAGATCTGATCGTCACGGGCAACGGTATTCCAGGACAACCAGTGATAGGTTCCATTCTTGTGCCGGTAGCGGTTCTCGAAACGAAATACCGAATCGCCCCGCTGCAACATTTGCAGGGCCTGGGATGTACGCTCCACATCGTCTGGGTGGACGAACTCGCTGAAGGGCTTGGAGTGCATCTCTTGCTCCGACCAGCCAAGCGTTTTGGTCCATGCAGGGTTGAGGCTTACGAAGTAACCGTCAGCGTTCGCAGTGCATACAAGGTCGGGCGTCGTTTCCCAGATCTGATCGCGTTCACGGGTTCGTTCTTCTACGCGGCGCTCCAGTGTTTCCATCAGATCATTAAGGCGGATCAGGTTGTTTCGAAGCGCGGCACATACCGCCACAATGCCGAAGTTGACCAAAATGAAGAGGGCATTAGCAGCCCACTGAAGCAGATTGAGATCAAACGTGAAAGGTGTTGAAACAAAGAGATAAGCGGCTGCAAGCGCTGCAACGACAGTGGCGAACAGGCCGGGCCCTAACCCTAACGTAAAGCCGATAATCATCAGAAGGGGTATGAACAACAGGTATGGCAAGCCCAGCACGGGCAAAGAGAGGCGGATGCCTGCACTTACGATAACAGCCGCTCCCGCAACAGCGTAGCGTAAAGGGGCAGGCCACTGATGGCGTAGTACCCGTTGCTGTAAGCGATCAAAAAGCGTCTCTTTCTTTTGCAAGATGCGGTACCTGATGACTGTTTTAAGCTCACGTGTATAAGCCTGGGCTTAAACGCTAAGGCTATAGAGCTGACTTTATGAGGCCTTGGGCGTATGCATAACAGTCCATAGCCACTCGGCTCTTGGACACGCTGCTCGCGATAAGGTCTCGAATCGTTCAGTTTTGTACCGTAGCCTATCCTTGGCAAGTAACGGAACGCCATAGCCTACACTGCAAAACAATTAAGCATCAGGGATATAGCGTTAGAGCCTCATATTCTTGAGGGCCTTTGATTAGTGTTGTTCTAAATAAACTCCTTCGACGTGTTGAGGATGGCTTCCAGGCGGGTCGCCAGCAGATCCATGGAAAAGGGCTTAGCCATAAGGTACATGCCTTCTTCCAGGTTGCCGTTGCCGACTACTGCATTTTCAGCATAGCCGGTAATGAAAAGCACTTTTAGGTCAGGACGTCTCTGACGGGCTGCATCCGCCATCTGCCGGCCGTTCATGCCACCGGGAAGCCCTACATCCGAAATCAGCAAGTCGATATGGGCAGAGGAGGAGAGGATCGCCAGTCCGGAAGCACCATCAGCTGCTTCGATCGCTCTGTAGCCTAGTTCTTCAAGCACCTCCGCGATCAGCATGCGTACAGTGGGCTCATCGTCGACGATAAGGACGGTCTCGCCTTTCTCCGTGCGTGGCGCCTGTAGCTGTTCAGCCTGTTCCCTGTCAGCCTCGACTACTCCCACATAGCGGGGTAGATAGACTTTCATAGTGGTGCCCTTGCCGACTTCGGATAAAACACGCACCTGTCCACCTGACTGTTTGGCAAATCCATAGATCATAGAGAGGCCAAGTCCGGTGCCCATCCCAATGGGTTTGGTCGTGAAAAACGGATCAAAGATGCGGCTTATGATTTCTGGCGGCATTCCTGTTCCTGTATCAGACACTTCTGTCACGATGTACTGACCGGGCGACATGTCCCGATCAGCCGCATCGGTTTCATCCAGATACCGATTCGTGGTTCGAATGATCAGCCTTCCGCCACCGGGCATGGCATCACGAGCATTGATACACAGGTTCAGTAAGGCATTTTCAAGCTGGTGAGGATCGCACAGGGTTAGCCACAGTACGGCTGAAAGATCCGTCTCGATACTAACAGCCGGGCCGACGGTACGGGTGATCAGCTCGTGCATGCCTTCGATCAACTGGTTTGCCTGAGTCGGCTTGGGATCAAGCGTTTGACGGCGGGAAAAGGCCAACAACCGGTGCGTCAGCGCAGCGGCCCGGCCAGCAGAGGTCTGGGCAGCCTCAATGTACTTGCTGACATCGGCCAGGCGGCCTTGCGCTAGACGCGTCTTGAGCAGGTCCAAGCTACCTGAAATGCCGGTCAACAGGTTGTTGAAGTCATGAGCCAGGCCACCGGTCAGCTGACCCACAGCCTCCATCTTTTGGCTATGGCGCAGCCGTTCTTCTGTCTGATGCAGGGCTTCAGCTTGCGCTTTTACCGTAGTGATATCTCGTGCAATGCTGTGAAACAGCCCGTCACGCCGCTGGGAATTCCAGGACAGCCAGCGGTAGCTGCCATCCTTGTGTCTATAGCGGTTCTCAAAGTTGGATAGGGCGCTGCCGTTAGCCAGTCCCAGCTTGCTTTGCACGGTACGCTCTAAATCCTCTGGATGAAGGAAATTCTTGTAAGGCTGCGTCTTGAGTTCCTCCTCCGACCATCCCAGGGTCTCGCTCCAGGCGGGGTTGAGGTTTAAAAAGTAACCATCAGGGCTCGCCGTGCAGACCAGATCTGGAGTAGTCCGCCAGATCTGGTCACGCTCACGAGTACGTTCTTCAACGCGTTGTTCAAGAGTTTCATTGAGTTCCCGTAACTGGCTCTCACTGGCCTTGAGGCGATCTTCGGCAGCTTTGCGAGCCGAAAGGTCGACGGTAACGGCAATAACCGAGTGAGCGTGGCCTTTGTCATCGTCAAGGCGCGTCAGGCTGCTGTTGGCCCACACAGCGCTGCCGTCAGGTCTGAGGTAGCGCTTGTCGAGTCGGGTTGGCTGCTTGGTGGACACGACATGCTGAAAGGCTTCCAGCGTGTCAGGCCGATCCTCTGGTTGCGTGGCCTCGGCAACTGAAAGGCCCAGGATCTCCTGGCGAGGACGGTTTAGCAGGCGACACAGCTCATCATTCACACGCAGGAAGCGGCCGTCTAGGCTGATTTCGGACAGGCCTACTGAGGCTTCGTCAAAAATGGATGCCAGTCGGGTTTCACTTTCCTTCAGCGCAAGCGCGGCACAGGTACGCTCGGTAATATCCCGGCCGATGGAAAGCAGGTTTTCAGGCTTGCCTTCAGCGCTTGGAATGCAGGAAATGGCGATGTCCCACCACTTGGGTTTGCCTGTATGAGTAGGGCAGTACCCTTGAAAACGTCCTGTTCCGCCAGCACGAGCACTGTTGATGGCCTTACGCGCAGCGTCCAGATCGGCGCCTTCCCACGCTTCAAGCCAGGGTTTGCCTAGCGTAGAGGAAAGGTCTGAGATCTCCATGGACTTGATGCCGCCAGGACTTACAAACCGCGTATGGCCTTCAAGATCCATGATCACGATGCAGTCCTGGCTGGAGCTGAGGATCAGGCTGTTCATTTGTCGGGAGATACGCAGTGCATTTTCGACGGAATGGGTGGCTGTAATATCCCGTGAAATAGAAAGCAATTTTTCAGGCTCGCCATCAGCACCCATGATGGGGGTAACTTGTACGTCCCACCACTTGGGCGTCCCTTCTACGGTGTCGGCCTGGCTGATAAAGCGACCTACTCGGCCGGCACGTGCCTGCCGTATAGCGTCAAGTGCCTGGTGGTTTCCGTTCCCCTTCCAGAAGGCAGGCCAAGGGCATCCCTGAATAGCATTGAAGTCACTGACTTCCATGGCCTTCTTGCCGTTATCGCTCATAAAAAGCAGTTTGCCTTCAAGGTCAAGTACCTTGATGCAGTCATCGGAGGACGCCAGGACACTGCGCAGGAATTCCATGTCAGCTTGCTGGGCCTTGAGCACTTTCTGCTGCCGGGTCTGGTCCTGCAGAATTTTGAGAAAGCCCAAATGAGCGCCGTCTGCTGCTCGTAGCGGCATCATCTCGCCGTTAGCCCAGAAGAGAGCACCGTCTTTTTTCTGGTGCCAACGCTCATCACTGGCACGGCCTCTTTCCAGCGCACGTTGCATCTCGCATTCGGCCCGATGCTGGAGCTGGTCTTCGACTGTAAAGAGACGGTTTATGGAGGCCCCTAAAATACTGTCGGTGGACCAGCCAAAAATCCGTTCTGCTCCAGAGCTCCAATCCGCAATACGGCCGCAACGGTCGGTTGTAATGATCGCGAAATCAACAGCACTGTCTAGAATTTCCTGATGATGCTGGTTCTTTTGGTGAGCCGTTTCGACAGTGGCCTTGAGCGCTATATTCTCGGCTTCAAGTTCAGCAATACGCAGGCGTAGGTGTTCGGTTTCGATGGTAGTCATGCCAACAGGTAGGGAGAACGCGGTACGCTAAGTACCTATGTGTAAGGATTAGTGCTTTGTCATGAGCCTGACGGTGCACAGGCACAGCTTTACTCATGACCAGGTCATGAGTGAAAAGACAGGGGAGGTAGAGATAGCGAAGGACGCAGTCTATTCAGCACCTGAAGAACTGTCTATTACGCCAGCTATCCAATCGTCAGTCAGTCCGAGCAGACAGGCTTGTGAGGCGGATACTATTGAAGAGCTATTAATGTGTCAGGTGCCAGAAGCCGGGCTGTCGTTTCCAAGGCTCGACTGGTCGGTTCTAACGCCTGATAACGGTCAGGCTGATCAGGCGGGCTACTACCAGGGTGATGTACATGACGCCCGCAAATTCTTCGAGCATTACCAGCCCACGGGCCAGTGGGGTAATGGGCAGAATATCGCCTAGTCCAACACCGGAAAGTGTGGTGAAACTCAGAAACAGCAATTCCATCCAGGTACGTGGCTGATCGGGGTTTAGCATGGCAGTGAAACTACCCGGCAGGAGCAACTGGCAAACGGTAAAGGTATAGGCAAAGGCCCAGGCCAGCAGAGTAAAGGTTGCGCCTACGGCAAATAGTTCATCGGTTGATGCTCGCTGATCTTCCATCATGTAAGCGATGAGGCTGGCAGCTGCATAAAAATAAAAGGCTCCTTCCAGCGTAGCGGACAGGATATTAATAATCGGGTTGGGTGAGATCTCGCTGAGGATAGCCAGGCACAGAATGAGCGCCGCCAGAATGAAGGCAGTCGAGTGGAGCAGCGGACTGCGACGAACCATGCGCAGGGCCGCTACCAGCACGATAACCCCAAACGCGCCGAAGACGGCTCGTCCGCCCGGCATGTCTTCCATAAATGGATAAAGCACGATGCCTAGTAGCTGGATAAGCAGCAGGCTGGCAGACGGATGGCGGGCAAGGTACGTGACGAAGGTAACTTTCATTCAAGGCACGGGCAGGGTGGAAGAGTCGTACAGCGTAACTCGGCTGTTTCAGGCTCACCAGAGCTCCAGTGACAAAGGCTCGACAAGGCTTAGGACTTCTTCTTGAAGGCGTAAAACAGGTTGGGTTCACTGATCACATAAAGGGTGCCATGATCATCCATGGTGATGCCTTCTGCCTGGGGAATATCCTCTGTAAGTCCCTGATTACCACCTCGCAGGCTGAACGAGCTGACTGGCGTGCCGTTGGCATCCATTTCCACGATCATTTTGGATTCATCGGACAAGGCCAGCAGGTGACCGGTGCTCGTGTCATAGTGAAGGCTGGACAGGTCTGTGATAAACAGCTCCCGGTCCCGCTTTGCATTTACATGCACGTCAATATTGATGGGCCGGTCGGACGAGGCTGTCAGAAAGCCGCTAATTTCAAAGATTCGGACCGGGTCCTTTTCCTTGGCGACAAAAAGACGTTGTTCGCGCGGGTCATAAGCCAGGCCTTCAAAGCCTTTGTTATTGTTATCCGCAGCGCTGAGCGAAAACTGTCTGGCATTGGCGGGGTCGGCAATGTCGATTACCTGGGTCTGATCGTCAAAATGCACTTCGATCAGGCGATGATTACGCTCTTCTGTAATCAAGAGAACACCGGGACGAATGTATTCGACTGCCTCTGGATCACCGAAACCCCGCAATGGAATGCGCCGCAGCACATCGCCTGAGAGCGAAAGCTCAATGAGGTGTGAGTCCTTGTTCGTGACGGTAAAAAGCGTTCGGCGGCTGGCATCAAAGGTCAGGGCCGACATGTCATGATCGTTACCCAGCGGCTTGGCGTCGATGGTGACATGGTAATCCGGCAGCCAGAGGGCCTGCCTTTGAGTCTCTTCGGAGCTGAAGCGTTGCTCCAGGCGAAACCAGACCTGCTCGAACAGACGCAAGTGGGCACCTGTTGTTATTGCGGCAGCCGTTAGCAAGCCGGCCAGGGCCATTGCCATCACTTTAGGTGAAAGAGCGTTCTGCATGTCTAGGGTCAGATTCAAAATTCAGGGCATCTAGCGTACGGGCGCTGTGCTTAACTAAAGCTGAATAAGGAATCTGTAATGATTTCCAATTCGTTCATTGACCATCAGGCATTTTACGGACGAAAGACTTGCAGCGCCTTGGGCTTGATGGAAAAGACAGCAGGCGTGTAGGTAGTCAGTTCGCCATCTGTATTGATGGGCATAGGCTTGCGGGTATTCAACCGGATAGCAGTTGTCTGAAAGGCTCTGACTTTGTCTGCCTTGCCGTGGGTGCCTTTGCGCAGGCTCGGCAGAAGCGCGATCAGCTCCCACCAATGTTTGACCTCGAGACTATAAAAGTCCAGACGGCCATCGTCAGCGGTCGCGGACGCCTCTACTGTCATGCCACCGCCGTAATGGCGGCCATTCCCTACTGAAGCCTGGACCGTACGGACCGTCTCGACCTGCCCATCATGTTCGATATAAAGGGTAAACCGGCGGAAGCGACGCAGTAGCCGGAAGGCCGTCAAACCGTAGCCAAGGCTCCCCCATTTTTTCTTGATGTCAGCCGTTAGCTGATTGGCAAGATCAGCACTAAAACCAATGCTGGCCACATTGAGAAAGACGTGATCGTTAACAACACCAATATCGATTGCCCGCAGTCGGCCTTGCACAATAACACTCGCTGCCTCAAGCGGATCCTGCGGGATATCCAACGTTTTGGCCAAGTCATTAGCAGTGCCTAGCGGAAGGATACCCACCGGCAGCCCCGCCTTGATCAGGGCTGGAGTCGCGGCATTTAGGGTGCCATCGCCGCCGCCGATAATGATCAAATCGCATCCTTTGGCTTGCTCGATCTTCTCATTAATAGACAGGTTCTCTGGTCCAGTAGGCTCTATAACCGTTATGCCTCCCTGGCTGAGCTTTTCAACAATAGACACATAGGATTCGCTGCCACGGCGAGCACGTTTATTGATTAGTAAAAGGGCACGGCGAATAGGGGTAGCGGTCATTGCGTCTGTGATCTCAGTCTGACTGACTCATCTTTGACACCGCGATCATGCGTCTGTCTGCTAGATGAAATGCGAAAATAGCAGTGTCTGACAGCCGCTTGCGAGAGAGGAATGGTTTCAAAAGATCAGGGAAAGCGTTGCTTTAAGTAATAAGCCGCTTATCTGAAGGCAGTATCGCGTTAAAGACCTACAAGACAGACACCGAAGACTATCGGTAATGCGTTTTTACGAGGTACCCATTGCTAAATATTAGCCGGTTCAAGTGTGGGTGCCGCTGCCGCGGGCTGTTTTGAGTAAGCGATAATCCTGCCATAACACCAGGGTGGCGGTGGCGGCATAGGCCAGACAGGGCGTCCAGTAAGCGGAGTTACCCAAGGCCTCGTTCAGGCACATGACGGCACCGATGGAAGTAAATAGCCAGGATGGAACCCGCAGCACACAGGCCATGGCACTGGCCCAGAAGCGATTCTTAAGAAAACCCAGCGGAACGCAGGCTGCGATCTGCATGACCACCAGTACAAAGGTTGCGAGGGCAACGGCCAGCACCACCTGATTATCCGCTGTTTGGGCATCGCGAATAGGAATGAGCAAGGTGCCCAGGCGGGTATGACTCAGAGTGTAATAGGCCAGGAGTAGTAGGGCGCTGGAAAAAGTGAGGCGAGCCGGGATCGAGTTCATTGAGCGTAGCGTTGCAGAAAAGGCGCCTATATTACCTGACCCGGACGCCTGTTTATGAATGCTGTTTTGATAGATTCAACCCGACGGACTTTGTTCGGCCAGGGTATGAATAGCGTCAAGTACGGCCTGCGGTGCCAGATGATGGAGCATATGCCCGGCACCCTCAATGACGCGGAAATCCATCTCCGGCAACTCGGTATGCAGCCTGCCCGAATGCACATGGGTATGAACCAGCCGATCCTCGCGTCCCGCCATGATGACCGCAGGCACTGCTAAGGTCTTGTAGCGCTCCCGTAGTTGGAGTGTTGCTGGAATGAGCAGCGCGATTTCAGCCGCGCTGGCATGCAGCTGTACAGGACGAAAGGCCATCCAGGCTGGAAACTGTTTAAAACGTGCTGGCACTCTGGCAGGTGCAAACATCCGCTTCATTATGACAGGCCACAGGCTGCGATACAGCAGCGGCGAAATAGAGTGGCACATCAGGTCGCCCAGGCCAGGAATCGCAGGCAGCGCCGCTACAGGAATATCGGGGCGATCGGTCGGATAGTAATAACCTGACAGCAAAACAAGGCCCTGCACGGATTGCGGAAACTCGAGTCCGAGGGCCATGGCCACTAATGCGCCCCAGGAGTGCCCTAATACGATAGGACGCTCGACACCCATCAATGCAAGTGCCTGATTGAACAGATGGGCCTGCTCGATCGGACCCCAGGCGATATGAGCCGGACGATCACTATAGCCGTATCCTGGACGGTCAAAGATGATGACTCGGTAGCTTTGTGCTGCCTGCTCGACAAGCTCACTTAGTTCAAAGTCTGTACCCATGGTCGTGTTGCCATGGAGGAGCACAAGGGGTTGCCCTTCGCCATACTCGACATAATGAAGGCGAATGCCCTCTACATCGACAAAGCGGCCAGCCGGTGGATGTTTGCTTTCCGCCTGCCGACTGTAATAGCGAACCAACACGGCGGAAGCCGCTATGGCGAGGGAGCCCCAAACAAGCGGGCCAGGACGAGAAGCTGAGTGAGTTGCCTTATTGAACGCCGGGGCTGGATTGTCGATGTGCCGGAGGTTTTTCATGCCAGGACTCCCGCTAAAGACATTTAGAGTGATCAGTGCGAGAGGCCGTTCGCTGAAGAGACGAATGGCCTGTTTACAGTTATCTGCCTAAACAGCTGTCCGCCCCTTTGCAAGGCGGACAGCGGTAATTACTCAAGCTTAGCCTAAGCGCTTGGTCAGCTCTGCCAGTCCTTGAGACAGCGTTTGCAAATGCAAGGCAGCATCCTGTGTTTTCTCAACCTGTGCCTGGTTAGTGCTGGCAATGGTTGTAATTTCGGTAAGGTTACGCGCAATGTCTTCGCTGACGGAGGTCTGTTCCTCGGCCGCCGCTGCAATCTGAATGTTCTTGGCGCGCATGGCGTCGACTGAGACCGAGATGGTATCCAGAATCGCACCCGCTTCTTTTACCTGAGTCACGCTGCGCTCGCTGATGCTTTGGCCATTCTGAATGGCCTTGGCAGCATTGGAGGTACCGCTCTGGACGTTGGCAATGATCTGGTTGATCTCATTAGTCGAGTCGGCTGTACGACGCGCAAGATTACGCACTTCGTCGGCCACAACCGCAAACCCACGACCGGCTTCGCCTGCGCGAGCGGCTTCAATGGCTGCGTTGAGGGCTAGAAGGTTGGTTTGCTCGGCAATTCCGTGGATGACCTCCATTACCTTGCCGATGCGCACGCTGTCTTCTTCCAGCTGGTTGATGACGGACGCCGTACCGGCAATTTCACCGCTCATGTCAACAATCGTCTTAATGGTATTTTGCATGACCAGGCTGCCACGCTGAACAGCTTGATCGGTTTCAGTGGCGGCTATGGAAGCCTCGCTGGCATGACGCGCTACTTCCTGAGCTGTAGCGGACATTTCATGCATGGCAGTGGCCACTTGATCAGTGCGGGAGAACTGCTCATTGCTGCCGTGGGCCATCTGGTTGGCGATAGCATTCAGGTCGCGGTTGGCAGAATCCAGGTCATGGGTGCTCTGCTTGAGGCGCGTGAGCGTATCGGACAGGAAGTTACGCAGGATACTGGCAGCGCCTGCCAAACGACCCAGTTCATCTTGCCGGGTGGATTGGATGTTTACGCTGAAGTTGCCATGGCTGAGCTGGTTGATGTGGCCAATGAGTTCGCCAATGGGGGTTATCAAGCGGCGATTGACCAGCCATAGGCTTAGCAACAGGATGGCGATACCACCACCGATCAAGGCCATCAGACCTGCCAGAAAAGTAGTGTCGGCACGTGCGCTGATCTGTGTTGACAACTCATTACTGCGCTTATGCAGGGACGCCACCAAACTGGCCATTTGGGCCGTAGTATCGCGGTCGATACCTGCGACGGCTTGATCTCCTGCTGCGGGATCGAAGTCAGCAGCTTTAAAGCGATCAAACCCTGTGCGATAGGCTATACCTAGACTTTTATGTTCTTTTGCGAGCGCCTCTATGGCTTGGCCTATTGAGCTCTCGGTAAAGGTCTGACTATTCAGTCGGCTCAGTAGCTCTTGGACTTTCTGTTCCTGCTCCTGGAAGCCTTGCCAATGTTTTTCGCGCCTTGCCTCATCCTTGCCGCGCAACAGTACGTTCTTCCATTCCTGAACCTGCGCCTTGAAAGTCAGATTGGTTTCATCGATCAAGAGAACATTACGGATATCAGTGTCCAGCAGGCTGCGGTAGTCATGGACGCTACCGGAAAGCACCTTGAACGAAATAATAGAGATAGCCATGAGTAACAGTAGGCTACTGCAGAGTAACGCAAGAACTTGGCCTCGCAGGGAACGGGTCAACATGAGAGTTTCTCGAAGAAGAGGGGATTACCGGTCACTGTGTCGCTAGAGCCCGCCAAAACTTGATAGAAGAAAAGCGCTATCGTCCCGATATAAATATGAATTTTTAATGACGGCTGTTTGGGCGAACATTTGCAGCGAACGGCTTTCCAATAGAGAGACTGTCACTGATAGAAAAGAACGGGAGGTGCACCATGACTGATGAACTGCTGGCACCCATTCATGCAATGGATCCGAGTCCTATTAACCCAGGCGGTGGCCAGGAGTCTCCCTGGCCTGATGAGCCGGTAGGGCCGGATGGGATCATTGATCATCCCGATGACGTTACAGACAACCCAGACGTGATTGACCCTGGTACACCACTCGTACCGAGTTGATTCATGAAAAACTGGGCAGGCTATGGCCTGTCCAGCTTTCACCGCCCCTGACGGCCTACCCCCGGCCGTAAATGATTGCTACCATCTTGCGCTGCGCCTGCATGGTCGCCTGCGCTTTAGCGTTCAGTGCCTGAAGCCGTGTATTGAGTTCTTTCTGAATAGCAGGGTCGGATACCTCAATCATGGCACCGTTAACCTTGATCACGTTCTGATGAGCATGGATGTAGTCCAGGGCTTCAAGCGTTGCTGTTAGCGTCTCGCTGGCAACGGGCATCATGCTTTTCATGGCTTCGGCTGGCTGAGTGACCACTCGATCGTAGGCTTTTGTGTAGACAGCCTTCAGGTCTTCAGGCTGCTGGAATGATTTCCGCACATCATCAGCCTTCGCTTGTTCTTCGCTGATCAGGGCGGGTAACTCATTCAGTGCTTTCTGAGCAGATTGAATGTCTTCGCGGCGCTGCATAGCCTGACCCATCGAGCTGATGTTCATCTGCTTCATTGCAGTATTGAGCGATTCTTCGGTGCGCTTGTTTAAAGACTCGTGAAAGTTTTGCATCACTGCATACTGAGCACTGTAATCACCAAAGACTTTCTTGTCCTCGTCCTTGAGAACAGGAACATGCACGCCGGGTTTATCGATAATGCGAGTTTGCAGAAATTCCATGAAGGCCTTGCGCTGAGCTTCTTCGTTGGAGCAGGCACTCAGCAAACAGGCACACACGAGAGTGAAAAACACGGCAACGGCAGGGTTACGCTTGAGCATGAGATCTCCCTATGAGCTCAAATGAAATAGGGCCGACCTACAACCGAGGTCAGCTGGCGCACCGTATATAGTGGATTGAGAGGCGTAGCGAGCGTGATTAAATGAATTGGTGAACAGGTTCTGGTAATGAGGCCAACTTCAAGCATCAGCCATACGTCATCCCACAGGGTTAAACTTGCTTTGTGCTGAGCAATACCGTTCTTCCATCCAATTGCTCTTGCTTTGCTTATCCTTGGCATACCGGGCGCGCCAGTCCTGGCACTTCTGTTTGAAGTATTCCTTGGCGCCCTTGCGACATTCGCTATAGCTGGCCGAACCCTTACGGTAGTTGCCGCAAACGCTTGTAGCATCGATGCGGTTGTTAACGATTTCCCAGGCGGCCAGATAGCTTTCGCTGCTGCCCCAGCTTACAACCCAATGCTGTTCACTCTCCCGTATGGGATCAGCAGGGTAAATGAGCGCTCGCGGCAGGTGATCATGATGTGCACGGTAGGCCCTGGGCACTACGCCCTGGCCTGAGCTGCTGATGTCTTGGTGTACAGACTTGCCTAGATGACAGCGAATAATTGCGTCATCGGGCGTATTGTCGCTCCGCATGCAGGTCAGGTCGGCGGGGGATGAGGCAACCTCGGTTTGGTCCACGGAAAGATCGAAAGGCCTCTGGACCGAAGGGTCTACGCTTATCTCTTCCCCCGATTCTATCAGCGTGACCGGTGCCTGCAGCTGCTCAATATCTTCAAGTGCATTCCAGGCGAGAAGGCTTGCAAACAGCAATACGGCAAGCCAGAGGAGTTGGGCGAGGGTTAATGTTCGGCGGCGCCTGGGGCGCTGTCGTGTAATAGAGGGATGCTCATGCGCAAGGGCGGGCTTCTGCCCATTGCCTTGCTGCCGATTGTAGTCGTGTGTGCCCATAATGCTTCCTTGCAGGACTCGAAACGACGGTACTGACTGTGGAGATGCGTGATAAATCTTACGTTATGTAAGGGTATCCAGACCCACTGGATAAATCCAGAGGGCCGGCGGGGCTTGAGCCGTTAAACCGGTTGAGTAGAGATAAATGGCACTGACGAGGCGATGAAGCGGACCAGGTATACCTGGTCCGCGTGGCGATCAAGCGCTGCGCTGCTGCGAAGCACCGTACCAGACCACCAGAACAAAGCAGAGCATTGGCAGCGAGTAGGCGTATGCCGTGCTGCTCATGTCCGCAATCAGGCCCATGAGGTAGGGCATGATCGCGCCGCCCACAATTGCCATGATCATGAAGGAGCTGGCACGCTTGGTGTGCGGACCAAGGTTTTTCACGCCCAATGCAAAGATGGTGGGGAACATGATCGACATGAAGAAAAACATGGCGATCAAACCTACTACGGCAACGCTATCAAAACCGGCAACAACCAGGCCACACAGGACAAAATTGATTACGCCATAGATCATCATCAGGCGGGCTGGCGCGATAAAGCCCATCAACCAGGTGCTGAAGAAGCGGCCTAACATGAAGCACAGCATCGCGATAGACAGCATGAAGGAGGCCGACTGACTGGAAGTGTCTCCCCAATGCTCGGTCACGTAGTTGATAAAGAAGGCACCCACGCCTACCTGGGCCGCCACATAGAAGAACTGAGTGACCACACCGCCTACAAAATGTTTATGCTGCCAGAGCGTGCGGTTGTCCTGTCGGGCCACGGCCTCTTCCTGGCTGCGAAGGTCAGGGAGAGTGGTCTTGGCAAAGAGCACGGCAATCATCAGAACCAGTGCTGCAATACCCACATAGATCATGCTGACCGAGCCGAGGCTTTCGGACGAGGCGGTGCCTGCACTATTGGTGGCAGAGAAGAACAGGGTGCCGCCCAGGATTGGACCAGTAAACTGGCCGAGTCCGTTAAAGGATTGAGCAAAGTTGAGTCGTCGCTCAGCCCCGTTTGGATCACCCAGAACGGTGGCGTAGGGGTTGGCTGCTGTTTCCAGGCAGCCCAGGCCACAGGCGATTACAAAGAGGGCAAAGAGAAACATGGCGAAGCTAGCTGAAGACGCTGCTGGAACAAACAGCAGGGCGCCCAGGGCATACAGGCACAGCCCGACCAGAATACCCGCTTTATAACCACGCTTGCCCATGAAGATACCGGCGGGCAGGGCAACAATGAAGTAGGCGCCAAAGTAAGCTGCCTGAAGCAGGCCGGATTGCGCCTTGGTGACATGCAACGTTTCCTGGAAGTGTTTGTTGAGTACGTCCAACAGCCCATATGACAGGCCCCACATGAAGAACAGACTGGTGACAAGGATGAATGCCCATTGGTAGCCCGAGCGTTCCTGGCTGGCAACGGGCGCGGCCGTTCTGGTTTGGTTGACTAACATGACAGCTCTCCGTGGTTCTTATCGTTGTGCAGCGTTGAGGTCATTTGGTGGGTACAGCAAAACCGGCGTCCTGACGTTGGGTGGTGGTTTGTCCAAAAGCGAGCAGGCCTGCTCCGAGCAGGGCAAATGTTGCCAGGGTGTACATGCCGGCATGGGGATTGGCGAACGTTTGCTCCATGTAGGTTTTCAGAGTGGGCGCCAGAAAGCCGCCCAGATTGCCCAGCGCTCCAATCAAGGCAATGGCGCTGGCAGCAGCAACGCCGCTCAGGTAGCGGGTGGGTAATGTCCAGAAGAGGGGCTGAACCGTGATAAAGCCAGCAGCTGCGAGGCAGAAGGCAAACAGCACGGGCACGATGCTCTCGATAACGGTTGAACCTGCAATTCCAACAGCAGCAAGCAGTAGCATGGCAACGGCCAATTGGCGGTGTTTGCCGGTGCGGTCCGCATAGCGAGTCACCACGAACAGTGCGCCTAAGGTGAATAGCCACGGGATGGCGGTCAGCATTCCGACTTCAAAGCCGATCTTGGTGCCAAGCAGTTGAGCGATGCGTGCTGGAAGGTAAAACAATACGCCGTACACGCTTACCTGAATGGTGAAATAGATCAGTACGAAGTACATGACCTTTGGGTTGACGAGGGCCGCCTTCCAGGAAGCGGGGCTATGTTCCCTCTTGTCGGTTTCCTCCTGCTCAATGGCCTTGTGTAGCGCTGTTTTCTCGTCCCGGGTCAGCCACCGAGCGTCCCGCGGACGGTTGGGCAGGTAGAAGAAGGCAATCACGCCGATAATAGACGCGAGCAATCCCTCTACCACAAACATCCACTGCCAGTTGCGCAGGCCGAATACACCATGCATGTCCAGCAGCCAGCCGGATACCGGGCCGCCCAGTAGCAGCGAAGCCGGTACGCCAAAGTAATACAGCCCATACGCAGCACCACGGTGTCGATGAGGGAACCAGTAAGTGAGATACAGCACGACCCCTGGCGACAGGCCCGCCTCGGCCACGCCCAGCAGAAAGCGAAGGATGTAGAAGGACATTTCACTTTGGACAAACATCATGGCCGCCGAGACGAGGCCCCAGGTCACCATTATTCGGCTTAACCAGATCCGTGCACCGATACGGTGAAGGATCAGGTTGCTGGGAACTTCGAAAAGCGCGTAGCCGATAAAGAAGATTCCCGCGCCAAGAGCAAAGGCCGCATCGCCGATCCCGGTGTCGGCCTGCAATGCGAGCTTGGCATACCCAACGTTGGAACGGTCGATAATGGCCATGGCAAACATCAAGGCCACGAATGGAATAATGCGGCGGCGGCTCTTGGTCAAGGCACTGTCGAGCGGGGCAGTAAGCGTAGACATGAATGACTCCAGTTATTGTTGTTTTCTAGAGCGTTCACACATCAAGCAGGACGTGGCTAATCCGGAGCTGGCTGCTCACCCAGCGAGAAGATTCTTTGCATCGGAATCCATTTGCTGCCTTCTGGCGTCCAGGGTGTTGGTGTCTGGTATCGCCACATCAGCGCCTCCCACTCCCGCACCTTGGGGTTGGCGGTTGCAGCAGCCTCGAAGGCTTCGAAGCTGAATTCGGAGAGGACGTCCATGAGCATGAATAACCGTGTGCCGAGACGGTAGATCTGCATGTCCTGTACGCCAGCGCTGCGAAGGTGTGCAGAAACTTCAGGCCAGATGCGCTCGTGCAACCGCTCGTATTCGGCAATGAGCGCAGGGTCATCCTTGAGATCAAGCGCCATGCAGTAGCAGGTGTTCATGTGAGCGCCCTGTCGAGATGCGTGTAGCCGCCATCGACCGTAAGCCATTGCCCGGTGGTATGGGCAGCGCGAGGTGATAGAAGGAATACGACCGTGTCCGCAATCTCCTCGGGAGTGGTCATGCGCTTGCCTAGCGGAATCTTGCTGACAATCTTATCCAGTTTGCTTTTAGGGTCGTCAAAGGTGTTCAGCCAGTTTTCGTACAGCGGCGTCATGACCTCGGCTGGGATGACTGCATTCACACGGACGCCATCAGCCAGCAGAGAGGCGGCCCACTCTCGGGTGAGGGAGAGTTGTGCACCTTTGGCGGCGGTGTAGCCACTGGTGTTGCCCTGGCCGGTGAGCGCGGTCTTGGAGCTGATATTGACGATGCTGCCCTGGCTGTCCCGAAGGGCATCGAGGCAGAGATGCGTCATGACATAGTAATGAATGAGGTTCTTTTCCAGCGATTGGATAAACGCCTCGCGCCCGGCCTCAAGGCTGACCCCATCGTTGACCCCGGCATTGTTGACCAGCCCGTCCAGACGACCGAATTGGGTCAAGGTTTGCTCGACGGCTGCGCGGCAGGAGATTTCATCGCACAGTTCAGTCTGGATAAAGAGCGCTTGAGGTTGAAGCGCGTCCAGCTTGGCGGCGAAGTCATCCTCCAACGGTGTGCGGCTTACGATGACTGGAATAGCGCCTTCTTCGGCAAGGCATAGGGAGATCGCGCCTCCAATACCCGAGCCGCCACCGGTCACGATAAAAATCTTTCCATCCAGATGCAGATTCATGCCGCATGCTCCTGGGCCTTGACCGTGAGGCCATACAGGCGAGTCGCATTACCACCCATGATGGCGGCTTGCTCGCTTGCAGAGAATGGTGCCAGAGCCAGTTCAGCCAGTGCGTATACGTGGTCGTACTCGCCCGCCAACCGACACACGGGCCAGTCCGAGCCGAACAGCACCCGTTCCGGACCGAATAATTCCAACGCCTGATTCATATAGGCGACCAGATAGTCTGGTCGCCAGGTTGTCCAGCCAGCCTCCGTAATCAGTCCGGACAACTTGCAGTGCACATGGGGGAGGGCGGCCAACGGCGCCAGCTGCTCAGCCCAGCTCTGCAGATTGCCATGTGTGATATCAGGTTTGCCCAAGTGATCAAGCACCAGGGGTTGCCGGTCATGTCGTCGGACGAATGCGTAGGCCGCGGGGAGTGAGGATGACTTGATAAGGATCTCATAGAGGTATCCACGCGCCTGCAGGATGGCCACACCCTTGTTAAACGCGGTATCGGCCAGGAAGGCATCCGGGTCGGCTTCATCTTGTATCTGATGGCGAAAGCCACGCAGGCGCTGCTGGTCTTGCCAGCGATCGAGTGTTGCGAGCAGGCTGGCATCCTGTAGATCAGCCCAGCCGACGACACCCTTAATCCACGGGTGCTCAGTGGCCAACGCGAGCAGGGCATCGGTTTCCTGCTCACATTGTCGAGCCTGAACGGCAATGCACCCGTCAAGCCGATGCGCCTTGAGGAGCGGTTCGAGATCGCTGGGCAGGTAGTCGCGCTTGAGTACCGACATGCTGTTGTCGATCCAGCGGTACTGGTCCGGCTCGTAATGCCAGAAGTGCTGGTGTGCATCGATTCGCGGTATTTCAGGGCGTGTCATTGTTATTGTCTCCTGAAAGCATTCGAGAGGAATGTCGGGGCGAGCCCTCTATTCGACCTACGATGAAGCGTTACGGGGAAACCGATACTGTTGGCGCGAGGCCGGTTTCATGGTGATTGAAAAACCTGGCGCCTGGGGCGGCATGTAGGCCGGGCCTTTCATGACGCAAGGGTCTTCAAAGTGTTCATGCAGGTGATCGACATATTCCACCACCCGGCCCTTATGTGAGCCCGCTACGCACAGGTAATCAATCATGGAGATATGCTGTACGTATTCGCAGAGCCCAACACCGCCGGCATGGGGGCAGACGGGTAGCTCGTACTTGGCGGCCATCAGCAGTACAGCAAGCACTTCGTTCAAACCGCCGAGGCGGCAGGCGTCGATCTGCACCACGTCGATGGCGCCGCGCATGATGAATTGCTTGAACAGGATGCGGTTCTGGCACATCTCGCCAGTGGCCACCTTGACCGGCGCGATACCCTCCTTGATCTTCCGGTGACCTTCCACGTCGTCCGGGCTGGTGGGTTCCTCAATGAACCAAGGTTTGGCAAAAGAGAGCTTGTTCACCCAGTCGATGGCCTCGCTGACTTCCCAGACCTGGTTGGCGTCGATCATCAAGTGCCGGTCCGGGCCGATCACGTCACGGGCAATGGTCACACGGCGGATATCATCCTCAAGGTCTCGGCCAACTTTGAGTTTTATATGGGAAAACCCTGCATCAATGGCTTCCTGGCAGAGGCGGCGGAGCTTGTCATCTGGATAGCCAAGCCAGCCGGCAGATGTGGTGTAGCAGGGATAACCATACTCCTTGAGCAGATCGGAGCGTTCTTCCTTGCCCTTGGCACGCTCCGTGAGCAGTTGTATGGCTTCATCGGGCGTGATGCAGTCGGTGATGTAGCGAAAGTCGACGCACCGTACGAACTCTTCCGGCGACATGTCGGCGACCAGTTGCCAGACCGGCTTGCCAGCCTGCTTGGCCCATAGGTCCCAGGCTGCATTCACGACGGCGCCTGTAGCCAGATGGATAGCCCCTTTGTCTGGGCCGATCCAGCGCAGTTGGCTGTCGCTGGTCATGTGGCGCCAGAAGCGGCCCATATCCGCCGTGATCCATTCTAGATCAAGCCCTTTAATCTGGCCTTCCAATGCCTGAATGGCAGCGCAGCAGATCTCGTTACCCCGACCGATGGTAAAGGTCATGCCGTGGCCTTCGAGATCAGGCTGGTTTGTTTCAAGGATCACATAGGCCGCGGAGTAGTCGGGATCGGGGTTCATGGCGTCCGACCCGTCTAGTGCCTGGGACGTAGGAAAGCGAATGTCCTCTACGCGAAGACCGGTGATTGTTATTGTCATATCGGTTCTCCGGAAGCCCTTGATACCGGGCTTGTCAACGCTGTGTTAGAGGCCCGCTCTAACGCTCTTCACATGAGAGCATATGGTGAGCGGGCGCTTCTCCGGGCCTGCGACGCGGCTAAGCGTCCCAATCACCCGAAGGGCATGGTTTCAGTCAGCCTGAACCGTGCGCTGCTTCTGCTCGCCCAGGCCCGCGATGCCCAGGCGCATTTCCTGGCCGGGCTTGAGGTAAATGGGCTCTGGCTTGATGCCCAGCCCCACTCCAGGCGGGGTGCCCGTGGAAATGATATCCCCCGGTTGCAGGCTCATGCAGCGGCTCAGGTAGGCAATCAGCTCTGGCACCTTGAACACCATGGTACGGGTGTTACCGTTCTGGTAACGCTTACCGTCTACTTCCAGCCAGAGGTCGAGCGTGTGTGGATCAGCGATTTCGTCCTTGGTTACAAGCCAGGGGCCGAGGGGGCCGAAGGTGTCGAAGCCCTTGCCCTTGTCCCAGGTGCCGCCACGCTCGATCTGCCATTCGCGCTCGGACACATCATTGATGACGCAGTAGCCCGCCACATAATCCATGGCATTGGCTTCGTCGATATAGCGACCGGCCTTGCCGATTACCACGCCCAGCTCGACTTCCCAGTCGGTCTTGGTGGAGCCACGCGGGATTTCCACGTCGTCGTTCGGGCCACAGATGGCGCTGGTCCACTTGTTGAACACGACTGGTTCTTTCGGTACATCCAACCCAGACTCGGCTGCATGGTCGGCATAGTTAAGACCGATACAGATGAACTTGCCGACACGGCCCACGCAGGGGCCAAGGCGAGGGGAACCGTTCACAACGGGCAGGCTGCTCGGATCGATATTCTTGAGCGTGGCGAGTCCTTCAGCAGTGATGGCCTGGCCCGCGATGTCATCAATATGGCCAGAGAGGTCACGAATCTGACCTTGAGCATCCAGCAGGCCCGGTTTTTCCTGACCCTTTTCCCCGTAACGCAGCAATTTCATGAGCGGTTTCCTTGTGCAATAAAGTGGTGTGCGGTGGCCTTAAGCGACCCAGCCGCCATCGATTACGTTGATGGTGCCCGTTGTGAAGCCTGAGGCATCGGAACCCAGATAGAGCGCCAGTGCGGCGATTTCCTCGGGCTTGCCGATCCGGCCCATGGGTTGGCGGGACACAAACGCAGCATAGACCTCGTCTTCGGTTCGACCTTCTTGCTGGGCTTGCGCCGCAATACGCTGGCGTAGGGAGGGTGAGTCGACCGTACCGGGGCAAATAGCGTTGCAGCGAATACCCTTGGCGACGAAATCAGCTGCTACGGATTTAGTCAGACCGATGACAGCAGCCTTGCTGGCACAGTAGGCGAAGCGATTCGGGACGCCTTTCACGCTGGACGCCACCGACGACATGTTGATGATCGAGCCGCCGCCGTTTTCGATCATGGCCGGCAGAAAGGCACGAATCATCCGGTACATGGCAGTGACGTTAAGATCGAAGGAGAATTTCCAGGCATCCTCATCACAATCGAGAATGGTGCCGCTGTGCACGTAGCCGGCGCAGTTGAAGAGGATATCGATGGTGCCCAACTCACTGGCAAGCGCTTGGATAGCGTCGGGCTGAGTGACATCAAGAACATGGGTACGAACGTTGGGAAGCTCAGCGAGGGCGGTAGCGTTGATATCGACCGCAATGACGTCAGCACCCGCTTCGGTAAAGGCCTGGACACTGGCCCGGCCAATTCCCTGAGCAGCGGCGGTGACGAGGACACGTTTTCCAGCAACGGACATGAGAGCCTCCTGTTTTTATTATTCGTATTGATGACCCGCCTGTGTTAACCGCTGTTATGCTGGGGCATATCGAGCGGCTAATGGTCAGGCCATTGGTCCTCTGGTTTAGCAGTGAGTTGGTGGCTGCGCAAGTTTTTTCTGCAAGGCGAACAACACGATGGTTGCTGGTGGGATACGTGATGCCAATACAAACAATTGAAAATCCAAGGCTTTATCGCCAGATTGCCGATCAGCTGCGTAGCCTGATCGACAGCGGTGAGTTTCCCCCTGGCAGTCGCCTTCCTGCTGAGCGAGAGCTGGCCAAGCAAATGGGGGTCAGTCGGGCCTCGGTACGTGAAGCGCTCATTGCACTTGAAGTCATTGGCCTTGTAGATGTGCGGGTTGGCAACGGCGTACTGGTTTGTGCCAGCGATCAACGTCCGGCAGACGATGCATCTGTTATGGAACTCGCCGGGCGTGGGCAGTGGGTAGGGCCTGATCCCGAACTGGATGTTCAGGTGGATTTCAATGCCGAGATTCCACCGTTCTCGCTGCTCCAGGCAAGGCAGCTGATCGAGCCGGAAGCAGCAGCCCTGGCGGCAATCAATGCTAGTGAAGATGAACTGGCAGGGATTCGCGCAGCGTATGAGCGCAATGTGCAGGATAACCGCGAAGGTTCGACCACTCACCCGGGTGATCGCCTGTTTCATATCCGCATCGCCCAAGCCAGCGGCAATCCGGCCTATGCACTGATGATCCAGCATCTGCTGGGGCATCGTTATGGCTCGATGTTTCAGCGCTTGCAGGCGCATTACACCCCGGAGGATATGCCGCATCGCTCCGAAGATGAGCACCTGCGTGTGCTGGAGGCGCTGGAAGCCCGCAATGCAGAGGGTGCTCGCTCCGCCATGCGAGCCCATCTGGATGAGGTGATTCGAATCTTCTCTCGTGGGCAGGAGCTGGAATAAGCGCGTTTATTCCATGGCTGTTGGTCTTAGCAGGATTTCATTGATATCAACAGCCGCTGGCTGGCCAATGGCAAAGGCAATGGCCTGTGCGACCGACAGGGCAGGAATGGCCATCTCATGAACATGCCGTACGCTTTTGGCCACGTCGTCATCGGTTACGCTGTTAGGGAGTTCAGTATCGACCGGGCCGGGTGAAATGATCGTGCTGCGGATGTTATAGGGCGTCATCTCCATGCGCAGCCCTTCAGCGATGGCGCGTACACCAAATTTGGTTGCTGAATACACAGCACTGGTGGGTCGCACCCGATGTCCGGACAGAGAAGAGACGTTAATGACGTGGCCGCTCTTCTGTTGCTGCATGATCGGCAATACCGCGGCAATCCCGTAAAGGGTGCCCTTGAGGTTGATGTCGATCATGCGTTCCCAGTCTTCGACCTTACGCTGATCGAGCCGTGAGTTGGGCATGATGCCCGCATTGTTGATCATGACATCGACTCGGCCAAAGGTCGTAGCGGCTGTCTGGATAAGCGCCTCGACGTCATCCCGCTTGGCCACATCCATTTGCACGACTTCAACATGGCCACCAGCGGCTCGCAGCTCTTCTGCGATGGCATTTAATTTATCCAGCCGCCGCGCGCCCAGAACAACCGTGGCGCCCTCTGTGCTTAAAAGCCGGGCGGTGGCTTCGCCAATGCCGCTGCTGGCGCCGGTAATTACGATGACTTTGCCTTCGATATTCTGGCTCATGGGATCTTCCGTATCAGGTACGTTATGAGAGAGCGTCAGAATGTGTCGAAGGTTGCAAACAGTTAATCGGACGGTACTCAGGCAAGAGTATCGGCCTACAAGGGTGAGCACCTGTGCGAGCTATCGCTCCCCCTGGATGAACAGACAAGCGGTCAATAGCCCACCAAGCCTGCATGGCGCCCGCTCAAGTAGTATCTTGTTGGAACGAAAACCTTATCTATAAAGGCATACGGGTCTGGCTCTAGCGCCTTGATCTCCGTACGCTTCGCCTTTTTTGCAGTTCTAGATTTACCCAGAGGCTTATTCATGCAGGACGCGGCTCATCTGACGCCCGGTTTTATGGTCGTTCACGGCAATCGTCTGGAAGACCTGCGCAATCTGGCCGTTACCTGGATGCGCCATCATCCCCTTGCGCCTTTGGAAAACGAGCAGGTGCTTGTGCAGAGCAACGGCATCGCCCAATGGCTCAAGCTGGCTCTAGCCGAAGACCCTAGAGAGGATGGCGAAGGCGGCTGCGGCATTGCGGCCGCTATTGATGTGCAGCTGCCATCCGCTTTCCTCTGGCGGGTATACCGGCAGGTCTTGGGCCGTGACACCGTTCCGGCGTCTTCACCGCTGGATCGTACGCCGCTGACATGGCGTCTGGTACGGCTGTTGCCTAGTCTGCTTGAGCGACCAAGCTTTGCTTCGCTGCGGCGCTTTCTCGATGAAGACAGCGACATGCGCAAGCGCTACCAGCTGGCGGAGCGTCTGGCTGATCTCTATGACCAGTATCAGGTGTACCGCGCCGACTGGCTGGAAGACTGGGCCAACGGCAAAGATCAACTGAATAAATTGCGTGACGGCGCCATACCGCTGCCGCCGGTCTGTCAGTGGCAGGCAGAACTGTGGCGTGCCCTGCTGGCAGATGTGGGCGATGACGGCATGGCAGAAAGCCGTGCCGGTGTGCATCAGCGCTTTATCAATACCATGAAGACGCTGGAGAAAGCGCCTTTACATCTGCCGCGACGTGTCATTGTCTTTGGTATCTCATCGGTTCCCGCTCAGCTGTTGGAGGCGTTGGCCGCCTTGGCGCGTTTCAGTCAGGTACTGCTGTGCGTTCACAACCCGTGCCGTCACCACTGGGGTGACATCGTGGCGGACAAGGATCTGCTACGCCATGAGTACAAGCGGCAGCTGCGCAAGCCAGGTATGCCTACCGTGCTTGATCCAGACGAACTGCACCAGCACGGCCATCCGCTATTGGCCAGCTGGGGCAAGCAGGGGCGTGACTATATCAACCTGCTGGACAGCTTTGATGAGCCGGACGGTTATCGTCGCCTGTTCCATGATGTAAATGGCGGCCGTATCGATCTGTTTGAGGATATGGAACCCCAGCACATGCTGGCCCAGTTACAGGATGACATTCTTGACCTGCGCCCCTTGAACGAGACACGTGAGCGCTGGCCTGCGGTCGATCCAGCCAAAGATCAATCTATTCGCTTCCACATTGCCCACAGCCCGCAGCGCGAGGTGGAAATTCTCCACGATCAGCTTCTGGCGCGCTTCTCGGAAGATCCCACATTGCGTCCGCGAGATGTCATCGTCATGGTGCCGGACATCGACAGCTATGCGCCGCACATTCGTGCCGTGTTCGGGCAGTTGGATAGCCATGATCCTCGGTTTATCCCGTTTACCCTGGCAGACCAGGGGCAACGCGGACGTGACCCGCTCCTGATTGCGCTTGAGCATCTCTTGCGTTTACCGGAAAGCCGCTTTTCAGTCAGCGAAATCCTGGACCTGCTGGACGTCCCGGCCCTGCGCAAGCGCTTTGGCCTTGATGACAGTGACCTGACAACCCTGCACCGCTGGATTGAAGGCGCAGGTATTCGCTGGGGGCTGGATGCGCGGCAGCGGGCGCGGCTGGACCTGCCGGACGATCTGACACAGAACACGTGGCGCTTTGGTCTACGACGCATGCTGCTGGGCTATGCCGTAGGCCGCGGTGTAGCGCGGGACGAGATCGAGCCGTTCGACGAGATTGGTGGCCTGGATGCTGCTCTGGTCGGCCCGCTGGTCACATTGATGGATGCGTTGGACAAGGCCCATGACGAGCTGGCCGAGCCTGCCGCTCCGGTGGTGTGGGGCGAGCGCCTGCAAATGGTGCTGCGCACGTTCTTCCTGTCTTCCAGCGAGCGTGACGAGTATCTGCTTGGCCAGTTGGAGCAACTTCGCGAGGACTGGCTGGATACCTGCGAGGCAGTCCAGCTGGACGAAACATTGCCGCTCACCGTCGTTCGTGAGGCATGGCTCGCCGGATTGGATGAGGGCAAGCTGTCCCAGCGTTTTCTGGCAGGCGCAGTGAATTTCTGCACCCTCATGCCCATGCGCGCCATTCCGTTCCGGGTGGTGTGCCTCCTGGGTATGAACGATGGCGATTATCCGCGTGCCCAGCCGCCGTTCGACTTTGACCTGATGGGCAAGGACTATCGCCCTGGCGACCGCTCCCGCCGTGAGGATGATCGCTACCTGCTATTGGAAGCACTGCTGTCTGCCCGCGATCAGCTCTATATCAGCTGGATTGGCCGCAGCATCCGCGACAACAGCGAGCGGCCGGCTTCTGTCCTGCTGGGGCAGCTGCGTGATCACCTGGCCGCAGGCTGGGTGTTGATAGATGAGGGTCCTGACAAGGAAAAGGGCAAGGAGGGCGAGCGCTTGCTTGAGGCGCTGACCCAGGAGCATCCGCTACAGCCCTTCAGCATCCGCTATTTTCGGGGCGATCCCGGGTTTTTCAGCTATGCCCGCGAGTGGCTGGCCCTGCACAACAGGCAGCAGACGCGAGGCGAGCAGCCTATGCTTGCGCCCCATGAGCAGGACGAGCCGCTGAGCCTGAACCAATTACAAGATTTTCTGCGCCATCCGGTGCGGCACTTCTTCTCCCAGCGGCTCAAGGTGCATTTCGAAGAAATCGCTATTCCGACCCAGGACAAGGAGCCGTTCGTGCTCGACGGTCTGACCCGGTATGCCTTGAGTGAAAGCCTGCTCGATGCCGCTTTGAAAGAGCCGGAGCACGCTGAGGAGGCGCTACGAGCCCAGGGCCAGCGGTTGCAGCGCAGTGGGTTGCTACCACTGGCAGGCTTTGGTGAGCTGATGCAGCAGGAGCTGATCCAGCCACTGCCCGATTTGCTTGAACGCCATACCGGGCTGCTGGTGGCCTGGCCAGAAGAGGTTACAGGTGCACAGCCGCTCAGCTTCGAGCACGACGGCTTGCGCTTGGAGGGCTGGCTTGAACGTCTACGGCGCCGCTCGGACGGTAGTCTGATCGCGATCACACCTGTTCCGAATGAAATCGGCTCGGCCAAGACACGTAAATGGTATCGGCTGATCCGACCGTGGATCGTGCACCTGACGGCCTCCACCTGTGGCGTGCCGCTTACAACAGCCTTGGTGGCCACTGATGAGACCCTGATGCTTGCTCCGCTGGAAACTGCTCAGGCCGCCGCTGCGCTGCGCGATCTTTTGTTGGCGTGGCAGAACGGCATGCGCTATCCGCTGCCGGTTGCGGTGAAAACCGCCTTCGCCTGGCTTAATGCAGAGCAGGACCCAGCCAAGGCGCAAGCGGCAGCTCGTAAAGCCTATGAAGGCGACGGCGTGAACAGTTTGGGCGAGCGGGCCGAAAGCCCAGCCCTGATGCGCCAATATCCAGACTTTACCGCCTTGACTGCTCGCGAGGAGTTCGAGAGTTGGTGCAATGCCTTGTATCGTCCGATGTTCGAGGCAGGTTGGTGTGAGCAGCCAGCACAAGGAGCTGCCGCATGATTGCACAACAGGACCGGCCGCTCGCGTTGCGCTTCCCCTTGCGCGGTAGCCAGCTGATCGAGGCGAGCGCAGGCACCGGCAAGACCTTTACCATCTCCGCGCTGTATGTGCGCCTGGTTCTCGGGCACGGCGACGAAGAGACCCGCTTTGGTCGCGAACTGCTGCCGCCGCAAATTCTGGTTGTGACCTTTACCGACGCCGCCACGCGTGAGCTGCGCGACCGAATCCGGGCTCGTCTATTCGAGGCTGCCCGCTATTTTCGTGGCGAGATCGATGCACCCGATGCGTTGATCGAAGCGCTACGGGCTGATTTCTCTGAAGCTCAGTGGCCTGGCTGCGCACGTAAGCTGGAGATGGCCGCGCAGTGGATGGACGAATCTGCCGTTTCCACCATCCACAGCTGGTGCCAGCGCATGCTGCGCGAGCATGCCTTTGACAGTGGCAGTTTGTTCAACCAGACCCTGGAAACGGACCACAGCGAACTCCTGGCTGAAGTGGTGCGCGATTACTGGCGGCGCTTCTGCTACACCTTAAACGGCGAGTCGCTGGCCTGGGTACGCGAGCATTGGGTTAGCCCTGATCAGCTGGCGGAATCCTTACGTGAATTAATCGTGGGCGAGACGCAAGGCATTGCGGACAAGGAGCCCGGCACGCTGATCAATGAGTGTCTGACACGCAAGCGAGGACTGCTCCGAGAGCTAAAAGCACCGTGGGCGGTCTGGGCTGAAGAGCTGCGCCTGTTGTGTGATGATGCCTGTGCCCGCAAGGTGGTGGATGGCCGCAAGCTCAAGGCGCAGTGGTATGTACCCTGGTGCGAAAAGATCACGGCTTGGGCGCAGGATGAATCCGCTGAGCTGCTTGATATCGGCAAGGGATTCGAGCGCTTTACGCCAGAGGGATTTGCCGAGGTCTGGACCAAGGCGACTGCCCCGGACCATCCCGCGCTGGCAGAAATGAGCAGGCTCAAGGCCTCGCTGGACAGCCTGCCCAAACCGGACGTTGAACTCCTGCAACATGCAGCCCATTGGATCAAGCAGCGTTTCATCCTGGAGAAGCGCCGTCGCGCGGAGATGGGATTCGATGATCTCCTGGCCCGTCTGGACGTCGCCCTCCAAAGCGATGGCGCAGGAGAGCGTCTGGCTGAGCTAATCCGTGAGCAATTCCCGGTAGCGCTGATCGATGAGTTCCAGGACACCGACCCGGTGCAGTACCGCATCTTCGAGACGATCTATCGTATTGGGGAGAACCGCCAGGATATCGGCCTGTTCCTGATTGGTGATCCCAAACAGGCCATTTACGCGTTCCGTGGTGCGGACATCTACACCTACCTGAAGGCCCGCTATTCCACTGAAGGACGCCTGCATACACTGGATACCAATTACCGCTCCAGCGAGGCCATGGTGGCAGCGGTCAATCAAGTGTTCGAGCAGGCGGAGCAACACGAGGAGGGACGCGGTGCCTTTCTGTTCCGTAAAGACGGTGAAAATCCGCTGCCGTTCCAGCCCGTCAAGGCGCAAGGCCGTAAGGAACGTTTGGTGGCCGAAGGGCAGGGTATCCCGGCGCTAACCCTATGGCATCCCAACGAGGCCGAGCCGATTTCCAAAACCGCTTACCTCGGGCAGCTGGCACAAGTGGCCGCCAGTGAAATCGTGCGCTTGCTCAATCTGGGACAACAGGACAAGGCCGGTTTCGAGCACCCGGAAAAAGGCCTGCGTGGACTGCGTCCGGCAGATATCGCCGTGCTGGTGCGTGACGGCATTGAAGCCCAGGCCATTCGTAGCCAACTGGCGGCTCGTGGTGTGCGTAGTGTTTATCTCTCCGATAAGGACTCGGTTTTCAACTCTCAGGAAGCGCACTGCCTGCTCTCCTGGCTACGCGCGTGCGCCGAGCCGGATGTCGACCGTGTGCTCCGGGCCGGGCTGGCCAGCATTACGTTGGATCTGCCGCTGGCTGAACTGGACCGGCTCAACCACGATGAGCGCGCCTGGGAGTCACGGGTCATGCAGTTTCGTCAGTACCGCACCCTCTGGCGTACACAGGGCGTACTGCCCATGCTGCGCCGCTTCCTGCATGACTTTCATCTGCCGCAGACATTGATGGCGCGGGTTGATGGTGAGCGCGTACTGACCAACCTCCTGCATCTGGCGGAGCTCCTGCAACAGGTGGCGACCGAGCTGGATGGTGAGCAGGCCCTGATTCGTTATCTGGCAGAGCACCTTACCGAAGGCCATACCGCCGAGGAGCAGATACTGCGCCTTGAAAGCGATGAGGCACTGGTCAAGGTTGTCACTATTCACAAGTCCAAGGGCCTGGAGTATCCACTGGTCTTCCTGCCGTTTATTTGCTCATTCCGCCCTGTGGATGGCAGCCATATTCCGGTGCGCTATCACGACCTCGACGGCACGCCCAAGATGACCCTGACCCCAGATGCCGAGGTTATCATGGCGGCAGATGAGGAGCGCTTGGCCGAGGATCTGCGCCTGCTGTATGTCGCCCTGACACGCGCGCAGCATGCCTGCTGGATGGGGGTGGCTGACCTTAAGCGCGGCCAGAGCAAGGAGTCGGCCTTTCACCGTTGCGCGCTGGGGTATCTCACGACTGGCGGGCATGTATTGCCTTCGTCTGGCGTATTGGCGGGTATGCTGGAAGAGATGACGCGCAAACTACCGGCTATTTCGGTAGGGCCTGTACCAGAGATTACTTCGTTACCTTTCATGCCTCGCGAAGAAGTACGGCCCGATCTCAAGGCGCGCACGCCACAGCGTACCGTGGCAGAGCACTGGTGGATCGCCTCCTACAGCGCCTTGCGTATTGGTGAGTTGAGCGAAGATGAGGAAGTTAGCGTTCTGCATACCGACCTGTCACCCGAAAGCCCGGAAGCGCAAAAGCTGTTTGACGATGACCGCCTGGATGGTGACGCTGAGTCAACCATGGCCAGTAGCGGGGTCGACCTGCACCGCTTTCCCCGCGGTCCGGGGCCGGGTACGTTTTTGCATGGCCTGTTGGAGTGGGCGGGTAGCGAAGGTTTCGCAAGCATTGCCGAGCAGCCTGCGCTGATCGAAGACACTGTAGCTCGACGTTGTAACCGTCGTGGGTGGGAGGGGTGGATCGCTACTTTGGGTGATTGGTTAAAAGAGTTACTGACGAGGCGTCTGCCACTGGGCTCCCCGAACTCGTCCGTCGCGCTGACCCAGCTTACGCACTACCAGATTGAAATGGAGTTCTGGTTCGCTACCCATCGGCTAGAGGCGGAGGCACTCGATCAGCGGGTGCGTCGCTACGTCATGCCAGGCAAGCCACGTCCCTCGGTGGAGCGAAGCCTGCTTAACGGCATGTTCAAAGGATTCGTCGACCTGACGTTCGAGCATGAGGGTCGCTATTACGTAGCCGACTACAAGTCCAACTGGCTAGGCGCCGATGATGCCGCCTATACCCAGGAAGCCATGGCGGGCGCTGTGCTGGAGCATCGCTATGACCTCCAGTACGTCATTTACCTGTTGGCGCTGCATCGCCAGCTCAAGGCGCGCCTTCCAGACTACGATTATGACCGTCACATGGGCGGTGCTCTTTATCTTTTCCTGCGGGGCAGTCGTGCTGCCAGCAAGGGCGTATTCTTTACTCGGCCACCGCGTGAGCTGATCGAAGAACTCGACCTGTGCTTTCAGGGAAGTCCTCAACTGACCGGGGAACACGCATGACTCAAGAACAGCTCTCTTTATTCGATATGCCTTTTGCCGACGAGCCTGCGCCAGCCGACACTGCCGCTGCGCCAGTCAAGACAGCTACTGCACCGGCGTCCCATACACCGGACTTCCGGCCGCTTGAGCGCATGGCGGATCTGTTTTTGCTGCTGGACCGCTGGGTTGAGAGAGGGTGGCTTAGGTCGCTGGACCGCGCCTTTGTATCCTTTCTTTATGAGCTCGACGGGGAGAGCCACCCGAGCGTGATGCTGGCAGCGGCATTGACCAGCCATCAGCTGGGCCATGGGCATGTGTGTCTGGATCTGGCGGAAACCCTGGGCAACCCAGACATGGCCCTGTCGCTGCCACCGGAAGGTGATGAAGATCGACAGCCGGTGCTGTTGCCTTCCGAGGTTTTGACTGCTCTCAACGTAACGCATTGGCTGAATGCATTAGAGAGCAGCCCCATCGTGGCCATTGGTCAAGTGGATGACTGTCCACTGGTGCTTGATGGCCAGCGGTTATATCTGCGCCGCTACTGGAGCTATGAGCGCCGTGTCAGCGAATGCCTGCGGCTGCGTTTGTCTGGCCTGGGCCATGTTCCAGACGATCTTTGCACGCGTCTGGCGGGCTTGTTTCCTGAACGTCCGCTGATTGATGGCCAAAGCGTGACTGACTGGCAAAAACTTGCCTGCGCCCTGGCCGCGCGTGGAGCATTCAGCATCATCACAGGCGGTCCTGGCACTGGCAAAACCACGACTGTTGTTCGGCTTCTCGCCCTGCTTCAGGCCCCAGCCGTCGAGAAGGGGACGCCCATGCGTATCCGCCTGGCCGCACCCACAGGTAAGGCCGCCGCACGGCTGACCGAATCCATCGGGCGGCAGGTGCAGTCGCTGGGTGTAAGCGAGACCGTTCGGCCGCATATTCCGGTAGATGTCACCACGGTGCATCGGCTGCTTGGCAGCCGCCCGGATACCCGTCATTTTCGCCATCATGTCAGTAATCCGTTGCCATTGGATGTGCTGGTAGTAGATGAGGCCTCCATGATCGACCTGGAGATGATGGCCTGTCTGCTCGATGCGCTGCCACAGCATGCGCGGCTGATCCTGCTAGGCGATAAGGACCAGTTGGCCTCGGTCGAGGCGGGCGCTGTGCTGGGCGATCTGTGCCGTGATGCCGAGCTGGGTTACTACACACCGGAAACCCGGGCATGGCTGGAGGAAATCTGTGGCGAATGCTTGAGTGAGGAGGCACTGGAGGATGGCCATCATGAACAACATGCTCTGGCACAGCAGGTGGTTATGCTACGCCATTCCCGCCGATTCAATTCCAGCAGTGGTATCGGCCAGCTGGCGCGCCGGGTAAATCTTCAGGAGGCCAGCGGTGCACGTGAGCTGCTGGTCAAAAAGACCTACGATGACCTGTTCTGCCTGCGGCTGCGCGATGCCGAAGACAGGGCGCTGGAAAAGCTGGTGCTAGAAGGTCATTCACCCCAAGGGCCTTATGGCTACCGGCATTACCTACGGGTGATGCAGGCGCTTCGCCCCAGTTACGACCTGCCTATGGATGATCCTGTATGGGAAGCCTGGGCCAAGGCTGTGCTGGATGCGTTCGATGAGTTCCAGCTACTCTGCGCGGTCCGCAAAGGACCCTGGGGAGTAGAGGGCCTTAACCAGCGGATTGCCAAGGCGTTGCTTAATGCAGAGCTTATTAGTCAGGACCAAGGCTGGTACGAGGGCCGCCCGGTACTCGTGACCAAGAATGACTACAGCCTGAACCTCATGAACGGGGATATTGGCATTGCTCTGTGTATGCCTGAACCGGCCAATCGCTCCGGCAAGGCAATTCGTGTGGCTTTTCCGCGTAACGACGGCACCGGTGGCCTGCGCTTTATCCTGCCGAGCCGACTGTCCGCTGTTGAAACCGTGTTTGCCATGACGGTACATAAATCCCAGGGCTCCGAGTTTGCTCACACGGCGCTGATACTGCCGGATACGATCAGTCCGGTGCTGACCAAGGAGCTGATCTACACCGGCATTACCCGGGCTCGGGACTGGTTCAGCTTGATCGAGTCCAAATCCAGCGTTTTTGAAGAGGCCGTGTCCCGGCGCGTCAGACGCCTGAGCGGGTTAATGCTGATGTAAGCCCGACTCGTGCGTGAACCGTGTTGGGCATCGTCGCAGAACCTTCCATCCAACCTACAGGCCTCGTAGGTTGGATAACGCGTAGAAGGTCCAACAGGATCAAATACGTATCTGGCAGCCCTGGCATTCAACCCTAAACCCATTCGTCATTTCACCTTTTCGCGCCAAAAGCGTGCCGTAGCCACTGGACGGGCTTACCCGGCGCACATAAGGTGCGAGCTTTGATGTATCTGTTGTGAGGCTGCTATGAATTCGCTGAACCTGATCTCCCTGGTATTGCCGCTGGCGGCGCTGCTGGGGTGGGGCGTAACGGCAGCGTTGCTGGTTAGACAGCAACAAGGGTTGCAGGCACGACTGCAGGAAACCCAGGAGCTGATTGAAGCGGAACGCAGCGAGGCTCAGCGGTTGGAGGTCGCCAACAGCCGGCAAGCCGTTGAGTTGAATGCTGAACGCGACCGGGCAAAGCAATTGAAAGAGCAGATTGAGCTGCTACGGCAAAGCGAGACGGAGCTTAGAGGGCAGGTTCGTCAGGCGCACCTGGAGGTGTCCGATCACCGTGCCACCGCTGAAGCTGCCCGCGCCCAGCTGGACGGCCTGCAGCAGCAACTGGCCGAGCAGCGTACCCAGCAAGCCCGCGATCAGCAGATGCTCCGAGAGATACAGGCACGTCACGCCCAGCTGGTGGAGGAACATGCCACCTTGCGGACCACGCTTGAGCAAAAGGAACAGCATTTCCTTGAGCAGACCCAGCTTCTGAAGGAAAGCCGCGAGCAACTCAAGGCGGAGTTCGAGCAGCTGGCCAGCCAGATCTTCGAGGCAAAGGGGCAGACCTTTTCTCAGCACAGCCAACAGTCGCTGGATGCATTGCTCAAGCCGTTTCGCGAGCAGATTGATGCCTTCCGCACCAAAGTTGAAGATATTCACCATAAAGATACTCAGCAGCAGGCTGCACTGGCGCAGCAGCTGTTTGACCTGAAAGAGCTCAACCGGCAGATCACCCAGGAAGCCCATGAGCTGGCAACCGCGCTGAAAGGGCAAAAGAAAACCCAAGGCAACTGGGGCGAGCTGATTCTTGAAAACGTGTTGGAGCGTTCTGGCTTGCGGCAGGGCACTGACTTTATGCGTGAGGTCAGCTTTACCACTGAGACAGGCCGTCGCCGGCCGGACGTCCTAGTCTACCTGCCACAGAACAAGCACCTCATCATTGACGCCAAGGTGTCACTCAACGCCTATACCCGTTACATAAACTGTGAAGACGAGGCCGAGCGCCGAATCGCGCTGGCGGAGCATGTGCGCGCGATAGGTGAGCGCATACGTGAGCTGTCGGACCGTGAATATTTCAAGCTGCCGGGCCTTAATGCACCGGAAATGGTCTTTATGTTCGTGCCCATCGAGTCAGCCTTTGTCGAAGCGCTCAAGGCAGACGAGACCCTGTTTCAGCGGGCTATCGAACAGAATGTGCTGGTCGCAACCCCTACTACACTGCTGACCAGCCTGAATATCGTCAGGCAGCTCTGGCGCTTCGAAGACCAGAGCCGGCACACCGCCGAACTGGCCGACCGCGCCAGCCGGGTCTACGACAAGCTGCGGACCTTTCTGGGAAGTATGGACGGTATTGGCAAGAGTCTGGAAAAAGCCCAAGAGGCCTATCACAAAGCCTGCGGACAGCTTGTTAGTGGGCAGGGCAACCTAGTCAAGCAGGTCAACGATTTCCGCGCCTTGGGCGTATCTGTCAAGGCAGAGATTGACGAGCAATGGGCGGAGCGGGCAGACCTTGAGCTGAACCTGATTACCCTGGATGGAGAATCCGCATTTCAGGAGCGGGAGGTATAAAAAAGCGCGGCACAGGCCGCGCTTTTCCATTCAGGAGCAGGCTCAGCTCTTGGCAGGCTCGGCGCCGGTAAGTGACTCGTTCGCATTAACCGGCTGCTTGTCGGTCAGATGGGAGCGGTCGGTTGCCACGTTCCAGACGATTAACGCCGCCACGATGTCGAAAATGGCCAGCACGATAAACAGTGGGCTGTAGCCTACCTTGGTCACCAGCACGCCAAAGACAAACGTGAATGCCGCGGCGCCCAGGTAGCCAAACATCCCACCCATGCCGGTCGCAGTAGCCACTTCATTCTTGCCAAATGCGTCAGCGGTCACCGAGTACAGCGCGCCCGACAGCGTCTGGTGGGCAAAGCCGCCGATACACAGTAGGGCAATCGCGGTATACGGGCTTGCCACAAGGCCAGTACAGGCTGGTGCGATCATGCAGAAGGCACCCAGCATCAGTACGATCTTGCGGGACGTAAACAGCGAGACCTTGAGGTGCTTGTGGAAGAAAGGGCTCATGTAGCCGCCCAATACGCAGCCGATGTCTGCTGCCAGGAAGGGTAGCCAGGCAAACAGGGCCACTTCCTTAATGTTCATGTGACGCTCGGTCATCATGTACAGCGGGATCCAGGCATTAAACGTCTGCCAGGCCGGCTCGGACAGAACGCGTGCCGCTCCGATGGCGAAGAAGTTACGGCTGGTCAGGATCTTCTTCCAATTGGCCTTGGCAGGGGTTTCATCCTTGTGCTGAGCTTCCTGGCCCGACAGGATGTAGTCCCGCTCGGTGTCGGACAGCAGTTGCTGCTGGCGAGGGTGCTTGTAGAATACGAGCCAGAGCGCGCTCCAGACAATACCCAGTACACCCACGATCAGAAACGCCAGTTCCCAGCCACTTTGCAAAATAGCCCAGACCACCAGCGGTGGCGCCAGTAATGCGCCCACAGACGAGCCAATATTGAACCAGCCAATGGCAACCGAACGTTCCTTGGCGGGAAACCACTCGGACGTGGCTTTTACACCTGCCGGAATACCGGCTGCTTCTGTCAGTCCCAGCAGGCCCCGGAAAAACGCAAGCCCTTGCCAGCCGTTGGCCATGGCCGCAGCCGCGCACGCTACCGACCAGGCGATAGCAAAGATCGCAAAGCCCAGCTTGGTGCCGATGGCATCCAGCAGGTAGCCGGCAATGGGCTGCATGAAGGCATAGCAGAGCTGCCAGGCGATGACGATATGGGAGTATTCCTCAGCACCAAAGTTAAGCTCTTTCATCATGGTGGGCGCTGCCACCGAGAGGGTATTGCGAGCCAGATAGTTGACGATCAGACCACCCGTGACAAGGGCGACCATCCACCAACGGATTCCTTTTATTTTCATGACACACCTTTAATTGTTTTTAATGGTTGAGCTGTGCAGCGGGGCAGGGCTAACGCAATGAGAAGCACCAGCGCGTGAGCAAGCGCTGCGCTCGAAATGAAAAGCCTAAGGCGACCAACAAGCCCGCAGCGTTCGGCGGGAGAGCAGGCGTGATAGACGCGTAGACTGCCGGCAGATGAGGTAATGATGTGAAGCAGAAGAGCGGAGCGCAGAGCGCACCATATAGGCGAGACGGATGTATGATGACTTTAGCGTGGCGCTAGATACATGCGTTGTACGTAGTACGCAGGTTGAAACTCTACCGGCCAGCAAGCCGTCAACCACGCTGATAGGCGGGTTTTCTCCCATGCCAGATATGGAGGGAGTTTCACTGTTTCGGGTAGGTGTAATCGCTGCGAAGTTCATAGCGCTACATATCCATTTGTTATGATTGTTTTCGTTATCTGTCATCATACAACTGGAAATATTATGTAACGTTCTCTTGTTACTTTGTCAATTCAGACGATAGAAGAGAGGCGTAACTGATTCTGCTTTTTGTAGAGAGGAGCACTAAACGGTTCCCATAAAAAAAGCCTATGGTTTTCACCATAGGCTTTTAGGCAGGAGAGAGGCGTGGGAGCTGTTAGTCCAGTGTCCACCCGCTCATCGCTGCGTTTTGAGCGCGCTCGGGACCGGCTTTGAGTGCACGGTTGAGTGCCTTGACCGCCTCGCTACCACCATGAGCAGCCAGAGCCTGCATGACATCCTCGCCCGGGATTGTCTCGTGCTCGAGCAGACCTTGAGTAATGCTGTCCAAGGCTGGACGCAGACGTTGCAACAAAGCCATACACTGATCATTCAGACGATGGAGGAGTTCATCCGCATCCGCGATGGAAGTATTCGCATCATATTCGATGCCGGCATCACGTAGCGCCTGGATGCTGATCAGCGAACCTTTCGGACCCATGCCCAGCGAACCTACCATCGACAAGGCCAGTTTGGAGGCTTCCTGCAGGTCCTGAGACGCACCGGAGGATACTTCATGAAAGTAGATTTGCTCGGCGCAGCGACCTGCCAGTAGCATCTGGATACGGGCCTTGAGCTCGGACTCCAGGTGCAGGCGCTTATCTTCAACGGGCGTCACCAGCGTCACACCAAGGGCCTGACCACGGGGCAGGATAGTAACTTTCTCAACGCGACCTGTATTTAGCGCTGCTGCCACCAGAGCATGTCCCGCTTCATGTACGGCGATACGGGTGCGCTCAGCATCACTTAGCGGTGTAAAGGCGGTAGGCTGCTCACCAATACGGCAGGTTTCAATAGCATCCACAAAGTGGCTCATGGTGACCTGTGTGCAGTTTTCGCGAGCCGCCAGCAGCGCAGCATGGTTGGCAATGTACGCGATGGCTGCCGGTGTCAGGCCAACGGTATTACGCGACAGGGCTTCAAGGTCCAGATCGCCTTCTACCTGAATCTTTTTGGCATACAGACGGAACAGCTCAATACGGTCTTCAAGTGTCGGTAGGCCCACTGCAATCGTACGGTCAAAGCGGCCTTCACGAACCAGAGCCGGGTCGAGCGAGTTGGCAAAGTTGGTAGCGCCCAATACAAGCACACCGCTTGAGCCATCAAAGCCATCCATTTCAGTCAGGAACTGGTTGATGATGCGGTTGGCTTCGGCATCGCTGGAGCGGGACTGCTCGGCACGTTTGCCAATGCCGTCGATTTCATCAATGAAGATGATGCATGGCGCTTTCTTGCGAGCGGTGCGGAACAGTGATTTTACCTTTTGAATGCCCACACCAAAGAACATCGATGAAAAGTCACTGCCCGTCACCTGAATAAAATGTGCGTTGCACTCAGTGGCTAGCGCCTTGGCCAACTGTGTCTTGCCTGTGCCTGGCTGGCCTGTCAGCAATACACCTTTGGGCGGGCGGGCGCCCAGTGCTGCGAAGGCTTCAGGGTTGCGCAGGCAGGTGGTGATATCTTCCAGCGCACGTTTGGCCTCATGGGCACCAACGACATCGTCAAAAGATATATTGGTACCTTTACGCTGAACCTTGAACGGGTTTGTTGCACGAAAGGCCAGTGGCACCAGCAACAGCAGAAGCAACAAATAAGTCGGCAGATTAGTCAGTAGGCTGTCCACCACCGGGCTGCGCTCTGCTGATTCAGCAAAGGTAGCTACCGGAAACAACGCTTCGCCACGGTTTGAATAGTCGCGCAATACCAAGTCACCCACGCGGCCAGAAGGGTCGGCTACGGTGTAATGGTTATTGGTGGTAGTAGTGATATACACCGCGCTTTCGCCAATGACAGCACCGGCAATGGCATTGCTGCGCATGTCGTTGACCAGAATGGACAGGTCCTGAGGATGATCTGTCCAGGTCTGTGGAGTGGCACGGACGGTGTCAAGCATCGCCTGGACTGAGCCAGGAGTCGCCTTACTGGCGGTATTGCCTGAACTCAAGCTCCAATATCCAATACTACCTGCCAATAAGGCAGTCAGTGCCAGAGCAGGGATAACAGTAAAGCGATGCTTGCTAAAAAAAGATTTCTTCATGGCGAATCCGGTGGGCGAAACGTCAGCGAGAGAAAAATGCTCTCACTCGAAGGGAACTTTTGGATTATCGGCATGTAGCGCAGCGAGTGAACCCAAACGCGTCAAAATGCGATGAGTGGCGGCACCGCCGGTCGAGTTTGAAAACGATACGGTATTAAAGATTGAGAGAAAAAATGAATTCCAGCCTTTTACCCAATCACTTGGGTTAAGTGCTCTGGAATGCACTTCCTGATAAAGGAGTAGCGGTTACTGCAAAAACTGGTTACGGTCTGAGTGGCAAACTCGTATTAATTGGCTACAACTGGATAAGCATTAATACCTAATTGAAGAACGTTTTATACACCATTAGGACAATTGGTGAAAAAGGCCGCAAAGACCTTTTTATAAAAAGCAGGATTGCCCACTCATGGAAAGATTGGAACAGACGTTATGAGTCAAGCCTCGATACCTTCACATACAGTGATAGACGAAGCGTTGAGTCAACGTATTCGCACGGCTCGACATATTGTGTTCTTTACCGGTGCCGGTGTTTCAGCCGAAAGCGGTATACCTACCTTTCGAGATGCGCAGACAGGACTCTGGGCGCAATTTGATGCCTCTGAGCTGGCAACCCCTGAGGCGTTTCAAGCCGATCCGGCGCTTGTCTGGGGATGGTATGAGTGGCGCCGCATGAAGGTGCTGCAGGCTCAACCCAACCCGGCTCATTTCGCCATAGCCCGTCTGACCCAACGGTTTCCACATGCCACCGTTATTACCCAGAACGTAGATGATCTACATGAGCGTGCAGGTCACTCGAATATCCTGCATTTGCACGGCAGCCTGCACCAGCCGCGCTGTTTTACCTGTGGCGTAGGCTATTCATTCGATAATGAAATACCCGTTGAACCTGATTACGGTCGTCGTGTCGAACCGCCACGCTGTGCCCGGTGTGATGGTTTGATCCGGCCAGGTGTGGTCTGGTTTGGCGAGTCACTTCCCGCACAGACTTTGCAGCAGGCATTTGATGCTGCGGCCCAATGCGATGTTCTTTTTTCCATTGGCACCTCTGGGGTGGTCTATCCGGCAGCTCAAATGCCCCATATTGCACGTGATGCCAATGCCGCCATTGTCCATATCAATCCACAACCCGTCTCTGGAATATATTCCGATGACTGGATGTTGATTGGTGCAGCAGGTGATCTATTACCTAAGTTGGAAAGAGAAGTCTTTTTCTGATGTATCTCGTTACTTGAATGTGACTCTGTTTCATAAAGCGTTCACGTTGACTCTTGAGAATTCCATTGCTTTAACCCGGCCTGCTGAATATTCAATCGTCATCAAGGAGTGATGCCAGAAGAATCTCACTATATCGCTGTGTTTAATTTCTCATTTGTTTGAGGCGAAATGGTTTTAAGGGCTTTTTTGTTTGTGATCGAAAGATCGTTGGATAGCCTACCGACATAAAGAATAATCGAGGCTTAAAGTTGAGTTCAGCAAACGCCATTATGGCAACAGGCCGCCCGCCGCTGACCGTGAAACTGCTCACCAAGAATCAGTTGCTGGGTCAATTGTTCCAGCACTTTTTGAATCAGCAGGCAGAATTCGAGTTATGCGTGGGTGACTTCAATGGATTGGATAAGGCCAAGGCATCTCTCTGGCTGCTTGATGTCGGTAGTGTCGCGTTCGAACAATGCTCGGCTGTACTGGATCAGTTAATCAGTCAGGCACCGGTTGCGTTGGTCAATACATCAGACGAGCAGGCGCAGCAACTTATCGAGAAGCATCCCGAGATCAAGGGAATCTTTTATACTCATACGTCCCGAGAGCTTTTGCTCAGTGGCATACAAGCCTTGCTGATGGGGCGAGACTGGTTGCCACGCGATGTCATGGAGCGTCTGATCGAGCGTTATCGACGTATGCAAACGCTGGAAGAGGAAGCGGTTGACCTGACCGGGCGCGAGCGTGAAATCCTGAGCCTGGTGGGCAAAGGGTACTCCAACGCGGAAATTGCCCGGCAGCTTTGCTTAAGCACCCACACTATCAAAAGTCATATTCATAATTTGCTTCGCAAGATTGGCGCTTCCAATCGTGCGGAGGCAGCGCTGAAGTTCTACGAAAAAAGCAAAGGACATTAAAACAATGAAGCGCTGGGGAGTCGGACTGCTGGGGATGATGATGCTGATATCGGCGCAGGCTGCCGATGATGAGGAAGATATCCAGGGGTTTATTGTCGACAACACTATTTCCCGCTTCGGTCACGACTTTTATCGTTATTTCAGCGATCGGTTGGTCGATACCAGCCAACTGGACTTCAACTTGGTAGTACGCGAGAGACCTTCTGCACGTTGGGGAAGTTTGGTCTGGGTGGAGCATAACCAGCGTGTGGTTTACCGGCAGTTCGTCCAACCCAATGTCTCGGAGCTAAAAGGCACTGCCTATGCGGCTGCGGACATGGTCAAGGACACAGTCGCCAAGGAAAAACTGGAAAATCTTTTATATGACACTTTCGACATGGACAGAGACGAGCTATGAAGAATAAGAACGTACTTTCAGCAACGACGCTAGGGCTGCTATTGCTAGGTTCCGTCTCATCGCTTCAGGCCACCGAGCTGGTCTACACACCCAAGAATCCCGCGTTTGGCGGCAGCCCCTTGAATGGCTCTTACCTGTTGGGCAATGCGCAGGCCCAAAATGATTTTGATGATCCCAATGCCAAATCATCCAGCAGCATGTCGGCCATCCAGCGATTTACCAGTCAGCTGCAATCAAGCCTGCTCTCCCAAGTGTTGACCAATGCCCGCAACGGCAAGGCCGGTAGCGTCACCACAGATGACTTCATCGTCAATATTCTCAACGACGAAACGGGACAACTGGTCATTCATATTACGGACCGGGTAACCGGTGAGATTTCTGAAATCGCCGTCAACGGATTGGCCGGATCGGCTTACTAAGCAGCACGCTAAACCAGGAACTAGCCATTATGAAACGACTCATGATGTCGTCAGCATTCCTATGCGCGATGCTGATGCAGGGATGTTCTGTGCGTGACCCCATGCCCGCCGAACAAGATGCCCAACCCACGTTGACCCCTCGGGCCTCTACTTATTACGATTTACTGAATCTTCCTGCTCCCCGGGGCAAGCTTGTTGCGGCCGTCTATGGTTTCCGCGATCAGACCGGCCAGTACAAGCCCAGCCCGGCCAGCTCGTTCTCTACAGCAGTTACCCAGGGTGGTGCCAGCATGCTGGTCGATGCGCTCCAGGCCAGTGGCTGGTTTGTGGTGCTTGAGCGTGAGGGCCTGCAGAATATTCTGACCGAACGCAAAATTATTCGGGCTACTCAGAGCAAGCCCAACACACCGCAGAATATTCAGCAGCCGCTGCCTTCCCTCCAGGCGGCCAACATCCTGCTGGAAGGTGGCATCGTTGCGTATGACACCAATATTCGCAGCGGTGGAGAAGGGGCTCGCTATCTGGGTATCGGGGCGTCCCAAGAGTATCGGGTAGATCAGGTGACGGTTAATCTGCGCGCCATCGATGTGCGCGGTGGGCAGGTGTTGGCGAACGTAATGACGTCCAAGACCATCTTCTCGATTGGCCGCTCGGCCGATGTTTACAAGTTCGTCGAGTTCAAGAAACTGCTTGAGGCAGAGTCTGGCTATACCACCAATGAGCCGGCTCAGCTTTGCGTGCTATCCGCTATTGAAGCGGCTGTGGCACATCTCATCGCCCAAGGTATCGAGCGTAAGCTGTGGGTAGCGTCTGACATCCATGCGCTTGAGGGCAATGGCGTCTTGAGCAAATACGTAACATCGAAAACAATGCCCAAGTGAGCAAAAAGGGCCTTTAGAGGCCCTCATAGGTCTGATCAGTTGGGGCCTATTTGAGCGCAATGAGCAGGGGTGTCCAGGTATTTTTTGAGCGTCGGCCATTGCGGGCGCTCCTGCCCGTTCACCGGCTCGACGGCCAGGTTGTAATTACCCCAGCCAGGACCCGCTGCCCAGTAGGTCGCCGGAATACAGTTCTGTCTAAGGTACGCCAGCATGTTATCCATCAATATCAGCCAGCGTGGATCATTATCGGGGATACCAAACTCTCCGATATAACCTTTTTTGCCATGTTTCTTCAGCCACTCTACGAAAGGCTTCACACGCGCTACGCCATACATGGGGTCCAGCGTGCTGACATCTACCGCCGCGTAAGTACCGCCCGAGTTGTTATCGAAATAGGTATGTGCTGAGAAAATCAGGTTATCGGAAGGGTCTTTCAGGTTGAGCAGCGAGTCGTTCCAGTGCGCCCAGCGAGTAGCCTCTGCCCAGCCGTTGCCCTCAACGATGATGGGTTTGACCTTGTCCACCGTGCGCACGCCATTGATGCCATGTTGTGCAGCCGTCGGCCAATAGTCGAGCGCACCGTTCGGCTCGTTCATGATGTCATAGGCATAGAGGGCAGGGTGCTTGGCCCAGCGAAAGGCGATGCGGTACATCACGTCATGATACGCCCCATAAGGCACGTTCTTGGTGCCGATCAGCTCACCGCGATAACGCGCATAGTTGTGTAGATCCAGGATCACACGCACGTTGTACTTTTGTGCGTAGTTCATAGTCTGCTGAATCAGCCCAACATAGGCAGGGTCCAGCATGTTGTAGAGCTTTGGTTGTAGACGCTCCCAAATGATGGGGAAGCGGATCAGACGAATACCTTTGGCACTCCATTCCTTGAAATGTGTTTCCGTAGGAAAAATGTAGTTGCGGTTATTCATGCCAGGCAGAACATGGGCCGCAAATCCTGCGCCCGACATGTTCAGGCCCACCAGCCCGACGCTTAGATCGTCGGCTTGGGCATGAGAGGGGAGGATTACCAGAGAGGCGGATAGTAAAAGACCCTGTGCTGCGCCACGAAGAAAGCGTGTAAGTCGGGCAACAGGTTTAAAACAGTTCATGGAAGTCTCCCCAATATTGAGTAAATCAATCACCAGCAGCCGTGATGCGCTGGAAAAGCCGTGACAATCGTTAGGCGCAAGGGTGAATTCCGTTGCACATGCTGTCGTTGTGCTCGGCGTATCGACGGTTAAGCGCTTGGCTTGAGGAGTGGAGTGGGCTTTAAAATGCCCGTAATAGAGCGCCAATTAGCCGCAGTCATAGCTATTTGAGATTAAGTTTTTAGAGCGTCAAAAGTACGGCGAAAGGGCATGTAAGAATAATTGGCGTAGCTAAGTTGTGATAGCTCAACGATTAACGCTGACTATGAACAGGCTTCGGAAGAGGCGTGTAGGCTGGGAAGGATAGGCACGAAGAGGGCAGAGCAGCGATAGATAAGCGGTTTAGAGCCTTTAGAGTGATAGCGGAGAAATGTTCTAAAGTGTGAGCCTGGTCAATTAATTGGTTGCCTTCGCTAACCTACAAAGGCAACCAATCATGGACTGGGGTTTAAGCTCAGTGCACGGACTGGGAGCCTACCTTGCTGAGCACGGCAAGGGTTTGCTTGAGCGCGGCGAAGGCATTGTTGGCCTGCTCATCGGTACTTAATAAGCCATCAAACAGGCTAGCAATCAGTACATTATCCCGCTGAGTAAAGGTTTCAATAATCACACCTGCATTTACCTTGGTAACTGCACTGGTATCCTCTATCTGTTCAACTATCAATGAGGCAAGCAGCGCCACATAACGGGCTGCCAACGGGTATGCCTTGAGAAACACACTATAGGGGGCGCCAATCAGGCTGGGTGAAAAACCCTTGGCCAAGCCGCGCTGGGCCGTAGCCGCCGCCAGGTGGATAGCCGCTTCACGGTGCTGGATGATGCCTGGATTGTCTTGCAGTGCCTTGCTCATATGAGTAATGAGCGTATTGAGGAATACCTTGCGGTTGGCCAGGTACTCATCCTCGATATCCAGCAGATTCTTATGAATATAGGCCAGTTGCCGTGCCTCTTCTTCACCTTCAGCGGTAATGGTGGCGTTAAACGCTCGCGTCAGCGGGGCGGCAAGAATGCTGGGTTTGCGTCCTTCCATCTCAGCCTGAAGAATCGGCCCGCTGGAATCTGAAAAGAAGATTCGGTCCTTGTACTGCTTGAACAGCCCATTCCGGGCCGTTACCCATTGTTCGGGCTGGAAGAGCTGTACAGCGGTGCTGTCGGGAACAATGACGCGGTTCTTGGGACGCGCAGACAGATAAGCCTCCAATTCGGAGCTGGCGAAGGCGCTGCTGTCAATAACGAGGTAGCGATGGCTCACAAAGGTTCCTTGATAAAGCCTGCTGGTCAGTGAGTCTGGCCAGCAGTGAACGACAGGAAGCGTCTGGTCAAAGAGCCAGGCGCATGGAAAGATCCAGTGCCTTGACGTCCTTGGTCAGAGTGCCTATTGAAATATAGTCGACACCGGTTTCGGCGATAGGGCGAATGGTCGTGTCGTTGATACCACCCGAGGCCTCCAGCTTGGTACGGCCTGCAGCGATTGCCACGGCCCGAGTCATGTCTTCAAGCGAAAAATTATCGAGCATGACGATTTCAGCGCCTGTAGCCAGGACCTGCTCAAGCTCGTCGAGGTTTTCTACCTCCACTTCCACCGGTTTGCCAGGGGCAATACGACGGGCCGTCTCGACAGCCTGAGCAATACCTCCGCAGGCTGCGATATGGTTTTCCTTGATGAGAAACGCGTCGTATAGACCAATACGATGATTATGACAGCCGCCACAGGTGACGGCATACTTTTGTGCCAGTCGCAGGCCAGGCAGGGTCTTGCGAGTATCCAGCAGTCGTACCGGAGTACCGCTGACCAGATCAGCATAATAGCTGCAACGGGTCGCAGTGCCTGACAGCAGTTGCAGGAAGTTGAGGGCTGTACGCTCCCCCGTCAATAGCGAGCGGGCTTTTCCTGAAAGGGTAAAGAGCGTCTTGTCGGCCATGATGCGCTCGCCGTCCTGCACATGCCACTTAACCCTTACGTCGGGGTCGATCTGGCGGAATACTTCATTCACCCAGGCCGTTCCACAGAGAGTGGCGTCTTCGCGAGTAATGACAGTGGCGCTGGCGGTACGATCAGCGGGAATAAGCTGGGCGGTAATGTCGCCAGTTCCTACATCTTCAGCCAAAGCGTTGCGAACATTGGCCTGGATTTCCTGGGGTAATTGTTCTAGGTAGGCTGAGGGCATGGGCAGTCCTGGCATGCGGTGTGAAGCGCGGCCTCATGGACGCGCTTCAGCGGGCTGGGTCAAGACCTCCAGATTACCAGAGCTTAACGGCGGCTGCCTTACTCGATAGGCTCGTAGGGCAGGCCAACGTAATTTTCAGCAATGGTCTTTCTACCCGCTTCAGAGCCCAGGAAGTAATCCAGTTCTGTCTGCTGAATGCGGCGGCCAAAGTCATCGGTATCCGGAAAACGATGCAGTAGAGACGTCATCCACCAGGAAAAGCGCTCGGCTTTCCAGACCCGGCGCAAACAGACCTCTGAGTACTTTTGCAAAAGGTCCGTACGGCCTTCGCGATAGACCTTGGTCAGGATGCGGTACAGAGTACAGACATCACTGGCCGCCAGGTTCAGCCCCTTGGCGCCTGTAGGCGGAACGATGTGTGCCGCGTCGCCCACGAGAAAGAGATGACCATACTGCATGGGCTCGACCACAAAGCTGCGCAGTGGCGCGATGCTTTTTTCAATAGAGGGGCCGGTAATCAGATTGGCCGCTGTTTCAGCCGGTAGGCGACGCTTGAGTTCATCCCAAAAGCGCTCGTCGGACCAGTCCTCAACCTTCTCGTCGCTTGAGACCTGCACGTAATAACGGGTACGCGTCTTGGAACGCATGCTGCACAGGGCAAAGCCGCGTTCATGGTTGGCGTAGATCAGCTCTTCGTTTACGGGAGGCGTGTCGGCCAGCACGCCTAGCCAGCCGAAGGGATATACCCGCTCGAACGTCTTGAGTGACTCTGCGGGAATCGACTGGCGGGAAATGCCGTGGTAACCATCACATCCAGCGATGTAATCACAATCTACGCGTACGGTTTCGCCATTCTTTTCAAAGGTTACGTAGGGTTTTTCACCCTTGAGTTCATGGAGCTGTACGTTGTGAGTGTCATAGACAGTAAGCGCACCGCAGGCTTTGCGTGCGTCCATTAAGTCGCGGGTCACTTCAGTCTGGCCGTAGATCATAACCGTCTTGCCACCGGAGAGCGTTTTGAGATTGATGCGCTCCCGGCGGCCGTCGAACGCAAGCTCGACACCCTCGTGTACTAAGCCTTCCCGATCCATGCGCTCACTGACGCCCGCCTCACGCAAGAGATCGACCATGCCTTGCTCAAGTACACCGGCGCGAATGCGACCGAGCACGTAATCGGGGCTTTGGCGTTCGAGAATAATGTTATCGATACCGGCCTTATGCAGCAGCTGGCCCAGGAGAAGGCCGGATGGACCGGCGCCGATGATGGCGACTTGTGTCTTCATTGTTAGAGTCTCTCGCTTATTGTTTCGTGACGTCCGGGGAGGGTTGCAACCGGCGTACGTTCTTATCTGCGTCACCTGTATTTTTGGTTGATCATTGCTGCGCGAGAAGGCACTTTACGTATGAAGTTCTGGACTTTTATAAACTCTATCGCATAACAATGGGGGCCATCATGAAGCCGTCCGCGCCGAGTATTCCTGTATTCATGCTTTATGGTGATCCATTGGAATGGCCCACACCGGATCTGTTGCACTGTGAGTCCATTCCCAAGCGTAGCAGTCTGCATCATTGGGAAATCCAGCTGCATCGCCACGCTGATCTGGTGCAATTGCTCTACGTACGAAAGGGCTGGGCTGAGTTGAATGTGGACGGTCAGCTAACCCGCATCGATGATTCTGCGATTCAGGTAGTGCCAGCTTTCTGTATTCACGGGTTTCGCTTCTCAGAAGACATTGATGGCTTCATTCTTACCTTGGCCATGCCACTGGTCTCGCGCCTACAAGAGCATTTAGGCGGTCAGACCCAGACCTTCAGCCAGCCTGCGCTTTATCGGGTCGGGCGAGAACGGCGCTATATCCATACACTTTTTGCTGCGATCAATAACGAGTACAGCACCTCGGCACCGGCGCGGGATCTATTGCTGCAGTCATTGGTAGGCGTGTTAGCGGTATGGTTGGGACGGCAGGTAATGGTGCGCAATGCCCAGGAACGGCCCGAGCGAGGTCAGTCTTATCTGACCGCATTTTCTCAGCTAGTAGAATCGAATTACTCCAGGCACTGGCCTATCGAGGGGTATGCCAACGAATTGGGAATCACACCGGCTTATCTCAATGGCCTCTGCCGACGGCTGCGCGGGCAGACGGCGTTGGGCGTCATTCATCAGCGACTGTTGCTCGAAGCCAAGCGAAACCTGATTTATACAGGCCTTACGGTAAACCAGATCGCCGACCTGCTTGGCTTTTCCGAGCCGGCGTACTTCACGCGCTTCTTCAAGCGGCTGGTTGGAGTCTCACCTTCGGTTTTCCGTCGGGAATCCCCTTTGCGGGAAGCTGAGCTGCATACAGCGTGAGTTCAGCGGCTACACTGACGTCTCGCTTATCTATAGTCAGACAACCATGGATCTTGAACTGGCACGTACCTTTCTGGAAATTGCACGTACCGGGAGTTTTCTGGCGGCGGCTGAACGGCTGCACGTAACTCAAACCGCCGTCACCGCACGGGTGCAGAGTCTGGAAGCGCAGCTTCAGTGTCGATTATTTGTGCGTAACCGGGCAGGTGCCCGGCTAACGGCGGACGGCCAGGTATTTGCCGGATACGCCAGCCAGCTCGTACAGACATGGGAGGCTGCACGGCGTGATCTGCCACTGCCGGAGGGGTTTCCTAATCTGATTACGGTAGGAGGTGAGGTAAGCCTCAGTAACCCACTTATTCTTAGTTGGGTAAAGCGTCTGCGTGAGGCGCTGCCCGGTTACGCGGTGCGGGCCGAAATTGCTGACAGTAGCCGCCTGCAGCAACAGGTAGAACAGGGTGTACTTGACGCGGCGCTGGTCTATCAGCCGGAATATTGGCCAGGTATGCAGGTTGAGCAGATCCTGGAAGAAAAGCTGATCCAGGTCTGCTCAGTTGCTCAACCTGGCCCCTACATCTATGTCGACTGGGGGGAGGCCTTCCGAAAACAGCACGATGCTGCCATGCCCGAAAAGGCAAAAGCGGCGCTTTCATTCAGTTTAGGGCCGTTGGCGCTGCAGTACCTTGTGCTGAATGGGGGGGCGGGGTATTTCAGAACACGGGTTGTGCAAAGTTATCTGGACACCGGCATTCTGCAACGGGTGGAGCGGGCGCCGGAATTCACTTATCCCACGTATCTGGTGTATTCACGTGACAAGGAAACGTCTGTTCTTCAGAACGCTATCCAGCTATTGAGAGAGGTGATCAACGAGGAGGCCGACTGGTCTCAGCGTTGGGAAGGGTAGAGCCTAAGACGCATGATCCGAGCCATGCGCCTTTGGTATCACGCAGCGTTTTCTTCAGAGGAACGCTGGTTGGCCGCCTCGCGGTGTGCGAGTACGTTCTTTAACCAGCGCTGATAGAGTGCAGCAATCAGGTCTGTCTGACTGATGATACCGACTAGATTGCCAGGCTCGTCCAGGACGGGCAGGTAATGCAGGCCCTTGTCTGACAGTAGCGACACCAGCTCTACGATATGGGTGGTGTCGCGTACGCACTTCACGTGGCGTGTCATGAACTGCCCAAGGGGAATCTCGCCCGGATTGCCGAGTGCTTTCGTCGAGCCCGGTTCGATCGCTTTGAACAAGTCGGCCAGGGTGACGATACCCACCAGATGCCTTGCCTCATCAAGAATCGGCAGTGCCTTCAGGTGGTGGGATTCCAACAAGCTCCAGGCCTGCTGTAACGTTGTATCAGGATGAGCTACCTGCAAATCCCTGGACATGATCTGGGCGGCCGTAATCGCACCCATGCTTCGGCTCAGCGCATGCCGTTCGGTCTGCCGAACCAGCGCTTCGAGGTCGTCTCGAGTGATATCGACAAAGCCACCAAACTCCTTCATGGCCAGTTCCAGATCCGCTGTTGTAAAACCTGCACGCTGAGAAGGCAGCGGGTCGCGTGTGTTATGCGGGTTGGCTGCTGGCGCGGGGGGCTTGGGATAGGGCAGGCGGGTCAGATTGTTGTAGACCAGGGCACCTGCCAGGACAATCAACGAGCAGAGTGCAACTGGCAGCATGACGTGCAACCCCAGCTGCTGGAAAGCTGGCCCCCCCAGGCTGACCGCCACGACAACTGCAATACCCGGCGGATGCAGGCAGCGCAGGCTGAACATGGTGACGATGGTGAGTGCCATCGCCACCGCGGCAGCCACGAGGGTATGGTCAATCCACTGACCGACCAGCGCCCCAATGCCGGCAGCCACTACGTTACCGCCAATGATTGACCAGGGTTGCGCCAGGGGGCTGGACGAGACAGCAAACAGCAGCAGGGCCGATGCGCCGATAGGGGCTGCAATCCGCAGCGCGATCTCGAGTCCGTAAAAATGAGTACACGCCAAAACGCTGGCTACCATGCCCAGGCAGGCGCCAAGTGTGGCACGGACCAGTTCACGGGGCGGGGCTTTGACGGCAATGGGTTTGAAACGCTTGAACCAGGGCAGCAAGGAACGCAGTCTTTTTTTCACAATTATTAGAGGCTTTTATAGGCACGCAGGTAATAGCTTGTCCATCGTACCGAGCCTTTTGGAATCGATCTAATGAATAATAATGAGGTTTTTAATCAACAATAATGTATTAAAAGGCGGATCGCTTGACCCGCCTATTCGGGTTAGGCTTCCAGGGAGGCTGCTGGCCCAAAAAACTCATAATGGCTTTGTGCTTCAGGCACACCTAGCGCCTTGAGTTCGCGCTTGATCATGGCCATAAAGGGCTGCGGCCCAAGGAAATAGGCGTCCAGGTCACGGTCTTCAGGCAGCCACTGTTCCAGCAGCGCTTGTGTTAGCAGACCGGTTGCATCGCCCTGGTCTTCGGGGCGAGGGTTGCTGTAGCAGAAATAACAGCGTAGCTGAGGGTGCTTCGCCATCTGAGCTTCAAGCCACGGGCGAAACGCCTGCACACCAGCGTCCCGAGCACAGTGAATAAATGTAATAGGCCGACGGGTTTCAAGTGCTGCTTCCAGCATGGCAAGTGCCGGAGTAATCCCAACGCCTGCCGTAATGAACGCCAGGGGCTTTTCGGATGGCTTCAAGGTAAAGTCGCCGGCTGGGGGGAACAACTCCAGACGATCACCTTCCTTCACCTGGTCATGCAGATAGTTGGACACGCGACCGTTAGCCTCGCGTTTGACGCTGATGCGGTATTCGTGACCATTGGCGCGAGCAGACAGAGAATAATTCCGGCGTACTTCTTCGCCCTCCAGCATCAGGCGCATGCCGATGTATTGACCGGGCTGGAAACCCAACAGGGCATTACCGTCGTCAGGCACCAGGTAGAAGGAGGTAATCTCGTTACTCTCTATTACCTTGCGGGCCACCCTGAACCAGCGACCGCCACGCCATCCGCCAGGTGCCGCTTCGTGAGTAGCGTAGAGATCCTCTTCTGCCCCAATCAGGATATCCGCCAGCTGGCCGTAAGCGGCAGCCCAGGCATCAATGACTTCATCGGTAGCGATCTCTTCGCCCAATACTTCACGAATAGCCCGCAGTAGGCAGGTTCCTACGATGGGATAATGTTCAGGCAGAATCTGTAAGGCAACATGCTTGTTGACGATTTGACCTACCAGGGGGCCGAGCGCCTCCAATTGGTCAATATGTCGGGCATACATGAGTACACCGTTTGCCAATGCGCGAGGCTGGGCACCACTGGCCTGGTGAGCCTGATTGAATAGCGGGCGAACCTCGGGATACTCGTTGAGCATCATTTTGTAGAAGTGAGTGGTCAGCACTTCACCCCCAGTTTCTAGCAAGGGAACAGTGGCCTTGATGATTGTGCGTTGTTGAGCAGTTAACATAGTTCAGCTCCTGAGTTAGCTTTACTGATGTAATACACAAGGCGTGCCACGATTTAGGGCTAGAAAAATCAATAGGTTATCTAGATAAGAGTCCTTTTGACTGCATCTTGATCTAGTCAAATTGACTCTATGAGAGGTCATAATGACCACAGCTCCTTTGTTGTCTGCATTGATTCCTCTGGTCGCTGACCTGTCTCGCGAGCTGCCTGAGCAGGAACGCTATCGCAAGTTACTGCTGGCACTACGCGAGTTATTGCCATGCGATGCTGTGGCCTTGCTCAGGCTGGATGGTGACCAGCTCATTCCACTGGCAGTGCAGGGGCTTAGCCCTGACACGCTAGGGCGTCGCTTTCGCATCAGCGAGCATCCGCGGCTCAAGGTGTTGATCGAGCACCGAGGGCCGACCCGCTTTGCGGCAGATTGCGACTTGCCGGATCCCTATGACGGCTTGGTTGAGGGACATGAAGCCCTGGAAGTCCATGACTGCTTGGGTTGTCCGCTATATGTGCAGGATCAGGTCTGGGGACTGCTGACACTGGATGCACTTGACGAGGCGCGCTTCGGCACGGTGGATCTGGATATGCTGCAGGCGTTTGCCAGTTTGGCTTCGGCTACTGTGACGGCAGCTGAGCGAATCAATGCTCTAACGCGTCGCGTGGCCGATGAAAGTCAACTGGCCGAGATCTACAAGCAGGCCGCAGGGCGGGCTCGTACCCGTGAGCTGATCGGTCAGAGTGCTGCTCACAAGCAGCTCCTGCAACAAGTCGCCCTGGTGGGGGACAGCGATCTAACGGTACTGATTACCGGTGAGACCGGAGTAGGCAAGGAGCTGGTAGCCGAGGCGATTCACGCCCAGTCTGCACGCGCACGTCGGCCGCTAATTAGCATCAACTGCGCGGCCTTGCCGGAAACACTGGTAGAGAGTGAGTTATTTGGGCATGTACGCGGCGCTTTTTCCGGAGCAGTCAGCGAGCGCAGCGGCAAATTTGATCTGGCCAATGGCGGGACGCTGTTCCTCGATGAGGTCGGCGAGATGCCTTTGTCTGCACAGGCCAAGTTGCTGCGCGTGCTCCAAAGTGGCCAACTGCAACGGGTGGGGTCGGATCGCGAACACCATGTTGATGTCCGGGTGATTGCTGCTACCAACCGAGACCTGGCCGAAGAGGTAAAGGCGGGGCGTTTCAGGGCGGATCTCTACCACCGGCTAAGTGTTTACCCGCTTAAGGTGCCGGCCTTGCGTGAGCGCGGGCGCGATGTGCTGCTTTTGGCCGGGTATTTTCTTGAGGAAAACAGAGCGCGGTTAGGATTACGTAGCCTGCGCCTGAGTCCTGAAGCACAAAATTCGTTACTCACCTATGAGTGGCCCGGGAATGTCCGGGAATTAGAGCACTTGATCAGCCGCGCCGCCCTCAAAGCGTTGTCGAGCCATGCCGAGCGACCACGCATCCTCAGTATTGATAGCAAGGCGCTGGACTTGCCGACGGTAACACCTCTTCCAGAGGTAGCGCCTGATGCGGTGAAAACTGACCTGCCTGCCAATCTTCCTTTGCGGGAAGCAGTAGACGCCTACCAAAAGCAGCTCATTCAGGCCTCGCTTGAGCGGCACCACTATTGTTGGGCGGATGTGGCACGCGAAATGGCTATTGATCGTGCGAATCTGAGCCGCCTGGCCAAACGGTTAGGGCTCAAATGATGACCCAGGTCAGGTTTTGCTCGCAAAAGCCGCTGCACCATGAATATCCGGCGAGGTCCAAGACCCTATTGAGCAGGAGAAAGGATATGACGCAGCGACTCCACTATCTCAGCCGCGAACAGGTGAAAGCTATCGCGGTATTGGCAACCTGTACCCAGCTTACCCATGATGGTTTTGGCACCGGTCTAGGGGGTAGCCTTGGGTTAGGAGGTGAATCTGCCACAGGGTCGCTGATCGGCGAAACACTGGCCGAGCAGCGTTTGCGTGAGGCAATTTCTGGATTAACCCATGAGCAACTCGTTGAGCTGTTGGCTCTTGTCTATGCAGGCCAGGACTGGAGTGCTGCAAGAGCACTTGAGGAATACACCGCGTCCAAACAGTCGCTGCAGGGGCTGTGTGCCGATTTTCTTATTGATAAGTGCATTGAACAAAGCCCCTATCTGCATGAGCAACTCGAACGTGCATTGGATGTGATCGAATAATGTCTGTGGAGCCTGTGTCGATAAGGCTCCTGCAAGACGATACGAGGCGACCGTTACGCAGAGGGCACGGTAAAGGGCAAGTGGACTTCTACAACAACGTGGGCGTCAAGATTCTTGAATTCAGCATGACCGCCAAAACTCTCACACAACGCCTTGACGATAGGAAGGCCCAGCCCCCAGCCGCGATCATCGCTGCGAGTGGAAATAAAGTAAGGCGTTGCCAGGTTGACCAACACCTCATCAGGCATCTGACCTTGGTTACGCACACACACGACGATCCGGTCAGCAGACATTATCTGACTGATTTCAATACGGGTAGCCGGCGAGCCATGCTTGGAAGCATTAATGACCAGATTATCGATGATACGTAGAAAAGCGTGCTTGTCCCAGTAGACAAGCTGTTCGGGCGAGTCGAGGGTTAGCGTTATCTCGTTCGTTACCTGAATACGCAGATTGCTTATCGCCTCGCTAAACAGTGCACCAAGGTTTAGCTTTTCGCCATGCAATTTTACGCCGCCGCCCAGGCTGGTATGCGAAATATCCAGTACGTTCGTGATCATCTGATTCATGCGCTGCAGGTTTTCTTCAAGCAGCTTTAGCATGTCGTCTGTTCGACGAGCCGGTGTGCGACGCATGAGGCTGGCGACCATAGTTGCGGCTGTCAGCGGCGAGCGAAGGTCATGGTTAAGTGAGCGCATAAAGCGCTCGAGCATGATCTTTTCGGTTTCTAGGTTTTCACTGCGGGCAATGGCTACGTTGCGTTGATTTTCGATGCTCGCCAGCCGAGTGCTCGATTTGAGCAGAGATGAAATGGTAGCCAGCACCTCATCCCGGTTGATCGGGTGAGTCAGGTAAGCCTGGGCGCCCTGGTTAAGCCCCATGGCTTTGTCCTTGCCACTGACAAAGGTTGCCGAGATATTGATGATGGCCGGCATCTTGTCTTGGTTCAGCTTGCTTTCAATGGCCTGGATCAGCTCGAACCCGCTCATGTCAGGCAGGTTAATGTCGATGATGACCAGGCTGGTGTATTCATTGATCAGCTCAAGCCCGGTACTGCCACTTGCAGCTTCAAGAATGTCGAAGTCAGGCTGGGACAGAAGTATCTTCCGCAGCACATAACGGTTCGCATCCGTATCATCGATAATGACGATGCGCTTACGGTCATTCATTTCTCAAGCTCCTGGACAAGCTTTGTACCTGATAGAGCAGCTGCTCAAGGTACCCAGGGTGGGATTTCTGCAAAATGGCATGGCAATAAGGTTTGAGGCGTATCAGCTCCTCGTCACTCAGCGCTTTGGCCGTGTTAACCAGGACGCGGCGGTGCATGGACCAGTCCATGCTTTCCAGCAGCTCTTCACCGCTAATGTCCGGCAGATCAAGGTCAAGGAATATGATATCCGGCCGTACGGCATTGAGCTTATCCATACTGGCTTTGGCACTGTCAGCTTCGATCATGATTGGAGCATAGCTTTCCAGGGCACGGGTGACGATGTAGCGATCGGCTTCACTGTCGTCGATCATCAATATTGTCATGCCGGCTAAAGCCTCTCTCTCAAGGGTCGAAGAGGCTTCTTCCAGTGCCGTCGGGATGCGCAGATAAAATTTGCTGCCTACGCCCTCCTGGCTGGTTAGCTCGATCTCGCCTTTGAGTAGCGTTGCGACTTTTTGTGCCAGGGACAAGCCTAGCCCTGTGCCTTCGATGCTCTTGCGGCCCGGTGACTTGATCCGATAGAACTCGTCGAATACTTTTCGCTGGTTTTCTTCGGAAATGCCGATCCCGGTGTCCGCTACCATGAATTCGATTTGCTGGTTTTCCGGGTGAAAGCAGCGAATCGTCACAGTGCCCTTGGGCGTGTATTTGAAGGCATTGGAAATCAGGTTACGCAGGATCTGAAACAGCCGCTCCCGGTCAGTGTTCAGGATCAGGTCTTCCGGCAGGCGATCGAGCCGGTAGCTGACATTCTCATAGCGGAACGAGAGCGCAGCGGCAAACGCTTCGATTCGCTCCAGGAGCTCATTCAGGCTGAACGGCTCAGCCATGATCTTCATGCGACCCGACTGTACTTCAGCCAGATCCAGCAACTCGTTGACTAGAGTCGAGAGCTCGGCCGCCGCATCACTGATGAATTTGACCTGACGGTATTGCTCTCCATTGAGCGGCCCATCCTGGCCGGAGATCAGGAGCTTCGAGATATTCTCGATGATGTTGATGGGCGTGCGGAATTCATGGGTCATGTTGGAGAAGAAGCGACTCTTGGCCTCGCTGGCATCCTGCAGCTCCTGAGCCGTCTTTTCCAGCTCGGAATACAGGGCCACAACGCCTTTATTGGTTTCCTCCAGTTCCTTGTTGGTGTCTTCCAGCTCCTGCTGCTTGGCGCGCAGTTCTGAGGTCGTCACCAGCAGGTCTTCGCTCTGGAGCTGCATTTCCTTGTACGGATCCAGCGCGCTCTTATCTGTGAGCTGGTGGAGCAGTCGGCCCAGCTCTGTCTCGCTAGGAAATGGTTTGGATACAGGCAGGTATTTGGCCGCGCGGATACGGGTGCCCTCCGAAGAGGTTTCGATCTGGAAGTCATCCATCAAGCGCTGCGCGCCACGCAGACCTACGCCCATGCCCGTCTGGGACACATAGCTGCCATTAAGGATATCGTCCAGATTTTGAATGCCTGTACCGTTATCCTGCGCTTCGAAGCGCAGGCCATTCAGGCGCCCCTCGATAGTGCTCATCATGTAAAAGCTGAAGCGGCCCTGCTTGGCATACTGGTAGATATTGCGCGCAAGCTCGGACACTGTAGTAGCAATACGAATCTGATCGAGCCGGGGCAGCCCAAGCCAGTCGGCAAGCTGCTTGGCCCGTTGGCGGCACCAGACGATGTCCTGCTCGGTTTCGATGCGCAGGGTAGAGATCAAGCGGTCGTTATGCATGGCGTATCACCAGAACCGTGGCGTCGTCTGTTGAACGCTTGAAATCACGATGAATCACGGCGGCGGTGACGGCAGGGTGTTTACCGAGCAAGCCGGTATACCCTGCCAGGTTGACCCGGGAGTTGATGCCATCGGAACTCATGACCAAAACGCTAGACTCATCCCACGGGTAGGAAAAGGATTGTACGCGGCCGATTTTATAGCCAACCGTACCGTTGGCTGACACCATGCTGCGTGGCCGATCCGCTATCAAGGTACCGGCGATATTGCCAACACCACAAAAATTGACAGTGCCTTGTTCCGGCAGGATTTCTGTAAACGCCAAGGCTGCCCCGCGTGTACTCATCAGTGCGCGATGTATCCGCTCCATCAACTCGGTGAGCGGAATGCTTGAAGGATGGCTCAGGAATATTTCCCGCGCCTTGGCGCTGGCCTCCCGGGCTTGTACGCCATGTCCCAGTCCATCGCACACCATGATCCGGTTGCCCAGGACGGCCCAGCTGTCTCCGCAGACTTCTTCTCGCGGGTGTGGGGTACACAGCGCGCCTTCCTCAAAAAGCTTGCGGGTAGCAGAGGGCACCAATTGCGTTCGAGAAAAAACAATGGTGCCCTTGCCGGGTTGCGAGTAGATATCGAATCGATCCGACAGGCGCCGGATAGCACCTAGTCCGGCTCCCATCGTGCCTTTGGTGGAGTAGTTGTCGCTCAGGCACTGCGCCACATTGACCATGCCCGGGCCGCTATCAACAGCGACCAGATCCAGTTCATGATTATTGTGGCTCAGATACAGCTCACCTTCGCCGGCATGGTTGACCAGGTTGCGTGCCAGCTCCTGGGCGACAAGCGTCAGCCTGCCCAGCACTTCCTCATCATCGGTCAGTTCGCGTGCATGGCGGATGACCGCACGGCGTGCAGCATCGACATGCGCAACATCGGAAACCGAAAGTGTCTGGCTGCAATACAACGGGGTCAACGCCACTTCCACAACTCCACGCGCGTACCCTTGCCGGGGGCGCTCTCGATTGCAAACTCATCTACCAGCCGCTTGGCACCACTCAAGCCAAGGCCCAGACCATTACCGGAGGTGTAACCGTCTACCATGGCCTTGTTGATGTCCTCGATTCCCTTGCCTTGGTCGGTAATAACCAAGTGGACTGCGCTGCGACCGTTACGTGCCGTATCTTCGATCACGCATTCACCACCGCCCCCGTAAATCAAGGCGTTACGGGCGATCTCACTGGCAGCCGTAACAATCTTGGTCTGTGAGACGAGGCCCAGCTTGGCAACCTCGGCAGATTGACGCACGCGTTGGCGGATGAGAACGATGTCAGTCTCCTGCTTTAGCGGAAGTATCTCTTTCTTCGCCACGCGCTAGCTCCAGGAGTTCATCATCCGCGACCATCTGTTCCAGACGGGCCATCCCTTTTTCTACATTGAGTGCAGTCGCTATGCCGTCAAGTGATAGCCCCAGCTCAACAAGCGTGATCGCAACGGCAGGTTGCATGCCTACGACGATAACCTTGGCATCCAGAATACGAGAGACATTGGCAATATGGGACAGCATGCGACCAATGAACGAATCGACGATCTCTAGGGAAGAGATGTCGATCAGCACACCCTTAGCACGGTGCTTAACGATCTGATTGGTCAAATCTTCCTGCAGGTCCAGGGCCAGCTGATCGTGCATGTCCACCTGGATAGACAGGAGCAGGTATTTGCCCATTTTAAGGATCGGAATCTTATCTACCATGACGGCGACTCCTTAGCGTGCCGTAGCAGAAACAAGACGAACGTTGAGCTCTTTCAGAGCCATCTGGAACGCATCGGCCAGCGAAGCCTTGGTGACGACGTCACCCAGCTCTACACCCAGGTGAACGATGGTGGCGGCGATCTGTGGGCGAATACCACTAATGATGCACTTGGCACCCATCAGCTTGGCAGCTGTGACCGTTTTGAGCAGATGCTGAGCCACCATGGTATCCACCGTAGGAACACCTGTGATATCGATGATAGCGAGGTCGGATTCGGTCTGAACGATCTTTTCCAGCAGGGCTTCCATCACAATCTGCGTGCGGTTGCTGTCGAGCGAACCAATCAAGGGAATGGCCAGGATGCCTTTCCAGAGCTCGACGACAGGTGTCGACAGCTCCAGCATGCTTTCCTGCTGTTCGCGAATGATAGCCTCGCGGCTTCCCATGTAGCTCTCAACGCAGTAAAGGCCAAGCTTATCCAGTAATTTGCTGGCATCCCAAAGCACCTCGACTGGATTGGCACACTGCGCCTGAATCCGGGCGAACAAGGGCTCTTTAAGCGAGAAAACAAAGGTGGCTGTTTCGGAGGAGGTGAATCCCTGCCGACTCTGGCTACGGGACAAACGGTCCAGCATGCCTTTAACGGGTGTCCAGTGAGCACTGTGAAGATCATCCAGGCCCTCGGCAGCTGCAACCGTCAGTAGCTTGAGCAGCTCCTGAGAATTGCTTCTTACGGTTTCTTCGTCAACCAGATCGGTACGAATACCCGCTAACCGCTGCGCAGTGACCCATTCATCCAACAGCTCGCGTTCATGCTGCTGTAAAAGCTCGGCAATAACAGATGCAGGCATTGCTTATCCTCTAAACAAGAGCGAGGTCGCCATGCGCCTCATGAATATCAACTTACAACCAAGGGCTCATCATGCAATGCCGCGTACGCGGGCACAATGGAATCCTGCGTCAGGCCGTTAGCGCTTAAATTCGCCTTTTAATGCGGCCTTCGACAGATGATTCAAGGGTTGGTGCTTAAACTGAAATAAAGAATTTCAACGGCGGGCGGGCAGGCAGGAACAGGAAGAGGGCAGGACACGAACGCAGTGCGCTGGACGTATCCTGCCTGGAGTGGTTAGTTGGCGCTTAGCGCGTGTTGACCTGCGCGCTGCAAATCCTTGCGCCGGAACAATACCAGTGTGGCCGTCAGGCCGAGCACGGCAGCCAGCGTCAGCCAGATGCCAGGGGCCGCACGGTTGTCCAGCGTGTGGATCAACCAGGTGCAGATGGCAGGGGTAAAACCGCCAAAAGTGGCGGTGGCCAGGCTGTAAGCCAGCGAGAAGCCTGTAGTACGCACATCAGCAGGCATAACTTCCGCCAGTGCCACCACCATGGCGCCGTTATAGCTGCCATACAGGAAAGACAGCCACAGCTCGACCAGCAGCAGGCGGGTGAATGAAGGCTCGTTAGTTAGCCAGATCAGCGCAGGGTAGGCTGTGAAGATAGCCAAAACCGTTGCCGAGATCAGCAAGGGACGACGTCCGATTCGATCTGATAGCGAACCCATGACGGGCAGCCAGATGAAGTTCGATACGCCAATACACATGGTGACCAACAAGCTGTCGATGTCGCTCAGGTGCAGCTCGTTTTTACCAAAGGTTGGGGTGTAGGCCGTAATCAGATAGAAGGAGGCTGTGGTCATCGAAACCATAGCCATGCCAGCAATAATCAACCCAAAGTTATTGCCGATGGAACTGACCACTTCGCGCAGGCTCGGGCGATGGTGGCGCGCCTGGAATTCGGGCGTTTCCTCCAGTGAGCGACGAATGACGAACAGGACGGGTACGATCAGGCAGCCGATCAGGAAGGGGATACGCCAGCCCCAGTCACCCATATCCTCAGGGGACAGAAGGCGATTGAGCATAACGCCTAATAGACCAGCAAAAACCACTGCCACCTGTTGGCTAGCCGATTGCCAGCTAACAAAGAAGCCGCGGCGGCCAGGTGTTGCGATCTCGGCCAGATAGACAGATACACCACCCAGCTCGACACCTGCCGAAAACCCCTGCAGCAGGCGCCCCAGCAACACCAGGGCAGGTGCCATAACGCCTAGCGTGGCATAACCAGGCACTAGCGCAATCAACAAGGTTCCGGTAGCCATCAAGGTCAGTGTAATGACCAGGCCCTTACGGCGACCGTGACGGTCGATATAGGCCCCAAGAAAGATCGCACCCAGCGGGCGCATCAGAAAGCCCGCCCCAAATGTTGCCAGGGACAGCATCAGCGAAGCGAGGGGGTTATCACCGGGAAAGAAGGTTTTAGCAATGGCGGTGGCATAAAAGCCATACACCATGAAATCGTACATTTCCAGGAAGTTGCCACTGACAACCCGGAAGATGGCTTTACCTTTGGAATTGTTCGCCATGGGTACACACTCAATGTTGAAATAATTGTTCCTGATGTATTTGGTTACAAATATCAGGCTCTTTTGAGTTTCTAGCTTGTAACCATATGTGTAATAGCGCGCTGCGGCAAGGCTTGCTTGTCTGCTCAATTCAAGTTATGAGCGTCTAGAATCGATGTTTGGAAAAATCAAGTAGGAGTAGGCTCTAGATCAGGCCTTGGGAGCAGATATGTGTCAGTGCGCCATGACGATGTGGTTGTTACAGAAGTGTGAAGTCGATAAATAACTTCTACGAGCACACCGACTGTTTTAAAGAGGGCCCGCTTACTTGTTGTCGGAAGTCAGCCTATTCATTTAACCGTTTCCGCTTTAAACCCCTGCTTAATCTTTGCTAGTACAACGCCTTATAGCCAAGGCACGAATAGGCACAAGGTTAGCTTGCTAAGAAATTTGATGGCAGAATTGCTGCCGCCTCGCCTGTATCGGCCCGCCAGTAAGTTTGCTGGGTCATCAAGGGCGGATGCATATCAATAAAATAAACGACCATGATTTGAATCTCGCCTGCCGGTGAGATTTTGCACCTCTCGATTTTTTACGGTGCATTACTTTTCAAGGAGAGCTACCCCTGATGAAGACCTTCCGACTGAGCACGCTAACCCTCTCGTTAATGGCTTGCAGCAGTGCAATGGCCTTCGCCGGCCAAGCGGATTCCAATGGATTTATAGAAGAAGGCCATCTTCAACTCCTGAATCGCAGCATGTATTTCAATCGTCAGGTAAAAGGCGATGGCCATGGCGAGAATGCGCATAATCAGCGTGATCCCCGTGACTGGTCTTATGGTCTTCTGGCCAACTATGAATCTGGTTTTACTCAGGGTACCGTCGGGTTCGGGGTAGACGCCTTCGGGTACCTTGCTCTCAAGCTCGACGGCGGTAATGGCCACGCTGGAAGCGGTAACGTCCAAGTCAATTCAAGTGGTGAAACGCAGGATGAGTATTCAAAGGCCGGCGGTGCGGTAAAGCTGCGAATTTCCAATACCATTCTGAAGTATGGCGAAATGCAGCCTACTGCCCCGGTGTTCGCGGCAGGTGGTAGCCGCCTGTTGCCGCAGACGGCGCGTGGTCTGAATATCATCAGCAAAGAAGTCGATGGCCTAACCCTGGACCTGGGGCATTTCACGGCGGGTACCGAGCCGACTTCCACCAGCACCGATGGCGGCCTATGGGCAACCTATGCAGGTGTGGAAACGCGTAAGGTTGATTATCTGGGCGGCTCGTATCAAGTTAACGATAATCTCAGCGTCTCACTGTATGGCGCAGAATTCCAAGACCTCTGGCGTCAGTACTATGGCAATGCAAACTATGCGCTGCCGCTGCAGGACGACCAGTCACTGACCTTTGATTTCAATATCTACCGTACCAATGATGAAGGGCGCGCCAAAGCGGGCTCCATCAATAACACGGCCTGGTCCCTGGCAGCGGCTTATAACATTGGTGCGCACACCTTTACGCTGGCGCACCAGCGCATCCACAGCGATACACCCTTTGACTATGTTGGCTTTGGCAATAATGGTGCGGGCGGTGGTGGTGACTCGATCTTCCTGGCCAACTCTATCCAATGGTCTGACTTCAACGCACCGAACGAAAAGTCCTGGCAGGCGCGTTACGATCTGGATCTGACGTCCTACGGCGTTCCGGGGCTAAGCTTTATGGCTCGTTACATCTATGGTTATGACATAGACGGCACCCATGCCGATACACGTGGTGCTTATGTGTCTGTGGACGACAATGGTGCGCTGGCTGGTTATACCTATGGCCATAACGACAAGGAGCGTGAGACCAATCTGGAGGCCAAGTATGTCGTTCAAGGCGGCCCTGCGAAGGATCTCTCCCTGCGCATGCGCCAGGCCTGGCACCGTGGTAATGCATCGACGGGCGGATCGGTTAACGAGTTCCGTCTGATTGCCGATTACCCGATCGACATCTTCTAAGTCTGAGAGCCCGGCAGCGCCGGGCTTTTTATTGGGCTTACACCAGCGGCTTCGGTTCTGGATCAAGCAGGGCGGGGCTGTCATTACGAACGCTGCCCACAGCCTTGCCCACGGGATACCACTCGAAGTGATCGGCAGGAATCGCTCCATCCTGGACGATTTCCTCGGCGCGCTCAGGCGAGAGGTCCGGCTCCATCCACTCCCGAGCGGCCTCAGGTGTTAGCACTAACGGACGACGGTCGTGAATATCGATCATGCCCGCATCAGCCGCTGCTGTAATGACGACAAAGCCATCGTCCTCATGTTCATGTTGGTCGGTGCGATGAAACTGTCCAATGGCTGCGAAGAACATCGGTTCGTCCGACTTCAATTTGATGAAGTAAGGCTGCTTGCGCTTGGGATCGTCAGCATCCTTTTTCCATTCGTACCAGCCATCGGCCGCTACCAGTGATTTGCCATGCTTCCATATGCTACGAAACATCCTGCTGGTGGCAGCCGTTTCAACACGGGCATTGATAACGGGTGGCCGCTTGGGTTTGTGTGACTCAGGATCACGTGCCCAAAAGGGAGCGTACCCCCAGGGAACCGGGTCGAAGCGAATGCCGTTGGCCTCTTCATGCAGTAATTGCACACGGGTACCCGGTGCGACGTTGTAGCGGCCAAGGGGTGTTGGATCGAGCCCGCCTGCAAATTCGACCGATGTTTTGAGCGCCTCGATATATTCAATCGCAGTCCGGTATTGTGCAAATCGTCCACACATAAAATGCAGTGCCTAAACTGACCATACTGTTTAGTCGACAACACTCCCCAACAGAAGAGTTCATTTTGTAAGTGTTGTATGAGTTGGCCTGGGCTGCTTAAACGTCACAAATACCCATAAGACGTCTGGTTGGTGATAGGCAAATCCTTTAAACGAGCCTAAGCTTCCAGTCATGATCACCTTTGAGTAAGGTCGCAGCAGTATGTCGATCCGTAGCAAGCTTATTACGCTAGTAATAGCTATTTTGGCTCCGGCACTGTTGGCCTCTGCATTTGCTATCTATTACGTCTACCAGGATCAAAGGAGCAGAGTAGAGGAAAGTATGCGGGCTACGACCCGGGCGCTCTCTCTGGCCATTGATAGGGACCTGCTCAGGCGTGATGCAATCATCTCCACCTTGGCCATCTCTCCTTCTCTTGAGCGTAACGACCTGGAAGCGTTCTATAACCACGCCCGGCGGATTACGCAGACCAGGGAAAACTCCATCATCCTGTTTGATCTGGATGGGCAGCAGCTCATCAATACCCGCCGGCCTTTTGGTGCGGATCTGCCTCATGGTATTCACACTGAGGTCAGTGCTGCCGATTTCAATAAGCCTCTCATTGTGAGTGACTTGTATGTTGCGCCTGTAGCAAAGGAGTACAGCTTTGCTGTCCGGCGGCCTGTGTTTCGTAATGGAGAGCTTACCTATTTCATTGCGATGGGCTCGTTCGCCTCTCAAATGGATGCAGTGCTCAGCGAGCAGCAGTTGCCTCTTGGCTGGTTGGGCGTCGTAATGGATTCTAGCGCTCAGGTTGTCACTCGAAATATCCGACCGCAGGAGTTTGTGGGCAGGCAGGCGGCAGGGCCACTGTTGGATCAGCTGACGGTGGATAACGAAGGATTTCTCGATTCGGTATCGTTGGAAGGCGTGCCGATGCGCTCCTTTTTCAGCAAGGCACCTTTATCGGGATGGTCGGTAGTGATTGGTCTCCCGCGAGCGGAGATCCAGCGCGCCGCTATCCATGCCTCCATCGCTGTTATTGTTGGGTCGCTTATTCTTTTAGGCTGCGCCATCTTGTTAGCCTTCTGGATGGGGCGCCGGATTGCACAGCCGCTCCGCCTCCTGGAGCAGACGGCCCAGGCCTTAGGCCGTGGTGAAGTGATCAAACCGATTGCGACCGGAATGGTTGAAACTGACAACACTGCCTGTGTGCTGGCAAAGGCGAGTGAAGAAATACAAAGTGCCAATGCCAAGATGGCCCAGCGTGTGGAGGAGGCGGTTGCCCAGGCCGAGCGCTCGCAAAAGGCGTTGTTGCAGGGGCAGAAGCTTGAGTCTCTGGGGCGTCTTACCGGTGGCATTGCCCATGATTTCAATAACCTTTTGCAAACCCTGACTATGGGCTTGGAGCTGGCCGAAATGTCGGCCACGACGCCTCGTGCGAAAAAGGCAATCGAAGCGTGTAGCCGTTCTGTCGAGCGAGGCACCAAGCTGACTCGCCAGCTCATGGCGTTCAGTCGTAGCCGGGTCGATGAGGCCCGTACGGTGGATTTGCGTACTGTCATGACTGGCATCGAGGACTTACTGGACGGTGCCTTGCCCAGCCGTATAACACTTACGCTTGAGATACCTGATCAGTCCTGGTCAGTCTTCATCGACCCTCTCCAGTGCGAGCTGGCTGTATTGAACATGGTCTTCAATTCCCGTGATGCCATGCCTGAAGGTGATGAAATTACCGTCTCGCTGTCGCGTAGGATGATCCAGACTGGGGAAATAGAGGGGCTGGCGCGTGGGGAGTACATTGCGCTCTGCGTGAAGGATAACGGGCATGGCATGAGCGAAGAGGTACAAGCCAAGGCTATGGAGCCATTCTTCACAACAAAGGAGGTAGGGCAAGGCACAGGGCTTGGACTTGCCCAAGTCTATGGCTTCGCCAGGCAGGCACGGGGTACGGTGCTTATCGAAAGCACGGTGGGTGTGGGCACTACTCTTACAATCATGCTGCCTATGGATGAGGCTGCGCTGATCGAGCATCAGGAGACTGCTTCCGACACAGTAGTGCCGGCTGCGTCCGCCCGAGTACTGTTAGTGGATGATGACGAGCAGGTGAGGGAAGTCGTTGGCCCAATGCTGGAAGAGCTGGGGTTCGATGTGATCACCGCCTCTAATGCGGATGAAGCCTTGCAGCGGTACGAGGAGATGCTGTCCGGCTCGACCAGCATCCGGCCCAATATCATTTTTTCCGACATCATCATGCCTGGCCGTCTGGACGGAGTTGGGCTGGCGTTGGCCCTGCGTCAGCGCGATCCAGGCCTGCCGATTGTATTGGCTACCGGTTATACCGAGCATGCGGTGAAGGATTATGGCTTCAAGGTGCTTTCCAAGCCTTACGACTTGAAGACCCTGGCGCAAACCCTGAGAGATGAACTCGACCGCTCTGCCGCTTGAGTGGTGCATTAAGCATTACCCGTCCAGGACGGATGTTGGATATCGCCGGGCTGTATCCAACCTGCTGAGCAGAGTGTAATGGAGAGCAATTAGGGTGGTTGAGCAACGCGATACCCCGCTGGAGTGCAAGAACCGCATCAGTAGGTAGCTAGCAGAGCTGTTGGAGATTGCATCACGGCATCTAGCCGACTCGCTTACGACAACCTGACCACAGGATGCCAGCCATCAATCAGGCTGGCATCTCATACGTCAACCCATTCGGGCCTGTAGCAGCAGGGCGTAGCCCAGCGCCATAAGCGTCCAGGCTAACAACGGGCCAAAGGCCCACTTCCAGACCCTCGCTTGAGGGTCGAACCCTACGCCGTGCACAAAGCCGCCCGCTACGCCCCACATCACCAGCATGAGCATGCTGTGGCTGTAATGGCCCTCGGCATTCAGAAACGCAGTGGGGTAGATGAGCAGCAACAGGCACAGCGGAGAGGCCAGTAACAGGGACAATGCCCTAAACCCCCCGTGCAGCAGCACCGGGCGGGCGTGAGTGATCATGGCTTGATCTCCTCGTCGAGGTTTTCAGTGGCCTCAAGCCATAGCGCATTCATGACGCCAAAGCCGCACGCCAGTGCGATACCGAGAACCCAGGTGAAATACCACATGCTGATGACTCCTGAATAGGTTTGAGGTCTTGCCTGGCCAGGCTGTAGCAAAGTGTCCTATCGCCTGGCCAATACGTTACTAAGCGGCTGAATCAATAAAGGCCATGCGGGTTATCGTTGATGTGGGTAGTGGTCACCTTGCCCCACATCTTCACGTAGCCCCACAGGGTGTAGGTCAGGATGAGCGGTACAAAGATGCAGGCTGCGACCAGCATGATGCCCAGGGTTTTTTGGCTGGATACGGCATCCCACATTGTCAGGCTGGCGGCCGGATCAAAGCTTGATGGCATGATAAAGGGGAAGAGGGCAAAGCCAGCCGTACACAGGGTGCCCACGATGGCGAGACTAGAGCCGAGAAACGCAACCCAGCTACGGCCGGAGGTCGAGGAGAGCAGGGCCATCAGCCCACCCACGATGCCGATGACCGGGGCCAGCTTAGTCATCGGATATTGGACGTAGTTGGCCATCCAGCCGACGTTGGTCTGGGCCACTTCCTTGGTCAGCGGGTTCAGCGCAGCGTTGGCATCAAAGCTGGATAACAGGGCAAAGCCGTTGATGCTGCCCATCCATAGCCATACGCCAGCGCCAATAAAAGTGACCAGAAAGGCCAGGGCCAGCATTTGCGAAGCGCGGCGAGCGCGCTGGCTGATGGCGCCTTCGGTACGCATCATGAGCCAGGTACCGCCATGCAAAGCCAGCATGGAAAAGCTGACAAGGCCAGCCAGTAGGCCGAAGGGATTCAATAATTGCCAGAAGCTACCGTGATAAGAGGCGCGTAGCGTGTTATCCAGCTCCAGCGGTACACCTTGCAGCAGGTTGCCAAATGCCACACCAAAGACTACAGAAGGTACCACAGCACCTGCAAACAGGCCCCAGTCCCAGGCTTTGCGCCATTGGGTATTTTCCAGTTTGCTGCGGTAGTCGAACCCCACAGGACGGACGAAGAGGGCGAACAGGACTGCCAGCATGGCCCAGTAGAAACCAGAGAACGCTGCGGCGTAGACCATTGGCCAGGCGGCAAACATCGCGCCGCCCGCCGTAATCAGCCATACCTGGTTACCGTCCCAGTGAGGCGCAATGGTGTTGATCACCACGCGCCGTTCGTTATCGGTACGGCCTACGATGGGCATCAGGATTGCAGCACCCAGGTCAAAGCCATCGGTCAGGGCAAAGCCGATGAGCAATACCCCCACCAGTACCCACCAGATCAGTTTAAGACTCTCGTAATCGAACATAAGGGTGTTCTCAGGCAGTAATGATTGGAGTCGCGGTGTCTGGTACGACCGGCAGCTCGGTCTTCGTCTCTTTCTCGAAGTGGTAGCGACCGGTGTGCAGGCTGGATGGACCCAGGCGGGCGAAGCGGATCATCAGGTACATCTCGATCACCAGCAGGCCGCTGTAGAAGACGATCAGGGCAATCAACGAACCCCAGACATCACCGGTAGAAATACTGGAGGCAGACAGGTGCGTCGGCAGCATCTCACCAATCGACCAGGGCTGACGTCCGCTCTCAGCTACAATCCAGCCAGTCTGGCCAGCGATCCATGGCAGGGGCAGGCTGAACAGGGCGAACTTGAGTAGCCAAGTCTTGCGGTGCTCGTTGCGACGCGCCACGGCATAAAAGGCGCAGGCGAACAGGATCAGCATGATCACGCCGGAAGCAACCATGATGCGGAAGCTCCAGAAAATGGGCGCCACATGTGGAATGGTGCTCTTGGCAGCTTCCTTGATCTGGACATCGGTCGCCGAAACCACGTCAGGGCTGTACTTCTTCAGCAGCAAGCCGTAGCCCAAGTCTTTCTTCACATCATTAAAGGCTGCAATATTCTCTGGTGTTTTCTCACCGCCGCGCAGCTTTTCCAGCAGGCTGTAGGCCACCATGCCGTTGCGAATACGGCCTTCATGCTGGTCGATCAAGTCATGGATGCCGATCACCTGCTTGTCTAACGAGCGAGTCGCGATGATGCCCATTACAAAGGGAATCTTTACCGCGTAGTCGGTACGCATGGTTTCCTGGTTGGGGAAGCCGAACAGGGTAAAGGACGCTGGCGCTTCTTCGGTGTGCCATTCGGCTTCGATAGCAGCCAGCTTGGCTTTCTGCACATCACCGACCTCGTAGCCGGATTCGTCACCGAGTACGATCACAGACAGCACCGAAGCCAGACCAAAGGCAGAGGCAATGGCAAAGGAGCGACGGGCAAAGCCTACGTCACGCTTCTTCAGCAGGTAATAGCTGGAGATGGCCAGGACGAATACCGATCCGGTGACATAGCCCGCTGCTACAGTGTGCACAAACTTGACCTGAGCGACTGGGTTCAGCAGCAGGGCGCCAAAGTCAGTCAGCTCCATGCGCATGGTTTCGAAGTTGAATTCGGCACCCACAGGGTTTTGCATCCAACCATTGGCAATCAGGATCCACAGCGCAGACATGTTGGAACCCAGGGCTACCAGCCAGGTTACCGCCAGATGCTGTTTTTTGGTCAGACGCTCCCAGCCAAAAAAGAACAAACCAATAAAGGTCGATTCGAGGAAGAACGCCATAAGCCCTTCGATCGCCAGCGGCGCACCGAAGATATCGCCCACGTAATGTGAGTAGTAAGCCCAGTTGGTACCAAACTGGAACTCCATGGTCAGGCCGGTGGTAACGCCCAGGGCAAAGTTGATACCGAAAAGCTTGCCCCAGAATTTAGTCATGTCCTTATAGACCTGCTGGCCGGTCATGACGTAGACCGTTTCCATGATGGCCAGCAGAAAGGCCAAGCCTAGCGTCAGCGGAATGAAAATAAAGTGGTACAACGCAGTCATGGCAAACTGCAGGCGTGACAGGTCGACGACTTCTTCCGAGATCATCTCGGTGTCTCCTCAAGTTTAAGCGAAGCAGGGGTGGCGCCCAGAAGGCGCTGGCTCATTTCCACGGTGCCGTCTTTAGGAACGGTGGGCGCGTCGAACCAGAGGGCCTTGATGCCCATGAGCAGGGTCAGCTTGATCAGGAGAATCAAAGCGATCTCCTTGGCCAGGCGGTGTTTAAGAAAGCTGAAGGGCGAGTTCATAGTCGATACTCCATGGAGTATCGGCATTAGAGACGATGGCAGGGTGCTATCTATTGATCTGGCGCAATGAAATCAGAGGAGATGCCCTACCTGAGCGGTGGCAGTTTGCCGCAGGGGTCAGGTGTAACGGATAAAAACCTCGCGAACCTTGGCCAATGCTTCGGCATTGTTCTGATCCGGATCGGTCAGGGTTTCCTCAATCAGCGCTGTTAACATCAGGCGGTATGCCTTTTCCAACGCACTGCGTGATGCTGAAAACTGTTGGGCAACGGCTTCGAAGCGCTCGCCACGTCGGACCATGGCTTGAAGACCTCGAATCTGGCCTTCGATACGGGCCAGCCGCTTGAGCATGATTTCTTGGGTGGTGGGTTGTTCGAGTACATCGTCATTCGCAGAAGGATTCGATTTCATGAAACGCTCAATAGCAAACGTAACGAGGCCTGCTGTTCAAATGGCTATGCCATAAAGCGAGGCGGCAAAAATTAATCAAGATCATGGCTACTGCTTAAAGGCATGTTTTGCTTATAAATAGAAGAGCGCCAAAGTACTTGGCAGGCAGCAGTGCTCTAGCGTTTGTCCCTAGAAACCTGAGTTCTAGCCGTATAATTGGGACTAGAGCGCACCCCGTAGCCCGTCCTGATGTAGCCTAGCAGGTGACGAGGGGCGGCTTTTCCCAAGCAAGACGCTAACTGGCTCTGGATTGACTCAAATCAATCCAGAGCCAGAATCGAGATGTTTCCTAAAAACATACAATCTGCGTAACGTCAGTTGATTGTGATGGCTACCTGTAGCCAAAGCAGACGGATTGGTTCGTAAGAGTACAGAGCCCTATCGCCACATCGATTACTTCTCTGGGCTGGCGATTACAAGAGCGTCTAGCGCTACTGCCAATCAATATTTTCCTGCTACTGGCCGAACGCTTTGATTGAAAGAAGGAAGCTGCTGGAAGAGAACCCCGTTCAGCTATTTACTCAAAAAAGCCTATACCTTTTATCTGAGTAGTATCAGAAAGAGGCTTTGCTTACGCCTGGACATAACTCCGTCTGTATGCGAGATACCTTACTTTGGAGAGTCATTTCTTTTTATGTAACGGACACTTACGCCGGTTTATTCATGCCGATTCAATTAAGGTCTAAGGTTCTAAGCGAGGCGGCCGTTACAGGGATGACGATTACAGATTATTGGCGTCAAGGTGTATGCTCCGTACGCATGATTGATATTAAATAGCTATCATGTCGCTTGGTAGAGCGGCTATTGGCAGTGCAGGATGCAAACCAGGCCGTGTCCCTGACGTGGCGCGCTGCCAAGATAGAGCAGTACCTATTATCCGATTTGTTTCACTGCCTGACAGTGAACGTAGTTATCAGGATTCTCTTGTGCGGAACCGCTTCTTACAAAGCCCGATTCATTTTGCGCCCTCCCTGCTTCTGGCGATGGTAGGGTGGCTGCTGAGTCTGTACTGGCCGGGCACAGCGTTCATGGCATCGCTGTTTAGTGTGCTGCCTACGCTTCTGGTACTGCTAGGTGGGGCCTTATGTGTGGTCTACCAGCGTCAGAGCCAGCTGTTTTCTCTTGTCACGCTCTACATGGCACACTTTTCATTATCGCTGCAGGTCAGTCATTTCCAGCAGACCCATACGCTCAACCCTGAGACGCCCCTGGTTTTTCACCTTGCCACAATCATGACGCCACTGCTGCTAGGCACGTATTACGTGTGGCAGGTCAAGGCGCACCTCCTGCAAGACAGCATTGCCCGGTTGACACTGATGATCGTGGCTACAGTCGTCCCGCTGGCGTTGGGACGTATTTACCCTGAAGCGATGCTGCATGCCGTTGATACAACCTACTGGCCTATGCTACATGGCGATTGGATGAAGCTGGCGCAGCTGGCGTACTTCACCTTTATAGTGGGCCTTGGACTTGTCATCACGCGTTACGTGCTATTGCCGCGCCCCCAAACGGCAGCGCCTATCGTAGCGATTGGCTGTCTGATGTGGATGTGGTCCAAGATTTTTATCCAACCTCATATCCTTGATGTGATGGTCAGCGTTGTTCAACTGATCATTATCGGATCTGTTATTCATGAAACCTTCTATATGGCCTTTCGTGACGAGCTGACCGGTATTCCAGGGCGCCGTGCGCTCAATGAACGCTTGAGCCGCCTGGGTAGCCGGTACGTCATTGCCATGGCCGACGTGGATCACTTCAAGAAATTCAACGATACCCATGGCCATGATGTGGGCGATCAAGTACTCAAGCTCGTTGCCAGCAAGATGCGCAAGGTGGGTGGCGGTGGCAGCGCCTATCGATATGGCGGTGAAGAATTTACGTTACTGTTTCCAGGCAAGACGCTGGAAGAATGTCTGCCACATCTGGAAGCCGTACGGCGTAGTATCGAGGAATACCCCTTACGTATTCGCGATAAGCAAAGCCGCCCCAAGGACGATGAAACGGGTAGGGGGCGACGTGGTTCGGGAGAAGCCACGACGGCTTTTATCACCGTGAGCATGGGCGTAGCCGAGCGGGGTGTTGTCGCACGTATCCCTGAAGAAGTCATCAAGTGTGCGGATCAGGCACTGTATAAAGCCAAGGGCGCCGGCCGTAACAATGTCATGCCTTATGGGCAGAGTGCGCAGTCTGCATCACGTGTCAGGCGGGCCTGACCTCTGCGCCACGTAAGAAAAGCTGGACGGCATGATCGACAAGCCGGCCCAACTCCTCAGATGTCGGCGAGGGCGCTGCGCCCAGGGCTGCCCTTCGTTGTGGCCCTGGAATGACCATCCCGAACAGCATAGCCGATGCCTCTCTTGCATCCGGGACATTCAGGCGTCCAGCCTGACACTGCTGTTCTATCCACCCAGCTAATAACTCTACAGCTTTATAGGCGCCACGTTCCTCATACAAGCGTGCTATTTCGGGGAACGCTTTGGCCTCGGCCAGTACGAGCCGGAACAAGCCCACCGGGATATCGCCAAGCGATACGTCAGCAATCGCACGCACATAGCGCCTCAGTCCTTCAACCATGTCATCGCCAGGCGTTCCGATATACGCCATCGCCTGTCCCATATAGGCGTCAATTACTGCCTCGAACAGCTCGCCCTTTGAACGCACTACACCATATACAGTTCGCTTAGACATGCCTGCCTGATCAGCAATGGTATCCATGCTGGCGCGATAGCCCTGTTCCAGCCACACCTGTAATGCCGCTTCGATAAGCCGGTCCAGATGCCGGCGGGCTGGCTCGCTCAAGGCTCTACGTTCCGTCATTAATCCTTCCTAGAAAATTAATAAACATAACTGGAAACTAATCAGTTTCCTGTCCACTCTTTAAGCATGCTGGAGATTGGCTTCAGGCAGCCAGTCCAAATCGTTTCGCGATATGGCCGTTTGAAATTGCCTGATCAACCCAACCGGTTTCCCGCATAGAGATGACGATCCAGTCCGTACGCCATCTCCCGAACGGCTTCAAGGCTACTACTTGAACAGGTCAGATCTTAAGGACACGCATAATGACAACAAAAGTTGGACTCAGTGGTTTCTCTCTCTCGGTACTCAGTGCAGCGCTGCTGACGGCAGGTCACTCCTGGGCTGCCGAGGCGGCAAGCCGACACGACTCACCGGACCGCCGTGCAGAGGCGGTTGTGAGCGCCATGACGCTGGACGAAAAAATTGCGCTCGTGCATACCCCGTTCGGCTATCCGATTGGCGATAGCCCCAAGCCGGAAGGTGCCATCGGTTCCGCGGCCTATGCTCCGGGTGTGCCACGTCTAGGTATTCCCGCCCTGCAGGAAAGTGATGCCAGCCTCGGTGTGACCAATCCCTACGACATTCGCCCCGGTGACAACGCGACCGCGCTGCCGTCCAGCATGATGTTGGCCGCTACCTTCGATCCGAAGCTGGCCCGCAAGGGCGGTGAGATGGTAGGCACCGAGGCCCATGCCAAGGGGATCAATGTGATGCTGGCCGGTGGGGTGAACCTGACCCGCGAGCCACGTAATGGACGTAATTTCGAATACCTGGGTGAAGATCCACTGTTAGCAGGCCAGATGGCGGGCAATTCCATTGCCGGTATCCAGAGCAGGCATGTGGTTTCGACGATCAAGCATTATGCCTTGAATGCTCAGGAAACCGGGCGCGTGATGGTCAGCTCTGTCATTAATAGAAGTGCTGCCCGAGAGTCCGACCTACTGGCCTTTGAGCTGGCTATTGAGAAAGGCCAGCCCGGCTCAGTGATGACTGGTTATAACCGCATTAATGGCCAGTATGCTTCACAAAATGCTTTCTTAATCAATCAGGTACTCAAAGGCGATTGGAGGTATAAGGGTTGGGTAATGTCTGACTGGGGCGCAACCCACTCGACAAAAAAAGCCGCTCTAGCCGGTTTGGATCAGCAGTCAGGCGAAAACCTTGATCCTAAAGTCTTCTTTGGCGAGCCGCTGAAGAGGGCCGTACAGAAAGGAAGTGTCCCCCAGGAGCGCCTGGATGACATGGTCAAGCGCATCCTGCGCAGTCTGTTTGCAGTAGGCGCTGTCGATAATCCCGCCAAGGCAGCCAGCATCGACTACGACGCCCACGCCCAGGTCGCCAAGGCAGTAGCCGAGCAGGGGATCGTGCTACTGAAAAACGCCAACAACCAGTTGCCGCTGTCCAGCAAAGCCAAGCGTATCGTAGTGATCGGCAGCCATGCGGATGTCGGGGTGCTCTCGGGTGGCGGCTCCAGTCAGGTAACTCCGCTGGGCAGCGTAAAGGTGCCTTCTCCATACCCGGACAACGCCTTTATCGCCAATATGGTTTATCACCCATCCTCGCCACTCAAGGCCATTCAGGCGGAGGCACCCAAGGCGCAAGTAATATTCGATAGCGGGGAAGACCCTCAACAGGCGGCTAAACTGGCCCAGGGCGCCGATGCCGTCATCGTCTTTGCACAGCAATGGACCGCCGAGTCCGTGGATGTAAAAGATTTGAGTCTGCCTGACAATCAGGACGCGCTCATCGAAGCGGTTGCCAAGGCCAATCCCAAGACTACTGTCGTACTGGAAACGGGCGGTCCGGTCAAAATGCCGTGGCTGGGTAAAGTGTCTGCGGTGGTCGAAGCGTGGTACTCAGGCTCCAAGGGTGGCGAGGCGATTGCCAGCGTGCTGTTCGGTCGTGTGAATCCCTCCGGCCGCCTGCCGATCACCTTCCCGCAGGATGAGACCCAGCTGCCACGCCCCAACATGCGTGATCCGGCGACTACAACGTCCAATCCAGGGGAAAAACGCAAAGGCCTGTTCTCCGAGAACTACAACATCGAAGGGGCCGATGTGGGCTACAAGTGGTATGAGCGCGAAGGCAAGAAGCCGTTGTTCCCGTTCGGCTATGGCTTGTCTTATACAACCTTCAGCTACAGCAACCTGAGCGCCGAGCTGCGTGGCTCCAAGCTGGTTCTTGGCATGGATGTTACCAACCGCGGCCAGCTCAAGGGCATTGATACACCGCAGTTCTATATTGGTAGTTCTTCCAAGCACAACGGCTTCACCAGCCGTCTGGTAGGCTGGGATCGTATCGAACTGAAGCCTGGCAAGACCAAGCGTGTCACTGTGACCGTCGATCCTCGTCTTGTGGCGCGCTTTGATGAGAAAGTGAACGCCTGGCACATAAAGGCGGGTAACTACCGCGTCAGCGCAGGCGCAAATGCCATGGAGCGTCCGCTCAAGGCTCAGGTCCGTCTCAACGAGAAGTACCTCGCCCCGTAAGAGAAAAAAGCCGCAGTACCTGCTGCGGCTTTTTCCCTCCATATTCCTTCCTAATCAGCCGGGCACCCTTCGGACATCCTCGGGTCACAGTTATATCAGTAAGCCACAGTAAGTCAGTGCCGCCATGAGACCGATCACTATCAATTTCGAAGCACTCAAATCTGTTCTTACCAGCGAGAGCAAACACGATCACGTCCTTGATCTGGAAACCGGCAAACTCCTGAATCTGACCGAGAATGACTTTGAAGCGGAAGAGCTGCACGCTATCGAAACCCAGAAGGACCGCTACGTGCCCATCGAACCACTGGGCATAGCCGAGCGCGTGGCCATGCGGGAGGCTTTTCTGTTTGACCTGCATGACCCACATGCACATCCGGTGCTCTCCCGCGCCTTGACCGATCGCAAACCACTGCGCACTTTCGACTACGAGCTCAAGAACTTTCCCAAGGCCCAGAAAGCCTGGGAGGCCTATGAGGCCACTCAAGTCAGCCAGTACGCCCTGATCTGGCTGCATGATCACGACCTCGAGCCTGTAGCAGAGGACTACGCTGCACAGCCAGAGGTAAAAGAAGATATTCCTGAGGGCATCCTGCGTCGTATGAACAAAAGTAACGTACAGGGATAGGTTTCACCCGGCATATAGGTGTCTGAATAAGCGATTTGGCCGTCTGCCAAATTGCAAGACACCTTTGGTCCCATTTCCTGAACCGCTCGCTCCGTTGAAATAAATTTTCGACGCTATCTAGCTAATTGAACTGTCATATGGGATAGATAGGATGGACAGAACATAACAAGAACATTATCTGTACAGCTGGGAGATGGAGAGCATGCGTGGTTTAGTAGTAGCGAGTCTAATCACGTTATTGACAAGCGGTTGCATCATGACTGGACGCAACATCGACGAGAAACAGGTAGGGCAGATCGTCGAGGGCCAGACGACCCGCTCACAGCTCATTGCCATGTTTGGCGAGCCGCAATCCAAAATCCGCAAGTCAGGCTATGAAATGCTGTATTGGTCCTATTTCAATTCAGGCTTCCTGGCCGCCTCGGAGCAATCCAAGGGCTTGCGCGTCCTGATCGATGAAGACGGCACGGTCAAGAAATACCAGGCAATCAACTCGAACACCAAGTCCGCATTGGCACAGAGCGATATCTAAGCACATTCATACCGGTTGCCCGTGCGTTGCTAAGTAACAACGCACGGGCAAACCCATGCCTTCTGCCTACAATTCTTACATATAGGTATTTTGTGAGGAGTGATATGCAGAAGGTAACGGCGCTAACGCTGCTGCTTGGAATAGGATGGCTCGTACTGGTCGCCATTACGCTTCGCGGTACTGTCGAGATGGGGCTTCTGGCAGGGCTTTATACCTTTGCAGGCGACTTTGCTCATCCGTGGCGAGCGCAATTCCACACAGACCTGAGCCTCAACGTCTTTCTGATTGCCCTCTGGCTTCTCTACCGAGCCCGCTCCTGGCAGGTTGGCCTGCTATGGGGCTTGCTGGCGCTTATGGCGGGCGCCTTGTTTACGCTGCCCTACGTGGTGATAGCAATGATCCGGGAGAAGGGGGATTGGCGAAAGGTCCTTTTAGGTAGGCATTTTAAAGCAGCCGAGTCCCGCTATTAATCGGAGCTACTCAGGTACGCTTCCCTACAACTTGTTTCAATGTGTTCTTTGCCGACTATCGGGCTTTACCCTTACCGGCGCCTGGCTATATTGTGATGCACGTCGCGTTCAAGGCAGGCACTGGTAAACAAGGATGGCTTTCAATACGCCCCGTCAAACGCAAGGGCGCCACACTATCTTCTTCCCGCTGCGTTTCGCATGGTTAACGCAAGGCAGCGTTGTGCCTGCTATTTAGCTAAATAAATTAAATTCGTAGTGACTTAATACGCCGTTATCGGCAGAACGGTTTCTCCCGGTTGTCCAGGGCAGCCGGTGGTAGGAGTGGTACATGATTGACCAAGAGGCTTTACGGGCTGCGCTACTGGCCGCCGTGCCTAGTGATGGCGCATCCATTGGTAACCAAGCGCTGTTTGACCATTTAAAAGGCCAGTTTCCCGACTTAACCGATGAAGCTTTTCAACACATACGCGAACAGCTCATTAGTGAAGCAGTGCTCGCTAAAGGTCGTGGCAGAGGGGCGCTGTAAAGCGAGTACTGGCGGGCGAGGGCGCGCAGATGAGTCTGGCGGAAGTTACTTTGAGCAATGCTCGCGAACGCTTGAACCCTTCCGAGCTTGAGGAAGCCTCCGCGACTGACATCATCGAGACGATCAAAAAGCCCAAGGTACAAGCCAGCCTCACGCTTTGCGATTCTCTGTTATCCCATCTAATCTCCAGCCAACTTCACCTACAAGACGCTAAAGCATTAGTTAAGGAAGCCGTTTAATGCACGAGCCTATCGAGCAGCGCGAAGCCCTGTGGACTCGCTTCTTGGAAACCTGGCCCTTGGCATCGCTCGGCTCGATGACGCTGGAGCAGTACAACCAAGCTGGTATAGATAATTCTTTTTGCCGCTGGTTAGAAAAGCATACGGAATCGTTAGGGTCGATCTGGGGAGGGTCGGCCTTAAAGTTTGGCATCTATTCACGAGCCAATACGAGCAAAGAGGCTACCGAGCAGGCTGGCGTAATTACTAATAACGAGTACGCCTGGTATAGCAAGTATGGCGCTAAGGCGGCAGAAGCTTCACCACGGTGCGAACCCTGGTGGTACAAGTTGCTCGTTCCGCACAGGCTGGCCGGCTGGATGATATTGAGAGGGTAGACCTGTGGCCCATCCTCAAATGGAAGGTCGCCTTTTTATATCAAGACCGCGAGCAGCCTTGTGTGCTGCCTATTTTTTTGCGCAAGTATTTGCAGGCTGCGCTTGGCTCTGAGGGTACACAAAAGCATACAGCCCTATACCGCTCGCTTCTGGCTCGGCGGGGCGAGGTTCCCTTATTGGAATACGCAGATAAAGTCTATGACACTGCTCAGGTCGTCTTGCAACGCATAGAGCAAAAAACGCAGGTGCTTGAACACTTTAAGACGATTACTGATTTACGTACCCGCCTTGAAAGCGCCAATGCCGTTCAAGCGTTTTGCGATCTGGCGCAAGCGCTGCACCAACAAGGTATTGATTGGTGGATTACCGACGCCGGCGCTATCCATGCCGGGCGTACGGAAGACTTTCACGTCTGGCAAACCACCATAGTGCTCCGTCTCGATGTTCGTAAGCTACAGCTAACAGTAGCGCTAAAGAGTGCAGGCATGGAAGGCGTTTGGCAGCCCTTGGATGAGGGGGTAGTGGATGAGTTGGTGGAGGCCATTAACCAACATAGCCAGATCCAGCCACTCACTCATCGTAAGCCCTATTGGCCTGATGATTACGACACTATGGACAATCGGCTTGTAATCCCCCTTACGGACGGTGCCATTCGTAACGGCTACCTATCGATACCCAAGCTTCAAAAGCTCTTTCCTGTCGAATGCTGGGCGGAAGAGGACCAACAGGCGCAGCAACGCTTTCAGCTATTGCTACCTAACGGCGAAACCGTCGAAACGCAACTGCTCAAAAAATACAACCGGATGCAAGCGCGGTTAGGGTCCCTCTTTGTAAAGGAAAAGGTTAAACCGGGTGATCGTGCCGTTATTAGCCGGCTGGAAGACTACCGCTATCAACTACGTTTTATGCGCGAGGGCGAAGCCATATCAGCAATGCCTGAAACCACGCTCCAATCTAGCCAGGAGGCCGTAATGCCCACAGCACCTCTTAACCAAATCCTCTTTGGCCCACCTGGTACAGGTAAAACGTATCAAACCATTGATGCTGCCTTAGAAATTCTTGCACCAGAAAGCTTGGCCTTGGCACGTGCAGAGCGTAAAGCGCGGTTTGATGAGTTTGTAGCAAAGGGCGATGTCAGGTTTGTCACGTTTCACCAGAGCTTTAGCTATGAGGATTTTGTAGAAGGCTTGCGTGCCACCACGAACGAGAGTGGAGCGCTGAGCTATGACGTGGTGGACGGTGTATTTAAAGAGCTTTGTTTATCGGCCAGCTCGCGTACGGAGCGTGTGAGTGAGGCGCCAACAAACCTTAAAGGGCGACGCATCTGGAAAATGTCGCTCGGCAACACGCAAAACAGCAATACGCTGATTTACGAACAATGCCTGGAGGAAAACTGCCTGCTATTAGGGTATGGCGAGGATGTGGACTTTACCGGCTGTAAGAATCGTAACGATGTATATGAACGCTTTGTAACTAAAGGCCATGCTATTGCTAACCCTAATACGGATTACGGCATTACAAGCGTGACGGCGTTTGTTACACGCATGAAGCCTGGCGATTTGGTAGTAGTGAGCGACGGTAACTTCCGCTTTCGCGCTATTGGTGAAGTGACTGGGGAATATGCCTATAAGCAGCATGAGCAATACCAGAATGGCTATTGCCAGTATCGCCCTGTGAAGTGGTTGCGTACGTATTCGCCTTCGCGTGAGCTAAATGACCTGATGAAGGTGCAATTCAGCCAGATGACACTCTACGAATTAGGCACTGCGGCTATTGATATGCAGAAGCTAGAGCAGCTGTTAGCGTCTGATGTGCATGAAGCGCGTGCTGGCTTATTTGTAGGGCAACGGTTCAATCAGGGTTATATCGTTAAGCGAATCACCCAAGATATCGTCGAGCTTGAAAAACCACGCGGTGGTGTGTTGCCACTGCCAATGAGCATTATTCAAAAGCTATTGGATTATGCCCATAAAGGGCAGTTAAGCGTTGAGGACATCCGCCAGGGTAAGGTCTTCGAAAAGATAGAAGAGGCTGAGCTCGAAAAATATATTGTTAATGGATATCAGAGCTTATTAGGCGCAGTGGTTTCCGCTTTGCTAACTGCAGAGGCAGCGCCCAAGCAGCAGGCTAAGGTACTTATTATTGATGAAATTAACCGGGGTAATGTTTCGCGTATTTTTGGTGAGCTGATTACGCTCATTGAGGATTCCAAGCGCGCCGGTGCCGAGGAAGCGCTTGAAGTTGTATTGCCTTATTCTAAGAAGGCTTTCAGCGTACCCTCGAACGTCTATTTAATTGGCACCATGAATACGGCAGACCGCTCATTGGCTGGGTTGGACATTGCCCTGCGACGCCGCTTCACATTCAGGGAAATGCCGCCTCAACCTGAGCTGCTCAATGATGTAAATGTTGAGCAAGATGGCATTGCAGTAAATATTGGTCAGCTTCTTCGGGTAATGAATCAGCGCATCGAAGTATTGCTGAATCGTGATCATTGCCTAGGCCATGCCTACTTTATGCCGTTAGAAAAGGAGCCAACGCTAGAATGCTTGGCAGCTATCCTTAAAAATAAAGTGCTGCCTCAATTGCAAGAGTATTTCTTTGAGGATTGGCAGCGCATTCAATGGGTGCTGAATGATCATCGTAAAGCCTTGGCGGAGCGGTTTTTAATCCAGCCGGAAACTAACTTAGAAACATTGTTTGGCTTAGATATACAAATAGGGCAGCAAAACCCGCGTTGGCTTATTAATGATGATGCGTTTGAGTCTATTGAGGCGTTTGCAGGCATTATTGATCATCAGTCCGCACCGGTAAGCACTGCTGTTAAACGGCAGAAAGATTTTAACGGCTGGACAATCAAGCAAATGGAGAACAATTCCGTTGAAGTATGGCAGGACGGTAACCGCTTGCTTAAAGCTAAACCCGTGTTACGCGAAATAGCCTTATCGCTTCAATTGACGCTGCATTACAACAGTGGACATGAGCTGAATACTCGTAGGCTTGGAATCAGGATTCTCGAAAAGCTTGAAGAGACCTTAGCGTGAGTGTGTCGGTCACGGTACGTGAATATGCTCGGCTGACTACAGATAAGGTCGAGTCGCCTAGTTTGGACCGAGCCCATATCTCAGCATCAGCGTTTGACTGGCTATGTACGCTTAATGGGAGTTTCACCCGAAAGGGTGCAGCATTGGTTGAAGTTGAAGATCGACGATGGCTGAAGCTGGATAACTATGTCGGCGTGCTGGAAACACCTTGCGGTACGCGTCTGGAAATTCTGCCCAAGCACTTTGAGCAAGGCGACTGTATCCGGCAAAGCCGTGCCTTGCTGTGCCGTATGATTCAGGCGGCGCTCGATTTACCCACTCGCAACGTAGGCGCTACTGATCTGCAACTGTTCGAAGCGCCGTTGAGCGAGTGGGTGATGCGGCAGTTTCTGGAAGCGCTGGATCACCTCATCAAGCGTGGGATTCGCTTTGACTATCAGCGCATTGAAGAGGAACAGCGTTTTCTGAGAGGGCAGCTGAACGTTGTGCAGCAGATGCGCCAGCCGCCTAGTCGGCAGCATCATTTTCAGATTCGTCATGATGTGTTTTTGCCTGATCGGCCAGAAAACCGGTTGTTAAAGCTCGCGCTGGAGCGGGTCTGCGCCGCTACGCAAGAGCCTGGCAACTGGCGACTGGCCCATGAGTTGCGTGGACTCCTGCAAGAAATTAACGCCAGCCGGGATGTTTCTCTCGACTTTAAGAAGTGGCGTAATGACCGCTTGATGGCGCACTACCAGCCTGTAAAGCCATGGTGCGAACTCATTTTGAATGAGCAAATGCCGATGGCTGTAGCTGGGCAGGCAAGAGGTATTAGCCTGCTTTTCCCAATGGAGAAGTTGTTCGAGCGTTATGTTGCAGCTTGGCTGCGCAAGCAAATAACCGCTGACGCCACTCTGCGTACTCAAGCTGCTAGTCACTACTTGTGCAGTCACGATGGTGGCAGAATGTTCCGTTTGGAGCCTGATCTCTTGATTGAGGGGGGCAAGCAGCGTTGGGTGCTGGATACTAAATGGAAGCGTCTGGACGCCGGCGCTAAGTCAGATAAATACGGTCTTAGCCAAAGCGACTTCTATCAACTGTTCGCCTATGGTCATAAATACTTGGAAGGTGGGCAAGGCGAGCTGACGCTTATCTATCCCCGACGCGCTGTGTTCCAGGAGGCGTTAAAACCATTTGAATTCGCGCCTGGCCTGACGTTAAACGTGATTCCCTTCGATCTTGAGGAATTGATGCTCGTAGTAGGTGCCGAGCAGACAACACTGCCTCTTAAAGCCGCTGCCCTGGTGGGTTTAAAACAGGGGGCTGCATGAAGGCGTACCAGCTACCGCTCACGCTAACGCCCATTATGCTGGGGCTGGTTGCAGAGATCAGTGAGCAGGTAGGGCGCTTAGCCGCATTTAAAGACGGGCCGCTCGCGCCTCAGTTACGACGCGGTAACCTTATCCGTACTATTGCTGCTTGTTAAGCGTATCTTGCGTAAATACAAGTATCCGTTAGATAAGCAGGAAGAAGCTTCTGAAAAGTTGATTAACTGTCTTGAGTCTTTATGGAGACCTAAAGCATTAGTTTGCAAAGCGGTTTAGACGAGAAGGGCGCTTAAGTTTCTATCAAGCGAAGCCTGGAAGCCGGCTGTGTCTTGGTTAGCAGTAAACCGGCTCTAGGAAAAAGCATGCAATCAAACCAATTCTTTTTACCCAATGGGCTAATGGTATGAGCGCAGACATTCAACGCATCGAACGCTATGGAAATGATACCTGCGAATACTTGCTGGCCATCATCACGGATGAAGACCACGCCTCGCAAATAGAGCTTGAAGATGGGCAGATCGCCTGGACGTCAACCCTTCGCTATGACCGTTTGTTTCGCTATCAGGACCGGCATACGGGGCGGATTCGCTACACGTTGGAAAGCATTCCTCCCGAGCAGGGCGGGGAGCATCAGCTCATCAGTTTGATTGCCGAAGGTGGGCGGGGCGCGGAGTTTTCCGAGTTGGTAATGTTTGGCAAGCGGCTTGTCACGTTTGATGATCGTACCGGCCTGCTCTGCGAGATACGCAACCAGAATCAGCTGGTACCCCGGCAGATTTTGATGACAGGTAGCGGTGATGAAAGCTTTAAGGGTTTCAAGAGTGAATGGGCAACCCTCTGGGGTGATCAGCTCATCGTAGGCAGTCATGGTAAGAGTCCTGCCGAGGAGTGGGTCAAACTACTGGACGGCAACTATGGCGTAACGAGCCTTGACTGGCATGACCGCTACCAGCGCATGCGTGAAGCGCTTGGTGTAGGAGAAGCGGGTTACGTGATCCATGAGGCAGCCGAGTGGCATCCGTATCGACGCGAATGGTTGTTTTTCCCACGCAAGGTATCAACCGAGCCCTTTGACGAACCAGTGGATGAGCGTGAGCGAGGTGCTAATACGCTGGTGATTGCCAGTGAGGATTTCAGCACAATTCGTACCCTGAGCGTAGGGGAGCGGCTGCAGGACCGTGGCATTTCTTCGTTCAAGCTGCTGCCAGGGCATCCTAATGAGTGCATTGCCCTAAGAAGCATGGAGATCAGTGGTAAAACACAAAGCTACCTGTTCTGCTTCAACCTGGACGGAGAAGTCTTGCAGGAGGATCTCTTTATTGGTGATTACAAATGCGAGGGTGTAGAGATTCTCTGATAGCAACTGGGCTTGGCTAGACGGCGCTTTGGCCGACACGCTGGAGAAACAGATCGATAAAGCCCATACGGAAACTGGCTTAGGATAAGAGGTTGGGCTGGAATGCCTGAATGGCAAGGGTTAGAGCAGAGATGGAGCGGGCGAAGGGAATCGAACCCTCGTCATGAGCTTGGGAAGCTCAGGTAATGCCATTATACGACGCCCGCTCTGGGAGGCGACCTTTGTACCAGAAGCCGGGCCTAAGGTGAAGCCTCTTGAGAAGGTTTTTATCCAAGGGAGTCTAGGGCGGGTTTTGCGGTCTAACCCTGTGCCACGTAAAGTGGCGTGAGAGGGGTAGTGTTATGCTGCTCCAACGCTGGCTGCTTAGGGAGGGCGTTCGTATGCCTCGCTTGGGTTCTATTCAAGGTTTTATCCCCCCGTACGTTCTCAGTCGTATCGTTGATCATGGTGACGAACGTCAGCGCTCCAGTGCATTGGGCACGCTGAGCCACGTGCGCACACTGCTGCATAACCCAGGCCGCCCTGGGGTACGTCAGGCACCAGTGAGTGAGCTGGAGCGTACCGATGACGAGCGTGCACAGCGCAGCATCTACGATGCAAAAAATGGCAACCAATTGCCGGGAGTACTGGTTCGTAAGGAAGGCCAGCCCGCCGTGAGCGACATTGCCGTGGACGAGGCCTACGACCACCTTGGTGCCACCTTTGATTTTTTCTATCAGGTGCTGGGCCGCAATTCCATTGATAACCGTGGCCTGCCACTTTCAGGCACAGTGCATTACGGGCAGGATTATCAAAACGCCTTTTGGAATGGTGAGCAGATGGTGTTTGGCGATGGAGACGGCGAGATCTTTAATCGCTTTACTATATCGCTAGATGTGGTTGCCCACGAACTGACCCATGGCGTGACGGAGAGCGAAGCGGGACTGGTGTACTACAACCAGTCGGGTGCGCTCAATGAGTCTGTTTCGGATGTATTTGGGGTTCTGGTGAAGCAGTACAGCCTGAAGCAACGCGCCGAGGAAGCCAATTGGCTGATTGGGGAAGGGTTGCTGACCGAGAAGATCAACGGTCGTGGTCTGCGTTCGATGTCTGAGCCGGGCACAGCGTATGATGATCCGATGCTGGGCAAGGACCCGCAGCCTGGCCACATGCGTGACTTTATTGAAACGCGGGACGACAACGGCGGCGTACACCTCAATTCAGGTATTCCGAACCGGGCGTTCTATTTGGCGGCAACGGGTATTGGTGGATATGCCTGGGAGACGGCAGGGCGCGTCTGGTATGACACACTGTGTGACAGCCGTCTGACCAATGATGCGGACTTTCCCGCCTTTGCCCGATTAACCGTATCCAATGCCGGCCGCCGCTTCGGTGCCGAGGCTCGTGAGACACAGGTGATCAGCAAGGCTTGGCAGGACGTAGGAGTGGAGTTGACCTGAGGAGGTCTGGATGAAACAGTTACCAAAGTTGGGACCGGATGCGTTAGTAAGGCTTTCCCGACAGGGCGGCTTTGCCGCTATTCATGCGCTGGCACGTCCACGAGAAATCGATTTTTCCAGCTGTAATGAAGATGAGCGAGGACGTATATGCTCCGTACTTGAGCGTTCCTTGCCTGCTTCAGCGGAGAGCGTTGGCCGTGGTGATCAGCGGTATTACAAGATCGAATTGCGCTTCAAGGATAAGCCTGATGAGATCACGATTACCGTTCCAGAAGATCGTGCGCCCAACGAGCTGGTAAGGCTATGGGATAAAGGGGACGCAAAGGTCCCCTGATCCGTTTATTTCAGTGCCCAGCTATTTCGCCCGGCACTGGTGCATCGGGTGGCAGGACGCCTTGTTCCCGTAGTGTTGTCCAGAGTTCCTGCGGAATCGGCGCTTCCATTAATGAGGCGTTTTCCTTGACCCGCTCGGGCTTGCTAGTGCCTGGAATAGTGGCGGCTACGGCAGGGTGAGCAACGCAGAATTGCAGGGCTGCAGCGCGTACGTCAACCTTGAATTGCTCGCAGACCCATTCAAGGTGCTTGGCTTTCTCTTTGATAGAGGAGTCGGCTTCTGCGTAGTTATAGTGCTTGCCGCCAGCCAAGATACCGGAGTTGTAGGGGCCGCCTACGACGATGCCCACGCCACGCTCCAGGCATTGCGGGAAAAGCGTATCCAGCGCTTCTCGGTGATCCAGCAGGGAATACCGACCCGCCAGCAAGAAGGCGTCCGGGTCGGCTTGTTCGAGGGCAAGACGACAAGGCTCTACCATATTCACTCCCAATCCCCAGCCTTTGATGATCCCTTCTTCGCGCATCTGAGTGAGTGCAACCGCCGCGCCCTTCATGGCTTGGTCAAAATACTCACGCCACTTCGGACCGAACTGATCTTCGGAAACGTCGTGGATCCAGACGATATCGATTCGATCGGTCTTGAGACGTTCAAGGCTATCTTCAATGGAGCGACGGGCACCTTCTGCGCTGTAATCCAGTACACGTCGGTAGGGCAGTTCGTTAATAAAAGGGGGGGCATTTTCAGGGATATCGGCCTTTTGTAGCAGACGGCCGACCTTAGTGCACAGTATGTACTCGTCGCGAGGCTTCTGGCTCAGCACCTCGGCAAAACGGATCTCTGAAAGACCTGCACCGTAGTGAGGCGATGTGTCGTATAGGCGAACACCGGCATCCCAGGCGGCCTCAAGCGTGGCGGAGGCCTGTTCTTCGGTCAGCTCATGGAACATGTTACCTAATGGAGCGCCGCCAAAACCGAGGCGGGGAACGTGAATGCGCATACGGTTCTCCTGGCTGGTGAGTGATCCTTATGCTGACCGGAGTACGCAGCGAATGTTTAATAGGGGCGAAGCAAATTGTCTAGTTCGGTAGACCGCAGGCGATTTCCGCTTCCGTAAGCGCACGGTACTCACCGGGTGCCAATGCCGGGTCGAGCATAATCGGGCCGATACTTTCTCGGTGCAGGTGCATTACTTGATTCCGGAAGTGTCCGAACATTCGCTTGACCTGATGGTAGCGGCCCTCGACGAGGGTAAGCCGAGCGTGGCGTTCTCCAAGGATATCCAGTTGGGCCGGCATCGTGGTGAGATCTTCAAATTCGAAATACAACCCTGCAGCAAAGGTAGTGATGTACTCCGGCTGAATAGGGTCTGCCGTCTCGACGTAATACACCTTGGGCAATTTGTTGCTCGGCAAGGTTAAGCGGCGAGACCAGAGGCCGTCATTGGTGATGAGCATAAGGCCTGATGTATTCAGGTCCAATCGGCCGCTCAGGTGAAGATCGGCCTTGTCCTGCTCATCCAGTAGATCGATTACGGTGGGATGGTCTGGATGCTGCGTTGCGCTCACGTAGCCGACAGGCTTGTGGAGCATGAAATAGCGGGCGGGTTTACCTGCCTGAAGCAGCTCATCAAGCAGTTCCACGCGGTCAAAAAGGCGTACTTCGTAGCGGCCGTCGAGTACAGGTGAGCCATTGACGCGAACATGCCCTTGCGCCAGATGCAAACGAGCATCCAGGCGATTCAGGGCCGGGCGGTTACTAAGAAATCGATCTAGTCGCATCAGGCATTGCTTTCCGTATCTTTTGTACTGGCGCAGCGGGCACACAGGCAGGCGATGTTGCGTGCATCATCCGGCAAAGCGCTCAGTGCCCCGGGGGCTATAGGGGTATGGAAACACCAGCAATCTGCGGGAGGCTGGCTGCATCCCACTTGAGCACAGCCGTTGGGCTGGCCGCAGTGTGGGCAGAGGTGAGGTGGGTAAGCCGTATTCATATCTGTTGCCTCGCGTGTAGGGCGCTGCACGCAGAAGTCGATGGAAGTGTGACGCAAGACCTAATCGTAACGTGGTCCTGGCAGAACGGCTACGGCTCTTGGCTGTATAGGCTACGCTTGCCCACAATCGAGCGTAACGGCATAGCCCTGACAGGGCTTGCCTAGTCGTCACGCTAACGTCGTGTTCATGCCGCAGCATGGGCGTTGTGTATTCAAAGTCTAAAAAAGCCACAACAGGAGAAAACGATGGAAAGAGGTCTATGCAAGGGACTACTAGCCGGAGCGCTGATGTCAGCCGTAGGGCTGATGGGTCAATCGGCCAGCGCGGCGAGCGAGCCGGTAGGTAAAGTGCTGAGCGAGAAGGCAGGCATCCTATATCCGGCCGTCATTGCACACCGAGGCGCGTCTTACGATGCACCGGAATCCACCGCACCAGCGTACCTGCTGGCTCGCGACCTGGGTGCCGATTATCTTGAGCTGGATTTGCAGCGTACCCGCGACGGCGTATTGATTGCCTTGCACGACGATAACCTTAAGCGCACAACCAACGTTGCACAACGCTTTCCAGATCGGGCCGATCAGCCGGTTAGTAGCTTTACATGGGAGGAGCTTAAAAGCCTGGATGCCGGGACCTGGTTCAATACGGCGCACCCAGAGCGTGCGCGTCCCAGCTTTGCTGGCCAGAAAATCCTGACGTTGGATGAAGTGATCGATATTGCCGAAGGCGGTCAGAACAAGCCGGGTCTGTATATCGAAACCAAGCAGCCCAAACTGTTTCCTGGCATCGAAAAAGATTTGAAGGAAAAGCTTCGGGCACGTGGCTGGCTAGGCGAGCCTGCAGCGAAGACTAATGACTCTCAGCATGTGCACGTGGCGTCGATGCCCGGTCGTGTAGTGCTGCAGACGTTTGAAAAGAGCAGTATGGAGCTCTTGCAGCAGGAGATGCCTCAGGTTCCAAAAGTGCTCCTTTTATGGTTGGGCAATGGCAGCATCGAACCCAAGTCGACTGTGCCCTTTGCTGAATCCGGTGAAAAGGACAAGGCCGCTTATTATGCTAAGCAGGAGATCAAGTCCAAGGCAGAATACGAAAGCTGGTTGGATTGGGCAAAAGCTCATGGTGCCCTGGGCGTAGGGCCTTCTTCGGCTCTGACTCATGGCGGTGATCAGAGCTATGCTGATCTGGTAAAGCCCTGGATGAATCAAATGGCCCATGAAAAAGGGTTGATTGTGCATCCGTACACTGTAGACGAGGCGGTGGATTTCAAGAAGATCAGCGATGCGGGGGTGGACGGCTTCTTTACCAACCGCACAGCAGAGCTATTGAAGTTTTATGACCGTCCGGCAAAAGACAGCATTGACGCGATACTGAAACGTCACGGCTATTGATGAAGGTCCTGGATATCGCGTTGTTTCATGCTTCTTACAATAGGCTGGACTGAGCATAGCGATACCCGCCATGAGTCCTTGCCAATGCAATCGGTTGAGCGCTCACCCTCAACCGGTTGCATTTATGGGCCAGCAGGGCTGGTCTAAAGAGGAATGTCCTGGCGATAAGGAGCTGGGTAATGGATGATTTTACCGGTGCCAAATTGGCCCTGTTATGCGGTGATCAACTTCTGGCCTACAAACGAGACGAGAAGGATTCGATACCCTTTCCTGGATGTTGGGACTTTGCTGGGGGTGGCCGTGAGGGCGAGGAAAGTCCAATCGAGTGTGCACTGCGCGAGTTGGAGGAGGAATTTTCCTTGCGGCTGGATGAAAGCCGGATTATTTGGGGTAGGCGATACACAAGTTATACCCGCAAAACGCTTGATGCCTATTTCTTTGTCGGTACGTTAAGTACAGAAGAGGTTGAAGCAATCTGCTTTGGTGATGAAGGACAGTACTGGCGAATGATGCCAATAGCGGAGTTCCTGACATTGCCTGATGCCGTGCCATATCTTCAAACGCGGCTACGTGATTATCTAGAGCAGTAACCGTAACTGGAAATATGTGGTTACATTGCTTAATGCGAGCTGAATACGTGGTAATTACAAAAGACAAGATTTAACAGGGCGGTAATATGCCACTACGCACTGTATTTCTAGGGCGTGGAGGATACTGTTTTGCAGCGTCTATTTCTGGCGTTAGCGTTTGCTCTACCATTAAGCGGCTGTGTGGTTTACAGCGACAATCCGTATCGTCAAACGACCACTACTTACTACCGCTCTTATACTCCCGCTTATGTGGAGCCTGTTGTCCCTAGTGGACCTCCGCCTTCTGTAATTATTTACGAACGACCCGTTACTCGCTGGCGTTCGAATTTCTATTATGGTCCACCCCCGCCTCCGCCCCGATTTCGCCCTGGCTGGGGTCCCGGCCCTGGCTATTGGCGCCACGGGCCAAGACACTATTGGGGCCCGCCACCAAGACGCTGGTAAGCTCCATTAAACCAAGCGATAGAAATTGACCAATCTCTATCGCTTGCTGGCCAATATAGGCACACCAACCGCCAAATCTAGACCTTCCAGCCATAGGGCTCGCAGCAGGCAGGAGCAGAACAGCGCAATGCGCGTCTTCTCCCGGGCTTTTGTCCCGCCGTGTAACCTCATCGGAGGTCGATGACTCTCGGACCAGTCACTCACCTGCGTGAGCCGGAACCCTAGTCATCTATTTGTTCGCTAAATTGTGGTGCTGCGGTTCCGGCATACCGGCTGCTCCTGCACGATGTTCCTATTGCTATCGCCGTGCCAACCTTTATAAGTCTCGATATCACAAGGGGTATGTTGCAAATCGGTGCATCCGGGACGGAAATTTATGCGCAACGTTGAGGCGTTGCCCTTCGCTTTGCACGCTTCTGGGGCAAAGACGTGCTGACATAAAACGGCATGAATGGTTGACAGGGCCAGGCACCTTTCCTACGGTGCGCTCGACTGATATGAGGACATAACGTGGACGACGATCGCATTAAACTGGAGCCACAGTGGAAAGCCGCACTGCGTGATGAGTTCGATGCTCCGTATATGAAGCAGTTAGGCGAATTCTTGCGTAGCGAAAAGGCTGCCGGCAAGGTGATCTATCCGCCAGGACCCTTGATTTTCAATGCCTTGAATAGTACTCCGCTAGATCAGGTAAAAGTAGTTATCTTGGGACAGGATCCCTATCACGGCCCTGGGCAAGCTCATGGCTTGTGCTTTTCGGTACAGCCTGGGGTGCCTGCGCCGCCATCCCTACAAAATATCTATAAGGAGCTTAAGCGCGATCTGAATCTGCCTATCCCCAATCACGGCTATCTACAGCATTGGGCAGAGCAGGGCGTATTGCTACTCAACACTTCGCTTACCGTCGAGCAGGCCAAAGCGGGCTCTCATGCCAATGCTGGATGGCAGCGTTTTACCGATCGCGTGATTCAAGTTGTCAGCGAGCAACGTAACCATCTGGTCTTTTTGCTATGGGGCGCTCATGCTCAGAGCAAGGAAAAGTTGATCGACACGCAGAAGCACTTGATCCTGCGCTCACCGCACCCGTCACCACTTTCTGCCCATAGAGGCTTCATCGGTAACGGTCACTTCAGTCGTACGAACAAGTTTCTGGAGCAGTCGGGACTGACGCCTATCGATTGGGCGTTGCCCTCGGTATAAAGCATCGGGCCGTGTATCAAATCACCCGGCCCGGTTACCTTTTAAAGTGTGCTGAACACCTTTTTGGCGATACTAGTGGCTGCAGCGGCTGGGTTTTCCCGAAGTGCGCGTTCTTGGTCAGCGATCACGGTGAACAACCCATTCAGCGCCTGGTCCGTAACGTAACTTTCAACGTTTGCACTCTTGGCATCCATCGCACCAAAAGCAGAAGCCTTGCTAGCTAGGGCGTTGTACTGTTGAGCCAAGCCTACCTTGTCCGTTGCCTGCTTGATGATGGGCATCAACTGAGCACGAAGCTGGTCTCGGCTGGAATGGTCAAGATACTGCGTGGCGGCGTTATCTCCACCGGCCAAAATTCCCTTGGCATCCTGAACCGTCATGCGCTTTACCGCATCGATCAGCAGCGCTTGTGCCTTTGGTACTGCAGCTTCGGCAGCCTGATTCATGCTGGTTTCCAACTGCTCTACCTGTGCCCCCATGCCAAATTGCTTGAGTAGCGCAGACGCCTTGCCTAGTTTTCCAGGCAGCTCAATACGAACCTCCGGGTTTTGGGTAAAGCCACCCGGTTTGCCTAATTGCTGAACGGCAATTTGAGCGCCCTGAGTTAGCGCGTCTTTCATAGCGCTGGTTGAGTCCTGCTGAGAAAAGTCGGACAAGCTCAGTGCAAATGCATTGGCAGAAAGTGCTAGGGCTGCGAGTGTAAGAGCGAAACGTTTCATGGATATCCTTTGTATCAACGGACGGGCGTCAGCTTGATTTCAACCGGCTGGTCGTTAGAGCCGTTGAGCTGTACCGGTATGGCTTTTGGCGTCAGGAATAAGGGGCGACCACCTAGCAACACGCGGGCGCTGATTGCATAGCGTTGACCCGTTTTAACCTTGGAAGGATCGTAGTCCAAACGGAAAGGGATAGGTGTTTCCTGTTTCACGAATACAGTGCGCTGCGCGATGCGTCCTGAAGGTGTATCACCTGTGGCAGCATTGTGCAGGCTTACCGTTAATTTCGCAGTAGGTGGCAACGGCTCGGACTGTTCGAAATAGGCGCCACCTTCCAGACTGCGTTTGGCTGGTGATGGAGTGCCAGGCTGGGGCACGATGACTGGAGGCTTGCTCGTGTTTGGCGTCGTAGGCGCTGGGCCAGGCTCTGAAACGGGACGTAGCCCACCGCTACAGGCCGTAAGCAATAGGCTGGTCAGACTTAATAGAACAATCTTGCGCATGACGTAAGGTCTCTTTATGAAAGGGCTAATCTGGTGTCGGAGCCGAGGGCTGAATACTGGGCTCGTCTGGTCGTTCCAACGCCACATGTCGAATCGATAATCTAATTTCGGCTGGTAGCATTCGCTTACCAGCCTCTTCGGCTAACTCGCCGAGCAGTTCATGATGGCCAAGTTTGCCTTCGCTGTTCTTATGCAGCACGCCTTCTTCTAGTAACGTCTGAATGAAATGTCGGAACAAGCTTTTGTCGAAGAATTCCGGCGCATTTAACCCATGCAGAATGGAAAGGCGCCGCGCCATAACTGTACACAGCTCTTCCAGCTCACTGGCGGTCAGTCGACTTTGGCCCTGGTTAAGCAGAAGGGCGATAGTCATGTAGTAACGCTGAAGCGTCTGCTGAATGCTGCGCGCCAGGAGTGTCAGGCGCACGAACTGCCGTGAACTGGGGGCTGGACGCTTGAACATCTCGTCTTCTTGTTGAAGCAGTTCATACTCAACCAGCGCTGCCAACCATTGATCAATCATGGCAGGCAACTCGTCACGGTCCCAACGAATGAATAATTCGGCTTGCAAATAGGGATATAGCGCCAGGGTAAACCGGTGAATGTGCTCTCGGCTCATGCGGGCCGTATTCTGAAAGAAACCCGCCAGCAATGCGGGTAGGGCAAAGATGTGCAGGATATTATTGCGGTAGTACGTCATCAGGATGGAGTTTTGCTCATCCAGATAAAGGATACGACCCAGCGCATCCTGCTGTTCGGCCAGCAGATTCAGACTTTTCACATAGTCTACTTGAGCCTGTCCGTTACCCTCGGGCAGAGTCGCAGAGGGCGAGTAAGGCACCTTTCTCAGCAGGCCCAGGTAGAGGTCGAGCACACCCGCTAAGGCGGCCTCATCCATTGCCTGCCGATGTGTAGAGAGCATGACCAGCGCTACCAGATTCACAGGGTTGACTGCGGCAGCATCGTTGATCCTGCGTGCCACTACCTCGCTCAGGCAGTGAGTGAGCGTACTGAACCACTCGGGTCGAGTCTCATGATCCCGGGCCAGATTGCGCCAGTCTTCCTGGCGCTGATCCAGAAACTGAGGCAGGCTCAGAGGCTCGCCAAAATTGACCCAGACTTGGCCGAAGCGCTTACGTAAGGCGCCCGCTGCCTTAAATACATCGAAAACAGACTCTTTTTTCTTGGCCGCTCCCCGCAGCTCGCCCAGGTAGGTGCGGCCTTCAAAGACCCGCTCGTAACCGATGTACACCGGTACGAAAACCAGCGGGCGACGGGAGTCCCTTAAAAAGCTGCGTAGGGTAATGGCCAACATGCCGGTGCGAGGCTGCAGCATGCGCCCTGTTCGCGATCGACCGCCTTCGACAAAGTATTCGGTCGAGAAGCCCCGCGAAAACAAGGTATGCATATATTCATTGAATACGGCGGTATACAGCGCATTGCCCTTGAAGCTGCGACGCATGAAGAACGCGCCACCGCGGCGCAGAATGTTGCCCACGATCGGCATATTCAAGTTGATGCCCGCTGCGATATGCGGAGGGGTCAGCCCATTATGAAACAGCAGGTAGGACAGGAGCAGGTAGTCCATATGGCTGCGATGGCAAGGTACATAAACGATCTCGTTTCCTTGCGCCACGTTCTGGACACGCTCGATATGATTGACGCGAATACCTTCGTAAAGCTTGTTCCAAAACCAGGTCAATATGACCTCAAGGCAGCGCACCACGGGGTAGGAGAAATCCGAAGCTATTTCCTGGGCATATTCCAAGGCTTGCTGCTCGGCCTGCGCCTGAGAGGTCTTGCCATGCTTCGCTTCGTGCTGGATCGCTTCGCGTACCTGGGGAGTCTGGATCAGGCTTTTTACCAGGTTTCGCCGGTGGGAAATATCAGGGCCGATCACTGCTGTTTTCAGGTTGCGAAAGTGCACCCTCAGAATGCGCAGCACCATGCGCTGCGTACGCGCCTGTCCTTTGTTCTGGGCAACGAGGCGACTTAGATGAATGGGGTCAGAAAACAACACTCGCGTCATGCGGCCTAGGAATAGGATACGTGCCAGTTTGCGTAGTCGGCCTGCGATGACCCAGTTATCTGTCCAAAGCAACTTCCAAAGGCTTGTTTCTCGATCAGGCGATTGCCCCCAGAAAACACTGGCAGGCACGATCTGAGCGTCATCGACTGTACTTTGGCCAACAGCTTCAAGCAGTTGGGTAAGGCAAGGCGGAACGTTACGCTTGGTTGGACGACCCAGCCAGTCAGGCGATGGCGTCGTATAAATGTAAGCATTGGGTTCAATCACATCGCCAATCGTTACCGGTGTCACCGGACGTGGCAGGCCATTCTTGATGCATTCAGCATCCAGAACAGCTAAATCACTGAGGGAGTGCTCTTGCAGGACATAGATCACCGGCTTGCTGCGATCAAGCTTGAGGGCCATTGCTGACTGGTTAATGGTCTGCGAACGAACCCAGGTGTATAGCAGGCGCTTGAAAGCAGCAAAAAGCATGCGGCGAAAAGGAGAGCGATTCATGACATCTACCTGAAATTCAAGTGCGTAGTGTGCCGTAACGGCCTGATGGCGCACAGCCTATGGTCATCAGATTGAAACGCTCCTGAGCAACACTATAGTAGCCAAGATAACGCTTGGTTGACGCTCTTTTTTTGACATTCCAATCATGCAAACTGTTGTTATAAAGCACGAATTTTGTGCTTTTGACCATGATTTGTACGTAACTGGCACCAAAAAAGAGCAGAAAAAATTTTAGTGATAAAACCTGTTGCAATTGCTGGGAAACTTTTGCTTTATACGCCGGTACGGCGGAAACGAGTATCAATCGCTTGGCCTGGATGGCCATCTGGATGACTCGGGTCGGCTGGGGAGCTGTCCTGCAAGGGCACAGATAATAATTGCGAAGCTTGGAGAGTGGTAATGGCTGAACGTGAGACCGGAACCGTCAAGTGGTTCAATGACGCCAAGGGTTATGGATTCATTCAACGTGAGAGTGGACCGGATGTATTTGTCCACTACCGCGCCATCCGTGGTGAGGGACACCGTTCGCTGGTCGAGGGCCAGCAGGTGGAGTTCTCTGTGACTCAGGGTCAGAAGGGTCTGCAGGCCGAAGACGTCTCCAAGCTTTGAGTCCTGGTAAAAAGCCCGTCATAGACGGGCTTTTTCAGTATAGGCACACCGTCAGGTTCGCCAGATGATTTCTTCTATACCGATCGATGTCACCTTTATCCAGCGATCGGCATCCTCCTCGCCTTGTTCCTCTTCCCAGCTTCCAGGGGCGCATCGCACTTGAATATCCAATGCCGCTGCGGCCGCTTTGGCACAGGCCAGATCGTCCTCCCAGGGGGTTGCGTCGCTTTCCAGCAAAAGGCTGTTCCATTTACCAACGGCCTTCGGCAGCCAGGTTACTGGAACCACAGTACCCTTGTAGTCAACTGTGCATTTATAAGTTTGCCCTTGCTGGCGCCACTCGCTACAGGCACCCAGCGCCTGGCCCAGCCAGTCGCTAATAGCCGCCTGATCGGCATCCTTGAGGTAAATTTCAATGTCTGGCTGGCGCATGATTAATCTCGATAAGGCTGTCAGGTCCGGGTAATCCAATCGTAGCGTACGGCAACAGTGACTTCGAAGGGTTCAGCCAGTACACGTTCGCGCCGCTCGGCATTAACTCGCCATCCATGGGGGGTCATGGATAAGAGGTCAGCGCGGGCTTCACGGGTTTCCAGGCTAAGGCGAAAGCTAAGAGCTTCAGTGCTAGCCAATGTCAGCTCGGCGGGTAAGCCTTGTAAATGCTTGGCTTCGTCGTAGTCACGCACGTCATCGTATAAACGTTGGCGTAACTCAATCAGATGGTCACGAGCCGGGCCCAGACGCAGCACGCCGCCGCCTGGAGCCAGTAGACGGGAGGCTTCGGCCCAGTCAATCGGGCTAAACACGCTAGCCAGGAGCTGGCAGCTCGTTTTAGGCAAAGGGATACGTGTCATGCTGGCAACCAACCAGGTTACCTCTGCTGTACGGCGACTCGCCCTGCGTACGGCTTCACGAGAGATGTCCAGCGCGTAACCATCCGCGTGTGGCAACGCTTCAGCCAGACGCGCCGTATAAAAACCTTCGCCGCAGCCAATATCAACCCAGCGAGCCGGCGCTTTTGCCTGTGCCAGGTCTGCCAGACGCTGTGCCAGGGGAGCATAGTGGCCTGCGTCGAGAAAGCGGCGGCGCGCTTCTACCATCTCGGCATTGTCGCCAGGATCGCGGCTTTTCTTATGCTGCACAGGCAAAAGATTCAAATAACCTTGGCGCGCGCGGTCAAAGCGGTGGCCCTGCTCGCAAACAACACCCTGTTGCGCATCGGTCAGCGAGGTCGAGCAAAGGGGGCAGATCAACATCATGCGAGTAGCCTTACCAACGTCTGGTAGTACACCTCGGTCAGCAGATCCAGGTCACTAGCCAGTACCCGCTCGTTTACTTGGTGAATCGTAGCGTTGACGGGACCAACCTCAACCACCTGTGTGCCAAGCGTGGCAATAAAGCGACCATCAGAGGTACCGCCACTGGTAGAGGCTTCTGTTGTACGGCCGGTTACGGCCTGAATGCTGGATGCAATAGCGTCCAGCAGCTCGCCAGGCTCTGTAATGAAGGGCAGGCCAGACAAGGACCAATCAATATGCCAGTCCAGGCCATGCTTGTTCAGAATAGCCTCAACGCGCGCCTTGAGACCTTCCTCAGTCGATTCCGTTGAGAAGCGGAAGTTAAACAGGGCGCTCAGCTCGCCGGGGATGACGTTGTTTGCGCCAGTGCCCGAATTCAGATTGGAAATTTGAAACGTGGTTGGCGGGAAGAAATCATTGCCGGCATCCCACTGTTCCGCTGCCAGTTCTGCCAATGCGGCGGCTGCCAGGTGAATGGGGTTACGGGCAAGGTGCGGATAAGCCACATGGCCTTGCTTGCCGCGAATAGTCAGTTTGCCGTTCAAAGAACCCCGGCGACCGTTCTTTACCACGTCACCCAAAAGTGTCGTGCTAGAAGGCTCACCTACAATGCACCAGTCCAGACGCTCATTGCGCGCGCGCAGGCGCTCGACTACAGCACGTGTTCCATACAGCGCAGGACCTTCCTCGTCACTTGTGATCAGGAAAGCAATAGCGCCTTTGTGGTTAGGGTGATCGACCACGAAGCGCTCTACCGCAATAATCATGCTGGCCAGGCTACCTTTCATATCCGCTGCGCCACGTCCCAGGAGCATGCCGTCTTTAACCTGTGCATCGAAGGGGCCATTTTGCCAAGCCTCAACCGGCCCGGTGGGTACAACATCAGTATGCCCGGCAAAGCATAGAACCGGACCTTCGCTACCGCGGCGTGCCCAGAAGTTATCGACATTTTCGATACGCATCGGCTCAAGTGCAAAGCCTGCTGCTTCAAGCCGTTTCATCATCAAGGCTTGGCAGCCTTCGTCGACCGGAGTAACGGAAGGGCGGCGGATGAGCTCGCAGGCAAGCTCGAGCGTCGGAGTAAGGATGGTCATGGATGAATCCTGAAGCAGCAAAGGCATGAAAAGGTGTCCATGGTAAAGCAAAACGCCATAAGGAACCTCGCTCTTCGGTAATCAACAACACTGCCGCATGTCTTTATACTATTAGCTCGTTGAGTGAGAGCCGTTATGAATATTGATCAACAACGCTTTGGTGGCATTACCCGCTTGTATGGTAAGGATGCGCTTGAGCGTCTGGCTGCCAGTCATGTGGCGATAGTCGGTATTGGTGGAGTAGGCTCCTGGGCTGCCGAGGCCCTGGCCCGGAGTGGTGTCGGTCGTATCAGTCTGTTCGACCTGGACGATGTCTGCATCAGCAATACCAACCGGCAGATCCATGCGCTGGAAGGGCAGGTCGGACGGGCAAAGGTCGATGTAATGGCTGAGCGCATCCGTGCAATCAACCCGGCGTGCGCCGTACATGCGGTGGCAGATTTCGTTACGCGAGAGACCATGGCTGATTACATTACGCCGGACATGGATCTGGTGCTTGATTGTATCGACAGCGTCGCGTCCAAGGCGGCACTGATCTCATGGTGCAAACGTCGCAAGATCAACATCATCACGACTGGCGGCGCCGGCGGCCAGATCGATCCGACGCAGATTCAGGTTGTCGATTTAAACCGAACGTATAATGACCCGCTGGCTTCCCGCGTGCGCTCGCTGCTGCGCCGAGACTACGGATTTTCACGCAATCCCAGTCGGCATTACAGCGTGCCGTGCGTCTTCTCGACTGAGCAGCTGCGTTATCCCAAACCCGACGGCAGCGTGTGCCAGCAGAAGGGTTTTGTGGGGGAGGGGGTGCGTCTGGATTGCTCGGGTGGTTTTGGCGCAGTCATGATGGTAACCGCGTCCTTTGGCATGGTGGCAGCGGCTAAGGCTGTAGACAAACTGATCGCCAAGCCGCCCAAGTCCAAAACAGCTTGAACTAAGCAGTCACATTTCCTGCTCGGGTTCCTTTTCAGCAATGCCGGGCAGGTGCATGCCGCTCTTGGCCAGTTGTGAGCCTTCCATCTGCGGCTGGGTTACCCAGGTCAGAATGTCATAGTACCGGCGAATGTTCTGTACGAAGTGCACCGTCTCGCCGCCGCGGGCATAGCCATAGCGGGTCTTGCTGTACCACTGTTTCTGGCTAAGGCGGGGCAGCATGCGTTTGACGTCTAACCAGCGATTAGGGTCCAGCCCTTCGTCCTGTGCCATTTTTCGTGCATCTATAATATGGGCGCTGCCTATATTGTAGGTTGCCAGGGCAAACCATGTCCGATCCGGCTCCTTGATTGATTCAGGAAGTTCATTACGGATCTGATTGAAGTACCGAGCGCCGCCTTCGATACTTTGGAAGGGATCAAGCCGGTTGGCCACGCCCATTGCCTGGGCGGTGTTGTTGGTCAACATCATCAAACCACGTACACCGGTTTTGGAGGTCGCGTCGGCCTGCCATAGCGACTCCTGGTAACCGATAGCAGCCAAAAGGCGCCAATCGACTTCTCGTTGCTGTGCAGCCTTGCGGAAATGCTTTTCGTAAATGGGTAAACGTTGCTGCAGATGCTGGGCGAATGTGTAGGCACCTACATAGCCCAGGACATCCACATGGCCGTAATAGCGTTCTTTGAGGTGTTGAAGGGTTTTATCCTGTTTGGCTTTATCAATAAACGTATTGATAACCTTCATCAGGGTGCCGTCTTCATGTTCGGCCGTTACCCAGGCCAGGCTTTGTCCATCTCCCAGGTCAAACGCTACGCGAACATTAGGGTAGTAAACCTGATTCATGGCCAACTCATTTGAGTCTACCAGGGTCAAGTCGATCTGGCCTTCATCAACCATTTTTAGCAGGTCGGCTACCTCTACCTGATCGGACTCCTCATAGGTAAGGTCTGGCTGCTGGACCTTTAGCGCAGCCAGTTGCTCGGCCTGGCTGCTCCCTTTAAGTACCATAATGCGCTTGCCGACCAGATCGCTTACCTGAGTAGGTCGACGTGAGCCGTTGCGATAGATGACCTGTGGGACAACATCAAGGTAAGGATGCGAAAAATGGAATTTTTCCTGTCGTGCTGGGCTGGGCGTCAAACCGGCCGCTGCCAGAACCGGACCTTCGGTACTACCAAGGCGATTAAAGAGATCTTCGAGATTATCCGCGGTCTCGATCTGCAGTTTAAGCCCCAGCTCGTCGGCAAAGCTCTTTACCAGCTCATATTCAAAGCCGGTATCGCCGTTACGGTCCTGGAAATAGGTCGCGGGGCTGTTACGGGTGATAACGCGTAAAACGCCCTCCTTCTGTATCCGTTCCAGGGTGGTGGGTTGTTTTGGAGGAGCTTCGTCAGGCTCTTCGCACCCTTGGAGCAACAGAAAGATCGCAGTCGCCATGATGCAGGCGATTCGTTTCAGGCAAAGCGCATGGTGTGCAAACATCCGCTCAGTATACGCAAAGCTATTCAAGTGCCATACCAGTGGAGTGTCATAGAATTTTCTATTGCCTGGATTTTACTCGTAACCAATTTTTGCTAAGCGCAGCGAAATTGCTGGGGCATTAACCTATTCGACCGTGATGGTTTCTGGGTTCTAATAAAGGTTCACGTGGCGGCCGAGAAGGCATTACTGTTAGAGCAAAGCGCTTTGTAATACGCATGGATGAGTCGGTTTGACGCAGTATAGGTGAAACCTTTGTCGCCTAAAGGTGTCTCGCCGGGTGCTTTACGATAGAATACCGACCCCTGAAATTCCTCTAGCCCCGAGGCTGTCCTACGATGCTGATCTTGCGCGGCGCTCCCGCTCTTTCTTCATTTCGTCACGGCAAACTGCTCGACCAACTGACCCGCAAAGTGCCGGGTGTTTCCGGACTCTATGCCGAGTTCGCTCACTTTGCCGAAGTGGTCGGCACGCTTACCGCTGAAGAGGAGTGCGTGCTTGAACGCCTGCTCAAATACGGGCCCAGCGTTTCGGTACAAGAACCTGTAGGGCGACTGTTCCTGGTGGTGCCACGCTTCGGCACAATTTCACCATGGTCCAGCAAGGCTACCGACATTGCCCACAACTGCGGTCTGGCCAAGCTCGAGCGCATCGAGCGAGGCGTAGCCTATTATGTCGCCGGCGATCTGTCCGACAGCGATGTTCAAGCTGTGGCTGACGCCTTACACGACCGTATGACCCAGCTTGTGCTGGGTGGGCTGAACGAGGCCGAGGCATTGTTCAGTCATGCAGCGCCCAAGCCGCTGACAGCTATCGATATCCTGAGCGGCGGTCGCGCAGCATTGGAGAAGGCCAATATTGAGTTAGGCTTGGCTCTGGCTGATGATGAGATCGACTATTTGGTCGAGAGCTTCCAAGGGTTGGGTCGTAACCCTCATGACATTGAGCTGATGATGTTCGCCCAAGCGAACTCTGAGCACTGTCGTCATAAGATTTTCAATGCCAGCTGGGACATCGATGGCGAAGGCCAGGAGAAATCCCTGTTCGGCATGATCAAGAACACCTATGAAATGCACCGTGAGGGTGTTCTGTCCGCTTATAAGGACAACGCTGCGGTCATTGAAGGCTTTACCGCGGGGCGCTTCTATCCCGATCCGGAAACTCGCCAGTACGGCGCGAATCAGGAGCCGGTACATATCCTGATGAAGGTGGAAACCCATAACCACCCGACAGCCATTGCGCCGTTCCCAGGTGCCTCTACTGGCTCGGGTGGCGAGATTCGGGATGAGGGCGCGACGGGTCGTGGTGCGAAACCCAAGGCAGGTCTGACTGGCTTTACTGTTTCCAATCTGAATATTCCAGGTTTTGAGCAGCCGTGGGAAAAGCCTTACGGCAAGCCCGAGCGTATCGTGACGCCGCTCGATATCATGATCGAAGGCCCGTTAGGCGGTGCTGCATTCAACAACGAGTTTGGCCGCCCGGCGTTGGCAGGTTACTTCCGTACCTTTGAGCAGGCAGTTGAAACCCCGCGTGGCGAAGAAGTGCGCGGCTATCACAAGCCGATCATGCTGGCGGGCGGTATGGGCAATATCCGCGCCGACCATGTCCAGAAAGGCGATATCTCCGTAGGCGGAAAACTGATTGTCCTGGGTGGTCCGGCCATGCTGATTGGCCTGGGTGGCGGTGCAGCCTCGTCGATGTCTACCGGTGCAAGCTCAGCTGACCTGGACTTCGCCTCCGTACAGCGTGAAAACCCTGAAATGGAGCGCCGTTGCCAAGAGGTTATCGATCGTTGCTGGCAGATGGGCGATAAGAATCCTATTACTTTCATTCATGACGTAGGTGCGGGCGGTTTATCCAATGCCTTCCCTGAACTCGTCAACGATGCGGGGCGTGGTGGCCGTTTCGAACTGCGTAATGTGCCAAACGATGAGCCTGGCATGAGTCCGCTGGAGATTTGGTGTAACGAATCTCAAGAGCGTTATGTGCTCTCCGTAGACGCCGAGAACCTCGAAACCTTCAAGGCTATTTGTGAGCGCGAGCGTTGTCCGTTTGCCGTCGTGGGTGAAGCGACGGAAGAGCGTCGTCTTACCGTGGCAGACAGCCACTTCGAGAACAATGCTGTTGACATGCCGTTGGATGTCCTCCTGGGTAAGGCACCGCGTATGCACCGTTCGGCCACTCGGGAAGAGGCGCTGGGCGATGAGTTCGACGGTATTGGGTTAGACCTCAAGGATGCGGTCGAACATGTTCTGCGTCACCCAGCCGTTGCTAGCAAGAGTTTCCTGATTACCATCGGTGACCGGACTATCACCGGCCTGGTTGCGCGTGATCAGATGGTTGGCCCCTGGCAGGTTCCGGTGGCCGACTGCGCTGTAACGGCTACCAGTTATACCGTTTATACCGGTGAGGCCATGGCCATGGGAGAACGTACACCCTTGGCACTGTTGGATGCAGCTGCTTCGGGGCGTATGGCAGTAGGCGAAACGCTGACCAACCTGGCAGCGGCGCGTATCGAAAAAATGGGGGATATCAAACTTTCTGCCAACTGGATGGCTGCTGCCGGTCATCCTGGAGAGGATGCTCGTCTGTATGACACCGTAAAAGCAGTAGGGATGGAGCTATGCCCGGCACTGGGTATCACCATTCCTGTGGGCAAGGACTCTATGTCCATGAAGACCCGCTGGGAAGAAAACGGTCAAGACAAGAGCGTGACTTCGCCGCTGTCGTTAATTGTGACGGGCTTTGCTCCTGTTCAGGATATTCGTCAGACCCTGACGCCTGAGCTTCGTATGGATAAGGGTGAGACTGACCTGATTCTGGTTGATCTGGGCCGTGGTCAGAATCGTCTGGGTGGCTCCATTCTCGCGCAGGTTCATAATAAGATCGGCCGAAGCGCACCCGATGTAGATGATGCAGAAGATCTCAAGGCATTCTTCGCCGTCATCCAGGGCCTGAATAAGGATGGCCTCATCCTGTCCTATCACGACCGTTCTGATGGCGGCCTGATCACCACGTTGGTTGAAATGGCCTTTGCCGGTCATTGTGGTCTGTCGTTAAAGCTGGATGCACTGGCGGCTAACCCTGATGAGCTGACCCGCGCCCTGTTTGCCGAAGAGCTAGGCGCTGTTATCCAGGTGCCTCAGGACTTTACGTCCGAAGTGTTGGCTCAGTTCACAGCAGCAGGTCTTGAGGACTGCGTGGCCGTTATCGGTCAGCCGGTTAATGGCTACGAAGTTAATATTACGTTCAACGAGCAGAATGTCTTTAAGGCAGAGCGCCGTTCGCTACAGCGTATCTGGAGCGAAACCAGCTACCAGATCCAGCGTCTGCGTGATAATGCCGAGTGTGCTCAGCAGGAATATGACGCGCTGTTAGAAGAAAATAATCCGGGCTTATCCGCCAAGCTGAGCTTCGACCCTAACGAAAATATCTCTGCGCCTTACATCAAAACAGGTGTTCGCCCTCAGGTGGCTGTCCTGCGTGAGCAGGGTGTCAACGGGCAGGTCGAAATGGCAGCAGCATTTGATCGTGCGGGCTTTGCTTCGGTAGACGTGCATATGAGCGACATCCTTGCCGGTCGTGTCGACTTGAATGACTTCAAAGGCGTTGTAGCCTGTGGTGGCTTCTCCTACGGAGACGTTCTAGGAGCAGGTGAAGGCTGGGCCAAGTCGATTCTCTTTAACGCCCGGGCTCGTGATGCATTCCAGCAGTTTTTTGAGCGCACCGATAGCTTCACATTAGGTGTTTGTAATGGCTGCCAGATGGTATCCAACCTGCGCGAACTCGTACCGGGTAGTGAGTTCTGGCCGCGCTTCGTGCGCAACCGCTCCGAGCAGTTTGAAGCACGTATTGCCATGTTGCAGGTACAAGAGTCACCTTCTCTGTTCTTTGCCGATATGGCAGGCTCGCGCATGCCGATTGCCATTGCCCATGGCGAAGGTCATGCCGAGTTCAGGGATGCCGCTGCGCTGCAAGCCGCCGATGCCTCAGGCACTGTATCGCTGCGCTTTGTGGATAACCATGGACGAGTTACCGAAACCTATCCGGCCAACCCCAACGGCTCGCCGCAGGGTATTACCGGTCTGACTAGCCTTGATGGGCGCGTCACCATCATGATGCCGCACCCTGAGCGTGTCTTCCGCGCGGTCCAGAACTCCTGGATTCCACGCGATTGGCAAGGTGAGGACGGTGGCTGGATGCGCATGTTCCGTAACGCGCGCGTCTGGGTAGACTGATAAGTCCGAAAGGGCCGGTCATACTGCTTCAGGTATGACCGGCCTTTTTGCATCTGGAGGATTTATGTTCAAGTTGTGCTTCTATGTTCCAGAGAGTCATCTGGAGTCAGTCAAGGCAGCTGTATTTACCGCAGGAGGCGGTCAGATAGGTAATTATGAGGCTTGCTGCTGGCAGGTCCTAGGGGAAGGGCAGTTTCGGCCTTGTGCTGGAAGCAACCCTTTCTTAGGGCAGGTTGGCGAGCTGGAGCGTGTATCTGAGTGGAAAGTGGAGTTGGTTGTAGCTGATGAGCATATAAAGCCGGCTGTCGCTGCGTTGCGAAAGGCTCACCCTTATGAAACGCCCGCCTATGAAGTATGGCAGTTGGCATCAATCTAAGGGCGCACTTTTATTCCGGCCGGCAGCAGGTGTTCGTGGCTGATGAAAAGGGCTCATGGACGTATTTCGATCAATGTTCCGTCTTTAACCAGTGTCCAGATTTCACGCATATCCGCATTGGTTAATGCAATGCAGCCATTAGTCCAATTCAGGGACGAGAAATACCATTCCGGATACTCCTCATCGATAGGGGTTCCATGAATCATGATCATGCTGCCCGGTGGCACGCCTGCTGCCTTGGCGCGTGCCAAATCCTGCGAGTTGGGATACGAGATGTGCATCGACAGGTTGAACTTGTCGCTCGTCTTGCGCCAGTCAATCCAGTAAAAGCCTTCCGGGGTACGTTGGTCGCCTTCGCGAAACTTGGGCCCTTTAGGGAATTTGCCCAGTGACACCCGGTAGGACTTGATGGTTTCTCCTTTACTGAGTAGCTCAAGTTTGTTCATCGACTTTATAACCAGCACTTTGTCGATCGTCCGACCATCGAGTGTGGTCGTTGTGCTGGCAAAGCAGAACGCAGAGAAAAACAGGCAACAGAAAGCAGTAAGCCAATACATCCGGCGCATTTGAAAAATAATCCCTAGCTAAACGACTGCAGAAGGCAGCCAAGGCGTGCTGCTGTTCACTCTTATATATCAGCTGGAACTAGCGTTCCAGCATGGGTGCGATGCCTTCATGATGCACAGAATAGTGACCCGTCCGGCGGTCGGCAAAAAAGCATTCTAGGGTACGCGCGATGGTCGGAAAAGCGAGTGACGACCAAGGGATATCTGCTTCGTCAAAGAGCGCTGTGTCCAGGCTTTCTTCGCCTATGCCGAACGCTCCATCCAGGAGCTCCCCACGAAACAGCATGTATACCTGATTGATATGGGGCAGGTCGAATAAAGTATAAAGCTTGAGGTTGCCAACCTGAGCGCAGGCTTCCTCCAGTGTCTCACGCGCTGCAGCCTGTTCAATCGTTTCGCCGTTCTCCATGAAGCCGGCTGGTAATGTCCAGTAGCCTCGACGGGGCTCAATGGCTCGGCGGCACAAGAGCACTTTGTTCTCCCAGACGGGCAGACAGCCGGCCACGATACGAGGATTTTGATAGTGGACTGTATGACACTGCGTACAGACGTAGCGAGGGCGCGTATCCCCCTCAGGGATGCGTTGAACCAGCGTGCCGCCGCAGTAGTTACAGAATTTCATGAAGCCTCCTCGTAGTCCTGTCATCTTGCGTGGAGCTGAGGCAGCAAGCAAGGGGTTGGGCAAGCTGGATATTCCATGCCATGATGCCTTAAGAGTAAGCGTGTGGAGAAAGCATCGTGGATGAGTTGCTCCATCGATTGCGGCACTATAGACCGCGTCACCTGGAGACTGATCGTACACACCCCGAAGCCGCCGTGTTATTGCCAATTATCCGAGGCGATGATCCTGAGCTGGTTCTGACGTTGCGTGCCAGCAATCTGTCGACGCATGGGGGGGAAGTCGCCTTGCCGGGCGGCCGGCGTGATCCGGAAGACCCGGACCTCGTTCATACTGCCTTGCGTGAGGCCTATGAAGAGATTGGCTTGCCACCAGGGTTGGTAGAGGTAGTGGGGCCCTTGAGTCCTTTGATTTCCCGTTATGGAATCAAGGTGACGCCCTACGTAGGCATTATTCCCGATTATGTTGAGTACACTCCGAACGATGCTGAAATCTCGGCCGTTTTCACTGTGCCGCTCAGCTTTTTGTGTGAAGTGCCGCCTGAGGTGACACCTAGAATCGATGAGCAAGGCCGTTTGTGCTATGTCCCTAGCTATCAGTATGGCGAATATCGAATCTGGGGGCTGACGGCCGTTATCATCGTGGAGTTGGTTAATCTTCTCTACGATGCAGGTATTTCTCTCTATGAGCCGCCTTATCCTGTTGAAGAGTGATGTGTTGATGCACTTCTGCGATCAGGCCCAGTAGAATCCTGGTGACAATAAGCTATCAGGCCGGTGCCTGTACGGGATGGCAGCCTTGGACATGATCGAAAACGAAAAGCCGGTTCGCTCCCCCTGCGTTCAGGTCTGTGTGCTGGATGAAGCTGACATTTGCACAGGGTGTCAGCGTACCGTTCAAGAAATATCCCAGTGGGGGCGCATGACCAATGCCGAGCGGCATGAGGTCCTGCGGTTGTGTGAGGAACGTGCCTGCGCCGCCGGGCAGTATTTCTAAGGGTGCGTTAGAGCGTAGTCCAATGTGCTTCGCTGCTATCAATAGCCCGGCTAACCAACGACCTGTATACCAGAGGAACCTGCATGACCCAGATTGGAACTCCATTGTCACCTACGGCCACTCGCGTTTTGTTGTGTGGTTCTGGTGAGCTTGGTAAAGAAGTTGTCATCGAGCTACAGCGTTTGGGTGTGGAGGTCATTGCCGTTGACCGTTATGCCAATGCTCCGGCCATGCAGGTTGCTCATCGCAGCCATGTTATCAATATGCTGGATGGCGCAGCGCTTCGTGCTGTTATCGAGCAGGAAAAGCCCCATTACATCGTTCCTGAGATCGAGGCAATTGCTACGGCCACGCTCGTTGAGCTTGAGAGCGAGGGGTATACCGTTGTCCCTACTGCGCGTGCTGCACAGCTGACGATGAACCGGGAAGGCATTCGCCGCCTGGCGGCAGAAGAGTTGGGTTTGCCCACGTCGCCGTATCACTTTGCGGATACCTTCGAAGAATATGCTGCTGCAGTTGAATCCGTAGGGATGCCATGCGTAGTGAAGCCGATCATGAGCTCGTCGGGCAAAGGCCAGAGTGTTATCAAGACCCGCGACGATATTCAGGCTGCCTGGGACTATGCTCAAGAAGGTGGCCGAGCAGGTAAGGGGCGAGTGATCGTTGAGGGCTTTGTTGACTTTGATTACGAAATTACCCTGCTGACAGTTCGTCATGTCAACGGAACATCGTTCTGCGAGCCGGTTGGTCATCGTCAGGTTAAGGGTGATTATCACGAGTCTTGGCAACCTCAGGCAATGAGCCCTAAGGCACTTGCTGAGTCTGAGCGTGTTGCCAAGGCGGTCACCGAGGCGTTAGGCGGTCGTGGCCTGTTTGGCGTTGAGCTGTTTGTCAAAGGCGACCAGGTCTGGTTCAGTGAAGTGTCTCCTCGTCCCCACGACACAGGCCTGGTAACGCTTATTTCCCAGGACCTTTCAGAATTTGCACTTCATGCGCGCGCTATCTTGGGCTTGCCGATACCGGTTATTTGTCAGTTTGGCCCTTCGGCGTCCGCCGTATTGCTTATTGAAGGCCATTCTACTCAGACAAGCTTTGGCAATCTGGGCGCAGCGTTAAGTGAGCCGGATACTGCTTTACGTTTGTTTGGAAAGCCTGAAGTGGCTGGGCAGCGCCGGATGGGCGTGGCGCTGGCACGAGACGAGTCGGTTGAGGCTGCCCGTGAAAAAGCAACTAAGGCAGCGCAGGCTATCAGCGTAACGCTTTAATCTGCTAGGTGAATAGCCCTGCGTAAGGCAGGGCTATCACTGTATTACAGCTCTCTGTCTCGTGTTTCTTTAAGGCATAGCACTGCGATCAAACTGATCAGCGCTGCTACAGAAACATAACCGCCTACCCAGCTCAATCCGCCAGTATCGGCCAGCTTCTGCGCAATATAAGGCGCTACCGAAGCGCCTAGAATGCCGCCTAGGTTGTAGGCAGCCGAGGCGCCGGTGTATCTGACGTGCGTAGGAAAAATCTCAGGCAGTAACGCGCCCATAGGCGCGAAAGTCATGCCCATGAGAAAAAGCTCTAGTGCCAGAAAGAGGGCGATGCTACCTGTCGAGCCATGTGTAAGCAGCGGCTCCATGGCAAAGCCTGATAGCAGGGCAGCCAAAGCACTGATGGCCAGAACCGGCTTGCGACCGTAACGATCAGCCAGCCAGGCGGAGAGCGGGGTGGCAAGCGTCATGAACAGCACGGCAAAGCAGAGAAGCCCTAGAAAGCCCTCCCGACTAAAACCTAATGTCTTGACGCCATAACTCAATGAAAACACTGTCGAGATGTAGAAAAGTGCATAGCACACTACCATGGCTAAGGCGCCTAGAAGCATAGGGTGCCAATGTTTGGTGATCGCCTCGGTCAGGGGCAGGCGAAGCTTTTCGTGCCGCTCCATAGCTTTGGCAAAAACCGGAGTTTCAGTGAGCTTGAGCCGGACATACAGGCCAACCATTACCAAGGCAGCGCTCAAGATAAAAGGAATCCGCCAGCCCCAAGCCTTGAACTGTTCGTCTGTTAGGAGGACAGCTAACGCAAGGAACAGCCCATTAGCGGCCAGGAAACCAATGGACGGGCCTAGCTGAGGAAACATGCCAAACCATGCGCGCCTGTGTTTGGGGGCATTTTCCGTCGCTAGCAGCGCCGCGCCGCCCCACTCTCCGCCTAGTCCAAGTCCTTGAGCAAACCTAAGAACGCATAGTAGTACAGGCGCCCAGCCGCCGATGGTGGCGTAGCCAGGCAACAAGCCAATCAGTGTCGTTGAAACACCCATGAGTAACAGTGAAGCCACCAGGGTGGACTTGCGACCAATGCGGTCACCGAAATGGCCAAACAGCGCCGAGCCAAGAGGGCGAGCCAGGAAGGCTATGCCAAAGGTGATAAAGGCACTGAGTGTTTGCGCAATTGCAGAGGTTTGTGGGAAGAACACTGGGCCGATGACAAGCGCAGCGGCAGTGGCATACACATAAAAATCATAGAACTCGATGGCTGTACCGATAAAGCTCGCTGTTGCGATACGGGCCGTAGAGTTTGCTGGAGCAGCAGGCGAAGCCGGTGCCGCCTCATAGGTTGCAGTAGCAGTCATTGGATTTCCCAGGCGCTGTCGTTTTTGTACGGCCTGACTCGTACGCTTGGCCTGGGTAAGGCACAGGTGCGTAATCATCCAGTGCGGATGCGAATCGTTGGCCTGTTATGACGCGACCCTATCGGCGAAGGGGTAACCGCTGATCGAGACGTTTAGCTGGGTAAGCAATTGGATTATGGACAAGCCTTGCCGTTTCCAGCAAGGCTTGTGAATGACTAGAGCGCCTGAAGGCTAGGCTCAGATATGAAGAATAAATTCACGGACCAGCTTACTGCCGAAGTACGCAAGCATAAGCAGGCAGAAGCCAGCCAGTGTCCAGCGGATGGCTTTATGCCCTCGCCACCCCATGCGATGGCGTCCCCATAGCAAAACGCCAAACAGCACCCATGCCACACAAGACAGTACCGTCTTGTGTACCAGATGCTGAGCAAACATGTCTTCGAGGAAAAGCCAGCCGGAGATTAGAGAAAAAGACAATACGGCCCAGCCCGCCCAGAGAAAACCAAATAACAGACTTTCCATGGTTTGCAGAGGAGGGAAGCTTCGAATGAGCCCGGATGGATGCTTATTCTTGAGTTGCCTGTCTTGGATCAATAGCAGTAACGACTGGAAAACAGCCAGCGTTAACAGACCATAGGCAACAATCGAGAGCAGGACATGAGTTAATATGCCGGGCGTAATATCGATTGGCTGAACAGTGCCCGATGGTAATACGTTAGCCAGAAGCGTTGTAATGGCGCCCAGCGGATAAATCAGTACAAGTAACGTCTGCAACGGCATGCGGATGCAGCCAAGCAGAATCAGGAGAATGGCTACCGCTGCAATCAGGCTCGACGCATCGAAAAAGTCCAGCGAAAGATTGCTTGGTAGAATCAGCTTAATGAATAAGGCCGCGCCATGGGCGAGCAAAGCCAGCACGCCCAACGAGACCAATAGGGTGTTATTAGGGCGTTTGCGCGTGGTCAGACACACACTTTGATAGGCCGTGGCGACACTATAGAGAAGGGCAGCCGTCAGGCTGGGCAACAGGGATGACATAAATCCTTGAGTCACTGAGCCGAAAGCGGATGAGTTTGGCACAGATACCAGTGTTCAAGGAAGACTGTAGACGATGCCAGCCGACGCCCTCTTCGTTATACTTCACAACCTGCCGCCAGTTTTGGACGCATTTGCATGTTTGAAAACCTGACAGATAGACTTTCACAAAGCCTTCGCCACATTACTGGCAAGGCAAAACTGACCGAAGACAACATCAAGGATACGCTGCGTGAAGTGCGCATGGCGCTCCTTGAGGCGGACGTGGCTTTGCCTGTCGTCAAGGATTTCGTCAACAAGGTCAGAGATCGCGCCGTAGGCACTGAAGTCTCCAAGAGCCTGACGCCTGGCCAGGCTTTCGTGAAAATCGTTCGGGCCGAGCTTGAAGAGCTGATGGGGGCTGCGAATGAAGATCTGGCTCTCAATGTCTCTCCGCCAGCTGTTATTCTCATGGCGGGTTTGCAGGGCGCGGGCAAGACCACTACGGCAGGCAAGCTGGCGCGCTTCCTGAAAGAGCGCAAGAAGAAAAGCGTCCTTGTTGTTTCCGCTGACGTTTATCGTCCGGCAGCGATCAAACAATTGGAAACGTTGGCCCATGATGTTGGGGTCACTTTTTACCCTTCCGATATCAGCCAGAAGCCTGTAGCGATCGCCGAAGCTGCTGTGCGCGAAGCCAAACTCAAGTTTATCGACGTTGTGATCGTGGATACCGCCGGTCGTCTTCATGTCGATGCGGAAATGATGGCTGAAATTCAGCAGGTGCATGCTGCTATCAAGCCTGCCGAAACGCTCTTCGTAGTAGACGCCATGACCGGCCAGGACGCGGCCAATACCGCTAAAGCCTTTAATGATGCGCTTCCCTTGACCGGTGTAGTGCTTACCAAAGTCGATGGTGATGCTCGTGGCGGCGCGGCATTGTCTGTGCGTGCTATTACCGGCAAGCCGATCAAGTTCCTGGGTATGGGGGAGAAGAGCGAGGCGCTGGATCCCTTCCATCCGGATCGCATTGCTTCCCGGATTCTGGGTATGGGCGACGTGCTCAGCCTTATCGAGCAAGCTGAACAGAATCTAGATAAGGAAAAAGCTGAAAAGCTTGCCAAGAAGCTCAAAAAAGGCAAAGGCTTTGATCTGGAAGACTTTCGTGACCAGCTGCGCCAGATGAAAAGCATGGGTGGTCTTGGTTCCCTTATGGATAAGCTGCCTACCATGATGGGCGGTGTCAATTTGTCCCAAATGGGAAATGCGCAGGGAGCAGCTGAAAAACAATTCAAGCAGATGGAGGCCATTATTGACTCCATGACGCCGGGCGAGCGCCGTGATCCAGACATGATCAGCGGCTCGCGCAAGCGTCGAATCGCCATGGGTTCTGGAACCCAGGTACAGGATGTAGGGCGCCTCATCAAGCAGCATAAACAAATGCAAAAAATGATGAAAAAGGTGACCTCCAAAGGCGGCTTGTCAAAGCTCATGCGCGGCATGGGTGGCATGTTCCCAGGAGGAATGCCCAAGCTATAAACCCCCAAGTTGCTGCCGTTGGGCGAACAGCCCTGCATAGGATAGGGAAAAAGAGTTTGCAATCGCTCGGATTATCCTTAGAATATGCGGCCTTTCGGGCCTGAGGCCCAGCGTGCGTAACATTTGTAAAGCACCGACTACAGGAACAAAGTTCACATGTTAACCATCCGTCTTGCCCGTGGTGGCTCTAAGAAGCGCCCCTTCTATCACCTGACTGTGACCAACAGCCGTAACGCCCGTGATGGCCGTTTCGTTGAGCGCATCGGTTTCTTCAATCCGGTTGCTTCCGGTAATGAAATTCGCCTGTCTGTTGACTCCGAGCGCGCTAGCTACTGGCTGAGCCACGGTGCACAGCCTTCTGAGCGTGTTGCTCAGTTGCTCAAGGACTCTGCTAAGGCAACCGCCTGAAGTCTATGAGTCAGACGCCTGCGCCTGAAGAGGACTTGGTTGTCCTCGGTAAGATTGTCTCGGTGTACGGCGTGCATGGCGAAGTGAAGGTCTATTCCTTCACCGACCCCTTGGACAATCTACTGGACTACAGTCATTGGACCCTGCGTCGTGATGGCGAAATCCGCAAAGTGAGTTTGGTAAAGGGCCGCCTCCATGGCAAAGTCCTGACTGCCAAGCTTAGAGGTTTGGATGATCGCGAAGAGGCACGAGCCCTGGCAGGGTTCGAGATTTGTGTGCCTCGCCATGAGCTTCCAGGCCTGGACGAAGGTGAATACTACTGGTACCAGCTCGAAGGGCTGAAAGTGATCAACCAGGAAGGGCAATTGCTCGGTGTGGTGGATCATCTGCTTGAGACTGGTTCCAACGATGTCATGGTGATTAAGCCATGTGTCGGTAGCCTGGATGATCGTGAGCGCTTGTTGCCCTATGTTTTGGAGCAATTCGTTAAATCGATCGATCTGGCTGTAGGTGAGATGCGAGTCGACTGGGACGCGGATTTTTAAATCATGCGTGTTGACGTTATCAGCATCTTTCCTGAGGTATTCGCAGCCGTCCGTGATTTTGGTATCACCGGTCGTGCGGTAAAGCAAGGGTTGCTACAACTCCACTGTTTGAATCCACGGGACTATACCGAAGATCGGCATCAGACTGTCGATGATCGTCCTTTCGGGGGCGGTCCTGGCATGGTGATGAAGATCCAGCCATTGGAGCGGGCATTGCATGATGCGCGCAACAAAGCTGAAGGTCAGGTAAAGGTGATTTACCTTTCTCCCCAGGGGCGGCAATTGACGCAGCAAGGGGTGAAAGAGCTAGCGAAAGAAGAGCACGTCATTCTGATCGCTGGTCGTTACGAAGGCATTGATGAGCGCTTTATTGAGGCGCATGTCGATGAAGAATGGTCGATTGGTGACTATGTGTTGTCTGGCGGCGAGCTGCCGGCAATGGTCCTGATTGATGCGGTAACGAGACTACTGCCTGGAGCGTTAGGGCATGTAGATTCCGCCGAGCAGGATTCCTTTACGGATGGTCTGCTTGATTGTCCTCATTACACTCGACCTGAAGTGTATGAAGGGCAGCGGGTACCTGATGTGTTGCTCAGTGGTAATCACGAGCATATCCGGCGTTGGCGTTTGCAGCAGTCCCTCGGAAGGACCTACGAACGGCGCGCTGATCTTCTGGAAAGACGCTCGCTTTCTGGAGAAGAGCAAAAGCTGTTGGCGGAATACCTTCGCCAACGGGACGATAGTTAACGTATCGATGGCAGGTCTGACGGCTTGTCTTAGGAGCACACTAGCATGACCAACAAGATTATTGCACAGCTTGAAGCTGAACAAATGAACAAGGAAATCCCGGCTTTCGCGCCTGGTGATACCGTGATTGTCCAAGTAAAAGTAAAGGAAGGCGACCGTCAGCGTCTGCAGGCCTTTGAAGGCGTTGTAATTGGCAAGCGTAACCGCGGCCTGAACAGTGCTTTCACCGTTCGCAAGATTTCCAACGGTGTAGGTGTAGAGCGTACCTTCCAAACTTACAGCCCCATTATTGACAGCATCAGCGTCAAGCGTCGCGGTGATGTTCGTAAAGCCAAGCTGTACTACCTGCGCGAACTGTCTGGCAAGGCAGCACGTATCAAGGAAAAGCTGGCTTAATTCAGCGATTTCACAAAAAAGCAGCCCTCGGGCTGCTTTTTTGTTGCGTGTATGAAAAGCAGTAGGCGTGATTCAAGCGAGTTGTTAGATGTCTATGTCCCTGAGAGAGCAAGAAATCGCACGTCGAACAGAGCTATCTGAAACACGTGTAGCCAAGGCGGTGTTTCCTCCTGATACGAATCATCATCACACATTGTTTGGCGGGCAAGCCCTGGCATGGATGGATGAGGTATCTTTCATTACCGCAACACGGTTCTGCCGTTTGCCGCTGGTAACGGTATCAACTGACCGTATCGACTTTAATCATGCTATTCCTGGGGGCTCTATCGTTGAGCTGATCGGGCGGGTAATAAAGGTAGGTAATACCAGTATTAAGGTAGGTGTCGAGGTTTACCTCGAGAGTATGTATAACGAAGGCCGTGAGTTGGCTATTAGCGGTGCGTTTAGCTTTGTTGCAATTGACGAAGAAAAACGACCAGTTTCTGTTCTGCCTGACTTTCCTCAACATACTTGAGTTGTAGCATTGCCAATGCGTAATCATCCTTACATCAATAGATTTTTGGATGCCTTATGGCTTGAGAAAGGGCTGTCCGAGCATACGCGTGACGCCTATTCCAATGACCTGGGCCAGTTCAATGTTTGGTTGACGGAGCGGGGCGTTTCTCTTGAAAACGCTGGTCGGGAGATGATCCTGGATCATCTGGCGTGGCGGCTGGACAAGGGCTATAAGGCCCGCTCGACGGCACGTTTTCTTTCAAGCGTTCGTGGCTTTTACCGGTATGCCGTTCGTGAAGGCCTTATAGACACTGATCCTACGCTTCAGGTAGATATGCCCCGTCTTGGAGCCCCCTTGCCCAAAAGTTTATCGGAAGCAGATGTCGAGGCATTGCTGGCTGCGCCGGACCCTGAAGATCCGCTGGGTTTACGTGATCGGACCATGCTGGAAGTGCTATACGCGACGGGCCTTCGAGTTAGCGAGCTGGTTGGGCTTACGCTTCAACAGGTTAACCTGCGGCAAGGCTCTATGCGTGTGTTTGGTAAGGGCAATAAGGAGCGACTCATTCCTCTGGGTGAGGAGGCCATTAATTGGGTGGAGCGCTATCTTAGGGAGGCACGTGGTCTGTTGCAGAACGGTATGGCATCGGATGTGTTGTTTCCAAGCCTGCGAGGGACGGAAATGACTCGGCAGACCTTCTGGCACAGGATCAAGCTGCATGCGCAAACGGCCTGCATTGACAAGCCTCTGTCGCCACATACGCTGCGCCATGCCTTTGCAACCCATCTGCTTAATCATGGTGCCGACTTGCGTACCGTACAGATGCTCCTGGGGCATTCAAGCCTTTCAACGACACAAATTTATACGCATGTTGCCCGGGCTCGCTTGCAGGCCTTACATGCCGAACATCATCCTCGCGGTTAAATGCGATGTCGGCCTCTGTGGTAGGCTGGCAGCTATTGTTTACAGGAGTTATTCATGCGCATTACTCGTTTTGTGCTGGCGGTTTGCATGGGGCTTGCCAGTACCTTTGCAATGGCTGAATCCGAGCAGGCTATCCGTAAGACCCTGAGTGCATTACAGCCAGATCTTGGCATTGAGTCGATTGCAAAAAGCCCTTTTGAGGGCCTTTATGAGGTCCAGCTCAAAGGCGGTCGTGTCCTCTATGCCAGTGCAGATGGGCAGTACATTGTTCAGGGTTATCTGTATCAGTACAAAGACGGTAACGCCGTTAATCTGACCGAGCAGGCTGAGAATGCTTCGGTGGCCAGGCAGATCAATGGCTTGGACAAGCAGCAAATGGTGGTTTTCCCGGCAGTAGGCGAGACGAAGACTCACATTACGGTCTTTACAGATACCACCTGTCCCTATTGCCAGAAACTACACGCCGAAGTGCCAAAATTGAACAAGCAGGGCGTCGAGGTTCGTTACCTGGCATTCCCGCGCCAAGGATTGGACTCGGCAGGATACAAGCAGCTCGAAGCGGTGTGGTGCTCCAAGGACCGGGCTGAGGCAATGGAGCATATGTTCGAGGGCAAGGAGATCAAGGCAGCGTCCTGTGATGACCCCATAGCCAAGCAGTTTACGTTGGGACAGCAGATTGGTATTCAGGGTACACCTGCCATTATTCTCGCCAATGGTCATGTGATCCCGGGTTATCAGCCGGCTTCTGAGCTAGTAAATGACGCACTGGCAGCCGCTAAATAGGTATAGTGCAATCATGACGGCCGAGCTTAGCTCGGCCGTTTAGTCTTGACGAAAAGCCTGAGCGATACGTGGCAGCCAAGGAGCTTGCTTGAGGTAAACTCCGTTTCTAAGTTTTTATCAGCCCGGGTGTTCTACCGAGGCCTATAGCAGGGGAATAACGCGTGAAACCGGTAAAAGTGGGTATTTGCGGACTGGGTACCGTGGGTGGCGGTACTTTCAATGTGCTCAAACGAAACGCTGAAGAGATTGCGCGCCGTGCTGGCCGTGGTATTGAGGTGGCACAGATTGCTCAGCGTCGTCCTAATCCCAAGTGTGATACCGGTATTACCCCGATTACCGACGATGTATTCGCCGTAGTCGATAACCCTGAAATCGATGTGGTTGTCGAGCTGATCGGCGGCTATACGGTTGCGCGTGAACTGGTCATGCGAGCGATCAGTAATGGCAAGCATGTTGTTACGGCGAACAAGGCCTTGATTGCGGTGCATGGCAACGAGATTTTTGCCAAGGCTCGTGAAAAGGGGGTGATCGTTGCCTTCGAGGCTTCGGTCGCAGGTGGAATTCCTGTTATCAAGGCCGTACGCGAAGGTCTTGCCGCTAACCGTATTAATTGGGTGGCAGGTATCATCAACGGTACCGGCAACTTCATTCTGACTGAAATGCGCGAGAAGGGTCGAGCCTTCGAAGATGTACTTAAAGAAGCTCAGGCGCTTGGCTATGCCGAAGCGGATCCTACCTTTGATGTTGAGGGTATCGACGCGGCTCATAAGCTGACCATTCTCGCATCCATCGCCTTTGGTATTCCGCTGCAATTTGATAAGGCCTATACCGAGGGCATTACTACGCTGACCACGGCCGATGTAGGTTATGCCGAAGCGTTGGGTTATCGCATCAAGCACTTAGGCATAGCGCGCAGCACTGAAAAAGGTATTGAGTTACGTGTTCACCCTACGCTGATTCCAGCTGATCGGCTGATTGCCAACGTAAATGGTGTGATGAACGCTGTAATGGTCAACGGTGATGCCGTGGGCTCAACGCTATTCTATGGTGCTGGCGCCGGCATGGAGCCAACGGCTTCATCTGTAGTGGCTGATCTGGTCGATGTGGTACGTGCCATGACCTCGGATCCGGAAAACCGTGTCCCACACTTGGCTTTCCAGCCAGATGCCTTGTCCGACCACCCGGTATTACCGATCGAGGCATGTGAGAGTGCCTACTATCTGCGTATCCAGGCCAAGGACCACCCAGGGGTCTTGGCGCAGGTGGCAAGCATCCTGTCGGAGCGTGGTATCAATATAGAGTCCATCATGCAGAAAGAGGCCGAAGAGCACGACGGCTTGATTCCCATGATTTTGTTGACGCACCGGGTACACGAACAGCATATGAACGAAGCTATTAAGGCGCTTGAGTCGCTTGAGGGCGTCGTAGGAGCCGTTGTTCGTATTCGTGTTGAACATCTGAACTGATCCAGGCCAGCCGGATGATGGATTCGGCCATTAGCTGCTCTACTTGAAGGTTAAATCAATGCGTTATATCAGCACCCGCGGCAATGCACCTGCGTTGAACTTCGAAGATGTTTTGCTGGCCGGCCTGGCCAGCGATGGTGGTCTTTATGTACCGGAAAATCTGCCGCGGTTTACTCAGGAGGAAATTGCTTCCTGGGCTGGGCTGCCTTATCACGAGCTGGCGTTTCGCATCATGCGCCCGTTCGTCGAAGGCAGTATCAGCGATGCCGATTTCAAGAAGATTCTTGAGGAAACGTACGGTAACTTCGCTCACAGTGCGATTGCGCCGCTGCGTCAGCTTAATGCCAATGAATGGGTAATGGAGCTGTTCCATGGCCCAACCCTGGCATTCAAGGATTTTGCCCTGCAGCTCTTAGGACGTCTGTTGGATCACATCCTGCTCAAGCGGGGCGAGCGTGTGGTGATCATAGGCGCTACTTCAGGCGATACGGGATCTGCTGCTATTGAAGGCTGCCGCCGCTGTGAGAATGTAGATATCTTTATCTTGCATCCTCATCAGCGTGTATCCGAAGTGCAGCGGCGCCAGATGACAACCATCCTTGGCGAGAACATTCATAACATCGCCGTTGAAGGCAATTTTGATGATTGTCAGGAGATGGTGAAGGCAAGCTTTGCTGATCAGAGCTTTCTCAAGGGCACACGGCTGGTTGCTGTAAACTCGATCAATTGGGCGCGTATTATGGCCCAGATCGTTTACTACTTTCATGCAGCCCTGCAACTAGGCGCACCGGCGCGCTCCGTTGCCTTCTCGGTCCCGACCGGTAATTTCGGCGATATATTCGCAGGATACCTGGCTCGCAATATGGGCTTACCTGTCAGTCAGCTTGTTGTCGCGACCAACCGCAACGACATCCTGCACCGCTTCATGAGCGGCAATCAATACTTCAAAGATACATTGCACGCCTCGCTGTCGCCTTCCATGGACATCATGGTGTCGTCCAATTTCGAGCGCCTGTTATTCGACCTGCATGGACGTAACGGTGCGACATTGGCCGAGCTGATGAGCACTTTCAAGGCGACGGGCAAGCTGTCTGTTGAGGATGATCGTTGGGTCGAAGCACGTAAGTTGTTCGACTCGCTGGCAGTAAGTGATGAGGATACCTGCGCAACCATTGCAGATGTCTTCAAGCGTACGGGTGAGGTTCTTGACCCGCATACAGCGATCGGTGTTAAAGCGGCGCGCGAGTGCCGTCGTAGCCTATCGACGCCGATGGTCATCCTGGGGACGGCGCATCCTGTCAAGTTTCCAGATGCGGTTGAGAAAGCAGGTGTTGGCAAGGCGCTAGAGCTTCCCGCTCACCTAAGCGATCTGTTTCAGCGTGAGGAGCGCTGCACTGTGCTTCCTAATGCTATCGAGGCCGTGCAGTCTTTTGTGGCTCAACATGGTAACCGTGGCAAGCCGCTTTAACTAAGGTGCAAAGGTGGATATTGTTCTGATATCCACCTCATTCTTGTCCATGAGTTGAATCATCAATCCTGTTCCCTGCCTGTCAGGCTAGACGGCTGTTGCAAGTCGTTTCGCGGTACACTGGTCAGCTTTCCCCCTGAGCAGACCTTTATGGCCCAGCAAGCCACGCCTTACAAAGTTGAACTTAACCTGACTGATCTGGATCGCAGCGTTTACGAAAACATGCGCTTCACTGTTGCGCGCCATCCCTCCGAGACTGAAGAGCGCCTGGCTGTACGTATCTTGGGATATGCCTTGTGGTATGGCGAGCAGCTCGGCTTTGGGCGCGGCCTTTCCGATGTTGATGAGCCTGCACTCTGGGAAAAGAGCCTGGATGATCGCGTACTGCATTGGATTGAGGTAGGCCAGCCTGATGCTGATCGGCTAGTTTGGTGCTCTCGCCGTGCAGAGCGAGTCAGCTTGCTCGCCTATGGCAATTTGCGTGTCTGGCAGAGCAAAGTAGTCGACGCGGTCAAAATGCTTAAAAACCTGAATATTGCTGCAGTGCCCGTTGAGCCACTGGCTGCATTGGCTACTGACTTGCCACGCTCGATCAGCTGGAGCGTGATGATCAGTGAAGGAACCGTTTTCGTGACCGATGACCGGGGTCAGCACGAGCTTCATCTCGACTGGTTAATGGGTGAGCGTTAAATTCATCCGGAAGCGCTTTAAAAGCCGTAGGCGCAGACTCATCTTGAATCTAGTCATGGCTTTGGCCGAATGTTCGGCCTGTTGTCTCTTTCTGTTGTAACACTTGAGTAATCGATGCGTATCGAACTTCGTTCCCTGCCGGATGAGTTGCCTGATCTGGGCGATCTTCCACCGCTATTGACCCGTCTTTATGCCGCACGTGGCGTAAAAAGCGCTGATGAGCTTGAGAAAGGGCTGGCGCGCTTGCATCCGTATCGCTTGTTCAAAGGGATGGATGACGCTATAGGGCTGCTGGTCGATGCATTGGCCAAGCGTCAACGCATTCTGGTGGTGGGTGACTTTGATGCTGATGGCGCAACGGCTACTAGCGTTGCAGTTCTTGCCCTGCGTAGCCTGGGCGCCGCCTGGGTCGACTACCTTGTTCCGAACCGCTTCGAGTATGGCTATGGGCTGACGCCTGAAATCGTTGCGGTAGCGCAGGAGCGTCAGCCGGATTTGCTCGTAACCGTAGATAACGGTATTTCCAGCATAGACGGTGTTGAGGCTGCCAAGGCGGCAGGAATGCGCGTACTGGTGACCGATCACCATTTGCCAGGGCATGAGCTGCCTGCAGCCCATGCCATTGTCAACCCTAACCAGCCTGCCTGTGGGTTTCCCAGCAAATGCATTGCCGGGGTAGGTGTCATCTTTTATGTGATGCTTGCACTGCGGACGCGTTTGCGTGAGGAGGGCTGGTTTGATGCACTAAACATCAAAGAGCCTAATCTGGCCGAGCTGTTGGATCTGGTCGCGTTGGGCAGCGTGGCCGATGTGGTGCCGCTGGATGCCAATAATCGCATTCTGGTGCATCAGGGGCTAGCCCGCATACGTGCAGGACGGGCCCGTCCAGGTCTTAGGGCGTTGCTGGAAGTGGCTGGACGGCAGCCTGGCAAGATTACTTCTACCGATCTGGGCTTCATTCTGGGACCTCGTCTCAATGCAGCAGGGCGGTTGGATGACATGTCGCTTGGAATTGAGTGCCTGCTGTGCGAAGACGAGTCTCTTGCTCGGGACATGGCCATGCAGCTGGATCAGCTCAACAAGGATCGAAAGCTGATTGAGCAGGGGATGCAGCGAGAGGCGTTGGCACAGCTCAAAGAGTTACCCAAGGATGATTTGCCGTTCGGGTTATGTCTGTTTGATCCCGAATGGCACCAGGGTGTTATTGGCATTCTGGCGTCTCGCCTCAAGGAGCGCTACCACCGTCCTACACTGGCTTTTGCCGATGCAGGCGATGGGATGCTCAAGGGCTCGGCGCGCTCGGTTCCCGGGTTCCATGTCCGTGATGCACTGGATGCGGTAGCTGCGCGTCATCCTGGGCTGATTACTAAGTTTGGCGGGCACGCCATGGCCGCAGGACTCTCATTGCCCCAGGAAAACTTTGGCGCTTTTGCTGTTGCTTTCGATGCTGAAGTCAGGCGGCATCTGGTTGAAGATGATCTGACGGGGCGTCTACAGTCCGACGGTTCATTGGAGACAGAGGATTTTCAGCTGGAGATTGCTCGGGCACTCAAGCATGCCGGCCCTTGGGGGCAGCATTTCCCCGAACCGATGTTCCATGGTGTGTTCGAGGTTGTTCAGCAGCGCATTGTGGGTGAGCGGCATTTGAAGCTGGTGCTTAAAAGCGAGTGTGGTCGCGTCCAACTGGATGGCATCGCGTTCAATATCAACCGCGAAGTCTGGCCGAATCCACAGATTCGCTGGGTCGAAGCGGCCTATCGACTGGATGTAAACGAGTTTCGCGGGCAGGAAAGCGTCCAGCTTCTCGTGGTTCACCTGACACCCAAGTGAAAATAATGGGCGCAATAAAATAGTTGCATTGCTATCGAAATGATCATTCCGGCAAAGTAAGGCTCTAATGGATTCAAGTCCTTGTGCCGAGAGCGATCATGAGCAAACTTTTTGAGCCTTTAACCCTTCGCCAGCTGACGCTTCCGAACCGCGTTGTCGTTTCTCCCATGTGCCAGTATTCAAGCGAAGACGGCTTCGCCAATGATTGGCATCTAGTCCATTTGGGCAGCCGTGCGGTAGGTGGCGCAGGCCTGGTTATCAGCGAAGCTATTGCAGTAACGCCTGACGGCCGCATTACTCCGCAGGATCTGGGCTTATGGAAAGATGAGCAAATCGAGCCATTGCGCCGTATCACGCAGTTCATTCAGTCTCAGGGCGCCGTGCCGGGTATTCAGATTGCCCATGCGGGCCGTAAGGCCAGTACGTGGCGGCCGTGGGCGGGCAGGCACGGTAGTGTTCCTATAGCCGAGGGTGGCTGGGTTCCTGTTGCTCCGTCAGCCATTGCCTTTGATCCTCAGCACACACGGCCTACCGAGCTGGATGCTGATGGCATTGCCGACATCACCAAAGCCTTTGTGGCTACGGCCGAACGCGCGCTGGCTGCCGGGTTCAAGGTTGCGGAAATCCATGCCGCTCACGGTTATTTGCTGCACCAGTTCCTCTCGCCGATTTCCAACCAGCGCAGCGATCTATACGGCGGCAACTTTGATAACCGCATTCGCTTCCTTCTAGAGGTTACACAGGCTATTCGAGCTATCTGGCCGGATGAGTTGCCTGTTTTTGTTCGATTGTCGGCAACTGACTGGGTCGAGGATGGTTGGAACATAGATGAAACGGTAGAGCTCGCCAAACGTTTGAAGCCACTGGGTGTCGATTTAGTTGACGTATCATCTGGTGGTACAGCGGCAAACGCTGAAATTCCAGTTGGGCCGGGTTATCAGACTCAATTTGCGGAACGGGTTCGTAAAGAAGCTGATATTGCCAGTGGTGCTGTTGGGATGATTACCGATGCAGCCCAAGCTGAGCATATTATTCGTACCGGTCAGGCTGATGTAGTGCTGCTGGCTCGCGAGCTCCTGCGTGATCCACATTGGCCGCTGCAGGCCGCCGAGGCATTGCGCGACAAGGTTTCCTGGCCGGCTCAGTATGTTCGAGCGGCGCACCGGGATACCCCGATCCGCAAGCCATTGTCTTTCGACTGATCATAACCAAGGCGGGCATCCTGTCATGCTCGCCTTATCCTCTTTAGAGTCTTCTGGCGCCTTCGCAATATCTCGCAGCAGAAGAGCATTTTGCCGCATGAACCATCTGCTTTCGCATCTTGCCTTATAGGTATCTGCCATTATCTGGAGAGAAATGATGCAAACACGTGGCTTGCTGGATCAATTACTCAAGACAGGTCAGGACATGCTTGCCAAACAGGGCGGCTTGTCTGGCGCACTTGGAAAGCTTAACCAAGGCAATACGAAGCCTCAGACACGTTCGTCAAACAATCCTTTGGGCGGTGTACTCTCAAATGCGGGTGGTGGAGCACTTGCCGCCAGCGTGCTGGGCATGCTTTTACGCAACAAGGGTGCCGGCCGTATGGGCGGCGGAAGGATGGCCAAGTACGGTGGCTTGGCCGCACTAGGTACACTAGCCTATCAAGCTTATACCAGCTGGCAAAAGAGTCAGGCTAATGCGCCCCAAGCCGAACCGCAGACAGTGGATCGCGCTCCGGAAGGAAAGGTTGAGCAGCACAGTCAGGCCATTCTAAAGGCACTCATCGCGGCAGCTAAAGCAGATGGGCATATTGATGATCAGGAGCGCAAGCTCATCAATGATGAGATGAGCGCGCACGCTGATGATCCCGAGCTACAAAACTGGTTGCGTCAGGAGATCAACAAGCCACTGGATCCTGCCGAGATTGCTGCCAGTGCCAAGACGCCGGAAATGGCTGCAGAAATCTATCTTGCAAGCCTGCTGATGGCGGATGATCAGCAGGTGATGGAAAAGGCCTATCTAAACGAGCTGGCACGTCACCTGAACCTGGATCCTACGCTCAGGGCTGAACTGGAAAGCAAAGCCAAAGGCTGATTATGTGCTCAGGCCGTCCTGTTCGGCGGCCTGGTTACTTAAGAAGGGCGCTTGCATAGATGCAACCCTCAACCAACTCGCAGGCATAGTTCGATAGCGTTCTCGCCGTGACATCCAGCAGTGCCGAATGAGGCCCTTCTGCGCTAAAAACAGGTGCTGATAAAGGATCACGATTTCCTAGGCAAGTAGTAGGGGAGAGCAGCAACACCAATTCCTGTCTTAGCGGCCCTTTGCTGAGCGAGCCTAGCTATCTGCGGATGCCGTCACCGTCTGAGTGAATATCAGATAATCCATACAACCCGTCGAGCGATGTTGTGCGAGCTCCTCACGCAAGCGAGGTGGCGATGTCTTTCTAGGTACACAACGCTTACATAGAGCTAATTGGTTCGCGCGATGGCCAGACACTCGCTGGGGCACTCAGTTGTAATAGCAATATCTGCCTTGCCCAGTCGCGCTGTTAGAAAGCCTGTGTCTAAGCTCTCGATGAGGCCAAGCCGAGCCCGATTGGCGTAGTGGGGCGGTATCTGTGTAATGGCTTGCAGCGATGCTTTCTAGGCTCCTGCAAACTATTTGCAAGGGGCGAATGATTTGGGACGAACAAACACTGGCAAAGGCTGCCGGATCGGGGCCGTTTACAGTATACTCGCGGGCTTTTCCACGTTTTCCGCGAGTGATTGCCAGCCATGGAAATCAACCCGATTCTGAACAGTATCAAAGACCTTACCGGACGCACCCAGACCATTCGGGGGTATCTTTGACTACGATCTGAAAAAAGATCGTTTGACTGAAGTTGAGCGCGAGCTCGAAGATCCAAATGTCTGGAACAAGCCTGAGTATGCTCAGAGCCTTGGCAAAGAGCGCGCCCAGCTGGCTCAAGTGGTCGAAACCCTTGACGAGCTTTCCGGCGGCCTGGCCGATGCGGGCGACCTGCTGGAGATGGCGGCCGAAGAAAACGATGAGGGTGCCGTCAATGACGTTGCCACTGAAGTCGATCGTCTCCGTGAGATCCTCGAAAAGCTTGAGTTCCGCCGCATGTTCAGTGGCGAGATGGATCAGAACAATGCCTATCTTGACATCCAGGCCGGTTCTGGCGGTACCGAGGCTCAGGACTGGGCTAACATGCTGCTGCGCATGTACTTGCGCTGGGCTGACAAGCATGGCTTCGACACGACTATCATGGAACTGTCTGAAGGTGAAGTCGCGGGTATCAAGGGCGCAACCATTCATGTGAAGGGCGAGTATGCGTTCGGCTGGCTCAAGACCGAGATCGGTGTACACCGTCTGGTCCGTAAGAGCCCGTTTGATTCAGGTAACCGTCGCCATACATCCTTCACGGCCGTCTTCGTTTCCCCAGAAATTGATGACAATATCGAGATCGAGATCAATCCGGCCGACCTCCGTATCGATACCTACCGCTCCTCCGGTGCGGGCGGTCAGCACGTTAACACCACCGACTCGGCGGTGCGTATTACCCACGTGCCAACCAACACCGTGGTAAGTTGCCAGAACGAGCGTTCCCAGCACGCCAACAAGGACACCGCCATGAAGATGTTGCGGGCCAAGTTGTACGAGCAGGAAATGCAGAAGCGTACGGCCGCTTCCCAGGCGCTGGAAGACTCCAAGTCCGATATCGGTTGGGGCCACCAGATCCGTTCTTATGTTCTCGACCAGTCGAGGATCAAGGATCTACGCACCGGCATCGAGAATAGCAACTGCGATGCGGTATTGGACGGCGACCTGGACGAGTTTATCGAGGCCAGCCTCAAGCAAGGCCTGTAACACTACCTTAAACGCCCTCTCTAACAAGAGAGGGCCGATCCCGTGATGGAAATATCCAGACCATGAGCGAACAACCTTTAGACCAACATGCCCAAGAGCAGGAACACAACAAGCTGATTGCCCAGCGCAAGGAAAAGCTTGCTAACCTGCGCGCCGAACAGCGCATTGCCTTCCCGAATGATTTCCGCCGCGATAACTACTGCGCGGATTTGCAGAAAGCCTATGAAGGCAAAAGCAAGGAAGAGCTGGCCGAAGCGGGCATCAAGGTCAAGATTGCTGGCCGCATTATGCTCAACCGCGGGTCGTTCATGGTCCTGCAGGACATGACCGGCAGGCTTCAGGTCTATGTGGACCGCAAGAAGCTACCAGCGGAAACACTGGAAGCCATCAAAACCTGGGATCTGGGCGACATAATCGCGGCTGAGGGCACACTGGCCCGTTCCGGCAAGGGCGACCTGTATGTGGATATGGACAATGTCCGTCTGCTGACCAAGTCCCTGCGCCCGCTGCCTGATAAGCACCACGGCTTGACTGATACCGAGATGCGTTACCGCCAGCGCTACGTCGACCTGATCGTCAACGATGAGGTCCGTCATACCTTCCGTGTACGTTCCCAGGTCATCGCTCATATCCGCCAGTTTCTGCGTGATCGCGATTTCCTCGAAGTTGAAACGCCCATGCTGCAGACCATTCCGGGTGGTGCAGCGGCCAAACCGTTCGAGACGCACCACAATGCGCTGGACATCGACATGTTCCTGCGTATCGCTCCAGAGCTTTATCTGAAGCGCCTCGTAGTGGGTGGCTTCGAGCGTGTATTCGAGATCAACCGCAACTTCCGTAACGAAGGTGTATCGACTCGGCATAACCCCGAATTCACCATGCTTGAGTTCTACCAGGCGTATGCCGACTACGAAGATAACATGGACCTGACTGAGGAGCTGTTCCGTGAGCTGGCCATGGCCGTTCTAGGAACTACCGATGTGCCATACCAGGGCAAGGTCTTCCACTTTGGCGAGCCGTTTACACGCCTGTCCGTGTTTGACTCGATCCTGAAGTACAACCCGGAAATCAGCGCTGATGATCTACGTGACCTCGAAAAGGCACGTGCCATCGCCAAGAAGGCCGGTGCAGACGTCAAGGGCTTCGAAGGGCTTGGCAAGCTACAGACCATGATTTTCGAAGAGCTGGTTGAGCACAAGCTGGAGCAGCCTACGTTCATTACCCAGTATCCGTTCGAAGTCTCTCCGCTGGCCCGTCGTAATGATGACGATCCGAGCGTCACTGATCGCTTCGAGCTGTTCATTGGTGGCCGTGAAATTGCCAACGCCTATTCCGAGCTTAATGATGCGGAAGACCAGGCCGAGCGGTTCCATGCACAGGTGGCTGACAAGGATGCCGGTGATGATGAAGCGATGCATTTCGATGCCGACTTTGTGACTGCGCTGGAATATGGCATGCCGCCAACGGCAGGTGAGGGCATTGGTATCGACCGTTTGGTCATGCTGTTGACTGACTCCCCATCGATTCGTGACGTAATTCTCTTCCCGCACATGCGCCCGCTGTAAGCATTTGCTGTGAAAAAAGAACCGCCTTTAGGGCGGTTCTTTTGTTTCTGGTGTGCCGGTATTTATCGAACCACCGTTTGCCCAGGCAGTCGATACGCTATCCTGCATATGTCAGGGTTTGTCTTCCCTGTAATGAGGTGGGCATGAATTCACGCAAAGTGAAAAACCAGTATCAAGAGACGATTCGTACGCTTTCCGACCGTATCGTGGCGGCTCAGGCTCCCATCCGGATTCTTGATGCGGTGAAGTGGGATGATGACGTCAAGCAGGGCTTTCTTAACGGTGAAGGCAAGGCACTACCCACAGTAGACCGGGCATACTATGAGCAGCGGCCGCTGGGGTTTGACCCGGATGAGGTAAAAGCCGAGTTTCAAAGTATCGAGCGGGAGGTCACCCGGCACCTTGGTCAGTTTAGCCCGGTCGGGCAAATCATGCGGCGTATGTGCCGTGAGTACCGCATGGTTGTGCGGATGCTGCAAGCACGAGGGACGCGAGATTTTGGCCTGATCTCCCAAGAGCTCTATGGCGCTGCGACTGATGCGTTTCATGCCGGTGACCCGACCCTGGCGGATCTGGGCATGATGATGTCGGACTACCTGAACAACATCGATAAGCGCAGTGATCTGAAAGATGAACCCAAGACGCTAACGGCCAAAGAAGCTGCGCCCATGTTGCAGCAGCGTCTGAATGCAGTGTTTGGGGAGGATGAGGGCACCATCCGCGTGTTCGAGTCCGATGGAATTGTGGCTGATGCCGCTGCGGGGGCGGATTACATCAAGATCCGCGCGGATGCAATGTTCAACGAACGTGATATTCGTGCGTTGGAAGTCCATGAAGGACTGGTTCATGTCGGGACGACACTGAATGGACAAAATCAGCCGATCTGCACCTTCCTTTCCAAAGGGCCGCCATCATCTACCGTTACGCAGGAAGGACTAGCCATTCTGATGGAGGTCATTGCCTTTACCTCCTACCCCTCTCGCCTGCGCAAGCTGACCAATCGGACCCGAGCCATTCATATGGCTGAAGAGGGTGCCGACTTTCTGGACGTCTTTCGTTTCTATGAAGAGCAGGGCTACAGCCTGGAAGACGGTTATCAGAATGCCAGCCGTGTCTTCCGGGGCTCTACGCCTTCCCAGTTGCCATTCACCAAGGATCTGTCCTATCTCAAGGGCTTTATTCTGATCTACAACTATATCCAGCTTGCAGTACGCAAAGGCAAGGTCGAGCAAATTCCTCTGTTGTTCTGTGGCAAGACGACCCTTGAGGACATGCGCATCCTGAGTCAGCTGGTTGAAGAGGGACTGGTTGCTCCGCCTAAATATTTACCGCCGCAGTTTCAGGATCTCAATGCCTTATCGGCTTGGATGTGTTTCTCTAACTTCCTGAACCATCTCAGTCTGGATCGAATCGAAGCGGACTACGCCAATATTATTTGACCATGCCGGCGCTCTATGTCGGTTTACAGGAGTGAAGTCATGCCCAGTCATGAGATTGATTACCGCATCCTAGGCGAGTCCATGCAGGCGGTGGAAATCGGGCTTGACCCTGGTGAGACTGTGATCGCCGAAGCTGGCGCCATGACCTATATAGAAGAAGACATCGACTTCACTGCACGGATGGGTGATGGGTCCGGCGGCGTGCTAGGCAAGCTATGGAGCGCAGGCAAGCGCGTGATGGGAGGCGAGTCCCTGTTCATGACGCACTTTACCAATGAAGGTAAGCGCAAACGTCATGTGGCGTTTGCTGCGCCTTATCCAGGGCATGTTGTGCCCGTCGACTTGTCTGCCATTGGCGGTACGCTTTTCTGTCAGCGCGATGCCTTTCTTTGTGCTGCATTGGGGACGCGCGTAGGGGTCGCTTTTACCCGTCGATTGGGTGCCGGTTTTTTTGGTGGCGAGGGTTTCATTCTGGAAAAGCTGGAAGGCGATGGTCTGGCCTTCATGCACGCGGGCGGCACTGTCATCCGCAAGGAACTCAAGGGAGAGACCTTGCGGCTTGATACAGGATGCCTGGTCGGTTTTACCGAAGGAATCGACTACAGCATCGGATTGGCGGGTGGATTGCGAAGTATGCTTTTTGGAGGAGAGGGATTGGTGCTGACAACCTTGAAAGGACACGGCTCCGTCTGGGTCCAGACTCTCCCTTTTTCACGGCTCGCTGAACGTGTGTACGAGGCGACAACCAAGGCAAAGGGGGAAAAGAGTAGCGAGTAGTCTGTGAATGGCTAACAGAGGTTTGAATGAAAATCCATGTATGGCAAGGAGACATTACTGCGCTGGACGTTGATGTCATTGTTAACGCCGCGAATGAAAAGTTGCTGGGCGGCAGTGGCGTCGACGGTGCCATTCATCAGGCGGCGGGCCCTGATCTTCTTGCCTATTGCCAGCGGTTAGGAGGCTGCCCGACCGGGGAGGCCAAGCTTACACCAGGCTTTAATCTCCAGTCTCGCTTCATCATTCATACCGTGGGACCACTCTGGAAAGGGGGTGAGGCAGGCGAAGCCGAGCAGCTGGCGAGTTGTTATCGAAACACGTTGGCGCTGGCTGAGAGTATCGATGCCCGCACTATTGCCTTCCCAGCCATTAGCTGCGGCGCGTATGAATATCCTGCTGAGCAGGCTGCCTGTATCGCCGTATCGGTTTTGCACGAGCCCAGGCCCGAGGGCAGCTCAATCTGTGAGGTCATATTGGTGGCCTATTCGAGTGAAATGGCTAGCGTCTTGGCTGATGCCAAGGCAGGTCGATAGATAACCAGAACCAATAAAAAGCCCGGTATTAACCGGGCTTTTTGGGTTTGGCACCTATTACATGCGTGGTGCAACCGGGTTTGCGTCGTTGGAAATGGTCACTTCCACACGGCGGTTCATGGCACGATCGGCAGCGGTGGAGTTACTAGCCACCGGGAAGGATTTGCCATAACCACGGGTCACGATGCGGGTAGGCGAAATGCCCATGCTGACCAATGCAGTTTTGATGGCATTGGCCCGGCGCTCGGACAGCTGCTGGTTGTAAGAGTCAGAGCCTGTGCTATCGGTATAGCCTTCAACAATGACCTGACGCTCAGGGTTCTGCTGCAGGAACGTAGCCAGTTGCTGAACATTCGTCATGCCGGCTGGCTTGAGCGTTGCCTGGTTCAGATCAAACAGTACGTTACCAAACGTCACTACTGTGCCGCGTTCGGTCTGCTTGGCATTCAGCTGGCCTTGTAGCTGCTTGAGCTGAGCGGTACGAGCGTCCAGACGAGCCTGGGTACGCTGAGCGTCAACACCTTGCAGCTGCTGTTCAGTCATACGCAGCTTGACGGTCTGCATAGCCAGCTGAATACGCTGGTTAGCGAGGTAGGCCAGCTGATCGACTTTTTCCTCTTTATTGCCTTCTCGGTAGGCCTTGCTCGCCTTGTCTACCCACTCACCTGCATCTTTGGTTTCCAAAGCGGCTAGCTGGGATGCCTGAGGCTGTGCCTGCAGCGCTGCATAGTCAGCTTGGGCCTTTTCAAGGTTTGGGTTCGGTGGGGTGGAACAGGCAGCCAGGGCAATGCTCAAGGCAGATACGGCAGGGATAAGAAACTGTTTACGCATAACATTCATCCTTTAGGCATGAGACGGGAATGAGGGATGGGTCTTACTGCTGGCGTTGATTCTGCTTTTGCTGCAGTTCGCCGTTGATCATCCCTTCCTCGCGGATCTGCTGAATGCTCTTTTGAGCGTCCTGAAGGGCTGCCTCAGCCTTGGCTGCTTGAGTCTTACGGGTTGCTAGGCGCGCATCCCACTCAGCCTGTTCAGCCAAACGCTTGGCCTTTTCATAGTCCTTATTGCTTATCGCTGTTTGAGCCTGGGTCCACTTGTCTTGGGCGGACTTGGTTTCCAGCGGAGCGTACTGGTTACCGCCACCGCTTACAGCTTCATTGACTGCAGATTGAGTAACAGCCATCTGCGCACTAGGCGGATCGCCAGCGCAACCGGTCAATACCAATGCACTGCCTAATGCCAGTGCAGCGAGTTTCAACCCATAGGCCTTTTGTATCGATTTTTTGGCAGTCGATGTATTCATAGGGCTCAGCTCCATTAATAGTCCAAACAGCTAAAGTGTTCCCTGGCTGACAGGGTAGCCGAGGCCTTTTCCTACCTTCGCTAGTTATCGGATCGAAGGTTATTGACAAAAAGCCTCTGATTTACTGGCTAAACGTATGGACCGTCACAGGTCACGAAATGTTCATCCCTTGTCTAAAAATCCATAGCAGGCTAAGCGGTAAATTCATGTTTTTAAGCCGTAACAGCTTGTTCTGGCTAGGGTTATCAAGGCTTTGCCAATCATTTGGGAGAATCGGTTTTGCTGAGTGCATTCAAATGCTTTTTTGATAGCTCCAGAAAACGTGGCGTGGGGCCGGCATCTTCATAGAGCGGGTCACCTAACTCATCTGTGGCTATGACTTTCTGGCCTTTGACATAAGGAAAGTTGGCTTCGAGCTCTTCTAGCGCTGCACCTACCAACTCAGCCAAAAGCTCTTCCACGCTGCGCTTGGGATACATTTCATGGAGCGCATGCAACCGTGCCGCAGATTCAAGGTCCAGAACCAAGTTGTATTGCGTATGAGCCATACGACCTGTGGCGTTCTGCTCCCACTCCTGTACGAGCTCGCTGATCTTCATGAGAATCTCCTTCGCTTAACCGTTTCGTTGCCGTTCTACAAAAGCTAGACAGCAGAGTGTCGTATGAGGTCCCTGGCGCAGGTGTGCTAGAACAAGAAGTAGAGAACAACGAAAGAGGGATAAACATGGTCGTCGAGATTGATGTACGCCTGCGGGAAGATGTTCATCAACTGGGGGAGCTGCTAGGGCAGACCATTTCTGATCAGTACGGCCCCGCCTTTCTGGAAAAAATCGAGCGTATTCGTAAGGGTGCCAAGGCCTCACGCGGGGGCTCTACACGTGGCGAAAGGCAGTTATCCGAAACGCTCAACGCACTGGACGAGTCAGAATTGCTACCGGTTGCCAGAGCCTTCAACCATTTTCTGAACCTGGCCAATATTGCCGAGGAGTACCACCGTATTCGTCGGCGTAGTGCTGAAGAACCAGCACCTTTAGAAGATCGCGTGCTGGAAGAGGTACTGTCCCGACTCAAGCAAGCTGGGCACACCGGGCAGAAGCTTGCCGATCAGCTGTCTCAGCTCAATATCGAACTGGTTCTGACTGCGCATCCTACAGAGGTCGCTCGTAGGACATTGATCCAAAAGTACGAAGAAATTACCGAGCAACTGGCAGCTCAGGATCATGACGATTTAACGAAGGCTGAGCGGCAAGAGGTTCAGCAGCGATTGCGCCGTCTTATTGCCGAAGCCTGGCATACGGAAGAGATCCGCCGGCAGCGTCCTACGCCTGTTGACGAGGCCAAATGGGGGTTTGCAGTGATTGAAAACTCCCTTTGGCATGCTGTTCCCCGTCTGCTCCGACAGGTGGATGAAACCGTACAAAAAGCAACCGGAAGCCGTTTGCCCTTATTGGCAACGCCTATTCGTTTTGCGTCCTGGATGGGAGGGGACCGTGACGGCAACCCAAACGTAACAGCGGCAATAACACGGGAAGTGTTATTGCTGGCTCGATGGATGGCGGCCGATCTGTATATGCGTGACGTCGACCGCCTTGCCTCAGAACTCTCTATGCAGCGTGCTTCTGCTGAGCTCATGGCAGAGGTAGGTGATACACCGGAGCCTTATCGTGTTTTGCTCAAGCGATTACGCGAGCGACTCAAGGCTACTCGTGATTGGGCAGCCCGAGCCGTAAACGAGCCTCATGTACCTACTGTGGGTGTGCTGGAGCATAACGAAGAGCTGTTGAATCCTCTCAAGCTCTGCTATGAGTCGCTTCATGCCTGTGGCATGGGCGTTATTGCGGACGGGTCGCTATTAGACGCCTTACGCCGTGCCACTACCTTCGGGCTTTTCTTGGTTCGGTTGGATATTCGGCAGGACTCGACTCGTCATGCTTCAGCCATGAATGAGATTACAGAGTACCTGGGCATGGGTAGTTATGCTCAATGGGATGAAGCGAGGCGGTTAGCGTTTTTGGAAGCAGAGCTTTCCAGCCGCAGGCCCCTGCTGGCGCCGGATTATACGCCTTCGGCAGATACCGCCGAGGTACTCGCAACCTGCCGCGTGATTGCAGAGGCCCCTGCAGCGGCGCTGGGCTCATATGTCATCTCGATGGCAGGTGCAGCCTCCGATATCCTGGCAGTTCAGTTGTTGCTCAAGGAAGCTGGTGTACGCCGGCCCATACGGGTCGTTCCCCTGTTTGAGACATTGGACGATCTCGATCATGCCGGGCAAGTCATTGAAAGTTTGCTGGTGTTGCCAGGCTACCGCGAGCGACTTCAAGGCCCTCAGGAGGTCATGATTGGCTATTCTGACTCCGCTAAAGATGCCGGGACCTTGGCGGCAGCCTGGGCGCAATACCGCGCTCAGGAGGCATTGGTTGAGATCTGCAGCCGACAAGGAGTAGAGCTCATTTTGTTCCATGGCCGAGGGGGTACGGTAGGGCGTGGTGGCGGCCCTGCCCATGAAGCAATTCTTTCGCAGCCGCCGGGTTCGGTCAGCGGGCACTTCCGGGTAACGGAGCAGGGCGAGATGATTCGCTTCAAATTCGGACAGCCTGATATTGCACGGCAAAATCTCAATCTTTATCTGGCTGCTGTTCTAGAGGCTACGCTGCAACCACCTCCTGTGCCTGAGCCGGAGTGGCGAGCTGACATGGACCGCCTGGCGGCTGACAGCCTTAAAGCTTATCGCGGCGTAGTACGAGAGCATCCGCAATTCGTCGACTATTTCCGCAGGGCCACGCCCGAGCAGGAGCTTGGTCGCCTCCCATTGGGCAGTCGCCCGGCAAAGCGGCGTGAGGGTGGGGTAGAAAGCTTACGTGCCATCCCCTGGATCTTTGCCTGGACACAAACGCGTTTGATGTTACCGGCATGGCTCGGGTGGGAAACAGCCTTGACTCGTGCCTTGGAGAGGGGGGATGAGGCGCGGTTACAACACATGCGTGAGCGCTGGCCGTTCTTTCGTACTCGAATCGATATGCTGGAAATGGTCCTGGCAAAGGCCGATGGAGATATTGCGCAGCTGTACGATGAGCAATTGGTGCCAGAGCAATGGCGAGCATTAGGGCAGGAGCTCCGCGACCTGTTGTCGCAGGCGGAGCGCTCCGTGCTGCGTTTGACGGGGCAGGGTGAGCTGTTGGCACACAACCCTCAAACGCGTGCCTTTATTGCTGTCCGTAATATTTATCTAGACCCGCTACACCTGCTCCAGATCGAATTGCTGGAGCGTTCCCGGCAGGCTGGAGAGGGCGCGCCGAGTCCCTTGGATCAGGCCTTGCTAGTCAGTGTGGCAGGCATTGCAGCAGGCCTTCGCAACACGGGTTAAGCAGGGATCCTGTTATCCAAAAGTGTCCTGTCTGCTCCTCTTAGCGGAGCGGCAGGACCACTAGCCAGGCAATCCCTCCATTTCATCTGGAAAGTACGAATAAATCCCTGCGACTTTTAGTGGCTTGTGCCCCCTCGTGATGCTGTGTATTTTGAATCCCCTTGACCGTTAAACGGCCAGATAAAACATCGAGACAGCCTGGAATTAGCAATGGCTCTATTTAGCGAGCCACTCCAAGGCAAGTCCTGGATACCATCATTTAAGGAGCGACGTGCATGCGCGTGATACTGCTAGGGGCGCCCGGTGCCGGTAAAGGTACCCAGGCTCGGTTCATTACCGAGAAGTTTGGCATTCCGCAAATTTCCACTGGGGACATGCTGCGTGCCGCCGTCAAAGCCGGGACTCCGCTAGGTCAGCAGGTCAAAGGCGTCATGGACAGTGGTGGCCTGGTCTCTGACGAGATCATTATCGCTCTGATTTCTGAGCGCATTCTGGAAACCGATTGCTCCAACGGTTTTCTGTTTGATGGTTTTCCCCGCACCATCCCTCAGGCTGAAGCACTGAAGAATGCTGGCGTGACCATTGATCACGTGCTTGAAATTGCCGTAGACGATGAAGAGATCGTCAAGCGCATGTCGGGTCGCCGTGTGCATCCGGCCTCAGGTCGTGTGTATCACACGCTTTACAATCCGCCGAAAGTTGACGGCAAGGATGACGAAACCGGAGAAGATCTGGTTCAGCGTGAGGACGATAAGGAAGAAACCGTACGTAAGCGTCTGGATCTTTACCATTCCCAGACCAAGCCGCTGGTGGATTTCTATCAGAAACTGGCTAACGCTGAAGGCACGCCCAAGTGCAGCCGGGTTGAGGGCGTTGGGTCCGTTGAATCCATTACGGCCAAGGTGCTCGAGGCGCTTAAGTAAACGCGCTTCTGCCTGCTATCAAAACGGCCCTTTTCAGGGCCGTTTTTGTATCCAGTGATTAAGCACGATTAAGCCAAAAGGTTACTAAGCCACATAAGAATAGTTGAACTCTCCTTTCCCAGGCTGTGTCGTAATTATGTACACAATGAAATTAGGAGAACGCTATGAGCAGCACAACAGATAAGATTAAAGGCACTGCAAATGAAGTAGCGGGCAAAGCCAAGCAAGGTGTAGGTGACGCAACGGATAACCAGCATCTTAAAAACGAAGGCGATGCCCAAGAGATCAAGGGCAAGGGCCAGAAAGTAGTCGGCGACGTCAAAGATGGCGTTAAGAAAGCCGGCAACTTGTAAGTCATAGAGATTTGATCAACGGCCATCTTCGGATGGCCGTTGTCGTTTCTGGAACTTATACTGGCAGACTTTGCTGTTCTGTCTGGATAACCACTGATGCCTACGCTGTTGGCCATTGATACTGCTACCGAAGCCTGTTCTGTTGCGCTCCTGCATGAGGGAAGCGTCATGTGCCGCTATGAGGTTATTCCTCGAATGCATGCGCAGAAAGTGCTGCCTATGATTCAGGAACTCATGGCTGAGTCGGAGATTGCATTGTCAGCGGTGGATGCCATTGCATTTGGTCGCGGCCCTGGTGCATTTACAGGCGTACGAATTGCAATCGGTGTTGTTCAAGGCTTGGCGTTTGGCCTGGATCGCCCCGTACTGCCCGTTTCCAATTTGGCTGCGCTGGCGCAGCGGGCTTACCGGGAACGTGGTGTGAATCAGGTGGCGGCTGCTATTGATGCACGTATGGACGAAGTGTATTGGGGCTGTTATCGCCTGGAGCAAGAGGTCATGCAGTTAACAGGAGCTGAAGCGGTGCTTCCTCCTGAACAGGTTTATCTGCCGGAAACAGCTACCGGGGAATGGTTTGGCGCAGGCACAGGTTGGAGTTATGTTGGCCGAATGGTAGTACCTGTTACAGAGACCGACAGTAATCTTTTGCCTCATGCTAAAGATATCCTGACACTGGCGGTACCGGCTTGGACTCGCGGGGACGCCGTTCCAGCAGAGGAGGCGCAACCTGTCTATTTGCGTGATCAAGTTGCCACGCCTAAGCAGTCACGTTGAGCTAGCCTCGACAGCAGTAATCGACAAGCGGTAAAACCCTGCGGTGCTAGCGAGGTCAACTAGACAGACTGTTGATTTCATAGCCCGTGTGGTACTAGGGATTGTTTGCTAGAAGCGGACAATCCCATACAGTGTTGATACTGGCAAAAGGGCATTAATCATGCGTATCGATAGCTATACCTCTTCTTATTCGCTTGATCGTCCCGGTCGTAATCGGGCGGACAGCTCATATCATGAGATACAACATGAAGAAGAGGTCCGCCGTGAGCAACCTGTTGCAGGCAATACCTCTTCGCAGGGATTGGGCAATGCGCCGCTGATCCGTCGGGTCGAGTCGGCCCAGCCAGGCGATGAGATTACAAGCGATGCTCAGTTATTGACTGCTCGAGAGTACGTTCTCTATGAACAGTCAATCAGCGCCCGTAGCGCGCGTGCTATTGCCAGTTATGACAGTATTGCCATGCTGCCACGAGATACTGGAGCTGCTCAGGTAGTAGGCCTGGACTTATACGTCTAAATCCAATGCTGCCTTACTATATTGGCTGCCCGTCGTGGAGTGATCCTCACTGGCGTGGCTCGCTCTATCCGGCTTCCACACGTGCTTCGGAATTTCTTCCACGCTATGCTCAAGTGTTTAATGCTGTAGAAGGAAACACAACCTTCTATGCTGAGCCCTCCCTTGAGACGGTGGCGCGCTGGGCCGAGTTAATGCCTGATCACTTCCGTTTCTGCGCCAAGTTTCCCCGTGAAGTCAGTCATGATGGTGATTTGAGGGCCTGCCTGTCACAGGCTCATTCCTTCATGCAGTTGCTGTCTCCTTTGGGAACGCGTGTCAGTCCGTATTGGCTTCAGTTCCCTTCCAGTTTTGGCCCAAGGCGATTAACAGAACTGGCTGATTTCCTCGATGCGCTACCGTCCTCTGGGCGTGTTGCTGTAGAGGTACGGCACGACGATTTTTTCAGCAAAGGCATGGCTGAGCGTGAGCTCAATAATTTGCTGATGGAAAGAAATGTAGAGCGTATTGGGTTGGATTCACGTGCATTGTTTAGCAGCGCGCCTGTATCCGAGGTCATTCGAGACGCACAGGCAAAAAAGCCTCGCGTCCCTGTTCGTGTCCCTGCTTTTACCGGCTCGCCGCAGATTCGCTTCATTGGCCGTCTGGAACTTGAAGCTAACGACACCTATCTAGAGCCTTGGGTGAACAAATTTGCAGAATGGATCAAAGAGGGGCGTACTCCTTATATTTTCCTGCATACACCTGACAATCGGCATGCACCTGAGCTAGCCATGCGTTTTCACGCGCAGCTTCAAGAGCGCCTGCCGGAACTGCCACCACTGCCAGTCATGGCTGAGCCTGTCGAGCAACTAGGTTTGCTTTAGTGGGTCATGACCTTTAACCGTCAGGACAGGTATGCGTTACGTATTCGCTCTACTGTGCTTGGCCGCTATTACCGCCGGGATTGGCTTGGCTTATGACTGGATTCGTGTTCCCACCCAGTGGAATCCGTTCAAGCCGCTTGATATAAGGCAGCCGCCTAATCTTCTGACGCGCTACAAGTTAATGAGATTGCAGCACGATCCTGAGCTTTGCGCTCAGGCGCTGCAGACCTCACCCTTACGCTATGCGCAGATGCCTGCCAATGCAGGTAGCAAGCAGTGTCCCTTGGAAAATGTAGTTAGGGTCCAGCGCTCCGATGTAGCCTTTAGCGGCAGCTTTCTGGCAACTTGCCCTTTGGCTACAGCCTATGCCTTGTTCGAGCTGCACACGCTGCAGCCAGCGGCAGAAGCAGTCTTCGGTCAGCGTGTCGCCAGTGTCGAACATTTTGGAAGTTTCGCCTGCCGCAACATTTACAACCGTACCAATGCCCGTCGTAGCGAGCATGCCACAGCCAATGCTTTAGACCTTGCAGGTTTTCGCCTGGAAAACGGACAGCGCATTACGGTCGCTCGTGATTGGAAAGGGGATGACAACAAGGCCCGCTTTTTACGTTTACTCCGAGAGGGCGCCTGTAAATCCTTCAATACGACACTGTCTCCTGATTACAACAGGGCGCACTATGATCACTTTCATCTTGATATGGGCGGTTTCCATGTCTGCCGCTAAACGTGCCTATCTGCCAGCGCTCTGGCAGAATGCCGTTTTTGCCCGTCCATCTTTCTTGCCATGACTATCGATCCCAGTACTGCTGCCGTTTCTATCCAATCCCTCAATGCTTTATGGCAGGATCAGGCACATGCCCTAGGCTTGCAGTTAAATTTGCCGGTCTCCCAGGAGCCTGAAACCGACTTTGCGCTTCAGTTGGGTGATTCAGGGCTTCAACTGGTTCAGCGTGGTCCCGATGCGCCGGGGCCTGTACGGGTCGATCTTCTAGAGGGCGCAGCGGCTCACCGTCGGCGCTTTGGAGGCGGCAGTGGGCAAATGATTGCCAAAGCAGTCGGTGTTGGAACAGGTATCCGTCCTAGTGTTCTGGACGCTACGGCTGGTCTGGGCCGTGATGCGTTCGTACTTGCCACACTGGGTTGCACGGTCAGATTGGTTGAGCGCCAACCTTTGATTGCAGCTTTGCTTGAAGATGGCCTTCGCCGTGCTGCATACGATGAGGAGGTTGGTGCTATCGTGGCACGCATGACACTTCTCAAAGGAAATGCCATTGAGCTGATGCAACAGATGAGCGAGGCGCCTCAGGTTATTTACCTTGATCCCATGTTTCCTCATCGCGATAAGTCTGCCTTGGTAAAAAAAGAGATGCGTATCTTTCGCCCACTGGTAGGTGATGATCCCGATGCACCCGCCCTGCTTGAGGCAGCTCTTAGACTTGCCACTCATCGCGTGGTGGTTAAGCGTCCGCGCAAGGCACCTCCCATTGAAGGTGCCAAACCTAGCTATAGTCTGGATGGCAAGTCCAGCCGGTATGACATCTATCCTAAAAAAGCATTGGGTAAAGACTAGTTAGCCACTCGGCGTAACCATAGTCGGTAGACCGGCTGCGCAAGAAAGAGGACCAGTAGTAAGCGCAGCACCTGCATGGCTGTTACTAATGGCACCATTAAGTGCAGTGCCTCGGCCGTGAGGCTCATCTCAGCGATGCCGCCCGGTACCATCCCTAGCAGCAGCGAGCGAGCGTCGAGTTCTGTCAGCCAGCCCAGCCCGGCTGCAATGGGAGCAGCAATGAGGATAGCCATAAGTGTAGCCAGGACTGTGCGTGCCATGAAGGCTGGCGCCTGGCGAAAGAAGGGGCGATCAAAATAACAACCTAATGAACTCCCGATTAGCCATTGACCAACATCACCTGCGCCTGCAGGCAAACCGATATTTAGATTAAATGTCACGCTGGTAGCAATGCTAACCAGCAGGGCACCCAACTGCCATGCATTAGGCAGTCGCAGCTTTTGAAAGATGAACGCCAAGCCTGCGCCAACCAACATAATGGGCAGTAACCAGAAATAATTGACTTCAACAGCATGCAGAGCGACAGGAGACTCGCCTGCAAATAGATATTTATAGGCTGCCGGCACACTGAGTAGAACAAAAACCATCCTCAAGCTTTGGGCGGCGGCTACCCGGGCCAGGATGGCGTCGTTTCGCTTGGCCAGATTAACCATTTCATTTGCGCCGCCTGGCATGCTGGCAAAAAAGGCAGTAGCGCGATCTTCACCACTGCGTCGCAATAAAACGATGCCTATCACGCTGGCGGTTACAGTTAAAACAGTACCCAATACGATAACCAGAGCATGCGTTGCAATCTGTTCGACAATGGCCTGGTTGAAGTGAAGGCCGATACCTGTAGCAATTACCCATTGGCCTCCCTTGCGGGCATGAGGCATCTCCTGGGTTAGCCAGCCGCAACAGCGGATGGCTATGACGCCCAGGAGCGAGCCAATCATCCAGGGTAGAGGCCAGTGCGCAAGGCTGGCCAGGTATCCGCCCAATGCTCCGGCCAGGGGAGTCACCCACCACAACCGGAGCGAAGCGGCTAACGTGTGATAAGAGCGCTTCACTGTATCGCTTTTGCCTCTGTCACACGTTGGCCATATGGGCTTTACGGCGAAGAGAGCGACGACGCCAGATTCGAATCATGGGCAGGATCAGCATAACGATGGCTAGCAGCCATACCACCTGGCTAATGCCACTGGACCAGAGAATGTCCATGCTGCCGTTGGAGATTGACAGTGCCCGCCGCAGGTTCTGCTCCATCAAGCCGCCCAGGATGAAACCCAACAGTAAGGGTGACAGTGGGAAATCCAGCTTGCGTAGGATGTATCCAAGGATCCCGATAATGACCATGAGGATCAGGTCAAACGTCGTGGCATGTACAGCATAAACGCCGATTGACGTGATGATGGCGATGATAGGTACCAGCGCCCAGTTTGGTACGGCCAGGATCTTGGTAAAGACCTTGATCATCGGTACGTTCAGAATGAGCAGCATCACGTTCGCGATGAACAACGAAGCAATCAAACCCCAGACGAGCGTAGGTTCATTTTGGAACAGAAGCGGGCCAGGGGTAATGTTGTACAGCGTGAGGGCGCCAATCATGACCGCGGTAGTACCCGATCCTGGAACACCCAGGGTTAGCATGGGAATCATGGCGCCACAGCAGGATGCGCCAATGGCCGTTTCCGGTGCAGCAAGACCACGCAGGTCTCCCTTACCAAACTCTCCCTTTTCACCTGCCATGCGTTTTTCTGTCATGTAGGCGAGGGCACTGGCAAGTGTTGCTCCGGCACCGGGCAGTACGCCCATGACAAAGCCGCTTACCGCACAGCGCAGGTTGGTTAGAAATACCGACTTGGCTTCACGAAAGTTGAACAACATGCGGCCTGTGGCTTTAACCGCATCCTGGCCGTGATGGGTCTTCTCGAGCAGTAATAACACTTCGCTTACCGAGAACAGACCCAAGACCAGTACAACGAATTGAATACCGTCAGCCAGGTGAATGCTGTCGAACGTAAAACGATAAACGCCACTGTTGGCATCAATGCCTATAGCAGCCAGGAAAAGGCCAAGCAGCGAGGCGACAAGGGTCTTGATGGGTTTGTCTCCCGCCATGCCGGCCAGACAAACGATCGCAAATACCATCAGGGCGAAGTATTCGGCAGGGCCAAAGGCAATCGCCCATTTGGCAAGCAGCGGAGCAAAAAGCACCATGCCGCATGTGGCAATAAAAGCGCCAATAAAGGAGCTCCATGCTGACAGGGATAAAGCAACGCCAGCCAAGCCTTTTCGGGCTAACGGATAACCGTCCAGAGTGGTCATGAGCGTTGAGGCTTCACCAGGAATGTTCAGCAGGATCGACGAGATACGGCCGCCATATTCACAACCAAGGTAAACCGCAGCCAAAAGAATCAAGGCTGACTCAGGGGGTAGGCCTAGTGCAAAGGCTACCGGAATCAACAAGGCGACCCCGTTGATAGGGCCGAGGCCAGGGAGCAGACCAACCACGGTTCCGATCAGTGTGCCGACCAATGCAATAATAAGGTTGGTAGGTGTCAAGGCGACACCGAAGCCTTGGGCAAGAAAATTCAGGGTTTCCATCTCAAATCTCCAGGCCGTCTAGGATGCCCAATGGCAGCGGGACGTCCAGAATGCGATCGAACAGGATGTATAGGCAGATAGACATGACAATGCTGGTTACAAGGCTGGGCAACCAGCGCCCACCGTAGAGTCGAGCAAATAAAAAACCTGCAACGATGCTGCTGGGCACAAAGCCGAACGGCTCGAATAGCAGCGCATAAGCCAGGAGCAGAAGAATGCAGCTGACTACCTTGCGCGCAGTGGGCGCATCCATGGGCTTTTCGTCATGAGCGTGGTCGATCGGCGTCGGCTTGATCAAAAGATAGGCCAACCCTGCTGACATCAATCCCAGCATCAACATTGGATAGGCACGTGGGCCAACCGGCTCGTAGGAAAAGGGCGCTTGGTAATCCAAGGCAAGGTACATCATGACCAGGCCGGCAATTAGCCAGACACCCAGAAAGAGGCGTTGAAAAAGCATGGCATTTCCCTCGGACGCTCCGCTCAGGCGGAGCGTCAGGTAGCGTTATTGGATCAGGCCAAACTCTTTGGCCATGCCACGGTACTTGGCGACTTCTTTTTGTACGTAGGCATCCAGTTCGCTGCCAGTCATGGCGAAAGGGAAAAGCTCGCGCTGATCGCGTAACTTGGCGAAGTCATCAGAGGCCAGCAGCTTGTCGAAGGAGGCCTTCCACCAGTTGTAGTCTTCATCACTGACTTTTGGGCCAAGGTAGTAACCGCGAACTACCGGCCATACGATGTCATACCCTTGTTCGCGAGCTGTAGGGATATCAGCCATGGCAGACTCATTCAGGCGGTTTTCGGAAAATACCGCAAGGATTCTCATGTCACCGCTTTCAATGTGCGGCATGGAGTCGGAAATATCCGTACTGCCCACCTGAATGTGGCCACCCAACAAGGCCGTTGCGATTTCACCGCCCCCTTCTAATGAGACGTAACGCAGGTCGCGTGGATTGATGCCAGCTGCTTTGGCAACAAGGGCTGTCTGCATCCAATCCTGACTACCAACGGTTCCGCCCGAACCAATGACAACTTTGCTCGGATCCTTTTTCAGGGCTTCGACCAGATCACCAAGAGTTTTGTAAGGGGAGTCGCTCTTCACTGCGATGGCGCCGTAACTTGTTCCTACTGCTGCCAGCCATCTGACTGCTTTTTCATCGAAGCGACCAAACTTGCCTTGCGCCAGATTGAGCAAGGAGCCGCTTGAGAAGGCAACGATTGTTCCTCCGTCCTTTGGTCGTTGCGCGACGACTGTGTTGTAAGCCACCGCGCCTACGCCGCCAGGCATGTAGGTCACACGCATGGGCTTCTCTAGCAGCTTGGCATTTACCAGGGCGCTCTGAGCAAGTTTGCATGTCAGGTCGAAGCCGCCACCAGGCGAGGCCGGCGCAATACATTCGGGACGTTTTGGCTCTGCCATCAGTTGAGTAGAGAGCAGGGCGCATACAGCAGTAACTGCTAGGGGACGTAAGGATAAAGCCATGATTATCTCCTTTTGTTTTTATAGTGCAGAACTACAGCAGGACGAACTGATGCCGTTCCTGAAACAGAGTTGCTTCAGTTAAAAGCGGATACGTAAATAGAAAGAGCGCTTGAACGTTGATGTAAATGCGCAGGTAGGGAAGTTTCTGGCAAGGCAGGGCAAGGCAGGGCAAGGCAGGGCAAGGACGCCGACTGGTCTGCATGATCTAAGTCCGTTTTGTTGTTTTTGTAGCGGCCTTTCACAGGTAGAAGGCCTTATTAGATTGATCGTAGTGGTACAAGCTTTCACGAAGCTTTCAATCTGAAAGCTTCTAGACCATTTATCTGTTGCTCTGGGTACACTGAGACGATCTAACAAGAATCTGGAGAATCGAGTGCGTATCTTGCTCGTCGAAGATCATTTGTCGCTGGCTGAAAGCGTGGCACAAGCGCTGAAAGGGGAAGGCTGGACCGTTGACGTCATTAATGACGGAATTGCGGCTGATCTGGCGCTGGCCAGTGAGGAATACGCATTGGCCATTCTGGATGTTGGATTGCCACGAATGGATGGATTCGAAATTCTGGCCCGTCTTCGAGAGCGCGGTAATCGCTTGCCAGTATTAATGCTGACGGCACGTGGAGAAGTAAAGGATCGGGTTCAGGGGCTTAACTTGGGGGCTGATGATTACCTCGCCAAACCATTTGAACTTACTGAGCTTGAAGCCCGAGTCAAGGCGCTGCTTCGGCGTAGCGTACTGGGAGGCGAGCGTCAGCAACGTTGTGGCCCTCTGGTTTATGATCTTAATACTCGACGCTTTACACTTGATAATGAACCGCTAACCCTGACCTCTCGCGAGCAAGCGGTACTCGGCATCCTGATTGCCCGGCCGGGGCGTGTCATGAGCAAGGAGCAATTGGCTTCTCAGGTTTTTGGCCTGGATGAGGAGGCCAGCCCCGAGGCGATCGAAATCTATATACACCGACTGCGCAAGAAGCTCGAGACCAGCGCTGTTCGCATTATAACCTTCAGGGGCCTGGGCTACTTACTGGAGTTTTCAGGTGCTTGAGCGGGAAGAAACCCTATCGGCAAGACAAGACAGTTCTGAGGCCAACAGCAGTATCGTCATTGATGGAAGCCTTCGGGGACGGCTGTTGGGACGCCTGGCTGCTCTGCTTGCCCTGCTGTTAATCGTTAGTAGTCTTAGTGCCTACATCAATGGCCGGCAGGTAGCCGACACAGCCTATGATCGAACCCTCTTGGCGTCAGCGAGAACCATTGCAGCCGGGTTGTCCGCCGCTGATGGTACCTTGAGGGCTGATATCCCTTACGTTGCGCTGGATACCTTTGCTTATGACAGTGCAGGCCGAATTTATTATCAGGTGCTTGACATCGAGGGACGTCTGACGTCCGGTTACGAAAATCTTCCGGCGCCGCCACCTGATGCGCCACTAACTCAGGATTATCCTGCCTTGGCGCGTTTTTATGACAGCCATTACCGAGGTCAAGGGGTAAGGGTTGTAAGCCTGATGCAGCCTGTCAGCGAGACCAATATGAATGGTATGGCTGAGATACGGGTTGCGGAGACAGAGCAAGCCCGTGAAAACATGGCACGTAGCCTACTGATCGATACCTTATTGCGGCTCTGCCTTCTTTCCATCGGTGCCTTGCTATTGGTCTGGTGGGTTGTGAGCGTAGCGCTTCAACCACTTGAGCGGTTAAGGGCTGCGGTGGAAGAGCGTCAGGCGGATGATCTGCGACCGTTACCCAAAGTTGTAATTCAGCGTGAGTTATTTCCTCTGGTAGGTGCGTTAAATCAATTTACCGTCAGGCTACGAGCGCTTTTTGAGCGACAGGCTCAATTCATTGCTGACGCTGCGCACGAATTACGTACCCCGCTGGCCGCTCTGAAAGCCCGCCTGGAATTAGGCGTACGGGAACAGGACCCGCAACAGTGGCGTGCGACACTCCTGGATGCTCAGCGCAATACGGACCGTTTGGCCCACCTTGCTAACCAGCTTTTGTCCTTGGCCAGGATTGAAAGCGGGGCGCAAGCAATTGCTGAAGGCGGAGCAGAGCGTATCGAGTTAGGCGCATTGGCCAGAGATCTTGGGCTTGCGCTTGCTCCGCTGGCCTATAAACGAGGTGTTTCGCTGGAGTTAGAGGCGGAAACTGAAGTGTGGGTAAAAGGAGAGCCAACTCTGCTTAATGAGCTGTTATCGAATCTCATCGATAATGCACTGGTCCATACGTCTGAGAACGGTACGGTCATTATCCGGGTGCTGACGCCCTGTATCCTTGAGGTTGAAGACGACGGTCCCGGTATTCCTGCTGATGCTCGGGCCCATGTATTCGAACGCTTTCATCGGCTAGATCCTCAGCGAGGCGGTGCAGGGTTGGGATTGGCTATCGTGGGAGAGATCTGCCGCGCTCATCAGGCGAGTATCGCTTTACATGACGGCGCGGCAGGGGGGCTGCGTGTAAGGGTTACGTTCCCCGACGAGCGTGTGATCCCCAACATCGATTGGACAGCTTATTGAAGGAAGTGCTTTGACTGCTCCAGGGCTTCCCCTAAATCCTTATCCGCCTTAATGTCCACGGAAGGGTCCAGGCCTAACTTCTTGAAAGAATCAATGTGTGTCCAGTCCAGCTTGGTTAACGGGTGCTCTGTGCCGTTAAGGCTTTGCAGGTAAGCAACCTGAACAATGTCGGCGTAATCCACCTTGGGTAAGTTGCGCTCAAAGTTCAGATAATCCTCGGGTACATTGGCAATGGATTCCTGAAAATCCCAAGCTTGCAGAATGCGTTTTCCAATCTTGGGATGGATCTCTTCGATTACACGATCCAGTGTAAGCGAGTTGGCCAAGAGAGCACTGTGTTCTTCGGCATAGGTCAGGATGGGAAGCACACCAATCTGATGTACCAGACCCGCCAGCGTGGCTTGGTCAGGAGAGAGTCGAGTAAAGTGCTTACACAGGACATAACTGATCCCTGCAATCTCCGTACTTTTGGCCCATACCTCACGCATCTTGCGATCAACCGCGTCAGTAGTAGCCTGGAACATCTGCTCCATCGCAAGTCCGATGGCAAGATTGCAGGTGTAATTGATGCCCAGTCGATTGATGGCAGTATGAAGATCCGTAATTTCAGTACTGATCCTTAATAGCGGACTGTTTACTACTTTGATAATCCGCGCCGTCAATGCAGTATCGTTACCGATAAGCCTGCCCATGTCTGCGCTTGTAACATCCGGGTCTTCAGCTGCCTCACGAACACGCAAGGCCACTTCAGGCAGCGTTGGCAAAACCAGCTGATCGTTTTCAATGGCCTCATTGAGCTCTTGAGCTACCTGTTCGGCAAGCATGATCATTATTTGTCCCTCGAAAAGCATTCGTCTGATACGTCAGCGTTGTATTTCACGATCCGTATCGATTACATAAGGCAGATCCAAGAGCTCGCACAACGGGCCCTCGTTGGATGCGAGATGAATGCGACCGTCTTCTTTCGCATCGATTTGTAAAACTGCTAAAAGCTCTGTTTTACCATCGGCTTGCGCAGCCAATACCACTTCTCCCACGCTGCTGTTATGCACAGGAGAGAACAGCTCCGTACCAGGCGCTGGCGCCTCGGCATCTACAGTGAGTCGATATAACCGGCGTTTCAGTCGCCCAAGGTACTGCATACGCGCCACAATTTCCTGGCCGGTATAGCAGCCTTTTTTAAAGCTGACGCCATCCACTGCTTGAAGATTGATCATTTGAGGAATAAACAGCTCCTGTGTAGGCCCGAATACCTGGCCGATGCCGTTGCGCACCTGCCCAAGTAGCCAATGCTCCAGTGTAACTTCGGGGGCTACATTGCCTAGTTGCTGTTGTACCTGCTCGGCGAGGGCGTGAGGAGCCCAGATTTCAACATGCTGTCCGGGCAGCCGTATCGCTAGCATGCCATCAAAATGAACCACCCCATTGGTTTGTTCAGGAGGCGTTAGCGACGGGAATGCTTTCTGCACCGTCTCCATACTCGTGCCGAATCGCATCCACTCAGTACTTTCGTCTGCCAGGGTCGACTTGGAAAATACCGCGTATTTCTTCAGATCCGTTAGCTGTGGCTCCACCAGCTCCTTCGCCATCGCCAGCAGGTAACCTTCCTGAATCTGCACGATGCGAAAGCTCGAAACCATTCTTCCTTTAGGCGTACAGCGTGCGCCCAGGCTAGATGCTTCTGTGTTGAGGTAATTGATATTGCAAGTCACTTGTCCTTGCAAAAATTTTCCGGCGTCGGCTCCGCGAATCGCCAGAACGCCTTCATGAGTCAGTGAGCAAAAAAATAAGGAGTCAGCCATAGAGCATCATAGGCAAGAGAATGAACGCTCATCATAGAACGCAGGCGTGCTCTTGTCAGTTGCCATAACAACAAGATGCTTTCCTGCAGGGTAGAGCTGAGCAATTTGATGAACTCGCCTATAATGCGGCCAACTTTAAGGAGCCACCATGACAGATGAAACTGAACTCAAGCGACTTTTCTGGCACAGCCGCCGTGGCATGCTTGAGCTGGACGTGTTGCTGGTACCCTTCGTTCAGGAGGTTTACCCTTCGCTGAACCCACAGGATCAGGACCGCTTCAAGAAACTCCTGGAGTGTGAGGATCAGGATATGTTCGTCTGGTTCATGCAGCGAGGCGAGCCTGACGATCCCGACTTAAAATATATCGTTCGGATGATTCTGGATCGTGTCCAGCCGGATTGAGCCCTTTGAATGTCACTGGCAGCATTCTCGGCATTTGCTCTGTGTCTACTGTGCTGCTCTGTTATTAGCCGTGATTTCACTACTGTTAGCCAGCATCCCGGCATGGTTGGCTGTCATAGGCGCTCTCATTTGTGCCTGCCATGCCGCCTGGGTGATTCCAGGAGCCATATTGTTGCGCAAGCCAAATGAGCCGCGTCGCCTGAAGCACGATGAGACCGGTTGGCAGTTATGGTCTCCAAAGCAAGGGTGGCATCCTGTTCAGCTATGCAGAGACAGTGTGGCGCTGCCACTTATTATTGTGCTGCGATACAGACATATAAAAGGAAGGCGGACTCACGCAGTCTGTATTCCATCAGACGCCATGACGCCAGATGCTCACCGGCGTCTGCGTGTCAGACTCAAATTTGCGCAGCGACGTTGGGCGGCACCAGAATAGTGTCCTGCGCTTGATTGCTCAGCCTGGGGTAGTCCAGTGTGTAGTGCAGGCCTCGGCTCTCCTTGCGTTGCATAGCGGAGCGGACAATCAGTTCTGCTACTTGAGCGAGGTTTCTAAGCTCGATCAAGTCACGGCTCACTCTGTAATTGCTGTAGAAATCATCTATTTCTTTCATCAGAAGCTGTATGCGGTTATAGGCGCGCTGTAGTCGCTTGTCGGTCCGGACAATGCCTACATAGTTCCACATAAAGCGGCGCAACTCTTCCCAATTGTGCGTAATGATCACATCTTCATCCGAGTCGGTTACCTGGCTTGCGTCCCAGTCGGGAAGGGGAAGCGGATGTTTTGTCTTTGAGAGCTGGTGCTCAATATGTCCGGCAGCTGACCGTGCATAAACAAAACATTCAAGCAACGAATTGCTGGCCATTCGGTTGGCACCGTGGAGCCCAGTGAAACTCGTCTCCCCGATAGCATAAAGTCCAGGTAAATCAGTCCTTCCGTTTTCATCCACGCATACGCCGCCGCAGGTGTAGTGTGCAGCGGGGACGACCGGAATAGGCTCCTTGCAGATATCAAGGCCTAAGCTTAGGCATCGTTCATGTACGGTAGGAAAATGAGTAGTAATGAAGTCGACCGGTTTGTGACTGATATCGAGATGAACATAGGGAATGCCAAGCCGCTTCATCTCATGGTCGATAGCTCTAGCCACAATGTCACGTGGTGCCAGCTCGGCTCGCTCATCGAAGCGCGGCATGAATCGTTCACCATTAGGCAACTTCAGGAGTGCTCCTTCACCTCTCAAGGCTTCCGTAATCAGGAAGTTACGTGCTTGTGGATGATAAAGGCAGGTAGGGTGAAATTGGTTGAACTCCATATTGCCAATACGGCAGCCAGCGCGCCATGCCATGGCGATACCGTCCCCACAGGCGCTGTCCTGATTGCTGCTGTATAGATATACCTTGCTGGCTCCGCCAGTTGCCAGCACAGTGAAGCGTGCCCCGTGGGTATCAACCTCGCCAGTGCTGCGATCAAGCACATAAGCGCCTAAACAGCTGTTAGGCTCCAGGCCTATTTTGCGGCCCGTAATGAGATCGACTGCAACCTGTTGCGAAAGCAAATGAATATTGGGACGTTGTTTGGCAGCAGCCAGTAGCGTATCGAATATGGCAGCTCCAGTTGCATCTGCAGCATGGATGATTCGCCTATGACTATGTCCGCCTTCACGAGTCAAATGGAGCGGAAACTTTTTCTCTACGCCTCCTTCATGTCGGGTAAACGGAACGCCCATGTCAATGAGCCATTCCATGGCCTCACGGCTTCTTTCTACCGTGAAACGCACAGCCTGTTCATTGCATAATCCTGCCCCGGCTATCAGGGTATCTGTAACATGGGCGTCGACGGTATCGTCCTCATCCAGTACAGCGGCTACGCCCCCTTGCGCCCAGTAAGTTGACCCGTTAGATAGATCGCCCTTGCTAAGGACTGCTATTCGAAGATGCGAAGGCAAGGTCAGTGCCAGCGTAAGGCCAGCCGCTCCGCTGCCAATGATCAAAACATCATGATTGATGTGTTGGCCCATGTGTTGTCTCTTTTTGTTGGTTTGACTGTACGATTAACTCGCGTAATGGCAACGCTATTCTATGGAGGAAGGAACTTTATAGGGCCATGAGTCGTCCATGTGAGGATAATTTTCCACACGGACAGTAAAAAGTGGCCGAAAGAATGAATAGTGGAATGACTGCTAATAGTTATCAGCGGGTGTCGGCGGAAGACCGGCTTACCGATCAGCGAATCGAAGACAAGGTTCGCCCGATATCTGCCGTGGGGAGAACTTTTACGCAGCACCCTGGTCTATCCAAACAACAGGATGAGAAGGGTGAAGCGGGTCTCCTTCGGAATCAACAAGGAGCTCCCATGCAAACCCAGGAACAGGATCAGCAGCTTGTCGAGCGCGTACAGCGAGGCGATAAGCGTGCATTTGATCTCCTGGTGCTGAAATACCAGCACAAGATTTTAGGGTTGATTGTGCGCTTTGTGCACGACACCCAGGAAGCGCAGGACGTCGCGCAAGAGGCTTTCATCAAAGCCTATCGCGCTTTAGGAAATTTTCGCGGTGACAGTGCGTTTTATACCTGGCTGTATCGTATCGCGATAAACACAGCTAAGAATCATTTGGTTGCTCGCGGTCGTCGTCCACCAGACAGCGATGTAAGCGCAGAAGATGCCGAATTTTACGAAGGCGATCATGCTCTAAAAGATATCGAGTCGCCTGAGAGGTCGTTGCTTCGGGATGAGATTGAAAGCACCGTTCATCGTACTATTCAGCAATTACCAGAAGATTTACGAACTGCACTAACTTTGCGTGAATTTGAAGGTCTTAGTTATGAGGACATTGCAAACGTGATGCAGTGTCCAGTAGGTACAGTACGCTCGCGCATATTCCGTGCGCGGGAAGCCATCGATAAAGCCTTGCAACCTTTGTTGCGAGAAGCATGAGACAGCGGCGACAGCTATGAGAGAGGTTGATATGAATCGTGAAGCTCTGCTGGAATCACTGTCCGCTGTTATGGATAACGAAGCGGACGAATTGGAAGTCAGACGTATACTTGCTGCAACAAGCGAGGACCCTGAACTCCGTGCTACATGGTCCCGTTATGCAATGGCTCGCGCAGTCATTCGCAACGAGCCCATTATGCCAAAGCTTGATATTGCATCAGCAGTATCTGCTGCGTTGGCTAACGAAGAAGCGCCAGTGACTACTCCGGCTGCCTCTGTTAAGCCTAAAGTGAGCCGTTGGAGTGCAATTAGTCGAGTAGCTGTTGCTGCTTCTGTTACGGTAGCTGTGTTAGCAGGCGTGCGCTTGTATAACCAGGAAGATGCTACTCAGCAGATGGCACAGCAAGCACCGGCACCTATTAGCATACCGCAGGTGCAAAGCCCGGCAGTGTTGGCTAATTACAGTGAAGAAAGTGCTCAGAGCGCTGAGTCTAAAGCGGCTAATTCAGCAGCGGCTGACTCTCAGTTGCCTGGCTATATTCGTCAGCACGCACAGCAAGCTACTTTTAACAGCGTTGAAGGTTCCGCGCTTCCCTATGCACGTGGTGCTAACGCAGAAACTCGTTAATACCTGATAAGGAAGAGCATGCGGTTTGCTCCAGTTATATATGGAATAGGCGGCTTGTTGCTGATGACTCAATCAGCGCAAGCCGTCGAATCAATGGATTGGTTGAATAAGCTTTCAATCAGTGACAAGGTCAATTCCCAAGGTGCTTTTATTTATGAAAGCAATGGGCATTTGACCTCCCATCATATAGCCAGAAAAGTCGATTCAAATGGAGATGTTAAAGAACGTCTTTATCGACTTGACGGTACTCCTTATGAGGTAGTGCGCGATAATAATCGTATCGTTTGCAGTACCTCGGCAGATGATCAGGCTGATGTGGCAAAGACACTTGCCCCTAAATTAAAGCCTGAGCAGATCAATAAAGGCTATACAATCAAGCATCTCGGTGAGTCTCGTGTTGCAGACAACGCGACAGATGTTGTTGCCTTTATGCCTAAAGATCCCTATCGATACGCTTATGAGATGCAGTTAAGTAAATCGACCGGGCAAATGCTTAAGTCGACTACTTTTGATCAGAAAGGCAATGCTTTAGAAAGATTGCAGTACATTACTTATTCATCGCTTTCGTCAAGTGCTGAGGAACTTGCTTCCAAAGCAGATTGTGCTCCTAGAGTAGAGGCCGAAGAAATAAGTCATGTGGATCAGGCTACGTGGAGAGCCTCTTGGCTTCCCTCTGGCTTTGAGCGAATTCGATCATTGAAAAGTTGGCAAGCGGGTGGAGAAGGGAGGCCTGTACAGTACCTTCTGTATAGTGACGGCCTAAGTAACTTCTCAGTATTTGTTGACTCCGATAGCCAAACTGCTACAGCTGATAGCCGAAACCAGTTCGGTCCTACCAGTGTCGTATCCAAGCGTATCAATCCATCAGACAAAGATGTATTGATTACTGTTGTTGGTGAAATCCCAGCGGGTACAGCTGAACGCATCGCCTTATCTGTACGGCCAGACTAAGTCTATACCGCTAGGATAGACGTGTTTCCTGATACTCATAACTCGTATCAGGAAACATTCAGCTTTTCTATGTTATTTCGTCAAACGACTCTTTTGCGGCGGCTTGTTTGCTGCCGGAAGTAGAAATGTGATGGTTACTGTGCCATTGCTTGGTGAAAGCTAACTATTAGCACTATCTGTCTGTCCCCTGAAAGAACGGGAGCTGTATTTCATGCGAATGTTTAAACATTACCTGGTAGCCTTGATGGCGGCTTGGGCGCTAGGTGTATCGCTAGTAGCCCATGCGAATCTTCCTGATTTTACATCGTTGGTAGAATCGGCAAGCCCTGCTGTCGTTAATATCAGTACTCGCCAAAACCTGCCGACCCGCCGTGGCGGCACTATGTCCATGCCTGATCTTGAAGGACTGCCACCAGGTATTCGCGAATTTTTCGAGCGTAGTATTCCCCAGATGCCCCAGGGGCCAGATAGTCGTCAGCGTGAGGCTCAGTCTTTAGGATCTGGCTTTATTATTTCGGCTGATGGTTATGTGTTAACGAATAACCATGTGGTAGCTGATGCAGACGAGATTATTGTGCGTCTCTCTGATAGAAGTGATCACACTGCCAAGTTGATTGGCGCTGATCCGCGCACGGATGTGGCATTGTTAAAGATTGATGCCAAGGATCTTCCAATTGTTAAATTAGGTAACTCCGAAAAGCTCAAGGTGGGTGAGTGGGTATTGGCTATTGGCTCACCTTTCGGGTTCGATCATTCTGTAACGGCAGGGATTGTTAGCGCCAAAGGGCGTAGTTTGCCAAACGAGAATTATGTTCCTTTTATCCAAACTGATGTAGCTATCAATCCGGGTAATTCTGGCGGTCCGCTGTTTAACCTTAGTGGTGAGGTCGTCGGCATTAACTCTCAGATATTTACGCGTTCGGGTGGCTTTATGGGATTGTCTTTTGCCATTCCGATTGATGTTGCCATGAATGTGGCTAATCAGCTGCGTACAGAGGGTAAGGTTACCCGTGGTTGGTTGGGCGTTGTCATCCAAGAGGTAGATAAAGACCTAGCCGAGTCTTTCGGCTTAGAGAAGCCAGCAGGCGCTCTAATCGCCCAGGTTTTGGAGAACGGACCAGCAGCTAAAAGTGGTTTGAAGGTTGGAGATGTCATCCTTTCAGTGAACGGACAGCAGATCATTCAGTCGGCCGATCTTCCACATCTCATTGGCAATTTGAAGCCTGACAGTGCTGCTGAAATGAATATCGTACGTGAGGGTGCTCGCAAGACAGTATCGGTTAAAGTCGGCGATATGCCTGATGATGATTCCATTGCCGCATCAGGTCAGCCTGGTGCTGAACGTAGCAGCAATCGAATGGGGATCGCCGTTGCTGAGCTGACTGACGATCAGAAGAAAAGCCTTCAATTGCAAAGCGGTATAGTGATCAAGCAGGTAACGGACGGTCCGGCTGCCATGATTGGTCTGAGGCCGGGTGACGTGATTACTCATTTGAATAATCAGCCTGTTGTATCGGCGCGCCAGTTCCAGGATACAGTCAAGAAATTACCTGCTGACAAGTCCATTTCCATGCGTGTCATGCGTGACGGTCGAGCCAGTTTTATTACCTTTAGGCTGCCGAAGTAAGGCCGATAAGGCGAGGTAGAAATACCTCGCCTTATTACCTTATGTAAGTCCGTGCGTGACGGGTTTCCATACTATCGGGTAAACTCCCAGGCTATTTTTTCCAGCGGGCATTCCGCTGCTGGCCTTTCGAGTGTTGATCCGTGAGTGACCTCAGTCATATCCGTAACTTTTCCATCATTGCCCACATTGACCATGGCAAGTCGACGTTAGCCGACCGCTTTATTCAAATGTGCGGCGGCCTGTCCGACCGCGAAATGGAAGCCCAGGTACTGGACTCCATGGACCTCGAGCGCGAGCGCGGAATTACCATTAAGGCTCACAGTGTGACGCTGCACTACAAAGCCCAGGATGGTAAGACCTACCAGCTCAACTTCATTGATACTCCAGGACATGTCGATTTCACCTATGAGGTAAGCCGTTCCCTAGCTGCCTGTGAAGGTGCCCTACTGGTTGTTGATGCGGCCCAAGGGGTTGAGGCTCAATCGGTAGCTAACTGCTACACGGCCATTGAGCAGGGCCTCGAAGTGATGCCTGTGCTTAACAAAATGGACTTGCCTCAGTCCGAGCCTGAGCGCGTTAAGGCCGAGATTGAACACATTATTGGTATCGATGCCACTGATGCCGTGCCGTGTAGTGCCAAGAGCGGCATGGGTGTTATTGATGTGTTGGAGCGCTTGGTAAAAGTGATCCCTCCCCCGGAGGGCGAGATCGAGGCGCCTTTGCAGGCGCTCATCATTGACTCCTGGTTTGATAACTACTTGGGTGTAGTCTCTTTAGTGCGCGTTAAGCACGGACGCGTAAAGAAGGGCGACAAGATCTTGGTAAAATCTACTGGCAAGATACATCAGGTAGATAGCGTGGGTGTTTTTACACCCAAACATACTGAGATGAAGGACCTTAAGGCAGGCGAAGTAGGCTTTATCATTGCAGGCATCAAGGAAATCCTTGGCGCGCCAGTAGGTGACACACTGACGCTCTCAAATACACCTGATGTAGAAATGCTGCCTGGGTTCCAAAAGGTTAAGCCACAGGTTTATGCTGGCCTGTTCCCGGTCAGTTCGGATGATTTTGAAGACTTCCGTGAAGCGCTACAAAAGCTAACGCTTAACGATGCCTCATTGCAGTATGAGCCCGAAAGCTCGGAAGCGTTGGGCTTCGGCTTTCGCTGCGGTTTCTTGGGTATGCTCCATATGGAGATCATCCAGGAGCGTCTGGAGCGCGAGTATGATCTTGACCTGATTACGACCGCGCCCACTGTGGTGTTTGAAGTCGTAGTTAAGAGTGGCGAAACCGTATACGTCGACAATCCTTCAAAACTGCCTGATCTTGCTTCTATTGCAGAAATGCGTGAGCCGATTGTGCGTGCCAATATTCTTGTGCCTCAAGAGCACTTGGGCAACGTCATAACCCTGTGTATTGAAAAGCGGGGTGTACAGCGAGATATGCAGTTCCTTAGCAGCCAGGTCCAGGTTAGCTATGATCTGCCTATGAATGAAGTGGTCTTGGACTTTTTCGATCGCCTCAAGTCGGTTAGCCGTGGCTATGCTTCGCTGGACTACAGTTTCGATCGTTTTGAGACTGCTAACTTGGTCAAGCTTGATGTTCTTATCAACGGTGAAAAGGTCGATGCACTGGCATTGATTGTTCATCGTGATAAGGCCCATCACAAGGGCCGCGCTCTAACAGAAAAGATGAAAGAGCTGATTCCGCGCCAAATGTTTGATGTAGCAATTCAGGCGGCTATTGGTGGGCAAATTGTAGCGCGGACTACTGTTAAAGCATTACGTAAGAACGTATTGGCTAAGTGTTACGGTGGTGACGTTTCTCGTAAGCGCAAATTGCTGGAAAAGCAGAAAGCAGGTAAGAAGCGCATGAAGCAGGTGGGTAGTGTGGAAATTCCACAAGAGGCCTTCCTGGCTGTACTTAAGGTGGATAGCTGAGAATATGTCATTCAATTTTCCTTTGCTTTTGGTTATCGCTGTCGCAGTGTGTGGTGGTTTGGCACTGTTTGATCTTATCTTTCTGGCGCCGCGCCGCCGCACCAGAATTGCGACATACGAAGGGCAGGTTACCGAGCCCGATCCAGTTGCTTTGGATAACTTGAAAAAAGAGCCACTGCTGATTGAGTACGGTAAATCTTTCTTTCCTGTGCTTGCCATCGTTCTAATCTTGCGATCTTTTCTGGTAGAGCCTTTTCAGATTCCTTCGGGCTCAATGAAACCTACATTGGAAGTAGGCGACTTTATCCTCGTAAACAAATTCGCTTATGGGATTCGTTTGCCGGTGATCGATACCAAGGTTATTCCAGTTGGGGATCCGCAGCGTGGCGATGTCATGGTGTTTCGCTATCCCAGTGATCCATCCGTCAATTACATCAAGCGCGTCATTGGCTTGCCGGGTGACACCATTCGCTATACTCCTGATAAGCAGCTTTTTGTTAATGGCCAACTGGTTTCTAAACAGCTGATCGGAGAGGAGCCAGGCTCTTTAGGCAGTGCAAAGCTATATAAGGAAAAGTTAGGTCAGGTAGAGCACGTTATCCGTGAGGAAATGACGCGCTATAACTTGCCGGCTGATAGTCAGTGGTCGATACCGGCTGGTCACTACTTCATGATGGGTGACAACCGTGATAACTCTAATGACAGTCGCTATTGGAACGACCCGGGCATTCCTCACGAGCTGCTCGGCATGGTTCCTGACAAAAATATCGTGGGCAAAGCGTTTGCCGTCTGGATGAGCTGGCCGGATCCAAAAGTTAAGAATCTACCTAACTTTTCCCGTGTAGGGATCATTCATTAAAAAGGAATGCGTCATGTCTATGTCGCACAGGCAAAAAGGACTTTCCTTCATAGGCTGGCTGTTGATGCTGTGCATCATTGCCTTCTTGGCAAGCACAGCTTTCAAGCTAATTCCTCATTATCTGGATTATCAGGCGATGACCAAAATCATCACATCCATAGAGAATGAGAAAGCCATGAACATTCGCAGCGTGCCCGATGTGTATTCGTACGTAAGCAAGGGTATGCAGGTCAATAGCATTAACGATATTGAGCTTAATAAAGCCATGCAGGTAAAGACTGAGGACAATAGATTTCTCATCCACCTGAATTATGAAAAACGTGAGCCCTTGATTCGTAATATTGATCTAGTGGTTCATTTTGAACGCGACTACCGTATAAGTATCCCGTGAATTCACCCTTAGATCGTCTCGAGCGTCGGCTCGGTTACACCTTTAAAGACCAGGGCCAAATGGTTCTGGCTCTCACTCACCGCAGCTTCGCCAGCAAGAACAATGAGCGTCTTGAGTTTCTAGGAGACGCCATTCTCAATTTCGTAATTGGTGAAGCGCTCTATCAATACTTTCCTCAGGCTCGTGAAGGTCAGCTTTCTCGCTTGCGAGCAAGGCTAGTGAAAGGGGAAACGTTGGCTGTACTGGCTCGTAGCTTTGAGATTGGAGATTACCTCCGGTTGGGTTCGGGTGAACTAAAAAGTGGTGGTTTTCGCCGCGAGTCTATTTTGGCTGATGCAATGGAAGCGCTCATAGGCGCTATCTATTTGGATGCCGGAATGGAGGCAGCCAGGGACCGGATTATGGCTTGGCTTGGGCCGCAACTTCGTGAACTTACACCAGTCGATACTAATAAGGATCCTAAGACACGTCTTCAGGAATACTTGCAAGCTCGAGGATGTGAGTTGCCCAAATACGATGTCGTTGCGATCGAGGGTGAGCCTCATTGCCGCGTCTTTTTCGTTGAATGCGATATATCAATGCTGAGCGAAAAAACCAGTGGCCAAGGGCCTAGTCGTCGAATTGCTGAACAAATAGCTGCAACAGCCGCGTTAATTGCTTTAGGAGTAGAAAATGGCCATGACTGAACCGGTATCCCGTTGTGGTTACGTTGCTATCGTTGGGCGGCCCAACGTAGGCAAATCTACTCTGCTGAACCATATTTTAGGTCAGAAGCTAGCTATTACATCCCGGAAGCCTCAAACAACTCGTCACACATTGTTGGGCATCAAAACAGAAGGAGATGTTCAAGCGGTTTATGTCGATACACCAGGTATCCACAAAGAAAATCAAAAAGCACTTAATCGCTATATGAATAAAACTGCATCTGCGGCTCTCAAAGATGTGGATGTAGTGATTTTTGTAGTAGATCGTATGCGCTGGACAGAAGAGGACGAGTTCGTTCTTGAGCGGGTCCGTCATGTCAAATGCCCAGTTATTGTGGCGGTTAATAAAACCGACCGCATGGAGGACAAAGCGGAACTTCTCCCTCAATTGAAATGGCTTTCTGAGCAGTTGCCTGAGGCGGAAGTTATTCCTATCTCTGCTCAAAATGGTGTGAATCTTGAAGCGCTTGAAAAGCTAGTAGCAGAGCGTTTACCTGAAGAAGAGCATTTTTTTCCAGAAGATCAGCTGACTGATCGCAGCAGTCGATTCTTGGCTGCAGAGCTGGTAAGAGAAAAAATCATGCGCCAGTTGGGCGCTGAGCTACCTTACCAAGTCACCGTTGAAATTGAAGAGTTCAAACAACAGGGTAAGGTGCTGCATATACATGCACTGATTCTGGTAGAGCGTGACGGTCAGAAAAAAATACTGATCGGAAATGCTGGCGAGCGGATCAAGCGAATTGGACAGGATGCACGTAAGGACATGGAAGTACTGTTCGATTCAAAGGTCATGTTGAATCTATGGGTTAAAGTTAAGAGCGGTTGGTCAGATGATGAACGCGCGCTTCGCTCTTTAGGATATGCAGATCTTTGATGCAGGAACCTGAAAAGGTCTTTGTTCTTCATACTCGACCTTTTCGAGAGAGTAGTACGCTCGTAGACTTTTTTTCAATACGTGGAAGGTTTCGAGCGGTCTACCGAGGCGCTCGTGGAAAATCTGGTAGTGTTGTCCGTCTATTTCAGCTATTTGAAGGCCAATTTCGTGGGCGTACCGAGCTTAAGACGGTTCATCGAGTAGAGCCTTTGGCTCCACCCTTTCTCTTAAGCGGAGATGCCTTGTTCAGCGGCCTTTATCTCAATGAGCTAATAGTGCGTCTTTTGCTGCCTGAAGAGCCGCACCCTGCAATATTTCATCAGTATGCAAATACCTTGCTTGCCTTAAGCGCTGGTAAGGATGTAGAGCCGCCGCTAAGAAATTTCGAGTGGACGTTTCTGGACGAGCTGGGTTACGGCTTTTCATTAGAAGTAGATAGTCACGGAAACGCAATAGATCCAAAAAGCATCTACCGATTCGCTCCAGATGAAGGGCTTGAGTGCATTCCTTCATATCAGCCTGGCGCATTTCACGGAAGTGAATTGCTAGCGTTATCTGGAGCCGACTGGAGCGAAGCAGGTGTGCTTAAGTCAGCTAAGCGGCTAATGCGCCAAGCTTACGCTCCGCTACTCAGCGGCAAACCGCTTATTAGTCGTGAACTGTTTCTTAAGTGAGAATTTAAAGTGATGTCTGCTAATCGACCTTTATTAGGCGTAAACATCGATCATGTAGCAACGTTACGTCAGGCACGTGGGACACGTTATCCCGATCCTCTTAAGGCAGCGCTTGATGCTGAGGAGGCAGGGGCAGATGGAGTCACGCTGCACTTGCGTGAGGATCGTCGGCATATTCAAGAGCGTGATGTTCGTCTTTTCAAAGCTGCACTCCAGACGCGGATGAACCTTGAAATCGCTATGACGCCGTCCATGCTGGATTTTGCTTGTGAGATCAAGCCTGAACACGTCTGCCTTGTGCCCGAAAGGAGAGAGGAGCTGACAACCGAAGGCGGCCTGGATGTTCTAGCGCAGGAGCTTCGGGTAAAAGAAGCTATTAATAAGCTTGCATCCGTAGGCTGTCAGGTATCGCTTTTTATTGATGCTGATCAGCAGCAGATAGAAGCCGCTGCGAGAGTAGGGGCGCCTGCTATTGAGCTTCATACTGGGCGATATGCCGATGCTGTTAATGAGGATGGTTTATCCGTTGAGCTTGAGCGTATAAGAAAGGGAGTGGAAGCAGGAGTGTCTAGGGGATTGATAGTTAATGCTGGCCATGGATTGCATTACCATAATGTTGAGTCAATTGCCTTAATCCCAGGTATTAACGAGCTAAATATCGGTCATGCAATCGTTGCCCATGCCTTGTTTGTAGGCTTTAAGCAGGCGGTAGCTGAGATGAGGGCTTTGATTCAATTTGCCTACCTTCAAAATAAAACTTGACCTGCTGATTCATAGGCCTATAATGCGCCCACTTCCGCTGCAACGGAACGGCAAAAAGTCTTGTAAATCAATGACTTAGCTGTCTGGTAGTGTTCAGGTCCAGACCTGATGGTAGCGG